>NZ_CP129613.1:0-4800000 GCF_030486405.1 Mycolicibacterium sp. HK-90 | reverse complement strand
GGGCGCGAACGCATCGTGGAGGTGATCCGGCCGATCGCCAAGCGCGTCGGTGCCGCGATCGCATCGGAGTGCCTGATCGACCGCAGTCCGCCACCGCCGCCCAAGGAGATGGTTGCGGCCGTGCCCGTCCGCGATCGGGGTGCCGGTCGCCCGACGAAACGTGAACGGCGCCAATTGGATCGGCTACGCCAGACGTTCTGAACCGTAAATCGGTTGCACCCGTGCGTACTATGGGTAACGCATCTGCTGTCAACCGAGGTGGGCCGAGAACATGCTGGGAGCTGACGACATCTCCGGGTGATCCCCGAGAGCCGATTCGTCATCCTGTTCCTTTTGCGGTGCCTGCTGCCCGCATCACCTTGGAGTCCCCAGCATGTCTATTGTCTGTTCCCATTTGTCGTTCGCCTGGCCCGATGACGTCGAGCTGTTCTCAGACCTGTCGTTCTCCGTCGGCCCCGGCCGGACCGGGCTGGTCGCGCCCAATGGCGCCGGGAAGAGCACGCTGCTCAAACTGATCGCCGGCGAGTACCGACCCTCGGCAGGCTCGGTGACGGTCGACGGCAGCGTCGGCTACCTGCCCCAAACCTTGCCGTTCACCGCCGATCTCACCGTCGCCGCGGTGCTGGGCATCGCTCCGGTGCTCGACGCGCTGGCGGCCCTGGCCGACGGTGACGCCGGCGAGGAGGTGTTCACCACGATCGGCGATGACTGGGATATCGAGGAGCGCTCCCGCGCCCAGCTGGACCGGCTCGGTCTCGGGGACCTGGCGCTGGACCGTCGGCTCGGCACCCTGTCCGGCGGAGAGGTGGTGTCGCTCGGGTTGGCCGGCCAACTGCTCAAGCGCCCGAGCGTGCTGCTGCTCGACGAGCCCACCAACAACCTGGACAACGCTGCCCGGCACCGCCTGTACGACGCGCTGGACAACTACTCCGGGTGCCTGCTGGTGGTCAGCCATGACCGGGTGCTGCTGGACCGGATGGATCAGATCGCCGAGCTGTACCGCGGCGAAATGATCTTCTACGGGGGCAATTTCACGGCGTATCAGGAGACCGTCGAGGCGGGTCAGAAGGTCGCCGAGGGCAACATCCGCAATGCCGAACAGCAGCTCAAGCGCGAGAAGCGGCAGATGCAGGAGGCCCGGGAACGGGCGGCTCGCCGTTCGGCCACCGCGGCCCGAAACCTGAAGGACGCGGGCCTGCCGAAGATTGTGGCGGGCAAGCTCAAACGCGATGCGCAGGAATCGGCGGCCCGCGCCGACGATGTGCACGCCCGCCGGGTCGACGATGCACGCACGAAGCTCGACGAAGCCGAACGAGCCTTGCGCGATGACAAGGTGATTGCGCTGGACCTCCCCGACACCGTGGTGCCCGCCGGGCGCACGGTGTTCACCGGAGAAGGCTTGCAGGTCAGTCGCGGTGGACGGAAACTGTTCGCCGACAACGGGATCGACCTCTCCATCCGCGGGCCCGAGCGGATCGCCCTGACCGGTCCGAACGGGGCGGGCAAGTCGACGCTGCTGCGGATCATCGACGGCACACTGGAACCCGAGGCAGGGACGGTCCAGCGGGTCGACGGGCGCATCGCCTCGTTGTCGCAACGGCTCGACCTGCTCGATGAGGCCCGGACGGTGGCCGAGAGCCTGGCCGCCGCGGCACCCAGCCTGTCGCACACCCGGCGCATGCATCTGTTGGCGCAGTTCCTGTTTCGCGGGGACCGGATCCACCTGCCGGTGGCGGCGTTGTCCGGGGGCGAGCGGCTACGCGCGACGCTGGCGTGCGTGCTCTACGCCGAACCCGCTCCCCAGCTGCTGCTTCTGGACGAACCCACCAACAACCTCGACCTGGTCAGCGTGGGACAACTGGAATCCGCCCTCAACGCCTACCGGGGAGCTTTCGTGGTGGTCAGCCACGACGAACGGTTCCTGCAGGCGATCGGCATCGACCGCTGGCTGCGGCTCGACGGCGGGGAGCTGAGCGCTACTGCCGCCTCGGGTTGATGTTGTGAACCTGGGTCGGCACGGGGCCGATGCCGAAGTGGTCCTCCGGGGCCACCTCGGCCGAGGCTCGGTTGCCGAGTTGCTCCGCGTCCGCACCGTCCTCGGCCGCACGCTCCCGGTCGTCCTCGGGCTTCTCGGTATCGCGCGGATCATCACGACCGTCCGCGGGACCTTGATGCTCGCCGGCTTTGGTGACCTGCTCAGCCCCGGCCCCGACAGCGTCGGCCGCGGTGTCGGCTCCTCCGCCGGCCGCCTGCGTCGCGGATTCCACGATGCCCTGCACGCCCTGCATGACCTGCTGTGGCACCTGCGTCATGGCTTGCGTCAGTCCTTGGAGGGGCTGGGTGATCGACTGCGCCATCTGCCCGGCCAGCTGGCCGAGCTGGCCCACCATCTGGCCGGCCCCGCCACTGGCCGCGCTCGCCGCATCGGCCCCACCAGGGGCTGCCGTCGGTGAGCCGGCGCCTTCGAGCTGGTCTGCCTGGGCCCTGAGTTGCTCCGCTGCGGCGACGTCGCCGCGCGCATAGGCCTGCGACGCCTGACCGAGCAGTTCGGCCATCTTGCCGGCGGCCACCTGGGTGGCACCGAGGGCACCGTCACGCGCCGCCGAAACGCCGTCGAACGCGTTCTGCATCGGGTATCCGATGGCGCCGTGGCTGGCGGACAGGTTCGACGGGCCGGCGAAGGAATCCTTGAGGCTGCTGACTTCACTGCTGACCCCGTCGAAAACCCCCTGCCAGCCGTTCAACGCGCCGGTGTCGGCGATGAACTGGTTCATCGGGCCCCCTGGAGATCGTGCGGTCTAACCGCGCATTCTACGTTCGCGCGGTTAGGTGCCGAGCAGTGACAACTGACGGCCGGCGGTATCGGCCGCAGCGAGCATCCCGAGCTCGCGATACCGCGCCGAGACGGCCTGCAGCGCTGCGGGGTCCGCCCCGGCCAGAGCGCGAGCGTGGTCCGACGTCACGCGTGCGAACACGCAATCCAGATCGACCCTCGCCAGCCCGTCGACGGCGCGGACGTCACCCAGACGCACGCCATCGTGCAGGGCCCGCAGCATCACCGCGGATTGCCCGCCACGCTCGGCACTCTTGGCGGCGTCGCGCGCCGCGGTCACCGCGCCCACGGAATCGCCGCGGGCGGAGCAGGTCCAGGCCCGGGCCAGGGCCAACTCGGGCGCGAACAGCATCGACTTCAAGCCATGGCGGGATTCCGCGCGGGACAGCGCCTTTCCCGCCTCCACTGGCATCCCGCGTTGACCCAGCGCCTGCGCCAACAACATCCAGGCCAGCGGGCCCCACGAATATCCGGTCGGCGCCAATGCGGCAGTTGCCTTGCGCAACAAGGCAATCGCCTCATCGATTTGACCGCCGACCAGCAGCACATCGGCCATCAGCACCTCACCGATGGCCCGGCCCGGCTGTAGCAGCTGGGTGAAATCGGTGATGGTCCGGGACAGGTCCTGAGCCCTGTCGAGTTCGCCCGTCATCATCAGCGCCGTGGTCTGGCCGAAGCCGCTGGTGAACCGCAGCAGCCCGGGGTGCCCGGCGGCAAGCGCGCGCTGGGCCATCGCCTCGACCCAGTCGAACCGGCCGACCCGTGCGCAACTCAGCGCGGCTGTCGATCCCGCCCAGCCGATCGCTGTGTCATCGGCTGCGGGGGAGGCCAGAACCTCCTGTGCGAGACCCAGAGCTCGTTGGGGCGCACCGGCATTCATCGCGAAGGTCGCCGCGAGCGCGTCAAGCGTGGTCTGCGCCGCAGGCGTCGACACCCGGCGGCGGGTGGCACGCAGAAACGCGGTGGCCCGCTCGGGCTCGGACAACATCCAGAACTGATTCGCCGCCTGCGGCAACGCCCACGCCATCAACTGGTCCTCGGCCAAACCGGCCGGGTCGATCTGGGCCAGCACGGCGTCGGCCTCGCGGCCGCGCCCCTGCCACGCCAACGCGTAGGCCAGGGTGAGCCGTCCCCTGAATTCCGAACCAGACTCGGAGCCCGAAGCGGTCGCGGCACGGGCCAGCCGCTCACTCAATTCGAGGTCGCCCAGTCGCAGTGCCTCGGCAGCCGCGTCGACACCCTCGTCCGCGGACAGGGGCACGTCGCTGTCGAGGGCCAGCACCGCGATCCGCAACCGGTCCACGACACCGGGGCGCGGCGCCGCCGCCAGCCGTTCGACCAGCGCGTTGCGCAGCCGGCGCAGACCTGGCCCGCCGACGGCGGCCCGCTCGGCGCTCAGAAACAGCGGATGTACGCAACGCACCTCGTCGCCCTCGACGCGCACCACGCCACACCGCTGCGCGGAGTCGACGGCACCGGAGCCGGTCAACGCCACGAGGTCGGACCGGGGCAGTGGATCGTGGACCGCCAGTTGCCGCAGTACCGCGACGGCGTCGTCGGGCAGGTCGGCCAGGAACGTCGTCACCTGGTCGGCCAGTCGGGCATCGTCGTGGCCCGGCGGTGACATCTCCACCCGGTTCGTCAGCCCGTCCTCCCACAGCGCCGCGACGTAGTCGGGTGCCTCGGGGGATGCGGTGACGATGAGCTTGGCCGCACCGCTCACGGCGAGTTGGTGGACCAGGGCGGCCGACAACCGGTCGAGCAGATGCGCGTCATCGACGACCAGCAACAGGCCGCATCCGAGCGCGTCGCGCGCGACCCGCAGCACATCGGCGGTCCTGCCCGCGGGAATGTCGATCAGATGGGCCACCGCCGCAAAGGGCACCGCCGCAGCGGATTCGGTGCCGGTGATCCACACGACCCGACGGAAATCGGAGGCCAGGTAGTCGGCCGCGGTGCGGGCCAGCGTGGTCTTGCCGACGCCGGCGGGGCCGAGTATCGCGGCGCCGCACCGGTCGTGCAGGCCCGCCTCCAGGCCGTCGAGCACGCGGTCACGCGGTGCGATCACCCAGTCGACAGCCATCCACCGAATCCTATGGCGGGTTGGAGCCGCCCAATGCGGAATCGAGGTCCGGGTATGCCGAGATCGCGTCGTCCAGCCCGCATTCGGCGATGATCCGCCGGATGCTGCGAAGGCCGATGGCCAACCGCACCGTGATGCCTTGCTGGCGGCAGTCGACGGACTGCTTGGCCAGGGCCACCAACGCCCCGCAGCTCATGAAATCCAGCGCTCCGCAGTCGACGACGAGGACCGACGCGGGCGGGGTGGCGGCGACCGATTCGGCGAGCATGCGTTGCCAGCCGGCTTCGTTGTGGGCATCGACCTGTCCGAAGGCCTGCACGATGCGGCCCTCGGGGGTGTTGCGAGCCGTCCAGTGCAGCTCGTGATCTTGCTGGTTCGATTCCACGGTGCAACCGAGCATAACCCGGTCCGTTTACGTTGTAAACGAGACCGGGTCAGTGCCCCGTCAACGACCGTTGAGCCAGGTTTCGATGCGGTCGAGCAGGGCCTCCAACGCGTCCTCGAACTCGTCGATGCTGTGGTCTTCGGTCAGCAGCGGCTGCAGCCGCAGCAGGTTCGGGTAGTCGGCCAGCGACGTGTCGGGCCGCGGCTCGTCGTCCAGAACCGTCTCGTCCGGGCTCAGCTGCACGCCGCGGGCGGACACCTCCAGAAGCAACTGGCCGACCAGAAACGTCGTGTACGTCCGGTACGCGGCCACCGCCGCTTCATCGCTGAACCCGTACGAGATCAGCGTCTCCAGAAACGTCTCCATCCAGCGCAGGCTGCGCAGCGGCGGCCGCACCCACGGGGCTTCCGGCGCCTCGGTCGCCACCAGCGGGAACACCTCGGGATGTTCGATCGCGATCTGGCGCACGCCATGCCCCAGGCGCAGCAGGAAGTCCTGCCAGCCGTCCTCCTGGCGGCGTGCGGCGAGCTGATCGGCGTAGAGCCGGTCCACGATGTGGTTGACGACCCCGGTCAGCAGATCACCGCGACTGTGCACATACCGGTACAGGGCCATCGCCTCGACACCACACGCGGCGCCCAGGCGTCGCATGGTCAGCTTGGCCAGGCCGTCGCGGTCGATCAGCTCGATCGCGGTGTCCAGGATGTACTCGCGGCTCAACCGTGTCGGTTGCTCGACATCGTCAGTCAACAGGATCGCCTCTCCGAGTTCACTACAGTCTCCCTGCCGCCGGTGGCTCCGTCCATCACCAAACGGATGTCACCCGACCGACATCGCCCACCGGACATCGACGGTTCACCACCACCCTTTACGTTGTGTACGTGTCCGGAGAAACTGACCGTCAGTGGGCGGTGTGTGTCTATTGCGCCTCGGGTCCCACCCATCCCGAGCTGCTGGCCCTGGCCAGTGAGGTCGGGGTGGCGATCGCCAAGCGCGGATGGACCCTGGTGTCCGGCGGCGGCAACGTCTCGGCGATGGGCGCGGTCGCCCGGGCGGCGCGCTCGAGCAACGGGCGCACGGTCGGTGTCATCCCGAAGGCGCTCGTCCACCGCGAGCTCGCCGACGTCGACGCCGCAGAACTGGTGGTCACCGACACCATGCGGGAACGCAAGAAGGAGATGGAGGACCGCTCCGACGCGTTCATCGCGCTGCCGGGCGGCATCGGCACCTTGGAGGAATTCTTCGAGGCCTGGACGGCGGGCTACCTGGGCATGCACGAGAAGCCACTGGTGCTGCTCGACCCGTTCGGCCACTATGACGGATTGTTGAACTGGCTGCGCAGCCTCGTCGATTCCGGCTACGTCAGCAGCGAGGCCCTGGACCGCTTGGTGGTCGTCGACGAGGTCACCGCCGCGCTCGACGTCTGCGCGCCGATGACGTAGTACCGGCGGTAACGGTGGTTACCAGCGCGGTTTAAGGTGTTGCCCACACGGGCGCCATCTCGTGACCCACAACAACGCGCAGGGGGACACCGCATGACCGAACAGAAATCGGGCACCAGGAGCAGCGTCGGCCTACTCGACCTCGCCAGCCAGGTACCCGGTCTCCTGATGGATGCGCCGGTCATCGTGCGGGGAGTGCTGACCGGTGTGATGGCCCGGCCCAGCGCGAAGACCTCGATCGGCAAGGTGTTCCAGGAACGGGCCGCACAGCACGCCGACCGGATTTTCCTCAAGTTCGGTGACGAGCGGATCACCTACCGCGAGGCCAACGAGACCGTCAACCGTTACGCGGCCGTCCTGGCCGCCAAGGGCGTCGGCCATGGCGACGTCGTCGGGGTGATGCTGCGCAATTCGCCCGACGCCGTGTTGCTGATGCTGGCGATCGTCAAGTGCGGCGCCGTCGCCGGCATGCTGAACTATCACCAGCGCGGCAAGGTGCTGGCCCACAGCATCGGGTTGCTCGACGCCACCGCGGTGGTCGCCGAGACCGACCTGATCGATCCCATCGTCGAATGCGAGGCGAAGGCCAACGGCCTGATCACGGTCGAGGAGCTGCGCCGGCTCGCGGCCACCGCGCCGACCACCAACCCGGCCAGCGCATCGGCCGTACTGGCCAAGGACAAGGCCTTCTACATCTTCACCTCGGGTACCACCGGCATGCCCAAGGCCAGCGTCATGACGCACTACCGCTGGCTGCGCGCGCTGGCCGGATTCGGCGGCCTCGGGCTGCGGCTGCACAGCGACGACACCCTGTACTGCTGCCTGCCGCTGTACCACAACAACGCGCTGACGGTCTCCGTCGGTTCGGCGCTGAACTCGGGTGCGGCCCTGGCCCTGGGCAAGTCGTTCTCGGCCTCGCGATTCTGGGACGACGTCATCGGCTACGGCGCCACCGCGTTCGTCTACATCGGCGAGATCTGCGGATACCTGCTCAACCAGCCGCCCAAGCCCACCGATCGCGCCCACAAGGTCCGCGTCATCGTCGGCAATGGGTTGCGCCCGGCGATCTGGGACGAGTTCACCCAGCGGTTCGGCATCCCGCGGGTGTGCGAGTTCTACGCCGCCAGCGAAGGCAACACCGCCTTCGTCAACGTCTTCAACGTCTCGAAGTCCACCGGCATCTGCCCGAGCCCGGTCGCGTTCGTCGAATACGACGCGGACAGCGGCGAACCCGCGCGTGGCGCCGACGGCCGGCTGCGCAAGGTCAAGCGTGGCCAGCCGGGCCTCATGCTGTCCAAGATCAACGCGCTGCAGCCGTTCGACGGCTACACCGACAAGGCCGCCAGCGAGAAGAAGCTGGTGCGCGACGCGTTCAAGGACGGCGACGTCTGGTTCAACACCGGCGACCTGATGCGCTCGCAGGGCCTGGGTCACGCGGCGTTCGCCGACCGCCTCGGCGACACCTTCCGCTGGAAGGGCGAGAACGTGGCCACCACCGAGGTCGAGGCTGCGCTCGCCGGAAACCCGGCCATCGAGGAGTGCACGGTGTTCGGTGTCGAGGTGCCCGGAGCCGGGGGCCGGGCCGGAATGGCCGCCGTCCAGCTCAAGGCCGACCAGGAATTCGACGGCAAGGCCATCGCCGATGCGTTCTACGGTCACCTGCCGGCCTACGCCGTGCCGCTGTTCGTCCGGGTCGTCACCGAACTGGCGCACACCTCGACGTTCAAGAGCCAGAAGGTCGATCTACGCAAGCAGGGCTACGGGTCGGACGTGTCAGACCCGCTCTACGTGCTGGCCGGCCGGGACGAGGGGTACGTGCCGTTCTATCCCGAATACGCCGACGAAGTGGCGGCCGGGAAGCGGCCCAAGTAGACGGGCGCACAACTCCCGCGCCGATTTCTACACCTGGGTCGTCCACAGCACGGGCCACGACCCCCGGTAGAAAACGGCGCGGATGCGGCGCCAATGTTGGCGCGGATGCCGCACCAGGCACTATGGAGGCGTGTTGTCGACGTTCAACGGCCTGTTCTGCGGGCGCCCGGTCTCGGCTGACCGTGCGCTGATCATGGCCATCGTCAACCGCACCCCGGACTCGTTCTACGACCGCGGCGCCACCTTCAGCGACGACGCCGCCAAATCCGCGGCGGCCCGGGTGATCGACGAGGGCGCCGACGTGATCGACGTCGGTGGGGTCAAGGCGGGTCCGGGCAGCACGGTCGACGCCGACGAGGAGATCGCCCGCGTCGTGCCGTTCATCGAATGGCTGCGCAGCACCTATCCCGATCAACTGATCAGCGTCGACACCTGGCGCGCCGCGGTGGCCAAACAGGCCTGCGCGGCCGGGGCCGACCTGATCAACGACACCTGGGCGGGCGCCGATCCGGCGCTGCCCGAAGTCGCGGCCGAATTCGGCGCCGGCCTGGTGTGCTCGCACACCGGGGGCGCGGTACCGCGCACCCGGCCGTTCCGCGTCAACTACGGGATCACCGAACGCGGCGTCGTCGACGACGTCATCGCCGAGGTGACCGCCGCTGCCGAACGCGCCGTGGCAACGGGTGTGCCCGCCGACCGGATCCTGATCGACCCGACCCACGATTTCGGCAAAAACACTCATCACGGTCTTAGTTTGTTGCGCCACGTAAAAGATCTTGTTAAGACCGGATGGCCGGTCCTGATGGCGCTGAGCAACAAGGATTTCGTCGGGGAGACTCTGGGTGTGGAGCTGACCGAACGCCTGGAGGGCACCCTGGCCGCGACTGCCTTGGCCGCCGCGGATGGAGCCGCCATGTTCCGGGTACACGAAGTCGGACCCACACGGCGCGTCCTGGAGATGGTCGCGTCGATCCAGGGAGTGCGGGCACCCGCACGAACAGTGAGGGGACTGGCATGACAGACCTGCTACCTGAACTGACCGTCAACGATGGCGTTGTCGGACACCGCTGGCTGACCGACCACAGTTGGAACCGGCCGACGTGGACCGTGGCCGAACTGGAGGCTGCCAAGGCCGGTCGCACGGTCTCGGTAGTGCTGCCTGCCCTGAACGAAGAAGAGACCGTCGGATCCGTCGTCGAGACCATCACCCCGCTGCTGGGCGGGCTGGTCGACGAGTTGATCGTGCTCGATTCGGGCTCCACCGACGACACCGAGATCCGCGCGGTCGCCGCCGGAGCCCGGGTGATCAGCCGGGAGACGGCGCTGCCCGAGATCGCACCCCAGCCCGGCAAGGGCGAGGTGCTGTGGCGGTCGCTGGCGGCCACCACCGGCGACATCATCGCGTTCGTCGACTCCGACCTGATCGATCCCGACCCGATGTTCGTCCCGAAGTTGCTGGGCCCGCTGCTCACCGCCGACGGTGTGCACCTGGTCAAGGGTTTCTACCGGCGCCCGCTCAAGGTCAGCGGTGCCGAGGACGCCAACGGCGGCGGGCGCGTCACCGAGCTGGTGGCACGCCCACTGCTGGCCTCGCTGCGGCCCGAGCTGAACTGCGTGTTGCAGCCGCTGGGCGGCGAGTACGCGGGCACCCGTGAGTTGCTCACCTCGGTGCCGTTCGCGCCCGGCTACGGCGTGGAGATCGGCCTGCTGGTCGACACCTACGACCGGTTGGGTCTGGATGCCATCGCCCAGGTGAACCTGGGGGTGCGGGCGCACCGCAACCGGCCGTTGACCGAGCTGGCCTCGATGAGCCGCCAGGTCATCGCCACCCTGTTGTCGCGCTGCGGGATCGCCGATTCCGGGGTGGGGCTGACGCAGTTCTTCGCCGACGGGGACGACTTCTCCCCGCGGGTGTCGTCGGTGTCGCTGGCCGACCGGCCGCCCATGATGACGTTGCGGCCGCGCTGAGCGGCGGCCGTTCGATCTAGTTCTTGGCGACGACGGCGCCCGTGGCCGCGTCGATGCTGACGTCGTGAAGCGCGTTCGACGAGTCGATCACGTCGGCTTCCCACACCACGGTGCCGCCGTCGCGGTCGTCGAGGCCGAGTTCGGTGATCCGGCCGTCGACGGCCTTGGTGACCGCGTCGACCGCCGCGCGGAAGTCGAGCTTGGCTGCCTGGAGGTGGTTGCGGTGCTCGGCGACATCCTCGGGATCGTCCGGTTTGGCGATCGGGCCGTTCAGGATCGTGGCGCCATCCGCCGAGATCTCGGCTTCGTGCTTGACGCCGTCGGCGGTGATGACCTGGACCTCCCATTGCGTGCCGTTGCGCTCGCTGTCGATCGCGTAGACGGTGCTGTCCGGTACGGCGCCGCGGGCGGTGTCAGCGGCCGCGAGCAGCGCGGAGTTGTCGCCGGCCGACGGCTGCACCGACGTGGGTGCGGGAGCGGCCGGCGCCGCGGTGGTGGTCCCGTCCTGTGGTTCCGGGCTGGACGCCGTAGGGGATTCGCCTCCGCCGCAGGCGACGACTGCTGCCATCACAGTCGCGGCTCCGGCCGTACGCAGGATTGCTGTTGCCGGCGTGCTGTTGCCAAGCATCGGGATCCACCTTTCCTGGGAACTGTCGGTCTGTCACCCACGTAACCACCGGCGGGCCAGGTCGCGCCAGGTGTCAGCCGGGTGAGGCAGTATCGAGGGCGTGACACTGATACTGCTGTACCTCGTGGTGCTGGTTCTGGTGGCCACGGTGCTGTTCGGCCTGGGCAGCGTCATCTTCGGCCGGGGCGAGACCTTGCCGCCGCTGCCGCGGGGCACCACTGCGACGGTGCTGCCCGCCTCGGGCGTCACCGGTGCTGACGTGGATGCCCTCAAGTTCGCCCAGGTCATGCGGGGATACAAGACCAGCGAGGTGGACTGGGTGCTGGATCGTCTTGGCCGTGAACTCGACTCGGTGCGGGGCGAGCTGGCCGCCGTGCGCGCGGCCTACGGCGTGCCCGACGACGACATCGCGGATGACCTCGACGAGGACGACGAGGAGGTGTCGGCCACCGCCGGGGAGCTCCGCACCTCGGAGGAGTCATGAGCGGCACCGCCGAGGACGGCCGCATCCGCTGTGGCTGGGCGGTCGACGGCCCGGGCGACACCATCTACCGCGACTATCACGACACCGAGTGGGGCCGGCCGCTGCGGGATTCTGGCGCGCTGTTCGAGCGGATCAGCCTCGAGGCCTTCCAGAGCGGGTTGAGCTGGCTGACCATCCTGCGGAAACGGGAGAACTTCCGGGCTGCGTTCGACGGATTCGATGCGGCCGCGGTCGCGCGGTATACCGACGCCGACGTCGAGCGGTTGATGGCCGACGCCGGCATCGTGCGCAACCGGGCCAAGATCCTCGCCACCATCTCCAACGCCCGGGCGGTGGCCGATCTCGATGTCGACCTCGGCGAGTTGTTGTGGTCGTTCGCCCCGAAGGCTCGTCCGCGGCCCGCTGACCTGGATCAGGTACCTGCGGTTACGCCGGAGTCGACGGCGATGGCCAAGGAGCTCAAGCGGCGTGGATTCAAATTCGTGGGTCCTACCACGGCATATGCGCTGATGCAGGCCACCGGGATGGTCGACGATCACGTCGTGTCCTGCTGGGTGCCGGTGGCCACCCAAATGTGACTCCGGTCGTTATCCGATGGGTCTTTGCACAACCACCACCGCGGATAAGGAACAATAGGGGAAGTTCAGTTGCAGTTCAGCGCCGGGTGCCGTCAACGAGTGGACGGCTTCGGCCCCAACCTGGCCCGCTGAAGCGGGTTGGCTCAGTTGGAGGGAGCACTCGATGGCGGCGATGAAGCCCCGGACCGGTGACGGTCCATTGGAAGCAACCAAAGAGGGGCGAGGAATCGTGATGCGAGTACCGCTGGAAGGCGGTGGTCGCCTGGTTGTCGAGCTGACGCCCGATGAGGCTGCTGCTCTCGGCGACGAGCTCAGGGCCGTCACGAGCTGATCGACTCGCAAGGTGTCCGCTCAGGTGGACACCTTGCGGTATATCTCCAGGGTCTGTTCGGCGATGTGTGCCCAGGAGAACTCCGCAATGCAGCGTCGGCGCCCGGCCTCGCCGTACGCGCGGGCGGTCTCGGGCTCGGCCACGAGTGAGTTGACCGCGTCGGCCAGGCGCAGCTCGAAGAAGCGTGGGTCGTTGGCGTCGTAGTGCACCAGCAGCCCGGTCTGCCGGTCGGCGACGACCTCGGGGATACCGCCGACGTCGGAGGCGACCACGGCCGTTGAGCACGCCATCGCTTCCAGGTTCACGATTCCCAACGGTTCGTAGACTGACGGGCACACGAAAACTGTTGCGGCGGAGAGTATTTCGCGGATCTTGTTGATCGGCAGCATTTCGCGCACCCAGAACACGCCGGTGCGGGCCCGGGCCAGCTCGGCCACCGCCGCGGACACCTCGGCGGCGATCTCGGGGGTGTCCGGCGCGCCGGCGCACAACACCAGTTGCACCTCGGGGCTGAACCGGTGGGCCGCGGCCACCAGGTGTGCCACCCCCTTCTGCCGCGTGATCCGTCCGACGAAGGCCACGATCGGGCGGCTCAGATCGACCCCGAGCTCGGCGAGCACCGAATCGCCGTCGGCCGGCGGTGGCGGTGTCGGGTACCAAACGTCGGTGTCGATGCCGTTGCGCACCACGTGCACCCGGTTGGGGTCGAGCGCCGGATAGGTGCGCAGCACGTCGTCGCGCATCCCCGAGCTCACCGCGATCACCGCGTCGGCGGCCTCGATCGCGGTGCGCTCCACCCAGGACGACACCCGGTAGCCCCCGCCGAGCTGCTCGGCCTTCCAGGGCCGCAGCGGTTCCAGCGAATGCGCGGTCAGCACGTGCGGGATGCCGTACAGCAGCGCGGTGAGGTGCCCGGCCATCCCGGCGTACCAGGTGTGCGAGTGCACCACCGTGGCCTGCTCGGCGGAGTTGACCATGTTGAGGTCGGCGGACAACGTCGACAGCGCCGCGTTGGCGCCCCGCAGGGCCGGATCGGGCTGTGCGACGAAGGCGCCGTCGCGCGGGGCGCCCATGCAGTGGACGTCCACTTCGCACAGCTCGCGCAGTTGCGCGACGAGTTCGGTGACATGCACACCGGCACCGCCGTACACCTCGGGTGGATATTCCCGAGTCATCATGGCCACCCGCATATCCGAGACGGTAGTAGGTCGTGGTGGGTACAGCCACACGCCCGGACACTTGTGTTGCCATTGGCTGGCCGCGCTGCTGGTTGGCGGATAGGTTTGGAGCCATGAGGGAGTTGCCACATGTGCTGGGCATCGTTCTGGCCGGGGGAGAGGGCAAACGGCTGTACCCGTTGACGGCGGATCGGGCCAAGCCGGCAGTTCCCTTCGGCGGCGCCTACCGGTTGATCGACTTCGTGTTGTCGAATCTGGTGAATGCCCGGTACCTACGCATCTGCGTTCTGACGCAATACAAGTCGCATTCCCTGGACCGTCACATCAGCCAGAACTGGCGGCTGTCCGGCCTGGCCGGTGAGTACATCACCCCGGTGCCGGCCCAGCAGCGGCTCGGGCCACGCTGGTACACCGGTTCGGCGGACGCGATCTATCAGTCGCTGAACCTGATCTACGACGAGGATCCGGACTACATCATCATCTTCGGCGCGGACCACGTGTACCGCATGGATCCCGAGCAGATGCTGCGGTTCCACATCGACAGCGGCGCCGGCGCCACCGTGGCGGGTATCCGGGTGCCGCGTGCGGAGGCCAGCGCGTTCGGGTGCATCGATGCCGACGACTCCGGGCGCATCCGCGAGTTCGTCGAGAAACCGGCGGACCCGCCGGGGACACCCGACGATCCCGAGCAGACGTTCGTGTCGATGGGCAACTACATCTTCACCACCAAGGTGCTGATCGACGCGATCCGCGCCGACGCCGACGACGACCACTCCGACCACGACATGGGCGGCGACATCATTCCGCGGTTGGTGTCCGACGGGATGGCGTCGGTCTACGACTTCAACAACAACGAGGTCCCCGGGGCCACCGAACGCGACCACGGGTACTGGCGTGACGTCGGAACCCTCGACGCGTTCTACGACGCGCACATGGACCTGGTCTCGGTCCACCCGGTGTTCAACCTGTACAACAAGCGCTGGCCGATCCGCGGTGAGTCCGAGAACCTGGCCCCGGCCAAATTCGTCAACGGCGGTTCGGCGCAGGAGTCGGTGGTGGGCGCCGGCAGCATCATTTCGGCGGCCTCGGTACGCAATTCGGTGTTGTCGTCCAACGTGGTGATCGACGACGGCGCCATCGTGGAGGGCAGCGTGCTGATGCCGGGTGTCCGCATCGGCCGCGGCGCCGTGGTGCGCCACGCGATCCTCGACAAGAACGTGGTGGTGGGTCCGGGCGAGATGGTGGGCGTGGACCTCGACAAGGACCGTGAGCGGTTCGCGATCAGCGCGGGCGGGGTGGTGGCCGTCGGCAAGGGCGTCTGGATCTGACCCGCCGTCCCGGCGTCACTCCCAGGGGTCTACCGCGGCACGCTGCGGCACGGCCTTCGAGTCGGCCCGTCGTTTGCGCCACCGCCACAGCCGGAACGCGCCCCAGACCAGGGCCAGCAACACGACGAGCACCAGGATCGGCAACAGGATCGCCACGAACACCAGCCCCACGCTGGTGACGTCCTCGACCGTGGACAGCACCGGGGCGGCGACGCCGGCCGTGGCGACGTTGGCCGCAGGACGCACCGTCGACTTGGTCAACGACACCACCAGGGCCGTGACGGCACCGATCGCGACCGGAATCCATTGGCCGGACTGGGCGAACGCGCCCGGGTCGGCGACGGCGGCGGTCTGGGACGCGGTGCCCGACCCGAAGACGATGCCGCCCGCGGTCGGGCGCACGAACGTCTGGATGGCGTCGTTGACGGAATCGAGCGCGGGCACCTTGTCGGCGACGACCTCGACGATCAGCAGCACCGCGACGATCGCCATCACCCAGCCGTTCTCCAGCCAAGCCCACCCCGGCGGCAACGACACGAGCGCGGTGAACCGGGACAGCAGACCCAGGGCCAGCAACGGGATGTAGGCGTTCAGCCCCGCCGCGGTGGCCAGGCCGAAGCCGGTCAGCAGTTCCATTACTGCAGTATGCGGCGAATCGCTCTCAGGGCCCGGAGGATCGCCGTTATCCGTGCCGGATCGCGGTGCGCCAGGCCAGCGGGTTCAGCTCGCGGTACGGGTCGTCGCGGCGCAGCTCCAGCAGTTCGGCGAGGCTCTGTTCGAGAGCTTCCTGGGTGCGTCGCTTGACGGTGTCGACCCAGGTGGTGTCCGCGGTGCGGGCCGGCTTCGTGGTGCCGATCGGTTCGGCGAAGCGCAGATACATGCGTTGGGGACGCGGTATCAGCGTGGGGCCGACACCCCGGATCAGCGGTACGGCCATGTCGCGCTGTCCGGTCAGCTTCTCGCCGATCGTCTGGCTGAGCCGGCCCAGCCAGTGGTCGCGGGTCGTCACGCCCACGTACACGTCGTCGCCGCCGACGAGTGCGGCCGGGACGATGGGATAGCCGTGTTCGATGGCGACGCGCGCGAATCCGGATCGGCCCTGCCACCGCAGTTTGTACTGCTCGCCCTTGAACTTGCCGATCTCGCGGCCACCGCCGGGAAACACCATCACGGGCTCGTCGTGGGCCATCAGCTCGCCGGCCCCCTCGGGCGATCCGACGACGGCTCCGCAGGCTGCCATGAGATCGGAGACGGGCCGGGGCAGGTCACCGAATCGCCGGTCGGTCAGCGGCCGCACCCGCATCCCGATCTCGCGACGCACCACATACGGGATCAGCAGGGTCTCCGCGCCGAACTGGGTGTGGTTGCCGACCAACAGAAATCGGCCGTCGCGGGGCAGGTTCTCGAGGCCGTCCACATAGGGCCGGTAGAGGTTGACCAGTGGGTCGACGCCGTCGGCGACAGCCTCCACCGCCCGGCGCAGCGTTTGGACGTGGCTGGGGTGATTCATGATCTCGTCGATCTTGGTGACGGACATCGCCGTGACTCCTGAAGATTGTCGGATTCGAGTTGGGGCCGGTGCCGCCTCGGTTCCATCGTACCGAACGAACTAGTTCGTCTGTTAAGTTGATCCTGTGAGAAGCACGACGGAACTGCGCGACGAGATTCTCGCGGCGGCGCGCGCCGAGTTCGCCCGGTACGGACTCGCCGGGGCGCGGATCGACCGGATCGCCCGGGCCGCACATGCCAGCAAGGAGCGCCTCTACGCCCACTTCGGGGACAAGGAGACCCTGTTCCGTGAGGTGTTCGTCGCCGACGGGGCCGAGTTCTTCCGGTCGGTCAGCCTGCGTCCGGACGCGGTCCCCGACTTCGTCGGCGACATCTATGACCTCGCCTGCCGCCGGCCCGAACATCTCCGGATGATCACCTGGGCGCGGTTGGAAGGATTCACCCTCGACGAACCGCAGGCCGACGGCGCCCCCGTGCATGCCCAGACCGTCGCCGCCATCGAGGCCGCGCAGGCCGCGGGCCACGTCGACCCCGCTTGGGACTCAACCGAACTGATCGTGGTGCTGTTCGGCATCGGCCTGGCCTGGGCGCACCTGCCGAGCCCCGACGCCGTCACCGACGATCCGGCCATCCTGGCATCACGCCGGACGGCCGCCGTCGAAGCCGCCGCCAGGGTCGTGGCTCACCAGACGAAGGGCAACAACCGGTAGCGGACCTTCCGGGTGTAATCCACGTAGCCGTCGAGTTCCCGGCCGAGCATCAGTTCTTCGTCGCGGATGCGTATCACCAGCATCGCGATGCCGGGCAGGACGAGCAGCAGCGCCCACCACGAGCCGAGGGCGATCGGGATGCCCAGCATCATGACCACGTTGCCGAAGTACATCGGATGCCGGACGAGCCCGTACAGGCCGGTGGACACCACCGTCTGACCGGTCTCCACCTTGACGTTGGCGGCCGCGTAACGGTTCTGGATGACCACGAGCATCGCGATACCAAGTCCGGTCGCCACCAAGGCATCTCCGAGCACCGAGACCGCCGTGGGTACGTAGGACCAGCCCAGCCGGTAATCCAGGGCGGCCGCCACGATCATGACCGCGAGCAACACGAAAGCCGTCGCGCTCGCGAATTTCTGCACCGGTCTGGTCTCGGCGGTCGGTCCGGCCTGCATCCGGCGCCGCAACGCCGCCGGATCGTTCACCGCCAGATAGATGCTCGGCGCCATCGTGACGACGGCGAAGACGGCGATGAACGCCCAGCCCTGCCAGTAGTCGAACGTGCCGGCCGGCACGAACACGAGCACGGCGAACACCGCGAACCCGACGACGGCCGAGACCAGGGCTTGTAGACCGACCTTCATGTCGGCTCCCATCACCAGATGTACGGCAACAAGCGGTAGCGGACCTTCTGAATGTACTCGTCGTAGCCGTCGAGCTCGGCGCGCAGCATCTTCTCCTCGTCGACGATCCGCACGCCGAAAATCGGCACCGCCGCGATGGAGACGAGCAGGCCCCAGTACGAACCGAGCGCCAGCGGAGTGCCGAACATCATCAGCACCGCGCCGAAGTACATCGGATGCCGCACCAGTCCGTAGAGCCCCGTCGAGACGAGCGGTTGGTCATCCTCCACCTGAATGCTGGCTCCGGCGAAGCTGTTCTGGAACACCACGGCTTGCGCCAGAACCAGCCCGACCGCGACCAGGACGTTACCGAGGACGACCATTGCGGTCGGCACGCTCGACCAGCCGAACCGGTGATCGAGGGCGCTGAGGACGAATGCCCCGAAGGCCGAGAGCGTGACGCCCCAGATGACGATCTTCTGCACGAGCCGGGTTTCGGCGGTCGGCCCACCGCGCAGGCGCCGTTGCAGCGCGGCGGGGTCTCTGATCGCGAGATAGATGCTGGGAACCAATGTGGTGGCCATGAACACCGCGATGAAAACCCAAGCCTGCCAATAGTCGAACGTGCCGGCCGGCCAGAACAGCGCCACCGCGAAGAACGCCAGGCCGAGCACTCCCGATCCGATTGTCTGAAGAGCGAGTTTCATCTTGTCTCCTGTCCGGGTCACACGGCGTCGCGGTTGCGATAGATCCAGCCCGCGATCGCCGCCAAAAGCGTTGCGGCGATGAGCATCACCACCAGGGCGAGGGCCGGGAAGTCGGTCGGCACGGTGGTCTGGCCCACCGGTGACAGGTCGATCAGCCAGCGGGGCAGCCGCAGCAGCGCCCCCAGATACAGCGCGGTGATCACGAACGTCACGGCGAGCCAGGCGATCCACGGTGCACGCAGCGCCACGGCCAGTGCGGCGATCGCGGCCACCACCGCCAGGGCGGGCAGGTAGGCCAGCGCGGCGAGGGTGAGGCGGACGACCGTCGCGGGCTCGCCGAGTGTCATACCGGCCCCGAGGCCGTTGCCGAGGCCGGCACAGAACATCAGGACCGTCGACCCGGCCAGCGCGCAGCCCACCGCGCCCAGCAGCCAGTGCCGGCGGGACACCGCGCCGGCGAGCACCGGCTCGCCGAGCCCGTTCTGCTCGTCGGCGCGCACCCGCAGCACTGCCGATGCGACGTAGGCGGTGGCGGCCGCCGCCAGGAACTGCGTCATGGTGGTGTAGACGCCGTCGTTGCCCGTCGCGGTCAGCACCCGGCCGATCACCTCGTTGGTCTTGGCGGCATCCAGCAGCGATTTTGTCATCGACCCGAAAACCAGGCCCGCGGCGAACAGACCCACCGACCATCCGATCGTCTGGCCCCGCTGCAGCGCGAGGTGTAGCCGCAGCGGGCCGGTGATCGCGGCGGCGCCGGGCTTCTCGCCCGTGGAGGCGATGGTGCCTGCGTCGTACTGGCGACGGCTTTCCAGCACCGCGGCCAGTGCCATCAACGCGACGGCCAGAACGACCAGCAAGCCGAACGGCCACCAGCGCAGGTCGACGAACGGGCGCATCTGCTGGGCCCAGGCGATGGGGGAGAACCAACTCAGGGCACTGCCCGAGTTGTCGATGACGTCGCCGGCGCCGCGTACGAGCGCGGCCACGGCCAGGGTGGCCATCGCCGCACCTGTCGCGGTGCGGGCCTGCCGCCACAGTTGGGCGGTGACGGCGGCGACCGCCCCGAACACCATCGCCACCCCCGTGATGCCCAGGCACATGCCTGCGGTGTCGAGCACCCCGAATCCGGTGGAGGACATCGCCAGGGTCATGGTGAGCGCCAGCAGTGCGTTGAGCCCGCCGACCAGGATCAGGGCTGCAGCGGTCCGGGCGTAGCGGCCCACCACCGAGGACAGCACCAGTTCGGCACTGCCGTTCTCCTCCTCGGCCCTGGTGTGACGAATCACCGTGAGAATCGCCAGGATCGAGGTCGCGATGGTCAGGGTGAGGGTCAGCTCGTTGGCCATCATCACGCCGAGATCGGTTTCGTTGCCGCCGAACATCGGGCCGCCGAGCATCATCCCGGCCGGCGTCTTGAGCAGGTTCACCCGGGACAGCCGCTGTTCCTCCCCGGGATAGGCCAGCCGAATCGCGTTGGGCGCGTAGACCATCATCAGGGTCAGCACGGCAAGCCAGACGCTCAACCGCACTCGGTCCCGGCGCAATGCCAACCTCAGCAGCGTTGCGGTACCGGTGAACGGGGACGTGCCGTTGCGGGCGGGGCCACGGTGCCGGATCGGGGCCGTGGCCGTGGTCACCGGCCCGCCTCCTGATACTCGCGCAGGAACATGTCCTCCAAGGATGCCGGCGCGACGGTGAGATCCTGGATGCCCAGATCGGTCAGGTGCTCCAGGGTGAATTCCAGATCGGCGCGGTCCACCGAGAAGCTGACCACGCCGTCGCGGGCGGTGAAATCGTGGACGTACGGGGTGTTCTGCAGCGCCCGGCCGTCGGCGCGGGTGCGGGCGATCACCTTGGTGCGCATCAGATGCCGCAACTCGGCCAGGGTGCCGGAGCGCACCGTGCGGCCCGACCGGATGATCGTCACGCTGTCGCAGAGTTTCTCCACCTCGGCCAGGATGTGGCTGGACAGCAGCACCGCCGCCCCGTGGCCGGCCACCTCGGCAACGCATTGCTGAAAAGCTTTCTCCATCAACGGGTCCAGGCCTGAGGTCGGCTCGTCGAGAATATAGAGCTCGGAATGGCAGCTGAACGCGGCGACGATGGCGACCTTCTGCCGGTTGCCCTTTGAGTAGGTGCGGGCCTTCTTGTGCGGATCGAGCTCGAACCGTTCGATCAGCTCGTCACGGCGCCGGGTGTCGACGCCGTTGCCGCGCAGCCGGCACAGGAAGTCGATGGCCTGCATGCCGGTCAGATTCGGCCACAGCGTGACATCGCCGGGTACGTAGGCGATCCGGCGGTGCAGGGCCACGGCGTCGTGCCACGGGTCGCCGCCCAGCAGTCGGACATTGCCGCCGTCGGCACGCAGCAAACCGAGCAGCACCCGGATCGTGGTGGACTTGCCCGCGCCGTTGGGCCCGAGAAATCCGGTGATCCCGCCGGGGGACACGGTCAGGTTGAGCCCGTCGAGCGCCCTTGTTCGACCGAAAGACTTTGACAGTCCGCGGATTTCCACGGCAGCAGATCGATTGGCCATGGGGGCGGAGGAGGTCTGCGCCGTCATGCCGGTTCCTTTCGGTCGGTGCCCGCGACCGGCGAGCTGAACGGGATGCCCTGTTCGCGTTGGTGCAGGAAGGCCTCGTACATGGTCGAGTCGGTCATCAGGCCCTGGGAGTAGACCTCCAGAGCCGGCAGCATCATGTCCTCGCCGTAGTCGCGCAGCACGCGGCGCAGGTCGGTCGGGTCGTCGTGCATCTGCAGGTAGAGCAGGAATGACCCGCCACCCGTGATCGCCATGTACTTGGCTCGTGCGTCCGGGTCGCGACTGGGTTTGAGCACACCCGAGCGGACGCCTTCTTCGAGGTACTCCTTGGCGTTGTCGACCATGGTGCGCCAGAACGTCTTCGCCAGATCGCTGCCGGACTGCATGCTGCGGACCAGGTAGGCCATCAGTGGCGCATATGACTCGATCTCGGCCATCTGCGCCATCCAGGTCGCGGGGTCACTGCTCTGCATGGACTCGGTCTTGGCCTCGCGCACCACTTCAGCGACGTAGGCGTCGCACGCTTTGCGTAGTCCTTCCTTGGAGCCGAAGTGGTGGATCACCAGCGCGGCGCTGACGCCGGCGGCCTCGGCGATGGTGCGCAGGCCCACGTTGAATCCGTGCTGCCCGTACTGCTCGATCGCTGAATCGCGAATCCGGGCCATCGCTGTTCGATCATCGACTGAACGCATGTTCAATACGCTAAACATGCGTTCAGTACACGGTCAAGGGGGTACCGCGTCAGGAATTCGTAAAGAAAAAAATCCGGCCCACCCCGAGGCGAGGGTCAGGCCGGAGAAAGGCGAGAAACGTCAGTCGCGCGCGGCGGCCAGCAGGCCGTCACCCAGCGGGATCAGCACCGGGGTGAGCCGCTCGTCCTCGGCGATCAGCCGGGCCGCCTCACGCACCGCGCTGACCTCGGCATCGTTGGCCGAGGCGTCGCCGGCCCGGCCGCCGAGTGCGGCCCGGTGCAGCACGATCGCGCCGCCGGGGCGCAGCAGCCGTACCCCCTCGGCCACGAACTGCGGCTGATCGATCGGCTCGGCGTCGATGAACACCAGGTCGTAGGACTCGTCGGCCAGCCGGGTGAGTACCTCCTGGGCACGCCCGCCGATCAGGCGGGTGCGGCCTGGGCCGACGCCGGCCTCGGTGAACCCCTGCTTGGCGATGCGCTGATGTTCGGGTTCGACATCGATCGTGGTCAGCACGCCGTCGTCGCTCATGCCGGACAGCAGCCACAACCCGCTGACGCCGGCCCCGGTGCCGACCTCGACGACCGCCCGCCCCCCGGTGAGCCGCGCGAGCACGCTCAGCAACGCCCCGACGGCCGGGGTGACGGCGCCCGCGCCGAGTTCTTCGGCCCGCTCGCGAGCTGCCGCGACGATCTCGTCCTCGGAGATCGACCGTTCGGCATGCGTGACGATCGCCTCGGCGCGACCGGCGTTGGAGCTGACCATGCCCGCAGCGTAGGCCAGACCTACAGGGGGCTGTCGCGACACGCCCGTGGGTGGCGGGTATCACCACCGGAAATTCGCTGGTTCACCCAGGTAACCGGACGTATCGTCGGCATTCTCAGGGAAAGTTCAGATTGCTCATATCTCCACCACACCGGGATCAGGAACGGTATCTCGCATGGAACACGGCGCCCGCTGGCGCACTGCCCAGCACACCGAGGACAACGACCGGAATAACGACGTCATCAGCCGTGTTGAGGTGAGCAAAATCTGTGATCAGGAGGATCCCACGAGCGCGAACGCTGTCGCCCCGAACCCCGCCGCCCAGACTGCCCCGGTGTCGATGGCACACCTGGAGCAATTCACCGCGGGCGAATGGGTGGAACCGTCCGACGAACTGACCGGTACCGCGGTGTTCGACGCCACCGGCGACCAGGCCACGATGCCGTCATGGGACGAGCTGGTGCGTCAGCACGCCGACCGGGTGTACCGGCTGGCCTACCGCCTCTCGGGTAACCAGCACGACGCCGAGGACCTCACGCAGGAGACCTTCATCCGGGTGTTCCGCTCGGTGCAGAACTACCAGCCGGGAACCTTCGAGGGCTGGCTGCACCGCATCACCACCAACCTGTTCCTGGACATGGTGCGCCGGCGTGGCCGTATCCGGATGGAGGCACTGCCCGAGGACTACGACCGCGTGCCCGCCGACGACCCGAACCCCGAGCAGATCTACCACGACTCCCGGTTGGGAGCCGATCTCCAGGCCGCCCTGGACTCGCTGGCTCCCGAGTTCCGCGCCGCCGTGGTCCTGTGCGACATCGAAGGCCTGTCCTACGAGGAGATCGGCGCCACTCTCGGCGTGAAGCTGGGTACCGTGCGCAGCCGCATTCACCGCGGTCGCCAGGCGTTGCGCGAGTATCTGGCGAAGAACTCGCCCGAAACCGCCAAATCCGCCTAGCGGTGGTTGATGTTCAGCGCGCCCGGTCGCGCTACATTCGGGTCAGGGCTTTTGGTCGTGGCGAGAGGAGCTGGGTGATGGTCGACCCGGGACACGTGTTCCGTCGGGCATTTTCCTGGTTGCCTGCGCAGTTCGCGTCGCAGAGCGATGCGCCGGTCGGGGCACCCCGCCAATTCGGCTCGACCGAGCACCTGTCAACCGAGGCCATCGCGGCCTTCGTCGACGGCGAGCTGCGGATGAGTGCCCATCTGCGTGCCGCACATCATCTGTCGCTGTGCCCGGATTGCGCCGCCGACGTCGATGCCCAGAGTCAGGCCCGCGCGGCCTTGCGGGACTCCTGTCCGATCGCCATCCCGAATTCTCTGTTGGGCCTGTTGTCGCAGATTCCGCACCACAGCCCGCAGCCCCCGGCTGACCTCGGCGAACAGGCTCAGTTTGCTGATGACCCGACGCGGAGTCGGCGGAAGCGCCGGTAGGCTGGACCAACGATCAGTGACCGGCGCCGGCCCACGGCTGGGGCAGGCGCTCCGATAGAGAGTGATGAACCGGTGACCAATCAGGACCAGTCCGACGAGAGCGGCCGCCTCGAGCCGCGCCCTGTCGATCGGCCACCCGTCGACCAGCTGTCGCAGCGCACGTTCGGCCGGCCCGATGGAGTCGACGGCTCGTTCCTCGGTGCGGAGAAGTACCGCGATCAGGGCGAGTACGCGCCCAAGGACCAGCCGCCCGACCCCGTGCTGGCCGAGGCCTTCGGCCGCCCCGGGGGCGCCGGCGACTCGCTGCAGCGCCATCCCACCGACGCCGGCGCGCTGGAGGCCGAGAAGAACGCGGGTGACGACGATTTCGACGATCCCTGGCGCGACCCGGGCGCAATCCCGGCGCTGGGCACACCCGCGCAGGCACCGGCGGCTCCGGTCGTCGTGGCGGCCCCGGTCGGCAAGCTTGGCGCCCGCGAGGTGCTGTTCGGCGGTCGGGTGTCGTGGCTGTCGCTGCTGATCCTGTTCCTGGTCGCCGGATTCGTCGCCTTCATCGGCGGCTGGGTCGGGCAGAAGACCGCCGGCACCGTGCAGGCCTTCACCACCTCGAAGGTGACGTTGGAGACGGGAGACCTCGCGCCCCCGGACGCGGGCCGGTTCGCGACGGTCGCCTCCGCGGTCGAGGACTCGGTGGTCACCATCGAGGCCAAGAGCAAGACCGAGGGCTCCCAGGGGTCCGGTGTCGTGGTCGACGGCAAGGGTTACGTCGTCACCAACAACCACGTGATCTCCGATGCCGCGGGCAAGCCCGCCGACTACCAGATCACCGTGGTGTTCAACGACGGCGAGGAAGTCCCGGCCAACCTCGTGGGCCGCGATCCCAAGACCGACCTGGCGGTGCTCAAGGTCGACAACGTCGACAACCTCACCGTGGCCCGGCTGGGCGACTCCGAGAAGCTGCGGGTCGGTGAGGAAGTCATCGCCGCCGGTGCCCCGCTCGGCCTGCGCAGCACGGTCACCCACGGCATCATCAGCGCGCTGCACCGGCCCGTGCCGCTGTCGGGCGACGGCTCCGACACCGACACCGTCATCGACGGCGTACAGACCGACGCCTCGATCAACCACGGCAACTCGGGCGGACCGCTGATCAACATGTCCGGTGAGGTGATCGGGATCAACACGGCCGGAAAGTCGTTGTCCGACAGCGCCAGTGGCCTGGGCTTCGCGATTCCGGTCAACGAGGTCAAGCAGGTCGTCGAGACGCTGATCAAGGATGGCAAGGTCGCGCATCCCACCTTGCTGCTCAGCGCCGTCACGGTGAGCAACAGCGTGGCCTCGGGCGCGCAGGTTCGCAACGTCAACGTCGGTGGCCCGGCGGAGAAGGCCGGCATCCTGGAGAACGACGTGGTGGTCAAGGTCGGGGACCGCAAGGTCGCCGACGCCGATGAGATGGTGGTCGCGGTGCGTCAGCTCAAGATCGGGCAGGAAGCCCCGATCGAGGTGCTCCGCGACGGTCGGCCCATGACCTTCATGGTGACGCCGATCGGCGACGATCAAAAAGCGCAGTAGTCGTGTTCGCCAACATCGGGTGGGGGGAGATGCTGGTCCTGGTGATCGCCGGTCTGGTGGTCTTGGGGCCCGAACGCCTGCCCGGTGCGATCCGCTGGACCTCCGGTGCCCTGCGCCAGGCGCGTGACTACGTCACCGGGGCCA
Organism: Mycolicibacterium sp. HK-90; assembly: GCF_030486405.1. The sequence continues at coordinate 4,774,195 of NZ_CP129613.1, read as the reverse complement.
CCAGCCAGCTGCGCCAGGATCTCGGCCCGGAGTTCGACGATCTGCGTGAACCCCTGGCCGAACTGCAGAAGCTGCGGGGCATGACCCCGCGGGCGGCACTCACCAAACACCTGCTCGACGGCGACGATTCGTTCCTGACCGGTGCGTTCGACGACCGCAAGTCGACGCCGTCGACCGAGAAGCCTGCGGTGGATCCGACCGTCAAACCGGTGGACAAGTCGGCCGGCACCACGTTCGATCCGGACGCCACCTAGCGCCCGGTTTTACGTCGAGATCAACGCAAGGGTTGTTGCCGGAGCGCTGTCAACGACCCCAGCGTCGCACTGGGGTCATAGTCGTAGCCCCTAGCGGCGCGTGGGGTCCAGGCCCAGCGACATCCCGGCCAGGCCCCGCTTGCGGGCCGACAGGCCCTCGGCGATCTTGCGCAACTCGGCGCCGGCCGGCGAATCGGGTGCCGACAACACCAGCGGAACTCCGGAGTCACCGGCCGCCACCAGATCCGGGTCCAGCGGCACCTGGCCCAGCAGCGGCACCTCGGCGCCCACCGAGCGGGTCAGTGAGTCGGCCACCTGGCGGCCGCCGCCCTCGCCGAACAGCTGCATGACGGTGCCGTCGGGCATCAACAGGCCCGACATGTTCTCGACCACGCCCGCGATGCGCTGACGGGTCTGCAGGGCGATCGCCCCGGCACGCTCGGCCACTTCGGCCGCGGCCAGCTGGGGAGTGGTCACCACCAGGATCTCGGCACCCGGGATCAATTGGGCCACCGAGATCGCGATGTCGCCGGTCCCCGGCGGCAGGTCCAGCAGCAGTACATCGAGATCGCCCCAGTACACGTCGGCGAGGAATTGCTGCAGCGCGCGGTGCAGCATCGGCCCGCGCCACACCACCGGGGTGTTGCCCTGGGTGAACATGGCGATCGAGATGACCTTCACGTCATGGGCGATCGGCGGCAGGATCATCGAGTCGACCTGGGTGGGCCGGTCGGTCACGCCCATCATCCGCGGTACCGAGTGGCCGTAGATGTCGGCGTCCAAGAGCCCGACGGTCAGCCCGCGGGCGGCCATCGCGGCGGCCAGGTTGACCGTCACGCTCGACTTGCCGACGCCACCCTTGCCGGACGCCACGGCGTAGACCCGGGTCAGGGAGTTGGGCTGGGCGAACGGGATCACGGGTTCGCGGGAATCGCCGCGCAGCAGCTTGCGCAACTCGGCGCGCTGCTCGTCGTTCATCACGTCCAAGCTGACCTTGACGGCGCCGGTGCCGGGAACGTCGGTGGCGGCGGCCTTCACGAGGTCGGCGATCTCGTTCTTCTTCGGGCAGGCCGCGGTGGTCAGGTAGATCTCGACGTGCACGGCGTGGTCGGCTTCGATCGAGATGTTCTTGACCATGCCGAGTTCGGTGATCGGCCGCCGAAGTTCGGGGTCGATCACCTTGGCCAGCGCGGCGCGAACCGCGGATTGCAGCTCAGTGGCAGATTCGGACATCACCGCCGAGTCTACGGCGGCGGCGCACGGGTCTGGATTCAGGCCAGCGTCAGGCCGGACCGGTGGCGGGACCCGGGGCCGGGCCGAGCGCGGGGCCAAGAGCCGGAGCCGGAGGGGCCGCCTCGATCGGCGGGCCTGCGGGCGCGGGACCCGGCGCCGGTGCCGGGACCTGAGGCTGGCCGGGGGCCGGTGGCGGGACCTGAGGCTGGCCCGGGGCCGGCGGCAGACCAGGCGCCGGCGGCAGACCCTGCGGTGGAGGCGGAGGCGGGGTCTGCTCGCCCAGGCAGAACACCACGCATGTCGGCTGGCGCGGTGGTTGCTCCCACGGCGGAATCCACCGCGGCGGGGCGGCCGGAGTGGGTGTCGGGATCGCCTGCGCCGGGCCGGGCAGCGGGCCCAGCACCTGTCCCGGAGCGAATCCAGGGACGTTCTGGGTACCGGTCTCGTTGCGGTTGAGCAGCGGGATCAGGGCCAGCGGGTCACCCGCCGGCAGCCCGGTGGCGTCGGTGGGCAGGCCCGGGCCGAGACCCTCGGGGTTGTCCAGGTGCGAATCACCGATCGGGGGAATGGATCCGGTGATCTCGGGAAGGTCGACGGGGACGACGCCGGTGGCGTACGCCGCGGCCCAGCCGAGCACGTTGCGGGCGTAGGCCACCGAGTTGTTGTACCGCAGGATGGCCGTCATGACCTGGGACTGCTCGCGGAGGTTGAGCCCGCCGCTGCACAGGTAGCGGGCGGCGGCCAGCGCCGAGTCGAACACGTTCTGCACATCGGCCTTGCCGTCGCCGTCGCCGTCGGAGGCGTACCGCGCCCAGGTGCCGGGCAGGAACTGCATCGGGCCCATCGCCCGGGCGTAGGTGATCCGTCCGGCCTGGGCGCTCTGGACGATGATCTCGTTGCCGGGCAGGGTGCCGTCGAGTGCGGGGCCGTAGATCGGGCGGACCGCGGTACCGCGCGCGTCGGTGGCGCCGCCGTTGGCGTGCCCCGACTCGATCCGTCCGATACCGGCCAGCAGGTTCCACCCGACGCCGCAGCCGGGGTAGGCCGCGGCCATCATCCGTTCGGCGTTGCGGTACGCCTTGAGTGAAGTTCCTGGAATGCCCAGTGCACCAGGGGTATTGACGATGGACGCGGGCGGCGGAGCCGATATCGCGGCGATCGAGGCGATGCGGAAGTCGGTCGGTGGTTTGGCTGCGGCGACCACTGCCGGACCGGAGCGGTCGACCCGGGGTTCGACGGCGGCCAGCGGTGTCACCGCGGTGTTGGACACATCGGTGCGGGGGGCCGCCGAACCGGCTCCGGCGACGAGCACGATCGGGGCCAGGACGGCGACGCCGAGCGCGGGCGAGCGCATGACCTGGCTCATCCGGCGCCGAGCGGTTGTGAGAGCCGCTCCTCCCCCTACGCGCACGTACCCGTCCTTAGATCCGGTTTGACCATGTTGTGAACCAAGTCACCATACATAGTCCGGCTTTCTGTTGTTGCGGCAATGGCCGACAGCGTGATCAACCACTGCGTTTCGACCGGCGCTGGGCCCCGTCGGCTTTGCCTGACGCGGGCCGGTCGCCGTCGGGCGGCGCGTTCAGTTCGGTGATCAGATCCCGCAGTTCGTCCAGCTCGCGCCGCAGGTAGTCACGGGTGACGACATCGCCGATCGCCAGCCGCAGCGAGGCGAGCTCGCGGGCCAGGTACTCGGTGTCGGCCTTGGTCTGCTCGGCTCGGCGCCGATCCTCCTCGAGCGAGACCCGGTCGCGGTTCTCCTGGCGGTTCTGGGCGAGCAGGATCAAGGGGGCGGCGTAGGCGGCCTGGGTGGAGAAGGCCAGGTTGAGCAGGATGAATGGGTACGGATCCCACTGCAGACCGATCGCGAACAGGTTCAGCGCGATCCAGACGATCACCACGATGGTCTGAATGGCCAGGTAGCGGCCGGTGCCGAGGAAACGCGCGATCGATTCGCTGAACCGGCCGACGGCCTCCACGTCGACGTGCAGCCCGAACCCACGGGTCGCGCGCGGGGTGTCCAGCCGCTGACGCGCAGACAGTTCGCTCATGAGCCCGCCACCGGCAGATCTGGCTCGTCTCGTTCGCGCCAGTCGTCGGGCAACATGTGGTCGAGCACGTCGTCGACGGAGACCGCTCCCAACAGGTGGTTCTCCTCATCGACGACCGGCCCGCACACCAGGTTGTACGCGGCGAAGTAGCGGGTGACCGCGGCCAGGGAGTCGGCCGGGCTCAGGCTGGGCAGGTCGGTGTCGGCGATGCCGCTCACGAGTGCCGCAGGGGGTTCGCGCAGCAACCGCTGCAGGTGGACACAGCCCAGATAGTGCCCGGTTGGGGTAGCGCTGGGAGGGCGGGTGACGAAAACCATCGAGGCCAGCGCCGGCGTGAGGTCGGGGTCGCGGATCCGTGCCAGCGCCTCGGCGACGGTGGTGTCGGGCATGAGCACGACGGGCTCGCTGGTCATCAGGCCGCCTGCGGTGTCGGGCGAGTGGGCCAGCAGCCGCCGGACGTCTTCGGAGTCCTCGGGGTCCATCTCCAGCAGCAGCGCCTCGGCGTCGGCCGGGGTCATGGAGCCCAGCACGTCGGCGGCGTCGTCGGGGTCCATCGCCTCCAGCACGTCGGCCGCGCGTTCGGTCTTCAGCTGGCGCAGCACCGCGGCCTGCTCGTCTTCGGGCAGCTCCTGCAACACGTCGGCAAGACGCTCGTCGTCGAAGGCCCGGTACAACTCGTAGCGCCGTTTGACCGGGAGCTCGCGCAACGCCTCGGCCACTTCGATCGGGCGCTGCCCCTCGAACTGCTCGAGCAGCGAGGCCACGCCCTGATCGGGCATCGCCAGACCCGAGGGGGTGAGCCCGTGCACGTTCTGCCATTCGACGACGTGGATGTTGGTGCGCCGGCCCAGGCGTCGCTGCGGCCGTACCGCCACCCGGGTCACCATCCAGTCGCGGGTGCGGGTCTGTTCGATGCCCAGATCGACTACCACGACGTCGATTCCGGCCAGCTCGGGCAGATCGGGATCGTCGATGCGGACCCGGGTCTCCAGCACCTGGCCGAGTACCAGCACCTCACCCGGGCGTTGGGCGAACCGGCGCAGTGACACGCTTCCGGTGGCCAGCGTCACCGAACCCGGCTCGATCGCCGTGACGCGCAGGATCGGAACGAAAATCCTTCGTCGGGTGAGCAATTCGACTACCAGGCCGAGAACTCGCGGTTGCTGGCGGACGATGCTGATGCTGATCACCACGTCGCGGACACGGCCGATGGACTCCCCGTCGGGGCCCAGCACCACCATCCCCGCCAGCCGGGCCGCGTAGACCCTGTTCACCGCCGCCATGTGTCAAAGGGTAGAGACTGTGGGCGTGGAGAACACGTATCGACCCCGTAGAACGTGCCTCTCGGTTCCGGGAAGCAGCCCGAAGATGATCGAGAAGGCCAAGAGCCTGCCCGCCGACGAGGTGTTTCTCGACCTGGAGGATGCCGTCGCTCCCGACGCCAAGGAGTCGGCCCGCACGCAGGTGGCGGCGGCGCTGGCCGACGACGGATGGGCCGGACAGCTGCGCGGGGTGCGGGTCAACGACTGGACCACGCCGTGGACCTACGCCGACGTGATCGAGGTGGTGTCCACCGCGGGCGCCGGGCTCGACCTGATCGTGTTGCCCAAGGTGACCGAGGCGGCCCACATCCACGCCCTCGACCTCCTGCTCGGTCAGCTGGAGGCGACGCATGGCCTGGAGCCGGGGGGAATCGGTGTCGAGGCGCAGATCGAGAATGCGCAGGGGTTGACCAACATCGACGCGATCGCCGCGGGCCCACGGGTGCAGGCGCTGGTGCTGGGGCCCGGGGACATGGCGGCCAGCCTCAACATGCGGACCCTGGAGGTCGGCGGGCAGCCCGACGGCTACGACATCGGCGATGCCCACCATCACGTCCTGATGCGCATCCTGATCGCCGCCCGAAACCGGGGGATCAACGCCATCGACGGGCCGTACGTGAAGGTGCGCGATGTCGATGGGTTCCGCCGGGTGGCCGGACGCTCCGCGGCCCTGGGTTACGACGGCAAGTGGGTGTTGCACCCGGACCAGATCGAGGCGGGCAACGAGATCTTCAGCCCACGCCAGGCCGATTACGACCATGCCGAGCTGATCCTGGACGCGTACGAATGGCACACCTCGCACGCCGGTGGGGCCAGGGGAGCGGTGATGCTCGGCGACGAGATGATCGACGAGGCCAGCCGCAAGATGGCCCTGGTGATCGCGGGCAAGGGCCGTGCCGCGGGGATGAGCCGGCTGGCCGAACCGTTCCGGCCGCCGAGTTAGATCCGATTGTCTTGTGCCACACCATGGTTCGGTGTGGCACGTCGCGTCATGGCGTGGACAGCGCGACCAGGAAGAACACCAGCCAGCCGCCGTTGAGCAGTACCCCGAGGCCGCCGATGGCGATGCCGGCGATCGCCAGACCGCGGCCCTCCTGTCCGGTCTGCTTGACCTGGTTGAGTGCAGTGACGCCGAGACCGATCCCGACGAACGCGGCGATCAGCCCGATCGCGCAGATGGCCGTCAAGGGCAGCGAGAGAATCGAGGCGACGAGCGACCCGATCGCCACCGAGTTCGTCGCAGCAGGCGCCGGCATGCCGTAGCCACCCGGATATCCCGGCGGGCCGTAGCCGACGGGGCCCGGCGGATAGCCGGGCGGCAGCTGTCCCGGAGGCATCGGCGGGTAGCCGGCGCCGGGCTGGAACGGGGGCGGGAAAGCCTGGGGCGGATAGCCGGGAGGGACATCCGCGGGATAGTCGAGTGCCGGCGGATACGGGGGGTTGATCCCGTAATTCGGCGGTCCGTACTCATAAGACGGTTGCGCGGGCTCGTTCTGCGGCCGATCCTGGGAATGCTCGATGGAAGGTGCTTCGTAGCCGCCGGACGACGGTTCCCACGGTTGCGAGCCAGGCCCGGATGGCGGCGTTTGGTCCGCGTTGCCCTCCGCGTTTGTCATGCTGATCAACCTAGCGCACGGACAGCGACGGCCCAGGGGCGTGACGTCGGCACCAAATCCGGTGCCAGGGCGTTGCTGTAACGAGAGCCGCCGAGCAGGCGGCGCGGAGGAGAGTGAAGTTCGATGACGAGCCCATTTCAGCCCGGCCAGACGCCGGGTGCCGCGCCCGCGGTGCGTGGCGCGCTGCCGACCCCGCCCAAAGGCTGGCCGATCGGTTCCTACCCGACGTACGCGGAGGCCCAGCGTGCCGTCGACTACCTGTCCGACCAACAGTTCCCGGTCCAGCAGGTGACGATCGTCGGGGTGGATCTGATGCAGGTCGAGCGGGTCACCGGGCGGCTGAGCTGGCCCAAGGTGCTGGGCGGCGGAGTGTTGTCCGGGGCCTGGCTGGGCTTGTTCATCGGCCTGATCCTCGGCTTCTTCAGCCCCAATCCGTGGAGCGCGCTGCTCACCGGCCTGATCGCGGGCGTGTTCTTCGGCTTGATCACGTCGGCGATCCCGTACGCGATGGCTCGCGGCACAAGAGATTTCAGTTCGACGATGCAGCTGGTCGCGGGCCGCTACGACGTTCTGTGTGATCCACAGAGTGCCGAGCAGGGCCGGGATCTGCTGGCGCGCTTGACGATCTGATCGGCCACCCCACCGCGGGCAAACTCGGCCGGACCGCGCCGCAGGTCACGATTGTGACGCGGCACGCCGAAACTGTTGCGGATATCCGGGCATAGCTCTACGGTTTGCGCGCGGGAGGTTCCCGTGTAATCGGAGCCGCCCGGCGGTGCTATCGGTTGCGTGACGGGAGGCAGAGCGGTGCGCGCTCGGCGGCTATGTGCTGCGGCAGTGGCCGCGTTGACGATCGCCTCGGTGGTGTCGGCCTGTGGTGAGGCCGACGACGGAATCGTCATCAACTACTACACCCCGGCCAACGAGATGGCGACGTTCACCGCGGTGGCCAATCGCTGCAACGCCGAATTCGGCGACCGGTTCACGGTCAAGCAGATCAGTTTGCCGAAAGGTGCTGACGATCAACGGCTGCAGCTGGCCCGCAGGCTGACGGGCAACGACAAGACGCTCGACATCATGGCGCTCGACGTGGTGTGGACCGCCGAGTTCGCCGAGGCGGGTTGGGCCGTACCGCTGTCGGAGGATCCGGCAGGCCAGGCCGAGGCCGATGCCCAGGAGAACACCTTGCCCGGGCCGTTGGAGACCGCCCGCTGGCAAGACAAGTTGTACGCCTCGCCGATCACCACCAACACCCAATTGCTGTGGTACCGAGCCGACTTGATGAACGAGCCACCGACCACCTGGGACGGCATGGTCGCCGAGGCGAACCGCCTGCACGCCGCGGGTGAGCCCAGTTGGATTGCGGTGCAGGCGAAGCAGTACGAGGGCCTGGTGGTCTGGTTCAACACCCTGCTGGCCAGTGCGGGCGGCCAGGTGCTCTCCGATGACGGCAAGACGGTCACCCTGACCGACACCCCGGAGCACCGGGCGGCCACCGTCAAAGCACTGCAGATCATCAAATCCGTTGCCACCGCGCCGGGCGCCGACCCCTCGGTGACCCAGACCGACGAGACGACCGCCCGGCTGGCCCTCGAGCAGGGCAAGGCGGCGTTGGAGGTCAACTGGCCGTACGTGCTGCCGTCGCTCCTGGAAAATGCCGTCAAGGGTGGCGTGAACTTCCTGCCGCTCGACGAACGTGCCGATCTGGCCGGGGCCATCAACGATGTGGGTACCTTCTCGCCGACCGACGAGCAGTTCGAGGCCGCCTACGAGGCCAGCAAGAACGTGTTCGGGTTCGCCCACTACCCGGGTGTGCGCGACGGGGAACCGGCCAGGGTCACGCTCGGCGGGCTGAACCTCGCGGTGGCCAAGACCAGTCAGCACAAGGCCGAGGCCTTCGAGGCGATCCGCTGCCTGCGCAACGTCGAGAACCAGCGCTACACCTCGGTCGAGGGCGGATTGCCCGCGGTACGCGAGTCCCTCTACGACGACCCGGCATTCCAGGCCAAGTACCCGCAGTACGCGATCATCCGTGAGCAGCTGACCAACGCCGCCGTCCGCCCGGCGACGCCGGTGTACCAGGCGGTGTCGACCCGGATGTCGGCGACGCTGGCGCCCATCTCTGACATCGATCCGGAGAAGACCGCCGATGAGCTGACCGACCAGGTGCAGAAGGCCATCGACGGCAAGGGGCTGATTCCGTGACTTCGGCGACGACCTCGACGACGGCCAACCGTGCCTCCGAACGCAAGCTCGCGTACACGCTGATCGCGCCCGCGGTGCTCTTGATGGTCGCGGTGACGGCGTACCCGATCGGGTACGCGGTGTGGCTGAGCCTGCAGCGCTACAACCTCGCCGCCCCCGACGACACGGCGTTCGTCGGATTCGCCAACTATCAGACGATCCTGACCGACCGGTACTGGTGGACGGCGTTCGTGGTGACGCTGGCGATCACCGTCGTCTCGGTGGCGCTGGAGTTCGTACTCGGCATGGCACTGGCGCTGGTCATGCACCGCACCATCTTCGGCAAGGGGGTGGTGCGCACCGCGGTGCTGATCCCGTACGGCATCGTGACCGTGGCGGCCTCCTACAGCTGGTACTACGCCTGGACGCCGGGCACCGGTTATCTGGCCAACCTGTTGCCCGACGGCAGTGCTCCGCTGACCGAGCAGTTGCCGTCGCTGGCCATCATCGTGCTCGCCGAGGTGTGGAAGACCACCCCGTTCATGGCGCTGCTGCTGCTGGCCGGCCTGGCGCTGGTGCCGCAGGATCTGCTCAACGCGGCCCAGATCGACGGGGCCGGGGCCTGGAAACGGCTCGTCAAAGTGATTCTGCCGCTGATCAAACCGGCCATCCTGGTGGCGCTGCTGTTCCGTACCCTCGACGCGTTCCGGATCTTCGACAACATCTATGTGCTGACCGGGGGAGCCAACAGCACCGGATCGGTGTCGATCCTGGGTTACGACAACCTGTTCAAGGCCTTCAACCTCGGATTGGGTTCGGCCATCAGCGTATTGATCTTCCTGTCGGTCGCGGTCATCGCGTTCGTCTTCATCAAGATCTTCGGTGCGTCGGCGCCCGGGGCTGACGTGGAGGGGCACCGATGAGCGCTCGCGTGAAGAGCGGAGGACACCGATGAGCGAGCGGGTGGGGGCGCGGCGCGCGACCGGATGGACGGTAGTGAACATCCTGGTCGTGCTGTACGCGTTGATACCGGTGTTGTGGATCCTGTCGCTGTCGTTGAAGCCGACGTCAAGTGTCAAGGACGGCAAGCTGATCCCGGCGGAGATCACGTTCGACAACTACAAGGGCATCTTCACCGGGAACATCTTCTCCTCGGCGTTGCTCAACTCGATCGGCATCGGGCTGATCACCACGGTGATCGCCGTGGTGATCGGCGGCATGGCCGCTTATGCGGTGGCGCGGCTGGACTTCCCCGGCAAGAAGCTGTTGGTGGGTGTGGCGCTGTTGATCGCGATGTTCCCGCAGATCTCGCTGGTGACACCGATCTTCAACCTGTGGCGCAGCATCGGGCTGTTCGACACCTGGCCCGGGCTGATCATCCCGTACATCACGTTCGCGTTGCCGCTGGCGATCTACACGCTCTCGGCGTTCTTCCGGGAGATCCCGTGGGATCTGGAGAAGGCCGCCAAGATGGACGGCGCCACTCCGACGCAGGCCTTCCGCAAGGTCATCGCTCCGTTGGCGGCACCGGGCATCGTCACCGCCGCCATCCTGGTGTTCATCTTCGCGTGGAACGACCTGCTGCTGGCGCTGTCGCTGACCGCGACACAGCGGGCGATCACGGCGCCGGTGGCGATCGCGAACTTCACCGGCAGTTCGCAATTCGAGGAACCGACGGGCTCGATCGCGGCCGGCGCGATGGTCATCACCATCCCGATCATCATCTTTGTTCTGATCTTCCAGCGGCGCATCGTCGCTGGCCTGACATCCGGTGCGGTAAAGGGGTAATTGGATGGCCGAAATCGTGTTGGACCGGGTCACCAAGAGTTACCCCAACAGCGCCGGCGGTGCCCCGGCCGTCAAGGAATTCTCGATGACCATCGCCGACGGCGAGTTCATCATCCTGGTCGGGCCGTCGGGCTGCGGCAAGTCCACGACGCTGAACATGATTGCCGGACTTGAGGACATCTCGTCTGGCGAGCTGCGCATCGGTGGCGAGCGGGTCAACGAGAAGGCCCCCAAGGACCGTGACATCGCGATGGTGTTCCAGTCCTATGCGCTCTATCCGCACATGACGGTGCGGCAGAACATCGCCTTCCCGCTCACCCTGGCCAAGGTCAAGAAGGACGAGATCGAGGCCAAGGTCGCCGAGACGGCCAAGATCCTCGACCTGACCGAATTGCTCGACCGCAAGCCCGCCCAGTTGTCCGGCGGGCAACGCCAGCGGGTGGCCATGGGCCGGGCAATCGTGCGGCGCCCCAAGGCATTCCTGATGGATGAGCCGCTGAGCAACCTGGACGCCAAGCTGCGGGTGCAGATGCGCGCCGAGATCGCGCGGCTGCAGAGCAGGCTCGGCACCACCACGGTCTACGTCACCCACGATCAGACCGAGGCGATGACGCTGGGGGATCGGGTGGTGGTGTTGCTGGCCGGGGAGATACAGCAGATCGGCACGCCAGACGAGCTCTACAACAATCCGGCCAACCTTTTCGTCGCCGGCTTCATCGGGTCGCCGGCGATGAACTTCTTCCCGGCCACCTTCACCGACGTCGGGGTGCGGCTGCCGTTCGGCGACGTCACCCTGACTCAGCAGGTCCACGATCTGCTGGCCCGTCATCCCAAGCCGGACAACATCATCGTCGGCATCCGTCCTGAGCATCTGGAGGATGCGTCGCTGCTGGACGGCTACGCCCGCATCCGGGCGCTCAGCTTCCCGGTTCGTGCCGACATCGTCGAATCGCTCGGCGCCGACAAGTACGTGCACTTCACCATCGAGGGAGCCGGCGCCGAGGCGGCGCAGCTCGCCGAACTCGCCGCCGATTCCGGGGGCGGTGTCAACGAGTTCGTGGCACGGGTGTCCGCGGAATCCACCGCGGCCGGCGGTCAGCAGATCCAGTTGGCGTTCGATACGTCGAAACTGGTGATCTTCGACGCCGAGACCGGGGAGAACCTGACCCGAACCGAGCCCGCCGTGGCCGAGCAACCGGAGCCCGAGGCCGAGCCGGAGCCCGAGCCGGTGGCCGAGGATGAGGCCGAGTCCGCCGAATCGGCCGAGCCGGCCGGAGAACCGACCGCAGAGTGATCGACGTCCTGGCTGCCGTCCGCGCCCGGGTGGGCGAGCACTACGACGCGGCAGGGATCACCTCCGAACCGGTCAGTGCCAGCGTCACGTTCCTCGGCACCGAGCGGATCGACGTCCTGCGGTTCGGGCCGGACCTGCGCGCCCGCGGCGCCGACGGTTCTGGCATGGACCTGTATCACTATGTGACGCTGGGTTGTTCGCGTCATCCGATGTTCGACCCGACCGAGCTGGTGTCCGATCCGATCCACGGCCCGCGGGCCGAGGTGGTGCTGTCGCTGCGTGGTGCGACCCCGGGCGGGCTGGCCCGGTCGCTGGCGGTGCTGGCCGCCGCGCCCGCGGTGGAGGGCCTGGTGCTGGAGCCCGACGCGCTCATCGATCTGGAGACGCCGTTGTTCGACGCGGCGCCGTTCAGCGCATTCCTGTTGGGCCCCAGCGACATCGGTGAGGTCGAGCTGGCCGACCCGCTGTCTCCGGTGACGGTGCTCTCGGCCACCCCGATCACCGCCACCGAGGCTGCCTGGGTGCGGCTCAAGGGCGCCGACGCGATGCGTGAGGCGTGGCAGACCGACGGGGTGGACGTGCTGGATCCACGGCGGCGAGCCGCCAATCCAACCTGAGCGGCGAGCCGCCAATCCAACCTGAGCGGCGAGCCGCCAATCCAACCTGAGAGAAGAGCCGCCGCCCCGAGCTGACCCGCCTCAGAGCCAGTTGTTGTGGCGGAACGTGCGGTACAGCCCGAAGCACACGGTCGCCATCAGCAACAGCACGGCGGGATAGCCCCAGGTCCATTTCAGTTCGGGCATGTGCTCGAAGTTCATTCCGTAGATCCCGGCCATCGCGGTCGGTACCGCTGCGATGGCCACCCATGCCGAGATCTTGCGCATGTCGACGTTCTGCTGCATCGCGACCTTGCCGAGCGCGGCCTGCACCAGTGAGCTGAGCATCTCGTCGTAACTGGTGACCCGGTCGGAGGCCTGCACGTTGTGGTCGTGGACGTCGCGCATGTACCGGCGTACCTCGACCGAGATCAGGTCGTTGTGGTCGGTCAGCAACCGGGACAGCGCCAAGGTCAGTGGTGCCACCGCGCGGCGCATCTCGACGACCTCGCGCTTGAGCAGGTAGATGCATTCGATGTTGGTCTGCATGCGGGGGGAGAAGACTTCCTCCTCCATCGAGTCGATGTCGGTTTCCATCAGGTCGGTGACATCGAGGTAGCTGTCCACGACATGGTCGGCGATCGCGTGCATGACGGCGAACGGCCCGAGTTTCAGGATCGCGGGGGAGGAGTCGAGTCGTTTACGCACGCCGGCCAGGCCGCCGTGCTCACCGTGGCGGACGGTGACCACGAAATCGGGCCCGACGAAGATCATGATCTCCCCGGTCTCGACGATCTCGCGGGCCAGCGCCACCGACTCGTGCTCGACGTAGTTGATGGTCTTCAGCACCAGGAACAAGGTCTTGTCGTAGCGCTCCAGCTTGGGGCGCTGGTGCGCGTGCACCGCGTCCTCGACGGCCAGCTCGTGCAACCCGAAAACGTCTGCCACCGCCTGCATCTGAAATTCGTCGGGCTCGTGCAGGCCGATCCAGACGAACGCCTTCTGACCCGCGTTCTGCAGTTCGCGGACCTTTTCCAGTGCGGCGGCGTGGGTGTACTTGCCAGGCAACCGGCTGCCGTCGCTATAGACCCCGCAATCAACCATCGCCCGTGCCACCGGGACGTGGATCGTCTTGGCATCGGGCTCGGCGGGCCGGGTCCGGGCCGCCGACCGCAGGGTCGGCGGCAGGGCGCGGAATGAGGGCATGGCTCCGACCTTCCTGCGCGGTGACAGCTACCTGATCAGCACAACGAATGTTACGCGTAGCTACTGTTAAGTAACGTTCACCAGCGGGGATGTCGGCTTTGTGAGGTTTGGCATTGCAGTACCCTTGCGCCGTGTCGGAAAGTACAGTCGCCTCCTCGTCCGAGCGCCCGTCACCGGAGCGCACCCCGCAAGTTGTCATCGACGACGCCGAGATCTTCGATGCGCACGAAGGCGGAAAGCTCTCAGTGGAGTTGAAGGAGCCGCTGGACACCCAGCGGGCGCTGTCGATCGCCTATACGCCGGGCGTCGCCCAGGTGAGCCGGGCGATCGCCACGGATCACACGCTGGCGGCCAAGTACACCTGGGCCAATCGCCTGGTCGCGGTGGTCAGCGACGGCACCGCGGTACTGGGCCTCGGCGATATCGGCCCGGCCGCCTCGCTGCCCGTGATGGAGGGCAAGAGCGCGCTGTTCAAGTCGTTCGGCGGCCTCAACTCCATCCCGATCGTGCTCGACACCAAGGATCCCGACGAGATCGTCGAAACCCTGATCCGGCTCCGTCCGACGTTCGGTGCGGTGAACCTGGAGGACATCTCGGCGCCGCGGTGCTTCGAGATCGAGCGCCGGGTCATCGAGGCGCTCGACTGCCCGGTCATGCACGACGACCAGCACGGCACGGCGATCGTGGTGCTGGCCGCGCTGCTGGGCGCCACCAAGGTGCTCGAGCGCGACATCCATTCCCTGCGCGTGGTCATCTCGGGTGCCGGTGCGGCGGGCGTGGCCTGCGCCAACATCCTGCTGAACAAGGGCATCGCCGATGTCGTCGTGCTCGATTCGCAGGGCATTGTGCACTCCGGTCGGGACAACCTCAACGCGTTCAAGGCGGAGCTGGCCGGGCGCACCAACCCGCGCAAGCTCACCGGTGGTGTGGCCGAGGCGCTCGAGGGCGCCGACGTCTTCCTCGGGGTTTCGGCTGGCGTCGTGCCCGAGGAGCTCATCGCGACGATGGCCCCCAACTGCATCGTCTTCGCGTTGTCCAACCCGGACCCGGAGATCCATCCGGACGCCGCCCGCAAGTACGCGGCGGTCGTCGCGACCGGGCGCAGCGACTTCCCGAACCAGATCAACAACGTGCTGGCCTTCCCGGGAGTGTTCCGGGGTGCGCTCGACGCTGGTGCCCGCCGCATCACCGAGAAGATGAAGGTGGCTGCGGCCGAGGCGATCTTCTCGGTCGTCGGCGACGATCTGGCGGTCGACCACATTGTGCCCAGTGCGCTCGACCCGCGGGTCGGCCCTGCGGTGGCGGCTGCGGTCGCGGCGGCGGTTGACCCCGCAGAGGCCTGAGTTCACGAATGCGCCGCTCTCTGGCGTTGGCGCTGGTGGCGCTGTTCGCGCTGGTGTCAGCGGTGTTGGGGGGATGCGCGGCCGGCTCGGCGCCGGCTCCGCTGGCCGTCGGGGCGGGGCCGACCCCCGAGTCGGTGCTGCTCGGCCATCTCTATGCGGCGGCGCTGCGCTATTACGGCACCGCGGCCGCGGTGACGGATACCGACGGCACTCTCGGGGTGCTGGACTCGGGGTCGGTCACCGTGCAGCCGGGTTTCACCGGCCGGTTTCTGACCGAACTGGACCCGGCCGCGACGGCCCGGTCGGATGAACAGGTCTACCGGGACCTCGTGTCGGCGCTTCCCGAAGGCGTCGCGGCCGGTGACTACACCATGTCGGCGCAGGACAAACCCGCGGTGGTGGTCACCGAGGCCACGGCCACCGCGTGGGGCGGAACCGATCTGAGCGCGCTGCGCCGCCACTGTGCGCAGGCCCGGCCGGGGGCGCTGGCCGAGTCACCCGTTCCCGCAACGGTCGGCTCGTGCACGCTGCCCAAGGCTGTCACCTTCCCGGACGGCAAGAGTCTGTTCGCCGCACTGCGCGCGGGGAAGATCAACGCCGCGTGGGCGACGACGGCCGATCCGGGCATTCCGTCGGACCTGACCGTCCTGGCCGACAAGACCTCGTTGATCCGGGGCGAGAACGTGGTGCCGCTGTACCGCCGCAACACCCTCGATGAACGTCAGATCCTGGCACTCAACGAGATCGCCGGAGTCCTCGACACCGGGTCCCTGGCCGATATGCGCCGACAGGTCGCCGAGGGGGCGGATCCGGCGGCGGTGGCCGACGCATTCCTGCAGGCCAATCCGCTGGGGCACTGACAAGGATCCGGCGCTTCCGGCCTTCTTTACGGCTTGTTGACGTGAGTCATGTTGACCGCGAGCCGAAGACGGGCTTTACTGGCTGAGGCGCGCCGGACGGTCCGGTGTGCCCAACAGCGAGTGGAAGTGAGGTGAGCGGCACATGCCGGATGACAGTAGCGCGTGGAATGTGGCCGCTCCCTTGTGGATAGGCCTGTCGGCGTAACAGCCGCGCCCGCTTGCGGTGGTGAGATTTCTTCTCCGCAACTGTCTGGTTTGTGCACGCATCATCCCGATTCGACGGGAGTGTGTGTGGTGACGACTTTGAGTCGCGCCCTGGTGACAGGGCGTCGCAGTCTTTTTCAGGTTCGGCTCCAGCGTGCCGAAATCACTGCCCCGGCTGGGCATCCCAGCCCGGGTCAACCCCGGCTGCCGGCGCGCAGTGCGGCACTGCAGGCCCTCATGTCGGGTCTGCCTGATCCGCCTGCTGCCTTGTAATCCCTTTCTGGACAGTCGTTTACCTCATTTTTGTGATTGGAGTGCCGTCATGGCGCAGTTGTTGAAGGATGCCCGCCGGGTGCGCCGGGCACCGAACCTGGAGCGTGATGCCATCTGGTTCACGGTCGCGTTGTACCTGTTGATCTGCGCGGGGCTGCTGGGCGTGCACTATGTCCACCCGCAGCACCCCGCCGGTACCTCGTCCGGCTCGGCCGTGCACCAGGAGAAGTAGCGCATGGCACAGGAGCAGAATGCGGCGGTGATCGCCGACGCCCAGATCGTGGAGTTCGAGCCCGCCGTGCTGGAACGGCACTGGATCCGGCTCTCGGCCGACGATGCCGCGACCGCCACGCGGCTGCGGGATCAGTTGGGGGTGGATTTCGCGGCGACGCAGGGCCGGGTGTGGGAGACGGACAACTTCCTGTACCTGCCGGTGGTCGTGAACTTCAGCCGTGGTGGGGTGATCGAGCGGGAGGCGGTCATGTTCGCCATCGGCCGCGACCACCTGGTGACCTTGCAGCCGGCGCAACGGTTCGCCCCGTTCGAGAAGGCGATCGCCAAGATGCGCCGCAACCCCGGGCTGGTGGAATCACCGCACGGCATCATGTACGCGCTGCTGTGGGCGCTCAACGAGGCATCCGAGCGGGTGATCGAGATCGCCAGTGATGCCTTGGAGGCCATGAACGACGAAATCGAAATGGCCACAAACGGTTACGACGACAGCGGCCGGGAGATCGGCGTCACCGAGATGCGCGGCGTGATGTCGCGGATGAACCAGGCCGAGGAGATCGTCTCCCGCACCCAGGAATCGCAGCTGCTGCTGGCGCGGGCGGCCCGGCACCTGATGGCCGACACCCCGGCGCACGGTGGCAGCCTGGACGGGCTGATCCGGATCCTCATCGACGACATCGACGGGGTGAAGCAGCACGCCGGGTTCGAGCACGACAAGGTCCGCTATCTGCAGCAGTCGGTGATGACGTGGCTGGACGTCAAGCAGAACCAGATCGTGAAGGTGTTCACGATCATCACCGCGGTGTTCCTGCCGCCGACGCTGATCGCCACGTTCTACGGCATGAACTTCACCTGGATGCCCGAGCTCGAATGGGAGCACGGGTTCCTGGTGACCACGTTGATGACCCTGGTCGCCGCGCTGATCCCGCTGGCCTACATCAAGCGCAAGGGCTGGCTGCGCTGACCGCCGGTCGAGCCGGCTCCACAGACTTCACGATTCGAAAGCGAGCGCAGGATGACGACTGCGGAGATGGTGCTGCGCCTCGGCGCGGGCGTCGGCCTGGGAGCCCTGATCGGATTGGAGCGTCAGTACCGGGCCCGGATGGCCGGGCTGCGCACCAATGCGTTGGTGGCGGCCGGGGCGACACTGTTCGTACTGCTCTCGGCGCACGGGTTCGCCGGTGCCACCGCGGACCCCACCCGGGTGGCCGCCCAGATCGTGTCCGGTATCGGTTTTCTCGGTGGTGGGGTGATCCTCCGCGAGGGGCTGACCGTGCGCGGGCTGAACACCGCCGCCACGCTGTGGTGTTCGGCTGCGGTCGGCGCACTGGCCGGCGCGGGCATGTACGCCGAAGCTGTCGCGGGCACCGGGGTGGTGGTCGCCGTGCACATGGTCCTGCGGCCGGTCGGGATGTTCGTCGACCGCCGGTCGGACATGGGCACCGAAACCCCGACGACCTACACGTTCCGCGCGACGGCTGACGACAGCGCCGAGGCGCACGTGCGAACGATTCTGGTCGATGCGTTGTCCCGCACGGACTTTGCCCTGCAGTCGGTACAGAGCACCCACCTGGCGGAGGGCGGTCGGGTCGAGGTGTGCGCGACCTTGAGCGCGCCGGGACGTGACGACAAGGGCATGGAGACCGCCGTGAGCCGACTGTCGTTCGAACCCGCCGTGATCAGTGTGCGGTGGCAGATCGACGAACCTGGCACTCGCGAGGATCAGGACTGACGCGGTTTGGGCGTCAGCGCGGCATGACCTTCCCGATCGCCGAGGCGAACAGCTTCTGGTAGCCCGAGCCGGTGATGCGCACGATGAGGTCGAGGACCTTGGCGTCGGCCCCCACCAGCACGCGGGCCTTGTCCTTGCGGACGGCCTCGAGGATGATCTTGGCCGCGCGCTGCGGGGTGGTGTTGGCGAGCTTCCGGTCGAACGCCTCGGCGAGGGCCTTCTGGTCCAGGCCCTCGGCGGCGGTGGAGTTGCGCGCGATGGCGGTCTTGATACCGCCGGGATGCACGCAGGTCACCTTGACGGGGTGCTTGGCGACGGCCATCTCCTGGCGCAGGGCCTCGGTGAAGCCACGGACCGCGAACTTGGCCGAGTTGTAGGCCGCCTGCCCGGGCACGGCGAGCAGCCCGAAGAGGCTGGAGACGTTGACGACGTGACCGTCGCCGGATTCGATCAGGTACGGCAGGAACGCCTTCGTGCCGTTGACGACGCCCCAGTAGTCGACGTCCATCACCCGCTCGATGTCCTTGAACTGGCTGACCTCGACGTCACCGGTGAAGGCGATGCCTGCGTTGTTGTAGATCTGGTTGACCTTGCCGAAATGCTCCTTGACCGCGTCGGCGTAGAGCAGGAATGCCTCGCGCTCGGTCACATCGAGCCGGTCGGTCTTCACCTCGGCGCCGATCGCCTTGAGGCGTTCCTCGGTGACCGCCAGGCCTTCGGTGTCGACGTCGCAGATCGCCAGTTTCGCCCCGGAACGTCCGAGTTCGATTGCCAGCGCCTGTCCGATGCCCGATCCGGCACCGGTGACGACGGCGACCTTTCCGGCGAAGCCCTCCATGGAACACTCCCTCGCGTAGTCCGACACGTGTTGAGTTACGAGGTTACGCGGTACCAGCGGTCTCGCATATGGCGGCCTCGGTTGCGGCGGCCTCGCGCCACACGTCGGCCAGGGTCTGCAGCGGGATTTCCAGCGCGACACTGAGGCCGACGACGGTGCCGAACGCGGGGGAGGGCAGGCGCCCGGTCTCGATCTTCCGCAGCGTCTCCGGGGAGATGCCGGCCTGCTCGGCCACCTCGTCGAGTGGGCGGTCGGCCCGGGCGGCGCGCAGCGTCTCACCGAGCCGTCGGCCGGCGGCGATCTGTGCGGGGGTGAGCGGCGTGCGAACCACGAGACCACGGTAGCGCCGGTATTTATATACCGCTAGTGTTGGTATTTAAATACCGAGGAAGGCTGGACATGATCGAGCTCAAGACCGACGACGAAATCGAGCGCATGCGGGTCACCGGGCGGTTCGTGGCCGAGGTGCTCACCGAGTTGAGTGGGCTCGCCGACATCGGAGTGAACCTGCTCGACCTGGAGCACCACGCCCGCGACATGGTGAAACGCCGTGGCGCCGAGTCGTGTTACTGGGACTACGACCCGTCCTTCGGGAAGGGCCCGTTCCGCAACGTGATCTGCTTGTCGGTCAACGACGCTGTGCTGCACGGCCTTCCGCACGATTACCGGTTGGGCGACGGCGACGTGCTCACCATGGACTTCGCGGTCTCCATCGACGGCTGGGTCGCCGACGCGGCGCGCACCGTGATCGTCGGCACCCCGGCACCCGCCGATGTCCGGTTGGTCCGGGCCACCGAGGAGGCGCTGGCCGCCGGTACCGCCGCGGCCGTACCCGGCAACCGGCTCGGCGACATCTCAGCCGCCATCGGCACCGTCGCCGCCGAATACGGCTATCCGGTCAACGTCGAATTCGGCGGGCACGGCCTGGGCCGGACCATGCATGAGGACCCGCATGTGCCGAACCGGGGCAAGCCCGGCCGGGGCATGAAGCTGCGCGCGGGGATGACGCTGGCGCTCGAACCGTGGTTCGCCGCGGGAACCAACCGGATCATCTACGACCGCGACGGCTGGACCATCCGATCGGCCGACGGTTCGCGCACCGCGCACACCGAGAACACCGTGGCGATCACCGAATCGGGTCCGCTGGTACTGACGTGCTGACCCGCCGGCGCCCCTAGTGCTCGGGGCGCAGCAGCAGGGTGGCGATGACGCTGATCACCGCCGTGGCCACCAGATACCCGCAGGCCGGCCAGGGCGAGCCGCCGCCCGCGGCGATCAGCGCCGTCAGGATCATCGGGGTCAGGCCCGAGGCGTACACCCCCGACAGCTGATACACCGTCGACAGCCCGGTGTAGCGGGTGCGCGTCGGGAACAGCGACGCGTACAGGGTGCCCTGTGCGCCGTAGAACCAGGCATGAATGATGCCGAACGCCAACAGCATTCCGATCGCGTACGCCGCGATACTGCCCGTGTTGAACAAGGCGAACGCGGGGAACACCACCACGGCGTAGGCGGTGATACCGGAGGCGTAGACCGCTTTCGGGCTGAACCGGTCGGCGAGCAGACCCGACACCGGCAGCAGCACCGCCATCAGCAGTGCCGCCGCAGTCACCACCACCAGTACCGGCACCTTGCCCAGGTGCAGCGTGGTGGTGGCGTACGCGATGGTGAACACGCCCCAGGTGTTGAACGCGGCGCCCTCGCCCCAGCGCGACAGCAACCCGAGCACGGTCGACCGCAGCGCCGGTGGCCGGAAGATCTCCTTCACCGGGACGGCTGAGCGTTCGTCGTCCTCACGCAGCTTCTCGAACGCCGGGGTCTCGGCCACCCGGAATCGCACCACGACGCCGAAGATCACCAGCACGATGCTGAACAGGAACGCGATTCGCCACCCGTAACTCTGGAACGCCTCGGCCGACAACCACAGCTGCAGCAGCACGAACACCCCGGTGCCCAGCGCCAGGCCCAGCGCCAGCCCGACCTGCGGGATGCTGCCGAACAATCCCCGGCGATGCCGCGGGCTGTGCTCGACGGCCAGCAGCACCGCGCCGGCCCATTCGCCGCCCAGGGCGAATCCCTGAACCACACGCAGCACCAGCAGCAGGATGGGCGCGAGCACGCCGATCTGCGCCGCGGTGGGCAGCAGACCCATCAGCGCGGTGGCCGCGCCCATCAACAGCATGGTGAGCGCGAGCGTCTTCTTGCGGCCGATCCGGTCGCCGATGTGGCCGAACACGAATCCGCCGATCGGTCGCACCACGAACCCGACCGCGAACGTGGCGAACGCGAGCATCGTGCCGACGAACGAACTCTGGTCCGGGAAGAAGGTGTGGTTGAACACCAGGCTCGCGGCCGTGGCGTACAGGAAGAAGTCGTACCACTCGATCGTCGTGCCGAGCACGCTCGCCAACACGGCGGTGCGGACGGTCTTGGAGGCGGGTGTCGCTGGGCCGTCCTGGGCGGGGACGGCGACGGGCGTCAAAGTCACCCTAGTTGTCTAGTTACCGCCGCTCGGTCGGCCCAGTGTTGTGCGCGTGGTGATCGAAACCCATGCCCAGAACAACGAAATGGTCGCCACCGACGTGCGGCAGCGACCATTCCGTTGATGTGGTGAAGCGGTTTATTCGAAAGCCAGGTCGATGATCTCCTGCTGCTCGACCGCATGGACCTTCGACGACCCCGATGACGGCGCCGACATCGCGCGCCGCGAGATGCGCTTGATCGGGTTGAAGTACTCGGGCAACACCTCGGGCAGGGTCAGGCCCAGCGACGGCCAGGCACCCTGGTTGGCTGGCTCCTCCTGCACCCAGAACTTCTCCGTGACGTTCGGGTAGCGGTCCAGCGTCTCGGCCAGCCGGCGCCGCGGCAGCGGGGCGAGCTGTTCGAGCCGCACGATCGCGACGTCCTCGCGGTTGTCCTTGGCCTTGCGGGCGGCCAGCTCGTAGTAGAGCTTGCCGCTGGTCAGCAGGACCCGCCGGACCTTGTCGCGGTCACCCTCGCCGTCGGTGTAGACGGGCTCCTCCAGCACCGAGCGGAACTTGTTCTCGGTGAAGTCGCGGATGTCGCTGACCGCGGCCTTGTTGCGCAGCATCGACTTCGGGGTGAACACGATCAGCGGACGCTGGATGCCGTCGAGGCCGTGGCGCCGCAGCAGGTGGAAGTAGTTCGCCGGGGTCGACGGCACCGCGATGGTCATCGAACCCTCGGCCCACAGCTGCAGGAACCGCTCGATGCGGCCCGAGGTGTGGTCGGGACCCTGGCCCTCGTGGCCGTGCGGCAGCAGCAGCACGACGTCGGAGAGCTGACCCCACTTGGCCTCACCGGAGGAGATGAACTCGTCGATGATCGACTGGGCACCGTTGACGAAGTCGCCGAACTGGGCCTCCCACAACACAAGTGCGTCCGGGTTGCCCACCGAGTAGCCGTATTCGAAGCCCACCGCGGCAAACTCGGACAGCGCCGAGTTGTACACCAGGAACTTGCCCCCGGTCGGGGTGCCGTCGGTGTTGGTGGCCAGCAGCTGCAGCGGGGTGAACTCCTCGCCGGTCTTGCGGTCGACGATCACCGAGTGACGCTGGGTGAACGTGCCGCGCTGGGTGTCCTGACCGGACAGCCGGATCAGCTTGCCCTCGGCGATCAGCGATCCGAGCGCCAGCAACTCGGCGAACGCCCAGTCGATCTTGCCCTCGTACGCCATCTCGCGGCGCTTCTCCAGCACCGGCTTGACGCGCGGATGCACGGTGAAGCCCTCGGGGACGGCCAGGTGGGAGTCGCCGATGCGGGCCAGCAGCGACTTGTCGACCGCGGTGGACAGGCGCTGCGGGATCTGCTGGTCGGCCTCGACCGATTCGCTCGGCTCGGCCGCGTGCTTCTCCAGTTCGCGGACCTCGTTGAACACCCGCTCGAGCTGACCCTGGTAATCGCGCAGGGCGTCCTCGGCCTCTTTCATCGAGATGTCACCGCGGCCGATCAGGGCTTCGGTGTAGGCCTTGCGGGAGCCGCGCTTGGTGTCGATGACGTCGTACATGTACGGCTGGGTCATCGACGGGTCGTCGCCCTCGTTGTGCCCGCGGCGGCGGTAGCACAGCATGTCGATGATGACGTCCTTCTTGAACGCCTGGCGGAAGTCCACCGCCAGCCGCGCCACCCAGGCGCAGGCCTCCGGGTCGTCGCCGTTCACGTGGAAGATCGGCGCGCCGATCATCTTGGCCACGTCGGTGCAGTACTCGCTGGAGCGCGAATCCGTTGGCGCCGTGGTGAACCCGATCTGGTTGTTCACCACGATGTGGATGGTGCCGCCGGTGCGGTAACCATCCAGCAGGGCGAGGTTCAGCGTCTCGGCAACGACGCCCTGGCCGGCGAACGCGGCGTCGCCGTGCAGCATCAGCGGGACGACGGGGTACTCGCCGGAGCCGTCGGCGTCCCGGCCGGCGTCCAGCAGGTCCTGCTTGGCCCGGACCAGGCCCTCCAGCACCGGGTCGACGGCCTCGAGGTGGCTCGGGTTGGCGGTGAGCGACACCTCGATGTCGTTGTCGCCGAACATCTGGATGTAGGTGCCGGTCGCGCCGAGGTGGTACTTCACGTCGCCGGAGCCGTGCGCCTGACTCGGGTTCAGGTTGCCCTCGAACTCGGTGAAGATCTGGCTGTAGGGCTTGCCCACGATGTTCGCCAGCACGTTGAGCCGGCCGCGGTGCGGCATGCCGATGACCACCTCGTTGAGCGCGTGCTCGGCACACTGGTCGATCACGGCGTCCATCATCGGGATGACGGTCTCCGCACCTTCCAGTGAGAAGCGCTTCTGCCCAACGTATTTGGTCTGCAGGAAGGTCTCGAACGCCTCGGCCGCGTTGAGCTTGCTCAGGATGTACTTCTGCTCGGCGACCGTCGGCTTGTCGTGCTTGACCTCGACCCGGTCCTGGATCCACCGCTGCTGCTCGGGCTCGAGGATGTGGGTGTACTCCACGCCGATGTGGCGGCAGTACGCATCGCGCAGCACCGACAGCACGTCACGCAGCTTCATGTGCTGCTTGCCGGAGAACCCGTCGACCTTGAACTCGCGGTCCAGGTCCCACAGCGTCAGCCCGTGGGTGTTGACGTCGAGGTCGGGGTGGCTGCGGAAGCGGGTGTTGTCCAGCCGCAGCGGGTCGATGTCGGCCATCAGATGGCCGCGGTTGCGGTAGGCCGCGATCAGCTCGATGACCCGGGCGTTCTTGTCCGCGATCGAGTCCGGGTTGTCGGTGCGCCAGCGCACCGGCTCGTAGGGGATGCCGAGCTCGCGGAAGATCTCGTCGAAGAACTCGTCGTCGAGGAGCAGCTGGTGGATGGTGCGCAGGAAGTCGCCGGACTCCGCGCCCTGGATGATGCGGTGGTCGTACGTCGAGGTCAGGGTGATCAGCTTGCCGATACCCAACTCGGCGATGCGCTCTTCACTGGCGCCCTGGAATTCGGCCGGGTACTCCATGGCGCCCGCGCCGATGATCGCACCCTGCCCCTGCATGAGCCGCGGCACCGAGTGCACGGTTCCCAGCGTGCCCGGATTGGTCAGGGAGATGGTCACGCCGGAGAAGTCCTCGGCGGTCAGCTTGCCGTCGCGGGCCCGCCGCACGATGTCCTCGTAGGCTGCGATGAACTGGCCGAAATGCATTGTCTCGCAACGCTTGATGGCGGCCACCACCAGTGAACGGTTGCCGTCCTTGCCGGGCAGGTCGATGGCCAGGCCCAGGTTGGTGTGGGCCGGGGTGACCGCGGCCGGCTTGCCGTTGGACTCGGCGAAGTACCGGTTCATGTTCGGGAACTTCTTGACCGCCTGCACGATGGCGTAGCCGAGCAGGTGGGTGAAGCTGATCTTGCCGCCGCGAGTGCGCTTGAGGTGGTTGTTGATGACGACCCGGTTGTCGATCATCAGCTTGGCCGGGATGGCCCGCACGCTCGTCGCGGTGGGCACCTCCAGCGAGGCGTTCATGTTCTTGACCACCGCGGCCGCGGCGCCGCGCAGCACCTGCGACTCGTCACCTTCGGCGGGGGCGGGGCCCGGCTTCGCGGCCTTTGCCGGAGCCGGCTTGGCCGGGGCCGCCTTCGCGGGTGCGGCGGCCGGAGCGGCCGGGGGCGCGGGGGCGGCCGGAGGTGCCGGAGCGGGGGTGGGCGGCGCGACCGGCGGCGCCGACTGGCCGTTGGCGACCGCGTTGTCGGTGGTCGGCTCAGGGGAGTAGTCGACCAGAAATTCGTGCCAACTCGGATCCACCGAAGAGGGATCCTCGCGGAACTTGCGATACATCTCCTCGACCAACCACTCGTTCTGACCGAATGGTGAAGGTGAACTGCTCACGGCAGACACTCGCCTCGATTCTTGTGTCCGGCGAGCCGTCACAAGGAGGGCTTGCCGCTTGTGTTCTTGTGTGCGCGGCTGACCCCGATCGACCGCCTCATAAGGCTATCGCCTTTCGTCGCTACCCGAGGTCAGCAGGGCCTCGGGACGAAGCGGGCGGCAGCACATGCAACGTTGCAGGCCACCGCGGCGGGGGCGTACCGAACGCCTTGCGGGCGTTCTCGACGATCTTCTTTCCCATCAACCGGTTGCCGACACCGCCGATGACAGCGCCGATGCCCACCGGCAGCATCTTGCCGAAGGCCATCGCGCCGCGCTTGAGCGTATACCGCTTGACGAAGTACCTGACCAGCCGGGAGTTGAGCTGCGAGACGGCGGGCAGCGGTAGGGTGGCCGCGCCGTCGGACAGCCATGCCCCGCTGGTGCGCCCGTTGCCCAGCAGATCGGCGATGGCGTGCTTGCTGTCGTCGCCGACCAGCACCGAGAGCACGAGGGCGCGACGCCGTTCGCGATGCTCGGCGGGGATGCCGTGGACCTCGGCCACGGCGAGCACGAACACCGACGTGGCCTCGAGGAACACCACCGTCTCCCCGGCCACGGCCGAGAGCGCCACCAGGGTTCCGATGCCCGGGAACGCTGCGGCCGAACCGACGGCGGCACCGCTGGCCATCACCGCGGCCAGGTAGTGCTTCTCCAGCCGTTTGACGATCTCGGCCGGGGTGGCGTCCGGCTGGTGGCTGCGCAACCGGTCCACGTAGGCCTTGACCGCGGGAGCCTGGACACGAGAGCTGCCCTCGATGATTGCCGAGAGCACTTTGGCGGCCGCACCGGGATCGGCGGTCTCGTCGACCGTCGCCGGCAGTTGGGCCTTGGAACGCGCACGCACTTCGGGGCCTCCCAGGTGTGAACCCATCGTTGACTGCCAGGCTAACGCGTCACCTGACGCTGGGAGAACGAACGACAACCCGTTGCCGGTGCCCGACCGTGACGGTGGTCACGGGAACAAAAAACTGATGTGTGGGGCTAATTATCTTCATGGCATCAACGCCCGACGTGGACCAGACGACACCGCCAGCCCCGCCGAGCCGGATCCGGATGATCCTGGTGCTGGGGGCCCTGGTGGCCCTGGGTCCGCTCACCATCGACATGTACCTGCCGGCGTTGCCCAGGATCGCCGACGAACTCTCCGTCTCTTCGTCGGTGTCGCAGCTGACCCTCACCGGCACCCTGGCCGGACTGGCCCTGGGGCAGCTGATCGTCGGGCCGCTCTCGGATTCGCTCGGGCGCAGGCGCCCGTTGATGGCCGGCATCGTGCTGCACATGGTGGCCTCGTTGCTGTGCGTGCTGGCGCCCAACATCGCGGTGCTCGGGCTGGCGCGTGGGCTGCAGGGCATGGGCGCGGCCGCGGCCTCGGTGGTGGCCGTCGCGGTGGTCGGTGATCTGTTCAGTGGTTCGACAGCGGCCACGGTGATGTCGCGGCTGATGCTGGTGCTCGGCGTCGCCCCCGTGCTGGCGCCGTCACTCGGTGCGGCCGTGCTGTTGCACGGATCCTGGCACTGGGTGTTCGTCGCGCTGGTGGTGGTGGCCGGAGGCCTGCTGGTGATGGCCGCGCTCGCCCTGCCGGAAACGCTGCCGGTTGCGCACCGCCGTCCGCTCGCGGTGAGCGGCATCGTCTCCACCTACCTCGAGCTGTTGCGCGACTCGCGATTCGTGATCCTGGTGCTGGTCGCCGCGCTGGGCATGTCGGGTCTGTTCGCCTACATCTCTGCGGCGCCGTTCGTCCTGCAGGACCGCTACGGCCTCGATCAGCAGGCCTTCGCGCTGGTGTTCGCCGCGGGCGCGATCGCGCTGATCGGGTCTACTCAATTCAATGTGGTGCTGCTGCGCCGTTTCTCGCCGCAGGCCATCACGGTGGCCGCCTTGTGCTGGTCGGTGGTCGCCGGACTGATGTTCGTCGGGTTGACCCTCGCGCACGTCGGCGGGCTGTCCGCCTTCGTGGTGCCGGTGCTGGCGATCCTGGCCGGCATGGGCCTGGTGCTGCCCAACGCCCCGGCCGTCGCACTGTCACGCCACCCCGACGCGGCCGGAACCGCGGCCGCCCTGCTGGGCGCGGCGCAGTTCGGGCTCGGAGCCGCCGTGGCGCCGGCGATCGGGGCGCTGGGCAACGGCGCGCTGGCGTTGGCGTCGGTGATGACCGCAGGCATGGCGGTCGCCCTGACGGCGTTGCTGCTCGTCGGTCTGCGTAACGACGAGGACGACGTCCGCGAATATCCGGGCGACGCGTTCCCTGTCGCTCCGGAGGCGGTTGCCGAGCCGGCCTGACCCGGCCACGGGTAGCGTCGGCTGGGCCGTCAACGTCCCAGCACAGCCGAACCCGAGGCCCGACCACCAGACCCGAGATGTCCCCAGCGCCGATCGACCGCATCCCGAGCCGCGAACGCAGCGTGCCTGCGCGTCCGGAGAATCCGTGGCACGCGCTGTGGGCGATGATGGTCGGGTTCTTCATGATCCTGGTCGACGCGACGATCGTCGCGGTCGCGAACCCGACGATCATGGATCGGCTCGGCGCCGACTACGACGGCGTGATCTGGGTGACCAGCGCCTATCTGCTCGCCTATGCGGTGCCACTGCTCGTGGCGGGGCGATTGGGCGACGTGTACGGACCCAAGAATCTCTACCTGGCCGGCCTGGCCGTCTTCACCGGGGCCTCGCTGTGGTGCGGGCTGGCGGGCAGCATCGAGACGCTGATCGCGGCCCGGGTGGTGCAGGGCATCGGGGCCGCACTGCTGACCCCGCAGACCTTGTCGACCATCACCCGCATCTTCCCGGCCGAGCGCCGCGGGGTGGCGATGAGTGTGTGGGGCGCCACCGCCGGGGTGGCCACCCTGGTCGGACCGTTGGCCGGTGGTGTGTTGGTCGGCGGACTGGGCTGGCAGTGGATCTTCTTCGTGAACGTGCCGATCGGGATCCTGGGCCTCGGCCTGGCGGTGTGGCTGGTGCCGGTGCTGCCGACGGCGCCGCACCGGTTCGACGTGCCGGGCGTGGTGTTGTCCGGCGTCGGGATGTTCCTGATCGTGTTCGCGCTGCAGGAGGGCCAGTCGCGGGACTGGGCGCCGTGGGTGTGGGTGACCGGCGCGGTCGGTATCGCGGTGATGGCGGCGTTCGTGTACTGGCAGGCGGTCAACACGCGCGAGCCGCTGATCCCGCTGCGGATCTTTGCCGATCGCGACTTCAGCCTGGCCAATCTGGGCGTCGCGACGATCGGCTTCGCGGTGACCGCGATGATCCTGCCGCTGATGTTCTACGCGCAGTCGGTGTGCGGCTTGTCGCCGATCCGTTCGGCGCTGCTGACGGCACCGACCGCGATCGCCAGCGGCGTGCTGGCCCCGGTGGTGGGCCGCATCGTCGACCGGGCCCACCCGACGCCGGTGATCGGGTTCGGATTCTCGGCCATGGCGGTCGGGTTGACCTGGCTGGCGCTGGAGATGACCCCGACCACCCCGATCTGGCGGCTGCTGCTGCCGCAGATCGTGATGGGTGTCGGCATGGCGTTCATCTGGTCGCCGTTGGCGGCCACCGCGACCCGCAACCTGCCGCCCGATCTCGCCGGGGCCGGCTCCGGGGTTTACAACGCCACCCGGCAGGTCGGGTCGGTGCTCGGCAGCGCAGGCATCGCGGCGTTCATGACGTCGCGGATCGGTGCCGAGCTGCCGGGCGCGGGCGGCGCTGCTCCCCGTGGCGAGGGGTCGGCCGCCGAGTTGCCCGAGTTCCTGCACGCGCCGTTTGCGGCGGCGATGTCGCAGTCCATGCTGCTGCCGGCGTTCATCGCGTTGTTCGGCGTGGTCGGGGCGTTGTTCCTGGTCGGTTTCGGTACCGCGCCAGCGGCCGCGCCGGTGCCCGCGCCGAACCCGGAGCCCTACACGGACCCCCGCGACGACGATGACGACGACTACGTCGAGTTCACCGTGAACCATGGTGGCGACGAGGAGGCGGCCACGGTCGTGTTCCGGTCGCCGCCCGTGTCCGAGGATCCTGAGCAGTGGAAGAACATCTATGCCGAGTTCATGGCTGAGAGCGACGGAACAACACCGCGGGATTGAGGTAGCCGCTCGGGTCGAAAGCGGCCTTGACGGTACGCATGGCCGCGATGTCGGCCTCGGAGCGGGACATGGCCACATAGTCGCGTTTGCGTGAGCCCACGCCGTGTTCGGAACTGACATTGCCGCCGTGCTCGGCGATCAGCGTCATCATCGCGGCGTACAGCCCGGCCTCGGCGTCGACGGAGCAGCGCAGCACGTTCAGGTGCAGATTGCCCTCGCCGATGTGACCGAACAGCACGGGAATGGCGTCCGGTGCGTGGCCCGCGATCACGCCGGTGGCCTCGGTCGCAAAGCCCCGAATCGCCGACAGCGGCAGGGAGACGTCGAATTTCAGTGGCGGGCCGAACAATCCGAGCACCTCGGCCACCGACTCGCGCACCTGCCACAACCGCAGCTGGGCTGCCGCGTCGACGCCGACGGCCGGTTCGCCGCAGATTTCCACGCCGTCCAGGGCGTGTGCCAGACGTTCGGTCTGATCGGTGTCGCCGGCCAGTTCGATCAACAGCTGCCAGGCACCGTCGACCGGGGCGGCGACGCCGAGGTGCTCGGCGGTCAGCGCACTGGCCCGGGCGTCGATCAGTTCCAGCGCGGCGATGCCGTCCAGGTCGCGGAAGGTCCGGCCCGCGTCGACGAGCGCGTCCAGGCCGGCGAACCCGCAGATCGCGGTGACCCGGTGGGTGGGCGCGGGGTGTAGCCGCAGGTCCAGTCCGGTGATCACGCCGAGGGTGCCCTCGGCGCCGACGAACAGTGCGGCCAGGTCGTATCCGGTGTTGTCTTGGCGCACCCGGCTGTGCCGGTGGATCACAGAGCCGTCGGGCAGCGCGATGTCCAGGCCGAGCACCTGCTCGCCCATGTTGCCGTAGCGCACCGTGCGCAGACCGCCGGCGTTGGTGGAGGCCATGCCGCCGACCGTGGCGGATTCGCGCGCGGCCAGGTCCACACCGAACACCAGTCCGGCCGCCGCGGCGGCCCGTTGCACCACGGCCAGTGTCGTGCCGGCGCCGACGCGGATCCGGCGCTCCACGGTGTCGACCGAACCGACCTCGGTGAGCCGTTCGGTGGACAGCAGGATGTCGTCGTTCTCCGGCACGGTCCCGGCCACGAGTGAGGTTCGGCCGCCCTGCACGGTCACATAGGCGCCCGCGTCGCGGCAGGCCCGCAACACCGCCGCCACCTCCGCGTCGGTGCCGGGCCGGACCAGGGCACTGGCCCGGCCGCGGTAACGCCCGGTGTGGTCGACGCAGCGGCCGTCCAACACGTCCGGGTCGGTGGTGACGTGGTTGGCACCGACGATTCCGGCAAGCGTTTCGGTAAGCATTTCAGTCACCGGTCGGGTGTATCACAGCCCTCGGTCAGTGCGAGGAAGGCCCCGAGTGCGATCAGGCTGTCCGGCTGGCCGGGCAGATAGTCGGTGAGCTGTGGCGAGCGCACGATGTAGGCCACATACTTGGCCCGGCTGATCGCCACGTTGAGCCGGTTGCGGTTCAACAGGAATCCGATCCCGCGCGGCACATCGGCGGCCGACGACGCCGTCATCGACACGAACACCACCGGCGCCTGCCGACCCTGGAATTTGTCCACCGTGCCGGCTTGCACCTCGGTCAGTCCCGCCGCGTCGAGTGCCCGACGCACCGTCGTCACCTGCGCGTTGTAGGGCGTCACCACCAGGACGTGGTCCTGCCCCAGCGGTGTGCTGCCATGCTCGTCGGTCCAGGTGGTGCCGAGCAGGCCGGTGATGGCTGCGACGATCGCGCCGGCCTCTTCCGGGCTGTCGGTCGAATTGCCGAGGTGCGGCACCTCGAGTACCCGCACGCCAGGTGTGAAACCGTCGAGTGCCCTTGCTGCACTGACCTTTTCGTGTGACCGCAGCCGGCCGTCGTAGGACAGCCGCGACACCGGGCCGCACACCGCCGGATGCATCCGGAACGAGCGGTCCAGGAAGTAGCCGCGCTCGGCCGGCAGCGTGTGCGACCCCTCGACCAGCCAGCCCAGCGCGGAATCGTCGACCGGTGCCGGGTGGGTGCCCTGGCAGACCTGGGGGAGTTGCTGCGGGTCGCCGAGCAGCAGCAGGTTGCGCGCGGCCGGAGCCACCGCGATGGTGTTGGCCAGGTTGAACTGGCCGGCTTCTTCGAGCACCAGTAGGTCGAGCGATTGCCGCGGCACCCGCGCTTCATTCGCGAAATCCCATGCGGTACCGCCGATCACGCAACCGGGATGGTCGGCGATGAAGGCGGCGTAATGGTTCTGGTCGATCTCGCTCCACCGCGGGTCGGCGCCCTTGCGTTTCTTGGCCACCCGCGCGGCGTCCACCCCGGCGTCGAGCACCTGATCCAGCAGATGCTCGATCACCGCGTGTGACTGCGCGACGATGCCGATGCGCCAACCGTGCTCGTTGGCCAGCCGGGCGATGATCTTCGCCGAGGTGTGGGTCTTGCCGGTGCCGGGTGGCCCGTGCACGGCGAGGTACGAGCCGTCCAGGTCCAGCAACGCCGCGGTGACATCGGCGGCGGTGTCCCCGCTGCGCGGCAGTGCCCGGCCACTCACGGTGCGTGGCGGGCGGCGCAGCAAGATGTCGGTCACCGCGTCGGCCGGCAGCTTCGGCAGACCGGCGGACACCGCGGCCGCGGTGCTGTCGATGGAAGCCTGCAAGGGCTTGGTGTTGATCGGCGGGCCGGGCGTCAGTGCGAACGGCACCTCGGCGAAGGTATCGCCGCCGGAGGGTTGGCGTTCGGTGATCAGCACCTCGGTGGGGGCCTCCGGGTTGTCGCAGCCGATGACGGTGGCACTGCCGAAGCCGCGCCGGTCCGGGTCGTCGGACAGGCCAGTCGGTGCCGGCGGGGCGTAGAGCGCGTAGACCTCGCTGCCCAGTTCCCCGGCGTCGATGGCACCGGTCAGCCGGACCTGCCGTTGGGGCTTGCGGGCCCGCGGCGGGATGTGCCAGTCGGTGACCACCTCAGCCTGTTCGGCGACGAAAACACCTGTGCTGTCGGCCCATTCGTCGACGGGGTTGTTGATCCGGTCGAAATGCCCCCACCAGAACGGTTTGTCCTCGCGTTTGTGGAAGCCGCGGGCGGCGGCGACGAGCGCGACCGCCTGCTGTTCGGACGTGCGTGGCTCCACCCCGTCGCCGGCGAACTTGAGCAGCTTGCGGTCGGTGGCGTCGGCCTTCTCGATCGGCGCCCCGTCACGGACCGGCTGCGGCCCGCGCGGTGGCACCTCGGCTTCGAATGCCCTGTTGATCAACCAGTCTCGCAGCCGGTGCGTGGAACGGCAGTCGTAACGGTTGTACTCCTCGATCTCCTTCAGCACGGTGGCGGCCTCGTCGTGGTGACCGGCGTCGCGCAGTGCGCAGTAGCGCGCGTACTCGGTGATCGAATCGGTCGCCTTGGTGACCTCGCCGTCGCGTAGTTCGGTTCCCATGTACAGCGGTTCCAGCGACTTGATGCTGTAGTTCTCGGTGCCGACGCGAAT
The DNA here is from genome assembly GCF_030486405.1 of Mycolicibacterium sp. HK-90. Next base: position 4,741,274 of record NZ_CP129613.1, on the reverse strand, counting down.
GCTCTTGCGTACCAACGGGAGGAGATCGACGAGGACGCCGTTGCGCAGCAGGTCGTCGACATCGTCCTCGCCCACCCCGTAGCGGCCGGCCAGCCGCAGCAGGGTGCTGCGCTCGTACGGCGCGTAGTGGTAGATGTGCATCTTGGGAAAGCGCTTGCGGCGCTTGCGGACGAGGTCCAGGAAGTCGATGAGCACCTGACGTTCGCTGGCCCGGTCGTGAGCCCACAACGGCTGGAAGTTCCCCTCCGCGCCGAGTACGCCCCACAGGTATTCCAGCCCCCAGTCGTGACCGTTGACCGTCCACAACGGGTCGCCCTCGTAGTCGAAGAACAGGTCACCCTTGTCCGGATCCGGAAGCAGCATCAGCGGCTGGGCGTCGACGACCTCATACGGCGGTTTGGCATCCACCCGTGGTGCCACCTGCAGCCGGGCCTGACCGGACAGCGCCGTCACAGTGCGCTGGGAGAGCCCGGGCACCGCACCGATGTGGCCGGCCAGCTGGTGGGTGGTGGTGACGCCGGCATCGATGAACCGGGCGCGCTGGCCGGCCCGCATCCCGGCCACCAGGAAGAGGTCGTCGGTGGCCCGGACCTGCTGCTCACACTCCGGGCAGCCGAAACATGCCCGCACTGTTTCGTCGGACCAGCGCACCGCGGTGCCGGCGGTCAGATGCCCGTCGAGGAGTGCCTGCAACGCGCGGCGCCGTGGCCGGTACACCGCCAGCAGCTCGTCGACGCGGTAGCTGGACACCGCGCCGTCGCCGAGCACCAGGTCGACCTCGTCGGCCACCGGGACGCCCGCGCCGGTCAGGACATCGGCATAGGCGGCCAGCTGCAGCAGGGCCTCGACCTTCACCGACCGGGACAGTTTGGTGTCACGGAGCCGGTACCGCTCACCCGCTGCGGTATCCGTCAGGATCAGGAAATCGGCGAACCCGGCGAAGCGTCCGTCGAACATCGCGGCCTGGTAGATCACCGGGTCCCGGCGATGCGCGGCCTCGAGGGTGGCCGCGGCCGCTGCGCTCAGCCCGGCCACCGTGTAAGCGGGCCGGCCGATCACCGTCACGCCGGCGTCGGCGCGCAGTTCATCGAGGTGGCGCTGCTCGTGTTCGTCGCCGAGTTCTGCTGTGCGGGCAAGTAATTCGTCATCCGATGACACCGCTGGGCCGCGGCCCAGCCGCGCGTCGAACGAGCGCAGCAGGGCGTATTCACAGCGGGCAGCCGCGGCAAGGTCCGACGCGCTGTAGATGACCGTCGGCCCCGACGCGCCTTCGGTGACGAACACGTTGTCACTGTAGGCGAGCGCCCCGACAAACTTGTTTTCCCGCGCGAAACAGCACGTGCGGTTGCTAAGCCGCCGACTTGGCGACCCTCGCTTCTGTTTCGCGCTGGGCCCACGCCGCACGCACCCGGTCCAGCACCTCGCGGGGGGTGGTCTTCCTTGATGACCCGGATGTGGAGCCAGCCCCGGCGTTGCACCATGCGCAGTCGTTTGGCGTCCCAGGCGTACCGCTTGCGGTCGGTCTGATGCTGAATCCCGTCGTACTCCAATGCGATCATGGCCTTCTCCCAGCCCATGTCGAGATAGGCGAACTCGTTGCCGTAGTCGTCGAGCACAGGTATCTGGGTGCGGGGCCGCGGGTAGCCCGCGTCCATCACCAACAGACGCAGCCAGGTCTCCTTCGGGGAGTCGGCGCCGGCATCCATCAGGCTGAGCGTCTCCCGGCACCGGCGCATTCCGCGGGCACCCGCATAGCGGTCGGTGAGCGGCAGGACGTTCTCGATGCTCAGCCCCGTCGCGCGGGCAAGCGCGTCGAGATGCTCGACGGCCGCGCGGCGGGGCAGGAAGCGGCCGAGGTCCAGAGCGGTCCTGGCCGTGTTCGTCACGGCCAGGCCATTGATCTCCTCGATTTCATTGGGAGCGAATCGGTCGTTGTGGGTGATGATTCCGCGCGGCGGCCGGTTGTTGGCCCAGATGAGTTCGACGGGCACTTCCTCGTCGACCCATTTGGCACCGTGAAGCGCAGCGGCAGCCCGGCCGGTGATGACGCCACCCCGCTTGGACCACAACCAGGCTGCGACCGTATTGCCGTAGAACGACGGCTCAGCGATCCGTGGTGTGTAGACGTCCGGAAAGATCGGCCGGTATGCGGCGCGCAAGCGACCCCTGGTGAGTTCGCCCCGTGCGATGGCCTCGCTGCCGATGAATATCGTCCCCATGGGGCGAGAATGCGCTGCACATCCGACAATCACCGCGAACGTGAAGCCACGGTTGTCAACCCACTGACTTCACGACCCTGACCGCTGTTTCGCGGCTGGACGAAATCTCAGCCGACGTTGCCCATCAACTCAACCCCGCCGCCGTTCCAGCGGAACTTCACCGTGCTGGCCAGCCCGTGGAATCCGCCGGAGTACTGCAGCGCCACGGTGTCACCCGTGCTGGCGGATCGGTCGACGCCGTTGAAGCCGTACGTGTCGGGCACGCCGGTGGGGATGAACTTGCCGAGGTGGAACAGCACGGCGCGGGTGTTGGGGTTCTCGGAGTTGGTGTTGGCCCGCACGATCACGGCCGACAACTGCGCGCACTCGTTGTAGTTGCCCGCGACCGGTTCGGGGCTCCAGGCCTGATTGCTGCGCGGGTCCCGCGGCAACTCGGAGACGGCCCTGGCGATCTCCGGGGCGGCCAGGTTCACCGCGCACGGGTCGGCGGGCGCCGGGGCCGGCGAGGGAGCGGGTTTCGCGGCCGGTTTCGCCACCGAGGTCGGCGCCGGGCCGGGGCCCGCCTCGGGTGTCTTGGAGACGGTGGAATCGCCCGATCCGCATCCGGCGAGCGTGAGTACGGCCGTCAAGATGGCGGCCGGCGCCACCGAATCCGCTGCCACCCGTTTCACAGTTGCGCAACCTACCTCGACCCCGCCGCGGGTTTGTGCAGGCGCGCGGCGGGGGATCGGCCTGATTGGCACTAGACTTCTGAACCGATGACCTCGCCAGACCCGGATCCGGGGGACGCCGCCCCGACATTTGCCGACCTGCAGATTCACCCTGCGGTGCTACAAGCTGTCACCGAAGTCGGGTACGAGTCGCCCTCGGCGATCCAAGCCGCGACCATCCCGGCCATGCTGGCCGGCTCCGATGTCGTCGGACTGGCCCAGACCGGTACCGGCAAGACCGCGGCCTTCGCCATCCCGATCCTGTCGAAGATCGACACCACCAGCCGCAACACCCAGGCGCTGGTGCTGGCGCCGACGCGGGAGCTGGCATTGCAGGTCGCCGAGGCATTCGGCCGCTACGGCGCGCATCTGCCCGCGATCAACGTCCTGCCGATCTACGGCGGCGCGTCCTACACCGTGCAGCTGTCCGGGTTGAGGCGCGGCGCGCAGGTGGTGGTGGGCACCCCGGGCCGTGTGATCGACCACCTCGAGCGCGGCACACTGGACCTCTCGAACCTGGACTACCTGGTGCTCGACGAGGCCGACGAGATGCTCACCATGGGCTTCGCCGAAGAGGTCGAGCGGATCCTCGCCGACACCCCGGAGTACAAGCAGGTGGCCCTGTTCTCGGCCACCATGCCGCCGGCCATCCGCAAGATCACCACCAAGTACCTGCACGATCCGGTGGAGGTCACGGTCAAGGCCAAGACCGCCACCGCCGAGAACATCACCCAACGCTTCATCCAGGTGGCCGGAGCGCGCAAGCTGGACGCGCTGACGCGGGTGCTCGAGGTCGAAGAGGGCGACGCGATGATCGTGTTCGTCCGCACCAAGCAGGCCACCGAGGAGGTCGCCGAGCGGCTCAAGGCCCGCGGTTTCGCGGCCGCGGCCATCAACGGCGACATCAACCAGGCACAGCGTGAGCGCACGATCACCGCGCTCAAGGACGGCACGATCGACATCCTGATCGCCACCGACGTCGCCGCGCGCGGTCTGGACGTCGAGCGCATCTCGCACGTCGTCAACTACGACATCCCGCACGACACCGAGTCGTACGTGCACCGTATCGGGCGCACCGGCCGGGCCGGCCGGTCCGGGCACGCGCTGCTGTTCGTCACCCCGCGTGAACGTCATCTGCTCAAGTCGATCGAGAAGCACACGCGGTCGAAGGTCATCGAGGCCGAGCTGCCCAGTGTCGACGACGTCAACGCGCAGCGGGTCGCCAAGTTCCGCGACTCGATCACCGACGCGCTCAATGGTCCGGGCCTCGAGTTGTTCCGCCGGATCATCGAGGACTACGAGCGTGAGAACGACGTGCCGATGGCCGACATCGCCGCGGCACTGGCGTTGCAGTCGCGCAACGGCGAAGAGTTCCTGATGACCGAGCCGCCGCCGGAGAAGCGCCGGGAGCGGGATCGCGACGATCGTGGCGAGCGGCCCCCGCGCAAGGAGCGTCCGCCGCGCGAGGGCCTGGCGACGTACCGGATCTCGGTCGGCAAGCGGCACAAGGTGGGGCCCGGCCACATCGTCGGCGCCATCGCCAACGAGGGCGGGCTGCACCGCAACGAGTTCGGCCACATCACCATTCGCGGGGACTACTCGTTGGTGGAGCTGCCGGAGAAGCTGTCCAGCAAGACGCTCAAGGCGCTGGAAAACACCCGCATCTCGGGCATGCTGATCAATCTGGCGCCGGAGCGGGACGAGCGCGCCGACCGTGGACCGCGCCGGGAGTACAAGGGCCGTTCCGAGTACAAGGGCCGTTCTGACTACAAGGGCCGATCCGAGAACAAAGACCGTTCGGGGAAGCCGCACCGGAAGACGAAGTGACGGTCTCCAGAAGTGTGAAGGGGCCGTCGGAGCAGGGTGGTCTTGAGTCGGTCGACACCCCGACGTCGACCCGCGTTGCCTCGCTGACCGGAATCCGCGCGGTGGCCGCCATCCTGGTGGTGGTGACGCACGCGGCGTACACCACGGGCAAGTACCCGCAGGGATATCTGGGCCTGGTGTTGTCGCGCGCCGAGATCGGTGTGCCGATCTTCTTCGTGCTGAGCGGGTTCCTGTTGTTCCGGCCCTGGGTAGCCGCGGCGAGCCGCGGATCAGATCCAGCGGCAGCGACAGCGGGGCAGGCGCCGTCGGTGCGCCGCTACGCCTGGCACCGGGTGCGACGCATCATGCCGGCCTATGTGGTGACGGTGCTGATCGCCTACCTGCTCTACCACTTTCGCACCGGCGGGCCGAACCCCGGCCACACCTGGGTCGGACTGTTCCGCAATCTGACGCTGACCCAGATCTACACCGACAACTACCTGTTCTCCTATCTGCACCAGGGCCTGACCCAGATGTGGAGCCTGGCGGTGGAGGCGGCGTTCTACGTGGTGCTGCCGCTGCTGGCCTATCTGCTGCTGGTGGTGGTGTGCCGGCGGCGCTGGCGACCGGGTCTGTTGTTCTTCGGGCTGGCGTTGTTGGCGGCGGTGTCGCCGCTGTGGCTGTGGATCGTGCACGACGCGACCGGTCTGCCCGACGGAGCCCGGTTGTGGCTGCCCACGTACCTGGCCTGGTTCGTGGCCGGCATGGCGCTGACGGTGCTGGGGCAACTCAAGGTGCGCGGCTACGCCGTGGTGTGTGTGCCGTTGGCCGTGGTGTGTTATTTCATCGCGTCGACGCCGCTCGCGGGCGAGCCCACCACGTCGCCGGCCAAGCTCAGTGAGGCGTTGGTCAAGACGTTCTTCTACGCGGTGATCGCGGCACTGTTGGTGGCGCCGCCCGCGCTCGGGGACCACGGTTGGTACAACCGGTTCCTGGCCTCCCGGCCGATGGTCTTCCTCGGCGAGATCTCCTACGAGATCTTCCTGATCCACCTGATGATCATGGAGCTGGTGATGGTCGAGGTCATGCGTGATCCGGTCTACACGGGGTCGATGATCAGCCTGTTCGTGCTCACCATGGCATTCACCATCCCGGCCGCCTGGCTGCTGCACCGGTTCACCCGGGTACGTTCGTGACCGGCAGCCGGCAGCACCTGACGCTGCTGGCTGTCTGCCTCGCCGTGTTCATGCTGCTGCTGGACATGACGATCGTCTCGGCGGCGCTGGCCGACATTCAAGCCTCGCTCGGGGCAGGGCTCAACGGGCTGCAGTGGGTGGTGGACGCGTACGCGCTGCCGATGGCGGGGCTGTTGCTCACCGCCGCGACCGTGGGTGACCGGCTCGGTCGGCGGCGGCTGTATCTCGGCGGGATGGTGGTGTTCACGCTGGCGTCGGTGGGGTGCGCGCGGGCCGACAGCATCGAGATGTTGAACCTGACCCGCTCCGTGCAGGGCGCGGCCGGCGCGGTCCTGCTCGGTGTGTCGTTGCCGTTGATCGCCGCGGTCTATCCGGAGGGGCGGGGCCGGGCGGTCGCGATCGCGATCTACGGCGCGGTCATGGGCGCGGGCGGGGCGGTGGGTCCGTTGTTGGGTGGCGCCCTGGTCGATCGCTTCGGCTGGCCGGCCATCTTTCTGGTCAACGTGCCGATCGGGCTGGCGGCATTGTTGATCGGTGCGGTCTACATCCCGGAAAACCGTGCCGCGCAGGTTCGTCCGGTCGACATCGTCGGCACGGTGGTGTTGTCGGCCGCACTGTTCAGCGGCGTGTATGTGTTGATCGAAGGCGACCGGTACGACTGGCGCGGGCCGCTCGTGGGCGTCCTGAGCGGCTTCTGCGTGATCGCCATGGTGGTCTTCGTGCGGTGGGAGATGCGCGTCGCCGAGCCGATGCTGGACATGTCGGTGCTGCGCCGGCCCGGATTCGCCGGTGTGGCACTGGCGGCATTCGTGTCGGCAGCGACGCTGATGGCCACGACGAACTATCTGGCGCTGTACTTCATGAACACCCTGGGCTTCAGTGCATTTGAGGCTGGAGTGCGGGCACTGCCGCTGACGGTGGCGATCGTGCTGGGTGCTCCTGCCGCGATGTTCGCGGCCCGCCGGGCGGTGGCGGTGCCGGTGGCGATCCCGGCGTGCGTGGCGTTGATCGCGATGGGGCTGTGGCTGATGACGGATGTCACGGCGGCCACCGAGTGGACGCATTTCATCGCCGGTTCGGTGGTGGCCGGTATCGGTCTCGGCGGCCTCGCGGCGCTGACATCGGAGGCCGCGTTGCAGTTCGTGCGGGTCGAGGACGCCGGAATGGCAACCGGCACAGTCAGTACCGTCCGTCAGGTCGGAATTCTCGCCGGGGTCGCCGGCCTCGGCGAGTTGTTCGGCAGGCACGGCGGCGACGGCCCCGGGATGGACCGTGCCACCAGTGCGGCCGGATTGCAGGACGCCCTGGTGGTGGCTGCGGGCGCGGCAACTGCCGGCCTCATCGTGGTCGTCGTTCTGATCGGAATCGCCCGGCGTCTGATTGTTGCTGATCCGGCCGCGGCATGAATTGACGTCGACGTCGCACCGCGGATCGGTATGGCGAATCATCGTGCGCGTCGCCGACAATGAGTCTACGTTGGCAAACTATGAGGGCTGGGGATGTGCTCATCCCGGCGACCGATTCCGGTCGCTACACCATTCTGCTCTCTGCCGATCCGCTCGAGGTCGAGGCCGCTCAGCGGTTGCGCTACCAGACCTTCGCCGAGGAGATGGGTGCGGCCCTGCCGCAGGCGGTGCGAGGAACGTTGACCGGCGAGATGATCGATGTCGACCAGTTCGACGCGCACAGCAACCATCTGCTGGCCCGGGACGAGGCCACCGGCCAGATCGTGGGCTGCTATCGGTTGCTGCCGCCGGACGGCGCGCGGGCAGCAGGTGGAATATTCGCCGACACCATATTCGACATGAGTCCGGGTCTGGATCGGTTGCGCCCGTCGCTGGTCGAGTTGGGTCGGGTGAGTGTGCATCCGGATCATCGCAGCGGGGCGGTGGTGGCCCTGCTGTGGGCCGGCATCCTGCGCTATCAGGAGCTGACCGGATACCAGTGGGCCATCGGTTGTCTCTCGGTGCGGATGGAGGGTGGTGGCCCACGCGGGGCATTGGTGCGAGGAGTGCGCGATGCCGCGCTCCGCGACAGCCGGGCGCCTGACGATTTCCGGGTGACGCCGCGAAACCCGGTGCGGGTCAATGGGTTGAGTCTCGATGAGCTACCCGATCCCGGCCGTGTTCGGTTGCCGCCGATGGTGGCGGGCAGTTTGCGGATCGGCGGCGTGATCTGCGGTGAGCCGTCGTATGATCCAGACTTCGACATGGCCGATTTCGTCGTCCTGATCAACCGGAACATGGTGCGGGACAGCTATTTGCAACGATTGACCCGCGCTCGTGTCCACACTTGACGCGCCGGTGACAGGGGTGGGTTTCGGCCCCGCCAATCTCGCCCTCGCCATCGCTCTGACCGAACGCGACCGCCGGGCCACGTTCCTGGAGACCCAGCCGCGGTTCGGCTGGCATCGGGACATGCTGCTGCCGGGCTCGCGCATGCAGATCCCGTTCCTCAAGGATTTGGTGACACTGCGGAACACCAAGAGTGAGTTCACCTTTGTCAACTATCTCAGCGAACACGGCCGGCTCATCGATTTCATCGGCCGCCACAACGTCTTCCCCAGCCGGCTCGAGTTCCACGATTACCTGGACTGGGCGGCAGGCCATTTCGCCGACGATGTGCACTACGACAGCCGAGTGGTCGCGGTGGCGGCGGCAGACTCCGGCGTCGGGTTTGTGGTGCACACCGCGCATGGGCAGCGGTTTTCGGCGAGCACATTGGTGATCGGGACCGGGTTGCATCCCGTGCTCCCCGAGGCGGTGCGGCCGAGCCGCCGACAGTGGCACAGTCACAGTCTGCTGCCCGGCCTGGCCGGGCTGCCTGCTCCTGCGGCATCGCGCTTCGTGGTCGTCGGCGCGGGGCAGAGCGCGGCCGAGGTGGTGGCATTCCTGCACCGTAGCTACCCACGCGCGCAGGTACATTCGGTGTTCACCCGATACGGATACAGCGTGGCCGACGACAGCGCATTCGCCAATCGGATATTCGACCCGTCGACGGTCGACGTGTTCTACGGAGCCGACGAACAGGTCCGCGAGCGCCTACTCGGCTATCACCGCTCATCGAATTACTCCGCGGTGGAGCCGGAGCTGATCGAGGATCTGTATGACCGCGAGTACGCCGAAAAAGTCTCGGGCCGCCATCGGCTGCGGATGCACAAGGCCTCGGCGATCACCGGGGTCGAGGAGCATGCCGAGGCCGTCCGGGTCACGATCACCGGCTTGGCCGACGGATCCACCGAGAAGCTGGACTGCGACGCGGTGGTGTACGCGACCGGCTACGCACCGATGGATGTCGCGGCTTTCCTCGGGGACGTGGCCGAGCACTACGAGTTCGACGATCGGGGCCGTCCGGTCGTCGGTCGTGACTATCGACTGGCGTCGACGTCCGGCGCGCCCGGAGACATCTTTCTCAACGGTGCGACGGTCGAGCACACGCATGGGCTGGGCGCGACGCTGCTCTCCAACGTGGCGGTCCGGGCGGGGGAGATCGCGGCAGCCCTGTACGGGTAGGCTGAAGTCCGAGAATGAACTTAGGGTATGCTTACCTAACACGTTCACGGGAGGCATGCATGAGCCAGCAGAAGGCGTCGCGCGGGCTGGAAGGAGCCCTGGTCAAACTCTGGCGGGGCGGTGATTACGAGCTGACGGTTTCGGGCCGCACCGAGCTCACGCCGAACTACCTCAGATTGCACTTCGACGCGCAGCGGCTGCTCGCCGAGCAGCGGGTGCACCCGACGATGTGGGTGCGGGGCTGGTTTCCCGACGGCGGCAAGGCCCATCAGCGCGGCTACACCCTGGTCAACGCCGATCCGCAGGCCGGAACCGTTGACATCGATTTCGCGATGCACGACGGTATCGCGACCCGCTGGGCCCGTGCTGCCGAGCCCGGTGACGTGCTGGAGGTGACAGTGCTGGGCAGCAACTTCGCGCTGCCCGAACCCGCGCCGGCCGGATACGTCATCGTCGGCGACACCGCGTCGCTGTCGGCCATCAACTCCCTGCTGGACGCGATCGGGGACGCCCCGGCCCGGGTCTTCCTAGAAGCCGGCCATGACGACGACCGCGAGCTCCCCGTCACCGGTGACGTCGAGATCACCTGGGTGGACCGAAACGACGAGGATCTGCTCGACGCCGTCACCGCATCGGCATTCGATGCCGCCGATCACTTCGGCTGGGTTGCCTGCAACAACCGCACCACCCGCGCGGTGGCGCGCGTCTTCCGCGAGGAGTACGGCATCCCGCGCAGATCCATCAAGGCGCAGGCGTACTGGGTGGCCTGACGCCGCGGCGTCCCATTGTCAAAGCACCGTCTGGATCGGCGCGGGTGTCGCGGCGATCTCGTCGAGCACCCGGACGTTCTTCGCCACGTCTCGGCTCTCCCGCGCGGCGATCTCCTTGACCGCCAGATCGAAGGCGCCGACCAGGCTGGGCGGGTCGAACACCGCTTGTGCCTGCCGGCTGACCTGCAGGTCTCGCGTCCAGATGGTGGGCGGCCGGGCAAAGCTGGGTTCGAGGGCCAGAACGGTGGCGAATCGCCATGCGCTGTCACGCAGGGATCTGATCGCTTCGTTGATCACGAAGATCTGGTGCTGTCTGAGCACGGCGTAGAGATCGGCCAGCGCCGGGGACAGTTCGTTGACGTCGTTGACCACCCCGCCGATCTGGCTTGCCAGCACCGCGTTGATGGTGTCGAAATCTTTGCGCAGCGAGAGTAATCGGCCCGACCCGACGATGCCCTGCGCCGCGATACCCAGGTCCAGCACGATGTGGGCGGTGACCCCGGCCAGCATGTGTTGGACCAGGATCGGCTCAGGTTTCTCGGCCCACTCGAAGGTGGCCCGCCAGGACCGGGTGGGCCGCGGATACCGGCCCGGGTGGAAGTGCCCGTTCAGCGCATCGAAGTAGCGCTGCGCGAACGCCGCGTCGAGCCGGTCCATCCGCGGGCCGTCCTCGAATGCTCCGGTCTCGACCGCGACACCGACGGCGATGGTGATCCGCTTGTACAGGGCCGCGAAATAGCCCAGCCGGCTTGAGGTTTCCACCGCCCAGTCGGTGATCGTGTCGGTGACCGAGACGACCTCGGCAATGCTGGTCACGGCCGGCAGTGGCGGCAGTGGCCTCGGATGGCTGGCCATACTCGAAAGTATGGGGCAGGCCGGCCCGTCCCGCCCGGCAATCCCGCTAGTCGACGGGCTGTTGTGCCGGGATCAGCAGCGGGGCGACGAACTCGGCCAGCATGGCGCGTTCGTCGGACTCGTCGCCACCGGGGAAGACCAGCAGCGACACCATGATGCGCACCAGCCACCCGGCCCGACGGCCCACCTCGTCCTCGGCCTGCCCCGTCGCGCCCGGCCCGGCGAGAGAGCGGACGAAGCCTTCCACGAGCGCCCGGATCACCTCGGAGTGTTCGGCCATCTCACCGCCGATCGGGCGCTGCGTGGTGGCGAACCAGGATGACAGTGCCGGGCTCTCGCGCACCGCGCGCAGGGCCGTGATCACGCCCTCGATCAACCGCTCCGCCGGATCGGCCACCGCGGCCACCTGTTCGCTCACGTCGAGGTACAGCCGGCGTGCCTCGCGGTGCACGTAGGCGGTGTAGAGCGCGTCGCGATTCTCGAAGTAGCGGTACAGCGTGGCACGGGAACACCCTGCGGCCGTGGCGATCTCGTGCATGCCGACGGTCGCCGCGTCCTGCTGGCTGAACAGGGCGTCGGCGGCGTCGAGGATGTGGTCGGCGGCCACTTCGGACCGCCGCGCCGACAACCAGTCGCGAGGCATCAGGTGCCCGCCCGGAACGGCACCGACAGCGGCCGTCGCACGTAGCTGCCGCCGGCCCACACAACGGCATCCAGGTCGACCTCGAAATCCGGGTAGCGGGAGAGCAATTCGGTCAGCGCGACGCGGGACTGCATGCGGGCGGCCGCGGCACCGAGGCAGAAATGGGCGCCGTGGCTGAAGGTCAGAATGTTGCGTGGCTTGCGCCGGATGTCGAGTTCGGCGGCGTTGTCCCCGAATTCACGCTCGTCGCGGTTTCCGGAGCCGTAGAGCAGCAGCGTCTTGCGCCCGGCCGGGATGGTGGTGTCACCGATGGTGACGTCGCGGGTGGTGGTACGGGCCAGGCCCTGCACCGGGGAGGTCAGCCGCAGGAACTCGTCGACCGAGTCCGGGATCAGGCCGGGATCGTCGATCAGCAGCCGGCGCTGATCGGGCCGCTGCTGCAGCAGTTGCACTGCGCCGCCGAGCATTCCGGTGGTGGTGTCGTTCCCGCCGGTGACCATGGTGAAGGTGAAGGCCAGGATCGACAGCACGCCCGCGATGTCGCCGTCTGCCCCGACACCGGCTGCCACCAGATGCGAGATGGTGTCATCGCCGGGTTCGCGACGACGGCGCTCGATGAGCTCGGAGAAGTAGCCCATCATCGACGCGACCGCCGCCCCGGCGGTGCCCATCGCCGCGGTGATGCCGCCGGCCGAGCTGTTGGCGGCGACGATGGCGTCGGTCCAGCCGTCGAACTGGTCCCTGTCTTCCTCGGGCACGCCGAGGTAGTGCGCCACGACCATCGAGGGCAGCGGCTTGAACAGTTCGGCCGCGATGTCGCCGCCGCCGTTCGAGCGCAACCCCTCGAGGCGCTCGACGACGAACTGGCGAACCTTCGGCTCGACGGCTTCCACCTGGCGCGGCGTGAACCCGCGCGAGACCAGCTTGCGGAACTCGGTGTGCACCGGCGGATCCTGCATGACGAACGGGGGATTGTCGGCCAGCCCGATCATCTCCAGCTCGCCGTAGGTGACCGTGAGGCCCTGCGCCGAGGAGAACGTCTCGTGGTCGCGGGCCGCCGCCCAGATGTCGGCGTGCCGGGAGAGCACGTAGTAGTCGTGCTCAGGAGACTCGGCCGGCACCACGTGGTGCACCGGGTCGTGGTCCCGCAGCGCGGCGTACATCGGCCACGGATTGGGCCAGGTATCCGCGTCGGCGGGTTCGAACCGGGCGGGGCTGTGAGACAAAATCGCTGCCATGTCTTATTGCTACGACATTCGAGGTATCAGTGTCAATAGTCGGCATGACGACATTCGCGGCTTCGCATAGGCTCGGGCGTGATGAGCACCCCTGGCGCGCCGCAGCTACCTGCCCAGACACCGACGTGTTACCGGCATCCCGACCGTCCGACGTATGTGCGGTGCACGCGATGCCAGCGACCCGTCTGCCCGGACTGCATGCGCGCGGCGGCCGTCGGCCATCAGTGCGTCGAGTGCGTCAACGAGGGAGCCAAGTCCGTGCGGGCGCCGCGGACCCAGTTCGGTGGAGTGGCCAGGGCCGGGGCCCCGATCCTGACCTACTCGCTCATCGCGGTGAACGTGCTGATGTTCGTGCTGCAGATGGCCTCGAAGAACCTGGAGCAGGAACTCACGCTGTGGCCGCCCGGTGTCGCGGCGAACGACGAGTACTACCGCCTGGTGACGTCGATGTTCCTGCACTACGGCGCCATGCACCTGCTGTTCAACATGTGGGCGCTGTACGTGGTGGGTCCGCCGCTGGAGCAGTGGCTGGGCCGGTTGCGGTTCGGCGTCCTCTACGCACTGAGCGGACTGGGCGGGTCGGTGCTGGTCTACCTGTTGTCGCCGCTGAACTCCGCGACGGCCGGGGCCTCCGGCGCGATCTTCGGTCTGTTCGGTGCGATCTTCGTGGTGGCCCGCAAGCTCCAACTCGACGTCCGCTCGATCGCCGCCGTCGTCATCATCAACCTGGTGTTCACCTTCGCCGGGCCCGCCCTCGGAACCGGCGCGATCAGCTGGCAGGGCCACATCGGCGGCCTGGTCACCGGGGCAGGCGTCGCCGCGGCCTTCGTCTATGCACCGCGCGAGCGACGCAACGCGATACAGGTCGGTGTGTCGGTGGTGGTGCTGGTGGCCTTTGTGGCGCTGATCGCTTGGCGCACAGGTGGTCTGTTGGCCTTGATGGGTGTGGGCTAGCTCTGCGTCCTCAGATTGCCGCGCCCGGGTTCAGGATGTTCTGCGGGTCCAGGGCATTCTTGATCCGCCGGTTGAGTTCCATGGCGTCCGGCCCGATCTGGCCGGCCAGCCATGGCCGCTTGAGCCGGCCCACGCCGTGTTCGCCGGTGATGGTGCCGCCCAATCCCACCGCGAGATCCATGATCTCGCCGAAGGCCAGTTGAGCGCGCTGAGCCTCGTCGGTGTCGGCCGGATCGAACACGATCAGCGGGTGGGTGTTGCCGTCGCCGGCATGGGCGATCACCGAGATCAGCAGCTGCCGCTGGGCAGCGATCTTGGCCACCCCGCCGACCAGATCGGCCAGCGCGGGCAGCGGCACCCCGACGTCCTCCAATAACAGCGACCCCTTGGCCTCGACAGCCGGGATGGCGAAGCGGCGGGCCGCCACGAAGGCCTCTCCCTCGTCGGGGTCGGAGGTGGAAAACACTTCGGTGGCACCACATTCGGTGAACACCGCGGCCATGAACGCCGCGTCGTCGGCGCCCGCCGCGCCACGATCGTCGGACGCCGCCACCATCATCGCTGCCGCGTCGCGGTCCAGACCCATCTTGAGCTTGTCCTCGACGGCGTTGATCGCCACCGAATCCATGAACTCGAGCATGGACGGCCGGATCTTGCCGGTGATCTTGACGACGGAATCCGCGGCGGCCTCCACAGACCCGAACGTGGCGACCACGGTGCACGGCGTGTGCTGGGGCGGCAGCAACCGTAGCGTCGCCTCGGTCACCACGCCGAGCGTGCCCTCGCTGCCGACGAAAAGTTTCGTCAGGCTCAGTCCGGCAACATCTTTCAATCGGGGCCCACCGAGGCGTACCGCGGTACCGTCGGCCAGCACCACCTGCAGGCCCAGCACGTAGTCGGTGGTCACGCCGTACTTGACACAGCACAGCCCGCCGGCGTTGGTGGCCACATTGCCGCCGATGCTGCAGATTTCGAACGACGACGGGTCCGGCGGATACCACAGTCCGTGGGCGGCAACGGCTTTCTTCACCTCGGCGTTGAGCAGGCCGGGCTGCACGACGGCGGTGCGGGTGATCGGATCGACGGCGATGTCGCGCATCTTCTCGGTGGACAGCACGATCCCGCCGTCGAGCGCGGTGGCGCCGCCGGACAGTCCGGTGCCCGCGCCGCGCGGCACCACGGCCACCCGGTGTGCACTGGCCCAACGCAGCACCGTCTGTACTTCCTCGGTGCGGGTGGGCCGGACCACCGCCAGGGGCGTGCCCGCACCTGGATCGGCGGCCCGGTCCTGGCGGTAGGAGGCCAGGATGTCGGGGTCGGTGACCACGACCCCCTCGGGCAGTTCGCTGATCAGCATCGGCAGCGCGGCGGCATTCACGGCTTCGATGCTACGAGCGGCCCTAACGGACGGCGAAGACCCGGTAGTGCACCTCGCTGAGCGACACCTGGTTGATGGCCACGGTGTGGACCGCATTGAGCCACCGGTAGCGCTCGTCGTCGGTCTCGAACAGTGGGCTGGACCGTGCCGTCATCTCGTCATGGCGGATCAGTTCGCCTGCGGTGAACCGGTCGGTCGCCGACCGGTTCATTCGGACCCGGCCGGTGTTGGCCAGGTGGATGAGGGCGCCGTCGTCGGTGCGCAGGGTGGCGCGCACGTCCAGGCGCGCCACTCCGTCCGAACCGAGGAGGAGCCAGTCGCCACCGCCGGGCAGGACATCGGCCGCGATGCGGGGCCCGACGCAGCGGCCCTGCTTGACGACAAAGGTCATCCGGGTGCCGACGGGGGTGGCGAAGACATGTACCGATTCGAAGTCGATACGGATGTCGAGCAGGTGTTCGCAGATCGGGACGGCGTCGATGTCGACGAGGGGTGTGGTCATGTCGGTCTCCTTCTAGAGCGGACGGATCGCAGCGCCGACCAGGTCGTCGACCGGGCCGCGGCGCAGCATGACCCGGGCGATGGCGTCGTCGGAGCCGTCGACCCGGTGTTCGTCGGCTCCCGGTCCCTGCTCCCAGCGCTGCCCGGTCCAGGTGATGGCCATGGACTTCGACGGCGCGTTCAGTCGCACCGTGACCGGTCCGCTCTCCAGGGGCTGGGCCTGGCGCAACAGGAACAACTCGCCGAAGCCGAAGATCGCGTCGACGGTGGCCGGCGAGAACGTCGAGCGCAGGTCACCGGTGGCGATCTTGAAGTCATCGAGGTGCACCCCGAATTCCAGCACCAACGTGCGCAGCGCGGCGGCCACCGAGAAGTCGCCGAACGGGGCAGGTATGACGGGCCACCGACTCGGCGCCTGGTCGAACGCGGCCCTCAGATGCGCGACAGCCAACCGGATCGCCGCCGGCAAGTCGGGATTGGCGAGGGTGAGATCACCTGGCGGAGTGGTTATTCGGAGCCGCGCCCGATGGTAGGCCTCGGCGACGCGAAAGCCGACCACCGCCACATGGCCGGCCAGATCGTCGATGGCCCACCCGGCACACGGGGTGGGGGAGCGCCTTTGCGCCGGGTCGAGGCTTTCGAGGAGGTCAGCGAACGCCAGGGCCTCGTGTGAGGCGTCGTCGAGGAGGTCGGTGAGTGTCATTGGGCCACGGTAAGCCGGTCAACTTGGAAAAAACAAGTACCAAGTTGGAAAGTCCAACTACGGCTATCCTGGTGACATGGCATCACGGTCGTACGGCCAGCACTGCGCCCTGGCGAAGAGTCTCGACATGGTGGGGGATCGCTGGACCCTGCTCGTGGTGCGGGATCTGCTGGAAGGCCCCCTGCGGTACGGGGACCTGCTCAGCTCGTTGGCCCCGATCTCCACCGACATGCTGGCCGGACGCCTGCGCGACCTGGAGGCGCACGGCCTGGTGCGCAAGCGCACGCTGCCCAAACCTGCCTCCGGCGCGGTGTACGAACTGACCGACGACGGTCGCGCCCTGGAGGACGTCATCAACGCCTACCAGCGGTGGGGCCGGCACCTCATCGAAACGAGGGCACCCGGTGACGCCGTCCGTCCGGCGTGGTTGATCCGTGCGGTGCGGGCCTTCGTCCGCGAGGACCGCGCCGGGCCGCCGGTCACCGTCCGCCTGGTCACCCCGGAAGGTCAGGCCGTCATCGAGATCGGGCCGGACCGCGTCGACGTGTGTGAGGACGCGAAGGCCGTCGACGTGACACTGTCCGGCGAGGCCGAGGTGCTCGGCGCGGCAATGGACCCGGCTCAGGTGCCGGCACTGTTGGCAGATGGCAGGCTGGTCATCGACGGTGACCCCGCCGCCGTCGAGCGGGTGGCGAAAGCCTTTGCGCCGCCCCGGATCAGGGGTTAGGCCGATCCAGCTCCCGCAGCGCCGGCAGGGCGAGCGCGACCAGGCCGAGCAGCAGCATCGGCAGCGACAGCGCCAGGAAGGTGGCGTGCAGTCCGGCGGCGTCGGCCAGTGGGCCGGCCAGGATCAGGCCCAGCGGGCCGGCGGCGTAGGCCAGTGAGCCCATCACCCCGACCACCCGGCCGCGCAGGTGTGGCGGGGCGGTGGTCTGCATGACGTAGTTGTAGATCGGCGCGATCGGTCCGTAGACGAACCCGACGATCGCGCACAGCACGAGGATCAGGGGCAGCGGCGGCAGGAATGCGATCACCGTCATCGCCACGCCGAGGGTGATCACCGCGATCAGCATCGTGGTCCGCCGCCTCATGTACTTCGACAGCACCGCGTAGCCGAGTGCGCCCAGCAACCCGCCGATGCTCAGGGCCATCAGCACCCAGCTGAGCTGTACCGGTTCGTCCCGGTCCGTGAAGTATTTGGGGAACAGCACGCTTTCCATCGGCATGTACAGGCCGGTGGCCACCAGGTCGACGATCGCCAGGGTGCGCAATACCGGTGTGTGCCAGACGAATCGCAGTCCTTCGATGATGCCGGCCCACACGCTCTCGGTCAGCAGGGAGCGATCCGGCATTCCCGCGCCTTCCAGCCGCAGTATCGAGATGGCCAGGATCGAGCAGCAGAACGCTCCGGCGGTCACCCACATGGTGTTGATGCCGCCGAGGGTGGCGATGAGCAGGCCGCCGATGCCCGGCCCGACGATGTAAGCCAGGTTGAACACCGCCTCGTACACGCTGTTGGCGTGATCCAGCGTCCACCCGGCCCGGCCGGCGGCCTCGGGCAGCATGGTCTCGCGTGCGGTCATCCCGGCCGGGTCGAAGAAGGCGCCGAGCGCGGCCAGCACTGCCAGCACCGCGACATTGATCGCGTCCACGCCGAACATCAGCGCCAGCACCGGAACCGCGGCCACCGACAGTGCCGAAAGCAGATCGGAGAGCATTGATACCCGCCGCCGGCCCAGGTAGTCGACCGCGGCCCCGGCGATCACGGTGGCCACCAGCAGCGGAAGCGTCCCGGCCATCGCCACGATCGATGCGTCGAGCGCGGATCCGTTGCGCTGCAACACCAGCCACGGGAACGCGACGATCGTGATGCCGTTGCCCGCGCCTGCCATCAACGCGGCGAACAGGATGAGCAGCATGGGGCCGCGTTTGGTATCGGTCATGGGGTATCGCGGCCGAATCTAACAGCGCGCCCGCGCCCGTCGCGACGGAATTTCCGGCACAGTGGATCCGTGTTGATTCCGCAACTTCAACATCCACGGACCGGCCAACTGTTCACCTCGCCGGTGCCACCTGGCGCGGGTTGGCCCGGGGATCCGGCTACGGAGTCGACCCCGGCGGCCAAGACCGCGGCGCAGGTGCGGCGGCTGGCCGCCCGGGCCGACTCCGTAGCCGAGCTGGACGCGGAGGTCTCGGTGTGCCGAGCCTGCCCCCGCCTGGTCACCTGGCGCGAAGAGGTGGCTGTGGCCAAGCGGAAATCCTTTGCCGATCAACCCTATTGGGGTAGGCCCGCCACCGGGTTCGGCGCTGAGCAGCCCGGGATCATGATCGTCGGACTGGCACCGGCGGCCAACGGAGCCAACCGCACCGGGCGGGTGTTCACCGGCGACCGATCCGGGGACTTCCTGTTCGCGGCACTGCACCGGGTGGGTCTGGCCAATCAACCCGAGAGTGTCGACGCGGCCGACGGCCTGCAGCTGATCGGTACCCGGATGGCCGCCGCGGTGCGCTGCGCGCCCCCGGCGAACGCGCCCACCCCGGCCGAGCGGTCCACCTGCGCACCGTGGTTGCAGGCCGAATGGCGGCTGGTTGGCCCCCACGTGCGGGTGGTCATCGCACTGGGTGCGTTCGCGTGGCGCGCGGCGCTGGAACTTCTCGGGGCGCCCAGGCCCGCACCCAAGTTCGGTCACGGCGCAACGGCGACGCTGACCTCGACGTTCGGCCCGGTGACCCTGCTCGGTTGCTTTCACCCCAGCCAGCAGAACACCTTCACCGGCCGGCTCACCGAGGTCATGCTGGACGACATCTTCGTCACCGCCAAGCACCTGGTGGACGAGGCGGGCGGGAACGAACCGGACGCCTCATGACGTTGACGCTGTCATGCGCCTTTCTGTCCTCGACCTCGTCCCGGTACGCACCGATCAGTCCACGGCCGATGCGCTGACGGCCACGACCCACCTGGCGCAGACCGCTGACCGGCTGGGATACACCCGCTACTGGGTCGCCGAGCACCACAACATGCCCGCGGTCGCCGCCACCAGCCCGCCGGTGCTGATCGCGCATCTGGCCGCGCACACCTCGCAGGTGCGGCTCGGTTCGGGTGGGGTGATGCTGCCCAACCACGCGCCGCTGGCGGTGGCCGAGCAGTTCGCGCTGCTGGAGGCCGCCCACCCGGGCCGCATCGACCTCGGGATCGGGCGGGCGCCGGGTTCGGATCCGGTCACCTCGCTGGCGTTGCGCGGCGCGGCCGGCCGCGACGATCGCGACATCGAGGCGTTCCCGCAGTACCTCGACGACGTGGTGGCCCTGATGAGCGCCCGTGGCGTGCGGGTGCCGCTGCCGCGCGATCTGATGCGGGAGAACTACGTGCTCAAGGCGACGCCGGCGGCGATCAGCGAACCACGGATGTGGCTGCTCGGGTCATCGATGTACTCGGCGCATCTGGCCGCGGCCAAGGGGCTGCCCTACGTGTTCGCCCACCATTTCTCCGGCCAGGGCACCGCCGAGGCGCTGGCCGTGTACCGCGACGAATTCCAGCCCAGTGATCTGGCGTCCGAGCCGGTGACCTTCCTGACCGTCAACGCGTCGGTGGCCGAGACCACGGAAGAAGCCGAGGCGCTGCTCCTGCCGCAGCTGCAGATGATGGGACGGCTGCGCACCGGTCAGCCGCTCGGCGCGCTCGATCTTGTCGAGGATGCCGAAGCGACCACTCTCACTCCGCAGGCCCAGGCGGTCGTGGCCTCCGGGCTTCGCCGAGCCGTGGTGGGTTCGCCCGTCGAGGCGGCCGAGCAGGTGCGTGCCCTCGCCGAGGAGTTCGACGTCGACGAGGTGATGGTCAACCCGGTGGGCTCGGCGCGGCGCGGTGCCGACCCGGCTACGGCGACGGCGCGTGACACCACCCTGGAATTGTTGGCCAAAGAACTGTTCTAGGGCGTGAGCACCACGATCGGGATCGGTCGGGTGGTCTTCTTCTGATAGGCGTCGTAGCGGTGAGAGTTGTTGTCGTTGACGATCTTCCACAGTCGCTGATAGTCGGGGTCGTCGGGTAGCACGGGTTTGGCCGTGACGCTCATGCGCCTGGTCCCGACGTTGATCTCGATGCGGGGATGGGCTTTCAGGTTGTGATACCAGCCCGGTGAGCGCGGTGCGCCGCCCATCGAGGCGACCACCAGGTAGTGCTCGCCGTCCCGGGCGTAGCTGAGCGTGTTGATCCGTGCCTGGCCGGTCTTGGCGCCCGTGGTGCGCAGCAGCAGGCTTGGCGGGACGCCCGGCAGGCGGTGCCCGATCATGCCGTTGGACTTCTGGTAGATCAGGTCATGGATGTGCAACAGCCGGAGGCCGATCTTTTCCGCAAGCGGCAGATCACTCATGCGCTCAATCGTGCTCGGGCGCGTCGAGTTCCGCCAATGCCGCACGTAACAGCCGGGCGGATTCCTCACGGTCCGGGTCGCGGCGCACCATCATGCCCTTGACGAAGGACAGCTTGTCCCCGGTCTGGCGCGGCACCACGTGCAGGTGGATGTGGAACACGCTCTGGAAGGCGGCCTTGCCGTCGTTGATCACGATGTTGTTGCCGTCGGCGTGCAGCCCGGAGCGGCGGGCGGCACGGGCGATGCGCTGCCCGATGCCTGCCATCGCCGCGACGGTCTCCGGCGGCGTGTCCGTCAGATCCACGGTGTGTCGCTTCGGGATCACCAGGGTGTGGCCCCGGGTGAACGGCCGGATATCCAGGATGCCGAGGTACTCGTCGTCCTCGTAGATGCGGATGGCCGGAGCCTCGCCGGCAACGATGGCGCAGAACACGCATGACATCCCGTCACGTTAGCCTCCGGCGGTGGCCGCCCATTCGGCGACGCGGCGTTCCCGCTCCTGCGGCGTGAGGTCCTCGACGCGGGTCATCACGGTCCAGCGCTGGCCGAACGGATCGAGGATCGAGGCGAACCGGTCACCTGTGACAAAGGTTTGCGCGGGTTCGCGGATGGTCGCACCGGCCTTCTCAGCGCGGGCGACGACGTCGTCGACGTCGGGGCAGTACACGCCGATCGAATGGGTTGCGGCAGCCCCTGGCGCGGGAGCGGCGATCTGATAGGCCTCCTGGGGGTCACCGAGTTGCAACCGGCCGGTGCCGAAGTCCAGCTCGGCGTGCGCGACGGTGCCGTCGGGGCCGTCCATCCGCTCGACCACCTCGGCTCCGAATACGTTCTGGTAGAACGTGATCGCCGTGGCAGCGCCGTCGACGCAGATGAACGGGGTCAGGCTGGTATAGCCCTCCGGAATCGGTGTGACACTCATATCGACCAGTTTCGTAGGCTTGGTCCATGGCGGCTTGGAAAAACGCGCCAGAGCGCGGCGTGGTCGGCCGGGCCGGCACTGGCTCGGCGTTCGACCTGCAGCGGTGGACGCCGTCAGCGGACGCCGCGCGGTTCGTCGAGCACTTCTGGTCGGTGAGCTGGGACCGGCATGCCGAGGGCCCCTTCGAGAGCACGGTGATCACCTTCCCGGCCATGCATCTCACCCGCGAGTGGGGCGATGACGTTGTGCGCCATGACCACCGGTTGCCCGCCACGTTGCTGCACGGGGTGGTGCCACAGGTGTTCCGCATCGCCATCAGCGGGCGGGGAACGGTGGTGGGCGCGCGGTTTCGGCCCGGTGGTTTCACCGCTCGGTTCGGTGGCGATGCGGCGGCGATGACGGGCCGAGTGGTGCCGGTCGACGACGAGTTGTTCGGCGCTCCAGTTGATCTCGGTGAGGATGTGGCCACCGCCCACGCCGGCCTGGATGCCGCCATCGGCGCAACGACAGCGCCGCTGGATGACACGTACCGACAGTTGATCCCGCTGATCGAGCGTATGAGCGAGGACGGGGCGTTGCATCGGGTGGACCAGGTGATGGCGCTGTCTCCCTGGAGCACGCGCACCACGCAGCGGGTGTTTCGCCGCTACGTCGGGGTGACGGTGAAGTGGGTGTTGTGCCGGTACCGCCTGCAGCAGGCTGCCCTCGAGATCGAGAGCGTGCCCGACGTTGATTTCGCCGATCTCGCAGTGCGACTCGGCTGGTACGACCAGGCCCATTTCACCAACGACTTCCGGTCGATGCTGGGCAGCACACCGGGGGAGTACGCCGAGCGGTTCAGTCGGCGATGTGGGTCGGCGGGTCGGTGAAGGTGAAATCGAACGGATAGTCGTGCCCGGGGCCCATCGGGTCGCAGCGCTTGACGGGCACCAGGTGGGAACTGAAGCCGCTGGGCACGTAGCCCCACGTTCCGATGCAGCGTTGCCAAGTGCCGTCGGGCTGGATGGGCCCGTCGCACTTGCTGATGACGGGGCCACCGTAAATGCAGCCGGCACTGGCCGGCGGGGCCGAGGTGATCAGCCCGGCTACCGTCAGCACGGTGGCCAGGCCTCCGATGATGCAGAGCTTCATGGGTTCTCCCGTCTGCCGCTACCCACGGACGCTACCGCGCACGTAACTCGTCGGAGGCGCCTTTGTGCCTTTCGCTGCGGGCAGGCGACGTCTATCACCGACGGTGCCGTCACAGGCGCACCGCCGCCCGCCGTTCAGAACGGTGGTGGTGGTCCGTATTCTTCGGCGAGCCAGGCTTGGTAGTCGCGTTCAGTGGCGAGGTCGTTGTTGAGTTCGGCGCGTAGGCGTCGTTCTTCGGCGATGCGGTCTTGGCGGTCCTGCTCGCGGGTGTGTGTGCGTTTGGGCATCTTCGCGCCGCGGTTCGCGTCCTGGGCCGCGGGTTCGGGGAGGTTGAGGTCCCTAGTCGGGCCGGCCAGGCCGGAAAACATTGCGGCGCCGTGGGGTTCGGTGGCGTAGGTGTGCCCGGTAGGTGTGGTGATCTCGATGGTGCCGTCGGGTAATTGGCGGTCGGTCCAGCCGGGGCAGAACGTCTTGACCAGGTGATGGACTCGGCAATAGAGCTTGGTGTTGGACGGATGCGTCGGGCCTGCCGGCCAGGGTGTGGTGTGGTCGATGTCGCAGCGCTGCGCGGGGGCATCACAGCCGGGAAACCGGCACGTCAGATCCCGCCACCGGATGAACTCCGCCAACGCCACCGGCGGCCGATACCCCGGCCCGGACTCATCGGAATCGGCAACAGCAGGCTCGCCGGATTCACCGGGCACGGTCGAGGCAGCCGGGTTGGCGGGTCGGGTCGGCTCAGTGAGCACGGCGGGTTCGGACTCAGCGGGTTCGTTCTCAGCGGGTTGGCTCGACCCGGTGGGTGCGGCGGCAGGTACCGGCAGCGGCTTGATCTTGGCCTTGGTGGCCAGGTCGCGCACACTCTGGGCGGGCAGGATGCCATGGCCGGGCAGATACCCCGGATCATCCGAGCTGCCCTGCACCGTGGCCTGCTCGGCCAGCACATGGATCACCGCCGCGGTAGCGGCGGCTCGCTGGTTGGCGGCCGGGCAATCGTGACGACCACACCGGCACTGCAACGGGGATTCCCCACGCGCCAGCGGCCCCACCGCATCGGCACGACGCTGCTCATGGGTACGCGGATCATTGGCACACACCGTGCGGGCCAGCGCATCCAAACGCTGACTCAACGCCACCCCGTCGGTGGCATCGACATTGGCCCACACCGAAGCCATCCCCGGACTGCTCGGCTCCACCTGCACAAACCGTTCATCACTGATATCGGGGGGCACCCGCACCCCGTTCGGGTCGAGTTTGGCGATCCACTGATCCACCCGATCGCGTAACTGCCGTTCGGACAGCCGCATCCATCGGTGGGCTCGGGCGGCCAACTCGGCATCCAAACCGGCCCACACCGCCGGATCGACGATCCCGGTGCGCGCGATGATGATGCGCACCACCCGATAGTCAAGGTCGCCGACGGCGAACCGGGCCGCCACCTGGGGCAGTTTGTCCCGCAATACCCGGGCATGGTGAATCTGGGTGCCGGCGCGGCCCCGGGTGATGCGCATCGCCGCCGAGATCTCGGCGGCCACCTCCTCGAACGGATCGGTACGCCACAAAATCGAGTCGATCAGTTCTTGTTCGCGCAGTGAGTCCAATGCTGCGATCGCGGCCAGCCGGGCGGCGATGGCCACCGATTCCGCCCGCGCGGCCGCACTGATCTTGTCGATCAGGTCCGCATCGGAATCAGTCTCGAACATACGTTCGAGTATGCCAACCCGGTATGACAAGAATCTGTGGAACAGTTCGGGGTGACGATGATCTTGACAGGAGCCAGACTGGGCGCATGGGACTTTTTGGTGGTGGCCACGACGATTCGAGTGATCTGCGCCGTCGCGTCGAGCAGCTTGAGCGGCGGGTTGCCGCGCTGGAGCGGGCAGCGGCAGCGGCGGGTCACCCGGTTCCATCGCCGCCGATGGGCCGGCCCAGCGAGATGATGGCCAGTCAGATGGTCCGCCAGCTGGCCCTCCAGGGCAACAAGATCGCCGCGATCAAGTTGTTGCGAGATGAGACTGGTTTGGGTCTCAAGGAGGCCAAGGACATCGTCGAACGCCTGGCCTAACCGGCCAACCTGGCCTAATCGCTCAGCGCCACTTTCCAGGCCGCCAGCTTGTCTTCAAACCGCATGGTCTGAGCCGGGCTGGTCGACGGTGCGCGCAGACAGGGCAACGGGGGAGTGCCGACCAACCGCCGGTAGTTCGCCTCGGCGGCAGCGCCATTGAACACCATCCGCTCAAGCGTGCGGTGCGCGGTGAGGAAAGCGGTGAAACCGTTGGGCACCATGCTGTCCCGCTCCACGGCCGAGTCGAGGCTGCCCGCGCGCCGGCAGGAATGCAGCACGTCCCAGACCGCCACCTGGTGTGCGCACAGGGCGTCCACCCGGTCCGCATAGGGTGCATCGGCGCCAAACCCGAAGAGCGAGCCGGTGATCCGCCAGAAGGCGTTGCGCGGATTGCCGTAGTACTCGCCAGACGCGAGTGACATCGCGCTGGGCATGTTCCCCAGGATCAGCACCCGCGGCCGGGTGCCGACGATCGGTGCCAGCCCGTGCAGGAGCTCGCTCACGTCCGGCCCAGCAGATCGGATACGGTGACGAATCGGTAGCCCGCCGAGCGCAATTCGTCGACGATCCGCGGAATGGCGGACCGTGACGCGTCCCGGCTGCCGTACATCACGTGTAACAAGATGATCGATCCCGGCCGTACGCGTGCGACCGTCTCGGCGACGATCGCATCCGCGTCGGCCCCGGTCGCCGAGTCTGGTTCTACGTCCCAGGTAACCGTGGTCCGATCGTGGGTGGACAGGTAGCGCGGCAGGGTCCAGAGCTTCTTTCCGTAGGGCGGCCGGAAGGTGATCGGTCCCTGATGGCCCGTCGCCCGGATCGCGGTGTCGGTTCGTTCGATCTCACCGGCGACGGTATCCGGCGACATCAGCACCATCCGCCGGTGTGAATAACTGTGATTGCCGATCTCGTGGCCGGCGGCCGCGATGGCCGCGCCATGCCGGGGTGCGGCTTCCAACTCGCGGCCGGTCAGATAGAAGGTGGCCGGCACATGCGCGTCGGCAAGGATTTTCAGCACGTCGGGGGTCAGGTCGGTCGGACCGTCATCAAGGGTCAGCGCCACGACCTTGTCGGGTGTCTCGACGCGGTCGACCAACCTGCCGGCCAACTGGAACGTCCGCGCATTCGAGACCCAGTACCCGCAGGCCGTCACCCCCAGGATCACGACCAGCGCAGTCGCCACACCCCACAGCCATCGGCGCATCCTGCCTGTATACCCGCACCCACGCGGGCGCCCCGAACGGGTGTGGGGGTTATGTCACGTTCGGGGCGCCATGTCGTGGGTCGTCAGCTCAGGTGATGGACCTCCTGCAGTCCGTACACCGGCGTTGCCAGGCCTTCGTAGCGGGCCTTGAGCTGCAACGCTAAATACAGTGAGTAGTGGCGGGATTGGTGCAGATTGCCGCCGTGGAGCCACAGGTTGGGCTGCTGGGTGGGCTTCCACATGTTGCGCTGTTCGCCTTCCCACGGCCCCGGATCCTTGGTGGTTCCCGAGCCCAGGCCCCATACTTTGCCGATCCGGTCGGCGACCTCCTGGTCGATCAGGTCGGCCGCCCAGCCGTTCATCGAACCGAATCCGGTGGCGTACACCACCACATCGGCAGGAAGCTCGGTGCCGTCGGCCAGGATCACCGAGTTTTCGGTGAGCCGGTCCACCTCGCCGTGCGCCAGTTTGACGCTGCCGTCGGCGATCAGCTCGCAGGCGCCGACGTCGATGTAGTAGCCCGAGCCGCGGCGCAGGTACTTCATGAAGAGGCCGGAATCGTCGTCGCCGAAGTCCAGGTCGAATCCGGCGGCTTCGAGGCGGGCGTAGAAATCCTTGTCGCGCTGGCGGATTGCGTCGTAGATGGGCCGCTGGAAGTCGGCCATGATGCGGTAGGGCAGTGATGCGAAGGTGAGATCGGCCTTCTCGGTCGTCATCCCGGCGGCCACCGCGCGTTCCGAGTACAGGTCTCCCAGACCCAGCTCCATCAGCGAGTCCGACTTGACGACGTGCGTCGAGGACCGCTGCACCATCGTGACGTCGACGTCATTCTCGTACAACGCCTTACAGATGTCGTGGGCCGAGTTGTTCGACCCGATCACCACGGCGCGCTTGCCGACGTACTGGTCCGGGCCGGGGTGGTGGCTGGAATGGTGCTGATCGCCGCGGAAGACCTCCTGGCCGGGCAGCGTCGGGATGCTGGGCTTGCCCGACATGCCGGTCGCCAGCACCAGATGCGTGGGGTGCAGCGTGACGCGGCTGCCGGCCCGGTCCACCTCGACCGTCCAGCGTTGTTCGGCTTCGTCGTAGGAAGCCGAGAGGCAGGTCGTCGAACTCCAGTAGGGCACTTCCATGACCCGGGTGTAGAACTCCAGCCAGTCACCGATCTTGTCCTTGGGCGCGAACACCGGCCAGTTCGGCGGGAACGGCAGGTAGGGCAGGTGGTCGTACCAGACGGGGTCGTGCAGGCACAGCGACTTGTAACGCTTGCGCCACTGGTCGCCGGGTCGTTCGTGCTTGTCGACGACGATCGCGGGCACGCCGAGCTGGCGGAGCCGGGCCCCGAGCGCGATCCCGCCCTGCCCGCCGCCGATCACCAGGATGTAGGGCTCCTCGGAGTAGCCCAGCGTCAGCTCCTCGTCGAGACGCTTTTCCGCCCACGACCGGGTGTCGGGATCGGAGCCGTGGGTGGCGCCGAGCGGCCGGGTGGCACCCTTGCGCTCCTCGTGGCCCTTGAGCTCCTGCAGGGTGGTGAGCAGGGTCCACCCCAGTTCGTCGCGCAACCGCAGATGGCCCTTGCCGCGGCCGGTCGCGGTTTCGAACTCGATGAACGCCGAGGTGATGACGTGCTCGCCGTCGAAATCCTCCGTCGGGGTCTCACTGGTCCGGAACCGGCACGGGTCGGTGTCGTGCAGGCGGGCGGTCAACATGTCGGCGATGCCCTCGTGGCCTTCGACGGTCTTCAGATTCCAGGTGAACGCCACCAGGTCGCGCCAGAAACTGTCGGTGGCGAACTTGCCGACGACGCGGTCGAGATCCCGATCTGCCAGGGCGGACTCGAAGTCGGCCAACCAGGCGTCAACCCGTTCCTGCGGTGACAGTGTGGCCAGCGGTGCAGCGGTGGTCTGAGTCATGTGAGTCAGCCCACACGGTGTCAAACACCCCGACAAGGGTTGCACGGGGTTGCAGCGCCCCCGACGCTTGCCTGCGCAAACAGGCTCGCAACGTCTTGCAACCCTTACGCCGCTGCGCCTACTGGCCTAGAAACGACCACCATGAAAGCAGCCGTGTACTACGGACCGAACAAGGTCGAAGTGGCCGACGTCCCAGAGCCCGACCCGACCCCCGGCACCGTCAAGATCAAGGTCGGCTTCAACGGTATCTGCGGTACTGACCTGCATGAATACTATGCGGGCCCGATCTTCGTGCCGACCGGGCCGCATCCGTTGACCGGCAGGCAGCTGCCGTTGACCATGGGCCACGAATTCTCCGGAACCATCACCGACATCGGCTCCGGCGTCACCGGCTTCGCGCCGGGTGACCGGGTCGCGGTCGAGCCGATCTACCGGTGTGGTCAGTGCGCGCCGTGCCGCGCCGGCACCTACAACATCTGCCAGCAGATCGGGTTCCACGGCCTGATGTCCGACGGCGGCATGGCCGAGTACACCGTCGTTCCGGTCAACATGCTGCACCGGCTGCCCGACAACGTCTCCCTGGAACTCGGCGCGCTCGTGGAACCGATGTCGGTCGCCTACCACGCCGCCACGCTCGGCGAGGTCGGCCCGCTGCACACCGCGGTGATCTTCGGGGCCGGCCCGATCGGCATCGGTCTGTGGTTCGCCTTGCGGGGCAAGGGACTCGACGAGGTTTACGTCGTCGAGCCGTCGCCGACGCGGCGGGCCGCCATCGAAGTGCTCGGGGCGAGGACCCTTGACCCGACGACCACCGACGTGCCGGCTTTCATCGCCGATCACACCGATGGACGCGGGGCCGACGCGGCGTTCGACGCTGCGGGGGTGGCGCCGGCGATCGCGGCGGCCACGGCCTGCGTGGGCGCGCGCAAGCCGACGGTCAGCGTGGCGATCTACGAGAAGCCGTTGACGACGCCACTGCTCAATCTGGTGATGAACGAATCCCGGATACAGGGGTCGTTGTGCTACACGTCGGCCGACTTCGAGGCGGTCATCGATCTGATGGCACAAGGGGTTTACGACACGAGGGGGTGGGTGACGCCCATCGCGATCGACGATGTGATCGATGAGGGATTCGAAGCCCTGCACGCCGGAAAGAAGATGAAGGTGCTGGTCAACCCGAACGGAGAAGCATCGTGACACTAGAGGGCAAGGTAGCGCTGGTCACCGGAGCGGGGCGGGGGATCGGCCGGGGTATCGCACTGCGGCTGGCGCGGGACGGTGCCGACGTCGCACTGGTCGACGTGGCAGCCGACGGGATCGATGCCGTAGCCCGGGAGATCTCCGAAATAGGTTCCGAAACAACGACGTTCGTCGCCGATGTGAGTGATCGCGACTCGGTGTACGCGGCGGTCGAACATGCCACCGCCGCGCTGGGCGGGTTCGACGTGATGGTCAACAATGCCGGCGTGGCGCTGGTCGGTCCGATCGCCGAGGTCACGCCGGCCGACGTGGCGCGGGTGTGGAAGATCAACGTCGACGGAGTGTTGTGGGGAATCCAGGCCGCGGCAGCCAAATTCGTCGAGCTGGGCCGCCCCGGCAAGATCATCAACGCCTCATCGATTGCCGGGCACGACGGCTTCGCGATGCTCGGGGTGTACAGCGCAACCAAGTTCGCGGTCCGCGGGCTGACCCAGGCGGCGGCCAAGGAGTACGCGTCTGCCGGGATCACGGTCAATGCGTACTGCCCGGGGATCGTCGGTACGGACATGTGGGTCGAGATCGACAAGCGGTTCGCCGAGCTCACGGGCGCGGCCGAGGGCGAGACGTTCGAGAAGTACGCGGGTGGCATCGCCTTGGGCCGACCGGAAACGCCTGACGACGTGGCCGGATTCGTGTCGTATCTGGCCGGCCCGGACGCCGATTACATGACCGGTCAGGCCGGTCTGATCGACGGAGGGCTGGTCTATCGGTAGGGGCGCCGTGGCGCATCGCTGTGATGTGGAGCACAATCGGCGGTGATGGCAGGTTCGCAGGTCCCCGAACCCGCGGTTTCCTCCGGAGAGGATCCGCGGCGTTACGCCATGCTGTTGTCCGCCGTGTACGACGCGACCATGTCGGGCGACCGGGCGCCCGCCCGTCCTCGTGCGGTGATCGAAGACTCCTGGAACAGGTTGCGGGCCAAGGGGATAAACCCCGATTGCCATATACCGCCACGCGTGGAAACCGCCGGGCTGGACTTGCTGCGGCAGCAGTCCGGGCTGCTGGCGGTGCTCGACGACGTCACGCGCGGGCTCGAATCGGTGATCGAAGTGGGCGACAACATCCTGGTCATCGCCGATGCCCGCGGCCGGGTGCTTTGGCGGTCGGGTTCGCCGCGGGTGCTCGGGCTGGCCGACCGTCTCGGATTCATCGAGGGTGCCACCTGGAGTGAGAACGCGGTGGGCACCAACGGGATCGGTACCGCGCTCGCCTCGCACCGGGCGGTACAGATCTTCTCGGCCGAACACTTCCTGCGCAGCCATCACCCGTGGACGTGCGCCGGTGCGCCGATCCGCGACCCGCGGACCGGTCAGGTGATCGGCATCGTGGATGTCTCCGGCCCGGCCGCAACGGTGCACCCCACCACGGTGGCCCTGGTGGATCTCGTCGCCCGGCTGGCCGAATCGCAATTGCGGGAGGCGCATGACCGTACGCTGAACCTGCTGCGCACGGTCGCGGCACCCATCCTGGCCAGGGTGGGCAGCCCCGCGTTGGCGGTCGACGCCGACGGCTGGGTGGCGGCGGTCGACTCGCTGCCGCTGCACAATCGGATCCTGTTGCCCGAGAACGGGTTACCTGGACGGGTGTGGATCCCGCCGCTGGGCATGTGCGATGTGGAGTCGTTGCCGGGTGGGTGGCTGGTCCGGGTGGCCGACGACGCCGAATCCACTGCGGCACCGTCCCGGGTCATCCTCGACCTGCGCGACGGTGAGCCGTCACTCGAGATGGCCGGCCAGTTCGGCAGTTGGCGGCGCAGCATCTCCAGCCGCCACGCCGAGATCCTGCTCGTGCTGGCGACCAGCAGGCAGGGCCGATCGGCGCCCGAGCTGGCCGAGGACCTCTACGGCGATCGGTCCCGCGTGGTGACGGTGCGGGCCGAGATGTCCCGGCTGCGTAAGCAGTTCGTCGGCCTGGTGGCCGGCAAGCCGTACCGCTTCGGGGATTCGGTGGTCGTGGACGTCCGCTATCCCCAGGACATGTCGGCTCTGCTGACCTCCTCGACAGCTCCGGCGGTTCACGCGGTGCGCGGTATACCTTGACCTGATGACGGCCGATCCGAGTCTTCTTGATGGCCTCGACGGCGAGGCGGGCGCACAGCGTGCCGAGCTGGTCGAATGGCTGCTGGGCCGCGGCATCAGCGCCGACCAGATCCGCCAGGCCGTGACGCCGATGTTGCTGGCCTCGCGCCGGGTGGCCGGCGATGACGGCACCTACGTCTCGACCCGGGAGATCAGCGAGCAGACCGGACTCGACGTCGCACTGGTGCAGCGCCTGCAGCGGGCGATGGGGCTGCCCACCGTCGAAGACCCCGATGCCGCGGTGCTGCTGCGGGCCGACGCCGAGGCGGTGGGGTTCGCCGAGCGCTTCCTGGAGTTGGGTATCGACCCGGATCAGATCGTGCTGATCACCCGGGTGCTGGCCGAGGGGCTCGGCCGGGCCGCGGAGGTGATGCGGTACGCCGCGCTGGCGGCGGTGCTGGCGCCGGGGGCCACCGAACTGGAGACCGCCAAGGCCTCCGAGGCGCTGGTGGCCGAGGCGGCCCCGCTGATCGGCCCGATGATCCGGGACATGTTGTTCGTCCAGCTTCGGCACGCGATGGAGACCGAGGCGGTCAATGCATCCGAGCGGGCCGAGGGTGTTCCGCTGCCCGGCGCCCGGTCGGTCACCATCGCGTTCGCCGACATCGTCGGGTTCACCCGGCTGGGCGAGGTGGTGCAACCGGAAGATCTTGAGCGGCTGGCGAATCGGCTGGCCGACGCGGCGCGCGAGGTGGCGGTGGCGCCGGTGCGGTTGATCAAGACGATCGGCGACGCGGTGATGTTCGTGAGCCCCGACCCGGCGGCGCTGCTGGACGCGGTGCTGCAGTTGGTGGCCACCACCGAGACCGACGAGGACTTCCCGCGGCTGCGGGTCGGGTTGGCCACCGGGATGGCGGTGAGCCGGGCCGGTGACTGGTTCGGCGGCTCGGTGAATCTGGCCAGCCGGGTGACCGGGGCGGCGCGGGCGGGAACGGTCCTGGTGGCCGAGTCCACCCGGACCGCGATCGCCGAGTCGGGCGGCGATGCGAGCCGGTTCACCTGGTCGTTCGCCGGGGCCCGTCACCTGAAGGGCGTCAAGAACGACGTGAAGCTCTTCCGGGCCCGCCGCGCGCAGAGCTTTATCGAATCTTCATCGAACGACTAGGGCAGCCACATCGATCCTCGGGAGGGTTGATGTGGAGACGCCTGACAACGATGTGATGGAGGAACGCGTACCGATGTCGAAACTGATGATGCTGAGCGCCGGCGCGGCGGTGACGGCGGCCCTGCTGGCCGGCTGTGGCGACGAGACCGCCGACCGGACCGCCGAGCCGGCGACGAACACGTCGACCACCTCGGCGGTGGCCGGCCCAGACGTCACCAGCGAGGCGCACAACGATGCCGACGTGATGTTCGCCCAGCACATGATTCCGCACCATCAGCAGGCGGTCGAGATGAGCGAAGGGCTGCTCACCAAGAAGGACATCGATCCGCGGGTCAGCGAGCTGGCCACCCAGATCAAGGCTGCGCAGGGCCCCGAGATCGCGCAGATGCAGGGCTGGCTCCAGGCCTGGGGCAACCCGCCGATGCCGCCGATGCCGTCGGCCCCGCAGGGCGATATGGGCCATGGCGACATGGGCCACGGCAGCATGCCGGAAGACATGCCCGCGATGGAGGGCATGGTGTCGGAAGCCGACATGAACGCGCTGCGCGACGCGCAGGGCGTCGAGGCGGCCAAGCTGTACCTGACGCACATGATCGCCCACCACGAGGGCGCGATCACCATGGCCAAGGACGAGATCGACGACGGTCAGTACGCGCCCGCGGTCGAGATGGCCCGCACCATCGTGGCCACGCAGCAGCAGGAGATCGACACCATGCGCCAGATCCTGGGCTCGCTCTAACCGGTCGGCAGGATGATCGTGAAGGTCGTCCCGGCGTCCGGATCGGCGCTGGAACTGGACACGCTGATGCGCCCGCCGTGGGCCTCGACCAGGGCCTTCACGATCGCCAGCCCGATACCCGAGCCGCCGTGGTCGCGGTCGCGGGCGGTGTCGGCGCGGTAGAACCGTTCGAAGACGTGTGACAGATGCTCGGCCGGGATTCCCTCGCCGGTGTCGCTCACGGTCAGTTCGACCGTATCGGCATCCGGGCCCGGGGTGGCCGCGATCGTCACCTGCCCCCCGGCCGGGGTGTGCCGCAGGGCGTTGTCGAGCAGGTTGCCCAGGATCTGAGCCAGCCGGTGCGGATCGGCCCACAGGGACGGCAGGTCGTCGGCGACCCGCCGGTGCAGGCCCACGCCCTTGTCTTCGAAGCGGTCCTGGGCCGCGGCGACGGCGGCCGCCACCACGGTGTGGACGGCCACCGGGGCCGGGGTCACCGTGGCCGAGGTCTCCTCGGCCTGGGCCAGGGCGGCTGCGTCTCCGGCGAACCTGACCAGCCGGTGGGTCTGCTGCCGCAGCATCGAAACAGTCTCGGGGTCAAGGGTTCTCACGCCATCCTCGATGGCTTCGAAGTAGGCTTCCAGGACCGAAACCGGGGTGCGGATCTCGTGAGCCAGGTCGCTGAACAGCCTGCGACGGCCGGCATCGACGGCCTCCAGTCGTCCCGCCATCTGATTGAAAGAATGTGCCAGGGAGTCGAAATCGTCACCGAGGTGGGCGGGTGGCACCCGGGAGTCGTAGTGGCCGTCGGCGATCGCGGTGGCGGCCTGCGCCACCTGGGTCAGCGACCGTTGCAGGCGCCTGCCGAGATACCAGGTGACGATCAGTGCCGCCAGTACGGCCACGCACAGCGCCACCGCGACGGAGATGAAGGTGGCGTACACGTAGGCCTCTTCGGCATGCATCTGCTCGGCCGAGTCGCCCGATACCCCGGCACGGTGCAGATGTTCGCGAAACAGCGGCGGTCCGACGACGGCGGCCACCAGGCCGGTGGTGCCCGCGCCGGCGGCGAGGACCAGCGCCTGGGCCGAGAGCAGTCGGGTGCGCAGTCCGGCGGTCACCGCTGGTTGTCCTGCCCGGTGCCCATCCGGTATCCGACGCCGCGCACGGTGATCACGTACCGCGGGTCGGCCGGGTCGTCGCCGAGTTTGCGACGGAGATGACCGATATGGACGTCGACCAGATGTTCGTTACCGAAATAGGTTGTCTCCCAAACGGACTCCAGGATCTGGCGACGGCTGAGCGCCACCCCGGGACGGGCGGAGAGCGCGGCGAGCACGTCGAATTCGGTGCGGGTCAGCATGATCGGTTCGTCGTCGAGGAATACCTGGCGTCCGTCGACATCGATGCGCAGGGACCCGAACACCCGGCCGTCGGCCGCCGGCGCGGACGCGCGTGGCCGGCGCAGCATCGCGCGGATCCGGGCCACCAGTTCGCGCGGGCTGAAGGGTTTGGTCATGTAGTCGTCGGCACCCACCGACAGGCCCACGATGGTGTCCACCTCGGTGTCGCGGGCGGTCAGCATCACCACGTACGCGTCGGAGAAGGTGCGCAACTGCCGGCAGGCTTCCACGCCGTCGATCCCGGGCAGGCCGAGGTCGAGGACGACGACATCGGGATCGACCTCGCGGGCCAGCCGCACGGCCTCGGAGCCGTCGTGGGCGACGGTGACCTCGAACTGTTCGCGGGTCAGATAACTGGCGATGACCGCGGCCAGCGGGGCTTCGTCGTCGACCACCAGGGCCCGGTAACCACCCGGAATGTGCTCCATGAGCCCATAGTGCAACAGGTAGGCCGGGGAGCCGTGCCGTTTAATACCCTAGGGGGGTATAGTATGAATCGACAGCAAGCTTGATTCAGGAGGAAATCGGATGAACAGCCAGACCGTCACCGTGACCGGCATGACCTGCGGGCACTGCGCGACGTCGGTACGCGAAGAGGTCGGTGCCATCCCCGGTGTGCAGGGCGTCGACGTCGACCTGGCGACCGGGCTGGTGACGATCAACAGCGAGAGTCGGCTCGATCCGGTGGCGATCAACGACGCCGTGGTCGAGGCCGGCTACTCCATCGCAGGGTGAGTGAGAATCGATCATGAGTGCGCCCCAGAAACTCGTCGGGTTCGTCGTGGGACTCGTCGCCGTGTTCGCCGTGTCCTTCGGGATCGGCTCGGCGGTGGCTCCGCGCAGCGCCCCGGCCGCCGGGCACGACTCCGGCCACGCTGCCGGGTACACGCTCGAACTCGCTGAGTCGCGGCTGCCGTCCGGTGACGCGGTACCACTGAGGTTCCGCGTCCTCGACGGCGACGGCGCACCTGTGACCGATTACGTCGAGAGCCACGAGAAGCTCCTGCACCTGATCGTGGTGCGCCGCGATCTCGCCACCTACCAGCACGTTCACCCGACGCTCGACAGTGAGGGCACGTGGAGTGTTCCGCTGGATCTCACCGCCCCCGGTGACTATCGGGTATTCGCCGACTTCGTCGCGGCCGAGGGTCCCGCGGCGACGATCGGCGCCGACATGACCGTGGCCGGGGCCTACCGGCCGCAGCCGCTGCCGGCGCCGGCCACCACTGCCGCCGTCGACGGTTACACCGTCACGCTCGCCGGAGTGGCCAATGCCGGCGAGGAATCGGAGCTGACGCTCTCGGTCAGCCGGGACGGCAAGCCCGTCACCGATCTCCAGCCCTACCTGGGCGCCTACGGGCACCTGGTGGCGGTGCGGGCGTCGGACCTGGAGTACCTGCACGTCCACCCGATGGGCGACGCGGCCGACCCGGCCACCCCGGCGGGCCCGCAGATCGCCTTCCACACCACACTTCCCAGCGCCGGAACGTACCGGCTGTTCCTGGATTTCAAGCACCGCGATGTGGTGCACACCGCCGAATTCACCGTTGAGGAGGCATCGTGACCACCGCTGCCGGACATGTCGAACTGGCGATCGGCGGGATGACATGCGCCTCCTGCGCGGCCCGTATCGAGCGCAAGCTCAACAAGATCGACGGCGTCACCGCGACGGTGAACTACGCGACCGAGAAGGCCACGGTCGACGTCACCGGTGAGGTCACTCCCGAGCAGCTGATCGAAGCCGTCGAGATCGCGGGCTACACCGCGCACCTGCCCGCAGCCGAACCGGCGGAGAGCACCCCCGAGGACGATCCGACCGCCGCGCTGCGTACCCGGCTGATCGTCGCCGCCGTACTCACCGTCCCCGTGGTGGCCATGGCGATGGTCCCGGCGCTGCAGTTCACCAACTGGCAGTGGCTCTCGCTGACCCTGGCTGCGCCGGTCGTGGTGTGGGGCGCGCTGCCGTTCCACCGCGCCGCCTGGACGAATCTGCGCCACGGCACGGCCACCATGGACACTCTCATCTCGATGGGCACCATCGCCGCCTTCGGCTGGTCGCTGTACGCCCTGTTCTTCGGCACCGCAGGGACGCCGGGCATGACGCACCCGTTCTCACTGGCCATCTCCCACTCCGACGGCACCGGCAACATCTACCTGGAGGTCGCCGCCGGCGTCACCACCTTCATCCTGGCCGGCCGGTACTTCGAGGCCCGCTCCAAGCGGCGCGCCGGTGCCGCGCTGCGGGCGTTGCTCGAGCTCGGCGCCAAGGATGTCTCGGTCCTGAGAGACGGTGTGGAACAACGCATCCCCATCGAGTCGCTCAGCGTCGGCGACGAGTTCGTGGTCCGGCCCGGTGAGAAGATCGCCACCGACGGCGAGGTGACCGAGGGCGCATCGGCAGTCGATGCCTCGATGCTCACCGGCGAATCGGTGCCGGTCGAGGTCGCCCCAGGCGACCAGGTGGTCGGCGCCACGGTCAACGTCGGCGGGCGGCTCGTGGTGCGGGCCAAGCGAATCGGATCCGACACCCAGCTGGCTCAGATGGCCCGACTGGTCGAGGACGCACAGTCCGGCAAGGCGCAGGCGCAACGCCTGGCCGACCGGGTCTCCGCGGTTTTCGTGCCCATCGTCATCGCGCTCGCGGTCGGCACCCTCGGCTTCTGGCTGGGCACCGGCGGATCGGTGGCCGCGGCCTTCACCGCAGCGGTGGCGGTGCTGATCATCGCCTGCCCGTGTGCCCTTGGCCTGGCCACCCCGACCGCGCTGCTGGTCGGGACCGGCCGCGGCGCCCAGCTCGGCATCCTGATCAAGGGACCCGAGGTGCTGGAGTCCACCCGCCGTGTGGACACCGTGGTGCTGGACAAGACCGGGACGGTGACCACCGGGGCGATGGCACTGCTCGACGTGATCCCCGCCGCCGGCGAGGATTCCGGCGAGGTGCTGCGGTTGGCCGGAGCGGTCGAGGACGGCTCGGAGCATCCGATCGCCCGGGCCATCGCCGTCGGTGCCCGCAACAAGGTGGGGGAGCTGCCTGCGGTGGAGGGCTTCGCGAACGTGGCGGGGCTCGGCGTGCAGGGTGTCGTCGAGGGTCACGCGATGGTGGTGGGCCGGCCGGCGCTGTTGGCCGACTGGTCACAGCAGCTGACACCCGAGCTCGACACCGCCATGCGTGACGCTCAGGCCCTGGGTCGCACGGCGATCGCCGTGGGGTGGGACGGGCAGGCCCGGGGAGTGCTGGTGGTCGCGGACGCGGTGAAGCCCACCTCGAAGGAAGCGATCGAACAGCTCCGGTCCCTGGGCCTGGAACCGATCATGCTGACCGGCGACAACGAGGCCGCCGCTCGAGCGATCGCCGAACATGTTGGTGTGCAAGAGGTTTACGCCGAGGTGTTGCCGCAGGACAAGGTCGATGTGGTCAAACGGCTGCAGTCCGAAGGCCGGGTGGTGGCGATGGTCGGCGACGGTGTCAACGACGCCGCGGCGCTGGCCCAGGCCGACCTCGGCCTGGCCATGGGTACCGGTACCGACGTCGCGATCGAGGCCAGTGACCTGACCCTGGTACGCGGTGATCTGCGCGCAGCCGCCGATGCCATCCGGTTGTCCCGGCGCACCCTGGCCACCATCAAGGGCAACCTGTTCTGGGCGTTCGCCTACAACGTCGCGGCGCTGCCCCTGGCCGCGGCCGGACTGCTCAACCCGATGCTGGCCGGTGCGGCGATGGCGTTCTCGTCGGTCTTCGTGGTCAGCAACAGCCTGAGGCTGAGAAGGTTCCGATGATCGCAAATCCGTCACGGGCCGGATTCGATTCGCGCACAACCGGAATCGTGGACATCCCATTGCTACAGTTGGAAACATCGTGATACCGGGCGGCTCTCGCATGCACTCACTGTCACGGCTGGCAGCCATGATGGCGGTTGTGCTGTGGGCGGCCATGCTTGCCGGGCAGTGGCAGGCGACGCCCCACGATCACCCGGTGCACCTCCCGCACGCGGTCGCTGCCGCGATCGGCCCGGACAGCGCCGCGACGATGCTGGAACATCCTCATGTCGGTGAGAATTCGGCTTCTCACCTGCCGGAGAGTTTCACTGCCGCGGTGCTGCCCCGGACCACCGTCAATCTGGCCGCGTTGTCGGTCGTCGCGCTCATCGCCGGTTGCGCGGTGTTGTGTGCCTGCGCCATGGCCCGGGTCAACCGTGGCCCGCCGGACCGGCACCGGGTGCCACTCGCCGGTCGAACTCTGCTGAACCGGATCTGTATCGCGCGCCGCTGATCGGCCAGCGCGGGACGAAACAGCGCACAATGCGCCGTCGTCCCAACGCTGTCCAGGTCACTCGCCGCGATCGGCGCGGCGCCGAACAGAAACGACGAATCCATGAACCATGCTCTTTCCACCCGTTCTTTCCATGTCTTACGCCGAAACCGTGGCCCGAACACCATGGTCGGCCACACTCCGACGCTCTGGGTCTCCACTCCGTTCACCGACGACGGACGCGGATTCTGGGCGAAACTCGAGGGCTTCAACCCGGGCGGAATGAAAGACCGCCCGGCCATGCACATGGTGGAGCAGGCCCGGGCCAGGGGAGATCTGCGCCCCGGCGGCCGCATCATCGAATCGACCAGTGGCACTTTGGGTCTGGGCCTGGCATTCGCCGGGACAATCTATCACCACCCGGTGACGCTGGTGACCGATCCGGGACTGGAGCCCATCATCGAGCGCATGCTCACCGCCTACGGTGCCGAGGTCTCGATCGTCACCGAACCGCATCCCACCGGCGGTTGGCAGCAGGCCCGCCGGGACCGGGTGGCCGAGTTGCTCGCTGCTGACGACAACGCCTGGTATCCCGACCAGTACAACAATCCCGACAATGTCGAGGCCTACCGGCCGCTGGCGCTGGAACTCAATGCCCAGATCGGTCATGTCGATGTCCTGGTGTGCTCGGTGGGCACCGGTGGGCATTCGGCCGGGGTGGCGCGGGTACTGCGTGAGTTCAACCCGAACCTGCGCCTGATCGGGGTGGACACCATCGGCTCGACGATTTTCGGGCAGCCCGCCGCCACCCGTGTCATGCGGGGGCTCGGATCGAGCATCTACCCGCGCAACGTCGATTACGGTGCCTTCGACGAGGTGCACTGGGTGGCGCCGGCCGACGCGGTGTGGGCGTGCCGGACGCTGGCGTCGACGTACTACGCCAGCGGGGGCTGGAGCGTGGGGGCGGTGAGTCTGGTTGCGGGCTGGGCGGCGCGAAACAATCCGTCGGGCACCACGATTGCCGCGGTGTTCCCGGACGGTCCGCAGCGCTACTTCGACACCGTGTACAACGACGACTACTGCCGCGAACGCGGTCTGCTCGGCCACCAACCAGCCGATGAGCCCGACACCATCCAGTACCCCGGCGATCGGGTGGTGCAGTCCTGGACCCGCTGCGAGAATGTCGCCGATCCGATGGCGGTTGCCGGATGAGGGGGCTGATCACCCAGTTCCGCAGTTTCGACCTGCCCAGTCGGCTGTTGATGGTCAACCAATTCGGGATCAACCTCGGCTTCTACATGCTGATGCCGTATCTCGCCGGATACCTGGCCGGCCCGCTGGGGTTGGCGGCGTGGGCGGTCGGCCTGGTGCTCGGTGTCCGCAATTTCTCGCAGCAGGGCATGTTCATCATTGGCGGCACCCTGGCCGACCGGCTGGGATACAAGCCGCTGATCGTGGCCGGCTGTCTGTTGCGCACCGCCGGGTTCGGGCTGCTCGTGTTCGCGGATTCGCTGCCGGCGATGCTGATCGCCTCGGCGGCAACCGGTTTCGCGGGGGCGCTGTTCAACCCCGCGGTGCGGGCCTACCTGGCCGCTGATGCCGGTGACCGGCGCGTGGAGGCATTCGCCACGTTCAACGTGTTCTACCAGGCCGGGATCCTGCTGGGCCCCCTCGCCGGAATGGCGTTGCTGGCGTTCGATTTCCGGGTGACGGCGGCGGTGGCGGCCGGGGTGTTCGCCGTGCTGACGGTGGCCCAACTGCTGGCGCTGCCGCGGCACCGGGCCGAGCGGCTCGAGCAGCGGAGTTCGGTGCTCGAGGACTGGCGCAGCGTCGTCGCCAACCGCGGATTCCTGTTGTTCGCGGTGGCGATGATCGGCTCTTACGTGTTGTCGTTCCAGGTGTACCTGGCATTGCCGCTGCAAGCCGCGGTGCTGCGGCCCGGTGACGAAACAGCCTTGGTGGCAGCAGTGTTCGTGGTGTCCGGACTGATCGCCGTCGGCGGGCAACTCCGGATCACCCGGTGGTTCGCCGACCGCTGGGGGCCGCGCCGCAGCCTGGTGGTCGGCCTGCTGGTGCTGGCGGCGGCGTTCGTTCCGATGGCCGTGGTGCCCGACGGCGGCCCGTTCGGCACCACCGCCGCCGTGGCAGCGCTCATCGCATCGTCCGCACTGCTGGCCCTCGGGTCGGCGGCGGTGTTCCCGTTCGAGATGGACACCGTGGTGGCGCTGTCGGGAGACCGGCTTGTGGCCACCCACTACGGCTTCTACAACACCGTGGTCGGCGTCGGGATCCTGCTGGGCAATGTGGCCACCGGCTCGCTGATCGGCGCGGCGCGCGCCGCGGGCGTCGCCGAACTGGTGTGGCTGGGCCTCACCGTGATCGGGCTGGCGTCCGCGGCGGCGCTCTACGCGCTGACCCGCGACGGCGGGAAGCTGGCGCCCAGCGAGTCGGTCACTGCATCGGGACGGTGATGCCCTCCGACGGCTGCACGATCACGAAGCCGTTGCCGTGGAACGCGACCTGCAAGGCCTCTCCGGAGCCCCGGCCGATCAGCGCACCGGCCTTGAAGCTGGTCTTGAGCTGAGTCTGCAGGTGCGCCGACCAGGCCACCACGGCGTTGGTGTCGGCGAAGGTCGGGGCCTCCGAGGCGTTGAGCACCACCGGCGGGCCGTCGGTGGTGAGCGCCACCCATCCGGTGCCGCGCAAGGTGGTGTTGAACAGACCCCCGGTGGCGATGCTGCCGCCGCGGACGCGTTCGATGTTCCAGTCCAGGCTCGAGGAGAAGGCCAGGACGTTCTTGCCGCTGATCGACAGGCCGGAGTTGGACAGCTGCAGCAGGTGCACGTCGAATCCCTGATCGGCCAGGAACACGTCACCCTGCCCCTGGCAGCGCATCAGCGGCAGGCCTTCACCGGTCAGGGCCTTCTTGATGAACTTCGATGCGCCGCCGCCCTCGAAGGCGAAGTCGACGTTGCCCTGGTAGGCGACCATCGAACCCTGCCGGGCCATGAACGGTTCGCCCAGCCGTACCCGCAGCATCTTCTTGTTCTGGTTGGCGATCGGCGTCGCCTCTTTCTCGCTGAACCGGCCGTCGACCAGATCTCCGCTGATCCCGGCGAATCCGTCGCCCTGGGGCTGGGACTGCGCCTGCGGGCGCTGCGGCTGCTGAGGCTGCTGCGGCGCGGCTTGCTGCGGGGATCCCCCGAGCGGTGCGCGGCCGGGCTGTCCCTGATGGGATACCTGGTCGGTCCACGATTGCCCGTCCCACCACCGGTATTCGTAGCGGCCGTCAGGGTCCGGCAGCCAGCCGGGTTGCCAATTTCCGTTCACAGTCATTCCTCGAATCGTCGATGCAGGCGAAATCGACACCAGGCTACAAGTCGTCACGAACGCGGCGAACCCCTGGCATTCTGGTGCCATGGCAAAGGAAATCGACCCGATCCGCGCTCAGGGTGCGCTCGCGGTCTTGAAGCAGCACCCCGGCATGGTGCTGTTCGCGGCGTCGCCGGCGATCATCCTGCTGGGTGCCGTGTGGTGGATCGCCGGACCGGGCTGGGCCGGGCTGCTGCTGGTGGCCCTGGTGCTGGCCGGCGGCGCTGCGCTGCTGCTCAAGCGCAACTGACACACGTTCGTCGAACATCGGACGTTCGCCGAGGGTGAACGCCGTCCCACCAGCGGTGTAACGGTGTAATCATGTAATCATGACAAAACATCAGCATCACCGCCGCTCCGCGGACGAGGCTGCGGAGTGGTTCGCGGGCCGATTGCCCGACACCTGGTTCACCGGCGACCCCACCGTGATCGTCGACCGTGAAGAGATCACCGTCATCGGCAGGCTTCCCGACCCGGAGGATTCCGA
The DNA here is from genome assembly GCF_030486405.1 of Mycolicibacterium sp. HK-90. The sequence goes on along the minus strand of NZ_CP129613.1, from coordinate 4,698,512 downwards.
GACCAAGGCCCGCGCCTCCGGCCGTGCTGCGCGCTTCCGCGAGGAAACCCGCGGCGAGCGGATGCGCATCGCCGACGAGGCGCAAGGCCGGTTCGACCGCAAGGTCTCCTGGGGTGTCGAAATCACTGCGGGCGAGGACGTCGAGCGAATCCTGTTCACCCACATCGCCGTTCCGGTGATGACCCGCCTGAAACAGCCCGAACGGCAGGTGCTCGACACCCTGGTCGACGCCGGTGTGGCCCGGTCCCGCTCGGAGGCGTTGGCCTGGTCGGTACGCCTGGTCGGGCAGCACACCGAGGAATGGCTGGACAAGCTGCGCGACGCCATGAAGGCCGTCGACGATCTGCGGGCCGAAGGTCCGGGGGTCTAAACCCGCTCGATCCCCACGTAGACCGAGCCCAGGGCGGACGTCTGCGACAGCGGATCGATCGACGTCCGATCGGCCAGCAGGTTGCGATTGACGCCGTGAGACTCCGGCGGGCTGCCATGGCGCGGGTCGAACACCCCTGAGCCCCAGCCATGATCGAGTACGACCACGCCACGACGGGGCCGGTCGCTCAGCGCGGCCGTCACCTCCACCTGCCCGGTCGGTGAGAACACCCGCACCCGGTCGCCCGCCGCGATACCGAGCACGGCGGCGTCCGCGGGGTGCAACAGCACCTCGTTGCCCTTGCCGCCGGGATGCAGGCCCGGCAACTCGTTCAGCCACGAGTTCATCGAATGGCGGCGTCGCCGGTTGCCCATCACGAACGGAAACCCTTCCGGCGCTTCCGGATCAGGGGTGGCCAACAGTTCCCGCGCCCGCGCCACGAACTCGGAGGGTGCCGCGTGAACCTTGTGGTCGACGGTCCGCAACGCGTCGCGGAACCGGCCGAACTGCCTGGGCCCCAACACCAAGCCGTGCGGGTGCGCCTTCAACTCGCGCCAGGTGAGCTTGTGCCCGTCGACCCTGCGTGAGGTCAGGATGATCAGGCGGTCCATCCAGTGCGGCCCGAACTCGAGGACGGGCCTGCGGGTCCACGCCGCCAGCCGGCGGGTGGCGCGCACGAAACTGTTGAAGCCCTTGGCGCCGAACAGCGGACGGCGCATGGCCAGTGCCAGATCGGTGAAGACCCGCCATTCCTCGCGGGCGCCGGCCGGTGGTTCGACGGCCTTCACGCCGTACTGCACATAGGGTTCGTCGTGCATACCGCTGGTGAAGGCCAGCAGATCATCGCGTTCCAGCCAGTGCACCGCCGGTAGCAACCAGTGCGCGTGCCGGTGACTCTCGCGCTGCACCAGGTCGACGGCCACCAGCAGATCCAGCTGTGCCAAGGCCTCATCGAGCCGGCCACCGTCCGGCCCGGAGATCACGGGGTTGCCGGAGTTGATCAGCAGCGCACGGATCTGGCCGCGGCCGGGCGTGGTGATCTCGTCGGGCAGCTCCGCCAGCGCGTGCGCCCCGGCCACCAGATCGCGCCGGGCCAGCCGGCTGAGGTGCGGGCGGGTGGCCGCCAGCCCCGCCAGTCGCAGGGTGTCGACGTAACCCGGCTCGAAGCGCCGACCACCGGGGCGGTCCATCCGGCCGGTGATGACGTTCAGCACGTGCCCCAACCATTCGGCCACGGTGCCCGCGGCGTGCAGGGACACCCCGGTGCGGGTGACGGCCATCGCCCCTGGGGCCGAGGCGAATTCACGGGCCACCCGTTCGATCACGTCGCGTCCGATGTCGCAGCGCAGAGCCAGATCGTCGAGGTCGGCGTCCGCGGCCAGGGCACGCAGGGCGGGCACTCCGGTGGCCAGCTCGGTGCAGTCGGCGCGGTGCTCGCGTCCCTCGTCGAGGATCACCTTGACCATCGCCAGCAGCAGCGCCCAGTCCGCGCCCGGACGCACCGGAAGATGCAGATCCGCGGCCTGCGCGCTCTCGGTGCGAATCGGATCGACCACGACGATGCGGGCCCCGCGCTTCTGGCGGGCCAGTGCCCGGCGCCAGCCGCCCGGCACGCTCTCCACCCAATTCCAGGCGCTCACAGCGGGATTGGCGCCGACGAGCAGGAAGTAGTCGCAATTGTCGACATCGGACACCGGCACCATCAGCGGTGATCCGTACATGGCCTCGGCCACCACGTGCAGCGCGTTCTGGTCCACCGACCCGACCGCATAGCGGTTGTGCGTGCCGACGGCGTCCAGCCAGGCGTTCATGAACACGAGGTTCGACGACGAATACCCGGCCGGGTTGCCGTAATAGGCGGCCACCGCATCCGGCCCGTCTGCCTCGATGATGCGGTTCATCCGCACTGCGATGTCGGCGATCGCCTCGTCCCAGGTCGCCTCGACATAGCCGTCACCGACCCGGCGCATCGGCGTCACGATGCGCCGCGGATGCTCCACCACCTCGCCGGCGGTGCGGCCCTTCGCGCAGAAATCGCCCCAGGTGTGCGGGTTGAGCTTGTCGGGGGCAATCTTGACGACGCGGTTGTCATCGACCGTCACCTCCAGGCCACAGGACGCCAGGCAGTACCGGCAGAACGTGTGCACGGTACTGGTCGTCATTACACCGACACTACAATTTGTAATGAGTTTGCGGGTACTAAACCTGGGTCATCTCCCAGTACCGGCCGTGTCGCTCCATCAACTCCTCGTGGGTGCCGCGTTCGATGATCCGGCCCGCGTCCATCACCAGGATCAGGTCGGCGTCCCGGATCGTCGAAAGCCGATGCGCGATGATGAAACTCGTCCGGTCCCGGCGGAGTTCGGCCATCGCGTGCTGGATCATCGATTCGGTGCGGGTGTCCACCGCGCTGGTGGCCTCGTCGAGCACCAGCACCCGGGGTCGTGCCAGCACCGCGCGGGCGATCGTGATCAGCTGCTTCTCCCCGGCGCTGATCGCGCCGCCGTCGTCGTCGACACGGGTCGCGTAACCGTCCGGCAGGGTGTGCACGAACCGGTCCACGTAGGCCGCCCGGGCCGCCTCGAGCACCTCGTCCTCAGATGCCTCCGGCCGGCCGTAGGCGATGTTGTCGTAGATGGTGCCGCCGAACAGCCAGGTGTCCTGCAGCACCATGCCGATCGAGGACCGCACCGATTGCCGGCTCACGGTCGAGAGGTCCACACCGTCGATCAGGATGCGGCCGGAGTCGACGTCGTAGAACCGCATCAGCAGGTTCACCAGCGTGGTCTTGCCCGCCCCGGTGGGGCCGACGATCGCCACGGTGCTGCCCGGTTCGGCCAGCAGGGACAGGTCCTCGATCACCGGGGTGCCCGGCACGTAGCTGAAGTTCACCCGCTCGAACTCGACGCGGCCGGTCCGGTTCTGCAGTGCGGTGGCCGGTTCCGGGGATTGTTCGTCGGCGTCGAGCAGCTCGAAAACCCGTTCGGCGCTGGCGATCCCGGACTGCAGCGTGTTGTACATGCCGGCCACCTGGCCCAGCGGTTGGTTGAACTGCCGCACGTATTGGATGAACGCCTGGATGCTGCCCAGCGTGATCTGCCCGGTGGCCACCTGCAGGCCACCCACCACCGCGACGGCCACGTAGCTGAGATTGCCGATGAACATCGTCGACGGACCGACCAGGCCCGAGAAGAACTGGGCGCCGATGCTCGATCGGTAGACCTCGTCGTTGAGCTCGTCGAAACGCTGTTGCGCCGCCTCGCGGTGGCCGAACGTCTTGACGATCGTGAAACCGCTGTAGGTCTCCTCGATGTGGGCGGACAGCCGTCCGGTGTTGCGCCACTGCGCGACGAACAACGGCTGGGAGCGACGGGTGATCCAGCGGATCACCCACAGCGACAGGGGCACGGTGATCACGGTCAGCAGTGCGAGCAGCGGGGAGATGGTCAGCATCATCGCCAGCACGGCGAAGACCGTCAGCACCGAGGTCAGCAGTTGGCTGATGGTCATCGACACCGAGCCCTGGATGTTGTCGACGTCGTTGGTGACCCGGCTGAGCACCTCGCCGCGCTGGCGGGAGTCGAAGTAGGACAACGGAAGCCGGTGCACCTTCTCCTCGACCTCGGCGCGCAGCGCCACCATGGTGCGTTGCACCGTGACGTTGAGCAGCCGCGCCTGCAACCAGACCAGCACCGCGGCGAGCAGATACAGGCCCAGGGCCAGGGCCAGGGTGCGGGCCACCGCCGCGAAGTCGACGCCCTGGCCGGGGACGATGTTCATCCCGGACAGCAGATCGGCGAACGTGGTGTCCCCGCGGGCGCGCGCCGCCTCGACGGCCTGCTCCTTGGACACGCCGGCGGGCAGCTCACGCCCGATGACCCCGTTGAACAGCAAATCGGTGGCGTGACCGAGGATCCGCGGGCCGATCACCCCGATCGCGATGCCGGCCACGCCGAGCAGCACCACCGAGATCGCCAGGCCGCGCTGTGGCACCAGGCGTTTGAGCAGGCGCAGTGCCGAGCCGCGGAAGTCGCGGGTGCGCTCGACCGGCGCGGCGGGGGTTCCGCTGCGGCGCAACACGGCTCCGGTCATCGCGGGCCCCCCGCGGTGACGGCCTGCGATGCGGCGAACTCGGCGTAGGTGGGGCACTCGGCGAGCAGCGTTTCGTGGGTGCCGATGCCGACGATGCGGCCGTCCTCCACGACGACCACCTGGTCGGCCTCGATCACCGTCGAGATCCGTTGCGCCACGATGACGACGGTGGCATCGGCCGACACCTCGCGCAGCGCGGCGCGCACCCGGGCATCGGTGTGCACGTCCAGGGCCGAGAAGGCGTCGTCGAACAGGTAGATCGCGGGTCTGCGGATCACCGCGCGGGCGATCGCGAGCCGCTGCCGCTGACCACCGGAGAAGTTGATGCCGCCCTGGGCCACCGGCCGGTTCAGCCCGTCGGGGTGTGCTGCGACGAAGTCGTCGGCGGCCGCGATCCGCAGGGCCTCCCACATCTGTTCGTCCGTCAGTTCCTGTCCCGGTGCGGCACCGTAGCTCAGGTTCTCGGCGACGGTCCCGGAGAACAGGTACCCGCGTTGGGGCACCAGACCGATCGCCGACCACAGCTGTTCGAGATCGAGATCGCGGACGTCGACGCCGTCGACGCGCACCGAGCCCGCGATGACGTCGTAGAACCGGCAGATCAAGGCAAGCAGGGTCGACTTCCCCGAGCCGGTGGACCCCACCACCGCCGTGGTCGTGCCGCGCGCGGCGCGCAGCGAGACCTCCTGCAGCACCGGGCGATCGGCACCCGGGTAACTGAATGACGCGTCGTCGAACACGATCTCGCCGCGCAGGGCCGGCGGCCGGACCGGATCGGCCGGACTTGTGATCTGCGGCCGGGTCTCCAGGACGCCGGTGATGCGCTCGGCGCACACCGAAGCCCGCGGGAACATCACCGCCAGGACGGTGGCCATCAGCACGGCCATCAGGATCTGCATGAAGTACGCGAGGAACGCGATCAGCGAGCCCACCTGCATGTGCCCCGTGTCGATGCGCAGCCCGCCGAACCAGATCAGCGCGACGCTGGAGACGTTGATCACCAGGGTGGTCGCGGGCAGCATGAGCGCCTGCCACTGCCCGGCTTCCAGCGCGGTGGCCGACACGGCCTCGCTGGCCTCGGCGAACCGCCGTCGTTCGACGGGTTCGCGGGCGAACGCCCGGATCACGCGGATGCCGGACAGCTGATCGCGCATCACCCGGTTGAGCCCGTCGATCAGTCGCTGCATGCGACGGAAGATCGGCATCAGGTGCCTGATGATCCAGAAGTTGGTCAGCGCCAGCACCGGCACGCTGACCAACAGCAGCCACGACAGCCCGGCATCCTGATGCAGCGCCATCAGGATGCCGCCGACCGACATGATCGGGGCGGTGATCAGGATGGTGGCGGTCATCTGCAGCAGCTGCTGGATCTGGCCGACGTCGTTGGTGGTCCGGGTCAGCAGCGAGGGGGCGCCGAACCGGGCGGTCTCCTCCGCCGAGAACGTGGTGACGTGGTGGAAGATCGCCGAGCGCAGGTCCCGGCCGAAGCTCATGGCCGCACGCGAGCCGAAGAACACCGCGCCGATGGCGCACAACACCTGCAGACCGGTGACGGCCAGCATCACCGCGCCCAGTTCGACGATGCGATTGGTGTCGCCCTTGGCCACCCCGTCGTCGATGATGGCCGCGTTGACCGTCGGCAGGTACAGCGAGGCCAGGGTGCTGATCACCTGCAGCGCCGCGACGACCGCGAGCAGCCGCCGGTACGGCCGCACATACTGTCGCAGCAGCGCCCAGAGCATCTGGCTACTCTCGCACACCGCCCGGTGCGGTTCGTGTTCCGCTGCCGCTGTGTCCGGGTTGATGAAAGTCCAGGTCAATCGGCCTGTCGGTGGTTGGGGTTCGGCGCTGCGGCTACAGTGCATGGCGTGACTGTCCGTACGGCCACCAAGCCACGCTTCGCCCATGCCAAGGCCCTGGCGGTATTGGCTGCGGCAATGGTTCCGGTGTTCGCCGGCTGCTCGTCCGACGAGCCCGCGTCCCCGGAGGTTCCCCAGACCGAGACTCCGAGCGCCGACGGTACCGGCACGCACGGTCCACACTTTCCGCAGTGCGGCGGTGTCAGCGATCAGACGGTGACGGAGTTGACCCAGGTGCAGGGGCTGGTCAACACCGCGACCAACTCGTCGGGTTGCCAGTGGTTGCAGGGCGGCAGCATCCTTGGCCCGCACTTCTCGTTCACCTGGTTCCGGGGCAGCCCGATCGGCCGGGAACGCAAGACCGAGGAGCTGTCGCGGACCAGCGTCGAGGACATCACCATCGAAGGCGAGAGCGGCTTCATCGCGATCGGGGAGAACCCGCTCAAGGCCGGCGACGTGAACCTGTGCGAGATCGGCATCCAGTTCGACGACGACTTCATCGAGTGGTCGGTGAGCTTCGACCAGAAGCCCTATCCGGATCCGTGCGAGGTCGCCAAGGAGCTGACCCGCCAATCGATTGTGAATGCCAAATGAGCGCCGCGGTGAAGATGCGACGCGGGGCCGCCGGGCTGGTCGCCGTGCTGGCGGTGTTCGCCGGGCTGACGGGTTGCACCAAGACGGTGGACGGCACCGCGGCCAAGGCGGGTTCCGGTGGCGGTCCCAGCAACAACAATTCCGAGAAGACCTACCCGAATCTGCTCAAGGAATGCGATGTCCTGACCGAGGACATCCTGGCCGAGACGGTCGGTGCCGATCCGCTGGACATCCAGAGCACGTTCGTCGGCGCGGTGTGCCGCTGGCAGGCGGCCAACCCGGCCGGCCTGGTCGACATCACCCGGTTCTGGTACGAGCAGGGCAGCCTGGACAACGAGCGTCAGACCGCCGAGAAGCTGCAGTACGCGATCGAGACCCGCCGGATCGCCGGTGTGGATTCGATCATCATGAGGCCCCAGGGTCTCAACGGCGCGTGCGGTGTGGCCAGCGACGCGGCCGGTGTGGTCGGCTGGTGGGTCAATCCGCAGGGCCCGGGGATCGATGCCTGCCCGATGGCCACCAAGCTGATGGAGCTCACGCTGGCCACGAACTCCTAGCGGGGTATGTGGAAGCGCACCAGCGCCGCGCCGCCCAGCGCGAGCTGGTCCCAGGAGCCGCTGGTGCGTAGGACAGCGATCGCCGAGGTCGGGAACTTCAGCGAGATGCTTTCCGCCGCAGTCCGGTTGGAGCCGTCGGCCAGGCCGAGAGCGACCGCGGACATGGCCGGTTCGTGGCCGATCAGCAACACCGTGGACGGGTCGGCGGCGAAATGTGACGACACGCCGTTGATCTCGTCGATGACGGTGCCCGGCCTGGCGTCGTAGATGCGCTCGGCGTACTGCACGGGTGCCTCGATGCCGGTGCGCTCCAAGGTCTGGCGGGTCCGCGTGGCCGTCGAACACAACACCGCGTCCACCGGGGAGTAGTTCGCCCGGATCCAGTCGCCGGCCAGCGCGGCCTCCCGGATGCCACGGGCGGCCAGCGGGCGCTCATGGTCGGCCACCCCGTCGGGATAGTCCGACTTGGCGTGGCGCATCAGCAGCAGGGTGCGGTGGGAGTCGCTCACCGTCTCACCGTACGGGAACCCGATGATTCGATCGGCGCTGCTGCGCCGATCTGCGGCGCGACGAGGATCGCAAAATCCTGCAAGGACTTCATCGTGGTGGCCGGATCTCCGATGGCCTCGTGGTAGACGGCGATTCGGGTGGCTCCGGTGGTCTCCATGAACCGCCCGAGTTCGTCGGCGACCTGGTTCGGGCCCCCGACGATCGCGAGGTTGGCGACGGACGTCGCCATCGCGTCCCTGTCGACCGGCTTTCCGTCGGGTCCGATGTGCCGGTCGCCCGCCTGCGGCACGTGCGGGTGATCGCCGTCGCGGAACGATGTGCGCAGCGATGCCTCCAGCCGCTCCCGCACGTCTGGGCCGTCGTCCACGACGACGATCAGGGTGTGCAGATGGTCGGGCGCCGGCCGGCCGTCGCCGAGGAGTTCGGCGTAACGCGCTTCGAGCCGCACGCGCTGCTCTGCCGGCACGGCGAAATAATGTTGCAGCGCAAGACCATTGCGGGCGGCGAAATCGACACCGGCGGGACTTGAGGTGGCGAGCAGTAGTTCGGGGTGCGGGCGGGTGCGTGCCGGTGGCTGGATCTCGACGCTGTCGGTGGAGGCCCACAGGTCGAGAATCCGTTGCGCGCCGGTCATCGGCTCGCCGTCCCACCGCGCGTAATCGATGTCGAGTACGTCGAAGTCGCGCCGGTACCCGCCGCGGCCGAGGCCGAGGACGAACCTGCCGTGACTCAACTGGTCGAGCAGCGCGGTCCGCTCGGCGAGGTCGACGGGGTGGTACAGCGGCGAGAGGGCGACCGCGGTGCCGACGCTGATGCGCGAGGTGCGACCGAGAAGGAACGCCGCGGTGGTCACCGCGCTGGGGTTGATCCCGAAGCGGATGAAATGGTGCTCCGTGACCCACAGTTCGTCGTAGCCGAGTTGCTCCGCGGCCGTGGCCTGCTCGACGGTGAAGTCGAATACCTCGCCGGGCCCCGTGCCCAGGCCGGCGCCCATGTTCAGCAGGACACCGAGTTTGACGCGCCGGTCATGCGTCTCGGTCCCAGTTTCTCCAGCCATCGAGCGCCACCTACTTCAGATCAGGATTCCGTCGACGATTCGGCGGAGATTCGCGACATAACGGGTTTCGGATTCGGCATCGGGTGCCCCGGTGAGTACGTCGTGCAGGACGGGAAATCTCCGACGGTCCGAGTTCCGCACCATCTGCTTTCGGTATTCGTCGGCTTGACTCCGCGCGGTGTCGAGCAGTTCTCCCACGGTGTACTGCCACAGCAAGGCGTAACCCGCCGCGGTGTCGGCCGCCGACAGGCCGGCGGACTGCATCGCCACGTAGATGCGCTCGATCGCGGGCAGGATCTGAGCACTGGCGAGCTTGTTGACGACGATCAGGTCGACGGCCCAGACATCGGCGCGCAACGCATCGTGTATCGCCGTGAACACTCCGATGATCTCGGCATCTGCCTCGCCGGCCACCGGCGGTAGCACGATGCCCGCGGCGACCGCGTCGAGCATCGCGACCAGGATCTCCTGGCGATCCGCGATATGGCGGTACACCGACATCGGGGCGGTGCGCAGGTCCGCGGCCAGCCGGCGCATGGTCAGGGCTTCGATGCCTTCGGTACGCGCGATGGCCATCGCCGCCTCGACGATGGTGGCCTGCGTCAGTGGGCCCTCCATGCGGCGGCTGCGGCGGATCGCGGTGAGCGGTGTCATGTCTCCCTATGTGCTCCGGGTGGCCCTGACAACAGGGCTGATTAGGTTTACCTTAGTAAAGCGTACAGCGTTATCACCAACCGGAGGGCACCCAACCGTGAACAACGTCGAACCTGAACTCGGCGCAGTGCAAGAGACCCTGCTGATCCCGCTGTACGGACGGGCACTCGACGCCGAGTCCCGCCGTCCGGTGCTGGGCGATCGGCGTGCGGTGCAGTTGGTCGGCGACATCGACTACGACTTCACCCGATTCAAGGGTCCGTCGTTGCCCGGATCGGTGCTCCGCACCGCGATCTTCGACGGCTGGGTGCGGCGGTTTCTCGCCGAGAACCCGGCCGGGACGGTCGTCGAACTGGGAACCGGGTTGAACACCCGATTCGACCGGCTCGACAACGGGCAGGTGCGCTGGTTCGACCTGGATCTGCCCGACTCGATCGCACTGCGGCGGCGCTTCTTCGAACAACAGGGTCGGTGCACCATGGTGGCGGGCTCGGTGCTGGAAACCGACTGGTTCGAGACGGTCGCCGCCGCGCCGGGCCCGTACTTCTTCGTCAGTGAGGCCGTTCTGCTCTACCTGTCCGAGGATCAGGTCCGCACCGTCGTGCGCCAACTGGCCTCGCGCTTCGACGGCTCGCTGCTCGCCTTCGACACCGGTGGCGCCGCGATGATGAACAATCAAGACCGAAACGGTGCGATGAAGTCGGTTTCCGCTCGCATGCAATGGGTTTGCGAGAATCCCCGCCGCCTGGAGGAGTGGGGGCTGCGGCTGGTCGAATCGCGCACGTTCGCCCAGCCCCAACCCGAGGTGGGCAAGACCTGGCCGGCACGTTACCGCTACGGTTTGCGCTTGATGGCCCGGTTGGCGCCCTCGATCGTGAAGACCTACAAGTTGAACCTGTTCAGGCTGGATGCACACGGGTAAGGCGGTTGCCGCGCTGCCGGTGGCGATTCAGGTTCTTCGAAACGTCGGGTGCACCAATGGATTTGCCGCACTATCGCGACTACGCCCATCGCGTTGAGGTGCGGTGACCGAGCGCGGTTCGGCTGGTCGTCGAGCGCGCGATGACCGCTGGGTGGCGGGTAGCCCGCCGCGCCTCACCGGACTTGTCGGCCCCCAGTCCTACACTCGCGGTGCCTGGCAAACAGAGCCGATGAGGAGGGACGGAGCCGATGCGTTTTCTACACACAGCCGACTGGCAGCTCGGCATGACCCGTCACTTCCTCAGTGCCGGTGACGGCGAAGCGCAGCCCAGGTACTCGGCGTCGCGCCGGGAGGCGGTGGCCGCCCTCGGCCAGGTGGCCGCGGACTCGGGTGCGGAGTTCGTGGTGGTCTCGGGCGACGTGTTCGAGCACAACCAGCTGGCCCCGCGCGATGTCAGCTTGTCGCTGGAGGCCATGCGTGCCATCGGAGTGCCGGTGTATCTGCTGCCGGGCAACCATGACCCGCTGGATGCCGCATCCGTCTACACGAGTGCCCTGTTCATCGCGGAATGCCCGGACAACGTCGTGGTCCTGGACCGTGCCGGGGTCCACGAGGTGCGGCCCGGATTGGAGATCGTGGCCGCACCGTGGCGATCGAAGGCGCCGACCTCCGACCTGCTGGGCGATGTGCTCGCCGAGCTTCCGTCCGACGGGGTCACCCGGATCGTGGTGGGCCACGGCGGGGTCGACATCCTCGATCCGGACAAGGACAAGCCTTCACTGATCCGGCTGTCGGCGGTCGAGGATGCCCTGGCCCGCGGGGCCGTTCACTATGTGGCCTTGGGGGACAAACATTCTCGTACCGAGGTCGGGTCCACCGGTCGGGTGTGGTACTCGGGTTCGCCCGAGGTGACCAACTACGACGACATCGAATCCGACCCGGGTCACGTGCTCGTTGTCGAGGTCGACGAGACCGATCCCCATCGCGCGGTCCAGGTTGATTCGCGGCGAGTGGGCCGGTGGCGGTTCGTCACCTTGCGCCGTGAGGTGGACACCGACCGGGACGTGGCCGATCTGGATCTCAACCTCGATCTGCTGGCCGACAAGGAACGCACCGTGGTGCGCCTGGCGCTGACGGGTTCCCTGACCGTGACGGACAAGGCGACGCTGGACGCGTGCCTGGACAAGTACGCCCGGCTGTTCGCGGCGCTGACCCTCTGGGAGCGGCATACCGAGATCGCGGTGCTGCCCGCCGACGGCGAGTTCGACGATCTGGGTATCGGCGGGTTCGCGGCGGCCGCCGTCGATGAGCTGGTGGCGACGGCACGTACCGAGGGCGCCGGGGCCGAAGATGCGCGCGCCGCGCTCGGGCTGCTGCTCCGGTTGGTGGACCGGCGGGGTGCGGCATGAAACTGCACCGCCTGGTCCTGACCAACTACCGCGGCATCACCCACCGCGAGATCGAGTTCCCCGATCACGGTGTGGTGGTGGTCAGCGGGGCCAACGAGATCGGCAAGTCCTCGATGATCGAGGCGCTGGATCTGCTGCTGGAGGCCAAGGACCGCTCGGGCAAGAAGGAAGTCAAGCAGGTCAAGCCCACCCACGCCGATGTCGGTGCCGAGGTGACGGCCGAAATCTCCACCGGCCCTTACCGGTTCGTGTATCGCAAGCGGTTTCACAAGCGCGCCGAGACGCAGTTGACGGTGCTGGCCCCGGTCCGGGAACAGCTCAGCGGCGACGAGGCGCACGAGCGGGTACTGGCCATGCTCACCGAGACGGTGGACACCAGCCTGTGGCAGGCCCAGCGGGTGCTGCAGGCGAGCTCGACCGCACCGGTCGACCTGTCGGGCTCGGACGCGCTGGCCCGCGCGCTGGACGTGGCGGCCGGTGAGGCCGTCGCGCTGTCGGGGGATGAACCGCTGCTGGTCGAGCGGATCGACGCCGAATACCTGCGCTACTTCACCGCCACCGGCCGGCCGACGGGCGAATGGGCCGCGGTGACCAAGCGGCTCGCGGCCGCCGACGACGACGTGGCGCGGTGTGCCGCCGCGGTCGCCGAGGTCGATGACGCGGTGCGCCGGCACACCGAACTCAGCGTCGAGGTCACCGGTCTGGCCGGCCAACGCGAACAGGCCCAGGCGGCTCTGGTCGCGGCCCGCACGGCTGCCGAGGCCGTGGCCGCACTGGTCAACCGGCTCAGAGAGGCCGAGGTGGTGGCCGAGGCGGCCAGAGTTGCTCAGTCGGCCTCGGCGGCCGCGCTCACCGAACGTCGACGGTTGCGCGCCGAGCTCGACGAACGGGCCACCACCATCACCGAACTGCACGCGGCACTGGGCGTGGCCGACGAGGAAACCACCACGGCGCGTGCGGTTCAGGAGGCCGCCGAGGAGGCCGCCGAACAGGCCCGGGTCACCGCGGAAACGCACGCCGTCCAGGTGGACGCGGCCCGTGCCACCCTGACCCGGATGACCGACCGGGACGAGGCAGACCGGCTGGCGACCCGGCTGAGCAAGATCGACGCCGCAATGCGCGAGCTCGACCGGGTCGATCCCGAACTCGCCGAGATCACCCTCGACGATGCCGGGCTGCGGGCCATCGAGGCCGCTGCGGCGGCGGTGGAACGTGCCACGGGGCAGGCCGAACTTGCCTCGGCGCGAATCGAACTCGTCGCGACCGCGAACCTCGATGTCCGAGTCGACGACGCCGAGGTCGCCCTGGGCGCCGGCCTGCCATGGACGGTCAACACCACCGCTGACACCGAGATCGACGTGCCCGGCGTGCTCACCGTGCGCGTGGTGCCGGGAACGCCCGCCGCGCAGACCCGGGCCCGCCTCGACGAGGCGCAGACCACGCTCACGGCCGCGCTGGCCGCAGCCGGCGTCGACGGGGTGGAGGCGGCACGGGCCCTGGAAGCGCGCCGTAGGGACCTGCTGGCAAACCGAGATCGGTTGCGTGCCACGGTCGATGCGCTGACGGGCGAGGACCAGCTGACGGATCTGCGCTCACGCCTCGCGCAGCTGCGGGACGGTCAGCCCGATGAGACGGGGCTGTTCGAGCTGACCGGCCCCGCGGACATCGCCACTGCCCGCACCGAACTTGATGCCGCGGTGGCTGCACATCGCCAGGCCGTCGCCGACAGTGAAACCAGCCGGAAGGTGATCGCCGCGGCGGCACAGCGGCTTTCGGAGAAGTCCACCCGCCTGAGTGTGCTGCGCGACAAACTCACCACGGCGCAGGCCGAGTTGACAGTGGCCAGTGGTCGGCTCGAGGTGCAGCGCGCGCAGGTCGGGGACGACGATCTGGCCGTCAAGGCCCAAGCCGCCGACGAGGACGCCGCCGCCACTGCGGCCCGGGTGACGGCTCTGCGCACCGAATTGTCAGCCACCCAACCGGATTCGGTGCAAGCCGCGCTGGACGAGGCGACGCGCCGCAGTGAGTTGCTGGGCGCCCGTCACGACGCGGCGGTCGAGGAGCTGCGCGAGGTGGCCGCGCGGCTCAAGGTGTACGGCACGCAGGGACGTAAGGGCCTGCTGGACGCCGCCGAGACCGAACGCGAACATGCTCACGCCGAGTATCTGCGGGTACACCGCCGGGCTCGTGCGGCCGAGACGCTGCGATCGGTGATGGCGCGCCACCGGGACGCCACCCGGCAGCGGTACGCCGATCCGTTCCGGCTCGAGGTGCAGCGGCTGGGCCGGCTGGTGTTCGGCGAGGACTTCGAGGTCGCCGTCGACAGCGACCTGAACATCCGCAGCCGCACGCTGTCCGGGCGGACGGTGCCCTATGAGTCGCTGTCCGGCGGAGCCAAGGAGCAGTTGGCCATCGTGGCGCGGCTGGCCGGCGCCACCATGGTGGCCAAGGAGGACAGCGTGCCCGTCATCATCGACGATGCGCTCGGGTTCACCGATCCGGACCGGTTGACCAAGATGGGCGCGGTGTTCGACGCGGTCGGCGGGGACGGGCAGGTCATCGTGCTGACCTGCAGTCCGGAGCGATACGCCGCGGTGGGCGGTGCGCACCACATCGAATTGGCCATTTAGCCCGTCACGCCGCATACACTCCGCCACGTGGAGGCTGACTACATCGTGGTGGGGACCGGTTCGGCCGGAGCCGTCGTGGCGAAGCGGCTGAGTGACCGACCGGACGTGTCGGTCCTGGCGCTGGAGGCTGGGCCGCGCGACCGAAACAAGTTCATCCATATCCCGGCGGCCTTCTCGAAGTTGTTCCGCAGTGAGGTCGACTGGGACTACCTGACCGAGCCGCAACCCGAACTCGATGGGCGCCGGATCTATTGGCCGCGTGGCAAGACCCTCGGCGGTTCATCGTCGATGAACGCGATGATGTGGGTGCCGGGCTTCCCGGCCGATTACGACGAGTGGGGCGATCATGCCGGCGAGGACTGGAACTACGCCGGCCTCGAAAAGTACCTGAAGCGCATCGAGGCCGGGCCGCTGGTCATCGAGCCGCAGCGCAGCCCGCGCAGTTCGACGGCGGCGTGGTTGGCCGCCGCCAAGGAGTGCGGGCACGACGGCTTTCGCGAAACCCGGGTGACCCAGCGTCGTGGCGCCCGGTGGAGCACCGCAGACGCCTACCTCAAGCCCGCGCTGCGGCGCCGAAACCTCACGCTGGTGACCGAGGCCACCGTCACCCGCATCATGTTCGCCGGTAACCGAGCCATCGGGGTCGAATACGACAAGGGCGGGGTCCGAGATGTGGTGACGGCCCGCCGCGAGGTCATCCTGTGCGGGGGAGCGATCAACTCCCCGCAGCTGCTGATGCTGTCCGGCATCGGTGACCGGGACCAGCTGGCCTCCCACGGGATCGAGGTGATCCGGCACGCACCGGGTGTCGGCGCCAATCTCCTCGACCACCTGGTGGTTCCGCTGGGTTTCGAGGTGCGGAACGACAGCCTGTTCGCCGCCGAGAAACCGCTCGAACTCGTCAACTATCTGACCCGGCGACGGGGCATGCTGACCTCGAACGTCGGCGAGGCGTACGGGTTCGTCCGCAGCAGGCCCGACTTGGATCTGCCTGACCTGGAACTGATCTTCGCGCCGGCCCCGTTCTTCGACGAGGGCATAGGGGACCCGTACGGGCACGCCATCGTGATGGGCCCGATCCTGCTCAAGCCGCGCAGCACCGGCACCGTCACGTTGCGCTCGGCCGATCCGATGGACAAACCCGTCATCGACCCGCGCTATCTCAGCGACGAGGCCGACCGCACCGCGCTGATGGCCGGCCTGAAGATGAGTGCCGAGATCGCCAAGGCTCCCGCGCTCAGAGATGTGGTCGGCAAAGTGGCCCGGCCGGTGGACGCGACCACGCTGGATGACGAAACACTCACGCGGGCACTGAATTCGGTGTCGCACACGCTGTATCACCCGGTCGGCACCTGCCGGATGGGCAGCGCCGACGACAGCGTGGTCGACCCGCAGCTGCGAGTGCGGGGCATCGAGGCGTTGCGGGTCGCTGATGCGTCGGTGATGCCGACACTCATCCGTGGCCACACCCACGCGCCCAGCGTGCTGATCGGTGAGAAGGCGGCGGAGCTGATCGTGGGCTGACGCTGCCCGATGGCTAGGGCCGTGGGCGTCGTCATGACTCGGGATCAGAAGTAGGCGTTGGCCGGAACGGGCGTGCCGTGCAACAGGTTCTGTCCGATCACCCTGGCCTTGTAGGCCACCGGGTTGTGCAGGGTGATGGTGCGGATGTTGCGCCAGTGCCGGTCGAGATTGCGCTGCCGGCTGGCCGCGCTGGCGCCGCCAAGTTCCAGCAGCCGGGTGGCGGCCTCGGGCGCGACGTCGTCGAGGTGGACCTTGACCTTGGCGACCTTCAGCTGGGCTTCCCCTGCCAACTTGGTGTCGGGCACGCCGTCGACGGCGGAGTCGGTGGCCTCGCCGATCGCCGCGGCCGCGTCCAACACCGCTGCCCGCGCCACATAGGCCGTGCTGGCCAGGACGCCGAGCTGGCGCTGTAGCAGGGGATCGTCGGTGGGCCGCTCGGTGACGGCGTGGCTGAAGTTGCGCTCGCGGGAGCGCAGCAGCGCCACGCCGTCGTCGACCACATTGGCCAGGATGCCGGCCACCACCGCATGGATGAACAACTGCAGCGAGGCGTACTGCACGGTCGGCACCGGTTCGGCGTCATACGGTGTGTCGGTGAGGATCTCGTCGGCGGCGACCGCGACATCGGTGAACGTCGTGGTGCCGGTCCCGGTGCGCCGCTGGCCGAAGCCGTCCCAGTCGTCCACGAGGCGCACGCCGTCGCGGTCGGCGGGTACCAGCACGTTCGCCACCGAGTCGTGATCGGTGGTGGCGGTCACGGTGAGGTAGTCCGAGAACAGGGTGCCGGTGCTGTAGTACTTCTCGCCGGTGAGCCGGAAGGCACCCGGGTTCGCCGGGTCGGCCAGCAACCGGGTGTTGAACACCAGGCTGCCCACGGCCAGGGATCCCTTCTCGCTGAACGCATTACCGAAGATCTTGCCCTCGGCGATCTTTCCGAGCCAATGCTTGGACACCGGATCCTCGGCGTTGCGCAACCGTTCCTCGGTGAACCAGAAGTGGGTCCGGAAGATGTGCGCCACGATCGGATCGGCCCTGGCGACGTCGATCACCGCCGAGAACAGCTGTGGCACGGTGAATCCCGACCCGCCGAGGGATTCCGGAAGCCGCAGCGTGCCGAAGCCGGCCCGCTTGAGCGCAGCGACCTGATCGAAGGGGTTCTCATCGTTCAGGTCGCGGTCCTTGGCGCCTGAGGCGATCGAAGCCAGCAGGTCATCCCATTCCGGTGTACCGGGCAGGACACGGGTCACGTTCTCGACGGTGGTCATGGCACCGTTGTATCCGGGCCGGCCATCGGGAGCACGTGTTTGGATCAGCCCGAACCTAACGCAGCACCCGCATGCCGTACAGATAGGTGGTCAGGTACTCGGCGATCACCGGCGCCCGCACCTCGGGTGCGTCGGGGATGGTGATCAGCAGCGCGTAGAGCCCGGCGAAGAACGACGCTCCGTTGTACATGACGTCCACCTCGTCCGGGATCTCGCCGGTGTCCCTGGCGCGTTGCAGTTCCTCGACCAGCGCGACCAGCGCGGGATGGTGCGTCCATTCCTCCGTCGGCGGCCGGGTACTGGAAAAGTGCAGGGCCAGAAAGTCTTTGAACAATGGCCTGCCCAGGCGGCGTTCCAGTTTCTCAAGCACCCGCACCGATTCGGCCAGGGTGGCGCGCACATCGTGCGGCTCGGAGAAGAACCGGGCCAAATCGCCGGCCATCCGCTGTTGCTCGCGTTGCTCCAATTCCAGCAGGACGTGTTCCTTGGTGGGGAAGTGGAAGAAGAAGGTGCCGTGGGCGACGCCCGCCGCGGACGCGATCGCGGCCGTATCGGCCGCCGCCATTCCGTCGCGCTTGAACTCGGAGATCGCCGCGCCCAGGAGCCGCTCTCGCGTCTGGAGACCCTTGCGGCTGCGGGCAGTGGTCTTGAGCACGGCTCGATGTTACGACATTAACAACTGACTGTACTCAGTATGGCTCTTTCATAATCAGGCTCCTGCCATTACGGTTTCGGTGTAGAGCTTCTGACTCGAGTCAGTTTTGGAGGTTGGTGTGCAGATCCTTGAGCAGGTCCAAGACCTGCCGAAAGCCGGCAATGTCAAGGCCCAGTGGGTGAGCCTGTGGACCGGGCCGGCCGTGGGCGTCGTCCTACTGTTGGCCATGCTGGCGTTCCCCGGCTTCTGGCCGCCGATGTCGCCGACCTGGAACGCTCAGCAGGTCTCCGAGTTCTACGCCGACCACACTGCGTGGATCCGGTTCAGCCAGGTGACCTTCAACCTCTGCGGAATCCTGATCCTGCCGTTCTTCATGGTGATCGTCGTCCAGATGAAGCGAATGAAGGGCCAGACCGAGGTGTTCGCCTACTGCTACCTCACCGCGGTGGTCAGCGGCGCCACCATCTTCGCGCTGTCCAACGTCTTTTTCCTGGTGGCCGCGTTCCGCCCGGACCGCAACCCGGAATTGATCATGCTGCTCAATGATCTGGCCTGGATCGTGTTCATCGCGCCGGTCGGCATGGTGGTGTCGCAGTTCGTCCTGCTCGCGGTGGCGGTGTACTTCGACAACGGGCCCGATCCGGTGTTTCCGCGATGGGTGGGGCACTACTCGCTGGCAACCGCCATTGCGATGATTCCGGCCGCCGGTGCGGCGGTGTTCCAGACCGGACCGATGGCGTGGGACGGCTTGCTGTCCTTCTGGTTACGCAACGGCGCCTTCGCGGTCTTTGTCATCGTGATGTTCTTCGTGCTGCGCCGCGCGGTGCTCCGCCAGGCCGTGCAGGACGGCGTCATCGCCCTGGAGGGCCGGTGACGCTACTGACCGAGGCGCCGCCGGGCAAGCCCGACGTGCGGCTGATGACCTGGTTCTTCCCGCTCTGGTACGGCGTCTTCGGCGTCATCATCTGCATCCTGACCCGGGTGACACCGCCGCCGCGCCCCGATGTCACCGCGGCCGACAAGGTGGCGTTCTTCGTCGAGCATGGTTTGACCATCAAGATCGGCTTCTGTCTGCTGCTGATCCTGCTCGGCGGCGCGGCCATGACCAATGGTCTCGTCGCCTACCAGATCAAGCGCATGTCGGTGGGCTCGGTGTTCGCCTATGGCTACATCGGCGGCATGGGTGTCGGCGCGCTTCCCGGCTTCCTGCTGGTGTCGGTGTGCTTTCTGACCGCCGCGTTTCGGCCCGACCGAGACCCCGAGCTGATCAGCCTGCTCTATGACCTCGGAATGCTGTCCTACAACGGCTCTTTGGGCTGCTTCACGGCGGCGTACCTGGTATTTGCCATCGCGATTCTCTACGACAAGAACGAGATCTTCCCGGCGTGGTTCGCGTACGTGACCATCTGGCAGATCATCACCGAGGTGATCGCCACCCAGATGTTCCTGTTCCAGTCCGGGCCGTTCGCCTGGAACGGGTCGATCGCATTCTGGTGGGCCGTGGTGGTGTTCTCGGTCTGGTTGTCGGCCCTGATCGTGCTGCTCCGGCAGGCCCTCAATCGTCAGGAAATATCCAGTGACGCAAACTGATTCACGACCGCAGGCGCCGTCGGAACACTTGCCCGGCGACGGCCACATGTGGGTGATGGTGCTGGGCGATCTGGTCATCTTCGGTGGCTACTTCATCGTCTTCATGATCTACCGGACCATGTATCCGGATGAATTCCTGCGTGCCCAGCAGCATCTCGACATCACGATCGGCGTCGTCAACACCGTGATCCTGCTGACCAGCTCCTGGCTGGTGGCCCGCGCGGTGCTGGCCTCCCGTGCCGGCCGTCACGAAACGGCCGTCAAACTCACCTACGCCGGCGGTATCGGCGGTCTGATGTTCATGGCCTGCAAGGGCTATGAGTGGGTGGTCAAGATCCGGAACGGGCACACCAACTCGGAGATGTTCTACTCGTTCTACTACGTGCTGACGGGCGTGCATCTGATCCACGTGCTGATCGGGCTCATCGTATTGGGCGTGATCGTGCGGGAGTTGCGCAATCCGTCGCGGCGTCGCGGATCGGTGGTGGAGGCGAGCGCGGTGTACTGGCACATGGTCGACCTGCTCTGGGTGATCATCTTCGGCCTGCTCTACGTGGTGAGGTGACGATGACCGACAAGGCTGTGACCCAGACGTGGCTGGTACTGGTCGCCATCACCGTCGGCTCGTGGTGGTTGGCCCCGGCGCAGTACTCGGACACCCTTCGGGCCAGCGTGCCGATCACCGCGCTGGTGCTGGCGCTGACACTGATCAAGTCCCGCTTGATCATCCGTCAGTTCATGGAGGTCCGGACCGCCCCGCGGTGGCTCAAACTCGCTACCGACGGCTGGCTCGCGGTGCTGTTCGGGGCGATCTTCACGATCTACCTGATCTGACCAGCGCGGTGCGCGGCACAATGGGGTGCAATGACGATGAACGCCAAGCGCAGGCGGGTGCACGACAAGCTCGCCGCGCTTCCGGGGGTGCGCGCCGTGCGGCGCCCGGTCAGTCCGGGCTCCGGCGAACGGTTCGACCTGTTCTACGTGCGGACCGGGCGTAAATCGGCGCATCCCGTGGTGCTCATACCCGGTGGCCCCGGTGTCGCGTCGGTCCAGCCCTACCGCGCGCTGCGCCGGCGCGCGGCTGCGGCGGGCTTCGACGTGATCATGATCGAGCACCGGGGAATCGGGATGTCGCGGCACACCGACTCGGGTGCGGATCTGCCTCCGGCGGCGATCACCGTCGAGCAGGTGGTCGACGACATCGCCGCGGTGCTCGACGACGCCGGCGTGCACCAGGCGATGGTCTACGGCACCTCGTACGGGAGTTACATCGCCGCGGGCTTCGGCGTGCGTCATCCCGACCGGGTGGCGGCCATGGTCCTGGACTCCCCGCTGTTGTCCACTGCCGACATCGAGGCCATTCGCAGCGCCATCCGCGGTCTGCTGTGGGAGGGCAACAATCCGGAGACGGTGGAACTCGCGCCCAAGGTTCGCCGGCTGGTGGCCGACGGGAGATTGGCCACCAAGGGCGGAGAGCTGGCCGGGCTGCTGTACGGCTTCGGCGGCGCCGCACTGCTGGACCGCCAGCTCGACCTGCTGCTGCGCGGCCGGACCGTGGTCTGGTCGGGGCTTCGCCGGCTGAGCGGGCTGTCGGCGCGAAAAGCGCCGTACCGCAACGAGGTCGATCTGGTCGGGCGGATCGCCTTCCGCGAACTGAACTACGCCGGAGTGCCCGACGGGCTACCGCTGGACCCCGCGCTGGACATGGCCGACCTGATCGGTAGCGCGAAGTTCTACGAACCGTTCGAGGCGGAGCCGTTCGACCTGACGCGCGAGTTGCCGGAGTTCCACTGGCCCACGGTCGTGGTATCCGGCGGCCGCGACCTGACCACCCCACCGGCCGTCGCCGAACGGGTCGCGGCGCTGGTGCCCGGTGCGGTACTGGTACGCATGCCGACGGTCGCGCACAGTGTGCTCGACACCCGCGTGCATGCCGCCTTCGCGGTGATCCGCGCGGTGTATGACGGTGAGCTAGAACAACTTTCGGCCACCGCGACCGAGCTGGACGCCCTGCCGGCGCGCGGTGTCATCCGGCTGACCGTGTCGGCGATAGCGGCGGCCACCGCGGTGGAGGCGGCATTGCCGCTCCCACCGGCGGGTTGAGCTCACGGCTACTTGACGAATCCGATCTTGGTGTAATCCGCGTCGGCCAGGCCGAAGGCCCCGAAATTGGCCAGATTGCTGCGCACCGCGACGTTGCCCGGTGACTGGAACAGCGGGAGGCTGAACACCTCCTCGAACAACATCTGATCGAGTTCGTTGGCCAGCGCGCGCGCCTTTTCCGGATCCAGCTCCTCCAGCGTCTGTTCGATCTTGGCGTCGATCTCCGGGCTGCCGATCTTGCCGAAGTTGCTCGCTCCCTCCTGCGCATAGATCTGGGTCAGCGAGCTCAGCGGGAACGCGTCGCCGAGGAAGGCGAACTGGGCGATGTCGAAGTCGCCCTTGATGATGTAGTTGGTGAAGAAGCCGGTGCCGGGCTTCGTGTCGAGCTGGAGGTTCACCCCGATCTGGCCCAGCATGTTCTGCGCGATCTGGGCCACCTGGCGGGTGCTGCCCGCGTCGTAGAACACGTTGCGGATCACCAGTTCTTTGCCGTCCTTCTCCCGGAACTGCCGTCCCTCCGGCACTTTCCAGCCCAGTGCGTCGAGTTCGGCCTTGGCTTTCTCGGGGTCGAAGGCCACGGAAGCGGCGTTGTCCTGATAGCCCTGCTGACCCGCCACGAAGATGTGGTTGTTCAGCGGCACCGGATTGTCGGTGAGACCGCGCTGCGTGATGTTGGCCAGCGCCTGCCGGTCGATGCCCTTGGCGACCGCGCGCCGCAGGCCCGGATCGGCCAGGATCGAGCCGGGCGCACCGTTGAAGGTCAAGTGGTACCAGCTGGCCGAGGGGGCCCGCCGGATCGTGATGCCCGGGGTCTTGCGGGCGATGGTCAGCTCGTCCAGTGACGCGGTTCCGGTGGCGTCGATGGTGTTGTTCTGCAGCGCCGGGATGCGGGCCGCGTCATCGAGCACCAGGAAGGTGATGGTGTCGAGCAGGGGAGGGGCACCCCACCATTTCGGGTTGCGGCTCAACGTGATCCGCTGTGCGCCGCGGTCGATGTTGGACACGATGAACGGGCCGGCCGATGGTCCGGGCCCACCGAGCTGGGCCTTGTTGAAGGCCTCGGGGGTCGCGGTCATGCTCTTGGGCAGCAGCCGTCCGTTGCCGGCGAACATGCCCTTCCAGTCCGCGTACGGTTTGGCGAAGGTCATCACGGCCTGCCGGTCGTCGACCCCGCGGGTCACCGAGGCCACCCGCTCGAAGCCGTTGGGGGCGGCGATGATGAAGTCCGGATTCTTCCCGCTGTTGGCCTCGGTCTGCGACTTGATGTCCTCCCAGGTGATCGGGACGCCGTCGGACCACACCGCCTTGGGATTGATCGTGTACGTCACCACCTGAGGGTTGGTCCCGGTCAGTTCGACGTTGGTGAAGAAGTCGGTGTTCACCGTGGCGGAGCCGTCGGCGGCGATGACGAACGCGCGGGGCAGGGTGGGCTTGGTCAGCGAGCCGACGTCGCCGGTGTTGCCGTCGATGTGCAGCGGGTTGAAGTTCGACGGGAACTCGGTCAGGGCCAGCCGCAGGTTGCCGCCTTGGCGCAGGTTCGCCACGTCTTGTGGGTTGACGTCGTTGGTGGTGCCGACCTCGGCGTTGCCGCCGGCCGACGGGGTTTCCCGGTCGCCTCCGGTACACCCGGCCAGGGCGAGTGTGGTGATTGCTGCGACGATGGCGAAGCGCTGGAGTTTGAACCCCTTGAACCCGTTCACCCAGTCGATGCTAGATGCAGCAACCCGCGGACGCGGCAATACCTAATCAGTGGCGGGCCGTGGTTGCGGCACCGCGGCCAGCAACTTGCGGGTGTAGGCGTGCTGCGGGTCGGCGAACACCGACTCTCCGGAGCCCTGTTCGACCACCGCGCCCTTGTACATGACCGCGACGTCGTGGGCGAGATGCTTGACCACCGACAGGTCGTGCGACACGAACAGGTAGGCCAGGCCGAACCGGTCCTGCAGGTCGAGCAGTAGGTTGATGATCCCGGCCTGGATGGACACGTCGAGCGCGGACACCGGTTCGTCCAGGGCGATGATCTTGGGCTGCAGGGCCAGTGCCCGGGCGATGCCGATGCGCTGCTTCTGGCCGCCGGAGAACTCCGCCGGGTAGCGGCTGGCGTCGGCGCGCCGCAGGCCCACCAATTCCAGTAGCCCGGCCACCCGTTCATCGATCCGTGGCTTGTCGAAACCGTTGGCGGTCAACGGCTCCGCCAGCACGTCGGACACGGGTAGTCGCGGATCCAGTGAGGCGACGGGATCCTGGAACACCACCTGCAGGTCGGTGCGCAGGGCCTGGCGGGTCCTCCGGTCCAGGGATGCCACATCGGAGCCGAGTACCTCGATCGAACCCGATTGTGGTGCAGTCAGATCGAGGATCTGGTGCAGGGTGGTGGATTTGCCGGATCCGGACTCGCCGACGATCCCGAGGGTGCGACCGCCATGCAGGTCGAAGCTGACCTTGTCGACGGCGCGCACCTCGCCGATCTGCCTGCGCAGCACCACGCCTTTGGTCAGTTTGTAGGTCTTGGACAGGTCGCGCACCCGCAGCACCAGTGGGGTGTCCTCGGATCCGGTTTCGGATGCGATCGGAGCGGTGCCCGGCACCTGATAGATCTCGGCGGCGCTGCGGCCGGCCACCTCCTCGGTGCGGATGCACGCAGCATGGTGGTCGGGCGCCAACTCGACGAGTTCGGGCTCGGCGGCTTCACATTCGTCGATGGCCAGTGGGCAGCGCGGGGCGAACGGACAACTGTGCGGCTCGGTGGTGAGCGACGGGGGAGCACCGGGGATCGGTACGAGCCGGGTGCCCTGCGGGGCGTCCAGCCGCGGTACGGAGCCGAGCAGGCCGACGGTGTACGGCATCCGGGCCCCGTCGTACAGCCGGGCCACCGGGGCGTCCTCGACGGCCCGTCCGGCGTACATCACCAGCGCGCGGTCGGCGAACTCGGCCACCACACCGAGATCGTGGGTGATGATCAGGACTCCGGCGCCGGTGACGTCGCGGGCGGTCTTGAGGACGTCGAGGATCTGGGCCTGCACCGTGACGTCGAGGGCGGTGGTGGGCTCGTCACAGATCAGCAGGTCGGGGTCGTTGGCGATGGCGATGGCGATCACCACGCGCTGGCGTTCGCCGCCGGACAGTTCGTGCGGGAAAGCGCGCGCCCGTCGTTCCGGCTGGGCGATACCGACCAGCTCGAGTAGTTCGATCGCGCGGGCCCGGGCCGCGCGCCGGCCGAGTTCCCGGTTGTGGACGGTGAGCGCCTCGGCGATCTGGTCGCCGACGGTGTAGACGGGGGTGAGTGCGGACATCGGGTCCTGGAACACCGTGCCGATGACGTTGCCCCGAATGCGCGACATCTCCGGATCGGCCAGGCCGACGAGTTCCTCGCCGCGCAGGCGCACCGATCCGGACACCTCGGCGAATTCGGGCAGCAGCCCGACGACGGCCATGGCGCTGGCCGACTTCCCGGCGCCGGATTCACCGACGAGCGCGACCACCTCACCGGAGTCGACGTGAAAGTTCACTCCCCGCACCGCATGTACGGCATCGGTGTCGGTGGGAAAGTCCACCCGCAGGTCGGACACTTCGAGGAGCCGGCTCACTTTCGCGACCTCCGTCGACGCAGCTGACGGCTGCCGGGGTCGAACGCATCCCGCAACCCGTCACCGGTCAGGTTGGCGCACAGCACGATCAGCACCAGCACCCCGGCCGGGAACAGGAACACCCAGGGGAACGTGGTGGCGGAGCGGGTGCCGTCGGCGATCAGGGTGCCCAGCGACACGTCGGGCGCCTGGATGCCGAAACCCAGGAAGCTCAAACCGGTTTCGCCCAGAATCGCCAGACCGACGTTGAGCGCGGTGTCGATGATCAGCAGCGATGCCACGTTGGGCAGGATGTGGCGGGCGATGATCCGCCAGTTGCTCACGCCCATATATCGTGCGGCGACGACGAACTCGCGTTCGCGCAGGCTCAGCGTCAAGCCGCGGACGATGCGCGAGCTGATCATCCAGCCGAACATCGAGAACAAGAGGATCAGCCAGAACACCC
This sequence comes from Mycolicibacterium sp. HK-90, assembly GCF_030486405.1. Next base: position 4,672,689 of record NZ_CP129613.1, on the reverse strand, counting down.
GGTCGGACTGGCCGAGGCGGGGCGTGACGATGGCGATGAGGATGAAACTGGGCACCACCAGTAGCAGGTCGACGATCCACATCAGTGCGGTGTCGCGCCAGCCGCCGAAGTAGCCGGCGATCGCTCCGACGGTGGCAGCGATGATGGTCGAGATGAACGCGACGCAGACCCCGATCAGCATGGATTTCTGCATGCCGCGCAGGGTTTGGGCGAAGATGTCCTGGCCCAGGGCGTTCGTGCCGAACCAGTGGTCGAGTGACGGCGGCTGTTGCAGCGCGTAGTAGTCGAGGTCGGTGTAGCTGTAGGGCAACAGCGGCGGCAGGGCGTAGCAGCCGACGAACAGCACGACGAGCAGTCCCAGCGACACCACCGCGGGTTTGTTGCGCAGGAACCGGCGGAACACCAGGGTGCGCCGCGTCGCGAATTCCTCGGTGTGCAGCCCGGACCGGGCAGACGTGGCATCGGAAGTCTGGGTCATCGCATTCCTCGGCTCTTCGCGCAAGCGCTCATCGCACCCGCACCCGGGGATCCAGCGCCGCATATATGACGTCCGACAACAACCCTGCCAAGAGCACCACCGCGCCGGTGAACACCGTGATGGCGGCGATGATGTTGGTGTCCTGGGTGGCGATGCCCTGCACCACCCATTCACCCATGCCGTGCCAGCCGAAGATCTTCTCGACGAACACCGCGCCCGTCACCAGCCCTGCCACGCCGTAGGCGAACAGCGTCGCCATCGGGATGAGTGCGGTGCGCAGGCCGTGCTTGAACAACGCCTGGCCGCGGGTGAGCCCCTTGGCCCGCGCCGTGCGGATGAAGTCCTGACCGAGCACATCGAGCATGGCGTTGCGCTGGTAGCGGCTGTAGCCGGCGATGGCGCCGAGGGCCAGGGTGAAGGTGGGCAGCACCAGATGCTGTATGCGGTCCACGAACTGGTTCCACGACCCGCCGATGGCGTCGGGCGAGCTCTCCCCGGTGTACTCGAACAACTGCACGCCCAGTAGCGAGTTCACGTTGAGCGCAGCCAGGATCAGCATGTTGGCGATCACGAACGTCGGCGCGCTCAGCACGAGCAACGACAGCAGAGTGATGAACCGGTCGGAGAGCCGATACTGCCGGATGGCGCCCCAGGCGCCGAACACCACACCGATCACGGTGCCCACGACCGAGCCGATGACGAGCAGCCGCAGACTGACTCCGATGCGGCGCCACAGTTCATCGGACACCGGTTGCCCGGTGACCGTCGTTCCGAAGTCGCCGCGGACCGCGCCGGACGCCCAGTCGACATACCGGAGCGGAATGGGCTTGTCGAGACCGAGTTCGGCGGCTTTGGCATCGATCGCGGACTGCGGTGGCCGCGGGTTGCGCTGCAGCAGGCTGTCGAGCGGCTCGAACGTCAGCGACGTCAGCGTGAACGTCAGGAAGGACGCCAGAGCCAGCAACACGGTGTAGTTGAGCAGCCGGCGCGCCAGGAAGCGCGTCATCCGGTCGTCCCTGCCCACGGCTGCATGGGACACAGGGTAAAACAGCCGGGAACCGGATCCCGCTCATCGTGGTGATGTTGCCGTCCGGCGCGCCCGCCCGGTCGGCCAACTGGCAGCCGGTTCACAGCCTGGGCATAGCAACCGGGCGTTCACTGGAAACATGTTGGTCGGCGAACTCAAGAAGGTGAAACTGCTCGCTGCTGGCGCCGGGGGCGCGGCAATCGTGGGCTTGGGAGTGTTCGGGGCCGTCGCGATGGGCTCAGGTGCCGAGGCCATGGCCTCGACTTCCCACATGAACGTGGGCCAGACCAGCACCGAGACCACGCCACCGTCCGCGCCGGAGGTCTCGATGGCGGTGCCTGCGCTGAGGGGCAACACGCCGCCGTCGGGTTTCGCCACCACCCATTGATCGCCTGCCGGTGCGGTTTCACCTACGGCCGCATCGGTTACCCAGAGCTCGGGAGGTGAGCTCATTGAGTAGCGCGAAGGAAAACAATCGGCGAAATCTGAAATTGATATCAGCCGGCGTCGGCGCCATCGGCGGGTTAGCCACGGCGGTGCTCGGCGTCGGCGTGGCCGGTGGCATCACCGGTGCCCCCCAGCGGGTCGAGCCGCCGGCCGTCACCACTGGACAGACCATCACCCCGACGACCGCGCCGACGGAACCGGAAACCTCGGTGGCCACGCCGTCGGTCTCGGCGACCACGCCGTCGGGGTTTGCTACTCCGCACTGATCGCAACGAACCTGTCACCCGATAGGCGCAGCGGTGGGTTTACCCGCCGCTGCGGTGCGGGTAGGGAGGTCGGTGTGACAGGAGACGAACGCAACAAGCGGACCAAGTACGTGATGGCCGGTGTGGGAGCGATCGCACTGGCAGCGATGGGTGCAGTCGGCGCGATGGTGCCCATCAGCGGCGCGGAGACCGGCCCGGTGCCGGCCGCCACCGCCGGCGAAACCATCACCAAATCAACAGCTCCCAGCGAATTGGAAACCTCGGTGGCGACCCCGCCGGTGAAGGTGGAACTGCCCGACGGGTATGGCAACGGCTGACGAATTGACCATCCCACGGTGCAGATGTTGCCTGTGAGGTTGGTGTTCACAGCCGGCGCATAGGAAGCGCACAGTCGGAGCCTATTCGGCGGGCGAATAATGAGCGGATGAGCTCGACGACCGACAGTGCCGAGTCCGAGTCCGGGCGCGCGGTGATGCGCCGCGCCGACGGAAACCCGATCCGCGTGCTGGTGGTCGACGACGAGCCCGTGCTGGCCGAGCTGGTGTCGATGGCGTTGCGATATGAGGGCTGGGACATCGCGACGGCCGGCGATGGTGCGAGTGCCATCGCCACGGCCCGGGAGAACCCGCCGGATGTCGTCGTGCTCGACGTGATGCTGCCCGACATGAGCGGCCTGGACGTGCTGCGCAAGCTGCGGCAGCAGATCCCCGGTCTGCCGCTGCTGCTTCTCACCGCCAAGGATTCGGTCGAGGACCGCATCGCCGGGCTGACCGCCGGTGGTGACGACTACGTCACCAAGCCGTTCAGCCTGGAGGAAGTGGTGCTCCGGTTGCGCGCGCTGCTGCGTCGCACCGGCGTCACCACCGAGGACGGCGGCGCCAAGATCGTCGTCGGGGACCTGGTGCTCGACGAGGACAGTCATGAGGTGACTCGGGGCGGCGACCCGATCTCGTTGACCGCCACCGAATTCGAACTGCTGCGGTTCATGATGCGCAACGCCAAACGAGTGCTGAGCAAGGCGCAGATCCTCGATCGGGTGTGGAGTTACGACTTCGGCGGCCGGTCCAACATCGTCGAGCTGTATGTGTCGTATCTGCGAAAGAAGATCGACAGCGGCCGCGATCCGATGATCCACACGCTGCGCGGTGCGGGTTATGTCCTCCGACCCGCGCGCTGAGGCACCGGCCGGACCGGTCGGGTTTCGGTGGTGGTCACCGCGGAGCTGGTCGTTGCGCGCCCGCCTGGTCGTCACCCAGGTGGCCCTGTTGGCCGTGGTGTGCGCCAGCATCGGAATAGCGACAGAGTTTGCGCTGCAGCGGTTTCTGATGAACCAGCTGGACGACCAGTTGATCGAGGCCGGCCGGCGCTCGGCGGCGATCTTCGAACTGCCACCCCCGCCGATGGGTTTTCCGCCGCCGCACCGTTTTCCGCCGCCGGTGATCATCGGCTCCGAGATGGGTGCGCCAGACGCGCCCCATCCGGGACCTCGATACCGGGTGGTGGTCGACCCCGAACAGGGCTCGGGGCCGGGGTTCCTCAACGCTCCCGGCCAGGCGGCACGCACGGTCGGTGCGGTCATCTCACCGGGTCGGCCCGTCGACGCCGGGCTGATCACCACCGAGGGGGAGCGGGTCGAGGTCAGTGCGGCTGCGGCTGAACAGCTTTCGCAGATTCCGGCGACCCGGTCTCCCGAGACCGTTGACCTCGACGGTCTGGGTCGGTACCGGGTCATCGGCCTGCACCCGCGCCACGGCGGCCCGCAGACCATCGTGACGGGACTGCCGACCGCGGTCGTCGACGACACCCTGCTGTGGGTGCTAGGAATGTTCTTCCTGCTCGCGGTGATCGCGCTGATCGCGGCGACAACGGGCGGAATCCTGATCATCCGGCGCCAACTCGCCCCGCTGTCAAGGGTTTCGGTGGCCGCGCGGCAGGTGGCCGATCTCGAACTCGACCGTGGCGAGGTGCAGCTGCCCACCCAGATCGTGCCGGTCGACCCGGCCGGCGCCCATACCGAGGTGGGGCAGCTCGGCACCTCGCTGAACCGGATGCTCGATCGCATCGCCGGCGCGCTCTCGGCGCGCCACGCCAGTGAGACCCGGGTGCGCCAGTTCGTCGCCGACGCCAGCCACGAGTTGCGGACCCCGCTCGCGGCGATCCGGGGCTACACCGAGCTGGCCCAGCGCAAGCGCGACGACCTGCCCACGGACGTGGCCCACGCGATGAACCGCGTGGAATCCGAGACGACCCGGATGACCCAACTGGTCGAGGACATGCTGCTGCTGGCCCGACTCGACGCCGGCCGGCCATTGGAGCGCGCCGCCGTCGACCTGTCCCGGCTGGTGGTCGACTCCGTCAGCGATGCCCATGTCGCCGGGCCGGATCACCAGTGGTCGCTGGACCTGCCCGACGATCCGGTGACGGTCCAGGGTGATGAGGCCAGACTGCACCAGGTGCTGGCGAATCTGCTGGCCAACGCCCGCACCCATACGCCGGCCGGGACGTCGGTGACGATATCGCTGAAGGCCGGCGAGGACGCGGTGGTGCTCACCGTTGCGGACGACGGTCCCGGGATCTCGCCGACCCTGCTGCCGGACGTGTTCGAACGGTTCGCCCGAGGAGATTCGTCGCGGTCGCGACGGGAGGGCAGCACCGGGCTCGGCCTGGCGATCGTGGCTGCCGTGGTCAGGGCGCACGGCGGCACCATCGAGGTGAGCAGCGTGCCGGGGGCGACGGAATTCGTGGTGCGCCTGCCCGAGTCACAGCACACGCACAGTTCGGACCAATCGGGCACCTAGCGGTCACGGCCACGATGGAGCCGTGACTCTGGTTGCCGCAGAACCCGCTGCCGAGGCGGAGGCGGTCTCTCCTGAGGGCACGAAGTCCGGTCATCGCATCCTGTTGGCGGTGCTGCTGGCCGGCACGGCGGTGCTCTACCTGTGGAACCTTTCGAGCAGCGGGTGGGCGAATGCGTTCTATTCGGCCGCAGCGCAGGCCGGAGCGCAGAACTGGACCGCCATGCTGTTCGGGTCCAGTGACGCGGGCAATGCGATCACGGTGGACAAGACACCGGCCGCGCTGTGGATCATCGACACCTCGGTCCGCCTGTTCGGCGTGAATCCGTGGAGCATCCTGGTGCCGCAGGCGTTGATGGGGGTCGGGGCCGTCGCCGTGCTCTACGCCGCGGTGCGCCGGGCTGCCGGACCGTGGGCCGGGTTGTCGGCCGGGGCCGTGCTGGCCCTGACGCCGGTGGCGGCGTTGATCTTCCGGTTCAACAACCCTGACGCGTTGCTCGTGCTTCTGCTCGTGGTGGCGGCCTATTGCGTGCAGCGCGGGATCGAAAAAGACGCCGGCCGTTGGTGGTTCGTGGCCGCGGGCGTCGCGGTCGGGTTCGGCTTCCTGGCCAAGATGCTGCAGGCGTTCCTCGTGGTGCCGGCGCTCGCCACGACCATGCTGGTCGCCGGGGACCGCCCGCTGGGCCGGCGCGTCCTCGATGTGGTCGTGGCCGGTGCGGCCCTGGTGGCCAGCGGGGGTTGGTATCTGCTGCTGGTCGAGCTGTGGCCGGCCTCGGCGCGCCCGTACATCGGTGGCTCGCAGCACGACAGCATCGTCGAATTGGCCCTGGGGTACAACGGTTTGGGCCGGCTGACCGGTGAGGAAACCGGCGGACTCGGCAACCTCAACTTCGATGTCGGGCCCGGCCGGTTGTTCGGTTCACACATGGCCGCCGATATCGCCTGGCTGCTGCCCGCCGCCCTGATCTGTCTGGTCGCCGGGCTATACGCGCGGCGCCGGGCGGCCCGCACCGACCCGGCCCGGGCCGCCCTCATCATGTGGGGCGGTTGGCTGGTGGTCACCGCGGTGGTGTTCAGCTTCATGAACGGCATCGTCCACGCGTACTACACCGTGGCGCTCGCTCCCGCGGTCGGCGCGGTGATCGGCATCGGCGCCACGCTGCTGTGGCAACACCGAGCCGATGTCCTTGCCGCGACGGCGATGTCGGGTGCGGTGCTGGTGACCGCGATCCTGGCGATGGTGCTGCTGTCTCGGCACGGCGGGACTTTCGGATGGTTGCAGGCGGCGGTGGCAGTCTGCGGAGCGGGGGCCGCCACGCTGCTGATGTTCCGAAAGCCGAGCCGCCCGATGACGCGGGTGACGGCCGCGCTGGCCGCCGTCGCCTGCCTGGCCGGACCGGCCGCATACACGATCGCCACCGCGGCGAACCCGCACACTGGCGCGATCCCGTCGGTGGGGCCGCCGCGCAGCCACGGCTTCGGCGGCGGACTCTTCGCGGCTCCGGAGCCCGGGCCGGCGCTGACCGCGATGCTGGCCGCCGACGCGGGGCGCTACCGGTGGGCGGCGGCGGTGGTGGGATCGTCGAACGCCGCGGGATACCAACTGGCCACCCGTGCACCGGTGATGGCTGTCGGCGGTTTCAACGGCACCGACCCCGCACCGACACTTGATGAGTTCCAGGGTCTCGTCGGCGACGGTGCCATCCACTACTTCATCCGGTCCCGGATCATGGCAGGCGGTTTCGGCGGGCATACCCCGAGTGGCAGCCGGGCCGCGATCGAGATCGCGGAATGGGTGCAGGCGCACTACAACCCGATCACCGTCGACAACGTCACGATCTACGACCTGACACAGCATGCGACGAACACATAGCCGGCGCATAGCTTCGCCCAACCGAGAACACAATTCGCCGAAGAACGATGAAGTCATGACAGCCACGGTCCACGTCCCCGAGCAGCGGTTCCACTTCGCGTCCCGGCCCAATGCCGCGCTGGCCGCCCGGGCAGCCGGTGTTCCGGTACTCGACATCGTCGTCCCGGTGCACAACGAGCAAGCCACACTTGCACATTCGGTACGGCGGCTGCATCGCTACCTGGACGAGAACTTCGCGGTGCCGGTCCGCATCACCATCGCCGACAACGCCAGCGTGGACGAGACCCCGAAGATCGCCGCCGAACTGGCCGCCGAGCTCGACGGGGTCCGGGTGGTCCGACTGGAGCAGAAGGGACGTGGTCGGGCGCTGCATGCGGTGTGGTCGGCCTCCGATGCCCCGGTGCTGGCCTACATGGATGTCGACCTGTCCACCGACCTGGCTGCCCTCGCGCCGCTGGTGGCGCCGCTGATCTCCGGTCACTCCGACCTGGCCATCGGCACCCGGCTCGGCCGCGGCTCACGGGTGGTCCGCGGCGCCAAGCGCGAGTTCATCTCGCGCTGCTACAACCTGATCCTGAAATCGACTCTGGCAGCGAGGTTCTCAGATGCCCAGTGTGGGTTCAAGGCGATCCGCGCCGACGTGGCCCGCCGCCTGTTGCCCCATGTGGCCGACACCGGGTGGTTCTTCGACACCGAGCTGTTGGTGCTGGCCGAGCGCAGTGGCCTGCGGATTCACGAGGTGCCCGTGGACTGGGTGGACGATCCGGACAGCCGGGTGGACATCGTCGCCACCGCCAAGGCGGATCTCAAGGGCATCGGCCGGCTGCTGCGCGGCTTCGCCGATGGGTCGATCCCGGTGAACACCATCGCCGCCCAGCTCGGGTCCTCGCGGAAATCGGCGGCGCCGGGCTCCCTGCTGCGCCAGGCAGTCCGATTCGCCGCCGTCGGTGTGGTCTCGACGCTCGCCTACCTGCTGCTGTTCATGGCGTTGCGGTCCGGGGTCGGGGCCCAGGCGGCCAATCTGGTGGCCCTGCTGGTGACCGCGATCGGGAACACCGCCGCCAACCGGCGGTTCACGTTCGGCATCGCGGGTGCCGGCAGCCTCACCCGGCATCACGCCGAGGGGTTGACCGTGTTCGCGATCGCACTGACCATCACCAGCGGATCGCTCGGGATCTTGCACGCCATGACGCCGGTACCCCATCGCGGCGTCGAACTCGCAGTACTGGTGGTGGCCAACTTGCTGGCCACCGTCGTGCGCTTCGTTCTGTTGCGGGGATGGGTGTTCCACCCGTCGCGCACACGGCGCACCGCCGGGCCGAATCGAGGGACAGGGAAATGACGACGATCGTCGACACCGCACCCGATGCGGCGGCAGAACCCGCGGCACCGATTACGCCGGCACCGCGCTGGGTTCGGCCCTCGTACTGGGCGCTGCTGGCCGCCACCGCCGTGCTGTATCTGTGGGGCCTCGGATCCTCCGGCTGGGCCAACAGCTACTACGCGGCCGCGGCCCAGGCCGGCACCCAATCCTGGAAAGCCTGGCTGTTCGGATCCCTGGACGCCGGAAACGCGATCACGGTGGACAAGCCGCCGGCGGCGCTGTGGGCAATGGGATTGTCGGGCCGACTGTTCGGCTTCGACGAGTTCACCATGCTGCTGCCGCAGGCCCTGATGGGTGTGGGTGCGGTGGCACTGCTCTACGCCACGGTGCGGCGCACCAGCGGCCCGGCCGCCGCCCTGATCGCCGGAGCGGCGCTGGCCTTGACCCCGGTGGCCGCCGCGATGTTCCGCTACAACAATCCAGACGCGCTGCTGGTCCTGCTGCTGGTGCTGGCCGCCTATTTCATGGTGCGCGCGGTCGGGCCGGTGTCGGCCAGGGCCAGTGCCGGCTGGGTGGCGTTGGCGGGGTGCGTGCTGGGTTTCGCGTTCCTGACCAAGATGCTGCAGGCGTTCCTGATCGTTCCCGGCCTGGCGCTGATGTTTCTCGTTGCCGCACCGGCAGTAGGGGTGTGGAAGCGGTTGGGCACCTTGCTGATCGGTGCGGCGACGATGGTGATCTCGTCGGGCTGGTACCTCGCGCTGGTGGCGTTGTGGCCCACGGAGTCGCGGCCGTACATCGCCGGCTCGACCGACAACAGCCTGCTGCAGCTGGCCTTCGGGTACAACGGCCTGCAACGCATCCTGGGTCGTGAGCAGTCCGGGCCAGGCTTCAGCCCCGGCCCGGGCGGCCCGGGCGGTGGACCCGGGCGCGGGGCCAACCTGATGTTCGGCGGCGACCCGGGCATCGGCCGCATGTTCGGAATGTCGATGGGGACCGAGGCGTCGTGGTTGCTGCCGGCCGCGCTGATCGGTCTGCTGGCCGCCCTGTGGCTGACCCGGCGTAGTCCGCGAACCGGCGCGCCCCGGGCCGGCCTGCTGATGTGGGGCGGCTGGATGCTGGTCACCGCCGTGGTGTTCAGCTTCATGGACGGGATCATCCACCCGTACTACACCGTGGCGCTGGCCCCCGCGGTGGCCGCGCTGGTGGGCATGTCAGTCGCCGACTTGTGGCGGGTCCGTGCGCGACCGGCGGCCCGGCTGGTGCTGGCGGCCATGCTGGCCGGCACCGGAGTGTGGGCGTTCGTGCTGCTCGACCGGACGCCGGACTGGCTGCCCGCGCTGCGTTGGGTGGTGGTGATCGGGGCGGTCCTGACCGCAGTGGCCCTGGCCGTCGTCGCTCACCGGCCGGGCAGGCTGTCCGCCGTGGTGGCCACGGCCGCGGTGATCTGCGGCCTCGCCGCGACCGCCGCCTACACCGTCGAGACCGTGGCCGCCGGCCACACCGGCGGGCCGATCGCCACCTCCGGACCCAAGCGCGACATGGGGTTCGGTGGACCGGGTGGGCCCGGCGGCGGTTTCGGGCTGACCGACGATCCGGCGTTGGCCGCGCTGATCGCGGGCGCCGACGGTCGATGGGCCGCCGCCAGTGTGGGCTCGATGATGGTCAGCGACCTGGAACTTCGGACCGGGGAGTCGCTGATGGCGATCGGCGGATTCACCGGCAGCGACAACTCGCCCACCCTCGCGCAGTTCCAGCAGTACGTCGCCGACGGCCAGGTGCGCTACTTCCTGGACCGGCCCGAGGGCGGCCGTGGTGGGCCGCCGCACGAGGCGCACGGGAGCGCGGGGCAGATCACCGACTGGGTGAAGGCGAACTTCACCAAGACCATGGTCGGCAACGTCCCCGTCTACGACCTGCAGCCCATCGGCTCAGCCTGATTCTGGCGCTGGCCCCGCCGGCCATCGCGGGGCTAGCGTCGAATCATGTCTGTCACCGATCAGTACCTGGCCAACAACGAGGTCTATGCCGAGACCTTCACCGGGCCGTTGCCGCTGCCGCCGAGCAAGCATGTCGCGGTGGTGGCGTGCATGGATGCCAGGCTGGACGTCTATCGCATCCTCGGGCTGGGTGACGGTGAGGCACATGTCATCCGCAACGCCGGTGGCGTCATCACCGACGACGAGATCCGCTCGCTGGCCATCAGTCAGCGGTTGCTCGGGACCAAGGAGATCATCCTGATCCACCACACCGACTGCGGCATGCTGACTTTCACCGATGACGGGTTCAAACAACAGATCCAGGACGAGACCGGTATCAAGCCGAACTGGGCGGCCGAGGCGTTCGTCGACCTCGAAGAAGATGTGCGTCAATCCTTGCGCCGCATCGAATCGAGCCCGTTCGTCACCAAGCACGAGTCGTTGCGCGGCTTCATCTTCGACGTCGCCACCGGCAAGCTCAACGAGGTGACGCTGTAGCGGATTTCTGGCGGTTGACGCACGGGCTGAAGCTCGCGTTCGTAACGCCACGGCGGGAATCCGGCGCGATTTTCGCCATGACGTTACGAACGTGGCCGCCACACCGGATTTTCGGTGTCTGCTCACCCCACCTTGTAGGTGGCAATGGCCTTGGCCACCGCCTCGCCGTCGGGCGTGACGATGTCGGCCTCACAATTCACCAGGGACCTACCCTGGCGCAGCACGCGCCCGAGGCCGATCAGATCGGTCGCCCGCGCCGGTGCCAGATAGCTGATCGACATCGAGACCGTAACTCCGCGAAGCGAATCCGGAACCTCGGCCTCTGCCCAGGCCGCCGCCATCACCGTGACATCGGCCAACGCCGCGATCGCACCGCCGTGCACCATGTCGGCGATGGTGATGTTCGACGGATCCCACGGCAACCGAAGCCGAACTTCGGGGCTTTCCAGGGTTTCGGCGATGATGCCGAGTTTGGTGACAAACGGCGACTGGGGCAGGAACTGCGCCATGACGGCCGGGCCGGTCTGGGTGCTCATGGCTGCCAGTGTGTGTCGCCGGCGGTCGGCGTCTCAATTACCTCCGGGGTAACGGCCCCGTGAACCCGCCTTTCCCACGGGGCCTGGCGCTGCTGGTGGCCGGCGCGTTGTTCATGGAGATCCTCGACGCCACGATCATCGTGCCGGCCATCCCCCTGATCGCGGCATCATTCGGCGTCGACGCCGTCGATGTCAACGTGGCGATCTCGGCCTACCTGGTCACCGTCGCGGTGCTGATTCCGGCCAGTGGCTGGCTGGCCGGCCGGTTCGGTACCCGCCGGGTGTTCATCGTGGCGATCGCGGTGTTCACGGTGGCCTCGGTCGGCTGTGCGGTCAGTGCCTCGCTGCCGATGCTGGTGGGCATGCGGATCCTGCAGGGGGTCGGCGGCGCCATGATGGTGCCGGTCGGAAGGCTCGCGGTACTGCGGCACAGCGGCAAGGCCGATCTGGTGCGGGCCATCGCCTTGCTGACCTGGCCGGCGTTGACCGCTCCGGTGCTCGCGCCGGTTCTCGGCGGGGCGATCGCGACGCTGGGTAGCTGGCGATGGATCTTCGCGGTCAACATTCCGATCGGCGTGATCGGAATCGTCCTCGCGCTCAAACTCGTCCGCGGCGGACCGCAATCCTCGGTCCGGCCACTGGACTGGCCGGGCCTGTTGGCGCTCGGCTCAGGGATTGCTGCGGCCCTGATCGCACTGGAGAACATCAGGGTCTCGGGCACCGATTGGCGACTGGTCACCGCGTGCGGTGCCGCGGCCGTCCTGCTGCTCGCCGGCGCGGTGTGGCGGCTGCTGACCGCGTCGGCCCCGCTGGTGCAGCTGCGGGTGCTGCGGGTGCATACGCTGCGCATCACCGTGGCCGCGGGATCGTTGTACCGGCTGGTGATCACCGCGGTGCCGTTCCTGTTGCCGCTGCAGTTCCAGCTGGAGTTCGGGTGGACGCCGCTGGCCGCCGGCGTCATGGTGGCGGCGCTGTTCGCGGGCAATCTCACCATCAAGCCGGTCACCACGCCGCTGATGCGCCGGTTCGGCATCCGCACGGTGCTGCTGGTCAACGGGGCGGCCTCGGTGGCGTGTTTCGGTCTGCTGGCCCTGCTGCAGCCGGGCCTGCCGGTGGCGGTCATGGCCGCCGTCCTCTACGTCAGCGGTGCGCTGCGGTCGATCGGTTTCACCGCCTACAACAGCCTGGCGTTCTCCGACGTCGAAGGGGAGGAGTTGACCCATGCCAACACGCTCAACGCCTCGGTGCAGGAGTTGGCGGCCGGGGTCGGTGTGGCGGTCGCGGCACTGCTGCTGAGTCAGCTCACCTCGTACGCGCTGACCTACCTGGTCCTGGGCGCGTTGCTGGCGCTGACCCTGGTCGCGACGGTGCGGTTGCCGCGGCGGGCGGGGGCGCACGTCAGCGGGCACCGCAGGTGACGGCGACCTGTCGTTGACACGGCCCCCTGGGGCCGCTAGATTCCTGGCCATGCTTGCAATTCTGGCCATTCCTACCAACTTAATGGGGAAGTGATGACCACCGCACAGAAATCCGATCAGCAGTCGGCCCGCGCCGGCCATTACGAGCTGAGTCACCTGCGTGCGCTGGAGGCCGAGGCCATCCACATCATCCGTGAGGTCGCCGCGGAGTTCGAGAAGCCCGTGCTGCTGTTCTCGGGCGGCAAGGACTCGATCGTGATGCTGCACCTGGCGGTGAAGGCATTCGCACCGGGCCGGCTGCCGTTCCCGGTGATGCACGTCGACACCGGCCATAACTTCGACGAGGTCTACGAGGCCCGCGACGAGCTCGTCGAGCACTATGGTGCCCGCCTGGTCGTCGCCAAGGTGCAGGACGACATCGACGCCGGACGCGTGGTGGAGACCATCCCGTCGCGCAACCCGATCCAGACCGTGACGCTGCTGCGCGGCATCCGGGAGAACAAGTTCGACGCCGCCTTCGGCGGGGCCCGGCGCGACGAGGAGAAGGCTCGCGCAAAGGAGCGGGTGTTCTCGTTCCGCGACGAGTTCGGCCAGTGGGACCCCAAGGCGCAGCGCCCCGAGCTGTGGAACCTGTACAACGGCCGGCACAACAAGGGTGAACACATCCGCGCCTTCCCGATCTCCAACTGGACCGAGTTCGACATCTGGTCCTACATCGGTGCCGAGAAGATCAAGCTGCCGTCGATCTACTACGCGCACCAGCGCAAGGTGTTCGAGCGCGACGGCATGCTGCTCGCGGTGCACAAGTACATGCAGCCCCGCAAGGACGAACCGGTGATCGAGAAGACGGTGCGGTTCCGCACCGTCGGTGACGTCACCTGCACCGGCTGCGTCGAGTCCACGGCCGCAACGGTTTCCGAGGTCATCGCCGAAACCGCGGTGTCCCGGCTCACCGAACGTGGCGCCACCCGCGCCGATGATCGGATCTCCGAGGCCGGCATGGAAGATCGCAAGCGCGAGGGGTATTTCTGATGAGCACGTTGTTGAGAATCGCCACCGCGGGATCCGTCGACGACGGCAAGTCCACGCTGATCGGCCGGTTGCTGTTCGACTCCAAGGCCGTCATGGAGGATCAGCTGGCCGCCGTCGAGCGCACCTCGAAGGAACGCGGCCACGATTACACCGACCTGGCGCTGGTCACCGACGGCCTGCGGGCCGAGCGCGAGCAGGGCATCACGATCGACGTCGCCTACCGATACTTCGCCACGGCCAAGCGCAAATTCATCATCGCCGACACGCCGGGCCACATCCAGTACACCCGCAACATGGTGACCGGAGCGTCCACCGCGCAGCTGGTCATCGTGCTGGTCGACGCACGCCACGGCCTGCTCGAGCAGTCCCGTCGGCACGCGTTCCTGGCCTCGCTGCTCGGCATCCAGCACATCGTGCTGGCGGTGAACAAGATGGACCTGATCGATTGGGATCAGGCGCGTTTCGAGGCTATTCGCGACGAGTTCCACGCATTCGCAGCGCGATTGGACGTCCACGACGTCACCACGATCCCGTTGTCGGCGCTCAAGGGCGACAACGTCGTCACCAAGTCGGATGTCACGCCCTGGTACGAGGGGCCGTCGCTGCTGAGCCATCTCGAGGACGTCTACATCGCCGGTGACCGCAATCTCGTCGACGTGCGCTTCCCGGTCCAGTACGTGATCAGGCCGCAAACCCATGAGCACGCCGACCACCGCAGCTATGCCGGCACCGTCGCCAGCGGCGTGCTGCGTCCCGGTGACGACGTGATCGTGTTGCCGGCCGGCAAGCCCACCCGCATCACCGAGATCCACAGCCCGAGCGGCGTCGTCGACGAGGCGTTCCCGCCGATGGCGGTGTCGATCAGCCTGTCCGACGACATCGACATCTCCCGCGGCGACATGATCGCCCGGCCCAACAATCAGCCGCGGGTCACGCAGGATTTCGATGCCACGGTGTGCTGGATGGCCGACGAGGCCTCACTCGAACCCGGCCGCGAATACCTGGTCAAGCACACCACCCGCACGACCAGGGCCAAGGTGACCGGCCTGGACTACCGTCTCGACGTCAACACCCTGCATCGGGACAAGTCCGCCACCGCGCTCAAACTCAATGAGCTGGGCCGCATCTCGCTGCGTACCCAGAGCCCGTTGCTGCTCGACGAGTACAGCCGCAACGCCGCCACCGGATCGTTCATCCTGATCGATCCCAACACCAACGGCACCGTGGGCGCCGGCATGGTGTTGCGCGAGACGCGCCACGACACCGCGAGCCCCAATACGGTTCGGCACGAGTCACTGTGCACGTCCGAGGATCGGCTGTCCAAGGGCCGCACGGTGTGGTTCACCGGTCTGTCCGGCTCGGGCAAGTCCTCGGTGGCGATGCTCGTCGAGCAGAAGCTGCTCGAAAAGGGTGTTCCGGCATACGTTCTGGACGGGGACAACCTGCGGCACGGCCTCAACGCCGACCTGGGCTTCTCGATGGCCGACCGGGCAGAGAACCAGCGCAGGCTGGCCCACATCGCGGCCATCCTGGCCGACTCCGGCCAGGTGGTCCTGGTCCCGGCGATCAGCCCACTGGAGGAGCATCGCGCGCTGGCCCGCAAGGTCGCCACGGATGCGGGTCTCGAATTCTTCGAGGTGTTCTGTGACACCCCGCTGGAGGACTGCGAACGCCGCGACCCCAAGGGGCTGTACGCCAAGGCGCGGGCCGGCGAGATCACCCATTTCACCGGAATCGACAGCCCCTATCAGCGGCCGAAGAACCCGGACCTGCGGCTCACCCCGGAGCGCAGCACCGACGAACTCGCGGACATGGTGATCGAGCTGCTGGGCTTGCCGTCGTGAACGATCACGAACTGGCCGCCCGGCTGGCCACCAAGGCAGGCGACCTGCTGCTCGATGTCCGTGCCGACTTCGCCGACGCGTCGCCCGCCGAGCGAAAGGCTGCCGGGGACAAGCAGTCCCACGACTTCCTGATGGCCGAGCTGGCCAGGCTGGTTCCCGGCGACTCGGTGCTGTCCGAGGAGGCCACGGCCGATCAGCGGGCCGATCCGGCACGGCTGAGCGCCGATCGGGTGTGGATCGTCGACCCGCTCGACGGCACCCGGGAGTTCTCCGAGCTCGGCCGCGACGACTGGGCCGTGCACGTGGCGCTGTGGAGCGCGGGCGACCTCGTGGCGGGGGCGGTCGCGTTGCCGGCGCAGAACACCACGCTGTCCACGCCCGAGGTGGCCGCGCCGCGCGCCTTCGACGGCCCGCCCCGGGTCGTGGTTTCGCGCACCCGCCCGCCGGCGGTCGCGCTGGCCGTGCGCGAGGCGCTCGACGGAACTCTCGTGGAAATGGGTTCGGCCGGAGCCAAAGTCGCCGCGGTGATCCGCGGGGTCGCCGACGTGTACGTACACGCCGGCGGTCAGTACGAGTGGGATTCGGCAGCACCCGTCGCGGTCGCCCGCGCAGCAGGCCTGCACACGTCCCGTATCGACGGCTCGCCTCTGGTCTACAACTCGGCCGACCCCACGCTTCCCGACCTGATCGTGTGCCGGCCCGAACTGGCCGAACGGGTACTGGCCGTCACGGCGGGATAGCGCTGCCGAGTGCTGCGTCGGTTTCGACGTCATGGCTGTGCTCACCCGCGCGGGCGCAGCCGTGGCGTCGAAAATGACGAGCAGGCGGCCTAGGCTGAACCAGATGAGCCGCCCCACGCTGCGCGAACTGGCCAGCCTGCCCGCCACCCCGGCCCGCCTCACCGATTCCACCCTGGTCCTGATCGACTGCCAGAACACCTACACCCAGGGAATCATGGAGCTCGAAGGGGTGCAGGCCGCACTGGAGCAGACCGCTGAACTTCTCGACCGGGCCCGCAGCGCGGGTATCCCGATCATCCACATCCAGCACTCCGACGGCCCGGGCTCGCTGTATGACATCGAGGGCGAGAGCGGCGCGATCATCGCCTCGGTGGCCCCGCGCGAGGGAGAACCGGTGGTGGTCAAGCAGTTCCCCAACTCGTTCGTGCAGACCGACCTCGACGACCGGTTGAAGGGGATCAACGCGTCGAACCTGGTGCTTGCCGGGTTCATGACGCACATGTGCGTCAACTCCACCGCGCGCGGCGCCTTCAACCTCGGATATGCCCCGACCGTGGTGGCCGCCGCTACCGCGACCCGCGCGTTGGCCGGCCCGGACAGCGCACCGGTGCCCGCCGCGGCCATGCAGTCGGCGAGCCTGGCCGCGATGGCCGATTTGTTCGCCGTCGTCGTCCCGGACGTGTCCGGCATCCCGGATTAGCCGGGCGGGCCTGGCACAATCCTGGGCATGCGGATGTCGGCGAAGGCGGAGTATGCCGTCCGAGCCATGGTTCAGCTCGCCACGGTCGGTGAGGGCGAACTGGTGAAAACAGACGACCTGGCCAAATCTCAGGGCATTCCGGCGCAGTTCCTCGTCGACATCCTGTCCGATCTGCGTACCGATCGTCTGGTCCGCAGCCATCGAGGCCGCGACGGTGGCTATGAGCTGGCGCGCCCGGCCGGTGACATCAGCATCGCCGATGTGTTGCGCTGCATCGACGGGCCGCTGGCCAGCGTGCGCGACATCGGGCTGGGCGATCTGCCCTACTCCGGCCCGACGGCGGCGCTGACCGATGTCTGGCGTGCGCTGCGGGCCAGCATGCGCTCGGTGCTGGAGGAGACCAGCCTGGCCGAGGTGGCGGCCGGCGCGCTGCCCGCTCATGTCGCGAAGATGGCGGGTGCCTACCTCGATCAGGAACACCAGCGCGGGCACGGTTAGCCGGCAGCCTCAGCCTCCGTACGGCCGGGTGATGATCTCCAGGTAATGCCCGGACGGGTCCTGGAAGTAGACCCCGCGGCCGCCGTCGTTGTGGTTGATCTCGCCCGGGTGCTGACCGTGCGGATCGGCCCAGTGCTGCATTCCGCGATCGCGGATCTTGCCGTAGATGGCGTCGAACTCGTCCTCGGACACCAGGAATGCGTAATGCTGGGGCCGGATCTCGTCGTCGGCACCGACCTGCGCGTAGTCCAGGTTGACGCCGTGATTGAGTGTGACGGCGAGAAACGGTCCGAACTCCTGCGGTGCGGGCAGGCCGAACAACTCGGTGAGAAACTCCGCGGAAACCTGCCGGTCCTTCGCGGCGACGATGGTGTGGTTGAAGGTGATGGCCATACCTGTCCAGTAAACCGTTGGACCGGCCACGGGGGCAACGGTGCAGGATGGGGACATGCCGAACCCCACGATGCTGGCCGGTCCGCGGGTGCGGTTGCGGCCGCCGGTCGTCTCGGACGCCGAGGTCCTGTTCAGTCGCATCGCGTCGGACCGCGAGGTGACGCGCCACCTTTCCTGGCGTCCGCATGCGGGCGTGACCGAAACGCGCCGGGTCATCACCGCGCTGTTCAACGTCGGCGACGAGGAGACCTGGCTCGTCGAACTCGACGGCGAGGTGATCGGGCTGTGCGGCCGCCGGCGGCCACAGCCGCACGCGGTGGAGCTGGGCTACTGCCTGGCCCGGCAGTGGTGGGGTCAAGGCCTGATGTCGGAAGCGGTTTCGCTGGTACTGGAGGATGTGCGACCGGATCCCACGGTGTATCGGGTCTCGGCCTACTGCCATGTGGACAATGCCGGCTCGGCGGGAGTGCTGCGCCGGTGTGGTCTGTCACTTGAGGGAAGACTGGCGCGGTACGGGTTGTTCCCCAATATCAGTGATGAACCCCAGGATGTGTTGTTGTTCGGAACGGCGGTGCGGTGATGGGCACATTCGATATTCGCGGTCTGCGGCAGCCGGTGATCGTGGCGCCGATGGCCGGCGGTCCCACCACCCCGGAGCTGGCCGCCGCCGGCAGTAACGCCGGCGGGCTCGGATTCCTGGCGGCCGGTTATCTGACCGCCGACGCGCTCGCCGACCGGATCACCGCCGCCCGGGGCCTGACCACCGAACCACTGGGTGTGAATCTCTTTGCGCCCCAACCCAGTGCGGGTACCCCCGAACAGATCCGGGCCTACGCCGAGGAATTGGCCGGCGAGGCGGAGCGTTACGGCGTGGCACTCGGTGAGCCGCGCTACGACGACGACGCCTGGGCGGCCAAGCTCGACGTGGTGCACGATCTGCGGCCCGAGGTCGTCTCGTTCACGTTTGGATTGCCGAGTCGATCGGAGATCGCCAGGCTGAGCGAAGCCGGCATCACCACCATCGGCACCGTCACGACCGCGGACGAAGCCCGGCTGGCGGTGAGCCGCGGGGTCGACGGGCTCGCCGTGCAGGGCCCCGCCGCGGGCGGGCATCGCGGCACGTTCGATCCGGCCGCCGAGCCCGCATCGCAACCGCTGGAGCAGCTCTTGGCCGAGGTGCTGGCGGCGGTAGATGTGCCGGTCGCGGCGGCCGGTGGGTTGATCGATGCCGACGGCGTCGCCCGTGTGCTCGCGGCCGGTGCGATCGCCGCTCAACTCGGCACCGCGTTCCTGCTGGCCGACGAAGCCGGCAGCAGCGCCGTGCACCGCGCTGCCCTCCAGAGTCCGGAGTTCACCGAAACCGTTGTCACGAGGTCGTTTTCCGGCCGTTATGCCCGCGGGCTGCGCAACCGTTTCATCGCCGAGCACGACGTGCAAGCCCCCTTCGGATATCCCGAGATCCACTACCTGACCAGTCCGGTGCGCAAGGCGTCGGTGGCGGCAGGCGATCCGCAGGCCACCAACGTGTGGGCGGGCACCGGATGGCGGCAGGCCCGCACCGGTTCGGTGGCCGAGATCATCGGCGGCCTGACGCCAGGGGACTAGCGGCCCGGGCCGACACCCTCCACGACCACGTCCCCGTTGTCGGAGCGCACGGTGATCTCGGCCACCGCGGCCTTCGGGTCGGTCGTCTCGGACACCCGTACCTGGGTCGACGAACCGGACTGGGCGTGCACCAGGTACGGCCCCCGCTCGGGCAGCCCGATCACCACATCGCCGTTGCGATTCACGGCATCGACCCGGCGCGGTGCGGCATCGCGGAAGTCGACGCTGATATCGCCGTCAGAGGTGGTGGCGCTGAACTGCTCGGTCACCGCGATGGGATCGCGGGAGACGATCTCGCCGTTGACGGTGTGGACCTCGACGCGTCGGGCGGCACCGCGCAGGACGATCGACCCGTCCGTGGTCCGGGCCGTCAGTTCGTCGACGTCGGCCTGGGCGACCACCGTGCCGATCTCCTGCTGGATGCGCACCGACAGTCGCCGGGCCTGCTCGGGCGGCACGGCGATCGTGATCTCGCCACCGCGCGCCCATTCGAGCACCGGGGAGGGGTTGCCCGCGATGGCGATCCGGGTCTCGGTGCCGGTGTTGGTGACCTGCAGTCGGTGTTCGCCGCTGTGGGAAGTGTTCACCAGGCGCAGATCCGCCGCGGCGTCCCGGGTTTCACGGTCTCCGGTGATGCGGATCGCGATGGGGATGCGCGCGGTGTCGATCACCAGCGAACGCATCGTCGCCGGCAGGGTCTGATGATCGGTGACGACCCGGACGGTGCTCACGCCCCAGGCCGCCACACCGAGGCCGGCCACGGCGCCGGCCACCAGGAGCGCCGCCGCGGCGATCAGGGCGCCGCGGAACGCGGTGCGCCCACCGGGGCTCAACTGGGGCGGCGTACCGACCGGCGGGGGAGCGGCAATGGTGGTCACGATGAAAGTCCTTTCCCGGTAGGGGTATTCGGTCTAGGTCTCGAGATAGCGCAGCACCGCCAGCACGCGGCGGTTCTCACTCTCGTCAGGAGCGAGGTCGAATTTCGTGAAGATCGAGGCGATGTGTTTCTCGGCCGATCCGACCGAGATGTGTAGTGCGGCAGCGATGGCGGAGTTCGTCTTGCCCTCGGCCATCAACTGCAGGACGTCACGTTCGCGTGGGGTCAGCTGATCCAGAACGCTGTGTTTGGCCGAACGTACCAAGATCTGTGACACCACCTCGGGGTCGAGCACCGTGCCGCCGCTGCCCACCACGCCGACGGCGTCGAGGAACGCCGGGACGTCCGCCACCCGGTCCTTCAGGAGATAGCCGAATCCTCTTGTGTCGGAAGAGATCAGATCTGCCGCGTAGCGCTCTTCGACGTAGTGGGAGAGCACCAGCACGGGGGATTCGGGGTTCTGGCTGCGAAGCAGCGCCGCGGCCCGGATGCCCTCATCGGTGAAGGTCGGCGGCATCCGGACGTCGAGGATGGCCAGGTCGGGGTGGTGCTCGTTGACCAGGCGCAGCAGGTTGGTGGCGTCGGGAACCCCGGCCACGACCTCGTGTCCGGCGTCGGCCAGGATCCGCTCGATTCCGGCCCGCAGCAGGGCCGAATCCTCGGCGATTATGACGCGCATGGCAACACCGCCGTGACGATGGTCGGGCCCGTGACGGGGCTGGACACCGCGAACGTCCCGCCGGCGGCGCGCACACGTTCCTCCAGACCGCGTAGCCCGGTGGCGTTCTCGCCTGCGTCGATCACCGCACCACCCCGGCCGTCGTCGAACACCGACACGTGGAGCACGTTGGTGGGCTCATCCCACCGGACCGTGACCACCGCCTGAGAGGCTGCCGCGTGTTTGGCGACATTGGTCAACGCCTCGGCCACCACGAAGTAGGCGACCGATTCGACCTCATCGGGCAGTCGGCGGGGCAGGTCGATGTGCAGTGTGGTTGGCACTCCCGACGTTTCGGTGCGTTGCACCACCGACGACAGGGCGGCGTCGAGGCCGCGGTCGGCCAGGATCGTCGGCGCGATGCCGCGCACCACGTTGCGGAGTTCGACAAGTGCGCTCTTGGCATCGTCGTGGGCCTCGGCGATCAACGCCTTGGCCGAGGGCAGATCGGAATCCAGCTTGGTCTGGGCCAGCCCTATCGTCATCGCCAGGGAGACCAGCCGCGGTTGCACACTGTCATGCAGATCCCGCTCGATGCGGTGCCGTTCGGTCTGTGCCGAGGACACGGCGCCTTGCCGAGCGTCGGCGAGCGCGTTCACCTGGTACTGCAGCTCCGCGGTGGGGGAAGGTGACAACAGCCAGCGGTCGATCGCCGCATCCATGGCGGGGGCGAAGATCAATATGGCGATCGCGGCGCCGACGGCGACGATCGCCAGCAGCCAGGTTATCGGCGGCGAGAGGAAGACCAGGCCGGCGTCGTTGTCGCTGTCACGGATCGCGACCGAAGCGGCCGGACCGACGAAGGCGAATGCCAGTAGCGCGAACGCGGTGCCGGTGGCCAGCATGTCGTAGAGCATCCGCAGATAGTTGTGGCAGACGCCTTTCCAGAACCGGGTGCCGCTGATGTCCAGCCAGAGCTGGTGGGCCCAGCCCTGAAACCCGGTATGAGGTGACATGCGACGGGGTGGGATACCGATGCCGAGGCCGAACACCGCTTCGCTGCGGATCCGTTCCAGTTTCTCGACGCCGCGCATCAGGTAGATGAACACCACACCGGCGAGCAGGAATCCGATCACCGACGGAATCGAGGAGAACCCGATCACCGAGATGGTCAAGGGAATCCAGAACCACACCAGCGCGACGGCGGCGCCGGTGATCGTCGACGCGGTGGGCACGACGCCGAGGTTGCGGCGCGGTGTCACGGTCTCGGTGGGGGCGGGCAGGACCGTCGGTCCGGTTTCGCTGATTGCGACCATGCCTTCAACCTACGAAGTCGCTCCGTCGGGCGACACAGCGTTTTCCCGATATCCGGGTGGGGGATAACCCCCGCAGGCCTACTTCGGCGCCGTGAGCTCCAACGCGATGTTGTCCGGGTCGCGGAACTCGAGGATGTAGGACGGGCCGATGTCCTTGACGGGTTGGTGCGCGATTCCCAGATCGTCGAGGTGACGCGCGGCGTCGTTCATCTCGGCGAGGCTCCGGAGCCGGAAGGCCAAGTGGTCCAGCCCGGTTCGGTTCTCGTCGAAGACATCCCGGCCGACCGGACGCAGCCCGATCAGGGTCCCCCCGGCGTCGTAGATGACCCCGCCGAACAGGAACCCCAGGCGCGCGCGGGTGGCGGCGTCGGCGTCCTGCGGCAGTTCGATCAGAACCGGCCACCCGAAGACACTCTCGTAGAACTGCCGGGACCGCTCGATATCGGTGACCGTCAGCCGCACGTGGGCGACCGAGGACGTGGTGATGGCCATGGGGTTCATGCTGCCACCCGGGCGTGACAGAATCCGTTCGTGCGCGTGGGGATGACGATGCCGGTCATGGAACCTCAGTTGGATGCGACGACGCTGCGGTCTTGGGCGCGCGTCATCGACGGGGGTCCGTTCTCGTCGCTGTGCTGGGGCGAACGCATCGCCTTCGACAATCCCGACAGCCTGACCCTGCTCGGCGCGCTCGCGGCGTGGACCGATCGGGTCAGGTTGGTGACCACGGTGGTGGTGCCCCAGTTGCACGACCCGGTGATGCTGGCCAAAGGCCTGGCCACCGGCGACCTGCTGAGCGGTGGGCGGCTCACCGTGGGCATCGGTGTCGGCGGCCGCCACGAGGACTACCACGCCGTCGGCGCCGACCCGGCAACCCAGACCCGCCGGGCACTGGCCGAGCGGGTCGCGGTGATGAAGCGAGTGTGGGTGGGGGAGAAGGTCACCGAATCGGTCCTTCCGGTCGGCCCGCCACCGGTCCAGAGCGGTGGGCCCTCCCTGCACATCGGCACTATCGGACCCAAGACCATCCGTGATGCCGCGGCCTGGGCCGACGGCGTCGCCGGCACGACGCTGGATCTGGATCTGACCCGTCAGGCCGAGTTGTTCGACATCGCCCGGACGGCGTGGGCCGAGGCCGGCAAGCCCAAGCCACACCTGGCCACGTCGTTCTGGTTCGCTCTCGGAGAGCCCGAGGACGCCCGCGCCCAGGTGCACCGGCACCTGCGCCGGTACATGAACTGGATCCCGGCCGAGTACGTCGACGCCATGGCTCCCATGACCGGCTGGGCCGGCAGCGAAGAGCAACTGATCGAAGTGCTGGGCAAGTTCGAGGACATCGGCACCGACGAGGTACACCTGATCCCCACCAGCTCCGACATCGACCAGCTGCGCCGGGTGGCCGAGGTGGCAAAGGTCTTCGCCTGAGCCCGGCTTCGGCTGTTTCAGCAAAACGTGAGCAAGATCATTTCAGGGCCCGACGGGTAGTCTGGATCTCGCATTAGCGACGAACTTCTCGTGGATCTTCCCGTCGGAGACGGTCGGCGCCCCCATCTGCGAACATCCGGAAACTGCCTGCTCAGCCCATCTCCGCGGGCGTCGCCGCACCGCTGTTCACCTGCCGGTTGCCCGATGTTCGGTTTCAGTGGCCCGTCAGCCGGGGCCGTGGCGAACACGGTCGTGGTCCCGGCCAGGACCGGGCAGCTACAGCAAACCATCGCGGGCGGTCGGCCGACACAGCGCTCACGCGGTTCTGGGACTAGCGTGTCAAATCGGCGTCGTCGTCAGACGGCGTCGGATACGACAGGTTGGGGAACCATGATTCAGAAGAGTTTGATCGCCACGACCCTCGCCGCGGGCGCGATCGGTGCCGCGGTCGCGCTGTCCGCGCCGGCATCGGCCGACTCCAAGGGCAACAGCACCGTCGGCTGCTCGCCGTGTGACCGCGTGTCTTCGTCGGTCACTGATGCCGTCACCGACGCCGCCGAGAACGCCCTCACCGGCGGAGTCGACCTGCCCGAGAGTCCGATCGTGGAGAAGTGGACGAACTTCCCCGGCGAGACGGCGGAGAAGTGGGCCGGTTTCCCCGGAAAGACGGCCGAGAAGTGGGCCGGCTTCCCCGGCAAGACCGCCGAAAAGTGGGGCGGCTTCCCGGGCAAGGTCCTGAAGAAGTGGACCGGCCTGGGCTGATCCCCGGCTGACGCCAACTGCCTCCATCACGAGCGTGCGGGTGACCGCACGCTCGTGTGCTGTCTGGCGAGTTAGCTGAAATTTCGCTGATCTTAACTGTTCTCGCAGCACAGCCCACCCCCTCAAATAGACGCAGCCCGTTCACCGACCGAAGGAGCTCGTCGCAATGGCTGCGCCCGCACGGCAGTTGCACCTCAATGCATTCCTGCGCAACATCGGCCAGCACGAAGCGGCGTGGCGCCTTCCCGAAACCGAGTTGTCGGGCATCACCGATATCGCCCACTACATCGAGTTGGCCCGCATCGCCGAGCGCGGCAAGCTCGACGCCGTCTTCTTCGCCGACCATCCGGTACTCAAGGACCAGACCGAGTTTCGCCCGTTCGACGCGCTCGACCCCGTCACCCTGGTCGCCGCGCTGGCCGGGGCCACCACCACCGTCGGCCTGATCGCGACGGCATCCACCACCTATAACGATCCCTATGGTTTGGCGCGCCGGTTCGCCACCCTCGACCACGTGAGCCGGGGACGGGCCGGCTGGAACGTCGTGACGACCGCCAATGCGTCGGCCGCGGCCAACTTCGGGGTGCCGAATCACCCTGACCCGGCGGACCGGTACCGGCGTGCCGACGAGTTCCTCCAGGTCGCTTTAAAGTTGTGGGACAGCTGGGACGACGACGCCATCGTCGGTGACAAGATCGCGCCGCGCTTTGTGGATCCCGGCAAGATCCACGCGATCAACCACTCCGGCCCATACTTCGACGTCGCCGGGCCGCTGGAGGTGCCGCGCTCACCTCAGGGACATCCGGTGCTGTTCCAGGCCGGATCGTCCGAGCCCGGCAAGGATCTCGCGGCCCGCTACGCCGAGGCCATCTTCACCGCGCAACCCACGCTGGACGAGGCCCGCGACTTCTACCGCGACGTCAAGGCCCGCGTCCGCCGTCATGGCCGCAACCCGGACCAGGTGCACATCCTCCCCGGCCTGTCGACGATCATCGGCGGTACCGAAGCCGAGGCCCGCGCGCGGCAACGTGAATTCGAAGAACTCACCGTCCCCGACTACGGGCTCGAACAACTCAGCGCCATCGTCGGATTCACGGTCACCAAGGACGATCTCGACCGGAAGTTGACCTTCCCGGCCGAGGATCCGGGCGACACGTTCATCAAGAGTCGGCTCGCGCTGGTGAAACGGTTGGTCGAGACCGACAACCTGACCGTTCGTGAGCTGTTGCTCCGGCTCAGCAGCGGTCGGGGACATCGATTGTTCGCCGGCACGCCCGAACAGGTGGCCGACACCATCGAGGAATGGTTCACCACCGGTGCGGCCGACGGCTTCAACCTCATCCCGCCGGCGCTGCCGTCTTCACTGGCCGAGTTCGTCGACCACGTCGTCCCAGAGTTGCAGCGCCGCGGCATCTTCCGCGAGGAATACACCGGCACCACCCTCCGTGACCATCTCGGTTTGGACAGGCCGGCCAACCGATTCACCACCGGCGCGGACGCTCCCGTGTCGGCCGCGAGCTGACAGGGGACCGTGCATGCCTAATCGATTGACCCCCTTGGCCCGGGTGATCGTGGCCGCAGCTCTGGTGGTGGTCACGGCGGCCGCCTGCCAGTCGTCCGGATCCGGTGCGTCGGGCACCGGCGGGCTGTCCGCCGATGCCCCGATTCCGGAGGCGGTTCCGCAAGGCACCACCCTGGTGGTGGCCGACGACGCCAACCGGCTCAAGACCCTGTTCAAACTCTCCGGGGAACAGGACCGGCTCAGCGCCGACGTGTCCTACGCGAATTTCAGCAGCGGCCCACTGCGCTTGGAGGCGATCCGCTCGGGCAATGCGCAATTGGGCCGAGTCGGTGACGTCCCGCCGATCCTCGCGCAGTATTCGGATGCCGGGGTGCCCATCGTCGGTGCGGTGAAATACGACGGGAACGGCCTGGTGCTGGCGACCTCGCCGAAGTCGGGTATCGCATCCCTGAAAGACCTGGCCGGCAAGAAGATTGCGATCAACGAAGGCACGGCTCAGCAGGCCGTCGTGTTGCGCAACCTCAAGTCGGCCGGCCTGACCATCAAAGATGTGCAGCCGGTCAACCTGGGATTGGCCGAGTTCGCCGACGGTCTGCGTGCCGAGCAGGTCAACGCCGCGGTGCTCAAGCAGCCGGACCGGGTGCGCTACCTCGCCTCGACCGAGGGGGAGGGGAGCATCGAAATCCCCAATGCCCCAGGCGCCTACCCCGGTCTCTACTACGTCTACGCCAGCCAGGAGGCATTGTCGGATCCGGCCCGTGCCGCGGCGATCCGGGAATTCGTCATCGCGTGGTACCGCGCCGAAAATTGGCTCAACGAGAACAAGCAGACCTGGATCGACGAGTACCTGATCAAGGACCAGAAGGTCAGCCCGGAGGATGCCCGGGCGATTGCCGAAGCTGACGGGCGCACCTCGGTGCCGGGGTTCACCGAAGAGCTGATCGCCACCCAGCAGGAGACCATCGACCTGTTGCAGGAGTCCGGTGGGTTCGCCGGAAAAGAGTTGCGCGCCAAGGACGAATTCGATTCCCGGTTCGCCGATCTCAACGCGAACTCGGCGGGCGACCAGTGACCACCGTCCACGCGGCTCCCTCTTCGGCGACAGCGGAAGCGGAGGCCGTCGAGCGCCAGGACTATCCGCACCTGGAACACCGGTCGGGCACGCAGCGCCGACGCCGGCTGGGGCCCGGGCGGGCCATCCCGGCCTCGTTGGCGATCGGACCGCTGCTGCTGGTGGCGATCTGGATCGTCACCTCGCAGCTCGGCATCCTCGATCCCCGGACCTTGCCGCCTCCGCTGGACATCGTGCGCACGATCGGCGAGATGTGGTCGGACGGGCGGTTACCCACGAACATCGCCGCGTCGTTGAAGCTGGCCTCGATCTCGCTGGCCATCGGGGTGGCACTGGGCCTGGCGCTCGCGCTGATCTCGGGGCTGAGCCGCATCGGCGAGGCGATCGTCGACGGACCGATTCAGGTCAAGCGCGCGGTGCCGACCTTGGCCATCATCCCGTTGGCGATCATCTGGTTCGGGATCGGCGACACCATGAAGATCATCATCATCGCCACCAGCGTGCTGATCCCCGTGTACATCAACACCACTGCACAGCTCAAGGGCGTCGATCTGCGCCACGTCGAACTGGCCGAAACCGTTGGGCTGTCGCGCAGCCAGTTCATCCGCAAGGTGGCCATCCCGGGTGCCCTGCCCGGATTCTTCACCGGTCTGCGGCTCGCGGTCACCATCTCGTGGACCGCGCTGGTGGTCGTCGAACAGGTCAACGCCACCAGCGGCATCGGCTACCTGATGACCCAGGCCCGGATGTACGGACAGTTGGACATCGTGGTGGTCGGTCTGTTGGTCTACGCGGTGTTCGGTCTCACCGGGGACTACGTGGTCCGGGCCATCGAGAGGAGGGCCCTGTCGTGGCGGCGCGCACTGGGAACCTGACCGAGGAGGTGGCCGTCGTTCGTCGGTTGTCCCGATCATTCGGCGGGACAACGATTCTCGATGAGGTGGAGCTGGCCATCCGCAAGGGCGAGTTCGTCGCCCTGCTGGGGCGCAGTGGCTCGGGCAAGAGCACGCTGCTGCGTGCGTTGGCGGGGCTCGACCACGGGGTCGACGGGGCCGGCGACCTGTTCGTGGCCCGTGACGTTTCGGTGGTGTTCCAGGATTCCCGGCTGCTGCCGTGGCTACGGGTACTCGACAACGTGGCGTTGGGGCTGTCCGGCCGCGACGTCAATCAGCGAGCGAGTGCCGTGCTCGCCGACGTCGGCCTGGCCGGACGGGAACAGGCCTGGCCCTACGAACTGTCGGGTGGAGAGCAGCAGCGCGTCGCACTGGCCCGGTCGCTGGTCCGCAATCCCGCGCTGCTGCTGGCCGATGAACCCTTCGGGGCGCTCGATGCCCTCACTCGGGTGCGCATGCATCACCTGCTTCAGGAGCTGTGCGGGAAGTACGAGCCCGGGGTGCTGTTGGTGACCCACGATGTCGACGAGGCGGTGACCCTGGCCGACCGGGTGCTCGTGCTCGACGGCGGCGCCTTCGTCGTCGACCGCCAGCTGGACTTTCACACCCCGGAGGCCCGCACCTACCGCAACCCGGAATTCGTCGCCCATCGTGAGGCGCTGCTCGCCGCGCTCGGGGTGGGGGAGTCGGAAATGGCGCTGCGCACCTAGGGATTTCGGTGTTCTTCGGTGTGCGCACCGGTTGTGGACGGGCTGAGCGACTCCACGTAGTCGAGGGTGATCTCGGCTGCGTGCTGCATCGCGGCCCGGGTCCGCGCGGGTGGCTCCCCGCGTTGGAGGCTGGTGACGGCGGCGGCGCTGATGGCACCCATCAGCGCGCCGACGATGCTGGCCGCGGCGATGTCGTCGAGCGTTTCCGGGTACGCCTCACGCAGCGCTGCGGCGATACGAGTCTGCGCGGTGAAAGTTGTGTGCAATACACGCGCTTGAACTGCGGGCGTCGTGACCACCAACTGGGCACGGAGGGCCGCCACCCCCTTCGGCAGGTCACCGTCAGCGGTGTTGGCGATCATGTTCTGCGTTGCGTCGGCGAGCACCTCGCGCATCGGCGCGTCCGGCCGCCGTCCCTCGATTGCCTGCACAGCCAGGTCGACCCGTGAGCCGGCGTCGGCCAGAAGCACGTCCTCCTTGGTGGGGAAGTGCAGGAAAAACGTGCGTTTGCTGACGTCGGCGGCTTCCGCGATGTCAGCCACGGCCGTCTGGTCGTAGCCCCGTTCCGTGAACAGTCGGACGGCCGCATCCACCAGCGCCCGCCGGGTGAGTTGCTTCTTGCGTTCGCGACGTCCGACTTCGCCCGGCATGGGCTGAGCGTAGTGCACCGACGGCAGCGATACACTCAGTATATAAGTGCATCAGGTGTATTGAACTGACGACGGCATGAGACTTGGAGGGGCGTTGTGACGGGCGAATTGGCTGGACGGACTGTGCTGGTGACCGGCGCGGGTCGGGGTATCGGGCGGGCAGAGGCGCTGTATCTCGCGGCAGCGGGTGCGAACGTCGTGGTGAACGACCCCGGCGTGCAAATCGATGGGCGCGGAGGCGATGACGGCGTCGCCGCCGCAGTGGTCGACGAGATTCGTGGGCGCGGTGGCCGAGCGGTGGCAGACAACGGCAGCGTCACCAAATGGGCGGACGTCCAGCGCATGGTCGACCTGGCCGTCGCGGAGTTCGGCGACCTGCATGCCGTCGTCAACAACGCCACCATTGAGGTGAACAAGGGCCTCGAACAGTTGTCGGAGGCCGAATTTGACGACGTCGTCGCGGTGAAGCTGAAAGGGACCTTCGCGGTGAGCCGTTGCGCCACGTCGTACTGGCGCAGCCGGGTGGACGCAGGGGTGCGCGCCGACCGCGCCATCGTCAACACCGCTTCGGGTTCGGGCCTGCTCAATCCGCTTCCCACACAAACGAATTACGCGGCGGCGAACGCCGGAGTCGCGGCCATGACCGTGGTGCACGCGCTGGAACTGCGGCGGCTGGGGGTCCGAGTCAACTGCGTCAGCCCGTCGATGGTGCGTACTCGGTTGACCAACTCGGTGCCCGGCATGGATCAGACGCCGTCAGTGGGGCAACCGGACCCGAAGGACCCTATGGTGGTGGCCCCCGTCGTCGCGTACCTGAGCAGCGAGGGGTGTCCCCTGACCGGCCAGGTGCTATCGGTGCGCGGCGGTGCAATCGCGGTCAACCAGGGCTGGACGCGTGGTGCGCAGGTCGACAAGCAAGCCGGGCTTTGGACAGTTCCGGAACTCGCGAAGAACCTGGCCACGTTGCCGCTGGAGGACCCATTCGACCGGCTGGCGTCCGCACTCGGTGACGCCCTCGGCAGCCGGGGCCGCGAGGAGCTCGAGGCGATGGTCAACGCCGAGCTCGACAAGCGCTGATCGGCGCGACTGGGCGGAGGAGCCCGGAAACAGATCAGTGGTGATCCGCTGTTGACGGATCACCACTGATGTAGGGCGGTGTGCGGAGGTTTACTCCTCTTCACCGCCACCGGACCACTTGTCCTTCAACTTGCCGGGGAAGTCGTTCCACTTCTTGGCGACCTCGCCGGGGGCATTGGCCCACTTGTCGGCGGTGTTGGCGGGAGCGCTCGCCCATTTCTCGGTGATCGCGCCCGGGAAGGTGGCCCACTTGTTGGCCTGAATCTCGGTGGCGCAGCTCCACTTCTCACCGCTGGTCGGCGTGTAGCCGTCCTCGCTGTTGATCTGGTCGACGATGTCGGAGCAGTTCGGTGCCGCCGCGGCCGGCGCGGCCAGCGCCATTCCCACGCCCAGGGCTCCGGTGGCCAGCGCCGCCGCGATGAGCTTGCTCAAGTTCTGTTCCCCCTGCCGAGATGCCGATGGTGTTGCAGCCACCCTAACGTCTCGGCCCGATTTGCCGAAGGCCCTTTTCCAGGTTCTCGAATCGATTCAACATGATCTTCACAATGGGCGTACCGCCTGGTCACGCCTGGGTTGCATCGTCGAAATCTGTTTGCCGAACCACAGGGTCGCCCGTCTGCGCCAGGTGTTCGGCCAGCAGCGCACCGGCATTCCGGATATGCCGGGCCATCGCGGCGCGGGCCTTCTCGGGGTCGTTGGCCCGCAGGTGCTCGATGATCGCGCGGTGGTCCTGGGCCGAGGCCTCGGGCCAGCCTTCCACGGCCGCGAAGAACTTGCGCGGTGCGTACGCCAGCGTCGTCTTGATCAGCCAGCGGATCTTGCGCGATCCGCTCAGCTGGTAGATCAGCGCGTGGAACTGATGGTTGAGGCGTTCCTCTTCATCGAAATCGTTGGTGGCAGCGGCACGTTCGAGGGCGTCCTGGATGCGTTCGAGTTCGTCGACCATTTCCGGCGTGATGGTCTCGGCGGTGCGCGCCGTGAGTTCCCCGCCCAACAGTGCCTGGGCGTCATAGATGTCGCGGATGTCGTCGCTCGACAGCGCGGTCACCATGAAGCCGCGCCGAGGTTCGACCGACAGAAAGCCCTCGGTCTGCAGTTGGAGCAGGCCCTCGCGGGCCGGGGTGGCGCTGATCCCGAGTTCCTCGGCGACCGTCTCCGGGCGGATGAACTCGCCGGAATGCAGCTGCCCCGAAACGATGAGCTCGCGCACATGGGCCGAGGCGACGTCGGACAACCGCATCGGGGCGCGTCTGTTGGTCATCTCGGCTCTCAGAGGTCGAGTCCGCCGCGTTTGACCAACTGTTTGGCGATCACGCCACGCTGGATCTCGTTGGTGCCCTCGCCGACGATCATCAGTGGCGCGTCGCGGAAATAGCGTTCAACGTCGTACTCGGTGGAATAGCCGTACCCGCCGTGGATGCGCACCGCGTTCAGCGCGATCTCCATCGCGGTCTCGGACGCGAACAGCTTGGCCATACCCGCTTCCATATCGCAGCGACCACCGGCGTCGATCCGTTCGGCCGCGTCCAGCAGGAGGCTGCGGGCGGCGTAGAGCTTGGTTCCCATGTCGGCGAGCATGTTGCCGACGGACTGGTGCTGCCAGATCGGCACCCCGAAGCTCTCCCGGTCCTGCGCGTATTGCAGTGCGTCATCGAAGGCGGCCCGGGCCACCCCCGTTGCCCGGGCGGCCACCTGGATCCGGCCGACCTCGAGTCCCTTCATCATCTGCGCGAAGCCACGTCCCTCGACGCCACCCAGCAGTGCATCCGAATCCACATGGCAGTCAACGAAATTGATCTCGCAGCTCTCGACGCCTTTGTAACCGAGCTTCGGCAGGTCTTTGGACACCTCGAACCCGGGGACCTTTTCCACCAACAGGATCGACACGCCCTTGTGCGCCGGGGAGGCGGCGGGATCGGTCTTGCACAGCAACGCCACGAGGCCCGCCTTGCGGGCATTGCTGATCCACGTCTTCGATCCGTTGATCACATAGTCCGTTTCGTCTTTCGTCGCGATCGTCCGCATGGCCTGCAGATCGGAGCCGCCACCGGGCTCGGTGAGGGCCATGGTCGCGCGCAGCTCGCCCGTGGCCATCCGGGGGAGGTATTTCTGCTTCTGCTCCTCGGTGCCGAACTGCAACAGGAGTTTGGAGACCACGGTGTGCCCGCCCATCGCACCGGCCAGGCTCATCCAGCCCCGGGCGAGTTCCTCGGTGACCTGTGCGTAGCACGGCATCGAAACCGCGGCGAAGCCATACGGTTCCGGGATTGCCAGCCCGAAGATGCCCATCTCCTTCATCGCCTCGATCAGCGCCTCGGGGTAGGTGTTGGCATGCTCCATCTCGCGGACCACGGGCCGGACCTGCTTGTCGACGAACTCGCGGACGGTTTCGACGATGGCCTGCTCTTCGGTGGACAACGTGATCAATGTGGCATCCTTCCTCCAACTCTATAGAAAATATTCTATAGAGTTGGACGATGCCTGAGTCGAGCGATCCGATGGTCACGATCCGCCGGTATGTCGATGCCTTCAACAACGGCGACGCCGAAGCGATGGCGGCGGTATGCGCTGACCCCATGCAGATTCTCGACGGCATGTCCCCGCATGTGTGGCAGGGGCCGACCGCCACTCAGGACTGGTGGCGCGATGTCCTTGCCGAGGGCGAGCACCTCGGCGCGTCGGGTTATCACCTGACGCTCGGCGAGCCGCGGCACGTCGAGGTCAACGGCGACCACGGCTATGTCGTTGTCCCGACGATGATGACGTTCGACCTCAAGGGTCAGAAGGTCACGCAGACCGGCGCGATATTCACGGTTGCGCTGCGCAGGGTCGCCGGCGAGTGGCGGCTGACCGCATGGGCGTGGGCGAAGGGCGTCAACGGCCCGGCATAACCTGTTTTCGCAGGTCAAGGTGATTTTGAAGAGTGCCCCCGGCAGGATTCGAACCTGCGGCCTTCTGCTCCGGAGGCAGACGCTCTATCCCCTGAGCTACGGGGGCGCGGGACTGGAAACCAGCTGCGCCGATTGGGCTTGCATAGCGTAGCGCATCTCTCGGCGAATACGGATTCGGGGCGCGGGGACCCCAGACCATAGGATGGACCCTCGTGACCCCCGCCGACCTCGCCGAGCTGCTCAAGGCTACTGCCGCCGCAGTGCTGACCGAACACGACCTGGACCCCGCCGCGCTGCCCGACACCGTCACGGTCGAGCGCCCGCGCAACCTTGAGCACGGCGACTACGCGACCAACCTCGCGCTGCAGCTCGGCAAGAAGGTCGGTGTCAATCCGCGCGAACTGGCCGGCTGGCTGGCCACCGCGCTGGCCGCGGCCGACGGCATCGCCGCCGCCGAGGTCGCCGGACCGGGCTTCGTCAACCTGCGCATCGAGACCTCCGCACAGGGCGTCATCGTCACCAACGTGCTGGCCGCCGCCGACAAGTACGGCGACTCCACCGAGCTGACCGAGAAGGTCAACCTGGAGTTCGTCTCGGCCAACCCGACCGGACCGATCCACATCGGCGGTACCCGCTGGGCCGCCGTGGGTGACGCGCTCGGGCGGCTGCTGTCCACCCAGGGCGCCGACGTCACCCGCGAGTACTACTTCAACGATCACGGCGCCCAGATCGACCGGTTCGCCCGCTCGTTGGTCGCCGCCGCCAAGGGGGAGCCGGCGCCGGAGGACGGTTACGCCGGCACCTACATCAACGACATCGCCGTGTCGGTTCTGGCCAAACAGCCCGATGTGATGAGCCTGCCCGCCGACGAGCAGCAGGAAACCTTCCGGGCGATCGGCGTGGACCTGATGTTCACCCACATCAAGGAATCGCTGCACGAGTTCGGCACCGACTTCGACGTGTACACCCACGAAGACTCGATGCACACCTCCGGCCGCGTCGATCAGGCCATCGCCAAACTGCGCGAGACCGGCAACATCTACGAGAAGGACGGCGCAACCTGGTTGCGCACCACCGAATTCGGTGACGACAAGGACCGCGTCGTCATCAAGAGCGACGGCAACGCGGCTTACATCGCCGGGGACCTGGCGTACTACCTGGACAAGCGCCAGCGCGGATTCGATCTCTGCATCTACATGCTCGGCGCCGACCACCACGGCTACATCGCGCGCCTGAAGGCCGCCGCCGCGGCGCTCGGCGATGACCCGGACACCGTCGAGGTGCTGATCGGCCAGATGGTCAACCTGGTCCGCGATGGCCAGCCCGTGCGGATGAGCAAGCGGGCCGGCACCGTCATCACCCTCGACGATCTCGTCGAGGCCATCGGCGTGGACGCGGCGCGATACTCGCTGATCCGCTCCTCGGTCGACACCCCGATCGACATCGACCTGGCCCTGTGGTCCAGCGCGTCCAACGAAAACCCGGTCTACTACGTGCAATACGCGCATGCCCGGCTGTCGGCACTGGCGCGCAACGCCGCCGACCTCGGCGTCACCGCCGACACCGCCCACCTGGATCTGCTGTCCCATGAGAAAGAGGGCATCCTGATCCGCAACCTCGGCGAGTTCCCCCGGGTGCTGAAGGCCGCCGCGGCGCTGCGGGAACCGCACCGGGTGTGCCGGTACCTGGAGGATCTGGCCGGCGATTACCACCGGTTCTACGACGCCTGCCGCGTACTGCCCCAGGGCGACGAAGAGGCCGGCGATCTGAACGCCGCGCGGTTGGCCCTGTGTGAGGCCACCCGCCAGGTGATCGCGAACGGACTGGCCATCCTCGGTGTCACCGCTCCGGAGCGCATGTGAACGCGCATCCCGCCGGCCCTCGACACGCCGAGGAGATCCACCACCCCGGCGCGCCGGAGAAGCCGCAGAGCCCCGACGAGATCCTGTTGCTGGCCCCGAAGGTGTGGCCGCGCAACCTGGTTCGCGGCGACGACGGTGTGGTCTCGATTGCCGGGGTGTCGGTCACCGACCTGGTGGCCGAGTACGGCACCCCGTTGTTCGTGATCGACGAGGACGACTTCCGGTCGCGCTGCCGCGAGATCGCCGCGGCGTTCGGCGGCGGCGATCACGTGCACTACGCGGCCAAGGCGTTCCTGTGCAGCGAGATCGCGCGCTGGGTCAATCAAGAAGGCCTGTCGCTTGACGTGGCCACCGGGGGAGAGCTTGCGGTGGCGCTGCACGCGGACTTCCCGCCGGAGCGAATCACCTTGCACGGCAACAACAAATCCGTCGCCGAGCTGAGCACCGCGGTCAAGGCCGGGGTCGGGCACGTGGTGGTCGATTCCCTGATCGAGATCGAGCGTCTGGAGGACGTGGCCGGGGCTGCCGGCATCGTCCAGGACGTGCTGGTCCGGGTGACCCCGGGCGTCGAGGCGCACACCCACGAGTTCATCTCGACCGCCCACGAGGACCAGAAGTTCGGGCTGTCGCTGGCCAGTGGCGCGGCGATGGAAGCGGTGCGCAAGGTGTTCGCCACCGACAACCTCCGGTTGGTCGGCCTGCACTGCCACGTCGGCAGTCAGATCTTCGACGTCGCCGGGTTCGAGGTGGCCGCCCACCGGGTGATCGGCCTGCTGCGGGACGTGGTCTCCGAATTCGGCGTCGAGAAGACGTCGCAGATGTCGATCATCGATCTCGGTGGGGGACTGGGCATCTCCTACACCCCGCAAGACGATCCGCCGCCGATGCAGGAGCTGGCCGACAAGCTCAAAGCCATCGTGCGCAGCGAATCCGAGGCCGTCGGGTTGCCCACGCCGAAGCTCGTGGTGGAGCCGGGCCGCGCCATCGCCGGCCCGGGCACCGTCACTCTCTACGAGGTCGGCACCGTCAAAGACGTCGCGGTCAGCGCTACCGCGCAGCGGCGCTACGTCAGCGTCGACGGTGGGATGAGCGACAACATCCGCCCCGCGCTGTACGACGCCGAATACGACGCGCGGCTGGTCTCCCGGACCAGCGAAGCGTCGGCCGTGCTGGCCCGGATCGTCGGAAAGCACTGTGAAACCGGAGACATCATCGTCCGCGACACCTGGGTGTCCGACGACGTCGCGCCCGGTGATCTACTGGCAGTCGCCGCGACCGGCGCCTATTGCTACTCGATGTCGAGCCGGTACAACCTGCTGTGCCGACCTGCCGTGGTCGCCGTCAAGGACGGCAAAGCGCGGCTGGTGCTCCGTCGAGAGACAGTCGACGATCTGTTGAGCCTGGAGGTGAGTGGTCAATGAGTGAGAAGCCCATCGGTGTAGCGGTACTGGGGCTGGGCAACGTCGGCAGCGAAGTGGTGCGCATCATCAACGAGAGCGCCGCCGACCTCGCTGCCCGCATCGGCGCCCCGCTCGAGCTGCGGGGCATCGGCGTCCGCAAGGTCTCCGGTGACCGTGGCGTCCCGAAGGATCTGCTCACCGACGACATCGTCGAGCTGGTGTCGCGCGACGACGTCGACATCGTGGTCGAGTTGATGGGTCCCGTGAAGCCGGCCCGCAAGGCCATCCTGGCCGCACTCGAGCAGGGCAAGTCGGTGGTGACGGCCAACAAGGCGCTGATGGCACAGTCGACCGGCGAGCTGGCGCAGGCTGCCGAAAAGGCGCGCGTCGATCTGTATTTCGAGGCCGCGGTGGCCGGCGCGATCCCGGTGATCCGCCCGCTGACCCAGTCGCTGGCCGGCGATTCGGTGTTGCGGGTGGCCGGCATCGTCAACGGCACCACCAACTACATCCTGTCCGAGATGGACAGCACCGGAGCCGATTACGACTCGGCGCTGGCCGACGCCAGCGCGCTGGGTTACGCCGAGGCCGATCCCACCGCCGATGTCGAGGGCTACGACGCGGCGGCCAAGGCGGCCATTCTCGCCTCCATTGCTTTTCATACCCGCGTCACCGCCGACGACGTCTACCGCGAAGGCATCACCAAGGTGAGCGCGGCCGACTTCGAGTCCGCCCGCGCCCTCGGTTGCACCATCAAGCTGCTGGCCATCTGCGAACGGCTCACCAGTGATGAAGGCAAGCAACGTGTTTCGGCGCGGGTCTACCCGGCGCTGGTGCCCCTGTCGCACCCGCTGGCCGCGGTCAACGGTGCCTTCAACGCGGTGGTGGTGGAGGCCGAGGCGGCCGGCCGGCTGATGTTCTACGGCCAGGGCGCCGGGGGAGCGCCGACCGCCTCGGCGGTGATGGGTGACGTCGTGATGGCCGCGCGCAACCGGGTCCAGGGTGGCCGCGGGCCGCGGGAATCCAAGTACGCGAAGTTGCCGATCGCCCCGATCGGGTTCATTCCCACCCGTTACTACGTGAACATGAACGTCTCCGACGTGCCCGGCGTGTTGTCCGCGGTGGCAGCCGAATTCAGCAAGCGTGAGGTCAGTATCGCCGAGGTGCGCCAGGAGGGCATGGTCGACGACGGCGGGCAGCCCAGCGGCGCGCGCATCGTGGTGGTCACCCACCAGGCCACCGATGCCGCCCTGTCGGAGACCGTCGAGGCACTGGCCGATCTCGACGCGGTGCAGACGATCAACAGCGTGCTGCGTATGGAAGGAAACAACGCATGAACCCCGGGACGCAAGCAAAAACCGGCGCGGGGCCGGTGCACCGGCCCTGGCCGGGTTTGATCGAGGCCTACCGCGATCGGATGCCGATCGGTGACAACTGGACGCCGATCACCTTGCTCGAGGGCGGCACTCCGCTCGTCCATGCCAAGCGGCTGAGCGAACTCACCGGCTGCACAGTGCATCTCAAGGTCGAGGGGCTCAACCCGACCGGCTCGTTCAAGGACCGCGGCATGACCGTCGCGGTCACCGAGTCGATTGCGCGCGGACAGCAGGCCGTGCTGTGCGCCTCCACTGGCAACACCTCGGCCTCGGCTGCCGCCTACGCCGCCAAGGCCGGTATCACCTGCGCGGTGCTGATCCCGCAGGGCAAGATCGCGATGGGCAAGCTGGCGCAGGCGGTCATGTACGGCGCCAAGATCATTCAGGTCGACGGCAACTTCGACGACTGCCTGGAACTGGCCCGCAAGATCACCGCGGACTTCCCGACCATCGCGCTGGTGAACTCGGTCAACCCGTACCGCATCGAGGGCCAGAAGACCGCGGCGTTCGAGATCGTCGACGCGCTGGGCGTCGCGCCCGACGTGCATTCCCTGCCGGTGGGCAACGCGGGCAACATCACCGCGTACTGGAAGGGCTACAGCGAGTACCACCGCGACGGGCTGTCCGAACGGTTGCCGCGCATGCTCGGCACCCAGGCGGCCGGCGCTGCTCCGTTGGTGCTGGGGGAGCCGGTCAAGGAGCCCGAGACCATCGCCACCGCCATCCGCATCGGATCGCCGGCGTCGTGGTCGGGCGCGGTCGAGGCCCAGCAGCAGTCCAACGGTCGCTTCCTGGCCGCCACCGACGAGGAGATCCTCGCCGCGTATCACCTGGTGGCCCGCAGCGAAGGCGTCTTCGTCGAGCCCGCGTCGGCGGCCAGCGTCGCAGGTCTGCTCAAGTCGATCGAGGACGGCTGGGTCAAGCGAGGCTCGACGGTGGTCTGCACGGTCACCGGTAACGGCCTGAAGGACCCTGACACCGCGCTCAAGGGCATGCCCACCGTCACCGCGGTACCGGTCGATCCGGTTGCCGTCGTCGCCAAGCTCGGACTGGTCTGAGCCTGGTGAATCAGACCCTGCCCGCCGGGCTCACGGCCACCGCTGTCGTCGCAGCCTCCAGCGCCAACCTCGGCCCTGGCTTCGACAGCTTGGGATTGGCGTTGAGCCTGTACGACGAAATCATCGTCGAGACAACCGAATCCGGTCTGCAACTGGAGGTCGAAGGCGAGGGTGCGGGGCAGGTGCCGCTGGATGCGACGCATCTGGTGGTGCGGGCCATCGAGGCGGGGCTGCAGGCCACCGGTTATCGGGCCGCCGGGCTGATCGTGCGCTGCCGCAACGAGATTCCCCATTCCCGCGGGCTCGGCTCCTCGGCCGCCGCGGTGGTGGGTGGCCTGGCTGTCGTCAATGGTCTTGTGGTGCAAGCTGGTTCGGATCCGATGAATGAGGAGCAGCTGATCCAGCTCTCCAGTGAGTTCGAAGGGCATCCGGACAACGCGGCTGCTGCCGTGCTGGGCGGTGCGGTGGTGTCCTGGACGGAAACCGATGACGACGGACGGCCGCGCTACCGCGCGGTGCCGGTCCGGGTGCATCCGGATGTCCGGTTGTTCCCCGCCGTTCCCCAGCAGCGGTCTTCCACGGCCGAGACCCGGGCGGTGTTGCCCGAGCAGGTCAGCCACACCGATGCCCGGTTCAATCTCAGCCGGGCTGCGCTGCTGGTGGTGGCGTTGAGTGAGCGTCCGGATCTGTTGATGACCGCCACGCAGGATGTGTTGCATCAGCCACAGCGGGCCGCCGCCATGCCGGCCTCGGCGGAATACCTTCACCTGCTGCGGCGTTGTGGAGTGGCAGCAGTGCTGTCCGGGGCCGGACCTACGGTTCTTGGGATGAGCTCTCAGGTGGGATTGCCTGATGAGGCCATCAATTACGGCACTGCCAACGGGTTCACCGTCAGGGAGATGTCGGTCGGATCGGGCGTCCGCTGGACGTCGGGTGTGGTCGCCAAGAACTGAGAATGGGCGGCACGAGGAGAGGCAACCGCCACACGCCCGGCGTTGACGTTGCTTGATTACTTCACCAAACCGAGTTATTCTCGCTCTCGTCCAGCAATCGCAGGGTCTCTGCCTGCGTCGACACCAGGACGACCACCCAATCTTCTTGTGTTCTACTCGTGGACTGACGGTTCGCCGTATATCGGCGAATCCTGGCGATCGCCGTTGCGCAGGCGACGGTGTGAGCTACGCGCTCAGCGGTTCAGCTGAACGCGCTTCGACTTTGGGGAACCCTCGCACTACCTGATGAGCGGGGAAAGAAAGGAAATCCGTGACAGATACGGACCTCTTCACGGCTGACAACGCCAACGGCACTGGGGATTTGCCGAACGCCGTGACATCTGAAAGCACTGCGACCGCTGACACCGCGGCGCCGGCTGCTGCCTCTGCGCCCGGATCGGACACCGCGCGGCGCGCTTCGAGCGCCCGTCCCGCGTCGCTGTCGACCATGGTGCTGCCTGAGCTGCGAGCGCTGGCCAAGGAAATCGGTGTTGAAGGCGCGTCCGGTTTGCGCAAGAGTGAGTTGATCGCAGCTATCCGCGCCCACCGCGGTGAGTCCAACGGTGCCACCGCCGAGGCTCCTGAACAGGCCCCCACCGACGTCCAGCCGGACGCCGGAACCGAAGCTGCCGAGCAGCCGGCGCCCCGTCGCCGCGAGCGTCGCGGTTCGTCGCGCCAGGCCGGTTCCCCGGCCGCGGATGCCGTCAAGACCGATGCGGGCGAGGATTCGGCCCCCGCCGAGGCGAAGGCCGAGGCCCCGGTCGCGGCCGGTACCGAGACCAAGGGCGCCGAACCGCCCGCCGAGGCCCAGGAAAAGCCTGCCAAGCAGGACAAGCGCGAGCGGCAGGAACGGCGCGACAAGCGCGAGCAGTCCGACGGCGAGAACAAGTCCGACGCCAAGCAGGACGACAAGCGCGATCAGAAGCAGGATCGCGACCAGAAGCAGGACAAGCGCGATCAGTCCGACCAGTCCGACAACCAGCAGAACCGCGGCGGGAACTCCAACGCCGACGGTGACGACGACGGCGAGGGCCGTCAGGGTCGCCGGGGTCGCCGGTTCCGCGACCGTGACCGCCGCCGTCGCGGCGAGCGGGGCGCCGAGGGCGGTAACGACACCGAGTTGCGCGAGGACGACGTCGTCCAGCCGGTCGCCGGCATCCTCGACGTCCTGGACAACTACGCATTCGTCCGCACCTCGGGCTACCTGGCCGGACCGAACGACGTGTACGTGTCGATGAACATGGTGCGCAAGAACGGTCTGCGCCGTGGTGACGCCGTCACCGGCGCGGTCCGGGTGCCCCGCGAGGGCGAAAGCGGCGGCAACAACCCGCGGCAGAAGTTCAATCCGCTGGTGCGTCTCGACAGCGTCAACGGCGGCCCGGTGGAGAACGCCAAGAACCGGCCCGACTTCACCAAGCTGACCCCGCTGTACCCGAACCAGCGGCTGCGCCTGGAGACCACGCCCGAGCGGCTGACCACTCGCGTGATCGACCTGATCATGCCGATCGGCAAGGGCCAGCGTGCCCTGATCGTGTCACCGCCCAAGGCCGGTAAGACCACGATCATGCAGGACATCGCCAACGCGATCACCAAGAACAACCCGGAGTGCCACCTGATGGTGGTCCTGGTGGACGAGCGTCCTGAAGAGGTCACCGACATGCAGCGTTCGGTGAAGGGTGAGGTCATCGCCTCGACCTTCGACCGGCCGCCGTCAGACCACACCCAGGCCGCCGAGCTGGCCATCGAGCGCGCCAAGCGCCTGGTCGAGCAGGGCAAGGACGTCGTGGTGCTGCTGGATTCGATCACCCGTCTGGGTCGTGCGTACAACAACGCGTCCCCGGCCTCGGGCCGCATCCTGTCCGGTGGTGTGGATTCCACCGCGCTGTACCCGCCGAAGCGGTTCCTCGGCGCGGCGCGCAACATCGAGCACGGCGGCTCGCTGACCATCATCGCCACCGCGATGGTCGAGACCGGCTCGACCGGTGACACCGTGATCTTCGAAGAGTTCAAGGGCACCGGCAACGCCGAGCTCAAGCTCGACCGCAAGATCGCCGAGCGCCGGGTGTTCCCGGCGGTCGACGTCAACCCGTCCGGCACCCGTAAGGACGAGCTGCTGCTCTCGCCGGACGAGTTCGCGATCGTGCACAAGCTGCGCCGCGTCCTCTCGGGGCTCGACAGCCACCAGGCCATCGACCTGCTGATGAGCCAGCTGCGCAAGACCAAGAACAACTACGAGTTCCTGGTGCAGGTCTCCAAGACCGCCCCGGGCTCCATGGACGTCGACTAACCGGGTTCGACGCGCAAGGCCCTCGCCGACGGCGGGGGCCTTTTGCGTGCGCGGACAAACTACTCAACTTTGACTACCCTCGGCGTATGCTTCCGACGACGATCCCGCTGCTGCCGTGCACCGCCCCGGAGTCGACCATCGAGTTCTACCGAGCGCTGGGCTTCGACGTCTCCGACCAGCAGACCAGGCCCTACTTGCATCTGGCGTTCTCGCTCGACGGCATCGATCTCCACTTCAAGGAGCCCGCACCCGGGCTGAATGCCGCCGACGAACTGTCCGGCGGGTGCCTGGTCTTGGTCGACGAGGTTGCGAGCTACCACGCCGCCTTCTCCACCGGACTGCGCGCGCACTACGGGCACCTGCCCGTGTCGGCGCTCCCACGGATCAGGCGGTTGCGCCCTGGGCAGAGCCGGTTCTGCCTGTACGACCCGTCGGGCAACTGCGTGGTGTTCATCCGGCGCGACGAGGCCGAGATAACCTACGGCGGTTCGCGCGCATTGTCCGGTTTGGCGAAGGCGCTCGACAACGTGGCGATCTTCCGGGACTTCAAGGAGGACGACGTGCTCGCGGCCCGGGCACTCGATACGGCATTGAGCAGGTACCGCGACAGCGCGCCGCGAATCGAATTGATCAGGGCGCTCGCCGATCGGATCGAACTCGCCATCGCGATGGGCGATGACGGCATCGCGGATTCGGTTCGCGCCGAACTGGATTCAATGGATCCGACGCCCGTCGAGACTGAAGCTGCGGCTACCGAATTGCGGGCGATCACGGATCTTCAGCGGTGGCTGGCGTAGCCGCACCCACGGTCCGGCTGTTGGTCCTGGGCGTGGTCCGCGCGCTCGGTGAAGCGCACGGGTACGCGGTGCACCGGGAACTCATGTCGTGGCGGGTGGACACCTGGACCGCGGTCAAGCCGCCGTCGATCTATCACGCGGTCAAACAACTCGAGCGTGAGGACAAACTCCGGTCGGTACGTTCGGAGGTCAGCCCGCGGGGGCCGGGACGAGTCGTCTACGCCGTGACCGCTGCCGGCGACACCGAGTTCTTCCGGCTCCTCGAGGCGGCTCTGGTGAGCCCCGACATCGAGGAACTCGGCGCAGGCATCGCGTTCATGCGCAGCCTGCCGCGGTACCGGGTCGCCGAATTGCTGGCCGAACAACTGGCGACGAGTCGCACGATCACCGACGAACTGCAGGCGATGAAGCCCCACTGGCCCGATCCGCAGCAGCCACCGCACGCCCAGCATCTCCTGGACCTGTGGAGCGGTGTCTTCGGTGCCAACGCGACCTGGACCGAGGCGATGCTGGAACGGGTGCGGGCCGGCGAGTACAGGTTCGCTGACGAAGCCTAGATGGCGGCGTCGGCCCTCAAGCCGGGCATCACGTACCGCTGAACGTGGGCGAGCACGGCGTCGCCGTCGCTGGGATCGAGCGTGTTGCCCGGCACGGTTGCCAGCGAGATCACCACTCGCGCAATCCATTCCGACGCCTCCGGGACGTCGATGTCGGAGCGGACCTCGCCGCGGTCGCGGGCGGCCACCAGATAGCGTGACCAGAAATCGGCGAGGTCGGGGATCAAGCCCTGAACGCCGGCGCCCGCGCAGGCGGCGAATTCCTCGGGTTCGTCGTTGCGGAGCTTCATCAACACCGCACCGGGG
Source organism: Mycolicibacterium sp. HK-90 (assembly GCF_030486405.1). The sequence continues at coordinate 4,628,751 of NZ_CP129613.1, read as the reverse complement.
TCGTCATAGGCCCGCAGGCCGTTGCCGACACCCCAGGCCAGTTGATGGTCCAGACCCTCGATCTGTTCGAGCATGGCGTGGGCTTCCGACCAGAACGTGTCGTTGAGGCGCACGATCACCGCGCCCAGCAGCGTCACCTTGTCGGGAAAGTGGCGGTACAGCCAGCCGCGTGACACGCCCGCGGCCTCGGCCACCTCCGAGACGGTGGTGGCGCGAATCCCCTTGGTCCGCAAACACTCTTCGGCAGCGTCTATCAGTCGATCGCGCACGCTGCGGGCCGCCGTGGTGCTGGTCAACTGTGGGGTCTCCTGGTCCTCGGGTACCGGTCAGGTACATGATTCTGCCAAGGGCGCCACTGCCGCGCCACAACCATGGTAGACAGTTTTCGCAATCTGTTCACTAACCTTGGGGATCATCGGATGGCCGAAACGCTGCAGCAGCTGCTCCGCGAGCGCGAAGGGAGCGACACGGTTGCCGTCAAGTACGGCGACGACAGCTGGACCTGGCGTGAACACATCGCGGAGGCGAAGGCTCAGGCCGCGACGCTGATCGGGATGGCCGATCCGGATCGGCCGCTGCATGTCGGCACGCTGCTGGGCAACACACCCGACATGCTGACCGCCCTGGCGGCCGCCGCGCTCGGGGGATATGTGCTCTGCGGCATCAACAACACCCGGCGGGGGGAGGCGCTCGCCCGCGACATCGCCCGGGTCGAATGCCAGATTGTGCTGGTCGACTCCCAGCATCGCGAGTTGCTCGAGGGCGTCGACCTGCCGGGCGTCATCGTCATCGACGTATCGGATACCGCCTGGTCGCCGCGGGAATTGACGCCGCACCGCGAGGTCAAGCCCGACGACACCTTCATGATGATCTTCACCTCGGGGACCAGCGGCGAGCCCAAGGCGGTCGAGGTGGCGCATTCCATCGTGCTGTTCTCCGCGGCGGCGCTGGTCCAGCGTTACGACCTCACCGAGGCCGACACCTGCTACCTGTCCATGCCGCTGTTCCACTCGAACGGGGTGTACGCCGGATGGGGCGTTGCGCTCAGTTCCGGCGCGGCGATGGCCCCGGCGCAGTTCTCCGCTTCGGGCTTCCTCCCGGACATCCGTCGCTACGGTGCGACGTACATGAACTACGTCGGCAAGCCGCTGGCGTACATCCTGGCCACCGCCGAGCAGGACGACGACCACGACAACCCACTGCGGGTGGCGTTCGGCAACGAGGCCGCCGACCGCGACATCGACGAGTTCAGCCGCCGGTTCGGCTGCAGCGTGTGGGACGGCTTCGGCTCGACGGAGCTGGCGATCATCATCACCCGTTCCGAAGGGACCCCGGCCGGCAGCGTCGGCAAGGGCTTTCCGGGCGTGGCGATCTACAACCCGGACACCGTCGAAGAGTGCGCCGTCGCACAGTTCGACGACACCGGCGCCCTGATCAATGCCGAGGCGGCCACCGGTGAGCTGGTCAACACCGACGGCAGCGGCATGTTTCGCGGTTACCACAACGATCCCGGCGCCACCGACGAACGGCTGCGACATGGCATGTACTGGTCGGGTGACCTGGCCTACCGCGATGCCGACGGCTGGATCTACCTGGCCGGGCGCACCGCGGACTGGATGCGGGTGGACGGCGAGAACATCACCGCGGCGCCGATCGAACGAATCCTGCTGCGCCAGCCCCTGGTCAGCCGGGTGGCGGTCTATCCGGTGCCCGACGAGTTCGTCGGAGACCAGGTGATGGCCGCGGTCGTCCTGCGCGACGGTCAGACCCTGACACCGGAATCGTTCGCAGAGTTCCTCGCCGCTCAAGCCGATCTGTCGCCCAAATCCTGGCCGCGGTACGTCTGGCTCGCCGACGACCTGCCCAGCACCGCGACCAACAAGATTCTCAAGCGTGAGCTGGTCGCCCTTGGGGCCGATCCGGCCGGCCGGTTGTTGTGGAAGCGTGACGGCAGGACATACGCGCGGGTGTGAGGGTGGTGGAATAGTCGCCGGTCCGCAGGCGTTTAGGCGGTTGGCGGTTGACCTGGCATAATGGACCGCCGACCCTCGGTCCCGGTTCACGTCCACCTGAATTTCGGGCGACCCGGGCCAACGATTGAAGAGGAACCCATGAAAACAGGCATTCACCCTGAGTATGTCGAGACCACGGTGCACTGTGGCTGCGGCAACACCTTCCAGACCCGTAGCACCAAGCAGAGCGGCCAGATCGTGGTCGAGGTCTGCTCGCAGTGCCACCCGTTCTACACCGGCAAGCAGAAGATCCTCGACAGCGGCGGCCGCGTGGCCCGCTTCGAGAAGCGCTACGGCAAGCGCAAGCCTGCCGGCGAGACGGCTGCAGCCGACAAGTAGCTACGTCAACGGCGCCCGATCTGTCGCATATGCGTCAGATCTGGGCGCTGTTCTCGTTTCCAGGAACGAGTTGGCGGCACGAGTGGAAAGGATGTGGCTGACGTGACGGATACCGCACCCGCGATCGAGGCGTTGTTGGCCGAACACGCTGATCTCGAGCGCCAACTCGCCGACCCCAACCTGCACGCCGACGCCGCGGCTGCCCGCAAGGTGGGCCGGCGTTTCGCCCAGGTGTCACCCGTCGTCGGCACCTACCGCAAGCTCGAGGCCGCCCGCGGCGACCTGGAAGCGGCCCGCGAACTCGCGGCCGACGACGCCAGCTTCGCCGACGAGGTGGACGAGCTGACCGCCAAGGTCGCCGAACTCGACGCGCAGCTGACCGACCAGCTCGCACCCCGGGACCCGCACGACGCCGATGACATCGTGTTGGAGGTCAAGTCCGGGGAAGGTGGCGAGGAGTCGGCGCTGTTCGCCGCCGACCTGGCCCGCATGTACATCCGATACGCCGAACGCCATGGCTGGACGGTCACCGTGCTCGACGAGACATGGTCGGACCTGGGCGGCTACAAGGACGCCACCATCACCATCGCCGGCAAGGGCGATTCCGCCGACGGCGTGTGGTCGCGGATGAAATTCGAGGGTGGCGTCCACCGCGTGCAGCGGGTGCCGGTCACCGAATCGCAGGGTCGCGTACACACGTCGGCGGCCGGCGTGCTGGTCTACCCCGAGCCCGACGAGGTCGAGCAGGTCCAGATCGACGAATCAGACCTGCGCATCGACGTCTACCGATCCTCGGGCAAGGGCGGGCAGGGCGTGAACACCACCGACTCGGCGGTTCGCATCACCCACCTGCCCACCGGCATCGTCGTCACCTGCCAGAACGAACGGTCTCAGCTGCAGAACAAGGCCCGCGCCATGCAGGTGCTGGCTGCCCGGTTGCAGGCGCTGGCCGAGGAGCAGGCCTCAGCCGATGCGTCGGCGGACCGGGCCAGCCAGATCCGCACCGTCGACCGCAGTGAACGGATCCGGACCTACAACTTCCCCGAGAACCGGATCGCCGATCACCGGATCAACTTCAAGGCGCACAACCTCGACCAGGTGCTCGACGGCGACATGGACGCGCTGCTCGACGCGCTGGGCGCCGCCGACAAGCAGGCCCGGCTGCAGCAGCAGGCATGACCCGGCCCGCCGGCAACGGCACGACCTCGGTGCGTCAGGCGATCGACGCCGCCGCGGCCCGGCTGGCCGCCGCGGGCGTCGCCTCCCCGCGCATCGACGCCGAACTGCTGGCCGCGCACGTCGCGGGCGTCGACCGCGGCCGGCTGATGCTGCTCGACCACCCCGGGGAGCAGTTCCAGCACGCCTTCGACGAGCTCGTCGCCGCACGGGCCCGTCGGGTACCCCTGCAACATCTCGTCGGCTCCGCGGCGTTCGGTCCGTTGACGCTCACCGTCGGCCCCGGTGTGTTCATCCCGCGGCCGGAGACCGAGTCATTGCTGGAATGGGCAATGGCGCGACAACTTCCAGCTGGGCCCGTGATCGTCGACCTGTGCACCGGGTCGGGGGCGTTGGCGCTGGCGTTGGCCGAGCACCGACCGGATGCCCGGGTGATCGCCGTCGAGGACTCGCCGGCGGCCCTCGAATACGCCCGGCGCAACGCCGCCGGGACGCGCGTCGAGGTCCTCGCTGCCGACGTCACCAGCCCGGATCTCCTCCCTGACCTCGACGGCCGGGTGGACCTGCTGGTATCCAACCCGCCGTACATCCCCGAGGCGGCGGTACTGGAACCCGAAGTGGCCGAACACGATCCCGCGCATGCCCTGTTCGGCGGCCCCGACGGTATGGCGGTGATCCGGCCGATCGTCGCACTGGCGGCCCGCTGGCTGCGCGACGGCGCGCGCTGCGGAGTCGAGCACGACGACACCACCTCAGAGCTGACCGTCGGAACCTTCACCCACGACGGACACTTCGCCGAGGTGACCCCCCGCCGTGACCTGGCCGGACGACCCCGCTTTGTCACGGCGACCAGGATTGGGCGAAGCTGAAACACATGACCGAACTGTTCGACTGCGCCGACGCCGAGCAGCGTGCCGTCGGGATCGCCTCGGCGGTCAGTGCCGTCAAGGGTGGGCGGCTCGTGGTCATGCCGACCGACACCGTCTACGGAATCGGCGCCGACGCGTTCGACTCAGAAGCCGTTGGCGCGTTACTGGCTGCCAAGGGCCGGGGCCGGGACATGCCGGTTGGCGTGCTGGTCGGATCCTGGACCACCATCGACGGCCTGGTCTACTCGGTACCCCCGGCCGCCCGCGAACTGATCCGCGCGTTCTGGCCGGGTGCACTGAGCCTCGTCGTCGAGCAGGCGCCGTCGCTTCGATGGGATCTCGGCGACGCCAACGGCAGTGTCATGCTGCGGATGCCCCTGCACCCGGTCGCGATCGAGCTCTTGCGCGAGGTCGGGCCGATGGCCGTGTCGAGTGCCAACGTGTCCGGTCAGCCGGCGGCCGTGACCGCCACGGAGGCGCGCGGTCAGCTCGGCGACAAGGTCGAGGTATATCTGGACGGCGGGCCGGCCGAACGGCAGGCGGCATCCACCATCGTGGACCTCACCAGCGCCCAGCCACGCATCCTGCGGGAGGGGCCGATCAGCGTCGAGGCCATCGCGAGAGTTCTCGACGTCGAACCGTCGACACTCACCACAACGCCTACGGAGTGAACACAGCTTGCTGCAGTACGGTGCATCGGTGATGGCGGCCGGCGACGCAGTGATCCCCGCGGGGGATGCCGTCCTTCTCGCGCTGTCGGACCAGGGTGCCGGCGTCCCGCTGCGTGAGCTGGCACTCGTCGGGCTGACCGCCGCGATCATCACCTACTTCGCCACCGGCTGGGTGCGCGTGCTGGCCATCCGGCTCGGCGCCGTCGCCTACCCCCGGGAACGCGATGTCCACGTACAGCCGACCCCGCGGATGGGTGGGCTGGCGATGTACGTCGGGGTGGCTGCCGCAGTGCTGCTGGCCTCCCAGCTACCGGCGCTCACCCGGGGTTTCGTCTACTCCACCGGCATGCCCGCGGTGGTGGTGGCCGGCGGGCTGATCATGGCCATCGGGCTGATCGACGACCGCTGGGGGCTGGACGCCCTGACGAAATTCGCCGGGCAGATCACGGCGGCCAGCGTGCTGGTCACCATGGGCGTGGCGTGGAGCGTGCTGTACATCCCGATCGGGGGAGTGGGCACCATCGTCCTGGATCAGGTGTCCTCGATCCTGCTGACGCTGGCGTTGACGGTGTCGATCGTCAACGCGATGAACTTCGTCGACGGCCTCGACGGCCTGGCTGCCGGGCTGGGCCTGATCACCGCCCTGGCCATCTGTGTGTTCTCGGTCGGGCTGCTGCGCGACCACGGCGGTGACGTGCTGTTCTATCCGCCCGCGGTGATCTCGGTGGTGCTGGCCGGGGCCTGTCTGGGCTTTCTGCCGCACAACTTCCACAAGGCCAAGATCTTCATGGGCGACTCCGGGTCGATGCTGATCGGCCTGATGCTGGGCGCCGCGGCGACCACCGCCGCCGGACCGATTTCGCAGAACGCCTACGGCGCGCGCGACGTGTTCGCGCTGCTGTCACCGTTCCTCCTGGTGATCGCGGTGATGCTGGTGCCCGCCTTGGATACGTTGCTGGCCATCGTGCGGCGCACCCGCGCCGGCCGCAGCCCGCTCAGTCCGGACAAGATGCATCTGCACCACCGGCTACTGCAGATCGGGCATTCGCATCGCCGCGCGGTGTTGTTGATCTACCTCTGGGTGGGCATCATCGCGTTCGGTGCGGCCGCGACGATCTTCTTCGATCCGCGGTACACCGGCGCGGTGGTCGCGGCGGCCATTCTGGTGGCGATCGTGGTGACTCTGATACCGCTGTTGCAACGCGGGAACGAGGGCCCAGAAGACGAGCACGAAAGCGAGTACGACAAAAAGTAGTAGGCCCCGTTTTAGGGTGTCTACCATGTGGTACCGTGCTGCCAGAACCCGAAAAACCTCGCGGGTTGCCGGCCCGGCCCTTCGGTTCGACGAACCGTCAGGCGCCGATCAACGACCGACAAAGGGAGCTACCCCGTGGGTGATTCCAGCCCGCCCGTTGCCCTCCGATATTCTCGTCGGGCACGCACAGGGTTTTGCCAGGCGGTATCCGTGCCTGGCGCATCCGAGGGGACAACTTTCCGTGACAGCGGGATTGGGGTGAAGCGGTGACGACACCAGCGCAAGACGCGCCGTTGGTGTTCCCGTCAGTGGCCTTCCGGCCGCTGCGCCTCCTCATTGTTTGCGTAGCCCTGACCGCGCTGGCCCTGCTGGCCGCCGGCTTCACCGGACACATTCTTTTCGGAGCCTTCTTCGGCGTCGGCCTTGGCCTCGGTCTGGTGAACGCACTGCTGGTGCGCCGGGCCGTCGAGTCCATCACCGCCGAGGACCATCCGCTCAAGAAAAAAATGGCGGTGAACTCCGCGACGCGGCTGCTGATCATCACCGCGATCGCACTTTCGATCGCATTTGTCTTCAAAACCTCGGGCGGCATCGCGGTGCTGTTCGGATTGGCGATTTTCCAGGCTCTGCTGGTGATGAGCACCAGCATCCCCGTGCTGCGGAAGATCCGCTCGAACGGCCTGGATGTCTTGGATACGGAATCGAAGGGTTGAGCTGACCTAAATGACTCAGACGACGACCGTGCTCGCAGCCGAAGAGGGTGGCGCCGCCATCCACGTCGGCCACCACACCATGGTGTTCGAGCTGTTCGGGATGACGTTCAACGGTGACACCATCCTGGCCACCGCGATCACCGCGGTGATCGTGATCGCCCTGGCGTTCGTCCTGCGGGCCAAGGTCACCTCGACCGGGGTCCCGGGTGGCGTGCAGCTGTTCTGGGAGGCCCTGACCATCCAGATGCGCGGCCAGATCGAGAGCTCGATCGGTATGAAGGTCGCGCCCTTCGTGCTGCCCCTGGCTGTTGCGCTGTTCTCGTTCATCTTGATCTCCAACTGGCTTGCCGTTCTTCCGCTGCAGTACGGCGGGGCCGACGGCGCGGCCGCGGAGTGGTACAAGCCGCCGGCCTCCGACATCAACTTCGTGCTGGCCCTGGCCCTGTTCGTGTTCGTCTGCTATCACGCGGCCGGCATCTGGCGCCGCGGCATCATCGGCCACCCGAAGCAGTTGCTCAAGGGGCACGTCACCGCGCTCATGCCGATCAACATCGTCGAGGAACTCGCCAAGCCGATCTCGCTGGCCCTCCGTCTTTTCGGCAACATCTTCGCCGGCGGCATCCTGGTCGCGCTGATCGCGATGTTCCCCTGGTACATCCAGTGGGCCCCCAACGCGATCTGGAAGACCTTCGACCTGTTCGTCGGCCTGATCCAGGCATTCATCTTCTCGCTGCTGACGATCCTGTACTTCAGCCAGTCGATGGAGCTCGAGCACGACGACCACTGAGCACGACCAGCTGGACCATTAGTCCCTACAACTGCACCACACGAACCTCTGGCAGCACAGCCGCCAGTTATCAAGGAGGATAAAAGGAATGGAACTCGACGCAAACGCCCTCATCACGGCCGGCGCGCTGATCGGTGGCGGTCTGATCATGGGCGGCGGCGCCATCGGTGCCGGTATCGGTGACGGTATCGCGGGTAACGCGCTGATCTCGGGCATCGCCCGTCAGCCCGAGGCCCAGGGCCGGCTGTTCACCCCGTTCTTCATCACCGTCGGTCTGGTGGAGGCCGCGTACTTCATCAACCTGGCCTTCATGGCGCTGTTCGTCTTCGCCACCCCGGGCCTGCAGTAGTCCATCAGCATGGGTGAACTGAGCGCATCGATCCTGGCTGCCAGCCAGGCAGCGGAGGAAGGCGGAGGGGGCCAGAGCAACTTCCTGGTCCCCAACGGCACCTTCTTCGCCGTGCTGATCATCTTCCTGATCACGCTGGCCGTGATCGGGAAGTGGGTTGTGCCACCGGTCGGCAAGGTGCTGGCAGAGCGCGAAGCGATGCTGGCGAAGACCGCCGCCGACAATCGGAAGTCAGCCGAGCAGGTGGCCGCGGCGCAGGCCGACTACGACGAGGCGATGGCCGGGGCCCGTACCCAGGCGTCGGCCATTCGTGACGAGGCCCGTGCCGCGGGCCGCGAGGTGGTCGATGCCAAGCGTGCCGAGGCCGGCTCCGAAGTGGCCGAGAATGTGCGCCAGGCCGATGAGCAGCTCGCTGCCCAGAGTGCCGAGGTGCGGTCGGGTCTGGAGTCGTCGGTGGACGGACTCTCGCAGACCTTGGCCAGCCGAATTTTGGGCGTCGACGTGAAATCAGGTGGGACGCAGTAGATGTCGATATTTATCGGGCAGCTGATCGGCTTTGCCGTCATCGCATTCATCATCATCAAGTGGGTGGTGCCTCCGGTGCGGAACCTGATGCAGAGGCAGCAGGAAGCCGTGCGGGTCGCCCTCGCAGAGAGTGCTGAAGCGGCGAAGAAGCTCGCCGAGGCCGATGACATGCACGCCAAGGCACTTGCCGACGCCAAGGCCGAATCGGCCAAGGTGACCGATGAGGCCACGCAGGACTCTGAGCGGATCACCGCTGCACTGGCCGAGCAGGCGGGCACGGAGGCCGAGCGGATCAAGGCGCAGGGTGCTCAGCAGGTTCAGCTGATGCGCCAGCAGCTCATCCGCCAGCTGCGGACCGGTCTCGGATCGGAATCGGTTGCCAAGGCCGACGCTCTGGTGCGCGCCCACGTTGCCGATCCGGCCGCGCAGGCGGCCACCGTGGACCGGTTCCTCGCCGAGCTGGAGCAGATGGCTCCGTCTGCCTTCGTGATCGACACCGCCGCGACGGCCAAGCTGCGCGCGGCCAGCCGTGAGTCACTGGCCGTCCTGGTCGACAAATTCGATTCGGTCGCAAGCGATCTCGATGCCGACGCGCTGACCACGCTCGCCAACGAGCTGACGTCGGTGGCCAAGCTGCTGCTGTCGGAGTCGGTGCTCGGCAAGCATCTCGCCGAGCCGACGGACGATGCCGCACCCAAGGTGCGGCTGCTCGAGACGTTGCTGTCAGGCAAGGTCGGCGACACCGCCCTGGATCTGCTGCGGACCGCGGTCTCGCAGCGCTGGTCGACCGAGTCGAACCTGGTCGACGCCATTGAACACACCGCACGTCTGGCGCTGCTCAAGCGCGCCGAGACCGCCGGTGAGGTCGACGAGGTGGAGGACCAGCTGTTCCGGTTCGGCCGCCTGCTCGACGCAGAGCCCAAGCTCTCGGCCCTGCTCAGTGACTACACCACTCCGGCCGACGGTCGAGTTGCCTTGCTGGACAAGGTTCTCGTCGGAAACACGGGTGTGAACGGAACCGCAGCGGCGCTGCTGACCCAGACCGTGGGGTTGCTGCGCGGTGAGCGGGCCGACGAGGCGGTCATCGACCTCGCCGAGCTCGCAGTGGCCCGTCGCGGTGAGGTGGTCGCCCACGTGACCGCCGCGGCTGAGCTCACCGATACCCAGCGGACCCGGCTGTCGGAGGTGCTCACCCGCATCTACGGACACCCGGTGTCGGTGCAGCTGCACGTCGACCCGGAACTGCTCGGTGGTCTGTCGATCACCGTCGGTGACGAAGTGATCGACGGCTCCATCGCATCCCGTCTGGCTGCGGCACAGAGCCAGCTGCCGGACTGATAACCCCCACGAACCACCCAAGAACAAGGTAGGAAGACGAAAAACCATGGCAGAGTTGACAATCTCGGCTGCTGATATCGAAGGTGCCATCGAGGACTACGTATCCTCGTTTTCCGCCGACACCGAGCGTGAAGAGATCGGCACCGTCGTCGACGCCGGTGACGGCATCGCTCACGTCGAGGGCCTGCCCTCGGTCATGACCCAGGAGCTTCTCGAGTTCCCGGGCGGTGTGTTGGGTGTGGCGCTCAACCTCGACGAGCACAGCGTCGGCGCCGTCATCCTGGGTGAGTTCGAGAAGATCGAAGAGGGCCAGCAGGTCAAGCGCACCGGCGAGGTGCTCTCGGTGCCGGTCGGCGACGCGTTCCTCGGTCGCGTCGTCAACCCGCTCGGCCAGCCGATCGACGGCCAGGGTGACATCGCCGCCGACGAGCGGCGCGCACTCGAGCTGCAGGCCCCTTCGGTGGTGCAGCGCCAGGGCGTCGGCGAGCCGCTGCAGACCGGTATCAAGGCCGTCGACGCCATGACCCCGATCGGCCGCGGCCAGCGTCAGCTGATCATCGGTGACCGCAAGACCGGTAAGACCGCGCTCTGCGTCGACACCATCCTGAACCAGCGCGAGGCCTGGCTGACCGGCGATCCGAAGCAGCAGGTGCGCTGCGTGTACGTCGCCGTCGGCCAGAAGGGCACCACCATCGCCAGCGTGAAGCGCGCGCTGGAAGAGGGTGGCGCGATGGAGTACACCACCATCGTCGCGGCCCCCGCCTCTGACCCGGCCGGCTTCAAGTGGCTGGCGCCGTACACCGGTTCGGCCATCGGCCAGCACTGGATGTACGACGGCAAGCACGTGCTGATCGTCTTCGACGACCTGACCAAGCAGGCCGAGGCCTACCGCGCCATCTCGCTGCTGCTGCGTCGCCCGCCGGGCCGCGAGGCATACCCGGGTGACGTCTTCTACCTGCACTCGCGTCTGCTGGAGCGTTGCGCAAAGCTCTCCGACGAGCTGGGCGGTGGTTCGATGACGGGTCTGCCGATCATCGAGACCAAGGCCAACGACATCTCGGCCTACATCCCGACCAACGTCATCTCGATCACCGACGGCCAGTGCTTCCTGGAGTCCGACCTGTTCAACCAGGGTGTGCGCCCGGCCGTCAACGTCGGTGTGTCGGTGTCCCGCGTCGGTGGTGCCGCGCAGATCAAGGCCATGAAAGAGGTCGCGGGCTCGCTGCGCCTGGATCTGTCGCAGTACCGCGAGCTGGAGGCCTTCGCGGCCTTCGCCTCCGACCTGGACGCGGCATCCAAGGCCCAGCTGGACCGCGGTGTCCGCCTGGTCGAGCTGCTCAAGCAGCCCCAGTACAGCCCGCTGGCGGTCGAGGACCAGGTCATCGAGATCTTCCTCGGTACCCAGGGTCACCTCGATTCGGTTCCCGCCGAGGACGTCTCCCGCTTCTCTTCGGAGCTGCTGGAGCACGTCAAGGCCAGCCACTCGGACATCCTCACCGGCATCAAGGAGACCAAGAAGCTCTCCGAAGAGGCCGAGGAGAAGCTGGTCTCGGTCATCAACGAGTTCAAGAAGGGCTTCGCCGCCACCGACGGCAGCTCCGTGGTCGTGAAGGACGCAGAGGCCGAAGCCTTGAATCCTGAAGACCTGGAGAAGGAATCGGTCAAGGTCCGCAAGCCGGCTCCGAAGAAGGCCTAGGTAACCAATGGCAGCCACACTTCGCGAGCTACGCGGGCGTATCCGCTCCGCTTCGTCGATCAAGAAGATCACGAAGGCACAGGAGCTGATCGCCACGTCGCGGATCGCCAAGGCGCAGGCCCGGGTCGATGCGGCCCGGCCCTACTCCACCGAGATCACCAACATGCTCACCGAGCTGGCCGGTGCCAGCGCGCTGGATCACCCGCTGCTCGTTCAGCGGGAGAACCCCAAGCGGGCCGGTGTGCTGGTGGTGTCCTCGGACCGCGGTCTCTGCGGCGGTTACAACGCCAACGTGCTGCGCCGGGCCGAAGAACTGTTCTCGCTGCTGCGCGACGAGGGCAAGACCCCGGTGCTCTACGTCGTCGGCCGGAAAGCCTTGGGCTACTACAGCTTCCGGCAGCGTGCGGTGACCGAGTCGTGGACCGGATTCTCCGAGCGGCCCGCCTACGAGGACGCCAAGGAGATCGCCGACACCCTGGTGACGGCGTTCATGTCCGGCGCTGACGACGACGGCGACGATGCGGGTGCCGACGGCATCCTCGGCGTCGACGAACTGCACATCGTCTCCACCGAGTTCCGGTCGATGCTTTCGCAGACCGCGGTGGCGCATCGGATTGCGCCGCTGGTCGTCGAGTACGTCGGCGAGCCGGAAACCGGTCCGCACACGTTGTATTCGTTCGAGCCGAATGCCGAGGACCTGTTCGACGCGCTGCTGCCGCGTTACATCGCCACCCGCGTGTACGCAGCGCTGCTGGAGGCGGCGGCCTCGGAGTCGGCTTCGCGCCGGCGCGCCATGAAGTCGGCCACCGACAACGCCGACGATCTGATCAAGGCGCTCACGCTCGCGGCCAACCGCGAACGTCAGGCGCAGATCACTCAGGAAATCAGCGAGATCGTGGGCGGCGCGAACGCGCTGGCCGACGCGCGCTAGCCGGACCAAAGACGAAAGCCTCGTAGGAAAGCGAAGAGAGAATGACTGCTACTGCAGAGAAGACCGCGGGCCGCGTAGTCCGCATCACCGGCCCGGTGGTGGATATTGAGTTCCCGCGCGGTGCCGTGCCCGAGCTGTTCAACGCGCTGCACGCCGACATCACCTATGGCGCGCTCGCCAAGACCCTGACGCTCGAGGTTGCCCAGCACCTCGGCGACAACCTGGTGCGCTGCATCTCCATGCAGCCCACCGACGGTCTGGTGCGTGGCACCGACGTCCGCGACACCGGCGCCTCGATCTCGGTGCCGGTCGGCGACGGCGTCAAGGGCCACGTGTTCAACGCCCTCGGTGACTGCCTCGACAATCCCGGCTACGGCAAGGACTTCGAGCACTGGTCCATCCACCGCAAGCCGCCGGCCTTCGCCGACCTGGAGCCCCGCACCGAGATGCTGGAGACCGGTCTGAAGGTCGTCGACCTGCTCACGCCGTACGTGCGTGGCGGCAAGATCGCCCTGTTCGGTGGCGCCGGTGTGGGTAAGACGGTTCTGATCCAGGAGATGATCAACCGTATTGCCCGCAACTTCGGTGGTACCTCGGTGTTCGCCGGCGTGGGTGAGCGCACCCGTGAGGGCAACGACCTGTGGGTCGAGCTCGCCGACGCCAACGTGCTGAAGGACACCGCGTTGGTGTTCGGTCAGATGGACGAGCCGCCAGGCACCCGTATGCGCGTCGCCCTGTCGGCCCTGACCATGGCCGAGTACTTCCGCGACGAGCAGAACCAGGACGTGCTGCTTTTCATCGACAACATCTTCCGGTTCACCCAGGCCGGTTCCGAGGTCTCGACCCTGCTGGGTCGTATGCCTTCGGCCGTGGGTTACCAGCCGACGCTGGCCGACGAGATGGGTGAGCTCCAGGAGCGCATCACCTCGACCCGTGGTCGCTCGATCACCTCGATGCAGGCCGTGTACGTGCCCGCCGACGACTACACCGACCCGGCGCCGGCCACCACCTTCGCCCACCTGGATGCCACCACGGAGCTCTCGCGTGCGGTGTTCTCCAAGGGCATCTTCCCGGCGGTCGACCCGCTGGCTTCGTCCTCGACGATCCTGCACCCCAGCGTCGTCGGCGACGAGCACTACCGCGTCGCCCAGGAAGTCATCCGGATCCTGCAGCGCTACAAGGATCTTCAGGACATCATCGCCATCCTCGGTATCGACGAGCTGTCGGAAGAGGACAAGGTTCTGGTGTACCGCGCCCGTAAGATCGAGCGCTTCCTGAGCCAGAACATGATGGCGGCCGAGCAGTTCACCGGTCAGCCTGGTTCGACCGTGCCGCTCAAGGAGACCATCGAGGCCTTCGACAAGCTGGCCAAGGGCGAGTTCGATCACCTGCCCGAGCAGGCGTTCTTCCTCATCGGTGGTCTGGACGACCTGGCGAAGAAGGCCGAAAGCCTCGGCGCCAAGCTGTGATGAAGCCGTTCGGAAACAGGGAGGTGGTGTGACATGGCCGATTTGAACGTCGAGATCGTCGCCGTCGAGCGTGAGCTCTGGTCCGGCACCGCCACGTTCGTCTTCACCCGGACCACCGCTGGTGAGATCGGCATCCTGCCTCGCCACATTCCGTTGGTGGCGCAGCTGGTCGACGACGCCATGGTGCGGGTCGAGCGTGAAGGCGAGGACGATCTGCGTATCGCTGTCGACGGCGGTTTCCTGTCGGTGACCGAGGAGACAGTGCGGATCCTGGTGGAGAACGCTCAGTTCGAATCCGAGATCGACGCCGACTCGGCCAAGCGGGATGCGGAGTCCGACGACGAGCAGACCGCGGCATGGGGCCGGGCGCGGTTGCGCGCCCTCGGCCAGATCGACTGACGACAGAGACGACAGATGAGCGCGCCCATGATTGTCATGGTCGCGCTCATCTGCGTTCTGCTACTGGTGGTCGCCGCGCTGAGCTACCGGCTCTGGAAGTTGCGTCAGGTTGGCGGCACCGCTGCGATCCTGCGCGATTTCCCGGCCGAAGGCGGCCACGGCTGGCGTCATGGCGTGATGCGCTACCGGGGCGGGGAGGCCGGTTTCTACCGGCTCTCGAGCATGCGGTGGTGGCCTGACCGACGGTTGAGCCGGCGGGGGCTGGAAGTGGTGTCGCGCCGAGCCCCGCGTGGCGATGAGTTCGACATCATGACGGATCAGATTGCGATCCTGGAACTGCGCGACACCAGCCCCGAACGCCGGCAGGGTTATGAGATCGCCCTGGACCGGGGCGCCTTGACGGCCTTCACCTCCTGGCTGGAGTCGCGGCCGTCGCCACGGGCCCGGCGGCGGACTTACTGACCCGTTCCCGGCTTCCAGAGGACGTCCCCATCCGGATTCGCGACCCGCGACAGGATGAACAACAGGTCCGACAGCCGGTTGAGGTACTTGGCCGGCAGCACACTCACCGAATCACCGTGCTCGGCAACCGCGATCCAGGCTGACCGCTCGGCGCGGCGTGCCACGGTGCGTGCCACATGCAACAGTGCCGACAGGGGAGTGCCACCGGGCAGGATGAATGAGTTCAAGGCCGGCAGCGGCTCATTGAACTCGTCACACCACTTCTCCAGCCGATCGATGTACGCCTGCGAGATCCGCAGTGGCGGATACTCGGGATTTTCCACGACTGGAGTTGAGAGATCGGCGCCCGCGTCGAAAAGGTCATTCTGAATCTGGCGCAATACCGCCAACATTTGCTCACCTGGACCGCCCAGCGCCACAGCTACGCCGATGGCGGCGTTGGCTTCGTCACAATCGGCGTAGGCCGCCAACCTCGAATCGTTCTTCGAGACGCGGCTGAAGTCACTCAGCCCGGTGGTGCCGTCGTCGCCGGTGCGGGTGTAGATACGGGTGAGATGAACCGCCATAGCTGAACCGTACCGGGCTTCGGCACGGTCGAGCGGAGCTCGCCGGATCTGTGCGAGCGGGCGGAAACTCGCGGTCGGGCTGTTTACACTAACCGGCGTGAGCGAGCGTTTCGTGGTGACCGGGGGAAACCGGTTATCAGGCGAAGTTGCTGTCGGTGGCGCGAAGAACAGTGTGCTGAAACTGATGGCCGCCTCGTTGCTGGCCGAGGGCACCAGCACGATCACCAATTGCCCTGACATCCTGGACGTGCCGCTGATGGCGGAGGTCCTGCGGGGGTTGGGCGCCACGGTCGAACTGGACGGCGACACCGTCCGGATCACCTCCCCTGACGAGCCCAAGTACGACGCCGATTTCGCGGCGGTGCGCCAGTTCCGCGCGTCGGTGTGTGTGCTCGGTCCATTGGTGGGCCGCTGTCGCAAGGCCAAGGTCGCCCTTCCCGGTGGGGACGCGATCGGATCGCGGCCCCTTGACATGCACCAGGCCGGACTGCGCCAGCTCGGTGCGACCTGCAATATCGAGCACGGTTGCGTGGTGGCCGAGGCCGACCATCTGCGTGGAGCCGAGATCCAGCTGGAGTTCCCGTCGGTGGGGGCGACGGAGAACATCCTGATGGCCGCGGTGTTGGCCGAGGGTGTCACGACGATCCACAATGCGGCGCGCGAACCCGACATCGTCGACATCTGCGCGATGCTCAACCAGATGGGCGCCAAGGTCAGCGGCGCGGGCACCTCGACCTTGACGATCACCGGTGTCGATCGTCTGTATCCGACGCAACACCGGGTGATCGGCGATCGGATCGTTGCGGCCACGTGGGGGATAGCCGCTGCGATGACGCGCGGTGACATCTCGGTGACCGGGGTGGACCCACAACACCTGCAGCTGGTGCTGCACAAGTTGCACGACGCCGGCGCGACGGTGACCCAGAACGACAACGGCTTCCGGGTGGTCCAGTACGAGCGGCCCAAGGCGGTCAACGTGGCGACATTGCCGTTCCCGGGGTTCCCGACCGACTTGCAGCCGATGGCGATCGGACTGGCGGCGGTGGCCGACGGCACCTCGATGATCACCGAGAACGTATTCGAAGCTCGGTTCCGGTTCGTCGAGGAGATGATCCGGTTGGGGGCTGACGCCCGAACGGATGGTCATCATGCGGTGGTGCGGGGCATTCCGCAGTTGTCGAGTGCACCGGTGTGGTCCTCGGACATCCGGGCCGGCGCCGGCCTGGTGCTCGCCGGCCTGGTCGCCGACGGCGAAACCGAGGTCCACGACGTGTTCCACATCGATCGCGGGTACCCGCTGTTCGTGGAAAACCTGTTGAGCCTCGGAGCCGAGATCGAAAGAGTAGGGTCGTAGACAGCACTTCGAGCCTGTCCTTCAGTCTCGAAATGCCGTTGACCAGCCGATTTGACCTTGTAGGCTGGCCCGCGCTAATCTTTTGAAGTCGCCGCGGAGCGGGGAGAAAGAGCCCGGGCCACAGCGACTTGACAAGCCAGCGGAGATCGTACTAAGCTGGCGAGGTTGCCTCAGACCGGATGAAATAAGCCAAAACGAGGCAACTTGACTCACCGGCAAGATTCAAATTAAGCTGGTGGGGTTGCCCCAAAATAGGGCAGCAAAGCAAAAAAGTCTGTTGTTTGAGAACTCAATAGTGTGTTTGGTGGTTTTTGTTTGTTGTTTTTGCCACTCATCTTGGGGGACTCCCCGTCTTCCGATCATGGTGGGTGGTTTTGTTTTTTGATGCCAGTTTGTTTGGTGTCTTTTGTTTAGGTCAGATTGTTCTGAACTTGTAATTCTGCCCTGGTTTTTGGCTGGGGAGTTTTTGTTTGGAGAGTTTGATCCTGGCTCAGGACGAACGCTGGCGGCGTGCTTAACACATGCAAGTCGAACGGAAAGGCCCTTCGGGGTACTCGAGTGGCGAACGGGTGAGTAACACGTGGGTGATCTGCCCTGCACTTTGGGATAAGCCTGGGAAACTGGGTCTAATACCGAATAGGACCGCGCTCTTCATGGGGTGTGGTGGAAAGCTTTTGCGGTGTGGGATGGGCCCGCGGCCTATCAGCTTGTTGGTGGGGTAATGGCCTACCAAGGCGACGACGGGTAGCCGGCCTGAGAGGGTGACCGGCCACACTGGGACTGAGATACGGCCCAGACTCCTACGGGAGGCAGCAGTGGGGAATATTGCACAATGGGCGCAAGCCTGATGCAGCGACGCCGCGTGAGGGATGACGGCCTTCGGGTTGTAAACCTCTTTCAATAGGGACGAAGCGCAAGTGACGGTACCTATAGAAGAAGGACCGGCCAACTACGTGCCAGCAGCCGCGGTAATACGTAGGGTCCGAGCGTTGTCCGGAATTACTGGGCGTAAAGAGCTCGTAGGTGGTTTGTCGCGTTGTTCGTGAAAACTCACAGCTTAACTGTGGGCGTGCGGGCGATACGGGCAGACTAGAGTACTGCAGGGGAGACTGGAATTCCTGGTGTAGCGGTGGAATGCGCAGATATCAGGAGGAACACCGGTGGCGAAGGCGGGTCTCTGGGCAGTAACTGACGCTGAGGAGCGAAAGCGTGGGGAGCGAACAGGATTAGATACCCTGGTAGTCCACGCCGTAAACGGTGGGTACTAGGTGTGGGTTTCCTTCCTTGGGATCCGTGCCGTAGCTAACGCATTAAGTACCCCGCCTGGGGAGTACGGCCGCAAGGCTAAAACTCAAAGGAATTGACGGGGGCCCGCACAAGCGGCGGAGCATGTGGATTAATTCGATGCAACGCGAAGAACCTTACCTGGGTTTGACATGCACAGGACGCCAGTAGAGATATTGGTTCCCTTGTGGCCTGTGTGCAGGTGGTGCATGGCTGTCGTCAGCTCGTGTCGTGAGATGTTGGGTTAAGTCCCGCAACGAGCGCAACCCTTGTCTCATGTTGCCAGCACGTAATGGTGGGGACTCGTGAGAGACTGCCGGGGTCAACTCGGAGGAAGGTGGGGATGACGTCAAGTCATCATGCCCCTTATGTCCAGGGCTTCACACATGCTACAATGGCCGGTACAAAGGGCTGCGATGCCGTGAGGTGGAGCGAATCCTTTCAAAGCCGGTCTCAGTTCGGATCGGGGTCTGCAACTCGACCCCGTGAAGTCGGAGTCGCTAGTAATCGCAGATCAGCAACGCTGCGGTGAATACGTTCCCGGGCCTTGTACACACCGCCCGTCACGTCATGAAAGTCGGTAACACCCGAAGCCGGTGGCCTAACCCTTGTGGAGGGAGCCGTCGAAGGTGGGATCGGCGATTGGGACGAAGTCGTAACAAGGTAGCCGTACCGGAAGGTGCGGCTGGATCACCTCCTTTCTAAGGAGCACCACGAAAAACACTGTCCATTGGGGATGGTGTAGCCGTGAGGAGTCGGAGCGCTGTAGTGGCGCCGGCTTGGTGCGCAACAAACTTTTGAGACTGCCAGACACACTATTGGGCTTTGAGACAACAGGCCCGTGCCCCTTTCGGGGGTGGCATCCGGTTGCGGGTGTCGGCGTGTTGTTGCCTCGCTTTGGTGGTGGGGTGTGGTGTTTGATTTGTGGATAGTGGTTGCGAGCATCTAGCACGCATATGTTGGGTCTCACTCCTTGTGGGTGGGGCCTGGTTTGTGTGTTGATGTGCAATTTCTTTTGAAACTCATTTTTGGTTTTTGTGTTGTAAGTGTTTAAGGGCGCATGGTGGATGCCTTGGCACTGGGAGCCGATGAAGGACGTTGGAGGCTGCGATATGCCTCGGGGAGCTGCCAACCGAGCGTTGATCCGAGGATGTCCGAATGGGGAAACCCAGCACGAGTGATGTCGTGTTACCTGTATCTGAATACATAGGGTGCAGGGGGGAACGCGGGGAAGTGAAACATCTCAGTACCCGTAGGAAGAGAAAACAAAATGTGATTCCGTGAGTAGTGGCGAGCGAAAGCGGAGGATGGCTAAACCGTATGCATGCGATACCGGGTAGGGGTTGTGTGTGCGGGGTTGTGGGACCTGTTTTTCCAGTTCTACTCGACTGGAGGGTAGTGAGAAAATGTTGTGGTTAGCGGAAGTGGTTTGGGATGACCTGCCGTAGACGGTGAGAGCCCGGTACGTGAAAACCTGACATCTGCCTTGAACAGTGTTCCCGAGTAGCAGCGGGCCCGTGAAATCTGCTGTGAATCTGCCGGGACCACCCGGTAAGCCTGAATACTTCCCAGTGACCGATAGCGGATTAGTACCGTGAGGGAATGGTGAAAAGTACCCCGGGAGGGGAGTGAAATAGTACCTGAAACCGTGCGCTTACAATCCGTCAGAGCCTTCGCTTTTAGCGTGGGGTGATGGCGTGCCTTTTGAAGAATGAGCCTGCGAGTCAGGGACATGTCGCGAGGTTAACCCGGGTGGGGTAGCCGCAGCGAAAGCGAGTCTGAATAGGGCGTATCCACACAGGAGTGTGTGGTGTAGTGGTGTGTTCTGGACCCGAAGCGGAGTGATCTACCCATGGCCAGGGTGAAGCGCGGGTAAGACCGCGTGGAGGCCCGAACCCACTTAGGTTGAAGACTGAGGGGATGAGCTGTGGGTAGGGGTGAAAGGCCAATCAAACTCCGTGATAGCTGGTTCTCCCCGAAATGCATTTAGGTGCAGCGTCACATGTTTCTTGTTGGAGGTAGAGCTACTGGATGGCCGATGGGCCCCACAGGGTTACTGACGTCAGCCAAACTCCGAATGCCGACAAGTCCAAGAGTGTGGCAGTGAGACGGCGGGGGATAAGCTCCGTGCGTCGAGAGGGAAACAGCCCAGATCGCCGGCTAAGGCCCCTAAGCGTGTGCTAAGTGGAAAAGGATGTGCAGTCGCGAAGACAACCAGGAGGTTGGCTTAGAAGCAGCCACCCTTGAAAGAGTGCGTAATAGCTCACTGGTCAAGTGATTGTGCGCCGATAATGTAGCGGGGCTCAAGCACACCGCCGAAGCCGCGGCAACGTATTTATGCGTTGGGTAGGGGAGCGTCCTGCATCCGGTGAAGCAGCCTAGTGATGGAGCTGTGGAGGGTGTGGGAGTGAGAATGCAGGCATGAGTAGCGAATAGGCAAGTGAGAACCTTGCCCGCCGAAAGACCAAGGGTTCCTGGGCCAGGCCAGTCCTCCCAGGGTGAGTCGGGACCTAAGGCGAGGCCGACAGGCGTAGTCGATGGACAACGGGTTGATATTCCCGTACCCGTGTATGTGCGTCCCTGATGAATCCATTGTGCTAACCATCCAAAACCGTCGTGACCGATCCCTTCGGGGTGAGGCGTTGACGGGGCTGCGTGGGACCCCGGTGGGTAGTAGTCAAGCGATGGGGTGACGCAGGAAGGTAGCCGTACCAGTCAGTGGTTGTACTGGGGTAAGCCGGTAGGGCGAAACGTAGGCAAATCCGCGTTTCATGTGCCTGAGAGGTGATGCATAGCCGTTTGAGGCGAATTCGGTGATCCTATGCTGCCAAGAAAAGCCTCTAGCGAGGACATACACGGCCCGTACCCCAAACCAACACAGGTGGTCAGGTAGAGAATACTAAGGCGTACGAGTGAACTATGGTTAAGGAACTCGGCAAAATGCCCCCGTAACTTCGGGAGAAGGGGGACCCCCATATCGTCAAGGCTCTTGCGGCCGGCAGCGGGAGGGGGTGGCACAAACCAGTGAGAAGCGACTGTTTACTAAAAACACAGGTCCGTGCGAAGTCGCAAGACGATGTATACGGACTGACGCCTGCCCGGTGCTGGAAGGTTAAGAGGACCCGTTAACCCTTCGGGGTGAAGCGGAGAATTTAAGCCCCAGTAAACGGCGGTGGTAACTATAACCATCCTAAGGTAGCGAAATTCCTTGTCGGGTAAGTTCCGACCTGCACGAATGGCGTAACGACTTCTCAACTGTCTCAACCATAGACTCGGCGAAATTGCACTACGAGTAAAGATGCTCGTTACGCGCGGCAGGACGAAAAGACCCCGGGACCTTCACTACAACTTGGTATTGGTGCTCGATACGGTTTGTGTAGGATAGGTGGGAGACTGTGAAATTCACACGCCAGTGTGGGTGGAGTCGTTGTTGAAATACCACTCTGATCGTATTGGGCCTCTAACCTCGGACCGTATATCCGGTTCAGGGACAGTGCCTGGTGGGTAGTTTAACTGGGGCGGTTGCCTCCCAAAATGTAACGGAGGCGCCCAAAGGTTCCCTCAACCTGGACGGCAATCAGGTGTTGAGTGTAAGTGCACAAGGGAGCTTGACTGCGAGACGTACATGTCGAGCAGGGACGAAAGTCGGGACTAGTGATCCGGCACCTCTGAGTGGAAGGGGTGTCGCTCAACGGATAAAAGGTACCCCGGGGATAACAGGCTGATCTTCCCCAAGAGTCCATATCGACGGGATGGTTTGGCACCTCGATGTCGGCTCGTCGCATCCTGGGGCTGGAGCAGGTCCCAAGGGTTGGGCTGTTCGCCCATTAAAGCGGCACGCGAGCTGGGTTTAGAACGTCGTGAGACAGTTCGGTCTCTATCCGCCGCGCGCGTCAGAAGCTTGAGGAAATCTGTCCCTAGTACGAGAGGACCGGGACGGACGAACCTCTGGTACACCAGTTGTTCCACCAGGAGCACCGCTGGATAGCCACGTTCGGACAGGATAACCGCTGAAAGCATCTAAGCGGGAAACCCCCTCCAAGACCAGGCTTCTCACCCTTTTAGAGGGATAAGGCCCCCCGCAGACCACGGGATTGATAGACCAGACCTGGAAGCCTAGTAATAGGTGCAGGGAACTGGCACTAACCGGCCGAAAACTTACAACAACCAACAAACACCAAAACAATGGTGAGTTGACAAAATGTAAGACGCATATCTGACCTCGCAACCACAATTCATGAACACCACGACCTCGTGTCGGAGTGCAACCCGCACCCCACCACCAAAACACACAGGTTTACACCCAGAAACGGGTGAATAAAGTTACGGCGGTCCATAGCGGCAGGGAAACGCCCGGTCCCATCCCGAACCCGGAAGCTAAGCCTGCCAGCGCCGATGATACTACCCACACGGGTGGAAAAGTAGGACACCGCCGAACACAAATTAAGTCCCGGGCCCTCCGATTTCGATCGGAGGGCCCGGGCATTTGTGCTTTCAGGGGTTTTCAATCGATGAATTGAAAACCCCTCGACTCTTAATTGAAAAGTGCCGGCGTCGCGCGGCTCTTTTCCAATTCCAACAATGCCCGTTTGCGGTCGAGGCCCCCGCCATAACCGGTGAGGCTGCCGTTGGCGCCTATCACCCGATGGCACGGCACGATGATTCCGATCGGATTGTGCCCATTGGCCAGGCCGACTGCCCGGAATGCAGCGGGTGACCCGATCTGGCGAGCGAGCTCGCCGTAGGAGCACGTCTCCCCGTACGGAATGGTTCGCAACGCTTCCCACACCCGGCGCTGAAACTGTGTTCCCACCATGTCCAGCTCGAGATCGAACTCAGTCAGTTCGCCGGCGAAGTACGCGGCCAACTGCTCCACGGCGTCGGGAAAAGCGGTGTCGTCGGCTTCCCAGCCGGTACGGCTCGGCTCATACGTCTGATCGACCATCCGGAGATGCATCAGCCGTCCGTCACGGCCGGCCAGGGTCAACAGACCCACCGGGCTGTCCACGGTGCGGCATTGCAGTGTTGTCATGACGTCTCCTGTTGATCGTGCGGGGGCCAGTGGTTCACCGCGTGGTCCAGTGTGGTCCAGAGGTGTTGGGTCGCGTACGCACGCCAGGGTCTCCATCGGGTGCTGTGCTCCACGAGGCGATCGGCCGGAAGGTCGAGAAGCGTGGCCGCCGCCCGGACCCCGAGATCGGTGGCTGGAAAGGCGTCGGGGTCGCCCAGTCCGCGCATGGAGATCACCTCGGTCGTCCACGGCCCCACCCCGGGAAGCGCCAGGAGTTGCTCACGGGCCCGGTCCCAGTCGCAGCCCGGGTCGAGGACGAGCTCGCCATCGGCGATCGCCCGCACCAGGGCGGCCACCGTCCGACGTCTGGACGTAGGCATCGCCAGGTGGTCGGGGTCCAGGTCGGCCAGATCGGCGTTACTGGGGAACACGTGCGTCAGACCGCCCGCTTCGTCGGTGATCGGAGTCCCGTATCGAATGACGAGGCGTCCCACATGGGTTCGCGCCGCCTTGATCGACACCTGCTGGCCGATGACCACCCGGAGTGCCAGTTCGGATTCGTCCACGGTGCGGGGGATGCGCTGTCCCGGGGCCTTCGCCACCACCGCGGCCAGGTTCGGGTCCGCCTGCAACGTCTCCACGACTGCCTCGGGGTCGGCATCGAGGTCCAGCAGGCGCCGGCAGCGGGCGATGGCAGCAGAGAGGTCGCGGAAGTCGTCGAGGACCAGCTGGCACCGCACGTGATCGGGTTGGGGCGCCAGGCCCACCACGCCGTGGCCATGCGGCAGCCGCAGGGTTCGCCGGTACTGGCCGTCGCGCACCTCCTCCAAACCGCGCACGGCGCTGGCTGCCAGGTGGCCGAACAACCCTTCGTAGGAGAACGGGGTCCGGACCGGTAACCGCAGCGACAACACCCCGGGGGCTGCAGAGGCGTCGGCGGCGAACCGCCGGCGGGCACGTTCCCGCAGCTGCGTCGGCGTCAGATCACTCACCGCACGGACGGTGTCGTTGAACTGCCGGATGCTGGCGAAGCCGGCGGCGAATGCCACATCGGCGAACGGTAATTCGGTGGTTTCGATCAACACCCGGGCTGTCTGGGCCCGTTGAGCCCGGGCCAGGGCCAGGGGATTCGCGCCCAGTTCGGCCTGCATGATGCGCTGTAACTGCCGGGTGGTGTAACCGATTCGGGCGGCCAGCCCCGTCACTCCTTCGCGGTCCACGGTGCCGTCTGCGATCAGCCGCATACACCGGGCGACGACATCGCCACGCACATTCCATTCGGGCGAGCCCGGGGACGCATCAGGGCGGCATCGCTTGCACGCTCGGAAGCCGGCAGCCTGCGCGGCGGCCGCGGTCGGGTAGAAACGCATGTTGCGGGCGAACGGCGGGCGCACCGGACAGCTGGGGCGGCAGTAGATGCCCGTGGTGAGCACGGCGGTGACGAACCAGCCGTCGAACCGGGCGTCCTTGGACTGGACGGCCCGGTAACAGCGGTCGAAATCCTCGTGCATGTGCTCCACGATGGCACGCCTGACGGTGCACGACTAGCGGAAAAACGACATCGTAGTGGGAGCGGGCTCCCGACTAGACTGCATCTCGTGGCCGCTCTGGTGCAGAAGTACCTGGACCAGATTCGTGCCGAGCAGATCGGCCTGCGCGATGGCGCCCCGGCAAGCTATATCCCGGAGCTGGCCAATGTCGACCCCGACGGATTCGGCCTCAGCCTGTCGTCCTCCGACGGCTATGTTTACGAATCCGGAGACAGCGCACTGGAATTCACCATCCAGTCGATCTCGAAGCCGTTCACCTATGCGCTGGCCCTGGATCAGCTCGGTCAGGATGCCGTCGATGCCCGCATCGGCGTAGAGCCCTCTGGTGAGGCCTTCAACGAGATCAGTGTCGACAAGGCCACCAAGACGCCGAAGAACCCGATGATCAATGCCGGTGCCATCGCCGCGGTTTCGCTGATACCCGGTGTCGATGCCGACGAACGTTTCGATCGGATCCACCAGTTCTACTCGGCATGCGCCGGCCGTAGCCTCGATTTCGACCCGGCTGTTTACGCGTCGGAGAAGGCGACCGGAAACCGCAACCGGGCCATCGCCTACATGCTCACCAGTTTCGGTGTGCTGGAGGGTGATCCGGATGAGGTCCTCGACGTGTATTTCCGGCAGTGCTCGGTCAAGGTGACCAGCACCGACCTGGCCCGCATGGCTGCGACGCTGGCCCGGGGCGGACTCAACCCGTTGACCGGCCGCCGGGTGACGGACGCCAACGTGGTGCGTCGCACCCTGAGCGTGATGGTGACGTGCGGCATGTACGACGCGGCGGGGGATTGGGTCAGTGCCGTGGGTATGCCTGCCAAGAGTGGCGTCGGAGGCGGCATCGTCGCGGTGCTTCCCGGGCAGCTCGGCATCGGGGTCTACTCGCCGCGCCTGGATCCCCGCGGCAACAGTGTTCGTGGGGTGGAGGTGTGCCGAAACCTGTCCTCACAGCTGGGATTGCATTTCCTCACCGTCAGCCGCGAGTCGTCGGCGACGTTGCGGGCGGTATTCGATGCCGGCCCGGGCGTCCGGGTGTATGAGGTTCAAGGTGATCTGCTGTTCGCCGGTGCCGAACAGGTGCTGCGGACCGCCGAGCAGGACCGTGGACAGTACGAGGTCGCCGTTCTGGACGTCACCCGGGTCGACGACATCGACAATGCCGCGCGCGGAATGCTGACCGGCATGCGGGCCGGCCTGACCGCCGCGGGCAAGGAGGCCTACCTCGTCGACCCGGACGGCCGGGTGGTTCCCGCCGACCGGCGCGCCGATTACGACGGCATCGTGTTCGGCACCGTCGACGAGGCGTTGGAGGCCGCGCGGCAGTCGGGTGCCGGTTAGGCGGGCACGGCCACCCGGGTCGGCTCGCCCAGGCCGCGCAAGGTGACCGATTCGCCCAGCGACCAACGCGACCTTTCCGTTTCGGACGCGTTGGCGATGGTGTCCGACGAGGCGACCAGATGTCCCGGTACCTGCTTGGAGAAGTCGCAGAGCCGCGCCGCCTCGTTGACCGGCTCGCCGATCACGGTGTATTCGAACCGTTGTTTGGCGCCCACGTTGCCCGCGACCACCTGGCCGGCCGCAACGCCGATACCGGCTTCGAGTTCGGGCACCTCCGCACGCAGCCGCCGTGCGATTGCCCGGGCGGCCGCCAGGGCTTCGTCCTCGGCATTGTCCAGCGACACCGGCGCACCGAACACGGCGAGGATCGCGTCGCCCTCGAACTTGTTCACCAGGCCCCGGTGATTGTCGACCTCATCGACGATGACCGCGAAGAACCTGTTGAGCAGGTCGACCACCTCGACCGCGGGTCGCGTGGTCACCAGCTGCGTCGATCCGATGACGTCGACGAAAATCACTGCGGCGTGGCGCTCCTCGCCGCCGAGGACGGGCCTTTCCTGCTCGGCCAGCGCGGCGACCTCGCGGCCGACGTGGCGGCCGAACAGGTCGCGCACCCGTTCACGCTCGCGCAGACCGTGCACCATCGAGTTGAACCCGCGCTGCAGCTGGCCCAGTTCGGTGCCGTCGAACACCACGAGATTGGTGTCCAGATCGCCCTGTTCGACACGGTTGAGGGCAGCGCGCACCACGCGGATGGGTGTGGCGGTCAGATAGGACAGGATCCACATCAGCAGGAAGCCGAATACCAACGCGAACGAGCCGAGACCGATGACGGCGTAAGCGAATTGGGTCGGGGTCAGGTTGTTCAGCGTCACGGAGAACATCGCCGCCAACATGATCCCCACGATCGGGACGCCCGAGCTCAGTGCCCACACCACCATGGTGCGGCCCATGATGCCTGGAGCCAGCCGGATCGGCGGCGGGCCGGCCTCCAGTGCCTGCGCGGCCACCGGCCGTAGTGCGAACTCGGTAAAGAGATGACAACTGACCGACACCACGATCCCGGGAAAACTGATGCCCAGTAGGAACTTCGGAATGTAGTTGGTGTCGACGAGTCCGTAGAGGGTCGTCAGCAGCGCGGTGCCCACTCCCCAGAGGAACAGCAGTACACGGGTCAGCCGGAACGGGGCGAGGAAGGTGTTCCGTTGATCGGCCACAGTGGGCGGGCGTTCCTCGATGGCCCAGCGCACGTTGTCGATCACCCGGGTTGTCGCCCAGAACACCCCCACGATCAAGGCTGTGGCCATGTAGATGGGCGCCACGATGAAGGTGATCCAGCGGACTGACGGAGCGAACACAGCCGGGGTGGGGAACAGCACCGTGACGATGATCATCGAGATGCAGATGCCGAGCAGGTTTCCCAGGATCACGAACGCCGTGAGGATGGCCTGGATGCGAACCCTGCGGCGGCGCTGGCTCTCCGATACCCGGCCCAGCACCCACGAACCGTATTCCGGTGTGGTCGCCGGAAGCCGGCTGCTCTGGCGGGTAACGCCCTCAAGGACTCGGCCCAGCCGTCGTGCCAGCGATTTGTCGGAGTTCATTGTGGCGTCAGCCTAGTTCGTCCGGGGATGCCCCTAAGGTGGTTCGAGTGCGCCTCGTGATTGCCCAGTGCACCGTCGACTATGTCGGGCGGCTGACC
Source organism: Mycolicibacterium sp. HK-90 (assembly GCF_030486405.1). The sequence goes on along the minus strand of NZ_CP129613.1, from coordinate 4,600,961 downwards.
GCCCACCTGCCTTCGGCCCGCAGGCTGTTGTTGTTCAAGTCCGACGGTTCGGTCAGTGTCCATGCCGACGATCGCGCTTACAAGCCGCTGAACTGGATGAGTCCGCCCTGCTGGCTCACCGAGAATGACGGCGACGGCGTGCCGGTCTGGGTGGTCGAGAACAAGGCAGGCGAACAGTTGCGTATCACGGTTGAGGATGTCGAGCACGACTCCAGCCATGAACTCGGGGTCGATCCCGGCTTGGTGAAGGACGGCGTGGAGGCGCACCTGCAGGTCCTTTTGGCCGAGCATGTCGAACTGCTGGGCGCCGGCTACACCCTGGTGCGCCGTGAGTACCCCACCGCGATCGGCCCGGTGGATCTGATGTGCCGTGACGAGCTCGGTCGCTCGGTGGCTGTGGAGATCAAACGCCGCGGGGAGATCGACGGCGTCGAACAGCTGACGCGCTACCTCGAACTGCTCAACCGCGACACCGTGCTGGCTCCGGTGACGGGTGTGTTCGCCGCCCAACAGATCAAGCCGCAGGCCCGAACCCTGGCTACTGACCGCGGAATACGTTGTGTGACATTGGATTACGATCAGATGCGGGGCATGGACAGCGACGAGTACCGGCTGTTCTGATGCGTCGTCGGCCCCGTGAACACCGCCGGTTGGCGCCGCTGCCACCGGCCCGGCGCGTCGAGACGGGGCCCGACGGCTACGACTACGAGGTTCGGATGGTCAGCGCCTCGCGCGCGGTGAAGGTCTATCGGTGCCCTGGGTGCGATCACGAGATCCGCATCGGGACAGCGCACGTGGTCGTGCTACCGGTCGACGTCGGAGACGTCGAGGACCGTAGGCATTGGCACACGTCGTGTTGGTCGAATCGGGCCACTCGCGGCCCGACGAGAAAGTGGTCTTAGTGCTTTGAATCGGCGGCCGGCTCGACCAGTTCGATCAGTACGCCGCCGGCATCCTTGGGGTGGATGAAGTTGATGCGCGAGTTGGCTGTGCCCTTGCGGGGGGCTTCGTAGAGCAGCCGAACACCCTGGCTGCGCAGGCGTTCACTCAGCGCGTCGATATCGCTGGTCCGGTAAGCCAGCTGCTGCAGGCCGGGACCGCTGCGGTCGATGAACTTGGCGATCGTCGACTTTTCATCGAGCGGGGCCAGGAGCTGGATCTGGGCGCTGCCCTTGGGCGCGCCGCGCACCGAGAGCATGGCCTCACGCACGCCCTGCTCCTCGTTGATCTCCTCGTGGAGGACGATCATGCCGAGGTTGTCGTGGTACCACTTGGCCGCGGCATCGAGATCGGGGACGGCGATGCCGACATGATCGATTGCCGTCACCAGCGCGGAAGCGAGTGCGGGACGGGCATCAACCTGATCGGCGGTCATAACGTAACGGTAACCTCAACCTGAACGTTTGCGCATGTGTGATCGCCCACACAGCTCTTGGACCCTGGCTTTGGAGGTAGGAAATGACTGCGGACAATCGCACGTCGGTGATCGTTGCTGGAGCACGTACTCCGGTCGGCAGGTTGATGGGCTCGCTGAAGGATTTTTCGGGCAGTGACCTGGGAGCGATCGCCATCCGGGGTGCCCTGGAGAAGGCGAAGGTGGACGCTTCGCTGGTGGACTACGTGATCATGGGTCAGGTGCTGACCGCCGGCGCCGGTCAGATGCCCGCCCGCCAGTCCGCGGTGGCCGCCGGCATCCCCTGGGATGTGCCGGCTCTGTCGATCAACAAGATGTGCCTGTCCGGCATCGACGCGATCGCGCTGGCCGACCAGCTGATCCGCGCCGGTGAGTTCGAGGTCGTCGTGGCCGGTGGCCAGGAGTCGATGAGCCAGGCCCCGCACCTGCTCCCCAAGAGCCGCGAGGGCTACAAGTACGGCGATGCCACGCTGGTCGACCACCTGGCCTACGACGGTCTGCACGACGTGTTCACCGACCAGCCGATGGGCGCCCTCACCGAGCAGCGCAACGAGACCGACAAGTTCACCCGCGCCGAGCAGGACGAATTCGCCGCCCAGTCGCATCAGAAGGCCGCCGCGGCGTGGAAGGACGGGGTGTACGCCGACGAGGTGGTTCCCGTGTCGATCCCGCAGCGCAAGGGTGATCCGATCGAGTTCGCCGAGGACGAGGGCATCCGGGCCAACACGACCGCCGAATCGCTGGGTGGCCTGCGACCGGCCTTCCGCAAGGACGGCACCATCACGGCGGGCTCGTCGTCGCAGATCTCCGACGGTGCGGCGGCCGTCGTGGTGATGAGCAAGGCCAAGGCGCAGGAGCTGGGCCTGGACTGGTTGTGTGAGATCGGCGCGCACGGCGTGGTGGCCGGCCCGGACTCCACACTGCAGAGCCAGCCGGCCAACGCGATCAAGAAGGCGCTCGAGCGTGAGGGCATCAGCGTCGATCAGCTGGACGTCCTCGAGATCAATGAGGCGTTCGCCGCGGTGTCGTTGGCGTCGACCAAGGAGCTCGGTGTCGACCCGGCGAAGGTGAACGTCAACGGCGGTGCGATCGCGATCGGTCACCCGATCGGCATGTCGGGGGCACGCATCACCCTGCATGCGGCGCTGGAGCTGGCCCGCAAGGGGTCCGGCTATGCGGTGGCCGCGCTCTGCGGCGCCGGTGGCCAGGGTGATGCCCTGATCCTGCGTCGCTGACAGCAATCAACGACAGCGTGTAGTAGCTAGCCGGCGGGTCGGGCACAATGGCGCCCATGACAAGCTCCTTCGACCTGCGCTCGATCCCCGGCTGGTTTCGGCTGATCGCCCTCGCTGAAGCGCTCAGCTGGGCCGGTCTGCTGGTCGGGATGTACTTCAAGTACCTGGGCAGTCCCCGCACCGAGATCGGTGTGAAGGTGTTCGGGCCGATCCATGGCGGCATCTTCGTCGCGTTCGTGATCGCGGCGGTCCTGGTCGGACTCGCCCGAAAGTGGGACGTCGTCACCTGGATTCTGGCGTTGCTGGCCAGCATCGTGCCCTTGGGCAGTGTGATCTTCGTCATCTGGGCCGATCGCACCGCCCGGCTGGAAGCAACTGGCGTAGCGGCAGCCACGGTGCAACCGGGCGGGGCTGTTCCGGAAACGACGTGACAGACTTGGTGGCGTGACTCGTCCACGACCTTCTGTCGGCCCGGCGCTGGCCGGTGCGGTTGATCTCTCGGCACTCAAGCAGCGGCCCGCCACGGGCGGCGACAGCCCCGGTGCACCCGGCGGCCCGAACGTCACCGAGGTCACCGAGGCCAACTTCGAGGCCGAGGTGCTGGTCCGGTCCGGCCAGGTGCCGGTGGTGGTGCTGCTGCTGTCGCCGCGCAGTGAGGCCAGCCTGGCGCTCGGGGACGCCCTGGCAGGCCTGGCCGCCGCCGACAACGGCAAGTGGTCGCTCGGCCTGGTCAACGTCGACACCGCGCCCCGGGTGGCGCAGATGTTCGGCATCCAGGGTGTGCCGACGGTGGTCGCGCTCGCGGGCGGCCAGCCGGTCGCCAGCTTCCAGGGCACGCAGCCGGCCGACCAGTTGCGTCGCTGGGTCGACTCGCTGCTCGAGGCGACCGCGGGCAAGCTGACCGGTGGCGGTGACGGTGAGCCCGAACAGGTCGACCCCGAGCTGGCCGCTGCCCGCGCGCATCTGGACGAGGGGAACTTCGCCGCGGCACGAGCCGCCTATCAGGCGATTCTCGATGCCCAGCCCAACCACGCCGAAGCCAAGGGCGCGGTGCGGCAGATCGCGTTCCTGGAGCGGGCCAGCGCGCAGCGTCCCGATGCGGTGGCGGCGGCCGACGCGGCTCCCGACGACATCGAGGCCGCGTTCGCCGCGGCCGACGCCGAGATCCTCGCGCAGCAGGTGTCAGCGGCCTTCGACCGGCTCATCGCGCTGATCAAACGCACCGCAGGGGACGACCGGACCAAGGTTCGGACTCGGCTCGTCGAGTTGTTCGACCTGTTCGACGCGGCCGACCCCGACGTGGTCGCGGGCCGGCGCAATCTGGCCAACGCGCTGTACTGACCTTCTCCTGCTCGCGGGTGTAGGTCAGGCGGGCTCGAACCAGAGCATCGCCAGCGGCGGCAGCACCATCACTGCCGAGGCCGGACGGCCGTGCCACGGTTCGTCGGTCGCCTGCACCGCGCCCAGGTTTCCGATGCCCGACCCGTTGTAGATGGTCGCGTCGGTGTTCAGCACCTCCTGCCAGGCGCCGGCGTGCGGCAACCCGAGCCGGTATTCGCTGTGCTCACTGCCGGCGAAGTTGACCACACAGGCCAGCACGGAACCGTCGGCGCCGAATCGCAGGAAGCTCAGTACGTTGTTGGCCGAGTCGTTGGCGTCGATCCAGGAGTAGCCCTCGGGGCTGGTATCGCGACTCCACAGTGCGGAGTGGCGGCGGTAGATCCCGTTGAGATCACGCACCAGCCGTTGGACGCCGCCGGAGAAGCCCTGCTCGTCGAGTTGGTACCAGTCGAGCCCGCGCTCCTCCGACCATTCGGCCCGTTGCCCGAATTCCTGACCCATGAACAGCAATTGCTTGCCCGGATGCGCCCACTGATAGGCCAGCAGGCTGCGCAGCCCCGCGGCCTTGGCGTGATCGTCGCCGGGCATCCGGCCCCACAGCGTGCCCTTGCCGTGCACAACCTCGTCGTGGCTGATCGGCAGCACGTAGTTCTCGCTGAACGCGTACAGCATCGAGAACGTCATCTCGTGGTGGTGATAACTGCGGTGCACCGGATCATGGCTGACGTAGTCGAGCGTGTCGTTCATCCAGCCCATGTTCCACTTCATCGAGAAGCCGAGGCCGCCAAGGTTGGTCGGCCGGGTGACACCGGGCCAGGAGGTCGACTCCTCGGCGATGGTGACGATGCCCGGGCTCAGCTTGTGCACCGTGGCGTTCATCTCCTGGAGGAACTGCACCGCCTCCAGGTTCTCCCGGCCGCCGTGGATGTTGGGCGTCCAGCCGCCCTCGGGGCGGGAGTAGTCGAGGTAGAGCATCGAGGCGACGGCGTCGACCCGGAGGCCGTCGACGTGGTATTCCTGCAGCCAGTACAGCGCGTTGGCGACCAGGAAGTTGCGCACCTCGGGGCGTCCGAAGTCGAAAACGTAAGTACCCCAGTCCAGTTGCTCCCCGCGGTGCGGGTCGGAATGTTCGTAGAGCGGGGTGCCGTCGAACCGCCCCAGAGCCCATGCGTCCTTCGGGAAGTGGGCCGGCACCCAGTCCACGATCACCCCGATCCCGGCCCGATGCAGGGTGTCCACGAGGTAGCGGAAATCGTCGGGAGTGCCGAGCCGGGAGGTCGGCGCGTAGTAGGAGGTGACCTGATAGCCCCAAGAGCCGCCGAACGGATGCTCGGCGACCGGGAGCAGCTCAACATGGGTGAACCCCTGCTCCACAACATATTCGGTGAGCTCGGTGGCCAGCTGCCGGTAACTGAGCCCGGGGCGCCAGGACATCAGGTGCACCTCGTAGGTGCTCATCGGCTCGAACACCGGGTTCTGCGCGGCCCTGCGGGTCATCCACTCGCCATCACGCCACGTGTAGGAACTGGTGGTCACCCGGGACGCGGTCTGGGGCGGTACCTCGGTGGCGAAGGCCATCGGGTCGGCCCGGTCGGTGGTGACACCGCCGGCCCCGTGAACCCGGAACTTGTACAACCCGTCGGCAGGGAAACCGGGCCAGAACAGCTCCCAGACACCTGACGAGCCCATCACCCGCATCTGTGCCTCGTTGCCGTCCCAGTGATTGAAGTCGCCGACCACACTGACGCCCTTGGCATTCGGCGCCCATACGGCGAACGACACACCTTCCACGATGCCGTCGGGGGTGGTGAAGCTACGCGGATGCGCGCCGAGGATCTCCCACAGCCGCTCGTGCCGCCCTTCGGAGAACAGGTGCAGATCGAGCTCACCGAGGGTGGGCAGGAAGCGGTAGGCGTCGGCGGTGGTGTGGGTGAAGATGGTGTCGTCGGCGCCCGGGTAACTGATCTCCAACCGGTAGTCAGCCAGGTTGGTGAACGGGACGGCCACCGCGAAGAGCCCGGATTCGATGTGTTGCAACGGGAATCGATCACCGCCGATCACCGCCACCACCTTGGCGGCGTGCGGGCGATAGGCCCGGATCACGGTGCGGCCGGAATACTCGTGAGCGCCGAGCACCGAATGCGGATCATGGTGCTGGCCGATCAGCAGCCGCTGGATGTCGGTTGGGTCGGGCCGCAGATGCGTGTCGGTCAGGTGATTGCTTCTCGTCATCGTGTTCTCATTCCCTGCGTAGCAAGCCCAGTCGTTGCTCATAGGGTACGAGTGGCATGTTCAGCACATGTGCCACCGCCTTGGCGGGGTCGATGCGGACGTAATTCGACTGCCCCCACTGATATTCCTCGCCGGTGATCTCGTCGCGTACCCAGAACCGGTCATGCCATTCCATACCCAGCGCCTCCATGTTCAACCACAATGTGGCTTCCTCCGCGCTGAACGGGTTGAGCGTGACCACCACGAGCACGGTGTCCCCGGTGATCGGATCGAACTTGCTGTAGGCCAGCAGCGCGTCGTTGTCGATGTGGTGGAAGGTGAGGGTGCGGAGCTGGCGCAGCGCCGGATGCAGGCGCCGGATCTCGTTGAGGCGGGACACAAGCGGTTCGAGGGAGCGTCCCTCGGCGAGTGCTGCCGCGAAGTCGCGGGGGCGCAGCTCGTACTTCTCGGAGTCCAGGTACTCCTCGCTGCCCTCCCGGACGGCCCGGTGTTCGAAGAGCTCGAAACCCGAGTACATGCCCCACGACGAACTCATCGTGGCCGCCAGTACCGCCCGGATCGCGAACATGCCCGGGCCACCGTGCTGTAGCGATTCGTGCAGGATGTCGGGGGTGTTGACCCACAGGCTGGGCCGCGCGTTGTCGGCATTGGCGGTGATCTCGTTGCCGAACTCGGTGAGCTCCCACTTGTTGGTGCGCCAGGTGAAGTACGTGTAGGACTGCGTGAAGCCCCGTTTGGCCAGGCCGTACAGTCGGGCCGGCCGGGTGAAGGCCTCGGACAGGAACAGCACGTCCGGATCTTCGTTCTTGATCTCGGCGATCAGCCAGACCCAGAAGTTGGGTGGCTTGGTGTGCGGGTTGTCGACGCGAAAGACCTTGACACCGTGTGAAATCCAGAACCGGACCACCCGCAACACCTCGTGGTAGAGGCCGGCGGGATCGTTGTCGAAGTTCAGTGGGTAGATGTCCTGGTACTTCTTGGGCGGGTTCTCGGCGTAGGCGATGGTGCCGTCGGGCAGGACCGTGAACCACTCCGGATGCGCTGCGGCCCATGGGTGATCCGGCGCGCACTGCAGCGCAAGATCCAGCGCCACCTCGACGCCTTGCGTGCGGGCCGCGGAGACGAAGGCGTCGAAGTCCTCGATGGTGCCAAGTGCCGGATGTACGGCGTCGTGGCCGCCCTCGTCGCTTCCGATGGCCCACGGCGACCCGACGTCGCCGGGTCCGGCGGTGACGGCGTTGTTGCGGCCCTTGCGGTGCACCTTGCCGATCGGGTGGATGGGCGGCAGGTAGACGATGTTGAAACCCATCCGGGCGATCCGGGGCAGTTGCTCGGCAGCCGTCGCGAACGTGCCGTGGACGGGATGTCCGGCCGCATCCCAGCCGCCGGTCGACCGCGGGAACAGCTCGTACCACGCCGAGAACCGGGCCAGGGGCCGGTCCACCCAGACCCCGTATTGCTCACCGCGGGTGACCAACTCACGCAGCGGGTACTGCTCGAGCAGCTCGGTGACCTCTTCGGACAGCGCGGCTCCGGCCCGCAGGAACGGGTCGCCGGGGGTGCGCAGCGCCGCGGCCGCCTCGATCAGCGGATCGCGCAGTTTGCGGGGGATGCCGGCGGCGGCGCGTTCCAGCAGGCGGGCGCCGACCAGCAGGTCGTTCGACAGCTCCGCCTCGCTCTGGCCGGCGCCGAGCTTGGCCTCGACCGCGTGCCGCCAGGTGGCCAGTGGATCACCCCAGCCGTCGACCCGGTAGGTCCACAACCCCACGCTGTCGGGGGTGAACTGGCCGTGGAAGACATCGGGGATGTGTCCGGTGGACATGGGAAGGGCCTGCGGTTTGATCCGCGCGGTGGGCTGCATCACCGTATCGATGGGCACCGGTACCGATGCGGTACCCGGGCCGGTGGCCAGCCGTGGGTAGTCCGTGCCCAGGTAGCGCACCACCAGAGTGGCCGACACCGCGTCGTGGCCTTCACGCCAGACCGTCGCGCGGACCGGCACCACCTCGCCCACGACGGCTTTTGCCGGGAACTGTCCGCCGAGAACCACTGGCGCGACATCGTCGATTCCGATACGACCGGCCACCCATCCACTCCTCACGTCGTCCACGGTCAAGCGGCTGTCTCTCGTTCGTTCGCCTCGTCGCGTCTGATACCCACCGTAGTGGGCTGCCCAATCTCGCGGGCGCTAAGCGCAAGCTGAACGCCTTCTGTACGGACATCGCTCGCGGCTGCACGAACGGGATTTGTCAGTAAGGTTGGTTCGCGTGAAAGCCCTGAGAAGGTTCACTGTCCGCGCTCACCTTCCCGAGCGGTTGTCGGCGCTGGAACGACTGTCGATCAACCTGCGCTGGTCCTGGCACAAACCGACCCAGGATCTGTTTGCTGTGGTCGATTCCGAGCTGTGGCAGCAGACGAACGGCGACCCGGTGGCGTTGCTCGGGGCGGTGAGCCCGCAACGGCTCGACGAGCTCGCCGGGGACGAATCTTTCCTGAGTCGGCTCGACGAGTTGGCCGGCGACCTCGACAACTACCTCGGGCGGCCGTTGTGGTACCAGCAGCAGATCGCCGACGGTGTCGAGATGCCGAAGGGGATCGCGTACTTCTCGATGGAGTTCGGCGTCGCCGAGGTGCTGCCCAACTATTCGGGCGGTCTCGGCATCCTCGCCGGAGATCATCTGAAATCCGCGTCGGATCTGGGTCTGCCGTTGGTCGCGGTCGGCCTGTACTACCGCTCGGGTTACTTCCGGCAGTCCCTGACCGCCGACGGCTGGCAGCACGAGACCTATCCGTCGCTGGACCCGCAGGGGTTGCCGCTGCGCCTGCTCACCGATGCGTCCGGCGCGCCGGTGCTGGTGACGCTGGCGCTTCCTGACGCCCGTGAGCTGAGGGCACGGGTGTGGATCGCGCAGGTGGGACGGATCCCGTTGCTCCTGCTCGATTCCGACGTCCCCGAGAACGAACACGAACTGCGCGGTGTCACCGACCGGCTCTACGGCGGCGATCAAGAACATCGCATCAAGCAGGAGATCCTGGCCGGCATCGGCGGCATCCGAGCGATCCGCGCATTCACCGAGATCGAAAACCTGCCCGCCCCTGAGGTGTTCCACATGAACGAGGGCCACGCCGGGTTCCTCGGCGTGGAACGTATCCGCGAACTGGTCGCCGCCGGGCTGGATTTCGACACCGCGTTGACCGTGGTGCGGTCCTCGACCGTGTTCACCACCCATACCCCGGTGCCTGCCGGGATCGACCGATTCCCGGTCGAGATGATCAGGCGCTACTTCGGCAGCCCAGCCGATGAGCGCTCGCGCGAAGAGCGTCAATGGAGCGGGCCGCCCGACAGTCGCCTGCTTCCCGGCGTGCCGCTGGAGCGGGTGATCGCGTTCGGTGCCGAGGACGATCCCTCGAAGTTCAACATGGCGCACATGGGTCTTCGGCTGGCGCAACGGGCCAACGGGGTGTCTCTGCTGCACGGTCGGGTCAGCCGGGCCATGTTCAACGACCTGTGGCCGGGCTTCGACCGGCCGGAGGTGCCGATCGGATCGATCACCAACGGTGTGCACGCACCGACCTGGGCGGCCCCGCAATGGCTGGCCCTGGGCCGCGAGTTGATCGGTTCCGAGGCCGCCGAACCTGCGGTGTGGGAGCGCCTGCAGGAGGTGGACCCGGGGCACATGTGGTCGATCCGTTCGCAATTGCGGGAGACGCTGATCGCCGACGTGCGTGAACGGCTGCGCCGCTCCTGGCTGGAACGCGGTGCGTCCGAGGCCGAACTGGGCTGGATCGCAACGGCTTTCGATCCATCGGTGCTGACCGTCGGTTTCGCCCGGCGGGTGCCCACCTATAAGCGCCTGACGTTGATGTTGCGCGACCCGGAGCGGCTGGAAAAACTGCTGCTCGACGAGAAGCGCCCGGTGCAGTTGATCGTGGCGGGCAAGTCGCACCCCGCCGATGACGGCGGCAAGGCGCTGATCCAGCAGATCGTTCGGTTCGCCGACCGGCCGGAGGTGCGCCACCGGATCGCGTTCCTGCCGGATTACGACATGTCGATGGCCCGGTTGTTGTACTGGGGTTGCGATGTCTGGCTGAACAATCCGCTGCGCCCGTTGGAGGCCTGCGGTACGTCGGGGATGAAGAGTGCGCTCAACGGCGGCCTGAACCTGTCGATCAGGGACGGCTGGTGGGATGAGTGGTACGACGGCGAGAACGGCTGGGAGATCCCGACCGCCGACGGGGTCGCCGACGAGGCCCGGCGCGACGACCTGGAGGCCGCGGCCCTCTACGACCTCCTCGAACACGCCGTGACGCCGAAGTTCTACGAGCGCGACGAGAACGGGGTGCCGACCCGTTGGGTCGAGATGGTGCGCCACACCCTGCAGGTGCTCGGTCCGAAGGTGCTGGCCTCCCGCATGGTGCGGGACTACACCGAGCAGTACTACCTGCCCTCCGCGCTGTCGTTGCGCCAGACCGTCGAGGCCACCTCGGGTGAGCCGTTCGGCGCGGCGCGCGAACTGGCCGACTACCGGCGACGGGTTCAGGAAGCCTGGCCGAAGATCCAGGTCACCGATGTGGACAGCTACGGCCTGCCCGACACCCCGTTGCTGGGGTCGGAGCTGACCCTGTGCGCCACGGTGCAGCTGGCCGGCCTGCGGCCCGACGAGGTCACGGTGCAGGCGGTACTGGGCCGGGTGGACGCCAGTGACGTGATCGTGAACCCGGTGACGGTGCCGATGACGCACACCGGATCGGCCGACGGCGGCACCGACGTCTTCTCGACCACGGCCCCGCTGCCGGTCGCCGGGCCGGTGGGTTACACCGTCCGGGTGCTGCCGCACCATCGGCTGCTCACGGCCGACAATGAGCTGGGCTTGGTGGCACTGGCTTGAGTAAAGCGCTCAAAGTTCAGCTCGACGGTGGACCGTACGCGCTGGCCGCCGGCAGCGACGGCGCGATGTGGGTGACCCTGGTTCACAGCGGAGATGTCGCCCGGGTGTCGGCGAGCGGTGAGGTCACCCGGTTCCCGGTAGGGGAGTGCGCGCGTCCCTCGATCATCGTGGCCGGACCCGACGGGGCCCTGTGGTTCACCCGGTCCGGCGATGATCGGATCGGTCGGATCACCACGGCCGGGGAGTTGAGCTCGTTTGAATTGCCCGACGGCAGTGCACCGTTCGGGATCACCGCGGGTCCCGACGAAGCGTTGTGGTTCACCACGATGTCGTCGGGGACGATCGGCCGGATCGGCACCGATGGTGAGATCACCACTGCGGCCACGGTAGGCGGAATGCCGTCGATGATCACCAAGGGTCCCGACGATGCGCTGTGGTTCACGCTCAACGAGACCGGCGCGGTGGGCCGGCTGACCATCCGCGGGGCGCTCACGGTGCGCGAATTACCCACTGCCGCAGCCGGTCCCGTTGGCATCGCGGCCACTCATGACGACGCCGTGTGGTTCACCGAGATCCGCGCGGACAAGATCGGCCGGATCCCGGTCAATGACGCCATCCAGGAGCTCGACCTCCCGGGTAAACCGCATGCGGTGGTCGCTGACCCGACCGACGGGGTGTGGGTCAGTCTGTGGGGTGCCGACCAGATCGCCCGGATCAGCGGTGACGGGGATGTCGTGACGATCGACCTACCGTCCGGCAGCGAACCGCACGGCCTCGCGATCGGTCCCGACGGCGCCTGCTGGGTGGCGCTGGAGTCCGGGTTCGTCCTGAAAATGCCCACCTGAGTGTCGACCGGTGGTAACGGTCGGGTAAAGAAATAGGCGGTACGTTCCCGCGGGGAACTGTAACGAGAGGCCGCCCGTGTTGATTCGCTCGTTCGGACTGCTCACCGCCGTGTGCCTGGCGGGCGCGGCATCGGTGTCACCGGCGTCGGCCGATCCTGTCGTCGCACCCGAAGTCGAGGTGGTCGCCGACGTGGTGCCCGCGCCGGGGGAACCGGCGCCCGGCCTGGTCGAGTCGACGCCGCCGGCAACCCTCAAGACCCCGGACGGGTGGGACCTGACCGTGTCGGCCAGTGACGAGACCCAGGCCTCGGTGCCACCTCTCACCACCGCGATCTCGTCCCGCGAGTACGTCGTCGGGGGGACCTACCGCGGCACGATGAGCGGCCCCGACGGCGGTGACAAGCCCGGCGGCACCTTGGAGGCCGGCTACCAGATCGGTTGCGGCATCGACATGAGCACGTCCAACGGCGTGGCGCTGACCGGCACCGCCGGGCTCAACTCGTCCATCGGAATTCTCGGCACCGATATGGCCTCGCCCTGGCCCGAGGGCATCCTGCCCGGGGTGGGCGCCAACATCGGCGGGGGTATCACCATCGGTCTCAAGCCCGGCATCATCAACCTCATCCCGGTGACGGAGAAGGAATTCAAGGGCACCGAGCCGTGGGTGATGATCAGCAACTTCCGGGTCAAGATCGACGGCTGCGTGGGGCAGTCGTTCATCCGGTCCTACGCGGTGCTCACCCGGTCGACCGATGAATCCGAGGCGGTGCTGGCCTGGTACGGGACCACGAAGGTGGTGTGACCCGCACGCGAGGAGCAGATCGGACGGCGGTCAGGCGAACCGTTTGAAGCAGCGCTCCTCGTCGCCGAGGATGCCGACCCGGAAGGCATCGATGCGGGCGAAGCCCGACGGCACCGATTCGCCGTTGACGTCACTGGCCGCCAGCCCGTTGGTCAGGATGCCTGACACTGCCTCGTCGACGTCACCGGCGGTGAGCAGGATTGTGTCGCCGTTGGGCAGGGTGACCGGTTTGGTCATCTTGGCCGTCGCAACACCGGTCAGGCAGGCCGTCCGCAGGGCCGCCGCGGCGTTGTCGAGCACCAGCCCTCGGGCGTGCTGCAGGGCCAGCATGTAGCGCGAGATCAGCACCGAGAAGGCGTTGTTGTCGCCACCGGCCAGGCCGCCGATGGCGAAGTCGTCCGGGGGTGTCGCCAGCACCTGCAGTTCGGCCAGGTCGACGACGATGGCGTTCGTATCGGGGCAGTACGAGGCCGGTGGGCTGGGCCGCGCGCTCGGGCAGTCCACGGCGGCATCGGGCCGGAAGCTCAGCTTCGGCGGATCTGCCGGTTTGAAGAGGGTGTTCAGCGCGTCGATCATCGAGCCGACCCAGCGTTCGGTGATCTCGAGATCGCCACTTTCGTTCTCCGGCAGCAGTACCGGGAGTTCGCCGCGCCGTTGGTTGATCTCCTTGATGTCGATCGCGGCGCAGGCCCCGGGCCCATCGGTGAACCCGAACTGGAAGGCCGAGACCCGTTCGAACGCCGACCCGTGTTCGTCGATCCCGTACCGGGCCTCGGCTTCGGTGAGCAGTGGATCGCGGAAAGCGATCACCGCCGCCAGCAGATTGTTGAGCCCGTCGCCCGTGCTGAGCGAGAACCGCGGCGAATCGCCTTCGGCCACCCACCGCATGTAGGTGCCGGCCAGGCAGTCGGCCTGCTGTTCGGCGACCAGGGTGGGAGTCTTGCGGTTCACCAGACCCGACTGCTGCTGGATCGCATGGCCGTATTCGTGGGCCAGCACCATCACGGCGCCCATGTCGCCGTTGTGCTGGCGCAGCCCGGGCATCAGCACGCCACGGTCCCAGCCGATCGTCCGGTCCGGTTTACAGAACGCGGCATTGACCAGTCCGTACGTCTCCATCCCGCAGAACTCGCCGTCGAAACTCTCGGCGTCCCACGAGATCAGCGCGCGTACCGGCTGGAAATCTCCGTCGAACACCTGCGAGTAGGTGCCCGACCAGAACTCCTCGAGGTCACTGACGGCGCTGGCAGCCAGATTGTCGATCGTGCCGCCGTCGGTGTTGCTGACCTTGCGCGTGGGTTTGGCCGCGTCCGGGCGTAACCCGCTGGGGCCGTCGGTGGCGCGCATGCCGGCGACCGAGAAGGGATCGCTGAACACCGACACCGCCGTGCCACCGACCAGCGACGAGCAGGCGGCCAGCGAAACCACCGCGCACGCCGCGACAGCGATGCCGAACAGGGTGCGTCGGCTCATGTTGTCGCCTTCCGGTGCACTCAGGCGGCCGCAATCGCCCGCACGGGTAATTGCCGCACACACTAGTTAACCCGGTGTGCACTCGGTGCGTTATCAGCCCGCGCCGCGGAGCCGCTTCAACGATTGACGCACCCGGTCGGGGTCGGTGGTGGACCAGAACGGCGGCAAGGACGAACGCAGGTACCCGCCGTAGCGCGCGGTTGCCAGCCGGGAGTCCAGGACGGCGATCACCCCGCGGTCGTCGGTGTGGCGCAGCAACCTTCCGGTGCCCTGGGCGAGCAGCAGTGCGGCATGGTTGGCGGCGACCGCCATGAAGCCGTTGCCGCCGTGGGCACTGATGGCGCGTTGGCGGGCGGTCAACAGCGGATCGTCGGGGCGCGGGAACGGGATGCGGTCGATCAGCACGAGTGACAGCGACGGTCCCGGGACATCGACGCCCTGCCACAGGGACAGGGTGCCGAACAGTGAGGTCTCGGGATCGTCGGAGAACTGTTGCACCAGAGCCGAAGTGGTGTCCTCGCCCTGGCACAGCACCGGGGTGGACAGCCGCCCGCGCATCACCTCGGCGGCGGCCTTGGCCGCGCGCATCGACGAGAACAGGCCGAGGGTGCGGCCGCCCGCCGCGGTGATCAGCCCCTCGATCTCGTCCAGAGTCCTCGTGTCGGTGCCGTCCCGCCCCGGCGGCGGTAGGTGCTTGGCGACGTAGAGGATCGCGGACTTCGCATGGTCGAAGGGGGAGCCGACATCGAGCCCGCGCCAGCCCGGTTTGGCCGGCTCGCCGGACCCGCCCGGTTTGGCCGGCTCGCCGGCGTCGGCGTAACCGCCCAGTCCCCAGTTGCGTGCCATCGCATCGAAGTTCCCGCCGAGGGTGAGCGTGGCCGAGGTCAGCACCGCGGTGCTGTGGGCGAACAACCTGGTACGCAACAGGCCCGCCACCGACATCGGCGCCACCCGCAGCAGGGTTCGGCCTCCGGTCCGCGGGGCCGGTGCATTCCCGGCGCCGGGTGGTTCGAACTGTTCCACCCAGACCACGTCGACGCGGTCGGGGATGGCGGGGACGAACGAGGTGAGGATGCGGGTCGCGGTGTCGCTGACGTCGTTCAGCGCCGTGACGGCTTCGGTGCGGGCCGAGGCGGCCTGCGGGTCACTGGGTGTGGTGTCGATCGCCGTCCGCGCCGCATTGGCCGCGTCACGCAGCGCGGTCAGGTAGATGCCCAGCTCCTCGTCGAGCACATCGATGCGGCCGGCCTCGGTCTCGTGCAGCAGTGAGGACAGCGTCGTGACCGCGGCCTCGAAACGTTGGGCCAGTTCGTCATCCACCAGCCGTGCCATCCTGCGGTGCGCCACCGCCATGGACGTCGCCGACAACTCGGCGGTGGCCACGCCGGTCACCCGGTCGGCCAGTTCGTGCGCCTCGTCGACGACCAGCAGCTCGTACTCGGGCAGCACCGCGAAATCGGAGAGCGCGTCGATGGCGAGCAGCGCGTGATTGGTCACGACGACGTCGGCCGCACCGGCCTTTTCCCGTGCCCGCTCCGCGAAACAGTCGGTGCCGAACTGGCACCGCGAGACCCCGATGCATTCGCGCGCCGACACACTCACCTGGGACCAGGACCGGTCCGGCACGCCGGGGGTCAGCTCGTCGCGGTCACCGGTCTCGGTGTCCGAGGACCACTCCGTCAGGCGCTGCACGTCCCGGCCCATCGCGCTGACCGCCATGGGGGAGAACAGCTCTTCCTGCGGCCGGTCTGTCGGCTCCTCGGTGGCGCCGTTGTGAATTTTGTTGAGGCACAGATAGTTTCCGCGGCCCTTCAGCAGTGCGAAGGTGGGTTTGCGGGGGAGCGCGTCGGCCAGTGAGTTCACCAGCCGGGGTAGGTCGCGGTCGACGAGCTGACGCTGCAGGGCGATCGTGGCCGTCGACACCACGACCGGCTGCTCGGTCTGCAAGGCCCGGGCGATCGACGGCACGAGGTAGGCCAGCGACTTGCCGGTGCCGGTGCCGGCCTGCACGGCCAGGTGCTCGCCGGACTCGAAGGCGTGCGCCACCGCCGCAGCCATTTCGACCTGGCCCGGCCGGCTCGCGCCACCGAGCCCCTTGACCGCGATCTTGAGGAGGTTGGTCACCACGTTGGCCACCTCGCGGGATGGCTTGGTAGGGCTTGCCATGTCGGGGGACTAACGGTTCTGCACGGGTGACACGACCCGGGTCGGGATGGCCGGTTCGCCACGCGAGAGTTTGAGGCCGTCCCACGGCAGGCTGTGGAGACCCGCGGCCACCCGTTTGCGCGTGGTGGGCAGATCGTCGGCCGGGTGGTGTCCTTTCACCGGGACGCCGCCGGCCACCAGCGGCACGGTCAACCCGCGCGCGGTCAGGCCCGATGGCTCCTCGGGCACCTGCTCATACGGATGGACCACTTCTTCGACGATCGTGCCCGAGGCTTTGGCCAGCCGAAGCGCCCGCTTGCGGCCGCCGTGGGATTCCTTGTGACTGCTGCGCTTGGCCACCGGCATGCCGTCGACCTCGACCAATTTGTAGACCATGCCCGCGGTCGGTGCGCCCGATCCGGTGACGACGGAGGTGCCGACGCCGTAGCTGTCGACGGGCTCGGCGCGCAGGGCGGCGATCGAGAATTCGTCGAGGTCCCCGGAGACCACGATCTGGGTTCCGGTGGCGCCCAGATCGTCGAGCTGCTGGCGCACCTGACGGGCCAGCACACCCAGGTCGCCCGAGTCGATGCGCACCGCGCCCAGTTGAGGTCCGGCCGCCGCGATCGCGTTGGCCACGCCGGCGGTGATGTCGTAGGTGTCCACCAGCAGCGTGGTGCCGACTCCGAGGGCGGCCACCTGACCGCGGAAGGCGGCCTGCTCGTCCGGCCCGGATTCGGTGGTGTGCAGCAGCGTGTAGGCGTGGGCCGCGGTGCCCAGCGCGGGAACCCCGTAGCGCTGCTGGGCCGCCAGGTTGGACGAGCCGGTGAACCCGGCCAGATAGGCCGCGCGGGCGGCGGCCACCGCGGCCAGCTCGTGGGTGCGCCGTGAACCCATCTCGATCATCGGCCGGCCGGCGGCGGCGCTCGCCATCCGGGCGGCGGCCGAGGCGATCGCCGTGTCGTGGTTGAGGATTGACAGCACCAGGGTCTCCAGCACCACGCACTCGGCGAAGGTTCCGTGCACGGAAAGCACCGGAGAACCGGGAAAGTAGAGCTCGCCCTCGGGGTAGCCGTCGACATCGCCGCCGAACCGGTAGCCGGCCAGGAAATCCAATGTCGCCGAGTCCAGGAACTCCGACAGCGTCTCCAGCTCGTTCGGGGAGAAGGTGAACTGTGCCAACGCTTCCACGAACCGCCCGGTGCCGGCGACCACGCCGTAGCGACGGCCTTCCGGCAGCCGGCGGGCGAAGACCTCGAACGTGGTGCGGCGGTGCGCCGTGCCGTCGCGAAGCGCGGCGGCGAGCATCGTCAGCTCGTACTTGTCGGTGAGCAACGCGACGGTCACATCAGCAACCGTAGCTGTTCGCAGCTGCTTTAAGATCGAGGCTCCCCTGCCGGTATTGTGGGCCCATGGTTACACCGGCGAAGGCCCGACCGGGGACCCGTGAGGAGCGCAGTGTCGAGGCGGCGCCCCGGGAAGATTCAGCCACGGAAAGCCCGTGGGTGACCATCGTCTGGGACGATCCGGTCAACCTGATGACCTATGTCACCTACGTCTTCCAGAAATTGTTCGGGTACAGCGAGCCGCACGCCACCAAGCTGATGCTGCAGGTGCACAACGAGGGCAAGGCAGTGGTGTCGGCCGGCAGTCGCGAGTCGATGGAAGTCGACGTGTCCAAACTGCACGCCGCCGGGCTGTGGGCCACCTTGCAACAGGACCGCTGATCGGCTGTGCGCAAATGGAAACGGGTCGAGACCGCCGGAGGTCTGCGGTTCCGCTCGGCACTCGAGGCTCACGAGGCCGCGCTGCTGTCCAGCCTGAGCGCCTCGATGCTCGGGATGCTCGACGAGCGCGGATCATCCGGGCCCACAGACGAACTCGAGATGATCACCGGCATGAAGACCGGCAACCCGCAGCCCCCCGAGGACGCCACGATGAAGCGTCTGCTCCCGGATTTCTTCCGGCCGCAGACTGAGCATCCGGCGGGTTCGGGTACCGCGGAGAGCCTCAACAGTGCGCTGCGCGGCCTGCACGAGCCGGCCATCATCGACGCCAAACGTCAAGCGGCCCAACGGCTGTTGGACACCGTTCCGGACGGCGGCGGCAAGTTCGAGCTCACCGAGGACGACGCCGAGGCCTGGGCCTCGGCGGTCAACGACATCCGGCTGGCGCTGGGCACGATGCTGGACATCGGGTCGCAGGGGCCCGACCAGCTGCCCGCCGAGCATCCGATGGCCGGGCACCTCGACGTCTACCAGTGGCTGACCGTCCTGCAGGAATACCTCGTGCTCGGGCTCATGGGGAGATGAGGATGACCGGTTCGATCACCGACGTGCGCGGCATCCTGGTCGGCCATCACCACCGCATCGATCCGGACGTGTCGCTGGGCTCGGGGTGGGCGTCGGGTTCGACAGTGGTGCTCGCCCCGCCCGGGACCGTCGGCGCCGTGGACGGGCGCGGCGGAGCGCCGGGCACCCGCGAGACCGATCTGCTCGACCCGATCAACACCGTGCGCCATGTCGATGCCGTGGTCCTGACCGGAGGCAGTGCCTACGGTCTGGCGGCCGCCGACGGGGTGATGACCTGGCTGGAGGAACAGGGCCGCGGGGTGTCGATGGATGGCGGCGTGGTGCCGATCGTGCCCGCCGCGGTGATCTTCGATCTGCCCGTGGGCGGCTGGGCCAACCGGCCTACCGCCGAGTTCGGCTACGCGGCCGCCGCCGCGGCGGGCCCGCAGTTCGCGCTCGGCACCGTCGGCGGTGGAGTCGGTGCCCGGGCCGGCGTGCTCAAGGGCGGTGTCGGGACCGCCTCGGTGGTGCTGGACTGCGGGGTCACCGTCGGTGCCCTGGTGGTGCTGAACGCCGCCGGTGACGTGGTGGACCCGGCGACCGGGCTGCCCTGGATGGCGCAGCTGATCGAGGAGTTCGGACTGATCGCGCCGCCGGCCGGTGAGCTGGCCGGTTATGCCGACCTGCATCGGGAACTGGGTCCGCTCAACACCACCATCGCAGTCGTCGCCACCGACGCCGCGCTGAGCCCGGCGGGGTGTCGCCGAGTGGCCGTCGCCGCCCATGACGGGCTGGCGCGCACCATCTCGCCGTGTCACACCCCACTGGACGGCGATACGGTGTTCGCGCTCGCGACCGGTGCGATAACCGTCGAACCCGACGAGAAGACACCGGTGGCGATGTCGCCGGAGACGGCGCTGGTCACCCGGGTCGGGGCGGCCGCGGCGGACTGTCTGGCCCACGCCGTGATGGTCGGACTGCTGGCCGCCGAGTCGGTGGCCGGAATACCGACCTACCGTGACATGTTGCCGGGAGCGTTCGAATGAAATCGGCTCTCCGCCGAAACCGCATTCCAGCAGGGGTCGACTCGACATTTTCCGGCCGGAATACAGTTTCGCGGTAGGGGCAGCGAATGAAGGAGTTGTGACGTGCTGGTGATCCGCCGGGATCTCGTCGAGTCGATGGTGGCGCACGCCCGCGCCGACCACCCCGACGAGGCATGTGGGGTGATCGCCGGGCCGGAGGGCTCCGACCGCCCCGAGCGGTTCATCGCGATGGTCAACGCCGAGCGCTCACCGACCTTCTACCGGTTCGATTCGGGTGAGCAGCTCAAGGTGTGGCGCGGCTTAGAAGAAGCAGGCGATGCTCCGATTGTCATCTACCACTCGCACACCGCCACCGAGGCCTACCCGAGCCGCACCGACATCTCCCTGGCCCAAGAACCCGATGCGCACTATGTGCTGGTCTCGACCCGAGATCCGGAGGAGCACGAGCTGCGCAGCTACCGAATCATCGACGGCGTCGTCACCGAGGAACCCGTCGACATCGTCGAGCAGTACTAGAAAGGCGTCCCATGACCGAGCCCATTTCTGTCACCGTCTCCATCCCGACCATCCTCCGGCCCCACACCGGCGGGCAGAAGCGCGTCAGCGCCTCCGGCGACACCTTGCAGGCGGTGATCGCCGACCTCGAGGCCAACTACTCCGGGATCTCCGACCGATTGGTGGACAACGGAAAGCTTCACCGCTTCGTCAACATCTACGTCAACGACGAGGACGTGCGGTTCTCCGGTGGCCTGGACACCACCATCGCCAACGGCGATTCGGTGACGATCCTGCCCGCCGTCGCGGGCGGATAGGCCCGGCGCTCCATGACCAGATACGACTCGCTGCTGCAGGCCCTCGGCAACACCCCGCTGGTCGGGTTGCAGCACCTGTCGCCGCGGTGGGACGACACGCTTGACGGGGAGCCCCCGGCACCGCACGTGCGGTTGTGGGCCAAGCTCGAAGACCGCAACCCGACCGGTTCGATCAAGGACCGGCCGGCCCTGCGCATGATCGAGCAGGCCGAGCGGGACGGGCTGTTGAGCCCGGGCGCCACCATCCTGGAACCCACCAGCGGCAACACCGGGATCTCGCTGGCGATGGCGGCGTTGCTCAAGGGCTACAACATGATCTGCGTGATGCCGGAGAACACCTCCATCGAGCGGCGTCAGATCCTCGAGCTCTACGGCGCCAAGATCATCTTCAGCCCGGCCGAGGGCGGTTCCAACACCGCTGTGGCGACCGCGAAAGAGCTCGCCGCGGAGAATCCGTCCTGGGTGATGCTGTACCAGTACGGCAACCCGGCCAACACCGACGCGCACTACTACGGCACCGGGCCGGAGCTTTTGGCAGACCTGCCCGAGATCACCCACTTCGTCGCGGGGCTGGGCACCACCGGGACCCTGATGGGCACCGGCCGGTTCCTGCGGGAGCATGTGCCGGGCGTCCAGATCGTGGCCGCCGAACCGCGCTACGGCGAGGGCGTGTACGCGTTGAGGAACATCGACGAGGGCTTCATCCCCGAGCTCTACGACGCCGACGTGTTGACCACCCGGTTCTCGGTGGGCTCCTACGACGCGGTCAAACGCACCCGTGATCTGGTCACCCGTGAAGGCATCTTCGCCGGTATCTCCACCGGCGCGGTGTTGCACGCCGCGCTGGGCATGGCGGCCAAGGCGATCAAGGCCGGCGAGCGGGCCGACATCGCCTTCGTTGTGGCCGATGCCGGTTGGAAGTATCTGTCGACCGGCGCCTACGCCGGTAGCCTGGATGACGCCGAGGACGCGTTGGAAGGGCAGCTATGGGCGTGAGCGGGCGGGTATGACCAACCTCCCTTCGACCGCACCGAAAAAACGACCCGCGTGGCTGGTCGGCGGCCTGACGATCGTCAGCTTCGTCGTACTGCTGTGGGTCATCGAAATCGTCGACACCGCCATGGGCCACCGGCTCGATCAGGACGGCATCCGGCCACTGCAGACCGATGGACTGTGGGGCATCCTGTGGGCGCCCCTGCTGCACGGCGGTTGGCCGCACCTGATCGCCAACACCGTGCCCGCGCTGGTGCTCGGTTTTCTGATGACGCTGGCCGGGATGGGACGGTTCATCGCCGCCACCGCGATCATCTGGATTCTCGGCGGCTTCGGCACCTGGGTGATCGGCAACATCGGTCTGCACTGCCCGTACGTGACGGTGCAGTGCACGAGCACTCACATCGGCGCATCCGGCCTGATCTTCGGCTGGCTGGCGTTCCTGATCGTGTTCGGCTTCTTCACCCGCAACGTGTGGGAGATCGTCATCGGCGTCGTCGTGCTGTTCGTCTACGGCGGCGTGCTGTTCGGGGTGCTGCCGGGCAATGCGGGGGTCTCCTGGCAGGGCCACCTGAGCGGCGCCATCGCCGGTTTGATCGCGGCGTACCTGCTGTCCGGCCCGGAACGCAAGGCGCGGGAAGCGCGCAAGCGCCCCAACCAGCTCACCTCATGAACAACGCTTTCGCACCCGTCGGCATCTTCGACTCCGGCGTCGGCGGCCTGACCGTGGCCCGCGCGATCATCGACCAGTTGCCCGACGAGGACATCATCTATGTCGGTGACACCGGGAACGGTCCGTACGGCCCGTTGGCCATTCCCGAGATCCGGGCGCACTCGCTCGCGATCGGTGACGACCTCGTCGCCCGCGGCGTCAAGGCTCTGGTGATCGCCTGCAACACCGCGTCGTCGGCCTGCCTGCGCGACGCGCGCGAACGCTACTCGCCGGTGCCGGTGGTCGAGGTGATCCTCCCCGCGGTGCGGCGTGCGGTGGCGGCCACCCGCAACGGGCGGATCGGCGTGATCGGCACTGCGGCCACCATCGCCTCTGGCGCCTATCAGGACGCCTTCGCCGCGGCCCGCGACACCGAGGTGATCGGCGTGGCCTGCCCGCGGTTCGTCGACTTCGTGGAGCGCGGGGTGACCAGCGGCCGCCAGGTACTCGGACTCGCCGAGGGTTACCTCGAGCCCTTGCAGCGTGCAGAGGTCGACACCCTGGTGCTGGGGTGCACGCACTACCCGATGTTGTCCGGGCTCATCCAGTTGGCGATGGGCGACAACGTCACCCTGGTGTCCTCGGCCGAGGAGACCGCCAAGGACCTGCTCCGGATGCTCACCGAGCTCGATTTGCTGAAACCTCACGAATCCGGCCCGGCCCGACGGGTGTTCGAGGCCACCGGCGATCCTGAGGCGTTCACCGCGCTGGCCGCCCGCTTCCTGGGTCCGGGCCTGGACGGCGCGCGTCAGGTCCGGCGTCACGCCGGCGCCGGAAAATGATCTCCATCGCCCAAACCGGCGATGTCTTGGCAACGCGCACATCGGGCATGGCAAGCTAGACATTGTGCGATTGACCATCCTGGGATGCTCCGGCAGCGTTGTCGGCCCGGATTCGGCAGCCTCTGGTTATCTGGTCACCGCACCGGACACGGTTCCGATGGTCGTCGACTTCGGCGGCGGCGTGCTGGGTGCGCTGCAGCGTTACGCCGACCCGAATTCGGTCAACGTGTTGCTGTCGCATCTGCATGCCGACCACTGCCTCGATCTGCCCGGGCTGTTCGTCTGGCGCCGGTATCACCCCATTCCCGCCACCGAGCGCGGGCTGATGTACGGGCCGGCCAACACCTGGGCCCGGTTGGGGGCGGCGTCGTCACCCGAGGGCGGCGAGATCGACGATTTCACCGACATCTTCGAGGTGAAGCAGTGGGTGGACGGCACCCCGGTGCAACTGGGCACGCTCAACGTGACCCCGCGCCTGGTGTGTCATCCGACCGAGTCCTACGGCATGCGCTTCACCGACCCGTCCGGGGCGACACTCGTCTACAGCGGTGACACCGGCTACTGCGATGCGCTGGTCGAGCTGGCGCGCGGAGCCGACGTCTTTCTCTGCGAGGCGTCGTGGACGCACGACCCGTCCCGCCCGCCCAAGCTGCACCTGTCCGGTACCGAGGCCGGGCGGGCCGCCGCCGCGGCCGGCGTCGGTGAGCTGCTGTTGACCCACATCCCGCCGTGGACCTCCCGCGAGGACGTGATCAGCGAAGCCAAGGCCGAGTTCGACGGCCCGGTACACGCCGTGGTGTGCGGCGAGACGTTCGACGTCACCCGCGGCTGACTCCGCTAGGGTTGGCCGGGTGTCGAAGCGAGAAGACGGCCGTCTCGATGACGAGCTGCGTCCGGTAACCATCACCCGCGGATTCACGTCGCACCCCGCCGGCTCGGTGCTGGTCGAGTTCGGTCAGACCCGCGTCATGTGCACCGCCTCGGTCACCGAGGGCGTGCCGCGCTGGCGCAAGGGTTCCGGGCAGGGTTGGCTGACCGCCGAGTACGCCATGCTGCCCGCCGCCACCCACGACCGCTCGGACCGCGAATCGGTCAAGGGCCGTGTGGGTGGGCGCACCCAGGAGATCAGTCGTCTGGTCGGGCGCTCGTTGCGGGCGTGCATCGACCTCGGGGCGCTGGGGGAGAACACCATCGCCATCGACTGCGATGTGTTGCAGGCCGACGGCGGTACCCGCACCGCGGCGATCACCGGTGCCTACGTGGCACTGTCCGATGCCGTCACGTATCTGGCTGCGGCCGGGCGGCTTTCCGATCCGCGGCCGCTGTCGTGTGCGATCGCCGCGGTCTCGGTGGGCGTGGTCGACGGCCGCGTCCGCGTCGACCTGCCCTATGTCGAGGATTCGCGCGCCGAGGTCGACATGAACGTCGTCGCGACCGACACCGGCACCCTGGTCGAGATCCAGGGGACCGGCGAGGGCGCGACGTTCCCGCGCTCCACGCTGGACAAGATGCTCGACGCCGCGCTCGGAGCCTGCGAGCAACTGTTCGTGATCCAGCGCGAGGCACTGGAACTGCCGTACCCGGGTGTGCTGCCGGAAGGGCCGGCCCCCAAGAAGGCGTTTGGAAGCTGAGTGCCCTCGTTACTTGTCGCCAGCCGTAACCCGAAGAAGCTGGCCGAGCTGCGGCGGGTGCTGGATGCCGCCGGGATAGTCGGTCTGGAGTTGTTGTCGCTGGCCGATGTGGCTGCGTACGACGAGGCACCCGAAACCGGAGCGACGTTCGAGGAGAACGCCCTGGCCAAAGCTGCGGACGGCTTCCGGGCCACCGGGTTGGCCTGTGTGGCAGACGATTCGGGGATCTCGGTCTCGGCCCTGAACGGGATGCCCGGCGTCTTGTCGGCGCGATGGTCCGGGCGGCACGGAGACGACGCCGCCAACACCGCACTGCTGCTGGGCCAGTTGGCCGACGTGCCGGATTCTCGGCGCGGGGCGGCGTTCGTGTCGGCGTGCGCGTTGGTCTCTGCATCGGGTCAGACCGTGGTGCGGGGCGAGTGGCCCGGTACCGTCACGCGTTCGCCGCGCGGTGATGGCGGGTTCGGGTATGACCCGGTGTTCCTGCCTGAAGGTTCTGACCGCACTGCCGCCGAGCTGACGGCCGCCGAGAAAGACGCGGCATCGCACCGCGGCCGCGCGCTGGCGTTGTTGGTGCCTGCGCTGCGGGAGCTGGCGGGGTCTTAGGGCGTCGGCCGTCTCAGAGCCCGCGGCAGCTACAGCTCGAAGCGTTCCTTGATGTCGCGGGTGTTGAAGTGCTCGACGATGATGCCCAGCAGCGGGATGGTGCCGGCCAGCAGAACTCCGATGGCCTTGCCGATGGGCCAGCGGATCTTGACCGCAAGGTTGGCGGTGAACATCAGGTAGATGAAGTACACCCAGCCGTGCACCACACCGATCCAGCCCGGGGGATTGTCGACCTGCACGATGTACTTGAGCACCATCTCGTAGCAGAGGGCGATCAGCCACAGGCCGGTCGCCCACGCGAACACCCGGTAGCCCAGCAGCGCCTTGCGGATGGTCTCCTTGGGCGTCGAAACGGCGGGCGTGACCTCGGTCCTCGGTTCTGGTGCGGTCATCTATCGGTCCTGTCTTTCGTCTCGGGCTGGACATCGGACGTGGCCAGCTCGGCAAGGTAGGCGTTGTACTCGGAGAGTTCGTGATCGGCGGCGTCCGGGGTGGCGGACTTGGGCCGCTCCGGCAGCAGGCCTGCGGGGATCTCGGTGAGCTCGTCGCTCGGCCGCTCCGGTGGGGCATCTTCGTACCGGACGAACTTGTAGTACGCGTAGAAGCAGAACCCGGCGAACATCGGCCACTGCAGGGCGTAGCCCAGGTTCTGGAAGGTGCCCGAGGCGGACTCGTACCGCGTCCACTGCCACCACGCCAGCGCCAGGCAGCCGGCGGCGCCGAGACACACCAGCGCGATGAGCGCTGGTCTCCTACGCCGTGTAGTGGACATTCGTCCATGGTACGGCGCGGCGCTTCGGGCCGACGAATGTGTCGAGGTGAGAGGCTGGTGCCTGCGGTAGGCTGAGCGCGCTCCATGCGGGCGTGGCGGAATTGGCAGACGCCCGGGCTTTAGGTGCCCGTGTTCGAAAGAACGTGTGGGTTCGAGTCCCACCGCCCGCACTCAAAGTCGTATGTGACCTCCAACCCTGATATCGCCTGCGATATCAGGGTTCACGGTCGGTAGTCGGGTCCCGAGCCTTCGACGGCCGGTGCCTGCCGCAATTCCTCCCGCAGCGACGCGATCTCGGCGCGCAGCTCGTTGATGTGTGCCGCCGTCGCAGCTGCGGTGGCCGCGTCGTCGACGGTCACGCTCTGCACGATCCAGGACGCGATCGTCGCGGTGATGGAGCCGACCAGGCTGATCCCGCCGATCATCAACAACGCGGCGATGATTCGTCCGGTGGTGGTGACCGGGAACATGTCGCCATAGCCGACCGTGGTGATGGTGGTGATCGCCCACCAGACGGCATCGCCGAAATCGGTGATGTGGGCGTCGGGATGACCGCGCTCGGCCTGCAGCACCGCCAGTGACGCGACGTAGACCAGCAGCACCGCACCCGAGATGGTGTAGAGGATCACCTTGCCGCGGATCGCGTTGCCGACGGCTTTCTGCAGCACTCCGATCAACACGATGAGCCGCAGCAGCCGCAATGGCCGTAGCAGCGGCAGCAAGACGATCGCCAGGTCGGCGAGATGCCGCACAAACCATTGCCTGCGGTCTGGGGCGAGGTACAGGCGTGCCGCGTAGTCGGCGCTGAACACTGCCCAGGACAGCCAGGTGGCCAGGGTGACTGCATGGGCACCCAGGCCACGAGGCTGCACGAGGACTTCGACGGTGTAGGCGGCCAGGAAGACGGCTGCCACCGCAGCCAGCGGCCACTCGGCGCGGTGTTCCCAGCTATCGAGGCGCGTCGTCACGTCACAGAGTGTGCGGCATGGTCGCGGAATTGACTACGCAACCCCGTCGGCCGGTACGGCATTTCCCTTCACGGTGTTCAGAATCTGGACGATGTTGTCCACATCAGTCTCGGGGAACACATCATCGGGCCCGGTCGGTGCGTGGTCGATGTAGGGGGATTCGTACAGGCGAGCGGGTTCGACGACGCCGTTGGCAGTGAGTTCGGTGATGATGAGGTTGATGAACCGGATCTGGTCGGCGCTGAATTTTGTGCCGTCGAGGAACGTGGAGAAGGCGTCGACGGCAGCCTCATGGTCGAGACCTACGAGTCCGCGGATGAACAGGCCCAGCCCATGCGCCTGTTCCTTGGCGAGTGCGATGTCGTCCGCACCTCCGGTGCCGCTGTCGACGAGCATGTCTTCGAGTGCCACGAGATCGGCATGGGTCAACGGCTTGTTGCGGCGCAGGCGTTGCAGCGCGATGTGGTCTTGATGCTGCTTGAGATACGCCTTGGCCTTGAGCTCGAATCGTTCCCAGTTGGTGCCGGGTGTGATGCCGGGCAGGTCGACGATGGTGGACTGTCCGAGTTCGTCGGCGAAGTCGGTGTAGACGACGACCTTCTTGGATTTCTCGAGGAACCTCAGTAGCCCCCGTAGTTTGCGACGCGCATGCTCGAGCATCGGCAGGGTGATGTCGACCCACCATTGGTCGCCGGCGACGTCGTCCAGCAGCTCCTGTTGCGCGGCGATCGAGGGAATCGCGGTCTGGTTCAGCAGGCCCGATGCGATGTCCTGGATCTTCTCGCGTAGTCGTTCGGCGGCAAGGGCATCGCCTTCGAGTTGGGCAAGCTGGCGACGGAGGATCAGCATGTCGAAACGCTTGGCGTCCTCGTCGTCGTCTTTGTGCGTTGACGGCAGGCCGGCCAGCGATTCAGCGACGTCGGAGGCGGTCTCGTTGCTCAGTGCGCCCGCCCAGGGTTCCCACTGTGCGTACTGCTCGACCAGCCGACGATGTGGACGCACCAGGAAGTTGTCCAGTGTCATCCCGGCCACGATGCGGTGCAGCGACCATGCCACGTCGACGCGCAGGCCACGGTCGGTTTCGGTTCCCTGCCCTTCACCGGGATCGGGATCGGTGGGTGGCTGCAGGTGATCGAGCGCGGTGATCAAGCCCAGACGGGTTTCGAACAGCCTCTGGTTCAACGACTTCTGCAACGACCCAGGCGATCCGGGCAGGTCCTGGCTGAAGTGTTCGAGGTTTCCGCAATAATCGAAGACATAGAAGTTCTGTTTGTGCTGCCCGGGGCCGAACAGGTCAGGGCACAGTCGGGTGCCGCGTCCGATCATCTGCCAGAACTTCGTCTTGGAGCGCACCAGTTTGAAGAAAACCAGATTGACGACTTCGGGTACGTCGATGCCGGTGTCGAGCATGTCCACCGAGATCGCGATGTGCGGCGCCTTCTCGGCGACGGAGAAGTCGTCGATCAGCGATTGCGCATGCGAGATGCCGTGGGTGATGACGCGCGCGAAATGCCCTGCCAAGTGCGGGTATTGGATGTCGAAACGACGGGCGATGAATTCGGCGTGGTCGCGGTTCTTGGCGAAGATGATCGTTTTGCCCAACCGGTCGCCGGCGGCGACTCGATGTCCTTTGGCCATCAGGTCGGCGAGCACCATGTCGACCGTGCTTTCGTTGAACAGGACCTTGTTCACTTCCTCGGAGGTGATCTCGTCCGGGGTATCGTCACCCCAGTCCAGGGATTCCCATTCGTCTTTCTCGTCCTCGGACAGGTCGGCATACCGGATGCCGCGGTCGAGGACCTTTGTGCCGCCGGCGATTCCAACGGCGGGCACCAGGAAGCCCTCCTTGACCGCGTCGTCGAGTCCGTAGGCATCGGTGGGTACGCCATCCTCGAGACGGAACAGCCGGTAGGTGTTGTGGTCGACCTCGTCCTTCGGGGTCGCGGTCAGACCGACCAGCAAGGAGTCGAACCAGTCGAAGATGGCCCGGTACTTCTGGTAGACGGAACGGTGGGCTTCGTCGATGACCACCAGGTCGAAGTAGCCGGGGCCGAACTTCCTTTTTCCCGAACCGGTGTCGTTGATCAGGTTCATCATCGTCGGGTAGGTGCTGACGTAGACGCGACCGTCGGTGACCTTCTCGGTCAATAGGTTCACCGTGGTGGCGTCGGGCAGATGAGCCTTGAACGCGTTGGCGGCCTGGGTGACGAGCGCGGTGCGGTCGGCCAGGAACAGCACTCGCTTGACCCAGTTGGCCTCCATGAGTTGCTTGACCAGTGCGATGACGGTGCGGGTCTTGCCTGAACCGGTGGCCATCACCAACAACGCTTCGCGACGCTTGTCGGTGAAGCTTTCGTCGATCGCTCGGATGGCGCGGTGTTGGTAGTGGCGTTCGACAATCGCCGAGTCGATCGGGGCGTTCGTGAGCGGTTGGCGCGTCGAGCGCCGCTGGATCATGAGTTCCAGTTCGTCACGGGTGTAGAACCCGTGGATGTCCCGCGGTGGATAACCCGCTGCATCGTCCCAGATCCAGTGCTCAAAACCGTTGGTGTAGAAGATGACCGGCCGACGGCCCGTCGTGGCCTCCAAACAGTCGGCATACAGTTTGGCCTGCTGCTGGCCGAGGTGCGGGCTTTTGGTGGTGCGTTTGGCCTCCACCACCGCCAGTGGCAGTCCGTCGGCGCCCCACAACACATAGTCGACGTATCCAGCGCCGTTGTCGGGCGGCATGCCGGTGACCTTGTACTCGCGGTCCTTGGCGTCTGCCAGTGGCCACCCGGCCTCGCCCAACATGAGGTCGATGAACGTGTCGCGGGTTTCGGTCTCGGTGTAGTCGCGGTCGTCAGGTTGCTTGTTGGCAGCCTGAGCCTTTTTGACTTCCTCACGCAGTTTGGCGATTTCGGCATCGCGGGCGGCCGCGAGCTCGTCCTTCTCCGCCAGTGCCTTGGCGTGTGCCTCGTCCTGGGCTTTGAACTTCGCCGCGAGTTGTGCCACTTCTTGGCGGCTCAGGGGAGCGGCCTTCGCAGCCAACTTGGGGTCGAAAGCCAGCTTCAACGGCGCTGCTTTCGGGTAGGCCGAGTGGTGGAACACCGCCCACACCATGACGTGGTGCAGCTCGCGCAGCACGCCGAGGGCGATCGCCGGGGCGATCGGCTTCTGTTCGTGCACGGCGGCATTGCCGGCTTTGCGGATCAGGTTGAGCTTGTGGACGATCTTCGGCTCGACCTTGGCGCGAAACGGTGACTCGTTGATGCGCGCCGACAGGTCGTTCTTGTAGGGCAGCGGCAGGGCCAGGAGGTCGTACAGCAGGTCCACCAGGAGCTCGACGGCACGTCGGCCATAGATGCAGGACGCGCGTGGGTCCGAGTTGAGATAGCTTTCGGCGCGCGCACAGTCGGCATTGATCTCCGGCCAGTCGGCCGCACCGACGAAAGCGAAGTTGGTCACGAGCTTCCCCCTGCGGTCAGTACGTTCAGGGCCCGCGGTGCGAAGAACCGGCGCTTGTATGCGTCCGCATCCACGACGTCGAGAACACCGAGATCCATGAGCTGCCCGATGAGCTTATTGGCTCGACCGTAAGAAACTGAGAGGCCGGCCTCGACATTGCGGACAGTGAACGAAGAATGTGAGACAGCGAAATCGACGAGGGCGTGTGCGCTGTCCGCCCGTAGCGCTGATGCGCGAATTACTTCTTTGAGTTCGGCTTGCACGCCGACGAGTTCGAGCATTTGATGTCGCGTGACGTTCGCGGATTCCCGTAGGCCCATGGCGAAGAAGCGGACGAAATCGTCCCACGCTCCATCGGTGCTCACTGCGAGCAAGCGGTCGTAGTACTCGCTGCGCCGAGCCTCGAACCACGGGGAGACCGTCAACGTCGGCTCGGTCAACACGCGTGCCGCGTGGAGGTGAAGGATTATCAGCAGTCGACCGAGTCGGCCGTTCCCGTCCCGGAATGGGTGCAGTGTCTCAAGCTGGTAGTGCGACATCGCCGCCGCCACGACGGGATCGATCGTCGTGGTGTGGTCGCGGCGCATCCAGTCAACGAGATCCTGGAGTCCCGTTGTCAGGTGGTCCCCGGGTGGTGGCGGAATGAAACGCGCCGCATGAATCGGAAGCAGATCGGGCTGTGCATCCCCCCGACGGCCGATGACCACCTGCGTGTCACGGATGTGCCCAGACTGGTCGGCCAACGGGGTTCCCTGCATCAACAGACCCTGGAGATCTTCCAGGAGATGTGTGGAGATCGGCCGACCTTCAGCCACCGACCGGAAGCCGTAGTTTGCCATCCGCACGTAGTTCAAGATTTCGACCAGTTCCGCCGACGTCGGTTCTTCGTCATCTGCCGTCAGAACCTGGGCGAGAGGTGCGTACGTACCTTCCAAGGCCGACGTGCTCTGCGCTTCTCGTCGTAGGGCCGGCATGCGCAGCAGTGTGGGGTCCGGAAGCTGTGTGGCTGTACTGTCAAGGGCTGCCAATGCGGCGCGAGCTGCGGAAACCGCGAGAAATGTGGGCGTGCTGAGGTTCGGCATCTCGTCGGCCAGTGGCGCCGGGACAAAGGCTTTGTGCCGCCATTCGCCGGCGGAAGGATCTGAGCCGACAATGTCGACGAGCGAGCCTGATTGCTCGTTTACGAACATGGTCACGTCCACAATGTCACCTTACGGGTACTTGTGTGACATTGTTGTCGAAACGGTGTCCCTAAACGACAGTTCCCGTGCTATTTGCTGGGGATGTCTGGGGCGCTGGAGGTCGGACATGGCATCTCCTTGGACGGGGCAGGTAGAACTGAACGGGCCTGTGCACCAGATGTCTCCGACATTGCGTTCCGCGTCCGCAGGCGTCGGGCCTTCGCCGGAGGAGGCCCTGTGGAGGCACTGGCCGTGCTGAACTTGTGGCCATGACGCAGCACGAAGCCCTGGCCATGCCGATCGAGGAAGCGATGCGTACTCAACGCGCGATCCGTCGACTCAAGAGTGATCCCGTCGATGACGCACTTGTGCTCCACCTTCTGGAACTCGCGATGAAGGCGCCGACGGGCTCAAACGCACAGAATTGGGAGTTCATCGTCGTGAGGGATCGCGAGGTCGTCGCGAAACTTGGCGGCCTGAATCGTAGAGCGGTGAAGGTCGGGGGTCCGATCTACAAGCGCGTCGTGGTCCGGGACATGAGTGACCAGATGCTCCGGATCGAGAAGGCAGTGCAATGGCAGGCGGATCACTTCGACGAGATCCCCGTCGTAATTGTCGCCTGCCTCAAAGGCGTCATTCCTCCGTGGCCGTCGATGGCGGCGAGCAGTGCCTACGGTTCCATTTTTCCTGCGGTGCAAAACCTCCTGCTCGCGGCACGTGCCGCTGGATTGGGCGCCGCACTGATCACCTTGCCGTTGTGGAGCAAGTTTCTGGCGAGGCGTGCCCTGGGCGTGCCGTGGAACGTCACCCCGTGCGCGGTCATCCCTCTTGGCTGGCCGCTGGGCAAGTACGGCCCCACGACACGTCGGCCGGTCGGAGAATTCATCTCTCTCGATCGGTACGGCAATCGACCGTATGTGTAGGTGTGCGCGGCCGGCTCCCGGGGCGCAGTGGCTACCGCTGGTCGCCCCGTAGCTCCCAAGTTCCTGTACTCCCGAGCTTTTGTGTCATAGGACTGCTCGGCAGCGATGTATCGTCGAGAGTTAGCTAGGAGCGTTGTCTGAGGGGGGTGATGAACGTGCCGAGTGAGCCGCTGAAGGTTGATCCAATCGAACTGCGAATGGCTGCCGACCATCTGGATGGTCACGCCACTGAATTCTCTATTGCCCACCAGCAGGCGCATTCAGCAGCAAGTCAAGCGACACTGGGCTCGGGTCTGGCGGGGGGCGGCATTGCCGCAGATGTTGACGGCCTGGGAAGAAGAAGGTTCGCACTTCGGCGAGCACTTTGCCAGGCACGCGTGCGGACATCGCAAGGCTGCGACCGCGTATGAGAGCACCGATGACGGTGGCGCTGAAAGGATCAGTGACGCCGGATCGGTGTTGTGAGGCGAACCTGTGTCGTTGAAGCTGCTGCGGGACTGGGTCCCTGAGATCGCTGATCTCGCCAAATCGACACGTGCCATGTCGGCCAATCATTCGAATTCCGCCGAGTTCTACCAGCGATTGGTGACAGCTTCTACCTGGCAGGGGGAAGCCGCGCAGGAGGCGGTGATGTCGATGCTGATGAGTGCCGCGGCGCACGATGTCAAGGCGGTGGATTTGTCGGCGGCCGCCGATGTGATGGACCGCGCCGAACAGGATGCCGAGGTGCTGGCAAACACGGTGAAAGCGATTCTCGATGACGCCGCTGCGCCGCCCACCGTCGAAGTCGATCAGGCGACCAACGAGGTGATCGTCCCGCCAAATTATGACGATCTTGACGACGAGACCAAGACAGCGGTGTCGGAGAAGATCGCCGACCTGGAGGCGCGGATCGCTGACGCGGAGGCCGAAGGGGATCGTATCGACGGCGACCTGGCGAAAGCGATAGCTAGGGCGACTGGGATGCCCGAACCGACGAGTACGCCCACGTCACTGCCGGAGTTGCTGGGTGTGCCTGGTGACGGGTCCCTCAGCCCCGGTGAAGTGCGAAACATGGGACCTGTTGCCGGCACCGATAACCCGAATGGGATTCCGGGCATTCGTGCCGCCGATCTGGGCGAGGTCATCACGCTGCCGAACGGGAAGAAGGTGGCGATTTTCGGAGACTCGTATGGCAACCCGGCCGTGGGAGGCCCGGACAATCCGCACTATCCCTCGGTGGCAGTGCCGGTGACGTTCGACAAAAGCGGCAGACCCCATTTCGGGCCGCCCCTGACGGGAACAAATCTCAATAGTGGGCTGCCCAACGAGTCGCCGGGTCCGAACACGCTGTTCCCGCTGCCCGAAGCGGCCCGCGCCGCTGGCGCCAACAACGCCTTGCCTGCCGGCAGCGTCACGATCGGTAAGGACACCTACATGATGGTGGTCGGCACGAATACCAACGAGGGGCTGAACCCCAAGGGTGGTTCCTGGCTGGTCAAAGTCACCAACGATCCCGCTGCCGGCTGGCAACCTGTCGCGGGAAGCTATGAGCCGTGGAAACCGAACGGCGATCCCGGACCGGGCCATGCACCGGTGGGCACCAATACCTCAAGCGCACCAACCCAGATCAGCGGCTACCAAGGCGACGACGGCATGGTCTACATCGCCGCTGATGCTTTCGACCGCAGCCAAGGCGTCTCCATGTACCGGGTTGACCCGGCCGACATCACCGACCGTGGCGCGTGGCAACCCTACAACCCCGCCGACAACACGTGGGGAGCGGCGGGGCAACCTGCCACCGCCACGATCACCCCGCCCGGCCAGAACTGGGGAGAACTGAGTTTCCGGGAAGTCGATGGCAGGCCGGTGCTCTCTGGAACGAACTTCCACAGTGGCGATGGCGACACGAACATGCCTACGGTCGAGGTGCACGTCGGCGACAACCCGGCAGCGGTTGTCAATCCGGGTACGCCCCCCACTGTAGTGATGAGCAACTCCGCCAATTCACCGAACTTCGTGCCGGCTCCGTACGGCGGCTATATTCTGCCCGGCTCCACACTCGACAATCTCAGCCTCTTCGGCAGCCAGTGGTTCCAACCCAACAATGGTCCGGTGCACTACGACGTTCAGGACATCCGCGTCAACGTCACACCTGGACACCGTTGAAATGCTCGGGCCCACATTCGCGATAGGACGGACATGATGTTTCGCTTGGTTGCGACACTGCTGTTGCTCACGACTGCGTGGTTATCCTCGGCGTGCACAGCTACTGCTGATCCGCCCTCGCCCGCGCCAACGGTGGAAGCCGGCAGCTTCCCGGATCTAAGCGGCTTCACACCTGCCAACCCGGACGACTTCATTCAGCGGCTCGACAACCCCGGACGGCCAAACAAGCTCATCAAGTATTCGTTTAACACCCCCGACGGAGTCCGTTGTAGCTTCGGTCAACCTGCTTCAGCGTCCTGCGGTGGCAACAACCTTCCTTCGATACCACCGGCAACATGTGACCCGGGGCAAGGCATCTATCAATACAACCTTGTCAGCACGAGTCAAGGTGTGCAGCAGTGGCCACGCGGTAACTCGAATTGCTCGGATGATTCGCCCGCGCACAACATTCTGCCAGCGTTTCATACGCTCACCGTGTATGGGGTGACCTGCGGTGTCGACGACAAGGGGACTACAGCGTGTAAGGATCCTCAGGGGCGTGGTTTTGTGTTGTCGCCGTCGTGGTCGGGCTGGATCCCCAAGGTGTGAACGATGTTCACCTTAGGTCCGTGAGATTGTCCGATCGACTAGCGCTGCGTCCATAGCTCGTGCCACCATGTGGAACGCCTCGTCTTCAGTTGCCGCCGGAATCCATGCCGCGCGAAGGACGGACCGCAAGCACGCGTGCGGGTCGGCGGGTGCTCGCCCAGGATGGTTCATCACCCGCCTGTGCAGCGCACCGAAGGTCAGAGCTCACTTCGGAATGCGTGCGATTGAAGGGAATTGTAAAGCTCCTCAATCATCTTCAGATCGGATTCTCCGAACTTTGCGATGCTGCGAACCGCGCGAACGTGGCTCGCGTACTCGCGCTGTCTTTCTATCGGCGGAAGCTCGACGTCCAAGGTCCGCAGGCGAGCTTGAGATATGTTGGCCATACTGCTCGCCGAACCTGAAGCCAGCGCAACGACTTGCTGGCGTTTCCGAGGATGCCTGAGCAGCGCATGCAGGTACTCCGAATCGACTCGGCTGCTATCGAAACTGAGCCGGAACACGAGATCTGGTAGGAGTCTTTTCGGCGGGGTGTCGTGAACGATTGCTGTAGCGCCGACGAGTTCCTTTGTGTTCTTTCGGGAGAACAAGAAGTCGCCAGGATGGACCTCTGCTTGCCGCAGTGACGCGACTTCGCCGAGGAACGCCTTATTCTCCGCCGGGTTGAATGTCCCATAGCTCACCGCGCCGAGTTTCAAGACGGCCCATTCGCCATCAGCTGCGGGACGGGCCTCACACACGGGACTGGTGCCGCTGTCGATCCGCATTAGAAGCTCGCCAAAGGGTAGGCGATCGTAGTCGTAAGTGTTGGCAACCGGATCGCCGAACATGTTGACAAATATGGACAGAGACGCATCGTAGAGCATTCTTTGAGCTTCCCGACGTTTCTTCCGCAATAAGTCAGCGGTATCGAGGATCGCAGCAATGCGTCGCTGTTCGTTAATTGGAGGAAGTGGAACACGTAGTTGGCAAAGCGCGTCGAGTGAAATTGATTTCCTGCGGTGAACGGATCCCTTCCCGAACCGTGGATATTGCGCAAGTGCCGTAGGGCTCTTCAAGAAGCGGAGCAGATACTGGGGATAGACGGTGGCCGTATTCGGGTGAAACACCGTGTACATCGGGCTAATCAATCCATCTGAGGGTGCGATGCCGATCGAACCCTCGTCTAAATGGATTGTTGCATAAGCGAAGTCGCCGGGTCGGACTCGCTTGTATCCGTCGAGTTCGCGACTGAAAACCTGCTTCTTGAAGTATTCAGTACTTGGAACGAAGCCGGAATGTTTTGTTACCGAGTAGACGGTGTGCGCAGTATCGTTACCGGCCTTCAGGCCTGCGGAGGTGATGAGCTCGCCCAAGGCAACCCACTTCACGACAGCATCGCCTTCAACTCGACCAACCCAGCAGCGATCTCCGATTCCAGCTTCTCAATCTCGGCGATGATCTCCAGCGGGGGGCGATGTTCAACCTCGTCGTGCACGATCTCCTTGTACCGGTTTAGCGATAGGTCGTAGCCCTGCGCGACGATGTCGTCTTTGGCGACGCAGAACGACTGCTCGGTCCGCGCCCGCTCCATTTCGGAGGACGATCGTAACGCCCACCGCGACAACGTATCTGGCAGATCATTGACATCGACCGGATTGCGCTTGTCATCCAATGAGTACCCATCCGTGGTCACGTCGTAGAACCAGACGTGATCGGTGCCACCAGAGTTGGTCTTGGTGAACAGCAGTATCGCGGTCGAAACCCCGGCGTATGGCCGGAACACGCCGGATGGCAGCTTCACGATGCCGTCGAGCTTCTGATCCTCGACCAGAACGCGCCGAAGTTCCTTGTGCGCCTTCGATGATCCGAAGAGCACACCGTCGGGGACGATCACCGCAGCCCGTCCGCCAGGCTTCAAGAGCTTGAGGAACAGGGCGACGAACAACAGCTCAGTTTTCTTGGTCTTGATAACCCGTTGCAGGTCTTTAGATGTCGACTCATAGTCGAGGGATCCGGCGAACGGTGGATTGGCGAGGATCAGGGTGTATTTCTCGGCGTCCTCGCTGGCGCCCTCGGACAGTGAATCCCGGTATCGGATGTCCGGAGACTCGATACCGTGCATGAGCATGTTCATCGAACCGATGCGCAGCATGGTGGAGTCGAAGTCGTAACCGTGAAACATGCTGTTGTGGAAGTGCTTCCGTTGGGCTGCATCAGTAAGCACCGACTCATGCGTTGAGCGCACATAGTCCGACGCAGCCACCAGGAAGCCCGCGGTGCCACAGGCTGGATCGCAGATTTCGTCGGTGGGCTTTGGCGCGGTCATCCTGACCATCAGCTCGATAATGTGCCGGGGCGTACGGAACTGCCCGTTCACGCCGGCGCTGGCGATCTTGGACAGCAGGTACTCGTAGAGGTCACCGTTGGTGTCGCGGTCGGCCATCGGGATGTCGTCGAGCATGTCGACGACCTTGGACAGCAGGGCCGCCGTCGGGATTGTGAACCGGGCGTCACGCATGTGCTCGGAGTACGTTGACCCGTCGCCGCCGAGCTCACGCAGGAACGGGAACACTTTGTCGCTGACGGTCGTGAACATCACCGCCGGCTCGGCGTTCTTGAACTGCGACCACCGCAGCTGCTGCTGCTCCGGCCCGAACCGCATCCCTTCGGACTTGCCGGTCACCCGGGCCTTTTTCTCGGCGAGGATCTCCAGGTCATCGAGACGTCGGATGAACAGCAGGTAGGTGATCTGCTCGATCACCTCCAAGGGATTGGAGATACCGCCGGACCAGAAGGCGTCCCACACCCGGTCGACCTTGCTTTTCAACTCACCCGTGATCACTGCACTGCCCCTTGCTGCCGTCAAGAACTGAACAGGACTGTATATAGGACCCCGCCGACAAATGGGCCGATATCGCCACGGGCGAGTCTTGTCGGTGCCAAGCCGACACACTCCGACAAGTACGACGGGTTAGTGTCACGCCGAGATCGACACCATGGCTGTTGGGCGTGGCTTGGCACGGCCCTGGTGTCGATTTCGGCGGGGTGGCGAGGCGGGTCAGGCCGAGGCCCCGCTGCCCCCCTGCGCCGAGATCTACACCACGGCTGCTGAACGTCGCACCCAACGACCCTGGCGTCGATTTCGGCGACCAGGCCAGACCAGGCCGAGACTCCCGCCGACAACCCCTACTTGTTGAACTTCCCGCTCAAATATTCGACGCGACAGGCATTTCGGGCGAGCTTGCCGCTCGTCGTACGAGGGATGACGCCGGCGGCGACCATCCGCACGTCGGCGACCCGGATCTGGTGGTGGCGGGACACGGCCGCGCGGATCGCGTCGACGATCGGCTCGGGCTCGGCGCGACCGGCACCGGCGGCGCGCTCGGCGACGATCACCAGTTCCTCACCGCGGTCTCCGACCACCGAGAAGGCCGCGACATAACCGGAGCGCACGGCGGCAGAGGCCCCGCTGACCGTGGTCTCGATGTCGGTCGGGTAGTGGTTGCGTCCGTCGATCAGGATCATGTCCTTGATCCGGCCGGTGAGGTACAGCTCGCCGTCGATGTAGACCCCGAGGTCTCCGGTGGCCAGCCAGTAGCCGTTGTCCGGGGCGCCCTCGGCGTGGCTGCCGGTCGTGAGCCGGGTCTGCAGCTTGTTGCCGAACACCCGCTCGCTCTCGTCGGGGCGGCCGAAGTAGCCACGGCCGACGTTGTGGCCGTGCAGCCAGATTTCCCCGACGGTGCAGTCAGGCGCCTCGGTGCCGTCGGGGCCGGCGATCACTGCCCACTGGTTCGGGATCGGTTGTCCGCACGACACATGGGCCACGGCCCCGTCGTCGGTGGGTGCCACGATCACCGCGCGCCCGGCGCTGAGCTTGTCGCGGTCGAGGTAGACCGCGCTGGCCGCGGCACTCGGGGCGATGCTGGCCACCGACAGGGTGGCCTCGGCCATACCGTAGGACGGCTTGACCGCGGTGGCGGGCAGCCCGTACGGGGCGAACGCGGACGTGAACTTCTCGACGGCCGCCATGGTGACCGGCTCGGACCCGTTGAGCAGCGTCACCACGTTGGTCATGTCCAGCGTCTCGCCCTCGGGGGGAAGCCCGCGCTCGGCGGCCAGCTCGAAGGCGAAGTTCGGGGCAGCGGCGAAGGTGCGGCCGTGGGCGGCCTCCTCGGCCAGCCGCTTGATCCAGCGGTACGGACGGCGGACGAAGGCCATCGGGTCCATCAGGCTGATGTGGCCACCGCACAGCGCCGGGAACATGATCATGATCAGGCCCATGTCGTGGTACAGCGGCAGCCAGCTGACGCTGCGGATGCCGGTGTCCAGGTCGCCGGCCAGGATCATCTGGATGACGTTGGTGCATACATTGCGGTGGGTGATCTCGACGCCGGCCGGCGTGCGGGTCGACCCCGATGTGTACTGCAGGTAGGCGATGTCGTCGGTGCTGACCTCGGGGCTGACGTACATCTCGGCCAGCGTGTCCGGGACGGCGTCGACGGCGATCATGCGGGGACGCTCGGCGGCCGGCAGGGTCTTGATGAAGGTGCGGACCGATTCGGCCGCAGAGGTCGTCGTGAGCACGACTGTCGGTTTGGCGTCCGCCAGCACCGCGGCCAGCCGCTCGGCGTGACCGGCCAGGGCCGGGGCGAACAGCGGGACGGCGACGTTGCCGGCGTGCACGGCCGCGAAGAACGCCGCGACGTACTCGACGCCCTGCGGGGCCAGGATCGCCACCCGGTCGCGGGGCTTGGTGACCTGCTGCAGGCGGGCGCCGACCGCGCACACCTGTGACCACAGCGCGTTCCAGCTGAGCTCCACGGCACGGCCGTCGGGATCGGTCGAGTAGTCGAGGAATCGGTACGACGGCTCGTCCCCG
The DNA here is from genome assembly GCF_030486405.1 of Mycolicibacterium sp. HK-90. The sequence continues at coordinate 4,560,824 of NZ_CP129613.1, read as the reverse complement.
TAGATGACCCGGTTGCGATCCAGAAACGACGTCAGCGTGACCCCGTCGGGTACAACGATGGTGCCGTCGTCGCGAACGTAGTTCTCGATGTTCGACGCCGACGAATCAACAGCACTGGTTGCAGCGGGATCCCGACCCATAACCCGTAAGACTAATAGCGGCTCTAATAAAGCCTGGCAGCGTGGTCGCGTGTGGGTTGTCACCGGGTACCGAAAATGTGTCCTGGGTCTCGCTATCGGGGCCCGTCAACTGCATAAGTCCCGTTATCGTCGGTGATCTCCACGACCACCCGACGCAGCGTTCCGTTGATCTCGACGGCGCAGGTGAACGTCGCGCCCACCCGCACGACAGGGTTGTCGCCGTTGTTGCATGCGACCGCCATGACGCGGTTGGCCCCGTAGCCGTGGATCGGGTCGGACAGGATCTCGGCCACGCCGGCCTCGGCCTGTCGGACGTCGAGCTGGGTGCCCGCCACGTCGGTGCGGTTCCACGCCCACAGGCCGATGCCGACCGCGACGACCGCCACGGCCGCCAGCGCGGCACCGATGAGCCGCCGGTCGGGTGGCTTGGGGCGGCGCGGTGCCGGCGGGGCCGGTTGCGGCTGCTGCGGCCGCGGTACGGGCCGCGCCTGATGTTGGGGCGGCGACGTGCGTGCGGGCTGGGCCGGTTGGGGTTGTGGCGGGGGAGTGCCGGGGAGCGGTGCGCCGCCGGGCCGCGCCCACCAAGGTTGCTCGGGACCGCTCATCGGTTCTCCTCGACTGGGCTCATCGCTCACGCGAACCGTTCGTAACACTGCGCGTCGTCACCCTGCAGGCCGGACCGGTAGGCCAGGATCCGGGTGAACCCGGCCGGCAGCACTCTGCCGCTGACGTCGCTGGCGGCCAGTCCGTTGGTGAGCAGGCCGCTGATCGCCTCGTCGGTGTCACCGGCCGACAGTGTGATCGGCTGACCGGGTTCGGCCATCCGGGCCTGCCCGACCCCGGTGAGGCAGCCGGTGCGCATGGCGGCCACCGGGGTGTCCAGTGCCAGTCCCTTCTCGTGTTGGACGGCCAGCGCGTACCGCGACGTCAGCACTGAGATCGCCGAATTGTCGCCCTGTAGCAGCTCCTGCTCGTCGTTTTCGTTCCTGGTTTCCCCCAAGGCCTTCAGCCCGTCCAGATCGACCACGATGGTGTTGGTCGCCGGACAGTACGACGCCGGAGGCGACGGCCCGGCGTCCGGGCACGCGCTGGGTTCGGTGCTCAGCGTCGGTGGGTTGGCGGGCGCGTAGACGTGCTGCAGGGATTGCATGGTCTGGTCCAGCAGGTCGGCGGTGATGGTGCTGTTGCCGCTCTGGTCGACGCCGAAGAAATCGAGGAACTTGGGGAGGTCGCCGCGGCGCTTCTTGATCTCGTCGGAGTCCATGGCCGCGCATTGGTCGATGTTGCCGCTGAAGCCGATCTGGAACGCGCTGACCCGGTCCAGTGCCGAGCCGTGCTCGTTTCCGGTGAGCGCCGCATCGATTCGCGTCATCAGCGGATCGCGGATGTAGATCAGACCCGCCAGAACGTGATTCAGCCCGTCGCCGGTGCTCAACTCGAAGCGGGGCGATTCGCCTGCGGCCACCCAGCGCAGGTAGACGCCGGCGAGGCAGTCGGCCTGTTGTTCGGCGACCAGCACGGGAGTGCTCTCGTTGATGAGCCGGGCCTGCTGCTGGACGGCATGGCCGTACTCGTGGGCCATGACGCCGACCACGCCCATCTGGCCGAAGTACTGTGCCGCCACGGGTATCGCCACACCGCGGTCCCAGGCCATCACGTCACTGGTCAGGCAGTAGAAGGCGTTGGTCAGCCCGGCCGTGTTCTCCCCGCACAGGTCGAGTCCGGGGGACGCGTCGGAGTTGAACGACACCAGGCGGGAGACCGGGGTGAATGTTCCGGGCAGTGAGCCGCCGGTGTAGTGGTCCGACCAGAAATCCTCGATGTCGTCGACGGCGAGCAGGACCAGATCGTCGATCTGGCCGCCGTCGGTGTTCTCGGCCTGGCGGGTGGGCGCGGGTGCGTCGGGCCGGATGCCGCTGTGGCCGTCGGTCACCGGCAGTCCGCCGACGCGGTCGGGCAGGAACAGCATCGAGGTCGCCCGGCCCCCGACGACCGTGGCATCCGCGCATGCGGCCAACAACACTGCGCAACAGGCCAGACCGAGCCACCAGCGAAGCCTCGCCACTTGAGCCGCCTTCCGTGCGATTCACCCCAGCCAGTTCTACCTGCTCCCGGCGGCGTTCGGCACGGGCCGCCGGTGACCTGGGTGACAATGACGGCGCTATGTGCACGTTCGAAGAGCTGCTGGGCCGCGTGCTGGCCCGCGCCGCGGAACCGGGGACATCGGTCATCGGAATCACCGGAGCGCCGGGAGCGGGCAAGTCCACGCTGACCGAGGCGCTGGTCCACGCCGTCCGGGCCCGGTTGGGAGCCGACGCGGTGGGCCACGTTCCGATGGACGGTTTCCACCTCGCCGATGCCGAATTACGCCGGCTCGGCCGGGCGGAGCGCAAGGGTGCGCCTGACACGTTCGACGTTGCCGGTTATGCGGTGTTGCTGCGTCGCGTCCGGTCCCGCGTCGAGGTCGTCTACGCCCCGGGTTTCGAACGTGATCTCGAGCAGCCGATCGCCGGAGCGATTCCGGTCTTTCCGGAGACTGCCGTCGTGCTCACCGAGGGCAACTACCTGTTGCTCGACGATCCCCGTTGGTCGGCGGTGGCCGACGAGATCGACGAAATCTGGTATTGCGCAATAGAAGACGACGTGCGCGCGGCGCGACTGGTGGCTCGCCACATCGCCTTCGGTAAGCCGGTGGATGCGGCGCGGCGGTGGGTAGCCGGGGTTGACGAGCCCAACGCTCGGCTGGTTGCGGCCACCGCGGGGCGGGCCGATCTCGTGGTGCCGATGGCATCGGTGATGCCTGACTCACAGTGATGTCTTTTGTGTGGACAATCACGTCTGAGTGAGTTGCTATCGCCAGGCTGGAGAGCCAGAATCAATCTGTAAATCTGGAATCATTCCAGAAAGAACATGCGAGATTGGATAGGTTGCGATGGCACTTTTGACGATTGGCTCCCAGTTCCCGGAATACGACCTGACGGCCGTGATTGGCGGAGATCTGTCCAAGGTCGACGCCAAGCAGCCCGATGACTATTTCACCCGCGTCACCAACAAGGACGACGAGGGCAAGTGGCGGATCATCTTCTTCTGGCCGAAGGACTTCACCTTCGTGTGCCCGACCGAGATCGCCGCGTTCGGCAAGCTCAACGAGGACTTCGAGGATCGCGACGCCAAGGTCATCGGCGTCTCGGTGGACAACGAGTTCGTGCACTTCCAGTGGCGCGCTCAGCACGAGGATCTGAAGAAGCTGCCGTTCCCGATGGTCTCGGACCTCAAGCGTGAGCTCTCGCAGGCCGCCGGTGTCCTCAACGCCGACGGTGTCGCCGACCGCGCCACCTTCATCGTCGATCCCAACAACGAGATCCAGTTCGTCTCCGTGACCGCCGGCTCGGTGGGCCGCAATGTCGACGAGGTGCTGCGCGTGCTCGACGCCCTGCAGTCCGACGAGCTGTGCGCCTGCAACTGGAAGAAGGGTGACCCGACCCTCAACGCGGGCGAGCTGTTGGCCGAGGCGGTGTAATCGTGAGCATCGACAACATCAAGGAAGCGCTGCCGGAGTACGCGAAGGACCTCAAGCTCAACTTCGGCAGCATCGTCAAGTCGACCGAGCTCACCGAGCAGCAGTTGTGGGGTGCCCTGGTCGCCACGGCGGCGGCCACGAAATCGCCGCAGTTGCTCAAGGAGATCGCCGAGGACGCCCTCGATGTGCTGAGCGAGGAGGCCTACAACGCCGCCCTCGGTGCAGCCTCGATCATGGGGATGAACAACGTCTTCTATCGCACCAAGGGTCAGCTCGATGGTCGCTACGACGATCTGCGGGCCGGTCTGCGGATGAACATCATCGCCAACCCGGGTGTGCCCAAGACCGACTTCGAGTTGTGGTCGCTGGCCGTATCGGCGATCAACGGTTGCTCGCACTGCCTTTCGGCGCACGAGACCGTGCTGCGCGACGCCGAGGTCTCCCGTACCTCGATCTTCGAGGCCATTCGGTTGGCGTCGATCGTCTCGGGCGTGGCCCAGGCGCTGCTCACCGCGGACACCCTCGCCGGGGTCTGACACCCGCCTGATGCGCCGGCCTTGAGAAAGAAGCTTACGCGCATAACCCAACAGATAAACTCGCCTCTCGCGATCCGAGAGGCGAGTTTTCTGTTGATGACAACGAAGCGAGACACCCGCGTCGATCCCACGGTGCGCAAGGCGGTCACCGGCGCGTCGATCGGCAATGCGGTGGAATGGTTCGACTTCGCCATCTACGGCTTCCTGGCGACCTACATCGCGGCCAACTTCTTCCCGGCCGGCAACGAAACGGCGGCTCTGCTCAACACTTTCGCCATCTTCGCCGCTGCGTTCTTCATGCGGCCGCTCGGCGGATTCGTGTTCGGCCCGCTCGGAGACAGGTTGGGCCGTCAGCGCGTGCTCGCGGTGGTGATCCTGCTGATGTCGGCGGCCACCCTCGGCATCGGCCTCCTGCCCACCTACGCCACGATCGGGGTGGCGGCCCCGTTGCTGCTGCTCCTGCTGCGATGCCTGCAGGGATTCTCGGCGGGTGGTGAATACGGCGGCGGCGCCGTGTATCTCGCTGAGTACGCGACGACCCGGTGGCGCGGGCTCACCGTCACGTTCATCGCCTGGTCGGGAGTGCTGGGCTTCCTGTTGGGCTCGGTCACCGTGACCCTGCTGCAGGTGCTGCTGCCGCCGGAGGCGATGCAGAGCTACGGCTGGCGCATCCCATTCCTGGTGGCCGCTCCGCTCGGCCTGGTCGGGCTCTACATCCGGTTGCGGCTCGACGACACTCCCGAATTCGCCAAGCTCGACAAGGCCGATCGCGTGGCCGACTCGCCGCTGCGGGAGGCGGTGGGTACGGCGCGGCGGGCCATCCTGCAGGTCATCGGCCTGTTCATCGTGTTCAACGTCGGCTACTACGTCGTCTTCACCTTCCTGCCGACGTACTTCATCAAGGCGCTGCACTTCAGCAAGACACAGGCCTTCGTCTCGATCACCCTGGCCAGCCTGGTGGCACTGATCCTGATCCTGCCGCTGGCGGCGTTGTCGGACCGCATCGGGCGCAAACCGCTGCTGCTGGCCGGGTCGGCCGGATTCGTGGTGTGCGCGTATCCACTGTTCCTGCTGATGAATTCGGGATCGGTGGTCGCGGCCATCGCCGGACACTGCCTGCTCGCCGCGATCGAATCGGTGTATGTCGCGACCGCGGTGACCGCCGGGGTCGAACTGTTCGCGACCCGGGTGCGCTACAGCGGCTTCTCGATCGGCTACAACGTCGCGGTCGCGTTGTTCGGCGGTACCACGCCGTACGTGGTCACCTGGCTCACCGCGGCGACGGGCAACAACCTGGCGCCCGCGCTGTATCTCGTCGCCGCGGGCATCGTCTCGGTGCTCACCGTGCTGACCTTGCGGGAGAACGCCGGGCGGCCACTGCGCGGCGTAGACGGCTCGTCCGATCAGCAACGTGTCACGATGTCACCGTGAGCACCACACGAGGACGCCCACCGGGATCGAATGTCGGGCTCCGCCCGACCAAAGCGGACGTTGCCAGGCTGGCCAACGTCTCCACGGCCACGGTCAGCTATGTCCTGAACAATGTTCAAGGGCAACGTATCTCGGAACAGACCCAGGCGGCGGTGCGGAAGGCGGCGGCCGACCTCGGCTATCGGCCCAACCTGGCGGCCCGCAATCTCGCGGTCGGCGGCAGCGGTGTGGTGCTCTACATCGTCGGCCGGCTGTCGCTGGGCAACCTGCCCATCGAGGTCGGCAGTCGGCTCACCACCGCGCTCGCCAGGCACGGCGTCGTCCTGTCCCTGCAGTTCGAAACCGACGACGATCGCAATGTCGTCGACGCGATCGCCGACCTCAACCCGATGGCGGTCACCAGCACCTTCCCGCTGACCGGCAATGCACTGGCGGCGGCAAACGCGGCCGGCATCCCGCAGATTCACCTGGGCAGCTCGCAGCTGCATGCGATCGGTTCGCTCGACGCGAGTATCGGTGAGATGAGGGTGGATCACCTCGCGGGGCGCGGCCACAGCCGGTTGGCTTTCGCCTACACGACCGAGGAAGAACTCCGGCCCCTCGGTGACTACTGGTTGGTGGGGCTTCGGGCCGCCGCCGCGCGGCGCGATCTGCCCGAGATCGAGGTGGCCAGTTTCGCGGCCGACGGGTCCAACGCCGCCGAGATCGTCGGTCGCTGGGCAGCCGACGGGGTGACGGCAATCTGTGCGCAGAGCGACGAGACCGCGTTCGTGGTGCTGCACGGGCTGCGGCAGGCGGGGTTGCGGTGCCCTGGGGACATGGCGGTGATGGGTGTCAACGCGATCGATCTGGGTGCGGTGAGCGCCCCGCCGCTGACATCGGTGGCCTTCGACGCCAAGGCGATCGTCGACGTCGCGGTCGCCGCGATGATGTCGGAACTGGGGTATCCCGCCGACGCCGAGCCGAGTAGCGCCGACGTTGCCAGGCTGATCCAGCGCGAGTCCACCTGACCTTTGGCTTCACCTCCATTCGAGGTGTGTGTCGCCGATCTACTTACGCGCATAACCATCCGTGTGTAAACTCCGCTCTCGGACACAGAGAGGTGGATTTCCGGTGACAGCCAGCGCGACCCAGGTGTACTTCGACCCCTACGACGTCGAGATCAACGCCAACCCGTACCCGACGTTCGCGCGGCTCCGCGAGGAATCGCCGCTCTACTACAACGAGCAGCACGACTTCTACGCGTTGAGCAGGTTCGCCGATGTCAACAAGGGCCTGGTCGACCACGAGACGTTCAGCTCGGCCCGCGGCGCCATCATCGAACTGATCAAGGCCAACATCGACATCCCCTCCGGCGCCCTCATTTTCGAGGACCCGCCGATCCACACCGTGCACCGCAAGTTGCTGGCCCGGATGTTCACGCCGCGCAAGATCAATGCGCTAGAGCCCAAGATCCGGGAATTCTGCGCGCAGTCGCTGGACCCCCTGGTCGGCACCGGAAAGATCGACTTCATCAAGGATTTCGGCGCGATCATGCCGATGCGGGTGATCAGTGCACTGCTGGGAATCCCCGAGGACGACCAGGAGATGATCCGCGACCACGGCAACGACCAGCTGCGTACCGAGGCCGGCAAGCCGATGAAGGCCGCGCAGGAGGGCCTGGTCGACGGCTCGATCTTCGAGACCTACATCGACTGGCGCAAGGACAATCCGTCCGACGACATCATGACCGACCTGCTCAACGTCGAGTTCACCGACGAGCATGGGGTCACCCGCAAGCTCACCCGCGAGGAGTTGCTGATCTACATCAACGTGGTGGCGGGCGCGGGCAACGAGACCACCACACGGCTGATCGGTTGGGCGGCAAAGGTCCTCGCCGAGCATCCGGATCAGCGACGCCAGTTGGTGGAGAACCCTGCGCTGATTCCGCAGGCGATCGAGGAGCTGCTGCGTTTCGAGCCGCCCGCCCCGCACGTGGCACGCTACGTCACCCGCGACGTCGAGTACTACGGACAAACCGTCCCCGAGGGCAGCGTGATGATGATGCTCATCGGCGCGGCAGTGCGCGACAGCCGCCAGTTCCCGCCGGACGGCGAGGTTTTCGACATCCACCGTGAACAGCGCCAGCACCTGGCGTTCAGCGTCGGCACCCACTACTGCCTTGGCTCGGCGCTCGCGCGGCTGGAGGGTCGTATCGCGTTGGAGGAGATGCTCAAGCGCTTCCCGGAGTGGGACGTCGATCTCGACAACGCCGAGCTGTCGCCGACGTCGACTGTGCGCGGCTGGGATTCGATGCCGGCGTTCGTCCAGTGACCGCCGCACTGACCGTCCCGAAGGACTGGACACAGGTCACGCCGGAGTGGATGACGGCGGCGCTGGCCGACCACCACCCGGGCGCGGTGGTCGACTGCGTGACCGTCGACATGCGCGATGACGGCACCAACCGTCGGGCGCGGCTGTCGGTCACCTACAAGCCCGGGCCGAGCGGACCTTGCACGGTGTTCGCCAAGGCCGTCGACCCCGGCCACAAGGAGATGATCAAGTACACCAGCGGCCTGTTGCACGAGCCGCGGCTGTTCAACTCGAAAGTCGACCTGCCGCTGGAACATCCAACGGTCTACGCCGCGCCGATCGACGAGGGCGACGAGGACTTCGTGTTGGTCATGGAAGACCTCACGGCCCGTTCGGCTGACCCGCGGGATGCCACCCGGCCGCTGACGGTGGAGCAGGCCGCTCACGGAGTGCGCGGCCTGGCCCGGCTGCACGGCGCCTTCTGGGGCGAGCGGGTGCGGCGTCCCGGTCTGGAGTGGTTGGAGCCGTTCGTGCCGTGGGACGGCATGCAGTGGGCGCCCCTGCCCGCAGCGCTGGAACGCCTCGGCGACGACGCACCCGCCTCGGTTCACGCGCTGACCATCGACCATCTGGTGGAAGGCATCTGGAAACCGTTCATCCACACCCTCACCTCGTCGGGCGCCTCCCAGACGCTGTTGCACGGTGATCCGCACATCGGCAACACCTACGTGCTGCGCGACGGCGATGTCGGCTTCCTGGATTGGCAAGTGGCCCGGCGCGGCAACTTCTCCCTCGATCTCGGCTATTTCCTGCAGGGCGCGTTGACCACCGAGGATCGCCGGGTGGCCGAGCGTCAGTTGCTCGAGGAATACCGGGACACGCTCGGATTGCCGGCCGGCGAACTGCCCTCGCCCGAGGAGATCTGGCTGCGGTACCGGGCATCGGTGGCACACGGCCTGATGACCTGGCTGGCAACGGCCAGCGCGGGGGAGTTGTGGCAACGTCCCGACATCGCACTTGCCCTGGCGCAGCGGTACTCGGCGGCGTACGAGGACCTGCAGACCGCGCAGGCGCTGGCCGATCTCGTCGATTAGCCGGTATAACCAAAATCGCCCACGACGGCTCTCCGGGCACCTAACCTGTCCGGCATGACAGGTGTGGTGGTGACGGGTGCAGCGTCGGGGATCGGCCGGGCCAGCGCGGAGGCGCTGATTGCCGACGGTAGGCAGGTTTCGTTGTGGGACATCGCACCTGAGGTGAAGTCGGTGGCCGAGAACCTGGGCATGCCGTGGGCGGTGGTCGACGTGTGCGACACGGGCGCAATGGCGGCGGCGGTTGAGGAGGCGGCCCAGGCGCTCGACGGCATCGACGGGCTGGTGCACGCCGCGGGCCGGGTGATCCCCGAACCGGTCGGTGCCTACACCGAGGAATCGTGGGACGCGGTGCTCGACGTGAACCTGCGTGCCCAGGCGCTGTTGGTCCAGCTGCTGTTGCCGCACCTGGAGAAGTCCGCCCGCGACGGTGGATCGCCCGCGGTGGTCGGCATCTCGAGTATCGAAGGCCTGGCCGCCAACCCGTTCATCCCCGCTTATTGCGCGTCCAAGGCGGGTCTGCTCGGCATGACGCGGTCGATGGCTGCCCAGCTGGGCCCGTCGGGAATTCGCGTCAACGCGGTATGCCCGGGCTTCATCCACACCCCGATGCTGCAGATCGCGTTGGATGTCGAGGAGATCCGCGCGAGCTTCGAACAGGCCGCACCGTTGGGTCGGCTCGGGCAACCCGACGAGATCGGGGCCGCGGTGGCGTTCCTGATGTCGCCGAAGGCGTCCTTCATCACCGGCACGCAGCTGGTGGTGGACGGTGGAGTGACCAGCCGTCACGCATGAGGTAGGTCCAGACTGCGGGGGTTGCCGTCATCGAGCGGATGCGGGTTCCACCCGGAAGATGGGCATCCGCCCCAGTAGCGCCTCGAACTCGTCGGGGCCACCGTCGGTCACCAGTCCGCCCTGGCGAAGAAAGCCGACCCAGCCGGGAATCAGGCTGGGCACCAGGCGAAGCAGTGGCCTGGCGTCCTCGTCGGAAAGTTCGACCATCCGTACCTGCTCGACTCGACGGCCCCGGCTCAGTGTCGCGGCCTGGTCGGCGCGCACATTTGCGATCCACGCCGCCTCCGGTGCCGCAGCGACGTATTGCTTGCCATCGACGAACATCGGGGTGACTGGTGTCGCGCGGGGTTTCCCGGATTTGCGTCCGGTGACCGTGAGGATCACGGGACCCTTTGCGCCGAAGCGGAGTCCGAGCCGGGACAGCGCGACGATGGCCTTGTTGCCGGGCTTGATGTACCAGGGCAGCTTCACGATTTCCTCCAAGCTGAGGCCAATGCTCAAGTTATGCGACCCAGCCTAGCGCTATATTGAGGGTGCGTGTCAACTTAGTTCTGGAGGTGCGATGCCTGCACAACGCGCGCTACGCGCCGATGCGCGCCGCAATCGCGAGAAACTGCTCGAAGCCGCGCAGGCCGAGTTTCAGGAGCGCGGGCTCGGCGCTCCACTGGAAGCGGTCGCGGCGCGCGCCGGGGTCAGCATCGGGACGCTCTACAACCGCTTCGCGACTCGCGAGGATCTCATCGACGCGGCGTTGCCTGCCCTGCTTGCACAGACATTGGCGGACCTGTCCGAGCGCGCGCTGTCCGCCGACTCGGCGTGGGAACGCCTGGCCACCTTCATATTTGGGTTGTGCGATCTGCAGGCCGGCGATCATGCCTTCAGTGATGCCATGTGCAGCTCGCGGTACGCCTCGCCGGCGATCGAGCAGATCTGCCAGGACAGTCTGGAACTCGGCTCACGGTTGATCGCCGACGCGCAGGCCGATGGTTCGCTGCGAGCTGACATCACCGTCGACGACCTGTTCACAGCGCTGTGGCTCAACGCCTGCCTGGCCGACCATGGTGGCCCGGACGCTGCTGCGGTCGCCCGCCGCCAGATTGCCTTGCTGCTGGACGGTTTACGCGCCGCCGCGGCGACTCCGCTGCCCGCAGGCGCGGCCGAGGCCGCAACCGTTGCCGCGAGTCTGATGCAGTCCTAGCCCCGATGGGGAGGGGAGTGACCAGCCGTCACGCGTGAGCGAGCACCCGGCGGTCGGACGGCAGCAAGCTGACGCTGACGATCGACACCACCGACACCGCAACCAGATACCACGCGATCGCGTCGCTGGCGTGGGTCGAGGCGTAGAGCGCGGCGGCGATGGTCGGCGCGAACGCGGAGCCCAGGACCTGCGACAGCGTGTAACCGATCGAAACCCCGCTGTAGCGCACGTCGGTGTCGAAGACCAGGCTGAACAATGCCCCCGTGACCCCGGCTGCCGGCGCCATCGCCAGGCCGAACACCAGCACCAGGGCGACGCCGAACAGCACCGGGTTGCCGGTGTTGATCAAGGCGAACGCCGGGAATGCGGACAGGCCCATCAGCAGGACACCGGTCAGGAACAACCGCTTGCGGCCCACCGAATCCGACCAGGCCCCGAACAACGGGTAAGCCGCCACGGCCACCAGTGCGGCGAGGAACACCCCGAAAAGTGCCGATCCGCGGTCGATTCCGGCCGCCGTCGTGGCGTATGACACCAGATACGCCACGCAGATGTAGGCGAAGACCCCTTGGGACAGGTAGGCCCCGGCCACGAGGATGATCTGCCGCCAGTGCCTCCGGAAAGCCTCGACGATAGGCATCGAGGCGATCGCCGAATCCTGGCTGATGGCCGCGAATTCGGGGCTTTCGGTCAGCTTGAGCCGGATCACCAGACCGATGGCGATCAACACCGCGCTGAACAGGAATGGCAGTCGCCAGCCCCAGGTGAGGAACTGCGCGTCGGACAGCTGGGAGGCCAGGAAGAACGCCAGGGTGGCCGCTGCGGTCCCGGCCGGCGCGCCCATCTGCGGGAAGGATCCGTAGAACCCCCGCCGTGCGGGGCCGGCGTGCTCGACGGCCATCAGGGTGGCACCACCCCACTCGCCGCCGACGGCGAAGCCCTGGCACAACCGCAAGACGGTGAGCAGCAGCGGAGCCAGCAGGCCGATCTGGGCGTAGGTGGGTAACACCCCGATCAGGACGGTCGAAACCCCCATGCCGACAAGGGAGTACACCAGCATCCGTTTGCGGCCGAGTCGGTCACCGAAGTGGCCGAACACGATGCCGCCCAGCGGACGGGCGATGAATCCGACACCGAAGGTGGCGAACGACAGCAGCACACCGGCTGCCGGCGAGGCCTGTGGGAAGAACAGCTTGGGAAAGACCAGCGCGGCCGCGGTGCCGTAGATCAGGAAGTCGTAGAACTCGACCGTGGTGCCGATGAAGCTGGCGACCGCGACCCGCAGCGGGGTCACCCGCGAGGCCATGGCCCGGAGTTAGTCGCTGGCCGGAAGCGGCTTGGCCTCTTTGAGGCTCAGGGCGGTGGTCCCGATCGACAGCGTGCCGGCGCCGGCCTTGGTGACGAGCACCTCGGCACCACCGTCGTCGACGTAACGCTTGCCCATCAGGTTGCCGTCGGAGAAGGCGGCGTCGATGGTTGCGGCGGAATCCTTCTCGGCGTCGAGTGGCACCATCACGACGCCGCCCGCGCGGAGATCGTCGAGGCTGTCGGCACTGCGCACCACGATGACCTGGGTGTCGCACACCTGGCTCTGCAGGCGGGTGCCGTTCTTGATCATGCTGACTCCTTTGATACGGGTGCGAGTTCGTCGACGAGCTGGCGGCGCAGGACCTTGCCGGTCGGGTTGGTGGGTAGTTCATCGCGGAACACCACCCGGTCGGGGGTGCGGGATCCGCGCAGTTGCTTTCGGACATGATCGCGCAGCGCGTCCGGGTCGGGGGAGGTGCCCTCGACGGGCACCACGACGGCCACGATGATCTGCCCCCACTGCGGGTCCTCTGGGCCGACGACGGCCACGTCGCGGACCTCGGGATGTTCGACGAGCACATCTTCGATCTCGGCCGGGGCGATGTTCTCGCCACCGCGGATGATGGTGTCGTCGGAGCGTCCGCCGATGAACAGGTAGCCGCCCTCGTCGAGCATGGCGACATCCTTGGTGGGGAACCAGCCTTCGGCGTCGAGCACGGAGCCGATGTCGGTGTATCGCCCCGACACCTGTTCACCGCGGACGAACAACTCGCCGGTCTCGCCCGAGCTCAGCACGGTGCCGTCGTCGGCGCGGATCTGGACCTCGATACCCGGCACCACCTGGCCCACCGAGCCGAGGCGACGGGCGGCGGCCGGATCCTCGGCGGCCAGTGCCTCGCGGTGATCGTCGGGGCCCAGAACCGCGATGGTGGAACTGGTTTCGGTCAATCCGTACGCATTGACGAAGCCGACGTTCGGCAGCAGTTGCAGCGCCTTGCGGACCAGGGGCAGCGCCACCTTGGAGCCGCCGTAGGCGAGGTTGCGCAGGCTGGGCAGCTCGAGGCCGGCCGATTCCAGTGCGGTGACGATGCGGTCCAGCATGGTCGGCACCACGGTGGCCGACGTGACGCCCTCGGTGCGGACCAGCTCAACCCACCTGTCGGCGTCGAAGTGTCTCAGGTACACCATCTTCCGGCCGGCGTACAGGTTCGACATGGCCGCACTGACCCCGGCGATGTGATACGGCGGCACGCAGATCAGCGCCGCGTCTTCCTCTGCGGCCGAGGCGAATTCGACTGTCCCGGTGATGTAGCTGGTCAGGTTGTTGTGGGTGAGCTCGACGGCCTTGGGGCGCGACGTGGTGCCCGAGGTGAACAGCACGACCGCGACCGCGTCCGGATCGGCGAACTCGGCAGCGGGTTCGGCGGTGCGGGCCGCCGCCAGAAAGTCCTCGGCGGTGATGACCTGCTTGCCGGTCCCGGCGACCACGTCGGCGTATTCGGCGTCGGCGACGACGAGCGGCTCGGGCAGTCGCTCGATCAGCTCGTGCAGGCCGTCCTTGCTCAGCCGGTAGTTCAGCGGGGTGAACGGCACGGCCGCGCGGGCCGAGGCGAACAGCAGCAGCGGCAGCAGCGCTCCGCCGGTGCCGACATACGCCACGTGGGCGGCCCCGGATGCCGCGATGACACCGGCGCCGCCGTCGGCGAGGGTGCTGAGTTCCTCGGTGGTCAGGCGGAGATCGTCGGACACCACCGCGGTGCGGTCGGGTCCGCCCGACACCGCCATCTCCAGCAGTAGCGAGATGCTCATAGGCCCTGTCCCGGTGCGTCGATGAAGATGTCGATGATCGGATTATCCCCGCCGCCGTAGCGGGAGAGGTCGGTGACGCCGGCGGCGGTGAGCACCTCGGAGTCGATGAAAGTCTGACCATTGACCTCGGCGGCCGGGCGGGACAGGATCTCCACGGCCGCGTCCGCCATGATCTCGGGAGAGCGGGACTGCGTGGCCATCTGGTCGCCGTCGGCGAGGTTGGTCACCGCGGCGGTGGCGATGTAGGTCTCGGGCCACAGGCAGCTGAAACCGATTCCGGCATCGCCGTATTCAGCGGCCCAGCCCTGCGACAGCAGCGTCATGCCGTACTTGGACAGGGTGTAGGACGGGTGCGCGCCCAGCCAGTAGGGGTTCATGTTCATCGGCGGGGCCAGCGTGAGGACCTGACCGTTTGTGGACTTGCGCAGGTGCGGCAGCGCGGCCTTGGTGAGCAGGAACGTGCCGCGGATGTTGATGTCCATCATCAGGTCGAACTTCTTGGCCGAGAGTGCTTCGGTCGGTTCGGTGGAGATGGCGCTGGCGTTGTTGATCACGATGTCGACGCCGCCGAAGTGCTCGACTGCGGCCTCGACCGCGCGGGCCACGTCCTCTTCCTTGCGCACATCGCCGACCACGGCCACGCCTTTGCCGCCGGCGGCCTCGACCTCGGCGACCGCCGTGTGCACGGTGCCGGGAAGTTTGGGATGCGGTTCAGCCGTCTTGGCCAGCAGCACCACGTTCGCTCCGCGGCGGGCGGCACCGAGTGCAATCGCCAGTCCGATCCCTCGGCTGCCGCCGGACACGACCAGCGTGCGGTCGGTGAATGACTCTTGCTGGCTGGACATGGTCCTCCTCGTCGAGCGCAGCAATCCGTGTGCGCCGTCGTCAACGGTACTGTCGACCGTAATCAAATGGTATTGGCATTCTCATTTTTAGCAAGTGGCGTAATCGTCGCCGGGGGCGGCCGGGGATTCGGTCGCTCATCAGACGTGTTCGACTCCGTTGTCGCAGCGTCCAGGGGTGCAGGTCGCGGCGTTCCCGGCCAGTACACGCGCCACATTTCCACCACGCGGTATTGGCATTCTCATTTTTAGCAAGTACGTTATCCACTGATGAGCGAGCAAGATGTCCCTCCAGTAGAGACTCCGTCCGGCATCCCGCTGGCGCCCGTCTACGGACCGGGCGACCGGGCGGTCGAGCCGCCTGCCCCCGGGGCCTATCCCTTCACGCGTGGCAACTTCGCCTCGGGCTACCGCGGGAAAACCTGGACTTTCCGCCAGTATTCGGGCTTCGGAACCGCCGAGGAATCCAACCGCCGGTATCGCTATCTGCTCGATCAGGGCGGGACGGGCCTGTCGGTGGCGCTGGATCTGCCGACCCAGTGCGGCTACGACTCCGATGACGAGGAGTACGGGGAAGAGGTCGGTCGCGTCGGCGTTGCGGTCGACACCCTGGCCGACGCCGAAATCCTGTTCGACGGCATCCCGCTGGACAAGATCAGCACCAGCTTCACCATCAACGGCACCGCGGCCATCCTGCTGGCCTTCTACGTCGCCGCCGCCGAGAAGAAGGGCGTGCCCCGCGACAAGCTCACCGGAACCATCCAGAACGACATCCTCAAGGAGTACGCGTCGCGCGGCACCTGGATCTGGCCGCCCGAGCCGTCGCTGCGGCTCATCGCCGACACCATCGAGTTCTGTGCGGCCGAGGTACCCCGGTTCAACGCGATCTCGGTGGCCGGTGCGCATTTCCGCGACGCGGGCGCCAACGCCGTGCAGGAGATGTCGTTCACCCTCGCCGACGGCGTCACCTACTGCGACACCGTCGTCGAACGCGGCCGGATGACGATCGACAAGTTCGCCCCGCAGATCTCCTTCTTCTTCTACACCCACGGCGACTTCTTCGAGGAGATCGCCAAATACCGTGCCGGCCGGCGCCGTTGGGCGACGATCGTGCGGGAGCGCTACGGCGCGACCACGGACAAGGCCTCGATGTTCCGGTTCGGCTGCGTGGCCGGCGGTGCCTCCCTCTATGCCCCGCAGGCGCAGAACAATCTGGTGCGCGTGGCCTACGAGGCGATGGCGGCGGTGCTCGGCGGCGTCCAGTCGATGTTCACCGCCGCGTGGGACGAACCATTCGCCCTGCCCAGTGAGGAATCCGCGACGCTGGCACTGCGGACCCAGCAGATCCTGGCCTATGAAACCGGTGTCACCAAAGTCGCCGACCCCCTGGGCGGTTCGTATTTCGTCGAGGCGCTCACCGACGCCACCGAGGCCAAGATCATCGAGATCATGGACGACCTGGAGAAGCACGGCGGCATGGTGCGGTGCATCGAGGATGGCTATCTCCAGGGCCTGATCGCCGACGAGGCCTTCAAGATCCACCAGGACGTGGAAACGGGGCGTCGGGCCGTTATCGGGGTCAACAAATTCGTCACCGACGAGCCGGCGCCCGACATCGACACCTATGAGCTCGACGCCGAAGGGCGCGACCTGCAACTCAAGCGACTCTCGAAGGTCAAGGCCGAGCGTGACGATGTTGCGGTGAAAGAGACCCTGGCCGCGTTGGCCCGGGGTGCCGAAGGCAGTGGACCGGGGGCAGACAACCTGATGCACCGGTTGATCGACTGCGCCAACGCGTATTGCACAGTGGGAGAGATGGTGTCGACGTTGAAGTCGGTGTGGGGCGAGTTCCAGCAGCCGGTGGTGTTCTGATGGCAACCCGAGTCCTTGTCGCCAAGCCCGGTCTCGACGGTCATGACCGCGGGGCCAAGATCGTCGCGCGTACGTTGCGGGACGCCGGATTCGAGGTCATCTACACCGGTATCCGGCAGCGCATCGAGGACATCGTGTCGATCGCGTTGCAGGAAGACGTTGCCCTGGTCGGTCTTTCGATCCTCTCGGGCGCGCATGTCGCATTGACCACGCGCACCGTCGAGGCCCTGCGCGCGGCCGATGCCGGGGATATCGCCGTCGTCGTCGGTGGCACCATTCCACAATCCGATGTGCAGAAACTGCTCGACGCCGGTGCGGCAGCGGTGTTCCCCACGGGAACCTCGCTCGACACCCTGGTGACGGACGTTCGCGCGCTGACAGAGAAGGTTTCGGAGTCATGAGACTGGGTGTGATGATCGGGGCCGAGCGTGGCGATATGGCCCGCAAGGTCTCCAAGCTGGTCTCCGACATCCAGTGGGCGGAATCGGCCGGACTGGACAGTGCGTGGATGCCGCAGGTACCCAACGACTTCGACCTGCTCAGCATGGTGGCGCTGATGGCGTCGAACACGTCGCGCATCGAACTCGGTACCGCGGTGGTACCGCTGCAGGCGCAGCACCCGATCGCGCTGGCGCGGCAGGCGCTGTCGGTGCACGCGATCTCGGGTGGTCGGCTGGTCCTGGGCGTCGGGCCGTCGCACCACTGGATCGTCCGCGACATGTTGGGCCTGCCCTATGACAAGCCGGCCGCCTACACCCGGGACTACCTGCAGGTGCTGAACGCGGCCATCTCCGGGCCCGGAGACGTCGACGTGGAGAACGACTCTTTCACCGTGCACAACCCGACCGTGCTGGGTGCCGACATCCCGATGCCGGTGCTGGTGTCCGCGCTGGGTCCGGTGATGCTGCAGATCGCCGGTGAGCACGCCGACGGTACGTCGCTGTGGATGGCCGACGAGAAAGCGATCGGCGAGCACATCGCCCCGAAGATCAACAAGGCCGCCGCCGAAGCCGGGAAGCCCGCGCCGCGCATCGTCGCAGGCATCCCGGTCACGCTGTGCGCGAACTCCGAGATCGAGGAAGCCAAGGACCGGGCCAACCGCGTCCTCGCCGAAGCCGAGACCTCGCCCAACTACCAGCGACTGCTGGACCGCGGCGAGGCCCGCAACGTCGGTGATCTGCTCGCCGCGGGTGACGAGGAATCAATCCTGAAGCGGTTCAAGCAGTTCGCCGATGCCGGGGTGACCGATCTGTCGGTACGGCTGCTGCCGATCGGTGACAACCGGGATGAGTTGATCGCGTCGAAGTACCGGACGCGTGAGGTGATCGCCGAGCTCGCCAAGGCCGTCCGATGAACCGCCGAAACTACGCTTTGTGCCGACATTTCAGCCGGATCGCGCCACAACCCGTAGGCTCGGCGCTGTGACAGGCCCGCTGGCCGGCATCCGCATCATCGAGGTCGGCGTCATGCTGGCCGGCCCGTACGCCACCATGATGCTGGCCGACCTGGGTGCCGAGGTGATCAAGGTCGAACCGCCCGGCGGGGAGATCTCGCGTCAGGTCAGTGACAGCTATTTCGCCAGCCTCAACCGGGGCAAGCGCAGCATCTGCCTTGATCTCGCTTCCGAAGAGGGCAAGGCGAAACTCGGTGAGCTGGTGGCGGATTCGCACGCGCTGCTGGTGAACATGAAACCGTCGGTGATCCGCAGGCTGGGCCTCACCTATGAGCATCTGCGGCGCTTCAACTCCAAGATCGTCTGTGTCGCGATGACGGGGTTCGGGTTGGACGGGGGAGACGACCCGGCGTTCGACTACGTCATCCAGGCCGCCACCGGGGTAGCGGCGATGACCGGCGATCCCGACGGTCCGCCCACGCTGCCGGGCTACTCCTCGGCGGACAACTCGACCGGGCTGACCGCCGCGCTCGGTCTGCTGGCGATGATCGTGTCGGGCAACGGCGGCCAGGTGGACGTATCGCTGCGGGACGTCATGCTCTCGCAGCTGAACTACCGCGCCTCGGCCTATCTCAACGACGGTGCCGAACCGCGCCGCCATCCGTTCGGTGCGCATTCGTATTACGTTCCCGCGCAGCTTTTCCCGACTGCCGACGGCTATCTGGCGTTGTTCATCACCCACGACGGGTTCTGGCGATCGTTCGCCGGCGAAGCCGGGATCGAGGGGTTCACCACCATGGCCGAGCGGGCCGGGCGGCGCGATGAGGTCCTGGACGTGGTGACTGCCGTGCTGGCGACCGACAGCGCCGCAGGCTGGGAGGCACGGCTCAAGCCGCTGGGGATTCCGGCGGCTGCGGTGCGGAGCTTGCCGGAGGCGCTGACCGCGACCCCCGAGGTGCTGGTGACCGCCGGGGATTTCCGGTTGGTGGGCAGTCCGATCCACATCTCCGGGTACACACCGGACTACCGGCCGGCGCCGGCCTTCGACGAGTACGGCCGGCCTTCGCCGGTTTCGGATTCGCCGGTTTCCGCACCAGGGTCGTGATCGCCGAAATTTGCAGCCCTGCGGTAGAAACCGGCGGCTCCCGTGACCGGCTCGCTCAATCCTCGTCGTAGGAAACGGTCACCGAATCGCAGTCCGGCACGGCCTGGCAGGTCAGCACGTAACCGTCGGCGACTTCGTCGTCATCGAGCGCGTCGTTTACCCGCATCGTTGCGGTCCCCTCGAGCAGCTTGGCCATGCAGGTCCCACAGTTGCCTGCCTCGCAGGAGAACGGAGGCGTCATCCCGGCGCGGCGAGCGCTCTCCAGCAGCGTTTCGCTCTGCCGGCGGGGGACGGACAATTGCTCGCGATCGAAGATGATCGTGACCTTGCCGTCCGCCTCGGTGCCGACCGTCGGTTCTACCGTCATGTGAGTCCCCTGTGCACGTTCGTTCTGATATGAAGAGAATACCATTCTCGCTAACTGATAGTATCTTCTCGGTGTGTTCAGCACCCAGCGGAGTTTTCGGGAGAAGGGTGGTGAATCGTGAACGAGACCGGCGTGCTCGCGTTCGACGACCGCGAATACACCCTGGACGAGCTCGATGCGCTGACCAGTGGGATGGCCACGGAGCTGGAACATCGCGGCGTCAGGTCGGGTGATCGTGTCGCCATGATGTCGTCCAACCGGCCCGAGTTCGTCGTGGCGCTGCGCGCGATCTGGGGGCTGGGAGCCGCGGCCGTACTGATCAGTCCGGCCTGGAAGGCGGCCGAGGTCGCCCATGCGCTGGCGCTGACCGAGCCCGGTCATGCGGTGGGTGATCACGAGGTGTTGGCCGCGCACATGCCGATGCTGCACTTGGATGAGCCGATCACCCCGGGCCGCCGGCAGTTCGGTGCGCCCGACCCGGGCTCGGACGCACTGTTCGTCTTCAGTTCGGGAACGACGGGCATGCCCAAGGCGGTGCGGCACACTCATCGTGGGTTCGCCGCCGCGATCGGCCACTGGCGCGACGCACTGGGGTTCACCGCCGCGGACCGGATGCAGATCATGACGCCGCCGTCGCACATTCTGGGGTTGCTCAACATCGCCATGGCGCTCGACACCGGTGCCTGGATCCGGCTGCACCCTCGCTTCGACATCGACACCATGTTGCGCCACATCGAGTCCGACCGGATCACGGTCGAGATGGCGGTGGCGCCGATCGCGTTGGCACTTGCCGCGCATCCCGCCCTGGAACGTCACGACCTGTCCTCGCTGCGCTATGTGATGTGGTGCGCCACCCCGGTGACCGGCAGTGTGGTGGAGGCCGTCACCGAGCGGGCCGGGGTGCGGTGGCTGACCGCGTACGGCACCACCGAGCTTCCGGTGATCGCCTGTAATCCGCTGCACGACACGCGTATCGACACCGTCGGCACTCCGGTGCGCGGCGTGAACGTCCGCATCGGCGCGGACGGCGAGATTCAGGTGCGGTCGGATTCGGTGATGGCCGGGTATCTGCCCGAGGACGCCACCGCGGGCGCGTTCTGTGACGGGTGGTACCGCACCGGGGACATCGGATACCTCGACGATGACGGATACCTGCGGATCACCGAACGGTCCAAGGAGATGGTCAAGGTCCGCGGCTTCCAGGTGGCACCCGCCGAGATCGAGGCGGTGCTGCACGGGCACCCGGCGGTCAGCGACTGCGCGGTGTACGGCGTGCCCGATGCCGCCGACGGCGAGGCCATCGTGGCCGCGGTGGCGACACATTCTGCGGTGCCGGCCGAGGAGCTCATCGACCTGGTCGGTGAGCGGCTGGCCTCGTACAAGCGGCCCAGCCGCGTGGAGTTCGTAACCGAGATACCCCGGTTACCTTCCGGAAAGGTATTGCGACGAGTGCTGAAGGAGCGGCATGGACGTTCGTCTGACGTCTGAACAGCAGCAGCTGCGAGAGGCCGCAGCGAAACTGGCCGACGACCTCGGACCGGGTGCGGTCGGAGAGCTGTCGGATGAGGGCCGGATCGCCCGGTTGGAAAGCACGGTCGCCGCCACCGAGTGGCGCACGCTGCGGTCCGACGGCGCCTCCGGTGTGGAGGTGGCGATCATCGCCGAGGAGTTCGGGCGCGGCCTGGTGGACGTGCCGTTCCTCGGGCCGGTGCTCGCCGACGATCTGGCCCGTCGACTCGATCGTGAGGTGACGGTCGGAGACGAGGAAGCCGCCACCGCCGGCGTGGATCTCACGCGCAGCACCGTCGGCGTCGTTGAGGCGCCCGATGAGCTCGGTGAGCTGTCGGACGACGACGCGCTGCGATGGCAGGCGCTGGCGCTCACCGCCACCAGTGCCGATCTGGTCGGCGCGGCCCGCGGTGCGCACGCGTTGGCCGTCGACTACGCGAAAGTCCGTGAGCAGTACGGATCTACGATCGGCTCGTACCAGGCCGTCGCACACCTGCTGGCTGAGGGGCTCGCCCTCATCGAGGGGTCGATCAGCGTGCTGCGTCACGCGGCGTGGGCGGTCGACGAGCTGCCTGCCCCCGAAGCCGTGCGCGCCGCCAAGATCGCGAAGATCTACTGTGCTCGCGCCGCACGGACGGTGTGCGAGACGGCGATCCAGGTGCACGGCGGTATCGGAAACACCTGGGAATGCCTGGCGCATGTGTATCTGCGCCGCGTACTGACATCCACCGAGCTGTGGCCCGTCGCACTGGAGGAGATCGATCTTGGACTTTCGTGATTCACCCGAGGAAGCCTCGTTCCGGGACAGGCTGCGGACCTGGTTGACCGACAATGCCGCATCCTTCAAGGCGTCCGGCGACGACTACTGGGCGCGGATGGGGGAGTGGCATCAAGCCCTCTATGCCGCAGGGTTTTTCGGCACATCGTGGCCCAAGGAGTTCGGCGGGCAGGACCTGCCGCCGGTCTACGATGTCATCGTCGACGAGGAGCTGGCCCGAGCCGGCGCACCGCCACGGCCCAGCCTCGGCTACCTGGTGGTGGGGTTGGGGCATCACGGCAGCAAGGAACTGCAGCAGCGGTTCCTGCCGGGAATGATCAACGGCACCGAGCGTTGGTGCCAGGGCTTTTCGGAGCCAGGGGCCGGTTCGGACCTGGCCTCGTTGACCACGACGGCGACCCGCGACGGCGACAACTACGTCATCAACGGACACAAGATCTGGACCAGTTACTCCGACGTGGCGGACTGGTGCCTGGTGCTGGCCCGCACCGACAAGGATGTGGCCCGGCACAAGGGGATCTCGGCGTTCATCGTCTCGATGCACCAGGACGGCATCGAGCAGCGGCCGCTGCAGATGATCAACGGCGTCACCACCGAGTTCGGCCAGGTGGCCTTCGACGGTGCGGTGGTGCCGGCCTCGAACATGGTGGGTGAGCCGGGCGACGGTTGGCGCCTGGCCATGACGGTGGTCAGCCATGAGCGTGAGCCGTCGACCCTCGGCTACTCGGCACGCTACGGAAAGCTGGTGCGGGAGATGGCCTCTCGGGTCGAGAGCACCGGCGGCAAGGTGCCCGAGGACCTGGCCTGGGCCGGGGTGCAGGCCGAGATGCTGCGTCTGCATGTGCGACGGCGGCTGTCCGAACAGCTCGACGGGCTCAAGCACGGCCCGGAAGGCTCGCTGGACAAGCTGCTGATGACCTGGGTCGAGCAGTCGGTCGGGCACGCCGCGCTCGCGGTGACCGGAACCAAAGATCCAGAACTGCTCGAGGCTTACCTTTACAGCCGCGCCCAGAGCGTCATGGGCGGCACATCGCAGATCCAGAAGAACATCATCGCGTCGCGAATCCTCGGGCTTGGAGTCTAAATGTACGGAATGCCAGACGAAATCGATGTCCAGGCCGACGGCGCCCTGCGCATCATCACCCTCAACCGCCCCGATGCTCTGAATGCGGTCAACGACAACCTGCACGTCGGGCTCGCGCGATTGTGGGAGGCGCTCAACGAGGACGCCGATGCGCGGGCCGCGGTGATCACCGGTGCCGGACGGGCGTTCTCGGCCGGCGGTGATTTCAACTATCTCGACGAGTTGCGGCGCGACGAGGCGCTGCGACAGAAGACGATCAAGCACGGGCGTGACCTCGTCATCGGCATGGTGCGGTGTCGCATCCCGGTCGTCGCCGCGGTGAACGGCCCGGCGGTCGGGCTGGGCTGCAGCCTGGCCGCGCTGTCCGACATCGTCTACATGGCCGAGACCGCGCACTTCGCCGATCCGCACGTACAGATCGGCCTGGTGGCCGCCGACGGTGGTCCGCTGGTGTGGGGCTCGCAGATTTCGTTGTTGCAGGCCAAGGAATTTGCGCTCACCGGTGTGCGGATCAAGGCTCAGCGCGCGGTCGAGCTCGGCCTGGCCAACCATGTGGTCGCCGACCCGTTGAGCGAGGCGATCGCATGCGCCAAGAAGCTCATCGATCTGCCGAAGCAGGCCGTCGAGGCGACCAAGCGATTGATGAACATCCAGTTGGAGCAGCAGGTGATGGCGTCACTCGATTATGCCAACCTCGCCGAGTACGTGTCCTTCGGCACCGCTGATTTCAACCGCATCGTGGACGGCCTGATCGCCAAGGACTGACGCCCTCTTGGCACCGCGAGCGACCGCAAATGTACGCACTTTACGGCGTGTTGGCGTACAGACACGGTCGCTCGCGGTGCTGGGGGACTAGAAAGCCAGGGCCTCAGAACGCTGGACCGTGCCGGTGACGCCGGTGGCGTCTTGGCCCGCCAGCCGTACCGCAGCGTGGCCCATCGCCTCTGGCGGTTCGACCATCTCCGGTGGTATCTGCAACCCGCTGCCGCCGGCCTGCCAGCCCTCGGTCAGCACCACCCGTGACGGGCTGAGGCAGTTGACCGCAATGTTGTCGCCGCGCAGATCGGCGGCCAGCCCGAGGTAGAGCCGCTCGGCCGCGGCCTTGGACACCCAGTAGGCGTTGGCGCCGTGCTCGACCATGTCGACGCCGGTGGTGGTGATGGCGATGAGTGAGCCGCCGCCCCGCTTGCGCACCTCCGGAATGACGGCCTTGGTCACCAGGAACACCCCGGTGAGGTTGACGTCCAGGCACAGCTGCCAGCGTTTGAGCGGCGTGGTCTCCACCGGGCCCAGCCACAGCACACCGGCGTTTGCCACCAGGATGTCGATGCCGCCGAATTCTGAAACTGTCCTGGCGACAGCCTTGTTCACCGACTCCTCATCGGTGACGTCGCAGGCGACCGGGAGGGCCTGTCCGCCCGCGTCGGCGATCTGTGCGGCCACCGATCCGATGGTGCCCGGCAACTTGCCCTGCTCCTCGGACCGGGCCGCGACTGCAACCGCAGCGCCTTCGGCTGCCAGTGTCCGAGCGACCGTGGCACCGATACCGCGGCTGGCCCCGGCGACGAAGGCGACTTTTCCGTTGAGAGTGCCGGCCCCGTCGCGGAGCACCGACGCTTCGTGCACGTTCGTCATGGGCCGAGTGTGCACGAAATGTCGATCAGCACCGGCGTTTCCAGCAACAGACACGCACGCTCGCGAGGGGAGACCACTATTTGGGCGGGAAGCGGAGCGCGCCGTCGAGGCGGATGATTTCGCCGTTGAGATAGTCGTTTTCGATGATGCTCTGGGCCAGTTGCGCGTACTCGGTCGAGCGGCCCATGCGCTTGGGGAACGGCACCTGCGGGCCCCAGTACTGCTCGAGCTGGTCGGCGGCCTTGCCGTAGGCGGGGGTGTTGATGGTGCCGGGGGCGATGGTGCAGACCCGGATGCCCAGCGGTGACAGGTCGCGCGCGGCGACGAGAGTCATGCCGAGGACGCCGCCTTTGGCAGCCGAGTAGGGCAGCTGACCGATCTGGCCCTCGTAGCCGGCGATCGAGGCCGTGTTGACGATGACGCCGCGGCCGCCTTCCTCCAACGGTTCGGTCTTGGCGATCGCCGCAGCGGACAGTCGCATCACGTTGAACACCGCGGTCAGGTAGAACTCGATCGTCTTCTTGAATCCGTCGAGATCGAGGGGGGACCCGTCCTTGCCGACGAGGCGGCCGCCGGCAGCTGGGCCGCCGTGGGTGTCCACCGAGATGCGGAGCGGGGCAAGGGCTTCGGCCTCGGCGATGGCGGCGAGCACCGACTCCTCGGAGGTGGCGTCGGTGGGCACATAGCGCACACCCAGCTCTTTCTCCAGGGCGGCGCCCTTGTCGTCGGCCAGGTCCGCGACGACCACCTTGGCTCCTGCGGCCTGCAGACGGCGGACGGTCGCTTCACCCAGGCCACCCGCACCGCCGACGACGATCGCGGAACTACCGGCGATTTGCATAGGGTTCCCCTTCTTGCAACTCAGACTCTCTGACTGAGAGAATAACATTCTCTTACCGGGTGAACCAGGGAGCAGAATCAATGCCTGAAGCCGTCATCGTGTCCGCGCTGCGGACTCCCATCGGCACGGCCAAGAAGGGCACGTTGCGTGATACCGACGCCTACGCGCTGGCCGACCACGTAGTACGGGCAGCCGCCGAGGACCTTGCCGGCCACGGCACCATCCCGGTCGACGACGTGATCCTCGGCGAGGGTCTCTACGGCGGCGGCGTCGTCGCCCGTCATGCCGCCATCACCGCCGGCCTCACCACGGTGCCCGGTGCATCCGTCAATCGGCACTGCGCCGCCGGTCAGGCCGCGGTGCAGAACGCGGCCGCGAGTATTCGCGCCGGCATGGACCGGTTGGTACTGGCGGGCGGCGTCAACTCGGCCTCCACCTCGCCCCGGTTCATCCGCGCGGCCCGTAGTGCCAAGGACGCCGAATGGGTGAACTGGTTCCCGCCCACCCACCCCGACCGCCCGGACGCACCGAACATGGACATGTCCATCACGGTCGGCTGGAACGCCGCGGTCAAGGCCGGGGTGAGCCGCGAGGAGATGGACCAATGGGCGTTGGGTTCGCACCTCAAGGCCATCGCGGCGATCGACGAGGGCCGGTTCAAGGAGGAGATCGTCCCGATCCAGACTCCGCACGGGCTGTTCGACACCGATGAGCATCCGCGCCGTGACACCACCCTGGAGAAGCTGGCCGCACTCAAACCACTGCATCCCGAGATCGACGGTTTCTCCATCACCGCGGGCAATGCGTGCGGAGCCAACGACGCTGCCGCACTCCTGGCCATCGCCAGCGACAAACTCGGACTACCCGCCCTGGCGACCATCAAGTCCTGGGCATCGGTGGGTGTGGACCCGGCATCCACCGGCCTGGCTCCGGTCGAGGCCATCACCAAAGCCCTTGGCCGGGCGGGCCTTTCGCTGTCGGACGTGGACCTGTTCGAGATCAACGAGGCCTTCGCGTCGATGTGTGTGGCCACGATCAAGCTGCTCGACATCGACCCGGAGATCGTCAACGTCAGTGGTAGCGGGTGCTCGCTGGGTCATCCGGTGGCCGCCACCGGAGCGCGCATGCTGGCGACCATGGTCCACGAATTACGCCGCCGCGGCGGCGGGATCGGCGTGGCGGCGATGTGTGCGGGCGGCGGTATGGGCTCGGCGACGGTCATCGAGGTGCCTTCGCCGTAGTGTCAACCGTGATGACGAAGCACAACATCGAAGAGCTCATCGCCGCGGCGCGCGGCGGTTCTCAGCGTGCCGTCGGTCGGTTGCTGAGCCTGGTCGAAAGCGACCGTCGCGACGAGGTTCTCGCCGTACTCGGTCCGGCCTCCCCGCGCGTCATCGGGATCACCGGTCCGCCCGGGGCCGGGAAGTCGACGACGGTCGGTGCCCTGGTCGGCGCGTACCGGGAGCGCGACCTGCGGGTCGCGGTGCTCGCCGTCGATCCGTCGTCCCCGTACAGCGGCGGTGCATTGCTCGGGGATCGGATCCGGATGGCCGCCCACATCAACGACCCCGACGTGCTCATCCGCTCGGTGGCCACCCGCGGGCATCTGGGCGGGCTGGCTGCGGCGGTGCCGGCGGCGATCCGGCTGCTGGCCGCGCTGTCCTACGACCTGATCGTGTTGGAGACCGTGGGTGTCGGCCAGTCCGAGATCGAGATCGCCGCGATTGCCGACCCGACCGTGGTGATCCTCAATCCCGGTGCGGGTGACGCCGTTCAGGCCGCAAAGGCCGGCCTGTTGGAGGTCGCCGATCTGGTGGTGGTGAACAAGGCCGATCGCGAGGGGGCCGATCAGACCGCCCGCGATCTGCGCGCCGAAGCCACCGTGCCGGTGCTCAAACTGGTTGCGGCACAGGGGGAGGGCCTGGCCGAGCTGGTCGAGGCCATCGATGCCCATCACCGCGCCGACACCGCCGAGCGGCGCACCGCCCGGGCCCGCACCCAGATCCTGTCACTGGCCCAGACGTTGCTGCGCAACCACGACGAGTTGGACCGGCTGGCGGCGGCGGTGGCCGACGGGACCACCGACCCCTACACCGCGGCCGCGCAGTTGTTCGCGAACTGAGTCGATCAGCTGACGGATTTGCCCGTCGCCGCGGCGTAGCCGCTGCGGTAACCGAATACCATCGCCGGGCCGAGGGTGCCGCCGGCCCCGCCGTATGCCTTGCCGGTGACGCCGCCCATCGCGTTGCCCGCGGCGTACAGCCCGGGGATCGGGGCGCCGTTGACGTGCAGGACTCGGCCGTCGCGGTCGGTACGGGGGCCGCCCTTGGTGCCCATCGCGCCGACCTTGACCGGCACGGCATAGAACGGCGCAGTGTCGACGGGGCCGAGCGTCTGGAGTGCCGGGGTGGCGGCCGAGTTGTCTCCCCAGTACCCATCGTATGCGCTGGATCCGCGGCCGAATTCGGGGTCGACTTCGCGAGATACGTTGTCATTCCAGCGGTTCAACGTCTCGGTAAGGCCGTCGGGTTCGATACCGGTCTTGGCGGCCAGTTCGGCGAGAGTGGCCGATTCGCAGAACCAGTCCGGCACCGGCTCGCCGGGTTCGACGCCGAGGAAGCCGTAGCGCTGCAGATGCGTCGAGTCGAACACGATCCAGGCCGGGTCGTTGGCATAGCCGAGCTTGGGATCGAGGTACTGGAAGGCGCCGGCCATGGAGTTGTATTCACCGGCCTCGTTGAGGAAACGCCTGCCGGCCCGGTTGACAATCACGCTGCGGGGCCGGGTGCGTTCCAACCGGACGCTGCGGCTGCGCGGGTGCCCGTCGATGGTGTCGCCGGGGATCTGCACGATCGGAACCCACCAAGCCTCACCCATGTTCGCGAGATCGGCGCCATGCGCCATGGCCATCCGAAGCCCGTCGCCGGTGTTGTTCGGCGGGGACACCGCGCCGCGCATCGGCCCGCGCAGGTAGGCCTCGACGAGCGTGGCGTCCCACTCGAATCCGCCGGTGGCCAGGACGACACCGCTGCGGGCCCGCACGGTCACGTTGGTGCCGTCGACGCGGAGGCGCACCCCGGTGATGCCGGTGTCGTCACCGATCAGTTCGATCGCCCGGGCCTCGGTGACCGGCTGGATGCCGCGCTCGAGCAGGCCGCGCAGCAGGCCGGCGATCAGTGCGGTGCCAGCGACGCAGAGGTCGGCGTCGGGGTCGTCATAGACGGCGTGGATGCGGGCACGGGTTTCGGCATCGATGCCCACATTGCTGAAATCTGCTGGGAACGAGGTGATCCGATCGCTCCACGGACCGAGCTTGGCGCGATCCACCGGCCCCGCGCTCAGTGACCGGCCACCGCCCGGGCGGCCGCCGGGCAGTTCGGGCTTGTAGTCGGGAAATCCTTCGGCGACGGCGAAGCGCAGTTCACTGTGTTCCTCGACGAAGTCGAGCATGGCCGGGCCGGTCCGCACGAAGGTGTCGACCAGGTCGGTGTCCATGTAGCCGAGCGACTGTGCCTGGAGGTAATCGATCGCATCGGAGACCGGCAACGGCCCGTCGGCGCTGCGGTCATGGGCCGGGATCCACACGATGCCGCCGGAGACGGCTGTGGTGCCGCCGACGGTGGGCGCCTTCTCGTAGATCGCGACGGAGGCGCCGTTGACCGACGCGGTCAGCGCGGCGGTGAGCCCGGCGCCGCCGCTGCCCAGTACCACCACGTCGGCCGTGTCATCCCAGTCAAATTCGGTACGGGTCAATGTCATTCCCTTCTCAGTACAGGATCGCCGATAGTTCGTTTGCTGCCTTGACCACGGCGTCCTTGCCGCTGCGCACGACGTCTTCGCGGTGCGAGATGAGATTGATGCAGGTGGGCGGCGACGGCTGGCGCCGGCGCACCGGTACTGCCAGGCCGTAGGTGTCGGGTTCGATCTCGCCGTGGGTGATCACCCAGCCCTGTTCACGGGTCTGGCGGACCAGATCGCGTTCGCCGGGCCGTGGCGGCATGCTCGCCAGCAATGCCACACCGGCTGCGCCGCGGTCCAGTGGATGCCGGCTTCCTTCGTGGAACGACAGCTGGTAGAAGACCTGCGTCGGCACGATCACCGCCACCGCCACCTGTTGGTCGCCCTCGGCGACCAACAATGACACCGTGCTGCCGAGCTCGTCGGCCAGTGCACGCAGGGTCGGGACGCTGAGCTGGCGCATGTTGTTGTCGAAGGACGCTCCGAGTGCGGCCAGGCCGGCGCCGGGCCGGTAGCGGCCGTCGTCACCCTTTGTCACATAACGGAACTGGCTCAGCGTGGCCAACAGTCGATAGGCGATCGTGCGATGGGCCCCGACGTGGTCGGCCACCTGTTGCACGGTGAGCCCGGTGGGGGCGGCCGCAATGGCCGCGAGCGCACTGAGGCCGCGCGCCAGGGTCTGTGAGCCGGGTGCCCCGGCGGGGGCGTCGTCGGTCTTCGATGGTGCCTGCGGCTGGGTTGCCTTGGCCGGCATCGGGGCCCTCCTTGACAGATAGAACCGCGAGAGTGATGCTCTGATAATAATGCACGTCGATGTGCGCTATATGAGCAAAGTGCTTACAAAAATGGAGAACATAATTCTCCCTACCTCCGGAGAGGGGACCATGACAAGCACTGCCGCCGGACCGGCATCCGGTTCCGTTTCGGCCGCCGAACACGAGAGCGTCTGGCGTGACCTGCAGGGCGTCGCGTTCTCACAGGGCTATCTCGATGTCGCCGGGGTGCGTACCCGCTACCTGCACGCCGGTGACCCGAAACTGCCTGTGCTGGTTCTGTTGCACGGATCGGGCGGACACGCCGAGGCGTACGTGCGCAATCTGGCTTCCCATGCCGAGCACTTCTCGACCTGGTCGATCGATATGCTCGGGCACGGCTACACCGACAAGCCAGGCCACCCGCTGGAGGTGGCGCACTACGTCGATCACCTGATCGGCTTCCTCGACACGATCGGCGCGCAGCGAGCCCACATCTCGGGTGAGTCACTGGGCGGCTGGGTGGCCGCGAGGGCAGCCGCTGACCATCCCGGCCGCGTCGATCGCTTGGTGCTCAACACCGCCGGCGGGTCGCAGGCCGACCCCGAGGTGATGAAGCGGATCATCACGCTGTCCATGGCGGCCGCAGAGAACCCCAGCTGGGAAACCGTGCAGGCGCGGATCAAATGGTTGATGGCCGACAAGAGCAAGGATTACGACGACATCGTGGCCAGCCGGCAAGCGGTCTACCGCCAACCCGGGTTCGTCGCCGCGATGAGTGACATCATGGCCCTGCAGGATCCGGCGATCCGGGCGCGGAACCTGCTGGGGGAGAAGGAATACGGTTCGATCACGGCACCGACGCTGGTGTTGTGGACCAGCGACGACCCGACGGCCGATGTCAGTGAGGGCCGGCGCATCGCCTCGATGATCCCGGGCGCCCGGTTCGAGGTGATGCCCGACTGCGGGCACTGGCCACAGTACGAAGACCCCGAGACGTTCAACCGGCTGCACATCGACTTCCTGTTGGGGCGGGAACGTGACTGACGACGTCGATGTCGTGATCGTCGGTGCCGGGCCGGTCGGCCTGACGCTGGCGAACGTTCTTGGGATCCAGGGTGTCCGGACGCTTGTGGTGGAGGAGCGTGACACCCTCATCGACTATCCCCGCGGGGTCGGGCTCGACGATGAGTCGCTGCGTACCTTCCAGTCCATCGGCCTCGTGGACGGGATCCTCCCGCACACCGTGCCGAATCAGATCCTGCGGTTCTACGACGGAAACCGCCGGCTGCTGGCCGAAATGGCGCCTCCGGACGCGCGTTTCGGCTGGCCGAAGCGCAACGGGTTCGTCCAGCCACTGGTCGATGCGGAACTACTGGCCGGGCTGGACCGGTTCGAGCACGTTCAGGTCGCCTGGGGCCGGCGGATGGAATCGGCGGTCGAGACCGCTGATGGTGTCACCGTTGCGTTCGGCCCGGACGTGCCTGCGGTGCGGGCCCGCTATGTCGTGGGATGCGACGGCGGCCGCAGCGCCACCCGCCATCTGATGGGCGTGTCGTTCGACGGCACCACATCGGCGACCCGCTGGGTGGTGGTCGATCTGGCCAACGATCCGCTCGGCCACCCGAACAGCGAGGTCGGCGCCGATCCGGACCGACCATATGCCTCGATCTCGATCGCCCACGGCATCCGGCGGTTCGAGTTCATGATCCACGCCGACGAAACCGACGAGCAGGCCGAAGATCCCGAGTTCGTGGCACGGCTGCTCGCCCCGTTCGTGCCGCATCCGGACAAGGTCGACGTGATCCGGCGCCGGGTCTACACCCACCATTCACGTATCGCCGGGAACTTCCGCAACGGCCGTTTCCTGTTGGCCGGTGACGCCGCGCACCTGATGCCGGTGTGGCAGGGCCAGGGGTACAACAGCGGTATCCGCGACGCGGCCAACCTGGGTTGGAAGCTGGCCGCGGTGGTCAACGGCCAGGCCGGCGACGCGCTGTTGGACAGCTACGACACCGAACGTCGCAAGCATGCCCGGGCGATGATCGATCTGTCGACGTTGGTCGGACGGGTCATCTCGCCGACCAACCGGAAGGTCGCGGTGCTGCGGGACAAGCTGATTCGCGGTGCTTCCGTGGTTCCGGCACTCAAACGCTATGTGCTGGAGATGCGGTTC
Organism: Mycolicibacterium sp. HK-90; assembly: GCF_030486405.1. Next base: position 4,528,612 of record NZ_CP129613.1, on the reverse strand, counting down.
AAGCCGATGCCGCGCTATGAGCAGGGCGCGGTCTACCATCCGAAGCCGCCGACTGCGGAATCTCCTGCCGGCACCTTGTTCATTCAGCCCCGGGTGGACACCCGTGACCGGTCGAACGTCTTGCTCGACGACGTGATCGGGCTGAACTTCGCGGTGCTGTGCTGGAACAACAATCCCCGGGCAATCCTCGGCCAGGACGCTCACGAGCGCTGGAAAGCCCTTGGCGCGAGGTTCATCGCCGCGCGACCCCAGACCCAGCTGTTCTGGGCCGGGCACGACGCGGACCACGACGACGGATCTGTGGTGGTCGTCGGTGATCGCACCGGCGCGCTGAAATCCTGGTTCGACGTGCACACCGAATCCGTGTTGGTGCTGCGCCCGGACCGGTGCATCGCCGGCGCCGACATCGCCCAACGCGCGCCCGAACTGAGCAACGCCCTGTTCGAGATTCTGCATCTGGTGGAAGGAGGAGTGACCGGTGCCAGTAGCCCTGTGCTGTCTGTCCCACAGCCCACTGCTGAATCTTCCGGGACCGTCGGCTGAACTCCTCGACGAGATCGGTTCGGCACTCGACGCCGCGCGTGCGTTCGTCGCCGACTATGACCCCGAACTCGTCGTCACCTTCTCGCCGGACCACTACAACGGATTCTTCTACCGGCTGATGCCGCCGTTCTGCATCGGCACCGCCGCCGCCGGGGTGGGCGACTACGGGACGCATCAGGGTGCGCTCGACGTCGCGGGTGATATCGCCCAGGCCTGCGCGGAGGCGGTCTGGGAGTCCGGCGTCGACGTCGCCATCTCGACGAGCATGGACGTCGACCATGGCACCGTGCAGCCACTGCAGGAATTGTTCGGCGAGGCGACCGCGCGTCCCATCGTGCCGATCTTCATCAATTCGGTTGCCACCCCGCTTGGTCCGCTTTCGCGGTCGCGCGCTCTCGGTGCGGCGGTGGGTGCCTTCCTGGGCACTCTCGACAAGCGGGTGCTCGTGCTCGGTTCCGGTGGGCTGTCGCATGATCCGCCGGTGCCGACGCTGGCCACCGCGCCACCGGCAGCACTGGACCGGATCGTGCACGGCGCCCCGATGTCCGCCGAGCAGCGGATGGCCCGGCAGACGGCAGTGAGTCAAGCGGCCCAGGATTTCGCTCACGGTGACAGTCCGCTGCGGCCGCTGAACCCGGAGTGGGACCACGGGTTGCTGGAGATCTTCGACGACGGCCGGCTCACCGATCTGGACGGCTGGTCGAACACGTTCATCGCCGGCGAAGGTGGCAACTCGGCACACGAGATCCGCACCTGGGTGGCCGCGTTCGCGGCCCTGGCGGCCAACGGTCCGTACCGGACCGGCAACCACTTTTACCGGGCGGCACCGGAATTGATCGCAGGATTCGCAATCAGGACGGCGGTAGGAATCGCAGCATGAGTTCAGACAGCAGTGCACAGACCGTCGAGGGGGCCTTCGACGCAACGGTCGACGTGCTGATCGTCGGCTCCGGGGGCGGAGGCATGACGGCTGCGCTGACCGCCGACGCGGCCGGTCTCGACACCCTGGTGGTCGAAAAGTCGTCCCACTTCGGCGGTTCCACCGCGCTCTCCGGTGGCGGCATCTGGGTGCCCGGCGCACCGTCGCAACGCCGGGCCGGATATGTGCCGTCACCGGATGGGGTGTTCGACTACCTCAAGCAGATCACCGCGGGAACCGTCAGTGACGCCCGGCTGCGCAAGTACGTCGAGGCCGCACCGGAGATGATGGATTTCCTCGAGCACAACAGCGATTGGTTCGAGTTCGTCTGGAAGCCCGGCTACGCCGACTACTACCCGGAACTGCCGGGCGGCTCGGCCCAGGGCAGCACCATCAACGTACCGGCCATCGACCTGCGCAAGCTCGGTGAGCACGAGCAGGAACTGCTTGCCCCGCTGGCGTTGGCGCCCAAGGGAATCTGGTTCGCGCCCAAGGACCTTCGGCTCTTCTACCAGGTCCGGCAGAACTGGCGCGGCAAGGCCGTGCTGCTCAAGCTGATCTGGCGGATGGTGCGGGCCCGGGTCTTCGGTGACCGGATGGCCGCCATCGGGCAGTCGTTGGCGGCCCGGATGCGGTTGGCGCTCAAACAACACGACATCCCGCTCTGGCTGGATGCGCCGATGACCTCGCTGATCACCGGTCCGGACGGCGCGGTACTCGGCGCCGTCGTCGAACGCGACGGCAAACCGCACCGGATCCGGGCCACCGGTGGGGTGATCCTGGCCTCCGGCGGATTCGACCATGACATGGCCTGGCGCAAGGAGCACCTGCCGGTGCTGGAGAAGGACTGGAGCTTCGGCAATCCCGCCGCCACCGGTGACGGCATTCGGGCCGGCGAGAAGGTGGGCGGTGCCACCGAACTGCTCGACGAGGCATGGTGGTTCCCCGCCATCTGCTGGCCCGACGGCCGGCTGCAGTTCATGCTCAACGAGCGCATGATGCCGTCGCAGTTCGTGGTCAACGGCGACGGCAAGCGGTTCATCAACGAGGCCGCCCCCTACATGGACTTCGCCCACGCCATGATCCAGGGACAGGAATCCGGCGTCGCGCACATCCCGTGCTGGCTCGTCACCGACATCGACTCGTTCCACCGGTATGTGGTGGCCGGGCATCTGCCCATCCCGAAGATCCCGTTCGCGCCGGTGCCGACCGGGCGCAAGGTGCCCCGGGCCTGGCTGGAATCCGGTGTCGTGGTCGAGGCGCACAGCTGGGAGGAACTGGCCGGCAAGATCGGGGTACCGCCGGACAACCTGCGGGCCACCGCCGAGCGGTTCGACCAGCTGGCACACGCCGGCCACGACGACGACTTCAACCGCGGCGACAGCGCCTACGACAACTACTACGGGGATCCCACACTCCCGAACCCCAATCTGCGTCCGCTCGGCAAGCCGCCGTACTACGCGTTCCAGATCATCCTCGGCGACCTGGGGACCTCGGGCGGTCTGCGTACCGATGAGCACGCTCGGGTACTGCGCGCCGACGAGGCCGCGGTCGACGGGCTCTACGCGGTGGGCAACGTCTCGGCGGCGGTGATGGGCCGGAGCTACGCCGGAGCCGGCGCGACCATCGGGCCCGCGATGACATTCGGATACGTAGCCGCCAGACATATCGCCGGACAGGTTGCCGCACAACCCGTTTCGCCAGCCGTCAACGCTCAAGTCCAGGACACCGTCAGCAACCCCTCAGGAGGAAACCGATGAAGATCTCGCTGTTCTACGAGTTCCCATTGCCCCGGCCGTGGTCGGAGGACGACGAACATCAGCTGTTCCAGCATGGTCTGACCGAGGTGGAGGCCGCTGACAAGGCAGGCTTCTCCACCGTCTGGCTCACCGAGCACCATTTCCTGGAGGAGTACTGCCACTCGACCGCGCCGGAGATGTTCCTGGCCGCGGCCAGCCAGCGCACCAAAGACATCCGGCTGGGCTTCGGCGTGATGCATCTGCCCCCGCCGATCAACCACCCGGCCCGTATCGCCGAGCGCGTCGCCACCCTCGACCATCTCTCCAACGGGCGCGTGGAGTTCGGCACCGGTGAGGGATCCTCGGTCGCGGAGCTGGGCGGTTTCGACATCGACCCGGCCGACAAACGCACGATGTGGGAAGAAGCCCTTGAGGTTTCGATCCGCTGTATGACCGAAGCGCCGTTCACCGGCTTCAAGGGCGAGCACGTCGAGATGCCGGCCCGCAATGTGATCCCCAAGCCGCTGCAGAAACCGCACCCCCCGGTCTGGGTGGCCTGCACGCGTCCGTCGTCGGTCCAGATGGCGGCCCAGAAGGCCATCGGCGCGCTGAGCTTCGCCTACACCGGCCCCGAGGCGCTCAAGGAGCGGGTTGACGGGTACTACAAGGAATTCGAAGAGCAGGGCGCCCCGATCACCCCGGCGATCAACCCCAACATCCTGGCCATCGGCGGTGACCTGTCGATGATGGTGGCCAAATCCGATGACGAGGCCCTCAAGCGTCTCGGTATCGGTGGTGGCTTCTTCTCGTTCGGGATCATGCACTACTACCTCACCGGGATGCACACCCCTGGCCGGACCAAGGTCTGGGAGCGTTACGAGGAAGCGGTCAAGGAAGATCCGACCCTGGCCTACGGTCCCGGCCGCGGGGCCATCGGTTCGCCCGACACCGTGCGCGAGTTCCTGCGCAGCTACGAGGCCAGCGGGGTCGACGAGATCATCCTGCTGCTCAACCCGCGCAGCCACGAGGGCACGATGGAGTCCATCGAGATCATGGGCAAGGAGATCCTGCCCGAGTTCATCGAACGGGACGCAAAAGCGGTGTCGGACAAGGCCAAGCGGCTGGAGCCGGTGATCGAGAAGGTCGAGTCCCGTCGCCGTCCGTCCGACGCGCCGCTGTTCGACGAGACCTACGCCTTCGGTGGCCTGCCCACGGGACGCGACAAGTTCACCGCGGGTGAGATCCCCGAGGCCATGGCCGAGATCAACGAGGGCCGGGTCAAGGCGGCCGCGGCCGAGAAGGCGGCTCGCGAAGCAGCGGGCTGACCGTGACCTGCCTCGACGAGTTGGTGCGTTACGACGGGAGACACGTCGTGGTCACCGGCTGCGGATCGGGCATCGGTGCCGAGGTCACCCGCGCGCTGGGTGACCTCGGCGCCCGGGTGACCGGTCTCGATCTCCGCGCTCCCGAGCACCGACCGGATACGTTCATCGAACTGGATCTGGCCGACCCGGCGTCGGTCGATCGTGCCGCCGCTGCGGTCGACGGCCGGGTGGACGCCCTGTTCAACGTGGCCGGCGTGTCCTCGGGCATCGGTAATCCGCTGTTGGTGGTGCGGATCAACTTCCTCGGTACCCGGCAGTTCACCGAGGCCCTGGAGGATCGTATGGCGGCGGGTGGGTCGATCACGTCGGTGGCGTCACTGGCGGCCTCGGGCTACCGCGAAAACCGGTCCACCACTGCAGGGCTGATTCACACCCGATCGGTCGACGAGGGGTTGCAGTGGTGCGCCGACCATCCCGAGGCGCTGGCCGACGGTGGCTACCGGTTGTCGAAGGAGGCGGTGATCCTCTACGGCATGCGCCGGGTCGCCGAGCTGGGGGCCCGTGGCATCCGGATCAACTGCACCGGACCGGGGGTGACCGAGACACCGATTCTCGATCAGCTGCGTTCGGCGTACGGACAGCAGTATCTCGACTCGTTCACCACGCCGCTGGGACGAAACTCCGAGGCCGCCGAGCAGGCGGCTTTGCTGGTGTTTCTGGGCAGCCCGGCGGCCAGTTATGTGACCGGGCAGGTGATCTGGGCCGACGGTGGCATTCTGGCCCAACGGGAGGCGGCTTTGGTCGATGCTGTAGAAGACGCCGCAGTCGAGGGGCAGAGGAGCTGAGCTTGGCCGGGACGATGAGCGACTTCCGTAGGGTCGCCGACGAGGTGCGCAACTGGGGCCGCTGGGGTGACGCCGATGAACTCGGCACCCTGAACCTGATCACCCCGGACAAGGTCGCCGAGGGTGCGTCATTGGTCAAGCAGGGCAAGGTCTTCGCGCTCGGGGGAGACTTCTCCTCGGCCGGGCCGCAGGGGGCGTTCCAGTTCCGGCAGAACCCGACCCACGTGATGACGGTGGACGGCGGCGACGCGAACACGTTGGCCAGATACGGCCCGCAGTGGCTGCGGAATTCGGTGGCCCATCAGGTCAGTGAGTTCTTCGTGGACAATCCGTTCCGCTTCAACGACGACATGATCGTGATGCCGCTGCAGGCCGCCACGCAGTGGGACGCGCTGTCGCACGTCTACTACGAGGACAAGCTCTACAACGGGTTCCCGGCCGATTCGGTCACCAGCTTCGGGGCCTTCCACTGCGGCATCGACAAGGTCGACGGCAAGGGCATCACCTCCCGCGGCGTGCTGCTGGATGTGGTCCGCCACCGCGGTGCCGAGCAGTTCCTGGAGCCGGGCAATCCGGTCACCCCGGCCGAGCTCGACGATGTGGCCCGCGCACAAGGCGTGGCCGTCACGCCCGGCGATATCGTCATGGTTCACACCGGTTGGTGGACAAGGTTTTTGGCCACCGGCAACGGGGCTGAGCCCGGCTCCGGGCTGGACTGGCGCTGCGCCTCGTGGCTGCACGATCTTCAGGTGGCCGCCGTCGCCGCCGACAATCTGATGGTCGAAGATCCAGATCCGGCCAACGGGGTCGAGGGCACATTCCTGCCGATGCACATGCTGTGTCTTCGCGACATGGGCCTGATGTTCGGTGAGTATTGGGATCTGGGTGCGCTGGCCGCGGACTGCGCGGCCGACGGCGTGTACGACTGCCAGCTCATCGCGCCACCGCTGCGGGTCACCGGTGCCGTCGGTTCGCCGGTGAATCCGATCGCGATCAAGTGAGGGACTATGACATCGACTGAGAAGGTGCCGTTCGTGGTCGGTCTCGGCGGCACGCTGCGCGCCGACTCCTCGACCGAGCGCGCGGTGCGGTACTGCCTGGAATCCGTGGAACGCCAAGGCGGCCGGACCCGGATGTTCGCCGGGCCGGATCTGGAATTGCCGATGTACGCGCCGCACTCGCTCGAGCGAACGCCCGCGGCCCTGGAATTCGTCTCCGCGCTACGTGACGCCGATGCCGTGGTGGTCGGCTCGCCCGGTTACCACGGTGCGATCTCCGGTCTGGTCAAGAACGCGCTGGACTACATCGAGGATCTGCGGGAGGACCCGCGGGTGTACCTGGACAACACCCCGTGGGGCTGTATCAGCTGTGCGTACGGTTGGCAGGCCGCAGTGGGAACGCTGGGACAATTGCGCTCCATCGGGCATGCGCTGCGCGCCTGGCCCACCCCGCTGGGCGTGGCGATCAACTCGGCCGACCAGATCTGGGACGAGGCAGGCGTGTTGGCGGACGGTCCGGTCCGCAGCCAGCTCGACATGCTGGCCAATCAGGTGCTGACGTTCGCGCGGTCGAACGGGGCGGCGCGGTGACGGCGCAGCACGTCTTCGCACGCAGGACCATCGACGTAGACGGCCTGACCACCAGCTACCTGGAGGCCGGCGTCGGTGACCCGGTCGTCCTGTTGCACGGTGGTGAGTTCGGGGTCAGCGCCGAATTGGGGTGGGAGCGCGTGATCGGCGAACTGGCCGAGCACTATCGCGTGCTCGCCCCGGACATGCTGGGCTTTGGCGAAAGTGCCAAGGTCATCGATTTCAACGACGGTCGCGGCATGCGGATCCGGCACATCACGCGGTTCTGTGCCGAACTCGGCGTCGCCTCAGCGCATTTCGTCGGCAACTCGATGGGAGCGATCAATCTTCTGGTCGATGCCACGTCGGATGCTCCGCGGCTGCCGGTGCGGACGCTCACCGCGATCTGCGGGGGAGGGGAGATCCAGCGCAACGAGCATTCGGCGGCGTTGTACGACTACGACGCCACATTGGACGGCATGCGACGCATCGTCACCGCACTGTTCGCCGATCCGGCCTATCCGGCCGACGAGGCGTACGTGCAGCGGCGGTACGCATCGAGCATCGCGCCAGGCGCGTGGGAAAGCTTGGCCGCGGCCCGATTTCGGCGGCCGGGGCTCGAGGCACCGGCAATGCCGTCGTCGAAACGGGCGTATGACCGCATCGGTGTGCCGACCATGATCATCGAGGGGGCTCGTGACAAGCTGCTGCCGTCCGGTTGGGCCGCCGAGATCGCCGGCCAGATTGCCGGCGCCCGCAGTGCGGTGATCGCCGGGGCCGGGCACTGCCCGCAGATCGAACAGCCCGCCGCGCTGACCGCGGTGGTGTTGGAATTCCTGAAAGAGGTTTCATGACAGGCAACGAGCTGGCCGGAAAAGTCGCGGTCGTCACCGGCGGCGCGTCGGGTCTCGGCGAGGGATTGGTGCGCCGGTTCGCCGCCGAGGGTGCGCAGGTGCTGATCGGCGATGTCGACGAGGAGCGCGGCAAGGCGTTGGCCGACGAGTTGGGGGACAACGCGCGGTTCCTGCTCACCGACGTCGGGGACGTCGAGCAGGTGGGCCGTCTGGTGTCGTCGGCTGTCGAGACCTTCGGTGGCCTCGACGTCATGGTCAACAACGCCGGGGTTTCGGGCCGGATGCACCGCCGCTTCCTGGACGATGATCTCGCCGATTTCGATACCGTGATGCGGGTCAACGTCCGCGCGGTCATGGCCGGTACGCGTGACGCCGCGCGGTACATGTCCGAGCACGGCGGCGGTTCGATCCTCAACCTGACCTCGATCGGCGGCATCCAGGCCGGTGGCGGGGTGATGACGTACCGCGCATCGAAGGCCGCGGTCATCCAGTTCACCAAGTCTGCGGCAATCGAGTTGGCCCACTACGAGATCCGGGTCAACGCCATCGCCCCGGGCAATATCCGTACCGCGATCGTGGCCAAGTCGGCCTCGCCCGAGGAGCGCGAGCGCATCGAGGAGTTCGAGGCCGGGATTCGCGCTCAGATGCGCAACGACCGCCCGCTGAAGCGGGAGGGCACCGTCGAGGACGTCGCCGAGGCGGCGCTCTACTTCGCCACCGACCGCTCGCGCTACGTGACCGGAACCGTGCTGCCGATCGACGGCGGCACCGTCGCGGGCAAGGTCATCGCCCGGAAGCCCAAATAGCCTCCGCCGACACTACGGTTGTTGTTGCAGTAACTCGGTTACTGCAACAACAACCGTAGTGTCGGCGCACTTCGTGGAGCCCGCAGCCGCACTTCGTGGCAGCCCGGCAGGCACTTCGTGGCGGCCGACAGCCTACTTCGTCGCTTTTAAATCAACTGCTTGACTTAATTACAGGAGAGGCGTTGACTGTAACGGTGACAGCAGCCAATCGGACCGCCCGCGCCGACCGGGCCAGCAGTACGCAGGAGGCGATCCTCAAGGCGGCCGAGCGGCTGTATGCCGAGCACGGCGTGTTCGCGGTGTCCAACCGTCAGGTGAGCGAGGCGGCCGGCCAGGGCAACAACGCCGCCGTCGGCTACCACTTCGGCACCAAGACGGATCTGGTCCGTGCGATCGAACACAAGCACCGCGGCCCGATCGAGTGCCTGCGCGAGCAGATGGTGGCGGATACCGGAGATTCGGCCGACCTTCGGGACTGGGTTGCCTGCCTGGTGCAGCCGCTCACCGATCACCTTGCGGCACTGGGCAACCCGACCTGGTACGCGCGGTTCGCCGCCCAGGTGATGACCGACCCGGCCTACCACAACATCGTGGTCCGCGACGCCCTGAGTTCAGAGTCGCTCGTCCAGGTCATCGACGGGATGAACAACTGCCTGCCGGAGCTACCCGCCGAGGTCCGCGCCGAACGCAACATCATGGCCCGCAACCTGTTGATGCACAGCTGCGCCGATCGTGAACGGGCGATGGCGCAGGGCGGCAACGTGCCACGGGCGTCCTGGCAGGGCGCCGCATCGGGACTGATCGACGCGATCGTCGGCCTGTGGCTGGCACCGGTTACCCAAGAAAGCGACCTCTTATGAAAGTCACTGTCGACCAGGACAAGTGCGTCTCGTCGGGGCAGTGTGTACTCAACGCCGGTGAGGTGTTCGACCAGCGCGACGAGGACGGCGTCGTGGAGCTGCTTGAGCCCGAGCCGAGTCCCGACCAATTCGAGAACGCCCGCCGCGCCGCGGCGGCCTGCCCAGCCCTGGCCATCGAGATTCAAGACTGACTTGAGGAATGGAACCGCCATATGTCTGAGACGCTGACCGAAGTCGACATCCCCGACTACCCGATGGAGCGCGACGTGCGGTGCCCGTTCGCGCCGCCGCCGCCCATGCTGGGCAACCCCAAAGGCTTGTTCCGCGTGAAGATCTGGAACGGCAGCACCCCGTGGTTGATCACCGGACACGAAGAGGCCCGAACCCTGTTTGCGGACTCCCGGATCAGTGTGGACGACCGGATCGCGGGTTTCCCGCACTGGAACGAGCACATGCTCTCGACCGTCGACAAGCGGCCGCGCTCGGTGTTCACCTCCGATGCCGAGGAGCACACCCGGTTCCGGCGGATGCTGTCCAAGCCGTTCACGTTCCGTCGCGTCGAGGGATTGCGCGCGGCGATCCAGAAGATCACCGACGAGTGCATCGACGAGATCCTGGCCGGCCCGCAGCCCGCCGATCTCGTCGCCAAGCTGGCGCTGCCGGTGCCCACCGTGGTGATCAGCGAAATGCTGGGCGTCCCATACGAAGACCACGAGTTCTTCCAGGAACACGCGAACGCCGGCCTGGCCCGCTACGCCGCGGCGGATGCCATGCAGAAGGGCGCGATGAGCCTGCACCAGTACCTGATCAATCTGGTCGAGGAGAAGCAGGCGAACCCGTCCGAGGACGCGGTGTCCGACCTGGCCGAGCGGGTGACCGCCGGGGAGATCAGCGTCAAGGAGGCCGCGCAGCTCGGCACCGGCCTGCTGATCGCCGGGCACGAGACCACCGCCAACATGATCGGCATCGGGATCCTGGCCCTCCTGGAGAACCCCGAGCAGGCCGACTTCTTGCGTGATGCCGAGGATCCGAAGGTGATCGCCAACGCGGTCGAGGAACTGATGCGTTATCTGTCCATCATCCAGACCGGCCAACGGCGGGTGGCGTTGGAGGACATCGAGATCGGCGGTGAGACCATCCGCGCCGGTGACGGCGTCATCATCGATCTCTCCCCGGCCAACTGGGACGCGAAGGCCTACCCGGAGCCCGACAAGCTCGACCTCAGCCGCGACGCCGGCCAGCAACTCGGCTTCGGTTACGGCCGGCACCAGTGCGTCGGTCAGCAGCTCGCGCGCGCCGAGCTGCAGATCGTCTTCCACACACTGCTGCGCCGGATCCCGACCCTGCGCCTGGCGATTCCGCTCGACGAGGTGCCGTTCAAGCACGATCGCCTCGCCTACGGCGTCTACGAACTTCCCGTGACCTGGTAACCGACAGCCCTGATTGGAGTACCACCGATGACCACTGCGACGCCGCTCTACCCACCGGAAGGCTTCGGCGCGCCGAAGAACCGCAAGGGCCATGCCACGGCGGACGGGCTGCCCGGATTACCACCAGGCACCACGATCTTCTCGGCCGACAACCACATCTCGGTGGCCGACGACATCTTCTACGAGCGCTTTCCCGACGACCTCAAAGGTGCCGCACCGCGTATCTGGTACGAGGACGGCGCCTACATGGTCGGGATGAAGGGCAAGGCTTGGACCGGAGGCGATTTCGGCCGCGTGCTGATGCAGTACGACGACCTCGCCGGCGCCGCGTCGAACAACATCGCCGCCCGCATCCGCGAGCTCAAAGAGGATGGCATCGACCAGGAACTCGCGTTCCCCAATGCTGTGCTGGCCCTGTTTCACTACCCGGACAAGGGGATTCGTGAGCGGGTGTTCCGCATCTACAACGAGGTGATGGCCGAACTCCAGGAAAACAGCAACGGCCACTTCTACGGGGTCGGGCTGATCAACTGGTGGGATCCGGCCGGCACCCGCAGCACGCTCGAGCAGCTGAAATCGCTGGGGCTCAAGACGTTCCTGCTGCCGCTGAACCCGGGCAAGGACGACGAAGGCAACATCTACGACTACGGCAGCACGGAGATGGACGCGGTCTGGGACGAGATCGAGGCGGCCGGCCTGCCGGTCAGCCATCACATCGGGGAAACCCCGCCCAAGACTCCGTGCCAGAACAACAGCGTCGTGGTCGGCATGATGGTCAACGTCGACTCCTTCCGCGAGCAGTTCGCCAAATACGTGTTCTCCGGAATCCTGGATCGGCATCCGAGCCTGAAAATCGGCTGGTTCGAGGGCGGAATCGCCTGGGTGCCGACCGCATTGCAGGATGCCGAACACATGCTGGCCTCCTACCGGCACATGTTCAACCACGAACTGCAGCACCCGGTCCGGTACTACTGGGACCACCACATGTCCGCATCCTTCATGGTCGATCCGCTCGGTCTGCGGCTCATCGACGAGATCGGCGTCGACAACGTGATGTGGTCCAGTGACTACCCGCACAACGAATCCACGTTCGGCTATTCGGAGAAGTCCCTGGCCACGGTTGTGGAAGCGGTCGGTCCGGAGGACGCCGTCAAGATCGTGTCCACCAACATTCAGAAGTTCCTGGGGTTGGTATGAGCACGGCCACCCAAACCGGCGTAACCCAGATCGCCGGGTCCGGGTACACCCCGCTCGACATTCCCACAGAGCCCGACCTGGCCCGGATGCGTCGCGAGGTCGGAGCGCGGCTGCAGGCGGCGATGGCCGACCAAGGTGTCGACGCGCTCGTGCTGCTCGGCAACAGCAACGTCATGTACGCCACCGGCATCGCCTGGCCGCTGGCCGACGCCGGCCTGTCGCACGTCGAGCGACCGATCGCGGTCGTGCTGGCCGGCGACGAGCATCCGCACCTGTTCCTGCCCTTCCGCGAGGGCGCGGCCATGGAAACGGGGCTGCCCGACGACCACCTGCACGGTCCGGTCTATCTCGAATTCGACGAGGGTGTAGCGGAATTCGCGAAGAACCTGGCCGGCTTGGTGCCCGCGGGTGCGACGATCGCGACCGACGAGTTGACCGGGGCGATGCGGCTGGCAGGCAGCGCGTTGTTCGCCACCGCGCCGGTGGATGCGGCCCCGGTGATCGGTGCGGCGAAAATCGTCAAGACCATCGACCAGATCGCCTGTATCCGCCGGGCCTGTCAGATCACCGAAGAGGCCGTCGCCGAGATCCACAAGTCACTGGCCCCAGGTGTCCGCCAGATCGACCTGTCTGCCGAATTCGTCCGGCGCACTTTCGAACTGGGTGCCACGACGAACATGTTCGACTCGATCTGGCAGGTCATGCCGGCGTCGAAGGCGGAGGGCACCTGGACCACCACCGGCGATCTCGCCCTGCCCCTGCTCACCACCGAGCGGGAGTTGCAGCAAGGTGACGTGCTGTGGACCGACGTGTCCATCGCCTACCACGGCTACTGCTCCGACCATGGACGTACCTGGATCGTCGGTCAGGATCCGACTCCGGCCCAACAGAGGCAGTTCGACAAGTGGAGTCACATCGTCGACGCCGTGCTCTCGGTGACCAAGGCCGGGGCCACGTGTGGTGACCTCGGCCGGGCGGCGACCGCAGCCGGTGGTGGCCAGAAGCCGTGGCTGCCGCACTTCTACCTGGGCCACGGCATCGGTACCAGTGCCGCTGAGATGCCGATGATCGGGACGGATCTCGGCCAGGAGTGGGACGACAACTTCGTCTTCCCGGAAGGCATGTTGCTGGTGTTCGAGCCGGTGGTCTGGGAGGACGGCACCGGTGGCTATCGCGGCGAGGAGATCGTGGTGGTGACCGAGGGTGGCTGGATGCCACTCACCGCATATCCGTACGACCCCTATGAGGTGTCCCGTGGGAACTGAAATCGAGGCCGACGGCCGGGCCCTGCGCGTCAGCCGCCGGGAGCGGGCCATCGCACAGATGGAGGCACATGGCCTCGACGCGCTGGTGCTCGGCAGACAGGCCAACGTCCGGTACATCTCCGGCGCTCCGCAGCTGTGGGTGGTGGGTACCCGGCCTTTCGGGCCGATCTGCACGTTCGTCCGCGCCACGGGTGAGATCCACTTGAACAGCACGTGGGACGAGGGCATCCCCGAGGAGATCCCACACGAGAATCTGTATGGCTTCGCCTGGAACCCGATGACGCTGGTCGGGGTGTTGCAGAACATCAGTGGCTCCGATTCGGCGTGGCGTATCGGAACCGATGCCTTGACACCGACTTTCGCCAAGTTGCTGCCGATGGCCTTCCCGAACGCGGAGCTCGTCGACGGTGAGCAGGCGATGCGGGCCGCCCGGCGGGTCAAGACCCCCGAGGAGATCGTGGCGCTGCGACGGGCCCTTGTCGTCGCCGAGCAAGGGCTGGCCAAAGGCATTACCGAGTTGGTTCCGGGGACCACCGAGAAGCACCTCGCCGGTGCGATATTGGAGGCCGAGGCTGCCGGCGGGGTGAGCACGCCGGCCACCCAGGACGCCGCATGGGTCACGTCGAAGGACCATCCGTGGCGCCGTGCCGGAGGCGACGGGCGGATACGCGAGGGGGACCTGGTGGCGTTGTCGGCAGGTGTGCTCGCCGACGGCTATGTTGCCGAGGTCGCGCGCACGGTGTCCGCCGGCGAGCCGACGGATGCGGCCCGCGCGTTGTTCCGACGTCGGGATGAGCTGTGGGACCGTCTGGTTGACGCCTGCCGCGCCGGCAAGCCCACCAGTGCGTTGCTGGATGTCTACGAGCAGGCCGGCGAGCCACTGCCGGCCATGCCGGTGGCGCACGGACTCGGGCTGGGATTCGACCCACCGGTGGTGTCGCCCAGCCTGCGGGCGACGGCCGAGGCCGACATCCTGGAGGAGGGGATGGTCCTGGCTGTCACCGGCTACGTCTGGGAGCAGGGCGTCGGCGCGGTGTTCACCCGCGACGCCGTCGTCATCGGACCCGACGGCCCGGAGGTACTGACCCAGGCGTCGTCAGACAGTGAGGCGGCACATGCCTGAGCGTCCCACCCCGGAGGAGATCATCCTCTACGAGAAGGACCCGAAGACCAAGATCGCCACCATCACGTTCAACCGGCCGGAGTTCCTCAACGCGCCGACGTCGATGGCGCGGCTGCGCTACGCCGATGTGCTGCGAGCGGCCAACGCCGACAACGACGTCAAAGTGGTGATCATCCGCGGCGTCGGGGACAACCTGGGCAGCGGCGCGGATCTGCCAGAGTTCATGGAGGGCAACGACAACCCGGCGGTGCGTCTGGCCGAGCTGCGCCTGGAGGATGACGGAGTCGGGGAGGTGACGTACCCGCCCAAGGGCACGTTCCGCAACGGAGCCACGATCAGCTCGTGGTACGCGAACTCCCAGGCCGGCAACCGTGCGCTGCAGGACTTCAAGAAGATCAGCATCGTGGAGGCCAAGGGCTACTGCTACGGCTGGCACTTCTACCAGTGCGCCGACGCCGACCTGGTGATCTCGTCTGACGACGCGCTGTTCGGTCACCCGTCGTTCCGGTATCACGGCTGGGGACCGCGCATGTGGACGTGGGTCCAGATGATGGGACTGCGCAAATTCCAGGAGATGGTCTTCACCGGACGACCGTTCACCGCCGCGGAGATGTACGACTGCAACTTCCTCAACAAGGTGGTGGCCCGCGATCAGCTGGAGGCTGAAGTAGAGAAGTACGCACTGGCGTGCACCCGAAACCGGCCGGTGGACACCGTCTTTCAGCAGAAGATGTTCTTCGAGATCTTCAAGCAGCAGCAGGGCGAGTACATGGGCAGCCTGTTGTCGGCGTTCTTCGAGTCGATGGGTAACGGGGTGGCCAACGACAGCGATGCCGACCTGGACATGTTCGAATCGATCGATTCCGGACTGTCGGCCGCGGTGAACGACAACGACAGCAAGTTCCCGCCCGATTTCCGGCTGTCCAAGAAGAACAGGGCGAAACCCGAATAGACACATGAGCTCACCACTTGACGGCTATACCGTCGTCGACCTGTCCAGCGGGATCGCCGGGGCGTACGCCACCAAGATCCTCGCCGACGGCGGCGCCGATGTGATCAAAGTCGAAGCTCCAGAAGGCGATCCGTTGCGCCGCTGGTCGGCGTCGGGCGCGCACATCGACCCGGACCAGGACGGCGCCCTGTTCGCCTTCCTGGCCGGTGGTAAGCGCAGTGTGGTCGCCCAGCCCGACGACCCCGAACTGCTGGACCGGCTGGTGGCGGCCGCCGATGCGGTGATCTGGTCTCCGGAATCGGCTGTCGCCCAGTCGATCGCACCCGAAGATCTCTTCCGGCGGCATCCGCATCTGATCGTCACCACGATCACACCGTTCGGCTTGGACGGGCCGTGGAGCGACCGTGCCGCCACCGAGTTCACGCTGCAGGCGTGGTCGGGCGGAACGATCGGCATCGGTCGCGGTGTGCAGGATCGGGCTCCGGTGTCCATCGGCGGCCAGGTGGGCGAGTGGCTGGCCGGTGCGTATGCGGCGGCGATGACGCTGGCGTTTCGGTTCCGAGCGATGCGTGACGGTCATGGAGACCTGATCGATCTTTCCGAGCTGGAGGCGCAGATCCTGAGTCTGACGTACTACCCGGTGACCTACTTCGAAATGCTGGGCCGGCCATGGCGCACCGAGCGCAGGCCGACGGTGCCCGGGGTGGCAGAGGCCGCCGACGGCCTGGTGGCACTCGGTTGCGGCACCGCCCAGCAGTGGTGGGACCTGTGTGCGATGTCGGGCCACGACGAGTGGATCGACGAGACCTCGGAACTCACGATCACCGAGCAGGCCAACCTGCACGCTGAGGAGTTGTATCGCTGGCTGCGCGACCAGAACGTGGACGACGTGCGAGACCTTGCGTCGGCCTTCCGGATCCCGAACTCACCGGTGGGCAACGGTGAGAATGTCACCGCCATGGACCATTTCGTGGAGCGGCAGGCGTTCATCCGTAACCCGCAGTATGGGTTCACCCAGCCGGCGGCGCCGTACCGGCTGTCCGGCGTGACGCTGCGCGAGCCGGCGCCGGCACCTCGGCTCGGTGAGCACACCGAGGAGATCAGGGCAGCGGAGCTGACCCCACGCGAGGTACCGGCCGGTGTGCCAGGCGGGGATCGGCTGCCGTTCAGCGGGCTACGCGTGCTCGACATGACGACGTTCTGGGCCGGCCCGTCGTGCACGCATCCGCTGGGCATGCTCGGTGCCGAGGTGATCCACCTCGAATCGACCCCGCGCCCGGACGGTACCCGGTTGATCGCCGGCATTCCGGCCACCGTGGAGCAGTGGTGGGAGCGTTCACCGATCTTCAGTGCGCTCAACACGAACAAGAAGAGCCTGACCCTGGATTTCCAGACCGAGCAGGGCCGCGACCTGTTGCGCCGGTTGATCGCCACCTGCGACGTGGTGGTGGAGAACTTCACCCCCAGGGTGATCGAACAGATCGGTCTCGATTTCGAGTCGCTGCGGGAGCTGCGCGAGGACATCATCATGGTCCGCATGCCCGGGTTCGGGCTGGACGGGCCGTGGCGGGACAACCCGGCGTTCGCCTACATCATCGAGGACGCTTCCGGTTTGAGCTGGCTCACCGGCTACCCGGATCGCACTCCGTTCGAACCGTATTCGATCGGTGACCCCAACGCCGGGATTCACGCGCTGTCGGGATTGATGCTGGCTCTGGAGCACCGCCGCCGCACCGGGAAGGGCGTGCTCGTGGAGGCCGCGATGGTCGACGCGGCGCTCAACGTCGCCGCCGAACAGGTCATCGAGCATTCGGCCTACGGTGTGCTACTGCAGCGCGACGGCAACCGCGGTCCGGCCGCGGCGCCGCAGAACATCTACCGGAGCGCCGAGATCGACGAGTTCGGCCGCGAAGACAGCTGGGTGGCGATCGCGGTCAGCACCGACGCCCAGTGGGCCGCGCTGCGAACGGCGATCGGACAGCCGGACTGGGCGGCGGATCCAGCGCTGGATTCCGCCGAAGGACGACGAGCGCGCCACGACCTGATCGACGAGGAGCTTGCGGCCTGGTGTCTGCCGCGCACCGGTGATGAGATCGTCGAAACCCTCTGGCCTGCCGGTGTTCCAGTGGCCAAGGTGATGCAGCCGCACCGTCAGCTCGAGCTACCGCCGCTGCGGTTCCGGCGGTTCTTCGAACATGTCGGGCACCCGGTCAACAGCGTGGCCCCACACAGCACCCTGCCCGTCGCACTGGCCAATGGGCCGCGCGCGCTGCACCGGCAGGCCGCACCGCTGCTCGGCGAGCACAATCACGAACTGCTGGCCGGATTGGGGTTGTCCGACGACGAGATCGCCGGGCTGTCCGAGGACGGCGTGATCGGGACGGAGCCCGGGGTCGGCGGCCGGCGCAAGGCGGCGCGCTGACCCGGGATCAATCTCGCATGAACGCGTCCAGCAGGGCACCGAAATCCTCGGTGTTCCACAGGTGCAGGACGTTGTTCAGCATCAGCAGGGGAGCTCGCACCGGCTCCTTGTCGGCGATCCGCGGGTCGAACCGGTCGATCTTCTGGTCGGGTAGGACGGCTTCCAGGTAGGCCCGAGCGTCGAGCAACCAGGTCACTCTCATCACCGCGGCGTAGAGCAGGAGTTGAGTGCGCAGCCGCGCGATGTCCAGGACCGGACCCCCGGCGGTGTGGAACTCGGCGGCGAAGTGGGTCAGCAGCCCGTCCAGGTGTTGCTCCCAGATCTCCGTTTCGGCGCTGCACAGCGAACCCCACAGTGCCATCGCGACATTCATCACACTGACGCAGCCCCAGTCCATCAACCCGCAGTGCAACGTCCCGTCCGACTCTGTCCAGAACCAGGCATTGTCGACGTTGGCGTTCCAGTGGCACAGTGCCACGTGGTCGTCGGTGGTGTGCAGCCAGGCCATGATGGCGTCCTCGGCCGCGGCGATCCGGCCCACATCGGCGAGCATGCGGGCGGTGAACGTGGGGTGGCCGACGCTCGGCGGGAGCAGCGCGGGGTGGCGGGCGGCGAATGCGATCAGCCGGTGAACCTGCGCGGTGAGTTCGTCGGAGGAGCGGTGCGTCCGGCTGCCTACAGTCACTGTGGCGGCGTCGTAACGGAATCGCTCGGTCACCGTGTCGGGCAGTGAGCCGGCCCGGTGGGCGCCGGCCAGTCTTGCGACCGAGGCGAGCAGCGCGCGGTAGTGCCCGAGTTGATCGGGAATCCGATAGTCGAGGCACTTGTCGTAGTGCGGCTCAATGCCCGCTCTGGTGGGATTGCCTGCCCCGCCGGCGGCGCCGAACGGGACCCGTTCGGTCAGTAGCATTCCCGTGCACGATGCGTGGTGATAGTCGGCGAAGACGCACACCGGTACGGCGACGGGTAGGGTGGTGACGGCCGACAGCGCGCCGAAAGCCACCTCAAGTTCCATCTGCGACTTGCCCCGGTCGCGGCGGGGATTGTCGAAGTCGCGGGAGAACTTGACGAACAGTTCCGTGGGCAACCGATCGTCTGGCTGCGCATAATCCACATCCAGCAGGGCCTTGCGCCCGGTGCTACCGCCACCACACTCCTCGAACCGGGTGATCGCTGTGATCCGATTGTGTTGCGGGAGCACACCGAAGGTGCGCAGGGCCGTGGTCAAGAAGTCCGGTCCGGCGGTCCGGAGGGTATCCGGATCAGCGGGAAATTCGAGCCCTGTTTCGTCTCCGATCACCCAGCGCTGCATCTAGCCTCATCGCACGTCGCACCATTAGCCTGAATGACCATGGCTATCAATCCTTCTGACATTCTGCTCACCGGACAGGTGGCGGTTGTCACCGGCGGCGGCACCGGTATCGGCCGGGGCATCGCTGCCGGTCTGGCGGCCTTCGGCGCTTCGGTGGCGATCTGGGAGCGCAACGAGCAGAGCTGTGCAGAATCGGCCGAATCGATCGGTGCACTGGGCATCGTCGTCGATGTGCGCGACGCCGAACAGGTGGATGCGGCGCTGGCGCAGACCGCCGCCGAGCTGGGCCCGGTGCGCATCCTGGTCAACAATGCCGGGGGAGTGTTCTCGTCACCGCTCCTGGAAACGAGCGAGAACGGTTGGGATGCGCTGTACAAGAGCAACCTGCGTCATGTGTTGTTGTGCACCCAGCGGGTGGCCCGCCGGCTGGTCGCCGACGAATTACCCGGCAGCGTCATCAATCTCACGTCGATCGAGGGCGTGCGCGCCGCCCCCGGCTATGCCGCCTACGCGGCGGCGAAGGCCGGCGTCATCAACTACACCCAGACCGCATCGTTCGAGCTTGCGCCCCACCACATCCGGGTCAACGCGATCGCGCCCGATCTGACCCTCACCGAGGGACTCCTGGCGCTGTCACCGGACGGTCCGCCCTCCGGTGTCGCTGAGTCGATCCCGCTGGGCCGGGCCGGCCACGTCGACGAAATCGCCGGGACGGCAGTCTTTCTGGCTTCCAGTTTGTCCGGCTACATCACCGGGCAGACGATCCACGTCGATGGCGGCACTCGGGCTGCGGGTGGCTGGTACCGCCACCCGCAGACCGGTGCCGCAACACTCGGCCCGGGCTAGGGTTCCGGACCTACTTGAGGCAGCTTCCCGCATCGACCGGCAGTGTCACTCCGGTGACGTAGCGGGCCTCGTCCGAGGCCAGGAACAGCACGGCGTTGCTGATGTCCACGGCTTCGACCCACGGGATGGGTAGGGTGTGGAACAGCTGGCAGATCGGCGCCATGTCGTCGGGGCCCGGGTTTTCGAGGTCGGGCCGGAACATCTTGAAGGTGCCGTCGTTGTGCAGCATCGGAGTCGCCACATGCGTGGGATGCACGCTGTTGCAACGGATGTTGTGTTGCCCGAGCTCCACGGCGAAGCCGCGCATCAGGCCGACGACGCCGTGTTTGGCTGCGACATAATTGCCGCAGTGCGGGTAGGCCTTGAGCCCGCCGACCGAGCTGGTGAGGATGATCGACCCGCCGCGACCGCCTGCGATCAGATGTGGCACGCCGGCTTTGACCGACTTCCAGACACCCGACAGGTTGATGTCGATCATCTCGTCCCAATCGAGCTGGCTGGTCTCGTGCAGCACGTCGCCACCGTTGCCGATACCGGCGTTGGCCACGATGATGTCGAGTCGCCCGAGCTGTTCGACACCGCTGTCCACGGCGGCCTTGATCGCGTCGGCGTCGCGCACGTCGACCTCGGCGGTGACCACGCGGCGGTTGAGTCCTTTGATCAGGTTCGCGGTCTCCGCCAGGTCGTCGGAGGTGGAGGCCGGGATGGCGGTCTCCACGCCGGGCCGGATCGGTCCGCAGATGTCGATCGCGATGATGTCGGCGCCCTCCTGCGCCAGCCGCACCGCGTGGCTCCGGCCCTGGCCACGGGCCGCGCCGGTGACGAACGCGACCTTCCCTTCCACCCGTCCAGTCATTGCTTACCCCAGTTCTGTTGAGCTACGTGTTCGCGAAATTCTGTGCAGCTGCTCAGCACTCTGTCACCGGGTCACCCGCCGTGTCAACGGCAGATGCGTTTCGGGCAATTGAAACTCTCGACAGAAGAGAATCGAGTTCTCCACTGGTCTCGTGCGTGCGATCTGGGACAGGTTCAGGGAGCGCGTCGGTGCCCGGTGTCGCGGTGCACCGCCGGAGCGCCCGACTCGCGGTGTAGCCAGGGGAAACCCCGCCATTCGCTGCCGGCCCGGGCTCCGGGGCGGTCCGCGCCCGGTCGGACGACCGATGTGGTTCAGTTCGCGCAGTTCGCCGCTGCGGCATCCAAGGATCCGGATCCGAAGACATGAACAGCGGCCGGATGGTGATGCGGATGCGCGTTGATCGGTCCCGGCGCGCGGATTCCCTCGGTGCACGTTGCCCACTGTGCGACCGGATCGCGGCGACTCCGGAGATCGGACCCGCGCCTCGGGGCAAGGAGGGTTCTGATCCTGCGAGAAGGAAATTCTCAGCTAGCTGGCGGCGAATCCGTTGGCGCAGAAATCCCAGACCTCGTCGGCCGTGATCGGGTGGACCGACGCGTCGTCGGTGCCCCCGCTGGACTGTGCGACGAACATCACCGTCTGCATCGTCATCGCGGCCATGCGCCGAGGGTTGATCCCGGCACGCAACTGGCCTGCCTCGGAGGCTTCTTCCATCAGCTCGGTGAGCAGGGCGAGCAGCGGTGCGTGCGCGACCTTGACCTCCGATGGGTGCGACACCAGCAAGCGGGGCGCGAAGTCGGTGAACAGTGGACGCTTGGCGGCCGGATCGGGCCGGGACGATTCGAAGAGCAGCTGGATCGCGACCTTGAGCCGTTCGATCGGCTCACCCTGCGTGGAAGTGGCGGCGCGAATCTGATCGGCCGAGCGGCTCAGGGCATCCTCGAACAGGGCCAGCAGGAGCTCGTGCTTACCGTCGAACTGCAGGTAGAAGCTCCGCAGCGACTGCCGGGAGCGGTCCACGACCTCCTGGACCGTGAAGTCGGTGCTGCCCTTCTCGATGATGATCGCCTGGGCGGCATCCAGGAACCGCTGCACGCGTTGCGCGGCGCGCAGCTTGGCGGTTTTGATCGACCGCTCGACAGCTCGTTGCTTCCAGGCCGGTTCTTCGCCAGCGGTAGTCACTGGCCGCTCCGACGCTTGTCGAGTGGGGAGAACATGAACTGACTGTACCGGAGAACGCCTTGCCATTGTGCTGCCAGACCCCCTCGCGGCCAACGTGTCGGAGATTGTAACTTTCGTGCTATGAGAATAGTATTCTCATGAGGGGAATTATAGAAGTCCTTTCAGAAGAAGGGTTTCGCACCAAACAGCGTCCGTGTGGCGCCACTTGTTTCGACGGCGGCCATGTCGCGACGGCGGCTGCCGAGAGTCGGCTGTGAGCAAAGGAAACACGTGTACATCGACTACGACGCCACCGATTCGATCGCCACGATCACGCTGAACCGGCCGGAGGCCGCGAACGCACAGAACCCGGAATTGCTCGATGAGCTCGATGCCGCGTGGACCAGAGCCGCCGATGACCGCGACGTGAAGGTGATCGTGTTGCGGGCCAACGGCAAGCACTTTTCCGCGGGGCACGACCTGCGCGGTGGGGGACCGGTACCCGACAAGATCACGCTGGAATTCCTGATCGAGCACGAGTCGCGGCGCTATCTGGAGTACACGCTGCGCTGGCGCAATGTGCCCAAGCCGTCGATCGCCGCCGTCCAGGGCCGCTGCATCTCCGGCGGTCTGTTGCTCTGCTGGCCGTGCGACCTGATCCTGGCCGCCGACGACGCGCTCTTCTCCGATCCGGTGGCCCTGATGGGGATCGGCGGTGTCGAGTACCACGGTCACACCTGGGAACTCGGCGCGCGCAAGGCCAAGGAGATCCTGTTCACCGGCCGGGCCCTGACCGCGGAGGAAGCCGAGCGCACCGGCATGGTCAACCGGGTGGTGCCGCGCGATGAGCTCGACGCACAGACCGCGGAGCTGGCCGCGCAGATCGCGAAGATGCCGGCGTTCGCGCTCCGCCAGGCCAAGCGCGCCGTCAATCAGACTCTCGACGTACAGGGTTTCTACGCCGCGATTCAATCGGTCTTCGACATTCACCAGACCGGGCACGGCAATGCGCTTAGCGTCAGCGGATGGCCGGTGCTGATGGATATCGACGGGATGAAGCAGAACATCAAGTAGGCGTGGGCCTCTGAAGATGGGGGCAGTCCGGCTCAGTGTGAGTTACGCGGCGAGGCAGATCTACGCGCAGACCACCGCGGCCGCCGCGGTGACGCTCGTGGTGCTGGCGCTGAGCCGCAATACGGTCGGTGATGCGCGGGAGTTGTTGACCCAGGCGAACCTTGTCGCTCTGATCGCACTGATGGTCGCAGCCGCGATCGTCGATACCGTCGTTGGTTGGGTCAACGTCCATCCGACGTTCAAATGGTTCGCCGCGGGCGAGAATCCGACGCCACAACAGCAGCGCGCGGCCATGCGTATCGCGCCGCGACAGACCATCATCCAATTCACCACCTGGGCCGTGAGCGCGCTCGTGTACACGCTGCTGAACCTCGACGCCGGGGGAGGCGTCGCCTATGTGATGGGCGGTGCGATCCTGTCCGGCGGCGTGGCCGCCGCGTGCATGGGATTCCTGGTCACCCAACGGATGTTGCGACCCATCGTCGCCGCGTCGCTGACCTCCTCCTCGGCTGTCATCGTCAGGATGCCCGGCGTCCTGGCCCGGCTGATCACCATCTGGACGCTGTTCAGTGGGCTGCCCATGCTCGGGATCGCGTTGATCGTGCTCGCACGCTCCAACGGCTGGTTCGTGCAGAAGACGGCGCCTGTCGAGGCCGCGGTGCTGGTGGTGGCCGTCATCTCGCTGGTCTTCGGACTGCGGTCGATGGTGCTGGTGGCGCGGTCGGTGTCCGACCCGGTCGGCGAGGTCGTGCTGGCCATGAAAGCGGTCGAGCGAGGGTGGTCCGGTGTCTCGGTCAAGGTCTACGAGTCATCCGAGATCGGCCGTCTCCAATACGGTTTCAACCGAATGGTGGCCGGGGTCGCCGAACGGAACCGGTTGCGGGACCTGTTCGGCCGCTACGTCGGGGTCGACGTGGCCCGCCATGCCCTGCAACAGGGCGGTGCGGTGTCCGGTGACGTTCGTGACGCCGCGGTCCTCTACGTCGACCTGGTGGGTTCGACCGCGTTGGGTGCGTCCCGGCCGCCGCAAGAGGTGGCGCAGCTGCTGAACGGGTTCTTCAAGATCGTGGTGGAAACCGTCGAGCGGAACCACGGCCTGATCAACAAGTTCGAGGGCGACGCCGTACTGGCCGTGTTCGGTGCACCGCTGCGGCTGGACAATCCGGCCTCCTCGGCGATGGCGACCGCGCGGGCCCTGGTACCGCGGCTGCATCGACTGCCGGATGTCGAGTTCGGCGTGGGCATTTCGTGTGGGTCGGTGTTCGCGGGCAACATCGGTGCCGAGAACCGCTACGAATACACCGTGATCGGTGACGCGGTGAACGAAGCGGCCCGGCTGGCCGACCACGCCAAGGACCGTGAATCGACCGTGCTGTGTTCGGGCAGCGCGCTGGCCCACGCCGACGCCGACGAGGGACGGCACTGGGTGGTGCGCGGTTCGACGGTACTGCGAGGCCGCTCGACGGCCACAGTCTTCGCCGAACCTGTCATTGAATAGCGCGAGCAGACGCAAAACCCCCAATTTTCGCCGAAATTAGGGGGTTTCGCGTCTGCTCGGCAGGTGAACGCTACAGCTGGGCCAGCCGCGGCACCGTCCCGCGGGCGCGCAGACCGGCGCCGCCTTTGCGGGTGAGTTCCCTTGAACTGCCGAGCAATCCGTCAAGCACCAGAACACGCTTCACGTGGTGGTGCAGCTCGTGCTCAGCGGTGAAACCGATGCCGCCGAGCACCTGCTGGCAGTGCTTGGCCGCGGTCAGGGCGGCCTTGCCGGCAGCCGCCTTGGCCAGCAGCGAGTTCAGGTCGACATTGTCGGCGTTGGGCAGGTTCAGCGTGGCCTCGGCACCTTCGATCGCGACCAGAGTCTCGGCCAGCCGATGCCGCACGGCTTGGAAGGACGAGATCGGCTTGCCGAACTGGACGCGATCCAGTGCGTGCTGCCGGGCCAGGGCCAGCATGGCGCGGGCCGAGCCCACCAGCCACCAGCCCAGGGCGCGCCGGGCTTCGGATATCCGGAGCAACTGACCGTCGGGCACCTGCTTCAGCGGCAGTCCACCCATCGTCGGGTTGTCCGCGTTCTCTGCGCGCTCCCACACCACCCAGGCGCCACCGGCATAGGGCATCGGTGGGGTACCGCCGGGAAGGCCACCGATGGTCTCAAGCAACACATCGTTGAGAACTGAGGCGTGCGACCCTGTTTCACCCAGCAGCCGGAATACCAGCGGCATGGCGACCTCTGGCATGTCGGACAGCATCTCGTGCCAGCCGAGGTCGGCCAGTGCAGCATCCAGCTTGGCGCCCGAGGCCGACAGCATGGTCTTGCGGAGCGTGTCTTCGAGCAAGCCGAGTGATTCGGTATCCAAATCTGTCACGCTTTCACTCCTTCCCGAGATCCAGCAGCCGGCGCGCGATGATGTTGCGCTGCACTTCGGCGGTGCCGCCGTAGATGGTCGACGCGCGCGAATACAGGTATTCGGTGCGCCATTCGGAGTCCTCGAGCTCGATCACCCCGGGCATCAGATTGCGTGCGGTGTCGTAGAGCAGCTGTTCGGCACTGGCCAACAGCACCTTGTCGATCGAGGTGTCCGGCCCGAGTTTGTGGCCCTCGGCCAGCCGGTGTTGTGTTGCGGCCGAACGGCAGCGCAAGGTGTGGAGCGCCAGGTAGACCTCGCCGAGGTCCGGATCCACCACCTGCCCTT
Organism: Mycolicibacterium sp. HK-90; assembly: GCF_030486405.1. The sequence goes on along the minus strand of NZ_CP129613.1, from coordinate 4,502,819 downwards.
GCCGTTTCACCGCTTCGACGAGGGCGTCGAACCGTGAGTACAGGTAGGCGATGCGCTGCCAGAAACAGGTCGAGCGCTCGTAGGGCAGCAGATCCATCGCCAACTGCCAGCCGTCGCCGGGCTTGCCGAGCATCCGGCTCGCATCGACTTCGACGTCGTCGAAGTACACCTCGCAGAACTCGTCGACGTCATGCATGGTGCGCAGCGGCCGGACGGTGATACCGGGGGAGTCGGTGTCGACGAAGAACGCGGTGATCGCCTGGTGGTTGGGGGTGTCCGCGTCGCCGGTGCGGGTCAGCAGGATGCACCGGTGTGAGAACTGCGCGAAGCTGGTCCAGACCTTCTGGCCGTTGATGACCCATTTGTCGCCGCGCTGGACGGCGCGCGTGGTCAGCGACGCCAGATCGCTGCCCGAGCCGGGTTCGGAGAATCCCTGGCACCACTGTTCTTCGCCGGAGAGCAGTTTCGGCACCATCTCGGCGGCCAGTTCCTTGGGCGCGTAGTCGATCATCGTCGGTGCCAGCACTTCCAGCATCGAGTACGGGCCGGGTTCGGCCAGCCTGCGGCCCACGACCTCCTCGCCGACGATGGCGCGCAGCATCTCCGGACCTCCCAGCCCGCCGGCATGCTCGGGCCAGCCATAGCGGCTCCAGCCGCCGTCGTACAGTGCCTTCTGCACGCGGGCGAACTGGCGCATGTGACCTGAAAGCGAATGGTCCTCGGGCGGTGTCAGGTCATTCTCGGCCAGCCAGTCCTGCAGCGCCGTGCGGAAAGTCGCGGGTTCGAACAGATCGGTCGTCATCCGGCTTCCGGCCTGCCGATCGCATGTGGCCGGCCGTGGTCGTGATCGCCACTGCGCCGGATGAAGGTCATCGCGCGGGTCTTCAATCGCCAGCCCTCGGCGGTCCGCTCGTAGGTGTCGCGGTAGTAGCCGATGCGCATGTCGTGCTTGGAGTGTTCGATGAAGCACAGCGGCTGCGTACCGGACGCGGTATCGGCCCCTTCGACGAGGTCGATCAGGGCGGTGCCGGTCATGAACAGGCCCTTGGGTGCGGCGTCGACCAGTACCGGGAACCGATTGAGCGTGTAGGTCTCGCCGAATGCGCTGTACGTGCCGTCAGGGGTGAAAACACTGATCAGACCGTCGATGTCGCCCTGGGTGATGGTCACCGCGTATTTGGCGAGCACCTGCTGGATCTCGATCAGATCCTCGGTCCGTGTCGGGGAATCAGTTGATGTGCTCATTGCGGAAGACCTTACCGCCTTTCATTACAAAATCGACATGCTGTGTAACGCTGATGTCCTCGAGTGGGTTACCTGGCACCGCGATGATGTCGGCGAGCAGCCCTTCTGCCAGCCGGCCCCGGTCGGTGACGTTGATCAGATCGGCGGCGATGGTGGTGGCCGAGCGCAGCACCGCGGCCGGCGGCATGCCCCATTCCACGAGGGTGACGAGCTCGTCGGCGTTCTTGCCATGCGGGATGGCTGGTGCATCGGTGCCGACCGCGATCTTCACCCCTGCCTCATAGGCGGCCTTGATCGAGGTCTCGGCTTTCGGGAACATCTCGGCAGCCTTGTCCTGCAGCACCTTCGGTGCCTTCGAAACGTCCATGGCCTGGGCCAGGCGGCGGGTGGTGACCAGGAAGCGGTCGTTGTCGACGAGCATCTGGATGGCCTCGTCGTCCATCAGGAAGCCGTGCTCGATGCAGTCGATGCCGCAGTCCACGGCATGCTTGACGGCCTCGGCGCCGTGGGTGTGCGCGGCCACCCGAAGGCCGCGCCGGTGTGCCTCGTCGACGATGACGCGCAGCTCCTCGTCCGAATAGTGTTGTGCCCCGGCCTCACCCGTCAGCGACATGACGCCGCCCGAACAGCAGACCTTGATCAGCTGAGCGCCGTGTTTGATCTGGTAGCGCACCGCCTTGCGGATCTCGTCGACTCCGTTGGCGATGCCCTCTTCGATGGTCAGCTCCAGCACGCCCGGCATGAATGCCGCGAACATCGTGGGGTCGAGGTGCCCGCCGGTGGGGGTGATGGCGTGCCCGGCGGGGATGATGCGCGGACCGTCGATCCAGCCGGCATCGATGGCCTTGCCGAGGGCGACGTCGAGCAGGTAGCCGCCGGTCTTGACGAACAGCCCGAGATTGCGCACCGTGGTGAACCCGGCGCGCAGGGTGCGGCGGGCATTGCCCACCGCACGCAGCACGCGGGTCGGGGGATCGTCCTGCACCTGGGACAGGCCCGGGTTCTCGCCCCGGCCACCCATCAGCAGGTTGACTTCCATGTCCATCAGGCCAGGCAGCAGGATCGAGTCGCCGAGATCGATCACCTCGTCATCGGGATCGATGGCTGGGTCTGATTTGGCGTCTCCGACGGCGACAATCCGGTCTCCGTCGACACGGACAATGCCGGGACGAATGATCGTCCCGGCATCGACGTCGACAAGACCCGCGGCTTTGAGGGTCAGCACGACTAAACCACCGGCTCCTTGATGAGATTGATGTAGGCCGCACCGCTGTCGAGCACCCGCGGCTGCTTCCACACCTCGACGGGGAAACTCACCTGGACGATCGACTGTCCAAGGTGCACAAGGGCTTTGGCGTCATCTGGCATGCTCGCCAGTGGGAAGCGTGCGTCGACGTAGACCATGATGTCCTCGAGCCGGGCCATGCCGGCGTCGTAAAGCTCCTGCATCTCATCCATCGTCGAGTTGAGACGCTTCTGATAGCGCTCCTCTTCGGTGGGCAGGCACCAATCGCTGAACCGCTCCAGGTCGGCGAATTCCTCGGGCAGCTTAGACATTGACTTCATCCTTCTTGTCAGCTCCGGCGTGCTTGCCGTTGGTCGAACCGTTGCCGTTTGCCTTGGCCTCCTTGTACCGGTCCACGTACTTGTGGGCGGTGTGGTGCAGGTGGCGCAGGAGAATTTCTTGGTCGCACAGCGGGAAGTCGAGTACGGCGCGGGTGCCGATCTGGGTCTGGGTGGCTTCCAGCGTGTTGGCGTCCTGGAACGCGTACTCCTTGAACGTCACCGCGGCCAGCTCCTGCGAGAGCCGCTCGCGCAGGTTCTTCGGCGGCACGAAGTACAGATCGGCCTCGAAGATATGGCTGTCCACGCCGGTTGGCCAGTAGTTGTAGGTCAGATACCAGCCCGGGACCCAGAACAGGAGAGTGAAGTTCGGGAAGAACTCGAAAGAGTCCTGGCCCCATGTCGAGTGCCGGCCGGGATTGATCGCCGGTGGCAGTTCGTCGGGCAGGATGCCCTTGATGTCAGGTCGATCCCATGGCCCGAAGAGGCCACTGTGCAGGATGCGCTCGATGGGCTTGACCATCTTCAGGTCCTTCGGCGGGCTCATGCCGCCCCAGGACGAGATCATCGAGTGATCGCCCTTGATGTCGTAGTGCAGCGCCTCGAAGCCGAACTTGGCCAGCTTCTCGGCTTCCTCCTTCTCCGCCTGCTTCATGTGCAGGATCGGCGCGTGGTAGAACTCGACGAACGCGTCGATGAACAGCTTCCAGTTGGCTTTGATCTCCGAACGGTAGCTGTAGTGCTCGGTCATCTCGTGGAACGGATAACCCTTGAGGCCCTCGGCGAATTCGCCAAGGTACTCCTCGAGCGATACCGCGTCGTCGTCGAAGTTGACGAAGATGAAGCCTTCCCACACCTCGCAGCGCACTGGCTTGAGTGGGTAGTCGGCCTTGTCGACGTCGAAGAACTCCTGCTCCTGCTGGATGAAGGTCAGGTCGCCCTTGAGGTTGTAGCGCCAGGCGTGGTACTTGCAGACGAACTGGCGGCAGCTGCCGGACACCTCCTCGCCGGGGTAGTCGTTCCACACCAGCTTGTTGCCGCGGTGGCGGCACAGGTTGTAGAACGCCCGGATCCGTTCGCCGTCGTTGACGATGACGATGGACGTGCCCGGGCCGACCGACGGCAGCTCACGGGTGATGTAGCTGCCTTTCTTGGGAATCAGCTCCACCCGGCCCATCTGCAGCCAGGTCTTGCGGAAGATGGCTTGCTGCTCCAGCTTCCAGTGTTCGGGGTCGATCGAATCCTCGTAATTGACTGGTGCGGTGCCGAGTTCGGGCCAGTTTTCGGTCCAGCTGCCGACCGCCGGCTTCGGGAAGAACGCCATCATCTACCTACTTTCTCTCTCAAGCCTTGTTCGGGCTCAGTGGCCGGATTCCGGCGCGATTCCAAAGGTGTTGTAAGCCATGGCCATCAGGCCATAGCCGCCGATCGTGAAGACCAGGTCCATCCGCTGCTGTTCGGAGAGGTGCTCGCTCAGGGCGGCCCAGGTGGCGTCCGATATCCGCGACTCCCCGTCGAGTTCGTCCACAGCGTTGATCACGTGCTGATCGAGGGGAGTGGTGCCTTCGCCGCTGGTGCTGCTGGCGATCTGCTCATCGGTGAGTCCTTCGGCCTTGCCGATGAATGCGTGGTGGGTCCACTCGTATTCGCATTGCCTGCGATGGGCGATCCGCAGGATGGCCAGCTCGCGCATCTGCGCGTCCAGGGTCGAGCGGAACAGCAGATGATTGCTGAACCGGAGGAACGCCTTGGTCAGCGCGGGGTGACGGGCGAGTGTGGAAAGTGCGGTCCCCGCACCCTCGGGATTGAGCCGCTCCTCCGGAAGCATGACCGACAGTGCACGTCGCACGTCGTCGTCCCACTCCTCGGCGGGCAAAGGGGCCAAGCGCACGGGGCGGTTCTCCTCTCGATGACCCAGCTGTGACTCTCGGTTGCGAGAATCGGGTTCTCATTTCCGACTAAGAGATTTCCATCTTTTGCGTCGATGGTCAACAAGCACGCGGCAGTTCGTCCTGTGACCTGGCTAAATCTGCTCGTCAGCCGCCACAGACATTGATTCTCTCGAAACGAGAAGCTAGTTTTCTCGCATAGAGAACCAATGTGACGGCGGACGGAACGGAGCGAGGCATGCACAAAGACGACATGATCTTGATCAGCGTCGACGACCACATCATCGAACCGCCGGACATGTTCCGGAATCATCTGCCGGCCAAGTACCGCGACGAGGCGCCGCGGCTGGTGCACAACCCCGATGGCAGTGACACCTGGCAGTTCCGCGACACGGTGATCCCGAACGTGGCTCTCAACGCGGTGGCCGGCCGGCCGAAGGAGGAGTACGGCCTGGAGCCCCAGGGTCTCGATGAGATTCGTAAGGGCTGCTATGACCCCAACGAGCGGGTCAAGGACATGAACGCCGGCGGTGTGCTGGCGACCATGAACTTCCCGTCGTTCCCCGGTTTCGCCGCGCGGCTGTTCGCCACGGACGACGACGAGTTCTCGTTGGCCCTGGTGCAGGCCTACAACGACTGGCACATCGACGAATGGTGCGGGTCGAACCCGGGGCGGTTCATCCCGATGGCGATCCCGGCGATCTGGAATCCCCAGTTGTGTGCCGACGAGGTGCGACGGGTCTCGAAGAAGGGTGTGCACTCGCTGACCTTCACCGAGAACCCGTCGACGTTGGGTTATCCGTCCTTCCATGATTTGGAGTACTGGAAGCCGTTGTGGGAAGCCCTGGTTGACACCGACACGGTGATGAACGTGCACATCGGGTCGTCGGGTAAGTTGGCGATCACCGCCCCGGATGCGCCGATGGACGTGATGATCACGCTGCAGCCGATGAACATCGTCCAGGCTGCGGCAGACCTGTTGTGGTCGGCACCGATCAAGGCCTACCCGGACCTCAAGATCGCGCTGTCCGAGGGTGGCACCGGGTGGATTCCGTACTTCCTGGATCGGGTCGACCGCACCTACGACATGCACTCGACCTGGACCCATCAGGACTTCGGCGACAAGCTGCCGTCGGAGGTGTTCCGGGAGCACTTCATGACCTGCTTCATCTCCGACCCGGTCGGGGTGAAGAACCGCCACGAGATCGGCGTGGACAACATCTGTTGGGAGATGGACTATCCGCACAGCGACTCGATGTGGCCCGGCGCCCCCGAGGAACTGAGCGCGGTGTTCGAAACCTACGACGTCCCAGACGAAGAGATCAACAAGATCACCCATGAGAACGCCATGCGGCTCTACCACTTCGACCCGTTCGTCCATGTCCCCAAGGACCAGGCGACCGTCGGCGCACTACGAAAGGCCGCCGAGGGCCATGACGTATCCATCCGCGCGTTGAGCCACAAGGAGAAGACCGGCACCACCTTCGCCGACTTCCAGGCCAACGCCAAAGCCGTTGCCGGCGCACGCGACTGAACGCCGGGACGGCCGAGATAAATAGGAGAACACCAGACGTGTCGGGCGGTATGAACTTCGAGCTGACCGAGGACCAGCAGCTGATCCGCAACTCCGTTGCGGAGCTGGCGGGCAAGTTCGACGACCACTATTGGATGACCAAGGACCAGGCCCACGAGTTCCCGCAGGAGTTCTACGACGCCATCGCGGGCGGGGGCTGGTTGGGAATGACCATCCCGGAGGAGTACGGCGGGCACGGTCTGGGCATCACCGAGGCCACCATCCTGGCCGAGGAGGTGGCCCGGTCCGGCGGAGCCATGAACGCCGCCAGTGCGATCCACATGTCGATCTTCGGGATGCAACCGGTGGTGGTGTTCGGTTCCGAGGAGATGAAGAAGGAGACCCTGCCGCGCATCGTCAACGGGGATCTGCATGTGTGCTTCGGCGTCACCGAACCCGGTGCCGGCCTGGACACCTCGCGCATCACCACCTTCGCCAAGCGCGACGGCGACTCCTACGTCGTCAATGGTCGCAAGGTGTGGATTTCGAAAGCGCTTGAGTCCGAGAAGATCCTGCTGCTCACCCGCACCGAGTCCCGCGAGGACGTGGAGAAACGCGGAGGCAAGCCGACCGACGGATTGTCGCTGTTCCTGACCGACCTCGACCGCGACCACGTCGAGATCCGGCCCATCAACAAGATGGGCCGGAATGCGGTGAGCTCCAACGAGTTGTTCATCGACGACCTGCGAGTGCCGGCCGAGCACCTGATCGGCGAGGAGGGCAAGGGCTTCAAGTACATCCTGCACGGGCTCAACCCGGAACGGATGCTGATCGCGGCCGAGGCCCTCGGGATCGGCCGCGTGGCTCTGGACCGGGCGGTCAAGTACGCCAACGAACGAGTGGTGTTCGACCGGCCGATCGGCATGAACCAGGGGATCCAGTTCCCGCTGGCCGACTCGCTGGCGCGCCTGGACGCCGCCGAGCTGATCCTGCGCAAGGCCACCTGGCTCTACGACAACGGCAAGCCGTGCGGTCGTGAGGCCAATATGGCCAAATACCTATGCGCCGACGCCGGTTTCGGCGCGGCCGACCGCGCCCTGCAGACCCACGGCGGGATGGGCTACTCCGAGGAATACAACATCTCCCGGTTCTTCCGGGAGTCCCGCCTGATGAAGATCGCGCCGGTGAGCCAGGAGATGATCCTGAACTTCCTCAGTGCGAACGTTCTCGGCCTGCCCAAGAGCTACTGACTTCTCGTTGACCCTGTGGCCACGCACATCCGCACTCACAGTTTTGCGCCGTCTGCGCAGTATCAACCCAAACCAGGAGATATCCAGATCTATGAGGACCTATTTCGACCTCACCGGACGTTCGGCGCTGGTGACCGGGGCCGGCGCCGGGATCGGGGCGGCGGTATCCGAGGCGCTCGCCGCCGCCGGCGCGTCGGTGCTCGTCACCGACATCAGCGGTGACGCCGCGGCCGCGGTGGCCGAGCGGATCAACACCTCTGGTGGGAAAGCCGACAGTGCGGCGCTGGACGTGAGCGACCGCTCCGCTGCCGAGGCCGCCGCCGCGCAGGCCGCCGCCCTGACCGAGGGCAAGCTGCACATCGTGGTCAACAACGCCGGCGTCACTTCTCCGGCGATGTTCCCGAAACTGACCGATGAGACGTTCCGGCTGACCTTCGACATCCACGTGATGGGGACCTTCCACGTCACGCAATCCGCGCTGCCGCACATGCCCACCGACGGCACCGGCCGCATCATCAACGTCACCTCATCGGCCGGCATAACGGGCACGCTCGGGCAGGTGAACTATTCGGCGGCCAAGGCCGGCCTGATCGGCATCACCAAATCGCTGGCCCGTGAACTGGCCGGCAAGAACATCATGGTCAACGCCCTGGCCCCGCTGGCCGCGACACCGATGACCGAGACCATCCGGACCAACGAGAAGTTCGCGGCCAACATGATGAACCGCATCCCGCTCAAGCGGTGGGCCGAGGCAGACGAGGTCGCGGGCGCTTTCGTCTTCATGGCCTCCGACGCCGCGTCGTACATCACCGGGCAGGTACTCCCGGTCGATGGCGGCATGGTTATGTGAACGCGTGAGCGAGTTTACGAGCGAGCCATCGAGCGCAGCGGCTGAATCCTCTTTGCCGCTGGCCGGTATCACCGTCATCGCGATGGAGCAGGCAGTGTCCGCGCCGATGTGCACCCGGGTGCTCGCGGACTTCGGCGCCCGGGTGATCAAGATCGAGAACCCGAAGGGCGGCGACTTCGCCCGCGACTACGACGACGTCGTGCTCGGCCAGGCGGCCCATTTCGTGTGGGCCAACCGAGGCAAGAAATCGATCACGCTCAATCTGAAGTCGCCGGAGGGCATGGAGGTGCTCCACCGGTTGCTCGACGGCGCCGATGCATTCGTGTCCAACCTCGCCCCCGGCGCCACCGCGCGCCTGGGTCTCGGACCCGCGGACCTCAAGGTGCGCCATCCACAGGTGATCCCGGTCGAGATCGACGGATACGGCCCGGGTGGGCCCTTGTCGCACAAGCGCGCCTACGACCTGCTGGTGCAGGCCGAGTCGGGTTCGTGCGCGTCGACCGGCTACGCCGGGATGCCGGCCAAACCCGGTGCGGCGGTTGCCGATATCACCACCGGTCTGTATTCGGCACTGTCCATCATGGCGCTGCTGCTCGGCCGGGCACGTAACGGCGACACCGGCGCCGCGCCCGGCGTGGCGGTCAGCCTGTTCGACACCATGACCGACATCATGGGTTACCAGCTGACCTACACCCAGCACTCCGGGATCGACCAGATCCCGCTGGGGATGAGTTCGCCGGCGGTGGCGCCCTACGGTGCGTTCGACACCCGCGACGGGCAGACCGTGGTGCTGGGGACCACCAACGACCGGGAATGGCAGCGGCTGGCCCGCGAGATCATCGAACGGCCCGATCTGGCGGACGACCCGCGGTTCGCCACGAACTCCGACCGCTGTGCGCACCGGGACGAGCTCAACAAGGCGATCGAATCCTGGTGTGCCCAGCGCGATCTGGACGACATCCAGCGAACGGCCGATCAGGCCGGGATCGGCAATTCGCGGTACAACCTACCCAGCGAGGTCATCGCACATCCGCACCTGCAGGCGCGCGATCGGTGGCGTCAGGTCGGCACCCCCAACGGCGAGATCTCCGCGTTGCTGCCGCCGCCGGTGATCAGCGGTATGGAGCTCGGCATGGGCGCAGTGCCGGGACTCGGCGAGCACACCGATGCCATCCTGGAAGGGATCGGCCTGAGCGCCGAGCAGATCGCCGTGCTGCGTGAGCAGGGCGCCGTCGGCCCGGCCTACCCGCAGTCGTAGTCAACAGAACCGGAGAACCCCATGCGCGAAACCGTCATCGTCGAGGCCGTCCGCACCCCGGTCGGCAAGCGCAACGGCGGCCTGGCCGGATTCCACGCCGCCGACCTGTCCGCTCTGGTGCTCAACGCACTCGTGGAGCGGGCGGGCATCAGTCCCGACATCGTCGACGACGTGGTCTGGGGCTGTGTATCCCAGGTGGGCGATCAATCCAGCAACATCGGCCGGTACTCGGTGCTGGCCGCGGGCTGGCCCGAACACATCCCGGGCACCACGGTCAACCGGGCCTGTGGCTCGAGTCAGCAGGCGCTCGATTTCGCGGTTCAGGCCGTCATGTCGGGCCAGCAGGACGTGGTGGTCGCCGGCGGCGTCGAGGTGATGAGCCGGGTCCCACTCGGGGCCGCCCGGGCCACCGGCACCCCATACGGGCCGAAGGTGTTTCAGCGGTACAAGGATTTCGCGTTCAACCAGGGAATCTCGGCCGAGATGATCGCGCAGAAGTGGGGTTTCAGCCGGACCCGACTCGACGAGTACTCGGTCGCCTCTCATGAGCGGGCCGCCGCTGCCCAGGATCGCGGCGCCTTCGAGAATCAGATGATCACCGTGTTCCCGGATCCGGCCGACCACGTCGACCCGGTGGTCGCCGACGAAGGCGTACGCCGAGGAACCACCGTGGAGAAGCTGGCCGGCCTCAAGCCCGCCTTCGCCGAGGATGGCGTGATCCATGCCGGCAACTCGTCGCAGATCTCCGACGGTGCCGCCGCCCTGCTGGTGATGACCGCCGAGTCTGCTCTGGCGCTTGGCCTTTCACCGATCGTGCGCTACCGGGCCGGTGTGGTGACCGGAGCCGATCCGGTGTTGATGCTCACCGGTCCGATCCCGGCCACCGAGAAGGTGTTGCACAAGGCCGGCGTCGCTCTGGACGAGGTGGGCGTGTTCGAGGTGAACGAGGCCTTCGCCCCGGTGCCGCTGGCCTGGCTGGCCGAGACGGGTGCCGACGAAGCCAAACTGAACCCGCTGGGCGGCGCCATCGCGCTCGGGCACCCGCTCGGTGCGTCGGGTGCGGTGCTGATGACCCGGATGATCAACCACATGCGTGACAACGGAATTCGTTATGGCTTGCAGACCATGTGTGAGGGCGGCGGTACCGCCAACGCCACGCTGGTCGAGCTCATCGACTGACGCTAGGGAGAAGTAGTGCAACGCAATCTGTTCACCGAGGATCACGAGGCATTCCGCGCGCTGGCCCGCGATTTCATCGAAAAGGAAGTCGTCCCTGCCTATCCCGAGTGGGAGAAGGGCGGCCGGATGCCGCGTGACGTCTTCAAGCAGATGGGTGAGCTCGGCATGCTCGGGATGGCGATCCCCGAGGAGTACGGCGGCGCCGGCATCGACGACTACCGGTACAACGTGGTGCTGCAGGAGGAGGCGGCCCGCGCGTTGGTGACGTTGTCGACGGTGCGGACCCAGCTCGAGGTCATCCTGCCGTACTTCCTGCACTACGCGAATGAGGAGCAGCGGCAGCGCTGGTTCCCGGGGCTGGCCGCGGGAACCCTGCTGACCGCGGTCGCGATGACCGAGCCGGGAACGGGTTCGGATCTGGCCGGCATGCGCACCAGCGCGGTCCGCGACGGGGACGAGTACGTGCTCAACGGAGCCAAGACCTTCATCACCGGCGGCATCCAGGCCGACCTGGTGGTCGTGGTGGCCCGGACGTCGACCGACCCGGAGAACCGGCGCAAGGGGCTGACACTGCTGGTCGTCGAGGACGGCATGGCGGGCTTCGAGCGGGGCCGCGAGCTGGAGAAGATGGGCTGCAAGGTGCAGGACACCGCGGAACTGTCGTTCACCGACGTCCGGGTACCCGTGGCCAACGTGCTGGGCGAGGAGGGTGATGCCTTCAGCTACCTCGGCCACAACCTGGCCCAGGAACGTCTCACCGTGGCCGTGGGCTCGGTGGCCCAGGCCCGCTCGGCGATCGCCGCGGCGATCGGATACACCAAGGACCGCAAGGCATTCGGCCAGCCGGTGGCGTCGTTTCAGAACACCAAGTTCGAACTCGCGGCGTGCTCGACGGAGGTGGAAGCGGCCCAGGCGATGCTCGACCGGGCGGTGGCCCTGCACGTCGACGGCGACCTGTCCGGCGCCGACGCCGCGCGGGTGAAATTGTTCTGCACGGAGATGCAGGCGCGAGTCATCGATCGTTGCCTGCAGCTCTTCGGCGGGTACGGCTACATGATGGAGTACCCCATCGCGCGGCTCTACACGGACGCCCGGGTGGCGCGCATCTACGCGGGTACCAGCGAGGTCATGAAGGTGATCATCGCCAAGTCGCTGGGTCTCTGACCGGCCCGGTCGGCCCTTGTGACGCCCGTCGGGAAATTCTTTTCCTGAGACCCTTGTCACAACCCCGTCAACCAACCTACTGTGTGTTCACTAGGTTGGTTGGACGAAGGAGTTCGGTGACATCAGTGGCAGGGGCAGAGGCGTCTTCTGGGGGCGTGCGCCCCTACGAGACGCTCCTGGCCAAAGGGGAAGACCGCAGGCAGCGGATACTTTCTGCGGCCGAGAAGCTGCTGGCCCGCAACGGCTGGCGAAACACCTCGCTAGCCCAGATCGCCCGGGAGGTCGGAGTCACCCCGGCCGGTCTGTTGCACCACTTCGAGTCCAAGGAACACCTGCTCAACGCGGTGCTCGATGCCCGCGATCTCGATGACGACACCCATGCGGACCGGTCCGGCGATCTTGCGGAGGAGATCAAACGGGTTGCCGAGCGGTTCGTCCGGGCGCCTGAGTTGGTCGGCACCTTCACGGTGCTGCTGGTGGAGAACATCCAGCCCGATGCTCCGCTGCACGATCGTTTGCTGAAACGGCAACAGGCTGCGCGGGACATCGTCACCGACATCATCAAGCGCGGCCAGCTCGCCGGCCGCTACCGCACCGACTTCGACGCGGCCATCAAGGCCGTGGAGATCCTGGCATTCGTCAATGGAATGGAGACCTCATGGCTACTCGATCCCTCGCTTCCGTTGGAGGAAGTGTTCACGGCCTACGCGGAGATGCTGGGGCGGGAGATCGAGCAGCCGGTCGGCCGCAACGGGGCGGTCGACCTGTGAGATTGGAGGACGACATGCGGTACCGACTCGATGTGGTCGCCCCCTGTGTGGTTGACGCAGTCCGGTTCGCCGGTGGCTGGCTGGTCGACCGGGTGATGGCCGGGTGGGACGTCACGGTGCTGATCGGCGCCGACGAGGACGTCCGGCCGCTGGCGATTCTCGGGGTGGAGACCATGGCCCTGGAATCGGTGCTGGAGTCCTGGGAGGACCGCCCGCATCCGCAGACGGTTGCGGTGGCCGCCGATCTGTTCAACAGCGACGAGCGCGTGCGGCGGGGCGTTCTCGGCGCGTTGGAGCAGGGTCACACCGAGGTGACGCTGTGGGGCGACGAGTGTCCGGCCGATCTCAGTGTCGACCCGGTACGTCACGAATTATCAGCGGCGGCACGTGCTTTCAAGGCACAGGCGCTGGCCGCCGTCAACCACCCCGAAGCGCGCGGAGTTGGGAACACCGAGGCGTTCCGGTGCGGCACCATGGTCAGCCGGTCGGTGCCCGCCGATCTGATCCCGGCCAGCTGACCCCTGCGTCGAGCGTGCGTACAGATCGCGAGCTCCCGCGCGGCGATCTCGCGATCTGAGTGCACGCTCGACGTCACACGAAGGTGGGCATGGCCGACCAGCCCCGCACCGCGGCGGTTTCCGACGGTTTGGCGTTGGCCCAGTCGACCTCCCACTCCGGGAAGCGCTTGAGGATCTCCTCCAAGGCGATGCGCCCTTCCAGCCGGGCCAGCGCGTTGCCCATGCAGAAGTGGGTGCCCGCCCCGAACGTCATGTGTGACTTCTGTTCCCGGTGAATGTCGAAGACGTCGCCGTCGGGCGCAAACCTGCGGTGGTCGCGGTTCGCCGCTCCGACGAGCATCAGCATCGCCGACCCCTCCGGCACCGTCTGGCCGTAGTATTCGACATCGCGGGTGACGTAGCGGGCGATCTGCAGGGCCGGCGGCTCCCAGCGCAGGATCTCCTCGATCGCCTGGGGGATGAGCTCAGGGTTTTGAACCAGCTCGCGGCGTTGATCCGGGACGTCGGCCAGGGTCTTACCGGCCCAGCCGATGAGTCGCGTCGTGGTTTCGGAGCCGGCGGTCGCGATGACCGTCAGGTACAGCAGCAGCTCGTCGCGGCGCAGCGTGCGCACGGTGCCGGTCTCATCCTCGAACTCGGCGTTGAGCAGATCGGTCATGATGTCGTCGGACGGGTGCTCGGTACGCCAGTCGATGAACTCGGCGAACACCTCGCCGGTGGCCAATGCGTCGACCGTCTGCCCTTGCAGGGTCTCTTCGCCGTGGTCGGTGATGGCACGTTGGCGATCCTCGGGAATGCCGAGCAGCATGCCGATCACCCGCATCGGCATCTGCTCGCCGAGGTCGTTGACGAAGTCGAACCGTTCGGCGCCGACGAGCGGATCGAGGCAGCGCGCGGTGAACTCCCGGATCTGTGGTTCCAGTGCCAGCACCTTGCGTGGGGTGAAGACCCGGGACAGCAGATTGCGGTGGATGTTGTGGATCGGCGGATCCTCGAAAATCAGTGTGCCCGGAGGGATTTCCATGCCGGACTTGATGATCTCGAGTAGGGCCCCGCGACCGGAGATGAACGTCTCGTGGTCGATGACGGCCTTGTTCACGTCGTCGTATCGACTCAGCGCGTAGAAGTCGTGCTGCTCGTTGTAGTACAGCGGGGCCTCTTCCCTGATTCGGGCGAACACCGAATAGGGGTCCATGTTGAGCTCGACGCTGTACGGGTCGTAATACAGATCTGGTTCGGCTGGTGCGGTGGGCACTGTCATGAGGCCTCCATCGGGGTAGCGGGAGTGCTGAAGCGGGCTGGGTTCAGCTGGGGCCCGGTTCTCCTGAGCACTTGCTTAGCAGGATCAGACCATCATTACAGTTGGTCGTTAAAGTGTAAATAAGTGTCGCTATGGACCGATGGGAAGAGTGATGACCGCTGAGGAGATCGTGCGCGCCGAGATCGCGGCGTGGGGGAGCAACGACGTCGACGAAGTCATGAGCCACTTCGCCGATGACGCCACCTTCGACATCGGGCCGGATTGGCCGAAGCTCGCCGGCCGTGAGGCCATCCACGAGATGATGAAGGTCTTCTTCGCGGGCGGGAAATGTGTCGACCTCGAAATCCGGTACCTCGCCACGGACGGAGAGGTCGTGCTGATGGAACGACGTGACCACTGGATCGTGGATGGCAAGCAGATGAGCTGGCCGGTGATGGGCGCTTACGAGGTGCGAGACGAGAAAATCACGGCCTGGCGGGAGTACTTCTACCCGCCGAAGGAGTCCTGAGCTCGATCACGACCTTGCCCACGGCGCGTCCTTCTGCGACCTGCCGTAACGCGGCCGATGCCTGGTCCAGCGGGTAGACCGCCCCGATGTGCGGCTCGACCGCGCCGGAGGCCGACAACTCACGGAGTTCGGCTTCGTTGCGGGCGAACTCGGCCGGATCGACGTCCTGGAACTGAAAGCCCAGCACGTGAATCCCTTTGACCAGCACCAGGTTCAGTGGGATGCGAGGGATCTCGCCGGACGCATAGCCGATAGTCACGAACCGGCCACCTCGGCGCAGTGCCCGCAGGGCGGGCTCGGACAGGTCTCCGCCGACCGGGTCGAGCACGGCATGCGCGCCGTCCGGCAGCGCCTCCCGCAGCGCTGTCCGCAGGTCCCCGGCAACGTGGTTCACGAGGACGGCGGCACCGTATTGGGCTGCCGCAGCGAGCTTCTCGTCGGACGAGGCGACCGCGGTGACGCGCGCGCCGAGCGCGGCCCCGAGTTGCACGGCGGCCAAACCGACCCCACCGCCGGCGCCCAGCACGACGACGTCGTCGCCGGCCTGGATCTGGGCCACCGAGCGCAGCGTGTGATAGGCGGTGCGGTGGGCGACTCCGAAGGCTGCCGCCGTGCGGTCGTCCATGCCGTCGGGGATCCCGGCCAGACCGGCCGCCGGAACGCACACCTGCTCGGCGAACGCACCGAACAACCCGGCCCCCGTCACTCGATCGCCGACGACGAAATCGTCCACACCAGACGCTACTTCGGTCACCACCCCGGCGAACTCGCTGCCTGGGACGAACGGCACCGGCACGTGGATCTGATACTTGTCGGCGACCAGCAGTACGTCGGGAAAGTTGACGGCGGCGGCGCCCACCTCGACCCGTACGTGGCCGGCAGCGATCGGGGGAGTGGGGATCTCCTCGACGCGAACCACGTCCGGTGGCCCGTACTCCGGACAGACCGCTGCTCTCACCGGTAGTCGGTGGATTCGGCGAGTTCGGCGGCAGATCGCATCAGCTCGGTGACCACCGGTCCGAAGGCGAGCAGCTTCTCGTCGTTGCCGGCCCGCTGAAAACCCTGCTCCAGCACGATCGCCAGCTTCCACTTCGCCAGCACCAGGTAGTAGTCCAGGTCGTCGACCTGGCGGCCGGAGACCTTCGCGTAGTGCGCGACGACGTCGTCACGAGACGGCATCCCGCGCATGTCGACATAGCCCATCTCGGACGGCGCCGGATTGTCCGTATCGGCCGGCCAGCTCTGCACCATCCAGGCCAGGTCCAGCTTCGGGTCGCCGACGGTGCCCATCTCCCAGTCCACGATCGCGGCCATCGTGGCCGGGGCACCATGGCGGTACATGACATTGGCGAACTGGTAGTCGCCGTGCATCAGGCCGGGAATGAAATCGAGCGGCTGGTGGGCCCGCAGCCAGTCGGTGGCCACTTCCAACCCGGGTAGTTCACGGTTCTTGATCCGGTCGAGGAAACCGATCCAGCGGTCGACCTGGCGTTCGTGGAAACCGTCGGGCCGACCCAGATCCGCCAGCCCTTTCGCCCGCCAGTCCACCTTGGACAGCAGTGCAATACCTTCCGCCAGTTGATAACTCAGCCCGGGCCGGGCGCTCGGGTCGGAGTTGAACGGTTCGGGCCAGCGGCCATGGGTGTCCATCGGGGACCAGCCGTCGACGAAGCCCATCAGATAGAACGGCCGGCCCAGCACCTCGGGATCCGCGCACACACCGACCGCGGCGGTATGCGGCACGTCGGTGCCGTCGAGCGCTTCGATGATTCGCCATTCCCGCAGGATGCCCTTGTCCCGATCCGGCGGGGCGCCGGGCGGCGGCATGCGCAGGACACAGGTGTGGTCGCCGCGGCGGAGCTCGTAGATGACGTTCTGGGTGCCGCCGGACAGGAAGCGGGCCTCAAGCGGCTCACCTTTGCCCGGCAGCCCGGCGTTGTCCATCCAATCGGCAAGCCGCGCAGTGTCGATCTCGCTCACGGATTGCGTCACAGGTTGCCCACCTCGGCCTCCAGGAATTCGGCGAACTTCGCCTTCGCGGCCTCGCGCTTGCGCGGGATCCACTCGGTGGGCCAGGTGTCGGTCGTCGGTTGGTAGTCGCGCAGCACCTGCCGGGCGACCGTCGTCTTGTGCACCTCGGTCGGGCCGTCGGCCAGTCCCATCACCGCGGCGCCGGTGACCATGCCGAGGAACGGCATCTCGTTGGTGACGCCGAGCGCGCCGTGAACCTGCATTGCCCGCCAGGCGATGTCGTGCAGAACGGTGGGCATCGCCACCTTGACCGCGGCGATGTCCTTGCGGACCTTCTTGTAGTCGTTGTACTTGTCGATCTCCCACGCCGTGTAGAGCACCATCAGCCGGAACTGCAGTAGCTGGGCGTACGAATCGGCGATGTAGCCCTGGACGAATTGTTTGTCGGACAGCCGGCTGCCCTGGGTCTCGCGGCTCAGCGCGCGTTCGCACATCATGTCCAGCGCCTTCTGGGCCAGGCCGATGGTGCGCATCGCGTGGTGAATCCGGCCGCCGCCCAATCGGGTCTGGGCGATCACGAAGGCTTGGCCCTCGCCGCCCAGGAGGGCCTCGGCCGGCACCCGGACATTGTCATAGTGGATCAAGGCATGGCTGCCCTCGTTGTCGCGCTCGCCGTACAGCCCGACGTTGCGGACGATCTTGACGCCGGGGGTGTCGGTGGGCACCAGGAACATCGACATGCCCTGGTAGGCGCTGACTTCGGGATTGGTGACCACCATGACGATCAGGAAGGACGCGGTGGCGGCGTTGGAGGAGAAGAACTTCCAGCCGTTTATCACCCAGTCGTCCCCGTCGCGTACCGCGCTGGTGGTGAACAGGGTCGGGTCCGCACCGGCATGCGGTTCGGTCATCGAATAGCAGGAGAACAGTTCGCCCTCGAGCAGCGGGTGCAGGTAGCGCTTCTTCTGCTCCTCTGTGCCGTAATGCGCGATGATCTCGGCATTTCCGGTGTCGGGAGCCTGGCAGCCGAACACGATCGGCGCCCACTGGGAGCGGCCGAGGATCTCGTTGAGCAGCGCCAGCTTGAGCTGTCCGTAGCCTTGCCCACCGAGTTCTGGGCCGAGATGTGTTGCCCAGAGGCCCTTCTCGCGCACCTGCGCCTTGAGCGGGTCGATCGCCTCGCGGCGCTTGCCCTCCAGCTTGGTGAACTGCAGGTGCGGCCAGGCCAGGTCGAGTGGCTCCACCTGTTCGGTGACGAACTCGTCGGCCCAGTCCAGTAATTCCTGATATTGGGGGTCGGTCTCGAAATCCCACGCCATCGGGGATCCTCCGATCTAGTTGTTGGGGGTGTTGAAGCCGGTGATCATCGCGCCGATGTCACGTGCGACGAGCTCGGTGAACGGCCGGTCGCCGAAACTGCCGCCGGCCCAGTGCCGGACGCCTTCGCTGACCAGGATCTGCGCCAGCCGGGACAGGTGGGCCACGTCGACGTGCGTGCCGAGTTTGCCGTCGGCCTGGGCCCTGGTGAACAACTCGCCGAACATGTCGGCGTCCTGCGCATCCGAGTCGACCTCGCCGGCCAGGATGCGGTGTTCATGGCGGTACCCCTCGAGGATCGTCTCGACGATCAGATCGGGAGGATTGCGGGCCATCGACCGTTCCAGGCTGTGCAGCGCCTCGGTGATGACTGCCATCAGGTCGTAGTCGCCGTCCAGCAGTGCCTTGATCCGCTTCTGGGCCAGCCGCGTGGAGGTCAGTCCGACCTCGAACAGCACGTCCTCTTTGGCGGAGAAATAGAAGTAGAACAGCGCCCGGGACACCCCGGCGGCCCGGCAGATGTCGGCAACCGTGGTCTTGGCGTAGCCGTTGGTGCGCCACAGCGCCATTGCGGCCTGCACCAGGTCCCGTTTGGTCCGGTGCGACCGGGCCCGCTGAAACGAGGCGCGACGTTGACTGTTGTCAGCCGTCTTCGCCACGGTTTCTCTGGGCATGTTTCGCACCTTAACAGCGGATTCGCCGGTTGAGAATAGTTGACGTCTGTCTAACTAGGGCGCCGTGCACGCTTCGTCGCGAGGCGCTCCGGGCGCGGGAGGGCAAAGGCGGGTCAAAAAAGAGCGAGAATCCTATTCTTGCTGCTTGTTGCAGATGGACAGGGGTCCGACGTTGACGGGCACCCGGGGCTGTGGAAACCTACTATTCAGAGATGAGAGCCGCATTCTCATACGTGCGGCTGGAACGGGAGCAGCATATGGCGATCGACCCAACCGGTATCGATTTTTTCCGCGATGAACGATTGGTCGATGATCCGTATCCGTTCTTCGAGGCCCTGCGGAACAAGTGCCCGGTAAGCCGCGAAGACCACTACAACGTGACGATGGTGACCGGCTGGGAAGAAGCCGTGCAGGTCTACAACGACGAGGAGACCTTCTCGTCGTGCCTGTCGGTCACCGGCCCGTTCCCCGGGTTCCCGGTGCCGTTGGAGGGGCGCAGCGCCGAGGAAGTCACCGCGCTCATCGACAAGCACCGGAACGAGCTGCCCTTCAGTGATCAGCTGCCCACGCTGGATCCGCCGACCCACACCGACCACCGCTCGCTGTTGATGCGGCTGATCACGCCCAAGCGCCTCAAGGAGAACGAGGACGCGATGTGGCAGCTGGCCGACGAGGTGCTCGACAGCTACCTGGCACCGGGTGGGGGAGAGTTCATCAAGGGCTTCGCCGGCCCGTTCACGCTGCTGGTGATCGCCGATCTGCTCGGTATTCCGGATGAGGACCGTGAAGCCTTCGTCGACGGCATCAAGCAGCATTCCGGTGGCGGAATCGGCAGCACCAGTAAGGAATCGCTGTCACACAGCCCGCTGGAGTTCCTCTACGGCCAGTTCGCCGACTACACCGCCGATCGCCGGGCCAACCCGCGTGACGACGTCCTCACCGGCTTGGCGTTGGCCACCTTCCCGGACGGCAGCATTCCGGACGTCGGCGATGTCGCGCGGGTGGCGACCAATGTCTTCTCGGCCGGCCAGGAGACCACGGTGCGTCTGCTCAGCACCGCGCTGAAAGTGCTCGGGGAGCAACCCGAGATCCAGCAGCGGTTGCGTGACGATCGCAGCCTCATCCCGAACTTCATCGAAGAGGCCCTGCGAATCGAGAGCCCGGTCAAGGGTGACTTCCGGCTGTCGCGCTGCCCGGTGACCATCGGTGAGACCGAGCTGAATGCCGGTACCACGGTCATGGTGCTCAACGGTGCGGCCAACCGCGATCCGCGACGGTTCGAGGATCCCGACACGTTCGACCCCGCCCGCAAGAACGCCCGCCAGCATCTGGCTTTCGGTCGAGGCATCCACAGCTGCCCGGGGGCTCCGCTGGCGCGCGCCGAAACTCGGGTCGGTATCGAACGATTGCTGGACCGGACCACCGACATCCGCATCTCCGAGGCCAGGCACGGCTCGGACGGCGACCGGCGCTACAACTACATTCCCACCTTCATCCTGCGCGGCTTGACGGAGTTGCACCTGGAGTTCGACACCTGATGCGGGTCAGGGTTGACGAGGACCGTTGTGCCGGCCACGGCATGTGCCTGACGCTGTGCCCCGAGGTCTTCGAGATGTCAGACGATGGGTGGGCGGTTGCCGATCCCGAAGAGGTTCCGGCCGGCCTGGAAGACGCGGCACGTGAGGCGATAGAGAACTGCCCGGAACGGGCGATCAGCGAAATCGACAACTAGAGACGGGTTTTGGATATGGCAGCGGCCAAGGGCTACGTGATCATCACCGAGGACATCAAGGACCCCGCAGGTATGGGCGAGTACGCCAAGCTGGCCTCGAAGGCGATGGGCGGCGCCACCATCGTGGCCGTCGACCAGAAGCCCGAGGTGATCGAAGGCGCCTGGCACGGAACGCAAACCGTGGTGCTGGAGTTCGAATCCGTCGACGCCGCGCGCGACTGGTACTACTCGGACGCCTACCAGGCGGCGGCCAAGGTCCGCCAGGACGCTGCCGAGTGCAACGGCGTCATCCTTTCCGGCTTCCCCACCTGACCGGGAGCGGCCGCAGTGCGCTACAGCATCACCTACCCGATGCACACCCATCCGTACCATCCGGATCTGGTGAGTGGCAGCGGAGTTGCGACGATGGCCGCTGCGGCCGAGGCGGCGGGTTTCGACGGATTCGGGTTCACCGACCATCCCGCGCCGTCACAGCGCTGGCTGGATGCCGGCGGCCACGACGCCTTGGACCCGTTCGTGGCCATGGCCTTCGCCGCGGCGCACACCACGACGCTGCGGCTGGTGCCCAACATCGTCGTGCTGCCGTATCGAAACCCCTTCGTGGTGGCCAAGTCCGGGGCCACCCTGGACCTGCTGTCCGGCGGCCGGTTCACGCTGGCCGTCGGAGTGGGTTACCTCAAGCGGGAATTCGCCGCGCTGGGGGTGTCCTACGACGAGCGCGCCGAATTGTTCGACGAGGCACTCGAGGTCATTCGCGGCATCTGGACGAATGACGACTACGCCTTCGAGGGTAAGCACTTCAGCGCCCGCGGTATCACCGCGCATCCGCGCCCGGCCGCGGACCCGCACCCGCCGATCTGGATCGGTGGCAACACGTCGGCGGCTCGGGCCCGGGTCGCCAAGCACGGTGACGGCTGGTGCCCGTTCGCCGCGCCGCCGGGGCTGGCCAAGACCGCCGGCACGGCGGCGATCGACTCACTCGACGCACTGGCCGCGGGGATCGACGACCTGCGGAGCCGGTTGGACGCGGGCGGTCGCGATCCGGGCGGAATCGACATCGTGTTCAACAACTTCGAGGGCGGTAACCCCGGTAATGACCAATTCGACGCCGACGCCTATCTGGCCGGGGTGGAGAAGCTCGCCGCACTCGGAGTGACCTGGCTGCACGTCACCCTGCCCGGGGACAGCCTGGCGCACGCGCTGGAGGCCACCGAGAAATTCGGCAAGTCGGTGATCGCCGCCTAGCACTTTGAGTCTGCGGTGAGGGCTCAGCGCACTCGCACTTTCGCGCCCTCAGCGCAGAGTCGACAGTCTCAAGCAGACGTCAAGGCCGCGATCGGGGTCGTCGTGGTGGCGTGCACCAACAGTTCGGCCAGTTCACGTGGGCGGCTCAGGAACGGTGAGTGCGACGCATCGATGGTCAGCTGCTCGACCCCGAGACGCTGGGTGACTATGTCGGCCAGCCACCGTGGCATCGAGCGGTCCTGCAGGCAGCGGATGAAACTGCGGGGCAGATCAGCCGCCCAGAACTGCGGCACCGAGACCGGGGTCACCGTGGTGTCGCCGAACCGCTCGGGGCCCAGGCGCTCGAAAGCCCAACGGGCCGTTGTCTCGTCGCAGTCATGGTAGAAGTAGCGCCACGCACCGTCGAAGTCGGCGAAGTGCATCGCGCCTTCCTCGTCGAAGTGCAGGTACCCCAGCATCTCGCCGACGTCACCGTCGAACTCGCCACCCAATTCGTCGTCGGCGGATCGCATGGCCATCGCCTCGGGATAGGTGCGGCCCTCCCGCGGCAGCGCGGCCGCCAGATAAACGATGTGGCGCACCAGTTCCGGTGCGGCGTCGGCGGCGAGGGTGGCATCGAACCCGCCGCCGGAATGACCCACCAGTACATCCCCGGCTCGCATCGCCTCGAGGATCGCGGCACGTCGGTTGGCCAAAGTCGATTCCTCGGCCAACCGGACGCCGTGTCCGGGCAGATCCACGGCGACGCCGTCATGCCCGAGCCTCGACAACTCGGCGATGGTGCGCTCCCAGCACCAGGCAGCGTGAAAACCGCCGTGTACGAACACGAACCGCATGCGGGCGGATCAATCCTCTTCGATCGAGATGGCCTGCCGGGGACATTGCCGCACCGCTTCGCGGATCTGCGCCTCGTTCTCCGGGGTCACCTCCTCCTGCAGGATGTGGAGATAGTCCTGATCGTCCAGGTCGAAGACCTCGGGGATGATGCCCATACAGACCGCGTTGCTCTCGCAGATCTCGAAGTCGACGTGAACTTTCTTGGTCACCGCAGCACCTTCACCGGCACGTTGGAATAGCCCGCCACGTTCTGCATTTGAACCCGTTGCAGCTGGTCCCATTTCACTTCGTAGCGCGGCATGAAATCGAGCAGCTTCTCCAGGGCGATGGCACTCTCCATGCGGGCCAGCGCCGCCCCGAGGCAGCTGTGGATGCCGTAGCCCAGCCCCAGGTTCTGCGCCTCGGTACGGTCGCGTTCGATGTCGAAGGTGTCGGCGTCGGTGAACGCATCGGGATCACGGTTGGCCGCGGCACTGATCAGGAACACCGGCTTACCGGCCGGGATGGTGCCGCTGGGAACGTGCGCTTCCTTGAGGGTGTAGCGGACGTTGTACTGCACCGGGCCCTCGTAGCGCAGCAGCTCCTCGACCGCGGCCGAAACCTTCTCCCGGTCGTCGAGCAGCTTCTGCCACTGTTCGGGGTGACGGGCAAACAGCACCATCGCGGTGCCGACGAGTTTGGTCACCGTCTCGGCCCCCGCACCGCCGAGCAGCGTGGCGAATCCGGTGATCTCGATGTCGTCGAGGCGGCGCATCTGACCGTCCTCGCCGGGGATCTCCGCGGCGATCAGCCGGCTGATCATGTCGTCCTGCGGATCTTCCCGACGTTTCTGCACCAGACCGTAGTAGTAGATGCCGGTGTCGATGTTGGCCTGCATGCCGGCCTCGGAGTAGCCGATCTGTCCGGGTTCCCGGGACAGGCTGGTGTCGATCCAATGCCGAACCTGCTGCCGGTACTCCGGGTCGACTCCGGCCATCCGGGTGATGACCTCCACCGGGAACGGCCCGGAGAAATCCTGGACCACGTCGAACTCGTCGGAGTCGATCAACCCGAGAAAGTGGTCGATCTGCTCGACGACGGTGTCGCGCTGCGACTGGATCATGCGGGGGGTGAACGCTTTGTTCAGCAGGCTGCGCATGTGCCGGTGATCCGGCGGGTCCATGAAAATGATCGACTTCTGCGGCAGCTCGGCGCTCTGCACCATGGCCAGATCGCAGCCGCGCGACGATGAGAACGACTCGTGGTCCTTGAGGGCCGCGGCGACGTCCTCGTGGCGGGTCAGCGCGTAGAAGTCGGAGTCCTCGTTGTAGTACAACGGCGCGTCCTGGCGCATCCGCCGGTACATGTCGAACGGGTTGTTGAAGAACTCCTCGGAGAACGGATCGAAAATCACCTGGGCCTTGGTCATTTGGCTGGCTCCTCCTTCGCGGCGGGCTGGGCCGGAAGTGCTGTGACACGTTACGGGAAACTGTTGAACTGTAACGCTAACAGTAAACCGTTTGAGTGTGTTTGAAAAGCACAAAATGGGCGCTGATCAGGTCGTCACGCCCCGAGCCATCACTTGGTCGCGGCGTCGAGCAGGCTCTCCAACTGGCCCAGGTCGCCGTCCAGCTCGGACACCGTCTGGCGGACCACCGCCACGTCCTTGCCGATGAATTCGCCGACGCGAGCGATGAACGCGTCGGCCGACCCGGTCGCGGCGATGCCGCCGAGCGCCCGGCTGGCGGCGCTGCCGTGGGTGAGGGCGGTCAACAACGTCGCCTCCTCGATGCCCAGTCGGTCACCGAGGCGCACGCCCTCGGCCACCACGCCGATCTGCGCGGCGAACAAGGCGTTGTTCACCAGCTTCACCCGTTGACCGGCCCCGACCGGGCCGACGTGCAGCACCGGATCGGCATAGGACTGCACGACCTCGCGGGCGCGGGCGACGGCAGACTCATCGCCGCCGGCGAACACCGTGACCGTTCCGGCCGCGATGTCGTGCGGACCGCCGCTGACCGGAGCGTCGATGACCGAGATGTCCCGTGCGGCGGCGCGCTCCGCCAGGGTCTCGGCGGTGCGGGGACTGCCGGTGGTGTGCAGCACGAGCACCGACCCGGCCGGCATCGCGTCGATCAGACCGGGGCAGAGTTCACGCACCTGATCGTCGGTGAACACGCAGACGATCGTCACGTCGGCGCCGGCCACGGCCGCGGCCGCGGAATCGACCGGTTGTGCCCCGAGTTCGGCCACCGCCGCACGCTTTTCGTCGTCACGGCCGAGCGCCTGTACCTGGTGCCCGGCCTCAGCCAGGCGGCGCACCATGGGGGCACCCATTCGGCCGGCCCCGATGAAACCGACGCGCATCAGCGGGGATGGTTCATGATGGCCAGGGCATTGTCTGCCGCGTCGAACACGGCCCCCTGCGGGGCCGAGGCGTCGTCGGCAAGGCTGGCCGCGTGCCGGCAGTCCTTCTGCAGCAGCGCCCCGGCGATCGGGGCCAGGTTGTCCAGCGTCCCGCCGAACATCGCGATGCTGTTGAGTGCCTTGCTGGTGGCCGATCCGCGAGTGATCACCTCGCACAGCGCCTGACGCGGAACCCCCAGTGCCTCACCGAGTTCCAGGGCGCTCATGGCCGCCCCGAGATTGGCGCTGAACAGCAGGTTGTTCAGGATCTTGGCGACCTGGCCTGCGCCCACCCCGCCGAGGTGCACGATCGGGTCGGCGTAGGTGGCGAACACCGGGCGGACCCGCTCGACGACCTCCTCGTCGCCGCCGACCATCACCAGGAGGGTGCCGGCCGAGGCGGCGGGCTCGCCACCGCTCACCGGGGCGTCGATCACCGTAATGCCCTGGGCAGCCGCCTTCTCCGCGATGTCGCGACAGGTGTCGGGGTGGACCGTGGAATGAATGGCGATGACGCCGCCCGGGGCGAGGCCGGCCAGCACCCCTGTCTCACCGTCGAGCACCTGGCGGACATCGTCGTCGCCCACGACGCACAGGCAGACCAGATCGCTGGCGGCGGCCAGTTCGGCGGGGGTGCCCGCGGACTTGGCCGCGGTGTCGGCGAAGGGCTCCAACGAGGCCGGGCGCCGTGCCCACAGCGTGGTTTCGAAGCCGCCTTCGACGATTCGCCGGGCCATCGGCGCTCCCTGGCTGCCCAGCCCGATAAATCCGACTCGCATCAACCTGCCTCCACTTCCACATCGGTTTTCACAGCTTCACGGGCATGGTCGGTCACGCACGCGTCGGCGAACGACAACACCTCACGGTGATAGATCGGAGCGGTCAGGCCCACGCTGAGGTTGTGACCGCTGTCGGCGAGTTCGCCGGTCTGGACCCGCGGCGATGCGGTGAACATCGCACCGACCCCGGCCAGTGCCTCGGCGTCCGACTCCCAGACGTTCTCGTACTCGCCTGCGATGAACTGCACCGGAACCTTCACCTGCCCGGCCAGTGCCGGAAAGTCCTGCCGCGACCATGTTTTGACGACATCGCCTTCGTAGGCGGTGCCGTCCGAGGACAACCCGGCACCGATCACATCGGGTGGGTACAGTCGGGCTGGTTCCCACAGCAGTTCGCGCAGCCCGCGCGGACGGCGCTGCGGCGAGGCGTCTTTGAGCAGCTCCTGCGCGGCCGGGTGATACCGGCGGCCGGTGCCTGCCAGTGACACGCCGAGTACCTCGGGCCGCTGCACCGCCAGGTGCAGTGCCAGCTCGCAGCCCATCGAATGGCCCAGCAGAAAAAGGTCCGCCACACCGGCGATACGGCGGATTGCGCCGAATGCCAGGGCGACTCGCTGTTCGGGGCGTGCCATCGCGTCGGGGTATGCCGCGGAGGCGCCGTATCCGGGGCGATCCAGCGCGATCGCGGTGTATCCCTGCGCCACCGCACTCCGCAGCAGCGACAGCTCCGGATGGCCGGGACAGTCGAAGTAGGCCGACGTGGTGGCCCCGCCGTGCAGGGCGACGACGACGGCGCGAGGATCGGGGGACTCGGCGACCAGGGCCGACATCGGTACGCCGTCGACCATCACCACTCGCGGGTGCGGAGCTGTCTTGCTCATGCGGCGCGCATGGTTCAGTCGTCCCGGCGCATCAGCAGTACGCCGCTGGGGGTCAGGCCACCGCTGCTGGCCACGGCGACGCGGGCGTCGGCGACCTGGCGCTCGCCGGCCTCGCCGCGCAGCTGGGTGACTGCCTCGTGGATCAGGCCCATCCCGTGGGTGCGGCCGTGCGAGAGCTGACCGCCGTGGGTGTTGAGCGGGATGATGCCGTCGCGGGCGATGTTGTGGCCGCCGTCCAGGAAATCCTTGGCCTCCCCGATGCCGCAGAAGCCCAGCCCCTCCAGCCAGGACAGGCAGTTGAAACTGAACCCGTCGTAGAGTTCGGCGACATCGACATCGCTGGGCCGCAACGAGGTTCGCGACCACATATGTGCACTCTGACCCAGCACCTGAGGCTCGTGGGTGAGCGTGGTCTGGTCCCAGTCGAGTCGTTCGATGATCTGGGTGCCGACGGCCTCGAACAGGATCGGCGGCTTCGCCAGATCACGCGCGGCATCGACAGCTGAGACGATGACTGCCACCGCACCGTCACACGGCACGTCGCAGTCGTAGAGGCCGAACGGCGTCGTGATCATGCGGGCCGACAGGTAGTCGTCCATGGTCAGCGGATCGCGGTAGATGGCGGTCGGGTTCAGCGCGGCATTGGCGCGCTGATTGAGCGCGATCCAGCCGAGGGTCTCGCGCGTGGTGCCGTACCGGTCGAAGTGACGGCCGGCGTTCTGCGCCAACGTGTGTGCCGCCGAGGTGGACCCGAACGGATGCTGCCAGTTGTCGCTGCGGCCACCCATCGGAGGGGACATCTTGCCCTCCTTGACCAGCTGGCCGAAGGTCGCCTCCCACAGTGTGCGGAAGCACAGCACGTGGCGTGCCATGCCGGTGGCCACGGCCATCATGGCCGCGATCACCGAGCCACCCGGACCGAAGGTGTCCATGCCGCCGTTGATCCAGGTCGGCCGGAGCCCAAGTGCGCCCTCCAGGGCGCTCACGCCGCCTTCGCCCATACCGGCGATGGCGAGACCCGGGTAGGTGGACAGGCCGTCGATGTCGTCGAACGTCAAACCCGCATCGGCGACCGCTTTTTCGGCGGCGTCGATCGTGAGCGCCAGGGGCGGCACCATCTGTCGACGACCGATCTTGGACATCCCGATGCCGGTGATGGCCGAGTGGTCCTCGAATTTCTCCTTGGTCAGCATCGGCCGGACGTACTTGGCGACGTCCTGGGGCGCGACGGGTTCGGCGACCGGCGGGGTTGAGGTGGTGTCGGACGACGGCTTGAACACCGGCAGCCAGACATCCTCGATCTGCTGGAATTCGACCTCGACGGGCATCCCGAGCTTGAGGTCCTCGGAATCGCAGTCGACGATGTTGGTCGTCAGTCGGACGCGGGGATCCTCGGCGATGGCCACCTCGGCCACCACGTACGGCGGCGGGAGATCGGGAAAACCGAACCGGTGGTTGACCGTGAACCCGGCGAGCGATCCCCGCCCCGATACGTCCCGCACACCCATGTTGCGGCTGCGGCAGTACCGGCAGACCGGCTGGGGTGGGTGGATGAGCGCGCTGCAGTCCTGGCACTCCTGGATTCGCAGCACCCCGTCGGCGCCCGCGGTCCAGAAGTACTCGTTGAGCGCGGTGACCGTCGGGAGCGGACGTCCCGGTATCTGTGACAACTCGACTCCGGTGGTAAGCAGGTTATTCCATCTGGAGAATCACGTTACCAGTTGTGGTTATCGGTGATCCAGGCTTGAGTGGTCAACCTGCCTCGCGCTCGGCTCCCTTCTCCTTCAACTCGATGATCGCGTGCACCGGGCAGTCGAGCAGAGCGCGGCGAACCGCGTCCTCGTCAGCCGCGGGGATGTTGCCGTCGCCTTTCAGCACGGCGTATCCCCAGTCGTCCAGCGGGAAGTACTCCGGCGCGTGCTTGGCGCACAACCCGAAGCCATCGCACAACGTGCGATCGAGTTTGATCCTCATACCAGCACCACCCCGGCTTCGACTTCGTATGGCCGCGCGGCGATGAAAGCGCCGGAACGGCAGGTCCGACAGCCATTTTCGAGGTGACGTTGCACCTCGTCGGGGAATCGGGCGAGCAGGCTGGCCGCGACGTTCGCCGCACCGTCGAGGGTGGCGCAGGCGCCGCGGCCGCGTAGGACCACCGACCAGCGCTTGAGCCGGTCCAGGTCATCCTCGGTGGCCACGCCGTCACGCAGGCCGGTGGCTACCGCCGCCATCGCGGCCGTGCCGTTGAAACACGAACCGCACTGGCCCGCGTTCTCCCGATCGAAGTACGCCAGCACCGAGGCCGCCACCGCCACCGGGCAGTCGTCGGTGAGGATGCCGATCGCGCCGCAACCCAATCCACTGCCCAGTGCGCGCACCGAGCCGTGGTCCAGCGTGGCTTCGACAATGTCGCGATTGACCAATCCGGCGAAGTACCCACCCATGAGCGCGCCACGAACATGGTCGGGGGAGACCCCGTGCAGGGTCAGTAGATCGGCGAACGCGACGCCGTGCGGAAGCTCGTACAACGCGGGCCCACGCCCGGCTCCGGTGATTGTCGCCAGGAACGTGCCGGGAGAGGACTCGGTGCCCAGATCGCGGAACGTCTGCGCGCCGTGCCGGTGGAGGTAGGCCAGGTGAGCCAACGTTTCGACGTTGCTGATCAGCGTCGGTTTGCCGGCCACCCCCTCCTCGAATGGGCGCGGTGGCTTGTCGGTCGGTTTGGCGGGGCCACCGTTGACCACGTGCACCGCGGCGGTCTCTTCGCCGGCCACGTAACCCGGAGCGACGGTGAGCAATTCGACCGACATTCCACCCAGATCACCGGAGAGATCGGTCAGCGCGCACTCGACGCTCTCTGCCGCCGTCGAATCCGATACGTACACCACGGCCCGGTCGGCACCGACGATGCCGGAAGCCAGTCGCAGGCCGTCCAGTACCAGGTGCGGGCGATTGCGCAGCAACCAGCGGTCTTTGATCGAGGCCGGCTCGCCCTCCTCGCCGTTGGCGATCACCACGGTTCCGCCGGCCCTCGCTCCGTTGTCGCGCACAGTGCGCAGCTTGACCGCCATCGGGAAGGCGGCACCGCCCCGGCCGAGCAACCCGCTCGCCTCGACCTCGGCCAACAGGTGATCCGGATCAGTAAGGGGCGCATAGCCCCCGGCTTGCTGATAGTCGGTGAGGGCCTCGGGTCCGTCACGCAACAGGCGCGGGGTGATCCCCGGCCATGCCGCGACCGTCAGTTCGGCTGTCATGGTCACATCCCGTCCCCGGTTAGGCTTACCGGCATGAGAACTGCGGTGGTGCGCGTCGGAGTGGACCCGGCCGGCGAGCTCGGGGCCCGGCAGCTATCCGACGGCATGGCAACGCTTCGTGAGCTGTTGGGTGAGCGCGGCGCCGAGGTGCTGAACAACGAGCTCTCCGGACTGCCCGCGCATCGCCGCGAGGTCGAGGTGCTGATCGCCGGCAATGACGCACCAGAGCTGCAGACCATCGCGATGGAACTGTGCGCCAAGGCCTTTGGCACGAGTCCCGCGGCCGGGGTGGTCACCTTCGTCAGCCGGGGCACCGACGACGACGTCCGGGGCGTACTGGCCGGGTTCGGTGTGAGCGGGGATGTCAGCAGGACCGTCGACGGCGAGGGCTGGGACGTGGTGACGGTGACCCTGGACAAGGCCGACCTGGCACGCATCCCGGAAAGCCGCATCCACACCGCCCTGGAGGCTTCGCTGAACTGCGAGGTGCACATCCGTACGGTCTGAGGATCCGGCGGCCGCGGTCGTCCTCACGAGGACCTCAGGAATTCGATGATCGCCGGGGCGGCCTGCACCCAGGTGTCGAACAGGCAGAACGTCTTTCCGCCGCTCTGCGCGAACTTCTCGCCGGCGCGCTCCCAGGCGTCCTCGGGCCAGGGTGGGTCGATCAGCTTGGAACCCTTGATCAGGCAACTCACCTCAAGCGAGGTGCGCTTGGGATGGTCCCAGTCGTTCTCGCCGCCGCGGATGATCAGGGTGGGCACGGTGATGTTGTCGAACATCTCGTCGGGAACACCCGGGATGGTCTGGCCGGGTTTCGACACGAACGCATTGAGCCAACGCAGCATGACCTTGAGGAACTCGTCGGCGTCGAGGTCGAGCAGGCGCCGGCGGTTCGCGGGGTTCTCCGAGATCCGCTCGCGCCACTCCGGCACGTTCAGCAACCCTTCGATACCGAGTCCGCGCACCGCCAGGATGCTCGGCGTGATGTAGTGGCCACCGAGAACAAACGAGCCGTACACACCGCCGACGATGTTCCACACCACCAGCTTTCGGACGATCTCGGGATAGAGCATGGTGGTCAGCATCGAGTCCCGCGCGCCACCGGAGCCACCGAGGATGAAGCACGGCCCGATGTCCAGGCCGGTGATCAGGTGGTACAGCGTCTCGGCCCGCATGTGTGATTCGCTCTGCCCGTAGAACTGCACGTCCGACCTGCCGCAGTTCGGCCGGTCCCACAGCAGCACCCGGTAGCCGCCCTCGACGAGGGCCTCGGCCAACGGCCGCAGGCCCGGAATGTCCTTGCTGAACCGGCCGCCGGGAGTCAGCGCGATGAAATCGCCCTTGTCGCCGAGGATTTCGTAGACGACGTTGCCGCCGTTGACCTCCATGGTCTTCTCGCCCGGCTTGAGTTCGGGGGTGCCCAACGTCGCGGTCATGCCATCACCAACACATCATCTCCAACCACACGGACCGGGTAGGTACGGATACTCCATTCCGGCTTCACCGCGGTGGTGCCGGTCGCCAGCTCGAAACCCCATTGGTGCCATGGGCAATAGATGAACTCCTTGTCGCGGACCATCACCGCGTCGCCGGGTACGTCCTCGTCCACGATCGTGCGACCCCGAGCCCGGCCGGAGCAGAGCGGTCCGCCCTCGTGCGGGCAATAGTTGGCGATCGCGTAGAACGTGCCGTTGACGTTGTACACGCCCACTCCGTGCCGCCCGATCGGCACCAGCTTGTGTGTGCCGGGCGGGATTTCGTCGACGGTGGCCACGACATGCTCGCGTCCCTGCGCGAGCCGTTGGCGCTTCTCCGGTTCGGTCATCTCAGAGCACCCGGACCTGTCCTTCGAGGACCGGGACGGTCTCGGGCAGCTTGTAGGTCTCGATGCCGTTGCGGAACATGATGGCCTCACGCGCGTGCTCGGGCAGGTGCTTGACCAGCCAGCGTGGGTCGTCGAAGGTCCAGTGTGGGTAATCGCTGGAGTACAGCAGGATTTTCTCGCATTCCATCCACTCGAAGGCCCGGGACAGTTCGGTCTTGTCCTCGGGGTAGTCCAGCGGCTGGGTGGTGAACTTGATGTGGTCCTTGACGTATTCGCTGGGCTTGCGCTTGATGTCCATCCAGCTCTTACGGGCTTCGTAGATGGCGTCCATGCGCCACATCAGCGGCAGGATCCAGGTGAAGGCGTGCTCGACGAACACGATGCGCAGGGTCGGGAACCGGTCGAAGACCCCGTCGAAGATCAGGCTCATCACCTGGTTGGCCGCCAACAGCGAGTAGCTGACCATGAAGTCGTGGTTATAGCTGGGCAATCCGACCGGCGGTGTCGGCAGGGTTTCGTACTCCCCGCGGGACAGGTGGCAGCTCACGGTGATGTCGTGTTTGGTGGCCGCCGCCCAGATCGGGTCGTACTTCGGATCACCCCACGACGGCCGCGGCTCGGCCTTGATCAGAACCTGCGCCATGTACGGGTGTTCGGCCCATTGCTCGATCTCGGCCACCGCCAGCTGCGGTTCCTCGATCGCCACGCAGACCGATCCGCGCCACCGCTCGTGCCAGTTGTTGTGGCTGTCCAGCCAGTGGTTGGCCAGCCACAAGTTGGTGGCCGTGCAGTAGGCCGCGGTGGCCTCACCCAGTCGGTGCTCCGAGTGCGTCGGTTCAAGAATGGCGATGTCGGAGCCGGCCTCCATGATCAGCTGACGCAGCGCCATATCGGGGTCGCTGCAGGCGAACTCGCCATCGGGCGGGAATGCGTCCACCCGCATCGCATAGGCGTGCGCATAATCCGGTGCGTCGTAGTAGATCTGCTCGCCGACCTTGTGGCTCAGGAAGTACTTGCTGCGCCACGGCTCTGGGATGTACTCGATCAACTCGCCGCGCCGGGGCATGGGGTGTACGTCGGAATCGACGCACCGGATCGCGATCCGCTCGGCCGCGGGCACCCGTGGGTTCGTCGTGATGGGCTCGGTGGTTGTCATCAGGTCTCCCTCGCGTGCCTCTACTGTGCCGCAACCGCGGATGTCGAACCGGAGTTCGCGAACACTTCCTCCAGGCCGTACAGCTTGGCGGCATTGCGCCACAACAACTTGTCGCGCTGCTCGGTGCTGAATGCCCCGGGGATCTTCGGCTCGTTCAGTTGCCAGTGCGGGTAACTGGAGCCGAACATCACCATGTCCTCCTTGCCGGTGAAGCTCAACCACTCTCCGGCGAACTCGGTGTCACCGGGGCCGTCGAGGGCACCCTGGACGAAGTACACGTGCCCAGGTAGGTAATCGCTGGGCATCTTCGGCGCCCATGGGGTCTGCTCGAGATGGGGGCGGCCGAAGCAATCCATCCGCCACATGAACGGGGTCAGCAGATCCGCGGCACCGTCGGCCCAGACGAACTTCAGCGTCGGTGTCCGCTCGAACACGCCTTCGGCGATCATGTTCATCAGGTGATAGATGTAGTTGAGCGCCATGAATCCCAGGTACTGCTCATAGGTCCGGGTCTTGCCCGACGGGGTCGGCGCGAACTGGATCCCCGCCCCGCCCTCGATGTGAACCGCCACCGGCAGGCCGGCGTCGGCGGCGGCCTCCCACAACGGCCAGAACTGGGGCTTGCCATAGAGTTCGCGCGACTGCATCGGAACGCCGATCTGCACCACGCGCGGGTGGTCTTTGTACTTGTCGATCTCGCGCAGCGCCCCGACGATGTCGTCCGGATTGACCCGGATGGTGCCGCGGAACCGCTCACCGTGCGCGTCGTGTTCGAGCCAGCGGGTCACCATCATCGCGTTGTGCGCGGCGGCCAGCGCGGTACCGAGGTGACGGTCGGGCATGATGCCACGGGTCATCGGATGCAGGATCGCGACGTCGACGCCGCGATCGGTGAACAGGTGTTGCGCGGCGATGTCGGGATCGGAACCGGGGTACTGGCGATCAGGCCCCTTGGTGCCCTTGGAGTATTCGCCACCCGGTGCGCCGTACCAGTTCATCTCGTAATCGGGGAAACCGCGGCTGGCGAAGGGTTCCTTCAAGAAGTTCTGCCGCAGGTCTTTGTTCGAACCGAAGAAGACGTGCACGCTCGCGTCGATGACAGGAACGCGCGTCCCGTCTGGTTGCTCTATGGCCAAGGCCTGTCCTCCGATGTTCGTCCGGCAGAGCTGGGCGCGCACTGATGACGGCGCGCGTCTTACGCCGGACCTTACAGCCAGTCTAGATCCATATTCTTCTATGGCAAGAACATAGTTCTCGGAACGTGACGCCCTTTTGTCGCAGGTAAGCGCCGGTGCTGATCGCTCGCACAGCGCGACGCCTCGGAGAATAGGTACTTGCTGGAGGAGAAGGGTGAATCACCAGAGGAGAATGCTATTCTCCTCCCGGACACGACAGTGCAGCAGGAGGCGGCGGGGTGCTACTCGAATTCGATGCCGATCAGCGGCTATGGCAGGAAACCGTGCGCGACGCGGTAACCAAACAGTGCCCGGCCACGCTGGTCCGTGAGGTGGCCGAGCAGGGTGTCGATCCGACACCGCTGTGGCAGAGCTACATCGACCAGGGATGGACCGAGCTCACCGAGCCGAATGCGGTGGAGCTCGCTATCGTGCTTGAGGAGCTCGGACGAGCCACCGATCTGACGCCCTACCTGGCGACCATGACGCAGTACGCTCCGCTCGCCGGGGATCGGTTCGACGCGGCCAAGGCCGGCACCGCGGTGTACAGCGGTGTGACCGCCAACCGGGATGCCACCGGATGGGTGCTGACCGGAACCGCGCACCACGTGCTCGACGGCGACCGGGCACAGACTCTGGCCGTGGTGACCGATGGCGGCGTCTTCCTCGTCGACGCGGCCAAGTCGGTGGTGCATCGCAGCCCGATCTTCGATCCGGTGCTGCACGTGGCCGAGGTGTCGTTCGACAGTGTGCATGTCGATGACACGGACCGCGTACACGTGGATACCGAGAAGGCGCGTCACCTGGCCCTGACCGGCATGGCCATCACGATGGTCGGCGCCTGCCAGCGAGTCCTGGACCTGGCGCTCGAACACGTCAAGCAACGGCAGCAGTTCGGGGTGGCGATCGGGTCGTTCCAGGCCGTGCAGCACAAGGCCGTCGACATGCACGTCGCGATCGAAAGGGCCCGTGCACTGGCGTATTTCGCCGCCCTGACCATCGCCGCCGACGACCCGCGCCGACGGCTGGCGTCGGCGATGGCCAAGGCATCGGCGGGGGAATGCCAGGCGATCGTGTTCCGGCATGGCCTGCAACTCTTCGGGGCCATGGGCTTCACCTGGGAGAACGACGTGCAGTTCGCGCTCAAGCGCGCCAAGGCCGGTGAGCTCCTCCTGGGTGGTGCCGCCGAGCACCGCGCGACCATCGCCGCCGAATACCGCACGAGCTACAGGGGACTGTAAATGCAGCTGACATACGATTCCGACGTCGAGGAGTTCCGCGCCGAGTTCTCGGCATTCCTCGATGCCAATCTCCCGTCGGAGGCGCAGACACTGGAGCGGCCGCGGTCGGTCTCGCACATGCCGCAGTGGGCCCGCGACTGGCAGCGGCTGTTGTTCGACAACGGCTGGCTGCTGCCCGCTCAGCCGCCCGAGTTCGGTGGCCGCAACGCCACGGTGGTCCAGACCTTCGTCCATCTCGACGAACTGTGCCGCCGCCGGATCTACCACAGTTTCAACCCCCAGGGCGTCAATATCATTGCGGCATCGCTGCTTACGTTCGGTTCCGACGAGCAGAAGCAGCGCTGGGCCGTGCCGGTGCTGCGCGGTGAGAAGACGGCGTCGCTGGGCATGAGCGAGCCCAGCGCGGGCTCGGATCTCGCGTCCCTTCGTACTCGGGCCGTCCGCGATGGTGACGAGTTCGTCGTCAACGGACAGAAGGTGTGGACCTCCGGGGCACATGATGCCGATTGGCTGCTGACCTTTGTACGCACCGACCCGGATGCGCCGAAGCACAAGGGAATCAGCGTGCTGATCATCCCGACCGACACCCCCGGCGTGGTGTGCCGGCCGTTCGCCGACATGACCGGCGAGGAGAACCTGGACTTCAACGAGGTCTTCTTCACCGATGCCCGGGTGCCGGCCGAGAACCTGGTCGGCCCGCTCAACGGCGGCTGGGGGGTGGCCAACGGATCACTCGGCCACGAGCGGACGATGATGTGGCTGGGCTTCGCCGACCGAATCGACAACATGCTGGCCGACTTCCAGCCCAAGACCGAACTGGAACGCGACCAGTACGCCACCACGATCATGGACTACCAGGCCTTGCGCGCCATGGGTTCTGCGGCGCTGGCCAAGGCCTCACGAGGCGAAGCGGACACCGCATCGGTGTCGGTGCTCAAACTGTTCGGTTCCGAGGCCGAGCGCAATGCGTTCGAGAATGCGCTGACCGCGGCCGGACCGGATGGGCTGATCCATCCGACTACCTCCGGGCCGTACGAACACATGAACCTCGACCACTACTTCGCCAGCTGGTTCGAGCGTTATGCCCGCAGCTTCGGCGGCACCATAGCCGGTGGCACGTCGGAGATTCAGCGCAACATCATCGCCACCCAGGTGTTGGGCCTGCCCCGGCGCTGAGCACCACGGCGCTTTCGGCGCCCCGATTCCTCCAGCGTCACGCCAGAGTGGCTCTCGCGTTCGGGAGCCGCTCTGGCGTGACAAAGTGGCGGGGAAGGTGGCGAGACGACCCGGTGACTCGGAACAAAACTTGGGTTACAGGCGCCGAGGTGTCCGAGATTCGCGGAACACTCGACCGACGGATCACCGACCACGACATCGAGGTGGCGTTCGGGACCATCCGGGCGGGAACCTGTGGAGCGGTGTGCACGCGCGCGGCCGGGGTGGTCGACGGCCGCGAGGCGATCGTGATCGAGCACATCATCCGGATGTCGCGCGATGTCGCACCAGACTGGCCCGCATCGGAGTTCGATGCGACATACCGGGTGGACATCGCCGGCGATCCCGACATCCACTGCGCGATGAACCTGGGGGAGGCCGAAGGGAACGGTGCCGGGCAAGCGGCGATGGCCGCCACCGCGATGCGGGTGGTCAACGCGATTCCCTACGTCGTCGACGCCCCCGCCGGGCTGTTGAGCTCGCTCGACATCCCGAATACGTTGCCGAAGCACGTTTTCTGCTGATCGGCGCTAGCGCGCGACCACTCCGCGCAGACTGGTGTCACGGACGTGGATCTGCGAGGCGCGGGTGCCCAGCTGTCGCAGGATGTTCTCCGGTATCCACCCCACGCCGATGACCGACCGGGCCAGAATCTCGTTGGAAGGGCTGTCGATACCGATTTCTCCGGCCTTGATCCCTTGGGTGAGAAGCGATTTCACCTGTTTGACGCGTTGCGTGAACAACCAGCCGGGATTGGGCGTGTCCGGCGGTGACTGGCGCATCCACGCCAGCTGAATCCGGAACTCGTCGCCGAACTGGTCCAGTGCATTGGTGTGAATCCAACTCAGCGCATCGAGCTTCTCGATCACCGTGCCCTCGGAGCTCAGCACACTGTTCCAGCCGACCGCGATCTTCTCGCCGAAGGACTGCATGATCGCCGCGAGCAGTTCGTCCTTGGATCCGATGAGGCGGTACACGGTGCCGGTGCCCATGCCGGCCGCCGAGGCGATGTCCCGTACGGTCGTGCCCTCGTAGCCGCGCCGGCCGAACTCGGCCCGGGCCACCGCCCGGATGTGGGCGGTTTTGTCGTCGGCCTCGGAGCCGGCCTCGACGATCCAGCTCTGCACCACATCGTCTGCCGCCAGGAACGCCGGAGAGCGATCGAGTTCGGCATCGGTGGGGTGGCCGGAGGACAGGCCTTCCAGCAGGATTCGGCAGAGGAGGATGGCGACCTTCTCCGGCGCGGCGTTGTGCCGCGTGACGTCGAGACCCACCCGCAGCATCGATTGGCACATCCGGTCGGACAGGACGGCCAGGTCGATGTCGGCGCGCAGATAGCCGCTCCACCGGGCGGCCCGAAGCGTCTGCTGCATGGCCTCCAGGGTGGCCGTCGGCCGGCGCTGTGCCAGCGCCATGAGCTCCGGGTTGGAACTGGGACTCTCGTAGAACGACATCTGAAGTGCCGCCCGGTGCGCCACGGCGCATCGCGCGATATCCGCGCCGAGTTCGGCGATACGGTCGAACGGCGACGCCGGATCGGGA
Source organism: Mycolicibacterium sp. HK-90 (assembly GCF_030486405.1). The sequence goes on along the minus strand of NZ_CP129613.1, from coordinate 4,464,619 downwards.
CCGTCCAGGCGGCTCTGCGCCTGCTCGGCGATGCGATCGAGATCCTCGTGGTACCGCTCGAGCAGTTCCACCAGGATCGCTTCCTTGGATTCGAAATGGTGGTAAAGGCTGCCCGGCAGGATGCCGGCCGCGTCCGCGATCTCCTGCAGCGACGTGCGCAGGCCTGACGTGGCGATCAACGAGGCCGCCGTCTGGAGGATCTCGGTGCGGCGCGTGCGGTCCTCAGCGGTGGAGCCGGCGTCGGTTGCGCGACCTGGGGTGCGCTTGAGCGTCTTGCGCTCCCCAGGCGTTACCTGGGGACGGCCCACAGCGGCTCCACGATTGCTGGCTCCCGTCATACGTTTTGGGCCACGAACTGACCCAATATTTGGTTAGAGGCTACCAGAGCAGCCGCGCTGAGCTGGGGATCATGCGTCGCCGCCGGTGCCGGTGGAGCACCGGCACCGAGGCTCCCGGAGGTGGCGACGAGCCGGCCGACGGCAACGGTTTCGTCCGGCTCAGGGGACGACATCCAGGCGCGCGGTCACCTCGAACACTTCGTCACAGGTCGAGCCCGGAACCGTGAACGGGTCCGTGGCGGCGACTTCACCCGACCGAGCCGCGGCCGGCGCCGGTGACCACCGCGACCTGATCCTTGAAGTCGATCAATGTTCAGCTCCCACACTCGCATTCGCTTCGATCTCGTTCGATTGACGCAACTCGGGCCGGACTCTACGGTGGAACAGATATTTGGTCAATTTCTCGACCGGGGGTATCGGGTGTCAGGGAGCGGTGACCGTGTCTCCGGACTGGGCATGCTGGCGTCGGCGCTCGCGGGTCGCGCGGTCGGGGTGGCCGCGACCGATGCGGGTGGCGCGCCATGGACCGACGGCCAGACCGTGTTCGTCGACCTCGGCGCGCCGCCGGGGCGGCAGCTCGAATCGGTCGCCGTGCAGGCGTCGTTGATCGCGGCGGGGAGCCTGGACCCCGATGTGGTGAGCGCCCTGGTCCGTCATCGGCGCCTGGCCAAGCGGTATCTGGCCGTCGAAGGGCACCGGGCCCTGCTGGCCAACGATGCACTTCTGCCGAAAGCCCTTGGGGCCTTGGCGGATCGAAGTATCGGCGAGTCCAGCGATTCGGCTGCGACGTCGTTGGCGATCGCACGGGGATCAGCGGCGCTCCCGGGGCCGGCGGTGACTTTCGGGGTGATCCAGGCCAAGAAGGTTCTGGCGGCGGGCACGGCGGCCAGGCCGGCCGGTCAGCAATCTGTCGGGCACGTGCCGCGGCGGCAGGACGCCCGGGAACTCGAGGAGATGGACGACGACCCCGGCAACACAGATGACTCGGATGATCCGGATCTGTTCTCCAGCCCGGTCGGTGGGGGCGGTGCCATCGGAAAGTGGCTCAAGAAGCTGTTGTCGTCGGCGCGGAAGACCGGTGGCAGCGGCGGGGGGCCGCCCGGTGCCGACTCGCCGACGCACCGCACCACCTCGACCAGGCGCGGGGTCCATGCCGTCTCGTCGCTGGCGACGGTGTCCGCCGACGAGGTCGTCGACGTCAAGACCGAGGGCGTCAAGTACCCGGAATGGGACGCCGAGCGCAGAATCTATCGGCTCGACTGGTGCACTGTTCGTGAGACGGATCCGCAGATCAAGGCACATGCCACCCAGCAGATCGAGGATGCGATCAGTGTGCGGCGCCCGCTGGCGCGCCTCGGTATGGGCCTGCATCGGCGCCATCGCCAGCCCCAGGGTGACGACATCGACATCGATGCCGCCCTCGAGGCACGCGTCGAAGTCCGGGCCGGATCGGTGCCCGACGAGGCCGTCTATCTGGACAGCCTGCGCCGGCGCCGGGATCTGTCGGTGCTGCTGCTGCTGGATGTCTCCGGCTCGACGGCGGAGCCGGGCACTGTCGGGCTCACGGTGCACCAACAGCAGCGCACGGCGGTGGCCCACCTGATGGTGGCGCTACACGACCTGGGTGACCGGGTGTCGCTGTACGCCTACTACTCGCAGGGCCGTTCGGCGGTGACGATGGTTCCGGTGAAACGGTTCGACGACCACCTGGATGCGCAGGTGATTCGTAGACTGAACAGTCTTGAACCCGGCGCATATTCGCGACTCGGGGCCGCGATTCGGCACGGTTCGGCGGTGTTGGAGGAGCGTGGGGGCACCTCGCGGCGCCTGCTGGTCGTGCTGTCGGACGGACTCGCCTATGACCACGGCTATGAACGCGCCTACGGCGCTGCCGATGCCCGACGCGCCCTGACCGAGGCGCGGCGCCGCGGCACCGGCTGTGTCTGTCTGACCATCGGCGCGAGCACCGACGTGGACGCGCTGCGCCGGGTTTTCGGCAGTGCCGCACACGCCACCATCGCCAGTCCGGATCAGCTCGCCGGCGTCATCGGTCCGTTGTTCCACTCGGCTATTCGCTCCGGCGAGGTCCGTCGGCGGGTGTCATGAGGGCATCGAGGATGCGGTGAAGTCAAGTCCCAGAATGTCATTGGCGGGATCGGTGCCGGCGTTGCGAACGTCGGACCGATGGTTGAAAACAAACATCTGTTCCGGTTAGGCTTCGATCACTGCCGCAGCGTGGCGGGTGCGACGAAAGGTGTGTCGATGGCCAACGAGTCCGGGCTCGCTTACCAGAACGGCGCCACATCGCCGGGCTCGGCCGTGCGTCCCTACTACACGCCGCTCGGCAACGAGGAGACGGTGTTCAAGGCGGCCTACCGCCAAGGGCTTTCGCTGATGCTCAAAGGTCCGACCGGTTGCGGCAAGACCCGCTTCGTCGAAGCGATGGCGTACGACCTCGGACGCCCATTGATCACCGTGGCCTGCCATGACGACCTCACCACCGCCGATCTCGTCGGCCGATACCTGCTGCGCGGTGACGAGACGGTCTGGGTGGACGGCCCGCTGACCCGCGCCGTGCGTGAGGGTGCGATCTGCTATCTGGATGAGGTGGTCGAGGCACGCCAGGACACCACCGTGGTGTTGCACCCGCTGTCCGACTACCGGCGTCAACTGCCGATCGAGCGCCTCGGCATCACGCTCGACGCGGCGCCGGGATTCGGTCTGGTCATGTCCTACAACCCGGGCTACCAAAGCGTTCTCAAAGACCTCAAGGATTCGACGCGGCAGCGGATGGTGGCCATCGAGTTCGGCTTTCCCGCCCCCGGGGTCGAAGAGGGCATCATCGGCCACGAGGCGGGGGTGGATGGGCCCACCGCCGCCGAGTTGGTGCGGTTCGGGCAGGCCATCCGGCGCCTGGAGACGGGTGGTCTGCGCGAAGTCGCCTCGACCCGGGTGCTGATCGCGGCCGGGCGGCTGGTGGCCGAGGGGCTGCCGATGGCCGTGGCGGCCCGGGTGGCGGTCGCGGGACCGCTCACCGATGACGTTGCGGTGAGCCGCGGTCTGTACGAGTTGATCGACGTCTACCTGGGCGGATCGGCATCCGGCGATTGACGCCCGCCGGCACTCCCGTTAGGTTCAGAACAAATATTAGGTCGACCCTGGTGTTCCTGCGACGAACGCCCACACCATGGAGGTCAGATGTCATACGAGAGCACTGCGGAGCCCATCAAGGTCGGTTACCTGATGGACTTCACCTTGCCGCCGGGCTTTCCGGACGAGCTGCGGGCTTCGTTCACCCAGACCTTTGACCTGGTGTTCGAAGAGGCCGTCGCGCAAGGGCTGATGGATCGGCCGGTGCAGATGATCTACCGCGAGGTGGAAGGGCTGCCGAAGGGTTCGGTGAAGGCAGTGATCGACGCCTACGGCGAGCTGGTCGACGAAGGCTGCCTGGTGGTGTTCGGGCCGAACATCACCGACAACTGTGTTCCGCTACGGGAAGCGATCGAGGACCGTTTCAAGGTGCCGGCCATCAGCGTCACGGGCACCGACGACTGGCTCGGTGAGTGGACGTTCGCCTTCCCGCAAGGCTCGATGACCGACGAGCCCATCTTTCTCGCGGACCTCGTCGCCAAGCGCGGTCTGACCGAGATCGGCGTACTCGTCGAGCAGAACCTCATCGGTGATAGCTATCTGAAGAATCTGCGGAGCGCCTGTGCCCGCAAGGGGATTCGGATCGTCGCCGAGGCCGGTATCGCTCAGACCGCCCAAGACATCAACGCCGCGGTGAGCACTCTGCACGACGCGAAGGCCGAGGCGATCGTGCACCTCGGCTTCGGTTTCGGCATCGTCTTCATCAACCCGGCACTCGAGGCCGTCGACTGGGATCCACCACGCTTCACCACCACCGCGTTCCAGAACGCCTGGGTCAACCCGATCATGTGGAACGCGTTCCTGGGCTGGGTCGGGGTCGACCAGTACGACGAGGGCAACCCGGTCGGACAGGCTTGGCTCGACCGATATGCGAAGCGGTACAACGGGAGTCGCCCCGAGTACTGCGTGTCGGTGGTCAACCATGACGTCGCCGCCACGCTGGTGCGCGCCTTCACCGACGCCCATCCGCTGAGCCCGCGAGGGGTCAAAGAAGCGCTGGAGCGCGTGAAGATGATGCCCGCCGCCTCCGGCGCCCCCGGAACCCGGGTGTCCCTGGGGAAGTGGACCCGCCGCGCGTGGATGGGTGCGGGATACCTGGTCGCCCGGACCCTCGATGAAGACGGCATCAATTCGCACCTGGTGGATCGCTTCGGGGAAGACGCCTCGTGACCACCCGGGAATCATCACCGGACACCCGGGTCGAAGCGCCGGGACGCAAGGGCCCGAACTGGGGCCGAGTGCTCGCGCTGCTCGCCTGGCTCGGCTTTCTCGGCCTGTTCGCCGCGGTCGGTCGCACGGACGTCGACCCCCGGGTGGCCAACCCGAACGTCGAAGGGCGGCCACGGCCCGTCGCGTTCCTGACCGCGTTCGATCACTGGCAGATCATCCCGCAGGTGGGTGCGGTGATCATCGTCGTCGTGTTCACCGTCATGTTCATCGTCGGCTGGCGAAAGAACCCCGGCAGTCCCGTGCTGCTCATGGTTTTGTGCACGACGCTGATCGTCTGGCAGGACCCGATCATGAACTGGTCGCCGTACGCGGTGTACAACCCGATGCTGCTGCACTGGCCAGAGAATTGGTACCTGATCATGATGTCGCCCACGGTGGAACCGTTCATCGTGTTCGGCTACGTACTGTTCTACTTCGGGCCGTACTTCCCGGCCATCTGGATCCTGCGCAAGCTACAGGCCAAGCATGGCCCGGAGGCGTTCGTCACGCGGCACCCGCTCATCAGCCTGGGCGGCCTGGTGTTGGTGATCGGCTTCATCTTCGACGCGATCCTGGAAGTCAGCCTGGTGCGGACGGGACTCTACATCTATTCGCAGGCGATCCCGTTCGGCACGTTGTTCCCCGGCAGCACCTTCCAGTTCCCGCTGATCTGGGAATCGCTCTCGGTGACGTTCGTGATGATCCCGGCGGCCATCCTCGTCTATCGCGACGACACGGGAAAGTCGGTGGCGGAGAAGCTCGCCGCGAAGGCGAAACTCTTCCCGTCGAAGCCGGTTCTCGGCACATTCCTGGTGATGTTCGCGATCATCAACGTCTCGTACTTCGCCTACGGCGGCTGGTTCTGGGCGATCAAGGCCAGCGGGTTGGCCACCTCGGTGGCCTGCCCGTGGCCGTATCCCGAGGCGAAGATCTATGACCCGCAGGGGTATTACCGGGCCAACGGAGCCGAGGGACCGTACTCGGTGGGCAAGTGGTCCACCTGGCAGCAGGGGCCGGCTCGCAACCCTGACGTCGAGCTGGGCTCGAAGAGCGACCGGTGTGCATCGGAGAACCAGAATGGGTGAGCATCGGACTGCCGTCATCACCGGTGCTTCCCGGGGACTCGGGTTCGCCTCGGCCGTGCGCCTGTATCACGACGGTTGGCGTGTGGTTGCCGCGATGCGGACATCGGAGAAGGGTCTGCCGCTGCTGCGCGAGGCGACGGGCGCCGGTGAAGACGACGACAGGCTGATCGGTGTTCAACTCGACCTGATGGACGCTGCCTCGATCGCGGCGGCCGCGAAGTCGATCGACGAGGCTGTCGGTGCGCCGGATGCGTTGGTGCACAACGCCGGCATCTCGGCGGCAGGAATGGTCGAAGAGACCTCCCCGGAACTGTGGGAGCGCATGTTCGCGACGAACGTCTTCGGCCCGGTGGCGCTCACCAAAGCACTGCTGCCGTCCATGCGCAGCGCGGGCCGCGGGCGCATCGTGCTCATCTCGAGCGCCGCGGGGGTGCGTGGAATGCCGGCAACCGCTCCGTATTCGGCGGTCAAGGGAGCACTTGAGCGCTGGGGTGAGGCGATGGCGGGGGAGGTCGCGCCATTCGGGATCGGGGTCACCATCCTGGTCGCCGGGACCTACGACACCGAGATCATCACCGACGCCGGCACGACGGACGATCGCGACCTGGACGGACCCTACGCCGCGCATCACCGCACGATGGACAAGCGGGGGCGGGCCATGATGAAGCGAGCGGCGAAATCACCCGCATCGTTCGCCGCCGGCCTGGCCGGGGCGCTCGAGGACTCCAAGCCCTTCGTCAAGACTGCAGTCGGATCCGACGCGCGAATGCTGTTGATCGCCAACCGGTTACTTCCGTCATCCGCGCTGCACCAGATGACCCGGCTGATGATGGGCATCCCACGGTTCGGTGCGCTGCGAGGGAACGGCGCCGGTCATGGCTGACCACGAGGCCAAAATGCTCGTCGACGGAAAGCTGGTCGACGGTGCCGCAGGCACGTTCACCAACATCAACCCGGCGACCGAAGAGGTGCTCGGGGAGGTGTCGGACGCGTCGACGGCCGACATGAACCGCGCCATCGACGCCGCCCGCCGGTCTTTCGACGAGTCGACTTGGTCCACCGACCACCAATTCCGCAAGCGGTGCCTCGAACAGCTGCACGAGGCAATCGAGGGCGAGCTGGAGGAGTTGCGTGAGGAGCTCATCGCCGAAGTCGGGGCTCCGCGGGCCGTGACTCACGGACCACAACTCGACGCTCCATTCGCCGACGGACTGAGATATCCGGCCCGGCTCATCGAAACCTTCCCCTGGGAAACCGATCTCGGTGACACCGTCGTCTCCGTCACCGGCGTGAACACCACGCGGAAGGTCTGGCACGAGCCGGTCGGGGTGGTGGGGGCCATCACGCCGTGGAACTTTCCGTTCGAGGTGACCATCAACAAGCTCGGACAGGCGTTGGCCACCGGCAACACCGTGGTGCTCAAGCCTGCTCCGGATACCCCGTTCAATGCGACGCGGCTCGGCCGGCTCATCGCCGAGAACACCGACATCCCGGCCGGTGTGGTGAATGTCGTCACCGCGTCGGATCACCTTGTCGGCGAGGAGCTCACCCTGTCACCCAAGGTCGACATGATCTCGTTCACGGGCTCGACGGCCGTGGGCAAGCGGATCATGGAGAAGGGCGCCGCGACGATGAAGCGGTTGTTTCTCGAGCTCGGCGGCAAGTCGGCGACGATCGTGTTGGACGACTTGGATGACACAGCGTTCAACTCAGCTTGTTTGATCGGCATCGGGCCGTTGCTGCATGCCGGGCAGGGCTGCGCCGCGCCCACCCGGATGCTGCTGCCGCGATCCCGCTACGACGAGGGTGTGGCGATCCTGAAGTCCATTTACGAGAACGTCGCCCCCGGCGACCCGCAGGACCCCGGGACTCTTTGCGGTCCGGTCATCTCGGCCAAGCAGCAGGCCCGGATTCTGGGCTACATCGGGAAGGGCGTCGACGAAGGCGCCACGATGCTCGTCGGCAGTACCGAGGCACCCACCCAGTTCGAGAAGGGTTTCTGGGTCAACCCAACCCTTTTCACCGACGTCGACAACTCGATGACGATCGCTCAGGAAGAGATCTTCGGACCGGTTCTGGTCGTCATTCCCTACGAGGACGAGCAGGACGCGATCCGCATCGCCAACGACAGCGCGTACGGGCTCGCCGGCAACGTCATGTCGGGCTCGCTGGAGCGATCGCTGTCCGTGGCGCGCCGGCTCCGCGCCGGGTTCATCGGGCTCAACGGGACAGCCGGTTACGGAGCAGACACCCCGTTCGGCGGCTACAAGGACAGCGGCGTCGGGCGTCAGAACGGTATCGCCGGATTCGAGCAGTACACGGAGATCAAGTCCGTCGCATATCCGGCCGGCTAGGAGGAGAGAGCTTTTGTCGCAGCTATTTGACGACCTGGAGGACTTCGGTTCGTTCGACGATGCCGTCTCGGGTGACGTTCGGGACCCCTATCCGGAACTGGCCAGGCTTCGGCGCGAGGAGCCGATCCAGCGGATCGACATGTCGGCGATGCCGGGCGAGCAGGGCAAGCCGGTCTTTATCGTGTACCGCTACGAGGACGCCCAGCAGATGCTGCGCGACAACCTGACGTTCTCGTCGTCGGGTGTCATCGCGGCGTTCGGCCCGGTGCTCGGTGAGCGCGTGATGCTGGGTATGGACGAGCCGGTGCACGGCCGGCTGCGTTCGCTGGTGTCGAAGGCGTTCTCGCAAAAAGCCTTGGCGCGTTGGGAAGACGAGCTGGTCGGCCGTGTCGCCAACGAGCTCATCGACAAGTTCGCCGCCGACGGAAAGGTCGACCTGGTCAAGGCATTCACGTTCGACTATCCGAGCCGGATCATCGCGGGTCTGTTGGGCTTGCCGGAGGCGGACTATCCGCAGTTCCAGCGCTGGTCCATCTCGCTGCTCAGTTGGATCATAAACCCGGAGCGCGGGCTGGCGGCGTCGGCCGCGCTGTGCGAGTACTTCGCACCGATCCTGCAGGCCCGCCGTGCCGAGCCGAAGGAAGACATGATCAGCCTGCTGGCCGAGGCCGAGATCGATGGCGAAAATCTGACGGACGAAGAGATCTTCTCGTTCCTGCGATTGCTGTTACCCGCCGGGGTGGAGACCACGTACCGGTCGTTGGGCAATCTGTTGTTCGCGTTGCTCTCGGATACAACGCAATTGGAGGCGGTCCGCGCCGACCGGTCGCTGCTGCCCCAGGCGATCGAGGAAGCGGTGCGATGGAATCCGCCGCTGCTGACCATCACCCGCACCACCACCTGCGACACCGAACTCGGCGGGGTGCACATCCCCGAAGGCTGTTCGGTGATGCCGATGCTCGGCTCGGCGAATCGCCAGGAGGACCGATGGCCCGACCCGGATGAGTTCGACATCTTCCGCACCGCCAAGGGCAATCTGGGCTGGGGTCACGGTGTGCACGTCTGCCTCGGCATGCACCTTGCCCGCCTCGAAATGCGGACGGCCGTCAATCTTCTGCTGGACCGATTGCCCAACTTCCGGTTGGACCCGGACGCAGGTGACCCGCACATCCGTGGGCAGATCTTCCGGTCGCCGACGTCGCTGCCGGTTCTCTTCGACCCCGTCAGGAGCACATCGTGACCGACTTCGAGACGGTGGACTTCTTCACCGACGCGTCCCTGGTGCCCGATCCCTACCCGTACTTCGATCATCTGCGGTCCAAATGCCCGGTCTCCCAGGCCACCCCGTTCAACGTGCTCGCGGTCACCGGCTACGACGAAGCGCTCGCGGTCTACCGAGACCCGGCATTCTCGTCCTGTGTGTCGGTCGCCGGGCCCTTCTCCGGGATGCCGTTCGGCCCGGGGGAGAGCGATGACGTCTCGGACCTGATCGAGCAGCACCGCGGCCAGGTGCCGATGGCCGAGCACATCACCTCGCAGGATCCCCCGCTGCACACCCGGACCCGTGGCCTGATGAACAAGCTGATCACGCCCAAGCGCTTGAAGGAGAACGAGGACTTCATGTGGCGGCTGGCCGATCGCCAGCTCGACACATTCATCGAGAAGGGCAGCTGTGAGTTCCTGGCCGACTATGCGAAACCCTTCTCACTGTTGGTCATTGCCGATCTGCTCGGCGTCCCGGCCGAGGACCACGAGGAGTTCAAGTCGGCGTTCGCCCTGGAGACCGTCGGCGAGCTCGGCAAGGAGGCGCCGACCACGCACAACCCGCTGCAGTGGCTGAACGACAAGTTCTACGCCTACATCGAGGACCGCAGGCGCGCGCCGCGCGAGGACGTGTTGACCGGCCTGGCGCAGGCCAAATACGAGGACGGCTCGACCCCCGAGATCGAGGACGTCATGAACCTCTCGACATTCCTGTTCGCCGCGGGCACCGAGACGACGACGAAGCTGGTGAGTTCGGCCGTCCGATTCATCGGGGACAACCCGGGATTCGAGAAGCTGCTGCGCGACGACCGGGGCAAGATCCCGTCCTTTCTCGAGGAGACGCTGCGCCTGGAGAGCCCCGTCAAATCGCATTTCCGGATGGCGAGCAAGTCCACGAGTATCGGCGATGTCGACGTTCCGGCGGGTACGACGGTCATGCTGTTGCCCGGGGCATGCAACCGGGACGAACGTAAGTTCCCCGATCCCAACTCATTTCAGCCGGATCGTGCCAATGTGCGCGAACAGATCGCGTTCATCCGCGGTGTCCATTCCTGCCCGGGCGCCCCCCTGGCCCGTGCCGAGGGCCGGATATCGCTCAACCGAATTCTCGACCGGATGGCCGACATCACGATCTCCACCGAGCACCACGGCCCTCCGGGCAACCGCGACTACACATACGAGCCGACCTTCATCATGCGTGGGCTGAGCGAACTGCACATCACCTTCACACCCCTCGACTGACACCGCGAGCAGTCCCCCGCAAATGCGATTCCCTGTCTGCTCGCCAGAAAAAGGAGTACCACATGACCGGAAAGCTCGACGGCAAGGTTGCTTTCATCACCGGTGCCGCACGCGGGCAGGGCCGAGCGCACGCGATCGCGATGGCCCGGGAAGGCGCCGACATCATCGCCGTCGACATCTGCCGCGACATCCCCTCCAATCCATACCCGTTGGCGACCCCCGACGACCTCGCCGAGACCGAACGGGCGATCAAGGGACTCGGGCGTCGCGTCGTCGCCCGCGTGGCCGACGTTCGGGAGCGGCACGAACTGCGCGATGCGGTCGAGGCGGGAATCGCCGACCTGGGCAAGATCGACATCGTCGTCGCCAACGCCGGCATCCTGCCGATGGCGATGGGCAAGCCGGACCCGATGCAGTTCGTCGACGCCTCCGACGTCGACCTGGTCGGCGTGATGAACACCGTCGCGGTCACCGTCCCGCACCTGCCCGACGGATCCTCGATCATCGTCACCGGTTCGACCGCCGGCATGATCCGGGGCACCACCGACAATCCGAACATGGGCCCGGGTGGGGCCGGGTACGGGTGGAGCAAGCGCGTGGTGATCGAGTACGTCGAGGAGATGAGCCTGCACCTGGCTCCGAAGATGATCCGGGTCAACGCCATTCACCCGACGAACTGCAACACCCACCTGCTGCAGAACGACGGCATGTACTCCATGTTCCGGCCCGACCTCACCGCCGAGGGCAAGAAGGCCACTCGCGAAGACGCCGAGCCGTTGTTCACGATCTTCCAGGCCATGCCGATCCCGTACATCGAGCCGGAAGACATGGCGAACCTCGGGGTGTTCCTCGCCGGCGACGACAGCCGCTACATCACCGGGCAGCAGATCCGCGTTGATGCGGGCTCACTGCTGAAGTGGCCCAACGGACCTGGCCGCTAGCAACGGGTTTCGACAGAAAGAGGTGGTGGTAGTGGGCGCACTCATCATGATCGGCAGCTTGCTCGTCCTGATCGCCGTGATCGTCGGTCTGGTGCTGTATTTCGATCCCGAAGCGCGTCGCCCGTCGGCCTCGGAGGCCGACCGGTGAGTGTCGATTTCCTGATCAGGGCCGGTGTGGCCTTCGCGTACATCACCGGTCTGGGTTTCCTGGCCGTCGGCATCTACCTGAGTTACCGGCGCGGGCGGCCGCATCCGTTGTTGCTGCTGTGCATCTCCGCGCTGTCGTTCTCCTGGATCGAGGCGCCCTATGACTGGGCGATGTACGCACAGTTCCCACCCGCGCTGCCGCGGATGCCGTCGTGGTGGCCGCTGAACATGACGTGGGGAGGGCTGCCGTCGGCGGTACCCGTCGGCTACATGGGGTACTTCGTGCTGCCGGCCATCATCGGTGCGGCCCTGGGCCGCTGGGCGGCCGGCAAGTGGGACTGGCGCCGGCCGCAGACCCTGCTGCTGGTGGGCTTCGCCGTCGGGTTCTGCTGGGCGCTGTTCTTCAACGCGATCATCGGCGCGCGGCTCGGCCTGTTCTACTACGGCTACGTGATCGAAGGGCTCGGCCTGTGGGAGGGGACCAGACACCAGTACCCGATCTACGACGCGGTCGCGATGGGTATCCAGATGATGGTGTTCACCTACCTGCTGGGCCGCACCGACGCCCAGGGCCGCAACGTCATCGAGATGTGGGCCGACAAGATCTCCAGGACCCGGGTGCAGTCAGCGGTCATGTCCGTGGTCGCCGTCATCGTGGTCGGCCACGCGGTGTACGCCTCGGTCTTCGCCCCACACCTCGTCACCAAGCTCGGTGGATGGGTGACCGTGGGGCCCACCGAGCAGTTGTTCCCCGGAGTGCCCAATCAGCCGCGATAGCCGCCGGCGCGCTTTGTCGCACCCTTTGTCACGCTGGAGTGACGGCCGAGGCCGAGACCCACTCCAGCGGGACAAAGCAGGCAAACGGTCAGTAGTTGTTGCAGCTGCTCGCGATCGCGTTGATGGGCCCGAAGTACTCCGCGGCCGCCGGGCTGGCCTGCAGCTGAGCCACCGTGCGCTGGCGCTCGACCGGACCAGACGCCAGGAAATTGCGCAACGCGCCCTGCGCGAACGGGGAGGTGTTGAACTGCTGGGCCAGGTCGGGACGTTGCGCGTTGAGCGCCGCGATCACCTGGTCGTAGGTACAAGTGGTGTTGACCACGCCGCTGAAGTCGGGCTGGGCCGACGCCGTGCCCGCAGCCAGCACTGACAGCGGGCACGACAGCGCCAACCCGCCGAGTGCAGCGACAACAGACTTTCGAGACAGTTTGATCATGTGTGAGAACCCCCATGTCGTCCGCCGGAAAAGGGCGGCGCCTTGCACGTTTGCCGGACCCGACCTCATTCGAGGTTAACAGGCGCCACACGTGCAAGGCGCCGTCGCGAAACGGTGACAGGTGCCGCTAGTCGATGACGGCGATGTCCTTCCGTTCGGTGATCGGCCGGGCCAGCTCCTGCTCATCGCAGATGCGCTGCAGCTTTTCCAGGGTCTCGTCCAGGCCGGGTCCCTGCGGCTTGCTCGGTGTGAAGGTGGCCGGAAGGTTCCGCATGCCCTGGATGACGCCGATCGTGTCGTAGTGCACGGTGCTTTCGGCATCGCACACATAGTCCGGCATCCGGTCGAGCACGGCGGTGAGCATCGACTTGAACACCGTGCGGGCCACGTTCGACCCGACGCACCGGTGCACTCCGATCCCGAAACTGAAGTGCCGGTTGCCCTTCCGATCCAGGACGATCTCGTTGGGCTTGTCGAACACCGACGGGTCGCGGTTGGCCATCGCCCACGACAGCCACAGCCGCTCGTACTGCTTGAACTGCTGGCCCTCGACCTCGACATCCTCGGAGAACGTGCGGCCATCCCCGGGCGCGGGGGTGAAGAAGCGCAGGAACTCCTCGGTGGCCGGGTCGAGAAGCGTCGCGCGCTCATCGCTCAGCCGGGTGCGCTCGTCGGGGTGCTCGCCCAGCCATTCCAGGGCATGAGCGGTGAGCGCGGTCGTGGTGTCGAACCCGCCGCCGATCACCAGTCCCAGATTGCCGAGGATCTCCATGTCCGGTGCCGGTTCACCGTCGATGCGCAACTGTAGCATCGCGTTGACCAGGCCGGGCCGGGGGGTTTCCCGGATCTCCATCATGTTGTTGATGATGTCGATGCCCATCTCGCGATGCTGCTCGTTGATCTTCTCGCGATCGGGGGAGTGTTCAGGGGTGTACACCGAGGCGTGGGTGGGCTCGCTGTAGACGTTCCACTTCTTGAGCTCGATCCCCATCATGGCCAGCGTGAACACCGCGGGCACCACGTTGGCCAGATGCTCGACGAAGTCGATCTTGCCGGACTCGATGTGCTCATCGAGGGCGGCCCGGGTGATCTCGTCGACGAACGGTACCCACCGCTTGATCGCAGCCGGCGACAGATACGGGTTCAGTGCGCCGCGGTAGGCGCTGTGCTCGGGTTCGTCCATCTCCAGGATGCCGCCGCGAACGACGGTGGCGCGGCTGGCCTTCGGGATGGTGATGCCCTGGTACGGCGTCTCCCCGCTGATGTCGTGATGATTCGAGACGACGGGGCAGCGGGCCAGCTCGAAGACGTGCTTGCTGTCGGCGGCCACCCAGTGCCCGTTGTAGGCATCGGTCCACGCCATCGGGCAGCGGGACTGCATCTCCTCGGTGATCTTCTCGAACTGCAGCCGGTATTCCGGTGTGTGCCGGTCGAAGTGGTAGTTGTTCTTCTTACGGTCGTCGTCGGTCGCGACATCCTCGATGCCAGTCGCTCTTCGCGCAAGCGGCTCATCGGTGCTCACGGCGGTGTCTCCCTTTGTATTTGGTCAGGCGTCAATCTTCGATGACGATGGCTTGCTCGGGGCAGGAGTGCGCGGCCTCGCGGACCGCGTCCTCCTGATCGGCCGGCACCACATCGGAAACCGGTGAAGCGTGACCGTCGACGTCGTCGAGGACGAACGAGTCCGGCGCGATCATCGAACACAGCGTGTGCCCCTGGCAGCGACTGGCATCAACCGAAACCTTCACTACGCCAGCTCCTTTCGAATCAATGACGCCGGTGTCAGACGTGATAGTCGTACCACTTGAGGTAGCCGCCGGCGTCGACCCGCAGCTGCATGCCGGTGACGTAGCGGGACTCTTCTGAGGCCAGCCACAGCACCGCGTTGCTGATGTCCTCGGGCTCGATGAAGTTGACCTTCATGGCCTGTTGCACACCGAACACCGGCTCGGCATCGGCACGCGTGGGGTTCTCCAGATCCGGCCGGAACGAGCGGTACATCGGCTCGCTCTGCAGCATGTTGGTGTTGCAGTTGGTGGGGTGGATGACGTTGGCGCGGATGCCGCGCACCGCCAGTTCGGTGGCCAGCGCATGGACGTATTCGGAGATGAGCCGCTTGGAGATCATGTAGCCCATGCCACCCGGATCGGCACCCGGGTTGGGCTTGTTGTGGGCATCCATCAATGCCGCGGCCGACGCGGTCGCGATGATCGAGGCGCCTTCCGTGAGGTGCGGCAGGGCAACCTGGATGGCGTTGATGGTGCCGACGAAGTTGGTGTTGATGCCGTCGGTCCAGGCTTGCATCGCGGGCTGGCCCTTCATCGCGGCGATGCCGGCCTGCGCGACGACGATGTCGAGCTTGCCGAACTCGGCGAGCCCGGCTTCGAGCGCACCCCGCAGCTCGGCCTCGTTGCGGACATCGGCCTGGGCGGTGACGATGCGGCGGCCGGTCTTCTCGACGTAGTTCCTGGTCTCTTCGAGATCTTCCGGGGTCGCCATCGCATAGCCGACGGTGTCGTAGTTCTTACAGATGTCGACCGCGATGATGTCGGCGCCCTCTTCGGCCAGCCGGACCGCGTGGCTGCGGCCCTGGCCCCGTGCCGCGCCGGTGATGAATGCGACCTTGCCTTCTACACGTCCCACAATTGTCCTTTCGCTGATGATGATTCGTGTGCGCCGCGCGCGTCAGGTGTTACGGCCGCCGTTGACACCGAGAATCTGGCCGGTGATGTAGCCCGCCTCCTCGGAGATGAAGAAGGCGCAGGCGGCGGCGATGTCTTCGGGCTTGCCCATGCGCCGCACCGGCGTCTGCTCGATCTGCTTGTCCGTGTCGCCGAGAAAGCCCTTGCCTTCGGCCTTGCGCAGCATCGGCGTGTCGATGAAGCCCGGCGGCACGGCATTGACCGTGATGCCGTTGGGTCCGAGTTCCAGCGCCAGGCTCTTGGTCAGGCCGTTCACCGCGGACTTCGCCGCGACGTAGGGCGCCATGAACGGCTGGCCCGAATGCGTGCTCGACGATGAGATGTTGACGATGCGGCCCCAGCCGGCTTCCAGCATGTCTGGCAGGACTGCCTGCACGCAGTGGAATACGCCGTTGAGATTGACGTCGATGATCTGCTGCCACTTCTCGAACGAGACGTCGGTGAAGCGCTTGAAGCAGTCCAGGCCCGCCGCGTTGACCAGCACCGAGATCGGGCCGAGTTGGGCGCGAACCGCATTGAGCGCGGTATCGACGGCGGCGCGGTCCGTCACGTCGGCGACATGAGCGAATTCGTCGTCGGACTGCTGCAGGTCGAGTACCGCGACATTGAGGCCGTCGGCGCGCAGGCGCGCGGCGATGGCCGCTCCGATGCCTGAACCTCCTCCGGTGACGACGGCATTCTTCATGACAGTTCTCCGGTCGCCGGGCGGTGCCGGACTTTCTCAGGGGTCAAGAATCATCCTTCCGATTATGAGAACCGTACTCTCGGAACGGCGGACACCGCAAGATCCGAGTGCAACCTGAGTGCCTGCAGGGTAGGAGGCGGTTCCCAGCGAATAGGGCATGACTAGCTGATCTAGCTTTCACTTGAGTTCTCATCGAGCGAATGTATGATTCGCCGGTGATGAGAATGCAGTTTCCATCACAGTGGTAAATCTCCTGAGGAGGATGATGCAGCAGGAAGCGCCGACCATCGCGCCAGAACAGCAGGCTGACCGGAAGTTGTTGATCGGTGGAGAGCTGCGCGAGACGCCGCGGACGTTTCCTTCCGTCAATCCAGCTACCGGTGAGGTGTTCGGCTACGCGCCGGACGCCACGGTCGCCGATGCGGAGGCCGCTGTGGCCGCGGCCAGGCGCGCATTCGACACCACCGACTGGTCCACCAACACCGAACTACGGATCCGTTGTCTGGAGCAGTTGCACCGGGCGCTGATCGAGCACCGCGACGAACTGGCCGCACTGACCACCACAGAGGTGGGGGCGACCGCGGCGCTGTGCGCAGGCGCGCAACTCGACGGGCCGATCGACATCGTGCGGTACTACGCCGAGCTGCTCAAGACCTACCCGCTTACCGAGGACCTCGGAAACATCGAGAGCCGCGGCATGCAGCATCACCGGTGGGTGGAGAAGGAAGCCGGCGGCGTGGTGGCCGCGATCATCGCCTACAACTATCCGAATCAGCTGGCCCTGGCGAAGCTCGCACCGGCGCTGGCCGCCGGCTGCACCGTGGTGCTCAAGTCCGCTCCCGACACCCCGCTGATCACGCTCGCCCTCGGTGAGCTGATCGCCGACCACACCGACATCCCCGCCGGCGTCGTCAACGTGCTCTCGGGTGCCGACCCCGAGGTGGGCGCGGTGCTCACCACGAGCCCCGACGTCGACATGGTCACCTTCACCGGCTCCACGCCCACCGGCCGGCGCATCATGGCCGCGGCGAGCGACACCTTGAAGAAGGTGTTCCTGGAACTCGGCGGCAAGTCCGCCGCGATCGTCCTCGACGACGCCGACTTCAGTACCGCCGCACTGTTCTCGGCGTTCAGCATGGTCACCCACGCCGGACAGGGCTGCGCGCTGACCTCCCGGCTGCTGGTGCCTGCCAAGCACCGCGACGAGATCGTCGAACTGATCAAGAACAACTTCGGCCTGGTCCGGTACGGGGATCCGGCGGACCCCAAGACCTACATGGGACCGCTGATCAGCGAGAAGCAGCGCGACAAGGTCGACGGCATGGTCAAGCGCGCCGTCGAGGCCGGAGCGACCCTGGTCACCGGCGGTGAGAAGGTCGACCCGGGCTACTTCTATACGCCGACGCTGCTGGCCGACGTCGATCCCGACAGCGAGATCGCCCAGGAGGAGGTCTTCGGCCCCGTGCTGGCCGTGATCGCCTACGAAGACGACGACGACGCCGTGCGGATCGCCAACAACTCGATCTACGGACTCTCCGGTGCGGTGTTCGGCAGCGAGGACCGCGCGCTGGGCGTGGCCCGGCGGATCCGGACCGGCACCTTCTCCATCAACGGCGGCAACTACTTCAGTCCCGACAGTCCGTTCGGTGGGTACAAGCAGTCGGGCATCGGCCGGGAGATGGGCACCGCCGGACTCGAGGAGTTCATGGAGTCCAAGACGTTCGCGCGGGTGCTGTCGTGACCGGCCCGCTCGCGGGCATCCGCGTCCTCGAGGTCGCGATGTACGGCTTCGTCCCCTCGGCCGGAGCCGTGCTGGGGGAGTGGGGTGCCGACGTCATCAAGGTGGAGCACGCCGTCACCGGCGACCCGCAGCGCGGCCTGCGCCAGACCGGACCGCTGCGCGTCGAGGGTGATCCCAACCCGAACATCGAGCACGCCAACCGCGGCAAGCGCAGCATCGGGCTCGACATGTCGGTGCCCGAGGGCCGCGAGATCCTGCTGGAGCTGGCGAAGAAGGCCGACGTGTTCCTCACCAGCTTCCTGCCGGGGCACCGGCAGAAGTTCGGCATCGACGTCGACGACATCCGCGCCGTGAATCCGAACATCATCTACGCCCGGGGCAGTGCTCTCGGGCCACGCGGTGAGGAGTCGGTCAAGGGCGGCTACGACATGACGGCGTTCTGGTGCCGGGCCGGTACGGCCGCGACGATCACCCCGGCCGGGATGGACGGGATGATCGCGCCGCCGGGGCCGGCCTACGGTGACACCATCTCGGGCACCAACCTCGCGGGAGGGATCGCGGCGGCGCTGCTCAAACGCGAACGCACCGGTGAGCCATCGATTGTCGACGTTTCCCTGCTGGGCAGCGGGCTGTGGTCGATGGGCCACACCGTGGCGCTGACCCAGCACCTCAACCAACTGATGGTGACGCCGCCACCCGGGGTGCACGGCTCGCCGATCAACCCGCTCGTCGGCCTCTACGCCACCGCCGACGACCGCTACATCTCGTTCGTGATGATGCAGCCGACCAAGTTCTGGGCCGACGTCTGCCGGCACATGGACCTCGAGGACTACATCGACGACCCGAGGTTCGCCACCGCCGAATCGTTCGCGGAGCACACGCCCGACGCGGTCGAGATCCTCACCGGGGCGATGAAGAAGCGGACTTTGCCAGAGTGGAGCGAGCGATTCGCCACGCTGGCCGGTCCGTGGGCTCCCGTGCAGGACACCCTGCAGGCGGGACAGGACGCCCAGATCCGGGCCAACGAGTATCTGGTTCAGGCGGGCGAGCTCGAGTTGGTGGCAAACCCAGTGCAATTCGATGTCACCGCACCGAACACCGGCCCGGCGCCGGGATTCGCCGAACAAACCGACGACATCCTGGTAGAACTCGGACTGGATTGGGACCGGATCATCGAACTCAAGACCGCCGGCGCCGTCACCTGAGCCGCTCTCGAATGCCCTTCAACGCTTCCTTCGCACACCGGCCACCGTGGGTTGTCGTCCTTGACGCAACCCGCGACAGCCGTGCCCGTGCCGTGCGATCGTGCGAAGGGCTCCGCCCCAATTACCAACTACCCGAGCAAGTTCTGCGTTATTTGCCCTCGCGACAGATACCCGGTCCGATAACATCGGGCCCTCGGGGGGCGGTCACGTGGACGATTCTGTCCAGCCTCACCGGCGGATCCGGTGCGGCTGGGACGATCCGACGAAAGCAGGAGGTGCGTCAGATGTACGATCGCCCCCGGTTTTCGCCGGTCCGCATGAAAAATACTGTGGCCCATCTGTTTTCGGATGGCGGCGCAAGCCTGAGGTGGCCAACCGGCCGGTCGGCATGTTCGGCGGCCACACCGTACGTAGAAGACTTGTTCGCGCATGTGCGCGGTGGAGCACTTAACATCGTCGCACCGACTGCGGGGGCGGCGGTCACCAGCCGGGGCAGGAGCGTTCATGGCAGATAAATGGTCAACCGGAGTCTCGCTGGCACGTAATCTGTCGGGCCCCATGCAGGCCGTCGGGGCATTGTTCGCGATGTCCCTGGACGCCATCCGGTTCATCTTCAAGCGACCGTTTCAGGGACGGGAGTTCCTGGAACAGTGCTGGTTCGTGGCGCGGGTGTCGATGGCGCCGACGCTGTTGGTGGCAATCCCGTTCACCGTGCTGGTGAGCTTCACGCTCAACATCCTGCTTCGTGAGTTGGGCGCGGCGGATCTGTCCGGCGCGGGCGCGGCCTTCGGTGCGGTGACCCAGCTCGGTCCGATGGTGACGGTGCTGATCGTGGCCGGCGCCGGGGCGACGGCCATGTGCGCGGACCTGGGCTCACGCACCATCCGCGAGGAGATCGACGCCATGGAGGTGCTCGGGATCAACCCGGTGCAACGACTGGTGACCCCGCGCATCCTGGCGTCCGGTCTGGTCGCGCTGCTGCTCAACAGCCTGGTGGTGATCATCGGCATCCTCGGCGGTTACGTGTTCTCGGTGTTCATCCAGGACGTGAACCCCGGTGCATTCGCGGCGGGCATCACGCTGTTGACCGGTGTGCCGGAGGTGATCATCTCCTGCATCAAGGCCGCACTGTTCGGCTTGATCGCCGGGATGGTGGCCTGTTACCGCGGGTTGACGATCGTCGGCGGCGGTGCCAAGGCCGTGGGGAACGCGGTGAACGAGACGGTGGTGTACGCCTTCATGGCGTTGTTCGTGATCAATGTGGTCGTCACGGCCATCGGTATCCGGATGACGTCGGGATAGGTAGCGGATATGGGAACCATGACAATCTTGCGGTCGACCTATCCACGGTTGACCCAGCAGTTCAACAAACCGGTTTCGACCCTGAGCCGGATCGGCGATCACACGCTGTTCTACCTCAAGGCGCTGGCCGGTACGCCGCACGCGGCGATGCACTATCGCAAGGAATTGGTCCGGCTGATTGCCGAGATCTCAATGGGCGCAGGCACATTGGCGATGATCGGCGGCACCGTGGTGATCGTGGGTTTCTTGACCTTGGCCACCGGCGGTGTGCTGGCGATCCAGGGCTACTCCTCGCTGGGGAACATCGGAATCGAAGCGTTGACCGGATTCCTTTCGGCCTTCATCAACGTGCGCATCGCCGCGCCGGTGGTGGCCGGTATCGGCCTGGCTGCCACGTTCGGCGCCGGCGTGACCGCCCAGCTGGGCGCCATGCGGATCAACGAGGAGATCGACGCACTGGAATCCATGGCGATCCGGCCGGTCGAATATCTGGTGTCCACTCGCATCGTGGCCGGGATGATCGCCATCACCCCGCTGTATGCGATCGCGGTGATCCTGTCCTTCCTGGCCAGCCAGTTCACCACCGTGGTGCTGCTCGGACAGTCCGGCGGGCTCTACGACCACTACTTCAACACCTTCCTCAATCCGATCGACCTGCTGTGGTCGTTCCTGCAAGCCATCCTGATGGCGATCACCATCCTGCTGATCCACACCTACTTCGGCTATTTCGCCTCCGGCGGACCGTCCGGCGTGGGCGTGGCAGTCGGCAACGCCGTTCGCACCTCGCTGATCGTCGTGGTCTCGGTGACCCTGCTGGTGTCACTGTCGGTCTACGGCTCCAACGGAAACTTCAACCTGTCGGGTTAGGGAGAAGAGTTGACACGAAACGTCGGTCCGGGCCCAGCCCACCGGTCCGAAACCACAAGTACCGCAGCGCCGGTGGCCGCCCGCCCCGGGCGCAGCTTCGGTGCGGGAGGCTCCGCACGCCCACTGGCCGGTCTGGCGACCGTGCTGGCGGTGGGCCTGGTGATCGGCCTGGCGATCGCCCTGTTCCGCGGCAGCTTCATCAAGACCGAGCCGGTCACGCTGGTCTCGGACCGGGCCGGCCTGGTGATGAATCCCGATGCCAAGGTCAAGATGCGCGGCGTGCAGGTCGGCACGGTCAGCTCGATCGAACAGCGACCCGACGGCAAGGCCGTCCTGCACCTGGCGATGAACCCGTCGCAGCTGCGCCTGATCCCCGGCAACGTGCGGGCCGACATCGCCTCGACGACCGTGTTCGGCGCCAAGTACGTCCAGCTCATCCCCCCGGACGAGCCGTCGGCGGAGAAGCTACGGCCGGGCCAGACCCTGCAGGGTGAGCACGTCACCGTCGAGATGAACACGGTCTTCCAGCAACTCACCAACGTGTTGAACAAGATCGACCCGGCGAAGCTGAACGAAACTCTCGGCGCGCTGTCCTCGGCCTTCTCCGGCCGCGGTGAGGCGATGGGGCAGACCGTGACCGATTTCGAGGCACTGCTGGAGAAGCTCGAGCCCAGCCTGCCCACTCTGACCGGCGACATCGAAAGCATGGCGGCCGTGTCCAACGCCTACGGGGACGCGGCACCGGACCTACTCAAGACGATCGACAACACCAACCGGCTGAGCGACAGCATCGTGGCCGAGCAGCAGAACCTGGATACGTTCCTGGTCAGCTCGATCGGTCTGGCCGACGCAGGCAACGACGTCATCGGCGGCAACCGCGAGGCGCTGAGCACCACGCTGAAACTTCTGGCGCCCACCACCGATCTGCTCAACGAGTACGCGCCCGGCATCGAGTGCGGGCTCAAGGGCATGCTGTACATGCTCAGGCAGCCGCCGCAGATGGAACCCGGTGTCGTGGTGAACGTGGCGTTCACGCTGGGCATCGAGCGGTACCGCTACCCACAGAACCTGCCGAAGGTGGCGGCCAAGGGTGGCCCGCACTGCATGGGCTTGCCGTACATCGGCTTCGGTAACAAGGCCAAGTACCTCGTCACCGACACCAACGCCAACCCGTGGCAGTACGGCAACCAGGGCATCCTGCTGAACTCCGACGGCCTGAAGCAGATCCTGTTCGGCCCGCTGGACGGCCCGCCACGCAACACCGCACAGATCGGACAACCGGGATGACGCGCGGGAGAAGCACATTCCTCAAGTTCTCGGCGTTCGCCGTCGTGATGGCCGTTCTCACGGCTTTCCTGTTCATGACTTTCTCGGAGTACCGAGGTGGTTCCTATTCGGGCTACTCGGCGGTGTTCGGCGACGCGTCGCGACTGGAGGCCGGAGACTCGGTGCGGGTAGCCGGCGTACGCGTTGGCACCGTGAAAAGTGTTTCGCTGCAACCGGACAAGTCGGTCCTGGTCGAGTTCGACACCGACCGCGGCGTTGCCCTCACCACCAGCACCAAGGTCGCGGTCCGCTACCTCAATCTGGTGGGGGACCGCTACCTCGAACTGATCGACAGCCCCGGTTCGACCAAACTGCTTCCCTCGGGATCGCAGATCCCCAAGGACCGCACCGCAAGTGCATTGGATCTCGATCTGCTGCTCGGCGGTCTGCGCCCGGTGATCCAGGGGCTGAACCCTCAGGACGTCAACGCGCTGACCTCCTCGCTGATCCAGATATTCCAGGGACAGGGCGGCACGCTCGACTCGTTGCTGAGCAAGACCTCGTCGTTCTCGAATACGTTGGCCAACAACGATCAGGTGATCCAGCAGCTGATCGACAACCTGAATTCGGTTGTCGGAACCCTGGCCAAAGATGGAGACAAGTTCGACGGCACCGTTGATCGTCTCGAACAGTTGATCAGCGGGTTGTCGCAGGATCGTGACCCGCTCGGCACCGCGGTGACGGAGCTCGACAACGGGACGGCCTCGATCGCCAGCCTGCTCACCGAGGCGCGTCCGCCACTTAAGGGGACAGTCGATCAGCTCAACCAGCTGGCGCCGTTGCTCGACGATCACCAGATCGTCCTCGACCGGGGCTTGCAGAAGGCCCCCGACAACTTCCGCAAGCTGGCTCGACTGGGTTCCTACGGCAGCTGGATCATGTACTACATCTGCGGTCTTTCCATCCGTGTCACCGATCTGCAGGGGCGCACTGCGCACTTCCCGATGATCAAACAAGAAGGCGGGAGGTGCGCGGAGCCCTGATGCTCAAGTACCGCGAATCAAACCTGTTCAAAGCGGGATTCATCGGCGTCGTGCTGATGACGCTCATCATCGCCGTCGGCCTCCAGCCCGAGCGATTGGTGCAGTGGGCCTCCTCTGTGCGTCACCAGGCACTGTTCACCGAGGCCGGCGGGATCGCCATCGGCAACGACGTGACACTGTCGGGAATCAAGATCGGGTCGGTAACCGACATCTCGCTGGAGAACGGCGACGCGTTGATCACGTTCACCACCGAGGGCAAGTACTCGTTGGGTTCGCTGACCACTGCGCACATCCGCACCGGCTCGCTGCTGGGTGAGCGGGTGTTGACGTTGGAGTCCGACGGCGGCGGGACGCTGCGTACCACCGACGTGATCCCGACCTCCCGGACCTCGTCGCCGTACTCGCTGACCGACGCGGTGAGTGACCTGACGACCAACTCGGCGGGCACCGACACCGCGTCGCTGAACCAGTCCCTGGACACGTTGTCGGCGACCATCGACCAGGTCGCACCCAAGCTGGGGCCGACCTTCGACGGGCTCAGCCGGCTGTCGAAATCGATCAACGGTCGCAACGAGAGCCTGGCGAGCCTGCTCAAGAGCGCCAGTGATGTGACCGTCGTGCTGTCACAGCGCAGCAATCAGCTGAACACGTTGATTCTCAACGCCAATGATCTGATCGGGGTGCTCAACGACCGTCGTCAGGCGATCGTCGATCTGCTGGCCAACACCGCGGCGGTCGCCGAGCAGCTCAAGGGGCTGGTTGCCGACAACGAGGCACAGCTGGCGCCGACGCTGAAGCGGCTCAACTCGGTGACCGCGATGCTGGAACGTAACCGCGACAACATCAGCAAGGCCCTGCCGAACATGAACAAGTTCCAGTTGTCGCAGGCCGAGACCCTGGCGAACGGGGCTTACTACAACGCCTACGTTCCCAACCTGCAGCCCGCGCAGTTGCTCCAGCCGTTCTTCGACTACGCGTTCGGATTCCGGCGCGGGACGAACGCCGGTCAGCCGCCGGACAATGCCGGCCCACGGGCCGAATTGCCGCTGCCCTACAACGGAATTCCCGGAGGTTCACGCTGATGAACCGCAGTCGTCTCGGAAAATGGCTGGCGGTGGCGCTGGTGGCGCTGCTGGTCGTCGGCGCGGCAGTGCTGTTGCGCCAGATGTACTTCGGGCAGAAGACCATCTCCGCGTTGTTCACCTCGGCCACCGGTGTGTACCCGGGCGATGACGTACGGGTCTCCGGGGTGAAGGTCGGCACCATCGAGTCCATCCACCCGGAGGGCACCCAGACCCGAGTGACCCTCAAGGTCGACCACGACGTGCCGATCCCCGCCGACGCCAAGGCCGTGATCGTGGCCCAGAACCTGGTGGCCGCTCGCTATGTGCAGCTGGCGCCCGCCTACCGGTCCAGTGGGCCGACGCTGCCCGACGATGCGGTGATCGGCTTGGACCACACCGCCGTTCCGGTGGAGTGGGACCAGGTCAAGGAACAACTGATGCGGCTTTCCACCGACCTCGGGCCACAGAGTGGGGTCGACGGGACGGCGGTGTCGAGGTTCATCAACAGCACCGCCGATGCGATGGCCGGCAACGGTGACAAACTGCGCCAGACGATTTCGCAGTTGTCCGGCGTCGCCCGAGTCCTCGCCGAGGGCAGCGGCAACATCGTCGACATCATCAAGAACCTGCAGACATTCGTCACCGCATTGCGTGACAGCAACGAGCAGGTGGTGTCGTTCCAGAACCGGCTGGCGACCCTGACGAGTGTGATCGACGGCAGCCGCTCAGATCTCGACGCGGCGCTGACGAACCTGTCGGTGGCGGTTGTCGAGGTTCAGCGGTTTGTGGCGGGAAGTCGTGACCAGACCGCCGAACAGGTTCAGCGGCTGGCCAATGTCACCCAGAACCTGGTCGACAACAAGCTGCACATCGAGAATCTGCTTCACGTCGCGCCCAACGCGTTCATGAACGGCTACAACATCTACAACCCGGACACGGGTAGCGCCGTCGGCCAGTTCGTGATGAACAACTTCTCCAGCCCGGTCGAGTTCATCTGCGGCGCCATCGGTGCAGTCGAGAACACGACAGCCCCGGAGACCGCGAAACTGTGCTCGCAGTACCTCGGACCCGCGCTCCGGTTGCTCAACTTCAACTACCTGCCGTTCCCGATTTCGCCGTACCTGATGCCGTCTGCCAATCCCGAGAACATCGTGTACTCAGAGCCGGGTCTGGCGCCCGGCGGCGGGGGTGGGTCGCCCACTCCGCCCGAGATCCCGCCGACGATCTCGGCATACAACCCTGGTCCGACTCCGCCTCCGCCGTTCACGGGTAGAGAGCCCGGGGTGCCGCCGCCAGGGGCCCAGCAGCTGCTGCCGGGTGGCGAGTACTACCCGCCCAACATGCCGAACACGGTGTCGGACATGCTCAATCCGGCGGGCGGGGAACCGGGGCCGCCGCCGGGGCCCGCGCCGGGCCCGTTGCCCGCCGAAGCGCCGGTGCCTGCGGAACCGCTACCAGCAGAAGGGACGCCACCAGCATGATCAGGGGAAAGCCGCTGCGGCTGGCGATCGCCACCGGATCCTGCATCGCGTTGACCACCAGTGGTTGCGCCTTCCAGGGCGTCAACTCGCTGCCCCTGCCCGGGGCGGTGGGCCGGGGCGCGGATTCGAGTGTGTACCACGTGGAGATCGCGAATGTCGCCACGCTGGAACCAAATTCGCCGGTGATGATGAACGATGTCGTCGTTGGCAGCGTGCGCAGTCTGTCGGTGCGGGACTGGCACGCCGACGTCGAGTTCTCGGTCAAACCCGGCGTCGTGGTGCCGGCCAACGTGGTGGCCACCATCGGGCAGACCAGCCTTCTCGGTTCGATGCACCTGGCGATCAACCCGCCCACCGGGCAGGCTCCCGCCGGAAAGCTCCAGCCGGGCGCCACGATTCAGCTCAACGACTCGTCGACGTATCCGACGACCGAGCAGACCCTGTCCTCGCTGGCCGCCGTCGTGAACGGTGGTGGCCTCGGACAGATGGGCGACGTCATCCACAACTTCAGTGCGGCGCTCAACGGTCGTGAGGCGGACTTCCGGGACCTACTCACCCGGCTGGACACCTTCGTCGGAGCCCTCGACGCGCAGCGTGACAACATCGTGGCCTCCATCCAGGGGTTGAACCGGCTGGCCTCGACCTTCGGCTCGCAACGAGAGGTCATCACGCGCGCGCTGGAGAAGATTCCGCCCGCACTCGATGTATTGATCAAGGAGCGGCCGAGATTCACCACCGCGCTGCAGAAGCTCGGGACGTTCAGCAACACCGCCCATCAACTCGTCAATGACTCGCAGGCGGATCTGGTCCGGAACCTCAAGAATCTGGAACCCGCGATCAAGGCGCTGGCCAGCCTGGGTCCGGATCTGACGTCGGTGCTCGAATACGCCCCGCACTTCCCGTTCACCCAGAGCTTCATGGACCGCGTGATCAGGGGTGACTACTACAACCTGTTCGCGTATTTCGACATGACGATTCCGCATCTGAAGCGCAGCCTGATGCTCGGGACCCGTTGGGAGCAGGGCGATGCGCAGAACGCTCCGGTTCCTGGGGATCCGGGATATCTGAACTACACGTATGACCCGCTCAAGACCGGGGTCAACCCGCCGCCGCCGGATGCGTTCCCGCCGGCGCCCGAAGCGCCGCCCGCACCGGACCTGCCGGCTCCCACCTACTCAGGGCCGGTACTGCCGGTGGTGCCACCGGCCCCGATGACCATGCCGGGCGGCATGCCCCAGCCTGCGGCCCCACCCGTTGGGTCGACCTCGGTGTTCGCCGGACCCTATGCCCCACAAGGCGGTTCAGCGGATCAACCGCCGGCACCCACTGCACCTACTCCACCGACAGGGGGTGGCGGGTAATGCTCACCCGCTTCATCCGGACACAGCTGATCCTGTTCACCGTCGCCTCGGTCGTCGGTGTTGCCGTCATGCTGTTCGCCTACATGCAGGTACCGACACTGCTCGGGATCGGCCGCATCACAGTGAAGCTGGAACTGCCGGCCACCGGAGGCCTGTACCAGTTCAGCAACGTCACCTATCGCGGGTCCCAGATCGGCAAGGTCACCTCGGTGGAACTGACCGATCAGGGCGCCGAGGCGACCCTGTCGCTGGACCGCTCTCCGCAGGTGCCTGCCGATCTGGCAGCCGAGGTCCGGAGTATGTCGGCCGTCGGTGAGCAGTACGTCGAGCTGTTGCCGCACACCAACTCCGGGCCGTACCTGACCGACGGTTCGGTGATCTCGGTGTCCGACACGACGATTCCGCAGCAGGTCGGTCCGATGCTCGACCAGCTCAGCGCGCTGGTGGATACGATCCCGAAGGACAAACTGAGCCAACTGTTGGACGAGTCGTACAACGCCTTCAACGGCACCGGCTACGACTTCGGTTCAATGCTGGACTCGGCATCGACGATCACGAGGGATGCCAACGCGGTGTCCGATCAGACGCGGGCGTTGATCGACGACTCCAAGCCGTTCCTCGATGCCCAGGCCCAGACCACCGACTCGATCCGGACCTGGGCGGCCAGCCTGGCCGGGATCACCGGTCAGGTGGCCGAGAACGATCCGGAGATCCGGTCGCTACTGCGCAACGGTCCGGGGTTCGCCCAGGAGACAACCAAACTGCTCCAGCAGATCAAGCCGACGCTGCCGGTGTTGCTTGCGAATCTGACGACGTTCGGCCAGATTGCGGTGACCTACAATCCGTCGATCGAGCAGTTGCTGGTGTTGTTGCCACCGTATGTCGCTCAGCTGCAGACCTATGCGCCGACCAACAATACGAGCGGTCTGCCGATGGCCGACTTCTCGTTGGGCCTCGGCGATCCGCCGACGTGCACCGTCGGATTCCTGCCGCCGTCGGCTTGGCGCTCCCCGGCCGACACCACGGTGATCGACACCCCGGACGACATCTATTGCAAGTTGCCGCAGGATTCCCCGATCGGAGTCCGCGGCGCGCGCAACTACCCATGCATGGCACACCCGGGTAAGCGCGCTCCCACCGTCCAATTATGCAACGATCCCAAGGGATTCCAGCCGATCGCACAGCGCCAGCATGCACTTGGCCCGTACCCGCTCGACCCCAGTCTGATCGCGCAGGGTGTGCCTCCGGACAACCGGGTTCTGCCGGACGAGAAGATCTTCGGGCCGCTCGGAGGCACCCCGCTCCCGGCGGGCGTGGCCGCTCCACCACCGGGGGCAGCGCCCGAACCACAGCCGGCGCCGAATTTCGCCGGCACGGGTCCCGGCCCGTTGCTGCCGGGCCAGCCGATGTACCTGGAACCCCCGGTGCCCGGTGTGCCGCCGCCCCCGCCGGGCGATCCCGCCGCGGTTCCGGTGCCGGCGGCGGACCAGCCGCAGGCGACCGAGCTGCCGCCGGTCCCGCACGGACAAGGGGTGTTTCCGGATGCTCCGGAACTTCCCATGCCCGCGGACCCCGGCGTGGCGCCGAGCGCGTTCAACGGCGGCGAGGGCCAGGGTCCGTCGGTGGCGATCGCCAAATACAACCCGCGGACCGGGGAGTACATGGGTCCCGACGGGAACCTGTACCGGCAGGCCGACCTGGTGTCCACGCCGAAGTCGTGGCAGGACCTGATGCCGACCTAGTTGGCAGCGCAAAAGAACTGGCCCCGGGCAACAGCCCGGGGCCAGTTCTTTTGCGTGTCTTCAGTTTTCGTTCTCGCCTCGACAGGGGTTGCTAGGCGGGCCTCATGTAGAACGGCATCCGGACGACGGGCCACTGATTGCGCCCACAGGATCCACTGGGGCCGGTGGTCACGTCCTCGCCGGTGTATTCGACTGAATCGAGGTCCACATGTCCGTCGAAGCCCACCGGGTAGATCTTGTACACCTGCATGCCTTCGATCGGGGTGCCGTCGGCGCAGAACCGCCAGTTGGGTACCACCCGCTTGACGTACCAGAGGCCGTTCGTGGTGTAGATCGGCGCGGTCCATCCGGCGTCGCTGGTCACCGTGCCGCTGCATTCGGTCGGTGAGAGGCATTGCGTCGAGATGGTCCAGTTGCTGCGGACCGGCGGTTGGTCCTCGTAGCGATCGTTGACCTTGGCCCAGTCGCCGTTGGACGAGGTGGCGTAGATGCCGTTGATGCCCCATTGTTCGGTGGCACCGGCGGGGGAGGCGCCGCTCAGGCTGACAGCCGTCGCAGCGGCGACGGCCACCACGCAGGCGCTTACCCGGGAGACTGACATGTACTGCTCCTTCTGGCCGACCTGATGACGCGGTAGCCGTGTTCTCAGTTTCGGAGAATATCACTCCCGATCATGTGTGGACGGCGGATTGCTCAGTTCTCGGTCCGCCGAGCGTATGGCCGGCAGTGCTGCGGCGAGCCTGTCGTAGTAATATTCTCCAAAACCGAGAGTTTAATTTCCAGCTATGCGAAAGTAACAGTGTGCGTGTGACGGTGATGGCGACCGCTTCTGTGATTGTCGCCGGAATGCTGGCTGCTCCGCAGGCGAACGCGGGACCGCAGACCTGTAATGACGCGTTCTGTACGCCGGGCATCAATCCCCATGCAATCCTCGGTGCCCCGTGCGACAACACCTCGTACTACGTGTTCGGTGTCGATGCCCGCAACGGGTGGGGCAGGCTGTTGTTCTGCGGCTCGCCACGGCGCTACGAGCCGAGGTGGTTCCGCTCCCCGCCGATGGTGGGGATCCGGGACGAGAACAGTCTGTGCATCAACGAGCAGAACTCGGTGGCGCAGGCGCCAGACGGGCTGTTCCTGAGCTGCGTCCCGATGAACGGCGAGACGCGCTGGCTACGTGGCGACGCATAGCTGACCATCTCGACGAAAGGGGGCCACGCGAATCGCGTGCCCCCTTTTCGTCGTCGAGGGTGCGTCTACCAGTTCCGGATCGAGCACAGCGCGCCTTTGGGGCCGCTGTTGGTCTTGACCACCACCCCGTCGACCGCCAGTTCGCAGTTGAACCCCGGCGTCGGGTGGTTGGGTGACTCGCCACTCTGTACGAGGACCATGGCCCACAGGTCAGGATTGGCCAACATGGCGTCGAATACCCATGGTTTGTCCGGTGCGATGTCCACATCGGCGCGCGGGCTGAACTGGTACGGGTTGTGGCTGTAATCCGAGAAGATCGCGGGCTCACTGTCGCGGTAGTAGATGTGCGCCCAGTACGGGGCGTCCGCGGTCACGGTGTAGCGCACGTGGTGTAGCGGAGGACCCGGCACCGGTTCGTCGGCGAATGCCGGTGCGGCCGTGGCGATTGCACCGGCCGCCAACGCCGCGGTCGTCGCGATGGTCAGGCTCGTCGGGTAGCGCATCGATCACATCCTCGTCAGGGTGAACGGGTAGGTGAATGAACCTCCAGGCGCCCCATCACATCCCGCGTCGAACGAGGAGACCATCTCGCCCGCGAGTGTGTTGGCATCCCACGAGTAGACATCATGGGTCGGAATGGTGGGTCCGTAGTAGATGTCTCCGCACCGCAACCCGTAGA
The DNA here is from genome assembly GCF_030486405.1 of Mycolicibacterium sp. HK-90. The sequence goes on along the minus strand of NZ_CP129613.1, from coordinate 4,433,351 downwards.
AATCATCGATCGTCAAGGTGTACCGACCGTCGACCAGCCTCGCTTCGCCACGGCTGGGAATGGCCTTGGCCACCGGCTGCGGGATCATCACGACGAAGATGCAGTCGGTCTGCCTGACGTCTGACCCCGGAGCGCGGCACGGCGTGATCGCCGACCAGATCCAGGTGTGGAAATCCCTGCGGTCCGGCATGTTGAGGCTGTAGTTGCCGAAATACATGGCCTGCGATGGCGGTGCCAATGCGATCGCTGTCCCCAACCCGAGCGCGGCACTCATCGCGATGCGGATCAAGCTGGACCTCACAGGCACCTCCACGGATCGGCACTCGTCGGCTGACTATAGAACGACCGCGCACCTCTCCGGGGGCGAAACCGGAATCTCGTCCTCGCGATTGAGAGTATCGTTCTCGTGATCGGAGAATATCACTCGGGGCGAGGACGAGATCCGCGGAATCGTCTGTTGAGCGGTGGTCAGCGCACGGGCTTGAACGTGATGTTCAGCTCGGTCAACCCGCGCAGGATGAAGGTCGGCTCGTAGGTGTAGCGACGATCGTCGGCGGGGCCGTGGAACTCCTCGTCGATGTCGATGTCGGCCATCCGGTCCAGGATCCGCTCCAGCGATACGCGGCCCTCGACGCGGGCCAGGGGGCCGCCTGGGCAGCTGTGCACGCCGCGGCCGAATGCGATGTGCTCACGCACGTTCTTGCGATCCAGGCTGAACGTGTGCGGGTCCTCGAACCGGACCGGATCGCGGTTCACCGCACCCGGGCACACCATCATGGTGGTGCCGGCCGGCACCTCGATGTCGCCGAGCCTGGTGTTCTTCTTGGCCAGCCGGAACTGGCTCTTGACTGGGGCGTCCATCCGCAGGGCTTCCTCGACGAAGGTCGGGATGCGGCTCCGGTCGTCGCGCAGGGCCTGCTGGATGTCCGGACGGTCGCCGAGCACCCGAAGCGACGCCGAGAGCAGCTTGGTGGTGGTCTCCTGTCCGGCCGCGAACAGGAAGGTTGCGGACCGAACGACCTCGATGATGGGTGGTACGGAACCGTCCGGGTAGTTCGCCGTGGCGAGTGCCGTGAGCACGTCGTCGCGGGGTTCTGACCGCCGGTCTTCGAGGTAGCCGCTGAACTTCTCGTCGAGCCATTCCAATGGATTGCTGGCAACCAGGTCGCCGTCGAGGGAGCCGACCTGAGCCCCGGGGCGGGGGGCACCCAGCACCGTGCGGAACTCCTCGTGATCTTCTTCGGGCACACCGAGCATGTCGGCGATGACCAGCAGGGAGAAGGGCTTGGCGTACGCGCTGAGGAACTCGCACTTGCCGTCGGCGATGAAGTCGTCGAGGCACTGGTCGGCCAGCCGCCACATGAAGTCCTCGTTCTCCTTCAGTCGCCGCGGTGTGAGCAGCCGATTGAGCAGGGAACGGGCGTTGGTGTGGTCGGGCGGATCCATCGTGACCATGTGCTCGAACATCGGCATCTGCGCGCGGTGCGCGGCAATCTGCTCGGTGATGTCGTCGCCCTCGGGCGTGAACGGCAGGGGCGGGAACGGCCCGGCCACCGCGATGCACGAGGAGAACGTGTCGGTGTCCTTCAGGACCGTGGTGGCCTCCTCGAACCCCGTGATGGCCATGACGCCGTAGTTCGGCTCCGTCACCACCGGACACTTGCTGCGCAGGTGGTCGAAGTACGGGTGCGGGTCGGGCACCAGCGACTGGTCGGTGAAGTAGTCGACGGTGTCGTAATCAGTCGTGCCGGAATCGGTCATGGTGTGCGCTGCCTCCCGAAATCGATGTGCGCTGCGGTGGATTCGCGACGGGCTGCACCGCGCGAAGAATCTTCGAAAATTGCTGAGCACCTGCTTAGCATGGGGTTAGAGTCGTGGTCAAGGTCACGTGGCGGGTTGAAAGTTACGATCGCCCAGCCGTTGTCGGGGGCTGGTGGTGAGGAGGATCGGGTATGGCATCGGCGCGAAGGATCGGGGCGCCCGACGCGAAGAACCGGATCGTGCTGCTCGACGCTGCTGAGCAGCTGATGATCGAGGAGGGCTACGTCGCGGTCACGTCCCGCCGGGTGGCCGAGCGAGCCGGTCTCAAGCCCCAGCTGGTGCATTACTACTTCCGCACCATGGACGACCTGTTCCTGGCGGTGTTCGTACGGCGTGCCGAGGAGGGGCTGGCTGCACAGGCCGCAGCCCTCAACTCGCCCCAGCCGCTGTGGGCGCTGTGGCGGTTCGGCACCGACCCGAGCGCGACGCGCTTGACGATGGAGATGACGGGGCTGGCCAACCACCGGCCGGCGTTGCGGGCCGAGATCGGCCGCTACGCCGAGATGTTCCGCGAGGCGGAAACCAAGGCGATCGACGGGGCGCTGCGGCGCTACGGCGTCGAAGCGTCCGAGGTGCCGCCGATCGTGTGGACGTTCATCGCGGCCAGTGTGTCGCGGGTGATGGTCATGGAGCAGGCGCTCGGAATGACGGCAGGTCACGCCGAGGTGCTGAAGTTCTGCGAGGACTGGCTGCGGCGTCTGGAAGGCGAGCCGCAGCCGCTGGAACTGCCGGCCTGAGGCCCGGCTCTGCCCCAGCAGGCGTGAATGCCCCCCGAACCGATGGTTGCGGGGGACATTCACGATTGCTCGCCAGGAGGCTAGAGCGAGAGGATGGTCGCCGAGGCTGTGCCCGGCGCTCCGTAGACCTGAGCCAGGCCGACTCGCGGGTTGCCAGGCACTTGGCGCTCACCGGCCTCGCCGCGCAATTGGCGCACCAGCTCGTGCATCTGGCGCAGCCCGGACGCCCCGATCGGCTCGCCGTTGGCGATCAGGCCGCCATCGGTGTTGACCGGGATCGATCCGCCGATCTCGGTGGCCCCGTCGGCCAGCAGCTTCTCCTGCTCGCCGTCGGCGCACAGTCCGGTCTCGGCCATGTGGATCACCTCGGCGCCGGCATCGGTGTCCTGCAGCTGCGCGATGTCCACATCCTCCGGCCCGATACCGGCCGCCTCGTACGCGGCCTTGGCGGCGAACACCGTCGGTGAGGGGTCCTCGTCGAGAGGCGCCGACGTGGCGTGCACCTCGTAGGCGCCGAAGGTCCGGGTCCGGATCTCGCTGGCCCGCACGTACACCGGCTTGTCGGTGTATTTGTGCGCGATGTCGGCCCGACACATGATCACCGCGGCCGCGCCTTCGTCGGGTGCGCAGAACATGTACTGCCGCAGCGGGTAGTTCAGCACCGGCGAGGCCATGATCTCCTCGACCGAGATCTCCTTGCGCCGGAACGCATTCGGGTTCTTCTCACCGTTGCGGAAGTTCTTGTTGGCCACCCGGGCCAACGTCTCCTCGGAGATGTTGTGCTTGTGGATGTAGTGGTTGGCCTTCATTCCGAAGAACTTGGTGGTCACGAACTGGCCGTTCTCGGCATACCACTGCGGCAGCGCGAGTTTGGCCGGGTCGTCGGTGAACGCCCCGCGCGGATGCTTGTCCAGGCCGATCGCGATACCGATGTCGTACTTGCCCAACCGGATGGTGTCGGCGGTCTGCTGGATCGCGCTCGCCGCGGTGGCGCACGCGTTGAACACGTTGGTGAACGTGATGCCGGTCAGGCCGACCAGCCGGGTCACCGCATCGGGATTCGACACCTCATAGCTGCCGCCGAAGCCGAACTGGATGTCCTTCCATGCCAGGCCCGCATCCTCGAGTGCGAATTGGATTGCCTCGGCGCCCATTTGCATCGCGGTCTTGTCGAACCGGCCGAACGGGTGCAGGCCCACGCCGATGATGGCTACATCGTTGGTCATCTTGTTGCCTCTCTACACCGGCTGGAACGCGAAGGTGACAACTTCGTTGCCCTCTTCATCGGTGGTGAACGGAATCATGGTGAGCTCGACATCCATGCCGAATCGCAGTTTGGCAGGGTCGTTTTCGGTGAGCCGGCCCTCGACGCGGATCACCGGACCGGTGTCGTCGGCCAGTTCCACCAGGCCGACGCCGAAGGGGACGAAGTCCTTTCCGGTCGGACCCTTGTAGGGGGCTCCGGGCGGAAATCCCTGGGTGGTCCAGGCGATGACGGTGCCGCGCCGCGGCAGCCGGACCTCTTCGGTGTTGCCACCGGAGCATTTGGGGCAGCGGGCCTGGGCGGGAAATGCGGTGGCCGCACAGTCGGTACAGCGGCTGCCGATCAGCCGGGGTTCGGCGTCGGGCCACGTCGAGATCTCGGGCGCCAGGGCAATCTGTGTTGACACGTCGCTGACGATAACTGGAAATGCAATTCTCGTCTAGTGAGAACCGGCTCTCGGTAGGCTCCCCACGGCAGTGGAAGCCGGACGAATCGATGGAGGCGGCGTGAGCGAGGTTCTACCGAGTGAGGTACGCCAGCTCGGGTACGTGGTGACCGATCTGGACGGTGCGATGGCGGACTGGCTGAAGATGGGCGTCGGGCCGTGGTTCGTGATCCGAAACCTGCCACAGCGAGTGACCTACCGGGGCGAGTCCTGTGAGGTGAAACTGTCCCTCGCGCTGTCCAACAGCGGTGACCTTCAGGTCGAGTTGATCCAGCAACTCGATGACACGCCCAGCATCTTCACCGAGTTCCTGGCCGGTGCGGCCGCCGGGGGTTTTCACCAACTCGCCTACTGGGCAGACGATTTCGATGCGGCGATGGCCAAGCTGACCGGGGCCGGCTGGCCTCTGGTGTGGTCCGGTGGGGGCGACGAGGGGGTGCGGTTCGCGTACTTCGAGCCGCCGACCGGGGCCTCGATCGTGGAGATCATGGAGCTGACCGAGGCCTCGGCCGGCATGGCCGAATATGTGCGGGCACAGGCCGCGGCCTGGGACGGCCGCGACCCGGTGCGAGAACTGGGCGGCTGAAGTCGGCCCAGCGGCCAGTTGGGACACGGGTTTCGGTGAAAACGGTGTGACAACTGGCCACTCGGCGAGCGTCGGCTTACTTGCCCTTGTTCATGACCTTGTCCGCGGCGGCCCAGTGCTCGTCGGAGCACCACAGCCGGGCGAACGCGGCGACCGCCTCGGTGGTGGGTACCCCATTGATGACCCGCTTGACCTCACCGGCCTGACGTCGGGCGAGCAACTGCGCCGTCGACCGCCAGGTCTCGGCGAACTCGGCGCGGGGGACCACCTGATCAATCAGACCGACCTGCTCGGCCTCCCGCGCGCCGAGGATCCGGCCGGTGCCGGCCAGCAGCAGCGCCCGGCTGCGGCCGACGAGGGTGGCCAGCCGCTCGGCGCCACCCCAGGCCGGCATGATCGCCAGCGCCACCTGGTTGAAGCCGATCTTGATGTCGTCGGCGGCAATTCGGATGTCGGCAGCCACCGCGACCTCCGCCCCGCCGCCGAGCGCGTGCCCGTTGAGCGCGGCGATCACCGGCCCGTCGAAGCCCGCGATCCGGTCGCAGATGGTGCGCATGCGCCAGGCCATCTCCGACGCCTCCAATTCGGTGCGCAGCGCCGCCAGTTCCTTGAGATCGCCACCCGATACGAAGGCGCGGTCGCCGCCGCCGGTGACCACGAGGGCGCGCGCACCGGCCGCGCCGTCCAACGCCTTGTTCAGCGCATCCATGGTGTCCAGCGAGATCGCATTGCGAGCCTGCGGCCGGTCGATCGTGATGATCGCCAGTTCGCCGTCGATTTCAAGGTCGACCATCAAACGTTCTCCAGTTTCGGGATTGGCATTCTCGTTTGATGAGAATAACATCACCAGCGTGCGCGACATCCCCGTTGAGCTGACCAAACGGTACGTCGAAGAAGGCTGGTGGCGACCAGAAACCCTGGGGCAGATGCTGGCCGACGGTCTGGCCGCCAGTCCCGACGCCGGATTCCGGGTGCACTCCGACATTCGTCCGTACCAGGGCACCTTCGGCGAGGTCGAGCACGCCGCCCGGCGGTTGGCCGCCGGCCTGCACGAGCGTGGAGTGGGCCCCGGCGACGTGGTTGCCCTGCAGTTGCCGAACTGGATGGAGGCGGCGGTCGCGTTCTGGGCGTCGGCATTCCTCGGTGCGGTGACCGTGCCGATCGTGCACTTCTACGGCCGCAAGGAACTCGGCCACATCCTGGCCACGGCGAAGCCGAAGGTCTTCCTCACCACCGAACAGTTCGGCCGGATGAGCTTCCAGCCGGATCTGTGCGCGGACGTCCCCATCGTCGGTCTGGTCGGACAGCCCAGTTTCGACGCATTGCTCGCCGACGAGGCGATGACGGGCACTCTGACCACCGATCCGGGCGCACCGGCGCTGATCGCGTTCACCTCGGGAACCACCCGTGAGCCCAAGGGCGTCATCCACAGTCATCAGACATTGGGGTTCGAGACCCGGCAGCTGCTGGAGAACTACCCGCCGGACCGGGGCCGTCAACTCACCGCCACGCCCGTCGGGCATTTCATCGGCATGGTCGGGGCCTTCCTGATCCCGGTCCTAGAAGGCGCGCCGATCGACCTGTGCGATGTCTGGGATCCGGGCAAGGTGCTGGACCTCATCGAACGGGACGAGTTGTCCATCGGCGGCGGGCCGCCCTATTTCGTGACCAGTCTGATGGACCATCCGGGGTTCAACGAACGCCATCTGGCCCGGTTCACCACCGTCGGCCTCGGCGGCTCGACGGTGCCGGCGGCCGTCACGCGGCGGCTGGCCGATCTCGGCCTGTTCGTCTTCCGCTCGTACGGCAGTACCGAGCATCCGTCGATCACCGGGTCAGGCCCCTCGGCGCCAGAGGCCAAGCGGTTGTTCACCGATGGAAACGTGCGTCCCGGGGTGGAGATCCGGCTCGGACCGGACGGCGAGATCTTCAGCCGCGGACCGGATCTGTGCCTGGGCTATACCGACGATGCGCTCACCGCAAAGCACTTCGACTCGGACGGCTGGTATCGCACCGGCGACATCGGCGTGCTCGACGAGGACGGGTACCTGACCATCACCGACCGCACCACCGACCTGATCATCCGCGGCGGCGAGAACATCAGCGCGCTGGAGGTGGAGGAGGTGCTGCTGGGCCTGCCGGACGTGATCGAGGCGATCGTCGTCGCGGCTCCCGATACGCGGTTGGGGGAGCGCGTGGCCGCGGTTCTCCGCGTGCGTGACGGCGGGGCGATGCCCACCCTCGACCAGGTCCGGGCGCATTTCGAGTCGATCGGCGTGGCCCGGCAGAAGTGGCCGGAAGAGCTGCACCAGGCCGAGGACCTTCCCCGCACACCCAGCGGCAAGGTGCAGAAGTTCGTCATCCGTCAGCAGATTGCTGCGATCGCCCGGTGAGCAGCCCGTCGGCCGAGCCGGGCATTGCGGCGACCATCAAGTGAGAATATGATTCTCTCGAATTGCAAAGGAGTTTTCCATGGGACAACTGTCGCATAGGGTCGACATTCCGTTTCCGCTGTTCGACGCGGACAACCACCTGTACGAGCCGCCGGAGGCGATGACCAAGTACCTCCCCAAGGAGTACAAGGACATCGTCCAGTACGTCGAGGTCAACGGCCGCACCAAGATCGCGATCGACGGCCACATCAGCAACTACATCCCCAACCCGACGTTCTCGCATGTCGCCAAGCCTGGTGCGTGGGAGGAGTACTTCAAGTTCGGCAACCCCGACGGCAAGAGCAAGCGCGAGCTGTTCGGCGAGCCGATGAAGTCGATCCCGGCGTTCTTCGAGCCCGAGCCGCGCCTGGCGCTGATGGACGACCTCGGCGTCGACCGCAGCCTGATGTTCCCGACGCTCGCCAGCCTGATCGAGGAGCGGTTGCGCGACAACCCGGTCGCCATCCACGTGATCATCCACTCCCTCAACCAGTGGCTGGACGAGGTCTGGGGCTTCAACTACAAGAACCGCATCTTCGTCACCCCGGTGATCACCCTGCCCATCGTCGAGAAGGCCATCGAGGAACTCGAGTGGGCCGTCAAGCGCGGTGCCCGCGCCATCCTGGTTCGCCCGGCCCCGGTGCCCGGCTTCCGCGGCCCGCGCTCGTTCGCGCTGCCCGAGTTCGACCCCTTCTGGGAGCGCTGCGTCGAGTACGACGTGTTCGTCGGCATGCACTCCTCCGACAGTGGCTACTCGCGCTACACCTCGGAATGGGACGGCACGGTGCAGGAGATGCTGCCGTTCCAGACGAATGCGATGGGGATCCTCAACGAGTGGCGTCCGATTCAGGATGCCGTGGCGTCCTGGGTGATCCACGGTGCGCTGTTCCGCCACCCGAAGCTCAAGGTCGGCATCGTCGAAGCCGGCTCGAAATGGATGTTCCCGCTGCTGGATTCGATGGCCGAGGTCTACAAGAAGGCTCCCGAGGCCTTCCTGGGCAACCCGATCGAAGAGATCAAGAACCGCATCTACGTCAGCCCGTTCTACGAGGAGGGCATCGACGACCTGATCAACCTGATCGGTGTCGAACAGGTGCTGTACGGCTCCGACTGGCCGCACCCGGAGGGTCTGGCCGAGCCCACCCACTACGTGACTGCGCTTGAGCACCTCGCTGTCGAGGATCAGGCCAAGATCATGGGTGGAAACCTCGGTCGCCTCGTCACCACCTGACGAGTGTCAACCTGGCAGACCATCCCCGAGATGGTCTTGAGCGCAGCGGACCGGTTCGGCGATGCCGAGGCAGTCGTCGACTATGGCGACAATCCGGCCGGCGTCGACGGTCCGTTGCGCTTGTCATTCACCGAACTGGGCGACCGCATCCGGAAAGCCGCGGGTGCGTTCGTCGAGATCGGCGTCGACAAGGGGGACCGGGTCGCGATCTGGGCTCCCAACTCGGCCGAATGGATCATCGCCGCGTTCGGCGTCATGGTCGCCGGCGGAGTTCTGGTGCCGGTCAACACCCGGTTCAAGACCGAAGAGGCGGCCGATGTGGTGGCCCGCAGCGGCGCCAAGGCGGTGATGGTCCAACAAGGCTTTCTCGGACAGGATTTCACCTTCTCCGAGGCCGATCTGGATGTCGCGACCATCGATCTGAAGTCGGACTTCCTGGGTAGCGGGACGGCGTTCACCAGGGCCCCCACCGCGTGGCTCGAGCCCACCGACATCGCCGATGTCATCTTCACATCGGGCACCACGGGCCGGCCCAAGGGCGCGATGATGAACCACCGTCAGACGCTGCGGGCCTACGACGAATGGGCGACGCTGGCCGATCTGCGCGAGGGCGACCGCTATCTGATGATCAATCCGTACTTCCACACCTTCGGGTTGAAGGCCGGGTTGGTGGCGTCGTTTCTCCGTGGCGCGACGATGCTGCCGGTCGCCGTGTTCGACGTGGACCAGGTGGTGGAACTGATTGAACGCGAACGCATCACGATGCTGCCGGGGCCGCCGACGTTGTATCACTCGCTGCTGGGTGTCACCGACCGCGACCGGCTGGCGACGTTGCGGGCCGGGGTGACCGGTGCTGCCGACATTCCGGTGGAACTGGTGCGACGCATCCGCGAGGAGCTGCCGTTCCAGACGCTGATGACCGGGTACGGCCTCACCGAGGCAGGCAACGTCACGCTGTCACGGCCGGGAGACACGGCCGAGGACGTGGCCACCACCGCGGGCCTGCCGTGTGCGGATGTCGCGGTGCGCATCGCCGACGACGGCGAGGTGCTGGTGCGCGGCTACAACGTGATGCAGGGCTATCTGGATGATCCGGCGGCCACCGCCGAGGCGATCGATGGCGACGGCTGGCTGCACACCGGCGATCTCGGTGAGTTCACCGAGTCCGGTCGGCTCCGGATCGTCGGGCGTAAGAAGGACATGTTCATCGTCGGCGGGTTCAACGCCTACCCGGCCGAGATCGAGGGCTTCCTGCTCAAGCACCCGGCGATCGCGCAGGTTGCTGTGATCGGGGTGGCCGACGAGCGGATGGGCCAGGTCGGCAAAGCCTTCGTGGTGTTGCGGGATGAGCCCGGTGCCACCGAGGTCCGGGCCGATGAATTGATCGCCTGGAGCCGCGAACGCATGGCCGGCTACAAGGTGCCGCGCTATGTCGAGTTTCTCGACGAGTTGCCGCTCAATGCCACCGGCAAGGTGATGAAGAACCAGCTCGAGGCGCGGGTATCCGCCAGTCGCGGCTAGGTCAGCGCACAACACGTAAACAGCATTTCCGCAGGTAAATGGCCATTTAAGTGGCCGCTGCCGATGCTGTAGTCTCGGGTCACTACCGCAAACTGATAACGTAATTCTCGTTAAGCAGGCTGCTGAACGGACAGGAGGTCGGCATGCCGTCCCGCAAGCCTTCGTCGCCGGTAATCGATACTAGCGAAGATGACGCGTCGCCGAGCGGCGCGCTGGAATTGGCCGAACAGGCCGAAGCCGAGGCCGCAGAGGCCGAGGCCGTGGCGGCTGCCGCGCGCGCCAGGGCCCGCGCCATCCGGTTGCGTAACCAGGCCGAGGCCGCTGCCGAAGCCGAGGCCGCAGACGACGAGGCCGCGGACAAGGATGCCGCTGACGAAGAGCCGACAACCGAGCCTGCGGGTGAGCCCGACGACGACGGGGCCGACACGGACGAGTCCGACACCCCTGAGATCACCGACACCACCGCCGCGGAGCCAGATGCGAAGGCCGTCGATGTCGAGCCGGTCGAAGAAGCCGAGCCGACGGCCGAAGCCGAGGCGGAGAAGGCCACGTCGTCACGGCGCCTGCCGCGCGTACGGGCATCGCGCGTGTTCTGGAAGGTGCTGGCGAGCTGCCTGACCCTGATCGTCATCGCGGTGCTCCTCGCTGCGAGCGGCTGGATGATCTGGCAGCACCGGCAAGCCGAGCATCGCCAGCAGCTGGCCGCCGAATACACCGCCGCGGCCCGTCAAACCGTGGTCACGCTCATGTCGCTGGACTTCAATCGCGCTCAGGATGCGGTCAAGAACATTCTCGACAACTCGACGGGCGAGTTCCGGGCAGACTTCGAAGCGCAGTCGAAAGACTTCGTCAAGTTGGCCGAGGAAGCCAAGGTGGTGACCGAGGCGAACGTGACCGCCGCCGCCGTCGACACCATGACCGACAACAACGCCGTCGTGCTGGTGGCGGTGAACACCAAGGTCACCAACACCACGGGGGCCAACCAGCAACCGCGGCCATGGCGGGTGGCCGTCGACATGGTCCGTGAGGGCGACCAGATCAAGCTGTCGAAAGTCGAGTTCGTGCCGTGACCCTGGATCAAGACATCAAAGAGACCGAGAACGACACCGATACCGAGGCGGCGGACACCGAGACGGCAGTCGAGACGACTGACACCGACGAGGCCGTCGAGACGGGCGACACAGCCGCCCCCGCGGCAGCGCCGGGATGGCGGCAGAAGCTGACCAGGCTCTGGTTCCCCCTGGCCCTGGCGGCGGCACTGATCGCGTCGGCCGCCCTGGCCGGCTGGTTGTACTTCGCGCAGTACAAGGGCGACCAGCAGACCGGAGAGGCAGCGTCGGCCGCCGTACTCAAGGCCGCCAACGATGGCACGGTGGCGCTGCTGAGCTACGCACCGGACAGCCTCGACCGGGATTTCTCCGCGGCGAAATCGCATCTGACCGGGGATTTCCTGTCGTACTACACCCAGTTCACCGACGAGATCGTGGCCCCGGCCGCCAAGGAGAAGTCCGTCAAGACGACAGCCGCCGTGGTGCGCTCGGCGGTCGCGGAGATCCATCCCGACTCGGCGGTGGTGCTGGTGTTCGTCAACCAGGCCACCACCAGCGTTGAGAATCCCAACGGAAGTTTTTCGGCCAGTGCCGTCAAGGTCGGGATGAACAAGATCGACGGCAACTGGCTGATCGGCTCGTTCGACCCGGTGTAGCGGGCCGGATCGGGGGAGCGTCAGTCCTGAGCGTGACGCTCGTACGCCCAGCGCTCGAGCCAGGTCTGTAGTTCGTGCACGCCCAACGCGGTGACCAGCGCGCTGATCACGACCAGGCCGAGCAGCAGCCCGCTCATGGTCGGCAACCTGCACTGTCACTTTGGTACCGGCCTCCGGCGCGGTGCGCTGAGCCCGGGACTGCGCAGCGTGCCACCTGCCGTGGCGCGGAGTTGTCGGTCGCACTCAGCACGGAGCGTTGGATGGCCCGATACCGGGCACGCTCGGCCGCGCACCAGGATTCGGTCCAGCCTTCGAGCAGATCACCGCTGCGCAGCAGGCGGTGCAGCGCCGGATGGGTGGCCGCGGGTAGTGGTCGGCCGTCGATCATCGCGATCGTCTCGTGCAGAGCCATCGCCTCGTGCCAGTCGACCTTCACCTCCGGCGCCAGGCTGACGTACTGGTGATGCACCACCAGCAAGGCGTCGGCGCCCATCGGGCGCAGCCGCCACAGGGCCGATCGCAGCGAGGACACCGCCTTGTTCGGCGGGCTGTCCGGCCACAACAGGTCGCACACCCAGCTCCGATGCAGCTCGTGGCGCTTCACGGCGGCCAGCGCCACCAACCGCCGGCACGACGGCGGTAACACCAGCGGTTGCATGTCTCGGTAGACAGCGAACTCGCCGAGGAGGTTCAGTGTGAATTGCTTGGACACACACTCATCCTCGAGCTCGGGGGCGGCCATGACATCAGTAGTGCACTACCTGTATTTGGGGGGCGATTCGGCCACCACGCCGCGGCCAATCCGCGGCCAGGCGTCCTGATGCGATGGAATTGCGGTGAAACGTAGCGAGGAAGGGGCATATAAGTTTGAACGAAGACACGCCGAGCCCGGTTCAGACCCATCGGCTGAGCCGGATGTCCGGGCGCGATCCCCACGAGCAGCACCGGGTCGCAACTCCGCTGGAACTGCTGTTCGACCTGACCTTCGTGATCGCCTTCGGGGTGGCGGCCTCGCAGCTCGCGCACCTGATGGCAGCGGACCATGTGGCGGCCGGGCTGGTGGGCTTCGGCTTCTGCGCGTTCGCGATCTGGTGGGCGTGGATGAACTTCACCTGGTTCGCGTCGGCCTACGACACCGACGACTGGGTGTACCGGGTCATGACGATGCTGCAGATGGTCGGCGTCATCATCCTCGCGCTCGGGATCCCGCCGGTGTTCGCCTCCGTCGAGCATGGCGGGCACGTCGACAACGCGGTGATGGTGGCCGGTTACGTGGTCATGCGAATTGCCTTGGTGGGCCAGTGGTTACGGGCCGCGGCGCAGGATCCGCAGCGTCGGGCCGCCTGTCTGACCTACGCCTGCGCCGTCGTTGTCGCTCAGATCGGCTGGGCGGCCCAGATCTTCGTGCAGACCTCGGTTGTCGTCTTCTTCGTCACTGCCGTGGTCCTGGTGGTGGTGGAGCTGAGCGGGCCGGTGCTGGCCGAGCGGCGGATGGGCGGCACCCCGTGGCATGCCCATCACATCGCCGAACGCTACGGGTTGCTCGCGATTATCGCGCTCGGCGAAGGGGTGGTCGGCACCGTGGCATCGCTGAACGCCGCGGTGGGCGAGCACGGCTGGACCACCGATGCGATCCTGCTGGTGGCCGCGGGAATCGGTCTGACGTTCGGAATGTGGTGGGTCTACTTCCTGGTTCCGGCGGGAGCGCTGCTGCACGCCGGCCGCCGGCTCTCGTTCTGGTACGGCTACGTGCACCTGGCGGTGTTCGGCGCGATCGTGGCCACCGGGGCCGGATTGCACGTGGCCGCCTATTACGTCGAGGGCGAATCGAAGCTGGGCTCGTTCGGCACCGTGCTGGCCGTGGCCGTCCCGGTGGGCATCTATCTGACGGCGATGTTCGTCATCTACACGCTTCTGGTCGGGCAGGTCGATCTCGTCCACGCCCTGTTGCTGGTACTGGCCGCGGCGGCGCTGGTGGGCGCGGTGGCTCTGGCAGCAGGAGGCACATCGATGTCGGTGTGCCTGATGGTCGTCACCGCGGCTCCGTTGGCAGTGGTCGTCGGTTTCGAGGCGGTCGGCCACCGGCACGCCGCGGCGATCGTCGACCGACGGCTGGGCATTCAACGACCAGGGTGAGTCTCGAAGCCTTCCAGCAGCATTCGTTCCTGCTCAGCCGCCATCAACCGGCGGGTCTTGGTGCGCGTGATCAGGATGCCGATGGTGGCCAGAATCCACACCGCGTACTGCGCCGACCAGGCCAGGCGGAACGACGCGAACGAATAGCTGTCCGCGCCGGACAGGATGAGGCCCATGGCTTGCATCACCAACAGCGCGGCCAGGAAGCCACCCATGTTCACCATGCCCTGGGCAGTGCCGAGAGTGTGGGTCGGATTGAAGGTGCGGGCGAAGTCGAAGCCGACCATCGAACCGGGCCCGCCCACCGAGATGACGACGATGAGCACCACCAACAACCAGACCGGCGCCGGGCCGGGCAGTGCCAGCACCACGGTCCACACCAGTGCGTTGCTGGCGATGATCCACAGCACCAGGCGTGACCTGCGGTGCGGATGTCGGCCGGTGAAGATGCCGATGACGATTCCGGCTGAGATGGCGGCCACCACCGACACCGTCAGTAGCGTGCCTGCCGCCGTCTCCGAAAGGCCTTGCGCCACCGTGAGGTAGGGCACTCCCCACATCAACGCGAACACCGTCACCGAGAACTGGGTGCCCATATGGGTGAAGAAGCCCAGCCTGGTGCCGGGCCGTAGCCAGACCGTCTTGATCCGGGCCAAGGTGGTGTGCAGCGAGATGGGCTCGGACGTCGTCGCGACGCCATGCGGGGTGTTGCGGATCAGTGCCAGCGCCAGCGCGATGACCACCAGCCCGAAGGCCGCCACCGACAGATAGGCCGGGGTCCAGCCTGAGCCGGTCAGGATCGCCAGGAACGGGACGGCGGACAGCACCTGCCCGAGCTGGCCGCAGATCCCCGTCAACTGGGCCACCAGAGGTACCCGGGCCGGCTCGAACCAGTACGGCACCAGACGAAGTACCGAGATGAAGGTCAATGCGTCGCCGAGACCGACGACGGCCCGGGCGCCGATCGCTGCGGGAAGCGACTCGCTCAGTGCAAGCACGAGCTGTCCGGCGGTCATCAGCGCGGCACCGCAGGCGATGAGCATCCGGGAACCGAAGCGGTCCAACAACAATCCGGCCGGAACCTGGGCGGCGGCGTAGACGATCACCTGAAGCACGACGAATGTGGACAGCACGCCGGGGCTGGCGGCAAATCTGTCGGCGGCCTGTAGGCCGGAGACGCCGAGGGTGGTGCGGTCGAGCACCGCGATGATGTAAGCGAGTAGCCCGGTGGCCCAAACGATCCAGGGACGCACGCGGGAACCTTTCGTCGAGGTACTTCTCTCCGACCGGGGTCCATGCTCTCAGCACCGTGGCCGCCGAAGCGACCGGACGTCTTTGTCGCGGTAGTGAGTTTCGTCTCCACGCCGGCTTTCCGGTGAATCGCCGAGTTGGCTGAGAATGCACTCTGGCGTCTGGTTTTTGGCCTTTGCGCCCGACATATCTGCAGATAGTCGCGCTGATGATGAAATCCCCGGACGTTCGAATGGTACCGATGAAAATTCGCTCGCAGCATTAATCGGGGGTAGGGTGTCGGCATGATTCGCTGTTCAATCCGACGCAGAGGACGTCGGCTTGGCTGAGTACCGCCTCGAGGACTTGGCGCGCATATCCGGCGTCAGCACTCGCAATATCCGGGCCTATCGTGAACGCGGATTGCTCGATTCGCCGCGGCGCGTCGGGCGCGCGGCGTACTACGGCGAGCAGCACGTGGCGCAATTGGCGGCGATCAGCCAGCTACTGGCCAAGGGTTTCAGCTCGGCCCACATCGCCGAGTTCTTCGCAGGCCTGCGCCGCGGCCAGGACCTGGCCGACACGTTGGGTATCCGGGGCTCGGACTGGCGCGGGCCGGGGACAACCTTGCACGTCGACCCCGCTGACGACGACATCCGCACCCTTGTCGAGTTCGGGTTGGCGCGCGTGGTCGATGATTCCGTCGAGCTGACCGACCCGGCGCTGGCGGCGATCGTCGGTGGCGCCGACGACGCCGGTCCTTATATCCGGATCATGGCTCATATCGCCAGGTCGACAGATGCCGCGGTCGATCAGCTGGCCGAGTCCACTGCCGCGGCGGTTGCCGAGTGCGAGCGGCTCCGGCCGCGCACCGATCTTGAGGAGCTGGCCGAAGCCGTGGCGTCGGTGGGGGTGGACCGGGCGCTGCGACACCGCCTGGCCGCCGGCGAGTAGGACCGCGCCAGAGCCGGTCCGGGATCGAATAGTTACCGGCGAGTAAGATAATCCAGCAAACTTTTCACACGGAACGACGGCGTTCGCTGGACAGAATCGGGTCGTTTGTCTGCTGGTTCACGGCCGGTTGGCGGCCCCGGATCTGGCCGAAAATTTAGATAACGATTCGATAACAATACTGCCTTGATCTGCGCAGTTGTGGCTACTCGACCGTAACCACCTGCATGCAGGACGTTTGTCCCGAATAGCTTTGGCCGCCACTCGGTGCCGCGTTACGTTACCGGCGGTTACCCGTGCGTAGAACTCGCCAGTAACCAATCTGGGCGGAAAAAGCCCACTGGCTCTTATGACACTCTTAGTACGGCGGGAATGTGAGTGACACCGTCCGGAGAGCTCCGGCGGCCTGCATTCCAGCCTGATTCGACGCTGAATCGCCGTTGGCCTGTCGCCCGGGCAGCCACACGCCCCCAGACACGCAGACAGACAACTGACACCGCGCAAGCGACAGCCACACGCGACAAGACCAGAGCAGCACGAGGAGATAGCGCCAGTGACGATCTACGAACACGACCGGGTGTCCGCGGGACACAACGACGACTCCGGGTCCAACGGTCGGCAGGCTGACTCCACCCATGCCCTCGTCGACCGGCTGAGCGCCGGTGAGCCGTACGCGGTCGCGTTCGGCGGGCAGGGCAGCGCCTGGCTCGAGACTCTGGAAGAGCTGGTCTCCTCGGCCGGTATCGAGTCTGAACTGGCGACCCTGGCCGGCGAGGCCGAACTCCTGCTGGAGCCGGTCGCCTCCGAGCTCGTCGTGGTGCGGCCGATCGGGTTCGAGCCGTTGCAGTGGGTCCGGGCGCTGGCCGCCGAGGAGCCGGTGCCGTCCGACAAGCAGCTGACCTCGGCCGCCGTGTCGGTTCCCGGCGTGCTGCTGACCCAGATCGCGGCCGGGCGGGCGCTGGCCCGCCAGGGCATGGACCTCACCGCCACCCCGCCGGTGGCGGTCGCCGGGCATTCCCAGGGCGTGCTCGCCGTCGAGGCCCTGGCCGCCAAGGGTGCCAAGGACGTGGAGCTGCTGGCGTTGGCGCAGCTGATCGGCGCCGCCGGCACCCTGGTGGCCCGCCGCCGCGGGATCACCGTGCTGGGCGACCGGCCGCCGATGGTGTCGGTGACCAACGCCGAGCCCGAGCGCATCTACGAGCTGCTCGAAGAGTTCAGCCAGGACGTCCGCACGGTGCTGCCCCCGGTGCTGTCCATCCGCAACGGCCGGCGCTCCGTCGTGATCACCGGCACACCCGAGCAGCTGTCGCGCTTCGAGCTCTACTGCAACCAGATCGCTGAGAAGGAAGAAGCCGAGCGCAAGAGCAAAGTCCGCGGTGGTGCGGTCTTCGCTCCCGTCTTCGACCCGGTGCAGGTCGAGGTCGGTTTCCACACCCCGCGTCTGGCCGACGGCGTCGAGATCGTCGGCCGTTGGGCCGAGGCCGTCGGAATCGACGTCGAGCTCGCCCGCGAGATGACCGAGGCCATCCTGGTCAGCCAGGTGGACTGGGTCGACGAGATCACCGAGCTGCACGAGGCCGGTGCCCGCTGGATTCTCGACCTCGGGCCGGGGGACATCCTGACCCGTCTGACCGCTCCGGTGGTCCGCGGGCTCGGCATCGGGATCGTGCCCGCCGCCACCCGTGGCGGCCAGCGCAATCTGTTCACCATCGGCGCGGTGCCCGAGGTGGCCCGTCCGTGGTCCAGCTACGCCCCGACGGTCGTCAGCCTGCCCGACGGTTCGGTCAAGCTCTCGACCAAGTTCACCCGGCTCACCGGACGCTCGCCGATCCTGCTGGCCGGTATGACCCCCACCACAGTCGACGCCAAGATCGTCGCCGCCGCAGCAAACGCCGGTCACTGGGCCGAACTCGCCGGTGGCGGGCAGGTCACCGAGCCGATCTTCAACAACCGCATCGCCGAGCTGGGCGAGCTGCTGGAGCCCGGCCGGTCCATTCAGTTCAACACGTTGTTCCTCGATCCCTACCTGTGGAAGCTGCAGGTCGGTGGCAAGCGCCTGGTGCAGCGCGCCCGTCAGTCCGGTGCGCCGATCGACGGCGTGATCGTCAGCGCCGGCATCCCGGATCTGGAAGAGGCCGTCGAGCTGATCGGCGAACTCAATGACCTCGGGATCAGCCATGTGGTGTTCAAGCCGGGCACCGTCGAGCAGATCCGCTCCGTCATCCGGATCGCGGCCGAGGTGCCGACCAAGCCGGTGATCGTTCACATCGAGGGCGGCCGCGCCGGTGGTCACCACTCGTGGGAGGACCTCGACGACCTCCTGCTCGCGACCTACTCCGAGCTGCGCAGCCGGTCCAACATCACCATCTGCGTCGGCGGCGGCATCGGCACACCCGAGCGCTCCGCCGAGTACCTGTCCGGCCGCTGGTCGGCCGCCCACGGTTACCCGCTGATGCCGATCGACGGCATCCTGGTCGGCACCGCCGCCATGGCCACCCTGGAAGCCACCACGAGCCCGCAGGTCAAGCAGCTGCTGGTGGACACCAAGGGCACCGACGCATGGGTCGGCGCGGGCAAGGCCTCGGGCGGCATGGCCTCCGGCCGCAGCCAGCTCGGCGCCGACATCCACGAGATCGACAACACCGCATCGCGTTGCGGCCGCCTGCTCGACGAGGTGGCCGGTGACGCCGACGCGGTGGCCGCCCGCCGCGACGAGATCATCGCCGCGATGGCCGACACCGCCAAGCCGTACTTCGGCGATGTCGCCGAGATGACGTACCTGCAGTGGCTGCGCCGCTACATCGAATTGGCCATCGGCGACGGCAACAGCACCGCCGACACCAAGCGGGACGACTCGCCGTGGCTCGACGTCACCTGGCGCGACCGCTTCGAACAGATGCTCAAGCGTGCCGAAGCTCGTTTGCACGCACAGGATTTCGGCCCGATCGAGACCCTCTTCGATGACGAGCAGTTGCTGGAGGACCCGAAGGCCGCGCTGACCGCGCTGGTCTCGGCCTACCCCGATGCCGCCTCGGTCCCGCTGCACCCGGCCGACGTGCCGTTCTTTGTCGAGCTGTGCAAGACGCTGGGCAAGCCGGTCAACTTCGTCCCCGTCATCGACAAGGACGTGCGCCGCTGGTGGCGCAGCGACTCGCTGTGGCAGGCCCACGATGCGCGCTACGCCGCCGATCAGGTGTGCGTCATCCCCGGCACCGAGGCAGTCGCCGGCATCACCCGGGTCGACGAGCCCGTGGGTGAGCTGCTGGACCGCTTCGAGCAGGCCGCCGTCGACGAGGTGCTGGCCGCCGGCGCTGCGCCGCAGGCCGTGCTGTCGCGCCGTCAGGGCCGTGGCGACGTAACCGGTCCGCTGGCCGTGCTTCTCGACGCGCCCGACGTGTTGTGGGCCGGACGCACCTCGGTCAACCCGGTGCACCGGATCGCGGCGCCGGCCGACTGGCAGGTGCGTGAAGGTTCCGAGAACCGTTCGGCCACAAACCCTTCCACGGGTGCGCGGCTTGAGGTGGCCGACGATCAGCACGTGGTGCTTTCGGTGCCGCTGTCGGGTACCTGGATCGACATCCGGTTCACCCTGACCGACGCCGTCCGCAGCGGCGGCGCACCCGTCGTCGAGGTCGCCGACGCCGCGACCGCGATGCGTTCGGTGCTCGCCATCGCCGCGGGGGTCGACGGACCCGACGCGTTGCCGCTTGTCGTCGACGGGACCGCCAAGGTCACCGTCGCCTGGAACCCCGAGCAGGTCGCCGATCACACCGGCGTCACCGCGACGTTCGGTGCCCCGTTGGCGCCGACGCTCACCGTCGTTCCCGACGCCCTGGTCGGCCGGTGCTGGCCCGCGGTGTTCGCCGCGATCGGCAGCGCCGCGACCGACGCCGGATTCCCCGTCGTCGAGGGTCTGCTGAGCCTGGTGCACCTGGACCACGCCGCGCATCTGCTGGCTCCGCTGCCCGGCGAGCCGGCCGAATTGACGGTCACCGCAACGGCTTCGGCCGCCACCGACACCGAGGTCGGCCGGGTCGTCCCGGTCAATGTGACGGTGAGCACCGCCGACGGCAGTGTCATCGCCAAGCTCGAGGAGCGGTTCGCGATCCGCGGCCGCACCGGTGAGGCCGAGCTGTCCGACCCGGTTCGGGCCGGCGGCGCGATCTCGGACAACGCCACCGACACCCCGCGCCGTCGCCGGCGCGACGTCACGGTCGGGGCACCCGTGGACATGCGGCCCTTCGCCGTGGTGTCCGGTGACCACAACCCGATCCACACCGACCGGGCCGCCGCGCTGCTGGCCGGTCTGGAATCGCCGATCGTGCACGGAATGTGGCTGTCGGCCGCGGCCCAGCACGTCCTCACCGCCACCGACGGGAAGCCGGTTCCGCCGGCCAAGCTGGTCGGCTGGACCGCCCGTTTCCTCGGCATGGTGAAGCCGGGCGACGAGGTCGACTTCCGCGTCGACCGGGTCGGAATCGACGTCGGCGCAGAGGTTGTCGAGGTTCAGGCCCGCATCGGCTCCGAGCTGGTGATGGCTGCGACCGCGCGGCTCGCCGCACCTAAGACCGTCTATGCGTTCCCCGGCCAGGGCATCCAGTCCAAGGGCATGGGCATGGAGGTCCGGGCCCGGTCCAAGGCCGCCCGCAAGATCTGGGACAAGGCCGACAAGTTCACCCGCGAGACGCTGGGCTTCTCGGTGCTGCACGTGGTCCGCGACAACCCGACGTCGCTGATCGCCTCCGGCGTGCACTACGAGCACCCCGAGGGCGTGCTGTACCTGACGCAGTTCACCCAGGTCGCGATGGCCACGACGGCCGCCGCCCAGGTCGCCGAGATGCGTGAGCAGGGTGCGTTCGTCGAAGGCGCGATCGCCTGCGGCCACTCCGTCGGTGAATACACCGCGCTGGCTTGCGTTTCCGGTGTCATCGAGCTCGAAGGTCTGCTGGAGGCGGTGTTCCACCGCGGCTCCAAGATGCACGACATCGTGCCGCGCGACGAGCGGGGCCGGTCCAACTACCGCCTGGCCGCGATCCGGCCGTCGCAGATCGACCTCGCCGACGAAGACGTCGAGAGCTTCGTCGCCGAGATCGCCGCTCGCACCGGTGAATTCCTCCAGATCGTGAACTTCAACCTGCGCGGTTCGCAGTACGCGATCGCCGGCACCGTGCGCGGTCTGGAGGCGCTGGAGGAAGAGGTCGAGCGTCGTCGCGAGATCAGCGGCGGCAAGCGGTCGTTCATCCTGGTGCCCGGCATCGACGTGCCGTTCCACTCCAGCGTGCTGCGGGTGGGCGTGGACGACTTCCGGCGCAGCCTGGAACGCGTCCTGCCGCGCGATCGCGACCCGGAGCTGGTCGTCGGCCGCTACATCCCGAACCTGGTGCCCCGGCCGTTCACCCTGGACCGCGACTTCATCCAGGAGATCCGCGACCTGGTGCCGGCCGAGCCGCTCGACGAGATCCTCGCCGACTACGACACCTGGCGTAACGAGCGGCCGATCGAGTTGTGCCGCAAGATCGTCATCGAGCTGCTGGCCTGGCAGTTCGCCAGCCCGGTGCGCTGGATCGAGACCCAGGACCTGCTGTTCATCGAGGAAGCCGCCGGCGGACTCGGGGTGGAGCGGTTCGTCGAGATCGGTGTGAAGAACGCGCCGACGGTCGCCGGCCTGGCCACCAACACGTTGAAGCTGCCCGAGTACGCCCACAGCACCGTCGAGGTGCTCAACGCCGAGCGCGATGCCGCGGTGCTGTTCGCCAGCGACACCGATCCCGAGCCGGAGCCCGAGGTTGAGGAAACTCCCGCTGCCGCAGCCGAAGCCGCTCCGGCTGAGGCCGCCCCGGCCCCGGCAGCCGCACCCGCGGCCCCGTCCGGTGGTCCCCGGCCCGACGACATCACGTTCGACGCGGCCGACGCCACCGTGGGTCTCATCGCACTGAGCGCCAAGATGCGCATCGACCAGATCGAGGCGCTGGACTCCATCGAGTCCATCACCGACGGTGCGTCCTCGCGTCGCAACCAGCTGCTGGTCGACCTGGGCTCCGAGCTGAACCTGGGCGCCATCGACGGCGCTGCCGAGGCCGATCTGGGCGCGCTCAAGGGACAGGTCAGCAAACTGGCCCGGACCTACAAGCCGTTCGGCCCGGTGCTCTCGGACGCGATCAACGATCAGCTCCGCACGGTGTTCGGTCCGTCGGGCAAGCGCCCGGCCTACATCACCGAGCGGGTCACCAAGACCTGGGAGCTGGGTCCGGGCTGGGCCAAGCACGTCACCGTCGAGGTGGCGCTGGGTACCCGTGAAGGCAGCAGCGTCCGTGGCGGCGACCTGGGTGGCCTGCACCCCGGTGCGCTGGCGACTGCGGCCGACGTCGACAAGGTGATCGACGCCGCGGTGGCCGCGGTGGGCGCCCGACAGGGTGTCCCGGTGAGCCTGCCCTCGGCCGGCGGTGCCGGTGGCGGCGGCGTGGTGGATTCGGCCGCGCTGAACGAGTTCGCGGAGAAGGTCACCGGTCCCGACGGCGTGCTGGCCTCGGCCGCGCGCACGATTCTGGGCCAGCTCGGCCTAGATGCCCCCGTGGGCGCCCCCGAGGCTGCGACCGACGCCGAGCTGATCGACCTGGTCACCACCGAACTCGGTTCGGACTGGCCGCGATTGGTGGCTCCGGCGTTCGACGGCAAGAAGGCTGTCGTGTTCGACGACCGCTGGGCCAGCGCTCGTGAGGATCTGGTCAAGCTGTGGCTCGCGGACGACGGTGAGATCGACGCAGACTGGGCACGGCTGTCGGAGCGCTTCGAGGGCGCCGGGCATGTCGTTGCCACCCAGGCGAACTGGTGGCAGGGCAAGGCCCTGGCTGCCGGCCGCACCATCCACGCCTCGCTGTTCGGTCGCATCGCGGCCGGCGCCGAGAATCCCGGAGCCGGTCGGTATTCCAGCGAGGTCGCCGTGGTGACCGGTGCGTCGAAGGGCTCGATCGCCTCGTCGGTCGTCGGGCAGCTGCTCGACGGCGGCGCCACCGTCATCGCCACCACCTCGCGGCTGGACGACGACCGGTTGGCGTTCTACAAGGAGCTCTACCGCGAGAACGCCCGCTTCGGTGCCACCCTGTGGGTGGTCCCGGCCAACATGGCGTCCTATTCCGACATCGACAAGCTGGTCGAGTGGGTCGGCAGCGAGCAGATCGAAAGCCTTGGGCCGCAATCGATCCACCTGAAGGATGCGCAGACCCCGACGCTGCTGTTCCCGTTCGCCGCACCGCGGGTTGCCGGGGATCTGTCGGAGGCGGGTTCCCGCTCCGAGATGGAGATGAAGGTGCTGCTGTGGGCCGTGCAGCGGCTCATCGGTGGGCTGTCGACGATCGGTGCCGAGCGTGACATCGCCTCGCGGCTGCACGTGGTGCTGCCGGGCTCGCCCAACCGCGGCATGTTCGGTGGCGACGGAGCCTACGGCGAATCGAAGTCCGCGCTCGACGCATTGGTGAACCGCTGGAGCGCGGAAGCCTCGTGGGCCGAGCGGGTCAGCCTGGCGCACGCGCTGATCGGCTGGACCAAGGGCACCGGACTGATGGGGCACAACGACGCCATCGTCAGTGCGGTCGAGGAGGCCGGCGTCACCACCTACAGCACCGCGGAGATGGCGGCGATGCTGCTGAACCTGTGCACGGTGGAAGCCAAGGTGGCCGCGGCCAACGCCCCGGTCAAGGCCGACCTCACCGGCGGTCTGGGGGACATCAAGATCGACATGGCCGAGCTGGCTGCCAAGGCCCGTGAGGACATGGAGGCCAAGGCTTCTGCGGCTTCCGAGGACGACGAGGACGAGGGCACGATTCCCGCGCTGCCGTCCCCGCCGCGTGGCCACAACCCGGCGCCCGCGCCGGAGTGGGCCGATCTCGACGTGGACCCGGCCGACCTGGTGGTCATCGTCGGTGGTGCCGAGCTCGGGCCGTACGGCTCGTCGCGTACCCGCTTCGAGATGGAGGTCTCCGGCGAGTTGTCGGCGGCCGGTGTGCTGGAGCTGGCCTGGACGACCGGTCTGGTCAAGTGGGAAGACGATCCCAAGGCCGGCTGGTACGACGCCGAAACCGGTGAGCTGGTGCCCGAATCGGAGATCGTGGAGCGTTACCACGACGCCGTGGTGGAGCGCTGCGGTATCCGCGAGTTCGTCGATGACGGTGCGATCGACCCCGATCACGCCTCACCGCTGCTGGTCAGTGTGTTCCTGGACAAGGACTTCAGCTTCGTCGTGTCCAGCGAGGCCGACGCCCGCGCCTTCGTGTCCTTCGATCCCGAGCACACGGTGGCCCGGCCGGTCCCGGATTCGGCGGACTGGGAGGTGATCCGCAAGGCGGGCACCGAGATTCGGGTTCCGCGCAAGACCAAGCTGTCGCGCACGGTCGGCGCCCAGATCCCCACCGGGTTCGACCCGACGGTGTGGGGCATCACCCCGGACATGGCGAACTCGATCGACCGGGTGGCGCTGTGGAACATCGTGGCCACGGTCGACGCGTTCCTGTCCTCGGGCTTCACTCCCACCGAGCTGATGCGCTGGGTGCACCCGAGCCTGGTGGCCTCCACGCAGGGCACCGGCATGGGCGGCATGACCTCGATGCAGACCATGTACCACGGCAACCTGCTGGGCCGGGCCAAGCCGAACGACATCCTGCAGGAGGTGCTGCCGAACGTTGTTGCGGCACACGTCATGCAGAGCTACGTCGGCGGCTACGGCGCGATGGTCCACCCGGTCGGCGCGTGCGCCACCGCGGCGGTCTCGGTCGAGGAGGGTGTGGACAAGATCCGCCTCGGCAAGGCCGATCTGGTGATCGCCGGCGGCTTCGACGATCTGACGCTGGAAGCGATCATCGGCTTCGGTGACATGGCGGCCACCGCCGACACCGAGATGATGCGCGCCAAGGGCATCAGCGACTCGAAGTTCTCCCGCGCCAACGACCGTCGTCGTCTCGGCTTCCTGGAAGCCCAGGGCGGTGGCACCATCCTGCTGGCCCGCGGTGACCTCGCCGCCAAGATGGGCCTGCCGGTGCTGGCGGTCGTCGGTTACGCGCAGAGCTTCGCCGACGGTGTGCACACCTCGATCCCGGCTCCGGGACTCGGTGCCCTGGGCGCCGGCCGTGGCGGCAAGGATTCGCAGCTGGCCCGCTCGCTGGCCAAGCTGGGCGTCGGTGCCGACGACATCGCGGTGATCTCCAAGCACGACACCTCGACGCTGGCCAACGATCCCAACGAGACCGAGCTGCACGAGCGGCTGGCCGACTCGATGGGTCGCTCGGAGGGTGCTCCGCTGTTCATCGTCAGCCAGAAGACGCTGACCGGTCACGCCAAGGGCGGCGCGGCGGTGTTCCAGATGATGGGTCTGTGCCAGATCCTGCGCGACGGCGTCATCCCGCCGAACCGCAGCCTGGACTGCGTCGACGACGAGCTGGCCACCTCCGGTCACTTCGTCTGGGTGCGCGAGGCCCTCGACCTGCGCGGCAAGTTCCCGCTCAAGGCCGGTCTGGTCACCAGCCTCGGGTTCGGTCACGTGTCGGGCCTGGTTGCCCTCGTGCACCCGGAGGCGTTCATCGCGGCGCTGGATCCGGCCGAGCGCGACGAGTACCGCAAGCGGGCCGAGCAGCGCACGCTGGCCGGTCAGCGTCGCCTCGCCGGGGCGATCGCCGGTGGGCGGCCGATGTACGAGAAGCCTGCCGACCGCCGGTTCGACCACGACGTGCCGGAGAAGCGTCAGGAGGCGGCGATGTTGCTGAACGCGGACGCCCGGCTCGGCGAGGACGATCTCTATGTGCGGTGAGTTGGTGCACGGAGGGGTGAGCTAGGTTCGCTTCCATGGCGATTGTGGGAGTAGGCATCGATCTGGTTTCCATACCTGACTTCGCCGAGCAGGTAGACCGGCCGGGAACGGTATTCGCCGAGACGTTCACGCCAGGTGAGCGCCGGGACGCCGCGGACAAGAGTTCGTCGGCGGCCCGGCACCTGGCGGCTCGGTGGGCGGCCAAGGAAGCCGTGATCAAGGCCTGGTCGAGTTCACGGTTCTCCAAGCGCCCGGCCCTGCCGGAAGGGATCCACCGCGACATCGAGGTGGTCACCGACATGTGGGGCCGGCCCAAGGTGCGGCTGTCGGGTGAGATCGCGAAGCACCTGGAGAGCGTGACCATTCACGTCTCCCTCACCCATGAGGCCGACACCGCCGCCGCCGTGGCCATCATCGAGGAGCCCTAACCCCCTGCACCGCGAGCGACCGTGTCTGTACACCGACACGCCGCATTTTCTGGCATTTTGCGGTCGCTCGCGGTGGGGGAGGAACCTACTACGCTCGTCACCATGAGTGATGTCGTGGCGCGGGTGCAGCAGGTGTTGCCGTCGGTGCGGGCCGATCTCGAGGATCTGGTCCGCATCCAATCGGTATGGGCCGACCCGGCCCGGCGCGATGAAGTGCACCGCAGCGCCGAGGCCGTCGCAAAGCTGTTGTCGGAAGCGGGTTTTCCCGAGGTCCGGATCGTCAGCGAGGGCGGCGCCCCGGCCGTCATCGCGCACTACCCGCCGCCCGCGGGTGCGCCGACGGTACTGCTCTACGCCCACCACGACGTGCAGCCGGAAGGGGATCCGGCCCAATGGGATTCCGCGCCGTTCGAGCCGACGGAACGCGACGGTCGGCTCTATGGTCGGGGCACCGCTGACGACAAGGCCGGTATCGCAACGCATCTGGCGGCGATCCGGGCCTTCGACGGGAAGCCACCGGTCGGCGTCACCGTGTTCGTCGAGGGCGAGGAGGAGTCCGGCTCGCCGTCACTCGGGGCACTGCTGGCTGCGCACAAAGAGGCGCTGGCCGCCGACGTCATCGTGATCGCCGACTCCGACAACTGGAGCAGCGAGATCCCGGCACTGACCGTGACGCTGCGCGGCCTGGCCGACTGCGTGGTCGAGGTGGCCACCCTGGACCACGGTCTGCACTCGGGTCTGTGGGGCGGAGTGGTGCCGGACGCGTTGAGCGTGCTGGTTCGACTGTTGGCCGGCCTGCACGACGACGACGGCAACGTCGCCGTCGCCGGTCTGCACGAGGCCACGGCGGCCGACGTCGACCGCGGCGCCGGCTGGGTCCGTGACGAGTCCGGGCTTCTGGACGGAGTCGCCGAGATCGGTTCCGGTTCAGTGGTGCAGCGCATGTGGGCCAAGCCCGCGATCACGGTCATCGGGATCGACACCACATCCATCGACAAGTCGTCGAACACACTCATCCCACGCGCCCGCGCCAAAATCAGCATGCGCGTCGCTCCCGGCGGCGACGCCCACGCGCACCTGGCCGCGCTGACCCGCCACCTCGAAACGCACGTTCCATGGGGTGCCCAGGTCACGGTGACACCGGGCGACGTCGGCCAGCCGTATGCGATCGACGCTTCCGGTCCGGTGTACGACGCGGCCCGTTCGGCGTTCCGCACCGCATGGGGAACCGATCCGGTGGACATGGGCATGGGCGGATCCATCCCGTTCATCGCCGAATTCGCAACGGCATTCCCGGAAGCGACGATCCTGGTCACCGGAGTCGAGGACCCGGGCACCCAGGCGCACAGCGTGAACGAGAGTCTGCACCTCGGGGTGCTGGAGAAAGCAGCGACGGCCGAGGCGTTGCTGCTCGACGCGCTCGGCCGCTAGGCCGAGATGGCCGGCAGCGTCGGCTGGTTCGTCGTCGGTCTGATCGCTCTGGCGATCGGAGCCGAGGTGATGGTCCGCGGCGGCGCACAGGTGGCCTCCCGGCTCGGGATCAGCCCGATACTGATCGGCCTGACGGTGGTGTCGATCGGCACCAGCCTTCCCGAGCTCGCCGTCGGCGTCACCGCGGCCAACGAGGGAAGCGGTGAACTGGCTGTCGGCAACATCGCCGGCACCAACGTGGTCAACATCCTGTTCATCCTCGGGCTGAGCGCACTGATCCGTCCGCTGGCGATCAAGCAGCGGACGCTGCGGTTCGATCTGCCGGTGATGGCAGGGGCGGCGGTGCTGCTGTGGGTGCTGGCGCTCAACGGGGTGCTGTCGCGGGCCGACGGGGTGATCCTGGTCTGCGGCGCCATCGTCTACACCGTGGTGCTGATCCTCATGTCGCGCCGCGAGAGCCGGGAGGTGAAGGCTGAGTACGTCCAGGCGTATGCGGGGCTGCCCGACGAGGAGCCGAAACACGTTGGGAAAGGCGTATTTCGGCATATCGCGATGACGGTGGTCGGGATCGCCGTCGTCATCGTGGGAGCCGAATGGCTCGTCGACGGGGCCGTCGGAATCGCGCGTGGGTTCGGTGTGTCTGATGCCCTCATCGGCCTCACGATCGTGGCGATCGGAACCTCGGCGCCGGAGTTGGTGACGACGATCGTCTCCACTGTGCGCGGAGAGCGCGACATCGCGGTGGGCAACCTGCTCGGCAGCAGCGTTTACAACATCCTGTTGATCCTGGGCATCACGTGCCTGGTGCCGGCCGACGGCCTGGCCCTGTCACAGAACCTGGTGTGGATCGACATCCCGCTGATGGTCGCCGCCGGACTGGTCTGCATACCGGTCTTCATCTCGGGCCGACGCGTGCACCGCGCCGAGGGGGCCGCGATGGTCGCGGCCTACCTCGGCTACCTGGCTTTCCTGCTGACCACCCAGCCCTGACCGGGCGCGGTGTCAGACCGACAGGTCGCGGCGCAGCTTGGCGACGTGGCCGGTGGCCCGCACGTTGTACTGCGCGACGGCGATCTTGCCCTTCTCGTCGACGAGAAACGTCGAGCGGATGACGCCCTGAACGGTCTTGCCGTACATGGTCTTTTCGCCGAACGCGCCCCAGGCCGTCAACACCTTGCGGTCCGGGTCGGACAGCAACGGGAAGGTCAGCGCCTCCTTGTCCCGGAACTTGGCCAGCTTCTCCGGCTTGTCGGGGGAGATGCCGACGACGTCGAGTCCGGCGTCGTTGAGTTCGGCGAGGCTGTCTCGGAAATCGCACGCCTGCTTGGTGCATCCGGGCGTCGATGCGGCCGGGTAGAAGTAGACGACGACCTTGCGGCCCTTGTAGTCGGAGAGCTTGACGACGTTGCCGTCGGCGTCGGGCAGGCTGAAAGCCGGGGCGGTGTCTCCCACCTCGAGGCGCGGGGTTGGCGGCATGCGCGGGTATCCCTTCTTGTCGACCGGTTCCGTCGTCACGGAGCCGGCTGATCTAGGGTAGTGCGGCAGGGCAGCACGACACGGAGCGGCTTGGAGGAGCAAACAGTGGCGAACCGGGACCCGGAGAGCATCAAGCGGGACATCGATCAGGCTCGCGATCAACTGGCCTTGACTGTCGACTCCCTGGCCGAGCGGGCCAACCCGCAGCGGCTTGCCGACGATTTCAGGTCAGCGGTGATCAGTTTCGTGAAAAAGCCTGCGGTGACGGCCTCATTGGCCGGTGCTGGCGTGCTGGTCGTGGTCGTCGTCATCCGGCGGATCAAGCGCCACTGACGCGCCGCGCAGCGATGCGGGCTTGATACGCCGCTCAGCGCGCCGTCAACACGGCGCTGAGCGGCCCAGCCAATACGCCGCTCAGCGGCGGCGAAACAGAAGCCAGTCCGTCAACGAGAAACTCGGAGGATTGGCGACACGGCCGAGCCGGTTGCAGGTGTGCACCATGACAGGCCGATTTGCAGCAACAAAAGCCGAGATCGATGCAGCCGTGGGTTCGACGCCCCCTGCGGAAGCCATCAGCTAACACCTCTCATCTTGGCGTAATCGCCATGTGGTGCCGATCTGCAATTAATCAGCTAACTTGAGGTTAACACAGGTTCTGGTGCCTGACCAGCGGAAGCGCTGGAACGAAATTCTAAGCAGTAACTTACGTAGACGTCAAGAAATACTGTGGGCAGTCGACAGCTGTGTTACGTGTCGATTGCCAGCACATTATCTGGGCGTATCGACTGTGGCCGTCGTCGTGGGTTTGCGACCGATCACCGCAAAGTTGCTCTACGTCACGTTGGTCCGTGCGGCCGACCGGCGCCGGTCGCCAGGAACTGGTTCCTACGGTCGAAATTGTTTGCTGGGGGAGTGTCTACATGTGCGGCCCGGCCCGTCCGTCGCCCTCGATTTGGTGGAGCAAACGATTGGCAAACGCGGGTTTGCCTGATATGTCGAGGTGCTCTGTGCAACGCGCTCCCGAACCGGCGTGGTAGCCGAAATCTGCTGCATACCAGGGCGGGAACGGCCCTTTCTCGTGGAACCGGTTGCTAGCGGATAGGTGTCCAGCTAAGGTCGTCCTCAGGTCAGGATCGGGGAGCCGGACCTGGATCTCGAGCCCGGCCGCAACACGGGACGATCGTGTGACAAGGGGGTATAGCGTTGCAGCTAATAATTTCGCCGTTTGCCAGGATTGCTGCATGTGCTTCCGCCGGTGCAGCCGATCCCGACGGAATCGCCGTCCGGATTCGCTGACAACACCCGATGGCTCATGTCGAACCTCCGTGTGGCGATGTGAGTCGTGGTCACACCGACTGGAGGTAGCCATATGGCCCACGTGAGCGATGAAACCCTCGGCGATCTACGCCGGGAACTCGATCGCTTCAAGAGCGAGCAGTACCGGGATCACGGCTATGCGGCCGCGCATCTGGCCGGTGCGGTGGAGATGCTGTTGGAAGAGGCCGAACCCAGCGTCGACGACAGACTCGCCGAGAGGTATCGCGCCAGATAGATGCGTGTCGTCGTAATACTCAAACGCAGAAACGCAAAAACCCTGCCGAGGCAGGGTTTTTGGTTGGTGCGCCGTCAGGGTTTCGAACCCCGGACCCGCTGATTAAGAGTCAGCTGCTCTACCAACTGAGCTAACGGCGCGCGTGAGAGACAATAACAGGACTTTCAGTCAACCGTGAAATCCGCTGGTGGGAGGCGTGAAGCGGCTCAGGTCGCACCGGTGTCCCCCCTAGCCCTTAGACTATTGCCAAGAATTTGC
Source organism: Mycolicibacterium sp. HK-90 (assembly GCF_030486405.1). Next base: position 4,402,351 of record NZ_CP129613.1, on the reverse strand, counting down.
TATCGACCGTGCGAGGGGTGGGACGAACTATGGGGCAGGTCCAGACCGTGACCCGTCCGTATCGGGAAGTCTTCCGGTGGGCGGTCGTTGCCATGGTGCCGGCAATGATGCTGGGGCTGACGGCATGTGGAGGCGACGAACCACAGGGCCCGCCGCCGGTGATCGCCGACAAGGGGACGCCCTACGGTGACTTGCTGGTGCCCAGGGTCAACGCCTCGGTGACCGATGGCGCGGTCGGCGTGACAGTCGACGCGCCTGTCACCGTCAGCGCGGAGAACGGTGTGCTCGGCGGCGTCACCATGATCAACGAAGAGGGCGCCAACGTCGCCGGGAAGTTCAGCGCCGACGGGCTGACGTGGTCGTCGACCGACCCGCTCGACTACAACGAGCAGTACACCCTCAACGCGCAGTCGCTCGGACTGGGCGGGGTGGCCAATCGCCGGTTGCGGTTCGAGACGCACTCGCCGGCGAACCTGACGATGCCCTACGTCCTGCCCAACGACGGGGAGGTGGTCGGGGTCGGTCAGCCGGTGGCCATCCGCTTCGACGAGAACATCACCGACCGGGTGGCCGCTCAGCGCGCCATCACCGTCAAGACCACTCCGGCGGTCGAGGGCGCCTTCTACTGGCTCAACAACCGCGAAGTACGTTGGCGCCCTGCCCGATACTGGAAGCCCGGCACTGCGGTCGACGTGACCGTCAACACCTATGGTGTCGAGTTGGGCGACGGGTTGTTCGGCCAGGGCAATGTCTCGACCCGGTTCACCGTCGGTGACGAGGTGATCGCCACCGCCGACGACAACACCAAGTCGCTGACCGTCCGGCGCAACGGCGAGGTCATCAAGACCATGCCGATCTCCATGGGCAAGAACAGCACTCCGACCGACAACGGCGTCTACATCATCGGTGAGCGCTTCGACCATCTGGTGATGGATTCGTCCACCTATGGTGTCCCGGTCAACTCGCCCAACGGCTATCGCACCGAAGTGGACTTCGCGACGCAGATGTCCTACAGCGGCATCTACGTGCACGGCGCCCCGTGGTCGGTCGGCAGTCAGGGCTACAGCAATGTCAGCCACGGGTGCCTGAATGTCAGCACGGCCAACGCCCGCTGGTTCTACGAGAACACCAAGCGGGGCGACATCGTGGAGGTCGCCAACACCGTCGGCCCGGTGTTGCCGGGCACCGACGGCCTGGGGGACTGGAACATCCCCTGGGAGCAGTGGCGCACCGGCAACGCCAGCACCTGATCTGCGTTAGGTCACTGAGCGGTCCAGCGCCGCAAGCGATTCCGCGAGAAAGTCGGTGCCGAACGGCGGCATGCCACCGATCTGGTCGCGGAAGCTCTGCGGCGTGTCGGTCCAGTCGTAGGTGAGGGTGACGTCGGTCTGCTCACCGTTGGGCGCCAGGTCGTAGCGCCAGGTCCAGCCGCCGGGGTCGTGTCGACCGTTCTCGTCGAGCTGGCCGGGCAGCCAGGCGATGGTCCGGTCCTTGTCGAATTCGGTGACCAGGTTGTGCATGACGTAGTGGCCGCCGGCCGCGGGCAGGAACATGTTGATCGCGAACATCTGGCCGGTGTCGGTGATCGGCTCGGGGTCGATCGCGTCACGAACCCAGTCACCGGGTTCGGTCTCGCAGTGCCGGGCCGGGTCGGCCAGGACGGCGAACACCTGCGCCGGGGAGGCCGAGATGGTGCGGGTGACGACGTAGCGTTCAGAGTCGGTCATCGTGAGACCTTTCCGTAGAGACGGGCGATGTCAGGACTGTCCAGCCAGCCCGAGAACGTGGGCCGAATGGGCCAGCCTTCCGGGGAATCGAGCCATTCCTCCTGGCGGCCGTAGGGCAGCAGGTCGATCAGGCCGAAGGAATGGCTGAGCTGTTCGGTGCCGCGGCCCTCGGTGTGCCACGTGCGGTAGACGGTATCTCCGTCGCGCAGGAACACGTTGACCGCGAAGCCGTCGTCGGGCGCGGCGTCGACGTCGGCGCCGAAGGAGCTCTCCGAGGAGGAGTACCACTCCATCTGATTACCCACCTTGTCGCGGTAGGCCAGGGCCTCCTCGATCGGGCCGTTGGTGACGACGACGAAGCGGGCGTCGTAGTTGTCGAGAAAGTCGAGCCGGGTGAACTCCGACGTGAATCCCGTGCAGCCACCGCACTGCCACTCGGCGCCGTTGCTCCACATGTGGTGGTAGGTGATCAGCTGGGTGCGCCCCTCGAATATGTCGACCAGCCGCACCGGACCGTCGGCACCCACGAGCGTGTAGTCCGGCAGCTCCACCATCGGTAGCCGTCGTCGTGCCGCGGCGATCGCGTCCAGTTCCCGGGTGGCGGCCTTCTCTCGACGCCTGAGCTCGTCGAGGGCGGCGCGCCAGGTTTGTTGGTCGACCACCGGAGGTTTTCCTGTCGTCATGAAGGGCTCCTGAGTGCGGTATGGAGAATCTCGTTCTCTTAAGTGGACCCGCCGCGCGGTCGGAACTCATCGCACGCGGTAATGTCCGACGAGCAAAGGGTGACCTAACACCTTGGGATGAACCATGGAGGGTTGATCGAATGAGCGGTCAGCGAGCCGATGCAGCCGGACTGCGTCTCCTCGTCGTCGGTGCCTCGTCAGGCATCGGCCACGCTGTTGCGATCAGTGCCACCGAGCGCGGCGCCAAGGTCGCCGTGGCTGCGCGGCGTATCGATCTGCTGAATTCCCTGGCCGAAGCCATCGGCGGATTCGCGTTCGAACTCGACGTCGAGGACGCCGCGGCCATCAACAGCGTCGTCAACGAGGCTGCGGACGCCCTGGGCGGTCTCGATGCCGTGGTGTTCACCAGCACGGTGATCCCGTTCGCCTACATCGAGGACACCGACGTGGCCACCTGGTTGCACGCGTTCAGCGTCAACACCGTGGGTGCCAACAACGTGCTGCGCGCGGCGGCGCCACGGCTGTCCGAGAACGGTGTGGTGCTGGTGGCCTCCAGCTATGACGTGGGCCGTCCGCGGGCCGGGGTGGCGGCGTACAGCGCGAGCAAGGCCGCTCTCGACGAGATCCTGAACTCCTGGCGCATAGAACATCCCGAGCTGTCGCTGCTGCGGGTGGGCGTCGGCCCCACCGACGACACCGAGATCCTGCGCGGCGCCGACCGGGACCTGCTCGACCAGCTGCTCAAGACGTGGGCGGCCCAGGGCGCGCTGCCGGCCCGGATGTCGGCCCTGCGCGACGTCGCCAACACCCTGGTGTCGCTGGTGACCACCGCCTACGAGAATCCGACCGTCGTGCCGGAGATCGTGCAGCTGGCCCCGCGGATCCAGAAGCGGACGGATGCGTCGAGCTAGTCGCTCGCCGAACCGCACTGAAAACAGGAACGCCGTCTGCTTGCGCAGACGGCGTTCCCGATATCGGGGTGGCTGACGGGACTCGAACCCGCGACAGCCAGGATCACAACCTGGTGCTCTACCAACTGAACTACAGCCACCATCGCCGCGCTGCCTTTCGGCGTATGCGGCTCGTAGATACTAACTGCTCGGGTGCTCGGCAGACGAATCGGTTTCGGGCGCGTCGTTCTTCGGCGGGCCGAGCTCGGCCGCGATCGCGGCAATATCGCTGGTAGACGGTCCGGGCTGGGCGACGAACGCGGTCGAGCGGTAGTACTTGAGTTCGCGGATCGACTCGTGGATGTCGGCCAGGGCGCGGTGTGCGAGGCCCTTCTCCGGCTGGCCGAAGTAGATCCGGGGGTACCAGCGCCGGCACAGCTCCTTGATCGAGCTGACGTCGATCATGCGGTAGTGCAGGTAGTCGTCGAGTTTTGGCATGTCGCGGGCGATGAAGCCGCGGTCGGTGGCGATCGAGTTGCCGGCCAGGGGAGCGGCCTTGGCCTGCTTGACGTGGCCGCGGATGTAGTCGAGCACCATCTCTTCGGCGGTCGCGAGATCGACGGTCGACACGCGGACTTCTTCGATCAGCCCGGACCGGGTGTGCATCTGCTTGACCACGTCGACCATGGACGACAGCGCCTCGTCGTCGGTGTGAATGACCACGTCCAGGCCGTCACCGAGGATGTTCAGGTCGGCATCGGTGACCAGAACCGCAATCTCGATCAGGCGGTCGGACTTGAGGTCCAGGCCGGTCATCTCGCAATCGATCCATACCAGTTCGTCTCGCACGAAGGTCCACAGTATTCCTATCCGGGGCGACGAGCCGCTACACCCACCCGTCCGTGCCGCTGGGCAAGTAGTGTCAAACCCCGATCGGCACGTTCGCGCACAACTTCGTACATGGCTGGGAGGACCGCCGCATGACCACCGAATCGACAGCCACCCCCGCGCAGCAGATTGCTGCCGGCTACGCCGTCGAAGGCCAGGCGCTGGAACTGGGAACCGTCGTCGTCGATGGCACCGTCGACCCGACTGCGCAGGTACGCATCCCGTTGGCCACGGTCAACCGGCACGGGCTGATCGCCGGCGCCACCGGTACCGGTAAGACCAAGACGCTGCAGGTGATCGCCGAGCAGTTGTCGGCGGCAGGCGTTCCGGTCGTGATGGCCGACGTCAAGGGCGATCTATCCGGTCTGTCGGCGCCGGGCGCCACCGATGAGAAGGTCGAGCAGCGCGCCAAAGACACCGGCGACAGCTGGGCGCCGACCACGTTCCCGGTGGAGTTCCTGTCGCTGGGCACCGAGGGCATCGGGGTTCCGGTGCGCGCCACGATCACCAGTTTCGGTCCGATCCTGCTGTCAAAAGTTTTGGGGCTCAACACCACCCAGGAATCCACCCTTGGGCTGATCTTCCACTGGGCTGATCAGAAGGGCCTGCCGCTGCTGGACATCAAGGACCTGCGGTCGGTGATCCAGTTCCTCACCAGCGATGAGGGCAAGCCCGAACTCAAGGCGTTGGGCGCGGTGTCGACCACGACGGCGGGCGTGATCCTGCGGGCCCTGGTCAACCTGGAGGCCGAGGGCGCCGATTCGTTCTTCGGCGAACCGGAGCTGGAACCCAAGGATCTGCTGCGCACCGACCCGCAGGGCCGCGGCATCATCAGCCTGCTGGAGCTGGGGACCCAGGCCGCGCGGCCGGTGATGTTCTCCACGTTCCTGATGTGGGTGCTGGCCGATCTGTTCACGTCGCTGCCCGAGGTCGGTGACGTCGAGAAGCCGAAGTTGGTGTTCATCTTCGACGAGGCGCACCTGCTGTTCGCCGACGCCTCCAAGGCCTTCTTGGAACAGGTGGAGCAGACGGTTAAGCTGATCCGGTCGAAGGGTGTCGGCGTGTTCTTCTGCACCCAACTGCCCACCGACGTGCCCAACGAGGTGCTGTCCCAGTTGGGCGCCCGGGTGCAACATGCGTTGCGCGCCTTCACTCCTGACGATCAGAAGGCCCTCTCGAAGACGGTGCGCACCTACCCGAAGACCGATGTCTACGACCTGGAGAAGGCGCTGACGTCGTTGGGTATCGGCGAGGCGATCGTCACGGTGCTCTCGGAACGGGGCGCGCCGACGCCGGTGGCCTGGACCCGGATGCGGGCGCCGCGGTCGTTGATGGACACCATCGGTCCGGAGGCGATCACCGCCGCGGCGAAAGCCAGTCCGCTGCAGGCCACCTATGGCCAGTCCGTCGACCGGGATTCGGCGTACGAGCGGTTGGCCGCCAAGCTGGCCCCGCCGCCGTCGGCCGAGGATCCGGGCGGCTTCGCCGGAGTCGAGGCCTCGGGCGAGGTCGAGCCGATGCCCGCACCCGCGCAGCCCGAAGAGCCGGGTTTCTTCGACAAGATGATGGCCAGCCCGGCGTTCAAGAGCGCGATGCGTTCGGCCGGCACGGTGATCGGCCGCGAGATCACCCGCAGCATCTTCGGGACGGGCCGTCGCCGCCGCTGATACCTGGCCGCGAGTGGCCACCTATCGCACGCCTCAACGCGAAATCCGTGCAGTAAGTGGCCATTCGGCCCCAGGACAAGAGAACTAGCCGCCGCCGAGCTTCTTGTAGACCGCACCGACGATGGGCGTGACGATGGCCCTCGGCGCGTAACCACTGGCCATCGACATGGCCTTGGACGTCACCCCGGGCACCACGCGCATCTTGTTCTTCTCGAGGCCGTCCAGCGACAGCTTGGCGGTGTATTCGGTTGAGATCCACAGGAAGTCGGGAATCAGCCGCTCGACCAGGGACTGCTCGGACGCATCGGGCAGATCGGTGCGCACCGGTCCTGGTGCCAGCACGGTGACGTGCACGCCCGCTCCCTTGAGTTCGCCGCGCAGCGACTCGCTGAACGTGTTGGCGAACGCCTTGGATGCGGCGTAGGTGGAGTTGTTGGGGATCGGCGAGTTCCCGGCGGCCGATCCGGAGATCAGGATGCCGCCGGAGCCGCGCTTGACCATGCCGGGAAGCACGGCCAGCACCAGATCGTGCACGCCGAGCACGTTCAGCTGCACCTGGGCCTTCTCTCCGGCCGGATCGAGGTCGATCACCGGGCCGAAGGTCGCGGTGCCCGCGTTGGCGCACAGGATCGAGATCTCGCGCTGGGCCAGCTCGTCGCACAGCGCGTCGCGGGCCGCCGGGTCGGTCAGATCGACGGCACGCACCTCGACCGTCACGCCGTAGCGCTCGGTGAGGCGCTGTGCGAGCGACGTCAGCACGTCCTCCCGGCGGGCGGTGATGATCAGGTGATGGCCCCGGGCGGCGAGTTCGGTGGCCAACGCCTCGCCGATGTTCTGTGAGGCGCCGGTGACGACGGCGCGGGCATCCGGACTGGGTGCGGGTACTGGCATGGCGCCAATCCTAGAAGGAGCCGAAACCCATAGGGTGTCGGTCATGGCGAACACCAACCGGGCGCGGGTGCTCGCGTGGGCGCTGTGGGACTGCGGCGCGACGGGCCTGAACGCCATCGTCATCACCTTCGTGTTCTCGGTGTACCTGACCGGCAGCGTCGGATCGGACCTCCCCGGGGACACCACGCCGGCCAGCTGGCTGGGCCGGGCGATGACGGTGGCCGGCCTGGTGGTGGCCCTGCTCGCGCCCGTGACCGGGGTCTGGGTCGATGACCCGTCGCGGCGGCGTCGGGTGCTCGCGTTGATGACCGGTGGGGCCGTGGCGTTCACGTCGGCGATGACCCTGATCCGTGACGACCATCGCTATCTGTTGCCGGGGCTGATCCTGTTGGCCTGCACGGCCGCCTGCAACGAATTGGCCACGGTGCCCTACAACGCGATGCTGCGGCAGTTGTCCACCCCGGAGACCTCGGGGCGGATCTCCGGGCTGGGCCTGGCACTGGGTTACGCCGGGAGTGTCCTGCTGTTGCTGCTGGCCTACGTCGGGTTCATCGCCGGCGACGGCCCCACCCGTGGCTTACTGAGCCTGCCGGTCGAGGACGGCCAGAACGTGCGGGCGGTGATGCTGCTCACCGCGGTCTGGTTCGTGTTGTTCGCGCTGCCGGTGTTCGTGATGGTTCCGCGCGTGCCGGCCGTTGGTCCGGTCGATCGCGTCGGCCTGCTCGGTGCCTACCGCAAGTTGTGGACCGAGATCCGCGGTGAATGGCAGCGCGACCACAACGTCGTCTACTACCTGCTGGCGAGCGCGGTGTTCCGCGACGGGCTGGCCGGGGTCTTCGCGTTCGGCGCGGTGCTCGGGGTCAACGTCTACGGGATCTCGGACGCCGACGTGCTGCTGTTCGGGATCAGTGCCTGCGTGGTCGCGGCGGTGGGGGCCGTCACCGGTGGCCAACTCGACGACCGGGTGGGTTCGAAGCCGGTCATCGTGGGATCACTGGTCTGTCTGATCGCCGTCGGCCTGTCCCTGCTGGCGCTGTCCGGGCCGGTGGCGTTCTGGGTGTGCGGCTTGCTGCTGTGCCTGTTCATCGGGCCCACGCTGTCCTCGGCTCGCACCTTGATGCTGCGGATCACCGCGGACGGCAAGGAGGGGGTGGCGTTCGGGCTCTACACCACGGTCGGGCGGGCGGCCTCGTTCCTGGCGCCGTGGCTGTTCTTCACCTTCATCGATCTGTTCGGCACCGACCGCGCCGGCATGGGCGGACTGGTCCTGGTGCTCGTCCTCGGGCTGGCCGGGATGCTGGCCGTGCGGGTACCCGCACGATCGACCGGCCGTCCCGCGACGACTCCCTGAACGACGACCTACTGAGCGCCGACGCAGATCGTGATGCCGGACCCGGTGCGGTGCTGGGTCTGTACGCCGTTGACGGTCACCGTGCACGCCACCTCAGGGCCGAAGTTCACCACGCTCACGCTGGCGGTTTCGGTTGCCGGTTGAGCCAGCTCGACCTGCTTGCTCCACGGCAGTGCGACGTTGAACTCGGTCTGGAACATGTTGCCGGTGTCCAGGTAGGTGATGTTGATGGCGCGGCCTTCGCCGGTGACCTCGTAGGTGACGGTCTCGGTCGGTCCGGGGGCGGTGGTCGCCGTCGGCGGAGCGGGGATGGGCACCGGGATGGGGCGTGGTGTGCGCGACGTGGTGGTCGGCGGGGTCGGGGAGGTGGTGAAGCCCGGTTCCGGTGTGACCGGCTGAGGCGCGACGACGGTTTCCTGGCGTGAGCCGTTGGCGATCACCAGCGCGATGACCATGCCGAGGACGGCGAGGATCGCCACGCCGGCCAGGACCCACAGCCACAGCCGGGGCTCGCCGTTGTCGGGCTCGGGCGGGACCGGGGCGCCCGGCGGCGGCGAGCCCGCTCCGTACTGGCCGGTTGCGTTTGGGTCATACCCATAGGGAGGGTAGGAAGGCAGCTGTTGGGTGGGATTCGGCGCAGGAGGCAGCACCGGGTACGCACCCTGATGCGGCGGCTGGTTCGCGTACGCCGGATCTGGATAGTCCACGGGGTAGCCGCTACCGAAAGATTGGGTCGGTTCGGACCCGTCGCGGCGTGGTGAATCGGTCATGCCCACCTCATGGCTGCGAGGGTACCTGTGCGGATGCTCAGTGCGCTGCGACCGAGGTAGCGGTGATCGGGCGGTGCGCTGATGCTGGAGAAGACGTCGGAGACGGACGGAGGACGCGAAGTGACCGCAGATCGGCACGTGCGGGTGAACTACGGCGCGTCGTTGTCGCCGGATGCGACGGCATTTGCCCACTTGGTCGACGACGGGGGATACCCGCGCGCGGTACAGCGGTTCCTGCGCGGGTGGCGGGCCAGCTCCTCACGTGACGTGGAACTGCCTGTGGCCGGGCCCGTGACGAAGGTCATCCACTCCGCCGACGGTTACTGGCTGGCCTGCGAGGTCGCCCCCGAAGGCGGAACCCGCAGCCAGATCTGGGTGGTCACCACCGATCCCGACGACCGTGCGGCACGGCGCATCGACTTTTGGCCGGTCGAGGCCGGCGAGGGCACCGCGGAACTGATCGGCTGGGACGGTACCCAGGTCGCCGCGATCCTGACGGGTGAAGACGGCGTCGGCAGTTCGTGCCTGATCGATCCGGCCACGGGGGACACCCTGGTGATCGACCGCCGGTCGGGCGGCCGGTTGGTCGACGCGTGGGCGGGCGCCTCGCTGGTTCGCGTCGGGCCACGTGGGTACCAGGAGCTCATCATGCTCTGGGGCCTGACCGAAATCGCCTTGCTGCCATCGGATCCCGGCTCGACCACCGACGCCGGTGTGATCCTCGACGACCACACCCCGCGCCGGTTGCGCACCGGCCTCGACGGTGAGACCACGCTGTACCACCCGGCGAGTACCTACGGGCCGGGCAGCACCGAAGGCTTCGTGCGGGCATTGGTCCGCAGCGACAACGGCGCCGGGTTTGCCCGCCTGCTGGAGGTCACTGTCACAGCCGAGGGCGTGTACTACCACGTCGTCGCGCAACGGCCCGGTTATGACCTCGACGAGTTCGTGGTCAGTGATGATCTCTCCACGGTCGCTCTGTTGTGGAACATCGACGGCCGCAGCGAATTGCAGATCCTGCAGTATGCGGACGAGACGTTGTCGGTGCCGATCGCGCTGCCCGGGCCGGTGGCCGGCGAGCTCAGTATCAGTGCGGGTGGTTCCATGGTGGCGCTGACCGTGCAGGGCCCGTCGCTGCCGCGCACCGTCGAGCTCGTCGACCCGCGGTCCCTCGAATGGGAGCGGATCGACCGGGAGCCCAGCCGTGGGCCGCTGACGTCGGCGCCGACCCTGGAGCGCATCACCGCACGCGACGGCCTCGAACTCACCGGATGGCTGTATCGGCCGGAGGCGGAGCCGCTGGGTGCGGTGATGTTCCTGCACGGTGGTCCGGAGGGGCAGGCCCGGCCGGAATACAACGAGATCTTCCCGGCGCTGCTGGATGCGGGTTTCGCGGTGTTGACACCGAATGTGCGTGGTTCGGGGGGATTCGGGCGCGCGTTCGTGCACGCCGATGACAAGGAACTGCGGTTCGCCGCGATCGACGACGTCGCCGATTGCGCGAAGTATCTGGTCGACCGCGGTATCGCGCCGGCCGATCGGTTGGCGTGTACCGGATGGTCCTACGGCGGCTACCTGACCCAGGCGGCACTGGCCTTTCATCCGGACATGTTCGTGGCCGGCATCAGCATCTGCGGGATGAGCGACCTGAACAGCTTCTACCGCACCACCGAGCCGTGGATCGCGGCGGCGTCCTATCCCGAATACGGCCATCCGGTGGCGGATCGCGATCTGCTGGAAGAGCTTTCGCCGTTGCCCAGGGCGGAGGCGGTGATCGCGCCACTGTTGCTGGTGCACGGCGGCAACGACACCAACGTGTTGCCCGACGAATCGCGTCAGATGTACGACGCGCTGACGGCGTTGGGGCGCACCGTCGAACTGTTGATCTTCGAGGACGACGGACACGAGATCGTCAAGCGGGAGAATCGTGCCGTGTTGGTGGACGCCGCGACCCGGTGGCTGACCAAGGCGTTCAACGCCTAGTCGGTCGAGGTGAGCGCCGCGAGCGTCATCCGCCGCAGCACCGCTCGCGAATGTGTCTTGGGGACAGCGGGTCTCACGCTGTAGGGAGTGGAGTTCAGCAGGCCGAACGCGGCGTGGGCCATCACCCGGGCGTCGTCCTCGGCCAGGTCCGGGTTGAGCTGCGTCAGGACCGCCACCCAGATCTCGACGTACTGCCGCTGCGACCGCCGCACCTGACGCTTGGCCGCGTCCGGCAGGTGGGCCAGATCGCGGTCCTGGATGCGGATCAGGTCGGGTTCGCCGAAGACGAAGTCGAGATGGAAGTCCACGAGGCCGTTCAGGGTGTCGGCGGGCGGGGCGCTGCGCGCGGTGACCTCCTGCGCGCCGGCGAGCAGCCGGGTGCTGATCCCGACGAGCAGTTCGACCAGCAGGGCCTCTTTGTTGGGGAAGTGCCGGTAGATGGCCGGGCCCGAGATCCCGACCGCCGAGCAGATGTCCTCCAGGCGTACCGCGAGGTAACCGCGTTCGGCCACAAGCCGTTCGGCGGCAGCGATCAACTGGTCGCGGCGATCGGACTTGGCCTTGCTGCGACGGGTGACGGTGCTGTCGGACATGGCGGCTTTCGGGGGTAGACAACTCAGTTAATGAAAACTAACCTATCACGAGTTAGTTGTCATTAACCGAAATGGGAGATGCCTTGTCATCGCACCGCGACGAGCACCTGGCGCTGGTTGAGCAGCTGCGCGGCAAGCTCGCCACCGCCGCCCTCGGCGGCCCAGAGCGGGCCCGTCAACGCCATGTGGACCGGGGCAAGTTGCTGCCCCGTGACCGGGTCGACGGCCTGCTGGACCCGGGTAGCCCGTTCCTGGAGATCGCCGCACTGGCCGCCGACGGCATGTACGACGACGAATGTCCCGGCGCCGGGATGATCGCGGGCATCGGGCGGGTCTCCGGCCGGGAATGCCTGATCGTCGCCAACGACGCGACCGTCAAGGGCGGCACCTACTACCCGGTGACGGTCAAGAAGCACCTGCGCGCCCAGGAGATCGCGCTGCAGAACAAGCTGCCGTGCATCTACCTCGTCGACTCCGGCGGGGCGTTCCTGCCGCGCCAGGACGAGGTGTTCCCCGACCGTGAGCACTTCGGCCGGATCTTCTACAACCAGGCCACGATGAGCGCACAGGGCATCGCGCAGATCGCCGCCGTGCTCGGCTCCTGCACCGCCGGCGGCGCCTACGTGCCCGCGATGAGCGACGAGGCCGTGATCGTGCGCAACCAGGGCACGATCTTCCTCGGCGGTCCGCCGCTGGTGAAGGCCGCCACCGGTGAGGTCGTCACCGCCGAGGACCTCGGCGGCGGGGACCTGCACTCCAAGACCTCAGGGGTCACCGACCACCTGGCCCACGACGACCGCGACGCGCTGCGGATCGTGCGCAACATCGTCGCCACCCTCGGCCCGGCCGAGGCGCCGCCGTGGGCGGTGGCCCCCACCGTCGACGCGGTGGCCGACCAGACCGAGCTCTACGACGTGGTTCCGGTCGATGCCCGGGTTCCCTACGACGTGCACGAGGTGATCACCCGCATCGTCGACGGTGGCGAGTTCAGCGAGTTCAAGGCCGAATACGGCACCACGCTGGTCACCGGTTTCGCCCGCATCCACGGACATCCGGTCGGCATCGTCGCCAACAACGGCGTGCTGTTCGGCGAATCGGCGCTCAAGGGAGCGCATTTCATCGAGCTGTGCGACAAGCGCAAGACGCCGCTGCTGTTCCTGCAGAACATCGCGGGCTTCATGGTCGGCCGCGATTACGAGGCCTCGGGCATCGCCAAGCACGGTGCCAAGATGGTCACCGCGGTGGCCTGCGCGCGGGTACCGAAGCTGACGGTCGTGATCGGCGGCTCCTACGGCGCGGGCAACTACTCCATGTGCGGGCGGGCGTATTCACCCCGGTTCCTGTGGATGTGGCCCAACGCCCGCATCTCGGTGATGGGCGGCGAGCAGGCGGCATCGGTGCTGGCCACGGTGCGCGGCGATATGAGCGCCGAGCAGGAAGAAGAGTTCAAGGCGCCGATCCGGGCCCAGTACGAGCACCAGGGCAACCCGTACTATTCGACGGCCCGGCTCTGGGATGACGGCGTGATCGACCCGGCCGACACCAGAACAGTACTCGGCCTTGCCCTTTCGGTTGTCGGACAGGCTCCGCTGGAGCCGGTCTCCTACGGCGTATTCCGGATGTGATGATGAGCCTCTCCCTATTCGACACAGTCCTCGTCGCCAACCGTGGCGAGATCGCGGTGCGGGTCATCCGCACCCTGCGAGCCATGGGCATCCGGTCGGTGGCGGTGTTCAGCGACGCCGACGCCGGCGCCCGACATGTCGCAGAGGCAGACGTGGCCGTCCGTATCGGACCGGCCGCGGCCCGGCAGAGCTACCTCGACATCGACGCGGTGGTTTCGGCTGCGCAGCGCACCGGTGCGCAGGCAGTGCACCCCGGCTACGGATTCCTTTCCGAGAACGCCGAGTTCGCCGCCGCACTGCAGGCCGCGGGCATCGTGTTCATCGGCCCGCCCGCTTCGGCGATCGCCACCATGGGCGACAAGATCGCGGCCAAGGCCGCAGTGTCTGCGTTCGGCGTCCCCGTCGTACCCGGCGTCTCGCGTCCAGGCCTGACCGATGACGAGCTGATCGCGGGCGCACCCGAGGTCGGGTTCCCCGTTCTGGTGAAGCCGTCGGCAGGTGGTGGTGGCAAGGGCATGCGTGTGGTCGAACAGGCTGCCGATCTGCCTGCCGCGCTGACCAGCGCCCGTCGCGAGGCCGCGGCCGCGTTCGGTGACGACACCCTGTTTCTGGAACGATTCGTGTTGCGGCCCCGCCATATCGAGGTGCAGGTGCTCGCCGACGGCCACGGCAGCGTGATCCACCTGGGGGAGCGCGAATGCAGCCTGCAGCGCCGCCACCAGAAGGTCATCGAGGAAGCGCCGTCACCCCTGTTGGATCCGGCCACCCGGGCTCGCATCGGGGCCGCCGCCTGCGACACCGCGCGTAGCGTCGACTACACGGGCGCCGGCACGGTGGAATTCATCGTGTCCGCGGATGCACCCGACGAGTTCTTCTTCATGGAGATGAACACCCGGCTTCAGGTGGAACACCCGGTCACCGAAATGGTGACCGGTGTGGACCTGGTGGAGCAGCAGGTGCGCATTGCCGCGGGGGAGAAGCTCGTGCTCGGCCAGGACGACATCGTCATGACCGGACATGCCATCGAGGCCAGGGTGTACGCCGAGGACCCGGCCAACGGCTTCCTTCCCACCGGAGGGCCGGTACTGGGCTTGCGCGAGCCGACCGGGCCCGGCGTGCGGGTGGATTCCGGCCTGGCCGCGGGTACGGTCGTCGGCAGCGATTACGACCCGATGCTCTCGAAGGTCATCGCCTACGGCGCCGACCGGGCCGCGGCGCTGCACAAGCTGGACCGGGCGCTGGCCGATACCGCGGTACTGGGCCTGACCACCAACACCGAGTTCCTGCGCTTCCTGCTGGCCGATCCCGATGTGGCGGCCGGCCGACTGGACACCGGCCTGTTGGACCGTCGGGCGCCGGATTTCGCGCCCAAGGCCCTCGGCGACGCCGAGTTGATCGCCGCGGCGGCCTACCAGTGGATCAGCAACTGGACCGAGGCCGGCGACGATCTGTGGGCACGGCCGACCGGTTGGCGGGTGGGGGAGCGTGCCCCCGCGGCGTTCCGGCTGCGGGCCGGCGAGCGCACCGACCACGTGTACCTCACCGGTACTCCCGATCAGGCCACGGCTTCCGTCGAGCACGGTGAAACCCACACCGTCAGCGCGGCATTCGTCGGAGATCGGTTCACCCTCACCCTCGACGGGATGCGGGCCGAGTACCTGGTCGCCACGCAACTGAGCGGGGGCGTCGGTCAGCTGTGGCTCTCCGGCGCCGGACGCAGTTACCTCGTCGAGGAGGTCCGCGAGGCGCCGGTGCGACCCGACGACGAGCACAGCGGCAACGCCGAACTCGTCAGCCCCATGCCGGGATCGGTTGTCGCCGTGGGCGTTGCGAGCGGCACCGAGGTGACCGCCGGAACCATGGTCGTCACCGTGGAGGCGATGAAGATGGAGCATGCCCTGACGGCGCGCACCGATGGTGTGGCCGAGCTACTTGTCGCCGTCGGCGACCAGGTCAAGGTGGGCCAGCCGCTGGCCCGGATTACCGCTGCAACACAGGAGAACGAGCAATGACGGACTTTCTGTCCACCGGCACCTTGCCGGACCATTACGCGGAACTGGCCAAGACCGTCCGCGACTTCGCCCAGAGCGTCGTCGCCCCGGTGGCCGCGAAACACGATGAGGAACATTCGTTCCCGTATGAGGTCGTGGCCGGCATGGCCGACATGGGTCTGTTCGGACTGCCGTTCCCCGAGGAGTACGGCGGCATGGGCGGCGACTACTTCGCCCTCTGCCTGGCCCTGGAGGAACTCGGCAAGGTGGACCAGAGCGTGGCCATCACGCTGGAGGCGGGGGTCTCCCTGGGCGCCATGCCGGTCTACCGCTTCGGTAACGACGCCCAGAAGGAAGAGTGGCTGCCGTTGCTGGCGAGTGGCAAGGCGCTGGGCGCCTTCGGCCTGACCGAGGCCGGCGGCGGCAGCGACGCCGGCGCCACCAAGACGACCGCGAAGATGGACGACGGCCACTGGATTATCAATGGCTCCAAGCAGTTCATCACCAACTCCGGTACCGACATCACCAAGCTGGTCACGGTCACCGCGGTCACCGGCGAACGTGACGGCGGCAAGAAGGAGATCTCGTCGATCCTGGTGCCCGTGCCCATCGAGGGATTCACCGCCGAACCGGCCTACAACAAGGTCGGCTGGAACGCCTCGGACACCCACCCGCTCAGCTTCGACGACGTCCGGGTACCCGCCGAGAACCTGCTGGGTGAGCGCGGCCGCGGTTATGCCAACTTCCTGCGCATCCTCGACGAGGGCCGCATCGCGATCGCGGCGCTGTCGGTCGGCGTCGCGCAGGGCTGTGTCGACGAATGTGTGCGCTACGCCAAGGAACGTCAGGCCTTCGGCGCGGCCATCGGCACGTACCAGGCCATCGCCTTCAAGATCGCCCGGATGGAGGCCCGCGCCCACGCCGCCCGCGCCGCCTATTACGACGCCGCGGCACTCATGTTGTCCGGCAAGCCCTTCAAGAAGGCCGCAGCGGTGGCCAAGCTGGTGTCCAGCGAGGCCGCGATGGACAACGCGCGGGACGCCACCCAGATCTTCGGCGGCTACGGATTCATGAACGAGTACCCCGTGGCGCGTCATTACCGGGATAGCAAGATCCTCGAAATCGGTGAAGGAACAACGGAAGTGCAGTTGATGCTGATCGCGCGGGAGGCCGGCCTGTGACTGAACAAAAGGTGATCGAACAGCGTGGGTTGTGGTTCGAGGAGTTCGAGATCGGGGTGCGCTACCTGCACCGGCCCGGGCGCACCATCACCGAGGCCGACAACGTGCTGTTCACCACGCTGACCATGAACACCCAGGCGCTGCACCTGGATGCCGCGTTCTCCGATGCGCTGCCGCCGTTCAACGCTCGGCTGGTCAACTCGATGTTCACCCTCTCGACGCTCGTCGGCCTGTCGGTGGCGCAGCTGACCCAGGGCACCATCGTCGGCAACCTCGGATTCTCCGAGATCGCCTTCCCCAAGCCGCTTTTCCACGGTGACACGCTGTACGCCGAAACCGAGATCACCGAGAAGCGCGCATCCAAGAGCCGGCCCGGCGAGGGCATCGTGACCTTCGCCCACACCGGCCGCAACCAGCACGGCGACATAGTGGCCACGGCGTCGCGCAAGACCATGGTGCGGATGCGTCCGGAGGGGGATTCCTGATGTCGCTCACGGATCCGGGCCCGGGTTGGTTGTTCTGCCCGGCCGACCGTCCCGAACGTTTCGAAAAGGCCGCGGCGGCAGCCGATGTGGTGATCCTGGACCTCGAGGACGGGTGCGCCGCCAAGGATCGCCCCGCCGCCCGCCAGGCCCTGATCGACACCCGGCTGGACCCGGCTCGCACCGTGGTTCGGGTCAACCCGACCAACACGGCCGACCACGAGCTGGATCTGAAAGCCGTTGCCGCCACCGACTACACCACTGTGATGCTGGCCAAGACCGAGCACGCGGAACAGGTGCGCGCCCTGGCGCCGCTGGATGTCGTGGTGCTGATCGAGACCCCGCTGGCGGCGCTGAACGTGGTGGAGCTGGTGCAGCCCGACAACGCCTTCGCGGTGATGTGGGGCGCCGAGGATCTGTTCGCGGTCACCGGTGGTACCGCCAACCGCCGGCCCGACGGCACGTATCGCGACGTCGCCCAGCACGTGCGGTCGCAGACCCTGCTGGCGGCCAAGGCTTACGGCAAGCTCGCGCTGGACTCGGTCTACCTCGACATCAAGGATCTCGACGGTCTGCGGGCGGAGTCCGATGACGCAGTGGCGGTCGGTTTCGACGCCAAGGTGGCGATCCACCCGACGCAGGTCGCGGTCATCCGGTCGGCCTACGCGCCGACCGGCGAGCAGATCGTCTGGGCGCGTGCGGTGCTCGACCGGGTCGCGACCGAACGGGGGGTCTTCCAGCACGACGGGCTGATGGTCGATGCTCCGGTGCTGCGGCGCGCCGAGCGCATCGTCGCGCTGGCTCCCTGACTTTCGCACGAGCAGACGCGGGCACCCCCAATCCCACTGATTTTTGGGGGTGCCCGCGTCTGCTCGTGAGGTGAGGGGGCCCGACACGCCACCGATCCGTTACCCGCGATGACCGTGGCCGCCTTCGTTTCGGGCGCATAATGGCGATATGCCCCAGTGCTGCGACGGGCGAGCGGATCGATCGGCTAGCGCCACACCCAGGCATCTAGCCGGAGGCCTCTCACCAGGGGTTTTGCCCGTCTCGCCGCTGCTCTGAGCACCTCATGGACTGGCGGCGCGACATGCCGTCACCCGAGAAGGAGGCGGTATGGCTGGGTTGTCTGGAGAGCCGGCCTCGGTGCATCCGAGCGTCGATCTCGATCCGGTGCGTCTGGTCGACGCCGACGGGTCACCCACCGACGAGACGCGGTACAGCGGCGATCTGCCCCCCGAAACCCTCGGTTGGCTCTACGAGTCCATGGTCGTCGCCCGCGACCTGGACGTCGAATTCGTCAACCTGCAACGCCAGGGTGAGCTGGCGTTGTACGCGTCGTGCCGTGGCCAGGAGGCCGCGCAGGTCGGCGCGTCCGCCTGCCTGCGCAAGACGGACTGGCTGTTCCCGCAATACCGCGAGATCGGGGCCTTCCTGCTGCGCGGGATCACCCCGGGCCAGATGGGCGCGGTGTGGCGGGGCCAGTGGCACGGCGGCCTGGAGTTCACCAGCCGCTGCGTCGCCCCGATCGCGATCCCGATCGGCACCCAGGCGCTGCACGCGGTGGGCGCGGCGATGGCCGCCCAGCGCCTCGGCGAGGATTCGGTGACCGTCGCGTTCCTCGGAGACGGCGCCACCAGTGAGGGCGACGTGCACGAGGCGCTCAATCTGGCGTCGGTGTTCACGGCGCCGTGCGTGTTCTTCGTGCAGAACAACCAATGGGCGATCTCGGTGCCGGTGAGCCGGCAGCAGGCCGGGCCGTCGATCGCGCACCGGGCAATCGGTTACGGAATGCCCGGGGTCCGCGTCGACGGCAACGACGTACTGGCGTGCTACGCCGTGATGGCGGAGGCAGCCGAACGGGCCCGCGCCGGTGGCGGTCCCACCCTCATCGAGGCGATCACCTACCGGATGGGCCCGCACACCACCTCCGACGATCCGACCCGGTACCGGTCCGCCGATGAGGTGGACGAGTGGCTTGCCCGCGATCCGATCGCGCGGTACCGCAGCTACCTGCAGAACGCGGGAGTGCTCGACGAGCGCCTGGAGCAGCGCGTCGCGGCGCGGTCGCGGCGGCTGTGTACGGAGTTGCGCGACACCATTGTCGGCGCAGCCGATGCCGATCCGGCCGAGCTGTTCGACGCGGTGTACGCCGAGATCACCCCGGACCTGGCCCGCCAACGCGATCAGTTGACGGCCGAACTGGCGAAGGAGGCATGAGTGACTCAGATCATCGATCGGCCTGCCGCTCACGGTGATTCGCCGGAGCCGTGGGAGCCGAAACTCACCCCGCTCGGCGCGCCGGCCACCACCGAGTTGACCATGGTCGCTGCGATCAATCGGGCATTGCACGACGCGATGTCCGCCGACGACCACGTGCTGGTGTTCGGCGAGGACGTCGCCACTCTCGGCGGGGTCTTCCGGGTCACCGAGGGACTGGCCGAGACGTTCGGCACCGAACGGTGTTTCGACACCCCATTGGCCGAATCGGCGATCATCGGGGTGGCGATCGGGCTCGCGATCCGCGGGTTCATCCCGGTACCGGAGATCCAGTTCGACGGGTTCAGCTATCCGGCCTTCGACCAGATCGCCAGTCACCTCGCGAAATACCGTATGCGCACCCATGGGGACGTCAACATGGGTGTGACCGTGCGGATCCCGTCGTTCGGCGGCATCGGTGCGGTCGAGCACCACTCGGAGTCCACCGAGTCGTACTGGTTGCACACGGCCGGCCTCAAGGTCATCGTCCCGGCCACGCCGTCCGACGCGTACTGGCTGCTGCGGTATTCGATCAGCAGCCCCGACCCGGTGATCTTCCTGGAGCCCAAACGTCGTTACTGGGTCCGCGAACCCGTCGACACCAGTGCGCCCGCTCCGCCGATCGGCCGGGCCATGGTGCGGCGCAACGGAACCGACGCCACCGTCATCACCTACGGCGGGCTGGTCGGCACCGCCCTCAACGCCGCAGACCTGGCCGCCGAACGTGGTTGGAGCCTCGAGGTCGTCGACCTGCGCTCGCTCAACCCGCTCGATTTCGACACGGTCGCCGCCTCGGTGCGGCGCACCGGGCGGGCCGTGGTGATGCACGAGGGGCCCCGCACCCTGGGCTTCGGCGCCGAACTGGCCGCCCGGATCTCCGAGGAGTGCTTCTACGAGCTTGAGGCTCCGGTGTTGCGGGCCACCGGTTTCGACACTCCCTACCCACCGGCCCGCCTGGAGAAGGTGTGGCTGCCCGGTGTCGACCGGCTGCTCGACTGCATCGAGCGGGCGATGGGGCAGCCGTGAACCGGGACTTCCTGGTCCCGGATCTCGGCGAGGGATTGCAGGACGCCACGATCACCAGCTGGAGCGTCGCGGTGGGCGACACCGTCGAGCTCAATCAGACGCTGTGCACGGTCGAGACCAACAAGGCCGAAGTCGAAATTCCCAGCCCGTTCGCCGGGCAGGTGCTCGAGCTCGGTGGCGCGGCGGGTGCCACCCTCACCGTCGGGTCACTGCTGGTCAGGATCGCCACCAGTGAGCCGGCCGCGGCTCCGGCCGGACCCGAGAAAAATGGTGTGACGCCGCGTAAGTCGGTGCTGGTCGGTTACGGAGCCGACGACACCATGGATGTCAGCAGACGCGGTCCGACGCCGGACAGTCCCCGGGTGCGGGCCAAACCGCCGGTCCGCAAGCTGGCTGCCGATTTGCATGTCGACCTCGACGCGCTGGCTCCCGGTTCGGGACCCGAAGGCATCGTGACCCGCGACGATGTGCTGGCCGCGGCGGGCAGCTCCGAGGTAGTCGACGTGAGTGGCGTACAGGCCGCGATGGCCCGGCGGATGGCGTTATCGCACAAGGAGATCCCTGACGCCCACGCCCGCGTGGACGTCGACTGCACCGCGTTGCTGCGACTGCGTGACCGCGTTCGTGAGGCCGATCCGGCGTTGCCGGTCACACCGTTCGTGCTGACGCTGCGGTTGCTGGTCGTGGTGCTGGGCCGGCATCAGATGCTGAACTCCACCTGGCTGGAAACCACCGAAGGCCCTCAGATCCACCGACATCCGGCCGTGCACCTGGGCTTCGGGGTGGCGGCGCCGCGCGGCCTGCTGGTTCCGGTGGTCCGCGACGCGCAGTCGTTGACCACCCGGGAGCTGGCCGGGGCGGTGAGCCGGCTCGTCGAGTCGGCCCGGGCCGGCACGGTCAGCCCGGCCGAGCTGTCCGGCTCGACCTTCACGGTGTCGAACTTCGGGGCGCTCGGCTTGGACGACGGCGTGCCGGTGATCAACTATCCGGAGGCGGCGATCCTGGGTATGGGGTCGATCAAGGCCCGCCCGGTCGTTGTCGACGATGTCGTGGTGGCCCGTCACACCATGTCACTGACCTGCGCCTTCGACCACCGCATCGTCGACGGTGCCCAGGCCGCGGCGTTCCTGCGTGATCTGCGCTCGCTGATCGAGACACCCGAACTGGCTGTGATCGACCTGTAGGGGCTACTTGCGCTTGGCCGCCGCCAAACGCTCTGCGAATTCCGGGGATTCGATCGATCTGGCCTGCGGTCCGAGTTCGGTGTCGACGGCGATGCGGTGCTGGTCGACATCGATCACGCCGGGATTCGCGGTGGCCCGCATCGACGCCTTGGTGGCGATCACCACGTCGCGCGGGGCCGCGGCCGGGCCCGCGGCAAGAATGCGTGCGGCGCCCACCGGGTCCTCTGCGATCGACAGCGCCAACCCGTGCCGCACCGCGGCCTCGGCGTCGAAACGCATGCCGAAGAGCAGCGACGCCCGGGCCACCTGTGGGCCCACTGCCCGCTGCAGCATCCAGGTCGCGCCCCCGCCGGGGTGGATGCCGAGTTTCTGGAACCGCGGGTCGAACAACGCCGCCGGGCCGGCGATGCGCACGTCGGCGGCCAGCGCCAGGTTCAGACCGGCGCCGACGGCAGCGCCGTTGACCGCAGCGATCGTCGGCAAGGTGCAATGGGCGACCGCGAGGAACCCGTCATAGATCTTGCGCAGACCGTCCTCGGTGGCCTCCCCGAGGGCGGTGAGGTCGGCGCCTGCGCAGAACGCCTTGCCCGCGCCGGTGACGATCACGGCATGCACGTCGGGATTGGCCTCGGCGGCCTCGACGGCGGCGCGCAGGGCCGCCGACATCTCGAAGGTCACCGCGTTGCGGCGATCAGGGTCGTTGACGGTGATGACGGCGACGTGGTCGTCGACGCTGACCAACACGGAATCCGGCACGTGGTCACCCTAGCCCGCGCCGCTCCAGGGTGACATTGGCGGGCAGGGTGGCATCGTCGGGGAGACCTGCGACGCCGGGGGGAGCACAAGAGTTCACCGAACCGTCGGTTGAGTCGCCCAGCGGCCGACCCGGTCGGTGCGGACAATGATCCGGTGACGGCCGACATCGCCGGTATCTCTGGTGCCGAGGGCGCCGGGACGGCGCAGCCGACTCGGCGCCGGCTGTTGCTGGGCGCGGCCGGGTCGGTCTTCGTGGTCGACGTGGGAACCAAGATCCTGGCCGTCGGCATGTTGGAACCCGGGCGCACCGTGCCCTTGGCCGGTGACTGGCTGGCCTGCGTGCTGACTCGTAATTCGGGTGCCGCGTTGTCGATCGCCGCGGACCGCACCGTGATGCTCACCGTCCTCGTCCTGTCGGTGGCCACGGCCGTCACCTGGTTCGGCTCGGTCGTCCGCTCACCGTGGTGGGCGCTGGGCCTCGGCACGATCCTCGGCGGGGCCACCGGTAATCTCGCCGACCGATTCTTCCGGGCTCCGGGCCCGCTCCGCGGACAGGTGATCGATTTCCTGGCGATCGGGCCGATGCCGGTGTTCAATGTGGCCGACTTTGCCGTGTTGACGGGGGTGGTCTGGTTGATCGTGTTGTCGCTGTGGGGTTTTCCATTCAGCGGTGCGGCCCGGAACGCGGAGTCGCATGCCGGCAGTTAGACCCGAGGACCGAGTCGGTCAAGTAGATGGTCCGCCGGATACCCCATGGCATGAAACTCCCGCGGCGATGGCTGTCGCCGGCGTCGGCGGCGTCGTGGCCATCGCCGCCCTGGTGTTCGCGATCATGATGACCTCGCACCAGTCCGGTGTGCCCGTCCAGCCGGAGCGGTTCACCACGCCGGTCGTGACGACGAAGCCGTCGGCGCGTACGACGACGAGCACGACCAGCAGGATGCCACAGACCCCGGTGAGCACGAGCGAGGACATCGGAATGTCAAGTGCGCCACCGCCACCGCCGCCTCAAGACATCCCTGCCGAGACCAGTGCGCCGCCGACGACCACCATGTCGAACCCCTACGCGACGACGACGGCGCCCGCCGCGGGTGCGGTCTAACCGATGCCGAACGGGCCGAAAGGCCCGATGGGACCGAGGATCACCGACGTGGGAACCGTTGCGCAGCGACCCGATTCACGACGCGAGTCAGGAATTCGACGACTCGTCCGGACATTGCACATCCACATAGACCGTCACCGACGAACTCGGCAGCGCAGGCACCCCGCGGTTGGGGTTGTGGATGGAATTGACCTTGCATTCCGACAGCGACAGGGTGCTGGGTCCGCCGACCCAGTTGATGGCCACGCTGTAGCCCTCGGCGTTCAGTTCCGAAATGGTCTGATCGGCCGGCTGACCGCCCGGGACCGGGTCCGCCGCGGCCAGGGGCGCGCTCCCGATCGCAAGAGCCGGCACCGTCACGGCCAGTCCAGCGAGTTTCGACGTTCGTGTATGCATCAGCATCCCGACCCTCCCGGCGGTCGGGTCTCATGCTGTCGCTCTCACCGGTAGCCCCAGGCCGCGCCCATAAGTGTATTCCTTCTGTACGGAAGGTTAACAGTGGGTTACGGGATTTTGGTCGAGATGAGGGCAGGACCGAGACGGTTCGGGCAGCGTCCGAGGATTGCCGGACGCTGCCCGAATGGCTCAGGGAGCAGGTGGTGCGGGGACGGCCGGCGCCGGAGGCGCGGCCGGATCGGCCGGAGGCGCCGGCTCGGGAAGATACTGAGCGAGGCCCGGCGAGATATTGGTTCCGGGTGGTGGCGCGGTGCCCGGCAAGGGCTCACCGAGCTGCTGCTGGGGCACCTGGCCAAGCAGTGCACCCTTCAGGTTGCCGTTCCGGTACAGCTCGTGAAGCTGCTTGAGGTACTCGCGGCCCGAGATGTCGGCGTTCTCTTCCCCTGGGGCCACCCCGACCACCGTTCCCTCACCGGGAGCCGAGGGCTTCTCGTTCTGGGGGAGCAGATAGCCGTTGTTGAAGGCCCGCAGATTCGGCGGGGTGCCAGGAGGACCGCCCGGGGTTGCGTTCTGTGCCAGCAGGCTGTTCGGGTTCAGATCGACGCCCTGTGGCAGACCCAACGGACCGCCGGTGGGGGTGCCGGTCTGTTCCAGCAGAGAAAGGCCGTTGGGCCCCAGCGGCGCACCGATTCCGGGGACCGTCGGGCCCTGGGGCGGCGGAGGGGCCGGAGCGGGAACGGCCGGATCGACCGGAGCCGGATCGGCAGCGGCGGCCGCCGACGAGGCGACCGCCGCTCCGAGTGCCAGCACGCCGGCCACCATGATGCGATGTGACGGCTTCAGCGTGGGTGTCATGGCGATGACTTCAGCCGGCTCAGACAGACTTCGTGACGCCGTAGTAGGCGACGATGTCGTCGGTGTCGGTGGTGGAGCTGGTCAGGGTGGCGTAGGACCGCAGGAAGGACTGACCGACGCAGCCGTCGAGCTTGATGTGAACGTCCTTCAGTGTGACGCGGACCGGTGCGGCCTTGAACGACTTCTTGTTCACCGAAACGTTGTTCACGGTTCCGGGCTTGAGGTGGATCTCGATCGTGCCCGACAGCGGCATGGAGAGGCCGGTGGGGATCAGGCCGCCCAGGGTCGAGCCGGAGGTGGACAGACCCACCGACCCGATCAGACGGACCTGGCCGAGATCGATGCCGCAACCGATCTGGTAACCGGTATCCAGGGTGCCGCCGCTGAGCGTGGTTTCCCCTGAGCCTCCGACGGTTCCGGTGAAGGTACCGGCGACGAGGTACTCGCGTGAGGAGGCGGCGGTGGTGAGCGGGGCGATCGGCAGCTGGCTCTCGTTGGAGGCAGCCACGGTGAGCTTCCAGCCGTCGGGGGTGGTGACGACGCCGGGCTCAGCGGAGGCGACGATGCCGTTGTCGACCGGCGGGGCGACCGGGGCGGCCGGGTCCGGCGGGGGCGGGGGATCTGCCTGGGCAAGAGGCGCAATCGCTACAGGGGCCAACATGCAGACTGCAGCCAGGGTGGCAAAACGACTCAACATGCGTGAACTTGCGCCTCTCGTGGTTTTTGAACCCGGATGGTCTGCGACGCGTCATGGTCGTCAGAAGCCAAGGGGTCCAAGGAATCTGTCGCGACGAATCATGTATGGATCGCGTTTCGGAACGGTGAACAACGCCGGAACAGTTCCCACCGGACTTCCGTCCAGTGAGAGTTCTGATCCTGTGAGTATCCTGGAAAGTCGCTGTGCGGCAATTGAATTCATAGAGCCGCGACATCGCGGTGCGAATAACATTGGTAGGCAGAGTAGTTGAAACAGCAAAAGGCGTGGTTGAACCGGCCGAAAACCGGTTCAACCACGCCTGTGGTTGCGGGGCGGGTCAGACCGCCTTGGTGACTCCCATGTAGGTGACCACGTCGTCGGTGTTCTCGGTGGAGGCCGTCAGCGTCGCGTACGAGCGGATGAACGACTGTCCGGCGCACTGGTCGAACTTGATCCGGACACCGGTGATCGTCACCCGGGCCTCGGAGCCCTTGAAGGACTTCTTGTCGATCGGGACGATCGTGACCGTGCCCGGTTTCAGGTAAACCTTGCCTTGAAGGTTGATGCCGGTACCGAAGCCCACATCGGTCGCCGCGCCGGTGAACGGCACTCGGATCGACGGGGAAAAGCTTGCGCCAGGGTTGATTTCCATCTCGTCGGAGATGATGCCGCAGCCGATCTGCTGGCCGGCCTCGAGCGTGCCGCCGCTCAGCTTGGTCTTGCCCTTACCGCTGATCTTGCCGGTGAAGGTGCCGCCGACCAGGTACTCGCGCGAGGAGATCGCGGTGGTCAGCGGTGCGACCGGCAGCTGGCTCTCGTTGCTGCCGACGACGGTGACATGCCAGCCGTCCGGGGTGTCGAGCACACCGGGGGCGGCCGAGGGCACCGCGCCGTTGTCCGGCGGGGGCGGTGGGGCATCGGCCAGCGGCACGGCCGGGTCCGGCGGGGGCGGGGGATCTGCCTGGGCAAGAGGCGCAATCGCTACAGGGGCCAACATGCAGACTGCAGCCAGGGTGGCAAAACGACTCAACATGCGTGAACTTGCGCCTCTCGTGGTTTTTGAATCCGAATGGTCTGCGACGCGTCATGGTCGTCAGAAGCCAAGGGGTCCAAGGAATCTGTCGCGACGAATCATGAACCGGTTGCGTTTCCAATCGGTGAACAGCGTCCCAACTCTTGCCGCCGCATTCCCATCCAGCTGGCGTCGGGGCCCACCCGACGGGCACCGGTATTTTCGTGTGCGACAGCGCATTCCATATATGAGGTAGCGCGAAGCCCGGTCGGCACGCAATGGACGACGGGTGGGGGGAACACGTTGGCCGGACGTTCAACTTCTCGACACCTGCTCCACCGACGGTATGGGAGCAATGCCGGGGCGTGCTGGTTTCCCGTCGACGACGGGGTGTCGCGCCGCGGCAGTTTCTACTCTTGGAGGACTAGGTGACGTCATCACAGCGATGGGCGCGCGGTCTCGCGGCCGCAGGTGTCGCACTGGGGGTTGGATTCATGTTGATGCCAACGGCTTCGGCTGATCCCGACGGTGCGGTCCACACCGAACCCGCTCCAGCGCCCGCGCCGGTGCCGGCTCCTCCACCGCCGGGTGCGCCCGATCCGTTGGCCGCCCCCGCCCCGGTAGGTGCCCCTGATCCGGCGGCTGTGCCGCCGGCCCCCGTCGCAGGCGAGGCCAGCCCCGCTGCGCTGACCGCATGCTCCCAGTTCGCCGACGCGCTGGACAATGCCTCGACGTTCTACGGTGACTTCGCCGACACGATCGAGGGCACCGAGCGCCCCGACTATGCGGATCCGTTCGTGAGCATGTCGAATGTCAGCGGCCGCACGGCACTTCGCGAGTCGGCCGCGCAGGCGATGAGCGCCGCGAACACCCCCGGATTGGCGCCGGACATCGCCAACCCCATGCGCTCGTGGTCCCTCGACGCCACCAAACTGCTCGTGAAGATGGGGCTGCGGGGCAGCGGAAACACCCTGAATGTGACTGCCACGGAACTCAACGAGGATGCCCATACCGCGCAGATGGCGTGCGCGATGGCCGGAACGCATGCCTGACGCATCCCGGCGGCGTCAGCTATTACGTTGGGCAACATTGGTTTTGCTCACTGTGGTGGCGTTGTCCGGTTGTTCGGGCAAGCCCGAGGCGCAGCCTCCCGCTCCCAAACTCCTGGGTGACGCGGACCTCGATGCGTTGCTGCTCAGCCCTGCTCAGCTGAACATCCTGATGGGCACCACCGGAATGACCCCGCGACCGGCGGTGCGGACGATGGGCGATCACCGTAATCTGCTGCCCAACCTCAACTGCCTGGGTGTGTGGCAGGTCAACGAGGCGGCCATCTACGGAGAAGGCTGGAGCGCGCTGCGTCAGCAGCTGCTCCGTTCGCCGAACGACGACAACTGGGACAACCTCGTCGTCCAGTCCGTGGTGACCTTCCCATCGGAACAGGACGCGCGCGATTTCTACCGGCAATCCGCCGAGCGGTGGTCCAAGTGCACCGATCACAATGTGAACATCAACCTCAACGGACAGCAGCTGCCCAAGTGGCGTAGCGGGCCGCTGTCCGAGACCGACTCACAGCTGACGATCCCGTTCACGCGAGGCGAGGGGGAGCAACAGCGTTCCTGCCAGCGGGCACTGGCGGTCGAGGCGAACGTGATCATCGACGTTCAGGCTTGCAAGCCGGCATCGGCGGCCGTCAACCAGGCCGCCGAGGTGGCCGACACCATCAGGGCCGACATCCGGGACTGACCCCGGCGGCGCGGTAGTCTCATACTCGCAGCTGGTTTGTCGGCGCCGGGGTACGTGCGACGTCGACACCGAGCGTCGCAGGCTGGTTGAGATGCGGCGTGAGAGGGAACCCGGTGAGAATCCGGGACTGTCCCGCAGCGGTATGCAGGAACGACCGCCGTCATCAGCACTGGCCCGCAGGCAACTGCGGCTGGGAAGCGACGGCCAGTAGGTGCACGGTTTCCGTGCGGGCCTGTGAGTCCGAAGACCTGCCAGCCGTACCGGGCGCGCCGCGTCCGGTGGTTCATCGCCTCGTGGAATGGGCAGTGGCCGAAGCGGTTCACTCGTGGCGGGTGGCTGTCTCGGTTGGATGTCTTCTGGCGGTGGCCATCCTCCCGCACGTCGAAGGACATCGTGATGAGCACAACCGCAGCACCTTTCACCGCCACCATCCTCGGGTCGCCCCGAATCGGTCCCCACCGAGAACTCAAACGCGCCGTCGAAAAGTACTGGGCGGGACGGATCGGTCGTGACGAACTGGAATCGGTCGCCGCCACCCTGCGCCGCAACACCTGGGACTCTCTGGTCGCAGCCGGCCTCGATTCGGTGCCGATCAACACCTTCTCTCACTACGACCAGATGCTCGACACCGCGGTTCTGGTCGGCGCCTTACCGGCCCGGGTGGCCGGTGTCGCCGACGATCTGGACCGTTACTTCGCCGCGGCCCGCGGCGGTGTCTACGGCGACGCAGAGATCGCACCGCTGGAGATGACCAAGTGGTTCGACACCAACTATCACTACATCGTGCCCGAACTCGGCCCCGACACCTCGTTCTCGCTCAACCCGGACAAGGTGTCGGGGGAGCTGGAAGAGGCACGCGCGCAGGGGATCCCGGCCCGACCCGTGATCATCGGCCCGATCACGTTCCTGGCGTTGTCGAAGGCCGTCGGTGGCGCGGGCGCGCCGATCGGGCGGCTGGACGAACTCGTCGACGTCTATGCCGAACTGTTGCGATTGCTGGCCGCGCAAGGTGTCGGCTGGGTCCAGATCGACGAGCCGGTGCTGGTAACCGACTTCGTGGGCAACGCCGGCGAACTCGCCGAGCGCACCTACGCGCGGCTCGGCGGTCTCACCGAACGGCCTGCGATCTTCGTGGCAACGTACTTCGGCGAGTTGACCGATGCGCTGCCTGCCCTGGCCCGCACACCGGTCGAGGCCATCGGTGTGGATCTGGTGGCCGGCTCGGCGGCCGCACTGGCTGCGGTTCCCGAGCTGTCCGGCAAGCTGCTGGTGGCCGGCGTGGTCGACGGCCGCAATATCTGGCGGACCAACCTGGATGGTGCATTGGATACCCTGGCCGCCCTGGTCGACCGAGCCAAGACGGTGGCCGTATCTACCTCATGCTCGACGTTGCACGTGCCCTACACGCTGGACGCTGAGCCGGATATCGATGCGGCACTGCGAAGTTGGCTGGCATTCGGGAGTGAGAAGGTCAGCGAGGTGGCGGCTCTGGCCCGTGGTCTCCGGGACGGGCGCGACGCCATCGCGCGGGAGATCGAGGCATCGAACGCGGCGATCGCATCCCGGAAGGACGATCCGCGGCTGACCAATGCCCAGGTACGGGACCGGATCGCGTCGATCCTCACGTCCGGCGCCCAGCGGGCGCCGGCGGATCAGCGCCGTGTCGCCCAGCAGGACCGGTTGCAGTTGCCGGCCTTGCCCACCACCACGATCGGCTCCTATCCACAGACCTCGGACATTCGCATCGCCCGGGCCGACCTGCGGGCGGGCAAAATCGATGCCGAGGAGTATGAGCGCCGGATGAAGGCAGAGATCGCCGACGTCATCACGCTGCAGGAGCAGGTGGGCCTCGACGTGCTGGTGCACGGTGAACCCGAACGCAACGACATGGTGCAATATTTCGCCGAGCAACTCGATGGATTCTTCGCCACGCAGAACGGTTGGGTGCAGTCCTACGGCAGCCGATGTGTGCGACCGCCGATCCTGTATGGGGATGTGGCGCGGCCGGAGCCGATGACGGTCCAGTGGATCACCTATGCGCAGTCGCTGACCGACAAGCCGGTCAAGGGCATGCTCACCGGGCCGGTCACGATCCTCGCGTGGTCGTTCGTCCGTGATGACCAGCCGCTGGCGGCGACCGCGGCGCAAGTGGCGCTCGCCATTCGAGACGAGACCATCGATCTGCAGACCGCGGACATCGCCATCATTCAGGTCGACGAGCCCGCGCTGCGCGAGCTTCTGCCCCTGAGGTCGAAGGACAAAGAGGCATACCTGCGGTGGGCGGTCGACGCATTCCGGCTGTCCACCTCGGGCGTCGCGGACTCCACTCAGATCCACACCCACCTCTGCTATTCGGAATTCGGCGAGGTGATCGGCGCCATCGCGGATCTGGACGCCGACGTGACATCGATCGAGGCGGCCCGGTCGCACATGGAGGTGCTGGATGATCTCAACGCCGCGGGATTCTCCAACAGTGTCGGGCCGGGTGTCTACGACATTCACTCACCGCGGGTACCCGGCGTCGAGGAGATCGCTGCAGCCCTGAGGGAGGCGCTCAAAGCAGTCCCGGCCGAACGGCTCTGGGTCAACCCCGATTGCGGTCTGAAGACCCGCAACACAGGTGAGGTCACCCAATCGCTCAAGCACCTGGTCGCCGCGGCCGTGAAGGTGCGCGACGAATAGCGGTTGTCGAGACCAGTTCGTGGCGGTCTCGGCAAGCCGGGCCGCCACGAGCTACCGGCGTATCGGTAAGCAGATCACCCGAACTCGACGACATTGGTGGGCGCCCGGAAGCGTTCCAGGCGGCGGGATCGGTAGACGAATGATGCTGTGCGCGCGAGGAATATGCCTCGGCCGGTGGGCATCTCAATCTCGTACACCCCGCGGACGCCGGGGATGGCGCGTAATTCGTCGTATTGGGCAGCCGTGAACGAGAACGGCATCGGCGGCGCGGTGTACTGCCTGCTGAGCCGGATTCCGCGCCGCTGAGAGTACGTGCTCAGAAATCGGGGCACGCTGTCGAAGATCAGACGTCCTCCCGGGAACCTCTCGGCACACGTCGCGATGAGGTCGAACACCGCATCGCGTTCCAGGTACTGGAACAGACCCTCGGCGGTGATGAGCACGCCGTCGGTGGCGTCCACCCGATCCATCCAGGAATGGTCCAGCACGGACTGCGCCAGGTGCTGAAGCCGGTCAGAACTCGGCAGCAGTTCCTGGCGTAGTTGCACGATCGGCTCCAGATCTACCGATAGCCAGTTGATTTGACCGTTGTCGAGCCGCCAGAAGCTGGTCTGAAGCCCCTCGGCCAGGGCGACGACGATGGCTCGGGGGTGCATGTCCAGGTAGCGGCGGGAGGCAATGTCGAAGGCCAGCGCCCGCAGCGCGGTGGCCTGATGGGTGCGGCCGAAGTGGTGATAGTCATAGCCGAGACTGTCTCTCAACGCGATGGCCATCGGGTCGTCGATCACGCCGTCAGCCCGGGCGGCCTCGGTCGCTCGTTGATGGAGCGTCAGGAGAGCGGTTTCCGATATCGCCGTCAGATGACGAGCGTCGATGACTGGCATGCCACGACCGTACTCGCCGGTGCGCCCACCCCACTACGGCCTCCCGGTTGTCGAGAGCCCTTGCCCCGGTTGACAGATCAGTTTTCACAACTCGGGAACTTTCCGGCGACCCGCGGCGACTAGGTGAAGGACAAGGCGATCGTGCGCGGGTTCCAACGGTCGGGCGAGGAGGTGATGCGGTGACTGCACCGCTGTGGTTGGCCATGCCGCCGGAGGTGCACGCGGCCTCGTTGACGATGGGTCCCGGTCCGGGATCGCTACTATCGGGGGCTGCGCAGTGGCAGGCGTTGAGCACTGAATACAGTGCGGCGGCAGCCGAACTGACGCAGATCTTGGCCGGCGTGCAGGCCGGCGCCTGGGAAGGGCCGAGCGCCATGCAGTACGCGGCGGCCCACGGCCCTTACCTGGCGTGGCTACAGCAGGCCTCCGTCGACAGTGCCGTCACCGCCGCCCAGCACGCAACCGCCGCGGCCGCCTACAGCACCGCGCTGGCGACCATGCCGACGCTCGCGGAACTCGCCGCCAATCACGTCACCCACGGCGTCCTGCTGGCCACCAATTTCTTCGGCATCAACACCATCCCGATCGCCGTCAACGAGGCCGACTACGTGCGAATGTGGCTGCAGGCCGCCGAAGTGATGACGAGCTACGAGGCGGTCGCGACCAGCGCGTACTCCGCGGTGCCACCGCCCCGGCCGGCCCCGTCGATCCTGGCGCCGGGAGGCGAGGCGCGAGGCGAGCAGCAGAGTAGTTCCGGCCCAACGCCCGAAACGCCGCCGCTCAACGACATCTGGCAGTTGATCTCTCGGCTGATCTCGGGTGCCGGTAACCCACAACAACTACTGGAGACGTTCCAGCAGCTGTTCGGACAGCTCGGATTCAATCCCACAGAAGCCGCGATTCTCGCGATCATCGCCCTCGTGCTGTACGACATGCTCTGGTACCCCTACTATGCCTCCTACTCGCTGCTGCTTCTGCCGTTCTTGGCGCCCGCACTCAGTGCGCTCAGCGCTCTGAGTGCCTTGGCGCTCTTGCCGAAGACAGTGCCTCCGACGGGATTGCCGCTCCCGGTCGAGGGCAACGGCGGTGGACACCCCGTCGGGTCACGGCTCGATGCCGGGGTGGCGGTGGCCCCGTCTGGCGTCTCACCAGGTGCTCCTCAGTCCGGCGGTTCGACGGTCGGTCCGTCCTCCTCGGCAGCTCCGACCAGCTCGGCTGCATCCCCGTCGGTGGTATACGCGGTGCCCGGCATCGATCCGCCTGCGGTGGCGTCCGGTCCGAAGGCCGGCACGAAATCCGCTGAGGGCATGGCAGATATCCTGTCGGCCGTCAGTTCGGCGAGGGCGGCAGCAGCCAGCCGTGGGCGTCGGACACTGGCGGACCGGAGGCGAGAGCGGGCACGGAGCCACCGGTACGAGTTTCTGGACGCCGACACCGAAGTTGCCACCGTTGGCAGAACCGCCGATACCCGGGCAGGATCGCCGTTGGCCGGCGATCAGGGAACGACACATCTGGGCTTCGCCGGGACGGCGCGGGTCGCCACGAGCGCACCCGCTGCGGGGTTGGTCCACCGTGCCGCGGAGACGGCCGAGGCTCATGTCCCCATGTTCCCCGCGACGTGGCGGCACAGAGATCCGAATGAAGTTCGCGAATAGCGGGAACTTTCAATCGGTTTGACGCGACCAATTCGACAGCCGCACAAAACGCACCATGCCGCGCGCACCGGCCGCGAGCTCAACGTGGCGCAGATACCGGTAGGAGAAGAGATGACGCTGAATGTGAAAGGGGAGGGGCTCGGGGCGCACGTCACGGGAATCGATCCCAACCGCCTCGACACCGTCACGACAGAAGAGATTCGCGACATCGTCTATCGGAACAAGCTGGTCGTTCTCAAGGACGTTCATCCGACACCCGAACAGTTTCTCGAGCTGGGCCGGATCGTCGGTGATGTGGTCACCTACTACGAGCCGATCTACCACCACAAGGACCATCCGGAGATCTTCGTTTCCTCGACAGAGGAGGGTCACGGTGTTCCCAGGACTGGTGCGTTCTGGCACATCGACTACATGTTCATGCCCGAACCCTTCGCGTTCTCGATGGTGTTGCCGCTGGCCGTACCCGGCACCGACCGGGGAACGTACTTCATCGACCTCAACAAGGTATGGGAATCTCTCCCCGAATCGGTCCAAGACCCTGTGCGTGGAACGTTCGCCACGCACGATCCCCGGCGCCACATCAAGATTCGACCGAATGACGTCTACAAACCGATCGGTGAAGTCTGGGACGAGATCTCGAATACCACGCCGCCGATCACGTGGCCGACGGTGATCAGGCACCCGAAGACCGGGCAGGAGATCCTCTACATCTGCGCATCGGGCACCACGAAGATCGA
Organism: Mycolicibacterium sp. HK-90; assembly: GCF_030486405.1. The sequence continues at coordinate 4,368,638 of NZ_CP129613.1, read as the reverse complement.
GGACGCCCGCGGGACGGTCCTGGATCCCGCCGTATTGCACGAACTGATGACGGCCACCGGGCAACTCGACCGGGACTTCACCTCGCCGTTCATCCACGCCCAACACTACGAGGTCGGCGATGTCGTGTTGTGGGACAACCGCGTTCTGATGCACCGAGCCAAACACGGCACCACGCCAGGCACTTTGACGACGCATCGGCTGACCATGCTGGACGGCCTGACGACACCCGGATACGGAGTATGAGCATGACCACAGCCGAAACCCTGCCTGCCACCCAGGCTGATCACGACGTCGCCCGCACGGCGCCGATCCCGGAAGATCTGCTGGTCAAGGTGTTGGAGCCCTATTCCTACAAAGGGTGCCGCTATCTGCTCGATGCGGAGTACGAAGCCACCGAGACCTCGGTGTTCGCCATCGGCAACTTCAGCATCAAAGAGCCCGCATACATTCGCGACACCGGTCACTTCAATGCTGCCGAATGGGTCCTGTGTTTCAACCAGCTGGCTTACAGCGCATTCGCCCCGGCAATTCTCAACGAACAGATACCCGAATTCCGGGGCTGGTCGATCGACGACTACTTCAACTACCAACTCCCCAGCATGTTGATCAAGTCCACGGCGTCGCGCTTCAAGCGTCCGATCAAATCCCGGAGGTTCTCGGCCCGGTTGCTGTGCAAGGACTTCGAGGTCGTCGATCGAACGATTCGCTATCTCAAGATCCCGTGCACGGTCGAATTCTGGGACGAGGACGGCGGATCCGCATCCGGTGAAGTCGAGCTAGCGGCACTCAACATCCCCTGACACTCGCAGGAGAGCTGATCAATGGTGATGACACACCCATCGTCCACGGTGCTGGAACGTATCGCCGCGCGGGCGCGGCAGCGTCCCGAGGCGGTGGCTCTGCGGCGCTGCGACGGCAGCGGCACGATCAGGTACGGCGACCTCATGGCCGAAGCCGACCATCTGGCAGGGGTTCTCACGTCCCGTTCGATCGTTCGGGGAGATCGAGTCTTCGTCATCTCGGACAATGGTCCGGAGACCTACCTGGCGGTGCTGGCCTGTGCCAGAGTGGGTGCCATCGCAGTCATGGTGGAAGGCGGCCTGCCCGCGGCTGCCGTCGAGCGTTTCGCGGAGATCACCGATCCCGCCGCGATCCTGGTCGCACCGGGATGCCGGTGCGACCCGGCTGAACTCTCGGCGGCGCTGAAGTCGATACCGGCGCTCGTCGTCGACATCACCGCCCGTGCCGGATCCCCGCGGAGCGAGCGGGATTCCGCCCCGATCCCCGAGCCTCTCGCTCTGAGCGGCGACGACCCGCTGGCGATGATCTTCACCAGCGGTACGACCGGCACACCGAAGGCAGTGCTGTTGGCCAACCGGACCTTCTACGCCATCGCCGACATTCTGCAGCGGGAACAGCTGACCTGGGTGGACTGGGTTGTCGGCGAAACGACGTATTCGCCGTTGCCCGCCACGCATATCGGTGGGTTGTGGTGGATCCTGAACTGCCTGATGCAGGGTGGCTTGTGTGTCACCGGCGGCGAGCTCGCCCCGTCGCTCCTCGACATCCTCACCGCCAACGACGTCGCGACAACGTGCCTGGTTCCCACCCTGCTGACCCGCCTGGTGACCGAGCTGCGATCGTCCGGCACCCCGGTGCCGCCGACGCTTCGGATGATCGGGTACGGCGGATCCCGGGCGATCGCCGCTGACGTCCGATTCGTGGAGGCCGCCGGCGTGCGGACCGCGCAGGTATATGGTCTGAGTGAAACCGGCTGCACCGCACTGTGTTTGCCGACCGAGGCGGGGTCGATCGCCAGAATCGAAGCCGGTGCGGTCGGTCGGCCCTATCCCGGCGTGCAGGTCCATCTGGATTCGGACGGCAGCGGACCGCCGAGCGGTTCCGGCGCGGAGTCGGGTGTGTCGGGGACGCTGTGGATCAAGTCGCCGGCCAACATGCTCGGATATTGGAACAATGCCGACCGGACCGCGGAAACCCTGGTCGACGGCTGGGTCAACACCGGGGACCTTCTCGACCGCCGCGACGACGGCTTCTTCTACATCGTGGGAAGGTCATCGGAGATGATCATCTCCGGCGGCGTGAACATCGCGCCCGACGAGGTCGATCGCATTGCCGAAGGAGTCGTCGGGGTCGGCGAGGCCGCGTGCTATGAGATTCCCGACCCGGAGTTCGGCGCGTTGGTGGGCCTGGCCGTGGTCCCGACGACCAGCCTGGGCAGGTCGGCGGCCACGATGCTGAAACGCGCCATCGCAGCGCGGTTTCGCCGAGAATCGGAGCCGATGGCCAGGCCGTCGGAAATCGTGATCGTGCCACAGATTCCGCGTACCCAGTCCGGCAAGATCATGCGAACCTCACTGGCCGCGACGGTGACCGCCGGTGTCTGAGCTCCTGAGGGATCGGATTCTCGCCGCGCTCTCGGAGGTGCTGTACGTCGACGAATCGGATCTGCCGGCCGGCGACGACACCGACCTGAGGGACCTCGGGCTCGACTCGGTGCGATTCGTCCTCTTGATGAAGCACCTCGGCATCGACCGGGAATCGGACGTCCCGCGACGGTTGGCCGACGATCTGTCGGTGGCCGGCTGGGTCCGGGAGTTGGAGGCGCTGGGTGAACGTGTCTGAACACCCAGACGCGCGGCGTATTCCGCTCAGCCGCTCACAGCAGAACATCTACAACGGAGTGCTCCAGGACGCTGATCCGGACCTGTACCTGATCGGCAGAAGCTACCGATTCGACCCGATACCTGCGACGGAATTCCTGGCCGCGGTGCGGAAGACGATCCTCGCCAACCCGATCCAGTTGTGTGTTCTGGCGATGCCGACCGACACCGGCGGGTATCCGGAGCTCGTGGCGCGGCTTGGTGTGGAGGACATCGTGTCCGTGGACCGCGATGGTGCGCCGGCTCTGGCGTGGCGGTCTGGCATTCTCGAAACTCCGTTGGTGCGTTACCACGTGCGCACAGACGACACCGGACTGGTGCGGGGCCTCGATGTGCACGCGCACCACATCCTGCTCGACGGCGGGGCGATCGGCATCATGGAGGCCGGCCTCGGTCGTGCGCTCGGCGACGGAGCCGCAGCCGATTTCTCCGGTATCGGTGCGGGTTTGGCGGACGTGACCAGGGCGCACCGTCGAGAAGCGAACCGGATCGACGAATCGCTCGACCGGCTCACCGCGGTCGTGCAGCGGGAACTCAGCGACGATGCGGAGCTGGGCCGGCATGCAGACGGTCCCCACGCGCTGGCCGCGGCCAGGGGCATTCGCGTCGGCTCCGTGGCGATCGTCGGCGAGGATTTCGACGACATTCTCGGGTTGGCCGACCGAGAGGGCGTCGCCCTCAACGTGCTCGTCGCGGCGGCGGCCATCGCCGTGGACGCGCGGGCCAGACAGGCTACCGAGAACCTTCTGGTACACGCCGTGGACAACCGGTTCGGCGAACCCGAGCTCGCCGCCGCGACCTGCCTGGTCAACTCGATAGCGCAACCCGTCCGGTTCCCTGCCTACGCGTCGGTGGCCGACGTCGTGCGCACGGTCGATCGAGGCTACGTCAAAGCGGGCCGGCGCCGATGGTTGCGCGAAGAGCGCTATCGCCGAATGTATCTCGCGACACACCGGACCACCGCCGTCGAGGCGTTGACGCTGAACTTCGTGCGTGAGCCGTGCGCGCCCGAACTGCGCCCCTTCCTGGCCGACGTACCGCTGACCACCGAGATCGGGCCGGTCGAGGGGATGACCGTGGCGGCGATCCTCGATGAGCGGCGTCGCACCCTCACCCTCGACATCTGGAACAGGGACGATGTGCCGCAGGAAGATACGGCCGAGGTGGCCGACCGCGTCGCGAGCGCCCTGACGGCCATACCGGCGATGTGGGAATCCCCGATCGCGATGATCGTCGACGATTGGTTCGGGATCGCCGAAGACGGGTGCCGCCTGTCGGTCCTGCGGGCCCCGGCCGAGGATGCCGCGGCGCGCGCGTGGTTCCTACACCGTGACGATTGCATCAGTGAATTGCGCCGACACCGGCGCCACGTCGATCCCTGGATCTCTCGGCTGCTCCAGATCGGCGCTGTTCCGGGCGACGTGCTGCTTTTCACCGACGACAACACCGACAGAACAATCGATCTCATGATCGCCTGCCACCTGGCCGGCTGCGGCTACAGCGTCTGTGACATCGACGATGAACTCCAACCCCGGGCCGAGCGAATCATCGACCACGGTGCTGGCATCTCAGCGCGCATCGTCGACACCGCGGCGGCAGTACTCTCGGACGGCCTCGACGAGGAGTCCCGGCGCCTGGTGGACGTCCGGATCGGCCAGGTGGCCGGCGATCCTCTTCTCGCCGCCAGAACCGCCTACGTGATGCCGACGTCAGGGTCCACCGGTGAACCGAAACTCGTACAGGTCGGCCACGCTGCGCTGGCGGCGTTCTGCGCAGCCCAGGTCCGCGCCTACGGCTGGAACTCGGGCGACACCATCCTCCAATGCGCGCCCCTCACATCGGATATCAGCGTGGAGGAGGTCTTCGGGGCAGCGCTCAGCGGAGCGACACTGGTCCGTTCGACGGCCGTGAAAACCGGTGATCTGCAAGCACTCACCCTCGATGTGGTGATGACGGGATCCTCGGTCGTCGATCTGCCGACGGCCGTATGGCAGCTGTGGGGCGAGGACCGTGAGGCGACCGCTGCGGTCCGCGGTTCCCGGCTACGGCAGATCGTGATCGGCGGCGAACCCGTTCGTCCCGGCGCGGTCGACCGATGGCTCGACACCGCTGGGGCCCAGCATGTCTCACTGGTGTCGAGCTACGGTCCGACCGAAACGACTGTGGTGGTGACCTACCTGCCGCTCATCGACGGCGGCACGGCGACCGAACCGGGCGCGCGGGTGCGATTGGGGCGACCGCTCGTGCCGGACACCGTGGCGATCGCCTTCGGGGAGGTCGTGGTGGTGGGGGAGATGGTGGCCGACGGCTATCTCGGCGTGGACAATTCGAGTTTCGGATCGGTCACACTCGGCGGCGTGCGGCGGCGGGCTTTTGCGACGGCCGATCGGATCACGGTCGACGACGCCGGATACCCGGTGTTCGCCGGGCGCAAGGACGCCATCGTCAAGATCGCGGGCCAGCGGGTCGACACCGCCGAGATCACCCGGCGCATCGCTGCCGACCCGGATGTGGTCGATGTCGCCGTGCGACGTCAGAACGGCAGTTTGGGAGTGTGGTTCAGCACCCGTGACGGAGGGCCGGACTATGCCGCGTCCGCGCGGGTCAAGCGCCTGCTGGCGGAGGCACGCGTTCCGTCGTTCGTCGTTTCGACGGTCCCAGACATTCCCCGGACGCCGAACGGGAAGCTCGACACCGCGAGGCTGCGGGCGATGGACGGTCCCGAACCTGCCGGGCACGTCAACACCGGATCCGGCGAACAGGCAACGGGTCTCGCCCGAATGTGGAGCCGGCTCCTGGGCCGTTCGATCACACCCGATGCGTCGCTGTGGCACGAGGGTGTCGGTTCGTTGGATCTGGTCCGGATCCTGCCCGAGACCCGGAGTTTTCTCGGTCGCGAGGTTTCGATTCTCGATGTGATCAGTGCCGATACCGCGCTGAACCTGGTGCGTGACATCGCGGTGGCCGACCGGTGGATGGACGCGGGCACCGCCGCGGAGATCGACCGTGACTTCGCCGCCGCGATCACCCGTCGCACCGACAACACCTCGAACGCCGGCCGATCGACGGCCCGCCATGGCCCGATCCTGGTGATCGGCGCTTCCGGAATCCTGGGAACCGGATTCGCCTCGGCGATAGGGGGACTCCGGGGCGTCGGCCGACCCGACGTGGTGCTCGCCATGCGCTCGGTTCCGTCGGCTGGCGTCTGGGCGGCGCTGCGCGGTGCGCCGGGTGTGAGTATCGAACAGCTGACGCCCGGCTTCGGAGCGGGGGAGTTGGCGACGCTGATCCGCGGCACCGGCGCCGGGACGCTCGTCAACTGCATCGGTAACACCAATGTGGTGGTCCCCTACCGCGAACTCCGTTCGGCCAATGTGGAATTGGTTGCGGCAATGGTGCAGGCATGCGTGGATACCGGTACCAGCCTGGTCCACTTGTCGACGTATGTGGTCAACGCGAATGTCCGCGCGCCACAGGTGCTCGACCCGCGCCAGGCACCGTACCCGTACGCCGCGTCGAAGGCACTCGCGGAACTGGAGGTGGCCGGGTCGCCCGCGGAACTCGACTTCACGATCGTGCGTCTGCCCCGAGTGCTGGGCGAGCCCGGCCAGATGGCCGGGTCGACCGACATCCTGATGTCGGTCGTCGACGCTTGCCGTGCCCTGCAGGCCTACCCCTCGGTCGAGTTGAGCGAGAACGTGACCACCGGCCGCGCCGCCGCGACCAGCGTTCTTCGAAGATTGCCCGAGTTCGGTGGTCCGGACCGTCTGGGACGCCGGCTCGATGTGCTGTGCGGGCAGACGGTGTCGTATCCGGAGTTGCTCGGTGCGGTGGCCCGTGAGCCGGTCGACGCACCCGAATGGAAACGGCGGCTCGACGAAAGCGACTGGGCGAGGGCCAATCCCCGTCGTTGGTCGGTGATCGACGCCTGGATCAGCCTGGGCGTGAAGCTCGGTGGGCGGTCCTACCCGCAGTACCTGGCCGAGTATCCGGCCTTGCCGCTCGATATCGAGTCCGTCGGTGAGCTCGTGGCGGCAACACCGCCGATCCAGTCCCTGATCGCGAAGATCGGCACCGCAGGAACTGATTGCGGATCCGGACCGACCAATCGACAGAAGGCCGCAAGACAGTGAGGAGTGGCGTGTGACATCCGCAGACGTGCGCAGTGACGAGGCATCAGGTTCCAGGCGTATTCAGCTCGACGTGACGGGCATGTCCTGTGGTGCGTGCTCGCGACGGGTGGAGAACAGGCTGAACAAGTTCGATGGAGTGCGCGCCTCCGTCGACATCGCCACCAAGGTCGCCACCGTCGACGCCCGCCACGACATCAGTGTTTCCGACTTGTGTGGCGCGGTTGAGCAGGCCGGCTACCGCGCGACAGAGCGCACCGGCGACGCGCCGCCGCAGACGTCGTTGCGAGACCGCCCCTCGGCGATGGGCCGGGCCCTTCGCTGGGCGAGCTTCGGGCATCTGGGCGGCGCCGCGAGCTGACGGCGATCCGGTGCGCCCGGGAACTGGCGAGGCGATCCGAACGACCACTCTTACGAGGACCGTTCGATCACCGAGGAGCCATGGGCGAGACCCCGTCGACAGCGACAGATGACAGCGCGACGGCACCGGTCGCGGAGGTGTCAGCCCCGAAAGCCGGCGCCGCGGGGCCGTTTCGCGCGTTCCTTCTGCGCCTGCACTTCTACGCCGGCATCTTCGTCGGCCCGTTCCTGCTGATCGCCGCCATCAGTGGCGGGCTCTACGCGATCGCGCCCTCCATCGAACAGATCGTCTATCGCGACCACCTGCGAACGGCCGGCAGCGGGGACATGTTGCCGGTGTCCCAGCAGGTTCGGTTCGCCCAGGCCACCCGGCCCGAACTGACGGTGACCGCGGTACGGCCGGCCACCAGTCCCGGGGAGACCACCTGGGTGATGTTCGACGATCCGGCACTGGGGGAGTCGGAACGTCACGCCGTGTTCATCGATCCGGTCACGGGGGCCTCGCCCGGCGAGCTCACGGTGTATGGCAGCAGCGGTGCGCTACCACTGCGCACCTGGATCGATCAGTTGCACCGCAGCCTGCATCTCGGTGAACCCGGCCGCGTGTACAGCGAACTCGCGGCGTCGTGGCTGTGGCTGATCGCGTTGGCCGGCGTGTTCCTGTGGTGGAGCCGATACCGGCGGATGTCGCGCCGCGGCGATACCACTGCCCGGCTGCTGGTGCCCGACCGCTCGGTTCGGGGACGGGTGCGGACACTGAACTGGCATGGCGCGGTCGGGATCTGGATCGCGGTGGGATTGCTGTTCCTGTCGGCGACGGGCCTGACGTGGTCGCGGTTCGCCGGCGACAACATCACCGCTCTGCGCACGGCACTGTCGTGGACGACGCCGTCGGTGTCGACCGCACTCGGTGGCCCGCCGGACGCCGAAATGCCGGGCCACGACGGACATCACGGCGCCTCGGTACCCGACACCGCCGACCGCGGGGGCAGGCCACGGGTGGAGGACATCGACCGTGTGCTCCAAGCCGCGCGGGACGCTGGTGTGGTCGGCAAGGTCGAGGTGAGCATTCCCCTCCGGACCGGCACCGGCACCGGCACCGCCTTCACCGTCGCGCAGACCCGGCAGCCCTGGGTGATGTCGAACAATGCGGTGGCCGTGGACGGGTCGTCCGGAACGATCACCGACACTTCGTGGTTCGCGGACTGGCCGCTGGCCGCCAAACTCTCGGCGTGGGGCATCCAGTTACACATGGGCCTGCTGTTCGGCCTCGCCAGCCAGCTCCTGCTGCTCGCCCTGGCGGCCGCATTGGTCACCGTGATCGTGCGCGGCTACCTGCTGTGGTGGCAGCGCCGTCCCACCACCGGCGCACGCCCGGTGGGCAGGGCGCCACGTCGCGGGGTGCTCACCGGCCTGCCACCTGCCGCGGCGGTGCTCGTGGTGTTCGGGGCGGCCGCTGTCGGTTGGTTCGTTCCGCTGCTGGGCGCCGGACTGGCCGCCTTCGTCGCTGTCGACGCCGTGATCGGGTGGTGGCAACGCCACCGGCAGGATCAGTCGATCTAGCCCGTCAGGTCATCCCGTTCGGCCGCGGCGATCAGGTCTTCGCGGGCTCGGGCCACGCGGGATCGAATGGTGCCCACGGGGCAGCCGCACACCTCGGCGGCTTCGGCATAGGACAGGCCGAGGACCTGCGTCAGCAGCAGCGCATGGCGCCGGTCGGGATCGAGCCCGTCCAGCAACAGACGGATCTCGACCATCTTCTCGAAACCGCCCACCGGGCGGTAGCTGTCCAGCACCTGCTCGACGGCGACGCCGGGTTGGGTGCGCGGACGACTCTGCTTGTGGCGGATCTGATCGACGACCACGCGCCGGGCGATCGACAGCAACCACGTCCGCGCGGACGAGCGGCCACCGAACCGGGGAAGCGCGGATATCGCGCGGATGAAAGTTTCCTGCGTCAGGTCGTCGGCCGACCCGGCATCACCGAGATAGGCGACAGTTCGCCAGACGTCGCGCTGAGTGGCCCGGATGAACTGCTCGAGTGCCTCCGAATCGCCGCGGCCGGCGGCCAGAGCCAGCCGCGTAACGTGGTCGTCGCCGCATTCGGTAGTCACAACCACCGACATTATTCGATCGTGCCCGGGAACCCCGCACAGGGCCGCAACGACTAATCAGACGGCGAGGTATGCCACCGGCATGGTGGTGATCGATTGGGAGTGGTCGTGACAGCAGCAAATGTCCTGGACAACGAGGTGGCCCAGCGCATTGCGCTGGACGTCACCGGGATGTCGTGCGGGGCCTGCGCCGCCCGCGTGGAGAACAAACTCAACAAGATCGACGGTGTCCGCGCCTCAGTGAACTTCGCCACACGCGTCGCGACGGTCGAGGCCGCCCCGGACATCGGTGTCGAGGAGCTGTGCGGGGTGATCGAGCGCGCCGGCTACCAGGCGGCTCCCCGCACGGAGACGTCGACGAGTGACGTCGATCCCGATGCTGAGCACGCGCGCAGCCTCCTCCGCCGTCTCGTGGTGGCCGCCGTGTTGTTCATCCCGCTCGCCGACCTGTCGGTCATGTTCGCGGTGGTGCCCGACACCCGTTTCACCGGATGGCAATGGGTGCTCACCGCGCTGGCGGCACCGATTGTCACGTGGGCCGCGTGGCCGTTCCACCGGAGCGCCCTGCGCAACGCCCGGCACGGCACCTCGACCATGGAGACGCTGATCTCCATCGGCGTCACTGCGGCCACTGCCTGGTCGATGTACACGATCTTCTTCGACCATCAGACCTCTCACACCGCGGGTGTCTGGCAGGCGCTGCTGGGCAGCGACTCCATCTATCTCGAGGTCGCCGCGGGCGTCACGGTTTTCGTGCTCGCCGGCCGGTACTTCGAAGCCCGGGCTCGCTCCCGGGCCGGGGGAGCGCTGCGGGCGCTGGCGGCACTGGGCGCCAAATCGGTGACCGTTCTGCTCGCCGACGGCAGCGAACTCGTACTGCCCGCAGACGAACTCAAGGAGGGGCAACGTTTCGTCGTTCGCCCCGGTGAGGCCATCGCGGCGGATGGTCTGGTGGTCAGCGGGGCAGCCGCGGTCGACGTCAGCGCGATGACCGGAGAATCGAAACCGGTAGAGACCCGAGAAGGTTCGAGCGTCGTGGGTGGCACCGTGGTGCTCGACGGGCGCTTGGTCGTCGAGGCGGCCGCGGTCGGCCCGGACACCCGGTTCGCGGGGATGGTCCGCCTGGTCGAACAGGCGCAGGCCCAGAAGGCCGACGCGCAGAGGTTGGCCGACCGCATCGCCGCGGTGTTCGTGCCCGGTGTGCTGCTGATCGCCGCGGTCACGGCCGCCGGTTGGATGTTGGTCGACGGCGATGTGAACCGAGCCGTATCGGCCGCCCTGGCCGTGCTGGTGATCGCCTGCCCGTGCGCGCTCGGCCTGGCGACACCCACCGCGATGATGGTGGCCTCGGGTAGGGGCGCGCAGCTGGGAATCTTCCTCAAGGGACACCGCGCGCTGGAGGCGATCCGCGCGGTCGACACGGTGGTGTTCGACAAGACCGGTACCTTGACCACCGGACAGCCTCAGGTCGTCACCGTCGTCGCGGCCGAGGGCTGGACCGAGGACGAGGTTCTCGCCCACGCGGCGGCGGTCGAATCGGCCTCCGAACATCCCGTCGCCCATGCGATCGTCACGGCCCGCGCCGGAAGTGACGCGGCGGATGTCGAAAACTTTCAGGCGTTCGCGGGCAATGGTGTGGCGGGTTCGGTCAACGGAATCACCGTGGCGGTCGGCCGTCCGGCGTGGGTGACCCGCGACCGGGTGGTGCCGGCGAACCTCGTCGCCGCCCGTCGCGACGGCGAATCGCAAGGTCGGACAGTCGTATTCGTCGCCTGCGGCGACACCGTCTCCGGCGCGATCTGCATCGCCGACGCGGTCAAGGATTCGGCCGCCGGCGCCATTGCGCAATTGCATGCCGAGGGCATGAAAACCATGTTGTTGACCGGGGACAACGCCGCGACCGCCGCCGCGATCGGCGCCGCGGTGGGCATCGACGACGTGGTCGCCGAGGTGCTGCCCGAGGACAAGGTCGGCGCGATCGAGAAGCTGCGCGATCAGGGCCGCGTGGTGGCGATGGTCGGTGACGGCATCAACGACGGCCCGGCGCTGGCGTGTGCCGACCTCGGCTTGGCCATCGGCCGCGGCACCGATGTCGCCATCGGCGCGGCCGACATCATCCTCGTCCGCGACAACCTGGACTCGGTGCCGCAGGCGTTGGGCCTGGCCCGCGCGACGATGCGGACGATCCGGGGCAACATGATCTGGGCGTTCGGCTACAACATCGCGGCGATCCCGATCGCCGCGGCCGGTCTGCTGAACCCGCTGATCGCCGGTGCGGCGATGGCGGTGTCGTCCTTCCTGGTCGTCTCGAACAGCCTGCGGTTGCGTAATTACGGCACCGTCCAGGCGAACATGTTCGGCGATCCCGGCAACGACTGAGGGACCGGTAACGGGTCGGGCGGTGTGTTTGCGGCGCGGACGGTGCCGGTAGGGCTTAGCCTCATATGCATGACCAGCAATGAGACAGTCGAATCGGCGAAGTGCGACAACCCGAACTGTACGTGCGAGAACTGCAGCTGCGGCAGCAACTGCCAATGCGGTTCTGACAGCGCCGGATAACGCTGCACTCGCACTCAGCGCCGGGTGCGGGAAAGTTCTCGCAGCATCGCGTTGTAGGCGTCGAGATCGTCGTCGTACCCCAGATCGCTGTGGCGATCCTGGCGGGCTCCCATTCGGCGGTCCTGGCGCACCCACTGGGCCACCAGTGCGATCACCACGATGATCACGGGCAACTCACTCGAGCCCCACGCGATCGCGCCACCCAGATGCTGGTCATCTGAAATGCTCTGCAGCCACGGCAGATTGACGGACCGGTAGAAGGTGTCGCCCAGCGCCGAGTTCATCGTCATGGTGGCGATCCCGAAGAAGGCATGGAACGGCATCACGGCGAACAACAGGCCGAGCCGCCCGAGGAAGGGCAACCGCCGCGGCCCGGGGTCGATACCGATGATTCCCCAGTAGTAGAGATAGCCGGTCAGCAAGAAGTGCACGCTCATGAACTCGTGACCCCAGTGGTACCGGATCAGGGTGTCGAACAGCGGCGTGAAGTACACCAGGTACAGCGACCCGACGAACAAGACGAACGCCGTCACCGGATGTGACAGGAACCGGGTCACCGGTGAATGAACGAACCACATCAACCATTCGCGCGGACCGGGCGCCTGATCCTTCGTGGCGGCCGGCAGTACCCGAAGGGCGAGGGTGACGGGTGCCCCGAGTACCAGCAGCACCGGGATGAACATGTTGAGTGCCATGTGCTCGCCCATATGGACGCTGAACATCGCCGAGCCGTAGGCGCGCACGCCGGAGCTCGAGGCGATCAGCAGGGCCGCACAACCGAGAGTCCAGGCGATGGTCCGGCCCGGCTGCCAGCGATCTCCCCGGCGCCGCAGTCTCGCCACCGCGACCAGATAGCACAGCGCGAGAACGATGGCCGCGGTGCCGATCAGCGGATCGAATCGCCACTCCGTCATCAGGCGGAGCGCACTGGGCGGGTTGTCCAGCTGGTACCCCAGGAAGATGTCCCACGTGGTGAACTCCTGGGCGGTGAACCGGGGCGGGACGCTGTTCGCGGCGAGCGCCGCGGCGGCTCCGGCCACGATCATCGCCGCCGCGGACACCACGTCGGACAACCGCGACGGTGACCGCCGGGTCCACAGCACGACGCCGTCGCCGAGCCACACCAGCGTCATCAGCACCCCGGCAACGGCCGCGGCGCGTCCATACCCGGAAGCCATGACGGGTGAGCCGCCCAGCATCAGGGTCGCCAGCAGCGCGCCGTAGACGATCGCGATTGCTCCGCAGGTCAGCTGGAGAACCTGGACCCGGCGGTGATGCGGGCTTGCCGGCAGCCCCACCGCGACGACCTTGGTCCCGGTCCACACCGCGACCGCCACGGCGAACACGATCACGGCGCTGGTGGCGATGTCATGGTCCGGCCCCTGTCCGGCATTGCCGGTCACCGGGACCGCGATCACTCCGATCAAGGTGGGTAACAACGCGACACAGTGGCCGATCCAGCGGAGCGTGAACCGCACGCCGACGGCCAGCACGATGGCGCAGATCGCCGTCACGCACCAGCCACGCGCGGCCTCCGACGCGGTGAGGGCGCTGCCGAGACCGGGCCCACCGACCAACCGGGTGACGGGAATTCCCGAATCGGCGGCCGCGCAGATGACCACCATGGCGGTGGCGGCGCCGGCCCAGACGATCGCGATGCGTTCGGCGAGTAGGTGCACCGGAAACGACGGCGCATCGATACGCCCGTCGTCACGGGGAGCGGCTGTTGTCACGATCCACGTGAGGGCGCCCAGGCACACCGCGGCAGCCAGCGAAGCGGTCCAATGCCCGAGCAACCGGGCCACATTCGTGGCGGCACCAGGGTCAGCGATGCCCGCGGCGTCCAGGCGCTGCGCACCGAGCGGCAGGGCACACGCGAACAGCACCACGGCGCAGCCGAGGACGGTACCGAGCAGCGTCACACGTCCCCACCGCGCACTGACCGCACCGAGTGTTCGCTCACGTGCCATTGTCGAACCGGCCTTCCGCCGCGAAAGAGATCGAAACGTCGCGGCCATCAGAGTCTACGACAGTGTGTCGTAGTGCTGGTGGGCGCGGGAACTTTCGCCACCGCGGCCGCGACCAAAGGAGGACGGGACGCACTGGATCAGCGCCCGGCCCATCGCCCACGCAGACAGGACCTGAATGATCGCCGATCTTGCGCTCCGCTGGGTGGTGACGGTGTTCTTCGTGCTGAGCGCGGCCGAATGCGCCTACGCGTTCACCCGCGCCCGTGACCGTCCGGGTTCGGCGGTGAGCCAGTTGCTCCACCTTGCCATGGCGGTCGCCATGTTGGCGATGGCGTGGCCGCGTGGCGCCGAGCTGCCGACGGCGGGCCCGACGGTCTTCTTCCTGGCCGCCGCCGTCTGGTTCCTCGCCGGAGCGCTGAGGCCAGACCGAGCCGGCGGCCGCCTCGTCAACGGCTACCACGCCGCGATGATGACGGCGATGGCGTGGATGTATGCGCTCATGAACGGCACCTTCCTCACCCAGCACCCCGAGGCAGTCGTGATGGCCGGCCATCACATGCACGCCATGGAACATGGTGCACCGCAACCTGTCTGGATACCCGTCGTCAACGGGGTGCTCACGATCGGGTTCGTCGTCGCCGCCGCGGCCTGGCTGTACCGCTACTTCGTGGCCCGCCGGCAGTCGCCCGTGCCGTCCGCACATTTCGGCACCCTGTGCCGGGCGATGATGGCCGCGGGGATGGCGATCATGTTCGGCGTCATGGTGTGACGCCTCAGGCGGCCGGGTCGTCCGCCGCGCGGAGGTGACGACGGCCCGGTGCGGCAGCGGGTGATTCGTCGTCGTCCCCGCGGGCCCTGGGCGACGGGTCACTGGGACGGGTCGCGCGGGAGGCCAAGACCGACACGATCGCGGCCAGCGCCACCGGCAGATGACTCAGGACCCGCAGCGGCGTCACCTGCCCGGCGAGCGCGTCCGCCGCCACGTAATAGGCCAGGAATCCGCAGTAGACCACCAGCACACACGCCAGACCCGGCGCGATCCGGCGGCGGAACGCCATGGCGACCGTCGCGATGCCCAGCGCCGCCGACCACGCCGTGGACTCGTTCAGCAGGTGAGCGCCATTGGCCGAGCCATGATGCGCCGCAACCATCCCGAAATTCACGCCAACCGCCTGGGCGGCGGCCAGCCCCACCTGGGCCAGACCGATCGCCACGATCGCGATCGTCAAGAAATGCCGGGTCAACCACCGTGCGGGGCCGGTCAGGACGCCGGCCCGGTCACTCTCTCGGGTGCTCACCGCGCCGATCAGTGCGCCGTCGGCCAGGTCGCGCAGCTGCAGGCTCAACGCCCCGGCCCGGTCATACCAGGCAGCGCACTCGCGGCAGTCACGAAGATGCTCGTCGACGCGCGCGGATGGCACGGGCTCACGCTCCCCGTCGAGGCGCGCCGAAAGCGCCTCCCGTGCCACCGTGCAGTCCATCGCCTCATTGTCCCGTATCGCCCTCTGGATGTGCACATCCGCGCGAACACCGGGAGCGGGTACGTCTACCTCTCAGCCGGGCCGGCCGGTTCCCAACGGACCGGGGAGCGCGGCGGTGAAGAAGTCGTGGCACGACTCCTGAGCGCCCTTCAGCTCAGGAATCTCCCGAGCACTGACGTCACCGCGCATCTTGGACGTGTCGATGAGGGGTTCATCGTTGGTGGCGGGGTCCGGGAAGTCCGGCACCCCGTTGTCGCGCATGCACTGGGCGAACCTCAGCGCGGCCTGCTGCTGCTCGGGCGTCCGCCCCGCGCCGTCCAACCAGCTCTGCGGCGCAAGGCTCTCGCACGCACCGACCGCCTTCACCCACACGGCTTTCGGGACCGAGATGCCGCCGTAGGCGATGTGGCCATCCGCGTTCGGGTCCGGGAAATCCGGGACGCCGTTGGCCCGCATGCACGCGGAGTACTTCGCCGCCTGCCCACCTGGGTCGCCGGGGTCGGCGCCGGCTTGGACGGCTGTGGCCAGACAACCCGTGCCGATCAGGGCGGCCACGGCGAGGGCGGCCAGCGGTCGTAGTTTCTTCGGAGCTGCGCTTGGTGCCAATTCGTTGTAGGTCATGGCATTCAGTGAAGGCCGTCTGGTGTTGCCGGCGCGTATGCGAAATCCGATATGCCGACAATATGTGGAGGCTCGTAGCTTGAGAGCATGCGTGTATTGGTCGTCGAGGACGAGCCCTACCTGGCAACGGCCATCCGCGATGGGCTCCGCTTGGAAGCGATCGCAGCCGATATCGCCGGTGACGGCGACACCGCGTTGGAGCTGCTCAGTATCAACGCCTACGACATCGCCGTCCTCGACCGTGACATCCCCGGACCCTCCGGTGACGAGATCGCCGAACGCATCGTCGCCGGCCGGAGCGGCATGCCGATCCTGATGCTCACCGCTGCCGACCGTCTCGACGACAAGGCCTCCGGTTTCGAACTCGGTGCCGACGACTACCTCACCAAGCCCTTCGAACTCCAAGAGCTCGTCCTCCGGCTCAGGGCGCTCGACCGCAGGCGCGCCCACATCAGACCGCCGGTGCGAGAACTCGCGGGCCTGCGCCTGGATCCGTTCCGCCGCGAGGTCTTTCGCGACGGCCGCTACGTCGCGCTCACCCGAAAACAGTTCGCCGTGCTCGAAGTCCTCGTCGCGGCCGAGGGTGGCGTGGTGAGCGCCGAGGAACTCTTGGAGCGGGCGTGGGACGAGAATGCCGATCCGTTCACCAACGCCGTGCGTATCACGGTCTCGGCCCTGCGCAAACGGCTCGG
This sequence comes from Mycolicibacterium sp. HK-90, assembly GCF_030486405.1. The sequence goes on along the minus strand of NZ_CP129613.1, from coordinate 4,352,029 downwards.
CGAGCCGTGGATCATCGCCACTGTGGCCGGTGTCGGATACCGCATCGGCACCGAAGCCGACGCCGGAGGAGGCCGTGAATAGAGCCCCTGGTTTGAGCGTTCGCCTCAAACTCACGCTGAGCTATGCCGGGTTCCTCATGCTCGCCGGCGGTCTACTCCTCGCGGTCGTGTGGGTGTTCCTGCTCCGCTATGTGCCCGACCGGATGATGATCATCCCGGGCAGCACGGACATCCCGTTGTCCGAGTCCGTCGTCTTTCCCATCCGGTCCGGGCTCCTGCACGTGTTCGCGCCGAAAGCTGCCGCCGCATTGGCGTTCCTGCTGGTGTTCGGTCTCGTGGGGGGATGGCTGCTGGCCGGCTGGATGCTCGCTCCGCTGAATCGGATCACGGAGGCCACTCGGGTGGCCGCGAGCGGTTCGCTCGCCCACCGAATCCGGCTATCGGGTCGCAGGGATGAGTTCCGCGAACTCGCGGACGCCTTCGACGCCATGCTCGGACGTCTAGAGGCGCACGTCGCCGAACAACAGCGGTTCGCCGCCAACGCCTCCCACGAACTGCGCACCCCGCTCGCGATCACGAAAACCCTTCTCGACGTGGCCCGCCACGATCCCGACCGCGACACCGGTGAACTGATCGACCGCCTTCGCGCCGTCAACACCCGAGCGATCGACCTCACCGAAGCATTGCTGGTGCTCAGCCGCGCCGACAATCGGTCGTTCAGCTCAGAGCATGTCGACCTGTCCCTCGTCGCGGAAGAAGCAACCGAAACGCTCCTGCCTCTGGCAGAACGACATGGCGTCACGATCGAGACCTCCGGCGACCACAGCCCGACCATCGGCTCACCCGCGCTCCTGCTGCAGATGGCGACGAACCTGGTACACAACGCGATCGTGCACAACCTGCCCGAAGACGGATCCGTGTGGGTCACGACCGAGACCCGACCCGACGCGGTGGTGCTCACTGTCGAGAACACCGGCGAAAAGTACGACCCACCATCGGTTTCCACGCTGGTCGAGCCGTTTCAGCGGGGTGCCGAACGCGTACGCAACGACCATGGAGGCGTCGGTCTCGGGCTGGCGATCGTCCGAAGCATCGCCCACGCACACGATGGGACTCTCACCCTGACACCGCGTGGCGACGGCGGGCTCCGTGTCAGGGTGGAACTTCCTGTCCGGCACGCGAAAGTGCCACCCGTCGGCTCCTCGACGGTCGGAAGCTAGGCGGTCGTCGAATAGGGCAGATTGCTGCTGGTCTGCGAGTCGATGTGGACAGGCCTGCCGATGTAGGGGAAAGCACGTTGCGGGCAGGCCGGACGGTCGCAGATCCGGCAGCCGGCCCCGATCGGGACGGTGGCCTCGGGATCGGTCAGGTCGATTCCCACCGAATAGACGAGCTTGCCGGCATGAGCCAGGTCGCATCCCAATCCGATCGCAAAACTCTTGGGGGTCCCCAGGTACCGGCTCGACGCCGACGTCGAGGTTCTCGCGATCCAGAAGTAACTGCGGCCATCGGGCATCTGGGCGACCTGGGTCAAGAACTCGCCGGGGCGGGAGAACGCGTGATGCACCACCCACAGCGGACAGTTCCCGCCCACGCGGGAGAAGTGAAAAGCCGTGGCGGACTGACGCTTCGAGATGTTTCCGGCACTGTCGGTGCGGACGAAGATGAATGGCACGCCCCGCGCGTCCGGACGCTGCAGCGTGGACAGCCGGTGGCAGATGGTCTCGAACCCCATCTCGAACCGCCGGGCGAGTTGATCGATGTCGTACCGCAGCTCTTCGGCCGCGGCAAGGAACATCCGGTAGGGGAGCAGCAGCGCACCGGCGAAGTAGTTGGCCAACCCGATGCGGGCGACATCCCTTGCCTCCGTGCTCAATTGGTCGTCGCCGGCGACGATGGAATTGATCAGCTCGGAATGCAGCAACAGAGCGATCTGGGTGGCCAGCTGAAATGCGCGTTGACCGGGCAGCAGCCACCGCGCCACATACAGCGTGGCGGCCTCGGGCAGGTACCGCCGTTTCACGCTGGGGCCCAGCACATCTTCGTCGTCCACTATCACCGAGATGCCGAGCTCGAAAGACAGGAGCTCCGCCAGTTGCCGGTCGAGCCCGCCGATCTGCAGGCGGTGCCGGGCGAAGAATTCCTCGGCGGCCCGGTCGAGCGCATCGACGTAGTTGCGGCGGTCGTAGAAGAAGTCGCGTACTTCCTCGAATGGCATCGGCTGTTGCGCGCCTGCCTGGGCATCGAGGTTGGCTCGGCCGTGCACGGCCTCCAGTTCGGCCGTGGCATCGTGCAACCGGCGGTGCATGCCGACCATGGTCTGGCCGATCTCCGGCATGCGGGCGACCAGTTCCTCGATCTGCGTTGCGGTGGCCGGGCTGTCGGCCAGAATCTCGCGCAGGTCCGAAACCAGCCGGGCATCGGCGTCGGGAGTGAAGTACTGCGTCGGCAGATCGAAGCGATCGGCCAGGGCCAGTAGCACTGGCACCGTGATCGGTCGTTGATCGTTCTCGAGTTGATTGACGTAGCTGGTCGACAACCCGAGCGCACGCGCGAGCGCGACCTGTGTCAGGCCTTTCTCGTCGCGTAGCCGGCGCAGACGGGCGCCGGCGAATGTCTTGCTCACCGATGCCGAGACTACCTGGATCGGATTTCACAACATTCGCAAAAGCGGTTCGCAAAGGACACAAAAGTACGCATTTACAGGTGGTTTCCCTGGCGATCACAGCTGCGTAGCGTGCGGATCATGCTTGAACATGACGTCAAAACCCGGCGCAGCGCCGAGGAGTTCCCGCGCCACGAACACCTGGCCTGGAAGATCGCCGAGATCGCCGCCGACCCGGTAGCTGTGCTGCCCGAGACCGAGGCGATGGTGATCAACCGCATCATCGACAACGCAGCGGTGTCGGCGGCGTCTGTGATCCGCCGCCCGGTGACGGTCGCCCGCGCACAGGCGCTCGCGCACAAGACGACGCGAGGCGCCTCCGTGTTCGGCGTCGAGGGCGCGGTGTCACCCGAGTGGGCGGCGTGGGCCAACGGCGTCGCGGTTCGCGAACTGGACTTCCACGACACCTTCCTGGCCGCCGATTACTCCCACCCGGGCGACAACATCCCCGCCCTGGTCGCGGTGGCGCAGCAGCTCGGCGTCGGTGGAGCCGACCTGATCCGTGGCATCGCCACCGCCTACGAAGTACAGGTCGATCTGGTCAAGGGGATCTGCCTGCACGAACACAAGATCGACCACGTTGCACATCTGGGGCCTTCGGTCGCCGCGGGCCTGGGCACCATGCTCCGGCTGGATCCGGAGACCATCTACGCCGCGATCGGTCAGGCGTTGCATCTCACCACCGCGACCCGGCAGTCGCGCAAGGGCCTGATTTCCAGCTGGAAAGCCTATGCACCGGCGTGGGCCGGCAAGGTGGCCATCGAGGCCGTCGACCGTGCGATGCGTGGTGAGGGTTCGCCCGCCCCGATCTGGGAGGGGGAGGACGGCGTGATCGCCTGGCTGCTGTCGGGTCCCCAGCACACCTACACCGTTCCGCTGCCCGGTCCGGGGGAACCCAAGCGGGCCATCCTCGACACCTACACCAAGGAACATTCGGCGGAGTACCAGAGCCAGGCACCGATCGACCTGGCCCGCCGGATGCGTGGGCGCATCGGTGATCTGGACCAGATCGCCACGATCGTGCTGCATACCAGCCATCACACCCACGTGGTGATCGGTACCGGATCCAATGACCCGCAGAAGTTCGATCCGGACGCATCCCGCGAAACGCTCGACCACTCGGTGATGTACATCTTCGCCGTCGCTCTGCAGGACGGAACCTGGCATCACGAGCGGTCGTATGCCCCCGAGCGGGCACACCGCCCCGACACCATCGAGCTGTGGCGCAAGATCTCCACGGTCGAAGATCCGGAGTGGACCCGGCGCTACCACTCGAACGATCCGGCCGAGAAGGCGTTTGGCGCCAAGGCCGTGATCACCTTGAAGAGCGGCGAGACGATCGTCGACGAACTCGCGGTCGCCGATGCGCATCCGCTCGGAGCCCGCCCGTTCGAGCGTGAACAGTACGTCGCCAAGTTCGCCGAACTGGCCGAGGGTGTCGTGGAATCCGATGAGCAGAAGCGGTTCCTGTCTGCCGTCGAGAATGTCTCGGCGACCAAGGCCGGCGGCCTTGGCGGGCTCAATGTCCGGGTCGATCCGCGGGTGTTGGACAAGGCGCCGACGATTCCCTCAGGGATTTTCCGATGAGCGCTTGCGCGAAGAGAGGACAGCACCGATGAGCGCTTGCGCGAAGAGAGAGGGCTTGAGATGAGCGCCGGCTTGCTCGGCTCTGCCACTTCCGCCGCCGAGAAGCGCCGAAAGTTTCGCCGCGGCTTGGAATCCGGCCGACTGCTGCGCTTCCCGGGAGCGTTCTCACCGCTGGTGGCCAAGCTCGTCGCCGAGATCGGCTTCGACGGGGTGTACGTGTCGGGCGCGGTCCTGTCCGCCGATCTCGGCTTGCCGGACATCGGGTTGACCACGCTGACCGAGGTGACGGCCCGTGGCGGCCAGATCGCCTCGGCCAGCGACCTTCCGACGTTCATCGACGCCGACACCGGATTCGGCGAACCGATGAGTGCGGCTCGGACCGTGACGCTCCTCGAAGATGCGGGCCTGGCCGGCCTGCACCTGGAAGATCAGGTGAACCCGAAGCGTTGTGGACATCTCGACGGGAAAGCAGTGGTGGAGACGTCCGAGATGGTCAAGCGGCTGCGCGCCGCCGTCTCGGCACGACGGGATCCCAATTTCATCATCTGCGCCCGCACCGACGCTGCGGGGATCGAGGGGATCCCCGCAGCGATCGACCGGGCCAAGGCGTACGCCGACGCCGGTGCCGACCTGATCTTCACCGAGGCTCTGCACACCCCGGCCGATTTCGAACAGTTCCGGGAAGCGGTCGATGTTCCGCTGCTGGCCAACATGACCGAGTTCGGGAAGTCCGAACTGCTCACGGCGGGGCAGCTGTCCGACATCGGCTACAACGTGGTGATCTACCCGGTGACCACGCTGCGCCTGGCGATGCACGCCGTCGAGGTCGGACTGCGTGAAATCTCCTCGGCCGGAACCCAATCCGGCTTGCTGGATCAAATGCAGCACCGAAGCCGGCTGTACGAGCTCCTGCGTTACCACGATTACAACCAGTTCGATTCCGACATCTTCAATTTCTCGCTGCAAGGGGCGACGTCATGACCGTTACCGCGAACGACACAGCCGCTCCACGAATCCACAAGGGCCTGGCCGGTGTGGTTGTCGACACCACCGCCATCTCCAAGGTGGTGCCCGAGACCAACACCCTCACCTACCGCGGCTACCCGGTACAGGACCTGGCCGCCCAGTGCAGCTTCGAGCAGGTGGCCTACCTGTTATGGCACGGCGAACTGCCGACCGACCAGGAACTGGCCTTGTTCAGCCAGCGTGAGCGGGCTTCGCGGCGCATCGACCGCTCGATGCAGTCACTGCTGGCCAAGCTGCCGGACAACTGCCATCCGATGGATGTGGTGCGCACCGCGATCAGCTATCTGGGCGCCGAGGATCCGGAAGAGGATGACAGCAGCCCGTCGGCGAACTTCGCCAAGTCGCTGCGGATGTTCGCGGTGCTCCCCACCATCGTGGCCGCCGATATGCGCAGGCGTCGTGGGTTGGAACCGATTGCGCCGCACAGCCATATGGGCTACTCCGAGAACTTCCTCAACATGTGCTTCGGCGAGGTGCCGGACCCGGTGATCGTCAATGCCTTCGAGCAGTCGATGGTTCTGTACGCCGAGCACAGCTTCAACGCCTCCACGTTCGCGGCGCGGGTCGTCACCTCGACGCAATCCGACATCTACAGCGCGGTCACCGCTGCCATCGGTGCCTTGAAGGGATCGCTGCACGGCGGCGCCAACGAGGCCGTGATGCACGACATGCTCGAGATCGGTTCGGCCGACCATACGGCGGAATGGTTGCACGGCAAGCTGTCCCGCAAGGACAAGGTGATGGGGTTCGGACACCGGGTGTACAAGAACGGTGATTCCCGGGTGCCGACGATGAAGGCCGCTCTGCAGCAGGTCGCCGCGGTGCGGGACGGGCAGCGCTGGCTCGACATCTACAACGTGTTGGAGAGCGCGATGTTCGCGGCCACCAAGATCAAGCCCAACCTGGACTTCCCGACCGGTCCGGCCTATTACCTCATGGGCTTCGACATCCCCAGCTTCACCCCACTTTTCGTGATGAGCCGGATCACCGGATGGACCGCACACATCATGGAGCAGGCCGCGTCGAACGCGCTGATCCGGCCGCTCAGCGACTACAGCGGACAGCCGCAGCGCGCCTTGGCGTAACCCGCCCGAGCTCTGAAAGGAAACAGTGGTCGACAAGGTTCTGGTCGCCAACCGAGGTGAGATCGCCATCCGCGCGTTTCGTGCGGCCTACGAACTCGGACTCTCGACGGTGGCCGTCTACCCGTACGAGGACCGAAACTCTCAGCACCGGCTGAAGGCCGACGAGTCTTACCAGATCGGTGAGCAGGGCCATCCGGTCCGGGCCTACCTGTCGGTCGACGAGATCATCCGGGTCGCCCGCGAGGCAGGGGCAGACGCGATCTATCCCGGATACGGTTTCCTCTCGGAGAATCCGGACCTGGCAAGGGCGTGTGAGCGGGCCGGGATCTCGTTTGTGGGGCCCTCGGCCGAGGTACTGGAGCTGACCGGGAACAAGGCCAGGGCGATCGCTGCGGCCCGCAAGGCCGGATTGCCGGTGCTGGCGTCGTCGGCCCCGTCGAGTTCTGTCGACGAACTGCTGGCCGCCGCCGAATCGATGAGTTTCCCGGTATTCGTCAAAGCCGTTGCCGGCGGCGGCGGCCGAGGGATGCGGCGGGTGAACGACCTGGCCGACCTGAGAGAGGCGATCGAAGCCGCCAGTCGTGAGGCCCGATCCGCGTTCGGGGACCCGACGGTATTCCTCGAGCAGGCGGTGATCAACCCCCGCCATATCGAGGTGCAGATCCTGGCCGACACCCAGGGCAACGTGATCCACCTGTTCGAGCGTGACTGCAGCCTGCAACGCCGACACCAGAAAGTCATCGAGCTGGCGCCGGCTCCCAACCTGGATCCCGCTCTGCGGGAACGGATCTGCGGGGATGCTGTCGCGTTCGCACGCCAGATCGGGTACTCCTGCGCCGGGACGATCGAATTCCTGCTGGATGAACGGGGCCGGCACGTCTTCATCGAGTGCAACCCCCGCATTCAGGTCGAGCACACGGTGACCGAGGAGATCACCGACGTCGACCTGGTATCGAGCCAACTGCGGATTGCGGGCGGGGAATCGCTGGCTGATCTGGGATTGTCCCAGGACGGATTGGCGGCGCCACGGGGTTTTGCCTTGCAATGCCGGATCACCACCGAGGATCCGACCAACGGCTTCCGCCCGGACACCGGACGTATCACCGGGTACCGCTCGCCCGGGGGAGCCGGCGTCCGGCTCGACGGTGGCACGAACCTCGGCGCCGAGGTTGCCGCACATTTCGATTCGATGCTGGTGAAACTGACCTGCCGCGGCCGGGACTTTTCGACTGCCGTGGCGCGGGCCCGCCGTGCTGTCGCCGAATTCCGGATTCGCGGTGTGGCGACCAACATTCCGTTCCTGGCAGCGGTTCTGGACGATCCAGACTTCGTCGCCGGCCGGGTGACGACATCGTTCATCGAGCAACGACCCCAGCTGCGCACCGCGCGTGGTAGCGCCGATCGCGGCACCAAGATCCTCAACTATCTGGCAGATGTCACGGTCAACCAACCACACGGCCCGCGACCGTCGGCCGTCTACCCGCGGGACAAGCTGCCCGCGTGCGATCTGACCGTCGCTCCGCCCGCGGGCTCCAAACAGCGCCTGACCGAGCTGGGCCCCGAAGGGTTCGCGGCGTGGCTGCGCGACAGTGCGACCGTCGCCGTCACCGACACCACCTTTCGCGATGCCCACCAATCGTTGCTGGCCACCCGCGTGCGCACCAGCGGGCTGATACGCGTTGCGCCGTACATCGCGCGGATGATGCCGCAGCTCCTGTCGGTCGAATGTTGGGGCGGCGCGACTTACGATGTCGCCCTTCGGTTCCTCAAGCAGGACCCGTGGGAGCGGTTGGCGGCGCTGCGCGAGGAGTTGCCCAACATCTGTCTGCAGATGTTGCTGCGGGGCCGCAACACGGTCGGCTATACGCCCTACCCGGAGACGGTAACCCGCGCATTCGTCGATGAGGCAGCGGCGACGGGGATCGACATTTTCCGGATCTTCGACGCACTCAACAACGTGGATTCGATGCGCCCGGCCATCGACGCGGTCCGCGACACCGGCACAACCGTCGCGGAAGTCGCGATGTCGTACACCGGCGACCTGTCCGACCCGGGCGAGAACCTGTACACGCTGGACTACTACCTGCGGCTGGCCGAAGAGATCGTCGAAGCCGGGGCCCACGTACTCGCGATCAAGGACATGGCCGGGCTGCTGCGCGCACCTGCGGCGGCCACCCTGGTGACCGCCCTGAAAACGCGGTTCGATCTCCCGGTGCACGTGCATACCCACGACACACCGGGTGGGCAGCTGGCCACCTATGTCGCGGCGTGGAACGCCGGTGCCGACGCCGTCGACGGTGCCGCAGCACCATTGGCGGGCAACACAAGTCAGCCCTCGTTGTCATCCATCGTGGCCGCCGCCGCCCACAGCCCGTTCGACACCGGGCTGTCGCTGGACGCGGTGTGCGACCTTGAGCCGTACTGGGAGGCGTTGCGACGCGTCTACGCGCCGTTCGAGTCGGGGCTGCCGGCCCCTACTGGGCGGGTCTACACCCACGAGATTCCGGGTGGGCAGCTCAGCAACCTGCGGCAGCAGGCCATCGCGCTGGGTCTGGGTGACCGATTCGAGGAGATCGAAGCGAATTACGCGGCCGCTGACCGGATGTTGGGCCGGCTGGTCAAGGTGACCCCGTCGAGCAAGGTGGTGGGGGACCTCGCCCTGGCCTTCGTCGGCGCCGGTATCGGGGCCGACGAGTTCGCGGCCGACCCGGCTCGTCACGACATTCCCGACAGCGTGATCGGGTTCCTGCGCGGCGAACTCGGAGACCCGCCGGGTGGTTGGCCGGAGCCCCTGCGCACGGCGGCACTCGAGGGCCGCGGCCCGGCCAGGGCGGTGCAGCAATTGTGTGCCGAGGACGAGGCCGTGTTGTCCGCGCCAGGTCCCAAACGCCAGGCCACCCTGAACCGGCTGCTGTTCCCTGGCCCGACAGCCGAATTCGAAGCACACCGCGACGAGTACGGGGACACGTCCAGATTGAGCGCCAACCAGTTCTTCTACGGGTTGCGTCACGGCGAAGAACACCGGGTGAGACTGGATCCCGGGGTCGAACTGCTCATCGGGCTGGAGGCGATCTCGGAAGCCGATGAACGGGGGATGCGCACCGTGATGTGCATCCTGAACGGACAATTGCGTCCGATCGTGGTGCGGGACCGCAGTATTGCCGGCGAGGTCCCTGCTGCCGAGAAGGCTGACCGGACCAACCCCGCGCACATCGGTGCTCCCTTCGCGGGGGTGGTGACGGTCACCGTCGCCGAAGGCGACACCGTCGAGGCCGGCCAGTCCATCGCCACCATCGAGGCGATGAAGATGGAGGCCGCCATCACCGCGCCGGCATCGGGCACCATCGACAGAATCGCCGTGGCGCGGACCGCGCAGGTCGAAGGTGGCGACCTCCTCGTGGTCGTCGGTCAGTCGGGTGACCGTGTCGGCTGACTGCGGCTTTCGGTTTCGCTGCCGCCCTGGGAGGTTCCTGTGCCGTTGAACACCGTTGCGCTCGAGTTGGTGCCGCCGAACCTCGACCGTGGAGCCGCAACCGCGGCCGAGGAGGCTCAGAAAGTGGCGCGACTCTGCGCGCAGAGCGCCGTCGGAGAGCATCTCGGGCACGTCCTGATCCCGGCCATGATCAGCGAGGACGGTGGCCGCCCGGTCGAGATGAAAGCGAAGATGGACGTCCTCGACTACTGGCCGGCCATCCGGTCCGAGCTTCCGGGCGTCCGTGGATTGTGTACCCAGGTCACCTCGTTCTCCGATGAGGTGTCGTTGCGCCATCGCCTGACCGCCCTGGGCGATGCTGGTATCGACGGCGTGATCTTCGTCGGTGTACCGCGCACGATGAGCGACGGTGACGGCCCCGGCGTGGCCCCGGCCGACGCGCTGTCGAAATTCGACGGGCTCGTCGAAAGCCGCGGGGTGATCCTGATCCCCACCCGGGAGGCGGAGCAGGGCCGCTTCTCGTTCAAGTGCGACAAGGGCGCCACCTTCGCGATGACTCAGCTGCTCTATTCAGATGCGGTGGTCGGCTTCCTCCGTCAGTTCGCGAAGGAGAACGACCATCGGCCGGAGATCCTGCTGTCGTTCGGTTTTGTGCCGAAGTTGGAGGCCAACGTCGGCCTCATCGACTGGCTGATCCAGGACTCGGGAAATGACGCTGTCGCGCGGGAACAGCGATTCGTCGAGAACCTGGCGGCCAGTGAACCCGGCGTCAAATGCCGCCTCCTCGTCGATCTGTACCGGCGGGTCATCGACGGGGTGGCCGACCTCGGGTTTCCGTTGAGCGTGCATCTCGAAGCGCCCTACGGTGTGTCCGGACCGGCGTTCGAAACCTTCGCCGAGATGCTGGCCTACTGGTCGCCCCGGCAGGTGTCCTGATCGGATCGCCGCTGGTCGGAAGGTTACCGGCGGGGAAGCGCCGTCATCCGGGTCCACCATGTCGCCGACACACTGGACACCATCGCGATGTTGCAGGCAATCTGGGGCTGACCGCGGCGTGTTCGAACGTGGCGATGAGTTTTGCCCGGACCTCGGGTCCATACCGCACCCACTGCTGACGGAACGGAGAGAACACGTGGCTCAACTGCTCAAAGTCCAGAACTTCAATGTCTCCAGCGACGGTTTCGGTGCCGGCGAGGGGCAGAGCTTTGAGCGGCCGTTCGGCCATGCCGATCCGGCGACGATGTTCGCCTGGGCCGGCGCCACGGCGAGCTGGCCGAACCGCACCGACCCCGGTGGCAGCCGCGGCCTCGACGACTACCTCACCCGGGACTTCTCCCACAACATCGGTGCCGAGATCATGGGCCGGAACAAGTTCAGCCCGTACCGCGGTCCGTGGGATGACCACGAGTGGCAGGGCTGGTGGGGCGATCGGCCGCCGTTCCACACCCCGGTGTTCGTCATGACTCACCATCAGCGGCCGTCGTTCAGTCTGTCCGACACCACGTTCCATTTCGTCAACGCCGACCCGGCGACAGTGCTGGAGCAGGCGCGCGCCGCCGCGGATGGCAAGGATGTGCGGCTGGGCGGGGGTGCATTCACCATCCGGGAGTTTCTCGACGCCGATCTCGTGGACACGCTGCACGTGGCGGTGTCCCCGATCGAGCTGGGCAGTGGCTCCCGGCTCTGGGAATCGCCCGATGAGTTGAACGACCGGTTCCATCATGACGTGGTGCCCAGCCCGAGCGGGGTCACCCATCATCTGTTCTGGCGGGACTGAAAATTCTCGCGAAGATGTTGCGCTGCGACTGCTGATGCGCGCGAAAAGCCCTGTTGTCCCGTGCTATTGACACGCGCGTAACAGTTGCGGATGGCTGGTGGGCATGGGTGCGCGCCGAAAGGGACCACCCACCGCCGGAAAATCTTTGGTTAGGCTCCCCAACGCTGGTCGAAGGAGGCTGCGGGTCTGAGCGTGGTGCACACCTGTGGGTGGGCGCCCCGACCGCAGCCGGAGACAGGGGGTTGGGGTCGTTGTTGCCGATGAATTGTTGCAGCGCAACACTTCTGTTGGTCGGGTAGCTGACTCCGTGATCGCATCGCAGAACGACGCCTACCCGGGGCTGCCGCGGAAATGCGACAACAGCTCCGACCCGGCGCGGACTACTCCCGGACTTGCGGTGCCACAACGGTTGGTGCCGAACATGATTCGGATCATGTTCGACCGGTTCGCGGTCCCGTAGGCGACGGCCGACGAATTCCACTCAATACAGCTGACTGACAGCTGTTCTCAACCAATCCGCCGATCCGTACCCGAAACGAAAGGTGAGGCTGGGTCTCATCGACCAGCTGGAGAAATCACAATGACGGCTACCGACTCAACCACCCCGCCCGCCGTGACCGATGGGCTGGTCTCCATCCTGCGTGACGATCTCGAATTGCCATGTCACTCACTGGATGCCAGTACACGTCTGGTCGACGACCTCGGAATGGATTCCGTCTCGTTCGCGGTGGGCCTGGTGTCGATCGAGGAGAAGTTCGCCGTGCAACTGAGCGAGGAAGACCTCATGATGTGCGAGACGGTCGGTGATCTCCAGTCGGTGATCAACCGCAGGAGCGCGGCATGAACCCGCTCGCCGGTGCCCTGCGTGAGGCGATGGTGGGCTCGCCGTACGACCTGCGGGTCCTGGACCGCGACACCGATACCTGGCAGCGCCGCCCGTGGCCCGAGGTGCACGGCATCGCCGAGCGCATCGCCGCCTACCTGCTGAACCGGGATCGCGCCGGCGCGGTCGGACTGGTCGGCGAGCCGACGGTGGAATTGATTGCGGCGATCCAGGGTTCATGGCTGTCGGGGTCGGGGGTGTCGATCCTTCCGCGGCCCCAACGGGGCGCCGAACCGTCCGAGTGGGCGCACGCCACGTTGACGCGGTTCGCCGGAATCGGTGTGACGACGGTGTTCAGCTACGGCACCACCTTGCAGTTGTTGCGGGATGCGGACTCCACGTTGACGGTCTGCGACATCGCCGACGCCGCACGCACACCGGTGTCCACGCCCGTGCACTATCCCGACAGTGCGGACGTCGCCATCCTGCAGGGCACGGCGGGATCTACCGGGTCGCCGCGCACGGCGGTGCTGGCGCCCGAGGCCGTGCTGAACAACCTGTTGGCCGTCACCGAGCGACTGTCGCTGAGCCGCAACGATGTCGGGTGCACCTGGTTGCCGATCTACCACGACATGGGCCTGGCGATGGTGCTGGCGTCGACCATGTCCGGGATGCCGCTGTGGCTGGCGCCGACGGGCGCGTTCTCGGCGGCCCCGCTGCGGTGGGCCGATTGGCTGTCCGAATCCGCTGCCACCTTCACCGCCGGCCCGAACTTCGGTTACTCGGTGCTCGGCCGATTCGCCAACCGGGTCTCCGGTGTCGATCTCGGTGCGGTACGCATCGCGATCAACGGAGGCGAGCCCGTCGACTGCGCCGGCGTCGAGCGATTCGCCTCTGCCATGGGGAAATTCGGTTTCGATGCCGGGGCGATGGCCCCCGCGTACGGCATGGCGGAGTCGACGTGCGCGGTGACGATCCCCGCGCCGGGAGAAGGCCTGCGGATCGACGTTCCCGATGCCGGGGACCCCGGCCGGCGCCTCGCGGTACTGGGACGTCCGGTGCCGGGTATGGAGGTCCGCATCGTTCCGGCGGCACATGACGAGACCGGGGCCACCGGAGAGGTCGAGATCCGTGGTGCGTCGATGATGACGTCGTATCTGGGGCATACGCCCGTCGACGCGGGCAGCGGCGGCGAGTGGTTCCCGACCGGCGATATCGGTTATCTGGTCGACGGCGCACTGGTGATCTGTGGGCGCTCCAAGGAGATGATCACGATCGCCGGTCGCAACGTGTTCCCGACCGAGATCGAGCAGGTCGCGGGCGAGGTGGACGGAGTGCGCGAAGGCGCGGTCGTCGCGGTGGGTACCGAATCCGGTGCCGCGCAATCGCGGCTGTTGGTGGCCGCGGAGTTCATCGGTACCGAGCAGGACACCACCCGAAGTGCGGTGATCCGGCGCATCGTGTCGGTGTGCGGTGTCATGCCCGCCGACGTGGTGCTGGTATCGCCGGGATCGCTGCCACGCACGTCCTCGGGCAAGCTCAGGCGGCTCGAGGTGCGTCGTCAGTTGGAGGCCGCGCGGTAACCGGCGTTCAGTCGCGGCAACGCACTCCGCGTTCGAACGTGCGGATGACGGCCGGTGCGGCCGCGTGCTGCGGCATGAGGCCGTCCTTGGAGTCCTGACAGGCCCACATGACCAACCCGTAGAGCGCGTGTTCGAGCCATTGTGTGCTCGATTCCGGATCGAACACGCCCTCGGCCTGGCCGCGCTCGATCAACGTCGTGAGATAGCTGTTGTCCGGTACGGCCTCGGGTGGCAGGCCGCGAAGGACGTTGGGGTCGTCGAACAGGAACAGGAGCCGGTTACCCACCGAGATCATCGCGTTGATGACGCGCCGCATCGCCTCGATCGCGCAGCCGTCCTCGGGCGCGGCCGCGGCCACGGCGGCCGTCACCACCTGCACTGAGTCCACAATCGTCGCGTTGACCAGGCATTCCCGATCGGGAAAGTACCGGTGCACCGTCGTGCGGCCGACCCCGGCCGCCTTGGCGATATCGGGCAACGTCGCGGTCCGGTCGTCAGCCAGCACTGCGGCGGCGGCCTCGATGATCGCAGCGCGGGTGCGCGCCTGGGTGCCCGAGAGCTCGCCTGTGCTCATGCGTCGATGGTATCGACGCCGGTCACGCCCGTCTCGCGACCGGTATCGGGGCCGTCCGATCGGGGAGGAACCGCGCCGGACGCTGGCGCACCGGCAGCGGCCACCAGAACCAGCGCCCCAGGATCGCGGCGATGGTCGGTGTCATGAGCGAGCGAACGACGAGGGTGTCGAACAACAGGCCCAGACCGATGGTGGTGCCGCCCTGCCCGATGGCGATCAGGTCGCTGGTGGCCATCGACGCCATCGTGAACGCGAACACCAGACCCGCCGCGGTGACCACGCCGCCGGTGGCGCCCATGGCCCTGACGATTCCGGTGTTGATGCCCGCACCGATCTCTTCCTTCATCCGGGACACCACCAGCAGGTTGTAGTCCGATCCGACGGCCAGCAGGATGATCACCGAGAAGGCCAAGGTCATCCAGTGCAGATCCATTCCGAGCAGGTACTGCCAGACCAGTACCGACAGGCCGAATGATGCGGCCAGCGAAAGGATCACGGTGCCCACGATGACGAACGACGCGATCAACGCGCGGGTGATCAACAACATCACGACGAAGATCAACGTGATGGCGCCGACCGCCGAGATCAGCAGATCCCACTGGGCGCCCACCTGGATGTCCTTGTAGGTGGCAGCGGTGCCGCCCAGATAGATCTTGGCGTCCGCCAGCGGCGTCGTCTTGATTGCCTCCCGGGCCGCCTTCAGGATCGGGTCGACGTGTGAAATGCCTTCGGAGGTAGCCGGATCCACGTCATGGGTGATGATGAACTGCGCCGCCTGACCATCGGGCGAGACCATCAGATCGAGGCCGCGTTTGAAGTCGGGATTGTCGAACGCCTCAGGTGGCAGATAGAACGAATCGTCGTTTCGGGCATCGTCGAACGCCTGGCCCATCACCGATGCCGTGTCGGTCATCTTGGCGATCTGATCGACCATGCCGTTGAACGTGCTGTACATCGTCTTCATGGTGCCCTGCATGGATTTCGAGATGGCGATCATCGGCGGCAGTTGCGCCACCAGCTGCGGCATCAGCTGGTCCATCTCGTTCATGTTCTTCACCGAACTGGAGAGGTGCTCGGTCATCGCGTCGATGCCGTCCAGTCCGTCGAACACCGAACGCATGGCATTGCAGACGGGAATGTCGTAGCAGTGCGGTTCCCAGTAGAAGTAGTTGCGCATCGGGCGCATGAAGTCGTCGAAATTGGCGATGTGGTCGCGCATCTCGTTGGTGCTGACCTGCATCTCGTTCATGCTGGTGGTGAGCTCGTGGGTGATGTCGGTCATCCGGTTCATCAGACCCAGCATGCTTTCCATGATCCCGATCATCCGGCCGAGATCATCGGTGAGCGTGAGCATGTCGCCCATCCGCTCGCGGAGGAACTGCAGGTTCTCGGTCATGGAGACCGACTGCATGCTGACCTGGAACGGCACCGAGCTGTGCGCGATCGGACGGCCCAGCGGACGGGTGATGCTCTGCACGCGGGCGACCCCCGGAACGCGGATCAGTTCCCTGGCGATCTTGTCCAGCACGATCATGTCGGCGGGGTTGCGCAGATCCCGGCCGGCATCCACGAGCAGCAGATCGGGATTCATCCGGGCAGCGGTGAAATGCCGTTCGGCAGCGGCATATCCGACGTTGGACGGTAGATCCTTGGGGATGTACAGCCGCTCGTTGTACGAGGTTTGATAGCCCGGCAGGGCGAGCAGCCCGATCAGCGCGATGGCAATCGCCGAGCACAGGATGGGCACCGGCCAGCGCACCACCGACGTGCCGACCTTGCGCCACCCGCGCGACTTGATCTTGCGCTTGGCATCGAACACGCCGAACCGGCTGCCCACCACCAGCATCGCCGGGGCCAGGGTGAGCGAGGCCAGCACCACCACGGACATGCCGATGGCACTGGGGACACCCATCGAACTGAAGTAGTTCAACCGGGTGAAGTGCAGGCACAGCATGGCGCCGGCGACGGTGAGGCCGGAGCCGAGGATGACGTGGCCCACCCCGTGAAAGGCGGTGTAGTAGGCGTCTTCTCGGTCTTGACCACGCTGTCGTGCCTCCTGATAGCGGCCGATGAGGAAGATCGCGTAGTCCGTCCCGGCCGCGATCGCCAGCGAGGTCAACAGGCTGACCGAGAACGTGGACAGCCCGAGCAGATGTGCGTTGCCGATGGCGGCGACGACGCCGCGCGCGGCCGACATCTCCAGCAGCACCACGAGCAGCGTCAGCAGGGTCGTGCCGATCGACCGGTAGATCACCAGCAGCATCACGGCGATCACCGCGATGGTGATGAAGGTGATCTTGACCATGCTCTTGTCGCCGGCCTCGTTCATGTCCGTGGTGAGCGGACCCTGGCCGGTGACATAGGCTTTTACGCCCGGAGGCGGATCGGAGTCGTCGATGATCTTGCGCACCGCGGCCACCGACTCGTTGGCGAGCGTCTCACCCTGATTGCCGGCGAGGTTGACCTGGACGTAAGCGGCCTTGCCGTCGGTGCTCTGCGAGCCGGCCGCAGTGATCAGATCGCCCCAGTAATTCTGTACGTGCTGAACGTGTTCGGTGTCGGCCTCGAGTTGCCGCACCAGCTCGTCGTAATAGTGGTGCGCCTCGGTGCCGAGTGGCTCCTCGCCTTCGAGCACGACCATCGCGATGGTGTCGGAATCGAACTGATCGAACCGCTCGCCGATCTTCTTCATCGCCACCAGAGCCGGGGCGTCCTGTGGTGACAGCGACACGGAGTTCTGGTGGCCGACCACCTCGAGCTGGGGGATGAGGGCGTTGAGGACGACCACGAGGGCCACCCAGAACAGGATGATCGGGATGGCGGCGACGCGGATGACGCGGGCGATGCCGGAATGTGCCGCCGAATCCGACCCGGTGCGCGGGGCAGCGTGGTTGCTCATGCGGCCTTGTCCAAGCAGAAGGCCTGGGCGTTGTGCTGATTCACGGTCTGTTCGTCACGGACATCCCCGTTGACGACGATCCGGCAGGTGATCACTTCGCTGTCTCCCTGTGCGACCACGTTGGCGAACACCGTCGGCAGCGTGGTGACAACCTCGTGCCGCCATGGCAGCGAGCTGAAACTCTCGGTGTGCGGTTGCGCGTCGGCATCGAGGTAGCTGACGTGCCCACGGGTGCCGCTGGGGCCGTCGATCTCGTAGACGACGCGCTTCGGGTTGAACTCCACGATGTCGTCGCCGGCAGACGCGCCCGGGTCGGTGTTGATGTGCGTACCGAAGATCCCGTGCATGCGGTTCATCGCGAATCCGCTCACGGCAAGCGCGGCTACCAACACCAACGGTATCCAGAAGCGTCTCGCCAGCCGAAAGATCGTCGCCACGGCAAACCCGCCTCTCCGGTTCGGCGCACGCCGACGAAAGCCTCCGACCGCGCTCTGACTCGGCTGAACCTAGCAGGGCCCAAAGTGGATCGACAACGTTCTATTAAGGAATGTTGATCTTCCTCACACTTGCGTCTGACAGGGAATTTCTCGCCCGATTCACGCCGTCAGCAGGCGCAGCGGGGACCCGGCACAGTACGCGGCGATGTCGGCCACGATGTCCCGGTAGAACACCTTCATCACACCCTCGGTGACGTAGCCCAGGTGCGGGGTGAGCAACGTATTGGGCAAGGCGGCCAACGGATTTCCCGGCGGCAATGGCTCCTGCTGATAGACGTCGAGCGCCGCACCGCGAATGTGCTTGCCGCGCAGCGCCTCGATCAGGGCAGGCTCGTCGATGAGGCCTCCGCGTGAGGTGTTCACCAGGATCGCGGACCGTTTCATCGTTGCCAGTTCGGCGGGGCCGATCAGGCCGCGGGTGGCCTCGGCCAGCACCATGTGCACCGACACCACGTCGGCGCGGGCGAACAGGTCAGTGCGGTCGACCCGGACAACACCGGCCTCGGCCGCGCGCTCGTCGGTGAGGTTGGGGCTCCAGGCGAGCACATCCATCCCGAACGCCCGGCCGATCGCGGCCACCCGGCTGCCGATCCGGCCCACTCCGACCAAGCCGAGGGTGGCCCCGGCGAGGTCGGCCCCGATGGTGCTCTGCCAGCCTCCGCTGCGGATGCGCTGATCCTCGGTGACCAGATTGCGCTGCAGCCCGAGGATCAGGGCCCAGGTGTGTTCGACCGTCGGGGTGATGGCTCCGCCGGTACCCGACACCGTGATGCCGAGCCGGTGCGCGGCAGCCACGTCGATCGCGGCGTTGAACGGGCCGGTCGTCACGAGCAGTTTCAGGGCAGGCAGCTGCGCCAGGAGCGATGCGTCGAGTGGGGTGCGTTCCCGCATCGCGACGACGACCTCGTATCCGGCCAGTCGCTCGGCGAGCCCGTCCTCGGGTGTGATGTGCTCCCGCAGTGAGGTGAGCACCACGGGACGTGGAATCGGCGACCAGTCGACCGCGACGGCGATCCCTTGATAATCGTCGAGTACGGCGATGCGCAGCGGTTCGGTCATGGTTCAGTATGCGTTCGGGTCGGCCTGCACGGCGGCCGGCACCGGGTGCTGGTAGAGCCGGGATGCGTTCTCCCAGGTGATCTTCCGGATCACGTCGGCAGGCAGCCCGTGGATCTGTTCGTGAATGGTGCGCTGGGTGTGCGGCCAGGTCGAGTCGCAGTGCGGGTAGTCGGCCTCGAGCAGGATGTTGCCCGTGCCAATTCGTTCGTGCTGGACGAACGAGGACTGATCCTCGACCGCGCAGAACCAGAAATTCCTGGTGAACACCTCGGCGGGGGAGAGAGTTTCGCCCAACGCCTTCCAGGTGCCGTACATCTGGTGGTAGCTGAGCATGTGGTCGAGCCGGTCGAGCAACCCTGCCACCCAACCGATTCCGCCCTCGGACAGGCAGATCTTGAGATCGGGGTACCGGCTGGGCAGACCGGAATACAGCCAGTCGACCGCCGCGGTGATGGCGTAGGCGAAGAACAGCACGCCCTGCACGTCCGGCGGTGCGTCGTCGGTGGTGGACGGCGCCGAGCCGGAGGAGCCGATGTGCAGGTTGACCACCGTGCCGGTCTCGGCGCAGGCCGCCATCATCGGTTCCCAGTACCCGGAGTGGATGGTCGGCAGGCCGAGCATGGCGGGATTCTCACTGAATGTCACGGCGTGGAAACCGCGTTCGGCGTTCTCGTAGATCATCTGGGCCCCGACCTCGGGGTCGAGCAGCCACGGCAGCTGGCAGGGGATGATCCGGTCGGGATAGGCCCCGGCCCACGCCTCGAGATGCCAGTCGTTCCAGGCGCGCACCGCCGCCATGGCCAGCTCCCGGTCCTTGGTCACCTGTTGCAGCCGCTGGCCGGCGAATCCGGGGAGGAACGACGGAAAGTTGAGCGACGCGTACACGCCGTTGAGGTCCATGTCCTTGACGCGTTCGTGAATGTCCCAGGCGCCGCGCCGCATTTCGTCGAACCGCGCCGGCTCGAAGCCGTACTCCGTGACCGGCCGTCCGACCACCGCGTTGAATCCGACATTGGGCAGGGACTGCCCGTCGTACATCCAGGTCTGACCCCCGCCCTCGGTGTCGACTACTTTCGGTGCCCGGTCGGCGAACTTGCGCGGAACCCGGTCGGTGAAGGTGTCGGGCGGCTCCACGATGTGGTCGTCGACCGATATCACGGTGTAGAGACGTTCGGCCCGTTCGGGTTCGGGCAGGAACGTGACCGAGCGTTGCGACCCCTTCTGCGCGGTGGTGAAGTCGAGATTCGCGGCGAGCTCGTCGATGGACTTCATGGGCGTCGTCTCCTTGTGGATCCGGGGTGATCGGTCAGTTCAGGACGTCGGGTCCGGTCTTGATGGTCATCCGGGCGGCACCGGCCCAGTACACGTCGGCTGCCCGTTCGATGAGTGAGGACTGCATCCCGTACATGTCGGAGCGGTTCATCGCCGTCGGCTCCCGGCCGGTCAGCATCACTTGGTACGCGAGCTGGCATACGCGGTCGATCGAGGCGGCCCGGTACACGGCCTCGGCCACGGTGCCCCCGGTGACGATGACGCCGTGGTTGGCCAGGATGGTGAGATTCGCCGTGCCGATCCGGGCGGCGAGCTCGCGGGCCCGCGGCGCCGAATCGACCTCACCGTCGTAGGTTTCGACGAAGCACATGTCGTCGAGGAACAGGGATCCCGTCTGGTGAACCAGATCGGGCAGCTTGCCCAGGGCCGCGATGAGGCTGACGTAGTAGGGGTGATTGTGGATGACGACGCGGGCGTCGTCACGCACCCGATGGAGCTCGGTGTGAATGTGGATGGCCGGGGTGACATCCCAGCGGCCACTCACCACGCGTGCGTTCTCGTCGACGACGCAGATGTCGGAGCCGGTGAGCTCCTGCCACCACAGTCCCCATGGGTTGACCAACATGTCGGTGCGGCCCTCGGGCTGCCAGGTGATGTGGCCGGCCATGTTCTCGGCGAATCCGATGGAGGCCAGGTGCCGGAACGCCACGGCCAGCGCCTGTTCCTCGGTCAGATCGACTCCGATCGGCGGGGTGACCGACGGCGCCCAGACCTTCAGCCCGCCCTGACGCATCTCACCGACGTTCATAACCGTCTCCCAACCGCGTCCGGATATCTTCACGGAGTTGGCCTTTGGCGACCTTGCCGCCCGATGACCGGGGCAGCTCGTCGAGAACGATGAGCCGCTCGGGCAGCAGCTCCTTCGACACCCCGTGGGCCAGCAGGTGATCGACCAGCACCGGCAGGTCGAACGGCTGTCCGCTGGTCGGGGCCACGGATGGCACCGGTTCTACGTAGACACAGACCTTCTCGCCGAACACCGGGTCGGGCATCGCCACGGCGGCCGCCACGGCCACCGCGGGATGGGTCGTCACGGCGTCCTCGACCTCGACCGCGCTGATGTTCTTGCCGCCCCGGAGGATGAAGTCGGAGGTACGCCCGGTGACCGACAGGTAGCCCTCGCCGTCGACCTCGCAGATGTCGCCCATCCGCATCCAGCCGTCGGGCGTGTAGAGCTTGTCGTGGTCCACACCGCCGAGGTAGCCCAGGCTGGTGGCCGGTCCGCGGCAGGCCGGTTGTCCGCGCCCGGTCGAGGTCACGTCGTCATCGCCGTCGAACAGGCGCACCGCCATCTCCGGGACCAGTCGCCCGGCGGTCCGCAGTCTGCGGTCCCGGGTATCCCGCAGCGTCGTCCCGCTGAGCAGTCCGGTTTCGTTCGAGCCGTAGAACTGCAGGATCGTGGCGCCGGTGAGGTCCTCGAAGTCGGCGGCCCGCTGATACGGCAGTGCCTCGCCGCCGGTGAAGACCACGCGCAGTGAGCTGAGATCGTTGCCGCGTGATGCCTGGTCGGCCATGATCATCATCAGTTGGGTACTGACACAACACAACACCGTCACCTGGTGGCGCGCGATCGCCTCGCACGCGGCCGCTGCGTCGAACCGCTCCAGCAGCACCGTGGTGGCACCGAGATGGATCGGGGTGGTGTGGGCGGTCCAGATTCCGAACCCGAACGGGGCCGGAATGACCGGCAGGAAGATGTCGTCGGTGCTCAGCGCACCGTTGGCGACCGCCTGCTGATGGAAGTAATGCCAGCGGTTCTGGGTGTGCACAACACATTTCGGCAGGCCCGTGGTGCCCGAGGTCGAGTTGATCAGGAACACGTCGTCGGGGCCGAGGGGTGCCCCGTCGTCCGGTGAGCGCCGCGGGGTGTCGGTGTCCAGGGCCGCACCGTCGAGGACCACCGTGCTGATCGCCGATGCCACGTCGGCGGCGGCGGACTTCGCGAGTTGTTGTCGCGCCGGGTCACTGACCAGCAGGCGCGGCCGGGTGGTCCGAAGGATCTGGGTGGCCTCGCGGGTCCCGGCACGGGCGCCGATGCCGACCACGACCGCACCGCAGCGTTCGATGGCGACGAACAGCGCGTGGATGGCCGCGGTGTCCCCGTGCCACACCGCGACGTGGTCACCGCGAGCCACGCCGAGGCCGGCGAGTTGAGCGGCGAGAGAGGTTGCGAAACGGTCGAATTCGCGCCAGGTCAGGGTTTCGGCCGGGTGATCGACATAGGCCGGTTTGTCGGGCTGGGTGAGGGCGTGTTCGCGCACGGTCTGCGACAGCGTGCGGTCCGACCACCATCCCGCCGAGCGATAGAGGGCTGCGTCGGCAGCGTCAACGGCGGCGTCGCCCACCTTCATGACCAAATCATATGAAAATAAGGATCCATGTCAACGGTGGTTCGACACCGCCTCGGTGTCATGGACGTCGCGGGGCGGACTGGGCCCAGGTGCGCACCAGCGCCGGATCCACCGTCCCGTCCACACCCGGGTACTGCTGGGCATTGACCAGGTGCGCCGCCGCCAGA
Organism: Mycolicibacterium sp. HK-90; assembly: GCF_030486405.1. Next base: position 4,329,171 of record NZ_CP129613.1, on the reverse strand, counting down.
TCGCGGGCCCGCTGCGCATCCCCGACATCGATCGCGTCGATCACCTGCCGGTGGTCTTCCAGTACCGCCCGGCGCTCCTCGACCGGCACGGTCGAGTGGTCCGTCACCTGCACCGACCAGTTTTGCTCGTGCGCGGACCACAACGCCTCGAGCGCGCCCGCCAGAATGATCATCGTCTCGTTGCCGCAATGGCGCACCAGCGCCTCGTGGTAACGCCGGCTCGCCGAGGTGGCGGCCAGGAGATCCGACACGGCATCGACCGATTCCTGGTGCAATTTACGAAGAATCGGCACGACCGTGCGCTTCCGGTCGGATCGTTGCGCGCAGAGGGCCGCGCACGCCGGCTCGACCTGCAGCAGGGCGGTGCCCACGTCGGCGAGGCCGACCCGGCCCGCGCCCAGGACGAGCCCCATGGTGTAGGCCAGGTTTGCGGAGTCAGGCCGGTGCACCACCGAGCCCCCGAGCTTGCCGCGACGCACCGTCAACAGCCCTTCGGCTTCGAGGATGCGCATCGCCTCCCGCAGAGACGGCTTGCTGACGGGATACTCGGCGAGGAGTTCGTCCTCCTTGGGCAGGATCGTGCCGTCGGCGAGCTCGCCGGTGAGGATCCGGCGCCGCAACTGGTCGGCAACCTGCTCGGCAAGTCGCTGGAACCGGACGCTGGGCTGTGCCACGCATCGAGTCTGCCAGATCGCTTGCGGCCTACGGGATGCTTGTATCCAAATGATTTGTCTCATACGGTGAGCCATGCAGAAGTGGACCATCGGCGGCCTGACCGTGCACGCCGTCCTGGAGACGGTGGTGCCGACCAGGCCGGACCGGTTGTTTCGGGGCTTGCCGGCCGAGCTGCCGCACTGGCTGCGCCCGCACTACGTCGACGACGCCGGCAATCTGTTGGTGGCCATCCAGTCGTTGCTCATCGAATCCGGTGACCAACTCGTGGTGGTCGACTGCTGTTTCGGGGAGGGCCACGACCTGCCCTACCAGATCCCCATGGACCCCGATCAGTTCGGCCGGTCCTTGGCGGCGGCCGGATTCACCGCGGCGGACGTGACCACCGTCGTCTGCACCCATCTTCACCTCGACCATGCCGGGCGCAACACCACCCGGCGCGACGGGGACTGGGTGCCCACCTATCCCAATGCGACCTATCTGCTGACCGCCGACGAGTACGACGCGTGGCGCCGGTCCTCGGCGCCGAACCGCGCCGCCGCCGAGACCGTCGAACCGCTTGCCGCACATGATGTTCTGCGGCTGACCGAGATGGACCATGCGATCACCGACGAGATCCGGTTGATCGCCACGCCCGGCCACACGCCGGGGCACACCGCGGTATGGCTCGAATCCGCCGGCGAGACAGCGGTGATCAGTGGCGACGTCATCCATCACCCGATCCAGATCACGCACCCGGAAGCCCAGGCCCTCCCCGACGAGGATCCGGCGGCGGCCGCGGTGACGCGTGAACACCTGCTGAAGCGCGTCGTCGACGATCAGGCCGTCCTGTTCGGCACCCATTTCGCCGCCCCGGCGGCAGGCACCGTCATCTCCGACGACGGTGCGCTGATGTGGGTGCCGATCTAATCCGCGGTGTGGACGATGAGGATGTCGATCTTCACGCGCCGGGCGATGGTGGCAGGCACCGAGCCCAACAGGCGCCCGGCGACCGAGTCCAGCCCGATGTCGCCGACGACGATCAGATCTGCATCGACCTCTTTGGCAAGTTTCACCAGAGCGTCGACCGGGGCACCTTCGACCGCACGCTCGACGATGTCCGAGGCACCGGCGGCCTTCGCGCGGTCGCGCGCCACCTGGAGGATCTCGTAGACCGGGGCCGCGCCGTGCATCCGGTAGCCCTCGCTCTTGAGGCTGTCCGCAGCGCGGGTATCGACCACATGATCGGGCGACGGTGGGCGCGACCAGCCACCCTTCTCGGCCACAGGCTGATGAGCGCTCGCGACGATCAGCTTCGCGTTCTCCTGCGCGGCGATCTCGCCGGCGCGGTGGACCGCGCGCAGCGATGAGTCGGAGCCGTCGGTCCCGACAAGGATCGTCCGATAGGTGCTCATGTCGCCTCCGAAGCGTCGGTTACCAGGACAATCGGGACACTAATGCACGTCAATCTTCCGCTGGTGGAGATTGCGCTGCGCGCCGCGTCAAGGATCAACCCACACAGGGGTCGACCATCAGCCGACATCATACGGATGGAGAGCGGTTCTAGGGGTGAACGCTTGTGCTCTTGGCGCAAGAGCTGGGCATCGAATCCACCAACGCGCACCGCTACCTCAACTCACTCACCGAGGCGGGAATCCTCGTCGAGACAACCAATCGACCGCGTAATCGAGTACGGCCGGTCACCTGAAGTTCTTGCTGCGCTTGACGCTTTCGCCGAGCGGGCACGCCGGCGAGGCCAACGTCGAAACGAGTGTGCTGCCGAGCGCGTCTGCGGATCAGACGAGCCAAGTGAGATTCAGGCTCACCTTTTGTATTGAACGAGCACTCGACCGACATGGCGTTGTCGGATGTGCGGGGTACGGTGCGCTTACGAACGAGAAGCAGACGTCAAACGACCGAGGGATGGCACCCCCGACAGGATTCGAACCTGCAACCTACCGGGTAGAAACCGGATGCGCTATCCGTTGCGCCACGGGGGCAAGTCGGACCACCACAATTTACACCGCGTGGGTGTCGTTACCGAAACGGATATGCACCACGTGGGCTGCTCGAACCGCAACCGATGAAACGAGCGAGTCAGTGGGTCGACATCACACCAAAGACAAAGGCGACCTCGGCGTCGCCAAAGCGCATGCCGATCTGGTTGGCAAAGGTTTTTACGTGCTGTTCCCCGCGACCGAGCATGCGCCGTTCGACCTTGTGGCGTACGCGGCGGGCACCTTCCACCGCATTCAGGTGAAGTACCGGTCGGCACAAGCGGGAGCGGTCAGACTCAACCTCCGGTCCACCTGGGCCGATCGCCATGGCACGCACAGCACGCCCATGGACAAGGACGCGATCGACGTCATCTGCATCTACTGCCCGGACACCGACGAGTGCTACTACATCCGGCCCACCGATCACGGCGTCTCCGTCAATCTCCGGATCACGCCGACCAAGAACGGTCAGCAGAAACGGATTTTGGCGGCCGCCTCGTTTCGCGACCTACCGGACAAACACCTCCCACCGACCGACGAAACCCGTGCCTCGGCGTGAAGGGGCGGTGACGCGCGTCGGACGCCCGGCAAAGCCCTACGCGGCCACCGGTGGCGGACTAGCGTGGACGCTGCACTTGGTGGCCAGGGGAGGGGAGAGGGACCACGCTATGAGCGACGTGCCGGAGTTGGATGCGGCCGGACTGCCCGAAGAACTGAGCGCAGTCGATCAGCTGCTGCATCGCGGGGAGGCGAACCCGCGCACCCGGTCCGGGATCATGGGCGTCGAGATCCTCGACACCGCGCCCGACTGGGAGCGGTTCCGCACCAAGATGGAGAACGCGTCGCGCAAGGTTCTTCGGCTGCGGCAGAAGGTGGTGATGCCGACCTTGCCGACCGCGGCGCCGCGGTGGGTCGTCGACCCGGATTTCAACCTGGACTATCACGTGCGGCGGATGCGGGTGGCCGAGCCCGGCACGCTGCGCGACGTATTCGATCTGGCCGAGGTGGCCCTGCAATCGCCGATGGACATCACCCGCCCGCTGTGGAGCGCCACCCTGGTCGATGGTCTTGCCGACGGCAAGGCCGCCACGATCCTGCATCTGAGCCACGCGGTGACCGACGGGGTCGGGCTCGTGGAGATGTTCGCCAGCATCTACGACCTGGAACGCGATCCGGAACCCACCCCGACTCCTCCGGTGCCCATCCCGCAGGACCTGTCCCCGAATGACCTGATGCGCCAGGGCATCAACCGGCTGCCCGGCTCCATCGCCGGCGGTGTGCTCGGCGCGCTCGGTTCGGCGGCGCGCGCGGCGACAAAGGTCGTGCGGGATCCGGTGTCCGCGGTCAGCGGCGCGGTCGACTACGCGATGTCCGGCGCCCGGGTGATGGGTCCGGCCGCCGATTCGTCGCCGCTGCTGCGCCGGCGCAGCCTGTCCACCCGCACCGAGGCGATCGACATGCCGTTCGGTGACCTGCACCGGGCGGCCAAGGCCGCCGGTGGCTCGATCAACGACGCCTACCTCGCCGGTCTGTGCGGTGCGCTCCGGCTCTATCACGACGCCATGGGAATCCCGATCCAGAACCTGCCGATGGCGGTGCCGGTCAACCTGCGTTCCGAGGACGACCCGGCCGGTGGAAACCGCTTCGCCGGGGTGAATCTGGCCGCACCGGTCGGCATCGCCGATGCGGAGACCCGGATCAGGGCCGTGCGTTCGCAGATGACCAGCAGGCGGGAAGAGCGCGCCATCGACGTCGTCGGCCTGATCGCGCCGGTGCTCAGCCTGCTGCCCGACACGTTCCTCGAATCGATGGCCGGGTCGGTCGTGAACTCCGATGTGCAGGCCAGCAATGTGCCGGTGTTTCCCGGCGACACGTACATCGCCGGGGCGAAGATCCTGCGGCACTACGGAATCGGCCCGCTGCCCGGAGTGGCGATGATGGTGGTGCTCATCTCCCGCGGTGGCTACATCACCATCACGGCCCGCTACGACAGGGCGGCCATCACAGACGGACCACTGTTCGCCCGGTGCCTGCTGGCCGGCTTCGACGAGGTGCTGGCGCTCGGCGGCGACGGTCGCGCGGCGCCCGCCTCGTTCACACTCGACGACTCGGTAGCGAACGGGGGTGTCCCGCAGTGAGTTCAGGGCAGACCAACGCCAAGCCGATGCGATTGCCGGGGACTCTCGCCGAGATCGAGGGCAGCCCGGAGGGGCCGGAGGTCGGCGCGTTCTTCGACCTGGACGGCACCCTGGTCGCCGGCTTCACCGGGGTGATCATGACGCGCGAGCGGTTGCGCCGCGGCCAGATGGGTGTCGGCGAGTTCATCGGGATGGTGCAGGCCGGGCTCAACCACCAGTTGGGGCGCTCGGAGTTCGAGGATCTCATCGGCAAGGGTGCCCGGATGCTGCGCGGCAACTCGCTCAGCGATCTCGATGAGCTGGGCGAGCGCCTGTTCGTCCAGCACGTGCAGGGCCGCATGTACCCGGAGATGCGTGCCATGGTGCGCGCTCACATGGAGCGCGGCCACACCGTGGTGCTGAGCTCCTCGGCGCTGACTGTCCAGGTGGAGCCGGTGGCCCGGTTCCTGGGCATCGACAACGTGCTGTGCAACAAGTTCGAGACCGATGAGGACGGCCTGATCACCGGGGAAGTCGTCACGCCCGTGATATGGGGGGCCGGCAAAGCCCGTGCGGTGCAGAACTTCTCGGCGGCCAACGGCGTCGATCTCGCCAAGAGCTACTTCTACGCCGACGGCGACGAGGACGTCGCCCTGATGTATCTGGTGGGCAACCCGCGGCCGACGAACCCGGCCGGGAAACTCGCCGCGGTGGCGGCCAAACGTGGCTGGCCGGTCCTGAAGTTCAGCAGTCGCAGCGGCAGCAGTCCGGTCGCGCAACTGCGCACCCTGGCCAGCCTGGCCACCATCCCGACCGTCGCGGCCGGTGCGATCGGACTCGGGTTGCTCACCCGTAACAAGCGCGTGGGGGTCAACTTCTTCACCTCCAACTGGAGCAAGCTGCTCATGCTCACGACCGGCATCGAGCTCAACGTCCTCGGCGAGGAAAACCTGACCGCGCAACGTCCCGCGGTGTTCATCTTCAATCACCGCAATCAGGCCGACCCGATGATCGCGGGCCGGTTGGTCGGTGTCGACTTCACCGGCGTCGGGAAGAAGGAGCTCGAGCGCAACCCGCTGATGGGTCCGCTGGGCAAGGTCATGGACGCGGCGTTCATCGATCGCGACGATCCGGAGAAGGCCGTCGAGAGCCTGCACCGGGTGGAAGAGCTGGCCCGCAAGGGATTGTCGATCCTGATCGCCCCCGAGGGCACCCGGCTCGACACCACCGCGGTGGGGCCGTTCAAGAAGGGCCCGTTCCGCATCGCCATGGCCGCGGGCATCCCGATCGTGCCGATCGTGATCCGCAATGCCGAGGTGATCGCGCACCGCGATTCCAGCACATTCAACCCCGGCACCGTGGACGTCGCGGTCTATCCACCCATCCCGGTGGACGATTGGACCGTCGAGAACCTGACCGAGCGCATCGCCGCCGTCCGCCAGCTCTACCTGGACACGCTGAAATCCTGGCCGCAGGACGAGCTGCCCACGGTCGACATCGCGGCCCGTGCCGCAGCGGCCGAGAAGGGGGCACCGGCCAAGAAGGCCCCGGCGAAGAAGACCGCGCCGAGCCGCGCCACGAAGAAGGTGCCCGCGAAAAAGGCTGCGCCCAAGCCGGATACCGCAACCTCCCGGTCGACCACCAAGGGTCGGCCGTGACCTCGGCAGTCGACGATTTCGCCAGCTTCAGCACCACCGACGACGCACTGGTGCTGGCATCGGTCTCGTCGCCGGCCGAACTCGAACTGCTCAACGACTGGCTCAAGGCGCAGCGGCGCGAGCATCCGGACTCCACGGTCGAAGTGCTGCAGTTGCCCGCGGCCGACGAACCGGCACCCGGGGTGGTGGCCCGGCTGGTCGAGGAACTGGAAGCCGATGAGGATCGCCTGGTGGTTCCGGTCCGGGTGTTCTGGGTGCCCGCCGGGCTGCCGACGCGGCTGAAGGTGGTCGGGTTGATCTCGGGCCGCGACACCTACCGGCCACCGGAGATGCTGCAGCGGCGCATCCTGCGTAAGGACCCGGCCCGGGCCCGGGTGGTGGCCGGCGAACCAGCCAAGGTATCCGAGCTGCGCAAGCAGTGGAGTGAGACGACCGTCGCGGAAAACCCAAGGGAATTCGCACGTTTCGTGCTGCGCAGGGCGGTGCTGGCCATCGAGCGGGTCGAGCTTCGGTTACTTGGCCCCGAATACAAATCTCCGCGGCTGGTCAAACCGGAGATGCTCGACTCGGCCCGCTTCCGCCAGGGCCTGGAACAGATTCCCGGGGCGACGGTGGAGCAGGCCGGTGAGATGCTCGACGAGCTCTCCACCGGGTGGAGCCGGTTCTCGGTAGATCTGATCCCGACCCTGGGCCGGGCCATCTTCAGCCGCGGCTTCGATCCCCGCATCGACTACGACCGCGCCGAGATCGAGTCGATGCGTCATGCCCTGGAACAACATCCGGCGGTGCTGCTGTTCTCCCACCGGTCCTACCTCGACGGTGTCATCGTGCCGGTGGCCATGCAGGAGAACCGGCTTCCGCCGGTGTACACCTTCGCCGGGATCAACCTTTCGTTCGGTCTGATGGGCCCGCTGTTCCGGCATTCCGGCGTCATCTTCCTGCGTCGCAAACTGGACGACCCGCTGTACAAGTACGTGCTGCGGCAGTACGTCGGTTACATCGTGGAGAAGCGGTTCAACCTGAACTGGTCGATCGAGGGCACCCGGTCGCGCACCGGAAAGATGTTGCCGCCCAAGCTCGGACTGCTCGCCTACGTGGCGAACGCCTACCTCGACGGCCGCAGCGACGACATCCTGCTGCAGCCGGTGTCGATAAGTTTCGACCAGCTGCACGAGACCGCGGAGTACGCGGCATATGCCCGCGGCGGCGAGAAGACGCCCGAGGGTCTGAGCTGGCTGTACAACTTCATCAAGGCGCAGGGCGAGCGCAACTACGGCAAGATCTATGTCCGCTTCCCCGAAGCGGTTTCGATGCGCGAGCATCTGGGGGAGCCGGGCGGAGAGATGGCCCACGACGAGGCGGCCAAACGCCTGGCGATGCAGAAGATGGCGTTCGAGGTGGCCTGGCGGATCCTGCGGGTCACCCCGGTCAACGCGACCAACCTGGTTTCGGCGCTGCTGCTCGGTGCCCGGGGCGTGGCCCTGACTCTCGACCAACTGCACCACACCCTCCAGGACTCGCTCGATTACCTGGAACGCAAGAACACCCCGATGACCAACAGCGCGCTGCGGCTGCGGACCGCCGAAGGAGTGCGCTCGGCCGTCGACGCCCTCTCCGGCGGACACCCGGTGACCCTGGTCGACAGCGGACGTGAGCCGGTGTGGCGGATCGCGCCCGAGGACGAACTGGAGGCCGCGTTCTACCGCAACTCGCTGATCCACGCCTTCCAGGAGACCTCGATCGTCGAGCTGGCGCTGGCCCATGCCGCCCGTGCCACCGGCGATCCGCTGCAGGCGTTCTGGGATCAGGTGATGCGGCTGCGCGACCTGCTCAAGTTCGATTTCTATTTCGCCGATTCGGCGGCCTTCCGCGACAACGTCGCCGAAGAGATGTCGTGGCTGGACAACTGGGAGGAAAAGGTCTCCGCCGGCGGCGAGGCGATCTACCAGATGCTGCGGGGCAAACAACCGCTGTTGGTGGGTGCCATGTTGCGGCCGTTCTTCGAGGCCTACGGGATCGTCGCCGACGTGCTGCGCGACGCGCCGCCGGAGATCGGCGAACGGGATCTGACCAAGCGGGCGCTGGGTGTCGGGCGTCAGTACGTCGCGCAGGGCCGGGTGGGCAGCAACGAGTCGGTCTCGGCGCTGTTGTTCGCCACCGCGCGGCAGGTCGCGGCCGATCAGAACCTGCTGTCCAATGGCCCCGATCTGAAGGCCCGTCGTAACGCGTTCCGCGACGAGCTGCGCGGGATCGTCGCCGACATGGACAAGGTCGACGAGATCGCGCGGGAGCAGTTCTACTTCCGCGAGAAGCAGCGACGGACCGAGCGCGACCCCGTGGATTGAGGCAGAGACGGATTTCGCCTGGCGGGGAGGGTGTGGCGAGGCCCACGCCATACCCTTGGACCATGACTTCACCCGGCCAGGCGACCACATCCGGCGTGCGCACCAGCACGGTGTGGCCCGTGCTGGTCGGTGTCGGCCTGTTGGCCGGGGCGGTCGCCGCAGGCATCGGCGCGCTGTCGCTGGCCGATGCCCTGACCGCCACGGGCCTGCCCGATCCGGGCCCGGTCACCACCTACGGCCTGCCGTTCGTGCGGGCCGCGGGGGAGATCGCCGCCGTCGTCGCGGTCGGGGCCTTCCTGTTCGCGGCGTTCCTCACGGCACCGCAGACCAACGGCGTGCTCGACGTGGCCGGCTACCGCGCGCTGCGGCTGGGATCGGCGGCGTCGGGCGTCTGGACGGTCTGCGCGGCGCTGCTGGTCCCGTTGACCGTCTCAGACGTGTCGGGGCAGCCGCTGCTCGACCATCTGGCACCCGCGGACGTGTGGTCGGCGGCCGGTCTCGTGGACATCGCCGTCGCCTGGCGCTGGACAGCGATCCTGGCCGCTGCCGTCACCATCGCCAGCCTGCCGGTCCTGCGGTGGGGCTGGACGCCGGTGCTGCTGGCCGGGTCGCTGCTCACCTTGATGCCGCTGGTTCTCACCGGACACTCCTCATCCGGTGGCGCTCACGACCTGGCCACCAACAGCTTGTTCGCCCACCTGGTGGCCGGCGCGCTGTGGGCCGGCGGGCTGCTCGCGCTGCTGGCCCACGCACTGCGGGGCGGGTCCGACGGGTCCGACACCGCGCTGGCCGCGCGCCGATTCTCGGCACTGGCCCTGTGGTGCTTCGTGGCGATGGCGATCAGCGGCGTGCTCAACGCGCTGGTGCGGATCAAGCCGGCCGATCTGGTGCACACCACCTACGGCTGGTTGCTGGTGGTCAAGGTCGTCGCCCTGGTGCTGCTGGGTGTGCTGGGCTGGCGACAACGCCGGGTCAGCCTGACTGCCCTGGCCGCCGATCCCGGTGCGCGCGCACCGTTGATCCGGTTGGCCCTGACCGAGGCCGCGCTGTTCGGCGTCACGTTCGGTGTCGCCGTCGGGCTGGGCCGCACCCCACCGCCGCCCGAGCCGCGGATCCCCAGCGCGACCGAGGTAGCGATCGGTTACGACTTCGCCGGTCCGCCGACGGTGGCCCGGGTGTTGTTCGACTGGCGGTTCGACCTGCTGCTCGGGACCGCGGCGATCGCGGGTGCGGTGCTGTACCTGGCAGCGGTGTACCGGCTGCGGCGCCGTGGCGACGCCTGGCCGGTGGGCCGCACGTTCGCGTGGCTGCTGGGCTGCGCGGTGCTGCTGTTCACCACCTCGTCGGGGCTCGGCCGCTACATGCCTGCGATGTTCAGCATGCACATGGTCGCCCACATGCTGCTGTCGATGCTGGTGCCGGTGCTGCTGGTGCTGGGCGCCCCGGTGACCCTGGCGCTGCGCGCGCTGCCTGCCGCCGGCCGGGGCGCACCGCCGGGACCCCGGGAATGGCTGCTGCTGGCGTTGCACTCCCGGGTGTCGCAGGTGCTGACCAACCCGATCATCGCGACCGTGCTGTTCGTCGCCGGGTTCTACGGGCTGTACTTCGGCGGCATCTTCGACGCCGCGGTCAGCAACCATGCCGCGCATGTCCTGATGAACGTGCACTTCCTGCTGTCGGGCTACCTGTTCTACTGGGTCGTCATCGGCATCGATCCGACCCCGAGACCCATCCCGCATCTGGCCAAGGTCGGGATGGTGTTCGCCTCACTGCCGCTGCACGCGTTCTTCGGCGTGGTGATGATGGGCATGCAGACCGTGCTCGGCGAGACGTTCTACAAGTCATTGCAGCTGCCCTGGCACACCGATCTACTGGGGGACCAGCATCTCGGTGGCGGCATCGCCTGGGCGGCCGGAGAGGTCCCGCTGGTGATCGTGATGCTGGCGCTGCTGATCCAGTGGCGGCGCAGTGACCAGCGCACCGCCAAGCGGCTGGACCGGGCCGCCGATCGCGACGACGACGCCGACCTGGCGGCCTACAACGCGATGCTCGCCGAGATGGCGCGGCGCGACGCCGAACCGCGCTAGCTCTCAGGGGGACGCGTTATCCCCAGCCCGCGTTTCATCCCCAGCCGGCGGTGGCGTCGGGTCCGCTGGGTGCCGTCTGTCGGGGTGCCGACGGTCAATGGCTGCGTAAGGCGGCCGACGCTTCGGCACCGGCCACCGGAATGGATGAAGCGAAAGGAACCGAAATGTTCGAGACCCCGTTCACCATCGTGGGCAACATCATCACCGACCCCGTCCGGCGGCGGTTCGGCGATCGGGAGCTGTACAAGTTCCGGGTGGCCAGCAACTCGCGCCGCCGCACGCCCGACGGCAACTGGGAGCACGGCAACTCGCTGTATGTCACGGTCAACTGCTGGGGAAATCTCGCCACCGGCACCAGCGCCTCACTGATGAAGGGCGATGCCGTGATCGTGGTCGGGCATGTCCACACCAACGAATACGACGACAAAGAAGGTGTGCGCCGGTCGTCGCTCGAGGTGCAGGCCACCGCGGTCGGGCCGGACCTGGCCCGCTGCACCGCCAAGGTCGCGCCCTTGCCCAAACCGTCGGTCGGCCCGGTGTCCGAGCCCGAACCCGTCGACGCCGACGACGACGCGGAAAGCGAGCCCGACGAGGGCGACCTGCCACTGTCGGCCTAGCCACATTCGGTCACGCCTAGGATGGGCGCGAGTGAGTTGGGCTTGACGCAACCCTTCGCGCAAGCGCCCATCCGACATTCCCGAGAGTTTCAGAAAGGCACATCACGGCATGGCCGAATTCATCTACACGATGCGCAAGGTCCGCAAGGCGCACGGCGACAAGGTCATCCTTGACGACGTCAGCCTGAACTTCCTGCCCGGCGCGAAGATCGGCGTCGTCGGTCCCAACGGGGCCGGTAAGTCGAGTGTGCTGAAGATCATGGCCGGCATCGACCAGCCGAACAACGGCGACGCGCTGCTGGCGCCCGGCGCCAGTGTCGGCATCCTGATGCAGGAGCCGCACCTCGACGAGAGCAAGACCGTCCGCGAGAACGTCGAGGACGGCGTGGCGATCAAGGCCAAGCTCAACCGGTACAACGAGGTCGCCGAGCTGATGGCCACCGATTACTCCGATGAGCTCATGGAGGAGATGGGCCATCTGCAGGAGGAACTGGACGCGGCCGACGCCTGGGACATCGACTCCCAGCTCGAGCAGGCCATGGACGCGCTGCGCTGCCCGCCACCCGACGAGCCGGTGACCCACCTGTCCGGTGGTGAGCGCCGCCGGGTCGCGCTGTGCAAGCTGCTGCTGAGCAAGCCGGACCTGCTGCTGCTCGACGAGCCGACCAACCACCTCGACGCCGAGAGCGTGCTGTGGCTGGAGCAGCACCTGGCCAGCTACAAGGGCGCCATCCTGGCAGTCACCCACGACCGGTACTTCCTCGACAACGTCGCCGAGTGGATCCTCGAGCTCGACCGCGGCCGCGCCTACCCCTACGAGGGCAATTACTCGACCTACCTGGAGAAGAAGGCCGAGCGCCTCGAGGTCCAGGGCAAGAAGGACCAGAAGCTGCAGAAGCGGCTGAAGGACGAGCTGGCCTGGGTCCGCTCGGGTGCCAAGGCCCGTCAGGCCAAGAACAAGGCCCGCCTCGGCCGGTACGAGGAGATGGTCGCCGAGGCCGAGAAGACGCGGAAGCTCGACTTCGAGGAGATCCAGATCCCCACCCCGCCGCGGCTGGGCAACGTGGTGGTCGAGGTCGAACACCTGGACAAGGGCTTCGAAGGCCGCCAGCTGATCAAGGACCTGTCCTTCACGCTGCCGCGCAACGGCATCGTCGGCGTCATCGGCCCCAACGGCGTCGGCAAGACCACGCTGTTCAAGACCATCGTCGGCCTGGAACAGCCCGACAGCGGCACGGTCAAGGTCGGCGACACGGTCAAGCTGTCCTACGTCGACCAGAGCCGCGCCGGCATCGATCCCAAGAAGACGGTCTGGGAGGTCGTCTCCGACAAGCTGGACTACATCGAGGTCGGCCAGAACGAGATCCCGTCGCGGGCCTATGTGTCGGCGTTCGGGTTCAAGGGGCCGGATCAGCAGAAGCCCGCCGGTGTGCTCTCCGGTGGTGAGCGCAACCGGCTCAACCTCGCCCTGACCCTCAAAGAGGGCGGCAACCTGATCCTGCTCGACGAGCCGACCAACGACCTCGACGTCGAGACGCTGTCCTCGCTCGAGAACGCGCTCGAGCAGTTCCCCGGCTGCGCCGTGGTGATCAGCCACGACCGCTGGTTCCTGGACCGCACCTGCACGCACATCCTGGCGTGGGAGGGCGACGACGACAACGAGGCCAAGTGGTTCTGGTTCGAGGGCAACTTCGGTGCCTACGAGGAGAACAAGATACAGCGTCTCGGCGCCGAAGCCGCGCGTCCGCACCGGGTGACCCACCGGAGACTGACCCGCGACTGACCCGTGACGGGATAAAGGGCGCAGTGGGTTCGCTGACACTACTAATGTCGCAGCTAACGCACCGATGCTGGTGTGTGGGCGTGAGTCAGGAGTGATCCGTATGACGGCCAAGCCGGAAGCCCTTCGGGGGCCGGGAATCAGCGAGCAGGACCGACGGCAGCCACCGCCGGAGGCGATCCATCGGCTCGCCGTGTCGTTCCTGTCCACCTACCGGGCGCCGCAAGCCGACGCACCGGGGGTCACCGCGACCGGTCCCCAGGCCGCGGGCCCCGCCGAGCGCCTGGTCTCCGACGGCACGGTGGCCGCCCACTACGCGTTGGGCAGCCACCGGGCACCGGGGGAGACCAAGGTCGCGGTGTACCCGGGTGATGCCGATGCCGGTCCCGCCCTGCAGATCGTCACCGAGCAGGCGGCGATGCTGGTGGACTCGGTGACGGTGCTGCTGCACCGCCATGGCGTCGCCTACCCGGCCATCATGAACCCGGTCTTCCGGGTGCGCCGCGATGCCGACGGCGAGCTGCTGGACTTCCAGCCGGCCGCCGAGGCCACCGGAGGCGACGGTGTCGACGAGTGCTGGATCCTGGTCCCGGTGAACGGGGCCGCCGACGGGCCCGCCCTCACCGAGGTGGTCCGGCTGCTGCCCGGTGTCCTCGCCGAGGCCCGCCAGATCGGCTTGGACTCCGCGGCGATGGGTGCCGCCCTGCACGCGCTGGCCAATGACGTGGCCACCGACGTGGAGGGGCGGTTTCCCACCACCGACCGCAGGGATGTCGCCGCGCTGCTGCGTTGGCTGTCCGACGGGCACTTCGTGCTGCTGGGCTACCAACAGTGCGCGATCAGCGACGGGCAGGCGCAGGTCGATCCGGCCAGCCGGCTCGGCGTGCTCAAGCTTCGCGAGGACGTGCTCCCGCCGCTGACCGCCGCCGACGACCTGATGGTGCTGGCACAGGCCACGATGCCGAGCTACGTGCGGTACGGCGCGAACCCCTACATCGTCGTCGTGCGCGAGAGTGGCGCCCGGGTCGTCGAGCACCGATTTGTCGGCCTGTTCACCGTGGCCGCCATGAACGCCAACGTGCTGGAGATCCCGTTGATCTCGCGGCGGGTCGAGGAGGCGCTGGCCATGGCGCGCCGCGACCCGAGCCACCCCGGCCAGCTGCTGCGCGACATCGTCCAGACCATCCCGCGTCCCGAACTGTTCGCGCTCAGCTCCAAGCAGCTGCTGGACATGGCGCTGACCGTGGTGGATCTGGGGTCGCGGCGCCGGACCCTGCTGTTCCTGCGTGCCGACCAGCTCGCCCATTTCGTGTCCTGCCTGGTGTACCTGCCGCGCGACCGCTACACCACCGCGGTCCGATTGGAGATGCAGAACATCCTGGTGCGCGAGCTCGGCGGCGAGAGCATCGACTACTCGGCCCGGGTCAGCGAATCACCCTGGGCGGTCGTTCATTTCACCGTCCGGCTGCCCGACGGTACGACCGCGCACACCGTGGACACCTCCACCGAGAACGAGAACCGGATCCAGGATCTGCTGACCGAGGCCACCCGCAACTGGGGTGACCGCATGACCAGCGCGGCAGCGCACGCGGCGCTCAGCCCCGCCGCCGTCGAGCACTACGCCACCGCGTTCCCCGAGGACTACAAGCAAGCCGTCGCCCCGGCCGATGCCATCGCCGACATCGCGATCATCGAAGCGTTGCAAGACAATTCGGTGAAGCTGGTGTTCACCGAGGGCGGGGACGACGGCCTCGCCCAGCTCACCTGGTACCTGGGCGGTCAGTCCGCCTCGCTGAGTGAACTGCTGCCGATGCTGCAGTCGATGGGCGTGGTGGTTCTTGAGGAACGGCCCTACACCGTGCGCCGGGCCGACGGTCTGCCGGTGTGGATCTACCAGTTCAAGGTGGCCCGGCAGCGCAGCATCCCCGACGCGCCCGACGCGGCCTCCCGCGAGGTCACCGCCCAGCGCTTTGCCGACGCCGTCACCGCGATCTGGCACGGCTCGGTCGAGGTGGACCGCTTCAACGAGCTGGTGCTGCGCGCCGACCTGACCTGGCAGCAGGTGGTGATCCTGCGGGCCTACGCGAAGTACCTGCGCCAGGCCGGTTTTCCGTACAGCCAGTCGCACATCGAGTCGGTGCTCAACGAGAACCCGCACACCACCCGGTCGTTGGTGCAGCTGTTCGAGGCGCTGTTCGACCCGTCCGAGGACACGGCCGGCACCCGGGACGCCCAGGGCGCGGCCGCCGCCGTCGCCGCCGACATCGACGCCCTGGTGAGCCTGGACACCGACCGGGTGCTGCGTGCCTTCGCGACCCTGATCCAGGCCACTCTGCGTACCAACTTCTTTGTGCAGCGGCCGGATTCGGCACGGCAGCGCGGTGTGGTGGCGATGAAGCTGAATCCCGGCCTGATCAACGAGCTGCCCCTGCCACGACCCAAGTTCGAGATCTTCGTGTACTCACCCCGAGTGGAGGGGGTGCACCTGCGGTTCGGGTTCGTGGCCCGCGGCGGGTTGCGCTGGTCGGACCGCCGCGAGGACTTCCGCACCGAGATCCTCGGCCTGGTCAAGGCGCAGGCGGTGAAGAATGCGGTCATCGTCCCCGTCGGGGCCAAGGGTGGCTTCGTGGTCAAGCGCCCGCCCGAGCCGACGGGCGACGCCGCCGCCGACCGGGAAGCGACCCGCGCCGAAGGCGTCGCCTGCTACCAACTCTTCATCTCCGGGCTGCTCGACGTGACCGACAACGTCGACAAGGGGACCGGGGCCGTCGTCACGCCACCGGAAGTGGTGCGCCGCGACGGGGAGGACGCCTACCTGGTGGTCGCCGCCGACAAGGGCACCGCCACGTTCTCCGACATCGCCAACGAGGTGGCCAAGTCCTACGGGTTCTGGCTGGGCGACGCGTTCGCCTCGGGCGGTTCGATCGGCTACGACCACAAGGCGATGGGGATCACCGCCAAGGGCGCCTGGGAGTCAGTGAAGCGGCACTTCCGGGAGATGGGGGTCGACACCCAGAGCCAGGACTTCACCGTCGTCGGCGTCGGCGACATGAGCGGCGACGTGTTCGGCAACGGCATGCTGCTGTCCAAGCACATCCGGCTGATCGCCGCGTTCGACCACCGGCACATCTTCCTCGACCCCAACCCCGAGGCCGCGGTGTCCTGGGTGGAGCGCAAGCGGCTGTTCGAGCTGCCGCGGTCCAGTTGGGAGGATTACGACACCAAGCTGATCAGCGCGGGCGGCGGGGTCTACAGCCGTCAGCAGAAGTCCATCCCGATCAGCCCCCAGGCCCGCGCCGCGCTCGGGATCGACGGCGACATCGAGGAACTCACGCCGCCGGCCCTGATGAAGGCGATTCTCAAGGCGCCGGTGGACCTGCTGTGGAACGGCGGCATCGGCACCTATGTCAAGGCCGAGACCGAGTCCGACGTCGGTGACCGCGCCAACGACCAGATCCGGGTGTGCGGAAACGAGGTGCGGGCCAAGGTCATCGGCGAGGGCGGCAACCTGGGCGTCACCTCGCTGGGACGCATCGAATTCGACCTGGCCGGCGGCCGGATCAACACCGACGCGTTGGACAACTCCGCGGGTGTCGACTGCTCCGACCACGAGGTCAACATCAAGATCCTGATCGATTCGCTGGTGACCGCGGGCAAGGTGAGCCCAGGGGAGCGCACCGATCTGTTGCTGTCGATGACCGACGAGGTCGGCGCTCTGGTGTTGGCCGACAACAAGGACCAGAACGACCTGATGGGCACCAGCCGGGCCAACGCCCCCGGCCTGCTGTCGGTGCACGCGCGGATGATCAAGGACTTCGTGGCGAACCGGGGTCTGAACCGTGAGTTGGAGGCGTTGCCGTCGGAGAAGGAGATCCGGCGCCGTACGGATGCCGGAATCGGTTTGACCTCACCGGAATTGGCCACCCTGATGGCTCACGTCAAACTGAATCTGAAAGCCGACGTCCTGGCCAGCGACGTACCCGAGCAAGAGGTGTTCGCGGCCCGGCTGCCGCTGTACTTCCCCGAGCGGCTGCGTGACCAGTTCACCGGCGAGATCCGTGCGCACCAACTGCGCCGGGAGATCGTCACCACCATGCTGGTCAACGATCTCGTCGACACCAGCGGGATCAGCTACGCCTACCGCATCACCGAGGATGTCGGGGTCGGCCCAGTCGACGCGGTACGCAGCTACGTCGCCACCGACGCCATCTTCGGCATCGGTGACGTGTGGCGCCGCATCCGGGCTGCCGGTGACGAAGGCGTGCCGGTGTTCGTCACTGACCGGATGACGCTGGACCTGCGCCGGCTGGTGGACCGGGCCGGGCGCTGGTTGCTCAACTACCGCCCGCAGCCGCTGGCGGTCGGTGCCGAGATCAACCGGTTCGCGGCCAAGGTGTCGGCGCTGCGCCCGCTCATGCCGCAGTGGCTGCGCGGTGACGACAAGGCCATCGTCGAGAAGGAGGCCGGCGAGTTCTCGTCGCACGGGGTGTCCGACGAGCTGGCCTACGCTGTGGCGACCGGGCTGTACCAATACAGCCTGCTCGACGTGATCGACATCTCCGACATCGTCGACCGCGAACCCGCCGAGGTGGCCGACACGTACTTCGCGCTGATGGACCGCCTCGGCGCCGACGGACTGCTCACCGCGGTGTCCCGGTTGAGCCGCGACGACCGCTGGCATTCCTTGGCGCGGTTGGCGATTCGCGACGACATCTACGGTTCACTGCGGGCGCTGTGCTTCGACGTGCTCGCGGTGGGTGAACCGGAGGAGACCGGTGAGGAGAAGATCGCCGAGTGGGAGCTGACCAACAGCTCCCGGGTGACCCGCGCCCGCCGCACGCTGACCGAGATATACCAAGATGGTGAGCAGGACCTGGCGACGCTGTCGGTGGCGGCGCGTCAGATCCGCAGCATGACACGAACGAGCGGAACGGGAACAACTGCGTGAGCTTCACAACGCCGGTGCATGTGCGCTGGTCGGACATCGACATGTACCAGCACATCAATCACGCCACCATGGTGACCATCCTCGAAGAGGCCCGGATACCGTTTCTGCGTGAGCCTTTCGGCGCCACCATCGACACCATCGGCCTGCTCATCGCCGAGGTCAACATCTCCTACAAGGGGCAGCTCAGGTTGGTGGACTCACCGCTGCAGGTGACCATGTGGTCCAAGCGGGTGCGGGCGGTGGATTTCACCATGGGCTATGAGGTGCGCTCGCTGAACGCCGCACCCGACTCCAAGCCGTCGGTGCTCGGGGAGACCCAACTGGCCGCGGTCCACATCGCCGAGCAACGGCTGGAACGCCTCACGGCCGATCAGCGCGCCTACCTGGAGCACCATCTGCGATGACCGGCGCCGAGCGCGGCCTGTGGATCGACGACCCGAAAGACCGTGAGGACCTCGCGACGTTCGTCGACCGGGCGTTGCGATTGGACGATGCCGCGGTGGTGCGCTTGCGCGAGCGTGGTTGTGGCGCCGGCGTCGTCGCCTGGGTGGCGACCGGATTGGAGGTGCTGGCCAGCCGGGTGGTGAACGCGCGGCTACGTCCGGCGGACCTGTCCGCCGGCGCCGACGCACTGGCCGCCGGACTGGCCGCGCTCGACCAGTCGGACAACGCGTACGTCGATACCGGATTCCCGATGGACTCGGCCTGGCGCGGCGGGTTGCCGCCCGAGGATGGGTTCGTCCATCTCGACGACGTGCCCGCGCGGGTGATGCTCGATCTGGCGCAGCAGGGCGGCGCGCTGGCCCGCGAACACGGCAGTGCCCACGGGCCGCCGGCCTCGCTGATGGACCAGGAAGTGATCGCGGTCAGCGCCGGCGAGCAGACCGTCGGTGTCCCGATGCGGTGCGTTTTCGCCTTGACCGCCATGGGTTTTCTGCCGCAGACCGGCAATCAGGTCAGCGAGCAGGAGATCGTGCGGGTCCGCGCGCACCCGTCGTGGCTGCGGATCGATGCCCGCTTCGGTTCGGTGTACCGCCGCCGCGACAGTGCCGCCTTGATCCTGGGCTGACCGTGACCGCGGGCGACTTCGAGTTGACCATGGAGGAACTGCGCGTCGTCGCCCGCTACGTGGCCGAGACCGCGGAGGACGTCCTCGATGTCTTCGAGGGCACTCGTCCCGACGACCTCCGGCCGCGGGCAGCCATCGCCGCCGCCTGGGAGTTCGTCGGCGGCGCATCCAGATCCAAGCTGCAGCGGGTCACCTCACTCGACGCGCACCGGGCCGCCGCCGCGGCCGGCACCGAAACCGCGCGCCTGGCCGCACAGGCGGCCGGAGACGCCGCCTCGGCGGCCTACCTTCATCCGATCGCCAAAGGGCATCAGGTCGGCCACATCCTGCGGGCCGCGGCGAACGCGGCTCGAATCGCCGAGATCAACGATGGTCCGGCGGCCCGCGACAGCACGCTGCGTCGAGCCCGACAACGCGCCACCCCGGTGCTGATCGACGTGCTGTGCCGCTATCCGCCTGCGCCATCGGGTCGCAGCCCGGTGGCCCAGCTGATGGCGACGCTGGACGAAGCCTTGCGGGCGCCGTCTCGCTAGACCAGCCAGACCGCCGTGTCCGGGGGCAGCGAGTCAGCGGTGAGTTCGCCGCTGCTGAGCAGAACCTCGCCGGGCGGCAACGGTGCGGGATCGCCACCGGTGTTGATCGCACACACCAGGCCACCTGCGCGCCGTAGCGCCAGGCAGCCCGGCGGGACATCCAGCCATTCGACCCCGCCACCGGCGAATTCGGCACGGCTGGAGCGCAATTGGATGGCCCGGCGGTAGAACTCCAGCGTCGACCGCGGGTCGGTGTGCTGGCGCTGCACCGTCAGTGCGGCCCAGTCGGAGGGCATCGGCAGCCAGGTGTCGGCAGTGGTGGAGAACCCGAAGGGCGGCGCATCGCCCGACCACGGCATCGGCACCCGGCAGCCGTCACGCCCACGTTCGGTGTGACCGGAGCGCTCCCACACCGGATCCTGGAGCACCTCGTCGGGTAGCGCGACATTGGGCAGCCCGAGCTCCTCGCCGTTGTAGACGAACACCGCCCCCGGCAGCGCCAGCATCACCAGCGCCATGGCCCGGGCCCGCGCCAACCCCCGGGCGCCGCCGCCGTAGCGGGTGACCTCCCGTTCCACGTCGTGATTCGACAGAGTCCAGGTCGGCGTCGCCCCGGCCAGCGCGGCGGCGGCCATCGCATTGTCGATCGCATCGCGAACCTCGCCGGCATCGAAATCCGCTTGCACCAGACGAAAATTGAAGCCGAGGTGCAGCTCATCGGGACGCAGGTACCTGGCGAAGCGCTCGTTGCCGTGCACCCACACCTCACCGACGGCCACCGCGTCGGGGTAGTCGTCGAGCACGGTGCGGATGAAGCGATGGATGTCGTGCACGCTGTCGTTGTCGAACCGCGGGTCGTCCTCGCTGTTGCGGAGCAGCGCGGTGTCGGTGACGGTCATGTCCGGAAGTTCCGGTGGCTTGGCCATGCCGTGCGCCACGTCGATGCGGAACCCGTCGACCCCGCGATCGAGCCAGAATCGCAGCGTCTTCTCGAGGTCCTCGTACACCTCGGGGTGGGTCCAGTTCAGGTCGGGCTGGGCCGGGTCGAACAGGTGCAGGTACCACTGGCCCGGTGTGCCGTCGGGTTCGGTGACCCGGGTCCACGCCGGACCGCCGAACACCGACACCCAGTTGTTCGGCGGTTGTGCGCCGCCGGGGCCGCGTCCGTCGCGGAAGATGTAGCGGTCGCGGCGGAGCGGATCGGCCAGCGCCTCGACGAACCAGGGGTGCGCCGAACTGGTGTGGTTGGGCACCAGGTCCATGGTGACCCGGATACCGCGGGAGTGAGCCGCGTCGAGCAGCCGCACCAGGGCGTCGATGCCACCGAACAGCGGGTCCACGTCGCGCGGGTCGGCGACGTCGTAGCCGTGGTCGGCCATCGGCGAGACCATGACCGGGTTGAGCCACAGGGCGTCGACCCCGAGCGAGGCGAGGTAGTCCAGCCCGGTGCTGACCCCGTCGAGGTCACCGACCCCGTCGCCGTCGCTGTCGGCGAACGAGCGGGGGTAGACCTGGTAGAACACCGCGTCCGCCCACCACCGGCGCATGTCAGAACGCCGAGTTCACCATCGAGTCCGCGGCCATCTCCAGATAGTCCAGCAACGCACGACGGTGGGCATCGTCGAGGGTCTGGGAATCGATCGAGGCGACCGCGGTGTGCATGCAGCGCAGCCAGGCATCGCGCTCGAGGTAGCCGATCCGGAACGGTGCATGGCGCATCCGCAGCCGAGGGTGGCCGCGTTGATCGGAGTACGTCCGCGGCCCGCCCCAGTACTGCTCCAGAAACATGCGGAGGCGCTCCTCGGCGCCGTCGATGTCGTCCTCGGGATACAGCGGCAGCAGGATCTCGTCCTCGCGCACCAACTGGTAGAACCGCGACACGATCGCCGCGAACGTCTCGTGGCCGCCGACTTCGTCGTAGAAAGAGCGCTGCACCTGCGTCACGTCGTTCATTGTGGTCCATTGTCGCGCGACGGGGCGTCGAGGCCGGTCACAGCGGTCCGGTCACCTCATGTTCATTCGACTGACCTGCGAACACCCGAAGAATTTTCGTGCGTATTGCGGGGATCCGTGGTGGACTGTCTCCTCGGAGGCTCCATGGCGCACAGCAAAAAAGGCCATATACGACGGACCGGCCACATTCCCGGCCCATCGGGACCCCATGTGCCCAATCGCCCGCTACACAGCGTCGAGGTACTACCCACCACCGCGCCCGACGCGTCCCTGTGGGGGCGTCGCCGGGTGCTGTTGCTCAACTCCACGTACGAACCGCTGACCGCGCTGCCGCTGCGGCGCGCGGTGATCATGGTGATGTGTGGCAAAGCCGACGTCGTGCACGACGACCCGTCGGGACCGGTGATCCACTCGGCCACCCGCACCATCGTGGTGCCGTCGGTGATCCGGCTGCGCACCTTTGTCCGGGTGCCCTACCGGGCCCGGATCCCGATGACGCGCGCCGCGCTCATGCACCGCGATCGGTTCCGCTGCGCCTACTGCGGCGGACGCGCGGACACCGTCGACCACGTGATCCCGCGCAGCCGCGGTGGCGAGCATTCCTGGGAGAACTGCGTGGCGGCGTGTGGGCCGTGCAACCACCGCAAGGCCGACCGGTTGCTGGCCGAGCTGGGCTGGAGCCTGCGGTGTGTGCCGATGCCGCCGAAAGGACAGCACTGGCGGCTGCTCTCGACGATCAAGGAGCTCGACCCGGCCTGGGTGCGCTATCTCGGGGAGGGCGCGGCGTGATGCCCGACTTGCTGGGCACTCTCGGCGCGTCAGGGTAGCGCGGCTGATACGGTTTGCGCGTGAGCACAGCACTTACCCATTCCCTCCTCGGAGGGGTTCCGCTGTTGTTGTTCGTGGTCCTGGCGCTGTTCTATCTGACTCGCAAGGGACCGCACCCGGCCACCTACAAGATGTCCGATCCGTGGACCCACGAGCCCATCCTGTGGGCTGCCGAGGAGCCGCAGGATCACGGGCATGGCGGGCATGATTCGCACGGCGTGACGATCGGAGGCGGCGCAAGTGGCAAGTGGTGAAATCGCGACCGCGACCAAGGATGTCGAGCTGCCGTATGGCTACGCCCTGACCTACAGCGGCCGGATCTCCGGTGTCACCGAGCCCGGTGAGCTGTCGGTGCACTACCCGTTCCCGACGATGGATCTCGTCGTCCTCGACGACGCGATGAAGTACGGCTCGCGGGCGGCCAAGGCGCGCTTCGCGGTCTACATCGGCCCGCTGGGCGCGGACACCGCGGCCACGGCGCGCGAGATCCTGGCCAAGGTGCCCACCCCGGACAATGCGGTGCTGCTCGCGGTCTCACCCGACCAGCACGCGATCGAGGTGGTCTACGGCGCCGACGTCAAGGGTCGTGGCATCGAAGAGGCTGCCCCGCTGGGCGTCTCGGCGGCGGCCGCCTCCTTCAAGGAAGGCAACTTGATCGACGGTCTGATCAGCGCCGTGCGTGTGCTGTCGGCCGGCGTTTCTCCCGCCTGAGTCTTTTTGCACCGCGAGCGACCGTGTTTGTACGGCGACACTCCGTGTCCGTCGTACCTGCGCGGTCGCTCGCTGTCGTTGCGGGTCTGTATCAGCCCGTCAGGTCTCGACGGATCTCCACATAGCGCGTCAGGAACGCGCGCTCATCCAGCCGCTTGCGCCGCATCCAGGTGCTGACCTCGAAGTTGCACTTGCTGGCGTTGCACGATGCGCACGCCGGCACCACGTTGTCCACGGTGTAGCGCCCGCCCCGCGAGATCGCCATCACGCAGTCCTTCTGGAACGGACCCGTGACGGTACCACAGTAGGCGCAGCCGCTCCAGGCGGACTTGATCGCTTCCCACTGCTCGTCGGTGAGGTCATGGACGACGAGGTCCATCCGGCGCTTGCGTTTGCGGGCGGCCCGTGCCGCGCGGGTTCGACTGACCGCCATCGGCTCAGCGTATTTGCCCCGCGAGCGACCGCGTAGGTACAGAAATCACGGCGTGTCGCCGTACAGACACGGTCGCTCGCGGGGCTGAGGTTCGCGGGGCTGAGGTTTCGCGGGGCAGCGGCAACCAGCAATCAGCTCACGTCGAAGGCGCGGGCGCGCAGGGAGCGCTCCACGCCGGCACGGCCCTCGACGACCAGGCGGCGCAACGCGGGCGGCACCTCGGGGTCGGACAGGAACGCGTCGGCCGCGTCGAGCCCGTTCTGGGTGATGTCCCATGACGGGTACAGCCCGATCACGACGGTCTGGGCGACCTCGCTCGAACGCCGTGCCCAGACCCCGGAGATGGCCGCGAAGTACTGGGTGGTGAACGGTGTGAGCAGTTCGGCCTGACCGGGCTGGACGAATCCGCCGACGATCGCACGGGTGGTGATGTTGGCGATCGTGTCGTCTTCGATGACCTGTTCCCAGGCCGCGGCCTTGACCTCGTCCTGCGGGCGGGCGGCCGACGCTGCCGCGGCCTGACGCTTGCCGGCGGCCGTCGGGTCGTTCTCGGCCTCGGCGTCGATGAACGGTGTCTCGGGTCCGTCGGCGTCGACGACGCCGGCCCGGGCCAGCGCGGTGACGATCCGCCAGCGCAGATCGGTGTCGATGACCAGGCCGGCCATGTTCACCGCGGCGGGTTCGTTGTCGAGCAGGGTCGACAGCACGGCGATGTGGTTCGCCGACAGCACCGAGGTGCACAGCGCGTTCACGAACGCGAGCTGGTGATCGGAACCCGGAGCCGATTCCCGCGCCCGGTCGAGCAGTGCGTCGCCGAACGCGGGCCAGCCGATCTCGTAGGCCCAGGCGGGATCGGCGTAGGAGCTCAGCGCGGTCTGGGCCTGCATCAGCAGCCGCTGCGCGACACCGACCTCGGTCTCGGCGTGCACCCCGCTCATCACCAGCGCGACGAAGTCGCGGGCCTTCATCTCGGCCTCGCGGGTCATCTCCCAGGCCGCCGACCAGGCCAGCGTGCGGGGGAGCGGATCGGCGATGTCGGCGATCCGGGACAGCACGGTCGACAGCGAGGCCGGGTCCAACCGGAGCGAGCAGTAGGTCAGGTCGTCGTCGTTGACCAGGATCAGCTTCCCGCGCGAAATGCCCACCAGCGCAGGCACATCCGTGATCGGTCCTTCGACGTCGAGCTCCTCGCGGTGAACCCGGACGAGCTTGCCCGAGCCATCGTCGTCGTAGATGCCGATGGCGAGCCGGTGCACCCGGGTCTCCCCGGCCCCCGGTGCGGCACCGGACTGGGTGACGGCGAACCGGGTGAACGCACCCGAATCGTCGACGTCGAAGTCGGCCCGCAGGGTGTTCAGACCCGTTGTCTTGAGCCACTGCCGGCCCCAGCCGGACAGGTCGCGGCCGGAGGCCTTCTCCAGTGCGCCCAGCAGATCGCCGAACGTGGCGTTGGCGAAGGCGTGGTCGCGGAAGTAGTCGCGCAGCCCGGACAGGAACTCCTCGAGGCCGACGTAGGCCACCAACTGCTTGAGCACCGAGGCGCCCTTGGCGTAGGTGATGCCGTCGAAGTTGACCTCGACGGCGGCCAGGTCCGGGATGTCCGCGGCGACCGGGTGGGTCGAGGGCAACTGGTCCTGCCGGTAGGCCCAGGACTTCTCCACGTTCGCGAAAGTGGTCCAGGCCGTGTCGTATTCGGTGGCCTCGGCCTGGCACAGCACCGACGCGAATGTCGCGAAGGACTCGTTGAGCCACAGGTCGTCCCACCACTGCATGGTGACCAGATCGCCGAACCACATGTGCGCCATCTCGTGCAGCACGGTCTCGGCGCGGCGCTCGTAGGAGGCCCGGGTCACCTTGGACCGGAAGACGTAGTCCTCCAGGAACGTCACCGCGCCGGCATTCTCCATGGCGCCGGCATTGAACTCGGGCACGAACAGCTGGTCATACTTACCGAACGCGTAGGGCACGCCGAAGTTCTTGTGGTAGAAGCCGAATCCCTGCTTGGTCTCGGTGAACAGCCGCTCGGCGTCCATGAACTCCGACAGGGAGGCCCGGCAGAAGATGCCGAGCGGGATCTCGCCGTGTTCGTCGGAGTACGAATCCCGCCACACCGCATACGGTCCGGCGATCAGCGCGGCAAGGTAGGTGCTCATCTTCGGGGTGGTGGCGAAGGTGTGTACCGTGCCCGGCCCGTCGGCCTCGGCGCTGACGGTCGCCCCGTTGGAGATCACCTGCCAGTGCGAGGGCGCGGTGACCTGAACGTCGAACGTGGCCTTCAGGTCGGGCTGGTCGAAGCAGGCGAACATCCGCTTGGCGTCGGCGGTCTCGAACTGTGAGTACAGGTAGACCTCGTTGTCGACGGGATCGACGAAACGGTGGAGGCCCTCACCGGTGTTGGAGTAGAGGCAGTCGGCGTCGACCACCAAGACGTTGTGCGCGGCCAGGCCGGACAGCGCGATGCCGGTGGATTCGTCGTAGCCGGACACATCCAGTGCCGTGCCGTTGAGCGTCGCGCTCCGGACGGTGTCGGCCGCCAGGTCGATGAAGGTGTCGGCCCCGGGGAGGGCATCGAACTTCACGGTCGTGGTGGACCGGAAGGTGCGTTCGCCGGGTTTGCCGTTGCCGTCGGTGAGGTCGAGGACGACGTGGTAGTTGTCGACGGTGACCAGAGCTGCGCGCTCGACGGCCTGATCGCGAGTGAGATTGGGAAGTGCCACCCGTCCAACCTAGTGGCTGGACGTCCGCGGGACCCGGGCTACTGGGGGAAGCCGGCGATCCCGGCCAGTCCGTTCAGCGCGCCCAGGCTGTTCAGGATCGAACCGTCGCCGATCGACGACATCATCTGCGGGCAGTACATCTGGATCGCGATGCCGGTGAAGAACGAGGCCATCTCGGGGGACATGCCGCCATTGCCGCGCATCTGGGAGGCGACCGACGCGAAGTCCCTACCGGGCTCGACCAGCATCGGGCAGACGTCCTGACCCATTTGGACCGCGGCGTTGGGGTCGCCGTAGCCCACCCCGGCGTCGTTCAGGGCGTTGAGGAAGGAGGTGTCGGTCGGATCAACCGGGACCGGCACCGGGTCGGCCTGCGCCGGGGCGGCCAGAGCGAGGGCGACGGCGACGGTGCCGACAGTCGTCAGAAGGGCGCGTGCGGCCATATTCAAGCTCCTCAGCTATCACGCAGAACCCGTGCAGCGCTCTGCTCACTTTGGCAACAGTGGTTGACCAGGGTCACAGGAACAACACGGTTCGGTAAAAGTTCGCGCACTATGCGTTTCCTGTGCCGCTGCCGTGACATCAGCATGCATGCCGAACACCCCAGCCACCATGCTTGTCGTACCGACCGCCGCGATAGTTACCCGGATCGGGAACATCTCGATGTGGGTGCAGAGTTGTGCTGAACGCAGTTGTGCCTTGAACCACACCGAGAGGAACGCGTAGATGGCCCAAAAAGACGTCGCCGGATTCTGGTTCGACCCGCTGTGCCCGTGGTGCTGGATCACCTCGCGCTGGATCCTCGAAGTGCAACAGGTGCGCGACATCGACGTGCAATTCCATGTCATGAGCCTCGCCGTGCTCAACGAGGGCCGTGACCTGCCGGAGAACTACCAGGAACTGATGAAGAAGGCGTGGGGCCCGGTACGGGTGGCCATCGCCGCCGAACAGCTCAAGGGCCCGGAGATCCTCGGCCCGCTCTACACCGCGATGGGCTTCCGGATCCACAACCAGGACAACAAGGACCTCGACCAGGTCATCGAGCAGTCACTCGCCGAGGTCGGCCTGCCCGCCGACCTGGCCGAGGCGGCCACCAGCGACAAGTACGACGATGCGCTGCGCAAGAGTCACCACGCCGGCATGGACGCCGTCGGCGACGACGTCGGCACCCCGACCATCCACGTCAACGGTGTCGCGTTCTTCGGTCCCGTGCTGTCGAAGATCCCGCGCGGCGAGGAGGCAGGCAAGCTCTGGGATGCGTCGGTGACGTTCGCGTCGTACCCGCATTTCTGGGAGCTCAAGCGCTCGCGCACGGAGGCGCCCCAGTTCGACTGACGGGTGTGCCCGCATCGCCTCGGGCCGCGAGGCGATGCGGGCACACCTCACTCATCGCGCATCGGCGAACGTCGGACGAGTGCCGTAGCGCTCCAACGCGGTTCGGTCCAGGGTGACGCCGAGCCCTGGCCCGTCCGGCACTGCGAGCATGCCGTCGCTGTCGAGATCCCATCCGCCGCTGACGAGTTCGTCGATGTAGGCCGATCCGGTCTTGTATTCGACGAAGTCGGTCGCCGCCAGGGCCGACGCCAGGTGCAGATCGGCGGCCAACCCGATCGCGGTGTTCCAGCCGTGCGGGATCAGCTGCACCCCGCGGTCCTGCGCGGCCCAGCCGATGCGGCGGGACTCGCTCAGGCCGCCGCCCTTGGTGGTGTCGGGCTGCACGATGTCGAAGGCCCCCGCGTCCAGGAACGGCAAGAACGTCTGCCGACGGGTCAGCACCTCGCCGCCACTGATGGGCACCTTGGAATGCCGCCTCAACCCGACGAAACCGTCGACGTCGTCAGGCGCCAGCGCCTCCTCGAACCATGCCACGCCGTAATCGGCCAGCATGTCGGCCGTGCGCTTGGCCCACGACAACCCGCCGGGGAAGAACGCCTCAGAACCACCGGCGTCGACGGCCAGCACGTGGTTACCGACGGCTTCGCGGGCCGCGGCCACGGTCCGCTCGTCGGTCTCGCGGTCCACGCGGCCGAATTTCCACCAGCCGATCTTGAACGCCGTGAAGCCTTGATCCGCCAGCTGCGACAGGTTTTCGGTCATGACCGGCGCCTCGTCCATGAGCACCGAGGCATAGGGCCGCACCCGCTCCCGATAGCGGCCGCCGAGCAGCCGCCCTACCGGTTGACCGAGCGCCTGGCCGGCCAGGTCCCACAGCGCGATGTCGATGGCGCTGGTGGCATGGGTGAGGGAACCGCCGCGGCCCATCCAGAACGCGCTCTGGTGCAGTGTCTCGGTCAGCCGCTCGGCCTCGAGTGCGCTCTGGCCGATCAATTGCGGCGCAAGCAGATCCACGGCGGCGGCGACCAGTCCTTCGGTCGTGAACGCGCTGCCGATGCCCACCTGGCCGGTGTCGGTGTGGACGGCGACCAGGGTGTGCACGACGTCGTCGGGACGCAGTTCGTTGGACCAGCCGCCCTCCGGGGTGGCGCCGCGCAGCCCGCACGTCTGAATGTCGGTGATCTTCATGTGGTTTGGTACTCCTCGGGATGATGTGGCCGTGCTGTCACGGCCGGTGGGTGAGCATGAGCCCGGGCCTGCGGCCCGTGTGGGTGGCGTCGGTGACGACGGGTACGCCGTTCACCCAGACGTGACGGGCCGCGTCGGCGTATCGGGCCGGCAGCGTCCAGGTATCGGTACGGTCGAGGACCGCCGGATCGAACACGACGACGTCGGCGAACGCGCCCTCGCGCAGTTCACCACGGTCACGCATGCCGAAGTGTTCGGCGACCATGCCGGTCATCTTGTGGATGGCCGTCTCCAGCGACAGGGTGCCCCCCGGCACGTGATGAGCCAGGTAATGCGTATGTCCGTGGTAGAACAGCGGATTTCGGGTGCGGCCGTCGAGGGCGCCGTGCCGGCACGTGGTGAATGCGTCGACCCCGAGCAGGAAGTGGTCGTGCGCGATCGCCTCGGTGAGATGTCCCGCGGTGAAAAGGTCGCCGATCAGTTGCACGCTTTGCATGTCGGCGCCAGCCGCGCTGAGGACGTCGAACAGGCAGTCCCACTCGTCGGCGCCGTGTTTCTCGGCGATCTCGGTGAAGGACAGGCCTTCCCAGTCGGGGTGGCTGGGGCTGACGCCGAGCCGCACGCGGTGCCACTGGCCGCGGTGCACGAACCGCCAGTAGCGGTCGCTGTCCCGGCGCACCCGGTCCCGGATTTCGCGGTCCTTCAGCAGCGCGGCGGCCTCGGCGCCGGGGCGTTCGGCCAACCATGCGGGCAGTAATCCGGTGGCCATGCCGATGCCGTGCGGGTAAGGGGTCATATCGGCCAGCACGTCGGTTCCGCGCCGCCGTTCGGTGACGACGCGCTCGGCCGCGCGCTCCCAGGCGCCGGATTCGGCGCCGGTGCCATGCCGCACGTTCAGATGCGACAGTTGTGCCCGCACCCGTCCGCCGTCGACGATGGCGAAGAACTCGTCCACGGCGGTGTCGAGAGCGGCGTCGCGGTTCCGGATGTGGCTGGCGTACATGCCGTCACGCCTGCCTGCCGCCCGGGCGAGCGTCACGAGTTCCTCGGTCGACGCGAAACGCCCTGAGCCGTACTCCAGTCCGCTGGTGAATCCGATCGCACCCGCCTCCATCGCTTCCTCGAGCAGACGGATCTGAGCGCGCAGTTGGTCTTTGGCCGACCGCGCGGCCGAGCGAATCGCGGTGTGCCCCACGAACCACATGAGGTTCTGGGCGGTCGGACCGGAGTGCACCCGCTGTACGAGGTCACCGAAGCTGCGCCAGTCGACCGGGCCGTCGTAACCCATGGCCCGCAGCGCGCCTGCCGTCGTATCGACATCGTCCTCACCGATCGGGGCATAGGTGACACCGCAATTGCCGACCACCTCGGTGGTGACGCCCTGGTGGATGGTGCTGAACGCGTCGGGATTGCCCAGCACCGACCAGTCGCTGTGGCTGTGTGGATCGATCAGGCCGGGCGTGATGATCAGGCCGGTGCAGTCCAGCGTGGTGACCGCTCGGACGTCGGGCGACAACCCGACGAAGGCGATGCGGTCCCCGCGCAGGCCGACGTCGGCACGGCGCGGGGGAGCGCCGGTCCCGTCGACGATGTCGGCGCCGGTCAGCAAGAAGTCCAATGCCGGCATCTCAGAGCACCTTGCTGAGGAACTCCCGGGTGCGGGTCTCCTGCGGCTTGGTGAACAGCGATGTCGGACTGGCGGTTTCGACGATGGTGCCCTTGTCCATGAAGATCACCCGGTCGGACACCTCGCGGGCGAAGCCCATCTCGTGGGTCACCACGACCATCGTCATCCCGTCAGCGGCGAGGTCCTTCATCACCGCCAGTACCTCGCCCACGATCTCGGGGTCCAGTGCCGAGGTGGGCTCGTCGAACAGCATGATCTTCGGGTCCATGGCCAGCGCGCGGGCGATGGCCACGCGTTGTTTCTGGCCACCCGACAGCGAATCGGGATAGGCATCGGCCTTGTCTGCCAGACCGACGCGACCGAGCAGGGTGCGGGCCCGCTCCTCGGCCTCGCTCTTGCTGCGACCCAGTACCCGCCGCGGCGCCAGCACGATGTTCTCGATGACGGTCATGTGCGGAAAGAGGTTGAAGTGCTGGAACACCATGCCGACGTCGCGGCGTACCACGGCCAGGTCGGCGGGTGTCTCCTGGCGGCCGAGCGTGTGTCGGTTGATCACGATCGTGCCGTGCGACGGGCGTTCCAAACCGTTCATGCAGCGCAGCAGCGTGCTCTTGCCCGAGCCCGAGGCGCCGATGATGCACACCACTTCACGCTCGGCCACCCGGCACGAAACCCCGTGCAGCACTTCGGTGTCGCCGAAGCTCAGCCGTAGTCCGTCGACCTCGATCATTTCTTCGCTCCTGTGGTGAGGGTGAGGGTGTCGCCGACCTCGGGCGCCTTGACGTGAACGTCGAGCCGTTGTTCGTACCGGCGGCCCAGTGACGAAAGCGCGTAGCAGATGACGAAATAGCCGGCACCGACGATGAGATAGGTGGTGATCGGATCGGCCGTCAGCGAGCTGACCACGTTGCCCGCGCGGGTCAGTTCGATGAGACCGATGACTGCGACCAGCGAGCTGTCTTTGATCAGGACCACCAGGAAACCGACACCGGGTGGCACGATCACCCGCGCGGCCTGCGGCAGGATGACCCAGCGCATGCGTTGGGCGTAGGACAGCCCGAGTGCGTCGGCGGCCTCGAACTGTCCGCGGGGGACCGCCTGGATGCTGCCGCGCACGAGCTCGCCGATGTAGGCCGACGCGAACACCGACAGCGCGATCACCCCGGCCCAGTACTCCGAGAGGCTGCTGCCCGGGGCCATCAGCGGTATGCCGAAGTAGACGAAGAAGATGATCAGCAACACCGGGATGCCGCGGATCACCGCCACGTAGAGGGCGGCCACCCATCGCAGGGCGCGGATTGTTCCGGTCGACATCAGGCCGATGACGATTCCGAGTAGGCCACCGAAAAGCACTGACAGCGCGCATATCTGGAGAGTCACGACGGCTCCCTGCCAGATCAACGAGAGATGTTGGGTGCCGAGTCCTTCGAACATCACGCCACCTTCCACTTGATGAACCGGGTTTCGACGATTCGCGACAGGCTCGCGATGAGGAACGCGACCGCGAAGTAGAGCAGGCCGCCGACGGTGAACGCCTCGATGGTGCGGAACGTGGTCGAGGTGATTCCCATCATCACGTGCATCAGATCGGGCAGCGATACGACCGACGTGATCGATGAGGCCAGGAACAGCAGGATGGTTTGATTGGTGATGGCCGGCAGGACATTTCGCATCGCGGGTGGGAACAGCACGCGCCAGAACGTGTCACGTGCGCTGAGCCCGAGTGCCGCACCCGCTTCGCGCAGGCCGGTGGGTACGGACTGAAAGCCGGCGCGATAGATCTCGGCCATGTACGCCGCGTTGTTGATGCTGAGCGCGAGGATGCCCGCCGCGACCGGGTCGAGGTTGACCCCGGCCTGCGGGAGCGCGAAGTAGACGAGGTAGAGCTGCAGCAGCAATGGGGTGTTGCGGATGATCTCGATGTAGGTCGACGACGCGGCCCGGAAGACACTCACTCGGGAGGTGCGCCCGGTGTAGAGCAGGATTCCGAACGCGCCGCCGGCTACTGCCGCGACCAGGCTGACCCCGATGCTGACCGCGAGGCCTTTGAGCAGTGGCGGGAGATAGGGGATCAGGTCCCCGTAGTAGAGCTGCATGTGTTGTCCTGAAAGATGTTGGGATGCAGCGAGTTACTTGATGAGAGCGGGGACGTCCATGCCGAGCCACCTGTTGTAGGACTCATCGGCGGCCTTGCTGATGTTGTAGTTCATGATGAAGTTGTTCAGGTAGTTGAGCCAGAGCTGGTCGCCCATCTTGATGCCGAAGGACACGAACGACGGCGCGAGTGAGGGAGCATCGAGCACCCGTACCGCATCGCCCTGGCTCGCGCGGACGCCGGCAACCACCGCCGTGCTCTCCATCAGCGCATCCACCTTTCCGCTGCGCAGGGCCTGGATGGAGTCGGCAACGGCTTCGAACAGGCTGGGCTTGGCCTGCGGAAATTCGGCTTCCAAGATGGTGGCGGGCACACTGCCGCGGGTCGAGGCGACGGTGCGGCCGGCAAGGTCGTCATAGCTGCGAATCGGGCTGTCCGTGGGCACCACGACCAGCTGTCCCTCTGACGCATACGGCCGGGTCAGCGCGACCACTTGGGCCCGCTCGTCGAGGTTGGTCAGCGCGGCGATGACGACGT
Organism: Mycolicibacterium sp. HK-90; assembly: GCF_030486405.1. The sequence continues at coordinate 4,295,945 of NZ_CP129613.1, read as the reverse complement.
CGGCTTTTCCGGTCTCCAGCATGGGAATTCGGCTGGCGTTGGTTGTGCTGACGAATTCCACCGTGGCGCCGAGGGAGTCGGCGAGTGCTCTGGCCTTGTCGATGTCGAAGCCTTCGTACTCGCCGGAGCTGTTCATCACGCCGTACGGAGGGGCATCCGCGAAGACCCCGATGGTGAGCTTCTTGGACGTCAGCACCTTGGTCAGAACGCTGCTCTGGGAGGTGCCGGTCTGACTCGACGACGTACAGCCGGCCAACACCATCGCGGTGATGAGGGCAAGGGCGACGAACACGGCGCGGAGGGCTCTACGCATGAATGTCCTTTGTTCAGAAGGTTTTCAGGTCGAGGCCGGATGACCGCTGCGCCTCGTTTGGAGAAATTCGAGATTATCTATAATCTGTAATCTACGCAACAGTTGAAGATGCCGATGTCTGCGCCGGACGGGCGCAAGCGGCTGCATAGGATTGACGCCGGGCAACCCCGGCGACCTTGTGTAAAGGAGAACGACCTTGACGGAGGCGCTGGAACCACTGGCCGCAGTTGCCCCGTTGCCCGCGTCGCGGCGGCATCAGATCGCGGACTGGCTGCGCGAGCAGATCGTCAAAGGCAGCCTGGCGCCCGGCGCGCAGCTCAAACAGGACGTGCTGGCCGCGCACCTGAGCGCCAGCCCCGGCCCCGTCCGCGAAGCACTGCGGCAACTGGAAAGTGAAGGCTTGGTGCATCACATCCCCAACCGCGGGGCATTCGTGGCGACGGTGAGCGCCGACGAACTGTTGGGAGTGTTACTGCCCGTGCGGTTGTCGATCGAGCAATTCGCGGTGGAGAAGGCGAGCGTCGATCCGGCTGTGCTGGCGGAGCTGCAGCGGCTCGTGGCCCTCATGGACGACGCCGCGGCGGCTGACGATCTGGATCTGCTCAACGAGCTCGACGTGCTGTTTCACGAGACAATCGTCAAGAGCGCTCACTCGGAACACGCGATGCAGCTGTGGGCCAGTGTGCAACCGCGCATACGGATGCAGATCCACCGGCTCGCCAGGCGCCACGAGAGCCTGTCGGCGATCCCCGAAGAGCATCGTGCGCTACTGCACGCGATCAAGACGGGTGGGCCGGAGGTGCGCCGGTCTACGCTCCACGACCACATCGTCACCAGCGCCCGCGAGTTGCTATCCGTCGCCGAGCCCGACTGACCGCCAACGAATCTCCGCGTTCAGCTTGCGTTGGGCCACGGTTCACGCCACGGTGTACGCATGACAGCGGCCGAGCCCAGTACCGACGGTTCCTACCGCGACCGGATCGCAGCTGTCGAGCCGGGCGGTAACGAGTTCATCGCCGAGGCCGACCGGCACGGGAAACCGAGCCAGTTGTTCTGGACCTGGACCTCGCCGAACCTGGAATTCGCCACCATCTTCCTCGGGGTGCTGGCGGTGTCCGTGTACGGCATGACGTTCTGGCAGGCCGTGGCCGGCCTCGGTCTGGGCACCGGACTCGGGGCGCTCGCGCACTATTTCCTGTCCAAGCGCGGACCGCTACACGGCGTCCCGCAGATGGTGCTGGGCCGGCTGGCTTTCGGCTTCCGGGGCAACGCCGTGCCTTCGCTGCTGATGACGGTGACCGCCGGCATCGGCTGGTTCGCCACCAACAGCGTCAGCGGCGCGTTCGCGTTGTCCACCCTGTTCGGCATCGCGCCGGTGCTGGCGCTGGTGCTCGTCGTCGTGGTGCAGACCGCGCTGGCGGTGTTCGGGCACAACCTGGTTCAGGCGTTCGAGCGGTGGGCCTTCCCGGTGCTCGCGGTCATCTTCGCGATCACCTCGGTGGTGATCCTGACCAAGGCGGATCTCGGCGCTCCCGCGGTCAGCGGCGGTGTCGGCGGCATGGGCGGCTTTCTGCTGACCGTGGGCACCGCTTTCGGTTATGTCGCGGGCTGGGCGCCGTACGCCGCCGACTACACCCGGTACCTGCCGCGGTCCCAGGCCGGACCGCGCACCGGGTTCTTCGCTGCCGCAGGGCTGTTCGTGTCATGCATGCTGCTTCAGACGGTGGGTGCGGCGTCGGTGACCATCGGTCCCGCGGTCTCTGACAACCCGACCACCGCGTTCACCTCGGAACTGGCCCCGTGGCTGGCGAGCCTGACCCTGCTGGCCATCGCCATCGGGGCGATCGCCGCGAATGCGATCAACATCTACTCGGGCGCAATGGCTTTCGTGACCATCGGGATCAAGCTGCCGCACCATATCGCCCGCGCCCTGGCGACCGCGTTCTTCGGCATCGTCGGCTTCCTCATCGCCTGGTGGGCGCTGGCCGACGCGGCTGCCAGCTACGAGGCCTTCCTGCTGATCATCGCGTACTGGATCGGGCCCTGGCTCGGGGTGATGTTCGCCGACGAGTACCTGCGCGGCGACGCGCCCGTCGCGCACTTCCTCTATGACCGGTCCTACACGAACTGGCCCGGCCTGGTGTCGTTCCTGGTCGGCCTGGTCGCCTCGGTGACGTTGTTCTGCAACCAACACCACTTCCAGGGGTTCATCGTGCGGGAGGTACCGCAGTTGGGTGACATCACGTTCTTCGTCGGGTTCCTCCTCGCCGGAGGCTGCTACCTCGTGCTGCGTCGCTCCAGCCTCGCCACGGAACGAGTGCCGGCATGACCCCGGAACAGATGCTCGACGTCGCCGTGTCCGAGGCCCGAAAAGGTTTGGCCGAAGGCGGGATCCCCATCGGTGCCGCCCTGTTCCGCTCCGACGGGACGCTGCTGGGCGCCGGCCACAACCGCAGGGTGCAGAACGACGACCCGTCGATCCACGCCGAGACCGATGCCTTCCGGGCCGCCGGACGCCAGCGCGGCTACCGATCCACGATCATGGTGACGACGCTGTCACCCTGTTGGTACTGCAGCGGCCTGGTCCGGCAGTTCAACATCGGCGCGGTGGTGATAGGGGAGAGCCGGACCTTCACCGGTGGCCACGACTGGCTGGCCGAGCACGGGGTTGCGGTTACCCTGCTCGACGACGAACGCTGCGTGACGATGATGGAGGACTTCATCGCCGAGCGACCCGATCTGTGGGCGGAGGACATCGGCGAATGAGCGCCATCGCAACAGTTGACCTGTCCCGCTGGTACGCCGGTGGACCCGAGGCCGACGCGGTCGCCGCCGAGGTGGACGCCGGCCTGCAGCGTGCCGGGTTCATCGTGGTGACCGGCCACGGCGTGGACACCGAACTGGCGGCCAAGGTTCGGGCGGCCAGCCGGGAGTTCTTCGCCCTGCCCGACGCCATCAAGCAGTCCTACTCCGTCCCGGTCGGCGGGCACGGCTGGATCGGACCCGGCGCCGAGGCCAACGGCTACGCCGAGGGCACCGAGACCCCGCCCGATCTGAAGGAGAGCTACAGCCTGGGCGCCGAGACCGCGACCGGCGACCCCGAGGTGGACCGGATCTGGTTCGCGCCCAACGTGTGGCCGACCGAGGTCCCGGCGTTGCAAACGTTGGTCGACGAGTACACCACCGCCATGCGGAAGGTCTCCGACGACCTGCTGGCCCTCTTCGCCCATGCCCTCGGCTTGCCGGCCAATCCCTTTGTCGCGCTGGCGGACCGGCCGACCTGGACGATGAACATCAACCACTACCCGCCGGTGAGCGTGGTGGGGGAGCCCGAGCCGGGCCAGTTCCGGATCGGCCCGCACACCGACTTCGGCACGGTGACCATCCTCGACCGCGAGCCGGGGGCGGGCGGACTGCAGGTCTACTCCGAGCAGGAAGGCTGGGAGGACGCACCGTGGGAGCCGGGATCACTCACGGTCAACATCGGTGACCTGTTGGAGTACTGGAGTGGCCGGCGCTGGCCGTCGGGGCGGCACCGCGTACTGCCGCCGCAGCCGCATGCCCCAGAGGAGGACCTGGTCTCACTGATCTATTTCTACGAGGCCAACCACGACGCACTCGTCACCCCGTTGGATCCGCCGATCGGCAGGGTGACCGGCCTCGAGCCCGTCACCTCGTCGGCGTTCATCAAGGAGCGCCTCGACGCCATCACCATCGGGTGATCGCCGCCATCTGCCACAATGACCGGCATGCGCGTCTACATCGGTGCCGACCACGCCGGATTCGAGTTCAAGCAGACCATCATCGAGCACCTCAAGAAGAACGGCCACGAGCCGATCGACTGCGGTGCCTACAGCTACGACGCCGATGACGACTATCCCGCGTTCTGCATCGACGCCGCGGTCAGGACGGTGGCCGATCCGGGCAGCCTGGGCATCGTGCTCGGCGGTTCGGGCAACGGCGAGCAGATCGCGGCGAACAAGGTGCCCGGCGCCCGCTGTGCCCTGGCCTGGAGTGTCGAGACCGCCAAGCTGGCCCGCGAGCACAACAACGCGCAGCTGATGGGCCTGGGCGGCCGCATGCACTCCGAGGAGGAGGCGCTGGCCATCGTCGACGCGTTCCTGTCGACGCCGTGGTCGGAGGCCGAGCGCCACCAGCGCCGCATCGACATCCTGGCCGAATACGAGAAGGATCACGTGGCCCCGCCGGTTCCCGGCGCGCCTGCCTGACCCATGCCCGAAGGGCACACCCTGCACCGGCTGGCCCGGCTGCACCAGAAGCGGTTCGGTCGGGCGCCGGTGGTGGTGTCCAGCCCGCAGGGGCGCTTCGCCGACGGGGCGGCCGCGGTCAACGGCCAGGTGTTCAAGCGGGCCTCGGCCTGGGGTAAGCACCTGTTCCACCACTACGACGGCGGCCGGGTGGTGCACATCCACCTCGGTCTCTACGGGACATTCACCGAAGCCCTGGCCCCGTTGGGGCTACCGGTCGGCCAGGTCCGGATGCGGCTGGTGGGCGCCGAGTACGGCACCGACCTGCGCGGCCCGACGGTGTGCGAGCTGCTCGCCGAGCCCGAGATCGCCGATGTGGTGGCCCGGCTCGGTCCCGACCCGCTGCGCAAGTATGCCGACCCCGCGTTGGCCTGGACTCGAATCGGCAAGTCGCGCAGGACAATCGGCGCACTGCTGATGGACCAGTCGGTGATCGCCGGCGTCGGCAATGTGTACCGCAGTGAGCTGCTGTTCCGTCATCGCATCGACCCCTACCGGCCGGGCACCCACGTCGGGCAGGACGAGTTCAGCGCGATGTGGACTGATCTCGTCGCGCTGATGCAGGTCGGGGTGCGCCGGGGCAAGATCGTGGTGGTCCGACCCGAGCACGATCACGGCGCCCCGTCCTACGGTCCCGGCCGGCCGCGCACCTACGTCTATCGCCGGGCGGGGGAGGCGTGCCGCGTGTGCGGGGCCACGGTGCGCACCGCGGAACTGGAGGGCCGAAACCTGTTCTGGTGTCCCGACTGCCAGGTCTGAGTCAGCCCCTGGCCGCCGGACCCCTGGGGTCAGAAGCCGCCGAAGTCCCCGAAATCGCCACCGAAGTCGCCGCCGCCGTCCCAGCCGCCGGCATCCGTGCCGCCCCAGTCGCCGCCGGCGTCGCCTCCGCCATCGAAGCCTCCGCCGTCAGCGCCACCGTCCTGGCCCGCGGCGAACCCATCGGAGTAGCCGTCACCGTAGCCGCTCTCGAAACCCTGTGCGCCGTAATCGACTCCGTGCATCCCGGAGAACAGCGCGTCGAACAACAGCACCGAGCCCAGGCCCCAGGCGCCGGCCACGAGCGCCGGCTTCCACCATGGTTCGGAGTACCAGCCTGCCGGTACGGGGCGTCCGGCCACCCGGCCGCCGGGATAGTAGTTCGGGGTGCGTTCCGAAGGTGCCGGGGACGCCTCGATCTCGCGGCCCTCGAAGTTGATCCGCCGGTCCTCGGTGACCGAGCCCGCCGAACGCTGCCCGCTCAGCTGCTCCAACTCGGGACCTGGATCCATCCCCATCGCGGTGCGGGCCGCCCGCACGTAGTAGAGGCCTTCGATGGCGCTCTCCTTGGCCAGGGCGGCCTGCTTCGGGGTGGTGGCCTGGTCGATCTGTGAGGACGCCGCGGTGTAGCGCTCGGAGGCGTCGGCCAGCGCCTGCTTGGACGCATCGTCGGAGCCGGTGAGGTTGAGCACCTGCCCGCCCAGGCGCTCGATCAGCCGGCGGGCGTCGGCCTTGGCGTCAGCCAGCGACTCCGCCGAACGGCGGCCGTTGGCCTTCGCCGAGGTGTAGACCACGAACGCGATCGCGGCGATGACCAAGATGATGAGTACCAGCAAAACGCTGTTCATGGCGTCCAGCGTACCGACGGAAAACGCCGATTCCGGATCCTCGAAGAGAACTCAAATTACGCCGAGAGCGGAGTACACCTCGTTGGACAGTGCGACCGTGCGCGGGTCCGCGTTGCACTTGGTGGCGTCGAAATAGTTCATCACGTAGGCGTAGCCGATCCGGTGCTCCAGATCGACGAAAGCGAACGAGCCACCTGACCCGCCGTGTCCGAAGATGCCGGTGTTCGGCCCGGCCACACCGCGCTGGTTGAGCATGTAGCCCAGACCCCAACCGTGGTCGGCGACCCGCGCGCCCAGCACCACGTCGGCGTCGAATCCGCCCTGCGAGACCCGGCAGCGCTCCATGTGCTCGCGGGTCAGCAGCTTCTCCTGGGCCAGGGCGTTGTAGAAGGTGGCCATCCCGAGCGCCGAGACGTGCGCATTGGTGCTCGGGAACTCCGCCGCGCGCCAGGCGTCGAGGGCTTGGACGCCCAGCTCGTCATCCGGCACGAAATCCATCGACACCGCCCAACCGGCCATCGGATGGTCGCCCAGCGAACCGGGCGGTCCCTCGACCCCGTTGTCGGCCAGCAGGCTGCGCACCGACGGCTTGTTCACCATCTCCGCGCACCGGTGGTGGTGCCAGGCAGGCAAGCCGATATGAATGTCGGCACCCAACGGTTCGGCGATCTCGGTGCGTAGGTACTGGCCCAGGGTGCGGCCCGTGACCCGGCGCACCACCTCACCGAGGATGAACCCGAACGTCACCACCTGGTAGCCCTGCGCAGTCCCGGGCGGCCACCACGGCGTCGCGGCCGCGATCCGAGCGCACACCGCGTCCCAGTCGGTCACCTGGCGCCAGTCCATCGGTTCGCGTGGGCCGATCACACCCGAGCGGTGGCCCAGCACCATCGCGATGGTGATGTCCTGCTTCCCGCACTGGCCGAACTCGGGCCAATACCGGGCCACCGGGGCATTCAGGTCGATCTCACCGCGGTCGGCCAACAGATGGATGCACGTGCTCAACAGACCCTTGGACCCGGAATACACACTGGCCAGAGTGTTCTGCTCCCACGGCCGGGTGCCGGCCGCGTCCGCCGATCCGCCCCACAGGTTGACCACCAGATCGCCCTCGACCCAGACCGCCACGGCGGCGCCGATTTCATTGTGCTCGGCGAAGTTGTTCTCGAAGGCATCGCGCACCCGGGCGAATTCGGGCGTGCAGAAGCCGTCGATCGCATCGATCGGCTGACTTCTCAACGACCCTCCAGCGGTGAGCAACGGACGTGGGCGACGGCTCGGCAGAATGCGGAGACACGTCACTGCCCGATGCTAGGGGCGGTCCGTTAACAGAATCGACGGGAGCGGTCGGATCGTTACGCGTTCGGGGTCGGGTCTGCGCCGATTCGACGCCGGATCGAGACCGCTGATACTGGGGCGGCATCTGGTGCCAACCGCTGCTGCCCTGGGGGTAGCTGATTCACCATCGCATAGGATCGGACCCACGCGGCCGTGTGAGCGGGTGTCATCGCCGGCCCAGTTGCGCCAGGCCCGGACCTTGCAGCTCGTCAGCGACGGCGCCCACACGCCCGGTCATCGCCAGCAACAGCGCCTCACCCGGACCGTGGACCTCGGGCCCGCGGCCGGCCGACCAGTCGAGATCGGTGGCGATCAGTCGCAGCCCGCGGGTGCGCCAGGCACCGCCGATCACCGGGCTGACCCGGGCGTACGTCAGTGACGCCCGCAGCGCGTCGGGCGGGATGATCCGGGGCAGGCCGAGCGGACGCCGGATGTCCTGCTGATGGATCAGGCATTCGATGAGCGCCACCCGGCAGCCGTACAGCGCCCCGGCGCCCGACGGGTCGACGCCCGCCCGCATCAGGGCGCGAAGTTCGTCGGGTCCGGATCCGGCACCGGCTTCCAGCGCGCGGTCGTTGAGCCGGTCCACCCGCCCGCGTGCGGACAGCATCGCCGCCGTGAGGCCCACCCGGGTCTGCCCAAGGTACGAAATGGTGTGAACGACGACGTCACGGACGGTCCAGCCCGCGCACAACGTCGGCGCCTGCCACTGCAGGGGGCTCAGCCCGTCGAGCAGGTCGGCGAAATCCTCGCGTTCCCGGCGGGCGAGAGTGCGGACGCTGATCATCGGGTTATAGAAATCGGTTCGCGGCAGGGGTCAATCCGTTACAGACTGCTGGCGCGCCGGTAATTGTGGCGTTGTCGACGAGTTGGCCGTTGACGCGCACCTCGCACGCAACCGAGTCGCTGATGGCAGCGGGAGTTACCTCCAACACGAACGTCGTGGATGCGCCGAAGCTGGCTTCCTTGGTCCACGGCAGATGTACGTTCTCCGTGGTGGTGCCGCCGTCGCGCACCGAATATCGGACCGCGGCGGAGTTTCCCGAACCGCTGACCTGATATGTCACCGTCCAGGTGCGCTTTGATTCCACGGCAACGAACACGACGTAGCCGCCGACGGCGAGGACGATGACGGTCAGGATCGCGAGCAGCACCCAGAGCCAGGCCCTTGACTTCTTGGGTGGTGGAGGCGGCGCGTAGTAGCCAGGAGCGTAGGGCTGGCCCGGATAGACCTGGGGCGGCATGTTCGGCGGAGGCGTCTGGTGCCAAACATGGCCGCCCTGTGGATAGTTCATGCGCGCCCCCGTCGCTCGAAAACCTGATCGGCTACGACGATCTAAGCAGGCCTGTGCGCCCACCAGCCGGCGGCCCGGTGTGTGCGTAGGCAACGGCTTCCAAGGGGCGTGTGCGGATTGCCAGTATTCGGCCGTTCAGGTGTGTTACCCAGGCACAATGATGAAAATCGCCCTCGTCGGCGCCTTCGCTGCGGGCTACGCATCGATGGTGTCGCCGGTCGCTCATGCGGATCGAATCGAACCACCACCGCTGTACGGGCCATACGACCTGTTCATCGACTTCTCGAAGCAGACGTTCAACGGCATGCCGACACCGATGAATCCGATCACGGTGCCGGTCGAATTCACCACCCACTGTGACGCGAGCGGTTGTGTTGCGCGCATGGACAATACGGACGATCACGCCCGAAACCCAGGTGCGCCGATCGCGTATGAGTACCGGTGGAACAACGACCGCTGGGAGACGAGCGGTGAGTATCCCTACTTCTGCGAGCGCGGCGACCCCGGCAGCGCCGTGCCGGCCAAGCGCTCGGACTACTGGATCCCGAATCCTGACGGCAGCTTCTTCGGGGAGCGGACGCTCATCACCGAGGGGGTCGGATGCCCGGGTGAGGGGCCAGGCACCCACTGGCTGCCGATTTCACTGACGCCCATCGACCCGCCGCCAGGACCAGTGCGGTGACCGGTCGCTGCGAGGGGAGCCCAAGAACAAAAAACCGCCCGTGAGGGCGGTCTTGTGGAGCGGGCGACGGGAATCGAACCCGCGTAGCTAGTTTGGAAGACTAGGGCTCTACCATTGAGCTACGCCCGCATGTGCAGCAAGAGCACTGTACCGGTGTGCCCCCGACCAAATCCAATTGGATGCTTCACGTGTCGAGGCCGTAGTATCTCGCGTGGTCCTTTCGTGGGTTGGCGCCCGCGGATCGATCTCGCAGTACGGGGTGTAGCGCAGCTTGGTAGCGCATCCGCTTTGGGAGCGGAAGGCCGCAGGTTCAAATCCTGTCACCCCGACCATCCGGCAAAGGATCCGGTCTCGGCTCGCCATCCAATACGAAACAACGAGTGATCCATTGTTGACGCTTCCCGCAGTGACGGTGGTGTAGATGCTCGGCTCGGGCGATCCTCCGTCCCGTGGAGTCAGCTACTCGTTGCTGGCCAGCGGGCTGTTCGGGGTGGTCTTCTACCTCTCCGGCGTGGTCGACGCCTCCCCGGAGGCGGTGTTCGGCTGGCGCATGCTCATCATGACGGCCTGTTATTGCCTCGTGCTGATCAGCCCGGCCGGCCGCCGGTCACTCGCCGGGTTGTGGCGCACCCTCACGCGGGCCTGGTGGATGCCGATGGTCTTCGCCGTGACGAGCTTCCTGGTTTCCGCACAGATGTGGCTGTTCAGTTGGGCTCCGGTGCACGGACATGCACTCGACGCTTCGCTGGGCTATCTGCTGTTGCCGATCGTCCTGGTCCTTGTGGGCCGGATCGGTTTCAAGGAGTCGGTATCGGCTTTGCAGTGGGTGGCTGCTGCGGTGGCACTTGCCGCTGTGGTGTTGAAAGTCGTTGCCACGAGCGCCGTTTCGTGGGTCACGTTCGCGGTGTGCATCGGGTACGCGCTGTACTTCGGTGTGCGGCGGCGCGTGGGTCTGGACAGTCCCACTGCGTTCGGTGTCGAGGTTGCGCTGACGGTTCCGGTGTCGGTGCTGCTCATCGTCGTCTGCCGCGGCGCATCGTCGTGGAGCGGTTACGCGGCGGTGTTGGCGGTGGGCCTCGCGGGCACAGTGGCGATGGCGGCATACGTCGCCGCCTCCAGCCTGCTGAGCATGCCGGTCTTCGGGCTGTTGACCTACGTCGAACCAGTGCTGCTGTTCGGCGTGGCATTGATGCTCGGCGAGCGGCTGACCGGGCTCGACGCGGTGGTGTACGCACTGCTCGCCGTCGCGCTGACAGTCCTGGCCGTCGGTGGCTTCCGGACCACCGGCCGTAAACCGGCCGAACCCCTGGACGGTAACGACGGTAACGAGGAAGGATGCCGATTACTGGGGGTTGCGCCGAGTCAACTACCCTGGTCGCGAACTACGGGCGTCGTTCGAGAGACCACATCCTGTCTCCCCGACGCGACCGCCGGTACGACGAAGACATCCAGAGAAAGATATCTAGGAGCACAAGAGTGAAGAGCACGGTTGAGCAGTTGAGCCCCACCCGGGTGCGCATCAATGTGGAGGTGCCCTTCACCGAGCTTGAGCCCGACTTCGATCGCGCGTTCAAGGCGCTGGCCCAGCAGGTCCGTCTCCCCGGCTTCCGACCGGGCAAGGCCCCGCGCAAGCTGCTCGAGGCTCGTGTCGGCCGCGGCGCCGTGCTGGAGCAGGTCGTCAACGACGCGCTGCCGGCCCGCTACAGCGAGGCCGTCACGGCCTCCGACGTCAAGCCGCTGGGTCAGCCCGAGATCGAGGTGACCAAGCTGGAGGACGGCCAGGAGCTGGCCTTCACCGCCGAGGTCGACGTGCGCCCCGAGATCACCCTGCCCGAGTTCGACTCGCTCAAGATCACCGTTGATCCCATCGAGGTGGCCGATGACGAGGTCGACGCCGAGCTGCAGTCGCTGCGGGCCCGCTTCGGCACCCTGACCGGCGTCGAGCGCGGTGCGCAGGAAGGCGACTTCGTCTCGATCGACCTGTCGGCCACCGTCGACGGCACCGAGGTGCCCGAGGCCGCCACCGAAGGCCTGTCGCACGAGGTCGGTTCCGGCCAGCTGATCGAGGGCCTCGACGAGGCGATCACCGGTCTGAAGACCGGCGAGTCCAAGGTCTTCACCACCAAGCTGGCCGCCGGTGAGTTCGCCGGCAAGGACGCCGAGGTGACGGTGACGGTGAAGTCGGTCAAGGAGCGCGAGCTGCCCGAGGCTGACGATGACTTCGCCCAGCTGGCAAGCGAATTCGACACCATCGACGAGCTCAAGGAGAGCCTCACCGACCAGGTTCGCCGGGTCAAGAGCGTGCAGCAGGCCGAGCAGATTCGCGACAAGGCCATCGAGGCGCTGCTGGAGCAGACCGAGGTTCCGTTGCCGGAGAAGATCGTTCAGGCCCAGATCGACGACGCCCTGCACAACGCGATCCACGGTCTCGACCACGACGAGGACAAGTTCGCCGAGCAGCTGACCGAACAGGGCAGCAGCCGTGAGGAGTTCGACGCCGACAACAAGTCGAATGCCGAGAAGGCCGTCAAGACCCAGCTGCTGATGGATGCCGTCGCCGACAAGCTGGACATCCAGGTCGGTCAGAACGACCTCACCGAGCGTCTGGTGCTGATGTCGCGTCAGTACGGCATCGAGCCGCAGCAGCTGATCCAGATCCTCCAGCAGAACAACCAGCTGCCGGCCATGTTCGCCGACGTGCGTCGCGGCCTGACCATCGCCGCCGTGGTGCACGCCGCCACCGTGACCGACACCGACGGCACTGTGATCGACACCACGGAGTTCTTCGGTCCGGCCGAGGCGGCGCAGGCCGACGGCGAGCAGGGTGACGAGGAAACCGCGGAGGCCGCGGACAAGGACGCTGACGCCGCCGAATGACGCTGTGAGCGAACGCGCCCCCGTACGGGAGTGCGTGGCGTCCCAGTTTCGTTAGTGTCGTCAGTACCAATGCGTGAGAGAAAGCAGGTATCCAGTCGTGACTGACATGCGTTCGAACGGGAGCGGGTTCAGCCTCGTCGACTCCGTCTATGAGCGCTTGCTTGCCGAGCGGATCATCTTCCTGGGTTCCCAAGTGGACGACGACATCGCCAACAAGCTGTGCGCGCAGATCCTGTTGCTGTCGGCGGAGGATCCGACCAAGGACATCCACCTCTACATCAACTCGCCCGGTGGCTCGATCAGCGCCGGCATGGCCATCTACGACACGATGGTGTTGGCCCCGTGCGACATCGCCACCTACGCGATGGGCATGGCGGCTTCGATGGGTGAGTTCCTTCTGGCCGCCGGCACCAAGGGCAAGCGTTTCGCCCTGCCGCACGCCCGGATCCTGATGCATCAGCCGCTGGGTGGGGTCACCGGTAGCGCCGCGGACATCGCCATCCAGGCCGAGCAGTTCGCGGTCATCAAGAAGGAGATGTTCCGGCTGAATGCCGAGTTCACCGGCCAGACCATCGAACGCATCGAGGCCGACTCCGATCGCGACCGTTGGTTCACCGCGCCGGAGGCCTTGGAATACGGGTTTGTCGACCACATCATCACCAGCGCCAACGTCAACGGCACCGGACCGGGAGCAGGATTAGACAAATGACCGACCACACTGATCCCCGCCTGGCACCGCAGGCCCGCTACATCCTGCCGTCGTTCATCGAGCACAGCAGCTTCGGTGTCAAGGAATCCAACCCGTACAACAAGCTGTTCGAGGAACGCATCATCTTCCTCGGCGTGCAGGTGGACGACGCGTCGGCCAACGACATCATGGCCCAGCTGCTCGTGCTGGAGTCGCTGGATCCCGACCGCGACATCACCATGTACATCAACTCGCCCGGTGGCTCGTTCACATCGCTGATGGCGATCTACGACACCATGCAGTACGTGCGTGCCGACATCCAGACCGTGTGCCTGGGGCAGGCCGCCTCGGCTGCCGCGGTGCTGCTGGCCGCCGGTACCCCCGGTAAGCGTCTGGCCCTGCCCAACGCCCGGGTGCTGATCCATCAGCCGTCGCTGTCCGGCGTGATCCAGGGTCAGTTCTCGGACCTGGAGATCCAGGCCGCCGAGATCGAGCGGATGCGCACCCTGATGGAGACGACGCTGGCCCGCCACACCGGTAAGGACCCGGAGGTGATCCGCAAGGACACCGACCGCGACAAGATCCTCACCGCAGAGGAGGCCAAGGACTACGGGATCATCGACACGGTCCTGGAGTACCGGAAGCTGTCCGCACAGAGCAGCTGACGCTTCTACGACAAAATCGGCGGGCCGATCTGGCCCGCCGATTTTGTTTTCATTGCTGCGTGGTGTCGGCGTGGCTAGCTTGCCCACGTCATGGAGCGGAGTTGCCGGCGCGAGGTGATGCCGAGCTTGACGAAGACTTTGCGCAGGTGCCATTCGACGGTGTGCGTACTGATGAACAGGTGGGCGCCGATCTCGTGATTGGTCAGGCCGTCCGCGGCCATCCGGGCAATCTGGGTTTCCTGGGGTGTCAGCTCGTCACCCGCGGTGACCGGCTGTTTGCGGACCTTGTCCCCGGCGGCGACGAGTTCTCGGCGCGCTCGCTCGGCGAAGCCGTGTGCTCCCATCCGGATGAACCGCTCATGTGCGTCGTTGAGCTGTTCTCGAGCGTCGAGGCGCCGGTTCATGCGACGGAGCCACTCGCCGTAGAGCAGGCCGGCCCGGGCGCGGTAGACCTTGATGCGGGTTCGGTCCAGGCAGTCGATGGCCTCGCGATAGAGCTGCTCCGCGCGCCGGTCGTCGGCCGCCAGGGCACCGGCGTAGGCGACAAAACCGCGGGCGAAGTCGGCGCTGATGCCGCGGCCCCGAGTGCTCACCCGTTCGGCCGCAGACTCTGCGACGTCGAGATGTCCGGTGCGCGCCGCAGCCTCGGTCAATTCCAGCAGACTCCACCCGTGTAAGCCGAGGTTCTCGAATTCACACGCCCCACGCGCGGCGACGAATGCTTCCTCGTATCGCCCCAGGCCGTTGTAGAGCACGGCACGGAGCCCGTCGACGCCGTCCAGCGCCCGGCCTTCGCCCCTTTCGGCCGCAACGGCAGCCGCGTCGTCGAACAAGCCGACAGCGTGGTCCGGAACACCCCGCCAGGCCGCCAGCGACAGTGCGTGATAGCGCAGTGGTGTGGACCCGGCGGCTACGCTGATCGACGTCGCCTCATCCAAAAGCCTTGCTGCCGAGGTGAACTCGCCCGCGAACACATCCACCCCGGCGCGGTAGGCAAGGGCTGACGGGAGCACCGCGAGTGCGCCGGCATCACGCGCCTGCCGCGCCACCACCGTGGCCAGTTGGTGCCACAGCGCGTCGTCCCACAGTTCGACGGCGGCCACGTCGGGGATGATGGTCAGGCCCAACGACATCCAGCGCAGGGCGTGGCCTTCGCCTGCTGTGTCGTTGCACATGAGTTCCAGCGCGGTGCGTAGCGGGCCGGCCGCGGCGTCACGGTCGCCGGAGATCTGATGCCCCATGCCGCTCAGCAGCAGGTCGATCGGGCGGCGCAGCTCAGGCGACCGTCCGACATCGGCCAGCGCTGCCGCGGCGGCCTCGACCAGGGCACCGGGACGGCCGAGACGTCCGGCGTACATCGCGGCGGCGAGGGCCTCCACGTACGCCTCGCGAGCCTGGGTGTCGCCGAGGATGTCCAGTTGCCTTGCGGCGCTGAGCAACTTCGTCGCGGCGTCGGCCAGCGGCGCCGCAGAACCGCCGCCGCTGCGGCTACGGGCGAAGTCCATCTGGGCGCGAAGTCGCGTTGCCTCGGCGCGTTGCAGCGCGGACAACGGTGCCAGCTCGGCGATGGCGAGCAGATCGTCGGCCGCTGTCGACGCCGCGGCGTCCCGTTTGGCCTGTGCAGCCGCCAGCGCGCGAGTTCCGCGGATGGCAGGATCCAAGGTCAGGACCGTTGCGCGCTCGAGAAACGCTGCTGCAGCGGCTATTCCGCCCCGGTGCTGGGCCCGGCTCGCCGAGGCTTCGAGCTGCGTGGCGACGGCATCGTCTGGTCCCGTCGCCGCGTTGGCGGCGTGCCAGGCCCGGCGATCGGGATCAGACTCCGGATCAGTAGCCGCCGCCAACGCCCGGTGACTGGCCCTGCGGTCGTTCAGATCAGCCGCGCGATAGGCCGCCGAGCGCATCAGCGGATGGTGAAACCGCATGTGGGCACCGATCTCGATCACTCCGGCGGCCTCGGCCGGGGCCAGGGCGCCGACCGGAAGATCCAGCTGCCCCGCCGCACGCAAGAACAGCGCGACGTCACCCAACGGCTCGGCCGCGGCAAGGAGCAACAACCGCTGGGTCGGTTCGGGGAGCGCGTGAATGCGGCGGATGAAGTCGTCCTCGATCGCGCCCGTCGACGAGCGCTTACCCGAGATCCAGATGCCGCCGGCCAGCTCCGCAGCGGAGACGTTCCGAGGAACCTGCAGGATCGCGAGTGGAATTCCGCGCGTCTCGGCCACGATGCGGTCTCGCACCAGCGGATCGATCCCGCCGGTCATTACCGATTCGAGCAGTTCTCGTGCGTCGAAATCGGACAGACCCTCGAGCTGTAGCTCGGGCAGACCGTTCAGGACTTGCGGAGGATCCCGCACCGCGAACACCATGGCGACCGGCTCGGCCAACAGCCGGCGAGCGACGAACCCCAGGGTCTGGATCGACACCTGGTCCAGCCATTGCGCGTCGTCGATCACGCAGAGCAGGGGTTTGTCATGAACTGCGGCGTCGATCAGGCTGAGCACGGCCAACCCGACCAGGAAGCGGTCGGGGGCCGGTCCGACACCCAGGCCGAAGGCCACGGTCAGCGCCTGACGCTGAGGTTCGGGCAACTCGTCGACATGAGTCATCAGCGGAGCGCACAACTGGTGCAGACCCGCGTAGGCCAGCTCCATCTCGGACTGGACACCCGCCACCTCGACACGGCGAAACCCGGAAGCCAGCTCGGTCAGATACTCCAGCAGCGCGGTCTTCCCGACTCCTGCCTCCCCGCGGAGCGTCAAGATCCGGCAGTGACCCGATCGGACCGTCGACACCAGGCTCCGAATCGCCTCGCATTCGCTGTCCCGACCGCGAAGACGTTTTTCCCGACCTTGACTCATAGGGCTCCGCCGCGTCTGTATTGCAGGGACCCTACCGCCGCTGCGCGATTCACGGAGGCCAGTGGTCCCGGATCGGCATCAGCCGTCGATGATCGTGACGGTCTCGGCGAGCGGAGCCCGTCCGGTACGGATGTAGTCCACCGACACGTCCTCGTAGCCGATGGACATGCCGCAGAACAGCATGAGGTTCTTCGGCGGTGCAACGAACGTCGCCACCGTCTTGCGCACCTTCGCCCACGACATCTGCGGGCAGCTGTGCAGCCCCTCGGCCCGGAGCAGCAGCATGACGGTCTGCAGGTACATCCCGAGGTCCGACCACTGGGGCAGCCCCAGGTCGCGATCGACGTAGCAGAACAGCGCCGTCCCCGCCCCGAAGCAGTCCCAGTTCGCGATGGCAGCCCGTTGCCGGGCCTCCCAGTCCGCGCGGGCGATGCCGAGGGCGCTGTACCGCTCTTTCCCGAACGCGGATCGCCGATCACCGTACGGGGATTTCAGGTCCGGCGGATACATCACGTACTCCGGTTCGTCCCACGGGTCTCCGGCCGCGACGCGCTCGACGGCGAGTTTCTTGAGTTGTGCCAGCGGTGCGCCGGTCATCACGACGATGTTCCACGGCTGGATGTTTGACCCGGACGGGGCCCACGCCGCGGCGGACAGCACCCGTTCCAGGGCCTCTCTCGGCACGGGCCGATCGGTGAATCCGCGAACCGCGCGCCTGCTGGTGACAGCCTCATATACGTCCACATTCATCTCCTCGCGCGGCCGAAGAACTTTCCGAGCTGGTTGTGACCGGTTGTGTAACTCGCCCTCAGCTTTGCGGCCCGCGACGGCGAACACACCCTTGGAAGTACGTGGTCGGGCGGTGCCGGAGGGTTGTTGCTGATCCCGCGGTCGACGAACGGTTGGCCGACCTTGTCGCGTCACGGCGGTGCAGCGGGCTATTCGCCCAGCGTAGGACGGGTTTGGCCCGATGCTGAGGCGGTCGTCGCGCTACCCCGCGCTATCGTGGATCGAAGCGAACACCAGGCTGTCGCGGAGGGTTCGGAGATTTTTGTCCGATGACGCCGACGACACGCCAAGGACACAGTCAGCGTGCCGACGGGTGGCAAGCCACCAGGAGCGATATGTTCTCCTGCACACGGAACAAATACCACCGGAGCGATTCGGCCTTATCGGTCGCACCGCAACGGAACGAACGGGTAGCGTCGGGTTAACGCCCGAAGTGACCTAGCAAGAGGCGTAAGCGACCGACCGCGAAGGAAGTAGGACCCCCCCACATGGCGCGCATCGGAGACGGCGGTGACCTGCTGAAGTGCTCGTTCTGCGGCAAGAGTCAGAAGCAGGTCAAAAAGCTCATCGCCGGTCCCGGCGTGTACATCTGCGACGAGTGCATCGACCTGTGCAACGAGATCATCGAGGAGGAACTCGCCGACGCTGACGACGTCAAGCTCGACGAGCTGCCGAAACCCGCGGAGATCCGGGAATTCCTCGAGGGCTATGTCATCGGTCAGGACACGGCGAAGCGGACGTTGGCCGTGGCCGTCTACAACCACTACAAGCGGATCCAGGCGGGGGAGAAGTCCCGCGATTCGCGTTCCGAGCCGGTCGAGCTGACCAAGTCCAACATCTTGATGCTTGGACCCACCGGCTGCGGTAAGACCTACCTGGCCCAGACGCTGGCCAAGATGCTGAACGTTCCGTTCGCCATCGCCGACGCCACGGCCCTCACCGAGGCCGGCTATGTGGGCGAGGATGTCGAGAACATTCTGCTCAAGCTGATTCAGGCCGCCGACTACGACGTCAAGCGCGCCGAGACCGGCATCATCTACATCGACGAGGTCGACAAGATCGCCCGCAAGAGCGAGAACCCGTCGATCACCCGCGACGTCTCCGGCGAGGGCGTGCAGCAGGCCCTGCTGAAGATCCTGGAGGGCACCCAGGCCTCGGTTCCGCCGCAGGGTGGCCGTAAGCACCCGCACCAGGAGTTCATCCAGATCGACACCACCAACGTGTTGTTCATCGTGGCGGGCGCGTTCGCCGGCCTGGAGAAGATCGTCTCCGATCGGGTGGGCAAGCGTGGCCTGGGCTTCGGCGCCGAGGTCCGGTCCAAGGCCGAGATCGACACCCAGGACCACTTCGCCGAGGTGATGCCCGAGGATCTGATCAAGTTCGGTCTGATCCCCGAGTTCATCGGCCGTCTGCCGGTCGTGGCCTCGGTGACCAACCTGGACAAGGAATCCCTGGTCAAGATCCTCTCCGAGCCGAAGAACGCTCTGGTGAAGCAGTACGTCCGCCTGTTCGAGATGGACGGCGTGGAGCTGGAGTTCACCGACGAGGCGCTGGAGGCGATCGCTGATCAGGCCATCCACCGCGGCACCGGTGCCCGCGGCCTGCGCGCCATCATGGAAGAAGTCCTGCTGCCGGTGATGTATGACATCCCGAGCCGCGACGACGTCGCCAAGGTGGTCGTCACCAAGGAGACCGTGCAGGACAACGTGCTGCCGACCATCGTGCCGCGCAAGCCGTCGCGGTCCGAGCGTCGCGACAAGAGCGCGTAGGTCCTACGCCGAGATTGCACTGAGGGTCGTGATCCCAAGCGGATCACGACCCTCAGTGCATTTTCGAGGAGTTCTCAGCGGGTGATGCGGTCCGGCCGGGTATAGACGTTCATCGAGTCGCCCCGCAGGAAGGCCACCAAGGTCAGGCCGGACTGGCTGGCCAGGTCGACGGCCAGTGACGACGGCGCCGAGACCGCGGCCAGGATCGGAATGCCCGCCATCACTGCCTTCTGGGTGAGCTCGAACGAGGCCCGGCCGCTGACCAGCAGCACCGTGGCGGTCAACGGAATCCGGTTGTGCTCCAGCGCCCAGCCGATCACCTTGTCCACCGCGTTGTGCCGGCCGATGTCCTCGCGAACGACGAGCATCGTCCCGTCGGCGGTGAACAACGCCGCGGCGTGCAGCCCGCCGGTACTGGCGAACACCTTCTGGGCATCGCGCAGTTGCGCCGGCATCGCCGAGAGCACCGCGGCGGCAACCGTCGACGGGTCATCGCCGGGACAGTGCCTGCTGCTGAGCCGCACCGCCTCCAGCGACGCCTTGCCGCACACCCCGCACGAGGAGGTGGTGTAGAAGTTGCGGGTCACGTCCACGTCGGGCTTGGGCACGTGCGGCGCCAGGGTCACGTCGAGCACGTTGTAGGTGTTGACCCCCTGTTCATCGGCGCCGCGGCAGTACCGGACTGTCAGCAGGTCGTCGCGCTGCGCGATGAGGCCCTCGGTCAGCAGAAACCCTTGGGCCAGTTCGACATCGGCGCCCGGGGTGCGCATCGTGACGGTGATGGGGGTGCCGTCGACCCGGATCTCCAGTGGCTCCTCGACCACAAGAGTTTCCGGACGGGCCTCGGCCGTCGCGCCGGTGAGGTGATGGGCGCGGCGGCGGGCGGTGACCCGGCCCATTACGTCCGCTCCAGCCGGATGACGACCGCCTTCGACACGGGCGTGTTCGATTTCTTGGCAGTGTGGTCGAGCGGCACCAGAGGATTGGTCTCCGGGTAGTACGCGGCGGCATTACCGGCCGGGGTGGAGTACGGAACGATCATGAAGTCCTTGGCGCGCCGCTCCTGCCCGTCGAATTCGGACACCAGATCGACGCGGTCGTTGGGGTTGAATCCCAACCTGTCGATGTCGGCGGAGTTGACGAACACCACGCGCCGCCCGCCCTTGACCCCGCGATAGCGGTCGTCCAGGCCGTAGATGGTGGTGTTGTACTGGTCGTGGCTGCGCAGGGTCTGCAGCACGAGCCGGCCCTCCGGTACGGGCACCCACTCCAGTGGGTTCACCGCGAAGTTGGCTTTGCCTGTGGTGGTGGGGAATTCGCGGGAATCCCGCGGCGGGTGCGGGAGCTGGAACCCGTCGGGCTGCCGCACCTTCGTGTTGTAGTCGGCGCAGCCGGGGACCACGGCGGCGATCGCGTCACGCACGGTGTCGTAGTCGGCGGCGAAGCGCTCCCACGGCACCGGGTGGTCCGGACCCAGGAGTGTCCGGGCCAGCTCACAGACAATGCCCACCTCGCTGCGCAGCTGATCGCTGGGCGGATGCAGGCTGCCACGTGACAGATGCACCATCGACATCGAATCCTCAACCGAGACCTGCTGTTTGTGCCCGTTCACGATGTCGCGGTCGGTGCGGCCCAGGGTGGGCAGGATCAGCGCGGTCCGGCCGTGCACCAGATGGCTGCGGTTGAGCTTCGTCGAAATCTGAACGGTCAGCGCACAACTGCGCAGTGCGGCCTCGGTGACCTCGGTGTCCGGCGTGGCCGAGACGAAGTTGCCGCCCATTCCGATGAACACACTGGCCCGGCCGTCGCGCATGGCGCGGATGGCGTCGACGGTGTCATAGCCGTGCTTGCGCGGGCTGACGATGCCGAACCGGGCATCGAGTGCATCCAGGAACCTTTCGGGCATCTTCTCCCAGATGCCCATGGTCCGGTCGCCCTGGACGTTGGAGTGGCCGCGCACCGGGCACACCCCGGCGCCCGGCTTGCCGATCATGCCGCGCAGCAGCAGGAGGTTGGTGGCCTCGCCGATGGTGGCCACCGCGTGGTGATGCTGCGTCAGGCCCATCGCCCAACAGATCACCGTGCGCTGGGAGGTTGCGAGCAGGTCGGCCACCCGCTGCAGTTGAGCCCGGTCGACGCCGCTGGCCTCGGTGACGGTGTCGAGGTCGACGGCGCGCGTCTGAGCGGCGTACTCGTCGTACCCGGCACAGTGCGCGTCGATGAACCCCCGATCCACGACGGAACCGGGGGCACGGTCTTCGGCCTCCAGCAGCAGCCGGCCCAACCCGGCGAACAACGCCATGTCCCCGCCGATGCGGATCTGCACGAACTCGTCGGCGATCTGGACACCGTGCCCGACGACACCGTTGACCTTCTGCGGATCCTTGAACCGGATCAGCCCGGCCTCCGGGAGGGGATTGATCGCAACGATCTTGGCGCCGTTGGCTTTTGCCTTCTCCAGCACCGACAGCATGCGCGGATGGTTGGTGCCCGGATTCTGTCCGGCGATGAGGATCAGGTCGGCCTCGGTGACGTCCTCGACGGTGACCGAGCCCTTGCCGATGCCGATCGACTCCGTCAGCGCGGTGCCCGAGGATTCGTGGCACATGTTCGAGCAGTCGGGCAGGTTGTTGGTGCCGAAGCTGCGGACCATCAGCTGATAGAGGAACGCCGCCTCGTTGCTGGTGCGCCCAGAGGTGTAGAACAGTGCCTCATCGGGGGAGCCCAGGGCGTTCAGGTGCTCGGCGATCAGCCGGTAGGCGTCATCCCATTCGATCGGCCGGTAGTGCGCCTCGCCAGGTGCGAGCACCATGGGGTGGGTCAGCCGGCCCTGCTGGGACAGCCAGTACTCGGGCTTGGTGTCGAGTTCGGCGATGCTGTGCCGGGCGAAGAAGTCCGGCGTGACCACCCGTTTGGTGGCCTCTTCAGCCACGGCCTTGGCGCCGTTCTCGCAGAACTCGGCCAGCTTGCGGCCTCCGTGCTCCTCGGGCCAGGCGCAGCCGGGGCAGTCGAACCCGTGCCGCTGGTTCAACCGGGTGAGCGCGGCGGCCGTGCGCAGCGGGCCCATTTGCTCGAGCGCGCGCTGCATCGACACCACGACGGCCTTGACCCCGGCGGCTTCCTGCTTGGCGCCGGAGGTGACCACATCGTGGTCGTCGTAATCGGCAAGGACGTCCTCGGCGCTGCTCATGATCCCAATCTAGTCCTCGAAAACCGCGGGACACGCCGCTTGGCGGCCGTCGGCATTCGATATTTCACATGCAGTGATAGATGCTTTCTATCGACTGCGACGAAGGCGGGAGCCATGGCGAGTGACGTACTGCTCCAGCAGCTGGATTACCTGCTGGCGCTCGCGAGCGAGCGGCACTTCGGCCGGGCGGCCGCGCGCTGCCACGTGAGTCAACCGACCCTGTCGGTGGCGATCCGCCGGCTGGAGCGCGAGTTGGGCATCGTCATCGTGCAGCGCGGGCATCGGTTCGAAGGCTTCACCGAAGAGGGGCAACGCGTCGTGACGTGGGCCCAGCGGATCGTGGCGGAACGCGATGACATGCTCGCCGATATCGACCGCATGCGGGGACGTTTGACCGTCACCGCCCGGATCGGTGCGATCCCGACGGCGGTGCCCACCGGCCCGTTCATCACCACCGAGTTTCTGCGTCGCAACCCGGCGGCATCGGTGCGTATCGAGGCGTTGTCCTCACGTGAGATCGCCCGGCGGCTGGCAGATTTCGAGATCGATGCCGGGTTGACCTATCTCGATGACGAAACCCCACCCGGAACCAGGTCGGTGGAGATGTACCGGGAGCGCTATGTCCTGGTGGCGCCGGCCGATCACGCACTGATGCGTCTACCGGAGATCGCGTGGTCGGATGCGGCCGGGCTGCAACTCTGCGTACTGACCACCACGATGCGCAACCGGCGCATCCTCGACGCCAACATGGCCGCCGAGGGGGTGCGCTACCGCCCTGTCGTGGAGGCGGATTCGGTCGACGCGCTCTACGCCCACCTGGCCCACTCGGGGCGGGCGACCATCGCGTCCACCGCATGGCTGCCGCAGCTCGGGATGCCTCCGGGCTTTGCCGCGCGCCCGATGGTGCAGCACGGTCCGCGTCCGGCGATCGGCCTGGTGGTGCTCGACCGCGCCCCCGCGTCGATCGTGGCCGCGGCACTCGTCGAGGTGGCCGCCGATCTCGACCTCGGCAGCCACATCGACGGCGCGTCGGATGCGTCGCAGGGAACCTAGCGGGACCGCAATCCACGCCGTCGCCACGAGGCGAGGGAAGGTCATCCGCGGTACTTCGTGACGTACTCGGTCATCGTCTTCAGCTGGTATCGCGACACGTCATGGGCGGTCTCGTCCTCGGCGAAGACCGAGGACACCATGACGGTGTCGTCGCGGTCGTAGAAGCCGATGTCGGCCAGCCCGCCGAAGAACTCGTCCCAATTGATGTCGCCGTCACCGATTTTCAGGTGCTGATGCACGCGCACCGGGTTGCCCGGCGGATTGGTGATGTAGCGCAATCCATGGCTGCGGTGGTGGTCCATGGTGTCCGCGACGTGGACCAGACGAAGTTTGTCGCCGGCGGCACGCATGATCTCGGTCATGTTGCCACCCATGTGGAAGGAGTGGCATGCGACGAAAACCATCCCGATGTTGGGGGAGTTCACCCCGCGGATGATGCGCAGTGCCTCCAGCCCGTCCTCGACGAAATCGTCTGGGTGCGGGTCGATGCGGACGTCGATGCCTTCGCGTTCGATGATCGGCAGCAGTTCCTCCATGGACCGGAAGAACGCCCGCTCGGACTCTTCGGCTTTCTCGGGGCGGCCGGAGAACTCGGTGTTGATCACGTTGACGCCGAGGTCGACGGTGATCTGGATGACGCGCTTCCAGTTGCGCACCGCGGCTTCCCGGGCGTCGGGGTCAGGGCTGGACCAGCGCAACACAGGCAGCACCGACGCGATTCCTACCCCAGCATCCGCACATGCCTTGCGAAACGCTGCCACCAGCGCGTCATCGGCCCGCGGATGGTTGAAGAAAGGGATGAAATCGCGGTGTGGGGTCAGTTGCAAGTACTCGTAGCCGAGTTCGGCCACCAGACGGGGGAATTCGAGCAACTCGTAGTCGTGGTGGAACGGAGTGGGATCCAGGGCGATTTTCATGGTCATGCCCCTGGGATCGATTCGCGGGACACCATCGACACCTCGACCGGTCCGCCGCTGCGCAGAGATTCGACCCCGGCCTCGCATACCGCGGCGGCGGCATAGCCATCCCATGCCGTGGGGCCGTCGACGTTGGTCCCACTTCGCACGGCATCGACCCACCGCTGGATCTCGGTGTCGTAGGCCTGGCCGAAGCGTTCCCGGAATCCTGGGGTGATGGTGCCGCCCCAGCTGCCCGA
Organism: Mycolicibacterium sp. HK-90; assembly: GCF_030486405.1. The sequence goes on along the minus strand of NZ_CP129613.1, from coordinate 4,271,400 downwards.
GGTCCCCTTGCGGATCATTCCGACGTCAAGACCAATTGTGGCGCTGCCCTTTTCGGCTACGAGTTCGGTGCGGACCTCATAGCCGACACCGGTGCTGACGAACAACTCGACGTCTACATGCCTGCCGGAAGCCGTGCGCAGGATGGCGATCTGCGGGTCGGCCAATCCGTCGGGCGCGCCGGGGCTCGGTGACGGCGTGATGATCTGGATGGACGTGATCTCCTCGTCGAACAGGAACCGCGTGACGTCCACCTCGTGGACCAGTGAATCGCGCACCACCATCGAACTGTCGAAGTTGTGCGGTACCGACGGATTGCGGTGGGCGCAGTGCAGCAGCAGCGGCCGGCCCAGTTCACCGCTGTCCATCAAAGCTTTCAGACCGGCGTACTCATGGTCGAACCGGCGCATGAACCCGACCTGGATCAACCGCTTCCCCAGCTCCGCCTCACGCCGAACCACCTGCAGCGACGCCTCGACGTCGGTGGTCAGCGGCTTCTCGCACAGCACGGGCTTTCCGTGTTCGAGGCAGGCCAGGAGCTGCTTCTCGTGGGTGGGGCCCGGCGTGGCGAGCACGACCGCATCGACATCGGGATCGGCGATCGCGTCCAGCGGGTCGCCGATCGCCCGGCAGCCGGGGATCGCCGCGGCCAACTGCTCGGCTTTCTCGGTCACGTAGTCGTTGACCACGGCAACTCGGGCACCCGAGATGCGGGCCTCGATGCGGTGCACGTGGTCGGCGCCCATGAGACCGACGCCGAGTACGGCGACACGCAGATCGGACATTGGAGGGGATCCTTTCTATCGGGGTGAATCAGGCTGGGGTCGCGGCGGGAATGGATCCGGTGCCCTGCACCTCGAAGCGCTCTTCGAGTTCTTCCAGGCTGGTGCCCTTCGTTTCGGGAACGAGTAGGCGGACGAACACCCAGGAGCCGATGTTGACGAGAACGAACAGGCCGAAGGTTCCGGTGGAACCGAGCGCGTTGTTCAGCAGCGGGAACAGGAACGAGATGACGGCATTGGTGCACCACAGGATGAACACTGCGATCCCCATCGCGAAGCCGCGGATACTCAGCGGGAAGATCTCGGATAGCAACAGCCACACGCAGGTGCCGATGAACATCTGCACGAAGGCGACGAACACCACCATGCAGCCGAGGATGATGTAGCTGCGGGCCGTCGACACCGGCATCAGGAACACCAGCGCAAGCGCGGCCTGCGAGGCGGCGACGCCGGCGAATCCGATCAGCAGCATCGTGCGCCTGCCGATGTAGCCGAGCAGGACGATTCCGATGATCGTGGTGATCACCGAGGTGACGCCGACGGCGATGGTGGCCACCAAAGCCGCGCTGACGCCCAGCCCGGATTGTTCGAGAATCGTTGGTGCGTAATAGTTCACGGTGTTGATACCGGTTGCCTGCTGGACGATCGCCAGCCCGCAGCCGATCAGGACGACCCGCCGGATCCACGGCACATCGCGGATCACCGAGAACGGCGTGGATTTCGTCTTCAGTACGTGCGCGGTGTGCTCGACGATCAGGGCGTACTCACTGCCGGCCTCCGCGGCCGGCCGGCTGCGCTCCAGGACGGCCCGGGCCTCGTCCATCCGCCCGTTGAGGCCGTACCAGCGTGGCGAATCCGGCAGCACCAGCATGCCCAGCAGCAGGGCGACGGCGGGGACGGCCGCCACCGCGAGCATCGTGCGCCAGACGTGCGGATCGTGGATCAGGTGGTCCAGCAGGGCGTTGGTCGCGAAGGCGAGCATCTGACCGGTGACGATCATCAGCTCGTTGATGGTGACCATCCGGCCGCGGCGTTCCGCCGGCGCCATCTCGGCCAGGTACAGCGGGCAGGTCACGGCGGCGGCGCCGACGCCGAGCCCGAGGATGATGCGCGCGGCGACCATGACCTGGACGTTGGGGGCGAGCGCGCAGGCGATGGCGCCGGCCAGGAACAGCACTGCGCACACCATCAGTGAGCGCTTGCGTCCGATCCGGTCCGCGACGCGACCGCCGAACAACGCGCCGAACGCCGCTCCGGGGAACAGCAGGGAGCTGACGACGGTGGCTTCCCCGAAGGCGCTGAGCGCCAGATCGTCCTTCATGTACAGCAGCGCACCGGAGATGACGCCGGTGTCGTAGCCGAACAGCAGACCGCCGAGAGTGGCGATGGCGGTGAGTCGAGCCAAGAACTTCCCGTGGCCGGCCGTTGTTCGGGAATCCGACGACATGTGGGCCTCACTTCGATCTGTGTAACGCGCGTTACTAACGCGCGTGACGTCTACTATGGATCCGTGCTCAAGATGTGTCAAGCGTCACTTCGAGAGGAGGTGCGATGACTTCGTACCCCGGCGGGGATTCCCGGCGCCCCACCATGGCCGACGTGGCCGAACGGGCCGGCGTATCGCGCACCCTGGTGTCGTTCATCCTGGACGGCAAGCCCCGGGCGAGTGAGGAAACCACGCGCAGGGTGCTCGCCATCGCGGACGAGATCGGGTACCGGCGCGATGCGGCTGCCCGGGTGCTGGCGCAGGGGCGTAGTCGCACCCTCGGGGTCCTGATGGACGTCCAACAGATGTTCGAAGCAGAGTTGGTGACCGCGATCTACCCGGCGGCGCGCAAGCTCGGATACGAAGTGCTGCTGTCGGCGAATTTGCGCGACGAACCCGAGTCCGACTTCATCGATTCTCTGCTCAGTCATCGATGCGGCAGCCTGATCCTCTTGGGGCCCAGTTCAACCCAGGACTATCTGGTCGAGCTGTCACAGCGCGTCCCAGCGGTCGTGGTCGGTCGTCGCCTGGCTGGTCTGGCCAAGGCGCCGGGCCCGCTCGGCACGGTGCGGACCAATGACACCAAGGGAATGCGGATGGCCGTCGACTATCTGGCCAGCCTTGGCCACCAAGACATCCACCATGTTGACGGCGGCGACGATCCCGGCTCGGCGGACCGGCGCCGCGCCTACCGGACGGCCATGCGAACGCACGGCTTGGCGGGCCGGATCACCGTCATTCCTGGCGCACACAACGAGCGAGCCGGTGCCGAGGCCGCCCGCCGGATGCTGCACGCGCCGTCGCTGCCCACCGCGGTGCTGGCCGGCAACGACCGCTGCGCGCTCGGCCTGCTCGACGTGTTCACCCGGGAAGGCGTCGACATTCCCGGTCAGGTGTCGCTCATCGGCTACGACGACAGCCGGCTTTCGGACAACCCCCGGATCGACCTGACCACCATCCACCAGGACGCGGCGACCATCGGCGCCCGCTCGGTGGAGATGGCCGTCGAGTTCCTCGAGCGGACCCGAACCGAACCGGCCGACGTCGTGTTGGAGCCGCAGCTGGTGGTGCGGTCGACCACCGCACCGCCGCGGCGCTGAGCCCACCACCGCGCCGGGGGACATCACCGGACCAGCGTCGCGTCGGCCGTCTTCAGGGTTTCGGCGGCAACGCGCAGGCCTTCCAACGGTCCGAAGGACACGTCCTCGTGTTCGATGTTCACCCACATTTCGGGATCCACCCGCTCGAGCGCCCGGAGGAAGTCGGACCAGAAGTCGACGTCGTGTCCTTGGCCGACGGCGACGAAGTCCCACGCGGAGTCCTCCGGCCAGCGGTTCACAACATGTTTCCCGCCGAGTCCGGTTGGGTTCTGTTCCAAAGGGATCCGGGTGAAGCGGTCATCGAGGACGCCGTAGATGCCGCAGTTGGGGTTGATCCGGGTGTCCTTGGCGGCGGCATGGAAGACCAGCGGTCCCAGCCAGTCGATGGCCCGCACCGGGTCGATGCCCTGCCAGAACAGGTGCGAGGGATCCATTTCCGCGCCCAGGTTCGTGGCGCCGACCTTCTCGACGAGCCGCTTCAGCGTGGGCGGATTGAACACCAGGTTCTGCGGGTGCATCTCGATCGCCACCTTGACACCGCAATCCCGCGCGAGGGCATCGATCTCGGACCAGAACGGCACCGCGACCTCGTCCCACTGGTAGTCCAGTGAGTCCAGATAGCCCGAGTCCCAGGTGTTGACATGCCATGCCGGCCACCGGCCGCCCGGATGCGCTTGCGGCAGCCCTGACATGGTCACCACCCGGTCGACTCCAAGCAGTCCGGCGACACGGATCGCATTTCGCAGATCCTCGGCGTCCTCGGGTCCGACCTCCGGGTCAGGGTGCAGCGGGTTGCCGTTGCAGTTCAATCCCGCGATGGACACCCCGGTGCCGTCGAATTCCGAAAGATACTGGCGAGCGGTGACTTCGCCGGACAGCAGCTCCTTTACCGGCAGATGCGGCGTCGGCAAGAATCCACCGGCGTTGATCTCCGCTCCCGTCAGTCCCAGCGAAGCGATCAGCTCCAGTGCCTTGCGAAGCGGCAAGGAATGCAGGATCGCGGTGTAGACGCCGAGTTTCATGCGGATCCAAACGTGACCGACGGGACGCCGCACGAACCCAGGTAGGACCGGGTCCGCTTGGCGATGGGCAGGGGAGCGTCGACCTCGCAGGGGTACATGTCCTGCTCGACGATCGCGAACACGTCGATGCCGAGCTTCTCGATCTCGGCGAGCAACGGCGGCATCTCCGGAATACCCAGCGGCGGCTCGGTCATCGCGCCCAGCTTGACGGCCTCTCCGAACGGCAGGTCCTCGGCCTCGACCTTGGCTCGCACCTCGGGATCGACCTGCTTGAGGTGCAGGTAGCCGATGCGCTCGGGCGCCCGCCGGATGATGGCAATGTTGTCACCGCCGCAGTAGCTGATGTGACCGGTATCCAGGCAGAGGTTGACGAATTCGCTGTCGGTGCCGTCGAGGAATCGATAGACGTTCTCTTCGGTGTCGACGTGACTGTCGGCGTGCGGGTGGTATTGCGCACGGACACCGTACTTTTCGAACATCGCTTTACCCAGTTCGTCCATACCCTGGGTCTTCTTGCGCCACTGCTCGGCGGTCAGGTGGCGGTCTTCCAACACCGCGCCGGTGGCCGGGTCGCGCCACATCTCGGGGATCACGACGACGTGCTTACCGCCGACCGCGGCGGTCAGCTTGGCCACGTCCTCGATCTGCGTCCAAACGGCATCCCACGAATCGTCTTGGTGGAGGTGCTCGAAGACCGTGCCCGCCGACAACTTCAGGTTGCGTTCGGCCAGTTCGTCGGACAGCTGCTCCGGGTCGGTGGGCAGATAGCCGAACGGACCCAATTCGATCCACTCGTAGCCGGATTCGGCGACCTCGTCGAGGAAGCGCGTATAGGGCGTCTGGTTCGGGTCGTCGGGAAACCACACACCCCAGGAGTCGGGGGCCGAACCAACGAGAATCTTGCTCACTACGGATTCCTTCTAACGATCTGACGGGTTGATCAGGGGGCGTTGAACTTTCTTCCAGTCCGCATACCGCTCGTAGGCGCGCTGGGTGGACTCCAGCGTGGAGACCTCCGACACCGGGACGTCCCACCAGGAATGGCTGTCGGGTGCGTAGATCAGCGGATCGGTTTCTACATGGATCACGGTGGTGCGGTCGGCGGCCTTGGCTGCCTTGACCGCATCGGTGAACTCGGCGGCGGTGGTGACCTTGATGACGTCGGCGCCCAGGCTCGCGGCATTGGCCGCGAGGTCGACGGGCAGCGTGTCGCCGTCGAGCCGCCCATCGGCGCTGCGGTAGCGGTAGGAGGTGCCGAACCGCTGCGAGCCCAGCGACTCGGAAAGCCCGCCGATGGAGGCGAATCCGTGGTTCTGCACCAGCACCGGGATGACCTTGATTCCCTCCTGCACGGCGGTCACGAGCTCGGTGGCCATCATCAGGTAGGAGCCGTCGCCGACCATGATGAACACATCGCGATCGGGCGCGGCCATCCACACGCCGATCCCGCCGGCGATCTCGTATCCCATGCAGGAGTAGCCGTACTCGACGTGGTAGCCCTTGCGGTCACGGGTGCGCCACATCTTGTGCAGGTCGCCGGGCATCGAGCCGGCTGCGCACACCACCACGTCGTGGGGCTCCGACAGGGTGTTCACCAGGCCGATGACCTGGTTCTGGTTCAACGCCGCCCCATCGTCGGAGGTCGCGTACACAGCGGATACGGTGTCCTCCCATTCCGCGGCCAGCTCGGTGACCCGCGAACGGTAGTCGTCGCTGACGCGGTAAGCGTCGAGCGCTGTGCTCAACGCCTCGAGGGCCTCGCGGGCATCGGCGATCACACTGACCCCGCCCTGCTTCACCGCATCGAGTGAGGCCACGTTGATGTTGACGAACCGGACGTCGGGATTGTTGAACGCGGTCCGCGACGCGGAGGTGAAATCGCTGTAGCGGGTGCCGATTCCGATGACGACGTCGGCTTCAGACGCGAGCGCGTTGGCCGCCGTGGTGCCGGTGGATCCGATCGCCCCGACCGACTGCGGGTGGTCGTAGCGCAGCGAGCCCTTGCCGGCCTGGCTCTCGGCGACCGGGATACCGGTACCGGACGCGAGCGCGGCGAGAGCTTGTTCGGCGCCGGAGTAATGCACGCCGCCGCCGGCGACGATCAGCGGCTTGCGGGCCGACGCGATGATCTCGGCGGCACGCGCGGTCACCGAGCGCTCGGGAAGCGGGCGGGCTACATGCCAGGTGCGTTCGGCGAAAAGCGATTCCGGCCAGTCGTGTGCCTCGGCCTGCACATCCTGGGGGATCGACACCGTCGCGGCCCCGGTCTCGACGGGATCGGTCAGCACCCGCATGGCACCGAGCAGGGCGGCCGGCAGCTGTTCGGGTCGCCAGACCCGGTCGAAGTAGCGGGACAGCGGTTTGAAGGCGTCGTTCACCGTCACGTCACCGGAGGAGGGCAGTTCGAGTTCCTGCAACACGGGCGAACTGACCCGGGTGGCGAACGTGTCGGCGGGCAGCAGCAGCACCGGTAACCGGTTGATGGTGGCCAGTGCGGCGCCGGTGAGCATATTGGTCGAGCCAGGGCCGACGCTGGCGGTCACCGCCCACGTCTGCAGCCGGTCCTTCTGCCGGGCGTAGGCTGCCGCGCTGTGCACCATGGCCTGCTCGTTGCGGCCCAGTACGTACTTGAGTCCCGGCTCTTTCGAGGCCTCGGCGGCGTCGATCTCGTCTTGCAACAGTGCCTGGCCGAGACCGGCCACGTTGCCGTGGCCGAAGATGCCGAAGCAGCCGGCGAAGAACTTCTGGCGTTGCCCGTCGCGCTCGACGTACTGGTTGGCCAGGAAGCGAATGGTGGCCTGGGCCACGGTGAGTCGCACGGTGCCCTCGGTGTCGACCAGTTTCTCGGTCGACTTGGGTGCGGTGGATACCACGGGATCAGGCTCCTTCACGAATGCCGGTGCCGAACGGCAGCCGGGGGTCCACGTCCTGGTGTTCCCAGCTGTCTCGCAGCCAGGTGTGGTTCGGGTCGTCACAGATCAGCCAGGCCCGGTTGGGGCCGGAGCCGGCCATGACGTTGAGGTAGTACATGTGGTGGCCCGGCGCCGCGATCGATGGTCCGTGATAGCCGTGCGGCACCAGTACGACGTCCCCGGTGCGGACCTCTTCCAGTACCTCGATGGGGCGTTCCGGAGTGCCGTAGACCCGGTGATAGCCGAATCCTGGTGTGCCGGCGGGGCTGTCGTCGATCTCGAAGTAGTAGATCTCTTCCAGCTGGGTTTCCACCTCGGTGTTCTCGTCATGCTTGTGCGCCGGATAGCTCGACCAGTTCCCGCCCGGGGTGATGACCTCGCACGCGATCAGCGAGTCAGCCTCGAATGTGGTGGCGGTACCGAAGTTGTGCACCTGGCGACTGCAGTTGCCGGCGCCGCGGAGTTCGACGGGGACGTCGGCGGCAGCGCGCCGCCGGTTCGGAAACGAACGTGTCGCGCGTGCACCGCAGATCGCGAAGCGGCCCGCGCCGGACAGGCGGTACTGCTGACCGATGCCCAGATAGACCATGTCTGCCGGGCCGTCGAAGACCGAGGATCGCGGGCACAGTGCGAAGGTATCCCCGCCGCACTCCACAGTGCCGCCACCCGCCAGCGGAAGGATCATGACCTCGGTGTCGCCGGTGTGCAGTTCCGCCGACTGGCTGTCGTCCAATTCCAGTACCCGCAAGGAGGATTCGGCCCACCCGGCGGATTCCGGGGTGACGTCGACGGTGAAGGGCAGGTCGGCGCTGCGGGCCGGGATGTAGAGCTTCGAGTGCATTGTCACCTCACCAACTTCACCGCGGTCGCCACCGCCGAGCGGACGTCGTCGTCGGGTGGGTACAACAGAGTGCGTCCCACGATCAGACCACGCACGGACGGCAGGGCCAGCGCTTTCTCCCAGGATGCGAATGCCGCGTCGGGATCGGTCGGGTCGCCGCCCAGCAACAGGGTGGGCATCGTCGTCGACTCCATCACGCGGTCCATCTCGTCGACGACCGGCAGCTTCATCCAGGTGTATGCCGACGTCGAGCCCAGGCCCTGGCTGATATGTACCGACTTGATGACCGCGTCGGGGGACAGGTCGTTGCGGACCTTCCCGTCGACCCGGCTGGACATGAACGGCTCCAGCATGGCGATCAGGCCGTGTGCGGCGAGCGCGTCGACGGCCTGGGCGCAGGACGCCAGCGTGGACACCGTGCCCTGGTCGTCGAGGTCGATGCGGCACAACATCTTTCCGCCGTTCATCCGGGCGGCGGCGGTCGATGCCGCGGTGGCCCCCGTCATCCGATCGTCGAGCTCGAAGGACGACCCGGCCAGTCCGCCCCGGTTGAACGAGGAGAACACCACCTTGTCCTCAAGCGCGCCGAGCAGCAGGAGGTCGTCGAGGATGTCGGCGGTGGCCAGCACCCCGTCAACCCCCGGGTCGGCGAGCGCGGTGCACAGCCGGTCCAACAGGTCGGTGCGGCTGTTCATCGCGGTGGGCCGGGATCCGACAGCGAGCGCGCCGCGAGCCGGATGGTCGGCCGCGACGATCATGAGCTTGCCGTCACCGCGCACAGTGGGACGAGCGGTGCGGTGCTGCCATGCCGCGGCGATCGTGCCGGGTTCGGACGCGCGTAGTTCGGTGATCGCGGCGTAGTCCGTGCACACAGTGGGTTCAGACATTGACAGCCTCCACGGCAGTTTGTTCGGCGAGGGCGGCCACCTCAGCGGCGGTCGGCATCGCCGTCGAACATTCGAGCCGGGATGCGACGATGGCCCCGGCGGCGTTGGCGTAGCGCAGGGTCTTCTCCAGCGGCCAGTTGCGCAACAGGCCATGAATCAGGCTGCCGCCGAAAGCATCTCCCGCGCCGAGTCCGTTCACCACGTCAACTTGGTTGGGCAGCACGGTTACCGAACTCTGCTTGGTCTTGCCCAGCACGCCGCGCGGCCCCTGCTTGACGATCGCCAACTCCACACCGAGGTCGAGCAGGGCGTCGGCGGCCTTGTGCGGGTTGGCCTCACCGACGGCGATCTCACACTCCTCGCGGTTGCCGACTGCGACGGTGACGTGCTGCAACGCTCGCTGAACCTGTTCGGTGGCCGCCGCCGGGGTTTCCCAGAACATTGGCCGGTAGTCGAGGTCGAGGACGGTGAGGGGGGCTCGCCCCCGGATTTCCCAGGCAACGAAATGTGCACTGCGGCTGGGCTCCTCGGACAATCCGGTGACCGTCGACCAGTACAACCGGGCGCTGCGCACGGCGTCGGCGTCGATGTCCTGCGGCCGGATCTGCAGATCGGGTGCCGACGGTTTGCGGTAGAAGTACAGCGGGAAATTGTCGGGCGGGAAGATCTCGCAGAACGTCACGGGCGTAGGGAACTCGCCGTGGGTGGTGACGAAGCGGTTGTCGACGCCGAGCGCTGCGAGTTCGTTGCGCACATACCGGCCGAACGGATCGTCCCCGACACCTGAGATGAGCGCACTGCGGTTGCCCAGTCGCGCCGCCGCGACCGCGACATTCGCCGCGCTGCCGCCCAGGAACTTGCCGAACGACGTGACCTCTTCGAGGCCCACGCCGATCTGCAGGGGGTATACGTCGACTCCGCTGCGCCCGATGGCAAGGACATCAAATGCCTTGTTGGCGGTATCTGTCACGGTTGGCTCCCGAATGCGATGCGTATGCGAGTAGGCATGAATTCGAGCGGTGGCGAGGGCCGCGCTCTCGTTGTCGAGAGTGCGCTCCGTCACCGTCTCATGTCAAGACTTTGTTCGGACATTCTTACTTTCAGTCATTAGGCAGGTACGCTGAGAATCCGCCCCGCGCAAACCCGGCGTGGAGCCCACGAGGATCGGAGCGAGAGTGACCCCGACGCTGTCCGTCGAGCTCGACCGTTCGAGTCCGGTGCCGCTGTACTTCCAGGTCGCCCAGGTTTTCGAGAAGGCGATCCTCGACGGACAACTCAAGCCGGGGGACCGGTTCGAGAACGAGCTCGCTCTGGCCAGCCGGCTCAACCTGTCTCGGCCGACGACTCGGCGCGCCATTCAGGAACTCGTCGACAAGGGCCTGTTGGTTCGCAAACGCGGCGTCGGCACGCAGGTGGTGCAGACCCCGGTGCACCGTCCCGTGGAGCTCACGAGTCTGTACGACGACCTGGCCCGCGCGGGGCAGGAGCCGGCTACCAGGGTGCTTGAGTACGCGATCGCGCCGGCTTCCGACGAGGTCGCCGGCTGGTTGAACCTCCCGCCCGGCAGCGAGGTCGCGACGATGCGCCGGCTGCGTATGTCGAATGGTCAGCCGTTGGCCCTGATGACCAACTATCTTCCCGCCGCTCTTGCCCCTGACGAGGAACAGCTGGAACAGTCGGGCTTATACCGGTCTCTTCGTTCTCGGGGTGTCCACATCCGGCTGGCTCGGCAGCGGATCGGGGCCAGGGCGGCCAGTCGGGACGAGGCGCGGCTGCTCGACGAGAAGCCGAAGGCCCCGCTGCTGGTGATGGAACGGACCGCGTTCGACGATTCGGGACGCATCGTCGAATACGGAAGTCACGTCTACCGCGCGTCGCGCTACTACTTCGACACCACCCTCGTGGACCGCTAGAGAATCACCGAACCCGTTCTCTTCCTGACTCTTTCGCCAGCTATCCCGCACGCGGCGCCGGTTCTGCGGCGCCGCTTTCGCATTTGATATGCGGTCCTAATGTCCGAACAAAGTCTTGACTTTCGAATGTGAGCGGTATTACATCGACTGCGAGGCCGTGTCGCTTGTCAGTCAGACGCATGAGCACCGCGGCGACGTCGATGGCAAGGAGAAGCAATGAGGTTCAGTCGGCTCGCGGTGGTAGCTGCGGCGGGTGTGCTGGTGTTGGGCGCCGCTGCGTGCTCCAGCACCGGTGGGAAGCCCCGGAGCGACGGTGGCGGAATGGGCGGCGGAACCGTCGACACCCCGCGGGCCACCATCGCGATGATCACCCACGAGGTGCCGGGCGACTCCTTCTGGGACCTGGTGCGCAAGGGCGCCGAGACTGCGGCAAAGAAGGACAACATCGAACTGCGGTACTCGTCGGACCCCGAGGCACCCAATCAGGCCAACCTGGTGCAGACGGCCGTGGACAGCGGCGTGCAGGGTATCGCGGTGACGCTGGCCAAGCCGGACGCCATGAAGGCGGCCATCGAAAACGCCACGGGCAAAGGCATTCCCACGGTTGCGTTCAACGCCGGCCTCGACGCCTGGCAGAAGATCGGTGTCAAAGAGTACTTCGGTCAGGACGGATACATCGCGGGCCAGGAGGCCGGTCGGCGGCTCACCGAAGAAGGCGCCAAGAAGGTCCTGTGCGTGATCCAGGAGCAAGGCCACGTCGACCTCGAGGCCCGCTGCGCCGGCGTCAAGAACACCTTCCCCGCCACCGAGACGCTCAACGTCAACGGCAAGGACATGCCGTCGGTCGAGTCGACCATCACCGCCAAGCTGCAGCAGGACCGGTCGATCGACTACGTGGTGACGCTCGGTGCGCCGTTCGCGCCGACCGCCGTGCAGTCGGTCCGCAATTCCGGCAGCTCGGCCAAGGTCGGCACGTTCGACACCAATGCCGCACTGGTCGATGCGATCAAGAACGGTGACGTCCAGTGGGCCGTCGACCAGCAGCCGTTCCTGCAGGGCTACCTCGCCGTCGACTCACTGTGGCTATACCTCAACAACGGCAACGTCATCGGCGGCAATCAGCCGACGCTGACCGGTCCGTCGTTCATCGACAAGACGAACATCGACGCCGTGGCCGAGTACGCGAAGAACGGGACGCGCTAGACATGAGTACCCAGGCAGACCTCAACCTCGATACGCACAAAGTTGTCCGCGACGAGCGGGTCAAGGAACAGAACAAGCTGCAGCGCTTGCTGATTCGCCCCGAGATGGGTGCGGCGATCGGTGCGATCGGCATCTTTGTGCTGTTCCTGATCGTGGCCCCGCCCTTCCGGACCCCGGAAGCCCTGGCCACCGTGCTCTATGCCAGTTCGACGATCGGCATCATGGCCGTCGGGGTGGGCGTGCTGATGATCGGCGGTGAGTTCGACCTGTCGTCGGGCGTCGCTGTCACCACGGCGTCGCTGGCCGCCTCGATGCTGTCGTACAACCTGCACCTGAATCTCTGGACGGGCGCCGTCCTGGCGCTGGTGATGGCGCTGGCGGTCGGCTTCTTCAACGGCTACATGGTCATGAAGACCAAGATCCCGTCGTTCCTGATCACCCTCAGTTCGTTCTTCATGCTCGCCGGCATCAACCTCGCGGTGACCAAGCTGCTGTCCGGCCAGGTCGCGACCCCGAGCGTGTCGGACATGGAGGGATTCGATTCCGGCCGAGCCGTTTTCGCTTCGTCGTTCAACATTCTCGGGGTGTCGGTGCGCATCACCGTGGTGTGGTGGATCCTGTTCGTCGTCATCGCCACCTACGTGCTGTTCAAAACCCGGATCGGAAACTGGATCTTCGCCGTCGGAGGTAACCAGGACAGCGCCCGCGCCGTGGGTGTTCCGGTCATGAAGGTGAAGATCGGCCTGTTCATGGTGGTCAGCTTCTGCGCCTGGTTCGTCGGCATGCACCTGTTGTTCGCGTTCAACACCGTGCAATCCGGGCAGGGCATCGGCAACGAGTTCTTCTACATCATCGCCGCGGTGGTCGGTGGGTGCCTGCTCACCGGTGGCTACGGCACCGCGGTCGGCACGCTGATCGGTGCCTTCATCTTCGGCATGACCAACCAGGGCATCGTCTACGCCGGGTGGAACCCGGACTGGTTCAAGTTCTTCCTCGGCGGGATGCTGCTGTTCGCGGTGATCGCCAACAACGTCGTCCGTAACTACGCAGCGAAAAGGTGAGTAGATGAGCACAACTGCTGAAGCCCCGATCGCGGAGACCCCGTCGGGCGGCGCGGTGCCGCTGGTCGAACTCAAACACGTCGGCAAGAGCTACGGGAACATCATCGCGCTCAAGGACATCAACCTGCGGGTCGGTGCCGGCGAGGTGACCGGCGTGCTCGGCGACAACGGCGCGGGCAAGTCCACGTTGATCAAGATCATCGCCGGGCTGCACAAGCCGACGGAAGGGGAGTTGCTGATCGACGGCACGCCCACCGTGTTCGACTCGCCCAAGGCCTCGCTCAAGGCCGGCATCGCCACTGTGTACCAGGACCTCGCGGTGGTCTCGTTGATGCCCGTGTGGCGCAACTTCTTTCTCGGAAACGAGTTGCGCAAGAAGGGCATCCTGCCATCGCTCGACATTTCCGCGATGCGCGCGACCACCATTTCCGAGCTACACAAGATGGGTATCGACCTGCCCGATGTCGACGCGCCGATCGGCTCGCTGTCAGGCGGGCAGCGGCAGTGTGTGGCGATCGCGCGGGCGATCTTCTTCGGCGCCCGGGTGCTGATCCTCGACGAGCCGACGGCGGCTCTCGGCGTCAAGCAGTCCGGGATGGTGCTGCGCTACATCACCGCGGCGAAGGAACAGGGGTTCGGGGTCATCTTCATCACCCACAACCCGCACCACGCGCACATGGTCGGTGACCACTTCGTGCTGCTGAACCGTGGGCGGCAGAAGCTGGACTGCACTTACGGCGAGATCTCGCTGGAAACCCTGACCCAGGAGATGGCCGGCGGTAACGAGCTCGAGGCGCTCAGCCACGAACTGCGCCGTTGATCGCTGAGTCATCTGCGCGTCAACGCGAACACCCGCAGATCACGATCGGTGCGGGTCTGGTAGGCCCGGTACATCGGGTAGGCCAGGAACCGCTGGAGAGCCGCATCGCGTTCACCATCGGTGAGCAGCGTCGCGTTCACCGGAATGTCCTGGCCTGCCATCGATATCGACGCTTGTGGGTCGGCGACGAGGTTGGTCGACCATGACGGATGGTGCTGCTGGCCGAAGTTGCTGCCCATCACCAGTAGCCGGTCGCCCTCGTGGACATAGCTGAGCACGGAGGTGCGCGGTTGGCCCGATTTTCGACCGGTCGTGGTCAACAGCAGTTCGGGCATCGACAGCGGCCCGAACAACGAGAGGCGGCCTTTGGTGCGGTGGACGACGCGCCGGTCGAGGGGCACGATCGCGCGGATCACCATGGAGCCGAGCGGGGATGCGGCGAACGAGAACACCGGCTTGAACAACGGCGAGACGTCGTCCCGCCCCCATTTGCCGTGCGGGAAGGTTGTCTCGGGCATTCCGCCATTGTGCGCAACCAGCCGCGCTGAAAGTACGCTTTGTGGCGGGTTTCGTGCGGCGGTTTCTAAGCGTCGATGCAACAGCAGCTGATTCTGATTGGAGTGAGCTGCTGTGCCACGTCCACCGTTGTCGTCTGTAGTTCGTGAATTCTGGTGTCATGTCAGCTGGGGTTGCAGCCCTGGCGAGGCCGCAGCGGCAATCGGCGTGTCGCGCACTACTGGAGTTAACTGGTTCGCCAACGCTGGCGGGGTGAATCCTCAACTGCGCACGCCCTCGGCGTCGGGACCTCGGCCGCGGCTGACGCTGGCTGACCGTATCCAGATCGAGGTGGGGGTCAACGCCAACGAGTCACTGAATTCGATTGGCAAGCGGCTGGGCCGGCCTGCCTCGACAATCAAGTACGAACTCGACACCAACGGTGTCAACCACAACGACGGACGCAAGTCCGGATATCGGCGCAAGGAGGCGTTCGGGGCGCGGCAGAGCGGCAAGAACGCACGAGTCCGCTACGACGCGATGGTGGCGCAGTCCCGCTCCGATGAGCGGGCGCGCCGCCCGCAACGGGGAAAGCTGGCATGCAATACCGCGTTGCACGATGAGGTGCAGGCCAGGCTGCTCGATGAGCACAGTCCCGAGCAGATCGCCAAGCGGTTACCGTTGGACTTTCCCGACGATGCGGAGATGCGGGTGTCCCCTGAGACCATCTATCGGTCAATCTACTTGCAGGGCAAGGGCAGTCTGCGCCGTGAGTTGCACACCTGCCTGCGTACCGGGCGGGCGCTGCGCCAGCCTCAACGACGCCCCGATGAGCGCCGCGGACGCATCCGCGACATGGTCAACATCAGCGAGCGCCCCGCCGAGGCCGCCGACCGCGCGATACCCGGGCACTGGGAGGGCGATCTCATCCTGGGCAGCACCGTTTCGGGGTCGGCGATCGGCACCGTCGTCGAACGGACCTCCCGCTTTGTGATGCTGCTGCATCTGCCCGACGGACACACCGCCGAAGCCGTTCAGGACGCGATCGTGGCCAAGATGGCTCAGCTGCCAGCGATCCTGCGCCGCACTCTGACCTGGGACCAGGGCAAGGAAATGGCCAACCACGCGGCCATCGCCAAGGCCGCCGAATTGGACATCTACTTCTGCGATCCACACTCTCCGTGGCAGCGCGGCACCAACGAGAACACCAACGGTCTGCTGCGCCAGTACTTTGCCAAAGGCGCCGACCTCTCGGTGTTTCCAGCCGACTACCTCGACTACGTTGCCGCCAAGCTCAATAACCGCCCACGCAAGACGCTGGGCTGGAAAACACCCGCCGAAACCCTCGACGCGCTACTGTCCAACCCGTTCAAACCACCCGCTGTTGCATAGACGCCTTGAACCCAAGTGCCGAATTCCGTCACAATGCGTAGTTTCGGCGGCTCAGGAGAATGCGGCGCGGAAGGCCTCAAGCGCGGCGACACTGTCACCGGCAGCGTATGCCTCCATGCCCACCGGTCCGGTATAGCCGCTGTCCCGCAACGCCTTTGCCACCGCGGGGTAGTGGATCTCGCCGGTGCCGGGTTCGCAGCGGCCCGGCACGTCGGCGACCTGGATCTCGCCGATCGCCGACCCGGCCCGGCGCACCAGCTCGACGAGGTTTCCCTCGCCGATCTGGGCGTGATACAGGTCGAGCATCATCTTGACGTTGGGATGATCGACGGCCTCGACGAGCGCCAGCGTGTCCTTGGCGCGGGCCAGCGGAACGCCGGGGTGGTCGACGATCGTGTTGAGGTTCTCCAGGCAGAATGTCACGCCGGCATCGGCGCCGAGTTCGCCGAGGGCTTCGAGCCCACGCAGCGCGGACAGCCACATGTCGCCGGTGGCCCGGTACTGCGGCCGGGCTGCCTGCCCGTCGACCAACTCGCCGGGATGCACGACGAGTCGCGGAACGCCGAGGACTGCCGCTGCTTTGATCGCGGCCTCAGCGGTCCGGACCACTTCGCGGGCGCCGTCGGCATCGTAGAGGTCACCGTGCAGATATCCGGTCATCGACGAGAACCGCGCGCCGGTTGCGGCCAGCGCGTCGAGATCTTTGTCGGTGAAGCTCCAGATCTCCACGGCGAAGCCGAGCTCGGAGATTCGCCGGGCACGCTCGACGATGTCGAGGTCGGTGAAGACCATCTCGGCACACACGGCCAGTTCGAATGTCTGGGTCATCGTCCTTCTCCTCGAGGCGGGCTACCGGGGCTGCAATCCCGCAGCACGGTACGCGGCGTCGACGTACGCCATGTTGGTCACTGCGTCGGCCGGGCCGAACGGCAGCGTCGCGCCGTTCTGGACATGGTCGGCGAACGCTTCCAGCTGGTACGTATAGCTGGCCCGGATACCAAGTCGCTCGACGCGTTCACCGGAGGTGGTCCGCACCGTGATCCGATCGTCGTCGTTGGGCCGGATGAAGTCGTGAACCAGCAGCTCACCGTCTTCACCGGTGATCCGTAGCGTGAACGAATAGTCCGGAGCCACCATCGAATTGGCGCTGAGCGCGGTGGCGCCACCGGGGAATTCGAACTCCACGTCACACGTCGCGTCCACACCGGGCGAGTGCTGCCGAGCCTGGGCGGAGGTGATCGACGGGGCGCCGCCGAGCCCGTCGACGTCCAGGCGGCCCAACGACCGCAGGACGTGCATGCCGTAGCAGCCGAGGTCCATCAGGGCCCCGCCGGCCAGTTCCAGGGACCAGCGTGGGTCATCGTCGTCAGGGGTGGGCATCGCCATCCGCACCTCGATCCGGGTGAGCCGGCCGATCTCACCGCCGGCGGCCAGCTTGAATGCGCGCTGCGTCACCGGGTGGAAGAAGTAGTGGAACCCCTCGAGCACAGTGACACCGGCGGACTCAGCCGCTCGGGCTACCGTGGCGGCCTCGGATCTATTGCGGGCAAACGGTTTTTCGCTGAGCACCGGCTTCCCGGCCGCGATCGCCGCCAGATTCCAGGGTGCGTGCAATCCGTTGGCCAGGGGGTTGTAGACCACATCCACGTCCGGGTCGTCGATCACCTCGGTGTACGAATCCACGGCGCGTTCCACCCCGTACTTGGATGCGAAAGCGGCCGCGCGCCGAGGATCCCGCGCGGCGACCGCCACCAGTCGATGACCCAGTTCCTGCGCGGGCCCCACGATCGCCTTCTCGGCGATCCGGGACCCGCCGAGAACACCGATGCGCAGTCCGGTCACGAGGTCACAGATTTGAGGTACGCGACACTCGTGCGGACGTCGGCGAGCGGACCGTCGCCGGCCGGTGCGCCGTCCAGGATGGTGTCCTGCTCCATCACGAACCAGCCGTCGAATCCGTTGTCCCGCAGTACCGAGACAACTCCCGAGATGTCGATGTCACCGGTACCCAACGGCGTGTACATGCCGGCGCGCACCGCATCGGTATAGGTGATGTCGCCGGATTGCACCTTGGCGGCCAACGCAGCGTCCACGTCCTTCAGATGAGTGTGCTTGATGCGGTGCGGGACGGCCTTGGCCAGCTCCAGGGGGTCGGTGCCGCCGATCAGCAGATGGCCGGTGTCCAGGCACAGCGGGATCGTCGAGCCGGCGAGCACCCGGTCCACATCGTCGCGGGTTTCGACCATCGTGCCGACGTGGGGGTGCAGCACTGCCAACAGGCCCGCCTCGGACGCGATTCCGGAGAGTCGGTCGAGGTTGGCCAGCAGCGTCGCCCACTGGTCGTCATCGAGCTCGGGCCGCGAGTCGTAGCCGTCGGCCCCGGCGGCCGCTGCCAGTACCACCACACCGGCGCCCGCGGCGCGAAGCGAGCTGAGCGGCCCGGCGAGATCCTCGGCCGGGTCGTGGCCGGCATCGTGCAACACCACGGGCACGAACCCGCCGACGCATGAGAGCTGATGTGCGGCAAGAACATCAGTGAGCGCGGTGCTATCCGCAGGAAGGAAGCCGTCCGGACCCAGCTCGGTGGCGGACAGCCCCGCCCGGTGCATCTCGGTCAGCACCCGTTCGGGGTCGAGCTGGTAACCCCAGCCGGGAACCTCGCACACGCCCCACGAGATCGGCGCTCCGGCGATCTTGATCGTGGTGCTCATGCGTTGCGAACCTCCTCGATGCGAACCGGGGCGCCCCGGCGCAGTGACTCGGTCGCGGCCTCGGCCAGCCAGGCCACCTCGACGGCGTCGGCAACTGTCGCGCCGGTGACCGGCGCGCCCTTGGCCACCTCGACGAAGCCGGCCAGCTCGGTGCGGAACGCCTCGGTGAACCGGTCCATGAAGAAGTTGTGTGCGGGACCGGACGGAAATGTGTTCGCGGGGTCCACATTGCGCACCGGGACTCCCTGGTCCCAGCCAGCGGCCACACTGTCGTCGAACCCGTGTACCTCAAGCCGGCAGTCGTACCCGCGGGCGTTGTAACGCGCATTCGAGACGACGCCCAGCGCGCCCCCGTCGAACCGCACGATCACTGCAGCGGTGTCCACGTCGCCGTATTCGGCGAACAGGGGGTCGCCCTGGACGCTTCCGGTGGCGTACACCTCGACCGCGTTCTGCCCGGTGATCCAGCGGATGATGTCGAAATCGTGTACGGCGCAGTCGCGGAAGATGCCGCCCGAACCCTTGATGTAGTCCAGTGGCGGGGGAGCGGGATCCATCGTGGTGCTGCGCACCGTGTGCAGGATGCCCAGCGAACCGTCGTCCACCGCCCGCTTGGCGGCGGCGAAGGCGGCGTCGAAGCGGCGCTGGTATCCGACCTGCACGGGGACCCCGGACCGCGCGATGGCCGCGGCCACCCGCGCGCTCTCCACCGCGGTGGACGCGATCGGCTTCTCACAGAAGGTCGGAATACCGCGTTCGACAGCAGCCAGGGTCAACTCGGCGTGGGCCGGGGTGGCGGCGGCCACCACCACGCCGTCCACTCCCGAGGACAACAGGTCTTCGACGGTGTCGACGGCTTTGGCCCCGTGCTTGGCGGCCACCGCCGCAGCGACGTCGGCGCGCTCGTCGGTGACCACCAGTCCGTCCAAACTATCGAGTGCGGAAAGGGTTTCGGTGTGGAACGCGCCGATGCGGCCCAGTCCGATAACGCCGAGCGTGGTCATGGGATTCTCCGTTCTTGCTGCTGATCGAGGATGGTGTCGAGTTCTTCAGGGGGCAAGTCGTCGGCCAGCGCGGCCAGTACGGTGTCGACCTGGCTGGGTGGGGCCAGGCTGCCGATCGGTTGGTCTTTGTCGAGATTCGTCGGGAACGCGTAGCCCTCGGCGGTGGCGTTGACGGCGTTGGTCAGCTCGCGCTCGGTCCGGCCCGCGGCCTTCATCGCCAGCAGCGCGGGGTACACGGCGCGGACCATGGCGGTGCGGTCCAGTGCTTCCATCGCGCGGCCGAAGGGCGACGAGATCTGAAGCAGGTTGGCCATCCGCCGGATGTCGGCCGACGTGTTGGTGCCTGCCCCGTGGTAGAGCGCGGGATTGAAGAACACCGCATCGCCCTTGCTCAGCGGCACCTGAACCTGGTGAGCGGCGAAGAACTCGATGAACTCGGGCCGGTAGAACGCGATGTACCCGGCCTCGAATGTCTGCGAGTACGGCAGCAACATGGTCGGGCCGCTGGCCGGCGGCATGTCACAGTGCGCAACCGCGCCCTGCAACGTGAGCGCGGGCGACAGCCGGTGCAGATGCGCGGGGTAGTGCGCCAGCTGATCCGGGGTGACGAAACCGAGGTGATAGTCGCGGTGCGGAACTTGCGCGGCGCCACCGGGATTGACGACATTGACCTGCGAGGTGACCTGGTAGCGCGGGCCCAGCCAGGCCTGGGAGACGACGGCGAGGGCTTCGTTGGCGTAGTAGTCGGCGTACACGCCGGGGGAGTGCATGGCCAGCTTCTGCGCGGCATTCCAGATGCGGTCGTTGGCGCCGGCCTTACCGAAATGGTCACCGGCGGCGGCGCCCTCGGCGCGCTGGGCGTCGATCAGTGCGACGAACGCTGCGCTGGCGCGGTCGACGACGGCATCCTCGAAGGCTCCTTCGAAAATCACGACGCCCGGGCCGTCGGCCAGCGCACGGATCAGCTCAGCCTGAAGTTCCCGGCGGTCGGCGTCGGCGAGCGTCGCGGCCGAGTACACCGGGACGTTGTGCCGAATGTCAGCGGCGAGAGGGTATTCGGTGGCGTCGGTGGTGCGGGACACCTGGTCGCGCAAGTCGTCGAGTGAGCCGTCGGTCTCCTCGATCCACGCTCGGTGCCCGGTGCGCGAGCTCCGGAATGTCGCGGTCATGGCTGACAGTCTTGCTGTGCTTTGTGACACAATCAACGGCAAAAAGCCATCAAAAAACCATCAAGGTTGAGCGGAGGCCTGCAGTGGCGCACCGATACAAGGTCCGAGAAATCGCTCAGCAGTGCGGTTTGAGTGAGGCCACGGTGGACCGGGTGCTCAACGACCGCCCCGGGGTGCGAGAGAACACCCGCGCCGAAGTTCGCCAAGCGATCGCCGATCTGGACAAGCAGCGAGCTCAGTTGCGGCTCAACGGTCGTCGCTATCTCATCGACGTGGTCATGCAGACGCCCCAGCGGTTCTCCGATGCGTTTCGCGCTGCCGTCGAGGCCGAATTGCCGACCTTCGCCCCGGCCATGTTGCGGGCCCGCTTCCACCTGTGGGAATCCGGCTCGACCGCCCAGATGGTGGACACGCTGACGGGTATTCGCAGCAGCCACGGGGTAGTGCTCAAGGCAGCCGACGAACCCGAGGTGGCCGAGGCGGTCGACCACCTTGTTGCCGCCGGTGTCCCGGTGGTGACCTACACGACCGACATTCCCGCCAGCGCTCGCAGTGCTTATGTCGGCATCGACAACCACGGCGCTGGTACGACGGCTGCATATCTGATCGAGCAATGGCTCGGTCCCACCCCCTCCGCAGTGTTGATCACGCTGAGCCGCACGGTGTTTCGTGGCGAAGGTGAGCGTGAGGTGGGATTCCGGTCGGGGTTGCGCGGCTCGGGGCGTGCGGTCGTGGAAGTCACCGACAGCGACGGCATCGACGCGACCAACGAACGGTTGGTGCTCGACGCCCTGAAACGTCACCCGTCGGTGGAGGCCGTCTATTCACCCGGTGGCGGCAACGCGGCCACGGTGGCGGCATTCGAGAAGCTCGGGCGGCAGTGCCGGGTCTTTGTCGCCCACGATCTCGACGTGGACAACCGCCGCCTGCTGCGCGAGGGCAAGATCTCGGCGGTGCTGCACAACGACCTGCGGGCCGATGCGCGGCTGGCCATGCGTTTGATCCTGCAGCAGCATGGGGCGCTCCCGGGTGAGCCGGTGCGCCCCGTACCTATTCAGGTGATCACGCCCTACAACTTGCCGGTGTGAGCGTTGCGGCTCAGCCTGGCTCGGCGGTCGAGGCAGCCCACGTGGTCAGGTGTGGCATGAGTCACATTTGGGCGTCAGCTGGTGGATCGGGTGGGGTCGGGCGGTGTGGCGATCGCGCGGACCGGGACACTTCATCCATGTCACGTGAGCTGGTCCCTGGGGTCACCGTGCTCGGCAACCTCGCGATCGACATCATCAACGGCGCGCCGCCGAGCCCTGGGGGATGTGCATCGTTCGCCGGAGTGGCATTGCAGGCGGCCGGCGGCGCCGGCCGGATCGTCGCGATGGGTGCCGAACGCGACCACGCCCTGTTCGACGGGCTGCGCGCCCGGTTCGGGTCGATGGTGCAGATCCTGCCGTCGGAATCCACGAGCTCGTTTCGTCTCGACTACGACGACACCGATCACCGGCATATGGGCGTGCAGGCCATCGGCCCGATGTGGACCGCCGAGGACATCGAACTGGCCGATCCCATGACGACGTGGGTGCACCTGGCCCCGCTGCTGCGCACCGATTTTCCGGCCGACACGTTGGCTGCCCTGTCGGCGCGTGGTCACCGCGTCGCCTACGACGGGCAGGGCCTGGTGCGGGCCGATCGATTGGGGCCGTTGGTCGAGGATCGTCACTTTCCCGCGGACCTGCTCGCCGACATCGACATCCTGAAGCTGGCCGAGGACGAGGCGGTGATCGTCGCCGACGGCCCGTTCGACCCGTCGACCGCGGAGCGACTCGGCGTCGAGGAGATCCTGGTGACCTACGGCTCGGAGGGATGCGACATCTATATCGAGGGGGCGGTGCAACGTGTCCCGGCGGCCTGGCGGGTTCTCGATGTCCAAACCACGGGAGCGGGGGACATGTTCACCGCCTGTTATGTCGCGCATCGCGCGTCCGGGCATGATCCGAAGCGGGCCGCGGAGGCGGCAAGCGAATTGGTGGCCAGGGAGCTGGACAAGCGGATTCACACGGAGGCACCCGATCTGGCGTAGCCGCAGGTGGGCGGCTAAACTCGACACGTGTCAAGTTTCTGCTTGCCGGTGCTAGCAGCCAGCTACCGGCCAGTAGCTTTTTCCTTAGAGAATGACGTTCTCCTAAACGTGACGAAAACCACAGTTCTGTCTCAATTCCGGCTTGTTCACGCCCACGAACAGCAACTTCGGCGTGAGCTCACCCGCGTGTCGGGGTACGCCGCGGTGAAGTGCAGCCTAAGAGGAGTGCAATAATCGGTACTGGTAGTGACATCAAAATTCGGTGGACGTTTTATCCGGCAGCGCGTCACAGGACAGCCGCCCGGGAAAACGTGGTGAAAGAACGCGTGAAAGGCGGTAGCCGTGGGTGAGAACGGCAACGGCAATGGCGCCGCGCCGCGGCAGAAGCTCGAGAAGGTGGTCATCCGCTTCGCCGGCGACTCCGGCGACGGTATGCAGCTGACCGGTGACCGCTTCACCTCCGAAGCTGCACTGTTCGGCAACGACCTGGCGACGCAGCCCAATTACCCGGCCGAGATCCGCGCGCCACAGGGCACCCTGCCCGGTGTCTCGTCGTTCCAGATCCAGATCGCCGACTACGACATCCTCACCGCCGGTGACCGTCCCGACGTTCTCGTGGCGATGAACCCGGCCGCACTCAAGGCCAATGTCTCGGACCTGCCCCGCGGCGGCCTGATCATCGCCAACTCTGATGAGTTCACCAAGCGCAACCTCGCCAAGGTCGGATACGACAACAATCCGCTAGAGGATGACACGTTGTCCGACTACGTGGTGACCTCCGTCGCGATGACCACGCTGACCCTCGGCGCCGTCGAGGTGATCGGCGCGACCAAGAAGGACGGTCAGCGCGCCAAGAACATGTTCGCCCTCGGCCTGCTCTCGTGGATGTACGGCCGCGAGCTCGAGCACAGCGAGGCGTTCATCCGCGAGAAGTTCTCCCGCAAGCCCGACGTGGCCGAGGCCAACGTCCTGGCGCTGAAGGCGGGCTGGAACTACGGGGAGACCACCGAGGCCTTCGCCACCACCTACGAGGTGTCACCGGCGAAGCTCAAGTCCGGTGAATACCGGCAGATCTCGGGTAACACCGCGCTGGCCTACGGCATCGTGACCGCCGGACACCTGGCCCAGATCCAGGTGGTGCTGGGCACCTACCCGATCACCCCGGCGTCGGACATCCTGCACGAGCTGTCCAAGCACAAGAACTTCAACGTCCTGACCTTCCAGGCCGAGGACGAGATCGCCGGCATCGGCGCGGCCATCGGCGCTTCCTACGGCGGGGCGCTGGGCGTCACCAGCACCTCGGGCCCGGGCGTCTCGCTCAAGTCCGAGGCGATCGGCCTGGCCGTGATGACCGAGCTGCCGCTGATCATCATCGACGTGCAGCGCGGCGGCCCGTCGACGGGTCTGCCGACCAAGACCGAGCAGGCCGACCTGCTGCAGGCGCTGTTCGGCCGCAACGGTGAGTCCCCGGTCGCAGTGCTGGCCCCGAAGTCGCCGTCGGATTGCTTCGACATCGCAGTGGAGGCCTCGCGCATCGCGGTCCACTACCACACCCCGGTCATCATCCTGTCCGACGGTGCGGTGGCCAACGGCTCCGAGCCCTGGCAGATCCCGGATATCAGCACCTACCCGCCGATCGAGCACAAGTTCGCCAAGTCGGGCGAGCCGTTCGCGCCGTATGCGCGCGATCCCGAGACCCTGGCCCGTCAGTTCGCGGTGCCCGGCACCCCGGGTCTGGAGCACCGGATCGGCGGTCTGGAGGCCGCCAACGGTTCGGGCAACATCTCGTACGAGCCCAAGAACCACGACCTCATGGTCCGGTTGCGCCAGGAGAAGATCGCCGGCATCACCGTGCCGGATCTTGAGGTCGACGACCCCACCGGCGATGCCGAGCTGCTCATGCTGGGCTGGGGCAGCAGCTACGGCCCGATCGGTGAGGCCTGCCGGCGTGCCCGCCGCAAGGGAATCAAGGTTGCCCAGGCCCATCTGCGTCACCTCAATCCGTTCCCGGCCAACCTCGGTGAGGTGTTGCGCCGCTACCCCAAGGTCGTGGTGCCGGAGATGAACCTCGGCCAATTGGCGCTGCTGCTGCGCGGCAGGTACTTGGTCGACGTCCAGTCGGTGACCAAGGTGGAAGGCATGGCCTTCCTCGCCGACGAGGTCGAGGGCATCATCGACGCGGCCCTGGATGGCACGCTCGGTGAGAAGGAAGCGGACAAGGCCAAGTTCGCGAAGCTGGCGGCGGCCACCATCGAGGAACCAACTGAGTCGAATGCTGTGGGAGCGAACGCATGACTGACCTGATCGGCGCGGACCTCGGGCTGAGCGAAGCCCCGTTGAACAAGAACGCCCTGGTGCCCACCACCGACCAGCCGCAGAAGGGCAAGGACTTCACCAGTGACCAGGAGGTCCGTTGGTGCCCCGGTTGCGGTGACTACGTCATCCTCAACACCATCCGGAACTTCCTGCCGGAGCTCGGCCTGAAGCGCGAGAACATCGCCTTCATCAGTGGCATCGGCTGCTCCAGCCGGTTCCCGTACTACCTGGAGACCTACGGCTTCCACTCCATCCACGGCCGCGCCCCGACCATCGCGACCGGCCTGGCCCTGGCCCGTCCGGATCTGTCGGTGTGGGTCGTCACCGGTGACGGTGACGCCTTGTCGATCGGTGGCAACCACCTGATCCACGCACTGCGCCGCAACATGAACATCACGATCCTGCTGTTCAACAACCGGATCTACGGTCTGACCAAGGGCCAGTACTCGCCGACGTCCGAGGTCGGCAAGATCACGAAGTCGACCCCGATGGGCTCGCTGGACTACCCGTTCAACCCGGTGTCGCTGGCGCTGGGTGCCGAGGCCACGTTCGTCGGCCGCGCGCTGGACTCCGACCGTAAGGGCCTGTCCGAGGTGCTGCGTGGTGCGGCTGAGCACCGCGGTGCCGCCCTGGTGGAGATCATGCAGGACTGCCCGATCTTCAACGACGGATCGTTCGACGCGCTGCGCAAGGAAGGCGCCGAGGAGCGGCTGATCAACGTCAGCCACGGCGAGCCGATCAAGTTCGGCACCGACGGTGAGTACTGCGTGGTCAAGTCCGGTTATGGCCTGGAGGTCGCCAAGACCGCCGACGTCGCGGCCGCCGACATCGTGGTGCACAACGCCGAGATCGACGACCCCGCTTACGCATTCGCGCTGTCGCGGCTGTCCGAGCAGAACCTCGACCACATGGTGATGGGCATCTTCCGGAAGGTCAGCCGGCCGACGTACGACGACGCCGCGCGTCAGCAGGTGAACACGGCCATCGAATCCAAGCCCCATGACACCGCCGCTCTGCAATCCTTGCTGCGTGGCAAAGACACCTGGACCGTCGACTGATCGCGCTGACCGAAACGATCTGAGCACAGCCCCGCTCGCCGCGGTAGTTCTGGCGGGCGGGGCTTCTCGCCGTATGGGGCGTGACAAGGCGACGCTGCCGTTCGACGGCTCGACCATGGTCGAGCGGGTGGTCGCGGCCGTGAGCACCCGCTGTTCGCCGGTGTTCGTGATCGCCGCGCCCGGCCAGCCGCTGCCCGAGTTGAATGCCCAGGTGCTGCGCGACGAAGTACGCGGGGTCGGGCCCCTGGTGGCGACCGGGCGCGGACTGCGGGCGGCCGCGGAAGCCGGCTTGGACCGGGCCTTCGTGTGCGCGGTCGACATGCCCTACCTGTCTGCGGACCTCATCGACGCTGTCGCCGAACCTGCCGAGCGGTTGCCCGCCGACATCGTGCTGCCGTGGGACGGCCGTGACCACTATCTGGCGGGTGTTTACCGCACCGCCCTCGCGGATCAGATCGCCGTGTTGGTGGCCGACGGTCGGCGCAGTATGCGGGCCCTGGCCGAGTCGGTGGACACGCAACGCATCGTCATGCCGCCGCAGCGTGCGCTCACGAATGTCAACACCACCGCGGACCTCAGCGAGCGGTCCGTTTGAGTCCAGCAAATTGCGAATAAGTGTGCGAACTGGGCCGAATTTATCGTTTCGAAATAATTGACCGATAATTGGGACGTATTTCACCGCCTCCAAGCTCGGTGAATTCGGGAAACGTCAGCCCTGATGGTCTTCCGGTCGTTCCTGAAAGTCGCTGGGGTTCAGTGTGATTCGCCGGGCCGCCGACTTTGGAAGTGCGCCACCTAATTCGCTGGGACGCCGGTCGACCGCGTCGAATTTCTGACAAAAGGACTCTGACCCGCAGGGTTTGTGTGACGGGACCGACTCAGCGGCGCGGAGCAGGGTTGGCCGGCCGCACTGACGATTCTCGATCGTCTTCTGTAATCCGTTGCAGTGGAATGGGTTTAGTCTTCCAGTGCCACGCCGAGTGGGCGCCGGTCCGGCCATCGTCGGGTTGGCCGTGGTGACTGTTGGCTGGCCATATCCGCTGTGCGGCAAGTTATTTCGAAGTCAACGAGTCCCGCGGATTCCGTGGTCCGGCAGCGAACAGATTGCCGCCGTACGGCCCACTGTGACACTCGCCGATGGCATCTACCAGCGGTTTTGCCGCTGGGCGCGGGGTGAGCGCGGTTTGCCGTCCCAGGTTCAAGTGGGCCAGTTCACAAAAATTGCGTGATCTACCTCACGAATTGTCGCCGCCGATCACGAAACGATAACGGCGAGGGCGCGCCGCTGACCTGCGTAAACGGTTCGTTCGTCGTCTCGTTATCTATCCGTGATCTTTCGTCTATCGCTCCTACATCGATATGACTTCTCTTCGAGACCTTTGTACGGTCCGAAGCGACTCCGACACGGAGCAAATAATTTCAACACCAAGAACCTGCGTGTGAGTGGGGCCGCGGTGGCGAATACGCCCGACGCGGGGGCCTGGGTCTGATCCCGGGCCGGGCACTGTGGCCCTCCCTTTCGTGCCTGACCGAGACGGCGCGAACCAACCCCTCCGGCCTGATTCAGGCTGCCGCGCCCGCGCAAGCGGGTGCCGATGGCGCGCGCTTGGCGAAAGGAACGAAGTGAAGAACATCCGCAAGACGTTTGGGCTGGGCATCATCGCCGGAGCGCTCGCTGTGGCTCCCGTGGCACTCGGTGCCGGTACCGCCAATGCGGACAGCGTGAACTGGGATGCCGTCGCGGCGTGCGAGTCGGGCGGCAACTGGGCGATCAACACCGGTAACGGCTACTACGGTGGTCTGCAGTTCGCCCTGGGCACCTGGCGTGGGCACGGCGGAGCCGGGATGCCCCATCAGGCTTCGAAGTCGGAGCAGATCCGGGTCGCCGAGAACGTGCTGCGCACCCAGGGCATCGGCGCCTGGCCGGTGTGCGGCAAGCGCGGCTAGTCCGCGGCGTCGGACAACCTGCGCCACCACAACTTGATACGAAGCGGTGCCGGGCAACAGCCCGGCACCGCTTCTGTTTCATCAGAAAGCCCTCCGGTTACTCCAGTACCGACAGCCTCCGGAAAAACTTCAGCCTCCTGTGTAACGCATGACGTTGGTCACACGAACCCATTAGTGACCGCACAGTTGCCCGAACGTGATCGGCATCTGCAGCGGTCCTGGTGTCAAAGGTCGGGGAAGGGCCGTGAGATGACCACACGAAAGGTATTGACCAGGGCTTTCTGGGTTGCTGCTATGTCGGCGGGCCTGCTGTTCGCACCCCTGTTCGCCGCCACCGCACCTGCCGGTGCGGACACGGTGAACTGGGACGCGATCGCCGAATGCGAATCGGGCGGAAATTGGTCGACCGATACCGGCAACGGCCACTACGGCGGCCTGCAATTCAAACCGGCCACCTGGGCCGCGCACGGCGGTATCGGATCGCCTGCCGCAGCGTCCCGGTCGGAGCAGATCCGGGTGGCCGAGAACGTGCTGGCGACGCAGGGGATCGGCGCGTGGCCGAAGTGCGGGCCCCGCGGCGGGATGCCGGCCGGTTGGGCCGCCCCGAGCGCGCCGACGGGTTGCCAGGCGGTACGTCCCGGGGCCGTGCTGGGAATCTTCGACCTGCGCCGGATCTGCACGACGTTCCTCGATCCGCTGGCCGCGTTCGGGGCGCCCCGCTGAGATCAGCGCACCGGGGTGAACGCCCCGCGCGCCGCGATCGAAGCCAGGTGCCGGGTCAGCGCGAACTCGGGTATCAACACGGAGGCCCGGGCCGCTGCCGCGCCCAGTGCCGGCGGGCGCAGGTTGACCACCCGGCCGATCAACTGGGATTCCCGCACGATCGCCATGGCCCGCCTGCGGCGCACGGTCGCGAAGCGGGCGAAGGCGCTCGCGAGGTCGGGGCTTCGAGCCGCGAGCGCGCCCAGGACGGCGGCATCCTCCAGCCCCTGGCAGCCCCCCTGACCCAGATGTGGGCGCATCGGATGGGCCGCGTCGCCGGCGATCACCACCGGGCCCCGGGCCCAGCAGCGGGCGGCGGCACGGTCATAGAGGTCATTCCGCAGCACCTGTTCGGGGTCGGTTGTGGCCAGCAGCGCCGGGATCGGCTCGGCCCACGAGGCGAAATGCTGCCGGAGGTGGGTCAACTCGCCGTCGGGTGCGGCTTGGCCCCGTGGCGCCCGCTGGGTGGCGAACCAGTACGTGTGCTCATCGCCGAGCGGGACGTGTCCGACCTGTGAGCCGGGGCCGAGTGTCTCGCCCGACAGTTCGGGGTCGAGTGGACAGCTCGCCACCGCCCGCCAGGCCGTGTAGCCGGCATACCGGCGGGGCAGGGCTCCGTTCAGATGACGGGCCACCATCGAGTCGACACCGTCCGCGCCGACGACGCCGTCCGCCTCCCGAACCGAACCGTCGGAGAACGTCACTCGCACGCCGGAGGTGCCGAGCGTGAGGTCGCGGGCGGTCAGCTCGTAGTCGACAGTCCCGGGACGCAGTGCCCCGGTGAGGATCTCGGTCAGCACTGCGCGCCTGATCACCACCAGCGGTTCGCCCAGCGCCCGGGTGAACCGCTCCGCGGCCGGCCGGCGCAACCACGCGCCGTCGCGCCAGCGCAGTGCCCCCGCGGTGACCCGGCCACCCGCAGCGCGCACCTGCTCGCCGAGCCCGATCTCGTCGAGCGCGGCCAATGCGTTGGGCCACAAGCTGATTCCCGCGCCCGGGCTCACGTCCCGGCGGGCCTCGGCCACCGACACCTCATACCCGTGGCGCTGCAGGGCGATCGCGGTGGCCAGGCCGGTGATGCCGGCCCCGACCACGAGGATGGACTGTGCCATTCGTCGAATCTAGCGGGCCGGGTGAGGTGACTCACTCGACCGATGTCTCAGTGGGTAGCCTTCCAGCGTCCACACGGTGTGTGGACGGGTTCCCGTGCCGCGTCGCCGGGATGGAATGAATGAGAGGATCCGATGAAACTCACCCGCTTCGGCATCGCGATCGGTGCGGCACTCATGGCCGCCTCGGCGCTGAGTGGCTGCTCGAAGGTCACCGAGATCAGGGACGCCGCCGCCGGTGCGGCCGAAAAGGTCGTCACCTCGGGGACCGAGAAGATCACCGAAGCGGTCTCGGGCAACTTGTTCACCGCCGAGGGCATCGACAACGCCTATGCGGCGATCGCCGAGAAGGTCGGCGGCAACCCGATGCAGGTGGTCGATGTGGTGATCACGCCGGGCGTGATCAAGGTGGAGGCCATCAACCCGAACGCCCCGACCGAGCTGAACGAGTGGAGCTACACGTCCGGTGCGGTCGCACCCTCTCGTCCGATCGACTACGACGACGACACCGAGGCGTTGCAGCAGAACCTGTTCGCCACCTCCGACGTACCCGGCAGTGCGATTGCCGCGGCGATCGAGGGTGCCGTGTCGGCAAGCGCGATTCCTGACGGCAAGGTCCAGACCGTCAGCATCAAGCGCAACATCCCGTTCGACGCGAACGTGGTCATGTTCATCAACGTCCAGGGCGAGCGCAGCAGCAAGCAGGTGCGAGCCGACGTCACCGGCAAGATCACCGAAGTGGTCTGACCGACTGGGGAAAAAGCCATGCCACGCGGCCCGTACCGGACTCCGGTACGGGCCGCGCCATTACGGTGGGGAGCCATGACGGCGTTCGACGATCTGGACGATTACCTCGCGCTGCCCCGGGTGTCAGGACTGGCGGTGTCGCCCGACGGCTCGCGGGTGGTCACCACGGTGAGCAGGCTCAACGACAAGCGCACCGAATTCCTCAGTGCGATATGGGAATTGGATCCCGCGGGCATCGAACCCGCGCGCCGGTTGACCCACGGGATCAAGGGGGAGTCGGCACCGGCGTTCACTGCCGGGGGAGACCTGCTGTTCATCGCGGTGCGCCCCGGCGAGGACGAGGACAAGGCGCCCGCAGCCCTGTGGCGTCTGCCGGCGAGCGGTGGAGAGGCATTCGAGGCCCTGGCGATGCCCGGTGGCGTCGCCGGCGTGGCCAGCGCCCGGGCCGCCGACGCCACCGTCGTGACCGCGTCGTTGCTGCCGTCGTCGACCGGAGTCGACGACGACAAGACCCGGCGCGAGGCGCGTAAGGACAACAAGGTGTCGGCGATCCTGCACACCGGCTATCCCGTCCGGCACTGGGATCACGATCTCGGCCCGGACCAACCGCACCTCCTCGATGCCGAGGGGCCACGGGATCTGACCGCCGCGCCCGGCGCGGCGTTGCGGGAGACGACCTTCGATCTCAGCGCCGACGGCGGATTCGTGGTGACGTCCTGGCAGGCGCCGGGTCCTGGCACCGCCCTGCGGGTGGCCCTGGTGCGCATCGACCGGGTCACCGGGGAGCACACCACCATCGCCGAGGAACCCGATGCTGACCTGGAACGCCCCGCGATCGCGCCGGACGGCAGCGCGGTGGCCTTCACCAGGGAAACCCATTCCACTCCCACCGCGCCACCGCGGATCACGTTGTGCTGCATGCGGTTCGGTGAAGATACCGTGGAGTTGACCGCCGATTGGGACCGCTGGCCGTCCTCGGTGGCCTGGACACCCGACTCGTCGTCGCTCATCGTGACGGCCGACGACGGCGGCCGTGGTCCGATCTTCTCCGTCGACCCCGCCTCCGGCGTGGTCACCCGGCTGACCGACGACGACTTCACCTACACCGATGTGCGGCCCGCGCCCGACGGAGTGATCTACGCGCTGCGTAGCTCCTATGCGGTGCCGGCCCATCCGATTCGCCTCGATCCGGATGGCACCGTCACCGTGCTGCCGTGCTTCGATGCGCCGGAACTACCCGGCATGCTCACCGAGCTGACCGCGACCGCCGCCGACGGAACCCCGATCCGGTCTTGGCTCACCCTGCCGGAAGGCGACGAGCCTGCCCCACTGGTGTTGTGGATCCACGGCGGGCCGCTGGGGAGTTGGAACAGCTGGCATTGGCGGTGGAACCCGTGGCTACTCACCGCGCAGGGCTACGCGGTGCTGATGCCCGATCCGGGGCTGTCCACCGGCTACGGCCAGGACTTCATCGCCCGCGGCTGGGGATCGTGGGGTGATGATCCCTTCACCGACCTGATGGTTGCGACCGACGCGGCGTGTGCGCATCCGCGGGTGGACGCGTCCCGGACCGCGGCGATGGGCGGGTCGTTCGGCGGATACATGGCCAACTGGATCGCCGGGCACACCGACCGGTTCGATGCGATCGTCACGCACGCCAGCCTGTGGGCGCTGGACCAGTTCGGGCCCACCACCGACGGTGCGTACTGGTGGGCTCGCGAGATGACGCCCGAGATGGCCCAGCGCAATTCCCCGCACCGGTTCGTCGCTGACATCGCCACCCCGATGCTGGTCATCCACGGCGACAAGGACTATCGCGTGCCGATCGGTGAGGCGTTGCGGTTGTGGTACGAGCTGCTCACCTGTTCGGGTCTGCCCGCCGACGAGCATGGCGAAAGTCCGCACCGGTTCCTGTATTACCCGACCGAGAACCACTGGGTGCTGGCTCCGCAGCACGCCAAGATCTGGTACCAGGTGGTGACGGCGTTTCTGAGCGAGCACCTGGG
This sequence comes from Mycolicibacterium sp. HK-90, assembly GCF_030486405.1. The sequence goes on along the minus strand of NZ_CP129613.1, from coordinate 4,238,585 downwards.
CGGTGAACCGGTGCAACTGCCCGAACTGCTCGGGTAGCGTCGGCAGGGTGACGCAGCGTGAGTTTGATCTGGTGCTGTACGGCGCCACGGGATTCGCCGGAAAACTGACCGCGGAATACCTGGCCAGGGCTGGGGGTTCGGCCCGGATCGCCCTGGCCGGCCGGTCGGAGGAGCGCTTGCGCGCGATCCGCGACGGCCTGGGGTCGGGTGCGCAGTCGTGGCCCCTGATAACCGCCGATGCCACCTCGCAGGCCTCGCTCGACGCCATGGCGGCGCGTACCCAGGTGGTGGTGACCACGGTGGGCCCCTACGCCCGCTACGGCATGCCGCTGGTGGCGGCGTGTGCGGCGGCCGGTACCGACTATGCCGATCTCACCGGTGAGACGACGTTCATCCGCGACAGCATCGATCTGTACCACAAGCAGGCGGTCGACACCGGAGCGCGGATCGTGCATTCGTGTGGATTCGATTCGGTTCCATCCGATCTCACCGTGTACGCGCTGTATCGGCGTGCCCTCGCCGACGGCGCGGGGGAGCTGGGTGACACCAACCTCGTGGTGCGCAGCTTCGCCGGTGGCGTGTCGGGCGGCACCGTGGCCTCGATGCTCGAACTGCTCGACACGTTGTCCTCCGATCCGGAGGCACGGGCCCTGATGAACGATCCGTACACACTGAGCCCCGACCGAGCGGCCGAGCCCGAGCTGGGCGCCCAGCCTGACGTGCGGTGGCGCCGCGGCGGCGAGATCGCGCCGGAACTCGCCGGCTATTGGACCGGCGCGTTTGCCATGGCGGCACCGAACACCCGAATCGTGCGGCGCAGCAATGCATTACTGGGCTATGCCTATGGGCGCCGGTTCGAGTACGCCGAGCAGATGAGCCTGGGCCGCTCGCCTGCGGCGCCACTGGCCGCCGCTGCGGTGACCGGAGCCAATGCCTTCACGCTCGGCGTGGGCGGCCGCTACTTCAACCGGCTGCCCGGCGGTCTGGTGACCCGGCTGGCGCCGAAGCCGGGAACCGGTCCCAGCGAACGGGCTCGCGAGCGCGGCCACTACCGCGTCGAGACCTACACGACGACCACGTCGGGCGCCCGGTATGTGACAAGCATGTCTCAGCAGGGCGATCCCGGATACAAGTCGACAGCGGTGCTGCTCGGCGAGTGCGGGCTCGCGCTGGCAACCGATCGGGACGCATTGTCGGACCGGCGCGGCGTGCTGACACCGGTGGCCGCGATGGGCGATGTCCTGCTCACCCGGCTACCGGCCGCCGGCGTCGCGCTGGAAACCACCGCGCTGGGCTGAGCGGCGCGACATGAACGGATCGGCCTGCGTCGAACACCTGTGGGACAAGATCAGATTCGACTAGTGTCGATGCCGAGGACTTCCAGTACGCCAGCAACGAAGGTGGGATGAAACATGGCCGGTCTCGACGAACTCTTCGCGCAGATCCCGGTGGCGGATATCGCAAACAAGCTCGGCGCCGACGAAGGCGAGGTGAACGCCGCCATCAAGACTCTGGTGCCTGCGCTCGTCGGCGGGGTGGCGGAGAACGTACAGGCTGACAACATCGACTCCAGCGACCTCGAGTCGGCGGTCACCGCGCAAGGAGTCAGCGGCCTGCTCGACGGCGGGGTCAGCGTTGACCAGGTCGACGCGCAGCAAGGCGATCAGATGGTGTCGAAGATCTTCGGCGGCAACGACAGCGGCCAGGTGGCGTCGGCGCTGGCCGGTACCGGTGCCGGCGGCAGCAGCCTGATCAAGCAGCTGCTGCCGATCCTGGCGCCGATCGTGCTGGCCTACATCGGCAAGCAGTTCGCTCAGAAGAACGCACCCGCGGAGTCGGCCCCGCAGCCCCAGGCCTCCGGGGGCGGCCTCGGGGACATCCTGGGCAGCATCCTCGGCGGCGCGACCGGTGGCGGTGCCGCCGCCAACAACCCGTTGGGCAGCATCCTCGGCAGCGTCCTCGGCGGCGGTGGTGGCCAGGGCAACGCGATCGGGGAGATCCTCGGCGGCCTGCTCGGCGGCAAGAAGTAACCGACCGGCCCATCAGCACGAAAGCCCCCGACACCCGGCGAACGCACCGGGCATCGGGGGCTTTCGCGTATCCGGGCTCGTCCTTCTTAGAATGGCTCGGTGACCCCGAGCCCTGAGAACCGTGCCGATGCCCTCCCCAAATCCTGGGATCCGGCCGCGGTAGAAGCCGACCTGTACCAGGGCTGGGTGGACGCCGGATACTTCACTGCCGACTCGGCCAGCGAAAAGCCGCCGTACTCGATCGTCCTGCCGCCGCCCAACGTGACCGGCAGCCTGCACATGGGCCACGCGCTCGACCACACGCTGATGGACGCGCTCACGCGCCGCAAGCGGATGCAGGGCTTCGAGGTGCTGTGGCTGCCCGGCATGGACCATGCCGGCATCGCCACCCAGACCGTGGTGGAGAAGCAGCTCGCTGTCGACGGCAAGACCAAGGAAGACTTCGGCCGCGAGTTGTTCGTCGAGAAGGTCTGGGACTGGAAGCGGGAGTCCGGCGGCACCATCGGCGGGCAGATGCGCCGCCTCGGTGACGGCGTGGACTGGAGCCGCGACCGGTTCACCATGGATGAGGGCCTGTCGCGCGCCGTCCGCACCATCTTCAAGCGGCTCTTCGACGCCGGGCTGATCTACCAGGCCGAGCGGTTGGTGAACTGGTCGCCGGTGCTGGAGACCGCGATCAGCGACCTCGAGGTCAAGTACGAGGACGTCGAGGGGGAGCTGGTCTCCTTCCGCTACGGCTCGATGAACGACGACGAGCCCCACATCATCGTGGCCACCACCCGGGTGGAGACCATGCTCGGTGACACCGCCATCGCGGTGCATCCCGACGACGAGCGCTACCGCGACCTGGTCGGTAAGACCCTGCCGCACCCGTTCGTCGAGCACGAGATGATCGTGGTCGCCGACACCCACGTCGACCCCGAATTCGGCACCGGCGCAGTCAAAGTCACCCCTGCCCACGATCCGAACGACTTCGAGATCGGGCTGCGCCATCAGCTGCCGATGCCGACGATCATGGACGCCAAGGGCCGGATCGCCGACACCGGAACCCAATTCGACGGCATGGACCGGTTCGAGGCGCGGGTCAAGGTGCGTGAGGCGCTGGCCGAACAGGGTCGGATCGTCGCCGAGAAACGGCCGTACCTGCACAGTGTCGGGCACTCCGAGCGCAGCGGCGAGCCCATCGAACCGCGGCTGTCCCTGCAGTGGTGGGTCAAGGTGGACGGTCTGGCCAAGGCGGCCGGCGACGCGGTGCGCAACGGCGACACCGTGATTCATCCGCCCAGCCTGGAGCCGCGATGGTTCGCCTGGGTGGACAACATGCACGACTGGTGCATTTCGCGCCAGCTGTGGTGGGGCCACCGGATCCCGATCTGGCACGGTCCCAACGGCGAGACGGTGTGCGTCGGTCCCGACGAGACCCCGCCGGACGGCTGGGAGCAGGATCCCGACGTCCTCGACACCTGGTTCTCCTCGGCGCTGTGGCCGTTCTCCACCATGGGCTGGCCCGACCATACCCCGGATCTGGCCAAGTTCTATCCGACCTCGGTGCTGGTCACCGGTTACGACATCCTGTTCTTCTGGGTGGCCCGAATGATGATGTTCGGCACCTTCGTCGCCGATGATCCGGCCATCACCTTCAATGGCCGGCGTGGTCCGCAGGTGCCCTTCGAAAACGTCTTCCTGCACGGCCTGATCCGCGACGAGTTCGGCCGCAAGATGAGCAAGTCGCGCGGCAACGGCATCGACCCGCTGGACTGGGTGGAGAAGTTCGGTGCCGACGCGCTGCGATTCACCCTCGCTCGCGGAGCCAGCCCCGGCGGTGACCTCTCTATCGGTGAGGACCATGCCCGCGCCTCGCGGAACTTCGCCACCAAGCTGTTCAATGCCACGCGTTTCGCCCTGATGAACGGGGCGGCGCCCGCTGAACTGCCGGCGCTCGCCGACCTGACCGACGCCGACCGCTGGATCCTCGGGCGCCTCGAAGAGGTTCGCGCCGAGGTGGACGCGGCACTGGACAGCTACGAGTTCAGCCGCGCCTGCGAATCGCTGTACCACTTCGCGTGGGACGAGTTCTGTGACTGGTACGTGGAATTGGCCAAGGTTCAGCTGAACGAGGGCGTCACCCACACGACGGCAGTGCTGGCGACGGTTCTCGACGCGTTGCTCAAGCTGCTGCATCCGGTGATGCCGTTCGTCACCGAGACGCTGTGGAAGACGCTCACCGAGGGTGAGTCGATCGTCATCGCGGAGTGGCCGGAAGCTTCCGGTATCGCGCTCGATCCGGTTGCCGCACAACATGTTGCGGATATGCAGAAGCTGATCACCGAGGTGCGTCGTTTCCGCAGCGACCAGGGCTTGGCCGACCGGCAGCGGGTCCCGGCCCGGCTGTCGGCAATCGCCGAGGCCGGCCTGACCGAGCAGCTGCCCGCGGTCACCGCGCTGGCCTGGCTGACCGATGCCGGTGACGGGTTCACCCCGTCGGCCTCGGTCGAGGTGCGCCTGGCGCAGGCCACCGTGCTGGTCGAGGTGGACACCTCGGGCACCGTCGATGTCGCGGCCGAGCGGCGCCGGCTGGAGAAGGATCTGGCCGCGGCGCAGAAGGAACTGACCACCACGACCGCCAAACTCGGCAACGAGGCCTTCCTGGCCAAGGCGCCCGAGAATGTCGTCGACAAGATCCGGGGCCGTCAGCAGTTGGCCGGTGAAGAGGTCGAGCGCATCACCGCACGCCTGGCCGGGCTCAAATGAGGATCCGGTGACCGACCCGATTCCTTCCCCGGACGAGATCGCCGCGCTGCTGCAGGTCGAGCATCTGCTCGATCAGCGGTGGCCGGAGACCAAGCTCGATCCCAGCACGGCCCGGATCGCGGCGCTGCTGGAGCTGCTGGGCTCGCCGCAGCGGGCCTACCCGTCCATCCACGTGGCAGGCACCAACGGCAAGACCTCGGTGGCGCGCATCATCGATGCGCTGCTGACCGCGCTGCACCGGCGCACCGGCCGTACCACCAGCCCGCACCTGCAGTCCGCGGTGGAGCGCATCTCGATCGACGGAAAGCCCATCACCCCCGCGCAATACGTCGAGACCTACACCGAGATCGAGCCGTTCGTGCACCTGGTGGACCAGCAGTCCGAGGCCGCCGGTGGCCCGAAGATGAGCAAATTCGAGGTCCTCACCGCGATGGCCTTCGCGGCCTTCGCCGACGCCCCCGTCGACGTCGCCGTCGTCGAGGTCGGGATGGGCGGACGCTGGGACGCCACCAACGTCGTCAACGCGCCCGTCGCCGTCATCACCCCGATCGGCATCGACCACACCGATTATCTCGGTGACACGGTCGCCGCGATCGCGGGGGAGAAGGCCGGCATCATCACCCGGCAGCCCGACGACCTGGTGCCGACCGACACGGTGGCCGTGATCGCCAAGCAGCTTCCCGAGGCCATGGAGGTGCTGCTGGAAGAGGCGGTGCGCGCCGACGCGGCCGTGGCCCGTGAGGACTCCGAGTTCGCGGTCCTCGGCCGGCAGGTGGCCATCGGTGGGCAGCTGCTCGAGCTGCAGGGACTGGGCGGGGTGTACTCCGACATCTTCCTGCCGTTGCACGGTGAACATCAGGCCCACAACGCCGTCGTCGCACTCGCCGCGGTCGAGGCGTTCTTCGGGGCGGGCGCGGACCGCCAACTCGACATCGACGCCGTCCGGGCCGGCTTCGCGGCTGTGCGCAGCCCGGGGCGCCTGGAGCGGATGCGAAGTGCGCCAACGGTGTTCATTGACGCGGCGCACAATCCGGCGGGTGCGGCGGCGCTGGCGGAGACGCTCCAGCGGGAGTTCGACTTCCGCCACCTGGTCGGGGTGGTGTCGGTGATGGGGGACAAGGACGTCGGCGGCATCCTGAACGCGCTCGAGCCGGTGTTCGACCAGATCGTGGTCACCCACAACGGTTCGCCGCGGGCGCTGGATGTCGAGTCGTTGGCATCGTTGGCCGAGGAGCGATTCGGTCAGGAGCGGGTGATCACCGCCGCGACCCTGCCCGACGCCATCGAGACTGCCACCGCACTGGTCGAGGACGCCGGCGCGGACGAAGGACTTTCCGGGGCCGGCATGGTGATCACCGGTTCGGTGGTGACCGCAGGTGCGGCCCGCACCCTGTTCGGACGGGACCCAGAGTGACCAATCAGACCCCGAGCGACAAGCCGGCACCCCCCGATCCCTGGAAGAGCTTCCGCGGGGTGATGGCCGGCACCCTGATCCTCGAAGCCATCGTCGTGCTGCTGGCCCTGCCCGTGGTCGGCGTCAGCGGCGACGGCTTGACCTGGGCATCGGGTGGCTTCGTGATCGGCCTGGCCGTCGTGCTGATCCTGATGTCGGGTCTGCAAGGCCGGCCGTGGGCCATCTGGGCCAACCTGGGCATCCAGCTCGTGGTGATCGCCGGGGCGCTGATCCACGGGGCGATCGGCTTCATCGGCGTGATCTTCGCCGTGGTCTGGCTGTTGATCGTGTACCTGCGGGCCGAGGTCAAACGCCGGCAGGAGCGGGGCCTGCTGCCAGGTCAGCAACCGCCCAGCGAATAGGGCTGCGGTAGCTGCGGCGTGCCGCGGGACCAGCTCGGACGCTGTCGGGGGGCCGCCGTCGCGGGCCGCGGTTACCGACCGGTACGCTCTCTGCCGTGACTGAGCAGACCCTTGTGTTGATCAAGCCCGACGGCGTGCAGCGCCACCTGGTCGGGGAGATCCTCGGCCGGATCGAGCGCAAGGGCCTGACGCTGGCCGCGCTGGAGCTGAAGAACGTCAGCATCGAGCTGGCCAAGCAGCACTACGCCGAGCACGACGGCAAGCCGTTCTTCGATTCGCTGCTGGAGTTCATCACCTCCGGACCCGTCGTCGCCGCAATCGTGGAGGGACCGCGGGCGATCGCGGCGTTCCGTCAGATCGCCGGTGGCACCGATCCGGTGGAGAAGGCCGTGCCCGGCACCATCCGCGGTGACCTGGCGCTGGTGACCCAGGACAACCTCGTGCACGGGTCGGATTCGCCGGAATCCGCGGCCCGCGAGATCGCCCTGTGGTTCCCCGGCGAAGCCTCCGCCTGACCATCCTTCTTCGCAGTCTGGTCAGTACCGCGTCAGTGATGTGGGATACTGGTTGCGGGTAGTCGGCCTCAACCGAGGCTGTCCACCCGAATGAAGACTTCGACGAGCGCGACCACCGCAATCCGGTGCGGCGCCGACCGTCCAGCCATCATTCAGCCAGGCACCGGGTGGGTTCGGTAGCGGACCGCTCGGAGCGAGACCACAACAAGTCCGGGGAAAGTATCCCGGGCCAATAGCGGAAGCCCTCGCGTGGCCGCGTCGATACGACGCGCCCGGGGGCTTGAGGAGAATTCGTGGCCGAAGATGCCCAGAATGACGACCTATCAACCCAGACTCCGCAGCAGGAGGGACTGCCAGAGCGACTGAGAGTCCACTCCCTGGCGCGGGTGCTCGGCACCACCAGCCGGCGGGTGCTCGACGCCCTGGCCGAGTTCGACGGGCGCCAGCGCAGTGCGCACTCCACGGTCGACAAGGTCGACGCCGAGCGGGTCCGTGAAGCGCTGGCCGTCAGCCCTGTGGAATCTGCGCCGGCCGAGCCGGAGGCATCGGTCGAGGTAGAAGCCGTCACCGTCAGCGCGACCGAGGTCGCCGAAGTCCCGGCCCAGCCCGCCGACGCCGAAGCTGAGGCCCCGGCCTCGGCCACGGCACAGCCCGGATCCGTGGCCGACGCCGTTCTGGTCGGCGACGAGCCCGAGTCGCGGTTGATCCTGGAGACCGCGAACATTCCCACGGCCCGCGAAGCCCACTCCGAGCGCGCCGACTACCTGCCGCTGTTCGTGGCGCCCCAGCCCGTCAGCTTCGAACCGATCCGCGTCGAAGACGAGGACGACGACGAGGACGACAGCGACACCGACACCGACACCGACACCGACGCCGATACCGACGACGAGCAGGCTGACCGCCCCGCCGCGCGCCGGCGCAGGCGCGGCCGTCGCGGGCGAGGCCGTGGCCGTGGCGAACAGAGCGACGACAACGCGCCCGAGTCCGGCCCGGATTCCGACGCCGAGACCTCCGACGATCAAGGCGAGTCCGACCAGGATTCCGATGACGACTCCGACGACTCGGATGAGGGCACCGACGACGACACCGCGGGCAGCGACGGCAGCAACCGTCGACGCCGTCGCCGCCGCCGGCGCAAGTCGGGCGCAGGTGACAACGACGACGCCGGCTCGCCGGATGACCCGCCCAACACCGTCGTACACGAGCGCGCACCCCGCTCCGAGCGGTCGGGCAAGGGCAGCGACGACTCGGAGATCCAGGGGATCAGCGGGTCGACCCGCCTGGAGGCCAAGCGGCAGCGCCGTCGCGATGGCCGCGACGCCGGTCGCCGCCGGCCACCGATCCTGAGCGAGGCCGAATTCCTGGCCCGTCGCGAGGCCGTCGAACGCACCATGATCGTGCGCGACAAGATCCGCACCGAACCGCCACACGAGGGCGCCCGCTACACCCAGATCGCGGTGCTGGAAGACGGCGTCGTCGTCGAGCATTTCGTGACGTCGGCGGCGTCGGCCTCCCTCGTCGGAAACATCTACCTCGGCATCGTGCAGAACGTGCTGCCCTCGATGGAGGCCGCATTCGTCGACATCGGCCGTGGCCGCAACGGCGTGCTCTACGCCGGTGAGGTGAACTGGGAGGCCGCCGGCCTCGGCGGGTCCAACCGCAAGATCGAGCAGGCCCTCAAGCCCGGCGACTATGTCGTCGTCCAGGTCAGCAAGGACCCGGTCGGGCACAAGGGCGCGCGACTCACCACGCAGGTGTCGCTGGCCGGCCGTTACCTGGTCTACGTGCCGGGGGCGTCGTCGACCGGGATCAGCCGCAAGCTGCCCGACACCGAACGCCAGCGGCTGAAGGAGATCCTCAGAGAGGTCGTGCCAGCCGACGCGGGTGTGATCATCCGCACCGCGTCGGAAGGCGTCAAAGAAGAGGACATCCGCTCCGACGTCGAGCGGCTGCAGCAGCGCTGGACCGAGATCGAGGCCAAGGCCGCCGAGATCACCGGTAAGAAGGCCGGCGCGGCCGTCGCGCTCTACGAAGAGCCCGACGTGTTGGTCAAGGTCATTCGCGACCTGTTCAACGAGGACTTCTCGAATCTGATCGTCTCCGGCGACGACGCCTGGAACACCATCAACTCCTACGTGAACACCGTGGCGCCCGACCTGGTCGGTCGGCTCACCAAGTACGAACCGGCCGGCGGCGCCGACGGTTCCGCGCCCGACGTGTTCGCCGTGCACCGCATCGACGAACAACTCGCCAAGGCGATGGACCGCAAGGTGTGGCTGCCCTCGGGTGGAACTCTGGTCATCGATCGCACCGAGGCGATGACCGTGGTCGACGTCAACACCGGCAAGTTCACCGGTGCCGGTGGAAACCTCGAGCAGACTGTCACCCGCAACAACCTGGAAGCGGCCGAGGAGATCGTGCGCCAGCTGCGGTTGCGCGACATCGGCGGCATCGTGGTCATCGACTTCATCGACATGGTGCTCGAATCGAACCGTGATCTGGTGTTGCGCCGGCTGACCGAGGCGCTGGGCCGGGACCGCACCCGCCACCAGGTGTCCGAGGTGACGTCCCTGGGCCTGGTGCAGCTGACCCGAAAGCGGTTGGGAACCGGCCTGATCGAGGCGTTCTCGACGTCGTGCACGCACTGCGCGGGCCGCGGCATCGTGCTGCACGGCGATCCCGTGGACACGGCGTCGTCGTCGAACGCCGGACGCAAGGCCGAGTCTTCGGGCGGCGGCGGACGTCGCAGCAAGCGGGGAAAGAAGGGCGGTGCCCGCCCCGAGCCCGAAGAGGTGCAGGTGGCCAAGGTGCCGGCGCACGCAGCCGGCGAGCATCCGATGTTCAAGGCGATGGCCGCGGCGAACGGTCGCCATGACGAGGATCACGAAGGCCACGAGGGCTTCGACGAGCAGACCGTAGGCGAGGCCGTCGACGGCGAAGAGCAGACCCAGACTGAGCACGCGGACGTCGCGGACGAATCGACGGCAGGCGAGTTCGACGGCCAGCCCACCGACGTGCCCGAGGAAACCGACGAGGATCTGGATTCGGACGAGTCCGAGGACGAATCGGATGAAGACGAATCGGACGAGGACGAGGACGAGATCGACCTCGACGACGAGGACCTCGACGAAGACGACGATGACGATCTGGACGACATCGACGACGACTCGGATGAGGATGACGACGAGGACTCGGACGAGGACGAGGACGAGTCGGACGAGTTCGAGGACAGCGACGACGCTGATGACGAGGACTCGGATGACGAGGACGTCTACCAGGCGCCGGCACCGGTGGTGACGCAGGTTCCGGCAAGTCGTGGCCGCACCCGCAGGCGGGCTGCAGCCAGGCCCGCGGGGCCGCCGAGCCACGAGTAGAGGGCGGTTTGACCCTCTACCCGCTGGTCAAGTACCCTGGACAAGTTGTCTCCAGAGCCTGTGGCTAACAGGCCGGGGACGGCGGGGTACCCCGCCACCCAAGACCCGCGCACGCACCGACCGGTAGCGCGCGCCCGCAGAGAGCAGCAGAGCAGAGGACACGATGGCGACATACGCAATCGTCAAGACCGGTGGCAAGCAGTACAAGGTTGCCGCCGGTGACGTGGTGAAGGTTGAGAAGCTCGACGCCGAGCCCGGCGCGTCGGTGTCGCTGCCCGTGGCCCTCGTGGTCGACGGTGCGAAGGTCACCAGCAAGGCCGACGACCTGGCCAAGGTCGCCGTGACCGGCGAGGTGCTGGAGCACACCAAGGGTCCCAAGATCCGCATCCACAAGTTCAAGAACAAGACCGGCTACCACAAGCGCCAGGGGCACCGTCAGCAGCTGACCGTGCTCAAGGTCACCGGCATCAAGTAGCGAGGGAGTGAACTAATGGCACATAAGAAGGGCGCTTCCAGCTCGCGCAACGGTCGTGAATCCGCAGCACAGCGGCTCGGCGTCAAGCGCTTCGGTGGTCAGGTCGTCAAGGCAGGCGAGATCCTCGTCCGTCAGCGCGGTACCCACTTCCATCCCGGCGTCAACGTCGGCCGTGGCGGCGACGACACGCTGTTCGCGCTGGCCCCCGGCGCCGTGGAGTTCGGCTCCAAGCGTGGCCGCAAGCACGTGAACATCGTTCCCGTGGCTCGCCCGGAGGCCTGAGACATCGAGGATTCTCCGCGAATGTGAAGCAGCTGCGAGTTCTCGACCGAACTTTCGCGATAGCTTCACATTCGACGGAGAGGATGTCCGATGCCCCGGTTTGTCGACCGCGTCGTCATTCACGCGAGTGCCGGCAACGGCGGCAACGGCTGCGCCTCGGTGCACCGCGAGAAGTTCAAACCCCTCGGCGGTCCCGACGGTGGTAACGGCGGCCGTGGCGGCAGCATCGTACTCGTCGTCGATCCGCAGGTGCACACCCTGCTGGACTTCCATTTCCATCCGCATGTCGTCGCACCCTCGGGTAAGCAGGGTGCGGGTAGCAATCGCGACGGTGCCGCCGGCGACGATCTGATCGTCCGGGTCCCGGACGGCACCGTGGTGCTCGACGAGAACGGCCGGATGCTGGCCGACCTCGTCGGTGCCGGAACCCGTTTCGAGGCCGCGGCCGGTGGTCGCGGTGGCCTCGGCAACGCGGCACTGGCTTCCCGGGCGCGTAAGGCCCCCGGTTTCGCCCTGCTCGGTGAGAAGGGGCAGACCCGCGATCTCACTCTCGAGCTCAAGACCGTCGCCGATGTCGGCCTGATCGGATTCCCCTCGGCGGGTAAGTCCTCTCTGGTGTCGACCATCTCGGCGGCCAAGCCCAAGATCGCCGACTATCCGTTCACCACACTGGTGCCCAATCTGGGCGTGGTGTCGGCCGGCGACCACACCTTTACCGTCGCCGACGTCCCTGGCCTGATTCCCGGCGCATCCGAGGGCCGGGGTCTGGGCCTGGAATTCCTGCGGCATCTGGAGCGCTGCGCGGTGCTCGTCCATGTCGTGGACTGCGCCACCATGGAACCCGGCCGCGATCCGATCTCCGACATCGAGGCGCTCGAGGCCGAACTTGCGGCCTACACCCCGACCCTGCAGGGCGATTCGGCGCTGGGGGACCTGGCGTCGCGACCACGTGCGGTGGTGCTCAACAAGATCGACGTCCCTGACGCCAGGGAACTGGCCGACTTCGTGCGGGAAGAGGTGGCCGAACGGTTCGGCTGGCCCGTGTACGAGATCTCGACGGTCAGCCGTGATGGCTTGCGTCCGTTGATCTTTGCGCTGTGGGAGATGGTGAAGGCGTATCGTGACGCACAGCCCGAGGTGGTGCCGAGGCGGCCGGTGATCCGGCCGATCGCCGTCAACGAGAGCGGATTCACGGTCGAGACCGACGGCTACGGCGGGTTCATCGTGCGTGGTACCCGTCCTGAGCGCTGGATCGCCCAGACCGATTTCGCCAACGACGAGGCTGTCGGCTATCTCGGCGACCGGTTGGCCCGCCTGGGTGTCGAGGACGCGCTGTGGAAGAAGGGCGCCAAGCCCGGCTGCGCCGTGACCATCGGCGACATGACCTTCGACTGGGAGCCGCAGACTCCGGCCGGCGTGGACGTTCCGCTGACCGGCCGCGGCACCGACGTCCGGCTCGAGCAGACTGACCGGGTGGGTGCCGCCGAACGCAAGGCGGCGCGGCGCGAACGGCGCCATCCCGGTAGCGAGGACGCGTGAGCGCTCATCGCGAAGCGATCCGGACCGCCCGCAGCGTCGTCGTCAAGATCGGCACCACCGCTCTGACCACGCCGTCCGGTGTGTTCGATGCCGGCCGGCTGGCGGTTCTGGCGGAGGCCATCGAGGGCCGGATGCGAGCCGGCTCCGACCTGGTGATCGTGTCCTCGGGCGCCATCGCCGCCGGGATCGAGCCGCTCGGACTGTCCAAGCGGCCAACCGATCTGGCCGGCAAGCAGGCGGCGGCCAGCGTCGGGCAGGTGGCGCTGGTCAATGCGTGGAGCACGGCGTTCGGGGCGTACAACCGCACTGTCGGGCAGGTGCTGCTGACCGCGCATGACATCGCGATGCGGGTGCAGCACAACAATGCTCAGCGCACCCTGGACCGGCTGCGCGCCCTGCACGCGGTGGCGATCGTCAACGAGAACGACACCGTGGCGACCAACGAGATCAGGTTCGGCGACAACGACCGGCTCTCGGCCCTGGTGGCCCAGCTGGTCGGTGCCGACGCGCTGGTCCTGTTGTCCGACATCGACGGCCTGTATGACTCGGACCCCCGAAAAGGTGACGCGCGCTTCATTCCCGAGGTCGCCGCGCAGGGCGACCTCGATGGAGTGGTCGCCGGCGGCGGTAGCCACCTGGGCACCGGCGGCATGGCCTCGAAGCTGTCTTCGGCGCTGCTGGCAGCCGATGCCGGGGTCCCGGTGCTGTTGGCGGCCGCCTCCGATGCCGCGGCCGCGCTGAGTGATGCCTCGGTCGGAACCGTGTTCGCGCCGCGACCCGAGCGGATGTCGGCGCGGCGGTTCTGGGTGCGCCACGCCGCCGAGTCGCACGGCGCGTTGACCCTCGACGACGGCGCGGTGCGTGCGGTGGTCAAACAGCGGCGTTCGTTGTTGCCGGCGGGGATCACCGAAGTAGCCGGACGATTCCACGGCGGTGACGTGGTGGACCTGCGTGATCTCGACGGGCGGACGGTGGCCCGTGGTGTGGTGGCCTATGAGGCGTCGGAGCTGGCCGCGATGATCGGGCGCTCGACCCCGGACCTGCCGGTCGAATTGCGCCGGCCCGCGGTGCACGCCGACGATCTGGTCGCCACCTAGCGATTTGTGCACCTGACCGTTACGCGCGGTGCACACATCACCGGGGTGGGGACTCCAGATAGAGCGCACCCCAGATGATTTGGGTGAGGGTGTCGGCCAGCTCGGCATCGTAGGACGCCGGGTGTGACGGCAGATTCTGGTGGCAGGTGCGTTCCACCATCCAGGTCAGTGTGCTGGCGGTGGCGGCAGCGGGCAGTTCCGGTCGGATCGACCCGTCGGCCTGACCGTCCTCGATCACCCTGGTCAACTGGTCGCCGATCCCGGTCAGCAGCTCACGGTAGGTCTGCCCGACGAGTGGGTCATAACCAGACATCTCGTTGAGTGCGATCAACACCGGTTGGTGGCGCCGATAGCTGGAGATGATGCCCACCATCGCGGCACGGACGTCGTCGGGATCGTGCCGTCCGGCCACGCTCCACCACCGCTCGGCGGCCTGGGTCAGATCGCCGAACACCTGGCTGGCCAGCCGGCGCAGCAGGTGGCCCTTGTCCTCGAAGTAGATGTAGAAGCTGGCCCGGGAGATCCCGGCCTCGGTGGCCAGTTTGTCCACGCTCAGCTCGGTGAAGCTGGTGCCGTCGGCCATCAACCGATCGGTGGCGTCGAGTAGCTGCCGTTCGATCCGCTCGCGGCGTTCCTCCCGTTTGGCCTGCGGCTTTCGCGTTACCGATGGCATCGCCCCAGCGTATCGGTTTTCCTCACACCTTGACTAGACATAGTGTCTAGACTTATCGTCAACTACATGACTGTGTCGCCCATCACATCGGCTCCCTCCTGGCCCCCGACCCGCCGTCCCTACGACCCGATCGACCTGTCGTCGCGGGTGTTCTGGGCCACCACCGCGGCCGACCGCGAGGTCGCCTTCGCCGAGCTGCGTGCCTCCCGCCCCGTCAGTTGGCATCCGCCGGTCGAGGACGCGCTCATGCCCGATCCCGACGATCGCGGGTTCTGGGCGGTCACCCGCCACGCCGACATCGTCACCGTCAGCCGCGACAGTGAGACGTTCCTGTCGGGCAAGGGGGTGTTGTTCGAGTCCGTTCCGGAGGAGCTGCTGGAGGCATCGCAGTCGTTCCTTGCCATGGACGCGCCCCGGCACACGCTGATCCGCAAACTGGTCCACGCGGCGTTCACACCCCGGCAGGTGGCCCGCATCGAAACCTCGATCAAGGACAACGCCCGCGAGATCGTGGCGGAGCTCAGGGAGGTCGGCAGCGGGGTGGACTTCGTCGACCAGTGCGCCAAGGAACTGCCCATCCGCACGTTGTCGGACATGGTCGGGATCCCCGAGTCCGAACGTCAGCGGGTGGCGCATGCCGCCGACGCGCTGGTGTCCTGGGCCGACCCGGTCTACCTCGCCGGGCGCAATCCGCTCGAGGTGCTGCTGCAGAACCAGATGTACCTGCATCAGGTGGCGAATGCGCTTGCCGCAGAACGCCGGGAGAGCCCGGGCAACGATCTGATCAGTGCACTGGTCCACGCCGAGGTCGACGGGGACCGGCTCACCGACGCCGAGGTCGCCGCGTTCTTCGTGCTGCTGGCGGTCGCGGGCAATGACACCACGCGGCAGACCACCAGTCACGCGCTCAAGGCCCTGACCGACCACCCCGACCAACGCGCCTGGCTCATGGCCGATTTCGATGACCGCATCGGCGGCGCGGTCGAGGAGTTCGTCCGGTGGGCGACACCGGTGATGACGTTCCGCCGCACCGCGGCCGTCGACGTCGAACTCGGCGGGCAGCAGATCGCCGCGGGGGAGAAGGTGGTGATGTTCTACGCCTCGGGCAACCGGGATGCCGAGGTGTTCGACCGGCCCGAGGTCTTCGACCTGAGCCGAAAGCCCAATCCACACCTGGGGTTCGGCGGTGGTGGCCGCCACTTCTGCCTCGGTGCGCACGTCGCCCGGACGCAGTTACGGGCGATCTTCGGTGAGCTGCTGCACCAACTGCCCGATATCGCCGCGGGGGAGCCGGCCTATCTGGAGGGCAACTTCGTGCACGCTATCCGGTCGATGCCGTGCACGTTCTCCTGAGCTCGCCGGCCAGCAGGGCCAACATCTCCGAGCAGCCTGCCTCGACCTTGACGGTGGCCAGGTCGTCTCCGCGGGTGGGCCCACGGTTGATGATCCCGACCGGGATGCCGTGCGCCGCGGCGTGCCGCACGAAGCGGTAGCCGGAGAACACGGTCAGCGACGATCCCGCCACCAGGAGCGCCTCGGCGGCGTCGACCATCGAATACGCCTGTTCCACACGGTCTTTCGGGACGCTCTCGCCGAAATAGACGATGTCGGGCTTCAGCATGCCCGCGCAGAGCGGGCAGTCGACGATGACGAACGAACTCGTCTCGCGGACGACGGCGTCGGCGTCGGGTGCCACCGCGATGCCACCGACCGACTCGGCACGCTCGAGGAAGCCGGGATTGGCCGCCTCCAGGGCCGCGGCCAGTTCATCACGGGCCATGGTGGTGCCGCAGTCGAGGC
Organism: Mycolicibacterium sp. HK-90; assembly: GCF_030486405.1. The sequence continues at coordinate 4,222,234 of NZ_CP129613.1, read as the reverse complement.
AGATCACCTGCGCGTAGGTGCCGTGCAGGTTGACCACCGTGCGGCTGCCGGCCTTGCTGTGCAGGAGATCCACGTTCTGGGTGATCAATCCGGTGACCACGCCGCTGGACTCCAGAGCCGCCAATGCGCGGTGCCCGGCGTTCGGCATCGTCTGATCCATGTGGCGCCAGCCCACGTGGTTGCGGGCCCAGTAGCGCTGCCGGAACACCGGATCGGAGGTGAACTGCCGAATCGTCATCGGGTTGCTCGGCGGCGAATCCGGGCCGCGGTAATCGGGGATACCCGAATCGGTGGACATCCCGGCGCCGGTGAGCACCGCGACACGGCGGCCCTCCAGGAGGGCGACGAGTTCGGGGGCGTCCACGAATCCCAGGGTAGATCGGCGGTCAATTCGGGTGGTGACGGGAAGGCTGAGCACCCGTGGCAGGGTGGCTGGGTGGCCGCATCCCTGACTTCTGCCGATCTGGCCGAGCGCACCCGGCGAGCCGCGGCGGCGGCCCTGGCGGCCGGGCGTGCGCTGGGCCTACCCGCCGAGAAGGCGACAATTCTGCACGATGCGTTCTCGGTCGTCGCCCACCTGGAACCCAGCCCCGTGGTGGCCCGCGTCCAGGTGGTGTTGCCGCCGGGGATGACCCGGCAGGCCCAGGCCGAACGGCAACAGCGCGAACTGGACGTGGTGGCCTGGCTCGACAGGCAGGGTGCGCCTGTCGTCGCGCCGGCGTCCCGCTTGCCCCGATCGCCGGTGCGGCGCGATGGCTTCGGAATGACGTTCTGGGAGTTGGCCGATGTCGCCGACGACCACGAGCCGTACTCGGCTGTGTCCATGACGCACACCGCCACGCTCCACGCCGCCCTGGCCGGATACCCGCACGAGTTGCCGTTTCTCACCCCGTTCAACCGATCGTTGGGCGGCATGGTCGACAAGCTGGACGCCGCGGTGCCGTTGCTGCCGAGCGATATCCGCCGCGTCCGCAGCGAATACGCCGTGCTGCGTTCCGTGTTGGCCGACCGCGCCGCGTTCCGCTCCAGGTTCCCCGACGTGGAAGTGCAGACGATTCACGGGGACGGACCGGCGCTCAACGTGATCCGGACCACCGACGGTGTGCGGTTCTCGGATTTCGAGGACGTCACCTGCGGGCCCGTGGAGTGGGATCTCGCGCTGGCCGGCCCGGAAGCGGTTGCGGAGTACGACGACGCGGCACGGGCCCGGGGAATGCGTGCCACGAATTCCGAAGTGCAGCGCCTGGTCGATGCCGCCGCGACGTTGATGATGATCAGCTGTGTGTCGCTGATACCGCAGTTGCCGCTGCTTGCCGAGGGATTGATGCCGGTGGTGGAGTCGTGGCGGGAGGCGCCGTCACTGACGTGACGCCGAGCCCAGGCACTTCGCGGCGGGTACCACCTCGGCGCTCATGTTGCGCCGCATCATCTCGAGGGCCGCGCCTCTCAGTTCGGCATCGATGTGGGCCACCGCATCGTCCGGGACCACCACGTCGAAATGCCGCACGTAGGCGTCCAACGCGCTGTAGAGGATGCACTGTTCGGTCACCTGGCCGGCCAGGACCAGTCGCTTCGTGCCCAACCGGCCCAGCAGGTAGTCGAGCGCGGTGGCATAGAAGACGCTGTGGCGCACCTTGGTCAGCAGCAGGCAACCGTCGGCGGGCACGATCGGACGGACCAGCTCCGGGTGCCGGCCGGCCAGCGCAGCGGCGACGATGTCGCTGAACTGCGCGGTGAAATCGCCGTAGTTGTCGTTGACGTAGACGAGGTCGACATCTTCGCGCTCGCGGGCGTTGCCGATCAGGCCGGCCAGCGGATCGATGATCGCCGCAACGTTCGGGGCCAGCAGGTCGGCATCCTCGTGCCGGTAGTGGTTGAGCATGTCCACAACCACCAAAGCGGTATCGCTCATGCGTCATTTGGTACCCAGTCGGCCGATCTTGACACTTTTCGGGTGACAATGGGCGCGATGGACTTCTACAGCGCCTACCACCACGGTTTCGCGCGGGTTGCCGCCTGCACCCATCACACGGCACTGGCGGATCCGCCGGCCAACGCCGAATCGGTACTCCGGTTGGCGCAGGCCTGCCACGACGACGGCGTGGCCGTCGCCGTTTTCCCGGAGCTCACGTTGTCCGGCTACTCGATCGACGACATCCTGCTGCAGGATGCCCTGCTGGAGTCGGTGGAGCAGGCGCTGATCGAAATCGTCGCGGCGTCGGTGGTGCTGGCGCCGGTTCTGGTGGTCGGCGCGCCGCTGCGGTACCGGCACCGGATCTACAACACCGCGGTGGTGATCCATCGCGGAGCGGTCCTCGGCGTGGCACCCAAGTCCTACCTGCCCACCTACCGCGAGTTCTACGAGCGCAGGCAGATGGCCGTCGGCGACGATGTGCGCGGCACCATCCGGGTGGCCGGCGCCGAGGTGCCCTTCGGGCCGGATCTGCTCTTCGTGGCCTCCGACCTGCCCGGGCTGGTGCTGCATGTCGAGATCTGTGAGGACATGTTCGTGCCGATCCCGCCCAGCGCGCGGGCCGCGCTGGCCGGTGCCACGGTGTTGGCCAATCTCTCGGGCAGCCCGATCACCGTCGGCCGTGCCGAGGACCGGGCGCTGCTCGCCCGCTCGGCGTCCTCGCGATGCCTGGCCGCCTATGTGTATGCCGCGGCCGGGGAGGGCGAGTCGAGCACCGACCTGGCCTGGGACGGTCAGACGATGATCTGGGAGAACGGGGTGCTGCTCGCCGAGAGTGAGCGTTTTCCGCGTGGAGAGCGACGCTCGGTGGCCGACGTGGACCTGGAGCTGCTGCGTTCCGAGCGGCTGCGGATGGGCACGTTCGACGACAACGCCCGCCACCATGCCGATGCGGTGGATTCGTTCCGCCGCATCGAGTTCCAGCTCGACCCGCCGACGGGTGACATCGGTCTGCTGCGGGAGATCGAGCGGTTCCCGTTCGTGCCGTCGGATCCGACACGGCTGCAACAGGATTGCTACGAGGCCTACAACATCCAGGTGTCGGGTCTGGAGCAACGACTGCGCGCGCTGAAGTACCCCAAGGTGGTGATCGGGGTGTCCGGCGGTCTGGATTCCACGCACGCCCTGATCGTGGCGGCTCGGGCGATGGACCGGGAGAACCGTCCGCGCAGCGACATTCTCGCGTTCACGCTGCCCGGTTTCGCCACCGGCGACCGCACCAAGAACAACGCGATCAAGTTGAGCCGGGCACTGGGTGTGACGTTCGAAGAGATCGACATCAAGAAAACCGCCGAGCTGATGCTGACCGAGATGGACCATCCGTTCGGCCGCGGGGAGAAGGTCTACGACGTCACCTTCGAGAATGTCCAGGCCGGCCTGCGTACCGATTATCTGTTCCGGCTGGCCAATCAACGCGGCGGCATCGTGCTCGGCACCGGTGACCTGTCGGAGCTGGCGCTGGGCTGGTCGACCTACGGTGTCGGTGACCAGATGTCGCACTACAACGTCAATGGTGGTGTCCCGAAAACCCTGATCCAGCACCTGATCCGGTGGGTGATCTCCTCCGACCAGTTCGGTGGCGAGGTGAACGGTGTACTGCAGTCCGTGTTGGACACCGAGATCACCCCGGAGCTGGTGCCCACCGGCGAGGACGAGGAGATCCAGAGCAGCGAGGCCAAGGTCGGCCCTTATGTGCTGCAGGACTTTTCGTTGTTCCAGGTGTTGCGCTACGGATTCCGCCCGTCCAAGGTGGCCTTCCTGGCGTGGCATGCCTGGCACGATCCGGCCCACGGTGACTGGCCGGCCGGTTTCCCCGTGGACAAGCGTCCGGCGTACTCGCTCAAGGAGATCCGGCACTGGCTGCAGGTCTTTGCCCAGCGGTTCTACTCGTTCTCCCAATTCAAACGCTCGGCCCTGCCGAACGGGCCCAAGGTGTCGCACGGAGGGGCGTTGTCTCCGCGGGGGGACTGGCGGGCGCCGTCGGACATGTCGGCACGGATCTGGCTCGACGAGATCGAGCGGGAAGTCCCCGAACACTAGTCGGCGCACCCGACCCGCAACCGGCCGGCCGACGGGTCGACCCCAATTGACGTCGCAAAAAATTGACAAGCTAACCTTCTGCCTCACATTGCCGCACTAATGTGCGGTGGGTCACAGTTCGGCGCCGGCCGGACGCCGATCGAGGAGGTCAGGTGGGCGCTGCGAGGTACGTCGGTCGGGTCGGGGGATTGGCAGTCGCTCTCGGGGTCGGGTCAGCCGTGGTGCTCGGCGCCCCGGTGGCCTCGGCGTCACCGGGTTCAGGCGATACGTCGCCGGGGTCGGCATCGGCGACGGCGGGCGACCCCAAGGGGCCGGAGCGGGCCGCGGATCGCCAGAACGCGCGCTCCTTGCGTCAGGCGGCGGTGCGCGCCGCGATCAAGCACCGGGCGGCACGCACCCTCGGTGAGTCCGGCCGTCATCGCGTCGGCGCGACGACGCCGAATTCTGATGTCGTGCAATCGATCGCCGAGCGGTTGTCCGAAGCAAGGGACAAGATCGCCGACGGCCTGTCGCGGCATAGCGACGCCAGGCCATACCGGGATGTCGCCGACGCCGGCGGCGCCCAGCCCGATGGCGTCGAGGTGGAAACGACCAAGGCCCCCAAGGCTGCCCGCCTGTCCTTCGCCCAGCCGGACCTGCCGCGCCCGCCGCGCGAGCGCGCCAACATCGCGGCACCCGTTGCCGCAGCGGACGAGCCGAAGGCCGCCCTCGTCGACGAACCCGCCGCTGCCCCGGTGACTCCGGCGACGACAGCGATCGAGCAGGCCGGCACCGTGCCGTCGGTGCCGCCCGCCCCGGTGCGGGGACTGATCACCGCCGTGTTCAACGACATCGCCGCCACGCTCGCCGGAACCTCGCCGACCGCGCCGCCGACCGACTCGCCCGCCGAATGGATGTTGTTGGCCGCCGCGCGCCGGGAGTTCTCCGTTGCCGACGACGCCAGTACCACCGGCGCCATCGCCGCGTCGCCATCGGTCGGTATCACCGACGGCATCATCCACGGCAGCGTCGGAGCGGTCGGTTCCAGTGGTCTGCCGCTGACCTACACGGTGATCGGTGACCCGAGCGCAGGCGGCAAGGTCCGGCTCAACTCGGCGAACGGCACGTTCACCTTCCTGCCGTACGCCACGGTGGTCGACAGTGACGGCAGCGAGAGGTTCACCGTTCTGGTGGCCGAGACGACGCCGTTCGAGGCTGCGCTGCAACAGATTCCGGTCGTGGGTGGTTTCGTGCCGCAGGTGCTGGTCATCGTTCACCAGATCCCGGTCGTGAACGAGGTGCTGGCGCCGCTGATCGGCGACTCCGAGGTGGTGGAGGTCAATGTCGACGTCGGGGCACTGGCGCCCGGTGACACCCCGGTGGCCTACACCTACAAGGTGACGTCCTTCGACGGCACGCCGATCAGCATGAACTGGTTCCCGGCGTCGGGCCTGCAAGCGGGGGAGCAGGCGCCGACGATCTTCAGCGGCGCCGGGTTGTCCAGTGCGGGTGACACCAATCCGTACACCGGTGGGCCCACCGGAGTCGGCACGCTGCGGAACAACGGCTACAACGTCGTCACCTGGGATTCTCGCGGTGAGCACGCCTCGGGCGGGATCCTGCAGCTGGACAGCCCGTTCTTCGAGGGCCGCGACATGTCGGCCATGATCGACTACGTCGCCAAGCGGCCGGGGACCCAGCTCGACGGCGTCAACGATCCGCGGATGGGAATGGTGGGCGTGTCCTACGGCGGCGGGATCCAGTGGGTGACCGCGGGCACCGACAACCGGGTCGACGCCATCGTCCCGACGATCGCGTGGAACTCGCTGAACAGCTCGCTCTACCCGAACGAGGCGTTCAAGACGTCGTACGCGGCGCTGCTGCTGCTCTCGCTGGTGACCAGCGGCGCCGACATCAACTCGCAGCTGTACGGCGGCATCTTCACCGGAGCGCTGCTGGGTGTCCTCACCGAGGAGCAGCAAGCGCTGTTGGCCGGCAGCGGGCCGACCGCACTGGTCAACAAGATCACCGCGCCGACGCTGATCATCCAGGGCACCGTCGACGTGCTGTTCCCGTTGCAGCAGGCCATCGACAACGCGAAGATCCTGGACGCCAACGGGGTTCCGGTGAAGATGGTGTGGTTCTGCGGCGGCCACGGCAACTGTGAGACGCCGGCCGGAGACAGCCAGGAGATGATGCAGACCGCGACGCTGGCGTGGCTGGACACCTACGTCAAGCACAAGGGCGAGGACGTCGAAGACGGTCTGCCCACCTTCCAGTGGATCGACCAGCTCGGGGATCATTACACGTCCGACCTGTTGCCGTCGGATCCGAACTTCGCCGGCACCCCCGTCACGGCGTCGGGCAGTGGCGGGTTGCTCGGGATCGTCCCGATCCTCGGCGGATCCGGACCCGGCTCGGCCGGGATTCCGTTCGGGCTCGGTGACGGCACCAAGGCCACCAACGCGGTGAACACCACCGTGACCGCGCCGTCGGGCACCGCCACCCAGGTGGTGGGCGCGCCGGAGCTGACCTTCACCTACTCCGGCATCGGCACCAGCCGCCACGTCTACGCCCAGATCGTCGACGATCAGACCGGGCAGGTGATCGGCAATGTCGTCACCCCGGTGCCGGTCACCCTCGACGGCAGGGAGCACACCGTCACCATTCCGATGGAGGCCGTGGCCTACACCCTGGAACCCGGGCACACCGCCAGCGTGCAGATCACCACGTCGGCCACGCCGTTCCTGAACTTCACCCAGTTCGGCGTCATCAACATCAGCGATGTCGCGGTGTCCCTGCCGACCGCCGGCCCCGGCGCCAACGTTCAGCCCGCGACCGCGGATCGCCGGGAGATGGTCAGCGTCTAGCAGTCCGTCGCCTGGTCTCGGGACAGGGTTGTGGCACACCCGGCTACCTGAGAGGACGATGAATATTGGGCGGACATCTTCTCTCAGTTCGGGAATGTTTCGTCTGTATAGGCGGAGGACGCGGAGATGAGAAAGGTAACTGTCGCGACGATTGAAGCCGCCGGCCTTGCAGCTGTCAGTATCGGATTGGCGTCGCCAGTCGGGGCGGCACCGTCTGGTGGTGAATCAGCACAGGACGCGATAAGCGCGCTCGAAGCGCGGGGCTACACAGTCATCGTGCACAAGGTGGGAAACGCTCCATTGAGCCAATGCACGGTCAGCGCTACGAAACCCGGCCATTCATTCTCGAGGACGGACAGCTCTGGCCCCGGGGACAGTGACAACACAACCGTCCTCGCGAAGACGATCAGCGTTTACGTCAGCTGCTGAATTGCCGGTTGGTGCGGTTCACGCCATCCGAAGAAGCCTGCTCGCCGGCAAGTTGCGCCGGCGGCGCGGAGAAAGGTGGTCAGCTCATGATCGAGCATCTGCAATCCCGCCTGAATCCCCACGCACCAGCCGTTCTGAGCGTGTTCCGGATGGTGTTCGGGCTGCTGTTCACCCTCAACGGCACCGTGAAGTTGTTCGGCTGGCCCGTCGGCCGCGCTACGGCGGTCGGGGACTGGCCGTTCTGGTGGGCCGGGCTGATCGAGTTGATCGCCGGGCTGCTGATCCTGGTCGGCTTGTTCACTCCGGTCGCCGCGCTCATCGCCGCGGGTGAGATGGCGGTTGCGTACTTCTGGCTGCACCAGCCCAATGCGCTGTGGCCGGTCGACCCGGAAAACGGTGGTGAGTTCGCAATCCTCTACTGCTTCGGCTTCCTGCTGTTGGCGTTCGCCGGGCCTGGTGCGTGGGCTCTGGACACCGTGCGCAGCCGTCCACGTGCCGGTGTTCGCACCGAGGCGGTCTAGTGAAACGGCTACTGTCCCTTTTGTTCTCGGTTCGCGGACTAGAGGCGGCCCTCGGTGCGCAGATCCGGGTGGACCCACTCCGGTGAGCGCCGCGCCTTGAACGCCCGGAAGCCTTCGGCGGCCTCGTCGCCGCTGTAACTGGCCTTCATGCCGATTCGGTCGTAGAGACCCAGGTAGTTGTCCAGGCTGGACTTCACCACCCCGCGGGCCCGGGGTGCGGTCCGGCAGCACTGGGTGAGCACTTCGGTTGCCGCAGCGAGCAATTCGTCGTGTGGCACCACCCGGGCCACCAGGCCCCAGTCGACCGCCTCCTGAGCGCTGAGGGTGCGGCCGGTGAACATCAGGTCGCGGGTGCGGACGGGGCCGATCAGCCGGGCCAGCATCTGGCTGTAGTAGGTGTCGGCGATACCGCGGTACAACTCCGGCACCCGGAACGTGGCGCGGTCGCTCACCACGGCCATGTCGCTGCACAGGGCGATCTGCAATCCACCGCCCTGACACAAGCCGTTGACCGCGCTCACCACCGGCTTGACCGACTGTCGCAGGGTCTCGAACGGGGTGACGTCCATCGACAGCGCCGCGCCGAAGCTCATCCAGTCGTCGACGCCGTTGCCGCCACCGAGATCACCGCCCGGGGCGAACACATCCCCGGTGCCGGTGATCAGCAGGCCGGCCAGATCCGGGTCGGCCTCGACGTGGGTGACCGCGTAGCGGATGCCGAAATACATGGCCGGGGTCATGGCATTGCGAGCCTCGGGCCGGTCCAGGGTGACCACGCCGAACGGGCCCTGCCGGTCGAACCTGAGATACGGCGTGCCCAGCCAGTCGCCTTCGGGCGGTCGCGGGGTCTGTCCCTGGGTCATGGTCAGCGACTATAACGCCAACGGTATCGGCTTCAGTTGGCCGTCTCAGTGCATCAGCATGGCATCGATGTCGGCCGCCGACGGCGCGCAGTTGCCGGCTCCGCGGACCAGGGTGGCCAGTGCTCCGGCCGCACATGCGCGCCGCAGGGCACGTTCGTGGCCCGTCGTCCACGCGGCGGCCAGCACACCGGCGAACACGTCGCCGGCGCCGGCCGTATCCACCGGCCGGACCGTGGGCGCGGGCACGTCGAACCGCTCGTCGGAGCTCAGATAGCTGGCCCCGCGCGAGCCGCGGGTGATCACCAGATGCTTCACCGGCCAATGCCATTCGGCGGCCTCGGACTCGTTGACCACCACGACGTCGACCAATTCCGACAGCGCCAGCAGCTGATGCGCGGCGGTGCCGGGTGGTGACGCGTTGAGCATGACGACCGCGCCCGCCGCGCGCGCCAGCTTGGCCGCCGCGATGGCCGTCGTCACGGGAATCTCCAACTGGATCAGGACCACCTCGCTCCACACGATGGCGGTACGCGCCGCGGCCGAATCCACCTCGAGCCGGGAGTTGGCGCCCGGCGCCACCACGATGCTGTTCTCGCCGACGGCGTCGACCAAGATGGCTGCCGATCCGCTCGGCCCGGGCACACTCGCCACGGTGTCGCTGCCGACGCCGTTCTCCCGCAGATGGCGGCGTAACAGGTCGGCGGCCGCGTCGTCGCCGACCGCGGCGACCAGCGCGACGTCCGCGCCCGCCCGGGCGGCGGCAACCGCCTGATTGCCGCCCTTGCCGCCGGGCGCCGACGTCAGCGACGAGGCCAGCACGGTCTGGCCGGGGCGGGGCAGGGTGTTTACGACGAACGTCAGGTCAGCGTTGATGCTTCCAACCACGCACACCCGCGAAGCCGCCATGGACGACAACGCTAATCCAGTTGGGCACTGACACGTGTCGAACCGCGCCAACACCTCCGATACCCTGGGGCGATGAGCGTGCAGACACCGCCCGTCAGCGCCCCGACCCCGGACCTCCGCGAAGAGGTCCACGATGCCGCGCGCCGCGCCCGGGTCGCCGCGCGCACGTTGGGCACGCTGAGTGCCGAGACCAAGAACCGCGCCCTGTATGCTGCCGCCGACAGCGTGCTGGCCCACGTGCACGAAATCCTGGCCGCCAACGCCGCAGATCTCGCGGCGGCCCGCGAGGCCGGTACGCCCGAGTCGATCCTGGACCGCCTGGCGCTCAACCCGCAGCGGGTCGACGGCATCGCCGCCGGGCTGCGTCAGGTGGCCGGGCTGCCCGACCCGGTCGGCGAGGTGCTGCGGGGCCGCACCCTGCCCAACGGCCTGCAACTGCGTCAGCAGCGGGTGCCGCTCGGTGTGGTCGGCATGGTGTACGAGGGCAGGCCGAACGTCACGGTGGACGCCTTCGGGCTCACCCTCAAATCCGGCAACGCCGCCCTGCTGCGCGGCAGTTCGTCGGCGGCCCGCTCCAATCACGCGCTGGTGACCGCGCTGCGGTCGGCGCTGGCGTCGGTGGGCCTCCCGCTGGACGCCGTGCAGTTGCTGCCCAGCCACGACCGCGCCAGCGTCACCCACCTGATCCAGGCCCGCGGCCTGGTCGACGTGGTGATCCCGCGCGGGGGAGCCGGGCTGATCGCTGCCGTGGTACGCGATGCGCAAGTGCCCACGATCGAGACCGGGGTCGGCAATTGCCATGTCTACGTTGACGAATCGGCCGACATCGACCTGGCCGAGAAGATTCTGCTGAACTCCAAGACCCGCAGGCCCAGCGTCTGCAACGCCGCCGAGACCCTGTTGGTGGACAAGGCACTGGAGGCGACGGCCCTGTCGCGGTTGACCGCCGCCCTGGTCGAGGCCGGGGTGACCGTGCACGCCGATCCCACCGACGAGGAACTGCACGCCGAGTTCCTCTCGATGGACATCGCCGTGGCCCTGGTCGACGGGGTGGACGGCGCGATCGCCCACATCAACGAGTACGGCACCGGTCATACCGAGGCCATCGTGACGACGAATCTTGCTGCCGCCCAGCGCTTCACCGAACGGGTGGACGCGGCGGCGGTGATGGTCAACGCGTCCACCGCGTTCACCGACGGAGAGCAGTTCGGTTTCGGCGCCGAGATCGGCATCTCCACCCAGAAGCTGCATGCCCGCGGACCGATGGGCCTGCCCGAACTGACCTCGACCAAATGGATCGTGTGGGGAGACGGTCAGACCCGTCCGGCCTAGCCGCCGACCAGAAGAGACCAGGAGACCACATGAGCGTGCCCGCTCGCCCCGCTCCGTTGTTCGCCGACATCGACGATGTCGCCCGGCGACTGGCGGAGACCGGCTACCTGCCCGATACCGCCACCGCGACAGCGGTTTTCCTCGCCGACCGGCTCGGTAAGCCGTTGTTGGTGGAGGGGCCCGCCGGTGTCGGCAAGACCGAACTGGCCCGGGCGGTGGCCCAGTCGACGGGCTCGGAGCTGGTCCGGTTGCAGTGCTACGAGGGGGTCGACGAGGCCCGGGCGCTGTATGAGTGGAACCACGCCAAGCAGATCCTGCGGATCCAGGCCGGGCAGAACGCGGACGGCGGCGACTGGGACCAGACCAAGATGGACGTGTTCAGCGAGGAGTTCCTGCTGACCCGCCCGCTGCTGACCGCGATCAAGCGCACCGACCCGACCGTGCTGCTGGTCGACGAGACCGACAAGGCCGACATCGAGATCGAGGGCCTGCTGCTGGAGGTGCTCTCGGACTTCGCAGTCACCGTCCCGGAACTCGGCACGATCACCGCCGAACGGCCGCCGTTCGTGGTGCTCACCTCGAATGCCACCCGTGAGCTCTCCGAGGCGCTCAAGCGTCGCTGCCTGTTCCTGCACATCGACTTCCCGGATCCGGATCTGGAGCGGCGCATCCTGCTGTCGCGGGTTCCCGAACTGCCCGAGCACATCGCTTCAGAGCTGGTGAAGATCATCGGCGTGATGCGCGGCATGCAACTCAAGAAGGTGCCGTCGGTGGCCGAGACCATCGACTGGGGCCGCACCGTGCTGGCGCTGGGTCTGGACACCATCGATGACGCGATGATCGCCGCCACCCTCGGTGTGGTGCTCAAACACCAGTCCGACCAGGTCAGGGCGGCCGGCGAGCTGAAGCTGAACTGATGGTGCCTCGCCGGGTTCGACCGCCGCAGCCGCTGGCCCCGCACGGCCTGCCTGGCCACCTTGTCGAGTTCGTCGAAGCGCTTCGCGGGCAAGGTATCTCGGTGGGTCCATCGGAAACCGTCGATGCCGGCCGGGTCATCACCGTGCTGGGGTTGGGCGACCGGGAGGCGTTGCGTGAGGGCATCGCCTGCGCCGTGCTGAGGCGCGCCGATCACCGCGACACCTATGACGCGATGTTCGACCTGTTCTTCCCGGCGGCGCTGGGCGACCGCACCGTGCTCGACGACGATCCCGACGCGTCCGCCGGTGAGGATCAGCTGCAACTGCCGCCCGAGGACATCGAAGCCATGCGCGAGGCGCTGGTGCAGATGCTGGCCGACAACGAGGAGCTGGCCAACCTCGACGACCGGCTGGCGGCGATGATCGCCCGGATCGTCGAGGCCTACGGCCGCTACAACTCCAGCCGGGGCCCGTCGTACTCGTCGTATCAGGCGCTCAAGGCGATGAGCCTGGACGATCTGGAGGGCCGGTTGCTGGCCGGGCTGCTCGCGCCGTACGGCGACGAACCCACCCCGACCCAGGAGGAGATCGCCAAGGCGCTGGCCGCCCAGCGCATCGCCCAGCTCCGCAAGATGGTCGAGTCCGAGACCAAGCGGCGCACGGCCGAGCAGCTGGGTCGCGACCACGTGCAGATGTACGGCGTGCCGCAGCTGGCCGAGAACGTCGAGTTCCTCCGCGCCTCCGGTGAGCAGTTGCGTCAGATGCGCAAGACCGTGCAGCCGCTGGCCCGCACGCTGGCCACCCGGCTGGCCGCCCGCCGCCGCCGGTCCCGGTCCGGCGAGATCGACCTGCGCAAGACACTGCGTAAATCGATGTCCACCGGCGGCGTGCCGATCGACGTCGTGCTCAAGAAGCCGCATCCGGCCCGTCCCGAGCTGGTGGTGCTCTGCGATGTGTCCGGTTCGGTCGCCGGATTCAGCCACTTCACCCTGATGCTGGTCTCGGCGCTGCGCCAGCAGTTCAGCAGGGTTCGCGTCTTCGCGTTCATCGACACCACCGACGAGGTCACCGAGATGTTCGGGCCCGAGGCCGACCTGGCCGTCGCGGTGCAGCGCATCACCCGCGAAGCGGGCGTCTACACCCGCGACGGGCATTCCGATTACGGGCACGCCTTCGTGTCCTTCCTGGACAAATACCCGAACGTGCTGTCGCCGCGCAGTTCGCTGCTGGTGCTGGGGGACGGGCGCAACAACTACCGCAATCCCGAGACCGGGTTGCTCGCCCATATGGTGTCGGCCAGCCGGCACGCCCACTGGCTCAACCCGGAGCCGAAGCACCTGTGGGGCAGCGGGGATTCCGCGGCGCCGAAGTATGCCGAGACCATCCCGATGCACGAGTGCCGTTCGGCCAGACAACTGGCCGCGGTGATCGACGGGCTGCTGCCGGTCTGAGCCCGCAACTCCGCGCCGTCGGCTTTGCGCCGGTGCCGACGCGCGTCGTCGCTGCCGTAAGCTGCCTGTTCGTGGCAACACGGCGCAGGCTGGGCGTGATGGGTGGGACGTTCGATCCCATCCACAACGGACACCTGGTCGCCGCCAGTGAGGTGGCAGACCTGTTCGAACTCGACGAGGTGGTGTTCGTCCCCACAGGTCAGCCGTGGCAGAAGCACGACCGACGGGTCAGCGCGCCCGAGGACCGTTACCTGATGACGGTCATCGCCACCGCATCCAATCCGCGATTTTCGGTCAGCCGGGTCGACATCGACCGGGGTGGGGCGACCTACACCAAGGACACCCTGCGCGACCTGCGTGAACTCAACGCGGACACCGACCTGTATTTCATCACCGGAGCCGACGCCCTGGCGTCGATCCTGTCCTGGCAGAACTGGGAGGACTTGTTTTCCATGGCGAGGTTCGTCGGCGTGAGCCGACCCGGGTACGAGCTGGACGGTGAACATATCGAGGGGGCGCTGCGGGAACTCCCACCCGAGGCGCTGAAGCTGGTCGAGGTGCCCGCGCTGGCCATCTCGTCCAGCGACTGCCGCCGGCGGGCCGCCGAGGGCCGGCCGATCTGGTACCTGGTGCCCGACGGCGTGGTGCAGTACGTGGCCAAGCGTGGCCTGTACACCGCCGACGCGAGGAGCGCGGGTGCCGCGGAGCCGGTCCGATGAGCGCCACCCAGGAAGCCGTGGAGATGGCGACGGTGGCGGCCAAGGCCGCCGCGGCCAAGCTCGCCGACGACGTGGTGGTGATCGACGTGTCGGGCCAGCTGGTGATCACCGACTGCTTCGTGATCGCGTCGGCGTCCAACGAACGTCAGGTCAACGCGATCGTGGACGAGGTCGAGGAGAAGATGCGGCAGGCGGGCTACAAGCCCGCGCGCCGCGAAGGCACCCGGGAGGGCCGCTGGACACTGCTCGACTACGTCGACGTGGTGGTGCACATCCAGCACCAGGACGAGCGGGACTTCTATGCCCTGGACCGGTTGTGGCGCGACTGCCCGACCGTCCCGGTCGAGCTGGACTCGCCGGAGGCCACCGAATGAGGACGCGATGAGGGTCCGTCGGCTGGTGCTGTTGCGCCACGGCCAGACCGAGTACAACGCCGGCAGCCGGATGCAGGGTCAGCTCGACACCGAGCTGTCCGATCTGGGGCGCGAGCAGGCCGCCGCGGCCGCCGAGGTGCTGGCCAAGCGTCAACCGCTGCTGATCGTGTCCTCGGATCTCAAACGTGCCCTGGACACCGCGGTGACGCTGGGTGACCGTGCCGGGATCCCGGTCCAGGTGGACACGCGGCTGCGGGAGACGCATCTGGGGGACTGGCAGGGGCTGACCCACCAGGAGGTGGACACGGTGGCCCCGGGGGCACGGCTGGCCTGGCGCGACGACGCCCGGTGGGCGCCCCACGGCGGTGAGAGCCGCGTCGACGTGGCCGGGCGCAGTATGCCCGTCGTCGCGGAACTTGTTGCCGGGCAACAGGATTGGGGTATAGACGGCGCCGGTGGCGGCTCGGACCGCCCGGTCGTGCTGGTGGCCCACGGCGGGCTGATCGCGGCACTGACCGCCGGGCTTCTCGGTCTGCCGGTCGACAACTGGCCGGTGCTGGGCGGCATGGGCAACGCCAGTTGGGTCCAGCTGTCCGGACATTCCGCGGATTCGGTGGACGAGAAGGACTTCGACTCGATCCGCTGGCGGCTGGATGTCTGGAACGCCTCGGCGCAGGTGGCCAACGATGTCCTCTGAGCGCAGGCCGGTGCTGCTGGTATTCGCCGACTCCCTCTCCTACTTCGGCCCCACCGGCGGTCTGCCGTCCGACGATCCACGGATCTGGCCCAACATCGTGGCCGAGCAGTTGGGCTGGGACGTCGAACTCATCGGCCGGATCGGCTGGACCTGCCGGGACGTCTGGTGGGCCGCGACCCAGGATCCGCGGTCGTGGGCGGCGCTGCCGCGGGCCGGTGCGGTCGTCTTCGCCACCAGCGGCATGGATTCGTTGCCGTCGCCGTTGCCGACCGCGCTGCGCGAACTCATCCGCTATGTGCGTCCGGCCTGGTTGCGCCGGTGGGTGCGGGACGGGTACGGCTGGCTGCAGCCACGACTGTCGCCGATCGCCCGCTCGGCGCTGCCCCCGCACATGACGGTCGAATACCTGGAGATGACGCGCAACGCGATCGATTTCAACCGCCCCGGCATCCCGGTGGTGGCCTCGTTGCCGTCGGTGCACATCGCCGACACGTACGGCAAGGCCCATCACGGCCGCGAGCCCACGGTCAAGGCGATCACGGCCTGGGCGGCCGAGCACGACGTGACACTGGTGGACCTCAAGGCCGCCGTCGCCGATGAGGTGATGAACGGGCGCGGTAACCCCGACGGGATCCACTGGAATTTCGAAGCCCACCGGGCGGTCGCCGAGCTGATGCTCAAGGGTCTGGCCACAGCTGGTGTGCCGCAAGAGAATTCCGCTGACTGACGATGGCGGTCATGGTAGTGACCGACTCGACGTCGCGGTTGCGGCCCGAGTTGTGCGCGCAGTGGGGTATTCGACAGGTGCCGTTGCACGTCCTCGACGACGGCAACGATCTCCGCGACGGCGTGGACCCGATGCCGCCGGATCTCTATGACCGGGCCCGGGTAACCACCTCGGGCGCGTCGCCGGCCGATCTCGCCGACACCTATCGGCAGGCGCTGGCCGACAGCAACGGGGACGGTGTTGTGGCCGTTCATATTTCGGCAGCGCTGTCCAGCACCTACAGCACGGCGGCCGCGGTGGCCCGCGAGATCGGGCAGGCCGTGCGGGTGGTGAACTCCCGTGCGGCGGCCATGGGGGTGGGTTTCGTCGCGCTCGCCGCCGCCGAATCTGCTGGTGGGGGAGCCACTCTCGACGCCGTCGAGGCGGCCGCCCGCGCCGCGATACCGCGCGGGCAGGCGTTCATCGTCGTGCACCGGCTGGACAACCTGCGGCGCAGCGGCCGGATCGGCACCGCCGCCTCGTGGCTGGGCACCGCACTGTCGCTCAAACCCTTGCTGCGCCTGGATGTGGACGGCCGGTTGGTGCTCTCTCAGCGCATCCGGACCATCTCGAAGGCGCATGCGGCGCTCGTCGACCAGATCGCAGACGCGGCAGGCGACCGGGCCGTGCGGGTCGTCGTACACCATGTCGACAACCCGGATGCCGCCGAGGAGATCGCCGCGGCGCTGACCGATCGACTGCCGAACCTGCGGTCGCTGTCGGTCACGGACATGGGTCCGGTGCTGGCGGTGCATGTGGGCGGCGGGGCGGTCGGCGCCTGCATCAGCGTGGAGGATGATTCGGGGTAGTGCCACCGCGGCTCTGAAGGAGGTGTGCCGATGGCGACCGTGATGACGCTGGCACGGCAGGAGCGCGCGGATTTCGCCGACTTCCTGGCGACTCTCACTCCGCAGCAATGGGACAGTCCGACACTGTGCGGGAACTGGCGGGTTCACGACGTGGTGGCGCACGTCATCAGTTACGACCCGCTGAGCATCCGGGAGCTGGTCGGCCGAATGGCCAGGGGACTGGCCACCAAGGGTGGCGCCAACGCGATCGGGGTGGCCGAGTTCTCGGTGTTACCACCCGAAGATCTGGTCGCACTGATCCGGCGGCACGCTGAGCCACGCGGGTTGACCACCGGGTTCGGCGGTCGGATCGCGCTGACCGACGGGCTGATCCATCAGCAGGACATCCGCCGCCCACTCGGTCTGCCGCGGCAGATTCCAGCCGAACGGCTTTGCGTCACATTGGATTTCGCGCGGTGGGCGCCGCCGATCCGAGGTGGGTTGCGGGCGCGGGGCACTCGTATGGTCGCCACCGACCTGGATTGGTCGGCAGGCCGTGGTCCCGAGGTCAGGGGTCCCGGGGAAGCGTTGCTGATGGTGATGGCGGGACGCTGTGACGCCGTGGCCGACCTGGCCGGGCCGGGTCTGCCACGGCTCGAGCGGAGGCTGCGCCCGCGAGGCTAGCCCGCGAACCGTCCGGTGACCGGCGGCAGGTCCTTGAGCGTGAGGATGCCCGGCGGGGCGGCGACCACCGCGGGCACCGCATTGGTGACCGGCAGCGCGGTGTAGATCATCCCGAGCCCGTTGAGGCTGACCTCGCTCCAGTCCTTCGACGGCAGGCAGTACACGACGGTGCGCATGTTGGGCACGCCGAACACCTGGATCACGTGACCGTGCGCGACCGGCTTGGGCGGGGCGACGTGGTTGCCCATGATCCAGTTGAATCCGACGCTGACGACGTTCTTGTCGCCCACCCAGCCGCGGTGGTAGCCGTACACACTGGCCACGGTGCCCTTGGGGATCTGCATGAATCCAAGATCGGAATCGTCGGTGGCCGCGGTGAACGTGACATCGAAGGTGATCCGGTCGAGCTTGGCGCCGATGGCGTCGGCCATCATCGCCGCCGACTCGGCGAACACCTCACTCTCGAGACGGACACTCTCGGCCAGCCCGGGCGTCTCCGGGTCCTTTCCGAAGCCCATCGCGGCCATGGTTCCCGCCGATTCGTAGACCCCGCAGTCGACGGACTCGGTGATGCGGATTTCGTCGACGCTCTCGCACGCGCTGGACAGCACCATGCCCATCATGTTGGTCAGACCGGGGTGGGCCCCGCTGCCGAAGATCGTGGAATTACCCGTCTGGCAAGCCTTCTGGATCCGCTCCAGATCTTCTGGTGTCTGCTTGCCTCCCGTGATCCAGGCGGCTGTGGAACACACGTTGATCCCGGCCTCGAGCAGGCGGACCAGTTCGTCGACACTGGGCCAGATCGGGTTGTAGCAGCAGGCATCGGGTTTCAGGGCGATCAGTTCATCGATGGAATTGGTGGCCTTGATGCCGGTGGGCTCGGGCCAGCCGGCCAGCTCGGCGGCATCGACACCGACTTTGTCGGCGCCGTAGGCGTACACGCCGACCAGCTCCATGTCGTCGCGCCCGATCATCGCGTGCAGCGAGCGTCGCCCGATGTTTCCGGTGGTCCATTGGATGACCCGGATCGGCCTATCCGCTGCGGTCATGATGCCTCCTCGCTGAGCCTGGTGGACTCTAGACACTATCGGGCATGTGTTCACTCGCGGTAGGCACCGGCTGTCCTGGCGGGCGGCACGCCCGCGTCGCACAATCGAATTACGGGGGTGGCTCGCCCCGGCGAAGCCATGAATCGAGGTCAGATCATGGACATGCTCTACGCGC
Source organism: Mycolicibacterium sp. HK-90 (assembly GCF_030486405.1). Next base: position 4,203,702 of record NZ_CP129613.1, on the reverse strand, counting down.
TCGCAGCGGTCAGTACCGGTGCCATCGCCCTGGTCTGGCTCGGCATGAGCAACATCCGCGTCGTCCGGCAATACGAGCGGGGCGTGGTGTTCCGGTTCGGGCGGGTGAAGGACACCGTACGGCAGCCCGGTCTGACGATGCTGATCCCCGTCGCCGACCGGTTGCAGAAGGTCAACATGCAGATCATCACGATGCCGATCCCCGCGCAGGACGGCATCACCCGCGACAACGTCACCGTGCGGGTCGATGCCGTCATCTACTTCAAGGTGATCGACCCGGTGCGGGCCGTTGTCGACGTCCAGGACTACATGTCGGCGATCGGTCAGGTGGCGCAGACCTCGCTGCGGTCGATCATCGGCAAGAGCAACCTGGACGATCTGCTGTCCAACCGGGAGCGGCTGAACCAGGGCCTGGAACTGCTCATCGACAATCCCGCGGTGGGCTGGGGCATCCACATCGACCGCGTCGAGATCAAAGATGTGGTGCTGCCGGATTCCATGAAGAGGTCCATCGCGCGGCAGGCCGAGGCCGAACGGGAACGGCGGGCACGGGTCATCACCGCCGACGGCGAACTGCAGGCGTCCGAGAAACTCGCCGCCGCCGCCGATGTGATGGCGGCCGAGCCGGCAGCCCTGCAGCTGCGGCTGCTGGAGACCGTCGTCGAGGTGGCCGCGGAGAAGAACTCCACCGTGGTGTTGCCGTTCCCGGTCGAGCTGCTGCGATTCCTCGAACGCGTCACACCCCAGCAGTCCCGCCCGGGGTAGCCGAGCCGACGGGCGAAATTCCACAGGGCGAGTTTCATCCACAGCCCGCCCGGACCGCCGCCGCGGCAGACCCGAATCGTCGCGACCCGCACCTACCGTCGCGGGCATGGGAACCGAACTGTCGGTGCAGCGGCTGCGTCGTCTCAGTGGTGGCCGTCCGGGCGCCGGGGATGGCACCGAGCCGGACGGTGCCGCATCCGAGGCGAGTGACGCCCCACCAGATACCGCCTCTGAGAGCGCGCTGTCGAAATGGCTGCCCGACACCGCACCCGGGGGCGGTCCGGGATGGTTGGCCGCCGTGCGTGCCGATCCCGGCCGCGCCGGCGCGGTGGCCCTGGCCGGCGTCGGGGTGCTGGCGATCCTCGTCACCGTCTTCACCCTGATGCGCCAGCAGCCCCCTCCGGTCGCGTCGGCGAATCTGCCTCCGGTACAGATGGTTTCGTCGGCGAGCCCGACACCGACGGCCGGTGCGCCGACCGGTCCGGTGGTGGTGAGCGTGGTTGGCCTGGTGCACAAGCCCGGGCTGGTGACGCTGCAGGCCGGAGCCCGGATCGCCGATGCCCTCGAGGCCGCAGGCGGCACCCTCGACGGTGCCGACCTGATCGGGCTGAACATGGCCCGCCGGGTCGGCGACGGTGAACAGGTCGTGGTCGGTATCGAGGCGCCACCGGGGCAGCCGACGACCATGGGAAGTTCCGTGGCCGGCGAGGCCCCGGCCGCGCCACCGGCCACCGCGGGCCCGGCGTCCACCCCGCCGTCGGGCCCGCTGGATCTCAACACCGCGACCGCCGAGGATCTCGACACGTTGCCCGGGATCGGTCCGGTGACGGCGGAGGCCATCGTGGCCTGGCGGGCCGCGCACGGCCGGTTCGACAGCGTCGATCAGCTCGGTGACGTCGACGGCATCGGCCCGGCGCGGCTGGAGAAGCTGCGTGAGCTGGTCCGGGTGTGACGGCCGCGCGGAGGGCGTCACGGCCGGTGCGGTGTCGGCCGAGGGACAGACCCTGGATCTCCGGCTCGTCCCGGCCGCCCTGACCGCGTGGACGGTGTGCGCAGCCGGCATCGCCTGGCGACCCGGCGCGGCGGTGGCGGTGGGTCTCGGCACCGTCGGGCTGACCTGGCTCGTCGCCCGGTGGCGCGGCGCCGTGAAGCCGGTCGCTGCGGTTCTGGCCGTGGCCGCGGTCGCCGCTGGTTTCGCCGTCGCCGTGGCGCTCCGGGTGCATCAGGTCGAACACCACCCGCTCGGTCGGCTCTCCGGCGGTGCCGCAACGGTCGAGGTGGTACCCGGGGAAACCCCGCGGGTGATCGCGGGCGGCCGGCTGATGTTCGGTGCCACCGTGCATCGCGTCGACGGCGTGCCCGTGTCGGGGCGCGTCCTGGTGTTCGCCCCGGCGACCTTCGGCGAGGCCACGGTCGGGCGTCCGGTGCGATTCCGGGCCGGTGTCGGCCGTCCGAACCGTAAGGACCTGAGTGTGGCCGTGCTGGCCGCCACGGGCCGGCCGACGCTGGGAGAACCCTCGACCGTGCAGCGGGTGGCCCAGCGGATCCGTTCGGGTTTCGCGGAGGCCGCGCGTGGCGCCCTGCCCGCCGACCAGGAGGCGATGCTGCCCGCGTTGGTGCTGGGGGACACCTCGGCCGTCACCGGCCAGACGAGGGAACAGTTCCGCACGTCGGGGCTCACCCATCTGACTGCGGTGTCGGGGGCCAACGTGACGATCGTGTGCGGCGCGTTGTTGCTCAGCGCCGTGCTGATCGGGCCGCGCGCCGCGGTGCTGCTGGCGGGTGCGGGGCTGATCGGCTTCGTCATCGTGGTCCAGCCGTCGGCCAGCGTGCTGCGGGCCGCGGTGATGGGCGCGGTGACCCTGCTGGCCGTACTGACCCACCGGCGGCGGCAGGCGGTGCCGGCCCTGGCGGCTTGTGTGATCGTGCTGTTGATCGTTGCTCCGCACCTCGCCGTCGATGTGGGGTTCGCCTTGTCGGTGTGTGCGACGGCGGGCATCGTCGTGGTGGCTCCGGTGTGGTCGGCTCGGCTGCAGGCCCGCGGCTGGCCGCGCCCGGTGGCGGCGGCGGTCAGCGTCGCGGTGGTGGCCCAGTTGGTCACCGCCCCGCTGGTGGCCGGGATCTCGGGCACGGTGAGCGTCGTGGCGGTGGCGGCGAATCTCGCTGTGGCCGGCGTCATCCCGCCGATCACCGTGCTCGGTACGGCGGCGGCGGTGTGCGCGCCGATCTGGCCGGCCGGAGCTCAGCTGCTGATCCGGTTCACCGGTCCCGAGCTGTGGTGGCTGCTGTCGGTGGCCCGGTGGGCGTCCGCGATGCCCGCGGCCGCACTGCCGTCACCCTCGGGGCTGGCCGGGGTGGTGTCGGTGGCATCGGCAGGTGTGGCGCTGACGGTGCTGTGGCGGCTGCGCTGGGTGCGGCGCGGGCTGGCCGGTGTGGTGCTCGGTCTGTTGGCGTGGACGCTGGCGGGCCAGGTGGTCGGGGCTGTCGGCGCGACGTGACACCATCATCGGCGTGACTCAACAGATCGACGGTCTGCATCTGGTCCTGGGCGATGAGGAACTGCTGGTCGAACGCGCGGTCGGGTCGGTGCTGCGCGCGCTGCGCCAGCAGGCCGGATCCGATGACGTCCCGGTGGATCGGATGCGCGCGGGCGAGGTCAGCACCAGTGAGCTGGCGGAGCTGCTGAGCCCGTCGTTGTTCGCCGAAGAGCGCATGGTGGTTCTGGAGGCCGCCGGCGAGGCGGGCAAGGACGCGGTGGCCCTGATCGCCTCGGCCGCAGCCGATCTGCCGCCCGGCACGGTGCTCGTCGTCGTTCACTCCGGGGGCGGGCGGGCCAAGGCTCTGGCCGATCAGTTGAAAAAGCTTGGTGCACAGGTGCATCCGTGTGCACGCATCACGAAGCCGGCTGAACGCGCGGATTTCGTGCGGTCCGAGTTCCGGCAGTTACGGACCAAGGTCTCCGACGACACGGTGACGGCCGTGCTCGACGCGGTGGGTTCGAACCTGCGTGAGCTCGCCGCGGTGTGCTCACAGCTGGTGGCCGACACCGCCGGACAGGTCGACGCGGCCGCGGTGCGCCGCTACCACAGCGGTAAGGCGGAGGTGAAGGGCTTCGATATCGCCGACAAGGCGGTCACCGGTGATGTCGCCGGCGCGGCCGAGGCGTTGCGGTGGGCGATGCTGGCCGGTGAGCCGCAGGTGGTGTTGGCCGATGCGCTGGCCGAGGCGGTACACACGATCGCCCGGGTGGGGCCGCTGTCGGGGGATCCGTACCGGCTGGCCGGTGAACTCGGGATGCCGCCGTGGCGGGTGCAGAAGGCCCAGAAGCAGGCCAGGAGATGGTCGCGCGACTCGGTGGCCGAGGCGATGCGGGTGGTTGCCGCCCTCAATGCAGACGTAAAGGGCGCAGCGGCAGATGCCGACTACGCCCTTGAGACAGCAGTGCGCCGGGTGGCGGAACTCGCCACCCGGTGACGCCGAAGATCAGAGCTTGTTGAGCGCGAGCGCCAGGGCCGACTTCTTGTTGGCGGCCTGGTTGGCGTGGATGACACCCTTGCTGGCGGCCTTGTCGAGCTTGCGGCTGGTCGACACCAGCAACTCGGCGGCCTTGTCCTTCTCGCCTGCCTCGACGGCCTCGCGGAAGCCGCGGACGGCCGTACGCAGCGACGATTTCACCGACTGGTTACGCAGCCGACGACGCTCGTTGGTGCGGATGCGCTTTTCCTGCGACTTGATGTTGGCCACGTAAAAATTCCTTCGTAATTCTCTAGCTGGGGTTACCGAAGTCTGGGTGCGCCCACCCGCACTGCGGGCAGCGACTGTTCAGGGTACCAGCGGGACGTCCGAACTCCCAAAGCGGCGCCGGTGAATCCTCGGCCGCGCGGCACCCTGCGCAGGGCTTCTCGACCACCTTAATACCACGTCAATCGGCCCTTGGCCTGCCGAAACGAGCTGCGCCATTGAACCGGCGAAATGCCGTTGGGTGGTGCAGCATGAGGAGGGTGAGCCTGAGAACAGTCGGTGCGCAGGGTGTGGAGCCGAACGGGTCCGGCCCGGCCGGGCCGCGGGCTGCGTCGCCGCGCCGCGCCAAACATCAGGGCGTCTTCGACGGCTACAACCGGCTGGGCCGGTACTCGGACGCTTTCGACGAGATGTTCGACGCCTCAGGCAACGTGCGCGGACCGTACAAGGGCATCTTCGCCGAGCTTGCTCCGTCGGACGCCTCGGAGCTGCGCTCGCGCTCGGACGCGCTGGGCCGGGCGTTCATCGACCAGGGCATCACGTTCTCGCTGTCGGGCCAGGAGCGGCCGTTCCCGCTCGATCTGGTGCCGCGGGTGATCTCGGCGGCCGAGTGGTCCCGGCTGGAACGCGGCATCACCCAACGGGTCAAGGCGCTGGAGATGTTCCTCGACGACATCTACGGCGAGCAGGAGATCCTGCGCGACGGCGTGATCCCGCGCCGGCTGGTGACCTCGTGCGAGCACTTCCACCGCGAAGCAGCAGGCATCGTCCCGCCCAACGGGGTCCGTATCCATGTCGCGGGCATCGACCTGATCCGTGACGACAAGGGCGACTTCCGGGTGCTCGAGGACAACCTGCGCTCGCCCTCGGGAGTCTCCTATGTGATGGAGAACCGGCGCACCATGGCGCGCGTCTTCCCGAACCTGTTCGCCACCCACCGGGTGCGCGCGGTCGGCGACTACTCCTCGCATCTGCTGCGGGCACTGCGCAACGCGGCGCCGACCAACGTCGCCGATCCCACGGTCGTGGTGCTGACGCCCGGCGTCTACAACTCGGCCTACTTCGAGCATTCGCTGCTGGCGCGGCAGATGGGGGTCGAACTGGTCGAGGGCCGCGATCTGTTCTGCCGCGACAACGCTGTGTACATGCGCACGACCGAGGGGGAGCGCCAGGTCGACGTCATCTACCGCCGCATCGACGACGCCTTCCTGGACCCGATGCAGTTCCGTCCCGACTCGGTGCTCGGGGTGGCCGGTCTGCTCAACGCGGCCCGGGCCGGCAACGTGGTGATCTCCAGCGCGGTGGGCAACGGGGTCGGCGACGACAAGCTCGTCTACACCTATGTGCCGACCATCATCGAGTACTACCTCGGCGAGAAACCCGTGCTGGCCAACGTCGACACCTACCGCTGCTGGCTGGACTCCGAGCGGGAGGAAGTGCTCGACCGGATCGACGAGCTCGTGATCAAACCGGTCGAGGGCTCGGGCGGGTACGGCATCGTGTTCGGCCCGGACGCCTCGGCCAAGGAGTTGGCCGCGGTCGCCAAGAAGATCCGCAACGACCCGCGCGGTTGGATCGCCCAGCCGGTGATGCAGCTGTCCACGGTGCCCACCCAGATCGACAACAAGCTGGCCCCCCGGCACGTGGACCTGCGTCCGTTCGCGGTGAACGACGGCAACGACGTCTGGGTGCTGCCGGGCGGGCTGACCCGCGTCGCGTTGCCCGAGGGATCCCTGGTGGTGAACTCCAGTCAGGGCGGCGGCTCGAAGGACACCTGGGTACTGGCGTCGCGGGCGTCGGTGGCCGACCGTGAGCTGGCCGCGGCCGAGGTGGTGCGATCCCTGCCCAAATCCGCCAAGGGGCCCAAAGGCGATGGCGCACCTGATGGTTCGTCATCGCAGCAACAGCAGTAGGGGGTGGGGTAGATGCTGGCGCGCAACGCGGAGTCGTTGTACTGGATCGGCCGCTATGTCGAGCGGGCCGACGACACGGCACGCATTCTCGACGTCACGGTCCATCAGCTGTTGGAGGACTCCAGTGTCGACCCGGACATCGCGTCCCGGACGCTGCTGCGGGTCCTCGGAATCGAGCCGCCCGATCGACCCCTGGACGTGTGGTCGCTGACCGACATCGTGGCGTACAGCCGGGACAGCAACGGCAATTCGATCGTCGACTCGATCTCGGCCGCCCGGGAGAACGCCCGCGGTGCCCGCGAGGTCACCTCGACCGAGATCTGGGAGTGTCTCAACACCACCTACAACGCGCTGGCCGAGCGGGAGAGGGCGGCCAAACGGCTTGGCCCGCACGAGTTCCTGTCGTATGTGGAGGGCCGTGCGGCGATGTTCGCCGGGCTGGCCGACTCCACGCTGAGCCGAGACGACGGCTACCGGTTCATGGTGCTGGGCCGCGCGATCGAACGCGTCGACATGACCGTCCGGTTGTTGTTGTCCCGGGTGGGGGACAGCGGGTCGTCGCCGGCCTGGGTGACGTTGCTGCGTTCGGCCGGGGCCCATGACACCTACCTGCGCACCTATCGGGGCGTGCTGGACGCCGGCCGGGTCGTGGAGTTCATGTTGCTGGACCGGCTGTTCCCGCGGTCGGTCTTCTATTCGCTGCGGTTGGCCGAACACAGTCTCGACGAGCTGCTCAACCGGCCGCACAACCGGCTGGGTGCCACCGCCGAGGCGCAGCGGCTGCTCGGCCGGGCCCGCAGTGAGCTGGAATTCCTGCAACCGGGCGCGCTGCTGGAATCCCTCGATGCCCGGCTGGCCGGGCTGCAGAAAACCTGCCGTGACGTCGGAGATGCGCTGGCGCTGCAGTACTTCCACTCCGCGCCGTGGGTGGCGTGGACCGATGCCGGGCACGGGGACGTGGTTGTGATCGAGGAGGGCGAAGTCTAGATGTGGCGGCTACGGGTGGTGCACTCGACCGGGTATGCCTACAAGTCGGCGGTGACCGCGTCGTTCAACGAGGCTCGGCTGACGCCGCGTTCCGATTCGCGTCAGAATGTGATCCTGAACCGGGTCGAGACCGTCCCGGCCACCAGGTCATATCGCTATGTCGACTACTGGGGCACGGCGGTGACGGCGTTCGACCTGCACGCCCCCCACACCGAGTTGGAGGTTTCGGGGTCCTCGGTGGTCGAGACCGATGTCGCCGAGAAGCCCGAGGAGCTGGTCGGCTGGGATGACCTGGGTACCGAGGCCGTGTTCGACCGGTTCGACGAGGTGCTGAGCCCGACCCATTACACCCCGCGCAGCAAGCGCATCGAGCGCGTGGGCCGACGGATCGCCAAGGACCACAATCCGTTCGAGGCAGTGATGGCCGTGGCGCAGTGGGTGCGCAGTGAGCTCGACTATGTGCCGGGCACCACCGGGGTGCACTCCTCAGGGCTGGACGCGTTGCGTGAGGGCAAGGGGGTGTGTCAGGACTTCGCGCATCTCTCGCTGATCATGTTGCGGTCCATGGGGATCCCGGCCCGGTATGTGTCGGGTTATCTGCATCCGACGCGTGAGGCGGTGGTGGGCGACACCATCGACGGCCAGAGCCACGCCTGGATCCAGGCGTGGAGCGGCGGCTGGTGGCACTACGACCCGACCAACGACACCGAGATCAACGAACAGTACGTCAGTGTCGGCGTGGGCCGGGACTATTCGGATGTGGCTCCGCTCAAGGGAATCTACTCCGGCGAGGGCTCGACCGATCTCGACGTGGTGGTCGAGGTCACCCGGCTGGCTTGACGCACACCCCCGGATGCACCTGGACGCGGTGCAGATCGTCGCCGAGCTCGATCTGGCGGTCGAATTCGGCGGCTGCCAGTGCCCGCCACTGGTCTTCGGTGCCCCGAGCGATCGCCGGTACGTAGTGGGTGAGGATGAGGATCCCGACGCCGGCCCTGGTTGCGGTGGCCGCCGCCTCCTGCACCGACGAGTGGTAGTCGCAGATGTCGCGGATCCGTTGCAGCGGAAGCTGTTCGACGAGATCCTTGCGAATCACCGTGTGCACCAGTGCTCCTGCGCCGGCAGCCAACGCGTCCAGGCTGGGACACGGCACGGTGTCGCCCGCGGCCACCACCGAGGCTCCGCCGTGTTCGATGCGGAATCCGATGGTGGGCGTCACCGGCCGATGATCGGTGGGGGCCACACGGATGTGCACGTCGCCGTGATCCCAGACCACGCCGTCGGTGTGTTCGTGCACCTCCACCGGCGGCGGCGCGGTGAGGTCGGCGTGGTGGGCGATGCGGTAACCGATGTCGTGCCCGAAAGCCCGCAGCGTCGCTTCGACCACCTCGGCGGTGCCCGGCGGGCCGATGATCGGCAGCGGTGGCGCGTCCGGGGCGAACGTACTGACCCAGCGGGTGATGATCACGTCGCCGAGGTCGGCGATGTGATCACTGTGCAGATGGGTCAGCAGCAGTGCACTGAGTTGATTGGCGCCCAACCCGACGGCCGCCAGGCGCTGCAGGACGCCACGGCCGCAGTCGATGAGAAAGGTCTGGTCACCGGCGCGTGCCAGGGTCGACGGTCCGGCCCGCAGCGGGTCGGGGATCGGGCTGCCGGTGCCGAGCAGCGTGACCTCGATCATGGCTCCATTCCTACCCGTCGCGGCGCCGGGACACGCGGGAAAGGCGACGGTCGGGTCCGCGTGGCCCCTTTCTTCCTGACGAGAGCCGTCTTAGCCTGGTGTGAGGTGGATCACGATCGGAGGCTGCCGATGCGAATCGCGGACGTGCTGAAAAACAAGGGCACGGCGGTGGTGACGATTTCGCCCGAGACCACGGTGACCGAACTGTTGGCCGGGCTGACCGAGCTGAACATCGGCGCCATGGTGGTGTTGGGGCCCGATGGGTTGGCCGGCATCGTGTCGGAACGTGATGTGGTGCGCAAACTGCACGAGCGGGGCAGCAGCCTGTTGGCGCAGCCGGTGTCGGAGATCATGACGACGGTGGTGGCGACCTGTACGCCCCGCGACACCGTCGACCACCTCAGTGCGCTGATGACGGAGAACCGGGTGCGGCACATCCCGGTGTTCGACGGCGGCCGGTTGGCCGGCATCGTGAGCATCGGCGACATCGTCAAGACCCGCATGGAAGAGCTTGAGGCCGAGCAGGAACAACTGCAGGCCTACATCACCCAGGGGCGCTGACCGCCGAAACTACGGTTGTTCACGCGAATTCCGCCGAATCGCGCGAAAAACCGTAGTTTCGTGACGGGACATGTGTGCGAAGGTGGGCGGATGACTGCCGTCGATGTCCGTCCTCCCGCCAAATCCGACGTCAAGCAGCTGGCCGCGGTGCTGGGCCGGGCCTTCCAGAACGACCCCGTGATGTCCTGGATCCTGGCCGACGACGCCCGCCGGGCCAAGGGTCTGCCCCGGTTGTTCGCGGCGATCACGCGCCATCATTTCCTGGCCGGTGGCGGTGCGGAGGTGGCAAGCCGAGGCGGCGAGATCGGCGGGGCGGCGCTGTGGGATGGGCCGGGCCGCTGGAAGCAGACACCCCGTGAAGAGCTGCGCATGCTGCCGACGCTGCTGCTGGCGTTCGGCCGCAGCCTCGGGCAGGGGCAGCGGGTGGTCGAGCTGATGAAAGAGCATCATCCCGAGGAGCCGCACTGGTATCTGGCCGTGATCGGCAGCGATCCGACGGTGCGCGGCGGCGGTTTCGGGCATGCCCTGATGCAATCGCGGCTCGACCGGGTGGACGCCGAGCATGCTCCGGCCTACCTGGAATCGAGCAATCCCGACAACATTCCGTACTACATGCGGTTCGGCTTCGAGGTCACCGGGGAGATCCCGCTGCCCGACGGCGGGCCGGTGCTCACGCCGATGTGGCGCGCGCCGCGCTAGGGCAGATCGGCCACGCTAATCGAAAACGCCGGACATCTGCATGATCAGCAGCAGGCCGGCCGCGACGAACACCGCGACCAGCAGCACCAGCGCGATGATCGCGGTCACCGAGCTGGGGGTGTACTTGTGCCTGGGCCTCGGTTCGGGTTCGCCCAGCCCCGAGGTCTGCGCCGAGTCCGGCGGTGTGGCGCCGGGAGACACTCCGCCGCCGGGTTCCAGATCGGGTGTCTCGGCCGGGTCGGGGTCGGGTGGTAGCGCGGTCATGGCATAGGAATGCCCGCTGACGCCGATTTGATGCATCGGCTTGCCGGCCGCGTGCGGACAATCGCGCCGCATCGTGACTGTTACAGTGCGAAGGCCGACCAACAGGGGAATCCGGTGCGAAACCGGAACTGACGCGCAACGGTATGAGGCATTGCCTCGAGTCCGATCACCTGTGGCGGGGAACGATTGTCGACGGCTCCGCGACCGAGCCCTGCATCGAAGGAAGTCTTGGCGTGCGTAGATCCGCCGTGCTGATGTGCCTGTTGTCTGTCACGTTGTCGATCTCGGTGGCCTGCGGGGATCGAGCCCCCGAGGCAGGCCGGACATCCGGTGAGGACACCGGGCCCCGCTCGACCAGCTACCCGCTCACCATCGAGAACTGCGGTGTGAACGTCACTTTCGACGGTCCGCCGCGGCGGGCGGTGTCGCTGTACCAGTCATCGACCGAAATCATGCTGGCACTCGGGCTGGCCGATCGGATGGTCGGCACCTCGACGTGGTTCGATCCGGTGCTTCCCGAGCTCGCGGCGGACAACGCCACCGTGCCTCGCCTCGCGGACAACGATCCAGGATTGGAGACGGTGCTCGTCGTCGAGCCGGACCTGGTCACCTCGGCCAGCGCACACACCTTCACGCCCGCAGTGGTCGCCGACCGCAGCCGGTTCGCCCAGCTGGGAATCCCTACCTACCAATCGCCTTCGGTGTGTACGGGCGCTCGAGTCGACGGTGAAACCGTCACCCGCACCGAACCGCTGACCCTTGACACGCTGTATCGGGAGATCCGCGAGCTCGCCGAGATCTTCGACGTGCAACAGCGTGGTCAGGACCTGCTCGACCGGCTCCTCCGGCGGCTCGACGACGTACCGTCGTCCGTCGCGCCGGATACCAGCGTCGCGTTCTGGTTCTCGGGCCTGCGGACGCCGTATCTGGCCGGCTGTTGCTCGGCCCCCGGTCTGTACGCCACCGAACTCGGCGTCACCAACGTGTTCGCCGACGCCCGCGAGGACTGGCCGGAGGTCAGCTGGGAGGCGCTGGCCGACCGCGACCCGGACGTCCTGGTGTTGGCCGACCTCAACCGAAGACGCGTCGACGGGGACGCCCTGGACTCGAAAGTGAAGTTCCTGGAGTCGAATCCGGTGACGAGGAACATGTCCGCGGTGCGCGCCAAGCGGTACGTCGTGCTGACCGGATCTGAACTCGATCCCGGGATCCGGGAGATCGACGCGGTGGTGAAACTGGCCGCCGGCCTCAAAGCCTTCGGGCTGGCCCAGTGAACTGGGCCGGCCGACTGCTCGCCGCGGCGGTGACCGCGTTGTCGTTGGCGGGATGCACGCACCCGACGGGTCCGGCCGCCGTTCCCGGTGCGTCGTCCGGATATCCACTGACCGTGCAGAATTGCGGCAGACAGGTGGTGATCGATGCGCCGCCGCAGCGCGCGGTCTCGTTGAACCAGGGCTCCACCGAAATTCTGCTCTCGCTGGGCTTGGCGGATCGTATGGTCGGCACCGCGACGTGGACCGACCCGGTCCGCAGCGACCTCGAGACCCAGAATGCCCGCGTGCCACGGCTGGCGGTGAACAAACCGTCGCTGGAGGCGGTGCTCGACACCGAGCCCGATTTCGTGTCGGCTTCCTTCGGCGGCACCCTCGGGCCCGGAGGTGTCGCCGACCGCGATCAGTTCGACGAGCTGGGCGTGCCGACCTATCTGGCGCCCAGCGACTGCGAGGGCAAGACCTCGGTGAACGGCGACGGCGCGCGCAGCAGCCCGTTCACCATGGAGGCGGTTTATGCCGAGATCCGGGACCTGGCAAGGATCTTCGACGTCACCGAGCGCGGTGATCGACTCATCGCGACGTTGCGCCAACGGATGGCCGCGGCCCGGGAGGTGAGTGCCGATGTCGACATGGCGTTCTGGTTCTCCGACGTCCGAGCGCCCTACTTCGCCGGCTGCTGCGGATCTCCCGGCGCGATCGCCGGGGCGGTCGGGGCGCGCAACGTCTTCGCCGACACCACCGACGAATGGCCGCAGGTGAGTTGGGAGAGCGTAGCCGACCGTGACCCGGATGTGCTGGTGCTCGGTGACCTGAGCCGCCGCACGATCGACGGTGACGCGTTGGACACGAAAATCGATTTCCTGGAATCGAATCCGCTGACCCGGGGCCTGTCCGCCGTGCGGCATCGTCGGTACATCGTGATGAACGGGGCCGATCTCAACCCGTCGATCCGCACCGTGGACGGTGTGGAGAAGGCGGCGAAGGGCTTGCGGGAGCTCGGTTTCGGCTCACCGCGGTGACGGTACGCACCGGCTGGCTCGGCGGGTTGTGGATCGCCGGACTCGTCGTGCTGGTGCTCTCGGCCGCGGTGGCCATCACCATCGGGCCGGCCGCACTGTCGGTGGGCGATGTGTATCGCATCGTCGGTGATCGCCTCGGCGCCGGGCCGTCCGGGGTGACCCGGCTGCAGGAGAGCATCGTCTGGCAACTACGCCTGCCGCGGGTGGTCCTGGCGGCGATCTGTGGTGCCGGGCTGGCGCTGTGCGGGGCGATCCTGCAGTCGCTGCTGCGCAATCCGCTGGCCGACCCGTTCGTGTTGGGTGTCTCGTCGGGAGCCTCCACCGGCGCCGTCCTGGTCGCGGTGCTCGGCGTCGGTGCCGGCACGCTGAGCCTGTCCGGGGGCGCGTTCGCCGGCGCGGTGCTGTCGTTCGCGGTGGTGCTGCTGCTGGCCTACGCCGCCGGCGGCGGGACCGATCGGGTGGTACTGGCCGGCGTCGCCGGCACGCAGCTGTTCTCGGCGCTGACGTCCTTTGTCGTGTTGTCGTCCGCCGACGCCGAACAGACCAGGGGAGTGCTGTTCTGGCTGTTGGGATCGCTGGCCGGGGTGTCCTGGTCCGACGTGTCCACCTGCGCGGTCGTCGTCGGTGTCGGACTGGTGGTGTGCCTGGCCCAGGCACGCACCCTCGACGCCTTCGCATTCGGCCAGGATGCGGCCGCGACCTTGGGGGTCGCGGTGAACCGGGCGCGCATGGTGCTGCTGGTGATGACCGCGTTGGTCACCGCCGCGCTGGTCAGTGCGGCGGGGGCCATCGGATTCGTCGGGCTCGTGCTGCCGCACGCCGCGCGCTTTGTCGTCGGGCCCGGGCACCGGCGCCTGTTGCCGACCGCGGTGATCCTCGGCGCGATCTTCATGGTCTGGGTGGACACGCTGGCCCGGACGGTCTTCGCCCCGCAGGAGCTGCCCACCGGTGTGGTCACCGCGCTGCTCGGTGTCCCCGCGTTCGCGTTGATTCTGTTGCGGCGCAGGGGGATACGTCGATGACTCTGCGCGCTGCCGGGGTGTGCTGGACGCGTTCGGGACGGGTCGTGCTGGACGGGGTGACGGTGGATCCGGTACCGGGCAGCACCGTCGGGTTGCTGGGCCCCAACGGATCCGGCAAGTCGTCGCTGCTGCGGCTGTTGGCCGGCATCGACCGGCCTGATTCGGGGTCCGTGCAGCTCGACGGCCGTGAGCTGCACACGATGTCGCGGCGCGCGGTGGCCCGCCGGGTGGCGATGGTCGGCCAGCACGCAGACACCGATCTGGACATCGCGGTGCGCGACATCGTCCGGCTCGGCCGGATCCCGCACGCCTCGGTGTTCGGCGGCGGCCGCGACGACACCATTGCCGTGACCGCGGCGATGTCGGCCACCGGCCTCGCCGGCATGGCCGACCGGCTGTGGCACACGCTGTCGGGCGGGGAGCGTCAGCGGGTGCAGATCGCACGGGCTCTGGCCCAGGAACCGAGCGAACTCCTGCTCGATGAACCGACCAACCATCTCGACATCGCCCACCAACTCGAGATCCTGGCGTTGATCCGCCGGCTGGAGGTCACCAGCGTGGTGGCTCTGCACGACCTCAACCTCGCGGCGATGTTCTGCGACCACGTGGTCGTGCTGTCGGGGGGCACCGTGGCGGCCGCCGGACGCCCGGCCGACGTGCTGACCGAGGAGCTGGTGGCCGAGGTCTACGGGGTGCGGTGCCGGATCACCGTCGACGCCGCCGGACCGTACGTGCGGTTCGAAGCCGGCCGCCCGGCGGACGGCGTGGCCGGTCAGCTCCAGGAGTACTGAGCGCGCAGCCTCATCGCGACGGCTTCGAACCGGCTGCGGTCCAGGATCGCGCCCTCGCGGCGGATGCCTTCCTCGGGTACGTCCAGCACCCGGTCCAGCCTGACCCAGCTCGGTCTGCCGTCGTAGTCCCAGGTTCCGGTGCCGATGGCGACCCACTCCGGATCGTCGCGGTGGTAATCCTGGCTCGACAGCATCAGACCGAGCAGGGTGCGCCGATCGCGTCCCACCACGAGGACCGGGCGGTCTTTGCCCTGCGTCGGATCGTCCTCGTAGACCACCCAGGTCCAGACGATCTCACCGGGATCGGCCTGCCCGTCGAGGTCGGGCGAGTAGACGATCTTGCGGGCGCGGTGGGCGGTGGGGACGCTGTGCTGCGACACCGGCCGGCCGGCGGTCAGCGCCTGCTGCGGCGGGGCGGTCCCGCCGGCGAGCACCTCGAGGCCGAGGCGCAGGCCCTGCTGAAGCCCTTGCTGGATGCCCTGCTGCACGGTCCGCGGAACGTTGTCGGTGGTCTGTAACTGGCGGACGAACTTCGGCGCCTCGTTGAACACCAGGTTCTCGGCGCCGTCCATGACGCCCTTGAGAACCTGTTGGAACGCCTTCCACTGCGACGCCATGGTGACGAGCATAGGTCAGTGAGTCGACGGCGATTGTGCCGTGACGGTGCTTGCTCGATACCCTGAGAGGGCACAGCACGTGCTTGACACCCACGCTCACCAGGAGATTCCCATCAGCAGCTTCGCCGACAAGACGTTCACTGCGCCGGCGCAGATCAGGAACTTCTGCATCATCGCCCACATCGACCATGGCAAATCGACGCTGGCGGACCGGATGCTGCAGCTCACCGGCGTCGTCGACGACCGGTCGATGCGTGCGCAATACCTGGACCGGATGGACATCGAGCGTGAGCGCGGCATCACCATCAAGGCGCAGAATGTGCGGTTGCCCTGGGAAGCCAACGGGGAGCAGTTCGTCCTCCACCTGATCGACACCCCCGGCCACGTCGACTTCACCTACGAGGTGTCCCGCGCCCTGGAGGCCTGTGAGGGTGCGGTGCTGCTGGTCGACGCCGCCCAGGGCATCGAGGCACAGACCCTGGCCAACCTGTACCTGGCGCTCGACCGGGATCTCACGATCATCCCCGTGCTCAACAAGATCGACCTGCCCGCCGCCGATCCGGAGCGCTACGCCGGCGAGCTCGCGCACATCATCGGCTGCGAGCCGTCCGATGTGCTGCGGGTGTCCGGCAAGACGGGTGAGGGAGTGGCCGAGCTGCTCGACGAGGTGGTCCGGCAGGTGCCGGCGCCGACCGGCAACGCCGACGCTCCCGCGCGGGCGATGATCTTCGACTCGGTCTACGACATCTACCGCGGTGTGGTCACCTACGTCCGCGTCGTCGACGGCAAGATCACCCCACGCGAACGCATCGCGATGATGTCCACCGGCGCGACGCACGAACTGCTCGAGGTCGGCATCGTGTCGCCGGAACCGAAACCTTCGGAGGGCCTGGGCGTCGGCGAGGTGGGCTACCTCATCACCGGCGTGAAGGACGTCCGCCAGTCCAAGGTCGGCGACACCGTGACGACGGCGCGCAAGGGCGCCACCGAGGCGTTGACCGGGTATCGCGAACCCAAGCCGATGGTCTACTCGGGTCTGTACCCGGTGGACGGGTCGGACTACCCGGACCTGCGCGACGCCTTGGACAAGCTGCAGCTCAACGACGCCGCGCTGACCTACGAGCCCGAAACCTCGGTGGCGCTGGGCTTCGGGTTCCGCTGCGGCTTCCTCGGCCTGCTGCACATGGAGATCACCCGTGAACGTCTGGAGCGCGAGTTCAATCTCGACCTCATCTCGACGTCACCGAACGTCGTGTACCGGGTCATCAAGGACGACGGATCCGAGATCGTCGTGACCAACCCGTCGGACTGGCCCGAGGGCAAGGTCCGCGAGGTTTACGAGCCGGTGGTCAAGACCACCGTGATCGCGCCCAGCGAGTTCATCGGCACCATCATGGAGCTGTGTCAGTCCCGGCGCGGTGAGCTCGGCGGCATGGACTACCTGTCGCCCGAACGCGTCGAGCTGCGCTACACGATGCCGCTGGGCGAGATCATCTTCGACTTCTTCGACTCACTGAAGTCGCGCACCCGCGGCTACGCCAGCCTCGACTACGAAGAGGCCGGCGAGCAGATGGCCGATCTGGTCAAGGTCGACATCCTGCTGCAGGGCGAGGCGGTGGATGCGTTCAGCGCGATCGTGCACAAGGATTCGGCGTCGGCCTACGGCAACAAGATGACCACCAAGCTCAAGGAGCTCATCCCGCGCCAGCAGTTCGAGGTGCCGGTGCAGGCCGCGATCGGATCGAAGATCATTGCCCGCGAGAACATTCGCGCGATCCGCAAGGATGTGTTGTCCAAGTGCTACGGCGGTGACATCACCCGTAAGCGCAAGCTGCTGGAGAAGCAGAAAGAGGGCAAGAAGCGCATGAAGACCATCGGCCGCGTGGATGTTCCTCAGGAGGCGTTCGTCGCCGCGCTGTCCACCGACGCAGCCGCGGACAAGCCCAAGAAGTAGTCGCGCCGGGATAGCTTCGCGCTGAGCGCAACCCTCGGCTGCGGTCGGTCGCGATCGTAGTGTCGCCGGAGTGTCCAGAGAGCTTCATCTGCTCGCCTTCGGCAATACCCGGTCTACCGGGCCGTGGCGGCATCCCGATATCGACAACAGCACCACCGGGGTACGCCGGCGGCTGATCGAGTACGCCCAGACCGCCGAGGCCGGCACCTTCGACGCGCTGTTCTTCGCCGACGGCCTGAACTACGGTCCGCCGGCGACCTGGCCGTACAAGATCACCGAGGACTTCGAACCGCTCACCGCGACGGCTGCGCTGTCCTCGGTCACCGACCGGATCGGACTGGTGGTCACCGGGTCGGCCACCCTCGCACATCCGTATCACCTTGCCCGCCAGTTGCTTTCACTCGACCACCTCAGTGGCGGCCGGGCCGGCTGGAACCTGGTCACCAGCTTCGCGCAAGCCGCCGCCGACAACTTCAGTGCCCGCGGCGTGGTGGCCCACGACGAGCGCTACCGCATCGCCGAGGAAGCGCTCGCGGTGGTCCGGAAGCTCTGGGACGGCTGGGGTGAGGACACCGTCGTCGAAGACCGTTCTTCAGGGATATTCAACGACGTCGACAAGATTCAACCGACCAACCACCACGGGCGTTATTTCGACGTCGCCGGTCCGTTGGGCGCGGCCCGGTCGGCACAGGGCCTGCCGGTGCTCTTCCAGGCCGGATCTTCAGAAACCGGAAGGGGTTTCGCGGCCAGGCACGCCGAGGTGATCTTCACCAGTCACGGCAACCGGGCCCGGGCGCAGGATTTCTACAACCAGATCCACGACGAGTCACGGCGGTTGGGCCGGGCCAGGCCGCCGCTGATCACCCCGTCGTTGCGGTATCTCGTCGGCTCCACCGAGGACGAAGCCCGGCGCGCCCAGCAGCAGGAGTACGAGTACTTCAGCCCGCAGTACCAGGCGGGTTGGCTGCTCGAGGTCGACGTCGACGTCACCGGTGCGGACTTGGACGGTCCAGTGCCGGAGTCGGCGTTCCCGGCGCACACCGAGACCCACCAGACCGCGCTGGCGGGTTATCGGCTGCTTGCCACCGACGGGAACCCGACCGTCCGAGAGTTCTTGTACCGCACGGTCAACGGTTGGGGCGCGGCGGTGGTCGGCACGCCAGAGCAGATCGCCGACGAAATCGAGCAGTGGTTCACCACCGGTGCCGCCGACGGGTTCGTGCTGCGGGATTCCGGATTACCCGGTCAGCACGAGCTTTTCGTCGAGCAGGTGGTGCCGGTGTTGCGCAAACGCGGGCTCTTCCGCCACGAATACGCCGGCCCGACGCTGCGATCCCATCTCGGACTCGACGTACCGCAACGGCAGTGGTCATGACCGAGCCGTATCTTGGACACCCGGCTGCGGCATTCCGTAGAAATTCCGTTGATTCGCAATAGAATCCCGCCGATTTCATAGCTGACGGCACGAAACCGATTGCGGCAGTGTGACAACACATACCGACATGACAACCACCCGTACCGGTTCACGGACGGGCGGCGTCGCGGTCAGAAAGGGACATTGCCGTGACAACTACAGACGAACCGACGACAGGCCTGAAGACGGAGGCCGCGGGCCGAACCCTGATCGCCGCGGAATCGACCGGGCTGGAATCCGGGGCGCTGGGCCCGTGGGGCGTGTTCGCCCAGGGTCTGGCGGCCGCGGCGCCCAGCGTGGCCCTGGCCGTGGTGCCGTTCTCGCTGTTCGTGGCTGCAGGGAAAGGCGCGGCCTGGGCGGCGGTGATCGGACTGTCCATCGTGGTGCTGGTGGCCATCACGATCAGCTTCCAGGCCAAACGCACGGTGTCCTCGGGATCGCTCGGAACCTACACCGGCAACGGCCTCGGGCCCGGGTTCGCCTTCGCCGCCGGGTTCAGCCTGCTGTTCGGCTACATCGGTTTCGCCACCACGGGCACCCTCGGCGGGGTCTTGTACCTCGACGCGTTCCTTGAGTCGATCGGGCTTGGATCTCAAGCGGTTTGGTTTCGGCTGTTGCTGGTGATCGTCGTGGTCGGCGTCGCGGTCTACCTGCCCTACCGCGGGGTCTCGCTGGCCGCCAAGTACGAACTGGCCTTCGAACTGCTGGCCATCGCGTCGATCCTGGTGATCATCGTGGCCTCCTACATCGGCTACGGGTTCCGTATCGACTGGGAGCAGTGGAACCCGCAGCATCTCGGGTCCAGCGCGACCTTCATCGCCGCGGTGACCGCGGTGGGCTCCTACGCCGGGTTCGAGAGTGTGGCCTCACTCGGTGCCGAGGCCAAGGACGCGCACCGCAACATCGCCAGATCGCTTCTGCGCGTGGTGCTGCTGATCGGCGTGCTCTACATCTTCGCGACCTACCCGCAGATCCTGCACTTCGGTGAGATCGACGGGGACAAGGCGGTGTTGCCGCAGTTGGCCACCAGCGCCGGGGTGGAATGGGTGAACCAGATCGTCAGCGGGGCGGTCGCCGTCGCCTTCATCGTGTTCGTCACCGCGGTCACCACCGCCGCGGCCCGCTCGCTGTTCACCTTCGCCCACGAGGGCGCCTTGCCGCAGGTGTTCACGAGGGTGCATCCGAGTTACAAGACTCCCTGGGCCGGTGTGGTCTTCGTCGGTGTCCTGGCGCTGACGTTCTCGATCGTGGCGACGTTCAGCTCGGCCGGCCGGCTGCTGTTCGACGTCTACGGCAGCTATGTGGCCAACTGGGGCTTCCTGGTCAGCTACCTGCTGGTGGTCATCGCGACGCCGATCTGGTTGCGCAAGATCGGCGCCCTGACCCCCTTGCGGCTCGCGGTCTCGGTCGCGGCGACGATCGGCCTCGGTTACGTGATCGTGAGCAACTTCTATCCGGTGCCCGAGTTCCCGTTCAACATCCTGCCTTTCGTGTTCGGCGGCATCCTGCTGGCCGGCCTGTCCTGGTACTGGTATCTGAAGCGGACCCGGCCGGAGGTGGCCGCCCGGATCGGCACCATCCAGACCCTGTCCGATGCCGAGCAACAACGGCTGGCCGACGAGGGGATCGGCGAGGTGCTCCAGCAGTCGGACACCACCGTGGGCGACGAGGTCCGCAAATGACGCTGACCGAGCATCGGACGGCCACCGGCTGGACGGTGGAACCGGCTACCGCACACGAGTTTCCGCTCATCGCCGATTTTCTGGCCACCACACCGGGTCTGGCCGGGCGAAAGTTCGCCGCCGATTCGCGCGACGTCGCCGAGCAGTTCGACGGGGTATATCCCGGGTCGGCGGTGGTGTTGCGGGGCGAGTCGGCAGACGTGATCGGGTACGCGGCCCTACACCGGCCCGACAGTGTCGAACCGGAGGTGTTGGGAAACTTCGTCTTCGGCCCGGCCGTGGCGAGTGCGGCGGTCGACGCCGTCGTCGGCGAGGTCGTCGAGGTGTTCCGCCGAGTGGCTACCCCCGGCGCCTATCTGCGGGTCTACATCGGCGCGGATCAGCCGGCAGCAATCGAGGCGCTGGTGCGCCGGGGCGCGCGCCGGGAGCGCGAGTTCGTCGCCACCCGCAAGCCGTTGTCCGGTGAGGACCCGGCGGCCCTGGCCGCCGCGCACATCGAGGGCCTGACCATTCTGTCCTGGCCCGAGGTGATCTCGGGCGGCTACGCCGAGCAGGTGCGGCAACTCCAATTCGACACGTTCAGTGAGCATTTCGGCAACATGTCGAAAACCCCGCAGCGTTGGGAACATCACCTGCGCAGCCGGGCATTCAATCCCGACTTCAGTATCGCCGCGGTCGACGGCCGCGGCGTGGTGGTCGGCTACGTGCTGGGATCGACCTACACCACGGGGGCCGGCGCAGACCAGGAACGCAGCGCCCACACCGACTACATCGGGGTGCGGCGGGATCTCCGGACCCGCGGCACCGGCGAACTGCTGCTGCGCAAGATCTGGCTGGCCGCGCTGCGGCGCGGGTTCACGGCCGCATCACTGGGAACCGACATCGACAACGCGAGCAACGCGCACGAGCTGTACCGCCGTCTGGGTTACGTGACGGTCCGGGATCAGTACGCCTACCGCATCGACAACGACGGGAGCATCCGATGAGCAGGCCAAGCACGTATCTGAAGCGTCCCACCGGTTACGACGCGGACGTGCGGTCGGTGTTCCGGCCCGTCTTCGAGCGGATCGCGGAACGCAATGTGGCACGCGAACGCGACCGGGTGTTCCCGCATGAGCAGGTGCGCTGGCTCGGCGACGCCGGGTTCGGCACTCTCCGGATCCCCGCGGAACAGGGCGGTTTCGGCGCCTCCCTGGAGCAGACCTTCCTCCTGCTCGCCGAGCTCGGGGAGGCCGATGCCAACGTCGCCCACATCTGGCGCAACCATCTGGCCTTCGTCGAGGACCGGCTCAATGCGCCGGTGACCGAAGACAACAACACGTGGATCAAGCGGTTCCTGGCGGGGGAGTTCGTCGGCGGCGGCTGGACCGAGGCCAACAACGTCACCCTGGCCAACCTGACCACGACCGTCACCGCGCACGACGACCACTGGCTCGTGTCCGGCGCGAAATACTATGCGACCGGCAGTCTTTACGCCGACTGGCTGGATGTACTCGGTCGCGGCGACGACGGCGAGCTGTGGACGGCGCTGGTGCGCGCCGACGATCCGGGCGTGACGTTGACCGACGATTGGCGCGGGTTCGGCCAGCGCACCACCGCCAGCGGCTCCGCCCGGTACGACCGGGCACGCGCCGAGCCGGGCAACGTGTTTCCCGCCGTCGAGCGGTTCAGCTATCAGGCGCACTTCTATCAGATCGCGATGCTCGCCGTGCTGACCGGGATCACCAAGGCCGTGCACCGGGATGGGGTGGCCGCGCTGCGCCGACGCACCCGCAACTACCCGCAGGGCCTGGCCGAGGTGCCCGCCGAGGACGCGCAACTGTTGCAGGTGATCGGGGATATCTCGGCCGAGGCGTTCGGCGCCGAGGCGGCCCTGGGATCGAGTGCGCGCACGCTCGACCGGATCGTTGCGGGCCGGCTGGCCGGCAGTGACGACCATGCCCGGGAACTGTTGATCGAGGCCGAGGTGGCCGTGGCACAGGCACAGCTGGTCATCATCGGCTCGGCGCTGCGGTCAAGCACCAGGGTGTTCGACGCGCTCGGCGCCTCCGGGGTGTCCGAAGAGCTTGGCCTGGACCGGCATTGGCGGAACGCCCGCACTTTGGCGTCGCACAATCCCGCGGTCTACAAGGCGCGGATCCTGGGAGACTGGTTCGTCAACGGCAAGGATCCGGTGGCCGACCTGGTGAGCCGGGGGCGCGGGGGACAGGGCAACTAGGCCACGGGTCAGGCGACCCGCAGCACCGCCTTGCCCGCGACCTGGCGGCCCAACAAGGCGGCGGCGGCCGTGGAGATGTTGTCCCACGTGTCACGCAAGCCGATCTGCGGATCCAGCTCGCCGTCGGCCAGGAGCGTCAGCAGGTAATCCAGGTCCGACTGGAACGGGGCGCGGACCGTGAACGGCTCCAACCGTTTCCGGTTACCGCGGCGTCGCTCCTCCTCGAAGTTGATCGTGGTGGGCTCGTTGGAGGCCATGCCGATCGACTGCACCGAGCCGCCGTCGGACACCAGGCCGAAAGCTTGGGCCAGGAGCTTGCCTCCGACGTTGTCGAGCACGCCGAACACCGGCTCGGTCACGGTGTCGAGGCCGACCACGATCTCGGCCGCGCCGAGTTCTTCGAGGCCCTCACCGCGTGCCGGGCTGCCGACCGCGGCGATGACATGCGCGCCGGCCCGCGCGGCCAGTTGTACCGCGAAGCGTCCGACGCCGCCGGAGGCACCGGTGACGAGCACCCGCTGTCCCACCACGGGGCCGAGCGCACGCAGCGCCTGCAGCGCGGTCACCCCGGCCACCGGCAGCGCGGCGGCCTCGTCGAACTCGACGAACTCGGGAAGCTCGGCGAGGTTGTCGGTCGACACCACGCGTCGTTCGGCCCAGCCCGCCTCGCCGCTGAAACCCACCACCCGGGTGCCGACCGGGGGCCCGGAGCCGTCGGCCGCCGCCGCGGTCACCACCCCGGCGCTGTCCCATCCGGGCACTTCGCCCGGGCGGCGCATCGCGTCGATGAAGTGCAGTTCCCCGAAATTCAGCGCGATGGCGTGCACATCGATCAGGGCCTGGGATTCGGTGGGTGATGGTTCGACGACATCGTCGAAGCGGAGGTTGGCCGGAGCGTGCGGGTCGTAGACGATGGCTCGCATGAAGGGCCAAACCCCGAACCGGTCGCCACTATTCCCTCCCATACGGTGGCGGATGTGAGCGAGCAGGACGGGGTCCGCTGGGACACGGTGTACACCGGCCGGGAATCGGCTGCGGTGCTGGATGTGCCGCAGGCGTTCCTCGGTCACGCCGATGCGTTTCCGGTGAGGGGATCTGCGCTCGACGTGGCATGCGGGCCGGGTCTGGGCTCGGTGTGGTTGGCGCGGCGTGGTTTACGGGTCTGGGGCCTCGACGTATCTGCCGTGGCGATCGACCAGGCCAGGCAGTTGGCGGCCCGTCACGGTGTATCCGGGCGCTGCCGTTTCGACGTGGCCGACCTCGACGACGGGCTGCCGGGCGGACCACCCGTCGACGTCGTGCTGTGTCATCGCTTCCGTGACCCGGGGCTCTACCCGGCGCTGGTCGCCCGGCTGCGTCCGGGCGGCCTGCTGGCCGTCTGTGTGCTCAGCGAGGTCGGTGCCGAGCCCGGCCGGTTCCGGGCCGCCGCGGGCGAACTCGCTGCGGCGTTCGCCGGCCTTGAACCGGTCGCCGCGCACGAAGGTGACGGTCAGGCCTGGATGCTGGCGCGGGCACCGCTCACCGGGCGGAGCTGACCGGGACCCGCCGGGCCTGTGCCAGCAGCTCGCCCCAGGCGTTGAACGCCTCGGCGTACTCGGCTGACGAGCCCGACCGGCCGCCGGCGAGATCGACCAGGGCCCGTGCGATGCTGCCGATTCCGATTCCGGTGTGTTGCACCACCCGCACGAGCTCGGCGAACGCCTGATCCGGCGCGCAACCGCGCAGGGCGACCAGGATGCCGATCGCGACGTCGATCTTGATGCGGGAGGTGTCGTCTGCGCGGTGGCGGTGGTAGCTCATCGCCCGATGGTGCCGCGACCACCGAGGTGGATCCAGAGATCGGCGCAGGGTGATTTTCCCGCGGGCCGGAGTTACATCGGCGCGTTGGCGGGCTGGAACACCCCGGAACTGTCGGACTCCTCCTCGGCGCGGATCACGTGCACCACGGCGTTGATCAAGGCCAGGTGGGTGAACGCCTGCGGGAAGTTGCCCAGATGCCTGCCGGTGCGCGGCTCGATCTCCTCGGCGTACAGGTGCAGCGGGCTGGCGAACGACAGCAACCGCTCGAGCAGATGCTTGGCCCGGCTCACCTCACCGATCTCGACGAGTGCGGACACCAGCCAGAACGAGCAGATCGTGAACGTGCCCTCTTCACCGGACAGACCGTCGTCGGTCTCCTCGACGCGGTAGCGCAGCACCAGCCCGTCTTCGGTGAGCTCGTCGGCGATCGCCAGCACCGTGGCCCGCACCCGCGGATCGTCCGAGGGCAGGAACCGGGTCAGCACCGCCAGCAGCAGCGAGGCGTCCAGCGCGTCGTCGTTGTAGCGCTGGGTCAGCACCCCGCGGGAATCGACGCCGCGGGCCAGGATGTCGGCCTTGATCTCCTCGGCGGTGGCCCGCCACTGCTGCGCATAGCTCTTCTCGCCCTGCAGCTCGGCCAGCTTCGAACCGCGGTCCAGTGCCACCCAGCACATGATCTTGCTGGAGGTGAAGTGCTGCGGTTCGCCGCGCACCTCCCAGATGCCCCGGTCGGGTTCCTTCCAGTGCTTGATGGCCTCCTCGACCTGGTTCTTGAGCACCGGCCACAGTGCCTCGGGAATCTGCTCGCGCGACTTGGCGTGCAGGTACACCGAATCGAGCATGGTGCCCCAGATGTCGTGCTGCATCTGGTTGTACGCACCGTTGCCGATGCGCACGGGCCGGGCGTTGTCATAGCCCGAGAGGTGGTGCAGTTCTTCTTCGACCAGGCTGCGCTCCCCGCCGACGCCGTACATCACCTGCAGCGGATGCCGCTCGCCGTTGTTGGCACCGGACACGTCGGCGATGAACGAGAAGAAATCGTCGGCTTCCCGGTCCAGCCCGAGGGTGTACAGACCCCACAGCGCGAAGGTGGAATCCCGGATCCACGAGTAGCGGTAGTCCCAGTTACGTTCGCCCTGAGGGGTTTCCGGCAGCGACGTGGTGGGCGCGGCCAGCAGGGCCCCCGTCGGCGAGTACGTCAGGCCCTTCAGCGTCAGCGCGCTGCGCTGGAGGTAGGACCGCCACGGGTGATCGGGGAAGTCGCCGATGTTGATCCACTGCCGCCACGACTCGCTGGTCTTCCACATCTTCTCGGCGGCCTCGTCGTATGTCTGCGGCGCCGGGTGTTTGGACCAGCTCAGTGCCACGAACACGTTGTCACCCTCGGTGAGCCGGGTGCGGGCCCGGGCCTCGCGGCCCTCGATGCCGATGCGCAGGTTGGTCGTGAGCCGCAGTGTCGGATGCGAGTCCGGGTTGCGGCTGGCCCGGGCGATGGCTTCCCCGTAGGCCGGGCCCGAGTACTCCCACGAGGCGCTGACGCGGTGGTAGTCGAACGCCGGCTCGCAGTTCATCACCAGTTCCACGGTGCCGCTGACGCAGCGGACAGTGCGCAGCAGGATGTGCTCGGCGTCCCAGTCCATCGGGGTGCGCCGGTGGGTGCGGGAGCGGGTCTCGATGTCGTGCCAGGGTCCCATCACCAGGGCGTCGCGAACGATCAGCCAGCCGGTGTGGGTCTGCCAGGTGGTCTCCAGGATCAGGCTCCCGGGCAGGTAGCGCCGCGCCGCAGGCACCGTCACGCCGTACGGGCCGAGGCGGAAGTGACCGGCGCTGCGGTCCAGGATCGCGCCGAAGACGCTGGGAGAGTCCGGCCGGGGGACACACAGCCACTCCACCGAACCGGCCGAGGAGATCAGGCAGGTGTTCTCACAGTCGGACAGGAACCCGTAGTCGGCGATCGGCGGGAACGGGTTCCGCAGGGCACCGCTCGACGAGTACGGCACCGGGGCGGTGACCGTCAACGGCGTGTCGGGGGTCTTGGTGGCCGCAGGTTTCTTTTCGAGTGCCGCGACGACATCCGTGGGCTCGGTGTGTTGCAGAACCATCCGCACATCATCATCTGCGGATACAGGTGTCGTCTACCCAAGCCGCGCGTGTCGAACGTTACTGGCGTGACGGGATGATTTTCCGGATCGCATACGCTGGCCCCATGACGGCAATCCTGAACTGGTGGGACGGCGTCGAACTGTGGCTGACCGGGCTGCCGTTCGTCGTCCAGACCGCGGTGGTGATGCCGGTGGTGCTGGCGCTGGCCTATGGCAGCGCGGTGCTGCTCGACGGCGCCCTGGGCTGGGGAACTACCGGGTTGCGCCGGCTACGCCACGCGTCGGCGGACGAGGCGGAATCGGAGTGAACGGTATGCCGCGCTCACGTGTCACGTTGGCCTTGGTGCTCCTCGTGGTCCTGGTCATCGTGATGTGGTTGCTGACGCTCTGAGACGGACCGCATATCGCTGGACGGGCGTGATGGCGGAATTCTGTTATTCTTCGCGCCATGCACGCAGCGTCCGGCAGCACGGAGAGCCATGTCCTGGCGCTCCTCGCCGTGGGTTCTTGCGCTGTTGCTGATGTCGACTGTTGTCGCTGACTCCAACCCGTCCGCGGTTTGGTGTCGGTGGCGTCAGCGGTAATTGCCCAGATGCTGGTTCTTCGCCTTCCTTCGCCTTTCCGCATGACGGACCTCGCAATGTCCGCTGTCTGCAAGAAAGGTCATCAGTGCCTATTTTCAAGTCCAACGTCAGACTTTTCCCTCGGTCCTCCTCGGGTGCGGGGCTGTGGCGCACCGCCACCGTCCTGGCCGCCACCGGCGCGCTCGTCGTCGGTTGCGGTGGCGGCGCCAGCGACGTTCCCGGTGGTGACGCGGGCGCGGCGGGTGCCGACACCACGCTGACCCTGGTCGCGTACGCGGTACCGGAGCCGGGCTGGAGCAAGATCATCCCGGCCTTCGCCGCCACCGAGGAAGGCAAGGGTGTCGCGGTGCGGACGTCCTACGGCGCCTCCGGCGACCAGTCCAGGGCCGTGGTCGACGGCAAGCCGGCCGACATCGTGAACTTCTCGGTGGAGCCCGACGTCAGCCGCCTGGTCAAGGCCGACAAGGTGGCCGACGATTGGAATGCGGGCAACACCAAGGGCGTCCCGTTCGGTTCTGTGGTGTCATTGGTGGTGCGCAAGGGCAACCCCAAGGGCATCAAGGATTGGGATGATCTGCTGCAGCCGGGGCTCGAAGTGGTCACTCCGAGCCCGCTGAGCTCGGGCTCGGCCAAGTGGAACCTGCTGGCGCCGTATGCGGCAAAGAGCAACGGCGGCAAGGATTCCGAGGCCGGTCTCGACTTCGTCAACAAGCTGGTCACCGAGCACGTCAAGACCCGCCCGGGCTCGGGCCGTGAGGCCACCGACGTGTTCCTGCAGGGCACCGGCGACGTGTTGATCAGCTACGAGAACGAGGCGATCAACGTCGAGCGGCAGGGCAAGCCCGTCGAGCACGTCAACCCGCCGCAGACGTTCAAGATCGAGAACCCGGTCGCCGTCGTCAAGGCCAGTGCGCACGCCGACAAGGCCAAGGCGCTCGAGAACTTCCTCTTCACCCCCGAAGGTCAGAAGCTGTGGGCCGAGGCCGGATTCCGTCCCGTGGACCCGGCGGTGGCCGCGAACTTCACCAAGGACTTCCCGACGCCGGAGAAGCTGTGGACGATCGCTGATCTGGGCGGCTGGGACAGCGTCGACCCGGCGCTGTTCGACAAGGACAACGGTTCGATCACCAAGATCTACAAGCAGGCGACTGGATGACAGCAGTAGCGCAGGCCGATGCAGCCCAGCCTGATCCGGCTGCGCCGCCGCCGGGGGATGAGCCCCCCGGCGCGCGGCCCGGCCGGTACGGCAGTACCTCACTGCGGGTGGGTGCGGCCTCGATCTGGCTGAGCGTCATCGTGTTGCTGCCATTGGCGGCGATCGTGTGGCAGGCGGCCGGCGGCGGGTGGAACGCCTTCTGGCTGGCCGTCACCTCGAATGCGGCGGTGGACTCGTTCCGGGTGACGCTGACCATCTCGGCCGGCGTGACCCTGGTCAACCTGTTCTTCGGTCTGCTGGTCGCCTGGGTGCTGACCCGCGACGACTTCCCGGGCAAGCGGTTGGTCGACTCGGTGATCGATCTGCCGTTCGCGCTGCCGACGATCGTGGCCAGCCTGGTGATGCTGGCGTTGTACGGCCCGGCCAGCCCGGTCGGGTTGCACCTGCAACACACCAAATGGGGTGTCGGTATCGCGCTGCTGTTCGTCACGCTGCCGTTCGTGGTGCGCTCCGTGCAGCCGGTGCTGCTCGAGCTCGACCGGGAGACCGAGGAGGCGGCTGCTTCGCTGGGTGCGAGCAACTGGGTGATCTTCCGCAAGGTGATCCTGCCCGCGCTGCTGCCGGCCCTGCTGTCAGGTGCCGGCCTCGCGTTCTCCCGGGCCATCGGCGAGTTCGGCTCGGTGGTGCTCATCGGCGGTGCGGTGCCGGGCGAGACCGAGGTGTCCTCGCAGTGGATCCGGACCCTGATCGAGAACGACGACCGGACCGGCGCGGCGGCGATCTCCATTGTGCTGCTGCTGATCTCGTTCGTGGTGCTGTTCGTGCTGCGGGCAGTGGGATCACGTGCGGCCAAGCGTGAGGAGCTCTCGGCATGACGCTGTCACCGTGGGTGCGGCTGCTGCTGCGCTATCTGGCACTGGCTTACATCGCGGTGCTGGTGGTGGTCCCGGTCGGGCTCATTCTGTGGCGCACCTTCGGTCCGGGCTTCGGCGCCTTCTTCGCGTCGGTGGGCACGCCCGCGGCCATCTCCGCGTTGCAGCTGTCGTTGCTGGTGGTGGCCATCGTGGTGCCGTTGAACGTGTTGTTCGGGGTTCCCACCGCTCTGGTGTTGGCGCGCAACCGCTTTCGCGGCAAGAGTGCGTTGCAGGCCGTCATCGACCTGCCGTTCGCGGTGTCGCCGGTGGTGGTCGGCGTCGCGCTGATCCTGCTGTGGGGTTCGGCCGGGCTGTTCGGCTTCGTCGAGAACAATCTCGGGCTCAAGATCATCTTCGGCTTCCCTGGCATCGTGCTGGCCAGCATCTTCGTCACGGTGCCGTTCGTCATCCGTGAGGTCGAACCCGTGTTGCACGAGATCGGGACCGACCAGGAGGAAGCTGCCGCGACACTCGGATCGACGTGGTGGCAGACGTTCTGGCGCATCACCCTGCCGTCCATCCGGTGGGGCCTGACCTACGGCATCGTATTGACCATCGCCCGCACGCTGGGCGAGTTCGGTGCGGTGATCATGGTGTCGTCGAATCTGGCCGGCACCTCACAGACATTGACCCTGCTGGTGGCCGACCGCTACAACCGCGGCACGGCGGACTCGGTGTACGGCGCGTACGCCATCTCGACGTTGCTGATGGTGGTGGCCGTGATCGTCCTGGTCGTCCAGGTGCTCCTCGACCGACGCCGCACCAAGGCCGCCGAATAGGCCCGAGAAGGAGAAGAGCTATGACCGACGCGATCGTGGTTCGGGGCGCCAACAAGCATTACGGCGATTTTGCCGCACTCGACAACATCGACTTCGAGGTGCCGTCGGGGTCGTTGACCGCGCTGCTGGGCCCCAGCGGTTCGGGCAAGTCGACCCTGTTGCGCGCCATCGCGGGCCTGGACCGGCCCGACACCGGGACCATCACCATCAACGGGCGTGATGTCACCGGGATCCCGCCGCAGCGCCGCGGTATCGGCTTCGTGTTCCAGCACTACGCGGCGTTCAAGCACCTGACCGTGCGCGACAACGTGGCATTCGGCCTCAAGATCCGCAAGCGCCCGAAGGCCGAGGTGAACGAGAAGGTCGACAACCTGCTGGAAGTGGTGGGGCTGGCCGGTTTTCAGACCCGGTACCCCAATCAGCTCTCCGGTGGTCAGCGTCAGCGCATGGCGCTGGCACGGGCGCTGGCGGTGGACCCGCAGGTGCTGCTGCTCGACGAGCCCTTCGGGGCGCTGGACGCCAAGGTGCGTGACGACCTGCGGACCTGGCTGCGCCGTCTGCACGACGAGGTGCACGTCACCACGGTGCTGGTGACTCACGACCAGGCCGAGGCGCTGGACGTGGCGGATCGGATCGCCGTGCTCAACAAGGGTCGCATCGAACAGGTCGGGTCGCCGACCGAGGTATACGACGAACCGGCGAACGCCTTCGTCATGTCGTTCCTCGGTGCGGTATCCGAGCTGAACGGAATCCTGGTGCGTCCGCATGACATTCGGGTGGGCCGCAACCCCGAGCTGGCGATCGCCGCGGGAGACGGCACCGCCGAGGCCACCGGGGTACTGCGGGCCACCATCGACCGGATCGTGATGCTGGGGTTCGAGGTGCGGGTCGAGTTGACCGGCGCCGCAACCCATGTGCCTTTCACGGCGCAGATCACCAGGGGCGACGCCGAGGCCCTGGGGTTGAAGGAGGGCGACACCGTGTACGTGCGGGCGACGCGGGTTCCGCAGATCGCCGGCGGTGTGCAGATCCCGGTGAGCGGCAAGGACTCCGAGCAGAGCGCCGACGACGAGGACGAGGCCCTGCCCGTCAGGTGAGACGGGTCAGGCCAGGGTCAGGAACAGCCTCTCCAGCTCGGCGACGTCCATGGTCTCGTCGCTCTCACCGGTGATGCATTCGCGCAGACCGGTGGCGACGATCTTGAAGCCCGCACGGTCCAGCGCGCGGGACACCGCGGCGAGCTGGGTCACGACGTCCTTGCAGTCGCGGCCCTGCTCGATCATGGCGATGACACCGGAGAGCTGCCCTTGGGCGCGGCGCAGCCGGTTCAGGATGGCGGAGATCGATTCTTCGTCGCAGATCACGGTGTCTCCCTTGACTGGGGTGGTTGTCTGTCATCATACCCGCGGGGGTATGCGGGCGGGGTCATGTCGCGGCGGCGGGCGGGCCGAACAACCACCGCAGTGGACACCAGCCCAACCGGGCACAGCTGAGCCTGCCCAGTCCGGCGAGCAGGATCAGGCCGGCCGCGGTGATCCCGACGGCGGGGTGCAGTTCCTGGCCGAGGATCAACGAAGCCATGAGCAACACGAACCACCCGAACGCCCGGCGCAGTGTGTCCGGGTCGATGTGCGTGGTCAGGCGGGCGCCGAGCAGGCTTCCCAGCACCGCCGCGGCGGTGACCGCCCCGGCCACCGTCCAGTCGATCGGCACGGTGCTGACATGGCCGGCCAGGCCCGCCACGGAGTTCATGGTGATCACCAGCAGCGACGTTCCCACGGCGACGGGCATCGGCAGGCCGCCGAGCAGGGCCAGGGCGGGCACGACGAGGAATCCGCCGCCGGCGCCCACCGTCCCGGTCACCAGTCCGACCGCCAGGCCCGCCAGGACGGTCTTGGTGATCGGCATCGGGCGCGCCGACGGTTCGCACGATGCGCGCCGCCGGAGCATCGCGATCCCGGTGGCCACCATGACCACGGTGAAGGCGATCAGCAGTACCGATCCGGGAATGACGTAGCTGAGCAGGCCGCCCAGATACGCCCCGGCCATGCCGGCCGCCCCGAACAGCAGGCCACTGCGCCACTGCACGTGACCGGCGCGGGCATGCGACAGGGTGCTGACCGCGCTGGTGACCCCCACGACAAGCAGCGAGGTGGCGATCGCCTGCTTGGCCTCCATGCCGGCGACGTACGCCAGCAGGGGAACGGTGAGGATGGAACCGCCACCGCCGAGGAGTCCGAGGGACACCCCGACCAGGACGGCCAGCGCGACAGCCAGGGCGATCATGCCGAGGCACCCTCGCCGGTGGGTGTGGAACCGGTGAGCTGCCCGACGATGGTCTGGGCATCGCAGGACACACCCCGGTTGTAGGGCAGCTTCGCCAGCATCATGCCCATCGCGCAGGTGTTGGTCAGGGCCGCGGTCGTCAATCCGGCGCCGATGGCCGCAGCCACCCACTTCAGTTTCGGGGCGGCGATGCTGCCGAGCACACTGCTCAGCACGATCGAACCCGCCACGAGGCGAACCTGGCGTTCCAGCTCCCAGCGCTGCGCGCCGCGCCGCACCCCGAATCCGTGGTTCTGCCAGGCGGCCATGCCGCCGTCGAGGATCTGCACGTTCGGCAGCCCGGCGTCATGCAGGGCCTGGCCCGCGGTGCTTGCCCGCTGCCCGGAGCGGCACACCAGGACGATGTTCTCGTCGAGGTGCCGGACGATCTCGTCCCGGTGCTCCTGCAGCAGATCCAGCGGAACGTTGTAAGCGCCTGGGATGTGGGCGGTTTCGAACTCGGCGGGCGTGCGGACGTCGATGAGCCGCGGGCCGCTGCCCGCCTGGGTGAGCTCGTTCAGTTCGACGGCGCCGATGATCGACGAGGTGGGCATCAGGTCAGGCCTTTCAACATGAGATTCCAGTACATGGCGGGCAGCCCGTACTTCTTGAGGTACCAGTACGGCCGGTGCGGTTTGACCGGATCGAGCAGCGGGAAGGAGGGTTTGAGCGCGAAGTCGTAGTCGAACTCGGCCAACAGCATCTCGCTCGACGAGGTGACGATCGGGCAGGATGCATATCCGTCGTAGGACCCCGGCAACGGGCGCCCGCTCAGCACGGCAGCGATGTTCTCCACCACCGCGGGTGCCTGCTTACGAATGGCCGCACCGGTTTTCGAGTTCGGTGACGATCCGGCATCGCCGAGTGCGAACACGTTCGGGTAGCGCACATGCTGCATGGTGTGCTTGTCGATGTCGACGTAACCGTTGGCGTCCCCGCCGACATGGCTCGTGGACAGCGGGCTGGACTTGATCCAGTCCGGCGCGGACTGGTGCGGAGTCGCGTGCAGCACATCGTAGGGCAGTGTGGTCTCGGTGCCGTTGTTCAGGTCGGTGACCGACACCTTGCGGGCCGCCGAATCGATGGACCGCACTTCGCTTCCGGTGTGCAGCTGGATGCCGTAGTCGGCGATGACCTTGTCCAAGTTGTCCGCGATCGCGGGGATGCCGAAGATCCGTGGGGTCGGGACCACCAGGTGTACGTCGATGTTGTCGAGCACGCCCTGGCGGCGCCAGTGGTCGCACGCCAGGTAGGCGATCTTCTGCGGCGCCCCGGCGCACTTGATCGGCCCGGACGGCATGGTGAACACCGCGGTGCCCGAACGCGTGTTGCGGATGAATTCCCATGTGCGCGGGGCGAGATCGAAGCGGTAATTGGACGAGACACCGTCCTTGCCCAGGGTGTCCACCAGCCCCTCGGTGCGCTCCCAGTCGAGCTGGATGCCCGGGGCCACCACCAGCACGTCGTACGAATACGTCGCACCGTCGGTACAGGTGACGGTGTTGGTGTCCGGGTCGACGGCGGTCACCGCACTCTTGATCCAGGTGGCGCCGCGCGGCATCACCGTCGACTCGGCGCGCTCCGTCTCGGCGGCGGTCGCCTGCCCGCCGCCGACCAGCGTCCACAACGGCTGGTAGTAGTGCTTCTCGGACGGTTCGATGACCGCGACGTCGGTGAATTGCTTGCGCAGCAACCGTGCCGCCACGGTGACCCCGGCCGTACCGCCGCCGACGATCAGGACCTCATGCTTGCGTGGGTTGGACATATGTGTCGTGTTTTCCTGTCTCTCAGACGGTTTGGATTCCGGAAACCCATGCGCCGTAGCCACCGAGGATGTCGCTGACATCGGTGAAGCCGCGCTGGCGCAGCAGACTTGCCGCCACCGACGAGCGGTAGCCGCCGGCGCAGTACACCACGGTTGGGCGGGCGGGATCCAGTTCGGCGGTGCGGTCCGGCAGCTGCCCCACGGGAATGTTGACCGCGCCGGGGATCATGCCCGCCTCGGTCTCGCCGGGATTGCGCACGTCGACGATCTGCAGGTCCTCGACCGTGGCGGCACGCTCGCCGAAGGCGGTGGCGGTCAACCGTGAGGCCACCGTCACATCGTCGGAGTGCTCGAACATCGTCCGTTCCGGATTGTCGAGGTAGCCCAGCACCCGGTCGAATCCGATGCGGGCCAGCCGGTTCTTGCCTTCTCGTTCCTCGCCCGGATCGGTGACCAGGACGATGTCGGCGTCGGGCTTGATCACCGAGCCGGCGAACTCGGCGTAGCGCCCGGCCAGCCCGATGTTGATCGCGTTGCGCAAGTGGCCCATCGCGAAGTCCTCGGGGCTGCGGCCGTCGATCAGCATGGCGCCGCCGGCCACGGCGTCGGTGGCCCGGCGGTAGTCCAGAGCCTCCGGCATCGCCTCCTCGTCCAGCAGCGCGCGATCCTTGCGGTTGAGGATCGCGTCGTACACGAAGTAGCCCGGGGCGGGCGGCTGGCCGGCGGTGACCAGCTCGATGAACGACTGCTTGTCGGGTGCGCGCAGCGCGTAGTTGGTCTGCTTCTGCTCACCCATGGTGGACGACAACTCGGTGGACAGGTTCTTGCCACAGGCCGAACCCGCGCCGTGTGCCGGGAAGACCCGGGTGGCATCGGGCAGCGGCAGCAGCTTCTCGTGCAGCGAGTGGTAGAGCTTGTCGGCCAGCTCGTCGCGGGTGAAGCCGATCGAGGCCAGCAGATCGGGCCGGCCGACGTCGCCGATGAACAGGGTGTCACCGGTCAGGACCCCGTAGGGCACCGCATCATCGGCGTGTTCGTAGACCACGATGCTCATCGATTCCGGGGTGTGGCCGGGGGTGTGCCGGAACTCCAGCTCCACTTCACCCAGTGAAATGCGTTGGCCGTCTTCGACTCCCAGGTGATCGAACTCCGGCTTGGCCACCGATGAGTACACGATCGTGGCGCCGGTGGCCTCGGCCAGCTCGAGGTGGCCGGACAGGAAGTCGGCGTGGAAGTGGGTCTCGATCACGTGGGTGATCCGCATGCCCAGCCGCTCGGCGTCGGCGACGTACTCGGAGACGTCGCGCTGCGGGTCGACGACGACAGCGCGACCGGCGGACTCATCGCCGATCAGATACGACGCGTGGGACAGACAGTCCAGGTAGTACTGGATGAACTTCATTGTTCGACTCCTCGACGGATGGTTCTGTATACCTAGGGGGGTATACCAATAAGTGCGAATATACCCCTTGGGGTATAGGAGTCAAGTTCATGAAGACGCCCCCGGGAGGTCCCGGGGGCGTGATCGTTCTGCGGGTGGCGAGAGGGTCAGGCGGCGAAGCCGGCGCTGCGCGCGGCCATCGCCTCTTCGTAGCGATCCAGCACGGTGGCTGCCACCAGGCGGTGTGGGCCGAGGGGTTCTGCCATCGGAATGCCTGCGGCGCAGGCGAATTCGGCGACCCGGTCGGTGATCCGGCCGTGCGCCAGGAACCACGGGGCGATCACCAGGCGGCGGGCGCCGCGCTGACGAAGGCGCTCGACCGCATCCGACGGGGAGGGGGTCTGTCCTGTGGCGAAGGCCACCTCGGCGCCGGCCCAGCGGGTGCCCTCGGCCAACGCGCCGGCCAGGGCGGCGGTGCGCGCGTTGGCGGCCGGATGCGACGAGCCCACGCCGACCAGGATCACGCCCAGGTGGGCGTCGAATCGCGACACTCCCACCGCGGTCAGCCGCTCCCGCACCACCTGCAGCAGGCGGGGGTCGTCACCGAGGACATCGGCCTGGCTCACCGTGGTGCCGGAGTTGGCGATCAGCTCGGGGATGTCGATCCGGGCGTGGTAGGCGCTGCCCAGCAGGAGTGGCACCACCACCGCGCCGGGCTCGACGTGGGGCAGGACCTCGGTGAGGTTGGGTGCGTTCTGCTCACAGAACGCGACCCGTACCTCGGTGTCGGGCAACAGCCGGCGCAGATGGCCGCCGATGGCATGCGCGTTCGCCGACGAGCGCGGGTCCGCGCTGCCGTGTGCGGTGAGAACGAGCGTCACAGATACCTCACGAGGCGTGCAGCCCGCACTCCGTCTTGGTCTGACCGGCCCACCGGCCGCTGCGCGGATCGGCGCCCTCGGCGGGCTTCGTGGTGCACGGTGCGCATCCGATGGACGGGTAGCCGTCGTGGACGAGGGGATTGACCAGGATGTCGTTGGCCTCGATGTAGGCCTGCATGTCGTCGTCGGACCAGGCCGCGATCGGGTTGATCTTCACCAGCCCGAAGGCGGCGTCCCAGCTGATCAGCGGCGCGTTGGCGCGCGTCGGCGCCTCCACGCGGCGGATGCCGGTGACCCAGGCGGTGTAACCCGCCAGTGCCTTGCCCAGCGGCTCGACCTTGCGCAGCTTGCAGCACTGACCGGCATCGCGGGAGAACAGATCCTTGCCGAGGAGCTCGTCCTGCTGCGCAACGGTGTGCTCGGGACGGACGTTCACCACGTTGACGCCGTACACCTGCTCCACGGCGTCACGCGTGCCGATGGTCTCGGCGAAGTGGTATCCGGTGTCCAGGAACAGCACGTCGACCCCGGGATGAACCTTGGCCGCCATCTCCACCAGGACAGCGTCCTGCATGTTGGAGGCCACCACGTAATTGTCGCCGAAATGCTTGTCCGTCCAGCGCAGCAGCTCCTCGGCGCTGGCGTCGGCCAGCTCGGCCGCGCCCTGCTCGACCAGCTCGATCAATTCCGCTTCAGTCAATGTGCTCATCTCGCGATCTACCTCAAGTCCGCTTCGTCGGCCCGAACGGCCCACTGGGCGAAACGCTCGGAGCCCTCGCGTTGTTTCACGAAATTGCGGACGACCCGCTCGATGTAGTCGCCCAGCTCGGTGGCCAGCACCTTGTGCTGGCGCAACTTGCGGCCGAAACCGCTGTCCAGGCCGAGGCTGCCGCCGAGGTGAACCTGAAAGCCCTCCTCGGGGCCGTTTCCGTCGTCCACCATCTGGCCCTTGAAACCGATGTCGGCGACCTGGATGCGGGCGCACGAGTTGGGGCAGCCGTTGATGTTCACGGTGATCGGCACATCGAGCTCGGCATTCAGGTCGCCGAGCCGGGCCTCCAGCTCCGGCACCAGGTGCTGAGCCCGACCACGGGTGTCGGCGAAGCTCAACTTGCAGTACTCGATACCGGTGCAGGCCATCAGGTTCTGCCGCCAGTGCGACGGCTGCGACTGCAGACCCAGGGCGTCCAGGCCGGCGCGCAACGCGTCGAGCTTCTCGTCGGGCACGTCGAGGATGATCAGCTTCTGGTACGCCGTCATCCGGGCACGATCCGAACCGGCGGCCTCCATCAGGTCGGCGACCTTGGTCAGGATGGTGCCCGAGACCCGGCCGGCGATCGCCGAGACACCGACGGCATTGAGCCCGTTGCGGATCTTCTGCACGCCGACGTGGTCGACGGTGTGCGGCACCTGCTCGGGCGCCGGACCGTCATGCAGCTTGCGGTGCAGGTATTCGGTTTCCAGAACTTCCCTGAATTTTTCTACGCCCCAGTCCTTGATCAGGAACTTCAACCGGGCCTTCGACCGCAGCCGGCGGTAGCCGTAGTCACGGAAGATGCCGACCACGGCTGCCCACACCTCGGCGACCTCTTCCAGCGGCACCCACACGCCGACGCGCTGCGC
Source organism: Mycolicibacterium sp. HK-90 (assembly GCF_030486405.1). The sequence goes on along the minus strand of NZ_CP129613.1, from coordinate 4,165,788 downwards.
CAGCATCGGGTTGGTCGACAGGCCGCCACCGACCCACAGGTCCAGGCCGGGCCCGTGCTCGGGGTGGTTGACCCCGATGAACGACACGTCGTTGATCTCGTGGGCTACGTCTTGCAGCCCGGAGATCGCGGTCTTGAACTTGCGCGGCAGGTTGGAGAACTCCGGGTTGCCGATGTAGAGGCGTTCGATCTCTTTGAGCGCGGGCGTCGGGTCGAGCACCTCGACCAGTGAATCGCCGGCCACGGGAGACCCGAGCATGCCGCGCGGGCAGTCGCCGCACGCTTCCATGGTTTGCAGACCGACCTCGTCCAGGCGCCGCCACACCTCGGGGATGTCCTCGATGCGCAGCCAGTGGTACTGCAGGTTCTCGCGGTCGGTGATGTCGGCGCTGTCCCGGGCGAAGTCGATCGAGATCTGCCCCAGGGTGCGGATGGCCTGCGCGGACATCGCCTTGCCGTCGGTGCGCACCCGCATCATGAAGTACTCGGCCTCGAGCAGGTCGGCGTTGTCGTCACCGGTGAAGGTGCCGTCGTAGCCCTCCGTGCGCTGGGTGTACAGGCCCATCCAGCGGAACCGGCCGCGCAGATCGTCCTTGGCGATACTGGCAAAGCCGTCGCGCGAATAGACGTTCAGGATGCGGTCCCGCACGTTGAGTGCGTCGTCTTCCTGCTTGAACTGCTCGTTGTGGTTGAGCGGGTCGCGGCTGCCCAGCGCCCACTGGCCTTCGTCGCGGGGGCGCTTGGCGGGCCGGTCGACCTTGGCGGGGGCCTCGGGGGTTGTCACTGTTGTGCTCCTTCGCAAAGGAGCTGGCTTCAGAACGCGCAGATCACCGGTGGCTGTCCGGCGGCGCAGATCCGGTGCCAGCTGAAACTATGGGGCGGGCGGGGTTCCGAAATCAACGCAGGATCAAGGCAGACAGCAACAGCTGCAGACGCGCTTGAAATCGACATGCCGACGGGCCACCAGCTGAATGCGGGTGGTGCTGTTGTGGGCGGCAGTCACGCCCGCCATTGTGCCACGATTGTCGTCACCAGCCCTAACCGGGCCATATTTGCGTTCACGGTGAGCAAAAGTCGCCGCTGGACAGTCTGGGAAAATCAACACCATGAGCACCCGCACCCTACCCGCCGGCCAACCCCAATTGGCCCGGCGACGTGACGGCGCCTTCGGCATCTACGTTCACGTGCCGTTCTGCGCCACCCGGTGCGGATACTGCGACTTCAACACCTATACGGCCTCGGAGCTGGGGGGAGCCAGCCCCGACGGCTGGCTGGCGGCGTTGCGTGTCGAGCTGCGGTTGGCCGCCGAACAGGTCGGTTCGGTGCCGGTGCAGACGGTGTTCGTGGGCGGCGGAACGCCGTCGTTGCTGGGCGGGGCCGGTCTGGCCGCGGTGCTGGGAGCGGTCCGCGACAACTTCGAGCTGTCCGGCGACGCCGAGGTGACCACCGAGGCCAATCCCGAATCGACCTCGCCGGAAATGTTCACGACGCTGCGGGAGGCCGGCTACACCCGGATCTCGCTCGGTATGCAGTCGGCGGCGCCGCAGGTGCTGGCGGTGCTGGACCGCACGCATTCTCCCGGCCGCGCACCGGCCGCGGCCCTGGAGGCCAGGGCCGCGGGGTTCGAGCACGTCAACATCGACCTGATCTACGGCACGCCGGGGGAGACCGACGACGATCTGCGGCGCTCGATCGACGTGGCGTTGGACGCGGACGTCGACCACGTGTCCGCGTACTCGCTGATCGTCGAGGACGGCACGGCCCTGGCCCGCCGGGTGCGCCGGGGTGAGATCGCCCGGCCCGATGACGACGTGCTCGCGCGGCGTTACGAGCTGCTCGACAGCCGGCTTTCGGCGGCCGGAATGCATTGGTACGAGGTGTCGAACTGGAGCCGCGAGGGCGGGGAGTGCCGGCACAACCTGGGGTACTGGAACGGTGGCGAGTGGTGGGGCGCCGGACCGGGAGCGCATGGATTCTTGGGTTCCACCCGGTGGTGGAATGTCAAGCATCCCAATGCTTATGCGCAGGCGCTCGGTGAAAGTCGGTTACCCATAGCCGATTTCGAGCAAATCGATGACACCGACCGGCACGTCGAGGAGGTGATGTTGCGGATCAGGGTCCGCGACGGTCTGCCGGTGGCACTGCTCGACGACGGCGAACGGGCGCGGGCTGAAATTCTCTGTGGTGACGGGCTTCTCCTTCTGCGGCAGTCATCCCTCGTCCTGACCGACCGCGGTCGCCTGCTTGCCGACGGGGTCGTACGAGACCTGCTCGCCTGGTAACGCCATCGCCGGAGTTCCTGTGGGAAAGCTGTGAGTTGGCTGTCTGTTCACTGACTGATCTCGTTGCGTGATCTGTGTGGAAGTTGTTGATTCCGTAGTAGATACGTAGGTCTGTGCAATGGAACCAGCAGGCCTACGCTTTGGCGAATGCTCACAAGGAACGACCAAGCTGACTGCAATGCTTCGGCCGCGCTCGTCTCGTTCGAGCTGCCCGCGGATGACGCTGCGATCGGCCCTGCCGACGTGGTTGCCGAGATCGCGCGCGCATTGTCCGAGGGCGGCAGTGATTACGTGGTCTACGAGCGGGCCAACCGATGGTTCCTGGCTTCCGGCGCGCAGTGCGGTGTGGAGTTGGACAGCGATGAACTGCGACTGACCCGCGGCGGTGCGGTGACGGCCCGTCGAGCGTGGACCGGCAGGCCGGGTGTCGTACTCGGCGAAGCCGTGGACCAGATGCTTGCCGAACCCGGCGCCGAGACCGCATTCGGTTGGGTCGCATTCGAATTCGGTGCCTACAAGTTCGGCCTCGAAGACAGGTTGGCACCCGGGACGCCGTTGGCCCGGGTCTTCAGCCCGGTGATCCAGATCGAGGTCACCGCTGAGCGGGTGACCCTGCGGGGCGGCGGCGAGCATCAGCACGACATCGTGCGGCGACTGATCGCCGAGGGGGTACCGCGCACGGCTGCACCACGTCCCGTCGACATTCGGCAGGACGGCAGTGCCTACCGCGACCGGGTGGCGTCGGCGATCGACGAGATCGTCGGGGGCCGCTATCAGAAGGTCATCCTGTCGCGGCGTTTCGACGTACCGTTCCGGCTCGACTTCCCGTCCACCTACCGGCTGGGGCGCGCGCACAACAACCCGGCGCGGTCATTTCTGTTGCGGCTCGGCCCTCTTCGCGCGCTGGGCTACAGCCCCGAACTCGTCGCCGCCGTGCACGGGGACGGGCTGGTGGTGACGGAGCCGCTGGCCGGAACCCGCGCATTCGGCCGCGGCGCCGTCGACGATCAGGCGGCCCGAGACGATCTCGAGTCGAACTCCAAGGAGATCGTCGAACACGCGATATCCGTGCGTAGTTCGCTCAAGGAGATCGCCGAGGTCGCCGAACCGGGCACGGCGACCGTCACCGACTTCATGACGATTCGTGAGCGCGGAAGCGTGCAGCACCTGGGGTCCACGGTCGGGGCGCGCCTCGACCCGTCGATGGACCGCATGGACGCACTGGAAGCGTTGTTCCCGGCCGTGACGGCATCGGGCATTCCGAAGGCCGAAGGCGTCGACGCGATCCTGCGGCACGACGAGCTGCCGCGTGGGCTGTACTCGGGCGCGGTCGTGATGTTCTCGGCCGACGGGGCGCTGGACGCGGCACTCGCGCTGCGGGCGGCCTACGAGGCCGACGGGCATACCTGGCTGCGGGCCGGCGCCGGGATCATCGCCGAGTCCAGGCCCGAACGGGAATTCGAGGAGACCTGCGAGAAGCTCAGCACGCTGTCGCCGTACCTCATCGCCGTCGAGGGGAGCCAGGCCGACATGTGAGTGAGCTAACACGGCGGCGGTGGCCACGCGCGATGACGAAAAGGTAGTCGAAACGGCCGCGTCGACGGGTAAAAGTGCACGTCATCGCCACCGGCGGGCTTCCCGGCGGATTCACAGCTGGATGCGGGGTAGAGCCCATATTCCAGCGGGCCATGTGCAACTATTGTCCGCATGTCGGCAGCGTATTTAGGCAAGCCTATCCAGACTTACCTTCTGACGGGGTCCTGCTGACATGGCATCACCTACGTCAACCCCCGAACCCATCGCCGTCATCGGCATCGGCTGCCGGGTCGCCGGAAACGTTGCGACACCGTCGGACTTCTGGAACTTCCTGCTCGAAGGACGCAGCAACGTCACCGAGGTACCGGAGGAGCGCTGGGAGCCCTACCTGCGACGCGACCCGCGCAACGCGGCAGTGCTGCGCGAGGTCACCCGGCTGGGCACCTTCCTCGACGATCTGCCCGGGTTCGACGCCGAGTTCTTCGGAGTCTCGCCCCGCGAGGCGGAGGTGATGGACCCGCAGCAGCGGCTGGCGCTCGAGGTCAGCTGGGAGGCGCTCGAACACGCCGGGGTGTCGCCGCGGACGCTCGCCGGCAGCGACACCGCCGTGCTGATGGGCGTCAACTCCGACGACTACGGCAAGTTGATCATGGAGGACCTGCCCGGTATCGACGCGTGGACCGGTATCGGGACCTCACTGTGCGGTATCGCCAACCGGGTGTCACATCTGCTCGACCTCCGCGGTCCGAGCGTGGCGCTGGACGCCGCGTGCGCGGCCTCGCTGGTGGCCGTGCACCAGGCCTGCCAGATGTTGCGGGCCGGGGAGACATCGCTGGCCCTGGCCGGCGGGGTCAGCGCGCTGATCGGTCCGGGCCTGACGCGGGTGCTCGACGAGGCCGGGGCTACGGCGCCAGACGGCCGGTGCAAGACCTTCGACGACGCCGCCGACGGCTATGGGCGCGGTGAGGGCGCCGGTGTGGTCGTGCTCAAACGACTGGCCGACGCCGAACGCGACGGTGACCGCATTCTTGCGGTGGTGCGCGGCGGGGCCACCGCCCAGGACGGCCGGACCGTGGGCATCATGTCGCCCAACGGCGCCGCACAGGCGGAGATGTTCCGGCTGGCCTGCCGGATGTCGGGCGTCGACCCGGCCGGCGTCGGGTACATCGAGGCGCACGGAACCGGAACTCCCACCGGCGATCCCACCGAGGTCGGGGCGCTGGCGGAGGTGTACGGCGCCGGACGCGCGGATGCGGACCGGTGCCGCATCGGGTCCGTCAAGCCGAACATCGGCCACCTCGAGGGTGGTGCCGGGGTGATGGGCCTGATCAAGGCGGTCCTGGCGCTGCACCATGAGGCGATCCCGCCCACCGCCGGCCTGCGCCGCCTCACCGGTGCGGTGGACTGGGCGAGCAGCGGGCTTCGGGTGCCCACCGAGGTCGAGCCCTGGGCCCGCACCGAAACTCCCCGCCAGGCCGCGGTGTGCAGTTATGGCTACGGCGGGACGATCGCGCATGTCCTGCTCGAAGAGGCCCCCGCACGTACGGCGACGACGCCGCAGGCGTCCGGCCCGATGATCGTCCCGCTCTCGGCGCGGTCCGCGCAGCGGCTGGCCCGCCAGGCCGAGGCGCTGGCCGACCATCTCCGGGCCGGCCACCAGGAGCCGGCGCCGGTGGCCGCCACCCTGTGGGCCCGGCGCACCCACGAGCCGGTCCGGGCGGCTGTCGTCGCCGAGCATCGCCATGAGCTGATCGCCGGTCTCGACGCGCTGGCCCGCGGTGAAACCGGCGCCGGACTGGTTGTCGGTGAGCTGCCCGGCGGCCAGTCCCGCGACGCGGTGTGGGTGTTCTCCGGACACGGTTCGCACTGGGCCGGCATGGGGCGCGAACTGCTCACGGCCGAACCAACTTTCGCGAATGTCGTCGACGAGGTCGACGAGGTCTTCGGCCGCGAGCTCGGTTTCTCGGCTCGCGAGGCGCTGGGCACGGGTGAGCTGGGCGGCACCGATCGGATCCAGGCGCTGACGTTCGCAATGCAGGTCGGGCTGGCCGCGGTGCTGCGGGAACGGGGAGTGCAACCCGCCGCGGTGATCGGGCACTCGGTCGGTGAAGTCGCCGCGTGCGTGGTCTCCGGCGTGTTCGAGCTGCGCCAGGGCGCCGCGGTGGCCTGCTACCGGGCCCGCGGCTTCCGCTCTGTGATGGGTTGTGGCGCCATGGCTTTGGTGCGCCTGCCGTTCGCCGAGGCCGAGCAGCGGCTGACCGGCCGCACCGATGTGGTGGCGGCGATCAGCGCATCGGCCGAGTCCTGTGTGATCTCGGGTGTCACCGACGCGGTCGAAGAGGTCTGCCAGGCCTGGGCCGAACAGGGCATCGTGGTGCGCCGGGTGAACACCGACGTGGCCTTCCACAGCCCCGCGATGGACGACCTGACCGGAGCGCTGGCCGAGAATGTCGCCGCGCTCCGGCCACCCCGCGACGCGGCGATCCCGCTCTACACCACGGCACTGACCGATCCGCGCTCCACCGCGCCGAGAGATGCCGACTACTGGGTGCACAACCTGCGCGGCCAGGTCCGGTTCGCCGAGGCTGTCACGGCGGCGGCCGAGGATGGACACCGGCTGTTCCTGGAGGTGTCGGCGCACCCGGTGGTGTCGCACTCGATCGTCGAAACCCTGCTGCACCTCGGCATGGACGATCACGCCGTCGTCCCACTGTTGCGTCGGGACACGGCCGAGACCTCGGCCGTCAACACCGCGGTCGCCTCGCTGTACTGCCACGGTGCGCAAGTGGAACATGGTGTCGCCAAGGAGGATCCGTGGGCGGACGACCTGCCGGTCACCCAATGGCAGCACCGGAGGTTCTGGCGGGTACCCACCGCGGCGCCCGGCGGGCGAGCGGTGCACGACGCCGCCGGTCACACGCTGCTGGGCGGGCGCACCGACGTGGCCGGAACGGTGGCGACGCGCATGTGGCAGACCCGGTTGGACTTCGACACCCGGCCCTACCCGGGAGATCATCCGGTGAAGGGCACCGAAATCGTGCCTGCCGCAGTGTTGTTGAACACCTTTCTGTCGGCGGCCGGTGACGGCGCCGGGTTGAAAGACGTGTGGCTGCGCACGCCGGTGGCACCTGCCCGGGCCCGCGATCTCCAAGTGGTGCTGGCCGACCGTGAGCTGACCTTGGCCTCACGGCTCGCCGACACCGCCGACGATCAGGATGGCGGGTGGTTGACGCACAGCAGCGCGGTGGTCGCCCGTGACGGCGGCTCCGACGAGCTCGACGGCCGAATCGACCTGGCGGCGGCCCGCGCGCGCTGCACCGAGCCGCTGGCACCCCGGCACGTGATCGACACCCTCGCCGAACTCGGGGTCGCGGCCATGGGATTCGATTGGGACATCAAGGATCTGCGTCGCGGCGATGGCGAACTGCTGGCCCGGGTGAGTTCCGAGTCCGACGGGTCGCAACCCACCACCTGGGCCTCGCTGGTGGATGCGGCGACCTCGGCCGCCTCGACGAGCTTCGACGGTCCACCGCGGCTGCGCATGCCGGCCCGGATCGAACAGGTACGGGTGCTCGGTGTGCCACCGGCCACCGCGATGCTGTCGGTACGGCGCCGGCCCGGGACCACAACCACGGACGTGGCCATCACCGACGAATCCGGCGCGGTGCTGCTGGCGATCGACGGGATGACCTTCGAGGAACTTGAGAATCCGGGACGGGAATCGTCGGCCACCGACGTCCACCGGATCGTGCACCAGGTGGCCTGGCATCCGGTGTCGGCCCGTGACGAGCAGCCGCCCACCGGGGTGGTGCTGGTCGGCGGCGACGTCGATCGGCTGGAGACCGCGGTTGACGACCTGACCGCAGCCGGAGTGCCGTACCGGGCGGTGGAGGATCCCGCGGAGCTGGAGTCGCTCATCGAGTTCGGCTCTCTGCCAGTAGAACTCGGCGACTCCGCGGTGGTGCTGGTGTTGCCGCGCGACGATGACTCGCCCGAGGCCGCCGTCGAACTCGTGACCAAGACCCTGGCATTGCACCAACAGCTCGGCCTGTCGGCACGGTTGTGGGCACTCACCGTCGGTGTGCACGAGGGAAGCAACCTGACCCACGCGCCGCTGTGGGGATTGGCCCGGGTCGCCGCGGCCGAGCATCCGCAGCTGTGGGGCGGTGTCCTCGACGTGGCCGACGGACGACTGCCGCTGGCCGCGCTGGGATCGCTGGCCGGACACGGTGTTCTGGTGGTCCGCGACGGGGTGGCACTCGCCGCCCGCCTGGCCGCCTCGGGAACGGATTCGGCCGCCCCGGCGACGGTTCCGATGCAGTGCGCGCCGGGCGGGACGTACCTGATCACCGGCGGTACCGGCGTGCTCGGCCTGCGAATGGCCCAGCGGCTGGCCGATCTCGGGGCCCGGCGCCTCGTCCTGCTGTCGAGGTCGGGCCTGGGCGACCGCTCGGCCTGGGCCGGCGACAAGGCATCGGCCGCGGTCCGCGCGGTCACCGCACTGGAGGAGCGCGGGGTATCGATCACCGTCGCCGCGGTCGACATCGGCGCACCCGGATCGGCAGATGCCCTGCGCGCCGTGCTGCGCCCGCTGCCCCCGGTCCGCGGGGTGATCCATGCCGCCGGTGTCGAAGCCGGTGCGCTGCTGATGAACACCACTTCGGATGAGTTCGCCGCGGCCATGCACCCGAAGGTGCACGGCACGCTCGTGCTGAACGAGGTGTTCCCGCCCGAACAGCTCGACTGGATGGTGCTGTTCTCCTCATGTGGCTATCTGGCCGGCTTCCCGGGCCAGGGCGCCTACGCCTGCGCCAACTCGTTCCTCGACGTGATGGCCCGGTACCGGCGCAGTCTCGGCGACCGCACCACGGCCGTCGCCTGGACGGCATGGCGTGGTCTCGGAATGGGTTCGGCATCGGAATTCGTTGCGGCCCAGCTCGATGCGCTCGGCATGGGAACCGTGGGCGCCGACGACGCGATGCGTGCGCTGGACCTCGCGATGCGCGAGGACACCGCCAATGTCGTGGTGTTGCCGGTGCTGCCGGCGGCCGCCGCGGTGCCGATCCTGTCGGACGTCGCTCCCGAGGACGAGCCCGACGACGATTCGTCACCGACCTCGGTGGCGGGGGAGTACGACCCGGATCAGCTGGCAGCGCAGGTGTTGTCCGCGGTGGCAGGCCAATTGGGCCTCCAAGAGGCCGATGTGAACGTCGATCTCCCGTTGGTGGAGCTGGGCGTCGACTCGATCATGACGGTGCGGCTGCGCCGCCAGCTGGAGAAGCAGACCGGCCTGTCCCTGCCGCCGACGCTGTTGTGGGAGCACCCCACCGCCGCGGCCGTCACGGCCAGGATCATCGAGCTGCTGGCTCCCGCGGTGGGACGCGAGGTCAGTGAGGACGTCGCCGTCTCCTGACCTCCCGCCCCGCCCCGCTCACCCGGTGATCGCGGCGATCAATTTCTTCTTGTCGACCTTGCCCACCGCGGTGGCGGGCAGGGCCGGCATGGGGACCAACACGTCCGGCCTGGCGTGGGCCGATGCGCCGCGCTCGTCGAGGAACTCGTTGAGCTGGACCAGGGTGATCGGTGCGCCCCGGAAAACCACGGCGGCGCAGATCTTTTCACCCAGATACTCGTCGGGGAGCGGCACGGCGGCGGCCGCGTAGACGGCCGGGTGGGTCAGCAGATGGTCTTCGAGGTCGGTGGCCGACACCGTCTCGCCGCCGCGGTGGATGACGTCCTTGATCCGGCCCGTCACCTCGACGTAGCCGGCCCGTGGCCCGTCGGCGAAGATCCGGACCCGGTCGCCGGTGCGGTAGAACCCGTCGGGGCTGAAGGACCGGGCATTGGCCTCGTCGGCCCGGTAGTAGCCGTTGAGCGTGTACGGACCACGCACCAGCAACTCGCCCTCGCACCCGGGGGCGACCTCATGGCCGTCCTCGTCGACCACCCGCATCTCGTCGTGCGGGGACATCGGCCGGCCCTGGGTGTTCTCCACCACGTCCACCGGATCGCCGGGGCGGGTGAAATTCAGCATCCCCTCGGCCATTCCGAAGATCTGCTGCAGGCCCGGGCTCAGACCCTGATGGATGAAGCGGGCCTCCTCGGGCGACATCCGTGACCCACCCACCTGAACCACGCGGAGCGAGGTGGGCAGCACCGGTTCCCAGTCACAGGCCTGGGTCCACAGCTTGGCCAGGGCGTTGACGAGTCCGGTGACGGTGACGCCGTGAGTGTTGATCAGGGCGAATGCCGATTCGGGACTCGGATCGTCGGTGTAGACGGTTGTCGCTCCCACGGTCATCGAGCCGAGCAGACCCGGGCAGGCGAACGGGAAGTTGTGGCCGGCGGGCAGGACCGCCAGATAGACGTCGTCGTGCACCATCTCGCAGGCCTGGGCGCAGGCCGCGGCGTTGTAGCGGTAGTCGTCATGGGTGCGGGGGATGAGCTTGGGCAGGCCGGTGGTGCCGCCGGAGACCAGCAGTACGGCGGGTCCGCTGGTGTCGACGGTGATGTCGGGCGGGCCTGGGTTGTCGAAATCTTTGAGCGCGGACCAGGGTTCGAAGGCGCCCGGGTCGCCGTCGACGAGGACGTGACGCAACCGCGGGTGCTCGGCAACGAGTTGCGTGGCCAGGTCGCGGTAGTCGAAGCCGCCGATGGTGTCGGGGATCAGCAGTCCGACGGCGCCGCTCACCTCGGCAAAGTGACCCAGTTCGGCCGATCGGTGCCCGGGCAGGCACAGCACCGGCACGACCCCGGCGCGCAGCAGACCGAAAGCGGCGACGGCGAATTCGCGCGAGTTCGGCAGTTGCACCAGGATCCGGTCGCCGGGGGCGATCCCGCGGTCGGCGAGTGCCGCGCCGATGCGGTCGGCGAGCGCGTCCAACTCGGCGAAGGTGTGGCTGCCGGTGGCGTCGACGACGGCGGGCTTGTCCGGCCAGTTGTGGGCTGCCTCACGCAGGATGCTGTCCAACGCTTTGCCCTGCCAGTACCCGGCCGCGCGGTACACCTCGGCGCGGGCCTCGGGGAATGGGGTGAATCCGTTTGCCAGTTCGTCCTGTTCACGGTCAAAACCGGTGGTCATCGGTGTTGTGACTCCCGTCAGGTGGGTCTGTTGACAGATCGAATATAGGGTAACCTCCACGAAGTTAGGGCAGCCTGCACTAATAGTTCGGTGCTAATGATTCGGAGGCGTGGTGAGCGTGGTTGCGACGAGTTCCCAGACGGTCCGCGACGAGGTCGCCGCACTCCTGGGGGTCAGCCCCGACGACGTGGATCCGCAAGCCGATCTGATCGCCTCCGGGCTGGATTCCATCCGGATGATGTCGCTGTCCGGGCGCTGGCGTAAACAGGGCATCAACGTCGGATTCGCCGCGCTGGCAGCGAATCCCACCGTCGCGGCCTGGATCGACCTGGTCGCCGAGCACGCCCCGGACGCCCCGGCCGAGGATCCCGTCGCCGACACCACGGGCAGTGGTGACGAGGGCGAGCCGTTCCCGCTGGCGCCCATCCAGCACGCCTTCTGGGTGGGGCGCAACAACGACCAGCAACTCGGCGGCGTCGGTGCGCACCTGTACGTCGAATTCGACGGCGCCGCAGTGGATCCGGAGCGCTTGCGGACCGCCGCGACCAAACTGGCGGCGCGCCACCCGATGCTGCGGGTCGAGATCCTGCCCGACGGCACCCAGCGGATCGGCGACCGCGCGTTGCCGGTCACCGTCTACGACCTGCGCGACCTGGATCAGGCTGCCGCCGAGGCGCAGCTGGAGCTCACCCGGGAAGCCAAGTCCCACCAGATGCTTCATGACGAGGTGCTGCAGCTGAGCCTGTCGTTGCTTCCCGACGGGCGCACTCGCCTGCATGTCGACATGGACATGCAGGCCGCCGATGCGGTGAGCTACCGCAACTTCATGGCCGACCTGGCCGCCCTCTACCGCGGCGCCGAACTGCCCGCACTGGGCTACACCTACCGCGAGTACCGGGCCAGGCTGACCGCCTCGACACCGCCGCCGCCGCAACAGGACGTGCAATGGTGGGCCGAGCGCGTCCCGGATCTGCCGGATCCGCCTGCGCTGCCGCTGGTTCCGCTCTCCGATCAGCGCAACCCGCACCGCAGCGTCCGGCTGTGGGAAATTCTCGACGTGCCGACCCGTGACGCGTTGTTCGCCGCGGCCCACCGGCGCGGCATCACGCCGGCCATGGCGGTCGGCGCGTCCTATGCCAACGCGCTGGCCCGCTGGTCGACGCAGTCGCGGTTCCTGCTCAACCTGCCGATGTTCGGCCGGGAGCCCTACCACCCCGATGTGGACAAACTGGTCGGCGACTTCACGTCGTCGCTGCTGCTCGACATCGATCTGACCGGAGCCGATACCGCCACGGCCAGGGCCCGAGTGCTGCAGGAGACCCTGCACGCCACCGCCGCGCATTCCTCGGTGTCCGGCCTGGATGTGCTGCGCGACATGAGCCGCCATCGCGGCAGCCAGACCCTGGCCACCATCGTCTACACCAGTGCCCTCGGACTGGGGGACCTGTTCGCCGGCGATGTCACCGACCAGTTCGGGGCGCCGGTGTGGACCATCTCGCAGGGTCCGCAGGTGCTCATCGATGCCCAGGCGACGCCACTGGCCGACGGTCTGATGATCAACTGGGACGTCCGCACCGAGGCGTTCCGGCCCGGCGTGGCCGAGGCCATGTTCGCCTACCACCTGGCCGAGCTGCGCCGGCTGGCCACCGACGACGCGGCCTGGGATGCGGCCGACCCGCCCGCGATCTCCGAGGAGCAACGCCGGGTGCGGGCCGAGTTGAACGCGTCGACCTCGGCTCCCAGCGGCGACGTGCTGCACACCGGCTTCCTCGCCAACGCGGCAGCCACCCCGGACGCATCCGCGGTGTTCTGCAGTACCGGGAACCTCAGCTACGCCGAGCTGCACGACAAGGCGCTCGCCGTCGCGGCCGCCCTGCAGTCGCGCGGCGTCTGTCACGGCGAGGTCGTCGCGGTGCTCGGCCCCAAGAGCGTCGAACAGGTCGTCGCGCTGCTGGCCATCTCGATGGTCGGCGCCGCGTATCTGCCGGTCGGGGTCGACCAGCCCGCCGATCGGGCCGCCCGCATCCTGCACACCGGCGGGGTGGACTTCGCCCTGGTCTGCGGCTCGGGGCCGGATCATCCCGACCTGCCGCACCTGACCGTCGCCGACGCCGAGATCATCGGTGATCCGGCACATTTCGCTCCGGTCGAGGTCGTTCCGACGGACCTGGCCTACGTGCTGTTCACGTCGGGTTCCACCGGTGAGCCCAAGGGCGTCGAGATCACCCACGACGCGGCGATGAACACCATCGAGTTCATCAACGACCACTTCGACATCGGGCCGGCCGACCGTTGCCTGGCGTTGTCGCACCTGGAGTGCGATCTGTCGGTGATCGACGTCTACGGCACGTTGCGTTCGGGCGGCTCGATGGTGGTCGTCGACGAAGAGCACCGCCGCGATCCCGACGTCTGGGTCCGGCTGATCGGCGAGCACCAGGTGACCGTGCTGCACTTCCTGACCGGCTGGCTGGAGATGCTGGTCGGAGTGGGATTGGCCGCGGACTCGCTGTCGTCGCTGCGCGTCGTCCCGACCGGTGGCGACTGGGTGCGCCCGGAGCTCGTCCGGGCCCTGCGCGCGGCGGCGCCACGGATGCGCTTCGCCGGGCTGGGCGGGGCCACCGAGACCGCGACGCACAACACGATCTTCGAAGTGGGCTTCGGCGAGGACGCGCTGCCGTCGCACTGGACCTCGGTGCCGTTCGGCGTACCGCTGACCAACAACTGCTGCCGGGTGGTCGACGCCCGCGGCGAGGACTGCCCCGACTGGGTCCCCGGTGAGTTGTGGGTCGGCGGGCGCGGCATCGCCCGCGGCTACCGCGGGCGCCCCGACCTGACGGCCGAGAAGTTCGTCGAACACGACGGGCGTCGCTGGTACCGCACCGGAGACCTGGTGCGGTCGTGGCCCGACGGCACGCTGGAGTTCGTCGGCCGGGCCGATCACCGGATCAAGGTCAGCGGCTTCCGCATCGAGCTGGGCGAGGTCGAAGGAGCCCTCTGCCGGGTTCCGGGCGTCGACGCGGCGGTGGCGGTGCTGGTCCCGGTCGAGGGTGGCCACGATCTGCTGGGCGCGGTGGTGCGGGCCGATCAGGCCGGCCTCGATGCGGGCCTCGATCGTGATGCGGTGGTCGGTGCCATGGCCGCGCTGGTGCCCGCGCACATGATCCCGCAGGTCCTGCTGGTCGCCGAGGAGATTCCGTACGTCCGCGGCAAGACCGACCGGGTCGCCGCGGTTCGCATGCTGGCGGCCGTCGGCGCCCCCGAGGGCCGGGGCTACCGGGCGCCGTCAGGCCCGCTGGAAACGGCCCTGTGCGCGATCGTCGGGGACGTTCTCCGGCAGTCCGGGGTGGGCGTCGACGACGATTTCTTCGCTCTCGGCGGGGACTCGGTGCTGGGCACCCAGCTGGTGGCCCGTATCCGGGACTGGCTGGACACCTCGACGGTGATGGTCGCCGACATCTTCGCGGCCCGGACCGTCTCGGCGCTGGCGGAGCTGCTGACCAGCCGGGAGGCCGGCTCGGACCGGCTGCAGCTGGTGTCCGAGCTGTATCTCGAGGTCGCCGGGATGGACGGCGTCGAGGTGGCCTCGGAGTTGGCACGCACGGCCCCATAGCCGACGTGCGGCAACTAAGGTTAGAGTTACTTGAGTTAGGGCAGCCTTTGCTTATCATCAGGAGGTCGTTGTGGACGCCGTGAGTCGCACGACTACGCAGACCGGGCAGGCGGTGGCCGCCGAGCCGCTGCACCAGGGATTCTTCGTCCATGCGCAGGCCGCGCCCGGCGACGTCGCGGTGGTCGGACCGACCACCTGCTGGACCTACGGACAACTTCGCGAACAGGCTCTCTCGGTGTCCGGTGCCCTCCTGGTGGCCGGTGTGCGCGCCGGTGACCGCGTTGCCGTCGTGGGCGCCGAGGGTCTGGACACGGTCATCGCGACGCTGGGCATCCTGGCGGCCGGCGGTGTCTGCGTGCCGGTCGACATCGACGATCCGGTGGAGTCGACCCTGGAGGACGCCGGGGTGCGGATGGCGCTGTTCACCGGCGACGGACCGCCGAACTGGCTGCCCGCCCTCACCGTCTCCGAGGCCTTGCGGATCGGAGCCCGCACCACCGGCGTCACCCCGGTGCGCTCTGGGCCGGACGATCCGGCGTTCCTGGCGGCCGGCTCCTCCGTGGTGACCCACGGCGCCGCCTACGGTGCCGTCGTGGAACTGTGCGGCCGCCTCGGCGTCAGCCGCGCCGACCGCATCGGGGCGTTCTCGGCCGACGGTGCCGCGGCCCCGATTCTGATGGTGCTGGTGGCACTGACCGCAGGCGCAGGGGTCGTCGTCGCCGACGATGCTCCGCGCAGCAATCCCGAGCGGCGGATGAACGGCTTCGCCCGCGCCGCGCGGCGTCGGGATGCGGTGGCTGCTCTCGACACCGCCGTGCCATCGTGATGGGCCCGGATACCCAGATCACCGTCAAACCCTGGGTGAAGCGTTACCCGGGGTCCGAAAGCTCAACAGCCACACTGGTTTTCCCGCACGCCGGCGGAGCCGCACTAGCCTACCGCGGGTTCGGGATGGCACTGGCCGCGGCCGGGTCCGACGCCTACGTCATGCAGTACCCGCAGCGGGGGGACCGGTTGTCCCATCCGGCCGCGCCGACGGTGGGCGAACTGGCCAAGGATCTGTTCGACGCGGCGGACTGGGCGGGCCTGGGCTCGCTCCGGCTGTTCGGCCACTGCATGGGCGCTGTGGTGGCATTCGAATTCGCCCGGATCGCCGAACGACACGGGGTCGCGATCGACGCCGTGTGGGTGTCGGCCAGCGAGGCCCCGTCGGCGGTGGCCGCCGCACCCGCGCTGCCGATGGCCGAGTCCGAGATCCTGGCCGAGATGGTCGATCTCGGTGGCACCGATCCGGCACTGCTGGCCGACGAGGATTTCGTCGAGCTGTTGCTGATGGCGGTGCGGGCCGACTACGCGGCGTTCAACCGCTACTCGTGCGACGCCGACGTGACGATCGCCGCGGACATCTATGCGCTCGGCGGCGAGCGCGATCACCGCATCAGCGAGGACATGTTGCGGCGCTGGGAATCCCACACCACGGGGGCCTACACGTGCTCGATGTTCGACGGGGGACACTTCTATCTCAACTCCCAGCTCGAGGATGTGGCGGAGCTGGTGAATGAGCTCTAGCGGGCCACAATCCGAATTCGTCGCCGCCGATCCGGTGGTGATCGTGGGGATGGCGCTGGAGGCTCCCGGCGGGATCGGCACCTCCGACGAGTACTGGTCCCTGCTGGCCGAACAGCGCGAAGCCCTGGGCCGGTTTCCGGCCGACCGTGGCTGGTCGGTGCGTGAGCTCCTCGACGGCTCGCGTCGCGACGGGTTCAAACGTATCCACGATCTCGGTGGGTTCCTCTCCAGCGCAGCCACATTCGATCCCGCCTTCTTCGGAATCTCACCGCGGGAGGCCGTCGCCATGGACCCCCAGCAGCGCGTCGGCCTGCGAATCGCATGGCGCGCACTGGAGAACAGCGGAATCAACCCCGACGATCTGGCCGGACATGACGTGGGTTGCTACGTCGGTGCCTCGGGCCTGGAGTACGGCCCGGCGCTCTCGGAGTTCTCGCACCACAGCGGTCATCTCATCACCGGCACGTCGCTGGGCGTCATCTCCGGGCGGATCGCTTACACGCTCGATCTGTGCGGCCCGGCACTGACCGTCGACACCTCGTGCTCTTCGGCGCTCACCGCATTCCACACCGCCGTGTCCGCGGTGCGGGCGGGGGACTGCGACATGGCGTTGACCGGCGGTGTGTGCGTGATGGGCACCCCTGGCTACTTCGTCGAATTCTCCAAACAGCACGCACTGTCCGACGATGGGCACTGCCGCCCCTACAGCGCGCACGCCAGCGGGACGGTGTGGGCCGAGGGTGCGGCGATGTTCGTGCTGCAGCGCAAATCCGCTGCCGTACGCGACCGTCGGCGCATCCTGGCCGAGGTCCGCGCCACCGCCGTGAATCAGGACGGCCGGACCACCGGCCTCACCGCACCGAGCGGCGCCGCCCAGCAACGGCTGTTCGCCAAGGCGATCCGGCAGGCCGGGGTACGCCCGGAGGACGTCGGCATGATCGAAGGGCACGGCACGGGTACGCGGCTCGGCGACCGCACCGAATTGCGGTCGCTGGCACAGACATACGGGGCCACCGCGCCGGGTGCGGGTGCTCTGCTCGGCTCGGTGAAGTCCAACATCGGGCACTCGCAGGCCGCGGCAGGCGGGCTCGGCCTGGCCAAGGTGATCCTCGCCGCCGAGCGTGCGTCGATTCCGGCCACCCTGCACGTCGACGAGGTCAGCCGGGAGATCGACTGGGACGCCCAGGGATTGCGCCTGGCCGGCAAGCTCACCCACTGGCCCGCGGTCAACGGCGAGCGCATCGGCGCCGTCTCGGCCTTCGGCATGAGCGGCACCAACGCGCATGCGATCGTCGCGGTTCCCGATACCGCCGGGGTCGCCGCATGAGCGAAGCTTGCGAGCGAATCGTGCTTCCCGAGTGCGAAACCCATTCGCTTCCGGAGTGCGCCGCCGACGCCCTGCCCGATGCCCGCACGCCCGTCCTGCTCAGTGCCCACGCCGAGGACCTGATCGGCGCCGATGCCGCGGCGATCCTGCGCTATGCGGACCCCCGCCCCGGGGTGAGCGCCGCCGACGTCGCCGCCACGTTGCGGTCGACCCGGCGCCTGCGCCGCCACCGCGCGGTGGTCCGGGCCGCCGATCGTGAAGAACTCGTATCGGGCCTGCGGGCGCTGGCCGAGGGGGCCGATCATCCACTGGTCACGCGGCTTCAGGGCGGCGCGCCGGCGACGGGTTCGCGCGCCCGGATCGCCTTCGTGTTCCCCGGCCAGGGCAGCCAGTGGCCGTCGATGGGGGTGCAGGCCTACGGCCAACTGCCGGCCTATCGCGCCGAGGTCGACCGATGCGCCGCGGAGTTCGCGGCCGCCGGTGCGGCGTCCCCGCTGGACTACCTTCTGGCCGAACCGGATTCGGGCGCGGTCACCAACGATTTCTCCCAGGTGCAGATCCAGGGCGCGCAATTCGTCCACGGTGTGGCGCTGGCCCGGGTCTGGCAGTCGTGCGGGGTGGTGCCCGATATCACCGTCGGCCACAGTCTGGGCGAGATCGGTGCCGCCTACGTGGCAGGCAGCATCAGCCTGCCCGCGGCGGTCGCCGTGGTGATCGCCCGCGCGACCGTGCTGGACCGGTTGACCGGGCCCTACCGCGTCGCGGTACTCGGGATCACGCCCGAAGAAGCCTCGAAGGTGATCGCCGAGACCCCGGGCTGGTTGGAGCTGTCGGTGGTGAACTCGCGGTCCTCGGTCGCGGTGTCGGGGGAGACCGATGCGGTCGCGGCGGCCGTGGCCGCGGTGGCCGGGCGGGGATCGTTCGCCAAGGAAATCGAGATGTGGTTCCCGGCGCACACCACCGCCCTGGACTCGGCCCGGGCCGAGCTCGAATCTCTCTTGCCGGCAGGACAGTTCGATGAATCGGCGGTGCAGTTCATCGGCTCCGCCACCGCCGATGTGGTCGAGGCCGGTACCGGATTCGCCGACTACTGGTACGCCAACCTGCGCAGCACCGTGCGCTTCGACCGGGCGGTCGACACGGCGGCCCGCCGCGGGGCCCGGATCTTCGTCGAACTCTCGGCGCATCCGGCGCTGCTATTCGCGATGGGGGATCTGCTCGATGACGCGGCCGACCTCGCGGGCGGCCCGATGGTGATGGTGGGCTCGGGCCGGCGCGATGAGCCCCTCACCGACCGGCTCAGCGCCAACATCGTCACGGTGGCGATGGCCGATCCCGGCTACCGCTGGGACGACCTGCACGATGAGGGCGACAGGTCGCTGCGCGATTTTCCGTTCGCCCCGATGCGCGCCGAACATCTCTGGGCGACACCGCAACCACTACCGCCGGTCGCCGGACTGACCGTGGGGGTGGAGCACTGGGAGGCGCTGGCTGCCGGCCCCGTTCCGGCCGGGCAGCGCCGGGTTGCGGTGCTCGATCTGGCAGCGGGGCAGGGTCCGGCGGAGGCGCTGCGTCGCGCCGTCGACGAGATCGCCGGCACCGCGACTGTCACGCCTGCCGACGCCGACCTGCTGATCGTGGTGGCGCCGGTCTCCGAGAACCTCGACGCGGTGCTCGCGGCAGAAGTCGTGAGCCGCGGTGTCGACGAGGGATTGCTCGGGTACATCGGGGCGATCACGCCGGACACCCGCGACGTGTGGCTGGTGACCGTCGGCGGCGAGCAGGTGGGTGACGCCGAGCGGTCGCGGCCGGAGGCGGCTGCGCTGGCCGCGATGCACCGCAGCCTGGGCTACGAGCATCCGGACCAGACCTTCCGGCACCTGGATCTGCCCCTGGCGTCCCTCGACCCGGCCGCCGCCGTCGCGGCCGTCACCGCGATGCTCGCCGACGAAGACGATATCGCGTTGCGGGACAACGGCTCCGGCATGACCGGATGGCGCCGGGGGATGCGCGACGACGCCTCCGACGCTCGGACCTGGACCGCCGAATCGGGCGTCTTCGACGAGGTGGTCATCACCGGTGGAGCCGGGGCGGTCGGCCTGCACTACGCCCGCCACCTGGCCGAGCAGGGCGCCCGGCGCATCGTGCTGCTCAGCCGCAGCGGACTGAGCGACGAGCAGGCCGCGGCACTGGCCACTCGCGGAACCGAGATCTTGGCCCCGCGCTGCGATCTCACCGACCCGGCACAGATTGCCGCGACGCTCACCGAGCTGGCGATCGGCCCGGCATCGCTGGTGATCCACGCGGCCGCGTCCGCCACCATCGCCCCCGGCGGGGAACTCACCGGCGCGACCGTACGGGATACGTTCGCGGCCAAGATCGGTGGGCTGGGCAACCTGACGGCGGCCTGGCCACTGCGGCCCGACGCCCGGATCGTGTTGTGCTCCTCGGTATCCGGGCTGTGGGGCGGACACGGGCACGCCGCGTACGCGGCGGCCAACCGACTGCTGGACACACTCGGCGGGCAGCTGCGCGCCGAGGGACGCCATTGCACGACGGTGCGGTGGGGTCTGTGGCCCGGCGACGGGATCATCGATTCGGCCGAGGTGAGCCGGGTCGAGCGGTCCGGATTGCGGGCAATGGAGCCCGACCTGGCGGTGGAGGCCGGCCTGCGCGACTACCCGGCCGATCCACTGGTGTTCAGTGCCGATGCCGACCGGCTGCGCACGTTCCTCGGCATCGCTGACAGTGGTGCCCCGGCAACTGAGATCGAAGCGGCACCGACGGCGGACGTCGCGCAGGCGGCCGACGCCACCGGCGCGATGCGGATCGCGCTCGGCTCGGTCCTGAAACTCGCCGACACGACCGGACTGGACCTGGATGCGTCCCTGCTGGATCTCGGGGTGGACTCGCTGTTGGCGATCGATCTGCGCAAGAAGCTCAAGACGGCCACGGGCCGATCAGTGCCGCTGGCCACCATCCTCGGTGGCGCCACCGCCACCGAATTGATCGAGCATTTGGAAAGACCCGAAAAGGAAGCATTTTCGCGTGACTGACATGGTTAGTGCCGATTCGGCAGCCCCCAGCACCTCCGACGCCCGTCTGGAGCTGATGCGGCGCAGGCTTGCCGAGCGCGGTCTGGCCTCGGGGCCGGACTCGGGACAGGCCGCCCCGGGCGGCGCGGGCACACCGGTCGATCCCACCGTGCTGTCGGACGGGCAGCGCCGGATGTGGTTCGTGCAGGGATTCGACCCGAGCGGGGTGCTGCTCAACATCTCCCTGTCCTATCGGCTCAGCGGGGTGATCGACCCCGAACGGTTGCACGACGCGCTGAATGCCGTGGTGCAGCGGCATCCGATCCTGCGCACCACGTACCAGGCCGACGAGAACGGCGAGCCGACGGCGACGGTGCACGACGATCTGACTCCGGGTTGGGCGGTCCACGACCTGTCCGACAAGTCCGAGCGGGCTCGCAAGCTGCGGCTGGAGGTCTTGGCCCAGCGCGAGTTCGGCACGGCCTTCGACCTGAGCACCGACTCGCCGTTGCGGATCACGTTGATCAAGACCGGACCTGCCGAGCATGTGATGCTGCTGGTCGCCCACCACATCGCGTGGGACGACGGGTCATGGCGGGTGTTCTTCACCGACCTGACCCGGGCCTATGCCGGAGCGCAGCTGCCCGAAACACCGCGAGTGACGAGGTCGGACGCCGGTGACGGCGACGCCGATCTGGCGTACTGGCGTGAGGTGCTGGCCGATCCGCCGGAACCACTGGAGTTGCCGGGACCGTCGGGATCGGTGGTGCCCACCGGTTTTCGGTCCCAACGCAGCACGGTGCGGTTGTCCGCCGAGACCGTCGAGCGGGTGGCCGCGTTGGCCCGCGACACCGGGTCGACGCCGTACATGGTGCTGTTGGCGGCCTTCGGCGCCCTTGTCTACCGCTACACCCACACCAACGATTTCCTGGTCGCCACCCCGGTCCTGAACCGCGACACCGACGAAACCATCGGCTACTACGGCAACACGGTGGCGATGCGGCTGCGCCCGCAGGGGTCGGCCGGATTCCGGGACCTGGTCGCGGCCACCCGCGACACCGCCATCGGCGCCTTCGCCCATCAGCGCGTCAACCTCGACCGGGTGGTGGCCGAACTCAACCCGGACCGGCGCCACGGTGCCGAGCGGATGACCCGGGTGAGCTTCGGGTTCCGCGAGCCCGACGGTGGTGGCTTCTGCCCGGAGGGCATCACGTCTGAGCGTGCCGAGCTGCGCGGCCAACACACCCAGCTGCCACTGGGTTTCATGGTCGAGCTGGACGCGGCGGGCGCGGTGGTGGAGGCCGAGCATCTCACCGAGGTGATGGATGCCGAGCTGGCCGCACAGATGCTGCGGCATTTCGCCGTACTGCTGGACAGCGCCCTCGCCGAGCCCGAACGGCCGCTGTCGCGGCTCGACTTGTTCACCGCCGACGATGCCGAGTGGATGCGCCAAGTGTCCGCCGGTGAGCGGTTCGACACCCCGGCCACCACATTGACCGCGCTGGTCTCGGAGCAGGCCGCCCGCACCCCCGATGCCACCGCCGTGGTCTACGAGGGCCGCCACTACAGCTACCGCGAGCTCAACGAGTCGGCGAACCGGTTGGCGCACTGGCTGATCGAACAGGGCATCGGCACCGAAGACCGGGTGGCGGTGCTGCTGGAGAAGTCGCCGGAACTCGTCATCACCGCGCTCGGCATCGTCAAGGCCGGCGCCGTGTACCTGCCGGTCGACCCGACCTATCCCGAGGACCGGCTCACCTACATCCTGTCGGACTCCGATCCGAAAATCGTGCTGCGCGAGCCGGTTACCGGGCTGGACGATTACCCGGCGACCGACCCGACCGACACCGAACGGGTTCGCCCGCTGTACCCCGACAACACCGCGTACCTGATCTACACCTCGGGGTCCACCGGCCTGCCCAAGGGCGTGCCGGTCCCGCACCGGCCGATCGCGGAGTACTTCGTCTGGTTCGGCGGCGACTACCAGGTCACCAACGACGAACGCCTGCTGCAGGTCGCCTCGCAGAGTTTCGACGTGTCGATCGGCGAGATCTTCGGCATGCTCTCCGCCGGTGCGCGCCTGGTGATCCCGAAACCGGGTGGGCTCAGCGACATCGGGTACCTCACCGAACTGCTGCGCAACGAGGGCATCACCTCCATGCACTTCGTACCGTCGCTGCTCGGGTTGTTCCTGTCGCTGCCGGGTGTCAACGAATGGCGGACCCTGCAGCGGGTGCCGATCGGCGGCGAGGCCCTGCCCGGAGAGATCGCCGACAAATTCCACGCCACCTTCGACTCGCTGCTGCACAACTTCTACGGCCCCACCGAGACGGTGCTGAACTGCACCCGCTACAAGGTGGAGGGCAAGCAGGGCGCCCGGATCGTGCCGATCGGCACGCCGAAGATCAACACCACGATCCACCTGCTGGACGACGCGCTACAGCCCGTCCCGGTCGGGGTGATCGGCGAGATCTACATCGGCGGAACACATGTCGCACACGGCTACCACGATCGCCGCAGCCTGACCGCCGAGCGGTTCGTGGCCGACCCGTTCAATCCCGGCGGGCGGATGTACCGGTCCGGCGACCTGGCCCGCCGCAACGCCGACGGTGACATCGAATTCGTCGGCCGCGCCGACGAGCAGGTCAAGATCCGCGGCTTCCGGATCGAACTCGGTGAGGTCTCCGCGGCCATCTCCGTCGATCCGTCGGTGGGGCAGGCCGTGGTGGTGGTCAGCGACCTGCCGTCGCTGGGCAAGAGCCTCGTCGCCTACATCACGCCCGCCGCGGGCGCCGAGCAGGTCGAGATCGACCGGATCCGGGCCAGGGTGACCGCGGCCCTGCCGGAGTACATGATCCCGGCGGCCTTCGTCGAGCTGGCCGAGATCCCGATCACCGCGCACGGCAAGATCGACCGGCGGGCCCTGCCCGAGCCGGAGATCCGCTCGGCCACCGAGTTCCGCGCACCCGAGACCGAAACCGAACACGAGATCGTCGCGTTGTTCGGCGAATTGCTCGAGCGCGACGGCGTCGGCGCCGACGATTCTTTCTTCGATCTGGGTGGGCACTCGTTGTTGGCCACCAAACTGGTTGCCGCGGTGCGGACCCGTTGCGGTGTCGAGCTGGGGGTGGCCGATGTCTTCGAGCACGCCACGGTGGCCGGGCTGGCCGCCCGGGTCGACGAGCTGAAGGCCTCGGGAGCGGGTGCGGGCCTGCCCGCGATCGTCGCCACCGCCCACGACGGCCCGTCCCAGATGTCGGCCGCGCAGCTGCGGCAGTGGTTCCAGTTCCGCATCGACGGACCCAACCCGGTCAACAACGTGCCGTTCGCCGCGCGGCTGACCGGCCCGTGCGATCCCGACGCGCTGGCGGCCGCGGTCGGCGACGTGGTCGCCCGCCACGAGATCCTGCGCACCACCTACCGCGAGATCGACGGTGTGCCATACCAGGTCGTACATCCGGCCGCCCCGGTTCCGGTTCGTCGCGCCGACGGTGACGGCGAGGACTGGGTGCACGGTGAACTCGATGCCGAGCGGCGCCACTGCTTCGACCTGGAGAACGAGTGGCCGGTCCGGGCGGCGATGCTGTCCACGCCTGATTCACACGTGCTCTCCCTGGTGGTGCACCACATCGCCGCCGACCACTGGTCAGGCACCGTGTTGTTCACCGATCTGCTCACCGCTTACCACGCCCGCCGGTCCGGACAGGCCCCCGACTGGGCGGCGCTGCCGGTGCAGTACGCCGACTTCGCGGCCTGGCAGGCCGAGGTGCTCGCCGGTGACGACGAGCGCGTCGAGGAGCAACGCACATACTGGAAACGGCAACTGGCCGGGCTGTCGGGCGATCAGGACGTCGAGAACGGCCTGCAGCCCGACTTCCCGAGGCCGCCCGTGCCGACCGGTGAGGGCACGGCGCTCGACTTCACGATCGATCCGGCCGTCCGGGCCAAGCTCGTCGAACTCTGCCGTGAGCTCGGGGTCACCGAATTCATGGTGCTGCAGGCCGCGGTCGCGATCGCGCTGCACAAGGCCGGGCAGGGCACCGACATCGCGCTCGGCACCCCGGTGGCCGGACGTACCGCCCCCGAGCTCGACGCGCTGATCGGGTTCTTCATCAACATCGTGGTGCTGCGCAACGATCTGTCCGGGAATCCGACGCTGCGCGAGGTGTTGAACCGGGCGCGGAGCATGGCCCTGGCCGCCTACAAGCATCAGGATCTGCCGTTCGACCGTGTCGTCGATGCGGTGAGCCCGGTGCGGTCGCTGGCCCGCAACCCGCTGTTCGGTGTGGTGGTGCACGTGCGTGAGGATCTGCCTGCCGAGCAGGTCATCGACAGCGGCGCCGACGGCGAAACCCGCTTCACCGCACTGGAACCCACGTTCGATGTGGCCCATGCCGACCTGTCCCTGAACTTCTTCGCCGAGAACGGCGACGGGGCCGGATATCGGGGCACCGTCATCTACCGCACCGAGCTCTACGAAGCGGCTACCGCGCAGCGTCTCGTGCGTTGGCTGCAGCGCATCGTCGGCGCGTTCGCCGACGATGCCGACCAGACGGTGCGCGACATCGCCGTCGTCGACGCGGCCGAACGCGAACTGCTGGTGGACGACTGGAGTCGCAAGGCCGCACCACCAGTCGGGCTGCCGCAGACCGAGGGCGCCACCCGCGTGTATGTGCTCGACGAATGGCGCCAGCCGGTGGCCGTCGGTGTCACCGGTGACGTCCACTACGCCGGTGGTGCGGTGGACACCGCCGCCCGGGCCGCCACCGGAGTGGCCGCAGATCGCTTCGCGCCCAACCCGTTCGGGGACGGTCAGGTGTATCGCACCGGGGACCGGGGCCGCTGGACCACCGACGGCCGGCTGGAGCCGATCACCAGCGGGGAGCCCCGCCTGCAGGCCGCGCTGGAGGCGATCGACGGGGTGGCGGCCGCCGCCACCCGGCATTGGGAGGCCCGTGGCACCACGACGCTGGCCGGCTACCTCGTGCTCGACCCACAAGTGCAGGATGCCACCACCTTCCTGGACGGCGTGCGGGCCGCGCTGCCGGAGGAGTTCGCCGGTGCCGTGCTCACCGTGGTCGACGGCATCGACCCCGCCGCGCTCACCCGCCCGCGGGTCACCGCCAGTGCACCGTCCGAACCGCCGGCCACCGAAACCGAGCAGGCGCTGGCGACAATGCTGGTGGATCTGCTGGGCGCCAACGAGATCGGTCGCTACGACGACTTCTTCACCCTGGGCGGCGACAGCATCCTGGCAGTCCAACTCGCGGCCCGGGCCAGGGATGCGGGGGTGGCGATGACCGCCCGCATGGTGTTCGAACACCCCGTACTGGCCGAGTTGGCCGCGGCCATCGACGCGGCGTCCACCGGCGCCACCGCCGAGGATGTGCACCACGCCCCGATGTCCGCATCGGGTCTGTCGCCGGATGAACTGGCCGCGCTGACCGCGGGATGGGGTCAGGACCAGGGGATCTCGACGTGACCACGACCGGTACGCCGCCCGGTGTCGAGGACGTCCTGGCGCTGAGCCCACTGCAACAGGGGCTGTACTCGCTGGCCGGTCTGACCGAGGGGGACGACGGCGCCGATCCGTATGTGATCGCGATGGCCGCCGACATCGAGGGCGCGCTGGATCCCGAGCTGTTGCGGGCCTGCGCCCAGGCCATGCTGGTGCGTCATCCGAACCTGCGGGCCAGCTTCTTCCAGGGCAACCTGAGCCGCCCGGTGGCCGTCGTGCCGTCGGCTGTCGAGGTGCCCTGGCAGCAGGTGCAGGCCGGTGACGAGCAGGCGGTCACCCTGGAAGCCGAGGAACGGGCCCGCCGCTTCGACCTCGGCCGTGGACCGCTGATCCGGTTCCTCCTCATCGAAAAGCCCGGTCGGCATTGGCGCCTGGTGATCGTCGCCCATCACATCGCGATCGACGGCTGGTCACTGCCGGTGTTCGTCGGCGAACTCCTCGCGCTCTACGGCGCCAAGGGCGATGTGGCGGCGCTGCCGCCGGCGGTGCGTCCCTATCGCGACTACATCGGCTGGCTCGCCGGGCGCGATCAGGAGGCCAGCCGGGCCCGGTGGCGGTCACACCTGTACGGCATGGACGCACCCACGATGCTGTCCCCGGTGTTGTCCGGGCAGGAAACCCAGCCTGGCCTGCCCGCGCGCACCGAGGTGAGCCTCGACGAGCAGCAGTCGGCCGCGATCTTCGAGGCCGCCCGCCGCCGCGGGGTCACGGTCAACACTCTGTTCCAGATGGCCTGGGCGACAGTTCTTTCGGTCTTCACCGACCGCACCGATGTGGTCTACGGCGTCACGGTGTCGGGCCGCCCGGACGAACTGGCCGGGGTCGAGTCGATGGTCGGTCTGTTCATCAACACCGTGCCCCTGCGGGTCCGCGTCGACCCGGCGCTGACCGTCGGAAGCCAGTGCCTGGCGCTGCAGCGCGAGGCCGCCGAGCTGCGCGAGCACAGCTACCTCAGCCACACCGAACTGCGGGCCCTCGGCGGCATCGGTGAGCTGTACGACACCCTGCTGGTGTACGAGAACTTCCCGCCCGGCGGGCTCGTCGGCAGTGACGAGTTCGATCTCGGCGGAGCGGTGCTACGGCCTGCGGCCCTGGAAAGCCTGTCACATTTCCCGGTCACCATCGCCGCACACCCGACCCACGGCCGGCTCACCGTGCTGGTCGAAACCCTGGACGGGGCACTGGGACTGCTCGATCCGCACGCGCTGGGGATGCGGGTGCTCACCGTCGTCCAACGGCTCCTGCACCATTGGGACCGCCCGCTGCGCGACGTCGCGGTGACCTTCGACGACGAATCTCGGCCGCCCGCCGCGCCGGTCGCCCAGCCCGACGGCGGCTTCCACACCGCCTTCACCGAAATCGCCTCGACCCGACTGGGTTCGGTGGCGTTGAGCTGGGACGGGGGAGAGCTCAGTTACCGCGAGCTCGACGATGCCGCCGACCGCCTGGCGGCCGGGTTGGTCCGTCGCGGTGTGCGTGACGAGACCCCGGTGCCGATCCGGTTGCGCCGCGGGCCCGACTACGTGGTGGCGATGCTCGCCGTGCTCAAGGCGGGCGCGCTGATCGTGCCGCTGGACCCGGCCATGCCCGACGAGCGGGTGGACGAGATCGTGCGCCAGATCAGCGCGGATCGACCCATCCCGGTGCTCATCGACGAAGCGCTACTGGCCGCCGTCGATTCGGATACGAACTCCGAACCCGACGCCGACCACCGGCCCGCCACCGTCCATCCCGGGCAGGGCGCCTACATCGTCTTCACCTCCGGGACCACCGGAAAACCCAAGGGTGTCATCGGAACTCATCGGGCGCTGTTGGCCTACTCCACCGATCACGCCCACCAGGTGTTGCGGCCCGCGGCCAAGCGGCTGGGCCGCCCGCTGCGGGTGGCACACGCCTGGTCCTTCACGTTCGACGCGGCCTGGCAGCCACTGGCGGCCCTCCTCGACGGACACACGGTGCACGTCGTCTCCGACGAGGTGCAGCGTGACGCCGAGGCACTGGTGGAGACCATCGGCCACTTCGCGATCGACATGATCGACACCACCCCGTCGATGTTCGCCTCGCTGCGCGCCGCAGGGCTGCTCACGCAGGTGCCACTGTCCGTGCTCGCCCTCGGTGGCGAGGCCATCGACACCGCCACCTGGCAGGGGATCCAGGCCGAATGCGAGCGCACCTGGATGTCGGCACACAACTGTTACGGCCCGACCGAGACCACGGTGGAGTCCGTCGTCGCGACGATCGCCGATTACCCGCAGCCGTGCATCGGTCGACCCACCGAGTCGACCGTGGCGTATGTGCTCGACAACTGGCTGCGCCCGGTGCCTGACGGCGTCTACGGCGAACTGTATTTGACCGGTGGGCAATTGACCCGCGGCTACCTCGGCCGTCCGGGCGAGACGGCGGCCCGGTTCGTCGCCGATCCGTTCACGCCCGGTGCCCGGATGTACCGCACCGGTGACGTGGTGCGCCGGAATCCCGCCTCGGGTGCCATCGAATTCCTGGGCCGCAGTGACGATCAGGTCAAGATCCGCGGTTTCCGCGTGGAACCCGGAGAAGTGGCGGCGACCCTGCACGCGCATCCCGGTGTTCGGCATGCCCATGTGGCGGTGCGCCGGCATCGCAGCGGACCGCGTCTGATCGCCTATGTGGTGACCGGCACGCCGATCGCCGAACTGCGCCGGATGCTGGTCGCCACCCTGCCGAGGCATCTGGTGCCACACCACATCGTCGAGGTCGGCGAGATCCCGCTGACCACCAACGGCAAGGTCGACGATGCCGCGCTCGCCGCGATCGGTGTGGGCGGGTCGGCCGAAGGGGCCGAACACCCCGCGACCGAGACCGAGCGGGTGCTCGCCGAGGTACTCGCGGAGATGCTGGGCACACCCGAGGGTGCCGGAGTCGATGTCACCGCCGACTTCCTGGATCTCGGGCTGGACAGCATCGTGGCGCTGTCGGTGGTGCAGGCCGTGCGCCGGCGTGGGTTGGCGCTGCGGGCCCGGCTGATGCTGGACTGTGGGACGGTTCGCGAACTCGCGGCGGCGATCGATGCCGATGCCGCCGCCGGACAGCGCGCCGACGAGACGGCAGCCGAGACCGGCCCGATTCCGTTGCTGCCCAACGGGCGATGGCTCTATCAGTACGGTGATCCGCGCCGGCTCGCGCAGACCGAGGTGTTCCGGCTGCCCGCGGGCATCACCAAAGAACAGCTCGAAGTCCTGCTGGGTAACGTGATCGACGGCCATGAGGTGCTGCGGACCCGGCTGGATCGCGAGTCCTTGACGCTGCTGGCCCACCCGACGCGGGCGCCGCTGTCCGAGGCGACGGCTTCCGGCGATCTCAACGCCGCGGTCGCCGAGCAGGCCGAACTGTCGGTGCAACGTATGGATCCGGAGGCCGGGTCGATGATCGACGCGGTCTGGTTGCATCACCCCCACA
Source organism: Mycolicibacterium sp. HK-90 (assembly GCF_030486405.1). Next base: position 4,136,396 of record NZ_CP129613.1, on the reverse strand, counting down.
CCGACGGCGGTCTGCTGATCCTGACCGTCCACGTCCTGGCGTTCGACCCCGCGTCATGGCGGATCGTGGTCGGTGAGCTCGAAAATGCCTGGCATGCACTGGCATCCGGTCGCACCCCGATCCCGGTGCGGGAGCACACGTCGTTGCGGCAGTGGTCGCGGCTACTGGCCGAGCGGGCCGCCGGGCTCGACACCTGCGACTTCTGGGAACGGCAGTTCGAGGGGGACGATCCGGAGATCGGCGCCCGGCGAATCGATCCCGCCGTCGACCGGATGGGCGATGTGGCGATCGAGATGGCCTTCGCCGACCCGGACGTGACGGCCCGGCTGCTGACCGGGGCTGTCCCGGTGACCGAGGTGCTGGCCGCGACGACGGCCCGCGCGCTGACCGAGTGGCGTCGCCACCGCGACCAGCCGGCTTCAGCGCCCCTGTTGGCGCTGGAGACCCACGGCCGGTCGGACACGGTGGTGTCGGGTCGCGACGAGGTCGACACCGGAGACACCGCCGGACTGCTCAGCATGATCTACCCGCTGCGTGTGACCGCCGACGATGCCCGTGGCGTCGCGGCTCAGGTGGCCGCCATCCCGGGCGACGCCATCGACTACGGGTTGCTGCGTTACCTGCGTGCGGATACGGCCGAGCGGCTCGGCTCCCATCGGGATCCGCAGGTGCTGCTCAACTACCTGGGCCGCATCGAGCTGGATGCGGCCGACCACGCCCTGCTGCAGGACCGGTCACTGCAGAGCGGGGTGACCCCGATTCCCGAACCGAATGTCGCTGTGCGCCATGAACTGACGATCATGGCCGCGGTGATCGACGAGGATGGATCGGCCGTACTGGGCACCCAATGGCGGTCTCTGCCCGACATTCTGTCCGCCGACGAGATCGCCGCCCTGCAGGCGATGTGGCTGGACGCGCTGCGAGAGGTGTTGCGAGAGGTGACTTCATGAGTTCCGATTCGGGTGTCACGCCCACCCTGGCCGTCATCGGTGCCGGACCGAAGGCCATCGCGGTTGCCGCCAAGGCCGCCGAGTTGCGGGAGATGGGTGTACCCGCCCCCGATGTGGTCGTCGTCGAACGCTCGGGCGTGGCCGCCAACTGGCAGGCCGTCGGCGGGTGGACCGACGGTAACCACCGGCTCGGTACGGGACCGGAGAAGGACGTGGGCTTCCCGTACCGGTCCTCGCTGGTGCCGCGCCGCAACGCCGAACTCGACGAGCGGATGACCCGGCACAGCTGGCAGGCCTACCTGATCGCCACCGGCGGATTCGCCGAATGGGTGGACCGGGGCCGGCCGGCACCCACGCACAAGCGCTGGAGCCAGTATCTGGGCTGGGTGGCCGATGACATCGGGATGAAGGTGGTTTCCGGTGAGGTGGAGCGCATCGCGGTTGATGCCGATGCGCGCAGGTGGGTTCTGCACACCGCCGAGGACACGGTCAGTGCCGACGGTCTGATGGTCACCGGACCCGGGCAGGCCGAACGCTCGGTGCTGCCGGGCAATCCCCGGGTGATGTCGATCGCGCAGTTCTGGCATCAGGCCGGCAAGCATGAGCTGATCACCGCTGAGCGGGTGGCGGTGATCGGCGGCGGCGAAACGGCTGCGTCGATGCTCAACGAGCTTTTCCGCCACCGGGTTTCGACCATCACGGTGATCTCGCCGACGGTCACGCTGTTCACCCGCGGTGAGGGGTTCTTCGAGAACACCCTGTTCTCCGACCCGACCGGATGGACCGGGCTGACCCTGGCCGAGCGGCGGGATGCCTTGGCCCGCACCGATCGTGGCGTGTTCTCGGCCCGGGTGCAGGAGGCCCTGCTGGCCGACGACCGGATCCGACACCTGCGTGGCCGGGTCGCCCATGCCGTGGCCCGCGACGAGCGGATCCGGTTGACGCTGTCGACCAACACCGGCGGCGAAGCGGTCGAGACGGTGCACGGTTTCGACCTGGTGATCGACGGGTCCGGTGCCGACGCGCTGTGGTTCGCCCCGCTGTTCAGCCAGGACGCGCTGGACGTGCTCGAGCTGGGCCTCGGCGGTCCACTGACCGGGGACGCGCTGCAGGAGCACATCGGCCACGACCTGGCCCTGACCGATGTGTTCCCCAAGCTGTTCCTGCCGGGGCTGGCCGGGCTCACCCAGGGGCCGGGCTTCCCGAACCTGAGTTGCCTCGGCCTGTTGTCCGACCGGGTGCTGGGCGCCAACCTGGCCCACCCCTCGATGAGGAGAGTCGATGAGTTCCAATCCGTTCGATGACGAGAACGGCACGTTCTACGTACTGGTCAACGACGAGGATCAGCACAGCCTGTGGCCGGCGTTCGCCGATCTGCCTGCGGGCTGGCGGGTGGCCTTCGGTGAGGCAGGCCGGGCGGAGTGCCTGAGCTTCGTCGAGCAGAACTGGAGCGACCTGCGGCCCAGGAGGCTGCGCGAGGCATTGACCAACTGACGGTCAGGCCGGATTCGGGGCCAGCGCGTCCATGTCGAACAGCCGGGCGTGCAGGATGGTGCGGTTTCGCAGCGCGGCCCGGACGGCCCGGTGCAGGCCGTCCTCCAGGTAGATGTCGCCGCGCCACCTCACCGCGTGCGGGAACAGGTCGCCGTAGAACGTCGAGTCCTCGGACAGCAGCCGGTCGAGCGCGAGCACGGTGGTGGTGGTGACCAGCTCGTCGAGGCGCAGCTGGCGCGGCGGAATGCGGGACCAGTCCCGGTGGGAGAGCCCGTGCTCGGGGTACGGCTTGCCCTCCTGGACGCCCTTGAAGATCATCGCCGGCCTGCTGCCGTCGCAGTGTTGCGCGGTGTTGCCATCGGCATGGTTGCCTAGGCTAATACGCTCGCCGGCCATTGCCAGAGCCGGTTCTGCCCGGCGTGATGGTTCTTGGGTCACCGCGTCGTCGGGAAACCCGCTGCTCGTCAGTAAAATGGACCGAGCAACATGGACTGATCGCTGCTGCGAAGGGTAGGTGAACAGGTGGGGAGTGCCGACGAGCGTCGTTTCGAGGTGCTGCGCGCCATCGTCGCCGACTTTGTGGCCACCCAGGAGCCGATCGGCTCCAAGACCTTGGTGGAGCGTCACAACCTCGGTGTGTCGAGCGCCACCGTCCGTAACGACATGGCGGTGCTGGAGGCCGAGGGCTACATCACCCAGCCCCACACCAGCTCGGGCCGGGTGCCCACCGAGAAGGGCTACCGCGAGTTCGTCGACCGCATAGACAACGTCAAACCGCTGTCCTCGTCGGAACGCCGCGCGATCCTGTCCTTCCTGGAATCCGGTGTCGACCTGGACGACGTGCTGCGGCGCGCGGTCCGGTTGCTCGCGCAGCTGACCCGCCAGGTCGCCATCGTGCAGTACCCCACCCTGTCCACCTCGACGGTCCGCCACCTCGAGGTGGTGGCGCTGACCCCCGCCCGGTTGCTGCTGGTCGTCATCACCGACTCGGGCCGGGTCGACCAGCGCATCGTGGAACTCGGCGATGCGATCGACGAACACGAGCTGTCCAAACTGCGCGAGATGCTCGGGCAGGCGCTGGAAGGCAAACCGATCACGGCCGCGTCGATCGCGGTGAGTGATCTGGCCACACACCTGAACGGCCACGGTGCACTGGCCGATGCGGTCGGACGGGCGGCCACGGTGCTGGTCGAGACGCTCGTCGAACACACCGAGGAACGGCTGTTGCTCGGCGGCACCGCCAATCTGACCCGCAACACCGCCGACTTCGGGGGATCGCTGCGGTCGGTGCTGGAGGCGCTCGAAGAGCAGGTGGTGGTGCTGAGATTGTTGGCCGCCCAGCAGGAGGCGGGCAAGGTGACCGTGCGGATCGGCCATGAGACCGAGGCCGAGCAGATGCTGGGGACGTCGGTGGTGAGCACCACCTACGGCAGTTCGGGCAAAGTGTACGGCGGAATGGGTGTGGTTGGTCCCACCCGAATGGACTACCCGGGAACGATCGCCAACGTTGCGGCGGTTGCTCTCTACATCGGCGAAGTCCTAGGAACTCGGTAAGACAGCCGGATCGATCCGGCACAGAAAGGTCAGGCAAGGTCAGCGTGGCACGCGATTATTACGGCTTGCTCGGAGTGAGCAAAGGCGCGAGCGATTCAGAGGTCAAACGTGCCTATCGGCGGCTGGCGCGTGAGCTGCACCCCGACGTCAACCCCGACGAGGAAGCCCAGAGCCGGTTCACCGAGATCCAGGTCGCCTACGAGGTGCTGTCGGATCCGGAGAAGCGCCGCATCGTCGACATGGGCGGCGACCCGATGGAATCGGTCGGTGGAGCGCCCGGCGGGTTCAGCGGTTTCGGCGGTCTGGGCGACGTGTTCGAGGCGTTCTTCGGGGGCGGCACGGCCTCGCGCGGGCCGATCGGCCGCGTACGGCCCGGTGCCGATTCGCTGTTGCGGATGCGCCTCGACCTGGCTGAGTGCGCCACCGGGGTGACCAAGCAGGTCACCGTGGACACCGCGGTGCTGTGCGATCTGTGCCACGGCAAGGGCACCAACGGCAACTCGACGCCGGTCGCCTGCGACACCTGCGACGGCCGGGGTGAGATCCAGACCGTCCAGCGTTCGCTGCTGGGCCAGGTGATGACCACTCGTCCGTGCCCGGTGTGCGGCGGGATCGGTGAGGTCATCCCCGATCCGTGCAACCGGTGCGGCGGCGACGGCCGGGTCCGGGCCCGCCGCGAGATCAGCGTCAAGATCCCCGCCGGCGTCGGTGACGGCATGCGGGTGCGGCTCGCTGCGCAGGGCGAGGTCGGGCCGGGCGGCGGACCCGCGGGAGACCTGTACGTCGAGGTCCACGAGAAGCAGCACGACACGTTCGTCCGCGACGGTGACGATCTGCACTGCACCGTCTCGGTGCCGATGGTCGACGCGGCGCTGGGCACCACGGTCACCGTCGACGCGATCCTCGACGGGCCCACCGAACTCACGATCGCCGCGGGCACCCAGCCGGGTGCGGTGACCACGCTGCGCGGGCACGGCATGCCGCATCTGCGGTCCGGCGTGCGCGGAGACCTGCATGCCCACATCGACGTCGTCGTGCCGTCGCGGCTGGACAACGCCGATATGGACCTGCTGCGCAAGCTGAAGGAGAACCGCACCCGCGATGTGGCCGAGGTGCGGTCGACGCAGTCCTCGGCCGGCTCCGGCGGTCTGTTCAGCCGGCTGCGCGAGACGTTCTCCGGCCGCTGACGTCGGGGCCGACACGGTGAGCGCAGCGCTTTTCTACGTCGACGCGCTGCCGGGCGCGGGGGAGATCGTCGTCGTCGACGGCGACGAGGGCTTCCACGCCTCCAACGTGCGCCGCATCCGGGTGGGGGAGCAGATCGATCTGAGCGACGGCGCCGGGGCGCTGGCCCACTGCGTTGTCGAGGACACCGCCAAAGGCCGGGTGTCGGCCCGGGTGACGGAGCGGCTCGCCACCGCGGCGCCGCGTCCGGCGGTCACCGTCGTGCAGGCGTTGCCGAAGTCCGATCGCTCGGAGCTGGCCGTCGAACTGGCCACCGAGGCCGGTGCGGACGCCTTTCTCGCCTGGCAGGCCGCACGCTGCGTGGCCCGCTGGGAAGGGCCGAAGCTCGACAAGGGCCTGCGACGCTGGGAGGCGGTGGCCCGGTCGGCGGCTCGCCAGTCACGTCGTCCGCACATCCCCGTCGTCGAGGGTGTGGTCTCGACGGCGGCGCTGACCCAGCGCGTCACCGAGGCGGTGGCCGGCGGGGCGGTGGTTCTGGCGCTGCATGAATCGGCCACCGAGCCGTTCGCCGAACTGCCTCTGGCCCAAGCTGATTCGCTGATGCTCATCGTGGGTCCGGAAGGCGGTATCTCGGACGAGGAGATCGCCGCGCTGACCGCGGTCGGCGCCAAGGCCGTCCGGTTGGGCCCGACCGTGCTGCGGACGTCGACGGCCGCAGCCGTTGCGCTGGGCGCGATCGGTGCACTGACCGCCCGCTGGGAGATTTAGCGCGGACGACGGCCGCGGTGACGCATTACGCTCCATTCGTGAGTTTGCCGCCTCCCGGTCCGCCGCCGTACGGCCCGCCCCCTTACGGGCAGCAGCCGCCACCCTGGCCGCCGCCGTATCCGCAGCAGTGGCCGGGCGCCGGCGGACCAGTCGGGCCGCCGCCGTACGGGCAGCCGCCGCACTGGTCTCCGGCCGGGCCGCCGCTGCGGCCCAGGAAATCGGGCCTCGGCATCGCGATCGTCGCCGTGCTGGCGGTCATCGGCGTCTTGGTGGTCGGAGTGGTCGGCTTCACCTACTTCAAGGTGGCCACCGAGGGGGAGACGGTCACTGCTCATTCGGTGAGTAGTTTCTCGGAGGTGTGCGAGAACGGCGCGGTGACCAATGCCGCGGCCTACGGCCCGCCGTACAAGATTGCCGCGTTCTACTACAACTTCGGCTTCGCCGGACCCACCTGGTCGTCGGCCCCGGTGAGCAATTGGACTTCCGGTTCGGAGGAGTTCACCGAGATCAACGTGGTTGCCTGCCTCGACCGGAAGGACGGCACCGAGGTGAAGGTCGCCACGTGTGAGGACGACGAGGGCGGGGCGAACATCACCGTCGAGTTCTACTCCGTCGACTACGAGATCACGTACCGCCAGGCCAAGACGGGCGAGGTGATCCGGCGCGACACCGTCGGCAGCACCGGCGACCGCTGTCCGATCATGGGCACCTACAACAAGAAGACCCGCAAGATGTATGCGGGACCGGACATGGACGCGCTGGAGGCCAAATTGCAGGCGTTCGCCGGCTGATCCGGGGCCGGATCCCGAACCATCGGGTTGACCTGTGTTTTCACCCGGTCGGGCCGCTCGGCCCGCCCGTTGTGCGGCGCCGATCGCCGTCGGCCTGCTTAACCATTGGGGCGTGTCGTTGACCAGCGGTAAACTGGTCACCGTACAACGGCAGCCGGCCGTTATGAGAACACGGAAAGCAGGCACAAACTCCACGTGACGCCCCGCGACACGACCGCTGACTCGGCCACCACATCGGAATCGGTCCGCAGCAGCATCACTGTTCCGCCCGACCTCATCGTGGGCCTGCTCGGCTCGGCTGATGAGAATCTTCGGTCCCTCGAACGCCTTCTGGCCGCCGACATCCATGCGCGCGGCAACGAAGTCACCTTCACCGGCGAACCTGCTGATGTGGCATTGGCCGAACGCGTCGTCGCCGAGCTCATCGCCGTCGCGTCCAGCGGGCAGGCCGTGACGCCGGAGGCGGTGCGCCACAGCGTCGCCATTCTCACCGGTACCGAGGACGAGTCGCCGGCAGAGGTGCTCACGCTCGACATCCTGAGCCGCCGCGGCAAGACGATCCGGCCCAAGACGCTCAACCAGAAGCGCTACGTCGATGCCATCGATGCGCACACCGTCGTGTTCGGTATCGGCCCGGCCGGTACCGGCAAGACGTACCTGGCGATGGCCAAGGCGGTCAGCGCCCTGCAGACCAAGCAGGTCAACCGGATCATCCTGACCCGCCCCGCGGTGGAAGCCGGGGAGCGCCTCGGCTTCCTGCCCGGCACCCTGAGCGAGAAGATCGACCCCTATCTTCGGCCGCTGTATGACGCCCTGCACGACATGATGGATCCCGAACTCATCCCAAAGTTGATGAGCGCCGGGGTCATTGAGGTCGCGCCGCTGGCATACATGCGTGGCCGGACGTTGAATGATGCGTTCATCATCCTCGACGAGGCGCAGAACACCACCGCCGAGCAGATGAAGATGTTCCTGACCCGTCTCGGGTTCGGATCCAAAGTCGTTGTCACCGGCGACATCACGCAGGTGGATCTGCCCGGCGGCAACACCTCGGGCCTGCGCGCGGCGATGAACATCCTCGACGGCATCGACGACATCCACTTCGCCGAACTCACCAGCGCCGACGTGGTCCGCCACCGTCTGGTGTCCGAGATCGTCGACGCCTACGCCCGACATGAGGAGCCGGCCTTGCTCAATCGTGCCCAACGCCGTTCGTCGAACGGGCGGCCCCGCCGATGAGCGACGCTTGCGGAGCGGATCAACAGTCATGAGCATCGAGGTATCCAACGAGTCGGGCATCGACGTCTCCGAGGACGAGCTGATCAGCGTCGCCCGCTTCGTCATCGCCAAGATGGACGTGCATCCGGCGGCTGAGCTGTCGATGGTGCTGCTGGACAGTGCGGCGATGGCCGACCTGCACATGCGGTGGATGGATCTGCCCGGCCCCACCGACGTGATGAGTTTCCCGATGGACGAGTTGGAGCCCGGGGGACGGCCGGATTCGCCCGAGCCGGGCCCGGCCATGCTCGGCGACATCGTGTTGTGCCCCGAGTTCGCCGAGCAGCAGGCCGCCAAGGCGGGGCACTCGCTGGGCCAGGAGTTGGCCCTGCTGACCGTGCACGGCGTGCTGCACCTGCTGGGCTACGACCACGCCGAGCCCGACGAGGAAAAAGAGATGTTCGCCCTTCAGCGTCAGCTGTTGGAGGCATGGGTGGCCGATCAGGTCGAGTCGTATCACGCTGACCGGCAGAGTCAGAAAGACCAGCGGCTGCTCGACAAGTCCCGATACTTCGACGAATCGTGAACGGCATACTCCCGCTGCTCGGCGCCGTGGTGCTGGTCGGGTTCGGCGGCCTGTTCGCTGCCATCGACGCGGCGCTGTCCACGGTCTCGATCGCGCGGATCGAGGAGCTGGCCCGGGACGAACGTCCGGGTGCCGCCCGGCTCGGCCGGGTCGTCGAAGAGCGCCCGCGTTACATCAATCTCGTTGTGCTGCTGCGTATCACTTGCGAGATCAGCGCCACGGTCCTGTTGGTGTCCTTCCTCGACGGGCTGCTCGGCGTCGGCTGGGGTCTGGTGGCCTCGGCCGCGATCATGGTGGTGACGAGCTTCGTGGCCATCGGTGTCGGCCCGCGGACGGTCGGCAGGCAGAACGCGTACTCGATCGCGCTGCTCTCGGCGCTGCCGCTGCAAGCCATTTCGGTGCTGCTCACCCCGATCAGCCGGTTGCTGGTCTTGATCGGTAACGCGCTCACGCCCGGCCGCGGTTTCCGCAACGGCCCGTTCGCCTCCGAGATCGAACTGCGCGAGGTCGTCGACCTGGCCCAGCAGCGCGGTGTGGTGGCCGACGAGGAACGCCGGATGATCCAGTCGGTCTTCGAACTCGGCGACACCCCGGCCCGTGAGGTCATGGTGCCGCGCACCGAGATGGTGTGGATCGAGTCCGACAAGTCGGCCGGCCAGGCGACGTCATTGGCGGTGCGCAGCGGGCATTCCCGCATCCCCGTGATCGGCGACAACGTCGACGACATCGTCGGTGTGGTTTACCTCAAAGATCTTGTCCAGCAGACCTATTACTCCACCAACGGTGGACGCGACACCAACGTCGCCCAGGTGATGCGTCCGGCAGTGTTCGTGCCGGACTCCAAACCGCTGGACGAACTGCTCAACGAGATGCAGCGCGACCGTAACCACATGGCGTTGCTGGTCGATGAATACGGCGCCATCGCCGGGCTGGTCACCATCGAGGACGTGCTTGAGGAGATCGTGGGCGAGATAGCCGACGAGTACGACACCGACGAGGTGGCCCCGGTCGAAGAGCTGGGGGAGCGCCGGTACCGAGTGTCGGCACGGCTGCCCATCGAAGACCTCTGCGAGCTCTACGAGATGGAGGCCGACGAGGATCTCGACGTCGACACCGTCGGCGGCCTGGTCGCACTGGAGTTGGGGCGGGTGCCGTTGCCCGGCGCCGAAGTGACCTGGGATGGCCTGAGATTGCGCGCCGAGGGCGGTTCCGACCACCGTGGGCGGGTACGGGTCGGCACGGTGCTCGTCGGCCCGGTCGAGCCGGGAGGACAAGACGCTGCCCGCACGCGAGGAGGACAAGGCCCTGATGAGTGAACTCGATCCCGAGGACAACAAGCTGGTGGTGCTGGCGCGCGGTGCGATGGGCCGCGTCGAGGCGTCCACGGGCGCGGCGGTGCGCGATCAGGACGGCCGCACCTACGCCGGAGCCCCGGTGGAGCTGGCGGCGTTGCGGTTGACCGCTCTGCAGGCCGCGGTGGCCGCGGCGGTGTCCAGCGGTGCCACCGGCATCGAGGCGGCGGTACTGGTCGGCGGGGGAGCCGACGACGCCGGCGTCGCCGCGGTGCGGGAACTGTCGGCCGGCGCCACGGTGATCGTCACCGACCGGGCAGGAAACCCGGTATGAGTGAATTCCGTTCCGGCTTCGTCTGTTTCGTCGGCCGGCCCAACACCGGCAAGTCGACGCTGACCAACGCACTGGTGGGGCAGAAGGTCGCGATCACCTCGAACCGGCCGCAGACCACGCGCCACACCATCCGCGGCATCGTGCATCGCGACGAGTTCCAGATCATCCTGGTCGACACCCCCGGCCTGCACCGGCCGCGCACCCTGCTCGGGCAGCGGCTCAACGACCTGGTCAAGGACACCTATTCCGAGGTGGACGTGATCGGCCTGTGCATCCCGGCCGATGAACGCATCGGCCCTGGCGATCGCTGGATCTATCAGCAGATCCGCGCGGTGGCGCCCAAGACCACGCTGATCGCCGTCGTCACCAAGATCGACAAGGTGCCCAAGGATCGCGTGGCCGAACAGCTGATGGCCGTCAGTGAACTCCTGGGGCCCGATGCCGACATCGTTCCGGTCTCGGCCACCGCGGGCGAACAGCTCGATGTGCTCACCGATGTCCTCGTCTCCAAACTGCCGCCGGGGCCCGCGTATTACCCCGACGGTGAGCTCACCGATGAGCCCGAGGAAGTACTGATGGCCGAGCTCATCCGTGAGGCCGCGCTGGAAGGCGTGCGCGACGAATTGCCGCACTCGCTGGCCGTGGTCATCGAAGAGGTCTCGGAAAGACCGGGACGCGAAGACGACAACCCTCTGATCGACGTGCACGCCATCCTGTTCGTCGAACGCGACAGCCAGAAGGGCATCGTGATCGGCAAGGGTGGCGCGCGTCTGCGCGAGGTCGGCACCGCCGCCCGCACACAGATCGAAAAGCTGCTCGGTACAAAGGTTTATCTCGATCTGCGGGTCAAGATCGCCAAGAACTGGCAGCGCGATCCCAAGCAGTTGGGCCGGCTCGGGTTCTGACGTCACCCGGCACCCGATCGATCGCCGGGGTCCGGTCGGCAGGTCGGCTACCGCTCCAGCGCGTTGATCGCGGCGGCCGCCTGGGACGCATCGGTCTGTGACGGGGCGGTCCACCAGATCTCGGGCTGCTTGGCGGCCCACCCGGTGATCGCCTCCAACTCGGCGGCCAGTGAAATCAACAGCGGCTCACTGTCGGCCGGCCCCATCAGTTGCACGCCGATCGGCAGCCCGTCAGAGGTGAAGCCGGCGGGCACGTTGATCGACGGCCAGCCCACCAGGTTCCACGGCCAGGTCACCGGGCAGGCCGCGATCGACGTGCGTTCGGTGGCAGACCACCCGCGGCGGTCGAATTCGTGTGTGAGCGGCGGCGGTTGAGCGGTGGTCGGGGCGATGATGACGTCGACGAGGTTGAAGATCCAGGAGATACGGCGCTGCACGGCGGCCTCGTGCGCGCGGGCCTTACGCAGCACGTCCTGCGACAGCAGGCGGCCGATCCTCATGTTGACCGCGGTGCGCTCGTCGTACGGCACATCGCCGAGCCGCTCGGCCCACTCGAGCAGGCCCGCGGTGGAGCGGGCCAGGAAGTCCCACGACATCCGCAGGCTGTAGTTCGGGTCCTTGGTCACCACGGTGTGTCCCAGCTGCTCGAGTTGATGGCCGACGTTCTGCACCGCCTCGCGGATCTCGGGATGCAGCTTGGCCGGGAACCCGGTGAACGGGAACTTCGTCGACATGGCCACCCGCAGCGGTCCGGGGGCGCGGCCGACGTGCTCGGCGATTTGCACCGGCGCGGGCTTGTGCAGATCGCCCTCGGCGTTGCCGGATGCGGCGTCGAGCACCAGGGCCGCGTCGGTGACGGTGCGGGCCAACACGCCGTTGACGGTGATGCCGTTGAACGCCTCCGGCAGCGGCCAGGTGGAGATGCGTCCGCGCTGCGGCTTGATCCCGACGAGATGCGTCCACGCCGCCGGGATGCGGACACTGCCCGCGCCGTCGGATCCGATGGCCGCGGTCACCAGGCCGGCGGCCACCGCTGCCGCGCTTCCGCCCGAAGATCCGCCCGGGCTGTGCTTGCGCGACCAGGGGTTGCGGGTGTGCCCGAATCCGGGCCCGCCGGTGAACGGCCACTGGCCGAGCTCGCACGTGTTCGTCTTGCCGACGATCACCGCGCCGGCGGCCCGCAGGCGGCGCACCACCTCGGCGTCGGCCGTGGCGATCCGGGCGTCGCCCTCGGTGCCGAACCGGGTGGGCACCCCGGCGACGTCGACGTCGTCCTTGACCGCGATCGGAATGCCCAGCAGCGGCAGGTGTTTGCCGGCCGCGCGAATCTGGTCGGCCTTCGCGGCGTCGGCCAGCGCCTGCTCGGTGAGGACGACGCGGAACGCGTTGAGGGTGGACTGGCTCGCGGTGATGGCGTGGAGGGACTGGCGTACCAGTTCGTCAGAAGTGGTCGAGCCGCTGGCGAGTTGGTAGAGCTGATTGGTCAGGGTGGGGAAAGTGGGTGTGGTCGAGTCGGAAGTCGCAGATTTGGCCATCACTTTCGAGAATATCGGCGGTGCGTAACGGAACCTGTCCGGCCATGGTGCGACACTGTCACGATGCGGCTGTACCGGGACCGGGCGGTGGTGCTGCGCCAGCACAAGCTCGGCGAGGCCGACCGGATCGTCACCCTGCTCACCCGCGACCACGGGTTGGTGCGCGCGGTGGCCAAGGGTGTTCGGCGTACCCGCAGTAAGTTCGGCGCGCGGTTGGAGCCGTTTGCCCACATCGACGTCCAGCTGCATCCGGGGCGCAATCTCGACATCGTCACCCAGGTGCAGGCCATCGATGCGTTCGCCGCCGACATCGTCAGTGACTACGGCCGCTACACCAGCGCCTGCGCGATGCTGGAAACCGCCGAGCGGCTGGCCGGGGAGGAGCGGGCGCCGATGCCCGATCTGCACCGGCTCACGGTGGCCGCGTTGCGGGCGATCGCCGATGGCCGGCGCGCCCGTGAGCTGATCCTCGATTCCTATCTGTTGCGGGCCATGACGATCGCCGGGTGGGCGCCGGCACTGACCGAATGCGCCCGGTGCGCCGCCCCGGGCCCGCATCGGGCATTTCACGTCGCCGCCGGCGGCAGCGTGTGCGTGCACTGTCGGCCCAGTGGATCCAGCACCCCGCCGCAGCCTGTGCTGGAACTGATGGCAGCCCTGCACGAGGGCGACTGGGAGTACGCCGAGGCATCCGCGTCGGGGCATCGCAGCCAGGCCAGCGGGCTGATCGCGGCGCACCTGCAGTGGCACCTGGAACGCCAGCTGCGGACATTGCCTCTGGTCGAGCGGGTATACCGGATCGATCGGACGGTCGCCGAACAGCGCGCGACGCTGGTCAGGCAGGATATGCCCCATGGCTTTGACGAAGGACGGGAAGCGGGGCAAGACCACCTACCCACAGCTGCCCCCGGCGCCTGAGGATTATCCGGTCTTCCCGGACACCTCGACCTGGCCCGTCGTCTTCCCGGAGATCCCGGCCGGCACCAACGGCCGCTTCGCCCGCCCACCCCAGCACACCTCCAAGGCGGTCGCGCCCCGGATTCCGGCCGATCAGGTACCCAATCACGTCGCCGTGGTGATGGACGGCAACGGCCGGTGGGCCACCCAGCGCGGCCTGGGCCGCACCGAGGGGCACAAGATGGGCGAGGCGGTGCTGATCGACATCACCTGCGGCGCCATCGAGCTCGGCATCAAACACCTGAGCGTGTACGCCTTTTCCACCGAGAACTGGAAACGCAGCGCCGAGGAAGTCCGGTTCCTGATGGGGTTCAACCGCGAGGTGGTGCGCCGCCGCCGCGAGAACCTGAACGCCATGGGCGTGAACATGCGGTGGGTGGGGTCGCGGCCGAAGATGTGGCGAAGCGTCATCAAGGAGTTCGACATCGCCGAGGAGATGACGGTCGGCAACGACGTCATCACGGTCAACTACTGCGTGAACTACGGCGGGCGCACCGAGATCGTCGAGGCCGCGCAGGCACTGGCCGAGGAGGCCGTCGAGGGCAAGATCAACCCGAGCCGGATCAGTGAGGCGTCATTCGCCAAACGTCTGCACCGCCCCGACATCCCCGACGTGGACCTGTTCATCCGGACATCGGGGGAGCAGCGGGCCAGCAACTTCCTGCTGTGGCAGGCCGCGTATGCCGAGTTCGTGTTCCAGGACAAGCTGTGGCCGGATTACGACCGGCGTGACCTCTGGGCGGCCTGCGAGGAGTACGTGAACCGCAACCGCCGCTTCGGAAGGGCCTGACATGCCCGGCCTCCTGCAGCAGTTGTCCTCGGCGCTCAGCGAGGTGATGTCCGTCGTCGAGGAACCCGACGGTGCGCTGACCGTCACGGTCGACGGTTCGGTGGCCTCGGTGCGGGTGGTCGCGATCGCCGAAGACCTCGAGATGGTCTCGCTGACCCAGCCGTTGGCGTGGGATCTGCCGCTGAACAACAAGATTCGCGAGCGGGTGTCCGACCATGCCAGCAAGACCATGCTGGGCACGGTGGTGTTGGTGGAGAAGCTGGTCGAGACACCGACGAACGGCGCCACCGCCAAGTCCGCGGCGCGCAAACGGCCGGCCAAGAAGGTCGCCGACGTGATGCTGCGCTACAACTTCCCGGCGGCCGGACTCACCGACGACGCGTTGCGCACGCTGATTCTCATGGTGTTGGCCACCGGTGCCGATGTGCGCCGGGACCTGATGTCGTGACCACCATTCGCATCGTCGCGGCGGTGGTGCTCGACGAGCGGAATCGCCTGCTCGTGGTCCGCAAGCGCGGCACGTCGGCGTTCATGCAGCCGGGCGGAAAGATCGAGCCGGGGGAGCAGCCGATCGAGGCACTGGTCCGTGAGGTTCGCGAGGAACTGGGCGTCGGATTCGATCGTGCGGCCGCCGACGAGCTCGGCCGGCACCGTGCGCCGGCCGCCAACGAGCCGGGCCACGACGTCGACGCGTGGCTCTACTCGGTGCGCTTGGACGGCGATCCGCGGCCGCAGGCCGAGATCGCCGAGATGAGGTGGATCGACGTCGGCGAGCCCGGCGACGTCCCGCTGGCGCCCCTCACCGAACACACCGTGCTCGCGCTGGTACGCGATCGGGTTTAGCCGGTCAGTCGGCCACCCCGGCGCACGCGCCGCACATCCCGAAGATCTCGATCGTGTGGCTCACATCGGAGAACCCGTGCTCACGGGCAACGTCGGCGGCCCAGGTCTCGACCTGGCCGCCGGAAATCTCGACCGTCGCGCCACAGGCCCGGCACACCAGGTGGTGGTGATGGTCCTCCGAGCAGCGCCGGTACACCGACTCGCCGGTGTCGGTGCGCAACGTGTCGACACTGCCTGCGGTGGCCATCGCCTGCAGCGTGCGGTACACCGTGGTCAGGCCGATGCCCTCGCCGCGACGGCGCAGCTCGTCGTGCAGCTCCTGGGCTGAGCGGAATCCGTCGGTCTCGTTGAGCAGGTCGGCGATGGCTGCCCGCTGCCGGGTGGACCGGACCGCGCCCGTCACCGCGGTTCCTCGGCGGCGTGGGCTACTGCATCGGCGACGATGTGCGCCAGATGGTGGTCGACCAGGTGGTAGAGCACCTCGCGGCCGGCACGCTCGCTGGCCACCACTCCCGCCTGTTTGAGGATCCGCAGGTGCTGGCTCACCAATGGCTGCGGCACGGCGAGGGCATCGACCAGCTCGTGCACGCAGCGCGCGGACTGCTGCAGTTGCAGGACGATCGCGATCCGCAACGGCGCGGCCAGCGCACGCAGCAGTTCGCCCGCGGTATCGAGGACCTCGCGCGAGGGCATCTCGGCCGCCGGGGCACCGTTGTGCCCACGCGCGTCGTCGTGCTGATTGTCCGCGAAATTGGAAATCGTTTTCATTACGGGCCAGGATACATGCGCGATGTTGCATGTCAACCGATTCGGCCGGCGAGTGTGCGCGCGCGGCGCCGACCGTGCCGCCGAGGCGGCGCTGCGGGGCCAAATCCGCCGTGAGCGCACGCCCGGCGCGGTGGTGGTTCACGCGGGTTCGGGGTTTTGCCCGGTCACTCGCTACTCTGATGCACCGTGGCATCCATCATCGACACCGTTGCGAACTTGGCGAAACGCCGTGGCCTGGTATTCCAGTCCGGTGAGATCTACGGCGGTACCAAGTCCGCGTGGGATTACGGGCCGCTCGGTGTCGAGCTCAAGGAGAACATCAAGCGGCAGTGGTGGCGGTCGGTCGTGACGTCCCGCGATGATGTCGTCGGCCTGGACTCCGCGATCATCCTGCCGCGCCAGGTGTGGGTGGCCTCCGGTCACGTCGACGTGTTCAACGACCCGCTCGTGGAGTGCCTGAACTGCCACAAGCGCCACCGTCAGGACCACATGCAGGAGGCGTACGCGACCAAGAAGGGTCTCGATGACCCGGACTCGGTGCCGATGGACGAGATCGTCTGCCCCGACTGCGGCACCAAGGGGCAGTGGACCGAGCCGCGCGACTTCAACATGATGCTCAAGACCTACCTCGGCCCGATCGAGTCCGAGGAGGGGCTGCACTACCTGCGCCCGGAGACCGCCCAGGGCATCTTCGTCAACTTCGCCAACGTGGTCACCACCGCGCGCAAGAAGCCGCCGTTCGGCATCGGCCAGATCGGCAAGAGCTTCCGCAACGAGATCACCCCGGGCAACTTCATCTTCCGCACGCGCGAGTTCGAGCAGATGGAGATGGAGTTCTTCGTCGAGCCGTCGACGGCCGGCGAGTGGCACAAGTACTGGATCGAGACGCGCCTGCAGTGGTACGTCGACCTCGGTATCAACCGGGACAACCTGCGCCTGTACGACCATCCCAAGGAGAAGTTGTCGCACTACTCCGACGGCACCGTCGACATCGAGTACAAGTTCGGTTTCGCCGGCAACCCGTGGGGTGAGCTGGAAGGCATCGCCAACCGCACGAACTTCGACTTGTCTACGCACGCAAAGCATTCCGGTGTCGATCTGTCGTTCTACGATCAGGGTGCCGACACCCGGTACGTGCCGTACGTGATCGAGCCCGCGGCCGGCCTGACCCGCTCCCTGATGGCGTTCCTGGTCGATTCCTACACCGAGGACGAGGCTCCGAACGCCAAGGGCGGGGTGGACAAGCGCACCGTGCTCAAGCTCGACCCGCGCCTGGCCCCGGTCAAGGCCGCCGTGCTGCCGCTGTCGCGCAATGCGGATCTGTCACCCAAGGCCCGCGACCTGGCCGCCGAACTGCGCAAGAACTGGAACGTCGAGTTCGACGATGCCGGTGCGATCGGCCGCCGCTACCGCCGCCAGGACGAGATCGGCACGCCGTATTGCGTGACAGTCGATTTCGACACCCTGGAGGACAACGCGGTCACCATCCGTGAGCGTGACGCGATGACCCAGGAGCGGATCGCGCTGGACAAGGTATCGGACTACCTGGCGGTGCGGCTCAAGGGCTGCTGACACGCCCTGCACGCGTCACCGGGTGGTCCCCGCGATGTCGAGCACCACCCGGAACCGGGCCTGCCCCGACATCATCCGCTCGTAGGCTCCCGGCGCTTCCTCGAACGGCATCACCTCGACCATCGGTGAGATGCCATGGGCCACGCTGAACGCCAGGTTGTCTTCGTTGTCGATCGCCGAGCCGGTCAGGCTGCCGACGATGCTGCGACCACCGAGGATCGGATCGGCCGTGTTGACCGCGATGGGATCCGGCGCTACCCCGACGACGATGAGCTGCCCGCGTGGACGTAACCCCGCGACCAGGGGGCTCATCGAAGCTCCGCTGGCTGCGGTCGCGATGGCCGCGGTGGCTCCGCCGAGCGCGTTGAGTGCGGCGCCGGGGTCGGCAGCCGCGCTGTCGATGTAGTGGTCGGCGCCCAATGCCGTTGCCAGTTCGGATTTCTCGGCGCCGCGGGCGATGGCCGCGACGCGGTATCCGAGCTTCTTGGCGTACTGCACTCCGAGGTGACCGAGCCCGCCGATGCCCTGGACGGCGACCAGCGCCCCGGATGGGGCGGCGGTGGCGCGCAGTGCGTTGAACACTGTCACCCCGGCGCACAGCAGGGGAGCGGCGGTGGTCGGCGTCAGTGTCTCGGGCACCCGGACCAGACCCGATGCCCGGGCGTACACCACCTCCGCGTAGCCGCCGTCCTCGGTGGTGCCGGGCTTGGGTTGGTCGGTGCAGTTCACGAAATCGCCACGGCGGCAGAACTCGCACTCGTTGCACTGGCCGCCGAGGAATCCGATACCTACGCGGTCGCCGGGTTTCCAGGCGCGGACTCCGTCGCCGATCGCGTCGACCACACCGACGATTTCGTGTCCGGGTACCACCGGTTGTTCCGGTGCGGGCCGCTGGCCTTCGACCGCCAGCACGTCGCTGTGGCACACCCCGCAGCTGAGCACGCGCACGCGCACCTGGCCGTACGGCGGCGGAACGAGTTCGCGTTCGACCAGATCGAACTGCCGTTGTCCGGTTACCTGATAGGCTCGATAGGTCGACATGTCCACTCTCCTCGGGTGTTTGGCGGATCAGGCGAAGACGGTTGTCCGGGCCTGGCGGGTGAGTTCGTCGGCGAGTACCTCGGCGGCCCCCGTCTCGATACCGTCTACGATCTGACGGGCCACGTCGGCCGGATCGTTCTTGGGGACGTCCAGGTCGGCGACCATCGACGTGTCGGTGTAGCCGAGATACACCCCGATCACATTGGTGCCCTGCGCGCTCAGCTCAGCTCGGAGCGAGTTCGTCGCCGACCACAGTGCCGCCTTCGACGACCCGTAGGCGCCGAAGCCGGGCAGCCAGGACAGCACCGAAGCGACGTTGACAAACGTGCCCCCGGCCAGCTGGGGGGCGAACGCCCTCGTCACATGTAATGGACCGAACAGGTTGGTCTCGAATACGGAACGGATTTCGTCGAAGTCGCTGTGCAGCAGTGACTTTCCGCCGGTTACGCCTGCGTTGTTCACGACGATGGTGGCATCGCCGGCCAGTGCGGCCAGCTGGGCGACAGAGTCATCGTCGGTGACCTCGGCTTCGACGGCAACCACCCTGGGGTCGGTGCTGGGCTCGGGGCGTCGGCTGGTGGCATAGACCTTGGCGGCGCCGCGGGCGAGGAGTTCGTCCACGATCGCCTTGCCCAGCCCTTTCTGGCCGCCGGTGACCACCGCTGTTGCACCCTGGATCTGTCGGGACATTCGTTTCTCCTTCGAACTCGGTTGACTGCGCGAATCTCACCTACGTCAAGGTCGACCTGCTGGGTTGGTATTCCCAACTCAGATAGAATTCTTGCATGCGCAGTGATCCGTGGTCCGACGACGCCTGCCCGATCGCCCGCACGATGTCGGTGCTCGGACAGCGGTGGGCAATCTTGATCATCCGCGAAGCGCTGCTAGGCCGGTCGCGGTTCTCGGAGTTCCGCCAACGGCTCGGTGTCGCGTCGGACGTCCTGAGTGCCCGGCTGTCCGAACTGGTCGACGCCGGCATTCTGCAGGTCGTCGACTACCAGGAACCCGGCGACCGCACCCGCAGCCGTTACGTGCTCACCGACGCCGGGCACGAGCTCGTCTCGGTGCTCGCGGCGATCGGGCAGTGGGGCCACGTTCATCGAGCTCGTCCACACAGCAGTCAGTACCGGTTCGTCGAAACGGCCACTGGTGAACCCGTCGGAATCGGATTCCGGCGCAAGGACGGTACGGCCGTGCCACGGGGGCAGGTCAGCCTGACCGAACAATCCGGTTAGAAGCGCCCGCCGCCGCCGCTGTAGCTGCGACCCGACGAATGGGAGGCGCCGCCGTAGGACGTCGGCCGGCCCATGCCGCGGCCACCGCCCCAGCTGCCGCCGTACCCGCCGCCGAAGCCGCCACCGAAGCCGCCGCCGCCGCGCAGGATGTTGCCGATCAGGATGCCGCCGAGCACCGCACCCATGTCGGAGCCGCCGCCACCGCCGTACTGCGAGGTGTAGGAGCGCTGCGCGGCCCGCACATCGTCATTGGCCAGGCCCTGTGCCTGCGCGGCCAGCGTCGACGCGCCGTTGGCGTGCGCGACGGCCTCGGTCGGGTTCGCGGCCCGCTTGGCCTCGGCGGCCTGCAGTTGACGCTGCGCCTCGGCCAACCGGGTGCGGGCCTCGGGGCCGATGCTGCCCCGGCGGGTCTCGATGAAGTCCGACACCGCCTTGATCCGTGACTGCGCGGTGAACAGGGCCTGCTCCAGGGCCCGGGCCAGCCGCGCGGCAGCCTCCTGCTGTTCGTGCACGCTGGCCAGCAGCTGATCCAGGTCGGCGTCGGCCTTGGTCAGCCGGGTGAACGTGCCCAGCGGGTCGGCCTTGCCGTTCGTGGCCGCCTCGTCGGCGGCCTGTTTGGCGGCATCACGAGCCACGCTCAGCCGGTCGGCCTGCGGGGTACCGGATTGCGCCAGTAGTGAATTCGCCTGATCGATACCCGCCTGGATGTCGGCAATCGCCGCGGGCAGCCCGGCCAGTGCCCGGTTGATGTCGGAGGCCGCGCTGTCGACGGCGTCGAGCAGGGTCCGGGTCTGATCGAGCGCGGATTCGGCCGAGCGCACCGCGTCCACCAGGGCGGTCTGGTCGGTCGCCGGCCGGGACACCAGGCCACGCGCGGTGGTGATGTTCCGGTCCGCGAACGCCAGCCGTTCCTTGGCGGCGTCCACATTGGTCGCCACCGAACTCAGTGCGGTGGCGTCGAACTGGGTGTGCAGGGTGTCCAGGGTCTGGCGGGCGGGATCGATGCGGGCGGTCAGGTCGACCATCTGTTGGGTCATGGTGTCGAGCCGGGCCGGGGCATTGATCACCAGATCCCGCAACTGCTCGAAGGCCTGACTCTGGGCTTCCAGCTCGCGGTCGGCCCGGGCCGCCGACACCACCACCTGGGTCAGCAAATGGCGCTGCTGCAGTGGTGTCTCGGGAGCATCGTCGTCCAGCGTCTGGCGCACGGTGAAGGCTTGGGCCAGCGCGGTTTTCGCGTTGGCCAGGGCCGCGGTGAACGGTTGGGTGCGATTGGCGCCGAATTCTTCGACGGCCAGTTCGAGCTCGGCCTCGCTGGTGCGGACCGCGTTGTCGACGTCGACCACGATCGAGCGGGACAGCTCGTCGAGCGCCTCCAGCGGCACCGCGGCCAGCGCGTCGGCGTCGGTGGGGTCCACGCGTTTGGCGGCCTCGAACTCGGCCTGGCGGCGCTTGGCCCGCCGCCGCCGGGCCCACCACCACACCAGCCCGAACAGCACCAGCACCACGCCGAGACCGATCAACATGGCCGGCCATGACACGCCCGGCGTGGCAACCGGATTGGTGGCAGGTTCGGACTTCAGCCCGTTGGCGGCCGCGATCGCCGCGCCGGCCCAGTCTTCGCGGTGCAGTGCGGGTTCGATGCTGTCGAGCCGGATGTCGTTGGCCCGGGCGTTGCCGCCCCGGACCGTATCCGGCACCTGGAAGGAATACGCCCGGTCCTTGGTGGCCACGGCGAGCAGTGCGTCGTCATCACCCAGATCGCTGAGCCGGATGGTGTCCGAGGCCCAGCCCGACTGGTTCTTCCCGGCGAAGTCCTCGACGAAGACCACCCACAGCTGAATGCGTTTGGTGTCGTAGAGCTGGTCGAGGGCCCGTTGCACATTGGCCCGCTGGGGCGGTGACAGCACCCCCGCGTTGTCGACGAGCTGCGTGGCCAGTCGCAACGGCGGTTCGGCGGCGGTGCCGGGGGCGGCCAGCAGACCGGTGATCAGGATCGCGAGCAGCATCGAGAGCACACGGGCGATACGCATGACCGTCAATCTAATGCGCTGCCGGGTCGGCGCGTCGGTTCCTGGCAGACTGTGCGTCGGTGAACGCGGATACGCAGTCCTGGTACGACGACTTCGACCGGCAACGTCTGGTGGTCGAGTCGCCGAAGGGTGCTGCGCTGCCCGGAACCGACACCGAGCACCGCACCGACTTCGCCCGCGACCGGGCGCGCGTGCTGCACAGCGCGGCGCTGCGGCGGCTGGCCGACAAGACCCAGGTGGTCGGGCCGCGGCATGGCGACACCCCGCGGACCAGGCTCACCCATTCGCTCGAGGTGGCCCAGATCGGGCGGGGGATGGCGATCGGGCTGGGTTGCGATCCGGACCTGGTCGACCTGGCCGGCCTGGCACACGACATCGGGCACCCGCCCTACGGACACAACGGCGAGCGGGCGCTCGACGAGATCGCCAAACCGTTCGGCGGGTTCGAGGGCAATGCCCAGAACTTCCGAATCCTGACCAGGCTGGAGCCCAAAGTTCTTGACGAACAGGGGCGTTCGGCGGGGCTCAACCTGACCAGGGCGGCGCTGGACGCGGTGGGGAAGTATCCGTGGCCCAGCTTCGGCACGCGGCGCAAGTACGGCTTCTACGACGACGACGCCGAGGCCGCCGCGTGGATGCGGGCGGGCGCCCCGGCCGAGCGGCCGTGCCTGGAGGCCCAGGTGATGGATTGGGCCGACGACGTCGCCTACTCCGTGCACGACGTCGAGGACGGCGTCATCTCCGGGCGCATCGACCTGCGGGTACTGGGCGATCCTGACGAGGCGGGGTCGCTGGCGGTACTGGGCGCCAAGTCTTTTCCGAGCGTCAGCCATGACGATCTGCTGGCCGCCGCCGAGCGGCTCTCGCAGGTGCCCGTGGTGGCCGCGGTGGGGAAGTACGACGGAACCCTGGCGGCCTCGGTCGCGCTGAAGACCATGACCAGTGAACTGGTCGGGCGCTTCGCCAACGCCGCGATCACCCAGACCCGGGCGGTGGCGGGTGCCCGGCCGCTGCGACGGTTTGACGCCCAGCTCGAGGTGCCGCCGTTGGTGCGCGCCGAGGTGGTGCTGCTCAAGATGCTGGCGCTGCAGTTCATCATGTCCGATCACCGGCACCTGCAGATCCAGGCCGATCAGCGCACGCTGATCCACGAGGTCGCGCTCGCGTTGTGGGCGCAGGCCCCGGGCAGCCTCGACCCACAGTTCGCCCCCGAGTTCGACCGCGCCGCCGACGACGGCGCCCGGTTGCGGGTGGTGGTCGATCAGATCGCGTCCTACACCGAGAGCCGGCTGGAACGGGTGCACGAGGCGCGGTCACCCCGCCCGTTGGGATAGCCCGGAGTCACGTTCCAGGTACCCCGAGCCGGCTCACGATCACCTCCGGGCGTGCCCACAGCAACGCACCACCCACGCCGTCGACTACGGTGCGGGTCGCACCGTCGATGCGGCCTGCCAGGGTCGCGCCGCGGTCGGGTGAGTGCACGCTGTCGTCGCCGCCGAACACCACGTGTGTCTCGACCCCGGGCCTGGTCAGGTGAACCGGCCAGGGCGACGTGGCGAGCACGGTGTCGCGGGCATATCCGGCCGCGCCCTGGGCGAAACCGTCGGCCAGCGCGGTGCGCAACATCGTGCGAAAACCCGGGTCGTCGTAGACGACGCGGTCAGACGGCGGATAGTCCGCCATGATCATGTCGAAGAGTGCACCGGCGCTGTAGGCGGACAGATCCTGCATCGCGCCGTCAGGGTCTGCCGCGATCGCGCTCACAAATTCGCGGTGCGCGGGCGGCAACAAGGCGGCAACCGACGGGCAGCCCAGGTCGTCGATCGGGGATGCCAGCACGAGCCGAGAGGCCCGTCCGGTGGTGGCCAGTGCCAGGCCGAACGGCGCTCCCTGCGAGTTGGCCACCACGGGTACAGGGCGTCCGGCGACGCAGTCGATCACCGCGGCGAAATCCGCACCCACGCTGTCGAGAGTCTTCGTGGGATCGGGGTCGGACAGACCGAGCCCCGGACGATCCACCGATATCAGGCGAACTCCGTAGTCGTCGAGCTGCTCACCCGCGAACGACATCCGCCTGCCGCAGCCGGCACCGGCGATGAACAACACCGGCGTGCCCTCGGCGGGGCCGTATTCCGCATAGGCCACCCGGCGTCCCCGGTGTTCGACGACGCCTCCGGTCACGTGCACCATTCTCCAGCCCTCGGGCAAACCCGGTAAACGCGTCTTCCGCGCGCGCATAGACTATGCCGGTGGCCGGCCGGATTCCTGATCGCGATATCGCGGCCATCCGTGAGAAGGTCCGGATCGAGGATGTGGTCGGTGACTACGTCCAGCTGAGGCGGGCCGGGGCCGACTCGATGAAGGGTCTGTGCCCGTTCCACGACGAGAAGTCGCCGTCGTTCCACGTGCGGCCGAATCATGGCCACTTCCACTGCTTCGGCTGTGGCGAGGGCGGTGACGTCTACGCCTTCATCCAGAAGATCGAGCACGTCAGCTTCGTCGAGGCGGTGGAGTTGCTGGCCGACCGGGTCGGCTACACCGTCACCTACACCGGCGCGTCGACCACCAATGTCCAGCGGGATCGCGGCAGCCGCAGCCGGTTGTTGGCCGCCAACGCCGCTGCCCAGGAGTTCTACGCCGAGGCGTTGGGCTCCGAGGAGGCCGCCGAGGCGCGCAAGTACCTGACCGAGCGCAACTTCGACGCCGCCGCGGCCGCCCAGTTCGGCTGCGGTTTCGCCCCGTCGGGCTGGGACAAGCTGACAAAGCACTTGTTGCGCAAGGGCTTTGAGTTCAAGGAGCTGGAGGCCGCCGGGCTGAGCCGCGAGGGCAAACGCGGGCCGATGGACCGGTTCCACCGCAGGCTGCTGTGGCCGATCCGGGTGTCCTCGGGTGAGACCATCGGGTTCGGTGCGCGCCGGCTGTTTGACGACGACCAGAACCAGGCCAAGTACGTCAACACCCCCGAGACCGTGCTGTACAAGAAGTCGCAGGTGCTGTTCGGGCTGGACCGAGCCAAACGGGACATCGCCAAGGGGCATCAGGCCGTCGTCGTCGAGGGCTACACCGATGTGATGGCGATGCACCTGGCCGGGGTGACCACCGCGGTGGCCTCGTGCGGCACCGCGTTCGGTGAGCAGCACCTGTCGATGCTGCGCCGACTGATGATGGACGACAACTTCTTCCGCGGCGAGTTGATCTACGTGTTCGACGGTGATGCCGCCGGACAGGCTGCCGCGGTGAAGGCCTTCGAGGGCGAGCAGAACCTGTCCGGTCAGTCGTTCGTGGCGGTGGCTCCCGACGGCATGGACCCGTGCGATCTGCGGCTGCGTTCCGGGGACGGCGCCGTACGTGATCTGGTGGCGCGTCGAACTCCGTTGTTCGAGTTCGTGATTCGTAGCGCGCTGGCCGAGCACGACCTGGACAGCGCCGAGGGCCGGGTGGCCGCGCTTCGGCGCTGTGTGCCCATGGCCGCCCGGATCAAGGACCCGACGCTGCGCGACGAGTACGCCCGCCAGTTGGCCGGCTGGGTCGGCTGGGACAACGTCGCGCAGGTGATCGGCCGGGTACGGGAGGAAGCCGGCGCCGGGCGCAAGAACGCGCGCCGCGCGCCGCAGGCAAGATCCAGGCAGACCCCGGTACCGGAACACATCGGCCGTCCCGACCCGACCGACCCGACGCTGTGGCCGCAGCGCGAGGCGCTGAAAGCCGGCCTGCAATACCCGGCGATCGCGGGGCCCGTCTTCGACTCGCTGACCGCGGAGAGCTTCACCCACCCCGGTTACACCGCCGTGCGCTCGGCGATCGAGGCGGCGGGCGGCACGGCGGCGGGGCAATCCGGCGCGCAGTGGATCGAGGCGGTCCGCGAACAGACGTCGTCCCCGGCGGCAGCGGGTCTGGTCAACGAGCTCGGTGTGGAGGCCATCAACGTCGAAGACGATGAGCACCTGCCGCGCTACATCAGCAGCGTGCTGGCCCGCCTGCAGGAAGTGTGGGTAGGCCGGCAGATCGCCGAGGTGAAGTCGAAGCTGCAACGCATGTCACCGGTGGAACAGGGGGACGAATATCACGCCCTGTTCGGTGACCTGGTGGCCATGGAATCCTACCGGCGCAGCCTGCTCGAACAGGCCAGTGGCGACGACCTCACTGCGTGATCGCCCGCATCGCGATAGGGTGGCCGCAGTCGGGCACCTGAATTCGAGAGGTAACACCTGGTGACACTGTTCAGCACGAAGACGCGGCACATCGTCGCAGTCGGCGCATTCGCACTGGCCACCGGCGCGGCAGTGGCTGCCCCCGGGTTCCTCGCGACCTCGGCGCCGGGCTCCGAGGTCACGGCCGCTCCGGCCTGCCTGGCCTGGTTCGGGAACAAAGACGACGGCAAGTGCCTGTCTTACTCCAACGGCATGCCCGCCAACGTGGGAACGCCGTGGGTCGGCGTCGGGCAGAACGGCGTGGTGACCGGTCCGCTGCTGCCCGGCACCTCGATCAACCAGGGGATCGGCTAAGCCCTACCAGCGAGTTTTCGCCGAACCGTCGGTGCTCTCCTTCGTGGAGAACACCGACGTTTCTGCGTCTATGGGGGTCAGGGTGAGGAATTGCGGGTCCGGTGACACCCGCTTGGCGATCTTGCGCCGCCCGGCGTCCATCACCGCTTTGGTGGCCGGGTTCGCGGTCACCGCGCGGTAGGTGCTGGCGATCTGCTCATAGCGGCGTCGCCCGGCCTTGGCGCCCAGCACGTAGCCGACGGCGATCACGGCGGCATAGCGGATCACAGTGTCCCTCCCAGACAGGCAGTCATGTGTGCTCCATCCTGCCTCACCGCCGCCCCGGCGCGCCCCTCCGGGAGCGAGTTGGCGAGCACGGCGGTCCGTACGCTAGAGTCAACGCTCGGCCGCGGAGCTTCCGCGGAAGGTAGTCCCCTGTAGCTCAATTGGCAGAGCTCCCGACTGTTAATCGGGCGGTTGATGGTTCGAGTCCATCCGGGGGAGCAAGTTCTCGAAGACCCCAGCCTTACGACTGGGGCCGGGCCTGAGCCTGACGGGCCGCCTGGGTGAGCGCCTCCACAAGTGGATTGGACGCCGACGCGAGAGCTTTCCGCTCCTCATCGGACAATTGGTAGAACGTCCACACCCCCCAGGCCGCCGGCCGCACGTACACCGTCACCTGTTGCCGGTTGTTCTGCAGCACGGCCGGGACGGGTACGGCGCGGTCGAGGGTGGCCGCACTGGCCATCTCCTCGGCGATCTGTTGGACGTTGACTGATTCCTGCAGTTGGTACAGCACGGCCTTGTTGGCGGGGCCTTCCATGGCGAGGAACCAGGCCATCAGTGTCTCCTTGGGGTAGTGGTGGTGAGAGGTGTCTTCCAACGGATCGTGAGTTGGATCGCACAACAGTGTCACCTATCGACGCGCCGCCGTCAGCCCCCTCGGTGAGACGGCCTCATTCGCTACCCTCGGGGTGTGTACCCACGGCTGATCGCCATCGTCGCCTTCATCGGTCTCCTCGCGGTTGGTTGCGGCTGGAAACCGTCATCCGCGCCGCCGCCGAAGCCCGATACCTGCGCACCGACCGATGGTCCCAGCGCCGACATGATCACCGACCAGATCGCCAAACTGCCGGCTCCTGAAGCGGGCAGGCAGTGGACTCAGATCGGCACCGGGCACACCCTGAACTGCCGGCTGTACTGGGTGCAGGTGGGCCAGACCGATCCCCAGCCCAACAGTCCCGGGCAACTGCTGTTCTTCGACCGGCAGACCCCGCTCGGCCCGGCCACCCCCGAGCCCCGGCCCTACATCAACGTGGTCACCAACGCCGACGACTCGGTGGTGGTGAACTACCAGTGGCAGCAGGGCCATGATTCGCCGACATCGCCGACCGGTATCGCCACCGTGCGGTTCCGGATCGGGGACGACGGCAAATTGCAAGCCGTCGACCCGATTCCGAAGCCCTAGCGCGTCAGCCGTTGACCAGCTCGTCGGGGTCGAGCATCGCCGCGTAGCGCAGCTGCTCGGGGATCCCGAACCCGTCGACGAGGGTTTCGACGTGCGGCCGCAGCGAGCGGCAGCGCTCGTTGATACCGCGCGTCACGGCCTTGGCGCGTTCGGTCGACAGGAACCGGTGCTCGATGAACCAGGCCTTGTCGCCCTCGATCACCGACAGCGCGTACAGATCGCACACATCGTTGAGCAGTTCCCGTGCCGTCTCGTCCTCGCAGGAGTCGATGCCTGCGACGAACGCCTCCAGCACAACCCGGTCGATGTGCGCCTGGGCGGCGTGCAGCACGTGGTCCTGCACGCTGTTGAACGCGTCGAAGGCTGACATCTCTTTGGCCTTGGCCTGCAGCCGGCGCGCCACCGAGGCCAGCATGTACTGCTCGCGGTCCTCGAACATCTTGACCTGGGTGCCGCGGTTGAACAGGCTGCCTTCCTCCTCGTTGTCCTGCCGGGTGTCGAGGATGGTCTGGATGATGGTCTCCGCCGCGGTGCGCTTGAGCACCCGCTCGCCGGCGTAGTTCGCCGCGAACCGCACCCATTCGACCGGGCTCATGCCCTTGACGTCGTCGGCGTAGGCGGTGAGCAGTTCCTTGGCGACCAGTTGGGTCAGGACGTGGTTGTCGCCCTCGAAGGTGGTGAACACGTCGGTGTCGGCCCGCAGCGCGATCAGCCGGTTCTCGGCGAGATAGCCTGCGCCGCCGCAGGCTTCGCGGGCCTCCTGGATGGCGTGGCTGGCATGCCAGGTGTTGGTGGCCTTCAGGCCGGCCGCACGGGCCTCCAGTTCGCGCTGCTCCTCGGCGTCGGGATTGTCCGACGTCTGCAGCTCATGGCATTTGGCCACGAGTTCGTTCTGGGCGAACTGCAGCGCGTAGGACTCCGCGATCAGCGGCAGCAGCCGGCGCTGGTGTACCAGGTAGTCCATGATCAGCACCTCGTCGGTGCTCTTCGGTGCCTCGAACTGCCTGCGCTCCAACGCATATCGGGTGGCGATGTCGAGGGCGACCCGGGCGGCGGCCGCCGCGCTGCCGCCGACGGTGACACGACCGCGGATCAGGGTGCCGAGCATCGTGAAGAAGCGGCGACCGGGATTCTCGATCGGTGAGGTGTAGGTGCCGTCGGGGGCGACGTCGGCGTAGCGGTTCAGCAGGTTCTCCCGCGGGACCCGGACCTGGTCGAACACGATGCGGCCGTTGTCGACACCGGGGAGCCCGCCCTTGTAGTGGCAGTCCGACGTCGTCACGCCCGGAAGGTCGTTGCCCATGTCGTCGCGGATCGGCACCACCAGGCAGTGCACCCCGTGGCCTTCGCCGTCCGGGGTGATCAGCTGCGCGAAAACCGCGGCGACCCTGGCGGTCTCGGCCGCGCCACCGATGTAGTCCTTGCGGGCGGTCGGGGTCGGGGAGTGGATGATGAATTCCTGCGTCGCCGGGTCGTAGGTGGCGGTGGTCTCCAGTGATTGCACGTCACTGCCGTGGCCGGTCTCGGTCATCGCGAAACAGCCGAGCAGGTCCAGGTCGATGAGGCGGCGCACGTAGGCCTTGTGGTGGCGCTCGGTACCGAGGTTCTCGATGGCGCCGCCGAACAGGCCCCACTGCACGCCCGCCTTGACCATGAGCGACAGGTCGCTCATCGCGAGCATCTCGATGCGGGTCACCGCCGCGCCGACGTCACCGTTGCCCCCGTGCTCCTTGCGGAAGCCGTCTTCGGCGGCCCCGGCGGCGGCCATGATCTTCAGTTGCTCGGTCACCTTGGCTCGCGCGATGACGGTGTTGGGCGTGTAGTGCGGTCGGAAGATCTCGTTGGACAGTTCGGCCCGCATGGCGTTCTTGGCGTCGCGCCAACGACCGTCCAGCGTGTTTCGCAGATGCTCGGCAGTGGTGGTCATACCCGACCGTAACGCCTGAGGCGGCCGTTATACGACCGTTGACCCCGCATCTGTTCGAAGGCATACCTTCCTGGACAAGCACGATCTTGCGCGAAAGACTGGCGCCATGCCGGATTCCGTCGGTAAGTCACTGTCTCCCACCGGCTTGCCGCATGTCAGCTATCACCGCCATGCCGATGTGACGGGGGGCTGGCTGCGCGCGGCGACATTCGGTGCGATGGACGGTCTCGTCAGCAACACCGCGTTGATCGCCGGTGTCGGTGCCAGCGCCTCGGCTCAGACCGTGGTGCTCAGTGGTGTGGCCGGCCTGCTGGCGGGTGCCTTCTCGATGGCTCTGGGCGAGTACACCTCGGTGACCACCGCCAACGAGCAGGTCGATTCCGAAGTCCGGGTGGAGCGTCGGTCGTTCCGCAAGAACCCGGAGGCTGAGCAGGCTGAACTCGTCGCCATGCTCCAGGAGATGGGGATGACGGCCGAGACGGCGGCGAAGGCGACCGAGGAGATCCATCGCGACGAGAATCGCGCCCTGAACTTTCATCTCGTCCAGGAACTTGGGGTGGATCCACGGGAGAAGCCGTCGCCTCTGGTGGCCGGGGCCTCGTCCTTCCTGCTGTTCGCGATCGGTGCGATCATCCCCCTGATCCCGTATCTGCTCGGATTCGAGTCGTTGTGGGCCGGTCTGGCCTGCGGCGGGGTGGGCCTGTTGATCGCCGGTGGGGCGGCGGCACGATTCACCCGTAAGCCGGTGGCTGTCGCGGGGCTGCGGCAATTGGTGTTCGGCGCCATCGCGATCGCGGCCACCTATGTCGTCGGCCACCTGGTTGGCGCTGTCATCACCTGATGTCCCGTCGAATCCTGTTGGCCGGTGCCCTTGCGCTCGCGGCGTGTGCACCCGTGGAGGCCACACCCGGTCTGGGCTATCTCGGGCAGCGTCAGGTCGCCTTCGGCGCTCAGTTCGGCGGCACCGAGATCGGCGGGCTGTCCGGGATCAGCTACGACGCGGCGGCCGACCTGTACTACGTCATCAGTGACGATCGCTCGGCCAAGAACCCGGCCCGGTTCTACACGGCGCGGATCTCCCTGTCGGACAACGGCATCGGTGAGGTCGAGTTCGTCGGAACCGAGCCCTGGCTGGATCGCGACGCGCAACCGTTCCGCCCGTTGGACACCGATGCGGTGCCGGCCGTGGTGCCGCCGGACCCGGAGGCCATCGCCTTCGACGCCGGTCGGCAGCGGTTGTACTGGACCAGCGAGGGGGAGCGCCGCGACGACGGCGCCCGGCTGGATCCCTGGCTGCGGACGGCCGGCCTCGACGGCGGTTTTCTCGGCGAATTCGCGCTGCCCGATGCGGTGCGGATGTCGGCCGACGATCGCGGTGCGCGTCGCAACAGCGCGCTCGAAGGGTTGACGTTGACGCCGGACGGACGCCACCTGTGGGCGGCCATGGAGGGACCCACGTACGACGACGGTCCGCTGCCCGACGGGCAACACGGTGCCCGGACCCGGATCCTGCGCTTCGACGCGGAATCCGGGGCGCTCGACGGTGAATACACCTATCCGCTGGACCCGGTCAGCTCCGGCCCCGGCGGTGACAACGGGTTGTCGGATCTGGTGGCACTCGACGACGGCACCTTCCTGGTGATCGAACGCGGCTTCGGAACCCACGTGTCGGTGCGGATCTATCGGGCCGCGATCGCCGAGGGCTCCACGGAGCTGAGCAAGACACTGCTGGCGGATCTCGGCACGATCGGTGGTCTGGCGCCGCTGGACAACATCGAGGGAATCACGTTGGGGCCCAAGCTGGCCGACGGCCGCCAATCGGTGATCGCCGTCAGCGACAACAACTTCTCACCGACCCAGGTGACGCAGTTCCTGTTGTTCGCGTTGTAGGCGGGTGCGCGTCTCGGCGAGAGCAGGTTCAGCTGTCGCTGCCGACCGTGACCGCAGTGGCCTCGTCGGTCAGCTCGTCGAGTTCGGACTCTTCGACGTCGATGCCGACGAGATGTGGACGCGTCAATGCGAGCACACCGGCACCGGCCAGCACGGCCGCCGCGCCCACCCAGTAGGGCAGGTGCACGTTGACCTGTTCGCCGAGCACCCCGGCCAGCCACGGCGCCACGGCGGCACCGCCGAAGCGCAGGAAGCTGTAGGCCGCTGAGGCCACCCCACGTTCGACCGGTGCGGCCTTCATGACGGTCTCGGTGATCAGCGTGTTGTTGATGCCGATGAACAGGCCGGCGACCACGACACCCGAGGCCAACACCGCCTTGGAATCCGTCCACACCGCCATCACGGCCAGCACCGCCGTGAAGGCCACCAGGTTGAGGATCAGCACCCGCACGGTGCCGAAGCGGTGCTGCAGCCGCGGGGCGACTACCACGGAGGTGAAGGCCAGCGCCACGCCCCAGCCGAAGAAGATCAGGCCGATCTGATGGGCGGTCATGTCCAGCGGGAAGGGGGTGAAGGCCAGCAGGGTGAAGAAGCCGAAGTTGTAGAGCAGCGCGGTGATCGCCACCCCGAGCAGCCCGCGATGGCGCAGGGCGCGGAACGGGTCGGCCAGGGTGGTGGCCCGCTCGGCGCGCGGGGTGGCCGGCAGCAGGAACGCGGTGATCACGAGGGCGAACGCCATCAACGCCGAGACACCGAAGAACGGGCCGCGCCAGGAGATCGAGCCCAGCACCCCGCCGACCAGTGGGCCGATGGCGATGCCGAGGCCCAGCGCCGCCTCATAGAGGATGATGGCTTGCGCCACAGAGCCTTTCGCGGAGTTCACGATCGTGGCCAGCGCGGTCGCGATGAACAGGGCGTTGCCCAGGCCCCACAGCGCGCGCCAGCCCACGATCTGCATCACGGTGTCGCTCATCCCGGCCAGGCCGGCGCCGGCGATGATGATCACCAGGCCGAGCAGCAGCGTGCGCTTGGGGCCGATGCGACTGGACACCACACCGGTGATGAGCATCGCCACGCCCATCACCGCCATGTAGCTGGTGAACAGCAGCGACACCTGCGACGGCGAGGCGTCGAGATTGTCGGCGATGGGTTTGAGGATGGGATCGACCAGTCCGATGCCCATGAAGGCGACGACGGAGGCGAAGGCGACGGCCCAGACGGCCTTGGGTTGGCGCCACATCAGGGGCGGAACTCCTAACTAGTTGTCGTTCGGCAGAGCAGGCTCGTCACGGTCCTCGAGGATCCGGCGGATGACGTCGACGGCGGCGGTCAAGGTCTGTCGGTCGTCGGCGGTCAGTCGCTCGAGCCGTGGGTTGATCGCGGCGGCGCGGTCGGCCCTGGCCTGCTCCAGGACCCTGCGGCCTCGATCGGTGATGGCGATCAGCACCGCTCGGGCATCGCCGGGATCGGTGGTGCGTGACACCAGGCCGGCGTCTTCGAGGCGGCGAACCTGGGTGGTCATGGTCGGCTGCGAGCAGTGATCGAGGTAGGCGAGGTCGGAAATGCGTGCCTCGCCCTGGTCCTCGATCGTGGACAGCAGCCGGGCCTGGGCCCAGGGCAGGGGCAGCCGGGTGCGTTGGGTGGCCAACCGGTTCAACCGGGCGACGACCGACAGCAGGTCGGCGCCCAGCTCGGTTTGGTCGGTTACCGTGACATCCTCGGTCGGGGTCGGCATACCCCATCTTTACATAGATTTGCTATATATCCTAGCCGCGCGACGTGCTGTCGCTCACACGACGGCGATCCAACCGCGGCGATCGCGGCTGGCAGAATCGAGCAATGACCGCGATACCCCCGGCGACGACGCCTCGGCGCGGCCTCACCCCCGGCGAGCTCGCACAGGCAGCGGTGATGGCGGCACTCTGTGCGGCCACCGCGATCATCGCAGTAGTCGTGCCGTTCGCGGCCGGCCTCTCGGTCCTCGGGACGGTGCCGATGGGTCTGCTGGCCTACCGCTACCGGCTTCGGGTCCTGCTGGCGGCCACGGTTGCCGCGGCGGCGATCGCCTTCCTGATCGCGGGCATGGGCGGAGCGATGACGGTCGTCGACTGCGCCTACATCGGCGGACTCACCGGTGTGGTCAAGCGCCGGGGCCGGGGCACCGCCACGGCGTTCGGCGCCTCGGTGGTGGCCGGCGCGGTGTTCGGCGCGGCGATCGTGGTGGCGCTGACCGTCCTGACGCGGCTGCGCGCCCTGATCTTCGACTCGCTGGCGGCGGGCTTCGAAGGAATTGCCAAGGTGCTGGAGCACATCCCGGTGCTCGACGTGGCGGCCGATCCGCTCCGGACGACATTCGCCACCATGCTGGACTACTGGCCGCTGCTCATGCTGTTCCTCGGCATCGTCAGCATCACCTCGGTCAGCATGATCGGTTGGTGGGCGCTGTCGCGTGTCCTGGCCCGGCTGCTCGGGGTACCCGACGTCCACAAACTCGACGCAGGCGACGAGGACAACGCGTCGCCGATCGCTCCGGTGCCGGCCCGGCTGAACGACGTGCGGTTCCGGTATCCAGGTGTCGAGCGCGACGCGCTGGGCCCGGTGTCCATGGAACTGCAGCCCGGCGAGCACGTCGCGGTGACCGGACCCAACGGCTCGGGCAAGACCACCCTGATGCTGATGCTGTCCGGGCGCAGGCCCACGTCGGGCAGCATCGAGCGCGCCGGGGCCGTCGGCCTGGGCCGCACCGGCGGGACCGCGGTGGTGATGCAGCATCCCGAGAGTCAGGTGCTCGGCTCCCGGGTGGCCGACGACGTGGTGTGGGGACTGCCTCCGGGTACGCAGGTGGACGTCGAGCGGCTCCTGACCGAGGTGGGCCTCGACGGACTGGCCGAACGCGACACCGGGGGATTGTCCGGTGGGGAGCTGCAACGCCTGGCTGTCGCCGGTGCCCTGGCCCGCGAGCCGTCGCTGCTGATCGCCGACGAGGTCACCAGCATGGTGGACCAACAGGGCCGCGACACCTTGATGAACGTCCTGTCCGGGCTGACCGAACACCATCGGATGTCACTCGTGCACATCACGCACTACAACGACGAGGCCGATTCCGCCGATCGCACGGTGACGCTGAGCGGCAACGGCGGCACCGCCGACAACACCGACATGGTGCAGACCTCGGCGGTGCCCATGGAAGTGACGCGGGGCGCTTCTCGTTCTGCACCGGTATTGGAGCTCACCGGCGTCGGGCACGAGTACGCCAGCGGAACTCCGTGGGCGAAAACGGCTTTGCGTGACATCACCTTCACCGTCAACGAAGGCGACGGGGTCCTGGTGCACGGTCTGAACGGGTCCGGCAAGTCGACCCTGGCCTGGATCATGGCCGGTCTGACGGTCCCGACCTACGGCGCGTGCCTGCTCGACGGGGCGCCGGTGGCGCAGCAGGTGGGCTCGGTGGCGATCTCCTTCCAGGCCGCCCGGCTGCAGTTGATGCGCAGCACTGTCGGCAAGGAAATCGCCTCGGCCGCAGGCTTCTCCGCGCGTGAGCAGGACCGCATCTCGAGCGCTCTGGAGATGGTGGGACTGGACGCGGCGCTGGCGCAGCGGCGCATCGACCAGCTCTCCGGCGGCCAGATGCGCCGGGTGGTGCTGGCCGGGCTGCTGGCCCGCTCGCCGCGCGCGCTGATCCTCGATGAACCGCTCGCCGGCCTCGACGCCGCCAGCCAGCGGGGGCTGCTGCGGTTGCTGGAGGATCTGCGCCACAACAACGGGCTGACCGTCGTCGTCATCTCGCACGACTTCACCGGTCTGGAAGGCCTGTGCCCGCGCACGCTGCACCTGCACCACGGCGAACTCGCCCTGGCTCCGACGGCTGCCGGGGGTGCCCGATGACCGCTCCGACCCGAGGACAACGCAAACCGGTGGTGCTGCTGCGTCCGGTTCCCGGTGACACGGTCATCCACCGGCTGTGGGCCGGCACGAAACTGCTCGGTGTGGCCGGCATCGGCGTGCTGCTGACCCTGTACCCCGGGTGGGTGCCGATCGCCGCGGTGGCGGTGCTGGTCCTCGTGGTGGCACGGCTGGCGCACATCCCGCGCGGTGCGCTGCCGTCGATCCCGTTCTTCCTGTGGATCCTCGTGGCCATCGGCGGTGCGCTCGCCTCGCTGGCCGGTGGGTCCCCGTTCATCGACATCGGTTCGGTGCAGCTGGGTTTGGGCGGCCTGCTCAATTTCCTGCGCGTCACCGCGCTGGCCATCGTGCTTTTGGGTCTAGGTGCACTGGTGTCCTGGACGACCAACGTCGCCGACGTCGCCCCGGCCGTCGCCACATTGGGGCGTCCGCTGCGGTGGCTGCGCATCCCGGTTCACGACTGGGCGGTCACCATCGCACTGGCGCTGCGGGCGTTCCCGATGCTGATCGACGAGTTCCGCACCCTGTATGCCGCGCACCGGCTGCGCCCCATGGAGCCGGCCGAGACGTTCGGGGCGCGGCGCCGGCAACGGGTGGCCAACCTGGTCGATCTGCTGGCCGCCGCGGTCACCGTGGCGTTGCGCCGCGGCGACGAGATGGGCGACGCCATCACCGCACGCGGTGGTGCCGGCCAGATCTCGGCGGCGCCGTCACGCCCCCGGGCGCGGGACTGGATCGCTTTCGCCATCCTCGTTCTGGTCTGCGGCACCGCCCTGGCCCTGGAGTTGACTGTCCTGCCCACCAGCCTGCCGCGGCGGTGACGTCGGACCGGGCCGAGACTTGGTCAGCCGGACGATGACCACGACGACGCCCGCCGCCACGGCGCACACCAGCAGCCACGGCAGCAGCAGGCCGAACAGCATCACCGCGCCGGAGGCCACCGAGACCAGGCCGTCCCATCCGCGTTCGACCTGGCCCCAGAACCCCTGATACCGCGGGGACGGGCCACCGATCTGCTGGGCGGTGATGTCGAGATTGACCGTGCTGTAGTCGATTTGGTCACCCAATTGGGTGCGCTGCGCGCGCAGGCTGTCAAGGTCGGCCTGGCGCTGCGACAATGCGTTCTCGGCACTGATGAGCGCCTCGGGATCCCGGGCGTCACGCATGATCCCGAGCAATCGGTCGACCGAGGTTTGCAGCGCCTTGATGCGCGCGTCGAGATCGACGCGCTGGGCGGTCACATCCTCGGCGCGGACCTCGACGGTCTGCACGGTGCCGAGCTTCTCGAACTCGTCGAGGGTGCCTTCCAACTTGCCGGCCGGAACCCGCAGGACCAGTGAGATGTGTGCGCGGCCCGAGCTGGACCCGGCGTCCTCCGAGCGGTTGTCCACCCGGCCGCCCGCGTCGGCGGCCAGCGATGCGGCCTTGTCCGCCGCCGCGACGGGATCGCCTGCGGTGAGCGACATCGACGCGGTCTTGACGATGTCCCGTTTCACCTCGGCCGGTATCGGCGCTTCCTTGAGTCCCGGCCCTCCTGCCGGTGCCGGGGCCGACGGGGCGAAACCCGTGTCGCCCTGTGGTGCGGCCGGGGACGAGGAGTTGGGGGAGGGGCCGGCCGCGCAGGCCGGTGCACCGACCAACAGGGCCGCGGCGAACAGGGCCACCGTGATGCGGTGGCGGCGGGATGCACTGCTGTGCTGGGGCATCAGCCCAATGTAGGCGCAGTGCCGCGGGCCGGCGATCGGTATTTTTACTCTGATCAGCGGACCGCCGCGGAATTGGCCGCCCACTGGGCGTCGGCCAGTGAGGTCGCGATGTCGCGGCGGCCCAGGAACATCTCGTCGAAATAGGGCTTGAGGGCCTGGAATCCGGCCGGGAAGCCCGCCGCGCCCGGTGCGGGGATGCGGGGCCCGCGCAGCACCCGGAAGAACGGGCTGACATCGACGCCACGTCGCTTCCAGTAGTCGTGGTAGGTGGGCTGGGCGCCCAACACGGCGGGGATGGCGGCGCCGTTGGAGCCGAGGAACTGGTTGCCGCGTTTACTGCCCATCCAGGCCAGCACCTCGCGCACCGCATCCGGATGGCGGGTTGCCGAGTTCGCCGCCGCCGCAATGCCATTGGTGACACTCACCCGGCCTTTCGGGCCGGCCGGCAGCATCGCCACGCCCCACCTGAACCGGGCCTGGTTCGCGATGGCGGCCAGGTTGTAGGTGCCGGACTGGAACAACGCCATCCGGCCCTGCAGGAACATGTTGCGGGAGAAGTCCCCGTTGTTGTTGGTCGCCGAGGCCGGTGGGGCGACGTGGTCGTCGTTGATCATCCGCACCAGATACGTGAACGCCTCCACGGACTGCGGATTGTCGAACGCGAAGCGGTCGCCGATGGCGAAGATGCCGCCGGCCGAGCCGATGTAGTTCAGGTAGATGCCTTGCAGATCATTGGCCGCGTTGTAGCCCCACTGCCGGATCCGGCCGGCGTCGAAGCCCTCGGTGGCCGCGGTACGGCCGTGCTCGTCGACCGTGAGCCGGGCCGCCACGGACCGCAGCGTGTCGTCGGGCCCGTTCGACCAACGCAGCGTGGTGAGTTCGGCGAGGTTCACGGCGGCGGCGTCGAGCAGGTCGGCGTTGAAGTACACCGCGATCCCGGCATCGGTCAGCTGCGGCACCGCCCACAGCACGTCGTTGCGGGTGAACTGGTTGACCACCGAGGGTTCCCAGGCGCGGGCGGCGCCGGCGCCCAGCGTTTGCGCGATGTCCAGCAGTCGGCCGTTGTCGGCGTAGCCGGCGAGATAGGCGTTGGACAGCCAGAAGATGTCGTCGGCACTGCCACCGGCCACGTCGGTGCGCAGGCTGTCGAAGTAGGCCGAGTAGGCGACGGTGTTCACCCGCACCTCGATGTCGGGATGGTGCTTGCTGAACTCGGCGAACGACGCCCGGTAGGCGGCCGCGACCTGGGTATCCCACAGCCGCACGGTCACCACGGTGCGGCCCTGCGGGTCGGTGGAGCGGCCCAGCAGCACCGCGGCCACGAGCAGTACCGCCATGGTCAGCGCCAGGCCGATCGCGGTCATCGTGGAGCGCCTCATGGCCGCTGCCCGTCGCGAGATCGACGTGAGGGTCGTTGCGGCGGCGATTTCACAGCCCTGGTGTCGATCTCGGTGCTCATTTGATCCCCGTGACCACGATCGAGCGGACGATGTTGCGCGAGAACGCGATGAACAACACGATCAGCGGGACGATCGCGACGGTGGTGGCCGCCATCACCAGCGTCCACTGAGCGTCGTACTGCGTCTGCAGGCCGGCCGTCGCGACGGTGAGCACCTGCCACTTGCTGCCGCTGGTGATCACCAACGGCCACAGGAAGTTGTTCCACTGGCTCACCACGGTGATCAACGCCAGGGTCACCAGGATCGGCCGGCTGGCCGGCACCACGACATGGGTGATCACGTCCAGGGTGTTGGCGCCGTCGAGGCGAGCGGCATTGATCAGATCCCCCGGAATGGAGCGAAAGTACTCGCGCAGCAGGAAGATCGCGTACGGCGAGCCGAACATGAACGGCAGCACCAGCGCCCAGAAGGTGTTGCGCAAGCCGGCCTCGGCCATCATCAGGTACAGCGGGACCACGGTCACCGTCGCGGGCACCATCAGCGTCGCGATGTAGACCCAGAACAACATGTCGCGTCCTGGAAACCGCAGCCGGGCAAAGGCATAGGCGGCCAACACCGAACACACCAACTGGCCCAGCAGGATCACGGTGGTCATCAGCGCGGTCACCAGGATGGCCCGGCCGAACCCGGCATCGGCCAGGCCGAGGAAGTTCTCCAGAGTCGGTGGCGCGGGCAACGACAGCGGGGAGTCGGTGGCGAACTGCTCGGCAGAGGTGAACGCGGTCAACAACCCGAGCCCGAACGGCAGCAGCGTGATCACCGCGCCGACGAGCAGCCCCGCATAGACCACCGCGTTACGTGAGGTCATAGCTGATCCTGCGGCGGAAGTAGATGTGCTGGAGCAGTGTGATGCCGACCAGGATGACGAACAGCACGATGGCCATCACCGAGGCGCGGCCCACCGCCGCCGCACCGAAAGCCTCGGCATAGATCCGGTGGGCCACCAGGTCGGTGCGGCCCTGCGGCCCACCTGCGGTCAGCGCATACACGGTGTCGAATACCTGGGCCGCGCTGACAATTCCGGTGACCAGCACGAAGAACAGGGTTGGCCGCAGCATCGGCAGGGTGATGTGGCGGAACCGCTGCCACGAACTGGCGCCATCGGTGCGGGCCGCGTTGTGCACGTCGGCGGGGATGTTCAGGATGCCGGCCAGGAAGAACAGCGTCACGTAGCCGACGTTGGTCCACACCA
The DNA here is from genome assembly GCF_030486405.1 of Mycolicibacterium sp. HK-90. The sequence goes on along the minus strand of NZ_CP129613.1, from coordinate 4,096,515 downwards.
CCACCGCCGAGACCACCGGCAGCGCCAGGCCAGGGTCGGTCAGCCACTCCACCGAACGGCCCAGCACGGTGCTCAGCGCACCGTCGGTGGGGGCGAGGATCCACTTCCACAGCACCGCGATGGCCAGCGGTGCGCAGATCCACGGCAGCACGTATACCGTGCGGAAGAATCCGGTGCCCGGCAGACCGCGAGCCAGCAGGGTCGCCGCGACAAGTCCGAGCAGGGTCTGCGTCGGCACCACCAACAGCACGAACAGCAGCGTCACCACCAGCGATTCGGCGAACGCCGAATCGGTGAGCACCGAGGTCCAATTGTCCAGGCCGACATACTGGATCGGGCCCAGCAGATCCCACCGATGCAGACTCAGCCAGATCACCACCAGCATGGGCAGCAGCAGAAAGATGACGACCCCGAACAGGCTGGGGGCGACAAGCGCGTACCCCAGTGCGGTCGAGCGGACACGCGAGGTGGCCATCGAGCCATTAAAGCGGGTTGCGGTCGGCCACCGCCACGGTGGTCGGACGGACGTGATCTCAACGCTCGATCGTTCTGCCGTCATCCCGGTCGACGCGATTTGCTCAGATGACGTAGATCACTTGACGGCTCAGGAATCGAACTCGAGTCAACCGGCTTGTAGCAATTGGTTGCCACTACCACACCGAGGTCTTGGCAAACGAGACCAAAGGGTGGGACCAGGACATGAGCGCAGTGCAGGCCGCCCCAGGGCGCGCCACCATCGTCAAAGTGGCACAGTCCGTGATCTTCGTCGCGTTCGCCGTGGCGGCGATGGTCTTCGGCTCGTTGGCCGGCCCGACCGCGGCGGCCAATGCCGCCGACGGGTGTGCCGACGTCGAGGTGGTCTTCGCCCGCGGCACCAATGAGGCGCCCGGTGTCGGTGCGACCGGGCAGGCCTTCGTCGACGCACTCAGGGCGGACCTGCCGGGCAAGTCGGTCGACGTGTACGCCGTGAACTACCCGGCGTCGCTGAACTTCGGTCAGGCGGTCGACGGAATCGCCGACGCCAGCAACCGGATCCAATCCGTCGCCGCGACTTGCCCGTCGACGCAGATCGTGCTGGGCGGCTACTCGCAGGGCGCCGCGGTGGCCGGCTACACCACCGCGGGCAGCGTGCCTGCCGGCTACGTCCTGCCCGCCGGGATCAGCGGCCCGATGCCGGCCTCGATCGCCTCGCACGTGGCGGCCGTGGCGCTGTTCGGAACACCCGACGAGTGGGTTCTGGGGCTGGCCGACCGCAGCGCGCCGCCGATCGCCATCGGTGCGCCGTACGTCGCCAAGACCATCCAGCTGTGCGCCACCGGTGACCCGATCTGCTACCCGGGTGGACTGAACCGTGCCGCCCACAGCTCCTACAAGGACAACGGGATGGCAATCCAGGCAGCTGATTTCGCGGCCCGCCAGTTGGGCGCCGGCGCCCCGGCAGCGGCGGTGGTGCAGACCTCGGGCGAGGTCGGCGGCAACTGACCCCTGGCCAACAGCCGGAAGCAGGTCCCGATCGGACCGCTTCCGGCCGTCGGCGTTTCGGGATGAGATGGACCCGATCAGCTCTCGAGCCCTCGAAACCCGGCGACCGTGTCGGCCAGCGTGATTCGCGGATCACGGTAGGTGATGCCGAGATCGCGTTCGCTCGGCGAGTCATCGGACGCCGGCATCTGGGTGTAGTACTGCATACCGGCCTCGGTGAACGGAGTCTGGAACGGCAGGAACGGGCCCATACGGTCCAGCACCTGTCCGGCGACGCGCAGTACCGTGTCGGGAACCGGGACGGCGAACATCGTCTTTTCGCCGACCTCGGTGAGAAGCTTGGCCAGTTGGTCCACCGGAATGCGGTGGCCGCCCGCCATGTAGCGGCGCGGTCCGCGGCCGGGTTCCAACAGGGCGACGTGCAGGGCGGCCAGATCGCGCCCGTCGACGATCGTCCACGCCGCGCTGCGGCCGGGTATCGCGCCCAGTTGCAGGGCCGCGGCAACGCCCTCGCCCGCCTCGCCGAACTGGTTTCCGACCGGCGGGCCCATCACCATTCCGGGATAGGTGATGTTGACCGGTGCGCCGGCGTCCTGCATGCCGCGGGCGTAGATCTCGACCTGCGCCTTGGACCGGCCATAGCCGTCAGTACCGCCGAACACCGGCAGGTCTGCTTCCAGGGTGTCCACATCGGGATTGAACAGCGCGGTAATGCTCGATACGTGGATGATCGGGTCGAGCCCGAGTTCCGCGGCGCCGCCGAGCACGTTGCGCGCGCCGTCCATGTTGGTGCTCATCATCTGCGCCGTCTGGCTCGGATCGGTCGCGACCAGCGCGGCACTGTGCAGCACGGCGTCGCACCCGTCGAGCGCTCGCAGCACCGAGTCGCGATCGGTGATGTCACCGACGGCATGGTCGGACACGTCGACCCCGAGCTTGGCGACACTGGTGTGCAACCGGTCAGGATTGCGCACCAGGAAGCGGACCGAATGACCCGCGTCGGCAATCGCTTTCGCGCTCCATCCGCCCACAAATCCGGTACCGCCGGTGACCAACACACGCATGACGCGAACCTCCTGGCGAACGAACGACGTCGAACAGACGCTAGTACGTCGGGCGTCGCCCGGAAGCGGTTTTGTCAGCTCAGCCTCCGTGCCTGTTTTGTCGGCTCAGCCTCCGTGCCTGTTTGTCGGCTCAGCCTCCGTGCCTTATTAGTCGGCTCAGCCTCCGCGAAGCTCCGCGAGCTCCCTCATATTCGCCAACCCCTGCTCCTGCGCCTCATCGAGGAAGTCCGGCAGCGGTGCCCGCAACTCCGGCAACACCTCGTTGTCGAGCAGTGCCTGCAGGTCGGCCTGCTTGGCGCTGCGGCCGGCCAGGTTGTCGAGCTCGTGCTTGCCGGAAGGCGTTGAGTAGTCGTACAACTCGTGATGGATGGGCCGCGAGGTGTCGATGTCCATGCCGCCCGGCTTCCAGTACGTGTACATGCCGAGCTTGGCCTCGGGGGTCCGCACGGCGACGATGTGACTGGGTGCCGACGTCGGGATCTCGGTCGGCGGGGCAGCCCCGAATATCTTCTGCGCCAGTGGTGATTTCAGCAGGGCGGCCATTTCTTCCACCGACATGTCGTCGGTGGCGTGCGCGATCCAGGGTCGGCCCGGTGCCGCGGCGTCGGCGGCCATGCCGGCGATGTCGGCCCGACCGGACAGGTACGAGTAGCGGGAGTCCGACCGCCAGCCCGCCCCACCGTGCGCGATGGTGAGTAGCAGCGCGGCCAGGTCGGCACTGGAAGTCAACTGCGTGCGGGTGTCGCCTGGTCCAGGTGTCAGATGACCAGATGGATCGCGGATGTAGAGGGGTACCCGGATGCTCTCCTCGTAGACCGCGGCGCCCTTGCCGCGCAGGCCGTGCGAACCCGCGTACTCGCCGTGGTCGGAGGTGAACACCACGACCGTGTTGTCATCGATCTCCGGCCGGGCCGCCAAAGTGTCGAGCACGCGGCCGATTTGGGTGTCGACCTCCTGGTGTAGCCACAGGTACATGTCCAGGCACCGCGCCCACTGTGCTGCCGCATCGGGTCCGGTGTAGTCCATCGCGCCGGTCATCAGCGGCGACATGAAGTTCATGTAGTCGATCTGCAGCTGGGGTTTGCCGCGGCGCCGCAGGTCTTCGGCGGTTTCGAAGTTCGCCGGCTGGGCGGTGAACCGGCGCGGAACATCCTCCGGCAGAGGGTTTTTCGGCCACCAGCAGATGTCGTGCGGGTTGACCAGCGACACCGTCGTGCACCACGGGCCGCCGTCGGCGTGGGCATCGAACCATCCGGTGAACTGGTCCACGATCGACGGGTCCTGTCGCAGGCCCTGGTTGGGTGCGCCGTTGGGGGAGGGATAGGTGCCCCCGGCGAAGCCGTGGACGTCCAGCCCGTCCGGCGTGTTGTCGGCCGCACTGCCCAGATGCCATTTGCCCCACCACCAGGTGCGGTATCCGGCGTCGCGCAGCATCGTGCCCCAGGTGGGGAAGCGGGCCGCCAGGGTCGACTCGGTGGGTCCCTCGCCGGTGTACAGGCAGCCGGTCTGGTGTGAATAGAGGCCGGTGGTCAGCACCCCGCGCGACGGAGTGCACATGTTCGACGCACTGTAGTGCGAGCCGAAAGAGGTGCTGCGTGCCCGCAACCGGTCGAGATTCGGCAACAAAGCGCCTAGCTGTTGCGTATCGGGGAACCACTGCGGCGCCCGCATTTGGTCCACGATGACGACCAGGATGTTGGGCTGTCCCGTCGTGTCCCGACTGCGTTGGCCCAGCAGTTCGTAGCCGCCGAATCCGACCGCCGCCGCACCGGCCGCCACTGCCGCACCACCTAGGACTGTCCGTCTGCTGAGCTCTGCCATGACCTCACGTTAGGCCTCGCTACGATCGGTCTGGTGTTGACGGCCCAAGATCCAGTGACCTGGGAGCCGCGGCGCATCGCCGTCGCCGGGACGACGGGGGCTGGCAAGACAACCCTCGCGACGCGGCTGTCCCGACAATTCGACCTTCCGTACGTCGAGATCGACAGTCTCTATCACGGACCGGGGTGGGAGCCCCGCCCCACGTTCATCAGCGACGTCGAACAGTTCATCGCGGGAGATTCCTGGGTGATCGAATGGCAGTACCGCGCCGTGCGCGGCCAGATCCTGGCGCGCGCCGACACACTGCTGTGGCTCGACCTGCCGACCCCGGTGGCCATGCGTCAGTTGACTCGTCGCACTGTTCGCAGACGCGTCCGCCGCGTCGAACTGTGGAACGGCAACGTCGAACCGCCACTGCGCACGATCTTCACCGACCCAGACCACATCCTGCGCTGGGGTTTCCGGACGCGAAACAAGCTCCGCGACACCATCCCCGCGTTGGGCCCACAGTTGCCCCACCTACACACCGTCCGGTTCACGCGCCACCGCGATGTCGAGACCTGGTTGAGCCGCCTTGCCCGGGCCTGAGCTGAGTTGCCGCGCGGCGCCGCTACCGTGGGGGCGTGACAGCTCAACGACGTGTGGACGCCGATTTCCTCGAGCTGCCCCGGTCCGAGCTGGCTGACGCGGCGCTGACCGCGGCAGCCGCCGCCGGCGCCAGCTATGCCGATCTGCGGATTCACCGCATCACCACCGAGATCATCCAGCTGCGCGACGGCGAACTGGAGACCTCCGTGGTCAACCGTGAGGTCGGACTGGCGGTGCGGGTGATCGTGGACGGTGCGTGGGGTTTCGCCTCCCACGCCGAACTGGCCCCGGGCGTTGCCGCCGACACGGCGCGGCGGGCCGTGCAGGTCGCCACGACGTTGGGACCGCTGAACGCCGAGCGGATCGAGCTGGCCGCCGAACCGGTCTACTCCGACGTGACCTGGGTATCCGATTACGGCGTCGATCCGTTCACGGTGCCGGCCGCCGACAAGATCGCCCTGCTCGCCGAATACTCCGACCGGCTGCTGGCGGCCGACGGCGTCGACCACGTGTCGGCCGGAGTGCACGCGGTCAAGGAGCAGACCTTCTACGCCGACACCTTCGGGTCCTCAATCACCCAGCAGCGGGTGCGGGTGATGCCGACGATGGAGGCGGTGGCCGTCGACTCCGCCGCCGGAAGCTTCGAGACCATGCGCACACTGGCGCCGCCGACAGCGCGAGGCTGGGAAGCCCTCGCCGGCGATGACGTGTGGGACTGGACCTCCGAGCTGTCCGAACTTCCGACGCTGCTGGCCGAGAAGACCAAGGCGCCCTCGGTGATCGCCGGCCCCACCGATCTGGTGATCGACCCGTCCAACCTGTGGCTGACCATCCACGAATCGATCGGGCACGCCACCGAATACGACCGGGCCATCGGCTACGAGGCCGCCTACGCCGGTACGTCCTTCGCCACCCCGGACAAGCTGGGCACCATGCGTTACGGCTCGCCGGTGATGAACGTGACCGCCGACCGCACCGTGGAATTCGGTCTGGCATCGGTCGGTTTCGACGACGAGGGCGTCCGGGCGCAGAGCTGGGACCTGGTGCGCGACGGCATCTTCGTCGGCTATCAGCTGGACCGGGTGTTCGCGCCCCGCCTCGGGCAAGCCCGCTCCAACGGCTGCTCGTATGCCGACTCTCCCCATCACGTGCCGATCCAGCGGATGGCCAACGTGTCGCTGCAGCCCGGTCCCGAGGACCTCAGTACCGACGACCTGATCTCACGGGTGTCCGACGGCATCTACATCGTCGGGGACAAATCCTGGTCAATCGACATGCAGCGGTACAACTTCCAGTTCACCGGCCAGCGGTTCTACCGGATCTGCGACGGCCGGTTGGACGGTCAGCTGCGTGACGTGGCGTATCAGGCCACCACCACCGACTTCTGGGGTGCGATGGAAGCCGTTGGCGGACCGTCGACCTGGCGTCTGGGTGGGGCGTTCAACTGCGGCAAGGCGCAGCCCGGTCAGGTGGCACCGGTCAGCCACGGCTGCCCGAGTGCGCTGTTCCGCGGCATCAATGTGCTCAACACCCGGACGGAGGGCGGCCGATGATCGGCGCACAGCAGGTCGTCGACATCGCCTTGGCGGCCGCGGGTTCCGGCACGGAAACCATGGTCCTGGTTACCGACCGATCGGACGCCTCGTTGCGCTGGGCCGGAAACTCGATGACCACCAACGGTGAGACGGTCAGCCGCACCACCACCGTGATCTCGATCGTGCGGCGGGGGGACAAGGCCCATGTCGGGTCGGTCCGCTCCACCGAGGTGGATCCCGCGGTGATCCCGGAACTGGTTGCCGCCGCGCAACAGTCGGCGGCTGCCTCACCTGAGGCACGCGATGCCGCACCACCGCTGCCGGGGGCGGGCATACCCGCCGACTGGGATGCACCGGTCGAGGGCACCAGCGCGCAGGTGTTCACCGGCATCGCCGACGACCTGGCCAAGGGGTTCGCCGGCTCCGACCGGCTCTACGGGTACGCGCGACACGTCATGGAGACGACGTTCGTGGCCACCTCGACCGGGCTGCGCCGAAGATATACCCAGCCGACCGGATCGGTGGAGATCAATGCCAAGCGCGATGGGGCGAGCGCCTGGGCCGGGGTGAGCACACCCGATTTCGTTGACGTGCAGGTGGATTCGCTGCTGGACGAGTTGTCTTTGAAGCTCGGCTGGGCGCAGCGAACGATCGACTTGCCTGCCGGCCGGTACGAGACCCTGATGCCGCCGTCCACGGTGGCCGACATGATGATCTACCTGACCTGGGCCATGGACGGTCGCGGAGCGCAGGAAGGGCGCACCGCGCTGTCCGCGCCCGGCGGCACCCGGGTCGGGGAGAAGCTCACCGATCTGGGGCTGACCCTGTACTCCGACCCGATCGCCGACCGGTTGGCCTGCCAACCGTTCGTCGCGGTGCCGAGTTCCTCTGAGCGGGTGTCGATCTTCGACAACGGCATGGACATCGGCCGGGTGGACTGGATCCGCGACGGGGTGGTCCATGCGCTGGCCTACCCGCGGGCGGTGGCCGCCGAGTACGGCACGCCGGTGGCGGTCCCCGCCGACAATCTGCTCATGACCGGCGGCGCAAAAGATCTGGCCGACATGATCGCCGGCACCGAGCGCGGCCTGCTGTTGAGCACGCTGTGGTACATCCGCGAGGTCGACCCGACGGTGTTGTTGCTGACGGGGTTGACCCGCGACGGCGTCTACCTGATCGAGGACGGCGAGGTCACCGCCGCGGTGAACAACTTCCGGTTCAACGAAAGCCCACTGGACCTGTTGCGGCGGGCCACCGAGGCCGGCCTCAGCGAGGTCACCCTGCCGCGCGAGTGGGGCGACTGGGCGACCCGGGCGTCGATGCCGACGCTGCGGATCCCGGATTTCCACATGTCCTCGGTGAGCCAGGCGCAATGAGCTAGAAGGAGCCGAACGTCCTCTCGCAACGGCAATTCACGGTGTACGGCCCGTCACACTGGGTCGCCATCGCCGTGTTCGTTGTCGGGGCGGTGCTGCTGGTCTGGCTGGGCCGCCGCCAGACCGAAGATCAATCCCGGGTTTTCGGCCGCATCCTAGGCACAGTGACAGCCGCGATCTACCTAGCGATGCTCGTCTACACCCTCATCCCACCGTCGATCGAGCGCTCGGTGCCGCTGCGATTGACCGACCTGGCCACCGTCGTCGGGGCGTTTGCGCTGTGGTCACAACGTCGATGGGCCTACGTGCTGACCTACTACTGGGGTCTGGTGCTGAGCACCCAGGCGCTGGCCTCCCCGGTGCTCAAGAGCCCGGATTTCCCGCACTACGAGTTCCTGGCGTTCTGGTCGATACATCTGCTGGTGGTCTGGGCGGCAATCTATTTGACCTGGGGTCGCGGGATGCGGCCCGACTGGCGCAGTTATCGGCTCGTGGTGGTGGTTACGGCGGCGTGGGCGCTCGGAACCATGGCGTTCAACGCGATCGCCGGTACCAACTACGGCTTCCTCAACGCCAAACCCGCCACTGCGTCACTACTCGATCTGATGGGCCCGTGGCCGGTCTACGTACTGGTGGCCAGCGCCCTGGTGGCGGGGGTGTGGGCGCTCATGACGTGGCCATGGGAACGTCGGCGGTATCGCGGCCGCTGAGCCGATCATCCCAGACCTGCAGCACCTCGGGGCGGGTGCGGGGTGTCGCCAGGCTGACCGCGATGTAGGTGAGCAGGCTGGCCAGCAGGCCGTAGTAGATGGGCTCGTTGGCCAGCACGTCGCCCACGATCGCCATCGTGCCCAGGGTGACCGCGGTGCCGACCGCCATCGCGGCCAGCGCGCCGGCACCGGTGGCGCGTTTCCACAGGAATCCGCCGAGGATCGGCACCAGCAGACCGCCGACGAGAATGTCGTAGGCGATGGTCAGCGCGCCGACCACGTCGTTGAGCAGGGCGGCGATGATGATGACGACGACGCCGAGCACCGCGACGTAGCGGCGGTCGGAATGCACATCCACTTCCGGGTTCTCGGTGTCGTCGCGGGTGGCGGTGGGCTTGCCGAGCAGGCGCGCCAGCATCGGCTTGATGTCGGTGCGCGCCACCGTGGCGGTGGCGATCAGTGCGCCCGACGCGGTCGACATCATCGCGGCGACGGCCGCGGCCAGCACAAGGCCGCTGATCCCGACGGGCAGAATCGCCTCGGCGATCTGGGCGTACACATCGTCCTTGGCTTCGATGTCGGGCATGAATGTCGATGCGGCCATGCCGATCAGAGCCCCGGCGATGCCGTACAGCACGCAGTAGAGCGCGGCTGTCGTGCCACCCCAGCGGGCGACCTGCGGGGAGCGAGCGGTGAACACCCGCTGCCAGATGTCCTGTCCGATCAGCATTCCGAAGCTGTAGACGACGAAGAACGTGATGATGGTCTCGGTGCCGATCGCGGTGAGGTCGAATACCGCGTCGCCGGCCCGTTCCCGGATACCGTCGAATCCGCCGGCCTTGTTCCAGGTGAACGGCAGCAGCAGGAAGAACACCCCGATGGTCTTGAGGATGAACTGCACCATGTCGGTCAGCGTGATGGACCACATGCCGCCGATCGCCGAGTACAACATGACAACCATGCCGCCGATTACCACGGAAAGTGTTCGTCCCGTGCCGAACAGCACGTTGAACACCGTCGCGTAGGCGATGGTCGAAGTGACCGACAGCATCAGGGTGTAGGCCGCCATGACGACCCCGGAGGCCGAGGTGGCGTCGACGCCGTAGCGCAGGCTGAGCATCTGTGCGACGGTGTAAACGCGAAGGCGCTGAATGGGTCCGGCGAAGAAGAGGCTCAGTGCCAGCAGACCGACGGCGATCGCCACCACCAGCCACATGCCGGAGATGCCCCATTTGTAGCCAAGGCCGACGCCGCCCACCGTCGAGGCGCCGCCGAGCACGACGGCGGCCATGGTGCCGGTGTACAACGTGGGCCCGAGGCGGCGGCCCGCGACCAGGAAGTCGGCGGAGTCCTTGGTGCGGGTCTTGCCCCAGAATCCGAAGGCGAGCATCGCGAGCAGATAGATGACGACGATCGCGATATCGACTGGTTTACCCACGATGTCAATCCTTCGGTCAGAGGTGAGTGGGGGCGAACATGCTGAGTATTGCGGGCAGCACGACGACGGCGGGGCCGTCGGTGCCGAAGGTGGCGGCCACGATCTCGCCGACGTTGTCCGGGGTGGCGGTGTGCGCGGGAATGCCGAAACTCTCTGCGAGCCGGGCGAAGTCGGGGCGGGCCAGTTCGGTGGCGGTCGCCGTGCCGAATTCGGCGGTCATGTACTCGCGCAAGATGCCGTAACCGCCGTCATCGACGATCAGCCAGGTGACGTTGGCGTCGTGCTGGCGTGCGGTGGCGAGCTCGGCGATCGAGTACATGCCGCCGCCGTCGCCCGACACCGCGAAGGTGCGCTCGCCGGTGGCGATCGCGGCGGCCAGCGCGGCGGGGAAGGCGAAGCCCAGACCGCCTGCGCCCTGAGCGGAATGGAAGGCGCCGTCCTGTGGATCCCAGGCCGACCAGGCCCAGTATCCGGCGATCGTCATGTCCCAGAAGGTGTGTGTGGCCGACGGCACGGCGGCCCGCAGGTCGGCCATCAGTTGCAGTTCGGTGGCCAGGTCTTGCCCGGCCAGCCTGTCCTGCACCGCTTTCCGCAGTTCGGCCGCCTGCGCAGCACCGGCGGTGGTGTCACGGGGGTCGACCTGCTCGGCGAGTGCCAGCATGGCTCGTGCGGCGTCGGCGTGGATGGCGAGTGCGGGATGGTTGGCCTCCAGCACGCGGGCCTCGGCATCGACGTGGATCAGCCGGCCGCGCGGCGCAAACGTGAAGTAGTTGCTGGTGACCTCACCCATCGCGGTGCCGACGGCCAGCAGCACATCGGCGTTCTCCATCATCTCGGTGGTGTGGCGGTCCTCGATCCACGATGCGGCCGACAGCCGATGGTCGAAGCCGATGGCGCCCTTGCCGCCCACCGTGGAAACCACCGGGGCGCCGAGTTTTTCGGCCAGCGCCACCAAGGCCTCCGGGCCACCGGGGGAGCGGCGCACGCCGCCGCCGGCCAGGATGACCGGTTTGTCGGCGCTGTTCAGCAGGCTCGCGGCTTGCTCGATCAACTCGGTCCGCGGGGCACGCTGCGTCGGCGTCGCCCCAAGGGAACTCACCGGCGGCACCGTCGTCGGCTCCAACAGCACGTCCTGGGGGATTTCCACCCACGTCGGGCCGGCCGGTGCTGACCGGGCCAACGCATAGGCATCGGCGATCAGGCTGGGGATCTCGGCGGCCTGCCGTACGGTGGCAACGCTTTTCGTGACATTGACCGCGCTGGCCTTCTGATCATCGAGCTGGTGCAGCATGCCGCGGCGCAGCCCCATGCCGGAGCGCGGTACCTGGCTGGCGATCACGAGCACCGGAACACCGCTCGCGTAGGCCTCCTGCAGCGCGCCGAGGGCGGTCAACGCGCCCGGGCCGGTAGACAGGAACAGCACGCCGACCTGGCCGGTGACGCGGCTGTAGCCGTCGGCGCCGAAGGCGGAGTTGTTCTCCACCCGGGAGCTGACGAAGGTCAGGTTACTGCGCCGGATGGCGTCGAACAGCCCGAGCGCGTTCTGCCCGGGGATCCCGAACACATGCGAGACACCCAGCGCGGTAAGGGTCTCGACGACAACGTCGCCCCCGTTACGCATCGGGCCCCAAGGCCAGCAGGGACACCAGGTCGTAGGCGACGTGCGATGCGGCCACGCCGGTGATCTCGGCGTGGTCGTACGCCGGGGCCACCTCGACGACATCGGCGCCGACCAGGTTCAGCCCCCGGAACCCGCGCAGGATTTCCAGCAGCTCGCGGCTGGTCATACCGCCGGCCTCGGGGGTGCCGGTGCCGGGCGCATGCGCCGGGTCGAGCACGTCGATGTCGATCGACACGTAAACGGGACGGTTTCCGAGACGCTGACGCAGCTTGTCCACGACCTCGCGCACGCCCTGGTAGTACACGTCGGACGAGGTGACGATGCCGAACCCGAACCGGCGGTCGTCCTCGAGATCCTTCTTGCCGTACAACGGCCCGCGGGTGCCGACGTGGGACAGCGCCTCGGTGTCGAGGACGCCCTCCTCGACGGCGCGGCGGAACGGCGTGCCGTGGGTGTACTCGGCCCCGAAGTAGGTGTCCCAGGTGTCCAGATGGGCGTCGAAGTGCACCAGCGCGACGGGGCCGTGCTTGGCGGCCACGGCGCGGAGCAGAGGGAGCGCGATGGTGTGGTCACCACCGATGGTCACCAGTTTGGTCCCGTCGGATGTGAGGTCGCGGGCCGCGCCTTCGATGGTCTCGATCGCCTCGTGGATGTTGAACGGGTTCACCGCGATATCGCCGGCATCGGCGACCTGGACGAGCTCGAAAGGAGACACGTCCATCGCTGGGTTGTACGGGCGCAGCAACCGTGACGACTCGCGCACATGGGTGGGGCCGAAGCGGGCGCCGGGACGGTAGGAGACGCCGGAGTCGAACGGCACCCCGGCCACGACCACGTCCGCCTTTTTCACCTGGTCGAGACGGGGCAACCGGGCGAAGGTGGCCGGCCCGGCGAAGCGTGGGATCTTCGATGCGTCGACGGGTCCGATCGGGGCGGTCATGCTGTCACTTCCTCTGTCGTTGTAGTGATCTGCGTTACGGTAAACCCGCAGTTCATCACGTGCAATCACTTCGATCATCAGAGGCATTCCAAAAATATTGATATGACGGCGGCCCGCGTCATTTCAGTCAGAAGAACCGGCGGATAGCCTCGGTGGTGATCTTTGTGCCGGTAGATTTGTGAAGATAATTCTTCGACCGAATTTCAGGCGGTGCCCGAATGGACGAGATGGATGAGGCGATCATCAGCCTGCTCGAGGCCGACGGGCGGCTGACGCACCGCGACATCGCGCAGCGGGTGGGGCTGTCCCGCTCGGCCGCCGCCGCCCGGATCCAGCGCCTGATCGACGGCGGGCAGGTGGTGGTCCGCGGTGTCGTCCACCCCGCGGTGCTCGGCCGCGGTGCGCTGGCCCATGTCAGTGTGATGGTCGACGGGCCCGTCGCCGGGATCGCCGCGAACCTCGCGGAGCGCGCCGACATCGCGTTCCTGTCGCTGACCAGCGGGGCCTACGGATTGATCGCGGAGGTGCGGGTCGGCTCGATTCGCGACGTCGACGGCGTGATCGCCGAATTGCGCGCGATGTCGGGCGTGGTGGGGGTCGATACCCTCACCTATGTCGAGGTGCTGCGTGACGTGGTCGGCCCGATCGGTGAGGTCAGCGTCGAGGTCGACGATCTGGATCTGGCGCTGCTGCGCGCGTTGCAGGACGACGGGCGGGCGTCCTACGTGGATCTCGCGGAGATGGTGGGCCTTTCACCCGCGGGAGCGCGACGGCGTGTGGTGCGGTTGGTCGAATCGCAGGTGGTGCGGATCGGAGCCGTGGTCCGGCATTCCGGGCAGGACCGGCAGAGCGCGCTCGGGCTCGGCATCCGGCTGACCGGAGCCGGCGACGAGGTGGTGGCGGCACTGGTCGGCATGCGATCGGTGATCTTCGTGGCCCGCACACTCGGACGCTTCGACTTGTTGGCCACGGTGCGGGCGTTCTCGGCGGCACAGTTGGTCGAGATCCTCGATGCGATCCGGGCGCTGCCGGGGGTCGGTGTCGTCGAGAGCTGGGTGCACCTGGACGTGGTCAAGGAGAGCTATGCCTCCGGTCTGGAGGCGATGGTTTCGGGGTCCGGGTAATCCCACGAGGGCGGCCGTGGTGGTGGATACTGCGGATGTGTCTGCCGATCTGCTCAGCGAGTTGACGCACCTGGTCGCACTGTCGCCGCCACGACTGGCCGATATCAACGCCGACGTGCGTGAGGTGTGTGCCTCGGCGGTGGGGTTGGCGCCGCTGCCGGCCGAAACCCGCGGCGGCACCGTCGATCCGATGGTCACCGAATTCGCCGAGCAGTTCAGCATCGACGTGACCGGGATCAACGCCGCCCAGCGGGCGGCCTTCTCCGATCTGCTCGGGCCCGACGTGTTCACCGTGTCCACGCTGATCTACGTGGCGGACTTCGTGCCGCGGATGCGTGCCGGGCTGGCGGCGGTCGGCGTGGACTGGCCCGCCGGGCCGGTGGATTGGGATCACGACACCAACCCCGCCGACTATGTGCTGGACACCTTCGTTCCGGCCGTGGGGCGGATGCGTGCGCTCGATCCGGTGACCTCGGAAATCGTGCGGCTGCGCGGGGCCCGCCAGCACAACTGCCGGCTGTGCAAGTCATTGCGGGAGTCCGCGGCACTGGAGGCCGGCGCCACCGAATCGGATTACGACGCCATCGACGACTTCGAGAATTCCGATCTGTCCGATCGGCACAAGGCCGCGTTGCGCTATGTCGACGCGTTGATCTGGACCCCGGCCGGCGTGTCCGGTGATGAGCTACGCCAACACTTTTCGCAGGACGAGGCCGTCGAACTCACCCTGGACGTCATGCGCAACGCCTGCAACAAAGTGGCTGTCGCGCTCGGCGCCGATGCGGCCCGCGTCGACGAGGGCACCGAGCAGTACCGGCTCGGCGCCGACGGGCAACCCATCTACAGCTGAGGTTTTCAGGCCTGGTTTGCGCTGTTTTCTACCTGAGGGTTGCGACTTTGAGGCCGAAACCACTGCCCTCACGTAGAAACCGAGGCGAGCAATTCCAGAACCTGGTCCACTTCGGCCTCCGTGGTGGCCCATGAGCAGACGAAGCGCACGGCGGGCCGTAGCGGGTCGGGGCGGTGCACGGCGTAGCTCGCCGAGACCACGTCGTAAGTGGCGGGTTCGAGGTCGACGAACACCTCGTTGGCCTCGGTGGGGCAGGACAGTGTGAGCCCCAGAGCAGACAATCCTGCGCTGAGCCGGGTGGCCATCCGGTTGGCATGGGTTGCCGTCCGCAGCCACAGCCCATCGTGCAGCATCGCCTCGAACTGGGCCGCGACGAAGCGCTGCTTGCTGGCCAGTTGGCCGATCTGCTTCTGCACGAAGTGAATTCCGTCGAACAGCTCCGGGCGACGCACCAGGATCGCGTCGCCCATCAGCATGCCGTTCTTGGTGCCGCCGACCGTCACGATATCGGCGTCGGCAATGGCTTCTCGCGGCGAGACATCGAGCGCGGCAATCGCATTGGCGATGCGGGAGCCGTCGACGTGGACCAGCAGATCGAGATCGTGGGCATGGTCGACGAAGTCCTTGACGGCCTGCGGTGTCCAGACCCGGCCGTTCTCGGTGGACTGGGTGATGGTGACGATGCGGGGCTGCGAGTGGTGCACCGGCCCGCGCCGGGACACCGCAGTGTCGAGCACGGACGGGTCGATCAGGCCGTTGTCACTGGGCAGCTGGGTCAACTGGGCGCCCGAGAGCCGGACCGGGCCGCCGGCCTCGTCGACCAGTGAATGCGCCACGTCGCTACACAGGATCTCGTGCCACGGCCGGACCGCCGAGGCCAGCGCGATGACGTTGGCCGCGGTGCCGGTCAGCGCGAACAGCACCTCGGCGTCGGGGGAGTCGAATGAGGCCCTGATGACCTCGGCCGCTCGCTGGGTGGCCGGGTCGTTCCCGTAGGACGCGACGGCGCCGGCGTTGGCCGCGGCGATCGCATCGATCACCTTCGGGTGTGCGGGCGCGGCGTTGTCGGAGGCGAACGCATGAGAGAGCACGTTCGCCATGATCCCACTGGGCCTGGTGTCACCGCGGGCCCTCATTTGGCTCGGTGGCTTCGCCATGTGCGACCATATTGCCGCGCAGATGCGCCCGGGGGCGGTAGCTCAGTCGGTTAGAGCCGTGGACTCATAATCCATTGGTCGCGGGTTCGAGCCCCGCCCGCCCCACTCAAAGCGGTGACCTACTGCGTGTCGGTAGAAACGGCCTGCTGCCAGGCATTGCGGACCGCGGCTAGCGCTTCGACTGCGGAGATGGTGAGTCTGGTCTGCCCGGCCAACTGTGCGTGCCATTCGGCCGAAGATGGTGCACGCTGGAAGATGTACCTACCAGGAGCCTTATTGGTGGGGCCATACCGCCGAAACAGCGTTGCCGCGTTGGCGTCGATAGCTCCGAGTCCGCTGAGGGCCCAGAGGTCCCAAAGATCGCGCGCCGCATGTCGATCGGCCCATGTCGCCGTCTTGGACGCGGCGAATGCCGGCAGCGTTGGGACGTTGAGGGTGGCGGGAGGGGCGTCCGTGTAGCGCTGCACAAGCTCACGGCGTTCGGTCGGCCATACAACTCGGTCTCGGGGCGACAACAGTTGTAGCCGCACAGGATTCCCGTCCAACGGGCGCAGTAGCACGGGGAGAGTGTCCGCGGTAGTGCTCAACGCAGGCTCGACGGTGATCCTGCCGTGGGTGCGAGCCACCGAACGCGGAAGTGCAATGTCGAGATCGCGCGCCACTTCCTTACGGCTGCCGACTGCAACCAGGTCGATGTCCTCGCTGAGCCGGCCTTCCGGAAGGTGTGTGCGGGCAAGGGCGGTGCCGCCAATGAAATGAATCCGGTCACCGAAGCTGCGGCTGAGAAATGCCAGCAGGTGTGAGATCAGGTGATCGCGTTCGACCTGTTCGGTGGAGACCCCGAACTGTGTTGCCACCGTGTCGCGTTCGTCCTGGTTCATGGCAACCCGCGTACCCAGTCTTCGGCACGGCGGAGCGAGGCCAATCTGCGCTGCTCCGTCGCGAGTTGCCGAAGACGGGCCTGGTCGCTGCGCGCGAAGAGCGCGGCGATGGCCGATGAGACGTCTGCTTCGGCGTCGCCGAGTGCGGGACGATGGGCCAGATCAAGCACCGTCTGCTCGGGCGTGGTTGCCAACGTCGGACCCAACTCTGTGCGAACGCGCTCGGCGTCCAGGCTGCTGGTGTCGCGTTTGACGAACCGGATGGTCGCTGGCCGGTCCGATAACACGATTGGTCGATGCTGTCGTGGCACAGCTACAACAGCAGTGGCCAAGGCTCGGGGAATCACCCCGTGCAGGCGTGCTGCGCTCACGCCCATCACGATGACGTTCTCGACTCCGTAGATGGCCGATGCGATGCCGGCTGCAGCCGATTCGAGCCCGGGTATCCACCTGCGACCCACCATGTCCTGAGGGACAACGACGTAATACCCGTCGGCGAGTCGGTGCAGTAGCCCATTCTCGGCAAGCCGCACTAGCTGAGCCCGAGGATGGGCGTAGACGCTCACCGCGTCGCTGGGGCGAATCGTCCTCAGCGGTGCCTGGGCGAGGTCCACCGGAATGGGAGTGCTTCGGGTCAGCGCCATCACCCCTTGAGTATGCAAATCGTATTCTCCAACGGTACGGAATGCATACTGACGATGCAAGAGTGTCGCCAAGCCAGGCTGGGCGTCGATGCCCTCCACCTCGGGGCTGGTGGTGTTTCGGTAACGGTTGCGAAAAGTATTCGAATGCGACGAGAAATGTTCTGCGTCGATCTTTCCGTCGCTGTTTTTCTGAATTTGTCCATTACGGGCAACGTCACCGTGACTCAGATCTGACAGCGCAGAAATGGGGAATGACGAATGCGCTTTGTGACCACCACGATCACCATCGCCGCTGTTTGCGCCCTCGCTGCGGGCTGCGGCGGGTCAACGGAACAAGCAGTCGAGACAACGCCGGCCAAGCCGATGATCACCTCGTTTCCTCCCGAGCCACTGAGACAGAAAACCCTGCCCCGATTGCTGCTTTCGACCGAACAGATCAATGCGGCGATGGCGGCGAAGGGCATGGAAATCACGAATACCGACTCGCGGATGTCCGACGACAGCGGCACGATGGAGCCCCGGCAGTGCCTCGCGGTCGACGGTGCCGCGCAAGCGCCCGTGTACGCCGACAGCGGATACACCGACGAGCAGGAGATGACGTTGCGGGAGCCCGACGTCTTCCTTCACTACGCCAAGCAGGCCGTGGTCCGATTCGCCGACGCCCAACAGGCCAAGGCTTTCTACGACTCCTCGGTCCGCCAGTGGCCCGAGTGCAAGCAGTACACCCACACCCAGTCGGGCACACGGTGGCACGTCGGACCCATCGCCGAGAAGGATGGAGTACTGAGCACGATCGCCACCCAGTCCAACGCTCAGGCAGGCGGGTGGGCCTGCGGTCGGGCGTTGGCCGCCAACAACAATGTGGTGATCGACGTCAACACCTGCAGCGCGAACCCGGCCGACTCGGCCGTCAAGATCGTCAAGCAGATCTCGGCACGGGTGGACACGCCTCCCATAGGTACATAGACACCGGCTGACTCTGCTGAATCAGTTGCGGTGCACTAGAACCAGACTTTTCGACCTCCCACCGGACGGCCGACGGCCCCGAGGATCCACAGGATGATCCCGATCACCACGAGGATGCCGCCGATCGTGTAGAGGATCGAGATACCTGCGAAGTAGCCGATCAACAGAAGGATGATGCCGAGCACAATCATGGTCAGTCCGATCCTCTCGGTAGCAACTGAAACGTTGTCGGCGACAGGAATTGCCAGATCCGTCGATATTCAAACGTGTGGGCAGGTTTGCGCCGCTAGCCAGCACAAATGGCGACTCTGTGCCGGCGGGCGACGTTGCTCGGAGCCGAGTACTGGCAGGCTGGCCGCTGCGCCCGGCGCTAGCAGCGCTCCGGCGTCACGCAGGCGGTGGTGGTGGCGGCGGTGGCGGTGCAGGTGGGGGCAGCGTTATCGGCGGCAGCCCGGGAATCAGGACGACGTTGGGCGGCGGGGGTGGTCCCAGCTCATTGGGCATCGATGGCGGCGGTGGGATCTCGGGTCGCGGGACGAAGACCGGTGGCGGCGGAGGAACATACCCAGTGCTGGTGTTGATCGTGACGACCGAGCCGGGGATGGTCTTGCCGCTCGGCGTCGTTCCGACCACCGAACCCCTCGTGGCGGTGTTGTTGACGGGTGTGGGTTTGTCGGCGACCTGGAAACCGGCGTCCAGCAGTCGCTTCCGTGCCTCTTCGAGCTTCATGCCGGTCACACTGGGCACGTGGCTGCCCGGCCCGCCGTCGACGTAGCGCGGATCCGTGGGCGGCAGGGCCAGGGGGCCGAAGTACTCGGCGATCGGTTCCATTGCCGCATACCAGGTCAACGCCGGCTCGGTGCCGCCGTACAAGTTGCCGCTGCCGCACTTGTGCAACGGATACGAGCACAATCCCGACGGTGACGGGGAGTCGTCGAAGATGTAATTGGCCGCGGAGTACCGGTTGGTGAAGCCGAGGAAACCCGACGAGCGGTGGGCCTCGGTGGTACCGGTCTTGCCGGACATCGGCAGCTTCCAGCCGACCGAACTCGCTGCGCCGGTGGCGGTCCCGCCCGTGTGATCTTTGCCGAGCGCGTTGGCCAGCGTATTGGCCAGACCCTCGGGAACGGCTTGATCGCACGGGACCGTCTCCACTTTCACCTCGCGGCCGTTGCGATCGAACATCTTGTCGATCGGGTTCGGCGGGCACCAGGTCCCGCCGGAGGCCAGAGTTGCGCCCACATTTGCCAATTCGAGTGGGTTGAGTTCGAGTGGGCCGAGCGTGAACGATCCGATGTTCTGGCGCTTGACGTAGTCGGCGATGCTCTCGTCGGAGTCGGGGTGGTAGGCGCGGGCGCTGCCGGGTTCGGCGTATGACCTCAACCCGAGCCGGACCGCCATGTCCACCGCCCGCGGCACCCCGATCTGTGAGATGAGTTTGGCGAACGCGGTGTTGGGCGACTGGGCCAGCGCATCGGTGACGTTCAGCGGGCTGCGGAAACCTCTGGCGTTGCGCACACACCAGGTCTCTTTCGGGCATCCGGGGGTATCGCTGCTGCCCAGGCCTCGGCCCATGAACGTCCCGGGGACATCGAGTTGAGCGTTGATGCCCAGGCCCATCTCGAGCGCGGCGGCGGTGGTGAAGACCTTGAATATCGACCCGGCGCCATCGCCGACCAACGAAAACGGCTGTGGCTGCACCGTCTGGTTGGCGTCGAGATCGAGCCCGTAGGTGCGGCTGTCGGCCATCGCGACCACCCGGTGGGCCTCCTTGCCGGGGGTGATCACGCTCATCACGCTCGCGACACCGTCAGCGTTCGGGTTGGCGTACTTGTCCACCGCCGATTTCACGCTGTCCTGCACCTTGGGGTCCAGGGTGGTGCGGATCAGGTATCCGTTGCGCGCGATGTCCTCCATGGTCAGCCCGGCCCGCGCCAGGTACTGCAGCACGTACTCGCAGAAGAATGCGCGGTCGCCGGCGGCGATGCAGCCTTGGGGCAGCGGGTCGGCCTGCGGCAGCACGCCCAACGGGGTGGCCTTGGCCGCACGGAGTTCCTCCGCGCGGTCGGGCAGATAGTCGATCAGGGTGTCGAGCACGAGGTTGCGCCGTGCCAGGGCGCCGTCGGGATTGGTGTAGGGATTGAGTGAGCTCGTCGACCGGACCACCCCGGCCAGCAGGGCGGCCTGCGGCCACGTGAGGTCTGCGGCGTCGACGCCGAAATAGGTGCGCGCGGCGTCCTGGACCCCGAAGGCGCCGTTGCCGAACGCCACCAGGTTCAGATACCGGGTCAGGATCTCCCCTTTGGGCAGGGTCTTGTCCATCGCCAGCGCGATCCGCATCTCGCGGAGCTTGCGGGCCGGGGTGACCTCGACGGCGGCGCGGCGCTCGGCGTCGGTTTTCGCCTTGACCAGCAGGTTGTAGTTCTTGACGTACTGCTGCTCGATGGTCGACCCGCCGCGCACGTCGTCGATGCCCCGCATGTAGCCGATGAACCCGTTCAGGGTGCCCTGTACGTCCACCCCGTTGTGCTCGACGAAACGCTTGTCCTCGATCGACACGATGGCCAACTTCATGGTGTCGGCGATGCGATCGCTGGGCACCGCCCATCGACGTTGCTCGTACAACCAGGCGATCGGCTTGCCCGAGGTGTCGACCATGGTGGTGACGATCGGCGCTTCGCCCTTCAGCACCTGCGCCGAATCCTGTGCGACCGTGTCGGACAGGCGCGCGGTCATGATCCCGACGCCGCCGACGACAGGGAACAGGAGGGCCGCCGCAAGCAAACCGGCCAGCACACAATGCATGGCCAGCTTGGCAACCGTTTCCCGCGACCGCGGGGGCGGGCCGGACATGCACTCAAGCGTAAGGCGACCAACGGCCAACGATGGGTAGATCGCACGCAACACGTTGGCTACGTTGTGATTTCAGAACACCTGAAATTCGATTTCGATGGGTGGCCGCCGAACACGACCTATCGCCATCGCAGCTTCGGCGACGCGATGCGCAACCGGGCGGACGGAGCGTCGCTAACGATCGCCCCGGCTGCAGTTGGGGTTTGCCGGTTTCGCCGGCCAGGTGCACACGTCGACGTAGGTGGTGTTGTCGTACCCACCGCCGTCGAACACTCCGTAGGCATCGCCGTGCGTGCCGGTGTAGGTGGCCCCGCCGCCACCGCCGCCGCTTGAGCTGATGATCGTGGTGACCGTCCATCCCTTGTTCTGCAGTGCGCTCTTGTACGTGGTCATCACCTCAGTCGGCGACCCGTCGATCTGATAGTGCAGGTGGATGCCACCGTCGGCGATGTCGTCGGGCCCTCTGGTCTGCCGTACGTCCGCCGGGGTCGGCAGCAGCGACGCCCCCGATTCGCCGCCGGCGCCCGCGGTGGGGGCGGGCGGGGATGTCGTGGTCGTGGCTGCGGCCTGCTCGGTCATCGGACCGCACGCCGTTGCGGCCAGACCGATCGCCACCGCCCCGATAATGCAGGTTGTGATGTGCTTCGTCATGGGCATCCCCGTTCCTCTCGCCGCACCGTATCAATGTGGGCAAAGGCAGTTGGACGATATTGACGCGACAAACAACCAGGTAGTTCCGATCTCAAACAACCGTCGTCCCTGTTGTGGCAACCGACGGGCCCGCGCCTCGCCCACGGGTGCGGCAGGCTCTCACAGCTGCTGTCGGGTATAGGCAAAGCCACGCCATAGGGTGCGATTTGTGACGCTGTCGTGCCCCAAATGTGACCGTTGCAGACCAGTGTTTCCAAAGTGACTCAAGTGCACTAATGCACCTCACGTCAGATCGAGGAGATCAGCATGTCTGCATATAGCGCGTTTGGCCGGCGACTCGGGTATGCGGCGTTGATCCTCGCGGGTCCATTGGCGGTCCTGGCGGTGAGCAACGCATCCGCCACAGCCGCGCCCCGGACGCCGCTTGCCACCGACGACCAGGCGCCCGCGGTGCCGTTCGACCCTGGTGCGTTGGTCAGCGCCATCGACGACTACGCGTCGCTGTTCTCGATCCTGACCGGAGGCCCTCCTGCTCAACCCGCTCTCGGCGGACCGGCCGGCATTGTTCAGCAACCGGTCGGCACTGTTGAGCAGCCCACCGGGGCCTACCCGATGATCCCCGGGGTGCCGGTGCTGCCCGGCGACCCGTGAACCCCGGGTCCCCACGAACCGTGTATCCGATACCGAGCCGAGAACTGGTCAACCAGAGGAACGGAGTGAACCGCCGTGTACATCAGCCGAACAGTTGACACGCGACCCGCGCGGATCGCCCTCTCGTTGATCCGTTGCCCCATCAAGAGCCGGCGGTATCCCGCCAAGCAGGAGCGCTTGGTCACCCCACATGAGGCCGCGCTGCTCATGCGGTAGTGCCGCTGAATCTATCGCTCGCACTCGGGCAGCGACGCCGCGATCGCTTCCCAGGCCTCGTGCAGATGTTCGCACAGCGGACCGGTCTGGGTGATGACGGTGATGCAGCGGTTGCTGTGGTCATATAGCTCCAGGGCGGACGTCAGCCCGACGGCGCTCGGCGCCTGCGTCACCCAGCATTCCGCCACGAACACCGGATCCATCACGTATCGGGCGGCGCCGAACACCACCGAGAAATGCGGGCCGGATCCGTCGAACATCGCGGCCCGGCCGCGGTGGAACTGCACGCATCCGCCGGCGGGAACGCCGACGGTGAAGGGGAGGTCCATGTCGACGATGTGGGCGAGCAGATGAGGTACGACGCGTGGGTCGATCTGGCGCGCGCCGGTGAAGGGCAACACCTGGTAACGCTCGGGAGTGAGCGCATCCAGGTGGGTCAGCTGGTCGGTGTCGCTCCAGTTCACTGCCGACCAGTCGATGGGCTCAACCGGTTCGGTGTCTCCGGCAGGCGCCGCTTCGAGTGCCTGAATGGAAAGGCTGTCCGACAGAGGCGTGAAATACGCGCGGTGAGTTCCGGTTTCGCCGGCTAACGTCAGGGCCCGCGACGTGAGGAATGTGTCGCGGATCAACGCCGGGTGCAGCCGGAGCCCGATGTACTCGTCGCCGCAGCGCAGCGCCTCGCCCGGAAGGGCCGGTGCCAGGTACGCGCCGGTATGGCTGAGCAGTGCGGCATCGTTCGCGGTGACGGACACCACGGTGCCGAGGAATGGGAGAGCCTGGGCAATGATCTTGGGCCCGGCCACAATCCGCTTGGCGGGGCAGTTCGGGCAGCGTCGCCCCTCAGTACACATCGCGCACGTACCGTTTCTCCCGTTTGAGGGTGTTGACGTACTCGGTCGCCTCATCTATGCGGAGGCCGCCGTGCTCACCGACGATGTCGTGCAGGGCGCTGTCGACGTCCTTGGCCATGCGGGACGCGTCGCCGCACACATAGAAGTGGCCGCCGTCCTGTAGCCAGGCGAAGAGTTCTGCGCCGTTCTCCCGCATCCGGGTCTGCACATACACCTTGTCGGTCTGGTCGCGGGAGAAGGCCAGGTCCAATCGGTTGAGCAGACCGGAATCCTGCCAGGCGGCGATCTCGTCGGCGTAGATGAAGTCATGCTCGCGGTGCTGGTCGCCGAAGAACAACCAATTTCTGCCATCGGCACCGCGCTGTTCGCGCTCCTGCAGGAAGGCCCGGAACGGGGCGATGCCGGTGCCGGGGCCGACCATGATCATCGGTACATCGTCGGCGGGTACCCGGAACGACTTGTTTGGCTGCAGGAAGATTCGCGCGGTACCGCAGCGGTCGGCGAGGAAGGTCGAACACACTCCTCCGCGGTCGCGCCCGGTGTTGCGGTAGCGCACGCTCGCCACCGTGAGGTGGATGCTGTCGGGATGGGCCAGCGAACTCGACGAGATGGAGTAGGCCCGGTGCTGCAGAGGCTTGAGCAGGCCGACGAACTCCTCCAGGCTGAGTACATCGCCGCCGATGCGTAGGACGTCCAGCACATCCTTGCCGTACAGCCAGCGTTCCAGTACTTCCTTGACGCCGCCGCGCAGGGCGTGTGAGAACTCCTCGTGCTCGGCGCGGCTCTCCACCTCGCTCAGCAGATCCTTTGACGGCGTGCTGATCTCGTAGCGATGGCCGAGTAGATCACCCAGCGGCTCGCCGTCGACAAGGGTGTCGGTGGAGACCCGGAAATGCGCCGCGATCGCTTCGACGAGCGCCGGATCGTTCTCCGGTACCACTGCCAGCGCATCTCCGGCCTCATAGGCGATACCGCTGTCGGCGAGCGCGAACTCGAAATGCCGGATCTCCTTGCCCGAACCGGCGCCGGACAACAGCCGGTTGACCGGCAGCGCTGCGGAGAACGGGTTCTTCCGGGTCCAGCCCGAACGGGCCACGGTGCTCGGCGGGGGAGTGCCCGGTGATCCGCTCGCCCCCGCGAGCGTGACCAGAGAGCCCACCGCGCCGTGCACCCACTCGGCGGCCTGCGCCTCGTAATCGACGTCGCAGTCGGCGCGGCCGACGACCCGGCTGGCGCCGAGCTGTTCCAGTCGGGTGTCCAGCAGCTTGCCTGCCTGGCAGAACCCGTCGTAGCTGGTGTCGCCGAGCGCCAGCACACCATAGGACATCGCCTCCAGGCGCGGTGCCTGCGTCGAGGACAGTGCCTCCCAGAACAATTCGGCGTTGTCGGGCATCTCGCCTTCGCCATAGGTGGACGTCACGATGAGGACGTAGCTCAACCCCGCGAACTCCTCGAGGGTGATCTCGTCCAGACCGCTCACGGTCACATCGAACCCCTGGGCCTTGGCCGCGGCGGCGGTGTCACCCGCCACGCCTTCGGCATTACCGGTCTGGGTGCCGTACAGGACCCGCAGTGCCGGGCGCGGACCCGTCGCTTCGGTGGACGGGGGTGGGGCCGCGGAGCTCATCGCCAGTCGGGAATGCAACCCGGCGAGAAATCCCGAGATCCAGGCCCGCTGATCCTCGTTGAACGGAGCGTCTTCGGGGATGTACGCGATTTTCATACGCTCTTCACCTGTTCGGCTCGGGCCGCACCGGCGGCGAGGGGTCCGGAGATCACCGGAATCACCTGATGGGCGAACAGCTCTTCGAACGACGGCAGCCGACCGATCTTCTCGGTGTTCTTGGCGTCCTGGAACAGGATCCAGCCGTAGGTCCCCAGGCTGTCGGTCGACAGCACATTGCGTTGCGTCAGCGCGTTCTTGTAGTCGGTGATCCGCTTGTGGGCGATGAACACCGCGAGATCTTCGTCGCTGAACACCTCGATTGCCTCACGGGCGTGCTTCTGCAGCTTCTGGATCAGGAAGAAGTCCTCGGTCAAGACGAGATTGCGTACCGCCTTGCCGACGCGGGGGTCGGCCACATCGTCCACGTCTGGCATCCGCGAAAGAACCAGCTGCTGCGCCATGTTCAGCACCGTGTAGGTGTTGAGCAGGACGAACATCTCCTCGGTATCGGTATCACCGTAGCCGGGAACCGATCCACCGAGTACCACGTGTCGATCACGGTAGGACCGCTTGAACTTGTGCACCTGAAACGCCGCCAGCGAGGTGGCGAGTTCGTCGAGCAGTTCCTTGCGGGTCTTGGCGGCCAGGATCGCATCGGAATCCTGATACTGCAGCAGGGCCCGCGGCATCACGTACACCAGATGGTGGCGCGTGGTGTCCCAATCATCCAGCAGTGCCGAACCTTTGGCGGAGCCGGTGGCGGTGACGTGCCATTCCAGCATCGTGCGCGCGGCCACCTCGTGGAACGGGGCGCCGGTGATCGGGGCGACGACGGCCGAGTCGGTGCTGACCTTCGATCCGAGGGCACCGGTCGGGTCGTACTGGTACAGGAAGCCGCCGCTCATCCCGTTGGCGACACCCTTGCCGAATCCGCCGATGTTGAGCACCGCGCCGTTGGTCATGTACTCGCACAGGAATTCTCCGGCGCCTTCGACGACGGCGGTGGCGCCGGAGTTGCGGACCGCGAAACGGTCACCGGCCTCACCCTCGACGAACAGGCGGCCGCCCGAAGCGCCGAACAAGGCGAAGTTGCCGATCAGCACATTGCCCCCTGGCGCGGCCGATCCGCCGCCGGGGGAGCGAACCACGATCGTGCCGCCGCAGGCGCTCTTGCCGACCCCGTCGTTGCAGGTTCCCGAGTGCACCAGGGACATACCGTCATTGCAGAACACGCCGTAGCTCTGGCCCGCGGATCCGGTCGTGGCGATCATCACGCTGTCGGGCAGCAGATAACGTCGCCCCCGGTCATCGGCCGTGACAGCGGTGCCGGAAGCATTCTCGTGGTTGAGCATCCGCTCGATGTCGATCGCCAACTGGCCGCCCACGCTCTTGTTCTGATTGGTCAGCGACACCGGCGTCATGGCCACGCCGTCGAGATCGAGCTGGGCCAGGAACCCGTCGTCGATGGTGTAGTCCTTCTCCATGTAGATCGGTTCGTCGACGACGAACTCGTCGGCGACGGCGAGCATGGCGCGCAGGTCCAGCCGGCCGATGCTCGACGGATGATCCAGCAGATGCAGCAGATCGCTGCGCCCGCGCGCGGCGCGCAGCGAGGACAGGCCCAGGGTGGCCAGGATCTCGCGGACCTCGTGCGAGATGTTCAACAGGTACTGGGCCAATGCCCGCGGATCACCCTCGAACACCTCGGCATTCGTGGTCAGTCCGGCCGGGCACTTGATGTTGCAGTTCTTGGCCATCACGCACTTGAGCATCATCAGCGCGGTGGTGCCGAACTCGAAACTGTCGGCGCCGAGCAGTGCTGACTTCACCACATCGCCGGCGGTTTGATGCGCACCCGAGCAGCGCAGCACCACCTTCTGCCGGATACCGTTGGCGCACAGGGCTTGATGTACCTCGGCAACACCGATCTCGGCGGACCGCCCGGCGTACTTGAGGCTGGTGACGGCTGCCGCGCCGGTGCCACCGGTGTTGCCCGCGACGTTGATCACGTCGGCGCCGGCCTTGGCGACCCCGACCGCGATGGTGCCGATGCCCTCGGAGGAGACCAGCTTCACGATGACCCGCACGCGAGCGGCCTTGCAGTCGTGGATCAGCTGGGCGAGGTCCTCGATCGAGTACGTGTCGTGGTGGGGAGGCGGGGACACCAATTCGACCCCGGGGGTGCCTCCACGTGCGGCGGCGATCTGCACGGTGACCTTGGGTGCCGGGAGTTGGCCGCCTTCACCGGGTTTGGCGCCTTGCCCGATCTTGATCTCCAGCTCCCGCAGCATCGGGTCGGCGAGATAGCCTGCCCACACTCCGAACCGCCCGGAGGCGAACTGCTTGATGCGCGAGCCGCGGATCGTGCCGTAGCGGGTGAGATGCTCACCTCCCTCGCCGCAGTTGGACAGGCCGCCGACCATGTTGGTGCCGTGTGCCACCGCCTCGTGCGCCGGTGCGACCAGGGCGCCGTGACTCATTGCTCCCGAGGCCAGGGTGGACGCGATCTCGCTGGCCGGCTGTACCGAGGCCAGCGGGATCGAGCTGGGTGCGGTGTGCACGTTTTCCAGGTAGTGCAGGGCTTCACCGGCGGCTCGCAGCCATAGTCGATCGCCGATGACCTCGGAGTCGAGGATGTCGGCGCTGAACCGCTCCCGTAGCGAATCGGCCAGCGCACCGAGGCGTCCGGGGCCGTGATGCAGCCGCAGCGTGAACTCGTCACCCACCTGCGTGCAGCTCAGGCCGCGCACCTTGAAGCTGTTGTTGCCGTGCCTGGGGAACTGACCCAGTTCGGTCCGGAATTCGGCGGCGGTGTGCAGGAAGCTGACGTCGGCCGGAAAAGCCAGAACATCACGCAGCGCCGCCGGGCGCCGGGTGCGCTCGGTGTTCATCGCGAACACGAAACTTCGGTACCCGGGGGTGATGTCGAAGCTGTTGATGGCGCGCGGGGTCAGCTCGTCGAAGCTGTTGTTGCGGTAGGCCTCGTCGTCGAGACCGAACGCGCCTTCGAGTTGGTGCAGCGGCAACCCCCGCAGGAACACCGGATCCGCCATGCCGGGGTTCTCAGGCCGGGCCTCGTCGCCGAATGAGATGGACTCCTCGGTCATGTCGACGAATCCGCGCACTGCCGTCGTACCGTATGAATGTCCGGCGCCCTCGGCCCGCTCCTTGAACAGGCCGAGCAGTGGAATGTCCTTCTCGCCGGTGACCGCCAGTGCCCGGGCGTGCCAGTCGGCGACCGTGTCGGCCAGGGTGCCGAAGCCCACCCCGGCGACGGGGGAGACGACGTTCGGAAAGTAGCGGTGCAGTACCGGATCTCCGGTGTCGAGGTAGCTGGGCTCGAAGAACTCACCACCGATGTAGCTTTCGGCCGTACACAACCCGACCCGGCCCATGGTCTTCATGAGCGATTTCTCCGCGGCCTTGGCGAACCGCTTGAACGCCTCGTCGGCCCCGTCGCCGAACTTCTCTTCGGCACGCATCTGCACGGCCAGCGGGTACACCGCCGAGGCCCCGAAGCCGAGCACCGTCGCGATGTGGTGCGATGAGGACAACTGACCGCTCTCGGCGATCACCGAAACCCGCAGGCGCAGGCCCTCTTCGATCAGCCGCTGATTGATCGCCGAGATGACGATGGTGAGCGGCATCGCCGCCAGCTCGCGTTCCACGTGTCGATCAGAGATGACCGCGATGCCACCGGACTCCCGCGCGAACGCCTCCACGTCGTCGCACAGTGCGTCGATGGCGCGCACCAATGCCGTGGCGTTGGCCGTGGCATCGCCGAGTTCGATCCGGTACCGCATGCCGAACCGCCGCACGGGGCTGTGCTGCTGATCCCGGATCTTGAGCATGTCACGGTGGGTGAGAATCGGTGACGGGACCACGATCTGGGGGGCGGGGGTGGCCCCGCTGTTGGGCTTGGCGCCAAGGGCGACCCGCAGCGTCATGCCGTCGGCTTCGCGGATGCTGTCCAGAGGCGGGTTGGTCACCTGCGCGAACCGCTGGGAGAAGTAGCGGGCGATCCCACCCTCGTGGTTGGACAGCGCGTTGATCGCGGCGCCGTATCCCATGGCCGAGATCTTCTCCTGGCCGGTCGCCAGCATCGGGTCCATCAGGAACTTGAAGCTCTCCTGGTTCAGCGAGTACGCGACGTATCGCTGATGCCGGTCGAGGTCACCGTGGTAGCGCGCGGGTGAGAGTTGATTCTCGGGTGCGACGGCGGGAACGTCGCCGAGGTTGATCCGGGCAGCGTCGAGCATGGCCGGGTAATCAGCCTGAGCTGCAAGCTTTTCCAGTGCTTCGGTGGTGGTGTAGGACCGGCGTTCGGCGTGGTCGTAGTAGAGCATGCCCCCGGCCTCGATGCGGCCGCGCCGGACCACCTGCTCCGGCGGGAAGTAGACCTGTCCGGCCTCAGACATCACTCCGAGGTATTCGGTGGTCTCGACGGTGCGCAGCGGCCGCAGCCCCAGCCGGTCCAGCCGCGCACCGACGATCGTGCCGTCGCCGAAGATCAGTGCGGCGGGCCCGTCGTTCTTCTCTTCGTACAGGCTGAAGTACTCCAGCATGGCCCGTACCGGCGGCGACAGCGTGGTGTCGTTCTCCCACGCCGGCGGCATCATCGCGACCACGGCGGTGACCAGGTCCAGACCGTCCTCCAGCACGCGGTTCTGCAGGGTCTGGTCGAGGCGGCAACTGTCGGACTGGCCGACCGGCCGCACGATCGCCCGGTTGCGGGCGCGGGCGATCGCATTGTCGGAGAGCCGGTTCTTCTTGTCGGTGTTGAGTTCACCGTTGTGCGCCATGAACCGAAATGGTTGGGCCATGGTCGCGTTCGGCGCGGTGTTGGTCGAGAACCGGGTATGGAAGAACATCGAGTGCACTTCCATGCGCGGGTCCGACAGATCGCGGAAGTACGGCACCACCTCGTTCGAGTTGAGCCGGCCCTTGAGGACCTGGGTGCGTGCGCTCAGCGAGAGTGGATACAGTCCCGGCAGTTCGGTGTAGGCGATGGCTTCGATGGCCATCAACGCGTCGTGGATGTCGCGATCGGCGATTGCGTCGGCACAGGTCAGGAACACCCATTGCCGAATGGGCAGCTGATACTTGACCGCCGCCGGCCGGATCGCTGAATTGTCGACGGGTACATCGCGTTTGAGCAGAATTGTGAAGCCCTGCGCCAAAAGGGCCTGTTCGATCACCGACTCGGCGGCAGCGTGCTGTTCAGGGTCTGTCGGCAGAAAGAAGTTGCCGACCCCGAACTGTCCGAGTTGCAGATCATCTCGGCCGGTCAGTTCGCCGAAGAAGCGCAGGGACAGGTCCAAGTTGACTCCCGCGCCGTCGCCGACGCCCTCCGAGGACATTCCGCCGCGGTGCGGCACCGCGCACAGGGCCTCATGGAGCTTGCGAATGACCTCGTGGGTCTGGACGCCGTCCTTTCGGGTCAGGAAGCCGACGCCGCAGCTGCTCTTTTCGTGGTCCGGGTTGTACAGGCCGTTCAGGCGCGCTCTCCTCACCCAGGCGCCGGATGCGCGCACCCGGCGTGTGATGGTGTGTTGCTCGCGGGGTACCTCGTCGTTGAGCGACCCGCTGGCCTCGATGCGGGACGCGTGGTCAGCGGCCGGCCACGATCGGGCAGCTTAGCCTAACCTAATTAACGATGGTTTGGCGGTGACGGACGGCTCGAGGGATGAGGATCACACCGCGCCCACGACGGCAGGCCACCGGAAGTCAGGCCCGCGCCGAACGCACCCGTGACGCGGTCATCGCCGAAACGGTGCGTTGCATCCTGGACGAAGGGTTCACCCCGCCCAGTGTCCGGAACATACCGGGCGGGCCGGGGTGACATGGGGCGTGGTCCAGTACCACTTCGGCGACCTCAACGGACTGCTGATGGCCGTGGTGGACAAGGGATTCGGTGACCTGGCCGAAACGCTGGCCGACCTGCCCACCTTCGAGGACGAAATGTCGACCCGGCCCGTACCGCACTGATCGTCGACATCGTCTGGCGGGCGTTCTCCATCTGGCCGAAGGGCTGTCCGCGCCGAAGGGGGCCGGGATCGGAAACCTGATCTGGACGTCCTCGCGGCCTACATCCAGACGGAGCAGCGGACCTGAACGCTCAGGTGCGCGACCGCTCCATCGCCCGCGCCACCACACCGCGTGCCGGGCGCTGACGCACCCGCTGTGGCCACCAGAACCACGGGCCCATCAACGCCGCGATCGACGGCGTCATGAAGGATCGGATCACCAGGGTGTCGAACAGCAGGCCCAGCCCGATCGTCGAACCGACCTGGGCCACCACGATCATCTCGCTGACCACCATCGACATCATGGTGAAGGCGAACACCAGCCCGGCCGCGGTCACCACCGACCCGCTGCCGCCCATGGCCCGGATGATGCCGGTGTTGATACCGGCGGGCAGTTCCTCTTTGAGTCGCGCCACCAACAGCAGGTTGTAATCCGCACCGACGGCCAACAGCACGATCACCGCCATGGCCATCACCATGAAGTGCAGTTCGATCCCGAGCAGGTGCTGCCACACCAGGACCGACAGACCGAACGACGTTCCCAGCGAGACCAGCACGGTGCCGACGATCACCGCCGCGGCCACCAGGCTTCGCGTGATGATCAGCATGATGATGAAAATCAGGCACAGTGCCGAGATCCCGGCGATGATCAGGTCGTAATTGTTGCCTTCCTGCATGTCCTTGAAGGCCGAGGCGGTGCCTCCCATGTAGATCTTGGAACCCTGCCAGGGCGTGCCCTTCATGGCCTCTTTGGCGGCCAGCTTGATGCCGTCGATGATGCCGATGCCTTCCGGCGTCAGCGGGTCACCCTCGTGAGAGATGATGAAACGCACCGCTTTTCCGTCCGGCGAGATGAAGCTCTTCATGCCGCGCTTGAAATCGGCGTTGTTGAAGGTTTCCGGCGGAAGGTAGAAGGTGTCGTCGTTCTTGGAGTCGTTGAACGCCGTGCCCATGGCGGTCTGGTTGTCCTGCATCTCGGCCATCTGATCCTGCAGACCCTTCTGGGTCTGATGCATGGTCAGCATCATCGTCTTCATGTTCCGCATGGTCGCGATCTGCGGCTGCATCATCGCGGCCATCTGGGGCATCAGTTCGTCGAGGCGATGCATGTCGGGCATCAGCTGCTCCATGGTCTCGGTCATGGCGTCGACACCGTCGAGGCCGTCGAACACCGAGCGCATCGACTGACAGACCGGGATGTTGTAGCAGTGCGGCTCCCAGTACAGGTAGTTGCGTAAGGGGCGCAGGAAGTCGTCGAAATCGGAGATGTGGTCGCGGAGTTCCTTGACGTCCTCGACCATCACATCCATCTGGCCGACCATGTTGTGGGTGATCGAGCTCATCTCGTTCATCAGCACGATCATCTGATCCATCGTGTTGATGGTCTTCTGCATCTCATCGGCCTGCAGCAGCATGTCGTCGGCGCGGTCGGTGAGGTACTTGCGGTTCATGGTCTGCATGACCCCGCCCATGCTCATCTGGGCGGGAATGGTGCTGAACTCCAGCGGCTCACCCTGCGGGCGGGTGATGGCCTGCACACTGCCGACCCCCTGCACCTCGAAGACCCGCTTGGCGATCCGGTCGATCACCAGGAAGTCCGCCGAATTGCGAACGTCGTGGTCGGTTTCGATCAGCAGCAACTCGGGGTTCATCTTCGCCGCCGAAAAATGCCGGTCGGCTGCGGCGAACCCTTCCTGCGCCGGCAGATCGGTGGGCAGGTAGTTGCGATCGTTGTAATTGGTCCGGTAGCCCGGCAGCGTGAGCAGACCGACCAGCGACAACAGGATGGTGCCGAGCAGCACCGGACCCGGCCAGCGGACCACGAAGGCCCCCAGGCGTCGCCAGAAGCGAATCCGCATGGCGCGCTTGGGTTCGAGCACCTTGCCGAATCGACTGGCCACGGTGATCACCGCCGGCCCCAAAGTCAGGGCCGCCAGCACCGTGACCGTCATGCCCACGGCCATCGGAATACCGAGAGTCTGGAAATAGGGGAGCCGGGTGAAATGCAGACACAACGTCGCGCCGGCGATGGTCATACCGGAACCGAGCACCACGTGCGCGGTGCCATGGAACATCGTGTAGTACGCCTGCTCTCGGTCCTCCCCGACGCCCCGGGCTTCCTGATATCGGCCGATCAGGAAGATCGCGTAGTCGGTGGCCGCGGCGATGGCGAGGGTGACCAGAAGCTGCGTGGCGAAGGTCGAAAGGCCGATCAACTCGTGATAGCCCAGGAATGCCACCACAGCGCGGGCCGCCGAGAGCTCGATCACCACCATCAGCAGCACCAGGATCACCGTGATGATCGACCGGTAGACCAGCAGCAGCATCGTGATGATGACCGCGAAGGTGACGGCCTCGATGATCTTGACGCTGCGGTCACCGGAGATCTGCTGATCGGCGGCGAGCGCAGTGGGGCCGGTGA
Source organism: Mycolicibacterium sp. HK-90 (assembly GCF_030486405.1). Next base: position 4,062,982 of record NZ_CP129613.1, on the reverse strand, counting down.
CGTAGACCTTGAGCCCGGGCGGCGGCGACAGTTCGGAGATGAGCTTCTGGACGGCCTCCACCGATTCGTTGGCCAGCGCCTCACCCATGTTGCCGGCCAGGTACACCTGCACGTAGGTGGCTTTACCGTCGTTGCTCTGGGCCCCGGCTTCGGTCAGCGGGTCACCCCAGAAGTCCTGGACGTGCTCGACATGCGCCTTGTCGGCCTCCAGCCGGTCGACCATGTCGTTGTAGAACCGGTGCGCCGCATCGTCGAGCTTGTCCTCGGCCTCCAACACGATCATCGCCGAGCTGTCCGAATGGAACTCGTCGAACACCGCGCCGACCCGCTTCATCGCGATCACCGACGGTGCGTCGCTGGGGCTCATCGACACCGATCGCATCTGCCCGACCACCTCGAGTGGAGGAACGGTGATGCTCAGATATGCGAGGAGAGCGATCCAGCCGACAATCACCGGAATGGCGAATCGACGGATCCATCGAGCAACCCCCGTGTGGGGGGCTCTGGAATCGGCCATCAGGAACCCTTGGTGGTCGGTAGGGAGCGCGCGACGCAGCCGTCGGGCAGTGTGCGCAGCCTTCCCTTACTACGTCGTGTCGTGCCACCGTCTTACCAGATGGGCCACGACAACGGGTCGCCAGCCTTCCCCAGCAGGCACTTCGGTACGGCTCACCCGCCCACCGGTTCGGGCTCCTCGACGCGTCCGAGCCGCCATCGACCTTCGCCGAGCAGTTCCAGGTGGGTGTTGTGATGCCGATGGACCGTGCTGCGGTGGGTGACACTCACCAACACCGTGTCGGGCAGCTCGCGCCGGATCAGGCTGTAGATCATGAACTCGAGTGGTTCGTCGAGCGCCGAGGTCGCCTCGTCGAGGAACACCACCTTTGGCTTGGTCAGCAGCACCCGGGCGAACGCGACACGCTGCTGCTCGCCGGGGGAGAGCACCTTGGCCCAGTCACCGTCCTCGCCGAGCCGGTCGACATAGCGCGGCAGGGCCACCGCCAGCAGGGCCTCCTGCAGTGCCTTGTCGGGCAGCTCCCCGGGTTGGTGCGGGTAGGACACCACCGTGCGCAGGTCGCCGAGGGGAACGTAGGGCACCTGGGACAGGTAGAGCGTCTCGTTGTCGCCCAGCGGGCATCGCACCGCACCCGAGGCGTACGGCCACAGCTGGGCGATGCTGCGCAACAGGGTGGTCTTGCCGGTGCCCGACTTGCCGGTGATGATCATCGCCTCGCCGGCGGCCAGGGTCAGCGTGAGATCGTCGATCAACTGCTCGCCGGCGGGGTTGCGTACCTCCACATCGTTCAGCTCGACGAGGGAATCGGCACCTGCCGGAAGTTTCGTCACGTCCAGCTTGGGCAGTTCGCGGCTCTGTTCGTCGGCGGCGACCAGTCCGTGCAACCGGATGATCGAGGCGCGGTAGCCCGCGAAGGTGTCATAGGAATTGCGGAAGAACGACAACGCGTCCTGGATGGCTCCGAAGGCGGCGACCGACTGGTTGACCGCCCCGAGCTGGATCTGGCCGGTGAACAACCGCGGTGCCTGAAGCGCCCACGGCAGCGGAATGATGATGTGGCTCATCGACAGGTTCCAGCCGGTGAACACCATGGTCCGGTTCACGAAGCGCTTGTAGTTGGTGACGACGGCGGCGAATCGTTGCCGCAGCTGTGACCGCTCGACCTTCTCGCCGCGGTAGAGCGCGACCGACTCCGCCGCGTCGCGCAGCCGCACCAACGCGTACCGGAACGCGGCGTTGAACTTCTCGTTGTTGAACGACAGCCGGATAAGCGGACGGCCCAGCGCGAAGGCGATCACGGTGGCGAACGCGACGTAGACGAACACCGACCAGAACAGCGCGCGCGGGATCTCGACACCGAAGAGGTTGAGATCGCCCGACAGGTTCCACAGGATCGAGGTGAACGAGATGACCGAGACTATCGACCGGATCGCGCCGAAAGGCAGCGTGCCGCTGCTGGTCTGGTGCGGGGTGTTGGGTTGCGGCCCGGACAGCGCGGTGAACACGTCGATGTCGGACTGGATGCGTTGATCGGGATTGTCGATGGCTTTGTCGATGAACCGGGACCGGTAGTAGGCGCGGCCGTCGAGCCAGTCTCCAGTGAGCCGGTCGGTCAGCCAGGTGCGCCAGGCCAGCATGAAGCGCTGCGTCATGAACAAGTCGACCAGGACTCGGGTGACCAGGATCGCCGCCAGCACCGAAAAGATGAGCAAGGCGATCCAGAAACCCCTGATACCGGAATCTCGCACCGCGTCGTTGTCGGTGGCCAACCCCTCCACGGCAACCTGGGCGGCGGTGTACAGATCGTTGCTCTGATAGCTGAACAGCACCGCCAACCGGACGTCGACGATCACCGACAGCAACATCGCGGCCAACACCGCCCACGGCTTCACGCTGTGGCGTCCGGTGAAGTACGCGCCGGTGACGGCCCAGAACTGCCGGCCCCAGGTGGTGAAGCGGGCGAGCAGGATGAGCACGCCCACGGTGCAGGCGGCGGTGACGGCCCAGGCCTGCGCCAGCCACCACAGGGAGTGCAACAGCTCGGCGCTCCAGTCGATCGAGGGCGAGAACGGTTTGAGGTCATTCACCACGGCCGCTCCTGATCTGCCGACTGCCAGAGACGTCTGCGTGAAGCTACCGCAGCGGCACGACCCGACCTGAGCGCAACACCGTGAGCGCACTCGGCACTTCGCTCGCGGTGACGCCCAATATGACGTCCGCACAACGGCGATGTTTCGGGAGCCGGTGTGCGGTTGTAGGTCCCTACAGTCCACGACCGCGCGACTGTAGGCCCAACCCGGTATTGGCATTTTCGGCTGCCGCCGGCCGATGCCCATGTCCATACTTCGGTGTCTTGGTGGCGGCGAAAGGTGGTACATATGGCGTCTGGCAGCCAAATAGACTCTGCGCCAGTAGAACTGAAGCGCGAGTTCTCGCTGTGGTCAGCGTTCGCATTTGCGTTCGCGTTCATCTCTCCCATCGTTGCGATGTACGGGATCTACGGTCTGTCGCTGTCGACAGCGGGTCCCGGCTTCTGGTGGACATTCGTGATCGTGGGGACCGGCCAGTTCATCGTCGCGATGGCATTCGCGGAACTGGTGTCGCGGTGGCCGTTCGAAGGTTCGATCTACCAGTGGACCAAGCGGCTGGCCGGGGAGGTGGCCGGCTGGTTCGCCGGCTGGGTGTACATGTGGGCACTGGTCATCATCATGGCCACGGTCGCCTATGCCGGTGCCGGATTCCTGGCCCAGCTGGTCGGGATCGAGCGCCCCACCGCCGTACAGCAGAGCACGATCGCGCTGCTCATCCTGCTCGCCGGCACCGGAGCCAACGTTCTGGGCCGCGGTCTGCTGAAGGCGCTGATGGTGGGCAGCATCATCGCCGAGATCGTGGCGTCCGTCGGACTGGGTACCTACCTGCTGATCTTTCACCGCCACCACGGGTTCGACGCCGTTCTGCACGGCATCGACCTGAACAGCGGCTGGACCTGGGCCTACGCATCGGGTCCGTTCCTGGCGGCGCTGGCCTTCACCGGCTGGTCCATCCTGGGCTTCGAGAGTGCCGGTGCGATCGCCGAGGAGGTCAAGGAACCACGACGCAACGTGCCGAGGGCCATGCTGTTCTCGATCGCCTTCATCGCCTTGGTGATTGCGTACGCATCGCTGGCCGTGACCCTCGCGGTGCCCGACTTCGACAAGGTCACCTCGGGTGAGGTGTCCGACCCCGTCACCTACGTACTCAGCAGTGCACTCGGCGACGCGGCGGTGAAACCGATCCTGTTCGCCTTCGTGATCGGTTTCCTGGCAAGCTTTCTCGCGCTCCAAGCGTCGGCTTCGCGGGTCATCTGGTCTTTCGCCCGCGACGAGGTTCTGCCGGCCTCGCGCATCCTGGTCAAGCTGTCCAAGGCCGAAGCCCAGCCGATCTACGCGATCATCGTCACCACGATCATCGGGGCCTTCGTGTACCTGATCTCGGCGACCGACGTCTACTCGGTGCTGGTCACCTTCACCGCAGGCGGCTACTACCTGGCATTCCTGTTCCCGCTGTTGACCGGGCTGGTCGCGCGGTTGCGGGGCAGGTGGGAGCCCGGGCCGTGGAACCTCGGCCGGTACGGCACCCCGGTGGCGGTGCTGGCGGTGCTGTGGGTGGGCTTCGAGTTCGTCAACATCGTCTGGCCGCGCACCGTTTCCGACTCCTGGTACATCAACTGGGCGTTCTTCGTCGCGATGGGTGTGATCCTGGCGCTCGGCACCGTGATCGTGAAGGCCCGAAAAGTGGGGCAGCCCAAGCCCGACGAGCCCACGGCAGCCGAGGCCGAGGCGCTGAAGGAGCCGGTGTGAGTGCCGTCCGGCACGTGGCGGTGGTGACCGGGGCCGGCAGCGGTATCGGGGCGGCGATCGCCGCGCTGCTGCGTGATCGAGGCTGGACCGTTGCGTCGATCTCCCGGGAACCGGCGCCCGACACCGACCTGTGGATCGTCGCCGACGTCGCCGACGAGGCCGCTGTCGACGAGGCGATCACGCAGGTACACAACACCTTCGGGCGGATCGATGCCGCGGTGATCTGTGCCGGGCACTACGCGGAGACCCCGGCGCTGGACATCGATCAGGCGGCCTGGGAGCGGATGTTGCGGGTCCATGTGGGCGGTCTGGCCCACGTGTGCCGGGCTGTCCTGCCCGGGATGCGCCGGCAGGGAAGCGGGCGCATCGTCGGCATCGCCTCGGAGCGGGCGATCGGCGGTGGCAGCAACGATGCCCATTACGCCGCGGCCAAGGGGGCTGCGCTCAGCTTGCTGCGCAGCATCGCCGCCGAGGTGGCCGCTGACGGCATCCGGGTCAACGCCGTGGCACCCGGTCCGTGCGACACCCCGCTGCTCGAAGCCGATTCGTGGGAACGCGCAGAGGAATTCGTGGCGACGCTGCCGGCCCGGCGCATCGCACTGCCCACCGAGGTGGCCGAACTTATCCGGGGCCTGCTCGAAGAGGACGTCTTCCTGTGTGGAGAAGTGTTGTCGGTCAACAGCGGAACGGTGATATGACGATGACCTCATCGGATCGGGTGCTCATCACGGGTGTCGACACCAGGCTCGGCCGCGCGGTGCGCGATCATTTCGCCGGACGCGGTGCGCTCACCGTGGGAACGGTGACCCCAGGCGGTGATCCGGGGCCGGCCGGGCAGGTCACGCTGACCGCCGACCCGACGGACCGGGCCGAGGTGGGTCAGGCGGTGGCCAAGGCCGCGGCGCACCTGGGCGGTATCGACGTTCTGATCGTGGCGCACGGGCTGCCGGTGGTGGCGCCGTTTACCGAACAGGCGATGACCGACTTCTGGGCGCACGTCGACGCCACCCTCACCGGTAGCTTTCTGTACGCGCAGGCGGCCGCAGACCACATGCGGCACAACGAAACCGGCGGCCGCATCGTGCTGACCACCTCACGCTGGCACGTCGGCGGTGACGGCCTGGCGGCCGTTGCCACCGCCGCCGGTGGAATCGTCGCGCTCACCAAAACCCTGACCCGTGACTTCGGCGGATTCGGCGTCGGAGTGAACGCGGTCGCCCTCGGTGCCCTGGAATCGGAGTGGTCGGTCTGTGACGGGTCCGCCGGATCACCGCCGGGTGGGCGGACCGGCAGCGTCGAACAGGCTGCCGCGGTCATCGGTCTGTTGAGCCAGCGCCAACTCGGCGCGGCTGTGGGGCAGATCGTCAACGTCGATGGCGGGCTGTCCCGAAATCGTGTCTAGGAAAGGCAATCAATGAACCAAGCAATACCCGGGGACAACGCCCGCGACGCGATCGTGGGCCCTGCGGATCCCCAGGTGCAGCCCCGCTACGCGGGGTGGACGACGTTCGCCCGGCTACCGCGGTTGTCGGACGTGCCGCGGGCCGACGTCGTGGTGGTCGGGGTACCGTTCGACAGTGCCGTGACCTACCGGCCGGGAGCCCGGTTCGGCCCCAACGCGATTCGTCAGGGCTCACGTCTGATCCGCGGCTACAACCCGGAACTCGACATCAAACCCTTCGACGTCTGCCAGTTCGCCGACGCCGGCGACATCGCGTGCAATCCGTTCGACATCGCCCAGGCGGTCGACCAGGTGGCCGCGCAGTTGACCGAACTGCAGGCCGACGGGACACGTGCGGTGATCCTCGGCGGCGACCACTCGGTGGCACTGCCGTCGCTGCGCGCGGTGCACGCCGCGCACGGCCCGGTGGCGCTGGTGCATTTCGACGCGCACCTCGACACCTGGGACAGTTACTACGGGGCCGACCTCACCCACGGCTCACCGTTCCGGCGGGCCTTCGAGGAGGGTCTGCTGCTCGACCGCAGCGTGCATGTCGGAGTGCGCGGATCCATCTACGACAAGCAGGATCTGGTCGAGGACGCGAACTTCGGCTTCTCCTGCATCACCTGTCGGCAGATCGACGCACTCGGGACCGAGGTCATCCTCGCGCGCATCCGCGAGCGGGTCGGGGACGCGCCGGTGTACGTCTCGGTCGACATCGACGTGCTCGACCCGGCGCACGCTCCGGGCACCGGCACGCCGGAAGCCGGTGGCATGACCAGCCGGGAGCTGCTCGAGATCGTGCGCGGGCTCGACAGTGTGAACCTGGTCGGCGTCGACGTCGTGGAGGTGTCACCCGCCTACGACCACGCCGAGATCACCGCGATCGCCGCCGCCAACGTCGTCTGGGAATTCCTGTCCGTGTTCGGAAGAAAGGTTCGACAATGACTCCCTTGACACCCGCAGGGCCGGTGTCGTGGCCTGAAGGAAAGCGCTGCGCCGTCGCGTTCACCTTCGACGTGGACGCCGAATCTCCGCTGTTGACCACCGATCCGGCCTTCGCCGACCGGATGGGGGCGATGTCTCACCAGGCGTACGGCCCCTTGGTCGGCATTCCGCGCCTGCTGGCGATCCTCGACGATTTGCAGGTTCCGGCAACCTTTTTCGTGCCCGGTTACACCGCACACCGGCATCCGGAACCGATCCGGTCCATCGCAGCGGCCGGCCACGAGATCGCCCACCACGGCTACCTGCACGAGTCGTTGGTCGGCGTCGACGAGCAGACCGAGCGCGAGATCCTCGAGCGCGGCCTGCGGGCGCTGCAGGACGTGGTGGGGGTGACACCGGTCGGCTATCGCGCCCCGATGTGGGAGATGAACTGGCACACACCGAAATTGCTCGCTGAGTTCGGCTTCCTCTACGACTCCACCTTGATGGACTCCGACCACCCGTACGAACTGGCCGTGGATGACGGGTCCGCTCTGGTGGAGCTGCCGGTGAGCTGGGCGTTGGACGATTGGCAGCAGTACTGCTTTGTCCCCGACTTCTCCGGTACCGGACTGATCGAAACCCCCGCGAAGGCCATCGAGCTGTGGCGCGCCGAACTCGACGCGATGCGTGATGTCGGCGGTGCCTGGATCCTGACCAACCATCCTTTCCTCAGTGGTCGTCCGGGCCGTGCAGCCGCGTTGCGCGAGTTCATCGCCGACGTCTGCGCCATGGACGACGTGTGGGTCGCGGGGATGGCCGAGCTCGCCGGCCATGTCCGCGAACAGGCGCTGACCCCGCGCACGCTGACCCGCCCCGAACTGAACGCGACCGCCGAACCGTAAGGAGAATCCCGATGAAACGTGATGCATTGACCCCGGACAAGTTGCGCGAGGCCTACCAACATGTGTGGTTCGTGGTGGCCCGGTCCCAGGACATCGACACCCCGCAGTCCGCCACGCTGCTCGACCAGAACCTGGTGGTGTTCCGGGATTCCACCGGCGCGGCGCGGGTGACCGATCGACGCTGCATCCACCGGGGCGGCAATCTCGCAAACGGCACCGTCGTCGGCGACAACATCGCCTGCCCGTACCACGGGTGGCAGTTCGACGGTCAGACCGGTCAATGCGCTCGCATCCCGTCACTGGCCGAGGGGCAACGGATTCCGCCGAAGGCGGAGATCAAGTCCTATCCGGTGATCGAGCGCTTCGAGCATGTCTGGACCTGCCTGGGGGAGCCGGTGTTCGATCTACCGCATCCCCCCGAGATCGCGGATCTGGAACTGGAATGGCGTGCGGCGCAGCCCATCCACGCCGAGTGCGGGTTCATGGCGGCCACCGAGAACTTCCGGGACATGGCGCACTTCCCGTTCGTGCACGCGCCGTCGATGGGGGAGGTGAACCCGGTGGTGGACGAGCTCGCCGTCAGACGCGACGGGCGTGAGGTGTGGGCGTCGTACTTCTATCCGGGGGTCCCCGATTCGGACTTCTCCGATGTGGGTGACGCCTGGATGCACTACCACTCCTACGCGCCGGGCATCGCGACCATCCTCTACGACTTCGGCGAGCCGCTGGGCAAGCGGTATCTCGTCGACTTCCCCTCGCCCGTGAGCTACGAAAAATGCATCATCTTCTGGGCGGTGGCGACCGACAAGGACTTCCGGGGCGGAACCGTCGACGAGATCCTGGAGATCGAGACCAAGGTCTTCAACGAAGACACCCCGGTGCTCGAAGGCCTTGAGCCCAAGGAGGTTCCGCTGGCCGGGCAGGCGTTCGAGGTTTCGGCTCCGGCCGACATCTACACCTTGAACTATCGCCGCGCGACGCAGCACGCGGTGCAGACCATCCAGCAGGAACGGGAGCTGATCGCGGCACAGGCCGAGGTTCCCGCCGAAAACGGCCACGCCCGCGTCTGAGCCGGCGACCGCGACCCGCATGAAGCTTCACGTCATTCAACTGCGGCTGGAGGCCACCGAGGTGATCTCGGTGGTGCTCGCGAGCCCGACCGGCGACCGGCTGCCCGAATGGGCAGCCGGTGCGCACATCGCCATCACGTTGCCGTCCGGACGGGTCCGGCAGTACTCGTTGTGCGGACCCCGCGACGATCCGTACCACTACACGATCGCGGTCCTGCGGGTCGCGGACGGGCGCGGAGGTTCCCGCGAAATTCACGAGATGCTGCGCATCGGGGACGTCGTAGAGGTCGGTGCACCCCAGAACGCCTTCGCGCTGGGCCCGGCAGCTCGCTACGTCTTCATCGCCGGCGGTATCGGCATCACCCCGATATCGGCGATGATCGACGAGTTGCGCGGCGCCCCGGGAGGTCCCGCGTTCACGTTGGTCTACGGCGGTCGCAACCGGGCCGCGATGGCGTTCGCCGACCGACTGGCCGGCATGGACGGGGTCGAGTTGGTCCCGCAGGACGAGATGGGGTTGCCCGACCTCGACCGGGTGTTCGCCGACAGCCCGGCCGGTACCCACGTCTACTGTTGCGGCCCCGCGGCCATGCTGACCGCCGTCGGCGAGCTCAGCGCCCGCTACCCGGCAGTCGAACTGCACGTCGAGAGGTTCGCCACCGCACCGCAGCCGCCCGCTGATCCCGCCGGCGACGGCGCGTTCGAGGTGGAACTGGCGCGCAGCGGTGCCACTGTGCAGGTCCGGCCGGACCAGAGCGTGCTGGAAGCCGTCCTGGAGGTCGCTCCGGACACCGCGTTCTCCTGCACGGGCGGGTTCTGTGGCACGTGCGAGACCAAGGTGCTCGCCGGCGAGATCGACCATCGCGACGATCTGCTCACCGAGGCCGAACGCGCGGCGAACACCTCGATGATGATCTGCGTATCCCGTTCTCGCGGTGGGAAGATCACGCTCGACCTGTGAGAACGCGGCCATGGCCCTAGACTCCGCAGCCATGACCGCCGCACCTGCCGAAGTATTCCGATGTCCGTCGACGACCTACTGAGGGACAGGGACGGTGTGACCGTGCAGCCAACTCCGCACGACGGCACCGTCCTGCTCAGGGAACTCCTGGACCAGCCGAGCCTGCACGTCGACACGTTGACACCGATCCGCGATCTCGACCGGCCGATCCGCTATGTGTACCCCACCGAACTCACCGACCCGTCGCAGTACCTGTCGGGGGAGGAGCTGATTCTCAGCATCGGGGTGCCCGTAGCCGATCAGCCGGAGGATTCGATCCGGCGCTACGTCACCACCTTGAGCGGGCGCGGGGTCACCGCGTTGCTCGTCGGCCTGGGGGATCTGTTCGACGAACCCCCGGCCGCGCTGGTCCAGGCCTGCCTCGACGAGGATCTTCCGCTGCTGGCGCAACATGCCGCGGTCCCGTTCCGGAGGATCGTGGACTGGGCGGATTCGATGAGAATCGCCGACCGGGAGATCGGTACGCGGGAGCGTGACCTCGGATCGATACTGCGCTGGTTCGTGGCGGGAACCCTCGGTGTCGGTCCGATCGAAACCGCGCTCGTCGGATCCGGTCTGGCCGGTGCGCCGGTCGCGGTGTGCGCGTTCACCTCCGATGTCCACACCCGGGTGCACCAGCTCGTGGACCGCCATTCGGGCGCGGTCGCGGTACTGGACGACCGCATCGTGGCCCTGTGCCCCCAGACCGAGCAGTTCGCCGCCGACCTGGCCGCCTCCGATCTGGTGTGCGGGGTGGCCATCGCACCGGATGCGCAGGCCATGGTGTACGCGATTCCGGAGGCGCTGGAAGCGTTGCGCGAGGGGATCCGGTGGCGGCGTCCGGTGCACATCGAGGAGATCGCGACCCTCGACGGACTGCTGGCGGCGGTGCCGAAAGTCCGGCTGGTGCCGTTCGTGCATCGCCTCCTGGTGCCGCTGGTCGACCACGACAAGCTCAACAACGCCTACCTGGTGTCCTCCCTGGAAGCGTTTCTGGCCCCGGGCAACGACATCTCGACGGCGGCCGGCCAGCTGTACGTGCATGTCAACACGCTGCGCAACCGGCTGGCCAAGATCGCCGAACTCACCGGCGCCAACCCGCTCGACGAAACCGACCGGACCAACTTCCGGATCGCGCTGTGGGCCGCCCGGAACATGGGGATGGGCGGGACCGCCGCGGCGAAGCCGGTGCAGGACAAGGCGATCCAGCCCGGTGCGGGGCGAGCGCCGCGTACCCGGCCATAACCGGGTACCACCCCCGGGACTTTCACTGTAGAGATCTACAGCCTGATCGAGCTGCGGTGTTTTGTTCTCCAACTGCCCTGCCGAGGCGGGCGGGCGTCGGTAATGTGACGTTCATCGACAGACGAGTACCCCGCAACGTGAAGGAAACCTGTTGGTTCTCTACGAATTTCGCTGCGAATCCGGTTGCGGCGTGACGAACAAGATGTACTCGATGAACGCCCGCCCCGACGTGATCGACTGCCCGGGCTGCGGCGCGGCGGCCCGCCGGATGATCTCCTCGCCGAACCTCGGCCGCGCAGACCGGTCCGCGATGGCCCTGCAGGACGCGACTCGGGGCACTGCCGACCGCCCGGCCGTCGTCTCCACGCCGGCCCCGTCGCCGGGGATGCGGCGACAGAAGGTCACCACCAACCCGCTGCATCAGAAGTTGCCCCGTCCCTGAAGTCCTGAAGGAGGACATATGCCCGAAGTTGTGTTCCCGCTCGACTCGACCAAGAAGTTCACCGAGCAGGAGAAGCTCGGTCACAACCGGTGGCACCCCGACATCCCGGCGGCGGTGACGGTCAAACAGGGCGACTCGTTCCGGGTGCATTGCCGCGAGTGGTTCGACGGGGCGATCGTCAACGACGATTCGGCCGACGACATCCTCAACGCACCGCTGACCACGGTGCACGTACTCTCGGGACCGATCGCCGTCGAGGGCGCCAAGCCCGGTGACCTGCTGATCGTCGACATCCTCGACGTCGGCCCGATCCCGCAGGAGGATTCCGGGCCGCTGGCCGGCCAGGGCTGGGGCTACACCGGTATCTTCCCCAAACTCAACGGCGGCGGATTCCTCACGGATCAGTTCCCCGACGCCTACAAGGCGATCTGGGACTTCTCCGGGCAGAAGGCCACCTCACGCCATGTGCCGCACGTCGAGTTCACCGGCATCGTCCACCCCGGGCTGATGGGCACCGCGCCGTCGGCCAAGCTGCTCGGCACCTGGAACACCCGGGAGGCCGCGCTGATCGCCACCGACCCCGACCGGGTGCCGCCGCTGGCCCTGCCGCCCGAGCCGCGCGACGCGATCCTCGGCGGGTTGACCGGCGACGCGTTCACCACGGCCGCCGCCGAGGCCGCCCGTACCGCACCGCCGCGGGAGAACGGCGGCAACCAGGACATCAAGAACCTGACCAAGGGCAGCCGGGTGTTCTACCCGGTGTTCGTCGACGGTGCCAACCTCTCGGTGGGCGACCTGCACTTCTCGCAGGGCGATGGTGAGATCACCTTCTGCGGCGCCATCGAGATGGGCGGCTTCATCGACCTGCGAGTGGACGTGATCCCCGGCGGGATGGAGACCTACGGTGTGAGCGAGAACGCAATTTTCATGCCCGGTAACACCGACCCGCAGTACTCCGAGTGGCTGGCCTTCTCCGGAACGTCGGTCACCCTGGACGGTGAGCAGCACTACCTCGACTCGCACCTGTCCTACCAGCGGGCCTGCCTACACGCCATCGACTATCTGACCAAGTTCGGCTACAGCCCGGAGCAGGCGTATCTGCTGCTGGGCGCGGCGCCGATCGAGGGCAGGCTGTCCGGAGTGGTGGACATCCCGAATGCCTGTGCGACGGTGTACATCCCCACCGCCATCTTCGATTTCCCGGTCGCCCCGACGGCGTCCGGGCCGGTGCAGATCGACCCGGGTATCGGGGCGCCGCACTCGTCGTTCGACTGACGAGGCCGGACACCGGTCTCGGCGGGCCGGGCCGCGGTCGAACTATCCTCGTCACCGAGACGACCGTGTGCCGGCCCCTGCCCGGGGGCGTGGTGCAACCGGAAAGGATCGCGCAATGACCCCGCCCCCTGGTGCCTCGCGCCTCGGCACCCGGTTCGGACCCTACGAGTTGAAGTCGCTGATCGGTGTCGGCGGAATGGGGGAGGTCTACCGGGCCTACGACACCGTCAAGGAACGCATGGTGGCGGTCAAGCTGCTGCGGACCGAGATCGCCGCGGACACGAGCTTTCAGGAGCGGTTCCGGCGTGAGTCGCGGGTGGCGGCGCGCCTGCAGGAACCGCACGTGATCCCGGTCCACGATTTCGGCGAGATCGACGGCGTCCTGTACATCGACATGCGACTGGTCGAGGGCGCCAGCGTCAAGGAGCTGCTGCGCACGAACGGCCCCCTGACCCCCGAACGGGCGGTCTCGATCGTCGCGCAGGTGGCCGCGGCCCTGGACGCCGCACACGCCGACGGTCTGGTGCACCGCGACATCAAACCCGAGAACGTGCTGCTGACCCCGGACGACTTCGCCTATCTGGTGGATTTCGGCATCGCCCACGTCGGCGGTGAGGCCAGTGTCACGATGACGGGCGTGCTGATCGGATCCAGCGCCTACATGGCGCCGGAACGGTTCTCCGGGGACCCGGTGGGTCCGGCCGCCGATGTGTACGCGCTGACCTGCCTGCTCTACGAGATGGTGATCGGCCGGCCCCCGTTCGAGACCGGCGATCTGCGCCAGTTGATGAGTGCGCACATGTTCTCCCCGCAGCCGCGGCCGAGCATCATGCGCCGCGGGATACCGCGCGCCTTCGACGACGTCGTGGCCAAGGGGATGGCCAAGGACGCCGCGAACCGGTACGGCAGTGCGGGTGAACTCGCCAAGGCCGCCCGGGCGGCCGCCACCGGCGTTACGCCGCCCGCACCCGCAGCGCCCGTCATCCCGGCGGTGCCCGCGGTGGCACCGCCGCCCGCACCGACACCGCCCCCCGCGCCGCCGAAGCCGCAGCCGCCGAGCACCCGCGAGTTCTCGTCGATCTACCCCAACCCCGAACACACGGGTTACACGCCGTATCCACCGCCACCGCCGCCACCACCTCAGAACCGGCCGGCCCCGGCGGGTAAACCGCGGCTCACCCGCGCCCAGCTCACCCTGATCCTGGTGTCGGTCGGGCTGCTCGGCATCGCCGGTGTGCTGGCGGCGATCCTCGCCAGTGGCGGTGACGGCGCATCCACCCGGGAGACGCTGACTGTGCCGAGCCCGTCGGAAACGAACGCCGGGTCGCCGACCACCACGACCGCCACGGGATCGGCCACCGCCAACGTCAGCGGCACCGACGAGCAGGGTTTCGTCGGCCACACCGCCCGGTGCGTCGAGGGCACCACCCCGGCCGCCGTGATCCGGACCGCCTCCTCACTGGCGGTGATCTGCCAGTCCGGTCCGGACAGCTTCTCCTACCGTGGTGAGCGGCTCAGCGACGGCGCCAACCTCCAGATCCCGACAGCGGAACGGTCCGGCAACGGCTTCGTGGCCACCAATCCCGCCGACGGCGCCGTATACCAGGTCGGGCCGGACGGGCTGACTATCATGAGCTACGGCAAGGTCGATTCGTCCGAACCGCCGATCGAGTACGGCGAGCGCTGAAGCGCCGGCGCGTACACCGTCACCGGGGTGGTCTTGCCCTTGAGTGCCAACCCCGGCCGCAGCTCGAAACCGCCTGTGTCCCCGGTCAGTTGACTCAATGTGGCGGCGGTGAGCAGCACGGTGTCGCCGGTCTGGCGGGTCGCGGTCTCGACCCGGGCCGCGACGTTCACCGCGTCGCCGATCACGGAGAACTCCAAACGTCCTGCGCCGCCGACATTTCCGGCTACCACCGGTCCGGTATTCAGGCCCACACCCACCGAGAGGGCGCCCCGGAACTCCTCCCGCACCGCCTCGGCGATCCGCAGCGCGGCACCCAGCGCGTCATCGGCGTGATGATCCTGGCGTCGCGGCGCACCGAACACCGCCATCAGGCCGTCGCCCGCGTACTTGTCGACGTGGCCCCCGTGCTCGTGCACGATCGGGACGATCCGCTCGTACAACCTGTTGAGCGTGGTGACCACCTCGGTGGGCTGTAGCCGTTCGGCGAGTGTGGTGAATCCGCGGACGTCGACGAACATCAGGGTGACGTCTACCTCCTGGGCTTCCACCGACCCGGCGGCGCACAGAATGTGCTCGGCCACATCGCGATCCACGTAGGTGCCGAAGGTGTCGCGAATGCGTTCGCGTTCGGCCAGCCCCGCCGCCATGGTGTTGAAACCGGCTTGGAGCCGTCCGATTTCGCTCGCGTCGTCAACCTCGACCCGTGCGCCGAAGTCACCCGCCCGCACCTGGGCCAGCGCGCGGCGCAGCGCGGTCACCCGCTCGGTGACCGAGCGGATGGCGATCAGAATGGCGAACAGACCCACCACGATCGCCACTGCCACCAGGATCAGGATGGCCGCGAAGGTCCGGTGGGCCCGGAAACCGACGCCGGCCAGATAGCCGGCCGCCAGCACCGCGACGCCGAACAAGGGGACCCCGGTGGCCAGCAGCCACGCCATCATCAGCCTGCGCCCGATCGTCGGCCCGAACTGCCGGTCCGGGGCCGCGCCGTCGAGCGCCCGGGCCGACACCGGACGCATCACCCGTTCGACGACCAGGTACCAGACCGCACTGGTCGAGATGCCGCCCAGGGCCACGACGCTGAAGATGTACACGGCGGTGGACACCTGCTGCGTGAGCGCCAGCGACCCGAAGACCACCGCGCCGACACCCCATACCGCGCCTGACAATCGCACCGCCTCACCCGAGGCGCCCAGCGTCATCCGCTGCTCGGTCGGGGTGGGTGGGCGGCCCTCGCTGAGCCAGGCGGTACTGGCGGCGAACCGGTGACGCCGCACCCTCAGCATCACCGGAACCGCGACCGCAAGGAACACGATCAGCACGGTGCCTCCGCGCGTCAGCAGGCGTTGGGTGTCGGTCGGGCTCAACACGATAGGCGCCGCGAACGCCAGGAACGCGCCGACGGTCCCGCCGCCGGCGACGCTGATGCCGGCCGCACCCCACACCCATCGCCGAAACGTCTGGGCACGAAGTTCGGTTCCGGCACCGCAGGTGATGACGGTCGCGTCCATGCTCGAAGCGTCCGCCGCGGGGACACGCGGCCGATAGGGTAGCCGGCTACCTGTTTCCCGTTCGGTGCGCGAAGATGCCGGGCACCGCGACCGGCCCTTTAGTCTGGAATCGCACGCACGAATGGATAAGGGGAAGCAGATGAAGGTTGTGCTCGGCTACGACGGGTCGCTGGCGGCCAATGCGGCGATCGGCAGCGGCGCCGCCCTGTTCCCGGGGGCCGATGCGGTCGTCGTGTATCTGTGCACCCCGCCATTCGGCAGCAAGGGCCTGCGGGCCCGGCTGCGGCATTCGGCCCGCAACGTCGACGAGTTGATCGATCTCGTGGACAGCGAGAGCGAAGGTGAGGCCGCCCGGTTGGTCGACATCGGGGTCACCCTGGCGCGAGCCGCCGGGTGGCAGCCCGAGGCGCTCGTCAAACGGACCTGGGCCGGCGAGGGTCTGGGGTTGGCGCAGGTCGCCGAACAGCTTGAGCCCGACGTGTTGATCGTCGGTGCCCGCGGTATCGGCGCCACCGATTCGAAGCTGGGCAGCGTGTCGGATCTCGTGGTGCACCACGCGCCCCGCGCCGTGCTGGTGGTGTCGCAGCACATGGTCTCTGCCGAGTACGAGGCGGTGGCCGACGGCCCGGTCGTGGTCGGTGTCGACGGCTCGGACGGCGCCGAGCGGGCACTGGCCGCGGCTCGCGCGTTGTTCCCCGACCGTGAGGTGATCTCGGTCGCGGTCGACGACGGTGACACCGCCGATGCCGAGGCCGAGGCCGCACATCGCGTGCGCCGATTCCGTGGCTCCGGCGCCGGGGCCACCGCCGACGCGCTGGTGGCATTTGCTGACGAGCAGCGTGCCGGTGTCTTGGTGGTCGGGTCGCGAGGGCGTTCGGCGCTCAAGAAAATACTCCTGGGCAGCGTGGCGTCGGCGACGTTGCAGCGCACCTTCCGGCCGGTCCTGGTGGTGCCGGGCGGCTAGCGGCGGTCCCTGACGCACCGAAGGCGCGGGCGCGCCTCCCCGGTGTCTCGACGCGGTAACGGATCGATCGCGATCGTTGCTGGCAAAACCCCAATTGCCTCTGTGGCAACTATTGTCACAGTGAAATGCGCTCCGGGGGCACAGCGCCGATCCGTTTCCGCGTCAGCCCGAAAGGTGCGTCATGCCGGCTCTCCGTCGCCTGATGACTCTGACGTCTGTCTGCGCCGTCGTGCTGGCGGTCGCCCCGCTCGATGTTCCGACCGCGGCGGCCGATCCCTGCTCGGTCCCGACGGGTGTCTCGGCACGCTCGGCCACGCCGACGCGACCGCAGCTGCCGGTCCTGCACCTGCCCATCGGCCGCAAACCGGTCAGTACCGCGGCCACCCCGGAGGCGGCCAAGGACACCGCCGTCGCGCCGAACACCGCGGCCCGCGCGGCGGCCGCGCCGGCGGCATCGGCGGCCACCCAGGTCGACTGGATCACCGGACCCAACACCGACAGCTACTCGCGCTTCGGCATCTCCGGCGCCGACCTCGGGATCGTCTGGGACAACGGCCAAGCCGGTGCCAACAACCAGGTGCTCATCGCATTCGGCGACACCTTCGGCAATTGCAGTGTCCCCGACCAGGAATGGCGTAAGAACACCCTGTTCCGCAGTGCCGACCGCAACCTGGCCGACGGCATGGCGATACCGAACCCGGTGCCCGGCAACATCTACGCCGGATCGCCGGTGGATGCCGCCCGGCCCAACTTCTCCCGCCAGGTGATCCAGAGCCTGCGTCTGGCCGCGACGGAGGTCACCATCATCCCGACTGCCGGGATAGCGGTCGGGACAACGCAATACGTCAACTTCATGTCGGTCAGCCAATGGGGTTCGGCCGGCCAGTGGTCGACGAACTTCTCGGCGGTCGCGGTATCCACCGACAACGGCGAGACATGGCGGGTTCCGGCCACCAGCATCCGGCCGAGCTGGTTCAACACCGTGCCCGGCGTGGCGTTCAGCTGGGGCGACCAGAACTTTCAGATGGCGGCCTACGTGCGGTCCGGCGGCTACGTGTACGCCTATGGCACCGGGGCCGGTCGCGGCGGCATGCCGTTCCTGTACCGGGTGGTGGAGAGCGCTGTCGCCGACAAGTCGGCCTACGAGTACTACACGCCGTTCGGCTGGCTCAAGGGCTTCCCGTTCCTGGCCGTGCAGGTGGTGTGGGCACCGGGCAGCGAGATGTCGGTGGCGTGGAACGACCACCTGAAGAAGTTCGTCATGCTCTACACCAACACGCTGTCGGCGGTGGTGATGCGGACCGCCGACAAACCCGAGGGGCCGTGGAGTCAGGCCAAGACCATCGTCAGTTCGACGGCGATACCCGGCGGCATCTACGCGCCCTACATCCATCCGTGGTCGAGCGGCGGCGACCTGTACTTCACGCTGTCGCGCTGGTCGGACTACAGCGTCATGCTGATGCGGACCTCGCTCGGCACCGGCTAGTGCGGGCGGTCCGACCGGGCGGCCGCTCGCTCGGCGGCCCGGGAGTGCTCGGCGGCCGAGACCACCACCGCATCCGGGCCGGGATAGACCGTGGCCTCGTGGCCGGTGACCAGCCACCGCACCACATACGGTGGGGATCCGTCCTCGTTGCGTACCTCGAGGATCTCGGCATGCTGTTCGTGCTGCTCGGTGGTGGTTCCCTTGACCACCAGGAAATCGCCGACGTGGGCTTTCATCGTCCGCTCCCTTCGCCGTACCCGGCGGACACTCCTATCGTGCGCGCGACGGGGCGCGGTGGGAACCGTTCGGGGCGAAGATTCACATGTGGACGTTGCGCAGACCGCGGGCGTTGCGCAGGCCCGAGCAGTTGTAGCAGCCCACGCATCCGACACAATCGCGGCAGCGGGCACACCCGAGGCATCCGACACACCGCACGCACGCGAAACACCCGATGCAGGCCAGACAGGCCAGCATCGCGAATGACAGTGTGGTGAGCGCACTTCCGACCACCGCCGCGCTGCTTGCGGTGGCCACCGAGCCCGCCACGGCCGCGCTGGAGACAGTGGCGGCCGATCCGGCCACGGCGGCGCTGGATGCCGTGGCGACCGATCCGGCGACGGCAGCGCTGGATGCCGTCGCCACCGATCCCGCGATCGCGACGCTGTGCTCCGACGGGCGGGTGAGAGTGCCGGGGCTCATCCCGCCGTCTTCCCCGCATCGACGATGTAGACCGCGCCGTGCACCGCGGCGGCATCGTCGCTGGCCAGGAACGCGATGGTCTTGGCGACATCGGCGACGTCCATCATTCCGCGCGGGGCGGCGATCCTCATGATCAGATTCCAATCCGCGTTCTCCGGCGCGGCGAACTCGGTGGTCTGCGGTGTGAGCATGCCGCCCGGGCACACCGCGTTGACGCGAAGGCGCTCCGAGGTGAACTCGATGGCCAGGGCGCGGGTGAGGCCGACCAGCCCGTGCTTGGCCGCACAGTAACCCGCGGAGTACACCTCACCTTCGATGCCGGCGATGGACGCGACGTTGACGATGTTGCCGCCGGTCTCCAGCAGATGCGGCAGGGCAGCCCGGCACAGGAAGAAAGGCCCGTTGAGATTGACCGCGAGATCCTTGTCCCAGTCCTCGTCGGTCACCGACACGGTGTGGCGCATCTGGTGAAAACCTGCGACGTTGATCAGCGCATCGAGCCGGCCGAACTTCTCGACGCATTGCGTCACCGCGTCGCGGCAGGCCTCCGAGGAGGAGACGTCCACGGAGGCGTATGCCCCGCCCGGGACGTCCTCGAACACGGTCGCCATCCGTTCCGCGTCGCGGGCGACGCCGAACACCGAGGCACCGCGGGCGGCGAACAGTTGGGCGACCGCCGCGCCGAGACCCGATGAGGCACCGGTGACCAACGCGACCTTTCCATCCAGAGCAGTCATGGCTCACACCTTCTCACGCGGCGCCGCCGGCGGAACCGCGGCCAGCAGTGTCCGGGTGTACTCGTGTTGGGGCGCGGCGAACAACTCGGCGGCCGGGCCGTACTCGACGACCTCGCCGGCCCGCATCACCAGTACGTCGTGGCACATCCGGTGCACCACGGCCAGGTCGTGCGCGATGAACAGGTAGGTCAGGCCCAGCTCGCGCTGCAGCTCCGACAACAGGTCCAGCACCCGCGCCTGCACCGACACGTCCAGCGACGCCGTCGACTCATCCAGGATCAGCACGTCGGGCTCGGTGGCCAGCGCGCGGGCGATACTGACCCGCTGCCGTTGCCCGCCGGACAGCTCGTGCGGATAGCGCGATGCGAAATCTACTGGCAGACCCACGAGCTCGAGTAATCGCGCCACCCGCTCGGCTCGGGCCCGGCGGCCGACGGACAGCCGGTGCACCCGCAGCGGCTCGCCGATCGCGGCACCGACCCGGGCCCGTGGGTTCAGTGAGGAGAACGGGTCCTGGAACACCAGGCTGATCCGCCGGCGCAGGTCGCGCCCGCCGCCGAACACATCGTCGGACGCCAGCGTCGCCGTACCCGAGGACGGCTCGGCGAGTCCGGTGAGGGCGGCCGCCACGGTCGACTTGCCCGAGCCGGATTCCCCGACGATCCCGAGCGTTGTCGCCCGGCGGAGTTCGAACGAGACGTCCTCGACCGCGCGGACCGCGCCGTATCGCACGTCGAGTCCGTTGACCCGCAACAGAACCGGTGCTTCGGCGGGAGCGGGATCGGGCCCCGGTCCGTCCACCAGTGGGCGCGCTGCCAGCAGTTCGCGGGTATACGGGTGCTGCGGATGGTCGAAGACCTCAAGGATCGGTGCCTGCTCGACAACCTCGCCCTCGCGAAGCACCGTCACCTCGTCGGCCACCTGACCGATCACCCCGAGGTCGTGACTGATCCACACCACCGCGGTGCCGAAATCCCGTTGCAGATCGCCGATGAGGTCGATGATCTGCGCCTGGGTGGTGACATCCAGAGCCGTCGTCGGTTCGTCGGCGATGAGCAGTTCGGGGTCGCAGGCCAGGGCGATGGCGATCATCACCCGCTGGCGCTGCCCGCCGGACAGCTGATGCGGATACGCGTCGAGCCGGTCGGGGGAGAGCCCGACCGCCTCGAGCAGCTCGCCCGCGCGTCCGCGGGCCTGCCGCCGGGTCATCTTGCGGTGTGCCTCAAGGGTTTCGGTGATCTGCCGTTCCAGGGTGAGCAGTGGATTCAGCGACGTTCCCGGATCCTGGAACACGAATCCGATCCGACTGCCGTGCACCGCGCGCAGTGCCCGGGCCGAGGCCCCGATCAGCTGGGAATCACCGGCCAGGGTGCTGGTACCGGTGACCACCGCGCCCGGCGCATCGAGCAGGCCGGTGGCAGCCAGCACGGTCATCGACTTGCCCGAACCGGACTCACCGACGATGCCGACCGTCTGCTCGCGGTGCACCTCGAACGACACACCGCGCACGATCTCGCGGCGGCCGATCCGCACCCGCAGATCTCCGACTTTCAGCACCGGTGAGGTCATCGCCGTCCCGCCCTTCTGGCCTCGATCGAGGTCCGCTGCTTGGGGTCGAGCACATCGCGCAGCCCGTCACCGAACAGGTTGAACGCCAACACCATCACGAAGATCGCCGCGCCCGGGAACACCGCCATCCACCAGGCCAGGGTGACGAAGCCCTGGGCGTCGAAGATCATCCGGCCCAGCGACGGTTCCGGTGGCTGGATCCCCAACCCCAGGAACGACAACGCGGCCTCGGCCA
Source organism: Mycolicibacterium sp. HK-90 (assembly GCF_030486405.1). The sequence goes on along the minus strand of NZ_CP129613.1, from coordinate 4,041,430 downwards.
GGATCGCGAACGCCAGCGACAGCGACAGCTGAACCACCAAGGGCCCAGTGATGTTCGGCAGGATGTGCCGGACCAGGATGTAGCCGTCGCCGGTTCCCATGCTCCGCGACACCGCGACGAACGGCTCCACCCGCACACCCATTGCCGATGCCCGGGCCACCCGCGCGAAGATCGGGATGTAGACGATGCCGATGGCCAGCATCGTGGTGGTGATGCCGGGGCCGAGCACCGCGACGATCGCCAGCGCCAGCAGAAGCACCGGGAAGGCGAACATCACGTCGACGACGCGCATCACCACGTTGTCGATCCAGCCGCCCCGGTAGCCGGCCAGCACGCCGATCAGCACCCCGACCACCGCGGCCAGCGCCACCGAGACCACCGCGACCCGGAGCGAGGCCGCGATGGCCACCAGCACGCGCGAGAACACGTCGCGGCCAAGCTCATCGGTGCCGAACCAGTGCGCAGTGCTCGGACCCTGCAGCGCGCTGGGCACGTCGATGTCGTTGACGCCGTACGGGGCGATCCATGCCGCGGCCACCGCGACGACCAGCACCGCCAGCAGCACCGCGGCGCTGACCGCCGTCACCGGGTTGGACAACAACAGCCGCCACGATGCGACCCGGGAATCCTGGGTGGTGGTCATGACAGCCGGATCCTCGGGTCGACGATCGCGTACAGCACATCCACCAGCAGGTTGATCAGCAAGAACAGCACCGCGATCAGTAGCACGGCGCCTTGGATCACCGGATAGTCGCGTGCGGCAACGGAATTGAACACCAACCGGCCGAGGCCTGGCCAGGCGAACACCACCTCCACCACGATGACTCCGCCCAGGATGGTGGCCAGCTGAATCCCGGTGATGGTCAGCACCGGCAGCAGCGCGTTACGCACGATGTGGCGGAAGGTCACCACCGGTGGTGCCAACCCCTTCGACCGTGCGGTGCGGACATAGCCCATGGCGGCGACCTCCAGCACGGCCGAGCGCACATAGCGGGTCATGATCGCGGCGGCCACCAACCCGACGGTGAGACCGGGCAGGACGATGTGGCGCAGCCAGCCACCCGGATCCGTCAGCAGCGGGCGGTATCCGGATGTCGGCAACCAGCCGAGCGTCGAGGCGAACAGCCCGATCAGCAGGATGCCCAACCAGAAATCGGGCACCGATACCCCGAACTGGCTGGCAACCCGCACGATCGCATCGCTGACCCGCCCCTCGCGCAGCGCCGCGAAGATCCCGGCGGGCAGCGCGATCACCAGCGCGATGAGAATGCCCACCACACCGAGAGACAACGTCGCCGGCAGCCGGTCGAGCAGCGTGACGGTGACCGGGTCGCCGTTGCGGAAACTCACCCCGAGATCGCCGGTCAGCGCCGACCCGAGATAGGAGAAGAACTGCTCGACGATAGGCCGGTCCATCCCGCTGGCCGTGCGCAGCGCGTCGTAGGCCTGCGGGGTGTAGCGGGTGCCCAAGGCGATCCGGACCGGGTCGCCCGGCACCAGGTGAACCAGGGCGAACACCACCACCAGCACCCCGATCAGCACCACCGCCGAGTACAGCAGCCGCCGGGCCAGGAACTCCACGATCGGATGGTTCGTACGAAACGTGCTCACAGCCCTTTGGGTCACCGGGTTTCACCTCGATCCAGATCGGCGGTGCGGAACCGGACCGCGCCGTCGCGGCGCACCTGATACCCGGACAGGTTGTTGCCCCAGGCCTGGATCACCGACGGGTTGTACAGGTAGATGTAGCTGACTTGATCCGCGATCCTGGTTGCGGCCTTGGCGTAGATGTCTTTTCGTCGGGGGACATCGATTTCGGTGCGACCGGCATCGAGCAGCCGGTCCACCTCGGGGTCGGAGAACTTCTGGGCGTTGCTGGTCCCGTTCGTATGGTGCTGGGCGTAGTAGAAATCGTCCGGGTCGATGTTTCCCAGCCAGCCCATCATCAGCATGTCGAAGTGTCCGGTGTTCTGCTCGTCCAGCCATGTCGCGAAGTCCACGGTGCGGATGTTCACCTGGATGCCAAGGGGCGCAAGGTTGTCGGCGATGATCTGGGCTGCCGTCACCGTCTCCGGGTACTCACTGGTGACCAGCATGTCGAGATCGAGATCCCGTGGCGCGGTACCGGCCTGGTCCAGAAGGGTCTGGGCTTCTTGGATGTCGTAGCGGAACCGGTGGTACTCGGTGAACCAGGGGCTGCCCCGCGGGATCGCCAGTTGATTGACCTCGGCGGTGCGGTAACTGGTGGCTGCGGCGATCGCGTCGCGGTCGATGCCGTAGGCGATGGCCTGGCGCACCCGTGGGTCGTTCCACGGCGGTCGGGCCTGGTTGAGCGCGAGGTACCAGTAGTCATTGCCCGCGGTGACCGCCAACGTCAGCGAATCGTCGTCGCGTAATTGGGCCACCCGCTGCGGCGGTACCGAATCCGTCCAGTCGATCTCGCCGGCCTGCAACGCCGACAACGCAGTCGATGGCTCCGAGATGAACCGGAATGTCACGCCGGAGATCGGGGGAGCGCCTCCCCAATACCCGGGATTGGACTTGAGGGTGATCGAGTCGCCGCTGCGGCGTGCGGCGAAGGAGAACGGGCCGGTGCCGATCGGATGGGTGGCGATCTGCCCGCTCTCGACATTGCCGCGCTGCACGATCGCCATCCCCTTGAACCCGCCGAGGTTGGTCAGCAGGTTCGGCGTCGGCTGGCGGACGGTGATCCGGACCGTCGCCCGATCCGGCGCGGTGACGCTGCTGACGGCGCTGAATTTGTCGACGTTGGTGAGGTTCTCGTCGATGATCCGCCGGTAGGAATAGACCACGTCGTCGGCGGTGAACGGGCTGCCGTCATGCCAGCGCACGTCGTCGCGCAGGTGGAACGTCCAGACGAGCTGGTCTGGGCTGGTCTCCCACGACCGCGCCAGCGCGGGGCGCATCTGCAGGTTCTCGTCGGGTTCGACGAGCGTGTCGAACACGTTCTCCAACACCTCGAACGAGAAGTACGCGCTGGTGCGGTGCGGGTCGAGCTGATCGGGTTCACCCGCGATGGCGGCGATGAGATTGCCCGCCGCCTCGTCGCCGAGGTCCACCCTGGTGCCCGTCGAACAGGCAGCCAGCACGAATACCAGAACTGTCGCCAACGTTCTTACCGCTGGTCGTGAGGTCACGATCTCTCCAGGATCACCGCGGGCGATCCGCCGGTACGCTCACCCGCTGGGGCCGCCCCGCGGGCCGGACTGACACATCCGGACCCATATCGGTGACGACGCTGATGAAGACTGCGATACTCACCCATTGTGACCTTCAAGCGCGCGGCGGCTGCGACCGCCCTGATGTCGGCCCTGGGAATCGGACTCAGCCTGGGGATTGCCGGCCCGGCACAGGCCGAACCCGTCATGCAGGGCGTGTACACCTACACCCAGGACGGGATGGACCCGCAGACCTTCACGGTCTTCCCGTCCTGCGTCCCCGTTGTCGGAGACCTGCGTGAGCCTCTCGAACTGGCGGTGGCGTGTCGACTGCACGTCGCGACCAGCCGCGAGATCAAGGGCGGGGACGCGCGGCTTACCGGCGGACTGTGGACGTATTCGACGTCCTCGCTGGAGGGCATGCGGTGCCCGGACGGAAGCTGGGCGCCGACCACAGAGACCTACAAGTTCGACGACATCGCGATGACGGGCACCCGCAGCGTGGCCCACAACGCCGTCTGCGGTTTGGAGCCGGCGATCCTCCACTTCCCGTTCAAGCTGGCATACAAGGAGCCGCTGTCACTTCCGGTCGACGTGTATCCACTGGACTGCGAGCCGGGCGGCTTGCGGTGGTGCACCTAGGTCGGGAGGGCCAGGGGGAGTGCTGCCGCTGATCGACGGCAAGGTCGTCGACATCACCGGTCCGGGACGCACGGACCGATTCGGGGTCACCTGCACCGATCTGGGTGCCTCTGTCGTCGCGCCCGACGGCAAGCTGGTGTCGGTCTTCGGTGACACGTTCTCCGGACGCCGGGTCGGGCAGGGCGATTGGCGCTCACCGGTCGTACTGATCGGCACCGGCGACGCCAACCACGAGATCGTCTACGAATCCGCCGGCGGACCGGACCCCGCGTATGCGCGGCAACTTTGGCACTACATCCACGACGAGGCCGCGTCAGGGTGGCGGCGGGGCGGCATCAGCACCGTGATCCCGTCGGATCTACTGCGGGTCGGGGACTCGCTGTATCTGCACGCGATCGTCAACCGTGGCTTCGGCACCGTCATCTGGACCGAGATCTGGCGCTCCGACGACAGCGGGGTGTCCTGGACGCATCTGGGCGAGCAGGCGAAGTTCCCGGCGGGTCTGCACGACGGCCACGCCCAATGCTGGTCGTGGGACTTCGATCCCGACGACGGCTGGGTGTACGTGGTGGCCACCGGATTTCAGCGCGACAAGGGAATCATCCTGATGCGGGTCCGGCCCGGCGACCTCGGCCGGCGCTCCCGGTACGTCAGTTGGGGATTCGCCGACGGACGCTGGCAGTGGGGCTCCCGGGCCACGCCGATCACCCCGCCCGGCGAGCACTGGGGCGAGCTGAGCTTCCGCCGCATGGCCCGCGACAAATGGGTGCTGGGTGGGTTCCTGGCGTCCTCATACGCCCTGGGCTACCGGGTGGTCTCCTCGCCGGTGGCCAACATGCACACCACACCGGTCCAGACGCCCATTCTCGGATCGGCCTGGCACACCGAGGACCACGCGGGCAGTCGCGTGGCCCAGCTGTACGGCGGGTACCTGTTGCCGGGCTCCCGGTTCGGCGTCACCGGTGGGGTCGGACTGGTGGTCTCACAATGGCACACCGACGCCGGATGGCCCTACCGGGCAATGCAATTCAAGGCCAAGCTGAAAGACACCGCCCACACACCGCGGCAGCCGGACCCGATCAACCTGTGAACGGTCAGACGGTGTAGCCGCCGTCGACGTTCCAGTTCGCCCCCGTGACGTACGTCGACTCCGGGCCGGCCAGGAAGCTCACGATGGCCGCCACGTCACCGGTGTGCCCGTAACGGCCGAGAACGCCGACCCGCTGCCGCTCCGCTGCGGATTCGCCTTCAGCCGGGTTCATCTCGGTGTCGATCGGGCCCGGCTGCACATTGTTGACCGTGATCCCGCGCGGCCCGAGTTCACGCGCCAGCCCGCGAGTCAGCGAGGACACCGCACCCTTGGTCATCGCATAGATCGCCAGGCCGGGCTCCGGGACCCGGTCGGCGTTGATGCTGCCGATGTTGATGATCCGTGAGCCTTCGCCGAGATGGCCGACCGCGTGGCGGATGGCCGAGTACACCCCGCCGATGTTGATGGCTACCACGCGGTCGAACTGCTCCTGCGGGAATTCGCCGATCGGCGCGAGGTAGGCCGTGCCGGCGTTGTTGACGAGGATGTCGAGTCCGCCAAGTGCCGTCACGCTCTGGTCGACAGCTGCGGCCACCTGCGTAGGGTCGGCGGCGTCGGCCTGGATCGCCACGACCTTCGCGCCGTCGGCAGTCAGCTCGGCGACCAGCTTGTCGGCCTCGGCGGCCGACGCCGCGTAGGTGAACGCCACTGCGGCTCCGTCGGCGGCGAGTCGTCGCACGATGTCCGCGCCGATCCCGCGGGATCCTCCCGTCACCAGGGCCCGGCGTCCGGTCAGGGGCGCCTCGATCACTTCAACCATGTCGCTGTCCTCCAAGCTTCGTTACGAACCGATCGGTTACAAAGTATGCTCAGGTCAATCGGATTTGTCGAGGGGAGGGTCATGGCGGTAGGGCGACCTCGTGAGTTCGACGCGGATCAGGTCGAGGACATCGCGATGAAGCTGTTCTGGGACCGCGGCTTCGATGGTGTGTCGATCAGCGACCTGACCGCCGCGACCGGTGTGAACCGGCGCGGCATCTACGCCGAATTCGGCTCCAAGGAAGGTCTCTTCGAACGGGCCAAGCGGCGTTACGTCGCGGGCCCCGGGGGCTACGTGGCCGCGGCCCTCTCGCGGCCCACCGCGCGCGAGGTGGTCGAGGCCATGGTGCACGGCGCGGCGGACGCCACCTCAGGAGACCCGCACGGCTGTCTGCTGGTCGGAAATGCCGCCGGGCTGGCCGAGTTTCGCGATGCGTCCGTACACGAGCTCGCGCACCGATTCGACCAGGCCGTGGCGGTGGGCGAGCTGTCCGATGTGGATACGATGTCGCTCGCCCGGTGGATTGCCGCGGTGTGCCAAGGGATTTCGATACAGGCCAGGAGCGGGGCGACCCGGGCGGACCTGCATGCGGTCGCCGACCTGGCGTTGTCGGGCTGGCCTAGGCGGTGAATCCGCCGTCGACGTTCCAATTCGCCCCGGTGACGTAGCCGGACTCTTGGCCGGCCAGAAAACTCACCACCGCCGCGATGTCGCTCGTGTGTCCGTAGCGGCCCAGTGCGGTGGTTTGCCTCACGGCATCGGCGAATTCGCCTTCGTCGGGGTTCATATCGGTGGCGATCGGACCCGGTTGCACATTGTTGACGGTGATCCCTCGGGGTCCGAGCTCGCGAGCCAGGGCGCGCGTCAGGGAAGACACCGCACCCTTGGTCATCGCGTACACGGCCGTGCCGCCGGTCGGCACCCGGTCGGCGTTGATGCTGCCGATGTTGATGATCCGCGAGCCTTCGCCGAGATGGCCGACCGCGTGGCGGATGGCCGAGTACACCCCGCCGATGTTGATGGCTACCAGGCGGTCGAACTGGTCCTGCGGGAAGTCGTCGATCGGTGCGATGAAGGCGGCTCCGGCGTTGTTCACCAGCACGTCCAGACCGCCGAGATCGGCGACCGACTGCTCGACGGCTGCTGCGACTTGTGCCGGATCGGCGCTGTCGGCCTGGATTGCCACGACCTTCGCGCCGTCGGCAGTCAGCTCGCCCACCAGCTTGTCGGCCTCGGCGGCAGATGCCCCGTAGGTGAACGCCACCGCGGCGCCGTCGGATGCCAGCCGTCGCACGATGCCCGCGCCGATTCCGCGGGATCCTCCCGTCACCAGTGCGCGGCGTCCGGTCAAGGTTGGTGTGGTCATGGTGTCGGACCTCCGCGGGTTGTGCGATAAAAGCGAATGATGTTGAGGTCAAAGCTGATCGCGGCATGATGATTCCCGATGTGACCGGTATCACCTATGGTGTGGTCGTGAGGAAACGCGTAGTGGTGTGGGGCACCGGATTCGTCGGACAGATGGTGATCGCCGAGATCCTGAAACACCCGTTGTTCGAACTCGTCGGCGTCGGCGTCAGCAATCCGGAGAAGGTCGGCCGCGATGCCGGCGAGATCTGCGGCCTCGGGAGCACCGTCGGTGTCCGTGCCACCGATGATGTCGAGGCGCTCATCGCGCTCAAGCCGGACGCGGTGGTGCATTACGGACCGACGGCCGCCCATGCCGACGTCAACATCGACGTGATCACCCGGTTCCTGCGCGCCGGCATCGACGTCTGCTCAACCGCGATGACGCCCTGGGTGTGGCCCAAGATGCACCTGAACCCGCCGGCCTGGATCGAGCCCATCACCGAGGCCTGCGAGGCCGGCCAGTCATCGTGTTTCACCACCGGCATCGACCCGGGTTTCGCGAACGATCTGTTCCCCATGACGTTGATGGGTCTGTGCTCGGAGATACGCCGGGTGCGGGCTTCGGAGCTGCTGGACTACACGAACTACACCGGGGACTACGAGTTCGAGATGGGCATCGGCAAGCCGCCGGAGCAGCGGGCGCTGCTGGAAACCCCGGACATCCTGATCTTCGCCTGGGGCGCAACGGTTCCCATGATCGCGCACGCGGCGGGCATCGAGCTCGACGAGATCACCACCACCTGGGACAAATGGATCACCCCCGAAGAACGAAAGTCGGCCAAGGGCATCATCCCGGCCGGCAACGTCGCCGCGGTGCGCTTCACGATCAACGGCGTCTACCGAGGTGAGACCCGCATCCAGCTCGAGCACGTCAACCGCATCGGACTGGACGCCGCCCCGGACTGGCCGTCCGGAAACGACAACGATGTCTACCGCGTCGACATCGAGGGCACCCCGAGCATCTCCCAGGAGACCGCCTTCCGGTTCACCGACGGCTCCGGGCGGGATGCCGCCGCGGCAGGTTGCCTGGCCACCGGGCTGCGAGCGCTCAACGCCGTCCCTGCCGTCAACGAACATTTGCCGGGCTGGGTCACGCCCCTGGACCTACCTTTGATTCCCGGACTGGGGACCATTCGCTAAGTAACGCCGGCCCCGTCAAAAGAGATGGACTACCGGATAGGGTTCTTTCTCGAAACGGGGTGACATGGCTGACGGGATCGGGTTGTCGATCGGATCGACGAACCTCACTGCGGTGGTGGTGGGCCGCGCCGCGGTGACGCGGTCGCCGGTGCTGACGCTCTTCCCGCACCGGGCGCCCGAAGTGGGCGTACCCAGCGAGAATCCCAATCTGAACGAACGCGGTCTGATCCTGACCGACTTCGTCGAACGAGTCGGCGACCCGGTCGGGATGCTGGCCCCCGACGGTTCGACGCACCGGGGTGAAGACCTGGTGGCCGACGCGCTCGGGGCGCTGTTGCGCACCCTGACCGGGGGACGTCCGCCGGTTGATCCCATCGCCGTCACCCACCCCGCGCACTGGCGGCCCAACCAGGTCGAGGCGTTGCGTACCGCGCTGGCCGCCGTACCAGATCTCGGCGATCCGGTGCTCACCCCCGACGCGGTGGCGGCGCTGGTCGCGTTACAGGACAACCCGGGGGTGCCGACCCGCGGTGTGATCGCCGTGTGCGACTTCGGTGGCAGTGGCACCAGCATCACGCTGGCCGACGCGAGCAGCGGGTACCAACCCATCGCGCCGACGATTCGGCACCCCGACCTGTCCGGTGACCTGATCGACCAAGGGCTGCTCACCCGCGTCGTGAACGATCTGTCCGCGGCCGGGACGATCGATCTGGCCGGCACCTCGGCGATCGGCTCGTTGGGCAGGCTGCGCAGTGAATGCCGCCGTGCCAAGGAACGGCTTTCCACGGAGTCCGTCACCGCGCTGGTCGCTGAACTGCCGGGGCACCGCAGCGACGTGCGGCTGAACCGCAACGAACTCGACGACGTGATCACCGAACCGCTGCGCGAGTTCACCGCAGTGCTGCAGGACGCGGTCGAGCGCAGCGGGCTGCGCCCCGGCGAGTTGGTGGCCGTGGCCACCACCGGCGGCGGCGCCCGCATCCCAGCCGTCACCACGACGCTGTCCGAGCACTTCCGAGTGCCGGTGATCACCGCATCCCAGCCCGAACTGACGCCGGCCATCGGCGGGGGACTGATCGCGGTGCGCGGCACGGCCGAAGACGGCATGACCGCGATGGCTCCCGCCTCGGCCGGTTCGTTCTCGGGGGCCCCGCCGACCGCCGCTGCCGCCCTGGTGGCACCCGAGCCACCGGCCGCCTCCCAGGCGCTGGCCTGGTCCGACGCCCACGATGTCCCCGACGTCGCGCCGGTTGACGACTACCGGGCCGAGGACTACGGCGACGATTACGGGACCGACTTCGACACCGGATTCGAACCCGCAGGTGGCCGCACCACGGCCCGGCCCCGGCTCGAGTTCGGCGAGCGTGAACTGACCGACCACGACGAGATCGCGACGCGACCGTGGTACCGACGTCCACCAGTGATCCTGGGCGCCGGCGCCGCGGCGGTACTGGTCGCCGTGGTGGCCGCGCTGGTGACCGTCACCGGCAGCGATGAGCCCACCCGTCCGGCGTCCACCACCAGGGCGGTCACCTCGACGACGCCGGCACCTGACGAGCCCGCGCCTGCCGCGCCGGTCGAGGAACCGGCGCCGCAGCAGATCACCGAAGACGCGCCCGCTCCCCAGACGGTGACGCGGACGGTGCAGCAGCCCGCCCCGCAGGCGCCGCCGTCGGAGAACCCGCCACCGCCGGCGGAGACACCCACTCCCACACCGACTCCCACGACCGAGGCGCCGCCTCCGACGACAACGCAAGCGCCGCCGACAACCACCCAGGCGCCCACCACAACCCAGGCGCCGTGGAGTCCCACCGCGCCGTACCCGACGATCCCGGGCCTGCCGTGGGTCCCGGCCCCCGGGGGAGGACAGGGCGGGGGCTGAGGGTTCGGCTCAGCTCGGAACCGACTCCAGCTTGTTTGACGGAGACCCGTCAGACGCTGCTATCGGTTCCTCGATCGACCGCGGCCAAGGTCAGGGCTCGAACGATGCTGTGGCGGCCCAGGTCGACCTTGAAGGCGTTTTGCGTGAGCGGTTGGGCATCAGCCATCGCGATGGCTGCGGCGGTGTGAAAGGCCTCTGCGTCGGGCCGTTGCCCGATGAGGCTTGATTCGGCCTCATGCAGCCGCCAGGGCTTGGCCGCTACGCCGCCCAAGGCGAGGGCCGCATCGATGATCTCTCCATCCTGGATGCGCAGGCCTGCGGCGACGGACACGAGCGCAAAGGCATAGCTGTGCCGGTCACGGACCTTTAAGTACCAAGAGTGATCATTGAAATCCGACGACGGCAATTCGATCCCGAGGATCAGGTCGTGCGGTTGCAGTGTGTTGTCGTTCTCGGGTGTCTGGCCCGGAAGCGCGAAGAACTGGTCGATCGGGATACGGCGTCGTCCCGTCGAGTTCTGCACGTGCACGACCGCGTCCAGCATGGCCAGGGCCACCGCCAGGTCAGACGGGTGGATCGCCACGCAGTGGTCGCTGGCGCCGAAAATCGCGTGTTCGCGGTGGAATCCGTTGATCGCGGCGCAACCGCTTCCTGGTTTGCGCTTGTTGCACTCGGAGAAGGCGGTCTGCATGAAGTAGGGGCATCGGGTGCGCTGCAACAGATTTCCACCTGCGGTGGCCATGTTGCGCAGCTGCGTGGTGGCTCCGCTGAGGACGGCGTGCGACACGACCGGGTAGTGGCTGCGGATGAGAGGGTGGTTGGCCAGCGCGCTGTTGGTGACGCCGGCTTCGATGAACACCCCACCGGTGGCGGTGGTGGCGATCGACGTCAACGCGAGTCGGCGAAGGTCGATCAAGGCGGAGGGTTGCTCAACGCCGGTCTTCATCAGATCGAAGAGGTTCGTTCCGCCGGCGAAGTACGTGGCGCCGTGCGTGGCCGCGTCGATGGCGTCGTCGACGGATTCAGCGTGTCGAAAGTCGAAGGTCTTCATGTAGCCCCGCCCCGGGTGGCGTTTTCGATGGCCTCGACGATGTTGGCGTATGCGCCGCAACGGCAGATGTTGCCTGCCATGCGTTCCCGAATTTCGGCCTTGGTCAACCGCGAGCAGCCGGTCAGAACGTCGTTCCTGGTGCCTTCGAAGGTCGCCATACTGAGGTCGCCGCGCCGGTGCTCGGCCAGCATTGCGCGGGCTGACGAGATCTGTCCGGGAGTGCAGTAGCCGCACTGGAATCCGTCGCAGTCGAGGAACGCTTTTTGCAGCGGGTGCAGGTCGTCGCCGTCAGCGATTCCTTCGATGGTGAGGACGTCGGATCCGTCGACAGATACGGCCAGTGTCAGGCAGCTGACCACGCGCTCGCCGTTGACCGAGACCGTGCAGGCTCCGCACAGGCCGTGGTCGCACCCCTTCTTGGTGCCGGTCAGATGTAGACGCTCCCGCAGCACGTCGAGCAGGCTGGAGCGCACGTCGATCGTGATGCGGTGGGTTGTCCCGTTGATGCGCAACCGCAGATCGTATCGGTCGGCGACACTGGGTTTCGTTTCGGAGGAACAGATCTCGCTGTTGTTCACGACCCGGCTTTCGGGGGCTGATAGGGCGCCATGAGATCCTCCAGAGTGATGGGCAGGTCACGCAGTCGTTTGCCGGTGGCGTGGTGAATGGCATTGGCGATGGCAGCCGGCACGCCGCAGGTGCCGATCTCACCGATGCCGCGCACACCGATCGGATCCAGCGCGTAGTCGGGATGGTCGAGGAAGGAGATGTCGAATTCGGGGCGGTCGGCATGCGTGGGCAGGTAGTACTCGCCGATCGGCAGTGCGGACGCCTCGTCGTAGGGAATGTGTTCCATCAGTGCCATGCCGAGGCCAAACGTGATGCCGCCCATCACCTGGCTGCGAGCCAGCTTCGGGTTGAGCACCCGACCGCAATCCATCACGGCCACCCACCGGACGACGCTGGCCCGTCCAATGTCTTCGTCAACCTCGACCTCGCAGAAATGCGCGCCGAACGACTGGACCGCGTGCGTTTCCTGACCACCGTCATCACTGCTGGCCGAGAAGCTCAACTGGTCGCGGTAAGCCGCTGCGGCGGCGGGGCTCAGAGCGGTGATCTCCACGGTCGCCGGATCGGTGCCGAAGTACGGCGAACCACGGTCGACGGTCAGAGCAGCGATGAATCGGCGCTTCCATTCGACGCCGGCGGCGAACACGGCGGAGCCCACCGTGGCAGTCGTCTGTGACGCGCCGCTGTAGGGCGCTGAAGGGAACGACGAATCACCCGACATGAAGCGCACCCGGTCCATCGCGAGGCCGGTCGCGTCGGCGGCCACCTGCGTCATCACGGTGCGAACACCAGTGCCGATCTCATGGGTAGCCGACGAGAAGTGCACGAATCCGTCTGCGTCCGTGTCCACTCGACACCCAGCCGGCATTCGGCGCCCGGGATAGGTCGCCGTGGCCATTCCCCAACCGATTTGGACACCCCGGCGCCGCATCGCCCGCGGCGCGGCCGGGCGATCGTGCCACCCGAATCGTTGTGCACCGGCCCGGTAACACTGCAGCAGATGCTTACCCGACCACGGCTTCCCGCTAGCCTGGTCGATGTCGGCGTGATTGCGGATACGAAGTTCCAGGGGATCGACTCCGCTACGTTCGGCAAGTTCGTCAATGGCCACTTCGAGGGCGAACAAACCCGGCGCCTCACCGGGGCCACGCATGAAACACGGAGTGGGTGCATTGATCCGGGCCGCGCGGTGCGACACCACGAGATGCGGTGAGGTGTAGAGGAACCTGGTGGAAATGCCTGCGGGCTCGCAGAAGTGGGCCACCGTGGACGTCTCGGTCACGGTGTGATGTTCGGTGCTGAGAATCTGTGCGTTCTGATCGGCGATGAGGGTGACGTCTTGTTCGGTGCGCGGGCGATGTCCGGTGGAGGTGAACATCTGGTCGCGGGTGAGCACCAGCTTGACGGGCCGGCCGACGGCCCGGCTGGCGACAGCACACAGGACGACGTGCATCCACAGGAAGCTCTTGGACCCGAATGCGCCACCCACCAATGGCGAAAGGATTCGGATCCGGTCCTCGGGCATACCCAGATACGCTGCCAGCGCGGCCTGTTCGCCCGCGATCCATCGGGTGCTGTCGTGCACGGTCAGGTGCTCACCGTCCCACTGGGCGATGGTCGACGACAACTCGATCGGGTAATGCGCATTCATCGGTGTCGTGTAGCGAGCATCGACACGGTTGCCTGGGGCGTCGTGGCGAGGTCTCTCGCCACGACGGTCCTGCAGTTTCTCTTCTTCGAGTTTCACGAAGTGGTCCGGAAGGTAGCTCCCGTGGCGGATCTGACCGTCCTTCTCGTCCGGGACAGTTGGCTGCTCGAGCACCGTGCGGGCCGTCATCTGTGCCGGCAACACGTCATAGTCCACGGCGAACTGAAATGCTGCCTCCGTGGCGTTCTCCAGTGAGTCGGCGACCACCACCGCCAGGTGTTGACCGACGTACTGCACGGTCAGATCGGACAGCGGCGGCCGCCGCTCCAACGGTAGGTCAAAGGTGAGCTCGCGCGGCAACTGCTGTAGCACAGGGCAATTCAGCGGCGTGAGGACGTGCAGAACACCAGGTGCCCGGCTGACTCGGTCCGTGGTGTGGCGCAGCGAATGCTCGACAACATGCCCGTGCGGGATCTGCGTCTGCACCAGCACCGCATGCACCAAGCCGGGGATGACAACATCGGCGGTGTAGCGAGCCTGCCCGGTCACCTTGTCGACTCCTTCGACACGGCTCACCGGCTCTCTCATGGTGCCTCCATCATGTCTCATCGCTCGATGTCGCGCATGCCACGCCGGGCTCATGTGAAGGCGCGGCTGTATTGGGGCGGGTAGGGCAGGATCACGCCGGTACGCCGGGCCGCGTCGCGGACCCAGTTCGGGTTGCGCAGCAGGGCCCGGGCCACGAAGACGGCATCGGCTTCGCCGCCGGAGATGATCGCTTCGGCCTGTTCGGCTTCGGTGATCAACCCGACCGATGCCGTCGGGACGTCCGCCTCGGCCCGCACCCGTTTGGCGAACGGCACCTGATAGCCCGGAAACACCGGGATCCTGGCGTCGGGAACGGCTCCTCCGGAGGAGACATCGACCAGGTCGACACCTGCCGCCTTCAACTCGGTGGCCAGCGCGACGGTGTCCTCGACGGTCCATCCGGGACGCGGGTCGTCGGTGTCACCGGCAAGCCAGTCGGTCGCCGACACTCGGAAGAACAGCGGCAGGTGCTCGGGCCAGGCCTCCCGCGCCGCGGCAGCCACCTCCAGGGCGAATCGCATCCGATTACCGAGCGGCCCGCCGTATTCGTCGGTGCGCACGTTCGCTTGCGGTGACAGAAACTGGTGAATGAGATAACCATGCGCCCCGTGGATTTCGAGCACCCGGAACCCCGCGTCAGCCGCCCTGCGGGCCGCGTCGGCGAAGGCCGTCACGATGCGTCCGATCTCAGCGCGGCTCAGTTCGTCGGGGACAGGGTGGCGGCCGAAGGCTATCGGACTGGGACCCACCGTCCTCCAGGGCTCGGGTTGGCGGGCCGGGTCTGGCCATGGGCGGCCGGTGGATCCCTTCCGGCCGGCGTGCACGATCTGGATTCCGGGGACGGCGCCCTGCGCGGAGATGAAACCGGTCAAGCGCCGGAATCCGGGCACCTGTGCGTCGTTCCACAATCCGAGGTCGTAGATGCTGCTGCGGCCCACGGGCTCGACGGCGGTGGCCTCGACCATCGCCAGCGCGACCCCGCCGATCGCGCGTGCACCGAAATGTTGCAGGTGCCAATCGGTGGGGGTGCCGGCCTCGGGTCCGTCGACGACCGCCGCGAACTGCATCATCGGCGACATCCACGCCCGGTGGGCGAACGTGACATCGCGCAGGGTCAGGGGGCTGAAGAGGCCGGGCATCAGTTCATTCCCAGAAAAGCTCGCGCCGCCCGCGCCAATGCGTTCTCGTCGGGGCCGTGTTTGACCGCGAACCGTACGGGTTCGGCCTCTGCCATGTCGAACGGGTAGTCACTGCCGCACACGACCTTGTCTTTGCCGGCAATCTCGCAGAGCAGCTCGAGCTGGGGTGCATCATGGGTGACCGTGTCGAAGTAGAGGTCGCGGATCACCTCTGAGGGCAGCCGGGTGCATTCTGCTCGCACGTCGGCGCGGGCACGCCAACCGTGATCCCAGCGGCCGAGCAATCCCGGGGCGCAGCCACCGCCGTGCAGGAAGCAGATGCGCAACGCGGGCAGCTCATCCTTGAGTCCGCTGAGGATCAGATTCGCGACTGCGGTGGCGGTTTCGACCGGGTTCCCGATGAGGTTGGTCAGGTAGTAGTCCGCCCATTCCGGTCGCCCGATCTGCATGGGATGAACCAGTACGGAAAGGTCGAGGCGAGCGGCCTCGGAAACGATGTGCCGCAGCATTCCGCGATGCAGTGACCCACCGTCGACGACCGGGGGGATGGCGACCCCGGCGATGCCGTCGGTGTCACGCAGCGCGGTGAGCTGGGTGGTCACCAGTTCCGGTGTGCCCAGGCTGACGATCCCCAGGCCCAGTAGCTTTCCGTCCGCCCGGCGCACGACATCGGCCAGTGCGGTGTTGAAGGCCTGGGCGTAGACGGCACCGGCCGCTTCGTCGGTGAGCGGAAAAGCGAACGGTGGCGCTGAGAGCACCCGCACCGCGACCCCGGCACGTGCCATGTCCTCGATGATGGCGGCCTCGTCGCTCATCGCCTCGGTGGCGATCGACAACGGCAGGTCGCCGAGATACAGCTGGCCTTCCCGGTCGTTCATCGGTCCGTACGGTGTGCCGGCCGGCAACCCGAACAGGTCGCGCGGGAGCCAGTGTGCGTGGACATCGATGACGCCCTGCGAGTGTGTGCCGGCGCTCATCGTGCGATGTCCAACGCGGTGTTGTCGCTGTCCAGGTGCTCGACCGTGGTGAAGACCAGCTCGGTGTCTCCGATGTTCTCGATGTCGTGCAGCAGGAATTCGCCTGGCCCGAAATGGAAGTGGCGGGTCTCGCCGGCGTGGTACGAGACCTCACGGACGGAGCCGTCGTGGGTGTGCTGGCGGCTGCTGCCGGCATTGATCGCGGTCCAGAAGTAATCGAGAACGTGGCGGTGTGCGTGCCAGCGCTCACCGGGCGCCAACCGGATTTCCCAGACCCGCACGCGCGAATCCTCGCTGAGAAGGCGGGATCCGACGTGTCCGTCGAATGCATGGTCGGCGAATTCCGTCTTGAGCCAATCGGGCCAGCTTTCGAAGTCGGTGGCCACCAATTCACCGGCCAGCGGCAGGTCGGTCAGGTAGTTGTCGTCGTTCATCGTCTAGTTCCTCTCGTAGTGAAGGGTTTCAGTGCCCGGGCCCGTACAGGCCGAACCGCAGATCCGGGTCGCCGGGTGTCCAGGTGTTGCGGAACTGGGAGCGTTCGCCCATGTCGACGACTCGGCGTAGGAGCGTGTCGCTGAGCTGCAGCTGGGCCGGCTCCCACTTCGACAGAGCTGAGGTGATGTCGCCCGATGAGGTGGACAAGGCGTCGGCCAGGGCCCAGGCGTCCGCGGCGGCCTTGGCGGTTCCCGCCGCCGCGTGTGGCCGCGATGCACACGCGGCATCTCCGATCAGTGCAGCCCGGCCGAGCGCCATCCGCGAGGACCGCACGTCCGACAACACCTGCAGATAGGGCTGGGCGGTGGCGGCGACCACCTCGGCCACCGCGGGGGCCAGCTGCCGGCCGGCCGCCGAGCGCAGTTCGGTGACGAAGCGGTCCTGGACCTGTCCGGGGTGCACGGACACCGATCCGGTGAACCCCCGCTTGTCGGTGAGCAGCTCAGTGAGCTCAGGTCCGGCCGAAACGTTGCGGTACCAGACGTAGTTCATCAGACGGTCGGCCTCGTCGAGGCTGTCCTCACCGGGTATCGGGTACATGGTGATGTGGGAATTCGGGACTACGGTGTAGGTGATGGCGTCGCTAAGAGTTTCGCGGGTCTGCGCGCTGAGTTCTGACAGCGCGACAGTGCCCCGCCAGCCGACATATCCCGAATAGGCGAGTTTGGCGTCACGGTCGAAGGATTCGCGTGCCGGCGAGCTGATGCCGTCGGCGAACACCACGAGGTCGGCGCGGGCTGTTCTTCCGCTGACGAACCGCACGGTGACCGTGTCGGCATCCTGGTCGAAGCCGCAGGCGAACTCGCCGTAGTGGTAGTGCTCGGTGCCGAAGTCGGCCAGCAGAGCCCGGTAGAACGTGCCCCACGAGGTATAGGTCCACACCGCGCGTTCGCGGTGGATGACCGCTCCGCTGGGGTCGAGGTACTGCACGAAGTCGGTGGCGGTGTGCAGGTCGGCAAGTTTCTGGTGGCTGCGTTCGGCGAACCAGCGCACGGTATCGGGTTGCAGGACGATGCCGCTGCCGCGGCCGTCCAGGGGGACCGGGGTGCGTTCGTAGACATCGACGTGGAATCCCAGGTCGCGCAACAGCAGGGCCGTCGTCAGCCCTCCGATGGATCCTCCGACGACGATCGCCGACGCATTGGCGTATTCGGTCATGACGCGCTCTTTTCGCTCAATGGAAGGTCTTGGACTGCGTTGTGGTCGACCGGCATTGGCTCGCCGCAGGTTTCGCGTGCGAAAGCAAGACCGATGACGGCGATCAGGCCGATCGCAGACACCGATGCCGTGGCGATGCCGAGGTTTCCGCCGAACCACGAGGTGGCGATCACACCTGCGGTGAAAGGCCCCAGTGCGGTGATGTAGCGGCCCACGCTGTTGCAGATCGCCAGCGCGGTGGCGCGCACACTGGGCGGGAACAGTTCTGGGCCGTAGATGAAGGTGCCCGACAGCGCGCCGAACAAGCCGAAGCCGAGGAGTGGCATGGCCACGAGCATCTCGGTGTAGCTGCGGTCGATCGGGAATGCCCAAGCGATCGCGGCGGCCGAGACCACGAAGCTGATCAGGAAGGCTTTCTTCCGCCCGATGGCGTCAGCGACGAAACCCCATGCGGCATAACCGATGATGCCGCCGGCATTGAAGAGCATGGCTGCCACCGCGACCCGGTGGTCGGCTACGGCTCGGCCAAGGCCGTCGGCGGTGGTCATCTGCCGGATGATCTGCGGGTACCAGGTGGATACGCTCCAGAACGAGATGAGTGCTCCGGTGGCCAGTGCGGTGCACACCAGCATCGGGTGCAGCAGCGGGGGAGTGAAGAGACGCCGCAGCACGAATCGATCGTGATCGTGGTTTCGGCCGAGGGCTTTCCGTTCCTTTCGGGCCTGCAGATGGGCGCCGATCTCGGGCGGCTCGGGTACATAGCGCCGGATGAACCAGACCACCAGGGCCGGGATGCCTGCGAGGAGCATCATGGCGCGCCAGCCGTGGTCGCCGAGCAGTGCGTACGCGGCGGCCGCCATGAAGAACCCAGCCGCGTATCCGGCCATCATGACCCCACCCGCACGGGCCCGGAAGCGGTTGCGCCAGGATTCTGCGATCAGTGCCGCGCCTACCGGGGCCTCGACGCCAGAGCCTAGGCCCGCGATGAAGCGCAGAATGCCGAGTTGCCACCAGGTTTCGGCGAACACGGCCAGAGCGCTGAAAACGGCGTAGGTAAGGATGCCTACCGACAACACCCCGGTGCGGCCAAAGTAGTCGGCGAGCATACCGAACAGGATGCCTCCGGTGGCCCAGCCGGTGAGGAACAGCGCGACGGTCAGCCCGCCGTAGAAGCCGATTGCCGCTCCGTCAGTGCCGATCCCGCTGTTGGGAAGCAGTTCGTTCATGGCCGGACCGAGAACGAGCACGTAGAGGCTGCCTGCGAAGCCGTCGAGTCCCCACCCCAAGGTGGTGCCCGCCAGAACGAGCCATTGTGTCCGGGTGATGTCCTGATGCCAACGTCCTGTGGACATAAATGTTCCTTTCGAGGTTTCGGGGAAGGGTCAGTTGAGGCGGCGCTGGGGCTGGTCGCCGTACCAATCGACGTGGTCGGCCGCGGTGCGCACCACGATCGTCTTGACCCAGGAGAAATCCTCGAATGATTCTGTGCCGGCGTCTTTCCCGGATCCGGACTCCTTGATGCCGCCCCAGGGCAGCGACGGTTCGAGGCGGTGGTGGTCGTTGACCCACACCATGCCCGCGTTGATCTGAGCTGCGACCCGGTGTGCCCGGCTTACGTCGGTGGTCCACAGGCCCGCACCGAGCCCGTAGGGGTTGTCGTTCGCCATGTGGACGGCGTCGCGCTCATCATCGAAGGGAATGGCCACCGCCACCGGGCCGAAGATCTCTTCACGCGCAACGGTCATGGTCATGGTGGCGTCCGAGAGCACGGTCGGAGACAGGAAGAATCCGTGGTCGAACGGGCTTGGCAGAGAGGGGGTCGGGCCGCCGGCCTTGAGCGTGGCGCCCTCATCGAGGCCGGTCTGGATCAGGGCCGCCACCTTGTCGCGCTGGCGTGCGCTGATGAGTGGTCCCATCTGCGTGGCGGGTAATGCCGGATCACCGAGCCGAATCGCCTGTGCGCGGGCGGCGAGGGCGTCGACGAATTCGTCGTAGATGCCGCGCTGCACCAGGAATCGCGAGCCGGCCACGCACGACTGACCGGCCGCGACGAAAGCCGCGAATGCCGCGCCCTCCGCGGCGATGGCGGGGTCGACGTCGTCGAACAGCAGCACCGGCGTCTTGCCGCCGAGTTCGGCCGTGATGCGGGCGAACCGCGACGCCGTCGCGACCGCCGCTGAGCGGCCGGCCTCGGTGCCACCGGTGAGCGTGATCTTGGCGATATCAGGATGGTGGGTCAGGCGCTCGCCGGCCGCGCGGGCACCTGTGACGACGTTCAGTACACCGTCGGGCAATCCCGCCTCGGCGAGGATGTCGGCGAGGGCCAGGGTAGTCAGCGGGGTCAGCTCGGATGGTTTGACCACCACGGTGTTTCCGTTGGCCAGCGCCGCTGACAGGCTGCGCGCCAAGATGAGCATCGGATGGTTGAACGGGGTGATGATGCCACACACGCCGAGCGGCAGCCGCTGCTGATAGGAGAGGTAGGGGCCATCCCCGGGAAGTACGGCCTGGCGCTGAGCGGCCAACAGTCCGGCGTTGTACCGGAACCATTCCGGTACTCGGGACAGCTGCGCCCGGGTCTCGGTGATCGGCCGGCCATTGTTGCGGGTTTCGAGGCTGTAGAGCGTCTCACTGGAGTTCTCGATGGCATCGGCGATGCGCAGCAGGAGTTTGGCGCGGTCGCTGCGGACCATACTCGGCCACGGCCCGACCTCGAATGCCCTGCGCGCGGCGGAAACTGCGGCGTCCACTTCGCGCTCGCCCTGTTCTGGAAGCGTGGCGATGACCTCGCCGGTGGCGGGGTTGAGAATGTCGCGAAACTGGCCGGGCTGAACGGCCGAAGTCGGCGCGGGGGATGTGCTCTCCAGTGAGACGTGGGTCATGGAACATGAGTGTCGTCACACCGCCGCAGCCGTTCAATGTTTGGAAAGACATACTTCTTCTACTTTTATGTCTCGCGCGACACCTCCGGCTACGGCACACTGATCGCATGGCTTCCCCGACGGACAACCAGCGGCCCGGTGCGGAACTGGTGACGTGGCTGGCAGCGCTACGGACGCTTAGCGCTCAAGCCTGTGCCGATACCGATTTGCGGGAGGTGCTCTGTCTGGTTGCCGACACAGCGCGGACACTGCTGGGTTTCGACTTCTGCGGTGTCCTCATCCCCGATTCGAATCGTGATCGGCTGGTGGTTCAGGGATGGAGCGGCTTGTCGGAGGAGTACGTCCAACGAGTCAATTCCGACAGGCCGATCCGGCTCGACAGCGGATCACCCTCGAGCCGGGCATTCCATCGCGGCGAACCCGTGTCCATTCGGGACGTGCGAGGCGAGCCTGAGTTCGCGCTCTGGGCCGGTGTCGCACAAGAACAGGGATACCGTGCCATCGTGGCGGTACCGCTGGTGGCCGGCGCTGACGTACTGGGGACCCTCAACGGCTACTACGCCTCAGTGCACACGTTCACTCGGTATGAGATCGAGCGGCTGATCCTGTTGGCCAACCATGCCGCGATCGCAGTCACTTCCGCTCGCCGTCTCGACGAGTTGCGCACGCTCACGGGCTCATTGCGTGAACAACGCGACGCGTTGGCGCGATCAGAACAGATCCACGAGCGGCTGTTGGCGGTCACATTGCGTTCCGGCGGGATCACTGGGATCGCTGCCGCGCTGAGCGATCTCATCGGCCGACCGGTGCTGATCGATGACGGGCGCCAAACTGAGCTGGCCCGCACTGGGGACGGTATCGAATTTCCCACTCCCGCAGCGCGTTCGGCAGCGGCCGAATGCATGTGTACTGAGGCCACGGCGACGGTCGAGGCCGTCGCCGATGTCGACGGCGACCTCAGTGGGTGGCTTGCTGCCCGCGTGCGGTTGGGAACAGAAGTGGCCGCACGAATCTGGTTCCCCGGGGACGCCGAAACGCTTGACCCACTCCAGGTTCGGGCCGTCGAACACGCGTCCATCGTGGTGTCGGTCGAGCTGCTGCGGGAACAGACGGCGGCCGAGGTGGAAAGGCGGCTCAGCGGGGAGTTGCTGACCGATGTGTTGTCCAGCAGCGGGTCCCTGTCCGACCCCTTGTTGACCCGTGCCCGCCGGCTCGGTCATGACCTCAGCATCCCTCACGTTGCAATCGTGGCAACACTGGCCGGGTCCACCGACGTGGCCGCCCGCCTGGCGTGGCAGCGTGCGCTGGCGGCGGTGACGGAGTTGAGCTCGGCCTACCGGCCTAAGCCGTTGGTGGCGATGCACGGCGGCATGCTTGTCACGCTGTGGCCGGAGGCGTCTGACACCAGCGAACCGCCCGGCGTCATAGTCCAGCGAGCGATTGCCCAAGTTTCACAGGAGATCACGGCCACTGCCGCCGTTGCTGCGTCCTGCGCCGACAGCGTCGGCGAGGCCTACCACATTGCCAAGGGAGCGTTGGATATCGCGCTGCAGGGCGGCAGATCCGGCACTACGGTCACCCTCGAGGATCTCGGTCTCGTCGGATTGCTGCTCCAACTGAAGGAGCCGGCCAAACTCGCGGCGTTCGCCGCTCGAACGCTCAAGCCGGTGATCGACTATGACGCGAACCATCGCACCGAGTTGATGACGACGTTGCGGAGCTACTTCGCAAACAGGCATGACCGCAACGCGACCGCCAAGGCGCTGGTGATCCATTCCAACACCGTGGCGCAACGACTTCGACGCATCGAGCAGTTGTGCGAGGTGAACCTTGCCGATCCGGCGACCACCATGGAGTTTTCATCTGCGTTGATGGTGTACGACGTCGCCACCCGTCATCTAGCCGACGCCGGGCCGTAGTGGGATCTGGGCCGCCGGCCATCCCGCTCCGCTTCGGTGTACGAGCTGGCCCGTTGCCCGGATCAGCCTCGCGTGATCGCGTCGATGGCCGCCGTCGCCTCGGAGGTATAGGTGATGGAATCGTCAAGTGTGGCCGCGGTGCGTAACGTAACGGCCAACGCGGCAGCGGCGAGGTCGACGAGGGCATCGATGTCCACATCGCGGTGGGTGATGCGGTCGATCATCATCTCGTCGAGGAAACCGATCCAACCGTGCATGGCGGTGCGCAGGGTGGGCGCGATGGGCTCGGCGATGCCCAGGGCCGACAGAATTCTCTGGGCGCCCAACCATCGGAGGTGTTCGACGGCCGACTGATGTTCGGGATCGGCGCCCAGCGCGCCGCGCAGCAGCGCGACGAAACTGCCCGAGTACGAATCGATGTGGGCGATGTGGCTGCGCAGGGCGTGGCGTAATTGGTCTGCCAGGCTCGCCTCCGGCGGTGCGGCGGCGGTCTGAACCGCGGCGATCTCCTCGGCGATCTCGTTCATCACCGCCAGATACAGGCCACGCTTGTTGGTGAAGTGGTGGGCGATCAAGCCGTAGGCCACCCCGGCATCCTTGGCGACCTCTGCCGTGGTGACCTGATCGTAGGGCTGTGTCGCGAAAAGTCTGCGGGCCGCGTCGATGATGAGCTGACGCCGATCCGTCGACTTGGCTTGCGCGTTCACCGAATTGGCCCAGCCAGTGCGCCGCTGGTGTCGACCCGCCGGCCGCCTACTGTGGCGAGTATCCGGCCCAAGGCTGGAACTTCCAGGGGGAGAAGCGAATAGCGTGGATGGACGACCCGCCGGGCGCCGCGCTCGAGCCCGCGGACGATGGCCGCGGCGGTGGACGCAGGCGCCACCGGCGGCAACGTCGGTGGCGGGGTGGTCTTCCACGGCAGCTCATCGATGTCGCGCAGCGCTGTGTCGGTCGCACCGGGCACCACCTCCAACACCCGGATGCCGGTTCCGGCCAGCTCCAGCCGCAGCGACTTCGTCGCCTGGGCCAGAGCAGCTTTGGATGCGGAGTAATAGCCGAGCAGGGGGAGTGGCACGGCCTGAACGGTAGAGGTGACGTTGACGATCACGCCGGAATCGACCGCCCGCATGGCCGGAAGCAGTGCGGAGGTGAGTGCCAGCGGGGACCAGACATTGACCTCGAAGACGGCGCGGGCGGCGGCCGAATCGGTCACCAACGATTGTGCTCCGGTCAGGTTGGTACCGGCATTGTTGACCGCGATGTCCACCGTGCCGAGTGCATCCTGGGCCCGGCGGCCGAGTTCGACTGCCGAACCGGGTATGGCCAGATCGACGGGGAGTACGGCGGGGCGGGGCACACCCATGCCCGCAATCTCGTCAGAGAGGTCGTCGAGCAGATCCTTGCGGCGGGCCGCGAGCGCCAGCGTGGCTCCCCGCTGCGCCAGGGCCAGCGCGAGCTCGCGTCCGATCCCGCTCGATGCGCCGGTGATCACAGCCTTCTTGCCGGAAAGCTGGATTCCGCGGTGTCGCATGTCTGGCTCCGCTCAGCCTGTGGGGATGTCGACCCGATGTAGACGATGTAGACCCACCGTGCCAGACTGACTGATAATCAGTCAAGATTCGGTAGTGGCATCCCGAGCGCCTGCCGACCAATATGGACGGGTGCACAACGGCTGGCGGAAAATTGAAAACGGCGCGGGGAGCGTCTCATGAGCACCGGTGCCGAAGTGGTGGTGAACCGCCTGCTCGCCGAAGGCGTCGACGTGTGCTTCGCCAACCCGGGCACCTCGGAGATGCACTTCGTCGCCGCGCTGGATGCCGCTCCAGCCATGCGTCCGGTGCTGTGTCTGTTCGAAGGCGTCGCCACCGGAGCAGCCGACGGATACGCCCGCATCGCCGGCACTCCCGCGGCCACCCTGCTACACCTCGGCCCAGGGATGGCCAACGGTCTGGCCAACCTGCACAACGCCCGGCGCGCGTTCACTCCGGTGGTCAACGTTGTCGGCGATCATGCGACCTACCATCAACCGCTCGACGCGCCGCTGGAATCAGACATCGATGCGCTCGGGCGCTGGACGGGCGGTTCCGTGCACCGGCCCGAATCGGCCGCCGACCTCGATGCCGCCGTGCACGGTGCGGTGCACAGCGCGACTGGCACGCCCGGACGTGTCGCCACGCTGGTCCTGCCTGCCGACTATTCCTGGGGCAGCGCGCCGCAGAACCCCTTGCCCGACACAGGTATCGGACATCCGGTTGGCGACGGACCGGCCGGCCTCATGGATGTCGCCGGTGCGGCCGAGTTGCTGCGCATCCAGGGGAAGCGTGCGGTGGTGTTGTTGGGCGGTGCTGCCACCCACGCGGACGGTCTGCGAGCCGCGGCGCGGATCGGCGCGGCAACCGGGGCGCGCGTGCTGGGCGAGACCTTTCCGGCCCGGCTGGCCCGCGGACAGGGCGTGCCGCCCATCGAGCGGCTCGGCTACCTGGCCGAGCAGGCCACCCAACAACTCTCCGGGGCAACACATCTGGTGTTGGTCGGCGCGAAGTCGCCGGTGTCGTTCTTCGCCTACCCGGGCAAGCCGAGTGTGCTGGTACCCGAAGGTGCCGAGGTCTGTGAGCTGGCTGTGGATGAATTGGCCGCACTGGCCGACGAATTGGGTGGCGCACTACCCGCCCCGCCGCCGCCCGGCCCGACTGAGTTGCCCACCGGCCCGCTCAATCCACAGAGCCTGGCGCAGGTGATCGCGGCGCTACTGCCGGAGAACGCGATCATCTCCGACGAGGCTAACACCAGCGGCGTGTTTCTGCCGGTGGCCACCGCAACCGCTCCCCGCCACGATGTCCTCACCCTGACCGGCGGCGCCATCGGACAGGGCCTGCCGGTCGCGGTGGGAGCCGCAATCGCCGCGCCGGACCGACCGGTCATCGCCCTGCAGTCCGATGGCAGTGCCGCATACACTATTTCGGCCCTGTGGACGATGGCCCGCGAGCAACTCGACGTCACCGTGGTGATCCTGAACAACCACGCCTATGCCATCCTGCAGCTCGAGTTGTTGCGGGTGGGGACCCAGGCCAATGGGGAACGATCGCGCTCATTGCTCGACCTGAGTCGGCCGGACATCGACTTCGCTTCGATAGCGCAGGGATTCGGAGTTCCGGCCACCCGGGCCACCACCGCCGACGAGCTTGCCGGCCAGTTCCGTGCGGCGCTGGCGGAGCCGGGACCGCATCTGATCGACGCGACACTGCCGGCCTGGTCGCCGGTTTGATCACTGGCTCGGCCGGCGCCGCTCCAACACCACCGCGGCGATCGGAATACGCATCTCCTCGGGCTCGGCGGACAACCGTGCCGCGATGCCCGCATGCAGGCGGTCGTAGAACACCGTCAACCGATCGGGGCCCCCTTCGAGCGTCGCCCCGAGATCGGCGAATGCCGTGAACCTGAGGAAATCGGCCCAGCGGGTGCCGAAAGCGCCTGCGTCCTTGTCGCTGCGGTAGGCGTTGAAGATCCGGTCCTCCGCGTCGATCAGTTCGACGTGCTGGATCTCCAGCCGCTCGAACCGTCCCGACGGGGCGAACGGTGCGGTGAAATCCGCGGCACGACGTCCCGCGATCGGCAACGACATCCGCGTCGCCTCCTCGGCGCTCACCACACCGGCGGCAATCAGCTCGGTCAGCGCGCCGACGGCGGCGCGGAACAACGGGCGATAGCCCAAATCACCGTCATGGTCCACTGCGGTGGTCAACACCACCAGCCGGCCACCCGGGCACAGTTCGCGGCCCCGGAAAGCGACGAACTCGTGCCAATCGTGAGCTGCCTGCCTGGCATAGGCAGCGCGCACCCGCTCGTCGTTGCTGTAGGCCGCGACGACATGGTCGGCGACCGGCATGGGCACCGTGCTCAGTCGCGCTACCGCCCAGGCCGACCAGCCCAGGTGCACGCTGTTCGACGGCAGGATCTGGCTGTAGAACGACCGGCCGATCGCCGAACTGAACGTGGCCGAATCCCTGTGCCGATAGGACTCCGGATCCTCCTCCAAGATCCGGAACATCGTGCAGAAGTCGTTGTCGGCGACATCGGTGTGCGTCACCAGAATCGAGTGCTCGGGTCGGGTGCGGCTGCGCACCGCCGCGATGGCGGCGTTGATCGGTTGCATCGAATTGTGCGCGGTGCCGGCCCCGTAGTCGGCGATGACGACGGGTTGAGGCGCCGCCGGGATCGGCACCGTGTGCGCCGCGAGCTCGAGAAGCTTGATCGCCGAACTCATTCCGGCGGTATGCGGGCGGGGTGTGGTTCGGCGCGGCCCGGGCATGGCTATGTTCGCCGCCGACGGCGCAGCAACAGTCCGATGAGAAGACCCATGACGAAAATAATGACCAAGATGAACCACATCGGCGACTCGACGGTCACCCACAGGACATGTACGCGCACCCGATCCCGGTTCTGCGCGACGAAGATGGCGGCGAGGGCGACCAGGATCAGGGCAACCCAGTAGCGCAGGGCGAACCGCCGTACCGGGCCGGTGGTGGCGGGGGTGTCGGTCTCGTCGCGAGGCATACTCCGACGGTAGCTCGTGAGTCGTCGGCCATGACAAACTTCGGCCATGAACAGCCGATGGTCTGCTCCGCGCCTCGCAGTCGCCACTTCCATCTGCACCCTCGTGATCGGCGCGGTCGGCCTGTTCGTGATGGTGTTCCTCAACGCGTTCGTCCTGGACGAGTACGACGCCTACGGTGAGGTGCCGATCCCTGGGAGAGCCAGTCTCGATTTGCCGCAGGGGGAGGTGACCGTCAGCCTGCACACCATGGTCACCGGATCGGGAAGCGGTCTTCCGGTGCCGCCACTGCGATTGCGTGTGTCCGCGCCCGACGGGGCCGCGGATCCGGTGGTGACCGAAAGCATCGGCGCGACAACCACGGTGAACAACGACGCCCGGGTGCGGGTGTGGGTCATGCAGGTATCCACCGCAGGCGTCTACGAGATCAGCGTCGACGGCCAGGTCCAGGGCTATATCAATCCACGGCTGGCCTTCGGGCACGGCAGTGAGTACGGCTGGCTGCCCTGGTTGTTCGGCGGACTCGCCGCATTGGGTGTGCTGGAGTTGATTGCCAGCGTGGTGTGGTCGGCGCGGGAGAGCAGACGGGCTCGCCCCATCCCAACCGTGGGACCGAACGTCCACCAGCCCACTGGTTACCAGCTCACAGACCAGGCGGTACGACTCGAACAGCTCAAAACGATTGCTGCCCTCCGTGACTCCGGCGCGCTGACCGAGGCGGAGTTCGAGGCCGAGAAGCGTCGCATCATGGAGAGCTGACGCGACTACGCCGGCTGCGGCGCCAACCGGGACCGCTCGAACGAGCCCGCCGGGACGAATCGCTGCAACAGCGCGTCGGCCGGTTCACCGGCGAAGTCGGTGATCAGTTGCCTGGCGGCGGCCTCGGAGGTGAGTGACTCGACCGGCCGGGGATCATCGAGCAGGCCATAGAGTTTCGCGGCGAATCGGGGGCTGCCCTGCGCGGCGGCGAAGAACAGGTTGCCGTATTCGGCCAGTTCGGGGTCAGACAAGAACAATCGGGTGACCAGCTGCGCGGCCCGCGCCCGGTGCGCGTAGAACTCCTCGAAGGTGTTGCGCAGCCAAGCCTCGTCGAACGGGCCGTCGTGAGTGGCCGCCTTGCGGACCAGGGCGGCGGCTTGCACCAGTCCACCCTGAGCACCTTGCCCGGCGATCGGATCGTAAGAGATCGCGGTATCGCCCAGGGCGGCCACCGGATGCCCGCTCGCGGTCCGACCCACCCCGTCCCGCACCACCTGGGTCACCGCGCCTTTGAGCCAGGAGTGCGGATCCGCGTCTATGGTCCTGAGCTCACTCACCTCCGGCAGGTCCCAGTCGATGTAGTCCCGGTGCAGTGCGGTGACGATGTCGAGGGCGGACTGTGCGCTGTCGGCGTCGGCAAAGCGGCGTTCCCAGTCGCTGCCGGGGCGGGCCCAGCCCAGGAACGCCCACGTGGGCCCGGCATCCTTGTGCAGGTAACCGCCCCACCACGATTCGCCCTGATCGGTGACCACGGTCAAGGCACTGTGTCGGCCGCCGGACGTGCCGCGGTGGGCGAAAACCTCCGGGCCGAACGGCAATCCGGTGGTGGTCACGGTCAGCAGACTGCGCTGGGGCCGGTCGTAGGCAGAGCGCTCGGCGTCGACCGGAAAGAGGGTGGACAACCCGCCGCGGCCGGTGGCCACCAGGGTCAGATCGACATCCGCCGCGATGGCGTCCAGTCGCACCGGATCGACGGATTCGACCACGAACCGCCCACCGCGCTGCCGGAACAGGGTGAGCCGGTCGTCGGCCTTGAGCCGGGTATCCACCGCGATCCCGACGAACCCCTCGAACTGGGCGTCGAAGGCGATCTCCTCGGCGCGATCCGGAACCGAACCGTCGACCACGCGCACACTCTCACCGGTCGAGGTCGGGGCGGTGGCCAGATAGGTGTTCAGGCCCAGGCTCTCCTCGGCCCGCTGCGCCTCCCCGAAGATCAGCGCCGTGCCGGTCGCCGGGACGTCATCGCGCAACCCGCGCTGATCCCGGTCGCTGTACAGGGTGACATCGAAACCGTTGTCCAACAGCCCGAGCGCCGCCGTCACGCCTGTCTGCCCGGCACCGATCACTGCCGCGGTGCGCCCACTCGATCTCGTCATGGCTGCCACTATGGGTGCGCCACGGAAATCCGTTAAGGAACTGGCTCAGCGTGATCGCAATGCCGGCGAGCGTGCGCAGACTGCCGAGGAAATGCGGCGTGTCGGGCGGCAGACACGCACGCTCGCGCGGCGCGTCTCAGTGCCCGCGGGCCACCCATTCGTCGTAATGCACGATCTCGTCACCGATCGTGGTGGTGTCACCGTGACCGGTGTAGACCACGGTCTCGCCGGGCAGCATGCCGAGCCGCTTCGAGATGGAATCCAGGATCGTCGGGAAGTCGGAGAACGACCGTCCGGTGGCTCCGGGCCCACCCTGGAACAGGGTGTCGCCCGAGATCACCGCGCCCAGTTCGGGGATCGACCAGCAGACCGACCCGGGGGAGTGACCCGGGGTGTGCAACGCATGCAGCTCGATGCCGCCCGCGCGCAGCACCTGTCCGTCCTCGACGGTGCGAAAGTTATTGTCCGGGTGGACGGTTCGCCACAGCATCTCGTCGGCCGGATGCAGCAGCACCGGGGCGTCGAGTGCCGCGCCGAGTTCAGGGGCGACGGTGATGTGGTCGTTGTGGCCGTGGGTGCAGACCACCGCGACGACGTTGCGGCCGCCCACGGCGTCGACGATCGGGCCGGCGGTGTGGGCGGCGTCGAACACCACGACATCTTTGTCGTCACCGACAATCCAGATGTTGTTGTCGACATCCCAACTGCCGCCGTCGAGTTCGAACTTGCCGCTGGTGACGACTCTCTGGATCTCGGCAGGCCCGGTCACTTCAACACCACCACCGAACGCAGGACCTCGCCCGAGTGCATCTTGTGGAACGCGTCCTCGATCGCGTCCAGTCCGATGCGCTCGGAGACGAACTTCTCCAACGGCAGCCGCCCCTGCAGGTACAGCGAGATCAGCGTGGGGAAGTCACGCTCGGGCAGGCAGTCGCCGTACCACGAGGACTTCAAAGATCCACCGCGGGAGAAGAAGTCGACCAGCGGCATCTCCAGCGTCATGTCCGGGGTCGGCACCCCGACCAGCACCACGGTGCCGGCCAGGTCGCGTGCGTAGAACGCCTGCTTCCAGGTTTCCGGCCGCCCGACCGCATCGATCACCACGTCGGCGCCGAAGCCGTCGGTGAGATCGGCGATGGTCTCGACCGCATCGAGTTCGCGGGCGTTGATCGTATGGGTGGCGCCGAAGTCACGGGCCCAGTCGAGCTTCTTGTTGTCGGTGTCCACGGCGATGATCTTCTTCGCGCCGACCAGTGCCGCCCCGGCGATCGCCGCATCACCCACGCCGCCGCAACCGATCACCGCGACCGTGTCGTCACGGGTCACCGCACCGGTGTTGATCGCCGCGCCGATGCCGGCCATCACGCCGCAGCCCAGCAGCCCGGCTACTGCCGGGTCGGCGGCGGAATCCACCTTGGTGCACTGACCTTCGTGCACCAGTGTCTTGTCGGCGAAGGCGCCGATACCCAGGGCCGGGGTCAGCTCGGTGCCGTCGGTCAGCGTCATCTTCTGGGTCGCATTGTGGGTGTCGAAGCACAGGTGTGGGCGGCCCCGCTTGCAGGCACGGCACTCGCCACACACCGCACGCCAGTTGAGGATCACAAAGTCGCCGGGTTCGACATGCGTGACGCCCTCACCGACGGCCTCGACGGTGCCGGCCGCCTCATGGCCCAGCAGGAACGGATACTCGTCGTTGATGCCGCCCTCGCGGTAGGTCAGATCCGTGTGGCACACGCCGCAGGCGATGATGTCGACCACCACCTCGCCGGGACCCGGATCGGGGATGACAATGTCGACCAGCTCGACCGGCTGACCTTTGGACCGAGAAATCACACCACGCACCGTCTGGCTCATGCCTATAACCTAATGCAAACCGGACAGGTGTCCACTGAGTGGGCGTCGGGTGCCGTGCGCCGAATCCCGGACCGGTCGCGCCTGCCCGCGCTACGGTGGGTTGTGGTCGACGATCGAATCCAGCTGCTGGCGGTCGCACGCTCGGCATATCGGCGAAATGACTGGCGTACCAGCTACGAATCCTTCAGCCGTGTCGACAGCGTACAGACCCTCGACACCGACGATCTTGCCGTATACGCCTCGGTCGCCTGGCGGCAGGGGCATGGCCGCGAATCCGTACGGATCAACGAGCAGGTGCACACCCGCCTGTTGCGCACCGATCCGGTGCTGGCGGCGACGAAGGCCGCCGAACTCGGCTTGGCCTGGCTGGCCCGCGGCCATGTGCCGCTCGCCGTCAGTTGGGCGCAGCGCGCCCGGACACTGCTCGACGGGGTTCCGGAAACGTCCGCGTACGGGTATCTGGCATACCTGGTTGCGGTGACCGCGGCCGATTCCGGCGACGACGCACAATTCGCGGAGGCCGCAGGACAATTGGCGACGCTTGCCCGGCGCCTGGATGATTCGGCGCTGACGACGTTGGCCTGGGCACTGGACGGCATGGCTGCCGTCGCCGCGGGCGATCCGGCCGGGTTCGAGACCTTGGATCGGGTGCTGCTGCCCGTACTGGATGAGCCGGTGCCGGTGGAATGGGCCGGCGATGTGTACCGCCGGGCGTTGGCTCTTGCGCGGCATCACGATGCCGGCGCTCGGGTGGCGTCGTGGACGCAGTCCATGCAGCGGTGGTGCGATGCCACCGAACCGGAATCCACCCAATCGGCCTACCGGGCCGTCTGCGACGTGCACCGGCTCGCGGGAGGCGTGGACACCGGTCGTGCCGATCTCGTCAGCCGGGTGGTCGGATTGCGTCGCCTGGTTGCTGACGTGGATGCGGTGGCAGCCGCCATGGTCGAAGACTTGCTCTCCCGGAGTCTGGGGCGGGCCCGCTAGATTTGGGCCCGATGAGCGCTGCGGATGTCCTCAAGGTAATCGACGACTGGCCGGTGAAGTCCGCTGCCGCGGCGCTGGTCGGTTCGTCCGGCGTACTGGCGGCGCACGGCGACACCGGCAAGGCGTTCGCGTTGGCCTCGGTCACCAAACCACTCGTGGCCCGGGCCGTGCAGGTCGCCATCGAGGAGGGTGCCGTCGAACTCGACACCCCGGCGGGTCCGCCCGGCTCCACGATCCGTCACCTGCTGGCGCATGCTTCGGGTGTGGCGATGCGGTCGGCCGATGTCCTCGCGCGGCCGGGGCAGCGTCGCATCTATTCCAACTACGGATTCGAACTGTTGGCGCGCGCCGTCGAGGGCGCCGCAGATATCGAGTTCGGCAGCTATCTCTCCCAAGCCGTGTTCGAGCCCCTGCAGATGTCGTCATCCTCGTTGTCGGGCGGGGCGCAGGCGGCGGGGTTCGGTGGGGTATCGACGGTTGCCGATCTGGCGGTGTTCGCCGGTGAGCTGTTACGGCCCGCGCTGGTCTCGCAGGAGCTGCACACCGATGCGGTGGCGGTGCAATTTCCGGGGCTGAACGGCGTTTTGCCGGGGTTCGGTGCGCAACGCCCCAATGACTGGGGGCTCGGGTTCGAGTTGCGCGACGGCAAATCGCCGCACTGGACCGGGTTGGCAAACTCGCCGCGCACCTTCGGCCACTTCGGCCAATCGGGGACGTTCTTGTGGGTCGATCCGGCCGCTGACCTGGCATTGGTGGTCCTCACCGACCGGGACTTCGGTGACTGGACGTACTCGCTGTGGCCGGCCATATCTGATGGAGTGCTGAGAGAAAACGGGACAGACTAGCGCAACACCTGCCTCACAGGGCACAATAGACACGCGCGGCACACACAACTGCATGCTCGATCGGAATCACCAGGTCGTTGGGGAAGACGTCCCTCGTGAGCCGAAGGAGTAGCAGATGCGTGCGTCGAACCAGTTCGCCGACGCGGCGACGGGCGTGGTCTATGTCCACGCCTCACCCGCGGCGGTATGCCCGCATGTGGAGTGGGCGTTGTCGTCGACCCTGTCGGCGCGGGCGAACCTGAAGTGGACCCCGCAACCGGCCATGCCTGGCCAGTTGCGCGCGGTGACCAACTGGGTTGGGCCCGTCGGCACCGGGGCGCAGTTGGCCAATGCCCTGCGCTCCTGGTCAGTGCTGCGCTTCGAAGTGACCGAGGATCCCAGCGCCGGAGTGGACGGGCACCGCTGGTGCCATACCCCCCAACTCGGTTTGTGGAGCGGCGCGATGAGCGCCAACGGCGACGTGATGGTCGGCGAGATGCGGCTGCGTTCCCTGATGACCGGCGGCGCCGACATGCTCGCCGCCGAATTGGACACCGTGCTGGGCACCGCGTGGGACGAGTCCCTCGAGCCCTACCGCAACGGTGGTGACGGCGCCGAGGTGTCCTGGCTGAGCCGGGGCGTCGGCTGACCCGGACGCCTACCGCTCAGCCGCGCTGCCACAGGCAGTAGCCGCTGAGCTTCGCCGTGAACATGTGGTCGCTCACCTCGAAGGTCAGCGACCGGCCCGGTTCGGCGCTGAACGTCTCGGGCTCAGATGTCTTCCCGGCACCCAGGACATCGACAACTTCGACACCGCACCGGGCTTCGGTGGTCTGCGGACTGCCGGTCCAGGTGCCCGCCTTGGCTTCCGGGTTCCGTCGGCCCTGTCCGTGCAGGATCAGCAGCGGACCGGTGGTCAGCCACCGATCCGACGACGGATAGGGATCGCCGGACGGCTGCCAGGCCCCACCGCTGCACTGCAACAGTCGCCGATTGTTGCCGGTTGGACCGTCACCCATGAGAGTGAGGGCGCCGGAGAGACTTTCGGCGCACGAGGCGTCGGCCCGGGGCGCCGTGGTCTCCGGGGGACCGGGCGGCACCGGCTCGGGTTCGGCGTGCGCGCAGGCACTCGTGGCGAGGGCGGCGGCCACGGTCAGGGCCGCCGCGCTCAACACCGACATCGGGTGCATGGCCTACACCGACACCGTCTTCATCGATCCCAGGTCGGTGCGCATCAGCTGGACGTTGTAATCGCCCCAGTAGGACAGGTTGTAGTACAGGTACTGCGAATTGTCCTCGACGACATTGCCGTTGGCGTCGACCTTGTTGAAGTAGTCGGTGCCCGACATCGGGTGGACCATCGGTGCGTACATGCCGCTGTTGGTGGTCAGGTTGTTGTTCACCAGCGTCGTGGTGTCCGACCATTCGCCCTGCGGTGAGTCCGACACCCGCATCACGACGTTGTTGCCGCCATCGGTGTAGAGCACCACGTACTTTCCGAGGTATTCGTTGTACTGGACCGACATCTCGCTGACGTTGCCGTTGGTGGGCAGCCCGCCGACCCAGATGCCGTTGGCGATCTTGGTGAACAACCCGAAGGTGAAGAAGTCGGCCACCTTGTACAGGGTGGGCAGCAGATCGGTGCTGCTGGAACCGAATACCGGAACCGCGGCGGACGGGTCGCCGGCAACCCACTGCCCGACGCCGGCATCCTCACCCGCCCAGTACTCGTAGGCGTCCAGGTTGGTGAGTTGATCCCGCTCCACCCGAGCCACGTAGGCCGAACCCTGGCGGCCCGACGGTGTCCCGTACACGTAGACGTAGGGGTCTTCCGGATCGTCCGACATCACCAGGGCGTTCTGCTGGAAATGCTCGTCGCCGGGCACGTAGGCCGGGCCCGCGCGGAACCAGCCCGACGAGCGCACGGTGTCGGGATCGACCGTCCAGGTCTTGCCGCCGTCGGTGGAGTAGGCGATGCCCGAGTAATTGGTGGTCCAGCTGCCGGGGTTGTCCCAGGTGCGCACGGACATCACGGTGGCGTACTGCGTGTAACTGCCGTCGTCGTTCCTGATCGCGATCGCCGAGGTCGGGATCATGGTGTACGTCCGGCCGAACAACCCGTCATAGCCGGGGTCGTAGATGATCTGGGTGGCGCCCGCCGCCGGGCCGCCGGTGCCGTACCAATCGTGAACCCCGGCGGGATCGCCGGGGTACTTCGCCCCGACACTGACGACCGCACCGCTGAACTGCAGACCGTCGGACAGGTCGGTGTCGCTGGTGCGGAACAGCACGTTGTTGCGCCAGTCACCGGTCATGCCGCGCCCGCTGTAGGTGTCGCCGAACATCGTGTAGATGATCGCCTTGCCCGTGGTGGGATCGACGTAACCGCTGTTCCACATGATTCCGAGGTCCGTGCCTGCGACGTACCAGTGGTCGGTGACGCCGGGCCCGGTGACCGGCCCGAGCTTGTCGGTGAATTCCGCGAGCGACTTCGGAACCTGAGGCTTGGGGGTGAGATCGTCGGTCTGGACCGCGGAGTTCGGGGTCGCCGCTATCGGCTGGATGTCGCCCTCGGCCACCACCGACGCGGCATCGTTGACCGACACCAGTTTGGTGGTGGTGTTGATCGAGCGCTCGAATTCCCTTCGGGTCCAGGCCATCATGGCCCACAACGCCGGGGACTGGCCGGGCGCCACCGGGGTGGTGCCCGCACCGAACGGGGCAAGGCCCGCCGCACCCAGCAGTGCCGACACGACCGGCGGCGCGGCAATCTTCGGTACCTCGGGTGGTTCGGGTGCGGTGATCGCGGCGGTCGGAATGACGCTGCGCTCCGGCAGGTCGACGGTGGGGACCGCGGTGGCCACGGTGGTGACCGCGTCACGGCCACGCCGCGTGACGTTCTCGGTCGCTTCCTTGATCGCGGTGGCCACCGGGTTGGGCCGCGGCGCCCGCTGCGCGTCGTCGCTCTTCGGCTCAGGCAAAGGTGTGGCTTCGCCAGTAGACGGGGCGGACGGGATGGGCCGCTTGAAATCGGACTTGCCGGTGCTCACCGCGCTTCGCTTGCGTGGCGCCTTGGTGGTCTTGCCGCTGAGCTGGGTGCGTGACTCGTCCACCCGATTCTGGGTGCGCTTCAACGCATCTCCGACATTGTCGAGCCCGGTCTCGATGTCCTTGCGGACCCGTTCCGAGAGCTTCGACAAGGGGTCTTTGCGGTTCGGCGTCGTGGACGTGCCCGGCTTCTTGGGGCCCGGTGAGCTCGCCTCCGACGATTCGGTCTTGCCGGAATCGCCGCCTGTCTCGTCAGCCCACGCCACGCCGGTGCCCGACGTCAGTGCGGTGCCGATGCCCAGGGCAACAGCCAGGGCACCGACGCGGCCGATGTATTTGGTTGAATCCATGACGCTCCGTGTCTCAATCCACAAACCCCGGCCCCATTGAAAAGTACCGTGCGCCGTTCGGGGCGTCGGGCAAACACGCCGAATCGTCGGAAACGGGGCCTGAACTGGGGCAGCCGGTGCGTCACCTGACCTGGTAGTGCGCGGGATCCGGGGCCGACAACATGCGGGTGAGGGTGGCCCGGTCGAACGGCCACAGGTCGATGGTGCCGTTGTCGGTGAGGTACCACGAGTTGCACCCGGTGTTCCACACCGTCGGTCCGAGCGCGTCGGCGACCGCGGCGTTGAATTCGTCGGTGGCCTCCTCGGTGACCTCGACCTCAGACAGTTCGGCGTTCTCGAAACGCTTGAGCCACTGCACGATGTAGCGCGCGGTGAGCTCGGCCGAATACTGCAGCGGGATCGAGCCGGTCGGGGAATTCGGCCCCAGCACCGTGAACAGGTTGGGGAAGCCGGGGATCGCCGTCATGCGATACGCGCGTGGACCTTTCACCCAGGCGTCGTCGAGGGTGATGCCGTCGCGGCCAACGACGTTGATCGGCCGCATGTAGTTGTGTGCATGGAATCCGGTGGCCAGCACCACCACATCGACGTCGTGGTGGGTGCCGTCGGCCGTGCGGATCCCGGTCGGGGTGAACTCCTGGATGGGGGTGTCGATCAGGCTGGTGTTGGGCCGCTTGATGGCGCGGTAGTACGTGCCGGAGACCACCTGCCGCTTACACAGCGGCTGATAGTCCGGGGTGAGTTTCGCACGCAGCGCCGGGTCGCGAACCTGGACCTTCAGGCTCCACCTGGCGTATGACTGCACGAGCCGCCGGCGCCACGACGGTGTGGTGACCACGTCGGCAAGGATCCCGGCCGCCCACTGGAGCCGCTGGAAGAGGAAGTCATGCCAGCCCGGGCGGCGGTCCAGGATATTGGCGACCACAGCCGACTGCCGGATCGACATCGGCGCCCACAGGATCCACTGCGGCGAGCGGGCGAAATGCAGCACCGACCGGGCGTGCGGTTGTAGTGCCGAAACCACCTGGACGCCGGTTGATCCCGTGCCGATCACCGCGATGCGCCGGTCGGTCGTCTCCAGGTCGCGATCCCACCGGGCGGTGTGCACGATCTGGCCGGTGAAGGATTCCATGCCGGGGATCTCGGGCACGAACGGGTGGTGGAGCACTCCGGTCGCGCAGATGACGAAGTCGGCGGTCAGGGTGTCGCCGTCGGCGGTCGTCAACATCCATGCCATGGCCGTACTGTCGTAGCGGGCCTCGGTGACCTCGGTGTTGCACCGCAGATGTGCGTCGAGTCCGAATTGCTCGATCACATCGCGGTGATAGCGCTGAATCTCGTCGCCGCCGGCCCAGATGTGGCTCCAGTCCGGCTTGGGGGCGAAGGAGAACTGATAGATCTGCGACGGGACATCGCAGGTGAGCCCGGGGTAACGGTTCCAGTGCCAGACACCGCCGACGTCCGAACCCTTTTCCAGGATCGTGAAATTCGTGAGACCGGCCTGCTTGAGCGTGTAGGCGGTCGCAATGCCCGCCATGCCGGCGCCGATGATGACGACGCGTACCTCGCGGCTCATCGAGCCCCCTCGCCTGCGGTCAGGGCCCGACGCACAGTGGCTGGTGCGGTGCGCATCGATGCGTCGAATGCTTCTCGCCGTCGGCCCCGCCGCATGAAATGGGCACCTAGGCCGGCGAGGTCGGCCGCGGCGGGCCGGATGACGACCACCTGCGTGCCGCGGGCCCGTACCCCGGCTACTTCTCGGTCCAGCCCGGCCGACATGGCCCGGCGCAACAACAGGTTCTCCAGCACTCCGCCGAAACCCGGTGCCCGCGTGCCGCGTTCAGAGGCCATGGGAGTGATCAGGTAGATGGTGTCGGCCTCGTCGCGGGCGATCAGGTCGACCGAGGCGGTGGATGCGGCACCGCCGTCGACGAACTGCCGGTCGCCGATCGTGACCGGGGGCATCCAGCCCGGAACGGCCCACGACGCGCGGAGCGCCTCACCGGCGGTCGCGGCCGGAGCGCCTGGTGCACCGAATGCGACGCGCTCGCCGCGTCGATAGTCGAAGGCGACCATCCGGACGCCGGGATGCGCCAACCATCCCGTGGGACCGGCGAATCCGTCGGCCAGCCGCTGCAGCCAATCCGCGTTGCCGCGGCCGACGGGGGCGATGCCGGTCGCGGCGGCGAGCCCACGATGGCTGCCGAGCAGCCGGGGATTGAGCAGGCGCGGCGAGGGTAACGGCGGCAGACTCGGCGGGGTGTCCGCGATGTGTCGGCGCAGGCGCTCGTCATCGGAGGTATCGCGCTGCATCGCGACCAGATCGGTCACCGTGGCGCCGCCGCCCAGCATGGTGACCAGCTCAGCTCCTGCCGAGGTGCCCTGCAGCACGGCGGCGTCGCGGGGATCCCAGCCAGTCTGTTCGGCCAGGGCGTGCAGTGCGGCGACGGTCCAGGCTCCGCCGATCGTGCCACCGCAGCCGATCACCAGTGCCGTCGTCATGGGGTCACCTTGGAATCCAACTGGGCGGCATGGTCTTTCGACTGTCGTTCGAGCCGTTCCAGATAGGCCGAGCGGCCCTGGGGATCCAACGCCGTCAGCGCGCGACGGTCGTTGATGCGGCCTCGGACCGCGCGTTCGAGTGCCTCCGGGACCAGGGCGTCGACGAGTGCCCATCCCGGAGCGACCCAACCCGGGACCGACGTGCGGGCCGATCGGGTGCGAAGCGTCTTGAGAATCGCGCGCGCGACGTCGTCGGGGTCAACGGTGGGAAGCCCACCCCCGAGCGGTACGCCGGAGGCGAGCTCGGTGCGCACCGCCGATGGCAGGACGGCCGAGACCGTGACGCCGCTGTCGGCGTATTCGCGCCGCGCCGCGAGCGAGGCGCCCAACGCGGCGAACTTGCTCGCGTTGTAGGTCACCATGCCGGGAATCGGAATCATGCCCGCCATCGAGGCCACGTTCACCACGTGCCCGCGGCCCCGGGACACCATCGATGGGACCACGGCGCGCATCCCGTTGAGCACGCCGCGCACATTGACGTCGAGGATCAGGTCGGTGGTGGCCTCGGATTCGGTGTCGAACGCGCCGAGCGGCATGACTCCCGCGTTGTTGACCAGGACGTCTACCGGGCCCGATTCGGCGACGACCTCGGCGACGAATCGGTCCCACGATGCGCGCTGTGTGACGTCCAGACGTGCCGATCGGCAGCGCGGCATGGCGGCCGCCGTGGCGGCGGCGACGTCGGCGTCGACATCGCCGATCCAGACCGTGGCGCCACGGGTGGAGAACAGCTCGGCAGTCCGCGCTCCGATGCCGCGCGCCCCGCCGGTGACGATCACCACCGCCCCGTCGACCGCTACCCGTCGTCGTGAAAACCGCACGTCATGCCCTCCCCGGAAATCAGCTGGCCATCATTCGAATACTGACGGTATCTGAATACTCTGAGTAAATTCAATACCCTGAGTTCAGCGGGAACTATCATTCGGTGCATGCCGCGGCTGACCAGGGCGCAACGCCAGGAACAGACCCGCGCCGAACTGTTGGAGGCGGCCCGGCAGCGCTTCCTGCGCCACGGTTACGCCGGCACCAGCCTCGAGGACATCGCCGATGACGCGGGCTTCTCGAAGGGCGCCGTGTATTCCAACTTCGGCAGCAAGCCCAACCTGTGCCGCGACGTGCTGGAGCTGATCCATCGCGAGAAGTTCGCCGAGATGGCCGAGCTCGCGACGTCCGACGCGGAGCTGGACAGCCGCGTCGCGGCGGTGAGCGCCTGGCTCGAGCGCACTGCGGGCGATGTCGGCTGGACAATGCTCGAACTCGAATTCGCCGTGTTGTCCCGGAACAACCCCGAACTCGCCGCCATGATCACGACGCTGCGCAACGACGCCGCCGGCATGGTCACCGAAGTCCTGCAATCCATGTCCGCGGAACTCGGCCTCACCGAAATGCAATTGGAGAACAGCGCGGTGGCGGCCAGCCTGGACGACCTGGCCAATCTGCTGCTCAGCGCCGGGATCGGTCTGGGCATCCAGCGGGCCATCGACCCGTCGGTGCCGGCGCGCCCGTTCACCGACGCGTTCGCGCATCTGGTGAAACTGCTTGCCGCCCTTGGGGCGCCGCAACCGATCGACTGATCTCCCCATTTTTATATACACAATCGACGTTTTGTGTATTATCCGACGGTCGGATCGACTTACCCGTATGGCCTAAGGAGTCGGGGATGGGATCACCAGCTGTTGCGTTGTCGGCACGACGTCCCAGCCGGAGATCCCGAGCGTGCTATGCGATCGCGCGCCGGACCCTGCTCGTGCAGATGCGCAGATCGGCTGCCTACCAAGGCAATCGAACCGCCGAGGACCGCCTCACCGCGATCGGCCGTCGCATCAACACGGTCGCGCGGCTCCAGCGTCTGCGCCCGCGGCGGGGATTGCGGGTCAGCCGGGTCGGCTTCGGGGGCGTCACCGTCGAGACCGTACGCACGGTCGAGTCGGCCCACCGTCCGCTCGCCGATGGCGCCATCCTCTATCTGCACGGCGGGGGATTCGTGCTCGGGGGCTTCGATACCCACATCCACGTGGTGGTCGCCCTCGCCCGCCGCACCGGGTTGCCGGTGGTGCACGTCGAATATCGACAGCATCCTGACGTGACCGTCGACGAGTCCGTCGCGGACTGCCTGAGCGCCTATCGCTGGCTGCTGGATCAGGGTGCCGATCCGGCCAAGACGGTGGTGGCGGGGGACTCGGCGGGTGGATTCCTGGCGTTCGCAACGGTTCTCGCCGCCCAGGAGCAGGGGCTTGGCGACCCGGCCGGCGTCGTGGGCATCAGCCCGTTGCTCGAGCTGGACTGCGACCGCCGGGCCGGGCACCCCAACTTCTCCGCCGACCGGATGGGTATCGGACTGGTGCTGCCGATGGTCGTCGACTGCGTCAGCCCGCGGACCCCGGATGGCCGTGCGCTGTCCCCCGTGGACGGAATGCTCGACCGGTTCCCGCCGAGCCTGATCGTGGCGGCCGAATCCGAGGTGCTCCGTTGCGATGCCGAACGAATGCACGAACTGCTGACCGGTCTGGGCCGGCCATGCACCCTCAAGCTCTGGCCGGGTCAGCTGCACGCGTTTCCGGCGTTCCTGCCGTTCTTACCGGAGAGCCGCGAGGCGCGAGACTGCATCGTGGAGTTCGTTCAGGACTGCCTCGGCACGAGCATGCGCAGCGCATCGGGCACCGCGGATACCGTCACCGGCAACGGAAGCGCGAAATCCCCGTCGGCGTAGGCATTGATGCCAGGGCACTCGACGTGAACCGTGCGGGCACGTTTGGTGGTCACCTCGTCGAGATGGACGTGCGTGCCCTTGAAAACGGTGGGGAACAACCGGATCAGCCTGGTGCGCGAAGCCGACGTGATCATCGTGACGTCCAGCAGGCCGTCGGCGTGATCGGCGCCGGGGCAGATCAGCATGCCGCCGCCGTAGCTGCGGGTGTTGCCGAAGGCGGCCAACGTCAGGTCGGTGCGGATCTCGGGTTCGTCGTCGAACGTGAGCCGGAACGGCAACAGCCGCAGCTTCGAGATCTCGGCCAGCATCGCGACGTTGTAACGCATCCGGCCGTGCGGCCAGCGCATCCGGTTTGTCCGGTCGCTGACCAGTGAATCGAACCCGGCGGCCATCACGGTGCCGAACCACTTGACCGCACCCGAGGCATCCTCGATGCGGCCGAGGTCCACGGTCTCGGTGTGGCCGTCGGCGATGACATCGGCCGCGGCTTCGGGATCACCTGTCGGCAAACGGTATTCGCGCGCATGGTCATTGCCGGTGCCCGCCGGCACGATGCCCAGCGGCACATCGCCGGTGGCCAGGGCCTGCAGCGCCAGCGAGATCACGCCGTCGCCACCGACCACCACGAGCGCGTCGGTGCCACGGTCGAGGGCGTCGTCGACGAGCCGGCGGGCATGCGCCGCGTCGGTCCCGACGATCGCGCACACGTCGATGCCCCGACGCTGGAGCTGTGCGACCGCCCGCTCGGCCGCATGCGGCGCATTGCCGTGTCCGGACAGGGGATTGGTCAGGACGGTGACCTGGTTCACGGAATCAGCTTGCCCGGGTTGAGGATTCCGGCCGGGTCGAGGGTGGCCTTGACCGCGCGGAGGATCTCGACACCGAGGTCGCCGACTTCGTCCCGCATCCAGGGGCGGTGGTCCGCACCGACCGCGTGGTGATGGGTGATGGTTCCGCCGGCACCCACCATCGCGTCAGACGCCGCGATCTTGGCCTTGCGCCACTGTTCGATCGGGTTGCCACGCTGACCGGCGACCACGGTGAAGTACAGCGAGGCTCCGGTGGGATACACATGCGAAATGTGGCACATCACGAGGGCCGGCGTGCCGGATTCGGCGAGCGAGGTGGTCAATGCCTCGGTGACCGCGGCCTTGAGCGTGGTGAGATTGGACCACGTGGTGGCGGTCTCCAGGGTCTCGCACAGCGCACCCGCCGCCAGCAGCGAATCGCGAAGATACGGTGCACCGAACCGGCCATGCTCCCAGGCCCGGGCCGCCGTCTCGCCGAGGGACGTGCCGCCGTGTTGT
The DNA here is from genome assembly GCF_030486405.1 of Mycolicibacterium sp. HK-90. The sequence continues at coordinate 3,998,571 of NZ_CP129613.1, read as the reverse complement.
TCGAGCAGGGCGCGGGTTTCGGCGTGGCGGCTCGCGGTGTGGGCAGCGCTGCCCTCGAACAGCGTGATGGCCAGGCAGCCACCGGTGATGCTCTGTTCGCCGATGCTCTCCGTCGTGGCCAGGTTGACTCCCGTCTCGGCCTCGTCGGACAACCGGATCACGGTCGGACCGGTGCCGGTCTGGGTTACGGCACGCAGCGCTTCGGCTCCGGTGGCGAAATCGGGGAACGACCAGGCCTCGTAGCGCGTGGTCTCCGGGGCCCGGTGCACGCGAACCCGAACGCGGGTGATGACACCGAACACACCTTCGGAACCGAGGAGCAGTTGGCGCAGGTCCGGTCCGGCCGCCGAGGCTGGGGCGCGGCCGAGGTCGAGCACGCCGGCGGGCGTCACCGCGCGCAGGCCGCGGACCATGTCGTCGAACCGTCCGTACCCGGCGGAATCCTGCCCCGACGATCGGGTGGCGGCGAATCCGCCGATGGTGGCGAACTGGAAGCTCTGCGGAAAGTGGCCGAGCGAGAAACCCCGTGCGCCGAGCAGTGCCTCGGCCTGCGGGCCCGTGACGCCCGCACCGAGTTCGGCCTCACCGGCCACCTCGTCGAGGCTGAACAGAGCGTCGAACCGACGCAGGTCGAGCGCGACGACGGCGGCGAAATCGCCGCGCAGCGGATCGAGCCCGCCCACCACGCTGGTGCCGCCGCCGAACGGCACCACCGCGATCCGGTGCTCCGTGCAATAGGCCAGGATGGCGGCCACCTCATCGTCGGAACCCGGGAGCAGCACCGCGTCGGGCGCATCCTGAACACCGGAATCCCTGCGACGCAACAGGTCCAGCGTGGACTTCCCGCCGGCATGCAGTAGCCGCGACATGCCGTCGTCTCCGCAGTACGGGTCGCCGACGATCTCGGCAAGCGCCCGGCGGTCGTCGTCGGACAGCGCCGAGGGGCGTAGTTGTACCTGCTCGGGTGCCAACTCCGTGGCGGACGCGGCCTCGACGCCCAGCGCCTGATGCAGCAGGGTGCGGATCCCGTCGGAAAGCGGCTTGGCTGCCTGCGGGTCACCCCAGGCATCCCACTTCATCGGGGGTAACAACGGTGCGTCCGGTCGCGTCATGCGTTACAGTATTACACATGATGTCAATCAGTAACGACGATGCCGGGGAGACGCTGGCTGACCGGATCCTGGACGCGGCCGCCAGCTGCGTGCTGGCCTTCGGCGTCGATCGGGTGACGCTGGCTGAGATCGCCCGCCGGGCCGGGGTCAGCCGTCCGACGGTGTACCGGCGGTTCCCCGATACCCAATCGATCCTCGCCGCGCTGCTCACCGCGCGGGTGGTGCGCGTGCTCGACGAAACCGAGAGCCGCGGCGTCGGGCGCTCGGCCCTCGTGACCCGCATCGTCACGGTGGCCGTCCGGCTGGGCCGCGACGACGTGATCATGGCCGTCCTGCACTCCGCGCCGGAGCTGGCGATGGTCTACATCGCCGAGCGGCTGGGCACCAGCCAGCAGATCTTGATCGACGCACTGGCCGGCGAGCTCAAGCTCGCCCAAGAGGTGCGGCAGAAGGGTGACCGCGTCCGAGCCGGGGATCCCCGCCGGCTGGCCACCATGTGCCTGCTGATCACCCAGTCGGCCATCCAGTCCGCGCAGATGGTGGAGCCCATCCTCGATGCCGAAGCCCTGGCCGCCGAACTCACCCACGCGCTGAACGGATACCTTGCCTCATGACCGGCCCGACCGCACTCGACCGTGCCAGGCGCACAACCGAATTGACCTTGTTGGCCGAGGGTGGGCAGCTGGACGTGATCGTCATCGGCGGCGGCATCACCGGTGCGGGCATCGCGCTCGATGCCGCGACGCGAGGCCTCAGCGTGGCATTGGTGGAAAAGCACGACCTCGCCTTCGGCACAAGCCGGTGGAGCTCGAAGCTGGTGCACGGCGGACTGCGTTATCTGGCCACCGGCAACGTCGGCATCGCCCGCCGCAGCGCGATCGAACGCGGAATCCTGATGACCCGCAACGCACCCCATCTCGCCAAGGCCATGCCGCAACTGGTGCCGCTGCTGCCCTCGATGGGTCGCGCATCGCGCGCCCTGGTGCGGACGGGGTTCGTGGCCGGGGACGGTCTGCGCCGGTTGGCGGGGACCAGCGCGTCGACCCTGCCGCGGTCACGCCGGGTGGATGCGAAGCGCGCACTCGAACTGGCGCCCACCGTCCGCACCGAGGGACTGGACGGTGCCTACCTCGCCTACGACGGACAGCTCATCGACGACGCCCGGCTGGTGACGGCCGTCGCCCGTACCGCCGCCCAGCACGGGGCACGCATCCTGACCCGTGTCTCGGCCGATGCCGCCGACGCCACCTCGGTCCGTCTGACCGACCAACTCACCGGGCACTCCTTCGATGCCGCCGCGCGGGTGGTCATCAACGCCGCCGGGGTGTGGGCCGGCGACCTGGACCCCGCGATCAAGCTACGACCCAGCCGCGGAACGCATCTGGTGTTCGATGCCGCCGCGTTCGGCAATCCCACCGCCGCACTGACGATTCCGATACCGGGGGAGTTGAACCGGTTCGTCTTCGCCATGCCCGAGCAGCTGGGCCGGATCTATCTCGGACTGACCGACGAGGACGCGCCGGGGCCGATTCCCGATGTGCCACAACCGACTCCGGCGGAGATCGACTTCCTGCTGGACACCGTCAACACCGCCTTGGCCACCGACCTGACCACCGCCGACGTGCGGGGTAGCTATGCCGGGCTGCGGCCGCTGATCGACACCGGAGCGGGCAACACGGCCGACGTGTCTCGCGACCACGCGGTCGTGGAGTCGGCGAGCGGGGTGATCAGCGTCATCGGCGGGAAGCTCACCGAATACCGGTACATGGCCCAGGATGTCCTCGACCGCGCCATCGCCCTACGCGGGCTCTCTGCCACGAGCTGCCGCACAGCCAACCTGCCGCTCGTCGGCGCACCGGCCAACCCCGTGTCCACCTTGCGATCCGAGCATCCATTGCCATCCTCATTGGTCGCCCGGTACGGGGCCGAAGCGCCCAACGTGATCGCCCGGGCACGATGTGATCGCCCCACCGAGCCCGTGGCCGATGGAATCGACGTCGTCCGCGCCGAATTCGAGTACGCCGTCACCCACGAAGGTGCCCTGTGCGCCGACGACATCCTGGACCGGCGTACCCGCATCGGGCTGGTGGATACCGATCGGGAGCGTGCCGCGGAGACCGCCGCCGAGATGGTCGCAGAGTTCGGGCGCGTCGAGTAACCGGGCGTTCAGTCCTGACGCAGCAGTGTGTCGCGCACCGCGGAACTGGTGTGGCGCTGCCAGATTGCCTGTACCCCCACCAGCAGGGGCGGCTCGAGTTCGGTGACCACCACACGGCCTCCCATGGCCGCACCGGCCGCGGTGGTGACGAAGGCGACGCCCCCGGTGGTGAGTGGGGCGGCGACGGTGGCCGAACCCTGCACCCGGCTCACGACATAGTCAGGTTCGAACCCGGCACGCCGGCATGCGGCCATCAGGAAGTCGCTGTAGTACGACGTGCCCGGGGGAGCCCACAGTGCGACGCGGTCTCCGGCAAGTTCGTCGATGTTGACGAACGGCCGGTCTGCCAGCCGGTGTTCGCGCGGCACGGCCAACCGAACCCGGTCGTAACCCACGACGGCCGTGGCCAATTGGTTCGTCGGGACCACGCCGCGACGTAGGCCGAGGTGCACCATGCCCTCGAGCACCGCAGCGGCGAGCTGATCGGGGTAGAGCTGCCGGAAGGTGAAGGAGGTCTCGGGGAACGCGGTGATGGCCGGTTCGATCCGGGTGTAGACCTCGGTTCCGCTCAGCGCCGGGGTGTGGCCGACGACGAAGACCTCGGCAGCATCGCCGGCGGCATGTGCCACCCGCTCGACCACGGTCTGCGCCGCCGCGAGCAGCGTTCTGCCTTCGGCGAGCAGCAACTCGCCGGCGCTCGTGAGGATCAGCCGGCGCCCCTCGCGCCGGAACAGCCTGGCATCGAGCTCTTTCTCCAATTGCTGCATCGAGCTGCTGAGTGCTTGTTGGCTAACATGCAGCGCAATCGCGGCGGCGGTGAGACTGCCGGCCTCGCCGATGGCGAGGAATTGACGTAAACGCCGCAGATCAGGGATGTTGGCCGCCACGTGCATAGTCTAACTACAACTACTGGTTGTGGATACTTCGGAAAGTTGCGTTATTCATCTGTGGATTCCGAAACTACGCTGCCAGCTATGAGCAAACTGGAAGGTAAATCAGCTGTTGTTGCTGCCGGGGCAAAGAACCTTGGCGGTCTGATCAGTACGACGTTGGCTTCGAGGGGTGTCAACGTCGCGGTCCACTACAACAGTGCCGCGACCGAGGCCGATGCCGACAAGACCGTGGCCGCCGTGCAGGCCGCCGGCGTCAAAGCCGTCAAGGTGCAGGGAGATCTGACGGTGCCGGCCAACGTCGAAAAGCTCTTCGACACGGCCATCGACGCCTTCGGCAGCGTCGACATCGCGGTCAACACCGTCGGCAAGGTGTTGCGCAAGCCGTTCGTCGAAACCACCGAGGCCGAGTACGACTCGATGTTCGACATCAACGCCAAGGCCGCCTACTTCTTCCTGCAGCAGGCGGGCAAGCGCCTGGCCGACAACGGCTCGGTGGTCACCATCGTCACCGCCTTGCTGGCCGCCTACACCGACGGCTACTCGACCTACGCGGGCTCGAAGAGCCCCGTCGAACACTTCACCCGAGCCGCCTCCAAGGAGTTCGGGGTCCGCGGCATCAACGTCAACAACGTGGCTCCCGGACCCATGGACACCCCGTTCTTCTACCCGCAGGAAACGCCGGAGCGGGTCGAGTTCCACAAGTCGCAGGCGATGGGCAACCGGCTGACCGAGATCACCGACATCGCCCCGCTCGTGGTGTTCCTCGCGGGTGAGGGGCACTGGATCAACGGGCAGACCATCTTCGCCAACGGCGGCTACACCACCCGCTAGTACGCCGAGCAGTCCCCCGCTTGCGGGGGACTGCTCGCGGGAGAAAGGAACCCTACAGCGGGATGTTCTTGTGGCGGCCGCGCCGGTGCGGAGCCTCGGCCAGCGCCTGCGTCAGCTTGCTGCGGGTGTGCGCCGGATCGATCTTCTCGTCCACCACGCCGATCTCGATGGCGGAATCCACGCCGCCGGCGATGCGCTCGTGCTCGAGGGCCAGTTCCTCGTGCAGCGCCTCACGCTCATGATCCGGGGCGGCGGCCAGCTTGCGCTTGTGCAGGATGCCGACGGCAGCCTTGGCACCCATCACGGCGACCTCGGCATCGGGCCAGGCAAACACCTTGGTGGCGTTGAGCGAACGCGAGTTCATCGCGATGTAGGCGCCGCCGTAGATCTTGCGGGTCACCAGCGTGACACGGGGGACCGAGGACTCACCGAAGGCGTGCAGCAGCTTGGCGCCGCGGCGGACCACGCCGCCCCATTCCTGATCGACGCCGGGCAGGTAACCCGGGACGTCGACGACGACCACCAGCGGGATGCCGAACGCGTCGCACAGGCGCACGAAACGCGCCGACTTCTCGGCACTTTCGGAGTTCAGGCAGCCGCCGAGGCGCAGCGGGTTGTTGGCGATCACGCCGACGGACCGGCCGGCCAGCCGGCCGAGGCCGACCACGATCGACGGGGCCCACTTGGCCTGGAACTCCTCGAACGGCACGCCCTCGTCGAGCAGCGCCTCGATGATCGGGTGCACGTCGTAGGCGCGACGGGCCGATTCGGGCATCAGCGCGGCCAGGTCGGTATCGCCGGCCTCGGCCTTGCTGCGGTCGAAATGGCCCTGCTGGCTGAACAATCCGACCAGGCGACGGCCGCGCTCGTAGGCGTCGAGCTCGTCGTCGGCGACGATGTGGCAGACACCGGACTTCTTGTGGTGGGCGTCGGGGCCGCCGAGCGACACCATGTCGACGTCCTCACCCGTGACGCTGCGCACCACATCCGGACCGGTGACGAACACCTTGCTGTCGGGGGCCATGATGATGACGTCGGTCAGGGCCGGCCCGTAAGCCGCACCACCGGCGGCGAATCCGACCACCACGGAGATCTGCGGGATGTAACCCGAAGCCCGGATCATCGCCTCGAAGACCAGACCGACCGCGTGCAGCGCCTTGACGCCCTCGGCCAGCCGCGCACCGCCCGAATGCCAGATCCCGACGATCGGGCTCTGCTCCTCGATCGCGGTGTCGTAGGCATTGACGATGTGGGCGCAGCCCTCGATGCCCATGGCGCCGCCCATGACGGTGCCGTCGGTGCAGAACGCCACCGTACGAACACCGTTGACGGTCCCGGCCGCGGCCAGCACACCGGAGCGGTCGCGCTCGTGCAGCAGTTCGACGCTCCCGTCGTCAAAGAACGTCTGCAGGCGCAGCAGCGGGTCGCGCGGGTCGAGCGACTCGGCAGCCGCCTCGGGGGCCATGATCGTCATATAGGTCTCCTTTGATGGAAGCGCCGGGTCGCCGTAGTTCGGGGTCTCAGTACTTCCCGAAGGCGAGCGCGACGTTGTGCCCACCGAATCCGAACGAGTTGTTGATGGCGTACTTGAAATCGCCCTGCCGCGGCTCGCCGGCGACGACGTCCAGGTCGATCTCCGGGTCGAGGTTGTGCAGGTTGCGTGTCGCGGGGATGACGCCGTCGCGCAGCGCCAGCACGGTCAGGATGGACTCGACCGCGCCGACTGCACCGACCGAATGGCCGAGCGCGGCCTTGGGTGCATAGACGGCGGGCTTGTGGCCGAGCATCGCGTTGTTGATCGCCTTGCTCTCCGCCACGTCGCCGACATTGGTGCCGGTGGCATGGGCGTTGACATGGTCGATGTCGGTGGGCTGCAGACCCGCCAGCTGGACGGCGCGGGTCATGGCGTAACCGGCCTGCTCGCCGTTGGGGTCCGGGGCCACGATGTGGTAGCCGTCGGACGTCACGCTGGCACCCATGATGCGGGCCAGGATGTTGGCGCCGCGAGCCTTGGCGTGCTCCTCGGTCTCGATGACCATGAGGGCACCGGCCTCGCCGAACACGAAGCCGTTACGGTCCTTGTCGAAGGGCTTGCAGGCGCCTTCCGGATCGTCGTTGGAGTTGGACAGCACGATGCGCATCTGCGCGAAGCCGGCGATCGGCACTGCCTCGATCTTGGTTTCCACGCCGCCGCAGATCGCGATGTCGGCCTCGCCGAGCACGATCTGACGCCAGGCGTTGGCAATGGCCTCCGACCCCGAGGCGCAGGCCGAGATCGAGGTGGACACCCCGGCCTTGGCCTTGCGCTCGAGTCCGATGGCCGCCGCCGCACCGTTGGGCATGTACATCTGCACCACGAGCGGCGACACGGCACGCAGACCCTTGGTCCGCATGCCGTCGTAGGCGAACACGAGTTCTTCGGTCGAACCCAGACCGGTGCCGATCGACACCATCAGACGGCGGGCATCGACCTCGGGGGAACCGGCATTGGCCCACACCCGACGGCCGATGACCGTCGACATCTTCTGCAAATATGACAACCGGCGCAGTTCGACCCGCGTCAGCTCCGATTCGAAATCCTCCAGGAGATGACCACCGATACGGACCGGCAGGTCGTACTCCTCGACGAACGAATCAGTGAGCTTGCGGATGCCGCTCTGGCCGTCGAGCAGCTTCTTCCAGGTGCTTTCAGCATCAGTTGCCAGCGCCGTCGACATGGCTACGCCGGTGACAACCACATTGGGAAGACCATTCCCAGTGGACAATCCCGCCATATTTACGGAGTTCTTCCTTCCGTGCTTGCCCTCGGTGATTTACCTTCCGGGGTTATCTATCGGATCGGACCGTCAGCCTCAGTACTTGCCGAAGGCCAGAGCCACATTGTGGCCGCCGAAACCGAACGAGTTGTTGATGGCGTACTTGTAGTCGCCATAACGAGGCTCGCCCGCAACCACATCGAGATTGATCTCCGGATCCGGTGTCTCGTAGTTCAGGGTCGGGGGGATGACCCCGTCCCGCAACGCGAGGACCGTCAACACCGACTCCAGCGCACCGACCGCACCGATCGAGTGCCCCAGAGCCGACTTCGGTGCGTAGACCGCAGCGTTCTGACATCCGGCGACCCGGATGGCATTGGCTTCGGCGGTGTCACCGATCGGAGTGGCCGTGCCGTGGGCATTGACATGGTCGATGTCCTTGGCATCCAGCCCGGCAGTCTCCAGCGCGCGCTTCATCGCGGCACCGGCACGGACGCCGTTGTCGGCCGGGGCCACCATGTGGAACGCGTCCGAGGTGATACCGGCACCCATCAGGCGAGCCAGTGGCTTGGCGCCACGGGCCAGGGCGTGCTCCTCGGTCTCGATGATCATCATCGCGCCGGCCTCGCCGAACACGAATCCATCGCGATCCTTGTCGAACGGCCTGGACGCACCCGCGGGATCGTCGTTGCGGGTCGACATGGCGCGCATCATCGAGAACGCCGCGATCGGCAGTGCCTCGATGCCGCCTTCCACACCGCCGACGACGGCGAAGTCCGCGTCACCCATGACGATCTGACGCCAACCGTGTGCGATGGCCTCCGACCCGGACGAGCACGCCGACACCGGGGTGATGACCCCGGCGCGGGCGCCCAGTTCGAGGCCGGCGACCGCCGCGGCACCGTTGGGCATGATCATCTGAACTGCGAGCGGGCTGACCTTGCGGATGCCGCCCTCGTTCATGGCGTCGTAGGTCTCGACGATCTTCTCGCCACCGCCGAGACCGGTGCCGATCACGACGGCGAACCGGTCGGGGTCGACCTCGGGGGCACCCGCGGTCTTCCACAGCCGCCGGGCCAGCACCAGAGACATGCGCTGCACATAGGAATTGCGGCGCAGCTCGATGCGGGTCAGGTGGCTGTCGATGTCGTCGACCAGGTGACCACCGATACGCACCGGAAGGTCCCACTTGGTGACGAAGTCGTCGGTCAGCTCACGGATGCCGCTTTCTCCGGCCTGGAGGCCCTTCCACGTGCTCTCGATGTCAGCAGCGAGCGCCGTGGTTGCCTCCACGGCGGTCACCACGACGTTCGGGAAGCCTCCGTTAGCAGTGGAAGGTCTGGTCATTCCGAGCCAAACTTCTCGCGCAGGGCGGCGGCGGCCTCGGGGTTCTCTTCCTCGAGCTTCTGGATGTAGGCGACGACGTCACCGACGGTGCGCAGGCCGGCCAGATCCTCGTCGGGGATCTTCACGCCGTACTTGTCCTCGGTCTGCACCGCGATCTCCACCATCGACAGCGAGTCGATGTCCAGGTCGTCGACGAACGACTTCTCCGGGGTCACCTCAGACGGCTCGATGCCGGTGACCTCTTCGATGATCTCGGCGAGACCGGCGATGATTTCTTCCTGACTGGCGGCCACAATGGCTCCTTCTTGTTGTTGAAAGCGCCCTCCGGGTGCGGAGGACAATTCGGGACGTTCGGTTTGTTTCGCTATTCGGTTGTCGCTGGACTTACAGCTCGTCCAAGCCGTCCAGGTCTGCGGGCGCCTTGACCGCGCGGGTCGGGGTGCCCTTCAGTTCACGCTTGGCGATGCCCACCAGGGTGCCGGCCGGCGGGAACTCGACGATCCCGGCGCGCTCGGCGCCGGAGAAACGGTCCCGCATGGTGGCGGTGCACAGATCCCAGCGCACCGGCTTGGTCAGCTGAGACACCAGCTTCTCCATCGCATCGGCGGCCGAGGCGACCGGCCGGCCGTCTGCGTTCGACAGAAGTGTCGCGGTCGGCTCAGAGGTCGTTACAGACTCGGCGGCCGCAGCGTAGCCCTCCAGCGCGGAAGCCATGTAGTGGGTGTGGAACGCGCCTGCGGTCGCCAACTGGCGGACGCGGGCCTTGGCCGGCGGATCCTCAGCGAGCTTCTCCAGCGCGGCGATCGCGCCGGCGGCCACGATCTGGCCGGCCGCGTTGCGGTTGGCGGGCACCAGGTCCAGCGACTCCAGCCGGGCCAGCACCTCGGCCTCGTCGCCACCGAGCACAGCCGACATGCCCGTCGGCTCGACCGCACAGGCCTTGGCCATCTCGGCGCCACGGGTGGCGGCCAGCTTGACCGCGTCGTCGGCGGAGATGACGCCGGCGATGGCGTACGCGGCGATCTCGCCGACCGAATGGCCGGCGACGACGGTTTCGGCGGCGTTGGGCAGGCCGCGCTTGGTCAATTCCTCATAGGCCAGCAGCGTGGCGGCCACCACCAGGGGCTGCGTCACCGCGGTGTCGGTGATCTCCTCAGCGGTGGCGGTGGTTCCCAGCCGCGCCAGATCCAGGCCGCTGATCTGCGACCACGTGGCGAGGCGATCGGCGGCGCCGGGCAGCTCCAGCCAAGACGAGAGCATGCCGGGCGTCTGGGATCCCTGTCCGGGAGCAAGGAATGCGAGCACGGGTTGGGGCACGTCATTAAGAGAACACTGTGAAGATGGTTTTGTGGGGTGTAAGAGATTATGAACCTTGTCTTATGTTTTTGTAGGTTCCCCACAAAAGTGCATGTAACGCGACCGTGCCTCCACCGAAGCGAAATCTGTACCACGATTCGCGGCCGCCGTTCGTCACCCGTTCAGGCCCGCTGCCTGCCGGGATGGGGCGGGCGAATCGCCGGTACCACAGAAATCCCGCCATCTGGCGTGCTCGGCTGGTATGCCTGTTTGCTCAGTCTGCCGACCGTCGACGCCACCCGCAGTACGTAGGCGTCCCTTGGCACGGCGGGATCGCGGCCGGTGAAGTCGCCGATTCGCTTCAGCCGGTAGCGGACCGTGTTTGGATGAACGAACAATTTGCGCGCGCAAGCTTCTATGGCGCCGCCAGAATCCAGGAACGCGTCGAGCGTCTCGGTGAGGGCCGGCCCCGCATCGGCCAAAGGGCGCATGACCTCAGTCTCCAGCGCGGCGATCGCCGTCGCATCACCCAGCAGGGCCCGTTCCGGCAGCAGCTCGCGCGCCGACACCGGCCGGGGGGCACCCGGCCAGCCGGCCACGGCGTTCATCCCGGAGATCGCCTCGGTGGCGCTGCGGTGGGCGGCCGTCAGCGTCGGCGAGGTCGGCCCGATCACCACCGGGCCGTCGGCGAACACCGTCAGCAGGTCGACCAGGAACCGGTCGGTTGCTGACAGCGGGCCGGACACGATCGCCACCAGCCAGGTCCCGTGCACATCGGACAGTGCGGCCCGATCGTTGCGCTTGACGACGTCGTGGATGTCGTCGCGGGCCAGATCCAGCCGATCGGGACGTGGCAACCCGACGATCACCGTGGCCGGCGCGGTCGCGTCCCAGTTCAGTGCGGCCGCCTGGGACTGCAGTTCGGGTCCGGTGTCGCCGCGCACCACGGCGTCGACGACGTTGGCCTCCATCCGCAGATCCCAGGCACCACGGGCCTCGGCCTGATCGGCATAGGCGCTGGCCGCCGCGAAGGCCAGGTCCCGGCTGTAGCGCAGGATCCCGGCGGTGAGCGCGTTGAGTTGTTCCTCGGAGCGGGCCAGCATCGGCACCACCTCTTCGAAGAACTCCATGGAGGTGCGCACCATCTCGACCGACTGCCGCAGTGCGATCCGGCGGCGCAGGTCCTGGGGCACCACCTCGAAGGCCTGGGCCGTGTAGCTGACATCGCTGGCCGGGTCGCGCATCCATTCGACGAAGTTGACCACCGCGGTCTGCACCACCAACTGGACGCTGGCCCGCTGCGACGCGTCGAGATCGGAGAAGAAGTCCAGCCGCTCGGCCATGGCGTGCACCGCCTCGGTGGCCAACCGGCCGGAATACTGCTTCAACCGGCGCAGCGTCGAGTCGGGCACGCTGGCCAGGACCTCGACGGTCGATTTGGGCGGAACGAACCGCTTGTCGGGCATCCCTAAAAGCTACGCCAGTTTTCTGGTGGATTCCTCCAAGAGGGCCCCGCCGCAGGGCTGTCGCACTCTTGAGCGCGACAGCCCCGCGGGCTTTCAGCTAGGCGCTGCCGGTGTCGACGAAGGAGACCGCCGCCGCGAACACGTCGTCGATCTTGTACTGCTTGGCCGCCGCGACGGCCACCGACGGATCGATCTCGCCGTCGCGGGCCAAGCCCTCCAACACCGCCACCACGACCGACTCGGCGTCGGTGTTGAAGTAGCGGCGAGCGGCCGGCCGGGTGTCGGAGAAGCCGAAGCCATCGGTGCCGAGCGTGATGTAGGTACCCGGGACCCAGGGGCGGATCTGCTCGGGCACCGCACGCATCCAGTCCGACACCGCGACCACCGGGCCGGCCGCATCGGCCAGGACGTTGGTCACGTGCGGGGTGCGGGCCGGTTGGTCGGGGTGCCGCAGCCGGTGGCGCTCGATCTCGACGCCCTCGCGGTTGAGCTCGCCCCAACTGGTCACGGACCACACGTCGGCGGCCACGTCCCACTCCTCGGCCAGCATGTCGGCCGCTCGCAGCGCTTCCGGCATCGACACGCCCGAGGCCAGGATCTGGGCCGTGCCGGCGCGTGGCTCGGCCGCCCGCCGGTAGCGGTACATCCCGCGCAACAGGGCCTCGGTGTCCAGATCGGCCGGCTCGGCCGGCTGCACGTACGGCTCGTTGTAGATGGTGATGTAGAAGAACACGTTCTCCGGATGCTCGCCGTACATCCGCTGCAGACCGCTCTCGATGATGTGGGCGATCTCGTAGGCGAACGCCGGGTCATAGGTCACCGCGGCCGGATTGGTCGATGCGAGCAACAGCGAATGGCCGTCGGCGTGCTGCAGCCCCTCACCGGTCAGGGTGGTGCGGCCGGCGGTCGCGCCGAGCACGAAGCCCTTCGCCATCTGATCGGCCGCGGCCCACAGGCCGTCACCGGTGCGCTGGAACCCGAACATCGAATAGAAGATGTAGATCGGGATCATCGGCTCGTTGTGCGTCGAGTAGGACGTGCCGACCGCGGTGAACGACGAGGTCGACCCCGCTTCGTTGATGCCCTCGTGCAGGATCTGGCCGACCTCGGATTCCTTGTAGGCCAACATCAGTTCGGAGTCCACCGAGGTGTACAGCTGCCCGTTGCGGTTGTAGATCTTCAGGCTCGGGAACCAGGAGTCCATGCCGAACGTCCGGGCCTCGTCGGGGATGATCGGCACGATCCGCGGCCCGATGTTCTTGTCCCGCAACAGTTCCTTGAAGGTGCGGACAGTGGCCATGGTGGTGGCCACCGACTGCTGGCCGGACCCCTTCTTCAGGGCCTTGTAGGTGTCGGAACCGGGCAGCGGCAGCGGCGTGCTCTTGGTGCGACGCGAGGGCAGGAACCCGCCGAGGGCACGCCGCCGATCCAGCAGATACCGGATCTCCGGCGCCTCGGGCCCCGGGTGGTAGTACGGCGGCAGATAGGGGTCCTGCTCCAGCTGCTCATCGCTGATCGGCACCCGGGTGACATCCCGGAAGTCCTTCAGGTCTTGCAGCGCAAGCTTTTTCATCTGGTGGGTGGCGTTGCGGCCCTCGAAGTGGCTGCCCAGCGTGTAGCCCTTGATGGTCTTGGCCAGGATCACCGTCGGCTGACCCTTGTGCTCCATCGCGGCGCGGTAGGCGGCGTACACCTTGCGGTAATCGTGGCCGCCGCGCTTGAGGTTCCAGATCTCCTGGTCCGTCATCGGCTCGACCAGTGCCTTGGTGCGCGGATCGCGCCCGAAGAAGTGGTCGCGCACGTAGGCGCCGTCGTTGGCCTTGTACGTCTGGTAGTCGCCGTCGGGCGTCGTGTTCATCAGATTGACCAGCGCACCGTCGCGGTCGGCGTGCAGCAGGGCGTCCCACTCGCGGCCCCAGACCACCTTGATGACGTTCCAGCCGGCGCCGCGGAAGAACGACTCCAGCTCCTGGATGATCTTGCCGTTGCCGCGCACCGGGCCGTCGAGGCGCTGCAGGTTGCAGTTGACCACGAAGGTCAGGTTGTCCAGTGCCTCGTTCGCGGCCACCTGGATCAGGCCGCGGCTCTCGGGCTCGTCCATCTCGCCGTCACCGAGGAACGCCCACACGTGCTGATCGGAGGTGTCCTTGAGGCCACGGTCGTGCAGGTAGTGGTTGAACCGGGCCTGGTAGATGGCGTTCATCGGGCCCAGGCCCATCGACACCGTCGGGAATTCCCAGAAGTCCGGCATGAGCCGCGGGTGCGGGTACGACGGCAGGCCGCCGCCCTTGTGCGAGTGCTCCTGGCGGAAACCATCCAGTTGGTCGGTCGTCAGCCGGCCTTCCAGGAACGCGCGGGCGTAGATGCCGGGGGACGCGTGGCCTTGGATGAACACCTGGTCGCCGCCGCCGGGGTGGGATTTGCCGCGGAAGAAGTGGTTGAACCCGACCTCGTACAGCGAAGCCGACGAGGCGTACGTCGAAATGTGGCCGCCCACACCGACTCCGGGCCGCTGGGCGCGGTGCACCATGATCGCGGCGTTCCAGCGGATCCAGGCGCGGAAGCGTCGCTCGACGTCCTCGTCGCCGGGGAACCACGGCTCGAGTTCGGTCGGGATGGTGTTGACGTAGTCGGTGGACGTCAGTGCCGGAATGGCCACCCGCTTCTCGCGGGAGCGTTCCAGCAATCGCAGCATCAGATACCGTGCCCGAGCCGGGCCGGATCGTTCGAGTAGCTCATCGAACGATTCGAGCCATTCGCTCGTCTCGTCGGTGTCGATATCGGGCAGGTATGACGCGACCCCCTCCCGGATCACCCGGACCCGGTCGGGTTCTGCTGCGGTAGAGGAGTTTTGGGCCAGATCCTGGCGCACGAACTCGGTGGTCAACTTCCGCTCCTTGTCAGGCGGTAACAACTGATAGTGCTTGTGGCACCTTCTATCGTCCCCCCATCTTGCCGCCTCCGTGACGCTGGGGGTGGCGGTGCGCAAGTTACCCATCAGTTGCTTTGTGAACCGGTAACGTCTGCAGATCGTGCCGGTTGATGGGCAGGTTGGGGCAAAGGCGCGGCTCGCCGCGTGCGCACTGGGTGGCGCGGCGGTGATCGCCATGGTCGTGGTGGGGTGTTCGGCCGTTACCGGCGGTACCGCACAAGTCGATTCGGATGCGGCCCCGGTGTACCGGGCGTCGGTGTCGGCATCGATCGCGGAATCCTCGGAGAGCTCGGCGGCCCGGGAGTCCGAACGCCAGGCCTCGTTGACCACCCGCGCCGTGCACACCGTGTGCGAGGACCTCAGCACGTCCGCCGTCGACGCCGTGGACGCGGTCAACGGTTATGTCGAGGCGGTCAACAGCGGTGGGAACACCGCCGCCAAGGCCGGCCCCGCGATCGACGGGCTGAACCGCAGTGCTGATCTGGTCAGTTCTGGCCTGTCCGACGCCTTGTCGCCGGACCTGCACGCCGCGCTGACCGAGTGGATCGACTCGGCGCGGGCCCTCGTCACCGCCATTTCGGGCAATGCCGGGCCGGATCAGTTCAATGCGGCATCGCAACGTTCGAACGCCGCCCGGGAGAACGCGCTGAACCGGTGCGACGCAGCGTACTGATGGTCGGACGGACAAACTGGCCCGGCGGACACCCGCACGGGTGGGCCGCCGTGCGACGATAGGAAAACACGCAGTCTTGAGACAGGCTCGAAGGAAGGTTAAGGAGGACCGACGGTGGTCGCGGCGGCGGGGACGGACTCAGGCCCGAACTACGCCCACATACTGGGCATCCAGAAGGATCAGATAGTCCAGGAGCTGGGTTGGGACGAGGATAGCGACGACGACATTCGGGCCGACATCGAGGAAGCGTGCGGCTCAGAGCTGCTCGACGAAGATTCGGACGAAGTCGTCGACGTGGTTTTGCTCTGGTGGCGGGACGACGACGGGGATCTCGTCGACCGGCTCATGGACGCCATCACTCCACTCGCCGAGGACGGCGTGATCTGGGTGGTGACTCCCAAGACCGGTAAGCCCGGGCATGTGCTGCCCGCCGAGATCGCCGAATCGGCGCCGACGGCCGGGCTGATGCAGACCTCGTCGGCCAAGTTGGGGGATTGGACGGCGAGTAGGTTGGTGCAGCCGAAATCGAAGGCCGCCGGAAAGAGGGGATAGTGCTCGCTGTCGGTGCCCCGGCGCCCGATTTCACGCTCCGGGACCAGAACGGCCGGCCGATCACACTCAGCGCCTTCCGCGGTGCCAAGGATGTGCTGCTGGTGTTCTTCCCATTGGCGTTCACCGGCGTGTGTGAGGGCGAGCTCGGGGAGATCCGAGACAAGCTGCCGCAGTACGAGAACGACGACACCGCAACCCTGGCGATCTCCGTCGGGCCGCCCCCGACGCACAAGATCTGGTCCATCGAAAGCGGATTCACCTTCCCGGTGCTGGCGGATTTCTGGCCGCACGGCGCGGTCACCCAGGCCTACGGCGTGTTCAACGACGATGCCGGGTACCCGAACCGCGGCACGTTCGTCGTCGACAAGGCCGGGCAGATCCGGTTCGCCGAGATGATGGAACCGGGCCAGGTCCGCGATCAGGCGGTGTGGCGCAATGCGCTGGAGGCGCTGAAGGGCTGAGTGGGGCAGAATTTCCGGTCTCGCGGTCACGGCGTGTACCGTGCCTGCGACGGGGCGCGTAGCTCAGTGGTAGAGCTCTGGTTTTACACACCAGCGGTCGGGGGTTCGAAACCCTCCGCGCCCACCATTAAAAAGTCTGGTCACAGCCGTTTCTGCGGGTCGCGGTCGGTTTGTGACAACCCCCCGAGTGGCCAAGAAATGGCCAAGGTGGTCAGCCCCGTGGCGGAGCGGCGGCGCGGCACGGCATAACGTCGCAGCCGTGACGGTCGTCGCCCTGGTCCTCTACGTCGCCAGTTCGTTGTTGCAAGCCGTTGGTGCCTACGGCGTGATCCGCGATGCGGTGACGGGTCGGCGCAACATGCGGCAGTTCAAGGCCGACTGGGACCAAGCCGCCAAGATCGGCTGGCCCGAGCCCGCGCAGGAGGCGCTATATAAGTACGTCACCGCTGAGAACGACGTGAGCGACCGACGTCGCTGGACCGCCGTCGGTCTGTTGGTCGGGGGTCTCGGGCTCGGAGCGGTGGCCAACGTCGTGGCGTTGTACGCCTGAGGTCAGTCGGCGCTCGCGCGTGACCGGCCCATCAGGGCGTCACCCGCCGATGCCAGCGCGTCGTCGTAGACGTGGCCGTAGACCCGAAGCGTGATAGCCGGGTCATGGCCCAGCCACTTGGCGGTGGCCGAGGGCGTGGTTCCACCGTCGAGCAGCATGGTGGCGGCGGTGTGCCGAACATCGTGCAGCCGGATCACCGGGACGCCCGCCGCCGCGCAGTGAGCGGCGAACACCTTGGAGTAGGTCTCGGGCCGGATGGGGGAGCCATCGGCGTTGACCGCCACCAAGTCGGTATCGGGCCAGCCCGCGCCGAGGGCCAGGTGTTCCTCGGCTTGCCGAGTCTTGAACGCCCGCAACGCGGTCAGCACGTCACGCGGCATGGGGAGCGTCCGCGCTGAGCGGGTGGACTTGGGCGCGCCGGTCACCGTGCCGCCGCCGACCACCACGCGGCCCTGGGCCACGGTGATGGTCCCGGCGTCGTGGTCGACGTCGGCCCACCGCAGACCCAGCACCTCTGAGCGGCGCAACCCGGCCAGCGTCAGCAGCCAGCACGCCGCCAGCCGGTCATCGGTCACATGGGCGCGGAACGCCGCCGCCTGTTCCGGTGACCAGGTGGCCATCTCGGTGGTGGTCACCTTGGGCCGCTTGACCAGCCGGGCGACGTTGCGGGCGACGAGGCCCTGGGCCATCGCGTCATCGAGCGCCGAGGACAAGACCACCAACATCGTGACCACCGTGCGCGCGCTGGTCCCACCGGCCACCTTGGGGCGCTCGGGATCGGCGGGCCGGGCGGCGGCATACCGACCGCGCGCGGGCCGGGTCACCTCACCGGACGCCGCGAGACGGGCCAGCGCCCGCTCGCCGGGGTTGCCGAACTCGGCGTACACCTCGGCGTAGCTCGCACCGTCAGGGCGCGCCCGCAGCCACGCCAGCACCTCAGCCGACCGGCGTCCGCGCTTGTCTCTCTGCGCCACCGGCTGGCCCGCCATGCGCAACGTCACCAGGGCGTCGAGGTCGGCAGTCCGCAGGTGTTGCAGCGGGATCACACCGAGATGGTCGATGACCGGCTTGAGGGAGTAGCGGTACCCGGTGAGCGTGCCCGGTCGGATGTCGCGCCGGGCGTCCAGCCACTCGGTCAGAAACTCAGCCACGGTGGTTGTGTCGCGCTTCACGAAGGTGCCCGCCGCCACCTCGGTGGAGATGCGCCGGTACTCCTTGCGGGCCTCGGCCAGCGTGGGATAGGTGAACTGCTGCCGTAGACGGGAACCGTCAGGGTTGATGCCCAGATCGACGCGGAAGCGGTAGGACACCGCGCCGTTCTTGGCCACGTGCTTGGTGACCGGCTCGGCTCGGCGGGTGCGTTTGGCGGGCTGCGGGTCGGTGGTCATGGCTGCTCGGTCTCCTGTGCGTCAGCGGTGGCGGTGCTCCAGTCGCGGCGAAGGAAACCGCGCTTCTTGGCCTGGGCGATCCAGCGGTCCAGGGTGGGGAGAGTCACCCCGAAGTAGTCGGCGGCGTAATCCCGTGGCGCGAGGCCAATCTCCCGCGCCCAACTGATCTGCGCGGCGACCTGGCGGTAGTGCTCGTCACCGAGGTTGCGGCGGCGCTTTCCTGGCTCCAGGTCGGGCCGGGCCGGGCCGGTCGGGTCGTACATGTCACCGGCGTCCGCGATGCCGTGCTCGGTCAGTGAGACGAACTTGGCAGCGGCCTTGGCCAGTCGGCGCACCGGGACGTTGCGCACGGCGGCGGGGTCTATGTCACCGCCGTCTGCGGCGCACACCATCCGCAGCTCAGTGAGGCGCGGCGTTCCGCCGCTCCGGTCGATCCGCACCTGGTAGCGGAAACCGTGCCCGTACAGCGGGATCTCGATCAGACCGTTGTCGCTGCCACGCTTGCCGCTCACACGGCGGATGTCGTCAGCCATCACGTCGCCCGCGATGGGCGTGAACTCGGGCTTATCACTAGTCACGAAAAGATGATAACCACAAAGATAGCAAAACGCCTAGACAACTATCACTAATCAGGCCACTGTGAAGACATGCCTGATTCAACCGACACCACGAAGACTTACCCGTCGCTGGAGCGCCTGCGCCAGGGTCCGCCCACCGTGAGCATCGAGACCGCCGCTGAATACCTCGGCGTGTCAAGGGCTTTCGCCTACTCGATGGCCAAGACGGGCCGACTGCCCGTGATCCACCTGAGCGCCAAGCGGAAGCGCGTGCCGACCGCCAAGCTGCTGACGCTGCTGGCGGGGGAGACCGAGACCGCCACGGCCACAATGCTTACCTGACTCGGGTAACTCAGCCGTCGCTCACCGAGGGTCTGCACGGTCGTCTGCTCTAGTTGCCCTCAGATGCCGCCACTGAAAGGAGGCCAGCCGTGACCAACGCCACCAGCACTGACCGGTTCATCGGGCTACGTGAGGCCGGGGAGCGGGTCGGCCTGTCGCCGTGGTCGATTCAGCGCCGCATCCGTGAGGGCCTGTTGCCCGCGTACCGGACCAGCCCGACGTCGGATCTTCGGGTCAAGGTCAGCGATGTCGACGCTCTACTGACGCCTGTCCGCCCGGCTGATGCGTGAGACCGGGAGGGCCACAGCGTGATTGACCCCTGACAGCAGTGATGCCGCCCGGCTCCGCGCGGTTGGCTTCGGCGCGATGTGAGCCAGGGCGGCATCACCCCAACGACGACCCGCTCCAGTGGGTCAGCCCCTCAGACCGACCAAAATCCGAAGGAACACTGTGAAGCTTACCCCCGACAACGGGACCGCTGCTGCTGTCGAGCCCGCCGCTTACGTCAGCGGCGCGCACCTGGCCACCCTCTGGAACGCCGACCCCACCGATCCGCTGAGTTCCGTTGTGGGTGATGACATCGCGCGCATCATCGTGGACTGGCAGCGCCAAACCCTCGACCACGGGCGCGTTCTGATCGATCACCACACCGGCAAGCCCGATCTGGACCCCTGGGTTGAGGATGTACCGGTCGTTCCCATCGAGATGGTGGCCGAGGGGTTCACTGACCGGGGCGTGGCCGTGCCGACGCGCCAGGACGTCCGCGACTTCGCCGAGGCCGACAGCAGCCCCGACCCCGAGATCGAGCTGATGCGCGCGCGGTGGGTCACTGACCCCGACCTGGACGCCGCCGCCAGCGCCGCCGAGAAACGCATCAACGGTGTTCCCGAGTCGATCTACAACACGCTGGACCCCGAGGCGCAGGCCAAGGTGGTGGAGGGCAGGGTGATCGCGCCGCCTCAGGCGTCGACATACGTGGCCCGCTGGCTGGTGCGGCATCGGTTCATCGCTCGGCTGCGGTTGCCGACCGCGCCGGGTACCCGACGGCGGCGGAAGGCGTGGATGCGCACGCTGATTCGCATCGACCAGACCTGGTACCGCTACGAGCTCACCGCCGCTGGGGATCCGCCGCGTTGGGTGGCCCACACCGACCCCGAGTGGATGCGCGGGCTGCTGCGGGAGGTGCTGGCCGATGTCTGGTACGTGAAGACCCGGCAGCTCCAGGCCGGCAACGAGTACTCGCTCAGAGCGTGGAACCCCGACACCCGCACTCTGGCGATGGTGGAGGACGCGCTGGCCGACGCCCTGGCCGTCGGCACCGGCACCCACGCCCGAGAGTTGGCTGACGCCTATGGCCGTCACCAGGGCGCGTACAGCGGCGGCACGCGGGTGCTGGTGCGCAATGGTGTGCTTGACGTCAGCACTGGCGCTCTCGATCTGAACACGCCGTTGTGGTTCAGCCTGACGCGCATTGAGGCTGACTACGACCACGCCACCGACCCTGACGCCGACAGCGATTGGCAGCGGATGCTGCGGACTCAGTGGCCCGATGATCCCGGCGCGATCACCTGCCTGCAACAGTGGTTCGGGTACGTCATCAGCGGGCGCACCGACCTTCAGAAGTGGCTGCTGATCATCGGCCCGAGCGGAAGCGGCAAGTCGATCATCGCGGACGTGCTGGGTGCGCTGGCCGGGCTGGTCACCGCCACCAAGCTGGACGACCTCAACTCCCAGTTTGGGCTGCAGGGCCTGTATGAGACCGGCGCTCAGTTGGCCGTGCTCAGTGACATTCGGTTCAGCACTCGCGACTCCAGCACGGCGGTGGAGAACCTGCTGGCGGTCACGGGTGAGGACGTGGTGTCGGTGGCGCGGAAGTACAAGGCGGCGGTGTCGGCCAAGCTGGGGGTGAGGTTCCACGCCTCGGCCAATGAGATCCCTCGGTGGTCCGACAACAGCAGCGCCCTACAACGCCGCGCCCTGCTGCTGGAGACCAGTCGGGGCTTCCGTGACACCGACACCGAGGACACCGGCCTCAAGCGGCGCATCCTGGCCAATGAGCTGGGGCTGGTGTTGCGTTGGGCCGTGGAGGGTTTGACGCTGCTCGACAGCTCGGGTGGGGCGTTCACCCGGACCCAGCGCGCCGAGGAGCTGGCCCAGGAGGTCAACGACAAGGCCGCGCCGGTTCGACGGTTCATCGCGGAGTGCTGCGTCGTCGGTGCCGCTGAGGCTCACACCCACCGCAACTGCGAGTGCGACCAGGTGGACTCGGCCCGGTTGTACGTGGTGTGGAAGCACTGGGCCGAGACCAACGGCCACAACCCTGGATCGCACGTCAACTTCCGGTCGGCGCTCAAGGCGCTGTACCTCGACCCGATCAAGCCGGGCCAGAAGTTCAACGGCCCCAGGGTCGTCTGGGGCGTCAAGGGCGCTGAGACCGCGTACACCGACCGGGGTCAGTACGGTGTGCCGATCACGCGGACGGTTTCCACCGCCGTCGGCGGCGACCCGATGCCCGGCAACCTCAACTGAGAGCCCGGTTATCTGTCGGTGATGAGCCGGTTATGGGGGCCGGTTATGAACCGGCAACGCCACTCGCGGGGGTCTCGGCGGCGTCATGGCCCGGCGCGCGGGGCCGATAACCGGCGTCAGGGGCGATATAACCGGCAGATAACCGGGCGCGGTTGGCGGCGCTCGGGGTTCCGCCCGACGCGCGTAAGCGCAGGCAGTGGGGTAATTCCGGCCTCCCGGGTGTGCTCTCATAACTACATAACCAACATAACCAAGAAAAATAGGTCAGTGGTGAGAGGGAGAAATATCTATATGAGAGAACAGTTTTGGTCGGAATTTCGAGTTATGTGGTTGTGAGGCAACGTCCCACTGCTGCGCGCCCCCGCCGACGGCCCCGCATCCCCGAGACCCTGCACGGTCATGCGGTACTTATGCGGTATGGCCCCGAAGATGTCGGCGTACGCCAGCCGCGCCCGCGCCGAGGAAGCGTTCAAGCTGCGCGCCAGCCGCCACAGCTGGCGTGAGGTCTGCGACCGCCTCGGGTACCGATCCATCGGCGCGGCCCAGACCGCCGTGAGCCGTCACGTGGCCCGCCAGCGGCGTGAGGCCACGCCTACCACCATCGAGACCCACAAGGCCGCGATAGAGCTGCGGACCCGCGCCCTGAGTCAGCGGTTCGTGCGGGCGTTCGCCAACGGCGACGACGACACCCTGGTCACCCTCAACCGGGAGATCCTGCGCAACGAGGCCGAGCTGGCCAAGATCGGCGGGCTCTACGAACCGGAGGTGCTGAACATCAACGTGACCCAGACCCCGACCCAGATCATCGCCGAAGCCCGCGAGCGGCTGCTGGCCGTGGTCGACGCCGAGGTAATCGAACAGAAGGAGCTGGAATGACCACCATCACCAAGCGGGACGCCATCAACGGCGCGATGTCCATCGCCGATGACGTGGCCGAGGGCCGACTGAGCCCCGCCACGTTGGAGGCCCAACTCCAAACCGAGCTGCGCGCCCTGGTCGGCACCGTCATCGGTGAGGGTGACCCGCTGTTCGCGCTCCAGGTCGAGATCGCGCGCGGCGTGCTGGCCGTCGGCGGCGTTCCCGCCGACGAGCTGGCCGAGTGGCTGGCCGTGGCCCGCCATAGGGCCGGTGAGCCCGTCAGCCAGCCCGACCCTGATCAGACCCCGCCCGAGCCGGTTTCGTTGCCCACCGTGGCGCTCATCGCCGAATCTGTTGAGCCCGAGGCCGTCACCGATGTCCCCGCCGAGCCGGTGACCGAGGCCGCGCCCGTGGTTCCTCTGCGCCTGGCCACGCCGAGCGGTGGCTACGACCCGCTGCGCGGCTGGAACCCCGGCGGCACGCGCCGGTAGCTGTCTATCTGGGCTCTAGCCATGTGAGACTCCCGGCCCGGCGACATCTTCCGTCTAACTAGGGTGGGTGGCACTTTGATAGACGGTAGTCTAAGATGACTCAAGAGATCATCTAGACAACCAAGGGGCAGGTATGAGTAAGGGTCAAACCGTCGGCTACGTGCGGGTTAGCACCGCCGAGCAGAACACCGAGCGCCAACTGGACGGGCTCGAATTGGACAAGGTGTTCACCGACCACGCCAGCGGAAAAGACACCGACCGGCCCGCGCTCACCGAGTGCCTGGGGTACGTCCGCGAGGGCGACGAGCTGGTGGTGCACAGCATGGATCGGCTGGCCCGGTCACTGGTTGACCTGCGCCGCACCGTTGATGAGCTGACCGCACGCGGTGTCAGCGTGCGGTTCGTCAAGGAGGGCCTGACCTTCACCCGAGACACGTCCGACCCGTGCGCCGTGTTGATGCTGTCGGTGATGGGCGCGGTGGCCGAGTTCGAACGCGCCCTGCTGCTGGAGCGCCAGCGTGAGGGCATCGCCATTGCGAAGGACAAAGGCGTCTACAAGGGCCGGGTGCCGTCGCTGGAGGAGGAAGTGGCCGAGGCGGTGGCTCAGCGGCTGATCGAGGGCGACTCGGCCTCGGCGCTGGCCCGGGAGTACGGCGTCAGCCGGGCCACCGTCTACAACGTCAAGGAGCGGGTGGCACCTGAGCCGTGGACCGAGGCGGACATCATCGCGGTGGATGACCTGTTCCGCCAGCACGGCAAGCTCACCGCTCAGCACGCCGAGGTGAAGGCGCTGGCCGATCAGCTCGGGCGTACGCCGACGGCGGTCTCCGCGCGGATGCGCAACCTTCAGGCGGCGCACGCCGAGCCGGGCCAGTGGCCGGGGACAAGCTGGCACTTCACCCAGATGGACCGCCAGGTGGCCGACCGATGATCCCGGCTCACCTGGTCGAGCAACTGTCCACCGCCCTGGCGCGCTGGGGCGGGCGCGGCCCGACCGAGGATGACACGCTGTACGCGGGCAAGGAGCTGGCCGAGGCGGCGATGGCTGTGCTGACATGGGACATGCAGGAATCGGGGCGAGAATGACCGGCGTCGAGGGCATCGAGTGGACCGGCGACAGCGTGCGCTCAGACATCGCGGGTGATCCTGAGGCATGGCTGCTGGCCGTGGGGTTCCTCGGTGACGCGCCCGTGGTCACCGCCGAGGCGTTCCGCCGCTACGTCGAGCACTGGACGATGGGGCCGCACACGGTCATCGAGGGTGACGGGGCGCTGATCCATGACTCCTACACCGAGCGGTTCGTGTTCCCCGCCGTCGGCATGGTCGGCGGCGTGGCCGTCTACGCCATCGAGGGCTACGGGACGTTCCAGCGATGAGGGTGAATACCGCCTGAGCGCCGACCGCGTTACGTTCTCAATCTCTCCCGCCACCGCCCCGACGCCCCTCAGGCTCGGGGCGGTGTGCGTTGTCGGGTGAGCCCGGCCCCGCGAGCCCTAGACCTGATACCGCTGGGCCAGGTACTCGGCCACATCAGTGGCCACGTTCTCGGCGGTCTCGGTTCGCGCCGGGTACTTGTGCGCCCACGACCGGCCAGGGTGGAGCGTGTCCCACCGCGAGCGCACGCCCGCCAGACGCCCACCGCCGGGGTCGTGGTTGCCGAACCCGTCGAGCAGGCCATTCCAGACCGGGGTGAACCGCGAGATCAGCACGCTCTCACCGAGCGGGATCCAGATCGGCTCCACCACCAGCCACCGGCAGGTGAAGTCCGCAATATCCAGGTTGGTCGCCGCCTCCACGCTCCGAGCGTGATCGGTGCGCAGCCGAGCCGACAGAGCCCGTGACCGGGTGCCGTGTTCGACGGCGATGCCGCGCCGACCGCCCGCCGGAACGGCCTTTCCGACGTAGATGGGTATCTGGGCGCCGTGCACGGTGGCGGTAAGCAGCGCCGAGTAGCACTCCATCGGGCCGTTGTAGTAGATCGCGTACACGCCCGCCCCGTAGAACTGCGGCACCGCGCCCAGCGGCGTCGGGTCACTGATGAGCAGCTTCGTCGCGATGCTCTCGCCGAGGTTTTCCATGTCGAGGGGGTTGAACGGTTCCGTCACGCGGTGGTCCGCCGCCGTTTGGTCTCACGCGCCGTCTTGCGCCGGGCCAGCTCCTCACGGACTGCGGCTTCGGCCAGGTGCTCGGCCACCGATGACGCCACCTTCTGAGCCAGCAGCACCGGCACCGCGTTGCCGAGCTGGCGCATGGCTTCCGACCACGCGCCGTGTAGTTCGTACCGTTCGGGGAAGGTCTGGAGTCGCGCCGCCTCACGCACGGTGAAATAGCGGATGCTTCCATCGGGCCTCAGCAGCATGTTCTCACCACCCGGCACGCCATGAACCCCCGCCTTGAGGGCCTTGGAGGGCTGATCAATCGGGCTGCCCGTGTGGCCGGGGTATGACCGCGCCCCCGGTTGGAGTACGTGGTTGAGGTGCTTGGAGCTACCGGCCCGAGTCGGCTCGGGAAGGCCCTTGATCGCGTCACGGACGGTGCGCCAGGGCCGCAGTTCGGGTTCCATCTCGGCCAATAGCTGAGCCCGGCGGATCAGCGCCGGGGTCGGGTCGGGGCGGTGTTTGCGCGCGATGCGGTGACGGTCCCAATAGTCGCCGGTGACCCACTGAGAGTGCGCCAGGGCCTCTTTCGAGTGATCGGCCTTCGGGAACGCCCACTCCGCTGGGACGTCACTACGGAACCCTACGAAGAACACCCGCCACCGCTGCTGAGGCACGCCGTAGTCGGCGGCGTTGACCAACGTCGGCACCACCTTGTAGGTCAGATCCTCTGAGGTGGCCGAGGTGTGCTCGCGCTGGAGACGGGCCAGGTGGTCGGTCCAGGTCTCGCCCTCACGGCTGGCCATCTCGGGGTGCTCCAGGCGCAGCTTGATGTACTCGAAGTAGTTCGCGAACGCCGCCCGTGTCAGCCCACGGACGTTCTCAATGATGAACGCGCGCGGCCTCAACTGACGGATCACCTCGGCGGTGGCCGGGAACATGTCGCGGGTGTCGTCGGACGCCCTAGCCTTGCCGCCCATGCTGAACGGCTGGCAGGGCGGGCCACCGGCCACTAGGTCCACCGGCTCGGTGAGGGTTGACCAGTCCACGGCGCGCACGTCACCCTCGTTGACCTGCCAGTTTCGCACTAACGGGTAGTCGACGGCGGCGTTCTCACGCACCGTGTCACAGGCCCATCGGTCCCACTCGACCACGCGAAGGGTCTCGAACCCAGCTATCTCACAGCCGAGGGCCAGCCCGCCCGCCCCCGCGAACAGTTCCACCGAACGCACACGCGAACACTATCCGTAGGCCTCGGGGCGGTGGATGAGGCTCGCTGTCACTGGACGTCACTGGACGTCACTGGACGTCACTCGGTGTCACTCGGGACCGCCCAGCATCAGCGGTACCGTCGGCGGGGTGCCGTCGGAGTCCTGGGCGTCATCCGACGCCGTGCGCAACGTAATGCGCGCCAACCGAGGCCGTGACACCGGGCCTGAGATGGCGCTGCGGCGGGCTCTTCACGCCGCCGGGCTGCGGTACCGGGTGAACGCCCGCCCGATCCCCGACTCACGGATGACGGTCGATGTGGTGTTTCCCAGGGCGCGCGTGGCGGTGGAGGTGTTGGGCTGCTTCTGGCACGGATGCCCCGAGCATCACCGCCCGAGCCAACGCAACGCCGAGTTCTGGTCGAGCAAGATCGCCGGGACCGTCGAGCGCGACCAACGGAAGCGCGCCGCGCTGGAGGCCGACGGGTGGGCGGTGGTCACCGTCTGGGAGCACGACGACATCACCGAAGCCGCCGAGCGGGTCACCGCGACGGTTCGCGCTCGACAGGCAGAGTCGAGGCGACCTACATGACTGCAATTTTGGGTTATCGCAAACTGGTGCAACCGATCTGGCGCACGGCGCGGTGACACACTGGTCTCATGGCCAACGACACCAGCACCCCCACCGCTCAGCCCGTCTCCGACTGGCACGTCCGCCGTGACGACGAGGGCGGGCCAGCGCCCGTCACCCCGCCGCGTGACCTCGGCCAGGACTGGCGACCGCGCCAGAACGGCCTCGACTAGGAGACCGCGCCGACACGCCGCATAGGACCCTGAGACCCCGGTCAATTTCCTGACCGGGGTCTCGGCGTCTCCAGCCGCGTGACCAGCCGCGTAGCGCTTTGAGTTACCCGAGTTAGTCGGGTAAGTGATTGTGCCGCAACGTGTTTCGACCTAGTTACACGCCGCCGGTAGTGGCACACTGACGTTTATGACAGCACCCGACAACGCCACCACGGCCCACCCACGCACTCGGTCCATGGAGTCATGGCGCGGGCGCAAGGCCGTTCTCGCCAGCCGTGGTGAGACCACCGGCCCGCGCGTCGAGGAATGCGCGGCGGCGCTGGACTGGTGGCGCAACCGGGCCACCTTCGTCAAGGCCGGGGTGTCCGAGGCTGCCGCCGAGGATCTGGCCGACCAGCTCGACCAGCAAGCCGAGGCCGACACCGAGTCACCGGCGGCAGCGGCCCTATGACCATCCGCGCCAAGAACCGCACGCCCGCCGCGCTGGCCCGCCGAGCCGGGGGCCCTGTTCCGACGTACACCCAGGCCGAGCTGCAGGAGCGGCGGGTCCAGGGCTATCGCGTCACGCTGCCTGGCGGCTGGAGCCTCACCACCGAGGTCGCCGCACTCTGTCAACCGTTGGCCGAGCGCGTGGCCGCGCGCCGCGCCCCACGGACCTATCTCCGATACGTCGAGGACGCGACCGACGCCGTGCGCCAGCTCGTTGACACCGTGGTGGCCTTGCTGGCCGAGGCCGACGCCCAACGCCGCACCCGCCACCTGCCCATCGACCAGCGCGGGCGCGCTCTCGCCGCCGCGCGCGCCCTGGCTCAGCGTCCGGTCATGCCCGAGATCGGCACCGACGACGTAGCTTCCGGCACCTGGGCTCAGACCTTGGCCGAGCTGGCCGAGCCCTACAGCGACGAGCTGGCCCGCCTGCTAGGCAACGCCCTGACCAGTGTCGTGTCGGACCGTGTTCTCCGTGCCCTGGCCGAGGTTGACCACGCCGCGCGGGCGTTGGAACGCCGCCTCGCCCGTGACGAGCCGACCCGAGCCGCCAACCCGGCCCAGGCCATCACCGAGGCCGACCGCGCCCGAGCCGAACTCGCCGAACTAGGAGTGACCCTGTGACCGTTGGCCTGACCAATTTCCCCATCAGCACCTACGACTCGATGCTTGCGGTGCCGTTTACGCCGCCGCCGGTCAACCCGGCTCCGAACGGCCTCTACGGGGCCACCCAATGGACGCCCGAGACCGGGCCGACCCGCTGGCTCGACGGCGGTGTTCAGATCCGCCCGGCGGGCAACTACGGCGGCGAGACATCGTTCGGCGTGTGGAACGCCGACTGGTGCGCCTCCCTTGATGACCTGACGCCCGATGACCGCAAGGCGGGGCTGCGGCCTGAGAACCCGGCCCCGTTCG
This sequence comes from Mycolicibacterium sp. HK-90, assembly GCF_030486405.1. The sequence goes on along the minus strand of NZ_CP129613.1, from coordinate 3,969,870 downwards.
AGGCGATGACGGTCTGGGCCGCTGACGAGTGCGATCTGACCGAACCGTCTCAGACCGAGGTCCACCAGCGCGCCGCCCAGGTGTTCCGGCTGGAGGAGCAGAACGCCGTCGAGCGCCAGTTCGCCGCCCGGTTGCTCACCGACTCCGATAATCCCGGCCAGGCCGACGACATCGTTGACGCCGTGAGTCAGCTGGAGGACGCCCTCGGGCGCACCAACACCCAGGGGTTCATCCACGCGTCGACAGGGTGGGCGGCGCGGGCCGCTCAGGCCAACCTGCTGATCCGTTCGGGCACCGGGTTGACTACGCCGCTGGGCCACCGCTGGGTGTTCGGCGGCGGCTACATCGCCGGCCTTACCTCCACCCTGATGGCCACCAGCCAGCCGTTCGGCTGGCGGTCGGACGTCCAGGTGCGCACCGCGACCGACGAGCGCGCGAACAGCTTCATCGCCATCGCCGAGCGGAGCGTGGTCGTCGGCTACGAACGCCTGGTCGGTGCGGTCGAGATCGGCTGACCGTGACCACCGCTGAGGGCTACACCGGTCCGCGCTGCGAGGTGTGCGACGGCCCCTGTTTCAGCTGGAAGGGCAGCAAGTGGGGCTACACCTGCGCGGGCTGCCTCAACGATTACCTCCACACCAGCGCCGCCCGCGCCGACGCGAAGGACCGACGGGCGCGTGAGCGGCTGGTCTACAAGACGTTCCACAACAACGACTCGTCAGGTCGGGTGAGCGGCCAGCGCCGGAACGGTGGTGCTCCGAGTTTTGTACCGACCACCGTTTCCGGCGCTGGCCCGAGATCGTGACGACCCGGTGATGACCAACCGAGAGGACAAACCATGACCGATATGACCACCGCCCAGCTGGTGGCCACCGTGGCCAGCGCCGCCGTCAGGGCCACCCTGGCCGCTGCTGGCGGCACCCGCCCCACCCCGATCGCCGCCGCGCCCCGGCCCGGCCAGAAGCCGCTGAGCACGCCCAAGCCGAGCACGCCGCCGCGCCGTGAACCGATGACCGTTGACCGCCAGGCCCTGGCCGTGGCCGTCCATGAGGCGGGCCACTCAGTGGCGGCGGTGGCCCTCGGCGCGGAGCTGCGCAACACGGTCGTCGGGGAGCTGCGCGACGGCCTCAAGGGCAAGACCTACTACTTCGCCGACACCATGCCGCAGGGCCGCGCGCCCGAGTTCGCGTATGCCGGTCCCTGGGCCGAGGCGCGGTGGCTGGCTGGCCGTCGGCCGTCTCAGCGCCAGCTGTTCGCGGCGTTCGATGGCCACGGCTGCCGCGACCAACGAGTCCTCACCGCCGCCGGGGGCCTCCATACCGGGGCCGACGTCCAGCCGATCCTGGAGCGGTGCTGGCCCGCTGTGCTGACCGTCGCGCGTCAGCTCCACCTCACCGGGGAGGCCCATCACGATGACGTGTGCGCCGCCCTGGGCGTCACCGACGGCGGCGGCATGACCAGCGTCCAGCTGGCCAGCCTCCGCAGCGGTGGCCACCAGGTGCCGCCGTTCACCAAGACGCCTGCGCCCGCCGCCTGACCCGTTCGGCCACCACAACCACGGCACCCCGACGAAACCCCAACGACGAGCCCCGTGGAGCCCAACATGACGACCAAGACCGCCCCGAAATCCAGCCAGTTCGATGACTTCTGGTTGCCCGACTACTGCCCCGAGTGCAACCCGGCGGGCCACCACGCGGACCGCTGCGTTCGCTTGTGCACCCAGACCGAGCCTGATGCCGTCACCTGGCGCGGCGGCACGCGCCTGATCTGTGAGTACGCCTGTGACCGGTGCGGCCACCAGTGGCGGCGCGCCGACCTCTGGACCCCCGAGAACCTGGGCTTCGTGCCCGTGAGGAGCGCCGCGTGACCATCGTGACCACCCTGTCCGCCAGCCGCGCCCTCGGCGCGGCGGGGAAGCGGCACGTGCCCGCCTCACCCGCCGAGCTGGCCCGGCGGCTGGACCCGAAGTTCGTCGTCACACCGACCATCCGGCTGCTGTCCGATGTGGCGGTGCGCGCCGTCGATGAGCCCGACCAGCGTGACATCGTGACCACCCCGCCGAGGACCGGCAAGAGTCGGCTGCTGGCCATCTGGACGGTGGTCTGGGTGCTTGCCCGCGACCCCGACCTCCAGGTGGTGCTGGTGAGCTATAGCGACGAGCTGGCCCAGGCCCACAGTCGCGAGGCCCGCCAGCTCATCAACGAGCACGCCGACGCCCTCGGCATCCGCCTGGCACCGGACAAGACGGCGGTGGGCCGGTGGCGAGTGGAAGGACACGCGGGTGGGCTGTTGGCAACTGGAATTAACTCGGGCGTTACGGGTTTCGGCGCTGATCTGATGATCGTGGACGACCCCGTGAAGGACGCCGCCGAGGCCGATAGCGCGGCCCACCGCCGCCGGGTGATCACCGAGTACCGCTCCACCCTGGCCACCCGTGTTCACCCTGGCGGCTCGGTCCTGCTGGTCATGACCCGCTGGCATGAGCGCGACCTGGCCGGTGAACTGCTCGACGCCGAACCCGACGTCTGGACCCACACCAACGTCCCCGCCGTGGCCGAGACCGGCGTGCCCGACGCCCTCGGACGAACCGCTGGGACGGCCATGACATCGGCGCTCGGGTTCACCGCCGAGCACTTCGCCGCCGCCCGCCGCACCTCAGGCGAACGGGCCTGGTACAGCTTGTACGAGGGCGTGCCGTCGGCCCCCGAGGGCGGTCTGGTGAAGCGTGAATGGCTCGACCGGTGGCGGATGCCCAGCGCCCCGCTGGGCACCGTGTCGTGTGTGGTCGGTGTAGACCCCTCCGACTCAGGCTCAGGCGACAGCTGCGGCATCGTGGCGGCGTCGATGACCCGCGAGGGCGTGGTGGCCGTGATCGCTGACCAGTCCGCCCCGATGACGTCGGACCAATGGGCCAGGGCGGCGGTCGATCTGGCCGTGGACGTCGGCGCGTCGGAGATCGCCGTCGAGGGCTTCGCTGCCCGTGAGACCTACCAGCGCGTGGTGAAAGACGCCCTGCGCCGGGCGAAGTTGCCCCGACCCATCAAGGTGACCACCTGGCCTCCGAAGGGCTCGGGCCGAGGCGGCGGGGACGCGGTGGCCCGCTCGGCGGCGCTGCTCCAGGGTCTCGAAACCGGCACCACCCGCATCGCCGGTCACCTCCCCGGCCTGGAGGGCTCGGCGGTCACTTGGCAGGCCGGTCAGCACCAACCTGATCAGCTGGCCGCGCTGGTGGTGGCGCACGACATCCTGGTCCATTCCGTTGGTCAACGGATCACCATCGCCAGCCCGCTCGACGCCGCCCGCCGAGACCGCGAAGGCACCTTGCCGCCGCCCCCGGCCTGGATGCGCCGACGGGTCGGTGAGCGGTGAGCCACCAGGCCGCGCCGATGGCCTGCCGCACCGCCCCGTCCGGTGGGCGGCTGGCCTTGCTGGGCCGGGCGAAGCTGCGCGCTGAGATGACCACGGCAGGTGAGACCGACAGCTGCGACTGCCCTGGGTGCTGTCCGCCACCGCTGACCGATATAGAAGCCCAGGCCGCGCTCCGTCACGTCTCGAACGCTGACGCCGTGGCCCTGGCCCTCGGCCAGGTGAAGCTGGTGGGCTACTACTACTGCGAGAGCTGCGACGGCTGGGTTCCGACCTTCACTGAGGCGTAGCGCGGCGGGGATGTCGGAGGGCATCGGCATACTCCCGGCCATGACTGAGGACACCTGGAATCACCGAGACTTACCGGTGCTGAGAGCGGTGGTGGACATCTACGACAGAACCGGCCGCACGATCAAACCGCCCCAGATCGAGCAGGAGTGTGGTCTCGATGAGGAGACTGTTCAGCGCGCACTACGGGCGCTCAACCGCGAGCCCTACTTCGAGAAAGTCACCACCGCGTCCGGGGGCCTCATTCTGCTTGTCGGTGCGCCTACAGGTGCCGCGTTCCGTGTGGCTGGTCAGTGGCCGACGCCTGAGAACCAGCTGGAACGCATGGTCGCCGCCCTAGAAGCCGCCGCCAACGAGGATGGCCGTCCCGAGGAGGAGCGCGGTCGGATTCGACAGGCCATCCTGACGCTGCGCGGGGCCGCGTACCAGGTCGCCATCGGCGCGCTCGGCGGCGCTGGCGGCAACATGCTGACCGGCTAGCGGCGCGCCGCTCAACTGGCGGTCCAGCCGTTGTCGAACACCTGGGCGAGCCAACCCCCGAGTGGCCAAGAAGTGGCCAAGACGCGCCAAAACGGGCCGTCATCAAACTAGACGGGGTAGACAAAACCGCCTGGCTAAGGGGCGATTTCGCAGACAGAACGTCACGGCAAGAGACGCATTAGACATACCGTCACAGATTTACACACCAGCGGTCGGCGGTTCGATACCGTCCGCGCCCACCATCAAATTCCCCTGGTAGCAGTCGGTCCTGTCCGTCGATCAAGGGATCAGCTCAGGCCGAGCGATCCGGCCAGTTCGGCAAGTGCAGGAACCAGCCGGTCGGGTCCGGTCAGAACCTGCACGGGCACGTGGTTCGCGCCGGCGGCCAGATGTTCGTTGAGCCTCGCTGCGACGGTATCGGCGCTGCCATACGCTACGAGGGCGTCGATCAGGGCATCGCTACCGGGCGTGGCAACATCCGCGTCGGTGAACCCCAACCGCTTCCAGCTGTTCACGTAGTTGGTCCCGTTGAGGTAGATGTTGAGAGCGTGGCGCGCGACGGTCCTTGCCCGCGCAGCGTCGGTGGTCAGCACCACTTTGTGCTCCGGGGCGATGAACGTATCCGGTCCGACCAGAGCACGTGCCCGGGCGGTGTGCTCCGGGGTGGTCAGGTAGGGATGGGCTCCCGCGCTCCGGCGGGCGGACAGCTTGAGCATCTGTGGGCCGAGCGCGGCGACCACCCGCCGTTGCTTCGGCACGCCGTATCCGTCGAGCTTGTCGAGATACTCGGTGAGTGCGTCGTAGGGCTTCTTGTACTCGGCGACCAGCTCCGGGTGTCCAGCGCCGATCCCGAGTAGGAACCGCCCGGGATGGGCTGCTTCGATGCGGTGGAACGACTCGGCAACCGGACCGGCCGCAGAGGACCAGATGTTGACGATGCCTGTAGCCACCTGAAGTTTCTCGGTGGGCGCCAGAACTGACTCAACCCAGTCGAGGTCGGCTGGGGGCGAGCCGCCCGCCCAGATGGCACCATAGCCGAGCGCCTCGATGTCCCTCAGTTGTGTGGCAGTCAGTTGTTTCCACTGCTCGAAAAGGCCGAAAACACCGAAGGTGCCCATATTCGGATTCACGGGCCAGTCAACTTGCCTTGCGCTCGAGGTTATTCCGATATGGCCGACATGAGGGGGCGCCGGGGCTCGCGGAACCGATGACACCGCCGTGCTTCACCGGGGCGATGGATCCAGAGGCTCCGAGAGACAGCCGTCGGGCAACCTGGGCGCACGTTCCGACGGCGGGCCGGGAGCTGGTCGTCGCGTTTCGCTGATCGCCGAGGGTGGCATGGGCCTTCACTCCAACAGCTGACTGCAGGTGGGGTTGGTGGGCGCGCCGTTGAAACGGTCGGCGATCCAGGCCATGCTCCGCTCGCCGTCGACGAAGGCGGTCAGGAGTGAATTGGTATCGGTCTTGTTGAGGAACGGTGGTTGCTCGTTGGTCCACAACGTGACGTCGGCTCCCAGCGCGCACCAATCTCTCGCGGTTGCCACCACCGACTCATATGGCGCGAAGGAATCCCACCGGTTGTGTGAAAGATACACCGGTCCAGTGGGTTTCACATTTCCAATTCGCTGCATCGCCAGGATGGAGCTCAGTGGCTCCTCCCGCACCGATTGATAGAGGTCCTTCTTGAACCACGGCTGCAGATGGCGGAATGCGTAGTTGATGCCGGTTTGGATCATGCACTGTCTGCTGGTGTTGGCCAACATCTCCGTACCGCGCGGAGTGAGGGAGTCCGCAATCGGTTGGGTCATATCGGGATACGCCTCTTGAATCCCGCGTAGCACCCACCCAAGGGATCCGGCGAGCTGGTTCCCGTCAAGTGGCGGCAACATGCTGGGCAGATCGGTCGTAGCGCCGTTGGCATAGGTTCCGACCACGTTGAGTTCGGGTGCGTACGCCCCGGCCAGCTCGGCCGCCGCCAACGCAGCGTGTCCGCCGCCGGCCAGCCAGCCCCAGAAGGCAACGGGCCCATGCGGATCCAACGTGGTATCCGGCAGTTGCATCGCTGCCCGCGCGGCATCGTTGAGTGCGGTCCCGCCTGCGACCCGGTTCAGGAACTGCGGCGCCATCTGACCGTGCACTCCCAGTCCGACACCGTCGGTGACGACGATGGCGAAGCCTCGCGCCAGCAGAGTCGCGATGAATCCCTCTTCGAGATTGAACATCAGGTCGAAACCCGTGTCCAACGAGGCATGGATGCCCTGGTTGAACAGGCGAGACGGAGCGCACTGCTCGCCCATCCCGTACGGGGCGGTGGCATAAGCAAGCAACGGGCGGGGCCCACTGCCGGGCCAGGCGACGTCGGGCTCGATATAGGTACCCGTGACCGCCACGGGATGACCCTGGGCATCGGTGCTGCGATACATGATTCGCGTTCCAGTGCCCACGAATGAACCCAGCTGACCGGAAGGTTCCAGAACCAGCCTGGAAGGCTCCGTTCGGATGAGATCACCCGGTGCGCCCGCGGGCAGGGGATCTGGCGGCGTGTAGAACGCCAGATACCTTGACTCGTCAGCCCGGGCGACCGGCACACTCACCGAAAACGGCGCTGAAGCAACGACACACAGGACGATGACTACCGACCTGACCCAGCTTCGAGCCCGGCATTTCGGGACGTACTTACATTCGTCACCCGAGAAGGGAATCATCGTTGGTTTCCTTTGGTTGGACTGGTTGGGCGAGGGGTGTGCCGCCGTCTGGAGAGCGCGCAGAGTCAGCCCAGCCCACGCCGCAATAACGTGTGCTGGTGCGTGTTTGAATCAGGGGTGAACGCCCGTCAGGGCTTGTCGGAAAGCTAGTCGAGCAACGCGGCGAGCTCCCGCGCGAATACCGTGATGGCGTGATCGCCATCGTCGAGTACGCCCGCCAGTAACGGGAAGCTGTGCGGCATGCCGTCGTACTCATGGGCTTGAACCTTGACTCCCGCCGCAGCGAGGCGGTCAGCGTAGCGGTGCGCATCATCGGCAACGGGATCGATCTGAGCACTGACGATCACGGCAGGCGGAGCGCCGACGAGATGCCGCGTCAGCAGCGGTGAGGCGAGGCTCGAACGACGGTCGTCGATCTCGGGCACGTACATGTCGTAAGCCCATTCAAGCGCGGCCCGGGTGAGGAAGGGGCCGTCCTTGTACCGTTCGACCGAGTCACTGCTCATGGTGGCATCGAGTGCAGGGCACAGCAGACCTTGGGCCTTGACCGCAGGGCCTTGTTCTCGCGAGGTAAGCGCAACGCTCGCCGCCAGTGCACCCCCGGAGGAATCACCTGCGACCGCAAGGGATTCGACGTCGATGCCCAGCTCACCGGCATGCTCACTCACCCAGGCAAAGGCATCGGCGGCGTCGTGGTGGGCACCGGGAAACCGATCTTCTGGTGCCAGGCGGTAGGCCACGGAAACTACGATGAGTTCGCCCCGGACGCAGAGTTTTCGGCACAGCCGATCGTGGGTGTCGAGGCTTCCGCGTACGAACGCCCCGCCGTGCAGATAGACCACGCCCGGCAGCGTCGGTCTGGCCACCGGTGGTCGGTAACAACGCGCCGAGATCGTACCGTCAGGGACGGGAATCGTGAAATCATTTACTGTGCAACGATTGTCAACGTTGCCCGCCAACGCGATCAACTTCTCGCCGGCCTCCCGGTAGGCCGCGATCGGCATCTCCCACGGTTGTGGGGCAGGGCGCTCGGACAGCGACTGCAACAACAGTTGGACCTGCGTATGCAGGCCTGTCATAGTGCGACTCGGAAGACTTGGAATTCGACGACTGGTCCGGGTTGGATGCGTCCTTGTCCGACGAAGATGGTTTGGTTGACCCAGGCGTATTTGGGGTCTCCGGATTCCAGTCGTGGGGTGGTGACGAAGTAGTGGTCGCCGAAGTCGGTGCCACTGCTGGCGCCGCCGAGGGCTCCTGCGGCGGCTTCGTTGACTTCGACCAGGCCTTGGTAGCTCATGTAGATGACGGCGCCGTCGTCGGTGTAGAACTGGGCGCGCACATCGAGTCGGCCGTAGCCGTCCTCGCCGGCCAGTAGCCAGTCTCCGCCGCCGGGGGCGGCGGTGCCGCTGAATCGGTTTCCGGTGACTTTTCCTCCGGTGACGGCGAGGACTTGGCGTAGTCCGTAAGGGCCTGGGCCGACGATCTGGGGTTCGGCGAGCTCTGCGGTGTAGCTGAACTCCGGCTCCAATTTCACTGAAGGACCTCCGTTTTCGGGCGGGGCTGCTTTCCACCTCCGCGGTGAGTCCGAGCGTGCACTATGTGTTGGTGATAGTCAACACATTGTCGATTTGTTGCTTGACGTCGCCCCTTGGGGTGCGGGCGCAAAAAGTAGACACTCTGTTGACTAATATCGACTGTGAGTCTAATCTCAACTTCGCCAAGGCCGTGACACCGGACACCGGCGCACGGCGCTACAACGACACAAGAGGATTGACATGGCCACGAGATCGGACGTCGACCAGATCCAACCGTCAACTTCACGCGATGGCGAGAGTTATGTCTCCCACCGTGAGGACATCCACTTCAACATGACCGGTGATTTCATGACGGGGGTGGATTTCTGGATTCACGCGACCGGTGAGACCACCAACGGTCAGCTGATCGTCATCGAGACCAACTGGGTCCGTGGTACTGAACCGGTCTGGCACATCCACCACCGTGAGGAAGAGGGCTTCTTCGTCATGGACGGTGAAATCAAGATTCACACCGAGGCCGGTTCGTACAACGCCAAGAAGGGCCAGTTCGTCTGGGGGCGTAAGGATCAGCGGCACACCTATGAAGTGGTCGGTGACGAAGCCCGGATCCTCGTGGTGTTCGTGCCCGGACCCGACAGCTCGGGTTTCGAGCCAAATGGCGGTATCGACAAGTACTTCTACGAAGCGCGCGATCGTGAGCTCCGGACGCCCGAGCAGCTGCAGGCTGAGGTCGAGAATCTGAAGGTCAACTACGGCCTGGAGATGTTCCCCGAAATTCCGCATCCCCGGGCGATCGCGTGAGAGTGGTTGTCGTTTCGGATATTTGGCATTACTGATCATTGGAGTTGCTGTGACCATCGATGTATCTCTTGACACCGTGCCGCATTGGATCGGCGGCGCGGCAGTCTCCTCGACGGAGGGGCCGCGAGCCGAGATCCATGATCCCGCTACGGGACGCGTGATCGGGACCGTCGTGTTGGGCGGTGCCGATGCCGTCGATGAAGCTGTCGTCAGTGCGCGAACTGCCGCCGTGGCCTGGGCCGACACCCCCAGCCCTGCTCGCGCGTCGGTACTGCATCGGTTCCGGGGGTTGTTGCACGAGCAGGTAGACGACTTGGCGTCGATCATCACGGCCGAACAGGGCAAGACGCTCGCAGATGCCCGGGGAGAGTTGGCGCGCTCGATCGAAGCCATCGACGTGTCGCTTTCGGTTGTGCAGCAGCTAAAAGGGGAGTACGCCGAGCAGGTTGCCAATGGGGTCGACACGTACTCTTTCCGGCAACCGCTCGGTGTATGCGCAGGCATCACACCGTTCAACTTTCCGGTGATGGTGCCGGTGTCGATGTTCGCGGCCGCAATTGCGTGCGGGAACGCGTTCGTGCTCAAACCGAGTGAACAGGTGCCGTCGGCATCGGTGCGGTTGGCGCAGATCGCGAGCGAAGCAGGATTGCCCGACGGCGTGCTCAACGTTGTGCACGGAGGGGTAGAGGCAGCCGAGGCGCTCATCGACCACCCCGACGTCGCCGCGGTGTCATTCGTCGGGTCTACACCTGTCGCCCGTGCGATCTATCGGCGCTCGGCCGAGGCGGGCAAGAAGGTGCAGGCCCTCGGCGGCGCCAAGAACCACCTGGTGGTGATGCCCGACGCAGACCTCGATGCCGCGGCCGATGCGCTGGTTTCGGCGGCCTACGGCGCCGCAGGTCAGCGATGCATGGCTGTTACGGTCGCTGTCGCGGTCGGATCGGCGGCAGATGCGTTGGTGTCCAAGGTTTCCGAGCGCACCAATGCGTTCAAGGTGGGTCCGGGCGCGGCGGCGGGCTCTGACATGGGGCCATTGATCTCAGAGCGCGCACTCGATCGGGTCCGTAGTGCGCTGCAACGCTCCGTCGAGCAGGGTGGCCGACTGGTCGTAGACGGTCGGGAACGGACAGCACCCGGAACCGGCTACTTCATTGGCCCTAGTCTCGTCGACCACGTCAGCGTCGACAGCGACCTCTACCGTGACGAAGTGTTCGGGCCGGTCCTGAGTGTGCTTCGCGCCGATGATCTCGAGCAGGCCCTGCGGATTGTCAACGATAATCCCTACGGGAACGGCGCCATCATTTTCACAGGCAGCGGCACGGCTGCACGTCGATTCAGCCGTGGTGTATCGGCGGGCAGCATAGGAATCAACGTGCCTATCCCCGTGCCGATTTCCTGGTTCGGCTTCGGCGGATGGGGCGAGTCGCGCTTCGGAGACGACGGGCTCAACTACGACGGCTACCGCTTCTACACGAGGTCCAAGGTGGTCACCCAGCGGTGGACCGAGCCCAGGCCCGGACTTGCTCCGCACTTTGTCGCAGCGGGCAGTCAGTGAGCTCGCCACGCTCTGCGGGTGTCCCTCGACTCGACCATGTCGGCATTCTGGTACGCGACTTGGACTCGGCACTTGCGCACTGGTCCAATCGGTTTGGGGTCGAGGTTGCTCGCGCGGTCGAGGTGCCGGTCATGAGTATCAGCGCGGCTTTCCTCAACATGTCCGGCGCAGAGGTCGAGCTGTACACCATGCACGACCTGGACGCGCTTGAGGTAGCACTCGACGGAGCGCCGGCAAAACTCGACCACGTAGCACTATGGCTACACCACGCAGATGGTCCGGAACTCGCGGGCTGTGCCATTCGAGGACCTGGGCGCGCGGAGCCGATCGATGCACCGATTCAGATGGGGGATGCCACACATGTCTGGGCCGAGCCTCCCGGAATCGATGTTCTTCTCCAACTGATCAGGCCAAGCGGGTGAGGCCTCGATCTATAACCGTTGCACCACAAGCGGTCTCGCCGGCTGGCTGGCCGTAAACGAATCACCTTTGAAGAGGAGTGAACATGGGACGCATGGAAGGAAAGGTCGCTCTGGTCACCGGAGCGGCTCGTGGTCAGGGGCGAGCACATGCGATTCGACTCGCGCAGGAAGGGGCGGACATCCTCGCCTTCGACTGCCCGGCGAATGGCGGGGTTCCCTATCCCGTCGGCACCGCAGCTGACCTCGAGATCACGGTCAAGGAAGTCGAGGCGCTGGGGCGGCGGATCATCGCACACCAAGGCGACGTCCGCGAGCAGGCCGCGCTGGACAGGTTGGTGGCTGAGGGCGTGCAGGCCTTCGGTGGACTCGACGTCGCGGTGGCCAACGCCGGGATCTGGACCGTGCACCCGTTCGCGGACATTCCCGAGGACGAGTTCCTGGACGTGCTCAACGTCAACATCATGGGGCCCTGGCGCACATTGAAAGCGGTGACTCCCGCCATGAAGTCGCGCGGAGGCGGCTCGGTGATCATCACCTCGTCCGGCAACGGCGTGGAGGGGTCTCCCCACTACGTCCACTACGTGGCGTCGAAGCACGGCGTACTCGGCTTGGCGAAGAGTGCGGCACTTGAGTTCGGCCAGTACGGCATCCGAGTCAACTCGCTGCTTCCCGGGCCTACCGACACCCCCGCCCTGGACTGGCAGGGCGGCTACGACCTCTGCGCCGGCAAGGGGCCTGGCCAGGGTGTCAAAGAGGACTTGCAGGGCGCGAAGTACTGGGCAGTTCTCCGGGACGTGGGCCTGCTACCGCCGCAGGCCATGAGCGAGGCGGTGCTGTGGCTGGCCTCCGACGAATCACAATGGACCACAGGCCTCGAGATGTTGGTCGAGGGCGGTCACATGCTCATGCCCGGCCTCAACATGACAAAAATGGCCCTGGACAACCAATAACGCCCGAGCGGTCTTCCACGTCAAGCGGAGCCCTCCTCGAAGACGTCGATCACGCCTTCGAGGAGGACTTACGGCGTTTGCTGGGCTTCTCGCGCGGCTTCCACTCAAGGCCGTAGACCGTCCGCAGCCAAATCGTCGTCACCGTTTCGGCCATGTCCTCCAACGGGATTGCGTTCTCGCTGCGCATACTCATCAACGCGAGGTTGCGTTCCCCCATCCACATCAACGCAGCGGCCAACGACCTGGCCGGCGGGCCGGCTATCGCCACGCCGGTCTTTCTGTCCCGCTCGATGCCGGTGGCCGCAGCGTCGATGAACCGGCCGAGGATCGAGTCCCACTGGGTCTGCAGGTCCGGCTCGGCCGCAGCGGCGTCGGCCACTTCACGAAGTACATGACCGTGCTGTTCCCAGACCTGAATGACCTCGTTGACCGCGTGCTCGATGGCCGCCTCCGGCGGCATGCCGGCCGGGCGCTCGAAAATCAGTTGCGATGCCTGGAACACGTCGGCGGTCACCCTCGAGAGCAGCGCAGACAGTAGCTGCCATTTGGACTCGAAGTAGAAGTAGAACGACGACCGCGACAGCCCGGCGCGCTTGGTGAGATCGTCGATGGAGATGTTGCGCAGGGGCGCTGTGCGCAACATGTCGTACGCACCTTCGAGGATGGCTTGTTCGCGTCGATCACCTTTGATGTTTCGTCGGCCCACCCGTGTTTCTGTGGTGCTCAGGTTGAAAGATGAAGTGGACGCCATACGAAAGATGATAGGTCAGGCCAACCGCGAAGCAGGTGTACCGGAGTCGGAAAGCGCCAGTAATTATCGACAGTGTGTTGATAATCACCCACGCGCAGTGCATACTATGAGTGCTGCATCGGCCCCGCCTCAGACGTTCGTGTCGGCCCGGGCCGTCTACAGATTCGGCCGCTGTTCGGCATGCGCTCAAATGGGATTCGCAGGCCTGGCCGCGGATGAAAATGCGAGCTCTCTTTCGAACCAGGAGACAACTGTGTCCAACCTCGCCGGCAATCTGGTCGCGACCGCGCACGAATACGGGAACCGGCCGGCCGTGAAGCTCGACGACTACGTGCTGTCCTACCGGCAGCTCTATGACCACGCTTCGGCTGTGGCCGGAGACCTGCAAGCCCAAGGTGTGCTCCCCGGCGACCGAGTGGGCCTGGTGCTGCCCAACGTCCCGGCATATGCAGTGGTCTTCTACGGCGCTCTCCTGGCGGGTGCGGTCGCAGTTCCCATGAATCCGTTGCTAAGTGCCCGTGAGGTCGAGTACTACCTCGCCGACTCGGGTATGACGGTGGTATACGGGTTGGAGGGCAGCGACTCCGTCGTGCCGTCCGCAGCGGCGAAGGTCGGAGTTCGCTCGGTGTTGGTGCCCCCTACGGGGCCAACCAACCTGTCCGGCAATCCAATCCATGAAGCGGCCGAGCGGACCGACAGCGATACCGCGGTGATTCTTTACACCTCGGGGACTACCGGGAAACCCAAGGGGGCAGAACTCACCCACCGGAACATGTCCTCCAACGCCGCGACGACAGTGGACACATTGATCAACGTGGGCCCCGAAGACGTGATCCTGGGTTGCTTGCCACTGTTCCACGTCTTCGGCCTCACCTGCGGACTCAATGCAGCAGTCAAAGCCGGGGCCCTCCTGACCCTTGTGCGTCGCTTCGAGGCGACCAAGGCCTTGCATGTCCTGGCCCGCGATCGAGTGACGGTTCTCGAAGGCGTGCCCACCATGTATGCCGCGATGCTGCACTCTCCCGATGCGGATAACACCGACATGTCCTCGCTCCGCACGTGTATTACCGGCGGTGCGCCCATGCCTGTCGAGATTCTCAAAGCGTTTGAGCACAAGTTCGACTGTGAAATCTACGAAGGATACGGGCTCTCAGAGACGGCGCCCATTGCCTGCTTCAACCAACCCGCGCACCAGCGCAGACCCGGCACCATCGGGATACCTGTGCGGGGCTGCGCGCTGCGGCTCGTCGACAACGCGGGCGAGGACGTTCCCGACGGCACACCTGGCGAGATCGCCATCCAGGGCGAGAATTTGATGAAGGGATACTGGAACCGACCTGAGGCGACGGCCGAAGCCATCCCCGATGGCTGGTTTCGTACCGGCGACATCGCCATTCGCGATGGCGACGGGTACTACACCATCGTCGACCGGAAGAAGGATCTGATCATCCGGGGTGGGTACAACGTGTATCCACGCGAAGTTGAGGAAGTGCTGTACGAACATCCCGCTGTCGCTGAAGCTGCTGTGATCGGTATCAAACACGCGGACCTCGGTGAGGAGATCGGCGCGGCCGTTGCCCTCAAACGTGGGGCGCACGCAGAAGTCGGCGAATTGAAGGCGTTCGTACGAGATCGCCTCGCCGCGTACAAATACCCCCGCGAAATCTGGTTCGTCGACTCCGTGCCCAAAGGCCCGACCGGCAAGATCCTCCGACGGGAGGTGCACCCGCCCAACTCGCCGGGATCGGCTGAGTACTACGCCATCGGTAGCTCATCCGGTGCTGCGGCGATTCGGAGGGCCGAACCAGAGGGAGGCTGACGGTACATGCCGGTATGGCTCACCGGTCCGATGTTCCGCGACACGGTCGGTGACACCAGACGATGGTAGCTTCCCGGAAGGTGTTCCATCGCAATCGCTTTCGCAGTCGATTGCTGGTCCGACTCTGGTGGCGGGAGATCGGGACCGATGTCGCACACGAGACTGGAGGCGACCGCCCAACCGGTGTCTTGTCACCGGTTGGGCGGCGCATTGTTCACAACGGGCTAGGGGAGCGGTGCGACCTGGACGACCGTCTTTCCTCGCGCGCCGCCGGAGAGTGCCTGGTTGAGGGTTTCCCGAGCATTCTCCAGACCTTCGACGACGGTTTCGTCGTACATCACTGAGCCCTCGCCCAGCGCGGCGGCCAGTTTGCCGATGATCTCGGCGTAGCGCTCGATGTGGTCGGTGACGATGAAGCCCCGCAGGGTGGCTCGCTGCATGAGCAACTGGTTTGCGTTGCGCAGGCCCGGTTGATCGCCGTCGTCGTTGTAGGTGTCGTACTCCGAAATCAGACCACACAGCGCCACTCGTGCACCGATGTTCAACCGGCCCAGGATGTGATCCATGATCGGGCCGCCCACGTTCTCGAAGTCGACGTCGATGCCCTCGGGCGTCGCCACGTCGAGTTGCTCGCGCCAGTCGTCCGAGTGCCGGTCTACGCATGCGTCGAAGCCCAGTTCCTCCACCAGGTGCCGGCACTTCTCGGCGCCGCCGGCGATGCCGACCACGCGGGCGCCTCGCTTCTTGGCCAGCTGTCCGGCGATTGAACCGACGGCGCCCCCGGCGGCGGAAACGACAACCGTCTCGCCCGGCTGCGGATCGCCCAGCTCGATGCCGATGAACGCTGAAATGCCGGTGTGGCCGAGTACTCCCAGGAATGCCGAAAGCGGCGCCGGTAGTGGGTCGGGCAGCACTGTGAACGGAAACTCCAGCACGGAATCGTCAGCGACACAATATTCTTGCCAGCCGGTGAATCCGAGGACGAAGGCTCCGACCGGCAGATCGTCTCGCCGACTTTCGATGACCTGTCCGACCCCGAGCCCCCGCATCACCGCGCCCAACTCAACCGGCGGGATGTAGGAACGCAACTGGCTCATCCAGACACGGTTTGTGGGATCGAGCGATAGGTAGAGGGTTCGGACTAGTGCTTGCCCCTCGTCAATTTCGGCAAGGGGCTCCTCGACCCACGCGAGGTCACTTTCGGTTACCTGGCCTTGCGGCCGGCTCTGTAGCCGAAAGAGTCGGTTGATTGGTGTCGTCATCGCGGATCCTCGTCGTGAACGGTGGTTGGGGGCGGCGGACATTGTGTGGCGAAGGTGCCGCGTCTGCCACCAGCTAGGTTAGACGTAACGTCGCTGATACTCAACAACATGTCGATAAATGAACGTTGATCGCTCAGATGGCTGCGAATCGCGTTTGAGAGCAACGGGTGTCGGTTGTCGACAGAGTGTTGACTTTTATCGACAAATTGTGCACTCTCAATTTTGGCAACCGACTGTGACGGCAGTCGACCGAGACATGGAGGCGGGCGCATGAGCGTACAAACGAACAACCGCGCGACGGTTGAGCGATTCTGGGAGGCCCTTGATGACGGCCCGCCTCGCGGCGAGGCTCTGGAGGCGTGGAAGGACAACTTTGCCGAGGATGGCGTGTGGGAGATGCCCTTTGCTCCCGAGCCGCTCGCCGATACCGTGCCCGGTCGACACCTGATCGGTCATTTCATCGACTGGTTCTTCGCCTCGGTGCCCGACCTCCGGATCGATTCGCTGACCGTGCACGACACGACCGACCCGGAACTCTTCATCCTGGAACTGCACGGAAAGGCGACGGTCACGCAGACCGGCAAGATCTACGCCAATACCTATTGCACCCATATGCGGATCCGGGACGGCAAGGTTGTGCTGATCCGCGAGTACTTCAATCCCAATGTCGTGCTTGAGGCCTTTGGTCGCGACGTGATCGCCGAGGGTATGTCAGCTGTGATGGCAGCCGCCGGAGTGGGGGCTGTCCAGTGAAGTTGGAGCCGGAGTTCAGCTACACCGCAGAGCTCGCCGAACCCCAGATCGTCGGCCCAGGCCCTTACGGACTACGCCAAGTCCTCGCCGTCACCGGAGGAAAAGTCACCGGAAACCGATTCAGCGGCACCGCCGCCCCCGGCGGCGGAGACTGGCTACTGGCCGGCGAGGACGGCTACGGCCGACTCGATGTGCGCGCCCAGTTCTACACCGACGACGGCGCCGTCATCTACATGAGCTACCAAGGCCTGGTCGAAGTCAACGAAGCCGCCGCAGGAGCCCTCGGCGGCGCCAGCAGTGGCACCGACTTCGGCGACCACTACTTCGTCACCACCCCACGACTGGAATCCGGAGACCCCAAATACGCCTGGGTCAACCAAACCATCTTCGTCGGACAAGGACGCATCCAACCCGGACCAGTCGTCGAATTCCAAGTCTTCCGAGTCGCACTATGACAGGCCGGGTGTCATGAGACAGTGAGGTCAGCGTCCCCATTTTCTCGCGGGTGGATCCGCCGACGTGCTCGACTCCATGGGTCGTTGTCGGGACGATTTGCCAGATCCTGCAACTGTTGTCGGTGAGGGTGGTCGTGAGTGGCGCCGCCCCAGCCTGATGTTTCAGCACGCCGGCCGGACGCATGTCGATGTGCGAACGACAGCGTCCGGCTTGGTGTGCCCAGCCGGCGGAAGTTCCATTCCGGACCATCGGTAATCAGTGCTGACGCGGAAGCGACAGGGTGCACAGGCGAAGGCCGGCAGGGCATCAGTACCCGAAGTGCTTGATCACGCCGGTTGGCTCACGGTGCGCGTTCCAACCTGGAGAACCATTGCGGGCAAACGAGATCCAGGAACGGTGCATTTCGTCGGCAAGCCCATTCGGAACGGCATCGGGCCCCAGCAGACCCGTCGTCCCGTGCAGCCACGGCGAATCGGCGATGTCGAAGACAAAGGGAAGCTCCACGGTGTGCGCCGCGCCCAGTTTGCCGCCCAGCGCTGTCGATCGGAATCCGAAACGATAGACATAGGTTCCACGTGCCGAGATCAGCGAGTGCGCCCGGGCGATCAGGGCGGAGCCGGCGCCGAAAAGCGCCTCGCCGAGCAGGGCCGAGCGCAGCTCGCCGTGCGTGGCAGCCGGCAGGCGGGTGACCAGGGCCCGCACAGCGGTCTCAGGGGCCAGATGGCTCTGCGCTGCCACGGCCACGACATCAGCGTGCCCGGACGTCTCGAAGATGCGCTGGGGGACGAGATAGAGGTTGCCCTCTTCGGTATTGGTACCGATGAGCAGAGCGACATCGGCCGCCGGACCGTGCGCCAATGCATCGGCGGGCTGCCTGTCCAGGACGAGGCTGAATGGGCTCAGGCCCACCAGTGGGTCGGTGGCGGTGGCGGTACGCAGATCAATACCTGCCAGCGTGGGCAGCACGGCGATGAACTGTTCATCGGGAATGCCTGCCAGCCCGTCCACGGTGGGCTGTGCACTCAACCGGACGGCCGCAGCGTGAGTGACTCGGGCAGCCTGCTCAGGTGTGAACGCACCTGTGCCGCTACCGCTCTGCATGACAGCCCGGTGGAACAACCCGGTGGCCTCCGGTGTGGCGAGCAGGGCTCCCACCAAGGTGGCGCCGGCGGATTGGCCGAACAGCGTTACGTTTCCGGGATCACCACCGAAGGTGCTGATCGAGTCGCGGACCCACCTCAGCGCGGCCAGCACGTCGAGCAGCCCGCGGTTGCGCGGCGCTCCCGGGATATCGAGGAACCCGGCGATCCCCAAGCGATAGTTGAGGGTGACGAGCACGACGCCGTCACGGGTGAATGCCCGGCCGTCGTACAGCGCGGCCTGCGATGACCCGGTGACGAATCCGCCGCCGTGGACGAAGATCATCACCGGTCGCGCCGCGTCATCGGCGGCGGGAGTGTGCACGTCGAGCGTCAGATAATCCGCGCCACGCACCCAACCCGGGCCGAAATACGGCCGCATGTCCAGTGCGCCGAAGTCGCGGACCGGCTGCGGCGCCGTCGCACCGTGACCTGTCGCGTCCCGGACGCCGTCCCAACCCGGATGTGGTGCCGGCGGAGCGAAGCGGCCGGCTCCAGTCGGGGTGGCGGCATAGGGGATCGCGCGGTAGCGCTCGCCGCTGTGGTCGCGGATGCCGCACACCGCTCCGTAACGGGTTCGGACGACGGTTGTGTTGTTCTGAGACAAGGGTTCTCCTGTGGTGATCGGTATCAGCGGATACGGGCGAAGCCGGCCCATCCCTTGATCGCGAAACTGGAGCCGTCGCGGACCACTTCAACAGCGCCGTGGCCGCCGAGGTGTGCCGGGAACAGCAGCGCATTGTCGTCGCTGGCGCGGCCCAGCAGCTTGTGCCTGGTGTTGCGTGATTCCGTGGGGTCTTCGCAGAAGCAACTGTTGGTCTGTGGTGTGACGATCTGCAGCGGGGTATGGATGAGATCGCCGACGAACACGGCTCGGTCTCCGCCGGATTCCACTGTCAAGACTGACGATCCGGGTGTGTGTCCGGGCGCGAGGTCCAGCCGCAGATTCTTGTCGATCTGGTAGGCCTCGTCCCAAAGATGGGTCAACCCGGCTTGGTGGACCGGGGTGACGCTGTCTTCGAACACGTTCATACTTCCGCGGCTGGCGGCGGGTTTGTGAACATTGGCCGGGTCCCAGAACTCGAAATCGCGTTGCGACATCAGATAGGTCGCATTCGGGAAGGTGGGCACCCACGTTGAACCGTCCAGACGGGTGTTCCAGCCCACGTGGTCGATGTGTAGATGGGTATTGATCACCACGTCGACGTCTTCGGGCGCAACACCTGCGGCGGCCAGATTGTCGAGGAACGCGGTGTCGAGGTGGTTCCATACCGGGACGTGCGGCCGCTCCTTGTGGTTGCCGACACCGGTGTCGACCAGGATGGTCCGGCCCTCGCTGCGCAGCACCCAGGTCTGGATCGCCGAGATGCACTGATCGGTGCCGGGATCCCAGAAATCGGGGGCCAGCCAATGCTTGTTGGCTTCCCAGTCGTGGCGGGTGCTGTCCGGAAAGAAATCTGCGGGCCCCATTTGCACGGAGCCGTAGTACTCCTTGACGCGGGTGACGGTGACGTCGCCCAATTCGATCTGTTCCATGTGACTCCCTCGATCATCGGTGTTGCTCACACGAGTCTGTGGACGGGAGCGGTGGGCAGCTACACCTCGTCGGTCCTATCCCTGGCAGGGGGTGGCTGGGTTCCACAGCGCACGGATACTGGAACGATGGACGGACCTGGGCCACTCGGAGAATTTCTGCAGGCGCGGCGCGCACGTACCCGACCCGAGGACATCGGTGTGCCGGACTTCGGTGGGCGCCGGCGGGTGCAGGGTCTGCGTCGCGATGAGGTGGCGCACCTGGCGGGAGTCAGTGTGTCTTATTACACGCGGCTCGAGCAGGGGATCTCCCGCGGCGCGTCACCTGAGGTCCTTGAGGCGATTGCCGGTGCACTACAACTAGATACGCACGAGCGTGAACACCTCGAACGGTTGGCCGGGGCGGCTCGACGGGCACCTCGGCCGCGGCGCCCGCGGCCCGAAAAGGTGAGCGACGAGACGCGGGACCTGATGCGCGCGCTCGACGGGACGCCGGCGCTGGTTCTGGGCCGGCGCACCGATGTCTTGGCTTGGAACCACCTGGGGCATGCGCTGCTGGCTGGACACGTGGATCGGGCTGCCGTAGACGACGTGAGGAACCGGCCCAACATCAGCCGGATGGTGTTCCTGGACGAACACAAGCGCGAGCTGTACGCGGACTGGCGACGCAAGGCCCGGGCAGTGGTGGGCAATCTGCGCATCGCCGTGGGGCGGTATCCGGACGACCGGGATCTTGCGGCTCTCATCGGTGAGCTGACGATGAAGAGCCCGGAGTTCGTCACCATGTGGGGCGATCATCGGATCACCCCCTGTGACGCGGCGTCCTACGACTTGCACCATCCCGTGGTAGGCGCCCTGACTGTCACCCAGCAGACGCTGGCCATCACCCGCTCGCCCGGTCAGAATCTGGTCGTGGTCACCACCGTCGCGGGGTCACCCTCGGAACGGGCGCTGGCGCTGCTGCGAACTCTGGGTACGTCCGTGCCTGACCATGAGCTGCCCGAGAGATCCCGAGTCTGACCCTTACTCGACGATGTTGATGGGCACCATCGCCGACACGAGCACGCGCGGTCTGGCAACCGCCGTTGTGCCGAGAGTGCGGCAAGACGAGGTTCGCTGCCCTGGGCATCTACGCGCCCACCATCAAATCCATGGTCCTAGGACCACACCGACTTCGCTCGCTCCAGCGCCAGCTCGCGTCCGCGCATCACGGTGTCGCCTGAACAAGACGGGTTCTCCGGCGAGAACTTCATGTTGACGAATCCAGTGAGATCGGCCCTGATGACGTACTTCAGCGGGACCGGGCCCGTCTTGTACTCGTCGGGGCTACCGATCTGGCAGCGCAGGCCGGGATTGGTTCGCTCACCGACCCAGGCGCCCTTGTGCCGATCGGCGGCGGGGTTCCACGCCAGATCCATCTGCCACGAACCTTCGGACACGGGTGCGAGCACGCGCAGGCACTTCGGGCCGCAGTCCGACAGCGTCCAGTCGTAGGGCTCCCAGGCGTCGCTCGCCGACTTCTCGGTGACGGTGTAGATGCCCGGTTTGGGCGGCGGCGGGGCCGGTGTTTCAGGGGCGGCGACCGGTGGGCCGGATGACTTAAGGCCGCCGAGCGCGAATCCGATTGCCAGCGAAACGGCAACCAGGACAATGGCGTCTTTCAAAGGGACCTCCGCGACGGATCATAACCGCGAACCCGGCACCAGCCGATCAGACCACCCGCTTGCCGCGGCGATCGCGGATCCGCATGTCCCACAGGTAGAGCTGATAACCCAGCACCCACACCTCGTGTGGGATCACGCGATCGGCGAGCCGCAGGCCGCTCAGCAACCACTCGAAGCGCCGCTGCTGATCGGCCGTCCAACTCATCCGCATGTGGCGGCGGAACTCCGCGGGCAGGAACCCGGTGGTGGCGAACAGGTTGAACCGGCCGGCCAACAACCGCAGCGGGGCGGGCAGGAACGCCATCGCGGCGACGCCGTGCAGATGCTCCCGCACCGGTGGATCGATCCGCAGATCCTGCAGTGACTGTTTCCAGTAGGCATCGAACGCGTCCCGGTCGGCCGGCCACATGTCGTCGCGCACCTGGAGCGTGGTGCCCAGCGTGCGGGCATCGGCATAGACCGCGTCGGCAGATTCCGCGTCGAGCGGGCCGTAGAGGAACTCGTGCATGTCGATGTAGTAGCGGTACAGGCAGGCCGCCACCCACAACTGCAGCTTAGGATCGAAAGCGTTGTAGGACACCGGGCTTTCCCCGGTCGAACGCACCTGCGCGTGCACCCGGTCGATCTGGGTACGCAACAGGGCGCGGTCGGCGTCGGTGCCCATGGTGGCCGCGGCCAGGTAGGTGCCAGTGGTGCGGGCCCGCTTGAACGGGTGCTTGTAGACGTTGCCACTGTCCACCGGGCTCTCCAGGACGCCGTACCCCACGCCGGGGGTGGCCAACTGCATGATGACGTTGGCCGCCGGCAGCAGCGCCGCCGCGGGGTTGAGCAGATCGGTGACCCGCCGCGGGTGTCGAGGGGGACCCAGCCTCATGAATTCGAGTAGACCACCTGTGAGACGCTGCCGGGGTGTTTGCGCGCAGAAGCCGCCCGGCGGGCCGGTCCATCAGGCACGACCGGGCCATCGGCATCGCCGTCGGGTTCCTGGCCGACCTGCTGCTGGCCGATCCGCGGCGCGGGCATCCGGTGGCCGGGTTCGGCATTGCCGCAACACGGTTGGAGAAGCTCACCTATGCCGACCACCGCGGCGCGGGGATGCTGCACACGACACTGCTGCTGGGCGGTCTGGCAGGACTGGGCTGGGCCGCCGGACGGGGCAATCGCACGATGGTGACGGCCGTGGCCACGTACGTCGCGCTCGGGGGCACCTCCCTGAACCGGGTCGGTGCCCGGATGGCCACGCTGCTCGCCGCCGACGACATGCCCGCGGCCCGTGCCCTGCTGCCCTCCCTGTGCGGGCGGGACCCGGCGGCCCTGGACGCCGCGGGCCTGACCCGGGCCACGGTGGAATCGTTGGCCGAAAACACCTCCGATGCGCAGGTGGCGCCGTTGTTCTGGGCGGCGTTCGGCGGGGTTCCCGGCGTGCTGGTGTACCGGGGTGCCAACACCCTGGACGCGATGATCGGGCACCGGTCGCCGCGGTATCACCGCTTCGGTTGGGCCGCAGCGAGATTCGACGATGTGCTCAATTACATTCCGGCCCGGCTGACCGGTCTGCTGGCCGTGCTGTGTGCACCGGTGGTGGATGGATCACCGCGGGCGGCGGCGCGGGCGTGGCGGCGGGACGCGGCCCGTCACCCCAGCCCGAATGCCGGGGTGGCCGAGGCGTCGTTCGCCGGGGCGCTGGGGGTGCGGCTGGGTGGCCCGACGCAGTACGCGCACCAGCTCGAGATCCGTCCCACCCTGGGCGACGGACGCATCCCCGAGGTGCCCGACGTGGCCCGCACGGTCCGGCTGTCGCGCGCGGTGCAGGCCGGCGCGGCCGTGGTCGCGGTGGTCCTCAGCGTCGCTTGCCGTAGCGGTCGGCGATCTTCTCCTCGCCGGTGAGTTCCCTGGCCGGCTCGGCGGATTCGGCCCGGGCGGCCGAGCGTTCCCGCCGGCGCTGCTGGATCTCGGCGTACACGAAGTAGCCCAACCCGAGCGGGGCGACGATGCCGAAGGCGATCCATTGGATGCCGTATGACAGGAACGGCCCGGCGTCGAGATGGGGTAGGGAGATCTCGCCGAGCCCACCCGGTTGACCGCCCACCAGTTGCAGATACGACTGCGTCAGCGGCACGCCGGTGAGCGTCGAGATCTGCTCGGGGTTGATCGAGTACACCTGTTGGGCGCCCTCGTCGCCGCGGAACGGCTCCTTGCCCGGGACGCGGGCCTCCGCGTCGCGCAGGCGGGCGGTGATCGTCACCGGACCGGTCGGCGGGGCCGCGAACTCGGGCACCTTGTTCCCGTCGATCGGGGTGATGAAGCCGCGATTGACCAGTACCGTCGGCCCGCCGTCGACGGCGAACGGGGTGAGCACCTCGAAGGCCGGTTCGCCGTCGACCACCCGCAGCCGCACCAGCACCTCCGCCTTGGGCAGGTAGTGGCCGGTGGCGGTGACACGTTGCCACTGCGAGTCGGGTGCCGACGAATCCTGTTGGGGCAGAAGCGTGGTCACCGGGACGGGATCGGCCTGCAGGGAGTGGCTGATCTGGTTGTTCTCCCGCGAGGTCTTGGTGTTCTTGCCCAGCTGCCACGGCGCGAGCACGGTGAAGCACAGGTAGGCGAACGCGGCCACCACGATGAACAGCGCGACCCACTGGGGCCGGAACAGGAAGGTCAGCCGCTTCATCGGGCCAGGATCCCTCGCGCGGCCAGAGCCTCGTCGACCCAGGCGTGCAGCCCCGGCAGCGACGCCTCGATCACGGTGAACACGTCCTCGAAGTCGGACTTGGCGCCGTAGTACGGGTCCTCGACATCGAGGGCGTGCGCGCCCGAGCGCGGATCGAACGACCGCAGCATCCGCAGCCGATCGGGCAACACCCCCAGATCGGTCAGGATGCGCAGGTGATTGCGGCCCAGCGCGATCACCAGATCGGCGCCCAGATGGTCGTCGCACACCTGGGCGGCCACGTGATCGCTGGGATAGCCGCGCTCCCGCAACACCACACAGGCACGGTCGTCGGCGCCGTCACCGGCATGCCAGCCGCCGGTGCCGCCGCTGGTCACCCGGACCACGTCGGCCAGTCCGCGTTCGCTGATCTGGTGGGCGAATATCTTCTCGGCCATCGGCGACCGGCAGATGTTGCCCGAGCACACGAACGTGACGTGGAGTGGTTCAGACACCGAGCACCTCCCGAAGCGCTGCGACGGTTGCGACGTGGGCGTGCGCGCTCACCGCGGTGGGGCCGGTGAAGTCGGCCGCGCCGTAGCCCCAGCCGACCACCACGGTGTTGATCCCGTGCTCGGCCGCCCCCTCGACATCGTGCATCCGGTCACCGACCATCAGCACCCGCTGCGGCAGGGGCTGCAACTGGGCCAGGGCGTAGGCGACCACGTCGGCCTTGGCCGCCCGGGTGCCGTCGGGGCTGGCCCCGGCGATCACCTCGAAATAGCCGTCGAGACCGAAGTGCTCGAGGATGCGCCGGGCCGTCGGCTCGGCCTTCGAGGTGGCCACCGCCAGCCGGATCCCCGCCGCCTGCAGGTCGGCCAGTAGGGCATCGACACCGTCGAACAGGCTGTTCATCGCCCATCCGCGGCTCGTGTAGTCGGCGCGGTAGGCCGCGATCGCCGCGTTGGCGTCGAAGCTCGTCGCACCCAGACTCAACGCCTGCAACGTCTCGTGCATCGGCGGGCCGACGATGCGTCCGGCCAGGTCACCGTCCGGGACACCGGCACCCACGTGGGCCAGGGCATGGCGGAAACTCGACACGATTCCGGCCGCCGAATCGGTCAGGGTGCCGTCGAGGTCGAACAGCACCAGCTGCGGTCGGGTGAGTTCCAGCGTGTCAGTCACGTGCCCATTCTCCCGTATGCCGCGGGCACTCCTCCGGATGGCCAGTCGGGGATCAAGGACCACTAGGGTCGTGATGTGCCAAATCCAGCCCGTTCCGGGGCCCGCTACCACGGCGACCAGGCCGCATTGCCGGGCATGCTGGACTTCGCGGTCAACGTCCGTCCCGGTGGCCCGCCGGCCTGGCTGACCGATCGGCTGGCCGCCCGGCTACCCGATCTGGGCAGCTACCCGAGCGACGCCGATCAGCGCCGGGCCGTCGAGGCGGTCGCGGCGCGGCACGGGCGGCGCGAGGGCGAGGTGGCCCTGCTGGCGGGTGGGGCGGAAGGGTTCGCCCTGCTGGCCGGGTTGCGGCCGAGGCTGGCTGCCCTGGTGGCGCCGTCGTTCACCGAACCCGAGGCGGTGCTGGAGGCAGCGGGCGTGCCGATCGAGCACGTGGTGCTGCCGCCGCCGTTCACCCTGCCGGGCGTCGCGGTACCGGACGGGGCGGACCTGGTGGTGATCGGCAACCCGACCAATCCGACCGGGGTGTTGCACCGACGCGAGGACATCCTGGCGCTGCGTCGGCCGGGCCGCCTCGTGGTGGTCGACGAGGCCTTCGCCGACGCCATTCCCGGCGAGGCCGAGACGCTGGCCGGCGACTCGCTGCCCGACGTGCTGGTGCTGCGCAGTCTGACCAAGACCTGGGCGTTGGCCGGGCTCCGGGTGGGATATGCCCTCGGTGCACCGGACGTGCTGGCCCGGCTCACCGCGCCGCGCCCGCACTGGCCGCTGGGGACGCTGCAACTGGAAGCGATCGCCGCGGCCAGCAGTCCGGAGGCCGTGGCCGAGGCCGGCGCCGGGGCCCGCCGGCTGGCCGAACTGCGCGCCGCGATGGCCGCCGGGCTCAGGGGACTCGGGCTGGACGTGGCGGCCGGCGAGGCGCCATTTGTGCTGTTCACCGTGCCCGACGCGGCGCTGATGCGAAAACATCTGGAAAGCAAAGGCATCGCGGTACGCCGTTGCGATACTTTCGTGGGCCTGCCGGAGAATTACCTGCGTGCTGCGGTGCGGCCGGAATGGCCGGCCCTTATCGACGCCATGACGGAGGTACTGCAATGAGCGCGCGACCGGCCGGGATCAAACTGGCCGACGTGATCGCCGCACTGGACGCGGCATACCCGCCGCACCTGGCCCACGATTGGGACTCGGTCGGGTTGGTGTGCGGCGACCCCGACGAAGCCGTCGAATCAGTGACGATCGCGGTCGACGCGACCGAGGCCGTGATCGACGAGGTGCCCGAACGTGGGCTGCTGCTGGCCCACCACCCGCTGCTGCTGCGCGGGGTGGACACCGTCGCGGCCAGTACCGCCAAGGGCGCGCTGATCCACCGGCTCATCCGCACCGGACGGTCCCTGTTCACCGCGCACACCAACGCCGACTCGGCCTCACCCGGGGTATCCGATGCGCTGGCCGCGTCGCTCGGCCTGACGGTCGAGGGTGTGCTGTCGCCCGCGACACCGGGACCGGACCTGGACAAATGGGTGGTGTTCGTACCGGGAACGGACGCGGCCGCGGTGGCCGAGGCGATGTTCGCCGCCGGGGCCGGGCGCATCGGCGACTACTCGCACTGCAGCTGGAGCGTGGCCGGAACCGGCCAGTTCCTGCCCCACGACGGGGCCGCCCCGGCCATCGGTGAGGTCGGGACCGTCGAGCAGGTGGCCGAGGACCGGGTGGAGATGATCGCGCCGTCGCGCCTGCGGGCCGGCATCCTGGCCGCGCTGCGATCGGCACATCCCTACGAGGAACCGGCCTTCGACATCATTGCACTGGCACCGATCCCCGGTGAGGTGGGAATCGGGCGGATCGGCACGCTGGACCGCCCGGAACCGTTGTCGACCTTCGCTTCCCGGGTCCGCGCGGCGCTGCCGGCCACCTCGTGGGGCGTACGAACGTCGGGGGACCCCGACGTCATGGTGTCGCGAGTCGCGGTGTGCGGGGGAGCGGGCGATTCACTGCTGGGTGCGGTGGCCCGCGCCGGCGTACAGGCCTACGTCACGTCGGATCTGCGCCATCACCCCGCCGACGAACATCGCCGGGCCTCACCGGTCGCGCTGGTCGACGTGGCGCACTGGGCCAGTGAATTCCCGTGGTGCGCCCAGGCCGCCGAGGTGCTGCGCCGGCAGTTCGGTGACGCCCTGGGCGTGCGGGTGTCGTCGGTGCGCACCGATCCGTGGAATGTCGAGTGCTGACGCACAAACCAATGAACGCAGTAACAACCAGTCGCTACATGAAAGTCAGGGCATGAAAGCCGAAGTAAAACAACAACGTTCGCTTCTCGCGCTGACCGAGGTCGATGCCGAACTCGGGCGCATCGAGCATCGCGCCAAGAACCTGGCCGAGCAGAAGCAGGTGGACGAGGCCCAGGCCGAGCACGCCGCGGCCAACGACGGACTGGCCGTCCTGGGCATCGCGCTGGAAGATCTGGATGCCCAAGTGGCCAAGCTCGAAAGCGAAATCGATTCGGTGCGCCAGCGTGAGGACCGTGACCGCGCACTGATCGACGGGGGCACGGTGGGCGCCAAACAGGTCGCCGAGATCCAGCACGAGCTGGAGACATTGGAGCGCAGGCAGGCCAGCCTGGAGGACTCGCTGCTGGAGATCATGGAGCGCCGCGAGGAATTGGCGGGCCGGCAGGCCGAAGCCTTGCAGCGCATCGACGACCTGCAGACCGCCTTGTCGGCGGCGCAGCAGGCCCGCGACGCCGCGCTGGTGGAGATCGACCAGTCCCGCCATCAGGCCACCACCCGCCGAGACGGGCTGGTGAGCATCATCGATCCCGAACTCGTCGGCCTCTACGAGCGGCAGCGGGCACGCGGCGGCGCGGGGGCCGGCTTGCTGCAGGGGCGACGCTGCGGGGCCTGCCGTATCGAGATCGACCGCGGTGAGAGCGCCCGGATCGCCGCGGCTGCCGAGGACGACGTGCTGCGCTGCCCCGAATGCGGGGCGATCCTGTTGCGGGTCAAACCATGAAACTGCTCGTCGAGGCCGACGGCGGATCCCGGGGCAATCCCGGGCCGGCAGGCTACGGCGCCGTGGTGTTCGACACCGATCATGACGTGGTGCTGGCCGAACGCAAGGAGGCAATCGGCCGCGCGACCAACAACGTCGCCGAATACCGCGGGCTGATAGCGGGTTTGGCGGCTGCCACCGAACTCGGCGCCACCGAGGTGGCGGTGTCGATGGATTCCAAGCTGGTGATCGAACAGATGTCGGGTCGCTGGCGCGTCAAGCATCCCGACTTGATCGAGTTGCAGCGCGAGGCCGCTGACTTGGCTGCGGGTTTCGACCGGGTCAGCTACACGTGGATTCCGCGGGCGCGCAACAGCCATGCCGATCGGTTGGCCAACGAGGCCATGGATGCGGCCGCTGGGATCGTGAGTGAGACGCCGGTGGCCGAATTGCCCGGGGAACCCGTCGCGGCCGAGAAGCCGACCCTGTCCGCACCCGGCTGGACCGGTGCCACCGGGGCACCCACCCGGCTGTTGCTGTTACGCCACGGCCAGACCCAATTGTCGGTCGCCAGGCGATATTCGGGCCGCGGCAACCCCGCGCTGACCGAGGAAGGACGTAGGCAGGCCGATGCCGCCGCGCGTTACCTCGCGGCGCGTGGGGGCGTGGCCGCGGTGATCACCTCCCCGTTGGAGCGGGCCTACGACACGGCGACGGCCGCGGCCAAGGCGCTCGGCGTCGACGTCCGGGTTGATGACGACCTGATCGAGACGGATTTCGGTGCCTGGGAAGGGTTGACGTTCGCCGAAGCCGCGCAACGGGATCCGGAACTGCACCGGCGCTGGCTGCGGGACACCAGCGTCGAACCGCCCGGGGGCGAGAGCTTCGACGCGGTCGCGCACCGGGTAGGCCGGGCGCGTGACCGGATCATCGAGGAGTATGGCGCGGCAACGGTTCTGGTCGTCTCCCACGTGACGCCGATCAAGACCATCCTGCGGCTGGCACTGGATGCCGGCGAGGGCATCCTGTACCGGCTGCACCTTGACCTTGCCTCGCTGTCCATCGCCGAGTTCTACGGCGACGGAGGGTCGTCGGTCCGGTTGGTGAACCAGACCGCCTATCTGTAGGTCAGTCGTGCAGGTGTAGCTGTTCGCCGTGCGGGCCGAATATGGTGACCGCCTCGACCGGGCCGTCGACGACGCCGAACCAGTGCGGCGTCCACGTCGAGAACTCCACCGCCTCACCGGGATTCACCACGAAGTCCTGGTCGCCGAGGATCAGTCGCAGTTGTCCGGACAGCACGTACATCCAATCGCGTCCCTCGTGCACCGGGAACTCGGTCGGTGGCTTGCGGCGTTTGGCGCTGATCCGGATCTTGTAGGCGTGCAAGCCGGCCGCCGGACCGTGGCGGGTCAGTGGCCAGTAAGTGATGTCGTGGTGGGTGTGGGAGCTGCCGGTGACCCGGGGATCCTCGGCTTGCGGAGGACGCAGCAACTCGTCGGTGGTCACCGACAGTGCGGTGGCCAGGCGGGGCAGGTGGTCCAGCGCCAGGCGGCGCTTGCCCGATTCCAACCGGCTCAGCGTCGAGATGTCGATCTGGGCCCGTCGAGCCACGTCATCCAGGGTGAGCCCGCGTTGTGCCCGTAACTCCCGTAAACGGCGCCGGACCAGGGCGTCGATGTCGGCGGAGTCGTCGGCGTTTGCCTGCATGGCAAATTAGCTTGGCATTTCGGCGGGTGGTTCGGCAAGCTCGAAGCCATGGACTTCGAGGCTTTGGACAAGTCATGGGATTGCATAGTCGTCGGCGGCGGAGCCGCCGGGTTGAGCGCGGCGCTGGTCCTGGGCCGGGCCCGGAGGCGCGTGCTGCTGATCGATGCGGGGCAGCAGAGCAACCTGGCCGCGCACGGGATCGGCGGTCTGCTGGGCAGTGACGGCCGACCGCCCGCCGAGCTCTACGCGGCGGGCCGCGACGAGCTGGCCGCCTACCCCACGGTGGAGGTGCGCTCCGGTGACGTCGTACGCGGGGAGGCGGGTTTCGTCCTCGAGCTGGGGGACGGAACCCGCGAGCACGCGAGGACGGTGCTGCTGGCCACCGGGATGGAATATCGGGCGCCGAAGATTCCTGGCCTCGAAGGGCTTTGGGGAGGTTCGGTCTTCCACTGCCCGTTCTGTCACGGGTGGGAGCTGCGCGACGCCCCGCTGGCGGTGATCGCACAGGGCGACCGTGCGGTGCACTCGGCGCTGCTGCTGCGCGGGTGGACAGAAGATCTCGTGGTGCTCACCAACGGGGACGGCGGGCTCGACGAGGCGCAGGCCAAGAAGCTCGATGCCGCCGGGATCGATATCGACGAGCGTCCGATCGCCCAATTCGTCTCTCAGGACGGCGAATTGGGGGCCGTGGAGTTCACCGATGGCACCCGGCTGGCCCGGCGCGGTGCGCTGGTCGCCGCCACGCTGCATCAACGCTCGGCACTGGCGGCGCAACTCGGTGCGGTCTCGGCGCCCGGGCCGATCGCCGCCGACGCCCTCGTCGTCGATGCGTTCCTGCGCACCTCGGTGCCCGGCGTGTTCGCCGCGGGCGACCTCAGTGCCCAGATGCCGCAGGTGGCTGCGGCGGTGGCATCGGGCAGCCAGGCGGGCGCGGCGGTGGTGCAGTACCTGCTCGGGGAGGACGTCGGACTTCCGGTCCCGCCCTGGCCCACCCAGACTGCCGTCACCGCGCAGTACTGGGAACGCCACTACGGCCAGCGCGGCCGCATCTGGAGCGGACGGGTCAACGCGCAGTTGGCCAAGATCGCCGCCGATCTGCCCGCCGGCCGGGCGCTGGATCTCGGCTGTGGTGAGGGCGGCGATGCCGTCTGGCTGGCCGAACACGGCTGGCAGGTGACGGCGGTGGATGTTTCGGACACCGCGCTCGCGCGGGCCGCCGGCGAGGCCCAGGAACGGGGTGTGGCGGACCGGATCACCTTCGAGCGCCACGATCTGTCCGAGAGCCTTCCCGACGGACGCTTCGACCTGGTGTCGGCCCAGTTCCTGCAGTCGCCGATCGCCATGGACCGTGCCGGCCTGCTGCGCCGTGCGGCCGGTGCGGTGGCCGAAGGCGGTCGGCTGGTCATCGTCGACCATGGTGCCGCGCCGCCCTGGGCCCCCGAGCACGTCCGCAAGTTCGAGTTCCCCAGCGCGGACTCCGTCGTTGATTCTCTCGATCTCGACGAGAGTCAATGGGAACGCGTCCGGGTGGGAACCGACGAGCGGGAGGCAACCGGGCCCGACGGCCAGAGCGGCACGCTGATCGACAACGTGATGGTGCTGCGGCGACTGGGGTAGGCCTGGCTTGTCATACCGGTGTGGCATAGTCGCACGTATGTTCGATATCACGGGATTGGCGCAGGTCAACCCGGATGCTGACGAGGCGGCGCTGCATCGGCGCATCGAGGAACTCGAGCGCGCCAAGTCGGCCGCCGCCGCCGGGCAGGCCCGGTGCGCGGCCCTGTTGGACGCCAAGCGTCGGGCCGACGAGGCGGCAGCCGGAGTGCCGAGGGCCAAGCGAGGTCGTGGGGTCGCTTCGGAGATCGCACTGGCCCGTCATGACTCGCCGACATGTGGGAGTCGGCATCTGGGGTTCGCCAAGGCGCTCGTGTACGAGATGCCGCACACGCTCGCGGCGCTGGAGTCCGGCGTGCTGTCCGAATGGCGGGCGACGTTGATCGTGCGGGAGTCGGCGTGCCTGTCGGTCGAGGATCGGCAGGCGCTGGATGCCGAGATGTGTGGTGACGTCACGAAACTCGACGGCCTGGGTGACAAGCGGATCGAGGCGGAGGCCAAGAAGATCGCGTATCGCCTGGATCCGCAGGCGGTCGTCGATCGGGCCGCCAAGGCGCCGGAGGACCGAAATGTCTGGATCCGGCCGGCGCCGGACTGCATGGCGCGGGTGACGGTGCTGTTGCCGGTCCAGAAGGGCGTCGGCGTGTATGCGGCGCTCAAGCGGACCGCTGACACGACGTTCGACGGCCGCACTCGAGGTCAGGTGATGGCCGACACCGTGGTCGAGCGGGTGACCGGTCGTCCCGCCGGGGTGCCTGAACCCGTGGCGGTCAACTTGTTGCTGTCCGACCAGACCTTGTTGGCCGACGACGAGAGCCCGGCCGTAGTGGAAGGTTACGGGCCCGTGCCCGCGGCAGTCGCCCGCAACCTGGTGAGAGATGCGGCTACCGACGAGCATTCGCGGGCGACGCTGCGGCGGCTCTACCGGCACCCGAACTCCGGTGCGCTGCTGGCGATGGAGTCGCGGGCGCGGCTGTTCCCGAAGGGCCTGGCCACATTCATCGGGCTGCGGGACCAGACGTGTCGGACCCCGTACTGCGATGCCCCGATCCGCCACCACGACCACGCGCAACCCCACGCCCGTGGTGGAGCCACGAGCGCGCTCAACGGTCTCGGTGAGTGCGAGCGGTGCAACTACGCAAAAGAATCGCCCGGATGGTCGGTGACGACGGCAGACGAGAACGCGGTCCACACGGCCGAATTCGTGACTCCCACCGGTGCGTGCTACCGGTCGACGGCGCCGCCTCCACCGGGGCCGATCGACAGGTACGAGAGCGTGACCGAGCTGAAGGTCGCGATCGAGTTCGCGCGGTGCGCACGCGCCGCTTAGTCGGTGCGCTGGGTCAGCCTGATGCTGTTGCCCGACGGGTCGCGGAATCCCGAGTCGATGCCGTAGGGCATCTGATGGGGAGCCTCGGTGAACTCGACACCGCGCGCGGCCAGCTCCTCATAGCTCTTCTGGCAGTCGTCGGTGGTGAGAAACACGGTGCCGGCGAAGCCTTTTGCGGCCAGATCGAGGACCTGCTTGCGGGTATCGGCATCCATGATGGGCGGGCCGGGCACCGCCATCAGCACGATGGTGACGTCGTCCTGGCCGGGTGGGCCGACGGTGAGCCACCGGAAGGGGGCATCGGCGTCGGGTAGCGAAACATCCTCGCGCACTTCCATTCCCACCTTCTCGGTCCAGAACTTCAGCGCGACATCCTGATCGTGGACCCACAGGTGGGTGCTGGCGATTTTCATCATGGCACCGACGCTACGGCCGGTCCTGGCCGTCCGTCTTCTCCCGGTGTGCTGTTTTCGCGCCGACGCGGGGCCGGGTGTCGCGGGCCAGGATGCAGCTGGGTATCGGCGCCCGCAGCGCCGCGGGCGGCAGGCCGGCCCGGTAGGCCGCCGGCGACTTGCCATACGCCTTGGCGAAGGTTGTGGTGAACGATCCCACGCTCTGCAGGCCGACCATCACGCAGATGTCGGCGACCGAGCGGTCGGTGTTGCGCAGTAGGGCCGCGGCCCGCTCGAGACGCCGCGTTTGCAGGTAGGACCGCGGGGACTCCCCGAACGTGCGGGTGAACATGCGGCTGAAATGCGCGCGGGACAATCCGGCGGCGGCAGCCAGGTCGTCGACCGTGATCGGATCGGCGTAGCGGGCGTCGGCCAGGTCCTTGGCTCGGAGCAAATATCGGGCAGGTGGCACCCGGGTCATGAAATAAAGGGTACGGTGATCAGCGCGAACGAGTTGGCCGGGCGGCCGCGGCATCCGGGAAACCGGGGGTCGAGGAAAGTCCGGACTTCACAGAGCGGGGTGATTGCTAACGGCAATCCGAGGTGACTCGCGGGAAAGTGCCACAGAAAACAGACCGCCAGAAATGGTAAGGGTGAAACGGTGCGGTAAGAGCGCACCAGCATCCCGGGTGACCGGGGTGGCTAGGCAAACCCCACCCGAAGCAAGGCCAAGAAGGCCGCAACCTGGTTGCGGCCGCGCAGGCGCCTGAGGGCTGCTCGCCCGAGCCTGCGGGTAGGCCGCTTGAGGCACCCGGCGACGGTGTGTCCAGATGGATGGTCGCCGCTTCGACGCCAGCGATGGCGACGGAGGACAGAATCCGGCTTACAGGCCAACTCGTTCGCCCCAGCCCCTAGTGGGCTTTGCGCACCGCCTTGTCCAGCTTCTTGAGCGCATCCTGCAACGACGCCCGGGACTGCTGGGCGGTGTCGTGCTCCTGCTGATAGAGCAGCCCGTAGGTGAAGGTGTCCTCGCCGGCCGCATAGGCGGCGTCCGCCTGGGTGCTCAGGTGGGCCTTGCTCACCACACTGTCCTGATGGTCGCCCAGCAGGGACTGGATGGTCTTGGCCCGATCGGAGACCTTGGCCGCCCCGGTGGCCGCCGCGGTGTAACGAAGACGCTTGGCGCCCTTGCGGATTCGGTGTAGCGCCTCGTCCTTCTCCTCGGCGCTCACATCGTCGGCCGCCACCGCCGCGGCGTTCTTGGCGGCCTTGCGCACCCGCTTGTACGCCGAGTCGATGTTCACCGAGGCATGCGAGCCGTCCGCGGACTTCGGCGGCTCGGCGCTGACGAGCTCCTCCAGTGCGTCCAGCAGCCGGAAGTAGCGCTGCGAGCGCATGGCCAGCAGGGAACGTCGCCAGCCCGAGGTGTAGCGGCGGTTGGCCCCCTCGACCAGCCGTTGCCGCACCGGTCCGCGGACCAGCTCGGCGGGCAACTCGTCGAGGGCACGCTGATATCGCTCGGCGAGAACCTCGGCGTCCCGCGCCACGCCCAGCACCGCCGCCAGCGCCCGCAGCTCGTCGAGCACCCAGCCGTGGTTGTCGTCGAGCCCGAACGCGTCCTTGGACTCCTGCAGCAGGCTCCGGAGCTTGCGGGTGGTGACCCTCATCTGATGCACCGAGTCGTAGGCGTCGGCGCGCACCGCGCGGTCCCACACCAGCAACTCGCCGATCTGCTCGGCGATCGCCCGGTGCACCGGATCGGCCGGGGGCTCCGGCGTCGGCGTGGTATCCGTGCCGAGCACCTTGGCCAGCTTCGAACCATGCCCGGCCGGCTCGGCGCCGGCATCGGCGAGGCGGTTGGCCAGCCGATCCATCAGGTCGTCGGGAACATCGGCGGGCAGCAGCTCCAGCTCCCACTCCCGCCAGCTTTGCTGCTCGGTCTCCTGGCCGGTGGCCGATGCGGTGACCCGGTCATCGCAGAACTCGGCCAGCGCCGTCCCGTCGGGCCCGTGCAGCACCTCGACCCGGCGCTCGGTGCTGATCCGGGCGACCGGAGCGAGCGGGCGGTCCCGGACGATGGCGAGCACGATGTCGCGCAGATCCTCGGGCACGGTGTCGGTCGACGTGCCCAGTGGGGCACGGACTTCGGTGCGGGTGTCCGGTCCGGCCGGGAGCTTGAGATGCCAGCCGGCGTCGCTACCGCCGGTGCGGCGCCGCAGCGTGATGCGATGCGCCGCCAAGTCCCGATCCGGGGTGTCGAAGTAGACGGCGTCGAGATGCTGGGCTCCGGACCGGACCACCTCGGCGACAGCCGACAATCCCTCGAACGAAGGGGAGACGGTGTTCTCCGTGACCGCGAACTTGCGTTCGATTTCGGTGTACCTGGCGGTCTTGGGCGTGCCGGGGGCCATAGTCACCTTCGCTGTGCACCGGAAGATCGGATGGGACCAGCGTGCCACATCTGAGTGGGCGTCACGACCGGTGCGTTGGTCACAGCAGCATCAAGACTTGGCACGACCTCACCGCGCCGGAGGCCGCCGCCGAAGCCATCTCCTAGGGTTGCTGACATGGGGGCTGGGTCCAATCCGACCGCTGCCGGGCGCGGACGCCCGCGGCTGGAGCGGCCGCGGCGTCCGGGCAGCACCGCGCGCGAGGAGATCCTCGATGCCGCCGCCGAGCTGTTCACCAACCACGGCTATGCCAGCACCTCCACGCGGCGGATCGCCGACGAGGTCGGCGTGCGGCAGGCCTCGCTGTACCACCATTTCGCGACCAAGGACGACATCCTGGACGCGTTGCTGGCCGGAACCGTGGACGAAGCGCTGCAGCTGGGTACCCAGCTGCTGGGCGGCGATGGTCCGGCGGCTCAGCGCCTGCACACACTCGTGGTCGCGGACGCGCGCCAGCTCTGCGCCGGCCGGTGGAATCTGGGCGCCCTGTATCTGCTTCCCGAGCTGCGCACCGACCGGTTCGAGCCGTTCCGTCGGCGTCGTGCCGAGCTGCGCGAGGTCTACCGGCGGCTGTCGGCGGCGGTGATCGCCGAATGCGCGGGCCCACCAGCGGCCGTTGACCTGCCGTTCCGGCTCGTGGAATCGGTGACCAACAGCCGCTCCGACGACGTCGAGAGCACGCCGGCGCAGCCCTGGGTGATCGGGGAGGGAGCACTGCGGATCCTCGGGTTCACCGGCGATTTCGCTCCGCTGGTCAGGGCCACCGCGGACCGGCTGGGGGTGCAACCGTCGGAGACCCCGGCCCGCTAGAGTTGCCGAGCGTGACCGAGCCCACCTATGAAGCCATCTCGTTCGAGCAGTCCGGTGCCGTTGCGCACATCACGCTGAATCGCCCGGACGCCGCAAATGGCATGAACGACACCATGACTCGAGAACTGGCGGACGCCGCACGGCGATGCGACACTCCCGGAACGAAGGCCGTGGTGCTGACCGGCGCGGGCCGGTTCTTCTGCGCGGGCGGCGACCTGAAGTCGTTTGCCACCGCTGCCGACCGGGGCCGCTTCATCAAGGGCGTCGCCGATGACCTGCACCAGGCCATCTCCTCATTCGCCCGCATGGACGCCGTGGTGATCACCGCGGTCAACGGCACCGCCGCCGGCGCCGGGTTCAGCCTCGCGGTGGCCGGTGACCTGGTGCTGGCCGCCGAACCCGCCACCTTCACCATGGCCTACACCAAGGTGGGCCTGAGCCCCGACGGCAGCGCCTCGTACCACCTGCCGCGGCTGGTCGGACTCCGCCGGGCCCAGGAACTCATCCTGACCAACCGCACGCTGTCGGCCGCCGAGGCGCAGGACTGGGGCCTGGTCACCGAGGTGGTCCCCGCCGACGAACTGGCGGCCCGGGCCGCGAAGCTCGCCGAGCAGGTCGCGGCCGGGTCCGGCGGATCCAACGGTGCCGTCAAGGCGCTGCTGGTGGCGTCGTTCAAGAACAGCCTGGAAGAGCAGATGGCGGCCGAAGGCCGGTTCATCGCCGAGCGGGCCAACTCGGCCGACGGCCGCGAGGGTGTCGACGCGTTCCTGGCCAAGCGCCGGGCCGAATTCGCCTAGTAGGAGTGCTCCTCGGCCGGGAACACCCCGGCCGCGACCTCGTCGGCGAACTGCGCTGCCGCGCGATGCAGTTCGCCGCCCACATCGCCGAATCGCTTGACGAACTTGGCGGTCTTGCCGCTGGTGAGGCCGGCCATGTCCTGCCACACCAGCACCTGGGCATCGCAATTGGGGCCGGCGCCGATGCCGACGGTCGGGATGGTCAGCTTGCCGGTGATCTGGGTGGCCAGCTCGGCGGGCACCATCTCCAGCACCACCGCGATCGCGCCGGCTTCCTGCACCGCGATGGCGTCGTGGATGGTCTGGTCAGCGGCGTCACCGCGGCCCTGAACCCGGAAACCGCCCAGGCCGTTGACGCTCTGCGGGGTGAACCCGATGTGGGCGACGACGGGGATGCCCGCGGCGCTCAGCGTCGCGATCTGATCCGCCATCCGCTCACCGCCCTCGAGCTTGACCGCCTGCGCGCCCGTCTCCTTCATGAAGCGCGTGGCCGTCGCGAGTGCCTGCTGCGGGCTGGATTCGTAGCTGCCGAACGGCAGGTCGGCCACGACCAGGGCGTGCGGGGCACCCTTGACCACCGCACGCGCCAACGGGATCAGCTCATCGATGGTGATCGGCACGGTGGTGTCGTAGCCGTAGACCACATTTGCCGCCGAGTCGCCGACGAGCAGCACCGGAATGCCGGCGTCGTCGAACACCCGCGCGCTGGAGTAGTCGTAACAGGTGAGCATCGACCACTTGTGGCCTTCTGACTTCCATTTCTGCAGCGTTAGCGTGCGGACCTTGGTACGTGGCTTGGCCGGCGCGGAGTCCGCGGCAGAGTCGGAGGCACCATAAACAGACTGTTCAGACATCATCGTCCCTTGTGATGGTCGGTTCGATCCTCGAGGCCGCCTTTGCGGTCCCCGGGTTCGGCTGACACGACAAGTCTGCCACTGCGGCAGATGAAGGCAAAAGCCGCGTTTGAGTGGATTTCCTCACAGTCGGTGCGCGGAGTCCTAACATCGGCGGCATGCAACGGCTCAGTGGACTCGACGCCAGCTTCCTCTATCTCGAAACCGCGGCGCAGCCGATGCACGTGTGCTCGGTACTGGAACTCGACACGTCGACCATGCCGGGCGGCTACACCTTCGACCGCATGCGTGACGAACTCTCCTTGCGTATCAAGGCAATGCCGCACTTCCGGGAGAAGCTGGCGGACAGCCGGTTCAACCTCGACCATCCGGTATGGGTGGAGGACAAGGACTTTGACGTCAACCGGCACCTGCATCGGATCGGGCTGCCCGCCCCCGGTGGGCGCGCCGAGCTGTCCGAGATCTGCGGCCACATCGCCTCGTTGCCGCTGGACCGGACCCGGCCGCTGTGGGAGATGTGGATCATCGAGAACGTGGCGGGCACCGACGCCCAGTCCGGCGGCCGCCTGGCCCTGATGACCAAGATCCACCACGCCGGCGTCGACGGGGTGACCGGGGCCAACCTCATGTCGCAGTTGTGCACCACCGAAGCGGACGCACCGCCACCCGATCCGGTGGACGGGGTCGGCGACGCCACCGGCAGTGAGATCGCCATCAGCGGCGCGCTCAGGTTCGCCACCCGGCCGCTCAAGCTCGCCAACGTCCTGCCCGCCACGGCGACGTCCGTGATCGACACGGTGCGCCGGGCCGTCAGCGGCCGCGCGATGGCGGCCCCGTTCAATGCGCCGAAAACCGCGTTCAACACCAACATCACCGGTCAGCGCAGCGTCGCGTTCGCCCAGTTGGACCTCGAAGACATCAAGACCGTCAAGAACCACTTCAACGTCAAGGTCAACGACGTGGTGATGGCGCTGGTGTCCGGCGTATTGCGCACGTTTCTCGGCGACCGCGGTGAGCTGCCCGAAAGCTCCCTGGTCGCGATGGTGCCGGTGTCGGTGCACGATCGGTCCGACCGGCCCGGGCGTAACCAGGTGTCGGGGATGTTCTCCAAGCTCGAAACCAACATCGAGGACCCGGCCGAACGGCTGTTGGCGATCGCTGCCTCGAATTCGGTTGCCAAACAACACAGCTCGGCGATCAGCGCGACGCTGCTGCAGGACTGGACCCAGTTCGCGGCGCCGGCGGTGTTCGGTGCGGCGATGCGGGTCTACGCGGCCAGTCGGCTGTCCGGCGCCAAGCCGGTGCACAACCTCGTCATCTCCAACGTGCCCGGGCCCCAGGAGTCGCTGTACCTACTGGGCTGCGAGGTCAAGGCGATGTACCCGCTGGGTCCGATCTTCCACGGATCCGGGCTCAACATCACCGTGATGTCGTTGAGCGGCATGCTCGACGTCGGCATCATGTCGTGCCCGGAATTGCTGCCTGACCTGTGGGATATGGCCGACGACTTCCGCGTGGCGCTCGACGAACTGCTCGCCGCTACCCGATAGTGTCGCGACACCCGGGGACCAGGCCCGGCCTGCGACGATGTCTCGCCATGGCACCATGGTCAGCCATGACGTTCAGGATCAGGTTCGGCGCGCTGCTGGCGGTCACCGCGCTGGCCGCGGCGGGGTGCACCCAGGTGGTCGACGGGCAGGCCCGGGTCGCGGTCCCGCGGCCCGGCACGCCGGTGCAATGGCTGCCCTGCAACGCCGGTTCGGGTGACCACGTGCAGATCCCCGACAGCGCCGAATGCGGGATGCTGTCGGTGCCGGTGAACTACTCCAAGCCCGACGGCGAGGTCGCGCGGCTGGCGATGATCCGCTTCCCGGCCACGGGGCAGAAGATCGGCTCACTGGTGATCAACCCCGGCGGCCCCGGCGAATCCGGGGTGGACTCGGCCGTCTCCCTGCTTCCGGGCCTGCCGCAGTCGGTCAAGGCCCGCTTCGACATCGTCGGCTTCGACCCGCGCGGCGTCGGATCCTCGACGCCCGCGCTGTGGTGCAACTCCGACGAGGACAACGACCGGCTGCGCGCCGATCCCACCGTGGAATACACCCCCGAAGGCGTCGAGCACCTGGAGAACGAGACCAAGCAGTTCGTCCAGCGCTGCGTCGACAAGATGGGCACCGAGTTCCTGGAGAACATCGGCACCGAGAATGTCGCCAAGGATCTGGATGCGATCCGGGTCGCGCTCGGCGACGACAAGCTGACCTACCTGGGCTACTCGTACGGCACCCGCATCGGCGCGACGTACGCCGAGCAGTTCCCGGACAAGGTCCGCGCGATGATCCTCGACGGCGCCGTCGATCCCAATGCCGATCCCGTGGAAGAAGACATCCGCCAGGCCGCGGCGTTCCAGAAGGCGTTCGACGACTACGCCGCCGACTGCGCCAAGAGCCCCGACTGCCCGCTGGGAACGGACCCGGCGAAGTCCGTCGAGGTGTACAAGAGCCTGGTCGACCCGCTTGTGCAGCATCCGGCCGAGACCCGCGATCCGCGGGGGCTGAGCTACAGCGACGCCACGGTCGGCACCATCCTGCCGCTGTACTCGCCGAATCTGTGGCGGCACCTGACCGACGGCCTGACCGGGCTGAAAGAGGGCAACGGCGACGTGATGCTGGCGCTGGCCGACCTCTACATGGGCCGAGATGCCAACGGCCACTACAACAATTCGACCGATGCGCGGGTCGCGGTCAACTGCGTCGACAAGCCGGCCATCACCGACCGGGCCACCGTCGTCGAGGAGGACCGCCGGGCCCGCGAGGTGGCGCCGTTCATGAGCTACGGCGAGTTCACCGGGCACGCGCCCCTGGGCACCTGTGCGTTCTGGCCGGTGCCGCCGACCAGCAAGCCGCACGAGATCTCCGTGAAGGGTCTGCCTCCGACGCTGGTGGTGTCGACCACCAATGACCCGGCCACCCCGTACCAGGCCGGTGTCGACCTGGCGCGCCAACTCGGCGGCACGCTGGTGACGTTCGAGGGAACTCAGCACACGGTGGTGTTCCAGGGCAACAAGTGCATCGACGACATCGGCGCGACCTACCTCGTCGACGTGACCGTGCCGCCGCCGGGCACCCGCTGCTGACCGGGCCTGCGCCACAAGGTCACCGGATGGTCTCCGGCCGATCTCTGCTCGGCCTCAGGCGCAGACCCGACGGTGGCAGCCGTGCGACCATGACAGCCGTGCGGTGGGCGGGCGGGCTGTGAGGCGAAGAGCCGTGAGGATGCTCGCCGCGACACTGCTCGGTGCGACCGCGGTGATGAGCCCGGTCGCAGCACCGGTTGCCGATGCTGCGCCGGGATCGGGGCCGGAATGGGGAAGTTGCGCCCCCTGGGTGCAAAATCCGGCGGCGATCCCGACCGCGCAGTGCCGCACCGTGTCGGTGCCACTGGACTGGAATTCCGCGGATCCCCAAGGCGCGCAAGCGCAATTGGCGGTGATCCGGATACCGGCCACCGGTGACCGGATCGGCACGCTGATGATCAACCCGGGCGGTCCCGGCGCGTCGGCAGTGGACACCGTCGCGGGCATGGGCGCGGCCCTGGCCGGCTCCCCGCTCACCGATCGTTTCGATCTGGTGGGCTTCGATCCGCGCGGGGTCGGGCACTCCACACCCGAGTTGCGGTGCCGTACCGACGCCGAGATCGACGCGTACCGCCGCGAGCCGATGGCGGACTACAGTCCGGCCGGCGTCGCTCACATCGAAAGCCTCTACCGCCAGTTCGCTCAGCAGTGCCTCGACCGCATGGGCGCACCGTTCCTGGCCAACATCGGCACCGCATCGGCGGTGCGCGACATGGAGGCGGTGCGGATGGCGTTGGGGGAGGACCAGATCAACTATCTGGGGTTCTCCTATGGCACCGAGCTTGGTGGTGCCTACGCCGAACAGTTCGGCGACCGGGTGCGCACCATGGTGCTCGACGGTGCGGTCGATCCCAGCCTGGATCCGATCACCAAGAACATCCGCCAGCTCGCCGGATTCCAGAAGGCCTTCGACAGTTACGCCGCCGACTGCGCGAAATCGACGGACTGCCCGCTGGGCACCGATCCCGCTCAATTCGTCAACCGCTTCCAGCGACTGATCGACCCCCTGGTGGCGTCGCCCGCCGCCACGTCCGACCCGCGCGGGCTCGGCTATGCCGACGCGATCACCGGAACCGGCAACGCCCTGTACTCGGCGCGGTACTGGCCGTATCTGACCAGCGGGCTGCTCGGACTGGCGCGCGGCACCGACGCCGGCGACCTCCTGTTGCTCGCCGACGACTACTGGCACCGCGACAGTTCGGGCCGGTACCGCAACCTGCAGGACGCGTTCACCGCGATCCGGTGCGTCGACACACCGTTCCCCACCGACCCCGCCGTGTGGGCCGACGCCGATCGCCGAATTCGCGAGGCGGCGCCGTTCCTCGCCTACGGCGAGTTCACCGGGTACGCGCCCCGCGACATCTGCGCCCTGTGGCCGGTGCCCGCGACGTCAGTACCGCACCCTGTCACCGGGCCCGGACCGGGCAAGGTCGTCGTGGTCTCCACCACGGGCGATCCGGCCACGCCGTACCAGGCCGGTGTCGACCT
The DNA here is from genome assembly GCF_030486405.1 of Mycolicibacterium sp. HK-90. The sequence continues at coordinate 3,926,993 of NZ_CP129613.1, read as the reverse complement.
GGCCCGGCAAATGGGCGCGGACCTGATCTCGTTCGACGGCGTCCAACACACCGTGGTGTTCAACGGGGACGCGTGCGTCGACACCGCGGTGCTGAAGTTCTTCGTCGACAAGGCCTCCCCGGGCAACCTCTCCTGCTAACTCTTGCAGGGCTGTAACACAGAATTAACAGCCGATGCCTACGCTGCGCTCATGGACCGCCAGAAGGAATTCGTGCTGCGCACCCTGGAGGAACGCGATATCCGGTTCGTTCGGTTGTGGTTCACCGACGTGCTCGGCTACCTGAAATCGGTGGCGATCGCGCCCGCCGAACTCGAAGGTGCCTTCGAGGAGGGCATCGGGTTCGACGGCTCCTCGATCGAGGGCTTCGCCCGCGTCTCGGAATCCGACACCGTCGCGCGGCCCGATCCGTCCACCTTCCAGGTGCTGCCCTGGACCACCAGCACCGGGAAGCACTACTCGGCGCGCATGTTCTGCGACATCACCATGCCGGACGGTTCTCCGTCGTGGGCCGACTCCCGGCATGTGCTGCGTCGTCAGCTGGCCAAGGCCAGCGACCTCGGCTTCAGCTGCTACGTGCACCCCGAGATCGAATTCTTCCTGCTGCAACCCGGCCCCGACGATGGCTCGGTGCCCGTCCCTGCCGACAACAGCGGCTATTTCGACCAGGCCGTGCATGATTCGGCCCCCAACTTCCGCAGGCACGCCATCGAGGCCCTCGAGCAGATGGGCATCTCGGTGGAGTTCAGCCACCACGAGGGCGCCCCCGGCCAGCAGGAGATCGACCTGCGCTACGCCGACGCGCTGTCGATGGCCGACAACGTGATGACCTTCCGGTACCTGGTCAAGGAGGTCGCGCTGGCCGACGGCGTCCGGGCCTCGTTCATGCCCAAGCCGTTCGCCGAGCACCCCGGCTCGGCCATGCACACGCACATGAGCCTGTTCGAGGGCGATACCAACGCCTTCCACAGCCCCGACGATCCGCTGCAGCTGTCCGATGTCGCCAAGTCCTTCATCGCCGGCATCCTGGAACACGCCAGCGAGATCAGCGCCGTCACCAACCAGTGGGTGAACTCCTACAAGCGCCTGGTGCACGGCGGCGAGGCACCGACCGCGGCGTCGTGGGGCGCGGCCAACCGCTCGGCCCTGGTGCGGGTTCCCATGTACACCCCGCGCAAGGCGTCGTCGCGGCGTGTCGAGGTCCGCAGCCCCGACTCGGCCTGCAACCCCTACCTGACCTTCGCGGTGCTGCTGGCGGCCGGTCTGCGCGGCGTGGAGAAGGGCTACGTGCTGGGCCCGCAGGCCGAGGACAACGTCTGGAGCCTGACCCCCGAGGAACGCCGCGCCATGGGCTACCGCGAGCTGCCGTCCAGCCTCGGCAACGCCCTGGAGTCCATGGAGAACTCCGAGCTCGTCGCGGAAGCGTTGGGGGAGCACGTATTCGACTACTTCCTGCGTAACAAGCGTGCGGAGTGGGAGAACTACCGCAGCCACGTCACGCCCTACGAGCTGAAGAACTATCTGTCGCTGTAGAGAACACGGCGGGGCGCGGTAGCCGTGCGCTACCGTCGTGAACGTGCCGAAACCTGCGACCGATCGCCCGAAACTGCCCAGCGTCGGTCGGCTCGGGCTGGTCGACCCGCAGGCGGCCGCCGAACTCGAACAGCTCGGCTGGAACACCGAGGCGCACGTCGAGCTGCTGTGGTCGCTGTCGCGCGCCCCTGACGCCGACATCGCGCTGCTGGCCATGGTGCGCCTGGTCGATTCCCTCGGCGCCGGAGCCTACGAGCTCAACCGTCAGCTGCTCACCGACCGGGCCCTGCGGGGCCGGCTGTTCGGCGTGCTGGGATCCTCCCAGGCCCTCGGTGATCACCTCGTCGCCCACCCGCATTCGTGGCGGCTGCTGGCCGGCACCGTCGAACTCCCCGACGCCACCGAACTGCGCACCACCTTCACCGCCGCGGCCCGTGACGCCGAGATCGGCAGGGACACAAGCACTGCCGTGCCGGCGCTGCGGGACCTCTACCGCGACCGGTTGTTGGTGCTGGCCGCACTCGATGTGGCGTCGACCGTCGAGAACGAGCCGGTGCTGCCCTTCGTCGACGTGGTCGCCCACCTGTCCGATCTGGCCGACGCCGCACTGGGCGCGGCGCTGACGGTCGCCACGCGCGCGGTCTGCGAGGACGGGGTCGAGCCGCGGATCGCCGTGATCGCCATGGGCAAATGCGGTGCCCGCGAACTCAATTACGTCAGCGACGTCGACGTCATCTTCGTCGGGGAAGACACCGGCGACAATCTGGCGGCGGCCACCCGGGTGGCGGGGGAGATGATGCGGTTCGCCGGCGACGCCTTCTTCGAGGTCGACGCCGCACTGCGGCCGGAAGGCAAACGCGGCCAACTGGTTCGGACGCTCGACTCCCACATCGCCTACTACCAGCGCTGGGCCAAGACCTGGGAATTCCAGGCGCTGCTCAAGGCGCGCCCCGCGGCGGGCGATCCCGAACTGGGGCAGGCCTACATCGACGCGCTGATGCCCATGGTGTGGACCGCGTGTGAACGCGACGATTTCGTCCCCGAGGTGCAGGCGATGCGCCGCCGCGTCGAGGAACTCGTCCCCGCCGGGGTGCGGGCCCGCGAACTCAAGCTGGGCACCGGCGGACTGCGCGACGTCGAATTCGCGGTCCAGCTCCTCCAATTGGTGCACGGCCGCAACGACGATTCGCTGCACGTGGCGTCCACGGTCGACGCACTCGCCGCCCTCGGCGAGGGCGGTTACGTCGGACGTGACGACACCGCCAACATGACGGCGTCCTACGAATTCCTCCGGTTGCTCGAACACCGGCTGCAGTTGCAGCGGCTCAAACGCACCCACATGCTGCCCGACGACAAGGATGTCGAGGCCTACCGCTGGCTGGCCCGGGCCGCGCACGTCCGGCCCGACGGCCGCCACGACGCCCAGGGAGTTCTGCGCGAGGAACTCAAACGGCAGAGCATGCGGGTCTCGCGGTTGCACGCCAAGCTCTTCTATCAGCCGCTGCTGGAATCAGTGGGTCAACCCGCGGTCGGTATCGGGGCCGGGATGAGCACCGAGGCGGCCGAACGTCAGCTTGCCGCACTGGGTTACGAGGGGCCGCAGAGCGCACTGACCCACCTGGCCGCGCTCACCGGTCAGAGCGGGCGCCGTGGCCGCGTGCAACAGGTGCTGCTGCCCACGCTGCTGGACTGGCTGTCCGACACCCCCGACCCGGATGCCGGTCTGCTGGCCTACCGGCGGATCAGCGACGAACTGGCCGAGCAGCGCTGGTACCTGTCGACGCTTCGCGACGAGGGGGCCGTGGCCAAGCGGCTGATGCAGATCCTGGGCACCTCGGCCTACATTCCCGAGCTGCTCATGCGCGCCCCCGAGGTGATCCAGCTGTACGCGGACGGACCCAACGGGCCCAAGCTGCTCGACGGCGATCCCGACAGCGTGGCCCGCGCCCTGGTGGCCTCGGCCGGCCGGCACCCCGACCCGGTGCGCGGCATCGCGGCCGCCCGCACGCTGCGCCGCCGGGAGCTGGCCCGCATCGCGTCGGCCGACGTGCTCGGCCTGCTCGACGTGACCGATGTCTGCAAGGCGCTCACCGCGGTGTGGGTCGCGGTCCTGCAGGCGGCGCTGGACGCGGTGATCCGGGCCAACACGCCCGAATCCGGTGTGCCGGCCCGCATCGCGGTGATTGGCATGGGCCGGCTCGGTGGCGGAGAGCTGGGCTACGGCTCGGATGCCGACGTGATGTTCGTCTGCGAACCCACCTCCGGGGTGGACGACTCGGTGGCCGTGCGCTGGTCGGTGAGCATCGCCGAACAGGTCCGGGCCCTGCTCGGGACACCGAGCGCCGATCCGCCCCTGGAGGTCGACACCGGGCTGCGTCCCGAGGGACGAAGCGGGCCGCTGGTGCGCACGCTGGCCTCGTACGCGACGTATTACGCGCAGTGGGCCCAGCCCTGGGAGATCCAGGCGCTGCTGCGGGCCCACCGGGTGGCCGGCGATCTCGAACTCGGCGAACGTTTTCTGCTCATGGCCGACCAGACGCGGTACCCCTCGGGCGGCGTCTCGGCCGAGGCGGTGCAGGAGATCCGCCGCATCAAGGCCCGCGTGGATGCCGAACGGCTGCCACGTGGCGCCGACCCCAACACCCACACCAAACTGGGGCGCGGCGGGCTGGCCGACATCGAGTGGACCGTACAGCTGTTGCAGCTGCGCCATGCCCACGATGTGCCCACACTGCACAACACCTCGACGCTGGAGACCCTCGATGCGATCGGGGCGGCCGAACTGGTCGCGGAAAGCGATGTGGAGCTGTTGCGGGAGGCCTGGCTCACGGCCACCCGGGCGCGCAACGCGCTGGTGCTGGTGCGTGGCAAGCCGACCGATCAGTTGCCCGGGCCGGGCCGTCAGCTCAATGCGGTGGCCCTGGCGGCCGGATGGGGCAGCGACGACGGTGGCGAGTTCCTGGACAACTATCTGCGGGTGACGCGGCGGGCGAAGGGTGTGGTCCGGAAAATTTTCGGCGGCTGAGCCGCCGGGGCAGCTGGAGCGGCTGAGCAGCCGGGGCAGCTGGAGCGGCTGAGGTGCCCCGCGTGCGGGACGTCACAGTGGGTGATGTTAATAAGGGCGTATAACAAATTCACTGGGAGTCCGGATGAAGCATACGTTCGACGTCATCACCGCGGCCGAGCACGATCGGCTGGAAGCGCTGTACGAGCCGTTCGCCCGTGCGATGCGCGAGTTGGTGGACGCCGGGGTGCGTACCGAGGTGGACGCGCAGACCATCGCCGACGCGACCGCTGCGGTCGAGGCCGTCACCGCCTCGCTGCGCCGCGAACAGCGGGACGGGCCCCAGGCGCTCCTGCACGCCGAGACGAACCGCCCGGTGGTGTGGGCCAACCCGGTCGTCGGGCTGCGCAACGCCATGGCCCCGCCGCTGGTGATCCAGCATGCCGACGACGGCAGCTGCTGGAGCGAATTCGAGCTGGGTGCGGCATACGAGGGCCCGTTGGGCTGGGTGCACGGCGGCATCTGCGCACTGGTGCTCGACCACATCCTCGGTGAGGTGGCCAGCGGCGGGTTGAACGAGCCGCGCTACACCGGAACCATCACCTGCCGGTACCGCCGCGGGACACCGCTGGGGCCGTTGCGTGCCGAGGCCTACATCGACCGCACCGAAGGCGTCAAAACCTTTGCGCGGGGCCATATCAGCGATGGTGACGGGGTGACCGTCGAGGCCGAAGGCGTCTTCATCACTCCGGCCTGGGCGCGGGACGCCGGATGAAGTTCTACGTGAGCATGGCCTTCATGGACACCCGGGAGGCCGTCGAAGTGGCCAGGGCCGCAGACGATCTCGGCTATGACGGGATGGGCATCCCGGACCACGTGGTGAACCTGGAGACGCTGAAGACACCGTACCCGTACACCAAGGACGGCAAGCGACGCTGGGAGGCGTTCACCGACTGGCCCGATCCATGGGTGATGATCGGGGCGCTGGCGCTCGTCACCACTCGGGTGAAATTCGTCACCACGGTCTACCTGCCTGCCATGCGTGACCCGTACTCGGCCGCGAAAGCCATTGGCACCGCGGCCTATCTGGCCGGCGGACGGCTGGAACTCGGCATCGGGGTCGGCTGGTGCGAAGAGGAGTTCGAACTGCTGGGCCAGCAGTTCGCCCGGCGCGGCAAGCGCACCGACGAGATGCTCACGTTGATGAAGAAGCTGTGGGAACCCGGATGGACGGATTTCGCCGGCGAGTTCTATTCGACACCGCGGCTCGAGATGGAGCCGACGCCGCCGCCGATCCCCATCTACGTCGGTGGTCTTTCTGACATCGCGCTGCGTCGCGCCGCGCGGCACGACGGCTGGATCGGCGACCTGATCTCCACCGACGCCGCCTTGCAGCGGGTCGAGCGCTTGCGCGACCTGCGGGCCGAAAACGGATTGACGATGGACGATTTCACCATCATCACACCGCTCACCGATGCGTTCACGCCCGAACACTATGCGCGCGCCGAGGCCGGCGGTATCCACGGCATCATCACCATGCCGTGGATGTTCTACGCCGGCCCCGACGCCACCCTGGCCGAGAAGATCGACGGGCTCAAGCGGTTCCGTAAAGACCTCGCGCTGGATTAGGTCTTGTTGCGCGCCGCGTCCAATCCGTAGGCACCGCCGCCGATCGCGGCGAGCAGCAGGAAGCCGAAGCAGTACAACACCGCCGGTTCGCCGCCGTTCTCCAACGGCAGCAGGCCGTTCGGCTGATGCTGCCAGAAGTAGGCGACGGCCATCTGGCCGGACGCGATGAACGCGGCGATCCGGGTGAACAGGCCGACCATGATCAGCAGGCCGAGCACCAGTTCGAGGACGCCGGCGTACCAGACCGGCCAGGTGCCGACCGGGACGGCGCCACTTCCGGAATCGACGGGCCAGGCAAAGAGTTTCGATGCCCCGTGAATGGTAAACAGAAGACCGAACACGATGCGGAACAAGCTGAGCGCGGCAGGTGCGAGTGAGCCGAGGCGGTTGTCCAGATTGGTGGTCATGGGCTGACAATACGCCGAGTACCGCGGAAAGCTCAGAGCTCGAGCAACACCGTTACCGGTCCGTCATTGACAAGTTGCACCTGCATGTGCGCACCGAAAACTCCCGTTTGCACAACAGCGCCCAGGCGCCGGAGCGCCTCGGCGAATTCGCCCACCAGCGGCTCTGCGACCGCGCCGGGTGCCGCCGCGTTCCACGACGGCCGCCTGCCCTTGTCGGTGTTGGCGTACAACGTGAACTGACTGATCACCAGGATCGGCGCGGCAACGTCGGACGCTGATTTCTCACCGTCCAGAATCCTGAGTTGCCAGAGCTTTTCGGCCATCCGCCGGGCCTTGGCCTCATCGTCCGCATGGGTCACCCCGACCAGGGCGAGCAGGCCCTGAGGTTGTGGATCGATCGCGCCGACGACATCGCCGTCGACGGTGACCCGCGCCGATGTCACCCGCTGCACCAGAACACGCATCGGTCCATTGTGCTTTCGGCACGGCGCGGGCCGCCGGTCGGGTGCCTACGCGAGAGCCGATCTGCCGTAGTTGTCCGCGTACGCGTTCGCCACCCCCGGGAGGATCTCGACGATGGTGAAATAGCGGTCCCACAGTGGTGTTTCGCGCAGCTCCTCGACCGCAAGCTCATACTCGTGCGGGTTGGCGGTCTCCCACAGCAAGAGGTCGGTGACCCTGGCGGTGTAGAACTCCGTGTCGTACCAACGGAAACTCACTGCGGGATGGCGTTCGAGTATGGGTTGCAGGTGCCGGGCCAACTCGTCGAAGCGGGTGGACACCGGGAATCCGAGCCATTCCGGATTCGTCTTGACCAACATGAAAACCGTGAACATGGTGAACCTCGTTCTCTCGTTTGTGAATACGACCGGAGAGAAACGAAAAGGCCAACGAATCTCTCCGTTGACCTGTGAGGTTGTCAGCACCGCGAGCGGTTGTGCTCGCGGTGGTCAGGTTAGCCGAAAACTGTGGCCCCCGGCAAGAACCGGGGGCCACAATTCGAGCTGAACTAGACGACTTAGACGTCGTAGTACAGCGAGAACTCGTACGGGTGAGGCCGGATCTGGATCGGCATGATCTCGTTCTCCCGCTTGTAGGAGATCCAGGTCTCGATCAGGTCCTCGGTGAACACGCCACCCTCGGTGAGGTATTCGTGATCCTCTTCGAGCTTGTCGATGACCGCGGCCAGCGAGGTGGGCGCCTGCGGGATGTTGGCGGCCTCGTCCGGCGGCAGCTCGTAGAGGTCCTTGTCGACCGGGGCGAGCGGCTCGATCTTCTTCTTGATGCCGTCGATGCCGGCCATCAGCATGGCCGCGAACGCCAGGTACGGGTTACCCGAGCTGTCCGGGCAGCGGAACTCGAGGCGCTTGGCCTTCGGGTTGTTGCCGGTGATCGGGATGCGGACACAGGCCGAGCGGTTGCGCTGGCTGTAGACCAGGTTGATCGGGGCCTCGTAGCCCGGGACCAGACGCTTGTAGGAGTTCACCGTCGGGTTGGTGAACGCCAGCAGTGACGGGGCGTGGTGCAGGATGCCGCCGATGTAGTGGCGAGCGATGTCGGACAGGCCCGCGTAGCCGGACTCGTCGTGGAACAGCGGCTTGCCGTCCTTCCACAGCGACTGATGGGCGTGCATGCCGGAACCGTTGTCACCGAACAGCGGCTTGGGCATGAAGGTGACGGTCTTGCCGTTGGCCCATGCGGTGTTCTTGATGATGTACTTGAACAGCAGCACATCGTCGGCCGCGTGCAGCAGCGTGTTGAACTTGTAGTTGATCTCGGCCTGGCCGGCGGTGCCCACCTCGTGGTGGCCGCGCTCCAGGGTGAACCCGGCGTTGATCAGGTTGGTCGACATCTCGTCGCGCAGGTCGACGTAGTGGTCGTACGGTGCCACGGGGAAGTAGCCACCCTTGGGGCGGACCTTGTAACCGAGGTTCGGACCACCGTCGGCCTCGAACGGCTCGCCGGTGTTCCACCACGCGGACTCCGAATCGACCTCGTAGAAGGTGCCGTTCATCTTGGAGTCGAAGCTGACCGAGTCGAAGATGTAGAACTCTGCCTCGGCGCCGAAGTAGCAGGTATCGGCGATGCCGGTGCTGGTCAGGTAGTTCTCCGCCTTGCGGGCGACGTTACGCGGGTCGCGGGAGTAGGCCTCGCGGGTGAACGGGTCATGCACGAAGAAGTTGAGGTTCAGCGTCTTGGCGGCGCGGAACGGGTCGATGCGCGCGGTGTCGGGATCCGGCAGCAGCATCATGTCGGATTCGTGGATCGACTGGAAGCCGCGGACCGACGAGCCGTCGAACGCGAGGCCGTCCTCGAAGACGCTCTCATCGAACGCCGACGCCGGGATCGAGAAGTGCTGGACGACGCCGGGCAGATCGCAGAAGCGAATGTCGACGTACTCGACGTTTTCGTCCTTGATCAGCTTGAAGATGTCGTCGGACGTCTTTTCTGCCACTGAGTGTTCTCCTTTACTGGTAACCCGCGGGTTGACGCTAAGGACACGATGTTGCGCAGTCATCAACCGTATGTTGCGCGGAAGTTACGCAATGCCGGTTCTGTGTGACGTGAGCTACCGACCGCCACGTAACCGACCCCGCCTATTCTGGCCCTATGGCGCGCTCGATGGGAACTTGGCTGTCCGGACCCGGACCTTTCAACGCCGATGACGGCAACGACGGGCAGGACGGCCGGGGGAAATACCCCGGTGAGCGCCTCGGCCTGCCCGAATCCGGGCCGGGTTCGGTCGCGCGGTTCGGGCGGCGCATCGCCGCCCTCCTGGTCGACTGGCTGGTCGCCCTGGGTCTCACCGGTGTGCTGGCTTTATCGCTGGGGCTGATGAGCCGTGAGCAGCTGCTGTACTCGGTGGAATCCCGCAACATCACCCTGCTGGTCTGGCTGGTGATCGGTGTCGCGGCGGTCCGGCTGTTCGGATTCACCCCGGGCCAGTACCTGCTCGGCCTGGGCGTGATCCCGCTTGACGGCCGTGACCATGTCGGATTGGGCCGTGCTCTCGTCCGCAACCTGTTGATCGTGCTGGTGATTCCGGCCCTGTTCACCGACGCAGACCATCGCGGCCTGCACGATCTGGCTTCCAAGACCGCGGTGGTGCGCCGCTAGCAGCGCACCCCGGAAGTGAAGAAGATCGCGGGATTCCCGAGGATTCTCGCGATCTTGTTCACGCTCGGCGTTTGAGTATCAGCGCCGGCGCACGGTGCGCTGCACACCGCGCATCTTCGCGCCCGCCGGCATCGGCCCCTTGGGCAACCCGGCCGGGCCGGTCTTGGTACCCAGCGCGGCAAGCCGGGACTCGATCGAGTCCATCTGCTTGACCGTGATGTTCGCCGGGAGCTTGTTCAGGTGCCGCTCCAGCTTGGACAACGGCACCTCGCCCTCGCCGTTGCCGACCACGATGTCGTAGATCGGAATCTCGCCGACCAGGCGTGCGGTCCGCTTCTTCTCCTGCGCCAGCAGCGGCTTGACGCGGGTGGCCGAACCCTCGCCGACGAAGATGACGCCGGGACGGCCGATCACCCGGTGCACCGCGTCGAAATGACCCGTCGCGGCGACGCCGGGGGTGACGCGCCACTTACCGCGCAGGTTGTCCAGTGCCCAGGCCGCGGCACCGGTCTGGCCTTCGGCCTTCTTGTACACCGACTTCTGGGCCCGGCGGCCGAAGATGATGAACGCGACCAGCGCGCCCAGCACCACGCCGAGGGGGATGAGCGTGTACATCGTGAACCCGCCGATGAGCACCCCGGCGACCACGGCGGCAGCCACGATCAGCACGAACGCGCCGATCATGTAGGGCAGCAGGCGCTTGTCCTCTTTGCGCTGGATCTGGAACGCCTGCCACAGCTGACTGCGCCGCTGCTTGGAGGCGGCCTTGCGGGCTGCCTTCGCCTCGGCCTTTGCCGCCTTCGTTTCTGCGGCATTGCGGGTTTTCGCCATTACTTCAGGATACGGGGGGCTGATCGGCGAACCGAACCCGCGCGGCCTGCGCATAGAGCCGGCCCGCGCGGTACGACGAGCGCACCAGTGGCCCGGCCAGCACACCGGCGAACCCGAGGCCCTCGGCGTAGCTCGACAGCTCGACGAATTCGTCGGGATGCACCCAGCGTTCGACCGGGTGGTGACGGGGCGACGGGCGCAGGTACTGGGTGATGGTGACGATGTCGCAGCCCGCGTCGTGCAGGTCGCGCAATGCAGTGTGAACCTCGTCGATGGTCTCGCCCATCCCGAGGATCAGGTTCGATTTGGTGACCAGGCCGAAGTTGCGGGCGGCGGTGATCACGTCGAGGCTGCGGTCGTAACGGAAGGCCGGACGGATCCGCTTGAAGATGCGCGGCACCGTTTCGACGTTGTGCGCGAACACTTCTGGGCGCGACTCGAACACTTCGGCCAACTGCTCGGGGTTGCCGTTGAAGTCGGGGGCCAACAACTCGACACCGGTGTTCGGGTTCAGCTCATGGATCTGACGGACCGTCTCGGCGTACAGCCACGCCCCGCCGTCGGGCAGGTCGTCGCGCGCCACGCCGGTCACCGTCGAGTACTTCAGCCCCATCGCCTGCACGCTCTCGGCCACCCGCCGCGGTTCGTCGCGGTCCAGTTCAGCCGGCTTGCCGGTGTCGATCTGGCAGAAGTCGCACCGCCGGGTGCACTGCTCGCCGCCGATCAGGAACGTGGCCTCCCGGTCCTCCCAGCATTCGAAGATGTTGGGGCAGCCGGCCTCCTCGCACACCGTGTGCAGACCTTCGCGGCGCACCAGGCCCTTGAGTTCGGTGTACTCGGGGCCCATCTTGGCCCGGGTCTTGATCCACGGCGGCTTGCGTTCGATCGGGGTCTGCGCGTTGCGGACCTCCAGGCGAAGAAGCTTGCGTCCCTCCGGCACGACAGTCACAGATTCATCCTACGTTCAGAGCTACTTCCAGCCGTCCGTCCAGCGCGTCGGACACCGTGGCGGCGACCCGGTCGGTGACCTCCTCGACCGTCACGCGGCGGCCGAGTTCGGCGGTCAGCGATGTCACGCCGGCGTCGGCGATCCCACACGGCACGATCGACGAGAACGCCGACAGATCACAGTCACAGTTCAGCGCGAACCCGTGCAGTGTCGTCGCGCGTGACACCCGGATACCGATCGCCCCGACCTTGCGGGCGGGCCGGAGGTCATCGCCCGGCACCCACACACCCGACCGGCCGTCGACCCGGCCCGTCTGCAGCCCCAGGTCCGCGCACACCGTGATGAGTGCTTCTTCCAGCCGCCGAACGAAATTCACCACATCCAGCGGCTCGGTCAGCCCGATGATCGGGTAGCCCACCAGCTGGCCGGGACCGTGCCAGGTGATCTTGCCGCCCCGGTCGGTGTCGACGACGGGCGTGCCGTCCATGGGGCGTTCATGCGGCTCGGTGCGCTTGCCCGCGGTGTAGACGGCCGGGTGCTCCAGCAGCAGGAGGGTGTCCGGGCCACCGGCCACCCGGGCGTCGGCGATCTCGCGCTGCAGCGCCCAGGCGGCTTCGTAGTCGATCGTCCCCAGGCGCCGCACCTCGACGGGAGCGTCGGAGGAGCGGATGGATGGTGCCACGATCGTCCACGCTACTCGCGCGCAGGAATGCTGCCAGGGACAGGGTTCGACGACGCCTGGACGGTGATCGAGGACTACCGGGCTACGTCCGGTCGTTAGTCCGTGGGTGCGGCGGTGGCGTAGGCCAGCGCCTCGCCGACGGTGTTGTGATGGAACGTGAACCCGGCGCGTTCCAGAGCTGCGGGGATCGCGCGCTGCCCGATGAGCAACCCCTCGTCGGCGATCTCGCCGAGCAGCGTGCGCAGCGCGAACCCCGGGACCATCACCGGGGTGGGCCGGTTGAGGGCGCGACCCAGCGCCGCGGTGAACTCGGCGTTGGTCACCGGTGCCGGCCCGGTGAGATTGACCGGGCCCGAGAGGCTTTCGGCCGACATCGCGAACAGCACGGCGCGGATCTCGTCCTCCAGGCTGATCCACGGGATGTACTGCCGGCCGTTGCCCAGCCGGGCACCCAGGCCCAGCGAGAACAACGGCTTGAGCCGGCTCACCATGCCTCCGGACGGGGACATGACCAACCCGGTGCGCAACAACACCACCCGAACGCCGGCGGCGACGGCCGGCGCGGTGGCCGCCTCCCAGTCCGCGCACAGCCGGGCCAGGAAACCTGTCCCTTCGGGTGCCGACTCGTCGGTCACCCGGTCCCGGGTATCCCCGTAGTAGCCGACGGCGCTCGCGTTGATCAGAACCGGGACCCCGGCGTCGGCCACCGCGCCGGCCAGCACTTCGGTGGGGCCGATGCGGCTGTCGCGCAGACTCTGCTTGAAGGCGCCCGACCACCGTTTGTCGCCGACGCCGACCCCGCACAGGTTCACCACCGCGTCGACGCCGCGCAGCGCCCCGGCGTCGAACTCTCCGGTGTCGGGATTCCAGAACAGCTCGTCGCCGTTCGATGGTGCCCTGCGAACGATCCGGAGTACCCGGCGATCGGCGGCGCGCAGTGCCGTTACCAGCGCCGAACCGATCAGACCGGACGATCCCGCTATCGCGATGACGGCGTCCGCCACAGTGGGGAACCCCTCCTAACGGTTCTTACAGACCGAGGTCGGCTTCGAATGCACCTTCTTCGAGCCTGCGCTTGATGGTGGTGACGAACCGGCCGGCGTCGGCGCCGTCGATCAGCCGGTGGTCGTAGGTGAGCGGCAAGTAGCACACCGACCGGACGCCGATGGACTCGTTGCCGTACTCGTCGGAGATCACCCGCGGACGCTTGACGATCGCCCCGGTGCCCAGCATCGCCGCCTGCGGCGGCACCAGGATCGGGGTGTCGAACAGCGCGCCCTGGCTGCCGATGTTGGTGATGGTGAACGTGCCACCGGCCAACTCGTCCGGCTTGAGGTTGCCCGAGCGAGCCCGCGCGGCGATGTCGGAGATGGCTCGTGCCAGCCCGCCCAGCGACAGGTCACCGGCGTTGTGGATCACCGGGGAGAGCAGGCCCTGATCGGTGTCGACCGCGAAGCCCAGATGCTCGGCGTCGTAGTACGTGATCTCCTTGGTGTCCTCGTTGTAGCTGGCGTTGACGTTCGGGTGGATCTTCAGGGCGTCGATCACGGCGCGCGCGATGAACGGCAGGTAGGTGAGGTTGACCCCCTCGCGCTCGGCGAAGTCCGCCTTCGCCCGGGCTCGCAACGCCACGATCTTGGTCATGTCGACCTCGTGGGTCTGCGTCAACTGCGCGGTCGCCTGCAGCGATTCGCGGGTCTTCTTCGCGGTGATCTGCCGGATCCGGTTGGCCTTCTGCGTGGTTCCACGCAGGTGCGCCAGGGCCGGAGCCGGAGCCGACGAGGCCGCCGGGGCGGCGGCCGCAGGGGCTGCCGGCGCGGGTGCCGGTGCCGGGGGAGCCTTCTTGGCATCGGCTGCCGCGAGCACATCCTGCTTACGGATACGGCCGCCGACACCGGTGCCCTTCACCTCGGCGAGGTCAACACCGTTCTCCGCGGCCAGCTTTCGCACCAGCGGCGTGACGTAGGGCGAGCCGTCGCCGGCTGCCGGGGCCGACGCGGCGGCGGGAGCCGGTTCAGCCTTGGGTTCGGGCTTGGGCTCAGCCTTCGGCTCCGGCTTGGGTTCGGGCTTCGGCTGGGGTGCCGGCTCGGCCTTGGGTTCGGGCTTGGGCTCCGGCTTCGGTTCGGGCTCGGGAGCGGGCGCTGCCGGGGCAGCTCCTGCCTCGCCGATCTTGGCCAGCTCGCCGCCGACCTCGACCGTGTCGTCCTCCTGCGCGGTGATCTCCAGCAGGGTGCCGGCCACCGGGGACGGGATCTCGGTGTCGACCTTGTCGGTGGACACCTCGACCAGAGGCTCGTCGACGCCGACCGAGTCACCGACATTCTTGAGCCACCGGGTGACGGTGCCCTCGGTGACCGACTCGCCCAGCTCGGGCATCACGACCGTGGTGGCAGAACCCGACGCGGCAGGAGCGGCCGGGGCCGACGGCGCCGCGGCGGAGGGCTCCGCGGCAGCGGACTCGGCGGGCGCCGCGGACGGCTCGGTGGCCTGGGGCTGCGGTTCGGGTTCGGGCTCGGGTTCCGGCTGGGGCGATGCGGATGGCGCTGCCGAGGCTTGTTCGGAAGCCTCGCCGATGACCGCGAGTTCGCCACCGATCTCGACTGTGTCGTCCTCCTGCGCGACGATCTTCGTCAGCACGCCCGCGGCCGGGGACGGGATCTCGGTGTCGACCTTGTCCGTGGAAACCTCGAGCAGTGGCTCGTCGAGTTCGACGGTGTCGCCCTCCTGTTTAAGCCAACGGGTGACGGTCCCCTCAGTGACACTCTCACCTAGTGCGGGCATCTGAACGGAGATGGCCATGTGTATTGACTCCTCGGACGGTCACTTGTGACGACTCGAACTCTGGCTTACCACAGCTAGGTGCACTGGGTACGGCACCTAGATGGATTGTCGGAACCATCCTGTCACTGCAGCACCATTCGCACTCACTCAGGGTGGCGCGGGCTCTGGCACTATCGAATCAGGGTTTGCAGGGCAGTTCGCCGAACTTCCCCAGAGCTGAGGAGATCGTTCCGTTGGGGCTGTTCGATGCGTTTCGCCGGGGCCGGTCGCCGCGCGGATCGAGCGCCGACCGGGCCGAGGATCTGCGGTATCTGCAGCGCTGGGTGGCCGAGCACGCCGGCGTGGAGGCATTCGTCGAACCGCGCACCACGGTCACCGACGTGACGGTGGTGCTCGTTGCTGCCGACGGGGAATGGACCCGGCGCCGCGCCGGCGGCGAGGCCGGGGCGCGGCGACTCAGCGACCGGCTGCAGATCCCCGTCTATGACGTGCAGAAGGTCGGCTACCCGCAGCGCATGCGGGACTACGACGCGCGCCGCCGGATCGAAAGGCAACGCGCCATGCGCAGAGAACTCGACGACCGTTAGAGTCGTAGCAACCGATACCTCGGGTATTGGATACTGATCGTCACACATACCTCGTGGAGGGTGGGCTATGCAGCGCTTCGTCGTCAGCTCGGACGGGACCCGCATCGCGGTCTACGAACAAGGCGATCGGCAGCGGCCGACGCTGGTGATGGCCCACGGCTGGCCGGACTCACACGTGCTGTGGAACGGCGTGACGGGTGAGCTGGGCGATCGGTTCCACATCGTGCGGTACGACAACCGCGGTGCCGGCGCCTCCGATGTGCCCAAGGCGGTCAGGGCCTACCGGATGGACCGGTTCGCCGACGACCTGTCCGCGGTGATCGACGCCGTCAGCCCCGGAAAGCCCGTGCACGTGCTGGCCCACGACTGGGGCTCGGTGGGCGTCTGGGAGTACCTGAGCCGCCCCGAGGCCTCCGAACACGTGGCGTCCTTCACCTCGGTGTCCGGGCCCAGCACCGACCACTACGGGTCGTTCGTGCGCGGCCGGCTGGCCCGCCCGTACCGTCCCATCCGGTTCGCCAAGGCGGTGAACCTGGCGTCGCGGTTCAGCTACTGGATCCCGTTCTCGGTCCCGGTTGTCGCGCCCGCGTTGATGCGCCGTGGTGCGGCGCGCCGGCTGCAGGCCATCGACACCGCGGGCCCCAAGTTCCAGTCAGAGACGCTCGACATCGACGCGGCGAACGGACTGAAGATCTACCGCGCCAACGCGATTCGCTCGTTCACGACGCTGCGCAACGACCACTACGTGACAGTGCCGGTTCAGCTGATCTGCAACGACCACGATCCGGTGGTGCGCGGTCACGGGTACGACGAGGCGTCCACCTGGATCCCGCTGCTGTGGCGCCGCGACCTCAAAGCCGGGCACTGGGCGCCGTTCTCGCACTGGCGTGCCATCGCCACCGCCACCGCCGAGCTGATCGATCACATCGAGGGCGCGCCGGCGTCTCGGACGCTGCGCCGGGCGCAGGTCGGCCGGTCGCGTGAACCCTTCAGCGACACACTGGTTTCGGTGACGGGCGCGGGCAGCGGCATCGGCCGCGCCACCGCGCTTGCGTTCGCCGCCCGGGGCGCTGAGATCGTGGTGAGCGATATCGACGAAGGTGCGGCCAAGTCCACCGCCAACGAGATCGTGGCGCGCGGCGGAGTGGCCCATCCGTACCAACTCGACGTGGCCGACGCCGACGCCGTGGAACGTTTCGTCGAGCAGGTCTGCGGCACGCACGGAGTGCCCGACGTGGTGGTCAACAACGCCGGGATCGGCCACGGCGGCAAGTTTCTCGACACGCCCCCCGACCAGTACGACCGGGTGCTCGACGTGAACTTCGGCGGAGTCGTCAACTGCTGCCGGTCGTTCGCCCGCCGGCTCGTCGACCGCGGCACCGGCGGCCACATCGTCAACGTCGCCTCGATGGCCGCCTATTCGCCGTCGGCGTCCGCGAACGCCTACTCCACCAGCAAGGCCGCGGTGTTCATGTTCTCCGACTGCCTGCGCGCCGAATTGGACTCGGCGGGAATCGGTTTGACCACGATCTGCCCCGGCGTCATCGACACCAACATCATCGACACCACGCGCTTCGACGTGCCCGCCGACCAGCAGGACCGGGTCGACCAGCTGCGCGCCAAGACCAAGAAGGCCTTCGCCGCGCGTCGGTACGGGCCGGACAAGGTGGCCAAGGCCATCGTTGTCGCGGTGGAGAAGGGAAAGGCCGTCCGTCCGGTCACCCCGGAGGCGTACGCGGCCTACGGTGTGGCGCGGCTGGTGCCGTCGGTGCTGCGGCGGGCGGCGCGGTCCGGGTCGCTCTAGCCGTCACTGCGGATGGGTAGCGAGGTATTCGCCTACCGGAATGGGTGATTCGGCCGCATACCCGATCGGTAGCAGGACGTCGCCCGCAGTGGTGACGTAGTAGACGTCCCAGCGGTAGAACGCGCCGAACGCCGCCGGATCGGCCGCGAGCGCTTCGGCATAGGCGTGGACTCCGCGCACGTACTCGTCGGCGTTGTTGTACCGGAACAGGGCATGGTCGGGGTCGTCCGCAAACCCGTTGGCGGCCAGGTAGCGACCTGCGGCCAGGATGCTGTCGCGCGGTGCGTGGATGTCACCGCCCGCGCCGTAGGCCGCGAACGTGGACGGCATGAACTGCATCGGCCCCTGTGCCCCGGCCAGGCTGGTTCCGCGCACACTGCCGAAACGGGTTTCGATCAGGTTGATCGCGGCCAGGTAGTTCCAGCCCACGCCCGAGGCTGCCTCGGCCTCGCGGTAGGAGTCGAGTAACAAGTCTGCCGGCGGCGGTGGTTCGATGCGCCACGCGGGCAGCGTGTCCCGCGGTTCGGCCAGCGTCGCGAGCTGGCGTCGCGCGTCGATGTTGAGGTCGTAGAACGCGGTCAGGTCGGCCGGGATGCGGGGCCGGATGATGCCGTCCCACTCGGGATGTCGGCCGATGGCACGGTAGGCCACCTGCTGGCGTCGGGCAGCCTGTGTGAGTTCGGCCTCCGGTGTCGACGGATTGCGCAGGGCCCGCTCGTCGGACACCAGGTCGTCTGCCAGCCGCGCCGGGTCCGGGGCCAGGCGGGGCTGGGCGTGGGCAGGGGAGACCGGTGTGGTGGTGGTCGGCGGTATCGCCGGGGCCGTTGTGCTCGGCGAGGCGGGCGCCGTGTTGTCTGCGGGGGTGTCCTCGGCCGAGCAACCCGATAGCGCGACTACGAGTGTGACGAGTGTGGCGGCCAGATACTTCGGCATCAGCCACCCTGCGCCCGACGTGAAGAAGATCGCGGGATCTTGCGGAAATCTCGCGATCTTCTTCACGTTGGGCCGCCGGATCTCTAACCCTCTGAGGCGATGTCCTCCAGCACGGCGAACATCGTGCGCGTCGGCACACCGGTGCCGCCCTTGGGGGTGTAGCCCCACGGGCCGCCGGTGTTGTAGGCCGGTGCGGCGATATCGATGTGCGCCCACTGGACTCCGTCGGCGACGAACTCCCGCAGGTACGTGCCCGCCACCAACATCCCGGCGTAGCGCGAACCGCTGACGTTGGCCAGGTCGGCCACCGTGGACTTGAGATCGTCCTTGAGCTCCTCGGGAAGTGGCATGGCCCAAGCGTTCTCGCCCACAGCCTGCGACAGCGTCGCGACCCGGTCGCGGAACTCCTCGCTACCCATCACGCCCGGCGTGCGTGCACCAAGCGCGACGGTCTGGGCGCCGGTCAGGGTGGACGTCTCGATCAGGTAATCGGGGTCGTCCTCGCAGGCCCGCACGATCCCGTCGGCCAGGATCAGGCGGCCTTCGGCATCGGTGTTGAGCACCTCGACGGTGATCCCGCCGTACTGGGTCAGCACATCACCCGGCCGCTGCGCTGTCGACGACGGCATGTTCTCGGCCATCGGCACCGTCGCGATCACGTCGATCGGCAGGTTCTGTTTGGCGGCCAGCACCACGGTCGCGATGACCGCTGCCGCGCCGCCCATGTCAGAGGTCATGTGGTGCATGTTGGCGGCCGGCTTGATCGAGATGCCGCCGGTGTCGAACGTGATGCCCTTGCCGACCAGGGCGACCGTCTTCGCCTTCTTGCCGCCGCCGCGGTGGATCAGCCGCACCAACCGCGGTGGCCGCGACGATCCCTGGCCCACCCCGACGATGCCGCCGTACCCGGCCTTGGCGAGAGCCTTGTCGTCGAGCACCTCGACCTCGAGTCCCGCCGCCTCGCCCAAAGCCTTTGCCCGTTTGGCGAATTCAGCCGGGAAGAGATGGCTCGGGGGAGTGTTCACAAAGTCCCGAGCAGTCGCGACCGCCGAAGCGATGTCCACCGCGCGCTGAGCTTCTGCCTTGGTCGCGGCCTTGGTGTCGGCGGCCAGCGCCGTGATCGTGGTCAGCCCGGAGTCCTTGGGCGCGGTCTTGGCGCTGCGGAAGTCGTCGAACCGGTAGGCGCCCAGGATCAGGCCCTCGACGGCGGCCTCCAGGTCGATCGCGGACAGCGTGGTGACGACGGCCTCGGTGCCGTTCAGTGACCGCGCGGCCGCGCCCGCCGCGCGCCGGACCACGTCGGCGGACCACTCGTCGCGCGCCTTCCCCAGACCGACGGCCAGCACGCTGGCCACCGGAAGCGACGGCACGACCACGCGGGTGACCTGCTCGGCGCCCCCCTTGGCGCCGAGGGCCTTGAGCGCGGCCTCGATCTCGCCGACGGCCTCGGGGCCGAGGCTCGGATGGGCGACGACGGAAGCCGTCGACCCCTCGTCCTCCCCGTTGACGACGGGAATGATCAGCACCGCATCGCTCTTGCGCTTGGGCAGTGATGAGCTGACGGTGACGGTGGGTGCCTGGTAACCGGGATTTGCGGGGCTCACAGGCCTCAGCCTAGCCACGACCACCGCGACTCATGCGGTAGGCGGCGCCCGCTGGAGATCATAGGCCAGCACCGGTGCGTAGAAACCCTTGAGCGTCAACGGTTCCTGCTCGACGGCCGGCCAATCGGGCAGCTCGTCGCGTAACCCGGCGTCAGCCAGGATCTGGCCGGGCCGGGCCGCCGCGACCAGCCGCGCGGACAGGTTGACGGGGCTGCCGAAGTAGTCGCCGTTGATCGCCAGCATCGTGCCGAACGCCAGGCCCGCGCGCACGCCCAGCCCGGTCTCCCGGGCGCGCGGATGATCGATCAGGTCGGCCGCGGCCTGGGCCAGCAACTGCGGGGTGGCGCTGACCCACATCACCGCGTCGCCGATGAACTTCACCACCCGGCCACCGTCGGTCTGGACGACGTCGGTGACGGTGGCACTGAACTCGCCCAGCAGCATCGACAACTCGGCCGGTGTCAGCAGCTGGGTCAGGGCGGTGAAACCGGACAGGTCGGCGAAACCGACACCGCACACCACGGTGGCCGACGGGTCGGGCTGCAACCCCTCGAAGTACGTTCGCGCGCCCGACAGGTGGTGCCGGTGCACCGCGTCGATCATGGTGCCGATCCGGGGAATGAGCTGCGCGACCGCGCGATAGGCCCGCGCCGTGGTGAGCTCGTCGTGACTGTGGGTGATCCAGAGATCGGGCTGCCCGGCGCGGACCACCGAGGACTCGGCCTCGGCCAGACGGGCCATGGCCGCACCGACGACCCGAAGCAGACCCGCCGCCGCGTCCTCGCCGAGGCCGTCCCTCATCGCGGCGCAGGTCGCCAGGGCGTCGATATCGGCCTCGCTGAGCATCCGCTGATCGGGGTCGCCGGCGGTGAGACCGAGCACCGACCAGAAATGCGTGACGTCGTCCAGGGTCAGCCCGAGCGTGTCGGCAGCCGTCCGCAAGCTGTACGTCGGCGGGCCGGACCGCTGCAGTGAATCCCCGGCCAGCCCGAACAACCGGCCGCGCTTCTCGGCCTCCACCATCTCGGCCGCGGTGAAGCCGAGACCGTCCAGATACTCGATCAGGCCGGCCCGCGCCCGGGCGTCGGCGATCCCGGCGGCCTCCAGGGCATCGAAATCGACCACCAGACAAGTGTGCAGTTTGATGGCCCCTTCAGACCCGCGGTTTAGGGTGATCTCGTGAGTGACGACCTGCTGCACGGACCGCTGGAAGACCGCCATCGCGAACTGGGCGCGAGTTTCGCCGAATTCGGTGGCTGGCTGATGCCGGTGTCCTATGCCGGGACCGTCTCAGAACACACCGCGACCCGCGACGCCGTCGGCCTGTTCGACGTGAGCCACCTGGGCAAGGCGCTGGTGCGCGGTCCCGGCGCGGCAGCCTACGTCAACTCCGCCCTGACCAATGACCTGAACCGGATCGGTCCGGGCAAGGCCCAGTACACCCTGTGCTGCACCGAGTCCGGCGGTGTGATCGACGACCTGATCGCCTACTACGTCTCCGACGACGAGATCTTCCTGGTGCCCAACGCGGCCAACACCGCGGCCGTGGTCGCCGAACTGCAGAAGCACGTACCCGCCGGCCTGACCATCACCGACGAGCACCGGTCCTATGCGGTGCTGGCGGTGCAGGGGCCGAAATCGACCGACGTGCTGGGCGCGCTCGGTCTGCCCACCGACATGGACTACATGGGCTACGCCGATGCCGAGTACGACGGCGTGTTCGTCCGGGTGTGCCGCACCGGCTACACCGGTGAGCACGGCTACGAACTCCTGCCGGCCTGGGACCGCGCCGGTGTGGTGTTCGACGCCCTGGTGGCGGCGGTGCGCGCGGCCGGGGGAGAACCAGCCGGGCTGGGCGCGCGCGACACCCTGCGCACCGAGATGGGCTACCCACTTCACGGCCACGAGCTGTCCCTGGACATCTCGCCGCTGCAGGCGCGTTGCGGCTGGGCCATCGGATGGAAGAAAGACACCTTCTGGGGCCGCGACGCATTGCTGGCCGAGAAGGAAGCCGGTCCGTCCCGGGTGCTGCGCGGGCTGAAAGCCGTCGGCCGGGGCGTCCTGCGCGCCGATCTCGCGGTGCTGGACGGGGACACCCGGATCGGGACCACGACGTCGGGAACGTTCTCGCCCACCCTGAAAGTCGGTATCGCCCTGGCGCTCATCGACACCGCCCACGACATCGCCGACGGGCAGCGGGTGCACGTGGACGTGCGCGGTCGCGCCGTCGAATGCGAAGTGGTCAAGCCGCCGTTCGTGGCCGCGAAAACTCGCTAGCCTCGGGCGATACAATCGCCACATGAGTAGCGGCCATCTCGAGTTCACGGTTTCAGCCAACGCGAATCCGGCGACCGATGCGGTACGCGAATCCATCCTGGCCAACCCGGGCTTCGGCAAGTACCACACCGACCACATGGTGGCCATCGATTACACCGAAGGCCAGGGCTGGCACGACGCGCGGGTGATCCCGTACGGCCCCATCGAGCTGGACCCGTCGGCCATCGTCCTGCACTACGCGCAGGAAGTGTTCGAAGGCCTCAAGGCCTACCGCTGGGCCGACGGCTCGATCGTGTCGTTCCGGCCCGAGTCCAATGCGGCGCGGTTGCGGGCCTCCTCGCGCCGGCTGGCCATCCCGGAACTTCCCGACGACGTGTTCATCGAGTCCCTGCGCCAACTCATCGCGGTCGACGAAAAGTGGGTGCCCGCGGCCGGCGGCGAGGAGTCGCTGTACCTGCGGCCGTTCGTGATCGCCACCGAACCGGGCCTGGGTGTGCGTCCGGCCAACGAGTACCGCTACCTGGCCATCGGCTCACCGGCCGGGGCGTACTTCAAGGGCGGCATCAAGCCCGTCAGCGTGTGGCTGTCGCACGAGTACGTGCGCGCGTCCCCGGGGGGCACCGGTGCCGCCAAGTTCGGCGGCAACTACGCGGCCTCCCTGCTGGCGCAGGCGCAGGCCGCCGACAACGGCTGCGACCAGGTGGTGTGGCTGGACGCGATCGAGCGCCGCTACGTCGAAGAGATGGGCGGGATGAACCTGTTCTTCGTGTTCGGCAGCGGTGGTTCGGCCCGGCTCGTCACCCCCGAGCTGTCGGGCTCGCTGTTGCCGGGTATCACCCGAAACTCGTTGCTGCAGTTGGCCGTCGATGCCGGCTTCGCCGTCGAGGAACGCAAGATCGACGTCGAGGAATGGCAGAAGAAGGCCGCGGTGGGCGAGATCACCGAGGTCTTCGCCTGCGGCACCGCCGCGGTGATCACCCCGGTGTCCCACGTGAAGTACGCAGACGGCGAGTTCACCATCGCCGACGGTCAACCGGGCGAGATCACCATGGCCCTGCGTGACACCCTCACCGGGATTCAGCGCGGCACGTTCGCCGACACGCATGGCTGGATGGCCCGGCTGAACTAGCCGATCGCCAGGCCCAGCGCCGTCAACGTCGTCGTCACCTCGACGGCGGCGCCCAGCACGTCGCCGGTGATGCCACCGAACCGGCGCACACAGTGCGCGACCAACAGCACCGAACAGCCGACCGCGACCAGCACGACGACGGGGCCCTGCCATATCCGGGGGCCGGCCGACGCGGCCAGCGCGGCGACAGCGATCAGCCACGCGACGACGACGGCGACCGGCTGGGTGCCCGCCACCGCGCCGCCCAGGGAACTGCCCGCGGCCGCGGGCACCGAACGCCGACCCGCGGCCACCGCCGCGACCCGGCCCGCGGTGACGGCGACGACGACGGCCATCGGCTCGAGCTGGTCGAAAGCCAGTGCCTGACAACCGATCAGCACGATCACCGCGGCGACGCCGAATGGTCCGGCCGAGCCGTCACGCATGACCGCCAGCGCCCGCTCCGGCGGGCCGTAACAGCCGAGTCCGTCGACGGTGTCGCAGAACCCGTCGATGTGCAGCCCGCGGGTGGCCAGCAGCAGCGCGGCCACCGCCAGCAGACCGGGCAGCACGCTGCCGGTCCCGAAGGCCCACTGGCCCCCGGCCACGACCCCGGCCGCCAGTGCCCCGAGGGCCAGACCCACCACCGGCAGCGCGGTCAAGGCACCCCGGCCGACCCCGGCCGCGGTGCGGACCGGCAGCACCGTGCCGAATGCGAAAGCCCCGCCGAGCGCGGAAATCATGGCGTCTCTTCGGAAATACCGGCTTCGTCGAAGGTGGCCATCGAAGTCAGCGTGGCGATCGCGGCCCGCACGATCGGCAGCGCCACCGCCGCGCCGGTGCCCTCCCCGAGTCGCATGCCGAGGTCGACGATCGGTTTCAGCCCCAGGTGGGACAGCGCCAGATCATGGGCCGGTTCGGGTGACCGGTGTCCGGCCTGCCACCACGCCTTGGCGCCCGGTGCCAACTCCTCGGCCACCAGCGCGGCGGCCGTCACCACCATGCCGTCGAGCAGCACCGGGGTGCGCCGCACCGCGGCCTGCGCGCAGAACCCGGCGATGGCGGCCAGATCGGCCCCGCCGCACACCCGGAGCAGGCCCAGCGGATCCCGGGTCACGGTGCGGGCCCGGTACAGCGCGTCACGAACCGCGGCGGCTTTGCGCATCCAGCCGAGATCGTCGATGCCGGTGCCGCGGCCCACCACCACCACAGGTTCGGTTCCGGTCAGCGCGGCTACCAGAGTCGTTGCCGCCGTGGTGTTTCCGATCCCCATGTCGCCGGCGATGAGCAGATCGGCCCCGGCGTCGACCTCCTCGTCGGCGATCCGGCGGCCCGCCGTCACCGCTGCCACCGCTTCGGTTTCGCTGAGCGCGTCCTCGACGGCGATGTTGCCGGAACTGCGCCGCACCTTGTGGGAGCCGATCGCGGGGGAGAGCGGGGCGTCGCAGTCGACCGCGATGTCGGCCACCCGGACGGTGGCCCCGGCCACCTCGGCCAGCACGTTGATCGCCGCCCCGCCGGAATCGAAATTGGCCATCATCTGGCCGGTGACCGCGGACGGAAACGCCGAAACGCCTGCGGCGGTGACTCCGTGGTCGGCGGCGAAGACCACCACGCGTGGCCGGGTCAATGCCCGCGGTGGGGAGGTGCCCTGGCAGGACGCCGCCCAGACGGAGATTTCCTCGAGCCGGCCCAGCGAGCCGGGCGGCTTGGTCAGCCGATCCTGGCGGACCCGTGCCGCGGCGCCCGATTCGGCATCCGGTTCGGTGACGGGGTCGAACACGATGGCCGGATGGGATTCGGTCATGTCGGCTCCTTCACCGTGAGCGGTTGGCCGGCCACCACCAGCACCACCCGGTCGCACGCCGCGGCCAGACGCTGGTTGACCGTGCCGAGTTCGTCGGCGAACCGCCGGCCCGCCTCGGTGGCGGGCACCACGGTCAGCCCGACCTCGGGGCTCACCAGGGCCAGGGGAGCGGCGAACGCATCCACCGCGTGCACGAGTGCGTCGACCTCGCCGGTCACCGACGCCCCGGCCCAGGCGCCGATCCGGTCCATCGTCGCGGTCAGCCAGCCACCGATGTCGTCGACGAGCGCGGGGGTGTCGGGTGCGGTGGCCAGGGCCGCCACAAGATCATCGGTCTCCACGGTGCGCCAGTGCGCGGGACGACGGGCCCGGTGTGCGTCGACCCGGTGCGCCCAGGCGGGATCGGTGTCGGCGGCCGGGCCGGTGGCGAGGTAGCGCACCGGCGCGGTGACCCCGGCGGCGCGCGTGATGGCCGATTCGGCCCACTGGGATTTGCCCGACCGGATACCGCCGAGAACCAGGGTGCGCACCGTTCAGGCTCCCCGCAAAGGCATCAAGAGATCTTGTCGCCGCGGTTGACCACCGGCCGCGGAGCCCGCATACGGCGCAGCTGCGATGCCCGGCTGGCCGCGTAAAGCCCCAGCTTCCAACCGCTTTCGGTGTTGCCGGGGAACTTCTCGTCCACCATCCGGTTCACCTTGCGGCCGACGATGAACCCGTCGACCAGCATGATGACCACCAGGGCCAGCATCGCGTAGGACAGCATCTGCTGGACCTTCAGCGACGGCAGCGCCAGCATGAAGAAGATCATCGCCAGCGCGGCGGGCATGAACAGGCCGAGCACATTGCGCCGGGCGTCGACGACATTGCGGACGTAGCGGCGCACCGGGCCCTTGTCCCGGGGCAGCAGGTAGCCCTCTTCGCCGGACATCATCTTTTCGCGGCGGTCGGCCATGTCGGCACGGCGGGTGATCCGCTCGATCTTGCGCTCTTCCTTGGACAGCTTCGGGCCGCGCAGCTCCTTGCGACGCTGACGCGCCTCGGCGGCGGTCTGCGGGGCGGGGGCGACGGGCCCGCGCCGCTTGCCGGCCTCACTGCGCTTGGGGGTCGGTCTGCCCTTCGGAGCCGTCGAGGTGACGCCGCCGGTGGTTTGCGATTCGGCGGAAATCGACCCGGCGGACCCGTCGGTGCCCGCGGCCTGGTCGGTCGCGGCGGGTTCGCCTTCGTTGTCCTTCTTACGGCCAAGCAGCTTCACGCCAGCCAGGTTACTGCCCGCCGCACCTGCCCTGGCCACATGCCCCGGCCTGTGGATAAGTCGGGAATAGCGCCGGAACAAGGTACCGTTGAGGTAGTAGACGCGCGGCACGTCCACGTGTCTTGATGCCCAGGGATGCTTTAGGGAGAGCTATGACTGTTCAGGACGCCACCTCCACCGAAACCCACGGTGTGACCCTGTCCGACGCTGCGGCGACGAAGGCGAAGGCGCTGCTGGACCAGGAAGGCCGCGACGACCTCGCGCTGCGCATCGCCGTGCAGCCGGGTGGCTGCGCCGGCCTGCGTTACAACCTTTTCTTCGACGACCGGGCCCTCGACGGCGACCTGACCGCCGAGTTCGGCGGCGTCAAGCTGACCGTGGACCGGATGAGCGCTCCGTACGTGCAGGGCGCCACCATCGATTTCGTCGACTCGATCGAGAAGCAGGGCTTCACGATCGACAACCCGAACGCCACCGGCTCTTGCGCCTGCGGCGATTCCTTCAACTGACGTGAGCTGACGGCCGGCGGTCAGTACTGACCGCTGGTGCGCAGCACGTACGAGCACACCAGAACCTGCTCGTTCTTTCCGTCTCTCTGCACCAGCAGTTGCGCGACGCCCTGCTGTTCTTCGTCCATGGCGCGTTGCCCTCGGGCCGACCCGCTCGCCGGTGCCACCTTCATCGTGAACAGCACCTGCGCCTGCGTGGTGGACCACGGCACGTTCTTGTCGATACCGGTCACCTCGACGTGGCTGAACTGCTTGCGGAACGCGTCGCTGGCCAGTCCGGCCACCGCGAGATCGGCCTTGCGCTCCTTCACACCGTCGTACAACCCGCACAGCGTGTGTCGTGCGACGGTTTCGTCGTCGCCCTCGACCAAGGCGTCCAGGTATTCCTGGATCGCGGCCTGAGCCGCGGCATCCGACACCACCACCGGTGCCGCCGGGCCACGTCGGGCGGCAACCACCACGACGGTCAGCACGCCCGCGAGCGCGACCACCGCCAGCAGTGCCGCCACGACTTTCGGCCAGCGCCGGCGCGTCGGATAGGGCACCGGCGGCGGCAGGGTGCCGGGGTAGGCAGAGGGCACCTGCTCGGGATACTGCTGCGGTGGCGGAATGTGCTCGGGGTACTGGTAAGAACCAGTCATTAAATGGCGCTCCCCGCGTGATCTGGAGTTGGGTCAGCCGTCTACGGTGACCGGGAATACGGTTATACGCAGGTTAGCGCAACCCGCGAAGTGCGATCGTGAGCGCAGATCAGCGCCCGGCCCGCGCGGGTAGTGTTATGTAGCCGACTTAACGAAATGAGGACACTACGTGACCATCGCAGTTACCGGATCCATCGCGACCGACCACCTGATGCGGTTCCCGGGAAAATTCTCCGAGCAACTGCTGGCCGACCACCTGCAGAAGGTGTCGTTGAGCTTCCTGGTCGACGATCTGGTGATCCATCGCGGAGGCGTGGCGGGCAACATGGCCTTCGCGATCGGCACCCTCGGCGGTGATGTCGCCCTGGTCGGTGCCGCAGGTCAGGATTTCGGCGAATACCGGACCTGGCTCGAGGGCGCGAACGTCGACTGCGGCAACGTGCTGATCTCCGAGAGCGCCTACACCGCGCGCTTCGTCTGCACCACCGACGAGGACATGGCCCAGATCGCCTCGTTCTACCCCGGCGCGATGTCGGAGGCACGCAACATCGCCCTCGCCGATCTGGTGGACCGGGTGGGCAAGCCGGAACTGGTGATCATCGGCGCCAACGACCCCGAAGCGATGTTCCTGCACACCGAGGAGTGCCGGAAGCTCGGGCTGGCCTTCGCCGCCGACCCGTCCCAGCAGCTGGCTCGCCTCTCCGGTGAGGAGATCCGCAAGCTCATCAACGGCGCCGCCTACCTGTTCACCAACGACTACGAGTGGGACCTGCTGCTCCAGAAGTCGGGGTGGAGCGAGGCCCAGGTGATGAGCCAGATCGACATGCGCGTCACCACTTTGGGTGCCAAGGGCGTCGACCTGGTCAGCTCGGACGGCACCTTCGTGCACGTCGACGTGGTGCCCGAGAAGCATCAGGCCGACCCGACCGGCATCGGCGACGCGTTCCGCGCCGGTTTCCTCACCGGGCGCAGCGCCGGGCTGAACCTGGAACGTTCGGCGCAGCTGGCCTCCCTGGTCGCGGTGCTGGTCCTGGAGGCGACCGGCCCGCAGGAATGGACCTGGGACGCGGCCGAAGCGGTGCAGCGGCTCAGTGACGCCTACGGCGCCGAGGCGGGCGCCGAGATCGGCAACGCGCTGGCGTGATCCGGTCGCCGGCTCTGGGCCTCGCCGGGGCTCAGAGCCGCCTAAAGCTGGACCGGGTAGTGCGGTTCCTTGATCTGCGGGGTCACGCTGTGCTCGACGAAGATGGCGTGCCACAGCATGAAGATCAGCACGGTCCACAGCCGGCGGCTGTGGTCGCTGACACCGCTGCGGTGCTCGTCGAGCATGGTGCGGACCGCTGCCAGGTCGACATACGCGCCCGCCTGTGACGATGCCGTCATCGCGTAGGCCCAGTCCATCAACTCGCCGGCGCGCAGCCAGTGCCGGATCGGCACCGGGAAGCCGAGCTTCGGACGGTTGAGCACGTGGGCCGGAACGATCGGCTCCAGCGCGCGACGCAACGCGTACTTGGTCGTCGACCGGGTGATCTTCTGATCGACCGGCAGCCGGGAGGCCACGGCGAACACCTCGGGGTCCAGGAACGGAACCCGCAGCTCCAGCGAGTTGGCCATGGTGATCTTGTCGGCCTTGACCAGGATGTCGCCGCGCAGCCAGGTGAACAGGTCGATGTGCTGCATGCGCGCCACCGGATCCCAGCCCTGCGATGCCGCGTACACGGGAGCGGTGACGTCGGTGTGCGTCCACTCCGGCCGGAAGCCCGGCAGCACCGCGCGCAGCTGCTCATCGGAGAAGCTGCGGGCATTGCCGTAATACCGCTCCTCCAGCGTCAACGATCCGCGATGCAGCAGGCTCTTGCCCCGCATGCCCTCGGGCAGCGGCTTGGATGCCTTGCCCAGCGACTTGCGCAGTGGCCGAGGCAGATAGTCGAACGGCCGCAGTGACAACGGCTCCCGGTAGATCGTGTAACCGCCGAACAACTCGTCGGCGCCCTCGCCGGACAGCACCACCTTGACGTGCTTGCGGGCCTCGCGGGCGATGAAGAACAGCGGCACCAGGGCCGGATCGGCCACCGGTTCGTCGAGGTACCAGACGATCTCGGGCAGCGCCTCGACGAATTCGGCCTGGCTGACCACCTTGGTGACGTGCCGGGCGCCGATGGCCTCGGCAGAGGCCACGGCGACATCGACCTCGGAGAAGCCCTCCCGCTCGAAGCCGGTGGTGAACGTGATCAGCCGGGGGTTGTGCCGCATCGCCAGCGCCGCGGTCGCCGTCGAATCGATGCCGCCGGACAGGAACGCGCCGACCGTCACATCGGCGCGCATGTGCTTGGCGACCGAATCCTCCAGGGCTGCGGTGATCTCGTCGTAGCGGGCCTGCTCGGCACCCTTGACGAACGGCACCGCGTTGAACTTCGGGACGAAATACCGGGTCACCTCGGGCCGGCCGCCGGGCCGGAACCGCGCATAGCTGCCGGACTCCAACCGGCGGATGCCGCGATGCAGGGTCTCGGGCTCTGGCACGTACTGCAGCACCGTGTAGTGCTGCACGGCCCGCTCGTCGAGGCCGAGGTCGATGCCCAAGCCCAGGTCTGGATCCTGGGCGAGGTCCAGCAGGCACTTCTTCTCACTGCCCACCGCGGTGCCGCCGGGGCCGGTCGCCAGGTACAGGGGCTTGATACCGAACGGGTCTCGGGCGCAGAACATCTCGCGTTCGACGGTGTCCCACAGCGCGAACGCAAACATGCCGCGCAGCCGATTCAGCGCGTCCGCACCCCAGTGGTGGTAGGCCGCCACGATGGCCTCGCCGTCGCCGTCGGTGTGAAATACCGCACCGAATTCGGAACGCAGCGCCTCACGCAGTTCCAGGTAGTTGTAGATCTCGCCGTTGAACACCAGGACGTAGCGGTCGGGCGATTCGGCGGGACCCCAGCGCAACGGCTGGTGGCTGTGCGCGATGTCGATGATCGACAGGCGGTTGAAGCCGAGCACCACCGCACCCTGCCCGTCACCGTTCGGATCGGCCCAGGTACCCGGCTCGTCGGGCCCGCGATGACGCATCAGATGGGAAGCGCCGGCCACCGCGTCGACCAGCCGCGATCCGGCGTCGGGGGAGGCGTCACCCTGGGTGGATCGGGCTGGGTCAGTTACCAAGGCGAGCAGTCCACACACCGCGCCAGTATGTCTGATCCGGCGGGTCGCCGAGACCACCACCCGGACGCCTCGCCGGGTCGCTGTGTCCTGCGTCGCGACGCCATTCCCGAGTCGCTTCGCTCCCGTGGACCGGCGTGGTCTACGCTGCGTAGTATTCGCAAAACAACGACCGGTCGCGGTCGCGAAATACCGATCTAGGAGGCGCCAACGTGACACCTCGCGGGCTTAAGAAGGTGGCCCGAGCGGCGTTGTTGACCATTGTCCTGGGTGGCTCAGCCCTCTTGCTGAGCGGCTGCAGCTGGCAGGACGCACTCGCCCTCGGTTGGCCGACCGGAATCACCCCGGAGGGCAAACTCAACCGCGAGCTGTGGATCGGCTCCGTGATTGCCTCCTTCGTGGTGGGTGCCATCGTGTGGGCACTGATCTTCTGGTCGAGCGCCTTCCACCGCAAGAAGAAGGGCGACACCGAGCTGCCGCGCCAGTTCGGCTACAACATGCCGCTGGAGCTGGTGCTGACGGTGATCCCCTTCCTCATCATCTCGGTGCTGTTCTACTTCACCGTGGTGGTCCAGGAGCGCATGCTCCACAAGGATCCCAACCCCGAGGTCGTCATCGATGTGACTGCCTTCCAGTGGAACTGGAAGTTCGGCTACCAGAAGATCGACTACGCCGACGGCACGTTCGACTACGACGGGGCCGACCCCGAGCGCAAGGCCGCGATGACCTCCAAGCCCGAGGGCCAGGACGCGCACGGCCAGGAGCGCGTCGGTGCGGTGCGTGGCCTCAACCCCGAGGACCGGACCTACCTGAACTTCGACAAGATCGAGACACTGGGCAGCTCCACCGAGATCCCGGTGCTGGTGCTCCCGGCCGGCAAGCGCGTCGAGTTCCAGCTCAACTCCGCGGACGTGATCCACGGCTTCTGGGTTCCGGAATTCCTCTTCAAGCGTGACGTGATGCCGGAGCCGGTGGCCAACAACTCCGACCACATCTTCCAGGTCAGCAAGATCGAGCAGACCGGCGCATTCGTCGGGCGCTGCACCGAGATGTGCGGCACCTACCACTCGATGATGAACTTCGAGGTCCGGGTCGTCGAACCCAACGACTTCAAGGCCTACATCGATCAGCGCACCGCAGGCAAGACCAATGCCGAGGCGCTGGCGGCCATCAACCAGGAGCCGCTGGCCATCACCACCAAGCCGTTCGACACCCGACGCGGTGAGCAGGCACCGCAGGCGAGCAAGTAAGGGCTACCAGCAATGCATATTGAAGCTCGACTGTTCGAGATCCTCACGGCGTTCTTCGCGCTGTCGGCGGTGGTGTACGCCGTCCTGACGGCGATGTTCGCCACCGGTGGCGTCGAGTGGGCCGGGACCACCGCGCTGGCGCTCACCACGGGTCTGACCCTGATCACCGGCACGTTCTTCCGCTTCGTGGCCCGTCGTCTCGACACCCGTCCCGAAGACTACGAAGACGCCGAGATCAGTGACGGCGCAGGCGAATTGGGCTTCTACTCGCCGCACAGCTGGTGGCCGATCCTCATCGCGCTGTCCTTCTCGGTCGCCGCGGTGGGTGCCGCTCTCTGGCTGCCGTGGTTGATCGTCGCCGGTGTCTGCTTCGTTCTCCTGGCGGTCAGCGGCCTGGTGTTCGAGTACTACTGGGGTCCTGAGAAGCACTGACCCGTCCGACGACGTGCCGATTGCGACCTGGGAAAAGGTCACAATCGGGCCGTCACTTCATCCGCCACCGGCAGCGCCGGACTCACCGGCTTCTCCTTGTTGGGTAATGTTGCCGGGGCACTGTCACCGGCGAACGGCTCCGTTCGATCTGGGGGCGGTGAAGTTGTCGAGAAGGATAGGCGTAGATGAGCGGGCCGAATCCCCCGGAACCGGGTGCCTCCGGTTCTGATTTGCCGGATCAGCAACCCGGGAAGCACTCCGCACCCGAGGAGCCGACCCAGGCCTCGGGAGCCGACGCGGATGGCGGCGAGACGGAGTTCTACTCGCAGGCGTATTCGGCGCCGGAGTCGGAGCAGTTCACCAGCGGGCCGTATGTGCCTGCCGACGTGGCGCTCTACGACTACGACGACTACGACCCGGCGACTGAACTCGTCGACACCGCCCCGCCGCCTCGCTGGCCGTGGGTGGTCGGCGTCACTGCCATCGTCGCCGCCGTCGCACTGGTGGCTTCCGTGGCCGTCCTGGTGACCCGCGACGACGACACCAGCAATCTGGCCACCCCGAAGCCGAGCACCACGACGTCGGCGCCTCCGGTGCAGGACGAGATCACCACGACGACGCCCCCGCCGCCGCCCCCGCCACCTCCGACGTCGGAGCAGCTGCCGCCCCCGCCGCCTCCGGAAACCGTGACGGTGACCGAGCCGCCGCCACCTCCACCCGCGCCGTCGCCTGAGGCGCCTCCGCCGGCGCCGAGCACGACGTCGGCACCGCCCACCACCACGACGCATGCCGGACCGCGTCAGGTCACCTATTCGGTGACCGGCACCAAGGCGCCAGGTGACATCATCACGATCACCTACGTCGACGGGAACGGTAACCGGCGCACCCTGCGCAACGTCTACATCCCGTGGACCTTCACGATGACCCCGATCTCCAACTCGGACGTCGGTTCGGTCGAGGCCTCCAGCCTGTTCCTGGTGAGCAGACTGAACTGCTCGATCACGGCCAGCGACGGGACCGTGTTGTCCTCCAACGCCAACAACTCGGCACAGACCGCCTGCTGATGACCGGGCCGATCAGCGAACTCGAGAGCACTGACCGGGTCTTGCTGGGCGCCTGCGCCGCGGTCTGGCTCGCTGCCCTGGGCGCCGGGGTGGCCGCTGTGGTCGCCCTCGTGGATCTGGGCCGCAGTCACCCGCAGGGCTCCGAGGGCGCGGACACCCCATGGCTGCTCTACACCGTCATCGGCCTGTCCGTCGTGGTGATCGCGGGCGCGGTGCCGCTGCTGCTGCGCGCCCGGGCTCAGGCCGACAACCGCCAACCGGGACGACGGCCCCAGCCGCCGGCCCGCTCACCCCGGCCCATCGGCGGGAGCTACCGGGCCGCGCCGGTCTCCATGAGCCGCTACGCCGCGGGTACCGGTGGCGCCGAGGCGGTCGAGAGGGTGTGGCTGCGGTTCATCCTGTCGGTCACCTGCGCGATCGGTGTGGGGACCGCGGCGATCGGGCTGGCCACCTATCTCATGGCCACCGGCAGCAACGTGGCGGCCTGGTGTCTCTATGGCGTCGCGGGTGTGGTCACCGTGGGCATCGTCGCGCTGCCGATCGTCGCGCAGCGCCAGCTCGACACCATGCCGTCCTGAGCTCACAGTCTCCCGGCCGCGGCGGCCATACGATCTTCCGATTGGGCGATCTGACAGCTTCGCGGCCCTCGCCTGCACTGCTGTGTATCTCAGACTGACGAGTGTTGGCTTGTGTTCGAGTTGCCGTGCTCATCTCGAACACAAGCCAACACCGGTCGGGGCCAAGGTCGACCCGGCCATAAAACAATCGCCGCAACCTCTCGAAGAGGCTGCGGCGATTGTTTGGGGTAGGGGAGTGGTCAGTGATGACCGTTGGTGTCCCCGTTGCCGTTTCGCTCCTGATGCTCGCGCAGGGCGGTCAGCGCCTTGTGCTCGGAGGCGTGTGCGGCCTCGGTGAGCGCGTCGTGCTCGACCGTCGGATCGGCGAACAGGAAGCTGCCGGTGCCCGGTGCGCCACCGGAACCGAGCTTGTTCATCCGCTTCGGCAGGGCAGCGCCCTGGTACTCCAGCGGGATCGGGTGACCGTGATCGTCGACCGGTCCCAGCGGCTGGTGCAGCTCGACGTAGGCACCGTGCGGCAGGCGCTTGATGATGCCGGTCTCGATGCCGTGCTCCAGGACCGCGCGGTCGCTGCGCTGCAGCGAGATGGCCCACCGGTAGGCGACGAAGTACACGATGGCAGGCAGCACCACCATGCCGATACGGCCGATCCACGTGGTCGCGTTCAGCGAGATGTGGAACTTGAGCGCGATGATGTCGTTCATCGCGGCCAGGGTCAGCACCATGTAGAACGCGATCGCCATGGAGCCGATCGCGGTCCGCACCGGCACGTCACGCGGACGCTGCAGCAGGTTGTGGTGTGCGTCGTCGCCGGTGACCTTCTTCTCGATGAAGGGGTAGGCGATCAGCAGACCGAAGACACCGCCCATGATGAGCGCGACCCAGACCACCGCCGGGATGGTGTGGCCGAACGGGTAGAACTCCCAGGCCGGCCAGATACGCGCCAGGCCCTCGGTCCACATCATGTAGAAGTCCGGCTGGCTACCCGCGGACACCTGAGACGGCTTGTAGGGGCCCAGGTTCCAGATCGGGTTGATCGTCAGCAGGCCGCCCATGAGGCCGAGCACGCCGGTGATCATCGCGAAGAACGCACCCGATTTCACCGCGAACACCGGCATGACGCGCACGCCGACGACGTTGTGCTCGGTCCGGCCGGGGCCGGGGAACTGGGTGTGCTTCTGGAACCACACCAGCGCCATGTGCGCGCCGATCAGGGCCAGGATGATGCCCGGGATCAGCAGGATGTGCAGGGCGTAGAGGCGCGGGATCAGGATCTCGCCGGGGAAGTCCCCGCCGAACAGCGCCCAGTGCAGCCAGGTTCCGATGATCGGCATGCCCAGCGTGATGGAGGACAGCGCGGCGCGCAGGCCGATGCCGGACAGCAGGTCGTCGGGCAGCGAGTAGCCGAAGTAACCCTCGAACATCGCCAGGATCAGCAGCAGCGAGCCGATCACCCAGTTGGCCTCACGCGGGCGGCGGAACGCACCGGTGAAGAAGATGCGCGCCATGTGCACCATGATCGAGGCGGCGAACATCAGGGCCGCCCAGTGGTGGATCTGGCGGACGAACAGACCGCCGCGCACCTCGAAGCTGATGTCGAGCGCGGACTCGTATGCCCGCGACATCTGAACACCCCGAAGTGGTTGGTACACACCGTCGTAGGTGACGTGTGCCATCGACGGATCGAAGAACAGCGTCAACCACACACCGGTGATCAGCAGCACGATGAAGCTGTAGAGGGCGATCTCACCCAGCAGGAAGGACCAGTGGGTGGGGAACACCTTGTTCAGCTGCCGGCGCACCGCCGCCGACGGGTGGTACCGCGAGTCGATCGCATCGCCTTGTGCGGCTGCGATCTTGGCAAGGTCAGGGCTCATGATTTGCGCTCCCAGAATGCCGGTCCGACGGGTTCGATGAAATCACCATTGGCGACGAGGTAACCGTCCTTGTCGATGGTGATGGGCAGCTGAGCCAACGCGCGGGCGGCCGGGCCGAAGATCGGCTTGGCGAAGTGCAACGCGTCGAACTGCGACTGGTGGCACGGGCAGAGGATGCGGTACGTCTGCTGCTCGTACAGCGACGACGGGCAACCCAGGTGCGAGCACACCTTGGTGTAGGCGAACAGCTCACCGAAGTTGAAGCTCTCCTGGCCCTTGCGCTTGACCACCCTGGGCATGTCGGCCGGCTTGAGGCGGATCAACATGACCGGGTTACGCACACCCATCGCGATCTCGGTGAGGTGATGCTCGGACTCGACGGTGGTGCCGTCGCCGTCGGATTCCCGCCAGGGGAAGACGGTCTCCATGCCACCGGCGTCGAGATCCTCGGGGCGCATCTTCACGAACGGCGACGAGCCGGGACGGCCGGTCGCGCGGGCCAGGTAGATGGTCTCGCCGTGGAACCGGGGGGTCCAACCGGAGGTCCACAGTTCGGCCTTCTTGCCTTCGGCGGTCGGAACCATGGGCTTCCACGGGTTCTTGATCAGACCACCGATGAACGCCACCAGCGTGCCGGCCCCGAATGCGCCGAGGCCGATGCCCAGCGACAAGCCGATCAGCTTGCGGCGCTTGACGGTCGAGCCTTCGAGCGCGTCGCCGAGGTTGGCCGCGATGGTCTTGCGGGCCAACTCGGGGGAGCGCCCGTCGTGGCGATCCTGGACCGAGATCTCCTCGGGGATGAACTTCTTCTGGAACAGCACCGCGCCGATGCCGATCGCCAGGATCGACAGGCCGAAGGTGAGGCCGTACAGCGGGGTGGCCAGCGAGTAGAGGAACTCACCCTCGGAACCGAAGGGCTGGTACTCCCACGGCCAGAAGATGAAGATCAGCAGCAGCGCCAGGCCCGAAAGCCCGCCGAGCAGAAGCCAGTACGCGACCAGCCGCTCGGTACGCTTCTCGGCCTTGGTGCCGGGGACCGGCCAGCGCGGCTCCTTGAAGATGGTCTCGACGCCGTCGATCTTTCCGCCGAGTTCGACGAGCTCCTCACGCGACATCGAGGCGAGCTCGTCGTCGCTCGGAATCCTCGGGCTGTTGTCGGTCATGCTCGTGCCCCGATCCACATTGCCACGCCGATAGCGGCGACCATTCCAATTATCCACATCGCCATGCCTTCGGGCGCGGGGCCGAAGCCGCCGAGGCCGTACCCGCCGTAGCTGGGGGTCTGAGCCGACTCGCGGACGTAGGCGACGATGTCGCGCTTCTCTTCCGGAGACAGCTGGCGGTCGGAGAACTTGGGCATGTTCTGCGGCCCGGTCAGCATCGCGGTGTAGATCTGCTGAGGGTTGGCGTCGCCCAGATCCGGGGCGTACTTGCCGGAGGACAACGCGCCGCCCTTGCCGGTGAAGTTGTGGCAGGACGCGCAGTTCAGGCGGAACAGGTCGCCACCACGGGCCACATCGGAACCGATCAGGGACTCCTGGGCGACGCCGCCGTGCTCGTCGCGGATCACGGTCGGACCGCCACCGTTGGCCTGCACGAAGGCGCCGAGGGCGTCGATCTGGGCCTCGTCGAAGTGCTCGGGCTTGGACGGTGCCTGCGCCTCGCCGCGCATCGCGGGCATACGGCCGGTCGACACCTGGAAGT
Source organism: Mycolicibacterium sp. HK-90 (assembly GCF_030486405.1). The sequence continues at coordinate 3,889,482 of NZ_CP129613.1, read as the reverse complement.
ACACGGCCGCCTCGCCGGTACCGATCAGGCTGGGCCCGCGGTCGGGCACACCCTGCAGGTTGGCGCCGTGGCACGAGACGCACGACGTGTCGAACAGCTGCTTACCCGTGCGCAGCAGTGCCGACTGCGATTCGTCGGCGACTGCGACCTGCGGTGTGGGTGTCAACGTGGCCGCAACACCACCTGCGACTGACAGGCCGATCAACAGCAGGAGACCTGCTGACAGTCGGCGGCGCAGCCGTCGGCGCGACTTGCTGGTCATCGAACCCCTTCTCATCGAGGCGAACATCGGCGAGTTCATCATCGGACGCATCGGCGAGCCGATCATCGGACGAAGTAGATGGTGGCGAACAGCGCAATCCAGACGATGTCGACGAAGTGCCAGTAGTACGAGACGACGATCGCCGCGGTGGCCTGTGCGGGCGTGAACTTGCTCATCTTGGTGCGGGCCAACAGCAAGACGAAGGCAACAAGTCCGCCGATGACGTGCAGACCGTGGAAGCCGGTCGCCAGGTAGAAGACCGACCCGTAGGCACTGCCCGGGATCGTGGTGCCTTCCTCGACCAGGTGGATGTACTCGTATCCCTGGCCCAGTACGAAGAACAGGCCCATCAGGAACGTGATCACATACCACCGGCGCAGCCCGAACACGTCGCCGCGCTCAGCGGCGAACACGCCCATCTGGCAGGTGAAGGATGACGCGATCAGGACCAACGTCACCGGAACAGCAAGGGCCAAATTGAGTTCGGTGGGCTCTGGCGGCCAGTTGCCACCAGCTTGCGCGCGCGCCGTGAAATACATCGCGAAGAGTCCAGCAAAGAACATGAGTTCACTGGAAAGCCACACGATGGTGCCGACACTGACCATGTTCGGTCGGTTCAGCGAATGAACGCGCGACGTGATTGCCGTTCCCGAAGTACCTACAGCGCTCGTCACATCCGCAAGTATGACGCTTTGTAGTTGTCGAACTCCACCCGGGTCGAGCAATTGGTCTTCAAACGTGTCGCGTTCGGTTCCCCGCGCCCCGGAGACGAGCCCGCCCCGGGCGATAGCATTCTGCGGTGGCTCCCGCATCTTCTCCGCTGTCCCCATCCGCGTCCGGCGCTGTGGCGGCCCCGACGTGGCCGCTCATTCTCGGGCGCCTGACCACCGAGCAGAGCCTGCCCAACGGTTACGCGGCCTGGGCCATGGACCAGATCATGACCGGGGTGGCGACGCCGGCGCAGATCGCCGGGTTCGCGGTGGCCATGAAGATGAAGCGACCGACCTCGGCCGAGGTCGGGGAACTGGCCGACATCATGCTGTCGCACGCCCGTCGGGTGCCGACCGACCAGATCGGCAACCAGACCGTGGACATCGTCGGCACCGGCGGCGACGGGGCCAACACGGTCAACCTGTCGACCATGGCCGCCATCGTGGTGGCGGCCTGTGGCGTCCCGGTGATCAAGCACGGCAACCGGGCCGCGTCCTCGTTGTCGGGCGGTGCCGACACCCTGGAGGCACTCGGGGTGCGGATCGACCTCGGGCCTGACGAGGTGGCCCGCAGCGTGGCCGAGGTGGGCATCGGGTTCGCGTTCGCGCCCCAGTTCCACCCGTCCTACCGGCACGCCTCGGTGGTGCGCCGGGAGATCGGGGTGCCGACGGTGTTCAATCTGCTTGGGCCGCTGACCAATCCCGCGGCGCCACGCGCCGGCCTGATCGGCTGCGCCTTCGACGACCTGGCCGAGGTGATGGCCGGGGTGTACGCCGCCCGCGGGTCCAGTGTGTTGGTGGTGCACGGCGACGACGGCCTCGACGAACTGACCACCACGACCACCAGCACCATCTGGCGCGTGCAGGCCGGCACCGTGGACCGGTTGAAGTTCGACCCCGCGGCCTTCGGGTTCAAGCGCGCCGACATCAGTGAGCTGGTCGGCGGTGACGCCACGGCCAACGCCGCATCGGCGCGCGCCGTGCTGGGTGGGGCCAAGGGGCCGGTGCGTGATGCGGTGGTGCTCAATGCGGCGGGCGCGATGGTCGCCCATGCCGGGCTAGCCAGCGACGCCAAGTGGGTGCCGGCGTGGGAGGCCGGTCTGGCGCGGGCCACCGAGGCCATCGACTCGGGTGCGGCCGAACAACTGCTCGCGCGTTGGGTGCGGTTCAGCCTGCAGTTCTGAGTTCTGCTGCTGGGCGGCGGCCATCCGCGCCGAGCGGGCGGTGGCCGCCCACTGTGCGTAGCGGCCCGCCGCGCCGAGCGGCGTCGCATAGCCGGTCTCGGTGCGCACGATGCGTACCCCGGGTGCGGCCAGCCAGCGGGCGACGAGCGCGGTCTCCTCGACCAGTGCCCCGCCCAAAGGTGTTGCGGTGGGCAGGATCACCTGGGCAGCCGCACAGATCGCGTCGACCACCGGCATCGGCGGTACCCCCCGCGCCGCGGTGCCCGCGCCGGCCAGTTGGCCGTAGCGGATCACCGCGAAATGCCAGCCACCGTTGCCGTCGCCGCGGGCCGCCACGAGTTCGGGCAGATCGGCCAGGGCACGCAGCCGCTGCCCCCGCCACAGGACCTCGATGGCGACTGCGGCGTGATCGCGCAAGTGGGCGGCCGTCTCGTACCGCCTGGCCGCCGCCACCTCACCGATATGGGCCAGCGCCGCCGCCAGCGCGGTGTGGTCGGTGCCGTCGATCAGCGCGGTGGCCCGCTGTACCGCGGCGGCGTACTCCGCGGTGCCGATGTCCTGCGGGGCCGGGCACGGCGACAACTCGACCTCGGGGCAGCGGTGGGTGCCGGCCGCGCCGAAGCGGGCCGTGCAGGTGCGGATTCCGGTGAAGCGGGCCAGCAGGAGGGCCGACTGCACCGCGTCGGACCGGGCCGAGAACGGCCCGAAAGCCGTGCGATGCCCTGGGTTTCGCACCGTCGACAACCGTGGGAAGGCCTCGTCGGTGAGCGCCACCCACCACCACCGTTGCGGGAATTTCGAGCGCCGGTTGTACGGCGGTGCGTGCGCGGCGAGCAACCGGAGCTCGCGCACCCCGGCCTCCAGGTCGTGTGCGCACTCGACGTGGTCGACGGCGCGGGCCAGCGAGGCCATCTCCTTCATCCGGGCCCGCGGGTCGGCGCCGGTGAAGTACTGCCGGACCCGCCGGCGCAGATCGACAGCGGTGCCGACGTAGAGCACCTCGGCCGACGGGCCACGGAACAGGTAGACGCCCGGCCGGTTGGGCAGCCGGTCGGCCAGCGAGCGGTTGCGGCGCTGGGCCGGGGTGACGTGGGGCAGGTAGTTCTTGAGATCGGCGAACGTGTGGATGCCCTGGTTGCCGACCCGCTCGATCAGCCCGTGCAGGACGTCGACGGTGGCCCTGGCGTCGTCGAGGGCGCGGTGGGTGGGCGTGGTCGACGCACCGAACAGCCGGGCCAGTGCCGACAACTTCACGCTCGGCGCCTCGTCCCGGGTGAGGACGCGGCGGGCGAGTTTCACCGTGCACAGCACCGGCGGCCGCGGCCAGCCGAGCTCGGCCCGCTGGGCCGCCGCCCGCAGGAACCCGATGTCGAATCCGGCGTTGTGGGCGACCAGCACCGCGCCCCGGGAGAATTCGAGAAACGCGGGTAGGACGCTGTCGATCTTCGGTGCGTCGCGCACCATCGCGGTGGTGATCCCGGTGAGCTCGACGATCTGCGGTGGGATGGCGCGACCGGGATCGACGAGGGTGGCCAACTCGCCGAGTACCTCACCGCCGCGAATCTTGACCGCGCCGATCTCGGTGATCGCGTCGTACCCCTCGCCCGGGGTCTTGGCGGTGGCCCGGCCGCCGGTGGTCTCGAGGTCCACCACCACGAACGTGGTGTCGGCCAGCGAAACCGACTCGAACGCCGGGTCGAGGTTCAAGGCCAGCTGCTCGGCGTCGGCAGTGTTGCGCTGGCCCATGGCAGTGACGGTAGGTGCTGCCCCCGACAAACCCGGCCAGGCTCGCGCCGCCGCTGCGCTCCTTGTCGGGCTGTCGCGCCAATCCGCTGCGCTCCTTGTCGGTACCCGGCGATACCGTGCGGCCAACACCGATCGAGAGGACGGTCAAGATGAGTGGAGTGCGGCAGGACAGCTGGTCCTACGCCGACGAACCCCACCCCGCCACGCCCCACACCGACGGCGTGACCATCGACTGCGACGATTGCGCGGTACGCGGGCCGGGGTGTCAGGACTGTGTCGTCAGCGTGTTGCTCGGCGTGCCGGAAACTTTGCTGGACGACGAGCGTCGGGCGCTGGAAGTGCTCGCTGACGTGGGCCTTGCGCCGCGGCTGCGGCTCGTCCCGATTCACCGGGAAGGCCGATCCGGGGTCGCCTGACGACACGCATCCCTTGGCGCACAGGAAAATATCGAGGCCGGCCTGTTAAATTTGCAGCTTCTGTTGGACAAGCCCGATGCCGTTTCGTAACCTATCTGAGACCTAAGAGCAGTTCGAGGCGGCTCGCTATCGCCAGTTGTGAGGACGAAAACTTGAGGCACGACCGCGCGCACCGGCCCACAAGTCGTGTCAAGCGACCCATTGCAGGTGCAATAGCGGGCTTGGCCTTGATGTCCGGACTTCTTGCCGCCAATTCGCAGGCCGACCCGGCCGATGACGCGCTGGCAAAGCTCAACGAGCTGTCCCGCCAGGCTGAGCAGACCACCGAGGCCATGCACTCCGCGCAGCTCGACCTGAACAACAAGCTTGACGCGCAAGAGGCTGCGGAAAAGAAGCACGCAGCCGACACCGCGGCGGTCGACCAGGCCAAGACCCAGCTGGCAACCTTTCAGACTTCGGTCAACAAAGTTGCTGCCGCTCAGTACATGGGCGGCCGCACCTCAGGCGTGGATGCCATCCTGACCGCAGGCTCGCCGCAGCAGTTGATCGAGCAGCTGGCCGTGCAGCGGGTGATGGCGACCGAGATGTCGGCCCAGATGAAGAACTTCCGCTCGGTGGGTGAGAAGGCCGCGGCAGCCGAGCGGGAATCGGCGAAATCGGCCGCCGACGCCAAGACCGCCGCCGAGCAGGCCGCCGCAGTGCGCGCCGACCTGCAATCCAAGCAAAGTCAGCTCCAGGTCCAGATCGCGGTCGTGAAGTCGCAGTATGAGGCGTTGACTCCCGGTCAGCGGGAAGCGCTGGCGGCGATCCCGGCGGCCCCGCCGGTGCCGGCACCTGAGGCGTTGCCACCGGCGCAGGACCCTGCCGTGTTGGCCGAAGGTCCGAACGGCATTCCGCCCGGTGACGTCGCCCCGCCCGAGGGTGCGCTGCCGGGTGGCGGCGGTGGCCATTCCGGAACCGTGATCCAGGCGGCGCTGAGTCGCATCGGCTCGCCGTACTCCTGGGGAGGCTCCGGTCCCAGCTCGTTCGACTGCTCGGGCCTGGTGATGTGGGCGTTCCAGCACGCCGGCATCTCGCTGCCGCACTCGAGTCAGGCCATGGCCCGTGGCGGTCAATCGGTCTCGACGGATTCGATGCAGCCCGGCGACGTGGTGACCTACTACTCAGATGCCTCCCATGTGGGCATCTACATCGGCGACGGGATGATGGTGCACGCGTCGACCTACGGCACCCCGGTTCGGGTCGCCCCGGTCAACAATGCGCCCATCTACAACGTCCGTCGGTACTGAGCACTCCGATCGCGGCTCCACGCTGAGCCGGCGTCGGTCGGTGCTGTTCGCGGCGTTGCTCGTGGAACTGGCGCTGGCGGCGGCGCTGTTGTGGAGCCCCGCGTCCCCGGTGCCTCCGACCGCGGCGCCAAATCCCACCGCAGCACCTGCGGCGCCGACTCATGCCATGCCCCCGTCGGACCCGGACACCTCGCTCACGCTGCCGGACGGGCGTACCGCACGACTGCTGGCCCTGGGCGGACACCGATCGGCGGCGCTGCTCGACCGACTCGGCGCCGAATTGGGGGAGGCCGCCGCCGCGGTGACCGCATTCTGGGGACCGGACTGGCCGCGGGACATCGAGATCGCGGTCGCGGGCTCGGATCAACAGTTCCGGGTCCTGGCCGGCGGAGCTCCCGACATCGCCGCGACCACCACCGCTCAGCGGATCATGTTCGCCCCCGGCGCAGCCGACATGAGCCCCGCTGCATTACGAATTGTGTTGCGCCACGAGCTGTTCCACTACGCGGCCCGGTCACAGACGGCGGCCGACGCGCCCCGCTGGCTCACCGAGGGCGTGGCCGACTACGTCGGGCGGCCACCCGCGCACGCACCGGCGCACGCCGATCTGGCTGCGCGATTGCCAACCGATGCCGACCTGGACACGCCCGGGGCGACCCGCAGCCTGGCCTACGACCGGGCGTGGTGGTTCAGCCGCTACGTGGCCGACGCCTACGGTGTCCCGGCGCTGCGTGAGCTGTACCGGCGGGCCTGTGGGCCCGGCCATCCAGACGTGGCGACGGCGGTGCGCGAGACGCTGGGCGCCGACCTCGACGCCGTGGTTGCCGGCTGGCGGCGCTGGCTGACCGGATAGCCTGTCGCCGATGGGAAGCAGACGGGCAGCAGACGGGCCGCATCACGGCAGGCAGACTCGATGACGCGGGTTCTGTTGGTCACCAACGACTTTCCACCGCGCCGCGGCGGCATCCAGTCGTACCTGGAGGCCTTCGTCGGTGAAGTGGTGCGAGACGGTTCGCACGACCTCACGGTGTATGCGCCGAAGTGGAAAGGCGCCCCGGACTTCGACGACCGGGCCACGCGCGCCGGGTACCGGGTGGTGCGGCACCCCACCACACTGATGGTGCCCGAGCCGATGGTCGCGGCCCGCATGCAACGGTTGATCGCCGAGCACGACATCGAGACGGTCTGGTTCGGGGCGGCCGCTCCACTGGCCCTGCTCGGGCCACTTGCCCGGCGCGCCGGCGCGTCGCGCGTGGTGGCCAGTACGCACGGCCACGAGGTGGGCTGGTCGATGCTGCCGGTGGCGCGCGGCGCTCTCCGCCGGATCGGTGACGACGCCGACGTGGTGACGTTCATCAGCCGCTACACCCGCGGCAGGTTCGCCTCGGCGTTCGGACCGCGGGCGGCGCTGGAGCACCTGCCGCCCGGCGTCGACACCGACCGGTTCATCCCCGACACGGTGGCGCGGGCCGAACTACGGGTCCGGTATGGGCTGGAGCAGCGCCCCGTGGTGGTCTGTCTGTCGCGCCTGGTGCCCCGCAAGGGTCAGGACATGCTGATCCGCGCCTGGCCTGCCATCCGCCGGCGCATCCCCGGGGCCACGCTGGTGATCGTCGGCGGTGGACCGTACCTGGAAAGCCTGCAGAAGCTGGCGCGTACCCGTGATGTGACCGCCGACGTCGTGTTCACCGGCGCGGTGCCCGGTGCGGAACTGCCCGCGCACCACGCGATGGCCGACGTGTTCGCCATGCCGTGCCGCACCCGTGGCGCGGGCCTGGATGTCGAGGGCCTGGGCATCGTCTATCTGGAGGCCTCGGCCTGTGGGGTCCCGGTGATCGCCGGAACCTCCGGTGGCGCACCGGAAACCGTGCTGGACGGCCAGACCGGCACGGTGGTCGACGGCACCGACGTGGCGGCCGTGGCCACCGCCGTTGGTGATCTGCTGGCCGACCCGGCCCGGGCCGCCGCGATGGGAGCGGCGGGCCGGCAGTGGGCGGTCGACAACTGGCAGTGGCGCTCGCAGGGCGCCCGGCTGACCGGGCTGCTCTCGGGCTGAGCCGGACTCAGCCGTAGAGCGCGGCGATGTCGGAGGCGAACTTCTCGGCCACGACCTTGCGCTTGACCTTGAGCGTCGGGGTCAGCTCACCGGTGTCCTCGGTGAAGTCGACCGGCAGGATCCGGAACTTGCGGATCGACTCGGCATGGGACACCGCCTGATTCGCCTCTTTGACCGCCAGGTCGATCTCGGCCATCAGGTCGGGATCGTCGGACAGGTCGCCGACGGAGGCGCCGGTGTCCTTGCCGTTGCGCTGCTTCCAGCCGGGGAACGCCTCCGGGTCGATGGTGATGAGGGCGGCGATGAACGGCTGCTGATCGCCGACGGCCATCGCCTGGCTGATCAACGGGTGGGCCCGCAGCCGATCCTCCAGCAGCGCGGGTGCGACGTTCTTGCCGCCCGCGGTCACGATGATCTCCTTCTTGCGCCCGACGATGGTCAGGAAGCCGTCGTCGTCGATGGCACCCAGATCGCCGGTGTGGAACCAGCCGTCGGTGAACACCGCATTGGTCTCGGCCTCGTTGCCCCAGTAACCGCTGAACACCACGCCGCCCTTGACCAGCAGCTCACCGTCCTCGGCGATACGCATGCTGTTTCCGGGCATCAGCTTGCCGACGGAACCGACCTTGAGATCGTTGACCCGGTTCACGGTGATCGCCGCGCTGGTCTCGGTGAGGCCGTAGCCCTCGTAGATGCTCAGGCCCACACCGCGGTAGAAGTGGCCCAGCCGTGCGCCGAGCGGTGCGCCGCCGGAGATCGCCGCCCGGCATTCACCGCCGAGGGCGGCGCGCAGCTTGCCGTAGACCAGCTTGTCGAACAGTGCGTGCTTGGCCCGCAGGAGCAGGCCCGCTCCGCCGGTGTCCTGGGCCTTGCTCCACTCGATCGCCGTTTCGGCGGCGATGGAGAAGATCTTGCCTTTCCCGTCATTGCGGGCGTTCTGCTCGGCGGTGTTGTAGACCTTCTCGAACACGCGCGGCACCGACACCACCAGCGTGGGCTTGAAGACCCCGAAGATCGGGACCAGGTTCTTGATGTCGCTGGTGAAACCCAGGGTCACCTGGTTCGCGAAGGCCGCGATGGTGATGGCCCGGGCCAGCACGTGGGCCAGCGGCAGGAACACCAGCATCCGTTCGCCCTTGGCCAGCTCGGTGGGGAAGCAGGACTTGGCTCCGCGGATCTCGTAGAGCAGGTTCGAGTGGGTCAGCTGGCAGCCCTTGGGCTGGCCTGTGGTTCCGGAGGTGTAGATCAGCGTCGCCGGATCGGCCGAACGGATTCCGGCCAGCCGCTTGTCGAGCTCGGCGGCGTCGACGGCCTTACCGGCCTCCGCCATGGCTTCCAGGGCGGAGGCGCCCGTGCCGTCGATCCGCAGCACCTTGCCGAGCTCGGGTAGCTGGCCGCGGAGCTGCTCCACGGTCTCGGCGTGCGCGTCGGTCTCGGCGAACACGATCCGCGCCGCGGAGTTGTCCAGGACGAACCGCACCTGTTCGGCCGAGGAGGTCTCGTAGATCGGCACGGTCACCGCGCCGACCGACAGGATCGCGAAGTCGATGATCGGCCACTCGTATCGGGTGGCCGACAGGATCGCCACCCGATCGCCGGGCTGGATTCCCTCGGCGATCAGCCCGAGGGCGACCGCACGGATCTGGCCGGCGGCCTCGGCGCAGGTCACGTCGACCCAGGCGCCGTCGACCAGGCGCCGGAAGATCACGTGGTCGGGGCTGTCAGCCGCGTGTGCGGATACCGAACTGACGATGTTGTCGTGCTCGCCGACGGCAAATGACGCGGGGACGCTGTACTCCCGCATTGACTCAGGCACGATCTTGCCCTCCAGGCTTGTGATACCAGACTTTGCGCGTCAGCCTAGTCGGCCGCGGTAGTCCGGCGACCGGGCATATGTGAAGCTAGTCGGCGATGAACAGCATTCAGATCGCCGACGAGACGTTCGTCTGCGCCGATCCGGTCGCCGTGGGCGCCGCGGTCGCCGATACCGCCGGCTGGCGGCGGTGGTGGCCCGACCTGGTGCTCCAGGTCGTCGAGGATCGGGCCGACAAGGGCCACCGCTGGACGGTTACCGGTGCGCTGACCGGAACGATGGAGGTCTGGCTGGAGGAGGTGATGGACGGTGTGGTGCTGCATTACTTCCTGCACGCCGAGCCGTCCGGTGCCACCGCCCGGCAGTTGGCCGAAATGGATCTGCCGAAGATGAACCACCGGCGCCGGGTGGCCGGCAAGGCGATGGCCTTCGAGATCAAGCAGCGCCTGGAGTCGGCTCGACCGGTCGGAGTGTCCCGACTGGCCTGACCCAGGGCGTCGACGGGAGGGTAGATTTCTCCGCGAGAGCCGTGGTGCCTCGGCGGGGCGGGGAGAAGGGTGTGGCGGTGGCTGACAAGACTTCGCAGACCATCTACATCGATGCTGATCCGGGGACGGTGATGGACGTCATCGCCGACATCGGTTCGTATCCGGAATGGGTCGCCGAATACAAGGAAACCGAGGTCCTCGAAGCCGACGAGGACGGCAATCCGAAAACCGCGAGGCTGGTGCTGGACGCCGCGGTGCTCAAGGACACCATGGTGCTGGCCTACGACTGGCCGGCTGATCGCGCCTCGGTCACCTGGTCGCTGGTCTCCAGTTCGCTGTTGCGGGCGCTGGAAGGCACATACCGCTTGGCGCCCAAGGGATCCGGCACCGAGGTGACCTATGAGCTGTCGGTAGATCTGATCATCCCGATGATCGGGCTGCTCAAGCGCAAGGCGGAGCGACGGCTCACCGACACCGCGCTCAAGGATCTCAAGAAACGAGCCGAGGCTGAGTGAGTTCCTCTGTCCCCGCGAGGATCAGCCTGTTCGTCGGCAAGGGCGGCGTAGGTAAGTCGACACTGGCGACGGCCACCGCGGTCCGGGACGCCATGTCCGGGCAGCGGGTGCTCATCGTGTCCACCGATCAGGCACATTCGACGGGCGACGTCCTGGGTATCACGCTCGCACCGACCGGACAACGAACCCCGACGCGGGTGCTCAGCGACCTGGATCCCGGGCCGACCGGCGCGGGCGGCGGGCTCGACGCCCTCGCCTTCGACACACTGGCCCTGCTGGGGGCGCGCTGGGTCGAGACGGCCGGGTCGCTGGCCGCGCGGTTCCCCGAGTCGGACTTGGGAGACGTTGCCCCGGAAGAACTTTCGGCACTTCCCGGGATCCAGGAAGTGCTCGGGCTGCACGAGGTGGGGGAACTCGCCGATTCGGGGCAGTGGGATCACGTGGTGGTGGACTGCGCGTCGACCGCCGATGCGTTGCGCATGCTGACGCTGCCCGAGACCTTCGGCCTGTATCTGGAACGGGCCTGGCCGAGACACCGCCGCCTGTCGGGTTCGCCGGACGCGGCGACCGCGGCCATGGTGGCCCTGATCGAGCGGGTGGACGCCGGTATCCGCCGGCTGGGCAGCCTGCTCACCGATGGATCCCGGGTGAGTGCCCATCTGGTCCTCACCCCGGAGCGGGTGGTGGCGGCCGAGGCTTCCCGGACCCTCGGTTCGCTGGCACTGATGGGCGTTGAGGTTTCCGAGATAATCGTGAATCAGATTCTGGTGCAGGATGATTCGTTCGAATACCGGAACCTGCCCGCGCATCCCGCGTTCGACTGGTACACCGAGCGGATCTCCGAACAGAAGACCGTGCTGGAGGGTCTCGACGCCGCGATCGGCGATGTGCAGCTGGTGCTCGTGCCGCACGTGCCGGGGGAGCCGATCGGCCCCAAGGCGCTGGGTGAGCTGATCGACAGTGCCCGGCGGCGCGACGGATCCCCGCCACCGGGACCCCTACGGCCCATCGTCGACCGCGAGTCGGGGACTGGACTCGAGGCCGTGTACCGATTGCGGCTAGAGTTGCCGCAGATCGATTCGGCCGGGCTCACGCTCGGGCGCGTCGATGACGACCTGATCATCGGCGCGGCAGGGATGCGGCGCCGGGTGCGGTTGGCCTCTGTGTTGCGTCGGTGCGTCGTGACGGATGCACAGTTGCGCGGCAGTGAGCTGACAGTACGTTTTCGTCCGAATCCGGAGGTGTGGCCGGCATGACGGGGTCTCATCCCGAACTGGGTTCGGAGCTGCGGCAACTCGCGCAGGAAATCCTGGACCGGCTGGACCCCGCGGTGCGACTGGCGGCGGCCGGTCTGGCGGCGTCCGCGGACAACCCCGGCAAGTGCCAGCAGGTGTGGTGCCCGGTGTGCGCGCTGGCCGCGGTCGTCAACGGTGAGCAGCATCCGCTGCTCTCGGTGATCGCCGAGCACAGTGTGGCGCTGCTGACCGTGATCCGCGCGGTACTGGACGATGAACGAGCCGATGGCGGAGATACCGGTTCCGGCGGAGGTAGCCCGTCGCCCGACGGCGGGCCGGATTCGCCGCCGCCCGACGATTACCCGCCGCCTCCAGGTCCGGGCCGCTACCAGCACATCCCGGTCAGCGTAGAAAATCGAGCAGACTGAGGCGCCGCTGAGACACAGCAGGCATCCAGGGCTTGCTGTGGTAGCCACAACATGGCCTGGGTACAGTTGTCGCAGAGCATTGCGCGGTGCGCACAAGGTGGAGGGTCCATGTGGTATTGGCTGTTCAAGTACATCCTGTTGGGCCCCTTGCTGGCCGTCCTCGGTCGGCCCAAAATCACTGGCCTGGAACATGTTCCGACCGACGGTCCGGCGATCCTGGCCAGTAATCACCTGGCGGTGATGGACAGCTTCTACCTGCCGCTGGTGGTCAGCCGGCGCATCACGTTCCTGGCCAAGCAGGAGTACTTCACCGGCACCGGGATCAAGGGCAAGTTCCTGGCGTGGTTCTACACGGTGGTCGGTCAGGTCCCGATCGACCGCACCGACGCGGATTCGGCGCAGGCGGCTCTGACGACCGCCACCCGCATCCTCGGTGAGGGCAAGCTGCTGGGCATGTACCCCGAGGGCACCCGCTCACCGGACGGCCGTCTCTACAAGGGCAAGACGGGGTTGGCCCGGCTGGCACTGGAGACCGGGGTACCCGTGATCCCGGTGGCCATGGTCGGTACCGACGTGGTCAATCCGCCGGGGTCGAAGGGGCTGCGGTTCGGCCGGGTCGAGGTCAGGTTCGGCGAGCCGATGGACTTCAGCCGGTTCGACGGCCTGGCCGGTAACCGCTTCATCGAGCGGGCCGTGATCGACGAGGTGATGTACGAGCTGATGGACCTCTCCGGGCAGGAGTACGTGGACATCTACGCCGCCACCCTGAAGGAGACCCCGCAGCAGACCAACGGTCAGCCGGTCGAGGCGGCCAAGCCCGCGTCCCGGTTGCCGCACGCCGCCGCGGGTTAGGACGTTTCGCCGCTGCCGCCGAGCCGGGCCAGTGGCGTGGCGGTCACGACATCGCTGTTGCCGGCCTTCGGTCTGGACACCACCCCGGCGACGATGATGACCGCCAGCGCCCACCACAGGTAGGAGCCGCCGGCCAGCTGCCGCACCACCGACGCCTCGGTTTCATGGTGCGGGGTCAGCAGGGTGATCGGGGTCCACACCATCAACGCGAGACCGGTCACCGTCACCACGGTCAGGTACACCGACGCCAGGCGGACGTGGCGCATCCGGTACGCGAGGACACCGGTGACCAGCAGCGTCGGCAGCGACCACACCCAGTGATGCGACCACGACACCGGCGACACCACCAGGCCGAACATCGCCACACAGATCAGGGCGAGCACCGGTGACTCGTCGGCGCCGGTACGCAGCGCACGCCGGGCGGCCCACACCGTCAGCCCCAGCACCATGAAGCAGGCGAGCACCCACAAGCCGAACCGCGGTCCCTCGGACAGACCGAGCCGGGCCAGCGCACCCGCGATGTTCTGGTTGGTGTTGAGCGTGGCGGTGCCGATCCGGTCGGTGTTGCGGACCGTCTCGGTCCAGTACTCGATGGAATCCGTCCAGGCCAGGACGAACCCGGCGAGGCTCGCGACGACTGTGGCCACCGCGGTCCGCACCAGCGTGTGGACGTCGCGGCGGAGCAGGAAGTACAGCAGGAACACCGCGGGGGTGAGCTTGAGCGCGATCGCCAGGCCCAACAGCATCCCGCGAGGCCAGGGGGTGCGGCGTGGCACGCAGTCGGCCAGCACCAGCGTCATCAGCACCACGTTGATCTGGCCGAACTCGAAGTTGGACCGGACCGGTTCCAGCCAGACGACCGCGGGTGCGACGAGCGCGGCGGCCAGCCAGCAGCGGCGCATCCAGGCCGGCTCGGAGGTGATCGTGGTGGCCGGCCAGATGTCCAGCCGGGTCAGCACGATGACCATCGAGACGATCAGCAGCACCAGGGTGGTGGCGGTGATCGCGACGCTGGCCGCCGGCAATGAGAGCCAGGCGAACGGGGCGAACGCGATCGCGGCCAGCGGGGGATAGGTGAACGGCAGATCGAGGCCACCCTGGGTGTGGAAGATCGCGCCGTCGGCGTACAGCGGCTGGTTGTCCAGCCACGCCCGGCCGCCCATCCGGTAGACGTCGATGTCGATGCGATAGGGCACATGGCCCAGTAGCCGCCAGCCGGCCCAGATCAACCCGGCCACTGTGAGCAACTGAAAAAGCCGCCACCCGATCGTCGGTGCCCAACCAGCTCCGCCGGGCGACTGCCGCATACTCATGTTCTCGACAGCCTATCGGTGGCAACCCCCTGCAGCCGCATCCACGGTCGCGACGCGCGCAGGTCGGCGTAAGTTCTCTGTGCGTGCACGCGACCCTCCACCTCGAATTCCTGACCCGTGATCGCCTGCCGCTCTTGTGCTGCCTGGTGGCGTTCATTCTCACGTTCTTCGTGACCCGCCTCGTGGTGCGTTACATCCGTCGTAACGCCGGCAGCGACCGGCCGCGCCGGTGGTGGCAGCCGCGCAACATCGGACACGGCACGCTGCACATCCATCACATGGTGATCGGTGTGGTGCTGGTGATGGTGTCGGGCGTGACGATGGTGACGCTCGCGGTCAACGGCGGCGTGCCGGAGTTCACCGTGGCGGCGGTGTTCTTCGGCATCGGGGCGGCGCTGGTGCTCGACGAGTTCGCCCTGATCCTGCACCTCTCGGACGTGTACTGGGCCGAGGACGGCCGGACCTCGGTGGATGCGGTGTTCGCGGCGGTGGCAGTGGCGGGGCTGTTGATCATGGGTTTCAACCCTTTGTCATTCTTTGATATCGGTATCTGGCGTGAGGACCAGTCGGTGGCCATGCGCGCGCTCGTTGTGGGAATGGCGGTGCTGACCCTGCTGCTGGCGGTGGTGGTCCTGCTCAAGGGCAAGGTGTGGACGGGATTGGTGGGCATGTTCATAACCCCGCTGTTGTTCGTCGGCGCGGTTCGGCTGTCGCGGCCGCACGCGCCGTGGGCGCGCTGGCGCTACACCGGCCATCCCCGCAAGATGCACCGCGCGCTGGAGCGGGAGCGCTGGCTGCGCCGGCCCGTGGTGCAGGCCAAGCTGTGGCTGCAGGACGCGATCACCGGAATGCCGAAGTTCCCCGATGACGCCGCGGTCGATGCACAGCTCGACCGGGAGATCCACGCGGCGCCTGCCCCACTTCCCGCCACGACGACCGAGCGGACGGCCTGATGCGGTACTTCTACGACACCGAGTTCATCGACGACGGCCGGACCATCGAGTTGATCTCGATCGGCGTGGCCGCCGAGGACGGCCGCGAGTACTACGCGATCTCGACGGAATTCAATCCCGACCGGGCCGGCCGGTGGGTGCGCAAGCACGTGCTCCCGAAGCTGCCGTCGCCGTCGTCGCAGCTGTGGCGGTCGCGCCGGCAGATCCGGGCGGAGCTGGAGGATTTCTTCGACATCGACGGCGACGAGCCGATCGAGTTGTGGGCCTGGGTGGGGGCGTACGACCACGTGGTGCTCTGTCAGTTGTGGGGTCCGATGACCGATCTGCCCCCGGCGATGCCGCGGTTCACCCGTGAGCTGCGCCAGTTCTGGGAGGAGCGCGGATCGCCGCGGATGCCGGCGCGGCCCACCGACGCGCACGACGCGCTCGTCGACGCCAAGCACAATCTGCACCGATTCCAGTTGATGACGGGCCTGGACTCCGCACCGGCGCGGCGGCCCGGCCTGACACAGCCCTGAAAACACCCGCTCACCGGCGGCTACCATGAACGGGTGAACTGGACTGTCGACATCCCCATCGACCAGCTGCCGCCACTGCCTCCGCTGACCGACGAGCTGCGCCAACGGCTCGACGCGGCGCTGGCCAAGCCGGCCGTCCAGCAGCCCAGCTGGGATGCCGACGCGGCAAAGGCCATGCGCACCGTGTTGGAGAGCGTGCCGCCGGTCACCGTGCCGTCCGAGATCGAGAAACTCAAGGGCCTGCTGGCCGATGTCGCCCGTGGCGAGGCGTTCCTGCTGCAGGGTGGCGACTGTGCCGAGACCTTCGTCGACAACACCGAGCCCCACATCCGGGCCAACATCCGCACCCTGCTGCAGATGGCGGTGGTGCTGACGTACGGCGCCAGCATGCCGGTGGTCAAGGTGGCCCGGATCGCCGGCCAGTACGCCAAGCCGCGGTCGGCCGATCTCGACGCGCTGGGCCTGCGGTCCTACCGCGGGGACATGGTGAACGGGTTCGCCCCGGACGCCGCGGTGCGCGAGCACGACCCGTCGCGCCTGGTGCGGGCGTATGCCAACGCCAGCGCCGCGATGAACCTGGTGCGGGCGCTGACCTCGTCGGGCCTGGCATCGCTGCACCTGGTGCACGACTGGAACCGGGAGTTCGTCCGGACCTCGCCGGCCGGGGCCCGGTACGAGGCCCTGGCCGGGGAGATCGACCGGGGCCTGAAGTTCATGTCTGCCTGCGGGGTGGCCGACCGTAATCTGCAGACCGCAGAGATCTTCGCCAGCCACGAGGCGCTGGTGATCGATTACGAGCGCGCGATGCTGCGGCTGTCCGATCCGGCCGAGGCCGCGGATGGGGCGCCGAAGCTGTACGACCAGTCCGCGCACTACCTGTGGATCGGTGAGCGCACGCGTCAGCTCGACGGGGCCCACGTGGCGCTGGCCGAGGTGATCGCCAACCCGATCGGGATCAAGCTGGGGCCGACGACGACACCGGACCTCGCCGTCGAATACGTCGAGCGGCTGGATCCGGACAACGAGCCGGGCCGGCTGACGCTGGTGACCAGGATGGGCAACAACAAGGTGCGCGACCTGCTGCCGCCGATCATCGAAAAGGTCCAGGCGACCGGCCACCAGGTGATCTGGCAGTGCGATCCGATGCACGGCAACACCCACGAGTCGTCGACCGGCTACAAGACCCGTCACTTCGACCGCATCGTCGACGAGGTGCAGGGCTTCTTCGAGGTGCACCACGCGCTGGGCACCCACCCCGGCGGCATCCACGTCGAGATCACCGGCGAGAACGTCACCGAATGCCTCGGTGGGGCGCAGGACATCTCGGATTCCGATCTGGCCGGCCGCTACGAGACCGCCTGCGATCCGCGGCTCAACACCCAGCAGAGTCTGGAGCTGGCGTTCCTCGTCGCCGAGATGCTGCGCGGCTAGGCGCCGCTACAACAGGGCGCCGACATTGCTGCCCAGCGTCCACGCTGCGGCGGCAACCAAGCCGGTCAGGGTGAGGACGGCGATCAGCCAGATCACCAGTGCCCGTTTGGCGCGTTGGCGGGCCCAGTAGAACTCGCTCATCTCGATTCCGGCGAACTGCCCTGCCCCGAACGAGTATTCGCCCGCGTCGGGATCGTCGGTGATGGGCGTCCAGTCGTGCTGGTCCCGGGTGATCTCGCGGGTCGGCTGACGTGGCGCGGGTGCCAGGGGGACCGGCGGGGGTGGCGGCGCGGCTGTCACGACCGTGGTGGTCTCGGCGCGGCGTTCGTCGGATTCGGCCAGATCGTGCACGCGGGTGGCGGCCAGGTGCTGTGCGGAATGCTGCGGTGCGGGCACCCGGAACGCGGGCAGCCCGAGATCCTCGACGATCTGGTGCAATTCGGCCCGCATCTCCTGGGCGTCGGCGAATCGACGGCCGGCGTCGCGGGCGGTGGCCCGGCGCACGAGGTGATCGAATTGTGTTGGTACCCCGGCGATTGTCGAGCCCGGCGCGGGCACGTCGTGGTCCATGCGTTGGTAGGCCACCGCGAGTGCGGAGTCTCCGGTGAACGGCGTCGCGCCGGTGAGGAGTTCGTAGGTCAGGATGCCGACCGCGTAGACGTCGCTGCGGGGGTCGGCGTCGCCGGTGCTCACCTGCTCGGGTGACAGGTAGGCCGCGGTACCCAGGATCACACTCGTCGAGGTGATCTTGGCCTCGGCCACGGCGCGCACCAGACCGAAGTCGGCGATCTTGACCTCGCCGTCGTCGGAGATCAGCACGTTCTCGGGCTTGATGTCGCGGTGCACGAGCCCGGCGCGGTGCGCCACTGCCAGCCCGCTGAGCACCGGCGCCAGGACCGCGGCGACGGCGTGCGGGGGCATCGGACCGCGTTCGGCCAACAGTTCGCGCAGGGTGCCGCCCTCGATCAGCTCCATCACCAGGAACGGATGCTGGTGGTCGAGCCCCTGGTCGTAGACAGCGACCAACCCGGGGTCCTTCAACCGGGCCACGGCCTTGGCCTCGCGGCCGAACCTGGTCAGGAAGTGGCTGTCGCCGCTGTAGCGGGAATCCATCACCTTCAGTGCGACCGGGCGGTCCAGGCGGACATCGAGACCGCGGTACACCGTGGACATGCCACCGGTGGCGATGGGCGTGTCCACGCGGTAGCGCCCGTCCAGCATGGTGCCGACGAGTGGATCCGATTGCTGCTCCACCGGACACATGTTACGAGTCGGCGCCGAGGTCCTAGAATCAGTGCGGTGAGCAGCATTCCGGCCGCCGATGACGTTCTGGATCCCGACGAGGCCGTATACGACCTACCCACGGTGTCGGGTTTGCTCGGCATCCCGGTGACCAAGGTCCACCAACAGTTGCGGGACGGACACCTGGTCGCCGTGCGTCGCAATGGTGTCCTGGTGGTGCCCAAGGCCTTTTTCGACGACGCCGGCCGCGTGGTCAAGCCACTGCCCGGTCTGCTGATCGTGCTGCGCGACGGCGGCTACCGCGCCACCGAGATCGTGCGGTGGTTGTTCACGCCGGACGAGTCGCTGACGATCACCACCGACGGCAGTACCGAACGGATGTCGAACGCACGTCCGGTCGACGCCCTGCATTCGCACCAGGCACGTGAGGTTGTGCGCCGCGCGCAGGCGCTAGGTTACTGACGGCTGGTTCTCGGCGGCCGGCTCCGGGGCGCGGTACAGCGAATACCACGCGACCGCAGCGCATGCGGTGGTCAGCAGGACGTGCGCCCACGAGTACATGCCGTGTGCCCCATCCGGTTTCCACATCACCATGATCCAGGTGGAGAACCCGGCCACCGCCGCGATGGCGGGCCGCGTCTGGATCAGGGCGGCGGCCACTGCCAGCGGCCAGGTGTAGTACCAGGGCAGCGCGGCCGGTACGAACAGCACGACCACGACCATCGCCAGGGCGATGCCGGTCAGGGCTTGCCGGTCGGTGTGCCGGTAGCGCCACCACAGCAGCGGCAGCGCGATCACGATCGTGAGGATGCCGATGATGCGGGCGACCTCGAGCACGGCGTAGAAGTTGACCGGAAAGACCAGCCCGCCAATGGCGTTGATGAGATTGGCGGCCGCGGTGGGCACGGTCAGCCAGTTGATGATCTTCACCGAGCCTGCCAGCGCCGTGAGCCAGCCCAGGCCGACGCCGGCGAGCCAGGAGAGCACCGCGAACACCGCCACGAAGATCAGCACCGAGGCGGCGGTGGCGGTCGCGAATGCCCGCACCGCGGGCATGTCGCGCTTGTCGCGGAGTTGGCGCATCCACACCCACACCAGGAAGGGCAACGCCAGGCCGGCGGTGGCTTTGACGGCCACGGCGACCGCGATGAGGCTGACCCCGATCACCGGGCGGCCCGCGAAGGTCAGGGCGATCGCGGCCATCATCAGCCCGACCATGAGCATCTCGTTGTGCACGCCGCCCATCAGGTGCACGATCACCAGCGGGTTGAGCACGCAGATCCACAGCGACGCGGCGCCGCTGGCTCCCACGTGCCTGGCCACCCGCGGGGCGGCCCAGATCAGCAGGAGCAGACCGGGCAGCATGCACAGTCGCAGCAGCATGGTGCCGGCCACCACGTCGTCGCCCACCAGGATCGTGACGAACTTCGCCACCAGGATGAACGCCGGTCCGTAGGGTGCGGTGGTCGTCGTCCAGATCGGACTGACGTTGTCCAGCAGCGAGTTCGGATTTTCCACCGGTCCGACTACGTAGGGGTCGAACCCGTCGCGCAGCAGCGCTCCCTGGGCCAGGTACGAGTAGGTGTCGCGGCTGAACAGCGGAACGCTCAGCAGCAGCGGCGCGAGCCAGAAACCGGTGGTGGCGACCATCGTGTATTCGGTGGCGGTGCGGTCGATCACGCGGCGGCCCAGCCACAGCCAGGCGATCAGCATCGCGGCGACGCCGGCCCACAACAGGATCGAGGACAGCACCAGGCCGTGGCCGAACCGCAGCCAGGACAGGTGAAGTGACTCGAGCAGCGGGTCGTGCAGCCGGGTGCTGCCCGCGCCGAGGCCGCCGATGGTGAGCAGGGCCGCACCCAGGCAACCCAGGCGGGCCGGGCGGGCCTCGGCAGACACCGCGAATGCGGCCAGGCGCGAGATGTGTTGCGCCACCCCGGTACTCGGGGTGGCGGTCGGCATAGGTGTCATGGGGGAGTTGTCATGTCCTTATGACGGCTCCTACGCCGACCGGTTCGCCGCGAAGCGGGCGATCTCGGCCAGGCCGGTCTTGGCCTGTTGGTGGATCGGCGCGGCCGCCAGGGTGTCGAGGGCACGGTGGGTGAGTAGTTCGATGTGTTCCTCGACCGCCGCCAGCGCGCCGACGGATTCGATGGCCCGGCACAGATCGCCCACCTGCGCGTCGGACAACTCGGTGCCCACCGAGCTGCGCAGCAGCGCCGCGGCCGCCGGGTCGGATTTGTCGGCGAGCTCGAGCGCCTCGGCCAGCAGCACCGTGCGCTTGCCGGAGCGCAGGTCGTCGCCGGAGGGCTTGCCCGTCACCGTGGGATCGCCGAACACCCCGAGCACGTCGTCGCGGAGCTGGAAGGCGACACCCAGGTCGTTGCCCACCTGATGGAAGATCTGCTGCACGTCGGGCCGGTCGGCTGCCGCGGCGGCACCCAGCTGCAGTGGGCGGGCCACCGTGTAGGAGGCGGTCTTGTAGGTGTTGACGTTCATCGCCGAGGCCACCGATTCGGCGCGGCTGGCCTCCGCGACGATGTCGAGGTACTGGCCGCCGAGCACTTCGGTGCGGATGTGACGCCAGACCTGCTGGACGCGCTGCTGGGCGTCGGCGGCGATGTCGGCGGAGGCCACGATGTCGTCGGCCCAGGACAGCGCCAGATCACCGGCCAGGATGGCCGCCGACAGGCCGAACTGCCTGGACGAACCATGCCAGTTGCGCTCGCGGTGGCGGTCGGCGAACAGCCGGTGCACGGTGGGCAGGCCACGGCGGGTCGCCGAATCGTCGATGACGTCGTCGTGCACCAGCGCGCAGGCCTGGAGCAACTCCAGCGCGGCGAACAGTCGCAGGACGCCGGCATCGGCCACCAGGTCGGCCGGCTCGACCACCGCGCGCCAGCCCCAGTAGGCGAAGGCCGGGCGCAGCCGTTTGCCGCCACGCAACACGAACTCTTCGAGTGCGGCGGTCAACTCGGCATAGTCGGTTCCGATGTACTCGCAGTCGTGGCGGCGCTCACGCAGGTAGTCGCGTAACTGGTCGGTGACGGCCACGGCCAACTCGACGGTCGACGGTGCCGCTGTTTGCACGCTCAGCGCCCGCCCCTTTCTGTTGTCAACGGTGTCCCCGAGTGCATTCAGGGTAAAGCGTGGGGTGCATTTTGTACCAAGTGAGCTCGATGGTTCAGTCGCCGCTGACGAGTGGATCGCCCGGCTTCGGCGAGGTGTCGCGGCTCATCCAGGCCAAGCTGCCGATGACGCCGGCCACCAGGAACGCGCCGACGATGAGCCAGATGGCCGCCGTGGTGAACGACCTGGCGCTCGGATCGGTGTACCGGGCCTGGGCGTTCATCGTGCTGACGACGCCCGGCCGCAGTTTCCATTCCACGATCGACGAGCTCACCTGATCGCCGTTGGTCGATGTCACCTCGCCGGGGAACGACACCGTCAGCAGGACGTCGGCCTGCGGATCGGACAGTGAGGTGAGATCGACGCGGCCCTCCAGGATCACCAGATCCCCGGCGCGGCGCAGGGAGATGTCGACGCCGGCGGAATCGCGGCTCATGCCGGCCAGCTGCGGTAGTTCGGCGAAGGTGAGGTCGGAGAACACCGCCTGGGACCCGACGAAGTCGTCGCGGCTGTACTCCGAGACCGCCACCTTGGTGGCGAACGGGAGGTTGTTGAGCAGCTGCGGGCCCTTGTCGTCGGCGTCGCGCGGCTTGGCCGCGGCGATGATCTGGCCGGACACCCGGTCATCTGGCGAGACGGTGATCGAGGTCCGGACCCGGACACAGCCCACCGCCATGGGCAGGATCAGCAACAGCAACATCACCAGCGTGAGCAGTCTCGTCCGCCTGCGGCGGCTGGGTGGTCGGGCGTGCACGCAGGTCATCGTGCCAGATCTCACAGTGGTAGGGGACGACCGAGGATGGCAAACGGTCTGGGGTCACCGGCGAAGTGGTAACCGCGGATCACGTCGGTGAAGCCGAGCCGCCGGTACAACTGCCACGCCCGGTTGGCTTCGCCGTAGATCTCAGGCGTCGACAACAGGACATGAGATTCGGGTCGGCCGGTCAACAGTCGCCTGGTCAGCGCCTCGCCGATACCGCGGCCCTGAGCGCGGGGGTCGATGTGCAGCTCGGTGAGTTCGAAGTAGCTGGCCATCAGCTCGGCGATGCGGTCGGGCCCCGTGCCGATCCGCTGCAGCCCGGAGATGACCTGTTGTTGCCACCATTGATCCGGTGCGCCGCGGTAACCGTAGGCGATGCCCTGTAGCGGGGCATCGAGCAGATCTGAGCTGGTGGGGACGACCCCGGCTCCGGCTTCGGGGAGCGTGGGGGCGGGGGAGTTGAGCTCGACGGCGGCGACGCACTTCCAGCCGGCGCGGCGCGTGTGTTCGAGCCACAAGGCGGCGCGCTGGTCCTCGGTGCCACGGGGATAGCGCATGGCGTCGACGTACACGCGCAGCGCCTCGGGGAGCCGGCGCTTCATGTCGTCCGGCGACAGATCGATGAGATACGTCGCCAATGCTTTCGCCCTTTCGCCCGCCCGCTGCCTGCCGGACTCATTATCTTCAGTCATTATCCGGCGGCGAGACCGTCGGTCCCGTCGACCCGGGCCATCTCGGAACGACTTACAATCGAAGGCGAACAAGGTGGTACGGCTCGGATCGACCTCGTATCATTAGGTTCAGGTGCCCGTGATTGCGGGCATGTCAACGTTTGAAGGCGACGGCGGCGTCGGCAAGGAGGGACGAATGCCACTCTCCGATCATGAGCAGCGCATGCTCGATCAGATCGAGAGCGCGCTCTATGCCGAGGATCCCAAATTCGCGTCGAGCGTCCGCGGTGGGACCTTGCGCGCGCCATCTGCCCGGCGCCGGTTGCAGGGCGCGCTGCTGTTCGTCGTGGGGCTGGCGCTACTGGTTATCGGTGTGGCCGTGAAGGCCACGATGGTCGGTGGGTTCCCGATCGTGTCGGTGGTGGGTTTCGTGGTGATGTTCGGTGGCGTGGTGTTCGCCATCACCGGCCCACGGGTCACCGGCCGTGATCGTGCGGCCCAGGGTTCGGGCAGTGCGCCACGCCAGCGCCGTCAGCGCGGCGGATCGTTCACCACCCGGATGGAGGACCGGTTCCGCCGTCGCTTCGACGAGTGAGCCGGTCGACGGTTTCTCGGGGGTAGCCCTCACGGGCTGCCCCCTTTTTTGTGCCCGGACATTCGGGGGCGGACCCGGGCCCGGCGACGTCCAGCGACACGCCGATCGGACCCTGCGCGCCCACGTGTGGGGCGGCGTGGGGGAGATCGCCGGCCTGGGCGGGATTTGTGCCCCACAACGCCCCACCCTCTGACCGCAGGTTTCTACCTGCGGTTTTTCTGTTTCTTCGGGTCGCCTTGAGCTCTCAGCTGTGCCGTGACGGGAGTTTCGGGGGGCTTTGGTGGGGCGAAACCCCAAAGTTCTCGGTTCAAATGGAGCAAAGTGGGGGATCGTGGGGTAAAGTGGCGGCCAACGGGGAAAACGGAGCCCCGTTCGGAGGGCAGAAGGCGAAGCGACTCGGGATCCGAACCGGGTGGCGGGAGGTGTCCAGATGTTTCTGGGTACCTACACGCCCAAGCTCGACGACAAAGGGCGGCTCACGCTGCCCGCCAAGTTCCGCGACGTACTGGCAGGAGGGTTGATGGTCACGAAGAGCCAAGATCACAGCCTTGCCGTGTACCCGCGGGACGAGTTCGAGAAGTTGGCCCGGCGTGCATCGCAGGCTTCCCGGAGCAATCCGGAGGCCCGCGCGTTCCTGCGCAGCCTGGCCGCAGCCACCGACGAGCAGCATCCTGACGCGCAGGGTCGGATAACCCTGTCGGCGGATCACCGTCGCTACGCGAACCTGTCCAAGGAATGCGTGGTGATCGGGTCGGTCGACTATCTGGAGATCTGGGACGCCGAGGCTTGGCAGGAGTACCAGCAGACCCACGAAGAGAACTTCTCCGCGGCCACCGATGAAACTCTGCGCGACATCATCTGATGCGGCCCTTGAATCGGCGGCTGGCCTGGACTTAGCCCGTGCAGCGCGGCCTCTGCCCGAATTGGCCCTGGCGTACTTCCCCAACGCCAGGTCCGTGAATTCGGACAGAGACCCCGGTGCAGGGGCCATTCCGAGCGGAGGTGTTTCAGCGGTGTCAGACTCCCCAGACCACTCAGACTCCCCGGACCACGGGAATTCCCAAGAGCACGGCCATATTCCGGTTCTGCTCGAACGTTGCGTCGAGCTGCTGGCCCCCGCGCTCACGCGCCACCAGGAGGACGGCGCCGGCGCGGTCCTCGTGGATGCCACCCTCGGTGCCGGCGGCCATTCCGAACGTTTCCTGACCGATTTTCCCGGACTCCAGGTGATCGGCCTGGATCGGGACCCCAACGCGCTCGGCATCGCCGGTGCCCGCCTGGCGCCCTTCGGTGACCGGATGCGGCTGGTGCGCACGCGGTATGACGGAATCGCCGGAGCGATCGCGGAATGTGGTTTTCAGCGGATCGACGGAGTGCTGTTCGACCTCGGGGTGTCTTCGATGCAGCTCGATCAGACCGAACGCGGGTTCTCCTATTCCGCCGACGCCCCGCTGGACATGCGGATGGATCCCGATGCGCTGCTGACCGCCGCCGAGATCCTGAACACCTACGACGCCAAGTCGATCGCCCGGATCCTTCGGGATTTCGGCGAGGAGCGCTTCGCCGGCCGGATTGCCGACAAGGTCGTCAAACGGCGTGCACAGCAACCATTCTCGACCACCGGCGAACTCGTCGAGTTGCTCTACGAGGCGATCCCAGCACCGGCGCGCCGGACCGGGGGGCATCCGGCCAAGCGCACCTTCCAGGCGTTGCGGGTCGCGGTCAACGGCGAACTCGAGTCGCTGCGCGCCGCACTGCCTGCCGCGCTGGCCGCGCTGACCGACGGTGGGCGGATCGTGGTGATGGCGTATCAGTCGCTGGAGGATCGGATCGTCAAGCAGGCGTTCGCGACGGCCACGGCATCGCGGACCCCGCCCGGGCTCCCGATCGAGTTGCCGGGCCACGAACCCGAATTCGTCTCATTGACCCGCGGCGCCGAGAAGGCCCGCCAAGCAGAGATCGATCGAAATCCGCGTAGCGCTCCGGTGCGGCTGCGGGCACTGGAGAAGGTTGGGGAAGGGGGCAACTCATGAAGGTGAAGCGACCCGAACAGCTGCGTGAGACAGACCGCAGGCGTCCGGTCCGGCAACCCGCACGCGGGGGCGGCCGACGCACCGCAGAGGCTCCGCCGCGCAAGCGTCGGCCAGGTTCCGAGCAGCGGCCCACCCGTTCGGCGCCGGGTACCGGGCCGATCCAGCGGCCCGGCACCCGTCCGGCCCGGCCCAAGAGCGCAAGCCAGGCCAAGGCTCGCGCAAAGGCGCGTAAGGCCAAGGCTCCTAAGGTCGTCCGCCCGCCGTTGCGGGTCCGGCTGAGGGAGCGGCTGCTGGCGCGGCTGGCGTCGGTGGAGCTCAATCCCCGCGTTCTGATCGCCCGGGTCCCGTTCGTGGTACTGGTGATCGCGGCGCTCGGGGTGGGTCTCGCGGTCACCCTGTGGCTGTCGACGGGTTCGGCCGAACGGTCCTACCAGCTCGGCCACGCACGCCAGGTCAACGAGGGCCTGCTGCAGCAGAAAGAGGCCCTGGAGCGTGACGTCCTCGAAGCGCAGGCCGCCCCGGCGCTCGCCGAATCGGCACGCAACCTCGGCATGATCCCGTCGCGCGACACCGCGCACCTGGTGCAGGACGCGGCGGGCAACTGGACCGTGGTCGGCACACCCAAGCCGGCCGAAGGCGTACCGCCGCCCCCGTTGAACACGCCGCTGCCCGAGGAGGCGCCGCCGGCGCCCCCCGCGCCTCCTGCGCCGCGCGTGGTCGACCCGCGTGAGCTGACCGTACGGACGCCGCGGCCGGATACTCCTGTCGTACCGGGCCTTTCGGTCCCGCAGCTGGATCCGCAACACGCGGCACCGGGTGCGGTACCCGCGGCCCCGGGTCCGGTTGCGGCTGTCCCGCCGGCCGCCGGATCGCCGGAGGTGCTCGCCGCTCCGGCACCCGCCCCGTTGGCCGCACCGGCACCCGCACCCGCCGCGGTCGACCCCGCGCCTCAACCGGCAACCGACCCGGCGCACCTGCCGATCGCCGGGGTGCCGATCCCGCCGGGTCCGGTCGCGCCGGGCCCGGTCACGCCCCTGGAGCAGTTCAGTCCGCCCGCCGCTCCGGCGGTGCACGCCCCTGCCGTCGCCGTCAACGCCCCGGTGCCCGCCGCATGAGCCGCCGCCCCGGCCGCCAGGGCCAGACTTCGAAGCCGCAGCGGGCCCAGAAGGCCTCAGCCGGTCAGGGGCATGAGGCCCGGGTGCGCCGCACTCGGGTTGCGGCAGCCGAAACCGGTTTGCGTAGTTCTTCTTTCGTGTTCCGGCACCGCGCTGGAAATTTCGTCATGTTCGCCGTGTTGGTGATCGCGGCGGTTCAGTTGTTCACCCTCCAGGTGCCCAGGGCGGAGGGCCTGCGGGCGGAGGCGGCGGGCCAGCTCAAGGTCACCGATGTGAACCCGGCGATGCGCGGCAGCATCGTCGACCGTAACGACGACAAGCTGGCGTTCACCATCGAGGCCAAGGCGCTGACGTTCCAGCCGGTCCGGGTCCGTAAGCAACTCGCGGAGGCCAAGGCCAAGTCCGACGAGGCGCCGGATCCGGATCGCCGGCTGACCGAGATCGCCAAGGAGGTCTCCACCCGGCTCGACAACCGGCCCGATTACAAGACGGTGCTGAAGAAGCTCCGGAGCAACGAGACTTTCGTGTATCTGGCCCGCGCGGTGGACCCGGCGATCGCCTCCGCGATCATGGACAAGTTCCCGGAGGTCGGTGCCGAGCGCCAGGATCTGCGGCAGTACCCGGGTGGCTCGCTGGCCGCCAACATCGTGGGCGGGATCGACTGGGACGGGCACGGGCTGCTCGGCCTCGAGGATTCGCTCGACGCGGTGCTGGCCGGCTCGGATGGTTCGGTCACCTACGACCGGGGTTCCGACGGTGTGGTGATCCCGGGCAGCTACCGCAACCGGCACGACGCGGTCAACGGGTCCACGGTGCAGCTGACCTTGGACGACGACATCCAGTACTACGTGCAGCAGCAGGTCCAGCAGGCCAAGGACGCCTCGGGCGCCAAGAACGTCTCCGCCGTCGTGCTCGATGCGAAAACCAGTGAGGTGCTGGCGATGTCGAACGACAACACGTTCGACCCCAGCCAGGACATCGGACGCCAGGAGAGCCGGCAGATGGGCAACCCGGCGGTGTCCTCGCCCTTCGAGCCGGGGTCGGTGAACAAGATCATCACCGCCGCCACGGCCATCGAACTGGGTCTGACCAATCCGGCCGAGGTGCTGCAGGTACCCGGCTCGATCAACATGGGCGGGGTCACGGTCGGTGACGCCTGGGAACACGGCGTGATGCCGTTCACGACGACCGGGGTGTTCGGCAAGTCGTCGAACGTCGGCACGCTGATGCTGGCGCAGCGGATCGGCCCGGAGCGGTTCTACGACATGGTCCGCCGGTTCGGGCTGGGTCAGCGCACCGGTGTCGGTCTGCCCGGTGAGAGCTCGGGCCTGGTCCCGCCCATCGACCAGTGGTCAGGCAGCTCGTTCTCGAACCTGCCCATCGGACAGGGCCTTTCGATGACGCTGCTGCAGATGACCGGCATGTATCAGACGATCGCCAATGACGGCGTCCGGATCCCTCCGCGGATCATCAAGTCCACCATCGCCCCGGACGGCAGCCGCACCGACGAGCCGCGTCCGGAAGGCGTTCGGGTGGTGACCGCGGAGACCGCCCGCACGGTGCGCGACATGTTCCGCGCCATCGTGCAGCGCGATCCCAGGGGGGTGCAGCAGGGCACCGGCCCGCAGGCCGCCGTCGAGGGTTATCAGATCGCCGGCAAGACCGGAACCGCCCAGCAGATCAACCCGGCCTGTGGCTGCTACTACAACGACGTCTACTGGATCACGTTCGCCGGCATGGCGCCCGCGGACGATCCGCGGTACGTCATCGGCATCATGATGGACGCGCCACATCGGGCCGCCGACGGGACGCCAGGCTCCTCTGCGGCACCGCTGTTCCACAACATCGCCTCGTGGCTGCTGCAGCGTCACAACGTCCCGCTGTCGGCCGATCCCGGCCCGCAGCTGACCCTGCAGGCGACCTGACCCCGATAGTCGTGGGTGTCGCGGTCGGCGGACCGCCGGTGGGTACTGTGGCATGGCCATGAAGCTGCGTCCCAGCCGTCCCGTCGGCCAATACCTCGTGCCGCTCGCCGAACAGGTCCAGGCGGTGCCGGCGGGCGGAAAACCGCTGCCGGAGCTACGGGTAACCGGAGTGACCCTGCGCGGTCAGGAAGCCCGGCCCGGCGACCTTTTCGCCGCGCTGCCGGGCACTTCGGTGCACGGGGCCCGCTACGCGGCCGATGCGGTGGCCTCCGGTGCGGTGGCGGTGCTCACCGATGCGGACGGGGCCGCCGAACTGCGCACGCTCGAGGTGCCGATCCTGATCCATCCCGACCCACGGACCGTCCTCGGTCAGGTGGCGGCGCAGGTGTACGGCCGTCCGTCGGGGCAACTGACCGTCATCGGCGTGACCGGAACGTCAGGCAAGACCACCACCACCTATCTGGTGGAGGCCGGCCTGCGGGCCGCGGGACGGGTGGCCGGACTGATCGGGACGGTCGGGGTGCGCATCGACGGCCGTGACCTGCCGAGCGCGCTGACCACGCCCGAGGCGCCGGATCTGCAGGCACTGCTGGCCGTGATGGTCGAAAGCGGTGTCGACACCGTGGTGATGGAGGTGTCCAGCCACGCACTGACATTGGGCCGGGTCGACGGGATCGATTTCGCCCTCGGCGGGTTCACCAACCTGTCGCGCGACCATCTCGATTTCCACCCCACGATGGAGGAGTATTTCGAGGCCAAGGCCCGGCTCTTCGACCCGCGTTCGCGTACGCACGCCGCATCCGCGGTGGTCTGCATCGACGACGAGGCCGGCGCCGCGATGGCCGCCCGGGCCGATGAGGTGGTGACCGTGAGCAGCGCCGGCAAGGCCGCCGACTGGCAGGTCCAGAAGGTGGCGGCCGTCGGCGTCGGCGCCCAGCAGTTCACGGTCGTCGACCCGGCCGGGACATCGCACGAACTGCAGATCGGGCTGCCCGGCGGGTACAACGTCGCCAATGCCGCCCTGGCGGTCGCACTGCTCGCCGGCACCGGGGTGTCGCCCGAGCAGGCGGCGCCCGGTCTTCGTACGGCGACGGTGCCGGGCCGGTTGCAGCCGATCGACCGGGGGCAGCAGTTCCTGGCGCTGGTCGACTACGCGCACAAGCCGGGTGCGTTGCAGGCGGTCCTGGAGACGCTGAGGGCGAGCGTAGCGACGGGAGAAGAAGGCCTGAGGGATTCGGCACCGAACCGCATCGCCGTCGTGTTCGGCGCCGGAGGCAATCGGGACACCGGCAAGCGCGCGCCGATGGGCCGGGTTGCCGCCGAGCTGGCCGACCTCGTCGTCATCACCGACGACAACCCGCGCGACGAGGATCCGGCCCTGATCCGGGCGGCGATCGTGGCGGGCACGGCCGAGGCATCCGCCCGCGCCGAGGTGGTCGAGGTCGCCGACCGGCGGGCCGCGATCGACCGCGCGGTGGCCTGGGCCCGGCCCGGCGACATCGTCCTGATCGCGGGCAAGGGCCACGAGAGCGGGCAGACCAGTGGCGGTCAGACCCGGCCGTTCGATGATCGTGAGGAGTTGGCGGCGGCGTTGGAGGCGTTCATGGCAGGGGAGTCGGCTACGTGATCGAGATGACCGTCGCCAGGATCGCCGAGATCGTCGGCGGTGAGCTGGCCGACATCACCGCCGAGCAGGCGGCCGCCACTCGGGTCACCGGCACCGTCGAATTCGACTCGCGGGCGATCGGGCCGGGTGGGTTGTTCCTGGCGCTGCCGGGTGCCCGCGCCGACGGTCATGACTTCGCGGCGGCCGCGGTGGCGTCCGGGGCGCCCGTGGTGCTGGCCGCACGTCCGGTGGGGGTACCCGCGATCGTGGTGCGTCCGGAGCCGGGCGCCGCCGATGCCGCTTCCGGCGCTTTGGAATTCGACACCGACGGCTCCGGTGCGGCGGTGCTGGCCGCGCTGGCCAAGCTCGCTGCGGCGGTCGCCGCCGAGCTGGTGGCCGACGGGCTCACGATCATCGGGGTGACCGGATCTTCGGGCAAGACCTCGACCAAGGATCTGCTGGCCGCGGTGCTGGCCCCGCTCGGTCAGGTGATCGCGCCGCCGGGCTCGTTCAACAACGAGCTCGGTCACCCGTGGACGGTGCTGCGCGCCACGCCGGAGACCGATTACCTGATCCTGGAGATGTCGGCCCGGCATCCGGGCAATATCGCGGCCCTGGCCGCCATCGCTCCGCCGCAGATCGCGGTGGTGCTCAACGTGGGCACCGCCCACCTCGGTGAGTTCGGCTCGCGTGAGGCCATCGCGAATACCAAAGCCGAGTTGCCGCAAGCTGTTCCGGCCTCGGGCGTGGTGATCCTCAACGTCGACGACACGGCGGTGGCGGCGATGGCCGATGCGACCGCGGCCCGTGTGGTGCGGGTCTCGCGTGAGCCCGGCGCGCAGGTCGACGTGTGGTCCGGCCCGGTCACCCTCGACGAGTTGGCCCGGCCGGGGTTCGCGCTGCACACCGGCGCCGACCAGGTCGAGGTGCAACTCGCGGTGCACGGCGATCACCAGGTCGACAATGCGCTGTGTGCGGCCGCGGTGGCGGTGGAGTGCGGGGCGACCCTGCAGCAGGTGGCCACGGCGCTGTCCGATGCGGGCCCCGTGTCGCGGCACCGGATGCAGGTGGGCACCCGCGCCGACGGTGTGACGGTGATCAACGACGCCTACAACGCCAACCCGGATTCGATGCGGGCCGGTCTCAAGGCGCTGGCCTGGATGGCGCGCCAGAACCCCGCTGATCCCGCCGGTGACCTGCGCGGAAAACGGCGCAGCTGGGCGGTGTTGGGCGAGATGGCCGAACTCGGTGACGACGCGATAACCGAGCACGACGCGATCGGACGGCTGGCGGTGCGCTTAGATGTGTCTCGGTTAATCGTCGTCGGAACCGGGAGGACTATGAACGCCATGCACCACGGCGCGGTGATGGAGGGTTCGTGGGGATCTGAGTCCACGATGGTCGACGACGCCGATGCCGCCCTGGCCCTGCTGCAGGCTGAGCTGGAGCCTGGGGACGTGGTGCTGGTGAAGGCATCCAACTCCGTGGGTCTGGGCGCGCTGGCCGATGCGCTGGTTGCCGCTGATACCGGATCGCCGTCTCCGACGGAAATGGGGAACGCCGACCGATGAAGCTCATCCTGATCGCCGTCGGTATCGCGCTGACGGTTTCGATCCTGCTCACGCCGGCGCTGATCCGGCTGTTCACCAAGCGCGGGCTCGGCCATGAGATCCGTGAGGACGGCCCGGCGAGCCATGCCAAGAAGCGCGGCACGCCGTCGATGGGCGGCGTCGCGATCGTCGCCGGCATCTGGGCGGCCTACCTCGGCACCCACCTGGTCGGGGTGGCCCTCGGCGGTGAGGGCCCGTCGGCCTCGGGTCTGCTGGTGTTGGGGCTGGCGACGATGCTCGGCCTGGTCGGCTTCATCGACGATCTGATCAAGCTGCGGCGCTCCCGCAACCTGGGGCTCAACAAGACCGCCAAGACGGTCGGCCAGCTGACCGCCGCCGTGTTGTTCGGTGTGCTGGTCCTGCAGTTCCGCAACGGTGACGGGCTCACCCCCGGCAGCCCTGAACTGTCCTACGTGCGCGAGATCGCCACCGTGACGCTCGCGTCGTGGGTGTTCGTGCTGTTCTGCGTGGTGGTGGTCAGCGCCTGGTCCAACGCGGTGAACTTCACCGACGGTCTGGACGGGCTGGCGGCCGGCGCGATGGCGATGGTGAGTGCGGCCTACGTGCTGATCACGTTCTGGCAGTACCGCAATGCCTGCGCGACGGCACCGGGCCTGGGCTGCTACAACGTGCGCGATCCGCTGGACCTGGCGATCGTCGCGGCCGCGACCGCCGGTGCGTGCATCGGATTCCTGTGGTGGAACGCCGCGCCGGCCAAGATCTTCATGGGTGACACCGGCTCGCTGGCACTGGGCGGCATCATCGCCGGGTTGTCGGTGACCAGCCGGACCGAGATCCTGGCCGTGGTGCTGGGCGCACTGTTCGTGGCCGAGGTGACCTCGGTGGTGGTGCAGATCCTGGCCTTCCGCACCACGGGGCGCCGGGTGTTCCGGATGGCGCCGTTCCATCACCATTTCGAGCTGGTGGGCTGGGCCGAGACCACGGTCATCATCCGGTTCTGGCTGCTGACGGCGATCGCCTGCGGTCTCGGTGTGGCCCTGTTCTACAGCGAGTGGCTCACGGCAGTCGGGGCCTGAGATGACGGGCCCATCCGGCGGGCGCGGCGACGATCTCTCGCTGCTGACCCCCGGGGCTCCGGTGTTGGTGACCGGCGCGGGGGTGACCGGACGTGCCGTGCTGGCGGCGCTGGCACCACTGGGCGTCGCGGCGACGCTGTGCGACGACAACGCCGAGTCGTTGCGGGCCTACGCCGCGCAGGGCACCGCGGTCATCGACCCGGCGGCGGCCATCGCCGGAATCGCCGGCTACGCGCTCGTCGTGACCAGCCCGGGGTTCCCGCCCACGGCCCCCGTCCTGGCCGCCGCGGCCGAGTCCGGCGTGCCGATCTGGGGCGACGTGGAGCTGGCCTGGCGGCTGGACGCCGCGGGCCGTTACGGTCCGCCGCGACGCTGGCTGGTGGTCACCGGCACCAACGGAAAGACCACCACCACGTCGATGCTGCACGAGATGTTGCAGGCCGACGGACGACGAAGCCTGTTGTGCGGCAACATCGGTGACCCGGTCCTGGCGGTGCTCGACCAGCCCGCGGAGTTGCTGGCGGTCGAACTTTCCAGTTTCCAGCTGCATTGGGCGCCGTCGTTGCGTCCGGATGCCGGCGTGGTGCTCAACGTCGCCGAGGATCACCTCGACTGGCACGGTTCGATGGCCGGTTATGCCGCCGACAAGGCCACGGCGCTGGCCGGCCGGGTCGCGGTGGTGGGCCTCGATGATCCGGTGGCCGCGGGGCTGCTGCCGTCTGCGGGTGCGTCGGTGCGGGTGGGATTCCGGCTCGGGGAGCCCGCCGACGGCGAGCTCGGCGTGCGCGCCGGCAAGCTCGTGGACCGGGCGTTCGGCACCGATGTCGAGTTGGCTGACGCGGCCACGATCAAGGTGGCGGGTCCGGTCGGGGTGCTCGACGCGTTGGCCGCCGCGGCGCTGGCCCGGGCCGTGGGTGTGGCCCCGTCGTCGATCGCGGCGGCGCTGGCGTCGTTCCAGGTCGGCAGGCATCGCGCCGAGCTCGTCGGCGAAGCCGGCGGGGTGCGCTTCGTCGACGATTCCAAGGCCACCAACCCGCACGCGGCGCAGGCGTCGATCACGGCGTTCGACCGGGTGATCTGGATCGCGGGAGGCTTGCTGAAGGGTGCCTCGGTCGACGAGCTGGTCCGTGAGGTGGCGAATCGGCTCGCCGGGGTGGTGCTGATCGGGCGGGACCGGCAAATGGTTGCCGATGCGTTATCGCGACACGCCCCGGATGTCCCCGTCGTCGAGGTTGTGACGGGGGAGGATTCTGGGGTGCTTGAGACAAATGAGTCTATTGGTGATCATGTGACTCGTGTGATCGAAGTCGGAGACCGTCCGGTCTCCGACGCGGTCATGGCGGCGGTCGTCGATGCCGCCCGCGACCTGGCGGTCTCGGGCGACACCGTGTTGCTGGCCCCGGCAGGCGCGTCCTTCGATCAGTTCAGCGGCTACGGCCAGCGTGGCGATGCATTCGCCGGCGCCGTCCGCGCTGCGATCGGGTAGGCGCGGTGGTCAGCATCCTGGCCCGGTTGCGCCGCAAGGACGGTGGCACGACCGGCGATTCCGCGAGTTCTTCAGCCGGATCCGCCGAGGCGGCGGCCCCGGAACCACGCACCCGGTTCGGTGCCTGGCTGGGCCGCCCGATGACCTCGTTCCATCTGATCATCGCGGTCACGGCGTTGTTGACGACGCTGGGCCTGATCATGGTGCTCTCGGCCTCCGGGGTGTACTCCTACGATTTCGACGGTTCGCCCTGGGCGGTTTTCGGCCGCCAGGTGATGTGGACGGCCATCGGCCTGGTCGCGTTCTACCTGGCCTTGCGGATGCCGGTGCGTACCATGCGCCGACTGGCCTTCCCCGGCTTCGCCTTCACGATCCTGCTGCTGATCCTGGTGCTCATCCCCGGAATCGGCAAGGTGGCCAACGGTTCTCGCGGCTGGTTCGTCGTCGCGGGGTTCTCCTTGCAGCCCTCGGAGCTGGCCAAGATCGCCTTCGCGATCTGGGGTGCGCACCTGCTGGCGGCCCGCCGCCTCGAGCGGGCCTCGCTGCGCGAGATGCTGATCCCGCTGGTGCCCGCCGCGGTGATCGCGCTGGCGTTGATCGTCGCCCAGCCCGACCTCGGGCAGACCATCACGCTGAGCATCATCCTGTTGGGCCTGCTGTGGTACGCGGGTCTGCCGCTGCGGGTGTTCCTGTCCTCGCTGTCGGCTGCGGTCCTGGCGGCCGGGGTCCTGGCGGTGTCCGCGGGCTACCGATCCGACCGCGTGCAGTCCTGGCTCGATCCGGCGGCCGACTCGCAGGGAATCGGTTACCAGTCCCGTCAGGCCCGGTTCGCCCTGGCCAACGGTGGGATCTTCGGGGACGGCCTGGGTCAGGGCAGCGCGAAATGGAACTACCTGCCCAATGCGCACAACGACTTCATCTTCGCCATCATCGGCGAGGAACTCGGATTCGTCGGGGCCGTGGGCCTGCTGGGTTTGTTCGGGTTGTTCGCCTACACCGGCATGCGTATCGCCCGGCGCTCGGCCGATCCGTTCCTGCGTCTGCTCGCCGCCACGACCACGCTGTGGGTGGTTGGCCAGACGTTCATCAATGTCGGCTATGTCGTCGGGCTGCTGCCGGTCACCGGCCTGCAGCTGCCACTGATCTCGGCCGGCGGATCATCACAGGCCACAATGCTTTTGATGATGGGCCTGATCACCAATGCGGCCCGTCACGAACCCGAGGCGGTGGCGGCTCTGCGGGCCGGCCGCGATGACCGGATGAACCGGCTGCTGCGCCTTCCGCTGCCCGAACCGTACGTCCCGACCCGGCTGGAGGTGGCCCGCAACCGGCTGCACGACCGCCGCACCTCAACACGCACCGCGGGCAAATCCAGCGCCAAGTCCGGTGCCAAGTCGACGCCCAAGCAGACCGGCAGCAGGCAGTCCGCGACCAAGAAGGGCGGGCCGAACCGCGGTGCGGCCCGCGGCGGCGACCGTCCGGTGCGCCGGGCCGGCCACCAGCCGGCCGGTAATGGCAGGTCGTCGGTTCGATATCCTGCAGGCCAGCGGAAACAGGGCCAACGGGCCCGGACTTTGGAAGGTCAGCGTTACGGGTGAGTCACGGGATTTCTGGTCCTCGGGGGCAGGAGCGGGGGATATCGGTCGTTCTTGCCGGTGGCGGCACGGCCGGCCACGTCGAGCCGGCCATGGCGGTGGCCGACGCGCTGCGTGAACTCGATCCGCAGGTTCGTATCACTGCCCTCGGCACCGCCCGGGGGCTGGAAACCCGGCTGGTGCCCCAGCGCGGCTATGACCTGGAGCTGATCACGCCGGTGCCGCTGCCACGCAAGCCGTCCGGAGATCTGGCGCGGTTGCCGTTGCGTGTGCGCACCGCCATCCGGCAGACCCGCTCGGTGCTGGCCGGTGTGCAGGCCGACGTGGTGATCGGGTTCGGCGGCTATGTCGCGCTGCCCGCCTACCTCGCCGCCCGCGGTGGCTTCGGCCTGCGGGGTCGCCGGCGCGCCGTTCCTGTGGTGGTTCACGAGGCCAATGCCAGCGCCGGCCTGGCCAATCGCGTCGGCGCGGTGTCGGCCCGCCGGGTGCTCTCGGCGGTACCCGAACCCGGGCTTCGCAAGGTCGAGGTGGTCGGGGTGCCGGTGCGCGCGGCGATCACCTCGTTGGACCGCGCCGCGTTGCGGGAGGAGGCCAGGGCCTTCTTCGGCTTCGCGCCGGACGCCAAGGTGCTGTTGGTGTTCGGCGGGTCGCAGGGCGCCCAGTCGATCAACCGCGCGGTGTCCTCGGCAGCCGAAGCCCTTGCCGCTGCCGGTGTTTCGGTGCTGCATGCCCATGGGCCGAAGAACACCCTCGACCTGCCCGCGGCCGCCGGGGGTTCACCGCCCTACGTCGCGGTGCCGTACCTGGACCGGATGGATCTGGCCTATGCCGCAGCGGATCTGGCGATCTGCCGGTCCGGCGCGATGACGGTCGCCGAGGTGACGGCCGTGGGGTTGCCCGCGGTCTACGTCCCGCTGCCGATCGGCAATGGTGAGCAGCGGCTCAACGCGTTGCCGGTGGTCTCCGCCGGTGGCGGCATCCTCGTCGACGATGCCGCGCTCACCGGTGAATTCGTGGCCGATACGGTCGCCGGCCTGATGACCGACGACGCGCGGCTGGCCGCGATGACGGCCGCAGCCTCGTTGTCCGGCCACCCCGATGCCGCCATGCGGGTGGCCCAGGTCGCCTTGGACATTGCCCGTGCTCAACGAAAGAAGCTGCAGTGAACGGTAATTCACTTCCGGCTGAATTGCAGCGGGTGCACATGGTCGGGATCGGGGGAGCCGGGATGTCGGGTGTGGCCCGCATCCTGCTGGACCGGGGTGGCCTGGTCTCCGGATCGGATGCCAAGGAGTCGCGCGGGGTGGTGGCACTGCGGGCGCGCGGGGCCGAGGTCAGGATCGGTCACGACGCGTCGTCACTGGATCTGCTGCCCGGCGGACCGACCGCGGTCGTCACCACCCACGCCGCGATCCCGAAGACGAATCCGGAGCTGGTCGAGGCGCGGCGCCGGGGAATCCCGGTGATTCTTCGGCCGGTGGTGCTGGCCAAGCTCATGGCCGGTTACACCACGTTGATGGTGACGGGCACGCACGGCAAGACCACCACCACGTCGATGCTCATCGTGGCGTTGCAGCACTGCGGGTTCGACCCGTCGTTCGCCGTGGGTGGCGAACTGGGCGAGGCGGGCACCAACGCCCACCACGGCAGCGGGACATGCTTTGTCGCCGAGGCCGACGAGAGCGACGGCTCGCTGCTCGAGTACACCCCGAATGTCGCGGTGGTCACCAACATCGAGGCCGACCACCTGGATTTCTTCGGCAGCGAGCAGGCGTACACCGAGGTGTTCTCCGCGTTCGTCGACCGCATCGCTCCGGGCGGCGCCCTGGTGGTCTGCACCGACGATCCGGGCGCCGCCGCACTCGCCGACCACACCGATTCCCTGGGCATCCGGGTGTTGCGGTACGGCAGCGCGCCGACCGAGGGCCTCGCCGGAACCTTGCTCAGCTGGGAACAGCAGGGCACGGGGGCCGTGGCCCACATCCAACTCGCCGGCGAGCCGCATCCGCGGGCCATCCGGCTCGCGGTGCCCGGCCGGCACATGGCGCTCAACGCACTGGCCGCACTGCTGGCCGCCGTCGAAGTGGGTGCGCCTGCGGAGACGGTGCTCGACGGGCTGGCCGGATTCGAGGGTGTGCGAAGACGATTCGAATTGGTCGGCACGATGTCGGGTATCCGCGTCTTTGATGACTACGCGCACCATCCCACCGAGGTTCGCGCCACCCTGGAGGCGGCCCGAACGGTCGTGGATCAGTCCGGTGGCCGGGTCGTCGTCGCCTTCCAGCCGCATTTGTATTCGCGCACAGCGACTTTCGCTTCCGAGTTCGGGGCGGCGCTGAGTGCGGCCGACGAGGTCTTCGTGCTCGACGTCTACGGTGCGCGCGAGCAACCGCTTCCCGGTGTCAGCGGTGCGACGGTCGCCGAGCACGTCAGCTCGGCGGTCACCTACGTCCCGGACTTCTCGGCGGTGGCCGCGGCGGTGGCCGCGGCGGCCCGGACCGGCGACGTGGTGCTCACCATGGGCGCCGGTGACGTCACGATGCTCGGGAAGGAGATCCTGACCGAGCTCGGGATCAAGGCGAACCGCAGCGCGCCGGGCCGCTCGTCGACGGATTCGCCGTGACCGAGACGGGTCCCGCCGGGTCCGGCGCCGAAGAACCCGGCCAGGCCGAGCCCAGCGGGTCGACCGCGGCACCGTCCGATGCACCGCCGACGGCTGAAGCTGATGCGCCCGCGGCGGGAGCTGATTCGCCGCCCGCGGCGGAAGCCGAAACCGACTTCGAAGGCCCACGCCGGCGCGCCCGCCGCGAGCGGGCCGAGCGCCGGGCCGCCCGGGACCGGGCGGTGGCGATCGAGCACGCCCGGCGCGAGGCCAAGCGCCGGGTGGTCGGCCAGTCGGCCGATGCCCCGAACACGGTGGCCCGCAGCACGATTCGTGGCCTGAAGCTGTTGTTGTGGACGGCGCTGGCGAGTGTGGTGGCGGTGGCGCTCGGTCTGGTGCTGTATTTCACGCCACTGATGTCGGCCCGCACCGTGGCCGTCAACGGTGTGGTCGCGGTGCCCCAGGAGCAGGTGCTGGCCGCGGCTGCGGTGGCACCGGGCACGCCGCTGCTTCAGATCGACACGGATGCGGTGGCCGAGCGCGTCGCCACGATCCGCCGGGTCGCGACGGCGCGGGTGCAGCGCGAGTATCCGTCGACCCTGCAGATCACCGTGGTCGAGCGGGTGCCGGTGGTGGTCAAGGACTATCCGGACGGTCCGCACCTGTTCGACCGCGACGGTGTCGATTTCGCCACCGAACCGCCGCCGCCCACGCTGCCGTATCTGGACGCGGACAACCCGGGACCGACCGATCCGGCCACCAAGGCCGCACTCGAGGTGATGCTGGCCCTGCCGCCGGATGTCGTCGCGCAGGTCGGCCGGATCGCCGCTCCCTCGGTCGCCTCGATCGCGCTGACCCTGACCGACGGTCGGGTGGTGGTGTGGGGGACCAACGACCGGACCGACGAGAAGGCGCTGAAACTGGCGGCGCTGCTGACCCAGCCGGGCCGCACCTACGACGTGTCGAGCCCAGACCTGCCCACTGTCAAGTAAATCCGGCGAAAATTGCCGCGCGGCGCGTCGGCGCGCCTGCCGCGATCCCTGGCGTTGGCCCCCTACCGTTCTGTTTGCGCGGAACTACTTGACATAACTCTAAGCCTATGGTTGAGGTTGAGAGTTTGCCCCGGGAAGATTCGGCGTCAGAAGCACCGTGTACACCCGACTTGGGAGGAAGACGATCCATGACCCCCCCGCATAACTACCTCGCGGTAATCAAGGTGGTTGGTATCGGCGGCGGCGGTGTCAACGCCGTCAACCGGATGATCGAACAGGGCCTCAAGGGCGTCGAGTTCATCGCGATCAACACCGACGCACAGGCACTGCTGATGAGTGACGCCGATGTCAAGCTCGACGTCGGCCGCGACTCCACCCGTGGCCTCGGCGCCGGGGCGGATCCCGAGGTGGGCCGAAAGGCTGCCGAGGACGCCAAGGACGACATCGAGGAACTGCTGCGCGGCGCCGACATGGTGTTCGTCACCGCGGGCGAGGGCGGCGGCACCGGCACCGGTGGCGCACCCGTTGTCGCGTCGATCGCGCGCAAGCTCGGCGCGCTCACCGTCGGCGTCGTGACGCGACCGTTCTCGTTCGAGGGCAAGCGCCGTAGCAACCAGGCCGAGAACGGCATCCAGACGCTGCGCGAGAGCTGCGACACCCTGATCGTCATCCCGAATGACCGGCTGCTGCAGATGGGCGACGCCGCGGTGTCGCTGATGGACGCGTTCCGCAGCGCCGACGAGGTGCTGCTCAACGGCGTTCAGGGCATCACCGACCTGATCACCACGCCCGGTCTGATCAACGTCGACTTCGCCGACGTCAAGGGCGTGATGAGCGGGGCAGGCACGGCGCTGATGGGCATCGGGTCGGCGCGTGGTGACGGCCGGGCGCTCAAGGCTGCCGAGATCGCGATCAACTCTCCGCTGCTGGAAGCCTCGATGGAAGGCGCGCAGGGCGTGCTGCTGTCGGTCGCGGGCGGCAGTGACCTGGGGCTGTTCGAGATCAACGAGGCCGCCTCGCTGGTGCAGGACGCGGCCCACCCGGAGGCCAACATCATCTTCGGCACCGTGATCGACGACTCGCTCGGTGACGAGGTGCGCGTGACGGTCATCGCCGCCGGCTTCGACAGCGCAGGCCCGAGTCGCAAGCCGGTGGTCAGCCCCAGCGCGGCCCAGACCCAGCCGATCGCCTCGGCCCGGGCCGGCAAGGTGACCACGTCGCTGTTCGAGCCGACGGATGCGGCAAGCGTCCCGGCGCATACGAACGGCGCCACGGTCAGCGTCGGCGGCGACGGTGACGGCGGGATCTCCGACGACGATGTCGACGTGCCGCCGTTCATGCGGCACTGAACCGGGCCCCGCGGCGGGTTCGGATACTGGGATCGTGACTGTGCGTATTCGGCGGGTGACCACCACCCGCGCCGGCGGGGTCTCGGCACCGCCCTTCGATTCGTTCAACCTCGGCGATCACGTCGGCGACAACCCGGCAGCGGTGGCCCAGAACCGGAGGCGGTTGGCTGCCGCCGTCGGCGCCGATGCCCTGGTGTGGATGAATCAGGTGCACAGCGATCATGTCGTCACCGTGGACGGCCCGCGCGACAGCGCGGTCGATAATGCCGACGCATTGGTGACGACGACGCCGCGTTTGGCATTGGTCGTGGTGACCGCCGATTGTGTGCCGGTATTAATGGGCGACGCCCGCGCCGGGGTGGTCGCGGCGGTGCACGCCGGACGCGTCGGTGCGCAGAAGGGCATCGTCGCGCGGACTCTGGAGGCCATGGTGGCCGCGGGTGCGCACGTGGGGGACATCTCGGTGCTGCTCGGCCCCGCGGTCAGCGGCGCCAACTACGAGGTGCCAGAACAGATGGCGGCCGAGGTCGAGGCGGTCCTGCCCGGCTCTCGCGTCACCACCGGCCGCGGTACCCCGGGCTTGGATCTGAGAGCCGGAATCGCCCGGCAATTAACGTCTTTGGGTGTGCGGGCGATAGACGTGGACCCGCGCTGCACCGTCGCGGACCGGGCACTGTTCAGTCACCGCCGGGACGCGCCGACCGGGCGCCTCGCCAGTGTGGTGTGGATGGAGCCGGCCCGGTGACAGAAACCCGGACCACGTCCCGAACGAGCCTGGAGTGACCCTGAGATGAGCACCGTGCAGCGCGGGCGTGACGCCGATCGGACGGCCGAGTTGACCGCCGCGCTCGGTGCCGCGCGGGCCCGCCTGGCACGCGCCGCGGAATCGGTCGGGCGAAATGTCAATGAAATTGAATTACTGCCCATTACCAAATACTTTCCGGCCACCGATGTCATTATTCTCAACCAATTAGGGTGCCTCGCATTTGGTGAATCCCGCGAACAAGAGGCGGCCAATAAAGTCGAGGCGGTTCGCGCGGAATTGCCGGACGTGCCGATTCGCTGGCACATGGTGGGACGGATCCAGCGCAACAAGGCGCGGGCGGTCGCGGGCTGGGCGCACACCGCGCACTCGGTCGACAACGCGCGTCTGCTGACCGCGCTGGACCGGGCGGCAGGGGAGGCACTGGCCTCCGGGGCGCGGGTCCAGCCGTTGCGCGTCTACATCCAGATCAGTCTCGACGGCGACACCGGTCGAGGCGGCGTCGACGTGAATGACCCCGGTCTGATCGACGAGATCTGTGGGTCAGCGAACTCCGCCGAGGCATTGGAGTTCGTCGGGCTGATGGCGATCCCGCCGCTGGAATCGGATCCGGACGACGCTTTCGCGCGGCTGGCCGCCGAGCGGGACCGGGTGCAGCGCGACTACCAGCACCGGCTCGGATTGTCGGCCGGAATGTCCGGGGATCTCGAAAAAGCGGTCAAACACGGATCGACGTGTGTGCGTGTCGGTACCGCGCTCATGGGGCAACGCCCGCTAACGTCACCCGAAGTAGTCACTCCAGTCACATCTTCATCACAGACACCACCACCCCCACCGTCCGCAGAAGGGTCGCCGC
Source organism: Mycolicibacterium sp. HK-90 (assembly GCF_030486405.1). The sequence continues at coordinate 3,846,907 of NZ_CP129613.1, read as the reverse complement.
GATGAGCACACTGCATAAGGTCAAGGCCTACTTCGGCATGGCGCCGATGGAGGACTACGACGACGAGTACTACGAGGACGACGACCGCGGCGCCGCCCGCAGCTACGCCCGTCGCCCGCGTGACGAGCGGTTCGAAGAGGACGGCTACGGCTACGAGGCCCCCGAGTACGACGAGGGCCCGGCCTACCGCGGCGGCTACCCGGGTGGTTTCGCCGACGAGCAGCGCTTCGATGCCCGCATGCGCAGCCCACGCGAATTCGACCGTCCCGCACCACGTCTCGGTTCACTGGCCGGATCCACCCGGGGTTCGCTGGCGATGGATCCCCGCCGGATGGCCGAGCTCTTCGAGGCGGGCAGCCCGCTGGCGAAGATCACCACGCTGCGGCCCAAGGACTACAGCGAGGCACGCACCATCGGCGAGCGGTTCCGGGACGGCACCCCGGTGATCATGGACCTCGTGTCGATGGACAACGCCGACGCCAAGCGACTGGTCGACTTCGCCGCCGGCCTGGCGTTCGCGCTGCGCGGCTCATTCGACAAGGTGGCCACGAAGGTATTCCTGTTGTCCCCGGCCGACGTCGACGTCAGCGCCGAGCAGCGGCGTCGGATCGCCGAGGCCGGCTTCTACGCCTATCAGTAGTGCCACGCCGTCAGTCACGGCCCAGCGCCGCCGTCGTCCGTACCTGATCGGCCAGCTATGGCCCGGGTAGGCTGGCGGCGTCGCACTATCGGTTGACCACGTCGTCTGTGTGAGATGTGTCCGGCCTACGGCGACCTGTATCCAATGTCACACATCCTGCTGTAGTGAGGTCGGCTCAGTTGTCGCTGTTCTTCGAAATTCTTGGTTTCGCGCTGTTCATCTTCTGGCTGCTGCTCATCGCGCGCGTGGTCGTCGAGTTCATCCGGTCGTTCAGCCGGGACTGGCATCCCAAGGGGCTGACGGTCGTGGTGCTGGAGCTCATCATGACCGTGACCGATCCGCCGGTGAAGTTGTTGCGGCGGCTCATTCCCCAGCTCACGATAGGCGCCGTCCGGTTCGATCTGTCGATCATGGTGCTGCTCCTGGCCGCGTTCATCGGCATGCAGTTGGCGTTCAACGCGGCGATGTAACGGCCGGGCCGAGTCGATGAAGCGGGTGCGATCACGGCGTTTGCCGAATGGTCCACAAATGCGTAAGAAGATTGAAATTCGTTCTTAAAAATAGGCCTCCACTGCAACCGCCGGGTCTGGTGTGACAGGATGGACTCCAGTTGCGTTCAAACAAGGCTTTACACTTTGAGATCGGTTGACGGTCCAAGACTTCAAGGGGGCAGACAATGCCGCTCACACCAGCGGACGTCCATAACGTCGCGTTCAGCAAGCCGCCCATCGGCAAACGTGGCTACAACGAGGACGAGGTCGATGCCTTTCTCGATCTGGTTGAGAACGAACTGACTCGGCTCATCGAGGAAAACGCCGATCTCCGGCAGCGGGTGTCCGAGCTCGATCAGGAGCTGGCATCGGCGCGGGCCGGCGGCGGTGGCGCTCAGTCCACCCAGTCCATCCCGCTCTACGAGCCGGAGCCCGAGCCCGCCCCGGCCCCCCAGCCGGTCTACGAGGCCCCGCCGGCGCCGGCCGCCCCCGCCGCGCCCAGCGAGGACACCGCCGTACGGGCCGCCCGGGTGCTCAGCCTGGCGCAGGACACCGCCGACCGCCTGACCTCCACGGCCAAGGCCGAGTCGGAGAAGCTGCTCTCGGATGCGCGGGCCCAGGCCGACGCCATGGTCAGCGATGCCCGCAAGACCGCCGAGACCACGGTCTCGGACGCCCGGCAGCGCGCCGACGCCATGCTGGCCGATGCTCAGACCCGTTCGGAGACCCAGCTGCGTCAGGCCCAGGAGAAGGCCGACGCCCTGCAGGCCGACGCCGAGCGCAAGCACTCCGAGATCATGGGCACCATCAACCAGCAGCGCACGGTCCTTGAGGGCCGCCTGGAGCAGCTGCGCACGTTCGAGCGCGAGTACCGGACCCGGCTGAAGACCTACCTGGAATCTCAGCTGGAGGAGCTGGGCCAGCGCGGCTCGGCCGCGCCGGTGGACTCGAGTGCCAACAACGACTCGGCGGGTGGTTTCAGCCAGTTCAACCGCGGCAACAACTAATCGGCAAGACTGACGCCCCCGCACTGCCGTGAATCGGCCCGATCCCGGGCCACCACACTTAGGGTTGAACGATGTTGATCATTGCGCTCGTGCTTGCCGTCATAGGCCTGGCCGCGCTGGTGACCGCCGTGGTGACCAGCAATGAGTTGATCGCCTGGGTCTGTATCGGTGCCAGCGTGATCGGCGTGCTGCTGCTGATCGTCGACGCGGTACGCGAGCGGTCGCGCGGTGCCGCCGCCGGTGACGACGCCGCCGCCGAGGATGATGCCCCCACCGAGGCGACCGCGGCGATCGATCAGCCGGTGGACTACCCCGAAGATGTGGTCGCCGAGCCTGAGTCGGATGTCGCCGTCGAACCCGATGCGGCCGACCACGACGTCGAGGTCGACGACTCGGCCGAGAAGTACAAGAACTAACCCTTGTCGGGTTCCGTCGTGGGCTGCGCGAGCAGACGGCGCACCTCGTCGTCGCTGACCTGGTGGAAATCCGCGAACGCCTGGCCGACCGCCTCGAACTGAGGGGGTGTGCTGGCGCACACCACCTCGTCGGCCTCCGCGCGGAGTTCGTTGCTCACGTTCGGCGGTCCGACCGGTACCGCCACCACAACCCGACGGGCCGCCCGCACGGCCCGTACCGCGGCCAGCATGCTGGCCCCGGTGGCGATGCCGTCGTCGACCAGGATCACCGTCTTTCCGGTGAGCTCGGGAGCCGGACGGTCTCCGCGGTAGGCCTGCTCCCGGCGCTCGACCTCGGCGGTCTCGCGCGTGATCGTCTCGGCGATCGTGTCGTCGTCGATGCCCAACTGTTTGACCAGTCCGTCGTTGATCACCAGGCCCCCGCCGGAGGCGACCGCACCCATGGCGAGTTCCTGCCACTGCGGCACGCCCAGCTTCCGGACCACGAAGACATCGAGGGGCGCATCCAGATCGGACGCCACTTCCCAGGCGATCGGCACCCCGCCCCGGGCCAAACCCAGGACGAGCACGTCGGGCCGGCCCCGGTAGGACACCAGGAGCCCGGCCAGGACCTGGCCCGCCTCGCGGCGGTCCCGATAGATGCGTTCTGAGCTGGCTCGCAGACTCCAGGCATTCATGGCCGCTGTCACCGGCGCTGCAGGGAGATCCGCCGGTTGTTGTCAGCCTACGACGATGGCCGGGCCCGGACCACCCCGTGCAGGAATCCGTCGACCAGGGTTCGGAGGCGGGCCGCCGCGTCGTCGACGAGTCCTGTTGTTTGCCTCCGCAATTCGTCGTGGCTGCGGCCGATTTCGGCCACGGAGCCGTCGCGATCGTGGGCCAACCAGACTTCCAGCAGATCCGTGTCGAGTTCGGGGTGCAGCTGCAGGGCCAGCGCGGTGCCGAGGACGAAGGCTTGGGAGGCGTTCTCGGTCCGCGCGATCTCGGTGGCCCCCGGTGGCAGCGTCCACCGGTCGTAATGCCATTGGAACCATCGGCCGCCGGGAACCAATCGCTCGTCGTCGGTGGTCACCTCGTACCAGCCGACCTCCGGTGCGGGCGACGGGCTGACCGACCCGCCGAAGGCCTGCGCGATGAGCTGGCCGCCGAAGCACACCCCGAGGACGCCGACCCCGGTGTCGACGGCCCGGCGCACCATGTCCATCTCGGCCCCGACCCAGCTGTTGCGCAGCGTCTCGTCATGGACCGGCCAGCGGGCGCCCAGCGGCACGATCACGTCATAGTGGCTCGGGTCGGGGAAGGCCACCACCGCACCGGCCGGATCGTCGTCCAGCTCGGGCGCGACGACGTCGAACGTGTCGAGGTCGAATCCGCGTTCGGCGAACACGTCGCCCAGCATGGCCTCGGTGGCCGTGTGGTCGTTACGCAGGAACAGCACTCTCGAACTCACGCCGCCATTATTTCGATGCGGACCGACGGCCGAATTTCAGGTCCAGTTTTTAGACCTTCACCTGGCCCGGTAGCGGCGCTCCGGGCGGCCGGTGCCGTATTGCAGCCGCAATTCCAGGGTCCCGGCGCTCAGGTAGTGCTCCAGATAGCGCCGGGCGCTGACCCGTGAAATCCCCACCAGTTCGGCGCACTCGGTCGCCGACACCTCCCCGGCGGCGCGCACCGCGTCCATGACCAGGCGGCCGGTCTCGGCCCCGAGCCCCTTGGGCAGGACCGTCGCGGTGCCGCGGAACAACGCGTCGATCGTCGACTGGTCCGCACCGCCGGCGGCGGCCAGCGCGTCGGCCCGGGTGGCGAAGGCCACCAACTTCGCCTGGAGTTGCTCGAAGTCGAACGGCTTGACCAGATAGTCGGCCGCGCCACCGGCGAGTGCGCCGCGTACCGTGTCGAGTTCGCGGGCCGCGGTGACCATGATGACGCCGACGTTGTCGCCTGCGGCACGAAGTCTCCGGAGCACCTCCAGCCCGGTCATGTCCGGCAGGTAGACGTCGAGCAGGATCAGGTCGGGCCGTAGCTCGGCTGCGGCGGCCAGAGCCTCGGTTCCGTTGCGCGCCAACGAAACCGGACGAAACCCGTCGACCCGCTCGACGAACCGGCGATGAATCTCGGCCACCATGAAGTCGTCGTCGACCACCAGGACGTCACGCATGAGCCGGCAGCCTCACCACGAACAGTGCCCCGCCGCCGGGGGCGTCGGTCACCTCTACGTCGCCCCCGTGCTGCGCGGTCACCAGCCGTACCAGGGCCAGCCCGATGCCTCGGCCGCCGGGCACCGCGGCCTTGGAGGTGACGCCGCGGGAGAAGATGGTCTCCCGGAGGTGCACCGGCACCCCGGGGCCGGAATCCGAGACCGCCAGCAGCAGTCCGGCCGAATCCTCGATCCGCACACCCACCCGGGCGGCGGCCGAGCCGACCGACACGTCGACCGCGTTGTCGATCAGATTGCCCAGCAACGTGATCACGTCGGTGGCCAGCGCCGGGTCCAGGGCCCCGAGGTGGCTGTCCTCGGTCAGTTCGAGGGTGACGCCGTTCTCGGCGGCCAGTGAGGTCTTCGCGATCAGCAGCGCGGCCACCGCCGGATCGGAAACACGTTGCGTGACTGCCTCGTTGATCTCGGCGCGGCGCCGGGTCAAGGTACCCACCAGGTCGCGCACCGCATCGAACTCGCCCAGCTGCGCCAACCCGGAGATGGTGTGCAACTGGTTGGCGAATTCGTGGGTCTGGGCCCGCAGGGTGTCGGTCACACTCCGGTGTGAGGACAGTTGGGCCTGTAGTGCGGCGAGCTCGGTGCTGTCGCGCATGGTGGTCACCGTACCGATGCGCCGGCCCTGGCTGCGGGCGGCGCGTCGGTTCAGGGCCAGCACGCGGGTCTTGGTGGTGATCACGACGTCGGACTCGTCGCCGCGAATTCCCCCTCCCGACAACAGGAATGCCTCCACCGCGGGTTCCAGGCCCACCTCGTCGGCGCGATGGCCCACGGCCTCGGAGCTGATGCCCAGGAGATCGGAGGCGCTGTCGTTGATCACCGTGATGATGCCGTCGTTGTTCACCGCCACCACGCCCTCACGGATGCTGTGCAACAGCGCTTCCCGGTGATCGGCCAGGCTGGCGATCTCGGCGATGTCGAGGCCGCGGGTGTGGCGGTTGATCCGTCGCGACAGCAGCCACGATGCGAGCATGCCGAGTGCGGCACCCAATCCGAGGTAGATCAGCAGCCGCTCGCCCGCCCCGCCCACCAACTCCCACAGCGACGGATAGCGTTCGCTGACCGAGACGATGGCCAGCACCGTGCCGTCGGTGGCCAGGATGGGAACCTGCCCGGCCAGGTGATGCGCACCGTCGACGTCGGTGTCGCCGGACCACGCGCGGCCGTCGTCGGCTCGGCTGGCGCGCAGGTCGAGTCGTTGTCCGATGCGGGCCGGATCCGACGACACCCGCACCACGCCGGCCGGGTCGGTGATGTCGGCGAGGTCCGCCCCCGACAGCGCCACGGCGCGATCGACCTCCGGGGCGAGCACCTGCGCGGCGAACGGGTCTCCGTAGCGCTCCCGGACGATCGGGGTGGACGCCACGTTCTCGGCGACGGCGATCATCCGCTGCCCCCGCACATCGCGGAACTCCCTGGTGGACTGCGCCACCGACACCGCGGCCACCGCGATCAACACCACCGCAACCACCAGCAGCTGGAACACCAGGAAGCGTCCGGCCAGACTGCCGTTGCGCAACAGTCGCGTCCGTGTCGACGGCGAGCGCGTCACGAGTGAACTCAACGAACAAAACTTCCTTTGCGTCCGAATTGGTGACCTACGTCACGTCTTGGGTCCAGTATTGCTGACCATGAGGTTTCGACGATTGTGCGCCGGGCTGACGGTGGCCGTGGTCGCGCTGATGCTGGTGACCGCGTGCGGGGTGACGCGGGGTGACGAGTCCCGCGGTCTGCACCGGCTGCGCATGATGGTGCCGAACAGCCCGGGCGGCGGCTACGACCTGACTGCGCGCACCGCGGTGAAGATCATGGAAGACACCGACATCACCGGGCGCATCGAGGTGTTCAACGTGATCGGGGCCGGCGGCACCGTCGCGATGGCGCGGCTGATGAACGAAAAGGGCAACGACGACCTCATGATGATGATGGGGCTCGGCGTGGTGGGCGCGGTGTACACCAACGGGTCCACGGCGCGCGCGTCCGATGCCACTGCACTGGCCAAGATGGTGGAGGAGCAGGAAGGCATTCTGGTGCCGGGGGATTCGCCGTTCCGCACCATCGGCGACCTGGTGACGGCGTGGAAGGCCGATCCGTCAAAGGTCACGATCGGGGGCGGATCCTCGCCCGGCGGGCCTGACCACCTCTTCCCGATGGAGACCGCACGTGCCGTCGGGGTGGACCCGCGCAAGGTCAACTACATCACCTACGACGGCGGCGGCGATCTGCTGACGGCCCTGCTGGGCAAGAAGATCGCGGCAGGCACCACCGGGCTCGGTGAGTTCGTCGACCAGATCGAGGCCGGCCAGGTCCGGGTGCTCGCGGTGTCCGGCAAGGAGCGGGTCGAGGGGATCGACGCCCCCACCCTGACCGAGGCCGGTATCGATCTGACCTTCACCAACTGGCGCGGAATACTTGCGCCGCCGGGCATTTCAGGTGAGGCGAAGGACGCGATGGTGCGCGCCCTGACCGAGCTGCACGGCACCCAGCAGTGGCGCGATGCGCTGGTCAAGAACGGCTGGAGTGACGCGTTCAGCACCGGTGCGGAGTTCGAGCAGTTCCTGCGCGATCAGGACAACCGCGTCTCGGGGACGCTGAACGAATTGGGGTTGTTGTGAAGGTCGACAAGGCTCAATATCTGGTCTGCGTGGTGCTGCTCGCCGTCGGCGGGTTCCTGATCTTCGACGCCCTCACCCTGACCGGGACGTTCGCCAAGGTGGATCCGGTGGGGCCCCGGGCCTTTCCGCTGTGGATCGGGATCATCCTCATCGCACTTGCGGCCGTCCTGGCGGTCGCGATCCCGCGCGGATCGGTCGGCGAGGCCGACGCGGGCGAGGACGTCGATCCGAACTCACCGGGGGACTGGCGCACGGTCGGATTGCTGGTCGGCCTGTTCGTGCTGGTGATCCTTCTGGTCAAGCCGCTCGGCTGGGCCATCACCGGTGCGCTGCTGTTCGCCGGGGCGGCAACGATTCTCGGCAACCACCACTACATCCGCAACATCGTGATCGGGGCGGTGCTCTCGGTCGCGAGCTTCTATGCGTTCTACTCCGGGCTCGGAATCCCGCTGCCCGCAGGCATTCTGGACGGGATTCTGTAGATGGAAAACTTCGACTGGTTGCTTCAGGGGTTCGCCGAGGCGGCGACTCCGATGAACCTGCTGTATGCGGTGATCGGCGTGCTGCTGGGCACCGCGGTGGGTGTGCTGCCGGGCATCGGCCCGGCGATGACGGTGGCGCTGCTGCTGCCGGTGACCTACAACGTCAGTCCGAGTGCGGCGTTCATCATGTTCGCCGGGATCTTCTACGGCGGCATGTATGGCGGTTCGACCACCTCGATCCTGCTGAACACCCCGGGCGAATCCTCGTCGGTGATCACCGCGATCGAGGGCAACAAGATGGCCAAGGCCGGCCGGGCCGCCCAGGCCCTGGCCACCGCGGCCATCGGGTCCTTTGTCGCCGGCGCGATCGGCACCGCGCTACTGGCCGCGTTCGCGCCACCGATCTCCCGGTTCGCGGTGACCCTCGGCGCGCCGTCCTACCTGGCCATCATGTTGTTCGCCCTGGTCGCGGTCACGGCCGTGCTCGGCTCGTCGAAGCTTCGCGGTGCGATCTCGCTGTTCCTCGGGCTGGCCATCGGTGTTGTCGGCATCGACTTCATGACGGGCCAGCCGCGTGCCACCTTCGGGCTGCCTCAGCTGTCGGACGGTATCGACATCGTGGTGATCGCGGTGGCCATCTTCGCGCTCGGCGAGGCGCTCTGGGTGGCCGCACACCTGCGCCGGCGGCCCGCCGACGTGATCCCGGTGGGGCGGCCGTGGATGAGCCGCCAGGATTTCTCCCGGTCCTGGAAGCCGTGGCTGCGCGGCACCGCTTACGGTTTCCCGTTCGGCGCACTGCCGGCCGGCGGTGCCGAGTTGCCGACGTTCCTGTCGTACATCACCGAGAAGCGGCTCTCCAAACATCCCGAGGAGTTCGGCAAGGGCGCGATCGAAGGCGTCGCCGGGCCGGAGGCGGCCAACAACGCATCGGCGGCGGGCACCCTGGTCCCGATGCTGTCGCTGGGCCTGCCCACCAATGCCACCGCGGCGGTGATGCTGACCGCCTTCGTGTCCTACGGAATCCAGCCCGGCCCAACTCTTTTCGAGAAAGAGCCACTGCTGATCTGGACGCTGATCGCCAGCCTGTTCATCGGCAACTTCCTGCTACTGGTGCTTAACCTGCCGCTGGCACCGCTGTGGGCCAAGCTCCTGCGTACGCCGCGGCCCTACCTGTACGCCGGCATCCTGTTCTTCGCCACCCTCGGGGCGCTCGCCGTCAACGTCCAGCCGCTGGATCTGGCCCTGCTGCTGGTGTTCGGGCTGCTGGGTTTGATGATGCGCCGCTTCGGATTACCGGTGCTGCCGTTGATCATCGGGGTGATCCTGGGGCCGCGCATCGAACGGCAACTGCGCCAGAGCCTGCAACTCGGCGGCGGTGACTGGACGAGCCTGTTCACCGAGCCCGTCGCGATCGTCACCTACGTGCTCATGGCAATCCTGCTGTTGATGCCCTTGATCCTCAAGCTGATGCACCGCAGCGAGGAGACATTGCTGATCGTCGAGGACGATGCGGACCAGCGGGAGAAGGCGAGCCAGGCGTGATGACCGACGAGCGCTTGCGGGAGGAGAAACGATGATCGTCATCGGGTACACCGCGGACGCCTTCGGCGCCGCCGCGATCGAACACGGCATCGCCGAGGCGAAGCTGCGCGGTACCGGCCTGCTGGTGATCAACTCGACCTCGGGCGAGGCCTATGTCGATGCCCGGTTCGCCCGCTCGGGGCAGATCCATGATGTCGAGGAACGGCTGCGCGAGTGCGGGGTCCCGTTCGAGTTGCGCCGGCCGGTCGGCGTCGACGCGGCCACCGAACTGCTCGACGCGATGGACGCCACCGACGCCGAGTTGCTGGTGATCGGTATCCGGCATCGCAGCCCGGTGGGCAAGCTACTGCTGGGCAGCGTGTCACAGCAACTGCTGCTGGAATGCCCCAAGCCGGTGCTTGCGGTCAAGCCCGAGCACCACTGAACGCGGCCTGAACAGCGGTTATCATCCTCACGCCGGTACCGGACCCGCTGTGAGGACGAGTTTTCGTGGCGATAACGTCGCCGGAAAGATCCGACAACACCGTCACCACACGATGTGGGCATGGCGGATGGTGCGGAACCGGGCACGACACAGCGGACTGCGTGTTCGTACTGTGGCGTCGGTTGCGGCATCGAGGTCACTACCAGGGACGATGGCGGTCGCACCGTCATCGCCCGGGTCAGCGGCGACAAGCTGCACCCCACCAATTTCGGCCGGTTGTGCACCAAGGGTGCCATGCACGCCGAGATGATGGCCGCCGACGACGACCGCCTCAAGTCCGCTTTGCTGCGGCCCACCCGGGACGACGAACTGCTGCCGACGCCGGTCGACGACGCCGTGGCCGAGGCGGGCCGCCGGTTGCGGGCCATCGTCGACGAGCACGGTCCCGATGCCGTCGCGCTCTATGTGTCCGGCCAGATGACGCTGGAGGCGCAGTACCTGGCCACCAAGCTGGCCAAGGGCTTCCTGCGCACCGTGCACATCGAATCGAACTCACGGTTGTGCATGGCCAGCGCGGGCACCGGGTTCAAACAATCCCTCGGCGCCGACGGTCCGCCCGGCTCCTACACCGACTTCGACCGCGCCGACCTGTTCTTCGTCACCGGGTCGAACATGGCCGACTGTCACCCGATCCTGTTCCTCCGCATGGCCGACCGGCTCAAGGCGGGTGCCAAACTGATCGTGGTGGATCCGCGCCGAACCGCGACCGCCGACCGGGCCGACCTGTTCCTGCAGATCAAGCCGGGCACAGATCTGGCGCTGCTCAACGGCCTGCTGCACCTGCTCGTGATGACCGGTGCGATCGATCATCAGTTCATCGCCGAGCACACCACGGGGTGGGAGGCGATGCCGGAGTTTCTGGCCGACTACCCGCCGGACCGCGTCGCCTCGATCACGGGTATCCCGGAGGCCGACATCCGTACCGCCGCGGCCATGATCGCCGAGGCCGGGGAGTGGATGAGCTGCTGGACGATGGGGCTCAACCAGAGCACGCACGGGACGTGGAACACCAACGCGATCTGCAATCTGCATCTGGCCACCGGGGCGATCTGCCGTCCGGGCAGTGGCCCGATGTCGTTGACCGGGCAGCCCAACGCCATGGGCGGACGCGAAATGGGTTACATGGGGCCGGGTCTGCCGGGCCAGCGGACCGTGCTCGCCGCCGACGACCGGACATTCGTGGAAACCGAGTGGGGCCTGGAGCCCGGCGCCATCCGCGCCGAGGTGGGCCCGGGGACGATCGGTATGTTCGAGCAGATGGCCGCGGGCGACATCAAGGCCTGCTGGATCATCTGTACCAATCCCGTTGCCAGCGTGGCTAACCGGAAGACGGTGATCAACGGTCTGGAAGCCGCCGAGCTGGTGATCGTGCAGGACGCCTACCGTGACACCGCGACCAATCACTACGCCGACATCCTGCTGCCTGCCGCGTTGTGGGCGGAATCCGAAGGCGTCATGGTCAATTCGGAGCGCAACCTGACCCTGCTGTCGCCGTCCGTGAGCCCCCTGGGCCAGGCCCGGCCGGACTGGCTGCTCATCTGCCAGGTCGCTGCACAGCTCGGTTTCGCCGACGATTTCGATTACTCGTCGGCAGAGGAGATCTTCGCCGAGATCCGCGGCTTCGCCAACCCGAAGACCGGTTATGACCTACGCGGCGCCAGCTACGAACGCCTGCGCCGGACACCGTTGCAGTGGCCGGTCCCGCCCGTCGATGCGCCTGCCGGCGAGGATGACCGCCATCCCATCCGGTACCTCAACGACGGCGTCAGTCAGGAGGAGTTCGTCGACACCGACGGGCGCCGTCCCCGGCTGGCCTTCGCGACGCCGTCGCGGCGCGCGGTGTTCCATGCGCGGCCGCACATGGACGCCGCCGAACTGCCCGACGACGACTATCCGATGGTGCTGAACACCGGTCGGCTGCAACATCAATGGCACACCATGACCAAGACCGGCAAGGTGGACAAGCTCAACAAGCTCAACCCGGCCCCGTTCGTCGAGATTCATCCGGTGGATGCGCTGGATCTTGACATCGTGGAGGGCCAGCCGGTCGAGTTGACCTCGCGGCGCGGCCGCGCGGTGCTGCCCGCCACGCTGTCGGAGCGGGTGCGGCCGGGCACCTGTTTCGCGCCATTTCACTGGAACGACGAACACGGGGAGTACCTCACCGTCAACGCGGTCACCAACGACGCCGTCGACCCGGATTCGCTGCAGCCGGAATTCAAGGTGTGTGCGGTGAGTCTGCGCCCGGCGCGTTCGGTCGACGGCACGCCCGCGGTACGTCCGCCGGCGGCCGATATCGGCCTGGCCGCGGTGCGCAAGCCGGCCCTGAGCCAGGACGAGAAGACCTATCTGGCCGGGTTCTTCACCGGGCTGCCGGAGCATCCCGTCGGGGTGCCGGTGTTGCCGGAAGCGGCGCCGGTCGGTGCCGCGGTGCGGCTGTGGGTGAACGGGGTTCTGGCCGGTCGCTACTCGCGCGCCGCTGAGCTCGAGCGGTCGGTACCGAGCGGGCCGCTGGTCCTGTGGGCCTCACAAACCGGCACGGCCGAGGAGTTCGCCGCCGGGGTGGCCGGACGGATCCTCGGGGCCTCGCTGGTCAACATGGACGACGTCGCACCGGCCGATCTGGCTGCGGCGCGCGACGTCCTGCTGGTCACCAGCACATTCGGCGACGGTGGGCCACCGGACAACGGCACCGAGTTCTGGAATCGGCTGCAGGCATCGAATGCCCCGCAGCTGCACGGGATTCGGTACGCGGTGCTCGGTATCGGTGACCGGGCCTACGACAACTTCTGTGGGTACGCCAAATCCCTGGACCGCCGGCTGGCGGATCTTGGTGCCACCAAGCTGCTCGACCGCGCCGAGTGTGAGGCCCACGACGACGAGCCGCTGCGGCGCTGGGCCGATGCGGTCGCCGAGGTGCTCACCGGTGCGGCGGCCGCCCCGGCGGTCATCGGCGGGGGTGTTCGTACCGTCCTGCCCACCGAGCCTGACGAATTCACCAGGGCCAAACCGATTCTGGCCACTCTGGTTCGCAACGACGTGCTGACCGCACCGGGTTCGGTCAAGGAGGTGCGCCGGTTCGGTTTCGACATCTCCGACTACGACGTCAGCTATGGCGTCGGCGACTCGCTGGGGGTGTACGCCGGTAACGACCCGGCCGTGGTGGACGTCTGGCTGGCGGCCACCGCGCTCGACCCGGACCACGTGATCGAGGTCGACGGTGTCGAGCAGTCGCTGCGTGACGCGCTCATCGCGTCCTACGACATCTGCCGGGTCACCCCGGATCTGTTGCGGTTCGTCGCGGAGTCCTGCACCGACCGGTCCGCGGCCAAGATCCTGCGCAGTTCCGGTGAGCGGCGCAGCAATTGGTTGCGCCACCGCAACGGCCTGGACGTCGTGACGGAGTTCGCGGTACATGCCGAACCCGAACAGTGGCAGGAAGTTCTGGTCCGGCTCACCCCGCGCCAGTATTCGATCTCGTCGAGCCCCCTGGTCAGTCCGCGAGAGATCGAGCTGACGGTATCGGTGGTGCGCTACCGCGGGGCCGGCGGTGCGGCCCGGGCGGGTGTGTGCTCGACCTTCCTCGCCGATCGGGCTGCCGCCGCACCCGTCTTCCTGCAGCGCTCACCGCATTTCCGCCCGCCCGAGGACGCGGACGCCCCGATGATCATGATCGGTCCGGGCACCGGCGTCGCCCCGTTCCGGGGGTTCCTGCAGGAGCGACGGGCGCTGGGGCACGGCGGCCGCAACTGGTTGTTCTTCGGCGATCAGCACCGTGACCAGAATTTCTACTATCGCGACGAGTTTGAGGAGATGGCTACCGACGGGTTCTTGAGCCGGCTGGATCTGGCGTTCTCGCGCGATCAGGCCGACCGGGTGTACGTGCAGCACAAGATGCTCGATCACGGCGCCGACGTGTGGCGCTGGCTGCAGGACGGCGCGCACTTCTACGTCTGCGGCGACGCCGCCCGGATGGCCAAGGACGTCGACGCCGCGCTGAGCACGATCCTGCGTACCCACGGCCGCATGTCCGACGACGCCGCCCACGACTACAAGCGGGAACTGGTCGCCGAGAAGCGGTACGTGCGCGACGTCTACTGAGTCAGGTCGCTCCAGACGATCTTCGCGAGCTCGTCACGGTCGGCCACGCCGAGTTTGATGCAGGCCCGGTAGATGTGACCCTCCACGGTGCGGACCGAGACGGTGAGCCGTTCGGCGATGTCCCGGTTCGACAGTCCCTGCGCCACCAGTCCGGCCACCTCGCGCTCCCGTGCCGTCACCGGTAGCGGGCGGGCGGCCGAGCGAATGGCCGGAGTGGCGGCACCGCCGCACTTGGACGCCAATTGCAGTGCGTGCGCGGCAGATTCGGTGCTGTTACGGCGGTGTCCGGCCTTGTCGTGCAGGGGCACCGCCTGGGCGGCCGAGTCGGCGGCCGAGAGCAGCAGGCCGGCCTCCTCGAACGCGACCGCCATCTTGTCCAGTTCGACGGGATCGGCTGCGGCGACCGCGGCGGCGTGCCGTGCGTACAGGGCCGGCAGCGGCCCACCCACCCGCTCCACGAGGTCCTGGAGCCGACGGGTCACGCTGCGGTCACCGAAGCGAGCCGCGCTGTGCAGGGCCTCGGCCTCGACCGCGAATTGGCCGGAGGAGTGCGCCGCATCGGCGGCCGCCCGGGCCTGGTCGATCGCCGAGCGGTGCCCGCCCTTGGCGGCGGCCAGCCATGATTTGGCGAGCATCCGGAGGGGCTCGTGCAGTGCCATGAATTCGCCGGAGTGCTCTTTGGCGTCCTCGAGCACCCTTTCGGCGTCGGCGGGATCACCGACTCCGGCGTATGCGCGGGCGAGCAGCAGCCGGCCGGGCAGCTGCCAGGGCAGGGAGCTCTCGGCGTTCAGTGCGGCCAGCGCCTGTTCGATCGCCCGGATCGCATCGCGGAACCGGCCACTGTGGGTGGCGGCCACACCCTCCATGATCTTGGCGATGGCCCAGCCGGCGAACTGGCCGGCCGAGGAGAATTCGGCGTACTCGGCGGCCCGCCGCTGCGCGAGTTCCAACTGGCCGGTGTAGGCCAGGGCCAGCACCTCGCCGTAGAACACCATGATCCGGACCATGCCGTCGGTGGTCTTGCGCTCGGCGCGGCACCGCGCCGCGATCGGCAGGAAATCGGCCCCGCGGCCGACCAACGGCATCGACAGGCCGGCAGCGAAGGCCGCGAAATCCACTGCCTGCCGTGGTGCCTCGGGGTTTGCCAGCACTCGCTCGGCGATTTCGAGGCCCTCCCTGATCTGGTTCCGGTGTACGGCCATGCCTGCGCCGGTCGCGTCGATGATCAGCTTCAGGATGGGATGGTTGACCCGCTCCCGCAGGAGTGCGAGCACCTGATCGGCCCGTGCCACATCACCCATGGACCAGAACAGGATCGACAACCGCGGGATACCCCACTGCACGAGTTCCATCTCGTTGAGATCAGCGGGGGAGAACTGCTCAAGGATGCTGTCGGCCTGGACCGGATGCCCCTGCCACAACAGCGCACGGGACAGCAGAGCGGCCGCGCCGAGTCCACCGCCGTGCGCGAAGGCCGCACGGGCCAGCTTCTCGCCGAGCGGAAGGTTGGACAGGAACACCGCGTCCTTGGCCGCCGTGATGAGCAGCTCGATGTCGGCACCCTGATCGCTCTCGATCGCCAACTCGGCCAACTTGATTCGGCTGGCAGGTGAGTCGAGGTTGCGCTCGTGCAGGATCTTGGCGATCCGGCCGCGCAGCTTGCGGGCCGATGCGGTGCCGACCCGGCGGCGTACCACCTCACCGAACAGCGGGTGGCTGAAGCGGGCGTTGATCTGGCCGTCGTCGGCGACGATCCGGATCAGACCGCGCATCTCGGCGGCATCCACCGCGTCCTCGCCGGCCAGCTCGGCGAGGGCATCGATGTCCAGCGGTTCGCACAGTGCCAGCAGCTTCAGGGCGTGCAGGACATCCTCACCGGCGTGCGCCAGCCGCTCGTCGAGCAGTTCGACCAGGCCGGACGGGATGACGGTGGGGCCACGGAACTGCCAGACCCCGTTGACCTCGGCGAGCGCGCCCGCGTCGACCGCGCCCTCGACCATGTTGCGCAGGAACAGCGGGTTGCCGCCCGAGGTCTCCCACATCACGTCGGCGCTGAGCCCCTCCAGGGTTCCGCCGAGCACGGTCTCGATGAGGGCGATGCTCTGCTGCTTGGTGAACGGGCTGAGTTCGAAGCGCTGGAGGTAGCCGTCTTTCCACAGTGAGGTGACCGCGTCGGGTACCGGCTCGCCGCTGCGCACGGTGGCCACCACGTGGCCGGAGCGCTCCACGGCGATCTGATGCAGCAGCGTCGCCGACAACTGGTCCAGAAGATGGGCATCGTCGATCCCGACGATGGTGTCACCGTCGGCCACAAGAGATTCGCGGGCGGATCCGATGAGGGCGATAGGGTCCCGCGACCCTGACGAGGACACCCAATGGGCGAATGCGCCGAGCGGGATGCTGCGGGACGACTCGGTGCATGCGGTCCAGTGCACCTTCCGGCTCAACGATGCGGTGACCGTGCGAGCCAACGTGGTCTTGCCGACTCCGGCGGCTCCGACGAGGACGACTCCGCAGCTGTCCGGCCCGCTGAGGGCGGCCCGAATGGCCTCGTGCTCGGCGGGCCGGTCCAAAAGCTGCCACTGACCAGGCATGAATCCTGAGTCTAGGGTGCGCAGGCCCGGAACGCTGCCGAACAAGGGGTCCACGGAGCGGTGAGTATCGGAGGTAGCGGCGAATGTTCTTCCCATTGCAAGCATTTCCCGTTCGCTGGGGTCAGTCCGGAAGTTCGGAGATGTCAGACGGCTCATGCCGGTCGATGTTGTTCTTCTCGTGCCGGAAGTCACTCGATGCCTCGTATACCTTGAGCTTCAGCCGGTTGATGGATCCCAGCGGCCGGTGTGCCTCCAACCCGCGCCATGAGTTGAAGGACAACACGTCGTCTCCATACGCGCGCCGCAGTGCGCTGTACGGATTCTGCTTGGGGTACACCACCTTGGCCACCGGCAGGTAGGGAGACGATTTCCAGGGTTTCGTGGCGTCCTCGATCGGCATCTTCTCCTCGTCGAGGCACAGTTGCACGCTGAATGTGTACTCCGCGGAGTGCTTTTCGAAGAACGCCATGATGAGATCGCGGTGCTCGTCCTGTCCGGGATTGCGCGGAAGAGTCTGATCGGCAAGCGCTTTCGCCTCTGGCGAGGTGGGCTCGTATTTGAACCGGGCCACGTAGTCGCCATAGCGGATCGGCGCGGAGGAGAAGAACGTCTCGCCCAGGATCGGCCGGTTGGGGGCGACGAACACGGCCAGATTCTCCGACAGCGGCAGGCCGATCTTCTTGAGCGCGCCGAGCAGTTCGCTGCCTGCCCACAGCGCGCCGTCGGACAACCGGGCCAGCAGGGTGGCGCTCAGCATCCCCAGCGTGCGGTACGCGTGGGCGTCGGCGAACAGGAATTCCTCGTGGGTGACGAGCACGAAGTCCTGCGTGACATTCGGGTCATCCTTCGGGTCCTTCATGGCGCGTTCACCGTGCACGCCGATGGCCTTGATGCCGAGTCCGCGCACGCCGCGGTTCCTGTCGCTGCGCAGCAGCCCCGAGGTGGTGGAGATACGGGCGATCACCGGATAGCTGCGGGCCTCGGCGAACATCCCCTGGGCGAGCACGTCGGGTAGATCCGGGTTGACGGTGAGCTCGCCGCGCAGGATCGCGTGGCTCTTGGCGTGTGCGTCACGCAGGCCGTGCTTGAACTTCTTGTAGGCCCGTTCGTTGTTCTTGCGCAGCGCCTTGACGATCTTGTCGATGTCCTCGGCCTCGCCGGGTTTGGGTTGCTCGAGATCGTCGCGGTAGGGAACCGGGTTGAGGCTCTCGACGATGCGACGTACCTCGTCGGCGGTCATGGCGGCGGTCATGCGGATGCCTTTCTGATTCAGCGGGTTGCTGCGACTTTCCAGGGGGCGAACGGGTTGGCCACCCCGGCCAGGGCCGGGGCAAGCTCGGGGAAGTGACGCAGCAGCACCGAGCGCATGTCGTTGTCCCGGACCCACCTCATCCCGGTGACGGTGTAGGTCTCGTCACGGAAGTCGGTGGTGAAGAAGCGGTCGCTTTCCAGTCGCCGGGTGGCCATCAGGATGAACACCCGGAAGGCGGTGTCGCTGAACCCGAATCCGGGTGGTTTGGGTTCGGCGTACAGCCCGATCATCAGATCGACCAGGTCGACGTCGTCGTAGATCTCGCGCAGTTCTGCCGCCAGCGTGGTCTCACCGGTCAGTTCTTCGAACGTTCTCGCCGGCTTGAGCCGGAACAACCTCCGGAACTCGTTGTAGCGCGGAACCCCGCGCTCCCTGGACCGGATCACGTCGATCGTGGCGAGGTCCAGCGGGGCACCGTCGACCCGGTGCATGTGCTGCAGGTGCCGGGGGAAGTTGTGCAGCGACAACGCTCCCGGGTGGGCACGCCCGAACGAATAGAGCAGGTCGGCCATCGGACTTTCGGCCATCCGGGCGCGCACATTGAGCACTGACAGCTCGGGCAGTTCGTGCCGCGCGGTGACATGGTCGTCGTCGAGCGAGCGGAACACGAACTCGTCCGGGATCAGCGGGTGCATCCGGTACACCGCGACGAACTCCTCGGTCAGCGAATACGGCACGCCGTGATGGGTGGTCGGTGAGCCGGGAATGCCGTGCAGCAGCGAACTGCTGCCGATCCGGCCCAACCGGCGGCCGAGCCGCTCGCCGAGCAGCCCGTACCAGTTCGCCCGCATGGCCGCCACCGTCGTGGGATGCGCGATGATGGCCGGGGTCCAGTCCACCGTGTGGATCTTGGCCATCAAGGCCGAGTTGACCAGGCGCGCCTTGTCGTAGAGCTGCTGTCCGGTCAGGTGCGGGTATGCCTGCGCCAGGCGGTCGCAGATCGCGTTGTGCTCGCGCATGAACAGTGAATGCAGCAGGGCCAGGCCGACCCAGAAGTTCCCCGCGGTGCCGGTCAGGTCCGCGACCGCCTCGACGTCGGGCGGCGGAAGGCCGGAGTCGTCGATCCGAAGCTTTCCCTGCTCGGGTGCCCGGAGAGCGCTGGCGAATTCCGGTGTGGTCCCGTAGATCTGGGAGGCATCCCACCAGTGCGACTCCTGGGTGGTGAAGGTGGGCGGACCGACCGGACTCGGGTGAGGATCGGGTGGGGTGCGCTCGACCCGCATCGGCCGCTGCGGCCACGGATCATCGTCGAGGAGCGGAACCACCCACGGCTGGGCGGCGACCGTCCCGTGGGCGAACCAGTCGTGGACCTCGAACTGGATCCACGCCGCGGCCAGCAGATTCAATGTGGTCGCGGGCTGAAAGGTGTCGCGGGTCAGCAGCGCACGACTGATCAGCCGCGGGTTCGGATCGAGTAGTCGTTGCGCGGATTCCGGATACGAGTGCTCGGGCGGCACGTTTCGGCCGAACCGGCACCCGACGGCGCCCATCCGCGGGTCGGTGAGGTCGTTGTAGGACCCGTCGCGGGTGCGTGCGACCAGATAGTCGCCGACGTCGACCGGCCCGGTGAGGGGGGCCGGGGCAGGCTCGGCGGCATACAGATTCGACGTCCGCAGCTGATGGCGCAGCCCGACCAGGACAGCCAGCCCGATGGCCTTCGGCAGCCGCGCCCAGCCCACCGACTGGTCGATGAGCTGGGCGATCCGGGCGCCGGCAGTGGCGCTGCCCGATCGGAGCGCCGACCACGCCGCGGTAGCGGTCGCCGGGGCCTGCCGCGCCATGGTCACCGTCCTGGGTCGGGTGTGCATCTGACACACATGGCGATTGTTGTGCACACCGGGGGAAATGACATGAGTAGTGCGCTACTCGAACCCGCTCCGCTACCGGACCGACCCGCGCGGCGCTTGTGCCGGCCCGCCGGGTACCGCCGTACCGGATGCGTCCCGAAGACAGGTAGCCCTCCACTCGTGTGCCCGACTGTCTTTTCGCCCTACGTTCGCCGGTGACACCGATCATTTCCGAAACCGAAGGAGGGGCGACGATGTCATTCATCCCGTGCACGATCAAAGGGCTGCCTGCCGAAAAAGTCGTCGCCTCCGCGGAGGCGGCTGTCGAGGTGAATCCGGCGAATGCGCCCAACCTGACCGGGTTGGCCGCCGCGGACATGCCGTCGCGTGAGCATCTGGCGGTCATGACCAACAAACGCTGGAACGCCGGCGGGGTCCGGCTCACCGTCGGCTTCATGGACAGCCCGCCGGCGGACCTGCGGCGGCGCATCCTGGCCCACATGAATGCCTGGGGCGCCTGGGCCAACATCCGGTTCACCGCATCCAACGTCGACCCCCAGGTACGGATCGCGCGCGTCGTCGACGACGGCTACTGGTCGTATCTCGGAACCGACATCCTGCTTGCTGCCGCGGATGAGCAGACCATGAACCTCGAGGGCTTCACGATGAACACCTCCGAGGCGGAGTTCCGGCGCGTCGTCCGGCACGAGACGGGTCACACCCTGGGCTTCCCACATGAGCACCGGCGCAAGGCGATTGTCGACCGGATCGATCGGGAGAAGGCCATCACCCTGTTCATGGCCACCCAGGGCTGGACGCGTGAGGAGGTGATCGAACAGGTCCTGACTCCGTTCGATGTCTCCGCCCTGACCGCGAGCAACGAGACCGACGAGAACTCGATCATGTGCTACGACCTGCCCGGGTCGATCATGACCGACGGCATCGCGGTGCCGGGCGGAACCGACATCGACAATCTGGACGCCCAGTTCGCGGCCAGTCTCTATCCCGGACCGGTTTCCCCGAGCTCGGTGTGGCCGAACGGCAAGCTGTACTTCTTCAAGGGCTCCCAGTACGCGAGGTTCGACGATGCCGCGGGCAAGACCGACCCGGGTTATCCGCTGCCGATCGCCGGGTTCTGGGCGGGGTTCCCACCGGACTTCGCCGACGGTATCGATGCGGACGTCCTGTGGACCAACGGCAAGGCGTACTACTTCAAGGGCAGCCAGTACGTGCGCTTCGACCTGCCCACCGACCGGGTCGATCCCGGCTATCCGCTGGAGATCTCGGCGAGTTGGCCGGGCGTTTGGCCGGACGGTTTCGACGCGGCCGTGGTGTGGCCGAACAGCAAGGCCTACTTCTTCAAGGGGTCGGAGTATCTGCGCTACGACATCGCCACCGATCAGGTCGACGCCGGCTATCCCAAGCCGATCAAGGACAACTGGGCGCCCAACCTGCCCGTCGAATACGAAAGTGGCATCGACCATGTCGTGATCAGGAACAACGGCAAGGCCTATTTCTTCAAGGGCACGCAGTACATCCGCTACGACATCGCCACCTCGCGGGTGGATGCGGGATACCCGAAGGCGGTGTCCGGCAACTGGCCCGGGCTGTGGGCCGACGGTGTCGGCCGGCCTGACTGAGGTCGCGGCCCGATGACGTCGGCGACGGGTGCCGCGGCTGTCCGGCCGCGGTACACCACCAGGGAGCTGATGCTCGATCCGGTCGGGTTGAACCGCAGATTACGTGAGCTCGACTGCATCGTCGAGCTGGCCGGGAAACAATCGAAAACCCTTGCCGCCGTGGCCGGCCGGGCCGGCACCGGGGTTCACAACCACTACGTCGACGGCATGCCTCGGTTGCTTCCGATGATCGTGGCGTGGGCGCGGGGCGCGCACCTGGCCGATGTCGACGGCAACGAGTACATCGACCTCGACAACGGTCGTGGCGCGAACTTTCTCGGCCACGCTCCCGCGGTGGTGACCGAGGCGTTGCGATCGGCACTCGGTGACGGCCTGTCGTTGGCTGCCGGACACGAGACGGAGACGGCCCTGATGAGCCTGCTGCTCAGTGCGGTGCCGTGGGCCGGGGGCGGCTTCCTCAGCAACTCCGGCACCGAAGCGACGATGCACGCCGTGAAGCTGGCCCGGGCCTACACCGGACGTCCCCTGGTCGCCGTGTTCGAGCAGTCGTATCACGGGCACCACAACGATGTCCTGGTGTCGATGCCCGGCGTGCCGCCGTCGTCGACGATCGTTCTGCCGTATGACCGCAGTGCGGGTGAGGTGATCGCGGCACGGGCGGGCGAACTGGCCTGCGTCATCGTCGAGCCGGTCCGGTCGAGCTGGCCGCTGCTGGACCGTGAGTTCCTGCGCGGCGTGCGGGACGCGACGACACAACACGGTGTGCTGTTGGTGTTCGACGAGGTGCTGACCGGCTTCCGGTTCCGGTTCGGTGGCACGCTCGATTCCGATGGGCCCACGCCCGATCTGGCCACCTTCGGCAAGATCATCGGTGGCGGCCTGCCCATCGGCGCCACGGTCGGCCGCTCCGACATCATCGAGATGGGTGTCACCACAGGCGAACACCTTCGGGACATGCAGACCCGGACCCGGATTCTCGGGACCTTCTGCGGCAACGTCCTGTCCTGCACGGCCGGCCTCGCGCAGCTCACCTACCTGAGCGATCACCAGGACTCGGTGTACGCGACCACCCGGGCGGCCGCCGATCGTTTCGCGGACCACCTGCAACGTCTGCGCGATGAGGCGGGTTTCCCGATCGCGGTCCGGCGCTACGAAACCCTGGTGCGCCCGATGTTCGGCACGATGGGAACCGACCAGTTCGTCGACCTCGTGCACCCGCAGCGGTACGCGGTGGCCGAGTACCTGTGGACCTATTACCTACGTGCGGCCGGCGTGCACCTGCCGGAGTTTCTGTACCCGCTCTTCACCGCCGCGCACGGCGACGAGGTGATGGATGCGGTCTGCGCGGCGGTTACCCGATCCGTGGAGGGGTTGCGGCGGGACGGATTGCTCTGACCCGACGGGTCACAGGAGGCCGCGGCGGCGCAACGCGGCGAGATGACCGCGCACCAGATCGGGTGTCACATGGGGGATTTCCCGCGCCTCGCCGCCGGCCTGCAGCGCAGCGCGGAACCGCTGCGACGGAAATGCCGATCCGGCAACCGCTTCGGCGGGCTCGGTGAAGGCGGCCATGAGCGGTAGCAGGCTATGGCGGCGCCGGTGGGCGGGCAGTGCCCGCATGGCGGTCTCGAACCGGGTGGCCCACTCCCGATGCGAGGCGATCCGTGTCACCGGATAGCCCTCGCCGGCCAGCCAGTCCACCACCTGATCGAGCGAGATCGCGTCGTCGTGGTCATTGACCACGTTGTAGCAGGCGAACCCGCTCTCTGACTCGGGATCCGTCGCCAGCGTGGCGATCACCGCGGCGACGAAGTCGACCGGAAGCGCGTCATAGTGCGGCCGGGCGGTCGGACACCGGTAGAACGACCGCGGGGCGATACCGGTGACGGCCAGGCTGAACAGCATCCGGGTGAACACATCGGCCACATTGGCGTGGCCACTGAAGCTGCTGTGCGCCAAGATCATTCCCGGCCGGAACACCTGTACCGGCAACTGGTAGAGGTCGTGTGCCTGGCGCAGCAACACCTCGCCGGCCCACTTGCTGACCGCGTACCCGCTGCCGGGTGCGGTACCGGGCGTGCGGACCGGACAGCCCGTCCGGACATCGGCGTCCTCGGGAAGCGGCCGGCCGTCGTCGGTGGTACCGGCCGCCGCCGTGGACACGTAGACGACTCGCTTCGGCCTGTCGGTGAGCGCCAGCCGGACCACTTCCGCGGTGCCTGCGACATTGGGGCCGAACAACTCCGGGTAGGGCGCCAGATGGTTGACCTGTGCGCCGGCGTGCACGATCAGGTCCACGCTGTGGGTCAGGCGCGACCAGGTGGCCGCGTCCAGACCCAGGTGCTCCTCGGCGAGATCGCCCGCGAGCACCGTCAAGGCGGCCTGTCCCGGCCCGCCGAGTTCGACTCCGAGCCGGCGGCGCGCCTCGGCGTCGTCGGCGCCGCGGACCAGGCAGATCAGCCGGCCACCGGTGGGCGCCAGACGACGCAGCCACTCGATGCAGAGCGCCTGTCCGAGAAAGCCATTCGCTCCGGTCAGCAGGACCGTTGCGGGTGGTCCGTGGTGACCGTGCGGGGTGGCGGCGCGCTCGAGAACGTCGGGTGCGATGAATCGGTCCAGCGTCAGGTCGTCGGCGGATACCCGGTCGGCACGGTGACCGTGGACGGTCGCGGCGGACGGCCGCCGACCGGCCCGTCGGCTCGTCTCGATGTGGGTGGCCACGCCGGCCAGACTGAGGGCGGGGTCGAGCAGGACGGCCGTGGGCACCATGACACCGAAGATGTCCGAGAGCAGTGCGGTCAGGGTCAGTGCCGCCAGCGAGTCGACGCCGACGTCGCTCAACACGGTGTCGGCGTTCAGGCCGGGGACGCCGAGCGTCGCGGTGGCCGCGCGGCAGACGGTATCTCGCACCGACGAGTTGGCCGCGTCCCGTCGAAGTGCGGCGAGCTCGTCGTCCCGGCGTTCGGAGATGGCGGTATACATGCGTTCGAGGTCGTCGCGGTAACGGGCGGTCAGCGCCGGGCGGGCCAATTTGGCTGTGGCGGTGAGCAGGCCGTTGTCGGTACTGAACGGCCGGCTGTCGATGACGATGTCATGCGGCACCTCGTAGGGACGTAACCCGTTGGCGCGCGCGATCTGCCGCAGCGATTCGAGGATCGCCGCCCTGGTGGGTACCGGTTGGGTGGGAATGTGCTCGGGAACCACCACCGCGAGGACGAAATCGCGCTCGCCGCTGCCGTATACGAAGATCTGGCGGACACACGGGCTGGCGACGAACACCGACTCGAGGTGTGAGAGAGCGACGAATTCCCCCTGGGACAGCTTGATCACGTTGTTGCGGCGGTCCACGAACGTGAGGTGGTCCGGCGCGATCTCGGCCATGATGTCGCCGGTCCGGTAGTAGCCGTCGGCGTCGAACGCCGCGCCGCTGGCGTCGGGGCGCCGGAAGTAACCGGGGCTGAGTATCTCCGATTTCACCAGCAGTTCGCCGCGGGGATGCGGCCGGTCGGTGGCGAAGTATCCCAACTCGGGCACGTCGACGAGTTTGTAGTCGATCACCGGTGGCCGGACCACGCGGCCGTCGTTGAGTACGTTCCCGGTTTCGGTGGTGCCGTAGCCGACGGCGACGTGGATGCCGAGACACCGTTCGATGAATGTGGTCAACTCCGGCGACAGCGGGGCGCTGCCGGAAGCCGCCAGCAGCACCCGCCCGCCGAGCACCTTCTCCCGCAGCTCGGTCATGACCTGTTCGCGCACCGTCTCCGGATCGCCGTCGGGCGCCAGCCGTCGGTGGTATTCGCGCTGGTACCACCCGAAGAGCATCTCGGACACTCGGGGGATCAGCGGGAGCACCGTGGGGCGCACCGCTGCGATGTCCTCGAACAGGGTCGACATGTCCGGCGCCGTGGCGAAGTGGGCGGTGCCGCCGCCCGCGAGCGTGGTCAACACCAGTGACTTGCCGCCGTAGTGGCTCATCGGCAGGTAGTTGTAGGAAATCACCGGTACGCCAACAGGATTACGCCACGTGTTGGCGACCATCCGTTCGGTGTACATCGCCGCCCTCGGTCGTCCGGTGCTGCCGGAGGTGTACGACAGGGCGACGAGCCGGTCCGGGTCGGCGGCGGGCCAGGGTGGGAGCGGTAACCGGTGGCCACGCCGGATGATCTCGGCGAGGGTCTCCACCAGGACCGGCGGCCGAGCCCGGACCAACCGGAGCCGGGCCGCCTCGAACGCATCCCGGGCATCGCCGACCTCGAGATGATCGTCGAAGACAACCAGGCGGCGCACCCCGGTTTGGGCGAGGATGGCCTCGACCGCGGTGGGCAACTGGTCCGCGCCGACCGCGAGCACCGATGCCCGGGTTTCGGCCAGCACCTGGATCACTTGAGCGGCCGGCGCGCCGTATGGCACGGGAGCCGTCACCGCACCGGCCAGGGCGCAGGCCAGATCCACCGTGGTGTAGCCGGGACCGGCCAGGCCCAGCATGCAGACGAATTCGCCGGGCCGCACCGGGAATTGGCCGTGCCCGTGCCAGTCGGCTGCGATGGCGCACATGCGGGTCCACAGCTCCCGGTAGCTGATCGTCGCCGGCGCCTGCCCGTCGACGGGGTGCGTGCCGAGGGCCGGCCGGTCGGCATAGCCGGTCATCACGGCACCGATGATGGCGGGCAGTCCGAGACCGTCTCGGCGGACGGCAGCGGACACCTCGGCCAGGGGAAGGCAGTCGCGGAACTGGCGGTCGGCGGCATACAACCCCGCGGCCCGCTCAGCCGTCCCCGGCATCAACGCCGGGGGCAGCGCGCGGCCGCGTACGGTGCGAGAGTCGGGCATATCGCCACGCCGAACGGCGCCGACAGGGTGAACGGTGCGGGGTCGGCCGGATCGGGGCCGAACAATCCGAACCGCGAGAACCGGGCGATCTTGGTGACGCCGTCGTCGTCGAACTTCTGGTCCGGGCCCGGCGTCATCCGCAACTGGTGCAGGCTGCGCCGGTCCACCACACCCTGCACGGGAAGGAAGGGCCGGTTCGGTGGCCGCTGCACGTAGTGGATCACCCGAGGCGGCAACTGCTCGGTGGTGGGCTTGATCAGGGCGGTGGGCGCGTCCCGCACGATCGGCGCCTGCTGCATGCTGAGCGAGAATTCACGGATTCTGGTCATGGTGACTCCGTCGGTCGGATGTGGTCAACGGGAGTGCGGCGCATCGGCGGAAATGCATCCGCCGATGCGCCGCAACAGGTTCAGAGCAGTCCGCCCAGGATTCCGATTCCGGTGGTGGCGACTTGCTCCCACGGGAAGTCGAATGAGGCTCCGACGCCCGCCTGGTTGGTGAATGCCGCGGCCCCGGCCGGCGTGCGGTCGATCGGCGAAGCCTGGGGCGGCAGCATTTCATTTGCTGTACTCATGGATCTCTCCTTGTTTGTTGGTTTGAACTGACTGAAAGCTGATCTGGTGTGTTGATCCTCGATTCGCTCCTTTCAGGGGAGTAAGAGCTCAGTACTTGATTCCCTTCGATGCGTAACACATCGAACGGGCCAGTCCGGGAAGGTCTCCGCAACTGACGGAGGCCTGAACCGAACCTGTTCCGATGCCGCCGCGGGCGTCCTCGTCCAGGCGCGGGATTCCGGGTTTCTGTGGGGGCAGTGCCGCTGCCGATGACTGGCAAGAGTCGGTGCTCATGTTTGCTAGCCTCCTGAGATCAGGTACTGGTGAATGGGTGCCAGCTGGACCGGCCATGGGTCGCTGACGTCGACGGTGGCCTGATAGACCACCCGGGCGCGGCGCTCGTTCTCGGGTGAGAAGAACGTGATCTTGACGTCCCAGCAGTCGCAGTCGAGCCGCCCGAACGGGCTCTTGACCGCGGTGATGTTCTCGAGCGAGTACAGGCTGGTGACATCGCCGTCCACCAACTCTCCGGCCAGCAGGCCCTTGGCCATGAGATCGGAGAAGATGAACGCGTTGGTGGCCGTGTAGTTGATGGCCCGATCGGCTGACGACTGGCCGAGGTTGCGCAGCTCGTAATAGACCTTGTCCAGCATCTGCCGCAGCTTCAGCTCGGTGCGGGATTCGGCCTTGGCCCGTTCGATCCCGAGCTGATTGGTCAGCTTGTCGAAGTCGATCGCCCCCAGCACGGCTCGGACGAGGTTGTTCTCGTTCCAGGTGTACAGGCCACGACGCTGCACGACGATCACCGGAAGGCGTTGCCCGGCGAACGTCGTCACGGTCCGGTTGGTGAGGACACCGGGAAGTGACACCCGCGAGACGAATTCGTCGTCCTCGGCCGGCAGCACCTGGCACCGCAACGCGTAGCGCAGCATCTTGTAGACGGCTTCGTGATAGGTGACCTCGGCCTCGATGGCGTAGATCGGGGTGAGGTTCAGGTTCATCGTCCAGATGAGTTTGGTGGATTCCCAAGGGTGTTCGTCGAGGTAGTTGGCGAGCTGGACCGCGTCGTATGGATTGGGTTCGGACACGATCGGCGTCTCGTCGTTGCTCTCGGCCATCGGCATGAGTTGCCGGAAACCGTCCCGGCGTGCCTCGGTGCCGAAGTCGAATCCGATGTTGCCGAGTGCGAACACATTTGAGACCGGCAGCGGATGAGCCGCCTGTGGTGGGGTCGGCGCCTCGTGTACCGCGGTGGCGGTGTCCTGCGACGCCGCGGCGCCGCAGGAACACGGCGCGCCACCGCACGAGGGTGCCACCCCGGTCGGCACCGGGACGATGTCGGGTGGTGCCGGCGGGGGTCCGGTGTTGATCGGTGGGGTGTCGCTTCCTGAACTTGCGACGTGGGGAATCGGTGTTGCAGCCATCTCGGTCACTTTGTCTCCTTGGGTGATCAGCGCATGTGCGCCACGAACGTTGAGAATTCCCGCCAGGCAGCGGGGGTCTGAATCCTGGGGACAGGCCAGCGCGCTGGCGATCACGGCCCGTCGCACCTCGGCGATGTCGATGTCGGCGCCACTGCGGCGCTGCGCGGTGATGAGCAGCGCCGCCAGGGCGCTGACGATGGGGGTGGCGAAGCTCGAGCCAGTGAGCTCGGCCATCGCGCCACCGGGTAGGGCACCGGGAATCGCCTCGCCGGGCGCCAGGACGCCGTTGAGGGCGTAGAGGCCACCGAAGTTGCTCGATGGCAACGCAACTCCGTTGCGGCCAAGGGCGCCGACCGCCAACACGGTGGGCAGCGCCGCCGGCACGTGTAGGCAATCGCACCCGTCATTGCCCGCTGCGGCGACGATCAGCACGCCGTTGCGTTCGCAGGTCTCCACGGTACGGGCCAACAGCGGGTCCGGTTGCCCGAGTTCGACGAGCTCGCCTCCGCTGATGTTGATCACATTCGCGCCACCGAGCATCGCGCGTTCGATCGCCCGGGCGAGGTCGAGTTGAGACAGGTGCCCGCTGCTGTCCTGGAAGATCGGGACCACCAGGCCTCGGCACCCGGCGGCGAGGCCGAGCGCACCGGAGGCCGGCTGCCCCAACACGATGCTGGCCACGTGGGTGCCGTGGCCGGACATGGCACCGGTGCCGGCCTCGTCGAGGATGAGGGAATCGGCTCGGGTGAGCCGGGCGTCGGAGAAACAGGGGTGGCCGAGGTCGACCGGGCCGTCGAGGATCGCGACACATACGTCTGGATCTGGAATCACGGTGTCTCTCAACGACTTCAGTTCCTCGAGAATGAAGTCGGTGTCGGCCGACCGCATGGTCTGCGGTGGCTGGAGAGCCTGCACCTGAGTCATACCGCAATGGTGCGGTGGCAGCGGGGGGCCGCACCATTGGCCGCCGGATCGATTTTCGCGGTGACCCGTTCGGGGGTGGTCGTTGTACCGACCGGGCAACCCGGCCTATATCTTTCGGCCGATTTCTGCTCGCCGGCATTGACACGGCGATGGCGCCGACGTAGCACGAAAGGCATGGCAGCTAAGAAGAGCAAGCGAAGCATCGAGCAGATGCGTCAGGATCTGTTCGCCGTCAAGCAGCGTCAGGACGGACTGCGGGCCGAGCACCGCAGGCTCATCGGAGAGCTCGACCTCACTTCGGGTGGCGAATCGGCCGTCCTTCTCCGGCAGCGCCGGTGGAACACCAGCCCGCCTCCGCTGCGCCCGTATGTCCGGCCTGCGGCGGGGGAGACTCCCTGAGCGGTGGCCCGCCGGCATGCCCCAACTTGCGGGCCACATAGGCCCGGCGCTGTACCCCGAGCTTGCAGATCACATTGTGGACATGGCTTTTCACCGTGCCCGCCGAGATGTGCAGGTGGTCGGCGATCTCCTTGTTGGTCAGTCCGTGGGTCATCAGCCAGGCCACTTCCTGCTCCCGCTCGGTGAGGCAGTGGTTCTGCCCGCCGGTGCGCCGGCCGCCGTTGGCGCCGACACCGCGTAACAGGGCGCCCGATATCTCGTCGGAGCAGTGCGCCGCACCGCGGGACACGTTGACCAGCGCGTGACAGAGTTGGTCGACAGAGGCGTTGCGCCCCACCAGCCCAGCCGCCCCCGCGCTCGCCCACGCCATCGCCTGACCGGGGTCGTCGTCGAGCGCGACCGCGATCAGCTTCCGGGGCGGGTCGGCCCGCCGCAGCGCCGACGCGGACTCCAGCGCCAGCCGGGTGCCGACGTCGATGACCACGATGTCGACGGGCCGGTCGATCCGGGCCAGGTCGCCCAGGGCGGCCGTGGCATCGGATGCGGTACCAACCAACTCGAATCCCGGGATGCGCAGAATCCATTCGGAGAGCAGTTCGGTCCAGGCCCTGACCGCGACGATGGCGAAGACGTGGTGACGCATGATGGATTCCGCTGCGTCATGCCTGGCTGTTCGGCAGGAAGTTCTGGGCCACTTGAAAATTGAACCCA
Organism: Mycolicibacterium sp. HK-90; assembly: GCF_030486405.1. The sequence goes on along the minus strand of NZ_CP129613.1, from coordinate 3,816,739 downwards.
AGCGCGTTCATGGCTCTTTCCCTACTGCCGCGAGCAACTGACGTGTCACCCGATGCTAGGGAGCCCGCCGGCCACCGGTATCGAGTAATCCACTACGCGAGTTTTCGACCGCGCAGCGGTGGTGGGGCTGGTTCGGATACATCGAGGATGCGCGTCCGTTGAGCGCTCGGGGCGGCACCCGGGCCGGATGGACGATTCGGGTAGTCGGCTACTCGTGCCGTCCCGTCGGGCTCGAGTCAGGATCGTCTGCATGCCGATTCGGCGAACGATCGCCTTCCCGATGCCGCATGCTGTGTGGGATGCCACCTGCAGGGTCGAGCAGAGTTCCGAGGTGTTGCGGTGAGTCCTTCCGACAGTGACAGTGACAGCGCGACGTGGAGCGATCGGGTGCAGTGCGCCCTGGCCGACCTGGCGCGAAAGAAGATCGACGCCAGTCCGCAGAAGCTCCTCGAGGCGGTGGCGGCCCGGTTCGCGTCCCGGTTCGACCCCGACGACCGTCCCTGTATCGACGGCAGGCCGCGGTGGCACCGCAGTGTCGACGACGCGGTCCAGCAGCTGGTGCGCGCGAAACTGGTGACCCGGCGCACCCCGGCGAAGAAGGCCGGCGTGGCTGCGCCGCAGCCGATCGTGCGGTTGACGCCGGCCGGCCGCGACGCCGCCGAGCGCGCGTGCGAACGCGCGATGGCCCCCGACGAGCGGCCCCGCACGGTGGCGGCGGACGAGGCCGGGCAGCCACCGCACCGCGATCTGCTCGTGGCCGGGGTGATCACGCCGCCCCTGCGGGAGAAGTTCGTGGTGGCCCCCGGCGAGGACCCCGAGCAGTCGCGGGAAACGTTGTGGCCGATCATGATCGAATTGAACCTGCGCTATGAGGCCGGGATCGCCGCGGCGATCAAGCGGGTGCGTGAGCTGTGGCGGCTGGTGGACGGGCCCGACGAGCCGTTGCCCGTGGCCGATCAGTTCATGGCCGGCGAGCTGACCACCAGGCAGATCGAGGGCCTGGTCTCCGCGGACGCGGTACCGCAACAGTGGCCTGAGCGCGCGGTCTACCGGATCTGGCCGGACTTCGAGGCCCACCCCCAGATCGACGCGTCCGCCGGCACCGTCAAGGTGGTCCCCGCGCAACGGGCCTTCGCCTGCAACGGATCGGGAATCGTCTGGGCCGTCGTCGATTCCGGTATCGACGAGACCCATGCACATTTCGTCGACCGGGCCACCGTGAGTGATCCGACGGTCCACGAGCTGCACCGGGATTTCACCGTCAGCGGCGGCGACAAGGCGTTCGCGCCGAGCGCCCTGCAGGATGCGGACGGCCACGGCTCGCATGTCGCGGGCATCATCGCCGGCGGGCTCGTCGACAAATCTCCCGACGACGTCTACGTGGCCGAGAAGCGATTCAACGTCGGTGCCCCCGAGGGGGAAATACCCATCCTGCAGAAGCGGGTGGTCAGCGATCCCGGCCGGCTCTCGGGGATGGCGCCCGAGGCGAAGCTGGTCAGCCTCAAGGTGCTGGGCCCCGGCGAGAAGGCGGCGCGGGTGAATCGGGTGATGCGGGCCCTGGCATACGTCCGCGAGGTCAACGCGGCGAGCCCGCGGATGCCCCGGATTCACGGGGTGAACCTCAGCCTGGGGTACGAATTCGCCGCGGAATGGTTCGCCTGCGGTCAGAGCCCGCTGTGCATCGAGGTCGACAAGACCGTGCGCTCGGGGGTGATCGTCGTCGCGGCGGCCGGCAACAGCGGATACGTGTCGCTCAATCCGCTGTTCACCACGGACGTCACGAAATTCAGCGCGGGCATGACGATCAACGATCCCGGCAACGCCGAGCGGGCGATCACCGTGGGCTCGACGCACCGGGACGCGCCGCACACCTCGGGGGTGTCGTACTTCTCGTCAAAGGGACCGACCGGCGACGGCCGGTGCAAGCCGGATCTGCTGGCCCCCGGCGAACGCATCACCTCCGTGGCCGCAGGGGAGTTCCGCAGGAATGTGTTGCGGCAGACCGACGCCCCACCGGAGAGCGCGGCCATGTACATCGAGGCCACCGGCACCAGCATGGCCGCACCACATGTGTCCGGGGCCATCGCGGCGTTCTTGTCCGTGCAGCGTGAGCTCATCGGGCAACCCGACAAGATCAAGCACATATTCACCGAGTCGGCGACCTCGCTCGGCCGTGACCGGGCCTTCCAGGGCAGCGGCCTGCTGGACCTGATGCGAGCGTTGCAGTCCGTCTGAGGATTTCCGACGAGTCTCAAGGAGTCGCGATGACCGAAACCATCAAAGGCAGGCCGTTGTGGCGGTTGGTGTTCGACGCCGAGGGCGACGTCGACGATGCGACACTGACCGCACTGCGCGACGGTGTCGCAGCCGAGGCGCTCACCGACCTGGTGCTGTTCTCGCACGGCTGGAACAACGACGAGGCCGCGGCGCATTCGTTGTACGCCCGCTGGTTCGGGCTGTTGGCCGATCACCTGGATCCGGACCGCAAGGTCGGGTTCGTCGGCATCCGCTGGCCCTCGCAGCTGTGGCGTGACGAACCGATCCCGAATTTCGACGATCAACCGGCGGGAGCCGGCGGCGGCGGTGCGGCGGGGCTGGACGGGCCGGCGGTTACGGTCGCCGGGCCGAGCACCATCGATCCGGTCGAACTGGCCGACCTGAAGGACATGTTCCCCGACGGCAGCGCGCACCTGGATGCCATTGCGGCCCTGTTGGACACGCCGCCCACCGCCGAGCGGGCGCAGGAGATGTTCGACGAGTTTCGCGAATTCAACGCCGCGACCCGGACCGGTTTCGACGACGGCGAGAAGGACCAGCCGGTGCAGGTACCCGGCATGCTCGACGATCAGCGTGAACCGATCGACGTGTTCAACAGGTTCGCCGACCGGTTGGCCGACGCCGGAGTGCAATTCGGTGATGGCGGGGGCGGTGAGGCCGGGCTGGGGGATCTGGGCCGCAAGCTCTGGCACGGCGCCAAGGAAGTCCTGCGTCAGCTCAGCTACTGGAAGATGAAGAACCGCGCCGGTGTCGTCGGCCGCAACGGGCTGGGCCCGGCGATCGACAACCTGGTCGACGCGCACCCGGAGCTCCGGATCCACCTGGTCGGGCACAGCTTCGGTGCCCGGTTGGTGTCGTTCGCGCTGGACGGCATCACCGAGCGCAGTCCGTCACCGGTGAAGTCGGTGACCCTGCTGCAGGGAGCGTTCTCCCGGTTCACCTTCACCACGGGACTGCCGTTCCGTGACGGGAACGGCGCCCTGTCCGGGCGGCTGGCCCGCATCGACGGTCCGATGGCCGTCTGCTTCTCCAGACACGACCGGGCGTTGTCGACCTTTTATCCGCTGGCTTCGCTGTCGGCCGGGGACGATGCGGCCGGTCTGGACGATCCGATGGCCCGTTGGCGGGCGATGGGGGCGCTCGGCGCATTCGGCAGTGACTTCGGCGTGCTCGACGACGCCGGATTCGAATATCCGTTCCAGCCCGGTCGGATCCTCAGCCTGGATGCGTCGGCCGTGGTGGCCACGGGTGACAGCCCGTCGGGCGCGCACAGCGACATCTTCCACAGTGAACTGAGTTGGGTTGCCGCGGCTGCCGGGAAATTAGATCCGGCCTGAGTGTGTGATCGCGGGGACTTGGCCAACTTGCGATACATGGTTGAGGTTTTCAACTCAGTGATAGGCCCCGCCGACGAATCCCGTAACGAGCGACTCGCAAATCCACTCGAGAGTCGGTCGGAGTCCGACGAGGCACGCTAAAAGGCCAGATAGATACGTTTTCGACATATCGGATAGTGCTTGCTGGAGTATTTCGAAAGAGAACGGGCGGTTTTGGCCGGTTGACTCGCGGCGATCGTGATGCGCGGGCTTGTCGGCCGTTGCTGGCACGCTACGTGGATGGTCAACAGCCGCGAGCCGTTGTTCGATGACAGTCGCCGCGAAGACACGTCGGTGGCTGACTTCCAGGAGTCCAACTTTGCGTTCATGAACAGGATCGCAGGCAACTATTGGGACCATCCGCGTGAGTTGATGCAACAGTGGTTGGACCGCATCAACGATGACATCACCTACTACGACCTGCTCCAACGTTTGCGATCTCGAGACAATGAGCAGTTCCGCAGCGCCTACTTGGAGCTCTACCTCCATGAGTCGCTCTTGCGCGCTCGCTATGAGATCGTCGTTCACCCGGAGGTGCCGGGTACGACCCGGCGTCCCGACTTCTTGGCTGTCCGCGGCAATGAGCGACTCTACGTGGAGGCTGTTGCTCCTGGTGCGACCCCGGCAGCGAAAGCCGCTGCAGGCCGGCGTGCGGTCCTGTTTGACACTGTGAATCGGCTCCAAGATCCGAACTTCATTCTTTGGCTTGACCGTCTTGTGGACGGGCCGCGGCCACCTAGGGCGGCGCGCCTTCGAGGCGAACTGAGCCGGTGGTTGCGGCGGCTCGATCCTGACGCGCCATGGACGGCCGACGCTGCGCCGCGATACGACTGGCGGGAGGACGGCTGGGAGGTCGGGCTCAAGGCATTGCCGAAGAAGCTCGAAGCCAGAGGTTTGAGACCTGAAAGCCGAGTGATCGGGATCTACGGGCGTTCGGAGGCGAGCTTCGTCGATGATGCACCCGCTATCCGAGGAGCCCTCGCTGCGAAACATCACGGGTACGGAGATCTGGACGCACCATTCGTCATCGCTGTCGGTACGTACATGATGGATAGTGACCGGTGGCACGCCAGTAATGCGATGTACGGGCAACTTGCCATCGAATTCGAACCCAATTCAGACGGGGAGCCGCCTACCCGCGCGATTCGGCAAGGCGACGGCTACTTCGGGACGCCGCCCGATTGGCAGAACCGCAATGTGTCGGGCGTGCTGCTTGTTAACCAACTCATGCCGTATTACTTCCAGCGGGCCGAGGTCACGCTGTGGCGGCACCCGAGCCCCACTCATGCGCTACCTGATGACCTGGGATTCCCTGCGCATGTCATCGCGCTCGATAGCGGCGAGCTTTCGGAAGCTCCTCCAGATCCGTCTGCTGGAGAGTTCTTCGGCCTCCCGGACCCCTGGCCCCCAGGCAATGCGTGGCCGAAAGGCGACTGATCTTCACTCTGCTCATCGAGTCTGCTAGCCGTGGTGGCAGCCAGCGGACCTCGGCAATCGGCGGTGTGGACGACGTCGGGGAGATAACCGGCAGGCGGTACGGATTGCGCTTTTTGGTTGGTCGAGTTGCCGGTCTCCAATTCAGCGCCCTTTGTTCCTGGCGTCGATGCAGTAAGATTGACCGGCTCGGCGGCGGGGATGGGCAGCGCGGCCTGCAGCGACCGCCGTGGTGAGCACATTCAGGAACAGCCAGCCGGCACGTCGGCGTGGTCGGTGTTCATGGCGGGATAACCACATTCTGTAGTCATATGTCGGTGAACGCCGAGCCCTCTTGGCTCCAGAAAACGTAGGAATCCACTCCGATTGAGTTCGGAGTGGATTCCTACATTTAGCCAATAAATTGTGTCCGAGGGGGGACTTGAACCCCCACGCCCGTTAATAGGGCACTAGCACCTCAAGCTAGCGCGTCTGCCATTCCGCCACTCGGACATGCCAACCCTGCGGGGTTGGGCGCCTAAGGCTATCGGATTGTGTGCCCCAGACCCAAACCGGCGCCCCAGTGGTACGAATGTGACTGTGACTGTCCCCGCCTCCAGCGCGGACGAGGTGGTCGATCTCGTCAGCGCGCTCATCCGTTTCGACACCTCCAACACCGGTGACCCGGCCACCACCAAGGGTGAGGCCGAGTGTGCCCACTGGGTGGCCGAACAGCTGCAGGAGGTCGGCTACGAGACCGAGTACGTCGAGGCCGGCGCGCCGGGCCGGGGCAACGTGTTCGCCCGATTGCCCGGTGCCGACCCCAGCCGCGGCGCGCTGATGATCCACGGTCACCTCGACGTCGTCCCGGCCGAGCCGGCCGACTGGAGCGTGCACCCGTTCTCCGGGGCGGTCAAGGACGGCTATGTCTGGGGCCGCGGCGCGGTCGACATGAAGGACATGGTCGGGATGGCCATCGCGGTCGCCCGGCACTTCAAGCGCTCGGGCATCGTCCCGCCGCGTGAGCTGGTGTTCGCGTTCGTCTCCGACGAGGAGCACGGCGGCACCTACGGCGCCAACTGGCTGGTGGACAACCGGCCGGACCTGTTCGCCGGCGTCACCGAGGCGATCGGCGAGGTGGGCGGGTTCTCGCTGACCGTGCCGCGCAAGGACGGCGGGGAGCGTCGGCTCTACCTGATCGAGACCGCCGAGAAGGGCCTGTCCTGGATGCGGCTGACCGCCCGCGGGCGGGCCGGGCACGGCTCGATGGTGCACGACGACAACGCGGTGACGGCCATCGCCGGTGCGGTGGAACGGCTGGGCCGCCACCAGTTCCCGCTGGTGCTCAATCCGGCCGTGGAGCAGTTCCTCACCGCGGTGGCCGAGGAGACCGGCTACGACTTCGACGTCAATTCGCCGGACTTGGACGGCACCATCGCCAAACTGGGTGGCGTGGCCCGGATCGTCTCGGCCACCCTGCGCGACACCGCCAACCCGACCATGCTGAAGGCCGGTTACAAGGCCAACGTCATCCCGGCGTCGGCGGAGGCCGTGATCGACTGCCGGGTGCTGCCGGGCCGCAAGGAGGCGTTCGAGCGTGAGGTCGACGAGTTGATCGGGCCCGACGTCACCCGCAGCTGGGAACGGGACCTGCCGTCGTACGAGACCACGTTCGACGGTGACCTGGTGGACGCGATGAACGCGGCGATCCTGGCTCTGGACCCCGAAGCCCGCACCGTGCCCTACATGCTCTCGGGCGGAACCGATGCGAAGTCGTTCCAGCGGTTGGGGATTCGCTGCTTCGGGTTCGCGCCGCTGCGGCTGCCGCCCGAGCTGGATTTCGCGGCGCTGTTCCACGGCGTCGATGAGCGGGTACCCGTGGACGCACTGCAGTTCGGGGCCGGCGTTCTGGAACACTTTCTGCGGAACTGCTGACCGCACGAGTCACGACGACACAAGTCACGACGAGAGGGAACCATGAGCACATCTCCGTACGACAACCTGCCGAAGCTGCCGACGTTCACGCTGACCTCCGAATCGGTCAGCGACGGGCAGCCGCTGGCCAACGATCAGGTCAGCGGGATCATGGGGGCCGGCGGTACGGACACCTCGCCGCAGCTGAGCTGGTCCGGCTTCCCGGCCGAGACCAAGAGTTTCGCCGTCACGGTGTACGACCCGGACGCGCCGACCGCCTCGGGTTTCTGGCACTGGGCGGTGGCTGATCTGCCCGCCTCGGTGACCGAGTTGCCCGCCGGCGCGGGGGACGGCAGCGATCTGCCCGGTGGTGCGGTCACCCTGGCCAACGATGCGAGCCTGAAGCGCTACATCGGTGCGGCCCCGCCGGCCGGTCACGGCCCGCACCGCTATTACATCGCCGTGCACGCCCTGCCGGTCGAGTCGCTGGAGCTGCCCGACGGCGCCACCCCGGCCTACCTGGGCTTCAACCTGTTCGGCCAGGCGATCGCCCGCGCCGTCATCCACGGCACCTACGAACAGAAGTAGTCCACCGGCTCACCCCGGCACCGCGAGCGACCATTGCTCCTATGTCAAGCGGCGATGGCTTCAAGGGGTTTTTCGTGGGTGTGGCTGAGGTGTTTGTCGGCGTGGAGGCTGCGGTAGACGGTGCGGGAGAGATGGCGTTTGAGGCAGCGTAGAGCGTCTTTGGTTGCCTTGTTGGCGAGGCGGCTGCGGTAGTACCGCTGGCCGGCGCTGTCAGGGATGCGGAGCTGGGTGATGGCAATCCGGTGTAGCGCGGCGTTGAGTTGGCGGTTGCCGGAGCGGTTCAATCGGACGCGCCCGGCGGTGTTACCCGACCAGACTGGGATCGGTGCGGTGCCGTTGTGGCGGGCGAAGGCAGCTTCGCTGCGGAAACGGCTGATGCCGGCGGCCTCGGCGACGAGCTTGGCTGCAGTCAGCTCACCGCAACCGGGCAACGCCAACAATGTTGGGGCCACCTTCTGCACCCGCTCGCCGATACGAGCGGCCAGGGCGTCGATCGCCTCGGTCATGCCCATGATGTCGGCGAGCTCATCGCGAGCCAGCTCAGCCAACACGCCGTGCTGGGTGCCGAGCCAGTCTTGAAGCACTGCGCAGGGCTTGGCGCGGTGCAGCGATGCGGGTTTGGGTTCGGCGGCGGGGTCGAGTTCGTGGATTCGTTGACGGAGCCGGTTGATCGTTGAAGTCTGTTGCGCAACAAGGTCTTCACGACGATCAACCAATAGTTTGAGCTCACGGGAGACCTCATCGTGGGTGGCTATTGGCAGATCTGGATGGCGCAACACTGCCTGAGCGACAGCTAACGCATCGATCGGATCGGACTTCCCGCGAGTCCGCGCCGAAGCGCGAGCTTGAGACATCAGTTTCGGGGCCACCCGCACCACCGACTGCCCGGCGGTGAGCAGATCACGCTCGAGGCGCGCCGAGAGGTTGCGGCAGTCCTCGATACCCCACAGCACTTCCTCCCCGAACTGCTCGCGAGCCCAGGCCAATGCTTTGAGGTGTCCCTCGGTGGTGGCCTTGACTACCTTCTCGCCCAGTTTGCGACCGACTTCGTCGACGGCGACGAAGGTATGGGTGCGCTTGTGTACATCGGTTCCAACGACGACCATGGACGGTGCCTTCTTTCATCTGGTGGATGAGGTGAAGGTCGGGCCGACCGGCAGGACACATCTCAGTGGGGGCGGTGCCACGCTCCTATCAAGTCACGCCGGTCGGTCCTTCCCACCTGGCGTCGGCATAACGCACGATTGCCAACCCGAAGGTGGCAGTGTCTGTAGGAGCCAGACACCAGGTGGAAAGAAACCCAACCACCGCAACAGCGGCACGTCCACTGTGACACTGAGTGTCTGTACGCGACACGCCATGCGATTGCGTACCTTTGCGGTCGCTCGCGGTGTCTCAGCGGGCGGCCGAGCCGATCGCGTCACTCAGCGACGCGAATCCGCCGGCGTGCAACCGGTCGGCAATACCGTCGTGAATCTGCTTGGCCCACAACCCGCCGCCGTAGATGAACCCGGTATAGCCCTGCAGCAGGGTGGCCCCGGAGATGATCCGTTCCCAGGCGTCGTCGGCCGTTTCGATACCGCCCACGCTGATCAGCACGAGCTTGTCGCCCACGCGGTGATACAGCCGGCGCAGCACCTCCAGTGACCGCGCCGCGACGGGACGTCCGGAGACCCCGCCGGCACCGAGATCGGTGACGCCGGGGGTGGCCAGCCCGTCACGCGACACGGTGGTGTTGGTGGCGACGATCCCGGCCAAGCCCAATTCGACTGCAAGATCGGCAATCTCGTCGATGTCGGAATCGGAGAGGTCGGGTGCGATCTTGACCAGCACCGGCTTGTCCGTCTCGGCCTTGACCGCGGCCAGGATCGGCCGCAGCGATTCCACGGCCTGCAGGTCCCGCAGCCCCGGGGTGTTGGGCGAGCTGACATTGACGACGAGGTAGGCGGCCAGTGCGCTCACCAGGCGGGTGCTCTCGGCGTAGTCGGCGACCGCGTCCTGCGCCGGGGTCAGCTTGGTCTTGCCGATGTTCACCCCGATCGGCACGTCGGGCTTGTGCTGGGCCAGCCGGATCGCCAGCGCGCCCGCACCGTCGTTGTTGAACCCCATCCGGTTGAGCAGCGCATGGTCCTCGGGCAACCGGAACAGCCGAGGCTCGGGGTTGCCGGGCTGCGGTTGGGCCGTGACGGTGCCCACCTCGGCGTAACCGAAGCCGAGTGCGCCCCAGGTCTGGAGGCCGCGGCCGTCCTTGTCGAAGCCGGCGGCCAGGCCCATCGGGCCGGGGAAGCGCACCCCGAACACGGTGCTGGCCAGCGCCGGATCGGTGGGGGCCAGTCGTCGCGCCAGCGCGCGACGCAAAAACGAGGGGCCGGTGACCGCGCGGAGAAGCGCGAACACCCACAGGTGAATCCGTTCCGGGGGCACCAGGAACAACGCCCGCCGCAGTGCCGCGTAGATCACAGTGCCGGCGCCTGCGGTGTACCCGGCATCGATGACGCGGTCTTCTTGCGGCGCAACAGCACCCGTCGGCTCCCGTCTGTATAGGCCCGCACCCGGGTCAGTTCCCAGCCGCGGTACTCCGCCTCGATCGACAAGCGGATCGAGGCACTGATCCTGGTGACATCGGGTGGCAACCGCAGCGGGATCCAGTCGTACTCCTCGGAACGGTCTTCGGCGACGACCTTGTCCCACCCCGGAGGCATGCGACCCTGCTGGATGGTGGTCATGGCCGGCCCGCTGCGTCGCGGATCACCTGCACACCGGCTCCCGAGCCGGACACCACGTAGAGGGTGCCGGTCTTGTCGTCGTAGGCCAGGGAGTTCGGTTGCTGCACGGTTCGATAACGCACCTTTTCCACGGGTATGCCGGTGGAGAGATCGTAACCAATCACGGTGTTGGCCGCGGTTTGCGACACCCAGGCCAGCTGGTCGGATCCGGCCAGGCCGTACGGGGCGGCGGGCACCGGGTAGCGCTGGCGCATGATCAGCGGGTCGGCGCCGAAGACCAGCAGTTCGTCCCCGCGGGTGTCGGCGACCAGGACGCGTCCGCGGGAATCGGCCACCATGGTGGTGGCGCCCTCGCCGGCCCGCAGTGCCTGGGGGGCCTTGGTTCCGCTGGGATCCACAGCGGTCACCGAGGTTTGTCCGCGATCCAGCACCACCGCGGTATTGCCTTGGGTGACAAGCGAATCCACTCGGGCGAAGATCTTGAGCCGGGCGGCCACCGTGTGGTCGTCGCCCAACGTGTAGACCGCCCCGTCGGCGCTGCCCAACACCGGCTTGCCGTCGGCGCGCACCGCGATCGCGGTGAACTCGACATCCTGGGCGCCGTCCACCTCGACTTTGCCGGCCTCGGCGTCGGCAACGTCGATCCGGAAGTATCCGCCGCGGGTGGCGGCCAGCAGGCCGCCTTTGCCGTCGACACTCAGCGCCGTCGCCGGCGGGCTGAGCGTCACGGTGCGCGGCGCCCGCCCGTCGTTGAGCAGGCTCAGCGTCGACTCCGACTTGGACCGGGGGGACAGCACGGCCAGCGTGCCGGTTGCTGGCTCGAACACCGCGCCCTGGGTGGGCCCGGGCAGTTGCCGGATCTCACCGTCGAGGGCGGCGGTGACCGGCGGTGAATCCGCAGCTTGAGCGGGCTCGATGGTGGGTGGCGGGGCGTCGGCAGGGTTGGATGTGCAGCCCACGGTGAGCAGCAGAGTCAGTGCGACGAGGCCGGCGCGAACTGGCTGACCTGCAAGGATTGGGCGCAACGGAGGGCTCTCGATCGAATGTGGTTGGTCGGCGACGGGCAAGAATCCAGTTTAGGCATGGCCGTTCGCCAGAAATGGTCGCGTCTGCAAGCATCGCGCCATAAGTGGAGGTATGGTTCGACCATGACCCTCGCCGCAGACCGGGAACTGGGTAACCGCGAGTTTGCTATGGAGGATATTTCCACTGGTGTACACGCCAGTGGATTTGGCCAGGTCGGCGACGGGCGGAGCTTTTCGTTCCATATCGAGCGTCAGCAACTCATGATCGAGATCTACCGTCCGCGGCTGTCCGGGCCGGTGCCCGTCGACGACGACGTGGTGGCCGTGGCCACCCGCAAACTGACCGACATCGATCTGACTGACGAGCGCAGCCTGTCGGCAACGGTCCGCGACGCGGTCGCCGAGGCGCAACCGGTGTCGCGCGCCGCTCGCTGACACATTCCACTGCGGTCGTCACGGTACGGTCGTCGTCGTGACTGACGTCGGTGCCATGTCCTGGCTGCAAGTGGTCGTGTTGTCGATTGTCCAGGGGCTCACCGAGTTTCTGCCGGTGTCGTCGTCCGGGCACCTCGCGATCACCTCGCAGCTTTTCTTCGACGACGACGCCGGCGCCTCGTTCACCGCCGTCACCCAGTTGGGCACCGAACTCGCGGTGCTGGTGTATTTCGCGAAGGACATCGGCCGGATCATCAAGGCCTGGTTCGGCGGGCTGTTCGATGCGACGCACCGGTCCGCCGACTACTGGCTGGGCTGGTGGGTGATCATCGGCAGCATTCCGATCGGCGTTTTCGGGCTGCTGTTCAAGGACGAAATCCGCACCGGCGCACGTAATCTCTGGCTGGTGGCCTCGGCACTGATCGTGTTCTCGGCGGTGATCGCCGCCGCCGAGTACTACGGCAGGCAGACCCGCCGCGTCGAGCAGCTGACGTGGCGCGACAGCATCATCGTCGGCCTGGCCCAGTGTCTCGCGCTGGTGCCTGGCGTATCGCGCTCGGGCGCGACCATCAGCGCCGGGCTCTTCCTGGGTATGGAGCGCGAGCTGGCCGCCAGGTTCGGCTTCCTGCTGGCGATTCCGGCGGTGTTCGCCTCGGGTCTGTTCTCGTTGCCCGATGCGTTCCATCCGGTCGGGGAGGGAATGAGCGCCACGGGTCCGCAGTTGTTGGTGGCCACGGTGATCGCATTCGTCATCGGCTTCGCGGCTGTTGCCTGGTTCCTGAAATTCCTGGTGTCGCACAGCATGTACTGGTTCGTCGGATACCGGGTGGTGCTGGGTGTGGTGGTGCTGGCACTGCTGGGTACCGGGGTGCTGGCGGCGCAGTGAGGCGCAACGAGGAAGACTGAGGAGCTGACATGACGGTGATCCTGCTGCGGCACGGCCGCTCGACTTCGAACACGGCGCACACCCTGGCCGGCCGGAGCGAGGGCGTCGATCTCGATGAGCGTGGCGCCGAGCAGGCGGCCGGACTGGCGGCCCGGATCGGGGAGCTTCCGGTGGCCGCGATCGTGCGCTCGCCGCTGTTGCGCTGTGAGCGGACGGTGGCGCCGCTGGCCGATGCGCTGGCGTTGGAGCCGATCGTCGACGAGCGGCTGACCGAGGTGGACTACGGCAGCTGGACCGGGCGTGCCATCGGCGAGCTGGTGAAGGAGCCGCTCTGGTCCGTGGTGCAGCAGCAGCCCAGCGCGGCGGTGTTCCCCGACGGTGAGGGGCTGGCCCAGGTGCAGGCCCGGGCGGTCGCGGCGGTACGCGAACGTGACCGGGCGCTGGCCGCCGAGCAGGGTGCCGACGTGCTGTGGGTGGCCTGCACGCACGGCGACGTGATCAAGGCGGTGCTCGCCGATGCGCTCGGCGTGCATCTGGACGGTTTCCAGCGGATCACGGCCGACCCGGCGTCGATGAGCGTCATCCGCTACACCGACCTCCGCCCGTTCGTGATGCATATCAACCACACCGGTGAGCGGCTGAGCGCCGGGCTGGCGGCCAAACCCGCCACCGACGCCGTGGTGGGTGGGTCCACCAACTGACCCGCGGTACCGCTACCGGTATTTTGGAAGGTGCCATGGCCCGCGCAATTCACGTATTCCGTACTCCCGACCGATTTGTGGCCGGGACCGTCGGCCAACCCGGTAACCGAACGTTCTACCTGCAGGCTGTCCACGACAAGCGGGTGATCTCGGTGATCCTGGAGAAGCAGCAGGTCGCGGTGCTGGCTGAGCGCATCGCCGCCCTGTTGACCGAGATCAACCGTCGCTTCGGCACGCCGATCCCGCCGGATACCGGCGAGGTGAGCGATCTGCTGCCGCTCGTCACCCCCGTCGACGCCGAGTTCCGGGTCGGGACGATGGGGCTCGGCTGGGATTCGGAGGCGCAGACGGTCGTGGTCGAGCTGCTCGCGGTCTCTGAAGGCGAGTTCGACGCGTCCGTGGTGCTCGATGACGCCGAGGACGGGCCCGACGCCGTGCGGGTGTTCCTCACCCCGGAGTCGGCCCGCGAGTTCGCCACGCGGTCCAACCGGGTGATCTCGGCCGGCCGCCCGCCCTGCCCACTGTGCGACGAACCACTGGACCCCGACGGCCACATCTGCGTGCGCACCAACGGTTACCGTCGCGGTGAGGTGGCCGGGGCCGAAGATGACGCAGATTCCTAGCCCAGATCCCGTCTCCGACGACAGCGCGGTACTGGCCGACGGCGAATTGACCGTGATCGGCCGGATCCGGTCGGCCAGCAATGCCACGTTCCTGTGTGAGGCCAACTTGGGTGACCGGCAGGTGCACTGTGTGTACAAGCCGATCCGCGGTGAGGCGCCGCTGTGGGATTTTCCGGACGGCACGTTGGCCGGCCGTGAGCTGAGCGCCTACTTGGTCTCGGCCGCGCTGGGGTGGAACATCGTGCCGCGCACCATTATTCGCGACGGGCCGGCCGGGCCCGGCATGCTGCAGCTGTGGGTCGATCAACCCGGTGACCAGGTGGGGGACGAGCCGGATTCCGGCCCCGATCTGGTGGACCTGGTCCCCACCGGACAGCTTCCGCCCGGATTTCTGCCGATCCTTCGGGCGTACGACTACGCCGGCGATGAGGTCACGCTGGTGCACGCCGACGATCCCCGGTTGTTCCGGATGGCGGTGTTCGACGTTCTGATCAACAACGCCGACCGCAAGGGCGGGCACATCCTGGCCGGCCTCGACGGCGCCGTGTACGGCGTGGATCACGGAGTGAGCCTGCACGTCGAGGACAAACTGCGGACGGTGCTGTGGGGTTGGGCCGGCAAGCCCGTCGACGACGAAACCCTGGCCCATGTCGAGGCGCTGCGGGACGGGTTCGGCGGCCTGGCCGAGCAGTTGTGCACCCACATCACCCAAGCCGAGATCGTCGCGCTGCAGTCCAGAATCGTTGGGCTGCTGGATGATCCGGTGATGCCGTCGCCCGATCGGCACCGGCCGATCCCGTGGCCGGCGTTCTAGCGGGCCCGGCCGAACCCCTCGAACGGATTCCAGGACTGACTGCCGCGCACCACGTGCAGGTAGTAGGCGTAGTTCGCCGTCGACATCGCCAGGGCCGCCATGCCCATGCCGACGGCCCGCCCGACCATGTCGCTGACGCCCGCGATCACCAGGACCGTCACCACCGTGATCGTCAGCCCCAACAGCGTCAATCCCTTGCGCCACATGCCTTTGACGAAGAAATAGAGCGGACCGAACAGGAACGCCAGGATGTTGGAGGTGAGCCGCAGCTTCGCCATGAAGCTCAGGTTGCGGTAGGCCGCCTTGGCCTCGGGGGATGCGCTGGGCAGGCCGTAGGTGTCGAAGAAATCGAACTTCCAGCGCCACGAGTCGGACAGATTGTCGACTGGGGTCTGCTCGGTCATGGATCTCCTCGGTTTCGGCGGCAGGTCCTGACTTTACTGGCGCAACCGGCCCCGCCAACGCACCACTTTGGCGCGCCACCGATACTGATTCGATGCACTCGACCGATGCCGACCTGGCTGCAGCAGTGGCCAAGGAGGCCGGTGAGCTGTTGCTGGCCGTCCGCGAGGAGGTCGGCTTCTACGATCCGTACTACCTCGGCGACGAGGGGGACCGGCGGTCCAACGCCCTGATCCTCGACCGCCTGGCCCAGGCGCGCCCGGGTGATTCCGTGCTCAGCGAAGAAGCGGTCGACGACCTGTCCCGCGTCGACGCCGACCGCGTCTGGATCGTCGATCCGGTCGACGGCACCCACGAGTTCTCCCTGCCTGGCCGGGAGGACTGGGCCGTGCACATCGCCCTGTGGCAACGCTCGGTGGGCGTCGACGGCGGTCTGTCGGATGCCGTGGTGGCCCTGCCGGCCCGCGGCGAGGTGTACCGCAGCGACACCGTCTCCCCGCCGGGGCCGCGGCGTGATGGGCCACTGTTGATCACCGCGAGCTCGAACCGGCCGCCGGCGGTGCTGTGGCGGATGCGTGAACAGCTCGATTTCCGGATGGTGCGCATCGGTTCGGCCGGCGCCAAGGCGATGGCCGTGGTCCGCGGCGACGTCGATGCGTACATCCACGCCGGCGGGCAGTGGGAGTGGGATTCGGCGGCGCCTGCGGGTGTGGTGCTGGCCGCGGGTCTGCACGCCTCCCGGCTGGACGGCTCGGAGCTGCGTTACAACCGGGCAGACCCGTATCTGCCGGACTTCGTGATGTGCCGCAAGGAGCTGGCGCCGATCCTGTTGGAAGCGATCGGGGCGGCTCAGTGAGAGATTTTCTCGATGCGTCGGGAATGGATTCGCCCGCGGCGTTGTCAGACTTGCTGAACTGTGCGGGACCGACCGGCGGGAGGCTGTCCTGAGCGAGCACCTTAGAGTCGAAGCCATGCAATCGTGGTCGGCGCCGTCAATTCCGGAGCTGCCGGGGCGTGGTCCGCAACTGCGGTTGTACGACAGCGCCGACCGGCAGGTACGTCCGGTGACTCCGGGGCCGACGGCCACGATGTACGTGTGTGGCATCACGCCCTATGACGCCACCCATCTGGGCCACGCCGCGACCTACCTGACGTTCGATCTGGTGCACCGGCTGTGGCTGGACGCCGGGCACACGGTGCACTACGTGCAGAACGTCACCGATGTGGACGATCCGCTGTTCGAGCGGGCCGATCGCGACGGTATCGACTGGCGCGCCCTCGGCGACCGCGAGACCCAGCTGTTCCGCGAGGACATGACCGCGCTGCGCGTGCTGCCGCCGCGTGACTACGTGGCCGCCACCGACTCGATCACCGAGGTGATCGAGCTCGTGGAGAAGATGCTGGCCTCCGGCGCGGCCTACGTCGTCGACGACACCCAGTACCCCGACGTGTACTACCGCGCCGACGCCACCGCGCAGTTCGGCTATGAGTCCGGCTACGACCGCGACACCATGCTCCGGCTGTTCGGTGAGCGGGGTGGCGATCCCGACCGGCCCGGCAAGAGCGATGAACTCGACGCCCTGCTGTGGCGTGCCGAGCGCCCCGGTGAGCCGAGCTGGCCCTCGCCCTTCGGGCCGGGCCGTCCCGGTTGGCACGTCGAGTGTTCGGCGATCGCGCTGACCCGCATCGGCACCGGCCTCGACATCCAGGGCGGCGGCAGCGACTTGATCTTCCCGCACCACGAGTTCTCCGCCGCCCACGCCGAATCCGCCACGGGGGAGCGGCGATTCGCCCGCCACTACGTGCACGCCGGCATGATCGGCTGGGACGGGCACAAGATGAGCAAGAGCCGCGGCAACCTGGTCCTGGTGTCTCGGTTGCGGGCCGACGGTGTCGATCCGTCGGCGATCCGGCTCGGGCTGTTCGCCGGGCACTACCGGTCTGACCGGTACTGGAGCGATGCGGTGCTTGCCGAAGCGGAGGATCGGCTCGAGCTCTGGCGCACTGCCACCACAATGCCCGGCGGTCCCGATGCCACCGACGTGGTGGCCCGTGTGCGCCAGTACCTCGCCGACGATCTCGACACGCCGAAAGTCCTTGCCGCACTGGATGGTTGGTGTACCGATGCGCTGACCTACGGCGGGCATGACTCCGCCGCTCCCGGCCAGGTCGCCCGGACGGTGGACGCGCTGCTCGGAGTCCAGCTCTAGGCCCTCCTATCGGGCCCCACCGTGCGGTACGTTGCGGCAATGGGTTCTGTGAACGGAAAAGTCGTCTTCATCACCGGCGGTGCGCGCGGCATCGGTGCCGAGGTGGCCCGGAGGTTGCGGCGCCGGGGCGCCAAACTGGTGCTGACCGACCTCGATGAGGCGCCGCTGAGCGCGCTGGCCGCCGAGCTCGGCGAGGAACACGTGCTGACCGCACTGGCCGACGTCCGCGATCTGCCCGCCATGCAGAAGGCCGCCGATGCCGCCGTCGAACGCTTCGGCGGCATCGACATCGTGATGGCCAACGCCGGTATCGCCAGCTTCGGGTCGGTCATGCAGGTGGACCCCGAGGCGTTCAAACGGGTGCAGGACATCAACGTGGTCGGGGTGTTCAACACCGTGCGCGCCACGCTGCCCGCGGTCATCAAGCAGCGCGGGTACGTGCTGGTGGTGTCCTCGCTCGCGGCATTCACCTCGGCGCCCGGACTGGCCGCCTATCACGCCTCGAAGGCCGGGGCCGAGTACTTCGCCAACACGCTGCGGCTTGAGGTGGCCCACCTCGGTGTCGACGTCGGCTCGGCGCACATGAGCTGGATCGACACCCCGCTGGTGCAGGACGCCAAGTCGGACCTGTCGGCCTTCCGCGAGATGCTGTCGAAGCTGCCGCCGCCGTTGAACCGGACCACCACGGTGGACGCCTGTGGCGCGGCCTTCGTCAAGGGCATCGAGGGGCGCAAGAAGCGCATCTACTGTCCGGAATGGGTCGGGGCGTTCCGGTGGATCCGGCCGTTCGTCACCACGCCGCTGGCCGAGCGCGACATCCGCAAGTTCACCCCGACGCTGCTGCCCAAGCTCGACGCCGAGGCGGCTGCACTCGGTCGCTCGACGAGCGCCCGCATCGAGGCCCTGGAGAAGCCGGAGAACTGACGGCGAGTGGCCTGTTATGACACGCGACTCAGCGGCGGTTTCTAAGCGTCGATGCAACAGCAGCTGATTCTGATTGGAGTGAGCTGCTGTGCCACGTCCACCGTTGTCGTCTGTAGTTCGTGAATTCTGGTGTCATGTCAGCTGGGGTTGCAGCCCTGGCGAGGCCGCAGCGGCAATCGGCGTGTCGCGCACTACTGGAGTTAACTGGTTCGCCAACGCTGGCGGGGTGAATCCTCAACTGCGCACGCCCTCGGCGTCGGGACCTCGGCCGCGGCTGACGCTGGCTGACCGTATCCAGATCGAGGTGGGGGTCAACGCCAACGAGTCACTGAATTCGATTGGCAAGCGGCTGGGCCGGCCTGCCTCGACAATCAAGTACGAACTCGACACCAACGGTGTCAACCACAACGACGGACGCAAGTCCGGATATCGGCGCAAGGAGGCGTTCGGGGCGCGGCAGAGCGGCAAGAACGCACGAGTCCGCTACGACGCGATGGTGGCGCAGTCCCGCTCCGATGAGCGGGCGCGCCGCCCGCAACGGGGAAAGCTGGCATGCAATACCGCGTTGCACGATGAGGTGCAGGCCAGGCTGCTCGATGAGCACAGTCCCGAGCAGATCGCCAAGCGGTTACCGTTGGACTTTCCCGACGATGCGGAGATGCGGGTGTCCCCTGAGACCATCTATCGGTCAATCTACTTGCAGGGCAAGGGCAGTCTGCGCCGTGAGTTGCACACCTGCCTGCGTACCGGGCGGGCGCTGCGCCAGCCTCAACGACGCCCCGATGAGCGCCGCGGACGCATCCGCGACATGGTCAACATCAGCGAGCGCCCCGCCGAGGCCGCCGACCGCGCGATACCCGGGCACTGGGAGGGCGATCTCATCCTGGGCAGCACCGTTTCGGGGTCGGCGATCGGCACCGTCGTCGAACGGACCTCCCGCTTTGTGATGCTGCTGCATCTGCCCGACGGACACACCGCCGAAGCCGTTCAGGACGCGATCGTGGCCAAGATGGCTCAGCTGCCAGCGATCCTGCGCCGCACTCTGACCTGGGACCAGGGCAAGGAAATGGCCAACCACGCGGCCATCGCCAAGGCCGCCGAATTGGACATCTACTTCTGCGATCCACACTCTCCGTGGCAGCGCGGCACCAACGAGAACACCAACGGTCTGCTGCGCCAGTACTTTGCCAAAGGCGCCGACCTCTCGGTGTTTCCAGCCGACTACCTCGACTACGTTGCCGCCAAGCTCAATAACCGCCCACGCAAGACGCTGGGCTGGAAAACACCCGCCGAAACCCTCGACGCGCTACTGTCCAACCCGTTCAAACCACCCGCTGTTGCATAGACGCCTTGAACCCAAGAGCGATTTCCGTGTCATAACTGGCCATTGGGCCGAGACGTCAACTCAGCGGCCCCGGCGGCGCAGGTAGCGCTCGAACTCGGCGGCCAGCGCGTCCCCGTCGATCTTGCCGAGCGCCTCGTTCATGTCGACCTCGGCGTCACCGCGCTGCTCCAATGACGCTACGTACTCGGCGATTTCCTCGTCCTCGGCCGTCATCTCGGTGACGGCCTGCTCCCATTCCTCGGCGGCGGCAGGCAGATCGGCCAACGGCACTTCCACGTCGAGCACGTCCTCCACCCGGCGCAGTAGGGCCACGGTGGCCTTCGGGCTGGGCGGCTGCGACACATAGTGCGGGACCGCCGCCCAGAACGTCACCGCGGGGATACCGGCCTGGACACAGGCGTCCTGGAACACCCCGGCGATCCCGGTCGGGCCTTCGTAACGCGTCTCCTCCAGGCCGAAGAACTTCGCCGAGTCCGCCGAATACGCCGAGCCCGACACCGGCACGGGCCGGGTGTGCGGGGTGTCGGCCAGCAGCGCACCCAGAATGACCACGGTCTGCACGTTGAGCTTGTCGGCGATCGCCAGCAGCTCGGCGCAGAAGGTGCGCCAGCGCATGTTGGGCTCGACACCGTGCATCAACACCACGTCGCGGTTGCTGCCCGGTGGGCGGCAGTGCGAGATCCGCATCGAGGGCCACACCAGCTCGCGGGTGACGCCGTCGACCTGGCGGATCACCGGACGGTTCACCTGGTAGTCGTAGTACGACTCGTCGTCGATCTCGACGATCGGTTGGGCCTCCCAGATCGCATCCAGGTGGTCCAGCGCGTCACTGGCCGCATCGCCGGCGTCATTCCAGCCCTCGAAGGCGGCCACGATGGTGGCGTCCTTCAATTCGGGCAGATTGATACGCCGGCCGGCGTTCGGATACGACGGTGTCACACCATCAGCGTAAGCCCTGGAAGGTGCCGAGGAGCCCGTTGTGCTCGCGGGTCGCAGCGGCACCGAACAGCCGTATTCGATAGACCGACTATCCTGTTTGTGTGGCTGCCGCTGACAAGTCTGCCCACGACGCTGATCTACTCGACGCCTTGTCGCAGCGCGTGGTGGTGGGTGTCGGCGCAGTCGAGACCAAACACGTTCGGCTGCAATCTGGTCAAGGCACGCGTCACCACGCGGGTCGGGTCGATCGCAGCGACGAGTTGGGCGTCCAGACGTCGATCAGGTGACGACGTAGACTCTTCTGGTCGAGAGGCGTTGCAACGGCTATCTGGGGGACTGGGTCTCCTTCGGTATCCGCCACGCTCGGCAGAGTCAAGGACGCCTTCCGTTACGGAAGGAGTGCACTGTGAACGCCCCCGAGCCGAACAAGCTTGAGCCCAACATCCGCCCCGACTGCACCGAAGAGCTGGCGGCAGCGCTGCGCCGGCGGATCATGGTGATCGACGGCGCGATGGGCACGGCGATCCAGCGGGACCGGCCGGACGAGGCCGGCTACCGCGGCGAGCGGTTCAAGGACTGGCCGAGCGATCTTCAGGGCAACAACGACCTGCTCAACCTGACGCAGCCGCACATCATCGAGGCGATCCACCGTGAGTACCTCGAGGCGGGTGCGGACCTCCTGGAGACCAACACGTTCAACGCGAACGCCGTCTCACTGTCCGACTACGGCATGGAGGAGCTGAGCTACGAGCTGAACTACGCAGGCGCGGCTCTGGCCCGGGCGGCCTGCGACGAGTTCAGCACGGCGGACAAGCCCCGCTACGTGGCCGGGGCGCTGGGACCGACGACGCGGACGGCGTCGATCTCGCCCGACGTCAACGATCCGGGCGCTCGCAACGTCTCCTACGACCAGCTCGTCGCTGCTTACCTCGAAGCCGCCAAAGGCCTGGTCGACGGCGGTTCCGACCTCATCATCATCGAAACGATCTTCGACACGTTGAACGCGAAGGCCGCGGTGTTCGCCCTCGAAACACTGTTCGAGGAGCGCGGACGCCGCTGGCCGTTGATCATCTCGGGCACGATCACCGATGCCTCCGGGCGGACGCTGTCCGGGCAGGTCACCGAGGCGTTCTGGAATTCGGTCCGGCACGCCAACCCGATCGCGGTGGGGCTCAACTGCGCCCTCGGCGCACCGGAGATGAGGCCCTACATCGCCGAGATGTCGCGCATCGCGGACACCTTCGTCTCCTGCTACCCGAACGCCGGCCTGCCCAACGCGTTCGCCGAGTACGACGAGTCCCCCGAGAGCCAGGCCTCCTACATCGCCGAATTCGCCGAGGCCGGCCTGATCAACCTGGCCGGCGGTTGCTGCGGAACCACGCCGGCGCACATCGCCAAGATCGCCAAGGTGGTCGAGGGCAAGCCGCCGCGTGAGGTGCCGGAGATCGAGCTGGCGACGCGGCTCTCGGGCCTGGAGCCGCTGAACATCACCGAGGACTCCCTGTTCGTCAACATCGGTGAGCGCACCAACATCACCGGCTCCGCCCGGTTCCGGAACCTGATCAAGGCCGAGGACTACGACACCGCGCTGTCGGTGGCCCTGCAGCAGGTCGAGGTCGGTGCGCAGGTCATCGACATCAACATGGACGAGGGCATGATCGACGGCGTCGCCGCGATGGACCGGTTCACCAAGCTGATCGCGGCCGAGCCGGACATCAGCCGCGTCCCGGTGATGATCGACTCCTCCAAATGGGAGGTCATCGAGGCAGGCCTGAAGAACGTGCAGGGCAAGCCGATCGTCAACTCGATCTCCATGAAGGAGGGCGAGGAGAAGTTCATCCGCGAGGCACGGCTGTGCCGCAAGTACGGCGCCGCGGTCGTCGTGATGGCCTTCGACGAACAGGGGCAGGCCGACAACCTGGAGCGCCGCAAAGAGATCTGCGGGCGGGCGTACCGGATCCTGACCGAAAAGGTCGGCTTCCCGGCCGAGGACATCATCTTCGACCCGAACTGCTTCGCACTGGCCACCGGTATCGAGGAGCACGCGACCTACGGCATCGACTTCATCGAGGCCTGCGCCTGGATCAAGGAGAACCTGCCCGGAGTCCACATCTCCGGCGGTATCTCGAACGTGTCGTTCTCGTTCCGCGGCAACAACCCCGTGCGCGAGGCGATCCACGCGGTGTTCCTGTTTCACGCCATCAAGGCCGGTCTGGACATGGGCATCGTCAACGCCGGTGCGCTGGTGCCCTACGACTCGATCGACCCCGAGCTGCGGGAGCGGATCGAGGACGTCGTCCTGAACCGCCGCGCGGACGCGGCCGAGCGGCTCCTGGAGATCGCCGAGCGGTTCAACAAGTCGGACAAGGGAGAGGACCCGGCCGCAGCCGAGTGGCGCAGCCTGCCGGTGCGCGAGCGGATCACCCACGCCCTGGTCAAGGGCATCGACGCCCACGTCGATGCCGACACCGAGGAATTGCGGGCCGAGATCGCCGCCGCGGGTGGGCGGCCGATCGAGGTGATCGAGGGTCCGCTGATGGACGGCATGAACGTCGTCGGTGACCTCTTCGGCTCGGGCAAGATGTTCCTGCCGCAGGTGGTGAAGTCGGCCCGGGTGATGAAGAAGGCCGTGGCGTACCTGCTGCCGTTCATCGAGGCCGAGAAAGAAGAATCCGGCGCCGGGGCGGGCAAGGACACCAACGGCACGATCGTGATGGCGACCGTCAAGGGCGATGTCCACGACATCGGCAAGAACATCGTCGGGGTCGTGCTGCAGTGCAACAACTTCGAGGTGATCGACCTCGGGGTGATGGTTCCCGCCCAGAAGATCCTGGACGCGGCCAGGGAACATGACGCCGACATCATCGGGCTGTCCGGCCTGATCACCCCGTCCCTGGACGAGATGGCCAACTTCGCCGTCGAGATGGAACGCGAGGGGCTGGAGATCCCGCTGCTGATCGGTGGCGCGACCACCTCGCGCGCCCACACGGCCGTGAAGATATCGCCGCGTCGCAGCGGTCCGGTGGTCTGGGTCAAGGACGCGTCGCGCTCGGTGCCGGTGGCTGCCGCGCTGCTGGACGACAAGCAACGGCCGGCGCTGCTGGAGGCCACCGAGAAGGACTACGCGTCTCTGCGGGAACGGCACGCCCAGAAGAACGAGCGGCCGATGCTGACCCTGGAGAAGGCCCGGGCCAACCGGACGCCGATCGAGTGGGACGGCTACACGCCGCCGGTGCCCGCCCAGGGTGTGGGCGTGCGGGAGTTTCACGACTACGACCTGGCCGAGCTCCGCGAGTACATCGACTGGCAGCCGTTCTTCAATGCCTGGGAGATGAAGGGTCGCTTCCCCGACATCCTCAACAACCCGGCCACGGGCGAGGCTGCCCGCAAGCTGTACGACGACGCCCAGGAGATGCTCGACACCCTGATCAAGGAGAAGTGGCTGCGCGCCAACGGGGTGATCGGCTTCTTCCCGGCCAACGCGGTCGGCGACGACATCGAGGTCTACACCGACGAGACCCGTACCGAGGTGCTGACGACGTTGCACAACCTGCGCCAGCAGGGCGAGCACCGTGACGGCATCCCGAACCGGAGCCTCGGTGACTTCGTCGCGCCCAGGAACACCGGGCTGGCCGATTATGTCGGCGCGTTCGCCGTCACCGCGGGCCTGGGCAGCCAGGCCAAGATCATGGAGTTCAAGGCAGCTCTCGACGACTACAGCGCGATCCTGCTGGAGTCGCTCGCCGACCGGCTGGCCGAGGCCTTCGCCGAACGGATGCACCAACGGGTCCGCGAGGAGTTCTGGGGTTACCAACCCGACGAGCATCTGGACAACGAGGCGCTCATCGGGGAGAAGTACGTCGGAATCCGCCCCGCCCCGGGTTACCCGGCGTGCCCGGAGCACACCGAGAAGGTCACGCTGTGGAAGCTGATGGACGTCAAGGAGCGGACCGGCATCGAGCTGACCGAGTCGATGGCGATGTGGCCCGGTGCCGCCGTCAGCGGCTGGTACTTCTCACACCCGCAGTCGCAGTATTTCGTGGTCGGGCGGTTGGCCCAAGACCAGGTCGCCGACTACGCGAAGCGCAAGGGGTGGACCCTGGCCGAGGCCGAGCGCTGGCTGTCCTCCAACCTCGGGTACAACCCGGAAGACTGAGCGCGCCGAAACCCGGTGCGGTGGAACGGTTCGCTCGGCGCCCCGAAGCGGCTACGCGAACAGATCCCGGTTGCGGGCCGCCCACTGCGCCATCGTTTCGGCCGGGGCGCCCGTCAACCGCTCGACGTTGTCGTTGGCGGCCTGATGTTCCGGTTCGCCATCGAACAGGTCGAGATACCACTGCGCCCCGTCACCCATGACGGGGCGCAGCAGCTCTTCGGCCTCGGCGCGGCTGCACCGCTGCATGTCGACCGGTGTGCCGATACCTGCGCCGATCTGGCGGGCGATGTCGGCGCGGGACAGCGCGACCGGGCCGGTGAGTTCGTACATCGCGCCGAGGTGGGCATCCTGCGGTTCGGCCAACAGGTGGGCCGCCACCCGCGCGATGTCGTCCATCGAGACCGGAGACTCGACGTAGTCCGGGGCGACGTCGCGGACGGTCCCGGTCTTGATCTGCGGGGCCCACATCGCGAAGTTCTCGCAGAACTCGCCGGGCCCGAGCTGGGTGTGCGCCAACCCGGACGCGGCGACGGCGTCGGCGTGTTCCGTCCAGTGCGCGCCGCCGGACAACGCCACCACGTATCGCACACCGGCCTGTGCCATCAGCTCGAGCGTGGGCTCGACGGTGGCGGGGAACGGGGCCAGATACACGCGTTCGACGCCCTCGAACGCGGCCGGCAACGTCTCCGGTCGGCCCAGGTATCCGGTGATTGCTGTCACAGATTCCGGCAGTGCGGCCTTCGCCGGATTTGCCGTCAATGCGCGAATGTCTCCGATATCGCTGCCGCCCAAACGAATTAGTTCGTCCACGACGCGCCTGCCGATGTTCCCTGTGGCTCCGGTCACCAATATCGTCATGCGCCCACGCTATCGGCGGGCACCGACAATGCGACAATGGTTGCCATGCGTGCGGTGCTGTGGGATATGGACGGCACCCTCGTCGACTCCGAAAAACTGTGGGACATCGCCATGCACGCGCTGTATGCGCGCATGGGCGGGGTGCTGACCGCGGAGGTCCGTGAGTCGACGGTCGGCGGTTCGTCCGAGACCGTGATGCGCATCGTCTACGACGATTTGGGTCTGGAGCCCGACCCGGCGGCGATGGCCGAATCGGCGGACTGGTTGCACGACTACACGGGTGAGCTGTTCGAGCAGGGCCTGCCGTGGCGCCCCGGGGCACAGGAGATGCTCGACGCTCTCACCGCCGCGGGCGTCCCGATGGCGCTGGTGACCAACACCCGGCGGGGGCTGACCGAGCGCGCACTGAAAAGCATTGGCAGTCATTACTTCACCGTGAGTGTCTGTGGTGACGAGGTGGACCGGGCCAAACCGGCCCCGGATCCCTACCTGCGGGCCGCTCATTTGCTCGGGGTGCCCGCCGAGCACTGTCTGGCCGTTGAGGATTCGGTCACCGGCACCGCGGCCGCCGAAGCCGCCGGGTGCCCGGTATTGGTGGTACCGAACGACGTCGAGGTGCCCGCGGGCCCGGTGCGCCGGCACGTGGCGTCGCTGACGCAGCTCGACGTGGCGGGCCTTCGCGCGGTGTTCGACGAACTGAATTCCCAAGCCGGAGAACGCACCGCCTGATCCGGCTCCTGTGATTGAATGTGACCCTGATCACGCATTGTTGCGGAAGGGCGTCCCATGACTCACGGACCGGTCGACGATCCCGCATCGGGCCTGGACTACGAGGAATCCGAGCACAGCGGCAAGGTGGTCCGGATCGCGTCGGTGGCCGCGCTCGGCGGCCTGCTCTTCGGTTATGACAGCGCGGTGATCAACGGGGCGGTCGCCGCCCTCCAGGACGAATTCCAGATCAACAACGTTGTTCTGGGTTCGGCGGTGGCCTCGGCACTGCTGGGCGCCGCGGTGGGGGCGTTGACCGCGGGACAATTGGCCGACCGCATCGGCCGGCGGTCGGTGATGAAGCTCGCCGCGCTGCTGTTCTTGATCAGCGCGATCGGTACCGCCTTCGCCACGCACATTTGGCTGGTGGTGATCTTCCGCATCATCGGCGGCCTCGGCGTCGGCGTGGCCTCCGTCATCGCGCCGACCTACATCGCCGAGACGGCGCCACCGCGCATCCGCGGCCGGCTGGGCTCGCTGCAGCAGCTGGCGATCGTGAGCGGCATCTTTCTCTCCCTGTCGGTCGACTACCTGCTCGCCCACCTGGCCGGCGGCTCCCGCGAAGAACTGTGGCTCGGGTTGGCCGCCTGGCGGTGGATGTTCCTGGTGATGGCCGTACCGGCCGTGGTGTACGGCGTTCTCGCGTACACGATTCCGGAATCGCCGCGGTACCTCGTCGCCAAGTTCCGGATTCCCGAGGCCCGCAAGGTGCTCTCGATGCTGCTCGGCGAGAAGAATCTGGAGATCACCATCCACCGGATCGAGGACTCGCTGAAGTCCGAGACGCCGCCGTCGTGGCGGGATCTGCTCAAGCCGCTGGCCGGCGGTGCCACGAGCGCCGGGCTGACCGCGTGGATACGGCGTTACGTGTGGTGGCTACTGCTGTTGTTCATCGTTCTCGCCGTCGTGTCGGTGTCGTCCGGATTGTGGCTACTCGCGGTGGTCTTCCTGGCGGTCGGCGTCGGAGTGGCCGTTGTCAGCGGGCTCTACGGCATCGTCTGGGTTGGCTTGGGGCTGTCCATCTTTCAGCAGTTCGTCGGTATCAACGTGATCTTCTACTACTCGAATGTGTTGTGGGAGGCCGTCGGATTCGACGAGAGCCAGGCATTCGTCATCACCGTGATCACGTCGGTGACCAACATCGTCACCACGCTGATCGCCATCGCGCTGATCGACAAGATCGGCCGCAAGCCGCTGTTGCTGATCGGATCGGCGGGTATGGCGGTGACGTTGGGCACGATGGCCGTGATCTTCGGGACCGCCCCGCAGATCGACGGTCAACCCCAGCTCAGCGGCGCCGCCGGGCCCATCGCCCTGATCGCCGCCAACCTGTTCGTGGTGGCCTTCGGCATGTCGTGGGGTCCGGTGGTGTGGGTGCTGCTCGGCGAGATGTTCCCCAACCGCATCCGCGCCGCGGCGCTGGGCCTGGCCGCCGCGGGCCAGTGGGTGGCCAACTGGCTGATCACCGTCTCGTTCCCGGAGCTGCGAAACGTGCTGGGTGCGGCGTACGGCTTCTATGCGCTGTGCGCCCTGCTGTCGTTCGTGTTCGTCTGGAAGTGGGTCGCGGAAACCAAGGGCAAGCATCTCGAGGACATGCATGCCGAGGCGATGAGCGCCTAGCGATAGGCCGGCGGTTCCCAGCCCGGCGCCGGTGGGGGAGGCTCGTAGTCGTCGGTGTACGGCGCACCGCCGATCCGTCGGGCGATCTCGACGGCCGCCTCGATCAGCTTCTCCGGCGAGATGTCGCGGTGGGCCAGGTACACCTCACACGGCCCGGCGACCACCCACACGCTGGACAATTGCACCTGAATCAGGGCGAACTCGTCGGGTTCGGCGCGCGACACCTCGTAGGTGCCCCGGGCCAGATCGGCGCCGTAGCGCAGCTCCTCGATCTCGGCGGCGACGTCGGCCACCGGAAAGATCGCCACGGTGACCGTGGGTGCCGCGTCGAGCTCGGGGCCCCAGGAGGCGGACAGGCAGTCGGCGGGCCGGATCGGATTGGCGCTGCGATTGTTCTGCACCAGGTTGTCGAACGGCAGGTGCCTGCTCAGGATCGCCCGGATCGCCACGACCCGGGCGGTGTAGGTCAGCAGCTTGTCGCCGACTGGTTCGCTCACACTTCTATTGAACCCAACAAATGGACCCCCACCGAGCATGAAACAATTCATGCCTGTGAAGACCTTCGAGGCCCTGTTCGCCGAACTCAGCGACATTGCGCGCACCAGACCTGCCGGTAGCGGCACGGCTGCCGCCCTTGACGCCGGCATCCATGGGCTCGGCAAGAAGATCCTGGAGGAGGCCGGTGAGGTGTGGCTGGCCGCCGAACACGAGAGCGACGAGTCGCTGGCCGAGGAGGTCAGCCAGTTGCTGTACTGGACGCAGGTGTTGATGATCTCTCGTGGCCTGACCCTCGACGACGTCTACCGGAAGTTGTGACCGTGGCCGATCAGATGTTGCGGGTCGCGGTCCCCAACAAGGGTTCGCTCAGCGAGGCAGCCGCCGAGATCCTCGCCGAGGCCGGATACCGGCGCCGGCGTGACCCCAAGGACCTGACGGTCGTCGACCCGGCCAACAACGTCGAGTTCTTCTTCCTGCGGCCCAAGGACATCGCGATCTACGTGGGTTCGGGCGAGCTCGATCTGGGCATCACCGGACGTGACCTGGCCGCCGATTCCGACGCCCCGGTGCGCGAACGCCTGTCGTTGGGGTTCGGCAACTCCACGTTCCGTTACGCCGGCCCGGCCGGCAAGGAGTGGACCGCGCAGGACCTGGCGGGCAAGCGGATCGCCACCTCGTTTCCGAACCTGGTCCGCAAAGACCTGGCGGCGCAAGGCATCGAGGCTTCGGTGATCCGGCTCGATGGCGCGGTGGAGATCTCGATCCAGCTCGGCGTGGCCGACGTGATCGCCGACGTGGTCGGTTCCGGCCGCACGCTGGGCCTGCACGGCCTGGTGGCATTCGGTGCGCCGCTGTGCGACTCGGAGGCCGTGCTGATCGAGCGTGACGGTGCCCAGGGCGACGACAACGCTGCGGCCCGCGATCAACTGACCGCGCGGGTGCAGGGCGTGGTCTTCGGTCAGCAGTACCTGATGCTGGATTACGACTGCCCGCGTGTGGTTTTGGACCAGGCGACGGCGGTGACGCCGGGCCTGGAATCACCGACCATCGCCCCGTTGGCCGACCCGGACTGGGTGGCCGTACGGGCTCTGGTGCCGCGCCGTGACGTCAACGCCATCATGGACGAGATCGCCGCCATCGGCGCCAAAGCGATACTGGCATCGGATATTCGGTTCTGCCGTTTCTGACGGGCGGATTACCGCCGTCTCTGATCGGCGCGTGCTGAGCCTGCTTGCGTGTTAGCGTCCGGGGGACAGTTTCGGGCCTCGGAGGGGTGCCATGACGCATTTTCTCGTTCTGTTGTTGGCGTTGTTCATCGGCGTGGTGGCCGGACTTCGTGCCTTCACCGCGCCCGCCGCAGTGGCCTGGGCCGCAGCCTTGAACTGGATCAACCTCGACGGCACCTGGGTCGAGTGGCTGGCGCATCCGGTCACGGTCACCGTGCTGACCATTCTCGCCGTGGTGGAGTTGGTCACCGACCAGCTGCCGAAGACCCCGAGTCGTAAGTCACCGGTGCAGTTCATCACCCGGTTGATCACCGGTGCCTTCGCCGGTGCGGTGATCGGTACCGCCTGGGGCTACACGTACACCGCGCTCGGCGGGGCGCTGGTCGGTGCCGTGATCGGCACCCTCGGCGGATACGAGGCACGCAAGCGTTTGGTCGCCCGCAACGAAGGTCATGATCTGCCGGTGGCCCTCTTCGAGGATGCGGTCGCCGTGCTCGGCGGTTTCGCGGTCGCAGCCCTGACCTCGATCGTGTAATCGATGGCACCCGCGCAGAGTTTCGACGCGATCGTCATCGGCGCGGGGCAGGCCGGCCCACCGCTGGCCGGCCGGTTGACCGCGGCCGGGCAGTCCGTCGCGGTGATCGAACGCAAGCTGGTCGGTGGGACGTGCGTCAACTACGGATGCATCCCGACGAAGACTCTCGTCGCCAGCGCGCATGCCGCCCATCTGGCCCGACGGGGTGCTGAATACGGGGTCGGCACAAGTGAAGTCGTGATCGACATGGCGAAGGTCAAGGCTCGCAAGGACTCGATCATGCTGGCCGACCGCCGCGGCGTCGAGGATTGGCTTGAGGCGATGGACGGTGCCACCCTGATCCGGGGCCACGCCCGATTCGTCGATCCGCACACGGTCGACGTCGACGGTCAATTGCTGCGGGCCGAGCAGATCTTCCTCAATGTCGGTGGGCGGGCCGTGGTTCCGGACTTTCCCGGACTGGACGGCATCGACTACCTGACCAACGTCGGCATCCTGGATCTCGACCAGCTACCCGAACACCTGGTGATCGTGGGCGGCAGCTACATCGCGCTCGAGTTCGCGCAGATGTATCGGAGGTTCGGGGCGCGGGTCACGGTGATCGAGAAGGGGCCCCGGCTGACCTCCCGGGAGGATGAGGACGTCTCGGCGGCCATCAAGGACATCCTGGAAGCCGAGGGCATCGAGGTGGTGGTGAACGCCACCGGGATCCGATTTGCCAAGCGGGACGGTGGTTTCGAGGTGACGCCGCGCGACGGCGCGGAGCCCATCGTCGGCACCGACCTGCTGTTGGCAGTGGGACGCGCACCCAACACCGACGATCTCGGCCTGGAGCATGCCGGCGTGGAGACCGACAAGCGCGGCTACATCGTCGTGGACGATCAGCTGCGCACCACCGTCGACCACATCTGGGCGATGGGGGACTGCAACGGCAAGGGCGCGTTCACCCACACGTCCTACAACGATTTCGAGATCGTCGCCGCCAATCTGCTCGACAACGACCCGCGGCGGGTGAGCGACCGGGTCACGTCCTACGCGCTCTACATCGACCCGCCGCTGGGCCGGGCCGGGATGACCATCGATCAGGTGCGCGCATCCGGCCGAAAAGCGTTGGTGGGCAAGCGCCCGATGACCAGGGTCGGCCGTGCGGTGGAGAAGGGCGAGACCCAGGGTTTCATGAAGGTGGTGGTGGATGCCGAGACCGAGGAGATTCTCGGTGCGGCGATCCTGGGAGTCGGCGGCGATGAGGTGGTGCACGCCGTCATCGACGTGATGACGGCGAAACTGCCCTACACCGCGATCTCGCGCACCATGCACATCCACCCCACTGTCAGTGAGTTGGTTCCTACGATGCTGCAGGAGCTGAAACCGCTGGACTGACGCTGCGGCCGATGTTGAGCTGGCGCGTCACGAGCGCGACCCGCTGCCCGAGGTGGTGGCACGTGCGCGCATCGGAGGGATGTACCTGATCGGGATCGGCGTCCACGTTGGTCTGGGCGCCGGCACCGAGGAAGAAGCCGAGCCGGTTGAGGTCGTCCTCGCTGCTGAACGAGGTGTTCCAGCCCGGGCCCAAACCCAGGTTCACCCAGTGCATGTGATGTTGGGCGGCGAACACCGCCAGTGAACTCAACGTGTTGAGCTTGTCGCCGCTCTTGCCGCCGGAGTTGGTGAAGCCGGCGGCCACCTTGTCGCGCCACGTGCCCTCCATGCACCGCCGGCCGGTCTGCTCGGCGAAGGCCTGAAATCCCGCCGAGACGTTGCCCATATAGGTGGGGGTTCCGAAGATCATGGCGTCGACGGTGTCGAGGAGATCCCAGTCCTGCTCGGTCATGGACGCGATCGGCACCACGGTCACCGCCGCGCCCACGTCTCGCGCCCCGTCCGCGACGGCTTCGGCCAGGGTGGCCGTGTGGCCGAAACCGGAGTGGTAGATGACCGCGACCGTCGGGGCCGCAATGTCAATTCCGTTGTGTGGCATGGTGTTTTCTCTCCTAAGGGGTCCACTGGGTGCCGAGGTTTTGGGCGACTTCCTGATAGCGCCGGGCCCAGTCGGGCAACGGCCGGCCGTCGAGGTGGGCTTCCAGGCGGTCCAGGTAGGCGTGGGTGCCGGGGTGGAAACCCTGACCGTCGGAGACCGTCAGGCCGCGGTGGCTGAACCGCAGCAGGGTGCCGTCGCCGTCGGGGATGAGTTCGTAACGCACCACGCCGGGTTCGGGCGCGGACAGCACGCGCTGATTCCATTCGTGTTCGAAAACCCGTGGCGGGTCCCACACCCGGATGCGGCCCGACATCTTCTTCTGTTGTGGCGGGATCGGCGGCGAGTGCGGAATCATCTCGATCGTCCCGCCGTCGCGGGCGTCGATCGTGGTTTCGCCCATCCACTGATTGCGCTGCTCGGGATCGGTGATCGCGGCCCACACCACGTCGACGGGGTAGGGCAGGCGCCGTTCGAAGTTCAGCACGGCCCGATCACCCTCGATGATGAGTTTGCCTTCGCGGCTGGTCATTTCGTCTCCTCGTGGGTGGCTTTGAGATGGCGTTCCAGGGCGTCGAGATGATCGCTCCAGTAGTGGCGGTAACGCTCGATCCACTCATCGATCTGCACCAGGCCATCGGCGCGCAATGCGTAGATGCGGCGTTGGGCGTCTGGCCGCACCTCGACCAGGCCGACCTCACGCAGCACCCGTAGGTGCCGCGACACCGTCGGCTGCGTCAGCCCGGGCAGGGTGGCCACCAGCTCGCCGGCAGTGCGTTCACCGTCGACGAGGGCGTCGAGCAAGGCGCGGCGACTGGGTTCGGCGACTGCCTCGAACACATCCATGATTCGAGTATTGCACTCCGTCTATATAGATGCAAGCAAATATACTGGCCGGCAACTTCAAGGGTGGCGGGCGGCCGACCTTCCAGTGTCGACGTAAGCGTCAATTATCAAATGTGGACGGGTAATTCAAATTCATTCCCGCACTCGAGGCGGGCGTGCAACCATCGAGTTGGCGTGAGGAGCAAAGATGCGAACTGCACTTGCCGCGGTATTGATCGGGATGGCTGCCGTCGGTGTGGCTGCCCCGGCTAACGCGAACCCCAACCCGGGCGACCCCAACTGCATCGCGGACCCGACTCTGGTCGGCTGCGAGGGTGGATTCGAAGCGCCCACCGGTCCGTCGGACCCCAGCTGCATCATGTCGCCGGTCGATCCGGCGTGTGCGGGAGGTCCGTATGCCCCGCCGGCGCCGCCGCCGCCTGTCGGGAGCGATCTGCCCGGCAGCACGATGCCCGACGGGATGCCCTACGGCAGCGGTCCGCCGCCGGGCATGCCCGGCAGCATCCCCGGTATGCCGGGGAGTATGCCCGGTATGCCGGGGAGCATCTGACCAGAAACCGGAGCCGACGCGATCAGCGTGCGGCCCGCAGCAGGCGCAGTTGACCGATCTCCGAGGCGTTCTTCGTGAGCTCGATGTTCAACCACATCGCCATGTCGCCCAGTGACCGGCCGGCGTCCTTGCCCCACGGAAATGTCACCGGGGCAAGCAGATCCGTGTCGGTCAACGATTCCAGCAGGCCGCTCCAGCGGGCGCTCAGCACCCTGATCCGCTGCACTGCGGCGCCGGGGCCGGGCCACTCGATCTCGGTCGGTGCCGGTGGTGTCTGGCCGTCGACGTCAGCCAGGGCGCCCGACCACCAGAAGATGATGTGCCAGCTGAGCCAGCCGATGGTCGGCACGGGAATCGGGTCGGGCTCGATCTCGGCGAAGTCCGGCCGCCACCGACCTGACGAATCCTGGTGAACCGTCCACACCAACGGGCCCGGCTCCCACAGGTGATCCTCGTCGGACAGCGCGGAAAGGTGAAGATCGGTGAGCGCCCAGGCCAGGTCGAACTGGCGGCGCAGTTCGGCGATCATGGCACCCGCATCACCAGCAGGGTCTGGGCGGAGGTGCCGATGAACCCTTGGCGGTCGAAGATCTCAGCCGTCGTCGCGCCGATACCGTCGGGCCCGATCGAGCCGCGGGCGCGCAACGCGAAGTCCGAGCCTTCCGGCAACCGGTGCAGATGTACTGACGTGTCGGTGTTCATGAAGACGAACTTCTGTGGATCCAGCGCTGCACCAATGCCATTGGCCGAATCCACCACCAGGGCCAGCCGCTGCACGGCCGTCGTCTCCTCGTCGTCGACCACCGGCGTCAGCGGGCTCATCCACGCCACGGCCGACTCGCCCTCGGCAGTACGCTGCCGCCGCCAGGAGACACTCTCCAGGTAACCCGGTGCGCCTTCCCAGCTGTGCGCCACGTCGGCGGCATCGCCCTCGACCAAGGGCGGAAAGCGGTCGGTGACAACGTCACTGGTGTCGCTCGGGGCGAGCAGCCAGGCCGTCACCCGCGCCACGGCCCGCCAGCTGCCGTCGGGCCGGGCTGCCTCCATCTCCGAGGCGACCATCGAGATCCGTGCGCCCGGGCGGTCCACCCAGGACCGAACCCGCACCGGCGCAACCGGAATCGCACCGAGGATGTCGAGGGTCAACCGCCCGATCCGCAAGCCGGTGCCCGCGGTCAGTTCCTCGATCGACTTGGTCAGCAGTGCCAGCGGTGGCGAGCCGTGTTGGATCGCCGGGTCCCAGTTGCTGCGGGTGTCGGCGGTGGATTCGAACAGCTGGTACTCACCATCGGTTCCGCGCCGATGGTAGTGACATCCGATCATGCAGCTCCTGACTCGGGCCAGCCCGGATACGGCGGCGGGGTACCACCGAACGCCGGGCACAAACTCTGATGCGCGCACCACGAACACAACCTCGACGGGTTGGGCCGGAAGTCACCCGTGGCCCCGGCCATCTGGATGGCCTGCCAGATCGCCATCAGCGTGCGCTCGAACCGTAGCAACTCCTCATGAGCGGGGGAGTAGTCGAGTACCTGGCCGTCGGCCAGATACAACAGCCGCAGCCGGGCCGGCATCACACCGCGCGAGCGCAGCAACGCCACGGCATAGAACTTCATCTGGAACATCGCCTTGAACTCGGCCTGCGCCCGCGCCTCGGGGGGAGCCTTGCCGGTCTTGTAATCGACGACGCGCAACTCGCCCGTCGGGGCGACGTCGATCCGGTCGACGAAACCGCGCAACAGCGTGCCGTCGGCCAACTCGACCTCGAGGCGATGCTCGCAGCACTGCGGGTCGAAGCGGGTCGGATCCTCCAGGCGGTAGTACCCCGACAACAGGGCCCGGGCCTCGGCCAGCAGGGTGGCCGGATACTCCGCGGTGGCCAGCTCCGGCTCGGCGGCGACCACCTGCTCCCACGCCGGCTCGACCAGCGTCAGCGCGGTGTCGTGCACCCGCTCGGCCGCCGGCAGCCCGTAGAGCTGCTCCAACGCCGCGTGCACCAGTGATCCGCGCAGCTGGGCGGTGGACCGGGGCTCAGGCAGCCGGTCGATCGCCCGGAACCGGTACAGCAGCGGACACTGTTTGAAATCACCGGCCCGCGACGGCGACAACGCCGGACGGCGCGGCGCCGGGGTCGGTTCCTCACTCACACTCCAAGCCTAGGACCGGGCCCCGACAAACTTGCTCAACCCCGGGCACATGGCCCGGCGCGGGTACTGGCAGGCTGGATGTCCGTGGCAGCAAAGAGACCGACCGGACCGTTCGTCGTCGGCGACCGCGTGCAACTCACGGACGCCAAGGGCCGGCACTACACGATGGTGCTCAACCCCGGCGGTGAGTTCCACACCCATCGCGGCATCATCGCCTTCGACAACGTGATCGGCCTGCCGGAAGGCAGCGTGGTCAAATCGACCAACGGCGACCAGTTCCTCGTGCTGCGACCGCTGTTGGTCGACTACGTGATGTCCATGCCACGCGGTGCCCAGGTGATCTACCCGAAAGATGCCGCGCAGATCGTCCACGAGGGCGATATCTTCCCGGGCGCGCGAGTGCTGGAAGCCGGCGCCGGCTCCGGTGCGCTGACGTGCTCGCTGCTGCGCGCGGTCGGTCCCGAGGGCCGCGTGACGTCATACGAGATCCGCGACGATCACGCTCCCACCGCCGAGCGCAACGTCCTCACGTTCTTCGGTGAGCGCCCGGAGAACTGGGATCTGGTGATCGGCGATCTCGCGGATTACGACGGTCCGGAGATGGATCGGGTGGTGCTCGACATGCTGGCGCCCTGGGAGGTGCTGCCCGCGGTCTCCAAGGCCCTCGTCCCCGGCGGTGTGCTGATGGTCTATGTCGCCACCGTGACGCAGCTGTCGCGGGTGGTGGAGGCCCTGCGCGAGCAGCAATGCTGGACCGAACCGCGGGCCTGGGAGAGCATGCAGCGCGGCTGGCACGTGGTGGGCCTGGCGGTGCGCCCCCAACACAACATGCGCGGCCACACGGCGTTTCTGGTCAGCGCGCGCAGACTCGCGCCGGGTGCGGTCGCGCCCATCCCGCTGCGCAAGAAGCGCCAGATCGCAGTCGAGTCTCAGATGGCCGCCGAGTCGGAGTCGGGCGCCTGACCGAGCTCCGATTGTTCTGCTGCCTTCGCCGTTTCTGCGCGAGGGCTGCTCCGCCACCGTGACCGCCGCCCTGGTGTAGGAAGCGGCGACGATTTGGGGCCCGACGCGCGGGGCGATCTAGTCGTCGCTGTGGTGCAGGCCCCTGCGGGTCGAGAGCAGTTCGAGTTCCGGCCGGTCCGCGACCAGTCGTTCGGCGGTGTCGAGCACCGCGACCACGTGGGCACGGTCGGCGGCGACCAGGGCGACGCCGATGCCGGCGCGGCGGTGCAGATCATGGGTTCCGGTCTCGGCCGCCGATACGGCGAGCCTGCGGTGCAACTCGGCGATCACGGGCCGGATCACCGAGCGCTTCTGCTTGAGCGAGTGCACGTCACCGAGCAGCAGGTCGAACTCCAGCCAGCCGATCCACATGCCGGCT
Organism: Mycolicibacterium sp. HK-90; assembly: GCF_030486405.1. The sequence goes on along the minus strand of NZ_CP129613.1, from coordinate 3,779,581 downwards.
CAGCGTGGTGGTGTCGGGGCGGGCGGTGCGGACGCTTCGGCACCGGCGCCCATCACGAGTAGAAGATCGGCGGTGTGCCGGGTCAGCTGCCACTCACCGCCGTGCTGGGTGAATTCCATCGGGAAGCTGAAGTTGCGCTCGGAGTCTTCTCCGCCGGCGGTGACGTTGACGGTCGCCACCACATTGGCCGGCTCGGCCTGTGCCCAGGCCAGATCGGTGGCCTCGAAGGTCAGTGGGGCAAACCCGTTGTCGACCAGCGCGCGGCCGAATTTGTCCAGCGCGGCGGCGTCGTCGGCGGTGCCCTGCTCTACCAGGCCGACCTTGTCGGCACCGGGAACATTGACATCGGCCAGTCGGTACAGCACCGCGGTCAGGGCGTCGGCGGCGGGCAGCGGTGCACTGGGCGCGGCGGCCGGAGCCGTCGTCGTCGGAACGCCGGCCGTCGGCCGCGAGGTCTCGGCCGCACCGTCGTCGCTGCTGCACCCACAGAGCCCAAGTGCCGCCACGATCGTGGCGGCACTCAGGACTGCGATACGGCTGCGGTTCAACTACCTACTCAGCCGACGGAGGACAGCAGGGCCATGGCCGATCCCTTGGAGATCTGCCAGCCGGTCGGGCTCGGGCCGGCCACGAACTGGATGTTCTGGGTGGCGGTGCCGCCGGTGGCCGAGGTAGCGGTGACGTCGGCGTAAGCCACGCCGCCCTGCTGATCGATATTGGCGACGTTGAAGGTCAGCGGGAACTTTCCTTCCGCGGCGGCCTTGTTGTACGCACGGTCGGCGGCGATGGCCTCGATGCGACCGATACCGCCCTGGATGTAGGGGGCCTTACCGCTGAAGGAACCGCCACCGGCGAGCACCTGCAGGGTCTGCACCAGCGGCGACGCCAGCTCGGGCGCCGGCGCGGCCGGCAGCGGCGCGCCGAACACGACCGGCTGGATCGCCGGTGCGGCCGACATGCCGCTGGATGCAATAGAAGTCACACCCGCCGCTGCTCCGCCAACCACAGCGGCGGCTGCAGCTGCGGTGATAAAGCCGGTAACGAGGGTTTTCGGGGTCACGACTGTCCTTTCGATCGGACCAACTGAACTTAGAGGCTAACAGTGGTGCTGGTGTGTCTAGTTCCTAGAGCGCACACAATGGCTGAATCGCCGGTAGCGTTGAAGTTGTTACTGCACCAACTTGCGGTGCGGGAGGGAGCGCAATATGAGTGAGTCAGAGCGTTCGGACGGCTTTGCCGAGAGTTTCTCGGCGGGCCACTCGCAGCCCATGTCCAGCGATGACGCCGCCGAGCTGGAATCGCTGCGCCGTGAGGCCGCGGTTCTGCGTGAGCAACTGGAGAACGCGGTAGGTCCCCAGAGCGGACTGCGTAGCGCCCGCGATGTCCACCAGCTTGAGGCGCGGATCGACTCGCTCGCCTCCCGAAATGCGAAGCTCATGGACACCCTCAAGGAAGCTCGCCAGCAGCTGCTCGCCCTGCGCGAGGAAGTGGACCGACTGGGCCAGCCGCCCAGCGGCTACGGCGTGCTGTTGGGCACCCACGAGGACGAGACCGTCGACGTCTTCACCTCTGGCCGCAAGATGCGACTGACCTGCTCGCCGAACATCGAGACGGCATCCCTCAAGCAGGGCCAGACGGTCCGGCTGAACGAGGCGCTCACGGTCGTCGAGGCCGGAACCTTCGAGGCGGTCGGCGAGATCAGCACGTTGCGCGAGATCCTGGCCGACGGGCACCGGGCCCTGGTGGTCGGGCATGCCGACGAGGAGCGCATCGTCTGGCTGGCCGAGCCCCTGATCGCGGTCGAGGATCTGCCCGAGGAGTCGGCCGCTCTCGATCTCGACGACGACCGGCCGCGCAGGCTGCGCCCCGGCGATTCACTGCTGGTCGACACCAAGGCGGGCTACGCCTTCGAGCGAATCCCCAAGGCCGAGGTCGAGGATCTGGTGCTCGAAGAGGTGCCGGATGTCAGCTACAACGACATCGGTGGCCTCGGCCGCCAGATCGAGCAGATCCGCGATGCGGTCGAGCTGCCGTTCCTGCACAAGGAGCTCTACCGCGAGTACTCGCTGCGCCCGCCGAAGGGTGTGCTGCTCTACGGTCCTCCCGGTTGCGGTAAGACGCTGATCGCCAAGGCGGTGGCGAACTCACTCGCGAAGAAGATGGCCGAGGTTCGTGGCGACGACGCCCGTGAGGCGAAGAGCTACTTCCTCAACATCAAGGGCCCCGAGCTGCTGAACAAGTTCGTCGGCGAGACCGAGCGCCACATCCGGCTGATCTTCCAGCGCGCCCGGGAGAAGGCGTCCGAGGGCACCCCGGTGATCGTGTTCTTCGACGAGATGGACTCGATCTTCCGTACCCGTGGCACCGGCGTCAGCTCTGATGTCGAGACAACCGTTGTGCCGCAGCTGCTTTCGGAGATCGACGGCGTGGAAGGGCTGGAGAACGTCATCGTGATCGGCGCCTCCAACCGCGAGGACATGATCGACCCGGCGATCCTGCGGCCTGGCCGCCTGGACGTCAAGATCAAGATCGAGCGCCCCGACGCCGAATCGGCACAGGACATCTTCAGCAAGTACCTGACCGAGGCGCTGCCGGTGCATGCCGACGATCTCGCCGAGTTCGGTGGCGACCGCTCCCTGACGATCAAGACCATGATCGAGAAGGTTGTGGACCGGATGTACGCCGAGATCGACGACAACCGGTTCCTGGAGGTCACCTACGCCAACGGTGACAAGGAAGTCATGTACTTCAAGGACTTCAACTCCGGCGCCATGATCCAGAACGTCGTCGACCGGGCGAAGAAGAACGCCATCAAGAGCGTGCTGGAGACCGGTCAGCCCGGTCTGCGCATCCAGCACCTGCTCGATTCGATCGTCGACGAGTTCGCGGAGAACGAGGACCTGCCCAACACCACGAATCCCGATGACTGGGCCCGGATCTCGGGTAAGAAGGGCGAGCGGATCGTCTACATCCGCACCCTGGTCACCGGGAAGAGCTCGTCGGCCAGCCGTGCCATTGACACCGAGTCGAACCTGGGGCAGTACCTCTAAGCCCTTGGCCGAATCGGCACTCGTCCCGGCGGCGACGGTGGCAGCATGAACATGTGACTGCACCGGCGCCGTCCTGGGACGTGGTATCCGTGGACAAACCCGACGACCTCAACGTCGTCATCGGTCAGGCGCACTTCATCAAGACGGTCGAGGACCTGCACGAGGCGATGGTGGGGGTCAGCCCGTCGTTGCGGTTCGGGCTGGCCTTCTGCGAAGCGTCCGGGCCACGGCTGGTGCGCCGCAGCGGAAACGATCCCGAGCTGGTCGAGCTGGCGGTGCGTAACGCGCTGTCGATCGCCGCGGGACACACGTTTGTGATCTTCCTGCGCGACGGCTTCCCGGTGAACGTCCTCAACCCGGTCAAGGGAGTGCCCGAGGTCTGTTCGATCTTCTGCGCCACCGCCAATCCGGTCGATGTGTTGATCGCCGTCACCCCGCTCGGCCGCGGCATCGTGGGCGTCGTCGACGGTCAGCCGCCCCTGGGCGTCGAATCCGATGACGACGAGGCGGCGCGACGGGATCTGTTGCGCGCGATCGGTTACAAGCTCTGACGCGTCAGGCCTCGGCCGTGTGGCGCCGGTTGCGGGCCACGGGTGCGGTCGGCCAACGCCCGGTAGCTGGAGTTCCACAGCCACTCAACCGGGCCCCGGCGGAACCGGCGTAGCCACAGGTGCGCGAAACACATCACGACCGCGACCACGACCAGGTAGACCGCCACCGTGACCGGTACGCGTTCTGCCGTCGGCGTGGCGGCTGCCAGCCCGAAACCCCAGCCGTAGCAGATCGCCGATGCCAGCACGTTCTGTAACACGTAGCTGGACAACGCCATCCGGCCGACCTCGGCCAACCGGCGTCCCGTCCATCCGGGTGTTGGGCGCCGAGCATAGAACTCGGCCACCACTGCCAGGATGCCCATCGAGACGAACGGCGCCACACCGTAGCGGGCCAGGATCAATCCCGGGCCGCCGCCGGCGACCTCCAGCGCGATGTCGAGGGGTGCGGCCACCGCGAACCCCACCCACATCAGCCGCCGCCGCAACACGGCGCCACGTGCCTCCAGTACACCGGCGTGAAACAGTCTGGCTCCCAACAGGAACAAGGCGATCGACATCGGGAAGATGAGTAGTGTCTCCAGCCGGAAGAACAACACGTGGTCGAGCCGGAACGCCACCAGGTCCCAGAACGAGCCATCCGCATAGGGATTGGGGTCGAGTGGCCGGGACGAACCGGTGCTACCGGCCGCGCTGAGCAGGATGACGGTGATGGCGCTCAGCATCGCGATGTGCACGACCGCGGCGCACGCGATGATCCGGCGCTGTGCGCGCGGGCTGGTCACCAGCAGGTAGGACACGATCCAGCCGGTGATGGCATAGCCCGTCAGAACGTCGAACTCGGTGAACAACACGAAATGCACGATGCCGTCGACGAGCAGCAACATCGCCCGCCACGGGTAGCTGCCGGGCCACCGCAGACCGGCGCGTAGCGCTGAACGTTGTTGCAGGGCAAGGCCGATCCCGAACATCACGGTGAGCAGGCCGAGGAACTTGCCCTGGGCGAGGACCTGCAGCGCGATCTCGACGGGTCGCCACGGTGAGTCCGGCGGGCCGTTGAGGTAGCCGATCAGGCCCTCGGGATTGGTGAAGATCCAGATGTTGGTGCCGAGCGTGCCGAGGATCGCGATACCGCGCAGGACGTCCAGAGACTGCAGCCGGGTCGAGGACATGCTCGCGGACGCTACCATACGAACGTATTGGTCGCCTATGCTGAAGCCGTGAGCACGCCCTACGAGCGGATGGCCGATGCGGTGCTGCGTGTCCTGGTGGCCGAAGGCTTCGAAGGTGTCTCGGTCCGAAAAGTCGCCGCCCTGGCCGAGGTTTCGATTGGTGCGGTGCAACACCACTTTCCGACCAAGGACGCGATGCTGGCCGGTGCGATGGATCGCGCCTCCGCCCGGTTCCTGGCCCGGTTGGCGGAGTTCCTGACCGCGGAGATGTCCGCGGCGCAGCGGCTCGAGACAATGGCCGTGGCCCTGGTGTGCCCGGACCCCGGTGATCGCGACATCAGTGTGGCCTGGCTCCTGCGGCTGGCCCGCGCCGCGGTCGACGAGCAGACCGCGATCCGGCACCGGCAGGACTGGATCCGGATGTCGCAATGGCTGGCCGATCTGATCGCTGCCGCCGCCCCTGGAGTAGATGCGCGGCAGGCCGCCGTCGAACTGCTGGCGCTGCTGGACGGGCTGGCCTGTTCGGTGGCCGTCGAGCCGGATCGGGTCAGTCCCGCGCTGGCCGAGCGGATCGCCCGGGAACATGTCCGGCGGTTGCTGAACTGATGTCCGCCGCGATCGTGCGCAACTCCTCCAGAACGGCAGCAACCGCGGGCCGGGTGGCTGCACCGGTGCGGGTGACGGCCTCAACCCGCCGTGCCACCGTGATGTCGGTGATCGGCAACCGCGCCAGATCGCGGGCCGGCCTCACGTAGCGCGGCATCAGGGCGATGCCGATACCTGCGTGCACCAGCTCCTCGACCACCCGGAAATCGTTGATCCGCTGCGTGATTCGCGGCGGTACGCCAGACAGGATGGCGAGCGAGTTGAGCACGTCGTCCACCATCAACCCGCCCTCGACGCCGATCCAGTGCTCGTCGGCCAGATCGGCCAGCCGGGCCTCGCCCTGCTCGGCGAGACGGTGCCCGGGCGGCAGGACGACATCGAGTGGCTCCCGTAGCAACTCGGTGGCCTCGAAGCGCGGACCCCACGGCGACGCGTCGCGCTCGTCTCGGTGGACCACCACCACGTCGAAGTCCGCGAGTTGCGCCGGTGCCTGAGCGGCCGGAACGTCGATGTCGCGTCCGAGCACCTGAACTCCTCGCTGCTCGGCACGGATGATCAACGGGGCCAACAACATTGCCGCCCCGGACGGAAAGAATGACACGCTGACCGTGCCGCGGGGAGTGCTGCGGTAGGCGTCCATCTCGGCGCGGGCGCGGTCGAGCGCGGCCAGCACGGCGTCGGCATGGCCGACCAGCATGTGCCCGGCATCGGTCAGACGCACCCGTCGGCCGTCGGGTTCGATCAGCGGCAAACCCGCCTCGCGTTGCAGGATCTTCAACTGCTGGGAGACGGCCGACGGGGTCATGGAAAGCACCCCCGCCACCGCGGCGACGGTGCCGTGGTCGGCCAGTTCCCGCAACATGCGCAAGCGGCCAGCATCCATGAAGTAATACTACATATATTGTGAAGAAACATTAGCTTGACTGCATAATTGGGTGGCCCCACGCTGGTCCGTATGACCCACCGCGCCACCGACTTCGGATTGCTCGCCGTTGCGGTGGTGTGGGGATCGAGCTATCTGGCCACCAAGGAGCTCGCCACGGGGGATTCGGTGTTCGCGCTGCTGGCCGTCCGGTTCGCTCTCGCCGCGGCGGTGCTGGCGGTCGTCCAGGGTGGGCGGTTGACGGGAATTTCGCGCATCGAGGCGGCCTCGGGTGCGGTCGGGGGCATTCTGCTGTCGGCCGTCTGTGTCGCGGAAACCTACGGCGTGACAATGACATCGGCATCAAACGCGGGTCTGATCATGGCACTGACCATCGTGGCCACCCCGATGATCCAGCGTCATCGGGTGAGCCTGCGGTTCTACCTGGCGGCCATGCTCGCGGTGATCGGCTGCGGGTTGCTGACCCAATCCGGCGGCCTGACCGCCCCGCGGGCGGGGGACATCGTGATCGTGATGGCCGCCCTGCTCCGTGCCGTGCACGTCACCGTCATGGCGCGGATGGCCGAAGGCCGCGAGATGAACTCGGGCCGAACCACTTTGGTGCAGCTGGCCACGGTGGCCGCGGTTTCGCTCGCCCTGTGCGCGGGATCGGGACAGTCGGTTGCCGCGGTGACGGCGGGCTACGGTGTCACCGACTGGGTGCTGATCGCGTATCTGGCTTTGGCCTGCACGGTGTTCGCGTTCCTGGTGCAGCTGCGGGCATTGAGCGTCGCCGGCCCGGCCCGGGTCAGCCTGCTGGTGGGTACCGAACCGCTGTGGGCGGTGATCATCGGTGTGGCGGTGGCCGGAGACCCGGTCACCGGCGCCGGAATCACCGGCGCGGCACTGGTGATCGTCGGTACCGGATGGGGGCGTGCTGTCCTGGCCTCCCCGACCTCAGCGTCGCTCCAACTCCAGGTAGGCATCCCGCCCGGCCAGACTGACGGCGACGTCGGCGATCAGCGGATCGAAGAACCGCTCGCGATACAGCGGATCGACGCTCGTGCTCACCGTGAAGTAGAGCCCGGACAGCACCGCCACGAACAGCGACATGTGAACCACGGTCTGGGGAATCGGGATCGCGATGCCGAACCAGGTTCCGGCGCAGGGCGGGGAGCCGGTCTGGCAATCGGCCTCTGCCGACCACAGCACGATGACCTCGTCGGGGATGGCGATGATGCCCAGCGCCAGGAAGAACGCGAACAGCCCGGTGGTGAACAGCACCACCTGAATCGCCTGGGACACCACCATCACCGCCACCACGTTGAACTGTTCGGCTCGTGACAGTGGGGTGCGGCGCGGCTGGTGACCGTCGCTCACCGACAGTGGGGTGCCGGCCAACAGCGTGGCCGGATCGCTGGGGCCGGCCCGATCTTCGCGCAATGCGCGCACCTCGTCGCGAATCGTGGTGACCATGAAGGCGATGGCGACAAGTGCCAGGAATCCGATTGTCTGCCAAAGCCGTTGGCGAGACATCCGGGCCGACAGCTGCCACAGCTCGCCGGTGAAATACACCACCACCGTCAGCATCAGCAGGGGCAGGGCGCGGCTCATCAAGGTGCCAAGCGCTCCCAGCTGCAGCCAGGCGAACCGGAACGCCCACAACGCGATCGAACCGAATCCCACGTACGTCAGCCACACCACGAGCAACGCGACGAGCGCGAACGCGGAGGCCTCGGCGGCGGCGACACCGGAGAAGCCGCTGTCGGCGAACGGCAGGCCGAACACGAACAGGGCCATCACGAGCAACGCCGCCGAGCGGCGGCCTGCCTCACCGCGCGTGGTGTCCGACCGGTGTAGCCGTTCCAGCACGAACGGGGCGGCGAACAACAGCAGGGCCAGCATGCCGAGCTCGACCGCCGAGGCGACGCGTACGGCGGGCCCGGTGAGCTCGGCCAGCAACATGATCAGCGCGATGAGCCCGCCGGTCGCGGCCACCATCGGCGCCGAACGCTGGAGAAGCGCGCGCGAGCGCACCCTGCGGGTCAGGACCAGCGGAAGTCCGCGCTGGAGGAACCAGTCGTGCACACGCCGCATGTCGGCCACGGCGGTCATTGTGCTCGATCCCGGAGCGGCTGCGGTGTTTTCCGCGTAGCCGAGACGTCGCGACGGATCACGTGTTGTTGCCCGCACGGCCCGGCGACGGTGATCGCGGGACGACTGATCTTGAGAAACCCTCCGAGCTTATTCGACGCGTTATTGAGGTCGGAACGCGCCATCGATTATTAAATTTCCATTTGAATTTCGCGGTGTGAAACATCCGGATAAATACCGGCGATGCGCCCGGGTTGTCTTCCGTGACGCGGGCGGTCGTGAAGCGGGGCAACCTGGGCCGAGGGTGGCACACCTGCACCAATGTAACGATCCGATAACGACGCTCAAACTTGTCTGAGATTGACGATTCGCGAAGTTGTCGCAGGTCAAAGGCGGTGCTCGGCGACGGATTGTCGCTCCTGAGGCGGTGTCGGAGCTTGATCCCGGCACAGGGGTGTGCTTACGTCGAGGGCACCGATGGCTTGTAACTAACGATGATCGCTGAGAAGTTCGGTGGTGACTTTTAACTCGATATGCATGTGTTAGAAAGCGTCCCGGGACGCCATTCCCGGGAAGAGTTCCTGCGCCCTCCACGGGGGGCCGATGCGATTGGCATCCGTGATCTCGCGGAAGTCACCGGGGTGCTCGATCTGAATTCCACGTACGCCTATCTGCTGCTGGCAACCGATTTTGCTGCCACGTCAATAGTGGCCGAGTGTGAGGGTCAGCTGCGCGGATTCATCACCGGCTACCACCCGCCACCACGACCGGACGTCCTGTTCGTCTGGCAGGTCGCCGTTGCGCCGGCGGCGCAGGGTGGGGGACTCGCCAGCACCATGCTCGACGCGCTGGTGCACCGGGTGCGCGCGCAACGGGACGGCCGCCCGCTGACCGTGGAGGCCACCGTCTCGCCCGGTAATGCCGCATCCCGCGCATTCTTCGGCGCGTTCGCGCGTCGTCACGGTGTCCCACTCGTCGAGGACCCCCACTTCGGCCGCGAACTCCTCGACGCCGACGGGGCCCACGAGGACGAGCCCATCCTGCGGATGGGGCCCATCACCACTCCGCTTTCTCACTGAAATCAGTTATCTGATAACCAGTTTGGTTTGATTGGAAGGATTACCTCTTGCTGCTCGCTACGACAGCGCCGTTGACCGAAGCCGACCTTCCCGACGTGTTCAGCTCGGTCGAGTCCGAAGTCCGCAGTTACTGCCGCGGTTGGCCCACCGTCATGGACACCGCCGAAGGTTCCTGGGTTACCGACACCTCGGGGCGCACCTACATCGACTTCTTCGCCGGCGCCGGCGCGCTCAACTACGGCCACAACAACGCCGCGCTCAAGGAGCCGTTGCTCCAGTACCTCGCCTCCAACGGAATCGTGCACTCGCTGGACATGGCGACCGCCGCCAAGCAGCGATTCCTGGAGAGCTTCGAGCGGCTGATCCTGCGCCCGCGCGGGCTCGACTACAAGGTGCAGTTCCCCGGGCCGACCGGGGCGAACTCGGTGGAGTCGGCGCTCAAACTGGCCAGGAAGGTGACCGGACGTGAGTCGGTCATCAGTTTCACCAACGCTTTTCACGGGATGACCCTGGGCGCGCTGTCGGTCACCGGCAACTCGATGAAGCGGGCCGGCGCCGGCATTCCGCTGGTGCACGCCACCCCGATGCCCTACGACAACTACTTCGGCGGCGTCACCGAGGACTTCCAGTGGTTCGAGCGTGTGCTCGACGATTCGGGCAGCGGGCTCAACCGCCCGGCCGCGGTGATCGTCGAAACCGTCCAGGGCGAGGGTGGTCTGAATGTCGCACGGATCGAATGGCTTCGCGCATTGTCGGAGCTGTGCCGGGACCGCGACATCCTGCTGATCGTCGATGACGTCCAGATGGGATGCGGCCGCACCGGGCCGTTCTTCAGCTTCGAGGCGGCCGGCATCGTGCCCGATATCGTCACGATATCGAAGTCGGTCAGCGGTTACGGCCTGCCGATGGCGCTCACCCTGTTCCGCCGCGACCTCGACATGTGGGCGCCAGGGGAGCACAACGGCACGTTCCGTGGCCACAACCCGGCCTTCATCACCGCGACAGCTGCCATCGAGACCTATTGGGAAACCAATGAATTCAGCACCGAAACGGTTGCCAAGGGTGAGTTGGTCCGGGCGCGGCTGGAAGAGATCGCCGCTGCCCACGACGGCGTGAGTGCCCGCGGTCGCGGGATGGCCCAGGGGCTCAAGTTCGAGGAGGCCGACCTGGCCGGCCAGGTGTGCCGGGCGGCGTTCGACCGTGGTGCGCTGATGGAGACCAGCGGCCCATCGGACGAGGTGGTGAAGCTGTTGCCGCCGCTGACCACCTTGCCCTCCGAATTGTCCGAGGGGCTCGACATTCTCGCCGAGTCCGTCGCCGTCACGCTGGCCTAGGGAGGCTCGAAACATGATTGTTCGCACCACGGCTGAGATCACCGGAACCGACCGTGATGTGGCTGACGGAACCTGGCGGTCCAAGCGCATCATCCTCGCCGGCGACGGCGTCGGCTTCTCGTTCCACGAGACCACGATCGAAGCGGGATCGGTCAACGAATTCCACTACCAGCACCACGTCGAGGCGGTCTGGGTCATCGAGGGCAGCGGAACGCTGACCGACCTGGAGACCGGTCAGCAGTACCCGCTCGCCGACGGAACCATGTATCTGCTCAACAACCATGACCGCCACCGGGTTACGTGCACCGAACAGCTTCGCATGCTGTGCGTGTTCAACCCCCCGGTGACCGGGCGCGAGGTGCACGACGAGAACGGCGTGTACCCGGCACCGCAGTCGGTCGCATGAGTGTCCAGCAGGAAGCCGGGGGAGGCCCGCGCGTCGCCCCCGGTGTGGAAGACCGGTACCCGACGCGACTGGACCACGCGATCGAGCCGATCCCGCGCCAGGAGCCGACCGTGTGGGGTACCGAAACCGACGGGCCGCTGAGCCAGAACCACCTGGACGGTTTCTCCGAGTACGGCTACCTGGTGGCGCCGGACACCGTGTCCGGTGATTGGCTACCGCTGCTCCGGCATGAAATGGACCGGGTCGCAGCGGATCTGGACGCCGATGATCCGCGGGTGATCCGGGAACCCGGCGGCACGATCCGGTCGATCTTCGAGCCGCACCTGCTGAGTGACCTGGTGGCCCAGGTGGTCCGCCTCGACACCGTGTTGCCGGTCGCGCGGCAACTGCTCGGCGGCGACGTCTACATCCACCAGGCCAGGATCAATCTCATGCCCGGTTTCACCGGGACGGGGTTCTACTGGCATTCGGACTTCGAGACCTGGCACGCCGAGGACGGCATGCCCGCGATCCGTGCGGTGTCCTGCTCGATCGCCCTGACCGAGAACTATCCGTACAACGGGTCGTTGATGGTGATCCCGGGTTCGCACCAGACGTTCTATCCGTGCGTCGGAGCCACGCCGGAGGACAACCACGACACGTCCCTGGTGGCCCAGAGCGTCGGGGTGCCCGACCAGACGACCCTGACCAAGGCCGTCGACCAGCACGACATCCACCAGTTCACCGGTCCGCCCGGCACCGCGCTGTGGTTCGACGCGAACCTGCTCCACGGTTCCGGGTCCAACATCACCCCGCTGCCGCGGTCGAATGTGTTCCTGGTTTTCAACTCGGTGGACAACGCGCTGACCGACCCGTTCGCCGCTCCGCGGCCGCGGCCCGAATACCTGGCGGCTCGGGGTGCGCAGGCCGTCACCTAGGCTGGCCACATGCAACGGATTATCGGAACAGAGGTCGAGTACGGCATTTCCTCGCCGTCCGATCCGACCGCCAATCCGATCCTGACCTCGACTCAGGCGGTGCTGGCATACGCGGCGGCCGCCGGGATCCAGCGCGGTAAGCGCACGCGGTGGGACTACGAGGTCGAATCCCCGCTGCGCGACGCCCGCGGATTCGACCTGTCCCGCGCGTCCGGGCCGGCGCCGATCGTCGACGCGGACGAGGTCGGTGCGGCCAACATGATCCTCACCAACGGCGCCCGGCTCTACGTCGACCACGCCCACCCGGAGTACTCCGCGCCCGAGTGCACCGACCCGATGGACGCGGTGATCTGGGACAAGGCCGGCGAGCGTGTCATGGAGGCCGCCGCCCGCCACGTCGCCAGCGTGCCCGGGGCGGCCAAGCTGCAGCTCTACAAGAACAACGTGGACGGCAAGGGCGCCTCGTACGGGTCGCACGAGAACTACCTGATGAGCCGGCAGACGCCGTTCTCGGCGGTGATCGCGGGCTTCACCCCGTTCCTGGTGTCCCGGCAGGTGGTCACCGGATCGGGCCGCGTCGGAATCGGGCCGTCCGGCGACGACCCGGGCTTCCAGCTGTCCCAGCGCGCCGACTACATCGAGGTCGAGGTCGGCCTGGAGACCACGCTCAAGCGCGGCATCATCAACACCCGCGACGAGCCGCACGCCGACGCGGACAAGTACCGGCGCCTGCACGTCATCATCGGTGACGCCAACCTGGCCGAGACGTCGACCTACCTCAAGCTCGGTACCAGCTCACTGGTGCTCGATCTGATCGAGGAGGGGCCGCAGTTCGGGTTGGACCTGTCCGACCTGGCCCTGGCCCGCCCGGTGCACGCGGTGCACGTGATCAGCCGCGATCCGTCGCTGCGCGCGACGGTGGCGCTGGCCGACGGCCGGGAGATGACCGCCCTGGCGCTGCAACGGGTCTACCTGGACCGGGTGGCCAAACTGGTGGACACCCGTGACCCGGACCCGCGGGCCTCTCACGTGCTGGAGACCTGGGCGCACGTGCTGGACCTGCTCGAACGCGATCCGATGGAATGCTCCGAGATCCTGGACTGGCCGGCCAAGCTGCGGTTGCTGGAGGGATTCCGGCAGCGTGAGAACCTCGGCTGGCAGGCACCGCGGCTGCACCTGGTCGACCTGCAGTATTCCGATGTCCGGCTGGACAAGGGCCTGTACAACCGATTGGTGGCGCGCGGTTCGATGAAGCGCCTGGTCACCGAGCAGCAGGTCCTCGACGCCGTCGACAATCCGCCGACCGACACCCGCGCCTACTTCCGCGGCGAATGCCTGCGCCGATTCGGCGCCGACATCGCGGCGGCCAGTTGGGACTCGGTGATCTTCGATCTCGGCGGCGATTCGCTGGTCCGGATTCCCACGCTCGAGCCGCTGCGCGGCAGCAAGGCCCATGTCGGGGCCCTGTTGGACTCGGTGGACAGCGCCGCGGAACTCGTCGAGCAACTCACCAACTGACGATCTCGGCCGGTGCGCTATCCCGGGCAATCCGGGTGGCGACCGGTACTGTGGAAGAACCGGTTGGGCGGTTAGCCCAGCCGATGACAATTGCAGGAGGCAGCGATGGCTCAAGAGCAGACCAAGCGTGGCGGTGGCGGCGGCGAGGATGACGACCTCCCGGGTGCATCTGCTGCCGGCCAGGAGCGTCGCGAGAAGCTGGCCGAAGAGACTGACGATCTGCTCGACGAGATCGACGACGTGCTGGAAGAGAACGCAGAGGACTTCGTGCGGGCGTACGTCCAAAAGGGCGGCCAGTGACCTGGCACGAAAACCTGCACTCACCCCAACCCCTCTCCGGAACCTCCTCTGTAGCCATGGACCTGTCGTCGTTCTCTGATCTGCTGCGCCGCCAGGCTCCCGAGTTGCTGCCGGTCAACCGCATCGCCGATGGTGGGGTCAACCCGACCAACGCGGTGCCGCACGGGACGACGATCGTCGCGATCAAGTACCCCGGCGGCGTGGTGATCGCCGGCGACCGACGCTCCACGCAGGGCAACATGATCGCCGGCCGCGACGTGCAGAAGGTGTACATCACCGACGACTACACGGCGACGGGCATCGCGGGTACCGCCGCCATCGCGGTCGAGTTCGCGCGGCTCTACGCCGTGGAGCTGGAGCACTACGAAAAGCTCGAAGGCGTCGCGCTGACCTTCCGCGGGAAGGTCAACCGGTTGGCGATCATGGTGCGCGGCAATCTCGGTGCGGCACTGCAAGGTTTCGTCGCCCTGCCGTTGCTGGTGGGATACGACGTTGATGCCGCCGACGCCGAGAACGCGGGCCGCATCGTGTCCTTCGACGCCGCGGGCGGCTGGAACATCGAGGAAGAGGGCTACCAGTCGGTGGGCTCCGGCTCGATCTTCGCCAAGTCGTCGATCAAGAAGCTCTATCCCGGTGTGGTCGACGCGGATTCGGCGCTGCGGGTGGCCATCGAGGCGCTCTACGACGCCGCCGACGACGACTCCGCCACGGGCGGGCCCGATCTGGTGCGCGGGATCTATCCGACCGCGGTCACCATCGGGGCCCAGGGTGCCGAGGAGATCACCGAGGAACGCATCGCCGAGCTGGCCCGCGACGTCATCGCGCGCCGGACCCGGACGGGCGGTGAGGGGTAAATGAGCTTCCCGTACTTCATCTCGCCCGAGCAGGCGATGCGTGAGCGCTCCGAGCTGGCGCGCAAGGGCATTGCCCGCGGTCGCAGCGTGATCGCGTTGGCCTACGACAACGGTGTGCTGTTCGTCGCGGAGAATCCGTCGCGCTCACTGCAGAAGGTCAGCGAGCTCTACGACCGCGTGGGCTTCGCCGCCGTCGGCCGGTTCAACGAGTTCGACAACCTGCGGCGCGGTGGCATCCAGTTCGCCGATACCCGTGGGTACGCCTACGACCGTCGTGACGTGACCGGCCGCCAACTTGCCAACGTCTACGCGCAGACCCTCGGCACCATCTTCACCGAGCAGGCCAAACCTTACGAGGTCGAGTTGTGTGTGGCCGAGGTGGCGCACTACGGCGAGACGAAAGCCCCTGAGCTCTACCGGATCACCTATGACGGTTCGATCGCCGACGAGCCGCACTTCGTGGTGATGGGCGGGACCACCGAGCCGATCACCACGGCGTTGGGGGAGTCCTTCACCGAGAATGCCGACCTGGGTGCGGCCGTCAAGATCGCGGTCGAGGCGTTGAGCGCGAGCAGCAACGGCTCTGAGCCGCGTACGCTCGGGCCCTCGACTCTCGAGGTGGCGGTCCTGGACGCCACGCGGCCGCGTCGCTGCTTCCGGCGGATCACCGGGGCGGCACTGGAAGCTCTTCTGCCAGAAGCGGATTCGAAGTCAGATTCGGACCCCGAACCGGCTGAGTAGCCGCGATGGTCGAGCCGGTCAGTCCCGAAGCACCGGTGCTGACCGGCGCCAGGATTCTGCACCAGAACTGGGTCGACCTGACTTTCCTGCACTGGCCGGTCGATCCGCGGCGGATCACTCAGCTGTTCCCGGCAGGTACGGCCCCTGATACTTTCGACGGTCTGAGCTACGTCGGCGTGGTCGCCTTCCGGATGACGGGCACCGGATTCGGTTACGGGCCCGGGGTGCTCGGCAGTTTCCTGGAAACCAACGTGCGGTTGTACTCGGTCGACGGGACCGGGCGTCGCGGCGTTGTGTTCCTGAGCCTGGACACCCCGCGGCTCGATGTGGTGTTCGCCGCCCGTGCGGCGCTGGGTGTGCGCTACCGCTGGGCCCGGATGTCGTATCGCCGGACCGGAGATCGACACACCTACACCACCGCCGTGCGCTGGCCACGGGTGCGGGCTTCCAGCCGCATCGAGGTCGAAGCCGGTGACGTTCTCCAGCCCGGCCCGTTCGACCATTTCCTGACTGCACGGTGGGGCCTGCATGTGGCTCACGGCGGGCGCACCTGGTTCGTGCCCAACGAGCATCCGGCCTGGTCATTGCGTTCCGCCGAGTTGAGCGGGTTCGACGAGGACGGACTGTTCGCCTCGGTGGGCCTCGGCACGCTGTGCACCGGGCCGCCGGTGCACGTGGCGTTCAGCGACGGCGTGCCCGCCCGATTCGGGTGGCCCGTCCGGGCCGGTATCCCTAGGCGATGACGTTGACCACGGCTTCGGCGGCGGCGCGGCCGGTGTAGAGCTGCCAGAGCTGCTCGGCCAGATCGTCGGGGTTGAGCGTGTTGATCGGGATGCCCGCGAACTGTTCGGAATCGGACATCGCCCGGTGGATGTCGCCGCGCTCGATCAGACCCCCGATGGTGAGGGTCCCGGCATAGATGCCGGCCGGTGCGAGCGCGGCATTCAGGGTGAGCGCGTAGTTGCGCAGCGCCGCGGCGGCGAGCGCCAGCCCACCGAGTGGGGGCATCGGCACCACACTGCTCAGCCCGCCGGCGAACAGAAGTCCGCCGCTGCCGCGCTCGCGCAGCTCTGGCAGCAGTTGGGCGGCGAAGTCGACGGCGGGCACGATGCTGTCGAGCGCCGCCTTCGCGGCGGCGGCGTCGAGTGCGGTGATGTCGTCGCTGGGCGCCGTTTCGAAGGCGGCCGGACCGTAGTAGCCGACGTCGATCCGGCCGAACCTGGCGCGGGCCGCATCGATGGCGCTGCGCAGCTGGTCGGGGTCGGCGGCGTCGGCGGCATAGGCGGCCGCCTCGATGCCCTTGTCGGCCAGCGCGGCCAGGTAACCCGAATGTCGTTGTGACGAACGCGAAATCAGTGCCACGCGATATCCCTCGGCGCCGAACCGGTGCGCGACGGACATGCCGAGGCCGGGACCGGCTCCGAGGACCACCAGGGTGGGAGCAGAAGTTGAGGTCATACTCAACTTACTACCAGAAGTTGAGGACACCCTCAACTTCGTTAGGATGGTTCTCGTGTCGGCGATGCGAGCGGATGCGGTCCGCAACCGGGACCGTCTGCTGGAGGCTGCCGCCGCACTGTTCGCCGAACGTGGGGTCGACGTACCGCTCGACGAGATCGCCCGCCGTGCCGGCGTGAGCATCGGCACGCTGTACAACCATTTCCCGAACCGGGGGGCACTGCTGGATGCGGTCCTGCCGGATCGGCTCGCGGTGATCGACCGGATGGCGCAGCGGGCGCTCGACGATCCCGACCCCTGGCGCGGATTCGCCGACTTTCTCGACGGCCTGTTCTCGATGCAGGCGTCCGACCGTGGCATCAACGAGGCGATCGCGCGCAACCCGATCGGCGCGGTCGATGTCGCGGGTGAATGTGGCCGCGCGGGAGGGCTGTTGGAGGCCGTGGTCGGGCGGGCCAGGGACACGGGCGTGCTGCGGGCCGACTTCGGATCCGATGACCTCGCAACCCTGATGTGGGCGATGTCGAAGGTGATCGCGATGGCCGACGGTGACGACGGGGTATGGCGCCGTCACCTCGGGTTCGTGCTGGACGGGCTGAAAGGTCCGGCTCAAGCCGATTCGCGCCGCCAGCCGACGTAGGTGAACCACAGCCCCATCGCGGTCAGCAGGAGGAAGAAGACCCGGGCCGCCACCAGCAGCCCGGGGCTGGTGAGCGTCGCATTCGCCCCGGAATCGATCGCCGACGGAAACGCCATCATGGCCACTCCGCGCAATGCGACGAACCAGCCGAACAGCGAGATGAGCACCGCCGTCACGCTGTACCAGTACTGGTGAAACGCGATCACGATCAGGCCCATCATCAACATCGCCGCACCGAGGATCCAGGGCAGGATCGCGTCGTCGAACAGGCCGCCCAGCAGGTCGCCGAGTGCGGGCAGTCGGATCGCGATGATCAGGGTCGCGGTCGCCACGAACGGTCCGAGCACCCGTGCGAACGATCGCGTGCGTTGCCGAGCTTCGAGGGTGGGGCTGGGCATCTGGCCTCCTGGTGAATAATAAACCGACTGACGGTCTTTTAATAAGGTAGGCTCACATCGAGCTCGACGTCAATGGAGGACCCGTGGCACGCCAGGTGAAACCCGAGGAACACGCCGCGCGGCGCCGCGAGATTCTCGACGCCGCCCTGCAGTTGATGCACGACAAGGGCTACGCGGCGATGACCATCGAGGACCTGCTGGCCGCCATGCAGATCTCGAAAGGCGCGCTGTACCACTATTTTCGGTCCAAGCAGGCCCTGCTGGATGGTGTCGTCGAGCAGATGGGGGAGAGCGCCACCGCCCGGCTGGCCGGCATCGTCGACGACCCGGACCGCGGCGCGCTCGAGAAGCTGCACGCCTACTTCGACGCGTCGGCGACGTGGAAAACCGAGAACGCGACCGCCGTCGCCACGTTGGTCCGGCTGTGGCACGACGAGAACAACGCGTTGCTCCGGCAGAAGATGACGCAGGGCTCGATGCGCACCACGGCGCCTCTGCTGGAAGCGATCATCCGGCAGGGTTGCGCGGAGGGAGTCTTCGACACCGATTTTCCGCACGAGGCCGCCGGCATCATCACCGCGATGGGCCTGCATCTGGCCGATGCGTTCATCGAGGCGATCGAGGCCGACGGTGCCGTCGGGATCGACATCTCCGGGCCGCACGCCCGCAAGGCGGTCGGGGCCTACCAGCAGGCGATCGAACGCATCCTCGGACTGCCCGACGGCTCACTGGCGGCGGTGACCGTCAGCTGAACGGGAAGCGTAGTTTCGCCACGGCGGTCTGGTTCCAGATGTCGGCGCTGATCTCGTCGGGTCGTACGGCGAAGACCGCACCACCGTTGTCGAGGACCATCACCGCGACGCGGGACAGCACGTCATAGCCGGAATCGTCGTACTGCAGGGCCCCGGTGGCGGCCTCGATCCGGCCCAGCACGTCGACGGTGAAGTTGTACACCAGCGTGTCCACCGCCCCGGCCGCCGCCGCCCGGGTGATATCGCCCAGATCAGTGGCCACCAGCCCCTTGCTGACGTCGTCAC
Source organism: Mycolicibacterium sp. HK-90 (assembly GCF_030486405.1). Next base: position 3,760,564 of record NZ_CP129613.1, on the reverse strand, counting down.
CCAGCTCCTCGACCCAGCTGCTGGCTTGTTCGGCGTTGAGGGAGGGAAGCGATTCCCGGATGGCACCGTCGATCTGATCGGGCCGCAGTTGATCCGCAGCGCCGGGAACCGCCACGATCCGGCGCTTGTGATCGAGGCCGCGGTACATGTCGAGCAGCGGGTCGGTGGCGAACAGATAGAGCGGCCGTGTCGATGAGGGGTCCAGCTGGCCGAGCTCTTTGTCCACCGCGTCGGCGACCCGCTTGGCATACTGCTCCAGCAGCAGCTTCTTGCCCTCGTCGCCGACCAGTCGGCGCACATGGCCACGGTCGCGCACGGTGGCCCGGTTGGTCGCATCGGCCACATCGACCGCGTACTCACCGGTGACTTCCAACTCCTCGGCCCGCGTGCTCGCGGTGGCCCGCCACAGGTTCCAGCCGTCGGCCGACAGCGTCAGCGCGTAGGCGTCCTGGGGTGTGGTCACCGCTCGCACCAACTGGCCGATGTCGAAGTATCTGCCCACCTGCAGCTGGCTCTCCAGGGCGTTGGGCAGCACGTAGACCTCGTGGAAGTCATCGGCGATGAAGATGGCCACCGAACGGGACAAACGCAGCCACAGTTCCGATTCGGCGATCTCGGTCCAGCGCGACCGCAGCTGTTGCTCCACGGCGTGGCGCGCCCCCGAGTCGCGGATCGTGCGCAGTGCCCGGTCCACCGCACTCTTGGCGGTCAACAGGCTCTTCTCCCGCTCGTCGGGTCCCGGTGCGGTTTCCGCGTACACCGTGATGGCGTTCTCGTGCGTCTCACCGAGGCGGAGCAGGTCGGCGACATCGGGTAGTTCGTAGCGGGTCATCACCACTCCTTTGCGTGGACTCTCTCCCCAAACCATATGCCGCTGACGGCCGCTGACCAGGGTCAAACGACCCAGATCGGCAGTGCCGCGAACACGATGGCCGAGCTTGCCCACCGTTACCGTCAGCCACCCCGTAAGCTCGATGGCGTGCAGCGACGAATCATGGGCATCGAGACGGAATTCGGTGTGACCTGCACGTTCCATGGCCATCGCCGGCTCAGTCCCGACGAGGTCGCCCGCTATCTGTTCCGGCGGGTGGTGTCGTGGGGCCGCAGTTCCAACGTGTTCCTCCGTAACGGCGCCCGGTTGTATCTCGACGTGGGCAGCCACCCCGAGTACGCGACCGCCGAGTGCGACAACCTGACCCAGCTGGTCACCCACGACCGCGCCGGCGAGCGCGTCCTGGAGGATCTGCTGATCGACGCCGAGCAGCGCCTGGCCGACGAGGGCATCGGCGGCGACATCTACCTGTTCAAGAACAACACCGACTCGGCGGGCAACTCCTACGGCTGCCACGAGAACTACCTGATCGTGCGGGCCGGCGAGTTCTCCCGGATCTCCGACGTCCTGCTGCCGTTCCTGGTCACCCGCCAGCTCATCTGCGGCGCAGGCAAGGTGCTGCAGACGCCGAAGGCCGCCACCTACTGCCTGAGCCAGCGTGCCGAGCACATCTGGGAGGGCGTCTCCTCGGCGACCACCCGATCGCGTCCCATCATCAACACCCGTGACGAGCCGCACGCCGACGCCGAGAAGTACCGCCGGTTGCACGTCATCGTCGGTGACTCCAACATGTGCGAGGCCACCACGATGCTCAAGGTGGGCACCGCCTCGCTGGTGCTGGAGATGATCGAGGCCGGCATCCCGTTCCGCGATTTCTCCCTGGACAACCCGATCCGGGCGATCCGCGAGGTCAGCCACGATCTGACCGGCCGGCGTCCGGTCCGGTTGGCCGGTGGTCGGCAGGCCAGCGCACTCGACATCCAGCGCGAGTACTACAGCCGGGCCGTGGAGTATCTGCAAACCCGTGAGCCGAGCAGCCAGATCGAGCAGGTGGTCGATCTGTGGGGCCGTCAACTCGACGCGGTCGAGAGCCAGGACTTCGCCAAGGTCGACACCGAGATCGACTGGGTGATCAAGCGCAAGCTGTTCCAGCGTTACCAGGACCGCTACAACATGGAGCTGTCCGACCCGAAGATCAGCCAGCTCGATCTCGCGTACCACGACATCAAGCGCGGCCGCGGGGTGTTCGATCTGTTGCAGCGCAAGGGGCTGGCCGCCCGGATCACCACCGACGAGGAGATCGACGCCGCGGTCAACACGCCACCGCAGACCACGCGGGCCAAGCTGCGCGGCGAGTTCATCAGCGCCGCACAGGAAGCCGGACGTGATTTCACGGTGGACTGGGTGCATCTCAAGCTCAACGACCAGGCGCAGCGGACCGTGCTGTGCAAAGACCCGTTCCGATCGGTCGACGAGCGGGTCAAGCGCCTGATCGCCAGCATGTAGCCCGCGCGGGCGGATCAGAACACGCGCGTCGAAGTCTTGGTGAACACGAAGCCGTGCCCACCGGCACGACATGCAAACAGTCCGACCGACGGATCGGCGCCCACCGCGCACACCATGCCCGCCTGGAGATTGATCTTGTGTCCGGACGGTAGTTCAAAGAAGCCCTGACTGGGCTCACCGCCCGCTTTCGGAGGGTCACCGGGAGTGATGGTCGCTGCGGTTTCGGGTCCGAACGACGTGTCCCAGTAGCCGCCCTTGTCCGGCCGTGGACCATGACACCAGAGCCGGTGCAGGTAATCGCGGGTGTTGATCGAACAACGCTGGCCATCGGGTGTGCGGAAGGTGTCGCCGCTGAAGTACCTGCGAGTGTTCTCGGTGCCGTAGACGTCCTCCGCCAGGGGATAGCCGGACAGATCGGGGAAAGCGTCCCGTTCGGCCACCGCCGCACCGACCGACACCTGATTACACGCAACAGTGCTGAAGGCGACGGCCGTCGCCAGCACGACGCGCAGCAGCGTGTGCATGCCCACCTCCCGGCCGCCGAGGGACACAACGCTCAACACCGCCGTCTCAGCATGCCACCTCTCGCCCATCCCCGTCGCTGACCGGATCCGCGGCAATCAGGCCCTAAGCTTTCCTCTCGTGGCGGTATCCAAAGTCGAGCGGTTGATGAACCTTGTCATCGCCCTGCTGTCCACCCGGTCGTTCCTGCCTGCCGACAAGATCCGTGCCAGTGTGGCCGGGTACGCCGACAGCCCCAGTGACGAAGCGTTCTCCCGGATGTTCGAACGTGACAAGAACGAGTTGCGTGATCTGGGCATCCCGTTGGAGACCGGCCGGGTGTCGAAGTTCGATCCGACCGAGGGTTACCGGATCAACCGGGATTCCTATGCGTTGCCTCCGGTGCAGTTGAGCGCCGACGAGGCCGCGGCCGTGGCGGTGGCCACCCAACTGTGGCAATCCCCGGAACTGGTCACCGCCACTCAGGGCGCGCTGCTGAAGCTGCGCGCCGCGGGCGTGGACGTCGACGCCGACGGCGCCGATGTCGCCATTGCGTCGACCGCGACGCTGCCGGGGCTGCGCGGCTCCGAGGAGGTCTTGCGAATTCTGTTGTCCGCGATCGATTCCGGGCACGCCGTGCGGTTCCGTCATCGCGCCTCGCGCAGCGCCGAGCACACCAGCCGGACGGTCGAGCCCTGGGGCGTGGTCACCCACCGCGGCCGGTGGTACCTCGTCGGCCACGATCGCGGCCGCGATGACACCCGGACGTTCCGGCTCTCCCGCATCGACGCCGACGTGAGCACCGTCGGGCCGGCCGGTGCCGTCGTCAAGCCCGAAGGGGTGAATCTGCGGGACATCGTCGCCCGTGCCGTGGCCGAACAGCCGACGGGTGAGCAGGCCCGGGTCTGGATCGCCGGCGGCCGCGCCACCGCGCTGCGTCGCCAGGCCATCGAGACCGTGCCGCGCACGTTGGGTGGGCGTGCCGGAGAGGAGATCACCGTCGACATCGGGATGTCGGACCGGCTGGCCCGGGAGATCGCCAGCTACGGCGCCGATGCCGTCGCGCTGGAACCTCAGTCGTTGCGCGACGATGTGGTGACCCGCTTGCGGGCGCATGCTGGGGGCACCGCATGAGCCAGGTGTCGAACCGGCTGGTCCGGATGCTCAACATGGTGCCGTACTTCCAGGCCAATCCGAAGGTCACCCGCGCCCAGGCCGCCTCCGATCTGGGGGTGACGGCCAAGCAGCTCGACGACGATCTGCGGCAGCTGTGGATGTGCGGGCTACCCGGCTACAGCCCCGGGGACCTGATCGATTTCGACTTCGAGGGCGACACCGTCGAAGTGACCTTCAGCGCGGGCGTCGACCGTCCGCTGCGCCTGACCTCCACGGAGGCGACCGGGGTCCTGGTCGCGCTGCGCACCCTGGTCGACGTGCCGGGCATGGTCGACCCCGAGGCGGCCCGCAGCGCCATCGCCAAGATCGAATCCGCCGCGGGTAGCCAACGCGCGGCCGTCGAGGAGATCGCTCCGCAGGAGACGGGTGCGGCCGCCGCGGTGCGGGCCGCGGTGCGCGACGGGCGCGCGGTCACCCTGGAGTACCACTCGGCCTCGCGTGACTCGCTGACCACACGCACCGTCGACCCGATCCGGGTGGTGCTGATCGGGGACAACAGCTACCTGGAGGCCTGGTGCCGCTCTGCCGAGGCGGTCCGGATGTTCCGGTTCGACCGCATCATGGCCGCCGAACTCCTCGACGACCCGGCGGCCCCGCCTTCGCCCGCCGTGCAGGCGGGCCCCGACACGTCGTTGTTCGACCCCGAGACCGCCGACCCGTCGTTGCCGACCGCAACCCTGGTGATCGACCGCTCGGCATCGTGGATGTTCGACTATTACCCGCTGCGAGTCGTCCGGGAACTGGCCGACGGTGCCTGTGAGGCCGAGATGACCTACGCCTCGCCGGACTGGATGGCCCGATTCCTGCTCGGATTCGGTTCGGCCGTGCGGGTGTTGGCACCGCAGCCACTGGCGCAGCGGGTCCAGGAGTCGGCCCGGGAGTCATTGCGCGTCTACGACGCGGTGGCCTTGCATGCCTACGACGCCGATGGCGCACGCGGGTAGACTCAGCACGGACGTCTGGAGGTAACCAAATTGGGTGGTCTACAACCCTGGCACTGGGTCATCGTCATCGCGGTGTTCGTGCTGCTTTTCGGCGCCAAGAAGCTGCCGGATGCCGCGCGGTCGCTCGGCAAGTCGATGCGGATCTTCAAGTCCGAGATCAAGGAAATGCAGTCGGATTCTTCCGCCTCCTCGGCCGACACCGCGCCGCCGGCGAAGCCGATCGCTTCCGAGCGTGTCGAGGCGCCTGCCCCCGAGCAGTCCCCGGACCGCCACACGGCCTGACCGGTCCGGCCACCGATCGCGGTCATCGCCCCGCGGTGCCGCTTCGCGTCAACGACCAGGCCTCTAGAACACGCCCGTGACCTCCGGATTCATCAAGAAGCTCGATCCCCGCCGCCGCCGTTCGCGGGTCAATCCCGACGGCACCATGTCGTTGGTCGACCACCTGCACGAACTGCGCAACCGGCTGCTGATTGCGGTGGCGGCCGTGCTGCTGACGACGATCTTCGGCTTCCTCTGGTACACCCACGGCTTCTTCGGCTTCCACAGCCTGGGGGAATGGCTTCGCGGCCCGTACTGTGCGCTGCCGGAGTCGGCGCGCGCGACCATCGCTCCCGACGGCGAGTGCCGCCTGCTGGCCACCGGCCCGTTCGACCAGTTCATGCTGCGCCTCAAGGTGGGGCTGGCGGCCGGGCTGGTGCTGGCCTGCCCGGTGTGGCTCTACCAGCTGTGGGCATTCATCACGCCCGGCCTGTACAAGAAGGAACGCCGCTTCGCGATGGCGTTCGTCGGCCTCGGCGCCCTGCTGTTCATCGCCGGCGCGGTCCTGGCGTACGTGGTGCTGGCCACCGCCCTGGGCTTCCTGCTCACCGTCGGCAGCGATGTCCAGGTCACCGCGCTGTCGGGCGACCAGTACTTCGGGTTCCTGATCAACCTGCTGTTGGTGTTCGGCATCAGCTTCGAGTTCCCGCTGCTGATCATCATGCTCAACCTCGTCGGCATGCTCACCTACGAGCGCCTCAAGGCCTGGCGCCGCGGATTGATCTTCGGATTGTTCGTGTTCGCGGCGTTCGCCACCCCGGGGTCGGACCCGTTCACGATGCTGGCGCTGGCCTGCGCGCTCAGCCTCCTGCTGGAGTTCGCCATCCAAGTGGCGCGGATCAACGACAAACGCAAGGCCCGGCGCGAGGCGCTGGAGGTGCCCGAGGACGAGGCGGCGCCGATACCGACGGTCGAACCGGTGCCGAGACCGGACCCGGTCACCGCGCCGGATTCGGTGCCGTCGCGGATCGACATCGACGACGATGCCACCTGAGGCCGACGGTTCCGCCGGCGGTGAGCTGACCAGGTTCACCGCCGAATATCCGTTCACCCTCGACGATTTCCAGTTGCGTGCCTGCCGCGCGCTGGAGGGCGGGCACGGTGTGCTGGTGTGTGCGCCCACCGGTGCGGGCAAGACGGTCGTGGGTGAGTTCGCCGTGCACCTGGCCTTGGCGGCCGGTGGGAAGTGCTTCTACACCACGCCGATCAAGGCGCTGAGCAACCAGAAGCACAACGACCTGGTGGCCCGCTACGGAGCCGACAAGATCGGGTTGCTCACCGGTGACCAGTCCATCAACGGTGATGCCGACATCGTGGTGATGACCACCGAAGTGCTGCGCAACATGCTGTATGCGAATTCCCCTGCGCTGCAAGGACTTTCCTATGTAGTGATGGACGAAGTGCACTTCCTGGCCGACCGGATGCGCGGTGCGGTGTGGGAAGAGGTCATCCTGCACCTGCCCGAGGACGTGCTGCTGGTCAGCCTGTCCGCGACCGTCAGCAACGCCGAGGAATTCGGCGGCTGGATCCAGACCGTGCGTGGCGACACCACCGTCGTCGTCGACGAGCACCGCCCCGTTCCGTTGTCGCAGCACATGCTGGTCGGCAGGCGGCTGTTCGACCTGTTCGAGGGCACCGGAAGTCCTGGCGGAGCCGCCCCGGCGGGGACATCGAGCCTGGTGGACCCGGACCTGTTGCGCCACATCAGCCATCGGCGCGAGGCCGATCGGCTGGCCGACTGGCAGCCGCGAGGACGGGGACGGGGCGGCGGCCGGCCGCAGCTCTACCGGCCGCCCAGCCGCCCGGACGTGATCGCCACCCTCGACGGCGCCGGCCTGTTGCCGGCCATCACGTTCGTGTTCTCCCGGGCCGGGTGTGACGCCGCGGTCCAGCAGTGCCTGCGGGCACCGCTGCGGCTGACCACCGACGAGGAGCGCGGCCGGATCGCGACGATCATCGACCGGCGCTGCGCCGATCTGGCCGAATCCGATCTGATCGTGCTGGATTACCACCAGTGGCGCGAAGGACTGTTGCGTGGTCTGGCCGCCCACCACGCCGGCATGCTGCCGGTGTTCCGGCACACCGTCGAAGAGTTGTTCACGGCGGGCCTGGTCAAGGCGGTGTTCGCGACCGAGACCCTGGCGCTGGGCATCAACATGCCCGCCCGCACCGTGGTGCTCGAGCGGCTGGTGAAGTTCAACGGCGAGCAGCACGTGCCGTTGACCCCGGGGGAGTACACCCAGCTGACCGGCCGGGCCGGGCGGCGCGGTATCGACGTCGAAGGCCACGCCGTGGTGCTGTGGCGGCCCGACGACAGCAACGCCGAACCCGCCGAGGTGGCCGGGCTGGCCTCGACCCGCACCTTCCCGCTGCGCAGCTCGTTCTCGCCCAGCTACAACATGACCATCAACCTGGTCCAGCAGATGGGGCCCGAACAGGCCCGCAAACTACTGGAACGGTCCTTCGCCCAGTACCAGGCCGACCGGTCGGTGGTCGGACTGGTGCGCGGGATCGCACGCGGCGAGCGGATGCTCGGCGAACTGGCCGCCGAACTCGGCGGCAACGACGCGCCGATCCTCGACTACGTCCGATTGCGAACCAAGATCGGCGAACGCGAACGCGCGCAGTCGCGGGCGTCGCGGCTGCAACGCCGCAGGGCCGCCACCGATGCGCTGGCGGCATTGCGCCGCGGCGACATCATCACCATCACCCAGGGGCGCCGCGGCGGGCTGGCGGTGGTGCTCGAGCCCGCGGCACGCGACAGCGATGACCCGCGGCCGCTGGTGCTCACCGAACACCGGTGGGCCGGCCGGATCTCGTCGGCCGACTACTCGGGCGCTTCGGACCCACTGGGTGCGATGACCCTGCCCAAACGGGTCGAACACCGGCAGCCGCGGGTGCGCCGCGATCTGGCGTCCGCGTTGCGGGCCGCCGCGGCCGACCTCGCGCTGCCGTCGAAACGCGCAAGCCGGGGCGCCAAGGCGCCGGACCGCGACGTGGATCCCGAACTGGCCGGTCTGCGCCAGGAATTGCGCCACCACCCCGCCCACCAGCTACCCGACCGCGAGGACAAGGCCCGGATCGCGGAGCGGTATCTACGCATCGAACGTGACAACGCCCAGGTTCAGCAGAAGGTGAACGCGGCGACCAACTCGCTGGCCCGCACGTTCGACCGGATCGTGGCGTTGTTGACCGAACGCGGGTTCATCGAGGCGCACTCGGGTCAACCGCGGGTCACCGACGCGGGCCGGCTGCTCGCCCGCATCTACAGCGAGAGCGATCTGCTGGTGGCCGAATGCCTGCGGGCCGGCCACTGGGAAGGGCTGCAGCCGGCGGAGTTGGCCGCGGTGCTCTCGGCCGTGCTGTTCGAGTCGCGCGGGGACGCCGCCGGCGGGGTGGTGGGAGTAGACGTCCCGACCGCGGGCCTGCGTCGCGCGCTGGCCCAGACCCGTCGGGTGTCGGCGGATCTGCGCGGCGACGAGCAACGGCACCGCCTGGCCCCGAGCCGCGAACCCGACGAAGGATTCGTCACCGCCGTCTACCGGTGGGCCACCACCGGTGATCTGGCTGCTGCATTGGCCGCCTCTGAGGTGAACGGCTCGGCGTTGCCCGCCGGCGATTTCGTCCGTTGGTGCCGCCAGGTGCTCGATCTGCTCGACCAGGTGCGCAACGCCGCACCCACTCCAGCGCTACGCAACACCGCGAAACGCGCTGTGAAGGATGTTCGGCGCGGTGTTGTTGCTGTTGATGCGGGGTAGGGTGTTGCTGGCGATACCGAACAGGATCAAGGAGAACCATGAGCGGACCGCAGGGATCTGACCAGGGACAGCAGTGGCCCGGTCAGCAGCCTGAGCCCGGGGGGGAGCAGCCTTCGGGCGCTGAGGCATGGCAGCCGCCGACACCCGGTTCCGACGACGCCACGGCGCAGGCCCCGACGTGGCAGGCCCCGGCCTACACCCAGCAGCAGTACCCGTCGTACCCTCCGCCGTCCCAGCCGGATTACTCGCAGCCGCAGCAGCCGCAGTACCCCGGCACCGAGCAGTACGGTCAGCAGGCCTACCCGCCGCCCGGCCAGCCGCAGTACGGCCAGGTTCCCGGTTACGGGCAGCAACCCCAGTACGGCCAGCCGGGCCAGCCGCCGCAGTTCGGTCAGCCGGGCCAGCCCGGTCAGCCCCCGCAGTACGGCCAGCCGGGGCAATACGGTCAGCCGGGCCAGTTCGGGCCGTATGGCGCGCCGGGTGCCGAGGCGGGGTCGAAGCGTTCGCTGGTGATCATCGTCGGCGCCGTGGCGGCCCTGTTGCTGGTGGTCCTCGCGGTGACGGCGTTCTGGCTGCCGGGTTGGGCGGTGACCACCAAGCTCGACATCAACAAGGCCGAGAGCGGCGTCGAGCAGATCCTGACCGACAAGACCAACGGCTACGGCGCCACCAAGGTGACCAACGTCAGCTGCAACGGCGGTGAGAACCCGAAGGTCGAGAAGGACGGGACCTTCGACTGCGAGGTGTCGATCGACGGCACCAAGCGCAAGGTCACGGTGACGTTCAAGGACGACAAGGGCACCTACGAGGTCGGCCGACCCAAGTAGGCCGTTCGATCAGACGCCGGGCAGTTGGTCCAGTGCCGACTGCAACCGGCTGATCGACGAGCTCACTCCGTAGGCCGCGGCCAGTTCGGCGACCCGGGCCGGGTCGCCGGCGGCCAGCGGCAGCTCGTCGGTCTCGGTCGAGAACGTCACGGGCGCATCGGTGGCCACCCGCACCACGGGTTCGGCGGCGGCGATGTAGTCGACCGCGGCCAGCAGTTTGGCCCGATGCGCTTTGGACAGTGACGATTTCGGGTCCTCGGCGGCGGCCTGGATGCCCTGGAGCGACCCGTGCCGGGCCAGCAGCGTGGCGGCCGTCTTCTCTCCTATGCCCGCGACCCCGGGCAGCCCGTCGGACGGGTCACCGCGCAACAGCGCCAGCTCCGCGTAGGCCTGCCCGGCCCGGTCGACCGGCACCGCGTAGGTCTCGGCGACTTCGGCCGGCCCGAACTTCGTCGCCTTCGCCAGCCCGCGGCCGATGTAGAGCACCCGGACCGGGGGCGCGGGTTCGTCGCGCACCAGTTGCAGCAGGTCGCGGTCGCCGCTGACCACCACCACCGGATCGTGCTGCTCCCGCGTGGCCAGGGTGCCGAGCACGTCGTCGGCCTCGAACCCGGGCGCCCCGGCCGTGGCGATGCCGAATGCGTCGAGCAACTCCATGATCATGTCGACCTGCGGCGTGAGTTCGTCGGGAACTTCTTCGACATCGGGGACGCCGTCGGGCCGGGGCTCCTCGACCCGGTGCGCCTTGTAGGACGGCACCAGGTCGACGCGCCACTGCGGCCGCCAGTCGTCGTCACGGCACACCACCAGCCGGCGTGGCCGTTCCCGGGTCACCAAGGTGGCGATCGAATCCAGGAAGCCGCGCACCGCGTTCACGGGCCGGCCGTCCGGAGCCTTGATCGACGACGGCACACCGAAGTATGAGCGGAACCACATGCTGGCACCGTCGAGCAGCAGAACAGGGTCGCTCACTGGGTCTTCTCCTCCATCCCGAAAACGTACGAGGCCGCGGTGACCGCCTTGCCGCCGGCGCCCTCGTCGTGCAGGGTGGCGCGAACTGCGATGGTGCCGCCCGCGCCGGACAGTACCTGGGTGTCGACCCGGAATGGGCCGGCCTTGCCGCGCGCCAGGAACATTACATGCGACGAAAGGCCTTGCAGCGCATCGGTACCGACCGTGTTCGCGGCCGCGTCGGCGGCGGCCGTCTCCAAGATCACGAACTGCGGACCGATGTGCAGCGCGGCGTCCGGTGAGGCCACCTCGACGGCCAGCTCCGGCAGCGCCCAATGCCCGTCGGCGCGTCTGCGTCCGCCGAACACCTGCCACAGCGGCGGCAGATCCGGCCCGTCCACGATGTCGATCGGGTCGACGGGCATCTTCTCCAGGCCCTCCGGCGGTGAGCCGATCGAGATGCCCTGGCCCTCGGTGAGGGCGATGACGCGCCGCGGATTGTCGGCGTCGACGATCACCGACCGGCTGTAGGCCAGTTGTCTGCCCTGCTTGAGCACCTCGGTGTCCACCCGGATACGGGCGACATCCACGCCGGGGTCGAGCACCTGGCAAGAGTGGATGACGGGGTTGGGCACGGCTTCCAGGTCACTGACGCCGCCGCTGTCGGGCGACGAGATGCCCAGCACCGCAAGCAGCAGGCCGCCGCGGGGATTGCGCATGTCGCGTCGCAGCGTCACGGTGTCGTCGACGGGGCCCAGGTCCATCGAGGAATACGAGCGGCCGAGATACCGGTAGCTCAGCAGGCCACCCCACCGGCTGCGCAGTTCGGCGGCGTATGCGTCGGGATCGTCGGCGAGATCACGGATATCACGCAGCATTCCAGCGACAGTATCGGGTCGCGCCGACTGTCACGCGAGAGTGGCAGCCCGACGCGTTAGCCTCGTCGTCATGGCCACCTTGCGCTTCTCGACCGATGTCTACGCCCACCGCCTGTCGGCGGCCGCGTCAGCCGCAGCGGATGCGGGTCTGGCCGGCCTGGTCATCACCCCGGGCTATGACCTCCGGTACCTCGTCGGCTCGCGGGCTCAGACCTTCGAACGGCTGACGGCGCTGGTCCTGCCGGCCGAGGGGACTCCGACCATCGTGGTGCCGCGACTGGAATTGGCTGCGCTGCGCGAATCGGCGGTCACCGAACTCGGTGTGACGGTGCGCGATTGGGTGGACGGCGAGAACCCGTACCAGATGGTCGCCGACGCCCTCGGCGGACCGGGCCGGGCCGTCGCGGTGACGGACGCCATGCCCGCACTGCACCTGCTGCCGCTCGCCGACCTGGTCGGGGTGGTTCCGGTGCTGGCCACCGACGTGCTGCGGCGGCTGCGGATGATCAAAGACCCCGCCGAGATCGATGCGCTGCGCAAGGCCGGCGCGGCGATCGACCGGGTCCATGCCCGGGTACCCGAGTTCCTGGTGCCCGGCCGCACCGAGGCCGACGTCGCCGCTGACATCGCCGAAGCCATTGTCTCCGAGGGGCATTCAGAGGTGGCGTTCATCATCGTCGGCTCCGGGCCCAATGGCGCCGACCCGCACCACGAATGCTCGGATCGTGAGCTGAGCACCGGCGACATCGTCGTCGTCGACATCGGTGGGCCGTACGAGCCCGGCTACAACTCCGACTCCACCCGCACCTACAGCATCGGCGAGCCGGATCCGGAGGTGGCCCGTCGCTACGCGGTGCTGCAGCGGGCCCAGCAGGCGGCTGTCGCGGCGGTGCGCCCCGGGGTGACTGCCGAACAGGTCGACGCGGCCGCCCGTGACGTGCTGGCCGCCGAGGGCCTGGCCGAGGCGTTCGTGCACCGCACCGGGCACGGCATCGGGCTGTCGGTGCACGAGGAGCCCTACATCGTGGCCGGCAACACCCTGCCGCTGGAGGCCGGGATGGCGTTCAGCGTGGAGCCCGGGGTGTATTTCCCGGGCCAGTGGGGCGCCCGGATCGAGGACATCGTGGTGGTCACCGAAGACGGCGCGTCGTCGGTCAACAACCAGCCGCACGAGCTCGTCGTGGTGCCGGTGAACTAGCCCTCGCTGCGGTCCAACAGCTCCGAGGAGCCCAACACCCGCTCGATGCGCACCTCGATCACCACGCGGCGGGGGTTCACCCGCGGGGTGCGGTAGCGCTGGGCGTAACGCAGCTCGGCATCGCGCACCGCGTCGGGCTCACTGCTCACCGTGGACTTGCCTTCGAGTGACAGCCAGCGGGCACCGTCGACCTGACTGAGCACCGCGATGCCGCGCTCCTGCGCGTTCACCGCCTTCTGCGAGCCGCCGTTGGTGATGACCCGCGCGATGTGTGTCTTGGGATCGAAGGTGAAACCCACCGCCACGACATGCGGGGAATTGTCCGAGCGCAGCGTGGTCAGCATCGCCAGATGACGTTCTGTGAGAAACGCCAACGCGTCATTGGTGAGCTTGGTGGTTGCCCTGCCACGAGATGTAGCCATCGGGGTCCACGCTAGCGCAGGACATAATCGCTGCCATGGAGGACACGGCTGACACGGCCGGCACGGATCGTCGTGTCGTGGTGATTTTCGGCGGCCGCAGCGAGATCGGCGTCGAACTCGCGGTTCGGCTCGCCGCCGGGGCAGTTGTCGTGCTGGCCGCCCGCCGCACCGATCAACTCGTCGAGCAGGTCGCGGCGGTGCAGGCGGCCGGGGCCGCCGCGGTCCACACCGCCGAGTTCGACGCCGACCTCGTCGCGGGCCACGCCCGGCTGGTCGACGAGCTCGAAGCCGCCCACGGGCCGATCGACACCGCGGTGCTGGCCTTCGGCGTGCTGGGCGATCAAGACCGGGCCGAGGTGGACGCGGCCCATGCCGTGGCCGTCGTGCACACCGACTACGTGGCCCAGGTCAGCCTGCTCACCGTGCTGGCCGCCCGCATGCGTGCCGCAGACCGGGGCCGGCTGGTGGTGTTCTCCTCGATCGCCGGAGCGCGAGCCCGGCGCGCCAACTACGTCTACGGTTCGGCGAAATCCGGTCTGGATGCGTTCGCCTCCGGGCTGACCGATGCCCTGCACGGGACCGGCGTGCAGCTGCTGATCGTGCGGCCCGGGTTCGTCATCGGCCGGATGACCGAGGGGATGGAGCCGGCTCCGTTCTCCAGCACGCCCGCCCAGGTGGCCGACGCCGCCGCCAGGGCGTTGCGCAAGGGCAAGCGTGCGGTGTGGGTGCCGTGGGTGATCCGGCCGATGATCTTCGTGACGCGGTTCGTGCCGCGGGCAGTCTGGCGCAGGATGCCCCGATGACGGGGGCGATCACCGTGGTCGGCATCGGGGCCGACGGGATGGCCGGGTTGTCACAGACCTCCCGCGACGAGTTGGCGAACGCCACCGTGGTGTACGGCTCGCCACGACAACTGGAGCTGCTGGATGCGAGCGTGACCTCCGACCGTCGCGAATGGCCGTCGCCGATGCTGCCCGCGCTGCCGGATTTGTTCGGCGACGGCGACGTGCACGTGGTGGCGAGTGGCGATCCGATGTTGCACGGCATCGGCGCGACGCTGATCAGGTTGTTCGGCGCCGAGCGCGTACGGGTGCTGCCGCACGTGTCGTGTGTGACGCTGGCCTGCGCCCGCATGGGCTGGACCGTGCCCGACACCGAGGTGATCAGTCTGGTCACCTCGGCACCCCACACCGCGGTGCGCCGCGGCGGCCGAGCGGTCGTGCTGTCCCGCGATGCGCAGACCCCGGCGACGCTGGCCCGGCTGCTCAGCGAATCCGGCCGGGGCGATTCGGAATTGACCGTGCTGGAGCAATTGGGCGGGCCGGGGGAGCGCCGCCACGACGGCACCGCCCGGGACTGGGCGTCGGCCGGCCCCGTGGATGTGGACGATCTCAACGTGGTGGCGGTGACCTACCTTCCCGACGAGCGGCGAGCCCAGGCGCTGCCGGACGAGGCGTTCGCCCACGACGGGCAACTGACCAAGCAGTCCGTCCGGGCGGTCACCCTGGCCGCACTGGGGCCGCGGCCCGGGGAACTGCTGTGGGATGTCGGCTCGGGCTCAGGAAGCATCGCGGTCGAATGGTCGCGCAGCGCACCGGGTTGTGCGGCAGTGGCATTCGAACGTGACGAGCAGCGCCGCGAGCGGATCGTCGGCAATGTCACGGCTTTCGGGGTCCGGGTGGAGGTGCGCGGCGGCGCGCCCGAGTCTCTTGACGGGGCGCCTGAGCCCGACGTGATCTTCATCGGCGGCGGTGTCACCCAACCCGGGCTGGTGCAGGCCTGCTTCGACCGGCTGCCTTCCGGTGGGCGGCTGGTGGTCAACGCGGTCACGCTGGAGTCAGAAGCGGTTGTGGCGCAGTGGTATTCGAAGGAAGGCGGCGAGGTGCGGCGGTATCAGCACTATCAGGGTGGTGCGATCGGCGGGTTCACCGGATGGCGCCCTGCGCTGCCGGTCACCCAATGGTCGGTGGTGAAGCGATGACGGTCTACTTCATCGGGGCCGGCCCGGGCGCCGCTGATCTCATCACCGTGCGCGGTGCGCGGCTACTCGGTAGCTGCCCGGTATGTCTCTATGCCGGGTCGATCATGCCCGACGATCTGTTGGCGTTGTGTCCGGCCGATGCGAAGGTGGTCGACACCGGGCCCCTGAACCTCGACCAGATCATCGACGAGGTGGTTGCCGCAGACCGGGCGGGTCTGGACGTGGCGCGGCTACATTCCGGCGACCCGTCGATCTACAGTGCGCTGGCCGAGCAGTGCCGTCGGCTCGACGAACTGGGCATCGGGTACGAGATCGTGCCCGGCGTACCGGCATTCGCCGCGGTGGCCGCCACGCTGGGCCGCGAGCTCACCGTCCCCGGCGTCGCTCAGACGGTCACCCTGTCGCGGGTGGCCACTCTGTCTACGGCGATGCCCGAGGGCGAGGATCTGCGCACCCTGTCGGCGCCGGGGGCGACGCTGGTGCTGCACCTGGCCGCCGCGCAGATCGACAACATCGTCCCGCAGCTCATCGACGGCGGATACCGCCCCGAAACCCCGTGCGCAGTGGTGGCATTCGCCAGCTGGCCGCAGGAGATCGTGTTGCGTGGCACGCTCGCCGACATCGCCGAGAAGATGCATGCGGCCGCGGTGACCAAGACCGCGGTGATCGTCATCGGCGACGTGCTTGCCGCCGAGGGATTCTCCGACAGCTACCTGTACTCGTCGGGGCGGCGGCGCGGAGCCACCCACTGATGAAGGTTCTGCTGCTCGGCGGCACGGGGGAGGCCCGCGCCCTGGCCGCGGCCCTGCATCCAGACGTCCAGGTGATCAGCTCGCTGGCCGGCCGGGTACCGGACCCGGCGTTACCCGTCGGGCCGGTGCGCATCGGTGGGTTCGGCGGGGTGGACGGGATGCGGCAGTGGCTGGTCGACGAGCATGTCGACGCGGTGGTGGACGCCACCCATCCCTTCGCGGCCACCATCACAGCGAACGCAGCGCAGGTGTGCGCAGAACTCGGACTGCCGCACCTGGTGCTGGCCCGGCCGGCCTGGGCACCGGGAGCCGCGATCGTGGTGGGCTCGGACCGCGAAGCGGCCGAAACCGTAGCGGCCAATGGCTACTCGCGCGTCTTCCTCACCACCGGACGTTCCGGGACGACGGCCTTCAAAGACGTCGACGCGTGGTTCCTGGTCCGTGCGGTCACGCCACCGGACGCCGACACCCTGCCGGCGGATCATGAGCTGCTGCTGTCGCGCGGCCCGTATGACTACGACGGTGAGCTGGCACTGCTGCGGGAACACCGCATCGACGCGCTGGTGACCAAGAACAGCGGCGGCGCGATGACCGAGCCCAAGCTGCGTGCCGCCGAAACCGCGGGGGTGCCGGTGGTGATGGTGGACCGTCCGCCGCTGCCGCCCGGGGTGCACACGGTGACGACGGTCGAGGATGCGGTGGCCTGGGTCAGGCGCTGATCAGCTCCAGCGTCCCGAGCTCGCGGATAGCCTGACAGCCGCGCTGCGCCATCACCACCATCATGTCGTCCCCGCGTTCGGTCGAGTTGGCGAACGCGGTGCCGAGAACGGTGATCAGCGGCGCCTGCAGCATGCCCAGACGGTAGTCCTGCCAACAGGTTTCGCGATCGTATCCGGTGACACCGTGGGACAGCAGCCGGTCGTGGTAGGTCCCGACCAGGCCGGCCTCGACCGAGGCCCGGACGGCCGGGTCCAGGCTGGTCGCGGTGAAATACGAAAGGTCGCGGGCCGGCAGGCCGGAGCCCAGGGTCTGCCAGTCCACCACGGTGATCCGGGTCCGGTCGGGGTCGAACAACATGTTGTCCAGGCGGTAGTCGCCGTGCAGGATGGCGAATCGGTCCGGTTCGGCCAGCAGCCATGGCGTGACCATCGACATCGCCGCGCGCATGGTGTCCTGATCCTCGGCACTGAGCCGGCCGCCGAGCTTGTCCAGGGTGATGTCGGCCGCCATCTTGGCGACGTCACCGAATCCCTTGGCGGAGTCGGGTTCCGGTTTCGGCATCGCGATCCCGGGGAAGTTCGCCCACTGCGGGTCGGCCCACGTCGGCCCGTGCAGATCGGCCAGCGCCAGCACGGCGAGCGTAGCCTCGTCCGGCGTGCACCCGGCGATCTGATCGCCCTGTTCGGCCGGTGCCATGTCGGCCAGGAGGAGGACGAAATCAGCTCCCTCGGCTGCGATTTCGCAATGATGACAGTGCGGCACCGGGATCTGTACGTGGCCGGCGACGTCGGTGTAGAAGGCGTGCTCGGATCGGTAGCCGATGGTGACGCGATCGCGCACCGTCTCGTCCTGCGACGGCAGCTTGACCGCGAAGGTTTCCGGCAGTCCGGCGTCACCCCGGTAGGTGACCGAGACCCGGTAGGTGGCACCGGTCTGGCCGGTGCCGATCGGCGCGGTCTTTACCGACGCGATGTCGGCGCCCAGCACCGTCGACAACCACGCCGGGGTCACCTCGGCGGGCGTGCTCGGGATGGCCTTGGGCATCGAATCTGTCGCGGTCACTGCGGTGTTCCGTAAATCGCACCCATCCACATTGCCTCCGCACCTTCCAGCAGCTGTTGTCGCGACAGGGGCCCGCCGACGATGAATCGTTCGACGAGTCGATCGTTGAATTCCATGAGCAGGTTCGCCAGCACCGCCGCATCGGTGCCGTCGGGGGCACGGCCTGCGGCCCGGTCGTCGGTGATCACCGCGGTGACGGTGGGGACGAAGGATTCTCTTGCCCCGTCCCACAGTTCGCGGACGGCACCGCTCGATCCGCGGGCCTCCAACATGGCCCGCACCAGATAGCGGTGATCCTCGGCGGTCTGCAGCACGGCCTCGAGCGTGTCGTGGACGCGGTCGCGCGGCGGCCGGGTGGTGTCGGCCAGGATGTTGTTGGCGGCGAACAACGCCTCGTACATGGGCTCGACCAGGGCGGCAACGGCCGCGGCCTTGTTCTCGAAGTAGAAGTAGAACGCCGAGCGGCCTACGCCGGCCTGCCGCGCCACCTCGGCGATGTTCAGCGCGTCGAACCCGGTCTTCTGCAGGTGCTCGTTGAGCGCCTCAAGGATCGCGGTACGCCGCTGATCGCTGCGTTGCGGTTGACGTCGGTCGACTGGCGACCGAACGCTTGCACCATGCTGCGCCACGGGTCTCCCATCTCCATGGTGTGACGCCGGACACTAATCGCGATTCTGACAGTCGTCAATGTTTGTCGACAGAAGTCAGTCCCGGTCGATCAGCCGTCGCAGTTCCTCGGAGGCGGCCGCGCGGGCGGCTTCGGCCTCCTCACGCAAGCCACGGACCTGCATGTCGAGCGCATTGACGCGTCCTTGCAGTTCCTCGAGCTGCTCGACCTGGCGACGCCGCAGGTCACCTTCCGGGCCGTCGGAGCCGAGCACCGTGAGCTGTTCGGTGATGCGGCTTTGCGCGGCGTACTCCTCGGCGCGGGCGGATTCGAGGCGTTCGCGTTCGGCGTCGAGCCGGCCGGCCTGCTCCCAGCGCCGTAGTACGCCGGACAGTTCGTTCACCGTGGACGCGTCCAGCGACCGGCCGGCGAGCCATTCCTCCAACTGACGGGGCGAGAGCTCCTGATAGTCGATCTGGCTGTAGACCGGCCAGGTTTCCAGCACGGTGCCTTCCACGGCGCCGTGCCCGGGCACCGAAACCCGGATCCGGTGCCAGCGCCCGTCGTCGTCGACGTCGGCGACGCCGTCCAACGGGGTGATCCCGTGCCCACGGACCCGGCGGAGTTCGAAGATGACGTCGACGGCGTCGTCGTGGTCGTTCTCGGCGCGCAGCGTGTAGCGCTTCTCGACGCGCTGCTCCTCGACCACGGCGTCAGCGGCCAGGCGCACCCGCGCCGTCACCGTGTCCGCGGTGCTCGTGCTGCGGCAGCGCACCGCGAGATCCTTGGCGAACGCCAGCCGCACCTTGGCGTCGCGGGCGGTGAACGGCACCATGGCCTCGCCGGCGTAGCTGTCCTGCTGGTGGCCGTCGCGTTCGTAGATGACGGCGGGCCCCTCTTCCAACACCACGCCGGTGTTGTTGGTGAAGGCCAGCACCACGTCGGGGGCCGGTGCACCGTCCCGCCAGACGAGCTCGCGGCGGACGCCGTCGACCGGGGACACCGCCAACGGCACCATCGCGGCCCCGCCCCGCTTCAGCGACACCGGAGCCGTCAACCGGTACTCGAAATACTCACCGCTGTCGGCGGTTTCGACGTCGGCCACCGCGTCCACGTAGGCGTCGAAGGCGCCGTCGGCCTTCGGCATCGCGGCCGGGGCCGGCATTCCGCGGGCGACGCTCCGGGTTGCCCGGTCGATGGCGACCCGTTCGGGCTCCTGGACGACGGCCCGCCGTACCTTCCTGCCGTGGTAGAGGTCGATGTCGAACGAGATCGGTTGTCCGGTGGTCAAAGTCAGCGAGACGTCGGTGAGGTCCTCGTCGATCGGGTTGTGCACGATGCCCATGGCCGCCACCACCAACGCCTCACCGTCACGCACCAATCGATACGAGACCCGCCACATGGGTGCCGGCACGATGTAGGACAGCCGGGCCTGCTCGGCCCAGCCCCGGATCTGCACCGTCACCTGGCAATCCTGGCCCGCGGTCGCGGCCCGGGAGCGGTCGATCAGATAGGCCAGGTCGGCGCGTGACGGATCCTCGACGAGGTCGACCCGTTCGGCGTCGGCGAGATCGACCAGGTTCACCGCACCGGCGTCGGTGCGCAGCACCAGGAGGCGGCGGTTCTCGCCGGAGTCGTCGAGCCCGATGACCTCGCCGTGGTGACGGCGGTCGCCGCAGCGGACCTCGACGGCGCGGCCCCGCAGGGCCTCGATGAGTCCTAGGAGGGCTCCGCCCGGCTCCAGCAGCAGGTTCCGGTCGGCCAGCTCGGTGCGTGGATCGGTCGGGCTGTCGAACGCGACCGTGCCCATCGACGCCTGGCCGCCCGTGATCTCGACCGACAGGGACTTCAGCACGTCTTTCATGTCGTCGCGGCGAAACGTCAGCTCGAAGTCACCGTCGACGGGCCCGCTGCGGCTGACATAGGCCACACCGTGCTTGTACATGACGAGGCGGTCCACCGCCGGGCGTGCACTCATCCCGCGACCCTAGCCGCACCGCGAAAACCGGTGCGGGAGGCCGGCGGACAGATCAGGCCGGGTAATGCCGCGGGGTGAACACCCGATCGCCGTCGACATCGCTGTACCACTGCGTCTGCGACGACCCGATGATCAGCATGGTGCGCATGTCCACCTGGGCCGGATCCAGATCGGCCAGTCGCACCACGGTCACCCGTTCGCCCGCGCCGGGCTGGGCGCCCGACACCGCGCGCGCGACGATCACCGGGGTGCTGGGATCGCGGTACTCCAGCAGCAGTTCGCGCATCGCGCCCACCTGCCAGGTGCGGGTCTTGGAGGCCGGGTTGTAGATCGCCAGCGCCAGATCGGCCTTGGCCGCAGCCCTCAGACGTTCGACGATGACGTCCCACGGCTTGAGCCGGTCGGACAGCGAGATCACCGCATAGTCGTGGCCGAGCGGGGCGCCGACCCGGCTGGCGACGGCCTGGGCCGCCGTCATCGCGGGGATCACCCGGACCTGCACGCCGGGCCACTGCTTGGCCTCTTCGAGAACCGCGGTGGCCATCGCGAACACGCCCGGATCACCGGAGGACACGACGGCGACCGTCCGGCCTTCCTGGGCCAGCTTGCAGGCCAGCTGCGCGCGGGCCGGCTCGTCGGTGTTGTCGCTCGGATGGTGGTGTTGCCCGGCGCGGGCCCCGACGCGGTCGAGATACGGGCCGTAACCGATCAGGTCCGTGGCGGCGGCGAGCTCGCGGCGGCTCTGCGGGGTCATCCAGTCGGAGTCGCCCGGACCGAGGCCGACCACCACCACACTGCCCTGCGGTTCGGTGGACCGCGACCGGCCCGGAACCATCGCCAGCGAGAAGTACGGCACCTTGGTCTCGGTGGACGCGCTGCCGACCTCGCGGGCCGGCGACACCCGCTGCCGCTCGGTGCTGGCCCGCTCGACGTAGTACGCCTCATCCAGGCGGCCGGTCGATTCGAGTGCCTCACGCACCCGCGTGTAGGACCGGCCCAGCTTGAGCACGACGGCCGCGTCGGTATCGGCCAGACGGCGTTCCAGCTCCGCCGTCGGCAGGGTGCCGGGCAGGATCGTCAAGACGTCGTCGCCCTGCACCAGCGGGGTGCCGGTGGCCGCCGAGGCCGCACTCACCGAGGTGACGCCGGGGACGATGACGGCGTGGAACCGCTCGGTCAGGCGTGTGTGCATGTGCATGTAGGAGCTGTAGAACAGCGGATCGCCCTCGGCCAGCAGCGCCACGTCGCGGCCCGCCTCCAGGTGAGCGGCGATCCGCTCGGCTGCGGCGGCGTAGAAATCTTCCATGGCGCCGACGTACCCGCCGGGATGTTCGGTCGTTTCGGTCGTGACGGGATAGACCAGGTGTTCCTCGAGCTGACCCTCACGCAGGTACGGCTCGGCGATGCCCCTGGCGATGCTGTGCCCGTGCTTGGCACTGTGATACGCCACCACGTCGGCCGCGCCGATCAGCCGGGCGGCCTTCACCGTCACCAGCTCCGGATCACCCGGGCCCAACCCGACGCCGTAGAGAGTTCCGCGCTTGGTCTCGCTCGTCATTCCTGTTCACTCGCAATCGCATTCACGGCTGCCGCGGCCATCGCGCTGCCACCGCGCCGGCCGGTCACCACCAGGTAGGACATGCCCCGTGGGCGCGCGATCAGCTCGTCCTTGGACTGTGCCGACCCGACGAATCCGACCGGCCCGCCCAGTACTGCCGCCGGCACCGGAGCGCCCTCGTCGAGCAGTTCCAGCAACCGGAACAGTGCGGTTGGTGCATTGCCGATGGCGACCACCGCACCGCCGAGGCGATCGGCCCACAGATCGACGGCTGCCGCGGAGCGGGTGCTGCCCAGCTTCGCGGCCATCTCGGGCGCCTTGGGGTCGGCCACCAGCGAGACCACCTCGTTGTCC
The DNA here is from genome assembly GCF_030486405.1 of Mycolicibacterium sp. HK-90. The sequence goes on along the minus strand of NZ_CP129613.1, from coordinate 3,738,238 downwards.
GCGGGCAGCCGCGACCGCGTGATCCCGGCCGCCACCATCGACGAGTCGCAGAGCACCGGGGCACCCGCCGCCAAAGCGGCGTGCGTACGGGCCACCACGTCCGCGCTGTAGGACACCTGATCGGCGACATCCACCTGGCCGCAGGTGTGGATCAGCCGGACCACCACCCGCGACACATCGTCAGGAAAGCGCGACAGGTTTGCCTCGGCGCGGATCGTCGCGAACGACTGCCGGTAGATCTCGGCGGCGTCACGGATGTAGTCGAGCACCCGCATACCCTACGGGGGCGTGATGCGCAGCCGGTATCCGTCCTCGGCGGCGACCAGAACCTCTCCGACGGGCGGGCTGCCGCAGGCCCGCTCACAGCCCACGAAATGCCGGTGGACTTCGCGCCGGGACCCGGCGCCGTCGGCCGGGACGGGGTTGCGCACCGCGTCGGCCGCGTCGGCGCGGACGTCCGCGGCGGACTTCTCGCAGCCGGGGCTACCGGTGCAGGCACTGACCCGAAGCCACGGCGAATGCTCGTCGAACACCAGGCCCAGCGGCGCCAGTACGCGTAGGGACGTGTCCGCGATGCCTTCCGCGACGTCGCACACCAGCACCGACCGCCGCGGCGTGATCACCAGCGGCGCCTCGATCGCGGCCAGGAATCGGGCGACGCGTGCCTGCAGGACGCCCAGTGGCACACCGGCGCCCAGGGCGACCAGGCCGTCGCGCTGCTCGATCCAGCCGATCGGCGGTGCGACGGCCGGCGGCCACGTCGCCCCGGCCGGGGCGGTGGCGGTGAGGCCGTCGAGTAGCCCGGCGTGATCATCGAGTTCGGTTATCCGCCAAGCATTTCCGCGGATCCTGACAAACTGCCTGGCCACTTCGATCAGGGTCGTCACGGCATCTCGGGCGTCCAGTCGCACCCCGGTGTCACGCCCGGCCAGCAGCAGTGCGCAGGTGCCGTCGTCGCGGGCGTGCACTCCGGCGTCGGCGTCGATCCCGGACACGTCGCCGCGGCCGTCGTCCAGGCTGAACCAGAACCTGCCGGGCAGCGCGGCCAGCGCCGGGTCGGCCTGGATGGCGCGGTCGAGGTCGGTGACCAGCGGCCGGATGTCGGTGACGCCGCCGGACCGACCGGACAGGGGAGAGGCCACGATGTTGCGGGCCCGCTCATGTGTCGGTGACGGCAGCAGCCCGGCCTCGGCGAGAGCCGCGGCGGCCGCATCGGTATCGGTCAGTGCCCGGATCTGGATGTTGCCGCGAGAGGTGAGTTCCATTGCGGGAGAGCCGAACTGCTCAGCGATGTCGGCCAGGGTGGCCAACTGCGAAGGCGTGATCATCCCACCGGGGAGCCGAACCCGCGCGAGGGCGCCATCGGCGGCCTGGTGCACCGTGAGTGCACCGGGGCAGGCGTCCTGGTCGCGGGTCCGGGTCATGTCGCCGACCATCCTACTTTCGGAACCGTGTGTGACATCGGTCACAGGTCCGGAAACCTGTTCGGTCGCTTACAGATCGGCGATTTTCGTCGCCGTGCGACGTAGCGTTTACAGGGATTCCCGGGACCATCGGTACCGGGAAACCGAACAGCTTGATCAAGGCTCAGACGAAAGGAGCGACCGATGCTTGCCTTCGGTGCATTCGCCGCATTCATCCTGGTGCTCATCGCGGGCGCGGGCCTGCCGTATCGGCAGTCCTGGCACGACCGCTTCGGCGAAACCCAGCCCTGACCGTTGCCGATCCGTACCCGCACCGGCTGCCCCGTCCGGGTAGCTGGTGCGGTACGAATGGGGGGTGTCCCACCCCTCTGAAGAGCCCGTCGTCGCCGCTGCGAGCGATGCGACTGCCCCCACTGTCCTGCTGCTGTCGACCTCGGACACCGATCTGATCACTGCCCGGGCCAGCGGGGCCCGGTATCGCTGGGCCAATCCGTCGCGGCTGGTCAGCGGTGAGCTCGAGGAGTTGCTCGAGGGTGCCGACATCGCGGTGATCCGCATCCTCGGCGGATACCGGGCGTGGCAGGACGGCATCGACACCGTGGTGGCCAGCGGTCTGCCCACCGTCGTCGTCAGCGGTGAGCAGTCGCCCGATGCCGAGCTGATGGGCCATTCGACCGCTCCGCAGGGCGCGGCCCTGCAAACGCACGTCTATCTGGCCCAGGGCGGCGTGCACAACCTGGCCAATCTCCACGCCTTCCTGTGCGACACCCTGCTCATGACCGGTTTCGGCTTCTCGGCCCCGGTGACGACGCCGAACTGGGGGATCCTGGAGCGGCCCGCCGCGGTACCGGATGGGCGGCCCGCCGCGGCGCCGGATGGACGGCCCGCCGTCGCGGTGCTCTACTACCGAGCTCAGCAACTGGCCGGCAACACCGGCTACGTCGAGGCCCTGTGCGCGGCGATCGAGCAGGCCGGCGGCCGGGCATTGCCGGTGTTCTGCGCCTCCCTTCGGACCGCCGAACCCGAACTCCTCGAGCTGCTCGGCACCGTGGACGCCCTGATCACCACGGTGCTCGCGGCCGGCGGTGCCACTCCGGCTGCTGTCGGCGCCGGCGGTAACGACGACTCATGGAACGTGGCTCACCTTGCCGCACTGGATATTCCGATTCTGCAGGGCCTGTGTCTGACCAGCTCGCGGGACCAGTGGGCCGACAACGACGACGGGATGTCGCCGCTGGACGTCGCCACGCAGGTCGCCGTCCCCGAATTCGACGGCCGCATCATCACCGTGCCGTTCTCCTTCAAGGAGATCGACTCCGAAGGGCTCATCTCCTACGTCGCCGATCCCGAGCGCTGCGCGCGGGTGGCCGGCCTGGCCGTGCGCCACGCTCGGCTGCGTGCCATCCCCGCCGCCGAAAAGCGGGTCGCCGTGGTGTTTTCGGCCTATCCCACCAAGCACGCCAGGATCGGCAACGCCGTCGGCCTCGATACCCCGGCCAGCGCGGTCGCGCTGCTGCGCGCCATGCGCGACGCCGGCTACGACATCGGTGACATTCCGGGCGTCGACTCTGGCGACGGGGATGCCCTGATCCACTCGCTGATCGAGAAGGGCGGGCAGGACCCGGACTGGCTGACCGACGAGGCGTTGGCCGCCAATCCGATTCGCGTGCCGGCCAAGGATTATCGAGCCTGGTTCGCCACGCTGCCCGCCGAACTCGCCGACGCTGTCGTCGAGCACTGGGGCCCGCCGCCGGGCGAGTTGTTCGTCGACCGCAGCCGCGATCCCGACGGCGAGATCGTCATCGCGGCGATTCGGGCCGGCAACGTGGTGCTGGTGGTGCAGCCGCCGCGCGGATTCGGGGAGAACCCGGTGGCGATCTACCACGACCCCGATCTGCCGCCCAGCCACCACTATCTGGCCGCCTACCGCTGGCTGGACTCCTCGTTCCCCGGCTCATTCGGTGCGCATGCCGTCGTGCACCTGGGTAAGCACGGCAACCTGGAATGGCTGCCCGGCAAGACCCTCGGCATGAGCGCGGCCTGCGGCACCGATGCCGCCCTCGGCGATCTGCCGCTGATCTATCCGTTCCTGGTCAACGACCCGGGGGAGGGCACCCAGGCCAAACGCCGGGCACACGCCACCCTGATCGACCACCTCATCCCGCCCATGGCACGCGCCGAAACCTACGGCGACACCGCCAAACTCGAGCAGCTGCTCGACGAGCACTCCACGGTGTCGGCGCTGGACCCCGGCAAGCTGCCGGCCATCCGTCAGCAGATCTGGACGCTGATGCGGGCGGCCAAGATGGACCACGACCTGGGCCTGGAGGATCGTCCCGACGAGGATTCGTTCGACGACATGCTGCTGCACGTCGACGGCTGGCTGTGCGAGATCAAGGACGTACAGATCCGTGACGGCCTGCACGTGCTGGGGCAGAAGCCCACCGGTGAAGGCGAACTCGACCTGGTGCTGGCGATCCTGCGGGCCCGACAACTGTTCGGTGGCGAGCAGACGGTGCCGGGGCTGCGGCAGGCGCTCGGCCTGACCGAAGACGGCAGTGACGACCGGGCGGCCGTCGACGCCGCCGAAGCCGGGGCCCGCGAACTGGTCGCCGCCCTGCAGGAATCCGGTTGGGACGCTTCTGCGGTGGACCGCATCACCGACAACCCCGAGGTGGCCCGCATCCTGCGGTTCGCCGCCACCGAGGTGGTGCCCCGACTGGCCGGCACCGCCGGCGAGATCGACCAGGTGCTGCGGGCCCTGGCCGGCGGCTTCATCACCTCAGGCCCGTCGGGTTCACCGCTGCGAGGCCTGGTCAACGTCCTGCCCACCGGCCGCAACTTCTACTCGGTGGACCCCAAGGCGGTGCCGTCCCGGCTGGCCTGGGAAACCGGTGTGGCGATGGCTGATTCACTCCTGGACCGCTACCGGACCGACCATGGCCGCTGGCCGCAGTCGGTGGGCCTGTCGGTATGGGGAACGTCGGCCATGCGCACCGCCGGTGACGACATAGCCGAAGTGCTCGCCCTGCTGGGGGTGCGGCCCGTGTGGGACGACGCCTCGCGCCGGGTGGTGAACCTGGAGCCGATCGACCTGGCCGAACTCGGCCGCCCGCGCATCGACGTCACGGTGCGGATCTCCGGATTCTTCCGCGACGCCTTCCCGCATGTGGTCACCATGCTCGACGATGCGGTGGCACTGGTGGCCGGTTTGGACGAGTCGGCCGAGGACAACTATGTGCGTGCCCACGCTCAAGCCGACCTGGCCGAGCATGGTGATCAAAGACGGGCCACGACAAGGATTTTCGGATCCAAGCCGGGGACCTACGGGGCCGGCCTGTTGCAGCTGATCGACAGCCGCAACTGGCGCGACGACGCCGACCTGGCCGAGGTGTACACCGCCTGGGGCGGGTTCGCCTACGGGCGGGGCCTCGACGGTGCCCCTGCCTCCGACGACATGAACCGGGCCTACCGGCGGATCGCGGTGGCCGCCAAGAACACCGACACCCGCGAACACGACATCGCCGATTCCGACGACTACTTCCAGTATCACGGCGGCATGGTCGCCACGGTGCGGGCACTGACCGGCCAGGCGCCGGCGGCCTACATCGGCGACAACACCCGGCCTGATGCGGTCCGCACCCGCACGCTCTCGGAGGAGACCAACCGCGTCTTCCGGGCCAGGGTGGTCAACCCCCGCTGGATCAATGCGATGCGCCGCCACGGCTACAAGGGCGCGTTCGAGATGGCGGCCACCGTCGACTACCTGTTCGGCTACGACGCCACCGCGCATGTGATGGCCGACTGGATGTACGAGCGGCTGTCGGCCGAGTACGTGCTGGATGACGAGAACCGCAAGTTCATGGCCGAATCCAACCCGTGGGCGCTGCACGGCATGGCCGAGCGGCTGCTGGAGGCTGCGGGCCGCGGCATGTGGGCCCAGCCCGAGCAGGCCACCCTGGACGGGCTGCGCCAGGTGCTGCTGGAAACCGAGGGCGAGCTCGAGGGCTGACAGCGTCGACTCTGCGGCCAGGGCGCACCGCTCTCGGGCATTTCCGCCCTGTTCGCAGAGTCAACAGTCGCCGGCCGCGTGACTTAGATTGGGCGGCATGGCTCTCACCTTCGCCGATGTCGCCAAGGCCGATTACGTTCTGCTGACCACGTTCACCAAGGACGGCAGGCCCAAGCCGACCGCGATCTGGGCCGCTCCGTCCCCTGACGGGTTGGTGGCGATCACCCAGGAGAAGTCCTGGAAGGTCAAGCGGATCCGTAACACCCCGCGGGTCACCGTCGCGGTGTGTGACGTACGCGGCAATCCCAAGAGCGAGGCCGTCGAGGCACTTGCCGAGATCCTGCCGAAATCCGCCAACGGCTCGACCTACACCGCGATCGGCAAGCGATACGGCCTGCTCGGCAAGACATTCAACGTCTTCTCCAAGCTGCGCGGTGGCATGCAGAACAATGTTTCGATCCTGCTCAAACCGGTGAGCTGACGGCATGACAGGAACCGAACCGCCCGGCAAATCGTTGAGTACACATGGCTAAGCGGCTGTTCCTGATCTACGTCGTGCTCGAGATGGCCGTCCTCGTCGCGCTGACGGCGACGATCGGTTTCGGGTGGACGGTCCTCGTGCTCGCGGCGACGTTCGTCCTCGGGCTGGCCCTGGCGGGTTCCCAGCTCAACCGGCAGATCCGCCGGCTGCGCACCGGCCTGTCGGATCCCCACGGCGCGTTGTCCGACAGCGTGCTCGTGGCACTCGGCACTGTGCTGGTGGTGATTCCCGGCCTGGCCAGTTCGGTTGTCGGCGCGCTGATGCTGTTGCCGCCGACGCGGGCTGCGGCCCGCCCCGTCCTCACCGGCCTGGTAGCCCGGCGGGTTCCGCTCATCGTCTCGGTGCCCGCCGGTTTCGGCCGGCCGGCCGGTACCGCCGGTTATCGCCACGGAGCGGGCGACTACATTGACGGCGAAGTCATCGACGTCACCGACTTCAACGAGAAGACCGAAGTCGATCCATACCGCCTGCCTCCCAAGGCCTAACAGCCAGCCGAAACAGCTTGACCACTCTCCTGATCAACGGGCGCATCCACAGCCCCAGCAATCCCGACGCGACCGCATTCGCCGTGCGCGACGGCGTAGTGGCATGGCTGGGTAGTGACGACGTCGGCCGGTCCCAGTTTCCCGACGCCGAGATCGTCGACCTCGACGGTGGCTTCGTCGCGCCCGCGTTCGTCGACAGCCACGTCCATCTCACCGCCACCGGATTGAACCTGCACGGCCTGGACCTGCGCGGTGCCGCCTCGCTGCAGCACTGTCTGCAACTGGTGGGCGACTACGCGCGCCGGAACCCCGACGGGCCGGTGTGGGGACACGGCTGGGATGAGTCGGGCTGGCCCGAGCGCACCGGCCCGAGCACCGCGGATCTCGACGCGGTACTGGGGGACCGCCCCGCCTATCTCGCGCGGATCGACGTTCATTCGGCCGCGGCGACCACCACCCTGCGCACGCTGGTGCCCGCCCTGGCCGACGCGACCGGGTTCGATCCGCAGCGTCCGCTCACCGCCGACGCGCATCACCTGGTACGCGCCGCTGCCCGCGAACAGTTGACCCCGCAGCAGCGGCATGACGCCCGGCTCGCGGCGCTCGACCACGCGGCCGGAATGGGCATCGCCGCGGTCCATGAGTGCGCGGGCCCGCAGATCGGCGGTCTGCGCGACTGGCAGGAGCTGCGTGCTCTGGAACACGGCGTGGAGATCGTCGGGTACTGGGGTGAGCCGGCCGCCGACGCCGAGCAGGCCCGGCACCTGATCGCCGAGACCGGTGCCCGTGGGCTGGCCGGGGACCTGTTCGTCGACGGAGCCCTCGGTTCGCGCACCGCGTGGCTCCACGCGCCGTACCACGACGCACCAGAGACCTGTGGCAACGCCTATCTGGACGCCGAGGCCATCACCACGCATGTGCAGGCGTGCACCGAGGCCGGCATCCCGGCCGGGTTCCACGTGATCGGCGATGCAGCCGTCGCGGCCGTCGTGGACGGTTTCGCGACCGTCGTGCAGCGTCTGGGCACGCCGGCCGTCGCTCGCTGTGGTCACCGCCTGGAACACCTGGAGATGGTCGACCCCCAGCAGGCCGCCCAGCTGGGGGCCTGGGGCGTCGTGGCTAGCATGCAGCCCGGCTTCGACGCCCTTTGGGGCGGCAAGGCCGGCATGTATGCCCAGCGTCTCGGGGTTGATCGAGTTCACCAGCTCAATCCGTTCGCGCTGTTAGCATCCGAAGGCGTGCCCCTCGCGTTCGGCTCCGACAGCCCGGTCACCAGCATGAACCCCTGGCAGAGCGTGCGCGCGGCGGTCTCGCATCGGACAGCCGGCAGCGCCATCTCGGCCCGCGCCGCGTTCGCTGCGGCGACCCGCGGCGGCTGGCGGGCCGGCGGGGTGCGTGACGGCGTCACCGGCACCCTCACGCCCGGAGCGGCCGCCAGTTACGCGGTGTGGGACGTCGAACTCCTGGAAGTCAGCGCACCCGCCAATGCGGTGCAGCGCTGGTCGACCGATCCGCGCTCGCGGGTGCCCGCACTTCCGCGGCTGGCCGCCGACGCCGAGCTGCCGCGCTGCCGTCGAACCGTCCACCGGGGTGTCGTCATCCATGGCCACTGATCGCCCCTCGGCCAGAGGCAGATCGGGCCCGCCGCGGCCGGGACCGAACGAGGTCACCGACGTGATCCCCGCCGTCGAGGACGACGAGCTGGCCGAACTCGACGAGCTCGACGACGAGGCGTTCGGGGAACTGGACGAGGACGTCACCGGCGACCCGGTCGCTGACATCGACCCCGACGACGACCCGGACGATCGCGGGTATCGCCTGACCGCTGACGGCACCCCGGACCGCTGGTCGGTGGTGACCCGCCGGGCCTCGCGATTCGGTAAGGCCACCGCGGCGCGGTGGGCGCAGCTGAGTGCGGCGGTCGGTGGGGGACTGGCGTTGTGCCTGAGCTATCCACCGACCGGCTGGTGGTGGGCGGCTTTTGTCGGCGTGGCGTTGCTCGGCTGGGTCCTGACCCTGCGATCGACCACCCGGGCCGGCGGCTTCGGCTACGGCTTCCTGTTCGGCCTGGCGTTCTATGTCCCGCTGCTGCCCTGGATCAGCGGTTTGGTCGGGGCGGTGCCGTGGCTCGCCCTGTCCGCGGTGGAGGCCTTGTTCTGCGGGCTCTTCGGCCTGTCGGCGGTCGTGGTCCGGAGATTGCCGGGTTGGCCGGTGTGGTTCGCCGCGTTGTGGGTCACCCAGGAGTGGCTCAAATCGACCGTGCCGTTCGGTGGATTCCCTTGGGGTGTGGTCGGATTCGGTCAGACCGGAGGGCCGCTGCTGCCGATCGCGCGGTGGGGCGGTGCGCCGTTGCTGTCGTTCGCGGTGGTGCTCGTCGGCTTCTGCGTGACACTGCTGGTCCTCGAGATCGTGCAGTGGTGGAAACACGGACACAAGCCCGGTTTCCCGGCCCCCGCGGTCATGCTGCCGGGCCTGAGCATCACGGCGGTGCTGCTGGCCACGGCGTTGTTGTGGCCCCAGGTCCGTCATTCCGGCATCGGCGCGGGCGATGAACAGACCGTCACCGTGGCGGCCGTGCAGGGCAACGTGCCGCGGCTCGGCCTGGACTTCAATTCGCAGCGCCGGGCCGTACTGGACAACCACGTGAAAGAGACGCAGCGGCTGGCCGACGATGTTCGTGCCGGCAAGGCCGCGCAGCCCATGTTCGTGGTGTGGCCCGAGAACGCCTCGGACATCGACCCGCTGACCAATGCGGATGCCGCCGCACAGATCACCGCCGCGGCCGACGCCATCGGAGCCCCGATCCTGGTGGGTTCGGTCACCCAGGCCGACGGCTACACCCGGGACAACCCGGTGGCCAACAACACGGTGATCGTGTGGGATCCCGAGCACGGCCCGGGCGAGCGCCATGACAAGAAGATCGTGCAGCCGTTCGGCGAGTACCTGCCGTGGCGCGGCTTCTTCAAGCATCTGTCGTCGTATGCCGACCGGGCCGGCTACTTCGTGCCGGGAGAGGGCAACGGCGTCGTGCACGCGGCCGGTGTACCGATCGGGGTGACCACGTGCTGGGAAGTGATCTTCGACCGGGCAGCGCGGGAATCGGTGCTCAGTGGCGCCCAGGTGCTGACCGTGCCGACCAACAACGCCACGTTCGACGCGAACATGAGCGCGCAGCAGTTGGCGTTCGGCAAACTACGGGCCGTCGAGCACGACCGCTACGTCGTGGTCGCCGGAACCACCGGCATCAGCGCGGTGATCGCCCCGGACGGACGGGAGCTGGCGCGCACCGAGTTCTTCGAGCCCGCCTACCTGGACAGCCAGGTCAGGCTGAAAACCGAGCTGACCCCCGCAACCGAGTGGGGCCCGGCGCTGCAAGTGGTGCTGGTCACCCTCGGTCTCGGGGCCATTGTTGCGGCGTTGTCCATGTCGATACTGCACAATGGAGGGTTCGTGCAAAGAATGTTGAGGCGTCGCACCGGCGAAGGCCCGCGACGATGAAGGAGCCACATGACAGTCCCTGGTGACGGAGCGCGCCCCCAGGACGGTGAACGCCCGAGTCAGCGCACCCTGGTGATCATTCCGACCTACAACGAGCGGGAGAACCTGCCGCTGATCGTCGGGCGCGTGCATCACTCCACTCCCGAGGTACACATCCTCGTCGTCGACGACGGTAGCCCCGACGGCACCGGCCAGTTGGCCGACGAGCTGGCTCTCGCCGACCCGGATCGGGTGCACGTGATGCACCGGACCAGCAAAGCGGGCCTCGGTGCGGCGTATCTGGCCGGTTTTGCCTGGGGCCTGGGACGCGGGTACTCGGTTCTGGTCGAGATGGACGCCGACGGCAGCCACGCTCCCGAGGAACTGAACCGGCTGCTGGACGCCGTCGACGCCGGGGCCGACCTGGCCATCGGTTCTCGGTATGTCTCCGGCGGCACGGTGCGCAACTGGCCCGTCCGCCGGTTGGTCCTGTCGAAGACCGCCAACACCTACTCGCGGCTTCTTCTGGGCGTCGGCATCCACGACATCACCGCCGGGTACCGCGCCTACCGGCGCGAGGTGCTCGAGAAGATCGACCTGTCCGCGGTGGACTCCAAGGGCTACTGCTTCCAGATCGACCTGACCTGGCGCGCCATCAACAACGGGTTCAAGGTCGTCGAGGTGCCCATCACGTTCACCGAACGTGAGCTCGGGGTCTCGAAGATGAGTGGTTCCAACATCCGTGAGGCGATGTTCAAGGTCGCGGAGTGGGGCATTCGCGGACGCTTGGACCGTGCCAGGGGCGTGGTGCGCTGAGACACAAAAAACCGCGGGCATGCACACCAGGTGCATGCCCGCGGTTTTTTTGTGTTCAGCTACCCCGGCGCTTGGTCTTGATCAGGTCGAGGCGCTCCTTGAGCAGCTCTTCGAGCTCCTCGACGGAGCGACGCTCCAGCAGCATGTCCCAGTGGGTACGCGGCGGCTTGACCTTCTTGGGCTCGGGCACGTCACCCTCGATGAGGGTGCCCTCGAGCCCGTTGCGGCACAGCCAGGTGCCGGGGATCTCGGCGTCGTCGGCGAACGGGACGTCGAACTCCTCGCCGTTCTCGGTGCGGTAGCGGGCAACCTGACGCGGCGCCAGGTCGTGGTTGCGGTCGGTCTCGTAGCTCACGGCTCCGAGGCGACTGCCTCGCAGGACACGATCAGCCATCGTCAACACTCCTCATTCACGCGAATTTGTCCGGACGTTTCAACGCTGCATGGCGTTGCTGAGTTCCCGACTCGACCCCTCATGATACGCCGATCACAATCGACCTCCGTCTACAGTCGTGACCCATGGCGCGCCACCACAGACAGAACCGCCCGCAGCCGTGCCGATGGTGCGGACGTGAGGTGGCCGATGCGCAGATGGGACGCCGTCGCCAGTACTGCCGGCAATCGTGCCGACAGCGCGCCTACGAACAGCGCGCGATGGTGAAGGGCACGTCGTTGGCCCCGGATTCGGTGGTGCTCAGCGCCGACGAGGCAGCCCAGTTGTCCGACCGGGTGTATCAGGTCCGGTGCGCGGCCGAGGATGTGGCCACCGCGGTGGACGAGGGCGCCGGGACAGACGAGCTGCGCCAGTTGTGCGAAGCGCTCCTCCAGGCCGCGAAGGCGGCCGACGGCTGGCGTTAGTCCGGCGGGCAGCTGAGCTGGCGCCCGATACCGACCGGCGGGGCGACCGGTTTGAGGCAGCCCAGCGGTTCCACGCCGGAGGAGTTCAGTAGCACCCCGGACTGGTGCGCGTAGTTGACGCACACCAGGGCGGCCGCATCCGCGCGACACCGGTAGTCACCGAAGGCCAGCGAGGTGCCCTCGGTGAGTTCTGCGCCGTTGCCGTAGCCGAACCGGCCCGGATCTCCGTGCAGCGAGCCGATGTCCACGGTCGCGCCCGCGAAATCCACCCAGCCGGGTATCCACTGGCCCTCGACGTCGCCGGGTTTGGACGGCAGGTCGTCGGCCTGAATCAGGCATGCCAGTTGACCGTTGGCGTTCTTGTCGGTGGCGCAGCGTGCGGTGCCCGACGGCGCGACGAACGCGACATCCTCGCCGAGGCTCGTGGACTGGCCCTCGCGGGTGGCGGTGTGGAAGCCGGAAGGGTCGGCCGGGGTGCCCGCCTCGACCCACTTGATCACGCGGCTCATCGGGGTCCCGGGAGCTGGTGCGGTGGTGGGTAGTGGCGAGGTCGTCGTCGTGGTGGGCGTGGTGGTCTTGGTGTGTGGGGCGCCGGCCGGCATCGACATCCGGGGCTGCGAGGTCGGCTGCGACTCGCGCCCCTCTCCCGACGAGCAGGCCGCCACGAGGGCCAAGAGCACAGCAGCCCCAACAGTCACAACGGTGCGCATACCCGCAAGGCTAGCGGGCGCATGCCACGCCCACCGCCTGCCCGTCCACACCGGTGTTGTTCGATACGGTCGACGCATGCACGAACGGACTGTCCGGGCAAAGATCAGCACCGGCATCGTCGAGGGGTTCACGCAAGACGGCGTACATCGTTGGCGCTCCATCCCTTACGCCAAGCCGCCGGTCGGGCCCCTGCGGCTACGGGCGCCGGAGCCGGCCGAACCGTGGCCCGGGGTGCGCTACTGCCACGGGTTCGGTTACTGCGCGCCGCAGCAACGCCGCTACACGCTTGTCGGCGTCGGCAAGCACCAGCCGATGAGCGAGGACTGTCTGACGCTCAATGTGGTGGCGCCGGAAAAGCCGCGCACGCGAGGAGCAGATGACGCGGATGCCGACGGTCCATTGCCGGTGATGTTCTTCGTGCACGGCGGCGGTTACATCCTGGGCAGCTCGGCGACTCCCGTCTACGACGGCGCCGCACTGGCCCGTCGCGGCTGCGTGTTCGTCTCGGTCAACTACCGGCTCGGCATGCTCGGCTGCGTCGAACTGTCCTCGCTGTCGACACCGGGGCATCCGATCGACGACAACTTGTTCCTGCGTGATCTGGTGTTGGCGCTGCGTTGGGTCCGCGACAACATCGCGGTGTTCGGCGGAGACCCGGAGAACGTGACGATCTTCGGCGAGAGCGCCGGTGCGCACGCCGTCGCGACCCTGCTGGCGGTACCCGAAGCCGAAGGGCTGTTCGCGCAGGTGATCTCGGAGAGCCCGGCCAGCGGCATGGTCAGCTCCGCCGATGCGGCCGCCCGGCTGGCGGGTCAACTTGCCGAAATGATCAGTCCCGGTGGGGGATCGGCGGCTGCCGCGCTCAAGTCCGCCCGGCCCGCCGAGCTGGGCCGGGCCCTGGAGGCACTGATCGCCCGCGGCCAGACGGACATGCCGGGCGCGTTCCCGGTCGGGCCGACGTTCGGCACCGAGTATCTGCCGGTCGATCCGGTGACCTCGATGGCCGAGGGCAGGGCACACCGCGTTCCGCTGATCGTGGGCAACAATGCCGACGAGGGGCGGTTGTTCACCCGGTTCCTGCAATTGCTGCCGACCAACGAGCCGATGATCGAGAAGTTGTTCTCCGCCACGGATCCCGAGGAGCGTCGCCGGATCGTCGCGGCCTATCCGGACTATCCGAGCAGTGCCGCCTGTGTGCGTCTCGGTGGCGACTTCGCGTTCGCCTCGGCCACCTGGCAGATCGCCGAGGCGCACAGTCGGCACGCGCCCACGTTCGTGTATCGCTACGACTATGCGCCTCGGACCCTGCACTGGGCGGGGCTGGGGGCGACCCACGCGATGGAACTGCTGGCCGTGTTCGACACGTTCCACACCACGTACGGCGCCTTGCTGACCGCCGTGGGCGACCGCCGGTCGGCCCGGAAGGTCAGCCGCGATGTGCAGCGGCGGTGGCGGGAGTTCACCCGGAGCGGGACACCGGGACCGGGTTGGCCGTCCTACGACGTCGGCGACCGGGCGGTGTACGTCTTCGATCGGCAGCCGCGGGTCGAGTACGACCCCCGCTCCGAGCGGCGAAAGGCCTGGGAAGGGTTCACCCTGGCCGAGCGCTGAGGTCGTCGTCGGCACTCTGCCCGATTCGCTGCAACCGCACGCCGGAATGTGGTTGCGTGAGCGGTGTGGACTACCCTCTGGATCCGCTGTCGGCCGATGAGTTTCGCGCGGTGGCAGCGATATTGCGGCGCGAGCGCGGGGTCGGGGAAGGCTGGCGGGTCGCCTCGGTGGAACTCGTCGAGCCCAGCAAGGCCGACCTGGCCGCCTTCGACGGTGGCGGTGCGACGCCCGTCCGACGGGCCGCGGTGATCTGTCTGGACCGGTCGGCGAATGCCACCTACAAGGGGGTGGTGTCCCTGACCGGCGACCGGGTCGAGAACTTCGATCACGTACCAGGGGTGCAGGCCAACTTCACCGTCGACGAGTTCGTCGAGTGCGACGAGGTGCTCCGGCGGCATCCCGATGTGATCGCGGCGCTGACCAAACGCGGCATCACCGACCTGGACAACGTGTTCATGGACACCTGGACCTACGGTGACGCGGTCGCGCCGCCGGAATACCGTGACCGGCGCCTCGGGTGGTCGGACACCTGGTACAAACACGCGCCTGGTGCCAATCCGTACGCCCACCCGGTAAGTGGGCTGCATTGCGTGATCGACGTCAACACCATGGAGGTGCTGCGCGTCGAAGACGACGGTAGCTCCGAGATGCCAAGTGTGATGGGCGAATACGTGCCGCATCACATTCCCGAGCGCATCCGGTCGGGCTCGCGCCGGGAGCCGCTCAAGCCGCTGGTCATCACCCAGCCCGAAGGCCCGTCGTTCACGTTGGACGGAAACCTGCTGCAGTGGCAGAACTGGTCGCTGCGGGTCGGGTTCAACCATCGCGAGGGCATGACGCTGCACACCGTGCGGTACCGCGACGGCGAAATGAATCGCTCGGTGGCACACCGGATGTCGTTCGCCGAGATGGTGGTTCCGTACCGGGATCCCTCGGTCGACCACTACCGTCGCACCGCGTTCGACATCGGTGAGTGGGGCCTGGGGTTCATGACCACCTCGCTGGAGCTCGGTTGCGACTGCCTGGGCGAAATCCGTTACCTGGACGCGGTTCTGCACGACAGCTCGGGCGAGCCGTACACCATCACCAACGCGATCTGCATCCACGAGGAAGACAACGCCGTGCTGTGGAAGCATGTCGACCATGACGCCGGGGCGGAGGTGCGCCGGATGCGCAGGCTCACCCTGTCCTTCCATGTCACCGTCGCCAATTACGAATACCTGGTGTACTGGCGGCTGTATCAGGACGGCAACATCGAATGCGAGGTCCGCGCCACCGGGATCATGGTCACCACACCGGTGCCGGCGGGGCAACCGCACGCCAACGGGACGCTGGTCGACGAGCGCACCTATGCGCCGTTCCATCAACACTTCCTGATCGCCCGGCTCGACCTGGACATCGACGGCTCCGACAACACGGTCTACATGACGGAGTCGCACGCCGAGCCGATCAACCCCGACAATCCGTACGGCCTGTCGTTGGTGGTGCGCAATCAGGCGCTGCGGACCGAGCAGGAGGGCCGTCAGGACGTCAACTTCGCCACCCAGCGCGCCTGGAAGGTGGTCAACACCAACGTCGTCAACGGATTGGGCACCCACCCGTCCTACAAGCTGGTGCCCACCGGAGCGATCCCGGCCATGTTCGATGCCTCGTCTCCGGTGCTCAAACGCGCCAACGTCATTGGCCACACCCTCTGGGTCACCCCGAATCACCCCGACGAACGATGGCCGGCGGGGGAGTTCGTGAACCAGTCGGTGGCCGACACCGGGCTGGGTGAGTGGACCCGGGCCAACCGGTCGATCGACAACACCGATGTAGTGCTCTGGTACGTGTTCGGCATCCACCACATCACCCGGCCGGAGGACTGGCCGGTGATGCCCGTCGACGTCGTGTCGTTCTGGCTCAAGCCGTTCGGCTTCTTCGACCGCAACCCGGCCCTTGACGTTCCGGCCACCCCGCCGGACGCCTGCGCGCACAGCCACGCCACCGCGGCACACCATTAGTTGACACCTGTCATATGTGATCCCGAACACTGCTAGGTTGCCTGTGTGCATCCCACTCAGACAGCCGTGCTGGACCGCCCCGACGACCTGACCTGCGACTGGTTGACCGCCGCCATCGGCGCCGGTCCGGTCAGCGGCTTCAGTTTCGAGCGGATCGGCACCGGGCAGATGAGCGAGTGCTACCGGGTGTCGCTGGAGTATGCGGGGAGCACCACCGGCCCGGCATCGGTGGTGCTGAAGGTGGCCGCCACCGACCCGAGCAGCCGGCAGACCGGGCTGGCCCTCGGCCTCTACGAGCGCGAGGTGCGGTTCTACGCCGACATCGCCCCGGCCCTGGATCCGGGACCGGTGGCGCCGTGCTATCACGCCGCGTTCGACCCGGAGACCGGCGCGTTCGACCTGCTGCTCGGCGATGCCACCCCGGCCGTCGTGGGTGATGAGATCCGCGGCGCGACGGCCGAACAGGCCACGGTGGCGCTGACCGAGCTGGGCCGGGTGCACGGGTCGATGCTCGGCGCCGCCGCCCTGGACGACGCCGACTGGCTCAACCGGGAGGCACCCGTCAACCAGGCCCTGATCTCGGGCCTGTACGCCGCGTTCGTCGAGCGCTATGCGGGCCTGATCACGCCAGAACAGCGGAACGTCTGCGAACGTCTTGTCGAGAGTTTCGATGCGTATCTCGCCGATGAGGGCGCGCCTCAGCGGCCACACGGGCTCGTACACGGCGACTATCGGCTCGACAACATGCTGTTCGGCGCCGAGGGGGCCGACCGGGCGCTGACCGTGGTCGACTGGCAGACCGTCACCAGAGGGCCGGCGTTCACCGACGTCGCGTACTTCATCGGCTGTGCCCTGCCCGTCGAGCAGCGCCGCGCCCACTACGACGAGTTACTGACCGCGTATCACCAGGCACTCGGACCGGACTCGGCCCTGACGCTCGGCCAGGTGCGTGAGGGCGTGCGCCGGCAGAGCTTCTTCGGCGTGATGATGGCGATCATCTCCTCGATGCTGGTGGAACGTACCGAACGCGGCGACCAGATGTTCATGACCATGCTCGACCGGCACTGCAGCCACGTGCTGGACACCCATGCGCTGGATGTCCTTGCGCCACCGGCTGTTCCGGAGCCGTTGGTGCCCGCGCCCGAGGATGACCATGCGCACACCCCGACCGCCGAGGATCTGTGGAACGAGAGCTGGTACTTCGACTTCGTCGACGCCGACGCGGGTTTCGGCGGCTGGGTCAGGCTCGGGCTGATTCCCAACCAGGACACCGCATGGATCAACGTGCTGTTCTGCGGGCCGGGCATGCCGACAGTGGCGCTCAACGACTTTCACGCACCGCTGGCCGAGCCGGCGTCGGTCAAGGGCGAAGGGGTCGAGCTGAACCTGCACCCGGACGAGCCGCTCGAGGTGTACCGCCTGACCGCCACGGGGACTGGCGAGGCGTTCGACGACCCGTCGGCATTGCTGCGTGGCGAGTCGGGGCAGGAGATCTCGGTGACGTTGGACCTGACCTGGCGCACCGTGGGAACGCCGTACCAATACCGGATCACGCCGCGCTATGAGATTCCGTGCGCGGTATCGGGAACGGTGATCATCGGCGATCAGACCCACACCATCGAAGCCGTTGCGGGACAACGCGACCACTCGTGGGGTGTGCGCGACTGGTGGTCGATGAACTGGGTGTGGAGTGCGATCCATCTCGACGACGGCACCCACCTGCACGGTGTCGACATCCGGATCCCGGGCATGCCGCCGATCGGTATCGGCTATGCCCAGCGGGCGGGTGAGCCGCTCGTCGAATTGCAGACCGTGACCGCGGAACACGAGCTCGGCGCTGACGATCTGCCGGTGGCGACCACGCTGACCCTGCAGCCCGGTGACATCGAGGTGACGGTCGACATTCAGGGCCACGCCCCGGTTTTGCTCGTGGCGGCCGACGGCCGGGTCAGCCAGTTCCCGCGGGCGTGGGCGACGGTACGTACCGCCGACGGGCGCAGCGGCGTCGGCTGGCTGGAGTGGAACCGCAACCTCAGCTGACCCGAAAGCGCTTGAGCCGCGCAGTCGCTCCGGAGATCAACTCCACACGGCTGCGCGGCACACCCAGATGCTGGGCCAGCAGTTTGATGACGGCGTCATTGGCCTTGCCGTCGACCGCGCGTTCCTGGACGTAGATCGTGAGCGCGCCGTCGTCAGCGACCTCGACCAGCGGGCCTTTGCGGCTGCCGGGTTTGACGCGGACGGCGACGGTTTCGCTCACACCGTCATCGTGACGCGAACGTGCGCAAAATGCTGCCGCGCGGCGGCGTGTCGCGGAGCAGACACGCACGCCCGCGCAAACAACGGAGCTACCGCGCGACGATCACCGAGGAGCCGTGGCCGAACAGGCCCTGGTTGGCGGTCACGCCGACCGTGGCGCCCTCGACCTGACGGCCGGTGGCCTGGCCCTTGAGCTGCCAGGTCAGCTCGCACACCTGCGCGATGGCCTGGGCCGGGATGGCCTCGCCGAAGCACGCGAGGCCGCCCGACGGGTTCACCGGGACGCGCCCGCCGATGGTGGTGGCGCCGCTGCGCAGCAGCTGCTCACCCTCACCCTTGGCGCACAGGCCCAGGTGCTCGTACCAGTCCAGCTCCAGGGCGGTGGACAGGTCGTACACCTCGGCCAGGCTGACATCCTCGGGTCCGATGCCGGCCTCGGCGTACGCCGCGTCGAGAATCTGGTCCTTGAACACGCGCTCCGGCGCCGGCACGACTGCGGTGGAATCCGTTGCGATGTCCGGCAATTCGGGCAGATGCTGTGGGTACTGCGGCGTCACCGTAGAGATCGCGCGGACCGACGGCACCCCCTCAAGCGAGCCGAGGTGCTTCTCCGCGAACGACTTCGACGCCACGATCAGCGCGGCCGCTCCATCGGAGGTGGCGCAGATGTCGAGCTGGCGCAGCGGGTCGGAGACCACCGGGCTGGCCAGCACGTCCTCGATCGCGGATTCCTTGCGGTAGCGCGCGTTCGGGTTCTGCAGACCGTGGCGGGAGTTCTTCACCTTCACCTGGGCGAAGTCCTCGGCCGTGGCGCCATAGAGATCCATCCGGCGCCGCGCCAGCAGGGCGAAGTACACCGGGTTCATCGCGCCCAGCAGGTGGAAGCGCTGCCAGTCGGGATCGTTCTTGCGCTCGCCACCGACCGGCGCGAACGCACCCTTGGGCGTGGTGTCGGCACCGATGACCAGGGCGACGTCGCAGAAGCCGGCCAAGATCTGGGCGCGGGCGCTCTGCAGCGCCTGCGAGCCGGACGCGCAGGCGGCGTACGAAGACGACACCGGCACGCCGTTCCAGCCCAGCTTCTGGGCGAACGTCGAGCCGGCGATGAAGCCGGGGTAGCCGTTCCGGATGGTGTCGGCGCCGGCGACCAGCTGGATCTGGCGCCAGTCCAGGCCGGCCTCGGCGAGCGCGGCACGGGCGGCGACGACGCCGTACTCGGTGAAGTCGCGTCCCCACTTGCCCCACGGGTGCATGCCCGCGCCGAGGATGTACAGGGGTTCGGGAGTGCTCATGCGATCCTCCAGGCGTGGGTGGTCCGCTCGACGCCCTCGTCGTCGGTGTAGAGCGTCATGGTGGTCAGCTCCATCTCCATGCCCACCTTGAGATCGGCGGCCAGGGTGCCCTCGACGACCTTGCCGAGCACGATCAATCCCTCGTCGGCCAGTTCCACCGCGGCGATCGCGAACGGCTCGAACGGGTCGGTCTTGGGATACGGCGACGGCGGGAGGTACCGGTTCTCGGTGTAGCTCCACACTTTCCCGCGGCGGGACAGGGGGACCAGGTCGAGGGTGTCGCTGTCACAGGCCGGGTTGGGGCAGTTGTTCTCACGCGGCGGGAACACATACGTGGCGCACTGGGTGCACTTGCCGCCGATCAGGTGGGTGGCACCGGCGTCGTCGGTGGAAAACCACCCGTCGATCGCGGGTTGCGAGGTAGCTGCTGGCACGCGGCCAGCCTAAACGATCAAGACACCAAAACTGAAACGTGTTGCAGTTTAGTTCTACGCGAGGAAACCGGTTGAAGTGTACGAAACTGTTTCGTACACTTTGGCCATGGTTCGAGGTGCTGAACGTGAGCGGGCCGTCTTGGCCGCCACTGTCGAGTTGTTGGCGGAACGGGGCTATCAGGCGCTGACGATCGACGCGGTGGCTGCGCGGGCGGGCGCCAGCAAGGCCACCATCTATCGTCGCTGGCCGAACAAGGCTCAGCTCGTCCGCGCCACGTTGGACGCGGCTGACGCCGCCCGCAACGCGTCAGTGCCCGATACCGGTCAGTTGCGTAGCGATCTGCTGGCCGTGATGGATGTGGTGGCCGCGGAAGTGACCGACCCGCTGACACAGGTCACCGCCGAACTCGCGACGCTGATGCGCCGCGACACACAGCTGGCCGAGGCTCTGCGTGAACACCTCGCGAAAGCGGAGCTGTCGCCGTTCCACGACGCGCTACGGAGGGCGATCGCCCGCGGTGAGATCTCCGAGGACACCGACCTGGAGCTCATCCATGACGTGGCCGAGGCGATGATCCTGCGCCAGATGCACCTGGACCTGCCGGTCGACGCGGCGTTCAGCGCCCGGTTGATCGATGACGTCCTGCTGGTCCTGCTCGGAGGTGTCGCGACATGACGATCGTGATCGCCGGCGCCGGCCCGACGGGACTGACGCTCGCCATCGAGTTGGCCCGTCGCGGCGTGCCCTGCCGGGTGGTCGACCAGGCCGCGACGTTGTTCCCCGGCTCGCGCGGCAAGGGCCTACAACCGCGCACCCTGGAGGTCTTCGATGATCTCGGTGTGATCGGCGCCGTGCTGGCGGCCGGTGAGCCGTTCCCGCCCATGCGGCTCTACCGGGGTGCGGACGTGGTCTGGGAGAAACCCGTCTACGAGCTGCTTGGGCTGCCGGAGCTGGAGCCATCGTCGGCGGTGCCGTATCCCTACACCTGGCTGATCCCGCAGTGGCGCACCGACCAGATCCTGGCGGCACGATTTGCCGAACTCGGCGGAGCCATCGAATTCGACACCAAGGTAACGGGTTTCACCCAGCATGGCGATGGAATTACCGTGCAGACGAACCGGGGTCCGATCCAGGCCGACTATCTGGTGGGCGCCGACGGCGGCCGCAGCACGGTCCGCAAGGCATCCCGAGTCGATTTTCTCGGCGGTGCGCTCACCGAGGAACGCGTCATCGTGGGCGACGTGCGGGCCGGCGGGCTCGACGGCCGGTGCTGCCACCTGCTGACCCGGGACGGCGACCGGTCCAACAGATTCTCACTGTGGAATCTGCCCGGCAGTGACCACTACCAACTGGTGGTGACGATGGCACCGGGCGAGGACCCGCCCGCGCTGACCCTCGACGGTATGCAGGCCGTCCTGCAGCAGCGGTCGGGACGGCGTGACATCAGACTGTCGGACCTGCGCTGGATCTCGCAGTATCGCGTGAATCTGCTGCTGGCGCAGCGCTTCCGGATGGGGCGAGTGCTCCTGGCCGGAGATGCCGCTCACGTGCATTCGCCGGCCGGTGGTCAGGGCGTCAACACCGGTGTGCAGGATGCCTACAACCTCGGCTGGAAACTGGCCGCGGTGGCGGCCGGGGCGCCCGACGCCCTGCTGGACAGCTATGAGGCCGAGCGCCTGCCCGTCGCTGCCGGCGTGCTGCAACTCAGCGGCCTGTTGCACGGCCGGGGATTCAGCTCACCGGGTTCGGCACCGGGGGCCATCCACCAGTTGGACATCAATTACCGCGGTGGCCCGCTGGCGGCCGAATCCGAACCGTCCAGTTCGCTGCGCGCCGGCGACCGGGCACCCGACGGTCTGCTGCCGGACGGTCGCAGATTGTTCGACGTGTTCCGCGGACCACACTGGACCGTCCTCCAATTCGATGCCGAGCCAGTCGATTTCGGGGTGCCACAGGTGTGCCTGGTGCCGAGTGCCGACTACGACGTGCCCGTTGGCTCGTATGTGCTGGTCCGGCCCGACGGTTACATCGGCGCGATCAGCTCCCGGCCGGAAGTCGTTCGTGATCAACTCGGCTGGGCCGGGCGGCCTCGAGCAGGATGCGCACCAGGTCGCTGTGATTGTCGCGCATGAGGTTGTGCGCGCCGTCGAGTGAATACGTGGTCCACGCGGGGTCCGCCCGGAGTTGTTCGTAGGTCGGCGCGAAGGGCGATTCCGTCGGCCATCGCTGGGCGTAGACGAAGGTCCGGCGGATGTCCGGCGGCGCGGTGTCGAGCCGGATGGGCTGCAGAAGCGACGCCAGCGGGTGTGCGGTAGCGCGCTCGTCGAAGAACGGCAGCGGTGGCACACCGAAGCCGGTCGCATCGACATCGGTGTACCACCGGCGTTGCTCGTCGTTGGTGAGGGTCCAGCAGGAATCACCGTCACGCGGGACGAACGCGTCCAGGTATACCAGCGAGTCAACTTGCCGTGGAACATGATCCACCACGCCGGTGATCACCATGCCGCCATAGCTGTGACCGACCAGAACCGAGTCCGTCACATGTCGGGCCCGCATCTCGGCGACCACGTCGGCGATGTGAATGTCCAGGTTGACCCCGGCGTGAGCGAGGTGGGCGCGCTCGGCCACTCCGGTCAGTGTCGGCGTCAACACCCGGTGCCCTTCGGCGCGAAGGGCTGCGGCGAGGTCGTCGAAGCACCAGCCGCCGTGGCATGCGCCCGGAATCAGGACGTAGTCGGTCATCGTGAACTCCTGTCGGCGAGGGTCTTTCGTCGGTATTCGGCGGTGACGCGGGCCAGGTCCTGCGGATCGCCGGAATGCATCTCCCGGTTGGCCCGGATCACGTCGGTCGTCTCGGGGACGCGGCGGGTCTCGTAGCCGGCCACGCCGCCGCCCGCGGCCAGTTCATCGGCCAGGGCGCGGGCATCGAGGATCGCCTGGGAACCCCCGTTGGCGCCGACTGGGTACATCGGGTGTGCAGCATCGCCGAGCAGCGTGACGCGTCGAGTTCCCCAGCGCGAGAGCGGTTCCCGGTCCACCATCGGGTACTCGAACACCGCGTCGGAGCATTCCACGAGCTCGGCGGGGTTCAGCCAGTCCAGGTGCCAGCCGGCCATGTGGGCGGTCACCGCCGCCGGATCGGCCGGGGTGTTCCAGTTCGCGTCGCCGGGTAGTGGCCCGGGCGCACCCTCGGTGACCTGCAGCACCCAGTTCACGAGGCCGCCGCCGATCGGGTAGACGACCAGTTCGACCCCGTCCGGCCCCTTGACGATGGCCATGGTGCGGCCGTCGAGGTACGGCTCCAGGTGGCTCGCGCCGCGGAACATCCGCACCCCGGACCACAGCAGCGGATCGGGGCCGGGGTGCAGCCGCCGGCGCACCATCGAGTGCACCCCGTCGGCGCCGACGAACACCTCGGCGCCGAATTCGCCTGCCCGCGTGGTCACCCGCACGCCCTCGCTCGTCTCCTCGAAGTCGGTGACACCTGCTCCGGTGCGCACCGCGTCGGGCCCGATCCGGTCCCGCACCGCATCGAGCAGCAGCATCTGGAGCCGCCCACGGTGCACCGAACACTGGGGATACGCGTATCCGCCTTCGATTCCGCGGGGCTCGCGGAACAACAACCCGCCGTCGGAGTCGTAGTAGTCGATGACCGCCGGGGTGGCCGAGATCGAGCGCACCCCATCGCCGAGGCCGAGGGCATGGAGTTCGGCGACGGCGTGGGGGAGCAGGTTGATGCCGACGCCCATCGCGGCGAGCTCGCGCGCCGATTCCACGACGACGACACGCATGCCTTGGGCGTGCAGGCTGAGTGCTGCGGTGAGGCCGCCGATTCCGGCCCCGGCGATGACGATATCCATGCCTCAAGCCTGCGCGGAGCTGGTGCTATAAGTCCAATACCATCTCAGTACACAAACTATAATGATAGGTTATGGAACTGCGGCAGCTCGAGTACTTCGTCGCCGTCACCGAGGCGGCCAATTTCACGCGGGCCGCACAGCGGGTGCGCGTGGCGCAACCCGCGGTCAGCGCCCAGATCGCCCGGCTGGAACGGGAATTGGGCCAGCCTCTGCTGGACCGGTCTCGGCGCGAGGTCCGGCTCACCGCCGCGGGAGAGGCCGTGCTGCCCTACGCGCGTGCCGCGCTGGAGGCGGTCCGTCAGGCCAAGACCGCGGTCGACGAGGTAGCCCAGCTGGTCCGGGGTTCGGTGACCGTCGGCACGGTGACGGCCCACAACGTCGACATGCCGGAGCTGCTCGCCGAATACCACCGCGCGCACCCCGCGGTCGAGATCACGTTGTCCACCGACACTTCGGATGCGCTGATCGACGGCATCCGCAGCGGCAGGTTCGACGTCGCGATCACGTCGGTCGGTTCCGATGAGGTCCCCGACGGGCTGGCGGTCGCCACCACAACCGAGGAGCCGATCGAGGCCGTGGTGAGTCGCGCCGATCCGTGGGCCGCCCGCCGGACGGTCGGGCTGTCCGCGCTCGCGCAGCGTCCGCTCATCGCGCTGCCCGCCGGCGGCGGCATCCGGCGACAGTTCGACCGGGCCTGTGCGACGGCCGGCGTCGCCCCGCATGTCGTGTTCGAGGCCGCGACGCCCGACGCGCTGGCCGATCTCGCCGCACGGGGGTTGGGCGTGGCCATCGTGCCGGGGTCGGTCGCCCGGGGCCGTGGCGACGTCCACGCCATCTCGATCCGCCCGGAGCTCCGCGGCCGGTTGGTGCTGGCCTGGCGCGCGACCGGCCCGATCAGCCCGGCGGCGCGGGCGCTCATCGAGATGGCCCAGAAACTCGTCGGGGGCGGTGCCTAGAGTAAGTGCCGTGACGGACGCCCAGCCCCAGACCAAGCCCACACTGATGCTGCTCGACGGTAATTCCCTGGCGTTCCGCGCGTTTTACGCGTTGCCCGCCGAGAATTTCAAAACCCAGGGCGGGTTGACCACCAATGCGGTCTACGGGTTCACCTCGATGTTGATCAACCTGCTGCGTGACGAGCAGCCCAGCCATGTCGCCGCGGCATTCGACGTGTCGCGGCAGACCTTCCGCAAGGACAAGTACCCCGAGTACAAGGAGGGGCGCTCCGCGACACCGGACGAGTTCCGCGGGCAGATCGACATCACCAAGGAGGTGCTCGGCGCGCTGGGCATCACCGCGATGGCCGAGCCCGGCTTCGAGGCTGACGACATCATCGCCACGCTGGCCACCCAGGCCGAGCAGGAGGGCTACCGGGTGCTGGTGGTCACCGGCGACCGGGACTCGCTGCAGTTGGTCACCGACAACGTCACCGTCCTCTACCCGCGCAAGGGCGTCAGCGAGCTCACCCGGTTCACTCCGGAAGCGGTGGTGGAGAAGTACGGGCTGACGCCGACGCAGTATCCGGATTTCGCGGCCCTGCGCGGAGACCCGAGCGACAACCTGCCCGGTATTCCTGGCGTCGGCGAGAAGACCGCGACCAAGTGGATCGTCGAGTACGGCTCCCTGCAGTCCCTGGTCGACAACGTCGAGAAGGTCAAGGGCAAGGTGGGTGACTCGCTGCGGGCCAACCTGTCCAGCGTGGTGCTCAACCGTGAGCTCACCGATCTGGTCCGCGATGTACCCCTGGCCCAGACCCCGGACACGCTGCGGATGCAACCCTGGAACCGCGACCAGATTCACCGGCTGTTCGACGATCTGGAGTTCCGCGTCCTGCGTGACCGGCTGTTCGAGACGCTGGTCGCCTCCGAGCCGGAGGTCGAGCACGGGTTCGACGTGCGTGGCCGGGCGCTGGAGCCCGGCGAGCTCGCCGCGTGGCTTGCCGAGCACAGCCTGGGCAACCGGTTCGGGCTCGCCGTGGTCGGTACGCACCTCGCCTATGACGCCGACGCCACCGCGCTGGCCATCGTTGCCGCCGACGGGGACGGCCGCTACATCGACACCGCGACGCTGACTCCCGAGGACGAGGAGGCGCTGGCGCGTTGGCTGGGTGACCCGGGTCCGCCGAAGGCCCTGCACGAGGCCAAACTGGCCATGCACGATCTGGCCGGGCGCGGCTGGACGCTGCGCGGCGTCACCTCCGACACCGCGCTGGCTGCCTACCTGGTGCGGCCCGGGCAACGCAGTTTCGCGCTCGACGATCTGGCGGTTCGCTACCTGCGACGCGAGCTGCGTGCGGAAACGCCTGAGCAACAACAGCTTTCGCTGCTGGATGACTCCGACGGGGTCGACGAACAGGCGGTGCAGACGCTGATCCTGCGGGCGTGTGCGGTGCTGGACCTTGCGGATGCACTCGATGAGGAGCTGGCCCGGATCGACTCGTCGTCCCTGCTGGGCCGGATGGAGCTGCCGGTGCAGCGCGCGCTGGCCGAGATGGAGTCGACGGGCATCGCCGTCGATCTGGACAAGCTCCAGGAGCTGCAGAGCGAGTTCGCCGACCAGATCCGTGACGCCGCCGAGGCCGCCTATGCGGTGATCGGTAAGCAGATCAACCTCGGTTCGCCCAAGCAGTTGCAGGCGGTGCTGTTCGACGAGCTGGAGATGCCGAAGACCAAGCGCACCAAGACCGGCTACACCACCGACGCCGATGCGCTGCAATCGTTGTTCGACAAGACCGGGCATCCGTTCCTGCAGCATCTGCTGGCCCACCGCGACGCGACCAGGCTGAAGGTGACCGTCGACGGCCTGCTCAACTCGGTGGCCTCCGACGGCCGCATACACACCACGTTCAACCAGACCATCGCCGCGACGGGCCGGCTCTCCTCGACCGAGCCGAACCTGCAGAACATCCCGATCCGGACCGAGGCGGGCCGCCGCATCCGAGACGCCTTCGTCGTCGGCGTCGGCCCCGACGGGCCCTACAGCGAGCTGATGACCGCCGACTACAGCCAGATCGAGATGCGGATCATGGCCCACCTGTCCCGCGACGCCGGCCTGATCGAGGCGTTCAACACCGGCGAGGACCTGCATTCGTTCGTGGCCTCGCGAGCGTTCTCGGTGCCCATCGACGAGGTGACCCCGGAGCTGCGCCGCCGGGTCAAGGCGATGTCCTACGGCCTCGCCTACGGATTGAGCGCCTACGGGCTGGCCAGCCAGCTCAAGATCTCCACCGAAGAGGCCAAGGTACAGATGGAGCAGTACTTCGACCGGTTCGGCGGCGTGCGCGACTACCTGCGCGATGTGGTCGATCAGGCCCGCAAGGACGGGTTCACCTCGACCGTGCTGGGCCGACGCCGTTATCTGCCCGAGCTGGACAGCAGCAACCGGCAGGTCCGGGAGGCCGCCGAGCGGGCCGCGCTCAACGCGCCGATCCAGGGGAGTGCCGCCGACATCATCAAGGTGGCGATGATCAACGTCGACGCCGCGATCAAGGAGGCCGGGCTCACCTCACGGATGCTGCTTCAAGTGCACGACGAGCTGTTGTTCGAGGTGGCCGAGGGCGAGCGCGAGACCTTGGAGGCGCTGGTTCGCGAGCACATGGGCAACGCGTATCCGTTGGATGTGCCGCTCGAGGTGTCGGTGGGGTACGGCCCGAGCTGGGACTCCGCGGCTCACTAGCGGAGCTCGCCGGCACCGCGTACCGGACTCAGCCGAAGCGCTGTGGCCCCGGGTGCGGTGGCATGGCGACCGGCGCCCGGTAGTTGGCCAGCCAGTGCAGGATGGGCGCGGCCGACCGGGCGGCGGCGACGGCATAGACCTCCTCCTGCTGTAGCGCGTATACCCGCGCGTCACCGAAACCGCGGTCGATGCGGTCTCGGACGAAGGCGAGTTCGACGACGGCCGCGGCGAACGCCGCCACGGCCTGGCCCGCGGGTCGCCCGCCGGCCAGCTTCGCCTGCGCCACCGCGCCGTGGCGGGCCTTCAAGGAACCGAGCCAGGTGGCCTCGTTGGGGGTGATCAACCCAGCGGCCACCATGCCGGGCAGTTTGCCGGCGACCACCTTCTGCTCGCGGCGGCGGCTGATCACGGCCACCACGATCATCGTGACGAACATCGGCACCATCCAGACCGCGTACACGATGAAGTAGGTGCCGGCGCCCACCAGCGACGAGCCGTTCCACAATCCGTGCATGAGCACCGCGCCGAGATACCCGGCCAGGATGCACAGCGCCTTGGCGATCGTGCTGCGCCGGTGCAGTGCGAAGTAGACCCCGATCGCGGTCATCGTGGTGAACAGCGAGTGCGCGAAGGGCGCCATGATCAGGCGCATCGCCGCGGTGAGCAGGGATCCGGCCAGCGAATCCGCGCTGGCGATGTACATGATGTCTTCCAGCCAGGCGAACCCGAGGCCGACCAGGCCGGCGTACACCAGGCAGTCGGTCAGCGAGTTCAGTTCGTTGCGGCGCCGCCCGGTCATCATGATCAGCAGGAACAGGCCCTTGGCGGCCTCTTCGATGAACGGGGCGCGGATCGCCACCGAGGCGAAACTGTGCGCCGAGTCGGCCGAATCGACACCGGGTGCCAACAGCGCGTCGGTGAACAGGCTCAGGACGAGGGACAACACGATGGCCACGGCGGCACCCCAGCCGAACGCCAGCAGCAGCAGGCGGGGCGGTTCCGGTTCCCAGCGGTCGAGCCAGAGGTAGGCGAACACCGCCCCGGTCATCACGATGCTCGACAGCGTGAAGCCGATGATCGCGCCGGCCGGGTTGAGCGCGGTGAACAGCAGCACCAGCGCGCCGATGACGACGCCGCAGGCGATGATCGCGGCCAGTGGGGCGCCTACCTTGCGGACCGGGCGGGGCAGAGGTGCGGTGATCGGGTACCACGGCCGGGGGGCGGGGCCGGGAGTCGGGTAGTACGCCACCGGAGCAGCGTAGCCGTGGGTGGGCGGCGATCCAGGCACAAATTTCGCCGGGAGCCGGTCGGCGAGCCTTCGGTGGGGCCGCGCTCAGGGGGACCGGGTTTGTCCTGCGTGTACCCGGTCGAGTACCCTCGTTACGTATCTGTGCGCACAGCTTGACACCGTCTGGTCACTGCCACGGATCTGCACGAACGCAAAACCGCAATACAAATGTCCCTACGATTAAACCTGTCCGGAGCAACCCACCACATGCCCTCTCCCTCCGTCACCTCGCCGCAAGTAGCCGTCAACGACATCGGCTCGGCTGAGGACTTTCTCGCCGCCATCGACAAAACCATCAAATACTTCAACGATGGCGACATCGTCGAGGGAACCATCGTCAAGGTTGACCGTGACGAGGTCCTGCTCGACATCGGTTACAAGACCGAAGGTGTCATCCCTTCCCGCGAACTCTCCATCAAGCACGACGTCGACCCCAACGAGGTCGTTTCCGTGGGCGATGAGGTCGAGGCCCTCGTTCTCACCAAGGAGGACAAGGAAGGCCGCCTGATCCTGTCCAAGAAGCGGGCTCAGTACGAGCGCGCCTGGGGCACCATCGAGGAACTCAAGGAGAAGGACGAGGCCGTCAAGGGCACCGTCATCGAGGTCGTCAAGGGCGGCCTGATCCTCGACATCGGCCTGCGTGGCTTCCTGCCCGCATCGCTGGTCGAGATGCGTCGTGTACGCGATCTGCAGCCGTACATCGGCAAGGAGATCGAGGCCAAGATCATCGAGCTGGACAAGAACCGCAACAACGTGGTGCTGAGCCGCCGCGCCTGGCTGGAGCAGACCCAGTCCGAGGTGCGCAGCGAGTTCCTCAACCAGCTGCAGAAGGGTGCCATCCGCAAGGGTGTCGTCTCCTCGATCGTCAACTTCGGCGCCTTCGTCGATCTCGGCGGCGTCGACGGCCTGGTGCACGTCTCCGAGCTGTCCTGGAAGCACATCGATCACCCGTCCGAGGTGGTTCAGGTGGGCGACGAGGTCACCGTCGAGGTGCTCGACGTCGACATGGATCGCGAGCGGGTTTCGCTGTCGCTCAAGGCGACTCAGGAAGACCCGTGGCGCCACTTCGCCCGTACCCACGCGATCGGCCAGATCGTGCCGGGCAAGGTCACCAAGCTGGTGCCGTTCGGTGCGTTCGTCCGCGTCGAGGAGGGCATCGAGGGCCTGGTGCACATCTCGGAGCTGTCCGAGCGCCACGTCGAGGTCCCGGACCAGGTGGTCCAGGTCGGCGACGACGCGATGGTCAAGGTCATCGACATCGACCTGGAGCGTCGCCGGATCTCGCTGAGCCTCAAGCAGGCCAACGAGGACTACACCGAGGAGTTCGACCCGTCGAAGTACGGCATGGCCGACAGCTACGACGAGCAGGGCAACTACATCTTCCCCGAGGGCTTCGACGCCGAGACCAACGAATGGCTCGAAGGCTTCGACAAGCAGCGTGAGGAGTGGGAGGCCCGCTACGCCGAGGCCGAGCGTCGTCACAAGATGCACACCACGCAGATGGAGAAGTTCGCCGCGGCCGAGGCCGAGGAAGCTGCCCGTCCGGTGGCCAACGGTTCCTCGCGCTCGGAGGAGTCCACCGGTGGCACGCTGGCCAGCGACGCACAGCTCGCCGCTCTGCGCGAGAAGCTCGCAGGCAACGCCTAACCACAAGTACGACAACGAACGCCCCGGCCCAATGGGTCGGGGCGTTCGTCGTTTGCGCGCTCCAACGTGAAGAAGATCGCGAGAATTCGTCGAGATCTCGCGATCTTCTTCACGTTCGGCCCAAAAGGTTCGTCCCAAGGGCCGGGGCGTTCGTCGTTTCCGCGCCCTGACAGACTGTCGGGCGTGCTTCGTATCGGGTTAACCGGCGGTATCGGCGCCGGGAAGTCAACAGTGTCGGCCACATTCAGCGATCTCGGCGGCATCATCGTCGACGGCGACGTCATCGCGCGTGAGGTGGTCGAACCGGGAACCGAAGGTCTGGCCAAGCTCGTCGTGGCGTTCGGTGACGGGATCCTGCTACCCGAAGGGGCGCTGAACCGCCCGGCCCTGGCGGCGGTCGCGTTCAGCGACGACGAGAAGCGCGCCACCCTGAACGGCATCGTGCATCCGCTGGTGGCGCACCGCCGGTCTGAGCTGATCGCGGCGGCCCACGAAGACGCCGTGATCGTCGAGGACATCCCACTGTTGGTGGAGTCCCAGATGGCACCCATGTTCCCGCTGGTGATCGTGGTGAACGCCGACCCGGAAATCCGCGTCAAGCGGCTCATCGAGTACCGCGGATTCACCGAGGAGGACGCCCGGGCCCGGATCGCCGCGCAGGCCACCGAGGAGCAGCGCCGGGCGGTCGCCGATGTGTGGCTGGACAACTCGGGTAGCCCCGGCGCCGTCGTCGAACAGGCCCGCGCCCTGTGGCACGAGCGGATCCTGCCGTTCGCGCACAACCTGAAGATCCGCCAGCCGGCCCGTCGCGACCCCGCCGTGGTGCCCTACGACCCGACCTGGCCGGATCAGGCCCGCCGGGTCGTCGCGCGGCTGAACACCGCATGCGGACACCGTGCAGTGCGTATCGACCACATCGGGTCGACGGCCGTTCCCGGGTTGGACGCCAAGGATGTCATCGATGTGCAGGTGACCGTGCAGTCACTGGCTGTCGCCGACGAACTTGCCGACGCCCTGTTGACGGCCGGATACCCGGTGGTGCCGGGTATCACCACGGACACCCCGCACAGTGACGATCCGGCGGTGTGGCACAAGCGTTTCCACGCCTCGGCGGATCCGGGCCGGCCGACCAATGTGCATATCCGGGTGGATGGCTGGCCCAACCAGCGGTTCGCGCTGATGTTCGTCGACTGGCTGCGGGACAACCCGGGCGTGCACGCCGACTACCTGGCCGCCAAGCGCGCCGCGCTGACGGCCCCCGATTACGCCGTGGCCAAAGAGCCGTGGTTCCTCGATGCCTACCGGCGCGCCTGGGAGTGGGCGGACGCGACGGGCTGGCAGCCTTAGTCCTTGGGCTGCACCGGGTTTGGCCCCCGGAGAATCAGCGGGTGAATGTCCGCACCGTGGTTCTGGCCGTGCGGTACTTTTGGGGCGTCCGAAGGGGGGCGCATGTCAACAGGCAAATCGGCCTTGGTTCCGGTCCGCCAGATCGCCGCCCATGAATTGGTCGTCGACCAGATGCGGCGGGCCCTGGAACTCGGCCAGTTCCGGCCTGGTGACCGGTTGCCCACCGAACGCGAACTGTCCGACGTGCTCAACGTTTCCCGCACCACGGTGCGCGCCGCGGTGGCCGTGCTCGAGCGCGATGGTCTGATCACCGTCCGGCGCGGCCGGGGCGGCGGGTTCACCGTCCAGGCGCCGCACTACGACTCGGCGGAGATGCGCCGGGAACTGCGCCGCAACAAGCGCGAGGTCCGCGACGCCTTCGACTATCGCGTCGTCGTCGAGACCGGTGCCACCCGGCTGGCGGCCGAACGGCGGCGTGCCACCGATCTGGCCGAGCTCCGCAAGCTGCTCAAGGGCATGGAATCCGCGTTGCACACGGCGATGAACGACCAGTCGGCTCGTCACACCACCGACTTCCAGACCTTGGACTCGGCTTTCCATCTGGGCATCGCCCAGGCGGCCCAGAACGCCCGTCTGCTGGACGCCGTCGCCGACGCCCGAAGGCGGATGTGGCTACCGGTCGGTGCGATCTTCGGGCGGCTGGAGCCCAACGCCAACGACTACCACGCCTCGATCCTCGAGGCGATCGAGAGCCGTGACCCGGAGCGGGCCGCGGCCGAGATGGAAGCCCACATCAACGACACCCGGCACACGGTCGAGTCCTGGCTCAAGCGCTGACGCTCAGGCGGCCGGTGGGGCCGGTTCCGGTGCCGGTGGGAGCGCCGGATCCGCGGGTGGCGCGAGCGCTGGATAAGCCGGCGCCGCCGGGTCGGCGATCGTGCCGGGCACCGGCGTGTTCAGCGGGGCTCCGCAGGGCAGGCTGCCGTAGCTCGGGTCGTCCTTGGGCCGGGTCAGCCGCGGTGCGACGAAGGTGTCGGCCTGGGCCACGATCTGGTCGTCCACCAGGATTTCGCAGTGAAGGTTCGCCGAGTACGGCCAGTCGATGCGTACCGACATTCCGGCGGAACCCGGATCCGACACCACACCGGTGGCTTCGAAGATCCGGCCCGGCAGCATGGAGGGGTCCGCGGTGTTGACGTTGTCGTCGTCGATCTTGTAGGCGATCGTCGCGTTGCGGGACACCCCGTCGATCCGGGCGCGGTAGGTGACGTTGTGGAGTTGCTGGTCGGGTAGCGGCTCGACCTGCGGCGGCGCCTCGGGGTCGGCCTGTGCCACAGCGGGGATCAACAGTGCGCCGGTGAGCAGTCCTGCCAGCGCGGGGAGGACTCCCCAGACGTACTTAGCTGAACTCATGAATCCTGACCTTACGCTGCCCGCCACGTGAGGGCCATTCCGTTGCCGGACAGCCACTGATCGAGCCGATAGTCGCAGCTGGCGAGGCCCTCGATCGCGGCGGCCGCGGTTTGCACGGCCTGCTCACCGACCTCGGGGGTCAGTAGGCCGTGCCGGACGGCGGTGAGCAGTTCGTCGACATCGCACAGCTCGACGCCCCGACCGGTGCGGAGCACCAGGTCCAGGTAGTGGTCCTCGGACTGCCACACCGACGGCCCGGGGGTGTAGGTGCCGACGTCGAGGTAGAAGTCCTGGTCACGCTCGTGGCCGGGATTGAAGTGGAAGATGCTGGCCCGCAGTCCGAGGCCGGGCAGCAGCCACGATTCGAGGTAGTGGAACTGGGCCCGGCCGGGCGTGGGCCTGGCCATGTACAGCCCCCAGGGTTCGACCGTGTAGACGTCGACGGCCCGTACGATGCCCTTGGGGTCGGTGTTCGTGCGGGCCACCAGGTCGAACGTCTCGTGCTTGGGAGGATGGATGGCCCAAGACTACGCGGGGAGTGAACACGACCGGAAGTTGTCGGTGCGCAGTTCTAGGCTGGTGAGCATGGCCTTCGCGACCGAACACCCCGTGCTCGCGCATTCGGAGTACCGGGCTGTCGATGAGATCGTCCGGACCGGCGCACGGTTCGAGGTGGTCAGTGAGTACGACCCGGCGGGTGACCAGCCGGCCGCCATCGACGAGCTGGAGCGCCGGATCAAGGGTGGTGAACGCGACGTCGTGCTGCTCGGCGCGACGGGTACCGGCAAGTCGGCCACCACGGCGTGGCTGATCGAGCGGCTGCAGCGGCCCACCCTGGTGATGGCGCCGAACAAGACGCTTGCCGCCCAGCTGGCTAACGAGTTGCGGGAGATGTTGCCGCACAACGCCGTTGAGTACTTCGTCTCGTACTACGACTACTACCAGCCCGAGGCGTACATCGCCCAGACCGACACCTACATCGAGAAGGACAGCTCGATCAACGACGACGTCGAGCGGTTGCGGCACTCGGCGACCTCGAGCCTGCTGTCCCGGCGCGACGTGGTGGTGGTCGCCTCGGTGTCGTGCATCTACGGCCTCGGTACGCCGCAGTCCTACCTCGATCGCTCGGTCGAGCTGGAGGTCGGCCAGGAGGTACCACGCGACGGCTTGCTGCGGTTGCTCGTGGATGTCCAGTACAACCGCAACGACATGGCGTTCACCCGCGGCACGTTCCGGGTGCGGGGCGACACCGTGGAGATCATCCCGTCGTATGAGGAGCTCGCGGTGCGCATCGAGTTCTTCGGCGACGAGATCGAGGCGCTGTACTACCTGCACCCGCTGACCGGTGACATCGTCCGCCAGGTCGACTCACTCCGAATCTTCCCGGCCACCCACTACGTTGCGGGCCCGGAGCGGATGGCGCACGCGATCTCGACCATCGAGGCCGAACTCGAGGACCGGCTGGCCGAGCTGGAGGGGCAGGGCAAGCTGCTGGAAGCCCAGCGGCTGCGGATGCGCACCAACTACGACGTCGAGATGATGAAGCAGGTCGGCTTCTGCTCGGGCATCGAGAACTACTCGCGCCACATCGACGGCCGGCCGGCCGGCTCGGCGCCCGCGACGCTGCTGGACTATTTCCCCGAGGACTTCCTGCTCGTCATCGACGAATCCCACGTCACGGTGCCCCAGATCGGCGGCATGTACGAGGGGGACATGTCGCGCAAGCGCAACCTGGTCGACTTTGGGTTCCGGCTGCCCTCGGCGGTCGACAACCGGCCGTTGACCTGGGAGGAATTCGCCGACCGGATCGGACAGACGGTATACCTGTCGGCGACCCCGGGCGCGTATGAGATCAGTCAGGCCGGCGGCGAGTTCGTCGAACAGGTGATCCGGCCGACCGGTCTGGTCGATCCCAAGGTGGTGGTGAAGCCGACGAAGGGCCAGATCGACGACCTGATCGGCGAGATCCGCACCCGCACGGAACGCGACGAGCGGGTGCTGGTCACCACGCTGACCAAGAAGATGGCCGAGGACCTCACCGACTACCTGCTGGAACTCGGCATCAAGGTTCGGTATCTGCACTCCGAGGTCGACACGCTGCGCCGCGTCGAGTTGCTGCGGCAGCTGCGTCTCGGCGAGTACGACGTGCTGGTCGGTATCAACCTCCTGCGTGAGGGGCTGGACCTGCCCGAGGTGTCGCTGGTCGCGATTCTCGACGCCGACAAGGAGGGCTTCCTGCGCTCCACGCGCAGCCTGATCCAGACCATCGGTCGTGCGGCCCGCAACGTGTCGGGCGAAGTGCACATGTACGCCGACAAGATCACGGACTCGATGCGTGAGGCGATCGACGAGACCGAACGTCGTAGGGCCAAGCAGATCGCCTACAACGAGGCCAACGGCATCGACCCGCAGCCGCTGCGCAAGAAGATCGCCGACATTCTCGATCAGGTGTACCGCGAGGCCGACGACAGTGAATCGGTCGAGGTGGGTGGCTCCGGCCGCAATGCCTCACGTGGCCGGCGGGCCCAGGGCGAGCCCGGTCGGGCGGTCAGTGCCGGCATCGTGGAAGGCCGCGACACCACCAACATGCCGCGGGCCGAGTTGGCCGATCTGATCAAGGATCTGACCGAGCAGATGATGGCTGCTGCCCGTGATCTGCAGTTCGAGTTGGCGGCCCGGATCCGCGACGAGATCCAGGATCTGAAGAAGGAGTTGCGGGGGATGGACGCGGCCGGCTTGAAGTGAGCCGGGCTTGACCTCAACGGCGGTTCAGCCTTTAGCGTCATCGACGTGACCGATACCGTGACGCCGGATGCCGGCACCTGGCGGCACCTGCTGGGCGCCCGGCACCTGGGCGCATCCACCGTGTTGGCCGGCGGTGTGCTGCTGTACGCCACCAACGAGTTCCTGACCATCAGCCTGCTGCCCAGCGCGGTGGCCGAGATCGGTGGGCACCGGTTCTACGCCTGGGTGACGACGGTGTACCTGGTTGCCTCGGTCGTGGCGGCCACCACCGTTCATTCGACGTTGATGCGGTTGGGACCGCGACGGGCATATCTCTTGGGGCTCACGGTGTTCGGTGCCGGGAGCTTGCTCTGCGCGCTGGCCCCGAGTATGGAGGTGATGCTCGCCGGGCGCACGGTGCAGGGTTTCGCGGGCGGGATGCTGGCCGGTCTCGGCTACGCGGTGATCAACACGGCGCTGCCGAATACCTTGTGGACCAAGGCATCTGCCCTCGTTTCGGCGATGTGGGGCGTCGGCACCGTGATCGGCCCCGCGGCGGGCGGGCTGTTCGCGCAGTTCGGGCACTGGCGGTGGGCCTTCGGGATCCTGGTGGTCCTGGCCGTCGCGATGGCGGCACTGGTACCCGTCGCATTACCGGCCCGGGCCACCACGTCGACCGCGCCCCCGGGCATTCCGGTGGCGTCACTGACGCTGCTGGGGGCTGCGGCGATGGCGATCAGTGTGGCCGGGATACCGCACGATCTGCGGGCGACTGCGGCGCTGCTCGTGTTGGGTGTGGCGCTGGCGGTCGGGTTCGTGTTCGTCGACCGTCGGACCCGCGCATCGGTCCTGCCGCCCAGCACTTTCGGGCCCGGCCCGCTCAAGTGGATCTACCTGAGCCTCGGCGTGCTGATGGCCGCCACCATGGTCGTGATGTACGTGCCGCTGTTCGGTCAACGGCTCGCCCATCTGACCCCGGTGGCAGCCGGGTTCTTCGGCTCGGTGTTGTCGGTCGGCTGGACGGCGGGGGAGATCGTCAGCGCATCGCTGCAGAATCGGCGGGTGATCGCGCGGTCGGTGGCGTTCGCGCCGCTCGTGATGGCGACCGGCCTGGCGGCCGGGGCGCTGCTGATCCGGGACGGGATGGCGCCCTGGTTGGTCGCGACGTGGGCGGTGGCGCTGGTGCTCAGCGGTGCCGGCATCGGTATCGCCTGGCCGCATCTGTCCGCGTGGGCGATGGGCAGTGTCGACGATCCGGCTGAGGGCCCGGCCGCGGCAGCTGCGATCAACACCGTGCAATTGATCTCCGGTGCCTTGGGTGCGGGGTTGGCGGGTGTCGTCGTCAACCTCAGCGTCGCCGGCGATGCGGTGGCAGCGCGCGGGCTGTTCGCGGCATTCGCGGTGCTGGCCGCGCTCGGGGCCCTCGCCACCTTCCGTTCTGCACCGCGAGCGCGCGTGTCCGCTGCCCAACACGCCACATAGCACCAGGATTTTTCGCGCGCTCGTGCGCGATGAGTTTCGCCCGCAGCCCAGGTCTCACTCGTATAGGACCAACACGAGGAGTGATTCGATGCCGCTGACACTCAATGCCTACCCAGACGTTGTCACCCGCGACGAGTGGCTCGAGGCACGCAAGAAGCTACTGGCCGCCGAACGCGAGGTGACGCACCTGCGCGATGCGGTCAACGCCCAACGTCGTCGGCTGCCGATGGTGAAGGTGGAAAAGGACTACATCTTCGAGGGACCCGACGGCGAAGTCCGCTTGCAGGACATGTTCGAGGGCCGCAGCCAGCTCTACATCCACCACTTCATGTGGATGGACGCGATCGATCAGGGCTGCCCGAGTTGCACGGCTGCAGCCGACCTGACCTTCACCGAAGGGGATCGAGACCTGTTGCACTGCAAGGACGTCACGTTCGCCTGCGTGTCCCGGGCACCGTATGCCAGCATCGCGGCCTACCGGGACCAGCACGGCTGGACGTTCCCCTGGTACTCGTCGCGCGACGGCGACTTCACCTACGACTACCACGTGACGCTCGACCCGGCCCGTGCGCCGATCGAATACAACTACAAGACCGCCGACGAGTTGCGGGCCGACGGCTTCACCGATGAGGACCTCCGTGGCGACTGGCCCGGCGCCAGCGTGTTCCTGCGCCGGGGCGACGACGTCTTCCACACCTACTCGACCTTCGCCCGCGGCCTCGACCACAGCGCGGTGGGCTACCCCTTCCTGGACCTCACGCCCTACGGCAGGCAGGAACCGTGGGAGGACTCGCCGGCCGGGTGGCCGCAGGGCGGGGCGGTGGTCGGCCGACCGGTGGGGGATGACGCCGACGAATAGCGATCATTGCGATCGAAACCATGGGCCCGCACCCGCGTGGCTGGCACAGTAGCCAACCGATGCGGGTGTGTCTGAGTGGCTAGGAACCGGCCTGCAAAGCCGATTACACGGGTTCGAATCCCGTCACTCGCTCGGATGGTTGCTTGTTCCGCTGCCGAATCAGAGGGCCCGGCAGCGGAACAACGCCAGGCGCTAGAATTCTGCGTGCCGATTAGTTGTCGTCGCGCTACGTCATCAATCGCTCGTTGGTGGAAGCACAGTGTGCACGTCCCGAATGAATTGTGTTGCTTCCTCAGCATTGAGTTCACGCCACAGTGCCGCAAGAGATGCCAATGTCTGTTGACGGCCAAACTGGACACAGAGGTCGTTCACCCAATCGTGTGGCTCTTTCCCATTGAGTGTGTCGAGGAATTCCTGCAGTTGGTTGGCTGGAGTGCTAAGCGCAGTGGCTAACTCATCTAGGTGGGAGGCAAGATTCACGAATAGAGTATCCGGATCGTCATTGGTGGGAAGAAACACCGCCGGCCATCGCGACCCGTTGGAAGGTTCAAAATCTTTGCGCTGATCGCCATCAAAAACATAAGCAAATTCGATAACAGGCTGGGGTGGTCTCGGCATAGCGGCCTCTAGGGCGCGTAGATATCCATGGCCGTTTCCCCACACGATAGTTGTCTCGCGAATATAGCTGAGGTCATCTGCCTGCAGAAGTACGCGGGTTAGGACGTACGCTGATTCGTCCTCGCAGAATAAGACACGACGCATTCCCTTAAAGCTTAGTAAGCTGTCGCCAGCATGAGGATTCTCTAAGCTGTTCGAAGCGCTAATCTTGCCACTTTCATCGGTGCGGAGCAGGGTGAACAGCTTACTCCTTCGCGCAATCCGTATCATTTCCTCTGAATGCGTGGACAGTATAACCTTCCACTTCTTCTTTTCGCAAAGATGGACCAGGTAATACAATAATATAGAAACACCCACGGGCGGCAAGTAGGCGTCCGGTTCATCAAGTAGTAATGTTACAGATCTTGATTCTCGGTGTTGTTCAAGTATCCACAATAGAAAGTGAACGCTAAATTCGCCCAGGCCCATTTCAAGGGAAGTATATTCCGTCCCATTGTAGGTTACGCGAAAGTATGGGAAAAGGGATTGGTCGCCACCCCACTTGAACTTCTCTGCAACATCATTCTCGGCTGACTCCACTTCGACCGAGAACCAATCAATCGCTGAGTATGTTCGGCCGACAATCTGCTGAATGGCTGTGACGGTGTCATCGCTGAGCTTCATGGCGTCGTATTCGTCGGTCATTGCGTCAAAGTCGGTTCGTGAGCGTAGTATCATCAGAGCCTGCTCAATTAGGTGGTGCAGATCCAGATAGATGCCTGCGACACCGTCTTCGTCGCAAATTGAGCGAAGCAAACGCGACTTTCCAGCGCCATTCTTGCCGCCGATAATAATGCAAGGTTGAGAAATGTCGATCTTCACATCGTCAATCGGCGACCGAATGTCGGCGTCTACCTTCGAGCTGAGGGTCTGCATTTTAGAAAATGCACGCTCATACTCCGCGTTTCTCACCACAAGCCGCGCCCGGAAGCAATCGGATTGCCCCAACTTGAGTTTTCGATGAACGAGAAGAACTCCGCCTGACGCATCTCCGAGGGAGTTTCACGCAAAATTTCAAGTAGATGGCCTGAGTCGTCACGCTCGCGCGTTCGGAAATTCTCGATTGAGAACAGGTGGATCGCCAAATCGCGCGCGAGTACGGAAGTGACGTCCGTGACTCTGTAGGACGCGCGGTCATCGTAGATGCGCAATATTTCCGTAACTGGCGACCCGTGACGCGCTGAACTTCCTGTATTCCCTCGCTTCAGCATAAGACGATCAGTCTCAAAGCGCCACAAGAGATCAGGGGGGATGGCCGAATCGAGAGACGCCCAATAGCAGTAGATCAGCCATGTTTGCAGAGTTCCTTTGTTGAATCTCACGCGCTCTTCCGGGCACGCCCTTATCTGTAAGAGTAGTTCACGTCCTGCATCCGAAATACTATCAATCGTGTCACTGGAGAACTGGTTTTCGCGGTAGAATTTCTCCACTACGTTGTTATTGATGTGTCGGCGCATGTTGCCGATCTGCACACTAACGCAAGCCCGCGCCACTATATCGTCGTAGGCCAGGCGTCCATTGGCAAATCCGATTCGATCAGGGCGAAGTAGGCCGTTAGATTTCAGCTGCTCGACGAGGTCCTTGATCTGATCACGAGCAGGCCCATGAAGGGCATTTCGCTTTTCTGGCGGCGTGAGATTATATGACTGATTTAGTCGGAAAAAAAGTTCGTTTGGTTCTTGTGGGCGATAATCAGTAAGGGTGATGGTTTGAATAGTGAAGCGGTTCACATTACGTCGAATGTTGTCAGGAAGTTGCGAATAGTATAGGCCGTCGAGTTCTTCTATGTGAGAATCGGATGGCTGAATTTTCCCGTCGATTTTCAATTCGTCGTCAAAGAAGTCACGAATTGTTGTCAGGCGTTGTTGGCCGTCGAGTACGAGTTCGTGGCCCTCGGTGTCGATGACGAGGTGCACAGCTGGCACATACCATCCGCGAAGTATGGTGTCGATCAGTCGTTGGCGCCGCTTCGCGTCCCATACGTCGCCACGTTGAAAACTTGGCTGCAAATCCAGCTCTTTGCCCTTGATCCGGCTGACTATCGTTTCGAGGTCAGGGTCAGACTTACCAAGCTTCAACTGGGCTTCCAATCCGAATCGAGACGCTTTGAGGCTAGATAGTAACTGCGTCGCAATCTGGTCAGCATTAGGCGCGCGAACGGGACAAGCTGCCGCAACTGGCTTTCCTGAGACGCCTTCGTTCTCGGTTTCGGTCCGGCCCGCCCGCAATCGGTTCGGTAACGGAGGTCGGCACCCCTGGGGCGATGTGTGCTGGCAGACCCCGAATAATGCTGCCGTGCCCATGCTGCAGTTAGCCGACGTCCTGTCCACGCTCGACCTGACGGAGTCGGGTGACGGCATCTTCGTCGCCGAGCAGCGGGACAACCCCAGCCATCACATCGTGGGTGGGCATATCTCCGCCCAGGCGCTGATGGCCGCCAGTCGCACCGTCCCGGGCCGATTGCCCCACAGCCTGCACGTCTACCTGCTGCGGGCCGGTGACGCCCGTTACCCGGTGCAGATGGAGGTGACCAACCTGCGCGACGGTGGATCGCTGTCCACCCGCCGGGTCATCGGCCGGCAGGGCGATGAAGTGTTGCTGGAAGCGCTCGTCTCGTTCAGCGTTCCCATGGAGGCCGCGGATTACCAGCAACCCCGCCCCGCGGTCCCCGACCCCGAAACGCTGCCCCCGGTCGAGGAACAGCTGCAGGCGTTCGCCGACGAGGCCCACGGGTATTGGGTGCGCCCGCAGTGGATCGAGCGGCGTTACATCGACCCGCCCCCGCGGCTGGCGATCGATCTGCCGGAACCGCCGGAGCGCACCCGGATGTGGTGGCGCCCTGCCGAACCGGTCACCGACGATCCGATCGTCAACAGCTGTCTGCTGACCTACTTCTCGGGCACTGCGGTGCTGGACACGACGGTGACGATGCGGCGTGCCACCCAGGTCACGGTTTTCTCGGCGTTGATCGACCTTGCAATCTGGTTCCAGCGCCCCGCCGATCTGACGGATTGGGTGTTGTCCGACCAGGTTTCACCCAGCGGCGTCAACGGACGAGGTCTGGCGAATGCGACGGTGTACAACCGGGCCGGGCAACTCGTGTGCTCGGTGAGCCAGGAGATGTACTTCGGCCGGGACCGTCGCGACTGACCCCCCGGGTCTCAGCGGGTGGACTTGACCACCTGAGCGAAGTTGAACTGCCAGCGTTCGCTGATGTGGAAGCCCATGTCCTCGGGTACCCGGTAGGCCGGGGCCCGGCCCAGTCGCGGGCCGGGCTCCAACCCGGCGCCGCTCTGCCGGTCCGGCACGGATGGATCGCGTTCGGACACCGTCCACAACACCGTGCACCGGCGTACCTCGTCGGCGACGCCCCAGATTCCGAGGTGCGCGTCCCACAACCGATTTCGCTGCGGTGCCCGGGTTCCCCGGCCGGGGTCGACGAGGTGGGCATAGGCGGAGGGGCGGGCGGCGGTGATCGGGCGGATCGGGCCCGGTTTCCACGACGTGGTGTTGTCGAAGATCAGGCAGTCGCCGGGGGAGGAGTGCGATGAGATGACATCGGCGACCTGGCTGAAATCCATGCCTTCCTTGGCGTACGGGCCGCGTTGCACGGTGACGTAGTTCGGTGTCGCGGCGACGGCGAAGGCTGCCAGTGCGGCGGTGATCCATTCTCTGCTTCGGGCGAGCGCCACCACGCAGACAGCGAGCAGCAACGCGATGGCCGGGGTGGTGAAGCTGAGGTATCGAGGGTAATAAAGCGGTTGCGCGACAGCCGAATACACCAACAGGACCGCGGTCGGGGCCACCACCCACACCGCGGCGATCACCATGAGCCGCCGCGTATCGACATCGGT
Source organism: Mycolicibacterium sp. HK-90 (assembly GCF_030486405.1). The sequence goes on along the minus strand of NZ_CP129613.1, from coordinate 3,695,508 downwards.
GGGCCGAAGCCGCCTGACCACCAGGGGCGCGCCGAGTGCCACTGCCGCCAACACCGCGAAGGCCACACTGTGGTCGAAATACTGCTCCACGGCGACCTCGGCGAAGGTGTGCCATCCAAGCGGTGAGATCCACCCGACCTGGAAGCTCTGGGAACGACACCACAACACGAACGGCACCACTGCGGCCACCGCAGCGGTCGCCGCCCAGGTCCACCTCGCGCGGGTGCGACGGCGGGTGCAGAGCAGTGCGACGGCTACGGCGTGGGGGATCACCATCAGCACCACATAGATGTTCAGCACTGTCGAAAAGACCAGCAGCGCACCGTAGGACACCCACAGTGCAGTGCGGTCGCGCCGGATGGCCGCGACGAGCAGAACGGTCAGCCACACCGCGGCCAGCGTCGACCACGAGTACGACCGGGCCTCGATGCCTGCCCAGGTGATCCTTGGCAGGATCGCGAAAAGAACTCCCGCACAGACCGATACCGTCCGAGTGCCGAACTGTCTGCCGAGAACCACCACGCCGCCCGCCGCGCCGCCGACGGCCAGGCAGCTGGAGAACCTCGACCAGAACTCGGTCGCCGGGAAGACGGTGAACCAGCCGTGCATGCCGAGGTAATAGAGCCCGTGTACGGCGTCGATGTGGCCGATCAGCTCCCAGAGTTGTGGGACCGTTCGGGTCGCAGCCGAGATGGTGGCGGCCTCGTCGAACCACAGCGACGGGCGGGCCGCTCCCGCGGCGGAGAGCACGACGGCGAAGGCCGCCACCGCCAGCGCATCGATGCGGACACCACGATCGATGCGCAGGCCCGCGCCCCTGGCGCGCTCATTCAGCGATACGTCCACGTCAGCGACCGTTTCTTCCCCTCAAGCGATGGCAAACAGTAACCCGAGTCACTCCGATTCGCTTTCTCCGGCAGCACTATTGCCGCCGGTTCGCGGCCGCGCGGATGAGCTGGATCACCCCGGGCGGTGAATCGTCCTGCCCGCAACCCGGATTCGGCAGGCGTCGACTACGTCACGGTCGGCACCGAATTTGCACACCGGAGAGTTAACATCAGTGCCAATTCGCCGTCCCGGGAGGCGAAACCGGAGCCAGTCGTCGGCTGTCCGTGCGGGTGTCGTGATTCGCGCCCCTGGTCAGCGGGCGACGGGTTACTGTCTCGGGTGGCGTTGCAACTGACAGTGGGAGGGTATTGATGAGCGCGTATCGAACCGTGGTGGTCGGCACGGACGGATCTGATTCGTCGTTGCGTGCAGTCGACCGCGCCGGTCAGATTGCCGCCGGCTCGAATGCCAAGCTGATCGTGGCAACCGCATACTTCCCCCAGAGCGAAGACCAGCGTGCCGCTGATGTGCTCAAGGAGGAGGGCTACAAGATGGCGGGCAACGCGCCGATCTACGCCATCCTGCGCGAGGCGACCGACCGGGCGAAGGCCGCCGGTGCCACTGACATCGAGGAGCGTCCGATCGTCGGCGCCCCGGTTGACGCCCTCGTCGAGCTGGCCGAGGACGTCAAGGCAGACCTGCTGGTGGTCGGCAACGTCGGGCTGAGCACCATTGCCGGTCGGCTGCTGGGCTCGGTGCCCGCGAACGTGGCACGCCGGTCCACGACCGACGTGCTGATCGTTCACACCAGCTGATCGGCAGCTACCAGCCGCGCTGGCGCCACTCCCCGAGGTGGGGTCGTTCGGCGCCGAGCGTGGTGTCGTCGCCGTGGCCCGGGTACACCACGGTGCTGTCGTCATAGACGTCGAACACCTTGGCGCTCACATCACCCAGTAGCCGCTCGAAGTCACCGGGCTGCCAGGTTTTGCCGACACCTCCGGGAAACAGGCAGTCGCCGGTGAACAGGTGGGTGACCTCCCCGTCGGCTCCTTTGAGCGCCAGGGCAACCGAACCCTCGGTGTGTCCCTGCAGATGGATCACGTCGAATGTGAGCTCACCGATCCGCACCGTGTCCCCGTCGACCAGGATCCGGTCCGGGGTGACCGGCAATGGTTCGGCATCGAGCTCGTGCGCGGCCGTCGGCGCCCCGGTGACCTCGGCCACACTCGCCAGCGCCTGCCAGTGATCGAAGTGCTGGTGGCTGGTGACGATCAGGGCGAGCTCGGGGGCGTGCTGCTTGATCACGTCGAGCAGCACCTCGGCGTCGTTGGCGGCGTCGATGAGCAGGGTTTGCCCGGTGGAATTGCAGGTCACCAGGTAGGCGTTGTTGTCCATCGGGCCCACCGACACCTTGATGATCGAGGCGCCGGGCAACCTGCGCCGGGCGGCGGTTCGGGGCTCCACGTGACCGGTGTAGGTGTCGTCCACGGTGATGTGAGGGCTGGTCATAGCGCCACCGTATCCGGCTTGTCGGTGGGCGCACATAGCATGGGCGTGAAGTCTGTCGTGGGAAAGGAAACGCGTGGCTGACCGCCTTATCGTCAAGGGTGCGCGCGAGCACAATCTGCGAGGAGTCGACCTCGATCTGCCGCGGGACGCGCTGATCGTGTTCACCGGCCTGTCCGGGTCCGGCAAATCCTCGCTGGCCTTCGACACCATCTTCGCCGAGGGCCAACGCCGCTACGTCGAGTCGCTGTCGGCGTACGCGCGGCAATTCCTCGGGCAGATGGACAAACCCGATGTCGACTTCATCGAGGGTCTGTCACCGGCGGTGTCCATCGACCAGAAGTCGACCAACCGGAACCCTCGCTCGACGGTCGGCACCATCACCGAGGTGTACGACTACCTGCGCCTGCTGTACGCCCGCGCGGGCACTCCGCACTGTCCGGTCTGTGGTGAACGCATCGCCCGGCAGACTCCGCAACAGATCGTCGACCAGGTGCTGGCGATGGACGAGGGTCTGCGGTTCCAGGTGCTGGCCCCGGTGGTCCGCACCCGCAAGGGTGAGTTCGTCGACCTGTTCGAGAAGCTCAACACCCAGGGCTACAGCCGCGTGCGGGTGGACGGCGTCGTGCATCCCCTGACCGACCCGCCCAAGCTCAAGAAACAGGAAAAGCACGACATCGAGGTGGTCGTCGACCGGTTGACGGTCAAGGCCAGCTCCAAGCAGCGCCTCACCGACTCGATCGAGACCGCGCTGAACCTGGCCGACGGCATCGTGGTGCTCGAGTTCGTCGATCGTGAGGATGACCACCCGCACCGTGAGCAGCGCTTCTCCGAGAAGCTGGCCTGCCCCAACGGTCACCCGCTGGCCGTGGATGATCTCGAACCCCGGTCGTTCTCGTTCAACTCGCCCTACGGCGCCTGCCCGGAGTGCACGGGCCTGGGCATCCGCAAAGAGGTCGATCCCGAACTGGTCGTGCCCGACCCGGACTTGACGCTGGCCGGGGGCGCCATCGCGCCCTGGGCTGTCGGCCAGAGTGCCGAGTACTTCACCCGGATGCTGTCCGGACTGGGCGATCAGCTCGGGTTCGACATCGACACCCCGTGGAGGAAGCTGCCGGCCAAGGCGCGCAAGGCGATCCTGGAAGGCTCTGATCACCAGGTTCACGTCCGCTACAAGAACCGCTACGGCCGCACCCGGTCCTACTACGCGGATTTCGAAGGCGTGATGGCGTTCCTGCAGCGCCGCATGGAGCAGACCGACTCGGAGCAGATGAAGGAACGCTACGAGGGCTTCATGCGCGACATTCCGTGTCCGGAGTGCAATGGCACGCGGCTCAAGCCCGAGATCCTCGCCGTGACGATGGCGGCGGGGGAGTTCGGCGCGAAGTCCATCGCCCAGGTGGCCGAGTTGTCCATCGCGGACTGCGCGAAGTTCCTGAACGCGCTGACCCTGGGCCATCGTGAGCAGGCCATCGCCGGGCAGGTACTGAAGGAGATCCAGTCCCGGTTGGGTTTCCTGCTCGACGTGGGCCTGGACTACCTGTCGTTGTCGCGGGCGGCCGCGACGCTGTCGGGCGGCGAGGCGCAGCGCATCCGGCTGGCCACCCAGATCGGTTCGGGGCTGGTCGGCGTGCTCTACGTGCTCGACGAGCCGTCCATCGGGCTGCACCAGCGCGACAACCGCAGACTGATCGACACGCTCGTGCGGTTGCGCGACCTGGGCAACACGCTGATTGTCGTCGAGCACGATCTGGACACCATCGCCCACGCCGACTGGGTGGTCGACATCGGCCCGGCCGCCGGTGAGCACGGTGGCCGGATCGTGCACAGCGGCACTTACCAGGATCTGCTGCGCAACCCCGATTCCATCACCGGCGCTTACCTTTCCGGCAAGGAGAGCATCGAGGTCCCGGCGATCCGGCGGCCCACCGACAAGCGGCGCCAGGTCACCGTCGTGGGAGCGCGGGAGAACAATCTCAAGGAGATCGATGTCGCGTTCCCGCTCGGGGTGCTGACCTCGGTCACGGGGGTCTCCGGTTCGGGCAAGTCGACCCTGGTCAACGACATCCTGGCCGCGGTGATGGCCAACAAGCTCAATGGCGCCCGGCAGGTGCCCGGCCGGCACACCCGAGTCAACGGCCTGGACCAGCTGGACAAGCTGGTCCGGGTGGACCAGTCGCCGATCGGCCGCACCCCGCGATCCAACCCGGCCACCTACACCGGGGTGTTCGACAAGATCCGGTCACTGTTCGCGGCGACCACCGAGGCGAAGGTCCGCGGTTACCAGCCCGGCCGCTTCTCGTTCAATGTCAAGGGTGGCCGGTGCGAGGCCTGCTCGGGTGACGGCACCATCAAGATCGAGATGAACTTCCTGCCCGACGTGTATGTGCCCTGCGAGGTGTGCCAGGGCGCCCGGTACAACCGGGAAACCCTTGAGGTGCACTACAAGGGCAAGACCATCGCCGAGGTGCTGGACATGTCGATCGAGGAGGCCACGGAGTTCTTCGAGCCCATCAGCTCGATCCACCGCTACCTCAAGACCCTCGTCGACGTCGGACTGGGCTACGTGCGGCTGGGGCAACCCGCCCCGACGCTGTCCGGCGGTGAGGCGCAACGCGTCAAGCTGGCCGCCGAGCTGCAGAAGCGGTCCACCGGACGCACGGTCTACATCCTGGACGAGCCCACCACCGGCCTGCACTTCGAGGACATCCGAAAGCTGCTCAAGGTGATCAACGGCCTTGTCGACAAAGGCAATACGGTGATCGTCATCGAGCACAACCTCGACGTCATCAAGACCTCGGACTGGATCGTGGACATGGGTCCGGAGGGCGGCGCCGGTGGCGGCACGGTCGTCGCGCAGGGCACCCCGGAGGATGTGGCGGCCGACCCGATCAGCTACACCGGCAAGTTCCTCGCCGAGCTGATCGACCTACCCGCGCCGAAACCCAAGCGGCGCAAGGTCAGCGCTTAGGCAGGTCGTCTCGCCGAGGCTACGGTTTCTGACGGAATTCGGCTGATTTCTCGTCAGCAACCGTAGTTTCGGCGCTACCGCTTGGAGAGCGGCGACGGGAACCGCGGATTGGCGCGGTCGCCGGCCAGCCAGTCTGTCAGCGCATCGGCGCGCTCTTGCAGAGCGCGGGTGCCGTCGCGGCCGATCTCTTCCAGCAGGTGCAGCTGAACGCGGCCGTCGGCGTCCTGGCCCCAGCCACCTACGATCCGGCCGTTCCACCACGCCGTGGGCCCGCCGTTGCCGTTGGTGTCGAACACCTGGGCGCGATGGTCTCCGAGGTACCAGGCACGGTCGAACCAGCCCATCGTGGTGACGTCCAGACCCGGGAGCAGGGCCGCCCACGGCTCGGCGTCCGGTTCGACCTCGAGGTCGTCGGGAAGGACGTAGCCCGGGGCGCCGTGCAGATCCACCTCGACGGCGCCGATGTCGCGCAACGCGTGGCGTGCCCAGGTCAGGGTGTTGCCGAACCACCATTTGATGTCGGTGACGGTGGCCGGACCGAACGTCCGTAGCCAGGTCCGCACCAGCTCGGCGCGGGCGTGCTCCGGCTCAGCCGCCGGCACCGAAGCGCCGAGCCAGTCGGTGGTGAGCGCCCACCGCGGCCGTGAGTTGGTCCAGCCACTGTCGTTCGGTCCGCGGACGATTTCGCCGCGAACCCCGAGCACCGTCAAAACCCTTGGGGAAAGCGGAGTCTCACCGCCCCAACGTTTGCCCGGTGCCGGATCGTAACTGCCGGCGAGTTCAGGCAAGGCTGCGCGCAGCTGGGCCGCGGGGGTGGGTCCGTGCTCACGCAGATGGGCCAGTACTGCCTGACATGCCGTGTCCAGCCATTGGGCGCCGTCGGCGGCCACACCGGCCTTCACCACGTCGCCGACGAGTTTGCGCTGTTCATTGCCGGCCACCCGGTCGCTGGCTCCGGCCTGCACCAGCGGCAGGTCCTCGGCGCGCACCACCCAGAGCGTGCGGCGCATCGCGAGGTGTTTGAGCAGCGTGCGCTGTTGGTACAGCTCGGTGTCCAGGTCGTCAACCGCGAAACCCGGCAGCCGTGCCCACAGGGACAGATACGGCGTGGAGGGGTCGGTGGCGTGCAGGCCGACGAACGAGGCCGTCGCCTCGGTGACCGAGGCCGCCGGCCGGCTCAGGAAGTGACGACGGGCCAGCCGAGCCCGGCGCTCGGCCAATGTGAATGTCCGCACGGATCAGGCGTCGTCCGTCTTGTCCATGGACTCGCGGATCTGTTTCAAGCGCTCGGCCGCCGCCTGCTGACGCTTTTCGTACTGCTCCTCGATGGAGCGGCCCTCAGGAGTCTCGGCTGCCAGCTCCGACGCCCCGATCGCGGTGCCGTACCGGGTCTCGATCTTCTCCCGGACCGCGTCGAATGTCGGCACCCCGGCCGCGGTGTAGCCGGTGTCGGCCGGCCCCGGGACCGGCCCGGTTTGCGGGCCCGTGGCCGGAGCTGCGGGAACGATCTCGCCCTCCACCACAGCGGGCTCCTCGGCTGGTGTGGCTTCCTCGGATTGATCCGGCTGCTCTGGGTCCTTCGTCACGAAACCCACGTTACCTGCGGGAACCGACATTTCTTGGGATCGGTAGCACTCGGGCCCGCCAAGACTTCAGGGCACGACGGAGCCATCGGGGCAACGCGGAACGAAAGGGAAGACGCAATGACCATGAATCGAGTTATCGCAGGCGCCATGGGACTGCTCGCCACCGGTGCGGTGCTGGTTGGTTGCTCGAACGACAAGCCCGCCGACAAGCCCGCGGAGAAGCCCGCCGCGTCGGCCGAGGCATCGGAGGTCACCAGCGGCGGCAAGACCGAGGTCAAGGTCGGCGGCTCGGACCTGGCCGGACTCGACCTCAACTCGGTGACCTGTGTCAAACAGGCGGGCAAGATCAACGTCGCCAGCGCCGCCATCGGTGGCCAGCAGGGCCTCGGTGTGGTGATGACGGACGAGGCCACACCCAAGGTCGAATCGCTCGGCCTGGTCTACGACGGCAGTGCCCTCGCGGTCAGCGAGAACATGGGCGTCAAGGTCGGCTCGGCCGAGGTCAAGGTCGACGGTGACACCTACACCATCACCGGCGAGGCGGCCGGCGCCGACATGAAGAACCCGATGGCCGGGATGATCACCAAGCCGTTCACCATCACGGTGACGTGCAGCTGACCGTCCCGACACGGCGGGCGAGCCCGGCAGAGCGTTTGCCGGGCCCGCCCGCCACTTTTGTATGGTGCAACGGTGACCATCGCCGGGGATCTCGACCGTGCCCGTCAGCTCGCGCTCGCGGCCGACGAAGACACGGCCAGGGAACTGCTGGTGTCGCTGTTGCCCCGGATCGAGCAGGCGGACCGCGACGACTATGCGTTCGAGGTGTTCGCCCAGCTCGGCGAGATCTTTCTGGTGCGCACCGCGTATGACGGTGTGGTGGAAAGTATTTCCCGAATCCGGGACTGCCTGGCGATCTATCTCTCGATCCGGTCCGGTCAACGGCCGGACCTCGCCGCCGAGACCACCATGTCCGACTCCGAGATCGATCACATGATCAGCCGCTACACCCGCCGGGTCGAGTTTCTCGAAGCCGGACTGGCTGCCGCCCGCGGCGATCATGACAGTGCCGCAGCGCATCTGGAAACGCTGATCGAAACCGGTGGGGACTTCGATGATTTGGCTGCCGAGCATCGCAACCTGATCTGCCACACCAGGATCCTGCTCGCGACCGGGTTGTGCGACGACGACCTCTACGCGGCGTCGGTGCCGGTATGGGCCGACGTGCTCGGCGCTCTCGAGGCGCCCGCTGCCGGTGCCGACGATGCCGAATCCGATTACCTGTTCGTCACGGGCGCACTCGGCTACGGCCGGTTCTGTGTCGAGTCGGGCCGCCTCGACGAGGCCGGACCGTGGCTGCGGCGGGCCGGCGCCCGTGCGGAGGCCCGCGGTTGGAGACTCGCGACCTCTCGCGCACTCCTGGAGCGGGCCGCAGCCAGTTGGTCTGCCGGTGAGTACGCCGCGACCCAGGATCTGGTCACCGAGGCCTACCCGGTGATCGCCGAGCATGCCCGGGCCCACGACGTTTCCCGCAGTTGGCTGTACTTCGGGCTGATCCGGTTGGGTATCGGCCGGCTGCGGGAGGCCGACGAATGCTGGGAGCACGCCGAGCGGCATTGGCGCGAGATCGAGCGGCCGCTCTACATCCACCGGATCCTGTTGCAGCGCAGTTGGATAGTCCTGTTTCGGGGCATGTTCGACGAGGCGATCGCGATGGTGGAAGAAGCGAGGGCGCTGCTGGACGCGTCGCCGCGGCACAGTTGGCTGCAATATGCCCGGCTGGATGCCCACCTCGGCAACATCTGGCGCGCTGACGCCCTCGCGGGGATGGGCTTTGACGGCCTGGGTAAACCGGGGCAGAGCTGGGAGCAGGTCGAGGCGCGGCATGCGGCCGGGAGCGGTTGGTACAACTGTCGCCCGGGGAGCCGCAAATACCGCCGTGGCATGGAGAAGCTGCAACGGGCGGTGGATCTGAAAGTGCCCGCCGCGCTGGCAGTGGATTCGGTGCGTTACACGATCGCTGACGCCGGGGCCCGGGCCCGGTGGGCGTCTACGGTCTCGGCGCCACTGTTGGCGGGGGCGTTTGCCGTGGCGTGGGAGTCGGACAACACCGAGTTGCTGTGCGAACTCGTCGAGTATCACAGCGCACGAGGAACTTTCAGTGCTGACCGCATCGATGATCCCGGATCTGCGGCGGCCGCCGACTGGGCGGAGACGGCCACAGCCGCGATGCCGATCGAGGCCGAACTTGCACCACAACTGGCCGTCGCGGCTGCGGCGGCACCGGTGGACGGTGACGGCGCGTTGACCCGGCTCGGACCGCTGCCACAGCTGCGGATGGATCCGACCGCCGGACCGATCATGAGTCGCTACCGCGAGCTGGCGCTGCAGCGGTACGGACGCGACGTCACGGCGCCCGGCGAGGAATGGGCGACCTGGCCGTGACCGAGATCCTGGTACTGCGATTCGCCGACGTCGGCATCGCCACGTACGCGAGCCTGCGGGTGGTTGGGGCACCGGAGCGCTCGGTCACCTGGGTGCTGGAGGAACCGCACCTGGAGGAGATCGCCGCTGCGCTCGCTCCGACGCTGCCGGATCCCGTCGGCACCGAATCGCCGGCGCAGGCGATCGAAAGGGCTATGACCACAGGAGGATTCGCCTCCGCGAAGGCCGAACTCGAGCTGGCGCGACTGCTGGGTTCGCACCTGATCGGGATCGATGGCTGGCAGCTGCTGGCCGACTGTGTGGCGGCACCGCGACCGGTGCTGTTCATCACTCCGAGCCCCCGCCTGGGCCGGGTGCCATGGGGACAACTGGCCATGCAAGGTCGCGACGGGTTCCGGTTGATGGAGCTGGCCGACGTGCTGATGGCGGTGCCACCCAACATCGTTCATGCACCGCGCCGCCACAACGGTTGGCAGGACCGGGCGGACCGCCCGCCGGTGCTGCTGCTCGATCCGCGCATCCCTGGGCAGCGGCCGGACTCGGCGTTGGGATCGGTGCTTGGCCGGCCGTCACCGGAGACCCGGCTGTCGCGGCACTTCGGTGATCTGGCCGCGGAGCGGGCGGTGCTCCCCGCCGTCACCGAGCCCACCGACCTGTTCCGGCGTACCGACACCGACCGGCGCTGGCTGGCCGAAATGTGTGGACAGGATCCGAGCCGGCTGCTCTATGTGGGGCACGCGAGCGCCGCCGACGGCGATGCCGGGCACGCGGATCGCGCGGCACTGCATCTGGCCGAGGACCGGCCGCTGACCGCCGGTGAGATGATCGCCGCGCAGCTCCCGGTCCCGCCGCGGGTGGCGTTGCTGGCGTGCGCATCCGGCGGGGATTACCGGTTCGACGAGGCGGCGGGTCTGGTGGCGGCGATGATCCTGGGAGGCGCTCAACTGGTCACCGCGACGCTGTGGTCGTTGCCGACCACGGCCGGGTTCCGGCAGTTCAGCCCGGCCGACGAATCGGCCGATCCGATGACAGACACGATTGTCGGTGTCGATCTGGCGCACCGCGAAGAGGACGCCGCGCTGGCGGTGAATCGCTGGCAGCGGGCTCAGATGCGGCGCTGGCGCGACGGTGACCGCGCGGCCAGCCCGCTGCATTGGGCCGCGCTGGCCACGTTCGCCGTCGACGGTGCGCGCTGAGCGTCAGCCCGGCGACACGCACACCGCGATGGCGTCTTCGCGCCCCGGGCGGTAATACGCGTCGATGACGCTGCCCGGTGCGACCTTCGCGAGTGCCGACGCCGGGACCAACGCCGTCTCGCGGGCCGGGAACTGTCCGCCGTCGGGCCGGCTGACCATGAGGTCCAACACGACCTCCCGGAAATCCTCGCGTGACGTTCCGGTGGCGCGCATTCCCGTGACCACTCCGCGGCAACGGGTTCCGGTGCGGATCAGGGCCAGCTGCGCGGCGGTCATCAAACCCTTGCGCACCAGCATGTGATCGAACTCGGCCACCAGTTCCTCGATGGTGGCCAGGCGTTCGCCGGCCTCGTCGCCGGGATCCGCGGATCGTCGCCGTCGGCGGGCGGTCAGGACAGCGCCGGCAGCGCCGCCGCAGAGGAAGCAGACAACGGTGAGCATCAGCGCGTCGGTCATGAGACCAGGCTCCGGCCTGCGGCCGGCTACCGAACCCAACTTTGCGGGCGGGGCCCCCTATCCTGGGGCGGTGGGTATCGGGTTCCAGGCAGCCGAGGGTGCCCGGCCACGTTTGGATGCCCAGACCGCCCAACCCCGTCGCGCCGTGATCGATCGGGCCTGGCGCGCCATCGGCCCCGGGGTCGAGGTACTCAGTGGTGACGACGGCGGACCGCTGCGGCGCACGGTCAAACGAATCGTCGACCCTCTGGTACTGCGCCTGCGCAGCAATGCCCAGTTCTCCACGGCGGTACTGGATGCCGATGTGGCAGCGGCCATGCACGACACCATCGTCGGACAGGGGCCCCAATTGCGGGCCGCGGCGGCCTGGTTCGTGGCACTCAAACGGGAGCGCCGGGCCCAGCGCATCACCACCGGCAATGCCCAGGAGCTGTATTTCCCGGTGTGTTTCGAGCTCGCGGTCACCCGCGGAATGCCCAGCGGTCAGTCCGCGGCCGCGGCGGTGCTGGCCGAGATCCACCACAGCCATGACCGCACCGCGATCGAAGTGCTCAACGAGCATGTGCGGGATCCGCAGGTCACCGGCCGGCTGCGGCGCCAGTTGGACCACAGCTGGCGTGATGTGCGGGCCCCCGTCGGCCGCGGCGACACGATCACCGGACCGTTCTTCGCCGGGCTCGACACCGTGCTGGGACCGGCTGACAGCCACCGGGCCGAGACCGCGCGCCAGCGGGTTTGGTCGGCGTTGATCGCCGACTCCACGCCGTACAACCTCGGTGCCAAGGCGCGGCTCACCGATGTCGCCCTGCCCTGGTCGATCGTCACGCTGGGGCTGAGTTCTGTTGCACCCCAGCAGATACCTGTCATCGACGGAGGTGGTACAGGGGATCGGCCGCTGGACCGCAGCGTGGTCGACCGGGTGCGCGCCACGCTGCGTCGCGCAATGGACCGCGACGAGCTGCCCGACGTTCCACTGCTTTGCGCCGAAGAGGTGGACCGGTCCTGCGCCCCATGGGGTCTGCTCACCGAGGACAAGCAGGCCGGGCTGGTGACCGGCATCGAGGTGGCCAACGAGCTACGGCCACTGGAGGGCTCGGCACGACCACGCTACGAACTGTCGGCGCGGATCCAGGCCCGGCTGGCCAAGGAAGCGTACGTCCTGCACGCGCGACGCTACCTGTCCGACGGTGGGCCCATCCATCCCCGCCAACGCCAGGTGGTCGAGGATCTCGCCGCCTTCACCCGCCCTTACCTCAGCCGGTTGTGGGCACGCCTGCACGGCCGCGACGTCTGGCAGGAATCCTGTGAGGACGTCGACGACGTGCGCGCGATGCTGGAAGGCGTGGCGCGGTCGGTGAGCCTCGACCACCGGCAGCGCATCAAGGCCATGCTGGAGCTGCAGGTGACCGGATGAGGCTGAGTGGCGATACAGGTTTGTGGTCCACCGGTGTCGCACCGGCGGCGGGGCCGCCGGCTCTGGTGTTGGAGGTCAGCGGCGCGGTGCTGAGTTGGCCCGCCGACGGCGACGCCGCCGACCCGCCGGCGATCACCTTCACCGACCATCACCGGGCCGACTGGCTGTGGCGGATCGTCGGCGAGTCCGGTCATGTCGCGCTCGTCGAGGCGCTGCGCCACCGCGGCCTGGACCGCCCGGTCGAGGTGGCCGCGGAGGTACGGCCCGAATCGACGGAGATGTTGCGCCGGTTGGCATTCGGGCACTGGCTGCGACGCTGGTGGCCGGCCAGCGCCCGGGACGGCATCGTGGCGCTCGACGGCGCGGTGCTCGCTGCCGAGATCGCCCTGCTGACGGTGGCCGCCGAGGACTACTTCACCGACGACACCCTGGACTCTGATGTCCTCGGCCTGCTGGCGCCACACCTGACGGCGTTGAATGCTCTTGCCGACAACGGTGATCCGCGCGTGGCTGCCCTGGTCGAGCGGTGTCGCGAACTGGCTGCCGAGATCGGGTTGGACTGGCAGGCGGCCGCGGTGCCACGGCGGCAGGACTACGCCCTGGCTGCCGGAGGCAGTGCCGCATCGCCGACCGGGCTCATCGCCCGCGGGACGGCGAGCGTGGCGTGGTCGGCAGTGCCGCCAGGCGTTTTCGACGCGGCCGAGGACACCATCGACTGGTCGGTGGCCTCCGGCGGTGACGGGGTCACGGCGGCGGTTCAGGTGGCGTTGTCAGGAGGGGACACGCCGGCCGGCATCGCGGTGGCGCTGCGTACCGGTGGCTGCGCCGGTTCCGGCGTTCTCGACGTCGATGGCCGCGCCGTCCTCGCGTTACGCGGCCAGGATGGACAACCCCTCACCGAAACCCAGGCGTGGAACCAGGATTGGTCAGGTACCGCGGTGCGGGTGGGCGCCGAGGGCGGTGCCGAGGACGCGGCAACCCGCCACCGGGTACGGGCCGTGGCACGCGCCAGGCTCGCCGAGCCTGGCGCCGGAGCCTTCCTCGCCGAAGTGCTGGCCGCCGAATCCGACTACTGAGTTCTATTTGGCAGCCGTCTGAATGTAGGCCGCGGCGGTGGGCGACTGCGGCAGCCCGACCGCGGGCACCTGCGGGGTGCCGAGAGCGCCGGCCAGCCAGGGCAGCGCCGTGGTGAACGCACGGCTGGCGAACGGCCAGTCGTGGGTGCCCTGTTGGGTCACCACCGTGCAGTCGATGCCGTGGGCCGAACCGAGGGCACACAATGCGTTGGCCGCCTTGGCCTGATCGTTGCCGCGACCTGCGGGCCTGGCGGCCGAGGATGTGTCGTTGACATCGAACCAGCCCGCCGTCCGTTCATAGGGGCCGTGCCGATTGATCACCGTGGTCGGGTCGAATGCCTCCCAGGCCGCGGCATTCCCGCTGAACAGGTGCTCGACGGTCTGCGCCTTCGTACCGGTGTTCGGGCCGATGTCACCCGCGATATCCACGAAGGCGCTGAACAACTCGGGGTGCATGACCGCCAGATCCACCGCGCAGGTGCCGCCCATGGACCAACCGACGACGCCCCAGCCCGCGGCGGCGGGTTTGACCCCGTAGTGACTGTTCATATACGGCACAACGTCTTTGGTCAGATGGTCGGCGGAATTGCCGCGTACGCCGTTGACGCACTCGGTGTCGTTGTTGAAGGTGCCGCCCGGGTCGACGAACACGAGTACCGGCGAATATCCGTGGTGTGCCGCGGCGAAATCGTCCATCGTCTTGATCACGTTGCCCGCGCGCATCCAGTCGGCGGGCGTGTTGAACTCGCCGCCGATCATCATCACGGTCGGCAACTGGGGCGGGGGATTGGCCGCGAACCATGCCGGTGGCAGATACACGTACTCACCGCGATGCCGGAATCCCGAAGCGGTGTTGGGGATCTCGACCGGAACCACCGACCCTCTGGCGGGGATGGTGCCCTGGCGTTGCAGGGCGGCCACCGTCACCTGATCGGTCTGGTCGGGCAAGGGCCCAGCGGTGATCTGGTTCCACGCGGTCTGGACCCAGGGGAAATAACCGACCCACAGGTTCACCGCCAGCGCCGTGCACAGCAGGGTCAGCGGTACGGCCAGGGCGGCGGTGCCGCGCCGCCACCACCGGCTGCCGCGCCATCCGGCGATAAGCACCACGACCGCCACACCCGTCATCGCGATCCACACCCACAGGGACCGGGGCGGGGGATTGCCGGCCAGCCCTTCGGACTCGATGTACCAGTTGGTGCCCGCCACCAGGATGCCGCCCACGACCGCGGCGAACGGCAGCCAGATCAGGGCCCAGCGGTGCGTGCGCAGGCCGATCGCGGCGATCAGCACCACAGCGGTGATGACTTGGACACCGGTCGGGACCCAGCCGTGCATCAAGGACAGGTGGTGGGTGAAGGTCACCGCAGTATCGTCGCCGCCCGAACTTGTGATCGGCTGTGAAACACCTGCTAACGAGGTTTGGCCAACGGGAATGGAAGCGTCTCGCGGATGCTGCGCCCGGTGATCAGCATGACCACCCGATCCACACCCATGCCGAGACCGCCCGTCGGCGGCATCGCGTACTCCATGGCCTGCAGGAAGTCCTCGTCGAGTTCCATGGCCTCGGGGTCGCCACCCGCGGCCAGCAGGGATTGTTCCTGCAGCCGCCGGCGCTGCTCGACCGGGTCGGTGAGTTCGCTGTACGCGGTGCCCAGTTCGACACCCCAGGCCACCAGGTCCCAGCGTTCGGCGACGCCGGGAATGCTGCGGTGCGGCCGGGTCAGTGGCGACACCGAGGTCGGGAAATCCTTGTAGAACGTGGGTTCCTCGGTGCGGTCCTCGACGAGGTGCTCGTACATCTCCAGCACCACGGCTCCGGCATCCCAGTGCGTCAGATAGGGGATGGCGGCCGAATCGCACAGCCGCCGCAGGGTGTTGAGGTCGGTTTCGGCCGTGACATGTTCCCCGAGTGCCTCCGACACGGCGTCGTGCACGGTCTTGACGGCCCATTCGCCGGAGATGTCAACGGGTTCCAGCACGCCGTCGGGGCGTGGCCGCAGAAACACATGTGCCCCGTTGGCGGCCTGCGCGGCATTCTGGATGAGTTCGCGGCAGCCGTCGATCCACACGTTGTAATCCGCGTGCGCCTGATAGGCCTCCAGCAGGGTGAATTCCGGATTGTGGCTGAAATCCACGCCCTCGTTGCGGAATGCGCGGCCCAGCTCGAACACCCGCTCGACGCCGCCGACGCACAACCGTTTGAGGTAGAGCTCGGGCGCGATCCGCAGATACAGGTCGAGGTCGTAGGCATTGATGTGGGTGAGGAACGGCCGGGCATTCGCGCCACCGTGGATCTGCTGCAAAATTGGGGTTTCCACCTCGAGAAAACCCTTGCCGTACAACGTCTCCCGGATGGCGTGCAGCGCCCCGCTGCGGGCCCGGATCAGGTCTCGGGCCTCGGTGTTGACGGCGAGGTCCACGTAGCGGGCCCGGACGCGCGACTCCTGGTCGGTCAGGCCTTTCCACTTGTCCGGCAAGGGGCGCAGGCATTTTCCGATCAGACGCCAGCTGTCGACCAGCAGCGACGGGGTGCCGTTCCGGCTCTGCCCCATCACACCGCTGACCTCGATGAGATCGCCGAGATCGATGGTCGCGGTGAAATCGGCGGTGTCGGACCGGCTCAGCCGGGCGTTGTCGAGGAGCAGTTGGACTTCGCCCGACCAATCGCGAAGCTGGGCGAAGAGCACGCCACCGTAATCCCGGATCCGCAGGATCCGCCCGGCGACGGTCACGTCGTCGCCGTCACCGGTGTCCAGCGCTGCCGCGACGGTGTGGCTCGGGGCCTGGCCCACCGGATAGGCGTCGACTCCGTCGGCCTGGAGCTGCCGCAGTTTCGCCATCCGGACCCGGACCTGCTCGGGCAGCCGCTGCTGTTCGTCGCCGTCGGTCAGGTCGTCACGCAGTCCGTTCAGGTCGGCGACACTGCCGTCGTGGTGCAACCGACCGGATTGCAGCAGGTCTGCCGGTGCGGCGACCCGATCGCCGGTGTGCTGTCGGTTGCGCCGGGAGAAGGGCAGCACCAGGAAACCCTCGGCGATCACCGAGGCCACCCCGACCCGTGGGATCAACCGGGCGTCCTCGTAGCACGCGTACCGCGGGACCCATTCGGGCTGGTACTTCATGTTCGAGCGGTACAGCGTCTCGAGCTGCCACCAGCGGGAGAAGAACACCAACAGGGCCCGCCACAGCCGCGCCACCGGACCCGCACCCAGCTGAGCGCCCTGCTCGAATGCGGACCGGAACATCGCGAAGTTCAATGAAATCCGGCTGATCCCAATGCCTTCGGCCTGCATGCAGAGTTCGCTGACCATCAATTCGATGGTGCCGTTGGGGGATTGTGGGGACCGGCGCATGACGTCGAGCGAGACGCCGTTGGTGCCCCACGGCACCAGCGAGAGCAACGCGACCACGTCAGGCTGGTGGTGGTCGCCGCGCTGTTGCACCGCCTCGACCAGCAGACAGTCGCCGTCGGCCGGGTCGCCGAGCCGACCCAGCGCCATCGAGAAGCCCCGTTCGGTCTCGGTGTCGCGCCAGGCGTCGGCACGCCGGATCACCTCGGCCATCTCGGCCTCATCCAACTCTCGGTGGCGCCGGATGCGCACCGAGGTTCCCGCCCGCCGAGCCCGGGTCACGGCCTGACGTACCGCGCGCATGTCCGGTCCTGACAGCCGGAAGACGTCCGGGTGCAGGATGGCCTCGTCGCCGAGTTGCAGTGCGTTGAGCCCGGCCGCCCGGAATGCCTCGGCCGCCTCGGAGCTGGCCCCCATCACGCCCGGTGCCCAGCCGTAGGTCTGGCACAGCTGCAGCCAGGCCGCGATCGCCTGTGGCCACGATTTGGGGTCACCGACCGGATCGCCACCGGCCAGGCACACGCCCACCTCGACGCGGTAGGCGATCGCGGCCCGCCCGTCCGGAGCGAATACGACCGACTTGTCGCGGCGGGTGGCGAAGTATCCGAGCGAGTCGTTCTTGCCGTAGAACTCCAGCAGTCCGCGGATCGCCGATTCGTCTTCCCCGGTGAGCGCATTGGCGGCGCGTTGCGACTGAAACAGCACGACGGCGGCGGCCATCAGCGCCAGGGCACCGAACAAGCCGAAGATCGCATTGAGGAACGGATGCGAGTAGCCCTCGAACACCTCGGTGGGTACGGTGGCGAACCCGCTGACCCGGTTGACCGCGTACAGCAGTCGCCACTCTGGGGCGATGGTGCCGGGGAACAGTTCGAGAAGCGCCCAGGCGGCCAGGATGCCGATCGCCATGCCTGCAACGAGCACGACGGCCGATTTGAGCAGCGCACCACGACGCACCTTGGCCCAGAACTGGCTGCGGGCCAGCACGAGGAAGACGATGGCGGCCGCGTGGAACACCAGGCCGACGATCTCACCGACGTTGTCCGCCAGGTCGTCACCGGGAGTGACGAGATCACCCACGTTCCAGCCGATGGCGCCCACCATGTAGAGCACCAGAACCCACCACGCGATCCGCTTACGGGCGGCCAGCGCGCCGGCCAGCAGCGCCAGCACGAACGCCCAGGCGAAGCTGGTGTCGGGGAAGTTGAAGATGTAGTCGTTGACGAACTCTCGCGGCACGTGAATCAGCCAGCGCACCGTGGTGGACACGCTGGCGATCAGCGACAGGGTGGCGATGATCCCGACGGTCCAGCCGGCGGCCGCGGGAACCCAGGAAAACCTCGACGCAGGCTGGACCCCGGCGCGGTAGCCGCGGCTCGTAACGGTCATACGCCCGGAGAATAGGCGCTCAACCGCCAATTGGGGTCGAGCGCGCGCACGGACGTCGCCGAAACCCGCTACCAGACCGGGCCGGTGTACTTCTCGCCCGGTCCTTTGCCCGGTTCCTCGGGCGCCGCGCTGGCTTCACGGAATGCCAACTGCAGGCTCTTGAGCCCGTCGCGGACCGGTCCCGCGTGCGGGCCGAGGTATTCGGCAGACGCTGTCACCAGGCCCGCCAGCGCGGTGATCAGACGGCGGGCCTCGTCGAGATCGCGATGCGGGCTGTCCTCGGGGTCGGGGGCAGAGAGCCCGATCTTCTCGGCCGCGGCGCTCATCAACATGACCGCCGACCGGGTGATCACTTCCACCGCGGGAATCTCCGCGAGGTCACGAACGGCGGGGCCGTTCAGATCGCCTGAGTCGGCGGGGGCCTCCGGATCGCTCGCGACCTGCGGCGTCGCCTCGTCGGGCGTTTCTGTCGGATCGGTCATAGCTGCTAGACTCTAGTGCGCGACCGTCCCGGCATACGTCAGGGACAGTAAGTGGAGTCCCACTCCCACCGCTGGCCACAAGGTACAGCGGTCCGGTCGCCGGTGTCCTCGGACGCCGGTTCTGCGATCCAGAAGCTGGACGCGCAGGCGGCGCAAGCCGTGATCGGTCGGCATTGGGCCCTGCTTTGAGCAGGGCTTTTCTGTTCTTCGGGGCAGCAGTGCGGTAGGGCGGGGTCTCCTCGGCAGACCCAACATAGGAGGCCCCATCAGCACTGAGACCCGCGTCAACGAGCGCATTCGTGTACCAGAAGTCCGCCTGATCGGACCAGGTGGCGAGCAGGTAGGCATTGTGCGCATCGAAGACGCCCTCCGCGTCGCCGCGGATGCCGATCTCGACCTTGTCGAAGTTGCGCCAGGCGCCAAGCCGCCGGTTTGCAAAATCATGGACTACGGCAAGTTCAAGTACGAGACGGCACTCAAGGAGCGCGAGTCTCGCAAGAACCAGCAGCAGACCGTCGTCAAGGAACAGAAGCTGCGTCCCAAGATCGACGATCACGACTACGAGACGAAGAAGGGCCATGTGGTCCGCTTCCTCGAAGCCGGGTCCAAGGTCAAGGTGACCATCATGTTCCGCGGACGTGAGCAGTCCCGGCCCGAACTCGGGTACCGGTTGTTGCAGCGGTTGGGCGCCGATGTGGCCGAGTACGGCTTCATCGAGACGTCAGCCAAGCAGGACGGCCGCAACATGACGATGGTGCTGGCACCGCACCGCGGCGCGAAGACTCGCGCCAAGGCAGCGGAGCAGGCCGAGCGCCCGGGTGGGCAGCAGGCCGCACCAGAAGAACCAGACGTTACGCAGAGCTAGTTTCAACACAGAACTGAGGATTCATGCCCAAGGCGAAGACCCACAGCGGAGCATCGAAGCGCTTCCGCAAGACCGGGACCGGCAAGATCGTGCGCCAGAAGGCCGGCCGACGCCACCTGCTGGAGCACAAGGCCTCCAAGCGCACCCGCCGCCTCGACGGCCGGACCGTGGTGGCAGCCAACGACACCAAGCGTGTCAACAAGTTGCTCAACGGCTAAGAACTGCCGCTCCCCGTACCGAACGAGAATAGGAACATCCCATGGCACGCGTGAAGCGCGCACTCAACGCTCAGAAGAAGCGGCGTACCGTACTCAAGGCCTCGAAGGGCTACCGGGGCCAGCGGTCCCGCCTGTACCGCAAGGCCAAGGAACAGCAGCTGCATTCGCTGACCTACGCCTACCGTGACCGTCGCGCCCGCAAGGGTGAGTTCCGCAAGCTGTGGATCTCGCGTATCAACGCCGCGGCCCGCGCGAACGACATCACCTACAACCGCCTGATCCAGGGCCTCAAGGCCGCCGGCGTCGAGGTGGACCGCAAGAACCTGGCCGAGATCGCCGTCAGCGACGCCGCCGCGTTCACCGCGCTGGTCGAGGTCGCCAAGGCCGCTCTCCCCGAAGACGTAAATGCGCCGTCCGGAGAGGCCGCCTGACCCTCACCGAGCGTTCTGCCCGGGTAGCCGCTGCGGTCAAACTCCAGCGTCACACCGGGCGCCGCCGCGCCGCACGCTTCCTTGCCGAGGGACCCAACCTCGTCGAGGCCGCGTTGCGGCGCGGACTCGTTTCCGAGGTGTTCGTAACCGAGGCCGCGCTCGACCGCTTCGGTGCGCTGCTGGCCGACGCGCCGGTGCAACTGGTCACCGAACGCGCGGCAAAAGCGTTGTCGGACACCGTCACCCCGGTCGGCCTGGTGGCGGTGTGCCGACTCCCGGAGGTCTCCCTCGACGAGGTTCTGGCAGCTGCGCCGCGGTTGATCGCGGTGCCCGTACAGATTTCTGAACCGGGCAACGCCGGCACGTTGATCCGTGCCGCCGACGCGATGGGTGCCGACGCGGTGGTACTGGCCGGCAACAGCGTCGACCCGTACAACAGCAAGTGCCTGCGGGCCTCGGCCGGCAGCATCTTCTCGCTTCCGGTGATCAGCGAGCCCGATGAGGCCGCCGTCGTCGCGCGGGTGCAGGCGGCCGGGCTGCAGGTGCTGGCCACCACGGTCGACGGCGAGACGAGCCTCGATCACGTCGACCTGGCGCCGTCGACGGCCTGGCTGTTCGGCCCCGAAGCCCACGGCCTGCCAACCGAATTGGCCGCGGCAGCCGATCACCGGGTGCACATCCCGATGCCCGGGCACTCTGAAAGCCTCAACATCGCCTCGGCGGCATCGATCTGCCTGTATCAGAGCGCGCGGGCCCACCGGGGCGGCTAGCCTCCCATCGCCTGCTTCACACGTGGAGGCACACAACCGGTCTAAGGTCGGGACATGTGCCAATACTGCGGGTGCCGGGACATGCCGCTGTTGCGGGATTACATCGCCGAGCACGAGCGGGCCGTCGACCACGGCCGCGAAGCAGTGCGTGCCCTGGACCGCGGTGAACTGGACACCGCCCGTCGCCGCCTCGCGGCCATGTTCGACGAGCTGCGCTCCCACTGGCAGGGCGAGGAGAACGGGCTCTTCGCGGTGATGCACGCCGACGCGCTCTACGCCGAGCACATCGACCCGCTGGTGGCCGAACACCGGGAACTGGCCGCCTTTCTCGAGGTGGCGGACCTCGCCGATCCCGATGACCAGAAACGGGTGCGCGCCGAGATCGAGGAGCTCTACGTGCACATCGCCAAAGAAGAGGACGGTCTGTTCCCGGCCGCCCTCACCGCGCTCGACGGTGCCGACTGGGATGCCGCGATCGCCGGATGGCAGCAGGCCCACCCGGGCCGGATGATGATCGAGGGCTGAGCTCACCCTCGCGAGGTCAGACCACGAGCCAGATGAGGCCGGCCATCGCGAACCCGACCACCGACAGGATCGTCTCCAGCACGGTCCAGGTCTTGAGGGTGTCCTTCACCGACATGTTGAAATACCGTGACACGATCCAGAATCCGCCGTCGTTGACGTGGCTGGCGATGATCGACCCGGCCGACACCGCGACCACGATCAGGGCGATCTGCGCCGGGCTGTAGTTGCCGGCCGTGATCGACCCTTCGATGATCCCGGCCGTCGTCACGATCGCCACCGTCGCCGAGCCCTGCGCGATCCGCAGCGCACAGCTGATCAGGTAGGCCGACAGGATCACCGGCAGACCTATGGCCGTCATCGAATCGGCGAGCGCGGTGCCGATCCCGGTGGCGCGCAACACCGCACCGAAGAATGCGCCGGCGCCCACCACCAGCAGGATCATGCCGACCGGGCGCAGCGATGCCGCGCTGATCTTGCCCAGCTCGGTGGTGGAGATACCGCGTCGGATTCCCAGTAGGTACAGCGCGAGCACCACCGCGATGGTCAACGCGACCGCCGGGGAGCCGATCAGGGTGAGGATCGACAGCAGTCGGCCTCCGTCGAGCATCACGTCGGCGACGGTGGCGGCCAGGATCAGCGCCATCGGGGCCAGGATGATGAAGGCGATCAGCCCGATCGACGGGGGATTGGCCGTGTCGGCCTCGTCCTCCTCGGGGATGAACTCGTCGGGAACCTCGACCTGCACCCGCTTGCCGATCCAGGATCCCCACGCCACACCGCTGACGAACCAGGCCGGGATACCGCAGGCCAGCCCCATGATGATGATCCAGCCCAGGCTGACGTGCAGCAGACCGGCTGCGGCGACGGGGCCGGGGTGCGGCGGCAGGAACGCGTGTGTCATCGACAGGCCCGCGAGCATCGGCATCGCGTACAACACCAGCGATTTGCCGCCGCGCTTGGCCGCGACGTACACCAGGGGAGCCAGGATGAAGATTCCGATGTCGAAAAAGATCGGGATGCCGAGCACCAGACCGGTCAGCCCCATGGCCAGCGGAGCTCCCTTGGGGCCGAACAGGTTCAGTAACCGGGTGGTGAGCGCGTCGGCGCCGCCCGACCTTTCGAGCATCGCCCCGAGCACGGTGCCGAGCCCGATGATCACGGTGATGTGGCCGAGGATGCTCCCGAATCCCTTCTCCAGCAGGGAATCCGAGGCCTTGGCCGGTGTGCCGACGAGATCGGTGACGGGTATGCCCGCGATCAGTGCGACGGCGATGCTGACCACGATCAGGGCGATGAACGGTTCGAGCTTGAGCTTGATGATCAACAGCAACAGCACCGCAATGGATACCGCGGCCAACGTCAACAGCCCGGACGTGTCGTGTTGCAGCCAGTGCACGAACGAGGTCATGAATACTCCAGGACGTGGGTGAGGACCAGGGGTGGGCGGAGGATGACTTCAGTTGGACAGCGCGGCGACGAAACTGCGTGCACGGTTGGTGATTTCATCCCAGTTTCCGGCTGCGACCTGTGCCGGTGGAACCACACCGGTACCCGCGCACACCGCGAGGGCGCCCGCGTCGAGATAAGACCGGGCGTTGCCCTCGTTGATCCCGCCGGACGGCAACAGCTCGACATCCGGGTACGGCCCGTGCAGGTCCGACAGGTACTTGGGGCCCATGCTGCCGGCCGGGAAGATCTTCACCGCGGCGGATCCGAGATCGACTGCCTGAGCCACTTCGGTCGGGGTGAGGGCGCCGAGGAACACCGGCACCGCACTGGACGTCGCGATGTCGGCGACCGCGGGGCGCAGACCCGGCGTGACCAGGAAGCGCGCACCGGCGTCGATCGCCTCGCGGGCCTGATCGGCGGTCATCACGGTGCCGACACCGAGGACGATTCCGGCCTGGGACACCGAGTCCGCGCAGGCCCGGAGATGATCGAGAACCCCGGGGGTGGTGAAGGTCAGCTCGACCGTGCGGATACCGCCCGCCGCGAGCGCGTGGCACAGATCGGCCGCGTCGGGGATGGTCTCGGCCCGGACCACGCTGAGTACGCGATCCGCCCGCAACACGTCGAGCTCTGTCATTGCACACCTCCGTCAGCGCCGCGTCTCAGCGATCGTCCAGCCGTCACACCTGTGAGCTCGCCACCATCCAGTGCGAACTGTCCGCGTACCAGCACGTGTGTGAATCCTGTTGCAGCCGTGCGTGGTCGGTCATAGGTCGCGGCATCGTCGACGGTGTCGGGATCGAACAGCACCAGGTCGGCCGCGAAACCGGGGCGGATGTACCCGCGATCGACCAGCCGCAGCCTGGTCGCCGCCCGACCACTCAAGTGGCCGACGCACTCTTCGAGTGAGAACAGCCCGAGGTCGCGGCAGTAGTGGCCCAGGTATCTGGCGAATGTTCCCCAGCCGCGAGGGTGCGGTTTCGAGCCGACCAACAGCCCGTCGCTGCCACCCGTGTGGCGTGGGTGCCGCATGATCGCCCGGACGTTCTCCTCGTGGCCGACGTGCTGCAGGATCCCGCTGCCGAGTTCGTCGCGCAACAGGAGGTCGATGCACACGTCGAACGCATCGCGACGCTCTTCTGCGGCGATCTGCGCGATGGTCCGGCCCACGTAGTGATCCAGCTCTGGATGGGTGACGCCGCTGATCTCGATGGTGTCCCATTCCGCGATCACCCCGTGGCAGCCGTCGGAACCGCTGACCTCCAGGTGCTCCCGGATCCTGGCCAGCGCAACGGGATCGGTGAGTCGCGCCATGGTTTCTTCGGTGCTACCGGCGGAGGCCCAACTGGGCAGGATGGCCGAGAGTGTGGTGGCCCCCGGCAGATAGGGGTAGGTGTCGAGGCTGATGTCGGCGCCGGCGGCGGTCGCGGTTTCGAGCATCGCCAGAAGTTCGTGTGCCCGCCCCTTGTTCGGGCCGAAGTTGAGCGTCGCGTGCGCCAGGTGCAGTGCGCAGCCCGATCTGGTGGCCAGCTCGACCATCTCGGCGTAGGCCTCCAGCGCGCCCGCACCGTAGGACCGGTGGTGCGGGGAGAAGTAGCCGCCGTATGAGGCCACCGTTCGGCACAGCGCGAGAAGTTCGTCGTTGTCGGCGTACATCCCTGGCGTGTACGTCAAGCCGGCGGACAGGCCGACCGCGCCTTCGGTCATGCATTGGGCCACCAGGGACTGCATCTCGGTGATCTGCTCCGGGGTGGCCGGGGTGTCGTCCCAGCCGACGACCAGGGCACGGATCACCCCGTGGGGGACGAGATAGGCCACGTTGGTGGCGATCCCGCGGTCGAGCCGATCCAGGTACTCGGCGACCGAGCGCCAGTTGAAGTCGAAACCGCTCGGATCGGTGTTCCAGCCGGCGATCTTGCGGCGGACGACGGCGAGCACATCGGAGGTCACCGGCGCGTACGACAGCCCGTCCTGTCCGAGCACCTCGGTGGTGACGCCCTGCGTGATGCGCGACGGGTGCACCGGGTTGAGCAGGATCTGCAGGTCCGAATGGGCGTGCATGTCGATGAATCCGGGTGCGAGCACGAGACCGGCGGCATCGATCACCCGGTCGGCGGCGGGGGAGTCTCCGGGTTCGGTGTTGATGGCGGCGATGCGGTCGTCATCGACCAGTACATCGGCCTCGTACCGGGGAGTCTCGGTGCCGTCGATCACGGTCGCGGAGCGGATCAGGGTGCGCATCAGGATGCCGGATCAGAAGAACGTGCGGATCAGGTCGATGACGACGGGATCGGCTCCGTCCGGCGCGACGACGGGGATCCACCTCCACTTGTCGAATGCCGTGCAGGGATGGGAAAGGCCCAGTCTCACAACATCACCCACCCGGATATCGGAATCGGGCGGGATGGTCAGGAACGCGTGCTGGTCGTTGACCGCCACGATCTCGGCATCCGTGATCGGCTGCGCGGGTGCGCCGAGTTGCGAGGCCACCAGCTGCGGCGTCGGCAGCCCCTCGTCGAACGGGACGTCCCGCTTGCCGGCGTCCAGCAGTGCCAGACCGGGCTCGGGGCGTGACACCACCCGTGCCCAGGTGTGCATCGCGGAGCGCAGTCGGAACGGCTCGTCGCTTCGACCGAATGGCGTGATCCCGGTGTAGAAGCCGTCGTCGTGGATGATGTAGGCGCCGGCCCGAACCACGACGTGCGTGCGATCGCCGGCCAGCGGGGCCAGCACGTCGGCTACGACGTCGAAATACGCACTGCCACCGGCAGTTACGTACACGTCAGCGTCGGCGGGGTAGAGTCCCTCGGCTTCGATGCGCCGGTGCAGCCGGGCCATGTCTTCGAGGTAGTGCCTGACCCGCTCCAGCGCCGGGCCGGACGCGTCGTGCGCCAGTGCTCCCTCGTAGCCGGAGACCCCGGCCGGACGCACAGAGTCGCTGGCCGCGATCCGTCGGGCCACCGCCATGGCGTCGTCCACCGAACGCGCGCCCGTTCGGCCACCCGTTGCGCCGAGTTCGATGAGTACCGGAATCCGCCGAGGCATCTCCACGTCGGCGAGGGCCGCGTCCATCGCATCCACGGTCTCCGCCGAGTCTGCCCAAGTGAGCACCTCGAGGTCTTCTCGGGCGTGCATCTCCGCGGCCAGCCAACGCAGCGCCGTCGGGTCGACGAGCGCGTTGGCGAGCTGAATCCGCCGCACCCCGAAATTCACGGCGACGCGGACCTGACTGGGCGTGGCGAGGGTGATACCCCATGAGCCGCTGCGCAACTGACGTTCCCACAGGACCGGCGACATGGTGGTCTTGCCGTGTGGTGCCAGCTCGACGCCGTGGGCGGTGCACCACGAGGCCATGGCGGCCACGTTGTCCTCGATGGCCGAATCGTCGAGCGTCATCACTGGAGTGGTGAATGCCGACAGGCGGGGGCGGGTGGCCAGGAATTCCGCGGCGGTCAGGCCGTCGGCCGCGGCGGGCAGCGCCTTGTCCAGTTCGGACAGTCGCTCCTCCCGGAGGGTGTCCCACGCCCGGCTGTTCAACGTGGGCTCGCCTCGCGTCGTCATGCCGATCCCGTCCTCCATAGTGATATCTACCGCTCTGAACTGCTATGTTGCGTATAGTGCAATGACAGTTGCATTTTTGGATGTGACATGTCTAACATGACTCGCGACACCGCGTCAATCGTTCAACCCCGAAGGACGGCAGTGCCCGAATTGCCCACACCTACTGCCGGCGGCGTCGCCTGCCTCGGTGAACCGCTGGTCCTGGTCGGTGCTCAAGCTGAACTGCACCTGGCCGGTGCTCAAGCTGATTTGCACCTGGCCGGTGCTCAAGCTGAACTGCACCTGGCCGGTGCGGAAGCCAACGTCGCGGCCGGACTCACCGCCTGGCACACCCCCGCCTCCTTCGTCGGCCGGATCGGCGACGACGCATTCGGGGCACTGATCAGATCCGAACTGACCGCACGCGGCGTCGACGTCTCCGCCGTCGAGATCGATTCGAGCCGGCCCACCGGGCACTACTCGAAGGTGACCGCACCGGACCAGGCGGGGGAGCCGCGCAGCATCAGCAGCTACAGCCGGGCGGGCTCGGCGGCGTCGGCGATGACTCCCGAGTTCCTGGGCTCGGCTGCGGTGGCGGACGTGTTCGGGCGTGCGTCGGTCGTGCACTGCAGCGGCATCACGCCCGCGCTGTCTCCGACGTGCCGGGCCATGATGCGGCGGCTGCTCACCGACCGGCCCGGTATCACCGGGCCGGTGAGCTTCGATGTGAACTGGCGCGAACAACTGTGGCCCGACGGCGATCCCGCCGAGCTGGTGGCCCTGGCCGACCTGGCCGACGTGGTGATGGTGGGCGCCGACGAGGCCGTCCGGGTCATGGGGACCGACGACCCGGTGGCCCTTCGCCGCATCCTGCCCAACCCGGCGACGGTGGTGATCAAGGACGGCGCGGACCGGGCACTGGCCGTCGACCGAAACGGCGCGGTGATCGCCGTCCCGGCACTGAGCGTGCAGGTCGTGGAACCGGTGGGTGCCGGCGACGCGTTCGCCGCCGGATACCTCAGCGGTGTTGTGCGCGAAGAGGATCCGGCCTCATGCCTGCGCCGGGGCCACATCGGAGCCGCTGTCACGCTGACCGTCGCGGTGGATTCCGCGCCGCCCCCGCCGGAAGGGCTGATCGAGCATCTGCTCAGCTGCTCGGAAGAGGAATGGGCGGCAACCACCGTGAGCCCGGCCGGCTTCGACACCTCGGGGAGCAGACGATGAGCCAGAGTGTGGCACGCGCCCTGCAGCTGTTGATCCAGCTCGGCGGCGGTCCGGCCAGTTTGGACGAACTGGCGGCCGCCACCGGCGTGCACAAGACCACCGTGATGAGGCTGCTCCGCACCCTGTCCGACGAGCGGTTCACGTTCCGTGACAACAACAACCGCTATCACCTCGGCTCACGGATCTTCGAACTCGCCGCCCACGGCACCGATCAGCGGGAGATCCGTCAGATCGCGTCACCGTATCTCGTCGAGTTCAACCGCGAGTACGGCCGCACCACGCACCTCGCCGCGATGGAAGGCGCCGACATCGTCTACATCGACAAGCTCGAGTCGCACGATCAGATCCGGATGTACTCCCGAATCGGACTGACCGCCAACCTGAACTCCACCGCCGTCGCCAAGGTGATCCTCGCCGACCTGCCCGATGCCGAGCTGCGGCCGATCGTCGCCGCGATGGACTTCACCCGCCGCACCGCGAACACCATCACCACGCCGGAGGCGTATCTGCGGGAGATCGAGACCGTCCGGGCCCAGGGCTGGGCCCAGGATCGCGAAGAGAACGAGCCGTCGATCAACTGCATGGGCGCCCCGGTCCGCGGCGCGAACGGCCGTGTGGTCGCGGCGGTTTCGGTGTCGGTACCCGATGTGGTGCTGCCGTTCGAGCAGGTGTTGGAGCTGCTGCCGGCGCTGCAGGCGGTGTGCCGGCGCATCTCGGCCGAATGCGGCTACCGTCCGCCGTCATGACTCACCCGACAAACGTCGAAAAACCAGAAAGCAGAGGAGATTCCGCCGTGTCCGATTCGCAGGTCATCCGTACCGACGACGCGCCCGCACCCGCGCACACCTTCAGTCAGGGCATCCGCAAGGGCGGATTGCTGCAGGTTTCCGGGCAGGGGCCGATGGATCCCGCCACCAACACCTACATCGGCGAGGGCGATGTCCGGGTGCAGACCCGTCGCACGCTGGAAAACGTCAAGGCGATCCTCGCGGCCGGCGGCGCCGGCGTCGACGACGTCCTGATGTTCCGGGTGTACCTCACCAAGCGTGACGATTTCTCGGCGATGAACGAGGTCTATGGCGAGTTCATCGCCGAGAACGTCAAGTCCGACCAGCTGCCGTGCCGGACAACGGTGTTCGTCGATCTCCCGCACGAGGTCATGCTGGTGGAGATCGACGCCCTGGCCGTCGTGGGCTGACGGGCCGGTCAGCCCAGCAGACCCCGGGCCACGTGGGTGATCTGCACCTCGTTGCTGCCGGCGTAGATCATCAGCGACTTGGCGTCCCGGGCCAGCTGTTCGACCCGGTACTCGGTCATGTAGCCGTTGCCGCCGAACAGCTGTACCGCCTCCATCGCGACGTCGGTGGCCGCCTGCGAGCAGTACCACTTGATCGCCGATGCTTCGGCCAGTGAGATCGGCGCGCCCTTCTCGGCGGACTCGATGACGCGGAAGAGCATGTTGCGCACGTTCATCCGGGCCACTTCCATGTTGGCAAGCTTGAGCTGGATCAGCTGGAACTGGCTGATCTCCTGGCCCCACAGGGTGCGGGTCTTGGCGTAGTCGACGCTCAACCGCAGGCATTCCTCGATCACGCCCAGCGCCATCGCGGCGACCCCGATGCGTTCGGCCGAGAAGTTGGACCGTGCGCTGGCCCGGCCCTCGTCGACGCCGTCCGCGGTGTCGGAGCCTTCGGTCTCACCGAGCAGCCGGTCCCGGCCGAGCCGGACGTTGTTGAAGAACAGCTCGCCGGTGCGCGACGAGTGGATGCCCATCTTGCGGAACGGCTTCGACTGCACGAAGCCGTCCATGCCGCGGTCCAGGACGAAGGTCAGCACCTTGCGATTGCGCTTGTCCGCCCCGTCGCCTTCATCCAGCTTGGCGTAGACGACCACGACATCGGCATCGGGGCCGTTGGTGATGAAGGTCTTCTGACCGTTGAGGATGTAATCGCCTGTGCCGTCGGCGGACCGGGTGACATACGACTTCATGCCGCCGAACGCGTCCGAGCCCGAATCGGGTTCGGTGATCGCCCACGCGCCGATCTTCTCGTAGGTCACCAGGCCGGGCAGCCAGCGTTCCTGCTGGGCCAGGGTGCCGCGGCTCTGGATGGTCGACACGGTCAGGCCCAGGCTCACGCCGAGGCCGGTGACCAGGCCCATCGACACCCGGCACAGCTCACTGATCAGGACGAACCCCATGCCCGGCGATCCGCTGCCGCCGAACATCCCACCGCGGGCACCCGAGGGCTTGTCCTCGCCGCTGCGCAGCTTCTCCAGCCGCTTGTCGAGCGATTCCTTGGCCATCGTGTCGATGCCGAAGGTGGCGAACAGCTTTCGCACGATCGGGTACGGCTCCATGTCGCCGCTCTCGAGCTCGTCGAGATGAGGGCGAATCTCTTTGTCTACGAACTCGCGAACCGCGTCTCGCACGGCGATGTCGACATCAGACCAATCAAGCATTACGACAGCTTAGACACGTGTCAAAATCAGGCGGCCGGCCGGCGGGCCGGTCGCAGCGCAGGCAATGAGAACGTGGTGTGCATCAGCGCGCCGGCGCGGTCGAGCAGGGTTTTGCGACGCGGCAGGTAGTGCATGGGCAGCCCGCGCCGGTCGCGGGGCGGGTCCATGAAGCTCGGTGCTTCCACCAGCGGGCCGTCGGCCGGCAGTTTCCCCGATGCGCGGCGGTAGGCCGACAGGGCGCGCGGATGGAGCCTGATCTCATCGGGGACCGCGACGAACGCCAACTCGACCATCTTCCCGAAGATCCGCAGCAGCACTTCGTCGCCCGGAGTCCACCGCATCCCGGCCTTCTCGCGCACAGCGGGGTCGAACAGCCCGGCGGCGATCCAGCGTTGTGCCCCCACCATGGGCCGGAACAGCTGGTCCCACAGGGGAGTGGGCATCAGCACGAACCACGGCTTGGGAATTCGGATGGTGAAGATGTCGAGGGTGGCCCGGTTGATCTCGAGTTCGTCGCGACACTTGGCGTCCCAGTACTCCTGGAATTCCTCCCAGGTCTTGGGAACCGGGCGCATGCTCATGCCGTACATGCGATACCACTGCACGTGCTCGTCGAAGAGCTGCCGTTTCTCGGCCTCGGTGAGCCCGCCGCAGAAGTACTCGGCGGTCTTGATGATCAGCATGAAGAATGTCGCGTGCGCCCAGTAGAAGGTCTCCGGGTTGAGGGCGTGATACCGCCTGCCATCGGCGTCGACTCCCTTGATGGTGTGGTGGAACCCCTTGATCTGGGCCCCGGTGTCGGCGGCCCGATCACCGTCGTACACCACACCCATGATCGGGTAGACCGACCGGGCCACCCGTTGCAGCGGCTCGCGCAGCAGGATCGAATGTTCCTCGACGCCCGCACCCAGTTCGGGGTACATGTTCTGGATCGCGCCGATCCACACGCCCAGCATCCCGGTGCGCAGGTCGCCGAAGTACTTCCAGGTCAGCGAATCCGGGCCCAGTGGGTCGTGATCGGTGGCGGTGGCGGCTCGTGTGGTCATCGCGTCCTCGTTGACTCGTCATGACGTGGGTCACAGCTGAGCCCAACGATAGTGGTGACAACGCATGTTGTCTATGACGACGCGGCGCGGCGTCGCGCACTGTTATTGGGCGGCTATCGACGCGCCACAGCGCTGTGACCAGCCCGGTTTGCCAGTGGCCGAAGAGTGCGGGCAAAGCCGCCCACGGCGTGATTGCCCGGCGGTCGAAACGCCACATACTCTTGCGCTGTGGATGGCGAGCCGTTCGATGACCCGTCCGGCCGAAACGGGGATGTCGAGCAGGCACCGCGGCAGCGGCCTGTCCGGACACCCGGGCTGCCGGGGCCGTTGGGGTGGTTCCAGCGCACCAACCGGAGCCCCGCCGTCATCGAGCTGGTCCGCCGGGTTCGTCGCTCCCTACCCGGCGATCCGGATTTCGGCGACCGGCTCTCGGCGTCCGGCGAGGGCGGACCCAGGGCCGCGGCGCGCGTGGCCGACCGGTTGCTCGACCGGGACGCGGCCTCGCGAGAGGTCAGCCTGGGTGCGTTGCAGGTCTGGCAGGCGCTGACCGAGCGGGTGTCGGGGACCCCGGCCAATCCTGAAGTGACGCTGGTCTTCACCGACCTGGTCGGCTTCTCCTCGTGGTCGCTGCGGTCCGGCGACGACGCGACGTTGCGGTTGTTGCGCCGGGTGGCGCAGGTGATCGAGCCTCCGGTGCTGGAGGCCGGCGGTCACATCGTCAAACGCATGGGTGACGGCGTCATGGCGGTGTTCTCCGATCCGGCCACCGCCCTGCGCGCAATGCTGGTCGCGCTCGACGGCGTGAAGAACATCGACCAGGACGGATATGCCCCGCGCATGCGGGTGGGCATCCACACCGGGCGCCCGCAGCGCATCGGGTCGGACTGGCTGGGCGTCGACGTGAACATCGCCGCCCGGGTGATGGCGCGGGCCGGCACCGGTGGGCTGATGGTGTCGCACACCACTCTGGAGGGCATCTCTGAGGAGCAATTGGCCGAGCTCGGGGCCAGTGTCAAACGTCAACGGCGGCAGATGTTCTCGAACAAGGCCGACGGCGTGCCCGACGACCTGGTGATGTACCGGGTGAGAACCCCGCGGCAGTCGCCCGGCTGAGGAGTCGGAAACGCATTCGGGGAGCGAACGACCGATCGCCTATGATCGCCGGGTGGCTCAGCAGCCCAGTGATCTCTCAGAAGAAGCCCTGACCAAAGCCGTCAGCGCGGCCCGGCATGCCTTTGATCTGGCCGGTGACCTCGATGCGTTGGCCCGTGCCAAGACCGAGCACCTCGGCGACCGCGCTCCGATCGCGCTGGCCCGCCAGGCGTTGGCGACGCTGCCGAAGGCCGACCGGGCCGACGCCGGCAAACGCGTCAACGTCGCCCGGGGCGAGGCCCAGCGCGCCTACGACGAGCGGTTGGCGGTGCTGCGCGCCGAGCGCGACGCGGCGGTGCTGGTCGCCGAACGCATCGACGTGACGCTGCCCTCGACCCGCCAGCCGGTGGGGGCCCGGCACCCGATCACGATCCTGGCCGAGAACGTCGCCGACACCTTCGTCGCCATGGGCTGGGAGTTGGCCGAAGGCCCGGAGGTCGAGACCGAGCAGTTCAACTTCGACGCGCTCAACTTCCCGCCGGACCACCCGGCCCGCAGCGAGCAGGACACGTTCCAGATCGCCCCGGACGGTTCGCGCCAGGTGCTGCGCACGCACACCTCGCCGGTGCAGATCCGGGCGCTGCTCGAGCGCGAGCTTCCGGTGTACATCGTCTCGATCGGACGGACCTTCCGCACCGATGAGCTGGATTCCACCCACACGCCGGTGTTCCACCAGGTGGAGGGGCTGGCCGTGGACAAGGGCCTGACGATGGCGCACCTGCGCGGCACCCTCGACGCATTCGCCCGCGCCCAGTTCGGCCCGGAGGGGCGCACCCGCTTCCGTCCGCATTTCTTCCCGTTCACCGAGCCGTCGGCCGAGGTGGACATCTGGTTCCCCGGTAAGAAGGGCGGCCCGGGCTGGGTCGAATGGGGCGGTTGCGGCATGGTCAACCCGAATGTGTTGCGGGCCTGCGGTATCGACCCCGATGTCTACTCCGGATTTGCCTTCGGCATGGGATTGGAGCGAACCCTGCAGTTCCGCAATGGAATTCCCGACATGCGCGACATGGTCGAGGGTGACGTCCGGTTCTCGCTGCCGTTCGGGGTGGGTGCCTGATGCGGATTCCTTTCAGCTGGCTGCGTGAAGCCGTCCGCGCCGGCGCCCCGGATTGGGATGCGTCGGTCGAGGAGCTCGAGCAGACGTTCATCCGCATCGGTCACGAGGTCGAGGAGATCATCCCGGTCGGTCCGGTGACGGGCCCGCTGACCATCGGCCGGGTCGCCGAGATCGAGGAACTCACCGAGTTCAAGAAGCCGATCCGGGCCTGCAAGGTCGATGTCGGCGAACCCGAGCTGCGCGACATCGTATGCGGAGCAACGAATTTCGCGGTCGGTGACCTGGTCGTGGTGGCACTGCCGGGAACCGTGTTGCCCGGCGATTTCACAATCGCCACCCGCAAGACGTACGGCCGGGTCTCCGACGGCATGATCTGCTCGGCGTCGGAGATGAACCTGGGCGTCGAGGGTGCGGGCATCCTGGTGCTGCCGGCCGGCACCGCCGAACCGGGCACGCCGGCCGCTGAGCTGCTGGGCCTCGACGACGTGGTGTTCCATCTGGCCATCACCCCGGACCGCGGCTACTGCCTGTCGGTCCGTGGACTGGCCCGCGAGATCGCCTGCGCCGACGACCTGAACTTCGTCGACCTCGCCGACGTGGCGCCGCTGCCCGCCGAGGGAGAGGCCTGGCCGCTGACCGTCCAGCCTGGCACCGGGGTAATGCGTTTCGGGCTGCGCCCGGTCACAGGCATCGACCCGGCGGCGGTGTCGCCGTGGTGGATGCAGCGCCGGTTGATGCTCAGCGGCATCCGCGCCATCTCCCCGGCAGTCGACGTGACGAACTACGTCATGCTCGAACTCGGTCATCCGATGCACGCGCATGACAGCAGCCTGATCACCGGCGGCTTCGACGTGCGGTTCGCCCGCGACGGCGAGAAGGTGGTCACCCTCGACGATGTCGAGCGCACCTTGAACTCGGCCGACGTATTGATCGTCGACGATGTCGCGACGGCGGCGATCGGCGGCGTGATGGGCGCCGGTACCACCGAGGTGCGCGATTCCACCACCGATGTGCTGCTGGAAGCCGCGGTGTGGGATCCGGCCGCGGTGTCGCGCACCCAACGTCGACTGCACCTGGCCAGCGAGGCCGGCCGCCGGTACGAGCGATCGGTGGACCCGGCCATTTCGGTTGCCGCACTGGACCGTTGCGCGACCCTGCTGGCTGAGATCGCCGGCGGAACGGTCGAACCGAAGCTCACCGACTGGCGGGTGGACGGGCGCACCGACTGGTCGCAACCGGCCGTCGAGATCCCCGCC
The DNA here is from genome assembly GCF_030486405.1 of Mycolicibacterium sp. HK-90. The sequence goes on along the minus strand of NZ_CP129613.1, from coordinate 3,660,816 downwards.
GACCTTCCCGACCGCACCGCCGGCGTCGACTACGCCGCGGGCACCACGGCCCGGCGGCTCGCCCAGATCGGTGCTGAAGTCACCGGTTCCGACGTGCTCACCGTCACCCCGCCCAGCTGGCGGCCGGACATGCGTCAGCGGGCCGACCTGGTCGAGGAGGTGCTGCGGCTGGAGGGTCTGGAGTCCATCCCGTCAGTCCTGCCGACCGCGCCGGCCGGCCGCGGCCTGACCGCGGTGCAGAAGCGGCGCCGGGCGATCGGGAAGTCGCTGGCGCTGGCCGGATTCGTCGAGGTCCTGCCCACGCCGTTCCTGCCGGCCGGGGTGTTCGACGCCTGGGGACTGGCCGCCGACGACGCCCGCCGCGACACCACCAAGGTGCTGAACCCGCTGGAGGCCGATCGGCCCGCACTGGCCACCACGCTGTTGCCAGGGTTGCTGGAGGCGTTGGGCCGCAACGTTTCCCGCGGTGCTGCCGATGTGGCGCTGTTCGCGATCCAGCAGGTGGTGCATCCCACCGCAGCGACCCGATCGGTCGAGCGGATCCCGAACGACCGCAGGCCCACCGACGACGAGATCGCGGGCCTGGACGCGTCGTTGCCGCTTCAGCCGCAGCACGTCGCGGCGGTGCTTACCGGGCTGCGTGAGCCGGCCGGGCCGTGGGGGCCGGGTCGTCCGGTGGAGGCCACCGACGCGTTCGAGGCGGTACGGGTGATCGGCCGGGCGGCCGGGGTGGAGTTCACGTTCCGCGCCGCCCAGGAGTTGCCGTGGCACCCGGGGCGATGCGCCGAGGTGCTTGTCGGCGATGCCGTCGTCGGCCACGCCGGTCAGCTGCATCCGGCGGTCGTCGAGCGGACGGGCCTGCCCAAGGGCACGTGTGCCGTCGAACTCGATCTCGACGCGGTGCCGATCGTCGAGGTGCTGCCCGCACCGTCGGTGTCACCGTTCCCCGCGGTGTTCCAGGACATCAGCGTGGTCGTCGGCGACGATGTGGCCGCGGCCGCCGTCGTCGACGCGGTCCGCGACGGGGCCGGTGAACTGCTCGAGGACGTCCGGCTTTTCGACGTGTACACCGGCCCGCAGATCGGGGAGGGGCGCAAATCGCTCACCCTGGCGCTGCGGTTCCGCGCCACCGACCGGACCCTGACCGAGGACGAGGCCAGTGCCGCCCGTGACGCCGCGGTCGCGGTGGCCACGGAGCGCGTCGGCGCCGTCCTGCGCGGCTAGTTTCCCCGCGAGCAGACAGAGAATCGCATTACCGAGCCCACTTCAATGCGATTCCGCGTCTGCTCGGCGTAATGCGGCGACCCCTTCACCGTGTAGGTGGGGGAGGGCAGCCGCATGACGTCCCGTCCCCAGCAGGAGCAAGGCCGAGACGGGCCCCTCGATGAGGGGCCCGGTCCCAGCTGCCCAGCCGGTGTCGACAGCACATAGTCGGTAGGGGGCCAGCCTCTGGCTGGCCCGGAACGGGAATCGCGGATTCCAAATCCGCTCCAGTGCCAGCTGCGCAGCCGCAGTGGGCATTTCGTGCTGAAGTTGCAGCGGTACCGCGATGTCCTGGCCGTGTACGAGCAAGTCCATCAGCCGATCAGTCGGTGTGGTGCCGATCGCGGTGAAGCGCGAGCCGATCGTGCCGCGCAACTCTTCGAGCAACTGATGATCGGCACTCTCCGCTGCGTGGCGGGTCGCGGTATCGCAGACCATCCGGTCGAAGCTGCCGCGCGCTCGCAACAGATTGACCAGAATTCGACCGACATTGGCGTGTGCGGAAAGTGCCAGGTGGGCCACGACGTCTCGAACCTGCCACCTGTCACACAGGCTGGCATGGCGCCATTGCGATGCGGCGAGTGATTCGAGTAGTTGCAGGAGGCTGCGGCGTTCGGCGTCGACGGCGCGCCAGATGTCCTCGGTGTTCATGCGGCCTACGCTAGGAACTCCAGTCAGGTGGAGGTTCAAGGCACTGTGACGTACGGCACAAGCATCGGTGAGTTGTCGCGGCTCACCGGCGTATCCGTTCGGACGATCCGGTACTACTGCGACGAGGGCCTTCTCGAAGCTCGCCGGAGTTCGGGTGGGCATCGCGTTTTCGACGACACAGCGGTCGAATCGCTGATCCTGGTTCGGCGCTTGCGCGCTGCGGGTCTCGGCCTGAATGCCATTGGTGCCATCCTGGTGGGTCGGATCTCCATCGGTGATGCTGTGAACGCCGAACAGCGCGCCCTCGATGCGGAGTTGGGTGACCTGGCGAGGCGACGGGCGTCGTTGGATGCCTTGTCGACCGCGCAGGACGGACGTCGCGGACACGACGTACTGATCGACTTCTGGCGGCGATTGTTCGCTGGGGCGGCGCAGGCGGAAGTATTCGACGGTCTCGTGGAGATGACCGTGCCGCAATCGCCGGATCAGGCACGTCCGGGCAGCGTCGTCGCCTACGCCGAGCTTGTGGCCCTCGCCCGGCAACCGGTATTCGGGAGGGTGATGGCCCGGCAGCTGTGGCGGTTCGAACCCACCCGTATCAGCGATCGTCGGGGTCTGGTCACCGGTGTTGCCGAGGCGTGTGACATGGCGTCGCCGCTCGTGCGTGCCGGTCAATCGCCGTCATCGTGCGCCGCGGTCGACCGATTCGTCGATGCCCACGCCGAGGCTCGCAAGGACACGGACACGCAGCGTTTCCGGCGTGCGCTCATCGTCAACGCCGGCGCCGACACCGATCCGCAGGTCCGCCGGTACTGGGACCTCTTCGGCGAGATAGCAGGTGAGACGACTACGGTAGGTGCCATTCAGCGCTGGCTCTACGAAGGGCTGCGTGGCTGCGCATAGCTGATTAATGAATTTGCATCTGCATGCATAAGAATGCAGAATTGCCGCATGACTTCGATAGCGGTGGCCGGTGCCAGCGGCTACGCCGGCGGAGAGATCCTGCGATTACTGCTCGGGCACCCGGCCTACGCTGACGGCCGGCTGACCATCGGGGCGTTGACCGCGGCCTCCAGCGCCGGAACGACGATCGCCGAGCATCACCCGCACCTGCTGCCGTTGGCCTCGCGCGTGCTGGAACCCACCGATGTCGAGGTGCTGGCCGGTCATGACGTGGTGTTCCTCGGGTTGCCGCACGGGCATTCCGCGGCGCTGGCCGAACAGCTGGGCCCTGACACGCTGATCATCGACTGCGGTGCCGACTTCCGGCTGACCGACGCCGCCGACTGGGAGAAGTTCTACGGTTCGGCGCACGCCGGCAACTGGCCCTACGGACTGCCCGAGCTGCCCGGCGCCAGGGACCGGCTGAAGGGCACCAAGCGCATCGCGGTACCGGGCTGCTATCCGACCGCCGCCCTGCTGGCCCTGCTGCCCGCGGTGGCCGCCGATCTCGTCGAACCGGCCGTCACCGTGGTGGCGGTCAGCGGCACCTCCGGCGCGGGCAAGTCCGCCAAGGTCGACCTGCTGGGCTCCGAGGTGATCGGCTCGGCCCGCGCCTACAACATCGCAGGCAAGCACCGGCACACCCCGGAGATCGCCCAGGGGCTGCGGTCGGTGACCGACAAGGACGTCACCGTCTCCTTCACCCCGGTCCTGATCCCCACGGCACGAGGCATTCTGGCCACCTGCACCGCCCGGACCGAGGCGTCCGAGGCCGAGATCCGGTCCGCCTACGAAAAGGCTTACGGCGCCGAGCCGTTCATCCACCTACTGCCCGAAGGTCAACTGCCCAAGACTGGATCGGTGATCGGTAGCAATGCCGCGCAGATCCAGGTAGGCGTCGACGAACAGGCGAAGACACTGGTGGCCATCGCCGCCATCGACAACCTCACCAAGGGCACCGGCGGCGCCGCGGTGCAGTCGATGAACCTCGCGCTGGGTTGGCCCGAAACCGAAGGACTGTCGATCGTGGGAGTGGCACCGTGACCGAGGCGAGTACGCAACAGTCGGCCAAGCTGGTCCGCACCCAGGGCGTCACCGCCCCGGCCGGTTTCCGGGCCGCCGGAATTGCCGCCGGTATCAAGGCATCCGGTGCGCCGGACCTGGCTCTGGTGTTCAACGAGGGGCCGGACTACGCCGCGGCGGGAGTCTTCACCCGCAACAAGATCAAGGCCGCACCCGTGAAGTGGTCGCAGCAGGTGCTGACCACCGGCCGGCTGCGCGCGGTGGTGCTGAACTCCGGCGGCGCCAACGCCTGCACCGGACCGCTGGGCTTCCAGGACACCCATGCCACCGCCGAGGCCGTGGCCTCCGCACTGAGCGACTGGGGCACCGAGACCGGTGCCATCGAGGTTGCGGTCTGCTCGACCGGCCTGATCGGTGACCGGTTGCCGATGGACCAGGTGCTGGCCGGCGTCACCGAGATCGTGCACGAGATCGCGGGCGGTCTGACCGGGGGTGACGACGCCGCACGGGCCATCATGACCACCGACACGGTGCCGAAACAGGTTGCGCTGCACCATTCGGTGGAATCGGGGGAGAACTGGACCGTCGGCGGGATGGCCAAGGGCGCCGGCATGCTGGCACCCTCGCTGGCCACCATGCTCGTCGTGCTCACCACCGACGCGGTCGCCGACGCCGCGGCATTGGACACCGCGCTGAAGCGGGCCGCGGCACTGACGTTCGATCGGCTCGACGTCGACGGCAGCTGCTCGACCAACGACACCGTGCTGCTGCTCGCCTCGGGCGCCAGTGAGATCGCGCCCAGTCAGGACGATCTCGACGATGCCGTGCTGAGGGTCTGCGACGACTTGTGCGCCCAGTTGCAGGCCGATGCCGAGGGCGTCACCAAGCGCATCCTGATCACGGTCGCCGGCGCCGACAGCGAGGACGACGCGCTCGTGGCAGCGCGCGTCATCGCCCGCGACAGCCTGGTCAAGACCGCGCTGTTCGGCTCGGACCCGAACTGGGGCCGGGTGCTGGCCGCCGTGGGTATCGCCCCGGTCAAGCTGGACCCCGAGCGGATCAGTGTGTCCTTCAACGGTTCTCCGGTGTGCATCGACGGTGCCGGCGCCCCGGGTGCCCGCGAGGTGGACCTGTCGGGCGAGGACATCGTCGTGGTGGTGAACCTGGGCGTGGGAGGCAGCAGTGCTTCCATCCGCACCACCGATCTGTCGCACGCGTACGTCGAAGAGAACTCGGCGTACAGCTCATGAGCCAAGCCATCGACCGGAGCGTCAAGGCCCAGGTGCTCGCCTCGGCGCTGCCGTGGCTCAAGCAGCTGCACGGCCAGATCGTCGTCGTCAAGTACGGCGGCAACGCCATGACCGATGACACCCTCAAGGCGGCCTTCGCCGCCGACATGGTGTTCCTGCGCAACTGCGGGATCAAGCCCGTCGTGGTGCACGGCGGCGGCCCGCAGATCAGTGCCATGCTCAAACGGCTCGGCATCGCAGGCGATTTCAAGGGCGGCTTCCGGGTGACCACGCCCGAGGTGCTCGACGTGGCACGCATGGTGCTGTTCGGGCAGGTGGGCCGCGAACTGGTCAATCTGATCAACGCCCACGGGCCCTACGCGGTCGGCCTCACCGGTGAGGACGCACACCTGTTCACCGCGGTCCGGCGCAGCGTCACGGTCGACGGAGTGGCCACCGACATCGGGCTGGTCGGCGACGTGGAGTACGTCAACGCCGAATCCATCATGGATCTCATTACCGCAGGGCGTATTCCGGTGGTCTCGACCATCGGACCCGATGTCGACGGTGTGGTGCACAACATCAACGCCGATACCGCGGCCGCGGCCCTGGCCGAAGCACTGGGTGCCGAGAAGCTCGTCATGCTCACCGATGTGGAGGGCCTCTACACCGACTGGCCCGACCGCTCCTCGCTGGTCACCGAGATCGACACGGCGGCCCTGACCCAGCTGCTGCCCAAGCTCGAATCGGGCATGGTGCCCAAGATCGAGGCCTGTCTGCGGGCGGTGGAAGGCGGCGTGCCGAGCGCCCACGTGATCGACGGCCGCGTCGAACACTGTGTGCTCGTCGAGCTTTTCACCGATGAAGGAACCGGAACCAAGGTGGTGAACCCGTGAGGCTGCAGGACCGCTGGGAAGCGGTGATGATGAACAACTACGGCACCCCGCCGCTGGCGCTGGCCGGCGGGGACGGCGCCGTGGTCACCGATACCGACGGCAAGTCCTACCTGGACCTGCTCGGCGGTATAGCGGTCAACCTGCTCGGCCACCGCCACCCCGCGGTCATCGAGGCGGTCACCACCCAGCTCAACACCTTGGGCCACACCTCCAACCTGTATGCCACCGAACCCGGTATCGCCCTGGCCGAAGCGCTGGTCGGTCACCTCGGAACCCAGGCGCGGGTGTTCTTCTGCAACTCGGGCACCGAGGCCAACGAGGTCGCGTTCAAGATCACCCGGCTCACCGGCAAGACGAACATCGTTGCCGCCCAAGGCGCATTCCACGGCCGCACGATGGGATCGCTGGCACTGACCGGCCAGCCCGCCAAACAGGCGCCGTTCGAGCCGCTGCCGGGCAATGTCACCCACGTCCCCTACGGCGACGTCGAAGCCCTTGCCGCCGCAGTCGATTCGGCTACCGCCGCGGTGTTCCTCGAACCGATCATGGGGGAGGGCGGGGTCGTCGTCCCACCCGCCGGGTATCTGGTCAAGGCCCGCGAGATCACCACGAAGCACGGCGCACTGCTGGTTCTCGACGAGGTGCAGACCGGAGTCGGGCGCACCGGCGCGTTTTACGCTCATCAGCACGACGGCATCACCCCCGACATCGTGACCCTGGCCAAGGGCCTGGGCGGCGGCCTGCCGATCGGCGCCTGCCTGGCCATCGGCGCGGCCGGTGATCTGCTCACCCCCGGGCTGCACGGCAGCACCTTCGGTGGCAACCCGGTGTGCACCGCGGCCGCGCTGGGCGTGCTCAAGGCGCTGGCCGACGGCGACCTGATCGCCCGCGCCGGGGTGCTCGGCAAGACGCTGAGCCACGGCATCGAGGAGCTGGGCCATCCGCTCGTCGATCACGTGCGTGGCAAGGGCCTGCTGCAGGGCGTGGTGCTGACCGCGCCGAGCGCCAAGGCGGTCGAATCCGCGGCCCGTGACGCCGGCTTCTTGGTGAACGCCGCCGCTGCCGATGTGATCCGGCTGGCGCCACCGCTGATCATCACCGAACCGCAGATCGAGACGTTCCTGTCCGCTCTGCCCGCCGTTCTCGACACCGCTGTGGAGGCTGATTCATGACCCGGCATTTCCTGCGCGACGACGATCTGTCGCCCGACGAGCAGGCCGAGGTGCTCGCCCTGGCCGCCGAGCTGAAGAAGGCGCCGTTCTCGCGGCGTCCGCTGGAAGGTCCGCGCGGCGTCGCGGTGATCTTCGAGAAGAACTCGACCCGCACCAGGTTCTCGTTCGAGATGGGCATCGCCCAACTCGGCGGGCACGCGGTGGTGGTCGACGGTCGCAGCACCCAGCTGGGCCGCGAGGAGACCCTGGAGGACACCGGGGCGGTGCTGTCCCGCTACGTCGACGCGATCGTGTGGCGGACCTTCGCCCAGGAGCGCCTGACGGCCATGGCGTCCGGATCGAGCGTGCCGATCGTCAACGCGCTGTCCGACGAATTCCACCCCTGCCAGGTGCTGGCCGACCTGCAGACGCTGGCCGAGCGTCGGGGAGGGGCCGAGGGCCTTAAAGGGCTGAAGCTGACGTACCTGGGCGACGGTGCCAACAACATGGCGCACTCGCTGATGCTGGGCGGCGTCACCGCGGGCATCCACGTCACGATCGCCGCGCCGGCCGGTTTCGAACCCGACCCGCACTTCGTCGACGCCGCCAAGCGCCGCGCCGCCGAGACGGGGGCGACCGTCACGCTCACCGACGATCCGCAGGCCGGTGCGGACGGCGTCGACGTGCTGGTGACCGACACCTGGACGTCGATGGGGCAGGAGAACGACGGACTCGACCGGGTGCGGCCGTTCCGGCCGTTCCAGGTCAATGCCGACCTGCTCAAGCGCGCCGACCCGGAAGCGATTGTGCTGCACTGCCTTCCGGCGCACCGCGGTCATGAGATCACCGACGAGGTGATCGACGGGCCGCAGAGCGCGGTGTTCGACGAGGCCGAGAACCGGTTGCACGCCCAGAAGGCGCTGTTGGTCTGGTTGCTGGAACACCGGTGACACACCGATGAGCGCACCCACCCGTGCCGGGCGCCAGGCCCGCATCGTCGCCCTGCTGTCGGCCAGGCAGGTGAGCAGCCAGACCGAACTGGCCGCCCTGCTGGGGCAGGAGGGCATCGAGGTCACCCAGGCCACGTTGTCGCGTGACCTGGAGGAACTCGGCGCGGTCAAACTGCGCGGCGCCGACGGCGGCGTCGGCGTATACGTGGTGCCCGAGGACGGCAGCCCGGTGCGCGGGGTGTCCGGCGGCACCGAGCGGCTGACCCGGTTGTTGGGGGAGTTGCTGGTATCGACCGACGCCAGCGCTAACCTTGCCGTGCTGCGCACCCCGCCCGGGGCCGCGCACTACCTGGCCAGCGCGATCGACCGCGCTGCCTTGCCGTACGTGGTCGGCACCATCGCCGGAGACGACACCATCCTGGTGGTGGCGCGGGATCCGATGACCGGAGCCGAGCTCGCCAGCACCTTCGAGAACCTTAAATAGAGCTGAAGTAAAAGGAGACTGCTCACATGTCCGATCGCGTGATCCTCGCGTATTCCGGGGGTCTGGACACCTCGGTGGCCATCAGCTGGATTGGCAAGGAGACCGGCCGTGAGGTCGTCGCCGTCGCCATCGACCTCGGCCAGGGCGGCGAGGATATGGAGGTCGTGCGGCAGCGTGCGCTGGATTGCGGCGCGGTCGAGGCGGTCGTGGTCGATGCCCGCGACGAGTTCGCCGACGAGTACTGCCTGCCGACCATCCAGTCCAACGCGCTCTACATGGACCGCTACCCGCTGGTGTCGGCCATCAGCCGTCCGCTGATCGTCAAGCACCTGGTGGCCGCGGCGCGTGAGCACGGCGGCGGCACCGTCGCCCACGGCTGCACCGGCAAGGGCAACGATCAGGTCCGCTTCGAGGTCGGATTCGCCTCGCTGGCACCCGATCTGCAGGTGTTGGCGCCGGTCCGCGACTACGCCTGGACCCGGGAGAAGGCGATCGCGTTCGCCGAGGAGAACGCCATCCCGATCAACGTCACCAAGCGCTCGCCGTTCTCGATCGACCAGAACGTGTGGGGTCGCGCGGTGGAGACCGGGTTCCTGGAGCACCTGTGGAACGCGCCGACCAAGGACGTCTACGACTACACCGAGGACCCGACGGTCAACTGGAACACCCCCGACGAGGTGATCGTCGGCTTTGAGAAGGGTGTGCCGGTCTCGATCGACGGACGCCCGGTCACGGTGCTGCAGGCCATCGAGGAGCTCAACCGCCGCGCCGGTGCCCAGGGTGTGGGCCGGCTCGACGTGGTCGAGGACCGGCTGGTCGGCATCAAGAGCCGCGAGATCTACGAGGCGCCCGGCGCGATGGTGCTGATCACCGCCCACACCGAACTCGAGCACGTCACCCTTGAGCGTGAGCTGGGCCGATTCAAGCGCACCACCGACCAGAAGTGGAGCGAGCTGGTCTATGACGGCCTGTGGTACTCGCCGCTGAAGTCCTCGCTGGAGGCCTTCGTCGAGCACACCCAGCAGCACGTCACCGGCGAGATCCGCCTGGTGCTGCACGGCGGTCACATCGCCGTCAACGGTCGCCGGAGCGCCGAGTCGCTGTACGACTTCAATCTGGCCACCTACGACGAGGGCGACAGCTTCGACCAGTCGTCGGCCAAGGGCTTCGTGCACGTGCACGGGTTGAGCTCCAAGATCTCCGCCAAGCGCGACCTGGGCCTGTAACTTCGCACCGCGAGCGACCGTGTCTGTACGGCGACACGCCGCAGGTGATGTACACACACGGTCGCTCGCGCGGCAGGAAGCTGGAGAGCGGCAGGAAGCTGGAGAGATGAGCACCAACGACGGAACCACCAACGAGGGCTCGCTGTGGGGCGGCCGGTTCGCCGACGGTCCTTCGGACGCCCTTGCCGCACTGAGCAAGTCGACCCACTTCGACTGGGTGCTGGCGCCGTATGACGTCACGGCGTCCAAGGCGCACGCCCGAGTGTTGCACCGGGCCGGGCTGCTCACCGACGAGCAACGCGACGGGCTGCTGGCCGGGCTGGACAGCCTGGGTTCCGACGTCGCCGACGGCAGCTTCGAGCCGCTGGTCACCGACGAAGACGTGCACGGCGCCCTCGAGCGCGGCCTGATCGACCGGGTCGGACCGGACCTGGGTGGCCGGCTGCGGGCCGGGCGCTCGCGCAACGACCAGGTGGCCACGCTGTTCCGGATGTGGCTGCGCGACGCCGTCCGCCGCGTCGCCGACGGCGTGCTCGAGGTGGTCAACGCCCTGGCGGTGCAGGCCGCGGCGCATCCGACGGCGATCATGCCCGGCAAGACCCACCTGCAGGCCGCCCAGCCGATCCTGCTGGCGCATCACCTGCTGGCCCACGCCCATCCGCTGCTGCGCAACGTCGACCGGCTCGCCGACTTCGACGACCGCACCGCGGTCTCGCCCTACGGTTCCGGGGCGCTGGCCGGCTCCTCGCTCGGCCTGGATCCCGACGCGATCGCGGCGGACCTCGGGTTCGCCTCGGCCGCAGACAATTCCGTCGATGCCACCGCCGCGCGGGATTTCGCCGCCGAGGCCGCATTCGTGTTTGCCCAGATCGGCGTGGACCTGTCGCGGCTCGCCGAGGACATCATCCTGTGGAGCACAACCGAATTCGGCTACGTCACGCTGCACGACTCCTGGTCGACCGGCAGCTCGATCATGCCGCAGAAGAAGAACCCGGACATCGCCGAGCTGGCTCGTGGGAAATCCGGGCGGCTGATCGGCAATCTCACCGGCCTGCTCGCCACGCTCAAGGCCCAGCCGCTGGCCTACAACCGGGACCTGCAAGAGGACAAGGAACCCGTCTTCGACTCGGTGGCGCAGCTGGAGCTGCTGCTGCCGGCGATGGCCGGCCTGGTCGGCACGCTGACCTTCGACGAGGCCAGGATGGCCTCGCTGGCACCCGCCGGTTACACGCTGGCCACCGATATCGCCGAATGGCTGGTGCGCCAGGGCGTTCCGTTCCGCGTTGCCCATGAGGCCGCCGGTGCCGCGGTGCAGGCCGCCGAGGGCCGCGGCGTCGGGCTCGACGAGCTCACCGACGACGAGTTCGCCACGATCGACCCGGCCCTCACCCCGCAGGTACGTGAGGTGCTGACGGTCGAGGGTTCGGTGAACGCCCGCAGCGCGCGCGGCGGTACCGCACCGGTTCAGGTGGCCAAGCAGCTCGGCATCGTGCGGAACGCCATGGAGGAGCTGCGGATCCGGCTGAGCCGCTAGCCGAGGGCACCGGCTCGCGTACCGTCGTGATCGTGGCGCACCAAGTCAGCTTCGATGTCGACGGCGATCGCTGCGTCGGGTACCTGCGGGCATCCGACCACCGGCCCGCACCCTGTGTGGTGCTGTGCGCGGGCTTCGGCGGCACCCAGGACACCCCGGCATTGCGGGCCAATGCCGAGGACTTCGCCGCCGCCGGGTTCCATACCCTGACCTTCGACTACCGCGGTCTCGGCGAGAGCGGCGGGCATCCCCGACAGGTGGTGAACATCGAGGGCCAACTGGACGACATCGCGGCAGCGGTGGCGTGCGCCCGCGGTCTCGACGGCGTGGACCCCGCGCGCATCGTGTTGTGGGGCACCTCGCTCGGAGGCGGGCATGTGATGGCCGCGGCGGCCCGCGACCACGAGGTCGCCGCCGTGATCGCCCAGATCCCGTTCAACGGATTTCCCCGGCGCGTCGAAGGACGCTCAACCCTGTCCACCCTGCGCCTGCTCGCGGTGATGGCCGAGGACTGGGGGCGCGGCCGGCTGCACCTTCCGCCGCGGTATATCGCCGCGGTCGGCGCGCCGGACGAGCTGGCGGTGATGACCGGAGACAGTGCGCAGCAGACCATCGCCGGGATGGCCAGTCCGACCTGGCGCAACCAGGTTGCGCCTCGCGCTCTCATCGAGATGATGCGTTACCGCCCAATCGATTTCGCGCGGCAGGTGACGTGCCCGGTGCTGGTGTGCATGGGCACCGAGGACGCCGAGACCACGCCGGACAAGGTCAGCGCGCTGGCCGAGGCGGCACCGCGGGGTGAACTGCTCGAATACCCCGTCAACCACTTCGATTTCTACGTCGACGACGTGCGGCGACGGGTCGTCGCCGACCAGGTCGCATTCCTCGAGCGGGTGTTCGGGTAGCTATTCCAGCTGTTCGGACAACTCCATCCAACGTGCTTCGAAATCGGCGACCTGCGATTCCAGCTCGCGCAGTTCACCGGTGAGCCGGCCCAGGCCGACGTGGTCGGCCTGGTCGTAGGCGGCGAGCTCGTCGTGCTTGGCGGAGATCCGGTCGGCCAGTTTGGCCAGCGAGCGGTCGATCGAGGCGATCTCTTTCTCGACGTTGCGGAGCTCAGCGCCGGACAGCCCTGGTGCGGGAACCGTCTCGATGCGTGACACTGGCGCGGTCGGGGGAGCGGCCGCCGACAGCCGCAGATATTCGTCGACCCCGCCGGGCAGATGTCGCAGCCTGCCGTCGAGGATCGCGTACTGCTGATCGGTCACGCGCTCCAGCAGGTACCGGTCGTGCGACACCACGATCAGCGTTCCGGGCCAGGAATCCAGGAGATCCTCGGTAGCCGTCAGCATGTCGGTGTCCACGTCGTTGGTGGGCTCGTCGAGCACCAGGACGTTGGGCTCCGACAGCACCACCAGCATCAGCTGCAGCCGGCGGCGTTGCCCACCGGACAGCTCACCGACGCGGGTCGAGAGTTGGTCGCGGGCGAAACCCAACCGCTCCAGCAGCTGCGCCGGGGTGAGGTCCTTGCCGTCGATCTGGTAGCTGGTCTGCAGCCGTCCGACGACCTCGCGCACCATGTCCCCGGCCACCGCGTCCAGTTCACTGGACTGCTGGTCCAGGATCGAAAGGCGCACGGTCTTACCGCGTTTGACCCGCCCGCTGGTCGGGGTGACGGTCCCGGCGATCAGACCCAGCAGGGTGGATTTGCCCGCCCCGTTCGCCCCGACGATCCCGGTGCGCTCACCGGGGCCGATGCGCCACTCGATGTCGCGCAACACTTCTCGGTCCGAACCCGGGTAGGTCACCGACACGTCGAGCAGATCGATGACGTCCTTTCCGAGTCTGGCGGTGGCCAGCCGGGACAATTCCACGGTGTTGCGCAGTGGCGGGACATCCGAGATCAGGGCGTTGGCCGCGTCGATACGGAACTTCGGTTTGGACGTCCGGGCCGGCGCACCGCGACGCAGCCAGGCCAACTCCTTGCGCATCAGGTTCTGCCGCTTGGCCTCGATCGAGGCGGCCTGGCGGTCACGTTCCACCCGCTGCAGCACGTACGCCGCGTAGCCGCCCTCGAACGGCTCCACGATCCGGTCGTGCACCTCCCAGGTGGTGGTCGCGACCTCGTCGAGGAACCAGCGGTCGTGGGTGATCAACAGCAGCCCGCCGGCGCCGCGCGCCCACCGCTGCTTGATGTGATCGGCCAACCAGGTGATGCCCTGGATGTCGAGATGGTTGGTCGGCTCGTCCAGCGCGATGACGTCCCAGTCGTCGATCAGCAGCGTGGCCAGTTGCACCCGTCGGCGCTGGCCACCCGAAAGCGTCGCAATGGGTGCATCGAACGGGAGGTCGGCGACCAAACCGCCGATGACGTCCCGGATCCGGGCGTCGCCGGCCCATTCGTGCTCGGGACGGTCTCCGACCAGAGACCAGCCCACGGTATGAGTGGGGTCGAGCGTGTCGGTCTGATCCAGCGATCCCACCCTCAGCCCGCTGCGCCGGGTCACCCGCCCCGCATGCGGGGCGATCCGGCCGGTGAGCATGCCGAGCAGCGTGGACTTTCCGTCGCCGTTGCGGCCGACGATGCCGATCCGGTCGCCTTCGCTGACGCCGACGGTGACCGAGTCGAACACCACCCCGGTGGGGTATTCCAGATGCAGGGTTTCGCCCCCGAGCAGGTGAGCCATCGCCGCCGACCCTATCGTTTGGCGGCCGCGACACCGGCATCGCCCGCGGCCGCTGCCGGCGTCGGGGTGATCACATCGGGAGTGGGTAGCTGTTGTGCCATGATGACCACGTCAATCGGGGGTCGGGGCGAGTCGTGATGTGGGGAGCGGGCTAGTGGATTTCTCGGCAGTGACCAAACCGGTCGAGCGGTTGCTGGCAACCGCGCAGAACGGCCTGGAGGTGCTGCGCTACGGCGGCCTGGAGACCGGCGCGGTCCCGTCGCCCTTCCAGATCATCCAGAGCGTGCCGATGTACCGCCTGCGGCGGTACTTCCCGCCGGACGTCCGCCCGGGCGCGCAGAACCCACGCCCACCGGTGTTGATGGTGCACCCGATGATGATGTCGGCCGACATGTGGGACGTCACGCGCGACGACGGCGCCGTCGGCATCCTGCACGCCGCGGGCATCGACCCATGGGTGATCGACTTCGGCTCGCCGGACAAGGTCGAGGGCGGCATGCAGCGCAACCTCGCCGACCACGTGGTGGGGTTGTCCGAGGCAATCGACGTCGTCAAAGAGGTCACCGGTTGCGACGTGCACCTCGCCGGTTACTCGCAGGGCGGGATGTTCGCCTATCAGGCCGCGGCGTACCGGCGCTCCAAGGATCTGGCCAGCATCATCGCCTTCGGCTCCCCGGTGGACACCCTGGCGGCGCTGCCGATGAACCTCCCGGCCGGAGTCGCCGCGGGTGCGGCGGATTTCATGGCCGATCACGTGTTCAGTCGTATCGACATCCCGGGGTGGTTGGCCCGCACCGGTTTTCAGATGCTCGACCCGATCAAGACCGCGCAGTCGCGCCTCGAGTTCCTGCGTCAGCTGCACGATCGGGAGGCCCTGCTCCCGCGCGAACAGCAGCGGCGGTTCCTGTCTTCGGAGGGCTGGATCGCGTGGTCCGGTCCCGCGATCTCCGAGCTGCTCAAGCAGTTCATCGCGCACAACCGGATGATCACCGGCGGTTTCTCCGTCCACGGTGACCTGGTCACCCTGTCCGACATCGACTGCCCGATCCTCGCGGTCGTCGGCGAGGTCGACGACATCGGTCAGCCGGCCGCGGTGCGCGGCATCAAGCGGGCCGCCCCCGATGCCGATGTCTACGAATACCTGATCCGCGCAGGACATTTCGGGCTGGTTGTGGGTTCCAAGGCCTCCACACAGACCTGGCCGACGGTTGCACAATGGGTGAAATGGCTTGGCGGGGAGCAGATGCCGGAAGGCGTCGTCCCGATGGAATCGCAGCCGGCGGATCACCCGGAGGGCGGGGTGTCGTTCTCCACCCGCGTCACCCACGGCGCCACCGCGGCCACCGAGATGGCGTTCGGAGTGGCCCGCTCAGCTGCCGACGCGTTGGTGGCGGCCAACAAGAACGCCCGGACGCTGGTCATCGAGACCGCTCGCACGCTGCCCCGGCTGGCCCGGTTGGGTCAGGTCAACGACCACACCCGGATTTCGCTCGGCCGGATCATGAGCGAGCAGGCGCGCAGCGCACCCAACGGCGAGGCGCTGCTGTTCGACGGCCGGGTGCACACCTATGAGGCGGTGGACCGCCGGATCAACAACGTGGTGCGCGGCCTGATCGACGTCGGGGTGCGCCAGGGCGCCCGGGTCGGTGTCCTGATGGACACCCGACCCAGCGCGCTGGTGGCGATCGCCGCGCTGTCGCGGCTGGGCGCGGTGGCCGTGCTGTTGCCCGAGGCGGATCTGGCCGAGGCGGCCCGACTCGGCGGCGTGTCCGAGATCATCGCCGACCCGGGCCACCTCGCGGTGGCCCGAGAGCTGGACACCCGGGTGCTGGTTCTCGGCGGCGGCGAGAGCCGTGATCTGCACCTGGAGCAGTACGACGACGTCGATTCGATCATCGACATGGAGAAGATCGACCCCGACGTCGTCGAGTTGCCCGGCTGGTACCGGCCCAACCCCGGCCTGGCCCGCGACCTGGCCTTCGTCGCCTTCAGCGAGGTCGGCGGTGAGCTCGTGGCCCGGCAGATCACGAATTTCCGGTGGGCACTCTCGGCGTTCGGCACCGCATCGGCGGCCAACCTGGGCCGCGGTGACACGGTCTACTGCCTCACCCCGCTGCACCACCAATCGGGTCTGCTGGTCAGCCTCGGCGGTGCGGTGGTCGGCGGCTCGCGGATCGCGCTGTCCCGCGGGCTGCAGCCCGACCGTTTCCTTCAGGAGATCCGCCAGTACGGCGTCACCGTGGTGTCCTACACCTGGGCCATGCTGCGTGAGGTCATCGACGATCCGTCGTTCTCGCTGACCGGCAGTCACCCGGTCCGGTTGTTCATCGGCTCCGGCATGCCCGCCGGGCTGTGGAAGCGCGTGGTCGACGTGTTCGAGCCGGCCCACGTCGTGGAATTCTTCGCGACCACGGACGGACAGGCGGTGCTGGCCAACGTCTCCGGCGCCAAGATCGGTAGCAAGGGGCGTCCGCTGCCCGGCAGCGGCACCGTCGAACTGGCGGCCTATGACGCCGACGACGACCTGATCCTCGAGGACGAGCAAGGCTTCGTGCGCAAGGCCGAGCCCAACGAGGTCGGTGTGCTGCTGGCCCACCCGCGCGGCCCGGTCGATCCGACCGCCGTGGTCAAACGCGGCGTGTTCGCTCCGGCCGACACCTGGGTGTCCACCGAGTTCCTGTTCCGGCGCGACGAGGACGGCGACTACTGGCTGGTCGACAACCGCGGGGCGGTGATCCGTACCGAACGGGGACCGGTCTTCGCGACCAGTGTCAACGACGCCGTCGGCCGCCTGGACGCGGTCGACATGTCGGTCACCTACGGCGTCGAGGAGGGCGGCCGGCAGTTGGCGGTCACGGCGCTGGCGCTGCGTCCCGGCGGCAGTGTCCCGACGGCCGATCTGTCGCACGCTCTGGACGAACTCGCCGCGGGCAATCCACCCGACGTGGTGCACGTGGTGGCCGACATGGAACTCGGCGCGTCGTACCGCCCGCTGATCGGTCCGCTGCGGGCCGCGGGAATCCCGAAACCGGGCCGGCGTAACTGCTGGTACCTCGATGCCGATACAGGTACGTACAAGAAACTGACTGCGGCCAGCCGGGCCGAACTCGTCGCCGGTGCATCCGACGACGAGCCGGAGTCGCCGTAGTCGACGAGGTGCCGGGCCGGGAATGCGCTGTTACGCTCCGGCAGACGGCGAACGACTGGAGGATCGATGACATCGGGTGTTGAAGGCTGGCGTCGGGTCGTCACCGCATCGGTGACGGGCGGGGCGCTGGTGCTCGGGCTGCTGGTGGGCGTGGGTGCGCCGACGGCCGCCGCCGATCCCGCCGAGCCGACACCTGCGGCCGACGCGACCGAGGCACCGCAGATGACCGCCGACGAAGCGCTGTCGATCATCGCCCAGGATTACGACACCGGCGAGGGCGGTGGTCAGATCTCGACGCTGATCCACGACATCCTGAAGCTGCGTCAGCAGGGTTACAAGCCGTCGAACGCCAACCGCGAAGCCATCACCGAGGCGCTCGACAAGCGTCCCAACCAGGTCCCGCTGATCAACGCGCTCAAGAGCACGCTGTCGTATCAGCGCAAGCTTCAGGCTCAGGCGAACGCGCAGGTTACGCAGCCCGGTGTGATCAATCCCGGGGTCGGCCAGTTCCCGGCGGGCATCGCTCCGATTCCCGGCGGCGGGACGCAGCCCGGCCCTAGTGGTGGCATCCAGATCCCGCTGGGCTAGCTTCACGTGGTGGTCGACGACAAGCTTCTGAGCATCCTGGTCTGCCCGCAGGACCGCGGGCCGCTGCTGCTCGCCGGAACGGACTGGCTCTACAACCCCCGGTTGCGACGGGCCTACCGGATCGAGGACGGCATCCCGGTTCTGCTGGTCGACGAGGCCGTGGCCATCGACGACGACGCCGAGCACGAGCGGCTGCTGAAGCTGGCCGGGTCAGGCGAGTCCGGGTAAGTCACCCGTGAGGTACCGCTGCAGGGTGGGCGCGATGGTCTCGACGATCTGTTCGGCCGGCAGTGTGGCGAAGGGCTCCAGTTCCAGGATGTAGCGCGCCATCGCGACTCCGACCAGTTGCGAGGCGACGAACTGGATGCGGATCCGAGAGCTGCCGGGTGGGTTGTCCACCCGTGGTCCGATCTCGCCGATGATGACTTCCTGGAGGAATGACCGCACCAGCGATACGTCGTTGCCGGCCAGGATGGACCGCAACGTCGCCACAAAACCCTTGCCGATCTCGGAATCCCACAGCGGCAACAGGATTGACGGCAGGGTGTGGCCGATCTGCTCGACCGGCACTTCTTTCAGCTTCCCGATCACAGTCATCGGATCGATGGGAATGTGAATGGCGGCGGCGAACAACTGCGTCTTGGTCCCGAAGTAGTGGTGCACCAGGGCCGCGTCAACCCCGGCGTCGGCGGCGATGGCACGGATCGATGTCTTGTCGATGCCGTTGCGGGCGAACAACTCTCGTGCGCTGGCCAAGATGCGCTCACGTTTGTCCGACGGGCCGGCGGGCCGGCCGGGCCGTTTGCGTTGCTGCTGGGAATCGGTACTGGTGGTCGTCACGGCGGCCCCTACGGAGTTCGACGGCGGAGGGTGGCTGCGGCCAGACCCAGTGCCAGTATCGCGAATCCGATCACGATCGCGATGTCACGCACCGCGATGGCTGTCGGCTCGGGGTATGCGCCGACCTGCTGCAGGGCTTCGAGCGCGTAGCTGGCCGGCAGCACGTTGCTGATCCACTGCAGCCAATCGGGCAGGGCGGCACGTGGCACGATGATGCCGCACAACAGCAGCTGCGGGACGATCACCACCGGCATGAACTGGACCGCCTGGAATTCGGTCCGGGCGAACGCGCTGCACAACAGGCCAAGGCCCACGCCGAGAACGGCGTTGATGATCGCGATCAGGAACACCAGTATCGGGCTGCCGGCGGTGTCGAAGCCGAGGAACCAGAACGCGACGATGCAGGCCAGCGTGGCCTGCGCCGCCGCCGCGACCGAGAACGCGGTGCCATAGGCGGCCAGCAGGTCGAAGCGACGCAGGGGTGTGGTGAGGATGCGCTCGAGGGTCCCTGAAACGCGTTCGCGCTGCATGGTGATCGAGGTGATCAGGAACATCACGACCAGTGGGAAGACGCCGAGCATGATCAGGCAGGCGGTGTTGAACGGCGTCGGCCGTCCCGGCGCGTGGGGCGCGTTCTGGAACATGAAGTACATCAGCGTGATGATCAGGCTGGGTACCACGAGGATCATCGCGACGCTGCGATGGTCGGCGGCCAGTTGGCGCAGAATGCGGCCGGTCGTGGCCAGGTAGGCGGCGGGACTCAGTCGGCTCGGTTGGGCTCGGCCGAGGCGCTGCGCCGGATGACGGTGAGAAACGCTTCCTCCAGGGACGTGCATTCCGTGTCCTTCCGTAGCCGGTCCGGGGTGGTGTGGGCGAGCAGTCGCCCTTCGCGCATGAGCAACAGGTCCCCGCAGTGGTCGGCCTCGTCCATGACGTGGCTGGAAACCAGCAGGGTGGTGCCGCGCCGTGACAGGTCGTTGAACTGCTCCCACAGGTCGACCCGCAGTACGGGGTCGAGGCCGACCGTGGGTTCGTCGAGCACCAGTAGTTCGGGCTCGGAGACCAGGGCGCAGGCCAGCGACACCCGGGTGCGCTGGCCGCCGGAGAGATTGCCGCAGTACGCCGTGCGGTGATCGTCGAGGCCGACCGACCGGATTGCGTCGTCGGCCGAGCTCGTCGATGTGCCGTAGAGCGCGGCGAAGTACCGGACGTTGTCGATGACCCGCAGGTCGTCGTAGATCGTGGGTTCCTGGGTGACGTATCCGACCCGATGGCGCAGCGGTGCCGAGCCCGCCGGGTGTCCGAGCACGGTGACGGTGCCGGCCGCGATGATCTGGGTTCCGACGATGCTGCGCATCAGGGTGGACTTGCCGCAGCCCGACGGGCCGAGCAGACCGGTGATGGTGCCGCCGGCGATACGCACGTCGAGGTCGCGGATCGCGGGCCGGCCACCCCGGGTGACCTGCAGGCCGGTGATGTCGACAGCCGGGGGAGCAGCCCCGCCCGGATAGCCAGGGGAGAATTCATCAGTCGATGAAGTCATCATGTGGTGAATACTGCGCTCGAGTCTGGCCGGTGTCAATGGCGGTTCTTGCCAAGTGCAGAATCGCTCGTATGGGCTTGCAAGTGGGCACCGAGCTGTTGACTGGTGACCCCTTGCTCGCGGCGCGCCGACTGGTGGGGGCCGAATTGACCGGCCGCGGAGTCAGCGCCGTCGTCGTCGAGGTCGAGGCCTACGGTGGTCCGGCCGACGGGCCGTGGCCCGACGGGGCCTCACATTCGTATCGCGGTGCGGGCGGGCGGAATACGGTGATGTTCGGCCCACCCGGGCGCCTGTACACCTACCGCAGCCATGGCATCCACGTGTGCGCCAACGTGGTCTGCGGATACGACGGTGTCGCGGGCGCGGTGCTGCTGCGGGCCGCGTCGGTGAGTGCCGGTGCCGACGAGGCCGGCCGACGTCGCGGGCCGGCTGTGCGGCCGGTCGCGTTGGCGCGGGGGCCCGGCAACCTGTGCTCTGCGCTCGGAATCACCATGGAGGACAACGGAATTGACCTTTTCGCTGCCGACAGTCCGATCCGGCTCTCGTTGAGCGATCCGGTGCCGGCGATCGACGGCCCACGGGTAGGGGTCAGCAAGGCCGCCGACCGGCGGTGGCGGCTGTGGCTGGCCGACCGGGCGGAGGTGTCGGCCTACCGACGCAGCCCCCGCGCGCCCGCGCCCGGTGCCAGTGACTGATGTCGCCGATGCGGCATGATCGTCGTCATGAGCATGGGAATCCTCGATGAGCTGGACTGGCGTGGGCTGATCGCGCAGTCGACCGACCGCGACG
Organism: Mycolicibacterium sp. HK-90; assembly: GCF_030486405.1. The sequence goes on along the minus strand of NZ_CP129613.1, from coordinate 3,639,872 downwards.
CGCTGGCGACCGACCTGGCCAAGGGACCCATGACCGTCTATTCGGGCTTCGACCCGACCGCGCCGAGCCTGCACGCCGGACACCTGGTGCCCCTGCTCACCCTGCGGCGGTTCCAGCGCGCCGGCCACCGGCCGATCGTGCTCGCCGGTGGGGCCACCGGGATGATCGGCGACCCCCGCGACACCGGGGAACGCACACTGAACACCGCCGACACCGTCGCCGACTGGGCCGGTCGGATCCGTGGTCAGCTGGAACGGTTCGTCGAGTTCGACGACACTCCGACCGGCGCAATCGTCGAGAACAACCTGTCGTGGACGGGGGAGTTGTCGGCCATTGAGTTCCTGCGTGACCTCGGCAAGTACTTCTCCGTGAACGTGATGCTCGACCGGGAGACCGTCCGTCGGCGGCTGGAGGGCGACGGCATCTCCTACACCGAGTTCAGCTACATGCTTCTGCAGGCGAACGACTTCGTGGAGCTGCACCAGCGGTACGGCTGCGGATTGCAGATCGGCGGCTCAGATCAGTGGGGGAACATCGTGGCCGGCGCCCGGTTGGTGCGCCAAAAGCTCGGTGCCACCGTGCACGCGATGACAACTCCGCTGGTCACCGACTCCGAGGGCAAGAAGTTCGGCAAGTCGACCGGCGGCGGCAATCTGTGGCTCGACCCGGAGATGACCAGCCCATATGCCTGGTACCAGTACTTCGTGAACACGGCCGACGCCGACGTCATCGGATACCTGCGTTGGTTCACCTTCCTGTCGTCCGACGACATCGCCGAGCTCGAGGACGCCACCAAGAACCGCGCGCATGAACGTGCCGCCCAGAAGCGACTGGCCCGCGAACTCACCACGTTGGTCCACGGGGACGCCGCCACGACGGCAGTCGAGCTGGCCAGTCAGGCGTTGTTCGGGCGGGGTGAACTCACCGACCTGGACGAATCGACGCTCGGCGCGGCGCTGCGGGAGGCCAGTAACGGGCAGGTGGCCGAACTGGCGCCGGGGGGCCCCGATTCGATCATCGATTTGTTGGTCGCCACGGAATTGGCGCCGAGCAAGGGCGCGGCACGCCGCAATGTCGCCGAGGGCGGGGTGTACGTGAACAACATTCGTATTGAAAGCGACGAGTGGATACCACAGCACTCGGACTTTCTGCATGATCGTTGGCTCGTGTTGCGACGTGGCAAGCGGCACATTGCCGGGGTCCGGCGGGCGGGTGCTTCCGGCTGACGGCGCACGCGCGCTGACCTGGGAAAACGTCGCAGCGACCAGGCGATTTGACTCCCTGTTAGCGCTCACGTAACTTATTCCAGGTCAGAGCGACACGGACAAGCGCCGGAGAGCGAAGACGAAATCCGAGAAAGACACCCATTACGGTGGGTCTTCTCACTGCCCGCAGTAAAGTTCAGCGGCTTTTGGCCGCGGGATTTCTGCGCGACAAACTCGGGCGTGTTGTTTGAGAACTCAATAGTGTGTTTGGTGGTTTTTGTTTGTTGTTTTTGCCACTCATCTTGGGGGACTCCCCGTCTTCCGATCATGGTGGGTGGTTTTGTTTTTTGATGCCAGTTTGTTTGGTGTCTTTTGTTTAGGTCAGATTGTTCTGAACTTGTAATTCTGCCCTGGTTTTTGGCTGGGGAGTTTTTGTTTGGAGAGTTTGATCCTGGCTCAGGACGAACGCTGGCGGCGTGCTTAACACATGCAAGTCGAACGGAAAGGCCCTTCGGGGTACTCGAGTGGCGAACGGGTGAGTAACACGTGGGTGATCTGCCCTGCACTTTGGGATAAGCCTGGGAAACTGGGTCTAATACCGAATAGGACCGCGCTCTTCATGGGGTGTGGTGGAAAGCTTTTGCGGTGTGGGATGGGCCCGCGGCCTATCAGCTTGTTGGTGGGGTAATGGCCTACCAAGGCGACGACGGGTAGCCGGCCTGAGAGGGTGACCGGCCACACTGGGACTGAGATACGGCCCAGACTCCTACGGGAGGCAGCAGTGGGGAATATTGCACAATGGGCGCAAGCCTGATGCAGCGACGCCGCGTGAGGGATGACGGCCTTCGGGTTGTAAACCTCTTTCAATAGGGACGAAGCGCAAGTGACGGTACCTATAGAAGAAGGACCGGCCAACTACGTGCCAGCAGCCGCGGTAATACGTAGGGTCCGAGCGTTGTCCGGAATTACTGGGCGTAAAGAGCTCGTAGGTGGTTTGTCGCGTTGTTCGTGAAAACTCACAGCTTAACTGTGGGCGTGCGGGCGATACGGGCAGACTAGAGTACTGCAGGGGAGACTGGAATTCCTGGTGTAGCGGTGGAATGCGCAGATATCAGGAGGAACACCGGTGGCGAAGGCGGGTCTCTGGGCAGTAACTGACGCTGAGGAGCGAAAGCGTGGGGAGCGAACAGGATTAGATACCCTGGTAGTCCACGCCGTAAACGGTGGGTACTAGGTGTGGGTTTCCTTCCTTGGGATCCGTGCCGTAGCTAACGCATTAAGTACCCCGCCTGGGGAGTACGGCCGCAAGGCTAAAACTCAAAGGAATTGACGGGGGCCCGCACAAGCGGCGGAGCATGTGGATTAATTCGATGCAACGCGAAGAACCTTACCTGGGTTTGACATGCACAGGACGCCAGTAGAGATATTGGTTCCCTTGTGGCCTGTGTGCAGGTGGTGCATGGCTGTCGTCAGCTCGTGTCGTGAGATGTTGGGTTAAGTCCCGCAACGAGCGCAACCCTTGTCTCATGTTGCCAGCACGTAATGGTGGGGACTCGTGAGAGACTGCCGGGGTCAACTCGGAGGAAGGTGGGGATGACGTCAAGTCATCATGCCCCTTATGTCCAGGGCTTCACACATGCTACAATGGCCGGTACAAAGGGCTGCGATGCCGTGAGGTGGAGCGAATCCTTTCAAAGCCGGTCTCAGTTCGGATCGGGGTCTGCAACTCGACCCCGTGAAGTCGGAGTCGCTAGTAATCGCAGATCAGCAACGCTGCGGTGAATACGTTCCCGGGCCTTGTACACACCGCCCGTCACGTCATGAAAGTCGGTAACACCCGAAGCCGGTGGCCTAACCCTTGTGGAGGGAGCCGTCGAAGGTGGGATCGGCGATTGGGACGAAGTCGTAACAAGGTAGCCGTACCGGAAGGTGCGGCTGGATCACCTCCTTTCTAAGGAGCACCACGAAAAACACTGTCCATTGGGGATGGTGTAGCCGTGAGGAGTCGGAGCGCTGTAGTGGCGCCGGCTTGGTGCGCAACAAACTTTTGAGACTGCCAGACACACTATTGGGCTTTGAGACAACAGGCCCGTGCCCCTTTCGGGGGTGGCATCCGGTTGCGGGTGTCGGCGTGTTGTTGCCTCGCTTTGGTGGTGGGGTGTGGTGTTTGATTTGTGGATAGTGGTTGCGAGCATCTAGCACGCATATGTTGGGTCTCACTCCTTGTGGGTGGGGCCTGGTTTGTGTGTTGATGTGCAATTTCTTTTGAAACTCATTTTTGGTTTTTGTGTTGTAAGTGTTTAAGGGCGCATGGTGGATGCCTTGGCACTGGGAGCCGATGAAGGACGTTGGAGGCTGCGATATGCCTCGGGGAGCTGCCAACCGAGCGTTGATCCGAGGATGTCCGAATGGGGAAACCCAGCACGAGTGATGTCGTGTTACCTGTATCTGAATACATAGGGTGCAGGGGGGAACGCGGGGAAGTGAAACATCTCAGTACCCGTAGGAAGAGAAAACAAAATGTGATTCCGTGAGTAGTGGCGAGCGAAAGCGGAGGATGGCTAAACCGTATGCATGCGATACCGGGTAGGGGTTGTGTGTGCGGGGTTGTGGGACCTGTTTTTCCAGTTCTACTCGACTGGAGGGTAGTGAGAAAATGTTGTGGTTAGCGGAAGTGGTTTGGGATGACCTGCCGTAGACGGTGAGAGCCCGGTACGTGAAAACCTGACATCTGCCTTGAACAGTGTTCCCGAGTAGCAGCGGGCCCGTGAAATCTGCTGTGAATCTGCCGGGACCACCCGGTAAGCCTGAATACTTCCCAGTGACCGATAGCGGATTAGTACCGTGAGGGAATGGTGAAAAGTACCCCGGGAGGGGAGTGAAATAGTACCTGAAACCGTGCGCTTACAATCCGTCAGAGCCTTCGCTTTTAGCGTGGGGTGATGGCGTGCCTTTTGAAGAATGAGCCTGCGAGTCAGGGACATGTCGCGAGGTTAACCCGGGTGGGGTAGCCGCAGCGAAAGCGAGTCTGAATAGGGCGTATCCACACAGGAGTGTGTGGTGTAGTGGTGTGTTCTGGACCCGAAGCGGAGTGATCTACCCATGGCCAGGGTGAAGCGCGGGTAAGACCGCGTGGAGGCCCGAACCCACTTAGGTTGAAGACTGAGGGGATGAGCTGTGGGTAGGGGTGAAAGGCCAATCAAACTCCGTGATAGCTGGTTCTCCCCGAAATGCATTTAGGTGCAGCGTCACATGTTTCTTGTTGGAGGTAGAGCTACTGGATGGCCGATGGGCCCCACAGGGTTACTGACGTCAGCCAAACTCCGAATGCCGACAAGTCCAAGAGTGTGGCAGTGAGACGGCGGGGGATAAGCTCCGTGCGTCGAGAGGGAAACAGCCCAGATCGCCGGCTAAGGCCCCTAAGCGTGTGCTAAGTGGAAAAGGATGTGCAGTCGCGAAGACAACCAGGAGGTTGGCTTAGAAGCAGCCACCCTTGAAAGAGTGCGTAATAGCTCACTGGTCAAGTGATTGTGCGCCGATAATGTAGCGGGGCTCAAGCACACCGCCGAAGCCGCGGCAACGTATTTATGCGTTGGGTAGGGGAGCGTCCTGCATCCGGTGAAGCAGCCTAGTGATGGAGCTGTGGAGGGTGTGGGAGTGAGAATGCAGGCATGAGTAGCGAATAGGCAAGTGAGAACCTTGCCCGCCGAAAGACCAAGGGTTCCTGGGCCAGGCCAGTCCTCCCAGGGTGAGTCGGGACCTAAGGCGAGGCCGACAGGCGTAGTCGATGGACAACGGGTTGATATTCCCGTACCCGTGTATGTGCGTCCCTGATGAATCCATTGTGCTAACCATCCAAAACCGTCGTGACCGATCCCTTCGGGGTGAGGCGTTGACGGGGCTGCGTGGGACCCCGGTGGGTAGTAGTCAAGCGATGGGGTGACGCAGGAAGGTAGCCGTACCAGTCAGTGGTTGTACTGGGGTAAGCCGGTAGGGCGAAACGTAGGCAAATCCGCGTTTCATGTGCCTGAGAGGTGATGCATAGCCGTTTGAGGCGAATTCGGTGATCCTATGCTGCCAAGAAAAGCCTCTAGCGAGGACATACACGGCCCGTACCCCAAACCAACACAGGTGGTCAGGTAGAGAATACTAAGGCGTACGAGTGAACTATGGTTAAGGAACTCGGCAAAATGCCCCCGTAACTTCGGGAGAAGGGGGACCCCCATATCGTCAAGGCTCTTGCGGCCGGCAGCGGGAGGGGGTGGCACAAACCAGTGAGAAGCGACTGTTTACTAAAAACACAGGTCCGTGCGAAGTCGCAAGACGATGTATACGGACTGACGCCTGCCCGGTGCTGGAAGGTTAAGAGGACCCGTTAACCCTTCGGGGTGAAGCGGAGAATTTAAGCCCCAGTAAACGGCGGTGGTAACTATAACCATCCTAAGGTAGCGAAATTCCTTGTCGGGTAAGTTCCGACCTGCACGAATGGCGTAACGACTTCTCAACTGTCTCAACCATAGACTCGGCGAAATTGCACTACGAGTAAAGATGCTCGTTACGCGCGGCAGGACGAAAAGACCCCGGGACCTTCACTACAACTTGGTATTGGTGCTCGATACGGTTTGTGTAGGATAGGTGGGAGACTGTGAAATTCACACGCCAGTGTGGGTGGAGTCGTTGTTGAAATACCACTCTGATCGTATTGGGCCTCTAACCTCGGACCGTATATCCGGTTCAGGGACAGTGCCTGGTGGGTAGTTTAACTGGGGCGGTTGCCTCCCAAAATGTAACGGAGGCGCCCAAAGGTTCCCTCAACCTGGACGGCAATCAGGTGTTGAGTGTAAGTGCACAAGGGAGCTTGACTGCGAGACGTACATGTCGAGCAGGGACGAAAGTCGGGACTAGTGATCCGGCACCTCTGAGTGGAAGGGGTGTCGCTCAACGGATAAAAGGTACCCCGGGGATAACAGGCTGATCTTCCCCAAGAGTCCATATCGACGGGATGGTTTGGCACCTCGATGTCGGCTCGTCGCATCCTGGGGCTGGAGCAGGTCCCAAGGGTTGGGCTGTTCGCCCATTAAAGCGGCACGCGAGCTGGGTTTAGAACGTCGTGAGACAGTTCGGTCTCTATCCGCCGCGCGCGTCAGAAGCTTGAGGAAATCTGTCCCTAGTACGAGAGGACCGGGACGGACGAACCTCTGGTACACCAGTTGTTCCACCAGGAGCACCGCTGGATAGCCACGTTCGGACAGGATAACCGCTGAAAGCATCTAAGCGGGAAACCCCCTCCAAGACCAGGCTTCTCACCCTTTTAGAGGGATAAGGCCCCCCGCAGACCACGGGATTGATAGACCAGACCTGGAAGCCTAGTAATAGGTGCAGGGAACTGGCACTAACCGGCCGAAAACTTACAACAACCAACAAACACCAAAACAATGGTGAGTTGACAAAATGTAAGACGCATATCTGACCTCGCAACCACAATTCATGAACACCACGACCTCGTGTCGGAGTGCAACCCGCACCCCACCACCAAAACACACAGGTTTACACCCAGAAACGGGTGAATAAAGTTACGGCGGTCCATAGCGGCAGGGAAACGCCCGGTCCCATCCCGAACCCGGAAGCTAAGCCTGCCAGCGCCGATGATACTACCCACACGGGTGGAAAAGTAGGACACCGCCGAACACAAATTAAGGATCGCCCCCCACGTTATGCGTGGGGGGCGATTCGTTTTTATCGCCGAATTCTTTCGGACAACATTTCCGCGCCCGGTATTGACATGATTATGTCGGCCGTGGCAGCTGCCAGTATCCTTTGCGGGAAGGGCGGGTAGAAAGGCACACGTGGTCGGAGACAGACAAGGCGACGCAGAGCGGCGCCCGCGGCGTGCATCGAACGACCGCGCATCGAACAGTTCAGGTCATCGTCGTCCTCGCGATCAGCGGGGCCGGGATCAGCGGGCAGGTGCACCGCGGGTGTCCGGGCCGGGGCGGGCACGCTCTGCGCAACCCACCGACGACACCGACCTCAAGAACGACGGTCCGAAGTTGCCGGCCGATGTCGAAGCGAAAGAACTCGCCCCCGACGTCCGTCGGGAGCTGGTGACGCTGGACAAGGCGACCGCCGATTTCGTGGCCCGGCATCTGGTGATGGCCGGCAAGCTGCTCGATGAAGATCCCGAAACTGCTCTGGCCCATGCCCGGGCGGCCCGCAACCGGGCCGGCCGGATCGCCGTCGTGCGCGAGGCCGTCGGTATCGCGGCCTACCACAGCGGGGACTGGGCCCAGGCTCTCGCCGAGCTGCGCGCTGCCCGCCGCATGGGCAGCAAGTCGGCGTTGTTGCCGATGATCGCCGATTGTGAGCGCGGGGTCGGGCGACCCGAACGGGCGCTGGAGTTGGCTCGCAGCGACGAGGCCGCCGCACTCACCGGTGAAGATGCCGACGAGCTGCGCATCGTCACGGCCGGTGCCCGGTCGGACCTGGGCCAGCTCGAGCAGGCGTTGGCCATCCTCGCCACGCCGCCGCTCGACCCGACCAACGTGGGGCCGACCTCGGCCCGCCTGTTCTATGTCTATGCCGACACCCTGCTGGCGCTCGGACGTGGTGATGAAGCGCTGCAGTGGTTCATGCACGCCGCGGCGGCTGACATCGAGGGGATCACCGACGCGGAAGACCGGATCACGGAGCTGTCCTGACGTGACCACGCTTGCGCGGCAGCATGATTGCCTGCTGCTCGATCTCGACGGCACGGTGTTCCGCGGTCACGAGCCAACGGCCGGCGCCATCGAGAGCCTGGCCGGAGTCGCCTCCCGGGCGCTCTATGTCACCAACAATGCCTCACGTGCACCGGAGGAGGTCGCCGAGCACCTCCGCGCACTGGGCTTCGCCGCCGACTCCGACGACGTGGTGACGAGCGCGCAGAGTGCGGCGCATCTGCTGGCCGCACACGTGGTGGGGGATTCTGCCATTCTCGTCGTGGGAACCGAGGCCCTGGCCGCGGAGGTGCGCAACGTCGGGCTGCGGCCGGTGCGCGCGTTCGACGAGGGGCCGATCGCGGTGGTGCAAGGCCACTCGACGAGCACCTCGTGGCCTGACCTCGCCGAGGCCGCATTGGCGATCCGGGCCGGTGCGCTGTGGGTGGCCGCGAACGTAGATCTGACCCTGCCGTCGGAACGCGGTCTGCTGCCGGGCAACGGGTCGATGGTGGCCGCGTTGCGGGCGGCGACCGGGCAGGATCCGCTGGTTGCCGGCAAGCCTCAACCGACGCTGATGAACGATGCCCTGAGCCGGGGGACATTCTCTGCCCCCCTTGTGGTCGGGGACCGGCTCGACACCGACATCGCCGGTGCGGTCGCGGCCGGGCTGCCGAGCCTGATGGTGCTGACCGGCGTCAGCACGGCCGACGAAGCCGTGCGGGCGGTGCCCGCAGAACGGCCCGGATACCTCGCGGAGGACCTGCGGGGACTGCACGCGGACGCCGACATGTTGTGCATCGGGCCGCACCCGGCCTGGCGTGTCGAGCTGGGTTCGACCATCGTGACGGTCCACGCCACGGGTGCGGATCCGCAGGACGACCTGTCGGTGGTTCGGGCGACGGCGGATGCGGTGTGGAGCGCGGGCCTGGATCCCGGCTTCGCGGTCTCGGCCGGAGACGACACAGCGCGCCGGGCGTTGCAGCGATGGTCGTTGCTGTCGGCACCCATCGACTAGCGTGAGTATCGCTATGACTACCGATCCTGACCAACTGCGGGCGCAGGTCGCCGCAGTGCTGGCAGAAGTGCCGGATCCCGCCGTGGACCCGTCCGCACTCGAGGGCACGGACATCGATGTGGTGGCAGCGCGGCTGGAGCAGGCTCACGATCTGCTCGTGCACGCCCTCGAATCCGTCGACAGGGGGCAACCGGGCGGACCGCAGGCGACCGGAAGGTGAGCGCCGGTGGCGCGGCGCGCTCGCGTTGATGCCGAGCTGGTGCGGCGGGGGCTGGCCCGGTCACGACAGCAGGCAGCAGAACTGATCGAGGCCGGGCGGGTGCGGATCGACGGCATGCCCGCCGCCAAACCGGCCACCGCGGTCGCGGCCGACACCAACATCACGGTGATCGCCTCCGAAGAGCGCTCCTGGGTATCGCGGGGTGCGCACAAGCTGATCGGTGCGTTGGACGCGTTCGACGTCGTCGTCGAGGGGCGACGCTGTCTCGACGCGGGGGCATCCACCGGCGGCTTCACGGAGGTGCTTCTCGACCGGGGCGCTGCGCAGGTGGTGGCGGCCGACGTCGGCTACGGTCAGCTGGCCTGGTCACTGCGCTCGGACGAACGGGTGCAGGTGCTGGAACGAACGAATGTGCGGGAGTTGACCCCCGAGGCGATCGGCGGACCGGTGCAGTTGATCGTGGCCGACCTGTCCTTCATCTCGCTGGCGACCGTTCTTCCCGCGCTCACTGCCTGCGCGACGGTCGACGCCGATATCGTTCCGATGGTGAAACCGCAGTTCGAGGTCGGCAAGGATCGTGTCGGCGCGGGCGGTGTGGTGTCCGACCCCGAGTTGCGCATCGACGCGGTGTGCACGGTCGCGCGCAAGGCGGCCGCGTTGCAGTGGCATGCTGTCGATGTGACGGCCAGCCCGCTGCCCGGACCATCGGGCAATGTCGAGTACTTCCTGCACCTGCGTGCTCAGAGCGACCGTCAGCTGGATGGCGAGTCGCTCGAGCAGGCGGTAAGGCAGGCGGTCGAGGAGGGGCCGCAATGACCCAAGAACGCACGATCCTGCTGGTGGTGCACACCGGCCGGGACGAGGCGACCGAGGTTGCCCGGCGAGTGGAAAAGGTGCTCGGCGACAACGGCATTGGCCTGAAGGTGCTCTCGGCCGAGGCCGTGGATCGCGGCCCGCTGCATCTGGCGCCCGATGACATGCGTGCCCTCGGGGTGGACATCGAGGTGGTGGACGCCGACGAGCGGGCCGCCGAAGGGTGCGAACTGGTGCTCGTCCTCGGCGGGGACGGCACGTTCCTGCGGGCCGCCGAGCTCGCGCGCAACGTCGAGATCCCGGTGCTCGGAGTCAATCTGGGCCGGATCGGCTTCCTGGCCGAAGCCGAGGCCGAGGCCATCGATCACGTCCTCGAGCGCGTCATCGAGCGCGATTACCGCATCGAGGAACGGATGACGCTCGACGTCGTGGTGCGCGTCGGGACTGACGTGGTGAACCGCGGTTGGGCACTCAACGAGGCCAGCCTGGAGAAGGGGCCCCGGCTCGGGGTGCTCGGTGTGGTGCTGGAGGTCGACGGCCGCCCGGTCTCGTCGTTCGGCTGCGACGGGGTGCTGGTGTCGACGCCGACGGGCTCCACCGCCTACGCGTTCTCGGCCGGTGGCCCGGTGCTGTGGCCGGACCTGGAAGCGATTCTGGTGGTGCCCAACAATGCTCACGCACTGTTCGCCCGGCCGATGGTGACCAGCCCGTTGGCCAGCATCGCCATCGAGATCGAGGCGAGCGGCAATGACGCCCTGGTGTTCTGTGACGGGCGACGCGAGATGGTGGTGCCTGCCGGCGGCCGGTTGGAGGTGACCCGCTGCGGTACCCCGCTGAAATGGGTCCGGTTGGACTCGGCGCCGTTCACCGATCGGTTGGTGCGTAAGTTCCGGTTGCCGGTCACCGGATGGCGGGGACAGTAGATACCTGTGCTGTCGGAGATTCGAATCGAGTCGTTGGGCGCGATCAGTGCCGCCACCGCGGAGTTCGACCGTGGGCTGACCGTGCTGACCGGTGAAACCGGAACCGGTAAGACCATGGTGGTGACCAGCCTGCACCTGCTCGGTGGTGCCCGTGCGGATGCCAACCGGGTGAGGTCGGGCTCGGACCGCGCCGTGGTGGAAGGCCGGTTCAGCACAATCGAACTCGGCGAGGACGTGTCCGGCCGGGTCGAGGAGATCCTGGAATCCTCCGGCGCTGAACGCGACGACGACGGCAGCGTGATCGCGGCCCGCTCGGTCAGCCGGGCCGGGCCGTCGCGGGCATATCTGGGAGGGCGCAGTGTTCCCGCGAAATCCTTGAGCAGCTTCACCGCCCAGGTTCTGACGTTGCACGGTCAGAACGACCAGTTGCGGTTGATGCGACCCGACGAGCAGCGGGCGGCGCTGGACCGGTTCGCCGAGGTGGACAAGCCGTTGACGCGCTACCGGCGCGCCCGCGACGAGTGGCTGACGGCGCGTCGCGACCTGGCCGACCGGCGCCGGCGCGCCAGGGAACTGGCGCAGGAAGCCGACCGGCTCAGCTTCGGGATCCACGAGATCGATGCGGTCGCACCGCAACCCGGTGAGGATGAGGCGATCATCGCCGATATCCGGAGGCTCTCGGAACTGGACGCGCTGCGCGAGGCCGCACAGACCGCCCGGCTGGCCCTGTCCGGTGAGCTCGACGAACCCTCCCCGGATTCGGTATCGGCCGCCGACGGTGTCGGTCAGGCGCAGGCGGCGCTGCAGTCCACCGATGACGCGGCGTTGCAGGCGTTGGGCGCCCGATTGGCCGAGGCGATGGCCGTGATCGGCGACGTATCCGGCGAGCTCGGGCACTACCTGTCCGAATTGCCCAGCGATGCCAGCACTCTGGAGACCAAGCTGGCGCGACAGGCGGAGCTCCGTACGCTCACCCGCAAGTACGCCGCCGATGTCGACGGGGTGCTGGAATGGTCGCGTGACGCCGCGGAGCGGTTGGCGCAGCTCGATGTTTCCGAAGAGAGCCTGGCAGCCCTGGACCGCAAGGTCGCCGAGTTGGAAGCCCAGGTGGTCACCGCTGCGGGCGAGCTCACCAAGTCCCGCACGAAGGCGGCCAAGGGGCTGGCCAAGGCGGTGACCGCGGAGCTCGCCGGCCTGGCGATGGCCAATGCGATGTTCACCATCGGCGTCGCCCCGATGCCGGCCCGCGCCGACGATTCTGCGCCGCTGACGATGCCCGACGGTGAGGTTCTGCACGCCGGCCACGACGGTGTCGACGCGGTCGAATTCGGGTTCACCGCGCATCGCGGCGCGGATGTGTTGCCGCTGGCGAAGAGTGCCTCCGGCGGTGAGCTTTCGCGCGTCATGCTGGCCCTCGAAGTGGTGCTGTCGGCCTCGACGGCGGGCACCACGATGGTGTTCGACGAGGTCGACGCCGGGGTCGGTGGCCGGGCAGCGGTGCAGATCGGCCGGCGCTTGGCCCGGTTGGCGCGCACTCACCAGGTGATCGTGGTGACCCACCTGCCTCAGGTCGCGGCGTATGCCGACGCACATCTCGTGGTCGACAGCGGCGACGGTCGCGCCAAATCGAGCGGCGTGAAACGGATCGAGGACGACGATCGGGTCGCCGAGTTGGCCCGGATGCTGGCCGGTCTGGGGGAGTCCGACAGCGGACGGGCCCACGCCAGAGAGCTGCTCGAGGCTGCGCAGCAGGAGCGCAGCGCCCCCTAGCCCTGACCGACGGCCGGGCCCGGGTTGGCCGGTGACAGCTCGGCGGAGCTCCAACGCAGCGGGCTGACATGCGTCAGCTCCACCACCGCTTCGACCGTGAAATCCACCGCGCACTGTGCGCCGGCACTGGAATCGGCTTCATCCCAGTTGATTTCGGCGGTCCCGGTGAGCTGGAGCGTAGCTCCCGAAGACCAGTCGATCACCAAAAGGCCGCACCGCGGATTGGCGTCGATGTTGCCCAGGGTCATGAACATCGAGTTTCCGCGGTAGTCCGGCCAACGCAGTTGTCGTGGCGAGAGCACCTGCAGGAACCCGGGATTACCGCCGCGGTGGGATGCGTCGGCATTGCCTGTCGCGTCCGCCGATCCGATGAAGAAGGCGTCGGCACTCGAGATGAGTTCTTGGTGTCGATCGGTCAGTGACTCGCCACGGTGAACATCGGACGGCTCCGTCGCGGACCTCACCTCGGTGATGCCCCGGCGCGAAATGTACTTCGGGCAGTTCGAATACACCTGATCGGGAGCGATCCGCAGGCCGGCTCCGGCCGGTTCGGCGGAGCCGTTGACCCGCATCCGGCGCCGGGTCTGCGGCTCGATGGCGATCATTCCGATCTGCTGTCCGCTGTGCAGCACGTCGCGGAGCGGATCGCCCGGTGCCGGCAACGCCTCGATCATGATCGTGGCCGGATCATCGGCGTGGACGAAGCCGGGTGGTCCGGTGATCAACCCGGCCCACACCCGGCCGCCGTCGTCGGCCGCGGCGATCACGATCATCGGCTGTTCGGCGAGGAACGCAGCGGCGGCCGCGGGGACCTCGGTGCGGATCATGCGACCCACGCGATTCGCGATGGCCTCCTGCCCCATGCGTCGCTGTACCGCCAACTCACCCGAGTGATACATGTTCACCCTGATCGGCTCAGAAGAATCCGCAGGTGGGGGCGGATCCGTTTGGTGCGGGAGCGGTCTGCGCCCCATTCGGTGCGTACACCTCCAGCCTGGTTCCGTCGGGGTCGCTGAAGAAGATGCCGCCGGAGGCGGCTCCCTCCCCGTGTGCGACGACGCCGTCGTGCGCGAACTCCGTGCCCAGTGCCCGCAGCGCCGCCTCGACCGTCCGCACCTCGTCGATGCTGGCCGCCTCGAACGAAAGATGGTGCAGACCTGGGGTTTCGGTGGAGAACCGACCACGGCTCTGCTGCCAGAGAGTCAGTCGCAACGTCCCGCCGGTGCCGAGGAAGGCATACCGGTGCTCGCCTTCACCGTTGACGGACAGCGGTTCGAATCCGAGCGCGTTCCGGTAGAAGGCGACGGAGCGGTCGAGGTCGGTGACGTTGATGCCGACGTGTCCGGGGGCGAGCTGGGGCGGGGTGGTCGCGGGCATGCAGTCCTCCTGAATGGCTAACCAATGTAATTGCTTAAGCAGGTTAGAACGGTAGGGGCGCAGCCGTCAACCACCTAACTGGATTTCGATAGTTAGTCCGGCGGGTGACTCTTGTCGTCGCCGGCCCGTGGTTACCCTCAGGTATGCGTGATCCGCGCCCGCACGTCGGCGAACCCCTTGCGCTGGATCTGCTGAACACCCGGTGGATGTCGGCAGATGGCCCGCAGGACCTTCTCGCGGACGTCGTAGGGCTGCGTACCTGGTTGCTGGCCAATGGGCTGGAGGATCGCTGTGAGGCTGACGAGGAGTCGCGGAAGGCGCTGATCGAGACCCGTGAAGCCATCCTCCAAGCCCTGCAGGCCGGGTCCGTCGACGGGGTGAACGAAGTGCTGGAACACGGCAGGATCCGGCGCCTGCTCACGGCGACCGGGCCTACCGAGGCCGTCGAGGTGGCGCAGCCGCAATGGCTCGCCGGCTGGTTGGCGGCGGCGGATCTGTTGAGGTTGCTGGCCGAGGCGCCCGACCGGATCAAGCAATGTGCCCATCCGCACTGCATTCTGTGGTTCCACGACACCTCGAAGAACGGGGCTCGGCGCTGGCATTCGATGGCGACCTGTGGCAACCGCGCCAAGGCCGCACGGCACTACGCGGCGACGCGGGATTGAGACCGTTCTGCTGTTACTGATGTGACTAAAGCTGACTTGTGAGGCTGGTGTTACGGCGCGCCTCCGCCGACTGTCGGGCGAATCCCGACAGAATCGGCGCATGAAGATGTCGACGCTGCTCACCCGCAATGCCTCTTCGCGTCCGGGAGTGACCGGCACTGCACGAGTGGACCGCGATATCGACCGGCTGCTGCGTCGCGTCGGCCCCGGTGACATCGTCGTCCTCGACGCCCAGGATCTGGACCGGATCACCGCGGACGCGCTGGTCGAGGCCCAGATTGCCGGTGTCGTCAACGCCTCCCCGTCCATCTCGGGCCGCTACCCGAACCTGGGGCCGGAGGTGCTCGTCGCCAACGGTGTGGTGCTGATCGACGAGGCCGGGCCGGACGTCTTCAAGAAGATCAAGGACGGTGCCCGGGTCCGCCTGAACAACGGCGGCGTCTACTCGGGAGACCGGCGCATCGCGTTCGGGACCGAGCGCAACGACCAAGAGATCCACGAGTTGATGCACGACGCCAAGAGCGGTCTGGTGGCACACCTCGAGGCCTTCGCGGGGAACACCATCGAATTCATCCGGAGCGAGAGCCCGCTGCTCATCGACGGCATCGGAATCCCGAACATCGACGTGGACCTGCACCGCAGGCACGTCGTGATCGTGGCCGAGGAACCCGACGCCGCCGAGGATCTGCGGGCCCTCAAACCGTTCATCAAGGAGTACCAGCCCGTGCTGGTCGGCGTCGGCGCCGGTGCGGACGTGCTGCGCAAGGCCGGATACCGGCCCGCGCTGATCGTCGGCGACCCGGACAAGATGAGCGTCGAGGTGCTGCGCTGCGGCGCCCAGGTCGTGCTACCGGCCGACGCCGACGGGCACGCCGCCGGCCTCGAGCGCATCCAGGACCTCGGAGTCGGGGCGATGACCTTCCCGGCTGCCGGGTCGGCAGCGGATCTGGCGCTGCTGCTGTGCGATCACCACGGCGCGTCACTGATCGTCACGGCCGGCCACACCGCCTCGATCGAGGAGTTCTTCGACCGCTCGCGCCAGCGCAGCAACCCGTCGACGTTCCTGACCCGGTTGAAGGTGGGGGAGAAGCTCGTCGACGCCAAGGCCGTGGCGACTCTGTACCGCAGCCGGGTGTCCGGTGGGGCGATCGCACTGTTGGTGCTGGCCATGCTGGTGGCCGTGGTCGTCGCGCTGTGGGTGTCGCGCGCCGACGGCGCGGTGATCGACTGGGTCGTCGACTATTGGAACCGCTTCACGCTGTGGGTGCAGGGTCTGGTCAGCTGAATGGCAGGTGAGTTGTGATCACGCTTCGCGCACACGCGATTTCGCTGGCGTCGGTGTTCCTGGCGCTGGCCATCGGGGTGGCACTGGGTTCGGGCCTGCTGTCCAACACCGTGCTGTCAGGCCTTCGTGACGACAAGGTGGAACTGCAGGACCAGATCGACAACCTGACCGACGGCAAGAATGCGCTGAACGAAAAGCTCAACGCCGCAAGTGAATTCGATGCGCAGATGGCGCCTCGGATGGTCCGCGACACCTTGAAGGACAAGTCGGTGGTGCTGTTCCGCACCCCCGACGCCGCCGATGGTGACGTCGAGGCCGTGTCACGCTTCATCGGCCAGGCAGGCGGGCGGGTGACCGGGACGATCTCGCTCACCAGTGAGTTCGTCGAAGCCAATTCGGCGGACAAGTTGCTGTCGGTGGTCAACTCGCCGATCGTGCCGGCCGGCAAGCAGCTCAGCACCGTGGCCGTCGACCAGGGATCCCAGGCCGGCGATCTGTTGGGCATCACCCTGCTGATCGACCGCAACCCGGCCGCGGCGCCGGTGGACGACACCCAGCGCGCGACGGTGCTGGCGGCTCTGCGTGACACCGGGTTCCTGACCTATGACGATGAGCACATCGGGGCGGCCAACACCGCGCTGATCGTGACCGGCGGCGCGCTCGGCGAGGACGGCGGGAACCGCGGCGTGACCGCCGCGCGATTTGCCGCCGGGCTGGCGCCGCACGGCACCGGGACCGTACTGGCGGGCCGCTCCGGCTCGGCGTCTGGCACCGGCCCGGTGGCTGTGACCAGGTCAGACGCGGGTTTGGCGGCCGCGGTCAGCACCGTGGACGACGTCGATTCCAGCGCCGGTCAGATCACCGCGGTCCTCGCGTTGGCAGATCTTGCCGGTGGGGCGAAGCCGGGCAAGTACGGCACGGGCCAGGGCGCGACGTCGGTGACCGTCCCGCAATAGCGGGTGCCGGACGGCTATTGCTCCTCGCGTGCGCGGCGCGCCAGCCACGGCTTGTCGGCGTCGGTGTTAAGGTGAACTTCCGTGGGTCGGCAGGCCACAGCTGGTTTATTGATTCCCTGCCCGTCGTCACGGAGGATGCTTTTGCCCGCCTTACGCAAGCACCCGCAAACCGCCACCAAACACCTCTTCGTCACCGGTGGTGTGGTTTCTTCGCTGGGCAAGGGGCTGACGGCCTCGAGCCTCGGTCAGTTGCTGACCGCGCGGGGGCTGCAGGTGACGATGCAGAAACTCGACCCCTACCTGAACGTCGATCCGGGCACCATGAACCCGTTCCAGCACGGCGAGGTGTTCGTCACCGAGGACGGCGCCGAAACCGACCTCGACGTCGGTCACTACGAACGGTTCCTGGATCGCGACCTGTCGCAGTCGGCCAACGTGACCACTGGTCAGGTCTACTCGTCGGTCATCGCCAAGGAACGTCGCGGAGAGTACCTGGGCGACACCGTCCAGGTGATCCCGCACATCACCGACGAGATCAAGAGCCGCATCCTGGCGATGGCCGAACCCGACGCGGCCGGCCACCGCCCCGATGTCGTGATCACCGAAATCGGCGGCACCGTCGGCGATATCGAATCGCTGCCATTCCTGGAGGCCGCCCGTCAGGTGCGCCACGAGGTCGGCCGGGAGAACTGCTTCTTCCTGCACGTGTCGCTGGTGCCGTACCTGGCTCCCTCCGGCGAGCTCAAGACGAAGCCGACGCAGCACTCGGTGGCAGCGCTGCGCAGCATCGGTATCACCCCCGACGCGCTGATCCTGCGGTGTGACCGCGATGTGCCCGAACCCCTCAAGAACAAGATCGCGCTGATGTGCGACGTCGACGTCGACGGTGTGATCTCCACTCCCGATGCGCCGTCCATCTACGACATTCCCAAGGTGCTGCACCGCGAGGAACTCGACGCGTACGTGGTGCGCCGGCTCAACCTTCCGTTCCGTGACGTCGACTGGTCGGAGTGGGACGACCTGCTGCGCCGGGTGCACGAGCCGCAGGAAACCGTCCGAATCGCCTTGGTGGGCAAGTACATCGACCTCTCCGATGCCTACCTGTCGGTCGCCGAAGCCCTGCGCGCAGGCGGTTTCAAGCACCGCGCCAAGGTGGAGATCCGGTGGGTGGCCTCCGATGACTGCGAGACCGACGCCGGTGCGGCGGCCGCACTCTCCGATGTCGACGGGGTGCTCATCCCCGGCGGGTTCGGCATCCGCGGCATCGAGGGCAAGCTCGGGGCGATCTCCTTCGCCCGCAAGCGCGGCCTGCCGGTCCTGGGCCTGTGCCTGGGACTGCAGTGCATCGTGATCGAGGCGGCCCGGTCGGTGGGAATCGCCGGCGCCAACTCCGCCGAGTTCGATCCGAAGACCCCGGATCCGGTGATCTCCACGATGGCCGATCAGGAAGACGCGGTGGCCGGCGAGGCCGACCTGGGCGGCACCATGCGACTGGGCGCCTACCCCGCCGTGCTCCAGGCCGGATCGATTGTGGCCGAGGCCTACCAGGCCACCGAGGTGTCCGAGCGGCACCGGCACCGCTACGAGGTCAACAACGCCTACCGCGACCGGATCGCCGAGAGCGGGCTGCGGTTTTCCGGCACCTCTCCGGACGGACATCTGGTCGAGTTCGTGGAGTACGACTCGAAGCTCCATCCGTTCCTGGTCGGAACCCAGGCCCACCCCGAGCTCAAGAGCCGGCCGACCCGGCCGCATCCGTTGTTCGCGGCGTTCATCGGTGCGGGGTTGGCCTACAAGGCCGAGGAGCGGTTGCCCGGCATGGACCTTCCCGAACAGTTCGACGAGGAGGCCGGGGAGGTGGATGCCGGCGAAAGTCCGGTCGACGAGCATCTGGAGAAGTCCGACGTCCGTGGCTGAACACGACTTCGCGACCCTGGCCAGCGAAACCCTCTACGTCGGAAATATTTTCGCGCTGCGCGCGGATGAGGTCAGCATGCCCGGCGGCGGTTCGGCCCGGCGTGAAGTCGTCGAGCACTACGGTGCCGTGGCCGTGGTGGCCCTCGACGACGACCGCAACGTGGTTCTGGTGTACCAATACCGCCACCCGCTGGGCCGTCGGCTCTGGGAGCTGCCGGCCGGCCTGCTCGACCTCGGCGGGGAACCACCGGAAGTGACGGCCGCGCGCGAACTCACCGAGGAAGCCGGACTGGCGGCCGCACACTGGCGGGTGCTGGTGGATCTGGATTCCACCCCCGGATTCTCCGACGAGAGCGTGCGGATCTACCTCGCCACCGGGCTGACCGACGTGGGCCGCCCCGACGGCGAGCACGAGGAAGCCGACCTGGTGGTCGAACGGGTGCCGCTGGAGGAGGCGGTGCGGCGGGTGTTCTCCGGCGACATCGTGAATTCGATTGCGGTGGCGGGCATTCTGGCCGCGCACGCATTGCCCGATGGCGAGGCGCTACGGCCCGTCGACGCCGAGTGGGTGGACCGCCCGACAGCATTCAGGCGGCGAAAAGGCCTGCTATGACGGTTCCCGCCCCCCTCCGATCGGCTCTCGACGACCAACTCCAGGGCTACCTCGATCACCTGACGATCGAGCGGGGCGTGGCGGCCAACACCTTGAGCTCATACCGGCGCGATCTGCGCCGGTATGCCGAACACCTCACGCAGCGCGGCATCGACGACCTGGCGAAGGTGGCCGAGTCGGACGTCAGCGATTTCCTGATCGCGCTGCGCAAGGGTGATCCGGATTCCGGAGTGGCTGCGCTGTCGGCGGTTTCGGCCGCCAGGGCGGTCGTCGCCGTCCGCGGGCTGCATCGGTTCGCCACCGCAGAGGGCATGACCGCACTCGACGTCGCCCGCGGGGTCAAACCCCCCACGCCGAGCCGACGGCTGCCCAAGAGCCTCACCCTCGACGAAGTGCTCGCGCTGCTCGAGGCGGCCGGCGGTGACAGCGAGGCCGACGGTCCGCTGACGCTGCGCAATCGGGCCCTGCTGGAACTGCTCTACTCCACCGGCGCCCGCATCTCCGAGGCGGTGGGGCTCGACCTCGACGACATCGACACCCAGGCGCGTTCGGTGCTGTTGCACGGTAAGGGCGGCAAACAGCGGTTGGTGCCCATCGGGCGTCCTGCCGTCAGCGCACTCGACGCCTACCTGGTCCGGGGGCGGCCGGACCTGGCCCGCCGCGGCCGGGGCACCCCGGGGATCTTCCTCAACGCCCGCGGTGGCCGGTTGTCCCGGCAGAGCGCGTGGCAGGTGTTGCAGGACGCGGCCGCCCGGGCAGGCATCACCGCGACGGTCTCCCCGCACACGTTGCGGCACTCGTTCGCGACCCACCTGCTCGACGGCGGCGCCGACGTGCGCGTCGTACAGGAACTCCTGGGCCACGCCTCGGTGACCACCACGCAGATCTACACCATGGTCACGGTGCACACACTGCGCGAGGTCTGGGCGGGCGCGCACCCCCGGGCACGTTAGCGGTCGGGTCAGTCGCCCAGGTACTCCGATTCCAGCACCAGATCGGGCAGCAGGGTCTGGTACTCGGCATGCGTCTTGTGATGTTTGGTATCCCAGAGCTTGCCCTGGTGCTCGTTCATGTAGGCGAGGTACTTCGGCGCCCCGGGCAGCTTCACGTTGTCGGCGACCACGATCGCGCCCCGGCGCAACCACTGCCGGTCCAGCAGGCTCTGCAGATCGGTCAGGTAGGCGTTCTTGTCGTGGTCGAGGAAGACAAAATCCAGCGCGCCCTCGTCGAACCCACTGGTGGCGAGCGTGTCCAGCGTCTGGCCACCGTCGCCGATGGTCCCGACCACGCAGGTGATCCGGTCGGCCACCCCGGCGTGAGTCCAGATTCGGCGCGCGATCTCGGCATTGGTGGGGGAGTACTCGACGGAGAACACCCGGGCCACCGGCGCCGCCCGCGCGATGCGCATCGCCCCGTAGCCGCAGTACGTGCCCAGCTCCAGGGCCAGCCGTGGGTTTGCCCGGATGACCGCGGCGTCGAGCAGCGCACCCTTCTCGTCACCGACGTTGATCAGAAACGACTTCTCGTAGGCGAACTTGTCGATGGTGGCGATCACGTCGTCCAGATCGCCCGCGCGGGCGTTGTCCACGACGTAATCGGCGGCCGCGGCCTCCCGCCCGTCGCCCCACTGTCCGGTGCGGGCGAAGTGTCGGGCGCCGAGCCCCATCCGGATGAATGACCACCGCAACAGCGGCAGCCGCTGTTTCAGACTCATGTGGCACACCATATGCGGCGGATTGCCCGCGGGTCTGCCCGTCCTGGCAGTATGCCGACGTTAAACTTGCCGGGATATGTGCGCCGAGACTGCGGGATGCCTGACCAGGGGCGGTACGGGCGTGGAGCGCTTGCGCGAGGAGCCGACGTGAACGACGACGGCGGACACGACGGTCTGTTCGAACACAACGGGCCCGAACTCGGCCTGACGGGCCGGCCACCGCGCGACATCCCCGAACCAGAACCCCGGTCGACGCACGGTCCGGCCAAGGTCATCGCGATGTGCAACCAGAAGGGTGGCGTCGGCAAGACCACCTCGACCATCAACCTGGGCGCCAGCCTGGCCGAATACGGCCGACGGGTGCTGCTGGTGGACCTGGATCCACAGGGCGCGTTGTCCGCGGGGCTGGGCGTGCCGCACTACGAACTCGAGCACACCGTCCACAACCTGCTGGTCGAACCACGGGTGTCGATCGACGACGTCGTGATCAAGACCCGGGTCAGCGGCATGGACCTGGTGCCCAGCAACATCGACCTGTCGGCCGCCGAGATCCAGTTGGTCAACGAGGTCGGCCGGGAGCAGTCCCTCGCCCGGGCCCTGTATCCGATTCTCGACCGCTACGACTACGTGCTGATCGACTGCCAACCCTCGCTCGGTCTGCTCACGGTCAACGGGCTGGCCTGCGCCGACGGCGTGATCATCCCGACCGAATGTGAGTACTTCTCCCTGCGCGGACTGGCGCTGCTCACCGACACCGTGGACAAGGTGCACGACCGGCTCAACCCGAAGCTGTCGATCAGCGGCATCCTGGTGACCCGCTACGACCCGCGCACCGTGAATGCGCGCGAGGTCATGGCCCGCGTGGTGGAGCGGTTCGGCGATCTGGTGTTCGACACCGTCATCACCCGGACCGTGCGGTTCCCGGAGACCAGCGTGGCCGGCGAGCCGATCACCACCTGGGCGCCCAAGTCGGGCGGCGCCGTCGCCTACCGCTCGCTGGCCCGCGAAGTCATCGACCGGTTCGGCGCGTGAACGATGTCCTGAACACCCCGGCCACTCCGACCGGCGATCCGGCAGAACCAGCTGCCGCGGTCGGGGACGAGCCGACCACCGGCGACCAGCAGAACCGCTTCCAAGTTCGGCTCACCAACTTCGAGGGGCCGTTCGACCTGCTCCTGCAGCTGATCTTCGCGCACCGTCTCGATGTCACCGAGGTGGCCTTGCACCAGGTCACCGATGATTTCATCGCCTACACCAAGGAGATCGGCGCCCGGCTGGAACTCGACGAGACGACGACGTTCCTGGTCATCGCGGCCACCCTGCTCGACCTGAAGGCCGCCCGGCTGTTGCCCTCGGGCGAAGTGCACGACGAGGAAGATCTGGCCCTGCTCGAGGTCCGCGACCTGCTGTTCGCGCGGCTGCTGCAATACCGGGCGTTCAAACACGTCGCGCTGATGTTCGCCGAACTGGAGGCCGCCGCGCTGCGCAGCTACCCCCGCGCGGTGTCGCTGGAGGACCGGTACTCGGACCTGCTGCCCGAGGTGATGCTCGGCGTCGATGCCGGCAAATTCGCCGAGATCGCGGCCGCCGCCTTCACCCCGCGTCCGGTCCCGACGGTGGGCATCGACCACATTCACGCACCCAAGGTGTCGGTGCCCGAACAGGCTCACCGGATCATCGCCCTGCTCGAACAGCGCGGCGTGGGCCAGTGGGCGACTTTCGCCGAACTGGTGGCCGAGTGCACGGACGGACTCCAGATCGTCGGCCGCTTCCTGGCGCTGCTCGAACTGTTCCGGGCCAGGGCGGTAACATTCGAGCAACCAGAACCGCTTGGAGTGCTCCAGGTTTCGTGGACCGGAGACCGGCCGACCAGCGAACATCTGGCAACCGCGGATGCGGAAGAATAGCGAGAACAATGACTGACGAGATCTCCGATTCCGGAGAGCGGTCCGATGATGCCCCGGGAGATGCCATCCCGGTCGGAGATGAGCTGGGCATCGATGTGGCGACGGTTCCCGACCTCGAAGACGGCGAGCTCGGCGCGGTACTGGAAGCGTTGCTGCTGGTGGTGGACACGCCGGTGACGGTGGATGCGCTGGCCTCGGCGACCGAGCAGCCCGCCTACCGGGTGATGGCGAAGTTGCGCCTGATGGCCGAGGAGTTCGCCGCCCGGGACAGCGGCATCGACCTGCGCGAGGCCGCGGGCGGTTGGCGGATGTACACCCGGGCCCGGTATGCCCCGTACGTCGAACGGCTGCTGCTCGACGGGGCCAGGTCCAAGCTGACCCGCGCTGCCCTGGAGACCCTGGCGGTGGTGGCCTACCGGCAGCCGGTGACCCGCGCCCGGGTGAGCGCGGTGCGCGGCGTGAACGTGGACGCGGTGATGCGGACCCTGGTGGCGCGCGGTCTGATCACCGAAGCGGGCACCGATTCCGACACCGGCGCGGCGACCTTCGCCACCACCGAGTTGTTCCTGGAACGGCTGGGTTTGACCTCGCTGGCCGATCTGCCCGACATCGCGCCGCTGCTGCCCGATGTCGACGTGATCGACGACCTGAGCGAATCACTCGGTGACGAACCGCGTTTCGCGAAACTCAATGGTGGCGCAACCGGCAGTGATCAGCCGCTGGCCTTCGACGTGGACAAGGACTGACATGGCTGAAGAAGAAGGCGTACGCCTGCAGAAAGTGTTGTCGCAGGCCGGAATTGCCTCTCGGCGGGTGGCCGAGCGGATGATCACCGACGGCCGGGTGGAGGTCGACGGGCGCGTGGTGACCGAACTGGGCACCCGGGTCGATCCGGCGGTCGCCGAGATCCGCGTTGACGGCTCCCGCGTGGTGATCGACGAGACCCTGGTGTACCTGGCGATCAACAAGCCGCGCGGCATGCTGTCCACGATGTCCGACGACCGGGGTCGCCCATGCGTCGGAGACCTGGTGGAGCACCGGGTTCGGGGCAACAAGAAGCTGTTTCACGTCGGCCGGCTCGATGCCGACACCGAGGGGCTGCTGCTGCTGACCAACGACGGGGAGCTCGCCCATCGGCTGATGCACCCGTCGTACGAGATCCCCAAAACCTATGTGGCGACGGTGATCGGCACCGTGCCGCGTGGACTCGGCAAGAAGCTGCGGGCCGGTGTCGAACTGGACGACGGCCCGGCCCACGTCGACGACTTCGCGGTGGTGGACACGGTTCCGGGTAAGACCCTGGTGAAGGTCACGCTGCACGAGGGCCGCAACCGCATCGTGCGGCGAATGCTGGCCGCGGTGGATTTCCCGGTGCAGGAGCTGGTCCGCACCGACATCGGCTCGGTGGCGCTGGGGGACCAGCGGCCGGGCAGTATCAGGGCGCTCAGCCGCAAGGAAATCGGCGAGCTCTATCAGGCGGTGGGAATGTGAGCGGATCTCTGGTGGTGGCGGTCGATGGGCCGGCCGGGACCGGAAAGTCTTCGGTTTCAAGGGGTTTGGCCCAGGCGCTGGGTGCAAGCTACCTGGACACCGGCGCGATGTACCGCATCGTCACGCTGGCGGTGCTGCGGGCCGGGGTCGATCTCGAGAATGCGGACGCTGTCGCGGCGGTGGCCTCGGACGCGGTGATCGGTGTCGGCTCGGACCCCGGTGAGGACCGCGCCTATCTGGCCGGTGAAGACGTCTCGGAGGAAATCCGCGGCGACGAGGTGACCCGTGCGGTCTCGGCCGTCTCGGCGGTGCCCGCGGTACGCGCCCGGCTGGTGGATCTGCAACGCGAGTTGGCGTCCGCCGGTGGACGCGTGGTGGTCGAGGGCCGCGACATCGGCACCGTGGTGCTGCCGAAGGCAGATGCCAAGATCTTCCTCACCGCATCGGCCGAGGAGCGGGCCCGGCGGCGCAATGCGCAGAACGTCGCGAGCGGACTGCCCGACGACTACGCCACGGTGCTGGCCGACGTGCAACGGCGTGACCACCTGGACTCCACCCGGGCCGTGTCCCCATTGCGTGCCGCCGAGGATGCGCTGGTGGTCGACACGAGTGAGATGGACCAAACACAGGTCGTGGCACACCTTCTCGACCTGGTGACCCAGCGTGCGGGAGTACGGCGATGAGCGACACTGACGGTGACGGCACCTGGTCGGACGAAAGCGACTGGGAGCTCAGCGACGAGGTCGCCGAGGTACTCGAGGAGGCGGCCGCGCCACCGCCGGTGGTCGCCGTCGTCGGCCGGCCCAACGTCGGCAAATCGACTCTGGTGAACCGCATCCTGGGGCGACGCGAAGCCGTCGTCCAGGACATCCCAGGGGTGACCCGCGACCGGGTGTCCTACGACGCGAACTGGCTCGGGCGCCGATTCATGGTGCAGGACACCGGGGGCTGGGAACCCGACGCCAAGGGGCTGCAGCAGCTGGTGGCCGATCAGGCGCTGGTGGCGATGCGCACCGCCGACGCAATCATCCTGGTGGTCGATGCCGTGGTCGGCGCGACGTCGGCCGACGAGGCCGCTGCCCGGATGCTGCGCAAGTCGGGCAAGCCGGTGTTCTTGGCGGCCAACAAGGTTGACACGCAGCGGGGCGAATCCGATGCCGCGGCACTGTGGTCACTGGGCATCGGTGAGCCGCACTCGATCAGTGCCATGCACGGCAGGGGCGTGGCCGATCTGCTCGACACAGTGATGGAAAAGCTGCCCGAGGTCTCGGAGGTCGGCGGCAGCGGTGGCGGCGGTCCACGTCGCGTGGCACTGGTGGGCAAGCCGAACGTCGGCAAGAGCTCGCTGCTGAACCGGCTCGCCGGCGACGAACGCTCCGTGGTGCACGACGTCGCGGGCACCACCGTCGACCCCGTCGACTCGCTGATCGAATTGGGTGGCAAGACGTGGCGTTTCGTCGACACGGCGGGTTTACGCCGCAAGGTCGGCCAGGCCAGCGGGCACGAGTTCTACGCCTCGGTGCGCACCCACGGCGCGATCGATGCGGCCGAAGTGGCGATCATGCTGATCGACGCCTCCCAGCCGCTGACCGAGCAGGACCTACGGGTGCTGTCGATGGTGATCGAGGCCGGGCGGGCACTGGTCATCGCGTTCAACAAATGGGACCTGGTCGACGAGGACCGGCGCTACCTGCTGGACAAAGAGATCGACCGTGAGCTCGTGCAGGTGCAGTGGGCGCCGCGGATCAACATCTCGGCCATGACCGGCCGGGCCGTGCAGAAACTGGTGCCCGCCCTCGAGACGTCACTGGCCTCCTGGGACAAACGGATCTCGACGGGTCAGCTCAACACCTTCCTCAAAGAGATCGTGGCCGCGACACCTCCACCGGTGCGCGGCGGCAAGCAGCCCAAGATCCTGTTCGCCACCCAGGCGGCCACCCGGCCCCCGACCTTCGTGCTGTTCACCTCCGGGTTCCTCGAAGCCGGCTACCGCCGGTTCCTGGAGCGCCGCCTGCGTGAGCAGTTCGGGTTCGACGGCAGCCCGGTGCGGATCAATGTACGGGTCCGCGAGAAGAGGGGTGCCCCCAAGCGGCGCTAGCGATTTGTGCACGTTTACCGGCGCTGACCGCCGCTGAACGTGCACAAGTCACGTGGGTAGGGTGGCCGGAGTGTCCGTCACCCACATGATCCTGATCGCGCTGGCCGGTGTCGGCGCAGGCGCCATCAACGCCATCGTCGGGTCCGGCACGCTGATCACCTTCCCCACACTCGTGGCCCTGGGCATCCCGCCGGTCACCGCGACGATGTCCAACGCCGTCGGTCTGGTCGCCGGCGGGGTTTCGGGCACCTGGGGCTACCGGCGCGAGCTGCGGGGCCAATGGAAGCGGCTGCGTTGGCAGATTCCGGGCTCGCTGATCGGGGCCGGGCTGGGTGCCTGGTTGCTGCTGCACCTGCCCGAGAAGGTTTTCGTGGCGGTGGTACCGGTGCTGCTGATCCTGGCGCTGGTCCTGGTGGTGATCGGCCCGCGGATCCAGGCCTGGGCCCGGCAACGCGCCGAGGACTCCGGTCAGTCCGCCGACCACGTCAGCCCGCGTCGCATGGCGGTGCTGGTGTTCGGCACGTTCGCCGTCGGTGTGTACGGCGGCTACTTCACCGCCGCCCAGGGCATCCTGCTGATCGCGGTGATGGGGGCGCTGCTGCCCGAGTCGATGCAGCGCATGAACGCCGCCAAGAACCTGCTGTCGTTGCTGGTGAACATCGTGGCGGCCCTCGCGTACACGTTCGTCGCATTCGACCGGATCAGCTGGCTGGCGGCCGGGCTGATCGCGATCGGTTCGCTAATCGGCGGCTTCCTCGGGGCACACTACGGCCGGCGACTGTCGCCGAACGCGCTGCGCGCCGTGATCGTGGTGGTGGGACTAATCGGGCTGTATCGCCTGTTGACTGTGTAGGGTCGCGTAGCTTTTCCCGGCGCGTCTTGTAAGCTCCACTAATCTGTCCGATTCGAGAGAGGGGCGACCGGTGGCCGAACGTGCATACCGCACCGCACCGTCTGCTCTTTCTGCTCTCGAGCCGTTCTGGCCGTCGCGCCGGTTGATGGCTTTCGACGAATGGTGTCGCGCGCGCATCTGACCCGCGCCCGTCAGTCCATCAGGTCGCCGCGCGACCACTAATCGAAAGCAGCCGAACCTGTGCGTTCGCTACTGATCTTCACGCTCGTCGGCCTCGGGGCCCAATTGGTCGACGGTGCGCTCGGAATGGCCTTCGGCGTCACCGCCTCGACCCTGCTGGTGCTCAGCGGGGTGGCATCGGCCCAAGCCAGCGCGGCGGTGCATCTCGCCGAGGTGGGCACCACGCTCGCATCGGGCCTTTCACACTGGCGGTTCAAGAACATCGACTGGAGCATCGTGCTCAAGCTCGGTGTACCGGGCGCGATCGGTGCCTTCCTGGGCGCGACGGTGCTGTCCTCCCTGTCGACCGAGGATGCCGCGCCGCTGATGGCCACGATCCTGCTCGGCATCGGTGTGTATGTGCTGCTGCGGTTCTCGTTGGGCTCGCCGCCGGTTTTTCGCGGGGGCCGTACGTCGCACACCGCGAAGTTCCTCACCCCGCTGGGTTTGTTCGGCGGCTTCATCGACGCCTCCGGTGGTGGCGGCTGGGGACCGGTGACCACCAGCACGCTGCTGTCGCAGGGCAAGACCGCGCCCCGCACCGTGGTCGGCTCGGTCAGCGCCTCGGAGTTCCTGGTGGCGGTGTCGGCGTCGCTCGGCTTCCTGGTGGGCCTGCGCTCGGACTTCCTGCACAACCTGCCGATCGTGGCCGGCCTGGCGGTGGGCGGCGTGATCGCCGCCCCGCTGGCGGCGTGGCTGGTGTCGAAGATCAGCCCCGCGCTGCTGGGTACCGCGGTGGGTGGCGTGATCGTCGTGACCAATGCCCAGAAGCTGCTGAAGTACTTCGGCATTCACGGGGCGGCCTCGACCGTCATCTACGTGACGATCATCGTGGCCTGGGCCGGGCTGGTGTTGTACGCCTGGCGCGCGTCCAGGGCGCCGGAATACCTACCGGAGACGCTCGACGCCGAGGAATCTGCCGACGAAGAGTTGGCCGACGAGCCGGACACCGCCGCGCGGTGACGCACGGGGGAGGCGATTGGGGCGAAACCGGGTCCCTACGGTAAGCTTTCGACTCGCTGCCGGTGCAAGCCGGAAGCAAGCGGGCTGTGGCGCAGCTTGGTAGCGCACTTGACTGGGGGTCAAGTGGTCGCAGGTTCAAATCCTGTCAGCCCGACAAAGAAAACCCCTTCTGACCTCGGTCGGAGGGGGTTTCTTTGTGCGGCGGGCCAGGAACTCTGGTTTGGGGACTCCGGCGAAGTGAGCCGCGCCGTTAGTGGTCGTGACGCCGCGGTCAAAATCCGCGGTGTCCGCTGCTTACCTCCGACAGTGCGGGCGGAACGCCAAATTCTCGACAGTTACGGTGGTCGTCGTGACGTTGAAAGTGATCGCGCAGGACTTCATCGAGCTGGATGCGGTGCAGAAGGTGCGGCCCTTGCTCGACGAGTTGGTCCGCCTGACTCGGCAAGAGCCGCTTTGCATTAGCTACGACCTGTTCGTCGATCGCGAGGACGCAGGACATTTCATCTACATCGAGACCTGGCCTGATCGCGACGCACTCGACGCCCACTGCGCCTCCGAGCACTTCCGCAGACTTGTGCCGCAGATCGATGCGCACCGTCGACAGGACGGCACCGCGATATTGATGGATCAACTCGCCTAGACAGGTGTCGTAGCACGTCAAAGTTGGTATGCGATATCGGTTGATCTATCCCGATGCGGCTCGCCGGGCCTCGGCTTCACCGGGGACCAATTCGAGGCTGTCCCCGACGTCGACCGTGACGACGGCCGTCGCCTGGAACAGACCGTAGAAGTCGTCGGTGCGGGCGAAGGTGTGGGCGCGTGAGAACAGTGGCTGCACATCGAACACCCGAACCCTGAGCTTCTCCCGCGTGAGTCTGCCCAATTCCCGGCCGGATTCGGGATCGGTGATCACCTGATCCCCGTCGGCCAGGACGGCGAAGACCATGCCGGGTGTCACCCCGGCCTCGGCGCCCCGGTTGATCACCAAGGTGTAGTCGTCCTCGATCAGCGCGACCTGACCGGACAGCGGCGGTTGCTTCATGATGCCGCCAGGGAATTGCTCTCCCTCAACGATTTGGCGGCGGCGCCGGCCCGGATTCGCGGTCGGGCATCGTGGCCGTCCACGGAAAGCAGTGCGTCGATGTGGCTCGCCGCGTCCTGCTCGGTGCCGAGGGTGAGTTCGACAGCGGTCTTGGCCTGGAACAGGGCGATCATTGCGTGTTGTTGACGTTCGGCGCCGAACGCATTGAGGGCGACGGTGAGCTTCTTGTCGACATACTCGACCGACCGTTGCAGATCCGGCGTCGACGGGGCTGCGGCCGGGCTCTCCGAGCGTGGCATCGGCTGACCGCCGAGTCCGCCGAGCCAGCGGTGTCCGACTGCGCCGAGGGCGATTGAGCACACCGGGACCACCACGACGATGCAGACCAGGCCGAGAGCGCCCGACAGGGCGATCGCCCCGACGATGCCCAGCAGGATGAGTACGCCCATCACGGTCAGCACGCGCACGGTCGGCGGCACTGCCTCGATCGTCCGGGCCAGCTGCCGGGCAGCGCGCGCGCCGGATCGAGCAACGCCGCCGATGAATCCGACCGTGGTGGTGCCGGCTTTGAGCGCGGCCCGGCCTATCTCGTCGGCTTTCTTGCGCGTCACCTCAGGCTTGGGCATCGTCCACACCCGTTGCTGCGGCTGCGCGTCGGCAACGGGTTGCGGTTCGGCCTGCACGTGGTCGGCTTCCGCCCCGGAGGTCTCGGGCGCGGGCACGACGTTTGTCACATTCGCATCATCAGCCACATCTGCATCATCGCGCTGTTTGGGTCCGATACCGGCTCGGCGCGCCGGAGATCAGCAATCTCAAAGGCCGGTATCCGGTGTCGGGCGCGCATATTGCCGACGCGCCGGCTTGTTCACCGCCGGCAAACCGGAACGCGACGTGTACCCGCGGCTACGGTTTGGTGCCGAGCGTGACGAATCCCTTCCCCGGCGTGGCGGCGGCGCGCTATGAATCAATGGTGAGCAACCACGTGAACCTGACCGCCCAGGAGAGCTCATTGATAGCCGAGAGTCATCCCGACGCTCTGGCGCGCATGGACGAGAAGTCGTTGAAGGACCTGCAGAGTCGGCTCCGCCAAGCCCGGGAGAAGAACTTCAGCCTGTTGCGGCGCCAGGGCGCCGCCCGCGTCGAGGCCGAAGGTGCCCGTGGCGCGGCCCAGCCGGCCAACGAGAAGCGCGGCGAGAAGGTGGATGTCTTCGACGAGGCCTTGGCGCGGGTGAGCCAGCGCCTGGAGGACGTCAGCGACGCCGACTGACCCAGTCCCGGAATCGGCCGCTACGTCAGGTAGGTCTCGTGCCCGGTGGGGAATCCACCGCCGTTGGTGGCGATGTGCACGTGGTCGTAGTGGTTGGCGGTGTCCCCGCCGCGGTCCGACATCATTCGCGGTGCCTTGCCGTGGTAGATGATGTGCTGCCGGAAGATCACGTGGTTCACACCGAACCGCTCGGCATTGTCGAGCACGTACGCGACGATGCGGTCGCCGAGGGCCTTGCCCTCGGCGCTGCCGTAGTTCGGGATCATCACGTCGATGGCCAGCCCGTTGGGATGCCACTTCATCGAATCGGCCCGGACCCCGCCGATGTTGAGGATCTCGGGGAAGCGCGCGCTGACCGCACGGGCGACCAGTATGGTCTCGACCTGCAAGCCCTTCTCCGGCGCCCGACCGGCGGGCAGGGGAAACCTCATGTTCCGGCGGACGGCGCGCTCCGGGGCCAGGGGCGGCCCGGCGGGCTTGACCGCTGCCGGAGCTGCCACCACCTCGGCGGGTGCGTCGCTCTCGATGGTCGGCACGGTATCGGCGCCGATGGTGATGAACGCGGCGGCAGGCGCGAGGACCGCAGCGACGGCGGCCGATCGGCGGCGCCGAATCTTCGGTAACTGGTGTCTACCCACGAGAACCGGACCCTACCGAGCGTTTGGCCGATGTCGGGCATCGCGAAGTTGTCTGGTTCTGTCGATGGCAACCAGATGGACACCCTGCGTCAACCTTGGTTTGACGCGGTAGAGTGACCGGGCGCCCACGGCGGTGCGGCCTGTCTTCGGGCGTAAATCAGCAGGTCATCCAGCGTCTTCCGGCGGCACGCGGCCGTGATTTCGTCGCATCGGGATGGCGATGGTCGGTGTGGCCCAGGCCACCCCTTCGTTGTGACCTGGGACCGCTTCGGCAAAATCTATGCCCTTTACCACAAGTCTCACTGACCGGGCCTTCTAGGCCCTGCGCAGCTCGTCGTCGGTGTTGTGCGCCAACCACCCGCGCAACACCTGCACAAGGGCTACCGTGCGAATCATCCGCAATGGATGAAGTGCGGTATCGCTGGGCCCCAGCCTGCGACGAGGAGATGTCGAGTGCACAGCGGTGAACTGGAGCGCCGGCGGGCGCGCACTCTCGACGAGTCGATGCTGGTCGACCTCGAAGAGCCGGACCGTCCGGTCATCGATTTCCTGCGCTCCACCCCGGGGTGGATGGCGATGATGGCCGTCGTCCTCGTCGTGGCGGTGCTGACCGTGGGTGTCGCGGCGACGGTGACGGTTTCCGACCGGCAACAGCGGCTGGAGACGCTGCGCTCGCATACCGAGCCGCTGGCCGATGCGGCGCAGCGGATCTACGGTGCGCTGTCGTCGGCCAACACGACCGCGGCGACCGCTTTTCTATCCGGCGGAGCCGAACCGAGTGACGTCCGCGAGCGCTACGACGAGGCCATCGGGCAGGCGTCCGCCGGCCTGGTCACCGCATCGAACGGGGTGTCGCCCAACGACATTCAGTCGCTCACGCTGCTCACGGACCTGTCCAATCAGCTGGCGGTGTACACCGGGATGATGGCGACCGCCCGGACGAGCAACCGCGACGGCCGCCCGATCGGCACCGCCTATCTCAGTGCGGCCTCGACGCTGATGCAGCAGTCGATCCTGCCGGACGCCGAGCAGCTGTACCGCAGCCAGGCCGACGCGGTGACCGAATCAGAACGGTCCGTCGTCCCGTCGCGTGCGGTGATCGCGGGAGCCGTGATTGCGTTGGCAATGTTGGTGCTCGCGCAGGTGTTCCTGGCGCGACACAGTCACCGCCGGCTCAACCTCGGGCTCGTGCTCGCATCGATACTGATGACGGTGCTCGCCGTCTGGCTGACGGTCGCCGGCCTGGTGTCGACGCACGCAGCCGACACTGCCCGCACGGCGGGCGGGGAGCCGTTGCACGAGGCGGTGACGGCACGAATCCTCGTCCAGCAGGCCCGTGCCGATGAAATCCTCGGTCTGCTCAACCGAGGGTCCGACACCGCCTCCGATGTCAGGTTCGAGCAGCGGACCACGCAGATCGGTTCCTTGCTCGACAGGCACCCGGTGGACGGTGCGCAGGACGCACTGACGGGTTGGATGGGCGCCCACGACGGGATCCGCAGCGCGTTGGACGGCGGCGACTATCCCCGCGCCGTGGCCATCGCGCGCGATGGCGGGCCGCCGGGCTCGACGGCCCAGTTCGCCCGGCTGGACCAGGCATTGGGCAGCGACATCGCGGTGCTGCGAGACCGGCAGCGCGACGGGATCGACCGCGCGTACGCGGCGCTGAGCGCGCTACCGGCGGGTGCCGCGGCCATCAGTGTG
Source organism: Mycolicibacterium sp. HK-90 (assembly GCF_030486405.1). The sequence continues at coordinate 3,606,519 of NZ_CP129613.1, read as the reverse complement.
TTGGCGGCGCTGGCGGTCGCAGCCGGCGCCGCGCCGAGACTGAGCGAGTACCACTAATGCGAACACTGGCCGCACTGCTCGTCCTGGCAGCGATCGTGGTGGCGGGATGTGCCCCGGCGCAGCCACTGATGGGGGTTCCGGCCTCGCTCACCACCCGGCCACTACCCAGCGGTGCCGCCGTGGTGTCGCACGTACCCGGTGTCGCGGTCGAAAGTTGTGATGCCACAGCAAGTTTGCGCCCCAAGGCGAACGGCGGCCCCAATGTGCAGGCGATTCGGCGGCACGGCAGGTTGGTGGTGGGAATCGACCAGAGCACCAACCTCTTCAGCTTCCGGGATCCCGCATCGGGCGAGTTGCAGGGATTCGACGTCGACATCGCCCGTGAGGTGGCCCGCGACCTCCTCGGCGATCCAGGAAAAGTGGAATTCCGCCTGCTGACCTCGCCGGAGCGCATCAGCGCGCTGCAGGACGGGACTGTCGACATCGTCGTGAAGGCGATGACGATCACCTGCGCCCGCGCGGAGCAGATCGCTTTCTCCACTGTGTATTTCGACGCTCGCCAGCGGCTGCTGGTGCCGAAGGATTCGCCGATTCGGGGACCGTCGGACCTCGCGGGCAAGCGGGTGTGCTCGCAGGTGGCCACCACGTCCTTGGCCACGGTCGCGAGGGTGGCGCCGGAGGCAATCCTGCTGGCCGTGCAGAACTGGGACGACTGCCTGGTGGCGCTGCAGCAGGGGCAGGCCGACGCCGTCAGCACCGACGATTCGATCCTGGCCGGCATGGCCGTCCAGGATGCCAACCTGCATCTGGTCGGCCCCGCCCTGGAGGCCGAGCCCTACGGGATCGGCGTGAACAGGTCCCGCGAGGATCTGGTCAGGGCCGTCAATGCCGGCCTGGACCGGATCCGCGCGGACGGGACGTGGTTGTCGTTGTATCGGAAGTGGCTGACCGTTCTCGGTCCGCCGCCGGCTCCGCCGCAGCCGAAGTACCGGGACTGACATGGCGCGCGACGAGGGAACACGAGCCGTTCTGGTGACCGAATCCGCACCGGTCAAGGTGGAGGGCACCCGCCCGCGGCTTCGTACCGGGCGCCGTCGCATCGGCGATGGCCTGGTCGAGATCCCGATTCGGGAGGACATCGAGCCGGCCGGCGCGATCCTCACCAATCCCGTTGTCGCCGAGTCGAAACGGGAATGCAGTACCTGCGGCCGGCCGGTCGGGCGGGGGAGCGCGGGCCGGCCGGCGCCCAGCGAAGGCGTGTGTCCGCAGTGCGGCACGCTGTTCTCGTTCTCGCCCCAACTGGAGACCGGCGAGTTGGTGGCCGGTCAGTACGAGGTGCAGGGCTGCATCGCCCATGGCGGAGTCGGCTGGATCTATCTGGCGGTCGACCGCAATGTCAGCGACCGGTGGGTGGTGCTCAAGGGTCTGCTGCAGCCCGGCGGGCAGCAGGCACAGGCGATCGTCGTCGCCGAACGTCAGTTCCTCGCAATGGTCAACCACCCGGGCATCGTCAAGATCTACAACTTCGTCGAACACCCCGGATTCGACGGGCGCCCGGTCGGCTACATCGTGATGGAGTACATCGGTGGCACCACACTGGAAGCGATTCTGGCCAAGCAGCGGTCGCCGGGTGGCGGACCCAAGCAGATGATGCCGGTCGAGCAGGCGCTCGGCTACCTGCTCGACGTCATGCCGGCGCTGTCGTACCTGCACTCACTCGGCTTGGTCTACAACGACCTCAAACCCGAGAACATCATGCTCACCGAGGACAACATCGAACTGATCGACATGGGCGCGGTGTCAGGCCTCGGTGACTTCGGATACATCTACGGAACCAAGGGTTTTCAGGCACCTGAGATCGTGCGGACCGGGCCGACGGTCGCCACGGACGTCTACACCGTCGGCCGTACGCTGGCCAAGCTGACCGTCGACCTGTCCGACGACCGTTACGCCGAGGCGTTGCCGGGGCCCGACGAGGTGGCCCTGTTCGAACGGTACGAGTCCTTCTACCGCCTTCTCGCCCGGGCCACCGACTCCCGGCCGGCGCAACGGTTCTCGTCGGTCGATGAGATGGCCGACCAATGCCGGGGGGTGCTGCACGAAATCCTCGCCGAGCAGACGGGCTCGCCGAGCCCCCGGACTTCGACGCTGTTCGGCATGCCCCACGCCACCTGCGGAGCCGATCTGGCACTGCGGCGCACCGATGTGTTCGTCGACGGCCGTCGGCGTGACGTTCGCCTCGACCCGCGAGATGTCGCCGGTTGCCTCCCGACTCCGTTGACTGCCACGGACTCCGACGAGGACTGGCGGGAGGACTGGGACGACGGGATTTCCGGTCTGGAAGCCGGTGACCTCACCGCGGCGCTGGCATGTTTCGAGAGGGTGGGCGCGATGCTGCCCGGTGAGGCGGCGCCCGAACTCGCGGCGGCCGCGACGGCCGAACTGCTGCTCGACACCGACAATCCGTCGGACGCAGAACGCCTGCGGTCGTTGGCCGAGCGGTACTACCGGACGTTGTGGCGCACCGACCCGGCCTGGGTGAACGCGGCGTTCGGGCTGGCGCGGCTGCTGGCCGGCCGCGGCGACCGGTCGGGCGCGATCGACGTGCTCGACCAGGTTCCGCGGACATCGCGCCACTACGGCGAGGCGCACCTGACCTCGATCGTGATCCTGCTCGACGGGCGTGCACTCGATGAGATCACCGAGGCGGACCTGCGGGACGCGGCGCAGCGGATCGGCCGCTTGAGCGAGACCGAGCCGCGGGCCCTGCAGATCCGCGCACTCGTACTCGGTATTGCGCTGGATTGGCTCCGGTCGGGTGGGGTGCCGAGTACGGGCGACCCGATCTTCGGCCATTCCTTCGACCACCGGGGCCTGCGCCTGGGTATCGAAGAGGCACTTCGGGAACTGGCGCGGCATTCACCCCGGCGGCGCCATCGCTACACGCTCGTCGACGTCGCGAATGCGATCAGACCGCCGAGCTGGCTCTGACGTCGACGGGCCTCGGTCTGACTGGCTCGTCATTATTTGCTGATCGCGATTCCGTGGGGGCCTGATCGGCGTAGTTTGAGCGAATCGAGCCCGTTGAGTGGGAGGGCGACCATGACAGACGTCGATTGCTGTGTGGTGGGTGCGGGGTTCGCCGGTTTGACGGCCGCGCTGCGCCTGAAGCAGGCAGGCCGTTCCGTGGCCCTGCTCGAGGCGCGTGATCGGGTCGGCGGCCGTACCTTCACCGAGGTGCTCGACGACGGGACCTGGATCGATCGTGGCGGAGCCTGGATCGGGCCGGGCCAGGACCGCATCAAAGCCCTGATGGCCGAGTTCGGGGTGGCCGAATACAAGGAGTACGTCGACGGCGACGCCATGATGATCGTCGACGGCAAGCAGCACCGTTACTCCGGCACGATCCCGTGGGCGATGAGCCCGTGGGCGATCGCCAATCTCGGCGCCGGATTGCTCGAGGTGGAGCTCATGTGCAGGTCCATTCCCTTCGAAGCTCCCTGGGAGGCGAAGAAGGCAGTCGAATGGGACCGGATCAGCCTGGGGGAGTGGATCAATCGTCACATGCGGTCCAAACAGGCGCGCGAGATGATCGACATGGCGTTCGCCGGCATCTACACCTCGGCAGCCTCGGAGGTGTCGCTGCTGTGGGCGCTGCACCAGATGGGATCCGGCGGCGGGCCCGTCTTCGTCATCTCCACCAAGGACGGCGCTCAGGACGCCCGCGTCCGCGGCGGCATGGGGGCCGTCTACGGGCCGATGGCCGCCGAACTGGGTGCAGCGCTGCACCTTTCGCAGCCGGTGCGGCTCATCGAACATGACGACTGCGGCGTCACCGTCCACTCCGCCGACATGACCGTGCGGGCGCGACAGGCGATCGTCGCCGTCCCGTTGGCCATCGCGAACCAGATCGTTTATGAGCCAATGCTTCCGGTCGACCGCGCGTTTCTTCATCAGCGCATGCCCAGCGGCGCTGTCTTCAAGATGTCGGTGGTGTACGACACCGCGTTCTGGCGTGCGGACGGGCTGTGCGGGCAGTCGGCGGCGCCCGGCAGCCCAGCCACGTTGACCATCGATGCCTGCACCGACACCGGCGTCCCGGGGATCATGTGCGTCATCACCGAGGGCCCCGCGGCCCGCCGGCTCGGACTCCTCGACGCCGAGCAGCGTCAGGCTGTGGTGATCGGCGAGCTGATCGACCGCTTCGGCGCAAAGGCCGCGGCCCCGGTGAGCTATCACGAGCAGAACTGGACGGTGGAACGGTACTCGGGTGGCGGAATGATCAGTCATGCACCGCCCGGCGTGCTGACCGAATTCGGGCCCGCGCTGCGGGCGCCGTGCGGACGCATCCACTGGGCCGGCTCGGAGAGTTCGGCCGTCATGTGCGGCTGGATCGACGGCGCCGTCCGGTCGGGTGAACGCGCCGCCGCGGAGGTGCTGGCAGCCGAAAGTGTGGTGGCGGCCTAGATCAATGGGCGGTCCGGCACCATGTCTAGTCGTCGGAGTCGTCGGTGCGGGCCACCCCGCGAACCACGGCCACGCAGAGATCGGCGCATTCGGCCGCCAGCTCCTGCGGGGTTTCGGCCGGATCCTCGAGCCATGCTTCGATCATCTGGTTGACGCCGCCGACCATGAACCGTGAGCCGCGGCGCAGCTGGACGGGGTCAGGGGTTTCACCGTGGAGGACCGACGGCGCGTGCTCGACGATCAGCGCTGTGATCATCTCGAGAATGTGGGTGCGGTGCTCGGTCAGGCCGGCGACACTGCTGACATCTCCGGTGGCGATGCGGTGGATGTGCGGATCGGCCGCGATGCTCTCGAGGAACGCCGTGAGGGCTGAGCGAAGTTTGTCCGTGAGCGTGCCGGGATCGCCGATGCCGGCGTTCACGAGAGCTGCCAGCAACTCGTCACGGACATCGTCGGAGATGGCGAACAGCAACGCATCCCGGCTCGGGAACTGCTCGTAGAAGTAGCGCGAGGTGAGTCCGGCCGCGGTGCACACGGCACGCACGGTCACCTCGGTGATGCCGGATTCGCCCCAGATGTTCCGGCCCGCGGCGAGCAACTTGCTCCGTCGTTCGGTGCGGCGATCGGCCGCGCTGATGCCGCCGTAACCGCGCACCACCTGTGCGCCCTTCATTGACAGCAGCCTACCCGCCGCATAAATTTTGACTACGTACGTAGTCAGTTGTGGTCAGGAGACGGCACCATGAACATTCCGGCTCGCCATCCAGAGCGGCCCCTTCCCGTTCCGGTCGCGGTACGGACGTTCGCCGCGATGATGGGCATTCGCGAGCCGGGCGCCGACCAGTGGCGGCGGCTCGGGGAGCGGCTGACCGTCGGCGACGAGCCGATGGACCGCCTCGTCGACTGGATGACGACAGCCGGGCTGCCGGAGATGAAGGTCCTGTTCGAGCGGGTGCTGTCAGAGGGGATCGCCAATGTGCCCGAGGCCCCGGAACCATTGCGCGAGTTCTTCACCGGTGTGGAGACCATCCCGGACTGGGTGGACCGGGACAAGCTGCGCACGGCGCAGCGAGCCTTGCGGCGGGGCGGTGCCGACGGGATGTCGATCGCTCGCGACGTGTCTCTGCTCGGTGGCTACCAGTTCTCCGGTTTCAACAAGACCCTGCTGCGCACCGGCGCGTTGGAGAAGGGGTCGAACAAGCGGTTCGCCGAGACGATGCAGTGGGCGATCGACGTCATCTCGGACGGAGGACTCGATCCGCTCGGCATCGGGTACCGGTCGACCCTGCATGTGCGGTTGATCCACGCGTTCGTGCGCCGGCACGTGGCGGCCATGCCGGACTGGTGCACCGACGAATGGGGCGTGCCCGTCAACCAGACCGACATGGCGGCGACGTTGGTCGGAGCCCTCGTCGCCCCACCGGTCGGGTCGCTCGGAATGGGAATCATTCCTGCCCCAGGCGAACTCGATGCCATCGCCCACCTGACCCGGTATGTCGGCTGGCTGATCGGCGTCGAAGACGAATGGTTGCCCCGCAACTTCAGAGACACCATCCGCGTGCTGTATCACACGTCGACGGCGCTGGCGAAGCCCGACGAGACCACCCGGCAGTTGTCCGTTCCCATGGCGCAGGATCCATTGTCGTGGCACTACCGCGGTATTCGGGGACTGCGCCGCCGGTTGTCGTGGGCCCAGCATCTGTCGATCACGAGTGCGTTCCTCGGGCCCAGCGCGATGCGCGTCCTCGGGCTTCCGGCCTACATGCCCCCGTGGTATCCGCTGCTGCGGATGCCCGTGAACCTGGTTCGCAGTGTCGCGGCGATGACGTTGCCGGGCGGCATGGACCGCGCGGTGGCCCGCGGTACACGGGAACAACAAGCCTTGCTGTACACCATCATCGGTGACGGTGGCGCCAGCATCGGTGAGTCAGCGGTACCCGTGAGCCGCGTCGCCTGACCGCGAGCCGCGGAAAGCCGCATGCGTCAGATGCGGATGAACACCCCGGCCTGCGCGTCCCACACGCCCCAGGCGCCGAGATCGGGGTTCCACACCATCGGTAACCCGTCGGCCCAGTCGGGGAGTCGCGGTGCCGGCGGAGAGCCAATCGGCGGCACCACAGGCACCAGGACCCACGGCGGCGGCGCCGCGAACGAGATCCGATCCTGCGGCATCGGGCCGCCATGCCCGGGTGGCGGCAGGAACTCCTGCCCGGGTGGCAGCGGATTACCGGGCACGCCGGCGTTCACGCCCGGTCCCGGAATCGGCGGCAGCGGCGGAGGAAACGGTCCAGGCGGATCAGCCTGCGCCGGCCCCATGCCCAGTCCGGCCCCACCCAGTGTCAACGCAGCCGCCGTCACGGCTGCGGCCTTCTTGAGCGTCATCGGAAACTCCTTGCCTTGGCGTCGATCAAGGAATCCTCGGCGTCGTGATGCGCAACGCCGGAAACCTCGCGACCCCCGATGGTGGATGCGTACCCGCTCGCGGGGGAGCCAAACTACCGGCTGAGATCGAGCCCAGGGATGTGGGCGGACGCGCACCTACGACGACATCGAGCCCAGGAAGTACGTTTCGTCCCCGGTCGGGTATCCGCCACCGTCGGTGGCGATGTGAAGGTGGTCGAAGTGGTTGGCGGTCTCGTTGCCGTAGTCCGCCGTCCAGCTCGGGGCGCCGATGCCGGGGTAGTAGCCCTGCCTCCAGATCACGTGCAGCACGCCCCACCGTTCGGCGTTGGCCAGTGCGAAACCGGCAATCTGGTTACCGAGGGCGATCCCTTTCTCGGAGTGGTAGTTCGGGATCATCACGTCGATGGCCAGACCGTTCGGATGCCATTTCAGCGGATCCTGGCGGTACCCGCCGATGGTGGTGATCTCGGGGAACATCACGGCGATGGCGCGGGCCACCCAGATGGTCTTGACCTGCAGCCCGCCCTCGGGGGCCGGGCCCTGCGGCAGGGAGAACTGGAAGTCCCGGGCAACGACAGGTGCGCTGGCCGCCACCAGCTCGGCTTGGGCGGGAACGGGCGCCGGTTGCACACCGGTGGGCGGGGCGGCGGCCGGGGCCTCCGGGCAACAGTCCGAGTCGGTGTTCTGCGCGTACACCATTCCCGCTGCAAGGACGACCGAGGCGGCGAGCGCCAGCAACCGCCCCCTGCCATCGGCCAACAGCCTTTTACCCACGGCAGCAATCTACTGCCAACGTCGCCACGGCACGCAGGGAACCGCCGTCGTCGACCGCGGATCCGGAACCGCGGGACCGCCGGCAATCTCCTCGGTCAGGGCTCGGCCAGCGCGGATCCGGACGGGACGCGGTGCGGACGGGTCTCGGGAAACCGGCGGTGAATCGCGTCGATCAGGCGGTGTGTCTCGTAGAGATCGGCGCGCAGACGGCTGATCTCCCGCCGGTCGCAGGCCGATGATCGACGCATCCGCCGTTCCGCCTTCTCCAGGCGGGCCGACACGTCTTCGACATTCCGCCACAACTCGGCCAGGAGGTAACGGGCTTGCGCGATGTCGGCGGAGTGAGCCACGTTACGGATCGTGCCAGTTGTGTCTTGATTCCGCTTACTTTGTGCGGTCTTGACTGCGGGCCGGGTCCAGCGGATTCTTATCGCATGGTCGGGATCAGCGAAGAAGTGATGATGGCCGAAGTCCTGGCCCGACTGAATGCGGCTTATCCGGAAACCTCCGCTGACGACGTCGCGGGCTGTGTCCGCCGCGCCCAGGAACGTTTCCAGTCCAGCCCGATTCGCGAGTTCGTGCCGCTGCTCGTGGAACGGCGTGCGCGGGCCGAGCTCGCCACGCCGGTCGTCGTCCCCGTCTAGCGTTCGCAGCGGAGTAGAACTACCCATCCGCAGATCGCGCGCGGCCCGGCAGACTGAGCCCATGCCAATCGATGAGGCCGTGCCGTCCGCCGACACCGTCGCGGAAGCCACCAAACCGGATCGCGACCGCGCGGTCGATGTGGCCCGGCTGGGCGCGCTGCTCGTGGTGATGTTCGGGCACTGTGCCCTGCTGCTGGCCACGATCGACTCCGGTGGGGTGCGGGTAGGGAACATCCTCGGCGCGCTGCCTGAGCTGGCCCCGATCACCTGGGTGCTCCAGGTGATGCCGTTGTTCTTCCTGTCGGGCGGGGCCGCGGGTGCCTACAGCTGGCATGCCGGGAGAGCGTGGGGCGGCTGGTTGCTCACCCGTGCCCAGCGGTTGTGCCGGCCGGTGTTCTGGTACCTGGCGGTTTGGGCCGTGGTCCTCGTCGGGGTGCACGCGACGATGGGTGCCGAGTCTGCGGCGGCACTCGGGCGCGAGTGCGTCGCGCTGTTGTGGTTTCTGGGCGTCTACCTGATTGCCCTCGCGTTCGTCCCGGCGCTGATGCGCATGCGCACCGGCCGGATGGTGGCCCTGGTGGTGGCCGGGTTGATCGCGGCATCGGCAGTCGTGGATGCGATCCGCTTCGCGGTCGGCACCCCGGAAGCGGGTACCGCGAATCTGATCATCGTCTGGTTGATCCCGGTGGTGATCGGGGTGGGGTATGCGCGGCAACTGATCTGTGCGCGGGCGGCGCTGGGGGTGGCGATCGTGGCCTTCGCCGGGCAGGTGATCCTCGCTCGCACTGGCATTTACGACGTCTCGCTGGTGGTCACCGGGACCGAGCGGGTGTCCAACGTGTCGCCGCCGACGCTGCTGCTGGCCCTGCACTGCACCTGGATGTCATGCCTGTTCGTCGCGGTCGCGAACCCGATCCGGCGCTGGGCCGCGCGCCCGCGGGTCTGGTCCGTGATCGCGACCGGAAACGGGGGAGCCATGACGCTGTATCTGTGGCACATCCCGGTGATCGCGGTCGCCGCCTTCGGTCTTCATGCCGTCGGGCTGGACGCGTTCGACCCGGATGCCCCCGGCTTCTGGGCCCACTTGGCTTTGCGTGCAGCGGTTTTCGCGGTGCTGATGGCTGTGGCGTTCAGGTTGCTGTCGCCACTGGAGCATCGACCGCTGCCGTGGTGGGACGGGCCGGTCGCGGTCAGCGGGCCCCGATCGGTTCTGACCGGTGTGCTGCTGTGCCTTGCCGGTGTCGCATTGACGCTGATGGCCAAGAACGGACTCGACGGCGTGCTCGGCTGGTCGGCGCTCGTTGGTTTTGTCATCGCGGCCGGCGCCGCACGCGCCGGCGCGGGACCCGTCGTCAAGGCCTGATCCCGTTGCGCGGCAGGACTTGTGGAGTGAACCATGCGCTGTGGCTAGCTGCCCGTCGTGTTCACCCACGCATCGGGTTCCACGGTTGGTTTGCGATCAATTCCGCGTCCCAGGTGCCTGATCTGATCAAGGCGGCGACCTCCTCACGGATGGTGTCGCCGATCTTCACACTGAGTTCGCGTGGCAACTCGAGTTGCGCGGTGGCGCCGACACCCAGTCGCTGGGTGAGCACGCAGTCCTCGACCGGTGCGAATCGCAAACGGCCCTGGTCGATTTCGTTACGGCACGCCGACAGCGGAAGAACGGCGTAGGCGAGGCCCGCCTCGATCAGGTTCTTCACCACCGCCAGAGAATCGGTCGTTGTCCGGTGGCTGAACTTGACCTTGGTTCGTAGCGCCGCATTCTGCAATGCCGTGCCGATTCCGGACGACGACCGCGGAACCACGAGGGGCAGCCCGACGACATCGCCGAACCTGACCGCGCGGTCGGGGTCCAGGTGCGAACCGGGCCCGCCGATCAGGTGGAGCGTCTCGGCCAGCAACTCCCGGTAGAACACCCGTTCATCGGGCACCGGGTTGATCAGCGCCACGTCGACCGCGCCTTTGAGCATGGCCTCGACGAGCTGGTCGGTGCTTCCGACGGTCACCGAGAAGGTGGCGTCGGGGAAGACCGTGGTCAGGTTGCGCATCAGTGGTACGGCCAGCAGATCGACGGTGGTCTCCGGCAATCCCAGGCGCAGGTTGCGGTCGAGGCGGGCCAGCGGCGTGCCGGCGTATTGGACCGCCAGCTCCAGTTGGCGCAGCGGCCCCGCGGTCGACGCTCGCAGCCGTTCACCGGCGTCGGTGAGCTCGACACCGCGGCGGGTGCGGGTGAACAACGTGACCCCGAGGTCCTCTTCGAGCAGCTGGAGTTGACGGCTCAGGGCCGGTTGGGCGATACCCAGCACCCCGGCGGCACGGGTGATCGACCGCTCCTCGGCGATACGCAGGAAGTACTTCAGCCGGTGGGTGTCCATCGGAATCGACGTATACCAGCCATTGAATATCGGCATGACCAGATCCCGAAATCGGTATTACCTGGTGACTCCTGTCCGGCCATAGCGTCTCCTTCGAAACCCGGTGAGAGGAGACACCAATGACCGATGATGCAGAGGCCATCGCCGCCCTGAACCTCGACAGCCTGCCGCGACACATCATCGACAAGCGGGTCACCGAGCTGATGGATCTGTCGGGAAAGAAGGCGTTTGTCACCGGCGCGGGCGGGGATGGTCTGGGGCAGGCCATCGCGAACCGGCTGGCCGGCCTCGGGGCCGATGTCGCGTTGATCGGACGGACTTTCGAGAAGGTGGAACGCCGCGCCGCCGAGATCGAGCAGCGCTGGGGTGTCAAGGCCTACCCGGTGCGGGCCGACATGTCCGACTGGGATCAGGTGCATGACGCGGTCCACACCGCGCACGAAGAACTGGGTGGGTTGGACATCATGGTCAACAACCCCGTGATGGTCGTGGGCGGTCCGTTCGAGAAGCACACCAAGGCCGACATCGACCACACGGTGCTGGGCAGCCTGACCATGATGATGTACGGGGCCCATGCCGCGCTGGAATTCCTGCTGCCGCAGGGGGCGGGAAAGATCATCAATATCGGATCGGTCGGCGGTCGCATCCAGCAGCGCGGGCTCGTGGTCTACAACGCCTGCAAATCCGGTGTTGTCGGCTTCACTCGCAACCTCGCGCACGAGGTGGCCGCGCGCGGGGTGAACGTGCTGGGCGTGGCGCCGGGAATCATGATCAAACCGGAGATGATGGAGTATCTGCTCGAGCCGAAGACCCCAGCCCATTTCGCGGGCCGGGGAGCGATCCTGGAGGCGATCACCACCCAGGTGCAGCTCGGGCGGGCGTCGCTGCCGGAGGAAGCGGCCAACATGGTGGCGTTCCTGGCGTCGGAGGCCGCGGATTACCTGTGCGGGCAGACAATCGATGTGGCCGGCGGACAGTGGATGAACTGAGATGCCGACCGTCGAAGACATCAAAGCCGCAGCCGTCGAACAGACCGGTCTGACCGACTTCGGCGACGACTCGTTCGAGGAAGGTCTGGCCATCCTGCTGTCCGCCTTGGACGCAGAGGCGCGTCTCAACGCGCGCGGCGAGGCGTTTCTCTACCCGCGCATCACCGGGTATCTGGCCCAGCGGCTCCAGGTCGAGGACTGGTATCGGCGCCATCCGGAGATCGACGAGGTGCCCATCGTGGCGCCCGTGATCGGTCTGGGGCTGCCCCGCACCGGTTCCACCGCGCTGTCGATGCTGCTCGCCCAGGATCCTGGAGTGCGTTACCTGCGCAAGTGGGAATCGGCGCAACCGTGTCCGCCGCCGTCGACGCGTGCCGATTCGGGGCTGCCTGAAGGTAAGGGAGAGATGGTGGGCACCCGATATCACGTTCCCACCGACACGCACGGTCCCATGGAATGCCACGAGCTGATGGCGCTGGATTTCAAGTCGCACCTGTTCCAGTCCTTCGCCAAGGTGCCCACCTACTCCACCTGGCTGGTGGAGAAAGCCGATCTGACACCGACACTGACGTATCAGCGCCGGGTGATGAAGCTGCTGCAGTGGAGTGAGCCGCACCGGCCGTGGCGGCTGAAATGCCCCTCACACGTGCTGTGGCTCGACGCGATCGACCAGACGTTCCCAGACGCCCGATTCGTGATGACGCATCGCGACCCCACCGACGTCATCCTGTCGGTCGCCGATCTGTACGCCGACATCATCGGGACGTTCACCGACCACATCGACCTGGCCTACATCGGCAGGCTCAACGTCGAACACTGGTCGCTCGGCATGGACCGGGCGCTGCAGTTCCGTGCCGAAGGCGGTCGGGACCGCTTCTACGACATCGATTTTCGGGCCATACAGGCCGACCCCATCGGCGAGATCACCCGCCTGTACACCTGGCTCGGCCAGCCGGTGACCGACGAGTTCGCGGCACGGATGGACAGCTGGTGGACCCAGGCCGACGCCGAACGGGAAGCCAGTTCCCACGCCGACCCGGCCGTGTTCGACATCGACATGGACCAGGTTCGGCCCCGGTTCGCCCGCTACATCGAGCACGCCACCCGTTGGACCACCCGCGCAAGACGAGGAGACACACATGGCGATTGACGTCACCGGCGGCATCGACCCATCCCGCGAATACGTGTTCGCCCGCCGACCCGAGGACCCGGAGATGCGGGACTCGGTGAGCTTCTGGACCGTCGACGACCGCGGCCGGATCGGGTTGCCCCGCATCGGGATCGAGGCGGTCGCCGCGAACTGGGAAAACCACGAACTGCAGATCAACCTCGCCTTTCCCGACGGCCGGGTGTACCGCCTGCGTGACGGCGCGCCGTCCCTGCCGCCGGAGGGGCCCGACGGCAGGCCGACCGTGCTGGGAGCGGGCGGGCTGGCCTTCCGCTGCATCGAGCCGTTCGGCACCTGGACGATGACCTACGCGGGCAAGGCCGTCGAGACCTCGTCGGCCGACCTCGTCGCCGGAACGTCCGAGGGCCCACTGGTCGACGTCGCGTTCCATGTCGAGGCGAAAATGGCTGTCCCGCCGTGGATCCAGGGGGCGTTGCAGCGCGACGCCGGGGACCGGATCCAGAATTCGGTGGAAGGCGACCTCATGGGTGGGCCCCGCTATGAACAACTGTTCCGGGCGCGCGGATCGGTGACGATCGACGGGGACAGCCAGGACTTCACCGGCAGCGGGCTGCGGATCCGCAGGCAAGGAGTACGCAAGCTGGGCAGCTTCTGGGGCCATGCCTGGCAGTCGGCAGTTTTCCCCAGCGGCAAGGCTTTCGGCTACATCGCCTACCCGCCGCGCGATGACGGCCGGCCCACCTTCAACGAGGGCTACATCTTCACCGGCGACGGCGAGCTGATTCCCGCGCGGGCGGTGCAGGCGCCCTGGCTGACCAAACTGCAGGCGCTCGGCGAAGACGTCTCCGTGGTGCTGGAAACCGCCGACGGCACCGTGCACATCGAGGGCGAGACGGTGTACTCGACCCACGACATCCACCACAACGACAACACCTTCTCGGTGCGCGAGATGAAGAAAGAGAATCCGAACTTCCCGGCCCTGCAACAGGCGGGCGTGCGCTATCGATGGGACGGGGAGGAAACCTACGGCATGCTCGAGCGCTCCAATCCGATCGAGAAGATTGACCTCGGCGATGCTCGGGCTTGAGGGCAAGACCTTCATCGTCGCCGGGGGAGCGACCGGCATCGGCGCCGGCACCGCCGAGCGGTTGGCTGCCGAAGGCGCATCGGTGGTCGTGGGCGATGTCAACATGGAGGGGGCCAAGGCCACCGTCGAGAGCATCGTCGGGGCCGGTGGTGCTGCGATCGCCGTCGAATTCGACCTCGCCGACGACGAATCCGTCCGTCACCTCGTCGACGCGACGATCGCCGAGTTCGGGGCGGTCCACGGATTGGACAACGTCGGTGCCGACCTGTCGGAGAACAACCTCGGACGTGACACCACCATCCTCGACACCCCGTTCGGCGTCTGGCACCGAACCCTCGACGTCAACCTGCTGGGGTTCGTGCGCACGATCCGCGCCGTGCTGCCGCACCTGCTCGCCCAAGGCGGCGGCAGCATCGTCAACACCTCCTCGGGCGGCTCGTTGGGCACCGACCCGTTGCATGTGGCCTACAACGCCTCCAAGGCCGCGGTCAACCAGCTCACCCGTCACGTGGCGAACAACTACGGGGCCAAGGGAATTCGCAGCAACGCGGTGATGCCCGGGCTGGTGATGGGGGAGACCCAGGAACGCCAGAACGATCAACAGATGCAGCAGATGTTCCTGATGGCAGCCAAGGTCACGCGCCTCGGTAAACCCGCAGACCTGGCCGCCGTCACCGCGTTCCTGCTGTCCGACGACGCCGAGTGGATCAACGGCCAGACCTGGTACATCGGCGGCGCATCGCACATGCGGCAGTGACCCCGCGCGAAAGCCTCAGTCCTCCTTGCGGATCAACCGTCCCAGCGCCTCGCGATCGGGCGCCAGCAGCTCGTCGATGCGGGCCTGGTTCACGTCCGCGACGATGATCTCGCCGACCTCCTGGTACACGTCGCTGAACAGGCCGTGCGCCTTCATCTTCTCGGTCTGGTAGACGTTGTCCTCCGTCGGCGTCACGTAGTAGACGATCTCCGGCTTGAACCGGTGGATCAGCCACACGTGGATCAGATCCATCAGGCGCTTCTTGCGCAGCTTCTCGGCAAAGGTGTTCTGGTCGCGCACCGTCAGGATGTTGCGGCCGTGGCGGTCCTTGATCGGGTCGACGACGACGTTGGCCAGCGGCTCGTCACCATCGCCGTAGATGCCGAGATCGAGCACATCGGAGCCGGCGCGACGCGGCCGCAGTTGCACCCGCAGGTTCTCGCCGAGCTGGTAGTGGTCGCTCCACATCGCCAGCCACTCCTCGAGCAACTTCTTCGGCACCTCGGTCTGCACCAGATGCTGGTGCTGCGTGGACCCGGCACCCATCGCCTTGGTGGTGGCGGTGCGGCCCGACGACGCGGCCAGCGCCGCGTCGCTGCGCGGCCCACCGACCAGGGTCTGCGGTGTGCGGTAAGGGGATTCGACGAGCCGCATCTTGCGTTGCAGCCGGGCCAGGGCCAGCATGCCCTCCTGCTGCAGCGAGGTGGCGAACTCCTCGCACGCCACGCCGTCGACCTGATGGCCGCCGTAGGTGATGAAGTTGAAGACGAAGCCCATCTTGCCGAGTTCCTCAGGGAACGCCCGCATCTCGTCATCGCTCATGCCGGTGGTGTCCCAGTTGAACGAGGGGGACAGGTTGTAGGCCAGCATCTGGTCCGGGAACTCGGCGTGGATCGCGTCGGCGAACTGTTTGGCATCGGCCAGGTCCGCGGTCTTGGTCTCCATCCACAGGATGTCGGCGAAAGGCGCGGCCGCCAACGACTTCGCGATGGCATAGGGGATGCCGCCGCGGACCTGGTAGTAGCCCTCGGGCGTCTTCACCCGCTCGCAGTCCCAGGCCACATCGGCGCCCAGCTCGTGGGCTTTCTGCTGCGCGGTGTACAACGACGCCCGGGCCGCGAACGACCGCCAGTCGGCCGCACTCATCGCGGCGGGCTCACCCTCGCGTTCGCGGAACTCCAGAAGTTCGGCGACCGCCTCGCCGTACGTGTTGAGGCCGGCATCGTCCTGCCAGGCCTCGACGAACGCCGACTCGACCTTGTCGAACAGGGCATCCACGGAATCGCCGGCCCGATGGCTCTTGGCGGCGTCGTCGATTGTGTTGGTGATGCCCTGGCGATCCAGCCAGGCCTCGGCGGTCGCGTACTCGCCGTCGGGGAGGGCGTACAGCAGGTGCCCGTTGAGCTCGGTGACCCCCTGGTCGTAGAACCGTCGCACCATCGCCAGGAAACACGACTTGTAGGTCGGCACCGACAGGTTGGTAGCCCCGAGCAGGAACGGCTGGTCGCGCTCGTCGGCGCGGCTGTCGATCAGGTTGGCCGCCTCGGCGTCGGTGCGCGCGACGATGATGCCGGGCACCCGCATGATGTCGAGCTGGAACCGGGCGGTGTTGAGTCGCTTGATCTGCTCATCCGAGGGCACCAGCACCTTGCCGCCCTGGTGGCCGCATTTCTTGGTGCCGGGGCGCTGATCCTCGATGTGATAGCCCGGCACCCCTGACTCGACGAAGCGGCGGATCAGGTTGCGCACGTGGGGATCGCCACCGTGACCGGTGTCGGCGTCGGCAATGATGAACGGCCGGTAGTCGACGGGCGGTGTCGCCGCTTGCTGTTCCGGGGTCATCCGCAGCCGCAGATACTGCTGGTTCCGGTCGGCCGTCAGCAGCGCCCGAACCAGCCCGGCGGCCTCGTCGGGCACCTGGCTGAGCGGGTAGCTGGCCAGGTCGGGCCCCGGGTCCTCACTGATCGAGCCCTTGGCCGAGGTGGCCCACCCGCCCAGATAGATGCCACCGATGCCCATCCGTTTCATCACCACGGCCTGGCCCGGCGAGTACGGCCCGAACGTCGTGATGCTCTTCTTCTGGGCGAACAGTTCCCGAAGGTAGGGATAGAACGCCGTCGCGGCCTCACGGGCCACCGGATAGTCCGACGGAATGGTGCCGCGCTGCTCGGCGACCTGCCGCGCCGAATACAGCCGGGTGATGCCCTCGAATCGAGAGCTGTCGATATAGGCCTGGGTGGCCTCGACATCCTGCTCGAACGACGAGTTGGTTTGTGCGTTGGCTTCGATGGTTGCCATGGCTGCGCTCCTGAACTCGGGTGACCCCAATCATTGCTGGCAAGTCGCGGCGCCGGAGCCGGTTGGGAGTTTTCTCAGGAGTTCCGCGTGAAGCGGGGGACAACCCCTAGGCTGCACGGCATGTCGATCGACCCGGCCGCACTGGCCACCGGTGCCATCCGATTCGCATCGGGCGTCTCGTTTCTCGTCGACCCGCTGAGGGCCAACCGGCTGTGGGGCGCGCGCGGTGAACCTGACACCACCGCCCGGCTGTTGTTGCGGTCGATGGGATATCGCGACGCGCTGATCGGCGGGCTACTGCTGGCGGCGGGACTGCGCGGCACGGACAGCCGTGGTTGGTTTCTGGCCTCCGGCGGTGCCGATGCGGCCGATCTGCTCGGCGGACTGTCGGTTCACGATCAGATGCCGCGTTCGCAGCAGGTCATCGGGCTCGGGGGCGCGGTGGTCGGCATCGCGGTCGGGCTGTGGGGCGCGACCCGGCGCCGGGACCGGGCGACCGAGCGTACGACGGATTAGGTGTCCACCTCGATGATGTCCTGGCGGTACCACCTGGCCGCCGCCAGATAACAGCACATGGCCAGCAGCTGCAGCGCCGGCACCAGGATCAGGAGTGCGCGGCCCAGCGCATGTGCCCCGAGATCGGCGGTCAGCGAGTCGCTGAGCAGTCCGGTGACGAAGGGGCCGACCGCCCCGAGGGTGGCGTTGAAGAACAAGAAGATCGCCGACGCGGTGGCGCGCTGCTCGGGCAACACCAGACGGTGGATGGCCGCGATCGACGGGGCCATGTAGGCGGTGCCGATCACGTAGCTGAGCGCCAGGAACCACACGCAGGCCATTCGGCTTTCCACGGTGAACGCCAGCACCGAGGTCGGCAGCAGCAGCGCCGTGGTGGCCACCACGATCCAGAGCAGCCAGCGCGGATCGCGCACCGCCAATCGATCGGCCAGCCGGCCCACGATCAGTAGCCCGAGCACTCCGCTCACACCGGTGGCCAGGCCGTACTCCCACCCGACCTCGCTGAGCGACATGGACCGGGTCCGCATCAGGAATGCGGGGGAGAAGGTGGTCAGCGAGTAGCCGGCCGCCGCGATGCACGCGGTGCCGCCGACGACCGCGAGGAAGCTGGGTTTGCGCAGCAGCGCCCACCACTTGACCGCTGCGGCGGCCGGCTCCCGGGGCGCCACCACCGGCAGCGACTGACGGCTCCCGACGACGAGGAGGACCAGTGGGGCGACGACGACGCTGATCGCGCCCATCACCACGAATGCCGTTCGCCAGCCCAGGTTCTCGGCCAACAGGCCGCCGCCGATCAGGCTGGCCGTGCTGGCCAGCGGGATCGCGAAGGTGATGACCGCCAGGGGTGCCGCCCGGCGCTGCGGCGCGAAATTGCGGGCCACGTAGGCGTGGGCGGCGGGTGTGCTCCCGGCCTCGCCCACCGCGACGCCCACCCGGGTGAGGGCGAGCTGAAAACCGGACTGCACGGCGCCGCCCAGCATGGTCATCGCACCCCAGAGGGCCAGGCAGGCGGAGATCACCGCGCCGTACGACCCGCGGTCGCTGATGCGGGCCACCACGATGCCGAGCACCGCGTAGACGATCAGGAACCCGAAGCCGTTGATCACCCCGATCGCGGTGTCCGACAGCGCGAGTTCGTGTTTGATCGGCTCGGCCAGCACCGCAGGCAGAAACCTGTCGACGTAGTTGAGCAGGCCGACCAACGTCAGCAATGCCACGGCGGCCCATGCGCGCCTCGGGCCGTGCACGTCGGTGGGCTCCGACGACACGGTGGTCAGCGGTGGCGGCATCGGCATCTCCTGGCGGGAATCGGTCCGGTCTGGGATCAGTGTCGGACGCCGCGGGCGAAGCGCCACAGGTATCGCGGAAGACCGCGCGCCGGCGGGGTTCTCGGCCAATCCCGGGGCCGGAAGAAGGCGTCGGAGCCACCGTCGACGAAGATCACACTGCCGCAGAGGAAATCGGCCGAATCCGACAGCATGAAGCAGATCCAGTCGGCAAGGTGGCCGGCGTCGCCGTAGCCGCCGACCGGGATCGGGAAGGACCGCACCGCGGCACCTTCGCGGGGATCGGCGAGCTGGGCCTGCAGGAGCGGGGTCAGGATCGCCCCGGGGGCGAGCGCATTGAGCCGGATGCCCGCCCCGGCCCAGGCCGCGGTGACCGCGTTGATCCGCAGCCAGCGGCTCACCGCGATCTTGGAGGCCGCGTACATCAGCGCGGAGCCGTTCCGGCCGAGCAGGCGCAGTGAGCGCACTGCCTTCTCGGTGTCCCGAGCCAACAGCGCCCGGATGGTCCGGCGCGGGACCACCGGAACGGTGGTCGTCGAATTACTGGAGATGACAACCACTTTGGCGCGATCGGCCTGGGCCAGGGCGGGTCGCCAGGCTTCTAGGAGCTCGACGACGCCGAGAAAGTTCACCTCGGCGATCAACCGGTTGCGGTCAGCGCCGGGGCCGGGACCGAGCCCGGCGGCCAGCACCGCCCCGTCGAGCATGCCGTCGCAGGCCGCCAACACGCCGTCGGCAGCGGCCCGGCGCCCCTGCGGGGTGGACAGGTCGGCCACCACGTCACCTTCTGTGAGGTCCACGCCGATCACGGTGTGGCCGAGGTCGCGGAGCCGCTGAGCGGCCTGCGCACCCATGCCGGATGCGGAGCCGGTAACCGCGTAAGTGCCGATGATCGCCTCCTTGCGGCCTCACCGTGGGCCGGTTCGGCGGCCAAAGATAGCATCCGAGCGATGACCGACCTCGCAAAATATGGGCCTTGGGCCGTGATCGCCGGCGGCTCGGAAGGGGTGGGTGCCGAGTTCGCCCGCATGCTCGCCGAGGACGGCTTCAACCTGGTATTGCTGGCGCGCAAAGCCGGCCCGCTGGAGGTCACCGCGCAACGTTGCCGGGAGTTGGGCGTGCAGGTACGCACGCTCGCGGTCGATCTGGTGGACGCCGCGGCGACGGCACAGATCGCCGAGGCGACCGCCGACCTGGAGGTCGGTTTGCTGATCTACAACGCCGGGGCCAATACCTGTAGTGAGCGGTTCCTGGACGCACCGCTGGACGACTTCCAGAAGGTGGTCGACCTCAACGTGATCCGGATGATGGACCTGGTCCAGCATTACGGCAGGCCGATGGCCGCGCGCCGGCGCGGTGGCATCCTGCTGGTGGGATCGCTGGCCGGCTACGCCGGATCGATGAAACACACCGTCTACGGCGGCGTGAAGGCGTACGGCCGGCTGTTCGCCGAGAGCCTGTGGCTGGAGTTGCGCGAGTACGACGTCGACGTGCTCGAGCTGGTGCTCGGGGTGACGCGCACCCCGGCGATGCAACGCGCGGGTCTGAACTTCGACGCGCCGGGCATGCTGATCAACGATCCGGCCGAGGTGGCGCGGGAAGGCCTGGACCACCTCGCCTCCGGTCCGGTCCACATCGCGGGCGGCAATGCCAAGCGCGCCGAGATCAACAGTGCCCCCGACCGGGCCGCGGTGGTGCTCAAATCCGACGCGGCGATCCGCAATCTCATCGAACGGCGGGCGCAGCAGTGACCTCCGAGCCGGCTGCCCTGGAGGCGCGGCTGGCGCGGCTCGAGGACGAACGCGACATCGCCCAGCTGATTGCCTCCTACGGCCCATGGGTGGATGCCGCCGACGCCGACGGCGCGGCCGCGCTGTGGGCGGTCGACGGCAGTTATGAGGTCGAGGGCTGGACGATGACCGGCCGGGCTGATGTCCACAAGATGGTGAGCTCGACGTCCCACCGCGCGCTGGTGGCGTCGGGATGCAGTCACTTCCTCGGGCCCGCGGTGGTGACAGTCGATGGCGACACGGCGGTGGCGGTGTGTGAATCGCTGGTGCTGGTGCGCCGCGAAAGCCCGGGCGGCTCCGATGAATACGTCGTGTGGCGGGCCACCGCCAATCACTTCGAGCTGGCCCGGATGGAGGGGCGCTGGCAGATCACCCGGCGGTCCAGCCGCCTGCTGAACGGTGACCCGACCGCTCACCGATTGCTGATCGCCGGGGTGACCGGAGAGCCCGCACCCGACCCCAGGTGAATTCTGCGTGCCGCTGCGGTTACCGATCACTCCTCCGGGATGCCGACTCGGTCTTGGCGGCTTAGGCTCATCGCGGCCGGGACGACGGCGGTGCGAGAGGAATCGAGGGCGCAGGGTGAAGACAGTGCTCGGACTGTCGGTGGCTCCCCACGGCATCGCCTGGGCACTGGTCGACGGTGGTGACACCGGCGATGGCACCCAGCTCGACGACGACGCCTTCGAGGTCGAGGTGGCCGACCAGGTCGCTGCTCGCGCGGCAGCGGCCGCACGCAGTGCGCGCGCCATCGCCGCCGCGAGCGGTCAGGACGTGGCTGCGATCGGGGTGACCGGCACCGGCTTCGATCCCGACGACGACCAGCTGGGCCAACTGCTCGACCGGCTCGGCGCGGCGGGCTTCGAGGATGTGCGGATGGTCCCCGACCAGGCCGATCCGGCCGACCCGGCCGACCCGGCCGACCCCGACGAACGTGGGCTGGAGGCGCAGCTGTGCGACGCGCGCGCCGCCGCCTACGCCGTCGCGACCGGCGCGGTCGCCGCGGCTCCCGAGCCGGTCGCGGTCCATCATCGTCCGGGGCCGCGTAAGCACCTGGCGGTGCGGGCAGCGGCCGCCACGGCAGCGGCGGTGGCGGCCGGCTTGCTCACCGTCGGCTCGCAGTTCACCGAACCGGTGCCTCTCCCGGCCCCGGAGGACAAGGAGTTCACCGCGGCGGCCGCGGCGCCACGGGTGGTCAGCGTCGCCGCGCCGCACGAGCCGGAACGGGCGGTGATGCCGCCCGTGGAGGAAATCGAGGAACCTGTCTGGTCGGAGGTGGCCGAGCGCGCGCCGGTCGCCGAAGCGGCACCAGTGGTTGCCCCGGCCCCGGTGGCCGAGCCGGTCGAACCGACGCCGCCGGTCCAGGCGGTGGTACCGACTCAACGTGTTCAACCCGTCACTTCGGTGGAAACCGCTGCACCCCAGGCGGTTCCGGTAACTCACGCCGCGAGCCCAGCTCCACAGCACATGCCGGTCGGGCTGAGCGCTCCGGGCCCGGTACCGGTGGCGGTCGGCGTTCCCGGCACAGCGCCGAGTGCGTCGGCGCCGGCTCCGCAACCGGCGGCCCCGCCGCCTCCCGTCGCGGCCGATCCGGCGCCCTTCGCGCCCAAGCCGGGATCCGACCTGTGGCTACTGAACGCGCTGCCCTGACGCGCTTCAGCGCATGGTGGCCAGGTTGTTCCAGAAATGCCTGAGACTGTCGGTTCCGCCGAACAGGGTCGTGAAGTTGGTGGAATCGACCAGGACGATGTCACCGGCCCGGCCGGCGGCCGGAGGCATCCAGATCAGCGCGTGGAACTCGGTGTTGCCCGCCGCGGTGAACGGATGGGGCCGGTTCGGGTCGACCCGCTGACGTCCCAGTACGCGCAGCGCATGGCTTTCGGGTGCGGTCAGTTGGTAGTGCGGCAGGTGCGGGTGAAAGTTGAACGTGGTGACGTCGGCGAGCAGCCCCGGGGAGTCCAGGTCTCGCAGTGCGGTCAGCGGGGCGATCTCGGTGGTGCCCTCGACGACGGCCGGACGGAGCCCCCAGACGTTGTGCACCGGGACATCGAGAGCGGTCATGAGTGAGCGGGTGTACTGCCCGAAGCGTTGTTGACGGGGGACCAGCGGGTCGCCGTGATGCAGATACTCGACCTGTCGGCGGGCGTAATCGTCGGTGTCGCCGACATCGTGATGCGGGGCCAACAGCAGGCAGGTGCCCTCGCGCCGCAACCACCGCCGGATCGCTTCGATCTCGGCCGGGTCGGCCTGCTGCTCGGACAGGATGTGGTCGAGGCCGAACACCATCAGTGTGTCGCAGTCGTCGAGAATCCGCTCGTCGATCGGTAGCCGGTATCCGGCCTGGTCGATGCGCTGGAACACGGCCACCGGATGCCCGGTGACCTCGCCGGCGAGTGCCTGGAAGGCCAGCGTCGAGCGGTGGAACAGCTCGAGCGTGCCCGCGATGCCCTGCAGGAATGCCGCCGCATCGTATTCGGGCGTCTCGTACGCCGGCCACAACACGTTGCGGACCTCGGTCATGGTGGAGAACCGGTTCTCCATGGCTGCCGGATCACGCTGGGCCTCCCACGGATAGCTCCAGGTCCAGTAGATGCTGATCCGCCGTCGTCCGTCGTGGCGGCGTGGAACGTGGGTCTGGTTGTAGGTACGGGCACCGGTCATGGGATGGCCTCACTGTCTCCGGCCGCGAGGTAGCGCAGTGCGGTGAGACCCGGCAGGAAGAAGTAGGCACCGCCGCGCAGCGTGGTGAAAGCCGGAATCCCCTTGTGTACCTTGCGTATCGGTCTTTTGGGCACGGTGAAATCCAACGTGCCGTCCTGGGTTCCGCAGATCGGGTCGTGCTCGTTGCCGAGTTCGTGAAAGGTCTTGTCGTTGATCCAGACGTTCTGGGCGAACTCGAACTGCCGCACCAGATCGGCGCAGATGATGAATGCGGCGATACCGCGGTCCACGCCGTCGTCGGGTGCGCCGTCGGGCAGGGCGGGGCCATAGGTGGCGCCGCGCCGGATCATCCGGCGACGATTCATGTAGTGCGCGGTGTCGCGCGGATTGAGCCGGCGGGCATGCGAGCCGAGCGGACAGGCATAGCCGAAGGGATCCATCGACTTGTAGTTGAAATCGTTGTTGCGCATAGGGTCTGCGCCCAGCTCGGGGTCGTCGCGATCGGGTGCCAGCACCAGGGGAGCGCCGCTGCGCCATCGGCCCATGAACTTGGCGGCCAGCAGTTCCTCGGCCTCGGGTGAGTCCGACCGCTCGCGCAGATAGTCGCGGAACAACGCGACGTGCTCCTCGAGCCGGCGGTAGGCCAGGTAACTGCCGTTGCGCGAAAGCACCTCCGGCCGAGGCAGATTGGCAACCGGTCCGTCCTCGTCGGGATAGCCGAGGATGAACTCCCCGGGCTCCAGCGGGTCCCCCGACCCGGGAGTCGGCTCCTCGCCCGATCCCTTGATCACCGGCTGGGACAGTCGGTCGCGGAATCCGAAGTGGTCGTGGGCATAGTTGAACGGTGGTGTCGCGTTCAGGTCCAGATAGGACAGGCTGCGGACTCCGTCGGTTCTGTCCAGCAGCTTGTCGTGCTCCTCGATGGACCGGCGGCTTTGCTCGTCGGTGCGGGAGAACAGGATCGCGATGGCATGCAGATCCTCACCCGCCAGACCGCCCACCCAGTGTTCAGGGGCGGCGTCCCCCGTGTCACCGAGGATCGATGCACGCGAGGCCATGCCTTCCCGGAACGCATCCGGGAAACTGGCCAACGACTCCTCGTCGACGCCGAGCGCCCGCAGTCCGGTCCAGGTGAAGGCCAATGTGACCCAGCGGTCGGATTCGTCCATGGTGGCCACCGCGTCCGCGGCGGACTGCACCTTGCCCAGCAGTTCGGTCAGCCAGGCCCGGCCGCCCTGCGGGGTGTCGAATTTCAGGAACTCGTAGCGGCCGGTGATCGCCGGGGTACGGGTCAGCAGGATGTGCTGGATGTCATCGAACTCGAGCACGGCCGATCACTGCATCTGGTCGAGCATGCCGGAGAAGGCGGCCTTGAGGCGCAGCGCCTTCTTGATCTCATCGGCGGTGACGTACGGGTACTCGCCGTATTCCAGGAAGCTCGGCACCTGGTGCGCCCGGACGAACTCGATGAATGCCTCGGGATTCTCCTTCCAATCCTCGGGGAATCCTTCGAGGTTGGTGAAAACCGTGGTGATGCCGGTGCTGCTGAACAATTGCACCGCGTCCTCGGTGTACTTGTCGAAGTCGGTGTCGAAGATGCCCTGGTATTGGAAATGTAGGCCTGATCCGACATCGAATAGCTGCCAACGCAAGTAGTGCAGCCGTAGAGGCGCAAGGACTTCCGGGTCGGCGGCGACGGCATCCTCGATTTGCTTGCCGTATGCGCGCACCGCTTCTTCGCGGCCTTCTTTCACCTTGGCGATGATCGAGAAGCCATGGCAGGCAGGGGTTCTCGGGTAGGTTGGTCCGTATCGGCCCGGTACGAGCTCGAAATAGCCCTCCGGCGGAATGGCCATCGCGGCGGGTTTGGTCCAGTCACGATTGTCGGCAACCATTTTGGGCCCCCAGGTGCGTTCGGATGATGCGGAACGGTAGCACCCCACGGTCGCCCGGAACCACGGATTGCATTGACGGTTCGGCAAATTTGCCGAGGTATTTGGCGGAAATCCGGGAAAACGCGAATCTCGCGCGTATCGTCCCCAATGTCGGGGCCGTACGAGGGGTTGGCCACGGCCGGCTCCGCGACAGTGCGCCGGGAATGAGGCAATGATGACGATCGTTGCGCGCGTTCGGCGAGTTCTGGCCGTGGCGGCTGTGTTCGCGTTGACATCCGTCCTCGCCGGCGCCCTCGGGCCCCCGGCGGCTCACGGCTACTCCAATGTGCCGATCGAGATCCTCACTGTGCCCTCGGGCGCGATGGCGCGCGATGTCCGCGTCGAATTCCTCAGCGGGGGGCCGGGTTCGCACGCGGTGTATCTGCTCGACAGCATGGAGGCCGGCGACGACCGCAACGGATGGGACATCAACACCGCGGCCTTCGACCTGTTCGACGGAAGCGGCATCTCGGTGGTGATGCCGGTAGGCGGGAAGTCCGGTTTCTACAGCGACTGGTACGCGCCCGCGGTCGGCAACGGTGGGACCTGGACGTACAACTGGGAGACCTTCCTGACCCGCGAACTGCCGGCCTGGCTGGCTGCCAATCGGCAAGTCTCCCAAACGGGTAATGCCGTGGTGGGGTTGTCGATGGGCGGATCGTCCGCCTTGGTGCTGGCCGCGTATCACCCGCAGCAGTTCATCTACGCGGGCGCGCTGTCGGGTTTCCTGAACCTCTCGGCGGCGCAGTGGCCGGGCCTGGTTCGGGTCGCCATGAGCTGGAACGGCGGCTTCAACCCGGACGCGATGTGGGGCCCGCCGGGGGACCCGGCCTGGGCGCGCAACGACCCGACGGTCAACGTCGGGCGGCTGGTCGCCAACGGCACCCGAATCTGGGTCTATTGCGGTAACGGGACTGCCGCGGATCCGGCGCTGGCCAGTCCGGACGCACCCATCGGCGGCCTGGGCTTCCTGGAAGGATTCGCGATCGACTCGAACCGGGCGTTCGCCGACGCGTACCGGGCGGCCGGCGGCAGCAACGCGGTGTTCAACTTCCCGGACGGCATCCACAGCTGGGGCTATTGGGGGCAGGAACTGAGCCGGATGAAGCCCGATCTGTCACGTGTTCTCGGCACCCCGCAGAACAGCGGCGCGAGCGAAGTCGCGGACCCGGTCCTTGGCGATCTTCCCGTTGCCGGTCAGCGGTAGGGCGTGGGCGAACAACACCACCCGTGGCCGCTTGAATCCCGCGATCACACCGCGTACATGGCTGATCAACTCGTCGGCGGCCGGTCGGTGTCCCGGTGCGGGGACGATCACCGCGCAGACCGCCTCGCCCCAGTAGTCGTCGGGGACCGCGACCACCGCGACGTGCTCCACCCCGGGATGGGTGGACAGCGCATCCTCGACTTCCCGGGAGGACACGTTCTCGCCGCCGGTGACGATGATGTCCTTGAGGCGGTCGACCACGAACAGGCGACCGTCGGCGTCCCGGCGGCCCATGTCGCCGGTGTGCAGCCAGCCGTCCTCGGTGCTGGAACCGCCCTGCCGGCATCCCGGTGCCACCTGGGCGCCGCGCACCAGGATCTCGCCCACCTGTCCCGGCGGCACCAGCCTGCCGTCCGGGCCGGCGATGCCGATCTCGACGTCGCGATGCGGGTAGCCCGCGCTCGTGAGCAGTTCCGGCCGGCCGGCGGCTCCGGCCCGATGGTCGTCAGGGCCGAGAAACGTGACGTTGCCGCCGGTTTCGGTCATCCCGTAGCCCTGGTGGAAATCGACCCCGAGCACGTCGATCGCGCGGCGCAGCAGATCCAGCGGCATCGCCGCGGAACCGTAGGCCACGGTGCCGAGCGTGGGCAGATCGGTCTCGCTGCGCTCCAGATGGCCGAGCAGCGAGTGCAGCATCGTCGGCGCCAGCGAACACGAGGTCACCCCGTATTCGCGAACCAGTCGCGCGAAACCCTCGGGGCGAAACTGGGCGCAGAGCACGACGGTATTGGCGACCGCATGCTGGACCAGCATGTTGTACCCGGCGATGTGGCACATCGGGAACGGCAGCAGGTACACCCCGCCGGGCTGCACCGAACGGCCCTCCACCGAACCCCACACGGCGGTCAGGATCGAACGATGGCTGTGCACAACAGCTTTCGGCACACCGGTGGACCCGCTGGTGTACAGCATCCAGGCCGGATCGTCCGGTGTCACAACGTCGGGGCAGGGCAGGTCGGAGGCCGCCGCCGCCTGCCACTGCTCGGATTCGAACGGGACGGCCCGCGCGATGGGCGCGCCCGTGCCGGCCAGTGCCGACAGGTAGCGGTCATCGCCGAGCAACAGGGTGGGTGCCGCTGTGGCCAGCTGCGCGGCCTGCTCGGCGGGGCCGAGTCGCTGGTTGATCAGGGTCAGCACCCGCCCGCTGCGGGGCACGCCGTAATACACCTCGGCGTACGCGGCACTGTTGTCGGCGACGACCGCCACCCGGTCGCCCGGCGCCGTCCGGGCGGCCACCCAGCCGGCGACACCACGGATCTGGCGGTCGAATTCGGCGAAGGTCGCGGTGGTTCCGTCGTCGCTCACCACCGCCGCGCGCTCAGGTGCGCCGGCGGCAGCGGCGGACACCAGCTCGTGCAGCAGGCTCATGTCCGTTCCCTCGGGGGCAGTTCGAAGCGGTCGAGATAGCGCCGGATGAAATCCTGCGCCTGGTCATGGCCGCGGCTGATGCCCAGGCCCTGCTCGAGGACGAGAATGCGGGCCAGGCTCGCCACGATCATCGACATCACCACGGGCGGGAACTCGTCGGTGTCGACACCGTGGGCCTGCAGCGCCGAGGTCATCGTGGCCTCCTCGAGATCACGGAACCGGTCGGCATAGCCGGCGATCTCGCTGCGGATGGCCTTGCGGTGATTGGCCAGCGCCATGAATTCCATCCAGAGGGCCGCGCCTTGCGCGTTGTTGAGATCCCACAGCGCGCGCAACGGGGCGTCCTCGGCGAACGCCTCCCGCTGGGTGGTCAGGTTCGCTTCGGCCCCGGCCTGCAGCACCGCCACGAACAGGTCGTCCATGGTGGGGAAGTAGTAGTGCACGAGAGCGGGTTTGACCCCGGCCCGAGCGGCGACCCGGCGCGACGTCGCCGCGGCATAGCCCTCGTCGAGCATCACCTGGGCGGTGGCCCGGATCAGGGCCCGCCGGGTCGCGGAATCGCGTCCGGCCGGGGCCTTCTGCGCACTCATCGCACCCTTGACCCTGCGTGGCGACGGCTGCTAGACATGGCCTGAGTGTAATTATTGGGCGATCGCCCAAAGTTGGCGGAGGGTGGCGATGACTGGACGGGTCGAGGGCAAGGTCGCACTGATCACCGGGGCGGCGCGCGGGCAGGGCCGCAGCCACGCGGTGCGGCTGGCCGCCGAGGGAGCCGACATCATCGCCGTCGACGTCTGCGCCACCTTCGACCGGTCACCGGCGGCGGGAGCGACGGCAGAGGATCTGGCCGAAACCGCGAACCTGGTGAAGAACCTCGGGCGGCGCATCGTCACCGCCGAGGTCGACGTCCGCGATTTCGACGCTCTCAAGGCGGCGGTCGACAGCGGCGTCGAGCAGCTCGGCCGGTTGGACATCGTCGCCGCCAACGCGGGCATCGGCACCACCGGG
Organism: Mycolicibacterium sp. HK-90; assembly: GCF_030486405.1. The sequence goes on along the minus strand of NZ_CP129613.1, from coordinate 3,577,763 downwards.
GTGAAGCTGGACCGGATGGACGAGGACCTCTGGCAGGAGATGATCGACGTCAACCTCAGCGGTGTCTGGAAAACGGTGAAAGCCGGTGTGCCCCATATGCTTGCCGGAGGGCGGGGCGGCTCGATCATCCTGACCAGTTCGGTGGCCGGGACGAAGGCCTACCCGTTCACGGGGCACTATGTCGCGGCCAAACATGGTGTGGTCGGCCTGATGCGCAGCTTCGCCGTGGAACTGGGCCAGCACTCGATCCGGGTCAATTCCGTGCATCCGACCCACGTCGACAGCCCGATGCTGATGAACGAGAAGACCTATCGCATGTTCCGGCCGGACCTGGACAATCCCGGACCGGACGACCTCGCGCCGATCTGCCAGACCTTCCACACGCTCCCGATCCGTGGGTCACGCCCGAGGACATCAGCAACGCGGTCCTGTTCCTGGCGTCGGACGAGGCCCGCTACATCACCGGGGTCACCCTTCCCGTCGATGCCGGCAGTTGCCTGAAATGACCGTCTATTACGACCCGTACGACATCGGCATCGTCGCCGATCCCTACCCGGTCTACACCCGGTTGCGCGAAGAAGCCCCGCTCTACCACAACGAGCGGTACGGCTTCTGGGCGTTGTCCCGGCACGCCGATGTGGAACAGGCGCTGTCGGACTGGGAAACCTTCTCCAACAGTCGAAGTGACATCCTCGAACTCGTCAAGTCCGACTTCGACATGCCCCCGGGCGTCATGATGTTCGAGGACCCGCCCATGCACACACTGCTGCGCGGACTGATGTCGCGGGTGTTCACCCCGCGGCGGATGGCCGAGATCGAGGATCAGATCCGCCAGTTCTGTGTGCGTTGCCTGGATCCGCTGGTCGGGTCGGGCGGCTTCGACATCATCGCCGAGCTGGCGTCGATGATGCCGATGCGGGTGATCGGGATGCTGCTGGGCATACCGGAATCCGAACAGATCGGGGTCCGTGACGCCAACGACGCCAACCTGCGCACCAAGCCCGGTGCCTCGATGAAGGTGCTGCAGGCCGACCGCATCGCCGACGGCCGGATCTACGCCGACTACGTCGAATGGCGGGCCAACAATCCCTCGGACGACCTGATGACGGCCCTCCTCAACGTCGAGTTCACCGATGAGTTCGGGGTCACCCGCAAGCTCGATCGCAAAGAGGTGCTGCACTACACCCAGGTGGTGGCCGGGGCGGGCAACGAAACCACCGGACGGCTCATCGGCTGGCTGGCCAAGGTGCTGGCCGAACATCCCGACCAGCGTCGCCAGGTCGAGCAGGATCGTTCGCTGCTGATGCGCACCGTCGACGAGACGCTGCGTTTCGAACCCACCGGCCCGCACGTGGCACGGTGGGTGGCAAGAGATTTCGAATACGCCGGCACCACGGTGCCGGCGGGCAGCGCGATGCTGCTGCTGTTCGGGGCCGCCAACCGCGACCCGCGGCGCTACCGCGACCCCGACAGCTTCGACATCCACCGCGACAACGTCAGCCACCTGACCTTCGGCAAGGGGCTGCACTACTGCCTGGGCGCCAACCTGGCCCGTCTGGAAGGCCGCGTCGCGCTCGACGAACTGCTCAACCGGTTCCCCGAATGGGAGATCGACTACGACAGCGCGAAACTCGCCCCGACCTCGACGGTCCGCGGCTGGGAGCAATTGCGCATCGTGGTGAACTGAGTGTGGTGCACTGGGCACCGTGAACATCTGGATCGGGTGCGCTCGGCGCAGCGTCAGCGAAGAGGTGCCGGCGCCGCCGGAACAGGTGCGGGCGTTCTACGTCGACCTGGACAACGTCTCGCAGGTGCACCCGCTGGTGCAGTGGGTCCGCAGCACATCCCGGGTGGACCTGGCCGACGGCTATCGGCAGGACTATCAGGTACGCGATCGAATCCCGTTGGGGCCGTTCACACTTCCGATCACCTACCGGGCGCGTCTCACGGTCCCTTCGGCCGGCGCGGTGACGGCGCAGGCGCGGCAGTTTCCCCAGGTGCGATTGGACAGCAGAGTGGAGTTCGCGCCGACCGACGCCGGTACCCGGATCACCGAGGACCTGACCATCGCCGCGCCCAGGCCGTTGCTGGCGGTGACCGTGGGGCAGGCCGTCGCGGCCCACACGGCGATGCTCGCCGCGATCGGGAAACTGTTCGCCGCTTAGCCGTACGCGAGAACAACGCTGTGGTCGCAGAAGTCGATGCTCCGCAACCACAGCGTTGATCTGAGGGATCGAGCTCTCAGGCTAGGAGGCGCCGACTGCCTCGGCGTGCTCGGTGGCCACGGACTTGGCCCACCGGTAATCCGCCTTGCCTGCGGGGGAGCGCACGATCTGCGGCGACCGGATGAAGGCCTTCGGGACCTTGTACCGCGCGATCGCCGTCTCACACACCCTCACGAGTTCCTCGTCGGTGGCCGAAGCGCCCTCGGCGAACTGCACCACTGCCACCACCTCGCTGCCCCACCGCTCCGACGGCCGGCCCACCACGACGACGTCGTACACGGCGGGGTGCGCGGCGATCGCCCGCTCGACCTCCTCGACGAAGATCTTCTCGCCGCCGGAGTTGATGGTCACCGAGTCACGGCCCAGAAGCTGAATCCGTCCGTCTTCCAACACGTTTGCCCGATCGCCCGGAACCGACCAGCGCACGCCGTCGATGGTGGGGAAGGTGCGTGCGGTCTTGGCTTCGTCGCCCAGATAGCCCAGCGGGATCAGATCGCGGCGGGCCAACCAGCCACCGCCCTCGCCGGGGCCGAGTACCCGCGACAGATCCTCGGCGACCACGGCGGTGTCGGACTGGGGGTTGAAGGTGGCGGCCTGGGACTCGGTGCCCGCGGTCGACGCGGTGCTCATCTGGGCGCCGGACTCCGATGCGCCGACCGCGTCGATCAGCATCAGGTGCGGCAGTGCGGTCAGAATCCGCTCGCGCACGGTCGGCGACAGCGGCGCGCCCCCGTTGCTGATCGTGAACAGACCGGACAGGTCGTAGTCGCCCTTCTCGATCTCGTCGATCAGCGGCCGGGCGATCGCATCGCCGACCACCGGGATGCTCAGCACCCGTTCGCGTGCGGCGAGGGCCAGCACGTTGTCCGGGCGCATCCGCACCACATCGTCGGGGATGACGAGCTTTCCGCCCATGGTGATGGCGTTGTAGGCGGCCCACTGGGCGGCACCGTGCATGAACGGCGGGATCATCAGCAATGACAAGCCGCCGCCCGCCGTGCGCGCCCGCTCGGCGAGCTCATCGTACGAGGCGATGAAGGTGTCGGTGCCGAACGGCCGGCCACCCATCGAGGACAGGAAGATGTCGTGCTGGCGCCACAGCACGCCCTTGGGCATCCCGGTCGTGCCGCCGGTGTAGAGGATGTAGAGGTCGTCGCCCGACGGGGTCGGCATCCCGCCCTGCGGCACAGGGGTTTTCAGGATCGTCTCGTAGTCGACGGCGCCCGGCAGGAGTTCGTTGCCCGACTCGTCGGCGACCTGGATGAGCACCTGCAGGTTCGGCAGCTGGTCGCGGATCGCGGCCACCCGGGGCGCCAACTCGGCGTTGTAGATCACTGCCCGCGCATTGGAATCCTTCAGCAGGTAGAGGAGCTCCTCCTCCACATAGCGGTAGCTGACATTGAACGGCGCCACCCGCGCGCGGTAGCTGCCGATCATCGACTCGAGGTACTCGTTGCCGTTACGCAGGTAGATGCCGAGGTGGTCCTGACCGGATTCGTGCCCGCCCAGCGCGTCGCGTTCGGTGTGGACGCCGAGGCCGGCCGAGACCAGGTAGTGCGCGAAGCCGTCGACACGGGCATCGAACTCGCGATACGTGAACCGGCGGTCCCGCCACACCAGGAAGGTCTGGTCGCCGACGGCTTTGGCCACCGTCGAGAACACTGTGGACAGGTCGAACTTCACGTCAGCGCTCATGGCACTCCTGGTGTGCACGGATCAGGGCCCCACGACCATACACGCACCACTGTGCTGTATGGCCTCGGGTATGTGACCCGCGCCTCAGAACCGCCGCCGGCCCGGATCAGACCGGGAAGAACCCGTCACCGGTGAACACACCGGGCTGCCAGCCTTGCGCGCCGAGGCACAGCATCGGCCGGCCGTCGGGCGACTGTGCCGCGGACTGCGGACCCGGGCACGGCGAGCCGATCTCCTGCACACCGTGCAGCGGGTACGCGTAGGTCCAGAAACCCGTGTACACCGGGGGCCACTGGTTCGGAATCCACCGGCAAGCCATCGCCGTTCCACCCGGGCCACGGCCGAACACGTTGCGTTCCCAGCTGTAGCACGGCGCGCCGTTGGAGGCCTCGTAGCTCATCCCCGGTACATCGGTCGGATAGCGGCCCGGGTTGTCCGGATACATGTTGGTGTTGTCGTCGGCCAGGGCACTCGGCGCCGCCGAGAGCGCCAGTGCCGCCGCGGCGACCGCCGTCGTGGCGAAGAATTCGCGAATCATGTTCCACCCTCAGCGTTGCCGGCCGCCGGTCGAATCGGGCCGGCCAGGTTGTTGACTCTGGGGCAGAAGCCTAGCCGGTCCCCGGGGGCGGCAGTCGGTATTTGGGGTCGTTGTTACTCGCCGGTATCGGTATCGAGCACGCTGACCGCGATGCCGTAGGGCAAAAACCGCACCCGGCGACCCGGGTCCGTGTTGTTCGCGTTGGCCCGCAGCGCCTCGAGCTCGTTGGGATACACCTGCTCGATGTGGGCGCCGCCGGACTCATCGACGGTGTAGATCGCCCACACCCCGTCACCTTTTTCGCCGGTGGTCTCCGGCGCGGTCCTCGGCCTGGAGAACCGGGTGACCTCATCGAGCAGTCCTCCCCAGCCGACGCCCTGACCGGGTTGGGACAGGAATTTGCCCAATCCGTCGAGCGCATCACGCAACCCCTCGCCGGCCTCGCGGGCGACGCGGTCGAAGTCCTCGGGGTCGAACCCGAACGGTCCACTGCCACTCATTGCGCTCTCCTCGGTGGTTGTGGGCATGCCCACGTGTACAAACTCCAGTGTGCGCGCATGCGGCGGCAGGCGGGGTGGTAAACGATCCATATGGCCTTTACACGGGACGAGCTGTTAGCCACTGTCGAGTTGTCACCGCAGGCAGCGGGTGCACATGACCGACAGGGATGGGTGGGCCTGTTCGCTGCAGGCGGACAGGTCGAGGACCCGGTGGGCTCGCAGCCACACCGGGGACCGGTCCAGATCGAGCGTTTCTACGACACCTTCATCGCCCCGCGGGACATCACCTTCCACCGTGACGCCGACATCGTCGCCGGCTCGACGGTGATCCGCGATCTCGAGCTGGAGGTCGTCATGAGCCCGTCGGTGACCATGCGGATCCCGGCATACCTGCGCTACGCCGTCGAGCCGGCGCCGGCTGGGCCGCGGATCGCCCAGCTGCAGGCGTATTGGGAGTTGCCGGCGATGATCGGGCAGTTCGCCCGCGCCGGCCTCGGCGCGGTGCCGGTGGGGCTGCGGCTGGCCGCGGCGTTGCTTCGCATCCAGGGGCCCGCCGGCGCTCTCGGCTTCGCGAAGGGCCTGGCCGGCGCGGGCCGGCCGGGCCGGTCACTGATCGCCGGGCTGCTCGACGACCTGTGCGCCGGTGACGCGGTGGCGGTCCAACGGCGGCTCGGGGCCGGCACCGTCGTCTGCGCCGGCGACGACACTCCGATGAGCGCATCCGCGTTGGTGGAACGAACAACAGGGGCCTCCTGGCGCAAGCTGATCGCTTCCGGCAGCAGTGTGGCGGTCGGGCTGGACGACGACGGCCGACGGGCGGTCCTGATCGCCGACCTCGCGCGGCGCCCGCTCGGGGTGACCCGGCTGCGGTACTACACGGACGCGACGTGAACCGTGTCAGCGGCCCGGCTGCACCGTGCCCGCCCGTCGTCGTGAGACCGTAGAAGGATCATGGCTGACCACGCTTACATCACCTACGAGGAATTCGGCCGCCGGTTCTTCGAGGTGGCGGTGTCCGAGGACCGGGTCGGCGACGCCATCGGGGCGATCGCCGGCGACGAGTTCGAAATGGGTCCCATCGCGCAGGGGCCCGGCAAGATCGCCAAGGTCACCGCGCGGGTCAAGATCCAGAAGCCCCGGGTGAGCCGCATCGTCGGCGACACCATCACGTTCTCGATCCGCATACCGCTGGAGATCGACATGATGATCGATCTCCGTATCGACCGGCCCAAGTTCATGGTGTTCGGCGAGATAGCGTTGCGGGCCTCGGCATTGGCCGCCGAGCCGTTGCTGCTGATCCTCGACGTCAAGAAGCCGCGGCCGTCCGACATCTCGATCCATGTGACCTCGAAGTCGTTGCGCGCCGAGGTGTTGCGCATCCTGGCTGGTGTCGACGCCGAGATCAAACGGTTCATCGCCGCGCACGTGGCCGGCGAGATCGACAGCCCAGAATCGGAGCAGGCCAAGGTGATCGACGTGGCCAAGGAACTCGACTCGGCCTGGGGCGGCATCTGATCCGGCGAGACCCTGGGTGCCGCGACCGATCTGCCCGGCCCGTACGATTCCAGCCATGCAGCGCACAGTGATCCGGTCTTCTCGAGTGCTCGCGGCCGTGGCCGCGATGGGTACCGCGGCGGTCGTGGTCGCCACTCCGGCTCACGCCGATCCGGCGGATCAGGCGTTCGTCGATGCGCTGAGCCAGGCGGGGGTGGCCGCCGCAGACCCGGCCCAGGCCGTGGCGATGGGTCAGTCGGTGTGCCCGATGCTGGCCGAGCCGGGCCAGAGCGCCGCCGACGTGGCGGCGAAGGTCGCCGATACCGGTGGCATGTCACTCGGTCCGGCCACGATGTTCACCGGCATCGCGATCTCCACCTTCTGTCCCGCGATGGTGGCCAAGGTCGGCGAAGGCAACCTGACGGGCGGGCCGGCGGATCTGGCGTGGTCCATCCTCGGCTTCAACTAGGCGCTCAGTGACATCAGTGCGGGCCGCCGGGGCGATCGGCCGGCACCGCCGGACCGGCCGCGGAAATGCCGCCACAACCACGGCATGAGCATGTTCTGCGTCCACAGCAACTGCGAGTAGGCCCGGGACCGGAACGACCGAGCCTGGTCGGCGCTGGTGGCCAGTGCCCAATCATGGTTGCTGCCAGGCAGTCCGAGCGCCTCGGCCGCCGCGGCCGCGAACAGTCCGTGCCCCCTGGCCGAACCGTGCACCCGGTCCGGGCTCCAGGTTTCCGGATCGCACATCGACGGTGCCGAATAGAGGTCCACGAGGCGGAAGCCGTACCGATCGGCGGCCTCGACGATCGCGTCGTTGATCTGGATCACCCGCTTCCCGAGCAGCCGGCCCGCAGGCAGGATCTGCGTGATGTCCGGGAACGTGGTGGTGACGACGGTTGCACCGGATTCCGCGAGGCTGCGGTACACGCCGTCGAGATCGCTCAACGCCCGGTGGAACGAGCGGCCGGGCCGGGTCACGTCGTTCATCCCGATGCACACGGTGACCAGGTCGGGTCGCATGGCCAGCGCGGTGGGCAACTGGGTGTTGAGCACATCGCCGATGCGGTGGCCGCGAATGGCGAGATTGGCATAACCCAAGCCCGGGTACAGCCCGTCGAGATGTACCGCGAGCCGGTCGGCGAAACCCATCAGGCCGACGGTGTCGTCGCCATCCCACAGTCCTTCGGTCTGGCTGTCGCCCAAGGCGACATACCGGGTGAAACGTCGCACGCTGGCGACTCTAGCGCGCGCCGAATCGGCCGCCGCCCTCAGACACCGAGAAGGGACACCCCGAAAAGGGTGCCCCTTCTTGATGTTTGACGTTGTTTGGACTTACTTCACGTCCACGTAAACCGTCTTGTTTACGACGTTGGTCTGGAAGCTGTCACCGGGGTTACCAGAATCTGTCCGGCTGTAGGTCTGGCCCGGCCGGACCGCGACCACCGAGGCCTTGTCCAGCGGCGTGGACCCGACGTGATTGACAATCACCTTGTAGCCCTTGGCCTGCAGCTCGCTGATGGTCTGCTGCGCGTTACCCGGGCCGGTCGGTGCGGCTTGAGCCGGCCCCGCCAGGCCGATGACCGCCGCGGCCGCTGCGCCGACGAATGCTGTGGCAATTCCGAGCCTCATCATCTTTGGTGCCTTCTTTCTTGTTCTGTTGTGTCGCATGCCACCAACTGGCGGAGGCTGTCCGCCCAGCGTCTGCGCTAGTCCGTTTTGGGTGTTACACAATGGTTAACCGGGAGTTCAGGAGTTAAATTCCTGCTGTTTGAAAATGTTGTACGAGTGCTGCGTCACACTCGGTGACGCGACTCGAGGCCCGAAGTGACTGGGATTACCCATAACCCACGACGTAGCGCTCGGCATTCTCCTCGCCGAGTCGGTGTCCTCGCGTAGCGTGCAGCAGGTGGCCAAGCTGAGCGCCGGGATCCTGTTGTACCGCTTCGCGGGTACCGATGTGGAAGTGCTGATCGCTCATCCGGGCGGGCCGTTCTGGGCCCGAAAGGATGCCGGCGCGTGGTCGGTGCCCAAAGGGGAATACGTCGAGGGGGAGGATCCCTGGCTCGCGGCGCAGCGCGAGTTCGCCGAGGAACTCGGCTCGCCGCCGCCCGCCGGCCGGCGCCTCGACCTCGCCCCGGTCCGGCAGGCCGGCGGCAAGGTGGTCACCGCGTTCGCGGTGCAGGGCGATTTCGATCCGGCGGCAGCGGTCAGCAACACCTTCACCGTCGAACTGCCGAAGGGGTCCGGCCGTTTCGTCGAATTTCCCGAAATCGACCGTGTCGCATGGTTTTCGGTGGCTCTGGCGCGCGAAAAGCTGCTGTCCGGGCAGCGCCCCCTGCTCGACCAGCTGATGGCCGCGCCGGAACTGGCCGGGTATGGCGAAGGCGCCGCGCCGGACGGCTAGCCGCTCAGAGATCGAGCGTCAGCGTGTGCCCGGCTTCGGCCCGTGACACGCAGGTCAACAGATAACCCGCGTCGCGTTCCGGGTCGGTCAACAACGTATCGCGGTGCTGCGCCGAGCCGTTCGACCCGTCGGCGTTCGGCAGGACTCGGATTCGGCAGGTGCCGCAGAAGCCTTGCTGGCAGGAGTACGGCGCACTCACCCCGGCCCGGCCCAACGCGCCGAGCAGGGTCTCGTCGGCGCCGACTGCCACCGTCTCGCCGGTGGAGGCGACGGTCACCGAGAACTCCGCACCATCGACAACCGGTGGCGCCGCGAATCTTTCGAAATGCAGCTCCACGTTGTCCCGGCCGGTGAGCGCGGTCCGGATGCCCGTCAGCATGGGTGCCGGACCACATGCGTACACGGTGGTGCCGTCGGGACAGTCGCCCAGCAGCTCCTCGGCGTCGGGCAGGCCGTGGACATCGTCGGTGCGGACCTCGATCCGGTCGCCGAACCGGGCGAGCTCATCGAGGAACGGCAGGCTGTCACGACTGCGCCCGGCGTACACCATCGACCAGTCGACGCCCATACGTGCGGCGAGGCCGAGCATCGGCAGGATCGGGGTGATCCCGATGCCGCCGGCGATGAAGCGGAACCGTTGCGTGGGCGACCCGTAGCCGGGCACCGTGAGGGCGAACGCATTGCGGGGACCGAGCGTGCTCACCCGGCTGCCGACCTGCAGGGCGTCGTGCACCTCGACGGAGCCGCCACCGCCATCGGGTATGCGCCGCACCGCGATTCGATAGCTGTCGGTCACCTCGGGATCTCCACACAGCGAGTACTGCCGCACCCGGCCGCTGGCCAGGTGCAGATCGATGTGCGCACCCGGATACCACCGCGGCAACCGGCCGCCGTCAGCGGCGGTCAGCGTCAATGCGATGACATCCTGATCGTGGGCCACCACCTCGCGGCGCGCCACGGTCAGTTCGATCGTGCGGTCCAGTTCCGGTGGAGGCGAGGGCCGCCGCAGCAAGCGGTTCACGCCCCACATGGTGGCGATGGACACCTCGGCCAAGCCGAGCATCGGATCGTGCCGGAACCGCCCCGACGCACTCGGTGGCAACTGACGGTAGCGGGCGAGCAGAGGCGACATCACCGCGGCCCTCACAGGTGGGCGGCCCGCGCCGCGGGGGAGCTGGCCAGGTACGCCACCGCCTGGGCCGTCGAGCCCATCTCCTCGGGAGAGAAACCGGGCCGGCAGTAGGCCAGGGTGTTGGAACCGAACATCCGGGAGAACTTCGGCAGCAGCCCCAGCTTCGAATCGCGCATCCGCAAGCGGTTCATCCGCCACCAGCCGATGTCGAGGGTCGGATCGCTCTTGACCATGGCCCAGCAGCCGCGCTGGAAGAACATGTAGACCGCGGTCGCGGCGATCGACATGGCCCGTACCCGGCTGAAGTAGCTGTCCTGGAAATAGACCGCGACGTCATGAGCGACGCTGCGGTGCTCGACCTCCTCGCTGCCGTGCCAGCGGAACAGGTCCGTCATCGTCGGGTCGGCGTCGAAGTCCTCCCACGTGCAGTTCAGCACGAAGTCGCCCAGTACCGCCGTGTAGTGCTCGATGGCGGCGATCAGCCACAACCGGTCGCACAGGTTGGACAGCCGGCGGCGGGGGTCGGTGGACTCGGTCGGGCCCAGCATCTTGGTGAACACGTGCTCGACCATGGCCATCAGAGGCTGGTAGTCCACGCCATGACCGGTCAGGAACTCGTCGAGCACCTGGTCGTGGGTCTCGGCGTGGGTGGCCTCCTGGCCGATGAATCCGCGCATGTCATCCGCGAGCTTGGGATCGCGCACATAGGGCAGGGCTTCGTTGAACGTCGCGACGAACCAGTGTTCGGCCATCGGCAGCACCACGTTGAACAGGTTGACCATCGTCGCGGCCACCGGATGGCCGGGGATCCAGTGCAACGGGATGCCGTCGAGATCGAAGTGCACCTTCCGGGCCTGGATCTGTACCGGGCCCGGGTCGATCTCATTGTCGAACCGCAGCGGACGCAACATCGAGAGCCTCCTGGGATGAGTGGACTCTCAGCAGTGTACGGATTTAGGTGGGAACAGCGGTACCGGGTTACCCGTTCGTGTCGTGCCCCGGAGTGGATCAGGCCGGCGGCGGGGTGCCCGCGCCCGGAGCTCCGGCGATCGGGACCACCGGGGTCGGGGTCACCGTGGTCACGCCGTTACTGCCGACTCGGGGGCCGCCCGGAACGGCCGCGTCGGCGGACTGCTCGGCGGCAGCCTCGCTGCAGTCCAGCGTCAGGATCATCTTGCCGCTGGAGTTCACCTTCTGGGAGTCGACCAGGCACTCCGCCTGCGGCAGGGCACTACCGAAGGAGCCGCCGAAGGTGGCCTTGATGCCCTGGCTCTTCAGGATCGCCAGCGCCTTCATGTACGGCTCGCCCACGACGTTGATCGAGGCGGAGCTCGGCTGTGAGATGGCGGTTCCGGCGGCCATCAGGGCGATCGAACCGGCGGCGAGCAGACCGCCGCCGAGCGCAACAAGCTTCTTCACGTGAACTCCGTCAGTCGGGTGCGGTTGCGAACATATCGCAGCAGTGACGAATGTGAAACCGGAGCAGACGCCCCGCGCGTTACATCCCGGCCCGGTCCGGGTGACCGGTGATCGTCGCCATCACGTCGCTCAACACCGCGGCCCGCGGGTCGACGAACACCTCCTCGAGGGGTAGCTGCCGGCCGTCGGGACCTGCCAGCGGTATCCGCCAGTTCGGATACTCGTCGGTGGTTCCCGGTTGATTCTGGGTGCGCAGCTCGCCGACGGCATCGGCCAGGGACAGAGCCAACAGCTTCGACGGGGTCCGGCCCAGGTACCGATACAGCGCCGTCACGATCTGGTCGGTATCTGGTTCGGAGTCCGGGTCGAGCAGGCCGGCCCGGTGCAATTCGGCCAACCACGCCGCCTGGGCGGCCCGGTCGGCGGCCAGTTCCTGATCGGCGGGGCGGGTCAGCAATCCGAGTTCCTCGCGCAAACGCACATGCGCGCCGGCCAGATACCCCGGCGTCGGCGGCAGATCGTGCGTGGTGACCGAGGACAGGCAGTACTCCCGCCACCGTTCGGCAGGCAATGGCTTTCCGGACTCGTCGGCCTCGAACCACAGGATCGAGGTGCCGAACAGGCCCCGCTCGCGCAGATAGTCGCGCACCCACGGTTCGACCGTGCCCAGGTCCTCGCCGACGACGACGGCGCCGGCCCGGTGCGCCTCCAACGCGATGATCCCGATCATGGCGTCGTGGTCGTAGCGCACATAGGTGCCCTCGGTCGGTGCGGCGCCCTCGGGAATCCACCACAGCCGGAACATGCCGATGATGTGGTCGATGCGCACGCCGCCGGAGTGCCGCAGCGCCATGTTGACCAGCGCCCGGAACGGCTCGTAGGCCTGCTCGACCAGACGGTCCGGCCGCCACGGGGGCTGGGACCAGTCCTGGCCCAGCTGATTGAACTCGTCCGGCGGTGCGCCCCCGGTGACCCCGAGCGCCAACACGTCCTGCAGGGCCCAGGCATCGGCACCATCGGGGTCGACGCCGACCGCCAGATCGCTCATGACGCCCAGTTCCATGCCGGCCTGCACCGCCGTGGCCTGCACCGCGGTGAGCTGGTCGTCGAGCACCCACTGCAACCAGCGATGAAAGTCGACGGCCTGCGGGTTGGCCGCGGCGAACGCCGCGACCTCCGGGTTCGTCGGGTGCCGCAGGGCGGTAGGCCAGGTGTGCCAGTCGTTTCCATGCCGTTCGGCCAGCGCACACCACACCGCGAAGTCGTCCAGGCTGCGCCCCTGCCGATGCCGGTAGGCGGTGTAGGCCAGCTCGCGGCCGGCCGAGCGCTCGACCCGGTACACCTGCTCCAGCGCGCTCCGTTTCGCCTGCCAGGCCGCATCTCGGTCGATGGTCGGGAGCCGGCCGGCGCGCTCATTGACCGCCGCGCGCAGCTTGCGGATCCGCCCGCGGTGACGCAGCGCGGCGAACTCCGGAATCGCCTCCACCCGGAGGTAGAGCGGATTGCCGAAGCGCCGTGAGGTGGGCAGATACGGCGACGGCTCCATCGGCGCCGTGGGAGCGGCCGCGTGCAGCGGGTTGATCAGGATGAACCCCGCTCCGTGGGCGCCGGCCGACCACACGGCGAGATCGCTCAGATCGGTGAGATCACCTGTGCCCCAGGAATTCTGGGAGTGAACACTGTACAGCTGGACGGCCAGGCCCCAGGCTCGCCGCCCGTTGAGCCGGGCTGGCGGCTCCAAGGTGGCGGGGGAGATCACCACCGGGGTCTCGGTGTGAAACTCGCCGACCCGCAGCCTCAACCGGTGATACCCCAGTGGCAGGTCCGGCGGCAGCTCGAAGGTGGCCTCACCGATCCGGCGGTCCCCGAGGTCGTACGGGGGCCGGTTGTTCTCCAGTTGCCGCAGGCCGCCGCGCTCGGCGCCGTCCTCGAGGATCACGGTGACGTCGGCGGGGTCGCCGTGGGTGACATGGACCCAGAAGGTCGATGCCACCCCGGCCCGTCCGGTCACGATGGGCGGCAGGCGGCGTTCCCAGTACCGGCGGTCGTGCGCCGCAAGCGCGTCGGTCCGTTCCGCTTCGGTTTCGGCAGGCACGCCAAGCGCCCGCAGCACGGCGATCAGCGTCGACTCGGCGACGGCGGTGCGCCGGCCGGTCCAGTTGTCGAACTCCGCGGCCACGCCGTGGCGGCGGGCCAGCTCCAGCAAGGCCGGGGACGGTGCGTTCATGACGCCAATCTTGGCGTCCGGAACGCGATCGTGTCAGTCGACATCCCGGGCCAGCAGGTCCGCCCAGGTGTCACGGCGCACTACCAGCCGTGCAGTTCCGTTGTGCGCGAACACAACCGGCACCCGGCGAGCTCCGTTGTACTGATTCGACATGGTGTAGCAGTACGCGCCGGTGACCGGTACCGCCAACAGATCGCCGACCTTCGGTTCGCGCAGCGGCACACCATCGACGAGCTGATCACCGGATTCGCAGTGTCTGCCGACGACGGTCACCCCCTCACCGCCGCCCACCCGGTCGGCGATCGTGGCCTCGAAACGCTGGCCGGTGAGTGACACCTCGAGGTTGTCGCCCATGCCGCCGTCCACCGCCACGTGCGTGACGACACCACGCTTGACGGTGGTGATCCGGTATACCGTGCACGCGTTGTCGGCGACCATGCTGCGGCCGGGTTCGACGATGATCCGGCTGCCTTCCGGCAGCAGGGTGCGGGCCTGACCCACCATGGCCTCGGCGTAGTCGTCCAAGCTGGGCGGGTGCTCGTCGTAGGTGTAGCGCACCCCGAGCCCGCCGCCGAGGTCGTACACCTCGAAGGTGCCGAGCCTGGCGATCGGTTCCACCGCGGCCGCCAGCTGCTCGACGTTCAGCAGCTGGGAGCCGACGTGGGTGTGCACCCCGTCGAGCCGCAGTCGCGGGGCGGCCTCGATCCGGGCGATCGCCGCGCGGGCGTCCTCGGGCATCAGGCCGAACTTCGAGCCGGCATGACCGGTGGCCTGCGAGGCGTGGGTGGCGGCCTCCACGCCCGGAACGACTCGGACCAGACACGGTTGGCTTCTGTTCGGAAGGCGGCCGGAGCCTACGATCCGCTCGAGCCGGTCGATGTCGTCGAAGTTGTCGACCACGACAAGACCGACGCCGTGCTCGACGGCCAGCGTCAGCTCCTCGTCGCTCTTGGCGTTGCCGTGCAGCACCAGCCGGGAAGGGTCGGCACCCGCCTTGACGGCCGACAAGATCTCGCCGCCGCCGGCGACGTCGAGGTGCAGTCCCTCCTCGGCCATCACGCGTTGAACGGCGGTGCAGGGGAACGCCTTCGATGCGAACGCCACATCGCTACGCGGCCAGCGGTCGCGGAACGCCGCAAGGTAGTCGCCGGCCCGCCGCCGCAACGCGCCTTCGTCCACCACGATGGCCGGCGTGCCGAACTGCGCGGCCAGGTCGTCCAGTCGGCAGCCACCGATCATCAGGGTGCCGTCGGTGTCCTGCCGCGTGCCCGGCGGGAACAGCCCGATCAGATCGTCGGCGATGGCGTTCGGCGTCACGGCCTCAGCGTGCCACGCGCCAAACTGCTAGCCTGTCTGTAACGATCCTTACAGAGAGGTTCGGATGAGCACACCAGCCACCCGCCGACAGCAGCAGGGCGCGGACTCGCGGGAGCAGATTCTCGACGCCACCGAGCAACTGATGGCCTCCCGCGGCTTCGCCGCGACCTCCATCAGCGACATCCGTCAGGCCTGCGGGCTGCCCGCCAGCTCCATCTACTGGCATTTCGGGTCCAAGGACGGCGTCCTCGCCGCCGTGATGGAACGTGGCGCCGAACGCTTCTTCGCCGCGATACCCGGCGGCGGCACCATCGACGAACAGCTGGCAGTCCTTGCCGAACTGCAGTCACAGCGGCCCGAGTTCCTCAGGTTCCTCTACCTGCTGTCCCTGGAGCGCAGTGATGACCCGACGGTGACCGAGGTGGTGCGCCGGGTGCGTGACACCGCGATCGCGCGGTTCGCCGCCGCCGTGCGTCAGCTGCTACCCGCCGGACTTCCGGCGCGCCGGAGTGCGCGGGTGGTGGCCGAACTCACCGCGTTCGCGGTCGCGCAGTCCGACGGCGTGTTCTTCGCCCGACACCTCGAGCCGGACAGCACCGATGTGACGCGCATGTATCGAAGGCTGTGGCAAGCCGTCACCGCCATGGTCCCGATCCTTCTGGAGGAGCAATGACCGACAAGACCGCGATCATCACCGGCGCCAACACCGGGCTGGGATTCGAATGTGCGCGGACGTTGCTGGAATCCGATCCGGGCTGGCATGTGCTGCTGGCCGTGCGTGACCCGGCGCGGGGCGACGACGCGGCGGCGAGACTCGACCACCCTGGGCGTACCACCGTCGCCGAACTCGATCTCGCCTCGCTGCGATCGGTGCGCGACTTCGCCGACCGACTGCCGGGATTGGACGTACCGCCGGTGCACGCACTGGTGTGCAACGCCGGACTGCAGGTGGTCGCGGGCGCCGCGACCACGGCCGACGGCTACGAGATGACGTTCGGGGTCAACCATCTCGGTCATTTCGCGTTGGTACAGCAGACCTTGCACACCTTGGCCGCCCCGGCCCGAATCGTGGTGGTCAGCAGTGGCACCCACGATCCGGCCAAGTTCACCGGTATGCCGGCGCCGCGCTACACCCAGGCCGACGAGCTGCTGCGCCCGCCGCCGGGCGGCCTGACCGGCGGGGAGGGCCGGCGTCGTTACACCACCTCGAAGCTGTGCAACCTGCTGTTCAGCTACGAGTTGGATCGGCGGCTGGGACACGGGGCGCGCGGGGTCACGGTCACCGCCTTCGATCCGGGCCTGATGCCCGGTTCGGGGCTGGCCCGGGACTATCCGCCGGTGCAACGGTTGGCCTGGCGGCTGCTCATGCCCGCACTGCGAATCCTGCCCAATGTGAACAGCTCCCGCCGCTCGGGCGCCAATCTGGCCGCGCTCGTCGCCGACCCGGCGCTCGAAGGGATCACCGGGGAATACTTCGAGGGAACCCGCCGCATCCGGTCCTCGCGCGACTCCTACGATCTGGCCAAGGCCGCCGACCTGTGGCAGGTCAGCGAGCGGTTGGTGTCGGCGGTCCGCTGAGCGCCGCGGCACGAAGTAATGTCGCCTCAGTGGTATCCGGGCCGCTCTCAGACCAGCGTGACGCCGCCGTCCTGCGTCGGGCCCGGATCGCGGTGGGAGCGCTCTTCCTGACCAACGGGGCGCTCTTCGCCAACCTGTTGCCGCGGTACCCGGAGATCAAGACCGATCTGGGCCTGAGCAATGCGGTGTACGGCGCGGCCGTCGCCTCGTTCTCCGGCGGCGCTCTGGTCGCGGGCCTGACCGCGGCAACACTCATCCGGCGTTTCCACAGCGCGCGGGTCGGGGTGTTCGGCACCGTGGCGCTGGCCGTTTTCGTCGTCGCCGCGGGTCTGTCGACCACCCCGCTGATGCTGGCCGCCGCCCTGTTTCTGGCCGGGGCCTGCGATTCGGTGGTCGACGTCGCGCAGAACGCCCACGGACTGCGTGTGCAGCGCGCGCACGGGCGCTCGATCATCAACTCGCTGCACGCGGTGTGGGCGGCGGGGGCGATCCTCGGCGGCCTCACCGGCGCCGGGGCGATCGCCCTGGCCATCCCGCGCAGCATCCATCTGGCCGGGATCGCCGTGCTGTTCAGCGTGGTCGCCCTGATCGCCCACCGCTACCTGCTGTCGGGGCCCGACCACGAGGACCACCCCGCCGCCCGCACCGCGGAGGGCCGCCGGGCCGGGCCGCGGGTCTACCTGATCCTGCTGGCGCTGGTGCTCATCGCCGTTGCCGGCGCCACGGTCGAAGACGCCGGCAGCTCGTGGGCGACGTTGTATCTGCGCGACACCCTGCACGCACCCCCGGCGGTGGCGGTATTCGGTTACATCGCCCTGGTGGGGTTCATGTTCGTGGGACGGCTGACCGGTGACCGGCTGGTCGACCGGTTCGGCGAAGCCGCCGTGGCCCGGGTGGGCGGCTTGGTCACGGCCGCCGGAATGGGGATGGCACTCGCCTTCCCGGGTATCGCCACCACCATCGCCGGGTTCGCGTTGGCGGGGCTGGGGGTGGCCACCCTGGTGCCGGCCGCGATGCACGCCGCCGACCGGTTGCCGGGCCTGCGCCCGGGCACCGGACTGACGGCGGTCACCTGGCTGATGCGGGTCGGTTTCTTCGGGGCGCCACTGCTGGTCGGACTGGTCGCCGATGCGGCCGGGCTGCGGGTGGGCCTGCTGGTGGTGCCGTTGGCGGGCGTGGTCGCCGCGCTGCTGGCCGGTGTGCTGCCGCGACGGTCCGGGTCCGAATCCGGATTACGGCCCGACGCCGGCCAGCTCGATCGTGAACACACCCGACACGATTAGCGCGATCCCGAGCATCATCACCGGGGTCAGTGGGTCCTTGAACAGGAACCTGGCGATGAGGGCGACCAGGGCAACCCCGCAGGCGGTCCAGATGCCGTACGCGATGCCGACCGGCACGCCCCACGACAGGGCAAGCCACAGCAGATAGAACGACGTCACGTAGCCGGCCACCACGGGGGCGATCCAGGCCCGGCGGCGAAACCCGTCCGAGGCGCGCAGCGCGAGCGTGGCGAACACCTCGACCAGGATCGCGCCGGCCAGCGCCAGCCACATCATGATTCGGCCTCGCGCGGGTGCGATCCGAGTTCGACCAGCAGCACACCCGAGATGATCAAACCGATACCGGCCACGATCGGCCAGGTGAACGGGTCGCCGAACAACATCGCGGCCAGTACGGCGGTCGCCGCGGTTCCGAGCGCACCCCAGATGCCGTAGGCAACGCCGACCGGCATGCCCGCCCGCAGCACCAGCGTCAAGAACGCGAATGCGGCCAGGTATCCCGCCACCACCAGCACCAGCCAACCCGCATGGTCCTGGGATGCCCGCAGCGACAGTGTGGCGGTGACCTCGGTGATGACGGCCGCGATCAACAACGCCCACCTTCGCACCGGACCAACCTATCCGAGGTCCGGCCGAGGCATCCGGACCAGGCCGGTGGGTACCGTGGGGGAGTTCGCTCAGCGTCATCGAGGAGTCCGTATGCCCGATCCGACACGCCTGCGCACCTGGGGTTGTCCGGGTGCCGACGATCGGGCGCGCACATGACCGCCGGTGGCGGCCCCGTCGTCGAGACCACCTACGGTCCGGTCCGCGGAACCGACGACGGAACGGCCACGAAGTGGTCGGGGATTCGCTACGCGGCCGCGCCGCTCGGCGAATTGCGCTGGCGGGCACCGCAACCGCCGGCCCGCTGGTCTGAGGTCGCCGACGCGTCCGGAGCCGGCCCGGTGTGCCCGCAGATCACCGATCCGCGGCTGCCCATCGATCTCGGCGGCCGCCAGGGCGAGGACAGTCTGGTGCTCAACGTCTGGGCGCCGGCCGGAACCCAGGCCGGGGACACCAAGCCGGTGATGGTGTGGGTGCACGGCGGTGCCTACGTTCTCGGTTCGGGAAGCCAGCCGCTCTACGACGGGGCGGTGATGGCCGCCGAAGGCGACGCCGTGATCGTCACCCTCAACTACCGGCTCGGCCCGTTCGGCTTCCTGGACCTGTCCGAGTTCAACGGGCAGCCCGCGGCGAAAGGTATGCGCTTCGACACCAATCTCGGGTTGCGCGACGTGCTGTTCGCGCTGCGGTGGGTGCGGGACAACATCGCCGGGTTCGGTGGAGACCCCGATCGGGTCACCCTGTTCGGGGAGTCGGCCGGCGGCGGGATCGTCACCACGTTGTTGACGTGTCCGGCCGCCGAAGGCTTGTTCGGCGCCGCGATCGCGCAGAGTTCCCCGGCCACGTCGGTGTACGCCGCCGACCGGTCCCGTGCGGTGGCCGCCCAGTACCTCGGGCGGCTGGGGATCGACCGGGACGAGGTGGCGCGACTGGCGGACACACCGATGCCCGCGCTGCTGGCAGCGGCCAAGGACGTGTTCGACGAGGTGCCGCGGCAGACGCCGGGGCTGCTGGCGTTCGCGCCCGTCGTCGACGGCGACGTGGTGCCGGACTATCCGGTGGCATCCGCCCGCGCCGGCCGCAGCCACCCGGTGCCGCTGATCATCGGCACGAACGAACACGAAGCGACGGTGTTCCGGTGGATGAAGTCGCCGCTGATGCCGATCACGCCGGGTGCCCTGCGGTCGATGTTCAACGCGATCGCGGCCGAACAACCCGGCCTGCAGCTGCCCACCGAAGCCCAGATCACCTCCGCCTACGCGGGGTTACGGCCCAAGGCGATCGGGTTAGGACTGGCCCGCGACATCGGGTTCCGGATGCCGACCCTGTGGTACGCCGAGGGGCACAGTGCCGTCGCCCCGGTGTACCTGTACCGCTTCGACTTCACCACGCCGATGTTGCGGCTGCTGCGACTGGGCGCCGCCCACGCCACCGAGCTGCCCTACGTCTGGGGGAATCTGGTTGCCGGACCCAAGGATCCGACGTTCAAGCTGGGCGGCCTCAAGCACGGACGCGGGGTTTCTTGCCGGGTGCGCCGCCGGTGGGTCAACTTCGCCGCGACCGGCGAGCCGTCGGGCGCCGCGGGCGAACCGGTGTGGCGGCCGTATCGGCGCGACGACCGCGCCACGCTCCTGATCGACAAGCAGGACAAGACCGTCGCCGACCTGGACCGCGATCTGCACGCGGCCTGGGGCAGCCAGATCCTCAACTTCCGCTGATCGGATGACTCAACCATGGACATGATCCGGTCCGTCCTGGACTTTCTGCCACCACCGATGCGTGACCCGGTGTTCTTCGCGATCCCGTTCTTCCTGGTGTTGTTGACCGTGGAATGGGTCGCGGCGCGACGCCTGGAGCACATCGAGTCCGAGCGGGCCCCCGCCGGGGCGTTCAACACCCGCGACGCGTGGGCGAGCATCTCGATGGGGTTGGTGTCGATCGCCACCACCGCCGGATGGAAGCTGCTGGCGCTGTTCGGCTATGCCGCGATCTATGCCTACCTGGCGCCGTGGCACCTGCCCGGCGACCGGTGGTACACCTGGGTGATCGCGATCGTCGGGGTCGATCTGCTGTTCTACACCTATCACCGGATCGCCCACCGGGTCAGGTTGATCTGGGCGACGCATCAGGCCCACCACTCCAGCGAGTACTACAACTTCGCCACCGCGTTGCGGCAGAAATGGAACAACAGCGGCGAGATCGTGGCCTGGATACCGTTGCCGCTGCTGGGTATTCCGCCGTGGCTGGTGTTCGCCAGCTTCTCGCTGAACCTGGTCTACCAGTTCTGGGTGCACACCGAGCGTGTCGGAAAGCTCTGGCGGCCAATCGAGTTCATCTTCAACACGCCGTCGCACCATCGCGTGCACCACGGCCGCGACGAGCTGTACCTGGACCGCAACTACGGCGGCATCCTGATCATCTGGGACCGGATGTTCGGCACGTTCCAGCCGGAGGTCTTCCGGCCGCACTACGGGCTGACCAAGCCGGTGGGCACCTTCAACATCTGGAAACTGCAGACCCATGAATACGTGGCGATCGCCCGGGACGTGCGGCGCGCCGGCCGCCTGCGCGACCGGTTCGGCTACGTCTTCGGCCCACCGGGCTGGCAGCCCGCGGCGGTTTCTGAATCTCAGCCGGTCGGGTGAGGGGCGGTCCGCCCATCGTGTGTCAGAACCGTTGGCCGACAGGTGAATTGACGCGCGTTACGATTCGCGGTACGGGTGGCGGAGTACGCGGCGGGTGACGGTGTGGTCCGGCCGCGCACGCCGGACGTGTCCGGTTCGCGCCTGGATTGGCGACACGCGGTCAGAGGCGGATTCGCCCGCCCACCTGCCAGATTCCGATTGTTTGTGTGACGTTTGAATTCGAGGCGAGCCGAATAGCACCAAAGCAAACTTCAAGTCAGTAAGGTCGATGGAACCGGGTGCGAAGCCCGGGTCACGGTCACGAAAGGGGTATTGCGTGGGAGACACACTGACCGAAGGACAGAAGCTGGAGAAGGGGGGGTCGCTCACCTCCAACAACGGCGCGTACACGCTGACGTTGCAGGACGACGGCAACCTCGTGTTGGAGGCGCGTGGCCAAGCGGTCTGGTCGACTTCCACCAACGGCCAGGACGTGGTGCGGGCGGAGGTGCAGACCGACGGAAACTTCGTGCTGTACACGTCCGAGAAGCCCGTGTGGCACACCGACACCAAGGGCAAGAAGGACGTCAAGCTGGTTCTCCAGGACGACCGCAACCTGGTGCTCTACGCCGCGGACGGGCCCGCGTGGTCGTCGAAGACCGAGACCTCCGAGCCGCCGCCACCGGCGCCCGAGGCCGCCGCACCCGAGCCCGAGGTCGCCCCGGCCGCCGTCGAGGAGCCGGCACCGGCCGCCGCTCCTGAGCCGGCTGCTCCGCCGCCACCCCCGCCGGCGCCCGAGCCGCGGACCTACACCGTGGTCTCCGGCGACACGCTGTGGGCGATCGCCGAGCGGTTCTACGGCGACGGCAACAAGTACCAGCAGATCGCCGATGCCAGCGGCATCGCCAACCCTGACCTGATTCATCCTGGCCAGGTCTTGACGATTCCCTGACCTGAACCGATCGACGGCCCGGACTCTGATGGTCCGGGCCGTCGTCGTTTTGCGCGCGCGGAGTACGGCCCGGGTTGCGAAGTTGCGGTGGGACCACAGCCGATGTCGGTAGGGTGACGGTCACCACGTCCGTACAACGAGGGAGGCCGGCCGTGCAGTGGCTTGGGGGTGTGATGCGGGCGTTCGCCGCGATTCCGGTGGCGGCTTTGCTGATGGGCCCGGCGCCCGTGGCGACGGCCGCGGGTTCGCTGGTGTACCCCGGAATGGAGATTCGCCAGGGCACCAATGTGTGCACGCTCGGCTTCGTCGATCCGTTCAGCCGGATCGCGTTCACCGCGGGGCATTGCCGGGGTGATGGACCGGTGGGTGACCGCGACGGCAACTTCATCGGGCATCAGGGGGCGTTCCGGGACAACACCCCCGACGGTGCCACGGTCGACACCAACCACATGATCTCCGATTGGGAGACCATTCAGCTGGCCGGCGACGTCGCGGTCAACAACATCCTGCCGGGTGGACGGATGCTGGTGGAAGACCCGGCGGTGCAGCCCGCGCCGGGCCTGCCGATCTGCCACTTCGGCGTGGTCACGGGGGAGAGCTGCGGCACGATCGAAGCCGTCAACAACGGTTGGTTCACCATGGCCAACGGGGTGGTCAGCCAGAAGGGCGATTCCGGCGGGCCGGTGTACGTGATCACGCCCGATGGTCGGGCCGCCATCGTCGGGATGTTCAACAGCACCTGGGGCAACTACCCGGCCGCGGTCTCCTGGCAGAACGCCAGCGGGCAGGCGCGCGGTGAGACCCCGCCCGCGGCCGGCGCGGTATCCAACCTGGCCGGCGGGTAATCGGGGGCGGCCCGCCCCGACACGACATGAACTAGAACACGTTCTAGCTTTCGCGCCAGGTGGGCGATATTCTCATGGCGATGTTTAGTCAGACACCTGTCCAGATTGCCTGGGTGACGGACGATCTGGACGCCACCGAACGCACCCTGAGCTCCCTGCTCGGTGCGCGTCGGTGGGTGCGTATGCCCGCAGTGCACTTCGGGCCCGAGACCTGTAGCTACCGAGGTGAACCCGCCGATTTCACGGCCGACATCTCGCTCAGCTATGCCGGCGACACCCAACTGGAGCTCATCGCACCGGCCGGTGGGCGCAGCGTCTACACGGAGTTCCTGGATCGGCACGGGCCGGGTCTGCACCACATCTGCATCGAGGCGCCCGACCTGGAAACCTTCGATGACAAACTGCGGGCCGCCGAGGCGGACGGGACACCCGTGGTGTGCCAGGGGGAGATGCCCGGGGGGATGAGATTCGCCTACCTCTCGGCCCCCGACGCAGGGGTGCCGTATCTGGAGATCGCCTACATTCCGCCCGAGATCCGGGCGTACTTCGAGTATGTGAAACAGGAGCAGCAGTGAAGGAAATCCCCGAGGTCGTCAAGGCCGCGGACGTGGAATCCTGGTCCGACGAATTCGACGTGGTGGTGGTCGGATTCGGCATCGCCGGAGGATGCGCGGCGGTCAGCGCCGCTGCGCTCGGGGCTCGGGTGCTGGTGCTGGAAAAGGCCGCCGCGGCCGGAGGTACCACCGCGATGGCCGGCGGGCACTTCTACCTCGGAGGCGGAACCGCAGTTCAGGAGGCCACCGGCCATCCCGATACCGCCGATGAGATGTACAAGTACCTGGTCGCGGTCTCGCGCGAACCCGATCTGGAGAAGATCCGCGCCTACTGCGACGGAAGCGTCGAACACTTCGATTGGCTTGAGGCACTTGGCTTCCAGTTCGAGCGCAGCTTTTACCCGGGCAAGGTCGTGGTGCCACCGGGAACCGAGGGCCTGTCCTACACCGGCAACGAGAAGGTGTGGCCGTTCACCGAACAGGCCAAGCCCGCCCCCCGCGGCCACTCGGTGCCGGTACCCGGCGAACTGGGCGGCGCCGCGATGGTGATCGACCTGCTGCTCAAACGCGCCGAGGAGCTGGGCGTCACCATCCGCTACGAGGTCGGGGGCACCAACCTGATCGTCGACGACGGTTCGGTGGTCGGCGTGAAGTGGAAGCACTTCGGCGAAACCGGTTGTGTGAAGGCGAAATCGGTCATCATCACCGCCGGCGGCTTTGCGATGAACCCCGAGATGGTCGCCGAGTACACGCCGGCGCTCGGCCGCAAGCGCCGCACCAAGCACCACGGTGAGGTCGAGCCCTACATCCTGGGCAACCCGAATGACGATGGCCTCGGTATCCGGATGGGAGTCTCGGCCGGGGGCGTCGCCAACGGGATGGACCAGCTGTTCATCACGGCCGCGGCCTATCCTCCGGAGATCCTGCTGACCGGCGTCATCGTCAACAACCAGGGGCAGCGCTTCGTCACCGAGGACTCCTATCACTCCCGCACCTCGGCGTTCGTCCTGCGGCAGCCCGATCAGCAGGCGTACCTCATCGTCGACGAGGCGCACATGGAGATGCCGGCCATGCCGCTGATCCAGTTCATCGACGGCTACGAGACGATCGCCGAAGCCGAAGAGGCCCTGGGCATTCCGGCCGGAAACCTGGCGGCGACCCTGCAGCGCTACAACGAGAACGCCGCCGCGGGCGAGGATCCCGACTTCCACAAGCAACCCGAGTACATCGCGGCCCAGGACACCGGACCGTATGCCGCGTTCGACCTGTCCCTCGGCATCGCGATGTACTCCGGATTCACGATGGGTGGGCTCACGGTCTCGCTCGACGGTGAGGTGCTGCGTGCGGACGGCAGCGTCATCACCGGTCTGTACGCGGCGGGCGCCTGCGCATCCAACATCGCGCAGGACGGTGAGGGATACGCCAGCGGCGTGCAACTCGGTGAGGGGTCGTTCTTCGGCCGCCGCGCCGGAGCCCACGCGGCCACACGCTAGCCGACGGGAGCCAGCTGCCACCGACCGTCGCCGAGCAGTTCCAGGCGGCGGTCGTGGAACTTGTTGACGCTGTCTCGGTGGCTGATGCTCACCACGATGCAGTCCGGTAACTCGGCCCGCAGCCTTGTGTACAACGCGTGTTGCTGACCGGCGTCCAGCGCCGAGGTGGCCTCGTCGAGGAACACCGCGTGCGGCTTGGCGAGCAGTACCCGGGCGAACGCGATCCGTTGCTGTTCGCCGGGGGACAGCACCTTGCCCCAATCGGCGTCCTCGTCCAGCCGAGAGGTGAGGTTTCCCAGGGCTACTGCGTCGAGTGCGGCCCGGATGGCGGCGTCGTCGTACGTGCCGGCGGGCGAGGGATAACAGATCACGGTCCGCAGGTCGCCCAGCGGGGCATAGGGGAGTTGGGACAGGAACATCACCCCACCCCGCTCGGGATAGCGCACCGTCCCCGAGCCGTACGGCCACAGCCGGGCCAGGCTGCGCAGCAAGGTCGTCTTCCCGGTGCCGGACGGCCCGGTGATCACCAGCGAATCCCCGGGCGCCAGCCGCATGTCGAGATCCTGCAGCAGCAGGCCACCGTCGGGCGACCGCACCTCGACGTCCTCGAGCTCGACGCCGCCATTGGAGCTCACGCCGGTGTCCAATCGTGGTAGGGCCCTTGCCTGTTCGTTCGCGGTGACGAGGCCGTCCAGCCGGATGATCGCGGCTCGGTACCCGGCGAACGCGTCATACACCGAACGGAAGAAGCTCAACGAACTCTGCACCCGGCTGAACGCGCTGGCCGACTGCAGGACGTCGCCGTAGGTCAGTTGCCCGGCGAACAACCGGGGCGCCTGGATGATCAGCGGGAGAGGTTCGATGATCTGGTTGATCGAGCGGTTCCAGCCGAGGAACGCCACCCCCCGGAGGACGAGCCTCCGGTAGTTGGCGATCACCTGGGCGAAACGAGCTGCCAGCGTGCCACGTTCGGTGCGTTCGCCGTGATAGAAACCGACCGCCTCGGCGCCGTCGCGGACCCGCACGAGTGCGTACCGGAACGCGGCGTTGGTGAGCGAGTTGCGGAACGTCAACCGGATGATCGGCCTGCCGATCCAGATCGCCACGACGGTGGTGATCGCCACCCACAGCAGCGCGATCCAGAACAACGCCTTGGGTACCGTCACACCCAGAAACGTCAACGGCCCGGCCAGATTCCACAGGATCGGGGTGAACGCGACCACGGAGACGAGCGAATAGACCGATCCGAACAACAGCGTCTGGGCCGTCGCCACGGTGGGCGTGTTGGTTTCGGGTCCGGTGCCGGTGGTGAAGACATCGATGTCCTGTTGGATGCGCTGATCCGGGTTGTCGATCGGGGTACCGCCGAAGCCGCCGATGAACCGGCCGCGGTAGTAGGCCCGTTGATCGAGCCAGTCACCGGTGAGCCGGTCGGTGAGCCACACCCGCCAGCGAATGATGAAGTACTGCATGAGATACAGGTCGAGCAAGGTGCGGGTGATGTCGGCCGCCATCAACAGCCCGAAAATCAGGATCGACTGCCAGAAACCGTCAATTCCCGAGCGGCGCACCGCTTCATTGCCCGACCCCGCACCGGAGAATGCCACCTGCAGTGCCGTGGTCTGATCGTTCAGGTAGTAGCTGAACAACACATCCATGCGCACCGAGACCATCACCGACAACAGCAACACCGCAAGCAGTGCCCACACCGGAAGGCTTTGGCGCCCAATGAAATACCCGCCGCTGACCCGCCAGAATTGACGGCCCCAGGTGGTGACGCGGGCCAGCACGGCCAGCACCGCCACCAGTGCCACCGCGCCGATCGCCCACGCTTTGGCGACCCACCACAGCGACGCCAGGATCTCGTTGCCCCAGTCCAGTGACTGGGTGAACATCTCCATACCCCGGGAAGTTACCGGGAATGGCTGCTCCCGGTTGGTTGATCAGGTGTGCTTGACCAGGTTCGCCGTTTCGTCCTCGTCTTCCACCCGGCCCAGCCGCCATTCACCGTCGCCGAGCAGTTCGAGCTCGTGAGTGTGGTGCTGCTCGACCGTGGTGCGGTGGCTGACACTGACCAGGATGGTGTCGGGCAGCTCGGTGCGCACCCGCTGATAGAGCATGAACTCGAGGCCTTCGTCGAGTGCCGACGTCGACTCGTCGAGGAACACCACCTTGGGCTTGACGAGCAGGATCCGCGCGAACGCGATCCGTTGCTGCTCACCGGGAGACAGCACCTTCGCCCAGTCCTGGACTTCGTCGAGCCGGCCGACCAGGTGTGCCAGCGCCACCTCGTCCAGAGTCCGCTTGAGCGTCTCGTCGTCGACGGCCCCGACTTCGTCGGGATAGGTGACCACCGCCCGCAGGTTACCGAGCGGGACGTACGGCAGCTGAGACAGGAACATCGTCTCGTTCGGGCCGCACGGGCGGGTCAGTGTGCCCGACGTGAACGGCCACAACTCGGCGAGGCTGCGCAGCAGGGTGGTCTTGCCGCTGCCGGAGGGGCCGGTGATCACCAGCGTGTCGCCCACCTGCAGGTGCAGGTCGAGCGGGTTGATCAGCTGGCGGCCGTCAGGCGTGCGGACCTCGACGTCGGTGAGTCGCACCGTCCCGTCCACACATGGCGTGGTGGTTACCTCGGGCAGGGCCCTGCCCTCTTCGTTCGCGACGACGAGGCCGTACAGACGGATGATCGCCGCGCGGTACCCGGCGAAGTTGTCGTAGGCGTTTCGGAAGAACGACAAGCCCGTCAGAATCTCGCGGAAGGCGGTCGCGGTCTGAGTGAGAGCGCCCAGCGTGATCTCACCGCTGAGGAACCGCGGAAACTGGACCAGGTACGGGAGGGGCTCCTGAGCCTGGGTCACCGAGAGGTTCCATCCCAGGAATCCCGTCATGCGGTTCACGTACTTCTTGTAGTTCGCGACGACTGGTGCGAAAAGCCGGCGTAGGCCGGTGCGCTCGGCGATTTCGCCACGGTAGAACGCCACCGCCTCGGACGCATCGCGCAGGCGCACCAGGGCGTAACGGAACGCCGCGTTGTACTTCTCGTTGTTGAACGACAGCCAGATGATCGGGCGGCCGATCCAGAAGGCGATGACCGAGGCGAACAGGACGTAGATGACGCCGATCCAGAAGATCGCCCTCGGCAACTCGATTCCCACCAGTGGCAGGGTGATCTCGCCCGAGAGATTCCACAGAATCGCGGTGAACGAAATCATCGAAGCGATCGCGCTGATCGCACCGAACAGCAGGGTTGAGCCGGAGGTGTTGTTCGGGCTGTTGGGCAGTGGCCCGACACCCGCGGTGAAGATGTCGATGTCGGTCTGGATGCGCTGATCAGGGTTGTCGATGGTGTCGTCGATGAAGCGCGACCGGTAGTACGCCTTGCCGTCGAGCCAGTCGCCGGTGAGCCGGTCGGTGAGCCAGGCCCGCCAGCGCAACATGAACCGCTGCGTCATGAAGAGGTCGAGCATGATCTGCGCGACGTTGAGGATCGCCAGGATGACGAACACCGTCATCGCCAGCCAGAAGCCGTCCTTGCCCGATTGCCGCACGGCCTCGTTGCCGCTGCCCAGGCCGGCCGCGATGACCTGGAAGCTGGTCATCAGGTCATTGCCATAGAAGCTGAACAGCACGGACAGGCGTACGCCGGTGATCACCGACAGCAGCAGGCCCGCCAGCCACAGCCACACGATCACGCTGTCCCGGCCGACGAAATATCCGCGGGTGACGCGCCAGAATTGCCTGCCCCACTCGGTGAACCGGGCGATCAGGACCAGGATCACCATCGTGGACACCGCTGCGATCAGCCACCCTTTGGCGATCCACACCAGCGACGTCAGAAGCTCGCTGCCCCAGTCGAGTGTCGGACTGAACATCTCCATGCGGGCAAAGTACCCCCACCAACTGGCATGAGCCCGGTGGGACGGTGTCCCCGGCGTGCTGCGCCGATCCTGTTCGGGGTCACACACAAAGTGATCCGCCGCGTCCGCGTACCGTGAACATGTGCCGAAGACGTCCACCGCCAAACCGGGCCGCTTGAGCAGCAAGTTCTGGAAGCTTTTGGGGGCCAGTACCGAGCGCAACCAGGCCCGATCGCTCTCCGAGGTCAAAGGTGCAGCCGAGTTCGAAGAGAAGGCTGCCAAGCTCGACGACGAGCAGCTCACGAAGGCCGCCAAGCTGCTCGAGCTGAAGGACCTGGCCGCGTCGGCCGACATGCCACAGTTCCTGGCGCTCGCCCGGGAGGCCGCCGAGCGCACCACCGGGCTGCGCCCGTTCGACGTGCAGCTGCTCGCGGCGCTGCGCATGCTGGCCGGTGACGTGGTCGAGATGGCCACCGGCGAGGGTAAGACCCTGTCCGGGGCGATCGCGGCGGCCGGCTACGCCATCGGCGGGCGCCACGTGCACGTCATCACCATCAACGACTACCTGGCCCGTCGTGACGCCGAGTGGATGAGCCCGCTGCTGGAGGCGCTCGGGCTCACGGTCGGCTGGATCACCGCCGATTCCACCGCCGAGCAGCGTCGGGCGGCCTACGAAAGCGACGTCACCTACGCCTCGGTCAACGAGATCGGCTTCGACGTGCTGCGCGATCAGCTGGTCACCGACGTCGCCGACCTGGTGTCACCCAACCCGGACGTGGCGCTGATCGACGAGGCCGACTCGGTGCTGGTCGACGAGGCACTGGTGCCGTTGGTGCTGGCCGGCACCAGCCATCGCGAGCAGCCGCGCGTCGAGGTGATCCGCATGGTGGGCGACCTGATCAGCGGACCCGACGCGCACGAGAACTTCGCCACCGACGACGACAACCGCAACGTGCACCTCACCGAAGAGGGTGCGCGGCGCCTCGAATCCAAGCTCGGTGGGATCGACCTGTACTCCGAGGAGCACGTCGCCACCACCCTGACCGAGGTCAACGTGGCGCTGCACGCGCACATCCTGCTGCAGCGCGACGTGCACTACATCGTCCGGGACGGCGCCGTGCACCTGATCAACGCGTCGCGAGGGCGGATCGCCTCCCTGCAGCGCTGGCCGGACGGCCTGCAGGCCGCCGTCGAGGCCAAGGAAGGCATCGACACCACCGAGACCGGCGAGGTGCTGGACACCATCACGGTGCAGGCGCTGATCAACCGCTATCCCACCGTGTGCGGCATGACGGGTACCGCGCTGGCCGCCGGCGAGCAGCTCCGCCAGTTCTACAAGCTCGGCGTGTCTCCGATCCCCTCGAACAAGCCCAACGTCCGCGAGGACGAAACCGACCGGGTGTACCTCACGGAGGCGGCCAAGAACCACGCGATCGTCGAACACATCGCCGAGGTGCACGCGACCGGTCAGCCGGTGCTGGTCGGCACCCACGACGTGGCGGAGTCCGAGGATCTGCACCGCAGGCTGGTCAAGGCCGGCGTCCCGGCCGCCGTGCTCAACGCCAAGAACGACGCCGAGGAAGCAGCGGTGATCGCCGAGGCGGGCAAGCTCGGCTCGGTCACCGTGTCCACCCAGATGGCCGGTCGCGGCACCGACATCCGGTTGGGTGGATCAGATGTCGGTGACGATTCGGCGGAGAAGGAGAAGGTGGCCGACCTCGGCGGGCTGCATGTCGTCGGCACGGGTCGCCACCACACCGAGCGCCTCGACAACCAGCTGCGCGGCCGCGCCGGCCGTCAGGGCGACCCGGGCTCGTCGGTGTTCTTCTCCAGTTGGGAAGACGAGGTGGTGGCCGCCCATCTGGACGACACCAAGCTGCCGACCGAAACCGACGAGGACGGCCGGATCCTGGCGCCCAAGGCGGCCGGTCTGCTCGACCACGCCCAGCGGGTCGCCGAGGGCCGGCTGCTCGACGTGCACGCCAACACCTGGCGCTACAACCAGCTGATCGCCCAACAGCGCGCGATCATCGTGGACCGCCGCGAAACCCTGCTGCGTACCGACACCGCCCGCCAGGAGCTCGAGGCGCGTTCGCCGGAGCGCTACGCCAAGCTCGCCGAGGAACTCGGGGATGACGCCGAGGAGAAGCTGACCAAGATCTGCCGGCTGATCATGCTCTACCACCTGGACCGCGGCTGGTGTGATCACCTGGCGTTCCTCGCCGACATCCGCGAGAGCATCCACCTGCGGGCGCTGGGCCGGCAGAACCCGCTCGACGAATTCCACCGGATGGCTGTCGACGCGTTCGCGTCGCTGGCCGCCGACGCCATCGAGGCCGCCCAGCAGACCTTCGACACGGCCGACGAGATCGAGGACGAACCAGGCATCGATCTGTCCAAGCTCGCGCGTCCGACCTCGACGTGGACCTACATGGTTCACGACAACCCGCTCAACGACGACACCATGTCGGCCCTGAGCCTGCCGGGTGTATTCCGCTAGGTTCTAGGCATGGACCACGCGCCTGCTTCGGAGGGCAGGAGCGCAGCGAGTCGGGCTGCACCGTCCGCATCGAATCGTGTGCTGACCGTGCCGAACGCGCTCAGTGTGCTGCGCCTGGTATTGGTGCCGGTGTTCCTCTGGTTGCTGTTCGGCGCGCACGCCTACGGCTGGGCCGTCGCGATCCTGATGTTCAGCGGCTTCTCCGACTGGGCCGACGGCAAGATCGCGCGGCTGGTGGCCAACCAGTCCTCACGGCTGGGTGAGCTGCTCGACCCGCTCGTCGACCGCATCTACATGGTCACCGTTCCGCTCGCGCTGGCGGTCGCCGGCGTGGTGCCGTGGTGGATCGTGCTGACGCTGCTCGGCCGGGATGCGGTGCTGGCCGCGACACTTCCGCTGCTGCGCCGGAGGGGCCTGACCGCGCTGCCGGTGACGTACCTGGGCAAGGCCGCCACCTTCGCGCTGATGTCGGGCTTCCCCTGGGTGTTGCTCGGGCAGTGGGATGCGACGTGGAGCCGGGTGGCGCTGGCCTGCGGGTGGGCCTTCCTGTTGTGGGGCGTGGCGTTGTACCTGTGGTCCGCTGTGCTTTATCTGATCCAGGTGGCGATGGTGGTGCGACGACTTCCGGTCAGCCGGCCATGAGCACTCTCGGCGGTTACGAGTCGGGGGCGGGGCTCAACGACCACGAGGCCCACGCGCCCAAGCGCATTCCCGTGCCGTCACTGTTGCGTTCCCTGCTCTCCGAGCACCTCGATCCCGGTTATGCCGCGGCTGCCGCCGCCCGTGAATCCGGTGACCGGCCCCGACGGCGGGTCACCGACCTCGGCTGGATGCTGGTGGGCGCGGCAGCGATCGCCACGGTGTTCGCGGTGGCGGCCGGGCAGGCGCAGACCGCGGCACCTGCCGCCAGGGAAGCCCAGCACACCATGGCCGCACGGGTACGGGCCGCGCAGATCGGTGCCGAGAAGGCCGTGGCCGAGCGTGACAGCCTGGTCGATCAGGTGGACAGCGAACGGCGCAGCAGGCTCGGCATGGACGAGAACGGCCAGCAGTTGCTGGGCAGCCTGGACACCGCCAACGTCGAGGCGGCCGCCGTCGGCATGATCGGTCCCGGGCTGACCGTCACGGTCACCGACCCAGGCCTCTCCAAGGATCTCAGCGACGTGTCCAAGCAACGGGTCGCCGGATCCCAGCAGGTCATCCTCGACCGGGACCTGCAACTCGTGGTGAATTCGTTGTGGGCCAGTGGCGCGGAAGCGGTTTCGGTGGGTGGTGTCCGGGTCGGTGCGGGAGTCACGATTCGGCAGGCCGGCGGCGGCATTCTGGTCGACAATCAGCCGATCACCAGTCCGTATGCCATTGTGGCCATCGGACCCCCGAAGGGGATGGCCGACGCGTTCGACCGCACTCCGGGTCTGCAACGGCTCCGGCTGCTCGAGACCTCGTACGGGGTCGGGGTGAACGTGAGTGAGGGGGACGGTTTGTCCGTGCCCGCGGTCTCGGTACGAGATGTCAACTTCGCCAAACAGATTGGATAGGCCTGACGTGCACAGGATTGACCGTTAGATGATCGGGATCGTCGCTCTGGTCCTCGGGATCGTGCTCGGGTTGGTGTTCCACCCCAGCGTTCCCGAATTTGTCGAGCCGTACCTGCCGATCGCCGTGGTGGCGGCGCTGGATGCGGTGTTCGGTGGGTTGCGGGCTTACCTGGAGCGGATATTCGACGCCAAGGTCTTCGTCGTGTCGTTCGTGTTCAACGTGTTGGTGGCCGCGTTGATCGTGTACGTCGGCGATCAGCTGGGGGTCGGTACCCAGTTGTCGACGGCGATCATCGTGGTGCTCGGCATCCGGATCTTCGGCAACGCCGCCGCACTGCGGCGCAGACTGTTCGGCGCCTGACATGACCGACCACGAGCCCGCACGGGAAACCGAACCGGCCGAACCGGATCGGCCGGAACGTCATGCCGAGCACCCGGCCGAACCGCGTGCCGAGCACCAGGCCGAGCACCATGGTCGCCACGAGATGCCCGCCGATGTCTCACCCCGCCGGTTCCGGAATCTACGGATCGTGCGCCGTACCCGTTCGCAGTTGGTGTTCGGTGCGCTCGGTGTCCTGTTGTGCATCCTGCTGGGTATGGCGATCGTCACGCAGGTGCGCCAGAACGAGTCCGGGGATTCGCTGGAGACCGCCCGGCCGGCCGATCTGCTTGTGCTGCTGGATTCTCTGCAGCAACGTGAGGGCTCGCTCAACACCGAGGTGGCGGACCTGCAGCGCACCCTCCAACAGATACAGGCCTCGGGCAGCAGCGATCAGGCCGCGATCGAGAACGCCCAGGCCCGGTTGGAGGCACTGTCCATCCAGATCGGGACGGTCGCCGCGACGGGCCCCGGGGTGACGCTCACCATAGAAGACAACGCGCCCGGCGTGCCGGCCGAGACCATGCTCGATGTGATCAACGAGCTGCGCGCGGCCGGCGCGGAGGCCATCGAGATCCGCGGCGGCGATCAGCAATCCGCGGTCCGGGTCGGGCTCGACACCTGGATCGTCGGCACCCCCGGTGCGCTGACCGCCGACGACGTGACCCTGCGGCCGCCGTATTCGGTTCTGGCCATAGGGGATCCGCCGACGCTCGCGGCGGCGATGAACATTCCCGGCGGGGCAATGGACAGCGTCAAGCGGGTCGGCGGCACGATGGTGGTACAACAGGCCGAGCGAGTCGACGTCACCGCCTTGCGGCAACCGAAACCTCGCCAATACGCTCAGCCCGTCAAGTGAGCACAGCAACAAACCAGCCCGACAATAAGGAGCGCCGTGAGCGAGATCCCAGCCGACCTGTACTACACCTCGGAGCACGAGTGGGTGTTGCGCACCGGTGACGACACGGTACGGGTCGGTATCACCGATTACGCGCAGTCCGCGCTCGGCGATGTGGTGTTCGTCCAACTGCCCGACGTCGGGGCCCAACTGGCCGCCGGTGACGCCTTCGGCGAGGTCGAGTCGACCAAGTCGGTGTCGGACCTGTATGCCCCGGTGGCCGCGAAAGTCGTTGCTGTCAACGGTGATCTGGACGGCAGCCCTCAGCTCGTCAATTCCGACCCCTACGGCGAAGGCTGGCTGGTCGATCTCCGGCTCGAGGAGGGCGCCCTCGACGATGCCCTGGCCGGTTTGCTCGACGCGGACGGCTACCGCGCCGCCGTGACCGAGTGAGGGGTTGTTAGGGTTTCGAAGGCCGGTCGCCAAGACCGGTTCGGCCGTGCCCGGCGCGCAGATATCTCCCCATCGGATCCGGCGGTGGTGGACACAACGATGCCTGATGCGCGGTACGGTCGACGTGAGACCGACGATGGGCTGGGGCCACGCCGGGCAACGCCACAGCAGCCAGTGAGGAGCAGCGGGTGACGGACAAAGACAGCAATTCGGGGGCCGACCAGTCGTCGGAAGACGTGACGGTGGAAACCACATCGGTTTTCCGCGCGGACTTCCTCAACGAACTGGATGCACCCGCAGCGGCCGGTACCGAAGGCGCCGTTTCCGGCGTCGAGGGCCTGCCCGCGGGTTCGGCATTGCTCGTCGTCAAGCGCGGACCCAATGCCGGGTCGCGTTTCCTGCTCGATCAGCCGACCACGTCGGCCGGGCGTCATCCGGACAGCGACATCTTCCTCGACGACGTCACCGTCAGCCGCCGGCACGCCGAGTTCCGGTTGGAGAGCGGTGAGTTCCAGGTTGTCGACGTCGGCAGCCTCAACGGCACGTACGTCAACCGCGAGCCGGTCGATTCGGCCGTGCTCGCCAACGGTGACGAGGTGCAGATCGGGAAGTTCCGCCTGGTGTTCCTCACCGGCCCCCGGTCTGACGACGACAGCGGCCCGACCAGCTAGCCGATGACTGCCCCCGACAGACCTGCACTGGCCGGGATGTCGATCGGCGCAGTGCTGGACCTGCTGCGGGGCGACTTTCCCGACGTCACCATCTCCAAGATCCGGTTCCTGGAGGCCGAGGGGCTGGTCACACCGCAGCGCACTGCGTCGGGGTATCGGCGGTTCACCGCATACGATTGCGCGCGATTGCGGTTCATCCTGACCGCCCAGCGTGACCAGTACCTTCCGTTGAAGGTGATCAAGGCTCAGCTGGACGCTCAACCCGACGGTGAGTTGCCCCAAGCCGGATCCGCCTACGGGGTGCCACGTTTGGTGCCGGTCTCCGAGGGCGAGGGCGGAGGCGAAGACGGGGTGGACGGCACCGCCGGTATCTCCGGGGTGGCGCCGACCCAGGTGCGGCTGTCCCGCGAGGATCTGTTGGCCCGGTCGGGCATCGACGAGGAGATGCTCGGGGCGCTGGTCCGCAACGGCATCATCACCGCCGGGCCCGCCGGGTTCTTCGACGAACATTCCGTGGTGATCGCCCAGTGCGCACGCGCCCTGGGGGACTACGGTGTCGAGCCCCGGCACCTGCGGGCATTCCGTTCCGCGGCGGACCGGCAGTCCGATCTGATCGCCCAGATCGCCGGCCCAGTGGGCAAGGCGGGCAAGGCCGGAGCCCGCGACCGGGCCGACGACCTGGCGCGTGAGGTGGCCGCCTTGGCGATCACCTTGCACACGTCTCTGATCAAGTCGGCCGTACGCGACGTTCTGGATCGCTGAGGACTAGACTTCGCTTGACGGCTAATTCGTCATCGTCGGGTCCTGGCGATCGGTGCTGGCGAATGGTGCGACGGACGAAAAATCGACGAAACGGCACGGCGGTGCGGAGGGCAGGCACAGATGGCTGAGGTTCGTGTGGTCGGCATTCGGGTGGAACAGCCGCAGAACCAGCCCGTGTTGCTGTTGCGGGAATCCAACGGTGATCGCTACCTGCCGATCTGGATCGGCCAGTCGGAGGCCGCCGCGATCGCGCTGGAACAACAGGGCGTCGAGCCCGCCCGGCCGCTCACCCACGACCTCATCCGAGATGTCATTGCCGCCCTTGGGCATTCCCTCAAAGAGGTGCGGATCGTCGACCTGCAAGAAGGCACTTTCTACGCCGATCTGATCTTCGACCGCGACATCACGGTGTCGGCCCGGCCGTCGGACTCGGTGGCCATCGCCCTGCGTGTCGGTGTGCCGATCTACGTCGAGGAAGCTGTGCTGGCCGAAGCCGGCCTGCTCATCCCGGACGAGAACGACGACGAGGCCGCAGGCACCGTCCGCGAGGACGAGGTGGAGAAGTTCAAGGAGTTCCTCGACAGCGTGTCGCCGGACGACTTCAAGGCGACATGACCGTCGCCCGCGCCGCCGCACCGTCACAGGTTACGGATACGTCTCAACTGGGCATACCGGTGTCGACACGCGGCGCGGGAGTCAATCGAGTGGGAATTCGGGCGCCATACTTTCTTGGCAGCGGGCAATCAGGACCCGGCGGGAAGCGTATGCTCGACACATTCGAGCTCGCAGCAAACCGCCGCGGAAGAGATTGCTGCGGCGTAAGACGTAGCAGTACGGTGCGGGCGAGTTCGATCGGCGAGAGGATTCACAGTGGGTGACACGCCACGGCAGGAAGAGTTGGATCTGACCACCGGAAGCGGTGCGGAGCCGCCTGTCAGGCCGGCCGGCGAACCCGTGCAGGGCGGGCTGTTCCCCGACGATTCGGTGCCTGACGAACTCGTCGGTTACCGCGGTCCGAGCGCCTGCCAGATCGCCGGTATCACCTACCGGCAGTTGGATTACTGGGCTCGCACTTCACTGGTGGTGCCCTCCATCCGGGGCGCGGCCGGCTCGGGTAGCCAGCGGCTGTACTCGTTCAAGGACATCCTGGTCCTCAAGATCGTCAAGCGACTGCTCGACACCGGTATCTCGCTGCACAACATCCGGGTCGCGGTGGACCATCTCCGCCAGCGTGGCGTGCAGGACCTGGCCAACATCACCCTGTTCTCCGACGGCACCACCGTCTACGAGTGCACGTCGGCCGAGGAGGTCGTGGACCTGCTGCAAGGCGGTCAGGGCGTCTTCGGTATCGCGGTATCGGGTGCGATGCGCGAGCTGACCGGCGCTATCGCCGATTTCCCAGGTGAGCGGGCCGACGGTGGCGAGTCCATCGCCGCCCCCGAGGATGAGCTCGCCTCGCGGCGCAAGAGCCGCGACCGCAAGATCGGCTGACTTTCCCGGACGAGCTGACAACCGGGCGCCCCGGGGCCAATGGCTCCGGGGTCCTCTGTATCTGCTCGCGGCAATGCGGAACAGCCGGTGAATGCCCGGTAAGATGAGCGGCGCATCGCCCTCGCGCGGGAGAGTTTCGTGACAGCCAGCCACGGACGCCGAAGGAGCAATACCTCTCCGTCAACCTCTCAGGCCCCCAGGACCGCGTCAGGCCCCGATGCCTCTGGAAAGTGGTGCCCATGGGCACCCGCCCATGGGGAAAGGTCCTGTAGCCGGGGCTGAATCTCTCAGGCGCCCGGACCGGGTCGACGACAGAGGGAGAGGGACGCCTACGACGTTTCAGCACGTCTGCGCCTCAGGAGAGTGTCGTGTCCGACCAGCATCAATCGCGTTTCGCCGATCGTCACATCGGCCCGGACGCCACTGCCGTTGCCACCATGCTCGACGTGATCGGCGTGGCATCGCTCGACGAGCTCGCCGCCAAGGCGCTGCCCGCAGGCATTCTCGACGCGCTGGCGTCCGACGGGGTCGCCCCGGGCCTCGAAGCACTGCCCGCGCCGGCCACCGAGGAGCAGTCCCTGGCCGAGCTCCGCGCGTTGGCCGACTCCAACACGACCGCGGTGTCGATGATCGGTCAGGGCTACTTCGACACGTTCACGCCCGCCGTGCTGCGGCGCAACATTCTTGAGAACCCTGCGTGGTACACCGCCTACACCCCGTATCAGCCCGAGATCAGCCAGGGCCGGCTCGAGGTGCTGCTGAACTTCCAGACCATGGTGAGCGACCTGACCGGACTCGAGGTGGCCAACGCCTCGATGCTCGACGAAGGCACCGCCGCGGCCGAGGCCATGACCCTGATGCACCGCGCCAGCAAGTCGAAGTCGAACCGGCTGGTGGTCGACGCCGACGTGTACGCCCAGACCGCGGCCGTGCTGGCCACCCGGGCCCAGCCGCTCGGCATCGAGATCGTGACCACCGACCTGCGCCAGGGACTGCCCGACGGGGAGTTCTTCGGTGTCATCGTGCAACTCCCGGGCGCCAGCGGGTGCCTGGTGGATTGGACGGGCCTGGTCTCCGACGCCCACGAACGAGGTGCCCTGGTCGCCGTCGGGGCCGACCTGCTGGCGCTCACGCTGATCACCCCTCCAGGAGAGTTCGGAGCCGACGTCGCCTTCGGCACCAGCCAACGATTCGGTGTCCCAATGGGATTCGGTGGCCCGCACGCCGGTTACCTGGCGGTGCACGCCAAGCACGCCAGGCAGT
Source organism: Mycolicibacterium sp. HK-90 (assembly GCF_030486405.1). Next base: position 3,539,116 of record NZ_CP129613.1, on the reverse strand, counting down.
TGCCGGGCCGGCTGGTCGGCGTCTCGGTCGATGCCGACGGGTCGCCGGCCTACCGCCTGGCGCTGCAGACCCGCGAGCAGCACATCCGCCGAGACAAGGCGACCAGCAACATCTGCACCGCGCAGGTGCTGCTGGCGGTGATGGCCGCGACGTATGCCAGCTACCACGGCGCCGAGGGTTTGACCGCGATCGCCCGCCGCGTGCACGGCCATGCTCAGGCCATCGCGGCCGCACTCGGCGACGCCCTGGTGCACGACGCGTTCTTCGACACCGTGCTCGCCCGGGTCCCGGGGCGCGCCGATGAGGTGATCGCCGCGGCCAAGGACAAAGGCATCAACCTGTGGCGCGTCGACGCCGACCGGGTTTCGGTGTCCTGCGACGAGGCCACCACCGACGAGCATGTGGCTGCGGTGCTTGAGGCGTTCGGAGCCGCCCCGGCGGCGACATCGGACGCGGGAGCCGCCCCGGCGGCGACATCGGGCTCCGGTGTCGCGGCCGCCGGGATCGGCACGCGTACCTCTGAATTCCTCACGCATCCGGCGTTCACCAGGTACCGGACCGAGACCGAGATGATGCGCTACCTGCGGTCGTTGGCGGACAAGGACATTGCCTTGGACCGCAGCATGATCCCGCTGGGCTCCTGCACGATGAAGCTCAATGCGGCCGCCGAGATGGAGCCGATCACCTGGCCGGAGTTCGGCCGTCAGCATCCGTTCGCGCCGGCCTCGGACAACCCGGGGCTGCGCAAGCTGATCGCCGACCTGCAGGACTGGCTCACCGGGATCACCGGCTATGACCAGATTTCGTTGCAGCCCAACGCCGGATCCCAGGGCGAGTACGCCGGCCTGCTGGCGATCAAGGCCTACCACGAGTCGCGTGGCGACTCCGACCGCGACCTGTGCCTGATCCCCTCGAGCGCGCATGGCACCAATGCGGCCTCGGCCGCACTGGCCGGTATGCGCGTCGTCGTGGTGGCCTGCCGGGAGAACGGCGACGTCGACCTCGACGACCTGCGCGCGAAGATCGCCGAACATGCGGATCGGGTTGCGGCGCTGATGATCACGTACCCGTCGACCCATGGGGTCTACGAGCACGACGTCGCCGACATCTGCGCGGCGGTGCATGACGTGGGCGGTCAGGTCTACGTCGACGGTGCGAACCTCAACGCGCTGGTCGGGTTGGCCCGGCCGGGCAAGTTCGGCGGCGACGTCAGCCATCTGAACCTGCACAAGACGTTCTGTATCCCGCACGGTGGCGGCGGCCCCGGGGTCGGTCCGGTCGCGGTGCGCTCGCATCTGGCCCCGTTCCTGCCGGGTCATCCGTTGGCCGACGAACTGCCCGATGAGCACACCGTCTCGTCCGCGCCGTACGGGTCCGCCTCGATCCTGCCGATCACCTGGGCCTACATCCGGATGATGGGTGCGGCCGGACTGCGCGAGGCCACCCTGACCGCGATCGCGTCGGCCAACTACGTGGCCCGCCGGCTCGACGAGTACTACCCGGTGCTGTACACCGGGGAGAACGGCATGGTCGCCCACGAGTGCATCCTGGATCTCCGCGGGATCACCAAGGCCACCGGCGTGACCGTGGACGATGTGGCAAAGCGCTTGGCGGACTACGGCTTCCACGCGCCGACCATGAGCTTCCCGGTGGCGGGCACGTTGATGGTCGAGCCGACCGAGAGCGAGAGCCTGGCCGAGGTCGACGCCTTCTGCGACGCGATGATCGCCATCCGTGCCGAGATCGACAAAGTCGGTTCGGGGGAGTGGCCGGTGGACGACAACCCCTTGCGCGGCGCCCCGCACACCGCGGAGTGCCTGCTGGTGGCCGACTGGGATCACCCGTATACCCGTGAGCAGGCCGCCTACCCGCTGGGCAAGGGCTTCCGTCCGAAGGTGTGGCCGCCGGTGCGGCGCATCGACGGGGCGTACGGCGACCGGAACCTGGTGTGCTCCTGCCCGCCGGTCGAGGCGTTCGCGTAGCGCATCGATTTCTACCTCAGGGTTGTGCCCGGTTGCTCCGGACAACCCTGAGGTAGAAAGCGGCGGCTCAGCCCAGCATGCTCGTGATGGCCGTGGCCAGCTCGGGTGAGGTCGAACTGGAGAGGTGCTGGTAGGTGCCGCCGCTGGCCTGCGCGACGGCTTCCCACGTCGCCCGGTCGGAACTACCGCCGAAGTCGATGACGTTGACCGCAACCGGGCGGGCGGGATCGAACGCGCCGCGGATGAACTCCTGCAGCCCGGGCCCGTCGAGGCTCTGATCGGTGTGCGGCCCGGTGGTGATCACCAGGATCGAATTGGCCTGACCTTCGCGGTATTTCGAGAGCACCTCGTTGTAGATCATCCGCAGCGTGGTGAACGACACCGCGCCGCCGTTCGAGGCGGTCTGCTCATCGAGCGTCGAGGTCAGGGCGTCGGTGCGGCGCTGGCCGCTCACGGGCTCGGCCAGCGGCCCTGTGGTGACCTCGGAGCGGCCCTCGGTGCCGTCGAAGGTCCACAGACCCACCGCCGAGGTGTCCGGCATGGCTTTGAGCTGGTTGTTGAGCGCCGCCACGACGTTGGCCAGCCGGGACTTCCCGCCCTCCTCGGTGGGCATCGACTGGTCGAGCATGATGGTGACCGCGGGGCTTTCGGTCGGCGCGACCGTCGCGTTGGCCAGCGTCACCCGCATGGTGTTGTCGCCGACCGACAGTGGCGTGGCCAGATCACCGAAATCGGTCACATCGCTGGACGGCGGCGTCGTGCCCTCGGCCCGGAATCCGGCCTTCGCGAGTTCGGCGAGCTGCTCGGGTTTGCGGAGGTAGCGGGCGAATTCGCTGGCCGCGGTGACCTGTTCCTTCTCCAGCCAGTCGCCGGACAACAGCACCGTCGGATAGTCGGCGGTCGCGGTCGGCCCCGGCGGCAGCCAACCGGCCAGCGAGGCCTTGGCGTCGTCGAGGGTGGCGCCCCGCTGGAACAGCTGCTGTTCGGTGGTGGCCACCGCGTGCACCGGCGCCGTCGCCGCGTCGGATGCGTTGAGCAAGGCATCCAGTGCGGTGCCCAACTCCTGATCGTTCAGCTTGGGCTGCCCGCGTAACAGCGTGTTCACCCCGCTCATGCCCGAAGTGGGCGGGGCGCCTGACGGTGCCGACGCAGCGGCCACGGCCTCGGCGGTCAGGTAGGCGGCATCGCCGTTGCTTCCGGTGGGCACGGCAAGTTTGAGTGTGCCCCAACCGGGCAGCTTGAGCGCGTTCATCGCGGCCGGGCTGCTCTGCAGCTGAGGTAGCGTGGCCCAACTTTGTTGTCCCAGTGCGTCCTTGAGTTGTGGGCGAACTGCCAGCAGGACGGGCGAACTGACCAGGGAGCGGCTGTCGCTTACGGTCTGGGCACCCGCGGTGGCCTCCAGCCGGGCCGAGGCTACGCTGCTCGCCGGAATCCACAGTGCCGGACGGTCGCCCAGTTCGCTCGGCCACGCATTGGCGAAGCCACTGACCACCCGATCGGATCCGGCGGACTGTACGCGTACCTTGACGCAACGGTCACCGACGGGGCTGACCGATTCGTTGTACGTGTTGGCCAGACCCTCGATGTGCGTCGAGATGGTCGGATCGGCGATCACGGCGACCCCGAGTTCGCCGTCCACACAGCGGGCGGCTGCCGCGTCGCTGCGATCGGCCAGGATGTCGCCGACGAACTTCCACAGGATCATCGCGCCGACGACGGCCACAATGGTGACCAGTGCGACGATCACGCCGACGCTGACTCCGCGCCGCCCGGTCTGCACCGCGCGATGGCTGCCGGTCCACTCACCGCCGTCCCAGTCCCCACCGTGCTGCCGACCCGACGGTGTGGAGGGCGGCGGCGGATCGGACACCGCACCGAACTGTGCGGTCGGCTGGTCGTCGGCGAAGTCGCCGGCCGCGAACTCGTCGACGTACCCGTCGTCGTCGTACTCGTCGGAATACTCGCCCTGATACTCGTCGGCGAACTGATCCTCGTAGCCGTCGTCGCCGGTGTAGTCCGGTTCGTCGTAATCGGCGTACTCCGAGTCTCGGTAGTCCGATTCGTAGTCGTCGTCACCGTCGGCGTAACGGGAGGTGCGGTAGCCCGGATCGGTCGGGTATCCGGGGTCGCCCGGGAACCGCGGCTCCTCCGGGTACGCGGGCTCCTCCCGGTACGGTGGCTCGCCGCGGTAGGTGGGCTGGTCCCGGTATGCCGGCTCGTCCCGGTACTCGGGCGCTGCCGGGTACCGAGACGTGTCGAAGTCATCCTCGGCGTGCCGCGACGGCTCGCGGTGGGGCGGCTCGTAGGCGCCGGAGTACCCGGAGTCCTCGACGTGCCCGTGATCGGGCTCGTCGGGGGCATCCTCAGGGTCGGGAATGCTGTGCCTGCCCATTCCTAACCCCTGTACGTCTCGCGCCGACTAGTCATCCGGACCCGCCGAAGTCTAATCACTTCCCGGCGGTGCTCGCTTTGAACTCGCGGCGGCGTCGGTGCAGGATCGGCTCGGTGTAGCCGTTGGGCTGCGCTGCGCCCGACAGGATCAACTCCTGGGCCGCGGCGAAGGCGATGCTGGCGTCCGGGTCGGGCGCCATGGCCAGGTAGTCGGGGTCGCCGGCGTTCTGCTCGTCGACCACCGCCGCCATCCGGCGCAGGCTGGCCTTGACGTCCTCTTCGGTGATGACGCCGTGACGCAGCCAGTTGGCCAGCAACTGGCTGGAGATCCGCAGCGTGGCGCGGTCTTCCATGAGCGCGATGTCGTGGATGTCGGGAACCTTCGAGCAGCCGACGCCGGCGTCGATCCAGCGGACCACGTAGCCCAGGATCGACTGGCAGTTGTTGTCGACCTCTTCGTGGATCTCCTCGGGCGACCAGGTCAGCGAGGAGTCCGCGAGCGGGATCGTCAGCAGGTCTTCGATCGTGCCGCGCTTCTTGCCGGCCAGCTCCTTCTGCACCGCCTCGACGTCCACCTGGTGGTAGTGCATGGCGTGCAGGGTGGCGGCGGTGGGCGAGGGCACCCATGCGGTGGTGGCGCCCGCCTTGGGCTGGCCGATCTTCTGCTCGACCATGTCGGCCATCAGGTCGGTCATGGCCCACATGCCCTTGCCGATCTGCGCCTTACCCGCCAGACCGGTGGCCAGGCCGACGTCGACGTTGGCATCCTCGTACGCCTTGATCCACGGCTGGGCCTTCATCGCGCCCTTGCGGATCATCGGGCCGGCCTCCATCGAGGTGTGGATCTCGTCGCCGGTGCGGTCCAGGAAGCCGGTGTTGATGAACACCACGCGGTCGGCCGCGGCCTTGATGCAGGCTTTGAGGTTGACCGTGGTGCGGCGTTCCTCGTCCATGATGCCGACCTTGAGGGTGCCGGCAGGCAGACCGAGGACATCCTCGACGCGGCCGAACAGCTCGCAGGTGAAGGCGACCTCGTCGGGGCCGTGCATCTTGGGCTTGACGATGTAGACCGACCCGGTCCGGCTGTTCTGCAGCGGGCCGTTGTCGTCCCCGGCCTTCAGCCCATGCATGGCGATCACGCCGGTGAACAGCGCATCCTGGATGCCCTCGGGGATCTCGTTGCCGTCGGCATCCACGATCGCGTCGTTGGTCATCAGGTGGCCGACGTTGCGGACGAACAGCAGGCTGCGGCCCGGCAGGGTCAGCTCGCCCTCGCCGTCCGGGGTGGTGAAGGTGCGGTCGGGGTTCAGGACACGCGTGAAGGTCTTGCCGCCCTTGCTGACCTCTTCGGCCAGGTCGCCCTTGTTCAGGCCCAGCCAGTTGCGGTAGCCGAGCACCTTGTCGTCGGCGTCGACGGCGGCCACCGAGTCCTCGAAGTCCATGATCGTGGTGATCGCGGACTCCAGCACGACGTCCTTGATGCCCGCGGCGTCGGTGCTGCCGATGGGGGACTCGGGGTCGATCAGGATCTCGATGTGCAGGCCGTGGTTGCGCAGCAGCACCGACCACTGGGGCTGGCCCAGCTCACCGGTGTAGCCGACGAACTGCTCGGGCGTGGCAAGACCGGTCGACAGGTCGTCGCCGTAGGTGACGAGCAATTGGCCCTCGTCGATCTTCAGGCCCTTCGCGTCGGCCCAGGAGCCGGCGGCCAGCGGGACGGCTTCGTCGAGGAAGTTGCGGGCGTAGGCGATCACCTTGTCGCCGCGCACCTTGTTGTATCCCGTGCCCTTCTCCGCACCGTCCTCTTCACTGATGACGTCGGTGCCGTACAGCGCGTCGTACAGCGAGCCCCACCGGGCGTTGGCGGCGTTCAGCGCGAAGCGGGCGTTGAGGATCGGCACCACGAGCTGCGGGCCGGCGGTCGAGGTGATCTCGTCGTCCACGCCGGAGGTGGTGATGCTGAAATCGGCCGGCTCGGGGAGCAGGTAGCCGATCTCGGTGAGGAACTGCTTGTAGGCCTCGGGATCGACCGGCTCCAGCACGTGGGCGCGGTGCCACTTGTCGATCTGGGCCTGCAGGTCGTCGCGACGGGCCAGCAGCTCCTGGTTCTTCGGGGTGAGGTCGGCGACGACCTTGTCCACGCCGGACCAGAAGCTGTCCGGGTCGACGCCGGTGCCCGGCAGTGCCTCGTTCGTGATGAAGTCGTGCAGCACCTGTGCGACGCGCAGGTTTCCGACAGTCACGCGATTGGTCATGCGCGTTTCCTCCCTCGGCTCCAGGTACCGTGCGGCACCTGCCGTTTATCCAGCTTACCCATTGGTAACGTCGGCCTTTCAGCCGTCCAGCCTGGTGAGCAACAGCTCACACCGGTTTGCCAGGGTGACTCGCAACGGAGCCGCCCGCTCGGCGATGCGCTGTTGAGCCCTGACGTATTCGGCACGCCCGGCCGGTGTTTCGATGGCGATCGGCTCGAAACCATAGCGCCTCAAGTCGTATGGGCTGGCACACATGTCGAGTGCCCGCGCGTCGGCGGCGAGTTCGAGCGCGTCCATCACCAGTTCCGAGGGCACCAGCGGGCCCAGTTTGTAGGCCCACTTGTAGGTGTCCATGGCGGCGTGGATGCAGCCCGGCTGCTCGGTGTCGATCTGCCGGTCGCGGGTCAACTGCCGGTCGTTGCGGCCGACCGCGGGTTCGGTGAAGAACCGGAAGGCGTCGAAATGGCTGCACCGCAACGGCATCGATTCGACGACTGCGTCGGTTCCGTCCGAGCCGAGGCGCAGCGGGACCTGGCCGTGCCGCACGTCGGGAGACCGGTACACCATGGCCCATTCGTGCAGTCCGAAGCAGTTCAATGCCGGGGCCCGGCCGGCCGTGGCACTCAGCAGCCGGGCGATGAACCGGACGGTCTCGACGCGGGAGCGCAGGTGGTCGGTGTGCACCGTGACGCCGTGTGGGTGCGGGCCGTAGCCCGTGCGGCGCAGATAATCCGTGGCCCGCTCACCGGCGAGCACCGTCCCGAACCCGGGATGCCACTGCCGCAGCTGGCGGGGCCGCAGGCTGTAGTAGGTGAACAGGAAGTCCCACACGGGATGCGGCTCCCCGGCGTGTCGGCGGCGCAGGTGGGGTGTGAGGAAGTCGTCGGCACGGCGCCGGTGTGATTCCGCCCGGGCGGCCCACTCCGGGGCCGCCAAGACCTCGTCGGTCTCGGCGACGCCGGGGAGGGTCAGTCCGGCCGCGTCAGATCCAGCGCGTCCGCCCATGTCTCCTCCACTCGGTGGCCCGCCCCGGCCGTGCGGTTCGAGCCTACCTGTGGTGGGAGCCGGCTCAGCCGTGTGCGCCGGTGGCGACCACCAGGCGGCCCGTGGTCTGCCGGGCCTGCATCTTCTCCAGTTGGGCCGGCAGGTCCGCCCAGGCCACCTCGGCGCCGATGACGGTGTTGATCGCGCCCTTCCGCAGCATTTCGAGCAGCTTGACGTGAGCGTCGAGGCCTTCGGAGCGGGCCGGCCAGTTGAACCCGAGGGTGCGGCGGACCGCGACCGGGTCGGTCACGTAGACCAGGCAGACCCCGCACACATCGAAGTTGCCGTAGGCGATCGGTCGGGGCGACAGGTAGTCACCGTCTTCCAGGGCGATGTCCTCGGCGAACCCGGCCATCAGGTGACGTCCGTTCAGCCCCATGCACTTGAACGTGTCGGTGGTCACGCTGCCGCCCACCGCGTCGAACGCGACGTCGACGCCCCGGCCGTAGGTCAGGTCCATGACCTGCTCGACCCAGTCGCCGTTGCGGTAGTTGATGGCGTGGTCGGCGCCGAGCTCGCGACAGAACTCGACCTTCGCGTCACTGCCTGCGGTCGCGATCACGCGGGCACCGAGCGCCTTGCCGAGCACCAGTGCGCCCGACCCGGTACCGCCCGCCGCCGCGTGCACGAGCAGCGTCTCGCCCGGCTTGAGCCGGCCGCGCTCGTGCAGCGCGAACCAACCGAGGTGGAACGGGTAGTGCAGGGCGGCGCCGTCGGCGTCGCTGATCCACTCGGGCAGCTCCAGGGCGGTCGCGGCGTCGACGATGGCGTAGGAGGCGTACCCGCCGAACGCCATCGACGGGATACCGACGATGCGCCGGCCCACCAGGTGCTCGGCGCCGAGGCCGGCGCTCTCGACGACGCCGACGGCCTCCATGCCCGGGATGAACGGCGGCTGCAGGGGCATGGTGGTGTACCGGCCCTGGATCACGTCGATGTCGTTGAAGTTCAGGCAGAACGCGCGGACCGCCACCCGCACCTCACCCGGTCCAGGCGCGCGTACCTCGACGGTTTGGCGCTCGAGCACCTTCGCCGGATCGCCGAGGGCGGTGGCCACCCAGGCTTCGGCGGAAATCGGTTGGGCTGCGGTTGCGTTCACTGGTTCTCCATCTCAGGGTTGTTGTCAAGGCGGGCTGCGCTGACGGTTACGGGGATGCCGTTGAGTGCGCCGTTACCGGACGGCTCGTCGACGAATGTCGGTGGCGAAAGGACGTTGGTGTTGACGCCGGGGGAGGCGTTGGCGACGCGCAGCCGGGTGCCGGCCTTGGCGTGGCCCCACCCGTGGGGCATCGAGACCACACCCGGCTTGATGTCATCGGTGACCTCGGCGGGGATGTCGATGCTGCCGCTTTGCGATGTCACGGTGACGACGTCGCCGCTGCGGACCCCACGCCGGTCGGCGTCGGTGCGATGGATCTGCAGGGTGCAGCGATCCTTGCCTTTCATGAGCGGCGGCATGTTGTGCAGCCATGAGTTGTTCGACCGCAGATGCCGGCGGCTGACCAGCACCAGGTCGTCGGGCGTGCGGGTGATCCGCGCGGCCAGCCGCGGCACGTCGTCGGTCAGGTACTCGGGGGCGATGCGGATCTTGGCGTCGGCGGTCCGCAGCACCTCGGCGATCCGCGGCACCATGGGCCCGAAGTTGATGCCGTTGGGCTGCGCCTTGAGCGTCTCGAGGGTCACCCCGTCCGGGTTCTCGCCGTAGCGATCGCCGAACGGGCCGGTGCGCAGGGTCAGATCCAGCATCCGCTCCGGGCCGCCGCCGTCGTACTGCCGGCGCAGGGCGGCGCCGTCGAGCCCCCGGGTGAAGGCCATGTAGTCGAAGAAGCCGTCATCGATGGCCGCGACATCCACGTCCTCCGCGGGCGTGCCGGTACACAGGCCGGTGAGCCGAATGAGGATCTCCCATTCCTCGGGCCGACCGGGGTCCTCGGGAGTGAACACCGGCGCCGAGTAGTTCGCGAAGCTGTTGATCGCGAAACCCAGCAGCAGGTCGTCGTGGTGGGGCTGCTCCAGCGGTGACAATCCGGGCAGGATGACGTCGGCGTGCCGTGTCGTCTCGTTGAGGAAGATGTCCACCGAGATCAACGCGTCGAGGCCGGCCAACGCCTCGTCGAGCCGGTGCCCGCCGGGGGTGGACAGCACCGGATTGCCTGCGACTGTGATCAGTGCCTTGATCTGGCCTTCGCCGGGTGTGGCGATCTCCTCGGCGAGGCAGGACACCGGTGCCTGGCCCAGGACTTCCTTGGCGCCTCGGACCCTGGTGTGCCAGCGCCCGAACCCGGCCGCGCCGTCCTCCAGCCCGGGCAGTGTCTCGGTGGTGAGGGTCCACACCGCCGGGCGCGGGAACATCGCACCGCCGGGCGTGTCGAAGTGTCCGGTCAGGATGTTCACCACGTCGACCAGCCAGCTGGCGAGGCTGCCGAACTCCTGATTGCACAACCCGATTCGGCCGTAGACGACGGCTCGCGGGGTGGCGGCGAGCTCGCGGGCCAGCTCCCGGATGCGGGCCGCATCGATACCGCAGGCATCCGTGACGCGTTCGGGGGACCATTCGGCCACGAGTTCACGCAGGCGGTCCATACCGTCGAGGTGGGGCTCGAGGTGTCCGGTGCGGATCAGATCCTCGTCGAACAACACGTGCGTCACCGCCAGCAGCAGAGCGGCGTCGGTGCCCGGCGTGATCGGCAGCCACTCGTCGGCCCGCGCCGCGGTGGCGGTCCGCACCGGATCGATCACGATCACCTTGCCGCGTTTGCGGATCGCGTCGATGAGCCCGACGACGTCGGGGGCCGACATCATCGAGCCCTGGGAGGCCGCGGGATTGGCGCCCATGATGACGAACATGTCGGTGCGCTCGAGGTCGGGGATCGGGAAGCTCCACCAACTGCCGTACATCAGATGCGACGACAGGTTTTTCGGCCACTGATCGATGGTCCCCGGCGAATAGGTGAACGGGATCCCGGACATCCCCATCAGCACCCCGGCATACCGGCTCAGTGAAAACGTATGCCCCAGTGGGTTTCCCGTGTAAGCGGTGACCGCTCCGATGCCGTACTCGTCGATGACCGGCTTCAGTACTTCGGTGCAGCGGCGAAACGCCGCGTCCCAGCTGACCTCGTGCCACGCTCCGTCGACCTTGATCATCGGGCGCCGGATCCGGTCCGGGTCCTCGTGCAGTGATCCGAGTGAGGCGCCCTTCGGACAGATGTGCCCGCGGCTCCAGGCGTCGTCGGGGTTGCCCTTGATTCGGGCGACCTTGCCGTCCTTGACGTGAACCTCCAAGCCGCACATGGCTTCACACAGCGGACAGCCGTGCAGATGACGGCCGTCCTGCCCACGAGCCGCGAGCGGCGGCTGTGCTCCCATCGCGTGCACCTCCCTCATTTGTTGTTACACGATGTAACAACAAATATGGCAGCATGGCAATAGCGGCGGCGCCGCCGGAACTGCGCGGTGTGCCAGACTCGGCGGACCAACCCCGCCCCGCGATGTGAGGAGGCAGCGTGGAGACGCGTTCGGCCGGCAGTCGTCATCGGCGTCAGGGCTCACGTCCCGACCCGTCGATCGACGAGGCGGTGCTGGCCACCACCCGCAGGCTGTTGGTGGAGCGTGGCTACGCGGCGACGTCGATCGACCTGATCGCCAGTACCGCGGGGGTGAGCCGGCCGACGATCTACCGCAGGTGGAAGTCCAAGGCGCTGCTGGTACACGAGGCGGTGTTCCCGGATCTGGACCCGGCCGCGCCGAGCGATGACATCGCCGCCGAGATCACCCGGCTGTGTCGCGGTGCGTTCCTGATGTTCTGCGATCCGGCCGTGCGGGAATCGATTCCAGGTCTGCTGACCGAACTACGGGCGGATTCCGACATCCGCCGGCTCATGACCGAACGCCTCGACGCCGCCGCCCGCAGCCAGCTCGCGTCGCTCATGACCGACGCCTCCGCGCAGGGGCGAGTGCGCCGGAACGTCAACGTCGACACCATCATGGATGCGATCGGCGGGGCGGCGCTGTACGCCGTGTGCGTGCGCGGGATCGACGATACGGAGCCCGACATCGAACGTGCGGCAGCGGATCTGGCCGATCTGATCCTGCGGGGATTGCTCGGCTGACCGTCAGATCCGGTGCGTGCCGTCACGCACCGTGCCGACCAGGTCTTCGACCAGATCTTCCAGCGCCACCATCGCCGTCACGGTGCCCTCGGGCGACGTCTCGGGCGCTTCGGCAGAGGGCTCGTCGCGCACCTGCTCGCCAGGTGGACCGTCGTTGACCACGAGAGCCAGGTGACTGTTGGTGCGCCGCATCCGTGACAGCGCGTCGGGCAGCGGGGTCGAGGCGGGGATCCGAGGCAGCGGTCGCACCATGGACAGGTCCAGCACCGCGTCGGGGTCGTTGACGTGCGGCAGCACATCTTTGATGTGCAGGTATCCGATGAACTCGCCGAACGAATCCGCCACCGGGAAGCGCGAGTAGCCGGTCGCGGTGAGGGCCCGCTCCACATCGCCGACTGTCGGGCCGGACCCCGGCGCCGCGACCCGGATGGCATGGATCTCGCTCAGTGGCATCGCGACGTCACTCACCATGCGGCTGCGCGTCTGCAGTGCCCGGGTCAACCTGCCGTGCTCCTCGGTGTCGAGCAGGCCCTCGGAAACCGACTCGGCGATCATCTCCGACAGTTCGACCGTCGACACCGCCGATTCGAGCTCATCCTTCGGCTCGACGCGGAACGCCCGCAGGGTCGTGTTGGCACACCAGTTGTAGAACGCGATGAACGGCCGTGCGATGCGGATGTAGGCCAGGTACGGCGGGATCAGCAGCATCGCGGCGGTCTCGGGCCCGGCGATGGCGATGTTCTTCGGCACCATCTCGCCGAGCAGCACGTGCAGGATCACCACGATGGCCAGCGCGACGAAGAACGACACCGTGTGCAGCACGGTGTCGGACACCCCGAGGAGGGCGAACGGCTTTTCGAGCAGATGCGCGACGGCAGGTTCGCCGACCCGGCCGAGCAGGATCGAGCAGATCGTGATGCCCAGCTGGGCACCGGCCAGCATCAGCGACAGGTGTTCGCCGGCCCGGATGACGGTGACGGCGCTGCGTTTGCCCTGCTCCGCCAGCGCCTGCAGCCGGTCCCGGCGGGCCGAGATCAGCGCGAATTCGGACGCCACGAAGAACGCGTTGGCGGCCAGTAGCAACACCGTCAGCAGCACCCCGAGGATGTCACCCATGGTTGTGCTCCCCACCGTCGAGGTTGGTCAGCTCGAGCAGGTCGATCCGGCGGCCGTCCATGCGCACCACGGTGGCCAGCCATCGGGGTGGATTGTCGGGGTCGGCGTCGGGATCGAACGCGGTCAGTTCCACGGCCTCGCCGGTCTCCGGTATGTGTCCGAGCTCCTGCAGGACGAGCCCGCCGATCGTCTCGTATTCGCCTTCGGGAGCCCGGAATCCGGTGCTCGAGGCGACCTCGTCGATGCGCAGCAGCCCGGACACCTGCCAGCCGGCACCGGCCGCCACCACATCCGGGGTGGCGTCGTCGTGCTCGTCGCGGACGTCGCCCACGATCTCCTCGATCAGATCTTCGACCGTCACCATGCCCGCGGTGCCCCCGTATTCGTCGACCACGAGCGCCGTCTGCAAGCCGTTCGCGCGGATCTGGGTCATCACGGCATCGCCGTCGAGCGTGGACGGCACAGTCGCCACGGGCAGTGCCAACGCGGCCAACCGGGTGCGGTCCCGCTCCTGGCGGGGAACGGTGAACACCTGCTTGACGTGGACCACGCCGATGGTCTCGTCGAGGTCACCCTCGACGATCGGGAACCGGGAGAACCCGGTCCGGATCGCGGCGGACATCAGATCGGCCACCGAATCACCGGCGTCGAGGACCTCGATCTTGGAGCGCGGGGTCATCAGCTCCTCGGCGGTCCGCTCACCGAACTGCAACGACCGGTGCACGAGCAGCGCCGTGGACGCGTCGAGCGAGCCACTGCGCGCGGAGTTGCGCACCAGCGACGCCAATTCCTGGGCCGAGCGTGCCGAGCGCAGTTCCTCGGCCGGCTCGATACCCAGGCGGCGCAGGATCCAGTTGGCCGTGCCGTTGGTCAGTTTGATCACCGGGGTGAACAGCATCGAGAACAGCAACTGGAACGGTGCCGCCGCGCGGGCCGTCGGCACCGGACGGGCCACGGCCAGGTTCTTGGGCACCAGTTCGCCGAACACCATCGACAACGACGTCGCGATGAGCACCGCGAGGAACAGCGACAAGCCGGCGGCGACGTTGGCCGGGATGCCGATGACGTCCAGCCCGGGCCGAATCAGGGACCCGACCACCGGTTCGGCCAGATAGCCGGTGGCCAGCGTGGTGATCGAGATGCCGACCTGGGCTCCGGACAGCTGGAAGGACAACGTGCGGTGGGCGCGACGGACGAGTTGGTCGCGACGGTCACCGGTGCGGGCGTTGGCCTCGACGGTGCTGCGCTCGAGGGCGGTCAGGGAGAACTCGGCCGCCACGAACACCGCGGTGCCGAGGGTGAGCACGACGATCGCGAGGAGCGACAGCAAGGAGAGGACCACATCGGCGGACATCAGAACCTCACCAGGGGGACGCCGGGCCCGAAGCCCGGCCGACTAGGAGAGGGGTCGTCGGCGTCGGCGCTCAGAAGTGACTGTTGTTCCACCCGGGAGGCCGGTTCAGAACCGGAGGCCTCGGTGGGTGCCTGCGGCACGTGAACCCTTTCGTTCGGTCTGGCAGATGGGCGACCGGCCGATGTACGACCGTCCACTCGGTACAGGAAACCCAATAGTATCGCGACCCGGTGGATTACCAGCCTGTCGGCAGGGGATGGCCTTCGGCGAAACCGGCGGCCGATTGCACGCCGAGCACCACCTTCTCGTGCAGTTCGGCCAGGTTCGTGGCGCCGACGTAGGTGCAGGTGCTGCGGACCCCCGAGGTGATGTGATCGAGCAGGTCCTCGACACCGCCGCGGGTCGGGTCCAGACTCATCCGCGAGGACGAGATGCCCTCCTCGAACAGCGCCTTGCGGGCCCGGTCGAACGGGCTGTCCCCGGCGGTGCGGGCGGCCACCGCCCGCTTGGAAGCCATGCCGTAGCTCTCTTTGTAGGGTCGCTCGTCACGGTCGTGCAGCAGGTCCCCGGGTGACTCGTAGGTTCCGGCGAACCAGGAACCGATCATCACGTTGGATGCGCCGGCCGCCAGCGCCAGTGCCACGTCACGCGGATGCCGAACGCCGCCGTCCGCCCACACGTGGGCGCCGAGTTCCCTTGCCGCAGCCGAACATTCGACGACCGCGGAGAACTGTGGACGGCCGACTCCGGTCATCATCCGGGTGGTGCACATCGCGCCGGGCCCGACCCCGACCTTCACGATGGAGGCGCCGGCCTCGATCAGATCCCGGGTGCCCTCGGCCGAGACCACGTTGCCCGCGGCCAGCGGCAGGCCGAGATCCAGCGATGCCACCGATTTGATGGCTTCGAGCATCTTGACCTGATGACCGTGGGCGGTGTCGATGACCAACAGGTCGGCCCCGGCCTCGGCCAGCGCCCGGGCCTTCGCGCCGACGTCGCCGTTGATGCCGACGGCGGCCGCGATGCGCAGCCGCCCCGCCGCGTCGACGGCGGGGGTGTAGATCCCGGCCCGCACCGCGGCGGTGCGGGACAACACACCGGCCAGCGAGCCGTCCGCGGCGGTGAGTACGGCCAGATCGATCGGCTGGTGCTCGAGCAGGTCGAACACCTTCCGCGGGTCGGTGCCCACCGGGGCGGTGACGAAGTCGGACACCGCGACGTCGCGGATCCGGGCGAACCGGTCCACCCCGACGCAGCTGGCCTCGGTGACGAGGCCGATCGGGCGGCCCTCGAACACCACCACGGCCGCGCCGTGCGCCCGCTTGTGTAGCAGCGCCGCGGCGTCGGACACCGAATCGTCGGGGCTCAGCGTCACGGGTGTATCCACCACCAGATCGCGGCTCTTGACGAATTGCACGGTGTCGGCCACCACGGTGCTCGGCAGATCCTGGGGCAGCACCACGATGCCGCCACGGCGCGCGATGGTCTCGGCCATCCGCCGGCCGGCCACTGCCGTCATGTTCGCGACCACCACCGGGATGGTGGTGCCGGATCCGTCGACGGTGGACAGATCGACGTCGAACCGGGATGCCACGTCCGACCGGCCGGGGACGACGAACACGTCGTTGTAGGTCAGGTCGTATGGCGGGATGTGTCCGTGCAGAAACCTCACGCCCCGAGTCTAGTTGCGCCACCTACTGCCGAGCAGACGCAAACTCGCACCCTCCGCGGGGAAGTTGTGCGAGTTTGCGTCTGCTCGCGGGGTTTACGCCTGGACTTCGCTGCGGTCGCCGCTCCACAGCGTGTGGAACTTCTGGCCGGGCTCGGCGTCGGTGCGTCCGTAGGTGTGGGCGCCGAAGAAGTCGCGCAGGCCCTGGGTCAGTGCCGCGGGCAGCCGCTCGGTGCGCAGCGCGTCGTAGTAGGACAGCGCCGAGGCGAAACCCGGGACCGGGATGCCGAGCTGGGTGGCCGTCACCACCACGCGACGCCAGCTGTCGATCGCCGTCTCGATGGCGTCGCGGAAGTACGGGTCGACGATCAGGGTGGGCAGGTCGGCGTTGTTGTCGAAGGCCTCTTTGATCCGGTTGAGGAACTTGGCCCGGATGATGCAGCCGCCACGCCAGATGGTGGCCATGTCGCCGGGGGTGATGCCCCAGTTGTACTCGGCGCTGCCCGCCTGGATCTGGTTGAAGCCCTGGGCGTAGGCGATGATCTTCGAGGCGTACAGGGCCTGGCGAATGTCTTCGGTGAACTGTGCCGCGTCGGCCGGCTTCTCGCCGAGATCGCCGGAGGCCAGCCCGACGGTGGCCTTGCGCTGCGGCACTGACCCCGACAGGGCGCGGGCAAACACCGCCTCGGCGATACCGGTCACGGGCACGCCGAGGTCCAGCGCGGATTTGACCGTCCAGCGGCCGGTGCCCTTCTGCTCGGCCTCGTCCACGATCACGTCCACCAGCGGCTTGCCGGTCTTGGCGTCGACCTGGCGCAGCACCTCGGCGGTGATCTCGACCAGGTAGCTGTCCAGCTCGCCCTTGTTCCACTCGGCGAAGACGTCGGCGATCTCGGGTGCGGACTTGCCCAGCCCGTCGCGCAGGAGCTGGTAGGCCTCGCCGATCAGCTGCATGTCGGAGTACTCGATACCGTTGTGCACCATCTTCACGAAGTGCCCGGCTCCGTCGGGGCCGATGTGGGTGCAGCACGGCACGCCGTCGACATGCGCGGAGATCTCTTCCAGCAGCGGGCCGAGTGACTTGTAGGACTCGGCGGGGCCGCCGGGCATGATCGACGGGCCGTTGAGCGCGCCTTCCTCGCCGCCGGAGATCCCCGCACCGACGAAGTGCAGGCCGCGCTCGCGGA
Source organism: Mycolicibacterium sp. HK-90 (assembly GCF_030486405.1). The sequence goes on along the minus strand of NZ_CP129613.1, from coordinate 3,522,006 downwards.
TCGCCTTCTCGCGGCGGATCGTGTCGGTGTAGAGGGCGTTGCCGCCGTCGATGATGATGTCGCCGGGCTCCATGGCGTCGGCGAGCTCGTTGATCACCGCATCGGTCGGGTCGCCGGCCTTGACCATGATCAGGACCCGACGCGGCTTCTCCAGCGCGTCAAGGAATTCGGCGATGGTCTCGCTGCGGACGAACTTGCCTTCCGAGCCGTGGTCGGCCAGCAGCGCATCGGTCTTGGCCACCGACCGGTTGTGCAGGGCGACGGTGTAGCCGTGCCGAGCGAAGTTGCGAGCGATGTTCGAACCCATCACCGCCAGGCCGGTAACCCCGATCTGCGCAGTAGCGGTGGTGCTCGACGGTGTGCTCGACGAAGTCATGCAGCAGCCTTTCGTTGTTTTGTTGTAGCAGAACGCCTGTCGTGCAGTGTTTTATCCGAGGCCGGAGAACAGGCGGTGAAGCTCGGTGAGCCAGGGGACCGCGACGGCGATGGTGGGCACCACCAGTACGGCGACCGCGGCCAGATAGGCGGTGGCCGCGAAGACCATGCTGTTGGGCTTACCGCCCAGGCGCCGTACCCGGATCACGGTGGTCGGTCCGCCCGCTGCCAGCGCGCCTTTCGGGGTGCGGCCACTCGCGCACGCCACCAGCGCCCGGGCCAGGGGAGTGGGACCCGCGGTCCGTACCGCGGCGTCGTCGGCCAGCAGCTCGATCAGCAGCCGCACGGCATCCAGCGCGCTGGCGCTGCGGACGAACCGAGGGAAGGCGGCATGGACGGCGGTGAACATCTCCAGCACCAGGTCGTGACGAGCCCGCAGATGGGCCCGCTCATGGGTGAGGATCGCGGCGACTTCGTTGTCCGACAACGTGGTCAGTGTTCCCTCGCTGACCACGACCCGGCTGCGGACCCCGGGGAGGCAGTAGGCCAGCGGCTGGGCGACGTCGAGGATGCGGAGCCCGTCGCCCGCGAGTGGGCGGCGCGCGGTGCAGAGATGCGCCGGCACCGTGTCGCGCGACTTGCTGAGCAGGTCGACCATCATGCGGTGGTGGGCGCGGCGGCGGCGGGTCGCCACTGCCACCTGGATGACCGCCACGCACAGGCGGCCCCCGATGAACAGGGTGAGGCTGAAGACCACGACGTAGAGCAGCCACAACGGCCAACCGAGGGCGTCGATCTCGCTGGTGATGGTGGCCGTCGGCCGGCCGTCGGGGCCGGGTACGAACAGCCGGCTGGCGATCGCGATGCCGGCCGAGAATGCCGAGAGTACGGCGGCCAGTGCGATGGACTGCCACAGCACGATCGCCGCGCGCGGGGCGCGCAGCGGCCACGCCGCGCGCGCCAACACTGCCGGCACCGGCCCGACGAGGGCCAGCGCGACGAGAGTGAAGGCCAGCGCGGACACGCCGTAAGTGTCTCTCAGGCGGTACCGGAATTACCAGCCGGTGGGGGTAGCTGGTGCTTGCTCTCCAGTTCGGCCAGTGCCCGACGCAGGGCGCGGGCCTCGTCGACGCCGACTCTTTCGACGAAGTGGACCAGCGCGGCCTGCCGGCTGCCCGAGTCCGCGGCCTGGTCGAGGGCGTCGACCATCAGGCCGGCGACCAGCTCGTCGCGGCCGTGGGTGGGGGCGTAGCGATGCGCACGGTCATCGCGGTGCTGGACGACCAGGTTCTTCTTCGCGAGTCGCTGCAGCACGGTCATGATCGTGGTGTAGGCCAAGTCGCGGCGGGCGGCCAGCGCCTCGTGGACTTGGCGCACGGTTTGGGGTTCGGGTGCGGACCACAGGTGGTCCATCACCTCGCGCTCAAGCTCCCCGAGACGCGTCAATTTGGCCATATTCCGTTCACTCTCCTGAGCAGTAAAGCCAGCGTACTACGGGTTTACTACCGCGTGTCGTATGCCTTTGACGATGGCTGCCGGTCGGCCTCGTGCGGCGGTTTAGCGCAAGGTCAGCGCCATATATGGGCCCCGTTGTGAATCGAGTCACAGGGGGTAGCTCTCATCCTTCACGTGACTATAGTAAGGCTAACCTAAGTCAAACTGGAGCCTTCGGAGGTGACATGACGGTCTTGATCGAGGATCCGCTGATCGCGGGTATGGCCATCGAGCGGACGCTGCCGCTGCACGAGTCGAGTCGGCGTTTACGTGAGCTGTATCCGGAGTGTCCGCGGGTCTACGGCGTGGCTGTCGTGGGGGATCTGTCGCGCCGGCGGTGGTGGCCGCTGGCCGAGGCGTTGTCGGCCGATCGGCTGCAGGCCATGTTCGACGCCGCGATGGCCGAGACCGCCAATCGGGCCGCCGTCGCCCAGCAGCTGGCGGCGACACTCACGCATGTCGTGGTCGGCCGGGTCGTGCCGCTGCTGGTGCTCGAAGGACGGGCCTGGGATACCGGTCTGGAGAACCTGTGGGTCCACGTCGATTCCGAGGGCGCCATCGACTGGGTCGGCGTCGTCGATCCGACCCTGCGCGGCCTGCCCGAGGATCCGTCCTTCTCCGACCGCGTCGCCCGGGTCGGCAGCGCCACCCAGGACGGGATCGTCGCGCTGCCCAGTGAGGCCGCGCTGACCACCTGGGTGGCCCACCGCAGCCATCGCGCGCTGGAGCCGTTGTTCGCCCGGCTGGTGGAGATCAGCGACGGCGCCATCTCGGCCGCCGCGATGTGGCACATGGTCGGGGCCGCCGTCGTATCCGCGGCCACTCAGGTCCCGCTGCTGGCCGGGTCGAGCGAAGTGGTGAGCATGCGGCGCGGTCAGGCCGTGCTCGATGCGCTGGTCGGGTTCGGTCTACCGGTCCGCGGCTCCGGGCGGGCAGGGAAGGTCTTGTTAAATTAGGGCAGCCTTGCCTACTATGTAGATACGAGGCTAACGGACCGAGCCGGAGTCCTGAGGGCTGCAGAGACCCCCGGTCCACTCGAGGGCGGGTCCCGCGTTCCATACGCGGGACCCGCCCGCATCTTTTTGGTTCTGAGCCGTGTAGACACAAGGACTGTGACCACTGATGCCACCGAACGCCTCGGCCAAGGATTCGACTCCGAACTGGGTCTGACCTATCTCGACCTCAACCCGGACGGCTGCCGCGCGCAGCTGACGATCCACGACAAGCTGCTGCAGCCGTGGGGGATCGTGCACGGCGGTGTGTACTGCTCGATCGTCGAGAGCCTGGCCAGTGTGTCCGGCCACGTCTGGCTGACGGAGAACGGCGGCGGGACCGTGGTCGGCGTCAACAACAACACCGATTTCCTGCGGGCCATCGGGACAGGGACGGTTACTGCGGTCTCTCAGCCCATCCATCGCGGCCGTCGGCAACAGCTGTGGCTCATCACGATCACCGACGAGAACGACAAGCTCGTGGCTCGCGGCCAGGTTCGACTGCAGAACATCCCGGAGTAGGCACCGGGCCCGGTGGTCGCCGGCCACCGTGAGCGCTGCCGAACGCCGCTCGCCGTGGCAGGATCGCCGACTATGCGTTTGACCCCGCATGAGCAGGATCGTCTGCTCATCTCGTATGCCGCGGAACTGGCGCGGCGCAGGCAGGCCCGCGGTCTGCTGCTGAACCATCCCGAGGCCGTCGCGGTGATCACCGATCACCTGTTGGAAGGCGCCCGTGACGGTAGGACGGTCGCCGAGTTGATGGTGAGCGGACGCGATGTGCTGACCCGCGCGGAGGTCATGGAGGGAGTGCCCGAGATGCTGCACGACGTACAGGTCGAGGCCACGTTCCCCGACGGCACCAAGCTGGTCACCGTCCACCACCCGATTGCGTGAGACATCCGTGATCCCGGGTGAGATCGTGTTCGGCGATGGTGACATCGCACTCAATTCCGGTGCGCCGCGGTTGATTCTCGACGTGGTCAACACCGGTGACCGGCCGGTGCAGGTCGGCAGTCATGTCCACCTGCCCCAGGCCAACGGTGCGCTGGATTTCGATCGGGCCGCCGCCCGCGGGTATCGGCTCGACATCCCGGCCGGGACCGCGGTTCGCTTCGAACCCGGTGTCGCCCAGCGGGTTTCCCTGGTACCGCTCGGTGGCTCTCGTGAGGTTCACGGCATCAGTCTCGATCCGCCCGGCCGGCTGGAGGTCTCGTGACGGAACTGACCCGGGCCCGCTACGCGGCGTTGTTCGGACCGACCACCGGCGACCGGATCCGGTTGGCCGACACCGACCTGTTCGTCGAGATCACCGAGGACCGCAGCGGCGGACCGGGTCTGGCCGGCGACGAGGCGGTGTTCGGCGGCGGCAAGGTGCTGCGCGAGTCGATGGGGCAGTCGAGGGCCACCCGGGCCGACGGAGCGCCCGACACCGTCATCACCGGCGCGGTGATCATCGATCACTGGGGAATCATCAAGGCCGACATCGGGATCCGTGACGGCCGCATCGTCGGCATCGGCAAGGCCGGCAACCCCGACATCATGACCGGCGTACACCCGGCCCTGGTCGTCGGTCCGTCGACGGAGATCATCGCGGGCAACGGCCGCATCCTGACCGCCGGCGCGATCGACTGTCATGTGCACCTGATCTGTCCGCAGCTCATGGACGAGGCGCTCGGCGGCGGCATCACCACGATCGTCGCCGGCGGTACCGGCCCGGCGGAAGGCAGCAAGGCCACCACCGTCACGCCGGGTTCCTGGCATCTGGCTCGGATGCTGGAATCGCTCGACTCCTGGCCGCTGAACGTGGCGCTGCTCGGCAAGGGAAATACCGTCAGCGCCGAGGCGATGTGGGAGCAGTTGCGCGGTGGCGCAGCGGGATTCAAGCTGCACGAGGACTGGGGCACCACCCCGGCGGCCATCGATGCCTGCCTCACCGTCGCCGAAGCCGCCGGTGTGCAGGTCAACATTCACACCGACACCCTCAACGAAGCCGGGTTCGTCGAGGACACCCTGGCCGCGATCAAGGGCCGCGGCATTCACGCGTATCACACCGAGGGCGCCGGCGGCGGGCACGCACCCGACATCATCACCGTCGCCTCGCACCCGAATGTGCTGCCCAGTTCCACCAACCCGACCCGTCCGCACACGGTCAACACCCTTGATGAGCACCTGGACATGCTCATGGTGTGCCACCACCTCAACCCGAGCGTGCCCGAGGACCTGGCCTTCGCCGAGAGCCGGATCCGGCCGTCGACGATCGCGGCCGAGGACCTGCTGCACGACATCGGGGCCATCTCGATGATCGGCAGCGATTCCCAGGCGATGGGCCGGATCGGTGAGGTGGTGTTGCGGACCTGGCAGACCGCCCATGTGATGAAGCGCAGGCGTGGCGCCCTGGAGGGGGACGGACCGGCCGACAACACTCGCGCCCGCCGGTACGTCGCGAAATACACCATCTGCCCGGCCATCGCGCACGGCCTCGACGACGAGGTCGGGTCGGTGGAGGTCGGCAAGCTCGCGGACCTGGTGTTGTGGGAACCGGCGTTCTTCGGGGTCCGCCCGCACGCGGTACTCAAGGGCGGCATGATCGCCTGGGCCGCGATGGGCGATGCCAACGCCTCGATCCCCACCCCACAGCCGGTGCTGCCGCGGCCGATGTTCGGTGCGGCCCCGGCCGCCGCGGCGGCCACCTCGGTGTACTTCGTCGCGCCGCAGGCGATCGAGGACGGTCTGGCGGACCGGCTCGACATCCGCCGGAAACTGGCCGCGGTCAAGAACGTCAGGCAGGTCGGCAAGGCCCAGATGCCGCTGAACGATGCGCTGCCCCGCATCGAAGTCGAGCCGGACACCTTCACGGTGCGGATCGACGGACAGGTGTGGCCGGAACAACCCGCGGTCGAGCTGCCCATGGCACAGCGATACTTCCTTTTCTAGATGTACAGCCTGGCAACACTTCTGACCCTCGCCGATTCGAGGTTGCCGACCGGCGGCCATGTGCATTCCGGCGGTGTCGAGGAGGCGGTCACCAGCGGGCTGCTCAACGACGTCGCCACGGTGCGCGCTTACCTGGTCCGGCGCATCCGTACCAGCGGCCTGGTGGCCGCGTCGGTGGCGGTGGCGGTTCACACCGGTCGTCTGGATCCCGAGGCCGCCGACGCCGAGACCGACGCCCGCACACCGGCACCGGCGGCGCGTGACGCGTCCCGGGCGCAGGGCCGCGGCCTGGTCCGGCTGGCCCGGCGGGTCTGGCCGCAGCAGGCGTGGGACGCACTCGGGCCGCGGCCTCATCTGCCGGTCGCCGCGGGCGCGGTCGGGGTCGCCGCGCAACTGGAACCCGGGCAGACCGCGCTGTCGGTGGTCTACACCACGATGACCGGGTCGGCCACGGCCGCGCAGCGGTTGCTCGCACTGGACCCCGCCGACGTCGCGGCACTGACCTTCGAGCTGTCGGGGTTGTGCGACACGATGGCCGCCGAGGCCGTCGCCGGTCTGGCCGATCTGTCCGACCCGTTGCTCGACGTGCTGGCGCAGCGGCACACCGAACGCGACCGGCCCCTGTTCGTCTCGTAAGTCTGTCGTTCAATCCCGAAAGGTCCAGCATGCCACCGCATTTCCTCGATGGTGAACCCCATTCACACGTGGACCGGCCCAAGCGGGAACGCCGGCCCGGAGAGCCGCTGCGCATCGGGGTGGGTGGCCCCGTCGGCTCCGGCAAGACCGCGTTGGTCGCCGCGTTGTGCCGGCAGCTGCGCGACGAGCTGTCTCTCGCCGTGTTGACCAACGACATCTACACCACCGAGGACGCCGACTTCCTACGCAGGCATGCCGTGCTGCCCGACGAGCGGATCGCCGCGGTGCAGACCGGGGGATGCCCGCACACCGCGATCCGCGACGACATCACCGCCAACCTCGACGCGATCGACGATCTGGTCGAGGCCAACCCCGCGTTGGACCTGATCCTCGTCGAATCCGGTGGCGACAACCTCACCGCGACCTTCTCGTCGGGCCTGGTCGACGTGCAGATCTTCGTCGTCGACGTGGCCGGGGGAGACAAGGTGCCGCGCAAGGGTGGCCCGGGCGTCACGTACTCGGACCTGTTGGTGGTCAACAAGACCGATCTGGCTCCGCTGGTGGGTGCCGATCTGGAGGTGATGCGTCGCGACGCCGCCAAGGTCCGCGCCGACCGGCCGACGGCGCTGATCTCACTGACCGAGGATCCGTCCGCGGGCCCGGTGCTGGCCTGGGTGCGCGAACAGCTCACGGCCGCGCAGGCAACCTCGGCGTGATGCAGGCGCACGTCGTCATCGTGGCCTCACCGGGGCGGCTGCCCCGGATCGAGGCCGGCGGCGGCCTGGCCGGGCGTCACACCGAACCCGACACGGTGCATCTGATCTCCACTGCTGCCACTCCGCTCGGCGGTGACACCGTGACGGTGCGAGTGGTGGTGGAACCCGGTGCCCGGCTGCGCATTCGCGCTGCCGCGGCAACCCTGGTGCTGCCCGGTGCCGGCACGCCGCAGTCTACGGCGCACTGGGAGATCGCGGTGGCCGGGCAGTTGGACCTCGACCCACAGCCGACCGTGGTGGCAGGTGGTTCGACACACCGCATCTCGACGCGGTTGCAGCTGACCGAGACCGCACAGATACGGATCCGGGAGCGGGTCCAGATCGGCAGATCCGGTGAGCGCGAGGGCTTTTGGTCATCCGCTCTGCACGCCGACATCGAATCGACGCCGCTGTTGCGGCACCGCATCGAACTCGGCTGCGGCGCCGTCGGGGATGACCCGCTGGCCCGGCCCCGGGCCTGTATCAGCGAACTGCGCTACCCCGCAGCGTCATTCGATGCGGACGGAACCGTGCTGGCGTTGGCCCGAGGCGGCAGCCTGGCCACCTGGCAGGGTGACCGGCTGCCGGCAGCGGACCGGGGCGCCGAGGACTAGGAAGCCGCTTTCTCGGTCTCCTGCACGGAGGCCGCGATCTCCTCGAGCTCCTCGATCCTGGTGCGGGCGTAGGCCTGCTGCTCGGTGATGGTGAGCTGCCCGCGCTTGGTGCTGAGGAACGTCACCCCCCACGACAACAGCGTGACCAGCTTGGTCTTGAAGCCGACCAGATAGACCAGGTGCAACACCAGCCAGCACAGCCAGGCGAAGAATCCGGCGAATTCCAGCTTGCCGACCTTGGCCACCGCGGAGAACCGCGACACCGTGGCCATCGAGCCCTTGTCGAAGTACTCGAACGGGGCCCGGATCTTCGGGCTGGTGCCGCTGACCTCACGCTTGATCAGCTTGGCCGCATACCGGCCACCCTGGATGGCGCCCTGCGCGACACCGGGTACCCCCTCGACCGCGGCCATGTCGCCGACCACGAACACGTTCGGATGACCCGGCAGGGTCAGGTCCGGCTGCACCTTGACCCGGCCGGCGCGGTCGAGTTCGACGCCGGACTGCTCGGCCAGATCCTTGCCGAGCGGGCTGGCCGACACACCTGCCGACCACACCTTGCAGGCCGACTCGATGCGGCGAATGGTGCCGTCGGAATCCTTGACCGTCAGTCCGTTGCGGTCCACGTCGGTCACCATGGCGCCGAGCTGGACTTCGACCCCCATCTTCTCCAGCCGCTCCCGGGCCTTCCTGCCGAGCTTCTCACCCATCGGCGGCAGGACGGCAGGCGCGGCGTCGAGCAGGATCACCCGCGCCTCGGTCGGGTCGATGTGGCGGAAGCTGCCGTGCAGGGTCTGATCCGACAATTCGGCGATCTGCCCGGCCATCTCCACACCCGTCGGGCCGGCGCCGACGACGGTGAAGGTCAAGAGCTTGGCCCGGCGCACCGGATCGCTGGACCGCTCGGCCTGCTCGAATGCGCCGAGGATGCGGCCGCGAAGTTCCAGCGCATCGTCGATCGACTTCATACCGGGCGCGAATTCGGCGAAATGGTCATTGCCGAAGTAGGACTGCCCGGCACCCGCGGCGATGATGAGGCTGTCGTACGGGGTGGAATACGTGTGCCCGAGCAGGACGGACTCGACGGTCTGCTTCTCGAGGTCGATGTGGGTGACATCGCCCAACAGCACCTGAGCGTTCTTCTGTTTGCGCAGGATCACGCGGGTGGCCGGGGCGATTTCGCCTTCGGAGATGATCCCGGTGGCCACCTGGTACAGCAACGGCTGGAACAGGTGGTGGGTGGTACGGGCGATCAGCTTGACGTCGACGTCGGCGCGTTTGAGGGTCTTGGCTGCGGTCAGACCCCCGAAACCCGATCCGATGATGACTACTTTATGCCGATCCGATGCCGTAGCTCCGGGATGGCTCATTGCTGCTCCTCGCGGACGTGTTTGCCACTCGTACAACCACCAGGTTAGTCGGCGCATTTCTCACCGGTGCGGTGAGATGGCCAACCACACTGAATGTTTACCCCGATATCAACGGCTTCAATGCCTCGGCGACGGCAGTGATGCCGCCGGGCACGTAACCGCCCATGGTCACCGGGCTGAGGATGACGCCGTCGACGCCGGTGTCGAACAGCTTGGTCTTGAGCTGCTCGGCGATCTGCTCGGCGCTGCCGAAGACGGCGCGCTGCTGGAAATCTGGTGGGATCGCGTCGACGGTGAACTGCTCGCCGATCAGCGCTACCACCAGCATGCTGGTCTCCAGCGAGGCCGGGTCCCGGCCGATCTGCTCGCACTGCTGCCGAACCACGTCGAGCTTGCGTGGCAGTTCGTCGAAGTTCGCGATGATGTTCAGGTGGTCGAAATGCCGAGCGGCCAGCGGGATGGTCTTCTTCTCGCCGCTGCCGCCGATCATCAGCGGAATGTGGTCGCGGAAGCGAGGTTCGGCGAATGCCTCCTGGGTGCGGTAGTACGCACCGTCCATGCTGACGCGTTCGCCCGCGAGCATCGGCACGATGATCTGCAGGGCCTCGTCGAGCTTCTTGAACCGCTCGGTGAAGGTGCCGAATTCGAAGCCGAGGCTGTCGTGTTCGAGCTCGAACCAGCCGGTGCCGATACCGAGGATCGCGCGGCCCTGGCTGATCACGTCGAGCGTGGTGATGGCCTTGGCCAGCAAAGTCGGGTTGCGGTAGGTGTTGCCGGTGACCAGGGTGCCGAGTTGCACCTTCTCGGTCGCCGAGGCCAGAGCGCCCAGTGCGGTGTACGCCTCCAGCATGGGCTGGTCCGGGGTACCCAGGCCGGGTAGCTGGTAGAAGTGGTCCATCACGAAGACGGAGTCGAAGCCGGCGGCCTCGCCTTCCTGCGCCTGAGCGATGACAGTCGGGAAGAGTTCGGATACGCCGGTGCCGTAGGAGAAGTTGGGGATCTGGAGTCCGAGTCGGATTGTCACTTCTCCGACCCTAGCGCGCTATCCCAGAGTTGCCATGGCACCGCGGCTGACGTGCATCGTCTGCCCGGTGATGTGGCGGGCCGCCGGCGTGCTCAAAAACACTGCCAGGCGGGCGAATTCGTCGGCAACCGACGGCGGCGTGGTGCCGAGGCCGTCGTAGCCGGGCTCGGCCGACAGGCCGGGGGCGATGGCGTTGACGGTGATTCCGCGGGTGCCGAAGTATGCGGCCTGGCCGGCCGTCCAGTCGCCGAGCGCCGCCTTGACCGCTGCTTCGGCACTGCCTTCCCGCGGGCTCGCGGGCACGACGTTGACGATCGAGCCGCCCGAGCGCAGGTGGTCGCCGACGATCTGCACGGTCAGCACCGCCGAGACCACGGTGGCGTCGAGGGCGTTGCGCCACGCGGTGGTCAGATCGGCCAGCGTGAAGGCGCGGGGGTCCTTGGCGTCGAACAGCGGCGCGGGGACATTGACCAGGGTGTCGAGGTGGTGGGGGAACAGGGCACGGGCGTTCTCGACGCTGGCGGGATCGGTGTTGTCGAACACGATCGACTCGACGTCGAGTTGCTTGGCGGTCAGTTCCAGGTCCTCGCGGCGGGCGCCGGCGATGACCACGTTGTGGCCGGCATCGAGGAAGCCTGCCGCAATCGCGCGGCCGAGTTCCGTGTCGCCGCCGGTGACCAGCACCTCCGCCATGATGTACCTCCATGTACCCGGGGATCGCCGCGCCGGATGGGGGCGACCGTTGGCCAATGTTACTGGACAGTAGCTAGGTCACGAAACTCGGCACGCCCAGAGGAGGCTCGCCTAGGGTGACTGAAATGATCCGGCCCCGCGGTGCGACCTGCGTCGATGTGGTCGGCGGGGCGGCATCGTGACGAATGCGCCGGGGCTTCCGCGCTGGGTCTATCTTCCGGCCGCGGCGGGTGCGCTGTTCGTGGTGCTGCCGCTGGTGGCGATGGTGGCGAAGGTCGACTGGCCGCGGTTCGGTGCCCTGATCTCGAGTCCGTCCTCGATCGCGGCACTGCGGCTCAGTCTGGAGACGGCGCTGGCCAGCACGCTGTTGTGCGTGCTGTTCGGGGTACCGCTGGCGCTCGTGCTGGCTCGCACGGACGGGCGCGCCACCAGGATCGTCCGGCCGCTGATCCTGCTGCCACTGGTATTGCCACCGGTGGTCGGCGGCATTGCGCTGCTCTACGCGTTCGGTCGCCTCGGGCTGGTCGGCCGATACCTGGAGGCCGCAGGCATTCAGATCGCCTTCACCACGGTCGCGGTGGTGCTGGCGCAGACATTCGTGTCACTGCCGTTCCTCGTCATCTCCCTGGAGGGCGCGGCCCGCACGGCCGGCGCCGATTTCGAGGTGGTCGCGGCGACGCTCGGAGCATCGCCGGGAGTGGTGTGGTGGCGGGTGACCCTGCCACTGCTGGGTCCGGGCCTGATCTCGGGCGCGGTGCTGGCCTTCGCGCGTTCCCTCGGCGAGTTCGGTGCCACGCTGACGTTCGCGGGCTCGCGGCAGGGCGTCACCCGGACCCTGCCGCTGGAGATCTATCTGCAACGCGAGGGCGACGCCGATGCCGCGGTGGCGTTGTCGGTGCTGTTGGTGGCGGTGGCGGCCGCGGTGGTCATCGGGTTGGGCAGCCGCCGGTTGCGGGCGGGGGGATCGGCGTGACGCTGCATGTGCGCGCGGTCGTCGAAAGTCGGGGTCTGGACCTGGAATTCGAGGTGCCGGCGGGGGAGGTGCTGGCGGTACTGGGGCCCAACGGCGCGGGGAAGTCGACCACGTTGCACTCGGTTGCCGGGTTGGTCGGGTTGGACGCGGGGTGCATCCGGGTGGGTGAGCGGGTGCTGAGCGATCCCGCCGCGGGAGTGCATGTGCCGACGCATGCGCGCCGCGTTGGCTTGCTGCTGCAGGACTCGCTGTTGTTTCCGCACCTGAGTGTGCTGTCCAACGTCGCGTTCGGGGCGCGCGGCGGGCGACGGATGGGCCGGCGTGCCGCCTCCGAGCGCGCTCGGCGCTGGCTGGCCGAGGTCGATGTGACGGAACTGGCCGACCGCAGGCCCAGGGAGCTGTCCGGAGGCCAGGCCCAGCGGGTGGCGCTGGCCCGGGCGCTGGCCGCCGATCCCGAGGTGTTGTTGCTCGACGAACCACTGGCCGGTTTGGACGTGGCCGTCGCGGCGTCGATGCGCAGGGTGCTGCGTGGGGTGCTGGCCACGGGCGGCCGCAGCGCGGTGCTGATCACCCATGACCTGCTCGACGTGCTGACGCTGGCCGATCGGGTAATTGTCCTGGAAGCCGGTCATGTTGTCGAAAGCGGTGCTGCGGCAACAGTATTGGCAACGCCCAAGAGTCACTTCGCCGCCCGGTTCGCCGGGGTGAACCTGATCGGTGGCACGGCCGCCGCCGATGGCGTGCTGACCACGGCCTGGCAGGCGAAGTGGCACGGCACCCCGGCAGCGGACGTGCGGCCGGGCGCTCCGGTGGTGGCGGTGTTCTCGCCGTCGGCGGTATCGGTCTATCGCGAGCAGCCACACGGCAGCCCGCGCAACACCGTCTCGGTGACGGTCGCCGAACTCGACAGCAGGGGCCCCGGCATCCGGGTGCGGGCCGACGAACAGCCTGACGGGGCCCCCGGCCTGGCCGCCGACATCACCGCGGAGTCTGCCGCCGAGCTTCGGCTGACGCCGGGGGACACCGTCTACTTCTCGGTCAAGGCGCAGGAGGTTGTCGTGCACCCGGCCGGGCACCGGCGGTGATCCTGGGCGCTGCGTAACGCAGGCCGGGGCGGTCCCGAATGACCAGTTGAGGCCCCCGATGGCGGGGCGATGACGGTGGGTTGCCAGGCTCGGCGTGGCGCCTGGGACCTTCGCATGTCAGCTATCTCATAAACTCGCGTCTGCCTGCGAAGTTCTGCACTGTGGCAACGTCACTTTTAAGCACTCTAAGAGCAACTCACACTTGCGTCACGGCGGTAACACGGTAGTTTCTTCCCCATGGACGAGTCGGACGCGATGTCTCATCGGCGTAGAGGTCTGTCGAAGAAGCTGGCGCTGGCGGCGATCACCGGCGCGACCGCGGTGGCTGCGGCGCTGCCGTCGGTGGCGCATGCCGAGCCGGTGCCCCCGCCCCCGCCCCCCGCGCCTGCCCCTGCTCCCGCGGCGCCCGGCGCGCCCGCCGCTCCGCCTCCGCCGGCCCCCGCTCCGGGTGCGCCCGCTCCGGCGCCGGCCCCCGGCGCTCCGGCTCCGGCCCCGGGCGCGCCTGTCGACCCGAACGCGCCCGTGCCCCCGCCGCCGGCTCCCGCCGACCCGAATGCGCCCGTACCGGCTCCCGCGGACCCCAATGCTCCCGTGCCTCCGCCGGCGCCCGAGCCCGGCCGGGTGGACAACGCGGCCGGCGGCTTCAGCTACGTCGTGCCGGGTGGCTGGAAGGTGTCGGACGCGACCCAGCTGTCCTACGGGCAGGCGCTGCTGACCAAGATCCCGCCGGAAGGCACGCCCGAACCGCCGAACGACACCAGCGTGCTGCTCGGCCGACTCGACCTGAAGCTGTTCGCGGGTGCCGAGGCTGACAACGCCAAGGCCGCGGTCCGGCTGGCCTCCGACATGGGCGAGTTCTTCATGCCTTTCCCTGGAACCCGGGTGGGTCAGGAGACGGTGCCGCTCAACGCCAATGGGTTGACCGGTGTCGCTTCGTACTACGAGGTGAAGTTCACCGACGCCAACAAGCCCAACGGCCAGATCTGGGCCGGTGTGGTCGGTGCGCCGCCGGCCCCGGGTACCCCGCGTGGCCAGCGCGCACCCGAGCGCTGGTTCGTGGTCTGGCTGGGTTCGGCCAGCAATCCGGTGGACAAGGCTGCGGCGGCCACGCTGGCCAACTCGATCCGCCCGTGGACGCCGCCCGCGGCGCCGCCGCTGGATCCCAACGCGCCGCCACCGCCGCCGGCTGATCCGAACGCCCCGGCGCCCCGCCCGGGCGTGGGTGTGCCGGTGCCGGTCACCGATGCTCCGCCGGAGATGTTGCCGCCGGCGTGATGCCCGTGCGCAGTGTGGCGTCGGCCCCGGTCAGGGGCCGACGTACGGCACGTTGCCGGCGAGGTTGTTGACGTTCATCAGGTAGCAGTTCGTGCCGCCGAAGCCCATGGCGCCTGCGGTGACGCACCGCTGGAAGGTGCCGTCGTGGGCGATGGGCCCGTCGCACGTGGTGCCACCGCCCCACGGCGTCCAGCCACCCTGGCAGCCGGCAGAGGCCGGTGAGGCGACGGCCAGGGCGATGCCCCCGGCGGCCAGTGCGCTGATGGTCAAACCGACAAGAGTTTTCATGAGTCCTCCTCCGCCGATGTCGGACAAGTGTTTGCTGGGCACGAGGCTGTGACGACTGGGGCCGGTGTGACCCATGTGGCAGAAGGGGTAGCTGTAGCGGATTCTCCCGCCGTTCCCCGGTTCCTGCGACGCGTCGTACCGGGCCGAGATGTCAGCGCGAATATGCAGTACATCGCCCTCACCCCATCCGCACGACGCGGTGTCCGGTCAGCACCGTCCGCGGGTACGCAGCCAGTTGCCAGATATTGACGACACTAGCCATCCGGGACCCTGCCGACAATGTGATTTCGGTTTGCCCACGCGCTGCCAGGCCGGGTGATGCCGGTTCTGCGCGGCGCCTGGCCCGCAGCAGGCGATCGCTGATCGTTCCCAATTGACCAACCGAATCGTTACGTTCGGGCTGTACACCTGGAGGGTGGCTCAGCGAGCCCGCTGGGCATAGCCAGTGACAGGCAGGAGACCTGCAATGGACGTGATGGCGGCTACCGAGATCCTGGCTCGTTCCACCACGCAGACGAGCGTCGGCTGGATCGGCTACATCATCATCGGCGCGATCGCCGGATGGATCGCGGGCAAGATCGTCGACGGCGGTGGCCAGGGCATTCTGATGAACATCGTGATCGGTGTGGTCGGCGCTCTCATCGGCGGATTCCTGCTCAGCTTCTTCGTCGATACGGCGTCCGGCGGGTGGTGGTTCACCCTCTTCACCGCAATCCTCGGGTCGGTGATCCTGCTCTGGGTGGTCGGATTGGTGCGCAAGCGCGGCTGATTCGGCACCGGTGATGGGCACGGGGACCATGACGGCCTGGCAGGTCGTCAACCCCGGCCCGGTGAGTTCGCATCCGCTGCAGCGGGTCGGCGTGCCGGTCCCCGAACCCGGGGCCGGCGAGCTGCTCGTGAAGGTGCTGGCCTGCGGGGTGTGCCGCACCGATCTGCACGTGGCCGAAGGGGATCTGGCCGTACACCGGCCACGTGTCATCCCCGGCCACGAGGTCGTCGGCGAGGTGGCCGCGGTCGGCCCCGACACCGGCGGCGGGTTCGCGCCGGGGGACCGGGTCGGGGTGGCGTGGCTGCGGCATACCTGCGGGCGGTGTGGGTACTGTCTGCGCGGCCGAGAGAACCTGTGCCCGTCCTCGCGCTACACCGGCTGGGACGCCGACGGCGGCTATGCCGAATTCACTACTGTCCCAGCCGCCTTCGCGCTCCGGCTGCCGGGCGGATACTCCGATACCGAACTGGCTCCGCTGCTGTGTGCCGGGATCATCGGCTACCGGGCGCTGTTGCGTACGGATCTGCCGGAGGGCGGCCGGCTCGGCCTGTACGGCTTCGGCGGCAGCGCGCACCTGACCGCTCAGGTGGCGTTGGCCCGGGGTGCCCGCGTGCACGTGATGACCCGGGGCGAGCGGGCCCGTGAACTCGCCTTGGCGCTGGGTGCCTCATCGGCGCAGGGCAGCGCCGACATGCCACCCGAACCGCTGGACGCCGCGATCCTGTTCGCCCCGGTCGGGGACCTGGTGCTGCCCGCGCTGGCGGCGCTGGATCGTGGCGGTGTGCTGGCCATCGCCGGCATTCACCTCAGTGACATCCCGGTTCTGAACTATCAGCGGCATCTGTTCCAGGAGCGCGAGGTTCGGTCGGTCACCGCCAACACCCGCGCCGATGCCCGCGACTTCCTGGCGTTCGCCGGGGCGCACCGGATGGCGGTCAGCACGCCCGAGTACGGCCTGGATCGCGCCGACGAGGCGCTGGCTGATCTGAGCGCTGGACGCATCGCGGGAGCCGCGGTGCTGCGGGTGTAAGCCGCTCAGAGTGCGGCGAGCGCAGCGCCCAGTCGGCCGGTCAGATCGCCATGGCCGAAGGCGTACATCGGCCCGAGTCCGTCGTTGAGAACGCGGTTCAGGCGGGCCATGCCGCGTGCGTTCACCGCGAGCGGTGAATGCAGGCGCAAGGTGATCGAGTCGATCACCGTCGTGGCTGCGGCGATGTTCTTCCGGTGCAACGGGATTCGTGACGACCACAAGATGCCGTCGCTGTCCGCTTCCCGTACGCAGCGACGCAGCATGCGGGCGACGGCTTCCCGTTCGGAGCGAGAGGTCAGCCGCGCGGCGCGGACGGCGATGGCGCTGCCGGGCGGTGTCGGCGCGCCGACGGCCAGCATCGCGTCGAGCCGCCCCGAGCGCATCCGCGCGGTCAGGCGGGCACGGATGGTCGGGCGGCAGGGGGCAGGCGCACGGTCGGCGATGATCGCTGGGGTGGGAGAAATTCGGTTGTCGTTCATGGCGATACCTCGTAGGTTCCGTGGTGCCCGGTCCAGGAATTTCGTGACTACCTAAGACACTACGCCGGTCATGAATGACTAGTCAAACCAATTTACCGGTCACGGCGGTACGCTGGTGCCATGACGACTACATGGGCCGGCGACGCCGAGACCAAACCCGCGCCCGGGCCACTGGCCCGGATCCAGGCCCTGGTCAACACCGTCGAACTCCCGGCCGGGCCGGACCGCCTCGCCGACCTCGGCGACGCGGAGCCCTGGCTGGCCGCCAACGGATTGCTCGCACCGGGGCACACCCCGACCCGCGCTGACCTGGAGCTGCTGTGTCGCGTGCGCGAAGCGTTGCGTGCCTTGTTGATTCACAACTCAGGCGGGCCTCCGCCGCATTCCGGTCAGCTGGACGTACTGCGCGCCGTGACAGACACCGCCACCGCGAAGGTCGATCTGGCTGCCGACGGCACGGTGGGGTTGTCCGCGTCCGGCGACAGCCTGCGTGAGCGGCTGCTCGAGCTCCTGCTGGCGATGCGGGACGCGCAGCGCGACGGCACCTGGGCTCGCCTCAAGGCGTGCGCGAACGAGGAATGCAGCTGGGCGTTCTACGACCGGTCTCGAAACCACGGCGGTACCTGGTGCGTGATGTCCGAATGCGGGAACAAGCTGAAGAATCGCGAGTTCCGGGCGCGGCGCCGCGCCGGGGGCGCAAGTTAGGTCCCGCGCCGGGGGCGCGAGTCAGGTCCCGCGCCGGGGGCGCAAGTTACGTCCCGCGCCGGGGGCGCGAGTCAGGTCCGGCGCCGGGGCTAGGTCGACAGGTGCCAGACCAGGGCGGCTGCCAACGCACCGACCCCGTTGAGCGACCAGTGCAGGGCGATCGGGGCGATCAGGCTGCCGCTGCGCCGGCGCAGCCAGGTGAAGATGAAACCGGCGATGCCGGTGGCCACGACGGCCAGCACCACCCCGGCGACCATGCCGAAGATGCCGCCGCCGAACAACTTCGTGAAGCCGACGTTCTCACTCGTCAGACCGAGCGAACTGGCGATGTGCCACAGACCGAACAGCAGTGAGCCGCCTGCCGCGACTCCGCGAAAGCCCCAGGCCCGGTTCAGCGCTCCGTGCAGAACGCCGCGAAATGCCAACTCCTCGGGGATCACGGTCTGGAGCGGGATGATCACCATCGACGCGAGCAGCGCACCCGAGATCGTCGCGTAGTTGTCGTTCATGAACATCGGCCGGGTCCACGGCAGCGCCAACCCGATCGCGATCACCGAGACCACGAGTGCGACGGCACCCAGGGCATACCCGACACCGGAGCGCCAGTGTTCGCGGCCCAGCCCCAGCTCGGCCCAGCCCAGGCCGCGCGCCCGCACGAGAACCAGCAGGCCGACCGCGGCCGCCGGGACGGTGGCGATACTGGCCCACGGGGTGGTGAAGTGTGCGATCAGATTGGTCAGCGTGAGGATGACGACGACGATGCCGATGTCGGCGTAGATCCGGAAATGGTGCAATGCCGAGAGCTGGGCCGCCAGCGGATGGGGATGCGCGGCCACGGCGCTCTGATCAGACATAACTCGGCAATCGTACCGGCGCCGCGCAATTACCCAGGTCACACCGGGTTGGTCAGACCGCGGTCCACGTCCATTGAGAGATCGCCGGATCGTCCTCGCCGTACTCCCGGGTGTAATGGCGGGCGGCCAACCGGGCATCGACCATCTCCTGACGCAGCCCCGCGGCGCGGGCTCCCAGCCCCTCGACCCGGTCGATCACGTCCATCACCAGGTGGAACCGGTCGAGGTCGTTGAGCATCACCATGTCGAACGGCGTGGTCGTCGTGCCGCGCTCTTTGAACCCGCGCACGTGCAGCTGGTCATGGTTGGCGTGCCGGTAGGCCAACCGGTGGATCAGCCACGGGTAGCCGTGATAGGCGAAGATGACCGGTTTGTCCGTGGTGAAGATCGAATCGAACTCGCGCTCGGACAGCCCGTGCGGGTGTTCGGACTCGGGCTGCAGGCGCATGATGTCGACGACGTTGACCACCCGGACTTTCACGTCGGGTAGCCGGCGGCGCAGGATGTCGGCCGCCGCCAGCGTCTCCAGCGTCGGGATGTCGCCGGCGCAGGCAAGCACCACGTCGGGCTCGCCGGTGGTGTTGCTCGCCCACTCCCAGATCCCCAAGCCGCGGGTGCAGTGTGCGATGGCCTCGTCCATCGTCAGATACGTCAAGGCCGGTTGCTTACCTGCCACGATGACGTTCACGTAGTGGCGGCTGCGCAGGCAATGGTCGGCCACCGACAACAGGGTGTTGGCGTCCGGCGGGAGGTACACGCGTACCACCTCGGGACGTTTGTTGGCGACGTGGTCGATGAAGCCAGGATCCTGATGCGACGCGCCGTTGTGGTCCTGACGCCACACGTGTGAGGTCAGCAGATAGTTCAGGGACGCGATCGGCCTGCGCCACGTCAGGTGCGAGCTGCTGAACAGCCACTTGGCGTGCTGGTTCATCATGGAGTCGACGATGTGGACGAAGGCCTCGTAGCAGTTGAACAACCCGTGCCGTCCGGTCAGCAGGTATCCCTCGAGCCAGCCTTGGCACAGGTGCTCGGAGAGCACTTCCATCACCCGGCCGTCGGGAGCGAGGTTCTCGTCGACGGGCAGGGTCTCGGCCTGCCAGGTCTTGTCGGTTTTTTCGAGCACCGCGCCCAGGCGGTTCGAGGCGGTCTCGTCTGGACCCATCAGCCTGAAGCGGTCCGGATTGGCGGCGATGACGTCCCGCAGGAACGTGCCGAGCACGCTGGTGGCCTCGGCGGTCGCGGTGGCCGGGCTGTCGACGGTGACGGCGTAGTCGGTGAAGTTCGGCAGCTCGAGGTCTCGCAGCAGCTCTCCGCCGTTGGCGTGGGGGTTGGCGCTCATCCGCCGGGTGCCCGAAGGGGCAAGCGCACGCAGTTCCGGACGCAGTGCACCGGTCGCGTCGAACAGTTCCTCGGGCCGGTAGCTGCGCAGCCACTCCTCAAGCTGCGCCATGTGGGACGCGTTGGTCCTGGTCTCCGACAACGGCACCTGGTGGGAGCGCCAGCTGCCCTCGACCAGCTTCCCGTCCACCTCGCGCGGGCAGGTCCAGCCCTTGGGCGTGCGCAGGATGATCATCGGCCACAGCGGACGTCCTTGCTCGCCGTCGAGACGGGCCGCGCGTTGGATCGCCGCGATCTGATCGAACGACTCATCCATCGCGGCGGCCAGCTGCTGGTGCACATTGGCCGGGTCGTCCCCGGTAACCGTGATCGGCCGATACCCGTAGCCGTAGAACAGCGATTCGAGCTCCTCGGCCGGAATGCGGTCCAGCACTGTGGGATTGGCGATCTTGTAGCCGTTGAGGTGCAGGATCGGCAGTACCGCGCCGTCGACGACCGGGTCGAGAAACTTGTTCGAATGCCAACTGGCGGCCAACGGGCCGGTCTCGGCCTCACCGTCGCCGACCACGCAGGCCACCACCAGATCCGGATTGTCGAACGCGGCGCCGTAGGCGTGCACCAGCGCGTACCCGAGTTCGCCGCCCTCGTGGATTGAGCCGGGCGTCTCGGCGGCCACGTGACTGGGAATCCCGCCGGGGAACGAGAACTGGCGGAAGAGCTTCCGCAGACCGTCGCTGTCCTCTCCGATGCCGCTGTAGACCTCGCTGTAGGTGCCTTCCAGGTAGGCGTTGGCCACCAGGCCCGGACCGCCGTGACCGGGACCGGTGACATAGATGATGTTCGCGTCGCGCTCGCGGATGATCCGGTTCAGGTGGACGTAGACCAGATTCAAACCCGGGGTGGTGCCCCAGTGACCCAGCAGCCGAGGTTTGACGTGCTCGGCGGCCAGCGGTTCAGCCAGCAGCGGGTTGTCCAATAGATATATCTGTCCGACGGACAAGTAGTTCGCCGCGCGCCAGTAGGCGTTGAGCTGGTCGAGTTCCGTGTCGGTCAGTGCCGGTGAGAGGGTCGCGTCGCTCATGATCTCCATAGTGGCCGGTGTCGGTGGATGGCGCCCGCGATCCGGGTACCCGAATTCATACTGGTCAACCAACACCACACGAAGTACACCGCCGACGCGGTCGTCTTCGCGTCGGCTAGGTTCGTGGGCATGACGGTCCCGAGCGCTCTCGACCCGCGAACTCCGGTACTGGTGGGCTACGGCCAGGTCAACCAACGGGAGCAGAATCCGGAGGTCGAGCCGGTCGATCTGATGGTGCAGGCGGCCAGGGCTGCCGCCGATCCGCGGGTCCTGGAATCGGTGGATTCGGTGCGGATCGTCAATCTGTTGTCGTGGCACTACCGGGATCCGGGGTTGCTGCTGGCGCAACGGATCCGGGCCGACAAGGCGACGACGCGATACACGGGTGTGGGCGGCAACGTCCCGCAGTCGTTGGTGAACGAGGCCTGCCTGGACCTGCAGAGCGGACGGGCCGAGGCGGTGCTGATCGCCGGCGCCGAGACCTGGCGCACCCGCAGCCGGTTGCGGGCTCGCGGGATCAAGCCGGACTGGACGCGCCAGGACGAATCGGTGCCCGAGGCTCCCGGAGCCCACGAGGGTGTGCCGATGGCCGGCGACGCCGAGATCCGGATCAATCTGGACCGCCCGGCGTTCGTGTACCCGATGTTCGAGCAGGCGCTGCGGATCGCCGAGGGGGAGAGCAGCGACACCCACCGCAGACGGATCGGCGAGTTGTGGTCACAGTTCAGTGCCGTGGCGGCGGGCAACACCCACGCCTGGAGCCGCGATGCCGTACCGGCCGAGCAGATCTGGCAGCCGGGTCCGGACAACAGGATGATCAGCTGGCCCTACACCAAGCTGATGAACTCCAACAACATGGTCAATCAGGGCGCGGTGCTGATCCTCACCACCGTCGAGAAGGCGACGTATCTTCAGATCCCCACCGACCGTTGGGTTTTCCCGTACGCCGGGACCGATGCGCACGACACCTACGCCATCGGCGAGCGGGCCGAACTGCACCGCTCGCCGGCGATCCGGATCGCCGGGCGACGGGTGCTCGAGCTGGCCGGTCTCGGGGTCGACGAGGTCGATCTCATCGACGTGTACTCGTGTTTCCCGTCCGCGGTGCAGGTCGCGGCGGCCGAGATCGGCCTGCCATTGGCTGATCCGTCCCGGCCGCTGACGGTTACCGGCGGCCTGACCTTCGCCGGCGGGCCGTGGAACAACTACGTGTCGCACTCGATCGCCACCATGGCCGAACACCTGGTGGCCAACCCCGGAGCCCGGGGCCTGATCACCGCCAACGGCGGCTACCTCACCAAGCACAGTTTCGGGGTGTACGGCACCGAGCCGCCTGCGCACGAATTCCGTTGGCAGGACGTGCAATCCGAGGTCGATGCCGAGCCAACGCGCCGCCTGCACGTGGAGTGGTCGGGTACCGGCACGGTGGAATCCTGGACCACCCCGGTCGGTCGCGACGGCACCGCAGAACGGGCCTTCCTGGCAGTGCGCACGCCCGACGACGGGCGCACCCTGGCCCGGATCGTCGACGAATCGGCGGCAGCGGCCACCATGTCGCAGGACATCGCCGGGGCGAAGGTGCAGGTTCACCCCGACGGTTCGGCGACCCTGCTGTAGCACCCAGCCGGCGAACCGGCGGCCACGGCCGACGGCTCACTCAGCGCGCGACGAGATCCCGCTGTGCCAGGGCCAGCACCTCATCGGTGGTCGGAGGGCTCGGCGGGTGATGTGACAGGCACCAGGGCGTCTGGATCTTGTGGAAGGCGTTGCCTTCCAATGCCAGATAGAACTGCCCGGAGCGCAGCTTGCTGATGTCGGGCACATTGCCGCCCTTCACCCGCGCCATCTCCCTGGCGACCGCGATCTGGGCGGGGGAGTTCAGCAGGCCGTAGAACTGCGTGGTGGCGTTGCCCGGGATGTGGTTGTGCAGCCCGCGCGGGGACTGGGTGGCGAACACCAGACCGAGCCCGTACTTGCGGGCCTGCGAAGACAAGGCCAGGGTGCTGTGCGTGCTGGCCGTCGTGTGGCTGGACGGGGCGAAATTCTGCGCCTCGTCCATCACCAGCAGCCCACCCAACGGCCGGTCACCGGCCGGGTTCCGCTTGATCCAGGCGAACAGCGCCATCTGCAGCTGATTGACGAACCCTTCCCGCTGTTGGTCGTTGGTCAGGCCGACCATGCTGATCACCGACACCCGGGCCCGGTAGCCGGGTGAGGGCGTCAGCAGCACCCCGGGATCGGCGGCGGTCCCGGTGCCACCGAACAACGGGTCGTTGACGGTGGCGGCGCGCAGGTTCTGCGCGAGCTCGGCGGCCAGCTTCTGCGCCCCGCCCAACGCACTGACCTCGGTGGGCAGATTGCCGAGCAGGTCGATGAAACCGCCGAGGCTGACCGAGCGGCCGGCGCCGTAGAACCTCAGCGCCTCCCGCAGCACCGCGCGGGACCGCTCGGCCTTGGCGGTGTTCCCGGTGATGAGGGCGCGCGGTTCGAGTGCGGCGACCGCGGATTCGACGGCCTCGGCGAACTCGTCGTCGTCATCGATCACGCTGGCGAAATCAGGCAGCGGCTGGAATGCCAGTGGGCGGCCGGTGGACCGGCGCGGGGTCCACACGACGACTTCGGCGTTGTCGAAGTACGCGTCGGCGCGCTCGTCGTCGGCCGGGTTCCATCCGTGCGGGGTCTCGGGCCAGCGGGCACCCAGCCGGGACAGGTCGTTGTTGGGATCCAGCACGATCGACGACACGCCGCGCAGCGCGCACTCCTCGACGAGGCGCCGGATCAGCACGGTCTTGCCCGATCCGGAACCGGCGAAGATCGCGGTGTGCTTGCGCAGTGCGGCCAGGTCGACCGACACCGGACGGCCGCCGGGGCTGTCCAGGCCGAGGGTGATCGCGGTGGGCGAGTGTTCGATCACCGGCGCGGGCGGTTGCGTACGGATCGGTCCGGTCGCGAGCTCGGCATCGATGTCGATCTGGGCCGGCGGCGGGGGATCACCGGCGATGTCTCCGAGCGCGGCGCGCAGCCAGCCGATCCCGTGGGCGGGCCGACGGCGGCGGAGCCACTCGGGCAGGTCGGGGTGATTGTCGTCGATGAGGTCGCGCAGTGCCGTCATGGTGCGCACGTCGCCTTCGGTCAGCGGCAGCACCCGGCCACCAGCGGCCTCGAACTCGGCGATCATCACGGCGGTTTTCGCGCCCTTCGGCCACGCGGTGTTGCGCAGCAGGAACAGCTGGCGCCGGTCCGGATTGAAACCCGTTGCCTCCCAGGCTTTCCGAATCCGATTCTGCACCGCAACGGCGTTGCCCGAGGCGATCGCACGGAACGCCCAGTGCCGCTCGTCATCGGTGGCGGCGTCGAGGGTCTGACGCAGCCGCCCATGGAGTACCACCCGTTGGCCCGGGAGCGGATCCGGCCGAAACGCCTGTCCGGCCTCACCGAGCTCGGTGATCCAGGCATCCAGCGCCGCCGACAGCAGGCCGGGCATCGTGGTGTCCTCGCCGTCGGGGTCGAGTGCCGCCACGGTCACCGCCCGGCGCCGGTACTCGGCGAAGCGGCGGTCCAGCTCGCCGGTGTCGCCGTGCGCGGTCTCGCCGGAGGCCGGTTCGTGCGGCTCGGCCACCTCACCGGTGAGCTGGGACAGTTCTTCGACGGTGTCGCGGTCCAGGCAGCGTCGAACATGGGTGTCGGCGCGCTTGAGCAGCTGGCGGGGCGTGTACTGGGTCGCCTCGTCGAACGCCGTGGGCAGGATCGGCCAGCTCGGGTACGGCGCGGTGAACCCGATCGACGAGTAGCTGGCCGTGAACCGGCGTTCCAGGATGGCGCGGCCGACCTCCGGTGTCGGCAGACCCTGCAACAGTGCGGTGGTGCGGAACCGGTCCTGGACCGTGGCAGTGGCCCGGTCCTGGATGGCCTCCCAGGCCGCGGGAAGACAGGCCACCACGCCGACGGTGCGACGCATGGTCTGCCGGATCGACATCAGTCCGTGCGCGACGTGCTCCAGGTCTCGGTTGCCCGCGGAGCGGGCGGTTCCGCTGGGGCCCGCGGAGCGGGCGGTTCCGCTGGGGCCCGCGGCGCGGCCGGTTCCGCTGGGGCCCGCGGCGCGGCCGGTTTCACCGGGGTCGGCGCCCGATGCCCCACCCGTGGATTCGGTGCGCTCGGCCGACTGGGCGAGCAGCGTGTCGATCTGGTCGAGGGCCAGGACCGACGGCCCCGCCAGGGCGATCAGCCGGGAGATGTCGCGTACCGATTCCTGCGCGGTGAGTGTCGGTGCGGGCAGGCCCCAGGACTCCTGCTCACCGCTGCCGGTCAGGAACGCCTCGCCGATGTCCTGCAGCTCGAGGTCCCCGGCGCCCAGCAGCACCAGGGCCCGGAGGGTGTGGTGTGCGCGTTTGACGGTGTGCCGGTGGACCTTGTGCAGCGCGTTGACGAAGTCGGTGAGGATCTCGGGGGTCAGGTCGTCGTCGCCGATCACGGCGCGGCGATTGGCCCGGGAGATGTGGGCCACCGAGGACAGTTCCCACAGCAGGTCTTTGAGCTGGGTTTCGCGTTCGCTGCCCGGGCGGCCCAGGCTTTCCAGGATGCCGGCGCGGGCGGATTGCCAGAAACTCGCGGCATCGAGCAACTCGACCAGGAAGAAGAAACCGCCGCTGGTCTGTACCTGCTCGCGGACCTGACCGAGCAGGTGGGTCTTGCCCGATCCGGCGGGGCCGCGTACCACCACACCCAGCGGGCTGGAATCGGTCTCGCGTTCGGCGTCGCCGAACGCGGCCATCACATCGGCCATGGGCCGGTCGTGCAGGCCGCGCACGTGCAGCGCGCCCTGTGAGTGCCACAGATCGTCGGCAGTCGGCGCCCAGGTCAGACGAAGCGCGCTGAGCGCTTCGCGGTGTGAAAGTTCCATCAGGACTCGATCGCGATCAGATGCTTGTCCTGGTTGCCGATCTCCACGGCGGCGTCGCGGTCTGCGGGGGTGAGCACCTTCTGGTTCTCCTCGGGGATCAGGCTGACGCCGGGCTGTCGGTAGAGGCTGATCAGCGCGGCGTCGACGGTGGGACGGGGCAGCTCGGGCACGGCCTGGCGCAACCGGAGCAAGCTCACCCAGCCGCCTGGCCGGGCGGCCAGGCCGGCGTAGGCGCTACGCAGCTGGATTTCGGGGTTGCCGTCGGGTTCGGGCACCGGGGCAGACGCGTCCGCGGGGGTGGATACGTCGGCGGGTAGGAAGACGTCGGCGGGGACCAGGTCGGCGTGTTCGAAGTAGCGGTGCAACGCGCGCAGGAGCGTGTACAGCGTCTTGCCCTGTCCGGTCGACCGCGGTGGTGCGTCGGTGCCCAACAGTTTCCGGCACAGCGCCCAGCCCGCATCGGTGAGTTCGTGGACGACGGGCCGGGTGCCGGTGCTCTCGATCAGCCCCAACCGGTTCAGGCGGTCACGCCGGGGTTTGTCGAGCTTGGGCCCGAGCCGTTCGAGCTCTGGATTGGGCACCGGGCGGGATTCGGCCATCAGGACCAGCAGGACTGCCTGCTCGGAGCCGGTCAGCTCGTCGGGCACGACATTCACCGGATGCTCACCTTCCTGCCGTCGTGGGTGTGGCACACGGGCGGCCGATACCGGCACGTGTCTCAAGCACGTTAGCGCGTACCCCTGACCCCGCGAGAAACTTGTTGCGCCACACGGTTTTCGCCCGCACCGCAGGGGTGGTGCCTCCAGCTACCCGGCGCGCAGTGGCTGTGACGGGTCGGCGATGCGCTCTGGGTCGACCGGATCCCTCGACCGGATCAACGCCTTGACGTCGTCAAGGACGTCCCAGATGTTGACGTTCATGCCTGCCAGAACCCGGTTGTCGGCGTCGAGCCAGAACGCCACGAACTCGCGGCCAGCAACGTCGCCGCGGAACACCACGCGCTGATATTCGGGTGCATGGCCGACGTACTCCATGCCGAGGTCGTACTGATCGGTGAAGAAATAGGGCAGCTCGGCGTATTCCCGGTCGGACCCGGCGCCCAGGCCCAGCATCCCGGCCACCGCCACCGCGGGTTGCTTGAGCGCGTTGGCCCAGTGCTCGGTGCGGATGCGCACCCCGAACAGCGGATGCTGCGCGGCGGCGATGTCGCCGACGGCGAAGATGTTGGGGTCACTGCTGCGCAGCGAGGCGTCGACGAGCACACCCCCGTCGCCGACGGCGAGCCCGGCACGTTCGGCCAGCCCGATGTTCGGCGCCGCGCCGACGGCGACCAGCACCGCGTCGGCGGCGATGGTCGAGCCGTCGCCGAGTCGCAGTCCGGTCGCGGTGCCGCCGTCGGTGGTGATCTCCTGCACGGACTGCTCGAGTCGCAGATCGACCCCGTGCTCGCGATGCAGCTGGGCGAACACCTCGCCCAGCTCGGCGCCCAGCGCGGCCAGGAGTGGCAGCCGGGCGGTCTCGACGACGGTGACGTTCACGTCGCGACCGCGGGCGCCGGCGGCCACCTCGAGCCCGATCCATCCGGCGCCGACGATCACCAGCGTCGAACCGGGGGTCAGCGCGGCGCTCAGGGTCTCGGCGTCGTCGATCGTGCGGAGGTAGTGCACGCCCGCGGCATCGGCGCCCGGGATCGGCGGGCGACGGGACGCGGACCCGGTGGCGAGCAGCAGCTTGTCGTACCCGACGGTGGTGCCGTCGGGCAGTGTCAGCGTGTGCGCGGCGGCGTCGACGCCGGTGACCTCGGTGCCCAGCCGCAACTCGACGTTGTGGTCGCGGTACCAGGCGGCCGGATCGACCGTGAAGTCGTCCAGCGTCTTCTTTCCCGCCAGGTATTCCTTGGACAGCGGCGGACGCTCGTAGGGCAGATGTTCCTCGGCCGTAAACAGCACGACATGACCGTCAAAGTCGTTGTCCCGCAGTGCTTCAGCGGCCTTGGCTCCGGCCAGGCCACCGCCGACGATCGCGAATGTGGACGAAGTTGTCATGCCAACTCAGCCTACTCGCCCGACACCAGCTGCCTGAGTTTTCGGGCGTTGCGCACCGCGTGGCCACCGAGGTCGTTGTTGAAGTAGACGACGACGCGATGGTCGTCGTGATCCCACTGCCGGAGTTGCCGTGCCCAGCGGCGCAGCGCGTCGTCGGAGTAGGAACCGTCGTACATGCGGTCGCCGTCGGCGCCGGGGCCGTGCATGCGGACGTAGACGAGGTCGCTGGTGGCCACCTCCCGGCAGATCAGTCCGGGCCCGCTCATCACGACATACGCGGCGGCGCGACGCTCGAGCACCTTGTACACCGCGGGGTCGTCCCAGGACGGGTGCCGCAGTTCCACTGCCACCCGGATGTGGCGGGGGAGCTGGGCCAGGAAGTCGTCGAGCAGCTGGTCGTCTCGCTCGATGGCCGGGTGGAGCTGCATCAGCAGGGCCTCGTTGTGGGTGCCGAGTAGATCCCAGTACCGCTCGAACCGTGGCGTCCAGGCCTCCGGTGAGCGCAGCCGCCGGAAATGGGTCAGGCCGCGTTGCGCCTTGACCGACATGGTGAAGCCGGCGGGCAATTGCCGGCACCAATCGGTGAAGGTCGCGTCAGCCGGCCAGCGGTAGAAGCTGCCGTTGAGTTCTACCGTGTCGAATTCGCCGACGTAGTAGGTCAGTCTGGACCTGGCCGGGGTACCGCGCGGATACAGCACCTCGTTCCAGTGGTCGTACGACCAGCCGGAGGTGCCGATCCTGATCATCTGCCATCGCTAGGGGACGTCGGTGTACTGCGGGGTGTATCCCTCGGCCGAGAAGGTGAAACCTCGGCCCGTCAGCTCCCGCACGCAGGACACCCCGGATTGCTCCTGCACGTTGCAGCGGAAACCCGCCACGGCCAGCACCTTGCCGAACGGCAGCACCACCGCTGCGGATTGCGCGAAGTCCGGTTGGGCCAGCGCGGCGAACTGGGCGTCGCCGTTCTGACCGAGCACCAGTGCGTTGGGGGCCGCGGCCGCGCCCGTGGCGTCGGGGACCTCCTCGGGCGCACCGGTCACGCCCATTGCCGATGCGCCGTCGGCGGGTTGGCATCCGGCCCGGTCCCGGGGCAGGATCGCGCAGCGCCATCGGCCGCTCGGGGTGCTGAAGTAATAGCCTCTGCGCCCGTCGACGTCGAGCAGGTAGTCGCCGGCGTCGACCAGGTTCGCGGTGCTGTACTGCGGCGGCGGAGCGGTGGTGCTCGCCGGTGGTGGCGGCGCGGCGTCGTCGGTGTTGACGACGGTTCTCGACGCGCATCCGGACAATGCCGCCGCGGCGGCGAGCATGACGAGGCAAGCCTTCACGACGCAAGACCCTAGCCAACGTTCGGGCAGGCCGAACGGTAGCGTCGAGATTCCGTGACCTCCGACGTACGCTCCGCCGGCACCCGGCTCACCGCCGTCTTGCTGGCCTCCGGGGTGGTGGCCGGCCTCGTGATCACCACGGTGTCGCTCACGCTGGCCTGTGCCCGGCCCGGTTTCGACCCGACCCGGCATGCCAATTCCCTGCTGGTGCTTGGGGATTGGGGCTGGGTTCAATCGGTCAACTTCGTGGTGTGCGGTCTGCTGCTGGTGGCCTTCGGCGCCGGGATCTGGCGGTCGACCGCGGGCGTGCGGTCCGGTCGGATCGCCGCGGTATGCGTGGTGGTCTACGGGCTGCTGGCCGGTGTCGTGGTGGGGCTCAACCCCGCCGATCCGGGGTTCGGTTTTCCGCCGGGGGCGCCGGAGGGCTATCCCGCGGTGAGCGAGATGAGCATGTCGGCGAAGATCCACGGGGTCGCCGGCCTGCTGGGTTTTCTGGCGGTCACCTGTGGATGTTTCGCGCTGGCAAGGTATTTCGTGGTTGTCGGTGACCGGGTTTGGACCGTGGTGTCGGGTGGCATCGGGCTTGCGGTGCTGTCGGTGTCGGGCTATCTGGCCCTGAACTCCGGCGAGCAGACCGGCACGTTCAACTATGTCCCGACCTGGTTGGTCGGGTCGGCGCTGTGGCTGTTCGTCGCGGCCGTCGCGTTCCGGCTGCTGCGCTCACATCGCGACGCACACGTCGGCGCCCAGTAACAGCACCGGCCACAGCAGCGTCACCTGACCGAAGGCCACCAGATCGGCCCCGGCGGGAAACTTGGTCAGCAGGCTCGTCTCGATCAGCTGCACCTGCTCGGGGTGAAAGAACGTCCACACCAGCCCGATCACCAGGTAGGGCAGCGACAGCCACATCAACGTCTCGAGCACCTGCTCGACGCTGGCCTTGCGGCTCAGCATCCGGCGGAGCGCGTTCATCAGATCAGCGCCTTGTCGGCCGCCACGCGCCGGCGTACGTCGGCCAGCAGGAGGTAGCTGCCGCCCTGCCGGATGAACACCGGCAGGAACCGGTTGCCGAAAGCCACGGCCAGAAACATCCATTCGAACAGCCGCTGGCGGCCGCGGCCCCAGCTGAAGCCCACGGCGTCGCGGAACACCGGGGGGAGGAAGCCCGCCGTCAGGAACTTCAGCAGCGGACGAAACGGAATGCGCAGTAGCGGGTTGATCATCCGCAGGTCCACCAGATCGTGTAGATACCGCCGCACGACATCGTCCATTTCCACCTGCCCACAGGCGGCCGTCCAGTAGGTGTCGAAGTCGGCCCGGGTGGCCGGCCACTGCTCGGGGCTGACCTGCAGGGTGGTGCCCAGGGTGGCGGCAGACTGGTAGAACTGCTCGGCCTGCGCGTCGGTCATCTCACCGCGCAGCAGTTGGTAGACGTCCTCGAGACCGACGAACAGGCATGCCGCCACCCACATTTGGAGGTCGCGGTCGAAGGCGTTGTACGGCACCGGACTTGCCGGCCCGGATCGGACCTGACGGTGGGCGGTGTCGACGGCATCGCGGAACGCCGCCCGGTCCTCGGGGGTGCCGAGGATGGCCACCGCCAGGTAGCTCAGGGTGGTGCGGGCGCGTTTCCACGGATGTTTGAGCAGGTTGCCGGAGTCCACGGTGCTCTCGACGACTCCGTAACCGACGCCCGGCCGGGCCAACTGCATGATGACGTTGGCCGCGCCCGCGGCGAACCCCCAGAGGTCCATCGCATCGGCGATGGTGATGTCGTCGTCGGACCAGCGCGCGGTGCGTCGGGTGATCGCGATCCTGGTGTCGCTGAGGTTCATTGGGCGGCTGCTCCTCAGCTCATGCACACGTTGGTGAACAACAGGACCGGCCAGGAGACGATGGAGCCCAGAAAGGACACCACGGCGGCGGGTCGGTCCATGCCGGCCAGGTGGCTGGTGTGGGTGAGCGACCAGATCAGGCCGATCAGCAGGTAGGGGGCCGCCAGGATGATCGCGGTGCCGATCCACTCGGCGATGGTCATCTGAAAGCCGAGGACCTTGCGTACTGCGGTCAACATGTACCAGTGCCACCCTTCATTGCCAGGCCCCACTATGTTAATGACGATTCTCGGTGTGCGGTGGTGAACGCCTGAGATCGGCCGGAACTCAGGCAGAGGCGTGGGCGGGTGGCCGCGTCAGGTCGGCACGGAGCTCGTCATCCAGGGATGTCCTT
The DNA here is from genome assembly GCF_030486405.1 of Mycolicibacterium sp. HK-90. Next base: position 3,490,737 of record NZ_CP129613.1, on the reverse strand, counting down.
ACCAAGGCCGCGGCCAGCTGTGCTGTCTTTCCCGGTGCCAGCCGCTGCAGCGCGCCCGGGTCGCCGGGCAAACCGAGGTCGCGTGCCGTGCGGAGGGCGCGGTCGTCGAAGAACGGCCGCACCCAGGTCCAGGTGTCCTGTACTTCGCGCAGGAAGATGTCGGCGCCGGTGTCACCGATACCCTTGAACTCTTTCAAGAGTCGTCGCGTGGCGGCGATCTCGCGGTCAGCCGCGTCGGCGAGCCGCCGCAGGTCACCGTGGTAGCGATCGTCGACCGTCGTGGCGATCTCGGTCAGTCGGGTTGCCGAACTCTCGTCGTAGCGGACGTAGTGCGCACGGCCGAACGCCCGGATCACATCGCGCCGGTCGGCGGCCAGGACCGCATGTGGTGTGCGGAGCCCGCTGTGGAACAGTTCGCGACCGGCCCGGGTCGCGATGCCTGCGTCGATCGGTTTGGCGGCAAGCATGCACAGCACCAGCAGTTCGAACAGCGGCATCGGCTTGTCGGCCATCCGGATGCCGGCCTGCTCGGCGTAGGTGTGCCCGGCGGCGCTGAGCAGCCGGCGAACCAGATTCTGCCGCGTGGTGGACATGTCACTGCGCCTACCCGGCCGCCGTGCGGGGAAAACATCCTCACTTGGGCGGAAGGGTCCTGGCGAAACCGACCCCTCGGGTGACCCAGCCCTGCAGTTGCCTCTTGGTCTTCAGGCCGTGGGTGCCCACGCGGAGCCAGCCGCGCATTTCCCGGCCGCCCATCACCATCGGCTCGACATGGTGCCGCCGGAGCAATTGTGCGGACTCCTCGATCGGGACACGCACCATCAGGCCACCGTCGCGCGTGGCGGCCACCGACATGTTGCCGTTGACCAGAAAGGCCAGTCCGCCGAACATCCGCTTCTCGTCGATGCCGCGTTCGGTGGCGACCAATTCACGGATTCGGTCGGCGAGTTCGGGGTCGAAGGCCATGTTAGTCGAGGTCCACGCGGATGGTCAGCAGGTCGCTGCCGACGGCCCGGACCACCGCACTGTTGAGTGTGGGAAGTTCCTTCAACCTGGCCACTGCGTCGTCGTCGGGCAACAGGTGGGCGACACCGGTGCGCCACTTGCCGTTGACCCGCACCCGCACAGCGGGATCCGCCTTGATGTTGAGCACATAGTGCGAGCGGTCGCCATGCTCGGACACCATCCAGAACTGGTTGTCGATCACCCGGCCTCCGACGGCGGTGTGCCGGGGCTGACCGGACTTGCGGCCGATCGTTTCGAGCATGGTGATCGGCAGCTGCCGACCGACGGGATTGACGACGCGGCGCTGGGCGCCGTGCACGATGCGGCGTTTCAGATCCTTGAGATCGATCATGCCGCCCCAATCTAGGTGGTCAGCCGTGGCCGTGCAGCGGCATTCCGGCGGCGGCCATCAGTGCCTCGCCCAGCGCCTCGTTCTGCGTCGGGTGCGCGTGTACGAACTTGGCCGCCTCGCCGGGCTTTATCTGCAGGTTGTAGATCAGCTGTGCTTCACCGACAAGTTCGCCGACACGTTCGCCGACCAGGTGGATTCCGACCACCGCGCCGGACGGGGCGAGGACGAGTTTCACCGTGCCGGATGTCTTGAGGATCTGGCTCTTGCCGTTGCCCGCCAGATCATGGTTGGCCGTCTCCACGTTGTCGCCGAACTGCGCTCGCGCTTGGGCCTCGGTGAGGCCGACAGAGGCGATCTCGGGCCGGGAGTAGGTGACGCGTGGGACACCGGTCTCGTCGATCGGATCCGGATTGCGTTGCGCGAGTTCTTCGGCGACGAAGATGCCCTGCTGGAACGCGCGGTGCGCGAGTTGGGTGCCCGCCACGATGTCTCCGACGGCGTACACGGTGGGTACCGTCGTGCGCAGCCGGTCGTCGGTGACGACGAAGCCGCGGTCCAGCGCGATTCCGGCCTCGTGGAATCCGTCGGTGCGCGGTATGCGGCCTACGGCGACCAGCAGCAGGTCGGCCTCGATCGCGGCCCCGTTCTCGAGCGCAACGGTCACGCCGTCGCTGGACGGCTCGACCCCGGTGACGGCCGCACCGGTCTTGGCGGTGATCTTACGGCGGCGGAAGGCGCGTTCGAGGTGCTTGGAGACGGTCTCGTCCTCGTGAGGGACCAGCCGGGACTCGGCTTCGACGACGGTGACCGCCGTGCCGAACGACGCCCACAGGCTGGCGAATTCGACACCGATGACGCCGCCGCCGAGGATCACCGCGCGCTGCGGGATCGAGCGCAGCTCGAGCGCTTGATCGCTGGTGATCACCCGGTCACCGGTCGCGATGCCGGGCAGGAGTTTCGGCGCGGATCCGGTGGCGAGCACGATCGCCGTGCCCGAGATGGTTCGTCCGTCGACGTCGACCGTGTTGGGTCCGGTGAGGCGGCCGCGGCCGGTGAGCACGGTGACGCCCTGGGCGGGCAGCAGGGCGTGCAGGCCCTTGTGCAGGCGCGTGACCACGCTGTCCTTGTAGGCGTGCAGCTGGTCCGGGTCGACGCCGTCGAATGTGGCGTTCACCCCGAATTGTGCTGCCGCCCGTGCATTGTCGGCGATCTCGGCGGCGTGCAGCAGCGCCTTGGTCGGGATGCAGCCCCGGTGCAGGCAGGTGCCGCCGACCTCGCCTTCCTCGATGAGGATGACCGACAGCCCCAGCTGGGTGCTGCGCAGTGCGGTGGCGTACCCGCCGGGGCCACCGCCGAGAACGACGACGTCTGCAGAGGCTGTTGTCATGAAAACTCCTTCTTGGCTTGGGCGTAGAGCTGTCCGGCGCGATACGACGACCGGACCAATGGACCGGACAACACACCGGCGAACCCGATCTCGCGTGCGATGACGTCGAGCTCGGCGAACTCGTCAGGTGGGACCCATCGGGCGATCGGATGGTGGCGCGGGCTCGGCCGTAGGTACTGGGTGATGGTCACCAGGTGGCAGCCCGCCTCGTGCAGGTCGCGCAGCGCTTGTACGGCCTCGTCGGGCGTTTCGCCCAGGCCCAGGATGAGGTTGGACTTCGTGATGAGTCCGGCCTCTCGAGCGCTGGTGATCACTTGCAGCGAGCGGTCATAACTGAATCCGGGGCGAACCCGGCGGAACACCCGCGGGACGGTTTCGAGGTTGTGGGCGAGCACCTGCGGCCGCGAGCCGAACACCTCGGCGAGTTGTTCGGGGCGGCCCGAGAAGTCGGGGATGAGCACTTCCACCCCGGTGCCGGGGCAGCGGCGGTGGATTTCGCGGACCGTTTCGGCGTAGAGCCACGCTCCGCCGTCCGGCAGGTCGTCACGTGCGACGCCGGTGACGGTTGCATACCGCAGTCCCATTGCGGCAACCGATTCGGCAACGCGGCGCGGCTCGTCGCGATCGAGCGGTGTCGGACGCCCCGTGTCGATCTGGCAGAAGTCGCACCGCCGGGTGCACTGGTCGCCACCGATCAGGAACGTGGCCTCCCTGGCCTCCCAACACTCGAAGATGTTGGGACAACCGGCTTCCTGGCACACTGTGTGCAAATTCTCCCGTTGCACCAGCGCAGTGAGCTCGCGGTACTCGGGGCCGGTACGGATGCGGGTCTTGAGCCACGGAGGTTTGCGTTCGATGGGAGTCGCGGCGTTGCGGACCTCCAGCCGCAGCATGCGGCGGCCCGGAGGGATGACGGTCATCGGCTTACCAGCCGCGTTCGGCGAGGCGGTGTGGCTGGGCGATCTCCTCGACGTTGATGCCGACCATGGCCTCACCCAGCCCGCGCGACACCTTGGCCAACACATCGGGATCGTCGTAGAACGTGGTGGCCTTGACGATCGCGGCGGCCCGCTGGGCCGGGTTGCCCGACTTGAAGATCCCCGAACCCACGAACACACCCTCGGCACCGAGCTGCATCATCATCGCCGCATCGGCCGGGGTGGCGATCCCACCGGCAGTGAACAACGTGACTGGCAGCTTGCCGGCCCGGGCCACCTCCACCACCAAGTCAAAGGGCGCCTGCAACTCCTTGGCCGCCACGTACAACTCATCCTCACTCAGCGAGGACAGGCGACGGATCTCCCCGCCGATCTTGCGCATGTGAGTGGTCGCATTCGAGACATCGCCGGTGCCGGCCTCACCCTTGGACCGGATCATCGCCGCGCCCTCGGTGATCCGGCGCAGCGCCTCACCCAGATTGGTCGCACCACACACGAACGGCACGGTGAAACGCCACTTGTCGATGTGGTTGGTGTAATCGGCCGGGGTCAGCACCTCGGACTCGTCGATGTAATCCACACCCAAGGACTGCAGGATCTGCGCCTCGACGAAATGCCCGATCCGGGCCTTGGCCATCACCGGAATGGTCACCGCCTCGATGATGCCCTCGATCATGTCCGGATCCGACATGCGCGACACCCCACCCTGCGCACGAATGTCGGCGGGCACCCGCTCCAGGGCCATCACCGCCACCGCCCCCGCACCCTCGGCGATCTTGGCCTGCTCAGGGGTGACCACATCCATGATCACCCCACCCTTGAGCATCTCAGCCATACCGCGCTTCACGCGCGCGGTGCCGGTCTCATTGCTCATTTCGATTCTCCCTTGAGGTGATTCAGCACTCGACGAGGTTCACCGACACGTTGACGGCAAGACCACCGGTCGAGGTCTCCTTGTACTTGGCGCTCATGTCCATCCCGGTGCAGCGCATGGTTTCGATCACCTGGTCGAGCGTCACCCGGTGCGTCCCATCACCGCGCAGCGCCATGCGCGCCGCGTTGATGGCCTTGCCCGCCGAGATCGCGTTGCGCTCGATGCACGGGATCTGGACGAGCCCGCCGATCGGGTCACACGTCAGCCCCAGGCTGTGTTCCATCGCGATCTCGGCGGCATTCTCGACCTGTTGCGGTGTGCCACCCAGGATCTCGGCCAGGCCCGCGGCGGCCATGGATGCGGCCGAGCCGACCTCGCCCTGGCACCCGACCTCGGCACCGGAGATCGATGCCCGTTCCTTGTAGAGCGAGCCGATGGCGCCGGCGGTGAGCAGGAAGCGGACTGCCGTGCCGTCCGGGTCGGACTTGCCGGCCGCGGTGTAATGCAGCGCGTAATGCAGCACCGCCGGGATGATGCCGGCGGCACCGTTCGTGGGTGCCGTGACAATCCTTCCGCCCGAGGCGTTTTCCTCGTTGACCGCGAGGGCCACGAGGTTGACCCAGTCCTCGGCGAATGCCGGGTTCCGGTCCGGGTCTTCGGCGTCGAGCCGCTCGTACCAGTCGCGGGCGCGGCGGCGCACGTGCAGGTTGCCGGGGAGGTCGCCGTCATGCGTGATGCCGCGACGCTGGCAAGCCGCCATGACGTCTCGGATGTGCAGCAGCCGGTCGCGGATCTCCTGTCGCGACCGGGTGATGGTCTCGTGGTTGAGCATCACGGCGCTGATCGCCAGCCCGTGCCGGTCGGCGAGGTCGAGCAACTCTTCGGCCGAGCCGAACGACCATGCGTTGCGCGACGCACTCCGGTTCTGCTCCGGTTCGGATTCGCTGACCACGAATCCACCGCCGACCGAGAAGTACGTCTCCGATTGCACTCGGCGGCCGTCACCGTCCAGCGCCGTGACGGTCATCCCGTTCGGGTGGCGCGGCAGCACGGTGCGCGGATGCAGCCGGATGTCGTTTTCCGTCAACGCAATCGGGATGTTCCCGGCCAAGTTGACCCGCCCGGTGGCGCGCAGTTCGGTCAGGCGGCGTTCCATCTCGTCGGTTTCGATCGTCTCCGGCTGGTAACCCTCGAGACCCAGGAGGATCGCCGGCATCGTGCCGTGGCCGCCCCCGGTGGCCGCGAGCGAACCGTACAGATCGACCTCGACGGCGGCCACGTCGCCGAGCCGTCCGCGCCGGATGAGGTCCTCGGCGAACCGCGCGGCCGCCCGCATCGGGCCGACGGTGTGCGAGCTCGACGGCCCGATGCCGACCGAGAAGAGCTCGAACACACTGATGGTCACGAGGGCAGGTCCTTTCCGAGCATCGAGCACACGGTTACAGCCCCGGGTACAGCGGGTACTTGTCGGCGAGCGCCCGTACCTGGGCCGCCAGGTCGCTGACGTCGGCCTCCGGTGCCGCGACGAGCGCGCGGGCGATCAGATCGGCGACCCGGCCGAAGTCGTCATCGTCGAACCCGCGAGCCGCGAGCGCGGGCGTACCGATGCGCAGGCCCGAGGTGACCATCGGCGGCCGCGGATCGAACGGCACGGCGTTGCGGTTGACGGTGATCCCGATTGCGTCGAGCCGGTCCTCGGCCTGCTGACCGTCGATCGCCGCATCACGCAGGTCGACCAACACCAGGTGCACGTCGGTGCCGCCGGTCAACACCGTGGTGCCTGCCTCTTTGACGTCGGGCCGGCTCAGCCGGTCCGCCAGGATCCGGGCTCCGCGCAGGACGCGCTGCTGACGTTCGGCGAACTCGGGCTGCGCGGCCATCTTGAAGCCGACCGCCTTGGCGGCGATGACGTGTTCGAGTGGGCCGCCCTGCTGGCCGGGGAATACCGCCGAGTTGATCTTCTTGGCCAGCTCGGCCTCGTTGGTCAGGATGATCCCGCCGCGCGGACCGCCGAGGGTCTTGTGGGTCGTCGAGGTGACGACGTGTGCGTGGGGAACCGGCGACGGGTACAGGCCGGCGGCGACCAAACCCGCGAAATGCGCCATGTCGACCATCAGGTAGGCGCCGACCTCGTCGGCGATCTCCCGGAAGCGCGCGAAGTCGAGCCGGCGCGGATAGGCCGACCAGCCGCCGATGATCAACCGGGGCTTGCATTCCCGCGCGATCCTGGCGACCTCGTCCATGTCGATGAGGTAGTCGGAGGCGGAGACGCCGTAGGCGGCGACGTTGTAGAGCTTGCCGGAGAAGTTGAGCCGCATGCCGTGGGTGAGGTGGCCGCCGCAGTCCAGGGACAACCCGAGGATGGTGTCGCCGGGTTTGATCAGCGCATGCATGACAGCGGCGTTGGCCTGCGCGCCCGAATGGGGCTGTACGTTGGCGTATTCGGCGCCGAACAACTCCTTGACCCGGCCGATGGCCAGCCGTTCGATGACGTCGATGTGCTCGCAGCCGCCGTAGTAGCGCCGTCCCGGATATCCCTCGGCGTACTTGTTGGTGAGCACCGAACCTTGTGCCTGCATCACCGCGAGCGGGGCGTGATTCTCCGACGCGATCATCTCGAGTCCGACGCGTTGGCGCCGCAGTTCGAGGTCGATCGCCTCGGCGATCTGCGGGTCGAATTCGACGAGGCTGTCGTTGAGCACACTCATGCCGGAACTCCGTTCTTGTCAGCGTATTCGGCGGCGGTGAGGAACACGGCCGTGTCGGTGGGGACGACCGCGAACAGCCAGCCCTGGCCGTATGGGTCAGAGGTCACCAGGCTCGGGTCGTCGACGGCGGCGGTGTTCACCTCGGTGACCTCGCCGCTGACCGGCGGGTAGAGCTCGGACACCGTCTTGGTGGATTCGACCTCGCCGCAGACCTCACCGGCTGTCACGGTCGCGCCCACCTCGGGCAGGTCGAGGTAGACGAGATCGCCGAGGGCCTGCGCCGCGACGGCGGTGATACCGATCCGCACCGGCTCTGTGGGCAGTGTGGCGCCGGGCGCGATGAGCACCCACTCGTGCTCCTCGGTGTAGCTGCGGTCATCGGGAATCGGGGTGGCAGACATCGGATGTTCCTCTCGGTCAGCGGCGGTAGAAGGGGGATGGGGTGACCTCGAACGGTTCCCGCTTACCGCGCACGTCGACCGTGAGTGCGGTTCCGGGTTCGGTGAGGTCGACGTCGAGGTAGGCCAGGGCGATCGGATATCCGAGGGTGGGGGAGAGCGCACCGGAGGTGACCATGCCAACCGGCTCGGCGTCGTCGGCACGGTGCAGGGCATACCCGGCGCGGGCCGCCCGCCGTCCGGTGCCTTTGAGCCCGATCAGGTTTCGCTTCGCGGGCTGCTCGGAAAGAGATTGCAGCGCATCGCGGCCGACGAAGTCCTTGGTCAACCGCACGACCTTGCCGAGTCCGGCTTCGTAAGGGTTGGTCGTCGAGGTCAGTTCGTGCCCGTACAGCGCCATCCCGGCTTCCAGGCGCAGGGTGTCGCGACAGGCCAGCCCGGCGGGGCTCCCTTCGGCGGCCGTGGTCTTGCCGGCGAGGGCTCGCCACAGTGCAACGGCTTGCTCGGCCGGTACGTACAGTTCGAAGCCGTCCTCGCCGGTGTAGCCGGTCCTGGCCACCAGCACCTCCAGACCGGCCACCTCGGCGGCGGTCACCGCGTAATATTTGAGCGCGGCAATGGTGTCGGCGTGCTGGGGCGCCGCCAGTGACTGCACGATCGACGCTGACGCAGGCCCCTGCACCGCGACCAGTGCGGTGTCACCGGAGTGATCCGTCACCGTGGCGTCGAAACTCGCTGCACGGGAGGCGAATTCGGTGGCAACGATGGGTGCGTTGGCCGCGTTGGCGACGACCAGGAAGCGCTCGTCGCCAAGGCGGTAGACCACCAGGTCGTCGATCACCCCGCCGTCGGCGTTGCACATCAGCGAGTACTTGGCACGTCCGACCGCGATCTTGGACAGCTCGCCGACGAGCGCGAAGTCGAGTGCCGCGCCGGCCTGCGGACCACTGACCTCGATCTCGCCCATGTGCGACAGGTCGAACAACCCGGCGGTGCGGCGCACCGCGTGGTGCTCGGTCAGTTCGCTGCCGTACTTCAGTGGCATCTGCCAGCCGGCGAAGTCGGTGAACGTCGCGCCGAGCTCGCGGTGCTCGCCGAGTAGCGGTGACGTGGTGGTTGGTGCGGTACTGGTCATGCGAACACTTCCTCACGGTCGGATACGGCTGGGGCGTCGGAGATCTCGAAGGCTTCCGGTGCCGGGCAGGAGCACACCAGGTTGCGGTCCCCGTGCACACCGTCGATACGGCGCACCGGTGGCCAGTATTTGTTGCGGCGCAACGCATCCACCGGGTACACCGCATAGTGCCTGTCGTAGGGCAGATCCCAGTCGGGTGCGGTCACCTGTTCGGCGGTGTGCGGCGCCTGCCGCAGCGGGCTTCGTTCGAGCGGCCACACACCGGAGCCGACCTGGTCGATCTCCCGGCGGATCGTGATCATCGCTTCGATGAACCGGTCGAGTTCGGCGAGGTTCTCCGACTCGGTCGGTTCGACCATGAGCGTGCCGTTCACCGGGAACGACAGCGTCGGTGCGTGGAAACCGTAGTCGATCAAGCGTTTCGCGACGTCCTCGGCGGTCACTCCGGTGGCCTTGGTCAGTGCACGAAGGTCGAGGATGCACTCGTGCGCGACGAGCCCGGCCGGACCGGTGTAGAGCACCGGGTAGTGCTCGGTGAGCGCATGGGCCAGGTAGTTGGCGGCCAGCACCGCGGATTTGGTGGCGGCGGTGAGGCCGTCGGGACCCATGAGTGCCAGGTAGGCCCAGGTGATCGGAAGAATGCCCGCCGAACCGTAGTTCGCGGCCGAGACGGGTGCCTGCCCATCTTCGGCCTGCGGATCACCCGGCAGGAAGGGGGCCAGGTGAGCTCGCACGGCCACCGGCCCGACGCCCGGGCCTCCGCCGCCGTGCGGGATGCAGAACGTCTTGTGCAGGTTCAGATGTGACACGTCGCCGCCGAACCGGCCCGGCTTGGCCAGGCCGACAAGGGCGTTGAGGTTGGCGCCGTCGACATACACCTGGCCGCCCGCCGCGTGGACCAGATCGCACACGGTGGTGATGTCGTCTTCGTACACGCCGTGGGTGGACGGGTAGGTCAGCATGATCGCGGCGACCGAGTCGTCATGGGCCGCGAGCTTGGCCCGTAGGTCGGTGATGTCGATGTTGCCATTGGGCGCCGTCCCGACGACCACCACCCGCACGCCGGCGAGCACCGCCGACGCCGCGTTGGTGCCGTGTGCGGATTGCGGGATGAGGCAGACGTCGCGGTGGGATTCGCCGCGCGAGGAGTGGTAGGCGTTGATGGCCAGCAGCCCGGCCAGCTCACCCTGTGACCCGGCGTTGGGTTGCAGTGAAACCCGGTCGTAGCCGGTGATTTCGGCGAGCCAGCCCTCCAGGTCGGCGATCAGCTCCAGATAGCCCTCGGTCTGCCGGGCCGGTGCGCAGGGATGGATGCCGGCGAATCCGGGCCAGCTGATCGGCTCCATCTCGACGGCCGAGTTGAGCTTCATCGTGCACGAGCCGAGTGGAATCATGCTGCGGTCCAGCGCGAGATCCTTGTCGGACAGTTCGCGCAGGAAGCGAAGCATCGCCGTCTCCGACCGGTGGTCGTGGAACACCGGATGGGTGAGGTATTCCGAGGTGCGCACCAGATCCGTCGGGAAACCGGTGGTCGCAGCGGGGGATTGGGCGGTTGCGTCGAAAACCGCAAGGACACGGGCCACGATGTCGTCGGTCGTGCGTTCGTCGCACGAGATGCCGACGTGGTCGGCGTCCACGAGCCTGAGGTTGATGCCGTCGGCCTCGGCGGCGTCGACGAATCGTTGTGCCGCGCCGGGGGTGCGCACCAGGACCGTGTCGAAGAATCGTTCGTGGACGACGGTGTGCCCGGCCGCGTGCAGACCGGACGCGATGGTGCCGGCGTGCCGGTGGATGCGAGTTGCGATGGCACGCAGGCCATCCGGGCCGTGATAGGCCGCGTACATCGCGGCGACGTTGGCCAGCAGAGCCTGCGCCGTGCAGATGTTGCTGGTGGCCTTGTCGCGGCGGATGTGCTGCTCGCGGGTCTGCAGCGCCAGGCGATAGGCCACGGCACCAGACCTGTCCAAGGACACCCCGACCAGGCGGCCGGGCAGCATGCGCTCGAGTCCGGTGCGCACGGCCAGGTAGCCGGCGTGCGGACCGCCGAAGAACAGGGGCACGCCGAACCGCTGCGCCGATCCGACGGCGATGTCGGCGCCGAGCTCACCTGGTGCGCGCAACAGCGTCAGCGAAAGGAGATCGGCGGCAACGGTGGTCAGCATTCCACGGGCGGCGGCGTCGGCGATCAGTCCCGACAGATCACGCACCACGCCGCTGGCACCCGGGGCTTGCAGCACCACGCCGAAGGCGTCGCCTTCTTCGGGTAGGCCGGCTGAGAGTTCGACGACGTCGACGTCGATGCCCACCGCGCGGGCCCGGCCGCGCACGAGGGCGATGGTCTGCGGGAGGCACTCGGCGTCGAGGAGGACCCGGCTGGACTTCGTCTTGTTCGCGCGCCGCATGAGCAGCACCGCTTCCATCACCGCGGTGGCCTCGTCGAGCAGGGAAGCGCCGGCGATCGGCAGTGCGGTGAGGTCCTGGATCATCGTCTGGAACGTCAGCAGCGCCTCGAGTCGGCCCTGGGAGATCTCGGGCTGATACGGCGTGTATGCCGTGTACCAGGCCGGCGATTCGAGCAGGTTGCGGCGCAGGACAGCGGGGGTGACGGTGTCGTGGTAGCCCAGGCCGATCATCTGCACGTGCGGCTGGTTGCGTTCGGACAGCGTGCGCAGGTCGCGCAGGACGCGATCCTCATCGCGGGCAGCCGGCAGGTCCAGCGGTTCGGTGATACGGATCTGGTCGGGCACCGCAGCATCGATGAGCTGATCGAGATCGCGGTAGCCCAGGGTGCGCAGCATGTGAGCGGTCTGGGTGGCGTCGGGGCCGATGTGGCGCGCGGGGAAGTTCACGAGGTGACTCCGGTTTCGGTAGCGTCCGGGGGCACCGGACGTCAACGGGGACACCTCCCCGCTCTGTCCTGAAACCTGAGAGTCTGAGCGCTGCCGCGCTGTACACCTTCGGTAAGTGCCGAAAAAACGGCACTGTTCTCCAGAGTTGCCTCGACGCAGCGGTATTGAGCCTGAGAGATTCCCGGGGAGGAAGTTGCTCCTACGGCGCCTCCGGATGGAGGATTCTCCCGCTGCGGGTCAACGGCGTATGAAGTTGTTCACCACACCCTACATGCTTGCAGGTGTGGTGTAAAGCGTTGGGATGCAACTACTTTCGATAACGCACGACCGAGCGGCGTCCCGTGGAGGGACGCCGCTGCCGTCGGGGCGTTGTCAGTCCTGGTCTGCTGCTTCGAGATCGGCGCGGAACCTGGCTTCGCGGGCCAGGTGGCCCGGACGCCGGCGCAACACCGCCCAGGCGATACCGAGCACGATGAACCAGACCGGCGTGACCAGCAACGCCTGCAGCGTGTCCTGCTTCTGGGTGAACGCCCAGACCAGGAACACGAAGAACGCCAGCACCACGTAACACATCACGATGCCGCCGGGCATCTTGAACTTCGACGCCTCGTGCAGGTGCGGCCTGCGCTTGCGGTAGGTCAGGTAGCTGATCAGGATGATCGACCAGACGAACATGAAGCACAGCGACGAAATCGTTGTCACGATCGTGAACGCCTCGATGATCGAGTCACCCACGACCACCATGACCACGCCCGACAGCAGGAACACCCCGGACAGGAACAAAGCGTTGGCCGGCACCCGCCGCGAGGTCAGCTTGCCGAACCGGCTGGGTGCGTCACCTTCCTGGGCCAGGCCGTAGACCATCCGGGAGGTCGAGTAGATACCGGAGTTCGCCGAAGACGCCGCCGAGGTCAGCACGACGAAGTTGACCACCGACGCGGCGATGCCGAGGCCGGCGAGGCTGAACATCGCCACGAACGGGCTGTTGTCGGGGCTGATCGCGCGCCACGGCGTGACGGAGATGATCACCGCGAGCGCGGCGACGTAGAACAGCATCACGCGGACCGGGATCGAGTTGATGGCCTTCGGCAGGTTGCGCTCGGGGTTCTTGGCCTCGGCCGCGGTCGTGCCGACCAGTTCGATACCGACGAACGCGAACGTGGCGATCTGGAATCCGGCGACGAATCCCATCGGGCCGGTCGGGAAGAAGCCGCCGTCGTTCCACAGGTTCGCAAAGCTCGCCACCGCGCCGTTGGGTGCCTCGAAATGCCGGAACACCATCACGAGACCGATGACGATGAGTGCGACGATCGCGACGATCTTGATGAGCGCGAACCAGAACTCGGTCTCACCGAAGGCGCGCACCGTGGGCAGGTTCAGCCCGACCAGCACGCCGACCGTGATCAGCGCCGGTATCCACAGCGGCAGGTCGCCCCACCAGTAACTCACATAGCCCGAGATCGCGACCACGTCGGCGACACCGGTGACGATCCAGCAGAACCAGTACGTCCAGCCCGTGAAGAAGCCCGCCCACGGACCGAGCAGATCGGCCGCGAAGTCGGCGAACGACTTGTAATGCAGGTTGGACAGGAGCAACTCGCCCATCGCCCGCATCACGAAGAACAACATGAACCCGATGATCATGTAGACGAAGATCACCGACGGGCCGGCCAGCGAGATCGTCTTGCCCGAGCCCATGAAGAGCCCGGTGCCGATGGCGCCGCCGATGGCGATGAGCTGAATGTGCCGGTTGGCGAGCTGCCGGTCGAGCCGTGGCTCGTTGGATGAGGGAGTCGATGCCGCGTCGGTAGCGGTCAAGTCACTGGATTGGGACATAACACCTCAAGGATCTCAGGCGCGAAGGGGAGCGCGGGCTGCGGGCGCCTCCCCACTCTGTCGCTTGAACCTGAGAGTTTTCACGATCCGCCGTCGCCGACGATTCGCTTGCCCCTTCGGTGAGCCGAACATGTTGTGCTCGACTGCTTTCCAGAGGTGCCTAGTCGCGGCGATACCGGTGCCTGAGAGATTCCTGGGGAGGATTTGCTCCTGCGGCGCCCGCCAACTGGATGGGGCGGGGCTCTCCCGCCGCGACTCAACGGCGTTTTGAGTTGTGAGCCACTCCCGACCTCGAAGTGTGCCGCGCGTCACGCTATCAGTCGGATCCCGATTGTGCATCCCCCGGTCGGGACGGGGTCATCACGGCTTCCGCGGCCTGCAGTTCCCGCTGGTCACGGCCTGCCACCATGAGTGACACGAGGTCGAACACGATGGTCGCCGCGGCCACGGAGGTGATCTCGGCGTGGTCGTAGGCCGGCGCGACCTCGACGACATCCGCGCCGACGATGTTCAGGCCGCCCAGCCTGCGCAGCATGCGGAGCAGTTCGCGCGACGTGAAGCCGCCCGCTTCCGGTGTACCGGTGCCGGGTGCGAACGCCGGGTCGAGGACGTCGATGTCGATCGACAGGTACACCGGCAGGTCGCCGACGCGGCGCGAAACGATGTCGACCGCGGCGTCGGTACCGATCACGTCCAGATCGCCGGCGCGGATGATCTTGAATCCCATGTCGGCGTCGTCCCGCAGATCGAGTTGGTCGTAGATCGGCCCGCGAATGCCCACATGGATCGAGTGGTCCTCGATCAACAGCCCTTCCTCGAACGCGCGTCGGAAAATCGTGCCGTGGGTGACCGGGGCGTTGAAGTAGGTGTCCCACGTATCGAGGTGGGCGTCGAAGTGCACGAGGGCAACCGGCCCGTATTTGGCATGCAGGGCACGCAGGTTCGGCAGCGCGATCGTGTGATCGCCGCCGATGGCCACGATGCGGCGGTCGCCGTGACCGAGTATGTCGGCCGTGTGGTCCTGGATCTGGCGGCACGCGGCAGCGATGTCGTACGGCGTGACCGCGATGTCACCGGCGTCGACGACCTGCACGGTCTGCAGCGGCGCGACCCCGAGTTCGACGTGATAGCCCGGGCGGATGGTGCGGGCGGCCTGGCGGACGGCCAGCGGACCGAATCGGGCGCCCGGTCGGTAGGACGTGCCGCCGTCGAACGGGATCCCGAGGATGGCGATGTCGTAGTCGCTCACCTCGTGTACATCGGCGATCCGGGCGAAGGTGCTCTTGCCCGCGTAGCGGGGCACCTCGGTGGCGGGCACCGCCCCGATCAGGTCACGTGCGTCGGCGGCGGGAGCGGTCGGTCGATTGCTCACGGGGTTCCTGTCTTTCGTTGACTGAGGGTGTGCGGGGTCGGCTCAGGACGTGGGGAGTTGTTCATCGGCATCGGCATCGGCATCGGCAGGTGTCGGTGCCGCGCTTTCGGTGAGTGCGACGCCGCGGGTTTCGGGCGCCATGAAGATCGCGACCACCAAACCCACTGCGGTCACTGCCGCCCCGACTCCGAGTGCGCCACCGGCGCCGAGCGCGGTCAGGGCGAGCGGCATCAGGTACGTGCCGCCCGCGGAGCCGATGCGACTCACCGCGGTGCCGACCCCGACCGCGGTCGCCCGGACCTCGGTCGGGAAAAGCTCGTTGGGGTAGACGATTTCGAGAAAACTCGAGGCGCCCGACGCCACCGCGTACACGGCCAGGGCGAGGAAGAACGCGACGGGTGGGATCCCGGGTATGAGGGCGGGTATGGCCAGCGCCACCGCGATCACGGCGAACGATCCGATCAGCAAGGCGCGGCGGCCGATTCGTTCGACGAGGTACAGACCCGGAATGCCGCCGACCACGAACAGTAGTGAGATCAACAGCGATCCGCCGTAGAGGTTCGCGTCGCCCTCGAGGCCGAAGGACGCCAACAGGTCGGGGGCAAAGGTGTAGACCGCGAAGAGCGGGATGACCTGGGCGGTCCAGAACACGGCGACAAAGATGGTGCGGTTCAGGTAGGGCGGTTTGAAAACCTGGGTGAACGAGGTCGTCGTCTGGCCCGCCTCGCCGTCGTTCTGGTCGAGGTCGCCCACACCGAACTGTGGCCCGAACGCCTGCTTGATCGCGGCGTCGGCTTCGGCGACTCGTCCCTTGCTGAGCAGCCAGCGCGGCGATTCGGGTGTCCCCATCCGTGCCAGCAGGGTGATCACGGCGAACACGGCCGGGCTGGCCAACAGCAGGCGCCAGGCATCGGGGCCGTAATCGCGGAGGAGAAAACCGACGACGTAGGCAGCCGCGGCTCCCACGGCCCACACGACGAACATCGCGCCGAGGAGCCTGCCGCGTTGTTTCTTCGGCAGGAACTCGGCCAGCAGTGATGTGGCGATGGGGTAATCCGCGCCGATCGCGACGCCGAGGAGGAAGCGCAGCAGGATGAGCTGCCAGGCTTCGGCGGCGAACGCCGAGAGAACAGAGAAAACGGCGAGCGCGATCAGGTCGGCGATGTACATGAGGTGGCGACCGACCTTGTCGGTGACGTATCCGAACACCCCACCACCGACGAAGATGCCGATCAGGCTGGCCGCACCGATCAGCCCGATCTCGGTCGCGGACAGGTTCATGGCGGGTTCGAGCGTGATGAGCGCGACGCCGATGATCGACAGCGCGTAGCCGTCGATGAAAGGTCCGCCGGACGAAAACAGGGTCAATTTCTTGTGGAACGACGTGAGCGGCGCATCATCGATCAGGTGGCCGGCTTGGGACATGGAAGCTCCTGCGTGACGGGGCTCTCGAAGGGGAGGTGTGAGCCGAGACACAGCATGGCGGCGCCGGCGGCCCGCGCGCGAGTAGACGATGCGCAAAATGCGCGCCTATCGTTTGAGCGATTGGCTAAACGCAGAACGGAGGCGGCGCCATCGCGATCACAGTCGGCGAGCTGGCCGAAATACCGCATCTCGGCTTGGAGGTGCTGGCCGGAGCATCCGGGCTGAGCCGGGAGATCTCCTGGACACACACGTCTGATCTCCCCGAACCGTGGCGGTGGGTCACCGGTGGCGAGTTGCTGATGACCAACGGGCTGTCGTTTCCGGCCGGATCGACCGAGCAGGTGCTCATCGTCGAGCGATTGAACGAGGCGGGCGTGTCCGGGCTGGCGATCGGCGAGAAGATGTACTGCCCCGAGCTCGGTGACGACGTGATGGCGGCCAGTGACAGGCTGGGGCTGCCGATACTGAACATCCGCTATCCGCTTCCGTTCGTGGCGATCTCCCGGGCGGTCGCCGAGGCCACGCTGCTCGACCAATCGAGCCGCCTCACCAGGACGGTGCGGATCTACGACCTGGTTCGCCGTCACATCGCGCGGGCCACCACGTCGGCGGAGTTGTTCGCCGCACTCGAACGCGAACTCGGCTGCCGGCTGCACGTCTGTGACCGGCACACCGGTGAGCCGTGGTTTCCCCGGGCGGCGGAGTTGGACGCGGCCACCCGTGCGGCCGTCATCGCGTTGTCGGACAACCCCACCAATGTGGCCGCTGGCGCTTTCGGTCTGCCTGCCGTCGCCGGAAACACGGCCCTGCTCACCGACATTCAGCGGCATCCGAACGCTGCGCTCGTAGCCGTCACCGCCGAGGACAGGCGCGTCGACCCGATTCAGCTTCAGCACGCCGCAACAGTCGTCAGCCTCGAGTTGTCGCAGACACAGCTGATGCTGGAACACGGTCGGCGGCAGGGTTCGGCATTCCTGGAACGACTGTTGGAGAGTCGGATCGATGGTCCGACCGCTGCCGGGCAAC
Source organism: Mycolicibacterium sp. HK-90 (assembly GCF_030486405.1). The sequence continues at coordinate 3,473,432 of NZ_CP129613.1, read as the reverse complement.
TGAGGGATCTCGGACTCGATCCTGCGACGGTGGTGCTGATTGCCGCGCACAGCGCCGACGACGACCGGGTACTGCATGTGCACAATTCGCTGTGGCGCCACTCGATTCCGTATGTGTGCACAACGCGCGAAGGAATTCTCTACGCCGTGGTACCCGAGGACTCGCCGTTCGACGAGGTGCTGGCGCGGGCGCTCGGCCCAACGGCCAGAATCGGGATCAGCCAACGGCTGGCTTCCATCAACCGCCTTCAGGAGTCGATTCGCGAAGCGTCATGGGCGTTTTCGCTCGCACAGCGGCGCGGGGTGGCAGTGTCGCGGTACGGCAGCGGGCCGTCCTGGCTGGGGTTGTCGAGTGTCGGGGATGCGCAAGCCCTGGTCGATCGCGTGCTGCGCCCCTTGCAGGACTACGACCGCGAACAGAACGCGAGTCTCGTCGAGACCCTCGATGCCTTCCTGCGGAACCGACGGTCCTGGCAGCAGACGGCGCAGACCCTGCATGTCCACCGGCAGACGGTGATGTATCGGATGCGGCGCGTCGCAGAGATCACCAAACTCGATCTGGCAGAGACAGATTCGCTGGCCGAACTGTGGCTGGCACTGCGCGCGGTCGAGCTGCTCGACGCTCAGGAGGACATGCGTAGCCGTGATGTCAGCTCATCCCGGCGATTGCCCGGCGTCTGACGTACCACGATTATGCGGGTCCGCCGGCCGACAGATCGTGTCGTCACCGGCAGACCCGCACACTCGCGCAGGCCCGCGGCCGATCAGGCCGCGACCGTGGCCGCCTGCTTCGCCGGCTCCAGAGCCTGGGCGATGATGTCGGCGACGTCGGTCATGGGCCGAACGTCAAGCGCCGCCAGCACTTCAGCGGGCACGTCATCCAGGTCGGGCTCGTTGCGCGCCGGGATGAAAACCGTTGACAATCCGGCCCGTTGCGCAGCCAGCAGTTTCTGCTTGACCCCGCCGATCGGCAACACCCGACCGTTCAGCGTGACCTCACCGGTCATGCCGACATCGCCCCGCACCTGCCGTCCGGTAGCCATCGACACCAGCGCCGTCACCATCGTGACGCCGGCCGACGGACCGTCCTTGGGCACCGCACCGGCGGGCACGTGCACGTGGATCGTCCGGTCGAGCGCCTTCGCGTCGACACCCAGCTGTTCGGCGTGGGCCCGCACGTAGGACAGCGCGATCTGCGCCGACTCCTTCATCACGTCACCCAGCTGGCCGGTCAGCTGCAGACCCGGCTCGCCTGGGTTGGAGTTGGCCTCGATGTAGAGCACATCGCCCCCCAGCCCGGTGACAGCCAGGCCGGTCGCCACGCCCGGCACCGCGGTGCGTTCGGTGGACTCCGGCGTGAACCGCGGACGGCCCAGGTACTCGACGAGATCCGGCTCGTCCACGATGATGTTCGTGATTCCGCCGTCGTCCAGTTTCGTCGTGACCTTCCGCAACGCCTTGGCCAGCAACCGCTCGAACTGCCGCACACCCGGTTCGCGGGTGTAGTCCGCGGCGATCTTGCGTAGCGCAGAATCGGTGACCCGCACTTCTTCCGCGGTGAGCGCCGCTTTCTCGGCCTGCCGGGGCAGCAGGTAGTCGCGCGCGATGGCGACCTTGTCGTCCTCGGTGTAGCCGTCGATCTGCACCAGCTCCATGCGGTCCAGCAGCGCCGACGGGATGTTCTCGATCACGTTGGCCGTCGCCAGGAACACCACGTCGGACAGGTCCAGATCCAGGTCCAGGTAGTGGTCACGGAACGTGTGGTTCTGCGCCGGGTCCAGCACCTCCAGCAGCGCGGCCGACGGGTCACCCCGGTAATCGGAACCGACCTTGTCGATCTCGTCCAGCAGCACAACGGGATTCATCGACCCCGCCTCGCCGATGGCCCGAACGATGCGGCCCGGCAGCGCGCCGACGTAGGTGCGCCGGTGGCCACGGATCTCGGCCTCGTCGCGCACACCGCCCAGGGCCACCCGCACGAACTTGCGGCCCAGCGCGCGGGCCACGGACTCGCCCAACGAAGTCTTGCCGACCCCGGGCGGGCCGGCCAGCACCATCACCGCACCCGAACCGCGGCCGCCGACGACGGCCATACCGCGCTGGGCGCGGCGGGCCCGCACCGCCAGGTATTCGACGATGCGGTCCTTGACGTCGTCCAGCCCGTGGTGATCGGCGTCCAGAATCTCGCGGGCGCCCAACAGGTCGGTCGAGTCCTCCGTCCGCTCGTTCCACGGCAGGTCCAGCACGGTGTCCAGCCAGGTGCGAATCCAGCCGCCCTCCGGGCTCTGGTCGCTCGAGCGTTCCAGCTTGCCGACTTCGCGCAGTGCGGCCTCGCGCACCTTCTCGGGCAGGTCGGCGGCCTCGACTCGAGCCCGGTAATCATCAGACCCTTCGGGCTCGCCTTCCCCGAGTTCCTTGCGGATGGCGTTCAGCTGCTGGCGCAGCAGGAATTCCTTCTGCTGCTTGTCCATTCCGGCCCGGACGTCCTCGGCGATCTTGTCGGTGACCTCGACCTCGGCCAGGTGCTCGCCGGTCCACTGGATGAGGTTGCTCAGGCGCGTGGCCGTGTTCTCGGTCTCCAGCAGTTCGCGCTTCTGGACATCGGTCAGGTACGACGCATAGCCGGCGGTGTCGGCCAGCGCCGACGGGTCGGTGATCTTGTTGACCACGTCGATGATCTGCCAGGCCTCACGCCGCTGCAGCATGGCCAGCAGCAGCTTCTTGTACTCGGCTGCCAGCGCCTTGACCTCGTCGGTGGTGGCTTCGGGTTCGGTGGCTTCCTCGACCTCGACCCACAGGGCAGCGCCCGGTCCGGTGGTTCCGGAACCGATGTGGGCACGGCGTTCACCGCGGACGACGGCGGCTTCCGCACCGCCGGGCATGCGCCCGACCTGCACGATCGACGCGATCACGCCGTGGGTGGGGTAGCGGTCGTCCAGGCGCGGGGCGATCAGAAGCTTTCCTGATTCACTGGCCTGGGCGGCGTCGACCGCGGCGCGGGCGGCGTCGTCGAGCTCGACGGGCACCACCATCCCGGGCAGGACGATGGGCTCGCTCAAGAACAGCACGGGCACTGCGTTTGGTTGGGACATCAAACCTCCAAAGTTCAGTCTGATGCGCTCAACCTTGGTGGTCGCGGGTTTGTTCCCGGTAGGCCGGCGGTACGGGTTCGCCGTGGGTGAACAGGCGTGGTGGGCGAGCGGCGTAGCCTCCAAGCATGAAACGGGGATTCATCGCGACATTGGCGATCGGTGTGATCGTGGCGTTGTTCGGGCTCATCTGGGCGCTGCAGGGATTCGGTGTGCTGCAGGGCAGTCCGATGAGCAACACCACGACCTGGTCGATCATCGGCCCGATCACCGTGGTGATCGGGGTGGTGATCGCGGTGTTCAGCTGGCGCAAGCTCTCGGCGAAGTAGACCGGCGTCAGGGCTGTGCGTCAGGACGGGGCGACGGTGAAGTTCACCGTGTGCCATCCGGTGGCGCCGTCGGGCACGGTAGGGGCCTGATCTGACGTCTGGACCGCTCCGGTGTCGTCGGTGGCCCGCACCGTGATGGTGTGTGCGCCCGGGGCGGTCGCCTGCCAGCCGAAGCTCCACAGTCGCCAGGTCTGATCGGAATATGCCGCGCCGAGTTGGGCGGGTTGCCATGGGCCGTCGTCGATTCGCACCTCGACGGCCCGGACGCCGCGATTCTGCGCCCATGCCACGCCGCCGAACGTCGCCGGACCCACGGGCACCTGCTGCCCGTTCCTCGGCACGTCGATACGCGACTCGGTCTTGATCGGGCCGCGCGCCGCCCAGCCCTGCTTGGTCCAATAGGCCTCGGCGCGGTCGAATCGGGTCAGTTCGAGGTCGGTCACCCATTTGGTGGCCGACACGTAGCCGTACAGCCCGGCGACCACCAGCCTGGCCGGATAGCCGTGCTCGACCGGGAGTGGCTGCCCGTTGAGGCCGATGGCCAGCAGGGCGTCGCGACCATCGTGGAGGGCCTCGACCGGCGTGCCCACGGTGAACCCGTCCACCGACGTCGAGAGCAACATGTCCGCATCCGGTGAAACACCGGCGGCCGTCAGCAGGTCGGTCAGGCGGTAACCGGTCCACACTCCGTTCGAGATCAGGTCGCCGCCAACCGGATTGGACACACAGGTCAGCGTCACCACCTTCTCGACGGCTTCGAACCGGTCCAGATCGGCGAAACTGTAGGTGATCTCGCGGTCCACCATGCCATGGATGCGCAGGCTCCATTCCTGGCGGCTGAGCTGCGGAACGCTCAGTGCGATGTCGACCCGGTAGAAGTCGGCACTGTCGGTGACGAAGCTCGGCAGTGCAACGTTTTTCGGCTGGACTCCCGCCGGAATCGGCGGGGCCGGTACGCGCGGCGCGGGGAGGGCCGAGGTGTCGCGCTCGGCGGCCACCGAGCGCACCACCCGGGCGGCGACGAATCCCAGTAGTCCGGTGGCGGCGCCGAATCCGAGGAGTCCGGCGGTCGCCAGCCACATCCGTCTGGTGGCATCGACACCCGCGGGCTCGTCGGCGGGGCCGACCTCGGCCCGATCGTCGGCGGGGCCGACCGAGGCCTGATCGTCGGGTCCGCTCCACAGTCGCACCGCGAGCAACCGGAGCGCGGCCACCCCGCACGCGGTGCCCACGACCGTGGGAACGAGGTCGAGCGCGGTGGCACCGGGACGGGAGATCACGGCGGCGCAGCCGAGAAGGCCCGCGACGACGAAGATGGCGCTGCCGACCGGGCGGCGCGGGGTTTCGTAGGTCGCGGCGATGGCCGCGGCGGCGGCGATCACCACCAGGACCGCGACGGCCAGGAAGAGCTTATCGAGACCACCCAGCGCCTGAATCGCCAATTCCTTGACCGGGCCGGGTGTCACGTCGACGATCGCCGACCCGACGGCGTTGCGGGGATCGGCCTGCGCGGGGAAGAAGATGCCGACGACCTGTGCGACACCGAGCGAGACCGCGGCGGCGGCGACTCCGCCGAGCATCCGTGCGTTCGACGGCGACTCGGAGGTGGACCTCGACGAGGACTGGGTCATCGTCACCAAACCTACTCCCGCACACCAGAGCAGGGAGCCTGCCGTCGGGGGATGACGACAGGCTCCCTGGTGGGTTGGATCTCTAGGTGGCGGCCTGCGCGCCGAGCACCCGCTGGATGTCGGGCTTCATCTGCTGCAGCTGCTGTCCCCAGTAGCCCCAGGCGTGCGTGCCGTTGGCCGGGAAGTTGAACACCCCGTTGGTGCCGCCGGCCGCGATGTAGTTGTCGCGGAAGGTGACGTTGGTGCGCAGCGTCAGTCCTTCGAGGAACTGGGCTGCCATCAGGTTGCCGCCATTGGTTCCGGCGTCCAGGTCAGACGGGGTGCCGGTGCCGCAGTAGATCCAGATGCGGGTGTTGTTGGCGACCAGCTGGTTGATGTTGACCATCGGGTCGTTGCGCTTCCAGGCCGGGTCGGTCGACGGGCCCCACATGCTCTCGGCGTTGAATCCGCCGGCGTCGTTCATCGCCAGCCCGATCAGCATCGGCCACCAGCCCTCGGACGGGTTCAGGAAGCCCGAAAGCGTTCCGGCATAGATGAACTGCTGAGGGTGATGGATCGCGTAGGTCAGCGCCGCGCTGCCCGCCATCGAGATGCCGACGACGGCGTTGCCGGTCTGCGACACGCCGCGGTTGGCGGCCAACCAGGTGGGAAGTTCCTGGGTCAGGAAGGTCTCCCACTTGTAGGTGTAGTCCTGACCGTTGCCCTTGGAGGGCTGGTACCAGTCGGTGTAGAAGCTGGACTGCCCGCCGACCGGCATGACCACCGACAGGCCCGAGTCGTTGTACCACTCGAATGCCGGGGTGTTGATGTCCCAGCCGTTGAAATCGTCCTGGGCGCGCAGACCGTCGAGCAGGTAGACCGCGTGCGGCCCGCCGCCCTGGAATTGGACGCGGATGTTGCGGTTCATCGACGGCGAGAACACGTCGAGGTACTCGACGGGCAGGCCCGGACGGGAGAATGCGCCAGCGGTCGCCGAACCTCCTGCGAGACCGATCAGCGCGGGCAGGGTGGCGGCTGCCATTGCCCCCGCTGCCAGTCGGCGCATCCACGCTCCGCGAATCTTGTTGAGGAACTTCATAACGGCAACCAACCGTCCTTTCTGCACGTGTTCCAAGCAGTTTGCCGCTTGCCTCGGTAGTGAATCACGTGCCACATCAGTCACACGTGTAACAACACCGCACGCGCAGATCGCGGTTGACTAACGATTGGAACTCGGCGCCGAGACCCTCAGCGTCCGGGCGCGGCGAGGGCCTGCTTGACGTTTGCCCGACGCTCGTCGATCGCCCGGCCGATGTCCTGCAGCAGGACCGGTTTGCGCGCGACCAATTGTTCGATGCACTCGCGGTCGAACTGCGCGACGGTGACCTCGGTCAGCGCATAGGCCGTGGTGATGACCGGTTCGCGGGTCAGCGTCGTCTGACCGAGCACGTCGCCCCGCTCCAGGGTGAGCACCGGGACGAACTCATCGTCCGAGCCGGGCGCGGCCAGCTGCACCGTGCCGGCGACGACGAACGTCAGCTTCTTGGGAACCTGACCGACGACCTGGATCACCTCGTCCGTGCCGTACCGGGCCAGACGCGCGTGGGGCAACAGCTCGCGCTGGTCCTCTTGGCTCAGACGGAGTGTCGGCGCGATGAGGCGGAGCGCCTGTTCCACGCGTTCGGTGGTGGCGAACTCGTCCTCGGCCTCGTCCAGATGCAGGCCTGCCCGCCGCGTGGCGTACCAGGTCCAGCGCAGGAATGTCGCCCGGGCCGCGAAATCGTCGGCCGGGGAGTGCAAGGGGATCAACGTCTTGTATTGCAGCGAACCGGCGGCGACCGTGGATACCGTTCCGTCGCTTCGTAATTGGGGCAGCCGGCGGGCCACCTCGTTGAGTACCCGGCACACGTCGTCGGGGGCGTCGTCGACGGCGAACACGGTGACCACCGACATGGTGTGCGCGCCTGCCGGTCGGCTCAGGTTCGTGAACGATCCGCCGGCCAGCACCGAGTTGGGGATCACCTGCAGGCCGCTTCCGGTGTCGATGTGCGTCGCGCGCCAGTTCACCTCGACGACGCGCCCGCGCGCCGCCGGCGCATCGACCCAGTCGCCGAGTTGGAACGGCTGCTCGAACAGCACCAGCAGCCCGGAGATGATCTGGCCGACCGAGTTCTGCAGGGCAAGGCCCAGCACGATCGAGGACACGCCCAGGGCGGTGAACAGCCCACCGATGTTGGCGCCCCAGATGTAGGCGAAGATCAGTCCGACGCCGATGGCGATGAGCGCGAACCGGGCGACGTCGAGGAAGATCGACGGAATGCGCTTGCGCCAGCTGCCTACCGGCGCGCTCTGGAACAGCGTCGCGTTCAGCCCGGACAGCAACAGGACCAGCACGACGAAGCCGAACACCGTCGCCACGATCCGCACGGGTGTGGCTTCCCCGGAGATCTGGATCGCCTGGACCAGCAGGATCAGCAGCGCGCCCAGCGGCAGGATGTAGGTGCGGACCAGATGTACCGGGCCGGCCAGATAGCTGCCGCGCCGGCGCAGGGCGCTGTGGAGTTCGGTGAGCAGAACCAGGCAGACCGGGAAGCCGACCGCGACACCGATCGCCCAGAAGAACCACGGAGCGTCGAGCACGCCGGTCATCGTCGGTCCTGGAGTTTCCAGATCGGTTCGTCGGCGTCGTCGACGCGCACGGTGCCCGCCGGTTCGAGGTCGCGGGTATCGCCCATCGCGTCGAACACCCGCTCGGTGACGTACACGCCCGGTTGTGGTGAGCCCCGTTGAACCCGGTAGGCGAGGTTGACCGCCGAACCCCACATGTCGTACGCGAGATTGGAGCGGCCGACCAGGCCGCTGCTCACGGCGCCGGTGTCGATCCCGGCCCGCAACTTCAGTGCGGTCCCGGTCTCGGTGTTGAACCGCTCGATGATTCGCTGCATCTCGAGGGCGAAATCGACTGTCCGGCCGACGTTGTCGAGCCGCGGCACACTCAACCCCGAGCTGGCCCAGTACCCGTTGCGCAGGGTGCGGACCCGCTCCACGCCCAGATCATCTGCGGCGGCGTCGAATTGGTGCACCAGGCGGTTGACGATGGCAAGTGCTTCCTCGGAGGGCATCCCGGAGGTCAGCTCGTCCAGACCGACCGTGTCGGCGAACAGGACGGTCACGTTGTGGTGGTCCTGCGCGATCGTCTCTTCGCCGTCCCGGTAGCGCTGCACCACCGATTCGGGCATCAGCGTGCGCAGCAACCGGTCGTTCTCCCGGCGTTGCTCGGCGAGCAGATCCTCCTTGATCGCCAGGTTGCGGCTCATGTCGTTGAACGCTGTTGTCAGGTCGCCGAACTCGTCCCGTGATTGCACCGGCAGCGAGATGTCGTAGTCGCCCGCGCCGATCTGCTGGGCGCCGGCCTCCAGCCGGCGCAGCGGCCGGACGAACAACCGCGCCAGCATCATGGCGGCCAGACACACGATGAAGGTGATGACGACGGTCGACAACACCAGGGTGCGGGTGAACGTCGCGACCGGAGCGAACGCCTCCGAGGTGTCGATCTTGGCGATGATCGACCAGTTCAGCCCGTGCAGATCGACCGGTGCGTAGGCCTGCAGCGTCTCGTTGCCCAGATAGTCGTCCTCGATCACGGTGCCGGTCTGGCCACGCAGGGCCAACCGGGTGGCCTCGGTCTCGACCGGCTGGACCAACGTGGTTCCGTGTTGGCGCAGAGATTTCGCCGCCACCGCCGGCGGGGTGCCGGCGTCGATGACGTCGCGCTCGAATTGCTCCGGATCCTCCAGGAACAGCCGGGAATCGGACCGCATCAGACCGTCTGGACCGACCACGAACGTCTCGCCGGTCGCACCCATGCCGGCGGTTTCCCATTGCTTGTCGGCGGTCATGAGCCGGTTGATCTTGGAGATCGGGAATTGCAGGGCCAGGACGCCCTCGATCCGTCCCGGCGGACCGACCGGGGCCATCATCCAGGCCGTCGGCTCGTCGGCAGGTTGGTAATCGGCGAAGTCGGTGACCCCGACGTAGTCAACGGTGTTCGAGGCCAGGGTCTTCTCGTACGCGTCGGTCAGCAGACTCTGGCGGTAGGGCCCGGTGCGGATGTTGGTGCCGAGGTCGATGCCCTTGTACGCGGTGTAGATGATGTTGCCTGCGGTGTCGAGCAGGAGCGCATCCTCGAACTGGAAACGTTCGACGATCTCCCGGAAGAAGTCGTTGAACCGCGCGTTCGCGGCCGACCAGGCGCTGCCGTCACGGGCGTCGTCGACCGCGATCGCCTTTTCCGGGTCGGCGACCGGCGCCGTGTAGTGCGCCTGCAGGTATTTCTGCGCGTTGGAGGTGGGCAGCAATCGGGTCACGTCCACGGTGTCACCGGTCTGTTCCTGTTCGACCGGCTGGAATTCGGTGCGGTAGTAGTCGACGATCGACTGCCACTGCTGCGGGTTGATCGTCGAGGTGTTGAGCTGACCGAACGCGCCCGAGAACGCCTCCACGGCCTCGATGGTGGTCGTGCCACGCGTATAGACGATCAGGGAATCCTCGAGGTCGGTGAACTTGGACTCCAACTGCCGGGTCTGAGATTCGCGGACCTCGGTCAGCCGGTCGAACACCGATTGCCGGAGCGACGACCTCCCGGACTGGTAGCCGATCGCGCCGACGACGGCGGCCGACAGGATGCTGGTCACCAGCAGCATGACCAGCAGCTTCGACTGAATGCTGATCCGCGACAGCATGCGCCGACGCGCGGGTCTGACCGGAGCGACGCGCTCGACGTCGGCAGTTGTACTCATTGAATCCCGAAGATTAGCTTGTCGCGATGTATTGCGGGTGGGTGCGCGACAAACTCGAGGTATGAGCGACCCGTTCGATTTGCAGAGGTTCCTCGACGCCCAGGCCGGCGTGTACCCGCAGGTGCTCGCCGAGTTGAGGGGCGGCCACAAGCGCAGTCACTGGATCTGGTTCGTCTTTCCCCAGCTACGCGGGCTGGGCCGCAGCGCGACGGCCGATCACTACGGCATTTCGTCGCGGCAGGAGGCGAGTGCGTATCTGGCCCACCCGATGTTGGGCCCCCGATTGCGGGAATGTGCTCGCCTGGTCAGCCGGATCGACGGGCGCACGGCCGAGCAGATCTTCGGCCTGCCGGACTGCCTGAAGGTGCGGTCGTCGATGACGTTGTTCGCCGAGGTCGCCGCCGACCCGGCCGATTTCCAGGCGGTGCTCGACATGTTGTACGACGGGATCGGTGATCCGCTGACCCTCGAAATGCTCAGTGCGGCTGGATGATCAGCCAGCCGTTCGGGGGAACATCGGTCCGCGAGATCTGGTCGTGCGGGGGTGCACCCGAACCCGCGATCACCTGGCCCGACGCCACCCCGAGATCAGGCAACGACAGTGGTAGCGGCGCGTCGTCGACATTGAGCGCGACAATCAGCGACTCGGGCCCGGCACTGCTTCGGTACACGTACTGCGTGTTGGTCAGCAGCAGCGGCGATGTCGTCGCGGTGTGCAGCCACGGGTGCCGCCGCCGCAATCCGATCAGGTACTGGTGCAACCGGAGCGCGTCAGAATCGGCTGGGGGAGTGGAGAATTCCGGCCGCACCGCATCGTCGCCGCCGCGGCGTTCCTCTTTCACACCGCGGTAGGCCGACTCGTCGCCGGCGTAGATGCTCGGGGTGCCACCGGTGGTGAGCAGGATGACCAGGGCGTGTTCCAGGTGACCCGGATTGGTCAACTGGCTGGCGATCCGGGTGACATCGTGGTTCCCGACGAACGTCATGGGCACGAACGTGTCGAGGAAGTCGTTGTGCCGCTGCAGGCCCCAGTCCAGTTCGTGGAAATTGCCGTCGTTCAGGCTGCTCCAGATGGCCTTCCAGAGTTCGTACTGGGTCACCGAGTCGAAGGTCGCGGCGTGGACTGTCGACGAGTAGTCGCCGTGGATCACCTCGCCGACGAACCAGGCGTCGGGGAACTCGCGGCGCACCGCGGGCAGTACCTGGGCCCAGAACCGGTCGGGCACTGCATACGCGGCGTCCAGGCGCCAGCCGTCGGCGCCCCGGCCCAGCCAGTGTCGCAGCACCGCGGCGGTGTAGTCCACCACCTCGGCGTCGTCGTGGTTGAGCGCGATGAGCTCTCCGTGGCCCTCGAAGGTGTCGAACCGAGATGTGTTGCCGCGGCGGCGAAACCATTTCGACGAGGGATGCTCGGGCCCGCCGTCGAGGGCCTCGCGGTACCGCGGGAAGTCGCGTCCCACATGGTTGAACACGCCGTCGAGCAGGATACGCAGTCCGCGCTCCCGGGCCTCGGTCACCAGGTGGTCGAAATCGTCGTCGTCACCCAACCGCGGATCGATGCGGAAGTGGTCGGTGGTGTCGTAGCCGTGGGTGCGCGACGCGAAGATCGGGCCGAGTGCGATACCCGACACGCCCAGCCGCACGGCGTGATCCAGCCAGTCGACGATCCGCCGCAACCGGTGCTCGTCGGCGGTCGGCGGCGGGTCGGCCGGGAACGCGCCGACGAAACCCAGCGGGTAGATCTGCCACCAGATGGCGTGCGCCACCCACCCGGGCTCAGCCGGCACGAAACTTCGCCGCGTACAGGCCCTTCATGGTCTCGGCCAGTTCCGGAGCCGGGCCGTCCACCTCCACCCCCGGGGCAACCGTCGTGATCGGCAGCGGTGCGACCGGCGCCGCCGGGACATTCCATTCGGCGAGCCAGCCGCTCAGCTGCGCCGAGGACGTGGCGTAGACGATGCGGCCCAAGCCCACCCAGGCGTGCGCGGCCGAACACATCGGGCAGTGCTCACCGGAGGTGTAGACCGTGGCGCCGGCCCGGTCCTGCGGGTTCAGGTGCTCCACTGCCCAACGGGCGATGGCGAATTCGGGATGCTGGGTGGCGTCGCCGTCCTTGACCCGGTTGCGGTCGGTGAACACCGTCGTCCCGGTCGCGTCGACCAGGATCGATCCGAACGGCTCGTCGCCGTCATCGAGGGCTTCGCGGGCCAACTCCACGCATTTGCGCAGCTGATCGAGGTCGCTCTCGGTGATTGCCACGGCGCCGAGTTTACGCCCGTGGCGAGGCCGGCCGGCTCACTCGCAACACGGGCTCGCCACCTCCAGGCGGCAGGCGCAGGACGCGCGCACCGCGACGTCGGCTCGCGCCAGCGCCAACTCCAGCTGCTGGCCGATGATGGTGGCCTCGGCGTCGCGGCCCAGGCGGCGCAGGCACTCGTGATACCCGTGCAGACTCCACACGTTGTTCGGGTGATGGCTGGACCGGCTCAGGGTCGGGTCCAGCCCCAGATCCGCCGCGTACACGTGGGCGGCCTCCTCGACACGGCCCTGTTCGAGCAACAGCGCACCGTAGGCGTGCCGCGTCGGCTGCATCCATCCCCACGGCTCGTCGTAGGGCAGGGCGTCGTCGAGGTCGATGGCCCGCCGCAGATACTCGAAGGCGGTCTCGTGATCGCCCTCCCGATAGGCGATCTCACCTGCGAGCATCTGTTCGGCGATCGCCAGGATGTCCAGGCTGGTGTTGTTGAACAGGTAGCGGGTGTCGGGGATGCGGCGGTAGGCCGCCTGGAACTTGTCCCGCTCGGCGCGCGCCTGTGCGAGCTGCCCCTTGGCCGCGTAGGCGACGCCACGGCCGTAGTGGATCGTCGCGGTGGTGGTGCAGTACAGGTCGGGATCGGCGGGCAGCGGTTCGGCGAGCAGATCGTCCCAGCGGCCGAAACGCACCAGCACGTGCACGCGCAACGGGACGAAGGCCTCCAGCCAGTCCGCCATCGGCGGTGAGGCGACCGAGAGCACCTCGGGGGTGAGCTGAGCGGCGAGTTCGTCGGCCGCGTCCAACGCGATCTGCGAACTGCCCTCGAACATCGCGGAGTACACCACGAAGTGCAGGTCGTGTGCCCGGTAGAGCGAGTAGAAGTTCAGTGCCCCCTCGCGGGCGACGAACTTCCGGTCGGCGTGCACCGCCGCGAGATTGGCGGTCACGGAGTTGCGGTAGTCGCCGCACAGCACGTCGATGTGGCTGGCCATGTGTTGCAGGTGTCCGGCGTCGGGCACCAACCCCCGCAACAGGTCGGCCGCGGGCAGCGCAGCCTGGGGTGTCGTCGACATCTCCATCGCGTGGATGTACAGGTGCAGCACCCCGGGGTGCTGCCGCCCGGCATCGGTGGCCAGCGCCGCGTCGAGGATGCGTTTCGCCTCCAGCACACGGGATCCCGGAGCGGGCTCACCGGTGCGGCCGTCCCACAGTGCCCACGCGGTCACGTTCAGCAGGGCGTCCGCGGCCAGGGTCTGCACGTCGATGTCCTCGGGATGGGCCGCGGCCAATGCCGTCATCGCGTCCGCATAGGCGGCGTGGCCGGCGGTGAGGGTATCGCTGTCGTCGGGATCGGCGGTGGGAAAGCGCTTGTGCAGAGCCGAGATCAGCTCGCGGTCCAGCGCATCGGCGCGTCCGGTGGCTGCGCGCTCGAGTTCAGTCCTGGCCCGGTGCAGCGACGTGCGCAGGTCGGTGGGGTCGAACGCGTCCCAGGCCTTGTTGTAGTTCGGCCCGACCGCGTAGGCGATGCCCCAGCGGGCGAGCGCGAAATCGGGGTCGAGCTCCAGGGCGCGTTCGAAACAGCGGATCGCCTCCTCGTGGTTGAAGGCGTATGCCCAGACCATGCCGCGGTCGAACCAGGTCTGCGCCGGGGGCGACGGCGTGTCCGTCGGCCGGTGGTAGGTCCCGAGCCGGTAGTACGGTTCGGTCTGCGCGGGATCCGTCACGGCTCCGACGGTAGTGGCTGAACCGGACTCGGGGTAGCTCGACAGCGGCACACAGAACATGTTCTAGTGCTGGCATGCCGGGTTACACCCATGTCGAGGGTCTCAGTTCCGCAGATGTGCAGCGGCTGCGGTCGGTGTGGGAGCCGTTGGCCGGTTCGGTGCGGGCCCTGATCGACGCTGCCATTCGATCGGAGGTCGACGCCGACGAAGTCGCCGCGGTGCGGGCTCAGATCGACGACGCGACCACGCGGTTGCGGGCCAGCCAGATCGACGGTCCGTTCGGCGTCCGGTTCACCTCCGACGGCGACCGAATGCCGTGGGGCAACCCCGCAATCGGAATTCGCAACCCGATCGCGCCACCGTTGGTGATCGTCAAGGACGCGACCGGGGCGGTGCGCACCGATTTTCACCTGGGGGCGCCCTACGAGGGGCCGCCCGGTCACGTGCACGGCGGGATGGTCGCCATGGTGCTCGATCACGTGCTGGGCGAGGTGGCCGCCAGCGACTCGGACCGGCCGCGCTTCACCGGCACCCTTACCATCCGCTACCTGCGGGCCACCCCGCTCGGCGATCTGCACGCCGAGGGGCGGATCACCCGCACCGACGGGATCAAAGCCTTTGCCTCCGGCCATGTTTCAGATGCCGACGGGATCACCGCCGAGGCCGAGGGGGTTTTCATCCTGCCGAAGTGGGCGCGCGGCTGAGCCGGTCTCAGTGCGTGTCGCCCGCCGGCGCCACGCGATCGATGGCGATCTCCTCCAGGCTGCGGGTGATCGTGGTCAGCTCGCCGATCAGGATGCGGGCCGCGCCGTTGTCGGCGGCCAGCGTCGATGCCACGTTGTGTACGCGCCGCAGTGCCGTCGAGAGTTCGGCGGTGTCCAGGCTCCACGGCACCGCGGGGCTCGGTGGTGCCCCGCGCAGCGCCTCCACGTAATCGTCCACCGCGGCGATGAACTCGCCGTCCAGGGCCGAAGACGGGTGCGTCGGCAGGCTGTTCTCCAGGGTGGTGCAGGCGCTGGTGACCGAGTTGAGCGCGGTCCGGTAGGACCGCAGCCACCGCCGCAGGACCGGTGGCTCGAGGCTGGTGGCACCCCAGGCGGCCTCGAACGCCGCCCGGGCGCGGAACGCGCGTTGCCAGGCGGCCGAGAGGATCTCGGCCGGGTGGTCGACCTCGTGGACGAACGCCTTGATGACGAGCGCGGCGTAGTCTATCTCGGTCATCAGCAGTTCCCCGGCGCGCTGGCGCAACCGGATCAGGGCGTGGTCGGGCAGCGCGACGTGGGCCATCACGGCCAGCGCACCACCGATCATCACGGCGAACAGCCGGTCGGCGTTGCCCGACCACGGCTCGGTCGCGCTGACTCCGACGGCGAACACCACGATCGTGCCCACGGCCACGCCGACCGCGAGATAACCGAACTGCGATACCGCATAGGCCAGGCCGACGAACAGCACGGCACACACCGCCGAGCCGATCGGGCCGGGCTGCCACATCAAGGTGATCAGGGAGGCGACGATGATGCCGAGGGCCAGACCGGCCATCCGCCCGGCGCAACGGGTATAGGTGTGCGCCGTTTCCGGCCGCAGGACCACGACGACCGCCAACGGCATCCAGTAGGCGTGTTCGAGCCCGCCGTAGCGGGCCGCGGCGGCCGCCAGGGCCGTCGTCACCGACAGCCGGATGGCATGCCGCAGGATCGGCGAGGTCCAGGTCAGGTGTGACCGGACCACGGCGGGAGCCGACGCCAGCGAACCGATCAGGTCGGGCCGGTGCAGCTGGCCGAACCGCAATGCGGCAGCCTCGCGGAGTTGTTCGCAGAAGCGTTGTGCCAGGGCAGCTTCGGGGCCGGTGACGGCGGCGGTGGCGGTCTGCACCCGGACCAGGGCGTGCTCGGCGTCGCGCCGTGCGGTGTGGCCGTGGTCGGCGATCGCGTCGAGCAGCACCGCCGCGGCGGTCAGTAGCCGCGCCACCCCGGTGTCGGTCGCCTCCGTGCCGTCGGCCGAACTGTCACGGTCGGCGGTGGAGCGCAGCGAGGCGAGGGTACCGGCGAGGCGTTCCGGCAGCCGGTACCCGCCGTGGTAGGCCCGGGGCCGCTGGCTCACCTGGCTGTTGGCGAACACCTCACGCAACCAGGTGAGCGGCGCGTCGTCGACGTCGGCGGCGCTGTCGGCCGCCACGTTGCGGGCATCGGTGGCCAGCGACTGGTAGGCGCGGGTCAGTCCCTCGCGCTGGGCGCGCCAGCGCCGCGGCGGCCAGACGGCGATGAGCACCGCCTGCACCACGCCCGCGACCACGACCAGGGTTGGCGCCAACAGCAATTGGCCCACCGTCGGGCCGACCGGAGGCGCCAGCACCAGCAGTGCACTGGCCGCCGAGGCGACCAGGCCGGCGTTGGCGCCGAGGGACCACTGCATCCCGGCGGCGAAGCACCACGCCGCGACCGCCGCGATGAACACCGGGCTGTGCCCGCCGGTGAGCCCACCGAGCAGCACCGCGATGGCAAGTTCGATCGATCCGGTCACCACCAGCGGAATCCGGCCGCCGGGGCTGCGCTGCAGGGCGATGGCGCCGGCGATGACGCCTCCGCCGAGCGTCCACATCGCCGTCGCGCCGGAACCCCACGCCAGCGCGACCGCAGTCACCGCCAGGACGCCGATCAGGCTGCGGGCCACGGCACCGGCGTCGGGGGTACTCAGCCGAAGTGCGTCGGCTGCCTGTCCACCCGTGTGCACCCCACCATTCTCACTCGGAGGGGGCCGCCCGTGGCACAACTGCCTGCGCGTGGCGCGGATCGGGGCGCAGGTAGGTTCTCCACCGTGGAGAAAGTCATCGTCCTGCTGCGTGCCGCACATTCGGATGAGCATTGGTGCCAACAGATGCGCACCCGGGTCACCGATCGTCTGCTGGCGCTCGGGCTGCCGGGTCTGACCGTCAACGTTCGCGACGACGCGGTGCGCGACTCGCTGATGACGCTGACGACGCTGGACCCGCCGGTGGTGGCGGTGGTCAGCATCTGGGCTCGGCAGTACTACGGCGAGCAGGTTCGCGAGGCATTGGAAGTGCTTGGTGCCGAATGTGATTCGATCGCCGCGTACCTGGTGACCGAATCGGTTCCGATGCCGGCTCCGGTGACCGGGGTGGGCGAGCGGGCGGCCGGTCTGGCCAACATCGCGTTGCTGCGCCGGCCGGCCGAGCTGGATCGGGCGACCTGGTTGCACCGCTGGCATCTCGACCACACCTCGGTGGCCATCGAAACGCAGGACACCTTCGGCTACACCCAGAACACGGTGGTCCGCGCGCTCACCCCGGATGCTCCGGCGGTCGACGGCATCGTGGAGGAGTTGTTCCGGCAGGAGGCGGTGTCGGATCTGCACGTGTTCTTCGGCGCGGCCGACGACGACGATCTGGCCGACCGCATGCGCCGGATGGTGGCCAGCACGGACGCGTTCGGCGCGAGCAGCAACGTCGACACCGTGCCGACCAGTCGTTACGTCTACGCCAGCCCGTTCGCCGACCCGGGCGGCGATAGTGGAACGTGTTCTAGTTAGGCTGCAGCGGTCGAGGCGCGCACGCGAGGAGTGAGAATGACCCTGCTGATCGAGGACGACAATCGGGTTCGCACCCTGACCCTGAACCGGCCGGATGCGCTCAACGCGTTCAACGAGGCGCTGTATGACGAGACGACCCGGGCGCTGCGCGCCGCGGCCGACGATCCCGATGTGGCGGTGGTGCTGCTGACCGGGGCCGGCCGGGCGTTCAGCGCGGGCAACGACCTCGTCGAGATGCAGAGCCGCATCGCCAACCCGGAATTCACGCCGGGGGAGCACGGGTTCTACGGGATGCTCGAGGCGCTCGCCGATTTCCCGAAGCCGTTGATCTGTGCGGTCAACGGTGTCGGCGTGGGCATCGGCACCACGATCCTGGGGTTCGCCGATCTGGCCTTCATGTCGTCCTCGGCCCGGTTGAAGTGTCCGTTCACCAGCCTGGGCGTGGCGCCCGAGGCGGCCTCGTCATATCTGATGCCGCGGTTGCTCGGCAGGCAGAATGCCGCCTGGTTGCTGATGTCCTCGGAGTGGGTGGACGCGGCCGAGGCCCGCGAGATGGGCCTGGTGTGGAAGGTGTGCGAGCCCGACACCCTGTTGTCCGAGGCCCGGCGGTACGCCGAAACCCTGGCCGCCAAGCCGATTTCGAGCCTCACGGCCGTCAAGCAGACCATGGTGGCGCCGGTCCGAGACGCGATCGCCGCGGCGGTCGAGCGGGAGAAGGCGTTGTTCGTCGAACTGGTGGGCGCGGCGGCCAACGTCGATGCGCTGGCTCAGTTCGCCGACCGCAAGAGCTAGCGGGTGGCCCGGGACGGGCAGCCGTTGTACTGCGAGGGACACCCCTCGGCCGCCTGGTGGGCGGCGATGATGGCGCGGATGGTGCGCCGGCATCGCCCGCAGTCGGCGCCGGCACCGCAGGCCTCGGCCACTTCCTTCGAGGTGGTGGCGCCGGACGCCACGATCTCGTTGACGACCTGACTGGTCGCGCCGGTACACAGGCAGACGAACATCAGTCGTCCTGCTCGTCGACGTGCATGATGTGGGCCAACTTGCCGACGAACAGGCTCGGATACGCGCCGAAACCGGCCGTGGTCATCCATTCGGCGGCCGCGTCCGGGTGGTCGATCCACTGCCGGGCGCTGACCTCGTCGGAGACCTCCTGCAGGATCATGACTTCCTGGCCGTCGTCGAGCGCCTGGTACACCCAGATCTTGCGGATGCCGCCCTGCTCGAAGCGGTCGAGGCCGTCGTGCACCTTGCGCATCAGCGTGGGCACATCGTCGACGGTGGCCACCGCGCCGACGATCACACCGGCCACGTGTCCCTGCGGCGACGGTTCGGTCAGGTCGATCTTTTCCACCACTTCACCGCCGAATATCGGCGGAATATCTTCGACCCCGGAAATATCGAACCATTCGAAGATCGCCGGCGACCGCAGCACGTCCCGAATGGATCGAGCGTGCCTGATCCCGATTGTCACCAATACCCGGCCGGGTTCCCAAATGGATTTGTAAAGCACCACGTGATGGGCGCCTATCGACAACAGGCCGGAACGGTGTTTCTTCATCCATTTCCACATCTCTTCGACGTCGTCGACGCGGAAATCGCAGGACAGAATGAGCGAGTGTAAATCGTACTCACTCATTTGATACCGGCCTTTCTTTCGGGGTGATCGGGAGATTAGCGCAGTCTAACCTTAGTTAGGACAGGCAGTCCACTCTTGGTGGCCACGCCTCGGCCCGCCCCGTCGAGTGGAACTGAGAATGAGGCGGCAACACGCCGAATTGGCCGTAAATCATTGCGCCGTGCCGCGCATTCTGGACTAGATTGGATGTGCACGGCTAACGGCAACACTTGACCAGCCCTCAAGGTGCTTAGGAGTGACGATGCAAGGCGACGCGGACGTTTTGAAATTGCTCAACGAGCAATTGACGAGCGAACTCACTGCAATTAACCAATATTTCCTGCATTCGAAAATGCAGGACAATTGGGGATTTACCGAACTGGCTGCACACACGCGCGCCGAATCGTTCGAGGAGATGCGGCACGCGGAGACCATCACCGACCGAATCCTGCTGCTGGACGGTCTGCCCAACTATCAGCGGTTGTTTTCGCTGCGCGTCGGGCAGACCCTTCGGGAACAGTTCGAGGCCGATCTGGCGATCGAGTACGAGGTGGTCGCCCGGCTCAAGCCGGGGATCATCATGTGCCGGGAGAAGCAGGACGCCACCTCGGCGGGCATCCTGGAGACCATCCTGGCCGACGAGGAAGGACACATCGACTATCTGGAAACCCAGTTGGAGCTGATGGACAAGCTGGGCGACGCGCTCTACGCCGCGCAGTGCGTGTCCCGCCCTCCGCAGTAGAGCTGGGCGTTTCTCTCCAAGCCGCCCTGGGTAGCCGGTGAACCGCCGGTTGTCCGGGGCGGCTTTGTTCGTGCTGTAACTTTCATAGCCTGCCTAACGATATAGCTGCTGAATCCGTGGCGAAAGGTGGTCATGACGAGCCCGACAACAACCGACGAGCAGCCGTCCGGCGCCGCGCTGCTGAGCGTGCGCCGGCGCAACCTGGTGTTCGTCGCGGTACTGCTCGGCATGCTGCTGGCCTCGCTCAACCAGACCATCGTCGCCACCGCACTGCCCACCGTCGTGGCCGACCTGGGCGGTGCCGGTCACCAGGCGTGGGTGGTGACCAGCTACCTGCTCGCCTCGACCGTCGTCACCGCCGTCGTCGGCAAGGTCGGCGACATCATCGGCCGGAAAGCCGTGTACCAGACCGCGGTTCTGTGTTTTCTGGTCGGATCCGTGCTCAGCGGCCTGTCCGGGTCGATGGCCATGCTGGTGGCAGCGCGGGCCCTGCAGGGAATCGGCGGCGGCGCGATCATGGTGACCTCGTCCGCGCTGATCGCCGAGGTCATCCCGTTGCGGGACCGCGGGCGCTATCAGGGTGCGCTCGGAGCGGTGTTCGGCGTCACCACCGTCGCCGGACCACTACTGGGCGGCTTCGTCACCGATCACCTCGGTTGGCGATGGGCGTTCTGGATCAGCATCCCCGTCGCCGTCGTCGTCCTGGTGGTCGCCGCGGCCACCATCCCCGCGCTCGCGTCTCGGGCCGTCCGCCCGGTGATCGACTACGCCGGGATCTTCTGGGTCGGGATCGGGGCGTCGGGTCTCACGCTGGCCACCAGCCTCGGCGGCGAGCTGTCCTGGACGTCACCGACCATCATCGGACTCGTGATCGGGTCGGTCCTGGCCCTGGCGATGTTCGTCCGGGTGGAACTGAAGGCGGCCGAACCGATTCTGCCGATGCGGCTGTTCCGGAATCCGGTCTTCACCATGTGTTGCGTGCTGTCACTGATCGTCGGCTTCGCCATGCTCGGGGCACTGACGTTCATGCCCACCTTCATGCAGTTCGTCGACGGCGTCTCGCCCTCGGAATCGGGATTGCGGACCATGCCGATGGTCATCGGCCTGTTGATCACGTCGACCGTCAGCGGCAGTCTGGTCGGCCGCACCGGCCGCTACAAGATCTACCCGGTGGCCGGCACGGCGATCATGCTCGTGGGCTTCGTGCTGTTGTCCCGGATGAATGCCGCGACCCCGATTCCGCTGCAGTCGCTGTACCTTCTGATCCTCGGCGCCGGTATCGGCATGTGCATGCAGGTGCTGGTGCTCATCGTGCAGAACACGTCGGACTTCGCCGATCTGGGTGTCGCCACGTCGGGGGTGACGTTCTTCCGGACCATCGGCAGTTCGTTCGGCGCCGCGATCTTCGGCTCGTTGTTCGTCGGCTTCCTGGCCGACCGACTGCCCGGTGCGCTCGCGGCCGGCGGCGCTCCGCCCGTCGCGGGGGATTCGCCCAAGGCTCTGCACGAACTGCCGGCCGAGGCCGCCGCGCCCATCGTCAACGCGTATGCCGAGGCGCTGGACCTGGTGTTCCTGTGCGCCGCGCCGGTGGCACTGGTCGGCCTGATCGTGGCGCTGTTCCTCAAGGAGGTGCCGTTGCTCGAGGCCGAGGCCACGCTGGCAGCCGACCTCGGCGAAGGCTTCGGCATGCCGAGCTCGGAGTCGGCGGACCAGGTTCTGGAGAACGTGGTCAGCCGGTTGATGCGGAGTTCGCCGGAGATCCGGCTGCGCACGGTGGCCGGCGGGCCCGGGTGCGAGCTGGATGTCGCCGGGTTGTGGGCGCTGCTCAAGATCTACCGCCACGGTCAGATATTCGGCTCCGCCCGGCTGACCGAGATCGCCGACCGGCTCGTGGTGCCGTTCGAGGTGCTCGAGCCGACCTTCAACCGGTTGGTGCAGGACGGCTATGTGTTGCGCACCGGCGACAATCTCTGGCTCACCCAGAGTGGGCGGCGCCAGGTGGACGGGGTATCGGCCGCGCTGGTCGGGCGGATCGTCGACAAACTCGCCGAATCACCCTCCTTCGAGGGCCGCCCGGACCGCGCGCAGGTGGAGGCCGCCTTGGAGCGGATCGCCCACCGGGTGGTGGTGCAGCGGGACTGGGGCGACGACGACCGCGCCGGGGAGCTGACGGGCTCGGGAACCAAAAACTAGAACTTGTTCCAGAATTGCCGAGTCGCGCGTACGATTCGGCCCATGAGCCGAATCGGAGAATTCCCCGACGACGACGTGGCCGGCTGGATCCTGAAGTCTCCCGACATCGGCACCGCGATGGCCAACTTCACCAACGCGGTGTACACCAAGGGGCGGCTGCCGCTGCGGGTGCGGGAGCTCGCGCGGATGGTGATCGCCCTCGACAACGAATGCATGGTGTGCCAGAACACGCGTGACGCCGACGGCGCGGCCGCAGGGGTGGACGAGGACCTCTACGACCACGCCGCCGAGTGGCAGAGCTGGCCGGGCTACAGCGCGCAGGAGCGGATCGCCGCCGAGTTCGCCCACCGGTTCGCCACCGATCACACCGGACTGCGCGACGACGAGGATTTCTGGGAGCGGGCCGGCGCGCAGTTCGACGCCGAGTTGCTCACGGATCTGGCGCTGTCGTGTGCGATGTGGCTCGGCATGGGGCGCATGCTGCGCACGCTCGACATCGGGCAAACCTGCAAGATCACGCTGTAGCGGGCGCCTGACGGGCGCACAATGAGGTCGTGACAGCTGGATCGTCAGGACCAGCCAAACCACTGGCCGCGGCAGCCATCGCCCAGCTGGAATCCGATGGCGTCGCGACGCTGATCGGCACCGTCGTCAACCCGGCCGGGTTGACGCAGGCGAAAACCGTTCCGCTACGCCGGATGGGGATCTTCGCCGATCCGGGTCTGGGCGCCAGCCCGGTTTTTCACGCCTTCACCATCGACCAGACCGGCATCGCGAAGAGCGAGGCCATCGGTGTGGTGGGGGATCAGCGGATCCGGATCGATCTCGGCGCGCTCCGGATCCTCGGCGACGGATTGGCTTGGGCGCCAGCAGCTTTCTACAACCAGGACGGGTCGCCCGATCCCTACTGCAGCCGGGGCGTGCTGCAGCGGGTGCAGGACCGGTTGGTGGCCGACGGCCTGGCCGCGCAGGTCGGGCACGAGGTGGAGTTCGTCCTCGTCGGCCCCGACGGGAGCCCGTTGCCGTCACTGCTGTGGAGCCAGTACGGGCTGGCCGGGGTGCTCGAATTCGAGGGGTTCGTCCACGATGTCACGGATGCGGCCAACGGGTCCGGCGTGGCCATCGAGCAGTTCCATCCCGAATACGGAGCCAACCAGTTCGAGATCTCGCTGGCCCCACTGCCACCCGTCGCCGCCGCCGACCAGCTGGTACTGATGCGGATCATCGTCGCCAGGGTGGCCCGGCGACACGGTATGCGGGTGAGCCTCTCGCCGCTCCCGTTCGCCGGCGGCGTGGGAACCGGTGCCCACCAGCACTTTTCGCTGGGCCTGGGCGAGACTCCGATGTTCTCCGGCGGCGCGGGTAGGCAGGGGATGACTCCGCAGGGTGAGTCGGCGCTGGCCGGGCTGCTGGGCGGGCTGCCTGCCGCGCAGGGCGTGTTGTGCGGCTCGGCGTTGTCCGGGCTGCGAATTCAGCCGGGCTACTGGTCGGGAGCCTACAACTGCTGGGGGACCGAAAACCGGGAAGCCGCGGTGCGTTTCCTGATCGGTGGCCCGAGCAACCCCTACGGTGCCAATGTCGAGGTGAAGGTCATCGACCCGTCGGCCAACCCGTATCTCGCCACCGCGACCGTCCTCGGTCTGGCACATCACGGCATCACCGCGGGGCTGCCGCTGGGGCCCGAGGTACGGGTCGACCCGGCCTCACTGAGCGACACCCAGCGCGCCGACGACGGGATCGTGCAGTTGCCGAACCGTCAGGCCGACAACCTTGACGCCCTTGACTCCTCGACGCTGATCCGGGAGATCCTTGGCGATGCGGCGGTGGACGCTGTTCTCGAGGTCCGCCGCTATGAGCAGGAGCACTTCGGTGACTGGGAGGCTGAGCGGCTCACCGAGCGGTTCCGGATGGCCTGGAGCGTATGAGCGTTTGTGAGGGGGCGGCGGCGGGCAATACCGTTGCCATGATCGGAACACTTCGCTCCATCGTGCTGGACTGCCGAGACCCCCGCGCGCTGGCCGCCTTTTACGCCGAGTTGCTCGGCGGTGAGGTGACCACCGAGGACGACACGTGGCAGGTGGTCACGGATCCGGCGGGCCGCCGCGTGGCCTGCCAGTACTCACCACAGCATGTGGCCCCGACATTTCCCGATCCGCGGGGTTCGCAGCAGATCCACCTGGACATCCAGGTCGACGACGCGGATGTGGCCCAGCGCCAGGTGCTGGCGCTGGGCGCGACCCGCGTGCCGGATGCGGTCGAGGACAGCGACTTCCGGGTGTTCCGTGACCCGGCCGGTCACCCGTTCTGCCTGGTGTGGGGTATCGGCTGAACTGTGGTCTCAGACCAGCCCGGTCGCGTCGAACACCCATGACATGTCGGCGGTGGCGAAGTTCTCCAACCAGTCCGGCGGGGCGTGGTTGGCCAGCGCGCCCATGTCCCAGTAGTCCTTCCACAACGTGATCTTGCCGTTCTCGACGCGGTGCACGGTGACGAACTGGAGCACGGCCGATTCGCCGGTGACCCAATGCCATTCCTCGTGATGCTCGTACATGGCGTCGGTGCCGTTCTCCACCAGCAGGCCGGAGAAGTTCTCGTAGGAGGCCAGAGGTTCGAGCCCGATCTTCAGGCGCTTGACGATGTCCTCGGGTCCCTTGGCCGCCGCGGCGGGCCCGACGGGCATGTCCAGGTAGATACAGTCCTCGGACAGATACGTCTTCAGCAGGTCCCAGTTGCGGTCGGACAACGCCTTCCACATGCTGCGAATGGTTTCCTCAACGGACACTGGACAATTCACCTTTCTCTGCTGACACCGCGGGAGCGTGGTGCGCCGCGCGCAGGAACCGGCCGGTGCGTTCGGTGCCCACCACGCCGGTGAGCTTGCCGTCGGCGAACACCGTGCGGCCGCCGACCAGAACCGTCGTGACGGTCTCGTCGTTGCGGTTCACCATGCGCGACAACCCGCCGTAGTGGTCGACGGTCTCCTCGGCGTAGGCATCGAGGGAGTCGTCGAGTCGCTCTGGATCGATCACCACCACATCGGCGCGGTCGCCGATGCGCAGGTGGCCGGCGTCGATTCGATACCAGTCGGCGAGCTCACCGGTGAGCCGGTGCACGGCCTGCTCGATGGACATGAACGGCGTCCCGGCCCGCTCGGCGTCGCGGACATGCCGCAGCAACCGGAGGCCCATGTTGTAGAAGGCCATGTTCCGCAGATGGGCACCCGCGTCGGAGAAGCCCAACTGGATCCCCGGGTCGCGGGCCAGCTTCTTGAGCACCTCGGGCCGGTGGTTCGAGATGGTGGTGCGCCACCGCAGCGCGGTGCCGTGCTCGAGCACGAGATCCAGGAACGCATCGACCGGGTGGATCTCGCCCCGCTCCTGACCGACCTGGCCGAAAGATTTGCCGACCACGGATTCGTCGGGACAGGCGACGATCTCGGCGTCGAAGAAGTCCCGGTGCCAGACCCGCACGCCGAACTTGCTGTCGTAGTCCTTGCGGAACTTGCGCCGGTATTCCTCGTCGCGCAGCAGTTCGTTGCGCTCCACCTCGTCGCGCAGGTGCAGGGCGGCGGCTCCGGACCCGAACTCCTCGAACACCACCAGGTCGATACCGTCGGCATACACCTCGAACGGCACCGGCAGGTGCTGCCAGCGGAAGTTGCCGCCGAGCGCGTTGGCCACCCGGGCCAGCGGCCCCATCATCCAGATCGCGTACGGATTGGCCTTGATGTCGGCGGCCGAGAGCAGGCTGGTCTTCAGCGGGCTGCGGAACAGTCCGAGCGACTGGGCCACCTGCGAGGCCAGGTTGAGCGGATTCTGGATGTCGGGCCCGGACTGGAGTACCCGGCCGGCGCGGCGCAGCATCGACTTGAGCCGGCGCAGCTCGCGGGGCTTGGCATAGGTCGAGGGCAGGGTCCGGGACCGGCAGGTGTCGCCGTCGATCTTGTCGAAAAGCAGCTGCTGGGAGGACATTCCGACAAAGCCGGCGTCCAGGGCTTCCTTGAGCATCTGCTCCATGCGCGCCTGCTCCGCGGCGGTCGGGCGCTCGTCTTTGCGGGTGGCGCGGTCGAGTCCCATCACCGCGGTCCGCATGTCGGAATGCCCGATGAAGGCGGCCAGGTTGGGGCCCAGCGGCAGCGACTCCAGCGCCGCCACGTACCCGTCGCAGTCGGTCCAGCTCTTGTGGTCGTCGACGGCGGCGATGACCTGCTCCCGCGGGATCGCCTCGACCCGGCCGAACAGGTCGCCGGCATCGACCCCGCCGACGTGCACGGTCGACAGCGAGCAGGAGCCGAGCATCGCAGTGGTCACGCCGTGGCGCAGTGACTCCGACAGCGACGGGCCATTGAGCACCTCGACGTCGTAGTGGGTGTGGATGTCGAGCATTCCGGGCATCACCCATTTGCCGGTGGCGTCGATGACCTGTGGGCAACCCGTCTCGTCGAGAGGCTCGGAGGTGATGGTGACCACGTGGCCGCCACGGATTCCGATGTTGCGCACTGCCGACGGTGCGCCGGTGCCGTCGAACCAGCGGCCGTTCCGAATGATTGTGTCGAAGCTCACCCAGACATAGAACCTGCCTGGTGACGCCAGTGTCAACGAAAATCGTGAACAGATTTGAAAAATTGTCTACTGGGCCGGTGGCAACCCGCTGACTTGCGGCTATAGCGGGGCCCAGGCATCCGGAACGTGCCCGTCGAGGTCGGTGAAGCCATAGTGACGGGCGAGCGTGGCCGAGCTCACCGAGCGCTGATTCCATCGGGCCCGGTCCGGGTCGGCGGCCAGCGCGGCGACCCCGCGGCCAACGAATCGCGGAGACTCGGATTCGGCGAAGCCCGGGGGTGCGGCCGGGTAGCCGTCGGTCCGGGCCAGGTCGAGTGCGCGCCGCCAGGTGTCCTCGGTGACGCCGTAGTTGTCGAGCATCATTTCCGAGCGCAGCCAGCCCGGGGTGACGGCCACGGCAGTGGCGCCGAAGGCCGCGAGCTCGTGCCCATGGCTGAACGCCAATCGGTTGACGGCGTTCTTCACCAGGTCGTAGAACACCGACAGACGCGGATTGTCGGCATTGAATTCGGTTGTCCCATCCGTGATCTCGACCAACAGGCCGCCGGGACGGTCAGCCAGCAGCGGAAGCAGGCAGTGTGAGGTGATCAGGTGGGTGTCCAGGCCGAGGCGCAGCATCCGGAGCCCGTCGTCGAGATCGTGCTGCCACATCGGGCGGCCCCAGGAATCGGGTGGTCCTTTCAGGACCTCGGCTCCCCAGATGTCGTTGACCAGGATGTCGATGTGTCCGTAGTCGGCCTTGAGCCGGCCGGCCAGCATGCGTACCTGCGTCACGTCGAGGTGATCGGCCTTGACGGGGACGCCCGAACCACCCAGCTCGCAGACCAGTTCCGCTGTCTCCTCGATGGTTTCGGGCCGGTCGTAGTCGGAGTCACGGCTACCGCACCGGCTGCTCCGCCCCGTGCACACGACGGTGGCGCCGGCCTCGCCCAGCGCCGCGGCGATGCCCCGGCCCGCGCCGCGGGTGGCCCCGGCGACCACGGCGACGTGTCCGCGCAGCGCATCCGGGTCCGGTGTCCAGCCCATCGGATGAGTATCCCGCGCACCCGGTTCCACCGCTGCGGTTCGGCATTTCGGCGCATACTGACCGAGGTGACCCCACTGCAGCGTTACATCGCCGAGGAGATCGCGACCGACCACCTCGACGGTCTGTTGTCGCGCCGCGAAGCGTTGCGTCGGCTCGGGCTGTTGGGGATCGGTGCCGCCGCCGGCGCGGCGCTGATCGCCGCGTGCTCTGAGGGGAAGCAGGATGCTCCCGCCGGGATGCCCGGCGCGGCACCGGGAACCAG
The DNA here is from genome assembly GCF_030486405.1 of Mycolicibacterium sp. HK-90. Next base: position 3,445,675 of record NZ_CP129613.1, on the reverse strand, counting down.
CCCGCCCCCGGGCGCCGAAGCCGCACTGCCCACCACGCCGGTCAGCTGGCCCGGCCCGGGCGGCGAGTTGCGCGGCGCGTGGTCTGCCGCTGCCGAACCCCGCGGGGCGGTGTTGGTGATCCACGAGAACAAGGGCCTGACCGATTACATCCGTTCGGTGGCCGGCCGATTTGCCGGCATCGGGTATTCGGCCCTGGCGATCGACCTGCTCTCGGCCCAGGGCGGCACCGCCGCCTTCGGTGATCCGGCTGCCGCCACCGCCGCGCTGAGCAAGATCGAGCCCGCCGAGTTCGTCGCGAACCTCAAGAGCGGGATCGAGGAGGTGCGACGGCGCGTACCGGATCGCAAACTCGCCGCTGTCGGTTTCTGCATGGGTGGTGGCCTGGTGTGGCGTCTGCTGGCCTCGGGCGTCCCCGAGCTGGCCGCGGCGGTGCCGTTCTACGGACCGACACCGGATGATCCGGACTTCGCCGGATCGCGTGATGTCGCGGTGCTCGCCTTCTACGGCGCCTTGGATCAGCGGGTGAACGCCACTGAGCCGGTGGCCCGCGCGGCGCTCGAGAAAGCCGGGATGGTGCACGAGTTGATCACCGAACCCGACGCCAACCATGCGTTCTTCAACGACACCGGCGATCGCTACGATCCGGCGGCCGCGGCGGACGCCTGGCGCCGGGTCCAGGACTGGTTCGGCCACCATCTCGGCTGAGTCGCCCCGGGCTTGTTCAGCGGCTGTTCAGGCCACCGTTGCGGCACCGTTGTTGACCGCACACGCGGCCCGGTTGTCATCGTGGCATGCGGGTGGTCCAGGTTGCCAACTTCTACGGGCCGCGCTCGGGTGGTCTGCGTACCGCGGTCGACCGCCTGGGCGCCGAGTATTGCGCGCTGGGTCACGAGGTCTACCTGATCGTCCCCGGCTCGCATACCGAACGGCGTGTGCTGGACACGGGCGTCATCCGAATCTCCCTGCCCGCCAGGCAGATCCCGTTCACCGGCGGTTACCGTGCGGTGTTGCCGGGCCCGGTGACCGCGCTGCTGCAACGGTTGGGGCCGGACGCCATCGAAGTGTCGGACCGGTTGACCCTGCGATCGCTGGGTCCGTGGGGGCGTCGGCACGACGTGGGCACGGTGATGATCTCCCACGAACGACTCGACCGCCTGGTCGGCCAGGTGCTCCCACGCTCGGCCGCCCGCGCCGTCGCCGACTTCGCCAACCGCCGGACCGCGGCGAACTATGACGCAGTGGTGTGCACCACGGGCTTCGCCCGCGAGGAGTTCGACCGGATCGGTGCGGAGAACGTCGCGACGGTGCCGCTCGGGGTGGACCTCGAGCAGTTCCACCCGCGCCGACGGAGTGCCCAGATGCGCAGCCGCTGGGCGGCGCCACAGCAGACCCTGCTGGTGCACTGCGGCCGGTTGTCGGTGGAGAAACACGCCCACCGCAGTATCGATACCGTTGGCGCCCTGCGTGACTCGGGGGTCGATGCGCGCCTGGTGGTCGTCGGCGAAGGGCCGTTGCGGGCCCGGCTGGAACGCCAGGCCAGTGGGCTGCCGGTGGACTTCACCGGCTACGTCGGTTGCCGCGACACGGTGGCGACCATTCTCGCCTCGGCAGATGTGGCGCTGGCCCCCGGCCCGCACGAGACCTTCGGACTGGCGGCCCTGGAGGCACTCGCCTGCGGAACTCCGGCCGTGGTGTCCCGCACCTCTGCGCTGGCCGAGATCCTGACCTGCGACAGCGGGGCCACCGCCGACAACGACCCGCACGCGATCGCGTGTGCGGTCGCCTCGGTGATCGGGCGGCCCGAGCTCCAGCGGCGCAGCAGTGCCCGGCAACGCGCCGAACAGTTCACCTGGCCGCGGTCCGCCGCCGGGATGCTGGATGTCCTGGGTGCCCGGTGACTTCTGCGTTCTCCGACTGAAACCGCGGTGCAGGGTCGATAATCGGCCCAGAGCGGCACAGCGAATTCAAGGGGACGCGCGATGAACCGCATGACGATCTGGGGCGCGGCGGCATTGATGGTGGTGGCGACGGCCGTCGGCTGCGGGGGGCAGACCGATGCACCGGCCGACCACGCCCAGCACAACGAGACCGCGGTGAGCAGTCCCGGTACGGCGGTACCCGCCGGTCCCACCATCGCGATCGAGGGCATGGGGTTCAGCTCCCTCGGTCCGGTGGCACCCGGCACCGAGATCACGATCGTGAACAACGACGAGGTCGAGCATTCGGTGACGTCGCGGACCAAGGACCTGTTCGACGTCCACGTCGACGGCAAGGAGCAGGCGACGCTGAAGGCCCCGGACGAGCCGGGGGAGTACGCCTTCTATTGCCTGTACCACCCCGCGATGCTGGGCACGCTCACCGTCAGATGAGAGGGGCGGGCTTCAGGTCCAGGCCACCGGCATCCGCTTGATGCCGTGGATGAACGACGACTGCAGCCGGTCGGGTTCCTCGGTCGCGACGAGGTCGGGCAGTTGCCGGTGCAGTTCCTCGAAGACCACGGTGATCTCGCGCCGCGCCAGGTTGGCCCCGAGACAGAAATGGGCGCCGCCACCGCCGAAACCGAGGTGCGGATTGGGGTGACGGGTGACGTCGAACCGCCACGGATCGGCGAACTTCGACTCGTCCCGATTGGCCGACCCGTACCAGAGCGTCACCTTGGCCCCGGCCGGTAGCGGGGTCCCGCCGAGCACGGTGTCCTGGGTGACGGTGCGACGCATGTAGCTCACCGGGGAGGCCCAGCGCACGATCTCCTCCACCGCGGTGGGCGCCAGTTCCTCATACCGCGACCACCACAGCTCACGCTGCTCCGGATAGCGGGTGAGCGCCAGAACACCGTGGCTGATGGCATTCCGGGTGGTTTCGTTGCCCGCGACCACGAGCAGGATGAAGAACGAGGCCACCTCGGCCGAGGTGAGGCGCTCGCCGTCCACTTCCGCCTGCACCAGGCTCGTGGTCAGGTCGTCGGTGGGCACCGCCCGGCGCTCGTCGGCGAGTGCGGTCGCGTAGGCGCCGATGTCCATCGCGACGGCCGCGAACTCGTCGAAATCGGTCGTCAGATCGGGATCGCCGAAGCCCAGGATCACGTTGGTCCAGTGAAATATCTGCTGGTGGTCCTGCTCGGGGATGCCCATCATGTCGCAGATGACCTGTAGCGGCAGCGGGCCGGCGAGTTCGGTGACGAGTTCGGCGGTGCCGTCGGGATGCGCGGACACCATGTCCGAAACCAGTCGACGGGCCCGGTCGCGGACGGAATCCTCGATCAGGGAGACCACTCGCGGGGTGAACGCACTGCGCACGATGTTGCGCAGCCGGGTGTGCCGCGGGTCGTCCATCACGATCATCGAGCCGAAATACTCGGCCAGTTCCGAGGTTTGGTCGCCGATGGTGATCCCGGACGCGGAGCTGAAGATCTCCGGGTGGCGGCTGGCATGGAACACGTCGTCGTACCGGGTCACCGCCCAGTGCCCCTGGGTTTCGGGAAACCCGGCCACGACGCACGCCGGGTGAAACGAGATCGGTGCGTCGCGGCGCAACGCTGCGAAGGCGCCGTCCCGGATGTCGTCGTCCTCGCGCCAGAACTGCCAGGACCCTAGCTCGGCCTGAGAACAGGGGATGTCGGGCGGAGGTGCCCCGTTGATCCGCGGTGCGATACCCACCCCGCCAGGGTAGGGCCGGACCCGCGCCGAAAACAGGTAACGCTCGGATCGGTCACCCCGATATGTCACTGGGGTGCACGTCTCGCCGCTCGCTTCAGCGGCGATTGCATGGCGTTGCGGCGCCGGACCATTGGGGGATGGATTGGTGCCGGGGTCGTGACCTGAGGAGGTTCGAGTATGAAACTGACGAAGTTCGTGGCGGCTGCGTTGGCGGTCGGCGCGATCGGAGTGGGCGCCGCGGGTTTGGGGGAACCGGTGGCGTCGGCGAAGCCGGGTGCTCCGGCTCCGCTGAAGCCGGGACACGGCAATGACGACTGCTTCCCGTTCTGCGACCGTGGACCCGGTCGTGACTTCGACGATCGTGGCCGCGGTTGGGAGGATCGTGGACGCGACTTCGACCGTGGTCACTGGGACGACAAGGGACCGTGGTGGGCCAACAACCGGCACGACTGGTGGGACGACCGTAATGGCCCGCCGCCGTGGGGCTGGGGCCCGCCGCCGCCGTTCCACTGGCGAGGCGGACCGCTGCCGCCGACCATCGATTACTGGGGTTATCGATTGAACCCGGTGTGGGACAACGGATTCCGGCAGTGGGGTGTGTGGTTGTTCGGCGTCTGGATCCCGATCATCGGGGTCGGGGTCGGCTGACGCCGGTCGGTAGTTGCCTACGGTCGCGCCGCATGCCGGTCAGCCGCCGCGGGTGGTGATGTTGTCGTCCTCCTGGTCGGAGTCCTCCTGATCATGACGGACGACACGGACCCGCCCGTGCGGCAGGCATGCGGCGTAGCCGTGGTATTTCCCGTACAGCTCCCACGAGGTCCGGTTCTCGTCGGGGCGGACGTCGATCCGGTGGCCATCGGAAAAGCTCAGGTGGAGGCTCCCGTTGTCCTCCCAGTCGGCATGCGTGCAGCGCTGCCCGGCGAAATCGAACAGCGGGCGAACCTCGTTGCGCAGGGCCTTCGGGTCGATCGCCACCACTTCGGAATCGTCGGTGTTCGTCTCCGGCAGTGTCAGCTCGAGCGGAACCGAGATGACCAGCTCGTTGTAGTCGTCGAGATTGAGCACCAGGCCGTCACGAAACGTGATCCGCTGGACCAAGCACCCTTGAATCCATTGCTCGCTCATTTTCTTACTCTGAACCGCCGGACGACCGGGCACAAGAGGCGCGTTTCCGGTGTTGACCCGACCATGGAAACCATGGGAAACCTCCGATGAAGGTTCGCTTCGGCGTCGGGCTGGGCGCCGAGACCTCACCCGACCGCCTCGACGACATCGTCGATCACCTGGAGGGCTCCGGGGCCGACTCGCTGTGGTTCTCCGAACTGGTCTCCACACGGCCGTGGATCCGTTCATCGGCATGGCCTACGCGCTGGCCCGCACGCGCCGCCTGAAGGTCGGGACCTCGGTCGCGATCCTGCCCGGGCGGCATCCCGTGCTGGTGGCCAAACAGCTCGCCTCACTGGCAGCCCTGGCGCCCAAGCGGGTCCTGCCGGTCTTCGGCCTGCATTCGGCCCTGCCCGCGGAGCGGGACATCTTCGTGGTTCCGGACGGTCGCCGGGCGGCAGTCTTCGACGAGTCACTGCGGTTGCTGCGGTCGGCACTTGCCGGCGAGGCAGTGCCGTTCGAGGGCGAGTACTTCACCGTCCGCTCTGCGGAGGTGCGGCCGCTGCCGGTGCCGCCGATCGACATCTGGCTGGGCGGATCGGCGCCGGCGGCCCTGACCCGCATCGGCCGACTCGGCGACGGGTGGTTGGGCAGCTTCCTCACCCCGGACGAGACGGCCGTGGCGCGGCGGCACATCGAAGAGGCGGCGGCCGCTGCGGAACGGACGATCGAACCCGACCACTACGGCATCAGCCTCGCCGTGGGTGACGGGGCGATCCCGGATGAGGTGCTGGCCGCGATCAGTCGCCGCCGACCCGGCGTCGACCCGGCCGAGCTGGTCGCCGCCGACTGGCCCGCCCTACACCGCCAACTCGACGGGTACCTGGCGGCGGGCCTGACGAAGTTCGTGATCAGGCCGGTCGGCGGCACCGACAACCGGGCCTTCCTGGACAGCTTCACCACGGAGTTGCAGCCCCGGCAGAACTGACCGGCGCGCCGTGGTTTGAACCCGGGGGTGTCGACTGCCGTGTTAGGGGGTATGCGCAGGCAGTCGGTGCGCTGCGCCCTGAGCGAAGGAGAATGCCATGAGGATGCGACTGCCGCGGCTGCATGTCCCGGCGATATCCGGTCTGGCCGGCGTCTTGTCCGCGGTCGCGATGGTGTTCGCCCTGGTCGCCGCGCCCACAGCGGCCGCCGACGATCGGCTGCAATTCACCGGCACCACGTTGTCGGGGGCTCCGTTCAACGGGTCCAGCCTGACCGGGCGTCCCGCGGTGCTCTGGTTCTGGACTCCCTGGTGCCCGTTCTGCAATGCCGAGGCTCCGTCGGTGAGCCAGGTTGCCGCGGCGAATCCACAAGTCAGCTTCGTCGGGGTGGCGGCCCATTCCGATGTCGCGGCGATGCAGGGTTTCGTCGACAAATACCACCTGAACTTCACCAATCTGAATGACGCGGACGGCTCCATCTGGGCGCGCTACAACGTTCCGTGGCAACCCGCCTACGTGTTCTACCGCGCCGACGGGTCGTCGACGTTCGTCAACAACCCGACATCGGCCATGCCGCAGCAGGAGCTGGCTGATCGGGTCGCGGCGCTGAAGAGCTAGTCCCGGGCGTGCCCGACAACCTAGTGGGGTTGGCGTTCGCCGCCGGACTGGTCGCGGCACTCAATCCGTGCGGGTTCGCGTTGCTGCCCGGGTACCTCGCCTTGGTGGTGCGGGGCGCGTCCCCGGGCGGGCCGGTGAGCGCAGTGGGACGCGCGCTCGTCGCGACCGTGGTGATGACTGCGGGGTTCGTCGCGGTATTCGGAACCTTCGGGCTGCTGACCGTCGCGGCCGCGAGCACCGTCCAGCGTTATCTGCCCTACGTCACGGTGCTCATCGGTGTCGTCCTGGTCGTGCTGGGTGGTTGGCTGCTGGCGGGGCGTCGGCTCGGGTTGTTGGTCCCCGGCCCGCTGGCACGCCGTGCCGGGTCGGCACCGACCGCCCGGCTGGGTTCCATGGCCGGCTACGGCGTCGCCTACGCGGTGGCCTCACTGTCGTGCACTGTCGGACCGTTCCTGGCGGTCACCGGGGTGACCCTGGAGTCGAACACGACGCTGCACCGGGCCGTGGTGTTCGGCGCCTACGCGGCGGGATTCATGCTCGTCGTCGGTGTACTGGCCATCGCCACGGCGCTGGCCAGTACCGCGGTGGTCGACCGACTGCGCCGCATCGTCCCGTACATCAGCCGGATCAGCGGTGCGCTGTTGATCGCCGTCGGCGCATACGTCGCCTACTACGGTTGGTATGAGATCCAGTTGTTCAGTGCCGCAGGGGATCCCGATGACCCGGTGATCTCGGCCGCCGGACGCGTTCAGGGCACACTCGCCGGTTGGGTGCACCGGCACGGGGCGTGGCCGTGGGTCCTCGGCCTGCTCGTACTGGTGGCGCTGGGCCTGTGCGTCAGATTCGCCGCGAGAACACGCCACGGACATCCGGCCACGGTGGCCGACGCACCATAGCGGCCGTGGCCAATGTCGCTGCCATCAACCCGATCAGTTCACCCATCAGGGCGATCCGTGTGTTGTCCACGGCCGGAACCCAGGTGGGTTTGCCGTCCTTGACGACGAAGATCCCCAGCGGTCTGGCATCGGATCGCCCGCTGTCGGGCCGGCACCGGATCTTGCTGACCGGTATCACCGTCGCCCCGTCGGGTGTCACATACGGTTCACCGAACACCCGTGAGGTCGTCGCGGTGTCTGCGGCCATGCCGTCGAACGCATCGGGGAGGCGCATGCTCGGCATCCTTCCTGTCAGCGGTCGAAGTCGGACTCGTCGTCCAGTGGCACCACGATGGCCTGATCGATCAGGTCGGCCTCGGTGGCTTCGGTATCCGTCGAGATCCGCACCCGCCGCAGATCCGACAACGCGTCGTCCTCATCATCGACGCCGACCGGTATCAGCTGTTCGGCGACGTCGGCCTCCGGGGCGTCGTCATCGAAACCGTCGTCATATCCGCCACCGCTGGCCTGCGTCATGTTTCCCCCTCACCGACCGGACTCGCCGTCCACACCGATTGTGCTACCTGTGAACTCGCGTTTCAACGCGAATTCTTCGGTGCTCGGCGCGCCGGCGGTCCGTCGTCGAGATGTCGGACGGGGCACCGACAATGGCGAGGTCGGGACAATTATTGGCTCGCAACGGATCTGAGTGCGGCGCGGACGGTGTCAGGTATGGGTCGTTTGGCCCAGTCGTCGGTCGAGACCACGACGTACACGTTGCTCCCGCAGACCCTGGGCAGTTCGTGGCCGGCGGCGTCGGTACCGAGGACGGTGAATCCGAGGGTGAAGCTGGTGTCACCGATGCGCCGGCACTCTACGGCGACGCGCACCGCCTCCCGCCAACGCACCGGCGCCCGGAAGTCGATCTCGGTGTGGACCACCTGCATGTCGAGGCCCGCGGCGATCAGATCGGGATAGCTCACCTGCAGGTGGTCGAACAGTCCGGTACATGCCTCGTCGAACCAGGTGAGGTAGTGGCCGTTGAAGACCACACCCTGCTGGTCGATTTCGGCGTACCGCGGGACGATGGCAAAGCTGTAGGTCACGTGAGCACTCCAGGGCCGGCGGGATCGCCGCTCCACGGTAGCGGGCGGGGACGGGCCGGACTTCCGCCGGACCCGGCGGCGGGAGAGACTCTATGCCGTGAAGCTGGTGACCATCGACGACATCGACGCCGCCGCCCGGCGGATCGCCCCCGACATCGTGCGTACCCCGCTGTTGGCCGCTGGATGGGCGGACCCAGATCGGCCGTTGTGGCTCAAGCCGGAGAACCTGCAGCCGATCGGCGCATTCAAGATCCGGGGTGCCTTCAACGCCCTGGGCCGGCTCGATCCCGGCGTCCGGGCCAGGGGAGTGGTGGCCTACTCCAGCGGCAACCACGCACAGGCGGTGGCCTATGCGGCCGCGGCGTTCGGCGTCACCGCCCACATCGTGATGCCCGAGGAAACGCCGACGGTGAAAGTCAATGCCACCCGGGATCGCGGCGCTCAGGTGACGTTGTGCGGAGCCGGGGAGCGTGAATCGGTTGCGGCCGAACTGGTCGAGCGCACCGGCGGAGTGCTCATACCACCGTTCGACCATCCCGACGTGATCGCCGGCCAGGGCACCGTCGGCCTGGAGATCGCGCAGGACCTGGCCGACGTCGCGGCCGTCCTCATCCCGGTCAGTGGCGGCGGTCTGGCATCGGGTGTGGGAACCGCGATCCGGGCCCGGTGCCCGCAGGCCAAGGTGTTCGGAGTGGAACCCGAGCTCGCCGCCGACACCGCCGAAAGCCTTGCCGCCGGTCGCCGGGTGGATTGGCCTGTGGCGCAACGCAACCGAACCATCGCCGACGGCCTGCGCTCGACACCATCGGAGTTGACGTTCGCTCACCTGCAGCGCGTGCTCGATGAGGTGATCACGGTGTCGGAGGCCGAGATACGTTCAGCGGTACGTGAACTGGCCCAACGTGCGCATCTGGTCGCCGAACCCAGCGGAGCCGTCGCCTTGGCCGGCTACCGCGCCGGGGCGACGCCGCGGGGCCGGACGGTCGCCATCGTCTCCGGGGGCAACATCGAGCCATCGCTGCTGGCCGGGATTTTGTCCGGCGACCAGTGAACCTCGCCCGTCGCTCCGCCGGTCCACGAGGAGCCCGCAGCACCTGGACCGGACGGGGATCGACCCGGCCCGAGGGTGGCTGGCGCGGGCGAGCGCCGATACGGCGGTTCCCCGCGTCAGCCGCGTCGTCGCCCGAATATTGACGGGGCCGGTGGCACGTTCGTGGCAAACCGGACGCCCGGGCGTGTCCTGGTGGTTTTGTGGCACAGCACATTTCGCCTCGACCCGGCGGACGGTAACGCCGGTGCGGCGCTTCGGGGTGAGGTTGCCACCGGGTAATGTCACCGTGAGAAGTTTGGACGACGGCCACATTTCTTCGCACTAATCGGTCCGTTGCGACACCGCAGCGGACCGCCGTTTCGTGGCCACTGCTCCGAGGGGGTGCATGTGGACGCGGTGCTCGGTGTTTCGATGACACCGTCCACCGTCGGTCTGGTCCTGGTAGAGGGCTGCGAGGCCGACGGAGCGACCGTCGACCATGACGCCTTCGACATTCGTGGCCATGCGTCATCGGGGACCGGCGAGATCTGCGATCAGGTCGTGGCAGCGATCCGCCGCACCGAACAGGTTGCGGCTGAGCGTGGTCGGCGCCTGACGATGATCGGTGTCACCTGGAGTTCGGGGGCCGGCGCCGAGGCGACGATGTTGTTGGACAAGCTGGCTGACGCTGCGATCGCCGAGGCGGTCCCGGTCCGGTTGCGGCAGGCCACAGATGCCCTGGCCCGTCGCGTCGCGGGCATCGTGGGATTCGGCACCACCGGGGTGTGTGTCCTGGAACCCGATGTGGTGCAGGCGATGACGGTGAGCGGCGACAACCCGGTCCAGACCACGGTGAGCCGTGGCATCGAGACGGTGGCCGGTCTGACCGATTGGCTGTCGGGGACGTTGGACGCCGCCGATCCGCGCCCGGATGCGCTGGTGGTCGTCGGTTCCGCTGTCGATCTGGACGTCGTGCTGCCGAAATTGGAACAGGCACTGGAGCTGCCGGTGTTTGCTCCCGCGGAGCCCGGACTGCCGTTGGCCCGTGGCGCCGCGCTGGCTTCGGCGCGCCGGGGCCGGATGGTTTTCGGTGACGACGCCGCGTCGTCGTCCGGTCGGCGCCGGCCCACCAAGCATGCGGCGCCGCTGGCGATTTTGGTCGGCGGTGTGGTGGCATTCGCGGTGTCGCTGTCCCTGGCCATCGGTCAGCAGCTGATCCCTGGCACCGAGCCGACCCACCACCGCACCACCCGCCCGGTGGTGAGTACCGCGGGCGACTCCGGGTCGACGCACCCGACGGCGCCGGTCGCCGTGCCCGCTGCGCCGCCTGCGGTGCCCGAGGTGCCACCGGCCGTCGAGCCGGTCGACGAAACAGTCGAACCCCAGTACATCCTGGAACAGCCCGGTGCCGCCCCGACCGCGGAGATCGAGACATCGAGCGCGCCACTCGAGCCGATGGTGCCGGGGCAGGAACCGTTGCCTCCGGAGCTGCAATCCCCGCTGCCCCAGCCTGATCCCGCGGCGCCGCCGCCCGACCCGGGCCAGCAGCCGGTCGCCGTGGAGCAGGCGCCGCCCGCGCCGCAGCCAGAGACCGCGGCGCCGCCACCGCCGGCTCCCGAACCACCGCCACCGCCGCCGCCACCCCCCGCGCCCGAGCCGCCACCACCGCCGCCAGAACCGGCGCCGGAAGTGCCTGCACCCGCACCGGAGGTCGCGCCACCGGCACCCGAGTCACAGGTGCCGGTGCCCGCCGCACCCTGAGCAGCCGGCGTTGCTGAGGTCCGGTATGGCGGACGTCCGGTGCGGGCCCGCCCACCGGAATCTCAACGCTGCACCGCAAACGTCGTGCCGCGCGGTCAGAGCGGCTGTTCGGCCCCCATCGTGACCGGGCCCGGTCATGGGTATTCGATGAGAATTTCGGCGGCGCCGTCGCCGGTGTGAAACGTTCTGACGTGGTATATCGATGAATTCACCATGGGCAATTCACCGCGTTACCGCGAACCCCGGTCAACCGCCGCCACGCTGCGCCTGAGGGGAGCAGTCCCGGCGAGCACCTACACTGGTGAAATGCAGAGTGCCCCATCGTCGTCATTCGGAACCGTTCGAGCTTCGGTGCTGAAAGTGTTTGCGGCGATTGGTGTCGCCACCCTGGCCGTCGCGAGCACGGTGAATGTCGCGTCTGCTGCGGTGAGCACGCCCGAGCCCGCGGCGAAGATCGAGCCTGCCGCGGGCGCCGTGGTCGGTGTCGCGATGCCGCTGACCGTGACGTTCGGCAGCCCGGTTACCGATCGTGCCGCCGCGCAGCGCAGCCTGCGGATCAGCTCACCCGATACCCCGACGGGCACGTTCACCTGGCTCAGTGACGAGGTAATGCAGTGGAAGCCGGATCAACTGTGGCCGGCACATTCGAAGATCTCGGTCAGCGCCGGAGGTGTCAAGACGAGCTTCGAGACCGGGGCCGAGGTGCTGGGTGTGGCTGATGTGAGCGCACACACCTTCACCGTCAGCATCGACGGTGCCGTCGCACGTGAGATGCCGGCTTCGATGGGCAAGCCGAAGTTTCCGACTCCCCAGGGCACCTTCACCGCATTGTCCAAAGAGCCTGTCGTCGTGATGGATTCACGCACCATCGGCATTCCGCTCAGCGACCCGGAGGGCTACAAGCTCACGGTCTACGATGCGGTGCGGGTGACGTGGGGTGGCGTCTACGTGCATGGCGCGCCCTGGTCGGTGGGCTCGCAGGGCTACGCCAACGTCAGCCACGGATGCATCAATCTCAGCCCGGACAACGCGGATTGGTACTTCAACACGGTGAGACTGGGCGATCCCATCATCGTGCAGGCGTAACCGCATGCAGGTTCTTCGCCGTCGGTGAGGTCGGTACCGTCGCAGGGTCGGGATGAGTCCCCAGCACCCGGTCGGCGGTACCGGCCGTGGTGACGGTGAACCAGTAGTGTTCGTTCTTGTAGTGGTGCTGTCGGTGATTACGCCAAACAGCGCGGTACACACTGCTTTTCGGCTTGTAGTCGCTGTGGATCAGGTAGTGGCACCATTCGTAGCCGAGTCCGAGCACGGTCAAGAACGACAGGAAGGTCAGCCCGAGGGCCGGGCGCGGGAAAGCCAGCAGGGCCACCGCCGTTGCCAGGGGCAAGATCCAGAGCAGTGCCCGCCAGGGGATGAAGATCAGCGGAATGTCGCGCGGGTCGACATGGTGTCGCCGGTGATCGCGCGCCAGCAGCGAATCCACCGTGAAGCGGCCGAACTTTCTTGGCTTCCAGTGCAGTACGAAGACGTGGACAATCCATTCGAAGAACGGGAACGACGCGAGCATCGCCGCGGGCACCAACAGGTCGGTGAGTTGCCAGTCCCCGACGGCTGCCCGTGCGGTGACGGCGACGACGAGTGCGCCACCGATCATCCACGGGGTCGGGTGCCTGGTGAATTCCCGGGCCGCATCGCCGAGGGTGAAGGTGTTGCGCGTCATCGGTTTTCCTCCAGTGCGTCGAGGGCGCCCATCAGCGCGTTGGTGGCCGGCTCCAACAGGTCCTGCGCGGCGGCTCGGGCCGCTTCGGGATCGGCGGCCGCGATCGCCTCGACGATGCGTCCGTACGCGTCCGGGCGTCCGACCTCGGCGGCCATCATGGTGGCCAACGCCGGGAGTGCCGGCTCGTAGGTCTGCCGAAGGGTGTTGTACATCAATCGGAATGCGATGGAATCGGCGCCGTCGACCACCTGGTCCCAGAAGGTGAGTGCGTGACGTTGCTGCTCTACCGGATCCGGTTCGGCCGCCAGCAGTTCCACGGTCCGGGTGAGCTCGGCAACCTGTTCGGGTCCAGCGCGGCGGGCGGCCAGCTCGGCGACCTTCGGCCCGTTGTGCAATCGGGTTTCCAGGATGCTGCGCACCACTCCTACGTCGAGTTCTCCCGCGCGCAGCAGCAGCCGGGGCAGCAGGTCGAGGCCGGCATGCCTGCGGAAGTCACGCACGGTGGTCGAGTCGCCCTGCCGTACCTCGACCAGGCCGGCCTCGGTCAGCCGCTTGATCGCTTCGCGTACGGCGGGTCGGGACACCCCGAGCACCTCGGCCAGCCGGCGTTCACTCGGAAGCGGCTCTCCGGGCTGCATCTGGCCGCTGAGCACCTCGCTGACGATCTGCTCGAACACGTCCTCGGGCACGGAACGGCGGTTCACCGGTTGTAGGGCCATGCCCGCCATGCTGCCCGCTCAGCGGTAAGAGGTCAAGTGGTCTGACCACTTCTCTGGCGCAGGGCGGCCGCGGTTCGCGCATCGGCCGGCAGAAACGCCTCGATGCTGAGTTCGGCTGCGGTCAGGTCCAGCGCGGTTCCGAACGTGGTGACGGTGCTGAGGAAGGTCAGCACGGTGCCGTCGTCGGCGGTGAGTTCCAGCGGCACCGCGACGCCACCGAGGTCGCGGACCGGCTCCATGCCTCCCGGGTAGGACTCGATCTCGGCGAGCAGGTGTGCCAATTCGGCGGATCCGCTGACGGTGACCTCGCGGCGCAACCGGGTGATCAGGTGGTGGCGCCATTCGGCAAGGTTACGGATGCGGGGTGCCATACCCTCCGGATGCAGGGTGATGCGCAGTGCATTGGGACGGTCCAGCAGGTGTGCGGCGACATTCTGCAACATGAGTGCGGTACCGGCGTTGGCCTGCAACAGATTCCAGGTGCGATCGACGACGACACACGGGAACGGATGGTAGGCGTCCAACACCTGTGCGACGCCGTCGCGCACGCCGGCCATCTCGGGATCGTCGATCGTTCGTTCGGCGTATGCCGGCGCCAGTCCCGCGGCCAGCAACAGCTGGTTCTGATCGCGCAGCGGCACCTCGAGGGCCTCGGCCAGCCGCAGCACCATCGCCCGGCTCGGCACCGAGCGGCCGGTCTCGATGAAGCTGAGGTGCCGGGCCGAGACGTCGGCTTCGATGGCCAGGTCCAACTGGCTGACCCGCCTGCGCAGCCGCCAGTCCCGCATCAGTGAGCCGATGGGTGTCTGGATGTTCGTGCTCGTCACCACCCGAGTCTCACCCACGGGTGGGGAGATGACCACTACCTGCGGGGTAATTGCGGTGGTTACCCGGTCGGCGGCACGGTGGAGGCGTCCCCACGACAGGAGGCCAGGATGCGAAAGACATCAGCGACGCGGGAAGTACTTCGGTCGGACCCGTCGATTCCACGCTGGCTGCACGCCGTCATGGCCGCTGATCGGGCCGGCTCAGCGGCCTACGTCGGCGCCGGATTCTTCTTCGCGCCGGTGCTCGCCGTGGTGTCGCCATGGCCCGCGCTCACGACGGTGCTGTGGATCCTGATCGCGCTGGCCGGCCTGTGGCTCGGGCTGCTGGGCATCGCGATGGCCACGGGCCTGGCCATGGTGCTGCGGTCGAATACCGAGATCCCCGAGGAATACTGGCGCTCGATCATCGACTACCCGAGCGCTAATGCGACACAGGAGATTTCACGTCGGCACGGGTGCGATAGTCAACCTGCCAGTGTTTGATGCCGTTCAGCCAGCCCGACCTGAGCCGTTCCGGAGCCGAGATCGGCGTCAGGTCGGGCATCCCGTCGGCGATCGCGTTGAAGATCAGGTCGATGGTCATCCTGGCCAGGTTGGCGCCGATGCAGTAGTGCGCGCCGGTGCCGCCGAATCCCACGTGCGGGTTGGGATCCCGCAGGATGTTGAAGGTGTATGGGTCGTCGAACACATCCTCGTCGAAGTTCGCCGAGCGGTAGAACATCACCACCCGTTGCCCCTTCTTGATCTGAACGCCCGCGAGTTCGGTGTCCTCCAGTGCGGTGCGCTGGAATGACGTCACCGGGGTGGCCCACCGGACGATCTCGTCGGCGGCGGTGGACGGCCGCTCCCGCTTGAACAACTCCCACTGGTCGGGATGGTCGGCGAACGCCATCATGCCCTGCGTGATCGAGTTCCGGGTGGTCTCGTTGCCGGCCACCGCGAGCAGGATGACGAAGAAACCGAACTCGTCGTCGGAGAGCTTGTGGCCCTCCACGTCTGCCTCGAGAAGCTTGGAGACCAGGTCATCGCCGGGATTCTTCGTCCGCTCGGCCGCCATCTGCATCCCGTACATGATCAGCTCGACCGAGGCGCTGATCGCGTCGTTGGAGGCGAACTCCGGGTCCTGGTCACCCACCATCTGGTTGGACCAGTCGAACAGCTTCTTCCGATCCTCCTGCGGTACCCCCATCAGCCCGGCGATCGCCTGCAGCGGCAGCTCGCACGACACCTGCTCGACGAAGTCTCCCGAGCCTTCGGCGGCCGCCGTCTCCACGATCGTGCGGGCCCGCTCGGCGAGATCCGCACGCAGACGTTCGACCGCACGTGGGGTGAAGGCCCGCGAGATGATCTTGCGCAGATGGGTGTGATGGGGCGCGTCCATGTTGAGCATCACGAACTTGCCCTGGTCGATCTGCTGCTGGACGGTGCCCTCCCGATAGCGCGGCAGGGCGGTCTTCTCCTGACTGGAGAACACGTCACTGCGCAGCGACACCTCTTTGACGTCCTTGTGTTTTGTGACGACCCAGAACCCGCCGTCGTCGAACCCGCCTTGGCCCACCGGCTGTTCGTTCCACCAGACGGGCGCGAGCTTGCGCATCTCGGCGAGTTCCTCGACCGGCAGCCGTTCGGCGTAGATGTCGGGATCGGTGAAGTCGAATCCGGGCGGAAGGTTCAAGGTCGACATGGCGGTGGGCGCTCCTCGCGACGACGTTGTGTAGTGGCGTAAGCCATTGCTACACCACAGGTGGGGCCCCTCGGAGCGGGTTCAGGAAACTTCCACATCGTTGGTATTGGAACGTGTTCCGATACGTGCGCTGTAACGATTGAACGAGCGCAACGATGCACTCAGCGTTACCATCTGTCCCTGGAGCAACAGCAGGAGGCCAGCGTGATGCGTGTCGACATCCGACGGTTTGCGGGCGTCTTGGCGTGCTGCATGTCGGGTCCGGTCGTGGCGGTGTCGGTCGCCGCCGCGGCGATGGCGGATCCGGGCACCCCGCCCGGCCCGCCGGCACCCGCTCCCGCCCCGGCACCCGCGTCCCAGGCCGCTGCCGGCGATCCGGGGGCACCCGCGGTCGCGCCTCCGGCGGGAACCCCGCACCTGGCGAGTCCCGATGCGCTGCCGCCCGGGGCGACGATGGATCCGACCGGGCAGGGCACCGAAACGCCCAACTTGAGCTATCTCAAGGATCTGTGGCACGCCGTACAGAGCCAGGAGATCAGCGGCAAGGAGGCGCTGTTGCTCGGGATCGCGCAACGCGGCATGAACACACCCATCCCGAATCAGGCCCCCGGTCCGAACGTGCCCCTCGCGCCGGACGCTCCGCCGCCACCGGCGCCCATCCCCGTCGCGCCCGGGGGTCCGCCGGCCCCGGCCGGCCCTGGCGTCCCGCCACCGGCGCCGCTGCCCTGACGGCGCGGCCGGCCGATCAGGCAGGCACGCCGGCGCTCGCAATCCGATCGACCCGCGCGGGCACGTGCTTGTGCCACGGCGTGCCCGCGTACTCGTCGCGCCACCGCGATGAGGTGAGTTCGTTGGGAGCGACCCCGGGCACCACGGTCCGGCCATCGCCGTCGGTGTGGTCGAGCCCGAACCCGTTGGGCAGCGAGATGTGCCCGGGCATCATCGCATCGCTGACCTCCACGGTGGCCTCGGCACTGCCGGCCGCCGTGGTGATGCGGGCCCGGTCGCCGTCGCCGAGGCCGATCTCCGCGGCGTCGTGGACGCTGATCCGCAAGGCGCCGTTGGTGTCTCGCTTACGCCAGCCCGGGTCACGCAGGATGTCGTTGGCGGTGTAGGCCCGCCGTTCACCGGCCGAGAGCACCATCGGGAACTCCGCCGTGGTCAGCGATTCTCGTTCGGACCTGAGAGCCTGGATCTCGCTGAGCATCTCGGGCATCTCCAGAGCGATCTTGTGGTCGGGATGGTCGATCAGCCCGAAATCGTCGGAGTACTCGTGCACGGTGAAGGTGACGGCCGAGGGGCCGGCCAGGATCGCCTCGAAAAGTGCGTTGCCGTCGGCATGCCCGGCCCGGCGGACGGCATCCGGATACGTCATCGCGGCCTTCTGCGCCAGCCCCCACAATGCGGCGGCGCCGGCCATGCCGTCGGGCAGGGTAGGGCCGAGCGTCTCGTAGAGCACATGCGGCAGCAACCTGGTCAGCGCCGGGTTGGCGGCCACCGCGGTGAGGAACTCCGCCGCGAACGTGCTCAACCCGTCCCGGGCGGCCTTGCGCAGCGGATGCAGGTCGGCTTCGTCGACGACACCGAGTGCCTGCACCAACCGGGCCCAGATCTCGGGTTCGGGCAGGGTGCCCTCGAGCGGTTCGAAGAGTCGGTGCCGCAGATGAAATGTGTTGTGCGGGAATTCGAGGTTGAAGAATGTCGCCTCCACCTTCTCGAACTGGCTGGCCGCGGGCAGCACGTAGTGGGCCAGGCGCGCGGTCTCGGTCATCGCGACGTCGATCACCACCAGCAGTTCGAGTTCGGCCAGCGCGGCGCGGACGGCCGAAGAGTCGGCGACCGAGTGTGCGGGGTTGCTGCTCTCCACGATCATCGCCCGGAACCGGTCCGGATGATCGGTCAGGATTTCCTGCGGTACCACGTTGCTCGGTACCAGTCCGGCGATGTGGGCGCTCCGGTCACCGGGGTACGCCCGACGCCGGACTTGCTGAACAGTGGTGCGAACGTCGAATGCAGATGCTGCGCACCGCGTTTGGCGAAGTTTCCGGTCAGGATCCACAGCAGCTTGTCGAGATACGAGCACAGCGTGGAGTTGGGGGCCTGCTGGACGCCGAGATCCTCGAACACCGCGGCGCTCGAGGCTCCGGCGATCCGGCGGGCGGCGGCCCGCAGCAGGTCTTCGTCGACGCCGCACCGGTGCGCGTAGTCGGCGACGTCCACATCGGCCAGAACCGCGCGCACCGCGTCGACTCCGGTGACATGCTCCGCCAGAAACGTTTCGTCACAGAGGTTTTCCTGGACGAGCACCGCCGACAACGCGGCCAGGCACCACGCGTCGGTGCCGGGCCGTACCCGGAGGTGGAAGTCGGCCAGTTTGGCGGTGTCGGTGATCACGGGGTCGATCACGATCATCGAGCGGTCCGGGTCGTTGGCGATCTCGTTGAGCACCACCCGGGCCCGCGGGAAGCTCTGCGACATCCACGGGTTCTTGCCGACGAAGACCGACACCTCAGCGTGCTCGAACTCACCGCGGGTGTGGCCACCGTAGAGGTGCGCGTCCACCCAGGCCTCGCCGGTCTTCTCCTGTGCCAGGGCGTTCGAGCGGTACCGCGAGCCGAGCGATTTCAGGAACGAGCTGCTGTAGGCGCCGCCGAGATGGTTGCCCTGTCCGCCGCCTCCGTAATAGAAGATCTTGTCGCCGCCGTACTTCTCCGCGACGCCGCGGAACTTCTCGGCGATCTCGGTGACGGCGGTGTCCCAGTCGATGGCCTCGTAGCTGCCGTCGGCGCGGCGGCGCATCGGGGAAGTGAGCCGGTTGGCGTTGTTCTGATAATGGTCCAGCCGCAGTGCCTTGTTGCACGTATAGCCGCGGGATGCCGGATGCTCCTTGTCTCCGCGGATCTTCGCCAAGGTGCGGTCCTCGACCTGAACCACGATGCCGCAGTTGCACTCGCACAGGATGCACGCCGTGTGCTGCCACTGATCGACGGTCATGATGAGAGTCCTTCCGTCACGAGTTCACGCAGTTGACCGTGGATCAGGTCCAGCGGTTTGACGTCGCGGGTGGCGCGGGCGATCACCACGGCGCCTTCTATGGCGGTCATGATCAGCATGGCCAGTTCTTCGGCACGGTCGGCGGAGATTCCGTCGTCGCGCAGCCGTCGGGTGATCTGACCGGTCCAGCGGACGAACGCGGCTCCGGCGCGGTCGAGTGTGGCGGATTCGGCGGCACCGGGTTCACCCGCTTCGACGGCAACCGCGACGACGGGACACCCGGCACGGAAATCGCTGGCGGACAACTGTTTACGAAAACCGGCGATCATGGCGTCGAGCAACTCCAGCGCGCTGCCGGCCCGGTCGATACGGGCTGCCACCTGATCGCTGGCGTAGTCGACGGCCTCGGTCAGGAGCTGTGTCCGGCCGCCGGGGAAGTAGTGGTAGGCGGAACCGCGGGGTGCGCCACTGTGGGCAAGCACATCGGCGATCGCGGTCGGATGCGCGCCGCGCTCCCGGATCAGCAGCGCGGCCGAGGCCACCATGCGGTCACGAGGACTGGTCACGTCGGAACCCTTCGTCGATTATGTATGTAACCATACATAATCGACAGGGACGGGTCTACGGCCGGTGGACGTCGGAATCCGGGCGCCAGATCGCCCACCGGGTCGGTCGCCAAATGCGTGTGCCGAGGGTTGCGGTCACCATGGGGGACCGCAACCCTCGGCACGAGTGCCTCGAAACCGGCAGTTCTACCAGGCGGCGGGCACCGCGATCGGGAACCCGCTGCCGGCAGCCTCGATCACACCCCGGCAGCCTCGTTCAGCGCGGTGAGGTTGCCGGTCGCCTCCAGGTATTCCTGGACCCAGCGTTCGATCACGGCGGAGGTCTTCTCGACCTTCTTGAACTGCCCGACGACCTGTCCCACCGGGTTGAACGCGACGTCGACGCTCTCGTTCGGGTACTTGTGGGTGGCCGCGACGGCCATGCCCGAGACCATGTACTGCAACGGCATGCCGAGCGGCTTCGGGTTGTCCGGGTTCTCCCAGGCCTCGGTCCAGTCGTTGCGGAGCATCCGGGCCGGCTTGCCGGTGAACGAGCGGCTGCGCACGGTGTCCTTGCTGGTGGCCTTGGCGTACGCGGCGTGCTGCTGCTCGGTGTGCTCGGACTCCTCGACCATGACCCACTGGGATCCGGTCCAGGCGCCCTGTGCGCCGAGCGCCAGGGCCGCGGCGATCTGCTGACCGCTGCCGATACCGCCGGCGGCCAGAACCGGAACCGGGGCGACTTCCTTGACCACCTGGGGCCACAACACGATCGAGCCGATCTCGCCGCTGTGGCCGCCGGCCTCGCCGCCCTGGGCGATGATGATGTCGACGCCCGCGTCAGCGTGCTTGCGGGCCTGTGACGGCGAACCGCACAGCGCCGCGACCTTGCGCCCCTCGGCGTGGATGCGGTCGATCATGTCTTTCGGCGGGGTGCCCAGCGCGTTGGCGATCAGCGTCATCTTGGGGTGCTTCAGCGCGATCTCGACCTGAGGGGTCGCGGTGGCCTCGGTCCAGCCCAGCAGTTGCAGCGCGTCGTCGTCGCTGTGGTCGACCGGCACGCCGTGGTCGGCCAGGATCTTCTTGGCGAAGTCCAGGTGTTCCTGGGGGACCAGCGACTGCAGCATGCCCTTGAGCTCGTCGGCGGACATGTTGGCGTCCATGCCCTCGTACTTGTTGGGGATCACGATGTCGACGCCGTACGGGTGGTCACCGATGTGCTCGTCGATCCAGTTGAGCTCGATCTCGAGCTGCTCGGGGCTGAACCCCACGGCGCCGAGGACGCCGAAGCCGCCGGCCTTGCTGACGGCGACCACGACGTCGCGACAGTGGGTGAACGCGAAGATCGGGACGTCGATCCCGAGCTCGTCGCAGAGTGCGGTGTGCATTCGGAGCTCCTTCGATAACGGCTGTGGGGTCCTCGGCCGATCCGGCCCGGACCGAAATGAAACGTGTTCTAGTTTAGTACCACGACGGACGTTCTCGGGGCTCGACCCGACAGATTCAGGCCAGATCGGCCACGAACGACACTTCGTTCCCATCTGGGTCGGCCACGTCGACGATCGTGACCATGTCGGCAATGACCTGCGGCTCACCGACTGTCACGCCGTGATCGCGCAGGCGGGACAGGGTGGCGTCGAGGTCGTCGACCCCGAACCGCACCGCGGCCCGCCCCGCCCCGGCCTCGTCGGTGACGACCTGTAACCAGGCAGTCGCGGTCAACTGCCATTCGGCGACGCCGGGAACCGGTTCCAGATCGGGTTCGCGGCCCAGGAGCCGCGAGTACCAGGCCTTCGCGTCGTCGAACCGGCCGGTGGCGACGACGGCCGCGATGTCTTTGATGGCGATGGGTTGTGCAGAGGACGACATCCTTCTTTTTCTAGCCCCCTCGCGCGGCCTGAATCCGGTCTCGACTGGCCGAGTGTCGTCGCGGCTTGGTTTAGTAGCCCCATGGGTCGCACGTTGTCGCCACCCGAATCACTCGAGGAAATCGGGTCGGGTCCGGGTGGTGCCCAGGTGGGCGCCTTCTTCGACCTGGACGGCACGCTGGTGGACGGATTCACGGCGACGGCTCACGCCGGGCATCGGATTCGCAGGCGGCAGGCCGCCGCCGGCGAGATCCTCGGGATCGTCGAAGCCTCGGTGCGGTACCGGATCGGCCGGATGCCGTTCGAGCGCCTGCTGGTGCGGGCCGCCGGGTACCTACGCGGCGAATCGCTGCACGAGCTCGACGAGCTGGGGGAGTACCTGTTCGAGAACCGGATCGCCCAGCGGGTGTACCCGCACATGCGCGACGTGGTGCGCAGGCATCAGGACCGCGGGCACACCGTCGTCCTCAGCTCCTCGGCGCTGACCATCCACGCCGAGCCGGTCGCGCGACATCTCGGCATCGGCCATGTGCTGTGCAACCACTTCACGATCGACGGGCAGGGGCGGCTGACCGGCGGAATCGTCGAACCCATCATCTGGGGCGCCCGCAAAGCCGCTGCGGTGCAGGATTTTTGCCACACCCAGAGCATCGATCTGGCCAACAGTTACTTCTATGCCGACGGTGACGAGGACGGCGCGCTGATGCGGTTGGTGGGCCATCCCCGCCCGGTGAACCCGCGGCCGGGCCTGGCCGCGGCCGCCACGGAGCGGGGCTGGCCGGTGCTCACCGTGCCCCGGCCGGGCGGCCGGCGCCGGGGGGACCGCCGGCTCCGGCCCGGGGCCTGAGCGGTTCAACCCAACTTGTACAGGCCCTTGCCGGTGACCAGCGGCATGTCCAGGGTCGTCCGGATACCGGGCTCGGCGGCCACCACGTCGGGGATGGCGTTGACGATGCGTCCGGCCGCCGCCACGATCGCGGCGTGGTTGTGGTCGCCCTTCCGGCTGGTGGGGCAGATGTCCACGGCGTAGGACGGCTCGCCGACGATCTCGACGCGGTAGGAGCCGCCCGGTTGCGCCGGCCGCGCCCAGTCCGGCCGCAAATCGTCGCGTAACCGGGTGACGTGCTCGATCACGATCACCGGTTCGCCGGCGACCATGCCGCGGATCTCGAACCGCAACGCCGCCACCGTGCCCTTGGCGACATGCCCGGCGGCGATGTCGAAAGCCTCCGGCGCCGGCTCCTTTTCGCAGACCTCGGTGATGTCGTCGATCTCGATGCCCAGTCCGGCGGCCAGCTGACGGATCGAGGTGCCCCAGGCGATGCTCAGCACCCCGGGCTGGAACAGGATCGGCGTCTCGTCCAGTGGCTTGCCGAAGCCCATGACGTCGAACATCACCGTGGTCCCGTCGTATGTCGCGTAATCGGCGATCTCCATGCAGCGCACCTGCTCGATGCTCTGACAGGTACCGGCCAGGGCGAACGGGATCAGGTCGTTGGCGAACCCCGGATCGACGCCGGTGACGAACAGGCTGGTGCCACCGGCCTTGGCGGCCTCCTCGATCCCGTCGATGTACTTGTGCGGCATGAGTTTCCACGGGAACTGCAGGACCACGGGCGCCGAACCCACGACGTTGATCCCGGCCGCCAGCAGGCGCACCACGTCGGCGATCGCCTCCGGCCCGCGGGTGTCACCCATCGCGCAGTACACCGCGCAGTCCGGCTTCGCGGCGATCACCGCGTCGAGGTCGTCGACCGCGGTCACCCCGGTGGAAATGTCCAGGCCGGCAAGGTCACCGGCGTCCCTGCCGACCTTGGACGCGGTGGACACGCACAAGGTGGTGAGTTCGTACGCCGGGTTGGTCAGCAGCCCGGTGAGCGCCAGGCGCCCGACGTTTCCGGTACCGATGTGGGCGACACGGATGGCCATGGGCACTCCTCCACGATGGAATTGGAACAGGTTCTATTTACAGTGCGGTCTACGGTAGCCTCACCCGTCATGGGACGGGTAGACGGAAAAGTTGCACTCATCAGTGGCGGCGCACGGGGGATGGGCGCCGAGCACGCCCGGGCACTGATCGCCGAAGGGGCGAAGGTCGTGATCGGTGACATCCTCGACGACGAGGGTGCCGCCCTGGCCGCCGAACTCGGCGAATCGGCCCGGTACGTCCACCTCGATGTCTCCCAGGCCGACCAGTGGGACGCTGCGGTGGCGACGGCCGTCTCGGATTTCGGACTGCTCAATGTGCTGGTGAACAATGCCGGGATCGTCGCGCTCGGCCAGATCGGCAAATTCGATATGGCGCAGTGGCAGAAGGTGATCGACGTCAACCTGACCGGAACCTTCCTGGGCATGCAGGCCTCGGTGCCCGCGATGAAGAAGGCCGGCGGCGGATCGATCATCAACGTCTCGTCCATCGAAGGCCTGCGGGGTGCGGCCATGGTGCATCCGTACGTCGCCTCGAAGTGGGCCGTGCGCGGCCTGACCAAGTCCGCGGCGCTGGAACTGGGTGCCAAGCAGATCCGGGTCAACTCGATCCACCCCGGTTTCATCAAGACCCCGATGACCGAGCACTTCCCCGAGGACATGCTCAGCATTCCGTTGGGCCGCCCGGGGCAACCCGAAGAGGTCTCCAGCTTCGTGGTGTTCCTGGCCAGCGACGAATCCCGTTATGCCACCGGCGCCGAGTTCGTCATGGACGGCGGCCTGGTCAACGACGTCCCGCACAAGCTCTGAGGGTGCACCGGCGCGGACGGGTATCCGTCACGGCAGAATGACCGGGCACGGCATCGACACCTGTTCGCGGTGCCACACCGGTCTTTGAGGAGCTGCCATTTCCGCCCGGGTTCGTCGCGCCGGCCCCAGCCTTCGGGTCAGGATCGCGGGGTTTGCCGTATCGGTCCTGCTGGTGTTGTCGCTGTGCGCCGCCGACTTCCCGCCGTTCGGCCGGCCGGAGCCGCCGTCGGGCCGGATCGAGCTCGCGCAGGGCTGGCAGCTGGCGTCGGCACGGACCGTGGCCGCCGACGGCGCCACGCTGTCCACCCCCGGCGAGGTACGCGCCGACTGGCATGGGATCGAGCGTATGCCGACCACCGTGCTGTCCGCACTGCAGGACGACGGCACCTATCCGGACCTGTACACCGGGGACAATCTGGCCGACGTTCCCGAAGACCTGTTCCGGCAGGACTGGTGGTACCGCACCACCTTCACCGCGCCGGAGGGCAGCTCGAGCTACCGGCTGGAGTTCCCCGGTATCAACTACCGCGCCGAGGTGTGGCTCAACGGGACGATGATCGCCGGGAGCTCACTGCTGGTCGGGATGCACACCACCCACGAGCTCGACGCCACGGCGTGGATCCGGCCGGGGGAGGCCAACACGCTGGCCGTCAAGGTGACCCCCGAACAGGCCCTGCAGGACATCGACGGTGTCGAACTGGCCGACAGCTGGTGGGACTGGCTCAACTGGAACCGCATCGGCTACCAGGGCCCGGGCAAGAACCCGATGCGCGGCAATTCCTATGTGGCCGACCGCAATGCGGGCATCTTCAAACCGGTCTACCTGAGCTATTCGGGCCCGGTCGTGCTCGGCGACCCGCTGGTGACCTCCGAGCTGCCGCTGCCGGCCACGGACAGTGCCCGGCTCACCGTCTACACCGACATCCGCAACACCGGTGACGTGCCGATGCGGGGCGTGGTGCGGGCCCGCATCAGCCGGCCGGGCAAGCCCGTGGTCTCGGTCGATCAACCGGTCAGCGTGGCACCGGGAGAGGCGCGTGAAATCCGGTTCGACCCGGACACTTTCGAACAGCTGAGGGTGAGCAACCCGGATCTCTGGTGGCCCTACACCATGGGACGCCCCGATCTGTACGACCTCCGGTTGGAGTTCCTGCGGTACGGCCGGGCCACGCACAGCCTGGATTCCCGCTTCGGCATCCGCACCGTGGCGCAGCACCGGGACACCGACGAGCAGTTTCCCGAACTGGGCCGCGGTGGCAGCTTCTACCTGACCGTCAACGGTCGCGACTTCCTGGTCCGGGGTGCCGCCTACACGCCCGACCTGCTGTTCGGGTACGACCCGCAGCGGGAGGACGCCATCCTCGGGTATGTCCGGGACCTGGGGCTCAACATGTTGCGACTGGAGGGAAAGTTCCCGGGAGACAACATCATCGAGCGTGCCGACGAGCTCGGCATCCCGCTGATGTACGGGTGGATGTGCTGCAACCAGTGGGAGAAATGGTGGCAGTGGGACGACGAGGACCGGCGCGTGGCCGGCGAGAGCATGCGCTCGCAGATCCTGTCGCTGCGCGGGCACGCTTCGGCGTTCCTGTGGGCCAACGGCAGTGACGGGAAGCCACCGAAGGAGGTGCTCGAGAGCTATCACCGCATCCTGGGCGAGTTGCACTGGCCCAACACCGTGGTCGACACGGTGTCGTCGATGGCCCGCGACGCGGACGGCAACCCGGAATGGGACGGCATCCACATGGCCGGCCCGTACACCTGGCGCCCGCCGAGCTACTGGTTCAGCGGCCGTTACGCGGCCACCCGCGGTTCGAACGCCGAACAGGGCGACAACGAACACGTCCCGCCCTTCGCCAGCCTGCGCAAGTTCATCCCGAAGGACAAGCTGTGGCCGATCAACGACGCGTGGTACTTCCACGCCGGTGCCAACCCGAGCAACGCCGCGCTCGAGAGCATCCGGACCGCGGTGATGCAGCGATACGGATCGTCGCGCGGGGCAGAGGAATTCGCCCGCAAGGCACAACTGGCCCACTACGAGTCGACCCGTGCACAGTTCGAGGCGTTCGCGGCCGGCGGGTGGGACAACCACAAGATGACCATCTACTGGATGCTGAACAATCATTGGCCGTCGTTCTTCGGCCACCTCTTCGACTACTACCTGCGGCCGGGCGGCGCCTACTACGGGGCGAAGAAGGGTCTGCGTCCGCTGTCGGTCGTCTTCGATTCCTATGCCACCGGTGATCACGACACCGGCCACGTCACCGTGGCCAACCAGTCACCGCACGAGCGGACGGGGCTGCGGGTGCGGGTGCGGACCTACGACCTGACGGGCCGGATGCGTGACGACCGCGACGCCGATGTTCCGGCGGTGCCGTCGAACGGGGCGGTCCCCGCGTTGACCCTGCCCCGGCCGGCCCCCGACTCGCCGGTGGTGTTCATCCGGGCCGAACTGCTCGACGCGGCCGGCGCGGTCGTCGCGGACAACACCTACTGGCAGTCACAGCAACTCGACGATGTCGGGCCCCCGGTCAACGATCAGGCCTTCGACCTGGCACAGAGCAGCTGGGCCGACATGACGGCGCTCAACACCATGACGCAGGCACGGCTGCAGGTGACCGCCCACCGGACCGATTCGGACCACGGCGGCGCAGGGGTGCTGATCCGCTTGCACAACCCGGGCCGCCAGATCGCGTTCTTCGAGCGCGCCGAGATCACCACCACCCGCGATGGTGACGAAATCCTGCCGATCGAGTACTCCGACAACTACGTCACGGTGTACCCGGGGGAGACGGTCGAGGTGACGGGCACGGTCACCGGGTCGGAGCACCCGGCGAACTGGGTCAGGGTCAGCGGCTACAACAGCGCACCCACGGTGGTTCCGATCGACCAGCGGGCCCGGCGATAGGATCGGCTGATGACCACAACCGATGTGCGCCACGAGGTCGGCGAACTGGCCGAGAGCGGCGGATGGCAGCACCGTGACCTTGACCGGGTGGACGTCTACCAGCGCGGCGCGAACCGGATCAGGGTGGTCTGGCAGGGCCAGGACACGATCAGCGGGGCGACGCTGTACCAGGACGACATCATGACCACCTACACCCGCGAGGTGGCGACCCTGAACGGCTGGCTCAAGCGCTGAGCCGGGGACGGGACAACCGCGGACCAGGAAAATTCGGTCGCGGTTGTCGTTGCTGTTGTGGCACCGTCGGATTCTGTGATCGACGATAAATCTCCGCATTCGACCCTGACTCTGCACAACGTCACCGACGCCGACTGGTCGGCCATGGCGTTGCTCGGCAACACCGCATTCGGCGAAATCGGCCATCCGGAATCGATGGAAGTGTGGCGGCAGATGGTGGCCGTCGACGGCGGCGTGGTGATGCGCGACGGTGACGCCGACGATGTCGTCGGACAATCGATCTTCCTCGATCTCCAGCTCACGGTCCCCGGCGGTGCGGTGTTGCCCACGGCGGGGCTGAGCTACGTGGCCGTCGCCCCCACGCACCGGCGGCGCGGGATCCTGCGCTCCATGTACACCGAGCTGCACCAACGGATCGCCGACGCGAAGTACCCGATCGCCGCGCTGACCGCCAGCGAGGGCGGCATCTACGGCCGGTTCGGGTACGGACCGGCCACCACCGTGCAGGAGATGTCGATCGACCGGCGGTTCGCCGAGTTCCGCGCCGGGGTCCCCGATCCCGGTGGGGTACGGCTGGTCAAACCCGCCGAGCACCGCGATGCCTTCGCCGAGATCTACGATCGCTGGCGCCGGCAGACACCGGGCGGGCTGGTATGCCCGACGCCTCTCTGGGACGACGTGCTCGCGGACCGGGAGAACACCCGCGAGGGCGGTTCCGAACTGTTCGCGTTCCTGCATCCCGACGGCTACGTGCTGTACCGGGTGCACGGTGAGGAGTCCCGCTCGCTGCGCGTCCGCGAGGTCACCGCGGTCACCACCGACGCCTACATCGCGCTGTGGCGGGCACTGCTGGGTATGGACCTGATGGAGAAGGTCATCACCTGGACGCATCCCGACGATGTGCTGCCTTACCTGCTGACCAATCCACGGCTGGTTCGCGTGACGTCGAGCAGCGACGATCTGTGGGTCCGGATCATGGACATCCCGGCCGCTCTCGAGGCTCGGCGGTATCAGGCCGACCTCGACACCGTGCTGGACGTCGCCGACGGGTTCCGCGGGGACGGCGGACGGTTCGCCCTGCGGATTCAGGGTGGCCGCGCGCAATGCACACGCACCGACGCGCCGGCCGATGTCGAACTCGACCTCGACGTGCTCGGCAGCCTGTACCTCGGCAGCCACCGCCCAGAGGCATTCGTCGCGGCAAACCGGTTGCGCAGCAAGGACCCGGAGCTGGTGCGCCGGCTGGGCACCGCCTTCGCCTCCGACGTTCCGGCCGAATTGGGCTACGGCTTCTGAGCCGGAGGCCGTCGTGCTGCGTAGTGTTCACGTCGTGAGCGCACGCGCAGGCATCGTCGTTACCGGAACAGAGGTCCTCACCGGCCGGGTCCAGGACCGCAACGGGCCGTGGCTGGCCGACCAGCTCCTCGAGCTCGGAGTGGAACTCGCGCACATCACGATCTGCGGGGACCGCCCGGCCGACATCACGGCGCAACTGCAATTCCTGGCCGCCGAGGGGGTGGATCTGATCGTCACGAGCGGTGGGCTCGGGCCGACCGCCGACGATCTCACCGTGGCGACGGTCGCGGCGTTCTGCGGTCGGGAACTGGTCCTCGACGTGGCGATGGAGGAGCGCATCGCGGACATCCTGCGCAACCTGATGGGTGAGCGTCCGAGCGTGGATTTCGATGCGGTGCGTGCGGCCAACCGCAAGCAGGCCCTGGTGCCGGTCGGCGCGGAGGTACTCCCGCCGGTCGGCACCGCCCCCGGCGTGGTGGTGGCGGCCGAACCGACGGTGGTGGTGCTGCCCGGCCCGCCGCGTGAGCTGCAACCGATGTGGCACACCGCCGTCGCGACCGAGGCTGTGCAGCAGGCGATCTCGGGTCGCACCCGATACCGGCAGGACACGATCCGGATGTTCGGCCTGGCCGAGTCCGGTCTGGCCGAGACCTTGCGTGACGCCGAAGCCGTGGTGGCGGGCTTCGACGCCCTGGAGATCACCACATGCCTGCGCCGCGGCGAGCTTGAAATCGTCACCCGATATGAGCCCGATGCCGCAGGTACCTACCGGGACCTGGTGGATCTGCTGCGGGATCGGCACGCGGCCACGCTGTACTCCGAGGACGGGTCGACCGTGGACGAGCAGGTGGCCGGCCTGTTGGCCGGGCGGCGGATCGCCACCGCCGAGTCCTGTACGGCCGGGCTGCTGGCCGCCCGGCTCGCCGATATCCCGGGCTGTTCGGATTACCTTGCCGGTGGGGTGGTCGCCTACGCGAACGAGTCCAAGGCCGAGATGCTGAACGTGGACCCGGTTCTCATCACCGAGTACGGCGCGGTGTCCGAGCCGGTGGCCGAGGCGATGGTGACCGGCGCGCTGCACCATTTCGGTGCCGACACCGCGGTGGCCATCAGCGGTATCGCCGGGCCGGGTGGCGGCACCGATGAGAAGCCGGTCGGCACCGTGTGCTTCGCGGTCCGGGCCGGGTCCGCGGCGATCACCCGCACGATCCGGCTACCGGGCAACCGGTCCGATATCCGGGAGCGCGCCACCACGGTGGCGATGCACCTGCTGCGCCGGGCCCTCGTCGAATCCGGTGCCTGACCGCGAAAACCTCAGTGGGGCACCGCGACCGCGGGTTTCGCGTGGGCGGGCTGCCCCGAGCGGCGGCGTCGGGAGGCGCCGAGTGCCACCCGACGCACGATCGACGGATGCAGCAGCCGACTGGGCGGATCGACCAGGTTCATCACCCGGAAGAACGCCTCGGTGACCACCGGATCGTCCTCGGCTGCGGTGAGGACCCGCTGGGTGTACCAGTTGGAGACCCGGATCGAGGCCGGCCGGCGCCCGGGGATCTCCGGTAGGGCCAGATCGGCGCCGGACGCCATCTGCCATGCCGTGTTGGTGCAGCCGGCCGCTGCCCGCAGGAAGCGGCGCCCCAGGTCGTCGGCTCCACGGTCCAGGCAGTCACGCAACGCGAGCGCCTCCAGCGCTGCCACCGACATACCTTGGCCGTACACCGGATTGAAGCTGCAGATGGCGTCGCCGAACACCAGCAGGCCGTCCGGGAAGCGGACCATGCGCTCATAGCGTCGGCGCACACTGGCCGGGTAGCGGAAGGTGGCCACCGGACCCAGCGGTTGAGCGCCGCGCAACGACTCGACCAGTTCCGGCGCCATGAACTCCGCGACAAAGTCGATCATCCCGGGCAGGTCACCGGGAGGTTCATGGCCGTTCATCCCGGCGGTGGTGAGCAGCCAGGTGTCGTCCTCGTACGCGAACAACGAACCCCCGTATGGTCTTTCGGGTACCGGTCCGACGAGGGTGAGCCGATCGCGAGGAGTATTTCCGGCGAAGCGCAACAGCTGGCTGGAGTACGCCACCGCCACTGCGATCCGGTCTTCGGCCGGCCGTCCGAACCCCGCGCTCTCCAGGAACGCCGGTGTCCGCCCGGCACGGCCCATGGCATCGACGATCAGGTCGGCGGCGATCGCCCGTCCGGGACCGCCGTTGCGATCGGCCACCAGGACGCTGGTCACCCGCCGGGTGTCATCCATCAGCAATTCGACGGCATCGTGGCCGTCGAGGATGTGGACGTTGTCGATGGCGCGCACGCGGTCCCGAACATGCGCCTCCAGGAACGGCCTGCTGGCCAGGTATGACTCGATCGGTTTCGACGGCTCTCCGTCGAGAGAGAGCGTGTGACCGCCCAGCGTCAACGAGACCAGCGACAGATCCGTCCCGGCGAGCACCGTGGCGCCGTCGGCGGCCAGTTCCTCGGGGAGTCCGGGAAACAACCGGGCCAGCGCCTGGAGCCCACCGCTGAGCAGCCCGTGGGCATGCCTACCCTGCGGCACGCCTCGCCGTTGCGCCGGACTGTCGGGCAGTACGTCGCGCTCGACGAGGGTGACGTTGTCGAAGTAGTCGGACAAGACCCGGCCGGCCAGCAGGCCGCCCATGCTTGCGCCCAGCACCACCGCGTGCTCGCCGATCGTTGCCATTGCCGACCTCCGGATCCGCTGGCACATCGCCAGTTGTTCGAAGTATCGGAACCGGGGCGGAGCCGGCCTAGCGTAGTCCGCTACTCGACATTGCCATGACCGTCACCGGGGCACCGGGATCGACCGCAACGCCTCGTCGATGCAGGTGGGCCAGGTCCGCTCGTCGACCGCTGTGACGGCACGGCCCACGAACGCGCTGGAGATGACGACGTCGGGCTCCAGGGTCGCCAACAGGCGCACGCTGTCGGCCATCGCCGCGGCGTCGCCGACCCCGGGGATCACGAACGTCGACCATCGCCCCTCGCCGTCGACGAACATAGTGTCCCCGGTGAACAGATAGCGTCCCTCGGCGCCCTCGACCAGGTAGCAGGTGCTTCCCGGGGTGTGACCCGGCGTGGGTATCACCTCGACGCCGCGGTCGTCGACGTGCCGGGTGGTCAGCGCGACGTCGATGTGGCGGTGTCGTCCGATCGTGTCGCGTTCGGCGGCGGGTGCGTGCAGTCGGGAACCGAACCGCTCGCCGACCCTGGCGAGCATGGGCCCGGCCTCGTCCTGGTGTGACAGGTACTGGTCGTCGACGCCGCCGAGCGAATCGATGGCGGTGAAGTCGGCGTCCCCGGCCGGGCAGTAGAACAGCGCGTTGTGGTCGTGGGCGGTCCACAGATAGGCATGGGTGGTCAACCCCGGAAACGGTGTGTCGGTGCGTGTTTCCCAGAGGTCGGCCCGGATCTGAGTCATCGAGGTTGTCATGTCTCCAGCCTCGACCCTCAACAATGGTTGAGGTCAACCCCGCGAGCTCAGTCCGTTTTGGCCTTGTCCCACGTCGAGATCATCGTGCCCATGATCTCCTCGGCGCAGCCCAGCCCACCGAGGTGACTCTCATACGGCAGTTCGGTCATCACCGCGTCGGGCAGCCGGGAGACCACGTGCTGGCCATGGGCGAACGGCACGATGTGGTCGTGGTCGCCGTGCCACCAGTGCACCGGGACCTTGACCTCGTCGAGACGGAAGCCCCAGTCCCGCTCGAACACCACGATGTCGTAGAACGGGGCGGCGAGTTGCTTGCGGCTGCCGTTGAGCAGATCGTCGAGGAACATCGCCTTGAACTCGGGGCGGCCGAGCATGCGGCGGTCACCTTCGGGCGAGATCCGCGCATAGATCTCCAAGGCGGGGGAGGCGACCGGCCGGATCAGCCGGATCAGACCGGAGGCGACCAACCGGATCGGCGCACCCGCCACCTGCAGCACCGGGGCGACCACCGCACCCAGCTGCATCAGCGGACTGCTGATCGCGTCGGGCCCGATCATCGGCGCCACCCCGCCGAGCACCCCGGCCGCCATCACCCGGTCGGGCATGGCGGCCGCGGTGGCCAGCGTGTAGGGCCCGCCACCGGACAGACCGATGACGGCGAGCTTGTCGATGCCCAGCGTGTCGGCGATGGTGCGCAGATCGTCACCGAAATCCAGTACCCGGTCGTACTGGTGCGGGGTGGATGACCCGATACCGGGCCGGTCCACCCCGATCAACCGGATGTGGTTTCGTTCGGCGTAGACCCGGGCCTCGGTCGGGATCTGCCGGCGGGCACCCGGGGTGCCGTGCAGCCAGAAGACCGCCCGGCCCTGCGGGTCACCGAACTCGGCGAATCCGAGTTGACGGCCGTTGCCGACGGCGACATTGCCCTCGAGTTTGGGGCGATCGATCGGGATGACCATCTGCGTACGCTGCCGGGTCCGCGACTAGCCCGCGACGGACGCGTTGTAGATCGACTGGATCGACTTGTCCAGCGTCGCGTTGAACTCGTCGTCGCTCTGCTGGGCCGACAGCCCCTCGGTCAGTGCGCGGCTGAAGCTGGCGATCACGCCGGTGTTCTCGGCGAGCAGCTTGTTGGCCTCGTCGCGGGAGTAGCCACCGGACAGTGCGACGACCCGCATCACCTTCGGATGCTCGACCAGCGACTGGTAGTGGTTCGCCACGGTCGGCAGGGTCAGCTTGAGCATGACCTTCTGGTCGGCGGGCAGGGCGTCCAGGTTCTTGGTGATCTCGTCGCGGAGCAGGTCCTCGGCTTCGGCCTTGTCCGCGATGGAGATGGTGACCTCGGGCTCGATGATCGGGATCAGTCCGTGCGACAGGACCTGCTTGGCCACCTCGAACTGCTGGGCCACCACGGCGGCAACACCGTCCGGGTTGGCCGCGCCGATCACCGAACGCTCCTTGGTGCCGAAGATGCCGCTCTTCGCCCCGCGGGCCAGCAGGTCGTCCAGGCCCGGCATGGGCTTCATGACCTGCACGCCGTCCGCGACGTCGGCCAGGCCCTTGTCGATCTTGAGCAGCGGCACGACTCCCTTGTCCTCCCACAGATAGGTCGCCGTGGGCTTGCCGTCGATGGAACGGTCCATGGTCTGCTCGAACAGGATCGCGGCCAGCACCCGGTCACCGCCGAACGACGGCGAGGTGATGATGCGTGAGCGCATCTGATGGATCAGGTCGAACATCTCCTCCTCGGAGGAGTAGGCGCTCTCTTCGACCCCGTAGAGACGCAGGGCCTTGGGGGTCGAGCCACCGCTCTGGTCGAGCGCGGCGATGAAGCCCTTGCCCGTGGTCATCTTGTCGGCCTGCTGCTGATTCACCATGAGGTTGTCTACTCCTTTGAAGACAGCGTCCTGCTGTTGTTGTGCTGCTGAGGCGTGGCCCGGTGAACGGGCCGATGGCACGCGGTTCGCCTCAGAGGATATTCGTCGGTTACATCGTGGTGGTACCGGCCACCCATCGGGGCGGAATACGACTGCGCCACGGGGCGGCCTGCTCGAGCTGGCCGGCCAGGCTGAGCAGGATTCCCTCGTCAGGTGCCATCAGCTGCACGCCGATGGGCAGGCCGGCGCCGGTCTGGCCCAGGGGCAGGGATACCGCGGCCCAACCGGTGACGTTGGCCAGCGCCGTCCACCCGGTGGTGGCGAACTCGACGTCGAAAAAGGCGCGGGTGGTCCCCCGAGGCTGATTCAGCAGTCCGTACGGTGGCGGCCCGGTCAGCAGGGTCGGCACCAGCAACACGTCATGGTCCGCCATTCCCGCGGCGAAGCGCCGGGTCTCGGCATGGATGGCGGAGATCGCCTTGGCATAGTCCAGGCCCGTGGTGGTGAAGCCCTCGCGGACCATCACCCAGGTGCTCGGCTCGAATTCGTCCTCGCGCGGTGCGCGGCCCAGGTGTGCCTGCGCGAGGTCGTGCAGTTGAGCGTTGCTCACGGTGTGCAGCACGGCGATCGCCTCGGCGACCGCGTCCGGGTCGATCGTGGGTGCACCCGGGGTGAGCCGGTGCCCGAGACCTTCCAGCAGTCGACCGGTCGCCTCGACGGCGGCCACCACCTCCGGGTCGATCCGGTCGGTGGGAAACGGTGACGACGTGGCGATCAGGATGCGTTGCGCCGGCGGGGTCTGTGCGGCCGACTCGAAGAAGGAAACCGCGGGGGCGGCCGCGCCGTAGGGGTCGCCGGGTGCGCCGCCGGCGATGACGTCGAGCAGCGCCGCGCTGTCGCGCACCGTCCGGGTCAAGGCGTGGTTGTTCACCAGGCCCTCGAGCCCGTGACCGCCGTCGGGGGCGAAAGAGGACCGTCCGCGGCGCGGTTTGAGGCCGACGAGACCGCAGCAGGATGCCGGCACCCGGATGGAGCCGGTGCCGTCCCCGCCCGATGCCGCGGGCACCACCCCGGCGGCGACGGCCGCCGCCGAACCGCCGCTGGAGCCACCCGGTGTGACGGTCGACGACCAGGGGTTCACCGTCGGCCCCGACAGCAACGGCTCGGTGGTGCAGTGATTGCCCCATTCCGGGGTGTTGGTCTTGCCGAACAGCACGAGTCCCGCATCGAGATAGCGGTTCACCGTCCAGGCGGACTCGGTTGCCACATGGTCGCTTAACGCGCGGGAGCCCATCGCTTCGCGGGTCCCGGCCAGCGCCGCCCCCAGATCCTTGAGCAGGAAGGGCACCCCGGCGAGCGGGCCGGCCTGACCGGTGCGCAGCACACCGGACTCGTCGAGGGCCGCCGCCTGGGTCCGGGCCCGCTCGAACAGGTCGGTGATCACGGCGTTGAGGTTCCGCGTCGCCTCGACCCGGGTGATCGCCGCTTCGAGCAACTCGACGGCGGTTACCTCGCCGGCCGCGGCCAGTGCGGCCTGCCCGATCGCATCGGTGTCTGCGAGTGCGAACGCTGACGACGAATCCATCCCACCTCACCCAGAGAATCGCTGATGTCTGGAGGTGCGCTGATGCGGATCAGCTCCAGCTGATGAACACCTCGACCGCGGTGAGGCTACCGCGGCGCCACGACCACCGGGGTGGAGAGGATCTCGCGGTACTCGACCATGGGTTCGCGTTTGATGACCGCGCTGCCCGACGTGACAAGCAGCTCGGTCGGTGAGACGGCGTATGCGGTCTGGTAGTTGCGGGCGACGAAGCGGCGGCCCGGCGTCACGTTGGCACCGGCCGCGAGTGCGGCCCGGTCCGAGAGTCGGACACCGTGGTATTCGAGTTGCCCGTTGCGGTCCAGGCAGATCACCACCAGCGAGCGTTCGGTGCGGCCGATCGCCCGCGCCGTCTGGTTGTCCCGGCACCGCGCCTGGGAGCCGACGAAGCCGGACCCGTCGAACGCGAACGCGGTCACGGCAGGAGCGGCGGCCTGCGCGGCGACATCGCGCTGCACCGGCCGGTTCGGTTCGACCTCGTAGGTTCGGGCGCCGACCGCATACACCGAATCCTTGGCCGACAGCTTGGACGCCAGGGTGGTGATGATGACGAACGCAGTGAGCATCGAACTGACCACGGCCGCAGCGGCCACCCCGATCCCGACGGGAAGCCAGCGTCGCTGCGGCGGCTTCCGGTGCCGTCCACCACGGGTGGGCGGACATGACGGACGCGGTGTGGAAACTGAGCAGGTGACCAAGCTTGCTCCCGGAGAACGGTGATGTGGTGGGCGTGGCACAGGCGGCAGGCGCTGACGCGGCGAGCTCATATTGTGCACGACGACACGGACGGTTGTGGGGAACACCCGGGAATTCGGTGAAATCGGTTGCGGGGTAGGCCGGTCGCGTTCTCGCGGAAATGCCGCTGTGAAATTAGCTCGGCAACAGCGAATTTCGCTTACTTCTCGACACACGGAGCCAGTACGGCGCAGGCAGAAGCGTTTTCGGTCAACTCGTGCGGCTGTAGCCGGCAACGACGTGTCGGTGCCCGGGCCGGAACGCGCCATTCCCGTCACGCCGATTCAAACCGGTAAGTCCTGAAGCGGTCCTCGTTAGCGTCGAATCACCGATATCAGCAGCCGCTTTCGAGGGGAGTGTGGCCATGCCTTCTTCTGTTCCTGAAACGATCACCGCGCCGAGTGCCGCCGCAGAGGCCGGGGTCGTCGTCACCCCGCTGTCCGGATTCACCGGTGCACTGATCGACGGAGTGGATCTCTCCGCGCCGCTGTCGCGGGCTCAGGTGGCGGCCATCCGCGCCGCGCTGCATCAGTGGAAGGTGGTGTTCTTCCGCGGCCAGAACCTCGACCACGCCGCACAGATCGCGTTCGGCGCCCAGTTCGGTGCGGTGACCCCAGGACATCCCTACGAAGGTGACTCCGCCCCAGCGGGATTCCCGCAGATTCACACGGTGTCGCCCGCGGCCTACGACCATCGGTACGGCACCCGATACCGCAAGCGGCAAAGCCCAAACGGTCCCGGCTGGCATGCCGACGTGACCCCGTTGATCAACCCGCCGTCGCATTCGATACTCCGTGCCGAACGCGTGCCCGCCTACGGTGGTGACACCCAGTTCACCAATGTCGGGGCCGTCTATGCGGGCCTGTCACCGGCGGTGCAGGCCCTTGCCGACGAACTGCGCGCCGAGCATCGCTTCGGTTCGACGACGTCGGCCGAGCGCAGCACCGAGAAGATCGGTGATCTAGTGCGCAACAATCCGCTCGCCACCATCCACCCCGTGGTGCGGGTCCATCCGGAGACAGGGGAGAAGGTCCTGTACGTCAACCCGTCCTTCACCCGCGAGATCGTCGGTCTCTCGCCTCGGGAAAGCCGGCATCTGCTGGACCTCCTGTTCGAGGAGATCGCTCGGCCCGAGTACTCGGTGCGGTTCAAGTGGGAGCCGGGAAGCGTCGCGTTCTGGGACAACCGTGCCGCGCTGCACCTGGCCCCGCGGGATTTCGAGCATGTCGAGGGTGACCGCATACTGCACCGCATCACGCTGGTGGGCGACGTTCCGGTCGGGCCCGACGGCGTTGCATCGGAATCGATCTCGGGCGATTACTTCGGGGCCGCCTGAGATGGCCACCCTGGTGTCGCGGCCGTCCGGCGCCACGAGAGCCGAGGCGGCGGCCGGGCTGGTCGATCCGCGTGCGGCGGTCCGGCGGGTGCAGCGCAAGCCGACGGTGCCGCGTCCGGTGCAGCGACTGCTCGGCCCGGTCCTCTTGGTGGGCCTGTGGCAACTGTTCTCCACCGTCGGCGTCTTCGACGAGCGCACCGTGCCCCCGCCGACGCGGGTGCTGAGCGCCGCGTGGACCCTGATCGCCGACGGCACCTTTGCCGAACACCTGAGCGCCAGCCTGTTGCGGGTCGGATACGGTCTCGTCTTCGGCGTGGCCCTAGGGCTGGGGCTGGCCCTGATCTCCGGCCTGTCGCGCGTCGGGGAGAACTTCGTCGACGCGAATATGGAAGTCCTGCGCGCGGTTCCGAATTTCGCGCTGGTGCCGTTGCTGATCGTGTGGTTCGGCATCAGCGAGGTGCCCAAGATCCTGCTGATCACCCTCGCGGTCGCCGTTGCGATCTACATCAACACCTTCAGCGCGATCCGCAGCGTCGACGCCACCCTGGTGGAGGCGGCACGGTCGTTCGGCGCCGGCCGGGCCGAGATGATCTACCGGGTCATCCTTCCCGGGTCGCTGCCCGGCTTTCTCGTGGGCCTGCGCCTGGCGCTGACGGCGTCCTGGCTGTCGCTGATCTTCGCCGAGACCATCAATGCCAAGAAGGGTCTGGGCCGGATGATGACCGATGCCCGTGAGTACTTCCAGATCGACGTCGTCTTCGTTCTGATCGCCGTCTACGCAATTCTCGGTCTGGTCTCGATTCTGGTGGTCCGGTTCCTGGAAGGTCGGTTGCTCACCTGGAGGCGGGCTTATGACGGGGACTGAAACGACGGCGACGGCCGTCGATGCGCCGCCGGTGGTGATCGCTCGCGACATCCGGAAACGGTTCGGGGACAACGTCATCATCGACGGCCTCGATCTGGAGATCCGGGCCGGTGAATTCGTCGCGCTGCTGGGCCGCAGCGGCTCCGGAAAGAGCACGTTCCTCCGGGCGCTCGGGGCTCTCGACGCGGACGTGGACGGCTACCTGCAGGTGCCGGCCCGGCGGGCGATCGTGTTCCAGGATCCGAGGTTGCTGCCGTGGCAGCGGGTGCTGACCAATGTGACGATCGGCCTGCCCGCCACCCGTGCCGTGCAACGGAGTGCGCTCTCGGCGCTCGGTGAGGTCAATCTGGCGGACAAGGCGAAGGTGTGGCCGCGCACCCTGTCCGGTGGGGAGGCGCAACGGGTTGCCCTGGCGCGGGCTCTGGTACGCGAGCCGCAGCTGCTGCTGCTCGACGAACCGTTCGGTGCTCTCGACGCGCTCACCAGGATCAAGATGCACGGTCTCCTGATGGACCTGTACCGCCGGCACACCCCGGCGGTCCTGCTGGTCACCCACGACGTCGACGAGGCGATCCTGCTCGCCGACCGCGTCATCGTGCTGACCGACGGGGTCATCTCGCTCGATGTCGACGTGACCGTGCCGAAACCACGGGCCCGCGACAGCCACGAATTCGCCACGCTGCGCCGGCAGTTGCTCGCGGAGTTGGGTGTACATGAAGACAAGGAATGATCACATGCCATCTGTGCGTCGAATGCGGCGGAGTTGGGTTGCCCTGCTGTCGATTCCGTTGTTCATCAGCGCGTGCGGACTGTCCGACGACGGCGCCGGCGACGCCATCGACACGGTGAAGATCGCGACGCGGGCCGAGGTGCCGGCAGGCACCAGGCTCGTCATCGCCGAGCAGAACGGGACGCAGTCCCTGCCGTGGAATCTGGCGAATGCCGGGCAGGGGACGCCGTACCAGGTCGAGTTCGCGGACTTCAGCGGCGGGGCGGCCGTCATCGAGGCGCTGCGCTCGGGAGCCGCTGACGTCGGATCGATCGGTGAGGCACCGGTCCCCATTGCCGTGGACAGCGGGGTCACCGATCTGGTGACCGTCGGGCTGCAGGCGAATCCGGGCACCAGCGGTGGTTACTACCTGGTGGCACGCCCCGACAGCGGCGTGCGAACCATCGAGGATCTGCGCGGGAAACGGGTGGCCTACCCGCCGGGCTCGGGCCGGCACATGGTGACGGCGGGATTGCTCAAACGTCATGGACTGGATCTGCGAACCGATGTGCAGCCCGTGGAACTGGCTGGGGCAGAGGTGGTTCCGACCTTCGCGGCGGGCGCCGTCGACGCCGCGATCGTCCTGGGCAATCAGTACCACCAACTGGGTGAGCCGCCGATCCTGGGCGATGGCAAAGGCATCAACACCGGGATCCAGACGCTGATCGTGCGCGGCGACGTTCTCGACGACCCCGCCAAGGCCGCGGCCATCGGCGACTACGTGGGACGTGCGGTCGCCGCGAACAACTGGAAGGACACCCATGCCGACCAGTGGATCGACCAGTACTACGTCAAGGTGCAGGGCATCACGTTCGAGCAGGGCAAGAAGCTCTACGAGGAGGACGGGATCGCCTCGTACTACCCGATCGATCCGGAGTCCACGGCGTTGTTCCAGACCGTAGCCGACGGCCTGCACGAGACCGGGACCATCAAGTCCCGGGTCGATGTCACACCGTACGTCGACGGTCGCTACAACACCATCGTCACGGCGCAGAACGAGCTCGACGGCGTCACACCGAAATCGCTCGACTCGTAACGGCTCCATCCACAGAAACCAAGGGAACCAATATGACTCAACTGGCATCCGCGCTGACGATCCACCCGCAGTCGGGCTGGACCGGTGCCGAGATTCGTGGAATCGACCTCACCGCACCGCTTTTGGATGAACATGTCGCGGAAATCCGTGCTGCCCTGCTCAAATGGAAGGTGGTGTTCTTCCGGGACCAGTTCATCGGTCACGATGATCACCTGCGGCTGGCTCGGGCCTTCGGCTCGCCGACGCCGGCGCACCCGCTGTTCGATTCCATTCCGGACCCGGACTACCCGACGATCTACCCGATCTTCGCCGACCGCTTCAAATCTCGGTACGGCAGCAGTCGCGGTTTCGACAAGGCGAACTGGCACGCCGACGTCACCGCCGCGGTGAATCCGCCTGCCGCATCGATTCTTCGGGCCGAGGTGATTCCGCCGTACGGCGGCGACACCCAATGGTCCAACACGGTGGCCGCGTACGCCGGATTGTCAGGACCGCTGCAGAGGCTCGCCGACGGTCTGCGGGCGGTCCACCGGTTTGCCCCGCCCGACGGCACGACGGCCACCGAGGACTATCGGCGTCGGGTGGACCGGCGGCCGCTGCTGACCGAGCATCCCGTGGTCCGGGTGCATCCCGAGACGGGGGAGCGGGCGCTCTACGTCAACCCCGGATTCACCAGCCACATCGTCGACGTGTCGCCGCACGAGAGCCGCCGCCTGCTCGGGTTGTTCTACGACGAGTTGGTGCGGCCGGAGTACACCGTGCGGTTCAAGTGGGCGCCGGGCAGCATCGCGTTCTGGGACAACCGCTCGACCGTGCATCTCGCGCCGTCGGATCTCAGCGGTGAGTACGACCGCCGGTTGTACCGGGTGACGCTGGTGGGAGATGTGCCACGGGGGCCGGACGGCCGCCCCTCGGTGGCTTTGGACGGCGAGCCGTTCGAGGCGGCCTGAGGCGGCGAGCCGTTCGAGGCGGCCCGAACGACGCCGGTCAGGCCGGCACGACGACAGTCAGCTCGTTCCCGTCGCGTTCCACCCGCATGCCGGCGCGGCGGGCCACCGCCGCGACCGCGGCGGCGTCGGTGGGTTCGCTTCTGGAGCTGACCAATGCCCGGGCCAGGTGACCCTTGTGCGCCTTGTTGAAGTGACTGACCACGGTGCGGTGACCGTCGTCGTGCTCGGCCAGCACCTGCACCCGAACCGCCGCGTCCGGGACCCGGCCCAGACCGGCGTACGAGCCGGATCGCAGATCGACGATCAGCTCGCGGGACGACAGATCGGCCAGCACCGGCTCCAACCGTGGGCGCCAGCGCTTGGCCAGGCCGGGCTGTCCTGGCAGTTTCGACGACGCAGACAGTCGGTAGCCGGGTACCGGGTCGTCCGCGCGTAGCAGGCCGAAGAGCGCCGAACCGACCGCCAGGCGGGCGCGGGCGCGCGCAGCGGCTGCGCCACGCAGTGAGCCGACGTCGAGGGCGTCGTAGAGCACGCCGGTGTAGCGCTGGATCGCCGGCAGTGTGGGTGCCTGACGCAGCGCGGCGTTGCGCTCGATCTCGGCGGCCTGGCCGGCGGAGATGGCCAGGGCCGTGCGGCAGGCCTGCGGGTCCGCCGCGAGGGCGACCAGCTCGTCGATCAATGACCGACGAAGCGGGGTGAGCTCTGGTGAGCTCAGGCTGTCCAGCTGCACCGGCGGGCCGTCCCCGCCGGTGCGCTTGGTCTCCGACGGGGGCAGCAGCACGATCACACGCCGACGTTAGCCGAACGGTCGTGACTCGCCGGCCACCGACAGGTGTGATCTCAGATGGCGATCGGGGCCGGGGCGTCGGGCGCCGGGGGCGCCGGCGGGGGCGGCACGTCCAGCACGATGGGCGCCGGGGCCTCCATGGGAGCGACCGGCGGGATCGCCTCGGCCGGCGGTGGCGGTGCGAAGGGATCGATCGGAGCCGGTGCGGCCATCGGATCGACCGGGGCGGGAGCGGCCATCAGGTCCACGGGCGCCGGGGGCGGCGGTGGCGGTGCGAAGGGGTCGATCGGGGCCGGGGCGGCCATCGGATCGATCGGCGCCGGGGGCGGCGGCGGTGCGAACGGGTCGATCGGAGCGGGGAGCTCGACGGGCGCCTGCTGCGCCTCCACGGGCAGGTACATGTGGTGGTTGAACTGGCGCTGGTAGGCGCCACCGCCGCCGACCTTGACTCCGCCACCCTCGCCGGAGGACACGGAGGTGCCGTCGGGCAGGGTGACCGCGGTGTGGCCGCTGTTCCAGCCGATCACCAGGGCGCCGGGCTGAGTTCCGTACTTGAAGCCGCGGGCCAGGAGCGCGCGCTCCTGGTTGCCGGTGTGGAACCGGTCCCCGAAGGCAGGCCGGCCGGTGGCCACATTGCTGACCCAGGAAGCCAGGCCCGAGCAGTCGGTGCCGGCCGGGGTGTCTCCACCGGAGATGTACGGCGTGCCCGAAACCTGCTGGACAAGCGCCATAAGCGTCGCGATAGCAAACATGCGGCGGGACGCTAGCAGAGCCCTTTTCGGGCGGGCAAAATATGTGACTCCGTTCACAGCAGGCGTCTCGTATGGACTGTTTCACGCTTTTTGCGATTGAGTGTGGTTGCCTGCGCGGGCAATTCGGTTGCCAGTGGAGGCTGCTTCAGCGGCCGTTCGCAACGACATGTCCCAATCGTCCAATAGTGCTGCGGCACTACGCTTGTGCGGTGACTGGACGGGTGGGATCCGACTGTCGCCGGCTATCGAAGCGACCCAATTCCGTTGCTGTCAATGACATTTGGAATCCGCCCCGGGAACGGTCATCGATTGTGGTGCCGGTCGGGGCTCGCGATGGGGTGCGCCGCAGCATTCGGTCCCGCAAGGGGACGGGCCGGTGTTGTCTTGGCAACGCCGGAGGGCTTCCGGTGGTGGCTGGAGGCCCTACCGGCGACGGCCCGGACCGCCGTCGTGGCGGGGTGCCTGGGCCGGTTCGAATCTTGACGTGCAGCCAAATGGCTGCATAATCGGACCGGGGCAGCCGGCGGGGCTGCGCAGGGCGGGACGGCGATGGTGGACGAAGTCTTCAAGGCACTGGCAGACCCGAGCCGGCGGTTGCTTCTCGACAGCCTCAACGAGCGCGACGGGCAGAGCCTTCGAGAGCTGTGCGACCGCCTGTCGATTGCCCGGCAGTCGGTCAGTAAGCATCTGGCGATATTGGAGGCGGCCAACCTCGTCTCCACCGCACGGCACGGCCGGGAGAAGCGTCACTACCTCAACGCCGAGCCGATCACGGCCATCGCCGAACGTTGGATCGACCGCTACGACGCCGCGAGAATCCCGACGCTCGGAGACCTCAAGACCGTGCTGGAGACCTCCGCCGGCTCGAGCGAATTCGAGTACACGACCTACATCCGCACCACCCCGGAGCGGCTCTGGCAGGCAGTGACCAACCCGGCGTTCTCCCGCGCCTATCTGGGCCATGCCATCGAATCGGACTGGCAGAAGGGCTCGACCTACACCTGGGTCCAGGACGGGCTCCGCATCGATGACGCCGAGCAGGTGATCGTGGAGTCCGACCCCTACCAGCGGTTGGCGTTCACCTTCCACACCTTCACGGCCGAACTGCAACAGGTCGCGCCTGATCTGAGCGACGAGACCATCGCCAGGGCCGCGACCGAACGCAGGTCCCGGGTGTCATTCGACATCGAACCGGTCGGGGAGCAGGTAAAGCTCACCGTGATCCACGACGGTTTCGACCCGGACAGTGTCGTGCGGGAGATCATCGGGCACGACTGGCCGCTCCGACTGTCCAGCCTGAAATCCGGTCTGGAGCAGGCCGATTAGACCAGCGAATCCTGCGGGTCGCGTTGGATCGGAGTCGGCCACGGCGCCGGCAGGGGCCGCTGCCGCACCCGTTGCGGCCACCAGAACCACTTGCCCATCAGGGCGGCGATCGACGGTGTCATGAAGGACCGGATCACCAGGGTGTCGAACAGCAGACCTAGGCCGATCGTGGTGCCCACCTGGCCGATCACCGCCAGCTCGCTGACCGCCATCGACATCATGGTGAACGCGAACACCAGGCCCGCCGAGGTGACCACCGATCCGGTACCGCCCATGGCGCGGATGATGCCCGTGTTGAGCCCGGCGTGGATCTCTTCTTTGAACCGGGCTACCAGTAGCAGGTTGTAGTCCGCGCCCACGGCCAACAGGATGATCACCGACATGGCCAGCACCATCCAGTGCAGTTCCAGCCCGATCAGGTGTTGCCAGATCAGCACCGACAGACCGAACGATGCCCCGAGGGACAACACGACCGTGCCGACGATGACCGCGGCGGCCACCACACTGCGGGTTATGAGCAGCATGATGATGAAAATCAGGCAGAGCGAGGCGATTCCGGCGATCAGCAGGTCGTAGTTGGCGCCTTCCTGCATGTCCTTGAAGGTGGCCGCAGTGCCGCCGAGGTAGATCTTGGAGCCCTCCAGCGGGGTGCCCTTGATCGCCTCCTTCGCGGCATTCTGGATCTTTTCGATGTGCGAGATGCCCTCGGGGCTCATCGGATCGCCCTCATGGCTGATGATGAACCG
Organism: Mycolicibacterium sp. HK-90; assembly: GCF_030486405.1. The sequence goes on along the minus strand of NZ_CP129613.1, from coordinate 3,400,769 downwards.
CACGGCGTGCCCGTCGGGGGACAGGAACATCTTCATGCCGCGCTTGAAATCCGGATTGTCGAAGGTCTCGGGCGGCAGATAGAACGAATCGTCGTTCTTGGAAGCGTCGAACGCCTGGCCCATGGCGGTCGCGTTCTCCATCGACGCTTCCATCTGATCCTGCAAGCCACCCATGGTGGCCTGCATGGTCAGCATCATGTTCTTCATGTTCTTCATCGTCTGGATCATGGGCGGCATGATCGTGACCATCTGCGGCATGAGCTCATCGAGACGATCCATGTCCGGCATCATCTTCTGGATGTCATCGGTCATGGTGTCGATGCCGTCCAGGGTGTCGAATATCGATCGGATCGACCAGCACATCGGGATGTTGAAGCAGTGCGGTTCCCAGTACAGGTAGTTACGGATCGGCCGGAAGAAATCATCGAAATCCGCGATGTGGTCCCGCATTTCGGCCACGTCATCGACCATCACGTGCATCTTCCCGACCATGCTGTGGGTGGTGGCGGCCATCTCCGTGGTCAGCGCCATCATGGATTCCATCGTGTCGATGGTCGTCTGCATTTCGTCGGCCTGCACCAACATGTCGGCCATGCGGTCCTGCATGTACTTCATGTTCATCATCTGCGTGGTGCCCTGCATGCTGATCTGGAACGGGATCGAGGTGTGCTCGATCGGCGTTCCCTGCGGGCGCGTGATGGCCTGGACCCGAGAAATGCCGGGCACCTCGAAGATGCGCTTGGCGATGCGGTTGATGACCAGGAAGTCGGCCGAGTTGCGCAGGTCGTGATCGCTCTCGATGAGCAACAGTTCGGGATTCATCCGGGCCTGCGAGAAGTGCCGGTCGGCCGCTGCGTAACCGGTGTTGGCCGGCAGGTCGGCGGGCAGGTAGTGCCGGTCGTTGTAGTTGGTCCGGTACCCGGGCAGCGCCAACAGACCGATGAGTGACAGTGCAATCGTGGCGATCAGGATCGGTCCGGGCCACCGGGTGACCGCCGCACCGACCTTGCGCCAGCCTCGGGTTCGCATGGCGCGTTTTGGCTCTAGAGTCTTACCGAAGCGGGTGGCGATCGTGATGATCGCGGCGCCGAGCGTCAGTGAGGTGAAGACCACCACTGTCATACCGATGGCCAGCGGGATGCCGAGCGTCTGGAAGTAGGGCAGCCGGGTGAAGTGCAGACACAGGGTGGCACCGGCGATCGTCATACCCGAACCCAGCACCACGTGGGCGGTGCCGTGGAACATCGTGTAGTAGGCCTGTTCGCGGTCTTCGCCGACACTTCGGGCCTCTTGATATCGGCCGATCAGGAAGATGGCGTAGTCAGTCGCCGCCGCGATCGCCAACGTCACCAGCAGGTTGGTGGCGAATGTCGACAGCCCGATGATCTCGTAGTAGCCCAGGAAGGCCACCGCGCCACGGGCGGCGGACAGGCTGAGCACCACCATCACGAGCGTGAGGATGACGGTGACGATGGAGCGGTAGACCAGCAGCAGCATGATGATGATGACCGTGAAGGTCAGCGCCTCGATCATCCGCATACTGCGGTCGCCGGCGATCTGCTGATCGGCCGCGAGCGCGGCCGGGCCGGTCACATACGCCTTGACGCCATCGGGGGGCGGGACCGATTTGACGATGTCCTGGACGGCTTCGACGGATTCGTTGGCCAGGGCCTCACCCTGGTTACCGGCGGTGTAGATCTGGACGTACGCCGACTTCCCATCGGCGCTCTGCGCGCCCGAGGCGGTGAGCGGGTCGCCCCAGAAGTCCTGGATGTGCTCGACGTGTTTCTTGTCGGCCTTGAGCTTGCCGACGATCTCGTCGTAGTAATCGTGCGCGTGGATGTCCAGCGGCTCGTCGCCCTCGAGGACCATCATCACCGAGCTGTTGGACTTGAACTCCTCGAACACCTCGCCGACGCGCTTCATGGCGATCATCGACGGGGCGTCGTCCGGGCTCATGGACACCGAGCGCATCTCCCCGACCTTTTCCAGCTGGGGGACGCTCACATTGAGAATGGCGATGACGGCGACCCAGCCGATGATGATCGGGATGGCGAGGCGACGGATCCACTTGGCGATCCCGCCGTGCTTGGGCTTGGCAGGCTGGGCGTGCTGCGGGCCGCTGACCGGGAACGAGTCGGTTGGCGCGTCGTGATTGCTCATGCAGATTTCACCAGGCAGAAGGTCTGGGCGTTCACGCCGTTGGAGGTTCTCTCGTCCTTGAGTTCGTCATCGACGGTGATCCGGCAGCTGATCGTGCTGCCATTGCCCTGGGCCACGATGTTGGGGAACACCGAGGGGGCGGTGGACTCCAGCCGCAGCGTCCAGGGCAGCGGCACCCCGTCGATGCGCTGGGGCTGGGCGTCGAGATCGAGGTAGTTCACGTCGGCGTAGGCACCGGGCTCGCCGTAGATCTCATAGACCACGACCTTGGGGTCGAACGGCTTGGTGTCGTCGACCTTGGCGCTGGAGATCCCCGAACCGTCGCCGGCGCCGAAGAAGGTGCGCACCCGCATCACCGTGAATGCGCCGACCAGCACCACCGCGGCGATGATCAACGGAATCCAGAACTTCTTGGCCAGGCTCGAAAGTGAAAGCTGTTTCCGGCGAGGGCTTTTCGTCGCATTGGTCATCGTGAAAGGGCACCGGTCCGTCGGTCGTGGGCAAGGTGGGCAAGGGGCGCGTAAGGCGAGGTCGGCACAGCTGTGGCAGGGCGGCCCATGGGGGTGCGCCTGTACGCCATGTTCACCTCGTTACGCCTCGTTGTCTAGCCGAATGGCTAACCAAAACTTAGCGAGATATTAGCCTATTTAAATGAGTCGCAAAACGGTGACACAGGTGCGGCGTCCTGCTCGCCGCTCCTGGCTGCCGTCGGCCGCCTGATTTTGCCGCGCAGGGGAGTGCGCGAGGTCAAACAGCTTTCATGCGTTGCGCCCAGGATGGGCAGCCGCAGGCCGAGCTGTCGATTGTGATGGAGCTAACGGAATGAGGAAGGGCTCCACCGCCGGCTGCCCGGCGACGAAGCCCCATCGCTCATCGAACCTGCGAACTAGCGCCAGTTCCAGACGGACATGTCGTCGGGCGGGTAGTTCTGGCAGACGTCGGTGGTGTTGGCCGCGACGCCCTTGTTGTTGAAGAACAGCTTGGCCCAGTTCGGCCACTTCCATGCCATGTGCTCGAAGAAGGCGTCGGTCGCGGTGTTCTCGGAGTACTGGCGCCGGCCGGCGTAGTCCATCGAGAAGAACCAGTGGATGCGCTCCTGGGTCATCTGCTGAACGTCGGCGGGCTTGTTGTTGTAGTCGATCATGTACCGCTCGTAGTACACCGGTTCGACGTCGCGGGCCGCGGCCATGATCTGCTCGGCGGTGCACGGGGTCTTCAGGATCCGGTTGGGGATCGGATAGTCGTCGGTGGCATCGGCGGAGGCCGTGCCCGCCCCCGCCAGGCTACCGGCGACGGCGCATGCCGCCACCCCGGCGCGGATCAGGTTACTGACACTCTTGCGGTTCAACATGTCGCTCCAAAACTCTCGGATCGGCGTCGGAAGTCAGACTACGGCTGCGTGGCGGCCTGTTCGTAGATAAAGCGCTGATCGGGGCAGTAATAGTTGATGGCCGTGCCGAGGAACTGCCACGACTGGGCGTCGCTGCTGTCCTTGTCCAGCTGCTTCTTCACGAAACCGACCGAGTCCTGGGCATTGTGGTCGACGCCGTTGTGCAACCGCTTGCACATGATCTTGGCGATCCAGGCGTTGTAGTCACGCTGCCCGTAGATGCCGAATGTGTGCAGCTCATTGGCGAAATCAGTATCCCTGTCGGCATGTGCGGGAGCAGCGAAGGCGATGGCCGCCGCGGCACCGATTACTGCCAGGCCTGCAAGCTTCATGCGGTGAATCTTAGCCCATCTAAGCCTGCGTGGGCGTGAGCTCTGTTCATCCGATTGCCGTCAATAGCGGGACATTCTGCTCGGCGCTGGTCAGGGAACCGTGGTGCCCGATCAATGCCGACTCCATCGGTTCGGTCGTGCGACGCAGCATCGCGGCCGAACCCTGCGCCGCGGCCACGACGTCCCCGATGCGCGATCGGACCTCGTCGCGTACGCGCGGCCCGAACCAGCCCGCCGCGATGGCCTCGTCGCGCGACATCACCCAGGCCGAATCGCCCAGTGTGGCCCGCCACGCCGCGAGCACGTCGTCGGCCGCACCGGGTGCGGTGTACACGTGCCGGGCACGGGCTTCGCCACCCACCGCGGCCACACCGTCGCGCAGCGGTTCGGACTCGTCGATGTCGGTCACGGCGGCTTCGTCGACGGAGACCATCCCGTGGTCGGCCACCACGGTCAGGAGGCATTCCCGCGGAAGCGCCTCCACCACGGATTCCACCAGCCGGTCCACCTGCCGCAACTGCATGCGCCAGGCGGCCGATCCCGGTCCGTGGAGATGGCCCATCATGTCGAGGTCGGCGTGGTACCCGTAGCAGAACCCGCCGTCGGCGACGGCGGTACTGATGCGGGCGGCCAGGTCGCCCAGGGCATGGACCCCGACGTAGCGCCCGCCGCGCAGCACCGCGCGGGACAGGCCTGATCCGGTGTGCGCAGCTCCCGAGACCACCGAGACGGCGAAGCCGGCGGTCTCGGCGCGCTCGAACGTGGTGGGCAACGGTTGGACCCGTTCGGGTGCCACCTGCTCACGCAGATCCGGGCCCCACGGATGCGGGCGCCACCGCAGCGCATTGATCACATCGAACTCGGGGCCGGCCTCGGGAACGCGGAAGGTGTAGCCGACGAAACCGTGCTCACCCGAGCGGCAGCCGGTGCCGATCGCGGCCAGACCTGCCGCGGTGGTGGACGGAAACCCGACCTGCAGGGTCGGGTGGGGCGTCCGCTCGCCCAGCGCCGTCAGCACCGGGGCGTCGGCGGCGTGTCCGGCGAGGAGCTCGGCGCCCAATCCGTCGATCAACAGGACGCACGCGCCGCGGATCTGCCCCGGCCAGCTGATCCGCGCGTCGAACCCGTCGGCACCCATTGCAGCGAGGACGGAAGGGACGACATCGGCCAGGTGTGGGACGTCGGGATCGGGACGGGGCGGCTCCACATCGCGAGCGTGCCACAGATCACGTCCGCGGGCGTCCGCGACACAGGCCGCATCGCAACGCCGCCCGAGCACTCTTCGGTAGCCGGTACGCTGGCTTTTCATGAAGTCGATGAAAGCCGTGATCCTCGCTGCCGCCCTGGTGGTGTCCGCAGGTGGGGCGTTCACCGGCGTCGCCGCCGCCGATCCGGAAACTCATGCGCCGGCGCCGCCTCCGGCGCCGGGACCGCCGCCCGGGCCCGTCGCGGCAGCCCCCGCCGACCCGGCGGCGCCCGCCGCTCCGGCGGCTCCGGCCGGGCCTGCGGCCCCCGCGGCGGCCATGGACCACGACGGCGTCTTCATCGTCGGCACCGACATCCAACCCGGCAACTACGCCTCGGCCGGCCCCGTGGAGAACGGCACCTGCTATTGGAAGCGCATGGCCGATCTGCACGGCGGCGACATCATCGACAATGCCTTCAGCAAGAAGCCGCAGGTGGTCACGATCGACGCGACCGACAAGGCCTTCAAGACCAGCGGCTGCCAGCCCTGGCAGCTGACCGATGCCCCCGCGGCCGCTGCGCCCAGCGGTGACATTCCGGCATTGATCGCCCGGGCCAAGCTTCAGGCCTGGATGAACTCACTCAACAACAACGCCCGCAATTACGACGGGTCGCAGGTGCCCATGCCCTGATGATCAGCCGGGTGGGATCAGCGGTGGGCGGCAGGCATTGCCCACCGGATCCCACCACCAGCCGTTGTCGCAGAGCGGCGGCGGCGGCACGACCGGTGGCCGGCAGGTGTTGCCGACCGGGTCCCACCACCAGCCGTTCTCACATCCCAGCGGGACGACCGGCGCGCGACAGACGTTCGCCACCGGGTCCCACCATTCTCCGGCGCGGCAATCGGCCCAGCTGACTGCCGGCGTGGCCACCGTGACGAAGGCCAGGGGCGCGAGTGCCGCCCCGAGGGCGGCGGCGCAGCGGCCGATGATGCTGGTCATCTCGAACCTCCTCGAGAGATCACGTGCCTCGAGCCTAACCGCACCCGACGGGCCTGTCAGAGACGCCGCACGGCCGGCATCGGCAATTGCTTTGCTGCACAAGATCACCCAGGCCTAGGTCAGACCGTCCGCGGGTGTCGGTCAGCAAGTGCGCAGCGGCGCGCTGCTAGTCTGCGAGAGCTGCCGGTTGCGCGTGTCGCGAGACGATCCGCCCGGCCAGCCGCGGCGGGGACATGACAAAACAGCGAAGTGACGAATCAAGCTGAGTGGATACGGAAAAGGGTGTTGTGCGCGGCGCAGAGATCAAGGCCCTGACGGGACTGCGCATCGTTGCAGCAGTCTGGGTGGTCCTGTTCCACTTCCGGCCCTTGCTCTATCAGGTCGCACCCGATGTCACCGAAGCCCTCGCCCCCATCCTCGACTGCGGCGCCCAGGGCGTCGACCTGTTCTTCATCCTCAGTGGTTTCGTGCTGACCTGGAACTACATCGACCGCATGGGGCCGTCCTGGTCTACCCGGGCCACGCTGCACTTCCTCTGGCTGCGGTTGTCGCGGGTGTGGCCGGTCTATCTGGTCACGCTGCACCTTGCGGCACTGTGGCTGATCTTCACCCTCAACGTCGGACATATTCCGCCCGAGGACACCAGTGGTTACAACGCCGTCAGCTATGTGCGGCAGCTGTTCCTGGTGCAGCTGTGGTTCCAGCCCTACTTCGACGGCTCGAGCTGGGACGGACCGGCCTGGTCGATCAGCGCCGAGTGGTTGGCCTACCTGTTGTTCGGAGCGCTGATCCTGGTGGTCTTCCGGATTGCGCGGGCCACGCGAGCGCGCAGCCTGGTCCTGCTCGCCATCGCCGCCTCGGTGCCGCCCGTGGTGCTGTTGATGGCCACCGGCCACTTCTACACCCCTTGGAGCTGGCTGCCGCGAATCGTCATGCAGTTCACCGCCGGTGCGCTGGCCTGTGCGGCGGTCCGCAAGCTGCATCTGACGGACCGTACCCGGCGGCGTGCGGGCTACCTGTCGATCGTGTTGAGCGCCGTCATCATCGGTGGGCTGTATTTCTTCGAGGCTCATCCGATGAACACCATCGGTGATGCGGGGGGCATCGTCGACATCCTGTTCGTGCCGCTGGTGGTCGCCATGGCGGTCGGCCTCGGCAGTCTCCCGGCGCTGCTGTCCACCCGGCTGCTCGTGTACGGGGGCCAGATCTCGTTTGGCCTGTACATGGTGCACGAGTTGGTCCACACCGCCTGGATATGGACCACCAGGCAGTTCGAACTGACCCTGACGCCCACCCTCTCGGGCAAGGCGACCGTCGTCGGCCTGTTGGCGATATCAACGGTGGGCGCGATCGCGCTCTACCACCTCGTGGAGGAGCCGGCGAGGCGGTGGATGCGCCGAATGGTCGACATCCGGCCGGTCGACCCGCCCAGCACCAAACTGCACCGGATCGACACCGAGTCGACCGACCTGTCCGACGAGGTCCCCGCACGCGCGGGCTGAGCTCTGTAACCATCCAAACCCGCTGCGCGACAGGTTGTTATGCCCTTGTTATCGCTGTGTCATCAGCTGCCTATGTCCAACCAGGCTTCACCCCATAGGCTGTTCCGGTATCGCGGCACGGGACGAGTTGAGTTCCGCCGGCAGTGGAGGTTGCAGTGGGTCGTCTGACCACTTTCATCGTCTCACTCGGCCTTGTGGTCGGGCTGTTCGCGCAGGCCCCCCAGCAGCGCTACGTCACCTCGGGTCTGGATCCCCAGATCAACCACATCGCGGTGATCGGCGATTCGTACACGACCGGTGCGGTCGAAGGTGGGCAGGGCCCGAAAGGGTGGACCACCCTGGCCTGGCAGTCCCTGTCGGAGCGCGGTGTACAGGTGGACGCCGATGTGGTGGCCGAGGGGGGAGCCGGCTACGAGGCGCGCGGCAACCGCGGCAGCATCTTCGCCGACCTGACGGCCCGGGCGGTGCAGCCCGATGACGCGCTGGTGGTCTTCTTCGGGTCCCGCAACGACAAGGACGCCAACCTGGCGATCTACGGCCGCCTCAGCCACGATGCCCTCACGATGGCCCGGCGGACGGCTCCCACCGCCCGGATGCTGATCATCGGGCCGCCCTGGGTGAATGCCGATGTGCCGCCGAACCTGCTCGGTATTCGCGACATCCTGCGGGATCAGGCCCGCCAGGTGGGCGCGACGTTCATCGATCCGATCGCCGAACGCTGGTTCTTCGACAACCCGGAGCTGATCGGTGCCGACGGGATCCACCCGACGGATGCCGGGCACGCATACATGGCCGACAAGATCGCCCCGCTGATCGGCAAGGAGCTCCCGCGCTGGGTCTGAGCGCGTCGTCAGCCGTGGGACGTGGTGCGGAACCGGTCCCGGTAGGCCTTCGGTGACACTCCGAGGTGGCCGATGAACACCCGCCGCAGGGTTTCGGGGCTGCCGAACCCGGCCAGACGGGCTGCCTCACCAACCTGACGTCCGGCATCGAGAGCCCCTCGCGCGACGTCGATCCGCACCGCTTCGACGTATCGTGCCGGTGTGGTGCCCAGCTCGGCCTGGAACAGCCGCGTCAACTGGCGCGTACTCAAAGATGCCAGTGCCGCAAGGCTTTTCACACTGTGATCGGCGGTGGGATCTGCCCCGATCGCATCGGTGACCTGACGCAACACCGATGCGGCGGGTGCGTCGGACTCCACCAGGGTGGAGAACTGAGACTGTCCACCGGCACGTTTGAGATAGACCACCAGGGACCGGGCGACATCGCGCACCAGATCTGCCCCGTGGTCCGATTCCACGAGGGCGAGTGCCAGGTCGATCCCGGCCGATACGCCGGCCGATGTGTAGACCTCGTGGTCCCGGACGAAGATCGCGTCGGGCTCGACCGAGATCGTGGGGTAGGCGCGGGCCAGCAACCGGGCGTGGCGCCAGTGCGTGGTGGCCCGACGACCGTCGAGCACGCCGGCCGCGGCCAGGATGAAGGCGCCGGTGCAGATCGAAGCGAGACGCCGGGTGCGGGAGGGTACGTCCCGCAGTGAGGCCACCAGGGCCCGATCGATGGGTCGTCCCACCAGATTGTCGCCGCCGGAGACCAGAACCGTGTCCACGGAGTCGATCTCCGCGATTCGGTCGGTCACCGCGAACGGGGTACCGATCGAGGTGGTGACATCGCAGCCGTCCACGGAGGCGATCCGAAGGCGGTAATCCGCGCCGAAGCGGTTGGCCTCGGCGAAGACCTCCGCGGGCCCGGCGGCATCGAGCAGTTTCATCCCGTCGAAGACCACGAACACGATGTCGCGCGGCGCCGCAGCCTGTGCCATCCGTTCATTGTGTCGCTTCTTGTGGGAAACATGGCGCATCGGCCGTGGGTCGGCTCGGGCGCCGGCCCCCAGACTGGTGTCAGCGCGACCAACACTCGTTGCTCCGAAGCAGGCAAAACCATTGACAGTCAGGGAGATTGGGCATGACATTCACAATTACAGGCGCCATCGCCGGTATCGAACTACCGGACACCGCGCTGGTGCGGGAGGTCACCGAGTACATCCGCGATACCGAGGACGACCTGTTGTTCCACCACTCGCGGCGGGTGTTCTACTTCGGCGCCCTGCAGGGAATGCGCCGGGGCCTGCGGCCCGACCTCGAGTTGTTGTACGCGGGTGCGATGTTTCACGACATCGGGCTGACCGAGCGGTACCGCGCGACCTCGCAGCGGCGATTCGAGGTCGACGGCGCCGATGCCGCGCGGGATTTCCTGTTGGAGCGCGGCATCGACGACACGGCCGCCCGGAAGGTGTGGCTGGGCATCGCACTGCACACCACGCCGGGTGTGCCGGAGTTCCTCGACCCTGAGATCGCGCTGGTGACGGCCGGCGTCGAGACCGACGTACTCGGTATCGGCCGGGGAGATCTGACCGAGGAGGAGCTGACCGCCGTCACCGCGGCGCATCCCCGGCCGGATTTCAAGAACCGGATCCTGCGGGCATTCGCCGATGGCGTTCGGCAGCGGCCCGCGTCGACGTTCGGCACCGTGAACGCCGACGTGCTGGCGCATTTCGACGATTCCTTCGTCCGCGAGGATTTCGTCGAGGTGATCAGGTCCAACGGCTGGCCGGAATGACCTTCTGCCGCAAAGGCTTCCGGCGCATCACCGGGCTTCGGCGCGTCGCTCGGCAAGTTCGCGCAGCGGCTCCGGGAGTGCGTCCGCACGAAGGATGTCGGGTAGGAGTTGCGGTTCCAGGGTCAGCGCCCGGAACACGACGCCGATGGTGATGTCATGGGCGGGCCGTTCGGTGACCACGATCTCGTCTCCGGCGGATACCGAACCGGGGGAGATCAACCGCAGGTAGGCGCCTGGAATCGCAGTCCTGGTAAAGGTCTTCACCCAGCCGTTGACATCCAACCAGGCTGCGAAGGTGCGGCACGGGATGCGCGGACGGGACACCTCGAGCTCCAGCCCGCCGGACCCGACCCGCCACCGTTCACCGATGACGGCGTTGGTGACATCGACCCCCGCGGTCGTGAGGTTCTCGCCGAACACGCCATTGGCGATCCGGCGGGCCAACTCGGACTCCCAGGCGTCGAGGTCTTCGCGGGCGTAGGCATAAACCGCCTGGTCGTCACCTCCGTGGAACTGTTGGTCACCGATCGTGTCGCCGACCAGGCCACTGCCGAGGCCGCCGTGCATCGGGCCCGGGGCGCGAACCGCGACCGCGCCGTCCACCGGACGCTTGTCGATGCCGGTGATGGCACGGTTCTCGGCCGGGTTGGGGCGCGGATGGGCCACGTTGACGGTCAATACCTGTGCCATGACGCCCAGCGTAGTGGCCTACAACAGCGGTGTCGCAACGCTATTCGGGGTCGCGGGCGGTGGCGGCACCGGCAGACACAGTCCGGTCGCGAGGTCGAGCTGCCTGCCGGGCAGGCAGAAGGGCGAACAACCGTTGGTGACGCCGGTTTCCCCGGGCGGACACGCCGAGCTCGGTGCCGGCGTCACGATCGTGGCCACCGCCATCGATCCGGCCGACAGCACCGCGGCAGACACCACGGTCAGTACCCCGCGCCACATTGGGCTCGTCATTGGCTGTCTCCTCTTGAACCGCACCCGTCCGACCTATCCGCGCAGTCTAGGCGGCGGTGTCCCCTGGTACCGGCAGTTGGGCACCGGCCCATCCATTGGGTGTCCGTGGCCGGTCCGGTCGGCTAGCGTCACGTGGTTGTGCAGACCCTGATCGATTTCGAGCGCGCGCCGGTTTTCGCCATCCCGACCATCGATCCCGTCGGTGGACTCACGGTTCGGGAGGGAATGCTCATCGAGGGGCCGCAGGGTTGGGGCGAATTCAGCCCGCTGCCGCACGATGGCGCGCCGGCCCGCTGGCTGACGGCGGCAATCGAGCCGGGCACCGTGGGCTGGCCCGACCCGGTGCGGGGCCGGGTGCCCATCGCGGTCACCGTTCCGGCTGTCGACGCCGCCCGAGCGCACCGGATCGCCACGGACTCGACGTGCCGGACCGCGGCGGTCGAGGTGGGCGCCGGGCCGCTGGCCGCGGACATCGAGCGGGTGCAGGCCGTCCGCGACGCGCTGGGGCCGGACGGCATCCTGCGATGCGACGCGAAAGGTCGGTGGGATGCCGACTCCGCCGTCGCGGCCATTGTGGCCCTGGATCGAGCGGCGGGCGGACTCGAGTTCGTCGCGCAACCCTGCCCGACGCTCGACGAGCTGGCACAGGTCAGGCGGCGGGTCGAGGTGCCCATCGCGGCCGCCGAATCGATCCGGGACGCGGCCGACCCGATGAACGTGCGCCTCGGCGACGCGGCCGATTTCTGCGTGCTCGCCAGCGGCCCCCTCGGCGGGGCTCGGCGCGCCTTGCGGGTCGCCGAGGCCTGCGGGTTGCCGTGTGCGGTGGCCTCCACGTTGGAGACGACCATCGGCCTGGCGTCGGGGCTGGCTCTCGCCGGTGCGTTGCCGCAGTTGCCGTTCGCCTGCGAGCTCGGCACCAGGGGGTTGCTCGCCGGCGACGTGGTCGCGGACTCCCGTTCCCTGGTCGTGGCCGGTGGCTACCTTCCCGTCGCGCCAATGCCGCCCGCTCCGCAGCGCGAGCTACTCGAGCGGTACGCAGTCACCGAGCCGGCCCGGCTGGCGGCATGGCGGGCGCGCCTGCAGGCCGCCATTTCCACCTCCTGAGCAGTACCGACACGATCGGCGGCCCGGCCGCTGGCGGGTCGGGCAACGACCTTCGCGCGCGAATTTCAAGTAGCGCACTACGCATGCGGGCGACGGCGCGGCACCTCGAGAATCGACGTCGTCAGCTACCGCTGGCGGAAGATCCAACGGAGGATGCCATGTCGTTGTTCGCGAAGCTGTCGGAACTCCGGGCCGTCAAGACCCAGGACTCCGGCGGAACCGACGAGCTCAGTATCAGCCGGGCTGATGGGTTTCAGTTCCGAGCTGTGTCGATGTGCCAGGGGGACGTGGTGGATCTGGACCGGCTGCTGCCGTTCGACGGCGAGTTGGAGATCGTCCTGAGAGAAGTCGACGTCCGCACCGACGAGATGGAGGACGTCGGCTCGATCGTCATCCGTTCCGACGAACTGGGCCGGGGCGAGGTGACCCAACAGTTCAGCGGGGCAGGCGCACTCTACGACCTGACCTACAAGGTGATCTGATCGCCGACCACGCTCGACCGGCCTCAGTCCTGCACCGCCTTGGCGATGGCGACACAGGTGGTCACCCAGTCGCGGTCGGGTTGGGCCTCCTCGGTCAGCTCCCACATCGCGTTGTGCAGCATGCGGACGATCACCCAAGCGCGGGCCCGGTCGGCATCCAGCCCGGCCGCGTCGACCAAGGCCGCCAACCTGCGCCGGACACCGTCGCGCACGTAACCCGACAGCTCGTCCCACCGGTTCCACAACATGGGCGCCACCTCGTAGTGCCGATCCCCGTTCAACGGTTTGGGATCGATCACCAGCCACGGTTCCCGGTCGGCGGCGAGCACGTTCTCGTAGTGCAGGTCGCCGTGGATCAGGGTGCCGTCGGTGGCCGGATCGGTGGCCAGGTCACCGCCGAGGACGATCGCCTGTTCGACCAGACGACGCGGCACCGGGGCGTTGCGGGGGAGCTGCGCCAACCCGGCCGTCCAGCGCGCGGTGCACTCGGCCAGTGAACGCAGCTGGGGCAGGGCCGGTACGTGGATGCGACCGTAGAGATCGGCGACGATCTCGCACGCTTCGATGTCCCACAGCTCGTTGAGGTTTCGCTGGTGCAGCCGTTCCAGCAGCATGCTTCTGCGGTGCGGGTCGGCCCGCAGCAACCGGACCGCTCCGGTGCCGCCCCAGCGACGCAACGCGAGGTGTTCGTGTTCGGACTCGTCGTCCGGAAACGACGCCTTGAGGACCGCGGGTACTCCGTCGGGCCCGCGTACCGGCAGCGCGATCGAGCAGTAGCCGTACCAGGCCGGCCCGTCGGCCCGTAGCTCCCACTCGTCGAACTCGGTCTGGATGAGCCGGGGCAGGGCGTCGACCCAGGACTGCCACCGTGGGCCCCGCGTGCCCATCGCGCGCACGGCCTCGGGCAGATCGATCATCGCGCCCATCGTCGCACCCCGGGCGGCCCGCCCGGCAGCCGGTTTTGACAGACTGTGCCCCATGGCACAGATAACCTTGCGCGGAAACTCCATCAACACCGTCGGCGACCTGCCCGCCGTCGGCAGCCCGGCCCCCAGCTTCTCGCTCACCGGCACCGATCTCGGCGCGGTCACCAGTGACCAGTTCCAGGGCAAGGCCGTGCTGCTGAACATCTTCCCGTCGGTCGACACCCCGGTGTGCGCCACCAGCGTCCGCACGTTCAATGAGCGTGCCGCCGCATCGGGCGCCGCGGTGCTGTGCGTGTCGAAGGATCTGCCGTTCGCACAGAAGCGTTTCTGCGGCGCCGAGGGCATCGAGAACGTCACCACCGCCTCGGCGTTCCGCGACAGCTTCGGCGAGGATTACGGCATCACCCTGGCCGACGGTCCGATGGCCGGTCTGCTGGGTCGCGCGGTCGTCGTCATCGGCGCCGACGGCAATGTCGCTTACTCCGAGCTGGTGCCCGAGATCGCCCAGGAGCCGGATTACGACGCGGCGCTCGCCGCCGTCAAGTAGTTGTCTCCGTCCCCTCACCGGCGTCGTCGCGTCGGTGAGGGACCAGGGGCCGGTCTTGTTCAGACCGGCCACTGTTCGCGGCGGTAGGCCGCGTCGAAGAACATCCATTCGTATCTCGCCGTGACCATGAAGTGGCCCCGCGCGGCGGCGTCCTCCGATGCGCTGAGCGTCGGCCCGAGGCGATCCGTCACCGCCAGCACCTCGGCGACCGTCGCGGCGAATTCCTCACCGCCGTAGCTGTCGATCCACCGCTGGTAGCGCGGGTCCGGGGACCCGTGTTCCAGCAGCGCCGTCCCCACCCGGGCGTAGATCCAGTAGCACGGCAGGACCGCGGCCAGCCCCTCGGCGAACGTGCCGCCGTAGGCGGTGGCCAGCAGATAACTCGTATAGGCGCGCGTGGTCGGCGCGACCGGCGTTGCCTCCAATTCCTGAACGTCCAGCCCAAGCGCGGGCAGCAACTCGTTGTGCAACCCGAGTTCGACGTCGAAGACTTCGGCCGCATGTCGGGCGAACATCGCCGTATCGGCCAAGCTCGGCGCCTTGGCGCCGACGATGGCCAGGGCGCGGGCGTAATCGCGCAGATAGTGCACATCTTGGGCGACGTAGTGGGTGAAGGCCTTGTCGTCCAGGCCGCCGTCGGTGAGTCCGGTCAAGAACGGATGGGCGAGGATCGCGGTGAAGATGGGTTCGATCGGTTCCCACAGCCGGGCGGACCAGGATTGCGGATTCGCGTCGGGATGCATACGACCATCGTGTCAGGTGAGGCCCGCCGGCGGTGTCCGCTGTTCGGCGGGCCTTGTGCCGCAGATGCTTTCACGCTGTGACTCGCGGCCGGTAACCCGGGCCCGGTCGCCGGCAGCAACCTCGATTCGGAAACGTAGGGGAGCCGGCAGTTCTGGGCCGCCCCGACCGCCGACCCCGGCGTCCGGTGGTCACCACGGCACGGCGCGATACCACCGCGCGACTTTCTGGACCGGGCCCGGACACGTTGCGGTGACGGTCGGTACGCATCTCGGGGCCCGGCTGATCGTGACGGTGTCGCCGGCATCACCGCCATCGTCGGGTGCCGCCGGAGGATAACCGTTCGGTCACGGTACGGCATCTCATTGAGCCTGTGCCCCATACTAATTGGGCAAATCATCTGGCACGCGGTACAAATGGTTGACTCGACTGAAGACGACCAGCAGTCGGTGTCGCCTTCAGGTGGTCGAGAGAGTTGATGTTCGATGAGACGTACCTTTGCCCTGCTGCTCGGTCTGGCATTTCTGGTCGCGGCTCCCGGACTCGCCGGTGCCGCACCGATCGAACGCCCGACGGGCAATCAGCGATACGTCGACTACGTGATCGCTCGTGCGATGTCGCAGCGCGGCGTGCCGTTCAGCTACGGCGGCGGTGACGTGAACGGACCGACCCGTGGCGTCGCGCGCACGGTGCCGGTTCCGGGTCTGACCCCGCCGGCCACCGGCGGGGGACTGCTGACTCCCGGCCTGTCGACCCCGACCGTGACCCCTCCGGTTCTGGCCGGCCCAGGAGTCGGGATCGCGCCCGACCCTTCGTCGAACGTCGTCGGCTTCGACGCCTCCGGGCTGATCGTCTACGCCTTCGGCGGCGTCGGGGTGAAGATGCCCCGGTCGTCCGGCGAGCAGTACAAGGTGGGACAGAAGGTGCTGCCGTCGGCGGCGCTGCCCGGTGACCTGATCTTCTACGGGCCGGAGGGCACTCAGAGTGTGGCGCTCTACCTCGGCAACAACCAGATGATCCAGGGCACCGAGCCCGCCGTCGCGGTCACCCCCGTGCGCACCCAGGGCATGACGCCGTACCTGGTCCGCATCATCGCCTGAGACCTAGGATTTGTGCGTCTCCGGTAGCTCAACCCTCCGTAGGCTTTGAGCTGTCGACGAGGAAGGGCGCACAGCACTGATGGAATCCACACCTGCGACCAACCGGACGCTATTTCCCGGCATCAGTTCACGGGCCTGGGAGCATCCGGCGGACCGGACCGCGCTCACCGCGCTACGTCGGCTCAAGGGGTTCGATCAGATCCTCAAGCTGCTGTCGGGGATGCTCCGGGAACGTAAGCACCGGTTGCTGTATCTGGCCAGTTCGGCCCGGGTGGGTCCGCGCCAGTTCGCCGATCTCGACGCGCTGCTCGATGACTGCGTGCAAGTACTCGATGCGCCGGTTCGCCCGGAGATGTTCGTCATCCAGTCACCGGAAGTGAACGCGTACTGCATCGGCATGGACGACCCGTTCATCGTGATCACCTCGTCGATGTATGAACTGATGACGCACGACGAGATGCGGTTCATCGTCGGGCATGAGCTCGGGCATGCCCTCAGCGGCCATGCCGTCTACCGCACGATGCTCGATCACCTGATGCGGTTCGCATCGTCGTTCGGCTTCGTCCCGGTCGGGGGCTGGGCGCTGCGCGCGATCGTCGCCGCCCTGCAGGAATGGCAACGCAAATCCGAACTTTCGGGGGACCGCGCGGGTCTGCTGTGCGGACAGGACATCGACATGGCGATCCGGGTCGAGCTGAAGTTGGCGGCGGGCAGTCACCTCGAGAAGCTCGACTCGCAGGCGTTCCTCGCCCAGGCGCGTGACTATGACGCGACCGGAGACATGCGCGACGGGCTGCTCAAGCTGCTCAATCTCGAGTTGCGCACGCATCCTTTCTCGGTGCTCCGGGCGGCGGCCCTGACCAAGTGGGTGGATACCGGCGGATACGGTGCCATCATGGCCGGCAACTATCCGCTGCGGGCCGACGATGACACCGCGAGCTGGAGTGACGACGTCAGCGCGGCGGCACGCCATTACAAGGACGGCTTCGACCAGTCCAACGATCCGTTGATCCGGGGTATCCGAGACGGTTTGGGCGGCGTGGTCGACGGAGTGGGGCAGGCCGCGACGAATGCGGCCGACTCGATGGGCCGCAAGATCTCGGAGTGGCGCCGCAACACCAAGCCGAATGAGGAGTGACGAGCCGGAGGGTGTTGCCGTCGGATCAACGGTAAGCCCCTAGACTAGGCGCTCGTGGGCATCCTGTTTGGCTTCGCGCCGTGGATCATCTACTGGGTACTCGTCGGCAACGTGCCGTTCCTGGTCGCCGTTCTGGTGGCGCTGGCGACGGCGGTCGCGACCTTCGTGATCAGCCGGATGTCGGGCGCACCGGGGCGCACCCTCGAGATTGGCGCCCTGGCCACCTTCATCGTGCTGACGGGCCTGACGCTGGTGCTCAGCCAGGACGTCATGGAACGCTGGATACAGCCGCTGAGCACGGCGGGCATCTTCCTGGTCGCCTTGACCGGGCTGCTCATCGGCAAGCCGTTCGTCCTCGAGTTCGCCGCGGCGGGCCAGCCACCGGGAGTCGTGGAAAGCGATCTGTTCCAACGGATCGTCAAGATCCTGACGTGGATCTGGGTGGGTGTGTTCGCCGGGATGACGGTGTCGGCAGCGATCCCTCCGATCGTGCAGGGCGACGCCACGATCCTGGACACCAGGACTCCGCTGTCGTTCGTCTGCTACTGGGTCATCCCGTTCACCCTGCTCGGCGTGGCTGCGCTGGCGTCACGCATCCTGCCCGACCGGATGACCGCGGGCATGAACGACATCGTGCGCAAGACCACGTTCGTGGCGTTCTCCGAGGCCGAGATCGACCAGCTGTACTACCTGGCCCAGGAGCATGCCAACCGTGAGGTGGGCGCCGGGCAGGAAGCCTACGACGTCCGGGTCGGCGGCTCGGGAACACCGTTGCTGGGGGACGAATCCCGGATGTCGTGGCCCTCGACGTACAAGGTTCGTGACCGCAAGCGGTAGGTGCGCACGCGAATTGCACAGGGCGGTGCGGTCAGCCGGTCGGCATCATCCCCACCAGCCCGAGCATCATCACGATGCCCGGCAACAGGTTGGTCACCTGGTGCGCGACGATACTGCCCCACAGACTCTCGGAGTACAGCCGCGCCAACGCAATCGGGACAGCCACCACCAGCAGCAGCGGTGCCCGCTCGAACTCCAGGTGGGCCACCGCGAACACGAGGGTGGACACCGTGACGGCGGTCAGGCGGCCCCAGCGTTGCTCGAGCGCACCCCACAGCAGGCCGCGGTACACCACCTCTTCGCAGATCGGGGCGAGGACCGCGACCAGCAGCAGGACGGTCACCGCCACCGGCCAGCTGGTTCGCACCCCCTCGAATACCCCGCCCACCGCGGACGTCGCGTCCGGTCCGACGATCGACTGATAGAGCAATGCGGCAGGCAGCGTGAAGAACAGTCCGCCGAACCCGAACGCCAACCCGAGCCCCACCGCACGCCAGGACCACTGCCATCGAAAGTCGATGCGGGCACCGTTGCCGCGCCAGTGCGCGATCGCGATCGCCAGGGCCGCGGCGACCACGGTCGGCACCCCGATCGCCACGGTGATCAACCAGGCGGGTGGCGCTCCCTCGGGTGCCAGCAGCCCAAAGGATGCCGCGGTGAGCAGATAAGCGGCCTCGACGAGCAGAAATGCGCCCAGGCCCCAGCGGTGGGCTCTCACTTGGTCCCGAAGATCCGGTCACCGGCATCGCCGACACCCGGGACGATGTAGCCCTGGTCGTCGAGTTCCCGATCCAGCGCCGCGGCGTAGATCGTCACGTCGGGATGTGCCTGGTGCATGGCGGCGACGCCTTCTGGACAGGTCAGCAGGCAGACGAACTTGATGGAACGCGGGCCGTACTCCTTGATGCGGTCGATGGCGGCGACGGCGGAGTTGCCGGTGGCCAGCATCGGATCGACGACCACCACGTCGCGTTCATGCAGATCGCTCGGCAGCTTGAAGTAGTACTCCACGGCGACATGGGTTTTCGGATTTCGGTAGAGGCCGATATGGCCGACGCGGGCGCTGGGCATCACGCTGAGCATGCCGTCGAGCAGGCCGCTCCCGGCTCGCAGGATCGACACGAAGACCAATTTCTTGCCGTCGATGACGGTGCCGGTCGTCGCCTCCAGCGGGGTCTCGATGTCGATCTCGTGAACCGGGATGTCACGGAGCACCTCGTAGCTCATCAGCATCGATATCTCGTTGAGTAGCTGGCGAAATCCCTTGGTGGAAACGTCTTTCTGCCGCATCAGGGTCAGCTTGTGCTGAACCAGCGGGTGATCGACGACATGCAGATTGCCCATGATCGCTCCTAGAAGACCGTGCCGTCACTGACGATGGACAGCGGCGGGCGGCCGTCGCGCAGCCGCGCGGCAAGTGCCCGACCGGCCGCCCAGGTTCCGCCCTCGAGGATGCGGGCCAGTGGCAGGTCCTCGGCACCCAACTGTCGTCGGATGATCGGTGCCAGCTCGTCGAGCAGGGCCACCGTCAGTGCCCGCCACTCGACCACCAGTTCGTCGCCCACCGACCAGCTCGCCTCGGCGAGTGCGGGGTCTCGGAGTCGGAGCACGCCGGTGTCGAGCATCAGCCCTCCGTTGCGGTACTCGGGCAGGCCGGTCAGCGCGTCCAGATCGGTGACTGTCACTTCTGCCCATTCGAACGGTTCGAGCAGTGAATACGTAAGCCACTGAGAGAGTTTGTGAAACGGTATCCATCCGCTCGACCGGCCTGGTCCGGGCACCGCCCCATGCCGCCAACAGTCGCCGAGGGGCACCCCGTCGATGTCGTTGTCGGTCAGCCACACCCCCGACAGTGTGTTTAGCAACGTGGACAGCAGGTCGTGCGCCGCGACGGTCGGTCCTGGACTGGCGTCGAACAACCCGCCCGGGCGACCGGGGGAGCCGAACACGTCGGGGCGGGCCGCCAGTCCGGCGCCGAGTCGGCGGAGCAACTGCACGCGGCCGGCCAGGCCGACCAAAGGATTTCGGGGGCCGGCCTGGAACGCATGCGCCAGGTCGGCGACCTCCAGTCGGCTCAGTGCGGTGGCGTCGGCCCGCAGCGGATCTGCGGGATCACTGGAGAACAGGCCGCTGCAGAAGGCGTGCCAGCTGGCCACCCCGAGTCCCTCCGAGCGGTTGAGTTCCAGGCCGGTATCCGATTCGGTGTACCGCCATGCGGTTCCGGCTCCGGCGTCCAGCAGCACGCTCACCACCGTGAGGTCGATCATTGCCCGGGCGCGGTCGGCGTTGTCCAGATCCTTTGTGCGCGAGGACAATATGGCACCGCGGTCCACACCGCCTGCCTCGAAATGACGCCACCGGCTGTGATAAGGCACCGCCAGCGTCGGGTAGCGGGTGCGGGTCACCTCGGCCACCTCGGCCGCCGCGCGGTCGAGGGCATCGTCGTCGATGACGAACCACCGCGAGTCGCCGGCCCGAGCGCGCTGCAGCAGGAATCGGGCCCGCTCACGAATCGTGGCGGTGGTGCGCAGGGTGGCGACAGCGGCCGAGCTGTCCAAGGTGGTGGTCATGGGGCCAGACCGCGACCCTTGGCGATCTTGAGTTCGTCGATACCCGGCACCGGCCCCGGGGTGAAATAGCCGGCCGCCGTCTTGGCGTCGATCTCGACCCGCGCGTCGGCAGGGATCAACTCGTCGGGGATGTTGACCCGCTCACCGACCTCGATTCCCGAACCGGTGATGGCGTCGTACTTCATGTTGCTCATCGACACCAGCCGGTGGATCTTGCGGACACCCAGCCAGTGCAGCACGTCGGGCATCAGCTCCTGGAACCGCATGTCCTGCACGCCCGCAACGCATTCGGTGCGAGCGAAGTACTGGTCGGCGGTGTCGCCGCCATCCTGGCGTTTGCGCGCGTTGTAGACCAAGAACTTGGTCACCTCGCCGAGCGCGCGGCCCTCCTTGCGTGAGTAGGCGACGAGTCCGACCCCGCCGCGCTGGGCACCCAGGATGCACTCCTCGATCGCGTGGGTGAGATAGGGCCGGCAGGTGCAGATGTCGGATCCGAAAACGTCCGAGCCGTTGCACTCGTCATGCACGCGTGCGGTGAGCTCCACTGCGGGATTCGCGAGATCGCTTGGGGTGCCGAAGATGTAGACCGTCTGCCCGCCGATCGGAGGCAGGAACACCTCCAGGTCGCCGCGGGTGACGAGCTCGGGGTACATGCCACCGGTCTCCTCGAACAGCACCCTGCGCAATTCGTCCTCGCCGCAACCGAATCGGGCCGCCACCCCGGGGAGATGCCACACCGGTTCGATCGCGGCCTTGGTGACCAGGGCCGCGCCACTGTTCAGGAGGAACCGTCCGTCCGGGCGCAAACGGCCGGCGCTGATGGCCGTGGCGATCTCGGGCACGATCACGTGGGCCTTGGTCACCGCGATCGTCGGCCGGATGTCGTAACCGACACCGAGCTCGGCGGCGAACACGTCGGCGACCATGGCCCCCCACGGGTCGAGGCTGACTATCGCCTCTGGCCGGCTCCACTGCGGGTACGGGCCGATTACGTCGGTGGGCGCGGTGTTGGTCAGGTCCGCCCGGTGCTCGCGCGACAGTGCGCCCGCAGCGACTGCCAGGGCCCGGTACACGCTGTAGGAACCGCTGTGGGTCCCGATCACGTTGCGGTGGGCGCGGGTGGAGGTGGTGCCGATCACCGGGCCGCGTTCGGCGGCGGTCGGTGCACCCCAGCGGATCATCGGAACTCCCGCTGCGCCGCTGTGAGAGGTCAGGCGGATATGGCGCGATGGGGTTCGCGCGGTACCGGCACCCGCCCGTGGTTCGGTGACCATCTGGTCGGCCCCCTTTCCCGCAGGCACGCCCTGAGGAGGCCTCCAGTCAACCCCGATTTCGCCGGTTCTGCAGGCGGTGCGGCGATTCACCGGGACGGCCCGACGTCCGTAATGTCGGCAGGGTGCGGTGGATCGTGGACGGAATGAACGTGATCGGCACTCGACCGGACGGCTGGTGGAAGGACCGCCGCGGCGCGATGGTGGGGTTGGTCGAGCGGCTCGAGCGCTGGGCCTCGACCGGGGGACACCGGGTGACGGTGGTGTTCGAGGGGCCGACAACGCCACCGGTCGAATCCTCGGTGGTCGAGGTGGCGCACGCCCCACGGGCGACCGCGAACTCTGCCGACGACGAGATCGTGCGGCTGGTTCGGGACGATCCCCGGCCCGACGAGATCACCGTCGTCACGTCCGACAGCGGCTTGGCAGGGCGGATCCGAGATGCTGGCGCGCTCGTGCAACCATCGGCGGGGTTCCGTAGGGTGATCGACCGATTCTGAATATCCGGGCGCCACAGTGCACTACCGTCACTGCATGCTCGACGATGCGGTCCGCATCAGCGGTGTTGATCTGACGAATCCGGAGGTCTACCAAGCGGGGATACCGCTGGAGGCGTTTCGGGAACTGCGGCGCCGCGCACCGGTGGCCTGGCACCCCTACAGCGCCGGGCCGGGGTTCTGGGCCCTCACCGGATACGACGACATTCTCGCCGTATCCCGGGACAGCTCCACCTGGTCCTCGGAGCGGTCCGGCGTCTTCTTCGACGCGCCCCCACCAGAGGAGGCGTACCAGCTGAGCCTGATGATGCTGACGATGGATCCGCCGCGGCATACGGCGCTTCGGACCTTGGTCAGCAAGGGGTTCACCCCGCGTCACGTCGCTCGGCTGAAGGGCCGGATGGCGGACCTGGCGGCGGAGATCGTCGAGGGGGTGTTGGACCGCGGCGAGTGCGATTTCGTATCCGACATCGCCGGGGCACTGCCGTCCTTCATGATCGCCGAACTCCTGGGGATCTCCCACGAGGACGGTCGCCGTCTCTATGAACTGACCGAGACCATGAATTCGGAGCGGGTCGGTGCTGCCACCGAGTCTGTCATTCAGGCGCAACTCGAAATGTTCGAGTACGCGTCGGCATTGGCCGAACGCAAACGGGTCGACCCGGGCGACGACATCGCGACCGCTCTGCTGCAGGCCGAGGTCGAAGGTCAGCGACTCACCGAACTCGAGTTCAATCTGTTCTTCCTGTTGATGATCAACGCCGGGGGCGACACGACCAGGAATCTGGTCGCCGCAGGGACTTTGACGCTGCTCGAGCATCCTGGAGAGCGGGCACGGCTCGTCGCCGAACCGGGGCTGCTGTCGACGGCGATCGAGGAGATGCTCCGCTACGTCAGCCCGGTGAACGTATTCACCCGCACCGCAACGAAAGACACTGAACTGCGCGGTGTCCGCATCGCCGAAGGCGACCGGGTGGCACTCTTCTTCCCATCGGCCAACCGGGACGAGACACGTTTCCGCGACCCCGACCGTTTCGACATCGGCCGCGACCCGAACCCACACCTGGCGTTCGGTGGTGGGGGAACTCATTTCTGTCTGGGGGCGAACCTGGCCCGGGTGGAGGCCGCCGCCATCTTTCCGGAAATCCTGGCCCGGATGCGGGATCTGGAGTTGGCCGGGCCGGTAGAACGGGTGCGTTCGACCCTGATGAACGGCATCCATTCGATGCCGGTGCGGTTCACCGCGGCATGATCAGTGCCCGGCCGGGCGGTTTCGGTCCGCTCGCACCGTCTCGAGTTCTCCGTCGATGATCAACTGCCGCAAGGTCTTCCGGTCGAACTTGCCGCTGGGCAGGGTCGGTATCCGGTCGCCGTCGGTCAGCACCCACCGGGTCGGCACCTTGTAGGCCGACAGTTGCTCGCGGGTCCGGGACGCCAGTGTTGCGACGTCGATCGTTGACGTCGGCACCACGACTGCGCACACCTCTTCTCCGCGTTGGGGATCATCGAGGCCGACCACCACGCATTGGGCCACGTCGGCAGCGTCGGCGATGACGGCCTCGACCTCCAACGGCGATACGTTGGCGCCGGCGGCCTTGATCAGATCGGTGGTCCGCCCGACGTAGAACAGACGGGGGTCGCCGTCACGGCGGTACACCTTGTCGCCGGTGTGGTACCAGCCGTCGGCGTCGAATGTCTCCGACCGCTCACGCTTGTTGTAGCCGGCCATCACCCCGATACCACGGACCAGGAGCTCACCGGTGTCCCCGAGCGCCACCGGATCGCCGTGCTCGTCGACGATGGCGATGTCGGTGAACACGAAACCGCCTGCGGTCTCGGACATCGTGCGGTGCACCGGAAATCCGTCCGGGACATCGGTCATGGCGATGTCCAGCGGGCCGTCGCGAAGCATCGGGGCGCTGCTCAGATCCCGGTCGGCGAACGACGGGTGTTCGCGCAACCGCTGGGTGAAGGCCGGCCATCCCACGATCCCGGTGATCCGTTCGCGCTCAGCCAGTTCCAGTGCGGTGCCGGGGTCCAGTTTCGGCATGACCACCACGGTGACGGGTTCGTGGAGGGCTCCGGTGGCGGCGAGCAGGCCGCCGATCCAGAAGAACGGCATCGCGCACAGCACCCGGGATTGATCCGGTGATCGGGTGATCGCACGTATTGCGCTGGGCCAGGTCGAGGTCTGGCGCACGAGCGTGCCGTGGGTGTGCAACACGCCTTTCGGATCGGCGGTGGACCCGGAGGTATGCACCATGATCGCGAGGTCGGCAGGGGAGACCTCGGCTTCCGCCGCGGCCAGGACCTCGGCAGGCACCCCGTCGGTTGCCGCGGCCGACGTCGCCCAGGGCCGGTCCGTCGTGCCGACCAGGGCGATGCGACGCAGGTATGGGGCGGCCCGCATCGCCAGTCGGCCGGAGGGCTGGCCGGCCAGTTCGGGCAGCGCGGTCTCCAACCGCTCGGCGACGTCGATGCCGAGGACCGTACTCGGGGCGATGAGCAGCCCGATATCCGCCAACCGCAACACTTTTGCGATTTCGGCGGGGGCGTACATCGTGCTCATCGGCACCGCGACCGCTCCGACTCGGGACACCGCGAGCCACCAGGTGACCCATTCGGCGCCGTTGGGGAAGAACAGGCCCACCCGGCTGCCCTTGCCGACCCCTTCGTGCAGCAGCCACCGGGCCAGCCGCGCGGACCGTTGTTCGGCGTCGAGGTAGGTGAGGCGTTCGGTCGGGGTGACCAGATAGACGGCCTCACCGAACTCGGCGACGCTGCGCTGCAGAAGTGCCGGAATGGTCAACGGGTGTGACGTCACCCACCCATCTTCTCCAATGGCCTGGACGGTGTTATCAGGGGTTACCGCCGCAGGCGCCGCAGGCACCGTCGCGTGGCGGGCGTGGATCGCGCGGGTTGTCCTGATCGGGTTCGCCGAACCACCGGGACGGCTCGTGTTCGGCGTAGGTGTCGTGCCAGGACCACCATTCGTAGGGTTTGGTCTGCGGGTATCCCGGTGGCGAGTCCTCCCAGGTTTCCTGGCGGCCCAGCGCCGTCATGTCCAGGAAGTTCCAGGTGTTGACGAAGACCTCGTCCCCGCGGTCGTTGATGAAGTACGTACGGAAGATCCGGTCCCCGTCGCGGATGAACGCATTGGTGCCGTGCCATTCGTCGACATCGAAGTCCACGTCGAATTCCGCGTCGGGACCGGGCACCATCGTGTACCAGGGGTGGTTCCAGCCCATGTGCGCCTTGATGCGTGCGATGTCGGGCTGCGGCCCGCGGGACACGTAGACCAGGGTGGTGTCGCGGGAGTTCAGGTGGGCCAGGTTGCCGATGTGGTCGGCCATCAGCGAACAGCCGACGCAGCCGTGGTCGGGCCAGCCGTCCAGGCCCGGATCGAGGAAGGCGCGGTAGACGATCAACTGACGGCGCCCGGCGAACAGGTCGAGCAGGGTTGCCCGGCCGTCCGGCCCGTCGAACGTGTAGTCCTTGGTCACCGGGGTCCACGGCATGCGCCTACGTTGTGCGGCGAGTTCGTCACGCGCTCGGGTGAATTCCTTTTCCTTGACCAGCATTTCCCGGAGGGCGTCCTGCCATTCCGCTGCCGGCACGATCGGTGGGTTCTGCATGGCTGCTCCCGTCGTCCGAATATTCAACATATTGGTTGAATGTTATGACCCCAGCACACCACGACCCGGGGCTATAGTCAACAAGGTGGTTGAAGATCAGGTTCTGGACCGCGCCTACTCGGCGCTGGCCGATTCGACCCGCCGGCGGTTGCTGGAGGCGCTGCGGGCGGGTGATGCCCGCATCAGCGATCTGGCCGCCCCGCTGCCGATGACCTTTGCCGGGGTGTCGCGACACATCGGGGTTCTGGAAGCGGCGGGGCTGGTGCAGCGCGAGGTCCGCGGCCGCGAACACTGGGTCTCGCTCAAGCAGGACGGCTTGACGAAGGCTCAGCAGTGGATGAGCGAGCAGACGGATTTCTGGTCCAGTCGCGCCGACGCACTGGCCGCAAAACTTCTGCGGGAGGCCGATTCCCGGTGACCGACGCAGTCACGGTCCGGGTCCGGCGATTGATGCCCGCGGCCCCCGAAGTGGTGTTCGACCAGTGGCTCGATCCGGATTCGCTGCGCGAGTGGATGTGCCCCCGCCCGGTCTACTGTGTCACCGTCGCGGTCGAGCCGCGCGTCGGCGGACTCGTCCGTTTCGACATCGACGATTCCGGTACGAGCGTACTGATCACCGGACAGTTCCTGATCGTCGACCGACCCCGTGTGCTGCGCTTCACGTGGAGCAATTCGGACTGGTCCGATCCGACCACGGTGAGCATCGTCAACGTGGAATTCGAGCCGGTCGACGATGGCCAGACGATGATGTCGATCGAGCATTCCCTTTTGCCGCCAGAGGAATTCGACAACTTCCACAACGGGTGGCTCCTCACCGCCGAGCAACTGGGCACCGTACTCGAACGCCGCTGACGGGTCACCGTCTCCGCAGGTGGAAAGCCGGGCCGTGGCCGCGACCTAGACTGCGGTCATGGATAGCGGTTCCCAGGTTCAATATGAGGCTCCGGCAGGCCTGCTGCGCATCGAGGACTGTCTGGACGAGGCCGGCGGCATCGTGCTGCCCCCGGGCACCACCCTGATCTCACTCATCGACCGCAACATCGCCCACGTCGGCGACCAGGTCGCCTATCGCTATCTCGATCACAGCCACGCGGAGGAACAGACCCTCGAGCTGACCTGGACTCAATTGGGAGTCCGGCTGCGGGCCGTGGCGGCGCAGCTGCAGCAGGTGGCGGCCCGGGGTGACCGCGTCGCCATCCTCGCGCCGCAGGGCCTCGATTATGTCGTCGGTTTCTTCGCGGCCATCAAGGCGGGAAACATCGCGGTACCCCTGTTCGCGCCGGAGTTGCAGGGCCACGCCGAACGACTCGAAACCGCACTGCTGGATTCCCGCCCGACCACAGTGCTCACCACGCTCGCCGGTAACGCGGCGGTGCAGGCGTTCCTGGAGAAGATGCCGGAGTCCGGGCGTCCTCGGGTGGTGCTGATCGATGAGGTTCCCGACGCGGCCGGGGATGCGTTCACCCCGATCTCGGTTGACCCGGACGACATCTCGCACCTGCAGTACACCTCGGGTTCGACGCGACCGCCCGTCGGGGTGGAGATCACCCACCGCGCGGTGGGCACCAACCTGCTGCAGATGATTCTGTCCATCGACCTGTTGAACAGAAACACCCACGGCCTCAGCTGGTTACCCCTCTATCACGACATGGGCCTGTCCATGATCGGATTTCCCGCGGTGTACGGCGGGCACTCCACGCTGATGTCACCGACTGCGTTCATCCGCCGGCCGCAGCGGTGGATCCGGGCGATGTCGGAGGAAGCCAAGCACGGCCGGGTCATCACGGCCGCGCCGAACTTCGCCTATGAGTGGACCGCCCAGCGTGGTGCACCGGCGCCGGGGGAGGACATCGACCTGGGCAACGTGGTGCTCATCATCGGTTCTGAACCGGTGATCCCTGAGGTGATAACGGCTTTCAACGAGACGTTCGCGCCCTACGGGCTGCCGCCGACGGCGTTCAAACCGTCGTACGGCATCGCCGAGGCGACCCTGCTGATCTCGACGATCGCCCCGGACGAGCAGGCGGCGGTGGTCTACTTCGACCGTGAGCAACTCGCCGTCGGGCGGGCGGTCCGGGTCAGTGCCCAATCCGACGGCGCGGTCGCGCACGTGGCGTGTGGTCAGCCGGCGCGCAGTCTGTGGGCGGTGATCGTCGACCCGGCCACCGCCGACGGACCGGCCGCCGCGGAAGTTCCAGACGGCACGGTCGGCGAGATCTGGTTGCACGGCAACAACATCGGACGCGGCTACTGGGGCCGCCCCGATGAGACCCGTAGGACGTTCGGGGTGTCACTGCACTCGCGGCTCGGTTCGGGCAGCCACGCCGACGGGTTGCCCGCCGAGGCCACCTGGCTGCGCACCGGTGACCTCGGCGTGTATTTCGAGGGCCAGTTCTACGTGACGGGGCGGCTGGCCGACCTGGTCCGCATCGATGGCCGGAGCCATTATCCGCAGGACATCGAGGCGACCGTTGCCGAGGCTTCGCCACTGGTTCGGCGTGGCTACGTCACCGCCTTCACGGTGGACTCCGGAGCCGGTTCGGACGGTGACGGCACCCGGCTGGTGGTGATCGCCGAACGTGCGGCCGGCACCAGCCGGGCCGATCCACAGGAGGCGGCGGACGCCGTACGGGCCGCAGTCGCCGACCGGCACGGCCTGACCGTGGCCGATCTGCGATTCCTTCCGGCCGGGGCGATCCCACGGACCACCAGCGGCAAGCTGGCCCGGGTGGCCTGCCGCACCGAGTACCTTGAGGGCACGCTGGGCGTGCGTTGACCGCGTCGCGCGGGCACGCTGCTGGAATGAGCCGAGATGAGATCACCGTCGTGACGTTCGACGGCAAGTTCCTGCCGTACGACTGGACGGCGGCCCTACAGTAGGCGCGCTGCTAGTTTGCAGTCGTGGGCCTGTTTTCAGAATCGTGGACCGCGCTGCGCACGGCGGTCGCCGGCCTGCGTCCGGAGACCTTCGAGCAGCCCTCCGGCTGTGCCGGCTGGTTGATCCGAGACCTGGTGTGCCACCTGGTCATTGACGCCCAGGATGTGTTGATCACCCTGGCCACCCCGGCCGATGCCGAACCCACCCGCAGTGCGCTGACGTACTGGGAGGTGTCGGGCACGCCTCCCACCGGCGAGGACCCGTTGGACGCGCTGACCGTCCGGCTGGCCGCCGCATACCAGGACCCGGCCCTGCTCAAGTTCCACCTCGACGATCTGGGTGCGGCGGCGGGGCGGGCCGCCGAGCTCGCCGATCCGAGTCTGCGGGTCGGCACGCGTGGTCAGGTGCTCACCGTCGGCGACTACCTCGATGCGTACGTCCTGGAATGGACGTTGCACCACCTCGATCTGATCGCCCACCTGCCCGAGACGGCCGGGCCACCGGCGGCCGGGCTGGCCCGATCGCGGGCGATGCTCGAGAGCATCGCGGGCCTGGAGTTTCCCGTGGCCTTCTCCGATGAGGACGCGCTGTTGATCGGCACGGGCCGACGGGCGCCCACCGATTCGGAGCAGACGGCGCTGGGCGCTGCGGCCCCGAGGCTGCCGTTCATCCTGGGCTGACCTCGACCCTGGGCACGGCTCCATCTGCCCGCCGGTGGCCCGCCCTCGGGACTTGTCGTCAATCTGCATGCCGCTGGTGCCACCGGTGCGGACCAGGCCGCGCTCACCCATTACGACGCGGTCGCCGACGCCCATGGGTTCGCCGTGGTCTATCCCGACGGCATCGACTACAGCTGGGCCGACGGCCGGGGCGCCTCGGTGCCCGACCGCCAGGGCGTCGACGACGTCGGGTTCATCTCGGCCCTGGTCGATCGTCTCGTCGACGAGAACGGCATCCCGCGCGGCCGGGTGTACGCCACCGGGATGTCCGCCGGCGGGTTCATGGCCAATCGGCTGGCCTGTGACCGCGCTGATCTGTTCGCGGCGATCGCCCCGGTCACCGGCACATTGGGGACGAACGTGGGCTGCAATCCGTCCCGGCCGGTGTCGGTTCTGGCCACCTACGGCACCGCAGACCCGGTCGTACCGTTCAACGGCGGGCCGATGACGGGCCGCGGCGGAGGCAGCACCGTGCTCTCCGGGCCGGCGTTGGTGGACCTCTGGCGGCAGGTGAACGGCTGCGCTGCACCGTCTGACGAGGTGCTGCCCGCCACCGGCGACGGCACCGAGACCCACCGGATCGCCTCGAATGGGTGCGCGGCCGGCACGTCGGTGGTGTTCATGCGGGTCGACGGGGGCGGCCACACCTGGCCGGGAGTGCCCGAGATCCTCCCGGTGCAGGCTGTCGGGGCCGCGAGCCGTGC
Organism: Mycolicibacterium sp. HK-90; assembly: GCF_030486405.1. Next base: position 3,370,468 of record NZ_CP129613.1, on the reverse strand, counting down.
ATTCGACGCGTCGGACGCCTCCGCCCAGTTCTTCGCCTCCCACGGGCGGTAGCGCCGTTTCGGGTAGTCGGCTACGCGTGCCCGGACCGGTGCGGGCTCGATACGTTGCCGATGGCGGACACCCGAAAGACCTTGTGTCCGCGTCGAAACGAGGAGTCGATCATGGCGATCACCACCTACGGGGTCCTGCGCGCCCGGCCTGACCGGTTCGTCCGGGAAGACGGGCAGTCCACCCCGCACCTGCAGATCCGGGCGGTCGACGACTCCGGACAACCGTGGCGGATCGCGGTCAACGTGCAGTCCAACGACGGCAGCGAGGTCGTGTTCTGGGTGGTGGACCCACTGGTCGGCCACCCCATCGTCGCCGGATTGCCCGCCGTGCCATCCGGTTTTTCGCACACATCGCCCACGTCGGCGGCCTCCCTGGACTACGTGAAGGCGCCGTTGTTCGATTTCGGCCTCGGCCGGGCACTGCCCCCGAGCGGCAGTTCGAACGCCGATGATCTGCAGGATCTGTTGAGCCTGTACCTGACGCAGTGCCAGACGGCCGGCGGCGAGCTGTATGCCTTCGGCGCGAAGTTCGACCGCAATCTGCACAAGCCGATCGATGCCGAGTTCGGAAACGCCGACGGTCTTCACGGCATCCACGACATCCACATGAACCAGGGCAATGTCGGCGCTCACGTCGGTGACAACGGCGCATTCCACGACGGCGGGCTTCTGCTGGCCTTCCCCGACCGGGTGGTCGGGATCCTGCTGGCCTTCCAGACCCAGCGGGTGCCGACCGATGTGGACGGCGATGCGGCCGCCGCCTCGCAGCCCCTGTCCCGGTTGATCGGGACGGCACCGGGTGGCGCGGCGATTCCCGGGCCGGCGTATCTGGAACGGGCGCTTCTCAATCCCGCCGGTTCGGATCCTGGGCACGAAGCGGTGGTGATCGGCAATTACGCCACTACCACGGTGTCACTGCAGGGTTGGCGTTTGGTGGATCGCAGTGGACGCGAGAGCAAGCTGGACGCCGATCTGACTCCGGGCGCGTCGGCGGTTGTCGTGCTCGACGGGTCAGGCGCCCAACTCGGCAACTCCGGCGGGAACCTGCTGCTGGTCGACGATCACGGTACCCAGGTGGACAGCGTGACGTACTCCGAAGGTGACGCTGCGGCTGTGGACCGGTACGTACGGTTCCAGCGGTAGCCCACCGCCTGCCACCGACCTCCGGGCGTCGAACGGCCTTGTGTACCAGAACAACCCGATGTGGCACCCAACCCAGTCACTGCCACGGCAACCGGGTTGGTGGCCGCCGCGCGATCCGCGCGACCGCTCGTTCCAACTGACGTCACCTGTCGGTCGGCCCTGGCTTACGGCGGCACGCGGCCGTTCATCAGTACCCTTTTCAGAGATGACCGAGGAAGGGTTGAACGGTAAGGCGCGCCTACGCGGTGGGTTGCGCATGGCCCTTCGTGGGCGACGCGATCCCGCACCGGTCGCCGGCCGGCGCAGCCGCACGTCGGCCGGGATGGGTGACGTGCACACCCGCAAGGTTCTGGACCTGACCATCCGGCTCGCCGAGGTCATGCTGTCGTCGGGTTCGGGTACCGCGGATGTCGTGGCCACTACGCAGGACGTCGCGCAGGCGTACCGGCTCACCGACTGCGTCGTCGACATCACGGTGGCGACCATCATCGTGTCGGCGCTGCCGACCGCCGACAGCCCGCCGGTCACGATCATGCGAGCCGTCCGGACCAGGTCCACGGACTACACCAGGCTGGCCGAGCTCGACCGATTGGTCAGGCGCATCACCTCCGGCGGTATCACCGTCGACGAGGCACACGAGGCCATGGATGAGCTGACCGAGAGCCCGCATCCGTTCCCGCGGTGGCTGGCGACGGCGGGGTGGGCGGGGTTCGCCCTCGGTATCGCGATGCTGCTGGGCGGCAACTGGTTGACCTGCCTGCTGGCCACCGTGACTGCCGCGCTGATCGACCGGGTTGGCCGCCTGCTGAATCGGATCGGCACCCCGTTCTTCTTTCAGCATGCGGTCGGAGCGGCGATCGCGACGTTGATCGCGCTGGCTGCCTACCGGTACACCGGTCAGGGTCTCAGTGCACTGGTCGCCACCGGGATCGTGTTGTTGCTGTCCGGCATGACCCTGGTCGGTGCAGTGCAGGACGCATTGACCGGTTACATGGTCACCGCGGTCGCGCGCCTCGGCGACGCGGTCTTTCTCACGGCCGGAATCGTCGTGGGCATCACGGGTGCGCTGCAGGCAGCCACCCTGCTGGGGATCCAGATCGAACTGCACGTCAACACGGCCGGCACGTTCATCACGCCGAGAGGACCGTTGCCGATCGTGCTCGCGGTCCTGGGCGCCGCGCTGGCCGGGATCTGCCTCACCATGGCCAGCTACGCACCGCTGCGGTCATTGCCCACAGCGGGGTTGGCGGCCGGGCTGGCCGAGCTGACGTTGATCGGGTTGGGGACGGCCGGATTCGGCCAGTGGGCGGCCACCGGGATCGCGGCGATCGGTGTCGGTTTCCTGGCGACGTTGATCTCCATCCGCCGGCAGTCGCCCGCGCTGGTGACGGCGACCGCCGGCATCATGCCGATGCTGCCCGGCCTCTCGGTGTTCTGGGCGGTGTTCGCCTTCGCCGTCGACGAGAAGTTCGGGGAGGGGCTCGCGCACCTGCTGAGCGCGGCAGCGACGGCGTTGGCGCTCGGCAGCGGCGTGGTGATGGGTGAGCTGCTCGGCTCGCCGCTGCGGTACCGCGCAGGTCGCATCGGTGAGTTCTTCCGTAAAGACGGACAGCCCGGGCTGCGCCGTGCAGTGGGCCAGGTGGTCCGCCTCCAACCGGCGGACAGCGCCTCAGCCGTCGGTGCTCAACGCGCGGAAAGCGTTCCGTTGGAGGCAGTCCCGGCCGAGGAGTCGGACGGCGACGAGAGCGTGGAGCCCGACAGCTGAATCAAGGCGTTCAGGGTGATCCCGCGCCGGGTACATCGACGCGGGCCTGCAGGATCCGGCCCGTCGATTTCCCGGCCAGCAGGTCTTCGTGGGTGGTTTCGTCCACCACCAGGTAGAGCGTCCGCCCGTCGTGGCCACCCAGTGCCGGTGCCACCGCCCATCCACGGTCGACTTCGATGAGATGGGTGATCGCGCCGCCGGCCTCCACCCGCAGGAACTCCCCGGTGTCGTAGCAGCCGACCCAGACTCCGCCCTCGGCGTCGACGCACAGTCCGTCGGGATGCCGGTTCGGGCCGAGATCGGCGAACCCGGTCGGGGTGCCGAGGCTGCCGTCGGCAGCGACGGGGAAGGCCAGCAGCCGTGACCCGTTCGTCTCGCTGACCACCAGGGTCGATTCGTCGGGCAGGAAACCCAGCCCGTTCGGCATGGCCAGTCCGGTGGCGACGACGCGCACCGTCCCGTCGGTGTCAACCAAGCCGATCCCGCCGGTGATGCCCTCTTTCCCGGCGATGTAGAGATCGACATATGACCGGCCGTCGGGTGCGACCACCAGGTCATTCGTGGACCATGCCAGGTGGCTGACGTCGTAGGCGGCCTGCACCTGCCCGCGGGGATCGACGTGGTGGAGCTGCGCGGCGAAAAGCGCTGACACCACGAGAGTTCCGTCGGGAAGCCACCCGAGCCCCGACGCGCGGGGGAGGTCGACCTCGACCTTGACGTCGCCGGCTTCGCCGGCCGAGCACACCCGGCCGGCCGGCCCGTCGGTGAACCACAGCCGGTCGCCGTGCCAGCGCGGACCCTCGCCGTAGACGATCCCGTCGATGAACGGGGCCGCGCCGACCGCTTCGATCGACGTCATCGGGCCGTCAGTGCGCCGGTCAGGTGAACGGCAGGAACATGCCGTTGATCCAGACGCCCCAGTGGCCGCCGGAAGGCAGGTTCCACCAGACCATCGGGTGGCCCTGCCAGGTCTCGGCCGGCTTCTTCGGCGCGTTCGGCGGCGGCGGGAGGCTGGGATCCGGGTCGGCGCCGGCGGTGGCCGCGCCCAGGCCGATAGCGGCCCCGATCATGCCTGCGGCTGCGAAGCTTGCCACGGCTGCCTTGCTCAGGAACATGAATGCCACCTCGGTCCTCGGATCTGAACTTGGATAGTCGAAGCTTAGCCAATCGAACTGATCGGTTGTGCAGTTGGAGGTCGGACGTCGGACATATCGCCCATCCTGAACCCGCACGACGTGGCCCGACCACGAGATCAGAAATATTTTCCGCACCATGTCGAGAACGTCGTCGCGGCTCCGTCCCAGATGCGAGTGACCGACTAGGGTCGCGAATCTGAAGGGAGAACTTCCATGGCCAAGTACCTGCTGCTCAAGCACTACCGAGGAGCGCCGGCAGCCGTCAACGCCACCCCGATCGACCAGTGGTCGCCGGACGAGATCCAGGCCCACATCCAGTACATGAACGATTTCGCCGATCGCCTGAAAGACACCGGCGAGTACGTCGACAGCCAGGCACTGGCCCCGGAAGGCGCCTGGGTCCGTTACGACGGCGAAGGCAAGCCTCCGGTCACGGATGGCCCCTTCGCGGAGACCAAGGACCTGATCGCCGGCTGGATGATCATCGACGTCGACACCTACCAGCGTGCCGTGGAGCTCGCCGGGGAGCTGTCGGCAGCGCCGGGGGCGGGTGGCCGGCCCATCCACGAGTGGCTCGAGGTCCGTCCGTTCCTCACCGCGGCGCCGACCGTCACCGAATAGATGGATGCGGTGGACGAGGGCCGGCTGCGGGATCTGATTCCCGGTGTCCTGGCGGCCCTCATTCACCGCGGGGCGGAGTTCGCCACCGCCGAGGATGCGGTCCAGGAAGCCCTGGTTCAGGCCTGGCAGACGTGGCCGGATCAGCCACCGGCTGACCCCAAGGGCTGGCTGATCACCACGGCGTGGCGCCGATTCCTCGACCACACCCGGTCCGATGTCGCACGCCGGGACCGCGAAGTGCGCGTGGGCCGGCAGGACGTGAGCGCCGGCGAGCCCGATCCGGCCCCCGCGGTGGACGACACCCTGCAGCTCTACTTCCTGTGCGCACATCCAAGCCTGACGCCGTCGTCGGCGGTGGCGCTGACCCTGCGTGCCGTCGGTGGCCTCACCACCCGCCAGATCGCGCAGGCCTATCTCGTGCCCGAAGCGACCATGGCGCAACGGATCAGCCGCGCCAAGCGCACGGTGAGCTCGGTGCGCCTGGATCGCCCCGGAGACCTGCGCACGGTGCTGCGGGTGCTGTATCTGGTGTTCAACGAGGGGTACGGCGGCGACGTTGATCTCTCCGTGGAGGCCATCAGGTTGGCCCGGCAACTGGCCCGGAGCACCGACGATCCGGAAGCGGCGGGCCTGCTGGCGTTGTTCCTGCTGCACCATGCCAGGTGGCCGGCCCGCACCCGCGCCGACGGGAGTCCGGTTCCCCTGGCCGATCAGGACCGCACGCTGTGGCGCACCGATCTCATCGCCGAGGGCGTGTACGTGCTGCAGGCCGCGCTGGCCCGCGACGGCCTCGGGGAGTATCAGGCGCAGGCCGCGATCGCGGCGCTGCACGCCGACGCTCAGACCGCCGGGGAGACCGACTGGGTGCAGATCGTCGAGTGGTACGACGAACTCGTTGCCCTCACCGACAGCCCGGTGGTCCGGCTCAACCGCGCGGTCGCACTCGGCGAGGCCGAGGGGCCGGAGGTGGGCCTGGCGGCGCTCGCCGAACTCGATCCGACGATGCCGCGCCACACCGCCGCGGCCGCGTATCTGCACGAGCGGGCCGGGGACAGCGGGACGGCGGCACAGCTGTACGTTCGGGCCGCCGCCGAGGCGCATTCGGTGGCCGAGCGCAACCACCTCACCTTGCGCGCATCGGTCTTGCACGGCCGCATTTCCGGGGCCGAGGGCTAGGCTCCCAATGGTGGGCAACAGTCGGATGAGAGTGTTGATCATCGGTGGGGGATTCGGCGGCCTGTTCTGTGCGCGCCGATTGAGCGGAGTCGACGTCGACGTGACGCTGCTCGACCGGGCCGCCGGGCATCTGTTCCAGCCGCTGCTGTATCAGTGCGCCACAGGAACATTGAGCATCGGACAGATCAGCCGTCCGTTGCGTGAGGAGTTCGCCCGGCACCGTAACGTCAAGACCCTGCTCGGTGAGGCGGTCGAGGTCGACCCCGAGTTGCGCCGGGTGACCGCCCGCCGGCCGGATGAGACGACGTTCACCCTCGATTACGACGTGCTGGTGGTGGCGGTCGGGATGCAGCAGTCCTACTTCGGCAACCAGCATTTCGCGCACTGGGCCCCCGGGATGAAGACGCTCGACGATGCGCTCCACATCCGGCAGCGGTTGTTCACCGCTTTCGAGATCGCCGAGACGCTGCCGCCGGGTCCCGAACGCGACGGTTGGCTGACCTTCGCCGTCGCCGGCGGCGGGCCGACCGGAGTCGAGTTGGCCGGCCAGATCCGCGAAATGGCCACACGCACGCTGGCCCACGAGTTTCACAGCATCGAACCCGAAGAAGCCCGGGTGTACCTGTTCGACGGCGGTGAGCGGGTGCTGAAAGCCTTCGCGCCGGAGCTGGGGGAGAAGGCGGCCCAGTCGCTGCAGAAGTTGGGCGTCGAACTGCACCTGGGGGTTCACGTGACCGACGTCGATCAGGCCGGCGTGACCATCACGCCGAAGTCGGGTGGACCCGAGGAGCGCTACGCGGCGCGCACCGTGTTGTGGACCGCCGGGGTCGAGGCCGTACCGTTCGCCCGGCACATCGCCGAGGTGCTGGGGGCGGAATCCGATCGCGGCGGGAGAATCGCTGTGGGGCCGGATCTTTCGGTCGCCGGACATCCCGAGGTGTTTGTCATCGGCGACCTGGCCGGACGCGACAACCTGCCCGGGGTCGCCGAGAACGCGATGCAGGGCGGGCTCCACGTCGCCTCCTGCATCCGGCGCGAACTCGCGGGCAAACCCCGGAAGCCGTACCGCTACCGCGATCTCGGTTCGGCGGCCTATATCGCTCGGGGGCAAGCGCTCCTCCAGGTCGGTCCGATCAAGACCGCCGGTTTCCTCGGCTGGCTGGCCTGGGGTTTCGTCCACATCGCCTTCCTCACCGGCGTCCGTAACCGGATCAGCACGGTCGGCACCTGGATGGTCACCATCGCCCGGGCCAGCCGCTCGCACCGCGCATTCATGCTCGGCGCCACCGAGCTGCCCGATCAGCACTACACCTGGACGATGTGGGACGCCCCGACCCCGCCTGCTCCGGATGCGCAGGACGAACGCCGCGACGGCTAGCGTCGCGATCGGTTGGAGTGCTCCGCTACTCGTGCCCGCCGCCGCGGGCCGGCCGCGCCTGCAGTTCGGGGGCCGCGGCGGCGAACAGCTGCTGCCGGTCGCCGGTCAGCGGCGGATATATCCGTTCGGTGTTGATGGTCTTCTTGGTGGCCTTGGCCACCGCGCCGGTCGCCACCACCTGGCGGTCCCAGCCTTCGGTATAGACCGCTCCGGCCGGTCCGAGGTCGAGAACCGTGACATACCAAGGGATTCGAAGCGAAAGCAGGGGATGGCCCAGGAGGTCGCCGATCACGTTGTTGCCGGCGAATCGGCCCATCGGCCGGCCGTGCTGGCACGACATCACCGACAGGTGGCCGTCATCCACCCGTGCGGCGGCCACATCCCCGGCCGCGAACACGCCCAGCACGCCCTCGACGCGCAGGTATTCGTCCACCGGCAGCCGGCCGAGCCGGTCACGCGCCACCGGCACCTGCGCGGTCAACGGGTTTGCTCGCATCCCCGCGCACCACACCACCGTGGCGGCAGGAACGACCTCACCCGTCGACAGTGTGACTGCGCCGATATCGACGGCGGACACCCCCACACCGGTCATGGTGTGAACTCCGTTGTCCGACAGCGCGGCTTCGATCACCGGCCGCGCCTCTGCGCCCATGTCCGATCCCACCTCGGGGTTGTGATCGATCAGCAGGACCCGGGGCGCAGGGCCGCCGTCGAACACCGTCGCCAGTCGTGCCGGGAGTTCGCAAGCCGTCTCGATGCCGGTCAGGCCCGCCCCGACCACCACGACGGTGCCCGCGCCCGCGGTCTCAGGATGGGTGGCCAGCACCTCGAGGTGGGCCGCCAACCGGGTGGCTCCGTCGAAGGTGTCGACGTCGAACCCGAACTCGGCCAGCCCCGGGATAGCGGGCCGCGCCACCCGACTGCCCGCGGCCAGGACCAGCCGGTCGTAGTCGATCACGACGGATCGGCCGTCCTGCTGTGCGGTGATGTTTCGCGCCTCGACATCGAGCGCCGTGACTTCGGCGATGATGTGGCCGACGCCCACCGGATCCAGCACCGGGCGGAGCGGGATTCGGCAGTCGGAGAGATCGCTTTCGTAGTTGCGCACGCGGATGTCGTGAAAGGGACGCTCGGTCACCACGGTGATCTTCACGTCCTCGGCTGCGGGACCGAGCTCGTCGACGCGTCTTGCCGCGCCCAACGCGGCCCACAAACCGGCGAAACCCGATCCGACGATCACCACGTGGCGCACGGGTTCAGCGTGCCATGCGACTGAAAAACATTGGGCGTAGAAAGGGTCGAGTTCCTGCAGGCCCGGATCTGAACCAGCGCGCCGACGATGCGGTGTGCGACGATGCACGGACGCCCGGCTAGCCGTAATCGAGAGGACCGCCGGATTCATGACCGAAGCACACCGTGCCACGCTCGCCCGCGCAGGAGCGAAGCTGGCGATCGCAAGCCTGACCGTTTTCGGCGCCGTGGTGGCCACCGCGGGTCAGGCCGCAGCCGACCCCGTCGTACCCGACCCGGCACCGGCACCGTCGGATCCGGCGTTGGCCGCTCCGCCTCCGCCGGCCCCGATGGGTCCGCCGCAGGTCCCCGAGATCGCGAACCCGGTGTACGGCTCTGGCCAGTACGGCTCGGGGCCGATCGGCACACTCCGAGACCTGTGGCATCAGGCCCACGACCCGTACGGCTTCCAGGGCGGCGGGGCTACACCAGAGGGGTTCGTCGCACCGCCTCCCGGCGCCGGCGCGCCACCACCACTGCCGCCTGGATACGTATCGATGAATGCGCCGGGTTCCGAGACTCCGGCCGCAGCCCCCGAGCCCGGTGCCGCGCCGGCGGGCCCGCCGCTGCCGGCCGGGTACTACCCCCTCGACGGCCCGCCGCCGCCCGGATATGAGTACAACACCCCGGGTCAGCCGCCCGCCGCGCCCGCGCCGCCGGCGGTCCCTACGCCGTAACCGAACGTCCGAGGACGTGGCGAAGTGCCTGGTCCAGGCGAGGATGGCGGAAATGGTGAGCCGCGGCGCTGAGGATCGCGGGGATCGCCCGCTGGCTGGCGCAGGCCAGTTCGCGCGCCCCCTGATCGCCCAGCAGTAGCCGGGGTCCGAACGACGGGACCGGCAGGATCGTCGGGCGGTGCAGTGTGTGGCCCAGCGCGTGGGTGTAGTCGGCATTGCGGACCGGGTCCGGTGACACCGCGTTCACCGGACCCGACAGTTGGGTGTCCCAGAGCGCGCGGTGATAGATGTCCACCAGGTCGTCGATGCCGATCCAGGCCAACCACTGCTGCCCGTCGCCGATGCGTCCACCGAGCCCGGCACTGAACAGCGGACGCAACAGCCGCAGGGTGCCGCCGCGTGGGGACTGCACGATGCCGGTGCGGATCCGCACCACGCGCACACCGGATTGCTCGGCCGGGGCCAGCGCGTTCTCCCAGTCGGCCACGACGTCGGCCAGGAATCCGTCTCCACGTTCGCTGGTCTCGGCGAGTAGCTCGTCGCCGCGGTCATTGCCGTAGAAACCGACTGCCGAGGCGCTGATCAGCATCTGCGGCCCGAAGTCGTTGTGCGCGGCCAGTTCTGCGAGTCGGCGGGTCGGTTCGATGCGGCTGTCGCGGATGGCGCGGCAGTGCGCCTCGGTGAACCGGCCGGCGATCGACGCACCGGCGAGGTGAATCACGGCGTCGACGCCGGCGAACAGGTCTGGGGCGGGGTCGCCCGGATTCCACTGCCGTTCATCAGGTTTGGCGGGTGCTCGCCGGACGAGCCGGATGACGCGGTGGCCGCCAGTGGTCAGGAATGAGGTCAACGCCGAACCGACGAGGCCGGAAGCTCCGGTGACGGCGACGGTCAGCGGCGCCAATCCGTGGGCGCTGGCCCGTTGATGGGCCGCGAGGTCGTCGGCGAGTTGACGATGGCGGTAGGCGAACATCGGGCGCAGGAAATGTCCGGGCGCCGGGGTCTCGACCCGGTCGACCATGCGGGTGTGGGTGTCGTCGATGGCTTCGAAGTCGTGAACGTGGTTCCAGCGCATCACCAGGGCCGCAGGCAGCGAGGCCGGGCCACGGCTTCCGATCTTGTCGGCGAAGCGTCGTGGCGGGTCGTAGGCGTCGGCCTGATGTTCGGCCACCCACCGCAGCCCGCCGGGTAGAGCGAGTTCGGCGCGGCCGTCACGCAGGGAGGCCGCCTCGGATTTCAGCCGCATGGCTTGCCACGGTGGTGAGAGCCTGGCGAACGCGCCTGGTCGGCTGTGCCAGGCGAAGACGTCTTCCTGCGGAGCCTCGACGATGCTGGAGTACATCAATCCCATCGGCCGACGTTACCCGGAGGGTTTGCTCCTCGCTCGTGCGCCCGCGTAAGCGAACAGCAGTCCGGTGCCGATCTCGGACAGCGCTGTCACCCAGGAGAACCAGGTGACGTTGATGCGGGGTCCGCTGATGAAGCTGTCCTGGAAGTCCGGCCAGAAGCTGGGCAGCAGGTGCGCGTAGCTGAACACCAGCGCGCTGCCCACCCCGGCGACGATGGCCGCCTCAGGGGCTCTGGGGTGACCGCGCAGGGCCATGGTGATCGCGACGATGACGACCACACCCTGGACCGTGCCGCCGGCCATGATGAACATGGGCGACGCCGACATCCCGCGGAGCAGGTGGTCGATCACGTGCAGTCCCCAGCCGAGCAGGAATGCCCACGCCGCCACACGCAGAAAGCGTTGCGCCTGAACGATTGTCGGTGCCGTCATATGACCCCCCATCGACGTACTACAGACGATAGTAGATGGTGGTGCCAGTGGTGGCAATAGCGGATGGGCATGGAATCCGCCGGCTGGATTCGACCCCGTCGCGTCGCCAATCCCTCAACAGGACAGTGCTTTCCGCTCCGCCGCGCGTTGATGGCACCCTGGAAGGATGGTGCGCCGATGATCCTTCCCAAGGTCCGCGATCCGCGTTTCATCACGATCCGCCGCGGCGGGACCCTCACCGATGCCGATCACCGGTTACTGGCCCTGTGGGCGGCGTCGTGCGCCGAACATGTGCTGGATCTGTTCGAGTCGGTTCGCCCCGGCGACCCACGGCCGCGGCAGGCGATCGAGCATGCCCGCGCGTGGGTCCGGGGCGAGGTCAAGATGATGGACGCCCGGGCGGCCGGAGGCCACGCCATGGGCGCGGCCCGCGACTTGCGTGGCGCGGCGCGGCACGCCGCCTACGCCGCCGGTCAGGCTGGAGCGGTGGCCCACGTGGCCGCCCACGAGCTCGGTGCGGCCGCGTATGCGATCAAGGCCGTGCGTGCCGCGGGCCCCGGCGGCGACGGCGAGGCCGCGGGCCGTCGCGAATGCCGGTGGCAGCGCGACCAACTCCCGGATGCGATCCGCGACCTGGTGCTCGACGATCAGCGTCTGCGCAACGACATCTGCTGGTCGGTATTCGACTGCTGAACCTACCGGCGCCCTATCGTCGCACCAACTGTATTCCTATCTGTAATAGAGTCCACCCGTACCCGAGGTGGTGGACGAAAGGTGGCCCGGTGGAGCGCACGGCGATGACGCCGTTCTTCGTGAGCAGCGACGACGGATTCGTACCGAACGAGATCGCGCACGGGGGATGGGGGCCGACCCTCGGCGGTCAGGTCGTAGGTGGCCTGCTGGCCCGGGCGGTCGAGCACCTCGTCACCGACGACGGTCTGCAACCGGCCCGGTTCACAGTGGAGATCCTGCGTCGCGTCGCCAGCGCACCCGTGCACGTCACCGCCTCGGTGGTGCGCTCCGGTTCCCGGATGCAGGCGCTCGACGCCGCGATGACACAGGACGGCGAATTGGTGGCCCGCGCCTCGGCGCTGTATCTGCGTCGCGGCACCCAACCCGGCGGGGAGTTCTGGAGCACCGCGATCGACCTGCCGCCGCTGCCCGACGAGCCGGTGCAGTTCGACGACACCGTGCCGATGTTCATCCGGGCGTACGGGCCGGATCCCGAATGGGCCGGCGACGGTTTCCCCTGGCAGCAGTGCGGCCCGCGCTACGCCTGGCTGCGCGAGGTCCGCGATCTCGTCGCCGGCGAAGAGCTCACGCCGTTCGTCAGGGCGGCCCTGGCCGTCGACGTCACCAGTTCGATGACCAACTTCAGTTCGGCCGGTCTGGCGTTCATCAATGCGGACTACACCCTGGCGCTCAGCAGGCTGCCCGTCGGCCCGTACATCGGCATGGCGGCGATGACCCATACCAGCGCGGACGGCGTCGCCACCGGCAGCGCCTGCCTGTACGACGCATCGGGGCCGATCGGCCATGGGTTGTCCACTGCCGTCGCGAATTTCAACTTCAGCCCGAACGGTGCGAATCGGCCGAGCCCGAACTGACGGGCGGCCTACGCGGGCCGAAGGACGGCGACCAGGAAGTCCGAGCTCTCGGTGAGCGGTCGCAGATCCCACGTCGACAACAACAGATCCTGGGCGAATCCCGCGGCCGCGGCGTCGTTGAGGAACTGGCTGAACGCGTACTCGCGCCCGGCGCCGAAGCCGATCACCGCGCGGCCGTCGTCGTCGAGGTGGGCGCGTAGCCGTGCCAGAACCTCGCCCCGGGTGCTCGGGGCCAGGAAGGTCATCACATTGCCGGCCGACACGATGACGTCGAACGGCTCAGCGATGCCGCGGGCCGGAAGGTCCAGCTCGGCAAGGTCACCGACGAGCCAGCGCGGCCCCGGATGGTCATGCCTGGCCGCCTCGATCAGGGCCGGGTCGATGTCGACGCCGACCACGTCGTGCCCGGCTTCGGCCAGGTAGCCGCCCACTCGGCCGGGCCCGCAGCCGGCATCGAGAATGCGGGATTTGCGTGCCACCATCGCGTCCACCAGGCGCGCTTCACCGGCCAGGTCCTGGCCGGCGCGCGCCATCGCCCGGAAGCGTTCGATGTACCACTGCGAGTGCCCGGGATCGGCCGCGACCTTCTGCATCCAGATGCTCCGCTCGACCATGTGCACATTGTCGCAAGCGGCGCCCGGGGTGGGCGGTGCGGCTCAGCCCTGGGCGTCGAGGATCTTGATCGCGAAGATGAGCGAGTCGCCCGGCTGGATCCCGGCCGCGGGCTGGCCGTCGGGGTAGCCGTCGGCGGACGTCATGGCAACGGCCACCGTGGACCCGACCTTCTGCCCCGAGATGGCCTTCTGGAAGCCGGCCACCACTCCGGTGAGCGGGAAGTCCACCGGTTCACCCCGCTCGTAGCTGCTGTCGAACACCGACCCGTCGCGGCCGTTGACGCCCATGTAGCAGACCAGGACGTTCGCGGTCGGGGCCACGACCGGGCCGTCGCCGGCCTTCAGGGTGTGGACCTGCGTCTCGGACACGCTGAACGGCCCGTCCACCTTGACCAGCGGCGCCGCCGTGTCGGTCGATCCCGTCACCGCGACGCTGCCGGTCGCTCCGGACAGTGTCCACTCCGGAGTGCCGCCGTCCTGCGGCGCTGCCGTGGGGCAGGTGCTGGCCTCGGTCGCGGTCTCCGCGATCGAGGGGGTGAGCACGTCGGCGACCGACGGCGTGCTCGTCGACGTGGCCGACGAGGTTTCCGACTCGGAGCCGCACGCGGCGAGCGTCATGGCCACCGATGCGGCACAGGCCACGAGCACGACGGAGGAGGGCACGCGAAAGGAAGTCATGCGGGTCACGCTACAGCCGCAGGAGGCAGCTCTTGCCTCGGGCTGGCTTGGATACGGTCGGGGAATGGCGCGCACGGTCTATGTGGTCACCCATCCGGAGGCCACCCACCATGTCGACGGGTTGGTCGGCGGATGGTTCGACTCGGACCTGACGGCGGACGGTCGCCGCGATGCCGACGCTGTCGCCGAGGAACTGCGCGCCCGGATCCCCGAGTCCGTCGCCGTCGAGGTGTACTCGTCCGACTTGCTGCGAGCGCAACGGACCGCCGATCCGATTGCCGCCCGCCTGCGCACTGCCACCGTGCTGGACCCGCGCCTGCGCGAGAAATCGTATGGCGAGGCCGAAGGACGTCCACAACATTGGCTCGACGACCGGTTCGTCGCGCCGCCGGCCGTCGGCGACCGGCTGACCCACGACGAAGGCCTGCGCGGCGCCGAGACAAGAGAGGCGTTCGCACGTCGGATCTATGCCGCGATGGACGCGATCACCGCCGGCGCCGTGCGCCATCAGGTGATCGTCACACACGGTTTCGCGTTGACCTTCGTGATCGCCGCGTGGATCAGGATGCCCATCCAGGCGCTCGGATACGTCAACTTCGCGGCAGGCTCCGGCAGCATCACCACGCTGCGCGAGGATGACCGCTTTCACAACCGCCAGCTGGCAGAACTCGGCGATGTTCGCCATCTGGGCCTGCGGTGACCATCGTGCGCTGTTGAGAGGCGTTGCACGGCAACAAATATCGCCAGAACCTTGATACCTTCCAAGTAAGCGACCACACTCGAAGGTGATGGCTGTTGGCCTCGACTTCACAGGCATGTTGCGATCGGCCGGGCTTCGCGTCACCCGCCCCCGGCTGGCGGTACTGAACGCGGTCAGCGAGCATCCCCACGCCGAGACCGAGCTGGTCATCCGCGCCACCCGGCTTCATGTGCCCGATGTGTCGCACCAAACGGTGTACGACGCACTGAACGCGCTGACCGCGGCCGGGCTGCTCCGCCGCATACAGCCCAGCGGATCGCTGGCCCGCTACGAGACGCGGGTCGCCGACAATCACCACCACGTCGTATGCCGGTCGTGCGGGGCCATCGCCGACGTGGACTGTGCGGTCGGCACCGCTCCCTGCCTCACCCCCGCGGATGACAACGGTTACGCCATCGATGAAGCCGAGGTCATCTACTGGGGCCTGTGCCCCGGCTGTTCGCGGCCCCCAAGTTCCTGATGGCAGCCCCATCACTCACCGATGAAAGGGAATGCAATGCCTCCGATCAACCCCGACACCCCCGATACCTCCGACGCCCGGCCGCCACAGGCCGGCGCCGAAACACATAGTCGCAGCGAGTCCGAGAACCCGGTCATCGAGTCGCCCACACCCAAAGCTCACGCGCCGCTGACCAATCAGGACTGGTGGCCCGATCAGGTGGACGTCACCAGGCTGCACAAACAGCCCGCCGAAGGAAACCCGCTGGGCGCGGACTTCGACTACGCCAAGGAATTCCAGAAGCTCGACGTCGAGGCGCTGCGTGCCGACATGCTCGAGTTGATGACGTCATCGCAGGACTGGTGGCCCGCCGACTACGGCAGCTATGCGGGCTTGTTCATCCGGATGAGCTGGCATGCCGCCGGGACCTACCGGATCTTCGACGGCCGCGGCGGCGGTGGGGAGGGCGCGCAGCGGTTCGCCCCGATCAACAGCTGGCCCGACAACGTCAGTCTGGACAAGTCGCGGCGGCTGCTGTGGCCGATCAAGCAGAAGTACGGCAACAAGATCTCCTGGGCTGACCTGATCATCTTCGCCGGCAATGTGGCCCTTGAGTCCGCGGGTTTCAAGACCTTCGGCTTCGGGTTCGGCCGCGCGGACATCTGGCAGCCGGAGGAGATTCTGTGGGGCCAGGAGGACACCTGGCTCGGAACCGACAAGCGCTACGGCGGCACCAACGAGAGCGACCGTGCGCTGTCCAACCCCTTCGGCGCCACCACCATGGGCCTGATCTATGTGAATCCCGAAGGGCCCGAAGGTAAGCCAGATCCACTCGCCGCGGCGCACGACATCCGGGAGACGTTCGGCCGGATGGCGATGAACGACGAGGAAACCGCCGCGTTGATCGTCGGTGGTCACACCCTCGGCAAGACGCACGGCGCCGGGCCGGGCGACCTCGTCGGGCCCGAGCCGGAAGCCGCCCCGATCGAGCAACAGGGGCTGGGGTGGAAGTGTGCCTTCGGCTCGGGCAAGGCCGGCGACACCATCACCAGTGGACTCGAAGTCGTGTGGACCACGACCCCGACGAAGTGGAGCAACAGCTATCTGGAGATTCTCTATGGGTACGAGTGGGAGCTGACCCAGAGTCCAGGCGGCGCATGGCAATTCGAGGCGAAAGACGCCGAGCCCATCATTCCGGATCCGTTCGGCGGGCCGCCGCGCAAGCCGACGATGCTCGTCACGGACGTGTCGATGCGGGTCGATCCGACCTACGGTCCCATCACCCGGCGCTGGCTGGACCATCCCGAGGAACTCAACGAGGCCTTCGCCAAGGCCTGGTACAAGCTGCTGCACCGCGACATGGGCCCGATCAGCCGCTACCTGGGGCCCTGGATTCCCGAACCGCAACTGTGGCAGGACCCGGTGCCCGATGTCGACCATCCCCTGATCGACGCGCAGGACATCACCGCGCTGAAGGGCAAGGTGCTCGAATCCGGTCTCTCGGTGCAGCAACTGGTGAAGACGGCCTGGTCCGCGGCGTCGAGCTTCCGAGGCACCGACAAGCGCGGTGGAGCGAACGGGGCACGGCTTCGGTTGGAGCCGCAGCGCAACTGGGAGGTCAACGAACCGTCCGAGTTGGACAAGGTGCTTCCGGTGCTGGAGCGCATCCAGCAGGACTTCAACGCCTCCGCCTCCGGCGGCAAGAAGGTTTCGCTCGCCGACCTCATCGTCCTGGCCGGTTCCGCGGCGATCGAAAAGGCCGCCAGGGACGGTGGATACGAAGTCGACGTGCTTTTCTCGCCGGGGCGCACCGACGCGACGCAAGAGAACACGGACGTGGATTCGTTCGCAGTGCTCGAGCCGAGGGCCGACGGGTTCCGCAATTTCACCCGGCCGGGTGAGAAGGCGCCGCTCGAGCAGTTGCTGGTCGACAAGGCGTACTTCCTGAACCTGAGCGCGCCGGAACTGACCGTCCTCGTCGGTGGTCTGCGTGCGCTGGGTGCCAACCACGGTGGCAGCAAGCACGGAGTGTTCACCGACCGGCCGGGCACGTTGTCCACCGATTTCTTCGTCAACCTGCTCGACATGAATACCGAATGGAAGCCGTCGGAGACCACCGAGAACGTCTACGAGGGACGGGATCGCGCCACCGGCCAGCCCCGCTGGTCGGCCACCGCCAATGATCTGGTGTTCGGCTCGAATTCGATTCTGCGGGCCATTGCCGAGGTGTACGCGCAGGAGGACAACAAGGCCAAGTTCGTCGAGGACTTCGTCGCGGCCTGGGTCAAGGTGATGAACAACGACAGATTCGATCTGGACTGAGCCGAGCCGCGGGTGATCGCCTAACCCGGGAGGCGGGAAATCAGGCCCGCGGGTGTCCATTTCGGCCAGGTCGGCGAGCCGACGACGAACCCGCCGGCGATCTGCGCGACGATCCGGGGGCCTTTGACCGTGCTGTTGTCGTAGAACGTCGCCGATTCCACGCGCATGGCTGCGATGGCGACGAGGTCCCAAAGGCGTTGGTAACGTTCACGGATCTTGACGTCCGGAACGTCGTGGCCACCGGCTTGCACCCGATGCCGCACCCGCTGCACGGCGAGATCCTCGGGGATCAGAACGCAGTGCACGATGACGGTATAACCGGCAGCCAGTGCCTCGTCGACCAGTTCGAGCTTGGACGGGTGCGAGAACACCGTCTCGGCGATGAACGACTCGCCTCGCTCGATGAGTTTGGCCCGGGTCTCGGCGGCCACGAGTGCCGCCTCGTAGGAATGCGGTGCCGGGTCGTCGGGCCAGCGGCGCTTGGCGATCTCATCGGCGTTGACGAAGGGACTGTTCGGGAGCAACCGGGACAGGGTGAGTTCGACGAAGGTGGACTTGCCGGCACCGTTGCACCCGACGACGAGGTCGAGGCGTTTCACCGTTGGGTACGGTCCACGTCAGCGCAGGCGACCGTCACCGCTGATCGGCCAGCACCGCGGTGCTGCCGTCGGGCCGGTACTGCACGATCTCACCGTTCTCGTCGAGCGCGACGGTGGTGATCCCGCGGCCCGCCAGTATCTTTCCGTAGTCCGCGGCGGCCAGACTCTCTTCGATGGACGCGGCGATCTCGGCGTTGAACACGGCACCTTCCTCGACCGTCAGATCGCGCAGCGCGGTCTCGCCGGCCAGGGCGGATTCCACCTTGCGGCGGGCCGCACTGTGCTGGCTCGAGACGGCTCGGCCGACGCGGGCCCAGTGATCGAGCTGTTGTTTGGCCGACCGGCTCTGACGTGCGCCTTCGGCGGCCGCACTGTCCACGAGGTCAGCGGCGAACCGGGTCACCCGATCTGCGGTTTCAGTCATCAGGACCTCCGTTGTAGCAGTCTGTAACCAGCGTAGCAGAATGCTACAGCGGTGGCCGGTCCGGTGAGGTCACCGCGCGGCCAGTTGCCGGGCGATCTCGCCGTAGCGCTCGAGACGCTCCGGGCCGCCGAGCGCGTTGTAGAGCACGAGACGAGTGGCCGTTCCCTGATATTTGGCGGTCAGGGCGTCTGCCAACCCGTCCCATGTCGACTCGGTGGCGAAGGCCGCGATGTGGTCGTCGGTGATCTGTGCCGCCATGCCGGCGATGTCGCCGGCCTTCTGCCGTTCCCGCAGTCGTGCCGTGGTGCCGTCGAATCCCGCCTCGTCCCAGATGAACGCATAGTTCGGCGTACTTCCGTAGAAGCTCATGCTGGCCCGCACCAACTCGCGCTCGTTCGCGCGTTCTTCATCACTGTCGCCGACGATCGTCATCACCGGCACGATCTTGGCGATGTGGGCGGGCGATCGTCCCGCCTTCGCCGCACCAGCGGCCAGATTCGGCAACACGTGGCGGGCGATGTAACCCGGCTCACCGATCGGATGAATGTGTACGCCGTCGGCCACTTCGCCTGCCATGCGCAGCATCCATGGATTCACCGCGGCGATGTCGACTTTGGGATCGGGTACGTCGATGGGCCCGGGGCTCCATTGGGGCGTGATGAAGTCGAGGTCGTAGAAGTCACCGTGGTGGTCGAGCGTGCCGGTGCGGAATGCGGCGAAACATGCCTTCACGGTGAGCACGTAGTCGCGCAGCCGCGGGCCCGGATGTTCGAACGGCACTCCATAGCGTCGGACGACGTGAGTGCGGACCTGGGTGCCGATCCCGAGCCGAAACCGGCCCCCGGTGGCTTCCTGGAGTTCCCAGGCCGCTGCCGCCGTGACGAAGGGACTGCGTGGAAAGGCAACGGCCACACCGGTCGAGAGGTCCAAACCAGGCGCGGCCTGAGATGCCACCGCCGCGTTGAGATATGCGGTGCGGCCCGTCTCGGTGAGCAGCAGCCCGGAGAATCCGGCGGAAAGGGCGCTGCGGGCAACGCCACCGATTTTTGCCAGCGGCTGCGGAACGGTCATCACGTCGACGTACACGTGGGGGAGCGTACGTGCCGAACGTCCGTAATGCCTTAGAAGTCAACCGATTCACGCCTAGACTTTGGGGGAGATCAGGGCAACTGGACTCGCCGTCAACCAGCGCTTGTTGCAGCTGAAGGAGGGGACTCATGGTCAGAATTCATACGGTCGTGGCGGGGGAGACGCTCTCGGCGTTGGCGCTGCGCTTCTACGGGGAAGCGGACCTGTATCGGCTGGTCGCCGCCGCCAGCGGGATACCGGACCCGGATGTGGTCAATGTGGGCCAGCGGCTGGTCTTCCCGGATTTCACGCGATATCAAAGCGCCCCGGGGGACACGCTGCCTGCGGTCGCCTCGCGTTTCTACGGAAATGCGGAGCTGGGCCGGCTGATCGCCGCGGCGAGCGGCATTTCCGAGGGCGCCGACATCCACGCTGGGCAACCGCTGATCATCCCGGAGCTCAGGCGATACCAGGTGGCAGCGGGGGATACGTTGTCGGCGTTGGCCGCCCGTTTCTACGGCGACGCATCGTTCTACCCGCCGATCGCCAGTGTCAACGGCATCGCCGACCCAGGCGCGATCAACGTCGGACAAACCCTGGTGATCTTCAGTGGCCGCACTGACGGGTTCGGGTTGCGGATCGTGGACCGCAACGAGAGCGATCCTCGCTTGTGGTACTACCGATTTCAGACTGCCGCCGTCGGATGGAACCCCGGCGTCAATGTGTTGCTTCCCGACGATTACCACACCAGTGGACGTACCTATCCAGTGCTCTACATGTTCCACGGCGGCGGCACCGACGCGGATTTCCGGTTCTTCGATTTCATCGGGATCCGAGACTGGACGGCGGGCAAGCCGATCATCGTCGTGATGCCCGACGGTGGCCATGCGGGGTGGTACTCCAACCCGGTCACCTCGTTCGTCGGGCCCCGGAACTGGGAGACGTTCCACATCGCACAGCTGCTGCCCTGGATCGAGGCGAACTTCCGCACCTATGCCGAATACGACGGCCGCGGGGTCGGTGGGTTCTCGATGGGAGGTTTCGGCGCGCTGAAGTACGCCGCCAAGTACTACGGCCACTTCGCCTCGGTAAGCGCCCATTCCGGCCCGGCCAGCCTGCGTCGTGACTTCGGCCTGGTGGTGCACTGGGCGAATATCACCTCGGCGGTTCTGGACCTGGGTGGTGGCACGGTCTACGGCGCTCCGTTCTGGGATCAGGCCAGGGTCAGCGCGGACAACCCGGTCGAGCGGATCGAGAGCTACCGCAACAAGCGGATCTTCCTGGTCGCCGGCACCAGTCCGGATCCACTCAACTGGTTCGACAGCGTCAACGAGACCCAGGTGCTGGCCGGCCAGCGGGAGTTCCGTGACCGGCTCCGTCAGGCCGGGATACCGCACGAAGCTCATGAGGTCCCGGGCGGCCACATCTTCCGGCCGGAGATGTTCCTTCGCGATCTCGACGGAATCATCGCCCGGCTGCGGCCTGCCGCCCTGAGTAGCGTTCTGTAACACTATTCACTTCTATCTCACTAACCGCATAGGCATCAGAATTCAGTTTCATCACTGCGGGCACATTTGAAACTTTATACGCAGTAGTTTGCAATTTGCACAGTGGTAATGCGCGTGGATTGTGAGGGACCTGCCATGGCGGCTCACGTGCTCCGGGCGGCGCTATTCATGCCAACTATCTGGGATAACGGGGGTCGACCGCACGTGTCATCCTGCTCCCACCGGCCTCACGGGGCGCATAACTATTAAATAAACTCAAAGAAGATAATTAGACTCTCTAGCACGACTATTTTACTTTCGCCTCATCGGTAAACTCTGCATCACGAATGGGGCGGAATTTGGCGAACCCCTGCCGTAACCGTCATGCACAGCAGTGCGCGACGCCACGAAGGGATCGACATGCGCGTGCGCAAGGTCGTCACGGTGCTCGCGATCGCCGGTGCGATCGCCGTGGCACAAACCGTCTTGACAGTGCCGACTGCCGGCGCTGAACCCAACTGGGACGCGATGGCTCAGTGCGAATCGGGCGGAAATTGGTCAGCTGACACCGGCAATGGTTTCTACGGTGGTCTGCAGTTCACACCCGCCACATGGGCCTCCCACGGAGGTGTTGGATCGCCCGCCGCGGCGAGTCGCGAGGAGCAGATTCGCGTGGCCCGCAACGTGTTGCAGAGTCAGGGCCTTGGAGCGTGGCCGGTGTGTGGGGGACCGATCGGCCAGGCGTCGGGAACCTGTCGCCAGGTGATGGTCTGGATTCCGCTGGGGAACCTGCCTCGGCTGTGCACCTTGGTGCTCAATCCGCTTGCCTGAAACACATTTCGAGCCGCCGACGCCTGACGTCCGTACTCTCTGACGCACATGGGGGGACGTTCGAGCAATTCGACGCCGAACAG
This sequence comes from Mycolicibacterium sp. HK-90, assembly GCF_030486405.1. The sequence continues at coordinate 3,348,539 of NZ_CP129613.1, read as the reverse complement.
GTGTTGGCTACGGCTCGGCTGGCGACGTTCTCGTCGCGGTGAAAAAGTCTTGGCCAGCGCAGAACTCATTCTCAGCAAACCCTCAGTAGGTGGCTGCAATATCTAGGTGAGCGCCGACGCGGCGCATATATCTCGGTGTCGCAACGAAAGAGGCATGCGCAGTGAATCAGTGGTCGGGGCAGTCGTCGCAAGATAGCAACAACTGGGGCAGGGATGTGAATCGGGCCACGGAACAGCAGAATCCGAGTCCGTGGAGTCGGTCCGGATACCGGCAGCCGTCCCCTCCCTACGGCTTGCATCCTGAGATGACCCAGACCTTGGAGCCGCAGGTGGCCGAGCAGAATGCGCAGCCGAAGAAGAAGTCCCGTGTCGGCGTGCTGGTTGCCGGCACGGCAGTGGTGGCGATGGCGACCGGTGCCGCAACGGCGGTCGCGCTGGTGGACAACTCCGGCCAATCCACGCCCGCCGCCCAGGCTCCGGCCAGCGCACCGGCCGGAAAGCCTTCGCCGACAATGGGTTCTGTTCCCAGCCAGCCGAGAAACAGTGCTCCGGCCGGGTCGGTCGAGCAGGTGTCGGCCAAGGTGTTGCCCAGCGTGGTGAAGCTTCAGGTCGAGACCGGGCAGGGGCGCGCGGAGGGGTCGGGCATCGTCCTCAGCGAGGACGGCCTGATCCTCACCAACAACCATGTCGTCGCCGACGCTGCCAGCAGCTCGGCCGACCGAGGGCCGCTGTCTGCCGAGGCTGCACCCGACCGCCGGTTCCCCGGTCTGCCGCGCGGATTGTTCCCCGGCGAGGATCAGTACTCGCCCGACGGTCCGTCGAGCAGTCCGTCGGGCCGGACGGGCGGCGCCGTGCGGGCGACCGTGACCATGTCCGACGGCACCACGGCGCCGTTCACCGTCATCGGCACCGACCCCGCCGACGATCTTGCCGTCGTGAAGGCTCAGAACGTCTCGGGGCTCACCCCGATCACGCTCGGTTCGTCGAAAGACCTGAAGGTGGGGCAGAACGTCGTCGCGATCGGCTCGCCGCTCGGGCTGCAGGGCACCGTGACGACCGGCATCATCAGCGCGCTGGATCGCCCGGTCGCCACCGGCGACGCCCAGACCGGCCAGCAGTCGGTGATGAATGCGATCCAGACCGACGCGGCGATCAATCCGGGCAACTCCGGCGGTGCACTGGTGGACATGAACGGTGACCTCATCGGGGTGAACTCGGCGATCGCCTCGTTGGGCGGTGGCCAGGGTTCGCAAGGCGGACCCGCCGGATCCATCGGCCTGGGTTTCGCCATTCCGGTGGACCAGGCCAAACGGATTGCCGACGAACTGGTTTCGACCGGCACCGTCCGGCATGCGTCGCTCGGTGTCCAGCTCGCCGGGGATGACAGCCACGGTGCAGCGGTCGCAGGAGTCGTCGACGGTGGCGCGGCCGCCGCCGCCGGCCTGCCAGAGGGCGCCGTGATCACCAAGCTCGACAACCAGGTGATCGACGGTCCCGACGCCCTGGTCGCGGCCGTGCGGTCCAAGGCGCCGGGAGACACCGTCACGTTGACCTACGAGGATCCGTCGGGCTCGTCGCACACCCTCGACGTCACCCTCGGGACGCAGCAGGCCTGACGAGCGGCCTCATCACCTCATCGATCGGGGCAACCATCAGCGCACTCGTCGGTATCGAGACGGGCGGTATTGCAACAGGTTTCGCCGCGCCACGCTTCGCGCCCTTCGTTGACCGCCACGCCGGCGAGGACGAGTGCGGCGATCGGATCGGCCCAGCCCCAGCCGAAGGCGGCGTTGAGCACGAGGCCCGCGAGCACCACCCCGGACAGGTAGGTGCACAACAGTGTTTGCTTGGAGTCCGCCACTGCCGAGCGGGAGCCGAGTTCGCGCCCGGCGCGACGCTGGGCCCAGGACAGTACGGGCATGATGACCAGGCTGGCCGCCGTCAATGCGATGCCGACCGACGAGTGACGAGCCTCGGCAGCCCCGGTCAGTGAGCGGATCGATTCGATGGTGACGTAACCGGCGAGCGCGAAGAACGACACCGCAATGATCCGCAGGGCGATCTTCTCCCTGGCCTCCGGGTCGGGGCCGGAGAACTGCCAGGCGACCGCGGCGGCGGAGGACACCTCGATCACCGAGTCCAACCCGAAGCCGACCAGAGCCGTGGAGGACACCCGGGTGCCTTCGCTGATTGCGATGATCGCCTCGACGATGTTGTAGGCGATGGTGGCACCGACGAACCATCGGATCCGCCGCTGCAAGAGTGCCCGGCGGGCCGGCGCCAGAGCTGCGGGAGGTCTGCCGACGGCGCCGTCCATCAGCAGCACCCCTCGGATGCGGCGTCGGCACACTGCGCGGGGTCGGTGGCCGGCACGACCTGCAGCAGATCGTTCAAGGCATGGGCCAGCTTGGGGTCGGCGAGTTCGTAGCGGGTGCGGCGCCCCTCCGGTACTGCCACCACCAGACCGCAACCACGCAGGCAGGCAAGGTGATTGGACATGCTCTGCCGGGACACTCCGGCCGCCTCGGCCAGATCTGCCGGGTATGCGGGGGAATCCTTGAGGGCCAGCAGGATCGTGGACCGCGTCTGGTCCGAGAGCGCGTGACCGAATCGGGCCAGTACTTCGACCTGGGTGAGTGTCTCCACCCGCACGACAGTACATCTCATCGTGTATTCAGAAAATGCTGAACCATTGCCTCGCCGGACGAAGGGCGGTCGCCTCGAGCAGCGTTTCAAGGCAAGCAGGCGGTGGTGACGGATCCGTGGCCGGGCCCGTCGATGCGTGCCTCGTTGATCTGATGGACGCGCACGCTGACCTCCAACTGGAAGCGGTCGGCGGGGTCTTTGAGCGACAGGCCCGTGAGCTCTTCGATGAGTTTGATCCGGTACATCAGGGAGTGCCGGTTGAGGTAGAGCGCACGCGCGGCCGCGCTGATGTTGGTGGCCTCGTTGAGGAGGATCTCCAACGTATGGACGAGTTGCCCACGACGCGTCTTGTCGTAGTCGATCAGCGGCTGCAACGTCTCGAGGATCGTCGCCATGGACTGTGGATCCTGGCGCAGCACCTCGGCGAACTGGCGTGAACCGGCCGGCCGGCCGGGCAGCGCCGGGGGCACCGATGCCGTCATCGGGGCGGACTGCCCGTGGACGGGAGGAAGCAGCGCCCAACTGACGAGCTCCTCGGGAAGCGAGCTGAGCCGCTGGGCGGACGCGACCAACACGGAGACGGTGGACGTCGACGGGGCCGAGGAGAAGTGACACATCACGAGGTCGTCGGTTACCGAGGTATGCACGGCCACGCCGGCCGAGAGTGCCAGTTCGTCGAGGGCTTCGGCGAAGGCGGCGGCAAGGTCGTTCCAGCCGGCGTCGTCACGCTGGCGTCGGCCGATGGCCATCTCCACGTGTGCGCCGGGAGCCCCGGGGCTCAACAGCGGGAACAGGTTCTTCTGCACGTCGGCGAAGGCGATCTCCCACGGCAGGATCACCACGGGGAACTCGTGACGATCGGCCAGCGGGACCAGCGAGTTGAGCAGTTCGCGGACGGTGATTTCCGGGGGTGGGCTCAATATCAGCCCCGCCGCGGGAGAGGACACGAGATAGGTCAGGAACTCCCGGTTGCCCGGCTGCCGGATATCGGCTCCGGTGCACAGCACGAGGTCGCCGGGGCGGATGAAGGACTCGGCGGGAGCATGGATGATGTCCACCCAGGCGACCTCACGGGTCAGACCGCGATGACCGGCGACCACCGAACCACGGTCCAACGGCGCCACAGTCAAGGCCTCCGCCACGCTCAGCGACGATTCCCGAGACATGTCGCGCGTTCTCCTGATCTACCGTCGGCCCCCGTGTTCCTGTTGCTGTCGGCGAGACCGCGGCGGCACACCCACACCCCCGGGCACGACGGTACCAGCGCAGCGGGGGTGTTCTCGCAGCACGACAGGGCATGCTCGGCGACTGCGGACAGTCGCCGAGCATGCCCTCACCGATCACACCGAGGACAGGTCCGCGGTCGACCGTCGGCTCAGCAGCATGCCAACCCCGAAGAACACCAGCGGCATCGCGCCGAAGATCAGCGCGAGAGTGGAGCTGCCACCGACGATCAGGGTCAGATTCGACACGACCAGCACCAGGGCGCCGGCCAGGGCGAGCGTGGCGGCCGAGCCCAACACCACCTTGCGGGTCGAGTCGCCGCGGCGGCTGAAGAAGATCACCACCGAGATCGTGGTCAACAGCCACAGGATCGCCAGCGCGTAGATGCCGAGGCCGCCGAGGGGCCCGAAGATCTGCAGCACCGGGTCCAGTTGGAGCGCCGCGAAGATGCCCATGGTCACGAACGACGCCACGGTGATGGCCAGCGAGGCGTTCGACGGGGCGCCGTGGCGGCCGTGCACCTCGCCGAGACGCTTCGAGAAAACGCCGCTCTGGCCCAACGCGAAGGCGTATCTGGAGGCGATGTTGTGGAACGCCAGGGCGCAGGCGAAGACGCTGATGAACCAGAAGCCGGTGGTCAGGTCACGGCCCAGCATGCCGAGGTATTGCTGCGCGGTGTTCACCATGAAGTTGTCGGGATCGGCCTCGGCGGCCGCGATGGCGTCGGGACCACCGTTGCCCTCGATCAGGGCCCAGCTCGAGAAGGCGTAGAAGGTCGCCACGATTCCGACGGCCCAGTAGGTGGCCCGCGGAACCGTGCGGTCCGGATCCTTGGCCTCGTCGCGGAAGACCGCGGTCGCTTCGACGCCCACGAAGCCCCACAGCGCGTACAACAGCGCGATGCCCACACCGCCGGCCAGGCCCTGCGGGGTGAAAGAGTCACCCGTCAGGCCCTTTTCACCGCCTTGCAGAACGATGACCAGATCGAGCACGACCAGGATCGCCACCTCGGACACCAGGAAGATGCCGAGGACCTTGGCGCTGAGATCGATGTCGCGGTAACCCAGCCACGCGACCGCCGCCAGCACCAGCGCGGTCAACAGCCACCACGGGATGTCGGGTCCGCCGAAACGCTCGATGAGCCCGGCGAGGATGACGCCGTCGTAGGCGGCCACGCCGAGCAGTGTCGCCATGTATGCCGGAAGCGCGAGCACCGCGGCCCCGGCACCGGCTGCGCGGCCAAGGGCCATCTGGATGTACGCGTAGAAGGCGCCCGGCTTGGTGACGTACTTCGACATCGCGACGAAACTGGCTGCAAAGAGCAGGAACACCGCTCCGGCCACGAGGAACGCGACCGGGATGCCCGTCGTGTTTCCGAGCACCATCGCGATCGGCACGTTGCCGCCGATCGTCGACAGTGGCGCCGCGGCGGCGACCACCATCAGGACGATGGCGGGGACGCCGAGGCTGCCGCGCAACTTGGCGGGCCGGCCATCCGACGATGTTTCGCGCCTACGCGTGTCGTCTGCGTCGACGACCTGGGACATGGGCAACCTCCTCTGTCACCGGAGCCGCAGACCGCGGATTCCGTCGAGTTCTGGGGATGAAGTGTGCGAGAACCGCAAGCCTTCGGCCAGAGGCGCACGGGCTCTTTCCAACACCTTGTTGTAGGCCAGGTCACACGGGACGCCGGATGTGCCCGCCGCATCACACAACGTGTTGGAAGGTCGGCGCGCGACGTTGTTCCGCGCTCGGCGGCCGGTCAATGCTGTGCCCATCACGCGAGAAGAGAGGTACGGCGAGCGCCATGCACCTGAACAGCTCGGAGATCGATCAGGACCATCGGTTGGGACGTATTCGGCTGCTGGACGAACAGCGCGTCAACCTCGACGGGTTTGCCGAGGCCGACCCCGAATTGGGGATGATCTCGCACCGGTCGCCCCACGATCCGGAACCGTCCTGGGTGGTGGCCGATGACGGGACCGTGTTGGAGATGGACTCGACGCCGGCGGCCGGCTTCGACACGATCGACGAGTTCATCGTGCGGTACGCCGTCGACCACTCCGAGGCGCCCCGATCGATGGCGATGGACGATTCCGACCTGGCCCGGATGATCGTGGACTCGAGTGTGCCCCGGGAGCAGGTGCTGCGGGTGTGCTCGGGGCTGACCCCGGCCAAGATGGCTCGCGTCGTCGCGATGTTGCAGCCGGTCGAGATCCAGATGGCGATGATGAAGATGCGCGCGCGCCGGACGCCGGCGAATCAGGCGCATGTCACCAATCGGCTCGACGATCCGCTGCTGATCGCCGCGGACGCCGCCACCGCGGTGGTGTACGGCTTCCGGGAGCTGGAGGCGACGGTTCCGGTGCTCGACGATGCCCCGGCCGTCGCCGTCGGGTTGTTGATCGGTTCCCAGGTGCCCGCACCCGGCGCCCTGACCCAGTGCTCCGTCGAGGAGGCCCGCGAGCTCGAGATGGGTGTGCGCGGTCTGGTTTCCTACGCCGAGACGGTGTCGGTCTACGGCACCGAGCAGGTCTTCACCGATGGCGACGACACCCCGTGGTCCAAGGCGTTCCTGACCTCGTCGTACGCCTCGCGCGGCATCAAGATGCGGCTGTCGAGTGGGGCGGGCTCCGAGGTGCTCATGGGGCAGGCCGAGCGAAAGTCCATGAACTATCTGGAGTCTCGCTGTGTGGCCCTGGCCAAGGGCATCGGCGCCCAGGGCGTGCAGAACGGCGGGATCGACGGTGCCGGCATCACGGCCTCGGTGCCGGGAGGCGTCCGCGAACTGATCGCCGAGAACCTGATGGTCATGCTGCGCGGGCTGGAGTCGTGCAGTGGCAACGACAGTTTGATGTCCGAGTCGACGATGCGCCGAACCAGCCGGACGTTGCCGGTGTTGCTGTCCGGGTCGGATTTCATCTTCTCCGGCTTTGGGTCCGTGTCGGCCTACGACAACATGTTCGGCCCGTCGAACTTCAATGCCGACGATCTCGATGACTACCTGGTTCTGCAGCGGGACTGGGGCGTCGACGGGGGACTGCGGTCGGTCGACCCGACGACGCTGGAGGCCATGCGACGGATGGCCGCCGAAGCCACCCGTGCGGTCTTCGAGTACCTCGGCCTCGCCGACTTCGACGACGACCACGTGGAAGCCGTTGTGGGGGCGCAAGGTTCCAAGGATCTTCCGGAGACCGACGGGGTCAAGGTCCTCAGCGCCGCCAGGATGATCGACCAGTCGGGACTCACCGTGCTCGATGTCGTCACCGCGCTTGCCGAGACCGGTTTCACCGACCTCGCCGACCGCGTGCTCGGCATGGCCAAGGCCAGGGTCACCGGCGACTATCTGCAGACCGCCGCCATCTTCGACGAGGAGATGAACGTCCTGTCGGCACTGCAGGATCCGAACGACTACCGTGGGCCCGGAACAGGTTACCGGCCGACGGCCGAGCGCCAGGCCCAGATCGATGCCGTGCGGCAGGCCCGGTCGGTGGCCGATCTGGCCAAGGAGCAGGCGACCTTCGCCCAACCCGACCGCCTGATGCCGGTCGGTCCCGCCCAGGTCGGCGACGATCCGCGTGAGGTCGTGATCGGTGTGTCGCCGGCGTTCGGTACCAAGCTGTTTCGCACCCTGTCCGGTCTGACCATCTATGAGGTGTTGGAACAGATCTTGGCCGGGCTCGAAGAGGAGCAGTGCGTGCCGCGGCTGGTCCGCATCACCGACACCATCGACCTCGGCGCCATCGGGAAGTCCGCCGCGCAGCTGTCCGGATCCGGGATCGCGGTCGGGTTGCAGGCCAAAGGCACCACGATCATCCATCGTCGGGACCTCACCCCGTTGTCCAACCTCGAATTGCTCAGCGTCGCACCGCTGATCACCCCGCAGATGTACCGGCTGATCGGGATCAACGCCGGCCGGCACGCCAAGGGCGCGACGCCGGCCCCGATGCGCAACGCCTACACCGAAGAGGCCATCACCGCGCGGTATCACACCCAGGTGGTCTCCATGGTCGCCATCGAACGGGAACAGTCCGAACGATGCGACGAAACCACCCGCACCCAGATCGAACTGGAGCTCAGGTCATGACCACGTCTTCACATTCCGGCCGTAGTCTCGCGGAGGTGACCGTCGAGGCTGCCCGCAGCGGCGACCTGGCCCTCGATGACATCCGGATCAGTCGGGAAACCCTGCTGGCACAGGCGGGTACCGCCGAACGCACCGGGTCGGTGCAGCTGGCGATGAATCTGCGACGGGCGGCCGAGATGACCGCCCTGAGCGCCGAGGACATGTTGTCGGCATACGAGGCGCTGCGGCCGGGACGGTCCACATTTCCCGAGCTCATGGATCTTGCCGAGCGACTGGCCGAGCAGGACGCCCCGATCTGCGCCGGCTTCGTCCGCGAGGCCGCCGGCGTCTACCGGCGGCGCGGCCTGCTGCGATGACCATCTGGGCCGGCATCGATATCGGCAACGCCACCACCGAGGTCGTTCTGTGCCGGGCGGGAACCGAACTCGACGTGCTGGCCAGCGCACGCACACCGACCCGCGGCGGGAAAGGATCACTGCGTGCGGTCGAGGGCGCCGCGCAGTTGGCCCGACGGCTCGCCGATACCCACGGGTTGGTGATCGAACAGGCCGCGTTCGCCCCGACGCCGCCCGTTCATTCCTCCGTCGAACGGGTCAAGCTGGAGACCCGCCGCACCGGGCGACTCATCATCGCCACCCGCTCGGCGGCGACGACCGCCGGTGACTCGGTGGGCGTCGGTGCCCCCGTTCCGGTCGAACACCTCGACACGATCGCCCCGGGCCGGCCGGTCGTCGCCTGCGCGACCTCTGACTGGGGTTACCAGGACGTGGCCGGCGCGGTGGCCGCCGCGGTCGAGCAGGGCCGGAACGTCGTCGCGGTGCTGACCGAGAACGACGAGGCGGTGCTGGTGTCGAACCGGCTCGGGCTCGCCCTGCCGGTCGTCGACGACATCGATGTGCGGCAACTGTTTTCGGCGACACTGGTGGCGGTCGAGGTCCGTCAGGGGACGGCGCCGCTGCAGCGTTTGACCGACCCGTTCTGGCTCGCCGACGTCTTCGGTCTCCGTGACGAGGAACGAGCCGACGCGCGGATGATCGCGGACCAGCTGTTCGATAGTGCCTGTGCCGTCGTGTCCCTCGACGACTGCAGAGCGGTTCCCGCTACATCGGGACAGCGGCTACCCGAACCAGCCGCGCTGGCGCACGAGGAGGCCGGGCAGGCTCATGTGATCCACCTGGCCGACATTGCCCACCAGGCCAATTCGCGACGAGGATCGGTTGCGGTCGACAGTTTGGTGAGAGCCACCATGGGTGGCACGGACGCATTGCCTGCCTCCGCCGATGAGCTCGAGCAGGCACTCGGCGCCGCGGTGACACACATCGAATCGGAGGCTGCTGCCGCCCGCGTCGGCGCGTTGAGCACTCCGGGCGTCACCTCTGACGTCGTGGCCGTCGACGTGGGAGGAGGCACCGTCGACGTCGTGACCGATGGTGCCCGTGTCGTGCTACCGGGCGCCGGCCAGCTGCTCACCACCGCCACGGCCTGCGCGCTCGACATCTCAAGAAGCGCAGCGGAGTACGCGAAGCGGGCCGAGGCCGTCACCGCCGTGACGGTCCAGCTCATCGAGGACGAGCATGGCCGGCGCCAGTTTCTCGACAAGCCGATCAACGGGCGATGCACCGGCTGGCTCCTGACCCCGGCTCCCAGTGGGCTACTGCCGTTCACATCGCGGATGTCCGGAACCGAGTGGCGTAGTTGGCGACTCGCGGCCAAGCGGCTGGTGATCGGCGGCAACGTGATGAGGGGTCTGAAGCAGGTGGCACCCGGGGCAACCGGCGTTCTGCTGGTCGGTGGCGGAGCCGGCGACGACGAATTGGTCCGGGCGGTCAGCGAACAACTAGGACCTGAGGTCAGCGTCGGGCGGGGCAACGTGGGCGCGAAACTGGGGCATCGCTTTGCGGTGGCATACGGGCTGGTCGTCATGGCGACGCGGCAGGCAGGTGGATGACCGACCAAGATCCCGGCCATCGAGCGTTGGGGTTTCTGGTGGTTCGGCAACTTCGTGTCGATGTAGCCAGAGCCGGCCGGCCCACCGAAGAGGTGAGACGGCCGGCCCGGCGGCAAGGATGGGCCCGGACAGGTCGAGGACAGGTTCAGTAATCCCAGACGTCCGGCACACACCGGAAGGCATCCCCGGCGACGGCTACTCTGCAGACGGACGGGAAGGGCAGGTGGGTGGCCACCAGAGCCTCGCCCGTCGCCGCCAGCTCGGTCAGCAGATCGACCCGGACTCGGACGGATTCTTCGGGATCATGTTCAAAGCCGTTGTGCCACTCGGGATTGTCGAAGCCGACCTGGAACACGGCGTCGCCGGCGAACGTCAGCCCCTCACCGCCGGACGCCAAGCGGACCACGCTGTGGCCGGGTGTGTGGCCGCCGGTGCGGGAGATGAGGACCCCCGGTGCCACCTCATACTCGTTTTCGAATGTCCGCAGTTGGCCGCGGTAGTCGTCCAGGAATTGCGAGGCGACTCTGCGAAGCACGTCCGGAATGGGCTGCGGCATCACGGTTTGGGAGAAGTCGGGCGCCTCCCAGAACTCGGCCTCTGCGGTCGCAGCGTGGACTCGCAGGTCCGGACGCAGCTTTTCCTTGACCCCGTCAGTGATCAACCCGCCAACGTGGTCCATGTGCATGTGGGTGAGTACCACGTCGGTCACGGACCCCAGATCGACACCGGCAGCTTCGAGGCGTTGGACGGTCTGCCCCGCCCGCGGGAAGTCCGGGAACTCCAGACCCAGGCCGGCATCGACAAGGATCGTCTGGTCCCCGCTGCGTACCACCACCACGTTCAGCGGCCAATCGACCACCTCGGGCGGCAGGAAGTTATCGCCCAACCAGCCTGCCAGTTTGGTCGACTCGGCATTGGTGGCCAGTGTCGATGCGGTGATGGGCAGCACCCCATCGCTGATCACCAGCACCTCGATATCACCGACCTGTACGGCGTAGCGCGACGGAACCAATTCGTCGACGCCCCGGCTACCGAGGTGTGAAAGATTGTCCAAGCTCATGCTTCTCCTCCTGAGGGCTGTGGAAATGACCTGCCGATCCCGTAAACGCCGTCGCCCGGCCGGAACTATCCAGGGGCCTGGCATCACGACCGTCGAAGCGAAATTGGTGCACGGTTGGGCGGGCCGCTGCCATTAGCGTGATGGCATGAGCTGGGACGTGTTCGTCATGCGATTTCCCGCCGGCATCAAGGCATCGGATGAGATCCCCGACTCTTGGGATCCGGAGAACATCGGGACGGTCGGAGCCGTGCGGGCCGCCCTCGGAGAACTCGTTCCCGACATGGTGTGGGATGCCACGGGCTGGGGCCAGGGGACCGGGGACGGCTTCACCGTGGAGGTGCCGTTGACCGACCCCGACGACGCACCCACCAACGGGGTCACGCTGATGTTTCGCGGCGGGGGAGATGCGCCGTTCGTCGCGATGGCTCTCGCCGAGCGGTTCGATGCCCGGGCTCTGGCGAGCGGTGAGTTTCTTGAGCCCGGCAACGCCGAGGCCGCGCTGGCCGAATGGCACCGGTTTCGCGCCCGGGCGCTGGGACGCCACGGGGAGACCGCAGCAGGCGCCGGTCAGGACAGCGGTTAGATCGCCCCGGGAGTGCCGGGTGGGCTCAGTGAGCCGTCGACGTTCGGCACCATCGCCGGGGCGGGAATCCCGCCCTCGGCGGCGTTGTCGCCCGGTATACCGTCGTCAGGCGGCGTGTCGAACGCTCCACCGGCGCAGAGCGGATGCCGCCACCCGAACATGTCGCACCCCGGGTCATTCTGAATGAACGGACCGACCGCGGCGGGGGCGTCCGCGGCGCCTGCCTCCTCCACTGGCGTTGCACTCGCCGGAGTCGCCGCAACCAGCACCGTTGCGCTCAGAATTCCCGCTGCCACCGTCATTCCGGTTGCCGTGGCCCGCGCGATCAAAGTGATCACCCACCTCATCTGTCGCTCCTTCGTCCCGGGATCCAGACAGTCGCCACGACTGTTTGCTCTTGGCTGGTACGTCAGCAGCCATGCTCGCAGGTCACCGGGGATCGCGGGCTGAAACGAGAACTTCGCCGGCGATAAACCGTGGGGCTCTTGGGTTTTGACGCATAGGTCAAAAAGGTGCCGATCGGCTGATCCCGTCCGTGACCGGGGGAATGGTGTTGTCAATCTGTTCGCGGAGGATGTCACCGTGGCCCGCATGGCGGGCGAACTCTTCGATCATCGCGAGCAGCGTCCAGCGCATGCTGACCGTACCTTCGCGCGGATTGTCCTTGGTGTCATCAAGATCGAAGCGGGAGGAGATCTCGCGTGACCGCCGGCTCGCGCGCTCGAACTCGGCGATGACGTCGGCAAGCGACTCGTCGTCGCCGACGGCGAACGTGCCCTCGTCACGCTCGGAGTATCCGTCGCATTCGGACTTGTCGAGATCCGCCCAAAAGCGTTGGAACCAGATCCGTTCCGCGGCGGCGGCATGTTTGAGCAACGAGATGGGTGTCGTCAACGACGCCACGAGTCGTCGGCGCGCGTCCTCGTCAGACAGGCCGCGGGCGGTTTCGATGAGCGCCTCGCGGTTGCGATCCAACATGTTCTCGAGGAGGGTTCGCTCGGATCCGGCGGTGATTCTGTTGGTGCCCATATGTTTTCACTCCATTCTGCATCAAGGACGGGACGGTGCTGTACAGATCAAGGCGGCATCGCCGCAGCGTGGCGGGTGCGGAAACCGATTTCGGGGAAGTGCGATACGTCCGGGGGACAGGAATGGCCAGGACGACGAAGGCGCGCCCGGGGGATCACACCGCGAACGGGCCTGGCTTCGAGGGCGAAAAACTCGCTGGATGCCCAGGTGCCGGCCACCATACTATTCGAGCGTGGCACGGAAGCGGGGGAGATGAGCAGGTTGGACACGTGGCGTACCCGAGCCGAACGCCCGGAGGACATCGGACCCATTCACGCGGTGAACGCGGCGGCGTTCCCCACCGAACTCGAAGCCGACCTCGTCGACGCACTCCGTGGAGACCCGACTGCCTGGATCAACGGGCTGTCGATCGTCACGCTCGATTCGGGCGGCGCGATCGTGGGGTATGCGTTACTCACGCGATGCACCGTGGGCGGTCAGCCCGCACTGGCACTCGGTCCCTGCGCTGTCACGCCCGAAGCCCAGCGCACCGGCGCTGGTTCCGCGGCGATTCGAGCCGGGCTGGAGCAGGCGCGACGCCAGGGGGAGAACCTGGTGGTGGTACTCGGCCACGCCGAATACTATCCGCGTTTCGGGTTCGAACCGGCGTCGCGCCTCGGCGTCACCGCGCCCTTCGAGGCGCCGGATCAGAACTTCCTGGCCCTTGCGCTCAATCCTGACAACGCCACGCCACGCGGTGAGATCGCCTATGCGGAGGCCTTCGGCGTCTGACGATTTCGGTGCCAATCGGCATGATCCATCAGCTGCAGCGGCGATACCCTACGTGTTTGGCCGGGCGTCAGGAGCGCAATGAGACCTCTTCGGTATTCCATCAACGTCACGCTGGACGGATGCTGCGACCACCGCGCGCTCGCCCCGAATGCGGACATGCACCGTCACGCGATCGAGATGTTCGACAGAGCCGATGCCCTTCTCTTCGGCCGGGTGACGTACCAGATGATGGAGGACGCGTGGCGGTCGCCGGCACAGCCGGGGACCAGGCCCGAGTGGATGGAGCCCTTCGCCCGGACGATCGATGCGATGAAGAAATACGTCGTCTCGAGCACCTTGGAGCACGTGGATTGGAACGCGGAACTCGTGCGCGGCGACCTGGCCGCTGCGGTGACACAGCTCAAGCAGCAGCCGGGTACCGGACTGTACGTCGGCGGTGTGACGCTTCCGATGGCGTTGGCAGAGCTGGGATTGATCGACGAGTACGAGTTCGTCGTGCATCCCAGGTTGGTGGGCCATGGGCGGACGCTGTTCGCCGGGTTGTCGAAGTATGTCGACTTAAGGCTCGTGGGCCGGCGGGAGTTCGGGTCCGGGGCGGTGGCGATGAGGTACGAGCCGCAGTAGTTTCACGCAGACGAGCGTGGCAGTCCCCGGCCGCGTGCCAGGCCGGTGGTTCACCAAATATTCTGACACCTCTGCATTTTGGGCATTTTCACCGCGCGCTCTCGGCAAATCGCGCGAGTTGATCGGCGACCGTGCCCCATCCCTCGGCGAACCCCAGTTCGGCGTGGCGGTTCCGGGCGGCCGAGTCACCGTGGCGCGCGACGATGCGGTAATCGGTGCCGTCGGCGTGGTCGAACATGGTGATTTCGGCCGTCATCGCGATGGGAGCCGGGATGGCCGGACGCCACTCACTGTCCACGGCGTTGGTGAACACCAACCGCTCGAATTCGTCCACCCGCAGAAAGCAGGCATCCAGATGCGGCACGAACTGGGCGCCGTCGTCGCTCATCCGCGTGACAAACGCGCCGCCGGGGCGCACCTCCAAACGCTCGACACGGCACAACGTCGGCGCTGGGATCCACCACTGCGCCAAGCTGTCCGGGTCGGTCCAGGCCTCCCAGACGGCCTTGCGCGGCGCGTGGATGATCCGCTCGATGATGAGGTCGAGTTCAGGGTTCATGTCATGTTCCTTTCTTGGGCTTGGTGACGAACTGCTCCAGCCGGTCGGTGCGTTCCTCCCAGATGCGCCGCTGCTCGGTCAGCCAGTCTTCGACGACCGTGAGCCGTTCCCGATTTAGCTTGCAGGTGCGCACGCGGCCGACCTTCGCGGTGTCGATCAGTCCCGTCGACTCGAGCATCCGCACGTGCTTCATGAACGACGGGAGTGTCATCGTGGCCTCGCCGGCCAGGTCACCCACACTCGCCGGCCCGCGCCCGAGCCGGTGGATCACCGCCCGCCGGGTCGGGTCGGCAAGCGCCAGGAAGACCTCGTCGAGTTCAACCGAATACTGTGCCACGAGGCTAAGTATCCATCAGGACAATACTTAGCGCAAGGGCTAAGTATTCAGCCGGTCGCACCGCCGCCGAGTCGGTCGAGCCTCGAATCTGCTTGTTTGAGAGCCGCTTCGGCAGTCTGCATGTCGCGCCGGCGTGCACGCGCCGCCCGTTCTGCTTCGTCCAGCTGCGTGGCGGCTGCATCGACATCACGTTCTGCGGCGGCAAGCGTTTCGAGCAGTTTCTCGTAGCGTCGGCGTGCGGTCGTGACCGTGGCCCGGCGCTCGGACACCGTGGCGAGTGCATCGTCGAGCGCAGCGCGCGCGGCGTCGGCTTCGGACGCCGCGGAATCGCGGGCATGTTGCGCCTCTTCGATCACACCGGTGTCCGGCTGTGTCCGCTTCTTTTTCGACGGCGGTGGGGAAGTGCGCGTCGCCGGCCCAGGGTCGGACCGCGCACGCGTGACCACCGCGGAGGACGCTCCGAAGTCCCCGAAGCCCGACCACTCTTCCGGTCTGGACAGCCGGCCCAGGCGTGCTGCGACCTCGGGATCGGCGACTGCCGCCTGCAGCGTGCCGGTGACGTCGTCGCGCACCGCCGCCGCCGGATCCCGCACGCCCGCGGCGGCGAATCCGGCGCGGGCCAGTTCCTGCACGAGCCGCCGCTGCACCGTGGACAGTTCGCGGATGCGCTGCCCGTCCATGGCTTGGTGCGCGGCGCGCAGGGCATCGTGTAGCTCGGCCACTCTCGGGCGTACCGTTTGGTCGGTCAGGGCCAGCCGGTTCACCACCCACGCCGCAACGGTCGGTCGTCGAGCCCCGGCGATCTCCTTGGCCGCGTCCGCGTCACCGCGTTTCCGCGCGGCCGCAGCGAGCTCGTTGCGCCGCGCAGTGAACTCTTCGGGCCGAAGGGCATAGAGCGAGTCGAGGTCGTCTTCGACGGTCACCGCCGCAACCTTTTCACGAGGGCCTCCTAGGTGTCGATGCGCAATTCGGCGGCGACCAGGTCTGCGAGTCGTTGTGCGGTGTTGAAGTGGGGCGTGAGCCGCGTCTTGGTCATCGCGAACGAGGTACCGGTGGCGGTGTCGGCGTAGACGTAGCTGCCACCGCCTCCGACCCAGCCGAACGTGGTCGGTGTCTCCTCCGGCCGAGTGCCGATGCGACCCAGCGGATAACCGAGAGCCAACCTCGTATGGTTACCGAAAACCTGATCGGTGCCCTCGAAGGCCGGCGAGGTCAGCTCTGCGAGCTGATCCGCATCGATGAGTCGACCGTCGAGGACCGCCGCGTTCATCGCCGCGATTCCGCGTGCGGTGAAGGTGCCGACCGACGGGATATCGGCTTGCAGGATGTCGGCACTGTTGCCCATGGCCGCGATCGGTTGCCGTTCCCACGGCGCAAGAACGCCAGCGGCGTCAGATGCGGCGGCCGGCGGTGCGGAGTCCTCGAGTCGCGCCAGCCGGGCCAGGTCGGTCCGGGACACACCGAAGAAGAGATCACCGTCGAGGCCCAGGGGATCGCTGACCCACTTGTGCAGGAGGTGCCGCATCGGTTCGCCGGTGGCCCGGCGTGCGGCCTCGCCGACGAGGAAGCCGAAGGTGAACGCGTGATAGCCCGTCCTGGTCCCAGGTCGCCACCGCGGTTCGGCGTCGGCGATCGCGCCGCAGACCCGCGACCAGTCGGCCAGATCGGCGGGGCCGATGACGCGAGGCATCGCCGGCACACCGACCGAGTGGGTGAGGACGTGGCGAAGCGTCGCCGTCGCCTTGCCGTGGGCACCGAACTCCGGCCAAAGATCGACCAATGGCGTGTCATATCGGAGGGCACCAATTCTGACGAGCAGGTGAGCGACCGTCGCCGTCATGACCTTGCCGGCCGAGAAGCTGAAGAACGGCGTCTGCGACGTCACCGGGCGTTCGGTCTGGCTGTCGGCGAGTCCGGCGACAGCATCGACCACCAGCGCGCCGTAGCGATACACGGCAACCTGCAAGCCGGTTTCGGCACCGGTAGCGATGAGTTCGTCGAGGACGCTTTGGACTTTCTCCTGCAACGCGGGCATCGGCGTCACCGGCTCGGCCACGTATAGCGAGTTTGGCTGGACGTGGGCAGCTTGCCGAACGCGAAGCCGACAGTCGGGGCCACTCGAAACAGCCTGACAGCGCCGGCGATCACGGCCTCGCCCAGCCGATACCAGGTGCCCTCGGGACTGGTCAGGTGCGCGCCATATTTTCGTTCGAAGTCCGTGACGGCACGCTCACGCTCGGAGCGGTCATCCACCGCGGAGGCGACACCCTCGATGACGACGTCGACACCCGTCAGGGCGTTCGTGCCCGTGGTCAGCACACAGTGCGGATTGTTGGCGAGGTTGCGCGCCTTGCGTTCCTGATCGCCGGTCGTGAAACACATCCCACCGAGACTCCACGTCGCCAGTAACGGGGTCACGTGCGGTCGCCCGTCGGGTCGCACCGTGGAAAGCCAAAAGACCTGCGCCTCACCGAGCACCGCCAATGCCGACGCCCACGGCGTCACATGGGCATCAGGTGACGAGAACGGCCCCAGCACCGCATCCGGTTCACTGTCCAACATCGCCCCTCCCTTGCCGGTGAGGCATGCGTGACCAATCGATATGGCGACCGTGGATCTTTCCCGTACGTATGCCCTGGTGATGACGACTCGAACTTGCCGCGAAAATCATCGGCCTGTGTCGCACCATGATCGGGGATGATGCGCGGGAGGTGGTAGCGACTGCGATCAGCCCTTCCAGACCACCTTCTCGGTGCCTGCGGCATCTCGATAAACAACACTGTCGGGCGCGGTGCCGCCACGTACGTCGAAGTAAACCCGCCCGCTTGTTTGTGTGCCCATAGCGATCGGCTGGTTGGGCAGCCCGTCCGTCTGGTTGCCCTTCATGTTCGCGTACGTAGAGCTGTTCACCGCCCGCGCGTTGAAATCGGCGATGTTTCGAGTCGGGAACCCACTCACGGCCCGAGCCGTGACGTCCGAGTACCAGATCCCGTCGTTGTGGCCGCTGGGTTGCAAGTTACTCACGGTGTAATCGATGGCGCCGTTCAGGCTGGGAACTTCTGCCGTTTGGCCGAACTGCAGGGTTTCCGGATCGGCGAATGCCGGTGGTGCCAAGGCTCCGGCCACCGCGATCCCGGCAGCGGCTACCGTTGTTTTCAATGCGATCTGCGTGAATGCCACGTCGAACTCCCTCCGCGATTCTCCTGTTGTCCAGGAGTGATTGCGTTCGGTCTTTCCGGGTAGCCAAACGGCGGGACTTCAAACCTGCCCGGTTCTATGTGCAGCAAGACATTTGACTCTGACACAGTAGGAACATGATGGTCCCGGGCGCCGTCCGCGAGTGGCGGGTGTCGTTGGTCGGTGAGGCGGCAGCTGGCGTACCAGGTGAATGGGTCGCGGCGTTAGCCGCAGTTGCGAGTGATCTTGGTTGTCGGCGGCAGGGGAGAACCGTCGGCCTCGACGGTGTCGAATGGGCACTCAGCGTGTTTCCGGATCGTCGGGTGTCGATCGGACTGACGGCGTTGACCGACGACGCAGACCTGGGCTCGTTCTCGGCTGGTCGGGGATTCGCACTCGACACCACTCCCGCGCAGGCCATGGTGTGGGTCGCGTCCGTGGTGCAGGACCAACTGGCCGGCTACGAGTTCGTGCAGTGGCCTTCGGACGGTCGGCGGTTGCTTGTCCCCACGCTCAGGGGCAGTGACGCTGTTTGGGTGGACCACAGTGACCGTGTGGTGTCGCCGATCGGGGCGTTGCGCGACGACCTAGGGCGTCCGTCAGTTCGGCAAGTGAATTGAGTTGCAGGTCAGCGATTTTGGCCTCTGGAAGTCGGGCATGGAGGTAGCCCCAGGGCCCGCGGCCGATCGCCGACGTCGAAGACGAGTGCCCGTACGCCCGAAGGAAGTTCTAGATCGGCCACATTGCGATGGTCTCATCCGAGCGAAGGACGCCTGGAGCCTTCGGTCACGAAGCCAAGTCGGATGGCAAACGGAGAGTCAATCGTTGGTCATATGTGATCACGCTTCCAGTGGCCCCGACGATAGTGGGTTTTGCCAGTTTGCGAATGTTCCCATACAGTTCGTGGCTAATAACTACGATGCCGTAGTACCTGGCAGAGTGGCATGAATCACAGTGTGGCAACAGGGGTGGTGGTTGCCACAAACGTGACATGTCGGCGGCAGGCTGGTTCCTGTACCGCAGCAGCTGTATCCCAACAGCAAACTCTTGCTGGCGTGCATCTGGTCGGGCGGTGTTTCTCCGCGTAGTGCCTGGTGCGCAGTTCAACCCTGGTTTCGCGCTGACACGCGGGGTTGGAGGGGGGTGTTCGTGTCCGCCACACGAATCCACAAGTTCAAACCCCCACAGAGGAGGGCACGACCATGCCGAAAATAGACCGACCGGCAGAGACGTTCGGAAAACGGGAACGCGCAAAGACGATCACCGCCACCCTTCTGGTCGCCAGTGGCCTGGGCGGGGCCACTCTGCTTTCTCAGCCGGCGCACCCGCAGCCGGCGGTCGCACTGGAGCATCCGCCGGCCGGCGAAACCGCCACGAGACCGGCTGCGGCGATCATCCCCGCACCGGTGGTCGTGACCAAAGACTCCAACGCTCAGGACATCGTGAGAGCCATCGTGAGCCAGGGCCGGGCGGCCCGGCTGAGTGAGGACCAGATCAAGACCGTCATCGCGACTGCCAACATCGAGTCCAGTTTCCGCCCGACCGCGTCCGGCGGTATCCAGGCCTACGGCGGCCCGGGAAGCGCTGCCGATGAGGTCATCGGCCTGTTCCAGGAGAAGGCCAGCTTCGGCACGGTGGCCGACCGCCAAGACCCCAACAAGGCGATCGCCCGGTTCATCGCCCGATTCACCGAAGCTTTCAAGAAGTACGGCATCACCAGCGACACCGTGCTGGCAGCCACGCTTGCGCAGAACCCGCAGCTGCGCAAGTACCGCGGCGGGGTCGGAACGCACTACTACAACACCGTCAAGGCATCGATGAGTGCGGCCGCAGACTTGTACAGCCGGGCCGCCGGCGCCACGGTGCACCCGGCAACCTGACGCCCGGGGTCCGGGTCTACTGGAAACTCGGCCCGCCAGCCCCTGTGGGGGCCACGGTCTCGGCGATCGCCTCCCGCGGTCACACGTGCCCCGTGAACGCACGGACTGCCTGTACGGCGATATCGGGTCCGGCCATCGCGATCTCGCCTGGTGCCAAACGCCCCGACAGCCACCGGACCAGGTCCGGGGGAGAGCCGGCCAAAGTGACTTCTGGACCCGACTTCGGCCCGACCGACCATCGGTAGAGGTCATCGTTGGTGCCGAGGGTCACCCGGACACCGGCGGGCAGTTTCTTGAGTTGATAACGCAGTACGAGGGGAATCGCCTCGGTCAGCGCCGGCGGCATGGCGTGGGCTCCGGTGTTGTCGCGGACGAGATCGTCGTGATGCGTCCAGTACTCGAACAGGGTCAGTGGGGCCACGTGCGGCCGCAGAAGGAGCCGCGGAATGGGCCGGCGCAGCCGGTTCACCAATGCGCTGAACCCGTGGCGTCGCTCCAAGCACATTGCCGTGCCGACCAGCCTCGGTGCGGCCGGCATCCGAACCCCACGGGCCACCAGCGACCGGGCGATGAAGGTCGTCAGTCCACCATTGCGCTCCTCACCAGCCAGGTGAGCTGCGAGATCCAGTGCAGTCCAGCCTCCGCACCCGGTGGGAGCCGACGGGCCCACGTCGATCAGCAACTCCACGAATGCGGCCCGTTCGGCCTTGACGTCCTCAGCGATCGTCACGTCCAACAGTGTCACCGCAGGGCCGCGGGTGGTCGTGGCGTTTCCGGCGATTCGAGCCTCACTATCCGCGTCCTGCGTCCGGCCACTCGTTCGCTGCCGGGTTCGCGACGTGAAGGCCAAGGTATCGGGACGGTTTCAGTTGAGCAAAGGTAGCGCAGCGTATCGGCGACGCGGGCGCCCTTGTCGATGACACGGCTTTAGGGTTTGCTGCTGTGGCTCGACGGGACAACTTCGTGAAGCGCTGGAGCGCAGCGCTTTACGCAATGCTGGCGGCGTTGACGGTTGCCACCTCCGGACTCGTCAACATCCCGGTCGCTCATGCCGCGGCGGCCGCGGCGAGGCTGTCGGTGTCCTCGACGTGGCAGACCGGCTTCATCGCCCACTTCACCATCGTCAATGCGAGCGCGGTTCCGATGACGGATTGGCGGCTCGAATTCGACTTGCCGGCAGGAGAATCCATCTCGCACACGTGGAGCAGCAACTTTACTCGCTACGGCACGCACTATGTTCTCACCCCCGCGAACTGGAATCGCATCATTGCGCCTGGCGGTACGGCCAAAGGCGGCATGAGAGGCGTGCTGAGCGGCTTCTACTCGCCACCCGCGAATTGCGTACTCAATGGGCAATATCCGTGCACCTAGAGACGACAGCTTTCGAGATCCACTGACTCAGGTAGAACAGGCGACTGGACGACGATCGCCTGCGCCACTCAAGTGGTTCGGTTATAGTCCGGCCGGGCGGGGTACAGCCGCAACGTGACCGCCAGACGACGCCGCGAGAGGGAATTCATGGGGACGAAGACACACCGCCACACAGCACTGGTCGGCCTGGCCGCCGTCGCGCTGATGACGGTGGGCTGCAGCAATGATCAGACTGTCGATTCGCCGATGTCGCCCCAGGTCTCGTTGATCGTCACCTCTACGGTTGAAACTCCAGGGCAGCCCGCCGAGGTAAAGCTCATCGGGGAGCGCGACGTTGAGGTGACACTCACGGGCCCAATCGCCGCCAAGTACGCGTCGGCAACCCAGAGCCAGAAGGACGCCCTCGGCAAGCCACTGACGGGTGACCGCAACGCCGGAGCGCGGGAGAGCGGTGTGCTCTTCCAACAGTTCCAGGGTGGCGTGATCACCGCCAAGAACGGCGACGCCGGCACGCCGGGGTATATCACCTGGGGCAAGATCCGGGAGGCCTGGAACGTCCCGCGCGATGCGGACGGCGTGCCTGCGGTCACCGGCGAAAACGGGTCGGTGGGTCCGTTGGGCGCCCCGACCAGCGACGAGAACGCCGTCGACGATCTGCTCGTGGAGACGTTCGAGCACGGAAAGGTCTCGTACAACACGAAGACCGGTGAGGTCGAGGTGACGATCAACGGTAAGGTCGTGCCGTCCGGTCTGTAGACCAGTCGATCACCAAAGACCTGTGGCCGGCCAGCATCTGGTGATGGATACCGACGGCCTCGATTGCCATCAGCGCCACGGTTGGGATCTGGACGAGGGGCGGGGCGCTGTTGTCCGGCAGCGGCGCACTACCGCGATAATCCTCGATTCGGTTATCTCACAACCGCTTTCGTGCCGGATCACGTGAATCCCGCCCGATGGCACCGCCGGTTGGTCGTGGGCCACAGCTCGTCACGGGCGATGGCTGAGGTCCTGGTCGCGGACGTGGCGCCCGTATTGCAGGCGGGTGTGACAGGTTATGGGCGAGTCAGTCGCTGCTCACTTTCACGCGCGCAGGCAGGGCAAGATGAAGAATCGGATACGGCCTGCCGTCGCCATCAAGTTCACTGCGACCGACCTGGGTGAACCCGCGGCTCAGATAGAAGCCGTGCGCTCCCGAATTCTGCTCGTTCACGTCGACCTTGGTGACGTTGTCCTTCTCGATCGTCTCGGCGAGCAGCAGGCTTCCGATTCCGCTGCCGCGCACTTCGTCTGAGACGAACAGCATCTCGAGGTTGCCGTCCGCGGTGCCCGCGAAACCGACGGCCAGTCCGTCGCGTTCGGCGACGGTCAGCGTCACGGCGGGGAAGTATGCGGAGGCGAGATTGCTTTCGATGCGCTGGAAGTCGGACTCGTCGAGGAAATCGTGCGTCGCATGTACGGCGCTTCGCCAGATCTCGACCAGCCGGGGGTAGTCGTCAGGTCTGCGAGCCGCTCGCAGGACGACGTCATCGTTGTTCGTGGGCATCGCTGCATCCTTATGACACGGTCGGCGCGAGTCAACCGGATTTGTTCGCCGACCACCTCGGTTGGGATTCCACCGGAGTCCATCTGGTCGCAATGACCGATTTGGGTTTCGGGACAGCCGAATTGATCGAGTGCAGCGCTCGAATCTAGGGCGGGCGCAACGGCCGGAGCTCACACACTGGTCGGTGACGACCATTTCAATTGGCTTCGTCGGCGCCGAGCCTGTCGGATGATGGTCTGATGTCGAATCTGGTCATCGACCCATGACGCTCAGCCCGGCCTCGTACGTGGTGAATCAAGTGGCCGACCGCATCGCGGCGATGCCGCTACCCGGTCCCAGGGTGGCCATCGATGGCCCCGACGGTGCCGGCAAAACCCATTTCGCCGACCAGCTCGCCGTCGTTCTGCGGAGCAGGCATCGCCGAGCCACGGTGCGCATCTCCGTGGACGACTTCCACAACAGCCGCGCAGTGCGCTATCGGCAAGGACGCGACTCCCCGCTGGGGTTTTGGGCAGATTCCTACAACTACGACCGATTTCGCCGTGATGTGTTGGAACCGTTCTCGTCCGGAGGCTCCCGGCGTTTCCGGCGTGCCGGTTACAGTCATGAAACCGACGAAATCCTCTACCCGGACCCTGAGATCGCTGAGCCCACAGCGGTACTGCTGGTTGACGGCATCTTCTTGCAGCGCGTCGAACTCCGCGCCCAGTGGGATCTCACCGTCTTCCTCGACGTCACGTTCACCGAGACCGCCAAGCGTATGGCGCTGCGGGACGGGACACCGTCCGACCCCGAAGACCCGCGCATGCGTCGATACATCGAGGGACAACGTGAGTATTTCCGCCAATGCGATCCCCAACGGCGGGCACACATCCTGATCGACAACAACAACTTCGACCATCCGGCAATCCTTCGCGACCGAACACCAGAACCGGGCTGACCGATCCACGGCCGGCACTCGAAACCCATCCCGGCGGGCACCAAGAGGAGACGGCATCTGACCGCTTCCATTTAGAAGCGAGACATGAAGCCCCGTAAAACAGTTGGCCAGACCTGGCTGGGTGCGGATGCTAGTGGGGATGCAGCCCCTCAGTCAGTGGTCGTCGTTGAGCGACCAGGTCAAATTGGCGAATGAGTTGTTCGGCTCGACGATCGGTGAGCAGAAGGTGGCTAATTGGCTTGCTGAGCAGAGGAACCTCGTCGACGACGTCGAGTTTGCCCAGCAATTCGCGGCCCAGCTGCGGCTGCCCGGCATTGCGGTCCTCGACTACGCCCACCGGCACGTGCGGACCAGACATGGACAGTTACTCGGTGGGATTCGGTTCTACTCACGCAACACCGCACGCCCCTTCGTCGACGTCCTCGCCCACAACTTCCACGACATCGACGACCTCACCGAATGCGTTGTCCGCGAATGGGCAGGCTTCAACGCCCGCTATCTCCGTCTACGCACGGCGCCCGGGCTTTTCGCCGACCGCCCCGATGTCATCCTCGACCGAACCATTCACGTCGCTCCATATCGGGACATGGCACCTGCCGACGGCCGGGTCAGGCTCCACCCATTCGGCGACCCCGACGACGCGATCTCACTCGTCAACGCCCGATACGCCGAACTCGCTGCCACCGACCCAACGTTGGCCAACAATCTCTCCGTAGCTGCACCGGAAGATCTGCGGCGTTGGCACTTCAGCGATCAACTACGCGCGATACGGGCGCACAACACGACCATCGGAGCCCTGGCCGTAGTACCCAGTGCAATCGGATGGATCTCCGGCGAGGAAATCCACGAGGAGGTCATCAGCGAGCCCCACGCGGGCCAGGGATACGCTGCCTCAGCCCAAACCGCATGGGCCCGCTGTATGGCCGTCGACGTCGACCAACTGTTGATCGGCACGATCGACCGACACAACCACGCTTCACGAACGACCGCGCAGCGCACCGGCCGACCGCGGGTACTCGAAGACATTTTCATCACGTGGCGCGCCTAGACGCTGGCACTGCGGGGAACGAACGGACCGACCTCGTCACTTCAGACGTGAGACGACCTTGGATGACGCCCCGCCAGGTTTAGCGAGATCCTGGCCGTAGTCCGTCGGACGGCAGGTCTCGGTTAGTCAACAGGCGCAGGGTTTATTCCTGACCGGCGTGTCGATGCGTTCGTTCGCTGTGCCGGGAACCACTCGGTTGCGACGGTTCAGCTCAGGATCGCCCGCGCTGCGCGCTCTGCGATCAGCATGACCGGCGCGTTGGTGTTCCCGGACGTGATGGTGGGCATCGCCGATGCGTCAACCACGCGAAGGCCGGCGACGCGATACACGCGACAGTCGGTGTCGAGCACCGCAGCAGCGGACGTCGGGATGCCTTGTGTATCAAAGGATCCCATCGCACAGGTACCCACCGGGTGGAAGATCGTTGTTCCGAGTTCACTGGCCGCCTGCTGCAAATCGTTGTCACTCACCAGTTGCGGGCCGGGAAGCAGCTCTTCCGGACGGTAGCGCGCCAGGGCCGGCGCCGCCATGATCTCCCGGGTCATCCGGAGGCCGCGCACGGCGATCTGACGATCGGCGTCAGTCGACAGGTAGTTGCAGGAGATCTTCGGGTTGGTCAGCGGATCTGCACTGGCCATGCGCACGTGGCCGCGCGAGCTGGGTCGAAGGTTGCAGACCGAGGGAGTGATCGCCGCGTAACGGTGTAGCGGTTCGCCGAACTTGGGCAACGACAACGGCTGCACGTGCCATTCCAGATCGGGACTGGCCAGCGCCGGATCGCTTTTCGCGAAAGCCCCCAGCGTGGAGGGTGGCATGGTCATGGGTCCTGATCGCAGCGTCAGATACTGAAGTCCCATGCCGCCACGGGTGATCCAGTTTCGGTACAGCGTGTTGACGGTCCGGGCGCCCTGGACGCGGTAGACCGTTCGCAGCTGCAGATGGTCCTGGAGGTTTTCGCCCACTCCCGGCAGATCGACGACCACCGGCACCTGATGCCGGGTGAGCAGCTCGGCCGGTCCCAGACCCGAGGTCTGCATGAGATGTGGCGACCCGATGGATCCAGCGCTCAGGATCACCTCCCGGCGGGCGTGGACGTCGATACACTGGCCGTCCTTGAGCAGCCGCAGGCCGGTGACGCGGTGCTGAGCGGTGGTCCAGGCACCGCGTCGCTGATCGTCGCGGACCTGCTCATCCATCAGCAGCCCCAAGGCCTGGGTCTGGGTGTAGACGGTGAGATTGCGTCGGTGAGCGATGGGATGCAGGAAAGCATCGGCCATCGACCAGCGGCGGCCCCGTCGTTGGTTGACGTGAAAGTAGGCGCTGCCGGAGTTGTCGCCCCGGTTGAATTCGTCGATCGGGGCAATGCCCACCTGGGCAGCGGCGGCCTGCCAGGCATCCAAGATCTTCCAGCGCACCCGCGGTTGCTCGACGCGGATCTCTCCACCGGCGCCGTGCCACTCGTCGGCTCCGCCGAAGTAGTCCTCCAACTCTTTGTAGATCGTGAGTGTCTCGCCGGGACCGTCCGGGCCGCCCCACAGCCAGCGGTCATCACCGGTGGCTTGTGCCCACAGGGCGTAATCGCTTGCCTGGCCGCGCATGTGGATCATGGCGTTGATCGATGAACAGCCGCCGATCACGCGGCCCCGCGCGTAGTGAATGCTGCGGCCGGCCAGACCTGGATCGGCCTCAGTCGTGAAGCACCAGTCGGTGCGGGGGTTGGCGATTGTGTACAGATAGCCCACCGGCACCTTGATCCAGAACCAGTTGTCTTTGCCGCCGGCCTCGATCAAGAGCACGCGGTGATCAGGGTTCGCGCTCAGCCGATTGGCGAGCAGGCAACCCGCACTCCCTGCTCCCACGATGATGAAATCGAATTCGGCGGCGCTGAGGCTGCGGCTCATATCCGGAATCGTTCCTCCATCGCGTCGGGTGCGTGTCCTAGTGTGGCTGACCGTCGGGCGCCCACAGGTTCCCATGCTGAAACCAGCTGAGGAAAAAGTTGATCCGTTGTGAGTTCTCGGCGAGCAACCGTCCAGACCCAGATATGTCAATCGGGGGAGCGATCGTCCTGCTCGTTGCGCCGGCGCGCGGCCTCGATGATCTCGGGCGGGGCCGGCCGCTGCAACCAGGCCCGTATCCGCAGCAAGCCGCCGGCGATGATGCCGACGGCAAGGACCGCGACCAGGATCCAGAGCGCAGTGGACATATAGCCATTGTCCACCTGGGCCCACCGTGTTTGGGCCGATATCGCACTCACAGAGGCCGACAGGTCCTGAGGTAACTGAGGAACGAGGCCTGCACGCCAGTCACGTGCGTTTCGCGCAGGATCTCGCTGGTGACGGCTTCGTTGCGAGACTTGAGGCGATGGAGGACGGTGGCCGTGTTCTTCGCGAGGCTTTGGTAGACGGCCAGGTCTCCGAGAAGCTCTCTGTCGTTGAGAGTTACGTGAAGTTTGGTGCCACGCCGGTCTTCGCCCAACTCGTCGAGCTGGGCGAAGATCTGACTGTCTTCGGAGATGATGCCTGGGCTGCCCGCTGCGATGCTCTCGAAGACGGTGCTGCCGGTGAGCCAGGTGTAGAGACTGAAAAGTCCACCGTAGGAGTAGCCGAAAAGGCCGTGACCGCTTGCGGCTGTGTGATAGTCGTGTTCGATCCGCGGGTGCAGTTCGGAAGTGAGGAAGCTCAGGAACACGTCGGCATGAGTGTCGCGTAATTCGGCCAGGTAGGCGTCGGATTCCTCTCGGGTTCTCGCACCGGTCTCCAACCCCATCTCGACGGCATCGATAAGTTCCTTGGCGATGGGCTCGCCCGGTGGCACGAAGTCTCGGTTGCGCAGCCGATCCCAGTCTTGTGCCTGCTCGCCCGCGTAGCCGACGCTGACTTGGATGTAGGGCTGGATCCGCTGCATCGGGTCCATCTGGGTGACGATGAGCGGAGCCGTCAGGCCCACGGCCCAGTTCCCGTCGAGCACGTACACAACGGGCACTCGCGCCGTGGCGCGGTTGTAGCCGGGCGGCGTGGTCACCCACACGCCGTAGTCCTGCCCACCCCTGGAGCGCATCTCGAAATAGTCGGTGTCGGCGAGACAGCCGTGCCACATGGAGCTCATCAAAGGTCCTTCGCAACTCGGCGGGCCTCGCAGCGCGGCGCCCTCAGTGATGTTTATCCATTGGATAACTCTTATCCAATGGATAAACTGCGGGAATGGCGCTGTCAAGCGAGGAACTCAACGTCGGTGCACGCGACCGGCTCCTGGCTCGGCTTCTCGACGCCTTCGAGGGGGAACTTCCCTCGCCGGAGGTGTCGCTGCGGGAGGTCGCCACTCGAGCTGGGACCAGCCACGCCCTGCTGCGGTACCACTTCGGGTCACTGTCGGGCGTTTTGGCGGCCATGCTCACGGTGCAGCGATCTCGTGACAACGAGGCGCTTTTCAAGACCGCTCAGCAGGGCACCTTTGGCGACCTCGTCGTGGCGATCTGGCGGACCTACACGCGGCCCGCGCAGCTGTCACGCATCCGCGGCTTCTTTCACGTCGTGGGGCTCGCCGCTTACAGCCCAGAAGACTTTCGTGAGTTCATCGATTCGCTCGACGACCTGACCGCGACGCTGGCCTCACTCGCGGAACGCGACGGGCACGACGCCACGGAAGCGCTGGACATGGCCACCGTCGCTACTGCCGCGATTCGTGGCCTGCTCTTGCAGAAAGTTCTGACTCCGGCACTCCACTCGGAAGACGCGGTCGCCTTGATCCTGCGTATGAGCCGAGCCGACGACTGTGCGCAGCGCCACGCCGCCCGTTCTCCTCCTCGGCGCGAATCGACTACCGTCACCCGTTGTCGCGCCAGGTGAGCACCTGTTTGAGAGACGTGAGGTCGTACCCGTCGTCGGAGGTGAGCTCGGTCTGGAACAACGTGACGCCGGCTTCGCGGAAGGCATCGGCACTGTCGGCGTTCTGCCACAGCGTCGAGCGTTCGATGTCGGCGCCGTTGCGGCCGAATGCCGCTGCCAGCTCGTCGACGCGGTCGCTGTACCTGCGGAACGCGTCGAGGTCTTGGAAGGCGTGCCAGATGTCGGCGTGCCGGGCAACGGCGGGCAGCGAACGCTTGGGCCCCGTGCCGCCGATGAGAATCGGCAGCTTGCGCACCGGCGGCGGGATCAGCGCGGCCAGCCGGTTCTCGATGCGGATCAGGCTCTCGTCGAACAGATCGAAGCGGGAGCCGAAGGTGCCGAAGTCGTAACCGTAGGTGGTGTAATCCTTTTCGTACCAGCCGGCGCCGAGCCCGAGGATGAGCCGGCCGCCGCTGATGTGGTCGACGGTGCGTGCCATGTCGGCAAGCAGGTCCGGGTTGCGGTAACCGACGCCGGTGACGAGGAGCCCGATCTCGGCGTGCGAGGTGATCTCACCCCACGACGCGAGCGCGGTCCAGCCCTCGAAGTTGGAAACGTCGGGCTGCTCGTCGAACAGGATGGGCTTGCCGTCGACGAGGGCCTGCATCGCCGGGCGGTGGAAGTGGTCGTAACCGAAGATCACGTCAGCACCGAGGTCGTCGGCGGCCAGAACGGCGTCGCGCCAGGTGCGGTAGTCGGGCGTGCCACCGGGCTGGATCTGCACTGCGACGCGAACGGGACGGGTCATGTGGAAGCTCCTGAGTCGGGGAAGTGCGACTCCTGAGCCAAGTGGCCTAGGTGCGAACTTTATTCCGGACCGGCACGTCGAGGTTGGTGTCGGTACCGCGCCACAAGCGCGAGGCCGATCGAAGCGAGATGGTCGCGCACCCCTTGCGGACCGGTGACTTCGAGCCAATCGTTCAGCCCGGCGAGTTCGCCTGCGAGGGTGTACTCGTCGCGGCCCCGGATGACGATCTCGATCCGACCGTCGGGCGCGGAACCGCCAACTTCGAGACGAACCCCAAGTGCCATCCGGAGCAAGCCGAGCGCGTCGGGAGCACACGTGGCTTGGGCCTCGAAGGGGGTGCGCTTTCGGTCGACCTCGTCGGCGATCTCGCGCCAGCTCTCGGCGAGGTCGAATCCCTCGGGTCGTTGGACGGAATCGTCTGTCAACTCGACCGATGAGACACGGTCGATCCGGAAGGTCCGTCGACCGGCCTCCGTCGTGGAGACCAGATACCACGTTGAGCCCTTGGCGACGATGCCCAGTGGGTGGACGGTCCGCTCGGTCTCGGAGCCCTTGCGGTCGACGTAGCCGAGCCGTACCTGGACGCCGCGGATCACCGCCTCTTGCAGTTCATCGAGGAACCGGGGTCGTCGGGGCTCGTGCCGGCTGGATCCCCAATGTCCTGGGTCTACGACGAGTGATGTCGCGGCCGCCTCGGCCTGCTCCCGGAAGGGCTCGGGGAGCGCGCGTACGAGCTTGCGCAGCGCGGTCTTCACGCCCGGGGGTGCCGTCGACGCCGGTCCGGCTACCAGAAACAGAGCCCGAGCCTCGCCCGCCGTCAGCCCCGAGAGGTCGGTGCGAGCGCCGCCCAGGAGGCGCCACCCGCCCCCTCGGCCCTGCACGGAGTACACCGGCAGCCCGGCAACGGACAACGCTTCGAGGTCGCGGCGGGCGGTCCGTTCGGAAACCTCCAACTCCAGAGCGACCTCCGAAGCTGTGACCTGCTCGCGTTGTTGGAGCAGCAGGAGGATGGCCACTAACCGGTCTGCTCGCACCCGATCACACTTCCATCAAACCGGCCACTAGGTGACCGGTTTCGGTCCGCACAATGAACGCCATGATCACCCCGACCGGTTCCCAAACGGGCTACCTCCAGGATCCCCGGCTCATCCTCGACCGTGCCATCGCCACCGGCGCGGCCGTCATCGCCGGCGTCCAGCCATCGCAACTCACGGATCCGACGCCATGCACAGAGATGGATGTGCGAGCCTTGCTCGCCCACCTCGTCGGTGTGCTTGACCGAATTACCGCGCTCGGCCGCGGCGACGATCCATTCGCAGTCACCGAAACCGCTGTCGCCGACGATCGCTGGACCGATGCGTGGCGAGAGTCGGGGAGACGGGCCGCGGCTGCCTGGAGCGACGACGCCGTCCTCGTACGACCCATGGCTCTGCCGTGGATCGCAGGGAACGGCGCCGAGGTGCTGGCGTCCTACTTTTCCGAGCTGACCGTCCACACATGGGATCTTGCGACAGCGACCGGCCGGCAGCCCGACTGGGACGACACGGTCGTGGCCGCGGCGTTCGACGGGGCACGTCAGATTCTCCCGGCCGAGAACCGCCGAGACCTCTATGAGGAGATCTCGGCGGCGCGGGGTTTCGACGAGGTCGCCGTCCCGTTCGCCGAGGCCGTCCCGATCCCCGATGATGCCCCCGCCATCGACCGCCTCGTCGCCTGGAACGGCCGGGATCCGCGTCGCCGGTTCTGACCGTCGGCCCGTCCCTGCGCATCACGACCGGCGCCCGAAAATTGGTGTACGGAACGACTGTGTCGGCGACTTACCCTTGGGATCATGGGTGGGGGGACAGCCGATGGTTCATTGCAACGTGCGTACGCAACAATGGTTTCCGCCGATGTCGGCCCCTTCCTGCGAGCGCGCGGTTTCGACGTATCCGGGTCCAGCTTCGAGCGGGAACGGGGACCGCTCTACGACGTGCTCAACTTTCAAGCCGACCGGCACAACGGCACGATGTCGTGGCATGGATTCTTTGTCAACGTGGGTATCGGTTCGGCTGAGGTCGACACCGCGTGCCCTGGATACGAGCGGGTGGAGCACCCACTCAAAGGTTCGCTACTGCAACGTCGTTGGGAGCATTTGGTATCCGATCTGCCCCACGAGGTGCGTTTCGATCATCGCACCGATATGCGGCAATTCGCTGCCGCGCTCTGCGACGGCTTAGATCTGGTGCTGACCGAGATGGAACGAACAAGCACCACAAAGCAGTTGGTGCGATACGCCGTCAACCACAACTTGCTGATCGAATACGACAAGACCTGTCGATACCTGGCCGCCATCGACGATATCGACACGCTGACGGAATACGTATCGACGTTGCACGATTGCTTCGGGGGCCAAGATCGTTGGTCGATCTTCGACCGCGAAATCACTACGGCTGTCGGGCGCTGGGCGCCGGCGCTGCGGGAGCGCGGAGTCCTTGGCCCGTTTCCGGCACACGACCGGTGAAATACGGTGGACGACATCAGAAACCAATGTGCGGCGCGGCGAATGAGGTTTACCGCTCCCTTGCCCCGATCAAGGCTTCTGAGATTACGCCGGTCGCCTTCTTCAGTGCCGGAACGGCTCGAGCGATCAACTCCTCACTGACTTGAGCCGTGGGCCCGGAGATGCCGATCGCCATCGGTGTCGGAGCGCCGGGCACCGCCATCGCGACGGAGCGAACACCGATCTCGAACTCCTCGTTGTCGATCGCATAGCCGTCGACGCGCACGCGTTCGACGTTGGCGAACACCGCAGAAAGGGTCGACGCACTGTTCTCGGTCGGTGCGGGAAATCCAGACTGCGTGACCAGTTTCAGAATGCGTGCGTCGTCCAACTCACCCAGGACCGCCTTGCCCACACCGGTTGTGTGCAGACCGACGCGCTTGCCTACCTCACTGTTGGCCCGCGCCAGCGTCGGAGGCAGAACCTGTCCGGTGTAGATCACCATGTCGCCGTCGAGCACTGCGAGACTCGCCGTCTCCGACAGTTCGTCGACCAACGACTGCAGCACCGGAGCGGCGACCGCGCCCAGCTGGCGGTTCGCCACTTCACCGAGCCGAATCAATCTCGGCCCCAGCGCGTAGCGGCGATTGGGCAGTTGACGCACGTAACCGATGCCGACCAACGTGCGCAGGAGACGGTGAATCGTCGGTGGCGGCAACGGAGACTCTGCCGACAACTCCGTGAGCGAGCACTCTCCTCCGGCACGTCCGATCAGTTCCATCAACTCGAAGGCGCGCTCCACCGACTGCACGCCACCCGACTTCTCAGCCATACAGTCCACTTCCGATCGATGATTTTCGTTCCATCCAACATGCACAGCATAGTTTCCGCAATATGGAAAAAGTGTTTCGGCGAAGAAACGCACATCGTGCGCCCATTACACTCGCGTTAAACTCCACAATGTGGAATTCTGTTTTGACGGAAACTTCCGACAGGGGAGGAGGGGACACCTGTGACACGACGCCTCGACGATGCGGTGCTGGCAGACGTCGATCGCCGTCTCTCGGCCGCCGACTCACAACTGGTGAACCAATACCCCGGTGATGACGGCCGTCGACAGCCGGTCCACACCGTCTACATCCCGGGCAACCGGTACACGGCGACCATGCCTGCCGACTGGGGATCTACCGCCCTCGCGGCCGCGAAGGACGCCGGCGGGCTCGACGCGGTGGCCGCACTCGTCGGCGCGAGCAGCGGAACCGACTGTGCGCCCGACACGCTCGCAACCCTCGTCGAGCACAAGCTCGCCACCGAGCCGATCGAAGACCTCCGCATCGACTTCGAGGACGGCTACGGCACTTTCGACGACGCGACGGAGGACGCCGATGTCGCGCAGGCGATCGCCGCACTGCGGATCGCGCTCGACGCGGGTACCTCGACGCCGTTCGTCGGCACCCGCTTCAAGTGCTTCGAGGCGGGCACCCGGGCGCGCGGCCTGCGCACGCTCGACATGTTCGTCAGCGGACTCGTCGAATCCGGCGGCCTACCCGACGGCCTCACCCTCACCCTCCCCAAGGTGACGTCCGTCGACCAGGTCGAGGCGATAGTCGTCGTCGCGAGCGCGCTCGAGGCTGCGAACGAACTGCCGGCCGGCCGCATCCGCTTCGAGGTGCAGGTCGAGACACCGCAGGCGATCCTCGGCGCCGACGGCCGCGCACCCGTCGCCCAGTTCATCCACGCCGGCCAGGGCCGCGTCAGCTCGCTGCACTACGGGACCTACGACTACTCGGCCTCCCTCGGAATCGCCGCCGCTTACCAGTCGATGGAACACCCGGCGGCAGATCACGCCAAGAACGTCATGCAACTCGCCGTCGCGGGTACGGGTGTCCACCTGTCCGACGGCTCGACCAATATCCTGCCGGTCGGCGACCCCGACAACGTCGCCATGGCATGGAAGCTGCACGCGCGCCTCGTCCGGCGCCACCTCGAACGGGGCATCTACCAGGGCTGGGACATGCACCCCGCTCAACTCGTCACCCGATACCTGGCGACCTACGCGTTCTATCGCGGTGCCTTCGCGCCCGCCGCGACGCGCCTGCGCAACTACGTCCACCGACTCGACTCGACCGTCATGGACGAGCCGGCCACCGCCCGCGCACTCGCGAACGTGATCCATCGCGGCAGCGTGTGCGGCGCCCTCACCGCCGACGAGATCGAGATTGCCACCGATCTCCCCACCTCCACCGTGCGCGACATCGCGCTCGGCCGCACAACCAGGAGCAATCAGTGACCCCCCCAAGGACCGAAGCGTCGTACTACACGCCCCGCGGCGGCCTGCCCCCGCAGACCGATCTGCTGACCGACCGCGCCATCGTCACCGAGGCCTACACGGTCATCCCGCGCGGCGTCCTCTCCGACATCGTCACCTCGGTGTTCCCGGAGTGGACCGATACGCGCGCCTGGATCATCAACCGACCGGTCGCCGGTGGTGCGACGACGTATTACCAGGCGATCGTCGAGGTCAAGCCGGGCGGCGGGGCGCAGCGCCCCGAGCCGCAGCCCGAGGTGCAGAGCTTCCTGTTCGTCACGTCCGGTGCGCTCACCGTCGACGCGGCGGGCCAGTCGCAGGTACTCACCGAGGGCGGTTTTGCCTACCTTCCGGCGGGCACCGACTGGTCGGCCCACAACAACGGCGACGCCGACGCGACTTTCGTGTGGATCCGCAAGCGGTACGAGGCCATCGACGGTCGCACTCCATCAGTCAAGTTCGGCAACGAGCAGGACATCGAGCCGTCAGCCATGCCCGGGACCGACGGCAAGTGGCGCACCACGCGCATGCTCGACCCGCAGGACCTGGCGTACGACATGCACGTCAACATCGTCACCTTCGAACCCGGCGCGACCATTCCGTTCGCCGAGACCCACGTCATGGAACACGGCCTCCTGATGCTCGAAGGCAAGGCCGTCTATCACCTCAACGGAGACTGGGTCGAAGTCCAGGCGGGCGACTTCCTCTCGCTGCGCGCGTTCTGCCCGCAGGCGTGCTACGCGGGCGGGCCGTCGAACTTCCGCTACCTGTTGTACAAGGACGTCAACCGACAGATCAGGCTCTGACATACGACGAGGCCGGGCACCCGATCAGGTGCCCGGCCTCGTCGTATGTGGTTGGCCTACAACTGGAATGGCCAGCCGATGACCTTCTTCTGCCGCGGCGTCGCGTAGGTGCGCACCTTCGAGGTGGACAAGCCCATGCGGACCAGACCTTCGGCGATGGTGACCGCCGAGCGGACCCCGTCGACGATCGGGACGCCGGTCGCGGCCCTGACCTTCGCCTCGAGTTCGGCCATACCACCACAGCCGAGACAGATCACTTCGGCGTGATCGTTCTCGACCGCCTCTCGCGACTGGCGGACGATCGCTTCGACGGCCCGTTCCGGATCCGACTCGAGTTCGAGCACACCCAGTCCCGACGC
Source organism: Mycolicibacterium sp. HK-90 (assembly GCF_030486405.1). Next base: position 3,313,122 of record NZ_CP129613.1, on the reverse strand, counting down.
CCGCACCGACGCGCACCGTGCGTCGAGGCCGGCGAGCTTGAGGCGGTCTTCGATCAGCGGGACGGTGCGGTCGAGCGTGGTGACGACCGAATACTTGTGCCCGAGGTACATCGCCGTCGACGCGGCCGCCTCGGTGATGTCCACGACCGGGACGTCGAGCAACTCCTGCAGACCTTCCCGACCGTGCTCGCCGTAGCCGGCCTGGATCACCGCGTCGAACGGCTCGGTGTATGACGTGATCGCGTCCATGACTGCGATCGCCGCGAGATAGCTCTCGAAGTTTCCTTCGCACGAGTCCGCCCCGAAACGCGGTGTGATGCCGACGATCTCGGTACCCGGCGACGCGACGCCGCGCGCCGACTCGGCGATCGCATCGGTCATCGAGACCGTCGTGTTGACGTTGGCTACGAGGATTCTCATGGCATCCCTACTAGTGCGTGCTGGCCACGGCGATCGGTTCGCCGGAGACATCGTTGAACGGGCCCCGGCGGTCTGCGACCACCAGGTACACGATCGCACCCAGTCCCGCGCCGATGAACCAGGAGAACTCCGAGACGACCTTGAACGCCGGAACGAACGCGAGCAGAAGTGCCACAACCGCCGTGATGACGAGGGCGACCACGGCACGCACATTGATGCCCTTTGCGTAGTGGTATTCGCCATTGGCGTCGGTCGTGAACAGGGCCAGAACATTGATGTTGGAGCGACGCACCAGCCAGTAGTCGGCCATGATGATGCCGAACAGCGGCCCGAGGATCGCGCCGAGGCCACCGAGGAAGTAGTTGATGACGGCAGGGGAGTTGTACAGGTTCCACGGCAGGATCACCAGGCCGATGACGGCCGAGATGAGTGCTGCGCGACGGAAGTTCAGGTGCTTCGGGAACAGGTTGTTGAGCGCATAGATCGGTGCGACGAAGTTGGCCATCATGTTCACGGCCACCGTCAGGATCAGCAGCGCGAGTGCGGCGAGCACCAGCAGCAGGGTGTTCGGGACTTCCTTGACGATGTCGGCGGGTGCGTCGATGATGCGTCCGTCGATGCGGAACTGAGCGCCGGCCAGCGTGATGACGATGCCGCCGAACACCAGCATGTTGAGCGGGATGCCCCAGAAGTTGCCTTTCACGATCGCCCGCTTCGACGTCGCGTTACGGGTGAAGTCGCAGAAGTTGAGGACGAACGTGCCGTAGATCGCGACCCACAAGCTGGCGCCGCCGATGATCTTCAGCCACATGTCGACGCCGGTCAGCGAGTCGGGCGTCGTCCACGCGATGGACCAGTCGGCGTTGTTGAGCATCCAGATCGCGAGCGCGACCATCGTGATCAGAATGACCGGACCGGCGAAGGCCTCGTACTTGCGGATCATTTCCATGCCGTAGCTGACGATGACCACCTGGATCGCCCACAGTGCGACGAACGAGATCCAGCCGAGCGTCGACAGCCCCAAGAAGCTGTTCGAGTCGAGGGTCGCCGCCGACGGTGCGAGCGCGATGATCAGGATGCGCAGCACCACCGACGCGAGGTAGGTCTGGATGCCGAACCATGCGATCGCGACCGCACCGCGGATGATGGCGGGGATCTGCGCTCCGCGGATGCCGAAGGCGATGCGGCTCATCACCGGGAACGGGACACCGGTCTTCTCTCCCATGAACCCGGACAGGTTGAGCAGTAAGAAGAGGAAGGCGCCGCCGAGTCCGAGCGCCACCAGGATCTGCCACCCACCGAGGCCGAGGGCGAACAGTCCGATGGCGAACGAATAGTTGCCCAGGCTGTGCACGTCGTTGGCCCACAACGTGAAGATGTTGTACGCGCCCCAACGCCGACCTTCACGCTTGGTAGGCGCGAGATCGGGGTTGTACAGATGCGGACTCACGTCGGCGAACGGGGTGGCATCGGTGCGGTTGGAGTCGCCGATCAGCCCGGTGGACTCAGTGGTCATGGATACGCCTGTCACGGTCGGAGCGACGACATCGACGCCGTCGCAAACATTCCACTCTGTGGAAGTAATATTCCACGGATTCAGTAAGTAAGTCGTATCTGCACATCACCTGTCAAGCTTTTGGCACGATTGACTGTGTCGGCGCTCACATCTAGTGTCGGCCACAGTATGGAGTTTCATTTCCACGATGAGGAATTATGCTCGTAGCCATGGAGAGCTGCCGATGACCGCCGACGCAGGGGACCGGTCCAACCAACCCGATTTCGACCTGGTGGTCCGCGGCGAGCGCACGCTGACGACGGCGGGAATCGTCGCCCGCGAAATCGGCATCCGCGACGGTCGCGTCGTCGCGATCGAGCCGCTGGGCAGCGGCCTCACCGGCGCGGAGATCATCGAACTGACCGACGCGCAGGTCATGATCCCCGGCCTGGTCGATACGCACGTGCACGTCAACGAGCCGGGCCGCACGGAGTGGGAGGGGTTCGACTCCGCTACCCGCGCGGCGGCGGCGGGCGGTGTGACCACGCTGATCGACATGCCGCTGAACTCGATCCCGCCGACGGTCAACGTCGAAGCACTGAATGCCAAGCGTGCGGCGGCATCGGGCAAGACGCACATCGATGTCGGGTTCTGGGGCGGCGCGATTCCGGGCAACACCGACGATCTGCGCGGTCTGCATGACGAAGGCGTGTTCGGCTTCAAATGCTTCCTGCTGCACTCCGGCGTCGACGAGTTCCCGCATCTCGACGCGGATGAGATGGAGAAGGACATGGCCGTGCTGGCCGACTTCGACTCCATGATGATCGTGCACGCCGAGGACTCTCGCGCCATCGACCATGCCCCCACAGCCGAGGGGGACCGGTACGAACGCTTCCTCGCGTCGCGGCCGCGCGGCGCCGAGAACGTGGCGATCGCCGAGGTGATCGAGCGTGCTCGGTGGACCGGCGCCCGCGCGCATATCCTGCACCTGTCGTCCTCGGACGCACTGCCGATGCTGGCGACCGCAAAGCGTGACGGCGTCAAGATCTCTGTCGAGACGTGTCCGCACTACTTGACGCTGCTCGCCGAGGAGATCCCCAACGGCGCAACGGCATTCAAGTGCTGCCCGCCGATCCGTGAGGCGTCGAATCGTGAGCTGCTGTGGCAGGGCCTTCTCGACGGCACGATCGACTGCATCGTCTCCGACCACTCACCGTCGACGGTCGATCTGAAGGACGTCGAGAACGGCGACTTCGGCGTCGCCTGGGGCGGTGTCGCGTCGCTGCAGCTGGGTCTGTCGTTGATCTGGACCGAAGCCAAGCGTCGGGGGATAGCTCTCACGCAGGTGATCGACTGGATGGCGGCCAAGCCCGCCGCACTTGCCGGGTTGAACACCAAGGGCAAGATCGCGCTGGGCTACGACGCCGATTTCGCGATCTTCGAGCCCGAGTCCGCACAGGTGGTCGACGTGCACAAGCTGCACCACAAGAACCCGATCAGCCCGTATGACGGACGGGCACTGGCCGGTGTGGTGCGGGGTACCTGGTTGCGCGGCAAGAAGATTGACTTCCAGACCGCGCAGGGTCGGATGCTGCGCCGCGGCGGCGTGTAGCGCAGCTCAGGTATTGGTGCGCGAGCCCAGCGTGCCGATGCCCATTCCCGCCGGCCGCCAGTGGCTGACCGCCCCCGCCATGAGACCGAAGATAGCGTCAGGCGTGAGCCGTAAAGCCAGATTTCGGACGGTTTCCGCAGTGTGAAGGCCTGGGGTTGCGAAATGCGATCCAGCCTTTGAGGCGGTGTACAGCGTGAGGATTCGCGCCCTGCGTTTGGCCAGGCCCTCGGCGCCACCCTTGGCTAAAGTGACGGCGTCTTCCATGGCCAGTGCTGCGCCTTGGCCGAACGTCGGGCGCATCGTGTGGGCGGCATCGCCGATGAGTGCGACTTTGCCGCGTACGAGTTGGCGCGGTGGTCGGGCTTCGAAAATTTCCACGGCGACCATGCGGTTGGGATCCGCGGCGTCGATAAGCGTCGGGAGTGGTGCCGGCCAGCGGCGGTACGCGTGCAGTTCGGTTCCGTCTTCCCGGGTTCCGCCGTAGATGTAGGTACGGCCATCGACGAGGGGCAAGATCCCGAAATCTGTTGTACGGCCCCAGATTGGTCCGAAACCGGCATCGAGTTGCCGGTCGACGATCCAGGCCCATCCTGTGATTCCGGTGGAGTGCGGTGGAGGTGCGTCCGGCCAGAGCGATTTTCTGACAATGCCCCGTGTTCCGTCCGCGCCGATGACCAGATCAAAACGGCGTTCCCTCCCGTCGATGACCACGACACCGTCCGTACGCACCCCAGTCACGATGCTGGAGTAGTGCAGACAGTCGGGCGGAAGCCTTTCGGTCAACCAGCTGAGTAGCTGACTGCGCGCCACTGCGGCGTACCGATCTCCACCGGTGAGCTGCGCAAGCGTTCGGCGGATGAGTACAGCACCATCCGAAGTGCGCACGGTGGCAGGCATGCGTGACCACGGTTCAGTCACGACACGTCCTCGAACGCCGAGGATCGACAAGCAAGTGAGCGCATTCGGGGCGAGGGAGATAGCGCCGCCGGCAACGGATGGTCCAAGGGATTTCTCGAACACCGAGACGTCGTGACCGACTTGCCGAAATGCAATGGCCGCCGCCAATCCCGCGAAACCGCCACCGATGATCCCCACCCTCATCACCTCAAGCTACGACGTCCTGTAGTAGATGTCGAGGGGGCGACGGCTGGTGTATGACGGCTCGTCTTCGCCCGAGGAGTCTCCGGTATCCAAGTGATGCATGATTCGTTCGTTGAGGGTTGCGAGCTTGTCGAGCTCAGCTGGGGTGAACCGGTCGATGAAAGCCGCCAGGACCTCGTAGTCGGCCCCGGACAATCCCGATTCCTGTAGACGTCGACTCGGGTGGAGTTCGATCCGCTGTTCGACATATAGGCTGAGAGCGCGCGGTGTCTGGCAACAACGCGACCACGATGGGGGAATGCAGCGAGGTGAGTCAGGCATTGCATAGAGGCTCGCGATGGTAGCTGTTTCGGTGCTGGTGCTTTCCGGTAAGGGCGGAACAGCGAAAACGCTATGGCAGATGATGCTGGCGGGGGAGGCCTCGCGGGCCGGGATCTCCGCATTGTTGGTCGACGCAGACCCAGAGCGAAATCTGTCTAATCACTTTGGAGTGTCGCAGCATTCGACCGGCTTGGGTTCAGTCCTTGAGGATGCCGATATCAGTTTTTGGGGGAATCCCGACAAGGGCGCGAAGCGAATCGATGAGGAGATCATTGAAACCAGGTGGCCCGGCATCGATTTGCTACCTGCAGGTGCGTCCTTAGGCCGTGTTGCAGGCTTCGGCGCACCGGACACCGGATTGTTGCGGGCCATCTTTGACGCTGCCGGCATCTTTGGCCGCTATGAGGTCGTCTTGATCGACACCGGTGGTCGCACTGGCTCCTTGGAAGCCTTGGCAATGCATCTAGGTGATGTTGCGTTCGCCCCGATCACTCCGACCCTTGATGCGGTACGCAAAGCCCGCGAGGCCCGTGACCGAGTTGAGCGTATCCAACGAACACATCCACTCAGGTGGTGTGGTGTAGTTCTATCCGGTTTCGACCGTAGAAACGGCATCGACCAGTCGATCAGGGAACGGGTACAGACGGAATTCGGCGGCGAGGTCCGTGCTGAGCTGCCACGTCGGGCCGTTGTCAATGAGGCCTTTCAACTCGGAAACCGACTCGGTGATTACTCCGACCCCATCGCGACGAATCTCGCGCAGATCTTCCGAGATTTCCTGGAACGCGACCTGCTGGGTCGAAACACGAGCGACCGGTGACGGCGGCGAAATGTGTTGGGGGAGAGACGCTCATTTCCGGGTGGTTTTGGGCTCGTATACCTAAGACGAACGAGATCCGTCCCGTAGCCACCAACGGGGGGACCGTCCGCAATCAGGTCGGCGAGTCCTTCCGCCGGAGGTGTTCGAGGACAAGACTGCGGACGGGTTCGACGTCGGCCAGGAGGCCGTGCCCCGCACCGGGGAGAATCACCGTGTGCGCCCCGGCACGCCGCGCGACTTCCGCGGCCGCGTCTGAATCATGCACCTGGCTCGCCCCAGCCAGAGCGACGAGGGTCGGGACCGGCAGGTGCGTCAGCCCGTCCGGCAGATGGGGATGAACGATCGGCGAGGCCGGGAAGTGAGCGGCCCCGCGAGCGAGCAGATCGAAGTAGGCCTCGAGATGCGCAGGCCCGCTCCCGGGGGCGCCCGATGCCAGCATCGCGCGGGCATTCTCGAAAGTCGGGTGCGGGTCGCGATTCCGGCCCAACTCCTCGAATTCTGGGCTGAGCCCGGCGAAGACCAGAGGCGGATCGAGCAGCACCAGCCGCCGCACCCGTTCGGGATGGGCGAGCGCGAACCGGAACGCGAGGTGCCCGCCCAGGGACTGGCCGCACAGATCGGCGGCGGGTAGCTCGAGCAGATCGAAAGTTTCCGCGAGCCAATCCACGAGATCATCCATACTGGTCAAGGCAGCGCCGGTGTGTCGACTGCGGCCCGGCTCGCCTATGGTGTCCACGGCCCGCACGTGATGCTCCTCGGCCATCGAACCGACTACCGGGTACCACATTCCGGCCGTGCCACTGTATCCATGGAGCAGGACCAGCGACGGCGCCGCGGTCGGGCCTGCGGACGTGACTCGTGTCGTTCCGTACCGCCCCGAAAGATCTACCGTCTTGGCCGGCACCGGCCAAGACGCCATCACCGCGTCGTAGGCCGCGAAATATGCCGCCTCCAGCTCAGGGTCGGCGAATGCGGTCATCGCGCACACCCCAACTCGAAACGGCCGCGCCCTCGGGGGAGGACGTGCGGTGCGGCGTCAGCCACCGCCCGGCTCGACCGGTCGCGGTCCCCACTGCGTGCTTGGACGTTCCTCGACCGACCGGTCATTCCCACACCTTTCCATGTCAACTGTATTATGTCAGATGTATGGTAATAGGCGGAAGGGGTGCGCGTTGCCGAAACAGGTCGACCATCGAGAACGTCGCGAAACCATCGCTCGCGCCCTGTGGCGCGTGGTGGATCAACGTGGGGTTCTGCGTCTGAGCCTGCGTGAGGTGGCGAAGGAGGCCGAGATGTCACACGGCCAACTCCAGCACTACTTCGCGAGTCGTCAGGAGTTGCTTTCGTTCGCGATGGACTTCGCTGCCGAGCAGACTGCTCAGCGAGTGGCGCGCGGTCTGGAGGCGCTCGGTGCGGCGCCGCATCCTCGAGACGTCCTGCGATTGATACTCATCGAAATGCTGCCGCTGCACGACGATGCGCGTGCGACGAGCCGAATGAATGCCGCCTACGTTCTCGAAGCACTGCACGACAACACGATTCGCGATCATACGCGCGACGGCCTACGCCAGGGGCGGGAGCGTGTCAAAGTACTTATCGCGCAAGCGATCAGTGAGGGACAGATTGCTCGTGATCGCGACGCGAACACCGAGACCGACCGCATCCTCGCGCTGACCGGCCTGACACCCCTTCTCGACCTGGAGGTCATCAATCCCGGGGAGGCCCTCGCCGCCATCGATCAGCACCTCGACGAACTCTTCACATCGTAGGATTGTTCCCCGGGCCAACGGCTTTCGCTCGGACGTGCGGGCCGCGAGGCATGTGTGCCGCCCGGCAGGACTAGGACCTCGGGCTCAGGCGTTCACTGCAATGGCTCGGGCGTGAAGGTGACGTCTACTCCGCCCACGGTCATCGTCACCTGACCTTCGATCACCATCACCTGGGCCGAGACCCGTCGATCGACAGACTGGGCCAGTTGCTGCACCGGAGCGTGCGGTATCTGCAGCACCGACAGGTTCGCCAGCCCCGCCACTTTGGGGCCGACGGTGCGCCACCAGGTGGCCACGCCGGCGGCGAACGGGAAAAGCAGCACCTGGTCGGCCTGGCCGGCAGCCTTGCCCAAGGCGCGTTCGTCGGGCTGGCCGACACTGATCCACTCCAGGATTCGGCCCGTGTAATCGGCGAGCCGCAAGTCCGGTACGCCAGGGGTGAACAGGCCCGCCCCGAATGCCAACTCACCGTCGACGTCGCCGAGTCGGTGTGCGCGCAGGCCAAACGCCAACAGCCGCACCACCATCCGCTCATCGGTCTCACTGGGATGACGGGCCACGGTCAGCGTGTGATCGGCGTAGTAGCCGTGATCGACATCGGAGACGCCAAGTTCTACTTTGAACACTGTTGCAGAAAGGGCCACGCCATAGTGTCCACCCTGGTGGTGTCCCCCGGGCAGTCGGGCCGTTTCGAGGGGCCAGACACGCCCTAATCGTGGACGGGCCCACGAGCTTGGGCAGCTTGCGGTAGCCGTTGGCGTCGAGGAGCCGTGGCCAAAATGACCCAGCGTGACGGGTGAGGTCACTCGGACGTTTCGGTGATTCAACGTAGGCCGGGGATGACACAACCGGCTGGCGCTGCTGCGTATCCGGAAGGTGTGGCAGGGGAGAGGCGGTGAGAGCCGACATCGCGATGGCAATCGCGACGCGTCGACTACGGGCCGGGGAGGCGCGGTGCGGTTTGCTGAGTCCATATCTCGCCGTCGAAGTAGCGCAGCAGAGTGGCGTCGTGGAGGTCGGGATACCAGCCGGCGGGCGCGGTTGGTTGTCGGTTAGACGAGCTTTTGACGGCCCAAACGAGCAGGCTGACGGAGACGCCGACGAGACCCAGGCCGGCGAGTGTCGGTCCGAATATCACCAAGTCGCGCCCGACATATGAGTCCGGACCGAAAAGCGGTCCGAGGATCCGGGCAACCACCCCGATCACGAACAGGATGCCGAATGCCAACGCGGCTTTGGCCGATGTCCGTTTGAGATTCACCGCGGTACCTTACAGCCGCGCCGGGGCGTTGGCGGCTGTTTGGCTGCGTTGATCCTGGTCTGCCGATCTACACGGTGATGTGTAGTGACCAGGCGGCGGCGTTCCTCGGCGCAGAATTATCAGTCCGTTTCGGATGATCTGGTCCGAAACGGACCATACATTCCGGGACATCAGGCGGACGCTCATTCCGCCCTCCTCAGTGCCGGCGGGGTAGCCGTGTCGTCGGCCACCGTTCGCGCTGCTGAATCGAGAAGCCGCAGAAACACCGCAGCCCGCCAGGTCTAATGCGAAGCGCTCCGATCTCCGGAGAGAGAGCTGCGCTTGATCATGGTCGCCGGTAGCTCAAGGAGGTGAAAGAGGGGACCAACGTCACCAGGCTCAGTTGGGGATCGCCCGCGACTGGACCGTCACCGGCGCTGCTGCGGGCACGGCGATAGCGTCGAACCGATGCGGCGTTAGTACGCGCACTGGGATGTCAGTTCGGTCCGTGAGTGAGGCTTTCAGGAGTCGGTGGATTCCATCCAGAACAACGATCTGACCATCCCAGCGCAGATAGGCGTCCAGAGGATAGCGCAGTTCGGCGGCAAGCGTCCGCTGCCAATGCTTTTGGTGGGCAGCTGGGTTGGCTGCTACCTCGTTCGGAGAGATCTGGAACGGAACTCCGCGAGCCGACCAGAACGGCAGGTCCAGATGCCAAGCCAGATCGCTGCCCGCGACCGTGCACGTGGGTAGGTCCAGTGTGTGCAGTCGCTCGATATCCCAGCGGAAGTCCAGAATCACGTCCTGCAATACCGCAGGCACTTGCGCTAGGAGCGGAAACGGCGCACGACGGAGCACAGCCGCATTATCGCCAACGACTGACTGCGACCGCAAACATCCTCGTTACTGTCACGTGCTACCTCCAGATCGACTGTCCGTTCTCACGGATTTTGGGGCATTCTCATTGAATCTGAGGTATCCGCGTGTCTTTCTCACTGCATCTGGGGCATCGGGCTTAACGTTTATTTGTGCTGACATCGGCGTTGTCGGCAGGGCCGGTTGTAGCGGGTGTTGTGGACTTGGAGTTCGACACACGCGAGGGACGTTTGCGCCGTTCACTTGAGCGATGCGCTGCTGTCCGGTTTGAACTGGACTGCGCACCGGTGCGCAATTTCCCGTCTTTTCGCGGTCAACGGAACTTTCCTGGTCTGTGGTGGTTTGCCACCACGGGTACGCACGTCGGTCACGAGTCGTGGGTGGAACGTGATCAGCTGATGGCGCTGGATGCCGATCCAGATGTGGTTGGCGTGCTGTCGCAACCGTTTTGGTTCCACTGGCCCGACGGATCTCGACACGCGCCGGATTACTTCGTGCGTCATCGAGATGGCTCTGCCGTGGTGGTTGATGTTCGTGAGGACGAGCGAATCTCGGTGGGCGATCAGAAGGTGTTCGATCGGTCTGCGGCGGCCTGCGCGATGGTGGGCTGGGATTATCGCCGGGTCGGCGCACTCAATCCGGTGCTGCGGGCCAACCTGCGGTGGTTGTCGGGTTATCGACACCCACGAGTCCTGCGGGTGGGCCTGGCTGAACAGCTCACTGAGGTGTTCACCCGAGCCCGTCCCTTGATGGCTGGAGTACGGGCCGTCGGCACTCCCCTGGTGGTGCTGCCGGTGCTGTTTCATCTCCTTTGGCAAGGGTGCCTGGCAGCCGATTTGCGTGATGCGCCGCTTGGCGATGACACGCTGATCGGGCTCGGGGCTGGGTGGTGAGCTGGCGTGCGAACGGGTGTGGTCCGCGCGGGAGACGAGATCCGTTTGTCATCAGGTGTTTTCACCGTTGTGGCCTTGTCGGGTGGGTCGGTCCGGTTGGTCGACGCTGTCGGTGAGCACATCGTGGTGCCGGTGTCGCAGTTGTTGGTTGACCCTGCGTTGGAGTTGGTGTCAGGGTCGCGGCCACCGTTGTGTTCTGAGGAGATGTTGGCGGGAATTCCGGAAGCAGCGGTTGAGCTGGCGCGCTGGTGGGAGCGACATATCGTCGAGATCCTGACCGGCCGGCCGCCCGGGGCCGCTCCGGGTTCTCGACCCCGCCAGGAATATGACACGGCGAGACGATCTCTGCGCCAACGGGAGTTGGCCAAGCTGGACGAGTTGCGTGCTGCTGGCCATGAGGTGAGCCGGAATGCATTGCAGCGTCGTCGTTACGCCTATGAGCGGGATGGGCTGTTGGGCGTCGTGGATGGGCGACACAATCGTCGCCGGCACGTGTTCGGCCGGGTGGACGAGCGTGTGGTCGCCGCGGTGCGTGACGCAATCGAGGGCGAGACCAACCTGTCGACGGGGACAGTGCAGCGCTTGCAGCGGCAAGTTGCCAAGTCGTTGGCGGCGGCGTATGGACCCGAGGATGCACCGGCGATGCCGTCTCAGCCGACGTTCTACCGGCTGGTGAAGAGGCTCGCCGAGGGCCGGCATACGTTCGGGTCGGCGCGTACGCGGCGGTCGTTGTCCAAGCAGCCGGATGGCCCGTTCGGGTCGGTCACCGTGGTGCGGCCCGGGGAGATGGTGGAGATCGATTCGACGCCGTTGGATGTGCTGGTGGTTCTGGATGATGGTCTGGTGGACCGGGTCGAGTTGACCGGGATGGTCGACAACGCGACGCGTTCGATTCCGGCGGCGGTGTTGCGGCCGACGACCAAGGCGGTGGATGCGTCGTTGTTGCTAGCGCGGGCGTTGACGCCGGAGCCAATGCGTCCGGGATGGGCGGATGCGCTGCGGATGTCGCGGTCGGTGTTGCCGCACCGCAGTTTGACCAGTGTTGATCAGCGCCTGGCCGATGCCGCGGCGCGGCCGGTAATCGCTCCGGAGACGGTCGTGTGTGACCACGGAAAAGCGTATCTGTCACAAACGTTTCGGCAGGCGTGCTGCACTCTCGGGATCAATCTGCAACCGGCTCATCCTGACTGCCCGACCGACAAACCGAAGGTAGAACGGACGCTGCAGTCTGTGAGCACCCTGTTCGCGCAGTATGTTGCCGGGTATGTGGGGTCGTCGGTGGAACGGCGCGGGAAGAACGCCGAGGACGATGCGGTGTGGTCGATGATCGAACTTCAGGCGCTGTTGGACGAGTGGATCATCGCGGTGTGGCAGAACCGGCCTCACGACGGTCTGCGGGATCCGGTGACTCCAGGGAAAGCGTTGACCCCCAACGAGAAATACGCTGCGCTGGTCGAAGTCGCCGGCTATGTGCCGGTCCCGCTGGGCGCCGACGATTACGTTGAGCTACTGCCGGTGGCGTGGCGGACCATCAACAGTTACGGGATCCGGATCAATCATCGTACTTATGACGCCAAGGCGCTCAACCCTTACCGCCGCCAGCATTCCGGGGTCGATGCCCACAACGGACAGTGGGAGGTCCATTACGACCCCTATGACGTGTCGAGAATCTGGATACGCAATCACCACGACGATGGCTGGCTGGGCGCGACGTGGACGCACCTGCGCAGCGCCCCGGTGCCGTTCGGCGAGATGCTGTGGCGTCACGCGCGCACGGTGGCTAACCGCACAGGCATCCAGAAGGCGCAGGAAGCCGAGATTGCAGCCGTTGCCGAGGATCTGATGGACCGAGCCGCCGCGGGCCCCCAGGGCCGAACGAAAGCGGAGCGACGGGTGACTGGGCGGACAAGTGCTGCTAGCGCCGGTCGCGGCTGGCCCGGCGTGCCGGGGCCGCCGGCCGAGCACGGTGCGTCGCCGAGCGATCAAACAGCCGACGACGCAAACGGTGAAGACGTTGTGGCCGAGGTGATTCCTCTGCCGGTGTTCGATGCACGCAAGGAGGCCCAATCGTGGCGACTGTGACCGAGCCGCAAACAGTGGCCGTGAACCAGTTGGAGGATCGCCGCCAGCCCACCACCACGTTGGAGGGCTGGCGGCGTTTCATTGAGGCCGATGCACCCGAGTTCGAACTGCTCGACGATCTGACGTGGTCGCAGTTAGACGACGATGCTCGGACCCGTTACAACGAGGCCCGCGTAGCGCATCACTCGGAGTTGGTGGTGGTCACGACATCGGCGATCGAATCGATCACCAACCAAGGCCGACTGCTGACCCTGCTCAATCAGCGCGAGATTGGCGCGCGACGTGGCCTGATCATCTCCGGCGCCGCTGCGACCGGCAAGACCACCGCGATCAAACAACTGGGCAGATTTCACGAACTGCGTACCAGGGCACGGTTCCCCGGCGACGACAACCGCATACCGGTGGTGTATGTGACCGCACCGCCGAAAGGTTCACCACGCAAGCTCGCGATGGAATTCGCCCGGTTTCTGGGCTTACCCATGCTAAACCCGCGGATGAACGTCACCGATATCTCCGACGCGGTGTGCCAAGTGCTCATCGACGCCAGGACCGACATCGTGGTGGTCGACGAGATCCACAACCTCAACCTGGATACCCGCGCCGGGGAAGAACTGTCTGATCACCTCAAATACTTCACCGAACACCTGCCTGCGACGTTTGTGTATGCCGGGATCGACGTGGAGCGTTCCGGGCTGTTCACCGGCACCCGCGGACGCCAGCTTGCCGGGCGCTGTGGTGTTATCCACACCAGTGCGTTCCCGGATGCTAAAGAATGGCGTCAGCTCGTGGCAGCGATGGAGGGCACCTTGCGGCTGCACTCCCACCCACCGGGATCCCTTGTTGCCGAGGCGCGATACCTGCACCGCCGCACCGGCGGCATGATCGGCAGCCTTGCCCATCTGATCCGCGCCGCAGCTATCCAGGCCATGCTGGATGGCACCGAACAGGTCTCGCGAGCGCTGATGGACACCGTGCTGATCGACTATGCCGCTCACACCGCAGCCGCCCGCACCGCCAGCTGAACCGGCTTGAATCCCAGACCATGGCCGCAAGGACCACAACACGCGTTGCCGCGCAGGGTGTGGCCGGTGCAGACCGAAACGGTGCATTCCTACACGATGCGACTGGCCCACGCCAACCACCTGCCCCTGAAGGTGCTGCACACCTATCTGTCGGGCACAGCGGTCAGCAACCAGCCGCGGCCCGAATGGCTCGCAGCTGCCAGCGGTTACCCTCTTGATCTGCTGGAAATTCGGCTCAAAGGCCTCACCCGAGGCCATGGTTTCGCCGAACAACTGCGCAGGTCACGACCCGGGTGCCGACTGTGTATGGCGCGCCGCGGAATCTATGAACCGGTCTACTGCTGGCTGCCCGAACACCGCACGGTGTGTTTCCGTCATCGCCGATGGATCGGCGCACCAGCACACCGGTGGGGCGATCAACGACCGCTCGAACATCGTCCGGCAGTGCTCACAGCAGCACGCAGGCATGCGCGAATGGCCTACCAGCACAAGGATTTCGCTCCGTTCGCTATGCGTGATGCGCGCCGAATCCTGAATTGCTGGTGGCGTGAAGGCTGCACCGTCACACCCGTGCTGTCGCTTCGAGAAATCACGGTGGAGGAATACCTCGACGCCTACAGCGATCACGTCGCCTTGGCGGTCATCCTTGCCGACTATCGGCCCCACATTGCCACGACCCATCCTCACAGCGGCCAACTCCTTGACGCGCTTCACCGACGGATCGAGACCGATTTCCCCGATCGCTGCGGGAGCACCGGCGCCCTCGACCAATGGATATGCGACCAACGCCTGGCAATGCACCGACCCGCCGGGCCGATCACCAGATTGCTCGGACCACACCGCGGCTCCTGACGCCAACAGCTACTTGACAGACGCCGGCCTCGTCTGTCGCAAATTTGTGTGACTGCGAGTAGCGTTAAACATGTCGGTGTTCGGTCATGCAGCTTGCCCATTCGGGTTTGGAGCATCGATCAATAGGTCGATTGGCTCGACCACAGATGGGAGCGTCCACATGACGCTACAAGCGGCCGAGAATTCGCAACGGATGCAAATTCCGTCCCGTACTCCGAGATTGCGGTTGAAACCGAAGGCGCCACGTATCGGCTTTGTCGATGGGGCGTGGTGGCCTCGCGGTAACGACCTAAGTGCTGAACTTCCTGACCTTCTAGCGGTGTTGTCCGTCAGGTTGGGGCATGTCGAACGGGTACTGTACCGATTGTCTGACTGGCAGTCAGCGCCGCGAAAACTCGACGCTGGTGGCGGTCCGGTCAGGTTGGATGGAGATGAGCGCCAACCGATCTCAACCGTCAGCCTGCTAGGACCGGGATTCCGTCGACTCGATCTGCTGGTCGTGGCTGTGCACACGGACGCCTCCGACGCGCACGCGACGATGATGCGGGCCGCACATCCCAGCGACGAGACCAGTGTGGACCAGCTTCTCGGCATCGAGCCGCGCGTTCGAATCACCTTGGACCGAGCCAGCATTGCCCAGCAGCGCTGGGAATCTGAGATACCGAAATCACGCAGTGCACAACCGAATACCTAACCGGTGACGGCTTGTGAAGAACAACACGCTGACGATGGCGTCAGGGATCGGATTTGAACCATGACTGTACAAGTAACCCGCAACGACGGCCTCACTGATGAGTTTGCGCGCTTCGGTGACCGCTACATCAAGCACGCCGACGGGTCGTTGGAGGTTGTCCGTGCCGGAACAATGCAACCTGTGGCCTATCCTGCAGGGGGCTGGACCGAGGTGGCCGGCGATGAGAAGCGGAAGCCGCACGGGCTATTTCGTCACCGCTCATAGTGGCACGAACATAGTGCCAGCGCGCTTTCCCGCGGGTGCCGGGCCGCGGGAAAGTTCGTCAGCCGGGGAGCTGCGCTAGCCGTAGGGAAGCCGTAGTTCCGCCTTCTGATTCCCAGCGTTCTTGAGCAGTGGAGGCCTGGTTGCGTGTGTCCCGGTCTCGCTGGCTGATCGTGAGCAATCCGTCGACGGTCGCGGCGTTGTGAGGTTGTGCCGCGGTCATCATGGTGCGGTGGGCGTCGTTGGCATTGGTGTGGGGCGGAATCACCAGGAGCGTGAGTCGGTCACCGTCGAGCCCGAGAACTTCGATGGTGTTGATCGGCTGAAGCCGGTAGCCGTCTAGGCGTACCGCCCGTCCTCCGGTGGCGAGCTTTCGTGGCGCGTCCGCCCAGGCGTTCAGGTGGTATAGCACTCGGTCGATGCGGCCCAGGCGCACCGAGAGCACTGCCAACAGGTCTGGCAGCTCTGCGCTGAGGTCATCGCTGTGGGGCCACCAGGCGCCATCGACATAGCCGCTTTGGGGTGCTTTGGGTTTTAACCGTAGGCGCGGCGTGCGCGCCGGCACGATGGTGTTCTGATCGTTTCTGCGTGTCTGCTGTGGCGTCATGGCGACGCTCCCATCTGGACCGCGTGATGCGGCCATATCCTTCGAATCAGCGATGCCACAGTCGAACTGGCTGTGTGTACAAATGCCACCGATGGTGTTGATCCTACGCCGGTCCAGCTCCGAATGGAGGCCGCGGTCAAGCGCTTTGTTTGCGCCGTGCCGACGGTGGCTCTCAGCCCCCGTCAGATCCATTACGACGGGTTGCCAACGTACCGTGGGGGCCGGGCGCGACGGCGGCGGTCTCGGCGATGAGGTGATCTACGACGTCGAGAAGGCTGTTGCGCATGCGCATGGCGCGACGTTGCCGAGCCGCCGAGCTGCCCTCTGCCAGTGCCCTGCGTGCCAACTCCTCGACCGTCTGCCAATCTCGGGATGCCTCCAGCTGCGGACGGAGCATCTGGACCAAATCAGTAACCACATCGCCCGCGGGGCGACTCGCCGGATGTATCAAGTCCACCAGGTCGCCTTCCAGGCCTGAACGGGCGGCTCGCCACAGCGCGGCACGGCCGAGCGGGGGGACCACTATGGCGGCAGGCACCCCGGCACGTAGTCCCTCGATTTCGCGTTCGACGAGCGCGCGGAATAGCGCCGTGATGAGCACGATGGTGTCGGCGCGTGGACAGCTATCACACACGCGTAGCTCCAAGGTGGGAGTGCGCAAGGCGGGGCGGACGTCAAAATACGACATCCCCGCATCGGTGATCACCCCGGTTGCAATCAGATCGGAGATCAACGCGTCGTACTCGGCGGCTGACGTGGCCGGAGGCGCCAATCCAGTGGTCGGCCATCGCTGCCAAACCAATGTGCGGACACTGCTGTAGCCGGTGTCAGATCCGTCGGACCAGAACGGCGAACTCGCGCTCAACGCAAGCAAAGTGGGAACATAGGCGGCTACCCGACCGGCCACTAGGACAGACTCATCAGGATCGTCGATTCCAACGTGGATCTGGGTTCCACAGATCAGTTGTTCGCGCGCCAACAGCTGATAGTCGGCAAGCATCTGCTGATAACGGGAAGTCTGGGTCACTCGCATCTCGCTGGGCACCGACAGCGGAACCGCGCCTGCGGCAACCACGCCCAACCCGAGTGTGGCGGCGGTATCGACGAGGACTCGACGCCGCGCTGTCAGATCAGCCCGCAATTCCGGAAGCGTGCTGACCACACTGCCGTTGGTCTCGACCACGCAGCTCTGCAATTCGGCCACATAACCGTCAGGCAGCAGCGGTAGCAGCTCTGGTGCCCGCGTTGCCAGCCGCCTGGTTGTGAGGTCGACAAGGTGGAACTCTTCCTCTATGCCGACCGTCCGTGGCGTCTTGGCGAATGTCAATTGTCCTGACGCTTCTTGTGATCGGCATTCACGCATGCTCATGGGGCGCCTGTGGGACGGTATCCCTCGTGTCCGCTCGGTCCCACTGGGTCGTCGAGCTGTTCAACGGGATCCGGCGACGCGTTGTGGCGGACGCCGTCCCGTTGACACAGGCCCCATACTGCGGTCGCCCAGATGTCGGCTTCTGGCCATGCGGAGTGCTGCGGGCGGCGGCCTCGTCAGCCCACGCCTCGCGCCGCCGAAATTGCGGTGGGTCCGCTTTGACGGATTGCTGGATGTTGTCGGGCGTGGCAGAGGGATCTTTCTGGCGTTTATTGCCCGCCACCCACGCGAAGGCAGCGATAGGTATGGTCGTCGCGAACACGACGAGGGCGACGAAAACGATACTGCTGGTAGCCATATCGGCTCCTTGTGATTGTTGAAACATGAATTTGTTGGCGTGAGGGGGTATGGCTGAGGGCATTGCATCGCTGACCAGTGTCGAAGTGGGTATGTCGTTGCGCGTCCGGGGTCAGTCGGCCACGACCCGCATCGACCCGGTCAGCGTTGCGGACCGGTCAGTAGTAGTGACGCCGGCCGCCGATGGCGTGACCCGTCCGCCCCATCAGCATCATGAGCAGGCCAACGACCAGCAGGATGACGCCGACGACCAAGACAATATGGGCGAACGCGAATGTGGTGGCAAGGCTGGGAAGGAGGAGCCCCAGAACGATCCGGTGTGCGGCGCCTTAGGTTTCAGCCTAAGCCGCGGCGTGCGCGCGGGTACGGTCGAGTTCTGATCGTTTTTTCGTCTCGGTTGTGGCGTCATGGCGACGCTCCTGTCTTGGTCGTGAACCGGTCCTAATCCTGCGATCAGCGATGACACGCAGATGGGTTGCGGGTACGCAAGCTACCGCCGATGGCTGTGAATTTTGCGGTCCAGCGATGTTAAGTTGTTGCGCGAGTGGCGATTTCAGGCGGGGTGCGAGGTTTGAGCTGGCGACGGTCAGTGGGCTTGGTGTTCATTGCGGTCGGCAGTTCTGGGCGTTTCGGGTGTTTGCGAGGTCGGATCCATCGTGTCCGCGCGGTCCCACTGCTCGTCGAGCTGGTGGCGGGAGGTCTCTGCCTCGCTGCGGTAGGCGACGGCCTGCTGTTGCAGACCGGACGCTTGGGCTGCCTTGACGTCGGATTCAGCCTGAGCGGCGCGGGCCCGGGCGGCGGTCTCGTCGGCGCGTGCCTCGCGCTGCCGAACCTGCGGCGTCTCGTCCCTGGCGGCCTCGCGAATCTCTTCGGCTGCTACGTGACGATGTTCGTTGCGTTTGTTACGCGCCACCCACACGATTGCGGCGATAAGCAAGATGGCCGCGATGACGATGACGACGATCAAAACGATACTGCTGGTGGGCATGTCGGCTCCTTGGGGTTCGTTGAGCGTGAAACTTTGGTGGCCGGAGGCTAAGGAATGCTCTCGGCGGCGTGAGGTACTGGGTGGCCGGCGCGGTGGAGTCCGCGGGGCCGCCAGGGATTGTGCCGTCCGCCGTTGACGGTGGTCGCTCAGTAGTAGTGGCGGCGGCCGCCGACAGCGTGACCCATCCGTCCCATGAGCATCATGAGCAGGCCGACGACCAGCAGGATGACTCCGACGACCAAAACTATGTGGGCGAACGCGAACGTGGGGACGAGGCTGGGAAGCAGGAGCCCCAGAACGATGAGGATGATTCCGAGGACGATCATGGCGGTTGCCTAGTTTCTGGGTAGGTGTGTCCGGGCACGGTGTTGCTCAGATCAGTGTTTGAAGGCGTCTTTGACCTTGGCGCCGGCCTGTTTGGTGTTGCCCTTGAACTGATCGGCGCGTCCTTCAGTACGCAGGCGGGTGTTGCCGATGGCGCGACCGAAGAGCTTTTTCACCGTGCCCTTGGCGGATTCGGCCTTGTGGGCGATCTTCTTACCGACGCTCATTTACGTGCTCCTTGGTTTTCGGTGTTCACCGCCCCCGCGAGCGCGGGCTGGAGGTATCGGCCGGGGTTGGCCTACCGGCGGTGTCGACTCCGGCGGCGCGCACCGGTTGTCCACCGTGCCACCACCGGCCGAACCGAGCATCTCTGCTGCGGCTGGGGACGGCGCGCTGCGGGGGCACCGCCGAGGCTGCGACGGCGTGGTCCTGGTCGTGTTCGAGCCGCCGATCGCGCTCCTGATTCAGAAACGCGGTCTCACGTCGTGACCTGTCGAGTTCACGGCGGGCGGCTCGCCCGCGTCCCGCGCTGCGCTGCGCGCCGGCCAGCAGCACACTCAATCCCAGCATCGCGACCGCGCCGATGACGATCCCGAACAGGAACAGCGTGCCCGTCGACCCGGTGACGTGATAGCCGAAGACATCGAAGTTCTCCGTCAATGGGTGCGCGGGCCCCGCATTGAAAAGCACCCCGGTGAATCCCACGATCACCGCGACGAGCAGAACAACCAATCCAACAATGACGAGCATGGCGACACTTCAATCTGTAGAAGTCCAGTACACGCCGCATTCACCCCAATGTCAACGTTGTAGACATACAGAATAGGTCTACGATGTGGATGTCGAACGCAGAAATGCGTGTGCACCGAGCGCACCGAGCGCACGCGTCCGTATCGGCTGGCCCGCGATCGACATGTCAGCCATGCGGGGTTCCCCGGAGCAGACATCAGCGCAGCCGCAACCGGAAGGTGGTGCTTCGTCCATGACCCAACCACCAGCGGGTCCATCAGGTCCGGGAGATAGCGCCCCGAGCGCCGACGCCACCGAGAACGGCCAGAACCGGCCGATCACCCGCGAAGCGGTCCTGGCCGGTGCCTTGGACATCATCGACCGCGACGGCGTCGACGCGCTGTCGATGCGACGCCTCGGCGAAGCGCTCGGCCGTGATCCGATGGCGCTCTACCGGCACGTGCCGAACAAGGCGGCCGTGCTCGACGGGGTGGTCGAGATGATCTTCGAACAACTCTCCCTGGACACCACAACACCGGACTGGATCGCCGCCTTGCGCCGCCTGGGCCACGACTTCCGAAACCTGGCACGCGCCCACCCCAACGTGGTGCCCTTGCTGGTCACCCGCCCCCTGGCGACACCGCTCGGCATGCGGCCACCGGGCATCCTGCGCCACCTCGAACAGATCCTCGCCCTGCTGACCCGATGCGGCTTCACCGGGCCCGACGCACTGCACGTATACCGCACATTGTTCGGATTCCTCTACGGCCACGTGCTCACCGAATTGCAGGAGATCGTCGAACGCCCCGAGGAAACCGACCACGTGATGCGGCTCGGGCTGCACCGGCTGCCGATCGGCGAATTCCCGCACGTCCGCGACCTCGCCCCGATCTGGGCCGCCTACGACGGCCTGGCCGAACTCGACCGCGGCCTCGACATTCTGCTTACCGGACTGGCCACCCGACTCGACATGCCTGGTGGTATGCCCACGCGCGCACCCGAACCCGGATAACCCCCCACAGGACCCTGAAACCGACGTGACCACAATGACCCGCCCAAACACCCCACATGCTGCGACAGCCGCACGCCGCCAGGGCACCCCGCCGGCGCCTACTGAGTCTCGGTGAGACACCGATGGCCATCACCAACGTCGCCGAATACGCCCACCTCAGCAAGACCGACCTTGAGGCACTCGGCGACGCATTAGGAGCCATCCGTCGCGACATCGAGAACTCGCGCGGCGCCTCAGACAGGGCATACATCCAGCGCGCCATCATGTTTCAGCGCTGCCTGGAGGTCACCGCACGGCTGATCATCGCCGCCAGCCGCACCAAGACCGGCTGCGCGCTCGGCACCGCCGCGCTCGCCACCGCCAAGAGCATCGAGAACATGGAACTCGGCCACAACATCTGCCACGGTCAATGGGACTGGATGAACGACCCGGAAATCCACTCCAGTACCTGGGAATGGGACATGGCCAGCGTCTCCGCGCAATGGCGCTACGCCCACAACTACCGCCACCACATGTTCACCAACGTCATCGGCATGGACGACGACCTCGGATACGGCATCATGCGGGTCACCCCCGACCAACCGTGGCGGTTGAGCAATCTGCTGCAGCCCCTACGAAACATTCTGCTGGCCATCATGTTCGAATGGGGCATCGCACTGCAGGGCTGGGAATCCCAGCAGCGAAGCGCGGCGACTCGCGCCGAGAAATCCGCTCTCACCAGATCGCTGGTCGGCAAGATCACCCGCCAAGCCGGCAAGGACTATCTGATCTTTCCCGCGCTGAGTCTTCGACGATGGCGCCGCACCCTCACCGCGAATGCGGTCGCCAACCTGCTGCGCAACGTCTGGGCCTACGTGGTGATCTGTTGTGGTCATTTCGCCGACGGCACACAGAAATTCACGCCCGCCGCCCTACAGGACGAGACCAAACCCGAATGGTACCTGCGACAAATGCTGGGCACCGCGAACTTCCACGCCGGACCCGTATTAGCATTCCTCAGTGGAAACCTCTGCTACCAGATCGAGCACCACCTATTCCCCGACCTTTCGAGTAACCGCTACGCCCAGATCGCCCGGCAAGTTCAACCTCTATGCGCACGCTTTGGCCTGCCCTACACAACCGGTCCGCTCACACGCCAGTACCGGCACACCCTGCGCACCATTCTCACGCTCGCACTCCCAGATGACCGGCGGAAAATGCGGAAAGAAAACTAGCCCGAATTACCCCAGATTCGATGAGAAAACGCGCGGACCAAATTCTCACTCAATCTGGGGTGCCTCGGGTCACGGTCGAATACTTGCCTCAGATTCAATGAGAACGGACATCGACTGGGTCGTGTTTGTTCAGCACGGTGCTGGCCCGTTCATCCCGGGGCGCCGGCTGACGGTGGCTGGAAAGCGGAAAGCGCTGCACGGCAACCACACGACGGGAGGAGTAGTGGCCCGCGACAAGAAGAAGAAGGCGGGCAACGATTCATCTGAAGCAATACGAAGCACATAACCTGACATAATGTAGCTTATCGGTAGATACACGACCCGGCGATACCACAGTCCGGCGGAGTGCAGTCAACCTCTTCGCCTTCCCGCGGAGTCGTTCCCAGGAGCCTCCGTGTCGAGTCACCATCCATCTCGCTCGTGGCGCGGCTGCGCAATGCGCAAGCCGCAGAAGCGTCGCGGCGCGGTCTAGCCGCGAAGGATCCTGTCGCGACCCGTCGGCGCCTGGGATACGCGCGCCGGTACTCTCGTCGGTCAGTCGGCCGCGACCGCTCCCAATAGATGTCCGTGCCCCGGCCCACGTAGCGCCAGTTGCGTCACAGTGACGTTTTGCACCGTGGTGGCCGCGGTATGCTGATTCGGTTGCACCACAAGCGCTTTCACACTTTGCGCAGACCGGCCGATGGCCCCCGATCGTGCGGTGTGGCAATCCTGCCGGAGCCCTCCAGCGCTCCGCCGGCATCCGTTGCCGAAACGCCATCCCGAAGTACCGCACGTCGAGTTGGCCGCCGCGATTTCGCAGGTTCAATACCTTCAGTAATTCCGCCTACCCCCTTCCTCTGGGCAACCCACCCCTGCGCGTCTAGTATCGTCACTGTGACGTATTATTAGGTGGCGCAGCAGGTTTCGCGCAACTGCAGGGAGGATCGAACATTTCTGATAGTGCACGGCCCGCGTCCATCATCACGACCGAACAGATCGAGCAGGAGCTTGCGCTATTGGGCCGGCTGAAGAGTCGCGTCACGGGCACTGCCGAACACGAGCGGCTCATCGCACACATCGAGGACCAGCTCACTGGTGCGGGCCTCGACGTGCACAGCGACACCCTGTCGTTCACACGGTGGGCGCCGTCGAGGGATATCAGTTCGGGGCTGCAGATCGCCGGCACGCAGATACCCATCGCATCGGTGTTCCCCTACTCCGGGATCACCGGGCCAGACGGAACGACCGGAGCATTGGTGTCACTGCGTGGGCCGGCGCCGACGTGGAAGAAGGCACAAGGAAAAGTCGCTGTGGTCGAGGTTCGGAACTTCGCCTTCCCATTTTCGGCGGTCATCGATACCTGGGGCGATGATGCGCCGTGGCCGGTGATGCGTAACCCGCTGATCGCCTCGTCGCTTGCCGGACTAGGCCTGGCGCGTGCCCTCAAAGCAGGCGTCAAGGCGGTAATCTTCGTGTGGCGCAACATAAGCGACGACAATGCCCGTGGCCAGTACATTCCCTTCACTTTCGATTATCTGGGCATCCCGGCCATATTCGTCAGCGGCAAGGCGGGCGAGGCAGTGCTCGCCGGCGCACGCGACGGGCAACAGGCATGTGTCGTCCTCGACTACGAACTCATTCCCGAAGCCACCACGCGCACCATCTGGACGACTGTAGAAGGCAGTTCCCGGCCCGACGAGACGGTGTTGATCGTCACCCACACCGACGGTGTCAACGCGGTCGAGGAGAACGGGCATATCGCAACCGTGGCCATGGCCCGCGCTGCGGCGCTCGATCCCCCCGAGCGCACCGCTGTCTTCGTCTTCACCTCAGGTCACATGCGGATCCCGGCCGTGACGTCAAAGGGGCAGGCCACTACCCGCTTCCTGAGTGACCATCCCGAGGTATGGGCCGGTGGCGTCGGCCAGCGGCGAGCCGTTGCGGGCCTTGCGGTCGAACACCTCGGCGCTCGAGAGTTCGTCGACGAACCTGAGGCCAATGAGCTACGAGCGACCGGACGGATTGAACCCGAACTGCTGTATGCAACCACACCAGAACTCGCCCACCTTGCGCGGCAGGAGTGGCGTAGCGACAACGGTGCCCTCCCCCGCATCTCCAAGCCCAGCCCTCTCATCCACTTCGGCGAGGGAGAGCCACTGTTGCATGCCGGGATTCCGGCGATCTCCTTGGTCACCGCACCGCAGTATCTGTTGGCCGAAAAAGTCGACAACGTGGCAGATCTGGTCGACAACGCAACACTGCACCGACAGGTGGACAATTTCGCACGGCTTTACCGACAGATGAGTTCGACGCGCATTGTTGACTTCGGGCAGGTGAACAACCCGACGGGCCTCGCACGACTAAAGGGTGCCGTCTCATTGTTGAAAACCCTGGCAGCAACCAAGGTGTCCGGTCTGCTACGTAGGTGACGCACAGGGCGCAAAAACCCCGAGCCAACTAGTTCAGGCGTTTTCCGTGCCGTTGCGCTCTGCGTTCCAGACGCTTCTGCTCTTGATGCAACGTCCTGCTGACCTCGCGAAGATTGCGGATGTTCTCCTCGATGCGCTGACGCTTTTCGGCCAACAGACGCGCTCCGTCTAGGCAGTCGATATCGCTCGAGCGGAGTCCGTCGAGCACCTGCCGAATCTCGGTCAGGGAGAAACCAAGCGCTTGCATGCTCTTGAGCAATTGGACCTGTTTGACCAGAGATTCGGGATAGTCCCGGTAATTACCCGTGGTCCGTTGCACTTCGCCCAGTAGACCCTGGCGTTCGTAGTAACGCAGAGCGTGGCGGCCGACGCCCGTATGTGCTTCCAGTTCACTGATTTTCATGGCCATTCTCACTTGACTGTAGACCTGGGTCTACAGCTTAGCCTTCTGCCATCTTGTTGATGAGGAGGATGTATGTATCTGCTAGCCGACGTGGTTACCAGCGTTGCGTGCTCACACGTGAGAGCGTTCGAATACGCGGCCAACCTGGAGAACTTCGCCAATTGGTTCCCCGGCGTTGTGAGCATCGCGCCGGGTGACGATTCGCCCGCGGCGACGATCGGAAAGGAGTACACCGAAACGGTGTCGGTCCCGCTACGTGGAACGCGGTCGGTCACCATTCGAGTGACAGATGCCGTGGCGCCCCACTGCATCGCCACCCAGGGCGATCTGCGCCCGCTGCTGCCACGTATGGAAATGGATATTCTTCGCACCGGACCGGACACCTGTGAAGTGCGATGGCGGATGATGAGTCGCAATGAGAACCGTCTCGCCACCCTTATGGTGTTGCCCGTTGCTGCACGGGTGATACGTCGACGGGCAACGACCGGGCTCCGCAATCTCAAACTGCAACTCGAAACTGAACCTGGTGATACCACTGGCGCACAACAGATTACGCCAGATCGACGCTCCCGCTGACGGAGCTGACCCCACTAGTGCCGCTCACTCGACCGGCGAGGACAACCGGCCCGGTTTACGCGGTTGACGCCGACTCCATGTGTCGTAGCGGTGATAGCGTCGTTGGTGAATCGCAAGGGGTTGGCAGATGACACGTCGAACGGAATGGATGCGCCGAGAAGTGCTGTCGTTGGCCTGGGCGGCTGCGATATCGGTCGTCGCGGTCGGCTGCGGTGTCGATGCCACGCGTCCAATGGCCTCTGATGATGCCGTGACGATCCTACCGGTGCCACCCAACATTCCGCCCGCTCCGTTGCCGAGCGACATTCCGCCGGTGCCGTTGCCGAGCGCCATCCCGACCGTGCAACTGCCCAATGAGATTCCGCGGGAGCCACTTCCGGCAGACGTACCGCACGTCGAGCTGCCCGCCGCGATTCCGCAGATTCAGTTGCCTTCCGCGATTCCGCCTATCCCCTTCCCGTGAATCGCCCGCAACCCCACCATCACTGCGGCCGCAACACCCTCCCAGCGAAATTGATGCGCAGTTGTGCCGTCGGCGCGCACTAACGTTGGATCCATGCGCCTCGTACCCGGTGAGCCGGTTCGCCACCTCTGCTCCCTGTACAGCTCCAGCCCCGCTGGCGTGGCGGGTCTGCGGTGAGCGCGTTTCGTGATGCTGTGGCCGCCGCGGCCGAGGGCACCCCGTACACCGTGGTCAACACCAAGCGCGGATTCGATGTCCAACTCGACATCGTCAACACGCAATGGTGGGGCCTGTTCAACCGGGCGGGCCTGCAATCAAGCTTCCGCTGGCGAGTCCGTGAGCACGCGTCCTACTACACGATTACCGATCGGCAGACGCGAATGAAGTGGTCAGCCGGCGTCCCCCGGCTCGCCCTTTCCTGGGAGATGCGGGGCGGCCGGATTTTTGCTCTCACTCGGGAGAAGATCTGGGCACTGTCGGACCGGGGCCGGATCGAACCGGTCGCCGATTACCGGTTCAACTCGAAAGAGGGCCGCGACCTGATCCGCATGGTGGCCCGCCAACAAGGCCTCAAGGAGCGCCAGCCCTGGTCGGTCAATGTGGCCCTGGCCGCCGTCCTGGCCACCCCGGTCACCTTCGCCGCACTGGGACTTGTCCAATTGGTCAACCATATTCTCAGCTGACCGGAATCCGCCGAGGGCTGGATGAGGCGACTCTGGTGGTGACGAAGGTCGTCACATCAGGTTGCCCACGCCCGGTGTGTAGGACGGCGATATCACGCCGGTGGTCGCGATCATGGTCGTGCAGATGATGATGCCGTCGAATCGTGCTGTTCCCGTGTGGATATTGAGCACCGGTGCGGTGATCGTCAGAGTCCCATCGTCCGCCAGCACGCATTCAGTTCCGTTGGAATGGAGCAGCCGCAGTTGCTGTCCGGGCTCGTCGATCACCACCTCGTAGCCACTGCGCATCCTCAAGTTCCGGACGGCAGGCGTCTGCGGATCGTGCCGTACCATACCGATCACGAATGGGCGGTCGGGGTCGCCCGCTTCGAACGCGACGAGGACCTCCGCCCCGACCTCCGGCACTTCGTCCGCGATGCTCGCGACGGGTCGGGCCACGGGCGCCCACAGTGTCCCGCCGCCGGCATCGGCCGGCAACGCGACCGAGACCCTCCCGGCCATCTCGGGATCGACATTCCCCGCGACGAGGCCACGGTAGACCCCGTATAGCTTCTCGTTGCTCATGTCATCGATGATCGCCGCTGCGGCACCGACAAGCCGAGTCTTCCCTCGAATCCGCACTGTTGACCGATCTCGACATCGTTGTTCGGATGTTGACAGGATGCGTGCTCCTACGGTCTTGACCTTCTCGTTGCGGCAACTTCTAGCGTTGATGGTGGCGGTCGAGAGAGAGGTGCAGTTCGGTGAGTTGGTCGATCCAGCAAGCAGCGCGGGTATCGGGCGTGACGGCTCGGACGCTGCGCTACTACGACGAGATTGGGCTGTTGCCGCCGGCTCGTGTCGGTGCCAACGGATACCGCTATTACGAGCGGGAGCAGTTGCTGAGGCTGCAGCAGATTCTGTTGCTCCGCGAGCTCGGGCTGGATCTGGAGACGATCGGAAAAGTGGTTGACGCACAACATGATCCGATCGACGCATTGCGTCAGCATCACCACAGGCTTCTTGCCGAACGAGGCCGGTTGGACCGCCTGGCGGCCACGGTGGCCGCCACCATCAAACACCTGGAGGAGGGAACCGACATGCCCGCAGAGCACATCTTCGAAGGTTTCGAAATGAGTCGCGCGTACCTCGATGAACTGGAAGCTCGCCGTGTCGAAAGCACCGGCAGTACAGAGCAACCCGAAATATCGGAGATCAAGCGGAACATCGCCGGAAGGTCCGAACAGGACTTCGAGGATTTCAACGCCGAGGGTGCCGATCTGACCCGACGCATGCTGGTGCTGCTGCGCGACGGTGTGGCTGCCGACGACGCGCGGACATTCGCGGTTCTCGACGACGATCTGGCCGTGCAGCGCAAGCTGTGGAGTCCCGACAAGGCCAGCTACATCGCCTTGGCCGAGGCGTTACGGCAACCTTCAGATCTACGCTCCCACTACGATGCCCAGGATCCCCGGTTGGCCGAGTACCTGCGCGAAGCGATGCTCGCTTACGCCGAGCGACGGATGCAATGATCACCGGACAACCGAACGCCGCGCGCGGCCGACGGAGTGGACATGGCTGCCGAACCGCTGCAAGCATCCGCCGATCTCGCGGACTGTCCAATGAATAACGTCGGTGCGGAATACCCGCCCGGCCGCCATAGGTGATCCTCCTCTCGGAGACAGATTCAAATTCATCAAAAATGAATCGACGCATTATTGGTGCGGCGATTCGCGCTCCGAATTATTCAGCGGTTACACATCAGATCGACGTACGCGGTGGTATACCGCACGAGGTTGTTCACTCTGCCGGTTGGACCGCGCTGCACCCACGAGTGTTTGACGTCAGTGCCCTGCCGCACAGCGGTGACCGTGCACTGATCCATCGATGCGTTGCCGACTTTGTTGACGATCACCCGAAATCCCTGGGCCTCAAGCTGGCTGATTGTCGCTTGCGCTGACGTCTGCCCCGTCGGCGCGGCCGACACGGGCGCAGATGTGCACAACCCCAATACAGCCGCAGCGCAGGCAACGACAACGCTCCCAGCGACCCTGCCGCTCGACAATTTGATTCCCTTTCCCATTTTCCTTCAGCGCACTCGAATTCCGTGCACAATTTCTATCGAGTTTAGTCATGTTTGTATATATCGCCAGGTATTCATAGGTGACGCATAACTAACCTCATAGGAAACGCATCGCCGATTCATATGGATTTCAGACGCATTTGCCAAAAGGTGCGGTGCCCCTGCCCAAGGCCGTCCGGTATCGGGCGCAACATTGGCGCGTTCGCAGCGTCGATACCTCTGCGATACTGGCGACCGTCAGGCAAGCCGGGGAGGATGGGCACGCCGTGCGTGACCCGGCCCTGACGGCGAACAGTGACGGGGCCATAGTTGCCCTGCTCGACCCGGGCAACTACCCCACCAAACCCGTCGACCCACTGGGGGCCGCAGGCGGCCGGGGTCACGTTGTGGAGTCACAGCGCATGGCGGAGTTCCTCGTTCTGCCCGGCGATGTCGACACATCCATCACGACCCAGGGCAACCTCAACGGTCTGGGTACTGCCTTACCCCTGCCGACGGCCGCGCTCGTCGACGGATTCGTCACCAGTGACACTCAACGGATCCTTGAATCGCACGATTACGTGGCCGGGTTCGCCGCGCAGCGATTCGGCCCCACGAAGGCCATGACGGTGATGATCGCCCGCTTCCCGGACGGCCAGACCGCGGCCGACGCCGCCCACCAGATGGCCGCCGTGCCGGCCCCACGCGGATCCCGCACCCCGCTCCCGATCCCCCGCCACCCCGCGGCGTTGGGCACCACATTCGATGCGGACGACGGCGCGTATTACGTCGAGAGCTACACCGCGCACGGCCCGTACGTTCTGTACCAGTTCGTCAATTCGCAGGAATCACTGACCGCTGCCGCCGATCTCGTCGCCGCAACACTGGATCTGCAGGCGCCACGCATCGACGGGTTCACTCCGACGGATCCCGCGAAGTTGGGTGAACTTCCACTCGACCCCACCGGCATCTACGCCGCGACGTTGCGTCAGGAAAGCGACGCCAAAGACTTCACCCACGGCGTCTATGGTCCACAGGGCGGATTAGCCTATGAGGGCACCACCGGCTCCATGGGCGAGCTCTACACCGAGACCGGCGTGGACACCGTGGTACGGGGAGCGACCGTCGTGTACCAGACCAAAGATGCTGCATCGGCGCGCCGCTTCACCGAGGTTCTCGTCGAAGACGCGGACGACGACACGGAATTCAAACCCATACCGCCGGTCTCCGGACTGCCCCAATCCCGGTGCTATGACGGCACGACCGGTCGCGGCGGGCCCGAAAACAAGATGTTTCAGTGCGTCGCCAGCGCCGGCCGCTATGCCTTCCGCGTCTTCTCCCGACAGAAACTCGACGTCGCCCAACGCACCGCGTCGCAGTATCTGATGCTCGACGCACGGCGCTGAGACTCGATTCCGCGGTCAGCCGAGGGACGATACTGCGTGGCTTCAGCTTGTGCGGGAAGGGGTTTGGCCGAGAGCGCTCAAGCCGCACCGACAGCTTGGCGCACAGGTTCGCTCCGGTAACGCGACGCCGGACCGTCGATGCGCAGAATCCGCCACAAGATCTTGGCGATCGGGTTCATTAGGCCCGTATCGACGGCGAGCATCCGCACATCGCCGTAGATCTCCCTGAGCATCGCCCTGGATTCGGGTGCCCGCCAGTAGATCTCCTTCTTCACCGATCGCGGGATCTCGAACTCGCGCCAGAACGAGCGCGGAGGCTTGGCGATGAGGGAAGCCGCGAGACGGAAGCTGAGCGGATAGATGATCGACAGCCCGAATCGGTTGAGCCGCCGCATCTCCGGAATCCGGCGGCGCAGGAATTCATGGGCAAACGAGATGTGCCGGGCTTCCTCGGCGACGTGGATCGCCATCACGCGTTCCATGACGGGGTGTATCGGTTTACCCTCGCGCAGGATGGATTTCTGCATGTGGTCGATCGGCTCCTCGCCGCACAGCACCATCATGAAGAAGAACACGGGCATCGGGCTCGCGAACAGCGGCGGCAGCCAGTGCATCCATCGGAGCCACCGCACCAGCCCTGGGACATCCACGCCGGCGTGATTCACCATCTCCTGGAACATCAGGGTGTGGTTGCACTCCTCCACCGCCTCGTGCAGGCAGTACCGGTATTCGGGGCTGCCGTTGGGCACCCAGAACGTGTAGTTCAGGATTCCTCGGATCAGCATGTTCTCGAATTGCAGGCCGGCCTTGGCGACATTGGCCTGACGCCACATGCCGATCGCGATCTGCTTCTCCAGCGGCTGCGCCTGGTACCACGGGCTCATCCCGATGGGGTCACTGTCCTCCGCCAGCACCCAGCGCGGGTCGTTCGCGGTCACCTTGAACTCTGGCGAGTCCCACGGGATGTCCAGATACGGATTGAAGTTGCGGCGGACCGATCCCTCGGAGAGGGTCTCCAACCTCGCGCAGTAGTCCGCGTCGTCGCTGACCTGCATTCCGTCCCGCCACCGACGGACCGCCTTCGTTAATGCCATGACGTCGCTTCTCCTCGGCAGTTGAGCACCCCGGGCCCATTTATCGGGACAACGAGTCCCATTCGTTAATTGTATGAGACACCCTGTCCCATACGGCTGTCAAGGGTGGCCGCCAGACGGCAACCTGGCGGCCAGGCGTCAGTTGATGGCGGCGTTCGGCCGGGGCCCGTCCAGATCGGGACGACAGCCAATCCGCGCCGGGCGCAATGCGTCTCGAGGTCGGCGCACTCTGCAGACGAAACGAGGTGCGACCTCAGATGGGACAAGTCACTGCGAAGCTGCGGGACCAGACACGCTGTCGATCACTTCTGCAACCGTTCGGTCGCGGTCCACGCACAATCCCCTGCGCCGAGCCGCGCCGTCGAGCATGTACCACGCGTAGTCGGCAACGTCACGAACGATCTGCGCCCTGTTCCGCACCGGCGACGGATCCGACAGCCATCGCGTGAAGGTACCGTCGACCATGGTCACCACGGCAAACGGCAACGTGCGCAACGGTTCGTAATCGACGCCGACCAGCTGCGCGATTTCGGACAGCCGTGCGTCGATGAGCGTCTCGAAGCGGCGACTGAGGCTCTGTACCGCGTCCAACTCCGGATTGTCGGAGTCAGTCGGGCCGGTGCCGAGAAACGCATACCAGGCAGGGTGGTCGATCCGCCAGGTGAGCAGGGAGCCGGCGGTTCTGGTGACGATCTCATCGATCGATCCCGTCGAGAAATCCAGGTTCGCCGCATACATCTCGAAGCACTGATCGAGAATGAATGTCCTGACACGACAGTCGAAGACGTCCCGGCTGTCGAATTGCCGGTAGAATACCGACCGGGCCAGACCGGCCCGGTTGGCGATCTCCTCGACGCTCACATCGCGGCCTACGGGCTTCTCGTCCAACAACGCCACCGCGGCTTCGACCAGACGTGCACGCCGAGCGGAATTGTGTTCGGACCAACGCGCATCGTGGATCGGATGCGCCTCGCCGGCACTGTCGTTGGAGGCAGTGGGAACGGTACCCACGTCGTCATCCCCACTTTCCGACATCGTGTGCCACTCGCATCATGCAGAAACTCCTGACCCACCAACGCCCCGGCGCGAGCTCGACGACTCCAGATACCCCTGCCGCAAAGTGTAGATGCGCGGCTGCCACTCGCAGGCGTGCGGAGTTCCCGTGCACGCAGACGGGTCTCACCCGGTTCCGGGACGGGCTCGGCTGATGCTGTTTCGAACGTCGCAGCCCTGACGAACACCTGCGCGCTCTCCATTTGCCCTGGTTTGTAGGCTTCGAACATGCCGTTCAATGCCGGTGACGTCTTTGCCGGGTACACCATTCAGCGGCTCCTGGGCGCCGGCGGAATGGGCGAGGTCTACCTGGCCCAGCATCCTCGCCTTCCCCGTCTGGACGCACTCAAGATCCTTTCGGTGAGCACCACGCGCGATGAGGAGTTCCGCGCCCGGTTCAACCGAGAGGCGGAGTTGGCCGCATCGTTGTGGCATCCGCACATCGTCGGGGTGCACGACCGGGGCGAGTT
Source organism: Mycolicibacterium sp. HK-90 (assembly GCF_030486405.1). Next base: position 3,280,464 of record NZ_CP129613.1, on the reverse strand, counting down.
CGACGGCCGGCTGTGGATCTCGATGGACTACGTCGAGGGCACCGACGCCAAGCACTTGATCGAGCAGCACCCCGCTGGGATGCCCCTGCCGGATGTGGTGGAGATCGTCACGGCAGTCGCCGAAGCGCTCGACGTCGCGCATGAACGGAACCTGCTGCACCGCGACGTGAAACCGGCGAACATCCTGGTCACCACGCCGTCGGGAAGTGCCCGGCGACGCATATTGCTCACCGATTTCGGCATCGCCCGAGAAGCCGACGACGCGAATGGCCTCACGGAGACCGACGTGGCCATCGGTACCGTCGCGTATGTCGCGCCCGAGCAGCTCACCGGTAAGTCGCTCGATGGCCGGGCAGACCAGTACGCCCTGGCGGCGACCGCGTTCCATCTGTTGACCGGCTCGCCTGTCTTCGACGACACCAATCGCATCGTCCAGGCCGGCAACCACCTCTATGCGCCACCGCCCCGGCTGTCCGAGCGTCGCCGCGACCTCGCCCATCTGGATGCCGTGATGGCGAAGGCGCTGGCCAAGCAACCCGACAAGCGCTACGCGCGGTGCCTGGACTTCGCCCGGGCGCTGGGTGGGAGCACGGATGCGTCGACCGCGCCCCAGCCGGTTGCGCCTGGTACCGGTGCCCACACCGCCCCGCTGGAGATCCCTGATATCCGCGAGCGGAGCAGCTCACCGGAGACCAAGCGGTTGGCCATGCTCACGATCCTCGGGACCGCGCGCGACGTGCAGAAGACATCATCCGGGCCCGACGGCGAGGAAGAGGTCTTGACGTTCCGCGTGGAGCGATACGAGTCGACCGGTGAAGCGCACACCGTCGTGCCGGTCGAGCTCCGTGGCAACTCCATCACGGGCGAACTCTCCAACGGAGACGTGGTCGAGGTCAGTGGCCCCTGGGACGACCGAACGCTGTTCGCCGACTCGGTGGTCAATCATTCGGCCGGTACCCGCGGACGCCGCCGCCGCAACTCGTTCGAAGTGAAGCCAGGTAACCGCCGCCGTGCACTGACGTCGCGTCCGGTGCGCATCGTGTTGGTTCTGGCCGTGGTCGCGATGATCGTTACGACGTCCGTCATTCTCATCCGCGGTTTGGGCTCGTCGTCGGAGCACAGCACCACTCCGGGGCCGATCGTGAAGCCCGAGAGTGCGACGGTGTTCTCCCCCGGCGGCTCACCAGACCATCCGGATCAGGCGAGCCTGGCCATCGACGGCAATCCCGACACGTCGTGGCCCACCGACATCTACCAAGATGCCGCGCCGTTCCCGGCCTTCAAACAAGGCGTCGGCTTGATGCTTCAGCTCCCGTCGCCGACCGCTTTGAGCGAGGTGGCGATCGACGTGCCCAGCACCGGAACAGAAGTCCAGATTCGTGCGGCCGACAGTGCCCACCCGAACAGCCTGGCCGACACCACCGAGCTGACCCCGAACGTGGCGTTACAGCCGGGCCAAAACACCATCCGCGTCGACAATCAGACGGAAACACCCAATGTGCTGGTGTGGATTTCGAAATTGGGCAACCTCGATGGGCAGAGCCGCACGAACATCCCAGAGATCACGCTGCGGGCCATGGCCGATTGATCAGCCGTCCGGTTCGAGCAGTCGTTTCGGGTGCATGCCGTCGACCTGGCCGATGAACGGTGGATGGATGCTGTAGCCGAGCATGCGGCGGATGTCCTCGGACACGACGCGCACCGTGTCGCGGGTCATCGACAAGGTGAACGCCTCCTGCGGGCGCAGCCACGGTTCGCAATACTGCGCGGTCACGGCCATCCGGGCGTTCGCCGTTCGGTTGGCGCCGCCGCCGTGCCACAAGGTCCCGAGGAAAAACACGCACGACCCGGCGCTCATCACCACCGGTTCGCGTTCGGCGGGTTCGGGCAGTCGGTCGCCCCACTCGTGACTACCGGCGACGATGTCGGTGGCGCCGTTTTCTGCGGTGAACTCGTCGATCGCCCAGATCGTGGCCGCACTCAACGCTTTTCGCGGCCTGGGCAGCGGGTAGAAGCCGTCGTCGGTGTGCAGGAACTGGGCCTGCTCCCCAGGCAGGATGTTGATCGCCTGCAGCATCGACAACAGATAATTCGGCATCAACAGCCGATCCAGCAGCGCCAGCACGCGCGGATGGTCGGCGATCCGATCGCAACTACGGGTCTTGTTCAACACGCTGTACACCCTCTGGGTGGTACGGCCTTCGAATCCGTTGCGGCCCTTGCGATCCAGCAGCGGCTCGACATCCGCTCGGATCGTGTCGAGTTCGACCGCGGTGAGCAGGTCGGGCAGGATCACGTACCCGTCGCGCAGCACTGCCTCCAAATCGGCCTCGGCGACCGTTGGGTCGACCTGCTCGCCACTGCTGGGGGTTCGCCGGTATGTGCCCGCCAGGTCACCGGCCAATTCGGTCAACGACGTCACTTCGGTGCTCATGGCTGCCCCTACCCGAAACATAACTGACTTCTGTTATGGTTCGCACTATGGCACGGGCCCCGATCGGACGTCAACAGTTGCTCGACGCCGCCCGCGACGAGCTCGTCCACGGAAACGGTGCCATCGAACTCAGCGGACTGACCCGCCGCGCCGGGCTCAGCACCGGCGCCCTCTACCACCACTTCGGATCCAAGAGTGGTCTGCTGGCGGCCATCTACGACGAGTTCTACGACGGGCTTCGCCACGCGATCGCCGACGCCCTCCTGCCCACCGGCGACTGGGCCACCCGCGAACGCGACCGCACCCACCGTTTCGTCGCCTACCACCTCGCCGACCCACTGGCGCCGATCCTGCTCAACCGCACCGCCAGCGACCCACAACTGACCGAACTCGAAGCCGCCTACATTCACGACCTCATCGACAACGCCGCCGCCAACATCCGCCACGGCCAGCAGCGGGGTGAACTTCCCGCCGAGCTGGATCCCGACAGCGCGGGCGCCTACGTCATCGGCGGTCTGCGCCACGGCATCGCGCAACAGCTCCGGGTCACCCCGACGCCCAACCCCGACGAGGCCACGCAGACGCTCTGGCGTTTCACCGCCGCCGTTCTCGGCATCGCGTAGGCCGGGGGGGCCTGCCGCACCGGACTCAGCGCCGGTCGTCCTGACCGCGACCGGTGATCCGGTTCAGGGCGGAGATGCCCGGGAGGTTGGTCAACGTCCGGAAGACGTCGTTGCCCGTATTGATCAACGCTTCGAGCTGTGGCAGCAGGCGGTCCAACGTACGAAACATCGGATCGGCCATCGCCATGTAGCGTTCGGTCCGGTCGATCGTGGTGTTGAGCCGTTCGGTCGCGACGGCGAGATTCTCCAGCAGATCGGGTAACTGGGCGACGATTTGGGCCGACGCCGGAGGAATACGCATCGCGCCGCTCGCCACCGCCTGGGCGGCTCCCACGGCGGATTGCGCCGTTTCGACCGCGGACTGAGCGGCCGATTTCAGGTCGCTGGGTTTAGGTACCTTCTGGCTACTCATATTGGTAACTGTCCCCCACATCGGCCAGGCCGTCCCCGATATCGACGACACACGTCGTGGCGGATTGCGCAGCCGACGCGCCTACCGGTACGTCAACGTCCAGCGAACATCGGGCAGAGGGATCTTCGCCCTATGCTCGAAGCCGGACCGCACGAGAGGAACCCACCATGAGCACATCCCGGAGCCCGATCGACCCGGACGCGCCGGTGCTCGTGACCGGCGCCAGCGGCTACATCGGCAGTTGGATCGTCCGGTACCTGCTCGAAGCCGGCCACACCGTGCACGGCACGGTGCGCAACCCGCAGAAGACCTCCGGGTTGGAGCATCTCCACAAGCTCTCGGCCGACCATCCCGGCCGGTTGAAGCTGTTCAAGGCGGACCTGCTCGAGCCGGGCAGCTTCGACGAGGCCATGGACGGCTGCGAGGTGGTCATGCACACCGCCTCGCCGTTCCTGCTTTCGGGTTTCACTGATGCGCAGGAGGCGCTGATCCGTCCGGCGCTCGAGGGCACCCGCAATGTGCTGGACTCGGTCAACCGCACCGAGACCGTCAAACGTGTGGTCCTGACCAGCAGTGTGGTCGCGATCTACGGCGACACGTGTGAGTCGCGGGAAGTCCCCGGTGGCGTCTTCACCGACGAGCACTGGAACACCACAAGCAGCGTCGACCATCAGCCGTACTCGTACTCCAAGACGGTGGCCGAGCAGGAGGCCTGGCGGTATCAGAAGGCGCAGGAGCGCTGGGACATGGTCACGATCCACCCGGGCCTGGTGCTCGGCCCCTCCCTGACCAGCGCCAGCGACTCGGCCAGCCTGAGCACGATAAAGCAGTTCACCGACGGCACGCTGCTGACCGGCGCGCCCGCGTTGACCATGGGCGTGGTCGACGTGCGTGACGTCGCCGACGCTCACCTACGGGCCGGGTTCACCCCCGAGGCTCACGGCCGCTACATCGTCAACGCCGACTCGCTGACCCTGCTGGAGATCGGCAGGGTGCTGCGCCGCAGGTTCGGCCCGTTCTACCCATTCCCGAGGATGACTGCACCCAAGGTGGTCGTGAAGGCCATCGCTCCCCTCGCCGGGCTGACGCGAAAGTTCGTCGACCGCAATGTGGGTTACCCGCTCGTGTTCGACAACAGCCGCAGTCGCGACGAGCTGGCACTGGAGTACCGTCCGGCCGCACAGACGGTCATCGATCACTTCCAGCAGATGCTCGACGACGGCCTGGTCCGCCGTATGCCTGGGAGCTAATCCACGGGTTCTGGCGAGAATCAATATGAGAATTCGGATCACCATCTCGCACTGCCACAGAAATGAGCAGCACCATGACTGACCCCGCACTTCGCCAGAACCGTCAGGTCCTGTTGCGGCGCCGCCCCGATGGGCTGGTCTCCCCCGGCGACACGGAGATGGTGACCACGGCCGCGCCCGTCCCCGCCGAGGGTGAGGCGCTGCTGCGCACGACATACGTCGGGATCGACGCCGCCGCCCGTACGTGGCTGGACGGCGAGCCCGGTTACCTTCCGCCTCTCCAGCTCGATGAGGTGGTCCGGGTGGCCGGGATCGGCGAGGTCGTCGAATCGCGCTGCGACGCCTACAAAGTCGGCGACGTCGTCACCACCCTGACCGGGATGCAGGACTACGCGATCATCCGCGACGACCTGTTCAGCACACCGGTGGTCGGCTACACCGATCCGCTGGCCGTGATGTCGATCTACGGGCCCACCGGCGCGACGGCCTATTTCGGCATGAAGGGTGTCGGCAATCCCCAGGCAGGGGAAACGGTCGTCGTATCGGCCGCGGCCGGCGCCACCGGCTCGGTGGCCGGCCAGATCGCCAAGATCGCCGGAGCCCGGGTGGTGGGTATCGCAGGCGGCCCGGACAAATGCCGCGCAGTGGTCGAGGATTTCGGCTTCGACGCTTGCATCGACTACAAGACCGGCAACCTCGCCGCCGCACTCAAGGAGCAGTGCCCCGACGGGGTGAACGTCTACTTCGACAACGTCGGTGGCGACATCCTCAACGCGGTACTGGGCAACCTTGCGCACAAGGCGCGTGTGGTGATGTGCGGCATCATCTCCAGCTACCTGAACGGCGACCATCCCGGCCCGTCGAACTACGTCAACCTGCTGTCCAAGACGGCGACGATGCAGGGCTTCAACGCACTCGACGAGTGGGCGCACTTCGACGAGGCGTTCGACGCACTCCGCGGCTGGGAGCAGAAGGGACTTCTGGTGCACCGCGAAACCGTCTACGAGGGAATCGAATCCAGTATCGAGGCACTCAACGGGCTGTTCACCGGGGCCAACATCGGCAAGATGCTGGTGAAGATCAATGAGCCGAACCGGGCCTGACAACAGGGCGGTGCGCGGAATCGGTTGGTGATCGCCTCGCAATGTTGTGATTTGGTAACTGATGGGACGCCTGTGACTACTGAGGTATAGAGTACGTACCTACGTAGTTATTACGTAGGTACGTGCCCGGCTCGGACACGTCGACCGCCGAGCCTACGCGGGAGGGAGGCCACCATGGCTTCACCTGCGCGCGCAACGCCCACCCCCTGGAATCGTCGAACCGTGTTGCGCACCGGACTTTTGGCGGCCGTGTCGCTGGCCTCGATGGGAGCGCCTGTCGCGCACGCCGATCCCACGGCCGGCCAGTGGGATCCCACGCTGCCCAACCTGCTGAGCGCAGGCGCCCCCGGAGATCCGGTCGCCATCGCCAACGCCTCGTTGCAGGCAAGCGCGCGGGCCGCACAGACGACCTTCGACCTGGGCCGAAAGTTCCTGGGGAGCCTGGGACTTGTGCCCGCAGACTCCGGTGCCACGGGCCCCGCCCTTCGCGTCAACCGGGTGTATGGCAGACAGGCGGTCGAGTACGTCATCCGGCGGGCCGGCAGCCAACTCGGCGTGCCCTACTCCTGGGGCGGCGGCAGTCTCACCGGCCCGAGCCGCGGAGTCGACTCTGGCGCCAACACCGTCGGTTTCGACTGCTCCGGGCTCGTCCGGTACGCGTTCGCCGGTGTCGGCATCCTGCTCCCCCGCTACTCAGGCGACCAGTACACCGCGGGCCGTCAGCTGCCGCCGTCCCAGGCCAAGCGCGGTGACCTGCTGTTCTGGGGGCCCGGTGGCGGGCAGCACGAAGCGCTCTACCTCGGCGGTGGTCAGATGCTCGAGGCACAGCAGACCGGTGTCCCGGTCAAGATCTCGCCCGTTCGCACGTCGGGAATGACGCCGTTCGTCACGCGCATCATCGAATACTGACCGCGTGACGGCCCGGCTTGGCGTGGCGCACCGTCGTTGTATGGTTTGCCAGGACCAGGAATCGGGAAAGGTGTGGACATGCGTCACCAGCCATCTCCGAACAGGCCGCGGGCCCGGATGTGGCTGCTGGCATGTGCCGTCATCGTCGGCGTCATCGCGGCAATCGCGGTGAAAACCAACGTCTTCGGTGTCACGAACACGACGGAACGGGCAGTGCAGGACCGCTGCGAAACAGATGTACGGGGCAAGTTGGCGTCACCGCAGACCGCACAGCTTGCTGGCGTGCAGGCGACGGTCGCCGATCTCGAGCCCGACAGTCGTGACCTGTTCGCGCTGACCACCGATGAACCGCTCAAGGGTGTGGATCAGTCACGTATCACCGTATGGAATGTCTCCGGAACGGTTGAGGCCCAGACCGAGGTCGGCAGCACGATCCACGACCCCTTCACCTGCCGGGCCTATTTCGTCGACGGCAACCTGGTCGACACGCTGGTGCTTTTCGACCGCGAGCACTGACGTCAGCGGCAGAACAGACCCGACGTGCCCAGCACGAAGGTCGCGACCGGTACCAGGAAAATCACGGTCATCGCACCGCAGAGACCCACCCGGGTGCTGATCCGTGACCATGCGGCCGGAGGAAGCACCAGACGCTCGGCACGGCTCAGCAACGCCACATCGGCGGCGCCAAGGGCTTGGGCCGGCGTCGCCCCCGCGAGGGCCATCAACCCCGTCAGGAGCGGGTGCTGCCCGTGGTGGCGCACCGCGGCATCGTCGGCGCACATCTCCAACAGCCGTGGGATCTCGCGGGCCCCACTGGTGATCAGCTTCATCCGGGGGAAGACCGTGGCCAATCCGCGCAGGGCGGTCACGATCGCCGGATGGTGCCCATCCAGGTGCGCCCGCTCATGGGCCAGTACCGCCTGCAAGCCGTCCCGGTCCAGCGCGGCCAGCGCACCACTGGTGACCACGATCGCCGGAGGCCGACCCGCCACGCAGTAGGCGGTGCGCTCACCGGAGTCGACGATGAAGACATCGGGCTGCCCGGCGGGACGTCCGACGAGCCGCACCGCTTGCGCGTGGTCATGAGCGTGGGCGTGCAGTCGCCGAATGGTGCCGGCCACCCTGATCGCCACACCGGTCCCGGCCGCGAGCAGGCCGACTGCGACGGCCACCACCGTCAGCTGCGCCGCGATGCCCACCCGTCCGGCCGCGAGTTCACAGAGGAATCGCACACAGGAAGACAGCAACGACCCGCGTCGGCCATCGTGGAACACCACGTCGGCCAGGATCAGTGCGGGAATCGCAACCCAGGTGGCCAACACACTGACGATCGCGATGAGCCACACCGCCACACCGAACCTCGGAGCCGACCCGCCGCGGGTCAGGGCACCGAGCAGCGGCGGTGCCAGCACCACCATCGCCGCGCTGTAGATCAGCAGGCCCGCGGCAACATTCACTGCTTCTTCGCCCTCGAAGACCGTCTGGCCAAGGTGCGGAGCGCGGCCCGCAAGCGGTCGGAGTCCTGCGGATCGATCTGCTCGATGAAGTAACTGAGCACCAGATCGGAGCGGCCCCCGCCGTCGAGTGCCTCGCGCATCAATCGGGCCGTGTGCTGCTCGCGGTTCAACGTGGCCCAATAGCGGTAGGCCCGGCCGTCACGGTCACGCTCCAGCCACCCTTTGGTATGCAGATTGTCCATCGTGGACATCACGGTGGTGTAGGCGATGCGGCGCTCACGGGAGAGCTCATCGAACACCTCACGCACGGTGACGGCCGCGGGATCGCGGTTCCAGATGCGATCCATGATGTCGGCCTCGAGTTCGCCAAATCCTCGTACCCGCACTGCACCCCTCCACGATCGGTCTTCTGAGACTACCTCGGAGCGAGGCGCATACCACGGCCCGACGCGGGCACGGATGCTACTGGTTAGGTCAGTACGTAGTACTCCCCTATGGCAGTCATCGGTAGTCGAGGGTGGTCATCATGCCCGCCTCCTGGTGATAGGTGTTGTGGCAGTGCAACATCCATACTCCGGGGTTGTCGGCGTCGAATATCACGCGAAGCTTCTGCATCGGCAGGACGGCCACCGTGTCCTTGCGTGCGCCCGGACGGTTGTCGGCGCCGACAACCTGAAACGTGTGTCCGTGCAGATGCATCGGATGCCACATCATCGTCGAGTTCCGGAAAGTCAGGGCGACGCGCTGCCCTTCGCGCACGGCGAGTGGCTGTGCCTGTGCGAATGCCCGACCATTGATCGTCCACCGATAGTTCGCCATCGAACCGCCCAGCTCGACGGGTAGTTCGGCATCAGCCGGTGTGGAGTCGAACGACGCTTCCGGCGGCGCGCTGAATGATCCGACCGTGCCGAGTCGGCCGCGCAACTCCCGCGGCGCGAAGTCGAGCGGCGGATTCGTGCCCGCGGCGGTCACCAACAGGGCCCGTGTCGATGCATTCTTGCCCTCCGCGGCGGCCACCAGTGGGAACACTCCATCTCGTGCGGTGACGACGACGTCGTAGCGCTCACCCATCCCGATCAGCAGCGCATCCACCTCGGTGGGAACGACCGGGAAACCGTCCGTGTGGGTGACGGTCATGCGGTGCCCGGCCAGTGCCACCCGGAACGCGGTGTCGGATCCGGCGTTGATCAACCGGATCCGCACTCGCTGCCCAGGTCGTACCCGAAAACTGGTGGGATTCCTGGGATCACGGCCGTTGATCACGTACATCGGATAGTCGACGTCACCGGCGTCGCCGCCCAGTGGCGCCCGGCCTCCACCACCCATGCCCGGCATCTCTCCCATCCCGGGCATATGGTGCCCGGCTCCCGAGGTCTTGCGCAGACGGTCATATATCTGGGCCGGGCTCGAACCGACGCCGTCGGTCCAGTCGTCGAGCATCACCACCCACTCCTCGTCGTAGCGGCCCGGGTCGTTCGGGTCGTCGACGATCACCGGGAAGTACAAGCCGGTATCGGCATCCAGCCCCGTGTGCGGATGGGCCCAGTACGTACCCGGATGAGGCACCGAGAACCGGTAGGTGAAATCCCGGCCGTCGGGGATGTCGGGGGTGGCAGGTGACGCTCCGTCCATGTCGTTGCGGAGAGCGATGCCGTGCCAGTGCATCGAGGTCGGTCGGCCGAGCCGGTTGCGCACCGTGATCTCCAGTTCGTCTCCGACCGACGCCCGCAGGAGCGGCCCGGGCACGACATCGTTGTAGGCGATCGTGTCGGCAACGGTGCCGCCGAGATCCACGCGCGTGCGCTGTGCGGTCAGGGTGGTGGACACGGTGCGGCCACTGTGTGGGCGACGGGCCTCAACCGCGGCAATCGCATCACGGGGGGCCGCGGTGCTCGACGCGCCCGCGTCGCGACCGCAACCCGCGACCGCTGTCGCACCCAGCGCAGCGGTGGCCACGAGGAAGCCGCGACGACTGACAGACGGTGGGTTGGCGATCTCGGGCATGACGTGGGCTCTCCAGTGTTCGTACGTGGCCGTCGGCGTACGGCCTCGCCTCCACCATGGCTACCGGAGAACAGGGAATCGGTATGGGTTGTGTGAAGGTTCGTTGAAGAAGCCCGCACCGGGTTACTGAGCTAGGCCGTATTGGGTAACTACGTACGCACGTAACCAGTGAGCGAGCTCACCTACCTACTATCCACGTACGTAACTAGTAGACTGTGTCGGACAAGGTTGTGGATCCGCCCGATCGGGCGCGGTCGTCAACGACAACTCGTCGATGGAGGCCTCGTGCAGCACCCCAGCAGACCCCTGTGGATCACCGCGATCGTCGCGACCGTGATGCTCGGCGCATCAACGGCCGCCGCCACTTCCGCGCTGGCCGAGCCCGACGGATCACCGCAGCCCGCCGAGCCGGCATCACACCTCGGGTCGCCGCCGCTACCTTTCGGAACGTCGGCCGGCGAGATGGCCAGCCCCGGAATCCCGGTCGGGCAGAACCCACTACCTTTCACCGGCCGGCCGCCGTTCCTGCCGCCCGTGTTCAATCCGGCCAACGGCTCGATGGTCGGCGTGGCAAAGCCGATTTACGTCACGTTCCAGCAGCCCATCGCCGACCGTCAACTGGCCGAAGATGCCATCCACATCTCCTCCAACCCACCGGTGCCCGGCAAGTTCTATTGGATGAGTGACACTCAGGTCCGTTGGCGGCCAATTGATTTCTGGCCGGCAGGCGCAGTGGTCAACATTGACGCGGCCGGCACGAAGTCCAGCTTCCGCGTGGGCGATTCGGTGGTGGCCACGATCGATGACGCGACTCACCAGATGCAGGTTCACCGTAACGGCCGGCTGGAGAAGACTTTTCCCGTGTCCCTGGGGAAGCCTGGCTACGAAACACCCAACGGCACCTATTACGTCCTGGAGAAGTTCTCCGACATCGTCATGGACTCGTCAACCTATGGCGTCCCCGTGAATTCGGCCGAAGGCTACCGACTCAAGGTCAAGAACGCGGTGCGCCTCAGCAACGGCGGCATTTTCGTGCACAGCGCCCCCTGGTCGGTCGCCGATCAGGGCAAGCGCAATGTCAGCCACGGCTGCCCGAACCTCAGCCCCGAGAACGCCCAATGGTTCTTCGACAACTTCGGCAGTGGCGACCCGGTAGTCGTCAAGAACTCGGTCGGCGTCTACACCCAGCCAGACGGGGCGAACGACTGGCAGATCTGAGCGTGACGCCGGCTCAGAAATTGCCGTCGAGAAATTCCGCGTACGCGGGCAGGTCGAGTTGACCGTGGCCCGACAGCCCGATCACGACCACCTGCTCGGACGCGTCGTCGGCCACGTGCGCGGCGGCGGCCGCGATGGCGTGCGTTGCCTCCGGCGCAGGCACGATGCCTTGGGTGCGGGCGAACTGGACGCCGGCTGAGAACGCATCGTGCTGCGAGATGGCGATGCCCTCGACCAGACCCAGTTCGACGGTGTGGCTGAGAGCCGGTGCCATGCCGTGGTAGCGCAGTCCGCCGGCGTGGATTGGATCCGGCACGAAATCCATACCGAGCGTGTGCATCTTTAGCAGCGGCGTCAACCCGGCCACGTCGCCATGGTCGTAGCGGTACTCCCCCTGTGTGATCGACGGACACGCTGCCGGCTCCGCGGCCACCACCTTCGGATTCGACCGGCCGTGGATCTTCTCGCGCAGGAACGGGAACGCCAACCCGGCGAGGTTGGAACCACCGCCGGCGCAGCCGAAGACGACATCCGCACCGTCCGGCTCGAACGCGGCGAGTTGCGCCACGGCTTCCAGGCCGATGACACTCTGGTGGAGCACCACGTGATTGAGCACGCTACCGAGGGCGTAGCGCGTATCGGGGTCGCCGGCGGCCACCTCGACCGCCTCGCTGACGGCCATACCGAGGCTGCCGGTGGTGTCGGGGTGCTGCGCCAGGATCGCGCGGCCCGCCGCGGTGAGGTTCGACGGGCTCGAGTGGACGGTGCCGCCGTACGTCCGCATCAGATGCCCGCGGTAGGGCTTCGATTCGTAGGACGCGCGGACCTGCCACACCTCGACCTCAAGACCGAACTGAGCTCCGGCGAAGGACAATGCGCTGCCCCACTGACCGGCACCGGTCTCGGTGGTCAGTTTCCGGACCCCGTCGATGCTGTTGTAATAAGCCTGTGCCACAGCGGAATTGGTCTTGTGGCTGCCCACCGGGCTGACACCTTCGTACTTGACGTAGATATGGGCTCCGGTGTTGAGCGATTTCTCGAACCTCCGGGCCCTGATCAACGGCGATGGCCGCCACATCGAATAGATGTCTCGCACCACGTCAGGGATCGCGATGTAGGCCTCGGTCGACACCTCCTGCGCGATCAATCCGGTCGGGAAGAGCGCCGCCAGATCGTCCGGGCCGACCGGCTCCTTGGTGCCGGGGTGCAGGTGCGGAGGGATCGGCTGATCGAGTTCGGCTGCGAGGTTGTACCAGTGCGTAGGCACCTCGACGGTAACCAGGTCCGGATGGGTGGCGTCGGCGTGCAGCGTCATGCCGACACTGTAGTCGGGCGCGCGCTCACCTCTTCGACCAGTGCAATCGGCATCCCGGCGGTGGCGAAGAACTGCCATCCTTCGAACGAATTTTCTTTGACTTCACGAGGTTTACCGCGCGCCGAGACCGGATAGCCAACGGGTCCGTGAGATTCATCCGAATACGGATTGGAGGTCTACGGCATGAAGATCACCAAGATCATTGGAACCGCAGCTGTTGCAGGTGCAATGGCGGCCGGGGCCGTCGGGCTGAGCGCAGCCACGGGAAGCGCCGCGCCACCGCAGCCGATGATTGGTATGACGATCCCTGGGGGCCCGAATCCGGGCACACCGCCTGCATGGGCCCCACCGACCCCGGCAGCGCCGGCATGGGGTTCTGGCAACCCTCAGGTTTGGGATGAGGGTTGGAATCACTGGGGCGTCTGGATGAACGGCGTGTTCGTGCCGACGTTCTAGTCGGGATCATCCGCTCTCCGTCATCGCAGGTGCGGCCTGCGGTGGCGGAGTCTTCGCTCAGCAGTAGCGGATCGTGTTCCATCGGGCGGGACTGCGATCCGGGTGCGGCTCGCCGACCCGTAAGTTTGTCGGCATGACCGACCTGGAGCTGAGGGAGATCGAGACACCCGCCGGCGTATTGCGGTACTACGACGCCGGCGAGGGACCGGCCCTGCTGTTTCTGCACGGCTCAGGTCCTGGCGTGACGGGTTGGCGCAATTTCCACGGGATTCTGCCCACATTCGTACGCCATTTCCGTTGTCTCATCCTCGAATTCCCGGGGTTCGGCGTCACCGACGACATCGGCGGTCATCCGATGGTGACCGCCCAAGCCGTGGTCGGACCCTTCCTGGACGCCCTCGGTGTCGAGCGTGTCCACATCGTCGGCAACTCGATGGGCGGCGGCGTCGGGATCAACTTCGCGATCCATCAGCCCGGCCGCGTTCGCAAGCTCGTCACGATTGGCGGTATCGGAACCAACGTGTTCAGCCCTGGGCCGAGCGAAGGCATTCGGCTGCTGCAGGAGTTCACCGAGGATCCGACGCGCCAGCGCCTGGTCGATTGGCTGAACTCGATGGTCTACGACCCCGCGCTGGTCACCGATGAGCTCATCGAGCAGCGCTGGGAACTGGCGACCGATCCCAAGACGCTGGCGGCGGCCAAACGCATGTACGGCAAGGCCGCATTCGCCGGGATGATGGCCGCCATGCGTGCCTCCGATGTGCCCATGCCCTGGGCTCAGATGCACAAGGTCGCCGCGCCCACCCTGTTGACCTGGGGCCGGGATGACCGGGTCAGTCCGCTCGACATGGCGCTGATCCCGATGCGGACGATCCCGAACGCCGAACTGCATGTGTTCCCCAACTGGGGACACTGGGCAATGATCGAGGCCAAAGCGGCCTTCGAGCAGACCGTGTTGGGATTCTTGACCCGCGACTGACCTCCGCGGATCCAACGCTCCCGCTTCCGGGAGTCTGGACTCTCTTGAGCTGGTCGACCACCTCACGGCAAGGGCGATGCGCCGCGAGCCCTGGGCGGCCCGGTGTCATCCCGCCCATCCACGTGCACCCTGGTGGCAGTCGGGCACCCGCCTCGCCGTCCCAAATTCATCGTTGAATCTTTGATACAGATCTGTATATTCAGTGTGTGCGCTGCGCCACACGACCTTCCGGCGTGGCCCTATTGCTCCCCAATTGATAAGGACTGCAATGGATCTGGTGGACAGAATTGCGAAACACCGCCGCATGGCGGAGAGCTACCGCGACAAGTACGTGCTACGGAAGGTGCAGGAAGGCGAGTCCTACGACGAGTGGGAGTTCACCGACGACGCCGTGTACACCTCGCCGTACTTCGTGGCCGGCCAGGAACTCGTCCTCAAGGATGTCGCCACCTCGTTCGATGTCGCGGCCACGGTCGAGGCCAAGGCGTACTCGGTGGTGTTCCCGGACTGGAAACCTGTCGATCACAAGTTCTGGCCGGCCGAGAACGGCCTGGTCATGCGCTATCGGTGGGAAGGCACGACCGCCGACGGCGAGACGATGGGCTTCTACTCGATCAGCTTCATCGACACCAACGAGGACGGGCAGATCACGCACTGGTCGACCTATGTCAACGACGAGGAGTACGGGCCGTTCCTGGAGAGGGCCATCGGCGCCCGCGGCCCGTTCCACGGTGACGAGTACATGGAGGCGCTGGCCCGCCACTTCGAGAAACACAACCTCACCTGGTGAACGCCGGGCTGTCGTCCCGTCACAGCTCCCACAGCCGGCACCAACGATCAACACAGGGCTGACACAACCGGCCGAAATAGCGTTGCCTTCCGTGCGGCACCGTCGTCGCACTGGTGAGAAACGGAGTAAGGCAATGTATTTCAAGAAGACCGTGGGTGCATCGGCGATCGCGGCAGGCATCGGCCTGGCCGGGTTGTTCGGCGTCGGTATCGGCACCGCCGGCGCCGATCCCGGGCCGGGCTGCGACCGTCCGGGCGCGCCGTGCGACCGTCGCGACGACCGAGGCCCCCGGCCCGAAGAGTGGCACAATCGCGGCATCGATCAGGGACGTCGCGATCACCAACCCTTCGATTGGAATGGTCAGCGGGTGACACCGGTACCCGCCGGAGACGGACATGGCTGGGGTTTCTGGTTTCTCGGCACCTGGATTCCGCTGTAGGAGCACCGGTTTCCGATCGGAGCCGGCCGCGCTGTCCCGCCACGGACCGAGTCGATGCTCAACGCGGCGTGGAGCACACGGCTTTCACTGCACCATCCATCGCGGTGGCCGCATTCCAGCCGGCATGGTCGCCCGGCTGGAACTTCGGCAGCTTGCCGGCATAGTTGTCCACGTACCGAGACTGGGCGCGCAGCAGGCCGATCAGCAGCGGATCCTTGGCCTTGTCGGCCAATCGGCGCAGTTCGGCAGCCTCCTCCCGCAGCACCGGTATGACGGCCATGGTCACCGACCGCTGCTTGAATGACCAGCGCGCAGCCGGCACCCGATGATCGGTCTTGGCCCACGCCTGCTGCTTGCCGTCGAATCCCGCACTGACCCGCTGCCACTGAGTGCACACCGGATCAGGCTTGGCCGCGGCGAATGCCTGGGCAGCAGGGGCGCCCGACTCGTTCCTGACGGCCGGCGCAACCACCTCGGCGGGAACCGGTTTGGCCGCAGTCGATGCTTCCGTACCGGCGCCGGCCTGTTCCCCCTCATGCCCCGGTGCTGAGACGGCCATTACGCCGCCGACGATCAACGCGGCCGCAGTCGTGACGCCGACCGTTGTCCAGACCCGCGAACGATTGGTACCCAGCAAGGAACTCAGTGGCCGGCGGCGGCCGGCGCTCCCGCTGCCGAGTGCCACGGTGAACGCGGCATCCGGGCGAGCGCGGAGTTCGGCGACAGCCACCTCGACGGCGGCAGTAGGGGTACCCAGATCGGTGAGTGCCTTGACGAAGCGGGCGACCGATACGAGATCGCGGCTGTAGAGACTTTCCTGCGGTGGCGTGGCGGGCAGAAAACGCGCGACCAGATCCTCGCGCAACTGCGATGCCCGTGCGACCTCGGCCGCGGTCAGCCAGTGCCCTGGAACGCCTTCTGTGCCAACCCCGGTCATCCGATCGCCCTTCTTCCCGCGCACACCTGATGATTGGTACAACACCCTGTGCATGCGCTGCAACCGGACGAGCGCCCGATCAACGCCACGTTGCGATCACAAGTGAGCCACCGGAAGATCACGACCCTCCGGTTCAGTGTGGAAGTGGGATCGCCTGGCAAACAACCACTCTCGCACTACGACGGGAAGTACACCACTTGATTGGCGAACAGCGAGTGTGGCCGGCCGAGGTGATTGGCGGCGGCGACGACCGCCGCCCGGGTGGCCACATCGTGATCGCCGTACTCATCGACGCACAGTGATTCGAGGGTGTCGCCGGCAACATGGCGACGCCGGTTGAGTCCGGGAATGATCAGCACCTGCCCGGGCGCCGGATCGGTGGCCGGATCGAGCCGGTTGGCATTGGCGATGACCACCGACAGATGGTCGTCGCCGTACCACCGTCCCGCCAGCCCCGCAAAGCTCTCCCCGGCCACGACAGTGTGGTGTCCGACATCGGCGAGTTCCGGCAGCAGCAACCACGCGCCCCGGTGGATCTGTCGCTGGGCCACACCGTTGACCACTTCCCAGATGAACTGAATACCCGGATCCGGGGTCCCGTAGAACGACTCGGTGAGTTGTCTGCGAGCCGCGGTTCCGTCGTCGCTCGCGAACAGGTGGCGATAGGTGACGTAAGGGATCAGCAGTTCCTGGCCGACGCTGATCAGATCCGGGTTGCTGAGGTGATTCTGTTCGGCGATGACGGGATAGAGACCACCGTCGCCGTACTCGCGTTGCGCGATTCCGAACAAGGTGTCCCCCGGAGCCACGATGTAGTTCTTCATCTGGGCCGCCTTTCTGGTCGTGTGAGGCGTCGATCGGCTCAGTGTCCGGTGCCGGGCAGCTCATCGTCGCGCGTAGCCGGCTACCCGAAAACGCGACGCCGGATTGAGGTAGCCCGCTACGCATGACTGCAGAAACCGGCCGGAGCGATGCTGGGATGGCTTCCACCTGTCAGTTCGATACCGGACGGTGATGACAATGAGGTACGAGGTGCCGCGATGACTGCGCTGGCGACTGAACACCCGACGGCCGTTGAGCGCCCGACGCTCATCCTCGACCGCGCCGAATCAACGCCGACAGGTGACGACCAGTCGGTCATCGGCGTTCGAAACACGTTGCGCCACCGGCCGTCCTCCGTGTGGCGGGAGATCGCCCGCGGCAGGCTCGCCGACCTGCGTGCCGATCTCGACGGGCTCCCGGCAGAGTGTCGTGCCGACCCTCGATTCCTTGATGCGCAGCACCGGCTGACGGAGGCCGAAGAGATCGTCAACGCACCGCCCAGCCTGCGTGGGCTGCTGAACGGGGCGGCGGTCGAGGCCAGCTGGATTCGGATCCACGCCATCGACGTCGCAGTCCTGCGACTCGCGGGGCCGGAGCTGGTCCGGGCCCGGCTGCCCGAGATCGTCTCCACCGGAAAGGATCTGCTGGGCGACGACCATGAGGCCGTGGCGACCCTCCGTGCCGTCATGGAACGCGCGGAGTGGACCGGACAAGACCGGGAAACCTTGGCGCACAGCGCCAAGGCGGTGCACGCCGCCTCCGACAGTGAGAGCATCCGGCTGCGCAGTTACCGCAACATCCTGCTCGGGGCCACTGCGGCGCTGGCATTGCTGGCCGTCTGCTTCGGTGTCGTGGGCGCGCTGCGACCCGACACGTTCGGCCTGGTGTCAACCGGCAATTCGATGCCCCGTGCCGACATCGCCATCGCAGCACTACTGGGTTTGGTGAGTGCCAGTCTGGTTGGTGCGGTGGCCATCCGCCGGATGAAGGGGACGTCCACGGCATACGCGCTGCCGATGGCGTCGTTGCTGCTGAAGCTGCCGACCGGCGCGCTCACTGCCGTCGCCGGCTTGCTGATGGTCAAGGCGGGCATCGCCGGCGACGGCGTCAACCTCACCACCAACGCCCATCTGGTCGGGTACTCGCTGCTGTTCGGGGCATCGCAGCAGGGCATTACCGGATTGGTGGACCGCCAAACCCAAAGTCTGCTCGACAACGTCGCGTCCAAAGACAACTCGTGATGCCGGCCGACCCTCGAATTCGAGTAGCGGACTACGCGCGCGTCCGCCCTGACACCGCACCTAGCGTGGTGGTGTCAGGCTCGCGTCACCCGGCCCAGGCCGGCCCACAGAAAAGGAAGCGATCGTGATTGACGCGGTACAGATCTTCTGGTCTCCCAGCGGTGTGAGTCTGCCGTCGTTGGACACCAAGTCACTGGTCGACATTCACGACGGCGACACCCCGTCGATCCGCATGCCGGTACGCATGCTGTCGATCGACACCCCCGAGGTCACCGCCCGATCCACCGAGGGCGCCGCCCGCATGGACGTCAAACTGGCCCAGCTGGCGCAGTGGATCCAGGATCGCCCCGGCGAGGTTCCGATCTCGCGCCGGTTCGCCGACCACCTGCTGCCCAAGTTGACCACCGGCACCGCGGGCACGCTGCAGTTCACCCAGGGCACCGCAGCCGCGGACTTCGCGAAATCCAATGCCGAACAACGACTTACCCGTCCGAACGGCACCAAGCGCCTGCTGTTCGTACGTACCGCAGATACCCCGTTCGAGGGTCACGGCCGACTGCTGGCCTACGTCGCCCCGAACTATTCCAAGGCTGAGCTCCAGTCGATTCCGCGCGCCGAACGGTCCACGTTCAATCTGGACATGGTGCGCGCGGGGTGGGCCGTGCCGTTCATCCTCTACCCGTCGATTCCGGGCGAACTGGACCTGCCGCTGATGCTCGAGGCCGCCGCGAACGCGGCTGAGAGCAAGCTCGGGATCTGGGCTGACGAGCATTCGTTGCCGGCCTATGAGTACCGCTCGGCCGAGCGCCTGTATGCCATCGCCAAGGCGATCATCGTGGACGGCGAACCTGTCGGCGATCGCTTCGGGTGGCGTGAACGCTACTGCGTGGACATGCGGACCCGGGTGTTGTTCGGACCCGAGGACTACTTCGAGATCGACCCGGTCTACCGATTGTGGTTGTGGCAGGCCGACGTCCGCGAGGCGGTCGCCCGGCTCAACCTGACCCCGTCACCGCTCCTGGTGGGTGCGGCCTGACCGCACACCGGCGGTGGACTTGGCATGATGCGGGATGGGCGGGGCGCTCGGCGCCCTCCTGAACTGGTCACCAGATCTGCCGAACGAGGTGCGAATGGATCAGTACCACCGCGGGGAATACGTCTTCGACGTCCTCGATTCCGGTCCCGCCGACGGTCCGGTGGTCGTCCTGCTGCACGGCTTCCCGCAGCAGAATTCCAGCTGGCTGCCGATCATCTCGACGCTGACCGGGCAGGGTTTCCGGTGCTTGGCCCCCAATCAGCGCGGATATTCACCCGGAGCGCGGCCCTCGCGCCGCCGCGACTACCGCGCCGCGGAACTGGTAAAGGACACGCTCGCGCTGATCGATGCCAGCGGCGCCGATCGGGTCCATCTCGTCGGTCATGACTGGGGTGCGGCCGTGGCCTGGGGCCTGGCCGGGTACGCACCCGAGCGGCTGGCCTCGTTGACCGCTCTGTCGGTGCCCCACCCGATGGCATTCCTGCGGTCCATGGTCACCAGCCGACAGGGTCTGGCGTCGTGGTACATGTACGTCAACCAACTGCCGTGGCTGTCCGAGCGGCTCATGCTCGGGCGGGACAGCACCGGCCGGGGCATGGCCAACGCTCTGATCCGCAGCGGACTGTCCCCCGCGGCGGCCGAACGCGATGCGCGACACATGGCTGAGCCGGGGGCCCTGACCGCCGCGCTCAACTGGTATCGGGCCATGCCGCTGAGCCGATCCGGTCTGGGGTCGGCGCCGCCGCCGAAGATCACCGTGCCGACGCTGTATGTCTGGAGCGACCGCGACATCGCGATCACCGCCAAGCCGGCCCACGACACCGCGCGGTACGTGACCGGCCCCTACCGTTTCGAGATACTCGGCGGGGCCTCGCACTGGCTTCCGGAGGAGAAGCCGGCCGAGATCGCGGAGATGTTGTTGCAGTGGATGGCCGACCATCCCGTCTGAGCGGAAGGTGAGCAGTGCTGACCCTGGGAGTGCTGGCCGGCGACGGTATCGGACCCGAGATCGTGTCCTCGGCCGTCGGCGTCACCGAACAGGCTCTGCGTGGTGTCTCGGTCGGCGTGCGGTGGCGCGAACTCCCCTTCGGACTGCCGGCGATCGCCGAGTACGGCACGCCGCTTCCGGAGTCGACGCTCACCGAACTGGCCGGGCTCTCCGGATGGATCCTCGGACCGCACGACAATGCCGGCTATCCCGACCGGTTCCGGGGCACGCTGTCGCCCGGCGGGGCAATCCGAAAGCACTTCAATCTGTTCGCCAACATCCGGCCGGCCCGCGCCCTCAGCGAAACTGTCACGGCGGTGTGCCCGGATCTCGATGTGGTCATCGTTCGGGAGAACACCGAGGGTTTCTACGCCGACCGCAATATGTATGACGGGGCAGGCGAATTCATGCCGACGCCCGACGTCGCGCTCGCGGTGGGCGTGTTCACCCGGGCCGCGGCAGAACGGATCGCCCACGAGGCCTTCCGCCTGGCGTCGGCCCGGCGGAAGTCGGTGACCATCGCACACAAGGCCAACGTGCTGGCCAAGACCACCGGGCTGTTCCGCGATTCGTGCCTGACGGTGGCCGCGCACTATCCAGACGTCGACGTCCGTGGCGAGCACATCGATGCACTGGCGGCCCGTCTCGTCAGCCATCCCGGATCTTTCGACGTGATCGTGGCCGAGAACATGTTCGGCGACATCCTGTCCGACCTGGCCGGCCAGCTCAGCGGCTCACTCGGGATGGCTCCGTCCGTCAACGCCTCGCGCACCCATGCGATGGCCCAGGCCGCCCACGGGTCGGCCCCCGACATCGCCGGACGCGACGTCGCCAACCCGGTCGCGATGATCTTGTCGAGCGCAATGCTGCTGCGGTGGCTCGCGGACCGCGACGGCGGGACACCCGCCCTGCGGGTGGCCGCGGACCGCATCGAGGACGCCGTCCGCCGCACCCTCGACACCGGCGTGGGCACGGCCGACATCGGCGGCAGCGCGTCGACCTCCTCGTTCACCCGCCACGTCATTGCCGCCCTGCCGGAGGCGTAGCCCGGTGTGACAGCCCGTGACCGACGAACGCCATAATCGAGAAACATCGAGATGAGCTAACGATCGGAGCGGAAGTGGCCAGGACCGAAACCAACCGGTCCGACTCCCCCGCTATCCGGTCAGCCCCTCGCCCCGGTGTCCTGATCGCCGGCCTCAGCCTGGTGGCACTCACCGTCGCCATCCTGCAGACCGCGGTGGTCCCCGTCCTCGGCATCATCGCCCAACAGCTCAACACCTCGTCGGTGGCGGTCAGCTGGGCCGTCACCGCCAACCTGCTGGCCGCGGCCGCCACCACACCGCTGATCGGGCGACTGGCCGACATCCACAGCAAGAAGCACGTCTTGCTCGGCGTGCTGGCAGTCGTGCTGGCGGGCTCGGTCCTGGCCGCAGTCACGGCATCGGTCCCGCTGTTGGTGGCGGCCCGCGTCCTGCAGGGCGCCTCGTATGCGCTCTACCCGATCAGCATCGCGATCCTGCGCGAAGAACTCCCCGAGGACCGCTTGGTGGGAGCGATGTCGGTGCTGTCCGGCACGCTGGGTTTCGGCGGCGGGGTCGGCCTCGTCGTCACCGGACTGCTGATGTCCGGCGACGCCGGCTATCACCGGGTCTTCTGGCTCACCACCGCATTCACGGTCGTGGTGATCGTGGTGGCCGTGTCGGTCGTGCCCAACCGACGACCTGATGCCCGCGGGGCGATCGACTGGCTGGGTGCGGTGGGGCTGGCGATCGGCCTGTCGTCGGTCCTGCTGGCGATCACGCAGGGCAACTCCTGGGGCTGGCGCCATCCCGGCACCCTTGGATTCCTGATCGGCGGGGTGGGTGTGCTGATCGGCTGGTGGTGGTGGGAGCGCCGCGCCACCGACCCGCTGGTGTCGACCACGATGCTGGCGCGCCGGCCCATCCTGTTGACCAACCTGGCCACGATCCTGGTCGGCATGGGCCTGTACTTCGCCTTCCTCGGCCTGACCCAGTTCGTGCAGACTTCGCGCCAGGCCGCCGGCTACGGGTTCGGAGCCACTGTGCTCCAGGCCAGCGTGTACTTCCTGCTGCCCGGAGCGCTCACCGGTTTTCTCGTCGCCCTCGTCAGCGGCCGCTACATCGACCGCTACGGCGCCCGGCGGGTGTTGGTGGTGGCCGCGGTGGCCGGCATCGCCGGGTTCGTCATGCTCGCGGTCGCCCACGATCGTCCGTGGCAGGTCGTCGTGGCCGGCGTCTTGGCCAATGCCTACATCAGCCTGGGATACGGCGCATTACCCGCACTCGTCGTCAGTGAGGTGGATGCGGGTGAGACGGGCATCGCCACGAGCATGAACGCGATCGCACGCACCATCGGCAGTTCCGCGGCGGCCGCGATCGTGGCGGTGCTGTTGGGACATCGCGTGGTGCCGTCAGAGGTCAGCTTCGTGACGATCTTCGTCGCCGGTGCGGTGACCGCCGCGTTGGCGATGGCCCTGATCGCGGTCTCCCGCGCGCCGGACCGCCACGGCGAGTCGGTGCGCACGCTGTCGGAGTCCCGCGCGATGAACCACGAGTGGGGCTGATCCCTCCAGTCGCCGGTTTTTCGGCCAGGACACCCCGCTGAACTGCGAAACTTGAGCCCGCCGGGCACTGCCGCCTGACGTCGGGCCGACCATGGCATCCGTGGCGGCTCAACTATGGAACAAGCAGTCAAAGCGCCACTCAACGAAGGAATCCATTGTAAAAATGTTAAATCGTTGCGGAATCACTTGCGCAGGCCGGTGGAATCCGCGATTGTTTACCGACAGCTGCCACGGCTGCACCGGAGGAGGAGACCGCTGACCGGCCCAGACATCACCGCCGTCGACACACCGACGGGACAGGACGGCGCGCCCCGCGAGAGCGGCACGCCCGTCATCGAGATCGACCATGTCACGAAGCGGTTCGCCGACTACGTGGCAGTGGCCGACGCGGACTTCTCCATCGCATCGGGCGAGTTCTTCTCGATGCTCGGCCCCTCAGGCTGCGGGAAGACCACCACGCTGCGCATGATCGCCGGATTCGAAAGCCCCACCGAGGGCGCAATCCGGCTGGAGGGAGTCGACGTCTCCCGCGTGCCACCGCACAAGCGCAACGTCAACACCGTCTTCCAGCACTACGCGCTGTTCCCGCACATGACGGTGTGGGACAACGTGGCTTACGGGCCGCGGAGTAGGAAGAAGGCCGCCAAGAAGGACGCAGCCGAGATCAAACGCAGCGTCGACGAGCTGCTGGAGATCGTGCGGCTCACCGACTTCGCCAAGCGCAAGCCGGGCCAGCTGTCCGGGGGCCAGCAACAGCGGGTCGCACTGGCGCGGGCGTTGGTCAACTACCCGAGCGCGCTGCTGCTCGACGAGCCGCTCGGCGCCCTCGATCTCAAACTGCGTCATGCGATGCAGTTCGAGCTCAAACGCATCCAGCGCGAGGTCGGCATCACGTTCATCTATGTCACCCACGATCAGGAAGAGGCGCTCACGATGAGCGACCGGATCGCGGTGATGAACAACGGAAACGTCGAACAGATCGGCAGCCCCACCGAGATCTACGACCGTCCGGCGACAGTGTTCGTCGCCAGCTTCATCGGTCAGGCGAACTTGTGGCCGGGCCGTCAGACGGGCCGGGCGAACCGGGACTTCGTCGAAATCGATGTTCTCGGAACGACGCTCAAGGCCAAGCCCGGCGACACCACGATCGAACCGGGCGGCCACGCCACCTTGATGATTCGCCCTGAGCGGGTGCGGGTTTCAGTGGACCAGCCCACCGGCGATGTGGCGACAGTGGCCGCGACGGTCAAGGATCTGACCTTTCAGGGGCCGGTGCTCCGGCTTTCCCTTGCCGCACCGGACGATTCGGTGATCATTGCCCACGTCGGCCCAGAACAGGATCTACCCATGCTGCGTCCGGGTGACCCCGTGCATGTCAGCTGGTCGCCGGAGGCTTCGCGGGTGCTTCCGGCCGCGGACATCCCGACCACCGAAGACCTCGAAGAGATGCTCGACGACGCCTGATCTCCCGGCAGCCCCGCCACCCCTCCACGACGAAAGGCACTGTCGCCCATGCCCGACAACTTTGACCCCCGACTGCTCGCCAGACTCACCGCCAACCGGACGTCGCGTCGTCGATTCCTGGGTGGCGGCGCCGCTGCCGCGGCGGCACTCGCGCTGGGCCCCTCGGTCCTCGCCGCGTGCGGTTCGAGTGAGGACTCCAGCACCACGGCCACCACGACCGCGCCCGACGACGGCTCGCCGGCGACGGGCACCGTCCGCATCTCCAACTGGCCCCTCTACATGGCCGACGGTTTCGTCGCCGCGTTCCAGACGGCCACCGGCCTGACGGTGGACTACAAGGAAGACTTCAACGACAACGAGCAGTGGTTCGCCAAGGCGAAAGAACCGTTGTCGCGCAAGCAGGACATCGGCGCCGACCTTGTCGTGCCCACGGAGTTCATGGCGGTCCGGCTCGCCGGGCTCAAGTGGCTGAACGAGATCAGCGATTCCCGCGTCCCCAACAAGAAGAACCTGCGCGAGGATCTCCTCAACTCCAAGGCCGATCCGGGCCGCAAGTTCACCGCTCCGTACATGACCGGCATGGTCGGCCTTGCCTACAACCGCGCCGCCACCGGTCGTGACATCACCAAGATCGACGATCTGTGGGATCCGGCATTCAAGGGTCGGGTCAGCCTGTTGTCCGATGTCCAGGACGGTCTCGGCATGATCATGCAGTGGCAGGGCAACTCCGTCGAGGAGCCGACCACCGAAGCCGTCACGAAGGCCGTTGATTTCATCCGCGAGCAGAAGGACAAGGGCCAGATCCGCCGGTTCACCGGCAACGACTATGCCGACGACCTGGCGGCCGGCAATATCGCTGTCGCCCAGGCATATTCGGGCGATGTGGTGCAGTTGCAGGCCGACAATCCGGACCTCAAGTTCATCGTGCCCGAATCCGGCGGCGACTGGTTCATCGACACCATGGTGATCCCCTACACCACGCAGAACCAGAAGGCTGCCGAATCGTGGATCGACTACGTCTACGACCGGGCGAACTACGCCAAGCTCATCGCCTTCACCCAGTTCGTTCCGGTTCTGTCGGATATGACCGACGAGCTCGCCAAGATCGATCCCAAGATCGCTGGCAACCCGTTGATCAACCCGCCGGCCGAGATGAGCGCAAAGCTCAAGTCGTGGGCGGCACTGACTGACGAGCAGACCCAGGAGTTCAACAGCATCTACGCCGCAGTGACCGGAGGCTGACGCGGATGGCGGGAGTAGCCACCAGTAGTCGACAGCGGAGCAAGATCGCCCCGTACCTGATGATCCTGCCGGCGTTGGTGTACCTCGGGATCTTCTTCGTGGTGCCGTTGTTCTCGCTGGCGCGTACCTCGTTGTCATCCGCGGGTGGTTCGGTCTACCTGCCGACGCTGACGTTCGACTGGAACTTCGGCAACTACACGCACGCGTTCACCGAGTACCAGGATCAGATAGTGCGGACCTTCGGTTACGCACTGGCAGCCACCGTGCTGTGCGCGCTACTCGCCTTTCCGCTGGCCTATGTCATCGCGTTCAAGGCCGGCCGGTACAAGAACCTGATCCTGGGCCTGGTGATCCTGCCGTTCTTCGTCACCTTTCTGATCCGCACCATCGCGTGGAAGACGATCCTCGCCGACGACGGGTTGGTGGTCAGCGCGCTCGGGGCCATCGGATTGCTGCCGAGCGAGGGACGGCTGTTGTCGACGAGCTGGGCCGTGATCGGTGGCCTCACCTACAACTGGATCATCTTCATGATCCTGCCGCTGTACGTGAGCCTGGACAAGATCGACCCTCGCCTGATCGAGGCGTCCAAGGACCTGTACTCGTCGAACCGGCGCAGCTTCACCAAAGTGATTCTGCCGCTGTCGATGCCGGGGGTGCTGGCGGGCAGCCTGCTGGTATTCATCCCCGCCGCCGGCGACTTCATCAACGCCGACTACCTGGGCAGCACGCAGACCACCATGATCGGCAACGTGATCCAGAAACAGTTCCTGGTGGTCAAGGACTATCCCGCCGCCGCCGCGCTCAGCATGGTGTTGATGGCGATCATTCTGGCCGGAGTGCTGCTCTACACCCGCGCCCTGGGTACGGAGGATCTGGTATGACCACCCAGGCCATGACCGAGGCGCTGGACCAGCCGCAACCCAAGGTCGTCAAAGGCTCCCCCAGATGGGGCGACCTGGTGCTGCGGCTGTCCGCCGGACTGGTGTTGCTGTACCTGTTCCTGCCGATCTTCGTGATCGTGCTGTTCTCGTTCAACAAGCCGGCAGGCAAGTTCAACTACACCTGGCAGGGATTCACGTTCGACAACTGGGCCAATCCGTTCAAGTACCCGGCACTGACCGAGGCGCTCAAACTCAGCCTCAATGTCGCCGCGGTGTCCACCGCGGCGGCCCTGGTGCTGGGCACCCTGGTGGCAATTGCTCTGGTGCGCCAACGATTCCGCGGCCAGAAGGCGGTCGACACCTTCCTGGTGCTGCCGCTGACCGCCCCCGAGGTGGTCATGGGCGCATCGCTGCTGACCCTGTTCCTCGATCTGGGCTGGGCGACGGGCTACACCACGATCGTGTTGGCGCACATCGCCTTCCAAGTCAGCTTCATCGCGATGACGGTGCGGGCCCGGGTGCGCGGGTTCGACTGGACTCTCGAGGACGCTTCGATGGACCTCGGGGCCAGTCCCACCCGGACGTTCTTCAAAGTGACTCTGCCGCTGATCGTTCCGGGAATCGTGGCCGCGGCGATGTTGTCGTTCGCGCTGTCGCTGGACGACTTCATCATCACCTACTTCGTCAGCGGCTCCGAGGTCACCTATCCGCTGTACGTCAATGCTGCCGTCAAAGCCGCCGTACCTCCGCAGATCAACGTGCTGGCCACGGCGATCCTGGTGGTGAGTCTGCTGCTGCTGATGGCCGGAACGCTGTATCGGCGCAAGCGCATCGACGTCTGACGGTCAGGGTTCGTCGAGCCGCACGGTGACGGCCACCTTGCCCTGTCCGTCGCGGTGGGCGACCGCGTGGCCGGTGTGGTCCTTGCCGTCCAGGTTCACCAGGGTGATCGGGCCGCCCGCGCCGAGGAAGTTGCGCCACCAGTTCTTGCTGTCCGGTGTCATCACGTTGATGGTCACCTGTGTGCCGTCGCGCCGCACCGAAACAGGCGTCTCGAACGTCCGGCCCGACCTGCGCCCGGTATAGCGGATCACCACCACTCCGTGGCCGATCAACCGGTCGAGCCCGGGTAGACGGGTGAGGCCGACCGCTGCCGCGTTGAACCAGCGGACGACTGGGGAATTGAAGATTCCGCGTGCCATTGGCCCCAGGGTAGCCAGTTCAGCCGATCTCAGCCGGGACGGGCTTGGCCCGCGCTCCGGTACGCGCCGCACCGATCCCCGCCGCCACCACCAGACAGATGCCGGCAACGGCGGCGGGGCTCGGCACCTGGCGGAGCATCACCAGACCCACCAACATCGCGAAGCCCGGCTCCAGGGCCATCAGCGTGCCGAACGCCGCGGTGCTCAGGTAGCGCAGTGCGGACATCTCGAGGGCGAACGGCACCACCGGCAACAGGATCGCCAATCCGACGCCAACCAACAGCAACTGCGGTGTCATCTGGCCGAAAACCGAGGGCCCGACAGCCGCGGTGGCGACCAACCCGGCGACCGGCATGGACACCGCCAGGCCCTTGATGCCGGCCACCTCGTCGCCCACCCGCTGGGTCAACAAGATGTAGCAGGCCCAGCACAGCGCGGCGCCCAACGCGTACATCACGCCGAGCAAATCGACATGGCCCGTCCAGGGTTCGGTGAGCAGTACCACGCCGGCCGCCGCCAGCCCGGGCCACAGCACGCGATTGCGGCCCTTGCCGTGCGCTACCGCGACGCCGAGTGGGCCGAGGAATTCCAGGGCACTGGCCGTGCCGAGCGGGATCCGCGACAGCGCGGCCATGAACAGGATCGTGACGCCGGCAGTGACGACGCCGAGCGCGACGCAGGTCCAGAATGCGGACTTGGTGAACGCCGACGGGCGTGGGCGCACGATCACCAGCATCAGAACCCCGGCCCAGGCCAGGCGCAGCCATGCGGCGCCCTCGGCGCCGATGTCGTCGATCAGTCCGACGGCGACGGCCAGACCGATCTGCACACACAGCATCGAGGCCATCGCCATCAGCGCTCCGGTGCGCGCTGGATGTGCGGTCTTGGTCACGAGCCATGACCCTTGGGCACAACGATGTTCGCGAGCACCATGCGCAGGAACGGACGGTAGACCGCCTGTTCGTCGACGAAGCTGTTGAGCGTCACGCCGTCGTTGGCCGCCAACACGACCCGCGCCAGGTCCATCGCCGGGATGGTCAGCTGTCCGCCGAGACGAACCACACCCTTGGAGATGTAGTCGGCGAGGGCGCGCACCGTCTCCTCCCGCTGCGCGGCCACGCGTTCCCGCGCCTCGGGATTGCGCAGGAGGAACAGCGTGTACTCGGAACCGAGGGCCGCCCGGTCGGACCCCTCGGCGGTCACCAGATCGCGCCACCGGTCGCCGAGTTCGTCGGCGTCGAGATCGTCGAGCCGGTTGAATGTCGCGATGACGTCGGCGAACCCGTCGAGAAACTGCTGGCGTTGCCGTTCGACCACCGCCAGGAAC
Source organism: Mycolicibacterium sp. HK-90 (assembly GCF_030486405.1). Next base: position 3,251,348 of record NZ_CP129613.1, on the reverse strand, counting down.
ATCTCCGCCTTGCTCCCGAAGTGCGAGTAGATGGCGCCCCGGGTGTAGCCGGCAACCTCGGCGATGTCCTCGAGTGCCGCACCGTCAAACCCCTTGCGCGCGAACACCTCCTCGGCAGCATCCAGCAGGACGTTGCGGGTGTGCTCCAAGCGGCGTTGCTTCGTCCAGCGTTCGGCCATGGCCCCATCCTGTCAAACGTTAGCCAGCGCCCGTGGCGGCACCGCCGACCCCGTGGAGGGTGTCCACGCCGTGCGGCCCCGGTGTGACCTGACCCACAAATATTCATTCTTGTATTGAATATACGTCGTCGTATAGTAGTGATGCCGCTCACACGCGCCCACAGCCCAGCCAGCAACCAGGAGGTCCGCCAGTGCAGACAGCACGTCCCGGAAATTGGGTCGAGAACGCCACCGGCCTGGACGACATCGCGCCCGACGCCTATCGCATGGAGATCCCCACCAGCCGCTATATCGCACCGGAATTCGTTGCCCAGGAGCGAGATTCGATCTGGAAGAAGGTCTGGCAGGTGGTCGGCCGGGTCGACGAGCTGACCGGGCCCGGCGACTGGAAGCAGTACCAGATCTTCGACCAGTCCTACCTGATCGTCCGGGGCAAGGACGACAGGCTCCGCGGGTTCGTCAACGCCTGCCGGCACCGGGGCAACGTGCTGTGCCGCGATGCTCGCGGGAACGCCAAGCGCGGATTCCTGTGCCAGTACCACCTTTGGTCGTACGACCTGGACGGACGACTCAAGGGCATGCTGCGAGAGGCACTGGCCGGGCCGATCGACAAAGACACCCACGGTCTGATCGAGGTCTCGGTGGACACCTTCGCCGGGTTCATCTTCCTCAACCCTGACCCGAACGCTCAACCTCTCGCGGAATTCATCGGTGCGGACGTCGCCACCATGCTGGAGCCCTACCACCTCGACGAGATGGTCACCGTGATGGACGTGACCGAGGCCATCGACTGCAACTGGAAGGTCGTCCTCGACGCCTTCCAAGAGGGCTACCACATCAACGGTATTCACCCGCAACTGCTACGGGTGATCAACATCGACCCGGCCACCAGCCGGTACCGGTTTTTCGACCGGCACAGCGTGTCGATGGCGCCGTTCGACGTCGTCGGCGCCACCCCGGAACAGCAGGTCGACGGAATCATGGACCTGCCTGAGACGTTCCCGTCGACCATCGCGGTGCTCCCCCGCTTCTCCGAACTCGTCGCCGAGTACCGCGCCGACGACGGTTCGCTGACATTCCCCGACGGGGTCACCGCCCGCACCCTGTTGCAGACGGCGACACGAGACACCTTGACCGGCATGGGCCTTGACGTCAGCGGGCTGACCGACGCCCAGATGAGCGACAACCACGGCTGGGTCTGGTTCCCGAACTTCTTCATGACCATCCGGGCCGGCGAGGCCACGATCATCATGGCGCTGCCTCACCCGGACGGCGATCCCAATCGATGCATCTGGCACGTCGCCAGCTACATGTGGTTGCCCGACGAACACAAGGCAGCGTTCACCGCCGTGCCGATCGTGGTGGACGAACCGGGCAGCTTCAAATATTTCGAGGCGCTGCAACAGGATTACGAGCAGATGCCACGCCAGCAGATCGGGTTGCGCAACACGGCACTGGACCACATGGCGTTGGTCAAGGAGGAAGTCGTCATCGCACACTTCCATTCGGTGGTCGACAAGTATCTCCAGGCGGCCCGGTCGTGAACGTTTCAAGGTCTGGAATCACGACGGAAGAAGGCTTTTCGTTGAAGGACGTCAGTGAGGTCGTCGATGACTACCGCGGCCGCTGCCGCGTGGTGCTGCAGTATGCCGTCACCACCGCGCAATTGGTCGTGGCCGCCAAACAACCGGGGTTCGACACCACCGGGTGGGCGCCGTTGGCTGCTCTGGTCGCCGTCGACGAGTTCGAACGGGTCGGCAACTTCAAGGAGGTGATGAACTGGGATCAGTACATCGCCTTCATGACCAACTGGGCACCCGCCGCGGAGTGGACCGGCCTGTTCAAACGGGTGAGCGAGGTCGAGGGGGTGGTGTTCCTCGAGCTCGAGGAACACACGAAGATGGGCGATTTCGAATCGGTCGTCAACTCGATCTCGGTATACGAGTTCACCACCGACGACAAGATCCGGCACATCGACCTGTACCTGCAGATGGCGGTGCCCAACGCCGAGATGCTGACCAGCTATGAAGGAGTAGAGATCTCGGAGTGAAGTTCGCTCTCTGCTCACGGTGCTGACACCTTCCGATGCCACGGTGTCCAGGTGCGAGGCGACACGAGCCGGGTATCCGCCGCCGAGCGGTTCCACCGCTTTTGTGTGCTCGTCGTGCGCAGGCTGCCCGCGCCGCTGAACTCCGTGGTGGCACCGACATTTCTCGGCTTCGTCCTGATCAACACGTTCACCTTCGGTGTCGACCTGGCGGTCCTGACCGTCCTGCACGGCGGGTTCCGGGTGCCGCTGCCCGTAGCGGTGACAGTCGGGTACGCCGGAGCCTTCGGCCTGGCCTACTACCTGAATCGCACCTTGAACTTCCGTTCACATGCGGCTGTCGGTCCGCAGCTGACGGTGTACGTGGCGGTGGTGATAGTGAACTACCTGGCGTTCATCCTGGGAGTGTCGAGTGGTCTGGCCGCCCTGGGCGTGGAGTACCACCTGGCCAGAATCGTCGCCGGCGGCTGCGAGGCGATCTACATGTACAGCGCCATGCGGTGGGTGGTGTTCCGACGGTGACCGGCGCGGCGATCAACGATGGACCACGAAGTCCATCAGCACGTCGGTGACCGCAGCGATCGCGGCCCTGGCTATCACCTCGTAGCCGTGGGTGCTCAGCGTCGGCAGACACAGCAGCCCCGCGCGGGGCGACAATCCGGCCGCCTTCGTGTGGGACGCATCCGATTCGAACGCGCCGAGCACGGCAGCCTGCGGTGCGTGGCCCAGATCGCGGGCGATCACACACAGGCGGTCCGCGACCGCTTTGTCGTACACACACTGCGCGTCGCTGTAGGCGATGATCGGCCCGCCGGCCACCGTGGTGCCGTATTCGGCCTCGGTCGGACCGACTTCCACGGCGAGAGTGACCTCGCCGGGCAGCGTCCGGCAGGCATATGCCGCTCCCACCCCACCGACCTCTTCGTTCGCGGTGAACACCAGATAGAGGTCGCCGGCGGGCCGGCGACCGGTCCGGTGTATCCGACGAGCAAGGAGCAACAGGGCCAACACCGCAGCGCGATCGTCCATGAAATAGCAGCCGACATAGTCGCCGACCTCGATGAGGTCGCGCTTGCTGCGGTCGATGCACACCCGGGTACCCGGCCCGATTCCCGACTTCGCCTGCTGGTCGGGCTCCAGGCCGGCGAACACATAGACATCCGGCCAGTCCAGCGCCTTGTCGCCTTGATCGGGTTTCGTCCGCCAGATGCGTTCCGACTCCTGGGTCGTGTGTTCTGAACCCAGTGCGAGGACACCACAAAGGGTTTCGTTGTCACCGAGGACGGCGACGGGACCCAGACCGAAGTTCGCCGGATACATCGTGCCCAGCGGAGTCAGTCGCAGGGTGCCGTCGGGCTCCACCCGTTTGACGAGCATCGACAGTTCGTCGAGGTGGGCCAGCACCCTGACGGCCGGAGCCCCGCCCTCCGTCCCGCCGAAGGTGGCGACGAGATTACCGGCGGCATCGGTCCAGAGCTCGTCGGCGTACGGTCCCAGCTCCCGACGGCAGACCTCACGGACCGCGTCTTCCTGGCCGCACGGACCGTAGGCCCACAACAGCTCCTGCAGCAGATCACCCTCGAAGTCCTCGTCCCGCCCCGCCATACCGGCTGGGTTGCCGGTAACGCGGGCGCGGAAACCTGCGGACCCTGCTCAGCAGGTCACCTCGGTGCAGTGCGCTCCGGGAACGGGTCGTCGGAGAAATCGATCTGAGCGGCCGGGTTACTGATGGCGGTGATCAGACCGGTGCCGAACGCGCCCGCGCTGTCGAACAACGTCGACGCACCCACGGCGACCCCGTCGGAGGCCCAATGCGAGTCGGCCTGCACACCGATCCAGTCGTCGCCGGGCAACCGGGACAACGCCACGGTGAGGTCGCCGTTGATGTACCCGACCCCCGCGGTGCCGAGATTGGTCACCAGGCTGGTGCCCTCGGCCGCCATCGCCGCCCGCACGAAAGGCGAGTTCGACCGGTCCTGCACCACGGTGATGGTCCGGTTCATGAACCGTTTGCGGGACGCGTTCTGATGGTCGGCGATCGCTCGCCCCCACCCACCGGCATCGCTGCCCATGTAGGTGGTGCGGTCGCCGTCGAGTGTCGCCGGGGCCTCGAAGTTCGTCGGGGCGATCCACTCCTCGCCACGCGGGGGCGCACTCAGCCGGTATTGCACCAGCGTCGCGCGCGCCACCGTCACGCCCTCCTGCACCAGCTCGCACTCGGAGTTGCGAACCCGCCGGCCGTCACGGATCAACGCCACTTTCGTCGTGGTCGGCACCCCGCGCGCGGCCTTGAACAGATCGACGGTCAACCGGGCCGGCAGAAACTCCGGGAGCCCGAAGGCCGTCTCCAGCGCCGTGGCGGCCAACCCCACCAGCGCCGGACCGTTCAGATGGTCCTCACCCCAGTGGCTCTGGGCGAAGCGGGTCGGCTGGAACCGGTCCTGCTCGGACTGCACGAAATGGGCGACAACCTCGGTCATCGGCGAATCGTCGCATATGGGCTAACTAAATCCACCGGCGGGATCACGAACTGTGGCGAGCTCTCAGCCACCGCTGCTGACGCCGGACGAACGCGGCGTCCACCACGGCGCCATGCCCCGGGACGAATACCGCGTCGTCGCCGCCTGCGGCCAAGACCGCCTCCAACGTGGCCGGCCAGGACTCCAGATCCGAATCGGCGTCGATCACCGGATCACCGGACTGCTCGACGAGATCACCGCAGAACACGACGGTGGGCTCCGTCGGCACCGTCACGATCAGATCGTGGGTGGTGTGTCCGCGACCCGGGTGTCGGATCGCGAGAGTCCTGCCGCCGAGATCGATGTCGCCGCACGACACCGGATGCGCAGGCACCGACATCGCGGCGATCGCTCGGTCGACCTCGGCGGCGTCTGCGCCGTGGCGGATCGCGTCGGCGCGCAGACGCGCGCGGCCCGACGACAGGGTCACGGCAACCTCAGGGGCACAACATATTTCGGCGCCGCGGAACCACGAGGCTCCGAGGATGTGGTCAAAGTGGTTGTGCGTGAGGGCGATGTGTTCGACGCGATGTCCGGTCAGAGTGGCGACGTCGGCCTCGATGCCCCGAGCCTCGGTCGACGTGGTGCCGGAATCGATCAGCATCGCGCACGAACTGCCGCCTACCAGTCCGACCGTCACGTCCAGAAACGGCAATCGGGTGCGCCACACGCCGGGCCCCAGCGGTTCCCAGTCGTAGTTCATCGCCCGAGGGTCAGCGGTTGCGCGGCCAGGTACCGGTCGACCACCCCCGGCGTGGCGTCGGCGCGATACGTGATGCCGTCACCGGCATCCCACACCGGCGGAGCGTCCTGTCCGCTCAGCGCCCATGCCGCCTGACGGGCCGCACCCAGCGCCACATACTCTCCGGGTGACGGGACGTCGACCGGCCGGCCCCAGATCGCCGGGGCCAGTCTGCGCACCGCGTCCGAACGGGCGCCGCCACCGACCAGGATGATGCGGTCGATCGGTATGCCGTGATCGACGATCTTGTCGATGCAGTAGGCCATCGATGCCAGCAGGCCCTCGACCGTTGCGCGGGCCACGTTGGCCGAGTTGAAGTTCCGGGTCGTGATGCCGTGCAGTGCACCACGAGCCTGCGGCAGGTTCGGGGAACGCTCGCCTTCGAGGTACGGCACCAGCACCAGCCCGTCGGCGCCCGGCGGCGCCGACAGCGCCAAACGGTCGAACTCGGCGAAATCAACCTGCAGCATGGCGGCGGTCGCCGCCAGGACGGGGGCGCCGTTGAGCGTGCAGACCAGCGGCAACTGGCGCCCGGTGGCGTCGGCGAAGCCGGCGACGATCCCCCCGACGTCACGGGCCACCGCGTCACCCACGGCACTGACGACACCGGAGGTCCCGAGCGAGACAATGCAATCGCCCGGACCGGCCCCGAGGCCGAGAGCGGCCGCCGCGTTGTCCCCGGCACCGGGCCCGAGCACTGCCCCGCTGGAGGTTCGGCCGGCGGATGCGTGAGGCCCCAGCACCGTCGGGAGCCGCGGTGACCTACCGCGCATCGCCAGCTCGAGAAGATCGTGGCGGTAGGTGTCGTCGGCCGCGGAAAAGTAGCCGGTGCCGCTGGCATCACTGCGGTCGGTCCGCAACTCGCCGGGATCCGTCGACCCGGACAACCGCCAGGTCAGCCAGTCGTGCGGCAGGCAGACCGCGGCGGTTGCGTCGGCATGGGCCGGCTCCTCGTCGGCCAGCCACCGCAATTTGGCGGCAGTGATCGCGGCGACCGGCACCACCCCGACGGCGTTGGCCCATTCGGCGGCCCCACCCAATTCGCCCACCAGGTCGCGGGCACTCGAGGCGGAACGAGTGTCGTTCCACAGCAAGGCATCCCGTACGACTTTGCCCGACTCGTCGATGCACACCATGCCATGTTGCTGGGCCCCGACCGACACCCCGTCGACATCATCGAGCCCGCCGACCGCGGCGACGGTGTTCTGCAACGCATCCCACCAATGCTGGGGATCGATCTCGGTACCACCGGGATGCGGCGACGACGCCGACCGCAGCACCGCGCCGGTTTCGGCATCGCAGACGACGATCTTGCACGATTGCGTCGAAGAGTCGATGCCGGCCACGAGACTCACGCCTGCGAAGTTACTCCTGTGCGGCCGCGCGAACAGGGCGTCCGCAGCGCTTTCCCCTCGGCCGTTTCCGCCGAGCAGACGTTCCCGCACCACACAGGTTTGCCCTGGCGGGCTACGGGAACTCCTACCCCATGTTGATCAGACGAATCGCCCGCCCTATGTTGTCTGCCACGTTCATCGCCCGCGGTATCGAGACCCTGCGAGACCCCAGTACTGCCACCGAGACGACCCGCAGCACGCTCGGTGCACTGAGCGTGCTGCCCGGACCCGTGGGCGCCGGCGTGCCCACCGATGCCCGCGCGGTCGCACGGGTCAACGCCGCGGTGCAGGTGGCCGGCGGGCTCTTGCTGGCGACCGGCCGGGCACCGCGCCTCACCGCGGCGGCGCTGGCCGTCACGATGATTCCGGGAAGTCTTGGTGCTCAGGCCTTCTTGAAGGATTCCGACCCGCAGCGATCGCCTGACCAGCGCCGTGAGTTCCTCACCGACGTGAGCCTGCTCGGCGGGCTGATCATCGCCGCCGCCGATACGGCAGGAAAACCGTCACTGGCCTGGCGGGGTCGACGTGCCGCACGGCAGGTCTCGGCCAGCGTCGCGGCCGCTGTACCCGGCGTGGCGGCGGGCGGCCTCAACAACAAGTCCCTGACCGACAGCGCCATGGCCGAGAAGATCGGCCACGGACTCGCCGTCGGTAGCGAGCGGGGCCGTGAGCTGGCCGACGCCGCGATCGAGCGGGCCGGCGAGTTGGCGTCGGGGTTGGCCCAGGCCGCACGGGAACACGGACCCGAGGTGGCGGAGGCGGCCCGCGAACGCGCCACCGAGTTGGCCCACACCGCACGCGAGCGCGCACCCGAACTCGCCGAGGCGGCCCGCGAACGGTCGGCCGCGGTCGCCGATCTCGCTCGAACCCAACTCGACCAGCGGCGCGGTCGGTAGCGTTGAGGGCATGACAACGGGTGACTTTCAACCGGGACAGTACGGGCAACCGGGCGGCTACCCACCGCCGTACGGCGGCCAGGTGCCACCGCCTTACACCACGCAGGCACCGGGAGGTTTGGGCCGCCGCTTCTTCGCGCGCGTGATCGACGGCATCATCGTCGGGGTCGTGGCGTTCTTCCTGTCGTTCATCACCGACTCACTGTCGAATTACTGGGTGACCGGCTTGTTCAGCGGACTGTTGATGTTCGTGTACTTCGTCGGTCTCGAAGTGGCGACGGGCGCGACGCCGGGCAAGAAGCTGCTCGGGCTGGCGGTGCACGGCGCGGGCAACACACCCAAGCCGACGGCCAAGGAGTCGGCGATTCGCAATGCCTTCACGCTGCTGCCGATCATCCCGTTCGTGGGCGGATTCTTGGGCGTCATCGCGATGATCGTGATCGCGGTGACCATCAGCGCCAGCGCGACCAAGCAGGGCAAGCACGACGAACTCGCCGGCGGCACACAGGTGGTCCGGAGCTGAAAACCGGTGCGTGAGGTGCCTGTTCGTCGACAGGCACCTCACGCGGCGGTGCCGTGCAACGGCTCAGATCACCAATCCGAGCAACAGGACGACGATCAGTCCGGACACCGACAGCGCGGTCTCCATCAGCGACCAGGATTTGATCGTCTGGCCGACTGACATCCCGAAATACTCTTTCACCAGCCAGAATCCAGCGTCGTTGACGTGGGAGAAGAACAGCGAACCGGCGCCCACCGCGAGCACCACGAGCGAAACCTGTCCGGAGCTCATCCCCTCGACCAGGCCGAGCATCAGCGACGACGCGGTGATGGTGGCGACGGTGGCCGATCCGGTGGCCAACCGGATCAGCACGGCCAGCACCCAGGCCAGCAGTATCACCGAGAAATTGGCCTGTTTGGCCCACTCGGCGAGCAGGGTCCCGATGCCGGTGTCGACCAGAACCTGTTTGAAACCGCCACCGGCGGCGACGATCAGGATGATGCCGGCCACCGGCGGCAGCGACGCCTCGATGCTCTTCACGATCTGGTCGCGAGTCATCCTGGCGCCGCCGCCGAGGGTGAACATCCCGACCACGACGGCGATCAGCAACGCCATCACCGGTTGTCCGAGGATGTCGAAGATTTGACGTAACACCTGCGATTCGTCGTCGACGAAGATGTCGACGAGCGCCTTGCCCATCATCAGCGCCACCGGCAGCAAGACACTGAAGATGGTGACTCCGAAGCTCGGTCGCGTCCGGGTCTCCGTGGCAGTGGCGGTGCCGCCATCGCCGGAACCAGCTGCCGTGGCGTCCGTGGTGTCCGCGGTGTCCGTGCTGTCGAACCGGTCCGGGACCTCGAGCACCACCCAACGCCCGGCCAACTTGCCGAACAGTGGACCGGCCACCACGATCGTCGGGATCGCGACCAGCACGCCCAGCGCCAGCGTGACGCCGAGGTCGGCGTTGAGCAACGAGATCGCGGCGACCGGTCCCGGGTGCGGTGGCACGAATCCGTGCATGGCCGACAGGCCGGCCAGCGCGGGAATGCCCACCGTGATCAAGGACAGTTGGGAACGGCGGGCCACCAGGTAGATCACCGGCATCAACAGCACCAGGCCGATCTCGAAGAACATCGGCAGGCCGATGATCGCCCCGACGAGGGCCATGGCCCACGGCAGCGCCCTCGGCGAGGCGTGCCCGACGATGGTGTCCACGATCTCGTCGGCGCCCCCGGAATCGGCCAGGAGTTTGGCGAACATGGCGCCGAGCGCGATCAGGATGCCGACGCTGGCGGCGGTGCTGCCAAACCCGCTGGAGAACGACTTGAGCACGTCGCCCACGTTCTCCCCCGCGACCACGCCCACCGTCAGCGCACCGAAGATCAGGGCCAGGAACGGGTGCAGTTTGGCGATCGTGATGAGCACGACGATCAATGCGATGCCGGCGAGGGCGGCCAGCACCAGCTGCGCGCCGCCCGCCACCGGCTGCACCAGGTCGGTCCCGGCCGCGAGGTGGGTGAGCTCCGAGGTCATCGGTTCTCCTGTTCTGTTGTCGCAGTGGCAGATTGAGCTACGTACTGATGGACGATGGCGTCGATGCTCTGATCCACGTCGATGGCGACGCCATCTTCCTCAGGGCCGAGCGGCTCGAGCGTCGCGAATTGAGAATCGAGAAGTGCGGGCGGCATGAAGTGCCCCGGCCGGCTGGCCTGACGGCGACGGATCACTTCCGGGGATCCGCTCAGATGCAGGAAGACGACGTCGCGGCAGTGCCGGCGCAACTGGTCGCGATACTTGCGTTTGAGCGCCGAGCAGCTCATCACCCCACCGTCGTGGTGGTCGGCGAGCCACTCGCCGATCGCTTCCAGCCACGGGAAGCGGTCATCGTCGTCCAGCGGATGCCCGGCGGACATCTTGGCGATGTTGGCCTCCGGATGGAAGTCGTCGGCGTCGGCGAACGGGACCCGCATCCGCTGCGCCAGTGCGGCGCCGACCGTCGACTTGCCGGACCCCGATACGCCCATGACCACGACTGGTGCACCCATGAAACCGCCTCACAAATGTGTTTGCCGTCACACATCATGACGCAAAAGGCATACGTTTGCAACGACTTGGTCAATACATCTGTTTTTAAGGTGCCGACTGCTCGATATGACAAGATGTATCTGTGTCCTCGCCTTCAAACGTCGGCGCGCTGCATGCCACCCTGTTGACCGCGCTCGGCACCGGAATCGTCTCCGGTGAACTCGCGGCCGACCAGGTGTTGACCCTGGACCGGCTCAGCGCCGAGCACGACGTGTCGCGCAGCGTCGCCCGCGAGGTGATCCGGGTACTGGAATCGATGGGCATGGTGGAGTCACGACGCCGGGTCGGGATCACCGTCCTGCCCGCGCGAAGGTGGAATGTCTTCGACCCCAGGCTGATTCGATGGCGCCTGCACGCCGGGGACCGCGCCGCACAACTCGCGTCGCTGTCCGAACTCCGGCGGGGTTTCGAACCGGCGGCCGCCGCTCTCGCCGCCCGGCGGGCGAATCCGGACCAATGCCGCATCCTGGCCGCCGCGGTTTCCGACATGGTGGTCCACGGCCGGTCCGGCGATCTCGAGTCATACCTGTTGGCGGACAAGCTTTTCCATCAGACACTGTTGGAGGCCAGCGGCAACGAGATGTTCCGGGCGCTCAACGACGTCGTGGCAGAGGTACTGGCCGGACGCACCCAGCACGGCCTGATGCCGGACTCCCCCGAACCCGCGGCCATCGCGCTGCACGACGAGGTGGCCCGGGCCATCCGGCTGCGCGACGAGGATGCCGCCGAGCGGGCGATGCGGGCCATCATCGACGAGGCCGCCACCGCGGTGCGCGATCACGAGAGCCGCGATGCTTAACTAGCGGAATGGGTCGCCCTCCCGCATTGGCACGCCGATTCTTCGACCGGTTCGAGCCGGTCCACGGAGTCACCTACTTCGCCCCGGAATGCCGTGCGGCCCTCGACGCCGTGGGCTACCGCGGCTTCTGGATGGGTTACTTCGCCGCCCGCTCGGCACCGTTCGGCATCGTGCCGCCCGAGGTCGTCGCCGCGGCGTTCTACAACTTCACCACCGAGCGGGTGGCCAAAGCGCTGCCCGCGGTCTGGGAAACGTCCACGCCGGCCCAGGTCCTGGAGTTGCGGTCGAGTTCGGCCGTCGCGGCGCTGCGGCGATCCGGGGTGACCGACTCCGAAGCCACCCGCCTGGCAGCCGACCTCGCGGCAAGGGCGGCCCGCACGGCGCCGTTGGACGGCCGGCCCCTCTACGCGGCGAATCGGGCACTGCCCTGGCCGGACGAGCCGGTCGCCAAGCTCTGGCACGCGGCGACGCTCCTGCGCGAGGAGCGCGGCGACGCCCACATCGCCGTGCTCGTCGCCGAGGGGATCAGTGGCCGGGAATCCAACGTGCTGCACGCCGCGGCCGGCCGGGTGCCCCGCGACATGATCATGCGCAGCCGCGACTACGACGACGAGCAGTGGGAGCACTACGCCGACCGGTTGCGCTCACGCGGTTGGCTCGACCGCGACGGCGAGCTGACGGCCGCCGGGCGTGAGGTCAAGCAGTCCATCGAAGACCGCACCGACGCACTGGCCCTGGGGGCGCTGGAGGCGTTGACCGATGACGAGGTCACCACGCTGTTCAGAGTGCTGACCCCGATCACCCGCCAGGTGGTGGCCGCCGGCGACGTTCCGGCCACCACACCGATGGGCCTGAACCGCGACGAACTCGACGACGACAGCGCCCATCTGAGCTGAGATCAGCGCGGCGCGTACATGATCAGCCCGACGCCGGCGAGGGCGACCAGCGCGCCCGCGATGTCCCAGCGGTCGGGGCGGAAGCCGTCGGCCACCATGCCCCACGCCAACGATCCGGCGATGAACACACCTCCGTACGCCGCCAGCACCCGGCCGAAGTGGGCGTCGGGCTGGAACGCCGCAACGAAACCGTAGGCGCCGAGCGCCAGCACGCCCGCGCCGACCCAGAGCCAGCCGCGATGTTCGCGCACGCCCTGCCACACCAGCCAGGCGCCGCCGATCTCCAGGACCGCCGCGAGCACGAACAGCACGATCGATCTGCCTACCATGAGCTAGGCCACTCCGAGGTAGGCGGCGCGAATACTGTCGTCTGCCAACAACTCCCGCGCGTTGCCGGTGCGGGTCACGTTTCCGGTCTCCAGGATGTAGGCCCGGTCTGACCGGCTCAGTGCCTGCTGGGCGTTCTGCTCGACCAGCAGCACCGTGGTGCCCTGGGCGTTGATCTCCGAGATGATCTTGAAGATCTGCGAGATCACCATCGGCGCCAGGCCCATCGACGGCTCGTCGAGCAGCAGGACCCTGGGCCGGGCCATCAGCGCCCGCCCGATGGCCAACATCTGCTGTTCCCCGCCGGACAGGGTGCCGCCCACCTGGCTGCGCCGCTCAGCGAGTCTGGGGAAGGTCTCGTACACCCAGTCCAGCCGCTCGACATGCTCCTGGCGCGACGCGAACTTGCGTCCGTAGCAACCCATCTCCAGGTTCTCCAGGACCGTCATGCCGGGAAACACGCCGCGTCCCTCGGGCGCCTGGACCAGCCCGTCGATGGCACGTTGATGGGCCTTGACCCGGGAGATGTCACGGCCTTCGAACCAGATCGAGCCCGACGTCAGCGGCCGCAGACCCGAGATCGCCCGCATCATCGTGGTCTTGCCCGCCCCGTTGGAGCCGAGCAGCGTGACCAACTCGCCCTCGTGCACCACGAGCGAAACCCCGTGCAGTGCCTTGATCCTGCCGTAGTGCACCACCGCGTCACGCACCTCGAGCAGCACCCGCGGGCCGGTCTCAGCCGAGTTCGTCATCGGGAACCCCCAGATATGCGGCGATGACCTTCGGGTCCTCGCGGATTTCGTGCGGCAATCCCTCGGCGATCTTGCGGCCGAACTCCAGCACCACGATCCGGTCGGTCACCCCCATCACCAGCCGCATGTCGTGCTCGATCAGCAGCACCGTGTAGCCGTCATCACGGATCTTGCGGATCAGCTCGATCAGCGACGCCTTCTCTGCCGGATTGAATCCGGCTGCCGGCTCATCGAGGCACAACAGTTTGGGCTCGGTCGCCAGTGCGCGGGCGATCTCCAATCGGCGCTGATCCCCGTAGGGAAGGTTCTTGGCCTTCTCCTCGCCGCGGTGCGCGATCCCGACGAAATGCAACAGTGCCGCCGCTCGCTCGATCGCCGACCACTCTTCGCGGCGGTGCCGTGGCGACCGGACGAGCGCGCCCGGCACCGAGGTCTTGTGTCGCGCATCGGTTCCCACCATGACGTTCTCCAGCGCCGTCATCTCACCGAAGAGCCGGATGTTCTGGAACGTGCGGGCGATGCCGCGGCGGGTGATCTGGTGGCGTTTGATCCGGCCCAGCGGGGCGCCGTCGAACATCACCGATCCCGAGCTCGGCCGGTACACCCCGGTGATCGCGTTGAAGCACGTGGTCTTTCCGGCGCCGTTGGGACCGATCAGGCCGAGGATCTCCCCGCGGCGGATGTTGAAGCTCACCGAGTCCAGCGCCACCAGGCCACCGAATTTGACCGTGAGGTCCTGTGTCTCGAGCAGCACCTCACCCTCGGCGGCCTGGATGTCGCGGTGCACCCCGGCCAGTTCCTCGACGCTCTCCGTCGCACCGGGCATGGGATCGGTCACAGCACCGGCTCCTTGTCCGTGTTGCCGCGCAACAGCGCTCGGGCCGATCGGCCGTAGGTCAGCAGCTGCTGCCGGACCGGGAACAGACCCTGCGGCCGGAAGATCATCAGCACCACCAACGCCAGACCGAAGAACAGATATTTCAGGTCACCGAGGTTGATCCCGAGGAACTCCACCCCCAGCAGCCGGTTGGGCAGGTACACGATGATGAAGGCGCCGAAGATGACGCCGAGCTTGTTGCCCTGCCCGCCGAGCACCACCGCACACAGGAACAGCATCGAGTTGATGATGTTGAACGTCGGCGGCGCGACGTACTGGACCTGGCCCGCGTAGAGCGCCCCGGACAGGCCGCCGATCGCGGCGCCGATCACGAACGCCCATAGCTTGAACCGGAAGGTGTTGACGCCCATCACCTCTGCGGCATCCTCGTCTTCCCGGATGGCCACCCAGGCCCGCCCGACACGACTGCGCTCGAGGTTGCCGACCAACAACAGGATGCCGATCATCAGGATCAGGCCCAGCCAGAACCACCAGGTGCCGTAGTTCGCCTCACCGGCCGAATTGCCGCTGGAGAACACCCCGTTGGGCAGCTTCTCGCTTTCCCCCACCCGCGGATACGCGACCTGGTTGAGCCCGCGGGAACCGTTGGTGACGTCGGACAGGTTGTCGGCCAGCAGCCGGATGATCTCGCCGAAGCCGAGCGTGACGATGGCCAGATAGTCACCCCGTAGCCGCAGGGTGGGCGTGCCCAGGATCAGACCGGCCAGTGCGGTGACGGCCATGGCGAGCGGTACGCACGAGAGCCAAGCCCAGTCCTTGCTGAAGAACCCGTCGGGACCCACTTTGTTCCACGGGCTGTCCGGGCTGGTCAGCAGGGCGACGGTATAGGCGCCGACGGCATAGAACCCGACATAGCCGAGATCGAGCAGGCCGGCCTGGCCGACGACCACGTTCAGGCCGATCGCGATGATCGCGACCATCGCGAACTGTGCCATGGTGCCGCCGAAACTGATGCCCGGGGTGTTGAGGAAGCCCGGGGTGAACAGCGGCAGCAGGCCGAGCAGGGTGAACCCCACCACGCCGACGAGCCATTTGCCCACCCGCGGCAGGCCCGACCACGATTCCCGGATGGCGTCGCCGGGGGCCAGCAGCGTTCTGGTCATCGAGCCCGCGGACTCTGAACCGTGATGCTCGCTCATACCCGCGCCTTCCCGAGGCTTTCACCGAGTATGCCGGTCGGCCGGAACAGCAGCACCAGCACCAGCAGCACGAACGCGACGACGTCGCGCCACTGGGTCCCGAACACGGCCTGTCCGTAGTTCTCCATGATTCCGAGCAGCAGACCGCCCAGCAGGGCTCCGCGGAGATTGCCGATGCCGCCGAGCACCGCCGCCGAGAATGCCTTGATGCCGAGCAGGAAGCCGCCCGAGTAGATGATGCCCTGCGGCACCTTCAGCGTGTAGAGCAGCGCCGCGGCGCCGGCCAGCAGACCACCGATGAGGAACGTCCGCATGATGATGCGTTCCCGGGAGACGCCCATCAACGTGGCAGTGGTCGGATCCTGGGCCACAGCGCGGATACCGCGGCCGAACTTGGTGCGGTTGATGGCGATGTCGGTCAGCAGCGCGAGCACCAGCGCCGCGCCCACGATCACCAGCGTCACGTTCGAAACCGTGGCGCCGAAAATCGTGAACTGGGCCTTCGGCTGGACCAGGACGATCGGTTGTTGCGCGTTGCTTCCGCCGTAGCCCTTCATCAGCTTCGGCAGCACGAAGTGCACGAACTCCTGCAGCACGAACGACATGCCGATCGCGGTGATGAGGAAGGTCAGGGCGCGGGCGTTGCGCTTGCGCAGCGGCCGGTACGCGACCAGCTCCAGACCGACTGCGGCCGACCCCGAGACCAGCATCGCGAACAGCATCGCGATCCCGAGGTACAGCACCGTCAGCGCGATGCCCTTGTTGTAGGCGTTGCCGCTCGGCGTGAAGCCCAGGATCACGTCCAGGCAGAAGTACGCGCCGAACATGCCGAGCATGAAGATCTCGGAATGGGCGAAGTTGATCAGGCGCAGCACGCCGAAGACCAGGGTGTAGCCCACCGCCACCAGCGCGTAGATCGCGCCCCAGGACAGGCCGTCGATCGTCAACTGCCAGAAGCCGTCTCGCAGGCCGTCCAGGTTGAAGCTGATATTGGCTGCCAGGCAGGCGGACTGCTCGACGCACTGGTGGATCATCCGGTGGCGGCTCCTGACTCCGTGTGTGGAAGCGAAACGCGTCCGAGTCCTGGTGCCGGTCTCGGACGCGTTTCGCCTGGTGGCTACTGGACTTCGTACATCCAGATCAGAGTGGTGGTCAGCTCACCCTTGTCCGTCCACTGGTACTTGCGGGCCACGCCCTGGCCGTCGTACTTGCGGACGAAGTCCAACAGTGCGGGCCGGGTGATCGCACCGGAGTCGATGCCCTTGAGCAGGATCGTGCCGAGGTCATAGCCCTCGGTGCTGTACGTGCCGGGTGCCTGGCCGAACTTCTGGGTGTACTCGTCGGCGAACGCCCCGGACGCCGGACCGCACGGGCAGGACAGCAACGAGCCCTGCGACGACCCGCCGGCCTGCTTGACGAACTCGGGATCCTTGGTGCCGTCGGCGCTGACGAACGTCGCCGTCACACCACCGTCCTTGAGCTGCTGCACGAACGGCGCGGCCTCGGAGTAGTAGCCGCTGTAGAACACCGACTCCGGAGCGGCCCCCTTGATCTGGGTGACCGCGGCCGAGAACTCCTTGTCGCCCTTCTTCACCGAGATGTTGCACGCCGAATCAGCCACCGGGCCAAGGGTTTCGCGCACCGCCTCGGCCAGCCCGAGCCCGTAGTCGGTGCTGTCGTCGACCACACAGACCTTCTTGTGACCCAGCGTGTTCTTGAGGTAATTGGCGACCGAGGGGCCCTGGACACCGTCGTTGGCCAGGCCCCGGAAGAAGGTCCGCCACCCGTTCTCGCTCAACGTGACGTTGGTGGCCGATGCGGTGGCGGCCACCAGGCCGGCCTGGTTGAAGACATCGCCGGTGGCCTTGGTCTCCCCGGAGAAGGCAGGCCCGACCAGACCGATGATGAACGGCTCGTCGACGATCTGCGGTGCCACACCCGTGGCCTTCTGCGGGTCGCCCTCGGTGTCAAAGCTCTTGAGCTGCACCTGGCAACCGGGATTGGCGGCATTGTGCTTGTCGATCGCGAGCTGCACACCGTTCTTGATGTTGATGCCCAGGGCCGCGTCCGGACCGTTGAGGGCGCCCATCATGCCGATCATCACCGGCGGGCAGGTGGCCTTGCCGTCACCCGCCGGATCGGCCGGCGTGACGCCCTCGGCGGCCTTGACCTCGGCACCGTTCTCGTCGATCTGGACCTTCTCGACGATCTTCAAATCGGTCGGCGATGCCTCGCCTCCCCCCGGCGCGGACTGGTTACAGCCGGCAATCGCCAGCGCAACCACACCCGCACTTCCGAGAGCAAATGCTTTCCGTGCCACGCGACCGCGCACGCTTCACCTCCGGGTCAGAGTAGTCAGCGGCACCGGCGCCCTGACCTTCTGAAGGGTGGGCGCCGGAGCTTCGGGGTAGAACATAGCCAACCACCGGCCCGAGTGCGGGATGTTGAGGGAATGCTGCTGCAGCGCGTACTGGCTGAACGCGCAATATCGGCCCGGCAGAAACCCACAATTAACAACCGGGCCGGTCGATCAGTTCTCTTGGGCCGGTTCTTCCTCGGCGTCCTCGAGGGTTTCCAGGACCACCTCGGCCACCCGTTTCATGGTGGTTCTGCGGTCCATCGCGGCCCGCTGAATCCACTTGAACGCCTCGGGCTCGGTCATCTGATGCTTGCTCTGCAGCAAACCCTTGGCCCGCTCCACCAGCTTGCGGGTCTCCAGCCGGTCGCCCAGCGTCGCCACCTCGTTCTCCAATGCGGCGATCTCGCTGAACCGGCTGACCGCCACCTCGATGGCGGGCACCAGATCGGTGATGTTGAAGGGCTTGACCAGGTACGCCATCGCCCCGGCGTCCCGGGCCCGCTCCACCAACTCCCGCTGGCTGAACGCGGTGAGGATCACGATGGGGGCGATGCGCTTGCTGGCGATCTCCGAGGCGGCATCGATGCCGTCGCGGCGCGGCATCTTCACGTCCATGATCACCAGGTCCGGGCGCAGGGCCTCGGCGAGCTCGACGGCCTCCTGACCGTCGCCGGCCTCACCGACCACCTCGTAGCCCTCCTCACGGAGCATCTCGGCGAGATCGAGGCGGATGAGCGCTTCGTCCTCGGCCACGAGCACACGGCGGGGTCGGTCAGCGTCTGTCGGTGAGCCGGTCATGGGGAACATTGTGTCGTGGAGGCCGCTGTTCGGCGACCGCGGGGCCATCCTCTATGGTGGTAGGCCGCAGTACCGATCGGGACGCCCTCGTATCCCAACTGGCAGAGGAAACGGATTCAAAACCCGTACAGTGTGAGTTCGAATCTCACCGAGGGCACCACGCGTCGCAGGTTCAGCAATTGTTCTCACCTGATCACCGTCACGGCAGCGGTGAGATAACCCACCGTGAGCATGACGAATCCGGCGCGATCGAGCCAGTTCAACGGGCGGCAGTCCCCCAGCGCGGGATTCCAGGCCAGCGGAAAGAACAAGACTGGAGCGATCCACGACCCGCTGATGATGAGCACCGTCGCCGCTGCGGGCAGGTGCAGGTCGGCGGCCCCCAGCGCGACCAGGATCGCGCCCATCATCAACAGCTCGAGGTGTCCTTGACGGATCCGGCGAGTGTCGGCCAGCCGCAGCCTGTTTCGCCATGCTTCGGATCCGGCCGCCACCATCAGCCAGCCGGTCAAAACGCCCGCGGTGAGCTCGAGTACGCCCGCCGTCACGAACGGATTCATGAACCGACGCTCGTCGGCTCATCCGGGCGCACGGTGGCCAGCTGGTGGTAGTCCGCGGGCCGTCGCGCACGCATCATGCGGGCGACGAGCACACCCACCAGGAACGTCACCGGCAGTATCAGCAGCAGCACCGTGTTGGTGACTCCGTCGGCCCCGGTGAGCAGGTCGTAGTTCACGACGATGAGGATCACCGTGCCGGCCAGCGCCACGGTGGCAACGGTCGGTGCGATGAGCCGGGTGAAGACCCCGTGGCCGTGCGGGTCGCGACGGAAGAAGGCGACCACGGCCGCCGAGCACAGCGCCTGCAGGCCGATGATGCCAGGGATACCGATCGCGTTCAGCCAGATGAACGTCTGGGTGTACGGATCGGCACCCGCGAGGGTGAAGGCGACGACGATGACCGCCGCGGTCACGGAGACCGCGAGACTGGCAGCACCCGGTGAACCCGCCGGAGTGCGGCGGCCGAGCCAGGACGGCAGTGCCCGCTCTTGAGCCAGTGCCGACAAGTAACGCGCGCTGGCGTTGTGGAACGCCAGCGCCGCGGCCAGGGCGCTGGTAACGATCAGCACGTGCATGGCGTTGGAAACTGCTGTGCCCGACCACTGTTCGGTAGCAGTGAAGAACATTCCGGTTGGATCTTGGGTCGCCACTTCTACGGCGCGCTCCGGCCCGTAGGCCATGATCGCCGCCCACAACACCACCGTGTAGAACAGTGCGAGAAAGCCGACGGCGATGTAAGTCGACTGCGGCACAGTACGTTTGGGGTCCTTGGCTTCCTCGCTGTAAATCGCGGTCGACTCGAAGCCAAGGAAGGCGCCGAAAGCCAACACGAACAACGCACCCACACCGGGGCCGAACACGTTCGCCGGGTTGAAGCTGCCGAAACTCAGCCCCTCAGCACCACCCTGGGCCAGAATCGGCACCGCGAACATCACCAGCACCAGAACTTCCAGGCCCAGCAGCACGCCGAGCACTTTGGCGCTCAGTGTGATGTTCATGTAGCCGAGCGCGCCGACGATGAGCCAACCTGCGACGGCCCAGAGCTGCCAGGGAATGTCGAGGCCGGTCAGTGACAGTGCGGTGTCGTGGGCGAAGACACCGATCGCGGGGACGAAACTGACGGCGATGAGCACATAGGACAACACCGCGACGAACGCCGCGCCCAGCCCGGCCGTCCGGCCCAGCCCGCGCGATATGTACGCGTAGAACGCGCCCGGGCTGTCGACATGACGGCTCATCGCGGTGAAACCGACCGCGAAGATCGCCATGACGATACCGCCCAGCAGGTAGCCGCCGGGTGCGCCGACGCCGCCGAACATCACGGCAAGCGGCGCGACACCCGACATCACCGCCAGTGGCGCGGCCGCAGCGACGACGAAAAACACCAGGTCCCATACTCCGATCGAGCGGCGCGGAGTGATGCGGTCGGTCATCGGATGTCCTCTCGGTGAACGATCTCGCCGTCGACGACGGTGAGCGGTATCGGTAGGTCGATCAGATCGTCGGCGTCCACGGCCACCGGATCTTCGGCGAATGCGGTCAGGTCGGCCCTGGCCCCGACCCGGATCCGGCCGCGATCGGACTCGCCGAGGGCATCGGCCGCCCAGGCGGTGTAGCCGCGCAGCGCCTGCTCTCCGGTCAGGCGTTGATCAGGCTCGAAGACATGGCCCCCGCGATCTCCGGGACGACGGCGCAAGCGGGCCCACGCCATCCCATAACGCGGATCGGGATCGGCCACCGGCCAGTCGGAGCCGAGGCACACCGGACCCCCGGCGGCGATGACGTCCGCGATGCGGAAGGCCTTTGCCGCGCGGCGGCGCCCGAGTCGCCGGGCGAAGGAATCGGAGTGGTCGGCTTGGCGCCACTGCATGTGCAGCGGCTGCATCGACGCGGCGACTTGGAGGGCGGCAAGACGTTTCACGTCGTCGTCTTCCAACAACTCCAGATGCTCCAGCCGGTGGCGCACCGAAGCGCCGGCATCGCGGTAACAATCCAGGACGAACGAGACAGCCTGATCGCCGACCGCGTGAATCGCGAGTTGTATTCCGGCGGCGGTGTATTGGGCTACGACGTCGCGCAACCGTTCGGGATCCGGCCAGAACGGATGCGACCCGCATCCGCACGTGTCTGGTTCACGCAACCACGCGGTCCCCGTGTCGATCACGCCATCGCTGAAGATCTTCACCATTCCCGAGCGCCAGCGCCGGCCGCGGCGGGCGGCAAGGTCGACGAACTCGGCAATCCCGGCGTCGTCCCGGTCTGGGTGGTGCCACAGTGCGGCGACCAGCCGTACCGACAGCCGGCCCGCGGCTTCGAGAGCGGCGTACGTGTCGAGTGCATCGGCATCGGCGTCCATGACCACGCCACCGGTCACGCCGCGCCGGTTGAGCCCGCTCAGGACACCCGCGAGACGGTCCAGGACGGCCTCGGCGTCTGTCTCAGCCTGCGCGGCCGTCAACGGCAGGTACGCGGACGGTTCCTTGAGCTCACCGGTCGGACGGCCCGCCTCGTCGACAACCACCGCGGCTGCGTCGGGAAACGTCTCGCGCCCGGTCAGGTTGCTCTCGCGGATGGCCGCGGTCGAGATCACCGCGGTGTGCAGGTCGTAGAACACGCCGATGAACGCTCGGCCCCCGACCGCCTCGTCGATGATTTCGGCCCGGATTCCGGTCGGTCCGAACGCGGCGTAATCGACGTTCCACGCACGTACCCACTTGGATTCGGGCGTGCGCGCGGTCTCCGCGCGCAGGGCGTCCCGCACCTGCTCGAGGGTGGTGAGCCCGGCCAGGTCGGCGCCTCGGGAGAGTTCGGCGCCCCACGCCGGATGAAAGTGGGAATCGATGAGCCCGGGTGTCAGGGTGGCGCCGCCCAGGTCGATGGCATCGACGCCCGCGGGCGCCGCGGTCAATACCTCGGCAGTGCTGCCGAGGGCGATGATCCGTCCGTCCACCCAGCTGAGTGCCTCGGCCCCTGGCACGTCGGGGTCGAGGGTGCGGATGTTGGCGTTGACGATGAGCCCCGATCTCGATGTGACCGGCAACACAGATACCATGGCGACAAATCGTAGACCCAAATCGATTTAGGTCAAGGCCCATATCGATTTGGGCCGCGTAAGGTCGGAGCATGGCGAGGACTCGGGTGACCATCCGCGATGTGGCCGACGCCGTCGGCGTCTCGGCCACCACGGTGTCGCACGCTCTCAACGGCAAGGGCGAGGTCAGTCCGGCCACGGTCGAACGCGTCAGGGCTGTCGCGCATCGTCTCGGCTACCGGCCCAGCGCGACGGCCCAGGCGCTGCGACGGGGGCGTACTGGTTCGCTGGTGCTGATCCTCCCCCGCGAGGACGGGCGGGAGGTCGCGCGGCAGATCGTGGCGCTCGATTACTACATGGCCATCGCCGCCACGGCGGCATCGGCGGCGTTCGAGCACAACCGGGCGCTGGTACTCCCGCCGGAACTCACCACCGCCGCGGAGTGGGAGGCCATCAATCCCGACGGGGTGCTTCTGTGTGACCCGATCGCCTCGGACCCTCAGATCGACCTTCTGGAGAGCATCGGGGTCCCGGTGGTGACGATCGAGCGTGACGCGGGCAGACCCGGGCGCATCCACTACGTTTCGGGCGACAACGCGGCGAACACCCGGGTGGTATTGGAACACCTGCGCGCACAGGGCGCTCGACGTATCGCACTGCTCACGACCGAGTGGACCCGGGCCTGGTCGATCGACATCGACGACGCCTACCGAACCTGGTGCGGCGAAACCGGATTCCCGGATCTGCGGGTGCTCGTCCCGGTGCAGTTCGACAATCGCGCCGCCTATCAGACCGCATGCCAATTGCTGGACAGCGCAACACCTCCCGACGCCATCTACGCTCCGGCCGAGGGGTACACCAACGGTGTGGTGGCGGCCTGCCGTGACCGCGGACTCCGCATTCCAGACGACGTCCTCGTGGTCGGCGGTATCGACGGCCGGGAGGCTCGGGAAAGCGAGCCGGCCGTCACCGCCATCGACCTGCATCCCGACCGTCAGGCCGAAGCGGCCATACAGCTCCTGATCGACCGGGTCGAGGGGCATGCCCCGGCAGGGCCGGTGCACGTACCCAGCACGCTGCAGGTGCGGGCCAGTTCGATACGGATGCGTTGAGGTCAATCGCACCCGTCCCGCGTGCGAGCGACGGTAGTTTAAGCCTGCAATTCGTTGTGGCTGCCGACCGTCGGCGCTGCGGTGTCCGACAGGAGGATGCGTGAAAGCCGTTGCGAGAGTGGTGGCATTCGGGATTGTCGAACTCTTCGTATTCGGCTTGGTGCTGTTCTCCCTCGCCGGCACACTCGACTTCTGGCAGGCCTGGGTCTTTCTCGTGGTGTTCGCCCTGTCGACCTGGATCCCGAGCATCTTCCTGCAGCGCGCAGACCCTGAGGCACATCGACGGCGCAAGCGCGCCGGGCCGGCCGCCGAAACCCGGATCGTGCAGAAGGTCCTCATCGGCGGCTGGTACCTCTCGCTGGCGGCAATGGTGGTGATCAGCGGCCTGGACCATCGATTCGGCTGGTCGTCGGTTCCGGCCGCGATCTGCGTGGCCGGTGACGTCCTGGTCGTCGTCGGGTTGGGGGTCACCAGCCTGGTGGTCATCCAGAACAGCTTCGCGGCCTCGACGGTTCAGGTGGAGTCGGGCCAGAAGGTCGTCTCCACCGGCCTGTACGGGGTGGTGCGCCACCCCATGTACACCGGCAACCTGCTGACGATCGTCGGCTTCCCCCTCGCGCTCGGCTCGTACTGGGGGCTGCTGCCCGTCGTGGCCGGCCTCGTCCTGCTTGTCGTCCGCATCCGCGACGAAGAGAAGCTGCTGGTCGAGGAGTTGGACGGATACCGCGAATACGCGCAGAAGGCCCGATACCGCCTGGTGCCGTATATGTGGTGACGCTGCCCGCGGCCGGGCAACATCACCGAGCGGGTGTGTTCTCCAACTGCTGGGCCAGGCCGCGCACGGACGGGGCGTCGAACAGCGTCAGGATCGTGAGGTCGACGTCGAGGGCTCCGTTGATCGCCGCGATGGCACGCATCGCCGAGATCGAATCGCCGCCCGCATCGAAGAACGACTCCTCCACCCCGACCCGGTCCACACCCAGTACCTCGGCGTAGATGCTGGCCAGGATCTGCTCGATCAAGGTGGCCGGCGGGCAGTACGCATCGTCGGTCGCGCCGGCCTCGGGAGCCGCCGCAGTCTCGGGCTGAGCCCCGCCGACCCAGCCGGCCAGCCGCGGCTGCGCTGAGCCTTTGACGAGATCGAGAGATGACAACCGGCGCCCAGGATGGGCGGTCATCTCCACCAGCACCTGCTTGAACCGCGCCATCAACGCATCGATGGTTTCCGCGTCGAACACGTCGGTGTCGTACTGGACACGCAGTTCCAACTCGCGGCCCGGCCCGGCTTGCACCGAGATCGGGTAGTGGTAGTAGTCGCGACTGCTGAACCCGGTGATGGCCAGCCCGTCCCCGCCCGGTTGCGTGCCGCCCTCGGTCGGATAGTTCTCATAGACGAAGACTGTGTCGAAAAGCCGGTCCTGGCCGGTGATCCGGTGGATGTCGCTGAGTGCCACGTGCTGATGCTCGAGCGTGTCGTTGTGGGTGCGCTGCAGTTGATCCAGCAGATCTGCCGTGGTCGTGTCGGCGGTGAAGGTGGCCCGTACCGGCACGGTGTTGATCAGCAGACCGACCATCGAATCGGCGCCGTCGACCTCGGCGGACCTGCCCGAGACGACAGAGCCGAACGCGACGTCGGGCTGACCGGTCAACGAGCTGAGCAGGAGTGCCCAGGCGCCCTGCAGCGCCACATTGACGGTGGTGCGGTGCGAACGCGCCAGCTTGGTGAGCGCCCGGGTGGTCTTCGCGGGCACCCGATACGAGGCGACGCGACGCTCCCCGAACCGCAGCCTCTGCGGCGGTCCGACCAGGATCGGGGTGTCGAAGCCGGCCAGCACCTCACGCCATGCCGCCCGGGCGGCGTGGTGGTCGCGTTCGGCCAGCCACGTCATGAAACTGCGATATGGCGAGGCCGCGGGCAAACGCAGCCCCTGGTAGCCGGCGAAGATCTCCTGCATCAGGATCGGCATCGACCACCCGTCGAGCACGATGTGGTGATTGGTCAGGACGAACCGGTGCCGGTCGTGCGCGACGCGAATCAAGGCGGCCCGGAACGCGGGCTGGTTCTCCAGGTCGCACACCGCCGAGCGTTCGGCCGCGCAGATCTCCCCGATCTGCGCATCGACGCCAATACCGTTGGTGTCCAACGTGATATACCGCCAGGGCGCCACCGGATCCGCGGGAATCACCTGCACCGGTTGCTCGAATTGCGGGTAGAAGCGGGCCGCCAGATGCGGATGCCTGCCGACCACCGCCTGCACGGCATCGCGAAGCCGGTGCGCGTCGAGCGGGCCGCTCAACGCCAGATCGAGCTGCACCGCATAGACATCGTCGCCGGAGCTGTTCGCGATGCCGGCGTGGTACAGCAGTCCCTGCTGCAACGGCGTCAACAACAGCACGTCGGCGATGGGGTCTTCGCCGTGCAGGGCGTCGATCTGCTGTTGGCTCAACCGGGCCGGCGCGATGTCCGACGGACTCGGCCCGCCGCCGCCGCGCCTGACATGGGCACAGATGCCCGCCAGGGCGTCGAACCACAACCGGCTGATCCGGGTCACGGCCGTGCGGTCCAGCACGGTGGGCGCCCACGTCCAGGTGGCGTTCAGATGCGGGCCCGTGTCGGTGTCGATGGTGACCGCGTTGAGCTCGACCGAGTGTGCCAGTGCGATGGGCATCGCCCCGGCAGCGCCGGTCAGCGACAACCCTTCCTGGCTGAAACGCCACACGTCACCCGAGGCATACGCTGCCGGGGAGCCCAACCGTCCGAGGTAGTTGAAGCCGATGACGGGATCGGCTCCGGCCAGGTCCACGTCGGGGTTGAGATATCGCAGCAGACCATAGGTCAGCCCGTCCGGAAGGGCGCGAAGCTGCTCTTTGGCGCCTTTGATCACCGTTCCGAGCGCTGCATCGCCGGCCACCACCTGCGTCCAGCGCAGCCCGCCGTCGCGCCCGCCGAAGTTCAGCGACACCGGGTACTTGGTGGTGAACCACCCGACCGTGCGCGACAGGTCGACTTCCGTGTCGCCGACGCCGGCCAAGTCCTCGTGACGCCCGTGCCCCTCCACATCGATCGTGATGGGCGTACCGCCGGTGCCCAGGTACTGCGCCCACGCCAAACCGAAGGCGATCAGCAGGATCTCGTGTACCCCGGCATGGAATGCCGCCGGCACGTCGCCGAGCAGCATGTGGGTGGTCTCGGCGTCCAGGAGCTCCGTCAGGTATCCGGCCGTCGCGAACGTGTCCTCGGCGGGTTGCGGTGCCGGCAACGCCGCGGGGATCGATGTCACCTCCCGCCACGCGTGTGCCTGGCTGATCACGTCGGGGTGGTGTGCGTACTCAGCCAGTACGTTCGCCCAGCCGGTGAACGACGTTCCGGCCGGCGGCAACAGCACCGGTTGCCCGCCTCGATGCTGAGTCCAGGCGATGTTGAGGTCCTCCAACACAATTCGCCACGAAACTCCGTCGACCGCCAGATGGTGAACCACCAATGCCAGTTGACCCGTGGTGGAACTCCACACGGCGCTGAGCATCGCCCCGGCCGCGGGGTTCAACCGCGAGCGGGCGGCCGCCAGTACGTCTTCGGTCAGGAGGTTCACCGTCTGCAGGTACCCGCGGGCGTCCACCGTGTCGGCTTCAGGAACGCTCATCGACCATCCGGCGGCGCCGTCGTCCTCGGCACGCAGGCGGAGCATGCCGTGTCGATCGAGCAAGGCCTGCAACAGAATTACGACGTCGTCCTCGCAGGCACCGGCGGGAGCCTGCAGCACCACGGTCTGATTGAACTCGTCGATCGGGCCATCGGCAGTTTCCAGGCTCTTGAGCCAGCGCATGATCGGGGTCGCCACCACCGGGCCGAGCCCATCGTCGATCACCCGGCCGGCGGTGTCGGCCATCCTGACCACCCGCGCCAGCCGGGCCACGGTCTGTTGGACGAAGATGTCGCGGGGGCGACCTGTCAGACCGGCAGCGTGGGCACGCCAGATCACCTGGATGGCCGAGATGCTGTCGCCGCCAAGGTCGAAGAACGAGTCGTCGACGCCGACCTGCTCGAGCCCGAGGACCTGGGCGAAGATGCCGGCCAGGATTTCCTCGACGCGGGTTGCCGGGGCGCGGTAGTGGTCGACGTCCTGGTATTCGGGCGCAGGCAGCGCGCGAATATCGAGTTTGCCGTTGACGGTCAGGGGTAGCGCGTCGATGGTGACGATGGCCGTGGGGACCATGTAGGGCGGCAACGTGTCGCCCAGTGCGGCGCGCGCCGCCGACGGGTCGGCGCTGCCGGTGATGTAGCCGACCAGGCGCTTGTCACCGGGACGGTCCTCGCGGGCGATCACCACCGCCTGCTCGACACCGTCCAACGCCATCAATGCAGCCTGGATCTCACCCAACTCGATCCGGTACCCACGGATCTTGACCTGCTCATCGGCGCGCCCCAGATACCGCAACTGCCCATCGACACCCCAGGACACCAGATCCCCGGTGCGATACATCCTCTCCCCCGCCACACCGAACGGACACGCCACAAACCGCGACGCACTCAACCCGGCCCGGCCCACATACCCGGCAGCCAAACCCGCACCGGCCACATACAACTCACCCACCACGCCGACCGGCATCGGGCGCAACCAACGATCGAGTACGAAAAAGGCCAGGTGCTTCAGCGGCACACCGATCGGACTGACCGCACTCCCCACATCCGCCGCCGTGATCTCACGGAACGAGGCATGCACCGTCGTCTCGGTGATCCCATACATGTTGATCAACCGCGGCAGCACCGGGTGGTCGTCGAACCAGTCGCCCAGCCGGGTCGGGTCCAGCGCCTCACCGCCGAACACCACCAGCTCGAGCTCGAGCTCAGATCCTGACGCGGGTGACAGCTCGTCCGCCGTCTGCAACGCATAGAACGCCGATGGTGTCTGGCTCAACACGCTGACCTGCTCGTCGACCAACAAGGCGTGGAAATCCTCGGGAGACCGCGCCACCGTGTCGGACACCACCACCAGCCGGCCACCGTGCAACAAGGCGCCGAAGATCTCCCACACCGAGAAGTCGAACGCCAGGGAATGACTCTGTGTCCACACCTGATCCGGCGACAACTCCAGATCCGCGTCCAGCGCCTGTAGCAGGCGAATCACGTTGCGGTGCGGAATCGCTACGCCTTTGGGGACCCCCGTGGTGCCTGAGGTGTAGATCAGGTACGCAATGCCGTCCGGGTCCAGCCCGACCTGTGGCGCGCCGTCCGACTGGCCGGCTGCGGCAGGGTCGTCGATGGCGATGACCGTCAACTCGTGCCCATCGAGACGATCGGCCAGATCGTTGGTGGTGACAGCGGCGACCGGCGCGGAATCGGCGAGGACGAACTCCAGCCGCGCATCGGGCACCGCGGGGTCGATCGGTACATAGGCGGCACCGGACTTGAGGACCGCGAAAATCGCGACGATCGCCTCGACCGAGCGGGAGAACAGCAACGCCACCCGTTGTCCCGGTCCGACACCACGCTCGACCAGCAAGTGCGCCAACCGATTCGCCGCCCGATCAAGGTCCCCGTAGGTGATGTGGCTGCCGGCGAAGCTGACGGCCACCGCACCCGGATCACGCGCCACCTGCGCATCGAACACGGCCAGGATCGTGTCCGGTTTCGGTGCGGAGCTGGTCAGGGCCGCGCGGTTGCCCACCGTGTCCAGGCGCCGCTGTTCTTCGGGATCGAGCACTTCGATTGCCGACAGTCGCCGGGTCGGGTCGGCCGCCATCGCATCGAGGACGCGATGTAGCCGGGCGATGAGAGCTTCGACGGTGGCGGTGTCGAACACATCGGTGCGGAACTCCACCGTCCCGGAAATCCCTGCGGCATCACCGGTTTCCGTCCAGCGTTCGGCGAGGGAGAACGACAGATCCATGCGGGCGGTATGCGTGTCCAGTGGCAACGGGCTGGCTTGCAGGTCTGCGAGTTCCAGTACTTCGCCGGACGCACCTGTCTGTCCGGGGAGGTTCTGCCAGGCCATCATCACCTGCACCAGAGGGTGATGGGTCAGGGACCGGGTCGGGTTGAGCCGCTCGACGAGCACTTCGAAGGGCACGTCTTGATGTTCGAAGGCGCCGAGGCTGTTGGCCCGCACCTGAGCCAGAACCTCGGTGACAGTCGGATCTCCCGCCAGCTCCACGCGCAGCACCAGGGTGTTGACGAAGAATCCGACCAGATCGTCGAGGGCTGGATCACGACGCCCCGCGATCGGGAATCCCACCGCCACATCGGAACTCGAGCTCAGTTTCGACAGCAGGGTCAACAGCGCCGCTTGGATCACCATGAACTTGGTTGCATTGTGGTCGCGGGCCAGGCGTGCGACCTGCTGCTGCAGATCGGCCGGCCAGTCCACATCGACCCGGTCACCGCGTTGGTCGGCCACCAAGGGGTATGGCCGGTCGGTCGGTAACGCCAGGCATTCGGGCATGCCCGCCAGCGCGGCTGTCCAGAATTCCAGCTGTTGGGAGATACGGCTGTCACTGTCTTCCAGATCGCCGAGCTCGGCACGCTGCCACAATGTGTAGTCCGCATACTGGACGGCCAACGGTTCCCAGCCCGGCGCGTGCCCGGCGCGCCGGGCGGCGTAGGCCACGGCCAGGTCGGCCACCAGCGGGGTGATCGACCAACCGTCGGCAGCGATGTGATGAACCACTACGACCAGCACGTGCTCGTCGTCGCCGAGGCGGAAAACCTCTGCCCGGAAGGGAATCTCGGCAGCCAGGTCGAAACCGTGCCGCGCGGCGCTCTCGACCGCTTCCTGCAACCGGCTCGCCGGCCATCCGGCGGCATCGACGACCTCCCAGGTGAGCCCGGTCTGATCCGCGGGAACGATCACCTGATGAGGCGTCCCGTCGACCGTCGGGAACACCGTGCGCAGACTCTCGTGGCGTTCCAGGAGGTCTGCAACGGCCACGCCCAGCGCATCGACATCAAGCAATCCGGTCAGACGCAATCCTGCCGCCAGGTTGTACACCGGTGAGGGACCCTGCAATTGGTCGACGAACCACAATCGGCTCTGTGCGAACGACAAGGGCATCACCTCGGGTCGCTCGCCTGCCCGCAATGGCCGGCGGGTGCCGTCATCGCCACCGATGCGGAGTACCAACTCTGCGACCGTCGGAGCGTCGAAGACAACCCGCTCTTCCAGCCCGGCGTCAAGAGTTCTGTTGAGCGCCGCGACCAGACGCATGGCCTGCAGGGAATCCCCGCCGAGATCGAAGAATGAGTCGTCGACGCCGACGCGGTCCACACCGAGGACCTGGGCGTAGATGCCGGCCAGGATCTCCTCGGTCGGAGTCGACGGTGCCCGGTAGCCATCGGCGTGCTGGTATTCCGGTGCGGGCAGCGCCTTTTTGTCGAGTTTGCCGTTGACGGTCAGGGGTAGCGCGTCGATGGTGACGATGGCCGTGGGGACCATGTAGGGCGGCAACGTGTCGCCCAGTGCGGCGCGCGCCGCCGACGGGTCGGCGCTGCCGGTGATGTAGCCGACCAGACGTTTGTCACCGGGACGGTCCTCGCGGGCGATCACCACCGCCTGCTCGACACCGTCCAACGCCATCAACGCCGACTGGATCTCACCCAATTCGATCCGATAGCCACGGATCTTGACCTGCTCATCGGCGCGCCCCAGGTATTGGAGCTCACCATCCGGGCGCCAGGACACCAGATCCCCGGTCCGATACATCCGTGTCGCGGGCCGCCCCGGTATCCCGAACGGACACGCCACATACCGCGTCGAGGTCAACGGCGACCGCCCGACATACCCGTAGCCCAAACCCGCACCGGCCACATACAACTCACCCACCGCGCCCGCAGCCACCGGACGCAACCAATCGTCGAGCACGAAAAACGCCAGATCCGCCAGCGGCACACCGATCGGACTGACCGCACTGCCCACATCGGCGGCGGTGATCTCACGAAACGACGCATGCACCGTCGTCTCGGTGATCCCATACATGTTGATCAACCGCGGCAGCCCCGGATGCTCGGCCACCCACGCGCTCAGTCGCGACGGTTCGAGCGCCTCACCGCCGAACACCACCAGCTCGAGCGCCAACCGATTCTCCGGACCCGCCGCATCCACCGCTTGCAGCGCATAAAACGCCGACGGCGTCTGACTCAACACACTCACGTGTTCGTCGACAAGTAAAGCGTGGAACTCCTCGGCCGAGCGGGTCACCGATTCGGGCACCACCACCAACCGCCCACCGTGCAACAGCGCACCGAAAATTTCCCACACCGAGAAGTCGAAAGCCACCGAATGACACTGCGTCCACACCTGCCCGGCCGACAACGCCACATCACGATCGATCGCATCCAACAACCGCGTCACATTCCGATGCGGAATCGCCACACCCTTAGGCGCACCCGTGGTACCCGACGTGTAGATCAGATACGCAACATCATCGGGCGCTGCCGCAACTCGCGGCGTGGTGCTGGGCTGGGCGGCCACCGCAGGATCGTCGATGACGATCACCGTCACGTCGGTCCCGGCAAGACGATCGGCCAGATCGACCGTGGTGACCGCGGCCACCGGCGCGGCATCGGTAATCACGAACCGCACCCGGGCATCGGGTACCGCCGGATCGATCGGCACATACGCCGCACCGGCTTTCAGCACACCCATGATCGCCACGACCGATTCCACCGACCGGGCGAACACCAACGCCACCCGCTGCCCCGGCCCGACACCACGCTCGATCAGCAAGTGCGCCAACCGATTCGCCGCCCGATCAAGGTCCCCGTAGGTGATGTGGCTGCCGGCGAAGCTGACCGCTACGGCCCCCGGATCGCGGGCCACCTGCTCGGCGAACAACTCCGGAATCGACGGCGACACCGGCACGGCCCCGTTCAAGGCGGCCCGGTTACCCCACTCGTCCAGCTCCTCGAGATCATCGTCGTCGTCGAGATCCATCGACAACAATCGCCGGTTGGCCTCGGCAGTCACGATCGCGGCACCTCCCCGGTCATGGCTTCCAGCACCCGCTGGAACCGCCCGACGACCTTGTTCACGCGCTTCGCGGTGAATACCTCGGTATCGAATTCCACTCGCAGAACCAGTTCGGTGCCCGGCATCGCTTGCAGGGTCAACGGGTAGTGGTTGTATTCGCGCCCGTTGACCCCGGTGATGGCCAACCCGTCGGCCATCGACGTCGCCACCGTTTCCACGGGGTAGTTCTGATAGACGAACAGGGTGTCGAACAACTGATCATGGCCCACGGCACGGTGGATCTCGCTGAGCGCCAGATGTTGATGATCGAGGGTGTCACCGTGGTGACGTTGCAGCTCGTCGAGCAGACCGGCGACGGTGGTGTCCGGCGTGATGGTGGCGCGAACCGGCACGGTGTTGATCAGCAGGCCCACCATCGAATCGGCCCCGGCCACCTCGGCCGACCGGCCCGAGACCGCGACGCCGAAGGCAACATCGTGCTGGCCGGTGAGCCACATGAGCACCTGGGCCCACGCCGCCTGCAGCACGGTGTTGGCGGTGGTGTGTTGTGCGCGTGCGAGCTCGTTGACGGCCCGGGTCGTGTCGGCGGGCAACCGGAACGACTCGGTGGCGCGGCGTCCCGGGGCGGCCCGGCCGGGCGCTACCAGAGTCGGCGTGGCAAAGCCGGTCAGGACGTCGCGCCACGCGCTGTGGGCGGCCTCGATGTCTCGATCAGCCATCCATGCCACGAAATTGCGGTACGACGCGGGTGCAGGAAGGCGCTGCCCGTAGTAACTGGCGAAGATCTCCTGCAACAGGATCGGCAGTGACCACCCGTCGAGCACGATGTGGTGATAGGTCATGACGAACCGGTACTCGTCGACCGCGGTCTTGATCAGTGCGGTACGGAATGCCGGCTGGTGCAACAGATCGCAGACCGATGCGCGCTCACCGGCGCACAACTGCTGTATCTGCTCGTCGAGAGCTGCTGTGCCCGTGGCCATGTCGAGGTACTGCCAGGGGACGGTGGGATCGGCCGGGATGAGCTGGACCGGTTCGTCGAAGCGCTTGTCGAATCGGGCGGCCAGGTTCGGGTGGCGGTTGACAACAGTGCGCACCGCCTCGCGCAACCGGGGCGGATCCAGCGGTCCGGTAATGGTGACGTCAAGCTGCATGGCGTAGACGTCGTCGTCGTTGCGGGCAGTGGCGTTGGCCTGGAACAGGAGTCCGCGCTGCAGCGGTGTCAGCGGCAGGACATCCGAGATCCGGTGATGCGTACTCAGCTCATCGATCTCGGGCTGGGTCAGGCGGGCCGGAAGGATGTCGGACGGAGTCAGGCCGCCGCCACCCGTTCTGACGTGGGCGCAGATCCCGGCCAGCGCCTCGAACCAGAGTTGGCTCAGCCGGCTGACCTGGGTCTCGTCCAGGGCCAAGGGCGCCCACGTCCAGGACGCGTGAAGACTTGGACCCGAGTCGGTTTCAGCGGTGCTCGCGTTGAGTTCGACAGTGTGCCCCAGCGGCATGGGTACGGCCGCGGCCGCGGCGGCGACTACCGACCCCTCGTGACTGGGGTGCCACAGACCGGTGACGGCCTCCGACTGGGCTGCACCGGCCGCCCCCATCCTGCCGAGATAATTGAAACCGATGGTCGGGTCCGCCCCAGACAGGTCGACATCGGGGTTGAGGTAACGAAGGAGCCCGTAGGTCATTCCGTCGGGCAGGGCACGCAGTTGCTCCTTGGCGTCCTTGACGACCCGGCCCAGCGCCGGATCACCTGCCACGACCTCGGACCATCGCAGCCCGCCGCGACGGCCTCCGGTGTCTCCCGCCGTTCTCAACTGCACCGGGTACTTGGCGGTGAACCAACCGACGGTGCGCGACAGGTCGATCTTCCGGTCGACAGATTTGTCCAGTTCTTCGCTACGGCCATGCCCCTCGACATCGATCGTGACCGGCAACGTGACTCCCAGGAATTCTGTCAACGCCAGCCCGTAGGCGATCAGCAGGATGTCCTGTACCCCGGCGTGGAAGGCGGCCGGAGCCTCGCCGAGCAGCACACGGGTGGTCTCGACATCCAACGCCGCGGTGAGATGGCCTGCGGTGCCGTACGTGTCGAGTTCGGGCCGCGCGGCGGGCAGTGCGGACGGGGTGGCCAGCACACGTCGCCAGGCGTCAGCGTGGTCCACCACTGCCGCCGAGCGGGCGTGCTCACCGAGTCGTGCCGTCCACTGCGCGAAGGAGGTCCCGGTGATGGGCAGCGCCACCGGCTGTCCCTGGCAATGCCGGGCCCAGGCGATGTTGAGGTCTTCGAGCAGGATGCGCCAGGACACCGCGTCGACCGCCAGGTGATGAACCGTCAGCACCAACTGGCCGGCGGATGCCACCCACAAAGCGCTGACCATCTCGCCGGCCGCCGGGTTCAACCGCGACCGGGCCGCCACCAGTGCCTCGTCGGACAGGACATCCACCGATTCCAGATGTGCTCGCACCGAACCTTTCTCCGGCACCACGAGTGACCAGTTTCCGGCAGCATCGTCGTCGACGCGCAGACGCAGCATCGCGTGCCGGTCCATCAGCGCGCCCACAACCACGGCGACGTCGGACTCGGTGACTCCCGGCGGGGCCTGGACCACCACCGTCTGGTTGAACTGGTCGACCGGGCCGCCCGCGCGGTCCACCTCTTCCAGCCACCGCATGATCGGAGTGGGGGCCACCGGCCCGACGCCTTCATCGACGAGACCGTCGTCGTCGTCGGTGACACCGACCACGTGCGCCAGCCGGGCCACGGTCTGCTCGACGAAAATGTCCCGCGGCCGGCACATCACGCCGCAGGCCCTGGCCTGGGCCACGACCTGCATGGACAGGATGCTGTCGCCCCCCAGGTCGAAGAACGAGTCGTCGACCCCGACCCGCTCGAGCCCGAGAACCTGGGCATAGATGCCGGCCAGGATCTCCTCGACCGGAGTCTCGGGCGCGCGGTACCGATCGGTGTCCTGATAATCCGGTTCCGGCAGGGCGCGGGTGTCGAGCTTGCCGTTGACCGTCAATGGCAGCGCGTCCAGGACGACGACGGCGGCGGGAACCATGTACGGAGGCAGCCGGTCTGCCAACGCTTTTCGCATCGCCGCGGGGTCTGCCGACCCGGGCACCTGCTCGGTGACATAGCCGATCAACCGTTTGACGCCTGGATGGTCCTCGCGGGCGATCACGACGGCCTGCGCCACACCGTCCAATCCGCCCAGCGCGGCTTGGACTTCACCGAGTTCGATGCGATAGCCACGGATCTTGACCTGGTCGTCGGCGCGACCCAGATACTGCAGCTGTCCGTCCGGACGCCAGCTCACCAGGTCTCCGGTGCGATACATGCGGGCTCCCCCGCTGTCGGCAGTGCCGAACGGACACGGCACGAATCGCGTTGCGGTCAAACCTGACCGGCCCAGGTATCCGCATACCACTCCGTCACCCGCGACGTAGAGTTCGCCGACGACTCCGGGCGGTACCGGGCGCAACCACTCGTCGAGGACGAACAGCGCCGACGTCGGCACGGGCGCGCCGATGGGCGCCGCTCCCGACCCGGCTTCCAGGGGTGCGCTCATCGACGCGTACACCGTGATCTCGGTGGGACCGTAGGCGTTGATCACCACTCGACCGGGTGCCCAGCGGTCGACGACCTCACCCGGGCACGCCTCACCACCGAGCAGCAACGCGACCGATTCCAGCCCCTGCGGGGACAGCGCGCCCGCGGCCGACGGGGTCTGGGTGAGCACGTTGACCCGTTCGCCGACCAGAAGCGCGTGGAACTCGTCGGGTGAACTCACGATCGACTCGGGCACCACGACCAGACGCGCGCCACCCAGCAGGGCGGCCCAGATCTCCCAGACCGAGAAATCGAACGCGTACGAATGACATTGCGTCCATACCTGATCGGCCGGCAGCTGCTCGGGTGTGGATCGTGCCAGGTGGGTCAGGTTGCGGTGGGTGACGGCCACGCCCTTGGGCAGACCGGTGGTTCCCGAGGTGTAGATGAGGTAGGCGATATCCCCGGGTGCCGGAACCGCGGGGGCGGTGTCGGGGTATCCGTCGGTCGCCGGGACCGCGATTTCATCGACGGTGATCACCCGCAGGCGATGCCCGTCAAGCCGGTCGGCCAGACCGGCGGTGGTGACCGCGAGGACCGGCGCGGCATCGCTCAGCATGAATTCGATGCGGGCAGCGGGCAGAGCAGGGTCGATCGCCAGATACGCCGCCCCGGTCTTCATCGCCGCCAGCATTGCGACGATCGCGTCAGCCGAGCGTTCCATCAGCAGCGCCACGCAGTGACCCGGCCCGGCGCCCTGTCCGATGAGCAAGTGCGCCAACCGATTCGCGGCGTTGTCCAGCTCGAGGTAGGTCAAAGAGCGACCACCGGAGGTCACCGCGACCGCATCGGGGGAACGGTTGACCTGAGCCGCGAACAGCTCGGGCACCGACACGGCGGGCGAGTCCGGGGCGTTCAACGCCGCCCGGTTGCCCATGCCGTCCAGGCGGGCGTGCTCCTCGGTATCGAGCAGGTCGATCGAGGACAGGCGCCGGCCGGTGTCGGCGGTCATCGCCGACACCACCAACTCGAACCGCTTGATCATCGTTTCGATGGTCTGCGTGTCGAACACGTCGGTGCGGAACTCCACCGTCCCTCCGATTCCGGCGGGCGCGCCGGTCGGGGTCCGCCGTTCTGCCATGGAGAAACTCAGGTCCATGCGTGCGGTGTGCGTGTCCGCGGGCATCTGGCTCACCGCCAGATCACCGAGCGCCAAGCTGTCACCCGACTGGCCGGGAACGTTCTGCCATCCCAGTGCCACCTGCACCAGGGGGTGGTGGGTCAGCGACCGGGTCGGGTTGAGCCGCTCGACGAGCACTTCGAACGGGACGTCCTGGTGGTCGTAGGCGGCCAGGCTGCGCGATCGCACCTGCGCCAAGACCTCGCCCACCGTCGGGTCCCCGGTCAGATCTGCCCGCAACACCAGAGTGTTGACGAAGAACCCGATCAGCTCGTCGAGCGCGGGGTCGCGCCGCCCGGCGATGGGGAAACCGACTGATACATCGGAACTTCCGCTGAGCTTGGACAGCAATGTCAGCAGCGCCGCCTGGATCACCATGAAGCTGGTGGCGTTGTGCTCGCGGGCGACTCGGGCGATTTTCTGCTGGAGTTCGGCCGACCAGTCCAGGGATACGAGGGCGCCGCGCTGATCGGCGGCAGGCGGATAGGGCCGGTCGGTGGGCAACGCGAGCCGTTCGGGCATGCCGGCCAACGCATCCTGCCAGTAGGCCAGCTGGGTGGCGATGCGGCTTCCACTGTCGTCGAAGTCGCCGAACTGGGCTCGCTGCCACAGCGTGTAGTCGACGTACTGGACGGCCAGATCTGGCCAGGCCGGAGCATGCCCGGCGCTGCGGCCGGCGTAGGCCACTCCCAAGTCGGCCATCAGCGGGGTGAGTGACCACGCGTCGGCGGCGATGTGGTGCACGACCGCGGCCAGCACGTGTTCGTCTTCGGACAGACGGAACAGCTTCGCCCGCAAAGGGATCTCGCGGGACAGGTCGAACGTGTGACGGGCGGCTTCACCGATCGCCTCATGCACCCGTTCCGCCGTCCATCCCCCGGCGTCGACGACGGCCCAACCGAACTGTGCGGCCTCGACAGCCAGCACCGACTGCCGCGGAATCCCGTCGGCTGCGGGGAACACCGTCCGCAGGCTTTCGTGACGCGCCACCACGTCGCCCAGAGCAGCGCCGAGCGCGTCGACATCCAGTGCGCCGCTGATCCGCAACGCGGTCGCCATGTTGTAAACCGGTGACGGGCCCTGTAACTGGTCGAGGAACCACAGCCGGGACTGGGCGAAGGACAGCGGAATCACCGCGGGCCGGTCACCGGCCACCAGCGGATCCAGCCGATCCTCGTCCCCACCCAGGCGGGGCGCCAATTGCGCCACGGTCGGCGCCTCGAACAAGACCCGCACCGCGAGGCCGGCGTCCATCGCGGTGTTGATCGCGGCGACCAGACGCATCGCGGACAGCGAATCCCCGCCCAGGTCGAAGAACGAATCGTCGACCCCGACCCGCTCCACCCCCAGCACGCCGGCGTAGATCCCGGTCAGGATCTCCTCCGTGAGAGTCCCCGGCGCACGATAGTTGTCGATGTCCTGGTACTCGGGTGCGGGCAGGGCACGGCTGTTCAGCTTTCCGTTGGGGGTCAGCGGCAGCTCCGCCAAGGTCACCACCGCGGCCGGAACCATATAGGCCGGCAGCGCCTCGGCCAGCTGGGTGCGCAGCTTGGCCGGGTCCGCAGTTCCGGTCACATAGCCCACCAGTCGGGTATCACCGGGGCGGTCTGCCCGGGCGACCACCGCGGCCTGGTCGACGCCGTCCAGTCCGGCCAGGACTGACTGGATATCGCCGAGCTCGATGCGATACCCGCGGATCTTGACCTGGTCATCGGCACGCCCGACATAGCGCAGCTGCCCATCGGCGCCCCAGGACACCAGATCTCCGGTGCGGTACATGCGAGTGCCCGGGGCGCCGAACGGGCAAGCCACGAAACGTGATCCGGTCAGATCCGCCCGGCCCAGATAGCCGACGCCCACGCCGCGGCCGGCCACATACAACTCTCCGACCACGCCGGGCGGCACCTGGCGCAATGCCGCGTCGAGCACGAACAGGGCCGCACCCGGAACCGGCACTCCGATCGACGGCGCCCCGGTATCGGGCGCCAACGGCGCGGTCCTGGAGGCGCAGATCGTGGTCTCGGTCGGACCGTAGGCATTCACCATCGTCCGCCCGGGCGCCCAGCGGTCAACCACCTCGGCCGGACAGGCCTCACCGGCCACCAACAACGACACCGCACCCAGATGCTCGGGCGACAGCAGCGCGACCGCTGACGGGGTCTGGCTCAAGACGGTCACCTGCTCGGTAACCAGCAGCGTCTGCAGGTCCTCTGGCGAGCGCGCCACCGACTCGGGGACGATGACCAACCGTCCACCGTGCAGCAAGGCACCCCAGATCTCCTCGACCGAGGCGTCGAAGGCGTACGAATGCCACTGCGTCCACGTCTGTCCGGCCAGGAAGGTGTCGGGCGACCCCAGTAGCTCGGTGACGTTGTGGTGGGTGATCGCCACACCCTTGGGAACGCCGGTGGTTCCGGAGGTGTAGATGATGTAGGCGATATCGTCCGGGCGCGGCACGGGCAGGTCGGTGTCGGCCGGACCGCCGAGAACCTGGTCGGCGTCGTCGCCGACCTCGATGACCCGCAGGTCGCACCCGGCCAGCCGGCCGGCCAGACCGGCGGTGACGATCGCGACCGTCGGCGCGGCATCGGCGAGCATGAATTCGATACGCGCATCGGGCAATACGGGGTCGATCGGCAGGTACGCGGCCCCCGCCTTGAGCACCGCCAGCATTGACACGACCGCTCCCGCGGAGCGCTCCGCCAGCAAGGCGACACAGCTACCCGGCCCCACCCCGTGCGCGGTCAGGGTATGTGCCAACCGGGTTGCGGCCGCGTCGACCTCCCGGTACGACAGGCGGCGGCCGGCGCAACTGATCGCCACCGCCTCGGGCGTCCGGGCAACCTGGTCGGCGAACAGCTCCGGAATCGACACGGGCGCCGGCGCCGTGGTGGGCTCCGAGGTGGCCAGCACCGCCCGGTTGCCCCACCCATCCAGCCGGATGTGTTCGGCCTCGTCGAGCAGGTCGATCGCCGACAGCCGCTGCGTGCTGTCGGACGTCATCGCCGTTAGAACCCGCTGCCACCGCGCGATCAACGCTTCGATGCCGGCGGTGTCGAACACATCGGTGCGGAATTCCACCGCCCCGCCGATTCCGGCGGGGTCACCCTCGGGAGTCCAGCGCTCGCCGAGGGAGAACGTCAGATCCATCCGGGCGGTCTTGGTTTCGACCGGCAGCGGCGTGAAATCAAGGTCGCCCAGGGTCAGCCCACCGGCCGGGCCGGTGTCCTGCCAGGGCAGGTTCTGCCACGCCAACGCCACCTGGACCAGCGGGTGATGGGTCAGATTCCGGGTGGGATTCAGCCGTTCGACCAGAACTTCGAAGGGCACGTCCTGATGCTCGAAGGCGGCCAGGGTGCGCGCGCGCACCTGCGCCAGCAACTCCGCCACGGTGGGGTCCCCGGCCAGATCCACGCGAAGCACCAAGTTGTTGACGAAGAATCCCACCAGCTCATCGAGCACCGGGTCACCACGACCGGCGATCGGGAACCCCACGGCCACATCGGTACTCGCGCTCAGCTTGGACAACAACACCGCGAGCGCGGCCTGCATCACCATGAAGCTGGTCGCGCTGTGTTCGGTGGCCACCGCGGCCACCCGCTGCTGCAACTCGACCGGCCAGTGCACGTCAACCGTGGAGCCGCGCTGATCGGCGACCGGCGGATAGGGGCGATCGGTGGGCAACGCCAGGCGTTCGGGTAGTCCGGCGAGAGCGTCTTCCCAGTAGGCCAACTGCGCGGTGATCGGACTGTCATCGTCGTCGAGGTCACCCAGCTGCGCTCGCTGCCACAGCGTGTAGTCGACGTACTGCACCGCCAGCGGTTCCCATTCGGGTGCCCGCCCCGCGCGCCGGCCGGCGTATGCCACGCTCAGATCGCGCACCAGCGGGGCCAGCGACCAGCCGTCGGCCGCGATATGGTGCACCACCGCGACCAAGACGTGCTCGTCTTCGGCCAACCGGAACAGCTTCGCCCGCAATGGGATTTCGCTTGCGAGGTCGAAGCTGTACCGGACCGTGGCATCGATCGCCTCGTCCAGCGCGCTTGCCGCCCAGCCGGTGGCATCGACCACGTCCCAACCGAAGTCGGCCCGGTCAGCGGGCATCACGACCTGGCGGGGTGTCCCGTCAGGTGCATCGAAGAGCGTGCGCAGGCTCTCATGGCGGGCGACGACGTCGCCGAACGCCGCACCCAACGCCTCGGCGTCGAGCCGGCCGTGAAGGCGAAGTCCGACGGGCATGTTGTAGACCGGGGACGGCCCTTGCAGCTGGTCGACGAACCACAGCCGGTTCTGGGCGAACGACAGCGGGATCACCGCGGGACGCTCACCGGCCACCAACGGCTCCAGCCGTCCCGCCCGTTCACTGACACACAGCGCCAGCTGGGCAACCGTGGGCGTCTCGAACACCGCACGTACCGAAAGTTCGGTACCCAGGCCGGCATTGATCGCGGACACCAGACGCATCGTCGAGACGGAATCCCCGCCCAGATCGAAGAACGAGTCGTCGGCGCCCACCCGCTCCACGCCCAGCACCTGGGCGTAGATCCCGGCCAGGATCTCCTCTTCGGGACTCGCGGGCGCGCGGTAGTGGTCGACATCCCGGTAATCCGGTGCCGGTAGTGCCCTGGCGTCAAGCTTGCCGTTGACCGTCACCGGCAACGCGGCCAGCGCCACGATCGAGGCGGGAACCATGTAGCCCGGCAGCCGTTCCGCCAGTGCGGCACGCGATTTCACCGGATCGGCCGTCCCGGTGATGTAGCCCACCAGGCGCTTGTCCCCCGGGTTGTCCTCGCGCGCGATGACCGCCGCCTGATCCACGCCTTCCAGTGCGGTCAGCGCCGACTGGATCTCGCCGAGCTCGATGCGATAGCCACGGATCTTGACCTGTTCGTCGGCACGACCGAAATAGTCCAGCTGTCCGTCGGCCCGCCACCGCACGAGATCGCCGGTGCGGTACATCCGGGTGCCGGGCTCCCCGAAAGGGCAGGCCATGAACCTCGACGAGGTCAATCCCGAACGGCGCCAATACCCGACGCCGACCCCGGCCCCGGCCAGGTACAACTCGCCGACCACGCCGGCGGGAACCGGGCGCAGCCACTCGTCCAGCACGAAGAACGCGGCCCACGCCGTCGGCGCGCCGATCGGCGGAGGGCCCGACCCGGCTTCCAGTGGCGCGCTGGCACACAGCCACATCGTGGTTTCCGTCGGGCCGTAGACGTTGACCATCACCCGCCCCGGGGCCCATCGGTCCACCAGCGCAGGCGGGCAGGGCTCGGCACCGATCACCAACGCCGTGGCGTCCAGTCCCTGCATCGGCAGCACTCCCACGGCCGACGGGGTCTGCGTCAACACCGTGACCCCTTCGCGCACCAGAAGAGCGTGGAAGTCCTCGGGAGAGCGAGTCACCGCATCGGATACCACGACGAGGCGCCCACCATGAAGCAGCGCACCCCAGATCTCCCACACGGAGAAGTCGAATGCATACGAGTGGAACTGCGTCCACACCTGACCCGGTGCCAGCGGTATTCCGATCTGGAGCGAATCGAACAGCTGCACCACATTGCGCTGGGTGACCGCCACCCCCTTGGGCTGCCCGGTGGTGCCCGAGGTGTAGATGACGTGGGCGATGTCGTCGGGGGCCGGCGGAGCCAACGGTGTGCTGGGCTGAGCCTCGATGGCAGCGTCGCCCACGTCGACGATCGTCAGGCCGTGACCGTCGAACCGGTCGGCCAAGGCAGTGGTCGTGACCGCTGCGATCGGGGCGGCGTCGGTCAGCATGAACTCGACGCGGGCCTCGGGAAGCGCC
The DNA here is from genome assembly GCF_030486405.1 of Mycolicibacterium sp. HK-90. The sequence continues at coordinate 3,208,808 of NZ_CP129613.1, read as the reverse complement.
GGGTCGATCGGAAGATACGCCGCGCCGCTCTTCAGCACCGCCAGGATCGCCACGATCGCCTCGGCCGAACGGGGGAACATCAACGCGACCCGCTCGCCGGGTCCCACTCCCCGGCTGACGAGCAAGTGCGCCAACCGATTCGCGGCCTCATCGAGTTCCCGGTACGTCAGCGACCGGTCTCCGCACACCAGCGCCACCGCCTCTGGCGACCGCATCACCTGCGCGGCGAACAGCTCCGGCACCGACGCCGGCTGCGCCAGATCGGACAGCACTGCCCGGTTGCCCCACTGCGCCAGGCGCGCGCGCTCGGCCTCATCGAGCAGGTTCACCGCCGACACTGCACGACCCGGATCGGCCGTCATCGCCTCCAGCACGGCCTCTATCCGGTTGGTCAGCACGTCGATGGCGGCGGTGTCGAAGACGGCGGTGTCGTACTCGAGACGCAACCGGAGTTGGTCACCGGGTATCGCCTGCATCGTCAGGGGGTAGTCGGTGGATTCGTGACTGGTGAACTCGACGATCTCCAAGCCGTCGCCGGCGCTCGACAGCGCGCCGGTGTCCACCGGGTAGTTCTCGAAGACGAACAGGGTGTCGAACAGCCGGTCCTGATCGGTGATGCGGTGGATCTCACTGAGCGAGAGATGTTGGTGCTCAAGGGTCTTGGTGTGGGCGTGTTGCAGACTGTCCAGCAGATCGGTCGTGGTGGTGGCCGCGGTGAGGTCCGCGCGCACCGGCACCGTGTTGATCAGCAGGCCCACCATCGACTCCGCGCCGACCACCTCGGCCGGCCGCCCGGAGACCACGGTGCCGAAGGCGATGTCGTGTTGCCCGGTCAACGAGTTCAACAGGAGTGCCCACGCGCCCTGCAGCACGATGTTGACGGTGGTTCGATGGGACCGCGCCAGGTCGTCGAGCGCCCGGGTGGTGTGCGCGGACAGCCGATGTGCGCGGATGCCACGCTTCCCCAGCTCCGACTTCTGCGACGGGCCGACCAGTGTCGGGGTGTCGAAGCCTTCCAGTACCTCGCGCCAGGCCGCGTGGGCGGCGTCGACGTCGCGGCCGGCCAGCCAGCCGATGAAGCTGCGATACGGCGTCGCCGCGGGGAGCCGGTGACCGTGGTAGGCCGCGAAGATCTCCTGCAACAGGATGGGCAGCGACCAGCCGTCGAGCACGATGTGGTGATTCGTGAGAACCACGCGGTGGCGGTCGTTTCCGGTGCGGACGACGGCGACCCGGAACGCCGGTGGATGGGCCAGATCGCACACCGCCGTGCGCTCCTCGGCACATATCCGCCGGATCTGCTCCTCCGTTGCGGCGGTGCTCAATTCGACATACCGCCAGCCCGCCGCGGGATCGGACGGGATGATCTGCACGGGCTCGTCGAACTGTTCGCAGAATCTGGCCGCGAGGTGCGGATGCCGGCCGGCCACCACCTGCACCGCGTCCCGCAGTCGGTGCTCGTTGAGCGAGCCGGCAACGGTGATGTCCAGCTGCACCACATACAGGTCGTCATCGCGCCCGTGCACCGTGCTGCTGTGGAAGACGAGCCCCTTCTGCAATGCGGTCAGCGGAAGGATGTCCGCCACCCGGTACTGCCTCGTCAGGTCGTCGATCTCAGACTGGCTGAGCTTCGCAGGTGCGATGTCCGACGGGGTGAGTCCGCCCCCGCCGGTTCGCACGTGGGCGCAGATACCGGTCAGGGCCTCCGACCACAGCCGGCCGAGCAGCTCGACCTGCGCTTCATCGACCACCGACCGGGCCCACGTCCAGTTCGCCTGCAACTGCGGGCCATTCTCGGTGTCGACGGTGCCCGCGTTCAGTGCCACGGTGTGGGTCAACGGCATCGGGATCGCCGCGGCGGCCCCGGTCGCCTCCAGGCTGTCCGCGGACAGCCGCCACATGTCATCGGTCGCCTCGGCGGAGCCGCCGAGGCGGCCCAGGTAGTTGAACCCGATCGTCGGGTCGGCGCCGTCGAGGTGGAGGTCGGCGTTGAGGTAACGCAGCAGCCCGTAAGTCAGCGGAGCCGGCAGCGAACGCAGCTGTTCCTTGGCGGCCTTGACCGCCGCGCCCAACGCCGTATCCCCGACGAGCACCTCAGACCAGGACAGTCCGGTGGCCAGGTCCGCGAAATCCAATGCCACCGGGTACTTGGTGGTGAACCACCCGACGGTGCGCGACAGATCGATGTCTGCGGCGACATCCTCGACTCGTCCGTGCCCCTCGACATCGATGGCGATCGGGGCTGCGTCTTTACCTGTCGCACGCGCGAACTCGGCCAGCGCAAGACCGAGGGCGATCAGCAAGATGTCCTGCACGCCGGCGTGGAATGCCGCAGGCACATCTGCGAGCAACAGCCGCGTGGTCGGGGCGTCCACCGACACCCGCAGCTGACCGGCGGTCTCATGGGTGTCGACGCCGGGTCGCGCCGCCGGTAGCACCGCCGGGGCGGCCGCCACCTGTCGCCACGCATTCGCCTGGGCGACCACTTCCGGGCGATCGGCCTGCGCCTGCAGCAGTTCGGCCCATCGCGCGAACGACGTGCCCGCCGGCGGCAGGGCCACCGGCTGTCCACCGCGAAGGTGCGCCCACGCGATGTTGAGGTCTTCCAGGATGATTCGCCACGACACCCCGTCGACGGCCAGGTGGTGAACGACCAACACCAACTGACTCGTGGAAGTCACCCACAGCGCGCTCACCATCGCGCCGGCTGCCGGGTTCAACCGCGACCTCGCCGCCACCAGCGCCTCATCCGTCAGTGTCGGCACCGGTCGCACGCACCCACGGGCGGCCACCGCGCCGGGCTCGGGCACCGTCAGCGACCAGCCGCCGGCACCGTCGTCCCCGACGCGCAACCGGAGCATGCCGTGGCGATCGAGCAAGGCCTGCACCATGATCACGACGTCGGCTTCGGTGACGCCGACGGGACCCTGCACCAACAGCGTCTGGTTGAACTGGTCCACCCGGCCGTCGGCGCGTTCAACCTCATTCAGCCACCGGATGATCGGCGTCGCCACAATCGGTCCGACACCTTCGTCGACCGGCCCGTGGGCACCGCCGGCGACGCCGGTTACCTGGGCGACCCGCGCCAACCGCGCCACGGTCTGTTCGACGAACACATCGCGGGGGCGACACACCAGGCCCGCTGTCCGGGCCCGGGCCACCACCTGCATCGAGAGGATGCTGTCCCCACCCAGGTCGAAGAACGAGTCGTCGACCCCGACTCGGTCCAGCCCGAGAACCTGGGCGTAGATGTCGGTCAGGACCGCCTCCACGGCATCCGCCGGGGCCCGGTAGTCATCCCCTGAGCCGTAGTCGGGAGCGGGAAGTGCTCGGGTGTCGAGCTTTCCGTTGACCGTCAGCGGCAGCGCGTCGAGCACCATCACCGCGGCGGGCACCATGTAGGCCGGCAGCCGGTCGGTGAGTTGCGCGCGGATACCGGCGGGTTCAGCGCCACCGGTGATGTATCCGACGAGACGCTTGTCACCGGGCCGGTCCTCGCGGGCGATCACGACCGCCTGGTCCACGCCGTCGATCCCGGCCAATGCGGCCTGGACTTCACCGAGTTCGATGCGGTAGCCGCGGATCTTGACCTGTTCGTCAGCGCGGCCCAGGTATTGCAACTGCCCGTCCGGTCGCCAGCACACCAGATCCCCGGTGCGGTACATCAACAGGCCCGGATTACCGAATGGACAGGCGACAAACCGAGACGCGGTCAACCCGGTGCGCCCGACGTAGCCGTATGCCAGACCGGCACCTGCCACATACAGCTCACCGACGACCCCGGCCGGCACCGGACGCAAGTGCTCGTCGAGCACGAACAGTGCGGCTCCGGGGACCGGCGAACCGATCGGCACGCCCAACCCGGGCTGCAGGGGTGCGCTGATCGCCACACACATCGTCGTCTCGGTGGGTCCGTAGGCATTGATCATCACCCGTCCCGGCGCCCACTGCTCGACCACCTCGGGCGAGCAGGCCTCCCCGACCACCACCAAGGCCGCCGACTCCAGACCTTCGGGCGGCAACACCCGTACCGCAGAGGGTGTTTGGGTGAGCACGTCGACGCGTGAGCGCACCAGCAAGGCGTGGAAATCGTCCGGTGAGACGGTCACGTCCTCGGGGACAACCACCACCCGCCCGCCGCGGAGCAGGGCTCCGAAGATCTCCCAGACCGAGACGTCGAAGGCCAGGGAGTGACACTGGGGCCACACCCCGGGGCGGGGCAACCCGGCATCGAGGGATTCCAGCAATTGCGTGACGTTGTGGTGAGTGACGGCAACACCTTTGGGCACACCGGTGGTACCCGAGGTGTAGATCAGGTAGGCGACATCGTCGGGGTGCGGCGTCGGCAGCTCGCCGGCCGGATGCCGGGCAGGGCCGTCGATCTCGTTGACGTCGACGATCGCCACATCGTGGCCCCGCAGCCGGTCGACCAGGTCGGTGGTGGTCAGGGCGGCAACCGGGCCGGCGTCACTCAGCACGAACGCCAACCGCGCATCGGGCACCACCGGATCGATCGGCAGGTATGCCGCACCGGTCTTGAGGATCGCCAGGATGGCCACGATCGCGTCGGCGGACCGGTTGAACAGCAGCGCGACAGACTCCCCCGGACCCGCTCCCCGGCTGATCAACAAGTGCGCCAACCGATTCGCGGATTCGTCGAGTTCGTGGTAGGTCCACGCACGCTCACCGAAGGTGAGCGCCACCGCCTCGGGGGTACGCGCCACATGTTCGGCGAAAAGCGCGGGAACCGAGACCGCAGCGGAGGCCGGGGCCGGGCGGGTGACGGCCGCACGGTTGCCGAGGGTGGCGAGGCGCGCATGCTCCGCGTCGTCGAGCAGATCGATCGCCGACAGTCGGGCGTTCGGGTCGGCGGTCATCGACGTCAGCACCCGCTGCAACCGGGCGATCAGGGTTGCGATGGTTTCGGCGTCGTACACGTCGGTCCGGAACTCCACCATTCCGCCGATGCCGGCCGGTTCACCGGACTCGGTCCGGCGTTCGGCCAGCGAGAAGTTCAGATCCATCCGGGCGGTGCGGGTATCGACGGGCATCCGGGTGATCTGCACATCGCCCAAGACCATTCCGGCGGCCGAGTCATTGATGTCGTGATCGGCGAGGTTCTGCCAGGCCAGCGCCACCTGGATCAACGGGTGGTGCGCCAGCGAGCGGGTCGGGTTCAGTTGATCGACGAGGACTTCGAATGGCACATCCTGGTTGTCGAACGCGGCCAGGCTGCGGGCGCGCACCTGAGCCAGAAGGTCCGCGACGGTCGGGTCGCCCGCCAGGTCGGCCCGGAGCACCAGTGTGTTGACGAAGAAGCCGACGAGGTCATCCAGCACCGGGTCGCGGCGCCCGGCAATCGGAAATCCCACCGCCACATCGCTACTCGCGCTCAGCTTCGACAGCAGTGTCAGCAACGCGGCCTGAACCACCATGAACGTGGTCGCGTTGTGCTCACGCGCCACCCGCGCGACCTGCTGCTGCAACTCGGCCGGCCAGTCCACCGTCATCGTGGCACCGCGCTGATCGGTCATCAGCGGGTACGGCCGGTCGGTAGGGATGTCGATGCGCTCGGGCATGCCGGCCAACGCATCACGCCAATAGGTCAGCTGTGAGGCGATCCGACTCTGGCTGTCCTCGAGGTCACCGAACTGCGCACGCTGCCACAACGTGTAATCGGCGTACTGCACGGCCAGCGGCGCCCAGTCGGGAGCCCGCCCTGCGCATCGGTGAGCGTAGGCCCGCCCCAGATCGGTCACCAGCGGGGTGACCGACCAGCCGTCCGCGGCGATGTGGTGCACCACCGCGGCCAGGACATGCTCGTCATCGCTCAGCCGGAACAGCCTGGCCCGCAGGGGAATCTCGGTGGACAGGTCGAAAATGTGCCGTGCCGCTTCCTCGATGCCCTCCTGCACCTGGGCGGGCGTCCACCCGGTGGCGTCGACGACATCCCAGGCCACATCCAGGTGCGCGGGTGCCGTCACGACCTGACGGGGAATGCCGTCGGGTGCGGCGAACAGCGTACGCAGGCTCTCGTGCCGAGCCACCACATCCACCAGCGCGGCACTCAACGCATCGACATCCAGGGCACCGGTGAGCCGGAAGGCGGCCGTCATGTTGTAAACCGGTGACGGCCCCTGCAATTGGTCCAGGAACCACAAACGCGATTGGGCGAACGACAGCGGCACCACCGCGGGCCGCGCACCGACGACCAGCGGCTCCAACCGCGTGGCGTCTCCGCTGACCCGCACCGCCAGTTGCGCGACCGTGGGCGCGTCGAACAGCGAGCCCACCGTGATGCCGGACTCCAGCGATGCGTTGATCGCCGCAATCAGACGCATCGCGGACAACGAGTCGCCACCCAGATCGAAGAACGAATCGTCGACCCCCACCCGGTCCAGGCCGAGAACGCGGGCAAAGGTGTCGGCCAGAATCTCCTCGACCGGGTTGGCCGGGACGCGATAGCGGTCGACGTCGAGGAAATCCGGTGCGGGCAGGGCACGTCGGTCGAGTTTGCCGTTGACCGTCAGCGGCACCGCGTCGATCATCACCACGGCGGACGGCACCATATAGCTCGGGAGACGCTCAGCCAGTTGCGCCCGGACCTGGCCCGGGTCGGCACTCCCCGTGATGTAACCGACCAGACGCAAAGTTCCGGGATTGTCCTCGCGCGCGATCACGACGGCCTGGGTCACGCCGTCGAGCGCGGCCAGCGCAGCCTGGACTTCGCCGAGCTCGATGCGGTACCCACGGATCTTGACCTGCTCGTCAACGCGCCCGAGGTAGTGCACCTGACCGTCGAGGCCCCATCGCACGAGATCGCCGGTCCGGTACATGCGGGCTCCCGGCGCTCCGAACGGGCACGCGACGAATCGCGACGACGTCAGGCCCGAACGGCGCCAATACCCGGTTCCCACACCGCGGCCCGCGATGTACAGCTCCCCGACCACGCCGGGCGGCACCGGTCGCAACCAGTCGTCCAAGACGAACAACGCTCCCCCGGCCACCGGTGCGCCGATCGGCACCACCGATCCGGCGGTCAGGGGTGTACTGATCGATGCATAGACGGTGGCCTCGGTGGGGCCGTAGGCGTTGACCATCACGCGTCCCGGCGCCCAGCGGTCCACCAGCTCGGGCGGACAGGCCTCGCCGGCCACCACCAACGCCGTGGACTCAAGCCCCTTCGCCGAGAGCATGCCCGCGGCCGACGGGGTCTGGCTCAGGACTGTGACGCCTTCGGCCACCAGCAGTTGATGGAAGTCGTCGGGCGATGCGGCGACCGATTCCGGCACCACGACCAGGCGTGCGCCATGCAGCAACGCGCCGAAGATCTCCCACACCGAGACGTCGAAGCTGTACGAGTGCCACTGTGTCCATACCTGCCCGGGACCCGATGCCACGTTGGCGTCAAGGGAGCCGAACAGTCCGGGCACGTTGCGATGTGGAATCGCAACGCCTTTCGGTACACCGGTGGTGCCCGACGTGTAGATGATGTACGCGATGTCAGCGGGCCCGGGACCGGCCGGCACCGGGCTGCCTTGGGTTTCCGCAGCGGGTCCGGCGGCCGCCGTGTGTTCGGTGATGTCGAGGACGGGTACGTCGCACCCGTCGAGGCGCGAGCGTCGCCCGGCCGTGGTGACCGCGACCACCGGCGCGGCGTCGGCCACCATGAACTCGATGCGCGGGAGCGGTAGCGCCGGGTCGACGGGCACATACGCCGCACCGGTTTTCAATACGGCCAGAATCGCGACGAGGGCGTCGGCGGACCGGGAGAAGAGCAGCGCCACAACCTCACCCGGGCGCGCACCGTGGGCGGACAACACGTGGGCGAACCGGGTGGCGGCGTCGTCGAGCTCCCGGTAGGTCATCGACCGGCCCTCGAAAGTCACCGCGGGAGCATCGGGTGTGCGGGCCACCTGTCGGGCGAACAACGCCGTAATCGACTCCGCCGTGGCAGATTCGGCCAGTACGCTTCGGTGGCTCCACTCGTCGAGGCGGGTGTGCGCGGCCCCGTCGAGCAGATCGATCGACGACAACGGCCGCGCGGGATTCGCGGCCATGGCTACCAGCGCCGCTTTCAGCCGCTCGATCAGGGCCTCGACAGTGTCGAGATCGAACACCGCGGTATCGAACTCGACGCGGAGCCGCATTTCGGGGCCGGGCAGGGCTTGCACCGCCAGCGGGTAATGGTTGGATTCACGGAAATCGAATTCGGTGATCGCCACGCCGCCGACATCCGACAACGTGGTGCTGTCGATCGGATAGTTCTCGAAAACCAGAAGTGTGTCGAACAGTTGGTCCTGGCCGGCGATCCGGTGGATGTCGCTGAGCGCCACATGCTGGTGTTCGAGTGTGTCGTTGTGCGCGTTTTGCAACTGGCGCATCAGGTCTGCGGTGGTGGTTGCCGGGGTCAGCTTCGCCCGGACCGGCACTGTGTTGATCAGCAGGCCCACCATCGAATCGGCGCCGTCGACCTCGGCGGGGCGCCCCGAGACCGTCGTACCGAATGCGACGTCGTGCCGTCCGGTCAGTGAACTGAGCAGCAGGGCCCAGGCGGCCTGCAACGCCACGTTCGCAGTGCTGTGATGGGTGCGTGCCAGCTCCCCGAGTCCCCGGGTGATCTCCTCGGGTAACCGGAATGTCTCAACACCGCGCTGTCCCAGTTCGTTTCGACCGGCCGGGCCCACCAACGTGGGTGTGTCGAACCCGGCAAACATTTCGCGCCAGGCCGCCCTTGCCGCATCGTCATCGCGGTCGGCAAGCCACGTCAGGAAACGGCGATACGGCGTGGCTGCGGGCAGCCGTTGCCCACTGAAACCGGCGAAGATCTCCCGCAGCAGGATGGGCATCGACCAACCGTCGAGCACGATGTGGTGCGCTGTCAGCACGAACCGGTGCCTGTCGTCGGCAACCCGGATGAGGCACGCCCGGAAGGCGGGTTCGTTCCGGAGGTCACAGACCGCGGCACGTTCAGCGGCGCGGATTTCCTGGAGCCGATCGTCCGCACCAATACCGTTGGCATCCAGTGCCATACACCGCCAGGGCACCACGGGATCAGCGGGGATCACCTGCACCGGTCGGTCGAACCGGTCGCAGAAGAGGGCCGTCAGGTGCGGATGCCTGTCGACCACCGCCTGAACCGACGCGCGGAGCCGCTCCTGATCGAGTGGGCCGCTCAAAGCGATATCCAGCTGCATCGCGTACACATCGGCGAAGCCGCGCGCGGTCCCGGCATGGAACAGCAGCCCCTGCTGCAACGGGGTCAGCGGCAGGATGTCGACGATCCGGTGTTGCCGGGCGAGGTCGTCGATCTGTTGCTGACTCAGCTCGGCGGGGGCGATATCTGACGGTGTCAATCCACCGCCGCCGTTTCGGACGTGCGCGCAGATTCCCGTCAAGGCGTCGAACCAGAGTTGGCCGAGGCGACCGACTTCCGCACGATCGAGCGCCGAGAGTGCCCATGTCCAGTCGGCATTGAGTTGCACGCCGCGGTCGGTGTCGATGGCGGCCACGTTGAGCTCGACGGTATGTCCGAGTGCGGTGGGTACCGCACCGGCGAGACGGGTCAGCGACAAGCCATCGGGGTGCATCCCCCAGACGTCGCCAGGCCCATGGTTCGCGCCTCCGCCGAACCGGCCCAGGTAGTTGAATGCAATCGCCGGGTCGGGGGCGGACAGCTCCACATCCGGGTTCAGATACCGCAGCAGGCCGTAGGTCACGCCATCGGGCAGGGCGCGAAGCTGCTCCTTGGCTTCTTTCACCGCCACTCCGAGATCGGCTGCGCCGGAGACCACCTGAGTCCAGGGCAATGCATGGACACGGCGCCCGAAGGTGAACGACACCGGGTACTTGGTGGTGAACCACCCGACCGTGCGCGACAAGTCGATATCTCGGTCGACATCTCCACCCAGGTCTCCGCTGCGCCCGTGGCCCTCCACATCGATGAGGATCGGCGAGCTGCTGCGCGTGAACTCGGCCACCGCCAACGCGAACGCGATCAGCAAGATGTCCTGTGGCCCTGCGTGGAACGCCGCGGGCACCTCGCCGAGCAGCTGGTGCGTCGACTCGGGGTCCAACACCATCGAGAGCTGCCCGGCGGTGCTGTAGGTATCGACGTCGGGCTGCGGTGCGGGAAGTACCGGCGGCACGGCCACCACTTTCCGCCAGACCTCCGCCTGATCCACCAGGTTCGGGCTGAGGGCGGATCGTGCCAGCAGGCCTGCCCAGCCGGCGAACGACGTGCCCGTGGGCACCAGGGCCACCGGGCGACCGCCGGCCCGCTGAGACCAGGCGATGTTGAGATCCTCCAGGAGGATTCGCCACGACACGCCGTCGACCGCAAGATGATGAACGACCAACACCAGCTGACTCGTGGAGGTCACCCACAGCGCGCGGAGCATCGCACCACCGGCCGGATCCAGCTCCGACCTCGTCGCCACCAGCGCCTCATCCGTCAGCGTCGCCACTGATCGAACGCACCCACTCGCGTCGACCGACCCGGCTTCCGGCACCGTCAACGACCATCCGCCGGCTCCGTCGTCCTCGGCACGCAGGCGGAGCATGCCGTGCCGATCGAGCAAGGCCTGCAACAGGATCACCACATCGGCGTCGGTAACGCCCAGGGGAGCCTGCAGCACCACGGTCTGGTTGAACTCGTCGATTGGGCCGCCGGCACGTTCCAGGTCCTTGAGCCAGCGCATGATCGGGGTTGCCGCCACCGGGCCGAGCCCCTCGTCCGCGGGCTCATCGGTGAGCCGCCCCGTCCCGACCACCTGAGCCAGTCGGGCCACGGTCTGCTGGACGAAGATGTCGCGCGGGCGGCAGGTCAGGCCCGCGGCCCTCGCGCGCGAGGCCACCTGCATCGACAGGATGCTGTCGCCACCCAGCTCGAAGAAGGAGTCCTCGACGCCGACGCGGTCCAGCCCGAGGATCTGGGCGTAGATGCCGGCCAGGATCTCCTCGGTGGGAGTCGACGGTGCCCGGTAGCCATCGGCGTGCTGGTATTCCGGTGCGGGCAGGGCCTTCTTGTCGAGTTTGCCGTTGACCGTCAGGGGTAGCGCGTCGATGGTGACGATGGCCGCGGGCACCATATAGGAAGGCAACGCCTCCCCCAGCGCCGCACGCACCGCCGACGGATCGGCACTGCCGGTGATGTAGCCGACCAGACGTTTGTCACCTGGACGGTCCTCACGGGCGATCACCACCGCCTGCTCCACCCCATCCAACGCCATCAACGCCGACTGGATCTCACCCAACTCGATCCGATACCCACGAATCTTGACCTGCTCATCGGCCCGCCCCAGATACCGCAACTGCCCATCGACACCCCAGGACACCAAATCCCCGGTCCGATACATCCGAGTCGCGGGCCGACCCGGTATCCCGAACGGACACGCCACATAACGCGTCGAGGTCAACGGCGACCGCCCGACATACCCGTAGCCCAAACCCGCACCGGCCACATACAACTCACCCACCGCGCCCGCGGGCACGGGGCGCAACCAATCGTCGAGCACGAAGAACGCCAGATCCGCCAGCGGCACACCGATCGGACTGACCGCACTGCCCACATCGGCGGCGGTGATCTCACGAAACGACGCATGCACCGTCGTCTCGGTGATCCCATACATGTTGATCAACCGCGGCAGCCCCGGATGTTCGGCCACCCACGGGCTCAGTCGCGACGGTTCGAGCGCCTCTCCGCCGAACACCACAACCTCGAGCGCCAACCGGTTCTCCGGACCGGCCGCATCCACCGCTTGCAGCGCATAAAACGCCGACGGCGTCTGACTCAACACACTCACGTGTTCGTCGACAAGTAGAGCGTGGAACTCCTCGGCCGAGCGGGTCACCGATTCGGGCACCACCACCAACCGCCCACCGTGCAACAGCGCACCGAAAATTTCCCACACCGAAAAGTCGAACGCCACCGAATGACACTGCGTCCACACCTGCCCAGCCGACAACGCCACATCACGATCAATCGCATCCAACAGACGAATCACATTCCGATGCGGAATCGCCACACCCTTCGGCACACCCGTCGTACCCGACGTATAGATCAGATACGCAACATCATCGGGCCCGGGCCCCACCGGCAATGCCGTGCTCGGCCGGCCGTAGACCGCACGGTCGTGGACGTCGATCACAGCCAGACTGTGGCCATCCAACCGATGCATCAGGTCAGCCGTCGTGACCACGACGCTGGGTCGGGCGTCGGCCAACACGAATTCCAGTCGCGCATCGGGCACCGACGGATCGATCGGCACATACGCCGCACCGGCTTTCAGCACACCCATGATCGCCACGACCGATTCCACCGACCGCGAGAACACCAACGCCACCCGCTGCCCCGGCCCGACACCACGCTCGACCAGCAAGTGCGCCAACCGATTCGCCGCCGCATCCAGCCCGCGATACGACATCGAACTGTCGCCGAAGCTGACCGCCACGGCCTCCGGATTACGGGCCACCTGATCGGCGAACAACTCCGGAATCGACGGCGACACCGGCACCGTCCCGCTCACGGCCGTGCGGTTACCCCACTCGTCCAGTTCGCCGAGCCCAGCACGGACGCCGACGGTCGACAGAAGCCGAGCCGGGTCGGCGGTCATCGACGCGAGAATCCGATCCAAGCGGACCGCCAGATCGCTTACATCGCAACCGGCGAACAGCTGCCCTACACCGGTCGTACTGAGAAGAAGATCATCGTCCTTCTTGAGGAAAACCACACCGAACTGATCCACCAGACCGGTGTGGGTCGCGGTCCCCGCCCCGGGGGCCCCACCGAAATCCGCGATCGGGATGGTCGGAATGAAGTTGATGGCGGCCCGGGTCGACGGCCGCCCGGTGCCCTGAAATCGCATCTTGTTCTCGATGGCGCGTAGCGGGAATCGCTGGTGGCGCAACGCACCCTGGATGCGTTGGTCGACACGCGCACACAACCCCGCGACCGTGTCGCACGGGGACATCTGCACCGTCAATGGCACAACCCCGGAGACCATCCCGGGCACCATCAGCGCCTCTGGACGCACCCGCCGACTCACCGGAAAGTCGAGCGCGACCTCGGATCCGCCGATCTCGCCGTGTACCAGCAGCGCATACGCTGCGGTGATCACCGAGGCGCGGCGCACTCCCAATGTTTTCGCCAGGTCGCGGGACCTCGCGACGACGGAGGCGTCCAGCTGGACCGGCGCCGACGGCTCATACTCGTTGGCCTGGTTTGCGACTCCGCGCTCCGACCCATGCCGGGGCTCACTTTCCGACGGGGCGTTCTCGGCCCAATAGGCCTGATCGTCGAGGTAATCGTCGGTAGCCTCGTATTCCGACTCACAATCGATCAGGCTCTGCAACGACCCGAAGATCGCGGGCGGAATCGGCGCGTCAGCCGCGATTGCTGTGTAGACAGCGGCAATTCGGTGACAGACGAGGCCCATGCCGATTCCGTCTATCGCGATGTGGTGACAGCACACAAAAAAGTAGAACTCGTCGGCACGTGTCTGCAGCAGCGCAAACTTGAACAGCGGGCCGCTGAGCGGCATCGGCGCTTGTCGGATCGATGACGCTACCCGATAGGCATCCTGCGCCGGAGCCGGCGAAGCCGTGAGGTCATACCGGAGCAGCTCGACTTCCGGATAGTCGGAGACGGTCTGGAAGACCCGGCCATCTACTTCAACGAAAGTTGCTCTGAGTGGCTCTGCCTCGCGCACCACGTGGCGAATCGCTTGTTCCAGGCGGGCGTGCTCGATGACGCCGTCGATCCGGGCAAGCATGCCGAGCTGCCACTTGGCGCCGGCAAGCCCGGCTTCCTCCGACAGCCAAATATCCAGCTGGCCCCGCGTGAGCGGAAGTGCCCCATCCTCACTTCCAGAAGTTCCAGCCGGCGGCCTACTGATCAACAGTCTGACCCTGTGCCAACCTCTCGCGGAGACTCTTCGGCCGGATGTCGGGCCAGTGTTGCTCGATGTAGTCCAGGCAGGCGGCGCGGTCCGCCTCGCCGAAGACAACCCGCCACCCGACCGGAACGTCTGCGAAGACCGGCCACAAGCTGTGTTGCTCCTCGTCGTTGATCAAGACGAAAAAACTGCCGTTGTCGTCATCGAATGGATTGATGCTCACCAGTTCTCCAGACCATCGAGGCGAGTCAAATGGAACACGTTCTAAACGTAGCCCAGACAGGTGGCGGCGCAGCCGGTTTTAGGAAAATCGTCAATATTTGCTGCTTCGTAGCCGGCGGAGGATAACCGCCTTGTCTCCAACTGGGACAGTCACCGTTAACATGGCGAATTAGCCACCAACGCTGGACTTACGACGAGTTGTCCACGCACCGATGCAGCCCCCACCAGGCGTTGCGATGCCAGAACATGTCGATCAAAAGTTTGCTGACTAGCAGGCGCTCCGTATCGCCCGATCGATGAGGCCGCACCGGGCGCACCGCTACGAGCCTTCCGCAAGACAAATTCAACCGATCACACGATGCTGAGCACCAGCACAGCTCGGCGCCATTGTCCGGCCCCGCACGACGCCGGCATCGATTCAAACGGCGCGCCGGGGGGCAACGCGGGGGCGTCTCTGTCGAAAGCGCCCCGCACCCCACGCAAGACTCGTACCGTTGAGATTTACCGTTGAGCCCGGAGCTGCGACCGTGGATCGACCGGAGCAGGTGCTCCCCGGCGACCGGCAGTCATTTTCTCGGTGGCAGCTCGAGGCCGTCATGTGAGCGCATGAACCGACTAGCAGCTAGGGATCACCCAAAAGTGAGCGATACCGCGAAAACCGCACTGCCACCTGGACCTCCACTTCCCATGGTGGTGCAGTCCGCATTGATGGCCAGTTACGGTCTGCGCTTCCTGACCGGATGTCAGCGGCGCTACGGCAACGTGTTCACGCTGCGCATCCCGCTGTCGGGCACCGTGGTGTACCTCGCCGATCCTGCCGACATCAAGACCGTGTACGCCGGCGACCCTCGGGTCTACCACTCCGGCGAAGCCCACTGGTTCTTTCGCGGGCTTCTCGGCGACAGCTCGCTGTTCGTCCTCGACGGAGACGAGCACCACACGCTGCGTCGACTGACGATGCCGGCCTTCCACCGCGATGCCGTGGCTCGCCAGTCCGCTCAGATGTCCGAGATCTCTGCTGCCAACGTCGCCTCCTGGCCGGTCGGCAAGAGTTTCCCGGTGGCCCCCAGGACGACAGAGATCACGCTCGAGGTGATCCTGCGGACGGTGATCGGCGCCAGCGATCCGGCGCGACTGGCCGCGCTGCGTAGAGTCATCCCGCGGCTCCTCTACATGAAATCGTGGGAGACACCGGCGATTACAAAGCCGAGCTTGCGACGTCATCGCCCGTGGCGAGGTGTGGCCCGTCGCTTCGAGGAAGCCGACGAGCTGCTGTACGCCGAGATCGCCGACCGGCGCGCGGACCCGAACCTCGACGAGCGCACCGACGTGCTGGCCATGTTGGTCCGTGCGACCGGCGACGACGGACGCACACTGTCCGACAGCGAGCTGCGCGACCAGCTCCTGACCGCGATCGCGGCCGGCCACGAAACCACCGCGACGGCCCTGTCGTGGGTGTTGGAGCGGCTTACCCGCCATCCGGCAGCACTGGCGAGGGCGGTGCAGGCCGCGGATGCCGGCGCGGCCGGCGACGAGTACCTGGACGCCGTGATCAAGGAGACGCTGCGGATCCGTCCGGTGCTGTTCAGCTCGGGGCGGATCCTGAAGGAGCCGACCGAGATCGGGGGCTACCTGCTGCCGGCCGGGGTCATGGTCGACCCGGCCATCGGACTGGTGCATGCGAGCGCCGACGTGTACCCGGATCCGGATCGGTTCGACCCGGACCGAATGCTCGGCGCCACGCTGAGCCCGACCACCTGGCTGCCGTTCGGCGGTGGAAACCGCCGGTGTCTCGGTGCCACCTTCGCCATGGTCGAGATTCGGCTCGTGCTCCGTGAAATCCTGCGCCGCGTCGAGTTGAGCACCACCACGGCGCCGGACGAGAAGCAACGGGCCAAGCACGTCACCTTCGTGCCGCATCGTGGCGGGATGATTCACATCAGGGCCACCAGGGAGGTCGGGCCGGCCTCACCGGTGTTGTCGGAGTGCCCCGCCAGCGGGCATCGCGCCGGACAGTCGAGCGACTAGCCCCGGCCGTAAGCAGCCACGACACCCGTCCGGCCTCGGTCAACGCCGACCGAGGCCGGCGAACTTCTCCACGAGGTCGGCCGTGGCCAGCACGCTGTCGGCGGCCTTGGTCATTCGCGTGGCGACCTCCCGGGCGCGCGCGACGTACTGTGGGTCGAGCACCGTGCGCAGGTCTGTCACCAAGGTTTTCTCGGTGGTTTCCGAAAAGCGCCGGGCAGTACCTACTTTCAGCTGTTTCACCTGTCGGCCCCACAACGTCTGATCGAGGTCGGTCGACAGGATCACCGTGGGAACGCCGGCGCGTAGGCCCGCAGCGGTGGTGCCCAACCCGCCGTGGTGCACGACCGCGCGGCAGGCCGGAAACGCGGTCGCATAGTTCATCGCGCCGACGACTTTGACGTGGTCAGATCGCGGAACGTCGTTCAAGTCGGTACCGGCGGCACACACCAGTGCCCGCTCCCCCAGCTGAGCGCAGGCGGAGTCGATCATGGCCAGCGTCTTGGCGCCGGACGCCATCGGCAAGCTGCCGAAGCCGAAGAAGATCGGCGGTGTACCCGCGGCGATCCACGCCGCGACCTCGTCATCGGCATCCCCGGGGAGATCCATCGTCAAGGCCCCGACAAAGGGCCGTTGCTCAGACCATTGCGCCCATTCGGCGGACAGTCCGGGGAAGCAGACATCGTCGTAGCCCTGGATCTCCAGGCAGCCTCGCGCGGTGAGCCGCCAGGGTGACGGCGACGTGGCCTTGGGCAGGGCCAACTCACCGCGTTGTACGCCCTCGACTTTCTTGGCGTTGCGCCACGCAATCCACTCGGCGGCCTTCATCGCGGAACGACTCATCGGGGCCGGTAGAAACGGTACGAACTGGCCGTTGGCCCGCAACGGGAACAGGTGGAGCGTGGCCAACGGAATGTCGTGATACTCGGCGACATTTCCCGCGGCATCCTCGAAGTTCACGCCCGTGAACAGCAGGTCGGCCCCTTCGGCCAAGGACGTCAGCGTGGCGATGATGTCCTTCCAGCACTGGAGAAACGGTTCGACGACCTCCCGCCGCAACTCGATCGTTTCCCGGACCTTCCAGAAATTGCGGAAGAAGTGCGTCCAGAAGTTGCGGTGCGCATCCAGCACGGCCTGCAGATCTGGTCCGTACGGGACCGCGGTGGGCCCGGCCGCTTCAGCGAATGAGACCAGGTCGGGCGGGACAGCCATGTGCACCTCGTGCCCTCGATGCAACAGCTCTCGGCCGACAGCGACACAGGGCTCGATGTCGCCGCGTGTTCCGTAGCTCGCCAGGACGAACTTCATCGCAGATTCTGGCCTCTGACTTCCCTTGCGCGAGCGAAATGACAGCGGCCGTCACGTGGCCGACGCTCAACTGCTCGGCAGCATAACGCGATACGCACACCGTCGACACGAGATCCAGAAGTTCTGCGTTCTGACCGGATTCCTCTGTACGGCAGCGCCTCCCGCCGGCGCATGCCACCGAGCTGGATTGTCCCGAAAAGCGTGCCTCGCAGCGTTACTTGCGCCAGAGCACGGCCGTTCCGTCGATGTCGACGATGTCGGCGGTGATACCGTGCTCGGCCCGGTATTCGGTCACTGCCTCCCGGCACGGCTTGAGATCGTGGTAGTCGTCGATGATGCAGAAACCCCCCGGTGAGAGCCGCGGGTAGAGCGCTTCGAGCGCTTGGATCGTGGATTCGTACAGATCACCATCGATCCGCAGGACGGCGATCCGATCGATCGGCGCATCGTGCAGCGTGTCCTTGAACCAACCCGGAAGAAATCGGACCTGGTCATCCAGCAGTCCGTACCGCTGGAAGTTCGCCCTGACCTCGGTCTCGGGCACGCCGAGGATACCGGCGAGGCTCTGCGTCCGGAGTCCCTTGTCGGCCTTGTAGTTCTCGGGATCTGCCGGTGGCAGCCCCTCGAACGAATCCGCCACCCACACATTTCGCGTCTCATCGCCATAGGCGGCCAGTACGGCCCGCATCAGGATGCAGGCCCCGCCGCGCCACACTCCACATTCGATCAGGTCGCCTGGGATGTTCTCCGTCAGTACCGTCTCGACGCAATGCTGCAGACTGGTGAGTCGCTGCATTCCGATCATCGTCTCGGCCTCCGCCGGCCAATCGATGCCCAAGTCCCGTTTGTGCTGAACCAGCGTGCTGCGATTCTCGTTCGGGGTGGCGCGGGCAAGACGATGCGCCCCGCCGCGCACCATCATGCGATTGAGGGTCTTGAAATAGAGACGACGCCGCAGTGTCCACTGCGCGGGCATCCGCTCATGCATCCCGTACCTGGTGAGATTGCCTCGCATCAGGTCGAGGTAGAGAGATCGAACGTCGAGATCGGTCACGTGAAAAGGGCCCCCGGGGTGCGTATCGCCAGTTGGTTGCGATGACTCTAGCCGCGACCTGGTACGTATCCGGCCCGGTTTCGTCGATTCGTGCGGGAGGCAAGCGCCGCGGGTTTCGATCGCACTCCGCAGTCATGGCAATTGGGCATCGCTCTGCGTGGCTCTCCCGGTCCGGCGACGGCTTCTCGGCAAGTACGGCCGCCGCGCCGCGACATTCGCCTGGAGCCTTCCGCGAAAATGTTGCGGCAGTGTGGGTTTCCGGCACGCCGGATCCGCCAAAGAGCTGCGGAGCGATTTGCGCAGGCCGGTGCGAACCGGAGCAGCCGAACCTCGCAGCTAATTTCTCACGTTCGAGGCGTCACGGAGACTCACATCGCCCGCAAGACGAACCCCGTCTGGTCACCACGCCCCTGCTCGTTCAGCTGCACTGCGCGTTTCTCCCACTGCCACAGCTGCTTGGGTCCGAACATGCGAAGTATCTTCGGATCAGTCACCGCGACGTCACGTCGATAAGCTTCGCTGCCGAGGAACTGGCCCAAATTCGAGTCGTCAAATGTCCTCTCCACGCGCAGTCCGGCCTTTGCCGCCGCCATGGCCATTCCTTGTCGCGAAGGTATGACCATATGCCGAGGTGCATCGGCCTGTACCCAGTCCGCCTCGTAGGTGGCCCAGGCCTCTGACGAGGTCGTCGGCACCCGAGCCAGGCACATACCGCCCTCCGCGAGCTTCTCGTATGCCGCTTTGAGGGTCTCGACGGGGTCGGGCACGTGTTCGAGAGAATGATTGAACATGATGAAATCAAATTTGTCGGGCACCGCGCTCAAATCACGCTTCATCAGCGGCACACCTTCAGCCGACTCGCCATCAGCCTCGATGAACGGGTCTGCGCCGAGCAAATTGTTGAATCCAATTCTGGTCAACCGGTCAAGCAATGCACCGCTTCCACAGCCCACGTCAAGAATTCGCGCGTCCCGTTCAATTCGGAGCTCAGCGAGCATTCTGATGACATCCCCACCGAGAAGCACGCGGAAGATGCCTTCAGACACCCTGGCCCGGATGACGGCACCGAGTATCCGGCTGCCGCGGCCCAGCTTGAATGTGTCGTGCTGGGTCACCAGCCACCGGAATGCGCTCGGCTCGGCTGACGCATTGTGCGAGTAGTAATTTGGCGGATAGTGACGCAGGAGTTCCTCGCCCTCGAGTGCATTGTGGATCTGCAAGGTTTCGCACTCGTTGCAGCAAAAATATTCAAATAGCTCGCGAGTGCCGAACATCATCTCGCGAACTTCAATTGTCCGGTGGGGACCGGTCGATCCGCATAGTCGGCAATCTGTGGTAACCGCGCTCACTCGACCATCCTCAGGGAACTCGAAGCAACCGAAAAAGCATACCGTTGGAGGTCGGTCGTCCGTGCCGAAACGGCCACGCCACCATGGTGGTTGCGCAGGCGAACTTCTCACTGGCAAGCCGACTTTGGCGGACCGCACCGCCGACTCACAGCAACCAAGGCGCCAAAAGAGCTGACAGGAAACAGCAACCCGGTAGTGTTTCGGCCGTGTGGGGTTCGGTGCTTGCTCTGGGAATTCTGGTCGGGCTCGATCCCATGCGTCTTGGCATCACCCTGCTCGTGATCTCGCGCCCCCGCCCGGTTCAGAATCTGCTCGTGTTCGGAGCAGGCTGCGTGACGGCGTGTATTCCCACGTTGGTGCTTCCGCTCGTGTTGCTCCACGGCACGCCCATGTTCAAGTCCACCGCGGAGGCATGGGCCAAGAGCTCCACCGGCGGTTACATTCAAATCGGCATGGGCCTGCTGGCGCTGACCACTGCCACGGCGCTGACGGTGCACTTCTGGGTGCGTCAGCGGGCGACGGTCTCGGCTGCGGAGAGCGGCACGTCGACGCTGGTCTCGGATTCGAATACGGAGACGCCGGTCTCGCGGCTCCTGGCGCGTGCCCGGGAGGCGCCGGCAGAGGGCGGGTCTGTGTTCCGGCGGCTGCTGCGACGCGGCCACGACGCGTGGGAGAGCGGATCCCTGTGGGTCTCGTTCGTGATCGGCTTCTCGTTTGCCGGAACGCCGCCGGATGTGGCGCTGTTCCTGCTTGCCATCGTCGTGGTCTCGGGAGCGGCGGTCGGCACTCAGATCGCCGCCACCATCGCCTTCATCGTCGGCATGCTCGCCGTTGTCGAGATCGTTCTCGTCAGCTATCTCGTCGCACCTTCGAAGACCGAAGCGATACTGCAGCGGCTGCACGATTGGGCGTGGGCCCACCATCGAAAGATCTTGGTGGCCATGTGCGTGCTTGCCGGCATCATGCTGATCGCCAAGGGCCTGAACAGCATCTGAGATGGCGGCTAGGCGCCACTCAGCTCGGGCCGCACCTGCTCCGTCGGCCGACTGGCAACCGCGACCGTCGGGCCCAACCCTCGCCGGCTCCGAAACTCGACAGTGATGGACGGGTCCGCATGGCGGCCCAGTGCGCGCAGGGCCGACGGGCTGTAGGCGCGCAGCGAGCTGATGAATCCATCGTGTTGCAACGGCGAGATCCTGATGAGTGGGAGCACCGCCGCCAGCAGAATGACGTGTACCGGCGCCGGCGGCCGGGGAAGGTCGACTATCAGGAGCTTCTTCGCTGCCCGGGTGCCTGCCGCGAACACCCGGACGGCGAGTTCAGGGGGCAGGTGGTGCAGCGACAACGCGAACACCGCGAGGTCGTAAGCTCGTGCCGGCGAATCGATTTCGGTGGCATCCATGTGCCGTATGGTGGCGCGGGGATGGCTGCCGAGATCGCCTGCGGCCATGCCCGCGACAAACGCCGGCTCGATGTCGGTCACCGTGACGTGGGCAGTGGGATGCTTCTCCAGCAGTTTGCGCGAGAGCCCGCCGAGACCGGCACCGAGTTCGAGGATCTTCGGAGCGGGCACGTCCGCCACCTCGCGAAGCACCATCCGGACACACTTGTCGTGGATACCGATCCCCCGTCGCGCTCCGGCCCGATCGAGTGAATCCATGACCTTGTGCTTCAGATCGTCGACATCGTCGCGGTCCAGGTACTCCAACCTGTTCGTCTGCAGCCGCCGGTCCAGCCAGGAAGCGTCCGGCCCACCTCGGGGCATACTCGCAATGTCGCGGATTCCACTGTCCACGTACACCATCATGGATCATCGCGGGCGCGATCCGGACCGAAGCCACAAAGTCACCCGCGTGCGGCCAACTCTGGTTGGCGACAAGGCGTCAGCGGTCAGAAATCCAAGAGTTTCGGGCGCGGCGAGACCTGCTTGAGGCTGGCGAACTTCTCCAGCAGATCTGCGGTGGTCACAACGCTTTCGGAGGGCTTGGTCATCCGGGTTGCGATCTCGCGGGCACGGGTTGCGTACTGCGGCTCCAGAACCGTACGCAGATCATCGATCAACGATTTCGGTGTGGTGGCCGAAAGCCGCCGGGCGGTACCCACTTTCATCTGCTTGACTCGCGCTCCCCACAGCGTCTGGTCGAGGTCCGTCGAAAGCACCAATGTGGGCATTCCGGCGCGTAACCCCGCGGCCGTGGTTCCCGCACCGCCGTGGTGCACGACCGCGCGGCACGCCGGAAAGGTCGCGGCGTAATTCAGCGTGTCCACCACTTTGATGTGGTCGGAATGTGGGACGTCGCTGAAGTCGCTCGAACCGGCGCACACCAACCCCCGCTCGCCCACCTCCGCACAAGCGGCGCTGATCATCGCGAGCATCTCAGCGCCTGAGTCGACTGGCATGCTGCCGAATCCGAAGCAGATCGGCGGACTTCCGGCAGCAATCCACGCAGCGACTTCGTCGTCGCCGTCCGTCGGCAACTCCATCGTGAGGGCGCCGACAAACGGTCGGTGACTCTCCCATGCCGCCCATTCGTCGGCCAGCCCGGGAAAGAAAATCTCGTCGTAGGCCTGTATCTCCAGCGAGCCACGTTCGGCCACCCTCCACGCGGAGGGGCCGGTGGCCTTCGGCAGGCCCAGTTCACGGCGCTGCGGATCCTCGAGCCTCTTCATCATGGGCCAGCTCAGCCACTCCGAACCTCTCATCATCGGACGAGCCAGCCAGGCCGGCAGGGCCGGAACGAGCTGACCGTTGGGCCGCATCGGGAACACGTGCAGCATGGCGAACGGGATGTCGCAAGCTTCGGCGACGTTGCCGGCCGCCTCCTCACCGATCACACCGGTGAACAGCAGGTCCGCCCCCTCCGCCGACGACATCAAGGTCCTGCTGACCTCTTGCCAGTACTGGTCGAAAAGGTGCCATTCCTCGCGCAGCAACCCGACCAGATCCCGGACCCTCCAGAAGTTCCTCCAGAACTTCCGCAAGAACCGCGCCCAGAAGTCACGGTTCAGGTCCTGCCACACACGCACATCCGGTCCGCACGGGATGGCCACCGGCCCAGCCGCCGCCACGAACTCGACCAGATCGGGCGAGACGGCCATGCGGACGTCGTGGCCGCGGCGCAACAACTCACGGCCGACCGCCACTCCAGGCTCGACATCACCACGAGTCCCATAGAACGCCAGCACAAACTTCATCGCGGAGACCTCTAACCTTTCAGTTGCCACACCCGTGAGCTGCCGGAGGCAGTGGCCATTATCCCCATCCCCGGTCGGTTCCGGTCCAAAACCGATGAGGTGAATCCGGAAGCAACTGGGCATGATTCGGTTGGAATCACGTCGACGCAGGGTTGCTCGACGTGGCTCATACCCCGGCAACTGCCACTTTGCCGACGGGATCAACCAGATCAAGATCGACCAGGGTTGCCAATGGCCGAAAATAAATTTACGCAGCCGGTAGTGTTCCGGGCCGTGTGGGGCTCACTACTCGGGATGGCGATTCTGATGGCGTTCAATCCCGCGCTTCTGGCCCTCATCCTGCTGGTGATCTCCCGCCCGCGGCCGGTGCAGAACCTGCTCGTGTGCTGGATCGGCGCTCTCATCACGAATATCCCGGCGCTGCTGGTCCCGGTGATGTTGCTGCACCGTGCTCCCATGTTCAGCCCTGATGCCCCGGCTGCGAGCGACGCGACGAGACACATACAACTCGGTCTGGGTGTGCTCGTGCTGGTGGTCGCCGGGTTGATCGCCGTCCGTTTCTGGGTGCGTCGCCGAACGCACGTACCGACACCCAGCGCCGCCGCCACCGGGGAAGTGCCCGAATCCGAAGGCCAGACTCCGATCTCGTCGCCGTTCGCGGCGGTGGCCGATGCCGGGGAGAGCGGATCCGCGATTCGGCGGCTGTTCGGCCGTCTTCAAAGAGCCTGGGACAGTGGCGCATTGTGGGTCGCCCTGGTGTGCGGCATGGGGTTTCTGCCGGGATTCCCGCTGGTCCTGTTCGTGGCGACGACGGTCGTCTCCTCCGGAGCCGGCACGGGCACTCAGATCATCGCCGTGATCCTGTTCGTCGTCGCGATGTTCACGATTTTCGAGGTCGCCGTCGTCAGCCACCTGATCGCCCCGGTGCGAACCCACACGGTGCTGCAACCGGTCCATGACTGGGCGCTGGCCAACCGCCGCCAGGTGATGATCGGGATCTTCGTGATGATCGGGTTGTTGCAGATAGTAAGAGGTTTGGGCGTCATCTGAGCCGATGTCTGGCTGACATGCGCTCCGGGGTCACTGCCTGGATTTGGCGAATCGCTCCAGGAAATCAGCCGTGCTGGTGACGCTGTCTTCCGGTCTGGTCATCTGAGTGGCGACCTCGCGGGCCCGGACAACGTATTTCGGGTCGAGGATCGTGCGCAGGTCAGCGGCCAGCGATTCGCTGGTGGCAGCCGAGATGCGCCGTCCGAAACCGACTTTCAACCGTTTGACGCGAGCTGCCCAGATCGCCTGGTCGAGCGCAGTCCAGAAGACCAGCATGGGAACACCGGCGCGCAGGCCTGCCGACATGGTGCCCATGCCACCGTGGTGTACCAGTGCGCGGCAGGCCGGGAATACGGCGGCGAAATTCATTGTGTCCACGACTTTTACCCGATCTGAATCGGGTATCTGGCTGAAATCACTCGAGCCGGCGCACACCAATGCCCGCTCGCCCACCCGCGCGCATGCCGTGTCGATCATCGACAGCGTGTCGGCGGGAGATTTGACCGGTGTACTCCCGAAGCTGAAGAAGATGGGCGGGGGCCCAGAGGCGATCCAGGTCGCGACCTCGTCATCGGCCTCGGTGGTCAACTCCATCGTGAGCGCACCGACGAACGGGCGTTGGTTCTCCCATTTCGCCCATTCGGTGGCCAACCCGGGAAAGCAAACCTGATCGTAGGCTTGGACTTCCAGGGATCCGCGTTCGGTGATCCGACGTGGCGAGGAACCGGTGGCCTTCGGTAGACCGAGTTGACGGCGTTGCGCGGCGTCGAGCTTCTTCACCCCGCGCCAGTTGGCCCACTCGTACAGCATCAGTGTGTAGCGGCCCAGCGACGGCGGCAGGAACGCCAGCATCCGGCCGTTGGGCCGCACGGGTGAGACGTGCACTGTCGCCAACGGAATGCCGTAGTATTCGGCGACATTCAGCGCCGGCGGCTCAAAATTCAGAAACGTGATGAGCAGGTCGGCACCGTCGGTCAGCGTCCTCAGCGTGGTGGCGATCTCCTCCCAGAACCGGACGACAGACTCCCCGATCTCGCGCATTTCCCGGAGCAGTTTGATCAGTTCGCGGACATTCCAGAATTTGGCGAAGAATCGGATCCAGAAGTCGCGGTGCGCATCCGCCCATACCGCGGTGTCCGGCCCGTACGGCACGGTCACAAGCCCAGCCGCCTCGGCGAAGCCGACCAGGTCGGGTGGTACCGCCACGCGCACATCATGCCCGCGGCGCTGCAACTCACGACCAACCGCAACGCAGGGCTCGACATCGCCGCGAGTCCCGTAGCTTGCCAGCACCAACTTCATAGCGCTTCTTTCGACATGAGGTCACCAGCCGACCGTTGCGAGCACGCCGTAGCACCGGCTGTTCAGGGTCGAACGATAAAGGCTACCCAGGGTTTTACGCGAACGTCAGTGGATCTCGCCAGTAAGGCCGAAATCAGCCAGCGTCAGCGCGGCCAGCTCACGCAATGCGCACGGGGTGTTGGCAGCACCGGGCTGATAGGCGCCGATGCTGATAAAGATCTTGCCGCTCAAGCGTCCGGAGAGGATGACCGCGCGACCACCGGTTCGTTCGAGGAGCCGTCGGGATTCTCGTTGACCGGTAGTGCGGGCGTTGGCGAACGGGGCCGCGGTGCCATCGGCCTGGCTGATCAACGAGCTCAGATCGCCGAGGTAGGAGGAAAACACCGCCTGGTCGGGGTCGGCGGGGGCCCTCGCGACCATCTGTTTCAGCATGCGCTTCGGCACGAACGACGGAAGCCACAGGAGCTGGTTGGACTCGTCTGGCGTCTCCTTCAAGGTCCTCAGCGTCTGTTTGACGGCAGCCCGGACGTCGCGCAGATCCGTTGTGGCGTTGGTCGGGTCGACGGTGACGCGCGCATACGACAGGGCCATGGCACGGGTGTCCTCCATCGACGTGCGGTCGCTGATCGGAACCTGGAGGGTGACGGCGCCGTCTGTTGCGCGGACGCGCCCGATACGTTCCCCGAACTTGGCAGCGAAGGCCGCGGCCAGTGTGTGACTCGCTCCGCCGAGGGATTCTGCTCGCGCATCCCAGTCAGCCAAACTGACGTAGACCGTCAAGGCCGGAACGAGAACGACGTCATCGGCACCGACTGCCATTTCGGGTGCGGGCCGCGGCACCGGCGGTCGGGGATCGTCAACCTTGGCGCGAGCCTGCTTACGGGCCGATTTCACCGCCCCGACCAGTGCCCGACCCACGTTCGGCAGGTCCCGCGCTGTCTGTCGGGCATCCTCCCCCAGCGCGCGGAGGTGAGTGCGTGACAGTGGCGGGGGGTACCCGAGATCACGCGTTTTTCCCAGTGCCCCTTCGACGATGACGAGCGCGAGCCCGAGTCCGTCGATCAAGTTGTGCGACAGCACCAGACTGACCGCGGTGCAACCGTCATCGAGGGGAAGGACACCGAGGTGCCAGCCCGGGCCCGATTCGGCATTCACGGGAAGTTGCGACCGCTCGTCGACCCACGTACTGAACTCGGCGCGAGGACGGGGCGATTCAGCCACCTCGATGTCCGCCGGCCCGCGATCCACCACCCACCGATGCCGGGCGATCGGCAACGCCGG
Organism: Mycolicibacterium sp. HK-90; assembly: GCF_030486405.1. Next base: position 3,182,127 of record NZ_CP129613.1, on the reverse strand, counting down.
CCGCTCGATGCGGCGCCCCAGCAAGCCCTGACCGAGATGATGGTGGAACCGCCGTAACCCGTCGAGATCCACATTGCGGTCATAGAGCCAGGTGACCTGAATAACCACGTTCATTCCGGCGGCTCGATGCTCGGCCAGCAAGGCCTCGTCGGCCAGCGCGAGCCGATTATCCGGTCGCACAGATCGTTTGGATGTCCGACGTTCTCGTCCTGGCACCAATCAGCCTCTTTCGTCTCAGCAGTGTCCGCAACGCCTCACCCGTTGGACGGGCCGACGGGGTTGCGTCAGGCCCACGTCCCGCGGCGCCGATGGGCCATCGCGACGACCTCGTAGCGAAGCTTCAGGATCGACGGCCGGATGAAACGGTTGAGCTTGTTCAAGCGGAGGGAATTCTCGAACACCGCCCGGAAACCCTGTTCACCCGTTCGGTACGCCGAATAGACACGATCCAGCTCGGACTGATCCCATGGTTCATCGCGTGCGGCGGCATGCAACGTCTCGTACACGGCAGAAATCCAGTCGGTTCCAAAGGTTTCTGTCACCGGCCCGGTACGCCGCTGACGGTGGAGGTCCGGGGTGAGGAACTCTTCGATCGCGTCCTCATCCCGGTTTTCCAGATCGATGCCGAGTGCCACCGAGATGCGCTTCACCTCCCGGCGCCAATCTTCGAGGAGGTTGGCGTACTCGACGAAGACGCGGGGCAGGTCGCGGGTGTCTCTCTCGGCCAGGAGATTGAACTTCAGCCACAACGCGCTGCCGAGTTCCGGCAATGTCAGAAAGTCTGCGGCGCCTGACGCGATGACTTCCTGCGGTGGGCGCACCATGTTCACGACCGCGACGTCGAAGCCGGCCTGACGCGCGGCTTCGAACCAGACACCGGACAGCAACGTGATCTGGAGGTCCTTGATCAGGACGAGCGGCGCGTCCGGCAACGTGGCGAGAAACTCTCCAATCTTGCTGATACAGGCCGCCTTCTGGTCGGCATCCAACCCCCCGTCCTCCTGCAGGCGCAGTGACGGGTCGAACACGGCGCTGCCGTAGCGGCGCAAGATCGTGTTGTTGAGGTGGAGGGCGGCCCGGGGCTCCCAGTACCCACGCGGGTTGCGTGGGTCGGCGCCGGACAGGCCGGCCGGGAGCGTGGCGCCGCACAGTGAAAGGACCCGCGTGACCGCCGACGTCCCGGATCGAGGGACACCCAACACGAACAGCGCGACTGGACGGACCGGAGACCCGCCGTTCCCTACGTGACTCACCACGGAAGAATATTCGGTTGCGCGGTGCCTTCGGCGCGAAATGCGCTATGCCGCAAAATCTCTTGGCGCGCCGTTCCGCCTTGACTGTGCATCGTGAGCAACCAGCCGGGCTGGTGGTCAGCACAGCGGCGGCGACGACCGTCGGCTGTCGGAATTCCCAATCGTGTCATCCACAGTCGATGTGCGGGCACCGCGCCCTCAGATCAAAAGTTGTTGCAGGTGTTGAAGGCTTGCTCGATGGTGCCCAGGTACGGCTGGAACATCGGAGCGTTTGCCACGTCCTGGGCCGTCCGCGCTCGCTTCTCCGGTGCGTCAGTGAGGAACTCACGCAAGCCACGCTGCAATATCGGCGACTGGTCGAATGCCATGCGGACCTGCGGATCTTGCGCATCGAGAGCCGCCACCAGCTGCGGGTACGTACAGGTGGTGTTGATTGCGGAGTCCAGGTTGGGCCCCGCCGATGCGATACCGGCCCCAGCGGTCAACGACAGTGCCAGTCCCCCGAGTCCGATGGCCAGTTTGGTCAACGACAGACGGAACATATGCAAAATTTCCTCCCTACCATTGGTGCCCGACTCCCCGACTGTAATCGGCTCCGCACGTTCCTACTCATACTTTGCACAGGTCGAGGACAGCGTGAATTCAGGCCTCCTGCTTGACCAGTGGGCCCGCCGGCGTGGTCACCGGGCCCAACACCGCGCTCGACGGGCGCTGCCGGACCCTCAGCGGCCACCAGAACCACCGCCCGAGCAGCGCGGCGATGGTCGGCGTCATGAATGCACGTACCACCAAGGTGTCGAACAACAACCCCAGCCCGATGGTGGAACCCACCTGCCCGATGATGCGCAGGTCGCTGACCACCATCGACAGCATCGTGAACGCGAACACCAGGCCGGCGGTCGTCACCACCTTTCCGGTGCCGCCCATGGCCCGGATGATGCCGGTGTTGATGCCGGCACCGACCTCCTCTTTCATTCGTGACACCAGCAGCAGGTTGTAGTCAGAACCCACCGCCAACAGCACGATCACCGACATCGCCAGCACCAGCCAGTGCAATTCGATGCCGAGAATGTGCTGCCAGACGAGGACCGACAGGCCGAATGCCGCGCCCAGCGACAGCGCCACCGTGCCGACGATCACCAGGGCGGCCACAAAACTCCGGGTCACGACCAGCATGATGCCGAAAATCAGGCACAGCGCCGCGACACCCGCGATCAAGAGGTCGTACTTGGACCCGTCCCGCAGGTCCTTGTAGGTCGCAGCGGTGCCGGCGAGGTGAATCGAGGCATTCTCCAACGGTGTCACCTTGATGGCCTCCTCGGCGGCCGTCCGGACTGCGTCGACCCGCGAGAGCCCCTCCGGTGTCCCAGGATCGCCCCGGTGCGTGAGGATCAGCCGCACCGCCTTGCCGTCCGGTGAGAAGAACAGGCTCATCGCCCGCTGGAAGTCCTTGTTCTCGAAGACCTCCGGCGGCAGATAGAAGGAATCGTCGTTCTGGGACGCGTCGTAGATCTTTCCCAACGCCGTGGCATTCGACGTGGTGTCGTCCATGATGGCGATCATCCCGGACATGGTGCTGTGCATCGTCAGCATCATGGTCCGCATCGATTTCATGATCTCGATCATCGGCGGCAACTGAGTGACGAGTTGCGCCTGGAGCCCGTCGACACGTACGAGGTTGTCGAGAAGTTTGTGCATCTGCAGGCTGAGCTTGTCGGTGCCGTCGAGAGCGTCGAACACCGATCGGATCGCGAAGCAGACGGGAATGTTGTAGCAGTGCTTTTCCCAATACAGGTAGTTGCGGATCGGCCGGAAGAAATCGTCGAAACTCGCGACGGTGGCCATCAGCTGATCGGTGAGTTCCGCTGTCTCGCCGGTCAGTTCGACCGTGTTGTGGGTGATCTCACCGATCAACCTCATCAGGTTGTAGGTGCCCTCCATCTGGGTGATCATCCGCTGCATGTCGTCCGCCTGCTTCAACATGCCATCCATGCGATCTTTGGCGAACGGCATGATCTGCAGGAGACCGGCGCTTTGCAGACTGATCTGGAACGGGATCGACGTGCGTTCGATCGGGCTGCCCTCGGGCCGGGTGATGCTCTGTACCGTGGCAATTCCCGGAACGGCGAAGACCTGCTTGGCCAGTTTGTGCAGCACCAGGAAATCCGTCGGATTCCGCATGTCGTGATCAGCCTCGAGCATCAGGATGTCGGGCGTCATCCGAGACTCGGGAAAATGACGCTCCGCGGCGGCATACCCCATGTTCGCCGGAATACCTTCCGGTACGTACAGGCGGTCGTCGTAGCTGGTTTGATAGCCGGGCAGGGCCAACAGTCCGACGAATGCAACCGCGCACGCCGCCGCCAGAATGGGCACCGGCCAGCGGACCACCGCGGTGCCCACCCCACGCCAGCGCCGGACCATGAGTTTCCGCTTGGGCTCGAACAATCCGAAACGGCCGCCCACCGCGATGACGGCCGGAACCAGCGTGACGGCCACCGCGACGGCGACCGCCATGCCCACCGCGGAAGGAATGCCCATCGTCTCGAAATACGGCAGCCGGGTGAAACTCAGACAGAACAGAGCGCCTGCGATCGTCAACCCTGACGCCACGACCACCTTGGCCACACTGCGATACGTGGTGTAGAACGCGGTTTCGCGATCCTCGCCGGCCTGACGCGCCTCGTGATATCGGCCGATGAAGAAGATTCCGTAGTCGGTTCCCACCGCGATTCCGAGCGATACCAGGAGGTTGACCGCGAACGTCGACAATCCGATGACGTCGTGATCGCCCAGGAACGCAACGACTCCCCTGGCCGCCTGGACCTGTATCCCGACCATCACCAGCAGAAGCGCCACGGTGACGATCGAGCGATACACAAATAGCAGCATCGTGAAGATCACCACCAGGGTCACCACGGTGATCTTCACGATCGACGAATCGCCGGCGTGGTTCATGTCCGTCACCAACGGTGCCGGGCCGGTGACATAGGCCATCAGCCCGGGAGGCGGCGGCGTTCTTTCCACGATGCCGCGGACCGCTTCGACCGACTCGTTGGCCAGGGCTTGCCCTTGATTGCCAGCGAGATTCAGTTGGACGTAGGCGCTCAGGCCGTCGGCGCTCTGGACGCCCGACGCGGTGAGCGAATCCCCCCAGTAATCCTGGACATGCTGCACGTGCGTCGTGTCGGCGCTGAGCTGACGGATCAGTTCCTCGTAGTAGCGGTGGGCATCTTCACCGAGCGGCGCCTCGCCCTCCAGGACGATCATCGCGACACTGTCGGAATCGGATTCCTTGAACACCTCGCCCATGCGCTGCATCGCCCGGAACGACGGAGCGTCTTTGGGAACCAGCGACACCGAGCTTTCCCGACCGACTTGTTCCAGCGAAGGAACCGCAAAGGTGACGATGGCGATGACCGCCAGCCAACCGAGAATGATCGGCACCGACAGTCGATAGATGACTCGAGCGATCAACGGTGGCCGGTCGCTTGCCTGCCGATTGCTCATACGGCCTTCACCGCACCGAAGGAGAACGCTGCCATCACCGTCAGCGCTCATCCCTCAGCAGGATGGACCGCACGAGCTGGCCACGCCCGGATGGACGTCGCGCGCTCAGCGGTCGCGGATGCACCTGCTGCGGCCACCAGAACCAGCGCCCCAGCAGAGCGGCGATCGCGGGGGTCATGAATGCGCGCACGATGAGGGTGTCGAACAACAACCCGACGCCGATGGTGGCGCCCAGTTGCCCGATGGTGACGAGGTCGCTGACCACCATCGCCAACATGGTGAACGCGAACACCAGGCCGGCGGCCGTCACCACCTTGCCGCTGCCGCCCATGGCCCGGATGATGCCCGTGTTGATCCCGGCGCCGATCTCCTCTTTCATCCGCGACACCAGCAGCAGGTTGTAATCGGAACCCACCGCCAAGAGCACGATCACCGACATCGCCAGCACAACCCAGTTCAAGGGCATACCGAGGATGTGTTGCCAGATGAGCACCGAGAGTCCGAAGGCCGCGCCCAGCGACAGCGCCACCGTACCGACGATCACGAGGGCGGCGACGAAACTTCGCGTGACGATCAGCATGATGCCGAAAATGAGACAGAGCGCCGCGACCGCCGCGATCAGAAGGTCGTAGGTCGACGCTTCCACCAGATCTTTCACCGACGCCGCGGTGCCGGTGAGATAGATCGTGGCGTTTTGCAGAGGTGTCCCTTTGAGCGCTTCCTCTGCCGCGGTTTCTATCGGATCGACCAGTGACATTCCCTCGGTCGTCGCAGGATCACCGCGCTGCGAGATGAGCATGCGCGCGGCTTTCCCGTCCGGAGACAGGAAAATGTCCATGACGCGCTGAAAGTCCTTGTTCTCGAACACTTCCGGCGGCAGATAGAAGGAGTCGTCGTTTTGGGCGGCGTCGAATGCCTTGCCCATCGCGGTGGCATTGTCGGAGGTCGCCTCCATCTGATCCATGATTCCGGACATGGTGCTGTGCATCGTCAGCATCATGGTCCGGGTGGATTCCATGGTGGAGATCATCACTGGGAATTGCGCGGCCAATTGCGGCAGGATCTCGTCGAGCCGATCGAGATTGGCCACCAGGTCGACCATCTTGACAGTGATCTGGTCAATACCGTCGAGGGTGTCGAACACCGATCTGATGGATGAGCAGATCGGAATCGTGTAGCAGTGCGGTTCCCAATAGAAGTAATTGCGGATCGGCCGGAAGAAGTCATCGAAATTGGCGACGTGATCGCGCAATTGATTGGTCGTCTCTTGCAGCTCATGGGTATCGGCGACCATTTGATGAGTGGTGTCGACCATCTCCTGGGTCAGCGCCTGCATGCGCTTCACGATGGCGATCGTCTTCGTCATGTCCTCGGCCTGCACCAGCAGGTCGTCCATGCGGTCCTGCTGGAACGGCATCAGGTGCGTCTGCGAGGCGTTGCTCATGCTGAGCATGAACGGAATCGTCGAGTGTTTGAGCGGTTCGCCACCGGGGCGCGTCGGCGCCTGAACGGTCGAAACGCCAGGCACCGACAGCACACCTTTGGCCAGTTTGTTCAGGACCAGGAAGTCGACGGGGTTCCGCATGTCGTGGTCGGCCTGGATCAGCAGGATGTCGGGCGCCATCATCAACGACTGCGGGAAATGTCGTGTCGCCGCCGCATATCCCACGTTTGCCGGGATGTCCTGCGGGATGTACTGCTGGTCGTTGTAGCTCGGTTTGTACGCGGGAAGTGCCAACAGCCCGATGAGCGAGACCGCGCATGTCGCAACGAGAATGGGGCCGGGCCACCGAACGACGGCCGTACCGACCCTGCGCCAGCGCCGGACCGTGATCTTCCGTTTGGGCTCGAACAGGCCGAAACGGCTACCCACCGCGATGACCGCGGGAACGAGTGTGACGGCCACCGCGACGGCGGCGACCATGCCGACGGCGGTCGGAACGCCGAGAGTCTGGTAGACGGGCAGGCGCGTGAAGTGCAGACAGAGAACCGCACCGGCGATGGTCAGACCGGAACCCACCACCACCTTCGCGACGCTGCGGAACGTCGTGTAGAACGCCGTCTCCTTGTCCTCCCCCGCCTGGCGCGCCTCCTGGTAGCGCCCGGTGAAGAAGATGCCGTAGTCCGTTCCGGCCGCGATCGCGAGCGCGACCAGCAGGTTGACCACGAACGTGGTGATCCCGATGACCCCGAGGCTGCCGAGTAATGCGACCACCCCTCGGGCGACGGTCAATTCGATGGCGACGACCACCAGCATGAGAATGACGGAGATGACCGATCGATAGACGAGCAGCAGCATCACGAAGATCACCGAGAAGGTCAGGGAGGTGACCAGCGCGACCGTCCTGTTGCCGGCGGGCCCGAGATCGGCGGCGAAAGCCGCGGGCCCGGTGAGGTAGGCCTTGACTCCCGGCGGGGGCGGCATCCGGTCGACGATCGCCCGCACGGCCTCAACGGATTTGATCGCCGAGACACCCTGGTCGCTGGTCAGGGTCACCTGCACATAGGTGGCCTTGCCGTCGACACTCTGTGCCGCACCCTGTGTCATCGGGTCGCCCCAGAAGTCCTGGACGTGTTCGACGTGGGTGGTGTCGGCCTTCAGCTGACGAATCATCTCGTCGTAGTAGCCGTGTGCTTCGTCGCCGAGGGGTTGCTCGCCCTCCAGCACGATCATCGCGACAGCGCCTGAACCGGCTTCGCCGAACAGCTCGCCCATGCGCTGCATCGCCTCGAACGACGGTGCAGCGGTGGGATCCATCGCCACCGGGTGCTCTTTCTCCACCTGTTCGAGGGAGGGAACGGCGACACTCAAGATGACGGTGACCGCCAGCCACCCCAGGATGATCGGCACCGACAGCATGCGGACCGTCCGCGCGATGAACGGCGGACGCTTGCCCACCGGCAACGGCTCGGTTACGGGTTCACTGTCGGTGCTCATGCGGCCTTCAGGACACAGAACGTGAAGGCGCTGACGCCGTGCCGGACCTTCTCGTCCTTGACCTCGTCGCCGACGGTGATGCGGCATCCGATGCTGTCAGCGTTGCCTTGCGCGGAGATGTTTCCCATTGCCGTCGCATCGGAGATCGGGAACTCCATCGACCACGGCAGCACCGCATCCCTGATGAGTTGCGGCTCGGCATCGGCATCGAAATAGCTGATGGTTGCCAGCGTGCCCGGGGGCCCGAACACCTCGTAAACCAGGTGCTTGGGGTCGTGGGGCCGCTTCTCCTCACGTTCGGCGCTGGTGTACGTGGGGCGACTCTGACTGCCGAAGACGCTGTGCAATCGCGACACGGTGAATCCGCCTGCGACTCCCACCACTACCAGCACCAGCGGAATCCACAGCCGCTTCAGGATCCTGAAAATCGCGAGTTCCTCCGACTGTCTCCGTGCCGACACCAGGTAGGTGCTCAAACATGCATTTGCCAGATCGGATGCAAACAATCGAGCCCCGGATGCGACGGCATCGCAGGCGTGACGCCGCGCGAAGCTGCCGCAAACGTATGGCGCGCGTCGCTGAGCGCACCCGATCCCGAAGAGTAAACCATGCCGGTGCGTCAATATGGCGCAAACGACGCAGATCGCCGGAATCGCTTAAACGCCTTGACAATCACCGCAAAGCCGGCCGCGCTGGCACACCAACGAGCCCCCAGAGACGGCACCCCGGACGACGACCATTTCGACCCCTGGCGCCGCGGACGATCTCCCCGAAGAGACCCGTCGAGCACACCCCGGGCGGACCGGCCAATGAATTGGACTACGGACTGCGCCTTTGCTGTGGCTCCGCTGTCACTCGGTGATGAATCCATCCAAGCACACCCGCGTGGAGCGCCGACCGCATCCCCCGCCGCACCGGGACGCGGGGGCCTGAGCGACGGTCGCTACGGCAGGAAGCGCGCGATCTGTGGCGACGGTAGGGTCTGCGCGGCCCGGGCCTGCCGGAAGCCCACGACACCGCCGGCTGCAGTCATCAACACCATTCCGCCCAACCCGGGCAGCACGGCGAACAGCAGATCGGTGGTACTGGCCGTACGCAGGTAGTCGGTGTATCCGAGGCGGAAGGACTCCGGTACCGCGGGAACCGAAAGCGGTTGCGCCGCCGGAGGCTCGGACCGCGGCACGGGAACGACCGGGGCACTCGGAACTGCGGGAGGCGCGCCCACCGGCGGTGCCGACGGCACGGGCACCGGGATCACCGGCACGGCAGGGACGACCACAGGTGCCGGGGCGACGGGAACCACCGGCGCCGACGGTGCGGTGGGAGCCTTCGGCGGAGCGGACCTGATGACGATTTCTCGGCTGCTCGGGGCGGTGGGTACCGGCGCGAGGTTCGGTGCCCGTCCGATGTTGCCGTTGCTCGGCGCACCCGCGGCCCCGCCTCCCCCGCCACCTCCGGAGACAACCGCGGTGGGCGGCTCGGCGACGCCGGCGGTCACCGCCGCGGACGGAGCCTGCCCCGTCGTCCCCACACCGGCCGATTGCGGAGCGTCCTCGGTCGAAGCCGAACGAGCTGCCGGTCCGGAAGATTCCGCGGCACCCACCTTGACCTTCGGCCCAGCTGACGAGTTGGCCCCACCGAGACTGCCGTTGGGTTTCTGGGAGCCGCCGTTACGCTGCGCACCGACCTTGGCCCCATGATCGGACTTCTTCTTCTTTTCCTTGTGATCGAAGATGTCCAGGATGTCGAAGTCGATTCCGAACAGATCGGCCGAGGCCACCGCCGTACCGGCCATTCCGGGCCCGGCAACCATCGCGCCACAAGCAATTGCGCAGCCAGCGGCGGTGTTGCGCATCCATGACCGGTCCACGACGAGATCCCCCCACAAGGATCAGCGGCTGTGCTGCCGCACTCACTGGAACAAGTTCCCATTGTGACATACCGACGTGCGGCCAGGTTTGCTGGACCACCCGGGCGAAAGCAGCCCGGCCAATGTCGGCCGACCAGGTGGCCTGCGGCGATACCCTTTGGTCGTGGTCAGCGAGTTCCGCCGCTCGGTGTGTATGCCGGAGATGGCGCTGAACAACCGCGTGTCGGCCCGCACCCGGCACTACGCCGAGAGCGTGTCGAGCCGGTTGCGCGTGCTGACGATGGCCACGTGGATCGCCGCCGCGGTATCGGCAGGGTTCGGGATATTTCAGTTGACCCTCGATGGACCGATGTGGCGGTGGGGCTTCGTCAACATCGGTTCCGCGGCGCTGTTCCTACTGGTACCGCTGCTGTACCGGTTTGGCGAGTTGATCGCCCCGCTCGCGTTCTTCCTGATCGCCTACCTGTCGGTATCGGTGATGTGCTTTGCGATCGGCACGGACTCCGGCCTGCAGTTCTACTTCGTGGTCGCCGCATCGCTGGCGGTCCTGGTCCTGGGCATCGAGCGCATCGTGCTCGCAGCAACCCTGGCGGCCTTCGCGGTGGCCGCCACCATCGCACTCGAAGTACTGGTCCCCGATGACCGGGGCCTGGGTCCGGCGTGGGCGATGACCGCCGGGTTCGTGCTCTCCACGGTTTCCGCCGCGGTCATGGTGTTTGCCACGGTGTGGATGTCGCTACGCGAGATCGCCAGGGCCGAGCATGCCATGGAAGCCGAGTACCAGCGGTCCGAACAACTGCTGGGCAACATCCTGCCCACGACCATCGCCCAGCGGCTCAAGGACCCGGCGCGCACCATCATCGCGGACAAGTACGACGACGCGTCGATCCTGTTCGCCGACATCGCCGGCTACACCGAACGGGCCAGTGACATCAGCCCGACCGATCTGGTCCGGTTTCTGGACCGGCTTTACACCGATCTCGACGCCCTGGTCGACCGTCACGGTCTGGAGAAGGTCAAGACCAGTGGCGACTCGTACATGGTGGTGGCCGGCGTACCCAAGCCACGCACCGACCACATCGAGGCACTGGCCTGCCTGGCCCTCGATCTGGCCGACTCCGTCGCCGATCTCAAGGATCCGCGGGGCCGTGCGGTCCCGCTGCGGATCGGACTGGCCGCCGGACCCGTGGTGGCCGGGGTGGTCGGGGCCCGAAAGTTCTTCTACGACGTGTGGGGCGATGCGGTCAATGTCGCGTCCCGGATGGAGACGACCGATATCGCCGGTCGAATTCAGGTGCCGCAGAACGTGTATGACCGGATCAACCATGCCTTCGTGCTCGAGGAGCGCGGCGACGTGGAGATCAAGGGCAAGGGCATCATGCGCACCTGGTACCTCGTCGGTCGCCGCGACGACAAGGCGGTACGCAACCGGCTGGAGCATGCCGCACCGGTGCGTGCCGCCTCGGTCGTGCCGCCGCCTGCGATCGGCTAGACCTTGCGGTTCTCCGACTTGATCAGCCAGGCCAGCTTCTCGAGCCCGTCGATCAACTGGTGCAGGATGTCGGCGGTGCTGGGATCCTCCTCATCCACCGCGTCGTGCACCCCGCGGAGGGTCCCGGCGGTGGCGTAGATCCGCGTGGTGACGAGATCGACGACCTCATCGGTACTGCGTTCATAGCCCGGGAATTCCGGAAGCGTGGTGGTCGCCGCGACGGTGTCCGACCGGCCATCCGGCACGGCGTCCAGCGCGCGCATCCGCTCGGCGATGGTGTCGCCGCCTTCGCGCGCGAAATCGACGAGTTCATCGAGCTGCAGATGCAGATCGCGGAAGTTCGTGCCGACGACGTTCCAATGCGCCTGCTTGCCTTGCAGCGCGAGCTCGATCAGATCGACGAGCACCTGCTGCAAGTGTCCGCTCAGCCGAGCGGATGCCTGGTGACCCTGGATATCGGATTCGATTCGACGTGTACTCATGCCATACACAACGACCCATAATCTGGAATCAATCCAGATTAGAGGAGATGTGGCCACACTCACAGGGGTGGTTGCCCGGCCGCCTGGTCCTGTTGGTTGAGCAACCGCGCATACCCGGCACCCATGCCCAGCAGCGCCAGACCGACCACGATGAACACCGCAACCCGGAACATCCCGTCGAGGGTCCCGAGGTCGAACAGGAACAACTTGGCCATGGCGGCTGCCACGAGCGCCATCCCGCCCCCGATCGGCAGCGAGCGCTGCGCCCGGGGCCGCCGCGCCGCATAGCCGAGCAAGCCGGCGGCCACCGCGATCCAGCCGATGGTCGCCGCCATGTGCCCGCCGAAGAACCCGGCACCGGTTCCGCCGATCGCCACGCCCACAGTCACGGTGAACACGGTGACCGCGTAGCCGGCCACGATGGCCGCGCCCGCCCACACCAGCCGGACCACCTCGTGATCCACCTCGCCGACGTCCGACCACGACCACGCCACCGCAGCTGCCGCGGCAACCATCAGAAGGCTGCCGATCAGAACCGAAACCATAAGTCCCACAGGGAGCTTCGTCGCATACACCAGGATGTCGGGCCCAGCGGTGTCCAGGTAGATCATGCCTCCGACCGCAGCCAACCCCATGGCGATCCACCTGGTGACGCTCTCGCGACGTGCGGCGACGGCAATCACCGCCGCCATGGCGAGCAACACGGGCCCGGCCACCGGTCCGTCGAAGGCCACCAGCACGGCCACCAATGCGGCGACCGCCGCCAACACCGACCACACCTGCCGGACCACCCCGCTCACCCCTGGCAAGCGGTCGCCCAGCGCCACGATCGCCACCAACGCGGCAGCCAGGGCTGCCACCGTGAGACCGGCGACCACGCGATCGACCGCAGCCGAAACGCACAACACCGGTAGAACTCCGACGGCCGTCAGCGCCGCCGTCGCCGCCGGTTTCGTGGTCCACCGCAGCAACAGCACCCCACTCATCAAGGCCAGCACCGCCGCCAGCGCACAGGCCAGCACGAGCACCAGGTCATGGCGGCCGCCGAACGACGCCGACGCCAGCGCGACCAGCAGTGGCAAGGTGGGCGCGGCCACGCGGGCAGCGTGCAACCACGGCCAATCCCGGCCGAACTGGAACGGCAGCGCGGCGGCGGACAAGGCCAGCATGAACCCGATCAACAGCAGCGTCACGCCGTCGGTGACGATCGGCGCCAGGGCGATCAAGGGCACCAGCACCAACAACCCCAGATGCTCGGTGTTCCACCGCCGCGCCAGCATCATGCCCCCGCCGCCGATCGCCGCAGCCATGACCAGGCCGATCGGCGCCGACACCCAGTCATAGATCGTCGTCACGGCGATCACATCCATGTACGCGGCGGCCACGCCCGTCGCCGCCACGGCGATGGCCCCGACGCGGCCGCCGGGCCTGCGATAGAGCCACTGCCCGACGCCGACCAGCCCCGCGGCAAGCACCGCGCCCGCCGCGACCCGGAACTCGGGTCGCAGGATGCCGGCCTGGGCGGCGAGCACCAGCAGGAGCACCACCCCGGTGAGCGTCACGGTCACCCCGGCCACCGCCAGCGCCTTGCCGATCCAGCCCTCCGACCGGTCCTCACGCGGCACGGGCACCGAAACGGCCGGCGCCGGTGGGGCTACAACGGGTTGCGCGGGTGCCGGCAACGGGGGCGGCGCGGGCACCGGACGCTGATTCAGAAGCCGGCCCAACTCCCCCAGGTCCGCCGAAACCCGGTTCATGTATGCCGAGATCGCGGCCAGATCGGAGGACATCCGGGCGAGCACGACGTGATGAGGTTCGCTCATGCCGTCATCGTGGCAACAGAATCGGCCGCCGTGATGAGTAGGACTACTCGTCGAGCCCGTGCTCGATGGCGTACCGGGCCAGTTCGACGCGGTTGGCTACCTGCAACTTACGGAACGTCGCCTGCACATGGTTTTCCACCGTGCGGTGGCTCAGGGACAGGCGCGTGGCGATCTGCTTGGCCGTCAGTCCTTTTGCCACATGACGCAACACCTCGGTCTCCCGCTCGGTCAGGCTCGGGGTGGCCGGTCCATCGTCGGGCCGCTGCGCGATGCGACGGTACTCACCCAGCACCAGGCCGGCCAATCCCGGCGTGAACACCGCACGCCCCTCGGCGGTGGCCCGGACCGCTGCGGTCAATTCGGCTTTCGAAGCGCTCTTCACGAGATAGCCGGTGGCCCCGGCCTTGACGGCTTCGAGGACATCGTCGCGCTCGTCGGACGCCGAGAGCACCAGTACCCGCGACGCCGGGGAGACCGTGAGCACTTCCGCCGTGGCCGTGGCACCGCTGCCGTCACCCAGGCTCATGTCCATCACCACGACGTCGGGCAGCACCACCCCTGCCCGCCTGCGCGCCGCTGCCACCCCGTCGGCCGTGGCCACCACCTCGAACCCCTCGTCGGCTAGGTCACGCGCCACCGCGTCACGCCAGATCGGATGGTCATCTACGACCATCACCTTCAGTGCGGCTTCGCTCATCACTGTCCCTTCTCGATCGCATTGCGATCACCCGGTGAGCGCGGCAACGTCAGCTCCCATTCCGTGCCGCAACCCGGCGCGGTGTTCAACTGCGCCTGCCCTCCCAACCAATCCATCCGTCCCACAATTGATTTCGCGATTCCCACATGGCCTTCCCGGACGGCCTCGGCGAGCCGACCGCCGTGGATCCCGACGCCGTCGTCCCGGATGCTGACCGTCACCGAATCCCCCAGATCCTCCAGCAGCACGAAAACCCGGGCGTCGGGACCGGCATGGGCCGCGGCGTTGTCCAGCGCATTGCTCGCCGCCGCGAACAACTCATGAGCGGCTTCGTGTTCGAGCAGCACCGGTTCCGCGGGCAGGCTGACCGAAACCCGATCGGAGGCCCTGGACCGTAGCAGTGCGCCGATGTCGGTCGCACCGCCGCTGTACGCATCGGGGTCCGGGGCGCTGACCAGCCTGCGCAGCGCGCGCTCCTGCTCGCCGGCCAGCTCCGCCAAATGCGCTGTCTCACCGCCGATTTCGCGTCCCCTCCGCGAGACCAGGGCCAGCACCTGGATGGCTCCGTCGTGGACCCGACGCGACAACCGCTCCCGCTCCTCGAGCGAGGCGGCCAACCGCACCGCACGCTCCAACTCGGCGTGCGCCCGGCGCGCGGTCTGTGCCGCCATTCCGACCGCCAGGCCCACTGCCAACTCGATGACGATGGTCGCGTTGCGGCCCAGGTTGATGCTGACGTATCCCTTCAATGCGGCCGCGGCGGCCATCACCGCCAACCCGGCCGCCATGCCGCCGACCGGACCGAATTGCAGTGCCGCCGAGATGGTGGCGTTGGTGGCCCACAGCGTGGTGGGCCAGGACTGGTTGTCGGCGATCCAGTGTTCTGAGGCGACCAGCTCGGTGGACAGCATCAGGGCCAGGACCACCACGATCTCGGCGATCACCCACGACGGCCGGCGTCCGAAACCCTGCAGGTAGGCGATCGCGCACGCGATGCTCCACGCGATCAGCACCGCACACAGCACACCGGCGAACACCGGCCGCTCCAGATCGTCGTTGACCGCGAGCTGAAACCCCAGCGCGTACAGGCAGCTCAGCAGCCGAAAGATCTGCGCGGCACGCCACAACGGCGTGACCGGGTCCGGGCGACGCTGCATTTGCCCAGCATAAAGTCGCCGAGCGGCGCTCAGGTGCACCGATCGGGCGTCTGGGCTAACTCTCGCCCCGGGCGACCGGCCGGTCCGGATCGGACGCCCACTCCGACCAGGAGCCCGGGAACAACGCCGCGTCCACCCCGGCGGCGGCCAGGCTTGCCACCGCGAGAGCCGCGGTGACACCCGATCCGCAGTAGGCGCCGACGTCGGCTGCGCCGATCACACCGCGGTCGGCGAGCAGCGCCTGCAGCCGGCCCTCCGGAAGCAGGGCGCCGTCGCCGGCGAGCAGCTCGGTGCTGGGCAGGTTGACCGCCCCCGGGATGTGTCCGGCCACCGGGTCCATGGGTTCGACGTCGCCGCGGAACCGTTCCGGCGCCCGGGCATCCAGCAGCACACCGACCCCGGCGGCCTCCTCGGCGGTCAGGGTACGGCGGGCGCCGCGGTACAGGTCGTCATGGATGACATCGACATCGCCGGGGACCGGCGTGATCGGGCCGCTCTGCAGGTCCGCACCGGCCGCCGACCAGGCGGCCAAGCCACCGTCGAGAATGCGGACATCGTCGATGCCTGCCGCGGTCAGCACCCACCAGGCCCGGGCCGAACCGGCCCGGTTCCAGTCGTCGTACACGACGGTCGGCACGCCCTTGCGCACTCCCCAGCGTCGTGCCGCCGCCTGCAGGTCGGACCCCGAGGGCAGTGGATGGCGTCCGCGGCCGGCGAGCCGGTGATCGGCCAGGTCGTCGTCCAGGGAGACATACACGGCGCCGGGCAGATGACCGGTCAGATAGGCCGGTTCGCCGTCGGGCTCGGCGAGAGTCCACCGCACATCCAGCAGGGTGACGGGACGCCCCGAGACGATGTGCTCACGAAGCTCGCCGACCGTGACGAATACGTCGTTCCGTGCCGAGGCCACACCGTCGAAGCTACATCACCTTCGACAGGAACTCCTTTGTGCGTTCGTGTTTCGGGTTGCTCATCACCTCACGCGGATTGCCGGTCTCCACCACGACACCGCCGTCCATGAAGACCAGCTTGTCGGCGACCTCACGGGCGAATCCCATCTCGTGGGTGACCACCACCATGGTCATGCCCTCGCCCGCGAGCTTCTTGATCACCGCCAGCACCTCACCGACCAGCTCGGGGTCCAGCGCCGAGGTCGGCTCGTCGAACAGCATCAGTTTCGGGTTCATCGCCAGTGCCCGGGCGATGGCGACGCGTTGCTGTTGCCCGCCCGACAGCTGCGCGGGATAGGCATCGGCCTTGGCCGACAGCCCCACCTGATCGAGCAGGTCCCTGGCCCGGGCCAGGGCCGCATCCTTCTTCACCTTCTTGACGCGCATGGGCGCTTCGACGATGTTCTCCAGAGCCGTGCGGTGCGGGAACAGGTTGAAGTGCTGGAACACCATCCCGATGTCGCGACGCTGTTTGGCGGCCTCCCTCGGCCGCATCTCGTGCAGCTTTCCGCCGCGTTCGTGGTAGCCGATCAGGTCCCCGTCCACGTACAGACGACCGGCGTTGACCTGCTCAAGATGGTTGATGCAGCGCAAAAACGTCGACTTGCCCGAGCCTGACGGGCCGACCATGCACAGCACCTCGCCCTTGCCGACCTCCAAGGTGACACCCTTGAGGACATGCAGGGCGCCGAAGTTCTTGCACACGCTCTCGGCGCGCACCATCGGTTCGGCGGCGGTCATGGATGTGGCTCTCCCATCTGCGCTTTGGCCAACGCCTCGAGTTGCTTGGACGTCAGCTTGCGCGACGCACCCCGCGCGTAATAACGCTCGAGGTAGTACTGACCGACCATCAGGACACTGGTGATCGCCAGGTACCAGGTGGACGCCACCAGGAGAAGGGGCACCGGCTGGAACAGCTCGACGCCGATATCCTTTGAGCGGCCGTACAATTCGAAGCTGTACGGAACGGCGGTCACCAGCGACGTGGTCTTCAGCATGCTGATGAACTCATTGCCCGTCGGCGGGATGATGACCCGCATCGCCTGCGGCAGCACCGTCCGCCGCATCGTCATCTCCCACGACATACCGAGCGCGACCGAGGCTTCCGTCTGGCCCTCGGGCACGGAGTTGATACCGGCGCGGATGATCTCGGCCATGTAGGCGGCCTCGTTGAGACCCAGACCGAGAACCGCCAACCAGAACACATTCGGATCGGACAGGCTGAATTCGAACAGGGTCGGGCCGAACGGCACACCGAGCTGAATGTTCTGGTAGATCACGGGGACCAGGCCCCACAGCACCAATTGCACGTAGATCGGCGTGCCGCGGAAGATCCACAGGTACGTCCAGGACACGGCCTTGAGCACCGGGTTCGGCGACAGCCGCATCACCGCCAGCAGCACGCCGAGCACGAGCGCCAGGACCATCGAGTAGATGGTCAGCTGCAGGGTGTTCCACGCGGCCTGCGAAATGCGTTGGTCGAACAGGTACTTGACGTAGGTGTCCCAGCCGTAGGCCTCGTTGGTCGCGGCGCCCCAGAGGAACAACCCGAGCAGGGCGACGATGACGATCGCCGCCACCCACCGCCACGGATGTCTCAGTGGGACGGCGTCGATGGCGGGCGGTGGCGATGCGTCGGTCATCGGCAGGTCAGCTGATCGCACCGTTGATGGCCGGCTTGTCGATCATCCCGTTCTCCGCACCCCAGTTCTTGGCGACCTGCTCGTAGGCACCGCTTTCGATGAGGTGCTCCAGGGCCTGCTTGAGGGATTGAGCCAACGGTGAATTCTTCTGCACGGCCCAGCCGTAGGGCGCGGAATCGAAGATGTCCCCCGCGGCCTCCAGCTTGCCGTCGCTCTGCTTGATCGCGTACGCGATGACCGGCGAATCCGCGGACATGGCATCGGCCTGGCCGAGCATCACCGCGCTGGTGGCCGCGGTCTGATCGTCGAACTTCACGACCCGAATGGCAGGCTTGCCTGCCTGGACGCACTTCTCGCCACGGGCAGTCACCTCGGCGTCCTGCACCGTCGCCGTCTGCACCGCGATCTTCTTGCCGCACGCGTCGTCCGGATTGATGCCCGCGCCCACCTTCTGCGCCCACGCCGAACCGGCCTGGAAATAGGTGACGAAGTCGACCTGCTTCTCCCGCTCCTTGGAATCGGTGAACGAGGACATGCCGACGTTGTAGTTGCCGCCCTGGACCGACGGGATGATCTTGTCGAACAACGACGCCCGGTACTCCGCGGTGAGGCCCAGGGTCGCGGCCACCGCATCCATCAGCTCCACGTCGAAGCCGATGATCTTGCCGCTCGGATCCTTGAACTCGTTGGGCGGATAGGACGGGTCGGTGCCGACGATCAGCTTGCCGCTCGACTTGATCTCGGGTGGCAACGTATCGGCGATCGCGTCGACCTTCTCAGCCTTGGCCGCGGTCTTGGTTTCCGACCCACCGGTCTCGGTATTGTTCGCGCAGCCGGCCAGCGCCAGGGCGCTGCTCGCGGCGAGCACCACCGCGAAACGCAACATCCTGCTCCGGCGGGGATGACATCCAACTGTCACGGTTGCCTCATTTCTCTCTCTGCGGCTGCGGTCGGCCTCTTCCAAATCGGAGACGATAACGGTCGCCGACTGGCGACGCAGCTTCGGTAACCGAACATTAACGACCGCGCTCCGACACCACAGCGGTACCGCAAAATCCGTGTTCAGGGCACCAGCCTGTGCCACACTGCGAGCATGGAATCCACCGCTGCCCCAAGCTTGTTGCCGCACCTGTGGAAGACGGCACTGGTCACCGGCATCCTCGCCATCCTCCTGGGAATTCTCGTGTTCATCCGCCCCGGAGCCGCAATCTTCGTCACCGCCATCTTCTTTGGCGCCTACCTGTTGATCACGGGTATCTCGCAGCTCGTCCTGGCGTTCAGCATCCGGTCCTCGGTCGGCGGACGTGTGTTGCTGTTCATCGGTGGCGCTGCCGCACTCGTGCTGGCCGTGCTGTGCTTCATCAACCTGCAGAATTCGATCGACCTGCTGGCGATCTGGATCGGCGTCGGATTCATCTTCCGTGGTGTCGCGACGGCGATGTCCGCCATCGGGGATGCCTCACTGCCGGGACGGATCTGGGAGATCATCGTCGGCATCGTCAGCGTGATCGCAGGCATCGTCATGTTCGTCGCCCCGCTCGAGGGTCTGGTCGCGCTGACTCAGGTTACCGGCATCATCCTGATCGTCCTCGGCGTGTTCGAGGTCGTCTCGGCCTTCGGAATCCGCAGCGACGCCAAGAAGCTCAAGGCAGCGATCTCACACCAGGCGCCGCCGGTGACGTAAGACACCGGCCACGATCGACGCCTGGCCCCCAACCATCTACTACACTTCGTCGTAGATTGGTCTGAGACCTCGGAAGTAGGGCCAGATGGACGCTTTGGACGTGTCGCGGTGGCAGTTTGGGATCACCACCGTCTACCACTTCATTTTCGTACCGCTGACCATCGGGTTGGCGCCGCTGATCGCTGTCATGCAGACCGTGTGGGTGGTCACCGGAAATGACAGCTGGTACCGGTTGACCCGGTTCTTCGGCAAGCTGTTCCTGATCAACTTCGCCATCGGCGTCGCCACCGGCATCGTGCAGGAGTTCCAGTTCGGCATGAACTGGAGTGAGTACTCACGATTCGTGGGCGACATCTTCGGAGCCCCGTTGGCGATGGAAGGCCTGGTCGCCTTCTTCTTCGAGTCCACCTTCATCGGACTGTGGATCTTCGGCTGGTCCCGGCTGCCCCGCCTGGTTCACCTGGCCTGCATCTGGATCGTGGCCCTGGCCGTGAACATGTCGGCGTTCTTCATCATCGCCGCGAACTCGTTCATGCAGCATCCGGTGGGCGCCCGGTTCAACCCCGAGACCGGTCGCGCCGAACTGACCAGCATCGTCGCCCTGTTCACCAACAACACCGCCATCGCGGCATTCAGCCATGCCGTGGCAGGCGCGTTCTTGACCGCGGGCACCTTCGTGGCGTGCGTGTGTGCATGGTGGATGGTGCGCACCCGCCTGCGCCGCACGGACCCGGACGACTCGGCCGGCCCCGCCGTCGACGACGACTCAAGGACCACTGGCGGCGACGCCGCCGCGATGTACCGCCCCGCCACCATCCTGGGCTGCTGGGTCGCCCTGATATCGGCCGTCGCCCTGTTCTTCACCGGCGACGTGCAGGGCAAGCTGATGTTCGAGCAGCAACCGATGAAGATGGCCTCGGCGGAATCGTTGTGCAACAGCGAGACCGACCCCGATTTCTCGGTGCTGACCGTCGGCACACACAACAACTGCGACAGCGTCGTTCACCTCATCGAGGTGCCTTATGTGCTGCCGTTCCTGGCCGAAGGCAAGTTCAGCGACGTCCACCTCGAAGGCGTCACCGACCTGCAGGCCAAGTACGAGGAGAAATTCGGTCCCGGTGACTACCGGCCCAACCTGTTCGTCACGTACTGGTCGTTCCGCGCCATGATCGGATTGCTCGCCGTGCCAGGGTTGTTCGCCCTCGCCGCGCTGTGGCTGACCCGCGGCGGCAGAATCCCGGGGCAACGCTGGTTCAGCTGGTTCGCGCTGCTGACCATCCCGACCCCGTTCCTGGCCAACAGCGCCGGCTGGGTGTTCACCGAGATGGGCCGCCAGCCGTGGGTGGTGGTGCCGAATCCGACCGGGGACCAAGACATCCGGCTCACCGTCGCCCAGGGTGTGTCCGGACACTCGGCCGGCTTGGTGTGGCTGTCCCTGATCACGTTCACACTGCTGTACGCCGTCCTGGCCGTCGTGTGGTTCTTCCTGCTCCGTCGCTACATCGTCGAAGGACCGCTGGAACACGACTCCGAACCTGCCCCGCCGACACCGCCGGACGCTGACGACGTCGCGCCGTTGTCGTTCGCGTACTGAGGAGCGGATCGATGGGACTACAAGAACTCTGGTTCATCCTGCTGACCGTGCTGTTCCTCGGATTCTTCATCCTCGAGGGATTCGACTTCGGCGTCGGCATGTTGATGGCATTTTTCGGCCGGACCGCCCGGGCCCGCGGCGAGGACCCCGAGCCCTACCGCCGCGCCGCACTCAACACCATCGGTCCGGTGTGGGACGGCAACGAGGTCTGGCTGATCACCGCCGGCGGTGCGATGTTCGCCGCCTTCCCCGAGATGTACGCCACCGTGTTCTCCGGCTTGTATCTACCGCTGCTGGCGATCCTGTGCGCGATGATCGTGCGCGTCGTCGCGATCGAATGGCGCGGGAAGATCGACGATTCCGACTGGCGACGGTGGGCCGACCTCGCGATCGCGATCGGGTCGTGGGTTCCGGCCATCCTGTGGGGCGTGGCGTTCGCCGGGCTCGTCCGCGGCCTGCCGATCGATGCCGACCGGCAGATGCACCTGACGATCGCCGATGTCCTCAACCCGTACACATTGCTCGGTGGGCTGGCGACCGGAACGCTGTTCGCCCTGCACGGCGCGATCTTCGTGGCGCTGAAGACCAGCGGCCAGATCCGCACCGACGCATTCGAGTTCGCCACGCGACTGGCCATTCCGACCACCGTCCTGGTCGCCGGTTTCGGGGTGTGGACCCAACTGGCCCACGGTAAGAGCTGGACCTGGTTCCTGCTCGGCGCGGCCGTGGTGGCACAGCTGGCCGCGGTCTGGCGGATCTACCGCCGCAGCGGCGAGGGCTGGGCCTTCATCTGCACGACGGTCGTGGTCGCCGCCGCGGTCGCCCTGCTGTTCGCGTCGTTGTTCCCGAATCTCGTGCCCTCCAGCCTGAACCCGGACTGGAGCCTGACCATCTACAACGCATCGTCATCGCCCTACACACTCAAGATCATGACCTGGGCGGCGCTGGTGTTCGCCCCGCTGGTGGTGATCTACCAGGGCTGGACGTATTGGGTGTTCAGCAAGCGGATCTCGGCAGACCGGATCCCGGCGCCGGTCGGACTGTCACGGCGGTCGGCCTGAATCTCTGGCGCGCACTCGGCATCCGCGGAGCCACCGGATCGACGGCGGCGCTGCGGCGCCACCTGCTGGCGACGGTGGCGTGCGGGGTGACCATCAGCGGCAGCACCATCGTCGCGGCCGTGGTGTTGGCCCACGTCGTGGCCGCCATCATCGTCGATCCCGGCTCCGCCACCGGCCACGGTGCTGCGCTCGTGGCGCTGTCTGCGCTGTGGATCCTGCGCGCTGCCGCCCAATGGCTGCAGGGCCGGCTCTCCCAGCACGGAGCCACCGAGGTGATCGGCGAGCTGTCCAGCCAAGTGCTGCGTTCGGTAACCGCCACGCCGCCAAGGCAATTGGCCGCCGACCGCGATGCCGCCGCCGCGGTGGTGACCCGGGGCCTGGACGGGCTGCGACCGTATTTCACCAGCTATCTGCCCGCGGTGGTCCAGGCCGCGGTCCTGACACCGGTGGCCGTGGTGGTGATGGCCTGCTACGACCTGCAGGCGGCCGGCATCGTCGTGATCGCCCTGCCGTTGATCCCGATTTTCATGGTGTTGATCGGACTGCTCACCGCCGAGCGGTCAGCCGCTTCACTGGCTGCGATGACCACACTGCAGGCGCGCCTGCTCGATCTGGTGGCGGGCATCCCGACGCTGCGCGCTGTGGGACGGGCCGCCGGATCCGTCCAGCGCATCACCGAACTGGCTGCCGCGCACCGGCGTTCGGCCATGGCGACGCTGCGGATCGCCTTCCTGTCGTCGTTGGTACTCGAATTGCTGGCCACCTTGGGCGTGGCCCTGGTGGCGGTCAGCGTCGGTCTCAGGCTGGTCTACGGCGAGATGACGCTGGCCGCCGGACTGACCGCCCTGCTCCTGGCCCCTGAGGTGTTCTGGCCGCTGCGGCGGGTGGGCGCGGCGTTCCATGCGGCGCAGGACGGGAAAACCGCGGCAGAAGAAGCCTTTCGGTTGTGCCGGGCGCACCCGCCGACCGGCGGTGGCACGCGCGTGCCGAGTTCTGCCCCGACGATCGAACTTGACGGTCTGGGACCGCTGATCGGGCCCGGCCGGGTGACCGTGCTGACAGGCCCGAACGGCGCGGGCAAATCCACGGCGCTGCAAGCCATTCTCGGGCTGGCGGAGCTGCCGGCGGGGTCGGTGCGGGTCGACGGGACAGAGGTCGCCGACCTGGATCTGGCCGCGTGGTGGCGCACCATCGCCTGGCTCCCCCACCGTCCGGTCCTGATCCCCGGAACCGTCCGCGAGAACCTGCAACTGCTCGGACCGATGGCAGACCTCGACCGAGCGTGCCGCGACGCCGGATTCGACGAGGTCATCGACGACCTGCCCGATGGTCTGGACACCAGGATCGGCCGCACCGGCGTCGGTCTGTCACTGGGGCAACGACAACGCCTGGGCTTGGCCCGGGCCCTCGGATCGCCGGCCCGCGTGCTGCTGCTGGACGAGCCCACCGCTCACCTGGACGCCGCGTTGGAGCGCCGGGTACTGCAGGCTGTTCGCGCCCGGGCCGCCGCCGGCGCCACCGTGGTCGTGGTCGGGCATCGCGATCCCGTGCTGGGCATCGGCGATGAAGTGATCACGATAGGTGCCACTCATGTTTCGTCGTGATCCGTTGCTGCGGCTGACCCTGGACCTGTTGCGGCCACGGCTCAGCCGGCTCGTCGCGGCGAGTGTGCTCGGGGTGCTGTCGCTGGGCAGCGCGCTGGCGCTGGCCGGCGTCTCCGCATGGCTGATCGCCCGGGCCTGGCAGATGCCACCGATCCTGGACCTGACGGTGGCCGTGGTCGCGGTGCGGGCCTTGGGCATTTCACGTGGCGTGCTCGGGTACTGTCAGCGTCTGGCCGCGCACGACACCGCGCTGCGGGCGGCCGCCAATGCGCGCACCGGCCTGTACCGCAAGCTCGCCGAAGGTCCCGAGGATGTCGCGATGCGGCTCTCCAGCGGCGAATTGGTGACGCGGGTCGGCAGCTCCGTCGACGAGCTCGCCGACGTGGTGGTGCGCTCGGTGCTGCCGATCGTGGTGGCCACGGTGCTCAGTTGCGCCGCCGTGGGCGTCATCGCGTTGATCTCGCCGGGTGCCGCCGCGATACTGGCGCTGTGCCTGCTGATTGCCGGAGCAGCCGCACCGGCGATCACCGCCCGTGCCGTTGCCGCAGCGGAATCCGTTGCCGTTCAACACCGTAGCGACCGGGACTCCGCCACCATGCTCGCACTGGAACACGCCCCCGAGTTGCGGGTGAGTGGACGTCTCGACGGGGTCATCGCCACCGTCGAGCGCCACCACCGCGAGTGGGGTCACGCCGCCGACCGGGCGGCGTCCCCGGCCGCACTGGCCGCCGCGATGCCCAGCATCGCCATCGGCGCCAGCGTCCTGGGCGCCGTCGTCGCGGGCATCGCACTGGCGCCGACGACCGCACCCACCACCCTGGCCATCCTGATGTTGCTGCCGCTGTCGGCGTTCGAGGCGACGACCGCCCTGCCCGATGCCGCTGTCGGGCTCACCAAGGCGCGGATCGCCGCCCGGCGCCTGCTCGAGATCACCGAAGGCGGTCAGCTGCGTGACCGCCCGGCGGCGCCCGCGGTCGAGCTGCCCGCCGGTGGTCAGCTGGCCGTCGTCGGACCCAGCGGCTCAGGGAAGACCACCTTGCTCATGTCACTGGCCGACCGGCTCAACACCACCCCGGGCCGGGCCGCGTTCTTCGCCGAGGACGCACACATCTTCGAGACCACGATCCGGGACAACCTGCTCGTCGTGCGCGGCGATGCCACCGACACCGAATTGCTCTCGGCGATCCGTCGTGTCGGCCTCGCCGACTGGCTTGCCGGGCTGCCCGAAGGATTGGGCACCGTGCTGGAGGGCGGGCACACCGCGGTGTCGGCCGGGCAGCGGCGTCGCCTGCTGTTGGCCAGGGTGTTGATCTCGGATTTCCCCGTCGTCCTGCTCGACGAACCCACCGAAAACCTCGACGCCGCCGACGGTGAACGCATCCTGGTCGAAATCCTCACTCCGGGAGAGTGGTTCGCCGCCGACCGGACCGTCGTCGTCGCCACCCACCATCTGCCGGACACGCTCGACTGCCCCGTCCTCGGCTGTCCACAACCCACCGGCGCCGTCGGCGGGTAGCCTCACAGTTATGACCGACGAGCGAGCCAACCCGCCCGGGTCTGACGAGCCGCAACCGTCCGGGCCTCCCCCACCGCCGGGGTATCCGTACCCGCCACCCCCGGGCATGTACCCGGGTGGCTACCCGCCGGCCCCGCCGTACGGCGGCTATCCCATGCAACCCAGCCCGCGCGGCCCGGCCAACGGGCTGGGCATCGCGGCCCTGATCGTCGCGGTGATCGGGCTGGTGCTGGTGTGGTCGGTGGTCGGCGGGCTGATGTTCGGCATCACCGCGGTGATCCTCGGATTCGTGGCCCGCGGCCGCAGCCGGCGTGGCGAAGCCACCAATGGCGGGGTGGCTCTGTCCGGCATCGTGCTCGGCGCCATCGCATGCGTGTTGTCGCTCGTGTTCGTCGGCATCTGGGTGTACTGGGGCCAACGGTGGTTCGACGACGTCGGCGGTGACGACTACGTGCAGTGCATGCAGCAGGCCGGCGAGGACCAGACCGCCCAGCAGCTGTGCGAGGAAGAGCTCCAGCGACGCGTCGAAGACTCGTTCGGCGTCACGCCCACCCCGACCCGCTGACCCGGCTCACGACGTGGCGGCGCCGGGGAAATATTTGACGATCCCCTCCTGCACCACCGTCGCCAACAGGTGACCGGACTCGTCGAAGAAGTGTCCGGTACCGAGTCCGCGGGATTCCGCGGCGACCGGCGACGTGGTCGAGTACAGCACCCACTCGTCGAACTTGATCGGCCGGTGGAACCACACCGAATGATTCATCGTCACCGCGAAGATCCGGTCGAAACCCCAGGACAGCCCGTGAGTGGTGATGATCGAATCGAGGACGGTCGTGTCCGATGAGTACACGAGGGCGGCGCCGTGCAGCACGGGATCGCTGGGCATCATGCCTTCGGTCTTGAGCCACACCCGGTTGTGGTCGAGCTTGCCGCCCTTCTTCCGCATCACCCAGGACGGATCGTTGGTGTATCGCCATTCGATCGGGCGCAACGCCTCGACGAACAACGGCACCGTCTTCTCATAGCCCCGCAGCAGTTCGTCGATCTTGGGCAGTGTGTCCGGATGCGGAACCTCGGGCGCAGGCACGCTGTGCTCCAGCCCGCGGCCCGCGTTCATGTACGACAGCATCACCGTGGTCAGCAGGTTGCCGTCCTGCATGACATCCACCCGGCGGTTGGCGAAGCGGCGCTCGTCGCGCAGCCGCACGACGTGGAACTCCAGATCCTTCTCCGGATCGCCACCGGCGATGAAGTGCGCATTCAACGCACTCGGGGAAAGCTTGTGCTCCAGCGTGCGGCCGCCCGCGACGAACGCCTGCGCGACCATCTGCCCACCGAACGTGCGCACCGGGTTCTTACTCGGATGCGAGCCGATGAACAGGTTGTCGTCGACGCGATTCAGATCGAGAACAGCCAGCAGCTCCTCGAAATCCGGGTGTGTCAAGGAAGCCCTTTCCGAGGTTTCTCAACCGGGCAACGGACCCGGCGTTCGGCGAACCGGCGCCCGCTAGACGTCGTCCTCGCCGATGCGGTGCACGTGGATCAGATTCGTGGAGCCTACTGTGCCCGGCGGCGCGCCTGCGACGATGACCACCAGCTCCCCGCGCTTGTAGCGGCCCAGATCCAGCAGTGACTTGTCCACCTGGCGGATCATGTCGTCGGTGTTCGACATCTGCGGCACGATGAACGTCTCCGTGCCCCACGTCAGCGCCAGCTGACTGCGCACCTCGGGCAGCGCGGTGAACGCCAGCACCGGAAGCGGGGTGTGCAGCCGGGCCAGGCGGCGCACGGTGTCCCCGGACTGGGTGAACGCCACCAACGCCTTGGCATCGAGCCGCTCACCGATGTCGCGCGCCGCGTAGGAGATGACACCGCGCTTGGTCCGGGGGGTGTGGGTCAGCGGCGGCACCGACACCGAGTTGTCCTCGACCGCCGTGATGATCCGGGCCATCGTCCTGACGGCCTCCAAGGGGTACTTGCCGACCGAGGTCTCGCCGGACAGCATCACCGCGTCGGCCCCGTCGAGCACGGCGTTGGCGACGTCGGAGGCCTCAGCCCGCGTGGGCCGGGAGTTCTCCAGCATCGACTCCAGCATCTGAGTCGCGACGATGACGGGTTTGGCGTTCTCCCTTGCCATCTGGATCGCGCGCTTCTGCACCAGCGGCACTTCCTCGAGTGGCAGCTCGACGCCCAGATCGCCACGGGCCACCATCACCGCGTCGAATGCCAACACGATGGCCTCGAGGTTTTCCACCGCCTCGGGCTTCTCCAGCTTGGCGATCACCGGTACACGCCGGCCGACCCGGTCCATCACTTCGTGGACCAGCTCGATGTCGGCGGGAGAACGCACGAACGACAGTGCGATCAGATCCACGCCCAGCCGCAACGCGAACTCAAGATCGTCGATGTCCTTCTCGGACAGCGCCGGCACCGACACGTTCATCCCGGGCAGCGACAGGCCCTTGTTGTTGCTGACCGGCCCGCCTTCGGTGACGGTGCAGACCACGTCGTTGCCGTCGATCTCGTCGACGACCAGGCCGACCTTGCCGTCATCGACCAGCAGGCGGTCACCGGCCTTCGCATCGGCGGCCAGCAGCTTGTAGGTGGTCGACACCCGGTCGTGGTTGCCCTCGCATTCGTCGACGGTGATCCGCACCGACTCGCCGGTCGCCCAGTAGGTGGGGCCCTCGGCGAATCGGCCCAACCGGATCTTGGGGCCCTGAAGGTCGGCGAGGATGCCCACAGCGCGTCCGGTGGCATCCGATGCCGCCCGCACCCGCTTGTAGGACGCCTCGTGGTCGGAGTAATCACCGTGGCTGAAGTTCAGCCGGGCGACGTCCATACCCGCCTCGACGAGCGCCCGTACCGTCTCATCCGTGCTGGTAGCCGGGCCAAGCGTACAAACGATTTTTCCGCGTCTGCTCACGTCATGTCAGCATAGTCGTTAATCGATTCAGATGACGGCCAGCGGCAGGGTGCCGGGTCGCACCGGCGACGGCAGATCCGACTCACCCATCAGGTAGGCATCCACCGCGTGTGCGGCACTGCGGCCCTCCGCGATCGCCCACACCACCAGCGAGGCGCCGCGATGGGCGTCACCACAGACGAAGACCCCCGGGGCGTCGGTCTGCCAGTCCGAACCGCACGACAGGGTGCCGCGCCGGGTCAGTTTCAGGTTCAGCCCGTCCAGCAGCGGCATGTGCTCGACGCCCTCGAACCCGATGGCCAGCAGGGCCAGATCACAGGGAATCTGCAGCGACTCGCCCACCGGGGTGATCTCACGCCGCCCCTCGGCATCCCTGGTCACCCTGACCTCGGCGATCTCGATGGCCCGCACATGGCCGCTGTCGTCGCCGATGAACCGCTGCACCGCCACCTCGAACCGGCGCGCACCGCCCTCGGCATGCGCCGGCGAGGTGCGCAGCACCAGTGGCCACGTCGGCCAGGGCGACACCGCCTCGTCGCGGGTCTCGGGCGGCTCGGTGTTGTAGTCGAGCTGTGTCACCGACGCCGCACCCTGGCGGTGCGCGGTGCCCAGGCAGTCGGCGCCGGTGTCACCGCCACCGATGATCACCACATGCTTGCCCGCGGCCGACAGGGGCGAGGACGCATCTCCCTCGCATTCGCGGTTGGCCGGCACCAGATGCTCCATGGCCAGGTGCACGCCGTCGAGCTCGCGTCCGGGAACGTCGTTGTCGCGGCCCCGCAACGCCCCGACCGCGAGGACCACCGCCTGGTGGCGTTGACGTAACTGCTCGACCGTGAGATCGACCCCGACCTCGCATTCGGTGACGAACCGGGTACCCTCGGCCCGCATCTGGGCCAGCCGCTGGTTGAGCACCGACTTCTCCAGCTTGTACTCGGGGATCCCGTAGCGCAGCAGGCCACCGACCCGATCGTCGCGCTCGTAGACCGTCACCTCGTGGCCGGCACGGGTGAGTTGTTGTGCGGCAGCCAAACCCGCCGGCCCGGAACCGACCACGGCGACACTCTTGCCCGTGGAGATCGCCGCCGGCTGCGGTTCGACCGTGCCGCTCATCCACGCCCGGTCCGCGATCGTCTGCTCGATCCGCTTGATCGTCACGCTGCCGCCGGTCTGCTCCTCGGCGATGGACAGCACGCACGCCGCCTCACACGGTGCCGGGCACAGCCGGCCGGTGAACTCCGGGAAGTTGTTGGTGGCGTGCAGCCGATCACTGGCCGCGTCCCAACGGCCACGCCGCACGAGATCGTTCCACTCCGGGATCAGGTTGCCCAATGGACAGCCCGCCTTGCCGGAGTGGCAGAACGGGATCCCGCAGTCCATGCAGCGTCGCGCCTGCTGCGACACTTCACCGGCCCGCTCTTGGGGATCCTCGCGCTCGTACACCTCGCGCCAGTCCCCCACCCGTTCCTCGACGGGCCGCTTGGCCGCCTCGATCTTCGGCACCCGGAGAAATCCGGTCGGATCAGCCACGGCTGGCCTCCATGATCGCGCTGTCCACATCCCGACCCTCGGCCTTGGCCATCCGGGTCGCCTGCAGCACACGCTGGTAGTCGGTGGGCATTACTTTGGTGAATTGCGTACTGCGCCTTGGCCAGTCAGCCAAGATCGAGGAAGCCAAGGTGCTGTCGGTAAACCGCGCGTGCCGGGCCACCACATCGTGCAGCCAGGCCAGATCCTCGGCTTCCAGGCGCTGCAGCTCGACCATCTCGGTATTGACCTTGGCCGGGTCCAACCCGAGCACAAACGCGATGCCACCGGACATGCCGGCGGCCAGGTTCCTCCCGGTCTTGCCCAGGATCACCACCCGGCCCCCGGTCATGTACTCACATGCGTGGTCGCCGACACCCTCCACGACGGCCAGGGCTCCCGAGTTGCGGGCACAGAACCGCTCGCCGACCCGGCCCCGCAGGTAGACCTCGCCCGAGATCGCGCCGTAGAGCAGGGTGTTGCCTGCGATCACGTTGTCTTCGGGCAGGAACAGCACATCGTCGGGCGGCCGCACGATCACCCGGCCACCGGAAAGACCCTTGCCCACATAGTCGTTGGCGTCACCGATCAGTTCCAAGGTGATCCCCGGCGGCAGGAACGCACCGATCGATTGTCCGGCCGACCCGGTCAAGGTGACGTGGATGGTGTTGTCGGGCAACCCGGCCGCGCCGTAGCGTCGGGTCACCTCGGCCCCCAGCAGGGTGCCCACCGTCCGGTTGACGTTGCGGACGGGAAGTTCCAGGCGGACCGGAAGGGCATCCTCCAGCGCACCCTCGGCGAGTTGGATCAGGGTGCGGTCCAGGGCCTGGTCGAGCCCGTGGTCCTGGTCGCGCACCCGCCGCCGCTGTGGCAGCGGGTTGCCGTCGGCATCGGTCGGCAGCGCGAAGATGGGACTGAGGTCCAGCCCACGGCTCTTCCAGTGCGCCACACCGGGATCCGTATCGAGAACCTCGGCGTGCCCGACGGCCTCGTCGATGCTGCGGAATCCCAACTCGGCGAGGTAGCGACGGATGTCCTCGGCGATGAACGTGAAGAAGTTCTCCACGAATTCGGGCTTGCCGTTGAACCGTGCCCGCAGCTCAGGGTTCTGGGTGGCCACTCCGACCGGGCAGGTGTCGAGGTGGCAGACCCGCATCATGATGCAGCCAGACACCACCAGCGGCGCCGTGGCGAATCCGAACTCCTCGGCGCCGAGCAACGCCGCCACGATCACGTCGCGCGCGCTGCGCATGCCGCCGTCGCACTGCACGGTGATGCGGTCACGCAAACCGTTGAGCACCAACGTCTGCTGGGTATCGGCCAGGCCGATTTCCCACGGCGCCCCGGCGTGCTTGAGCGAGGTCAGCGGCGCCGCACCGGTACCGCCGTCGTACCCGGAAATCAGCACCACGTCGGCGTGCGCCTTGGACACCCCGGCCGCGACCGTGCCGACCCCGACGCTGCTGACCAGCTTCACGTGAATGCGGGCTTGGTCATTGGCGTTCTTCAGATCGTGGATGAGCTGGGCGAGATCCTCGATCGAGTAGATGTCGTGGTGCGGGGGCGGCGAGATCAAGCCCACACCGGGTGTGGAGTGCCTGGTCTTGGCGATGCTGGGATACACCTTGTAGCCCGGAAGCTGGCCACCCTCACCGGGTTTGGCGCCCTGGGCCATCTTGATCTGGATGTCGGTGGCGTTCACCAGATAGTCGCTGGTGACACCGAAGCGCCCCGACGCCACCTGCTTGACCGCACTGCGCCGGCGCGGATCGTAGAGCCGGTCGACGTCCTCGCCGCCTTCCCCGCTGTTGGACCGCCCGCCGAGGTTGTTCATGGCGATCGCCATGGTCTCGTGGGCCTCTGCCGAAATGGAGCCGTAGCTCATCGCCCCGGTGTTGAACCGGGTCACGATCGCCTCGACCGGCTCGACCTCGTCCAGTGGCACCGGAGGCCGCAGCCCCTTCTTGAACTCGAACAGCCCGCGCAGCGTCCCGCCTTCACGCGACAGCCGATCGACCTCCTCGGAATATCTGGCGAAGATGTCGCGGCGCCCGGTACGGGTCGAATGCTGAAGCAGGAACACAACTTCGGGGGTGAACAGGTGCAGTTCGCCCTCACGGCGGAACGCGTATTCACCGCCGACCTCCAGGCGGCGGTGCACCCGCTCGGTGGGGTTCTCCGGGTAGGCGCGCCGGTGACGCAGCTTGACCTCCTCGGCCAACACGTCCAAGCCGACACCGCCGAGCTGGCTCGTGGTACCGGCGAAGTATTCGTCGACCACTTCGCGGCTCAACCCGATTGCCTCGAAAACCTGTGCGGCGGTATAGGAGGCGACCGTGGAGATGCCCATCTTGCTCATCACCTTGACCACGCCCTTGCCCAACGCCTTGACGTAGTTACGCACGGCGGTCGCGGTTTCGATGCCCGTGAGCTCACCCTCGCGGATCAGGTCCTCGATCGACTCGAACGCCAGATACGGGTTGACCGCGGCGGCACCGAATCCGATCAGCATCGCGATGTGATGAACCTCGCGGGCGTCGCCGCTTTCCACCACCAATGCCACCTTGGTGCGCTCTTTGGTGCGCACCAGATGGTGGTGCACAGCCGACACCGCCAGCAACGACGGGATCGGGGCCCGCGTGTGATCCGAGTCCCGATCGGAGATCACCAGGGTGCGAGCACCTTTGGCGATGGCGTCGGTGGCCCGCATCCGGAGGTCGTCGAGCGCTTCGGCCAGCCCTTCCCCACCGCGTTCGACGTCGTAGAGCGCACGCAGCACCGCAGTGCGCAGACCCGGATGCTCACCGTCGTCGTTGATGTGGACGATCTTGCCCAACTCGTCGTTGTCGAGAACCGGCCAACGCAACACGATCTGGCGACAGGACGCGGCCGTGGGTTCCAGCAGGTTCTCCTCGGGCCCCATGACCCGGGCCATCGAGGTCACCACCTCTTCGCGGATGGCGTCCAACGGCGGGTTGGTCACCTGCGCGAACAGTTCGACGAAGTAGTCATAGAGCAGCCGTGACCGCTTCGAGAGGACCGCGACCGGAGTATCGGTTCCCATCGAACCGAGCGGCTCGCCACCGGAGGCCGCCATCGGCGTCAGCAGGATCCGGAGTTCCTCTTCGGTGTAGCCGAAGGCGATCTGCCGCCGGACCACCGATTCGTGGTTCGGGTGGATCCGCGACCGCTCGGGCAGCGTGTTGAGGTCCAGCAGACCCGAATGCAGCCACTCGGCATAGGGTTCGGCCGCGGCCAGCTGTTCCTTGATCTCGTCGTCGCCGACGATCCGCCCGGCGGCGGTGTCGACCAGGAACATCTTGCCCGGCTGCAGACGACCTTTGGCGACGATCTCCCCCGACGGCACATCGAGCACCCCGCTCTCGCTGGCCAGGATGACGCGGTCGTCGACGGTCCGCCACCACCGGCCCGGACGTAACCCGTTGCGGTCCAACACCGCACCCACCACCGTGCCGTCGGTGAAGGTCACGCAGGCCGGTCCGTCCCACGGTTCCATCAGCGAGGCATGGAACTTCCAGAACGCCCGCTCGGCGGCATCCATCGTGGTGGCGTTCTCCCACGCCTCGGGAATCATCATCAGCACCGCATGCGGCAGGCTGCGCCCGCCCAGATGAAGGAGCTCGAGCACCTCGTCGAACGACGCGGAGTCGGAGGCATCCGGGGTGCAGATCGGTGACAACCGGCTCAGATCGCCGGGGATGTGGGCACTGGCCAGCAGGGCCTCCCGGGCGTGCATCCGGTTGCGGTTGCCGCGCACGGTGTTGATCTCGCCGTTGTGCGCGACGAACCGGAACGGATGCGCCAACGGCCAGGACGGAAAGGTGTTGGTCGAGAAGCGACTGTGCACGATCGCGATCGCGCTCATGCAGCGCTCGTCCCGCAGATCCGGAAAATACTGCGGCAGCTGCATCGTCGTCAGCATGCCCTTGTAGACGATGGTCCGGCTGGACAGCGATGCGAAGTAGACCGCATCGGCGCCGGTGGCCTGCTCGGCCCGCTTGCGCAGCGGGTAGACCAAACGATCCAGCGCGATGCCACCCTCACGGACGCCGTCGGCCGCCGGTGTGGCGACGAACAGCTGGGACATGTGCGGCATACAGCCCAGCGCGGTCAATCCGATGCCTGCACCGTCCGGATCCACCGGCACCGGGCGCCAGCCCAGAACCTCGAGGCCTTCCTCGGCGGCCAACGCCTCGATGCGGGCGCGGGCGGCACTGCGCGCGTCCTCATCCTGAGGCAGGAAACAGATCCCGGCGGCGAAGGTGTTGCTGCCGTCGGCGGCGGGCCTCGGCAGCGCGAAGTCGACCACCTCACGCAGCAGTTCGACGGGAAGTTGCAGCAGGATGCCGGCGCCGTCGCCGCTGTTCGGTTCGGCCCCGGCCGCACCCCGGTGTTCGAGGTGCTCGAGAGCGGTCAGACCGTCGGTGACGATGCCGTGGGAGCGACGTCCCTGAATATCGGTGATCATGGCCACGCCGCAGGAATCGGCCTCATTGGCAGGGTCATACAGCCCCTGCGCATCTGGCAATGCCGAGAACAGCACTTGATCGCACCTCCGCAAGTCCGGAACATCCTGGTCCCGGGACTGCACCGGCCCGAAGTGCCAGTGTATCAGCGCAGGTGGGGTGCTACTGAGTGCTTAGCGTAGGCACCAACGGGAAGCCTGGCAGGTTACGCACCACGGTCCAGATCACCACCGCCACGACGATGGTCACCACCACCGGCAAAGGGAACAGCTTCCTGCCCAGCCGCCACCGCACCAGCAACCAGACGGCCAGCAGGGGCAGGCCGACCAGGGCGAACACGTTGTCGACGACAGCGGCCCCCAGGTCGCCGTGCAGCAGGTCGTGGGTCATCCGCAGACCACCGCAGGCCGGGCAGTTCCACCCGGTCACGGCCTTGAACGGGCATCCGGGGAACAGAAAGCCCGCGCGATGCGGATCGGCGACGCCGATGTAGGTCAGCGCGCCGGCACCGAGCACACCCCCGGCCAGCAGCGTGTACCGCCGCGCGCTCGTGGAGGTGCGACCGCTAGGTTCCATCGCGCAGTGGACGCCCGTACTGGTCGCGGACCTTGTCGGTGAGAATCAGGACCGCATCGACGATTCCCCAGATCACCGCACCGATACCGCAGGTGACAAGGCCGACGACCAGCTGAGCGATACCGAAAGCCGTCTCGCCGAGATAGATGCGCCCGATGCCCACCAGGCCGAACAGACCGAGCAGCTGCAGCAAGCCGGCAACCACCTTCGATTTGTCCGAGTACGGCTCACCGGTGATCGGATGACGGCCATAGGGCGCACTCGGATCGACGTACATCGGATACGGCGGGTACCCGGGTGGAGGGTAGCCGGCCGGCGGCGGAAAACTGGCCGGCTGCGGGTCGCCCGAGGGACTTCCGGACTGCGACGGATCAGTCATACAGCCAGGATGCCAGAGTGCCGGTACCTACCGGTTGCGTCGGAACCACCGACGCACCCGGCCACCGCTCTGAGCCGGCTCGGGCTGCTCGACGGCGGCGGGCGCCTCGCCACCGGCGCCGGTGTCCGCCTCCTGCTCATCGGACTCCTCGGCGTCAGCGTCGGTGTCCTCGGGAGCGGGCTCCGCTGCCTCGTCCGCCTCCGAATCTTCGGTCACATCGGCTTCGGCTTCAGCCTCGGATTCATCGATGTCGACTTCCGCATCCGGCTCGATATCCTCATCGGCGGTGTCCTGCTCGGTCTCGCCATCGGCAGCCGGTTCGTCGACCGACTCGGCGTCGGATTCAGCGGGTGCGGAGCCTTCGTCGGTGTCGGAGACTTCGGCAATCTCGGTGTCGTGTTCCTCGGTCTCCGCGGCCGCTGCGGCGTCCGCCGCCAACTCCGCTTCGGCCTCCTCGTCGACCACGACGTCAGGCGTGTCTACCGACTCGACAGGCTCGGCTGCGGCTGACTCAGCATCGGCCGCGGCCTCGGTCGAGGTGTCCTCCGCCTCGTCCTCGTCGGCGGCCTCGTCCGCGATCTCGACATCCGCAGCGGCTGCGGCTGTTTCCGGCTCGACGTCCTCATCGCTGGGCTGCTGCTCTTCGTCTGCCACCTCGGACTCAGCTTCCGATTCGGACTCAGCTTCCGCCTCAACGGACTCCTGGTCCGACGTGCCCTCATCGGCGAGTTCTTCAGCAGCCGCTCCGTCGTCTTCCGCATCGGCGTCAGACTCTTCGACAGCCTCTCCCGAATCCGAGGACCCGGCGGGCTCGGCGTCCGCGCCGGCCTCACCCTCGTCGGCAGGCTCAACAACGACTTCGGCGGCCTCAGCTGCAGTTGTTTCCGGCTCAGCGGCGTCATCGCCGGGCTGCTGCTCTTCGTCTGCCACCTCGGACTCAGCTTCCGATTCGGACTCAGCTTCCGCCTCAACGGACTCCTGGTCCGACGTGTCCTCATCGGCGAGTTCTTCGGCAGCCGCTCCGTCGTCTTCCGCATCGGCGTCAGACTCTTCGACAGCCTCTCCCGAATCCGAGGACACGGCGTCCACCGCACCCTCGGCGTCGACGGCCTCGGCTTCGCCAGTTGCCCCTTCGCCGTCAACGGCGGCCTCCGGCTCGACATCCACGTCGGCTACCGCAGCTTGGGCTTCCGCCTCGGTCTCGACGAGCCCGTCCTCGGATGCAGCCTCATCGGCAATCGCTTCCTCGGCGGCCTCGGCGTCGACAGCTTCCTCAGCCGGCTGCTCCTCGGATTCCTCCGATTCGGCCTCGGCGACAGCCTCAACGTCAGCGATCTCATCGGCGGACGCCTCTTCGACCGATTCCTCGTCGGCTTCCTCCGATTCGGCCTCGGCGACAGCCTCGACGTCGGCAGCTTCGTCTGTAGCCGCTTCGTCGACATCAGCAGCCTCATCGGCCGCCGCTTCGTCGGCGCCTTCCTCGGGTTCGCCGGGCTCCTCGCCCTCTTCGCCCTCGTCGGCAGCCTCGTCAGGCTCAGTCGGGATCGCCTTCAATTCGATGGCGGCAGCCGCTTCGGCTCCGTCATCTTCGCTGGCGCCGACCTCGTCCGGATGCATGTGGTCGGCATCCTCGGCGTTCTCGTCCTCGTCGTCTTGTCCGGCCACGGTTGCGGCAGCGACCACCCCGGTGGTGGCTGCCGCAGCGACAAGTTCCTTGCCGAATTCGTCGACGACCGACTCGTCCTCGACTTCTTCTTCATCGCTCTTGCCCGCCAACGTGGCCGGGTCTTCCCGGCCCTTGGTCGCCAGCATGATGTAGACGACAGCGCCGATGAAGACGAACGTCGAGGTGAAGGTGTTGACCCGGATGCCGGCGAATTCGGTCGCCGGATCGGTGCGCATCAGCTCGACGAGGAACCGACCCGCGCAATAGCCCGCCACGTAGAGGGCGAACAGCCGCCCGTGGCCCAGTTTGAATCTGCGGTCGGCCCAGATCAGGAGCGCGAAAACCAGGAGGTTCCACAGCAATTCATAGAGAAATGTGGGGTGAACGACCCGCAGGACCTCGCCGGTGGACACCCCGTTGAGGTAGTCGACCTGTCCGGCGGCATTGAGTCGCTGGTATATCTCCAGACCCCACGGCAGCGTGGTGTCGCCGCCGTAGAGCTCTTGATTGAAGTAGTTGCCGAGCCGCCCGATGGCCTGGGCCAGGATGATGCCGGGAGCGATCGCGTCGCCGAAGGCGGGCAGCGGAATTCCGCGGGACCGGCAGCCGATCCAGGCGCCGACGCCGCCGAGTGCGACGGCGCCCCAGATCCCCAGACCGCCTTCCCAGACCTGGAATGCGGCCCCGAGGCCCTTGCCGCCCGGACCGAAGTACTTGGGCCAGTCCGTCAGGACGTGATAGAGCCGGCCGCCGACCAGACCGAAAGGTACTGCCCACAAGGCGATGTCGTAGATGACGCCGGCCTGGCCGCCGCGCGCCTGCCAACGCCGGTCGCCGATGATCAGCGCCGCGACGATGCCCACGATGATGCAGAGCGCGTACGCGCGGATCGGCACCGGGCCCAGATGCCAGACGCCCTGAGACGGGCTGGGCAAGTACGCGAGCACCGTAGTGGTCAAGCTGAAATCCTCTGCCTCACACCGCTGGCCAGTTCTTCGGTGAGGCGACGGACCGCGTCCAGCCCCTCCTGCAGGGCCGACACCAGTGCCGACCCGACGATGACGCCGTCGGCGTACGCGCCGATCTCGGCTGCCTGTGCTCCCGAGCGGACGCCGAGCCCCACCCCGACGGGGATGTCGGACAGTTCCTTGATGCGCTGCACCAACTCTGGCGCCGCGTTCGAGACCACGTCCCGCGCGCCGGTCACACCCATGGTCGACGCGGCGTAGACGAAGCCTCGGGAGGCGCTCACCGTGGCCGCGAGCCGTTCCGGCGTCGAGGACGGGGCGACCAGGAAGATCCGGTCGAGATTGTGTGCTTCGGAGGCCGCGATCCAGTCGTCGGCTTCCTCGGGAATCAGATCGGGGGTGATCAAGCCATAGCCGCCGGCAGAGGCCAGATCACGCGCGAACACGTCAACACCCTTGCGCAACACCGGGTTCCAGTAGGTCATCACCACGGCACGACCATCGGCGTTACTGACCGCCTCGACCGCCGCCAGGGTGTCACGCACACGCACACCACCGGCGAGGGCCATCTCGGTGGCGGCGGCGATGGTGGGTCCGTCCATGCCCGGATCCGAGTAGGGCACGCCCACTTCCACCAGGTCGCAACCGGATTCGACCATCGCGGTCATCGCAGCGATCGACGTCTGCACGTCGGGGAACCCGGTCGGCAGGTAGCCGATCAGTGCGGCACGACCCTCGGCGCGGCAGCCGTCGAACAGCTCGGCCAGCCGGCTCATCCCGCACTCCCCTCGTCGAGCAATCCGAACCACTTGGCCGCGGTCTCGACGTCCTTGTCACCACGCCCGGACAAGTTCACCACGATGATCGCTCCGCTGCCGAGTTCCGGGCCGAGTTTGAGGGCGCCCGCCACCGCGTGCGCCGACTCGATCGCCGGAATGATGCCCTCACTGCGGCACAACAACGAGAACGCGTCCATCGCCTCGGTATCGGTGACCGGGCGGTACTCCGCGCGGCCGATGTCCTTGAGGAAGGCGTGTTCGGGACCGACACCCGGGTAATCCAGACCCGCCGAGATCGAATGCGATTCGATCGTCTGGCCATCCTCGTCCTGCAAAAGGTAGGAGAACGATCCCTGGAACGCGCCCGGTGAGCCACCGGTGAATGTCGCGGCGTGGCGCCCGGTTTCCACACCGTCGCCGGCGGCCTCGAAACCGACCAAGCGCACCGCCGGGTCGTCGATGAACGCGTGGAAGACGCCGATCGCGTTCGAACCACCACCCACGCAGGCCGTGACCGCGTCGGGCAGCCGGCCGGCCTGATCGAGGATCTGAGCCCGGGCCTCCATACCGATGATGCGCTGGAAATCGCGGACCATGAGCGGGAACGGGTGCGGGCCCGCGGCCGTGCCGAAGCAGTAATAGGTGTTGTCGGCGTTGGTGACCCAGTCCCGGAACGCCTCGTTGATCGCGTCCTTGAGGGTCTTGGAGCCGGCTTCTACCGAGACGACGGTGGCGCCGAGCAGGCGCATCCGCGCGACGTTGAGGGCCTGGCGGGCGGTGTCCACCGCGCCCATGTAGATGATGCATTCCAGCCCGAGCAGGGCGCACGCGGTCGCGGTGGCTACCCCGTGCTGGCCGGCGCCGGTCTCGGCGATGACGCGGGTCTTGCCCATCTGCCGCGCCAGCAACGCCTGCCCAAGCACATTGTTGATCTTGTGAGAACCCGTGTGGTTCAGGTCTTCTCGCTTGAGGAAGATGCGCGCCCCACCGGCGTGCTCGGACAGCCGGGTGGCCTCGTACAGCGGTGACGGACGGCCGCTGTAGTGGCGCTGCAGGCGGTCGAGCTCATCGAGGAAGGCTTGATCACCACGGGCCTTCTCATAGGCGGCGGTGACTTCTTCGATCACCGCCATCAGTGCTTCGGGAACCAACCGGCCGCCGTAGGAGCCGAAATGACCCCGGGCGTCGGGATCGTGCACGGTGCGTTCGGCGACGCCTGCGCTGGACCGGGGCAACTCGGGCCCCGCGAGATCCGCCATCAAAGTGTCTTTTCGTGCGAGCGGCTCATACCTGGTTCAGCGAGCCGGTTTCGGGCAGGACGGGTGCGTGCCGGCGGTAACCAGATCGGCGACCGCGCTGCGGGGATCTCCGCTGGTCACCAGGCCCTCACCGACCAGCACGGCGTCGGCACCCGCGCCGGCATAGGCGAGAAGGTCAGCGGTGCCGCGGACCCCGGACTCGGCGACGCGGATGACGTTGCTGGGCAGCCCCGGCGCGATCCGGGCGAAGCAGTCGCGGTCGACCTCGAGCGTCTTGAGATCGCGCGCGTTGACACCGATCACCTTGGCCCCGGCCTGGAGTGCCCGGTCCGCCTCTTCCTCGGTGTGAACCTCCACCAGGGCGGTCATCCCGAGGGATTCCGTGCGTTCCAGTAGCGATTCCAGCACGGACTGTTCCAGGGCCGCCACGATCAGCAGGAGCAGGTCGGCGCCATGCGCCCGGGCCTCATGGATCTGGTACGGCTTGACGATAAAGTCCTTGCGCAGCACCGGGATTGACACCGCGGCCCGCACCGCGTCCAGGTCCGCCAGCGAGCCGTTGAACCTGCGCTGCTCGGTGAGCACACTGATCACCCGCGCGCCGCCGGCCTGGTAGGCCTGGGCCAGCTCTGCCGGGTCGGCGATGTTGGCCAGCTCGCCCCGAGACGGGCTCGCCCGCTTCACCTCGGCGATCACGGCAATTCCCGGTTCCTGCAACGCCGCCATCACGTTGAGCGGCGGTGGTGCATCCTGGGCCCGCGCCTTGATGTCAGCCAGGCTGATCACGGCCTCGCGGGCGGCAACGTCGGCGCGGACTCCCTCGATAATGGAGTCGAGCACTGTGGCCGAACTCATCGCCCGTCGGTTCCTTTCTGGTGCCTCCGGGCCGATCCCGGTTGCCCTCCCTGGAAGGGTAGCCGTCGCCACACCGTCACCATTCACCGGCCCTTATTGTCCGGATCACTGTCGTCACCGGTCGGATCGTGACCTTCATCCAGCGCATCCCACAGCATTCGCTCCGACATCGGCTCATCACCGGTGTCGCTCCTGGCTGCCTCGCGCCGCGCCGCGGGTGCCGCATAGCGACCGGCAACGCCGCGTTTCGCACTGTTGGCCGAGCGCATCAGCAGCACCGCGCCGGCCAACGCGCACACCGCCGCTATCAGCGTCAGCACCGCGCCCCCATAGGAGCGGCTGGTTCCGCCCCCGGTCGCCGTCAGCTGCGACAGCGGAACGACTGCCAGGTCAGCGGCCCGCTGCGCGACATCCTTGACCGCCCACAGGCTGATCCCCAGGTACCCCATACCGGCGCTGGCGGCGGCGATGAGCAGGGCCAGCAACCGTAGGGCCCAACCGTGCACGGCCAGCGCCGCGACTGCGGCCGCCAGCACCAGCAACGCCAGCGGAATCAACGCCGTCGACCAGGTGGCACCGGTCAACGTCGTGGTCTTGGGTTGGCCAAGCCCGTCGAAGGACGTCACCGAGACCCAGGTCATCCGCGATGCGACCCACAGCACCACCGCCGCGACGACGAACAGCGCCTGCGCTGACCGCGTCACGGCTCGGCCAAGGTGTCAGCGGCGGCGATGGCGTTCAGCACGGCCTTGGCCTTGTTCGCCGACTCGTTGTACTCGTAGGGGCCGTTGGAATCGGCCACGACTCCCCCGCCCGCCTGGACGTATGCGGTGCCGTTGCGCATCAGCGCGGTGCGGATGGCGATCGCGAAGTCGGCATTGCCGGCGAAGTCGAGGTATCCCAGCACCCCGCCGTAGAGGCCTCTGCGGGTCTTCTCGACCTCTTCGATCAACTCCATGGCCCTTACCTTGGGCGCGCCGGACAGGGTGCCCGCCGGGAAGCACGCCGTCACCGCGTCCAACGCGGTCTTGCCGTCGGCCAGCTCGCCGGTCACCGTCGACACCAGGTGCATGACGTGGCTGTAGCGCTCGATGTGGCTGTAGTCCTCGACCCGGACGGTGCCCGGACGGCACACCCGCCCCAGATCGTTGCGACCCAGATCCACCAGCATCAGGTGCTCGGCGCGTTCCTTGTCGTCGGCCAGCAGTTCCTTCTCCAGCAGCACGTCTTCTTCCTCGGTGGCACCGCGCCACCGCGTGCCCGCGATCGGGTGGGTGGTGGCCCGACCGTCTTTCACCGTGACCAGCGCTTCGGGACTGGAGCCGACGACCGAGAAATCCAGGCCACCATCGGCGTCGGGCACGTTGAGCAGGTACATGTACGGGCTCGGGTTGGTCACCCGCAGCATCCGGTAGACGTCCAGCGGATCGGCGGCGGTGTCCATCTCGAAGCGCTGCGACGGCACCACCTGAAAGGCTTCCCCGGCCTCGATGTCG
Source organism: Mycolicibacterium sp. HK-90 (assembly GCF_030486405.1). The sequence goes on along the minus strand of NZ_CP129613.1, from coordinate 3,139,935 downwards.
CCGACCAGCTTCTCGACGATCGCGGTGTACTCCTCCACCGTGCGCTGCGCCCGGTGGTCAGGCTGGGGCCGGCTGAACGTCGCCACGGTCGACGGCAACGGCTGGCCGAGCGCGCTGGTCATCACATCCAGCCGGGCGACCGCGTCGTCATAGGCCTCGTCGACCCGCTCGTCGGTGCCGTTCCAGTTCACCGCATTGGCGATCAGGGTGATGGTGCCCTCGTGATGGTCGACGGCGGCGATGTCGGTGGCCAGCAGCAGGACCATGTCGGGCAGGCCGAGGTCGTCCACTGCCAGTTCGGGGAGCCGTTCCAGCCGGCGCACCATGTCGTAGGCGAAGTAGCCCACCAACCCGGAGGACAGCGGCGGCAGGTCCGGCATCGCCTCGGTCTGCAGCAGATCCAGCGTGGTGCGCAGGGCCTGCAGTGGATCCCCACCACTCGGGGCGTCCTTGGGCGCGGTGCCCAGCCACACCGCCTCGTTGTCCCGGACCGTCAGCGCCGAGGGGGCGCCGGCACCGATGAACGACCAGCGTGACCACGAACGGCCGTTCTCGGCCGATTCCAGCAGGAACGTGCCGGGGCGGTTGGCGGCGAGCTTGCGGTACGCCGACAGCGGCGTCTCGCTGTCGGCCAGCACCTTGCGGGTCACCGGGACCACACGGTGCTCGGCGGCCAGCGCGCGGAAATCCTCGCGCGACGTGGTGACCGCAAGCGATGAACCGGCGCCCGACGATCCGGAGGCGTGGGTGGCTGTGGATTGCACGGGAACAATTCTCCCAGACCGACGCCACGGTCCCGGCAGGCAGACGGCGTAGCGTGGGCAGCCATGACACAGATCAGGACGGGTGACACCGTTCCCGAGTTCGAACTCCCGGATCAGACCGGCACGGTGCGCAGCCTGACGAGCCTGCTCGCCGACGGCCCGGTGGTCCTGTTCTTCTACCCGGCGGCGATGACCCCGGGATGCACCAAGGAAGCCTGTCACTTCCGGGATCTGGCCGCCGAATTCGCCGCGGCCGGCGCGAACCGGGTCGGCATCAGCACCGACCCGGTCGCCAAGCAGGCCAAGTTCGCCGAGATCCAGAGCTTCGACTACCCGCTGTTGTCGGACGCCGAGGGCAAGGTGGCGGCCCAGTTCGGAGTGAAGCGTGGTCTGCTCGGCAAGCTGATGCCCGTCAAGCGGACTACGTTCGTCATCGACACGGACCGCACCGTGCTCGAGGTCATCTCCAGCGAGATCAGCATGGACACCCACGCCGACAAGGCGCTGGAAGTGCTCAAGGCGCGTTGACCGCCCTCAGCACCGCCGCCATCGACGCGGCGAGCACCGAGTCGCTGCGGCCGCACGCCCAACCGGTGCGATCGGCCGAGCGGTACTCCAGGTAGCTGACGGCGGTGCTGCCGATCGATTGTTGGGTCAGGCTCAGCACCTCGACCGGATGGCCGATCTCCTCGAGCGCTGCCCGCAGTGCATCCACCGGGCCGATCCCGCGATGGCTGCTGGTGGTGGTGCGGCCGTCACACACCACCGTGAGATCGGTGACCGCTGCTTCGCCGTCGCCGCCGGTGTGCCAGTCCTTGAGCTGCACCGGGCCGGACGATCCCAGATAGGTCGCCTCGAACAGGTCGAACAGTTCGGCGGCGGTGACCTCCGCACCGCTTTCGTCGGTGTGAGCCTGGACGTGACGAGCGAAATCGATCTGCAGCCGGCGCGGCAGTTCCAGTCCGTAGTCGGTGGCCAGCAGGTAGGCGATGCCACCCTTGCCGGACTGGGAGTTCACCCTGATCACCGCGTCGTAGGTACGGCCGATGTCGGCCGGGTCGATCGGCAGATACGGTACCCGCCAATCGATTTCGCTCTCCGGCTGCCCGGTGGCCGCGGCGCGTGCGCGATGTTCGGCGAAACCCTTCTTGATCGCATCCTGATGGGTTCCGGAGAACGCGGTGTGCACCAGATCGCCGACATAGGGATGACGTTCGTGGATCGGCATGCGCGTGCAGTGGCTGACCGTCCGGGCGATCTCGTCGATGTCGGAGAAGTCGACCATCGGATCCACCCCTTGGGCATGCAGATTCAGTGCGAGAGTGGCGATGTCGACGTTGCCGGTGCGTTCCCCGTTGCCGAACACGCACCCCTCCACCCGCTGAGCCCCGGCCAGCACTGCCAGCTCCGCGCAGGCGATGCCGGTGCCCCGGTCATTGTGCGGGTGCACCGAGAGGATCACGCTGTCACGACGAGACACGTTGCGGTGCATGTATTCGATCTGGTCGGCGTAGACGTTCGGGGTGGCGACTTCGACGGTGGCGGGCAGGTTCAGGATGACCGGGCGGTCCGGGGTGGCCTGCCACAATCCGGTCACCGCATCGCACAGCTCCAGCACATAATCGGGTTCGGTGAGGTTGAACACCTCTGGAGAGAATTCGAACCGGACGTTGGGCATGCCTTCGGCGAGTTCGAGGACGTCGCGCGCCCCGGCCAGGATCAGCTCCCGCAGATCGGCCCGGCCCTTACCCAGCACGACGTCGCGCCAGGTCGGCGCGGTGGCCGTGTACATATGGATGACGACGTCGTTCTCGATGCCGCGCACCGAGTCCACCGTCCGCTCGATCAGATCACGGCGCGCCGGGACGAACACCACGATGGTGACGTCCGGCGGGGCGATGTCGGATTCGGCCAACAGGCGGACGAAGTCGAAGTCGGTCTGCGAAGCGGACGGATAGCCGACCTCGATTTCCTTGTAGCCCATGGCCACCAGCAGTTCGAAGAAGCGACGCTTGCGGTTCGGGTCCATCGGCTCGGCCAGCGCCTGGTTGCCGTCGCGCAGGTCCACCGGCACCCACAGCGGCGCGGTGTCGATGCGCGCGGTGGGCCAATCACGTTGGACCAGTGGGACTTCCACGCGGTCATAGACACTGGCGTAGCGATGTGACGGCATTTGCGAATGCCGCTGCCGGTTCCACGCCGGCGCGATCGCCGGGATCTCCCCGGCCGGAGTGCTGATGGTGGGAAATGCAGACGTTGTCATGAGGGTGCCTTCGGTCGGGTTGGAATTCGACCGGCGCGACACAGCCCCACGACAGGGGGCCGGTCGATTCAGGCCCCGCCGCGGCGGCTAAGGAGGAGAACGCGCGTCATGATGGCTAGACTATACCCACAACTCCTCAGACAAGTAGACAGGTTTCGATGACCTCCCAAGTTCAGCGTCACCCGCTGGCCGCCCAGACCGCCCAGCTTCTGCTGACGCGCATCCGCCAGGGCGAATGGGCCCTGGGCCACCGACTTCCCGGCGAGACGACGCTGGCCGCGCAGCTCGGTGTGGGCCGGTCCACCCTGCGCGAAGCGATCCGTGAGCTGTCCGGCAAGGGTGTACTGGAGAGCCGTCAGGGCGCCGGGGTGTTCGTGACGGCACTCGACGCCGCCGAGGACTGGGATACCGTGCTTCGTCGCGCCACGATCGTGTCGGTGATCGAGGCCCGTATCGCGATCGAGGCCGAGGCCGCCGCACTGGCGGCAGGCCGGCGCACTCCCGCCGATCTACGCGCGATCCGTCGCACCCTGGCCGCCCGAGGTGTCATGGGACAGTCGGTGCCCGATCATGTGGACGCGGACATGGCGTTTCACCGAGCGGTGATCGCCGCGGCGCACAACGAGGTGCTGATCCAGTTGTTCGACGCGTTCCTGCCCCGATTACGACTGGCGATGATCGACATGCTCAAGATCCGGCCGATCGCGTCCGAGCCGTGTGACCACGCCCTGCACGAACAGTTGGCCGAGGCGATCGTCGCCCGCGACCCCGAGGCCGCCGCAGCGGCCAGCAGAACCCATTTGAGCTCATTGAAGGAGTCTTTCGCATGACCGCGGTCCTCGACATCGCCGATGTGACATTCCGCCGTGAAGGCAAACAGATCATCGACGGCATCTCGCTGACCGTGCAGTCCGGTGAGCACTGGGCGCTACTCGGACCCAACGGGGCGGGCAAGAGCACGCTGCTGGGTTTCTGTGCCGCCGTGACCTTTCCGACGACGGGCACCGTCCACGTGCTCGGCGGCCAGATGGGCCGCACCGACCTGGCCGTACTGCGCCGCTCCATCGGTCACGTGAATCCCCGCCACCGGCTGCAGTATCCGCTCACCGTCCGCGAAGTGGTGCTGACCGGCATCACCGCCACCATCGACATCGCCGCGCACTGGACACCCACCGCCGAGCAGGTGAGCCGCGCCGACGAGCTGATCGACACCGTCGGACTCTCGGCCCGCGCCGATGCGGTCTGGCCCACGTTGTCCCAGGGCGAACGCGGACGCACCTTGATCGCGCGGGCGTTGATCGCCGATCCGCGACTGCTCCTGCTGGACGAGCCGACCACCGGGCTGGACGTCGCTGCCCGCGAGCAGCTGCTGGAAACCCTTGACACCCTGGATGATTCGCATCCCGACATGGCCTCGATCCTGGTCACCCACCACCTCGAGGAACTGCCGACGTCTACCACGCACGCCCTGCTGATCTCGCAGGGACGCACAGTGGCCAGTGGCCTGGCCCACGATGTGGTCAACACCGAGCACGTGAGCGAGGCCTTCGACCATCCGGTGGTGGTGGGGTTCCAGGACGGCAGGTGGAGTGCCCGTGCCAAGGCCAGCTCGCGGGTGCTCTAGGTGTACCCGGTCATGACGTTGGTAGCAGGCGTGTTGGCTTGATGTGAAGAGAACCTCCGGGTGAGGTGTGGCTTGTCGAAGGCCCATCACCAACCCGGAGGTTCTCGTGTCCCACCGTAATGCCCGCACAACGCTGCACGGCCGAATGCTGATCGTGCAGCGCCACCAGCAAGGCTGGAAACAGGCCCATATCGCCGCGGCGATGGGCATCTCCCGCAAATGCGTACACACCTGGATTAGCCGTTTTGCGGCTGAAGGCGAGCCCGGGTTGCGCGACCGGTCCTCCCGCCCGCACCGCTGCCCCACCCGGATGTCGGCACGTGTGGAGCGCCAAGTGATCGCCGCGCGTCGCCGCCATCGTCGGGGCCAGGATTGGCTGGGCCCCGAGCTCGGTATCTCAGCGCGGACCGTCGGGCGGATTCTGCGCCGTCGCGGTGCGCCCTTGCTTCGTGACTGCGATCCGATGACCGGTGCGGTGATCAAGGCATCGAAAGCCACGGCATGCCGTTACGAACGAGACCAGCCTGGCGAACTGGTGCACGTCGATGTCAAGAAGCTGGGCCGGATTCCGGATGGGGGTGGGTGGCGCGCTCACGGGCGCAGCGAAGAAGTCCGCGGCCGTGGTGTCGGGTATGACTACGTGCACTCGATGGTCGATGACCACAGCCGGCTGGCGTACTCGGAAATCCATGCCGATGAGAAGGGACCGACGTGTGCGGGATTCATCACTCGGGCAGCGCAATACTTTCAATCACAGGGCATTTCGCGCATCGAGAGAGTCATTACCGACAACCATCTGAGCTATCGGCGCTCAGCACACGTCGCCGCCGCCATCGACCAACTGCACGCCAAACACCTCTTCATCAAGCCGCATTGCCCCTGGCAGAACGGAAAAGTGGAGCGCTATAACCGCACCCTGCAAAGCGAATGGTCCTACCGCAGAGTGTTCGCCTCCAACGCAGACCGCGCCCACGCCCTTGCACCCTGGGTCAAGTTCTACAACACTCAACGCCGCCACAGCGCACTCGAAGGTCTACCGCCGATCAGCCGGCTGCGACCAACGTGATGGCTGAATACATCTAGGCCTGACGCTCAGGCTCCGACGGTGTGTTGCGTCGCCGACGTGCCTCGCGGTGCCGGGTCACGGGTGTGGTGTCGATGACGCGGTTGACCATGGTTGCCAGGAACCGCGACGGTTGTAGCTCGGCCGGCACGGTGTCGTGCCGGATGGCGATGTCGGGCAGGGCCGCCATCGCCTCGTCGACCGCGGCCGTGGCGACGTCGACGATCTCGAACAAGGTGTCCGGTTCAGCTTTTTCGATGCTGTCGACTTCCTCCGCCGCGGTTTCGGTGACCTCGGCGTCGTAGTCGATCATCACCAGCGCCACCGCGTGGTACGCGTCGTCCTCGGTGCCGAGCTTGCCCAGCAGGTCGATCAGCCACTCGGCCTTGTCCGGCTCGGTGCTCAGGATCGTCGAGCGCAGGCCGTAGACGAACCCGAGCGCCGAAAGCGGGTGGCGCAGCCGAAGGTTCTTGGCGTCGCCGTAGCTCTCCTCGACCCGGTTGGCGGCGTTCTTGCCGAAGCTCGAATCCATCCGTTTGGTGCTGATCAGCAACTCCGGTCCGGTGTCCCAGTCCGACATCACCACATCGACCTGCTTCATGTAGTGCTTGCCCAGCACGCTGGCACTCGACCCGGCAACACCTTTCATCGATCGCTTCAGCCGTTGCTCGATGAGGTGCCGCTCCTTCTGCGGCAGTGCCTCGAGCAGACTGGCAATGGCACTGGGCATGATCCTTGGATCTGTCGCCCTGGGCCACACCGCATCCGGATCAAACCCGGCGCGACGCAGCTCGTAGGCCAGCCACACATCCAGGGCCAGCGCCGGAACTCCCGTGGTGGACGGCGCATCCAGATACAGCGGCACCCCGAGCAGCCTTCGCAGCACCCGGAAATCAGGCACAAAGCTCAACTCGCCGGCCGTGCGGACCCAGGGGTTGGTGTGCACGCCGCCGGGCGCCGCGTCGGCCACGATGCGGTCGAAGATGGCCCACGCGGTGGCCTTGGTAGACGGTTCAGCGGGCACGCCGAGACCTTACCGTCCGGCGTGTCGCCAATGAATCGCGCGCCGTCCGAACCGGTTCCAATGCAATGTGGTCCGGAAGGCCCAACGCGTCGTCGACAACACGGGTCGCGTCGAGCAGCCTGCCGCGCTCCAACAGCGTCCCAACGCGCCGACGCACCGCCCGCAACTCATCGGAGCGAGCGGCAACCAGTTCGGGCGACGGAACCAGCCAACGATCGGCCTCGCGGGGTTCGATCTTGAGGATGCCGCCGCCGTAGGAACGGCCGACGATCTCGGCGTGCAGCACCGTCACCGAGTTCAGTGCGGCCAGGCCCAGCAGGTCGCGACCCAGTGTCCGCAACCCGTCACGCAGGTACACGCCGTGCACCGAGTTGAGGTGGTGCGCCTTGGCCCGATTGGTGACCAGCCGCGGGGTGTCGGCGTTCATGCACGTCAACAGCAGGTCGGCCGGGCTCACCAGCGGGACCAAGTACCAGGGCCGGCGCACCCGGCACTTGTAGGCCAGGTGCACGCCGGCGGCGTGACCGGCGTCGATGTAGCGTTGTGCGGCGGCCGACGGTGTTCCGGCGGGGCGGAACAGATGAATCGATCGCCCGTCCTCCCCCAGTCTGGCCAACTGCTCGGCGGACAGCGTCAGGCCGCGCAGATGCGCACTCCCTGGCGGCGACAACGGCAACAGGTCGGAGCGCCGCAGACCGAGTTCACGCACGCGGTCCGGGGACAGCGCGAAGAAGCTGTTGTTGCCGGTCACCATGCCCAAGGTGGTGTCACCCCAGGCCTCAAGGGTGCTGAAGTGCCCATCGTCATGCAGACCGTGGAGCGCATCCACCGGCGCGTTGCCGATCAGCCCGCTGACCCACTTGTCTGCCGGATCACGGGGTGACCAACGCCGTTGTGCGAGTTCAGATGTCAGCGAACTGGCATTGCGGGCGCGATGGATGACCGCGTGGCCACACGGACCGCCCCCATAGCCGTCGGCCAGCAGCAGCACCACGTCGGCTTCCGCCTCGGGAAACACCTGCTCGTCGAACATCACCAACTCGACACTGGTGAACCGGTCGAACAGGAACTTCCGCACCGCGGCCGCGTAGTTGACACTGAGCAACTCGGCGGGCAACACGAGTGCCAGGCGACCCCCCGGCTTGAGAAACAGTGCGGCATGCACGGTGAATGCGGCCCAACTCGATGCCAGCCCCGACAGCGTGACACCGGCCTTGAGCGCGGCGCGGCGCGACTGCGCGCGGGTGGCACCCCGGAAATCCTGATAGCGGATGTAGGGCGGGTTACCGATAACCGAGGTGTAGTGGTCCCGCGGTTCGATCGTGAAGAAATCGGCTATCTTGATCCGAGCCGCGCCGCCGGCCGCGGCGGCACGCCTGCGGGCAGTGGCCGCGCTGGCCGCGTGGAGTTCGACCCCGTCGACTCTGGGCTGGACGGCACCCAAATCCCTCAGCCGGGTGACCGCCTCCACCACGAAGGCCGCCTCACCGGCCGCCGGTTCGAAGACCTCATCGTCGGCGGACCGGATTGCCCAGCGGGCCAGGTAACGCGAGATCTCGGGTGGGGTGAAGAACGCACCGCGCGCTTTGCGGGTCGCGGCGGTGTCGGTCACTCCGTCATTGTTGCCGATCGCACCGACAACTCCGGACTCCGCAACGCGAACGCTGCCTCGCGCACGACAAGAAGAACTCAAAATGGTGGTTCGTCAGGACCGGGGTCGCGCGGCGGTGGTTGCCACGTCGCGGGAAGGTTCTCAGGTTCGGGCGGTTCGTTGATCCATCGGGCGAACGGGCTGGAACTGAGATCGTCACCTTTGAACAAGGTCAAGGTGGCGCGCATACGGTTGCGTTGCTGACGGCGCCACATTTCCCGGGATCGGGCCTGCCGCACGCGGCGGGCTTCGGCGTTGACGGGACGCAACCTCGCATTTTTGGCCCGCCGCTGCGCAACACGCGCCGCACGAGAGGTCGGCATGGTGCGGCGCGGAGCCCGCCGACGCCGACCCTCAGGTGCAAAGATCTCAGTCGCGCCAGGGCTGGTCTGGTAGGTGTGTCCGGTCGGCGATGTCCAGATGACCGTTCCATCGGGCAGTTGTCGATCTCGCCACCCATCATGAAACGTCTTCAACCGATGATGTTGACGGCAAAGACATTTCAGATTCCACGGTACGGTCAGGCCGCCGTTTTCGGGATGACGATGATCGAACGGGACCGTGTGGTCGACGTCGCAATTGTCCGCGGGCCGGTCACATCCAGGGAAGCGGCAGGTGACGTCGCGGCACCGGATCCATCGCGCCAAGGCCCCGGAGGGGTGGTACCGCAAGGCGTCACCGGTGGGCACGTCGGGAGCCTGCAGGATCCGCAAGGTGGCCTGCTGCGCCAAATCCCCTAGTTGCTCCGCATCGATCACGCCGTACCCGGCGATGTAGGCCGGCTGCCGCCCGCCGAGTAGTGCGGACTGCGGGGCGATCACGTTGATGACCACCCGGACCGGTCCCGGCTCGGCCGGCTGCGCCTGCACGCACTCGGCCCGCCCGCACCGGCATCGCATCGGCCGATTCTCAGCCAGCGCCTCGATCGCATCAGATCGCCGCTGGGCAAGTGTCCGAGGATCCTGCGTGCACACCTCATTGGCCAGCTCTGTCACCCTTTGGTCGAAAACCGCGCCCGCCCGCGCGGTGAGCACGCCCTCCAACCGCACGGTGCCGTCGCCCGCGGGCTTCACCCGAACATATCTGCCACGCTCAGCGCGCTCCCGCTCGGCAATCGCGTCGGGATCGAGCTCCTGCACCAGGGAGTCGACGGCATTCGTCACCCGCTTACGGGACCACGACATCCACCCCGCGATCCGCTCGGCCAATGCCGCATCCAGCCGAGCCAGGATCGGACCGTCGACGACCAGCTCTGTGTGGGCGATGATCACCGCCACCGAGCTCCAATCGATCTTGCCGAGCCTCAAAACGCTCGCCACCTGCGGTAGTCGATTGGTCAACGATTCTGCCTGCGACACCACCTGTGACGCCGCCGACGGCGCGAGATGCATCGCCGCTCCCACTTCGGCGACTGTCCGGGCAAACCCGGTCAACACCATGTGGCCGGGATCGTCGTCCTCAAACGCGACCTCGTCGATGCGCCGGTTGAGCAGTTCACCGATCATCGCCATCCGAGATGCCATCAATATGGCCTCCTCCGACACCGAGTCACTGATGCACAGCACCAGCTCCCAGGAGGCGTCGGTTTCGAACATACGTTCGATTATCCGCCAAAGATGGCCGCTCGGCAAGCACTTTCTTCGTTCAGACGTCAGCCGTCGGGCAGCAGCACGTCCGCGTCAAAGCAGGTGTGAGCACCGGTATGGCAGGCCGCGCCGACCTGATCGACCTCAAGCAACACCGTGTCGCCGTCGCAGTCCAGGCGGACCGAGTGCACGTACTGCGTGTGCCCCGAGGTCAGGCCCTTGACCCACTGCTCGCCGCGGGACCGCGAAAAGTAGGTGGCCTCACGGGTTTCCAGGGTTCGGGCCAATGCATCGTCGTCCATCCAGGCGACCATCAGGACCTGGCCGGTCGACCGCTCCTGCGCCACGGCACTGAACAGCCCGTCGGCGGTGCGCTTGAGGCGCTTGGCGATTTCGGGATCGAGAGCCATTACCGCACCACAATCCCTTCCGCCGCCATCGCCGCCTTGACCTCGGCGATGGTCAGTTCCCGGAAATGGAACACGCTGGCGGCCAGCACCGCGTCGGCACCGGCCTGCACGGCGGGTGCGAAGTCGGCCACCGCGCCGGCACCACCGCTGGCGATCACCGGGACCCCCACCGCGGCACGCACCGCGCGCAGCATCGGCAGGTCGAACCCGGCCTTGGTGCCGTCACGGTCCATCGAGTTGAGCAGAATCTCGCCGACGCCGAGCTCGGCCCCGCGGGCTGCCCATTCGATCGCGTCGATCCCGGTGCCGCGGCGCCCACCGTGCGTGGTCACTTCCCACCCCGACGCGGTGGGCTGCTCGCCGGCCGGCACGGTGCGGGCGTCGACGCTGAGCACGATGCACTGCGAACCGAACTGGCGGGCCATCTCGGCCAGCAGTTCGGGCCGGGCGATCGCGGCGGTGTTCACCGACACCTTGTCGGCGCCGGCGCGCAGCAGCACGTCGACGTCGTCGACGGAGCGGACGCCGCCGCCGACGGTCAGGGGGATGAAGACCTGCTCGGCGGTGCGCTTGACCACCTCGAGCATGGTGGACCGCCCCGACGAGGACGCGGTCACGTCGAGGAAGGTCAGTTCGTCGGCGCCCTCCGCGTCGTAGGCAGCGGCGAGTTCGACGGGATCGCCCGCGTCGCGCAGGTTCTCGAAGTTGACGCCCTTGACCACCCGGCCGGCGTCGACGTCGAGGCACGGGATGACCCTCGTCGCGACATCACTGATGGTGCTCACAGGTAGTCCTCCGGATTGCCAGCGGATTTCACGATTTCCAGCATGCGCTCGTGCACGCCGGGAGCGGCGGCGAGCGCCGACTTGGACGTGGCCGTCCACGGCTCGCCGGCCAGGTCGGTCACGATGCCTCCGGCGGCGCGAACCAATGCCACTCCGGCCGCGTGGTCCCAGATGTGGTGCCCGAAACTGATGGCCCCGCCCAGGATCCCGGCGGCGACGTAAGCCAGGTCCACCCCGGTGGCGCCGTGCATCCGCACCCGCGAGCACACCCGGCTCAGATTGGACAGCACCTCGACGCGGTACCGGCCGGGGAACCGGCCGCGGGAGTCGATGTTGAAGGTCTGGATCCCGACGATCGAATCGGTCAGCGTCGGCGACCCCAGCGGCGGCAGCGCGGTGCCGTTGTCGCGCACCGGACCGCCTACCAGCGCCGAGTACCGCTGTCCGGTGAACGGCAGCCAGGTCAGACCGGCCACCGGCTCGCCGTCGGCCAGCAGGCCGAGCAGGATGGCCGCCATCGGCGACCCGGCCGCGTAGTTGAAGGTGCCGTCGATCGGGTCGAGCACCCACACCAGCGGCGAATCGATCGGCTCACCGCCGAATTCTTCGCCGTGGACCCCGATCCCGGTGGCCTCGGTCAGCGCCCGCACCACCTGTCGCTCGATCGCGAGATCAACTTCCGTGGCGAAGTCGTTGCCCTGCTTGCTGACCGCAGAATCAGCGCGGTGCCCGGCGATGAACGGCACCGACGCCGCATCGAGAATCTCAGTTGCCGCGTCGACCAGTGCGGCCAGCTTCGACGGATCCAGGGCGCCCACCTCCGCTATCCGCTGACCGCGGCCAACGCCTGCGGCAGAGTGAATCGCTGCGCGTAAAGCGCCTTCCCGACGATCGCACCCTCCACACCGTGACCGGTGAGGGTCGCGATCGCCCGCAGATCATCGAGGCTCGACACCCCGCCCGAGGCGATCACCGGGGCGTCGGTGCGGCCGGCGACCGCTGCGAGCAGTTCCAGGTTCGGCCCGGTCAGCGTGCCGTCCTTGGTGACGTCGGTGACGACGTAACGCGAACACCCTTCGCGATCAAGACGATCCAGGACCTCCCACAGGTCGCCGCCGTCGGTCTCCCAGCCGCGACCGCGCAGGCGCCAGCTGCCGTTCTCGAACTGCACGTCCAGTCCGACTGCCACCCGGTCGCCGTATTCGGCGATGGCGCCACGGCACCACTCGGGACTCTCCAGAGCGGCGGTGCCGATGTTCACCCGGGCGCAGCCGGTGTCCATGGCCGCCTTGAGCGAGTCATCGTCCCGGATGCCACCGGACAGTTCGACTTTCACGTCGAGCTTGCCGACCAGGTCGGCGAGGAGTTCACGGTTGCTACCCCGGCCGAACGCGGCGTCCAGGTCGACCAGGTGGATCCACTCGGCGCCGTCCCGCTGCCAGGCCTGCGCGGCCTCCAGCGCCGAGCCGTAGTCGGTCTCACTGCCGGCCTTCCCCTGCACCAGACGCACGGCCTTGCCGTCGACCACATCGACGGCCGGCAGCAGAATCAGCGGCTTGTTCGCCGCAGAATCGTTCGAACTCACAGTCCCTCAACCCAATTCGCGAGCAGCGTCGCCCCGGCGTCGCCGCTCTTCTCCGGATGAAATTGCGTGGCGGCCAACGCGCCGTCTTCGACGGCAGCGATGAACGGCACGTTATGCGTCGCCCAGGTGACCAGTGCGTCCGGATGTCCGGACCACTCCTGGGCGGCGTACGAATGCACGAAATAGAAGCGCGTGCTCGCGTCGAGCCCCTTGAACAGCGTGCTGCCCGCCGCCGCGTCGACGACGTTCCAGCCCATGTGCGGGATGACCGGTGCGTCCAATCGCGTCACCGACCCGGGCCACTGCCCGCAGCCGGTGGACTCCGCGCCGAACTCCACCCCGCGGGCGAACAGGATCTGCATGCCGACGCAGACTCCCAGCACCGGCCGGCCATGCTGCACACGGTCGGCGATGATCTTCTCGCCACCGATCGCCCGAAGGCCCGTCATGCACGCCTCGAACGCCCCGACACCGGGCACCACCAAACCGTCGGCCGCTGCGGCGGCACCGGGGTCAGCGGTGACCTCGACGTCGGCGCCGGTACGTTCCAGCGCCCGCTGGGCCGAGCGCAGATTGCCCGACCCGTAGTCCAGGACGACGACTTTCTTTGTCACAGAGTGCCTTTGGTCGACGGAACGCCAGTGACCCGGGCGTCGTACTCGACGGCCTGTCGCAGGGCGCGAGCCACCGCCTTGTACTGTGCCTCGGTGATGTGGTGCGGGTCGCGGCCGTACAACGTACGCACATGCAAGGCGATGCGAGCGTTGAAGGCCAGCGATTCGAAGACGTGCCGGTTGATCACCGTGTGGTACGGCGCGCTGGACCCGGCAATGGTGAATTCCACCATGAACTCCGGTTCACCGGTGTGCACGAAGTAGGGCCGGCCGGACACATCGACCGCGGCGTGCGCGAGAGATTCGTCCATCGGGATGAAAGCATCGCCGAACCGGCGGATCCCCTTCTTGTCACCGAGGGCCTGCCCCAGTGCCTGGCCCAGCACGATCGCGGTGTCCTCGATCGTGTGGTGGCCTTCGATCTCGATGTCGCCCTTGGCGTGCACGGTCAGGTCGAAGCTGGCGTGGGTGCCCAGCGCAGTCAGCATGTGATCGAAGAACGGCACACCGGTGTCGATGTCGACGACTCCGGTGCCGTCCAGATCGATCTCGACGACGATGTCGGATTCCCTGGTCTTACGTTCGACTTTCGCGCGACGGGTCACGATGCTCCTACCGGGCTGTTGGCGGGCTGAAGTTCGGTCGGGGCCAGATCGGCGCTGGCGGCCAGAAACGCGTCGTTCTCCTCGGCCAGGCCGATCGTGGTGCGCAGGAAACCGGGGATGCCGACGTCGCGGATCAGGATTCCCTTGTCCAGGTAGCGCTGCCAGGTGGCGGGTGCGTCGGCGAACTCGCCGAACAGCACGAAGTTGGCATCGCTGGGAATGACCCGGTACCCGAGACGGGTCAATTCGGCGCTCACCCGGTCACGTTCGGCGGCCAGCGTGGCGACACTGGCCAGGGTGTCGTCGGCGTGGCGCAGTGCCGCACACGCTGCGGCCTGGGTGAGCACGGACAGGTGATACGGCAGACGCACCAGCAACAAGGCGTCGATCACCGCCGGGGCGGCGGCCAGATAACCGAGCCGGCCACCGGCGAACGCGAATGCCTTGCTCATCGTGCGGGTGACGATCAGTTTGGTCGGGAACTCGTCGATCAGGGTGACCGCGCTTGGCTGCGAGGAGAATTCGCCGTAGGCCTCGTCGACGATCAAGATGCCGCCCGACATCGCCTGCAACAGACGCCGCAGGTCCTCGATCGAAACACTCTGGCCCGACGGGTTGTTCGGGCTCGCGACGAACACCACATCGGGTGTGCGTTCCTGAACCGCGGCGACCGCGACGTCTACGGCAAGGCCGAAATCCTCGGCCCGGGCGGCCTGCAACCATTCGGTCTGAGTTCCGTCCGAGATGATCGGGTGCATCGAGTACGACGGCACGAACCCGATCGCGGTGCGTCCGGGCCCACCGAAGGCCTGCAACAGCTGCTGCAGGATCTCGTTGGAACCGTTGGCCGCCCAGACGTTGTCGACGGTGAGTTGCACCCCGGTGGCCCCGGTGAGGTAGGCGGCCAGGTCGGTGCGCAACGCCACCGCGTCGCGATCGGGATAGCGGTGCAGCTCGGCCGCGGCATCGCGCACGGACGCGGCCACATCGTCGATCAGGGCCTGGGTCGGCGGGTGCGGATTCTCGTTGGTGTTCAGCCGCACCGGCACCACCAGTTGCGGTGCGCCGTAGGGCGATTTCCCGCGCAGGTTCTCGCGCAGCGGCAGATCGGCCAGCGTCACGTCCTGGGCGCTCATTACCGCTCGAACCTCCGTCGTACCGCCTCACCGTGGGCCGGCAGGTTTTCCGCCTTGGACAACGTGATCACATGCCCGGACACGTCTTTCAGCGCGGCCTCGTCGTACTCGACGACATGGATACCGCGCAGGAACGTCTGCACGGACAGGCCGCTGGAGTGCCGGGCGCAGCCCGCAGTCGGCAGCACGTGGTTGGACCCGGCGCAGTAGTCACCCAGGCTGACCGGCGACCAGGCGCCCACGAAAATGGCTCCAGCCGAACGGATCCGGCCGGCCACAGCGGGCGCATCCTCGGTCTGGATCTCCAGGTGCTCGGCGGCGTATGCGTTGACGACCCGAACCCCCGCATCGATGTCGTCGACGAGTACGATCGCCGACTGCTTACCCGAGAGCGCTGCCGTCACGCGCTCGACGTGCACGGTGGTGGCCAGCTGACGGGTGAGTTCGCGGTCCGTCGCCTCGGCCAGCGCCTCGCTGTCGGTGACCAGGACACTGGCCGCCATCTCATCGTGCTCGGCCTGGCTGATCAGATCCGCGGCGACATGCACCGGATCGGCCGTGTGGTCGGCCAGGATCGCAATCTCGGTCGGTCCGGCCTCGGCGTCGATGCCGACCTGGGAGCGGCAGATCCGCTTGGCTGCTGTCACGTAGATGTTGCCGGGGCCGGTGATCATGTCGACCGGCGCGAGCTCCGCACCATCGGTGTCGGTGCCGCCGTAGGCCAGCAGTGCCACCGCCTGCGCACCGCCGACGGCCCACACCTCGTCGACGCCGAGCAGTGCGGCGGCGGCCAGGATGGTGGGGTGCGGCAGGCCGCCAAACTCTGCCTGCGGCGGGCTGGCGATCACCAGCGAATCGACACCGGCGGTCTGGGCCGGCACCACGTTCATCACCACGCTGGACGGGTAGACGGCGTTGCCGCCGGGCACGTACAGGCCGACCCGCTCGACCGGCACCCAGCGCTCGGTGACGGTGGCGCCCGGAGCCAGCGTGGTCGTGGTGTCGGTGCGGCGTTGATCGGCGTGCACCGCGCGAGCCCGGTCGATCGCGACCTGCAGCGCGGCGCGGACGTCGGCGTCGAGGGCGGCCAAGGCGGCGGCGAGCCGGTCCGCGGGCACCCGGACGGTGCCGGGGCGGATGCCGTCGAACGAATGGCCGTACTCCAGGGCGGCCTCGGCGCCGCGCGCGGCGACGGCCTCCACGATCGGGCGGACCTTGGGTACCACTGCGTCCACATCGACGCCCCCGCGGGGCAGCGCGGAGCGCAACTGCGCGGCGTTCAGCACACGGTTGCGCAGGTCGATTCGGGACATCTGAAACTCGGCCATCGGTTCAATTGTCCCTGATCAGTCCAGTTGATAAAAATCCGTCATCGGTTGCCGCCGGCACAACCCGCCGTAGGGTGGTCCCAGACTGCCGAACGGAGCCCCAGATGTCCGCGAAAGACCACCCGAACAACGCCCCCGGCGTACCGATGCTCATGCCGCCTGCGCTGGAGCGGTTCCAGATCAAGTACATCAACCCGCTGGTGAAACCGTTCTCCAAGCGGTTGCCCGGATTCACGGTCATCAAGCATCGCGGCCGCAAGTCGGGGACCCCGTACGAGACGATCGTCACCAGCTACCGCAAGGACAACGTGCTGGCGGTGACGCTGATGCACGGGAAGACCAACTGGGTGAAGAACGTGCTGGCGGCCGGCGAGGCCGACGTGCACCTCTACGGCGGCGATATCAAGATCACCAACCCGCGGGTGGTGCCCGCCGGTACCGATGATCCGACGCTCCCCCGCATCCCTCGGACCGCCGCCCGCCGGATGGGTGTCTTCGTCGCAGATATCGTTTGACACGCTCGCCAGACTGCATACATGACCTGGCAGATCTGGCTGGCGTTTCTCGGCGCATCGATCGCCATCAGCGTGTCGCCCGGAGCCGGGGCGATCCTGTCTATGGCCACCGGCCTGACTCACGGCGTCCGCCGCGGCACGTGGAGCGTGTTGGGCCTGCAGATCGGACTGATGCTGCAACTGTTGTTGGTGGCCGTCGGGTTGGGCGCCGTCGTCGCCGGCTCGGTCTTGGTCTTCCAGATCGTCAAGTGGCTCGGTGTGGCGTATCTGATCTACCTGGCGGTCCAGCAATGGCGCAGCGCCTCGCAGGACCTGCGCAACCGGATGAGTGGCCCGGTCGAGCGAGGCCGGGCGGCGTTGATGATGCGTGGCTTCCTGGTGAACACCACCAACCCGAAAGGCTTGGTGTTCCTGCTCGCCGTGCTGCCGCAGTTCGTGGTGCCGACGGCGCCGTTACTGCCGCAGTACCTGGCCATCGGGGTGACGATGGTCGTCGTCGACATCGTCGTGATGACCCTGTACACGGGGCTGGCGGCCCGCCTGCTCACCTGGTTGCAGACACCACGCCAGCAGACCATTCTCGGCCGCGTGTTCTCCGGATTGTTCGCCACCGCCGCCGTCGCGCTCTCATTGGTACGCCGCGGCGCCGCCGCCTAACCGGTCGAGTTCTCCAGCGCACGCTTGATGATCGGCGCCGCCTCCTGCATCGCCGCCCGCAATGGGCCCGCGGCGTCGTCGGGCAGCACGTCACGTGTCCAGAGGAAACGGCACCGCCGGGAACCGTCGGCGACCACCTGCATGACCGCATTGTCGTGCGCGGGCGCGGAATCGCCGGTCAGCGAGTAGGCGATTCGCCGGCTCGGCTCGTCGCGGCTGACCAGGCGCTCGCGGGCGACGAATCCGTCGGCGAACGTCACGACCCGCACATCTGGCTCCGCCACCGAGGACACCACGAAGCCCGGCGCCATGCGCGCCGGGCCGTCCGCCCAATCGCCGATCACCTGCCACACCGGGGAAATGTCGGCTTCGATGTCCAACTCAATCTGGATCCATGCCATGACACCAGTCTGGCCGCGGGTCGACCCGAAGTCTTGAACATTCTTGCGGGCCGACGATGTCGGACCCGAGGGTTAACGTGCGACATATGTTGACCGCCGTGACGCTGATCGCGCGGCCCGATTTCAGCGTCACCACCTGGAGCTGCACCGGCGGGCACGCCGAGTGGTCCGAGCCCGAGAGTCCGTCTGCCGGGCGGTTCGTGCTGGTGCGCGCGGGGCGGTTCCGGCGCCGCGGTTCCGATGGGCCGAGTGACCACGACGTGACCGTCGGCTATCTGGGTGAACCGGGAGAAATCGAGCAGTTCGCGCACCCGCACGGTGGCGATGCGTGTACGTCGTTGCAGCTCAGCTCCGACAGTTGGTGGCAACTCGCGGGTGAGCCCCAACGGCCCGGCGCCGTCTACGTGGATGCTCGGCTGGAGCTGGCACACCGGAGGCTGCTGGCAACGTGCCGGGACGATCCCGACTACCAACTCGCCGAGGACCTGGTGCGGCTCGTCTCCTCAGCATTGCATTCAGCGGCGCGGCGGCCGATACCCGCCGGCACACCAGCCCGATGGTCGGACCGTCGCATCGTTGCCCAGGCACGCGACGCGATCCGACAAGCCGACCCGGCGGCGGCCGGGCTGTTCCCGCTCGCGGCCGCGCTCGAGGTCTCCCCGTACCGGCTCAGCCGATCGTTCAGCCGTGAACTCGGGGTGTCGGTGACCCGGTATCGCAACCGGGTACGGATCGGGAAGGCGCTCGACCTGCTGCGCCGTGGCGATTCCACGCCGACCGACGTGGCCGCCGCGCTGGGATTCGCCGACCAGGCCCACCTGAGCCGAAGTTTACGCCAGCACACCGGCCGTACACCGGCGGCGGTGCGACGCGAATTCCGCCGCGGGGCAACGGCTTAGGTGTCGAGGCCGATGTCGAGCGCCCGCACCGAATGGGTGAGCGCCCCGATCGCGAGGTAATCGACCCCGGTACCGGCGTACTCGGCCGCGCTGTCCAGGGTCAGTCCGCCCGAGGATTCGAGCAGGGTCTTGGGCGAATGCTTGTCCCGGCGCTGAACCGCGATCTGGGTCTGCCACACCGGAAAGTTGTCCAGCAGTACCAATTCCACGTCGGCGGAAAGCACGTCGTCGAGTTGTTCGAGCGAATCCACCTCGACCTCGCACGGCAGATCCGGCGCCTCGGCCCGCACGGCCTTGAGCGCGGCCAGCACCGATCCCGCCGCGGCGACGTGGTTGTCCTTGATCAGCGCGGCGTCGCCCAGTCCCATCCGGTGATTCACGCCGCCGCCGACGCGTACCGCGTACTTCTGCAGGGCGCGCAGGCCCGGCAGCGTCTTGCGGGTATCGCGGATCTTGGCGTCGGTGCCCGCCACCGCGTCGACCCAGGCCGCGGTCGTGGTGGCGATCCCCGACAGGTGGCACACCAGGTTGAGCAGGGTGCGCTCGGCGGTCAGCAGACCCCGCGTCGGTGCCTCAACGGTGAGGATCGCCGAGCGGGCGTCCAGCCGGGCACCGTCCTCGACCCGGTTGATCACGCGGTAACCGTCAGCACCAACTACCTCGTCGAGCACCAGCAGCGCGATGTCGACACCGGCCGCCACTCCCGGTTCGCGGTTCACCACCGAGGCAGTCGTCATCGCATCGGCACCGACGGTGGCGATCGTGGTCACGTCCGCGCCGTAGCGCAGGTCTTCATCGAGGGCCCGAGCGATCGTCGCGCGGGCCTCGGCCAGCTCGGTATCCGAAAGTGCCATCAGCACACCACCGTCGGGGTGTCGAGGGTAGGACGGCCGGCTACGGCGCGAATCGTCACGGAGTGCTCCTGGGCAGGGTCGGTCTCGGGATGGTCGCTTCGGTGGTGGCAACCGCGGCTCTCGGTGCGGGCCAGGGCCGCGACGGTGATCGCGCGGGCCGTTGCCGTGAGCGCAGCGTCCTCGAAACTACGGCGGTTGGTCGGCGGCACCGATCGCGTGTCGTCCAGGATGTCACCGAGCCGCCGAAGTCCGCCGGCGTCGCGAACCACCGAGGCGTATTCGGACATGTTGCGCTGCAAGACATCCCGGTCCAGTGAATCCCGGCGGCGATCGTCGGGCACCTGGGCACGCACCGGGCCCGAAAGACCGGCATGCTCGGCCGCGGCGCGCCCGGCCCGGCCGCCGACAACCAGTCCTTCCAGCAGACTGTTGGACGCCAGCCGGTTCGCCCCGTGCATGCCCGTTCGGGCCACTTCGCCCGCGGCGAAAAGTCCGGGCAGATCGGTGCGGCCGTGCACGTCGGTCACCACGCCGCCACAGCTGTAGTGCGCGCCGGGCACCACCGGGATCGGTTGGCGCGCCGGGTCGACGCCGGCCGCCGTGCAGGCCGCCGCCACCGTCGGAAACCGCTTCGGGAACTCGGTGATCCCAGTGGCGTCGAGGTAAACGCAGGGATCGCCGGTGGCGTTCAACCGGGCGTTGATGGCCGCGGCAACCACATCGCGCGGAGCCAGATCGCCCATCGGATGCACGCCTTCGGTCACCGAATTGCCCCGCGCATCAACGAGAACGGCGCCTTCACCGCGCAACGCCTCGGTGATGAGCGGTCGCCGCCCGCTGCCTCCCTGCGCATACAACATCGTCGGGTGGAACTGGACGAACTCGATGTCGCGGACCGCAGCACCAGCCCACAACGCCAGCGCGATGCCGTCTCCCGTCGACCCACCGGGATTCGTGGTGGCCGCGTACACGTGGCCGAGGCCCCCGGTGGCCAGGAGCACCGAGGGCGCGTGGACGATGCCGAACCCGTCCGCATTGCGGACCAACACCCCGGTCACCGCGGTGTCGTCGTGTAGCACCTGCAATGCCACATGATCGCGGCGGATGTCCAGGGTGGCCGCCGCGGAATCGAGAGCCCGCTGAACCTCGGCGCCGGTGGCATCGCCACCCGCGTGGATGATCCGGCGGCGGGTGTGGCCGCCCTCGCGCGTCAGTGCCCAGCGTCCGGGAGCAGCCTCGTCGAACCGCGCGCCGTCGGTCACCAGATCGGCGACCGCCTCGTAGCCGGCCGCGACGATCGAGCGCACCGCATCCGGATCACACAGTCCGCCGCCGGCGGCGATCGTGTCGTTGACGTGCGCCTCGACGGAATCCTCGGTGTCGGGCAGCACGACGGCGATGCCGCCCTGGGCGTAGAACGTCGCGGTCTCGCGGGCCTTGCTCAGGACCACCACCCGTCGGCCGCGGCGATGCGCCGCCAGGGCTGCCACCAGCCCCGCGACGCCGGTGCCGACCACGACGACGTCGGCGCGCTGCTGCCACAGCGTCGAACTGCCGCAGGCGAAGCGGCTGGATCCCCGGGCGCTGCCCGTCGGGGTCATTCGCCGCCGCCGGGCTGGCCAATCGCGATCATCCGCTGCACGCTGGCACGTCCGCGCCGGGCAGTTTCGGGATCGACGTGCACCTCGTCGGCGCCCTCGATGAGGCAGCGCAGCAGAGCCGCCGGGGTGATCATCTTCATGAAGGTGCACGACGCCCGGTCGTTGACGGCCAGGAAGTCGACTTCGGGTGCAGCCCGGCGCAACTGGTGCAGCATGCCGACCTCGGTCGCGACCAGCACCTGACGGGCCCGGGTTTCGCGGGCGGCGTCGAGCATGCCTCCGGTGGACAGGATCTTCACCCGCTCCTCGGGAACGGCACCCTCACCGGCCAGATACAGCGCCGACGTGGCACATCCGCATTCGGGATGCACGAACAGTTCGGCATCGGGGTGCGACCGTGCCTGGTCGGCCAGCTCGTCGCCGTTGATGCCGGCATGCACGTGGCATTCCCCGGCCCACACGTGCAGGTTCTTACGGCCGGTGACCCGCCGGACGTGGGCGCCGAGGAACTGATCCGGGCAGAACAGCACCTCGCGATCCTCGGGGATCGAGGCAACCACCTCGACAGCGTTCGACGAGGTGCAGCAGATGTCGGTCAGTGCCTTCACCGCGGCGGTGGTGTTCACGTAGGACACCACGACCGCACCGGGGTGCTCGTCCTTCCAGGCCTGCAGCTCGTCGGCGGTGATCGAGTCGGCGAGCGAGCATCCGGCCCGCTGGTCCGGGATCAGGACCGTCTTGTCCGGGCTGAGGATCTTGGCGGTCTCGGCCATGAAATGCACGCCGCAGAACACGATGGTGTCCTCGGGAGCCTCGGCGGCGATACGCGAGAGCGCCAGGGAATCGCCGACGTGATCGGCGACGTCCTGGATGGCCGGTAGCTGGTAGTTGTGCGCCAGCAGGGTCGCACCGCGCAGGTCGACCAAACGGCGGATCTCTGCGGCCCATTTCGCGTCGCCGTCGACGCCGGCATAGCCACCGGGACCATCGACGATCTGATCTGCCAAGCCCCCCGCAAGGGTGCCATCGAGAGCGGTCACGCCGACCTCCTCCACTTCGTCATGTTTTCGACTTATAATCGAAAACATGCAACATGGTAACACCGCGCACGAAGTCCTTGCCGCCGTGTTCCAGGTTCGCGGCCTCGACTCCCGGCAACCCGCACTTCACGTGCTGTTGTGGCAACGTGCACTGGATCCCGAACGCGCCAAATGGTCCCTGCCCGGCGGCCGACTGGAAGACGACGAAGACCTGAAGAGCTCGGTCGGCCGGCAGCTGGCCGAGAAGGTTGACCTGCGTGAACTTGCCCACCTGGAACAACTGGCCGTGTTCTCCGACCCACACCGGGTTCCGGGGACGCGCACCATCGCCTCCACATTCCTCGGCCTGGTGCCCTCCCCCGCCACCCCCACCCTGCCGCCCGACACCCGGTGGCATCCGGTCAACGACCTGCCCGAGATGGCCTTCGACCACGCCCCGATGGTGGAGCACGCGCGAAACCGGCTGGTGGCCAAGATGTCCTACACCAACATCGGATTCGCCCTGGCACCAAGAGAATTCGCCCTCTCGACGCTGCGTGACATCTACAGCGCCGCGCTCGGCTACCAAGTCGACGCCACCAATCTGCAGCGCGTCCTGGAGCGCCGAAACGTCATCACCCGCACCGGCACCACCGCTCGATCCGGCCGTAGCGGCGGGCGCCCAGCCGCGCTGTACCGCTTCACCGACTCCCGGTACCGCGTCACCGACGAATTCGCCGCCTTGCGCCCGCCCGGGTGAGTCGACTGGATTCTTAGACCCTTCTTAAGTAAGAATGCCCGGATGGAATTGGGCAGTGCAGCCACAGCCACCGGGGCCGAATGGATCGGTCGAGCACTTCATCAGGAGCTCGACCGGGCGGCGCGACCCAAACTCCCGCACGACGACCCGTTTTACGCCCCACCTGCGGGTTTCCAGCACGCTGAACCCGGCACCGTCCTGCGCAGCCGCGACGTCGAACTGGCCTTCCTGGGTTTGATCCCGCAGCGCCTGCATGCCACGCAGCTGCTCTACCGCTCCACCGACCGCAACGGCGTACCCGAAGCAGCGGTCACCACGGTGATCGTCCCGCCCGACGCCGCACCGGACTGCCCGGTGGTCTCCTACCAGTGCGCCATCGATGCCATCTCGGCCCGCTGTTTCCCGTCCTACGCGTTGCGGCGGCACGCCAAGGCGACCGGCTCCCTGGCGCAGCTCGAACTCCTGCTGATCTCAGCCGCGCTCGCCGAAGGGTGGGCGGTCTCGGTCCCCGACCACGAGGGCGTCGACGGCATGTGGGGCGCCCCGTATGAACCCGGCTACCGGGTGCTCGACGGCTTGCGTGCCGCACTCAGCTCCGAGCAACTCGCCCTGTCACCGACTACACGCGTCGGCCTGTGGGGTTACTCCGGCGGCGGCCTGGCCAGCGCCTGGGCCGCGGAGATGGCCGGCAGCTACGCGCCCGAGCTCAACATCGTCGGCGCGGTCCTCGGCTCGCCCGTCGGCGACCTGGGCAACACGTTCCGCCGGCTCAACGGCACCGTGTTCTCCGGCCTTCCCGGGCTGGTGGTGGCGGCTCTCGCCGACATCTATCCGGGCCTGAACCGGGTCATCGCCGAACATGCCACCACTGAGGGCCGCAAACTCCTGGACCGGCTGCACCGGATGACCACGGTGGAAGCCATGTGGCGCATGTTCCGCACCGACATGGCCGACCTGGTCGACCTGCCCCTGGACCAGATCCTCGACGGACCCGCGGTCAGCGAGGTCTTCCAGGACACCAAACTCGGTGTGGCCGTGCCGGTTCCACCCGTGCTGATCGTGCAGGCCGTGCACGACGAGATCATCTCGGTGGACGATATCGACGAGCTCGCCGACACCTATCTGGCCGGCGGCGCCGACGTGACCTACCACCGCGACATGTTCAGCGAGCATCTCTTGCTGCACCCGTTCTCGGCGCCGATGGCGCTGCGCTGGCTGACCGACCGGTTCGCCGGCCGCCCGCTGACCGCCAACCTGGTGCGGTCCAAGTGGCCCACACTGCTCAACCCGATCACCTACATGGGCATGGCCCGGCTGGCCGGCATCTCCGCCAAGGTCGCGATGGGACGGACGGTCCGGCGGCGCCCCCTCTGACCGGCCGAACACTGGCAGAATGGGGGTAGATGCGATATATCCGTCAGCCCCCGGCGGTGGCCTTGCGCGACAGCGTCGACCACCTGTGGTGCATTGCGGACGGACCCACCTACCCCGCCGAGCGCATCCTGCCCACCGGTACCACCGAACTCGTCATCAACCTCGCCGCTGACGTCATCACCATAACGAACCATCAAGGTCCACAACAGTTTTCGGGCGTCACCGTGTCCGGTCCCTACACCGGCCCCTTCGATATCGACGCGCGCGAGCACACCGCCATGGTGGGCGTGCACTTCAAACCCGGCGGCGTCCGCGCGGTACTCGGCATTGCCCCGCACGAACTGCTCGATGCCCACCTCGACCTCGACGCGCTGTGGAACCGCGCGGCCGACCTCCGCGCCAGGATCTGCGCCGCCACCTCAACCGCACAACGCCTTGCGATCGTGGAATCCGCCTTGCTCACGCATTCCCGCAACGGCCCGGAACCGACCCGCGAAGTGTCCTTCGCGATGGACGCGCTCCGGGTCGGCTCTCGCCAGCCGTCGATCCACGCATTGGCACGTGAAGTCGGATTCAGCCACCGCAGACTGATCCAATTGTTCACCGACCAGGTCGGGATGCCGCCCAAACGGTTTGCCCGCCTCCAACGATTCCGCCACGCACACGATGACGTCTACTCAGCGCCGTCGTCGCCGCACTGGCCGACGTTCGCCATCGAACACGGGTATGCCGACCAGTCGCACATGATCCGCGAGTTCCAGGAATTCTCCGGCATGACGCCCGCCGAGCAACGACGCCGAAGTGTGTATGCCGCAAAGGACGACCACGTCGCGCTCGAACCGTAGGTCAATTTTCTTCAATACAACCACCACGGAAACCGGCACACTGCGGTCATGTCTGGACACATCACCTACCGAACCGGCGCAGTGCGCTATCAGGTCACCGATGTCGAGCGAGCGATCGCGTTCTACACCGAGAATCTCGGCTTTCACGTCGCCATGCGCGGAGGACCGGCGTTCGCGTCCGTCGCCAACGGCAACCTCACCCTGTTCTTGAGCGGGCCGGGCAGCTCGGGTGCTCGCCAACTGCCCGACGGCAGCCCCCAGACCCCCGGAGGCAGCAACCGCTTGGTGCTCGAGGTCGATGACCTCGACGCGGCCATCACCGAACTGCGCGGCGCCGATGTCACGTTCCGCAACACCATGGAGACCGGACCCGGTGGACGCCAGATCCAGATCACCGATCCGGACGGCAACCCCATCGAGGTTTTCGAAGCGGCCGCCAGGCCCCCGGCGCACTGACGTCACGCTCAAACTGGTGCGACCAGGAGACTCAACAGGCCCATACGATCACTACTGGCCGCAGTCACCGCGACGGAAGGATGGGCGTGTATCCGCCTGCAGACCAACCTGACTCAGGTCCGCACTTCCCGCCCGGGTACTCGCCCTATCCCCTGCACCAGCCGCACCAGGGTCATCCCGCCGCCTATCCGCCCTATCCGCAGCCGGGATACCCGCCGATCGCGCCGATTCCGCCGGCACCATGGCAGGCCGCGCCGCCGTCACCGAGCGCACCGGCACCGTCGAACCGTTTGGGTGTGGGCCTGGCTTTCGGAACCGCGATCTTGACCATGGTCTTCGTCATGGGCTACATGTTCTTGGCTATCCCCAGGGGCGGCCAGGACTTCACCAGCGGCGCACAAGTGACACCCTCTGCTGACGAATACATCGTGTTCATCAAGGACAAGGATCTGTCCGGCCAGCTTCCCAGCACCGTGCGCTGTACGGGGATCACTGACTCTGGGCAGCGTCTGACCCTGTCACCCCCGACCGAACCCGTCACCGTGACGCGTAACAGCAGACCGGCGACGAAGTACCGGTCGGTGGCCCAACTGCCCACCGACAGAGGCGCACTGACCGTGAACTGCACCGGGGTCGAAGACGCGCGATTTCTGCTGACGAAGCCGCACAGCGGTCCCGGGGCGTGGGTGTTCTTCGCCGGATACGGGGCGTTGTTGGCCATCCTGGTTGCCGTCGTCGCCGTGACGAACCGCAGGTACTACCGCCGCATGGCGGCGCATCTGGCCTCCCCGCCCCAGTAAACCGTGAACCCGGTTCTCGGCCGGCGTCCTCGTCGAGGCGGCAGCGGTCAAGCCCCGGGCGGGCTGACCACCGGCGGCGGGAGGACCGGGTAGGTCGGCGACTCCACCGGCGGCCAGGCACCCAGGTCATCGCGCACTGTGGAGACCGCGATCAACGCGTAGACCATCGCCGCCGCGGCAGCCGGGAACAGGATCGTGCCGGCGATCTGCAGAGCCGAATGCCCGAAGAAGACGGAAGCGGCCTCCACCACGTAATGGACCCGGTGTTCGGGACTGACGGGTGCCGCGGCGATGTCGACGGAACCGAATCGCCAATGGGCAAGTGCCGCACCGACACCCGCTGCCACCGCCGTAGCGACCGCGCAGCCGACCGACAACGCGGCGACCAGAACCGGCCCGCGATGCGCAGCCCATTGCCACAGCGCCACCGCGGCGACGACACCCAAGACGACGAGCATGCCCACGAACATGAACGCCGAGGTGAAGAAGTGGTCAGATTCCCCGCCCAGATAGGCGTGTACCCGCTCACCACTACGGGTCAGCGCCACCACTCCGTGCACTCCGGGGGCCAACAACGCCCACAGCGCACCGAGCACAGCACCGCCCACTGCCAGAGCCGCGATGACCGTCACCACCGCCCGCTCACGCGAAACGCGCGGTGCGCCCGGGACATCGGCGAGCGAAACGGCCGGGCCAGGATTCTCGGCCGCAACGCTCCGCTCTTCGCCCGAGAGGCTCATCGGTGCCTTCTGCTCTTCGCCCGAGAGGCTCATCGGTGCCTTCTGCTCTTCGCCCGAGAGGCTCATCGCCGCGTATCCAGGTCCACCGAATCCACCTGCCCATGCCGCGAACACTTGGCCCACCAGCCGGTCGGCCGCACCTGAACGATCATCCGGCGTCCGCACTCGGCGCAGAACCGGGGCGGTTCCAGGCCGAGCTGCGCGGCGGTGGGGACGACACTTCCGTCCGCGGCGTCCGCCTGGACCCCGGTGTAGACGTTGTACAGGCCGGCGCCTACGGGCGCGGGCAGAGCCGGCGTTTCCTCGATCATCACCACCAGTTCTACAGGCTGGCGTTCAGCGCCTTGATCGGCATCTGCAGATCGTCGAGCAATTCGAGGTCCGACTCGGCCGGCCGACCCAGCGTGGTCAGGTAGTTACCGACGATGACGGCGTTGATGCCACCCAGGATGCCCTGTTTGGCGCCGAGGTCACCCAGGGTGATCTCGCGGCCACCGGCGAAGCGCAGCATGGTGCGCGGCAGCGCCAGGCGGAACGCCGCGACGGCCTTGAGCGCCTCGGAGGCGGGCAGCACCTCGAGATCGCCGAACGGCGTGCCCGGGCGCGGGTTCAGGAAGTTCAGCGGCACCTCGTGCGGATCCAGCTCGGCGAGATTCGCGGCGAACTCGGCACGCTGCTCCAGCGTCTCCCCCATGCCCAGGATGCCGCCGCAGCACACCTCCATGCCGGCCTCGCGGACCATCTCCAGCGTGCCCCAGCGCTCCTCCCACGAGTGGGTGGTCACGACGTTCGGGAAGAACGACTGCGCGGTCTCCAGGTTGTGGTTGTAGCGGTGGACGCCCATGTCCTTGAGGCGGTCCACCTGCTCCTGGGTCAGCATGCCGAGCGAGCAGGCGATCTGGATGTCGACTTCGTTGCGGATGGCCTCGATGCCCGCGGCAACCTGCGACAGCAGCCGCTCATCGGGACCGCGAACGGCAGCGACGATGCAGAACTCGGTGGCGCCGGTCTTGGCGGTCTGCTTGGCCGCCTCGACCAGGCTCGGGATGTCCAGCCAGGCGCTGCGCACCGGAGAAGCGAACAGACCCGACTGCGAACAGAAGTGGCAGTCCTCCGGGCAGCCGCCGGTCTTCAGGCTGATGATGCCCTCGACCTCGACCTCGGGGCCGCACCACTTCATCCGGACCTCGTGGGCCAGGGCCAGCAGTTCTTCGAGCCGGTCGTCGGGAAGCTGCAGCACCTGCAGCGTCTGGTCCCGGTCCAGGCCGACGCCCCGCTCCAGAACCTGTTCGCGAGCCATGCCCAGTACGTCGACGGCTGCCTGCGTCACGAAACGTCCTCCTGTGGATCCTGTGGCCGGTCGGGCCGGGCACTTGAACACCGTTCAGGCTAGGGTAACGGTATGCAACTCCACAAACCCGACGTGGTGGATGCGGCGACCGCCATCCTGGACAACTACGGCATCGCCGACCTGACGATGCGACGCCTGGCGCGTGAGCTCAACGTCACCCCGGGCGCGTTGTACTGGCATTTCGCCAACAAACAGGAATTGCTCGGCGCCGTCGCCGACCGCATCCTGCAACCGGTCCACGTAGAGGGGGCCACGTCGGCGTGGCCCGGGCGGATCCACCAGATTTGCGCCTCGTTGCGCGACGCATTGCTCTCACACACCGACGGGGCCGAACTGGTCTCCTCCAGCTTCGCGGCCGGACAGTCACAGGTCGCCGGCGAGATCGTCGCGCAGCTGTCCGACGCCGCCCGGCAGGCCGGCGTGGTGTCGCCGGATCACGAGCTGGCCGCCCGCACGGTGCTGTATTACGTGCTGGGTTTCACCGCCGACGAGCAATCCCGGCTGCAGTGGGACGCGGCGGGTGCACTGACCGACGAGCAGTCGGTGCTGAACCGTGACACCTCCAGGCAGTTCGCCTTCGGCCTGCAACTGCTGGTCGACGGATTGGCCGTGCGGGGCGCCAGCACCCTGAGCTCCGGACGCGATATCCCGCAACGCAGCCAGGGCTGATCAGCCGATCGGGCGCTCGAGGCGCTTGTCGCCGTCCCAGTGCCGCAATCCGATCACCTGGCCGGCGATTTCCTTGGGCCGACCGGCGATTCGCACCGCGGTGGTCAGCCTGGCCGGAGCCACGCGCCGGGCCAGGGTCACATGCGGGGTCCATTGGCCCGGTTCGGCGTGCGGCATCGGGGCCGGACTGACATACGGCAGACACCGGCGATACACCTCGGCCTGCACGTCGAGCAGCTCGCCGGTCGGGACCAGCAGCCGCGCCAGCACGCCGCCCGAGCGTCCGAAGATCAACGTCGCGCCGAGACTGCACGGCAGCGGGAAGCGGTCCGTCAGATCCTCCAGCACCACATCGGCCGCGGTATCGATGTGCTGGGCGACGGTCAGCGTCGCATGCGGCCGGCTGGCGGGCGCCTGACTGGGAATATCCGCTTCGCGCAACGCATCCCAAATTCCGCGGACCGTGGCTTCGGTATCCGGGTCGAAGACCAGCTCAACGGAATGGACCATGTCAGACCAGGCCGGTCAGCCAGTCCCGGTCGAAGGCGTCAACGCACAACGCTTCGAACTCCGATGCGCTCAGACTGCCGGCGCCGGCGGGCAGCACAGCGCGCACGGGCGCCAGCTCGGCCAGCGCCTCCCGGTTGCCCGACTCGGCGAGACCCGGGTTCGACGGCCACGCACCGATCACCAGGCCGGCGCAGGGAATCCCCTGCCCGGCAAGGGATTCCAATGTCAAAGCGGTGTGGTTGAGCGTGCCCAGGCCGGGTGAGACCACCACCAGGACAGCTGCCGAGAGGTCAGCCGCCAGATCGCGCACGGTGACACCGGCGTCGCCCAGTTCGACGAGCAGACCCCCGGCGCCCTCGACGAGGGTGAACCCGCCGGGCCGCTCGGCCGCGCGGACCGCGTCCACCAGCTCGGCGCGAGTAGGCAATGCGAGCCCGGCCCGCTGCGCGGCCGCGAGGGGGGCCAGCGGTTCCGGATAACGCCAACCGCCGTGCAGGTCGGCCACCCCGGAGAGCCGGCTCACCTCACCGAGATCGTTGTCGCCGTCCACCGTTCCGGTCTGCACCGGCTTGCACACCGCGACGTCGACGCCGGCCAGCCGTGCCGCACAGGCCAGTGCGGCGGTCGTCACCGTCTTCCCGACGCCGGTGTCGGTCCCGGTGACGACCAGCGTGCTCACGCTCGGGCCTCGGCCAGAACCTCGGTCAACACCTGTCGGGCCAGGTCCATCTCGTCGGCGGTCAGCGAGGCCCGGGCCGTCAGGCGCAGCCGCGACGTGCCCTCGGGAACCGTCGGCGGGCGGAAGCAGCCCACCCGCACGCCACGGTCCAGACAGGCTGCCGCGGCGGCCACCGCGACCTCGGGTTCGCCGAGGATGACCGAGACGACCGCCGAGTCCGGCACCGCGGTGTCCCCGGAGACCCGGGCCAATTCGGCGGCACGATCCAAGACCGAGCGAGCCCGGTGAGGTTCTGCGATCAGCACCCGCAGCGCGGCCCAGGCGGCACCGACCGCGGCCGGCGCCAACCCGGTGTCGAAGATGAACGGCCGGGCCGCGTCGATCAGGTGGGCACGCACCGCTTCCGGGCCGAGCACCACACCGCCCTGGCTACCCAGTGCCTTGGACAGCGTCGTCGTCATCACCACGTCGGGCGCTCCGGCCAGGCCGGCCTCGTACAGCAGGCCCTGCCCGCCCGCGCCGCGCACGCCGAGGCCGTGCGCCTCGTCGACGAGCAACAGTGCGCCGTGGCGCCGGCAGACCACGTGCAGCTCACGCAGCGGCGCCAGCACCCCGTCGGCGCTGAACACCGATTCGGTCAGCACCACCGCACGTTCCTCGGTGCGGGCCGACAGCGCGGCGTCGACCGCGTCCACATCGCGGTGCGGTGTGACGGTCACCCGCGCGCGCGAGAGCCGGCAGGCATCAACCAGAGAGGCGTGGGTGAGTGCGTCGGACACCAACAGCGAGCCGGGGCCCGACAGCGCGACGACGGCGCCCAGGTTCGCCGTGTATCCCGAGGAGAAGACCAGCGCCGATTCGGCGCCGACGAACATCGCCAGCGCCGCCTCGAATCCCTCGTGTAGTTCGGTGTTCCCGGTGACGAGCCGCGATCCTCCGGCCCCCGCCCCCCAGGTGCGCAACGCCTCGACCCCGCCGTCGAGGACCGCCGGGTGCTGCGACAGGCCCAGGTAGTCGTTGGAGGCGAGATCGAGTTCGGTGGCGACGGCCGGGCGGGTGCGCAGCTCGCGACGCAGCCCGGCGTTCCGGCGCTGCTGCTCGACACCGGCCAGCCAGGCCAGCGGTGAAAGGTCGGTGCGTGTCACGCGGTGCTCCTCGGTGAACCCGGCGGGCCAGTTGAACGCGTCGGCGGTGCCGACAGTTGAACACGTCGGCGGTGCCGACAGTTGAACACGTCGGCGGTGCCGACAGTTGAACACCGTTCAGGTTAGTGCACGCGCGACACCGACCATGCCCGTGGTGATCTGTTCGACCTCCTGAGGCGTGCAGATGAACGGCGGCATGGCATAGATCAACTTGCCGAAAGGCCGCAGCCACACCCCGTGGCTCAAGGCCGCCAGCGTGGCCACCCGCATGTTCACCGGCTCGCGCATCTCGATCACGCCGATGGCACCGAGCACGCGGACATCGGCGACCCCGGAAAGCTCCCTCGCCGGCTCCAGGCCGCGGCGCAGCCCCTCCCCGATCTCGCGCACCCGGGCCTGCCAGTCTCCGGCGACCAGCAGTTCCACGGCAGCCACTCCGACCGCGCAGGCCAGCGCGTTCGCCATGAACGTGGGGCCGTGCATCAGGGCGCCCGGCTCACCCGAGCTGATCGTCTGCGCGACCTCACGCGTGCACAACGTGGCGGCCAGGGTGATGTAACCGCCGGTCAGCGCCTTGCCCACGCACATGATGTCGGGGCTGACTCCGGCGTGCTCAGCGGCGAACAGCTTTCCGGTGCGCCCGAAACCGGTGGCGATCTCGTCGAAGATCAACAACACGTCGTGGCGATCGCAGATCGCGCGCAGATCCGACAGGTAACGCGGATCGTGAAAACGCATGCCTCCGGCGCCCTGCACGACCGGTTCGACGATCACTGCGGCGAGCTCGTCGGCATGTTCGGTCAACTGTCGCTCGAACGCCTCGATGTATGACGGTTGGTAGTCGGCGGGAACCGGTGGGGCGAAAATTTGGGGCACCAGAACATCGGTCCACAGCGAGTGCATGCCGCCGTCGGGGTCGCACACGCTCATCGGGGTGAACGTGTCCCCGTGATATCCGCCGCGCCAGGTCATCAGACGGTGCTTGGAACCACGGCCGAGGCTGCGCCAGTACTGCAGCGCCATCTTCACCGCCACCTCGACCGACACCGAGCCGGAATCGCTGAAGAACACCGTCTCCAGGCCGTCTGGGGTGAGGTCCACCAACAACTGGGCGAGCCGCGCGGCCGGCTCGTGGGTGAGCCCGCCGAACATCACGTGGTTCATCGTGGCGAGCTGGTCGTTGATGGCGCGGTCCAGCACCGGATGTCCGTGTCCGTGCACGGCCGTCCACCAGGACGCCATGGCGTCCAGAACCTCGATCGGTGCACCGTCGGTAGGGTCGATCACAGTCAGCCACGCGCCCTTGGCCCCGACCGCCACCACCGGGGGCAGCGCATCCGCGCCCATGGCGCTGTAGGGATGCCAAATGTGGGCCGCGTCGATGGCGTTGATCTGCGCCGGGGTCAGCTCAGCCACAGTCGGGCAGCCTAGCCCTTTGCTCACCGGGTGTGACGCACCCATCCGAAATGTGAGCGGCAGGCCGATGTTAGGTAAATTGGCCTCGACCATGAAGACCCTTGACGCCCCCCGGACGGAGCCCGGCACCGAATCCGGTTCCGTTCCACGCGCGGCCATGGGCACCCGTACGACGGGCTTCTATCGCCATGATCTGGACGGACTGCGCGGCATCGCCATCGCTCTCGTAGCGGTGTTCCACATCTGGTTCGGCCGGGTTTCCGGTGGTGTCGACGTTTTCCTTGCGTTGTCCGGATTCTTCTTCGGCGGCAAGATCCTGCGCATCGCGCTCAATCCGGACGCCCCGCTGCAGCCCCTTTCGGAAGTGGTCCGATTGGTGCGGCGGTTGCTGCCCGCCCTCGTCGTAGTGCTTGCCGCGGGTGCGGTGCTGACGATCCTGGTCCAGCCGGAAACCCGCTGGGAGGCGTTTGCTGATCAAAGTCTGGCGAGCCTGGGCTACTTCCAGAACTGGGAACTGGCCAACACCGCCGCGGACTACCTTCGCGCCGGTGAGGCGGTCAGTCCGCTCCAGCACATCTGGTCGATGTCGGTTCAGGGACAGTTCTATGTGGCGTTCCTGGCCCTGATGTTCGGGTTCGCCTTCCTGGGTCGGCGAGTGTTCGGCAGACACCTGCGTGTCGCGTTCATCGTTTTACTGAGCGCGCTGACGATCGCCTCGTTCGTGTACGCGATCATCGCGCACAACGCGGATCAGGCCACGGCGTACTACAACAGCTTTGCGCGGGGCTGGGAACTTCTGGTGGGCGCACTCGCCGGCGCGCTGGTGCCGGTTGTGCGGTGGCCGATGTGGCTGCGCACCATCCTGGCCACCGTGTCGCTGGCGGCGATCCTGTCATGCGGCTGGTGGATCGACGGGGTGAAGGAGTTCCCCGGCCCCTGGGCACTGGTACCGGTCGGCGCCACGGTCATCTTCATCCTGACCGCCGCCAACCGGATGGACGATCCGAGCACGGCCGAGCGGCTACCGGCGCCCAACCGGATGCTGGCGACGAAACCGTTCGTCTCGCTCGGATCGATGGCCTACTCGCTGTACCTCTGGCATTGGCCGCTGCTGATCTTCTGGCTGTCCTACTCGGGCCACACCCGCGCCAACTTCCTCGAGGGCACGATCATCCTGCTGATCTCGGGGGTACTGGCCTGGCTCACCAATCGCTACATCGAAGAACCGCTGCGTCCGCAGAAGGTGAACGCCGCCACCACGGCGCCGGTCGTCCCGCTGCGAGTCCGAATGCGCAGGCCCACCATCGTTCTCGGGTCCATCGTCGGACTGCTCGGTGTCGCGCTCACCGCGACCTCGTTCACCTGGCGTGAGCATGTCACCGTGCAGCGCGCCAGCGGCAAGGAACTGTCGGGATTGTCCGCCCGCGACTATCCGGGAGCCCGGGCCCTGATCGATCATGCGCGGGTCCCCAAACTGCCGATGCGCCCGACGGTGCTCGAGGCCAAAGACGATCTGCCCGCGTCCACGACCGACGGTTGCATCAGCGATTTCGGCAACACCGACGTGATCAACTGCACCTACGGCGACAAGGCCGCAGCGCGGACCATCGCGGTGGCCGGCGGATCGCACGCCGAGCACTGGATCACCGCGCTCGACCTGCTGGGCCGCCTGCACAACTTCAAGGTGGTCACCTATCTCAAGATGGGCTGCCCGCTGACCACCGAGGAAACACCACTCGTGATGGGCGACAACCGCCCGTATCCGAAATGCCGTGAGTGGAACGACAAGGTGATGGCCCAGCTGATCACCGATCACCCCGAGTACGTGTTCACCACCTCGACCCGCCCATGGAACATCAAACCCGGCGACGTGATGCCGGGTACCTACATCGGAATCTGGGAAACCCTCTCCAAGAACAACATTCCGATCCTGGCCATGCGCGACACGCCGTGGCTGACCCGAAACGGCAAGCCGTACTTCCCCTATGACTGCCTGGCCAACGGTGGTGACGCCATCTCCTGCGGCATCGACCGGTCCAAGGTACTCTCCGACCACAACCCCACGCTGGACTTCGTCGGGAGGTTCCCTCTGCTCAAGCCACTCGACATGAGCGATGCGGTGTGCCGTAAGGACTACTGCCGCGTGGTGGAGGGAAATGTGTTGATGTATCACGATTCCCATCACCTCTCCACGACGTATATGCGCACGATGACGAGTGAGCTGGGTCGTCAATTGGCGGCGGCCACCGGTTGGTGGTGAGGCCATGCCGCCGTCGTCTCCGGGATCGCCGTCTCAAATACCCACGCCGATGTCGACCGTCTGGCCCGGTGAGGCCTACCCTCTCGGTGCGACCTACGACGGCGCGGGCACCAACTTCTCGTTGTTCTCCGAGGTCGCCGAACGGGTTGAGCTGTGCCTGCTCGCCAAGGACGGCACCGAACACCGGATCAACCTCGAAGAGGTCGACGGCTACGTGTGGCACGCCTACCTGCCGACGGTGACCCCGGGCCAGCGCTACGGCTACCGGGTGTACGGCCCGTGGGACCCGGGTGCCGGACATCGGTGCGATCCGAGCAAGCTGCTGCTGGACCCCTACGGCAAGTCGTTCCACGGCGACTTCGATTTCAGCCAGGCCCTGTTCTCCTACGACCTGTCGGCCGAACCCGCCGGCACCGGGACGCCGCCGCGGATCGACTCCCTGGGCCACACCATGACCAGCGTGGTAATCAACCCGTTCTTCCAGTGGGGCTCGGACCGGGCGCCCAAGACCCCGTACCACGACACGGTGATCTACGAGGCCCACGTCAAGGGCATGACGCAGACCCACCCGGGAATTCCCGAAGAGCTCCGCGGCACGTACGCGGGACTGAGCCATCCGGTGGTCATCGAGTACCTCCAGTCGCTGAACATCACGGCCATCGAACTGATGCCGGTACACCAGTTCATGCACGACCACCGACTGCTCGACCTCGGGCTGCGAAACTACTGGGGCTACAACACCGTCGGCTTCTTCGCCCCGCATTTCCAGTACGCGGCCACCCGACATGCCGGCGGTGCGGTGGCCGAGTTCAAGACCATGGTCAAGGCCTTCCACGACGCGGGTATCGAGGTCATCCTCGACGTGGTCTACAACCACACCGCCGAAGGCAACCACCTCGGCCCGACCATCAACTTCCGCGGCATCGACAACGCGGCCTATTACCGGCTGCTCGACGGCCAGCCCGAGTACTACAAGGATTTCACCGGAACCGGAAACAGCCTGAACGCGCGGCATCCGCACACGCTGCAGCTGATCATGGACTCGCTGCGGTACTGGGTGCTGGAGATGCATGTCGACGGTTTCCGGTTCGACCTCGCCTCCACCCTGGCTCGCGAATTCTATGACGTCGACCGGCTTTCGGCGTTCTTCGATCTCGTCCAGCAGGATCCGGTGGTCAGCCAGGTGAAGCTGATCGCCGAGCCGTGGGACGTCGGCGAGGGCGGCTACCAGGTCGGCAACTTCCCAGGTTTGTGGACCGAGTGGAACGGGAAATATCGCGATACTGTGCGCGATTACTGGCGGGGCGAGCCCGCAACCCTGGGTGAGTTCGCCTCCCGCCTGACCGGATCCTCAGACCTCTATGAGGCCACCGGTCGCAGGCCCGGTGCCAGCATCAACTTCGTCACCTGCCACGACGGGTTCACCCTCAACGACCTGGTCTCCTACAACGAGAAGCACAACGAGGCCAACGGTGAGGACAACCGCGACGGCGAGAGCCACAACCGCTCGTGGAACTGCGGTGTCGAGGGACCGACCGACGACCCGGCGATCTTGGCGTTACGCGCCAAACAGATGCGCAACATCATGGGGACACTGATGCTCTCCCAGGGCACCCCGATGATCGCCCACGGTGACGAGATCGGCCGAACCCAGCTGGGCAACAACAACGTCTACTGCCAGGATTCGGAGCTGTCCTGGATGGACTGGTCGCTGCTGGAGACCAATGCCGAGCACCTGGAGTTCACCCGCAAGGCGCTGGCATTCCGCAAGCGTCATCCGGCGTTTCGGCGCAGGCGGTTCTTCGAGGGCAAGCCGATCCGCAGCGGCGATCAGGTCCGCGACATCGCGTGGCTCACCCCCGCGGGAACCGAGATGACCCCGGAGGACTGGGGCACCGGGTTGGGCACCTGCGTCGCGGTGTTCCTCAACGGAGATTCGATCCCGGCTCCGAACGCCCGCGGAGAACGCGTGGTCGACGACACCTTCCTGTTGTGCTTCAACGCCAATGACCACGAGCAGGATTTCGTCACACCGAACGGCGACTACGCGGCACAGTGGACAGGCGATCTCGACACCGCCAGCCCGACAGGCGATTCCGATCTCGTCGTAGCGGCGGGCGAGAAGATCTCCCTTCAGGCCCGGTCACTGCTCGTACTGCGCAAGACGGCCTGACATGCCACGCCCGGTCCTGTCCACGTATCGGCTCCAGATGCGTGGGGACTGCTGCACATTCGATGACGCGGTGAACCTGCTGGACTACCTCGACACGCTCGGTGTCTCGCATCTGTACCTGTCACCCATCCTGACCGCGGCCGACGGCTCGACGCACGGATATGACGTCACCGATCCGACCACGGTGTCGGCCGCCCTCGGTGGCCCGGACGGTCTGCGGCGACTCTCCGAAGCCGCCAGGGCCCGGGGCATGGGGCTGATCGTGGACATCGTCCCCAACCACGTCGGCGTCGACCGCCCCGCACAGAACCACTGGTGGTGGGACCTGCTGCGGCACGGCCGGGCGTCTGAATACGCCGACTTCTTCGACATCGACTGGGATCTCGACGATGGCCGGATCGTGTTGCCGGTCCTGGGTTCCGACGCCGACGTCGGGAGCCTGACGGTCGACGGCGACGTGCTGCGCCTGGGCGATCTGGCGTATCCCATCGCACCGGGAACGGGGCACGGCACCGGCAGTGAGGTGCACGCCCGTCAGCACTACCGGTTGACCGGATGGCGCACCGGGGTGTGCGGGTACCGCCGATTCTTCTCGATCACGTCGCTGGCCGCGCTCCGCCAGGAGGACCGCCGCGTCTTCGACGCCAGCCATGTCGAGATCAAACGCTGGTTCGACGAGGGACTGGTGGACGGACTGCGCATCGACCATCCAGACG
This sequence comes from Mycolicibacterium sp. HK-90, assembly GCF_030486405.1. The sequence continues at coordinate 3,101,657 of NZ_CP129613.1, read as the reverse complement.
GATTGTCCGATCCGGCAGGCTATCTGCGTTGGTTGCGCGAGCTCACCGGTCCCGACGCCTGGATCGTGGCGGAGAAGATCCTGGCCCCCGACGAAAGCCTGGACGCGTCACTCCCGGTCGATGGCACCACCGGATACGACGCGCTGCGCGAGGTCGGTGGACTGTTCATCTCCCCCGCCGGCGAGGCCACGCTCACCACGGCAAGCGCTCGCCCGCATTCCGAGTCCGAACACCGGCTCAAGGCGGCGGCCGTCACCGACACCCTGGCCAGCGAGTTGAGCCGGCTGTGCCGCGTCATCTCGGCGCGGGCCACGCACCATGACCCCCTGCTCCCCACGGCGGTGGCCGCACTGATCAGCCGGATCGGCGTGTACCGCGGTGACTATCCGGCACTGGCCGCGATCCTTCCGGTCGCGCTGCAGGAAACCTCCAGCGCCGCACCCGAACTCACCGATGCCCTGTCGATGATCGCGGTGGCGCTGTCCACCAGCGCCGAGGTGGTAGCGCGGTTCAATCAGCTGTGCGGCGCGGCGACCGCCAAGGCCATCGAGGACTGCCTGTTCTACCGCGATGCCCGGCTGGTCTCGCTCAACGAGGTCGGCGGGGCACCTGAACTGTTCGGCGTCACGACAGCCGAGTTCCATCAGCGGGCCGCGACCCGCGTGCGGGCCTGGCCGTTCACGATGACCACGCTGTCGACCCACGACACCAAGCGCGGCGAAGATGTCCGCGCCCGCATCGGGCTGCTGTCGCAGATACCGCAGACGTGGGCCGAATCGGTCGAACGGTGGGCCACACTGACCACTCCCCCGGACACCACCACCGCTTTGTTCCTGTGGCAGAACATCTTCGGCGTCTGGCCGGTGGACGGCGGCGTCACCGACGAGCTGCGCCACCGGCTCCACGGCTACACCGAGAAAGCGATGCGCGAGGCCGCCGTCCGGACCTCCTGGCACGACCCCGACGTGGATTTCGAGAATGAGGTGCACGCCTGGCTGGACCGGGTACTCGACGGGCCGGTCGCCACCGAGCTGACGGCGCTGGCGAGCAGGCTCGAAGCCCACGCCCGCAACGACATCCTGGGCCAGAAGCTCGTTCAGCTCACGGCACCCGGCATCCCCGACGTCTACCAGGGCACCGAGACGACCGAGGACAGCCTGGTCGATCCGGACAATCGGCGCCCGGTCGACCATCCGGCTCTGCGTGGCGCCGTGGCGCGTGGAGACGACGACAAGCTGCGAGTGACCATGGCCGCACTGGCCCTTCGCCGCGCGCGTCCGGAGACATTCCTGGCCGGTGGCTACACCCCGCTGCCGGCCACCGGTAGTGCCGCGACACACCTGGTGGCGTTTCAGCGCGGCCAGGACGTCGTGGTGGCGGTGTGCCGGTGGACCGTGGCGCTGGCCGAAACCGGCTGGGCCGACACGGCGTTGCCGTTGCCCGAGGGACAGTGGCTGGATCGGCTCAGTGGCCGTCGGTGGACGGGGCTGGTGCCGCTGACCGAACTCCTCGCCGATTCACCGGTGGCGCTGTTGGAGCGCACCGATGACTGAGTTCGCCGTGTGGGCACCGACACCCGACCGCGTGCGGCTCGACGTGGACGGATCCCTGCACGAGATGACGCGCTCCGGGGACGGCTGGTGGCGCGCGGACATCGTGTGTCGTCCCGACGCCCGGTACGGGTTCGTCCTCGACGACGATCCGACGGTGCTGCCCGATCCTCGCTCGCCGCGCCAGCCCGGCGGGGTGCACGAACGCTCACAGCTGTGGCGACCGCGGCCGGACGCCTGGACCGACTCCGGTTGGGCCGGCCGGCCCGTCGGCGGCGGGGTGATCTATGAGCTGCACACCGGGACGTTCACCCCGGAGGGCACGTTCGATGCCGTCATCGAGAAGCTGGACCACCTGGTGGATCTCGGCGTCGACTTCGTCGAACTGATGCCCGTCAACGCCTTCAGCGGCACCCACGGCTGGGGCTACGACGGGGTGCTCTGGTACGCGGTGCACGAACCCTACGGCGGCCCGGACGGACTCGTCCGGCTCATCGACGCCTGCCACGCCCGGGGACTCGGTGTGCTGATCGACGCCGTGTTCAACCATCTCGGTCCGTCCGGCAACTACCTTCCGCGGTTCGGTCCATACCTGTCGTCGGGACAGAATCCGTGGGGCAGTTCGATCAACCTGTCCGACGCCGACGCCGACGAGGTACGCACCTACATCATCGAATGTGCGTTGCGCTGGATGCGCGACTTCCACGCCGACGGGCTGCGCCTCGATGCCGTCCATGCACTGATGGACAACACCGCGATCCATCTGCTCGAGGAACTGGCCATCGAAACGGACGCGCTGGCCGAGGATCTCGGCAAGCCACTGTCGCTGATCGCCGAGAGCGACCTGAACGATCCCCGGCTGATCACCCCGCGAGACCGTGGCGGGTATGGCCTCGCCGCACAGTGGGACGACGATATCCATCACGCCATCCACACCGCGGTTTCGGGTGAGCGGCAAGGCTACTACGCCGATTTCGGCTCGCTGGCCACGCTGGCACAGACGCTCAAGCACGGTTACTTCCATGCCGGTACCTACTCGTCGTTCCGGCACCGCAGGCACGGTCGCCCCCTGGATACGGCGACGATTCCGGCCACCCGGCTGCTGGCGTACACACTCACCCACGATCAGGTCGGCAACCGCGCCGTCGGCGACCGGCCATCGCAGCGTCTGACGTTCGGCCAGCTCGCGGTCAAGGCCGCCCTGGCGCTCGGGTCGCCTTATACGGCAATGCTTTTCATGGGCGAAGAGTGGGGATCGTCCTCGCCGTTCCAGTTCTTCAGCTCTCATCCCGAACCGGAACTGGCCCGGGCCACCGCCGAGGGACGCAAGGCCGAGTTCGCCGAGCACGGCTGGGACGCCGACGAGATCCCCGATCCGCAGGACCCGGCGACGTTCCTGCGATCGAAACTGAACTGGGGCGAGGTCACCGCAGGCGATCACGATCGACTGCGCTGTGTTTATCGCGATCTGATCGCGTTGCGGCGCAACGAGCCCGATCTCGCCGATCCGTGGCTGGACCACATGTCGATCGAGTTCGACGAAGAGCAGCGCTGGATCGTCCTGCATCGCGGGGCGCTGGCGATCGCCTGCAACCTCGACACCGAACCGGTGTCGGTTCCGGTCACCGGAGAACTGGTTCTGGCCTGGGACGAACCTGCCCCCGGACCCACCGCCACGACGCTACCCGGGCATTCGTTCGCCATCGTGCGCACCGCCTAACGATCTTCGCCGCCAGGGCACCAACGAAATCCGTTGTGTGCGTTCAACCGTCCCTTCGGACGGATGTCGAGTCGACGTCCACAACCGAACCCTGGGAACTTGTCGGCACGAGTTCTGGCAGCGGGAACCCGTCCTCGTCGACCAGAACGGAGTGCGCCTCGCCGGCCGCGAACGCGTGCCGCTCACCCCACTGGCGCAACGCCACGACGACGGCGAAGAGGTCACGGCCGGCCGGGGTGAGGGTGTACACCTGCCGGCGCCCCGACGGCGCCGACTCCCGGTGGAGCACACCGCGTTCGACCAGCCGGCGCAGCCGGTCGGTGAGGATGTTGCGCGCGATGCCGGTGCGCTGCTGAAAGTCGGTGAAGGCCCGCGCCCCGTCCATGGCATCGCGGACGATGAGCAGGCTCCAGCGGTCCCCGACGAGATCCACCGTGCGCGCCACCGGGCAGGTCGGGTCGGTCCAGGTCACGCCCTCGCCTTGATCCGCTGAGCCGGTCATCACACCCCCCGAAGAGTTGCTGATTGAAACCATTCTGCCGTACCGTCCAATAAGTTGCAATATGCAACCAATCGACGAGAGGTGGATGGAAGTGACCTTGGGCCTGCGGATGCTCTTCGCCACGGTGTGCGCGGTAGCGGTTGCCACCATCTACGCGGCGCAGCCCGTGCTCGCCCAGGTCGGCGGCGACCTGGGCGTGCCGGAAGCCGAGCTCGGCTGGGTGGTCACGGCCGGCCAACTCGGTTATCTGGCCGGGCTCGTCCTCCTCGTGCCGGTCGGCGACATGGTCGACCGACGGAAGCTCATCGCCGCACACCTCGCGCTGGCCGCCGGTGCCGTCGCGCTGGCCGCGACGGCCACACACGTCTGGCTGCTCCTGGCCGCTCTGGCGGCCGCCGGCGTGTTCGCGGTCGTCGTGCAGACCACCGTCGCCTACGCCGCGGCGCTCTCCACGGCCGAGGCACGTGGTCGCACCCTCGGCGTGGTGACCTCCGGACTTGTCATCGGAATCCTCGGTGCGCGGGTGGTCGCGGGAGTTCTTGCGGCAGTATGGGGATGGCGCAGCGTTTACGTCGCGCTGGCCGCGCTCCTGATCGTGTTGGCGTGCCTCGTCCCGCGACTCCTGCCACCCGACCCGCGGCCCCGGCAGGCCACCTACCGGCAGGTCCTGGCGTCGCTGGGCCGGCTGTTCGGCGATGGCCTGTTCGTGTCGCGCGGGCTGATCGCGTTCTTCCTGTTCGCCTCCTTCGGCACGCTGTGGAGCGGCCTGGCGTTGCCACTCGCCGCGGCGCCGTGGCACCTGAGCACCGCGCAGATCGGCTTGTTCGGAATCGCGGGTCTGGCCGGTGCACTCGGCGCGGCGCGGACCGGGCACTGGGCGGATGCGGGATACGCCCGAGCCGTCACCGCGGCGGCGCTCGCCCTGCTGATCGCTTCCTGGCCGGCCATCGGCCAGGCATCGTGGTCGCTGGTACTCGTCGCGGTCGGCGTGGTCGTGCTCGACTTCGCGGTGCAGGCCGTGCACGTGAACAACCAGCACCTGCTCACCACGGCGCACCCGCACCGGACCAGCAGCGTCATCGGTGGCTACATGATCTTCTATTCACTCGGCTCGGCCCTCGGCGCCACCGCCACAACCGCTGTGTTCGCCCGGGCGGGATGGACGGGCTCGAGCATCCTCGGCGCTGTCTTCGCCGGTTGCGCGCTCGTCGTGTGGGCATTCAGCCACCGCGACGCAGCAGACTAGGCCAGTGGCGCCCCGAACGCCACGGCGAGAGCGACCAGAGCCAGCACCGCAGCGAAGATGCGAAGGTGGTCGACACCTTTCGTCACCAATTTCTCCGCCGTGACGACCCCGAAGAGCACGACCATCAGCCAGAGGCTGTGCGGCGCCAGAGCCATCGGCACCATCATCGGACCGCAGGCGCCGGCGCACTGCAGCCCGTTACGCACCCCCTCACCGGTGCCGGCGCGATCCGCCCGCCATCCGTCGGCGGGCAGTGATCGAACCCGGTGGCACGCCCTCAGAAAGAAGCGCTTCCTGCGGGTCAGTTCCCAGGACGCCGCGACCGCCAAGGCGCCCGAAACGGCCGCCGCTCCACCGGATTCAGGTCCGGCCGCCCAGGCGAACACCAGCGCGACCACACCGAGGCCCGACCACACCGCGAGGTAGCCGGCCGCGAACAACGCCTGGTTGCGGTGACGGCGATGCCACCTGCCGTTCAGCGAGATCGACCGCGCCACGGGCAGTGTCGTCGGCAGCATCATCGCGGCGGCCATCACCAACCAGAGTCCCAGCGATTCGGGAAATCGCGGTGCCCCTGCCGGCGTCGTGCACCGTACTGCGGTGCCCGGACCCGCCGGGCCGTGATGGTGAGGCACGTCGGCAACGGTCGAGGCCGAACAATGCTGGGCCGCCCCGTGAGACGGCATCGTCGTATGTAGCAGCAGTACCACGAGCCAGGCGAGGGCAGCGGCGGCCAGCAAGGACAGTTCCGGATGCGTCCACCACAGCCGCCGCCAGGCCGGCAGCCGCAGCCCGGCCGTGGTCATTGCAGGAAAACGCTGACGCGCCCCACCCGTGCGTTGCCCGGCTCCTGCGGGGCCGAGGCCTGGGCACCCGGCCGTCGGATCGGATCGTCGGCCGGCTCGACGTACTGCGGTACGAAGGTCACATTGACCTGGTCACCCCAACGGCCTTCGGCACTGAAACGTTGGTAGAGACCGGTGATGTCGAACGCGAGCCGCATACCGCCGTGCTCGTTGTCGGGGTTGCTCGTTTCCTCTATCCCGAAAAACGCCGCGACACCGACGAAATGGTCGTCGTCGATGACGGGTTCGGCGTCGGACACGTTCAGGTACACCTTGTAGGTCACGCCGACCGGCGCCGGCGACGTCACATCCTCGATGCGGAGAAAGGCCCGGGACGCCGGCACCGCTTCCTGCGCCAGCGGTCCCACCGGAGGTGCGATGGCGAAGGCGACATTCGTGGCCTCCCCGGCGAGTGCGATGGCGTCGTCCGACGCCCCGACGAGTTCTGGCGGATTCTCCGGTGCGGGTGCGGTGGGCATGAGAGCCTCCAGGGCGAACGGGGCGGCGATGTCCTCATAGCTGTAGCCCAGCTGGGTCGCGGTTTCCAGTACCTCCTGCACCGTCTCGGCCAGTGGTGTCCGGTTCTCGTCATGGAAGTGGAACGTGACACCGGTCAGCCACGCGGCCTCCGTGGTGTTCGACCGGTCCGGCATCGTCCGCCAGATCTCCCAGATCCGGTCGATGTTGCAATGGTGCAACCAGAAGATCGGATCGAGGGCCGCGGTGTTGAACGATCCCATCAGCCCACCGACACCGACATGTACCGCGCCGTGCGGAGTGCCTTCGAGCGGCCCCATGGCCGAGCCCGGGTCCTCACCGGCGTGACTGAATCCGGTACGCCCACCGGCAAACCCGCCGATTCCGGCGAAGTCCATGGGCGCGAGTGCGCTCACCAGATCGACGTCGGCCACGGGCAGCGACGAACCGTCGTTGAGATTGCGCCCGGGCACCCACAGCGGGTTCGGCGTCACACCGTCCGGCAACGTCACGTCCAGGAACGCCTGCGGCAGCCGTCTGCGGGCGGCCGCGTCGCTGCTGTAATCCCAATACGGCAATGCCCATGTCGACTTCGTCTGGTCATCGACATCGTCGAGGTCTGCGATGGCCGACCTGATGATCCGTTCGAACCATTGCAGATACATCCGGTGCCAGGGCAGGAAGAACCAACAGAAATGCTGGCACTGGTTGCGGAACTGGTCGGGGCCGATCGTGGTGCCGTGGATGTCCGACTGGTACTGCCACCCGATCGGGTCGAGCTGATCCGCGGCGGCCCGGTCGATCAGTACCTGCACCCCCTTGGCGTAGGCATAGATCGTCGGGTGCCAGTGGTCGATCTGATCCAGTGTCCAGATGTTGTGCCGGACAAAGGCGGCGGACGACGCGACCGTGATGATCTGCCCCGCGAAGATCCGGTTCACATCGATGATCTGTGGGTTGGCGTCCGTGAGATCAGCCAGGCTGAGTCCGAATCTGGCGGCGATGGCGGTGAGCGTGTCGCCGGGCTGGACGACATATTCGGGTCCGGGCGCCGGAGCGCTACCCGGGACGGTGACGATCTGCCCCGCGAAGATCCGGTTCGGGTCGGAGATCTGCGGATTCGCCGACTTGACCGCGCCCAGGTTCACACCGAATCGGGTGGCAACGGCGGCAAGGGTGTCACCGGGCTGCACGACATACCCGGGTCCGGGCGCCGGAGAATTTCCCGGCACCGTGATGATCTGCCCCGCGAAGATCCGATTCGGATCGGAAATCTGTTGGTTCGCCAGGACAAGGCCGGGCACGCTCACCGCAAATCGACCGGCGATCGCGCCGAGGGTGTCCCCCGGGCGCACGACGTAATCGGGCCCCGGGGCCGGAGAGCTCCCGGGCACCGTGATCACCTGACCCGGAAAAATCCGATTCGGGTCGACGAGCTGCGGGTTCACCGCGACAAGACCGGCCAGGCTCACCCGGAACCGAGTCGCGATCGCGCCGAGGGTATCCCCGGAATGGACGACGTATCTGGCCATGACTGACTCCCTCGACTGCGACAAACCTCGCGGGGGCGGTATCCCACGGAATCGACGGTAGGTATCCGGCCGGTTGGATGCGCGCGTACACCACTACCTGTATTCGGGACCTGGACATCGGCGAGTGGTCGCCTCGTCCGCCGTGGCCTTGCCGCACAGTCCGGAATCCGCCGGATTTTCGAGTAGGCGACTACGCACGAATTCGCCTGCACGCCGACGCATGATCAGCCCATGCCACGGTGCCGACACCGGCCGGTCCTACCCGCGGCAGCCGATCCCGTCGGAGCAGAAAGCGTGAGAGACGATGAACGACAACGGGTTGGAGAGCTTTGCGTTGCACAGTGCGGACCGATACCAGGGTCCCGCGGTGCAGGCGATCAACGACGAAACGGTCAGGTCCGGCGCCACCCCGGCTCTCGATGTGGCGACGCTCGACCCGGAATCCGCCGCGCGCCGCTACCTGAACCAGATGATCGCCAGTCCCGAGGTGCCGTCCATCACCGACAGCAGCGCCGGACAGGGCACCGAATATCGTGCCCTCGGCACCGAATCCATCCCGCTCACCGACTCCACCGTGGTCAAGTTCGCGCAGTACCGGCAGCGCATTCCCATCTACGGATCGCTGGTCACGATCGAACTGGACGACGACAACAACATGTTGGCCGTGAGTTCGGCCATCGGCAATCCCACCGACGTCGATGCCGTCGCGACCGTGTCGCCGGCGCAGGCGCAATCCGTGATCGTCGAGGATGCCGGTAAGGACGCCTTGCCATTGCCCGAGCCGCCCCGGCTGTACTTCTACTACGACAACAGCTCAAATCCCGGCGTGTGGCGCCTGGTCTACATCGCCAAGAACGTGCAGCGGCGCCGCGAGCGCACCTCGGACGGCCACCCCCAGACTCTGCCGGAATTGTTCGACTACGTCGTCGACGCCCACTCCGGCGAGCTCGTCACCAAACTTCCTCGCACCCAGACTGTTTCGTGGACTCTGGAAGAGATGGACTCCACAGACGCACTCGGGCAGACCCGGCGCATCCGGGCCCAGCGCGACGAGTTCGACAACACGCGCCTGGTGGACCCCACCCGGCGCATCGAGACGTACGACTTCGGATTCCGCAAGATCGAACCGCAGTTCCGTTCGCTCCCGGGTAGCGCGCCGATCAGCAACCCGCCGGCGCCCTGGAGCCCGGCGGCGATCAGCGCACATGCCAATGCCCAGGAAGTGGCCGACTATCTGCTCAACACGTTGCAGCGCAACGGCCTCGACAACCAGGGCGGCCGGTTCATCTCATCCATCAACTGCACCTCGATCCAGGACCCGACGCCCCAGCAGTGGCGCAACGCCGCCTGGATCGGCAGCCAGATGGTGTATGGCCAGCGTAGCGTCGACGGCGAGCTCCGGTCCTACGCGGTGGCCAAAGACGTTGTAGCTCATGAGATGACACACGGCCTGACGGACAACACGGCGCGGCTGGAGTACAAGAACGAATCCGGTGCCCTCAACGAGTCATATTCCGACATCCTCGGGACGATCATCGCCAACGCCCACGAGTCCGACATCGACAACTGGAACTGGGAGATGGGTGAAGACCTCGACGGAACCGGAATCCCCCTTCGCGATCTGAGCGATCCCGGCCGCCGTGGCCAACCCGCCCACATGCGTGACTACGTGGTCACCACCCGCGACAACGGTGGAGTGCACACCAACAGCGGTATCCACAACAAGGCGGCGTTCAACATCATCACGGCGAAAAACGGCAACGGGCACCTGTTCACGCCCGAGGACGCCGCAACGCTGTTCTATCTTGCGTTGACACTTCACCTTTCGCGAACCTCAGGATTCAGCGACAGCCGTCGGGCGGTCGAACTGGTGGCCAAATCCCTGTTCCGCGGGGACTCCGAATCCGCGCGGGACGAAAAGGTCGCCGCGATCAGCGCCGGGTTCGGGGCCGCCGGGATCGGCGCCTGAAAGGCGCGGCTCAGGTCAGATACCGGTATGTCGGCGACCCCGGCTCGAGTAACTCGACGTGGATATCGGAATCCGCCATGCGCGCCAGCAGCCCTTCCAGATCCGTCGCCGCACTCAGCTCGACACCGCACAACGCCTCACCGGTCTCGCGGTTGTTGCGCTTCACGTACTCGAACAAGGTGATGTCGTCACCGGGTCCGAGAACCTCGTCGAGGAATCGGCGCAGTGCCCCCGGTTCCTGCGGGAAGTCGACCAGGAAGTAGTGCTTGAGCCCCAGGTGCACCAGTGAGCGCTCGACGACCTCGTTGTAGCGCGACACGTCGTTGTTGCCACCGGAGATCAAGCACACCACGGTGGTGCCGGGCTCGATGTCGGCCTCCAGCAGCGCGGCCACCGACAGCGCACCGGCGGGTTCGGCGATGATGCCGTCGTTCTGATACAGGTCGAGCATCGCGGTGCAGACCGCGCCCTCGTCGACGGTGGTGAGGGTGACCATGTCACCGGCGGCGGCCAGCGCGGCGTAGGGCAACGCTCCCGCGCGCGCCACCGCGGCGCCGTCGACGAACTGGTCGACATGCTCAAGAGTCACCGGCTCCCCCGCGGCCAGCGCGGCGATCATCGACGCCGCACCCGCCGGCTCGACGCCGAGCACGGACGTGCCGGACGCCCGCTCGGCGAGATACGTGGTGATACCTGCGATACAGCCACCGCCACCGACCGGCACGATCACCAGGTCCGGCTCGTCGTCGAGCTGGTCGAGTACCTCGGCGGCGATGGTGCCCTGTCCGGCCATCGTGCGCACGTCGTCATATGGGGGCACGAGGGTGGCCCCGGTGCGCGCCACGTCCTCCAGCGCCGCGGCGGCAGCGAGGTCGTAGGTCTTTCCGATGGCGATGAGGTCGATGAACTCACGGCCGTGATAGCGAATCCGGTCCCGCTTCTGTTTGGGCGTCTTGGCCGGGACGTACACGCGCCCGTGGGTGCGCATCGACCGGCAGGCCATGGCGAAGCCCTGGGCGTGGTTGCCCGCCGAGGAACACACCACGCCCGCAGCGAGCTCCTCGGGAGACAGCTGCGCCATCAGGTTGAACGCCCCTCGCACCTTGTAGGAACGCACCGCCTGCAGGTCCTCGCGTTTGAGGTAGACGTTGGCACCGGTCGCCTCCGACAGCCGCTCGCTGAACTGCAGCGGGCTACGCGTGACCACCCCGGAAATTCGCTTGGCGGCGTCGTCGATATCGGCCGCGGACAGCGGCGCAGCCAGCGGGGGCACTCGGGAGCCTTTGCTCAAATCGGCAGTCACCGTTCAATGGTGCCACTGGCCAGCGGTTTCACCGCATCGGGGTGAACCCAAGGCCGGCGGGCAGCCTGATACGGACGCCCGAACCGCCGAATTCGGCCCCACAGGGTTGCGCCGGCCCGGAACCGGGAAAACAACCCTATGCGGCACATCCGGCAGCACATGCAGGCGGTCGCGGCGACCATCGCGATGGGAGTGGTCGTCTCCGGATGTGCCACGGACACCGGGACCGCGGCCGACGCCTTTACCGCCCGGGTGGTGATCAACGACCAGGAAATGCCCACGACGTACTCGGTGCAGTGCAGCCAACAAGGCTGGTTCTGGACCATCGAGACGCTGCCACCGGCACCCGGCTTCACCGCGATTGTGCAGACCGGCGGCACGGTGACACCCGAGGTGATGCGGATCCAGGACCTGGCCGGATTCACCGGCAGTTCGTCTGAAGAGGCGACGGACACCCAGGCGAGTATCGACGGCACCACATTCCATATGAGTGGCACGGCGCACGGCTCGTTCGCCGACCGCCCGACCAAGGCGGCCGAGGTCCGGTACCGGATGGAAGCCCGCTGTTGAGCCATCTGGACCGTTAAAGTGACGAACCTGATCCAAGGTTTCGGCTGGCCGAAATCTTTGTTGCGAGCTATCGTCAATGCATGACCACCGCCGGGAACCTTCGTAGCGCCCGGGCCGATCATCAGGTTGACATCGCCGGGGTGCCCTGGCCGACCTACAAGCTGATCGCCCTGGCGATCGGCGCGCTGGTGCTGGTGGTCGTCGGCGTCGCGACGATGAGTGCGGCACCGGCCGTGCTCTCGGCCGCCGCGGCCACCGTGGTGACCTGGCTCGCTCTGGGCAGCGTCACGTCGGCCGGTCAGTAGTTTTCGAGCAGTCCGCGTAGCGTCTCCAGATCGGCCGCGACAGCGGCCACATCCGCCTCGAACTGTGCATCCGTCATCCCAGGTCGCTGCCGGACGGTGAAAACGACTTCGCAGGACGTCGCGTCCACCCCCGCCGGGACCACCCGCATCGGGTTGTAGACGGCCTCACCCGAGGGCAGTCGCACCACGTGGTCCAGGACACCGAGCGTGTTCGGCCCGGTGAATTCGACGGTGACCTCGCCCATCGGGGAATCCGCCGACCATCCGCGCGAGGTGAGCCGCAACCCGCCCCTGGCCAGACCGGCGGCCCAGCTGGCCATCTGGTGTGGATCGGCGGCGTAGGCGTATACCGCGTCGGGCGCGACATCGATCCAGACGCTCACATGCCTGCTGCGCATGTTTCCAGCGTAGGCCCCTCCCACCGCACCAGCCGTGGTAGCCGCTGCCGCGAAACCTGACTCACACCGGAATTGCGTTGTGAATACCGCAGGTACACGCGTCGATGGACGGGCACGTGCATTGCATGCCCCATTCGATGATCGCCCGGGCCCGCGCCAAAGCGCTCATCTGCTCATCGATCTCGGACAACTTGGCGTGCGCGAGGGCACGCGCCGCCGGCCGGCCCGGGGTGTCGTCGTCCATCAGCACCGCGATGTCGTCGAGCGCGAATCCTGCGCTCTTGCAGAGCCGGATCACCTCGAGCCGCACGAGCACCGACTCCTGATACCGGCGCTGTCCCCCTACGCGCTCTGGAGCAGGGAGCAGACCCAGCTGTTCGTAATAGCGCAACGCGGTCTGGGCCACGCCGGTGCGACGGGCCACCTCGCCGATGGTCAGCCGTTCGCTCATCGTGAACTCCTCACCGAATGCTTGACTTAGAGTCAACTCTAAGTTGTTGACTCATGGCATGCCATCCACCGACACGTTGAACCGAACCCGTTACGCGGTACTCCGCAGCTTCCGTCGCGACGGATCGCCCGTCGACACCCCGATCTGGTTCGCCGTCGATGACGACCAGAGCATCGTGTTCCGGACGAAGCGGGGCCCCAAAACCAAACGGCTGAGCGCAAATCCAGACGTCGAACTCGTCGCCTGCGACTACCGGGGGCGCGTCACGCACCCCGTTCCGCTGCACGGCCGGGCCGTGATCCTGTCCGGCGACCAGGCCGAACGGGCGAACCGGGCGCTGCACCGACGCTATGGCTGGCAGTGGAACATCGTGCCGCTGCTGAAGATCCCCGGCGTCACCAACGTGCACCGCGATCTACCCCTGCGCGAGAAGCTGCGACGTGCCCGTACCCGCGAGGTGTGGCCCGACAGCGCCATCGTCCGTGTCGAACTGGTCGCCGAGAACTCCCCGACTAGCTGTGATGTCCAGGGAGGTTGGTCAGTCGGGTGACTGGTGGCCGACTTCCAATTGCGGAGTGGGCTCGATGGTGATTGTAGAAATGCAGCCAGCCCGGTAGGGCGGCGTTGCGCTGTTCGGTTGACTCGTAGAGCCGTGAGTAGGCCCAACCGTCAGCCAGAGTGCGGTGGAATCGCTCGATCTTTCCGTTGGTTTGAGGTCGGTACGGGCGGGTTCGCTTCGGGGTGACGCGCAGATCGGCGCATGCGTCACGCCAGGCGTAGGACCTGTAGGCCGATCCGTTGTCGGACAAGACTCGTTCGACGGTGACGCCACGCTCGGCGAACCACGCCACGGCACGTTGCAGCACACCGATGGCGGTGGCTGCTTTTTCGTCGGAGCAGATCTCGGCGTAGGCCATCCGTGAGTGGTCGTCGATGACGGTGTGCACGAACGCAATTCCGATTTTGGGGCGATAGCGTGGACCTCGTTCGCCGGTGCGGTGAGCGGTCTGGCGCGCGTTGTGTCTGCTTTGTTGCCGACTCAGGAATTTGTGTCCTCCGCCGTCGGGGATGTTGGCGAATTTGGTGACATCGACGTGAATCAACGAACCGGGATGGGTGTGCTCATAGCGGCGTAGCGGTTCGCCGGTGACTCGGTCGATGTGCGAGAGCCGGTTGATCCGACAGCGGCTCAGCACGGCATGCACGGTCGAGGCCGCCATGCCAAGCCGTGCGGCGATCTGCACTGGACCGAGTCGGCGACGCCACCGCAGACCCACGATCAAGCGCACGACCTCGGGCCTGGTCTTGTTCGGGCTGATATGGGGTCGTGAGCTGCGGTCGGCCATGCCGGCCGGCCCTTCGGCGCGGAAGCGATCGGCCCATTTCTTAGCGGTTTGTGGGGCGACCATGAACAGCTTGGCCGCGGCCGAGTAGGTCCAGCCCGACTCCACGACGAGCTGGGCAAGCCTCAATCGAGCGCGCGGGGTCAAAGCAGCGTTAGCGTGGGACACGAAGGCCTCCTGGTTGGTGAAGCGGTTCCTCGACAGCTCCACTTCACAACCGGAGGCCTTCACCTGTCACACAGGCTCACCGATATCGAACAGAACAACCTTCCTGGACATCACAACTAGCCCAGGCAGCCGGGACCGAGCAACGCCTTGAGGTCACCCATCAGCGCCGAGGACGGTGTCACCCGCAGCGACTGATCCAGCTCCAGCGTGGTGATGCGCTCGCCACTGATCAACCGCAGGTGAACCTGGGCGGTGCCGGGATGATTGGCCAGCACCTGCTTGAGTGCGCTGACCTTGTCGATCGTGCACTGCCGGGTGGGCAGGCTGACCGCCAGCGGACGGTCGGCCTGGGCGCTGCTGAAGTCGGGCACCACCAGTTCATGGGCGATCAGCGAGATCCGGTCATCGCGGGCCGCCACCTTCGCCTTGACCAGCACCACCACGTCGTCGGCGATCTCATGGCCGAACAGTGAGTAGGTCTGCGGGAAGAACAGCACCTCGATACCGCCGGTGAGATCCTCCAATTGCGCTGACGCCCAGGGCAGTCCGTTCTTGTTGACCCGCCGGTTGACGGAGGCGAGGATGCCGCCGACCACCACCTGCGCGTCGTTGGCGACATCGCCGTCGAGGATCGCGGGGATCTGAGTGTCGACCTGGTTGGCCAGCAGGTGGGCAATCCCGTTGAGCGGGTGGCCGGACACGTACAGGCCCAGCATCTCGCGCTCGAGTGCGAGTTTGTGCTTGTCCTCCCACTCCTCCTCGGGCACCTTGATGGTGAACACCGCGTCCGTGCCACCACCGTCGTCCCCGCCGCCGAACAGGTCGAACTGGCCCATCGCCTCGGCCTTCTTGGTGCCGAGCACCGAGTCGACGGCGTCGGTGTGCACCAGGAACAGCCCCTTGCGGGGGTGGCCGAGAGAGTCGAACGCGCCCGCCTTCACCAGCGATTCGGTGACCTTCTTGTTGCAGGCCGCGATGTCGATCTTGTTGAGGTAGTCGGAGAAGTCGGCGTACTTGCCTTTCTCCGTGCGGGTGTTGATCAGGGAGGCAACGACATTCGCGCCGACGTTGCGGATCGCGCCCAGACCGAACCGGATGTCGTCACCGACCGAGGCGAAGTTCTGCACCGACTCGTTGACATCGGGCGGCAGCACGGTGATGCCGAGCCGGCGGCAGTCGGCAAGGTAGACCGCGGCCTTGTCCTTGTCGTCACCGACCGAGGTGAGCAGGCCGGCCATGTACTCGGCCGGGTAGTTCGCCTTCAGGTAGGCCGTCCAGTACGAGACCAGGCCGTAGCCGGCCGCGTGCGACTTGTTGAACGCGTAACCGGCGAACGGGAGAATCGTGTCCCACAACGCCTTGACCGCGCCTTCCGAGAAGCCGTTGGCGGTCATGCCCTCGTAGAAGCCTTTGTACTCGGCTTCCAGCACCTCAAGCTTCTTCTTGCCCATGGCCTTTCGCAGCGCGTCGGCCTTACCCATGGTGTAGGAGGCCACCTTCTGGGCGATGAACATGATCTGCTCTTGGTAGACGATCAGGCCGTAGGTCTCGGCCAGGATCTCCTTGAGCGGTTCCTCGAGCTCGGGGTGAATCGGCTTGATCGCCTGGCGGCCGTTCTTGCGGTCGGCGTAATCGTTGTGGGCGTTCATGCCCATCGGGCCCGGCCGGTACAGCGCGAGCACCGCCACGATGTCGTTGAATCCGGTCGGCTGCATGCGCCGCAGCAGGTCACGCATCGCGCTGCCGTCGAGCTGGAACACGCCCAATGTGTCGCCGCGGCCGAGGAGCTCGTAGGCGGCCGGATCGTCGAACGGCAGCGTGTCCAGATCGAGGTCGATACCACGGTTGGCCTTGATGTTCTCCAGGCAGTCACCGATGATCGTCAGGTTTCGCAGGCCGAGGAAGTCCATCTTCAGCAGGCCGATGGCCTCGCACGACGGGTAGTCCCAACCGGTGATGACCGCCCCGTCCTGCGGCCGCTTCCAGAGCGGGATCGCGTCGATGAGCGGCTCGGAGCTCATGATCACCGCACAGGCGTGGACACCGGCGTTGCGGACCAGGCCTTCCAGCCCACGCGCGGTCTCGAAGATGGTCCGCACATCCGGATCGGTGTCGATCAGGGCTCGAACCTCGGCGGCTTCCTTGTACCGCTCGTGGTTGGGATCAGTGATCCCCGAGACCGGGATGTCCTTGGCCATGATGGGCGGCGGGAGCGCCTTGGTGATCCGGTCGGCGATCGCGAAACCCGGCTGGCCGTAGTGCACGCGGGCCGAATCCTTCAGCGCGGCTTTGGTTTTGATGGTACCGAAGGTGATCACCTGGGCCACCCGGTCGCTGCCCCACTTGTTGGCGGCGTACCGGAGCATCTCGCCGCGGCGACGGTCGTCGAAGTCGATGTCGATATCGGGGGCCGACGGGCGTTCCGGGTTGAGGAAGCGCTCGAACAGCAGACCGTGCGGGATGGGGTCGATGTTGGTGATGCCCAGCGCGTAGGCCACCAGCGACCCGGCCGCCGATCCACGGCCCGGCCCAACCCGGATCCCGACCGAACGCGCGTAGTTGATCAGATCGGCCACGATCAGGAAGTAGGACGGAAAACCCTTCTCGCAGATGACCTTGATCTCGTAGGCCGCCCGGTCGGTGTACTCGGTGGGCACGGCCGCGCCGCGGAACCGGCGCTCGAGCCCGGCCTGCACCTCATGGGTCAGCCATGAGTTCTGGTCGTGGCCGTCGGGGACCGGGAACACCGGCATGCGGTCGGTGGGCGTCCAGACGTCGGCGTAGGACTGCACGCGCTCGCCGATCAGGACGGTGGAATCACACGCGCCCGGCACCTGCGAATCCCACAGGGCGCGCATCTCCTCGGCCGATTTGAGGTAGTAGCCGTCGCCGTCGAACTTGAAGCGGTTCGGGTCCGACAGGGTCTTGCCGGTCTGGATGCACAGCAGGGCTTCGTGGTTCTGTGAGGCATCACGCGTCACGTAATGACAATCGTTGGTGGCCAACGGCGGAATGTTGAGCTTCTGCCCGATCTCCAGCAGGCCCTCGCGCACCCGACGCTCGATGTCGAGCCCATGGTCCATCAACTCAAGGAAGAAATTCTCGGGGCCGAAGATCTCGCGCCATTTGGCGGCTGCCTCCAGAGCCTCCTGCCGGTGCCCCAGCCGAAGCCTGGTCTGCACCTCACCCGACGGGCAGCCGGTGGTCGCGATGATGCCCTCGGCATGTTCGGCGATGATCTCGGCGTCCATGCGCGACCACTTGCCGAGCTGGCCCTCGAAGGAGGCCAGCGAGGACAGTTTGAACAGGTTGCGCAGACCGGTCGCGTTCTCGGCGACCATCGTCATGTGGGTGTAGGCGCCGCTGCCCGAGACGTCATCGCCCTTCTGGCTCGGGTCACCCCACTGGACCCGCTTGGTCTCGAACCGGGAGGCGGGCGCGATGTACGCCTCGATACCGATGATCGGTTTGATGCCGGCCTTGGTCGCCGAGTTGTAGAACTCGCTGGCACCGAACATGTTGCCGTGGTCGGTCATGCCGATGGCCGGCATGCCCAGCCGCTGCGCCTCGGCCAGCATCGGGGTGATCTTCGCGGCGCCGTCCAGCATCGAGTACTCGGTGTGGTTGTGCAGGTGAACAAAAGATCCTGAGGAACCCGATGATGAACCGCTCATAGGAGTGTCAGTCTATTGCGCCCCACCGACACCGCCGCGCGTGTCGCCAAGCGTGTCTCCGCCGAGAGGTCAGACCTCACATTCGGCATCCGGCAGCAACCCGCTTCCTATCACCTTGTGCAGTTGCTTAGCTATTCCAGGAAGATCGACCGCGCGGCGTTGCCAACCGGTGTACGCACCGATCCCCCACAGCATCGCGTGCAGCAGTTCGGCCAGGGCCGCCGGCTCGGTGTGCGGCGGCAACTCCCGCCGGGCGATCGCCTCGGTCACCACCTCGTCGAGAAACCCGCGAGTGGCGGCGACGGTCGCGGCAGGCAGGCCGGGATGGCGGCATGCCTCCAGTCGGGCGTTGACGAGAAATCCCACCACCGCGCGGTCCCGATCCCAGACCGCAACCACGGCGTCGATGTACGCACGTAGCTGATCCAGCGTTCCCTCATGCTGTTTCGCCACGTCGATGCACCTGGTCACGACATCGTGCGCCTGCTTGAGCAGCGCGCCGTACAGATCTTCCCGCGTGGCGAAGTAATAGTTCAGAGTTGGCCGGCTCAAACCGCTCCGCTTGGCGACCTCCTGGAATGTCGTCGCTGCGTAACCGTGCTCGTTGATGACCTCGTAGGCCGCTCGCACGATGCGTTCGCGGGTTTGCGCGGCATCGGCGCCGACCGGCCTGCCCGGCCCTCGACCGCCGCCCCGAGGCCTACCACGCGGAGTCATCTAGCAAACACTATTCCATTGCCATATGGCCGTCAAAGGCGGCATCCGCAAATGGAATACCAGGAGCGTGGCGCCACTGCGCCATTCCCGGCCGAGTTGATCCCCGGCGGTCGCCGTCCCTCCCCCGTCACTCCGGCTCGGGTTCGGCACCCCCGGACGACCGCAGCGCGTTCAAGCGGCCACTCAGGTACGCGCGCACCGCGCTGTCGGCCGTCAACTCGACTGCTCGGCGGTAGGAAGCCGCTGCCTCGTCGACCCGGCCGGCGGTGGCGAGCAGGTGACCGCGGGTGACCCACGCCGGCTGAAACGTATCGATCGAGCGATCCGCGATCGTGTCGAGGGCGCGCAATCCCGCGTCGGGACCGTCGATTTCGCCGTCCAGTGCGGCCAGTGCCACCGCGGCACCCAGCGACGGCCCCACCCGCATCAACGCCCGGTACAGCTTGCGCAGCGCGTTCCGGTCGACATCAGGGGTGCAGTGGGCGGACTGGATCGCCGCCTCGTACTGGAACCGGCCCGGACGTCCGAAGCGGTGCGCGCCGGCCAGCAGACGTTCGGATCGCGCGTACAACTCGGCGTCCCACCGGTCCCGGTCCTGCTCGTCCAGCGCGACGAAGTTGCCTGCGGGGTCGAGACGCGCCGGGCGCCGGGCCTCGCACAGGCACAACAGCGCGGCCAGGCCCAGTACCTCGGGCTCGTCGGGCAGCAACTCGACCAGCACCATCGCCAGGTGCAGGGCCTCCGAGGACAGCGAGTCGACGGTCGTGCCCTCCGGCACCGACAGCCAGTCGATCGAATAGGCGCCGTAGACCGCCTCGAGCACCTCGCGCAGCCGCGGTGTCAGGTCGGCACGTTCAGGCAGCGCGAAGGGGACACCCGCGTCACGAATTCGCTTCTTGGCCCGCACCAGCCGCTGCGCCATGGTCGCCGGGGCGACGGCGAACGCCGCGGCGATGGCGGCAGCGTCCACTCCCAGCACCGTCTGCAACATCAACGGGGCACGGATGTCGGCGGCGATGGCCGGGTGGGCACACACGAGCATGAGCTCCAGCCGACGGTCGGGGATCTCTTCGGGCTCGGTCAGCTCCACAGCGGCATCGTGGTCGTCGGCCAGAGGCCCGGTCAGCCGGTGGGCCGGCGATTTCCACATGTCGCGCAACCGATTGCGAGCCACGGTCAGCAACCATGCTTCGGGATTGGCCGGGACGCCGTCGAGCGGCCAACGCTGCAAGGCCCGCTCGATCGCGTCCGCCAGCGCGTCCTCGGCGGCGGCGATGTCGCGGGCCGGTGCGGCCAGCAGTGCCAGCAGTCGGCCGTATGACCGGCCGACCACCAGCGCCAGCCGCTCCCCGGCCTGGGTGTTCAGGGCGTGTACCAGCCCCGGCCGCGGCGGTAGGTCACCGCCACCGGTCGGATCTCGATCGATCCCCAGGCCGCAGCGGGACACTTCTCGGCCCACGCCAGCGCCGCGTCGAGATCGGGCACGTCGATGACGAAGACCCCGCCCAGCCGTTCCCTCGTGTCGGCAAATGGCCCGTCCTGGATTTCCGCGGTGCCGGTGCGTGCGGTGTACGTCGTTGTCGCCGAGGACGATTGGAGTACCTGGGTACCGATCAGGACACCGGCCGCGTCCAAGTCGTCGGCATACCGGGCGAAAGCCGCCTGCGCGGGTTTCATGTCCTCGTCGGTCAGGCCCGCGTCCGGCCCTTCCTGGTAGTGCATCAGTAGGCAGTACTGCATGGTGTCCTCCCGGTCTCGGATTCAGCCTGTCACCGTGATGACGATTCCGGTTCCACCTGATCGACAATGTCGGCCGACAGATCGGCCGGTTTCTTGCGCAAAGCGCCGAGGGTCATGATCACCAGCGCCACCCAGATCAGAGCGAACCCGATCCAGCGGCCCGGCGGCATCGGCTCGTGACCGATGAACACGCCCCAGGCCATCTGCAGTCCGGGATTCAGATAGAACAGCAGGCCGAGCGTCACCATCGGCAGCCGCTGTGCGGCCGCGGCGAACAGCAGCAGCGGCACCGCGGTGACCGGACCGGCCAACAGCAGCAGCACCGCATGCCACGGCCCGTCGTCGAGGAAGTTGCCGCGGTCCATAACCTCCAGCGCGATGAGGTAACCAGCGGCGAGCGGAAAGGCCAGCAATGTCTCTGTGGCCACGCTCACCCGTGGGTCGGCCGGTACCACCTTCTTCACCAGGCCGTACACCCCGAAGGACAGCGCGAGGGTCACCGCGATGTAGGGCGGCGCGCCCAGTTCGACGGTCAGGATCGCCACCGCGACGACCGCGAGCGCCAACGCGACCGCCTGCCATCGGTTGACCCGCTCACGAAACACCAGCACCCCCAGCACCACGCTGACCAGGGGGTTGATGAAGTAACCGAGGGCGGCGTCCACGACATGACCGGTCGTGACGGCGTAGATGTAGGTCCCCCAGTTGAGCGCGATCAGGGCGGAGGCGGCCAGCAATTGCAGCCAGGTCCGCGGCGTCAACCGGCGCAGGTCACCCAGTCTGCGGGCCGCGGCCAGCACCAGCAGCAGGAACAACGCACTCCACACGATGCGGTGGGCCAGCACCTCCAGCGCACCCGCAGGGAGCAACAACAGGAAGAACCCCGGACACAACCCCCACCAGATGTAGGCCCCCGCTCCGTACAGCACCCCCGAGCGCCCCGGGTCGGTTCGCTGCTGAGGTGGCACGGCTAGTGGCGGCGCAGCACGTCGAGGGCGGCCTGCAGGTCAGCCGGGTACGGACTGGTGATCTCGATACGCCTGCCGTCCGCGGGATGGGCAAAGGCCAGCGACCGGGCATGCAGCCATTGGCGTTCCAGCCCAAGCTTTTTCGCCAGGGTCGGGTCCGCCCCGTAGGTCATGTCTCCACAGCACGGATGGTGCAGGGCAGCGAAGTGCACCCGGATCTGATGCGTCCGGCCGGTCTCCAGCTCGATGTCGAGCAGGCTCGCGGCCTGGAACGCCTCAAGCGTGTCGTAATGGGTGATGCTGTGCCGGCCGCCGTCCACGACCGCGAATTTCCAGTCGTGACCCCGGTGCCGGCCGATCGGGGCATCGATGGTTCCGCTCGACGGGTCGGGGTGCCCCTGCACGAGGGCGTGATAGCGCTTGTCCACGGTGCGCTGCTTGAACGCCCGCTTCAGCACCGTGTACGCCCGCTCGGACAGGGCCACCACCATCACGCCGGACGTGCCGACGTCGAGGCGGTGCACGATGCCCTGGCGTTCGTGGATACCCGAGGTGCTGATCCGGAACCCGGCCGCGGCCAGCCCGCCCAACACCGTCGGGCCATGCCAGCCGACGGTCGCGTGGGCGGCCACTCCCGGCGGCTTGTCCACCGCCACGATGTCGTCGTCGGAGTAGAGGATTCCCATGCCCTCGATGTCGACCGGGGTGTTCTCGACCGGGGCGGGCGCCTCCGGCAGCCGGACCTCCAGCCAGGCCCCGGCGACGAGTTTGTCCGACTTCGCTGCCGGAACGCCGTCGATGTCGACGCCGCCGCCCTCCGCCATGGCAGCCACCGCCGTGCGCGACAGCCCGAGCAGCCGGGCCAGCCCGGCGTCGACGCGCATTCCGGCCAGGCCCTCCGGCACCGGCATCGACCGGGTCGTCACTATGACGTCTCGGCCTGGCGACCGACCTTGCTCGACTCGTCGGCAGGGGGCGCCGGGTCCGTGTGGGACGGGTCCTCGGCAGCGGCGGCGTCTGCCGCGGAATCCGCCTCGGCATCGGTGTCCTCCGGCGTTTCCGGTTGCCGCTGCCCGTCCCCGTCCGCGGGCTTGTCGGGCTGGCGCCGACCGACGGTATCGAAGTCGAAGCCGAACAACGACAACGCCACCAACAGGATCGCGCCGCCCACCACCGCGGGATCGGCCACGTTGAACACCGGCCACCAACCGACCGAGAAGAAGTCGACAACATGACCGCGCAGCGGCCCGGGCGCGCGGAAGAAGCGGTCGATGAGGTTTCCGGTGGCACCGCCCAGGATCATGCCCAGGCCGATCGCCCACCACGGAGAGACCAGCCGACGGCCCATCCAGACGATCCCGATCACCACGCCGGTCGCGATGAGCGTCAGCACCCAGGTGTATCCGGTCGCCATCGAGAAGGCCGCACCGGAGTTGCGCACCAGTGTCCAGGTGACGGTGTCGCCGATGATCGACACCGGCTGGCCGGGTGTCAGCAGTCGCACCGCGAGCACCTTGGTCACCACGTCGACGAACAGCACCACTGCCGCGACAGCGAGCAGCAGGCGCAGGCGCCGCCGGGGTGCGGAGGACGATCTGCCGTCCCCGGTTGCGTCGGTCACCGGCTGCGCCGGGCCTGACGATTCATCAGTCACTCCCCCATCATCCCAAACAGTCCGTGCGGGACAATCTGCACCGTGACGGAGACCGTGACCGTGCCCGCGGAGCCGACCAGGCGCATCGTCGTGATCACCACCGGCGGCACCATCTCGACCAGCACCGACGACGCCGGAATCCGGCACCCGACCCGCTCGGGGGCGGAGCTGACGGCCGGCCTGGCCACCTCGGCCGACATCGAGGTCATCGACCTGATGGCCCGGGACAGCGCCATGCTGACCCCGGCGGACTGGGACGAGATCGCGGGCGCGGTCCGCTCGGCCGCGGCCCGAGCCGACGGTGTCGTCGTCACCCACGGCACCGACACCATGGAGGAGTCCGCGCTGTGGCTGGACCTCACCTACGACGGCAGCGTGCCCGTGGTGCTGACCGGGTCACAGCGCAGCACCGACACACCCGACAGTGACGGAGCGGGCAACCTGCGTGACGCGATCGCCGTCGCGGCAAGTCCACAGGCCCGGGCGCTCGGCGTGGTGGTGAGCTTCGCCGGCACCGTGTGGCAACCGCTGGGGTTATGCAAACGGCACACCGACGAGTTGGCCGCCTTCACCGGGACCGCGCTCGGAAGGATCGCCGACGGTCGGTGTGAGATCGCCACCGCCAAGGAGCGGGTGTTTCTGGGCCGATTGGCCGCGGCGTCGGCCCCTCGGGTCGACATCCTCGCCGCCTATCCGGGTTCCGACACCGCGGCGCTGGACGCGTGTGTCGCGGCCGGCGCGCGGGCCGTCGTGATCCAGGCGATGGGCTCGGGCAACGCGGGCGCGGCGATGATCGACGGTGTGCGCCGGCACTGCCGTGACGGAGTAGTGGTCGCGGTGTCGTCCCGGGTGCCAGGGGGCCGGGTCACGGCACAGTACGGGCCCGGGCAGCAGTTCGTCGACGCCGGTGCGGTGATCGTGCCGCGGCTGCGCCCCGCTCAGGCCCGCGTCTTGCTGATGGCGTCGATGGCTGCGGGGCGCCCCGTCTCAGAGGTCGTCGACGCCTGGGGTTGACGGCCTGTGCTCAAATAGAGAACGTGCGTTTCCACATTGCGGCGGCAGCCGCCGTCGGCCTGTTTGCGCTCGGCCAGGTTCCGACCGCGGCGGCCCTGCCGTCGCCGCCCGGCGTCGAGGAGATCGACGGCTATCCCATCGCGGAGGGCCGTTTCCGCTCCCCCACCGACGCTTACGGACTGTTCTTCCGCACTCCGGACGGCCGGTTCTGCGGGATCCGGCCCAACCGGGGGCCGGTCGGCTGCGATGCGGTACCCGGTGACGCTCCGGCCGGGACCAACCAGACGTTCGTCGAGAGCGGCGCACCCGCCTCCTATCGATATTCCGGCACCGCGTCCTTCACCCGCGAGGATGTCGATGTGCTCCCCGTGGGATACCGGTTGGAGAACTGGGGAGCCAGCTGCGGTGTCGGCGAGCACGGCACGGTGATCTGCAAAACGTCCGGCCGGCACGGCTTTTCGCTCGATGCCGCCACGGGCGTGCTCTGGTAGCCGGTGGCACCCGCGTCGTCGCGCCGCCGCGGGGTTGACGACATCGGTTCAATGGAACCTATGCGCCTTCCCATCACGGCAGTGGCCGCAGCCGGGCTGTTGGCGTTCGGCGCTGCCCCGACCGCTGCGGCCGAGCCACCGGCCGGCGCCGACGACATCGACGACTATCCGATCGCGCAGGGACATTACCGCTCGCCCACCGATTTCTACGGGGTGTTCTTCCGAACCCCGGACGGCCGCCACTGCGGCATCGGGCCCAACGGCGGCCCGGTGGGGTGTGACGCCGTGCCGGTCGACGCACCGGCAGGCACCAACCAGACCGTGGTGAACAGCGGAGCCCCCGCGTCCTACCGGTTCGCCGACACCGCGTCGTTCACCCGGGATGTCGACGTCCTGCCCGAAGGGCACCGCCTGGAGAACTGGGGCGCGAGTTGCGGAGTCGGCTACCAGGGCACCGTGACGTGCAAGACCTACGGCGAACACGGCTTCATCCTCAGCAGCACCTACGGCGTGCTCTGGTAGTCGGCCAGTCCGCTGAGATAGTCGCCCCAGTCGAGGCTGTCGACCGGGTTGGCCCGAGTGAAGCCCGGGGTGTCGTCCGGGAAGGTGCGTGCCGGGCCCGGTCCGGTGGCACGGGTCTCGAAGCGGACGGTCATCACCCCGTGCCCGGCGCCCTGGATCCAGCCGTGACCGTGGTCGGGGTGCGTCACGTCATCGCCGATGCGCCAGCCCGATTGGGTCACCTGGGCGGCTTCGACGGCTTGCTCCGGTGCGTCGACGATGTCGTCGGGCTGTTCCAGATCCGGGAACAACGATTCCTGCCGACTGTCCGACAAACCCGAAAAACCCACGCCGACAAGGCGAATAGGGCCGACATCGACAGGATCGAGCAGCAGCCGGCGCGCGGTACCGATCAGGGTGGCGGCCTCGGTGGTGGCGTAGGCCAGCGTCGCCGAGCGGGTCAATGTGCTCATGTCGGACTTCTTCAGCTTGACCGTCACGGTGCGGGCGCCGCGGCCGTCCTTCTCCAGGCGCCGGTGCGCGTGCTCGCCGATCGGACCGATCGCGTCCTGCAACTGGCGCAGTGTGGTGAGGTCCTCGGGAAACGTCGACTCCGCACTGATCTGTTTCGCCTCGGCCCGCTCCGCCACCGGGCGGTCGTCGATCCCCTGGGCGAGCCGATGCAGCGCCGGGCCGATCGTGGTGCCCAGCACACTGGCCGCTTCGGCATCCGACAGTGCCGCCAGCGCACCCACCGTCTCGATGCCCAACCGGTGCAGCTTCTCCTCGGCCACCGGTCCGATACCCCACAGCTTGCGGACCGGTAACCCTTCGAGCAGCAGGATCTCCTCATCGCGCCGGACGATCCGGATTCCGTCCGGCTTGGCCAGGCCGGAAGCGATCTTGGCCACCTGCTTGCCCGATCCCGCACCCACCGAGGCCACCAGCCCGGTCTGCTCACGCACCTTGGCGCGCAGCTGCTGACAGAACGCCTCGACATCGGCGGCCGTGGCGCCCGCCAATTCGGCCGGCTCGCCGAACGCCTCGTCGAAGGAGAGTTGCTCGAGCACCGGGACGACGCTGCGGACGGTGTCCAGGGCGCGCCGGCTGGCCACGCCGTACACCCCGCCTCGGGGCGGCAGCACCACGGCGGGGGCTCCGACCAGACGCCGGGCCTGGTGCATCGGCATCGCCGAACGCGCGCCGTATCGTCGCGCCTCGTAACTGGCTCCGGCCACCACGCCGCGGCCGCCGAGACCGCCGACCAGGACCGGACGGCCGCGCAGGGTGGGCCGGGTCAACTGCTCGACCGACGCGAAGAAGGCGTCCATGTCGAGGTGCAAGACCCAGCGCCCACCCGCGCCGGTGCGGTCGGCGCCGTTCATACCTGCCGATGCCATGGCGCTAGCCTGACGTACATGGAGCCGGTTGAGGTACCGATCAGGGATGAGTCGATCCGCCTGGGGCAGTTCCTCAAGCTGGCATCGCTGATCGACACCGGTGCCGATGCCAAGGCCGTGATCGCCGACGGCCTGGTCAGCGTCAACGGCGAAGCCGAGACCCGGCGTGGGCGCCAGCTACGGCCGGGCGACGTCGTCTCGCTCGGTGACCGCACGGCCCGGGTGAGCGACGGCTGATCGACCACTGCGCCGAACGTGAACATCTTGTCGAAGAAGTTCTCTTGGGTTCAAGGCGTCTATGCAACAGCGGGTGGTTTGAACGGGTTGGACAGTAGCGCGTCGAGGGTTTCGGCGGGTGTTTTCCAGCCCAGCGTCTTGCGTGGGCGGTTATTGAGCTTGGCGGCAACGTAGTCGAGGTAGTCGGCTGGAAACACCGAGAGGTCGGCGCCTTTGGCAAAGTACTGGCGCAGCAGACCGTTGGTGTTCTCGTTGGTGCCGCGCTGCCACGGAGAGTGTGGATCGCAGAAGTAGATGTCCAATTCGGCGGCCTTGGCGATGGCCGCGTGGTTGGCCATTTCCTTGCCCTGGTCCCAGGTCAGAGTGCGGCGCAGGATCGCTGGCAGCTGAGCCATCTTGGCCACGATCGCGTCCTGAACGGCTTCGGCGGTGTGTCCGTCGGGCAGATGCAGCAGCATCACAAAGCGGGAGGTCCGTTCGACGACGGTGCCGATCGCCGACCCCGAAACGGTGCTGCCCAGGATGAGATCGCCCTCCCAGTGCCCGGGTATCGCGCGGTCGGCGGCCTCGGCGGGGCGCTCGCTGATGTTGACCATGTCGCGGATGCGTCCGCGGCGCTCATCGGGGCGTCGTTGAGGCTGGCGCAGCGCCCGCCCGGTACGCAGGCAGGTGTGCAACTCACGGCGCAGACTGCCCTTGCCCTGCAAGTAGATTGACCGATAGATGGTCTCAGGGGACACCCGCATCTCCGCATCGTCGGGAAAGTCCAACGGTAACCGCTTGGCGATCTGCTCGGGACTGTGCTCATCGAGCAGCCTGGCCTGCACCTCATCGTGCAACGCGGTATTGCATGCCAGCTTTCCCCGTTGCGGGCGGCGCGCCCGCTCATCGGAGCGGGACTGCGCCACCATCGCGTCGTAGCGGACTCGTGCGTTCTTGCCGCTCTGCCGCGCCCCGAACGCCTCCTTGCGCCGATATCCGGACTTGCGTCCGTCGTTGTGGTTGACACCGTTGGTGTCGAGTTCGTACTTGATTGTCGAGGCAGGCCGGCCCAGCCGCTTGCCAATCGAATTCAGTGACTCGTTGGCGTTGACCCCCACCTCGATCTGGATACGGTCAGCCAGCGTCAGCCGCGGCCGAGGTCCCGACGCCGAGGGCGTGCGCAGTTGAGGATTCACCCCGCCAGCGTTGGCGAACCAGTTAACTCCAGTAGTGCGCGACACGCCGATTGCCGCTGCGGCCTCGCCAGGGCTGCAACCCCAGCTGACATGACACCAGAATTCACGAACTACAGACGACAACGGTGGACGTGGCACAGCAGCTCACTCCAATCAGAATCAGCTGCTGTTGCATCGACGCTTAGAAACCGCCTCTGAATTCTCGCAATCTTGTTCACGCTCGGCGCCGATGTACGGATCATGCCTTGGCGATCGCCACCCGCACCCCGTCCCCGATCTCGGCGCCGTCGGCAACGTCGCCGAATTCGAAACTGGTGGCGAGGATTTCACCGGCGATGAGGTCGCGGTGGGTCCGGGCCCACGACTCGTACCGTTCCGGCACCGAGATCTTGACCACAATGCGATCGGATACCTCCAGACCGGTCGACTTGCGCAGCTCCTGCAGTTCGCGGATCCGGTCCTTGGCCCACCCCTCGGCCTCGAGCTCCTCGGTGACCGTTCCGTCGAGCACCACCAGGCCCGCGCCGTCCGGCAGGGCGGCGGTCCACTCCGGGTCGGCCGCAACCAGTTTGGCGGCGTACTCCTCGGGCTGCAGCACCACCGGCCCGGCGGTCAGGGTGCCGTCGGGATTGACCACGCCCTCCCCCGCCTTGACGGCCTTGATCGCAGCCTGCACGTCCTTGCCGATGCGGGGACCGGCGACGCGGGCATTGACCGCCAGGTCGAAACGACCGTAGCTGTCGATGTCATCGGTCAACTCGACCTGCTTGACGTTGAGCTCATCGGCGATGAGATCGACGAACGGCGCCAGCTTGTCGGGGCTTACCGAGTCACCCAGGGCCACCGTCAGTTTCGGCAGCGGCAGCCGCACCCGCAACTTCTTCGCCTTGCGCAGGGAAGATCCCACCGAGCACACCTCGCGCACCTGGTCCATCGCGGTGACCAGGTCCGGATCCTTGGGCAGCACGTCGGCTTCGGGCCAATCGGTCAGGTGCACCGAGCGCTCACCGGTCAGGCCGCGCCAGATCACCTCGGTGGCCAGCGGCAGCAGCGGCGCGGCCAGCCGGCAGGTGACCTCCAGGACGGTGTGCAGCGTGTCGATGGCGTCGGCGTCCTCTTCCCAGAACCGCGAACGTGACCGGCGCACATACCAGTTCGTCAACGCCTCGCTGAACTGCCGCAGCTCGTCGCAAGCCCCGGAGATGTCGCAGGTGTCGAGGGCAACGGTGAGGTCGTCGCGCAGCTGCGCCAACTTCGCCAGGATGTAGCGGTCGAGCACGTTGGTCGAATCGGTACGCCAGGCGCCCTTCTCCGGCGCATACAGCGCCAGGAAGCTGTAGGCGTTCCACAACGGCAGCAGCACCTGACGCACACCTTCGCGGATGCCCTGCTCGGTGACGATCAGGTTGCCGCCGCGCAGGATCGGCGAGGCCATCAGGAACCAGCGCATGGCATCGGACCCGTCGCGGTCGAACACCTCGCTGACGTCGGGGTAGTTGCGCAGCGACTTGCTCATCTTCTGGCCGTCATTGCCCAGCACGATCCCGTGTGCCACACAGGTTTTGAAGGCGGGCTTGTCGAAGAGCGCGGTGGCCAGCACATGCATGGTGTAGAACCAGCCGCGCGTCTGACCGATGTACTCGACGATGAAATCGCCGGGGAAGTGCGCGTCCTCGGTGGCCGTGCCGTCGAACCACTCCTGGTTCTCGAACGGATAGTGCACCTGGGCATACGGCATCGAGCCCGAGTCGAACCACACGTCGAACACGTCCTCGATACGTCGCATCGTGGACTTGCCGGTCGGATCGTCCGGATTCGGGCGCGTCAGTTGATCGATGAACGGCCGGTGCAGATCGGTGGGCCGCACCCCGAAATCACGCTCGAGCTCATCGAGGCTGCCGTACACGTCGATCCGCGGATAGGCCGGATCGTCGGACTTCCACACCGGAATCGGGCTGCCCCAGTAGCGATTCCGCGATACCGACCAGTCACGGGCGTTGGACAGCCATTTACCGAACTGCCCATCCTTGACGTGCTCCGGGTACCAGGTGATCTGCTGGTTGAGCTCCACCATCCGGTCCCGGAATTCGGTGACCTTGATGAACCACGACGACACGGCGCGGTAGATCAGCGGGTTACGGCAGCGCCAGCAGTGCGGATAGGAGTGTTCGTAGGTCTCGTGCCGCAGCAACACCGCCCCGTTGGTAGCTGCGCCCGCGGCCCGATTCTTGAGGTCACGGATGATCTGGGAGTTCGCCTCGAAGACCTGCTGGCCCGCGTAATCGGGCACGGATGCGTCGAAGCGGCCCTTCGAGTCCACCGGGGTGACCGCGGTGATGCCGGCGGTGTCGGCGGTGGCCTTGTCATCCTCGCCGTAGGCCGGCGCCATGTGCACGATGCCGGTGCCGTCCTCCGTGCTGACGAAGTCGGCGGCCAGCACCTGGAATGAGTTGGGTGCATCCATGAAGTAGGTGAACGGCGGCAGGTACCGCGTGCCGAGCAGGTCGCGCCCGGTGTAGCTGCCCAGCACCTCGGGCTCCTCGCCGAGTTCACGCGCGTATGCGGCCAGCCGGGCCTGCGCCAGGACGTAGCGCCGCCGATCGGGAGCCTGCACCAGGACATAGTCGATGTCCGGGTTCACGGCCACTGCCTGGTTGGACGGCAGCGTCCACGGCGTCGTCGTCCAGATCAGCAGGTGAGCACCCTTGAGCGGGCCGTCGGTGACGGTGAAGCCGACGGTCACCGCCGGGTCCTGCCGGCTCTGGTAGACGTCGTCGTCCATCCGGAGCTCATGGTTGGACAGCGGGGTCTCGTCGTTCCAGCAGTACGGCAGCACCCGGTTGCCCTCGTAGGCCAGGCCCTTGTCCCACAGCTGCTTGAAGGCCCAGATCACCGACTCCATGAAGGTCGGGTCCAGGGTCTTGTAGTCGTTGTCGAAGTCCACCCAGCGGGCCTGCCGCGTCACATAGGCGCGCCACTCGTCGGTGTACTTCAGGACCGAGGCCCGGCAGGCCTCGTTGAACTTCTCGATGCCCATCTCTTCGATCTGGGCCTTGTCCGCGATGCCCAGCTGGCGTTGGACCTCGAGCTCGGCGGGCAGGCCGTGGGTGTCCCAGCCGAACCGGCGCTCCACCTTGTAACCGCGCATGGTGCGGTACCGCGGGACGATGTCCTTGACGTAACCGGTGAGCAGATGGCCGTAGTGCGGCAACCCGTTGGCGAATGGCGGGCCGTCATAGAAGACGTATTCCTCAGCGCCTTCGCGTCGGGCGATGCTCGCCCGGAAGGTGTCGTCGGAAGCCCAGTAGTCGAGCACCTCAAGTTCCCGCTCCGGGAAATTGGGCGCCGCCGGCTTGGGGTAACCGGCCGACGTTGAAGACTCCGATGGGGCAGTCACTGACGCGTCTCCTGTGCCTATGACGCAGCCGGGCCGCGTCGGGGACCCCCGGTTCAGGGGGTCTGTCTGTCCAGGCACGGGGACGACGTCGCACGGGTGCGCAAGCGCCGCGGTACCACCCCGCTTGCACGCTGCACCGCAGCGCGCCGCTCAACTTTCGGGCGATCACGGGCCCACCCGTCCGGTTCTACTGGGCAGCGGCATTCGATGCCACGGCTGTTCTTCCGAAGGCTCCCCGGTGATGGCCGGATCAGCGCCGATGCACCAAGTCTAAATGAGCGCCGCAAATCGCCCGGGGACCGCCTATCCCGAGGTCACCTCGATCAGCGCCAGCGGAAACTGCTCGGCCAATTCCTCGACCGTGCACGGATCGAAACCGCGGGTGTCGAATTGCCAGTGCAGACGCATGGTGGTCTCGGTGTCGCGGTGGACACGGAGCACCAGCGGATGCGCGGAGGCACCGGCGTCCGCACACTCGCCGTAACCGAAGCCCACGTCCGCGGCCGCGCGCACGCCACCGGCACCCCGCCGCGCGGCCGCGAGCAACTCGGCACCCGAAAGGCCACGACGCGCCACACAGGGCACGCCCACTAGCCGCCCTCCGGGGCCGGGGGGACTCGCGACGTCGACGGTCAGCATGCCCTCACCGATCGTGCGGGCGACCGTCCGGCCCAGGGCGGCCAGCAGCAGATCCTCGACGGTGCAGCCCATCGCGATCTGAGCTCCGAGCAGCTCGGCAGCCAGCACCTCGTCCAACGCACTCGACACCGTTGCCATATCCGCGGCCAAGGCCGGCCCGGCGGTGTCATGGTCGGCAATCCATGAGTTCGTGCCGGAGGCGTTGGGAAGGACGGAAACAGACATATCTGTAACGGTAGCCAGTGATTCCCAGAAATGGGAG
Source organism: Mycolicibacterium sp. HK-90 (assembly GCF_030486405.1). The sequence continues at coordinate 3,069,406 of NZ_CP129613.1, read as the reverse complement.
AGCTGTGCCAAAAGTCTGACACGGTTGTCAATTTCGCGATTGCTGACTTTGCTGTGGTTCGCTGTGACCAACACCGGGTACGGGGTTTATGGTGTTCTGATGCCGCGTACCGACGAGAACGGCAGGCAGCTCAAGGCCCTGCTCGATTATCTGCTGGACGGCGAGGTCGACGCCAAAGCCGTGTACAGCGCCCTCGGCGTGTCCAGCAGCACGTACTACCGGCGGGTCAAGGAAGCCGACTATCCCAACGCAGAGGAACTCCGTCAGGTAGCCGACCGCTTCCATCTGAGCTATCCCGACCTGCAGATCCGATTCGGCCTGATGAGCCGGCAGGAGGTCTGGCACTACATGGAGTCTTCGCCGGTCACCGTCGCCCCCGTCGAGACCGCCACCCGCGTTCGGCCCAGGAAACTGTCCGAACTGACCCCACGAGCTGACGCGCCGCCGCTGTGAGCGACCGGCACGTCCACTGACCCGCAATACCGCCCGAGGCAAGTTCTATGTCCGTAGCCACACTCATCGCCATCACCCTGGCCTGCATCCTGTGGAGCCTGTGGATCAGGCGAGTCACCTGGTCCTGCCGGTGGGAGGTGGCCGCCACCCTCAACATCGCGCTGCAGGGCCTCGCGGTGCTGCTGATGTCACCGTGGGCCTCGGGAACCATCGGCCACGTGCTGTACGAGCTGACGGGCAAGTGGAATCTCGAGGACTACATCGGGCACGACTGCTACATCGTGGCGGCGTCGGCCATCGTCTACAACTCCCTGGGGCGGCTTCAGGACGACAGTGCGATGCAGCGTTCGTTCAAGCAGTACGTGGAGCGCCCGGCCACCATCTGCATCCCGGTGCTGCTGGCGACGTTCTCGATGGGCAACGGCGCGAGCGTGTACCGGGCCGACTTCTTCCAGGTGCCGACCGACTTCTGGCTCAGCGTCTACTGGATCCTGCTATGCGGCACCTTGATCTACCTGCTGTGCTACGGCGCCCGCGCCATGCTGGTGCTGCGCCGCGACCCGCGGTCCCGCCGGATCGCCAACATCTACCTGTTCGCGTCGGTGAGCGGAATGCTCGCGTGCACCATCCGGATCGTCACGTCACTGGTGCCGTCGCTGCAACCCATCGAAAACGGGCGCCTGGTGTGGGTTTTCGCATGCGGCTGCGGGGCGATCTTCGCACTCGCATCGGCCCATTCCTGGCGCATCAAGACCAAGTGGCTGGTGGGCAGCCGCCGCTGACCCGCTCGGGTCGGCCTCCGCTGACCGCGGTTCAGTCGACCGCTGCGAGTTCGGAACCGGCCTCTTCCGACGGGGCCTGGCCGCTGCCGGGATCCTCCCGCTCACGGTCAGGAGCCGCGGCGTCCCGGCCGGCCGGTTCACCCTCTCCGGGCCGGGGGTAGCGGGGTTTCGACGGCCACCAGTTGGCATTGCCGATCAGCGCGGCCGCGGCAGGAACGGTGATCGTGCGCACCAGGAAGGTGTCGAGCAACAGGCCGACGCCGATGATGAAACCGATCTGGACGATGCTGGCGATGCTGCTCACCGTCAGCGCGAACATCGAGGCGGCGAAGATCAAGCCGGCCGAGGTGATCACTCCACCCGTCGCTCCGACCGTCCGGATGATGCCGGATCTGATCCCCAGCCGCGATTCGTCTCGGATTCGTGAGATGAGCAGCAAGTTGTAGTCGGCCCCGACCGCCACGAGCACCAAGAACGCCATCCCGGGAACACTCCACGAGAGTTCCTGGCCCAGGATGAACTGGAAGAGCACGACGCCTATACCGAGTGCTGACAGATACGACAACACGACCGAGAGCACGAGGTACAGCGGCGCCACGATCGCCCGCAACAGGACCATCAGGATCAGGAACACCACGATCAGCGTGATGACCACGATGTAGCGGATGTCGGCGTTGTAGAAGCCGCGGATGTCGCGGTTGACGGCCGAGAACCCCACCATCGAGATCTTCGCGTCGGACAACGTCGTGTTCGGTCTGGCACTGTTCGCGGTCGCGATGATCTGATCGATCTGATCCATCGCCTCGCTGCCGAACGGGTTCAGGGCCGTCTGGACGAGATAGCGCACGGTGTGCCCGTCGTCGGAGACGAACAGTTTCGCCGCCTTCTCGAACTCCTCCTGGGTGAGAATCTCCGGCGGAATGTAGAAGCCCGACATCGGCGGATTCGCCGCATCGCGCTTCATCCCGAGCAGAAACCCGGAAGCCTGGTCGAGGCCACCGCCCATGGTCCTGGTCTGGTCGACGAGCAGCTGCACACCGTCGGCGAGCTGGCGACTCGCATCGGCCAGGAGGTTGGCGCCGTCCACCGCGGAGTTGATCTTCTGCTGCAGCCCGTCCGGATCGTCCATGCCCAGCTGTTCCAGCGCCTTGGTCGCCGTGGTCATCGTCGTACCGAGCGAGCGGACCGCTTCGTCGAGGGTGTCGGTCCCCTCGGCAGCCTCGAGTTGCCGGCTGAGGTCGGCGATGGTGTTGACGGTTCCGTCGTCGTAGGCGGTGACGATGCGCTGCAGATCGGCGCGCGACGACACACAGGCCGGGTCGATGTTGCAGGCCGGGCTGGCGTTCAGGGCGGTGACGGCAGGCAGGGCCCAGTCGCGGATCGCCTTGACCTGAGCGATGTTCTGCCTCAGGGCGTCGCCGAGCGAGTGCATGTTGGTCACCAGTTTGGAGCTCGAACCGACATCGGACAGCGTCTTGTCGCCGCCGAACCGGTTCTGCATCTCCGTCAGGGCACCGACCAGGCCGCGCACGGAGCCGATCGCCCCGACCACCTGGGTACGCACCTGGCCCAGCACATCGGCGAGTTGATGCGCACCACCGCTGAGCTTGTTGAGGTTGTCGTCGTTATTCGCGATGAGGTTGGACGCGTCGCGGAGCTTGCCGCCGACCTCGCCGGCCTGATAGGTGGCCTTCGCCTGTTCGAGGACTTCGCCCGTCGGCCGGGTGATGCCGCGCACCACCTCGATGTCCGGCAGCTGGCTGACCCGTTGGGCCATCTGCTCCATGTCCGCGAGCGCCTTGGGGGTACGCAGATCCTGCGGTGATTCGATGAGGATGAACTGCTGCAGCGTCTGGCTGATGGGGAAATGCTTGTCCATCGCCTCGTAGCCGCGGTTGCTGGAGGAGTCCGCGGGCAGCGCCTTGCGATCGTCGTAGTTGTACTTGACCATCGCCGCGCAGGAGGCCAGCGCCACCAGGATCACGAGGCTGCCGGCCAGGTGCGCGACGGGCCGGCGCACCACGTGGACTCCGGAGCGGCGCCAGAACCGTCCGGTGACGTCGCGGCGCGGCTTGACCCAGCCGCGCCGCCCGGCCAGGGCGATCAGCGACGGAAGCAGGGTGACCGACGCGAGGAACCCGATGAACACGGTGACCGCCAGTGCCGGGCCGACCGTGGAGAAGGCGCCGAGCTTGGTGAACATCAAGCCGAGGAAGGTGATGGCGACGGTGGCGGCCGATCCGGCGATCACCTCGCCGATCGAGCTCAGCGCACTGATGACGGCGGTGTCCGACTCCATGCCGCCGCGCAGACATTCCTGATATCGGCTGAACAGGAACACCGCATAGTCCGTCCCGGCGCCCATCAGCATGCCGGTCATCAGCACGATGGTCTGCGGCCCGAGGCCGAGCCCGAGTTCGCCCAGCGCGGCGACCACTTGTTGGGCGACGATCATCGACACCCCGATGGTGATCAGCGGGATGAGCATCGCGACCAGATTCCGGTAGACGATGATCAAGATCGTCAGGACCATCACGACCGTGGAGATCTCGATCAGGTGCTGGTCGCGCGCGCCGATCTTGTCGATGTCGTCGAACGTGGCGGCGGCACCGACGACGTTGACCGCCAGCGTCGAGTTCTCGGTGGCCTCGTTGACCGTCTTGATCGCGCTGCGGTAGGACTCCTGCCCCGGCCCGGTCCCCATCGTGCCGGCCAGACTCATCGGCAAGGTCCAGGCCTTCTGGTCCTTGCTGGTCATCGCCTGGCGCAACTCGGGAATGTCGACGAAGTTCTGGGTGGACGTCACACTGGCGCTGTTGGCCTTCAGTTGTGCGACCAGGTTGCGGTAGGTGGCCTCATCGGCCTCGGACAGACCGTTTTCGTTGCTCAGCACGACGACGGCGAAATTGCCCGCGTCGGCCTCGTGGAACGCATCCTTCATCTGCTGACCCGCCACCAGCACCGGCGCGTTGGCGGGCAGGAAATCGGGCGGGTTCTTCTGCGCCACCTCCATCAACGACGGAACGGCCAGGAACAGCGTCAGCGCAAGCAGCAACCATCCGACAATGATCGTCACCGGGCGCCGGACCACCAGCTGACCAAGACCTGTGAATCCCACGCCGGCAAACGCGCCGCGGATCTTGGCGCGGCTGAACATCCCCATAGGCTACACGGCCGGCACGCGCAAACAATGGCTACGAGGCGCCGCCGGCATGCGCCCCGCGGGGGCTGCGGCGATGGGAAAGAGCGCCTGATGTGGTGCACCCCTGGCAAACTCGACGACGGCGCCTTCCGCGCGGTCGTCGCCGCGTCACCCCCGGTCCCCGCCGACCTACCGCGCGTCACGCACCGGTCAGCGGCTAACGTGTACCCGAACCAGGGTGCCGAGCGCCCGAAGATCGACATTGGGTGGCCAGTGAAGTTTGTCGTGGCAGTCCACGGGACTCGAGGCGATATCGAACCCTGCGCAGCGGTCGGCCTGGCGTTGCGCGACCGCGGTCACGAAGTCCGGATGGCCGTGCCGCCCAATCTGATCGGATTCGTCGAAAAGGTCGGATTGGCACCCGCCGCCGCGTATGGCGTGGATTCCCAGAAGCAACTCGACAACGACGTCTTCCGCAACTTCTGGAAGCCGCAGAACCCGGTCACCGCCCTGCGGGAGGGCATCGCCTACATCGCCGAGGGTTGGGCCGACATGAATGCCGCCCTGGCGCCGCTGGCCCACGGTGCCGACCTGATCCTGACCGGCACCACATATCAGGAAGTCGCCGCGAATGTCGCCGAACACCACGGCATTCCGCTGGCCGCACTGCACTACTTCCCGGCCCGTCCCAATCGCCAGATCGTCCCGGTGCCATTGCCGATGTGGATGATCCGGTCGGGATTCGCCGGCCTGGAGTGGGGGCTCTGGCGCCTGTCGAAGAAGGCGGAGGACGCCCAGCGGCGGGAACTCGGCCTGCCGCCCGCGCGGGTCCGTTCGGTCCGCCGCATTGTGGAGAGCGGCGCGTTGGAGATCCAGGCCTACGACGAACGGCTGTTCCCCGGTTTGTCCGCGGAATGGGGCGGTACCCGGCCGATGGTCGGCGCGATCACGATGGGACTGGGCACCGACGGCGACGACGACGTGGCGTCGTGGATCGATGCCGGAAAGCCGCCGATCTACTTCGGATTCGGCAGCATGCCGGTCAGCGACCCCGCCGCCGCGGTCCGGATGATCTCCGAGGTGTGCGCCGAGTTGGGTCAGCGGGCCCTGATCAGTTCGGGTGTGTGGGATCTCCCCCATGACGGCGGGTCCGACCACGTCATGGTGGTCGGTGCCGTCAACCACGCGGCGGTGTTCCCCCGCTGCCGGGCTGTCGTCCACCACGGCGGCGCCGGTACCACGGCGGCCGGCCTGAGGGCCGGGGTGCCGACGCTGATCTTGTGGGTCGCGGCCGACCAGCCGATCTTCGCGCGGCAGATCCGCCGGCTCAAAGTCGGTACTTCACATCGCTTTTCAGCGCTCACCCCCGACCTGCTGCGCACGGCGCTGCAGACGGTGCTGCAGCCCGACTACGCCGCGCGCGCCCGTGCGTTCGGCGCCGAGGTGACACCGCCGGATGCCAGTGTCGCGACGGCAGTCCGACTGCTCGAAGACGCCGCCGCGGCCGGGCGCCGGTAGGGTCGTCTGCCATGTGGACCACCGTTCTGGCCCTTGCCATCGCGGTGAACTTCGATCCGACCCGCATCGGTTTCATCCTCGTCGTGCTGAGCCGGCCCCGGCCGATCCTCCAACTGGCGGCCTATCTCGCCGGCGGCGTGTTGATGAGTGCGGCGGTCGCGATCCTCGTGGTGTTCGTGGTCCACCACGGGTTGTTCAGCATCCCTGAGATCGACGGCGCCACAGTGCAAATCGCCGTCGGCATCCTCGCGTTGCTGCTGGCGGGCGTGCTGGCGGCCAGCACGTCGGTCGGCCGTCGGACCCGCAGCAAGGTCGCGGTCGGCAGCAAGGTTGCGGCCGGCGGGGTGGATCCCGGTCCGGAGGACAAGACCGTCGCCAAGAAACCCGGCCGCTTCGAACGCAGCTCCCTTGGTACTTCCCCGTGGTTTTCGGGGGCGATGGGTGTCAGCACCGCACTGCCGTCGGTCGAGTACATGGCTCTGCTCGTCGTCATCGGAGCATCGAGCGTCTCCGCCTGGGCCAAGGCGCTGACCATCGGCGTCTATCTGCTGGTCGCGAACATCGTGTCGGCGGTTCCGCTGGTCAGCTACTACATCGCCCCGGAGCGAACCCGCTCGGCTCTCGAAGGGTTCCAGACCTGGATCAGGGCGCGCAAGCGGCGCGATTTCGCGGTGGTGCTCGCCGTAGCGGGATTGGTCCTGATCGGCATGGGAATCGCCGGGCGCTGAACGCTACTCGACGATGCCGGACAGGCTGAAGTCGGCCAGTGCTGCCTGCACCGTCTCGCGCAGGGCCTGCTTCGTATTGTCGGCGCCGACCGTCCATGCGCCCACGCTGATGAAGATCCGCCCGTGCACCCGTCCTGACACCAGCGAGAGATAGCCGCCGATCCGGTTCAGCACCCGGGTGGTGATCTGCGGCTCGAGCAGGCGCAGGGAAACGAAGTCCGCATCGGTACCGTCGGGACGGTTCATCGCCGGATCCAGATCGCCGATGTTGGAGCAGCCGACGGGATTGTCGACGGACACCACCAGCGCCTCCAGCCGTCGCACCAACGCCTTCGGTGTGAACGGGGTCAGCGGCAGGGGTGCGAGCAGTCGGGCGGACAGCTCGCCCGACTCCGCGAGAGCGGACTTCATCGCGCTACGAACGGGGTTCAAGTCGGTGGTCACCGTTTCGGGGTCAGCCCGCATCTTCGCGGCGATCAACGCGTTGGCGCGGGTGTCGCCGTCGGTGCGCTCGCTGACCGGCCACGACAGCGTGAGCATCCCATCCGCGCCGGCCCGGCCCAACCTCTCCCCCAGTCGCGCGGCCAGGCCGGCGAACAAGGAATTACTGGTGCCGCCAAGTCGTCTCGCGCGTTCGTCCCACTGATCCACATCGATGAACACCGCCACCGTCGGGGCCAGCACCGGACGGTCGTCGCCCGCCGGCGGTACCTCTGCTGCGGTCTTGAACGACGATGCCAGATCCTGCTGTTCGGACCGGGCCACCCGGACCCCCGCGACCACCGCCCGGCCGATCTCGGGCACAGAACGGAGTGCGGCCCTGGCATCGTCCACCAGCGCCCGTCTGCGGGGCCGTGACCCCGGAAGCGGGTAGCCCAGTTGACGATCGATGCCGTTCACCGCGTCAGTGATCGCGATCGTCATTCCCTGACCATCGACGACGGAGTGCGAGGCCACCAGGGACACCGCCGCGCCGCCGTCGGTGAAGGGCTGTACGCCGAGATGCCATGCCGGCCCGTGCTCCGGATCGATCGGCCGCCGCATCCTGTCGTCGGCCCACGTCCCGACGTCGGCGCGCGGGCACGTCCGCACCGAGATTTCGAGATCGTCGGGCCCGGGGGACGCGACCCAGCGGTGCCGCCCGAACGGCAAGGGCGACCGCTCGATGCGGCGGCCGAGGAGCCCGTCGGCCAGATTGCGCTGGAATCGGCGGATTCCGTCCACGTCGACCGGGCGATCGTAGATCCACGTGTACTGCATCAGCGGTCCACGACCCAGCGCCCGCAAGCCCTGAAACGATGCCTGGTCGATATAGGCGAGTCGACAATCCACGTGCGTCTGGTACCGCGCTACGCGGGCTGCAGGCAGTCGTCGAGCCGGTTGAACTCACCGTTGCGGTACTGCTCCACGCACGAGGCACGGCGGATCTTGCCGCTGGTGGTGATCGGGATCGCACCCCGGGGTACCAGCACCAGATCGGCGGCACTGAGTCCATAGGCCTGCGAAATAGCAGCCGCCACATCACGTTTGATGGTCAGCAGGTTTTCCGCAGCCGCTTCCTCGGTGTCACCGCGCTTCTTGACTTCGATGATCGCGACGAGCTGCTCGGTGCGGTCCTCCTCCACCCCGATCGCCGCGACGCGGCCGCCGGTGATCTCCTGGATCGTGGCTTCGATGTCATCGGGATAGTGGTTGCGGCCCCGCACGATCAGCAGGTCCTTGATCCGCCCGATGATGAAAAGCTCGCCGTCGGAAACGAAGCCGAGGTCTCCGGTACGCAGCCACGGTCCCTGCGGCGTGCCCGGCGACGGGTCGGCCAGGGTGGCACCGAAGGTGTACTCGGTCTGTTCGGGCTTCTCCCAGTAGCCGATGCAGTTGTTCTCACCGTGCGACCAGATCTCGCCGATGGCACCGGCCTGAACTTCCACGCGTGTCTCGGGATCCACGATGCGGACCACCGGCGATTCGGGAGTGCCGTATCCGACCAGCTCCGTGCCCGACCCCGCGGCGCACCGCTCCGCGTGCCCGGCCGACAGCTTCTCCGTCTCGAAGGCGACCACGCTGGGCGGACCCGGCTCACCGGTGGCGACATACAGCGTCGCCTCAGCGAGGCCGTAGGACGGTCGCAGCACACCTTCGGGGAAGTTGAACTTGCCGAACCGCTGCGTGAACCGCTTCAGCGTCGCCTCATGGACGCGTTCGGCGCCGCTCCACACCGCGATCACGTCACCCAGGTCGATACCGGCGAGATCCTCGTCCGAGGTGCGCCCGACGGCCAGCTCGAAGGCGAAGTTCGGTCCGGCGGTGACGACACGCGGGTAGCTGCCCATCATCTGGATCCATCGCGCCGGTCGCGCCAGGAAGGCCAGCGGTGTGGTGAACACCGTGTGCCAGCCGCCCAGAATCGGTGCCACGACCCCGAGCATGAGGCCCATGTCGTGGTAGAAGGGCAGCCACGACACCACATTGGTGCCCGGCGGCGGAACCTTGCCGAAGTGCGGGAAGAAGTCGCACATCATCTGTTCGAAGTTCGCCGTCAGGTTGGTGTTAGTCACCATCACCCCGGCCGGGGTGCGCGTCGAGCCCGACGTGTACTGCAGATAGGCAGTCGCCGGACGCGCCTCGCGGCTGCTGATCGCCTTCACCCGCGCGTCGAGATCGAGCGTGTCGACCGAGATCACCGCCGGCGCCGCCGAATCGCCCTGCTGTACTGCATATTCGGTGACCGCCGCGCTGGACGGCGAGGTGGTGAGGATCACCGACGGCTTGCAGTCGCCGAGCACAGCCGACACCCGTTCGTCATGCACGCCGCCCATCGGTACGGACAACGGAACCGCGATGAACCCGGCTTCGAGGGAGCCGAGGAAGGAGATGACGTACTCCAGGCCCTGAGGGGCCAGGATCACCGCGCGATCGCCGATCGAACCGTGCTGCCGGATCACATGCGCCAGACCGCGGACCTTGCGGTACAGCTGCGCCCACGTCAGCGTGATCGGCACGCCCTCGGAGTCCTGGTCGAAATCCAGGTAGGTGTAGGCGATGTCGTCGGGCTGCAGGCTGGCACGCTCCCGCAGAACACCGACCAGAGTCGTATCGTTCATCGATTCAGCCTTCCTCAGCTGTTCCAGTCAATTTCGCCGGTGAGATCGAATTCGGCCAGGGTCTTGGCCGCCAACTCCGCCAGCCGCGCCTTCGAATTCTGTTCGCCCGCCTGATATGCGGTGATCCCGATGGACACCTTGCCGCCGACCCGGGCAGACACCAGCACCAGCTGTCCGTCGTTGTCCTCCAGCTCCTGGCGGGTGGTGCCCTGATCGACGCCCCGAAACACGATGTACTCGGCTTCGGTTCCGTCCACCCTGGTCACGTCCGTGGTGAGATCGCCCAGATTCGAGCACGACACCGGCAGAGCGTTGTTCCCGAGGAACCCGTCGGCGACCTGCTTGAGCACGCCCTTGGGCACCAGCGGGGTCAACGGCAGCAGCTGCAGGGTCTCGTCGGGCACCTCACGCAACGTCTTGAACGCCTGCCGGATCGCCCCACGGGCCGCGGACTGATCGGCGGTGACCGACATCGGGTCGATCTGTGCTGTCGCCAGCAACATCGCGTTCGCCCGGGTATCGCTGTCGGTGCGGTCGTTGACGGCGATCAGCAAGGTGACACCGCCGTCGGCAGCGCAGCGTCCCATCCGTTCACCCATCCGGGCCGCGAATCCGGCCAGCATCGAGTAGCTGTTGCCACCGATCGTCACCGCGCGCGCGTTCCAGTCGTCCAGGTCGACGAAGACCGAGATCGCAGGCAGCACAATCTGTTCATCGCCATCCGGCACCACCCGCACGGGTTTGGGGTCGGACGGAGTGGCGGCACCGGCATCCCGGCGCCGCAGCAGTCCGACGCCGACGGCAATCGCTCCGGCCACCTCCGACGCGTCTGACACGGTAGCCCGGAGATCGGCGGTGATGGCTCGCAACTTGCTGCGCGAGTTGGGGATCGCGTAGCCGAGGTCGGGCCGTCGGCCGGCGATGGCATCGGCGATCGCCATCACTCCCCCGACACCGTCACCCAGGCAGTGCGAGACGACCACGGTCACCGCGGTCGAGCCGTCGGTCACCGGCAGCACCCCCATGTGCCAGCCCGGGCCGCCTTCGGGGTCGATCGGCAGTTGCGCCCGCTCGTCGAGCCAGTCTCCGATCTCGGCCCGGGTGCGTGGCTCGGCGACATCGAGTGGCGCCTGAGGCCCCAACGCACTGACCCACCGGTAGCGGCCGAAGGGCAACGGGGAACGTTCGATACGCCGGCCGAACAGCCCACCACCGAAGTTCTCGTGGAAGCGCCGGATGCCGTCGAAGTCGACGGGATGGTCGTAGACCCACGAGCACTGCATGACCTGCACCCGCCCGGTCGCACGCATGGTCCGCACCGCGGCCTCGTCCCACAGGGTCAGCCGGTGGTCCGGCAGATCGGCGGACGGCCCGGATCGTTTCGTCAGAGAGAGGGTTCTGCGCATACGTACCTACTCGATAACACCGGTGAGTTCGAAGTCGGCCAGCGTCTTGGCAACCAGATCACGCAGCCAGGGCGTGGAGTTCACCGAACCCGGCTGGTAGGCAACGACGCTCAGCGAAACCTTGTTGTCGACCTGGCAGGCGACCACGGTGAGCAGGCCGCAGCGCTGCTCCAGGGCCCCCTTGGTGGCGTACCGATCGATCCCGCGGAAGTAGACGTAGTCCGCCTCGGTGCCGTCGGCCATCGCCACCGCCGGGGGGACCACTCCCATGTTCGAGCACGACACCGGGAGATCGGCCGCGAATCCGAAGACCACGTCCGCCATCTTGCGCACCACCCGCTTCGGGATGAAGGGGGTCAGCGGCAGCAGCTGCAATGTCTCGTCCGGCACGTCACGCGCGTCGGCCAGGCCCTGTTTGATCGCGGCGCGGGCCTCGGAGAGGTCGGTGGTCACCTTCGCCGGGTCGATCGCGACGTTGACCAGCCGTACCGCGTTGGCCCGGGTGTCCCGCTCCAGGGTGCGATCGTTCTGCGGAATGTTCAGGGTCACCGCACCGTCCTCGGCGCGGACCCGGCCCAAGGACTCGGCGAGCCTGGCCGCCAGCCCGGCGACCAGCGAATAACTATTCCCGCCAAGGGTTTTCGCCCGAAGATCCCAATCTTCCACGGAAACGTATGCGGTGACGGCCGGCATGTAGACCCGCTCGTCCGCCCCGGCGACGACACGGGGACGCGCCGCGCCCGAACGCGAGATGTCGCCGCGCTTGCGCCGAGCCAGTTTGGCTGCGGCGACCACGGTGCGGGCCACTTCCGGTGCCCCGCGCAGCGTTTCGCGCAGGTCCGCCCCGATGGCCCGCCACCGGGCGCGAGACCTCGGCAGCGAGTGACCGAAGTCGGTCTTGTTGCCGTACACCGCATCCAGGATCGTGAGTATTCCGCCACCGCCGTCGCCCAGGCAGTGCGAGCCCACCAGGCAGATGGCGGTCGAACCGTCGGTCATCGGCAGCACACCCATGTGCCAGCCCGGGCCGTGCTCCGGGTCCAACGGCATCGCCGCGCGCTCGTCCACCCAGCCGCCGAGCTCCTCGCGCGACCGGGGTTGGGCGATGTCCAGATCGGTCTGCGGTCCGGGAGCGGCAACCCAGCGATGCCGGCCGAAAGGCAACGGCGAGCGTTCGATTCGCCGGCCGAAGACGCCGTGGCCGATACCGTCATGGAACCGGCGCAGGCCGTCGTGGTCCACCGGTCGCTCGTAGATCCACACACACTGCATGATGGCTTCCTGACCGGTGGCGCGCAGGCCGAGAAACATCGCCTGGTCGGTGAACTCCAACCGGTCCGCTCGACGCGTGATGGCATCCGTCATCGCGCAGAATCCCCCAACATCCTTGTGGTCACGCAGTTTTCAGGTCGAGGTCGGCAGCAGCGTCGCGCAGCTCGTCGAGTGTCATCACCTCGTCGTGACCCTCGATCACCCGCAGGTACACCGCCTTCATCGCTTCCAGGTAGCGCAGCACCGATTCCCGCGCGACGGGGTTGCTCGGGAAGGCGGCCGTGACGGTGGTGCGGTCCTCCACCCGGTTGACCCACATCCCGACCTGGAAGGCCGACCGGGAATCGCTGTACAGGGTGCCGTTCAGCCGCTGCCATTCGGCGATGACACCGGGAGACAGCAGGCCCGCGTCGAGATACGACAGCATCGGCACGCCGGGATCCGGGCTGCGGATGCCGCTGTCCGGGTCGGCGATCTCGAGTACCCGCTCGAACGGCACGTGCGCCAGACCCATGCCGCCGTCGAACGACTGCTGGGCCGCTCGGGCGGTGGCGCCGAACGACGACGTCGACACCCCGACGGTGATCGGCACCAGACCGGTGAACCAGCCGGTAGTCATGAACTCGGCCTCGCTCCGCCGCGTCGTGGTCGGGGTGATGACCCGATACGTCTCGTCGCCGGTAAGGCTGTACTGAGCTATTGCGCCGCAAGCGAACACTCCGCCGCTGAACCGCGCGCCGGCGGCCATGCAGGCCTGCTCGAACCGGTCCCCCTGCTCGCGGTCGAGCAGTTGGACGGTGATGACGTCACCGGTATGGGGTAGTGACGGATCGCCGAGTGGCAGCGGGAACCGCGGCAGCGTTCCGCCGTTGGCCTGCAGGAACGTGATCCAATCCCGGACTTCCGGCGAGTCCGCATCCAGCTCGGCCGTGTACCGCCGCTGCTCCAAGCAGTACCGGTCGTAGCTGCCGGCGGCGGGCAGCTGCAGCGGCGCCGCGCCGTGCACCAGTGCCTGGTACATCATGTGGATCTCGACGAAGGCCAGACCCATGAACATCGCATCCGTGTGAACGTGGTCGACGCTGATGAAAATGGTGAAGTGGCTGTCCCGCTGGATGATCCCGAACCGGAAGCAGTCCCACTGCCACGGATCCGGGGTGGCCAGGATGTGGTCACGCCACTGGCTCGCCGACATTTCGCCGTGCTTGGTGGGCACGAACTTGATGTCGCGCGGGTTCTCCACGGTGCGACGGACGATCCCGCCGTCGTCGGCATACTCGAACCAACTGTGGAACGTGTCGTGGCGACGCAGGTACGCGTTGATCACGTGTGACATCGCGCGGACATCGCAGCGGCCGGGCACGTCCCAGGCCGGAATGTTCAGCCTCGCCATGTCGGTGCCCTGCGACGCGTGCTTGCGGAAGGCGAGCAGGTGCTGTTCCTGCTGATAGCTCACCGGAACCTCGCTGACCGGGGCTTCGGCCACCTTGGCCACCGATGCCCGCGAAGGCCCCCACGACACGACCTCGCCGGGTTCACCCGACCAGTCGTGGATTGGTTTCATCGCAACCACTGCGTATCTCCTGTCTCAACGACCACGCCGGACGGAATGCACGTCGGTGAGCCCCCGGTCGGCCCGTTCGCGCATACCTTCATCACGACGGAACCGATACGGGCGAATCCGGCGCCAGGGCGTCACAGAGTCGCTCGGCCAGAACTCTGATGGTGCTGATATCCGTTGCGCCGATACGGATACCGGTTTCGGCCTCGATCCGGGTACGCACCTCGAGAGTGCCGAGCGAGTCCAGACCGTATTCGGCCAGCGGGCGGTCGGGGTCAACCGATCGGCGGAGGATCATGCTGATCTGCTCGGCGATCATCCGCCGCATCCTGGTCGGCCACTCGGCCGGTGGAAGGCCGCGCAACTCGGTGAGGAATGCGCTGCCGCCCGCACCGCCACGGCCACCGCCCGCGGAGGCGAACGCCTCGGCGAACCGGCTGCTCTGGGCGAAAGCGGTGAGCCACGGTGTCCCGAGCACCGGCGCGTACCCGGTGTACGCGCGGTTGTGGCGCAGCAACGTCGAGAACGCGTAGGCGCCTTCCTCAGGCGAGATCGCCGCACCCGAACCGTCGGCCAGACCCGTGCCCCGGCCGATCTCCGACCACGGCCCCCATGCGATCGCCGTGGCGGGCAGGCCCTGGCTACGCCGCCAGTGGGTGAACGCGTCCAGCCAGCTGTTGGCCGCGGCATACGCGCCCTGCCCGGGCGAACCGACCAGCGCCGCCGCCGAGGAGAACGAGCAGAACCAGTCCAGTGACTGCCGCAGGGTGGCGCTGTGCAGATTCCAGGCACCGTAAACCTTGGGCGCCCAGTCCTTTTCGATGAGTTCGTCGGTGATGTTGGCCAACACCGCGTCTTCGACCACGGCGGCACCGTGCAGCACACCACGCAACGGCAGCCCCGTCGCGCACGCCACCTCGACCAGCCGAACAGCCGTGTCCGGTTCGCCGATATCGCCCAGTTCCACCGCGACTTCGGTGCCGTCGCGCCGGATCCGGTCAATGAGCGCCTGCGCCTCGGCCGACGGCGCCGACCGGCCGTTGAGCACGATGCGGCCACAGCCGGCCGCGGCGAGCTTCTCGGCCAGGAACAATCCCAGACCGCCCAGGCCACCGGTCACCACGTAGGCGCCGTCCGAACGGAAAGCGGGCGCCTCTTCCGGCGGGACCACGGCGGCGATCTGGCCGCCTTCGGGGATGTCGAGCACCAGCTTGCCCGTGTGCTCGGCCGCACCCATCACGCGGATCGCGGTGGCACCGTCCTGCAGCGGGAAGTGAGTGGTCTCCGGCAGAGGCAACGTTCCGTCGGCGATCCGCTGATAGCAGACCTCGAGCAGGCGACGCACCGTGTCGGGCTCGGTGAGGGCCAGCAGGGCGAGGTCGACGCCGTAGAACGACAGGTTGCGCCGGAACGGGAACAGCCCGAGCCGGGTGTCGCCATAGATGTCGCGCTTGCCGATCTCGACGAATCGCCCGCCGAAGGACAACAGTTCCAGGCCGGCCCGCTGGGCGGCACCGGTCAGCGAGTTGAGCACGATGTCCACACCGTAACCATCGGTGTCGCGGCGGATCGCCTCGGCGAAGTCGGTGCTACGGGAATCATAGACATGCTCAATTCCCCAGCTGCGCAACAACTCCCGCCGCGCTTCGCTGCCCGCGGTGGCGAAGATCTCGGCACCGACCGCTCGCGCGATGGCGATCGCGGCCTGTCCCACACCACCCGTGGCGGAATGGATCAGCACCTTGTCCCCGGCCGAGATCCGGGCCAGGTCGTGCAGGCCGTACCAGGCGGTGGCATGTGCGCTGGGCACCGCGGCTGCCCGGTTGACGGGCACGCCCGGCGGCAGCGTGACGGCCATGTTCGCGTCGCAGGTGACGAACGTCGCCCATGCACCGTCGGCCGAGATGCCACCCACCTGGTCACCGACCTGGTGGCTGACCACCCCGGGGCCCACCGCGGTAACCACACCGGCGAAGTCGGCGCCGAGTTTCGGCAGGCGCCCCTCGAAGCTCGGGTACCGACCGAAGGCCACCAGCACGTCGGCGAAGTTCAGGTTCGACGCACGGACCGACACCTCGATCTGCCCGGGCCCCGGCGCCACGCGTTCGAAGGCCGCCAGCTCCAGCGACTGGATGTCGCCAGGCGTACGGATCTGTAGCCGCATACCGTCGCGTGCGGGGTTGACCACTGTGGTGCGGCGTTCCTCCGGCCGGAGCGGGCCCGGAATCAACCGCGCCACATACCAATTCCCACCACGCCAGGCGGTTTCGTCCTCGTCGGAACCGGCCACCAGTTGCGCCACCACCCGGGCCGGGTCGGTGTAGTCGTCGACGTCGATCTGGCTGGCCCGCAGTCGCGGATGCTCCATGCCGATCACCCGGATCAGGCCCCGGAGTCCGGCCTCTTCCAAGTTCGCGGTGTCCTCGGCCAACACCGTCTGGGCGTTGCGGGTCAGCACGTGCAGGCGCGGTGGTTCACCGTGCACCTCGGGCAGCTCGCGCACGATGTGCACGAGGTGCCGCACGGTGTCGCCACCGCGGACGCCGGATTGCTCGTCGGTGATGCCGCTGCGGGGCGCGGTCACCACGAGCACGTCGGTGAACGGCCGGGCGGCAAGGTATTCCCGCAACCGCTCGGCGTGCGCCGCGTGATCGGACCGCTGGGGCCAGGCCATGGTCGTGACGTCGGCGTCGTGGGTCTTCAACGCATCGGCCAGCCTGGTCGCGTTCAGATCGGCCGCGTCGGAGGTGCTGATCAACAGCCAGCGGCCCGGTTCACGGAAGTCCGGTTCCGGAAGCTCCTGCTGGCGCCATTCGATGGCCAGCAGCCGGTCGTTGAGGGTGCGCTCGTGCTGCCGGTCGGCCGAAACACCGGTCCCCAGCTGCAGACCGCCGACGCTCAGCAGCACACTGCCCTGCTCGTCGAGCAGGTCGATGTCGACCTCCACGCCGGTCGCGGTGACGTCGATGATCCGGACCAGGCAGTAGTGGGTGTTGCGGGTCGAACCGAACGCCCGGAGCCGTCGCACGCCCAGGGGAAGCATGAGCGTGCCCGTCAGGTCGCCGCGCAGGCTCGGATGAGCCCCGGCGGCCTGGAAGCAGGCGTCCAACAACGCCGGGTGGATTTCGTAGACGCCCTGCTGCGACCGGATCGACCCCGGCAGCGCGACCTCCGCGAGCACCGTCTCGACCGGGCCGTCCGCGCCGGCCGACAGGTGGGCGGCCACCAGCCCGGCGAATGCCGGTCCGTACTGGATGCCGCGGTCGTCGTAGCCGGCGCGCATCTCGGCACCGTCGATGCGCTGCGGATGGGCGGCGAACAACGCGTCGATGTCATAGCCGGCTCGATCGGCGGCCTCGTCGGCGTCGCGGCGGTGCAACCGGGCGCCGGCACGGCGTACCCGCTCACCCTGATCCATGGTCTCCACCGCGAACTCGGCCACGCCGGTCCCGGTCACCGTGGCGGATGCGGTTACCGAGGTCTCTTCCTCCAGCAGCAGCATCTGGTCGAAGGAGACGTCGTGAACCTCGGCACGGTCCCCGAGTACGGCGCGTCCGGCCGCCAGGGCCATCTCGCAGTAGGCCGCACCCGGCAGCGCGGCGACGTTGTGCACCTGGTGGTCGCCCAGCCACGGCTGGGTGCCGGTGCCGACATCGGCCTGCCAGACATGCCGCTCGGGCTCCTCGGCGAGTCGCACATGCGCACCCAGCAGCGGATGTACCGCCAGGACGGCTCCGCCGGGCGCCAGCTCATTGGGATCGCGGACCAGCATCAGCTGCTGCCGGTTCCAGGTGGGCAGTGGCGCATCGACGAGCCGGCCGCCCGGGTAGAGCACGTCGAAGTCGATGTGCGCGCCGGCACTGTGCAGGTCGGCGACCACCGAAAGCAGGCCGGCGGCCGTCTGCTGTTTCCGGCGCAGGGTTGCCAGTGCTTCGTGCGGGATGTCGAGCGTGCGGGCCGTCTGATCCACCGCGTGGGTCAGCAACGGGTGCGGGGAGAGCTCGGTGAACACCCGGAACCCGTCCTCGAGCGCGGCCTGTACCGCCGCGGCGAACCGGACCGTGTGGCGCAGGTTGTCGACCCAGTAGTCGGCATCCCAGTCAGCCAGGTCGCGTGGGTCGTAGAGGGTGGCCGAGTAGTACGGGATCGTCGGGTCTGCCGGGTCCAGGTCGGCCAGCTCGTCGGCGAGCTCGTCCAGGATCGGGTCGACCTGCGGAGTGTGGGATGCCACGTCGACGGCCACTTCACGGGCCATGATGTCGCGGCTCTCCCAGTCGGCGACGAGGGCGCGGATCGACTCCGTCGCCCCGCCGACCACGGTCGAGGTGGGCGAGGCGACCACTGCCAGCACCACGTCCTTGACACCGCGAGCGGCCAGCTCCGAGAGCACCTGTTGGGCCGGAAGTTCCACCGACGCCATCGCACCCGAACCGGCGATCGTCGCCATCAGCCGCGACCGGCGGCAGATGACCTTCACACCGTCCTCGAGCGACAGCACGCCGGACACCACGGCGGCGGCGACCTCGCCCATCGAATGCCCGATCACCGCACCGGGTTTCACCCCGCTGCTCTGCAAACTGGCGGCCAGTGCCACCTGGACGGCGAACACCGTGGGCTGCACGCGGTCGATGCCGGACACCACGTCGGCTGCCGACATCGCCTCGGTGACGGAGAACCCGGACTCCCGCGCGATCAGCGGCTCGATCTCGGTGACCGTCGCGGCGAACGCGGGATCGGACGCCAACAACTCCGCGCCCATCCCCGCCCACTGCGAACCTTGACCGGAGAACACCCAGACCGGTCCGCGGTCGTCCTGGCCGACGGCGGGCTCATAGGGCACCTCGCCCGACGCGATCTCGCGCAGCCCCGAGATCAGGCTCCCACGATCTGAGGCCAACACCGCGGAACGCACGGGCCGGTGGGCCCGACGACGCGCCAGCGTGTACGCCAGGTCGGGGAGGTCGACATCCGCGCGGTCGGCCAGCCAATCGGCGAGCCGCCCGGCGCTCCGGCGCAGTTCGTCGGCAGAGGTCGCCGACACCAGGAACAACAACGACGACCCCGCGGGCCGTTCGCCCCCACCGGCAGGTTCGGCGGCAGTCGCGGCGGGAACCGCGGCCTGTTCGAGCACGGCGTGCACGTTGGTCCCGGACAATCCGTACGACGACACCGCAGCCCGTCGGGGGTGTGCCCCCGCCACCGGCCAGCCCACGGTTTCCCGCGGCACGAACAGGTCGGTCTGGATCCGCTCCATCTCGTCGGGAAAGCGGGTGAAATGCAGGTTGGGCGGAACGGTGCCGTGTTGCAGCGCGAGCACGGCCTTCATCAACCCGACCGCACCCGATGCGGACTGACTGTGACCGAAGTTGGTCTTTGACGACCCGAGCGCACACGGCCCGGCCGTGCCGTACACCGTCGCCAGGCTCGCGAACTCGATCGGATCTCCGACCGGCGTTCCGGTGCCGTGGGCCTCCACCAGTCCGACGGTGGCCGGGTCGACCGCCGCGGCCGCCAGTGCGGCGCGGTAGACGGCGACCTGCGCATCCCGCGACGGGGTGGCGATGTTGACGGTGTGGCCGTCCTGGTTGGCCGCGGTGCCGCGGACGACCGCCAGGATGCGATCGCCGTCGCGTTCGGCGTCGCTCAGACGCTTGAGCAGAAGGACGGCCGACGCCTCCCCCGCGACGAAACCGTCCGCGGCCACGTCGAAGGCATGGCACCGTCCGGTCGGCGACAGCATTCCCTGCGCGGAACCCGACGCCAGCTTGCGAGGCTCGAGCACGATGCAGACACCGCCCGCGAGCGCCAGGTCGCTCTCGCCGTCATGCAGGCTGCGGCACGCGTTGTGCACGGCCAACAGGCTCGATGAGCAGGCCGAGTCCACCGAGTACGCGGGACCGTGGGCACCCAGATGGTAGGCAATGCGGCCGGAAGCCAGGCTGAAATTGTTGCCGGTGAAGCCGTACGGCCCCTCGATCGAGTGGGCGTCGGCGGCGAGTAGTTGGTAATCCCCGTGGGTCAGACCCATGAAGACGCCGGTCAGCGAACCGGACAGCGTCGCCGGGTCGATGCCGGCGTGTTCGATGGCTTCCCAGGCCGTCTCGAGGAGCAGGCGGTGCTGCGGGTCGATCGCGGTGGCCTCGCGCTCACTGATTCCGAAGAATCCGGCGTCGAATCCGGCCACATCGTCGAGGAAGGCGCCCCACTTCGACACCGAACGTCCTGGCACTCCGGGTTCCGGGTCGTAGAACTCCTCGGCGTCCCAGCGGCCTGCCGGAACCTCGGTGACCAGGTCGTCACCCTGAAGCAACGCAGCCCACAATTGGTCGGGGGATTCGATTCCGCCCGGGAGCCGGCAGCCCATACCGATGACGGCGATCGGGGTGGCTGGTGTGTCGGCCAAGTGGGCTTACCTTTCTCGATGTTGAACTGAGCAAAGCTTCGCTCAACGTAGTCAGAACGCGAAAAAGAATGTGCGCTACGTTGCCATCGACGCACGGTACCGAATCCCCGCTTCCGGTTCGAGTCGTTGCCAACGCGGCTCCGTAGCCTAGCGCGTGGCCCAACCCGGATGTTGGAAACAGGTGATCGCAAAAACGATCCCGAGTTCGCTGCGGGAGCCGGGCTATTGAGCACTGCAGTCGACCACCCATTTCGCTAGCGAGGGTGCGTGCGCGTCACCGCCGGGCCCCGCACACATCGAATACCGCTGCACCCCAACATTTTCAACACATTCCACGCCCTCGCACCGGGGGTGGCACTAATTGTTCCGCTAACTAATCCATCAGCCATCCCGGCGCGCTGGTTCGCTTTCTTTCGGTTGTCCACGGCACGAAAACGGTGCCGAGTTTGCCGCTCACAGTTAATTAATAGTCATTAGCTAAATAGTTAGCCAGCCACCGGCACGCAAACTACCGAATCCGTACTTGAACCGAATTCACGTTCCGGGCGGCCGCGGCCTCGAAAACGGTACGTAGATGTACCCAAATTACGCATCAGCTAATGGTTATCGTTGACAACGCAACGTAGTGACCAGCGTTGATCGTCAAGCGGGCCTGCCACATCGCAACGCCGAGCACCCATTCGGCGCCACGCCCGCCCACCACCGGGGCCGGTATGCGATTCAGCCCACGCGCCCCTCGATCGAGTGAGTGGACCCACACCCCCCACGGAAAGCAAACCACCCGGGGTTAACGGCAGACACTCGCTTCGGCCACGGGAGGGATGTCCCAATTACGGGACATAGTGTGATGTATATCACTGCAGCTAGGAGGCCCACGCGGGCCTCACTGATCTGGTACCACCGGCCCGCAACGAACAGAGCCGGCCTGACGGTCATCCGTCAGGCCGGCTCCATCACAACGCCGGAGGTTATCCCGCGGCCGGCTTGGACACCTCATAGGGCGCGGCACCGAGATCCGGTACCGCCTCGTAGCCATGGGCCCGCGCGCGGGCCACGTCCTTGCGTATCAACGCATTCAGGCCGACGAACGCGGCCATGTCCAACACCATCGGAGTCAGCAGCCGGTTGTGCACGAATCCGATCGCCAGTCCGCTGGCCGGATCCGCCCAGCCGACCGACCCCCCCAGACCGACATGCCCGAATCCGGGCATGATCCCGAACGGCACCGAGTGATATCCGAGATGGAACCCGAGCGGCACGCCGAGATTCCGGTCCGGCCGTAACCCGGGAGGCCCGGTCAGCCCCGCCACCGTGCGCCCGGACAGGATCTGCACGTCGCGCAGACGTCCCTGGTTGGCGATCGCCCCGTACATCTTCGCCAGCCCGCGCGCGGTCGCGACACCGTTCACCGCAGGCGCTTCGGCATCCAAGAACGGGGTCTCGCCCTGGACCAGCGACATGACCCCGGGGAAGTACATCGAGCCGAAGGCGCCCGAGAAGTTCAACGCGGCGAGCCGCGGTGCCAGGAAGTCGAAGGCATGGTTGGGCCACCGCCGTTGCGGCCCCAGAATCTGCGCGGCCTGCGTAGGGGCATCGGCCGGCGGGCGTCCCAGGTGCAGGCCGTCGGTGCCCAGCGGCTCGGCCAACTCGATCCGGAACAACTCCCGCATGCCCTGCCCCGTCACGGCCCGAGCCAGACCGGACAACAACCAGCCGTAGGTCAACGCGTGATAGGCCTGCTTGCCGAACAGCAGGGAATTCACCGGAGCGGCCGCGATCCGGCCTTCCATCACCTGATGATCGAGCAGGTCGGCTTTGCTGACCCCATTGAGCTGTGACAACCCTGCTTCGTGCGCCATCACCTGCCGCACCGTGACGGCGGATTTGCCGTTGGCCCCGAATTCAGGCCAGTAGGCGCTCACCGGGGTGTCGTACTCGATCAGTCCACGGTCCGCGAGGCGGTGGATGATCGTCGAGGCCATGCCCTTTGTCGCGGAAAACACCATCGCGCCGGTGTCGGCCGTCCAGTATTGCGCGCCTTCACGATCCGAATACCCGGTCCAGACGTCGACGAGTGGCTCGCCGTCCTGGTAGATCACCAGCGCGCCGCCACCGTACTTGCGGCCCGGGAACAGTTTCGAGAAGGCGCGGACGGTACAGGAGAAGTTTCTGTCCGCCGCGCCTTGGACGCCATGTGGGAGCGCCTCGTCGCGCCCCCGATTGTGATCGGTCACACAACCGAATTTACCTGGAACCCCGGCAAATCATGGCAGCGTTATCGACCTGTTAGCCAGGCGCGGCAGGCCCATCACGGCGTCGGCTTGTCGTCCACCTTGAAGTCGACCTTGACGTTGCCGGATTCCACCGCGTCGACGGTAGCGGTGACGCCGTATTTCGTGCCGTCCTTGGCTGTCAGCACACAACGCTGGGTCTCCCCGACTTTGCCGACGATGCCGTCTTCGCAGGTCACGGATTTCGCCTTGCGCTTGGCCGCGGCCTCCAGCTTCTCCTTGGCCAGGGTTTGCAGCTTGCTCTTGGCAACCGTCGGCTGCGGAGCCGCCGACTCGCCGCCGCCGCATCCGGTCAGTGCCGCGCCGACCATCGCCGCGGCCAGGAGCACCTGCAGTTTCGTCTTCACGTCCCTCATCTCGGGTAGCCCAGCCTTTCGCTTCCGGATCGCTGCACACAGCGTAGGTGCGGGGTCAGTCGGCCGCGTCGAGAATTTCCTGGGCGGCCAGCGCCGGGGTGAGTTCCCCGTCGCGTACCCGGCGTTCGACCTCGGCGCGGATACTGCGCACCCCGGGATGCGACATCACCCGGTCCAGCACCGTGTCTCGAACCATGGACCATGTCCAGTCCACTTGCTGCGCACGGCGCCGGGCCTCGAACTCCCCCGCCTCGGTGAGTACCTCTCGGTGCTTCACCACCGTCTGCCACAGTTCGGCCAGCCCATGCCCCTCGATCGCACTCATCGTGAGAACTGGTGGCCGCCAAAGTGTTTCGCGTGGATAGATCAGCCGGATGGCCCCCGTCAGCTCACGGGCGGCGGCCTTGGCCTCGACCGCGTGCTCGCCGTCGGCCTTGTTCACCACGATGACATCGGCCAGCTCCAGCACACCCTTCTTGATGCCCTGCAACTGGTCCCCGGTGCGCGCCAGCGTGAGGAAGACAAAGGTGTCCACCATGTTCGACACCGTGACCTCGGACTGCCCCACCCCCACCGTCTCCACGAGGATGACGTCGTAGCCCGCCGCCTCCAGCAGCACGATGGTCTCGCGGGTGGCCTTGGCCACCCCACCGAGCGTTCCGGAGGTCGGCGACGGCCGGATGTAGGCGTCCGGATGGACCGCCAGTCGGGCCATCCGGGTCTTGTCACCCAGGATCGAGCCGCCGGTCCGGGTGGACGACGGGTCGACCGCCAGCACAGCGACCCGATGGCCGGCCTCGATGAGATACATGCCGAGGGCCTCGATCGTCGTCGACTTGCCGACGCCCGGCACCCCGGTGATGCCGATGTGCTGGGCTCTGCCGGCGTCGGGCATCAGCTCCAGCAACAGCTGTTGAGCCTGGTCACGATGGTCGGCCCGGGTGGACTCGACCATCGTGATGGCCCGCGCCAGTGCGGCGCGGTCACCGCTGCGGATGGCAGCTGCCAGCTCCTGTGTTGAGGGAGCCACCACTAGCTCAGCTGGTAACCGAGCCGGTCTGCCAGCTTCTGCAGCAGGCCGATGGCGGCATCGGCGATCACGGTGCCCGGCGGGAAGATCGCCGTCGCCCCGGCCTCGTACAGCTCGTCGAAGTCCCCGGGCGGGATGACCCCGCCGACGACGACCATGATGTCGGGTCGGCCCACCTCGGCCAGCGCGTCGCGAAGCGCAGGCACCAGGGTGAGATGACCCGCGGCCAGTGAGGACACCCCGACCACATGCACGTCGTTGTCGGCGGCCTGCCGGGCCACCTCGTCCGGGGTGGAGAACAGCGAGCCGACGTCGACGTCGAAGCCGATGTCGGCGAATGCCGTCGCGATGACCTTCTGTCCGCGGTCGTGCCCGTCCTGGCCCATCTTGGCCACCAGGATGCGGGGCCGACGGCCGTCGGCCTCGGCGAACTTGTTCACCAGCTCCGTCGCGGTAGACATTCCGCCGACCTTTCCAGCTCCCCCTATTTCGTCGCGGTAGACGCCCGAAATCGTACGGATCTCGGCCTGATGGCGTCCGTATACCTGCTCCAGGGCGTCGGAGATCTCACCGAGCGTGGCCTTGGCCCGGGCGGCGTTGATGGCCAGCGCCAGCAGGTTGTTGCCCAGCCCGTCCTCGCCGGCGGATCCCGTGGCCTGGGCAGCGCGGCTCAGTTCGGCCAGCGCGGCCTGCGTGGCCGCCTCGTCGCGGTCGGCGCGCAGCTGCTGCAGCTTGGCCAGCTGCTCGGCCCGCACCCGGCTGTTCTCGACCTTGAGGACCTCGATCTCCTGGTCGGTGCCGGTTGCGGACACCTGGTACTTGTTGACGCCGATCAGCGGCTGCGCACCGGAATCGATCCGCGCCTGGGTCCGGGCGGCGGCCTCCTCGATGCGCAGCTTGGGAATCCCGTCGCTGATGGCCTGGGCCATGCCACCGTGCTCGTTCACCTCGTGGATGTGGGCACGCGCCTTCTCCGCCAACTGATGCGTCAGCCACTCGACGTAGTACGAACCGCCCCACGGGTCGATCGGCCGGGTGGTACCCGACTCCTGCTGCAGCAGCAGCTGGGTGTTGCGGGCGATCCGGGCGGAGAAATCGGTGGGCAGCGCGAGCGCCTCGTCGAGGGCGTTGGTGTGCAGCGACTGGGTGTGCCCCTGCGTCGCGGCCATCGCCTCGATACAGGTGCGGGCCACGTTGTTGAACACGTCCTGCGCGGTCAGCGACCAACCCGAGGTCTGCGAGTGGGTGCGCAGCGACAGTGACTTGTCGCTCTTGGGGTCGAACTGGGCCACCAGCTCGCTCCACAGCAGGCGGCCGGCGCGCAGCTTGGCCACCTCCATGAAGAAGTTCATCCCGATGCCCCAGAAGAAGGACAGGCGCGGCGCGAACTTGTCGATGTCCAGGCCGGCATCCAGGCCGGCCTTGATGTACTCGACACCGTCGGCCAGCGTGTAGGCCAGCTCCAGATCGGCTGTCGCCCCGGCCTCTTGGATGTGGTAACCCGAGATCGAGATCGAGTTGAACTTCGGCATCTTGGCGCTGGTGTAGGCGAAGATGTCCGAGATGATCCGCATCGACGGCTTGGGCGGATAGATGTAGGTGTTGCGGACCATGAACTCTTTGAGGATGTCGTTCTGGATGGTCCCGGCCAGCTTCTCCGGGGGCACACCCTGCTCCTCGGCGGCGACGACATAGAGCGCCAGGATCGGCAGCACCGCGCCGTTCATCGTCATCGACACCGACACCGTCGACAGGTCGATACCGTCGAACAGCTGGCGCATGTCGAGGATGGAATCGATGGCCACACCGGCCATTCCGACGTCACCTTGCACGCGCGGGTGGTCCGAGTCGTACCCGCGGTGGGTGGCCAGGTCGAAGGCCACCGACAGGCCCTTCTGGCCGGCGGCCAGGTTGCGCCGGTAGAAGGCGTTGGACTCGGCCGCGGTGGAGAACCCGGCGTACTGGCGGATGGTCCACGGCTGGTTGACGTACATGGTCGGGTAGGGCCCGCGCACGAACGGCGGTGCGCCGGGGAAGCTGTCGAGTGGGTAGCCGGCCTCGGCCACCTCGTCGCGGTCGGCAGCGATGTACACCGGCTTGACGTCGATGCCCTCGGGCGTGGCCCAGGCCAGCTGATCGGGGCTGTAGCCGTGCGCGGCGGCGGCCGCGGCGACGTGCGCCGCGACAGCCTCTGGAGTGACGGGCTCACCCGCGCCTTCGCCGTGCAGCGGTACGTCCGCGAAACTTCCGATTCCAGTTGTGGCAGTCATGTCAGGCCCCCAGTCCGGTGAGCAGGTTCGACAAGGCTTCGACCGCATCGATCTTGGCGGTGAGATACCCGTCGGGTTTCGAATCAGCCTCGGCGACAGCCTTTTCCGGGCCGGCGAGGAGCACCTGCCCCACACCGGCCGCGCGGGCGGCGGCCACCGCGGCCGTGGCCTCGGCGCCGTAGCGGGTGTCGGTGCCACACAGCACCGCCACCGGCGGCGTACCGGCCTCGGTCACCGCCGCGGCAATCGCGGCCGCGTCGACGGTGCCGGGGTTGATCGCCTCGATCCCGCCGGACGCCAACAAGTTTGATGCGAATGTCGTGCGGATGTTGTGCTCGGCGAGCGGCCCCAGCGGCAGCAGCAGCACCTTGGGGCGGGTTCCGTTCGACGCGAGGTACGCATCCGAGCGGTCGCGCAGCGCTTCGAACCCGGCCGCGTACCGCGCGATCGACGACGCCGAAACGCCCTGCGGCAGCGGCTTTTCGTCGAGATTGGGGAACTCGTTGACACCGGTGACGGCGGTGCGCCGGTGCGCGATGTCGTCACTGCGCCGCGCGGCGACCTCGGCGATCTGGGCGGCGACGTAGTCCCGCGCCGCGACGAATCCGCCGCGCGCCTCGATGTCCTGGAAGTGTGCCCAGGCCTGCTCGGCGAGCTGAGCGGTCAGATCCTCGACGAACCACGAGCCGCCGGCCGGGTCGAGCACCTGGCCGATGTGAGACTCCTCGAGCAGCAACAGCTGGGTGTTGCGGGCGATACGTCGCGAGAAGCTCGCCGACGTCCCGTCGAGCCCACCCGGAATCGCCACGTCGAACGGATGTACCTGCACCGTGTCGGCTCCCCCGACGCCCGCCGAGAAGGCGGCCAGCGTGGTGCGGAGCATGTTCACCCAGGGGTCACGCTGGGTCATCATCGGCAGCGACGTCGTCGCATGGATGCGGGCCGCCCCGGCGTCGGTGGCGCCGAGCACCTCGGCGACGCGCGCCCACAGCTGTCGCGCGACCCGCAGCTTGGCGATGGTCATGAACTGATCGTCGTCAGCGGCATAGCGGAAACTGATCTGCCGCAACGCATCCGGTGTGGCGATCCCACCGTCGCCGAGGATCCGCAGGTAGGCGACCGCGGCCGCGACCGATCCCGCGAGTTCCCACGCGGCGCTCGCCCCGAGGTTGTGGAAAGCCGGGCCGTCGACGGTGACCGTCCGAACGCCGCCGGCATATCCGGTGAGCTTGCCGACGGTGGCCAGCAAGTCGGAGTCGTCGGCGGCGGACCGGCCCGACAACGGTGCGGTCAGCGGGTCGGCGCCCAGGTCGACGGACAACCGCGAACGCTGGTCGTCGTCGAGGTTCTCGAGCAGCGGCAGCACCGCGTCGGCCGCTTCCGCGAGGTCGGCTCCGACGTTCTCGAAGATGACCGGCACCAGGTCCAGGAACACGCCGTCGAGCAGCCGGTCGAGCTCGGCCAGGGAGATGCCGCCCTCGCCGCCAACCCGCAGGGCCAGGGCACTGGCCCCCTCGGTGAGAGCCACCAGTACCGCACCGTTGACCGTACCGACGGCCGAGCCCGCGACGGCCGGGAAGCTCTCGACGACCCTCCAGCCGGACTTCACGTCACGCAGGGCGTCGCCCCCACGGACGAACGGCCACTGCCCCGGAAGGGCGGACTCGGGAACGGCGTCGAGGCTGGTGTACAGCGGCCGGATCGCAAAGCCCTCGTAGGTCTGCGAATCCAGCAGGCGTTCCGGTTCGGCCGGCAGATCGGCCACGTCACGCCGACTGCTCTTGGCCAGCACACCGGCGACCGCCGTCCGCCACTGCCGGCGGTCTGCCTCGACCGCACTAGTCCCCTGTAACGACACCCGCATCTCCTGTTATCGCAGCGTGTGACATACCCACTCGCCCATCAGGCTAAATGATCGCCATCACGGAGCTGACCGCTGGTCGGCGGACTCACGCCCGCGCCCACCGGTGTTCCGCGCCGACGGCCCGTACTGTTGTTAGACGTGAAACCCGTCGTCAGAACCCTGCGCGTGGTCCGCGCCGCGGTGATCGCGACGGCTTCCCAATTGCCACCCCGCCGGATCGTGGGCCTGCTGGCCGGCATTGTGATTCTCGTCGCAGTTGCGGTGCTGGTGCCGTTGCCGACGGCCGTCCAGATGCGGGACTGGGCCACCTCGGTGGGGCCGTGGTTCCCGCTGGCGTTCCTCGGTGCCCACATCGTGGTGACCGTGTTCCCGTTCCCCCGAACCGCCTTCACCCTGGCCGCGGGCCTGCTGTTCGGCCCGACGCTCGGAGTGGCGATCGCGGTGGTGGCCAGTGCGGTGAGTGCCGTGCTGGCGCTGTACCTCATCCGCGCGGCGGGCTGGCAGCTGAACCGGCTGGTCCCCCACCCTCGGGTCGATTCCCTCGACACCCGGCTGCGCCGGCGCGGCTGGCCGGTGGTGCTGTCCATGCGGTTGATCCCGGCCGTGCCGTTCTCGGTGCTCAACTACGCCGCCGGCGCATCGGCCGTCCGGCCACTGCCCTACACGCTGGCCACCCTGGTCGGACTGTTCCCGGGAACCGCGGCCGTCGTCATCCTCGGCGACGCGCTGACCGGCAACATCAGCCCGGCCCTGGTCCTGGTGTCACTGGGCACCGCCGCCCTCGGCGTGGCCGGTCTGGTCTACGAAATGCGCCTCCACCGCCGCGAGCGCCGTGCCGAACAGCCCGCCGCCCCCGACGGCACCCACAGCTCCGACAGCTCCGCGAGCGGCCGTGTCTGTACGGCGACACGCCGCGATCAGTAGTCATTCAACGGTCGCTCGCGGGCAGCGAGCGACCGGTTTACGTTGGTAGCCATGGGCGGAACCGACGCATGACCGCACTGACGGACATCGGCGCCCGCCTACTGCGCAACCGGTGGCTGGTGCGCGCCCCGATCTGGCTCTTCCGGATTCGGGCCGGAGCACTGCTCGGCCGGCGGGTCATGATGCTCGAACACATCGGCCGCACATCCGGCGCCCGCCGCTACGTGGTGCTCGAAATCGTGGACCGGCCGAGCCCCGAGAACATCGTCATCGCATCAGGTTTCGGCGCGAAAGCCCAGTGGTTCCGGAACATCCTCGCCGATCCCCACGTGCGGGTGTGGCTCGGCAGTCACCGGCCGGCGCCGGCGATCGCCCACGTGCTCGACCAACACCGGGTCAACCAGGTGCTGGCCGCTTACCGGGCCCGCCACCCCAAGACGTGGGACCAGTTCAAACTGGTGCTCGAAGGGACGCTCGGCCGGCCCATCACCGACACCGGGGCACCGCTGCCGATGGTGGAACTGCGGCTGCAGCCCCGTCCCGGACCGGCGAATCGGTGATGGCGGGGAATCAGAGGTGTTCGCAGCCATGACCCCTCGGTAACCGGGACCCGGGCTACTGCGCGCGGTGCGCCCCGCCCGGAAGCTCGTGGGGCGGCGTGTTTTCCAGCGACGACGGCGGCGGAGCAGAACCGAGCGGCGGCGTGGTCGCGCGGGCCTCGGCCTCGGCCTTGGCCACCGCCTGCGCGATCTCCGGATCGGTGTCCGTGTTGAACCACTCGGCCACGTCGTCGCTGTCGTCCTCGGGCTTGGCCAGGTCTTCCTCGACCGGCGACGGCGTGTACCGGAACACCCCGTCGTCACCGGGTGCCCCCAGCAGCTTGGTGAAACCCTGCAATGCCGCACCGAAATCGCTGGGCACCAGCCAAACCTTGTTGGCCTCACCCTTGGCCATCTGCGGCAAGGTCTGCAGGTACTGATAGGCCAGCATCTCCGGCGTCGGCCGGCCGGCCTTGATCGCGGCGAAGGTCTTCTCGATGGCCTTGGCCTGCCCCTGCGCCTGGAGGTACTGGGCGGCCCGCTCACCCTGGGCGCGCAGCATCCGCGACTGGCGGTCGGCCTCGGCGGCGAGGATCGCCGCCTGCTTGGCACCCTCGGCCGCCAGGATCTGCGACTGCTTCTGGCCCTCGGCCTGTTTGATGGACGACTCCCGCACACCCTCTGCGGTCAGGATCATGGCGCGCTTCTCGCGGTCGGCCTTCATCTGCTTTTCCATCGACTCCTGGATCGACGGGGGCGGGTCGATGCTGCGCAGCTCCACGCGCGCCACCCTCAGGCCCCACCGCCCGGTCGCCTCGTCCAGCACCCCGCGCAGTTGCTGGTTGATCGAGTCACGGGAGGTCAGCGTCTGTTCCAGGGTCATGCCGCCGACCACGTTCCGCAGCGTGGTGGTGGTCAGCTGTTCCACACCGACGATGTAGTTGCTGATCTCGTACACCGCCGCCTGCGGGTTGGTGACCCGGAAGTACACCACGGTATCGATGGCCAGCGTCAGGTTGTCCTCGGTGATCACGCCCTGCGGGGGGAAGGACACCACCCGCTCGCGCAGGTCCACCCGGGCCCGGATCCGGTCGATGAACGGCACCAGCAGCGTCAGCTGGCCACTGACGGTGCGGCTGTAACGGCCGAGCCGCTCGATCACCGCGGCCTCGGCCTGCGGAATGAGGGCCACCGACTTGGCCACGACGATGATGGCGAACACCACCAACACGAGCAGCAAGACGAGCCCGGCTACAGCACCATCCATGGTGATTCCCTCCTGAGGTCCTACGTTGTCTTGAAGACCACCGCGGTGGCGCCGTCGATCCTCACCACGGTGACATGGTCACCCGGTTGATACACATCGTCGTCGTTGAGCGGCCGTGCGGTCCAGACCTCGCCGTCGAGCTTGACCTGGCCCTCATGCTGCGCGACCCGGTCCAGCACCAGCGCCGACTTGCCTTCCAATGCCTTGATCGGTTCCGCAAGCCCCTGGCCTGCCTCGAATCGGCGCCGCAGTGCCGGCCGGACCAACACCAGCAAAAGCACCGACACCACGAGGAACACGACGCCGTCGGCCCAGATCGGCAGGTCGAACAACCAACTCGATCCGGTCGCAGCCAGTGCACCGCCGGCCAGCATGAGCAGGAACATGTCGCCGGTCAGCGCCTCTGCCCCGGCGAGAACCAGCGCCAGGATGAGCCAGATCAGCGGTACGGGCATGCGCCCACCCTAGCGAATCCGACCTCATCCGCGGCCGACAATTACACTGCCAGGATCATGTGGTGTCCAAGTGCAACGCTTTCGATGTGGGCCAACGCCTGGCTTGCCGGCGCAGCCGCGCCCGACGATGTTCTCGACGCGTTATCTCAGTGGGCACCAATGCATTCTGTGACCGCCTACGACTCTCAGGCAGCGGTCCGCACCGGGCTGCCCTGGCCCGAGTTGGAGGACTCCGGCTCGGTGTCGTTGCTGCAGACCCTGCGCACCTCGGTCGGCCGGTCCGGCACCCGGCCGTCGATCCGGGTGGCACTCCCGGTTCCCGGTGACGTCCGCGGGTTGCCCGCCGGGTCGCAGTTCCAGCGCGATGCGCTGACCGTCGGCGAGGCGGTGCTGGTGACCCATGACGAACTGGACGGCGTCGGGCTGGTGCCCGAGTTCGAGTATTTCGAATTCGACGATGTGGACACCGAATCCACCTACGAGCCCGAACCGCGGGCGCTGTCGTGGACGGTGTACTCGCTGCCGCTCCTGCCGGCACCGCAGCACTACGATCTCGGCGAGGCCGAGTACGAATTGCGGTCCGCGGTGCGCTCGGCCGCCGATGCACTGGGTGCGTTGCGGGCGGGCGTCGGTGCGGGTGTCGACGATCCCCGCGGCATGGTGGAGGACATCCTGGAAGCCGCCCGGATGCACCGCATTCCCGATCATGCGCCGACGCGCGCGGTGCGGGTGTTGGAGAACGCCGCCCACGTCGAGGCGATCATCACCGTGAGTTCGGGGCTCATGCCGATCGGTCTGCAGAGTTCCTCGGAGGTACAGATCGCCGGCGATGCCATGCGACCGTTGGCCCAAGTCGTCCGTGCGGCACGGCTGGCTGCACTCGAGGCGATTCTGCAATCCGCTTGGCGGGATTGAGGTTTCGGCACTCCCGTGCCGCTCAGCTAGGACGATGAACCGCAGCACTCCGGCGCGCACGGTGCGCCGTTGACGCTGAATCCGTAGCCGGCCACCGGGTCGGGACCCGCAAGCCGCAGCGGGGCCGCACCGGTGCGGAGCTCATCGATCAGCCCGGCGGCCAACCGGGCGAAACGCGGATCCGCGTTCGGCGTGCCGGCCCGGGCGAAGGCGATCCCGGCTTCTTCGGCCTGCAGCCGCAGCTCGTAATCGAGGTCCCATACCACCTCGATGTGGTCGGCGACGAAGCCGATCGGACAGACGATGACCGCGCGGGTTCCCTTCTCGCCCAACGCGGTCAGATGGTCGGCGACATCGGGTTCCAGCCATGGGATGCGGGGTGGGCCCGACCGTGACTGCCACATTTGATCGAAGTCCGGGTAACCCGCGGCGGCGGCCACCAGGCGGGTCGCGTAACCGACCTGGCGGCTGTACAACCGCGGGCCGTGCCGCTCGTCGGCGGCGATCGGAACCGAATGCGCGGTGAACACCAACCGGGCGTCGTCGCGCAAATCGGCGGGCAACGTCGCGGCCGCAGCCGCGATGGCATCGGCGAACATCTCCACCAAGAGCGGATGGTCGAAGTACTGGCGCAGTTTCACCAGCTCGGGCGCGTCGGCGCCCACCGCGGCACGCGCCCGGGCGATGTCCTCGACGTACTGGGTGCAGCTCGAATACCCGCCCCAGGCCGACGTGGTGAACACCGCCGCCCGCCGAACCCCGTCGGCGCGCATCGTCGCCACCGTGTCCTCGACGTAGGGTTCCCAGTTCCGGTTACCGAAATAGACAGGGAGGCCGGGCATCTGGGCCCGCAACTGCTCGATCAGGGCCCGGTTGATGCCGTTGATCGGCGATACCCCACCGAAATGCAGATAGTGTTCGGCGACGTCGGCCAGCCGCTCGGCCGGGATGCCGCGCCCACGCGTCACATTCTCCAGGAACGGCATCACCTGCTCGGGCGCTTCAGGTCCGCCGAAGGACAGCAGAAGCAGAGCGTCGAATTCCCAGCGGTCCGTCACATCACGTCCCCTCTACGGCGAAACCGCATTCCGGCAGAGTTTGTGCGAGTGCACGCCTGCCGGAATGCGGTTTCGGCGGAAAACACGTCAGAGTCGATGGTTCTTCGCGCGAACGCTGCTCACAGCAACTGGGTGCTGGCGCCACCGTCGGCGTAGATGATGGTGCCGGTGGTCGCAGGCAGCCAGTCGGACAGCAACGCGCACACCGTCTTCGCGACCGGCGTCGGATCCTTCATGTTCCAGCCGATCGGCGCGCGCTGATCCCAGCCCTCTTCGAGCAGCTGCATCTGCTGGCCGGCCTCGTCGCCCAGCGCTCCGCCGACGATCGCGCTCATGGCCAGGGTCCGAATCGGTCCTGCGGCAACGAGGTTCGACCGCACGCCGAACTTACCGGCCTCACGCGCCACGAACCGGTTGACCGATTCGAGTGCGCTCTTGGCCACGGTCATCCAGTTGTAGGCCGGCATCGCACGCGTCGGGTCGAAGTCCATGCCGACGATGCCGCCACCTTCGTTCATCACCGGCAGCAGCGCCTTGGCCAGCGAGGCATACGAGTATGCCGAGATGTGGATGCCCTTGGCGACGTCCTCGTACGGGGCGTCGAAGAACGGGTTGACGCCCATACCGCTCTGCGGCATGAAGCCGATCGAGTGCACGACACCGTCGAGCTTGTTGTCCGCGCCGATGACCTCGCTGACCCGGCCGGCCAGGCTCGCCAGGTGCTCTTCGTTCTGCACGTCGAGCTCCAACAAGGGAGCCGGCTTGGGCAACCGGTCGGCGATGCGCTGGATCAGCTTCATCCGGTCGAACCCGGTGAGCACCAGCTCGGCGCCGGCCTCCTGGGCCACCTTGGCGATGTGGAACGCGATCGACGAATCCGTGATGATCCCGGTTACGAGGATGCGCTTGCCTTCGAGCAAACCTGCCATTAGTGCGTCTCCTTCTGAGGAAAAATTCTGAAAGGCCAACGAATTCGGGTCAGTGACCCATGCCCATACCGCCGTCGACGGGGATCACCGCGCCGGCGATGTAGGCGGCGTCCTCGGATGCCAGGAAGCTGACCGCGCCCGCGACCTCCTCGGCGGTGCCGACCCGCTTGGCCGGGATGAATTCCAGGGCACCGGCCTGGATCCGCTCATCGAGCGCGCGGGTCATCTCGGTGTCGATGTAGCCCGGGGCGACGACGTTGGCGGTGACGCCGGCCTTGGACAGTTCCCGGGAGATCGAGCGGGCCATGCCGATCAGACCGGCCTTGGCCGCCGCATAGTTGGCCTGGTTGCCGATGCCCCACATCCCGGAGACCGAACCGATGAAGATGATTCGGCCGAAGCGCTTGCGCTGCATGCTGCGCGACGCGCGCTGCGCCACCCGGAACGCCCCGGTGAGGTTGGCGTTGATGACGCTCTCGAACCGCTCCTCGGTCATGCGCATGAGGAACGCGTCCTGGGAGATGCCGGCATTGGACACCAGCACCTCGACCGGGCCCTGGTGCTCCTCGACCTCTTTGAACGCACGGTCGACGGCCTCGTTGTCGGTGACGTCGCACACCACGCCGAACAGCCCGTCAGGCGCCCCGGAGCCGCGGTGCGTGACGGCCACCTTGTGTCCGTCGGCGGCGAGGCGCTGTGCGATCGCCAGGCCGATCCCCCGGTTTCCACCGGTGACCAGCACGGACCGGGCAACGAACGCCGGTCGGCCGCCGGTTTCTCCGGCGGTGCCCTCAGCGGTGGTTTCGGTGTCGGCGTTCGAGACAACAGCGTCACTCATGCCCGCCAACTTATCTCCTCACCAGCGCGGTCTGAAAATCGCATCGCCAGTCTCGATCGGCACCCGCAGACGCCTGATCGCGTGCTATCCGGGCAGTCTGCGGTTGATCAGCAGGGCCGCCACACCGGCCAGGGCCAGCAACAGCGCACCCAACCTCAGCCAGCCGAGGCTCGCGTCGCCCTTGATGGTCTCGTAGCCGATCTGCTGCTGCAGTGAGGTGAAGACCTCCTTGAGCTGTTCCAGGCTGGACGCCGTGAAGGCGTCACCACCGGACAACTTGGCGATCTTGCCGAGCATCTCGTCGTCGACCGGTACCGGCTGACGCTGGTCGTTGATCTCGACATAGCCGTACGGCGTACCGAAGGACACCGTGGAGATCGGCACCCCCTGGTCCTTGGCGGTGCGCGCAGCGGTGTACGCGCCCTTGGGGTTGTCCGGGTTGGACGGCACGGTCTCCTTGCCGTCGGACATCAGCACGATGCGCGCGGGCGGCTTCTCGTCGCCGCCACCGATCACGGCACCGACGGTGGCGATCGCCTGCAGGGCGGTGAAGATGCCCTCACCGGTTGCGGTCCGATCGGCCAGCTGCAACTTGTCCAGACCGTTCTTGGTGGCCTCGCGGTTGGTGGTGGGCTGCACCAGCACCGTCGCCGTTCCCGCGTAGGCGATCAGGCCGAGGTTGATACCTGGCGTCAGCTGATCGGCGAACTGCTTGGCGGCCTCCTGCGCGGCGACGAGCCGGCTGGGCGAAACGTCGGTGGCCCGCATCGACTGCGACACGTCGATCACCAGCATCACGACCGCGCGGTTGCGCGGAATCCGCACATCGTGGGTGGGCCCGGCCATCGCAACGGTCAGGAAGACCAGCGAGACGGCCAGCAGGATCGCCGGCAGGTGGCGCCACCGGGTCGGCTGTTTGGGCGCAACACTTTCCAGCAGTTCCATGTTGGCGAACCGCAGGATCCGCTGCTTGCGGGCACGCTGCACGGCGACGTAGTACGCGATCAGGCCCAGCACCACGAAGAGGAACAGGAACCACCATGCGTGCGCGAAGCCCGACAGGCTCATCGGACCGAGAATCGGTAAAGTCATGTGCTACAAATCATTTCGGTTGGTTGCTGCCACATTGCTCTTCGCGCAAGCGCTCATCGCGGCCAGTCTCCTCTTCGCGCAAGCGCTCATCGCGGCCGGTTTCCTCTTCGCGCAAGCGCTCATCGCGGCCGGTTTCCTCTTCGCGCAAGCGCTCATCGGCCGCCAGCCAGGGCGCCCCGCCGCCGATTCGCCACAAACCGCACCACGTCGGCAATCCAGTCCCGGTCGGTGCGCAGGCTCAGCAGCGGTGCGTCACAACGCCGCAATGTACGGGCCACTTCTTCGCGGTGCGCAGCCGCGGCCCGTTCGAAATCGCTGCGCAGTTGCTCGTCGATGGTGAACTCGCGGGTGACGCCGGTTTCGGTGTCCTGCAGCACGACGTCGCCGACGGGTGGCAGTTCGACATCGCGAGGGTCCAGCACCTCGATGCCGAGCACCTCGTGCCTGCCGGAGATTGCCCGCAGCGGACGCATCCAGTTGATCGGCCCGAGGAAGTCGCTGATGATCACCGCCATGCCGCGGCGTCGCTCGGGACGGCGCAGCGCGTCGATCGCGGCCGCCAGGTCGCCACGTACCCCGGTCGGGGCCCGCGGCGTCGTGGCGATCGCCCGCAGCAGTTCTTGCTCGTGCACCCGCCCGCTCAACGCCGGCACCCGGCGCATGGTGTCGCCGTTGGAGATCACCGCACCCAACCGGTTGCCACCACCGCTGTTCAGGAACGCGATAGCGGCCGCCGCGGCCACGGCCAGATCGCGCTTCTCGCAAGTGGTGGTGCCGAAGTCCAGGCTGGCCGACATGTCGACGACCAGCCAGGTCTCCAGCTCACGGTCGGCGATCATCTGGCGCACATGCGGTGTCAGCGTCCGCGCCGTGACCGACCAGTCCATCCGACGCACGTCGTCGCCGGGCTGGTAGATCCGCGAGTCGCCAGGCTCCGACCCGGGTCCCGGGATCAGGCCGAGGTGGTCGCCGTGCAAGACGCCGTCGAGCTTGCGCCGTACGGTCAGCTCAAGCTTGCGCAGCGCCGCGGTGAGTGCCGGGTCGCGGATCTCGCCGCGCTGCAGCGACGGCAGGTCGACCGTGCGGCCTGCGGAGTCGGTCACCGACCGCTGGCCGCGCCGGCCGCGGCGGGTACGGCGGGCGGAACCGAATGGCCTTGCTGCGGAAGCGCATTCACCTGCGGCAGCGCCACCGTCTGCAGGATCCGGTTGACCACGGTCTCCGCCGACACCTCGTCGGCGAGCGCGTCGTAGGTCAGGACCAGGCGGTGCCGCAGCACGTCCGGGATCACCTCGACGACGTCCTGCGGGATGACGTAGTCGCGGCCGCGTACCAGGGCCAGCGCCCGTGCGGCCGAGATGATGCCCAGGGAGGCACGGGGCGAGGCACCGTAGGCGATCCACGCCTTGGCGTCGGGCATGCCGAACTTCTCGGGTTCGCGGGTCGCCGTGACGATCCGGACCACGTAATCCACCAGGGCGTGGTGCACGAAGGTGTTGGCCGCCAGTTCCTGCAGCCGCAGCAGGTCCCCGGTGTCGAGGATCTGCTTGGGCTCCGGGGGCTTGACGCCCATCCGGTAGATGATCTCGCGCTCTTCCTCCGGCGTCGGGTAGTCGACGTTGAGCTTGAACAGGAAGCGGTCGCGCTGGGCTTCCGGAAGCGCGTAGACGCCTTCCTGCTCGATCGGGTTCTGGGTGGCCATCACCAGGAACGGGCTGGGCAGCGGGAAGGTCTTGCCGCCGATGGAGATCTTGCGCTCGGCCATCACCTCGAGGAGGGCGGACTGCACCTTGGCAGGCGCACGGTTGATCTCGTCGGCGAGCAGGAAGTTGACCACCACCGGGCCGAGCTCGATGTCGAAGTCTTCCTTGCCCTGCCGGTAGATGCGGGTACCGATGATGTCGGTGGGCACCAGGTCAGGAGTGAACTGGATACGCGCGAAGGTACCGCCGACCACCTTGGCGAACGTCTCGACGGCCAGGGTCTTGGCCACACCGGGCACACCTTCGAGCAGGACATGGCCCTTGGCGAGGAGTCCGACGAGCATCCGCTCGACGAGCTGGTCCTGGCCGACGATGATTCGCTTGACCTCGAAGATGGCGCGTTCCAGGGTGTGCACCTCGGCTTGCAGCGCGCCGTTGGTCGCGGCCTGCGGTGCGGTCGGCGCGGCGTGGGAGCCGGTCGATCCGGGCGGAAAGCCCGGCGCCGGGCTCGAACCGGGATAACCTCCGGCGCCCTGCGGCGGTCCACTCGGTGACGTCATCAACTTCCTCCCACGGTATTCGACTACAAAACGCTGGTCTTGCCTGTTGCTGATCGGGCAGTCGGGTGCCCGCCGTCAACTATTCCAGGCACTTCGAGATCCGTCGACGCTGCCCGGAAGAGTTCAGGTTCCCCTCAGGATTCGATGATGCGGGCCGCATAGGGCTGGATGCCTGCGGTGCGGACCGGGCTCACGGTCACTTTCTCCGCGCTTCCCGACGCTTCGAGCATCTTGCCGCCACCGAGGTACATCGCCACGTGCTGGCTACCGCCCGGGCCCCAGAACAGGAGGTCACCACGCTTCGCCTGGGCCACCGGCACCTTGCGGCCGGTGTTGTACTGGTCTCCGGAATACTTCGGGATCTGCACGCCGACCCCGGCGAACGCGTACCGGGTGAAGCCTGAGCAGTCATAGCCGATCTTGCCGGCGTCGTAGTCCACACCGGGCCCGGGGCCGTTCAGCTTGCCACCACCCCACGAGTACGGCACGCCCATCTGCGTACCGCCGCGCCGGATCACGTATTCGATGGCCTGTGGGCCGCGGACCCGACCACCGGGGAACGCCGAGGCCGCCTGTTTGGGGGCCAGCCCGATGCTCTGCAGGAACTGCTGACCGAGGTTCTGCGTGGTCTGCAACGCGATCTGGCTGACCTGGAACGAGGCGTTGGCGATCGCCACCGGATCGCCGGGTGCGCCGGAACTGACGATCTTCGGAAGAGTGGGATCCCACTGTCCGTCGTCAGGCGCGGCACCGGCCGGCGCCACCATACCGATCGCCGCGAACGCAGTTGCGGCGACCAATATCAGGCAACGTAAGACGAAGGAGCGCAATGTTTTCCCATCAGTATTCGATGTAGCGGACGACGTACGGGGTCATCCCACTGGTGCGGACCGGCGAGATCTTGACCTGTGAACCCGTGTACGGCGCTTCGAGCATCTGGCCGTTGCCCAGGTAGAGCGTCACGTGCTGACTGCCACCGGGGCCGTAGAAGATCACGTCGCCGCGCCGCATCTGTGAGGACGGGATCTTGCGGCCGGCGTTGTACTGCGAGCCCGAGTAGTGCGGCAGCTTGATGCCGACACCTGCGAACGCGTAGAGGATCAGACCCGAGCAGTCGAAGCCCACCGTGTTTGCCCCCGAATCGATGCCGCGACTCGGACCGGCAGCATTGCCACCGCCCCACGAGTACGGGACACCCATCTGGGAACCGGCTCGCTGGATGACGTACTCGGAAGCCTGACGTCCATAGACCCGCGGGATGGCGCCGTTCGTGAAACCGGTGGGCGTCGGCAGGATCCCGAGCTTCTGCAGGAACTGGCGACCCATGTTCTGGGTGACCTGCGCCGAGGTCGACGAGATGCCGAGGATGGTGTTGATGATGGCGACCGGGTCACCGCTGACGAACGCGCTGGGGATCGCCGGCAGCGTGGGATCCCATGCGGTATCCCAGTTCTGGCCCGCCCGGATGGGTGCGCCCGGGGCCCGGTCCCAGTCCCCGGCCGCGGCCTGGGGCGTCGGTGCCTGCGCCGGCGCGGCCGGGGCAATCGGGGCCGAGGCCTTATGCACCTGATCGAGTCGCGTTTGGGCCGCCGCCCGTTCGGCGGTCAATCGCTCCAGCTCACCTTGCTGGGCGCTGAAAGTCTGTTGCGCCTGCTGTAGGGCGGCGACGGCGTTGTCCTGACTGGTCTGCGCATTGGCCGTGGCCTGGTCGGCGTTCTGCTTGGCCAGCCGAGCGGCCGACTCCCGGTTTACCTGCGCGGTCCGGGCCCGCTGCAGATCGGCGATCACCTTGTCGGTGCTGGCGGTCAGCGTCTGACCCGTGGCGGCGGTCTTGACGATGTCGGCGGGATCGGAAGCGGTCAGATAGGAGCTCGACGGGCCGTTGACGTAGGTCGCCGCGGCAAAGGTGTCGAAACGTTTTTGGGCCGCATCGATCGCGGCGTTGGCGTCGGCGATGCCCTGCTGACTTGCTTCGACCTCCTGCTGCGCCGTCGCGGCGGCGTCGCGGGCGTCCTGCACGCCGACGATCGCCTTGTTGACGGCTTCCTGCTGGGTCTGGATGGCAGCACCCAACTCCTGCAGCTTCTGGTCGGCGTTGGCCACCGCGGCGACGAGCGTTGCGACCTGGTCGGGTGCCCCCGGGTCAGCCGCGGCTGGGACGCCCCCCGACAGTGCCGTGGCGAGCAGCATCGCCGCGATCAGCGGTACGGCCGAGATACGGCCGTATCGCCGCGACGCAGATGCGCCAACGGTGCGTCTCATTCGACTCAAGTCTCCTATGGCTCAACGACGGCCTACCGGCGTTTGCTCCGGGCCTTCGCACAGAAGTCACATGAAGCACAACTGCAACAATGGGTACCGAATGCACCGTACGTCACATCTGAAGCCAAAGAAACTTTAGTCACGAATTACAAGAATGTAATTGCGAATAGTGTGACCAATTAGTGATATTGGGCGATACTACGAACTAATGTTCGAGGGCTTTTTCAGGCCTTCGCCGTGGGGGCGCTCGACACCTCTGACCCGGCCAATTGTTTGCTGCGGCGCTGCAGAACCCGGGTAAGCGCGGCCGCTGCGGCCACCCCGAGAGTCAGCGTGATCGCGAGCGCGGTCCAGGGAAAATCAGGGGTCGAAATCTCGCCGACGAAATTCTGCGCCGACAGCACCGGATTACCCGTCTTGGCGACATCCTGACCGGCTTCCAAAGTCACCCGATCGATTGTCGGACTGTATGTACCGGCGAACGACGGACTCAGCGCCAGCACGGTCGAACCCGGGTTGGCCTGCCCGACCTCGGTGGCGATGTCGCGCAGTGGCGTATCGATGCCCGGGTTGTGCGGCAGCACCACGATCTTGAGGTCCACCCCGCCCTGGCGGGCATCGCTGACGACCTGCCGCAGCTCGGCGACGTCGGACTCGGGTGCACTGACGCCGTCGTCGCGAACGTCGGCCTGCACGGCCGCCATGCACTTGGCCACTCCGTCGGGTTGTGCCGGATCGATCCCGACGGTGTCGCACACCTCGACCGGGATATAGGCCGGCAGGAACGGGATGACATGGGGTCCGGTCACGTCAGGCACGGTACGCCGCGGCTGTCCACGCCTGCGAAGCGACACGGGAATCGTCACCGCATCGACCGCCTATCGTCACGCTGGAGTGACGCTCGAGGGCCGGCGGGGCGCCGGCGCGAGCTCGGTTGGATGGGCGCGCACCGGTCGGACAGAGCGGATCGGCCAGACAGGCTGACAACGCGCGCGTGACCAAGAAGACTGGACCCCGGCCCGCTGGGCATTGCAGGACAAGCGTACTGTTAACATCGGAACGCCGCCGACACAGCCCGTCGCGGTGAGATCTAGCCGGGAGTTGATGTGAGCAGCGAGAATACGGAAAATTCGTCCCTTAACTCATTTGGTGCCCGCGACACACTGACTGTCGGGGACCAGAGCTACGAGATCTACCGCCTCGACGCGGTACCCGGTACCGAGAAGCTTCCGTACAGCCTGAAGGTGCTGGCGGAGAACCTGTTGCGCACCGAGGACGGCGCCAACATCACCAAGGACCACATCGAGGCTATCGCCAACTGGGATCCCTCGGCCGAGCCGAGCATCGAGATCCAGTTCACCCCGGCCCGCGTGCTGATGCAGGACTTCACCGGTGTGCCGTGCATCGTCGACCTGGCCACCATGCGCGAGGCCGTGGCCGCCCTCGGCGGCGACCCGAACAAGGTCAACCCACTCTCCCCCGCCGAGATGGTCATCGACCACTCCGTCATCCTCGACGTCTTCGGCAACGCCGGCGCCTTCGAGCGCAACGTCGAACTCGAATACGAGCGCAACTCCGAGCGCTACCAGTTCCTCCGCTGGGGCCAGGGCGCGTTCGACGACTTCAAGGTCGTCCCCCCGGGCACCGGCATCGTGCACCAGGTCAACATCGAGTACCTGGCCCGCGTCGTCATGGTCCGCGATGGCAAGGCTTACCCGGACACCTGTGTGGGCACCGACAGCCACACCACCATGGAGAACGGCCTGGGCGTGCTGGGCTGGGGCGTCGGCGGTATCGAGGCCGAGGCCGCCATGCTGGGCCAGCCCGTCTCGATGCTCATCCCGCGCGTCGTCGGCTTCAAGCTGACCGGTGAGATCAAGCCCGGTGTCACCGCCACCGACGTCGTGCTCACCGTCACCGACATGCTGCGCCGCCACGGCGTGGTCGGCAAGTTCGTCGAGTTCTACGGCAAGGGCGTGGCCGAGGTGCCGCTGGCCAACCGCGCCACCCTGGGCAACATGAGCCCCGAATTCGGTTCCACCGCAGCGATTTTCCCGATCGACGACGAGACGATCAACTACCTGCGCCTGACCGGGCGCAGCGAGCAGCAGCTGGCGCTCGTCGAGGCCTATGCCAAGGCGCAGGGCATGTGGCACAACCCGGACAAGGAGCCGGTCTTCTCCGAGTACCTGGAGCTGGACCTGTCGACCGTGGTGCCGTCCATCTCGGGCCCGAAGCGTCCGCAGGACCGCATCGAGCTGTCGGATGCCAAGAACGCGTTCCGCAAGGACATCCACAACTACGTCGAGGAGAACCTCCCGACGCCACACACCCAACTCGACGAGGCGGTCGAGGAATCGTTCCCGGCCTCCGACCCCGCCAAGCTGTCCTTCGCCGACGACGGCGCCGTGGACGTGCGTCCGTCCGCGGCCAACGGCTCTGAGGGCCGGCCGTCCAAGCCGATCACGGTGCGCTCCGAGGAGCGCGGCGAGTTCGTGCTCGATCACGGCGCGGTCGTCGTCGCCGGCATCACCTCGTGCACCAACACGTCGAACCCGTCGGTGATGCTGGGTGCCGCGCTGCTGGCCAAGAAGGCCGTCGAGAAGGGCCTCACCACCAAGCCGTGGGTGAAGACCAACATGGCGCCGGGCTCGCAGGTCGTGACCGACTACTACAACAAGGCCGGTCTCTGGCCCTACCTGGAGAAGCTGGGCTACTTCCTCGGTGGCTACGGCTGCACCACGTGCATCGGCAACACCGGTCCGCTGCCGGACGAGATCTCCAAGGCCATCAACGACAACGACCTGTCGGTCACCGCGGTGCTCTCAGGCAACCGCAACTTCGAGGGCCGCATCTCCCCCGACGTCAAGATGAACTACCTGGCCTCCCCGCCGTTGGTCATCGCCTACGGCATCGCGGGGACCATGGACTTCGACTTCGAGACCGACCCGCTGGGCCAGGATCAAGACGGCAAGGACGTCTTCCTCGCAGACATCTGGCCCTCGGCGGCCGAGATCGAGGAGACGATCGCCTCCTCGATCAACCGCGAGATGTTCACCGACTCGTACGCCGACGTGTTCAAGGGCGACGACCGCTGGCGTTCGCTGTCCACGCCGGAGGGCAACACCTTCGAGTGGGACGAGGCCTCCACCTACGTGCGCAAGGCGCCGTACTTCGACGGCATGCCCGCCGAGCCGGAGCCGGTCGCCGACATCAAGGGCGCCAGAGTGCTTGCCCTGCTGGGTGATTCGGTGACCACCGACCACATCAGCCCGGCCGGTTCGATCAAGCCGGGCACCCCGGCCGCGCAGTACCTGGATGCCAACGGCGTCGAGCGCAAGGACTACAACTCGCTGGGGTCGCGACGCGGCAACCACGAGGTGATGATCCGTGGCACCTTCGCCAACATCCGGCTGCGCAACCAGCTGCTCGACGATGTCTCCGGTGGCTACACCCGCGACTTCACCCAGCCGGGTGGTCCGCAGGCGTTCATCTACGACGCGTCGGTCAACTACAAAGAAGCCGGCATCCCGCTGGTCGTGTTGGGCGGCAAGGAATACGGGTCGGGCAGCTCGCGTGACTGGGCGGCCAAGGGCACCGTGCTGCTCGGCGTGAAGGCCGTCATCACCGAGTCCTTCGAGCGCATCCACCGGTCGAACCTGATCGGCATGGGTGTCATCCCGTTGCAGTTCCCGGCAGGCGAGTCGGCCGCGAGCCTCAAGCTCGACGGCACCGAGACCTACGACATCACCGGCATCGAGGCGCTCAACGCGGGCAAGACGCCGAAGACGGTCAAGGTGACCGCCACCAAAGAGGACGGATCCAAGGTCGAGTTCGACGCCGTGGTCCGCATCGACACCCCCGGTGAGGCCGATTACTACCGCAACGGCGGCATCC
Organism: Mycolicibacterium sp. HK-90; assembly: GCF_030486405.1. Next base: position 3,024,790 of record NZ_CP129613.1, on the reverse strand, counting down.
TGCAGTACGTGCTGCGCAACATGCTGAAGTCGAAGTAATCCTGACCGGACTCACCGAAGCAGGTAAGGGACAGCGCCGTGACCGGCGCTCGCGCGAGGAGTGGTCTGAATGCCCCGGGTGACGGACGACCATCTCGCGGCCCGGCGCCGTCAGATCCTTGACGGCGCCCGGCGCTGCTTCGGCCAGTACGGCTATGAGAGTGCGACCGTGCGGCGGCTCGAAGAAACCATCGGGCTGTCGCGCGGCGCCATCTTTCATCACTTCAAGGACAAGGACACCTTGTTCTTCGAATTGGCCCGCGAGGATGCCGAGCGGATGGCCGAGGTGGCTGCCCGCGAGGGCCTGATCCAGGTGATGCGCAACATGCTCGCCGCGCCAGAGCAGTTCGACTGGCTGGCGACCCGGCTGGAGATCGCCCGAAAACTGCGCAACGACCCGGCATTTCACCGGGGCTGGGCCGAACGCTCGGCCGAGCTGGACGCCGCCATCACCGAGCGCCTGCGCCGGCAGAAGCAGGCCGGACGCCTGCGTGACGACGTACCAAGCGCGGTCCTGCACATCTACCTGGACCTCGTGCTCGACGGGCTGGTAGCCCGGATCGCCTCCGGTGAGGACCCGAAGAACCTCACCGCGGTGCTCGATCTGGTGGAGGCCAGTGTGCGCCAGCAGACCGCGACTGAAAGCTGAATCCGGCTAGCGCACACCCGCTGTGATCGTCAGGCCCTGGCGCGGGTGCGGTGGTTGGGCCCACCGCGGCTGCGCATCGTCGTTCCCGACTCACGCAGCAAGCTATGGATCGAGCCGTAGGACCGTCCTGTCTCAGCCACCAGCGAGCGGATACTCGCACCCCCCTCGTACGCCTTGCGCAGCTCTGCCAGCAGTTCGCCGCGATTCTTGTTCATATCCCTCATCGACATCTCCCCGCTTGTGATGTCCCGACGGGTACCCACAGTAGAAACCACCCACACGCCGGCGGGGCGATTTGTCCAACGTCTTATATTTACGGTCCCGAAGACGGGGCGGTCCTTGGGGTTTCGCGGTCAGGCGAGTTCGATGAGATCCCGGTATTCGTCGGACCAGAAGTCCTCGGTGCCGTCCGGGAGCAGCACCACACGCTGCGGATCCAGCGCCTCGGCCGCGCCGGGGTCGTGGGTCACCAGCACCACCGCGCCCTGGTAGCTGCGCAGCGCGTCGAGAACCTGCTCGCGCGACGCGGGGTCGAGGTTGTTCGTCGGCTCGTCGAGCAACAACACGTTGGCCGTCGAGGCAACCAGACCGGCCAGCGCCAACCGGGTCTTCTCACCGCCGGACAGCGTGCCGGCAGGCTGGTCGAGCTGCGGCCCGGTAAACATGAACGCCCCGAGCAGACCTCGCAGATCCTGCTCGCCGGTATCCGGTGCGGCGTGGCGGATGTTCTCCCAGACCGTCGACTCGTTGTCGAGGGTGTCGTGCTCCTGGGCGAAGTAGCCGATCTTGCACCCGTGGCCGGGTTCCAGGTTTCCGGCGTCGGCCGTCTCCGCGCCGGCAAGCAGCCGAAGCAGAGTCGTCTTGCCCGCACCGTTGAGGCCGAGCACAACCACCCGCGAGCCGCGGTCGATCGCCAGATCCACGCCGGTGAAGATCTCCAGGGACCCGTAGGTTTTCGTCAATCCCTTGGCCATCAGCGGGGTCTTTCCGCACGGCGCCGGCGTGGGGAACTTGATGCGGGCCACCTTGTCGGCCACCCGCTCGGCGTCCAATTCGGCGATCATCCGCTCGGCGCGGCGCAACATGTTCTGCGCCGCAACGGCTTTGGTTGCCTTGGCACCCATCTTGGCGGCCTGGGCCCGCAATGCGCCGGCCTTCTTCTCGGCGTTGGCCCGTTCGCGGCGGCGACGTTGTTCGTCGGTGGCCCGCGCATCGAGGTACTTCTTCCAACCCATGTTGTAGACGTCGGCCTCACCGCGCACGGCATCGAGGAACCACACCCGGTTGACGACCTCGTCGAGCAGGTCGACGTCGTGGCTGATGACGACGAGACCTCCGGTGTGGTTGTGCAGGAAGTCCCGCAGCCAGCCGATCGAGTCCGCGTCGAGGTGGTTGGTGGGCTCATCGAGCAGCAGCGTGGTGGCCGATCCGGAACCGGTGTCGCTCGCCGCGAACAGGATGCGGGCCAGTTCCACCCGGCGGCGCTGACCGCCGGACAGTGTGCGCAGCGGCTGGGTCAGCACTCGGTCAGGGAGGCCCAGGCTCGCGCAGATCCGGCCGGCTTCGCTCTCGGCGGCGTATCCGCCCAGCGCGGAAAACCGCTCCTCCAGCTGCCCGTAGCGGCGTACCGCTTTGTCTCGAGCCGCATCGTCGGCGACCTCGGCCATCAACACCTGCTGCTTCTCCAGGTCCGAAAGCAGCGTGTCGAGGCCGCGGGCCGACAGCACCCGGTCGCGGGCAAGCACGTCGAGATCGCCCTCTTTGGGATCCTGTGGCAGGTAACCGATTTCACCGGTCGACGTGACCGACCCTGCGTACGGCTCGCCCTCCCCTGCCAGAATCCGCATCGTGGTGGTCTTGCCTGCGCCGTTGCGCCCGACCAGTCCGATCCGGTCACCGGGCTGCACCCGCAGTGCCGAGCCCTCGAAGGACAGCAGCGTGCGCGCGCCGGCGCGGACCTCCAGGTCCGTTGCGGTGATCACGCTGCGGTCCTCCTAAGGTGTTGTCGTTACTTCTCGTCGGTGAAAGCGGGGGCCCGCTTTTCCGCGCGCGCGGCAACCGCTTCCTCAAAGTTTGCGGTGAGCAGGCGCACGAAGAGTTGTCCCAGGCCTTCAGCCTGCATGTGCCCCTCCAGGCTAGCGGCGTCCAGTCCACTCCAAAGTGTGCGCTTGGTCAACTCGATACCCGGCCGGGAGAACGCAGCCATGCGGTCTGCCATGGCATAGCAGGTGTCCAGCAGCGACTCCTCGGCCACCACGCTGGACACCAGGCCGATGCGTTCGGCCTCCTGGGCATCGACGTCACGGCCGGTCAACATGATCTCGAACGCGCGCGACGAGCCGATGGCGCGTGGCAGCAGGTAGGACAAGCCCAGCTCACTGGCGGTGAGACCGTTGTTGATCCCCGCAGCGCGGAAGTAGGCGCCGTCGGCGGCGACGCGGACGTCACAGGCCAAGGCCAGGCACAGGCCGCCTCCGATGGCCGCACCGTTGACCGCGGCGATCACCGGCTGGTGCAGACGCCGTAGGGCGAGAATCACATCGTCGAGGATCTCCATCGACCGCAGCGCATACGTCGGTCGGGTGAGCCCGGCCACATGCGGAACCGAGCCGGCCGACTTGTGGTCGGCCCCGGACGAGAATCCACGGCCCGCGCCCGTCAACACCACCACTCGCACGCTGTTGTCGTAGCGGAGGTCCTCCAGAACCGCCTTGAGCGGGACCATGACATCGAATGCCATGGAGTTCATCCGCTCGGGCCGGTTGAGGGTCACCAGGGCGACGTCCGGTCGGGGACGGTCGACCAGTACGAATTCGTTCTGCGCAGTCACGGACAGCACGCTATCGCGTGCCGGCCATCACACCTGTTCGGCGTCGCCCTGTGCGGCCTGCTCTTTCATGGCCGCGTCGATGTCGAACTCTTTGATCTTCTGGACCAGATCTTCAAGTGCCGCCGGCGGCAGCGCCCCTGCCTGGTTGAAGACCAATTTGCCCTTCTTGAACGCCATCAGGGTGGGGATCGACCGGATGTCGGCCGCCGCGGCCAAGCCCTGCTCGGCCTCGGTGTCCACCTTGGCGAAGACGACGTCGGGGTGCTGCTCCGAGGCGGCCTTGAACGTCGGCGCGAACGCACGGCACGGCCCGCACCACGACGCCCAGAAATCCACCAGCACGATGTCGTTGCCGTTGATGATCTCGTTGAACTGATCTGCGGTGATGTCCTGCGTAGTCACACTTGTCCTAACGTCGGGGCTGGACGGCCTGTTCCCACCCTATTTCAGTGCCGGGTCGCCAAAGCGGTTTCAGCCCGGTATCCGGTGAACTCGCTCGCCGGATCGTCACGCAAACGGTTCACCCAGCCCGGATCGGCCGGCTGTGGCCGGCCGATGATTCGCGGCACTTTCCAACAGCCGGGCCCCGGGTCCGTGAGTGTTTCGCGGCATAGTTAGATACGGTTGCGTAGCTACTTGTACGTATCTACAGTGTGCTGCATGCGACGACCGGTCGAGGGCCTGAAAGCCGACTGCCGGGCAGCCGTACTCGCCGAGGTCGCGGCCACCGGACTCGGGGGCCTCACCGTCGAAGGCGTCGCGCGCCGGGCGTCTGCCGCCAAGACGTCGATCTACCGGCACTGGGCGTCGGTCGAGGAACTGTTGCTCGATTCCCTCGTCCAGGCGTACCCGACCGAAGCCCCCACGGTGGAAGGCGGGAATCTGCGCGGCGACCTGCTGCGATCTCTTGATCAGTTGGCCGCGTGGCTGACCGGGCCAACCGCACCCGCCGTGGCCGCGATCCTCGGCGAACGACGGCGCCGCCCCGAGTTGGTCGACGCGCTGTACCGCCGGGTCTTCGACGCCAACGGTCGACGTTTCACCCAGACCGTCATCGAGCACTACGCGGCACGCGGCGAGATAGAGGCGCGGTACGTCACGCCGATCATCTGCGACATCGGCGAGGCGTTGGTGATCAAGCACCAGATCGACACCGGGGAGGTTCCCGACGTGAATATCCGCACGGCGATCGTGGACCAGGCGATCCTGCCCGCACTGGGCATCGCCGCCGAGACGGGGCGACCGTGACGATTCCGGTATGTGTCGACTGGTCGACCAGAACGGCTACCTCCCGCACGATCCTGACCACGCACCTGTGGACCGCTCCGCCGCTGCGCCGTGAATCACCCGTTCACGACCAGGCCTTCGCCGCGTTGCGCGACCTCGGCGCCGACCTCGTCAGGTTCCTGCCCTGGTTTTCGCACCCCCACCTGTCGGTACCCGAGTTGCATCCACCGACGGACAGCGAAACACATTGGGACTTCGGGCTTCTCGACCCTTTTGTGGCGGATTTCATGGCAGCGGCCCAAGGCCGGCCCGTCGTCGCGAACTTCGCGACGATTCCGGCGTGGATGTTCACCGACCCGGTTGATGTACCGGACGATCCGAATGCGATCGTCTGGGATTACGAGCGGGGCACCGATCTGCGCGACCCCACCCTCACCGAGGTAGTCGACTACTTCTACCGTCTCGCGAGCTGGTACATCGCCGGTGGGTTCACCGACGAACTTGGCCGGTGGCATGAATCCGGCCATCGCTACCGGTTCGCGTACTGGGAGGTGCTGTGCGAACCGGACATGCGCGGTATGTCGCCTGCGACATATACCGCCCTCTACGACGCCGTGGTTCGGCGCCTGCGGCCGCTCGACCCCGAGATGAAGTTCGTTGGCCTGTCGCTGACCCATCTGCACCATGAGCCCGAGTACTTCTGGACCTTCCTGGACCCGGTCAACCACCACGACGGCACCGCGCCGGATGCCATGTCGTTCCACTTCTATGCCCACTCCGATGTGGTGGACCCATTCGCGGCCGCGCCCAACGCGCCACAAAGCCATTGGCGTGACATCTACTTCGCCCAGGCCGACGGGTTCATCGACCAGGTACGTCTCATCGACTCGATCCGACGCAGACTCGCGCCGGGTACCTCGACGTTCATCAACGAGGTGGGCTCCTTTCCTGCCGACGTGATGAATCCGGAGCCTGACATTCCCGATGAATACTGGACTTTGAGCGCAGCTCTGCAGTCCTACATATGGGCGCAACTGGTCCCGCTCGGTATCGATCTCGTCGGCATCGCCGAGTTCATGGACTACCCCGGCATGATCCCGGGAACCACCCTGATCGACTGGGAAACCGGTGAACCGAACGCCCGATACCGCGCACTAGAGCTGTTGTTGCGCAACTTCGGGCCGGGTGACGTCCTCGTGGCGACCACGACCGGTCAGCCCGGCCAGGCGGATTGCCGGATCCACGCACAAGGGTTTGTCACCACCGATGACCGGCGAAAGCTGTTGATCATCAACAAAACCGGGACATCCGTCACCGTCGCGGCGCAACCGAACGAAACAGTGGACCTCGATCCCTACGAGGTGCGGGTGATCGAATGTCAGGCGGAGAGCGCGAGATCCCGCTGATAGGGACGTCCGGATTCGAATCTCCAGATCGCATGGTCGAGCACGAGAACGTTCCAGCCGGCCGATTGCGCCACGCCACGCAGCACCTCGCCCGCGCCCTCGGCACTGACCGGCCCGATCTCCCGGGAGACATACGCTGCCACCACGCGACCGGCTCTCTCTCCTGGTATCTGGGCGAGCTTCAACACGTAATCCCAGGTGGTACCTGACTTTTGGCCCGGCGCGGCACACCAGGCTGTCCTGGCGGCCGCACGACGGTCATCGTCCTGCGCCGCCGACCTCAGGTCTTCGGCCGAACATACGCCGACCGCGACGAGTGCCTGTGCGACCTGGGCGACCGCCACGGATTTCAGCGGGGCGTTCGCCGCGGTCGAGGTGGGCCTGCGGTTCCCGATCTGCGAGGCCCACGCGTCGGGCCCGCCCAGTTCGGTGATGGTCCGCAAGAGCTCGGGGGCACCGTCGCTCGCGGCATCGGCACCCTGCGCCACCCGGTAGTCGCGGTATCTCCCGATGATCTTCTCCACCGTGGCGTACCGTGCCCCGGTCGAGTAGATCGAATCGATCACGCACAGCGCCAACGAATCCGGATATCCGCCCGGGCTGAACCAGCGCCGCGGATCACCGAGATCCCGTACGCATGCCGCATGTAACTTTTCCACGTCCGAATGCATCGCAATTCCTTCCGACCGTTCGGGAACTCCATCCAGTCCCGACGAGCTGGAAGCTAGCGAGGCCGCCCGACAGAAATCCCTCGGAATCGCAGCCGATCGCGAAGTTATCCACAGGACTTGCGGACGTTGGCCAGCAGCTGAGCTTGCCGCTTCGGCCACCAGAACAACTCCACCAACAGTGCCGCCAGGTAGACGACGGACACCACGGCATTGCCTACCGATCCGAAGACGGCGTCGAACAACGCACTTGCGGCCGCGACGACGAGCACCACCGGCAACAGCCACCGGAACGGGCGAGCAGCCTCGGCGGCCGCTTGTGCCCCGCGGCAATAATCCCGGGCGGCGTCCAGCAGTCGCGGATCCCCGAGCCGATCGCCGGCGCGTGCGGCGCGCACGATCGTCACCCGCTCGGTCCCGGTCAGCTGCCGCGACAGCGGCCAGTATCGGGTCATCCGGCGTGTCATCCAGATCCCGTAGAACACGCCGACGATCACGAGGACCAGCACGCCCGAAATCCAGAAGCCGGAGTCCAGCCAGGCGAGTACACCCAGCACGAGGCCCACGCCGCCGCCGATGAGCAGCGCCCGGCCCCACGAGCCGCTGCGCCAGACGAACGCCGGGACCGTGATCACACGGTCATTCTGCGGGGTCGACCAGGTTCTAGACGGTGAAACCGAGCGCGCGCAACTGTTCGCGGCCGTCGTCGGTGATCTTGTCCGGCCCCCACGGCGGGTTCCACACCCAGTTGATCTTGATCTCGTTGACCAGGCCGGCGCCCACCAACGCGGTGCGCGACTGATCCTCGATCACGTCGGTCAGCGGGCAGGCTGCCGAGGTGAGGGTCATGTCGATCAGGGCGACGGGGCCCTCGTCGCCGTCCTCGACGTTGAGTCCGTAGACCAGGCCGAGATCGACGACGTTGATGCCCAGCTCGGGGTCGACCACGTCGCGCATGGCTTCCTCGACGTCGGCGAGCAGTTCGTCAGACGCGGTCTCGCTCATCGCTGTTCCTCCACATCGTCGCTGGCCTGAACCAACGCATCTTTGAATGCCATCCATCCCAGCAGCGCGCACTTCACCCGCGCCGGGTACTTGGCCACGCCCGCGAACGCGATGCCGTCGCCGAGTACATCTTCGTCCCCCTCGACGTTGCCGCGCGAGGAAATCATCTCGGTGAAGGCCTCAACCGTCTTGAGTGCATCGCCGACGCTCTGGCCGATCACCTGATCGGTCAGCACCGAGGTGGCGGCCTGACTGATCGAACAGCCCTGACCGTCGTACGAGATGTCGTCGACGGTCTCGCCGTCCTCGGACAACGCGACCCGCAAGGTCACCTCGTCACCACAGGTCGGGTTCACGTGATGTACCTCGGCCGCGAACGGCTCCCGCAGCCCGCGGTGGTGCGGATGCTTGTAGTGATCCAGGATCACTTCCTGGTACATCTGGTCGATTCTCACGAGAAGAACTCCACAGCACGCTTGACTCCGGCCACCAGGCGGTCCACCTCGTCGAGCGTGTTGTACACCGCGAACGAGGCGCGAGCGGTGGCCGCGATCCCGAATCGACGGTGCAGCGGCCAGGCGCAATGGTGCCCGACCCGGACTGCGACGCCCTCGTCATCGAGCACCTGCCCCACATCGTGGGCGTGGATCCCGTCGACCACGAAACTGACCGGCGATCCGCGATGTTCGATCGTCTGGGGCCCGATGATGCGCACCGCAGGCACCGAGGCCAGCCCTTCGAGCGCGGCCGCGACGAGCTCGGCCTCGTGCGCCTCGACCGCATCCATCCCGACCTCGCGCAAATACCGTGCGGCGGAGGCCAATCCGACCACCTGAGAGGTCATCGGAGTACCGGCCTCGAAACGCTGAGGCGCCGGGGCGTAGGTGGTCTGCTCCATCGTGACGGTCTCGATCATGGAACCGCCGGTGATGAACGGTGGCATCGAGTTCAGCAGCGCGAGCCGCCCGTAGAGCACACCGATGCCGGTGGGGCCCAGCATCTTGTGACCGGAGAACGCCGCGAAATCGACATCGAGGGCGTGAAAGTCGACCGGCTGGTGCGGGACCGACTGGCAGGCGTCCAGCACGGTGAGCGCACCGACCGCCTTGGCCCGAGACACCAGGTCCGCGACCGGGGCGATGGCGCCGGTGACGTTCGAATGATGGCTGAACGCCACCACTTTCACCCGCTCGTCGAGCTCCAGGGAGTCCAGGTCGATGCGGCCGTCGTCCGTCACGCCGTACCAGCGCAGCGTCGCACCCGTGCGCTGGGCCAACTCCTGCCACGGGATCAGGTTCGCGTGGTGTTCGAGTTCGGTGGTGACGATGACGTCACCGGGGCCGACGGCGTGCTCGAACCGCTTGTCCCCCAGCACATATGCGACGAGGTTGATCGACTCGGTGGCGTTCTTGGTGAACACCAGCTCGTCCGGCTCGGCACCCACGAACGCCGCGATGTCGGCACGCCCCTGTTCGTAGGCGTCGGTGGCCTCTTCCATCAATTGGTGCGCGCCGCGGTGCACCGCACCGTTGGAGGTGGTGAGGAACTCCCGTTCAGCGTCGAGCACCTGCAGCGGCTTCTGCGACGTCGCCCCGGAATCCAGGTAGGCCAGTTGCTTTCCACCGCGCATCACCCGGCTCAGAATCGGGAAATCAGCTCTGATCCTGGCCAGTTCCACCGTCTGCGCCGAAGCGGTCATGTCAGGCCCCGACGGCTTGGGTGAAGCGCACGTATCCGTTCTCTTCGAGCTCGTCGGCGAGTTCCGGACCGCCCGATTCCACGATGCGCCCACCGACGAACACGTGGACGAACTGCGGACGGATGTAGCGCAGGATGCGGGTGTAGTGGGTGATCAGCAGGATGCCGCCGTGCTCGGCCTCGGCGTAGCGGTTGACGCCCTCGCTCACGATGCGCAGCGCGTCGACGTCCAGACCCGAGTCGGTCTCGTCGAGGATCGCGATCTTCGGCTTGAGCAGGCCGAGCTGCAGGATCTCGTGGCGCTTCTTCTCGCCGCCCGAGAAGCCCTCGTTGACGCTGCGCTCACCGAACGCCGGATCGATGTCCAGCTCGTCCATCGCGGCCTTGACTTCCTTGACCCAGTGGCGCAGCTTCGGCGCCTCGCCACGGACGGCGGTGGCCGCCGTGCGCAGGAAGTTCGACATCGACACCCCGGGCACCTCGACGGGATACTGCATGGCCAGGAAGAGGCCCGCCCGAGCCCGCTCGTCGATGCTCATCTCGAGGACGTCCTGTCCGTCGAGGGTGATCGAACCGGAGGTGACGGTGTACTTGGGGTGACCGGCGATCGCGTAGGACAGCGTGGACTTACCGGAGCCGTTGGGCCCCATCACCGCGTGGGTCTCCCCCGACTTCACGGTGAGGTCGACACCCTTCAAAATGGGGATCTCGGTGTTCTCAGCGCCTTCGGCGGCATTGACCGAGACGTGCAGGTCCTTGATTTCCAGAGTGGTCATGAGTGCGATGCTTTCGATTCGGTGATGGCAAGTTCTTTTTCGATGGCGGCGGTCAGACGCTCGCGCACCTCGGGGACAGCGATCTTGGCGATGATCTCGTTGAAGAATCCACGCACGACGAGGCGCCGGGCCTGATCCTCGGGGATGCCCCGGGCGCGAAGGTAGAACAACTGCTCGTCGTCGAAACGTCCGGTGGCACTGGCGTGCCCGGCTCCGACGATCTCGCCGGTCTCGATCTCGAGGTTGGGCACCGAGTCCGCGCGCGCACCGTCGGTGAGCACCAGGTTCCGGTTCACCTCGAAGGTGTCGGTGCCGGTCGCCTCGGCCCGGATCAGCACGTCGCCGATCCACACGGTGTGCGCATCGGGCTTCTTGGAATCCGGATCGCCCTGCAACGCGCCCTTGTAGAGCACGTCGGACTTACAGTGCGGCTGAGCGTGATCGACCAGCAACCGGGACTCGAAGAACTGGCCGTCGTCGGCGAAGTAGGTGCCGAGCATCTTGGCGTCGCCGCCGGGGCCGGCGAACCGCACGGTCGCCGAGGTGCGCACCACGTCGCCGCCGAGGGTGACGTTGACGTGTCCGAGCACCGCGTCCCTGCCGAGCTTGGCGTGATGCGAGCTGACATGCACCATGTCGTCGGCCCAGTCGGCGATCCAGATCAATCCGAGGCCGGCCGAATCACCGACGATGATCTCGACGTTGTCGGCGTACGTTCCGCTGCCGCGCAGGTCGACAACCACGATGGCACGCGAGAGCTCTTCCACCCGGATCTGCAGGTGGCCATAGCCCACGGTGTCCGCACCGGGTCCGTCCACGACGATCTCGATGGGCTCGGCCACCTCGGTGTCACGCTTGACCGTCACCACGGTGGCCGTCTCGAACGACGAGTAGGCCTGAGCGGCAACACGATCGGTGGGCACACCGCCTTCGCCGAGACGCTTGTCGTCGCGGCCGACGGTTTCGACGGTCACGCCGGGCCGCTCGGTCACGGTGATGCCGGCGCTGCCGTTGGCAACGGCCGAGCCGTCGTGCAGGCCGCGAAGCCGCTTCAGCGGGGTGAACCGCCACAGCTCGTCGCGGCCGCCGGGCACCTCGAAGGCGTTGACGTCGAACGACGCGAACAGCTCGCCCTTATTGTGAGCGACCCCCTCGACCGCCTGTGTCAGATTCTGTGTCACTTAACCGACCGCGCCTTCCATCTGCAGCTCGATCAGCCGGTTGAGCTCGAGCGCGTATTCCATGGGCAGTTCCTTGGCGATGGGCTCGACGAAGCCGCGCACCACCATCGCCATCGCCTCGTCCTCGGTCAGGCCGCGGCTCATCAGGTAGAAGAGCTGATCCTCGCTGACCTTGGACACCGTGGCCTCGTGCCCCATCGTGACGTCGTCCTCGCGGATGTCGACGTACGGATAGGTGTCGCTGCGGCTGATCGTATCGACCAGCAGCGCATCGCATTTCACGCTCGAGCGGCTGCCGTGTGCGCCCTTGTTGACCTGGACCAGGCCGCGGTAGGACGCGCGGCCGCCGCCACGGGCCACCGACTTGGACACGATGTTGGACGACGTGTGCGGGGCCAGGTGCAGCATCTTGGCACCGGTGTCCTGGTGCTGACCCTCACCGGCGAACGCCACCGAGAGCACCTCACCCTTGGCGTGCTCACCGGTCATCCAGACAGCCGGGTACTTCATGGTGACCTTGGAACCGATGTTGCCGTCGATCCACTCCATGGTGGCGCCGGCCTCGGCCCGGGCCCGCTTGGTGACCAGGTTGTAGACGTTGTTCGACCAGTTCTGGATCGTGGTGTAGCGCACCCGGGCACCGGGCTTGACGACGATCTCGACAACCGCGGAGTGCAACGAGTCCGACTTGTAGATCGGCGCGGTACAACCCTCGACGTAGTGCACGTAGGAGCCCTCGTCGGCGATGATCAGCGTCCGCTCGAACTGACCCATGTTCTCGGTGTTGATCCGGAAGTAGGCCTGCAGCGGGATGTCGACGTGCACACCCGGCGGCACGTAGATGAACGAACCGCCCGACCACACCGCGGTGTTCAGGGCCGAGAACTTGTTGTCGCCGGCCGGGATGACCGTGCCGAAGTACTTCTTGAAGATCTCCGGGTGCTCGCGCAGGCCCGAGTCGGTGTCGAGGAAGATGACGCCCTGCGCCTCGAGGTCCTCGCGAATCTGGTGGTACACCACCTCGGACTCGTACTGAGCCGCCACCCCGGCCACCAGGCGCTGCTTCTCGGCTTCCGGAATGCCAAGGCGGTCATAGGTATTGCGGATGTCCTCGGGCAGTTCCTCCCAGGAAGCCGCCTGCTTCTCGGTGGAGCGCACGAAGTACTTGATGTTGTCGAAGTCGATGCCCTCGAGGTTGGAACCCCAGTTCGGCATGGGCTTCTTGTCGAAGGTCCGGAGGGCCTTGAGCCGGGACTCCAGCATCCACTCCGGCTCGTTCTTCTTGGCCGAGATGTCACGCACGACGGCTTCGGACAGGCCGCGCTGCGCGCTCGCGCCGGCGGCGTCCGAGTCCGACCAGCCGTAGCCGTAGTTGCCCAGCGACGCGATGGTCTCTTCCTGGGTCAGTGGCGTTTCGGGCGTGATGGTCATGTCGCCGCTCCTTGTTTGCTCGCTGTTTGGCTTGTCACCATGGTCGTCCGGGTGCGGGCTGTGCCCCGAACCTTGGTTTCGCTGTCTTTGTCAGCCTGTTTTTCCGTGCTGTCGGCATCGAGCGGCACGTGGGTGGTGCAGGCGCAGTCACCGTTGGCGATGGTGGCCAGGCGCTGCACGTGGGTACCGAGGATCTCTGCGAACGCCTCACTCTCGGTCTCGCACAGCTCCGGGAATTCCTCGGCGACGTGCGATACCGGACAGTGGTGCTGACAGATCTGCACCCCGTGAATGGGCCCGTCCACCGGCGTCGTGGTGGTCGCATAGCCGGCGCGGGTCAACGCGTCGGCGACCCGTTCGGCGGTGTCGGCCACCCCGCCGGATCCCTCGGTGACCCCGGCCAGGATGGTGTCCATCCGGCGCCGCGCGAAGGTTCGCACGGCCTCCTTGCCGCCGATCTCCCGCAACTGCCGGATCGCGGCGACCGCGAGGTCGTCGTAGGTGTGGCCGAGCTTGGCCCGCCCCGCGGCGGTCAGCCGGTAGCGTTTGGCCGGACGGCCCCGCCCGTTGTGCTGCCACGCGGCGGCGGCGCTGGCCTGCGCGTCACCGGCGTCGATCAGTGCATCGAGGTGACGACGCACGCCCGCAGCCGAGATTCCGAGCCGCTCCCCGATCTGGCCCGCCGTGACGGGCCCCTCGAGCAGCAGGTGAATGATCGCGCGGCGAGTGTGCCCATCGGACACCGGCACGACGTCGCCGACCGGCTTCGGCACACCAGCCGAAGCGGGGCTCGAAACCGAGCCCGTGGTCTCCCGACGCATTTTCACAACACCATTGTGACGGAATTCCCCGCCGGGTTCTAGCAAGGGCAGCCTTACGTGACCTGGGCCACCCTTGCCCGGCGGAGACTGCGTCGGCCGACGGTTACGCTGCCCTGATGGCAAGCCGCCTGTCGTCCTTCAGCTCATCGATCGCCCGGTGGCACGGCGACGAACGGACGGTCGGGTCCCCGCTGAACCCCGCCGAAGTCGTCGCCCTGCGCCGGACCCGGCTGTTCGGGGCCACCGGAACCGTGCTGATGGCGATCGGCGCCCTCGGTGCGGGCGCCCGCCCCGTCGTGCAGGACCCGACGTTCGGGGTACGGCTACTCAACCTGCCCTCGCGCATCCAGACCGTCTCGCTGACCATGACCACCACCGGCGCGGTGATGATGGCGCTGGCCTGGCTCATGCTCGGCCGCTTCGCGCTCGGACCGCGCCGGATGTCACGCAGCCAGCTGGACCGGACGCTGTTGCTCTGGGCCATCCCGCTGCTGGTCGCGCCGCCGATGTACAGCAAGGACGTCTACTCCTATCTGGCGCAGAGTGAGATCGGCTACATCGGGCTCAACCCCTACCAGGTCGGCCCGGCGACCGGCCTCGGCCTCGATCACGTGTTCACGTTGTCGGTCCCCAGCCTGTGGCGCGAGACCCCGGCCCCGTACGGACCGCTGTTCCTGTGGATCGGCGAGAGCATCTCGGCCCTGACCGGCGAGAACATCGTCGCCGCCGTGCTGTGCCACCGCGTCGTCGTGCTGCTCGGCGTCGGTCTCATCGTGTGGGCGACCCCACGGCTGGCGCGGCGCTGCGGCGTCGCCGAGGTCAGCGCATTGTGGCTGGGCGCGTGCAACCCGCTGCTGTTCATGCACCTGGTGGCCGGCATCCACAACGAGGCGCTGATGCTCGGCCTGATGCTGGCGGGTACCGAGTTCGCGCTGCGCGGCATCGACGCCACCGCCCCGCTGATCCCGCGGCCACTTTCCTGGCCGCACACCCGCGAGGACTGGGACCACTGGTACCCCGCCGCGATGCTGCTGCTCGGCACCGTGCTGATCACACTGTCCTCCCAGGTCAAGCTCCCGTCCCTGCTGGCGCTCGGATTCGTCGCGATGGCATTGGCCTGGCGCCTGGGCGGGTCCATCAAGGCGTTCTTCGTCGCGAGCGTCCCGCTCGGTGCCATCTCGCTGGCTGTGATGGCCCTGATCGGGTGGGCCAGCGGGCTGGGCTTCGGCTGGCTGTCCACCTTGGGCACCGCCAACGTGGTGCGCAGCTGGATGTCGCCACCGACACTGCTGGCGCTGGGCACCGGCCAGGTCGGCATCCTGCTGGGGCTCGGTGACCACACCACCGCGGTGCTGGCCCTGACCCGCGCCATCGGCGTCTTCCTGATCGCGATCCTGGTCAGCTGGCTGCTGCTGGCCGTGCTACGCGGCCGGTTGCACCCCGTCGGCGGTCTGGGCGTGGCCCTCGGCGGCACGATCCTGCTGTTCCCGGTGGTGCAACCGTGGTATCTGCTGTGGGCGGTGATCCCGTTGGCGGCGTGGGCAACCCGGCCGGGCTTCCGCGGTTCCGCGATCGCGATCACCTTGGTCGTCGGCATCTTCGGCCCAACGGCCAACGGCGATCGGTTCACCTTGTTCCAGATCGTGATGGCGACGCTGGCCAGCACGCTGATCGTGCTGATCCTGATCGGGTTGACGTGGCGCCGGCTGCCGTGGCGTGGGTCACCTCAGCGCGAATCTGACCCACCACCGGCACGTACACAGTCCGCCGACGCCTACGCTGAATCCCCGTGACCTCGCGTTCTGACGATTCCGGCTCCTCGGGCAAGCGCTCGTCGGCCCTACCCGTGTCGCTCCGCGGCGTGAGCAAGCGCTACGGGTCGACGACAGCGGTGTCGAATCTGGACCTCGAGGTGCAGCGCGCCGAGGTGCTGGCCCTGCTCGGCCCCAACGGCGCAGGCAAGACCACGACAGTCGAGATGTGCGAGGGGTTCATCCGCCCCGACGGCGGCACTGTCGAAATCCTCGGACTGGATCCCGTCGCGGACAACGCCCAGCTGCGCGAGCGGATCGGCGTGATGCTGCAGGGCGGCGGCGGATATCCCGCGGCCCGGGCCGGCGAGATGCTCAACCTGGTCGCGTCCTACGCCGCCGATCCCCTCGATCCGGCCTGGCTGATGGACACCCTCGGCCTGACCGAATCCGCCCGCACCACCTACCGGCGGTTGTCCGGCGGTCAGCAACAACGCCTGGCGCTGGCCTGCGCCGTGGTGGGCCGCCCCGAGTTGGTGTTCCTCGACGAACCCACCGCCGGGATGGATGCTCACGCGCGAATCGTGGTGTGGGAGTTGATCGATGCGCTCCGCCGCGACGGAGTGACGGTGGTGCTGACCACCCACCATCTCGCCGAAGCGGAAGAACTCGCCGACCGGATCGTGATCATCGATCACGGTGTGGCCGTCGCCACCGGCACACCGGCCGAACTGACCCGCAGCGGCGCCGAGAACCAGTTGCGCTTCAGCGCGCCGCGCAAGCTCGACCTTTCCCTCCTGACGGACGCGCTGCCGGAGGACTACAAGGCCACCGAGACGGCACCTGGCGAGTACCTGGTCGAAGGCAACATCGATCCGCAGGTGCTGGCCACCGTGACCGCGTGGTGTGCCCGGGTCAATGTGCTGGCCACCGACATGCGGGTGGAGCAGCGCAGCCTCGAAGACGTATTCCTCGACCTGACCGGACGGGAGCTGCGGTCATGACCAGCGTTGCGAATCGGTTCACCCCGGGCACCTTCACCCCGGATCCTCGCCCGGCCAAGGTGCCGGCCATGCTGGCCGCCCAGTTCGGACTGGAGCTGAAGCTGCTGCTGCGCAACGGCGAGCAGTTGTTGCTGACGATGTTCATCCCGATCACGCTGTTGGTCGGGATGACGCTGTTGCCGCTGGGATCGTTCGGTGACAATCGCGCGGCAACGTTCACTCCCGCGATCATGGCACTGGCTGTCATCTCCACGGCGTTCACCGGGCAGGCCATCGCGGTGGCATTCGACCGCCGCTACGGCGCGCTGAAGCGGCTCGGCGCCACCGCGCTTCCCGTGTGGGGGATCATCGCGGGGAAGTCGCTGGCCGTGGTGACGGTCGTATTCTTGCAGGCAATTCTGTTGGGCGCCATAGGTTTTGCGCTGGGTTGGCGCCCTTCGCCGGTGGGCCTGGCGCTGGGCGCGGCGGTCATCGCCCTGGGCACGGCAGCGTTCGCCGCGTTGGGGCTGCTGCTCGGCGGCACCCTCAAGGCCGAGATCGTGCTGGCGTTGGCGAACCTGCTGTGGTTCGTGTTCGCCGGGGTCGGCGCACTGACACTGGAAGGCGGGCTGGTGCCGTCCGCGCTGCGGTGGGCGGCGCGACTGACCCCGTCGGGGGCCCTCACGGAATCGCTGACCCAGGCGATGGCGCTGTCGGTGGACTGGTTCGGACTGGCCGTGCTGGCGGTGTGGGGTGCGGTGGCCGCGGTCGCGGCGCTGCGGTGGTTCCGCTTCACCTGATCCGGGTCGCACGAGACGGCCCTACTACGGGCTGTAGTTCCTGATCCACTACGATCAGGCGGTGCCCGTCGGAAGAGCTTTCCAGCGACTGGTCGATCTGCTGCCCATGCCGAGCCTGCGGGTTCAGCGCCTGATCGCTTTCCTGGTGATCCTCACCCAGGGCGGCATCTCGGTCACCGGGGCGATCGTCCGGGTCACCGCGTCCGGTCTGGGTTGCCCCACCTGGCCACAGTGCTTCCCCGGCAGCTTCACCCCCGTGCCACACGCGGAAGTCGCCGTCGTGCACCAGGTGGTCGAATTCGGCAACCGGATGATCACCTTCCTGGTGGTACTGACCGCCGCTGCCGCCGTACTGGCCGTCACCCGGGCCCGACGGCGCCGCGAGGTGCTGATCTACGCCTGGCTGATGCCGGCCTCCACCGTGGTCCAGGCCGTCATCGGCGGCATCACGGTCCTCACCGGCCTGCTGTGGTGGACGGTGGCGATCCACCTGCTCGCCTCCATGGCGATGGTGTGGCTCGCGGTGCTGCTGTTCGTCAAGATCGGTCAGCCCGACACGGGCGCACCGACGACGGTGGTGCCGAAACCGTTGCGACAGTTGACCGTACTCACCGCGATCGTCCTGGCCGGGGTCTTGGTGACCGGCACCCTGGTGACCGGTGCCGGACCCCACGCCGGGGACAAGAGCCTAGAGCGGGTGGTGCCGCGTCTGCAGGTCGAGATCACCACGCTGGTGCACATGCATTCGTCGCTGCTGGTCGCCTACCTGTCACTGGTCGTCGCGCTGGGCTTCGCGCTCGTCGCGGTGCGCGCCTCCCGCCCGGTGATGGTCCGACTCGGCGTGCTGGTGGCGTTGGTCTGCGCGCAAGGACTGGTCGGGATCGTGCAGTTCTACACCGGTGTGCCCGCGGCGCTCGTCGCGGTGCACGTCGCCGGCGCGGCGGCCTGCACCGCCGCCACCGCCGCCCTGTGGGCGTCGATGCGTGAGCGGGTAGAGCCCGCGGACCTACCGCCCGCGGTGTGACAGCGGGCCCAGCCCGAAACGCTGCAGCGCGTCCTCCACACCGACCGCGAAGCGCCGCTCGGCGTCCTCCCGGTCGGACTGATCGAGCTGCCGAAATCCCAGCCCTGGCTCGACGAGCTCCAACTCCAGCAGCCGCGGATCCCGCGGGCCGCCGATCACGTCGACCCGGGCGTACAGCAGCTCCTCGGGTTCGATGTCGAACCGCCGGGTCACGGCATCGATGGCCTGGCGACCGACGCGCCAAACCTCGTCGTCGGGGTTGGCCGGTGAGAGCGACTCCTCGGCGTACGTGCCGGTCTCCTCGAACACTGGCGACTCCCCCGCCGGCGGCAGGATCGGGCCTTTGGTGAAGGCGTGCGATTCCTCGCCCGCGATGTACACCAGCGCGGTTTCTCCGTCGGCGATACGCGGATCGTAGGGCTGCACCAGCACCGCACGGCCGGCGTCCTGCAGCGCCGCCGCGTGGGCCTGTGCCTCCGATGCGTCGACGAAGCGCTGCGCCCCGGCCGATCCGGCACCCACCGCAGGCTTCACCACGACTTCGCCGTCGGGCACGACAACCCGCTCACCGACCGCGAAATATCGCGTCGGCACCACCGGAACCCCTGCGCGCCGCAGATCGTCGAGGTAGCGCTTGTCGGCGTTCCACTCGACGATCTGCGCCGGATTGAGCAGACGCGGGACCGACCGCGCCCATGACAGGAACTCGTCGAGCCGCTCGGTGTAGTCCCAGGTGGCCCGCACGATCACCAGATCGGCGGTCAGCGTGGCCGGATCGTCCCACGGCAGCCAGCGGGCGTGGAGACCGCGGTGGCGCAGCGCCGCGGTCAGGCCGGCGTCGTCACCGTCGCCTTCCGGCAACGCCGGGCAGCCGGCCAACACGATGCGGGGATGGAACACATCCGGACGGGCAAGTTTCACCTCCGCGATGATAGGTGTGGATGATGGATGGCGTGTATGCCATCGAAGTTGCCGAGACCGGCGGACCCGAAGTCCTGAGCTACGTCGAGCGGCCCGAGCCCTCCCCCGGCCCCGGCGAGGTATTGATCAAGGCCGAGGCCATCGGCGTCAACTTCATCGACACGTACTTCCGGTCCGGGCAGTATCCGAGGGACCTGCCGTTCATCGTCGGGTCCGAGGTGTGTGGCACCGTCGCCGCGGTCGGCGACGACGTGGCCGCGCTCGCCGTCGGCGACCGCGTGGTGACCGCCAACGCGACCGGCGCGTATGCCGACTTCTGCGTCGCCCCAGCCGATTTCGTCGCCTATGTGCCCGACGGCGTGGCTCCCGACGCGATCGCCTCCGCGCTGCTCAAGGGCATGACCGCGCACTACCTGATCAAGTCCACCTACGCCGTGCAACCCAACGACACGGTGCTGGTGCATGCCGGTGCCGGTGGCGTCGGCCTGATCCTGACCCAGTGGGCCACCAGCATCGGCACCCGGGTGATCACCACCGCATCGACACCGGAGAAGGCCGAACTGTCCCGGCAGGCCGGGGCCGTGGAGGTGCTCGACTACCCCGAGGATCCGGCCGAGTTCGGAGACCGGATCCGCGATCTCACCGGCGGTGCGGGCGTGGCAGCGGTCTACGACGGGGTCGGCGCGTCGACCTTCGACGCCAGCCTGGCCAGCCTCGCGGTGCGCGGCACCCTGGCCCTGTTCGGCGCGGCCAGCGGTCCGGTGCCGCCGGTGGATCCACAACGGCTCAACGCCGCGGGCTCGGTGTTCCTGACCCGGCCGACGCTGGCCCACCACACCCGCACGCCCGATGAATTCTCGTGGCGGGCAGGAGAATTGATCAACGCCATCGCCGACGGATCGATCACCATCACCGTGGGTGGCCGTTACCCCCTTGCCGAGGCGGCCCAGGCACACACCGACCTTCAGGGCCGCAAGACCGTCGGCTCGGTCGTGCTGGTGCCCTAGACTGTCTTTGCGCCGAATGTGACGCAGGCGTCGTCGACTCCGCGACGGAGCGACCCCTGCGTCACACTCGGCATCGGGGTTACACCGGTTGCGCGGCGGGAAACTTCCAGGACCCGTCGAGGATCTCGGGCCCCGGTCGATACAGCCGCACGACGTAGTTCCAGCCCTCGGTGACCGGCAGCAGGTTGATCGCACCCCCACCGTCGTCACTGCCACCGAACTGGATCGTGGTGGCGCCGTCGGGATCCTTGACCGCGGTGATGTTGTTCACCGAATAGGCGTTCTGTGCGTTCGGCGTGAAGTAGCCGTCCTTGTTGTACACGGTCACCGACCAGAACCCGTCCACCGGAACGTCTTTCACGGTCAGCCGGTGCACGGTGGCGGCGTCGTTGCGGGCCGGCACCACGGTGAGATACAGCGCGTCGCGCTCGGGGTTGCCGCCCCAGGCGAACGCCGAGCCGATCAGATGCCGGACGGGATCCACCTCGTACTTGGGGCCGAACATCGACTTTGTGTCCGCCAGGGTGGTGGACAGCGAGATGAGGGCATCCCGAACCGTCTTCTGACTGACCGGATCCCACTGCGGGATCTCGAAGAATCCCGAGTCGGCCTGGGAAACGGTGATGGCGTCCTGCAACGCGTGCACCGAGGCCAGGTCAGCGGTGTCCCCGGGATCGACCAAGGTGCGCACCGCCGCGATCGCATAGCGGGTGTCGACCGAGTCGCGGCTGAACGTCACCTCGGCCGGCGCGTAGGCGACGTTGGTGGTGTAGTGGTCCTCGCTGATCACCTGCAGCGACATGAACCGGCCCGCGGCCTCTGGCAGGGTGATGGTGACCGGCCCGGCGTCCAGATCGAACACCGCAGCGGAATACAAGGTGTCCCGGTTCTGCCGGATGACGATCTGATGATCGATCGGGGTCAGCTCACGGTTGTGGAAGAACCTTCCGAACCCGCCGTCCTTCACGGCTCCGGCGAAGTACAGGTCGGATTCGGCGCGCGCGAAGTTGTCAGGAGACACCGATTCGGTCATGACGACAACGCTGCCATACCGGACGTGCGGGTGCGGTGGTTCGCGGGTCTAGTGGCCGAGGATCGTCGGCAGCGCCAGCGCCGAGTCGATGGCCAGCGCGCAGAACACCACGGCCAGATAGTTGTTCGACTGCAGGAACAACCGCAGCGGCTTCACCGGCTCCCCCCGCTTCACCCCGGAGTACAGCTGGTGGGCCATCACCAGGAACCAGGCGCCGGCGAGCAGCGCCACGGCGCCGTACAGCCATCCGGTGGCCAGTGCCAGCACCAGCGTGGTGAGCACCGTCAGCCAGGTGTAGATCAGGATCTGTCGGGTGACCTCACGCTCGGTGGCCACGGCCGGCAGCATCGGCACACCCGCTGCCTTGTAGTCGTCCTTGTACCGCATGGCCAGCGCCCAGGTGTGCGGCGGCGTCCAGAAGAAGATGATGAGGAACATCACCAGGGCGGGCCACTGGATGGTGCCGGTCACCGCGGACCAGCCGATCATCACCGGCATGCAGCCGGCCGCCCCGCCCCACACCACATTCTGCGAGGTACGGCGCTTCAGCAGCAACGTGTAGACGAAGACGTAGAACGCGATGGTGGCCACGGCCAGCAAGCCGGACAGCAGATTCGACGTCCACCACAGCCAGCAGTACGACGTCACCGAGAGCACCAGACCGAAGACCAGCGCATGCCGGGTGGGCACCGAGGCCTGGGCCAGCGGACGGCGGGCGGTCCGCTTCATCACCTTGTCGATATCGGCGTCGGCCACACAGTTGAGCGTGTTGGCGCCGGCCGCCGCGAGCCCGCCACCGATCAGCGTGTTGAGGATCAGCAGCGGGTCAATGGTGCCGCGGTCGGCCAACAGCATCGCCGGGATGGTGGTGACCAGCAACAACTCGATCACGCGCGGCTTGGTGAGGGCCAGATACGACAGGAAGGTGGATCGTATTCGGCTCGGCGCCCCATTGATGAGCCGGCGCTCGCGAATGCTCACGCAAATAACTCCTCGGGTGGCGTCACGCGGCTTCTACTACACACGATGGTAGACCGCCGCCCGGATGCCTCGGCACCGCAGGGTCTGTTCCGGGCAACTACGGGTAAACGACCGGGTATCGGTGTGAGAACCAGTCTGCATCGGATGAGTCCGCCCCACTAGGGTGTTTGAGGTAGCAGCATGGCAACTGCGCGCACGTACCAGCTGATAGAAGACGAGGAAGTGAGCTTAGTGACCACGGCCGAAGAGATCACCGCTCTCACCCAGCCCAACCACCCCGACGACTGGACCGAAATCGACAGCGTCGCGGTCGACACCGTCCGGGTGCTCGCGGCTGATGCGGTGCAGAAGGTCGGCAACGGCCACCCGGGAACAGCGATGAGCCTGGCTCCCCTCGCCTACACCCTGTTCCAGCGGCAGCTGCGCCACGATCCCAGCGACACCCAGTGGATCGGCCGGGACCGTTTCGTACTGTCCTGCGGACATTCCAGCCTGACCCTGTACCTGCAGCTCTACCTCGGCGGGTTCGGCCTTGAGCTGGCCGACATCGAGGCGTTGCGCACGTGGGGTTCGCTGACCCCGGGCCATCCCGAGTACCACCACACCAAGGGTGTGGAGATCACCACCGGCCCGCTGGGTCAGGGGTTGGCGTCGGCGGTCGGCATGGCGATGGCGGCGCGGTACGAGCGCGGCCTGTTCGATCCCGACACCGCCCCGGGCGAGAGCCCGTTCGACCACTACATCTACGTCGTGGCCTCTGACGGCGACATGGAGGAGGGCGTCACCAGCGAAGCCTCCTCGCTGGCGGGCACCCAGCAGCTCGGCAATCTCATCGTGTTCTGGGATGACAACAAGATCTCCATCGAGCACAACACCGACATCGCGCTGAGCGAAGACGTGCCCGCGCGATACCGCGCCTACGGCTGGCACGTGCAGGAAGTCGAGGGTGGCGAGAACGTCGTCGGCATCGAAGCGGCGATCGCGGAGGCCAAGAAGGTCACCGACAAGCCGTCGTTCATCGCGTTGCGCACCATCATCGGCTACCCGGCCCCGAACAAGATGAACACCGGCGGGGTGCACGGCTCGGCGCTGGGCGCCGACGAGGTGGCGGCCACCAAGAAGATCCTCGGGTTCGACCCCGACAAGAGCTTCGAGGTGCGCGACGAGGTCATCACCCACACCCGCGAGCTGGTGGCCCGCGGTAAGAAGGCCCACGCCGAGTGGCAGGTCACCTTCGACGCCTGGGCCGAGCGCGAGCCCGAGCGCAAGGCGCTGCTGGACCGGCTGCAGGCAGGCAAGCTGCCCGAGGGCTGGGATGCCGAGCTGCCGCACTGGGAGGTCGATTCCAAGCCGGTGGCCACCCGAGCCGCCTCCGGCGCCGTGCTCGCCGCCGTCGGCCAGACCCTGCCCGAGCTATGGGGCGGCTCCGCCGACCTCGCGGGCAGCAACAACACCACGATCAAGGGCGCGAATTCGTTCGGGCCGCCGTCGATCTCGACCGAGGACTGGAACGCCACCTGGTACGGGCGCACCCTGCACTTCGGCATCCGCGAGCACGCGATGGGCGCGATCCTGTCCGGCATCGTGCTGCACGGCCCGACCCGGCCGTACGGCGGCACGTTCCTCCAGTTCTCGGATTACATGCGGCCGGCTGTGCGTTTGGCAGCTTTGATGAACATCGACCCGATCTACGTGTGGACCCACGATTCGATCGGCCTGGGCGAGGACGGCCCCACCCACCAGCCGATCGAACATCTGGCCGCGTTGCGCGCGATCCCGAACCTCTCGGTGGTTCGGCCGGGCGACCCGAACGAGACCGCCTATGCGTGGAAGACCGTGCTGGAGCGCACCGCCAGCACCGGCCCGGTGGGGTTGATCCTGACCCGCCAGGGCGTCCCGGTGCTCGAAGGCACCAGCGCCGAGGGTGTGGCCCGCGGCGGCTACGTGCTCGGCGGCACCCCGGAGGAGAACCCCGACGTGGTGATCATCGCCACGGGCTCCGAGGTCCAGCTGGCCGTTGCAGCGCAAAAGCTGTTGGCGGACAAGGACATCAACGCCAGCGTGGTGTCGATGCCGTGTGTCGAGTGGTTCGAGTCGCAGCCCAAGGAGTACCGCGATTCGGTGCTGCCGCCCGCCGTTTCGGCCCGGGTGGCGGTCGAGGCCGCGGTGGCGCAGAGTTGGTACAAGCTGGTCGGAGACACCGGCGAGATCGTCTCGATCGAGCACTACGGTGCCTCTGCCGACGACAAGACACTGTTCCGCGAGTTCGGCTTCACCGCCGAGGCTGTCGCGGCCGCAGCGGAACGGTCCCTGGACAACTGACAGTCGACTAGCAGGAGAAGGCGAATCATGACTCAGAACCCGAATCTCGCGGCGCTGAGCGCCGCAGGTGTATCCGTCTGGCTCGATGACCTGTCGCGTGAGCGGCTGCAGACCGGCAATCTGCAGCAGCTGATCGACACCCGCAGCGTCGTCGGGGTGACGACGAACCCGTCGATCTTCCAGGCCGCGTTGTCGAAGGGCACCGCGTACGACGCCCAGGTCGCCGAGCTCGCCAAGCAGGGAGCCGACGTGGACGACACCATCCGCACGGTGACCACCGATGACGTTCGCAACGCCTGCGATGTCCTGGCCAAGCAGTACGAGGCTTCCGACGGTGTGGACGGCCGGGTGTCGATCGAGGTCGATCCGCGGCTGGCCCATGACACCGACAAGACGATCCTGCAGGCCATCGACCTGTGGAAGACCGTCGACCGGCCGAACCTGCTGATCAAGATCCCGGCAACGCTGGCCGGTCTGCCCGCGATCACCGCGGTGATCGCCGAGGGCATCTCGGTCAACGTCACGTTGATCTTCTCGGTCGAACGGCACCGCGCGGTGATGGACGCTTACCTGGCCGGCCTGGAGAAGGCGAAGGAGGCCGGCCACGATCTGTCCAAGATCCATTCGGTCGCTTCGTTCTTCGTGTCCCGGGTGGACACCGAGATCGACAACCGGCTGGAGAAGATCGGCTCCGAGGATGCGCTGGCGCTGCGCGGCAAGGCCGGCGTGGCCAACTCGCGACTGGCCTACGCGGCTTACGAGGAGGTCTTCGGCGGCGAGCGTTTCGCAGCACTCAAAGCCGACGGCGCCCGCGTGCAGCGCGTGCTGTGGGCGTCCACCGGCGTCAAGAACCCGGACTACTCCGACACGATGTACGTCACCGAGCTGGTCGCACCGCACACGGTGAACACCCTGCCGGAGAAGACATTGGAGGCGGTCGCCGACCACGGCCAGATCACCGGTAACACCATCTCCGGGACGGCAGCGGCATCGCAGGAGACCTTCGACAAACTCAGCGCCATCGGCATCGATCTGGTCGATGTGTTCAAGGTGCTCGAAGACGAGGGTGTGGACAAGTTCGAAAAGTCGTGGCAGGAACTGCTCGACGCGACACAGGGCCAACTCGACGCCACCACACGATGAGCGCCTACGCGAAGAGTCGAGGATACTGATGGCGGCCGTCGACACACCCGCGGTATGGCGTAACCCGCTGCGGGACAAGCGCGACAAGCGCATGCCCCGTATCGCGGGGCCGTGTGCGGTGGTGATCTTCGGCGTCACCGGTGACCTGGCCCGCAAGAAGCTGATGCCGGCCATCTACGATCTGGCCAACCGCGGTCTGTTACCCCCCAGCTTCGCGTTGGTCGGCTTCGCCCGGCGTGACTGGGCAGACGAAGATTTCGGCAAGATCGTCTACGACGCGGTCAAGCAGCACGCCCGCACGCCGTTCCGCCAGGAAGTCTGGGACCGGCTGGCGGAGGGATTCCGGTTCGTGCAGGGCACCTTCGACGATGAGTCGTCGTTCGAACGGCTGAAGGACACCCTGCACAAGCTCGACGTCGAGCGCGGCACCAGCGGCAATCACGCGTTCTACCTGTCCATCCCGCCGAAGGCGTTTCCCCAGGTCTGCGAACAACTTTCGAGATCGGGACTGGCCGACAAGCCGGAGGGCAGCTGGAGCCGGGTCGTCATCGAGAAGCCGTTCGGTCACGACCTCAAGAGCGCCGAGGAACTCAACGGCGTGGTCAACAGCGTGTTCCCGGAGTCCTCGGTGTTCCGCATCGACCACTACCTGGGCAAGGAGACGGTCCAGAACATCCTGGCGCTGCGCTTCGCCAACGAGATGTTCGAGCCGGTGTTGAACTCGCACTACGTCGACAGTGTGCAGATCACGATGGCCGAGGACATCGGGCTCGGCGGGCGCGGCGGCTACTACGACGGCGTCGGTGCGGCCCGCGATGTCATCCAGAACCATCTTCTGCAGCTGCTTGCCCTGACGGCGATGGAAGAGCCGGTGAGTTTCTCCCCCGCCGAACTGCAGGCCGAGAAGATCAAGGTGCTCTCGGCGACCCGGCTTGCCGAGCCGCTGGACGAGACCACTTCGCGGGGACAGTACGTAGCCGGGTGGCAGGGCGGCGAGAAGGTCGTCGGGTTGCTCGACGAGGAGGGTTTCTCGAAGACCTCCACCACCGAGACGTTCGCCGCGATCACACTGGACGTGGACACCCGGCGCTGGGCCGGTGTGCCGTTCTACTTGCGCACCGGAAAACGCTTGGGCCGCAGGGTCACCGAGATCGCCCTGCTGTTCAAACGCGCGCCGCACCTTCCGTTCGACGCCACGATGACCGATGAGCTCGGCCAGAACGCCCTGGTGATCCGGGTGCAACCGGACGAGGGCATCACGCTGCGGTTCGGATCCAAGGTGCCGGGACACATCATGGAGGTCCGCGATGTCAGCATGGACTTCTCCTACGGCTCGGCGTTCGCCGAGGAATCACCGGAGGCCTACGAGCGCCTGATCCTCGACGTGCTGCTGGGCGAGCCGTCGCTGTTCCCGGTGAACGCCGAGGTCGAATTGTCCTGGAAGATCCTCGATCCCGCGCTGGAGTACTGGGCCACCCACGGCAAACCCGATCCGTACGAGTCCGGAACATGGGGCCCCGACTCGTCGTTCGAGATGTTGCGCCGGTCGGGGCGGGAATGGAGGCGGCCGTGACGAGCGCTCGCGCGAGGAACCGACCGGCACTGACGAGCGCTCGCGCGAGGAACCGACCGGCCCTGACGAGCGCTCGCGCGAGGAAGCGAACACTATGATCGTCGATCTGCCCGACACCAATACCGGCGCGATCAACAAGAAGATCGTCGCGATGCGTGAGGAGGGTGGCGCGATCACCCTCGGCCGGGTCCTGACCCTGGTCATCTCCACCGATTCCGAGGCGATGCTCGAGGAGTCCATCGACGCGGCCAATGCGGCCAGCCGCGAGCACCCCTGCCGCGTGATCGTGGTCATTCCCGGGGACCGGCTGACCACCGAGGCCCGGCTGGATGCTCAGCTGCGGGTGGGCCGCGATGCCGGGGCGAACGAGGTCGTGGTGCTGCGTTTGTCCGGGCCGCTGGCCAACCATGCCAGCAGTGTGGTGACGCCGTTCCTGCTCCCCGATACACCGGTGGTGACCTGGTGGCCCGATCTCGCACCCGCGGTGCCCGCTCAGGATCCTTTGGGCAAGTTGGCGATTCGCCGGATCACCGACGCGACCAACGGTGCCGACCCGCTGGCGTGCATCAAGAGCAGGCTCAACGGTTACACGGCCGGTGACACCGACCTGGCGTGGAGTCGCGTCACCTACTGGCGCGCGTTGCTGGCCGCGGCGGTCGACCAGCCTCCGCACGAGCCGATCACCTCGGCACTGGTTTCGGGATTGAAGGAAGAACCCGCGCTCGACGTCCTGGCCGGCTGGTTGGCCAGCCGGATCGACGGACCGGTGACCCGCGCGGTCGGTGAGTTGAAGGTCGAGCTCACCCGGCCCAGCGAAACCGTGACCCTGGCACGTCCGCAGACCGGCGTCACCGCCGTCCTGAGCCGCACCGGCAAGCCGGATGCGTTGGTGCCGCTGGCCCGCCGCGAGGCCAAGGAGTGTCTGGCCGAGGATCTGCGCCGCCTCGATCCGGACGAAATCTATTACGACGCACTCAAGGGAATCGACAAGGTCCGGTACGTATGAGCACTGTCATCGAACGGTATGCCGACACCGACACCCTGGTTGCCGCCGCAGGCGACCGGCTGGTGGACGCCATCAAGTCGGCGATCGCCACGCGAGGCCAGGCGACCATCGTGCTCACCGGCGGCGGCACGGGAATCGGTCTGCTCAAACGGGTCGGCGAGCACAGCGGCGAAATCGACTGGGCGAAGGTGCACGTCTACTGGGGCGACGAGCGTTTCGTGCCGCAGGGAGACGACGAGCGCAACGACAAGCAGGCGCGCGAGGCGCTGCTCGACCACGTCGGGATCTCGGACGTCAACGTGCATGCGATGGCTGCCAGCGACGGCGAGTTCGGCGACGATCTCGATGCGGCGGCCGCCGGGTACGCGCAGGTGCTGGCCGCCAACTTCGATGCTCCGGGGCCGGAATTCGACGTGCATCTGCTGGGCATGGGCGGCGAGGGGCACATCAACTCGCTGTTTCCGGATACTGCGGCAGTACGCGAGACCAACCGGATGGTGGTGGGCGTGCCCGACTCCCCCAAACCGCCGCCACGCCGAATCACGTTGACACTCCCGGCGGTTCGCAACTCCCGAGAGGTGTGGCTGGTGGTCTCCGGCGAGGCCAAGGCCGATGCGGTCGCGGCTGCGCTCGGGGGTGCCGATCCGGTCGACATCCCGGCAGCCGGTGCGATCGGACGCGAGCGCACGGTGTGGTTGCTCGACGAGGCTGCCGCAAGCAAGCTCTGAGGACGCTAATCGTCGGCGGCGCCGCCGTACCGCTCGGGCGCTCGATCGGCCAGTGCCTCGGCATGGCCGGCCAGATATTCGGCCACCTGACGGTCGGTTGTGGCCCGGTCGGTCCTGACGGGCGGCCGGGCCGAGTATTCGCAGAAATGCCGCACAACGATTCAGACGTGGTGCGTCCGCGTTCGGTTCCCTACCCGCATACTGTTCGGCATGGCAGACAAAGGGGACGGCCGCGCCCGCCCGGCCTCGGGGCGGCAGCGCATCCGGACGTTGACGCAGGCCGCACTCAACGCCGACATGACGGTGGAGCAGGTCGACACCCTGCTCACCGACCTCAGCAACACCCTCGTCGACCTCAACAGGTCGACGGGCGGCTTGGATGCCACCCTGGACCGTTTCAACGACACCATCACCCGGATCGATGAGCTCGCGCCAAGGCTGATCGGCGTGGTCGAACGCCTCGAAGCCATCGTGGACCGCGTCGAGGCCATCGTCGGAATCGGCGAGGCGGTGATGTCACCGCTGGCCGCGACGGAGAACGCGATGCGCGGCATGGTCAAGGCGATCCGCGACCGCACCCATCTGTAGCGCGGCGGAGGCCTCTGCCCGCTCGGCTACAGTGATGGTCATGGGTATCGGATTCGATCGGGCAGCCGCACGTGCCGTGCGCGTTGACGCATCGTTCGCACCCAGTTTGCTGTCGTCGATCTGGAACCGGGCCCGCCTGGCGCCGCTGAAGAGGATCTCGGGTTAGCTCTCGCTGCCCACCTGACCCTGCCATCAGCTTCGAGGCGTCATGAAGCCGTCCCTATACGCCGTTGCGGCGTCGCTTTACCTGACCGAATACACCCTCTACTCCAACTCGTCGTCGGCCGTGCTGCTGAACTCTGCCATCGCCGAGTACTTCGGCATACCCTTCTCCCAGGCCTCCTACATCGGCGTTGCCTTCCTGGCCGGCTTCTGCCTGGCGTTGCTGCCCGCGGGCCTACTGTCGCACCGGTACTCACCGACCGCGGCGTTCTTCGTCAGTTCGGCGGTACTGGCGGTGCTCGGCATCGCGGCAAGCCTCAGCCCACAGTTCTGGGTGCTCATCGCCGTCCGTTTCCTGCAGGGCATCGCCTCGGCCGTGGTCGCCCCGCAGATCTTCCGGATCATCCGGGCACAGTTCTACCCGGACCATCACTCGGCCGTCCTCGGCACGTGGGGTCTGGTGGTGTCGGCCTCGGCACTGTGCTCACCATTGATCACGGCGCTGCTCAACGACGTGTGGGGGTGGCGCTCCTTCCCCTACGAGACGGTGGTGACGACCGTGATCGCGATGGTCCTGCTCGCGGCGGCCCCGGCCCAACCGGCCGCCGCGGACGAGGACGCCACGGCCGGCCGTGCGGCGGCCCCGGTCCTCGGGCTCGCGGTGGTACAGCTCGCGCTGTTCCTGGCGATCGGCGCGGCCACCACCGGGCCCGTCAAGGTCGCCTTGTGCGTGGCGGCGATTCTGCTCGGTATCGCCGTCATCGTTGTCCGGAGATACCGTCAGAGGCCGAATCCGGTTCTGCACCAGAGTCTTTTCGTGGTGTTCGTCGCCGGCATCGCCACCAACGTGTTCACCCTGTCGGTGATCTACTTCCTCCAGCAGGTGCGGGGGGTCGATTCCTACGGCTCGGCCTTGTATCTGGTCCCCATGGCGTTCCTCGCGGGATTGATCCCGATGCTGAGATTCGGCAGGCCCGGCGACAACAGCAAGAGCACGCGTCTGGTGTGGATCGGCTCGATGTTTCTCATCGCTGCGGGACTCAGTGTCGTCGTGCCGGGACGGCTGTTGCTCGTCAGCGCCGCACTCATGGGGTGTGCGATGGGATTTCTGTGGAGCTCGCTGGCCGGCAACGTGCTGACCAATTCCAACCAGATCCCATTCGACTCCAGTCTGTACCACTACCTGCGCGCGTTGGGCGCCGCCATCGGTGTGGCCATCGGTGCGACGATGATCGACGGACTCGGTGGCGGACTGTTCGGCGGAGTGGGCCTCCTGATGACGGTGGGCGGCCTCGTGGCGTCGGTCGCGTCCCGCTCCGCCTGGCAGGCAACCCGATTGGTGCCGGCGCGATGAGACTGACCTATGGCTGGCCGACCGATCAGCTCACCCACGATCCCCGCTCGGCATACAACAGCATGTCGAAGACGTTCTGCCGCCAGATCTTCGAGAGCCTGCTCGACGTCGACCCGGTCAGTGGTGAACTGGTGCCCTGGCTCGCCACCTCGTGGGCCTACCGCGATCCCTCGACCTTGGAACTGACGATCCGCACAGACCGGTCGTTCTCGGACGGCACCCCGCTCACGCCGGAGTCGGTCGCGGAGAGTTTTACCGGAATCCTTGCCCTGAAGGATGTTTCACCGCTTCCGGCCGCGATGACGATGCTCGCCGGACTCGAGCGGATCGAGCCCGGCCACGACACCGTGACATTCCGGTTCGCCCGGCACAACGCCGCGTTCCTGCGGTCGCTGGCGAGCGTGAACCTCGCGGTCAGCAGTCGGTCGGGCCTCGGCACCGGCCGATGGTGGCGGACCGACGACGGCCTCGGCGACGGAACGCGACGGCTGATCTTCCGGAAGACCCGCACCGGCGATCTCTACCCTGGACCGGTCGACGGCTTCTCGGTCGCGGAGCTGCACAACCCCGGTATCAGTTACGGTCTGTGCCCCAACGCTTCCCGCGGGCCACTGTCCGATCCGCGGGTCCGCCGAGCGTTGTCGCTGTTGATCGACCGTCGTCGCCTGCAACCGCTCCTTGACGCCGCTGGCTACACCGTCGCGTCATCCGTGCTCACCCCGGCGACACTCGACTACCGGGACTGCACAACAGAACTCGCCTACGACCCGATCACGGCACATCGGCTACTCGACGGTGGGCGGCTGTCGTTCGAGGTGGTGTTCAACAGCACCTTTTCCCCTGTCGACGCCGCGGTGCTCACCGCTGTGGCTGGGCAGTGGGCTGAACATGGCATCGAGCTGACGCTGGCCGATGTCGGATTCCCCGAGCTACGCGCGCGGCAGGACTCCGGCGACTACGACTTCCGGTTCTTCTACTTCACCGGAAGCGATCCTGACGTCTTGCGCTATCAGTTCGGCGTCGCGCAGCGGAATATGAACCGCCGCACCGGACCCGACGATCTGGACACCCTGCTCGACACCCAACTCGCCTGCCCGGACCGCGTTGCCCGCCGCGACATGGTGCACGACATTCAACGCCTGATCATCGACCGCGGCCTGTGGCTGCCGCTGTGCAACGTCCGCACCGTCACCAGCTATCGGCCCGGCGTGCTCGCCGGGGTTTACCTCGACGCCGAGGCGTTGGCCCGAATCCCCTGAACCTGAAAGGCACACCATGGATATCGCCATCGTCGGCGCGGGCCTGGGCGGCCTGGCCGCGGCCGTCGCGCTGCAGCAGCTCGGACACCGTCCCGTCCTGTTCGACAAGACCCGAGAGCTCGGCGAGGTCGGTGGCCCGCTTGGCATCTCCCCCCAGACGCTGCGCCTGTTCGACGAGTGGAAGATCATCGACGCGTTCAACGAGATCTCGTCGGCCACCCCGTACTTCGAAAACCTGGATCAGCTCGGCCGGCTGGAGAAGCTCACCGACTACGCCGCGGTACCCGGGGCCGGCGGTGAGCACGGCAGATTCGGCTACGCCGACGCCGAGGTCTCCCCCCGCACCGTGCACCGCGCCGACCTGCACCGGCTACTGGTGACGGCGGTCGGCGTCGGGAACGTGCGACTGGGCCACCAACTCGACACGATCACGGAGCGCGACGACCATGTCGAACTCAGCTTCACCAACGGCGAGGCGGTCCGGGCCGGCTTGGTCATCGCGGCCGACGGGCTGCGTTCCACCACACGGAAGTTGTTCAGCAGCGACGAGATTCACTATTGCGGGTCGGTGATATTCCGAGCGGTCAGCCCGGCCGCATGCCTCGACCGGACCAATGACCGGTTACGGTCCTGGCATTCGGCCGACTACGCCAAGCACATCATCTCCATGCCGGTACGGGCCGGTCGGCAGGTCGCCGTCGACGCCACCCTCGGGGTGGACGAGCCGCCGCTGCACCTGTGGTCGGCGCGGGCCGATCTGGAGCTGCTCGCTGCGCAGTTCGATGAGTTCGATCCGGCAGTAGGGCGGATGCTGCGGGCCGCGACCGCCCCGGTCTACATGCACCCGGTGTACGACCGGGATCCGATCGACCGGTGGACCACGGCGCGTATTGCGCTGCTGGGCGACGCGGCGCATCCGATGACACCGTTCGGCGGTCAGGGCGCCAACCAGGCCCTGCAGGATGCAGCTGAACTGGCCGTGCAGATCGCCGGGGTCAGCGACGGCGATCACACCGTGGCGCTACGCCGATATCAGCAGATCCGGACCGAACAGACCGCCGAGATCCAAAGAGCCGCACGGAACTACGCGCACCGGCGGGCTACCGTGTCGCTGCGGCTCGCCGACATCCTGGTGACCTAGACGCTCACCGCTTCAGCCACTGTTGCGCAGGGCCGTGGCCAGTCCGCTCATGGTGAGCAGGATGCCCCGCTGCACCAGCTCGTCGGTGTCACCGGCGCGGTACCTGCGCAGCAGTTCGACCTGCAGGTGGTTCAGCGGTTCCAGGTAGGGGAAGCGGTTGAACACCGATCGGGCCAGCGCCGGGTTGTCCGCCAGCAGGTCGTCCTGCCCGGTGATGCGCTTGTACATGACGATCGTGCGATCATGCTCGGCGACGAGCTTGTCGAACACCCTGGCGCGCAGTGCGGCGTCGTCGACCAACTCCGAATACCGTGCGGCCAGGCCCAGGTCCGATTTCGCCAGAACTTGCGCCATGTTCGACAGCACCGTGCGGAAGAACGGCCAGCGCTCGTAGAGGTCCTGCAACACCGCGAGCCGGCTCGCGTCCTCGCCGATCCACTGCTCGAACGCCGCACCGGTGCCGTACCAGCCCGGCAACATCACCCGGGACTGACTCCAGGCCAGCACCCAGGGGATCGCCCTCAGATCGGCGATCGAGGTTGTTGGTTTGCGTGAGCTCGGGCGGCTGCCGATGTTGAGTGCACCGATCTCACTCACGGGTGTCGATGCCTTGAAGTATTCGACGAATCCTGGTGTTTCATGGACCAATTCGGCGTAGGCGCGTTGGGCCAGGGCGGCCAGCTCATCGAGCACCTGGTAGGTGGGTTCGGCTTCGTCGCCGAGCCCCTCGACGTCGAGCAGGGTGGATTCCAGTGTGGCGGCCACCAGCGTCTCCAGATTGCGATGCGCGATGCGCGGCTCGGCGTACTTCGCCGCGATCACCTCACCCTGTTCGGTGATCCGCAACGAACCCTTCACCGCACCGGGCGGCTGGGCCAGGATCGCGTCGTAACTGGGCCCGCCACCGCGGCCCACCGTGCCGCCTCGCCCGTGGAACAGACGAAGCCGAATCCCCGTCTTACGTGCGGCCTCGACCAGATCGAGTTCGGCCCGGTACAGCGCCCAATTCGCCGCCAGATAGCCGCCGTCCTTGTTGGAATCCGAATACCCCAACATCACTTCCTGATGCTGCCCGCGCGCGGTGACGACGCTGCGGTACACCGGCAGCGCGAGTACCTCCTGCAAGATCGTGGAACCCCGCTGCAGATCGTCGATCGTTTCGAACAATGGCACGATGCCGACCGGCGCGTATACCTCACCGCCATGAGCCGCCCCTGAAACATCGAGCAATCCGGCCTCTTTGAGCAGGATCGCCGCCTCGAGCAGATCCGACACCGACTGACACATCGAGATGATGTAGTTGGGCACGGCGTCCGGGCCGAACACTCGAACCGCCCGCGCCGCGGCGCCGACGATGTCGAGTTCCTTGCGGGCCAACTCCGAGAGCTCGGCACCCTCACCGATCAACGGTCGCCGGGTGGAGATCTCGGCCGCGAGCAGTTCCACCCGCTGCATCTCGGGCAGGGAGCGATAGTCGGGATGCACTCCGGCCCAGGCCAACAGCTCGGCGACCACCTCTTCGTGCACCTCGGAGTTCTGTCGCATGTCCAGGCCACACAGATGAAACCCGAAGACCCGCACCGCTTCCCGAAGCCGGGCCAGCCGGTCGTCGGCCAGCACCGCGCTGCCGTTGGCGCGCAGCGAGGCCTCGACAGTGTCGAGGTCGGCCAGGAACTCCCCCGGCGTCCGATAACCCTCCAGCCCCAGATCCAGCTCGTGTTCGGGCTGCTCGTCGAGAATTTCGTGCCCGGTGGCCGTCAGCCGGGCATGAATCACCCGCAGGGCCCGGCGGTACGGCTCGTCGGCCCGCGCCGGCTCGTGGCAGGCGCCGGCCAGCGCGGTCAGTCCGTCACTGATCTCGACCAGCCGCGCCGACATCGACAGTTCTTCTTCCAGCGCGGTGATTTCGGCGAAGTAGTGTGCGAAAGCCACGTACGCGGCCCGCCCGGTGGCCAATCGCACCACACCCGCATCGACATTGGGGTTGCCGTCGCGGTCCCCGCCGATCCAGCTGCCCGGACGCAGGATCGGCTGCTCCAAGAGGTGCGCCGCGGGCCAGCGGGTCTCCAGCGCAGTCCGCACCTCGGCGTTGACCTGTGGGATCACCTCGAAGAACGCGGCCGGGTAATACCGAAGACCGGTTTCGATCTCGTCGGAGATCTTCAGTCGCGACAATCGGACCAACGCGGTCTGCCACAGCGTCAGGATGTGACGGCGCAACTCGCCCTCGATGTCGCGGCCGTCGGCGGTGTGGGTCTGACCGTGCAGACGCAGCCGCATCAATTCGGTGACCCGGTGCTGGGTGTCGAACACGGTACGCCGACGAGTTTCGGTGGGATGGGCGGTGATCACCGGAGCGACGAGGGCTCCGCTCAACGCATCGGCGACCGCCGCCGAGTTGAGATCGGCGGCCCCGATCGCCTGGTCCAGCTTGAGGTAGGTCGCGGCCAGGCTGCTGTCCTGCGGCGGCTCACCGGCTGCCACGTGCACCGCGCGGCGCCGCTCGCGGTGGATGTCCTCGGCCACGTTGGCCAGAAGGGCGAAATGGGTGAACGCGCGGATGACGGGTATTGCGCGGCGGACTTCGATACCGGAGAACAACCGGGCAAGTTCAGCCCGGTCGATCTCCGATCGGCGCACCCGGAAGGATTCCACCCGGGCCCGCTCGACCAGATCGAACATCTCGGCACCGTTCTGCTCGCGCACCGTGTCGCCGAGAATGGCGCCGAGCAACCGGATGTCCTCGCGCATCGGCTCGGTGGCCTCGCGGCCTACCGTGGTGCGCTGAACCGCACCGATCGGGTCGAGTGCGGCGTCGGGACCGTCAGCCATGTGTCTCAGTATCGGCTCTGGCCGGATACCCCGCACGGCAGCATGCGGTGCTCCGAGTTTGATCGGGAAACAACCGCCCGGGCGATTCCCCCAAATGCCACATCTCGGGGCGAGCGCGGTGGACCATCAGGGAATCAGCTCTTTCCAGCAAACTCGGGAGGTCATCATGGCCGCTAACTGCTTCTCCCGACGCCCCGGATGGCGCCGGCTGGCACAGGGCGCCGCCGTGAGTGCGGCGTTGGGCATCAGCATCCTCGGCACACCGGCGCCGGCGAATGCCGCCCCGGACGACGGCAGCTGGGACATCGAGGCCTACGACGAATGCATGAAGAAGACGGTCCGAAACGCCGACCTGTGTTGCATCGAGTCCGGTGGCACCCCCACCTCAGATCCGAATGACACCCAGGCGGACGGCTCGCCGAACTGCTATGCGCCGCCTGCCGAAGGCGCGAGTGCCGAGCAGGGCACCGCACCGCGGCCGCCGCGCGGAATCTTCGACCCGCCGGTGGTTGCCCCGTCGGAGGTTGCCCCGGCCCCGGACGGGCAGCGCCCACTTCCGACGCTCATCGCGCCGGGCTAGAGGCCGAGCAACCAGACGAGCAGCGCCGGGCCCAAGACCACGGCGAAAAACAGCATCATGAACCAGGCGAGGGCGTAGTTCAACACGCCCGGGAACACCTGCGGTGGAGGCCCGAGTGCGCCGCGCGGGCTGGCCACCCCTCGGACGATCGGTTCGGCCAGTGGCGCCAGGTATTCGAGTTCGACAACGGCACCTGGGTACATGTCGATCACGATGTCGGCGTGTCCACGGGCGGAGCCGAACCGCCGTGGCGGAATCTCGACATGTAGATGATGTCTGCCAGGAAGTACAGGGAGAACCGTGCGGCCCCATCCGGCCGACGGAACGACGTATCCGTTGAGGATGAACCGCGGGTCAGGCCGCCCGAATGGCGCGGCGACGCGCCACAGGCGGGCGGTGACAGCGATCAGACCACCCGGTGGGTGGGATGGACCGGCCAATCAGGGGTCAGCTGTACTTGATCAGCAGCGCGACGCCGACGATCGAGACCAGCCAGATGCCGGTGACGAACAGCGTCAGCCGGTCGAGGTTCTTCTCGACCACGGTGGAGCCGGACAGGCTGGACTGCACACCGCCACCGAACAGGGTGGACAGACCGCCACCTTTGGCACGATGCAGCAGCACCAGGAGCACGACCAGCACGCTGGTCACGACCAGAGTGATCTGCAGAGCCAATTCCATGGCTGTAAGACTACCTGGTCAGCTTGCCCGGCCCCGGGCCCGGGTCAGGGCAGCGGCCCGCCTGCGGCAATGGCCGACAGCGTGGCGAACTGCTCGCCGTCCAACGAGGCGCCGCCGACCAGCGCGCCGTCGACGTCGCCCTGCGCGACGATCTCGCCGACATTCTTGGCGTTGACCGACCCGCCGTACAGCACGCGTACCCCGGCGGCCAGCTCCGGCGAGGACAGGTTGCCCAACTCGGCGCGGATGGCCTTGCAGACCTCCTGCGCGTCGGCCGCACTGGCCACCCGGCCGGTGCCGATCGCCCACACGGGCTCGTAGGCGATTACCGCCTTGCCGATCTGCTCCTTGGACAACCCGGCCAGCGAACCGCGCAGCGAGTCCACGTTGTACTCGACGTGGTTGCCCGCCTCACGCACCTCGAGCTGCTCGCCGATGCAGATGATCGGGGTGATGCCGTGCTTGAACGCCGCGGCAGCCTTGGCGGCCACCACCTCGTCGGTCTCGCCGTGGTAGGTGCGCCGTTCCGAGTGACCGACCACGACGAAACTGCAACCCAGCTTGGCCAGGAACGCCCCGCTGATCTCCCCGGTGTAGGCGCCCGAATCGTGCTTGGACACGTCCTGGGCCCCGTAGGTGAGCCGCAACTTGTCCCCGTCGACCAGGGTCTGCACGCTGCGCAGGTCGGTGAACGGCGGGATCACCGTCACATCCACCTTGTCGAAGTACTTGTCCGGCAAGGCGAATGCGATCTTCTGCACCAGAGCGATGGCCTCGAAGTGGTTGAGGTTCATCTTCCAGTTGCCGGCGATCAACGGCTTGCGTGCAGCTTTCGACATGGTTTCTACGACTCCAGTACTTCGATGCCGGGGAGGGCCTTGCCCTCGAGGTATTCCAGCGACGCCCCGCCGCCGGTCGAGATGTGCGAGAAGCCGTCCTCGGCCAGACCGAGCTGGCGAACCGCCGCCGCGGAGTCGCCGCCGCCGACGACACTGAACGCGCCCTTCTCCGTCGCGCCGATGATCGCCTCGGCGACACCCTTGGTGCCGGCGGAGAACGCCGGGAACTCGAACACGCCCATCGGGCCGTTCCAGAACACGGTCTTGGCATTGGACAACAGCGCGGTGAACCGCTTGACCGAC
Organism: Mycolicibacterium sp. HK-90; assembly: GCF_030486405.1. Next base: position 2,986,049 of record NZ_CP129613.1, on the reverse strand, counting down.
TCCGGGCCGATGTCGAGGCCCATCTTGCCGTCGGGAATCCGGTCGGAGGCCACGGTCTCCGGCTCGGCGTCAGCGGCGAACTTGTCCGCGACCACGATGTCGACCGGCAGGTGGATGACGTCGGCGTAGGTGTCCAGCAGCCGCTTGCAGGTGTCGATCATCTCCTCCTGCAGCAGCGAGGTACCGACCGAAACGCCTTGTGCGGCAAGGAAGGTGAAGCACATGCCGCCACCGATGATCAGACTGTCCGCCTTGGTGGCGAGGTTCTCGATGACCGCGAGCTTGTCGGAGACCTTGGAGCCGCCCAGCACCACGGCATAGGGCCGCTCGGTCGAGCTGGTCAGCTGTTCGAGCACCTTGACCTCGGCGTCCACCAGCGTGCCCGCATAGTGCGGCAGCAAGGTGGCCACGTCGTACACCGAGGCCTGCTTACGGTGCACCACGCCGAAGCCGTCGGAGACGAAGGCACCCGGCGATCCGTCGGCCCCCTCGACCAATCCGGCCAGGGCCTTGGCCAGCGCCAGCCGCTCGGCATCGTCCTTGCTGGTCTCCCGCTCGTCGAAGCGGATGTTCTCGAGCAACAGCACGTCACCGTCGGTCAGGCCCTCGGCCCGGGCCAGCGCGTCGGTTCCGACGACGTCGCCGGCCAGCTGCACGTGGCGACCCAGCTTCTCCCCCAGCGCCGCGGCGACCGGGGCCAGCGAGAACTTGGGATCGGGGCCACCCTTGGGGCGGCCCAGGTGCGCGGTGACGACGACCTTGGCGCCCGCCTCGGCGAGCGCCGACAGGGTCGGGACCGAGGCGATGATGCGGCCCGGATCGGTGATGTTGCCCTCGTCGTCGAGGGGGACGTTCAGGTCGGAGCGGACGAGCACGCCGCGGCCTTCTACGCCCTCGGTCAACAGATCTTCAAGTGTCTTGACTGCCATTGTTATTAGAGCGACTTCCCTACGAGAGCGACCAAATCGGCGAGGCGGTTGGAGTAGCCCCACTCGTTGTCGTACCAGGAGACGACCTTGGCCTGATTGTCGATGACCTTAGTCAGACCGGAGTCGAAGATCGAACTGTGCGGGTCGGTGACGATGTCACTGGACACGATCGGCGCGTCGTAGTACTTCAGGATGCCTTTCATCGGCCCCTCGGCCGCAGCCTTCATCGCGGCGTTGATCTCGTCGGCGGGCGCCGGCTTGGCCAGCTCGGCAGTCAGGTCGGTGACCGAACCCGTTGGGATCGGCACGCGCAGGGCGTAGCCGTCCAGCTTGCCTTTCAGTTCAGGTAAGACGAGGCCAATTGCTTTTGCGGCACCGGTCGACGTCGGCACGATGTTCAGCGCGGCAGCGCGGGCGCGGCGCAGATCCCGGTGTGGGCCGTCCTGCAGGTTCTGGTCCTGGGTGTAGGCGTGGATGGTGGTCATCAGGCCCTTGACGATGCCGAACTCGTCGTTCAGGACCTTGGCCAGCGGGCCGAGGCAGTTGGTGGTGCACGAGGCGTTGGAGATGATGTTCTGGCTGCCGTCGTACTTGTCGTCGTTGACGCCCAGCACGATGGTGATGTCCTCATCGCTGGCCGGCGCGGAGATGATGACTTTCTTGGCGCCCGCGTCGAGGTGGCCCTGTGCCTTGTCGCGCTTGGTGAAGATTCCGGTGGACTCGACGACCACGTCGACCCCGAGGTCGCCCCACGGCAGTGCCGCCGGGCCCTCCTTGACTTCGAGGGCCTTGATCTTCGTGTCGCCGATGACGATGGTGTCTTCGCCCTCGAGGCTGACGTCTTGCGGCAGGCGGCCGAGGATCGAATCGAACTTCAGCAGGTGAGCCAGGGTGGCGTTGTCGGTGAGGTCGTTGACCGCCACGATCTCGATGTCGGTGTTCTTGCCCTCGGCGTGCTGCGTTGCCAGGGCCCGATAGAAGTTGCGCCCGATGCGGCCGAAGCCGTTAACGCCTACCCGGATGGTCACGTGATTCTCCCTACAGTTGCCGTTAACTGAACTGCCCGCCGCCAGCCTAGTGGCGTAAACGCCGTGCTGCGCGGTCCGGCCAGTGCATCAGATTTCGCGGTCGTGTAGGGCGAGTTGGTCGACTTCGTGCGGGTCCTGGCCGACCAGATCGGCGATCAATCCGTCGTCCGACAGGTCCATCGGCTCGGAGTGCTTCCAGTCGTGATGGGCCACCTCGTTCAGGCGTTTGATGATGTGGTAGTCGGTGACCTCGATGGCCAGTTCGCGGCGATGGTCGAAGCTGCCCGGGGAGAAGTTGATCGAGCCGACAATGGCCCGCTCGTGATCGGCGAGAATCATCTTGGCGTGCAGCTTCATGTGCTTGAGCCGGTGGATCTTGATGCCGACGTCGTCCATGATGCGCATCCCGCTGATGCCTTCGAGGAGCTTGCCCGACTTGAGATGGTGGGCCGCGCGGGCCATGACGTGAACCTTCACCCCGCGGTGCGCAGCGCGAACCAGACGCTCGATGATCACCGGGTCCTGATAGCGCTCGTTCTGGACGAACAACGTGTGCTTGGCGGTGTCGATGAAATCGGCGATGCGATGCCTGCCGTTGGTCGGGCACCAGATCAGGTGTGCCCCGCCGCCCGGGTCGAAGTCCTCACGTGCCCAGTCCGCCTCGAAACAGTCGATGATCTCGGCCACCTCGTAGGCGCTGGGAGTGACGACGGCGTAGTCCCGCGTCACGGTGAAGTTCTCCTCGGTCCAGTTCAGCGACTCGACGAAAGCGTGCTCGTCGTCGACGACCATGGACTTCTCGTGCGTGAGGTCGAAGGCGGGATTGCTTGCCCGGACCTCGATCCCGAACCGCTGCAGGGTTTCCCGCGCGGCGTCGTTGTCGGTCTCTCCGTCGCGACGCTCGGGGTTGAGCATGACCTTGACGTCCACCCCGCGTCGGTGGGCAGCCACCACCGCCTCCAGTAGCGGGCGGTGGCTGAAGGCGAACATCTTGATGCGCACCGACCGGGTGGCCGCACCGATGGCGTCGAGAACCGGCTGGGCCGAGTCGTCGGGCAGGATGATCAGCGAACGCGTCACGATGTCTCGTCCTCGTATTGGATGCGGTGCAGTTCGGCATATCTGCCGCGGGCGGTCAGTAGCTCGGTGTGCGTGCCCTGCTCCACGACGCGGCCCTCCTCGAGCACGACGATCTTGTCGGCATCGCGAATCGTGCTGAGCCGGTGGGCAATCGTGATCACGGTGCGGTCCTTCATCAACCGCTGCAAGGCGGACATCACCAGGCGCTCGGACTCCGCGTCCAGCGCGGCGGTCGGTTCGTCGAGGATCAGGATCGGGCTGTCCCGGATGAGGGCACGGGCGATACCGATGCGCTGCCGCTGTCCGCCCGAGAGGGTGAGCCCGCGCTCCCCTACCGGGCTGTCATAGCCCTGCGGCATCTCGGAGATGAACTCGTGGGCGTTGGCCAACTTGGCCATCTCGACGATCTCGTCGTGGTCGGCGTCGGGTCGTCCGAACGCGATGTTGTCGCGGATGGTGCCGCGGAACAGGACCGTGTCCTGTAGGACGTAGGCGATCTGGCGGCGGAGTTCGTGGAGTTTGTAGTCGCGCAGGTCGACTCCGTCGACGCGGACGGTGCCCATACTTGGGTCGTAGAACCGCGGGATCAGGCTGACCAGACTGGATTTGCCGCTTCCGGTGTGCCCGACGACACCCACCAGCTGGCCCGGTTCCACCTCGAAGGTGACGTCGCGCAACACGGGTGTCGCGCTGTCGTAGCTGAAGGCAACCCGCTCGAAGCTGATCGCACCTTTGATGCGAGGCGCCTCGATCGCGTCGGGCTTCTCCTCCACCGAGGTCTCCGCGGTGAGCAGGGCGTTGACGCGGTCAACCCCGACCGAAGCCATGGCGATGGTGTTGGTGAGTTTGGCCAGATCCTGTACTGGCTTGAAGAACGACGCCAGGTAGGAGATGAACACGGTCAGCGTGCCCGCCGTCATCGCGCCCGCCAGGATGAGCGCCGATCCCCGCCACAACACCACCGCGGTGCAGGCGGCCACCACGACGCCGACGATGGGCGACACCACAGATTTCACGCGCCGCGCGTTGAGCGCGGCATCGACGGCCTGTTGACCGGCGATCGCCAGCTGACGTTCCTGCGTGTCCTCGCGATCGAATGCCTTCACCACCCGGATGGACTGCAGGCCCTCCTCCGCGACCGCCACGATGTCGGATTCCCGTCTGCGCACCTCGTGGGTCGCCGCCTTAACGGCCTTGCGGATGCGCGAGACGAACAACAGCAGCAGAGGCGCCACGGCCAGGGCGATGAGCGTGAAGTCCCACTGCAGCCACAACATCATCGCCAACATGCCGACGATGGTCAGCAGGTCGGTGGCGATGCCCAACGTCGAGGACGATGCGAAACCCTGGATCGTGTCGACGTCGTCGGTGAGCGTGCTCAGGATCGGACCGACGCGGTGGGTGTCGAAGTAGTTCAGCGAGAGCTGCTGCAGGTGGTGATAGGCACGGGTGCGCAGATCGTTGCCGATGCGCTGGCCGACCGTTTCGGTCAGGTAGTTCGCCACGTAGGAGGCGATCGCAGCCACCACGGCGATGACGACCACCATGATCGCCGCCAGGCCGGCGATGTGCATCTTGCCTTCGCCGCCCAGCAACGGCTCCAGCAGGCCGTGCAGCCAGCCCGGCAGCGGGTGGTGGCCCACCACGCTGTCCAGCACGACCTTCAACGGCCAGGGTGCGGCCAGGCCCGTGGCGATCTGGATCAGCAGTACCGCGAAGATTCCGGCGACCAGCAACCGGTAGGGGCGCATCAGCTCAAGAATCAGTCTCATCGCGCCCGTCGTCTCGATTGTCGGTATTGACGTCCAGTTTGTCGCCACACATTACAACGCCACCACCGCGGCGGAGTGAACACGAGGCCGACGGCCAGACGGGCTACGGCAAAGACGGGTCCGCGCTCACTCCGCCGCGGACATCACCGGAGGTTTCTGCGTCTCGGGTGCGATGTCCGTTGCGGGGGCGTCGCTTTCGCGCCAACCGGGCGGACCGAACAGGTAACCCAGCCGACCGCGCCAGGTCCGAGCCCGCCAGACGTCACCGACCATCGCGGCGAACTCGTGGTAGTTGACCTTGATCGGATTGTGGGTGTCGATGTTCTTGGTCAGCCCATAGCGGACGGGTTCACCTTCTTCGACGAACGTGCCGAACATCCGGTCCCACAGGATGAAGATGCCCGCGTAGTTCTTGTCCAGGTACGGATTGTTCGCACCGTGGTGCACGCGATGATGCGACGGGGTGTTGAACACGTACTCGATCACGCGGGGCAACCGGTCGATGCGCTCGGTGTGGATCGGGAACTGGTAGAGCAGCACGATCGCCTGGGACAGGAAGACCATCCAGGCCGGGATGCCGATAAGAGCCAATCCGACGAAACCGATCGTGGCCAGGAACGATCCGGGAATCAACCACGACAACCGCACGGCCGTGGACAGATTGAAGTACTGACTGGAGTGGTGCACGTTGTGCGCGGCCCAGAACAGGCGGATACGGTGCGACATCCGGTGCTGGAGGTAGTAGGCCAGGTCGGCCAGCACGATGGCCAGCACCCACACCCACCAGTGCGATGCCGACAGATGCAGCGGCGTCACGGCCGCCGCGATCGCGACCATCGGTACCGCGATGAATTTGTCGAGCGGACGCAGGACGAGTCCCAGGGCATAGATCGACAGGTTTGTACCGGTGTCACGCCAGGAGACCCGGGGACGGGCGGAATCCGCGTCGTTGTCGAGCCGGTAACTCAGGAACTCGATGGCCATGAGTACGAAGAAGGCGGGCAGGGCGTAGAGCCCGATCCGGATCGGGTCCATTGCGGTTACCTCTTGCCTTTCTTCGGCATGCCGGCCAGTTGCCAGGTCAGGGCCTGGCCGAAGAGTTCCTCGGGTACCCGGGTCGGGTCGATTCGCCGCTGCCGGATCAGCCCCTGGAACAGCGCGAGCACCACCACGGCGTATCCCTCGACGGAGACGCTGTCGTCGATGTTGTTGCGCTCCAACGCATCGGCGAGAATCTCTCGCAAGGACGCCAGCGTGCGCGCCGACCTGCCCCGCAGAATCTCCATGGCATCGGGATTGCGCACGGCGTGCAACCAGAATTCAGCCTGGATCGCCTCGAACTCGATCTCGTTGTCGGCGATCTCGACGAGCATCCGCCCCAAGGCCGTCAGCGGTCCCCCGTCGGCGTTCTCGGACATGGTCTGCACCACCTGGTCGAGCCGACCGGACGCACGTTCGTTCATCAGCTCGGAGAACAGCTGTTCCTTACTGGAGAAGTTCGAATAGACCGCGCCGACCGAATACCCCGCCGCCGCGGCGATCTCGTCCACCGACGCCGCGGCATAGCCCTTACGGGCGCAGGTCTGGGCGGCGGCATCCAACAGGGCGGCCCGCGTCCGGGCCTGGGTTTCGGCCCTGGTCAGCCGCGCCGGCGTCGCGTCCTCGTCACTTCGTTCGTCGACCATGTTTCAGATAGTAGTCGTTATCTGAAGTTTCGGATAGTGGTCGTTATCTGAAAATGCCGGATGGTCTCGGGAGCGGTGCTGGATACTTCGGCAGATGTCCGTGCCCACCTTGTTCGACACACCGGTACTGCACCGCCTTCGCGACTGCGAGCGGGTCCTGATCGCTGGTGCCGGTGGCGGGCACGACCTGATCAGCGGCCTCCCGATCGCCTTCGCTCTCCAGGAGGGCAGCAAGACTGTGTTCCTGGCGAACCTCACGTTCACCCCCGTCACGCGCACGACCGCACGACAGGTCGCGCCCGGACTGTTCGAGGCGCGCGCCGACACCGGCGGCCCGCTCGCCTACTTCCCCGAGAAACACCTCGCGGTCTGGCTACGCAACCACGGCTACCCCGACAGCGTGTTCCTGATCCGCAAGGGCGGACCCGCCGACATTCGAGCGGCGTATGCGTGGCTGGCCCGGGAACTGCACCTGGACGCGGTAGTTCTCGTCGACGGCGGCACGGACCTTCTGATGACCGGCGACGAAGCTGGCCTCGGAACACCAGTCGAGGACATCACCAGCCTGCTGGCGGCGCACGCGCTCGACGTACCGGTCAAACTCGCCGCCTGCGTCGGGTTCGGCGTCGACACCTATCACGGCGTGTGTCATGCGCACTTCCTCGAAAACGTCGCCGCCCTCGCCAAACTCGGGGCATATCACGGCGTGTTCGCCCTTCTTCCCGGCTCGGCATCCGTCGATGCCTGGCTGGAGGCTGCCGCATGGGTTCAACGGCACACGCCCGACAGGGAGAGCATTGTGTCCGCGTCGATCACCGACGCCGCCCGCGGAGAGTTCGGCAACCACCACTCCTTGGCCCGCACCCGTGACAAGGAGATCGAACTGTTCATCAATCCCCTGATGTCGATGGTGTGGGGATTCGACCTCGACGCGGTCGCCGACCGTGTCCTGTATCGTCGCGAGATCGCGCACGCGACAACGCCGTTCGAAGTCGCTGCCGCGATCGAAGCATTTCGTGATCACATACCGCTACGTCCCAGACGAATCATTCCGGCCTGACCGTACGGGCTGCACCAGGCCGATCATGCAAGTGCCAGGTGATCTGAGCAGTAGCTGGACCCGGCCGCATTGACCTTTGCGAAATGGTCACGGTAGGGCCCCGGAATCCGCACAGTCGACCGATACGGTTCCCCCATGACCGCCGAGGAATTCGCCCGCGGGATCGACACGCACACAGCCATGTTCGGGGCCGATCACAACAATTCGCAGCACTTGGGGTTCAACCGATGCCGCGTTGGGTGAGTGTCCTCGTTGGAATCGTCCTCTGTCCCATCCTGGGCCTGGCCGCCTTCGGTGTCTCCGTAGGAATTGTGTCCGACATGTTGAGGATCTGCCGACCCGAGCCCTCCGCCGGTGACGGCTTCATCGTCTTCACCCTGCTATTTCCAGCCGTCCTCACGGTCGCGGTCACCGCGATCGCCTACACAGTGGTCCACGTGCTCATTGAACGGATCTGGTCGATATACGTCGCGGTCGCCGCCGCGGTCCTCATCGCACCGGTCATGGTCGTCTACGCCATCAACTCCCAATGGACGCCCACCCCGACCGAACTGTGCCCCACCGGCACCCCGTCATGGTGGCCGTGGCAGCCGAACTAGCTGGATCGACCGCGTAGGCCAGATTCCGGGTGGCGCAATGACAGCGGCAGGGATGATCGGCAAGTTTCCTTCTTGGGCATTCAGGGTCCGCTGACACCCGGATCACCACACGGCACCGAACGTGATGAGACGACACGCGCGGACTGGTAGCAGCGGTCGATCGATCGTTCGCCAAACCCGTTGCAAAACCCGAAATTCATCGAAGCCACGACGCGAGACGACGCCTTACCCAAAGCCTCACAGACCCCAACCTGCCGCTGGCCTTTGACTTACGGACGCTCGGCGGTTTGTCCGCGCACCGCCAGACGATCTCGAAGTCCCCACGACGTAGAAACGGCATTGCCAGTGTTATCGGACCGGGCGCGCAGAATTCGACCATGTACTCCGTGGGCTGCCCAGGACGCTCGCCGATGAACACGATGGTTCCCTCGGTCCCCGCGTCGAGTTGGATTTCGTGTATTCCCTCAACGTCTTTGGTACGCAACGGGCGCTTGAGTGCGACGCCATCGTGCTCATTGGGAGGACCGATGTCCGTGCCGCTCCTCATGATTCGCCTCCATCGTGGTCCCCCGTCAGGGGGCCGGTCGCCGCCGGTGGTCACCCCGGCCAAGGTAAACGGTACGGTCGTAAAACTCGGCGGATTTCCAAGTCTCATCGCTCGGGCACCCTTCGATTCGAAGGACCGCGATGCCAGAGTCCTCCGGAAATTGCAGACTCCAGTCCAATGGCCGGGCAGCAGCACCGCAACGACGACTGGACCGGCACTGCCCCTGTTAGGTTTGCCGCCGTGACTGTGATCACTTCCAAGACGGCGAACGCCCTCATCGAGGACGCCGAAGTCAACGCGCTGGGACGACTCGCTGCGCAAACAAGCTCAGGCAGCACACGTTGGATCGACCGGTCACGGCAGCGCTACGGCGGGCTGTGGGTCGGCGGCCGACTGACGCTGACAACCACAACAGTGGAGTTTCACCCCAATACCGCCAACCGGTCACTCCAAAACGGAAGCTTGGACGTTGTACTGGCTCTTCGGCACGTCGAGTCGGTGGAGCTGATGCCGGGTCTCGTGACCAAAATCGTTGTCGTCCGTACCCCCGACCGGGTGTTAAGTGCCCGTTGTTTCGGAGCGGCGAAACTCGCGGATCAGATCCGGTCTGCCGCGGATGCCGCTCACGGATGACTGCGAGGTGGGTAGGACCCGGTGCCAGCCCGTCGCACATGACCGAGTCTTGCGGCTCAACGGATCTGAGGCGCCGCCCGTTGACCCCCGACGAGGTGTGCGCGCCGAACGATCAGGCGTCGTCGAGCAGGTCCGGCGTCACCGCCGACTCGGTGTCGGGCAGCCCCTCCTGCTTGGCCTTGCGATCGGCCATCGACAGCAGGCGCCGGATACGGCCGGCCACAGCGTCTTTCGTCATGGGCGGATCGGCGAGCCGACCCAGTTCCTCCAGCGACGCCTGCCGATGCTCCACGCGCAGCTTGCCCGCCGCGGCCAGGTGATCGGGTACGCCGTCACCCAGGATCTCCAGCGCGCGCTCCACGCGGGCGGCGGCGGCGACCGCGGCCCGCGCCGACCGGCGCAGGTTCGCGTCGTCAAAATTCGCCAGTCGGTTGGCCGTGGCGCGGACCTCGCGGCGCATCCGCCGTTCCTCCCACGTCAACCGGGTGTCCTGGGCGCCCATTCGGGTCAGCAGCGCACCGATCGCCTCGCCGTCGCGCACCACGACGCGGTCACTGCCGCGGACCTCGCGGGCCTTGGCACTCACGCCGAGCCGGCGCGCGGCACCGACCAAGGCCAGGGCCGCCTCGGGACCCGGGCAGCTGACCTCAAGCGCGGACGACCGCCCCGGCTCGGTCAACGAGCCGTGCGCGAGGAACGCCCCGCGCCATGCGGCCTCGGCGTCACCGACGCTGCCGCCGACGACCTGTGCGGGCAGCCCCCGGACGGGGCGGCCACGAAGGTCGAGCAGGCCGGTCTGCCGGGCCAACGCCTCGCCGTCGGCGGCCACCCGCACGACATAGCGGGTGTTCTTCCGGATCCCACTGGCCGACAGCACGTGCACCACTGCGTTGTAGCCGTACAGGTCGTAGATGTCCTTGCGCAGCCGACGCGCGATGATCCCGAGGTCCACCTCGGCTTCGACCACCACCCGGCCGGCCACGATGTGCAGGCCGCCGGCAAAGCGCAACAATGACGCCACCTCCGCGCGGCGAGCGCTCACCGAGTTGACTACCAGGCGGCTCAGCTCGTCCTTCACTTCGGCTGTCATCGCCACGGATCGTCCCCTCTCGGTGTATTCGGCGCCGGCTCGTGGTGCCCAACGTCGACAGACCTCGCAGCGGGCGTGGGAACGGTGGGCTCCTGCACGGCCCGCCCGGGCCCCAACGCACGTAACCGGACCCCCTCCAGCACCGCGGCCAACTTCGCCGGGTCATGTAAAGGTGTACCAGGTCGAGACACGTCAGCAAACTCAACTCTGGCGTTGAGGATGTTGGCGGTGCGGCTGAGTTGCTCCCGTTCACGGTCGCTCGGCACCCGGCTGGCATCGACGATGATGTCATGCACGCTGAAGTCGGGGGCATGCTGGGCCAGAACATGGATGTGACGCTCCGCCGAGAATCCCGCCGTCTCGCCCGGCTCGGCCGCCAGATTCAGCACGAGCGCACGGCGCGCCGTCGTCGCGCGCAATGCCGCTGCCAACTGCGGAACCAGCACATGCGGGATCACGCTGGTGAACCACGACCCCGGTCCGAGCACCACCAGATCGGCACTCATGATGGCCTCGACAGCCTGCCGGGTGGCCGGTGGATCGCCCGGCAACAGCCGCACCCGGCGCACCTTGCCCACCGTGGTGGCGATCGCCACCTGACCGCGGATCACCCGGCTCATCCGGGGATCCGACTCCAGGCCCGCGACGTCGGCCTCGATCTGCAAGGCGATCGGACACATCGGCAGTACCCGGCCCTTGACTCCCAGGATGCGCCCGAGTTCGTCGAGTGCGGCAACCGGATCGGCCAGCACCTCGCTGAGGCCGGCCAAAATCAGATTGCCGATCGGATGACCGGCCAGCGCGCCGCTCCCCCCGAACCGGTGCTGGATGATGGTCGCCCACAAGCGGCCATGCGGGCTGTCGGAAGCCAACGCCGCCAACGCCATTCGCAAATCACCCGGAGGTACCACATCGAGTTCGCTGCGCAACCGCCCCGACGAACCGCCGTCGTCGGCCACCGTCACCACGGCCGTCACGTGTGGGCTGAGCCGCCGGGCGGCCGACAACGTGGCGTACAACCCATGCCCTCCACCGAGGGCGACGATGCGGGCCGTCATTCGCGGCCCAGATCCCGGTGCAGCACGTGCACGGTGAGCCCGTCACCGCCCTGCAACCGCTCCGCCAGTGCCTCGGCGATCGCCACGCTGCGATGTTTGCCGCCAGTACAGCCGATGGCGACGGTCATATAACGCTTCCCCTCCCGGCGGTACCCGGCGATCACCACGTCCAACAGCCGATGGTAGGTATCGAGAAACTCCCTGGCTCCCGGTTGGCCGAGCACGTAGTCACGCACATCCGGATGCTGGCCGCTGTGCGGACGCAACTCGTCGACCCAATGCGGGTTCGGCAGGAACCGAACATCCATCACCGTATCCGCATCCATCGGCAGTCCGTATTTATATCCGAACGACTCGACGGTGACATTCGTGTACGCGACGGTCTCGCCGCCGAAGGCCCGCTCGATGCTCTCGCGCAACGCGGGCACCGGCAGCGCGGAGGTGTCGATCACCAGATCTGCGGCCGCGCGCACCGGCGCCAGCAACGCCCGCTCGGCGGCGATTCCCTCGGCGAGGGTCTGCGTGCCCTGCAGCGGGTGACTGCGTCGATTCTGCTCATAGCGGCGCACCAGGATGTCATCCGAGGCCTCCAGGAACAACACCCGCGGGGTGATGCTGCGCGCCGCCAACTCGTTGCGCACCCAATCGAGATCACCGGTGAATCCGCGCGACCGCACGTCCATCACCACCGCCAGCTGGGTGATCCGCGATCCCGCGGCCAACCCCAGCTCGACCATTCTCGCGATCAGTTCCGGCGGCAGGTTGTCGGCGACATACCAGCCGAGGTCCTCCAAAACCTTGGCCGCCGTCCCGCGCCCAGCCCCGGACAGGCCAGTGACCAGAACCACATCGATGCCCGAATCCGCATCCGCACCACCGACGATGCCGCCCTCGCGCAGATGTTCGTTCATGCGCGATCCGCCTGGCTTCTCATGTCCCCGTTACCCGTCATCCCGACACCCTGCGTCGATCATCCTCGATAACCGTTGCGGGCGCCCCTGAATCGCCCAGTCCGGCGCTGTTCTCACTTAGCGGATCACCACTTTCGACCGTCGCCGGCTCGCCGCCTGACCGATCTGGCGGCTCCCCACCATTCCCGTTCGGCGGCTCCCCGCCATTCCCATTCGGCGGCTCGCCGCCGTGCAACGCAGCGAGCACCGCCTTCGCCGTCGCCACCCCGATCCCCGGCACCGCGGTGATGTCCTCGACCGTGGCGTCCTTGAGCCGGGCCACCGAGCCGAAATGCGTCACCAGTGCCTTGCGGCGCTGTTCGCCCAACCCGCGCACCGAGTCGAGCGCCGACGCCGTCATCCGCTTGGAGCGTTTGCTGCGGTGATAGCTGATGGCGAACCGGTGGGCCTCGTCCCGGACCCGCTGCAACAGATACAGGCCCTCGCTGTTGCGGGGGAAGATCACCGGATCGGGCTCGGACGGCACCCACACCTCCTCAAGGCGCTTGGCCAGTCCGATCACCGCGACGTCGGTGACGCCCAGTTCTTCGAGCACCGCGGACGCCGCATTGACCTGAGGGGCACCGCCGTCCACCACGAACAGGTTCGGCGGATAAGCGAACCGGCGGGGTCGCTGCTCGGTTCCCGGCTCGGGCTGCGCATCGGCGACGTGCCGCAGGAATCGGCGGCGGGTCACCTCCGCGATGGAGGCGACGTCATCGGAGCGTCCGTCGCCGGCGGCCTCACGGATGGCGTAGTGGCGGTAGTCCGACTTGCGGGGCAACCCGTCCTCGAACACGACCAGCGACGCGACCACATCGGTGCCCTGCACATGGCTGATGTCGACGCATTCGATCCGCAGCGGGGCATCAGCCAGGCCGAGGGAGTCCTGAATGCTCTGCAGCGCTTCCGATCTCGCATTGAAATCGCCGGCGCGCTTGAGCTTGTGCTGGGCCAGCGCCTCATGTGCGTTGCGTTGCACGGTCTCGGCCAGGGTGCGCTTGTCGCCGCGCACCGGCACCCGCAGGCTGACCCGCGAACCGCGAAGCCCGGACAACCAGGCCGACAACTCGTCGGCGTTCGGCGGCAGCACCGGGACCAGAACCTCGCGCGGCACCGGATTGGTGGCCTCGTCGGCCGCCCCACCGAGTTCGGCCTGCTCGCCGTAGAACTGGGTGAGGAATTGCTCGACGAGGTGCTCTTGTCCGGATTGTTCTGGAGCCGAATCACGGGTCGCCTCCGGCTCCGAAGACTTCTCGACGATCCAGCCCCGCTGACCCCGCACCCGGCCACCGCGAACGTGGAACACCTGTACGGCCGCTTCGAGATCGTCGTCGGCGAACGCCACCACATCGGCATCGGTGCCGTCGCCGAGGACCACGGCCTGCTTCTCCAGCGCCCGCTTGAGCGCCGCGATGTCGTCGCGTAACCGGGCGGCCCGCTCGAAGTCCAGTTCCTCGGCGGCGGCGGTCATCTGCTGTTCCATGTCGCGGGCCAGCCGATCGGTCTTGCCGGCCAGGAAATCGCAGAAGTCCAGCACGATCCGCCGGTGTTCCTCGGCGCTGACCCGGCCGACGCACGGCGCCGAGCACTTGTCGATGTAGCCGAGCAGGCACGGACGGTCGATCTGCCTGTGCCGCTTGAACACTCCGGCCGAGCAGGTCCTGGCCGGAAACACGCGGGTGAGCAGATCGAGAGTTTCCCGGATGGCCCACGCATGCGAATACGGCCCGAAGTACCGGACCCCCTTGCGGCGCGGCCCGCGGTACACCATCAGCCGCGGGTATTCCTCGTTGAGTGTGACCGCGAGCACCGGGTACGTCTTGTCATCCCGGTAACGGATGTTGAAGCGGGGATCGAATTCCTTGATCCAGTTGTATTCCAGCTGGAGTGCCTCGACCTCGGTGGTGACCACCGTCCACTCGACACTGCCGGCCGTCATCACCATCTGCCGAGTGCGCGGCGCGAGGCTCGCGACATCGGCGAAATACGACGTCAGCCGGCTGCGCAGGCTCTTGGCCTTGCCGACGTAGATGACCCGACCGTGCGGGTCCCGGAACCGGTACACACCGGGCTCCACTGGTATCGATCCGGGCGCCGGCCGGTACGTCGCTGGATCGGGCACGGTTTCCAGGTTACTGCCGCGATCCGACCGAACTCCGCTACCGTCGAGGTGTGCGGTTGCTGGCGTCCACGCGTTCGGTCATCGCCCTGCTCAGTGTCATCGCCGTCGTCCTTGCCGGATGCGCCGGTGACGGTCGGCGCCCGGCGAGGACCGTCGCCGCACCGTGCGAGATTGTGTCGAACGGCACGCCTCTACCCAAACCTCCTCCCCCTCCGCCGCCGGCCGGCCCGGCGGCACCGGCGCCACCGCGGGACCTGGCCACCAACCCAGAGATCGGCACCGGCTACCGCAGCGACATGACGGCCGTCCGCACCACCACCTACGCGGTTGCCACCGCCAATCCACTGGCCACCGAGGCCGCGTGCAAGGTGTTGCGCGACGGCGGCACGGCCGCCGATGCGTTGGTCACCGCGCAGGCGGTGCTCGGCCTCGTCGAACCCCAGTCGTCCGGGATCGGGGGCGGTGGCTTCCTGCTCTACTACGACGCGGCCGGCCGGGCGGTGCGGGCCTACGACGGGCGCGAGACGGCACCGGCCGCGGCGACCGAGAACTACCTGCGCTGGGTGTCCGACACGGACCGGACCGCCCCGAAACCCGACGCGCGGTCATCGGGCCGCTCCATCGGCGTGCCGGGCATCGTGCGTCTGCTCGACGACGTCCACCGCCAGTTCGGCAAGAAGACCTGGCGCGACTTGTTCGACCCGGCCGTCTCGATGGCCGACGACGGATTCGACGTCAGCCCGCGTCTGGCCGCGGCGATCGCCGACGCCGCACCCCAACTCCGCCTCGACCCCGGCGCGAGCGGTTACTTCCTCAATCCCGACGGCAGTCCCAAGCCGGTGGGTACCCGCATGACCAACCCGGCCTATGCGAAAACGCTGGGCGCCATCGCATCCGAGGGCGCTCAGGCGTTCTACACCGGCGACATCGCGCGGGCGGTCGTGGCCGCCACCGCCGACGGTGCCGGCGGCCGGACCCCGGGCACCCTGACCGAGCAGGACCTCGCGACCTACACCGTCGAACAACGCGAACCGCTCTGCACCACCTACCGCGGCCGCGAGGTCTGCGGTATGCCGCCGCCGTCATCGGGCGGCATCGCGGTGGCCGCCACCCTCGGCATGCTCGAGCACTTCCCGATGAGCGACTACAAGCCGACCCGGGTCGACCTCAACGGCGGACATCCGTCGGTGACCGGGGTACACCTCATCTCGGAGGCCGAACGGCTCGCCTACGCCGATCGTGACCGCTACATCGCCGACACCGATTTCGTCCCGCTGCCCGGCGGCTCGCCCGAGACACTGCTCAACGGCGCCTACCTCACCGGCCGCGCCGCCCTGATCTCCCGGAACCACACCATGGGTACGGCCAGGCCCGGCGATTTCGCACCGCCGATCACCGTCCCGCCGCCACCCGAGCACGGCACCAGTCAGATCAGCGTGATCGACAGCTTCGGCAACGCCGCATCCCTGACCACCACGATCGAGTCCGCGTTCGGTTCGTTCCACATGGTCGACGGGTTCCTGCTCAACAACCAGCTCACCGACTTCTCCGCCGAACCGATCAGCACCGAGGGCCGGCCGATACCCAACCGCGTCCAGCCCGGCAAGCGGCCACGCAGCACCATGGCACCGACCCTGGTGTTCGACAAGGCCGGGCCGCAACGGGGGCCGCTCTACGCGGTGCTCGGCTCCCCAGGCGGCTCGGTGATCATCCAATTCGTCGTGAAAACCCTTGTCGGCATCATGGATTGGAACCTGGACCCCCAGCAGGCGGTGTCCATGATCGACTTCGGGGCGGCCAACACCCCGGTCACCAACGTCGGCGGAGAACATCCGTCGGTCGACACCGTCGCCAACGGGGACCGCGATCAGCTGGTCGAGGGCCTGCGGGCACTGGGCCACCAGGTGTCGCTGGCCGACCAGTCCAGCGGCCTGTCGGCACTGGTGCGCACGCCGTCGGGCTGGATCGGCGGAGCCGATCCGCGCCGCGAGGGTGTGGTGCTCGGCGACGCCGGCTGACGCCCGGTCTCAGCTGAGGTCTGAGCGGTACCGGCCGATGGCGTCGCGGGCCTGGTCCATGGCCTGCACGGCGCGGCCCTTGTCGATCGCCTGAATGGCCATCACCGGGATGTACTCGTCATCGGGCAGGTCCAGACGGGCCCACCGGGCGCCCACCGGAAACGACAGGCCTAGGACGTCGGACCAGGGAATCAGCTTGAAGCTGACCAGGTTCCGCACCGCCACGCCGGACGGGCCGATCCGCAGCCGCGGCCGGGCGAACAACAGCACCACCGCGGCGATGATCGCGCCCAGCAAGGCGATGGCCACCTGGTCGGAGGTCTGGAACACCACGCCGGTGGACCCGACCTTCAACAGCGCACCGACGGTGACGTGGGCCAGCAGAATGATCAGCGCCGCCCCGTAGGCGAAATACGGTGTCCGGTACGGCCGGATGTCAATATCCCAGCTGTCCGCGGTCTTCTTGTCGGTCATCGGTGCGGTCACGCGTTGGCGCGGATCTCGCGAAGCGTCAGCGCGGTGGACAGCGCTGCGGCGGCCGCCTGGGCGCCCTTGTCCTCGGTGGAATCCGGGAGCCCGGCGCGGTCGAGGGCCTGGGCCTCATTATCGGTGGTGAGCACGCCGTTGGCGACCGGGGTCGACGCATCCAGAGATACCCGGGTCAAGCCCTGCGTCACCGCGTCGCACACATAGTCGAAATGCGGGGTCTGACCCCGGATCACCACTCCCAATGCCACCACCGCGTCATGCGTTGCCGCCAATGCCTGTGCCACGACCGGGATTTCGATGGCTCCGAGAACCCGCACCACGGTGGGCTCGGTGATGCCCGCCTCGAGGGCGACCTTGCCCGCACCCTCGAGCAGCGCATCGCAGATCTTGGTGTGCCAGGTGCTGGCCACGATCGCCAGCTTCACATCCGACGCGTCGACCTGGGGCAGGTCCGGAACTCCGACGCCGCTCACAGGCTCGAACCCGAATCGGTCGCGCTGGGCGGCCTGCGGTCACCGAGCAGGTACACCGCCTCGTCGTAGTCGTCCATGCTCACCGCTTCGTCGTAATCTTCGAGGCCGATCAGGTCGTGACCCATCCGGTCCCGCTTGGTCATCAGGTAGCGGATGTTCTCGGAATTGGCACGCACCGGAAGCGGCACCCGCTCGATGATGTGCAGCCCGTAGCCGTCCAGGCCGACCCGCTTGGCCGGGTTGTTGGTCAGCAGTCGCATCGACCGGATACCGAGGTCGACCAGGATCTGCGCCCCGATGCCGTAATCGCGCGCGTCGGCGGGCAGGCCGAGTTTCAGATTCGCATCGACGGTGTCCTCGCCGGCGTCCTGCAATTGATAGGCCTGCAGCTTGTGCATCAGACCGATACCGCGGCCCTCGTGCCCGCGCATGTACAGAACGACGCCCCGGCCTTCGCGCGCCACCATGGCCATAGCGGCGTCCAGCTGCGGGCCACAGTCACAGCGGCGCGAACCGAAGACGTCGCCGGTCAGGCATTCGGAGTGCACCCGGACCAGTACGTCGTGCCCGTCGCTGGCCGGCCCGGAAATGTCCCCGCGGACCAACGCCACATGCTCGACATCCTCGTAGATGCTCTTGTAGCCCACCGCCCGGAACTCGCCATGGCGGGTCGGGATCCGCGCCTCGGCGATGCGCTCGATGTGCTTCTCGTGCTTGCGCCGCCACTCGATCAGATCGGCGATGGAGATCAGCGCGAGGTCGTGATCATCGGCGAAGACGCGCAACTCGTCGGTGCGCGCCATGTCGCCTTCGTCCTTCTGACTGACGATCTCGCAGATCGCGCCGGCGGGCTGCAGCCCGGCCAGGCGGGCCAGATCCACGGCGGCCTCGGTGTGCCCGGGGCGGCGCAGCACGCCACCGTCCTTGGCACGCAACGGAACCACGTGTCCGGGTTTGGTGAAGTCGTCGGCGACGGTGGAGGGATCGGCCAGGGCCCGCATCGTGGTGGCCCGGTCGGAGGCCGAGATACCGGTTCCCACATCCTTTTTCGCATCCACCGTGACGGTGTAGGCGGTGCCGTGCTTGTCCTGGTTCACCGCATACATCGGCAACAGGCCGAGCCGGTCGCAGATCTCACCGTCGAGCGGCACGCACAGATAGCCCGAGGTGTAGCGGACCATGAACGCAACGAGTTCCGGAGTGGCCTTCTCGGCAGCGAAGATCAGATCGCCCTCGTTCTCGCGGTCTTCGTCGTCGATCACCACCACGGCTTTGCCCGCCGCGATATCGGCTATCGCCCTCTCGACGGAATCGAGCCTGGTCATCTGCGCCACCTTGCCTGTTCGAATGCCGGGTCCCAACTGCGGGACCCAATCGCCACTCCAGTATGAACCACCGAAATCCAGCGGTTATTGCCAGCTCTTACTCACCGGGACCGGCCATCAGCCGTTCCACGTATTTGGCGATGATGTCCACCTCGAGGTTGAGGTGCGCGCCGATGTCGGCGTGCCCCACGGTCGTGAGCTCGCGGGTGGTGGGGATCAGCGACACCTCGAACCAGTCATCGGCCACCGCGGACACCGTCAGCGACACCCCGTCGACAGTGATCGAGCCCTTCTCCACGACATAGCGCGACAGTGCCGCGGGAAGGCTGATGCGCACCACATCCCAGTGCTCCGACGGGGTGCGCGAGATCACAGTGCCGGTGCCGTCCACGTGGCCCTGCACGATGTGGCCACCGAGGCGACTGTTGACCGCAGCGGCGCGTTCGAGGTTCACGCGGCTGCCGACATCGAGCTTCTGCAGGCTGGAGCGATTCAGCGTCTCAGCCATGACATCGGCGGTGAACACCCCGTCCTGCCGGACCTCGACGACGGTCAGACACACCCCGTTCACGGCGATCGAATCGCCGTGACGCGCGTCGGCGGTGACGACCGGCCCGCGGATGGCCAATCTGGAGGCGTCGGTCAGCTCTTCCTTCTCGACCAGGACACCCAGCTCTTCAACGATTCCGGTGAACACGCGACCAGAGTATTCGCCTCTACTGCGGGTTGGAGAAAACGACCGCCCGCCGCGAGCCTCTACGATGCAGTCATGCAGACGCGCCCACGCTTCGCAGTCCAGTCCTTACTCGCAATTCTGTTCGCGGCGGCCGCGCTTGTCGCGGGCTGCTCGTCGTCGTCCTCGGAGAAGTCGTCCGACCCACTGCCCGACGCGGCCCAGCTGCTGCAGGAGTCTTCGGCCAGCACCAAGGCCCAGCAGAGCGTGCACCTGCTGCTGACCGTGCAGGGCACGATCGACGGCCTCCCGGTGGAGAAGCTCGACGGTGACCTGACCAACACCCCGGAGGTGGCTGCCGAGGGCACCGCCGATCTGCTGTTCGCGGGCCAGAAACTGGCCGATGCGAAGTTCGTCGTGGCCGGCGGCGACCTCTACGCGGCGCTGACCCCCGGCGATCCGCTCTCCAACTACGGAGCCGCCGCCAACATCTACGACATCTCGGCGATCCTGAACCCGGACAACGGCCTGGCCAACGTCCTGGCCAACTTCAGCGACCCGAAGGCCGACGGCCGTGAGGCGATCAACGGCACCGAGGCGGTCCGGGTGACCGGCACCGTCAGCGCCGACGCGGTCAACAAGATCGCCCCGCAGCTCAAGGCAGACGGCCCGGTCCCGGGAACCGCGTGGATCACCGAGGACGGCAACCACACCCTGCTGCAGGCCAAGCTCGAACCCACCCCCGGAAACAGCGTCACCATGACCCTGTCTGACTGGGGCAAGCAGGTCACCGTCACCAAGCCCGCTTCCTGATGCGAGCCGCGCAGTCGGTGAGCGCCGGCCGCAACCGCCACATCGCGATCAGCGCGGGCAGCCTCGCCGTGCTGCTGGGCGCGCTCGACACCTACGTCGTGGTCACGATCATGACCGACATCATGAGCGACGTAGGTATCGCCATCAACAAGATCCAGCAGGTCACGCCCATCATCACCGGGTATCTACTGGGTTACATCGCGGCCATGCCGCTGCTGGGCCGGGCCTCGGACCGGTTCGGGCGCAAGATGCTGATCCAGGTCGGTCTGGCCGGTTTCGCGGTCGGCTCGGTGATCACCGCGCTGTCGGGCGACCTGACCATGCTGGTCATCGGCCGGGTGGTGCAGGGCGTCGCCAGCGGGGCACTGCTCCCGGTGACCCTGGCGCTGGCCGCCGATCTGTGGGCCGCACGTAGCCGCGCCGCAGTGCTCGGCGGTGTCGGTGCGGCACAGGAGTTCGGCAGCGTCCTGGGCCCGCTGTACGGCATCGGCGCGGTCGCCCTGTTCCATCACTGGCAGTCGGTGTTCTGGATCAACGTGCCGCTGGCCGTCATCGCGATGGTGATGATCCATTTCAGCCTGCCGGGCAAGCAACCGAGCGATCACCCGGAGAAGGTCGACGTCATCGGCGGCACTCTGCTGGCGATCGCCCTGGGCCTGGCCGTGGTGGGCCTGTACAACCCCGAACCGGACGGCAAACAGGTGCTGCCCAGCTGGGGCCTTCCGGTCCTCATCGGGGCCCTGGTGGCCACGATCGCGTTCTTCGTGTGGGAGAAGGTCGCCCGCACCCGGCTGATCGAGCCGGCGGGGGTCAAGTTCATGCCGTTCCTGGCCGCGCTCGCCGCCTCGTTGTGCACCGGTGCCGCCCTGATGGTGACGCTCGTCAACGTCGAGCTGTTCGGCCAGGGCGTGCTGGGCAAGGACAAGTACGAGGCCGCGTTCCTGCTGCTGCGGTTCCTGATCGCCCTGCCGATCGGCGCGCTCATCGGCGGCTGGATCGCCACCCGCGTCGGGGATCGCATAGTCAGCTTCGTCGGCCTGATGATCGCGGCCGGCGGGTTCTGGCTGATCACCAAGTGGTCGATCACCGTGCTCGACGAGTATCACGACCTGGTGCTGTTCCGGCTGCCGGTGCTGGACACCGATCTGGCGATCGTGGGCCTTGGGCTCGGCCTGGTGATCGCTCCGCTCACCTCGGCGACGCTGCGGGTAGTCCCTGCCGCACAGCACGGTATCGCCTCGGCGTTCGTCGTGGTGGCCCGGATGATCGGCATGCTGATCGGAATGGCGGCCCTGTCCGCCTGGGGCCTGTACCGGTTCAATCAGCACCTGGCCAGCCTGTCGGCCGCCGCAAGTGCGAGCGAGATGTCGTTGCAGGAGCGGCTGGCGTCCCAGGCCACTCGCTATCGCGAGGCGTACGTGTCGATGTACGGCGACATCTTCGGGATCACCGCGCTGGTCTGCGTCGTGGGCGCGGTGCTCGGCCTGGTGATCGCGGCTCGTCACGTCCACGTCGACGAGCCCGATCCGTCGGAAGTCGGTGGACCGGGTGACGGCGGCGATGCCCCGACCGAGATGCTGGATCTGCCCACGCAGGCCCTGCGGCCCCAGGACGCCGACGAAACGGCGCAGCTACCGCGACAACAGCAGCCAGGGCGGCACCGCTCCAGCTGACCGGTTCAGCAGCGCTCCACCCCGGGGCGCAGCAATCGTGGCGCCCGGTCGGCCTCTATCGGCCGGCCGGGCAGCACGATGCGCAGCGGGGCGCGCACCAGCGCCCGAAGGGTGCGGGGAGTTGCCGCGGGGATGGTGAGCCAGTCCTGCAGTGCAGTCATGCTCGCGTCCTTTGCTCGTGTTCACCCGGCGCGTATTCGGCAGTGAACGCGCTTTGGTACGAGTGTACCGATCATTGCCGCCGACGCTCGGTCGTCACACGAGCTTAACTTAGGTCACCCTAAGTTTGCTGACGACGCGCTGCGAGTTCGGAATCAATTGGGCACGAGGCTCAGCCGAACATCCGGCCCGATTGCCCTGATGCCGTCGAACCGCCACCGCTGGGCATGGCCGATGCTGGGCACGCCGATGTCGTCGACCGCGGTGATCGGCCCGCCCAGCAGGATCGGCGCCACGTAGGCCAGGATCCGGTTGACCACACCGGCCCGCAGGAAGGCGCCAGCCAGCGTGGGCCCACCCTCCAGGAGCACGTCGGTCCGGTCCCCCAGCGAGCGCATGACCTCATGCGGATCATGCGTGCGGATCAGCATGGTGTGCGAGTCGTCGTTGAGCACCTTGGCGTCCAGTGACACCTCGCGCATCCCGACCACGACCCGCAGGGGTTGATGGTCGGTCAGGGTGCCGTCGGAGCGACGTGCGGTCAGCGTGGGATCGTCGAAGAACACCGTCCCGGTCCCGACCACGATCGCGTCGGCAGCAGCCCGCTTGCAATGGACATCCGCACGGGCCGCTTCACTGGTGATCCACTGGCTGGAGCCATCAGCCGCAGCGCTGCGGCCGTCCACGCTGGTGGCGAATTTCCATGTGACGTGAGGCAATCCGGTGCGCTGCTTGTGCAGCCACTCGCGCAGCGGACCCAGTTCGACCTCCTCGGCCGACAACCCTGGGCTGACGGTGACGCCGGCATCGACGAGCCGTTGCGCTCCGCCTGCCGCCGCCGGGTTGGGATCGGACACCGCATAGACGACGGCCGAAACCCCGGACGCCAGAAGCGCATCCACGCACGGCGGGGTTCGGCCGTGGTGATTGCACGGCTCGAGGGTGACCACGGCCGTGCCACCCTTGGCCCGGTCCCCCGCCGCCTGCAACGCCACCACCTCGGCGTGCGGGCCGCCGACGGGCTGTGTCCCGCCGACACCGACGATCTGCCCGTCTCGGTCCAGGATCACCGCCCCGACCGGCGGATTGGGATATGTCGAGCCCTTGACTTGCTCGGCCTGCTCGATGGCCAGCCGCATCGCGGCCTCGAACGTCATAGCGTCAGATGTTTGGAGGCGCTCGCGGCCTGCTGACGCAGGGATTTCACCGCGGCGGCCGGATCGGCGGCGCTGTACACCGCGGACCCCGCGACGAAGCAGTCCACACCGGCCTCGGCCGCCTGCTCGATGGTGTCGGCGTTGATGCCGCCGTCGATCTCGACGACGATGGTCAGCTCACCGGCATCAACGAGTCGCCGCGCGGTGCCCACCTTCGCCAGCACCTCCGGGATGAACTTCTGCCCACCGAACCCGGGCTCCACCGACATCACCAGCAGCGTGTCGAACTCCTTGAGGATCTCCAGGTACGGCTCCAACGGGGTGCCCGGTTTCACCGACAGCCCGGCCTTGGAGCCGGCGGCACGGATGTCGCGGGCGACGGCGATCGGGTTGTCGGTCGCCTCCGCGTGGAACGTGACGTTGTAGGCGCCCGCCTCGGCGTACGGCGGCGCCCAGCGTTCCGGCTGATCGATCATCAGATGGCAGTCCATCGGGATGTCGGTCACCTTGAGCAGGGACTCCACCACCGGTAGGCCCAGCGTGAGGTTGGGTACGAAGTGGTTGTCCATGACGTCCACATGCAGCCAGTCGGCCCCGGCCACCGCGGCGACCTCATCGGACAGCCGCGCGAAGTCGGCGGACAGGATGGATGGGGCGATCAGGGGTTCTGCCATGGCGTTCACCCTATCTTGATGGTTTTCGCGCAAGCGCTCATCCGACTTTCAGCGCGGCCGCGAACATTGCATCGGTGCCCTGCCGGTGCGGCCACAGCTGAACGTGCGGTCCGTCGCCGAGGTCGTCGGCCGGGGCAAACAACTCCCGGGTGTCCAGTTGGGTCACCGGATGGCGGCGCACGGCGTCGGCCACCACGCCGACCGTTTCGGCCAGGTGCGGCGAGCAGGTCGCGTAGAGCACCACACCACCGGGCCGGGTGAGCTTGATGGCCGCGGCGAGCAGCTCACGCTGCAGTTTCGCCAGACCGGGCACGTCGCCGGGCTGACGCCGCCACCGCGCCTCCGGGCGCCGGCGCAGTGCACCCAGCCCGGTGCACGGGGCGTCGACCAGCACCCGGTCGAACCCGGGTTCCAGATCGGAGTCCCGCCCGTCCACGCGGTGCACGTCGACGTCGAGTCCGCGGGTGTTCTCCTCGACCAGATCGGCGCGCCGTGGCGCCGGTTCGACGGCGGTGACCCGGGCCCCCGAGGCCGCACCGATCGCGGCCAGCAGCGCGGTCTTGCCGCCCGGTCCCGCGCACAGATCGAGCCAGCGGCCGGTGTCGGAGCCGTCGAGTTCGGCCAGCGTCAGCGCGCGAGCCACCAGCTGGCTGCCCTCGTCCTGTACCTGGGCAGCGCCGTCACGTACTGCCGCGAGTTGCCCGGGGTCACCACCGGGCAGGTAGACGGCGTAGGGCGAATACCGGCCGACGGTGCCGTCGGTCTGTGCGGCCAGCTCGGCCGCGGTCAGCGCGGTGGGCCGGGCGGCCAGATGCACCACCGGGCGCTCGTCGTCACTGGCCAGCAGGGCGTCGAGTTCCCCGGCCCGGGCGCCCAGCGCGTCGGTGAAGGCCTGGGCGATCCAGCGCGGGTGGGCGTGGAGGAACGCGGCGTGCCCGACCGGATCGGTGGCCGCCGGCGGCGCCAGCTTCTCCATCCATTCGCCCTCGGTGCTCCGCGAGATGGTCCGCAGCACGCCGTTGACGAAACCTGCTCGGGCCGAGTCGAATTCGATGCCAGCCTGTTCGACGGTGGTGGACACCGCGGCGTGCGGCTCAACCCGGGTCCGCAGCAGCTGGTAGGTGCCGAGCCGCAGCAGGTCGAGCAGCACGGGGTCGATCCGATCGGGCGGTCGCCCGGCCGCCGCCTCGATGACCGCGTCCAGGAGGCCCCGGGTTCGGCATGCGCCGTAGGTCAGTTCGGTGGCGAACGCCGCGTCACGACCCTCGATCCCCCGCTCCCGCAACAGGGCGGGCAGGGCCAGGTTGGCGTAGGAATCGCGCTCCGACACCGCACGCAGCACGTCGAAGGCCGCCCGGCGGGCGGGGTCCAGCGGGTTGCGCCGGTGCTGCCGGCTGCGTTGCGGCGGGCAGTTCGACCGGTTCGAGGGCCTGCTCATGATGCGCGCACCGATTCCTCCAGCCGCGCGCCGCGGGCCCAGTCGGCGGCGTTCATCAGTTTCTTGCCGGGTGGCTGGATCTGCCCGAGCCGAGCCGGCTGCGAGCCCGTGCCGACCAGGACCGCGTTGCGTTCGACGCGGATTTCGCCGGGCGCCAACGGATCTGCCGAGGTATCCACGGATACCGGACCGACCTTGACGCGCAGGTCTCCGATCATCGTCCAGGCTCCGGGATTCGGGGTGACCGAACGGATCTGGCGGTCGATGACGTGGGCGGGCAGATCCCAACGCACGCGGGCCGACTCCACGGTGATCTTCGGTGCCAGACTCACCCCGTCGGCCGGCTGCGGCACGGCCGTCAGCGCGCCTTCGGCGATGCCGTCCATCGTGGACTCCAGTAGTGCCGCACCCGAATCGGCAAGCCGGCCAAGCAGATCGCCCGCGGTATCGGTGTCGCGGACCCGCTCGGTGACCACGCCGTAGACCGGGCCTGAGTCCAGTGCCGGCTCGATCAGGAATGTCGTCGCCCCGGTCACCTCATCACCGGCGGCCAGGGAGGCCTGCACCGGGGCCGCCCCGCGCCAAGCCGGCAGCAACGAGAAATGCAGGTTGATCCAGCCGCGTGGGGGCACCGCGAGTAGCCGCTCGCTCAGCAACGCCCCGTAGGCGACCACCGCACAGCAGTCCGGTGCCAGCGCGGACAGCTCGGCGACGAACTCGTCGGAGTTGGGCTTCGCCGGCCGCAGGACCGGTATGTCGTGCTCGAGCGCGAGCTTGGCGACCGGCGACGGTGCGGGCTTTCCGCGACGTCCGGCGGCGGCGTCCGGCCGGGTCAGCACCGCGACCACTTCGTGGCGGGGCGAGTCGATCAGCCGCTGCAACGACGGAAGGGCAGGCTCTGGAGTTCCGGCAAAGACAAGACGCACCGCACCAGTTTAGGGAGCCGGACGGCTGCTCCCCTAATGCGTCGTCTCATCAATGCCCAGTCAGCGGTCTTGCATTCGAATCTGGCTCGGGGAGCACGGAGTCTGACTCCACGCTCCTTTTTGGCCGAAAGTGCCTTGGCAGAACTCCTTTTGGGAATCCGTGCATCAGATGACACCACACCGGGATCAGCATGGTCGTGATGAATCGAGGCGGGTTCTACCCGTCGTCAGCTTCATCCGGGGCAACGAGTAGTTCCTCGGGGTGGAAGTGGTGATTGGTGGTGTCCTGACCGGTGTTCATCAGGGGCGGTGGGTGCCAGTGGACCCGGCCGGTAGCGGGATCGACGCTGGTGGTCCAGCCGAGCCCGACCAGGCGGTTGTCGGGCCCACAGCTCAGCGCGAGGCCAGGGGCGTCGGTCTGTCCGCCGTGTTGCCAATCAGCTTCGGCGTGATGGACCTGACACTCATCGGCCGCCACGGTGCACCCCGGACGGGTACACCCGCGATCCCGGTCATAGAGCAAAAGCCGTTGCGCCCTGGTGGCCAACCTCTTGGTGCGGGCCATGTACAGCGGCTCAGCGGTGTGATGTTTGTACACGACGAGGTAGTGAAAGCTGTGCGAGGCCAACCGGATGAGATCTGTCATCGGCATCCGGATGCCCGAACCGGTGACCGCGATCCCCGCGCCGGCCTCCAACTCCGCCAACGTGGTCGACACCACCACCGTGACCGGAAGACCACCATGCTGCCCGAGCCGCTTGGACATCAACACCTCCCGCAGCACCGCCTTGAGCGCATCGTGATTGCGCTGAGCCTGGGTCCGAGTATCCCGACTCGCCGCTGCCTCCTGGTCCTGCCGATCTTGCGCAGTGCCATGCTCGATCGAGGCCGCCGGCACATCCGCACCGGCACCGGGATCTGGCGTATCAGCATCAGGGGCAGTCATATCGGTATCGGCCACCTCGGCCTCGTCCTCGGACACATCGGCATCCGCCACGCCGGCGTGAGCGTCGGACACGTCGGGCATATCGGCCTCAGCCTCGCCGTCGGCGGCTGGCGTACCGGTATCGGTGTCGAGCGGGTTGGGTGTCGGGTTGTGAACCGGTGCCGGATCAGCCGGGTTGTTGATACCCGGCCGACCCCACACCCCGAGGACCGCAGCCAAATACGCCGCCGTCTCCGGATCCAACCAACCCTGCACATGAACCAACCCGTCAGGATCCTGCTTCCCCATCCGCAACCCCCGCAAATGAGCAGCAACATCAGGACTATCACCGTCCTGATTCAGCAGATACAACAGCGTGTCCGCCGCCGCCTTCAACGCTTCAGGAGTATCGCGCCTGGCCGCGGCCACCAGATCCGACTCCACCTGCGCCAGATCACCAGCGCCCACATACTTTTCGGCCTTGGCCAAGGTGTCACGCACGATCGCGACGTGATCGGCACTGATCGACCCCGACAACAACGCCTGAGCACACCCCGGCAACACCGGCGCCAACTCCTGACCAGTCACCGCATAACGCGGCCCCAGATCCGCGGCCACCGCCACCCGCCGAGCCGCTTCCTTACGACTGATCCGCATCCGGGTAGCAAGAACATCGGTCCAGGACTTGCCACCCACCTCGTGCGGACTGCTCCGCGCCATCAACGCCGCCTGGATCCGATGATCAATCATCGCCTGCGTACGCGCCTGCAGCTCACGCTCAGACTGCATCGCCAACAACTCCGCAGTGTCGAACCCGGTGAAATCCGCATCGACCAGCGCCGCCGTCGAGGCACGGTGACCGGCCAACGCGGCCTGCACCGCGTCCCGGCTCTGCACCAACCCCACCACCA
Source organism: Mycolicibacterium sp. HK-90 (assembly GCF_030486405.1). The sequence continues at coordinate 2,957,839 of NZ_CP129613.1, read as the reverse complement.
TGATTCGAACACTAGTTCGAACAGGTGACAAAAACCCCGCAAATGTGACTCATGAGACCAAAGCGGCCAAAGTTTTTCGGAGGCCGCAGAGCCCTATTGCGGCGTTTGGTAGTACTCCCGCTCCGACACTCCGGCCAGCGCGGCGAGATACACCCACGGGATGGTTCCGACCAGGCGGTTGAGGGTCGCCACGGCATCGTTGTAGTACTGCCGGGCGAACGCCAGCTTGTTCTCAGAGTCGGTCAGGTTCTCCTGCAGATTCAGGAAGTTGTTCGACGAATTGAGTTGCGGGTAGGACGATCCCAGTGCCAGCACGCGGGTCACCGCCGAGTCGAGATCTCGTTCGGCGGTGCTGCGCCGGGCCACCGAGGCACCGCCGGTCGCCGAGGTCAGGGACGCCTGAGCCCGGCTGGCCCGGTCCAGGACCGCCGTTTCGTGGGTGGCATAGGTCGCCACGGTGTGCACCAGCGCCGGGATCAGCGCCGCCCGGCGGGCCAGTTCGACGTCGATGCCACTGAGCGCCTCGGCGACGCGCACATCGGCGGTCTTGAGCTTGTTGTATCCGACGACGATGCCCACCAGCACCGCCACCGCAAGCAGCAGCACGAGGACCAACAGCAGCCTCACCATGATCCGCCTCCTCCTCCCCCTCCGCCGCCACCACCGCCGCCGGATGACGACGAACCGCCACCCGACGACGAGGACGACGACTGCGAGGCGGTGTACGCCCCGATCGATGACGATAGCGCCGACTCGAAACTGTCGAAATCCCCGCCGCCGGAACCGCTGGCGAAACTGTGACTGCTGTCCGACGATGGCGACGAGTTGTACCAATCCGGTTGGGGCGCAGCCGCACCCATGGTGTCCTGATACTTCTTGGCCCACAGTGCGGCCGCACCGCCGGCCACCGCGAACGGTATATAGGCCAGGTAGAGGTCTTTGCGCGCGGCGAAGTCGAATCGGGTCTCAGCCGAGTCGGTGGACAGCAGCCGGTGGAACCCCTCCGCCCGGGACCACAGCTCCCGGCCCGCAGCGGTACGCCGAGTGCCCACCCCGCCCTTCCAGGCGCCCCGGGAGAACACGACGAACGCCGCGAACGGCAGTCCCCACAACGTGATCGGGATCCCGAACCACAGCCCGAAGCCGGCCACCGCGGCGAAGAACGCCGCCACGTTGGCCACCCGGATCCACAGCTCCTTGCGGCGCTTGACCATGAGACCACCGTCGAAGGCCCACTTGCGTACGGCGACCGCCATGTCGGCCTTGGCCTTGCTCAGCTTCTTGCCCGATGTAGCGGTGTTCTTCGCGGAGAACTCCGCACCCGGAGACATCACCTTGAGGGCCGCACCCACGTCGATGCCGACCGGATCGACGTCGGCCCACTCGGCCGGCTTCGCGAGACCTTTGACCTTCCAGTGCTTGTCGCTGACCTGCCGCAGCTCCACGAGTCCACGCTCGGCGAGGTGGAACAGGGTTGCGCTCAGCCCGTTGGTCGGGATGGTCTCGGTGCGGATGAACTCCGTCTGCACCGGCCCGAGCCCGTCGGGCGGTGCGTACTGGACCGGGAAACCGGGCGGCGGTTCGACGGTGGAGCGCGTCAGGTAGCCGGCGAGCAAGCCCATGCCGAGGGTGAACGCCGCGAACCCGACCAACGCGGTCACCGACCGGCCGAGAATCCGGTCCCAGGTGTACGGCCACGGCAGGCTCAGCTGTGGCGGTGTCGCCACGTCCACACCGGCCCGCACGGTCACGGGTGTGTGGGGCTGCAGATCCGTCGCGATGAGTCGCACGGTGTTGCCGTCGGTGAACAGATCCGCGCACGCGTCGCCCACGCCGTATCCGACACTGCAACCGGCTCCGGTGATCTCGGCTGGCAGGGTGACCGAGATGTCCGCCCGTTCGATCGTGTTGTTCCAGGCGGGCGCGACGACGTTCCAGTAGAAGACCGACCGGGCGTCGGGTCTGCCGGTACTCGCGGCGAACCGCCGGTCGGCACCGACCGTGCCCGGATCGAGGACCCCGTCGACGGTGTAGCGGATCTCGAAGACGTGACTGCCCCAGTCCAGCGTGGTGTCGGGATCACCGATCTTGGCCACCCGAAACCGCTTGCCGCTCTCCCATAGCAGTTCGTAGTTCACCGGTGCGCCGTCGAGCGTGATCGACGTGATCTCGGGTACCTGCCGGATCCGGGAGTTGTTCTGATTGGCGACATCCCAGTAGCGGAAGATGCCGTGGCGTCCGCTGGGGAAATCGCCGGTGATGGTCTCTACCGCGGACATCCGACCGTCGGCGTCGACCGTGAAATCGGCCCGGTAGTCGGTGATCACCACCGGATCGGCCGGGCCACCGGCGCCCGACACGGACCCGCCGGTGAAGATCAGCGGCCACAGCAGGCCAAACGCGATGAGCGCCAACGTGAACAACCACGACAACAGCCGGCGCATGGCAGCCTCCCGGTTCACCGCTCACCGATATCCGGTGCAGTATCCGCCCTAGCCGATGTGCAAGGGGTCGATTTGGCTCTCGGATGTCTAACGAGTGGTCCACTCTCCCCCGTTGACGGCGATGGTTTGTCCGGTGATCTGCCGTGCGCCCGGCGAGGCAAGGAACCGCACGGTCGCCGCGATGTCACTGGGCGCACCCGCCCGATGCGTCATCGTCGCATCGATCAGAGAATTCTTCCGATCGTCGGTGAGCTTGTCTCTGAAGAACTCGGTATCGGCGATGTAGCCCGGTGAGACGATGTTGGCGGTGATGCCTCGACCGCCGATCTGCCGGGCGAGGTCGACGTTCCAGGACGCGACGGCCGCCTTGGCGGCTCCGTATGAACCGGCTCCTTTGTCGGCGGCGATCGAACCGATCGTGATGACGGCTGACCCAGTGGGCATGGCGGGAAGTATCGCCGTGGTCATCAACACGGCGGTGATCAAGTTGCTGTCCACGTTCCGGCGCCATGCGTCGGCGACGTCGACCAAAGTACGCGGTTCACCCCGGTCGAAATCGGTGTTACCGCCGGCATTGTTGACCAACACGTCGACGGTGCCGATCCCACGCGCCACGTCAGCGGTCTGCTCGGGGTCGGTGCCGTCCATGACGATGGCGCGAACCGAGCCGTCGATCTCGTCCACCGCCTTTTGGAGGACGTCTTCGCGGCGGCCTGTGATGACGACCTCGCAACCCTCCGCAGCGAACTGAGCGGCAACCTCGCGGCCGATTCCCGTACCGCCACCGGTGACTACGACAGTGCGCATAGGTGTCTCCCCTGCTAGCCTCGTTTAGGTCTAAACAAAACTATCAGGAGGGCTCATGAAGGCAACGCCAGAAGATCCCGTCGATGCGATCGCCGCCGCTTGGAAGCGCGAATTACCCACTGTTCCAGTGCATTCGATCGGGATCGTGACGCGGGTATGGCACATCGCGAAACTCCTCGGTGACGACCGGACCCGCCTGCTGCGCGATCACCACGCCGACACGGCCACCCTGGACCTCCTATCCACGTTGCGCCGCCACGGCGAGCCGTATCGCATGACCACCCGTGAGCTGGCGGCGGCCTCACTCATCACTGCCGGGGCGATTACCCAACGCGTGGATCGGGCAGAAGCGCAAGGTCTGGTGAAACGAACTGGCCGTCGCGAGTCACGCACCGTCGACGTCGAACTCACCGCACATGGCCGGGCGACGGTCGACGACCTCGTCGCCACGGTCCTGGCGCGTGAGTGTCAGCTACTCGACGGCCTACCGAGGCGTCAGCAGGAACAGCTCGAGCGCACCCTCAAACTGCTGCTCGATCACCTTTCGACTGTCCTGGGCGCCGATCGGCAGCCCGGGCATGTCGGGCACTCCTCCACCGGGCACCGCGCATGACGGTCCATTGCCTGGTCTCGCCGTAAATCGTTGGCGCCGATGACTAGCCGATGTGCAAGGGGTCGATCTGGATACGGCACGGCTGCTGATCGTGCCGGGCACTGAGCACCGCGGTGGCCCGGCGCAGCGCGGCCGCCAACTCCAGGCCGCGGTCTCGCGGTACCCGCACCAGCATTCGGCCCACCTCGGCATCGGGTTCCAGCCCGGGCGGGCGGCGGGCGCCGACCGGCAGGTCCACCGGGCCGAGCGTCTCCGCCAGCTCTGGCAGCTGCGCCGTCTCCAGCAGCGCCGCGACCGCCGTCGTCGTCCCGTCGATGGCCGCCATGTGCACCGCGGGCGGCAGCCCGACCTCACCGCGGCCGTCGAGTTCGGCATCGGCGTGCGCCACCGGATCCCACCGGATCAGCGCCTGCACCGTGGCGATCGCCGACTCCGCCACCACGGCCACCACGCCACCATCGGTGCGCGGCCGCACCAGCGCCGCCGCCGCCATCCACCGTCGCATCGTGTCCTCGGCGGCGCGCAGATCCTGCCGGCCCAGCAGCGCCCACGCGTCGAGCAACAGCGCCGCGCCGTAACCGCCCTCGGCGGTCGGCTCGGCACCGGGCGTGCAGACCACCAGGGCCGGATCGGCCCCGACGGAGCCGATCACCGCATCACCACCCGAGGTGATCACCTGCGTCCCGGCGAAGGCCCGGCCCAATTCCTCCGCGGTCCGGCGGGCCCCCACCACGACGGCGCGCACCGCATCCGATCCGCAACGCACGCAACGCAATGCGGGTTCGGCCCGGCCGCACCAACGACATTCGGCAGCCGCGCTGCCCCGATCCGGCAGCGCCAGCGGGCCGGTGCAGTGCCGGCAGCGGGTCACCGCGCGACACCGGGCGCAGGCCAGCGCGGGCACGTATCCGCGGCGCGGGACCTGGATGAGCACCGGGTGGCCGGCCTGCAGCGCCGAGCGTGCCGCCTGCAGCGCCATCGACGGCAGCCGGGCGGTGTGCGCGGCCGGATCACGCTCCTGGGCATACCCGCTGTCCTCCAGGGCGACGACGCGGGGCGCGGCGGCCCTGACCACCGGACGAGCGGCCACCACGTCGTGCGCCCATCGGGTCCGCACCAGGGCCTGCGCCTCGGCCGTCCGGGCGTAACCGCCGATGACCGCGGCACACCGCAGCTGATGGGCCCGCAGCATCGCGACCTCACGCGCGTGCGGATAGGGCGCCCGTGGCTCGGCGAGGTTGTCGTCACCGTCGTCCCACACCAGGATCAGCCCGAGGTTGGCGATCGGGGCGAACACCGCACTGCGGGTGCCGATCACGAACTGAGCGTGCCCCCGCAGCACCGCGAGCCAGCGGCGGTAGCGGGCCGACGGTCCCAGCCCCGCCGACAGCGAGACCACGCGCGAGGCGGCCACCCGATCGACGGCCGCGGCGTACAGCGCGTCCACGTCACGCTGATCGGGCACCACGGCCAGCACCCCCAGCCCGGCGTTCAGCGCCACCGCCGCCGCCTCTGTCAGCCGGTGCGCCCAGTTCTCCCCGGGCAGGGCCTGCCACACGGCGCGGGCCGCACGGGCCTCACCCACTGCGCTCAGGAACTGTTCACCGCGGCCGTACCGGGCCCAGGCGGTGGTGTCCACGGGAATCGGCTCGGCCGGTTCGGGCTCGTCCGGCGTCTGCTTCTCGACCCTGGCATGACGCGGCGGTACCGCCAGGCGCAGGACATCCGCGCGGGTCCCGGCGTAGCGGGCGGCAACCGCGTCGACGAGGCGCCGGACCTCTGCGGTCAGCACCGGTTCGGGCGAGACCACCCGATCGAGCCAGCCCAGCTTGCCGGTGTGGTCGGTGTCCGACCGCCGCTCCAGGAGGTACGCGTCGACCAGCCTGCCGTTGAACCGGACCCGGACACGCACGCCGGGCTGGGCGTCGTCGGACTGCTCCTCCGACACCAGGTAATCGAACTCCCGGTCCAGGTGCGGCACGGTAAGCAGGGGAAGCACCCGCGCGATGGGCTCATGCTCGGCGGCGCGGCGGGTGATCGTCACTTCACAGCTTTAGCAGACTTGTCTGACGCCCGGCCGAAGAACAGGCCCGCCGTGATCAGCAGCAGCGACGTCGCGTACGCCCACCAGATCGGCACGGCGAGCAGTTGGTCACCCCGGACGAACTCGCTGATCCCGATCATGGAGTCCGACACCGCGAAACAGACCGCACCGGCCGCGGTCCACGGCGTGGGCAACCGGGCCAGCAGGGCCGTGCACACCATGGCGCCGAGCACCGCGATATAGGCGACCACCGGCACGGCCATCCCCTGTTCGACGAGCCGGGGCCAGAACCAGGTCAGCAGCGCCAGGCAGGCCAGGATCGTGAGCGCGACGCCGATCAGGCGCGGCGTCGAGCGGCGGGCCAGCGGCAGCAGCGCGCCGAGAAAGCACAGGTGCGCGACCAGGAACGCCGCCAGCCCGAGCACGAACGACGGCTCCCACCACGGGATCGCGAGCAGGAAGTCGCCGAGTGCCGAGAACACCAGCGCCCCGACCAGCCAGCGGCGTTCCCGCACGATCGGATGCGCCCACGCGGCGGCCGCCAGCAGCAACGCGGGCAACGCCTTGACCGCTGGTTGGGCGAAGAACTGACCGGTGAGAACCGCACCGGCCGGCGAGCGCAGCGCCACCACGAGCAGGAAGATGCCATAGGCCGCGCCGACGCCCGCGGCGGCGCCCCACAACCACACCGTGCGGCGGTGTGCGTACGGTGGCGGAATGTCCGTTGCTGACGAGAAACCGGCTGTCGATGCCATCCTGCAGAAGGTACTGGAGGCAGTGCCGTTCCAACTATCGACCGAGATAGGTGTCGAGGAAGCTCGCCGCCAATTCAGTGAGATTCCCCGCCTGCCGGTCCACCCCGAGGTGCGGGCCGAGGACCGAGAGGTGCCCGGGCCGGCGGGTCCGATCCCGGTGCGGGTGTACCGGCCGCCGACGGCCGACGGCGCGACGCTGCCCGTCGTGGTGTTCATCCACGGCGGCGGCTGGTCCCTCGGTGACCTGGACAGTTACGACGGCAGCGCCCGCGGGCACGCGGTGGGCGCCGACGCCGTGGTGGTGTCGGTGGATTACCGGCTGGCGCCGGAGCACCCCTACCCGGCCGCGGTCGACGACGTCTGGGCGGTGACGCAGTGGGTGGCCGCCAACGCGGACGAACTCGGCGTCGACGCCGACCGGATGGCGGTGGCCGGGGACTCGGCGGGCGGCAATCTCAGCGCGGTCGTCGCGCTGCTCGCGCGCGACGCCGGCCTTCCCGGGCTGCGTTTCCAGTTGCTCTGGTACCCGGCCACGACATGGGACACCAGCCTGCCGTCGTTCACCGAGAACGCGCAGGCGCCGATCCTCGGACTCGACGCCGTCGCGGGGTTCTCCCGCTGGTACGCCGGGCATGTGGACCTGTCCGACCCGCCGGCGACGCTGGTACCGGCCCGCGCGGCGGACCTGTCCGGGCTCGCTCCGGCCTATGTCGCGGTGGCCGGGCACGACCCGTTGCGCGACGACGGCATCCGTTATGCCGAAATGCTGACGGCCGCCGGCGTTCCGGTGCAGTTGCACAACGCCGAGACCCTGGTGCACGGATACATCGGCTATGCCGGTGTGGTCCCGGCGGCGACCGAGGCGTTCGACCGCGCGATGACCGCGCTGCGGGACGCCTTGCACGGCTGACACTATTCGTCGACGCGGTTTCTGCTGGGCCACAAGGACATTCGACGAAGGATGCCATCGCGCAGCCCCACCGTGTGGAACAGCACCGCACAGATGTGCGCGGTGAACGTCGCGAACAGTAGGTAGGCGGCAACCGTGTGCGCGGTGCGCAACACGGCGTAGAGGGTGAGGTTGTGCGGGGCGATCGCCGGGAGGTGTAACGCCCCGCCCAACACAATCGGCGACTGCGCGGCCGACAGCATCGCCCATCCGATCAGTGGTTGCGCCAAAAGCAGTGCGTACAGCAGATATTCGGAATAGGTGGCGACACGGCGCTCCACCGGTCCCATCGTCGCCAAGAACGGCGGCGGCCGGTGGGTCAGCCGGTTGCCGAGCCGCACGATCGCGAACACCAGGATCGCGATGCCCAGCGGACGGTGAATCGCGAGCAGCAGCGGGTAGTAGCTGAGGGCGGCGATCATCGTGACGCCGATGAAGAACTGCGCGATCACCATGACCGCCATCGACCAGTGCAGCAGTCGCGACACCAAGGTGAACCTGGTGTTCACTGCGCACCGCCGGGAACGACGACTGCGCTGGGCGACTTGGGTTCTCGGGCTCGCCGGTTGAACGAGCGCGCATAGACCGCCGACCGTGCACTCAACAGCGGATCGTCGCATGGGGCCAGACCGTCCGGCAGGACCAATGGATCGAAATTGATGTCGCGGGCGTTCCCGGCCGCTTCGGTCTGGACGGCGTCGAGGGTGATGGTGCCCGCCTCGATCGTCTGACGGTCGGCCGGCCACGGCAGCGTCGCATCGTGGGTCGGATCGGCCGGATCGGCCACGGTGAGGACCAGCTTCCAGCTGATCGGTCCCAGCGCCACGGTGTCGATCAGGGCGTCGAAGAGGACATTGCCATCGTCGCTCTGGTGGCGTTCGGCGGGCCGCGCATGTGGCACCGGCACGGCCGCCCACCGGACGGCCGTTGTCTGCCCCTCGGCGTTGGTGGCGCGAAAAGCGTTGAGGCCACGGTAGGTACTGTTGGCGAACCCGGGGCTCGGCGGATCCTGCTTGATGATTTTCATCGCCGCGGCGGTTTCTGGATGGCGGGCCAGAAAGTCCGCCATCGCCTGCGGATCCGGCTTGCCGGTCTGCGGCTGGGGACGCGAGGCCAGCATGCGCTCGTAGAAGCCCTGGGGCGTCGCGTCGGGGAACACCGGCAGGTTGATCATCGCGGTACGCCACTCTTCGCCGTCGGGCAGGCGGAACATCAGGCCAAGACCGCGCACGGTGTCGGGCTTGTCCGGTTGATCGGGCAGCCCGCCCGACAGCGAAAACCTTCCGACGACGGGCAGGGCGCCGGGCTTGAACACCGCGGCCCGACTCACTTCGACGCCGGCGCCGGTGCTGGTGAAGGTGCCCGTCGCGGCCAGGCCCTTGGCGTGATTGCGGCGGAAGCCCTCGTGACGCCCGGCGACCTGCTCGAACCGGTCGGCGAAATCGGCAGGCGTCAGCGCGTCGGGCCGCAGCCAGCCCGCCGCCTCGGCGACGCCACCGATGCCGAGGGCCGCGACACCGCCGGCGGCGGCCAACCCGAGCAGCGCTCTCCTGCGATTGAGCTCCGGAGCGTCATCGGACTCCATCGTGGTCGCACCCCATTTCGCAACTGGACTCTGTCCAGTGTGAAACGGGATACGGTCACCGGCCGTTCAATTGGCCCACCCGCGATGCCGTGTCGGATCGCCCTTCGCGCATTGCCCCGGTCGACGGCAGCGGCTCGTCAGACAACCCGCCTGGCTGACACCAGCCTCGCGGTCAGCACGCAGAAGCCGGCCAGCAGGATCGCTGCGCCGACCCCGGCTGGTATCGCAACACCCCACGGGTTGTTGCTCCCGGCCACGATGGACAACCACCCCGCCATCACCAGCGCCGTGGCCGGCAGTCCCCAGCGGCGACGGACAAGCCGCAGGACCCCCGGCGGTAGCCGTTTGGTCTGCTCCTCGTAGAGCCAGGTGACGCCCGCGGCGGCAGCAATCACCAGGGCGGTGCCGAGGAGGGCTGTCACGGCGGCGGACGGGATCAAGCTGAGCGTCGACAGCAGAAGCACGCACCAGAAGACGAACGTGATCACGGCGATCACCGAGGTTCTGCGCACGATGCCGCGGGCCAGCTCGGTCGCGTCGACCATGTGCGCGTCGATCGCCGCCGAGGCGAGGGTGGAGTCGACGGCCCGGATGAACCGAAAACGGTAGCGGGCGACCTCGGCAGCGACTCGATGCGTGAAGGCGTCGCCCGGGTTGAGGCGCAGCGCTTCCATGAGGTGGGCGTCGGCGCGCCGCAGCGGGCCGCGACGACGTACATACATGTAGAGCCACACGATGGCCCAGAACACCAGGACGAGTCCCCGGGTCAACACCACGGCCACGACCGCCCACACCGGATTGATTTTGAAGAATTTCGCGCGGTCGATCTCGACGATCGCTTCCGAGAGTGGGCCCAACGGTGAGGCCGGCGCGATGGTTCGGATCGACTCCGCGGTCGACTGCGCGTTCTTCCGCTGTTTGGCCTCGAGTTGGGCGCGGGTCAGCGTGTAGCGGTAGTACGCGCGGGTATGCGCGAGCCTCACTGCGGCACTGGCAGATTCGAGGGCTTCCTTGGGCTTGCCGGCACCGGCGAGGATCGCGCGGGCCCGGATATCGTGGACCCAGGCCTGATTCGGATCGACGGCCAGCGAACGTTCAGACCACTTCCGAGCCTCGCGTGCGTGACCTCCCTCGTACCGGGCGGAGGCGAGAAGTCCCAACAGCTCGGCGTTGTTCGGGTCGCTCTGCAGCCCGGCGCGAGCCGCCTCGGCAGCTTCTTCATTGCGGTCGAGATCGAGAAGCACCCGCACCTTCTCCGCCGCCCGCTCGGCCATCGACGTCATCGCCGCTTCTTCCTTTTCGCGAAGTAGCGCTCGAGTTCGGTGTAGTCGTCCCGGTTTTCGGCGAACGCGACGTAGTTCTGGGCCAGGCTGAACCACGACGCCGTGCTGGCCTGGGTGTCCTTGAGCGCCGCATCGAGGTGACGCTGGTTGACCGGTTGTGTCGTGCCGCGTCTCACCGAGTCGTGCAACGCGAACTCGACGGCGTGACGGCACAGGCCCGCCAGGTCCGCGCCCGAGTAGCCGTCGGTGCGCTCGGCCACCGAGGCGAGGTTGAGCCTATCCGTCGGGCTGGTGCGCAGATGGTGCGCCAGGATCGCCTCTCGGGCGGGTCGATCGGGCGGCAGCACCAGCACTTTGCGGTCGAAGCGGCCGGGCCGGAGCAGCGCGGGGTCGACGTCCCACACCTGGTTGGTGGCCCCGAGCACCAAGAGCCCCTCGTTGTCGCTGGTCGCTCCGTCGAGCTCGAGCAGCAACTGGTTGACGATGCTGCGGACGAAACTCGATGTCTGGGCGCGCTTGTGGCCGAGTGCGTCGAGCTCGTCGATGAACAACACGGTCGGGCGCATCTGCCGGGCTTCGTCGAAGACGTTCTTGATGTTGCGCTCGCTGTTGCCGAGCCACTTGTCGAGGATGTCGGCGATGCCGACGTGGATGAAGAACAGCCCGAGCTCGCCCGCCAGGGACTTGGCCAGGAACGTCTTGCCGCACCCGGGCGGACCCCACAGCAGCAGGCTGGACCGCAACGCATGCCCGAACGACTTGCGCAGCTCCTCGTTGCGCATCGGTTCGAGGAAGCTCATCCGCAGCCGCTGCTTCACGTCGTCCATGCCGGCCACGTCGTCGAGCGTGAGCTCCGGCCGGACGATCTCCATCAAGTCGCTCACCGGGATGGCGTCGTCATCGTCGTCGGCCGTGGCCCACGCCTGCACCTGCGGCGGTGGTGGTGGCGGTGGCGGCGGAGCGGGTGGAACCTGCTCGGGACCAGTGGATTGTGTTGTAGGCGTGGGCAAGCCGAAACCCGCGAGTGCGGCGTTCTTGCGCGCGAGCGCCTCGGCGTCCTCCGGCGACTGTTGCAGCAGTAGCTCGCAGTGGCCGAGCACGGCGACGTACTGGCCGTCGTCGAGGAGCAGATCTGCGAGGTGCAGCCGCAGTGCCCGATTAGCCGGGTCGGCACAAACCGCACCGTCGATCGCCGCCAGCAGCTGAGGGTCTACTGCCATAGCACGCCACGCCTCCTCGTGGTCTGGGTGTGTGGTGGGGCCCAGGCCGATCGCAGGGTCGACTCCAAAGGTCGATCCCCGGTACGAAAACCCATACTCTTCAATCAATTACCCGCGTGGAGCTCGGCGACCTGATTGAGCGCGTCCTCGAACGCACCTCCGACGAGAATCGCAATGGAATGGGCGTCCACATCGACGCGGGTGATCGGTTGCGTGGTGCCGCCATACCAGTAGTAGGTGTCGTAGCTGACCACGCCGCCGAGTGGATTGTCGGTGGCGTTGACGGTGGCCGAGGCGATCCACGATGCGGCTTCGACAGTGGACGCGCCCACGCGGTGCAGGAACAACAGACCGCGGTGCGGCACGCTGAACAACACGCCCAACGGAGCGACGCCATCGAGGACCGTCTCGATCAACCGCGGGATGTTGAGGGCCTTCGACGCAATGAACAACGAGTCGCCCGACAACGCAAACACCTCGTGATCGAGCGAATCGACCTCGGCGGGTTCAGCATCGGTGTTGCGCTGACCGACGTCGAACAGCAAGTCGACGTCACGGCCTTCGATGTCGCTGTCGCTGACCGTCTGCACGGTGGTGGGCAGATCACGACGGAGCTCGGCCACGAGTCCGTCGAACGCCGGCCTGGCATAGTCCATCGACAGCTCACCGCTGGTGTCCGGCGTGATCAGCCGGGTCCGCATCTGAGCGAGGAATTCGGCGTCGGACAGCTCCGACATCGGCGGGGCGTCCTGTGAAGCCAACATCTGGTCGAGCTCAAACCGCACCGCATCGGGCAACTCGTCGACCGGCACGCCGTCGCAGCGCGTGTGCATGTTGCTCAGCATCAACACGGTGCCGGTGTCGGTGGCCAAACGATCGTCACCGGGCGTATCGCCGGGCGCTGGTTGGACGGTCATCCCGCGACGCTGCAAGTCGTCGATCACAAGCTCACGTAGGTAACGGTGACGGTCAGCCTTTGTCGCCAGGACCCTTGACTTGCCACGAGGTTTCCAGGGAAAACGCATTGTCACCTTTCTCTCGGCAGCGCCGACGGGAATCGAATGCAAAGTATGTGTCAAAACTTGCGTGACTGTAAGTAAATGAGCGGACCAGCGCCAGTAGGGATCTCTCAGCAACAGGAGTCCAGTTCGCGCTGTTCATTCCACTAGCGTTTCTGCGAGTACGCACTCGGTGGCATCCCGTGCCAACGTTTGAATGCGTGGCAGAACGTCGAGGTCTCGCTGTAGCCGAGGCGTCGCGACACCTCCTCGACGGTCAGCCCCACGCTGCACAGCAAATCGACCGCCAACGCTGATCGGGCTTCGTTGACCAATGCCCGAAACGTCGTGCCCTCGTCGGCCAGCCGGCGTCGCAGGGTTCGCGGGTGGACACCGAGTTCGGCGGCGACCTCCGGCAGCGCCGGGAACCGGCCGGGATCGCGAAACAGCTTGCTGCGCACCACCGCGGTGATCCCGCGCCGCTGATCATAGCGTTGCATGAGCACATCACATTGCGCGATACACAGATCGAGCGTGTACGAATCAGCTTGCGGCAGGCGCTCATCGAGCATGGAACGGGGGAAGTGCAACCGGGAGTGGGCGCGGCCGAATGCCACATTCGGCAGCGGCATCAGAGTCAGTAGCGGTTTCAGGACGTCCTCGTCGATCGATACCTCGGCGAGGATCCGGTCGGCGTACTGTGCCACCACCGGAGAGGCGAAACTCGCTGTGGTGGCCACAATTCCGGCAACGTCGCGTTCGATGAAGAATCGCTGGACATCGCCGGGCAGATGACCGACGTCGAGTTCCAGCACGCATTCGTCGATACCCTCGAACAGCTGGAGATCGATCTGCAGTGTGGTCAGGGCGAAGTAGCGCATCCCGATGCTGAACAGTTCGCGCAGCGTGGCACATGACATGACGGCGAAGCCGAACAACCCCATGTGCGTCAGAGCCGAGCGGCCGCCCACGTCGACACCCAGCCCGGGTTCGTCGGGCAGCTGAGCCTGCAGGTTACGGACCGCCAGGATCTCGTCGTGGGCACTGATCACCCCGTCGGGATCGTCGAGGTCGGCCGGTGTCACCCCGGTTCCGGCCAGGACCTGCGCCGCAGGGACACCGCGCTCGACGGCGACCTCGCACAACACCCGTGTGGCATGGATCGGATGGCACACATCGGCCGACCACGTTGATCCCGAGATCGATCCTGACCTGGCCACGGCCCTCAGTCCCTACTGTCCCAAAATCCCAACTCTGTGTCCGATAGTCCCATTCTGCGCGCCCCGTGTCATTCATACGGTGGTCCTATGGCGGCACCGGCGGCGCGACTGAGCACGTGGACCATGACCCGCGAGGCCATCACGGTCGGCTTCAGCACCGAGAGCGGGTTCCTGACCCGGGCCCGGGGCCAGGACATCACCAGATTCCGCTGCGCAGGAAGACGTTTCGTGTCCATCGCGCATCCTGACTACGTCGACCATGTGCTACACCAGGCGCGCCTGCGCTACGTCAAGTCGAACGAGTACGAGCCGATCCGGGCCGCGGCAGGCATCAACCTGCTGACCGACGAAGGCGACTCCTGGGCCGGCCACCGAGCGGCCCTGAACCCGACATTCGCGCGTCGCCGTCTCAACGACATCGTCGACCTGATGATCGACCCGATCGAGCGGGCGACCGACGAGCTCGCCGGAGGCGGTGACGGTGTGCGATTCGACATGCATTCAGCCATGGTCGAAACCACTCTCCGGGTCGTCTCCAACACGCTGTTCAGCCAGGATTTCGGACCGATCGTGCACAGCATGCGCGACCTCACCACACGTGGGCTGAGACGCACCGAACTGCTTGGCCGGCTCGGCCTGCTCGGCCTGCTCCCCCGTCCCGTCTACGACGCGATGGCCGCCAGCACCTGGTCCGGGATCCGGCTGCCTCCCCCGCTGCGCGAAGGCCAGCGGATCGCCCTGGCTCTGGACGCCGCGGTGAACACCGTTCTCGACGAACGGCTGGCACACCCCACCGAATCCGCCGACCTGCTCAACGTGCTGTTTGCCGCCGACGGCGGAACCTGGCCCCGACAGCGGGTCCGGGACGAGGCACTGACGTTCATGCTCGCCGGCCACGAAACGACCGCCAACGCGATGTCGTGGTTCTGGTACCTGATGGCCCGCCATCCCGAAGCCCGCGACCGGATGCTGGCCGAAGTGGACTCGGTGGTGGGTTCGGGCCGCCCAACGGCCGGCGACCTGACCCGCATGCCGTGGACCACCGCGTGCCTGCAGGAGTCTCAGCGCTGCCACTCCGCGGTGTGGATCATCGCGCGTGAGGCGGTGGAGAACGATTGCATCGACGGTCATCACATCCGTCCGGGGACGACGGTGATCATTCCGATCTACCAGATCCACCACGACGAGCGGTGGTGGCCGGACCCGGAAACCTTTGACCCCAACCGATTCCTGGGTGACGCCGCCAAGAGTCGGCCGCGCTCGGCGTACCTGCCGTTCGGCGGAGGACGACGGATCTGCATCGGGCAGAGTTTCGCCCTGATGGAGATGGTGCTGATCGCCGCGATCATGAGCCAACGGTTCGTCTTCGATCTCGATCCTGGCCACTCGGTGGAGATGGAGGCTACGTTGACGTTGCGACCCAGACACGGCGTCCACATGATCGGACGCGACCGGGAGGTGGCTTGATGCCCGACTTTCACACCCTCATCGTCGGCGCCGGATTCTCCGGTATCGGCACCGCGATCGCATTGGACAAGGCCGGCCTGCACGACTACCTGATCCTGGAGGCCGGTGACGGGGCCGGCGGGACCTGGTTCTGGAACACCTACCCCGGTGTGGCCGTGGATATCCCGTCGTTCTCCTACCAGTTCTCGTTCGAGCAGTCGCGGGCCTGGTCCCGCACCTACGCCCCCGGAAACGAGCTGCGCGCCTACGCCGACGACTGCGTCGACAAGTACGACCTACGCTCCCGGATCCGGTTCAACACCACCGTCGCCCGCGCGGTCTTCGACGACGACGAGAACCTCTGGCGCCTCGAGCTCGACTCCGGCGAGGCACTGACCGCGCGGTTCCTGGTCAACGCCAGCGGCGTGCTGACCATCCCGAAGATGCCGGAGATCGACGGCGTGGACTCTTTCGCCGGGACAACGGTGCACACTGCCCGTTGGGACCACACGGTCGATCTGGCGGACAGGCGCGTCGCGATCATCGGCACCGGCGCCTCGGCGGTTCAGGTGATCCCCGAGATCGCGCCGAAGGTCAAGCAGCTCACCGTGTTTCAGCGCACTCCGATCTGGTGCTTCCCGAAGTTCGACGTCCCGATCCCGCCGGTGGCGCGCAGGCTGATGCGGCTGCCCGGCGGCCGGACACTGCACCGGCTGATCAGCCAGGCGTATGTGGAGTTCACCTTCCCCTTGGCGGCCCAGTACTTCACCATCAACCCGTTCGCCAAGCGCGCCGGCGCGGCGGGCCTGGCCTACCTACGCCAGCAGGTGCGCGATCCGGAGCTCCGCGACAAGCTCACACCGCGGTACGCGGTGGGATGCAAACGACCTGGCTTCCACAACAGTTATCTCGCCACCTTCAACCGGGACAATGTCCGGTTGGTCACCGAACCGATCGACAAGATCACCGGATCCGGCGTCGCCACTGCCGACGGCGAGAGCCACGACGTCGACGTGCTCATCCTGGCGACCGGCTTCAAGGTGATGGACGTCGACGCGCTGACCTTCGACATCGTGGGGTCCGGCGGGCAGTCGCTGAGCGACTTCTGGAAAGAGCACCGGATGCAGGCCTACGAAGGGGTGAGCGTGCCCGGTTTCGCCAACTTCTTCTCGGTGATGGGCCCGTACGGCTACGTCGGGTCCTCGTACTTCGCCTTGATCGAGGCCCAAACCCGGCATCTGGTGCGGTGCATCGAGCAGGCCGACCGCAGGGACGCCCGCCGCGTCGAGGTCCGGGAAGAGGCCAACGACCGGTACTTCGCGGAGATGATGCGCAAGCGTCACCGTCAGATCTTCTGGCAGGACAGCTGCAACCTGGCCAACAGCTACTACTTCGACCGCAACGGGGACGTGCCGCTGCGCCCGGCGACCACATTCGAGGCCTACTGGCGCAGCCGGCGCTTCCCGCTGGACGACTACGCCTTCACCTCGTAGCCCTATTCAGGACTCGGCGCATGCCTTGATGGCGGTGAGCGTCTGCTCCATCCCGGCTTCAAGAATTTCGGTGAACGCCTGCTGTCCACCGAGGTGCGACTCGGTCAGTTCGAGCGAGAATTGCGATATTCCGTCGGGGGTTTCGCGCCGCTGGGTGAGCACGGTGGCGGCGCCGTGAGGGCTGATCGAGAACGACCAGATCGTGTGGTTCTCGGCGATCCGGAAGGCGACCTCTTTCTCTGGCTCGTACCGCACCATCTCTCCATGCGTGATCCACTCAAGCTCACCCTGGTGGTTGAGGTTGGTGAACGTGGATCCCAGCCGGATGTCGCCGTCGGGTTCGCGCAGCTTCACCGATATCACCTGCGGGCTCCACTCCGGCATGCGTCGGATGTCACGGATGATGTCCCACACCACCGAGGGTGACGCATCGACGGTGATCCGGCGTTCCAGTAGCGCCTTGAAGGCGGTGGCCATTGCCCCTCCAATCTATGCGACCGATCGGTCGTATATATGTTGGGCTGACCGTACGCGACCCGGCCGCCTCACGTCCAGGGGGTAGCTACTGTGAACCGATGACCGCTTTGCCTGCAGCTGACGGGCGTCGGGCGCGTGGTGACGCCACCCGGCGGCTGGTCGCGCGTACCGCGGCAGACATCGCCACTACACACGGCCTGGACGGAATCACCGTCGGTGGCCTGTCCGCGTCGACCGGGGTGAGCAAGAGCGGAATCCTCACGGTCTTCGGCAACCGGGAGGCGATCCAGCTGGCCGCGGTGGCCGAGGCGCGCCAGGTCTACATCGACATCGTCATCCGCCCGGCACTGAGCTCTCGGCCAGGGACCGCACGACTCGACGCCCTGCTCGATTCGTGGTTGGCGTATCTGCGCGCCGAGGTGTTCCCCGGCGGTTGCTTCGTAACGGCGACATCGGTCGAGTTCGGGCATCGCACCGGGCCCGTGGCCGACGCGGTGCGAAACCTGAAGCGGGAGTGGCTCGATCTGCTGGAGAATGAGTTCTCCGCGGCGGGGTCACCCGATCCGGCGGAAGACGCCTTCCGGGTCGACGCGTACTTGTGTGCGGGCAACACGCATCGCGAGCTGTTCGGCACCGATGCCGGATTGGAGCGGGCACGCGCACTCGCGGGCGGGGTCGTACAGCGCTACCGACAGGTGTGAGCCGCGTCCGTGCTCGCTCAGGAACCGCAACAGCCCCCGATCAGCGATCGGGGGCTGTTGGCAGAAAAGCTAGACCGAAGCCTTCAGGTCGTCGACCTTGTCGAGCTGCTCCCACGGCAGCTCGATGTCGGTGCGCCCGAAGTGGCCGTACGCCGCGGTCTGGGCGTAGATCGGCCGCAGCAGGTCCAGGTCGCGGATGATCGCGCCGGGGCGCAGATCGAACACGCTGCTGATGGCCTTCTCGATGCGGGCCGGGTCGACGGTCTCGGTGCCGAAGGTCTCGACGAACAGGCCGACCGGGGCCGCCTTGCCGATCGCGTAGGCCACCTGGACCTCGACGCGCTCGGCCAGTCCGGCGGCGACGACGTTCTTGGCCACCCAGCGCATCGCGTACGCGGCCGAACGGTCCACCTTTGAGGGATCCTTGCCGGAGAAGGCACCGCCACCGTGGCGGGCCCAGCCGCCGTAGGTGTCGACGATGATCTTGCGGCCGGTCAGGCCGGCGTCACCCATCGGCCCGCCGAGGACGAACTTGCCCGTCGGGTTGACCAGCAGCCGGAAATCGGAGGTGTCCAGCGTCTCGTGGTTCAGGTCGGCCAGCACGGTGTTGACGACCTTCTCCCGGATGTCCGGGGTCAGCGTCGCGTCCAGGTCGATGCCATCGGCGTGCTGGGTGGACAGCACGACCGTGTCCAGACGCACCGGGGTGCGACCGTCGTACTGGATGGTGACCTGCGTCTTGCCGTCGGGGCGCAGGTAGTCGAGCACGCCGTTCTTGCGCACCTCGGTCAGCCGGCGTGACAGCCGGTGAGCCAGTGCGATGGGCAGCGGCATCAGCTCGGGGGTGTCACCGATGGCGTATCCGAACATCAGGCCCTGGTCGCCGGCGCCCTGGGCGTCCAGCGGATCGGCGGCACCTTCGACGCGCGCCTCGTGCGCGGTGTCAACGCCCTGGGCGATGTCGGGCGACTGCGCGCCGATGGCGATGTTCACGCCGCACGACGCACCGTCGAACCCCTTGGTCGACGAGTCGTAGCCGATCTCCAGGATGCGGTCACGCACGATCTTCGGGATGTCGGCGTAGGCGGAGGTGGTGACCTCGCCGGCGACATGCACCTGGCCGGTGGTCACCAGCGTCTCCACCGCGACCCGCGACTTGGGGTCCTGCTCCAGCAGCGCGTCGAGCACCGAGTCGCTGATCGCATCACAGATCTTGTCGGGGTGTCCCTCGGTTACCGACTCACTGGTAAACAGGCGACCTTCGCTCACGGTCCGCTTCCTTCCTTGCCGATCTGAAAGTTACTTCAGTCTCAAAACTACTTAGTTAGGCGAATAATATCTATGCCCTGTTGCACCCAAGCGCGTGGGACGCCGATGCGCAACCCTTATCCGCACCGAGATGCGTACGGCTCACCCGTCGTGCTTGCCCAGGAACGCCGCGATCGAGTCCACGATACGGGTGGCCATCAGAGTCTTGGAACCGTGCTCGAGGGCGACCTCGGCACCATCGGCACTGAGCAACCAACCATCGTTGTGGTCGACCTCGAATGCGCGGTTCTCGCCCACCGCATTGACCACCAGCAGATCGCAGCCCTTGCGTTGCAGCTTGGCCCTGGCGTGGAACAACACGTCGCCGTTGGCGTCACCGGTCTCGGCGGCGAAGCCGACGATGGCCCTCATGTTCGGCAACTGCCCCTCGGCGCGGGCCCGCACCGCCCCGGCGAGCACGTCGTCGTTGCGGACGAGGTCGATGGAGCTGGGCTCGGAGGCGCCGCCCTTCTTGATCTTGGCCGTCGCCACGTGCGCGGGACGGAAATCGGCGACGGCCGCGGCCATCACCAGGACATTGGACTCGGGGGCGTACTTGGTGACCGCATCGCGCAGCTGCGCGGCCGACCCGATGTGCACGACGTCGACGCCGGCCGGATCGACCAGACCCGCGGTGTTGCCCGCGACGAGCGTCACGTCGGCACCGCGCTGGGCCAGCACCCGGGCCACGGCGTAGCCCTGCTTACCGGAGCTCCGGTTGCCGATGAACCGCACCGGATCGAGGGGTTCGCGGGTACCGCCCGCGGTCACCAGGGCCTTGACCCCGGCCAGGTCGTAGGTCAGCGCATCGCCGCGCTCCAGCAGGAGCTGCGCGAAGGTAACGATCTCTTCGGCCTCGGGTAGCCGCCCCGCGCCGCTGTCGGCCCCCGTGAGCCGACCGGATGCCGGTTCCAGCACCACGGCGCCGCGGCGACGCAGCGTGGCCACGTTGTCGACGGTGGCCGGGTGGAACCACATCTCCGTGTGCATGGCCGGGGCGAAAAGCACCGGACATCGCGCCGTCAGCAAGGTGGCGGTCAGCAGGTCGTCGGCACGGCCGGCCACCGCACGGGCCAGCAGGTCGGCGGTGGCGGGTGCGACGACGACGAGATCGGCCTCCTGGCCGATCCGGACGTGCGGCACCTCGTGGACGTCGGTGAAGACACCGGTGTGCACGGGATTGCCCGACAGGGCTTCGAACGTCGCGGCACCGACGAAGCGCAGCGCCGATTCGGTGGGCAGCACCCGCACCGAATGACCGGCCTCGGTGAGTTGGCGCACCAGGGTGCACGCCTTGTAGGCGGCAATACCGCCGGCGACACCGACGACGATTCGCTTACGCGCGCTCACGTGCCGGCCCTGGCCTGGCTACTCGCCCTCGGTGTGCTCGAGCAGGTCCTCGTGGATCTCCCGCATCGCGATCGACAGCGGCTTCTCCTGCAGACCGGGCTCGACCAGCGGGCCGACATACTCGAGAATGCCGTCGCCGAGCTGGTTGTAGTAGTCGTTGATCTGACGTGCCCGCTTGGCGGCGTAGATCACCAGCGCGTACTTGCTCGACGCGCGGTCCAGCAACTCGTCGATGGGCGGATTGGTAATGCCCAGCGGCGTGTCGTAGGCGCCGGCGGCCGACGAATCGATACCCAAGTCGTCCAGCTGCGCGTCGGCGTGCGGGGTGCTCACGAAAAAGTCTCCTGGCAGGTTATGGCGAAAATACGTTTCTGAACAGCATGCGGATGGCTCGCGGATCCGATCGCGTCGGTCCCGGCACGATGAGTCGTCAGCTGCCCACCAGCAAGGATACCAATTCGGCGCATGCCGAATCCAACTGGCGGTTCACCACGACCTGGTCAAAGTCGGACTTCGCGGCCATTTCGGCTCGCGCGGTCTCCAACCGCCTGGCCATCACCTCGGGCGTTTCGGTGCCGCGGCCGGACAACCGATTGACCAGTTCGTCCCAGCTCGGCGGCGCCAGGAACACCGATACCGCCTCGGGCATGGCCTGTTTGACGGCCCGCGCGCCGGCCAGATCCACCTCGATCAGCACCGGGCGCCCGGCCTCGGCGGCCTCCCGCACGGGCTGGGCCGGTGTCCCCGACCGATGTAGCCCGCCATGGATGTCGGCCCATTCCAGCAGCTCGCCATCGTCGATCAGCTGCTGGAACCGCTCCGCGGACACAAACGTGTAGTCGACTCCGTCGATCTCCCCCGGGCGTGGCGCCCTGGTGGTGACCGAGACGGAGAAATACAGGTCGGGAAGCCGCTCCCGCAGACAGCGGACCACGGTGGACTTCCCGACGGCGGAGGGACCGGACAACACGACGACCGGAGCCGTCACGGTGTGTTGTCCAGCCCCTCTACCAGCGCACAATGCGGGCGTCTCTACTGGTCGAACTTCTCCAGGAGGGCCTTGCGCTGACGATCACCGAGGCCGCGCAGACGGCGGGTCGGGGCGATCTCCAGCTCGGTCATGATCTCCTGCGCCTTGACCTTGCCGACCTTGGGCAGGGCCTCCAGCAGAGCGGAGACCTTCATCTTGCCCAAGACCTCATCGGTCTCGGCGTCGGTGAGCACCTGCTTGAGGTTGGTGCCGCCGCGCTTGAGTCGATCCTTGAGCTCGGCTCGCGCTCGACGTGCGGCAGCAGCCTTCTCCAACGCTGCCGCGCGCTGTTCGTCGGTCAACTGGGGAAGGGCCACGGGTTCCTCCGTCTCCTGGCGATTCTTCTTCGGCCATCACTTGATTTGTACGGCTGGAGTGCAAACCAGCCAGCGACGACGAACCTACCCACGCTGGCTGACGAAAGCGAACCCCACCCCCTGGTTACGACGCCAAAAGCCCAGCGTGTAGTGCGCGCGGGCGACGCCCTCATTTCCCGCGAAACCGCCGGCGAGCACCGACCTTGGCCGCCCCTCGGGCCGGATATTCCTGCAAGTCAATGGTTTTCGAGGCACCGACAGCTAACTCCCGATACGACCACCGCCCGGGCTGTCGACTCCAAAACAAGCGGTCACGGCCCCGCAGAGAAAATTTTCGCTGGTCACGGCGTGTCGGGCGTGTCGGAGCCGGTTACGCGCACGTCAAAACATGCCCTGAGCACGCCGCCCAGCGGGCCCCTAATTGCCACAAAGCGCTTACACAGCTTGGCTAAATAGCGTGTCGGGTCGGGGTGCCAACCACCCCCGAAGGGAACCTCGACATGAACCTCAAGCGCCTGACCTGCGCTTCTGTTGTGACCGTGACCCTGGGGGCCGCCGTCCTCGGCGCCGGAGTCCGCACGGCAGCGGCCGAACCCGGGCCACCGTGCGGCTTCGGCAACTGTCAGGGACCCGGCGGGCCGGGCGGATCCGACCGCCCTGGAGGGCCAGGTGGCGGCCCAGATCGCCCAGGCGGGCCCAACCACCCGGGAGGCCCCGGCACAGGCCCGAGCGGGCCAGATGGACCCGATGGACCGGGCCGGCCAGGCGGGCCAGGTGGGCCGGGCGGGCCGGGCGGACCCAACCACCCGGGCGGCCCCGGTGGGCCTGGCGGCGGTCCATGGGATGCCCCGCCCCCACCCCCGCCGAACATGGCCTGGCGCGGGATCGATCAGGGGCGCTTCGATCACCAGCCCTTCAACTACAACGGGCATTGGGTCACGCCGTGGTTCAACCCGCAGTTCAACAACTGGGGCTTCTGGTTGTTCGGCATCTGGATTCCGCTGTGACCCCCGTGAGCCACACAGAATCTGGCGCAGTTGTGACCGAACCACTTGTGCGCAAACACTTCTCGGTCCCGACTGTCGCTTTCTACGTCAGGGTCGCGACAGCGCGGGCGGCCACGACCCAGGCGTGGAAAACGGCGCAGAGCCGCCGTCAGGCGAGGTAGGCGACCTCGTCGCGTAGGCGCTCGGCCGCCGCGCGCAGGTCGGCGACGGCTGGGCCGGCCCGCAGCACCTCACGCGACACGGTGGGCAGTACCAATCTGGCCCCGCCGAACCCGCCCAGCGCATCGGCGCGTCCGCCCTGGGCTCCGACCCCGGGGACCAGCACCGGCCCGCCCAGCGCGCTCAGATCGGGCAGTTCGGTCACTGTCGCCCCGACCACCACACCGACGGAGCCGGTGGGCTGACCAGCGAGTCGATTCACGTTGGCCACATCGTCGACGATGGATTGCGCCACGGTGCGGGACCCGGCCATCGCGCGTTGCACGGTCGGGCCCTCAGGATTGGAGGTGGCGGCCAGTACGAACACCCCACGGCCATGCTCCGCCGCGGTGTCCAGCAGTGGCTGCAGCGAGCCGAAACCCAGATACGGCGACGCGGTCACCGCGTCGGCGGCCAACGGCGAGTCACCGGCCCACGCCGCGGCATAGGCGGCCATGGTCGAGCCGATGTCGCCGCGTTTGGCGTCGGCCAGCACCAGCACGCCCGCCTCGCGCAATGCCGCCGTGGTGCGTTCCAGCACACCGAACCCTGCCGAACCGTAGGCCTCGAAGAACGCCACCTGCGGCTTGACCATCGCAAACCCGGCGAACGCCGTGACGCAGATGTCGGAGAACGCGGCCAGACCGTCGGGGTCGACGGTCAGGCCCCACGCCCGCAGTAGTTCGGGATGAGGATCGATGCCCGGGCACAGCGGCCCCCGCGCCGCCACCGCGTCGGCCAGCCTTTGCCCGAAAGCACCCATCGTCAGCGTGATTCCAGCTCGCTGTGCAGTTCCTGCAGCGACATCACCCCGATGTCCCCGCGGATGCCCGCCTCGATGCCCTGCACGGCGGCCGAGGCACCCTGCACCGTGGTGACACACGGGATGTTCATCGACACCGCGGCCGAACGGATCTCGTATCCGTCGACGCGAGGCCCGGAATTGCCGTACGGGGTGTTGATCACCATGTCGACCTCACCGGCCTTGATGGCGTCGACCGACGAGGGCAGGGCACGGTCATCGCCTCCACTGGGCTGTTCTGAGTGCTTCCGCACCTCGTCGCAGGGAATGCCGTTGCGGCGCAGCATTTCCGCGGTGCCCTCGGTGGCCAGCACCCGGAACCCGAGATCGGCGAGCCGCTTGACCGGGAACACCAGGGATCGCTTGTCGCGGTTGGCCACCGACACGAAGACGGTGCCCGAGGTCGGCAGCGATCCGTAGGCCGCGGTCTGGCTCTTGGCGAAGGCGGTGCCGAAGTCGTGGTCGATACCCATCACCTCGCCCGTCGACTTCATCTCGGGGCCCAGCAGCGAATCGACCTGGCCGCCGTCGGCGCGGCGGAACCGGTGGAACGGCAGCACAGCTTCCTTCACCGCGACCGGGGCGTTGCGCGCGATGGTGGCCCCGTCGCCGTCCTTGTTCAGCAGCCCCTCCGCCCGCAACTCGGCGATCGTGGCGCCCAGCATCACCCGGGCACAGGCCTTGGCCAGCGGCACCGCGGTGGCCTTGGAAACAAAGGGCACCGTGCGGCTCGCCCGGGGATTGGCCTCCAGCACGTAGAGCACGTCGTCCTTGAGGGCGTACTGCACGTTGAGCAGTCCGACCACGCCGATGCCGTGGGCGATGGCCTCGGTGGCACGGCGCACCGACTCGATGTCGCTGCGACCCAAGGTCACCGGGGGCAGCGCGCAGGCCGAGTCGCCGGAGTGGATCCCGGCCTCCTCGATGTGCTCCATGATGCCGCCGATGTACACCTCGTTGCCGTCGCACAGCGCGTCGACGTCGATCTCGATCGCGTCCTCCAGGAACCGGTCCACCAGCACCGGGTGTTCCGGGGACAGCTGGGTGGCGCGGGCGATGTAGCCCTCCAGGGTGGCCTCGTCGTAGACGATCTCCATGCCGCGCCCGCCGAGCACGTACGACGGCCGCACCAGCACCGGGTAGCCGATGTCCGACGCGATCCGCCGGGCCTGCTCGAAGCTGGTCGCCGTGCCGAAGCGCGGGGCCGGCAGACCGGCGTTGACCAGAACCTCACCGAACAACCCGCGATCCTCGGCCAGGTCGATGGCGTCGGGCCCGGTGCCGACGATGGGCACCCCGGCGTCCTCGAGGCGCTTGGCCAGGCCCAGCGGCGTCTGCCCGCCGAGCTGCACGATCACACCGACGACACCCGGGCCGGTCCCGTCCTCACCCTTACCCGAGGCGTCCTCGGCGTAGTAGACCTCCAGCACGTCCTCGAACGTGAGCGGCTCGAAGTACAGGCGGTCGGCGGTGTCGTAGTCGGTGGATACCGTCTCGGGGTTGCAGTTGACCATCACGGTCTCGAACCCGACCCCGCTCAGCGTCGTGGCGGCATGCACACAGCTGTAGTCGAATTCGATGCCCTGGCCGATGCGGTTCGGCCCGGAACCGAGGATCAACACCTTGGGCTTCTCGGTCTGCGGCGCGACCTCGGTCTCGGCCGCGGGATCGAGCTCATAGCTGCTGTAGTGATATGGCGTCTTGGCGTCGAACTCGGCCGCGCAGGTGTCCACGGTCTTGTACACCGGGTGGATGCCGAGCCGCCGGCGGAGCGCGCGCAGGCCCGCCTCACCGGCCAATTCCGGTCGGAGCGCAGCGATCTGGCGGTCCGACAGCCCGTTGTGCTTGGCCCGCCGCAGCAGTTCGGCGTCGAGCACCGGGGCTTCCAGCAGCTCGACCCGCAGCGCCACCAGGCCGGCGATCTGCTCGATGAACCACGGGTCGACGCCGGAGGCCTCGGCCACCTGCTCGACGCTGGCGCCGAGACGCAGGGCGTGCTCGATGTCGTAGAGCCGGCCGTCCACCGCGGTGCGCAGCCCGGTCAGCAGCTGCTCGACCGTGGCATCTGGGTCCGGTCCGGTCCAGAACCCCGCCCGGCTGGTCTCCAGTGACCGCATCACCTTGCCGAGGGCCTCGATGAAGTTGCGGCCCAACGACATCGCCTCACCGACCGACTTCATCGTGGTGGTCAGCGTGGCGTCGGCCCCGGGGAACTTCTCGAACGCGAACCGCGGCGCCTTGACCACGACGTAGTCCAGCGTCGGCTCGAAGCAGGCCGGGGTTTCCTTGGTGATGTCGTTGAGGATCTCGTCCAGGGTGTAGCCGATGGCGAGCTTGGCGGCGATCTTGGCGATCGGGAAGCCGGTGGCCTTCGAGGCCAGCGCCGAGGATCGCGACACCCGGGGGTTCATCTCGATGACGATCAGGCGCCCGTCGCGCGGGTTGACCGCGAACTGGATGTTGCAGCCGCCGGTGTCGACGCCGACCTCACGCAGGATCGCGATACCCAGGTCGCGCATCTTCTGGTATTCCCGGTCGGTCAGCGTCATGGCCGGAGCCACGGTCACTGAGTCACCGGTGTGCACGCCCATCGGGTCAAAGTTCTCGATGGAACAGACGATCACCACATTGTCGCGGTGGTCGCGCATCAGCTCGAGCTCGAATTCCTTCCATCCGTAGATGGATTCCTCGATCAGCACGTTCGCGGACGGCGAGGCGGCCAGGCCGTCGCCGGCCATCCGCTCGACGTCCTCGGCCGAGTACGCCATGCCGGATCCCAGCCCGCCCATGGTGAAGGACGGGCGGACGACGACGGGCAGCCCCAGGTCCGCGACGGTCTCACGGACCTCGTCCATCGTGTAACACACGCGGCTGCGGGCGGATTCGCCGCCCACCTTGGCGACGATGTCCTTGAACATCTGCCGATCCTCGCCACGCTGGATGGCATCGAAATCGGCGCCGATCATCTCGACACCGTATTTGTCCAGGATGCCCCGGTCGTGCAGGGCGACGGCGGTGTTGAGCGCGGTCTGCCCGCCCAGGGTGGCCAGCACGGCGTCGATCTTGTTGCCGCGCTCGGCCTGCTGCGCCAGCACCTTCTCGACGAACTCGGGGGTGATCGGCTCGACGTAGGTGTGATCGGCGTACTCCGGGTCGGTCATGATCGTCGCCGGGTTCGAGTTGATCAGGCTGACCTGGATGCCCTCGGAACGCAGCACCCGGCAGGCCTGGGTGCCCGAGTAGTCGAATTCGCAGGCCTGGCCGATGACGATCGGACCGGACCCGATCACCAGTACGTGATTGAGGTCAGTGCGGCGTGGCATTACTTCTCTCCTGCCATCAGGTCGACGAACTGGTCGAACAGGTATTCCGCGTCGTGCGGTCCGGCCGCGGCCTCCGGGTGGTACTGGACCGAGAAGGCCCGGCCGTTGGCGAGCCGGATGCCTTCCACCACACCGTCGTTCGCGCAGGTGTGGCTGACCTCGGCGGGGCCGAACGGGGTATCGAACTGCTCCCCCGCCTCCCCCTCCAGGGCGAAGCCGTGGTTCTGGGCGGTGATCGCCACCCGTCCGGTGATGTGGTCGATCACCGGGATGTTGATGCCGCGGTGACCGAACACCATCTTGTAGGTGGAGCGGCCCAGGGCGCGGCCCAGGATCTGGTTGCCGAAGCAGATGCCGAACAGCGGGATCCCGGCACCGAGCACCTCGCGGGTGACCTCGACGATGTGGTCGGCGGTGGCGGGATCACCGGGGCCGTTGGACAGGAACACCCCGTCCGGCTTGAGGTCGGCGATCTGATCGAAGGTCACCGACGACGGCAGCACGTGGCTGCGGATCCCGCGGCGGGCGAAGTTGCGCGGGGTGTTGGTCTTGATGCCGAGGTCTACCGCCGCGACCGTAAACCGGTGGCCGCCTTCCGGTTCGACGATGTACGAGCTGTCGGTGCTGACCTCGCCGGCGAGATCCGCGCCCAGCAT
This sequence comes from Mycolicibacterium sp. HK-90, assembly GCF_030486405.1. The sequence continues at coordinate 2,929,813 of NZ_CP129613.1, read as the reverse complement.
CGAGGGTTGGTCCAGGACCCGGGTGACCAGTTCGTCCAAGGACGCGGCACCCGAGCCCGATGTCGCCGCCAACGCGGCTCCGGAGAACACCCCGGCCTTCATCGATCCGCGCGTGCGCAGGTGGCGCACCACGGCCCGGGTGTCGATTCCGGCGATGCCCACGATGCCCTGCCGAACCAACTCGTCATCGAGGGTTCCGCTGGCCCGCCAGTTCGAGGCACGAGGCGACGGGTCGCGCACGGCATAACCGGCCACCCAGATCTTGTCCCCGCGGCTTTCGCCGTCCTCGGCGTTCCAGCCCGTGTTGCCGATCTGTGGTGCGGTGGCTACCACGATCTGGCCGTGGTAGCTGGGATCGGTGAGCGTCTCCTGATAGCCCGACATACCGGTGGAGAACACTGCCTCCCCGAGGGTCTGCCCGACCGCTCCGAACGTCGTACCGGTGAAGACGCGCCCGTCCTCGAGTACCAGGACCGCCTTGCTCTTGTTCGTGTTGCTCGTCATTCGTCTTCCTCCAGCCAGCGGTCGTACTCTGCGCGATTATCGGCGCGGAACCCGGTGTCGATCTCGGTGCCCGACGGCAGCCGCCACCGGATGGCCAGGATCCCGTCGTAAGTCAGTGCCTTGCCTGCGATCCCGCGTTCGGTCCTGATCGCGCTGACCGACTCGGCGGGAATCCAGATCGGCCCGGCGCCGCTGCGCTGCATCATGATTCCCTCGGGGTAGCGGGTCAGCACCGCCTTGGCGCGGAATCCGAGATCGCCCGCGGCGACCTTGTCGTTCCAGTGCGGCACCACCGTGCTGCCGACGTACATCCCCTTGACCGGCGGGATGGTCGCCGCGCCGACGGTGTCCGGCAGCGGCGGCAAGGTGCCGATCAGTTCGGCCTGGCGCTGCGCCCGATGCAGCCAGCCGCGCATCATCTGGCGGATCAGGAACGCGATCAACACGGCCAGCACCGCCGCCAGTACCAGCGAGGCGATCAGCGTGGCGGTGTTCACGGCGCGGAACCCCGGGGCGCCGTGCCCCAGCCCGCCGAGGGGCACTTTCCGTCCAGCGCGGTGATCTTTCCCCGCAGCAGGGTGGCCGTCACCGTCGCCGGCAGCGTCATCGCCTCGAAAGGCGTGTTGTCCGAACGGCTGGCCAGGTCATCGCCTTCCACCGTCCAGGTCGCGTCGGGGTCGATCACCGTGAGGTTGGCCGGCTCCCCCACTTCCAGCGGGCGGCCCTGATCGGGCAGGCCGACGATGGCCGCGGGGGCCTCGCTCATCACCTTGGCGACACCACGCCAGGTCAGCAGGCCGCGGCGCACCATGGTCTCGACCACCACGGACAGCGCGGTCTGCAACCCGAGCATGCCCGGCCGGGCCACCGAGAACTCGCAGCACTTTTCGTGCTCGGCGTGCGGGGCGTGGTCGGTGGCCACGCAGTCGATCACGCCGTCGGCCAAGGCCTGCCGCAGCGCTTCGGCGTCGCTGGATTCCCGTAACGGGGGGTTGACGCGGTTGCGCCCGTCATAGCTGGCCAACCGGCTGTCGTCCAGCAGCAGGTGGTGCGGCGTCACCTCGGCCGTGATGGAAATACCTTGCGCTTTGGCCCATTTCAGCAATTCCACGGTGCCCTTGGTGGATGCGTGGCAGATGTGTACCCGGGCGCCGGCATCGCGGGCGAGGATCGCGTCGCGGGCGACGATCGATTCCTCGGCCGAGCGTGGCCAGCCCGCCAAACCGAGTTTGGCGGCGTTGGGTCCCTCGTGGGCGACCGCGCCGACGGTCAGCCGCGGCTCCTCGGCGTGCTGGGCGATCAGCACCCCCAGCCCGGTGGCGTACTCCAGCGCCCGCCGCATCACCAGCGGGTCATCGACGCACAGACCGTCGTCGGAGAACATCCGAACCTGGCCGACTCCGGACGCCATCAGGCCCATCTCGGTGAGCTGTTTGCCTTGCAGACCGACGGTGACGGCACCGACGGGGTGCACGTCGACGAGGCCGACCTGCTGACCGCGGTTCCACACGTGGTCGGTGACCACCGCGGAGTCGGCGACGGGATCGGTGTTGGCCATGGCGAACACCGCGGTGTAGCCGCCCAGAGCGGCTGCCGCCGAACCGGTTTCGATGTCCTCGGCGTATTCGCGACCGGGTTCGCGCAGATGGGTGTGCAGGTCGACGAAGCCGGGAAGCAGCACCTGGCCGGTGGCCTCGATCACCTCGGCACCGTCGGACGCCTTGAGGCCGGAACCGATCTCGGCGATCTGTCCGTCGGCGATCCGGACGTCGACCTGGTCACCCTCGCCGTAGAGCCGGACGCCGCGAATGAGTACTTGTTGCGTCATACGCTGATCGCCTCCCGATCCGCGCCCACGAGCAGATGGAACAGCACCGCCATCCGGACGTGAACACCATTTGAAACCTGTTGCAGAACAGCTGATTGAGATGAATCAGCCACCGGGAACGCGATCTCCATGCCGCGCAACATCGGTCCCGGGTGCAGCACCACGGCGTTGCCCGGCAACATGGCCTGACGTTTGTCGGACAGCCCGTAGCGCACCGAGTACTCGCGGGCCGAGGGGAAGAACGCACCGTTCATCCGTTCGGCCTGGACCCGCAGCATCAGCACCGCATCGGCGGCGGGCAGTTCGGCGTCGAGATCACTCGACACCGAGACCGGCCAGTCGGCGACACCGGTGGGCAGCAGCGTCGGTGGCGCCACCAGCACCACCTCGGCACCGAGCGTCGACAACAGCGACACATTCGACCGGGCCACCCGGCTGTGCAGGACATCGCCGACGATCACGACGCGCCGGCCTTCGATGCCGCCGAGACGCTGTCGGATGGTCAACGCGTCGAGCAGGGCCTGCGTCGGGTGTTCGTGCGTCCCGTCACCGGCATTGATCACGCTGGGCCCGCCACCGCCGTCCTCGGCGGTCCACTCGGCGAGCTGCTGCGCCGCGCCCGACGCGGGATGGCGGATGATCAGCGCATCGGCCCCGGCGGCGCGCAACGTGAGCGCGGTGTCACGCAGCGACTCCCCTTTGGCGACCGACGATCCCGACGCGCTGACGTTGATCACGTCGGCGCTCATCCACTTGCCGGCGACCTCGAACGACACCCGGGTCCGGGTGGAGTTCTCGTAGAACATCGTGATGACGGTGCGCCCGCGCAGTGTGGGCAGCTTCTTGACCTCGCGGCCGAGCAGCGCCTCGCGGAACCGGTCGGCGTCGTCGAGGATCGCTGTCGCGTCGTCGCGGGTCAGATCCGCAGCCGACAGGAGATGACGTGTCGTCATGGTTGTCGGTTCCTCACGCAAGCGTTCGTCACAAGCCGTCGATTCCTCACGCAAGCGTTCGTCATTTCGAAATCACCACTCCGTCACGGTCGTCATCCTCGGACAGCAACACATGCACGCTTTCGCTGCGTGAGGTCGGCACGTTCTTGCCGACGTAATCGGCCCGGATCGGCAGCTCCCGGTGACCGCGATCGACGAGCACCGCGAGCTGGACCACGCGGGGCCGGCCGATGTCGCGCAATGCGTCCAGGGCGGAGCGCACCGAACGCCCGGAGTACAGGACGTCGTCGACGAGGATCACCACCGCGTCGTCGATGCCTCCGGGCGGGATCGAGGTGGCCGCCAGCGGACGCGGCGGCTTGAAGTTGAGGTCGTCGCGGTAGAGCGTGATGTCCAGGGCTCCGACCGGCAGTTCCACCTCGGCGAATTCGGTGATCTTGGCGGCCAATCGGGTGGCGAGCGTCACACCGCGGGTGGGGATTCCGAGGAGAACCACACGTTCCCGCTCGGCGGGATCGTCCAGCGCGGTCTTCTCGATGATCTGGTGAGCGATCCGGGAAATGGTGCGGCCGACGTCCGCCGCAGACAACAATTCCCGGTCGGCACTTGAAGAGCCCATAAGGTGACCCTGACCTCCTTCTCCGCCTCTCGGGACGGATCGTTAAAGGACGTCGAACTGCGCGACAGCTTAGCAGGCCGCAAACATCGACCCGGCCGGAGTCACCACGTGCCGGCCGGTCCAGCGGTCACGTCAACTCGAAACCGTGGTAGCCGGCCACGGCGACGCCGTCGCCGATCTGCTTGTAGATGCCGACGCCGCCGACGAAGGGCAGGAACACCCGCCGTTTGCCCGGCACGTTGGCACCCATGTACCACGATGCCGCCTCCGGCAGCAGCGTCAGATCGGCGGTGTCGTTGGTGATGTTGACCCAGTTGTCCTCGGCCGCGAGCTCGGGTTCCATGCGGGTCCGTCCGTGCTCACGCAGGTGGAGCAGGGCCGAGCTGATCCACTCGACGTGGTACTCGATCGAGGTCAGCATGTTCGACAGCACCGAAGGGCTCTGCGGTCCGGTGACCGTGAACAGGTTCGGGAAACCGGCAGACATCAAGCCCAGGTACGTCCGCGGCCCGTCGGCCCACTTGTCCCGGAGCGTGTGCGCAACGCCGTCATCATCGACGGCGCGGATGTCGATCGAGTTCAGTGCCCCGGTCATGGCGTCGAATCCGGTCGCGAAAACGATCACGTCGAATTCGTGCTCGGTGTCGCCGGCGAGGATGCCGCGCTCGGTGATGCGCCGCAGCGGTTCTTCGTTGAGATCGACGAGCGCCACGTTGTCCTGGTTGTAGACCTCGTAGTAGCCGGTGTCGACGCACATGCGCTTGGTCGCGATCGGATAGCTCCGCGGCGTGAGTTTCTCGGCGAGCCGAGGATCGGTGACCTTCTGCCGGATCCGGCCACGCACGTATTCGGCGGCGGCCTCGTTGGCCGTCGCGTCCAGCAGCAGGTCGTAGAACGACTGCTGGAAACACAGCCCGCCGTCGTCCCAGCGCCGGTCGAGCTCGGCACGGGTGGCATCGCCGTCGAGATCACCGAAGAACGGCGGCAGGGCGGCGCCGTCACCGCACTGTGCGCCTCCTCGTGAGACCCGGCTGATCTCCCGGAACTGGGGGTAGTGCGGCTTGACGGCGGCGAGCTCGGCGGCGATCGGGCGGTTCTGCGCCGGAACGGCATACGGCGGCGTGCGCTGGAACACCGTCAGCGCTCCGACCACCGGTGCGATCGCGGTGATCGTCTGTACGCCAGAGGAACCCGTGCCCACAACGGCCACCCGCCTACCTGCCAGATCCACACCGCCGGTGGGCCAGTCCCATGTCCAATACACGTCACCGCCGAACTCGTCCAGACCGTCGAACGACGGCACCAGCGGCCTGGACAGGCAACCCGTCGCGGCGATGACGAAGCTCGCGGTGGTCCGGGTGCCCGAATCCGTCGTCACGGTCCACGCGTTCGCGGTCCGGTCGAACTCCATTGCGACCACCCGGGTCCCGAACGTGATGTCGCGGCGCAGGTCATAGCGGTCGGCGACATGCTTGGCGTAGGCCAGCAATTCGGGTTGCGCGGCGTAGCGCTCGGTCCAGTTCCACGACTGCTGCAGCTCGGGGTCGAACGAGTAGGAGTATTCGATCGATTCGATATCGCAGCGGGCGCCCGGATAGCGGTTCCAGTACCAGGTACCGCCCACCTCCGGCCCGGCCTCGATGATGTGCGCGTCGAATCCGAGCTCACGCAACTTGTAGAGCTGGTAGAGCCCGGCGAATCCGGCGCCGATGACGATCACATCGCGGTCGGCCACGCTCACACCACCGTCCGGTCGGACCGGTACGCCCCGATGAACGTCCCGATATGGTTGGCGACCAACAACATTCCGGTGTGGTAGCCCGGCAGGATGTTCGCCATCTGGAAATACCCGTGCATCTGTCCGGCCGCTTCCTCCAACGCGACGCTCACCCCGGCGTCGGCCAGCGCCGTCGCGTAGGCAACGCCCTCGTCGCGTAGGGGGTCGTACTCGGCGACGTAGACGAGGGCGGGCGGCAGGCCGGCCAGGCTGGGCGCCCGCAGGGGCGACGCGTCCGGGCTGGTGCGTGCCGCCGGATCGGGAAGGTAGTGGCCCCAGAACCAGATCATCGTGTCGCGGCTGAGCAGGAGCTGATTCTCGGGCGCGAGGTATGACGGCCGGTCGAGGTCGCAGTCGGTGGCCGGGTAGATCAGGGCCTGATAATCGATCCGCGGCCCCCGCCGATCGCGCGCCCACCTCGTCATCACCGCGGCGATGTTCCCTCCCGCGCTGTCCCCGGCCACGATCAGCGGAGCACCGGTGGGCGCGAACTCCGGCGAATGTTCCGCGGCCCAAGACAATCCGATCCAGCTGTCCTCGAGTGCGGTCGGGAACGGATGCTCGGGAGCCTTGCGGTAGTTGACCAGCACGACGGTCGACCGGGTGAGGTTGGCCAGCTGCCTGGCCAGATGGTCGTACTGCAGGTCGATGTCACCGATCACCCAGCCGCCACCGTGGAAGTACACGATCACCGACCGGGGTTCACCTTCGGGGACGAGAACCCGGACCCGGAACTTCCCACCGTCCCCGCCTTCGAGCTTGCGGTTGTGCACCGCGGCAACGTCGGGTCCGCGTCCGCTCATGCCGGCGAAGATCGGCCCCGCCATCCGGGCCATCGCGGGCGTGCCTTCGTGCATCGGGGGGTCGCGGGTCTCGGCCAGTTGGGCCAGCAGGGCCTGCGTCACAGGTTCCAGGGGCATGCTCGTGACCTCAGTTCAACGCTGGATCGACTTGACTTCGAGGAACTCCTCGAGCCCGAAGATCCCGGCCTCGCGCCCGTTTCCGGACTGCTTGTATCCGCCGAACGGGGCGTTGGCGTTGAACGCGCCCGCGTTGATCTGCACCTGGCCTGCCCGGATCCGGCGTGCGACGTTCTCGGCGCGTTCCGGTGAGGACGACCAGACCGCGCCGGCCAGACCGTAATCCGTGGCGTTGGCGATCCGCACCGCCTCATCCTCGGAGTCGTACGCCTCGATCGCGAGAACCGGGCCGAAGACCTCCTCCTTGTGGATCGTCATGTCCTCGGTGACGTCGGAGAACACGGTCGGCCGGACGAAGGCACCGGGAGCACCGGTTTCGGTCTCTCCGCCGGTGACCAGGCGCGCCCCCTCCTGCGTCGCCGTGCGGATGTAGCCGAGCACCCGTTCCTGCTGCGCCCGGGACGACAGCGGACCGAGCGCGGTCCCTTCGTCGGCGGGATCGCCCACCGGCAGCGCGTCGGCGGTCTCCTTCGCGAGTGCCTCGACCTCGGCAAGTCGGTTTCGCGGGACGATCATCCGGGTCAGCGCCGAGCAGGTCTGTCCGGAGTTCAGCATCATCGTCTTCACCGATGCGGGCACGACGGATTCCAGGTTCGCATCGTCGAGAATGATGTTGGGGCTCTTCCCGCCGAGTTCCAGCGACACTCGCTTCACGGTGCGGGCGGCCACTTCCTGCACGCGCCGCCCGGCCCGGGTTGACCCGGTGAAGCTGACGATATCGACGTCGTCGTGTCCGGCGATCGCCTCGCCGACGTCCGCTCCCGTCCCGAAGACGACGTTGAAAACCCCTGGGGGAAGACCGATCTCGTCAATAATCTCGGTCAGCCCGATGGCACACAGCGGGGTGACCTCGCTGGGTTTGACGACGACGGTGTTGCCCGCGGCCAGTCCATACGCCACTTTCAGAGCGATCTGATGCAGCGGATAGTTCCAAGGTGTGATCGCGCCCAGCACGCCGAACGGCTCGCGCACGATGGTCGACCCCCGGTACTCATTCTCGAACTCGTACCCCCGCACGATGTTGGCGGCCTCGGTGAAGCTGTTGAGCGGCAGGCCGAGTTGGATGGCGCGGGAAATCGAAATAGGGCAACCCATTTCGGAGGAGATGGTGCGGGCCAGGTCCTCGGACCGCTCGGCCAGCTTGCCGGCGATCGCGGCGAGGTAATCGGCCCGCTCGCCGACCGGTGTCGCCGACCAGGCCGGGAACGCGGCCCGGGCGGCCGCGACGGCGGCGTCGACGTCGGCAGCGGTGCCCGCGACCACCTCGGCGATCACCACGTCGTTCGCCGGGTTGACCACCGGGATGCGGGTGGATCCGCTCGAGTTGGCCCACTTGCCGTCGATGTAGTTGGTGTCGTGGTTGCGCATGATGCCCCTTCGGTTAGTGGTCGGCGGCGGAGTAGACGACGAGACCGCGAAGGTTCTTGCCGTCGAACATGTCCTGGTAGCCCTGGTTGATGTCTTCGAGGCGGTAACGGGTGGTGACCAGCTCGTCGAGCTTGAGATTGCCGGAGCGATAGAGGTCGAGGAGTTTGGGGATCTGGGTACGCGGGCCCACGCCCCCGAACACCGCGCCCTGGACCCGTTTCTGCAGCAGGGTCAGCTCGAACAGGTTGAGATCGACCGTCGATTGGGTGAAATCTCCCATGCCCGTGACGATTACCTGCCCGCCCTTGCCGGTCAGACTCAGCGCCTGCTGGATGTGTTCGCCCTTGATCTCACCCACCGTGATGATGGAAACCTGGGCCATCTTTCCCCAGGTCAGATCGGGCAGTTCGGCGGCGGCGTCCTCGACGGAGGCAAATGTGTTGGTGGCGCCGAACTCAAGTGCCTGCTTCCGCTTGAAGTCGACGGGGTCGATCGCGACGACGAAGCGCGCGCCGGCGAACCTGGCGCCCTGCACCGCGTTGATCCCGACCCCGCCGATGCCCATCACGACGACCGTGTCGCCCGGCCGGGTGTCACCGATCTCGGTGGCCGAGCCCCAGCCGGTGGAGACACCGCAGCCGAGCAGTGCGGCCACCTCCAGCGGCACGTCGTTCTCGATCTTGACGACCGACGCCTCGCTCACGGTGACGTACGGGGCGAAGGTGCCGAGCAGGCACATCTGGATGACCGGTTGGCCGTCACGGGTCACCCGGTAGGTCTTGTCGGACACGGCCTGCCCGGTCAGCAACCCGGCGCCCTCGTCGCAGAGATTCTGCAGACCGGTGGCACAGGACGGGCAGGTTCCGCACGCCGGAATGAACGCGAGCACCACGTGATCGCCCTCCTGCAACCCGGTGACGCCGGGGCCGACCTTGGTGACCACGCCGGCGCCCTCGTGTCCCCCCAGAACCGGCATGAACGGCACGGGGCTGCTGCCGGCGACGACGTGGGCGTCGGAATGGCACAGTCCCGACGCGGCCAACCGGACCTGGACTTCCCCGGCGACCGGGTCGCCGAGGTCAACCTCACAGATAGTCCAGGGTGCGCCGATTTCCTCGACGACAGCCGCCTTTACCTTCACCGGAACCTCTTCTCTGGTGTTGCCGGGCACATTTTCGGGCTGACTGAGATGTGAATCACTATTCCGCCACCGTAGAGCCGTGGCCCGCCGTCGAACAGAACAGTCCCGGCCACAAGTCGACATTTCCGGCCACTTCGGCGGCTTCGGAGCCGTTGACCCGGGTGTCACCGGTCGGCAAAACTGGCGAGCATGACCACGGGCACCGGCGAAACCGCAGATCAGAGCCCACTGCCCACCTCCCCCGTGCTGCAGTCGACCAATCGGGTCATTGCGGCCATGACCGACCCGTGGGACCACCCGCGCACGGCCGTGTCCGTCGCGATCATGTGCGAGTTCGCGGCACAGGGCGAGATCCCGGTCGAGACGTTGCTGACGGGCACACACCTCGACACCGCCGCGTTGGCCGACGTCGACACCGTCGTCGAGGCCAGCCAGGAGCTTGCGGTGATCCGCAACCTGGCCGCCGCGGCCGGCGATCGTCCCGGTCTGGGAGTCGAGCTGGGCAGCCGCTACCACCTGACCGCATACGGCTATCTGGGTTTTCTCCTCGCCGCATCGGCCAGCGTGCGGGACACGGTCCACCGGGGTCTCTACTACGCGATGCTGACGTTCGCGTTCTCGACGATGACGGCCCGTATCGATGACCATGACCGGTACGTGCTGGCCTTCGAGGCCGATGACATGCCAGAGGGCATCCGGCGGTTCGTGATCGAACGCGATCTCACCGCGGTCATGCAGATCCAGCGTGACACATTCCCCGACCACGAGGCCGTACCCCTGCGCGAGATCCGGTTCGCCTTCCCGCCGGGTCCCGCGGCGGTCTATCGCGACTACTTCCGGGTACCGGTGTCATTCGGGTGTGAGCGCAACGAAATCGTCTACGACGCTGGCTACCTCGATCTGATGCCGCCGATGGCCAATACCCACACCACCCAGCTCATGGTCGCGCAGTGTGACCGCATCCGGGCCGAACGGCTGCACCACACCGGCGTGGCCGCCCAGGTGCGCGCGCACCTACTCGACCAATCCGCGCTCGACCTCACCGTCGAGGATGTGGCGGAGCATCTGCACTACGCGCCCCGGACATTGCGCCGGCACCTCGAGCGCGAGGGCACCACGTTCCGGGCACTGATCGAAGAGGTGCGCCGCAGCGTCGCCGACAACCTGCTGCGCGACCGCACGATCCCGCACTACGAGATCGCCCACCGGCTCGGGTATCAGGACTGGTCGAGCGTTGTCAGGGCACACCGGCGCTGGCGCCGAATGCGGCACTGACGCTGGCGCCGCGCCATGACGCCGCTAATCTGGCGCGGGTGAACCTCGACGGCAATCAGACGTCCATCCGTGAGGCCATCGACGCCGGGCTGCTGGCGGGCGCGGTCACGCTGGTGTGGCAGGCGGGCAAGGTGCTCCAGGTCAATGCCCTGGGGCACCGCGACGTCGACGCGAGGCTCCCGATGCAGCCCGACACGATCTTCCGGATCGCCTCCATGACCAAGCCCGTCACCGTGGCCGCCGCGATGGCGTTGGCCGAGGAGGGCAAGCTCGCGCTGAACGAACCGGTGACGCGATGGCTGCCGGAGCTGGCCGACCTGCAGGTCCTGCGCGAGGCGCGGGGCCCGCTGGACCGCACCGAACGGGCACGGCGGCCGATCACCTTCGACGATCTGATGACCCACCGCAGCGGTCTGGCGTATGTGTTCTCGGTGCTGGGCCCGCTGTCTTCGGCCTACGGCAGGTTGTCGTTGCGTCAGGATCAGGACCGCTGGCTGACCGAGGTGGCCAAACTGCCGCTGGCCCACCAGCCCGGCGAACGGCTCACCTACAGCCACTCCACCGATGTGTTGGGGATCGCGCTGTCCCGGATCGAGGGCAAGCCCCTGTCAGAGATTCTGGCCGAACGCATCTTCGCCCCACTCGGCATGGCCGATACCGGGTTCTCGGTCGACGCGGCGGGCCGGCGGCGGGCGGCCACGATGTACCAGCTGACCGACGACAACACCCTCACCCACGATGTGATGGGCCCTCCGCCGATCACCGATCCCCCGTTCTGCACCGGCGGCGCAGGATTGTTCTCCACCGCCGACGACTACCTGAAGTTCGCCCGGATGCTGTTGAGCGGCGGCACCCTCGACGGGGTGCGGGTGCTGTCGGAGGAGTCCGTGCGGCTGATGCGCACCGATCGGCTCACCGCCGAGCAGAAGCAATACCAGTTCCTGGGGGCTCCGTTCTGGGTGGGCCGTGGCTTCGGCCTGAACCTGTCGGTGGTGACCGATCCGGCGAAGTCCAGACAGTTGTTCGGCCCGGGTGGGCTGGGCACCTTCAGCTGGCCCGGGGCGTACGGCACCTGGTGGCAGGCCGACCCGTCGGCCGATCTGATCCTGATCTATCTCATCCAGAACCATCCGACCATCTCGGTGGACGCCGCCGCCATCAGCGGCAACACTTCGACGGCCAAACTGCAGGTGGCGCAACCGCGATTCGTCCGCCGCACTTACCAGGCGCTGGATATCTGAGGACGGCCTCAGTCCGACGGAGCATCTGACGAGTCGTCCCGGCCGGCATCGACCTTCCCCGGCCGCGTCAGCTTCTTGACGCCGGATCGGATGCCCTGGCCGAGGTCGTTCACGGCCGCACGAACGTCGGCACCTGCTCTGGTCGACGAGTTGTGCGTCGCACCGCCGGCCGGTTGCCGGGCACCCACGGGGATCGCCTTGTTGCCGTCACCGAGGGCCGTTGTGCGGCCGGATCTCACGAGCTTGTCGACGGTACCCCGCAGCTTCGGAAGCCTGGGCCGCTCCGGCACCTTCTCGGTGGAGTTCACCGGCGCACCATCCTCATCGATGCTCGAATTGATGTGTTGGACAAACGGTTGCGACGGCGGCACCAGGAAGTTCGCGATCGCGACATGGACATCTTGAACCCTGCGCACGACCGGGATGACCATCCCGTGATCGATCGAGTCGCCGACATCCGGATCACCGCCGATGGGTGCCGGAAGATCGTGATTCAGGCCGATGCCGACGAGTTCTACCGAGCTGAAGAACGGCGTCACGGCCTCGTTCAGGACCATCAGCCGGCCGATCTCCAGCGGGTCGTACCCGGTGCTGACCGCCTGGGCGAACTCCAGAGGCATCGCCGGCCACGAAAGCGACTGTTGCATCGCGGTTGCCGCCGCGAGCACCAGCGCGTCGCCGAAGCCGATCGCGTCGATGTCACCGTGTTCGGCACCGGTCAGGGCGACCGAAAGAGTTGCCACACCGACCGCCGTGCCGTCGATCCCGTCCCGCGCATATCCGAGTGTGTCGATAACCGCTTGATCCAGCGGTAGCGTGCCGTCGGCGATGTCATCGAGCTGGCCCAGGAAGGCCTCGACCGCGCCGGGCGCCGCCGTGAGAAGGAGCTGGATCGCTTGGGTCGCCAACGCCAGGTCCGGCACGCCCAGCGCGGTCAATTCCATTTGCGGGTGGTCGGCGACCGCCGCGTGGGCGGGGTGCTGCATCGCCGGTGGCGCCGCGACGGGCGCGATCGCGATGATGCCGGCACCCGCAAGTGCGATACCGCGCAGGCATGGACGATGTACCTGGTGCATGGGTGGCCCCCTTGGTCGCGGCGCCCGACTCTTCCGACGCCACAACGGATCGTGGAGGCTGCCGGGCCCGACGACTGGGGTATTGCACTACCCCACTTCATCCATCTGCCGCGCCACCACCCGGCGCGGCGAGTGCGGCAGCCAGCTTGGCCTCTGCCATGCGATAGACACCGTCGAGCGCCCTCTCCTCGACGCCCAGGTACTCACACACCACTTCCCGCGCGACCCCGACGTCACGCAACCGCAAGGCCAGCGAGTACGTCAACGGCAGCGCCCGCAACGCCCGTTCGTGCAACTCGCCTTCGTCGGCCATGCGATCCAGGATGCGACGGTTCACCTGCACCGGAGCGAGTAACCCGATACTCGAATCAACGGCGGCCCCGCGGCAGCAACGCGATCAGCTCGGCGCGGCTGGACGCACCGGTTTTCGCCATCGCCCGGTAGATGTGGCCCTCCACGGTGCGCACCGACAGACCCAGCCGCTCCGCGATCGCTCGACTGGACAGACCGGCGCCGAGGAGCATCGCGATCTCACGTTCCCGGTCGGTCAACGGGAGACGTTCGACAGCGGCGAGCAGGGCCGGGGTCGCCGCACCGCCGCATGCCTCGGCGAGGGCACTCGCCCGGGCCGCCATTGCCAGGGCAGACCCGCGCATGTCCTTGCGGCGGTACACCGCTGCCGCGAGCCCGGCCGCGTCGGCCGCGGCCACGATGTCCCCGAACTCTTCGAATTCGGTTGATACCATGCCCAACCCGTCGCCATCACCATGTGCCAGGGCACGGCACAGCGCGGCGGCTGCACCCACGCGTGGCCCCTGTACCAGGCCGGTCAGCTCGTCCAACCGTTGTGTCCGGGAATGGTCACCGAACTGCGCCGCGGTCTGTAGACACCACACCTCGGCGGCCAGCTGTCCGTTGGCCCGGGCGGTTTCGGCCGCCCCGAGCGCGATACCGACGGCCTGCGACACCGCGCCCTGTGTTGCCGCGACCCACGCCCGCGCCAGCTCATGCTCGTAGCCGAGGTACTGCCAGCTGGGGTGTCGGCACGCGTCGAGCTCGGCCACGGTGGCGTCGCCGGCCATGCCCTGGATCGCCAGCGCTGCCGCCCGGGGCAGGTGGAATCGGTAGCTGAACCCGTTGCTTTCTCCCGCCGCCAGCAGCATCTCGACCACCGGATCCAGCAGTTTGGTGGCGGTGTCGAGCCGGCCGGCCGCCAACGCGGCTCGCCCGGTCAGCGCACTGCCGAAAAGCTGTGCCACACCCGGCAACTCGGCCGCGCGGGCAGTCAGCCGCTCAGCCTCCTCGAGCGCCTCGTGGATACGTCCGGCCAGCAGCAGCGCACCTATGTGGGCGTCGGCGACGACGAATCGGGTGTGCGCCGCGTCGAAGGAGGCATCGGTGATGCGGTATCCGCCCTGGGCGGCGGCCACCGCCTCGTCGGCGGCGCCGGCGTCACCGCACGACACGGCCACGGCCCAGGCGGTGACCGCACCCACGATGGCGGGCAAGGCATCCAGATCGAGGTCACTGGATGCGGTCCGCGCGCGCGCCGGTTCGCCGACCGTGGCCCAGTACACGGTGTAGAACGCGTCGACGGCGTCGCGCGCCTCCCCCGGGATACGGCGCGCCGCAACGTCGATGTGCCGTTTTGCGCCGACCGGATCCGCGAGCGCCCACAGCAGGTTCGCGGCACGCAGGAACGCCAGCCGCGCCCGCCCGTCGTCGGTCAGCTCCGTCTCGGCGATCGCGTCGAGCACCGCGTCGGATTCCGCACCCTGGCTGAGCCATGACAAGGCATGAGCGCGAATGAAATTCGCTTCGGCGTCGGCGCCGGCCGCAACCGCACCGCCGGCCAGCCGGTCGGCCAGGGCCAGATCGGACAGCCACACCGCGCCCTGCGCCGCCCGGGTCAACAGCTCGGGATCCGGCGGCAGATCCGAGTCGAGCATCAACGTCGCCCGGCGCACCACCATCCGCATGGCGTCGCCGTCGTCCCGGTCGGCCAGCGCCGTGGCGACCGATCCGCGCAGCCTGCGCAGCCGCGCACCCGGTACCCGGTTGCGGCGAACCTCCGCGTACAGCGGGTGGGCGACTCGGACCTCCTGGTCGGCGGCGTCGATGGCGATCAGCCCCCGTGTCTCGGCCTCAGCCACCGAATCGGCGTCGGCGATCGCCGTCAACACCTCCAACTGAATCGGCTCGGCCACGGCCAGGACGTCGACGACCTCGCTCACCGCAGGCGGCAGCGCACCGATGCGCGCCTCGATCAGCTCCACCAGACCGGGCGCCATCACCGGTTCGCCGCTCCACCGCCAGTAACCCTGCCTGCGGGCGAGCCGACCCTGGTTGACCTCCTGTTCGACGATGTTGCGGAGGTACAGCGCGTTTCCCCGGGTCAGTCGCCACAAGCGTTGCGCCGCATCGGGATCGGGTGGCCCACTGAGTGCCGCCGTCAACAGCTGACTCGACTCCTCGCGGGACAGCGGTTGCAGGTCCAATCGCTCGAAGCGGCCCCGGTCGACAGCCGCGAGGACCTCGGGCGGCACCGCGGGCCCGGAACGCACCGTCAACAGCAGCTTGGCCGCACGACGCTGCACGATCTGCTGCAACACGAAACCCGACAATCCGTCGAGCAGGTGCGCGTCGTCGACACACACCACCACCTGCCGACCGCCCGGCACGGTGGTCAACCCGTCGATCACCCGTCCGACCAACGCCACGCTGTCGGCGTCCGACGTTCCCACCCACCGCGCGAAGGCACCCAGCGGGAGTGCCTGCGCCGCTGATGTCCCTACTGTCCAACGGGTTTCACGAGCGGTCTCGGCTGCCGTCGACAACGCTTCCCTGGCGATGCGGCTCTTGCCGACTCCGGCGGCACCATAGATCACGATTCCGGACAGATCGGCGGAGGCGAGCGCGGCGTCGATCAGCCGGGTCTCCTCCAACCGCCCCGTCAGCGGCCAGGCGAGTCGCACGCATCGAATCTAAACGGCGACCGTGTCGTTAGCACGGGTAACGACGAACTTCGCACTTCGCCACCGAACGACGACCACGCCGGTCAGCGGCCGGTGGAGCCGTCGATCAGCTCGCGCAGAATGTCGGCGTGGCCGGCGTGACGGCCGGTCTCCTCGATCATGTGCGTGAGTGCCCAACGGACACTGGGTGCGGGTTTCCCCGGCTTCGGCCGGGGAACCGGTGCCGACAGATCCGTGCAGCCGTCGAGCACATCGTTGGCGCGATCGACGGTATTCCGGTAGCGGTCGACGACATCCGCGATGCTCACCGACGGCTCGACGGCGAACGTCGCCTGCCAGTCCGTGACGTCGTCCCCGAGAAAAATCCACCGCTCGACGTACGTCAGATGATTCAGCAAGCCGATCAGTGTGGTGCCCGAAGGTACCGAGGCCGTCCGCACCATGGGTTCTGGCGCGCCGTCGACCTTCGCGGCGATCGATTCGCGGAGGTAGTCGAGAAACCCGCGCAGCACCTCGGATTCGCTGTTCGCGGTCCGCGGCGGTGGGTTGTCCTTCCTGCGGCGCTGTCCGGTAGGCACGGTGCCCAGTATCACCACGGTGCCGCGGCGCGGCACGTAACTTGCTGTTCTGGCAAGGTCGCTCAACTCGGCCACAGCGGCGGTGCCGCTCAACCGGCAAGCGCCTGCCGCGCATACGCACGCACGTCGGCGTCACTGTCCTCGAGCGCCACGGTGAGTGCCTGGCGGGCCGTCGTCTCCGAACTCGCCCACCGGCTCAGGCTGAGGACCGCGGCCTTGCGGACGTCGAGATGCCGGTCCTCCAACGCCCGTGACAGGGTGGGCACCGCCACCTCGGGCACGGCCCCGGCCAGGGCCCGCGCCGCGCCCTGGCGGATCTGCCACGCCGACTCGGTGAACGCCTTCTCGACGCTGACCACATCGTCATCGGTGCAACCCACCGCGCCGAGCGAGGCCAGGGCCGCCGCCCGCACCAGCGGATCGGGATCGTCGAGCGCCACCCGCACCGCGTCCGCCCCGGCGCGGAGCGTCGCCAGCCCGCCGACCGCGGCGATCCGCACTTCCCGGTTCTCGTCGGTGGTGGCGGCCGCGACGCCGTCGTGATCATCGACGGACACCAGGGCCCGCACCGCCTCGATCCGCACCCGGTGGTCGGCATCGGCCGATGCGGTCCGGTACGCCTGGGGGCTGCCGGCGCGCCGGGAACTCAGCAGATACACCGTGACCGCGCGCACCACCGGATCCGCGGAGGCCAGTCGGTCGGTGAAAGCGCCCGGGTCGGGCAGGACCTCGACGAGTTCGCGGACCGCGTCGGCGGTCTCCCGCCGCACCCCGGCGTCGTCGTCGTCGAGGGCGGCCACCAGCGCCGGTTGATATCCGTCGGGCAGATGTTCGACAAGGGTGGCGACCGCGGTCCGGCGGACCCCGGCGTCCGAGTCGGCCAGGTAGGGCGCCAGATCGGACAGTGACGGCTCCTCCAACGTCAGCACCGCGGCGATCCGCGGCGACGGCGGTTGGGCGGAGGCCGCCGGGCGCAGCCGGGATCGTTCGGCGGCCGGTGCGCGGCCCCCGTGCAGATGCGGCTGCGCGACGGTGGTCACCGGATCGTGTGACGTCAGGTGGTCGAGCTCCGGCACCGCGACGAAATACGGTGCCACCGGCCGCTTCACGAAGTGCATTGCGCCGTCGGCGCCCTTGTACAGGTTCAGGTGGTAGCGCCATTGCGCGTCGTCGCGTTCCGGCAGGTCGGCGCGTTCGTGGTACAGGCCCCAACGGGATTCGGTCCGGGTCAGTGAGGACCGGGCCGCCATCTCCGCGCAGTCGCGGATGAACGACACCTCGGCGGCCCGCATCAACTCGTGCGGCGTGCGGGCGCCGATGCCCTCGACCTCGGTGGTCATCCGCTCGAACGTCTGCACCGCGATCGACAGTTTCGTCGCCGTCTTCGGCGGCGCCACATAGTCGTTGACGAACCGCCGCAGCTTGAACTCGACCTGCGGTTGCGGAGGACCGTCCGGCTGCCGCAGCGGACGGTAGATGAGCTCGTGAGCCGCGGCCACCTGATCGGCCGGCAGGTCTGCCGGCGCGGGCACGGCGGCCAGCGTCGACGCCGCATGCTCACCGGCCAGATCGCCGTAGACGAACGCCCCGATCATGTAGTTGTGGGGTACACACGCCAGGTCTCCGGCGGCGTACAGGCCAGGCACCGTGGTGCGGGCGTGCTCGTCCACCCACACGCCTGAAGCCGAATGCCCTGAGCACAAACCGATCTCGGAGATGTGCATCTCGATGTCATGCGTGCGGTAGTCGTGTCCGCGGTTGGCGTGGAACGTGCCGCGGGTCGGCCGTTCCGTGGTGTGCAGGATGTTCTCCAGCGTGGTGATCGTCTCGTCCGGCAGGTGGCTGACCTTGAGGTAGATGGGCCCGCGCGCCGATTCGATCTCCTCCTTGACCTCGGCCATCATCTGGCCCGACCAGTAGTCGGAGTCGACGAACCGCTCCCCCAGCGCATTGACCTGGTATCCGCCGAACGGGTTCGCCACATAGGCGCAGGCGGGGCCGTTGTAATCCTTGATCAGCGGATTGACCTGGAAGCACTCGATTCCCGACAGCTCGGCGCCGGCGTGATAGGCCATGGCGTACCCGTCCCCCGCGTTGGTCGGGTTCTCGTACGTGCCATACAGGTACCCCGAGGCCGGCAGACCGAGCCGGCCGCAGGCCCCGGTGGACAGGATCACGGCCTTGGCGGCGACGGTGACGAACTCGCCTGTGCGGGTGTTGAATGCGGCCGCGCCCACCGCCCTGCCCTCATGGGTCAGCACGCGTACCGGCATGAACCGGTTCTCGATACGGATCTTCTCGCGCATCGTTCGTTGCCGCAGTACCCGGTACAGCGCCTTCTTGACGTCCTTGCCCTCGGGCATCGGCAACACATAGGAGCCGGATCGGTGCACGCGGCGCACCGCGTATTCACCGTGCTCGTCCTTCTCGAACTTCACCCCGTAGCGTTCGAGCCGCTGCACCATGGCGAATCCACGGGTGGCGGTCTGATACACGGTGCGCTGGTTGACGATTCCGTCGTTGGCGCGGGTGATCTCGGCGACGTAGTCCTCGGGTTCGGCCTTGCCGGGGATGACGGCGTTGTTGACGCCGTCCATGCCCATGGCCAGCGCGCCGGAGTGCCGTACATGCGCCTTCTCCAGCAGCAGCACCTGCGCGCCGTTCTCGGCGGCGGTCAGCGCGGCCATGGTGCCCGCGGTGCCGCCACCGATCACCAGCACGTCGCAGTCGATCCGGATCGCGTCGGCGATGTCGGGGATGTCGGCGATCTCTGTCATGGTTGCTCCAGGGCGGCAATGATCTCGGCGCGCTGCACGGATCGTTCGGGGTAATCGGTTCTGGGCCGGCCCACTTCGATGAGGGCTCGCAGCGGTTGTCCGGCACGGCCGAGCACGGCGACGCGGTCACCGAGGGTGAGCGCCTCGTCGACGTCGTGCGTGACGAATACGATTGTCGTCGGGTGCGCCTGCCAGGTCTCGATCAGCAAGCGCTGCATGGCCGCCCGGGTCTGGGTGTCCAGCGCAGCGAACGGCTCGTCCATCATGACCGCGCGCGGTGCACCGGCCAGACCGCGGGCGAGCTGGACCCGCTGGCGCATGCCTCCGGACAGGCTCTTCGGCAGGAAGTCCGCGAATCCCGACAAGCCGACCTCGCCGATCCAGCGGTCGGCGCGGTCGCGGCGCGTCGCTTTCGGCTCCCCCCGGAGTTGCAGTGCCAGTTCGATGTTGGACCGCACCGTGCGCCACGGCAGCAGGGCGCTGTCCTGGAACACCATGCCGCGGTCGCGTGAGGTGGTGGTGACCGGGTCGCCGTCGGCCAGCACGCGGCCGGCATCCGGACGCAGCAGTCCGGTCAGAGCTCGCAGCAGGGTGGATTTACCGCATCCCGACGGGCCGGTGAGCACCAGGATCTCGCCGGGCTGCACGGTGAGGCTCAAGTTGTCGATCACCGGAGTACCGGTGTAGGACAAGCGGATTCCCTCAAGTTCCAACCGCATTCCGGTGGCGGCCACCGTCGCCGTGGGACTCATCGCGACACCTCCTCGCCGCGCGGCAACCAGCGAGTGGCGCGGCGGCCGATCAACTCGACCGCCGCGGCGGTCACGAAGCCGAGCACCCCGATCGTGATGATCCCGACGAACACGTCCGGATAGTTCAGCACCGTGTACGCCTGCCAGGTGCGATATCCGACGCCCAGCCGGCCCGAGATCATCTCGGCCGAGATCACACAGATCCAGGCCACCCCCATGCCGACCGACAGGCCGCCGAACAGTCCGGGCAGGATGCCCGGCAACACCACCTGGCGCAGCACGTCGAGGCGGCCACCCCCGAGGGTGCGCACCGAGTCCTCCCAGATGGTCGGAAGGGCACGGACCGCGTGGCGGACGCTGACCATGATCGGAAAGTACGCCGCCAGGAATGTGATGAAGACGATGCCGGCCTCGTCGCTAGGGAACAGCAGAATGGCCACCGGCACCATGGCGATCGCCGGGATGGGCCGGGCCAGTTCGGTGAGCGGGCCGAAGATGTCGGCGAACAGCGCGGTGCGGCCCAACAGGATTCCCGTGATCACCCCGACCACCGCGGCGATGCCGAACCCGGTGAGGATGCGGATCAGCGACTGGCCGAGATCCAGCCAGTACTCCGGCGTACCGAGCCGGTGCAGCAGGGCCGCGGTGATCTCGGTGACCGTCGGCAGGGTGTCGAACCGCAGGCCGAGGCGAACGTCGTTGACGGTCAGCACCTGCCACAGGACGACGGCGGTCACCACCGACGCCAACCTCAGCAGCCGATGGGGCCATATGGCCGCCGGACGGCGACCAGGCGTCGGCTCCGGCGCGGGCGCAGTGTCACCGACCGTCGCGGGAACCGTGTCGGTGGTGGTCATATCGCACCTGCCAGGGCCTGACGGTAGTCGACGACCGTGCTGCCGGGATGTGCCGCCGTGTAGCGTTCCGCGCCCGCCTGGGTGCCGAACGGCAGGTAGCCCTCGGCGCCCGGAACGGGCAGGCGCACCCACACGGCCTTGTCGGCGAACCACCGGGTGCCGAGTTCAGCATCGGTGACATAGGCGGCGCGCACCTTCTTGCCCTCCCCTTCCGCCTGCCGGATCGCCTTGAGCAGGCAGACCGGCGTGGCGGCGGCTGTGGTGGTGTCCGCACCGTCGAGCCAGAGTTCGCCTGCCGTGGCGGGATTGTCGACCGGGCTGTGGCACACCGGGTCGGTACCGCTCAGTGCCGACGGGTTGACGTTCGAGCCCAGTACCTTGTCATAGTCCTGGCCCCGGGCCGCGAACGCCGCCCGCAACGGCCCGTCCTGGACGAATCCGGTGACGTCGAGATCGGCGAAGTTGTCGATCGACTTCAGGTAGGGCACATCACCTTTGAGCGCATCGATGAGCGACGGCTTCAGGGTGGTGTCGAACGAGGTGCCACCCGGGCCGTTGTAGAGGTAGACGACCTCCTGCGGCAGCCCGCTGCCCTCGGCCACGATGCGGGCCGCCTCCAAGGGCTCGGTGTTGATGAAGTCGGTGGCATCGAGTTGGGCCTGCAGGAAGGCGTCGAGCACCTCGGGATGCTCGGCGGCATACGCGCGGCGGACCACCACACCGTGCAGGGTCGGATAATTCAACTCCGCCCCGTCATAGAGTAGCTTGGCCTTACCCTGGTGGACCAACAGACCTGGCCAGGCGACGAATTGCGAAAGAGCCTGAACCTGACCGGATTCCAACGACGAGGCGCCGACCTGCGGCTGCTGGTTGAGCACCTCCACCCCGGTCTTGGCGTCGACGCCGGCCTTCCCCAATGCCTGCACCAGCATGCCGTGCCCGGCCGAACCGACGCTGGCCGAGACCTTCTTGCCGGCCAGGTCGGTCAGCGACTCGGCCGGCGAATCCGGCGTCACCACCACCATGTTCAACGCACCTTTCGGGTTGTACCCGGTGACCGAGACGATCTCGGTCCTGGCACGCTCGTTGGCCTGGGTCTTGGACCCGTTGATGAGCATCGGATAGTCGCCCATCGAACCGATGTCGATCTTCTCGGCGACCATCTGCGCGGTGATCGGGGCGCCGGTGTCGTAGTCCTGCCACGTCACGTTGTACTTGGTTCCGGTGCGCGTGGTGATGTCGGCCAGCCGGCGTTCCAGGTACCCCTGGGCGCGCAACAGGGTTCCCGCCGTGACGGTGTTGATGGTCTTGGACTGATAGCCGACGACGACGTCGACGGTGTCGGCCGATTTGGTGGCCGAATCCAGGGAGCAGCCTGCGGTCACAAGGGTGAGACCGGCGGCGAGGGCGATCAGGGCTGTTTTCACTTCGCTCCTCTAGCGGATGAGATAGGGCATGTTGACAGTCACCGCACCGGTGGGGCATCGGGCCGCGCAGGGGCCGCAGTACCAGCATTCGTCGACATGCATGTAGGCCTTGCCGTTGTCGGGATTGATGGCCAGCGAATCCAGCGGGCACACGTCGACGCACAAGGTGCAGCCCTCGATACAGAGGGATTCGTCGATCGTCACCGGAACATCGGTCCGCTGATTGACCAGCGTCATGCGTCTCTCCTTACAAGGTTGCCGCGCATGGTGATTCGGTCACCGCGCATCCTGATGTACTCCAGGTCGACGGGTCGCCCGTCGTCCAGACTGGTCAGCCGTTCGGCCATCAGCAGCGCCGATCCGTCTGGCACCTGCAGCGTCGCGGCGGAATGCGGGTCGGCCGAAACCGCCTCAAGGGCAAGGCTTGCCCCACCCAGGCGTCGCCCGCTGACCCGCTCGATGAGCGCGAAGATGTCGTTGCTCTCCAGCGAATGCGCGATCACCTGCTCGCCGATGTCGGGAGCCAGGTAGGTCAGGTCCAGCGACAGTGGCAGGTCGGCCAGGTACCGCAGGCGCTCGATGAACACCACCTGCGCGCCGGGCTCCAGCGCCAGCTTGCGGGCCACCGCGGGCGGGGCGGAGAGGTGCTGCACGGCGCGCACTTCGTTACGGACCTCGCCGTAGTCCTTGAAGGTCTCCTTCAGCCCCACCAACGCATCCAGGCCGTGATCGTACTTGCGCGCCGCCACGTGGGTTCCCACCTTGGTGCCCCGGTCGATCAGGCCCTCGTTCTTGAGCACGGCGAGGGCTTCACGAATGGTGTTGCGGGACACGAAGAATTCGGCAGCGAGCTCCGTTTCGGTGGGCAGGGAACCGGCGTAGGCACCCTCGTAGATCTGGTGACGCAGCACATCGGCCACCTGGCGGGCCTGGTCGGCGCGGGCGCGGCGGCTCGGCAGCGATACGGGAGTGACTTCGGGCTGCGACACGCACAACACGGTAAGGGCGGTTTGACTTGGCTTGCAGTGCGACGAAAGCGGCTTCGCCGCAGGTTAACTGATTGCGCCGCCGGAAAATCGGCCGTACCTGGCCAAACCACCGGCCGCGGCGGTATTGCGCCACCGGCGGTGGCCGAAGAATTTACAAATCGCGGTGATCGAAAGTGTCGCGGCCAGGAGCTAAATCGCAACGGGGAGCGTCCGCAGACACTCCCCGTCAGGTCGAACTGTTCCGCTATCCGCAGGCGGAGCGGCTAGTTCTCTTGCGTTCCTGCGCCCCGCACGGCCTGCGATGCCGCCCGGATCTGCGGGGTCACCAGCATCACCTGACCAAGGACTCCGTTGACGAATCCAGGTGATTCGTCGGTGGACAGCTCCTTGGCCAGCTCCACGGCCTCGTCGACGGCGACGGGCTCGGGAACGTCCTCGGCGTGCAGCAGTTCCCACACCGCGACCCGCAGGATGGCCCGGTCCACGGCGGGCAGCCGCTCCAGAGTCCAGCCCTGCAGATGCGCCGAGATGAGATCGTCGATGTGGGCGGCGTGTTCGGTTACGCCGCGGGCCACCGACACGGTGTACGGGTTGAGCGGGCTGACGTCGTCCTGGTCCTCGGCCAGTGCGGCGCGACCGTCGGCCACCGCTTCCGGCGTCAGACCACGCGCCTCGGCTTCGAAGAGCAGATCGACGGCGCGTTTGCGGGCCTGGTGACGGCCCCGGTCGCCGCGGCGATCAGGCATTCACGCGGCCGAGGTAGCTGCCGTCGCGGGTGTCGACCTTGAGCTTGTCACCGGTGTTGATGAACAGCGGAACCTGAATCTCGGCGCCGGTCTCCATGGTGGCCGGCTTGGTGCCTGCGCTGGAGCGGTCGCCCTGCAGGCCCGGCTCGGTGTGGCTGACGACGAGCTCGACCGAGACCGGGAGCTCCAGGTACAGCGGGGCGGACTCGTGGAAGGCGATCTGGACCGGCATGCTCTCCAGCAGGAACCCGGCGGCCCGCCCGACCAGGTCTTCCGACAGCGGGTGCTGCTCGAAATCCTCGGAATCCATGAAGACGAAGTCGTTGCCGTCGCGGTACAGGTAGGTGGCGTCGCGGCGGTCCACGGTGGCGGTCTCCACCTTCACACCGGCGTTGTAGGTCTTGTCGACGACCTTGCCGGACACCACGTTCTTCAGCTTCGTCCGCACGAAGGCCGGACCCTTACCCGGCTTGACGTGCTGGAATTCGACGATCTGCCACAGCTGTCCGTCGATCTGCAGGACGAGCCCGTTCTTGAAGTCGGCAGTCGATGCCATGAGGGTGTAGCTCCTAAGTTTCTGTCACAAGATGGCCAGTTCCTTGGGGAACTGGGTAAGCAGGTCGGGTGCCGCCTCTCCGACGACCAGGGTGTCCTCGATCCGGACACCGCCGCGATCGGGCAAGTAGACACCTGGCTCAACGGTTACCGCAGAGCCAGCAAGCAGTGTACCGGCGGCAGCGGCATTGATTCCCGGCGCTTCGTGGATCTGCAGTCCGACGCCGTGTCCGAGGCCGTGGCCGAAGTTGTCGCCGTACCCCGCGTCGGCGATGACCTGGCGTGACGCGGCGTCCACCGCGCTCAGCGGAACACCGGGACCCAAGGCGTCGCACCCGGCCTGCTGTGCGGTGGCTACCAGGTCATAGATGTCGAGCTGCCACTGCGCGGCCGGCCCCAGTACGAACGTGCGCGTCATGTCGGAGTGATAGCCGGCCACCAGCGCGCCGAAGTCGATCTTCACGAAGTCACCCGCGGCCAGCACCGCGTCGGTCGGGCGGTGGTGCGGGATGGCCGAGTTGGCCCCGGTGGCGACGATCGTCTCGAACGACGGCCCGTCGGCACCGTGATCGAGCATCAGCGCTTCCAGCTCGTTGCGCACCTGACGCTCGGTGCGTCCCGGCCACAGTCCACCGCGCTCCAGCAGATCGGCGAGCGCGGCGTCGGCGGCCTCACAGGCCAACCGCAGGATCGCGATCTCGCCGGCGTCCTTGATCTCCCGCAGGGCCTCGACGGTGCCCGCCGCGCGGACCCACTCGACACCGTCGCCCGCGGCCTTCTTCATGGCGGCGTAGGCGTCCACGGTCACGACATGGCTCTCGAAACCGAGCCGCACGGCCCCGGCACGGCCGGCGCGCCCGGCCAGATGCGACCCGCAGGCCCGTTCGATGACCACCTCGGCGTCCGGCGACTGCTGCGCGGCCTGGGTCCGGTACCGCCCGTCGGTGGCCAGTACCGGAGTCGCGTCCTCGGCGTGGATCAACAGGGCCGCGTTGGAACCGGTGAATCCGGACAGATAACGCACGTTGACCAGGTCAGTTACCAACATCGCGTCCAGGCCCCGCTCGGCCAGCCGACGCCGCAGCCGGTCCCTGCGCTGGGAAATAGTCACGGTCTGTGACGCTACTCGCTACAGTGTGCCCCCATGAGCAAGTGGTTACTGCGCGGAGTGGTGTTCGCAACAGCGATGGTCATCGTGCGCTTACTGCAGGGAGCACTGATCAACGCCTCGCCGGGTAACGCCACCTGGTTCAGCCTGGGGCTGGTCACGTTGTTCGGGATCGGGGTGCTGATCTGGGGTGTGCTCGACGGCAAGTCGGACGCACGCTCCAACCCGGATCCCGATCGGCGTGCCGACCTGGCCATGACCTGGCTGATCGCCGGCTTGTTCGCCGGCATCGTCAGCGGCGCGGTGGCGTGGTTCATCGGACTCTTCTACAAGAGCCTCTACACCGATGCGCTGCTCAACGAGGTCACCACGTTCGCGGCCTTCACCGCCCTGCTGGTCTTCCTGCTTGGCGTGGGCGGCGTGACGGTGGGCCGGTGGCTGGTGGACCGCAAGGCCCCGCCGATGCCTCGCCAGCGCCACCACGGCCTGGCCGCGGAAGACCGCGCCGACACCGACGTGTTCGCCGCCGTGAGCGCCAACGGCGCCTCGGAGAACACCGACGCAGAAGCAACCACCCCGGTCGAATACCCCGAGCAGCCGAAGCAGTAGCAGGCCGAAAATCAGGCGCGCGTGGCGCGGACCGTCAGGTCCGCGCCACTTCTGCGTATGCGGCCGCCAACAGCGACGGGTCGGGGCCTTCCAGGCGGCCCGGTTTGGCCAGCCCGTCGAGCACGACGAACCGGAGCACGCCCGAGCGGTTCTTCTTGTCGCCTGCCATGTAGTCCATGAGCTGGGGCAGCGCGTCGCCGTCGTAGCTGACCGGCAACCCGAGCGCGGTCAGCACCGTACGGTGCCGGTCGGCGGTCTCGTCGTCGAGCCGCCCGGCCAGCCGGCCCAGTTCGGCCGCGAACACCAATCCCACCGATACGGCGGCGCCGTGACGCCACTTGTAGCGCTCGCGACGCTCGATGGCGTGCGCGAGGGTGTGACCGTAGTTGAGGATCTCCCGCAGCTGCGACTCACGCTCGTCGGCAGCAACCACCTCGGCCTTGACCGCGATCGCGCGGCGAATGAGTTCGGGCAGCACAGTTCCGGTGGGATCCAGCGCCGCTTCCGGATCCGCTTCGATCAGATCGAGGATCACCGGATCCGCAATGAAACCGGCCTTTACGATCTCGGCCATTCCCGCGACAATCTCGTTGCGCGGCAACGTTTCCAGTGTGGCGAGATCCACCAGGACTGCAGCGGGCTGATGGAATGCGCCGACAAGGTTCTTGCCCGCATCGGTGTTGATCCCGGTCTTGCCACCCACCGCGGCATCGACCATCCCGAGCAGGGTGGTGGGCACGTGCACGATGTCGACACCCCGCAGCCAGGTGGCGGCAGCAAATCCTGCGACGTCGGTGGCCGCTCCCCCGCCCAGACTGACGACGGCATCCTTGCGGCCGATCCCGATGCGGCCCAACACTTCCCAGATGAAGCCGACGACGGGAAGCTCCTTGCCCGCTTCGGCGTCCGGGATCTCGATGCGGTGGGCTTCGATTCCCTTGTCCGCCAAGTGTTTCCGCACGGCCTCGGCGGTCTGGGTGAGCACCGGCTGGTGCAGAATCGCCACCTTGTGACGACCCTCGAGCGTGTTGCCCAGTTCGCCGAGCAGGCCGGTGCCGATGATCACCGGGTAGGGCCGGTCCACCAGTACCTCGACGATTACCGGGTCAGTCATCATGTCGCTCCGCGTTACGAGCGGCCAGGGCCGCGGGGGTGGGTATCGATTTGGGTTCGTTGCCGGCAGCGGCGGCGCCCGTGGCCTCGGAGCCGGACGACGATGGCGAGGCCGGACCACGCCGCCAGGGCGGGCGACGACGGCGGCGTTTGGCCGTCCGCGGCTGCTGGGGCTGCTTCTGCGGCGGTGGGCTTTCCAACCGGGTCACGATGGTGCGCACCACCGCTCCCGGGTTGCGCCGGTTGGTGTTGATCCGCATGGTCGCGACCCGGCGGTACAGCGGTACCCGCTCGGACATCAGCGCACGGTACTTCTCGGCGCGGTCGGGCCCGGCCAGCAGGGGCCGGACCGTGGATCCGCCGGTGCGGCGCACCCCCTCGGCGGCACTGATCTCCAGATAGACGACGGTGTGCCCGGCCAGAGCTGCGCGCACGCCCGGGGTGGTGACCGCGCCGCCGCCCAGGGACAGCACGCCATCGTGGCTGGCCAGTGCCGAGCGGATGACCTCTTCCTCGATGCGGCGGAACTCCGCTTCGCCGTCGGTGGCGAAGATGTCGGCGATCGTGCGCCCGGTGGTCTCCTCGATGGCGGCGTCGGTGTCGACCATCGTGAGATTCAGCGCCTTGGCCAGCCGGCGGCCGATGGTCGACTTGCCCGAACCCGGCAGGCCGATCAGAACCGCCTTGGGCGCCATCAGCCCAGGGCCTGCGCCGCCGGCTCGCGCTCGGCATCATCCGGACCTGCTCCGCGCGTGCGCACGGCCCGCAGGTAGGCGTCGATGTTGGTTCGGGTCTCGGCCAGCGAGTCCCCGCCGAACTTCTCCAGCACGGCGCGAGCGACCACCAGCGCGACCATGGTCTCCACCACCACACCCGCGGCGGGGACGGCGCACACGTCGGAACGCTGGTGAATGGCGACGGCCTCTTCGCCGGTGGCCATGTCGACGGTGGCCAGCGCCCGCGGGACGGTCGAGATCGGCTTCATCGCGGCCCGGACGCGCAGCGCCTGGCCGTTGGTCATGCCGCCTTCCAGTCCACCGGCCCGGTTGGTGGAGCGCAGCACTCCATCGGGCCCGGGATACATCTCGTCGTGGGCCACGCTGCCGCGGCGGCGAGCGGTCTCGAAGCCGTCGCCGATCTCCACACCCTTGATCGCCTGGATGCCCATCACCGCGGCGGCCAGCTGACTGTCGAGTCGGTTGTCACCGCTGGTGAACGAGCCCAGGCCGATGGGCAATCCTTCGACCACCACCTCGACCACTCCGCCGAGGGTGTCACCGTCCTTCTTGGCGGCCTCGATCTCGGCGATCATCGCCGTCTCCGCGTCCTTGTCGAAGGCCCGGACCGGGCTGTCGTCGATGGCCTCCAGATCGGAGAACCGGGGCGGTGGACCGTCGTACGGCTTGGACGCACCGATGGAGATGACGTGGGAGACCACCTCGACACCGAGTGCGGCCCGCAGGAACGCCCGGGCCACGGTGCCGGCCGCCACGCGCGCGGCGGTCTCACGTGCACTGGCGCGTTCCAGGACGGGACGCGCGTCGTCGAAGCCGTACTTGAGCATGCCGGCGTAGTCGGCGTGCCCGGGGCGGGGCCGGGTCAGTGGGGCGTTGCGGGCCACGTCGAGCTCGTCGGGATCCACCGGGTCCGGCGCCATCACGGTTTCCCACTTCGGCCATTCGGTATTGCCGATCTCGATGGCGATCGGCCCGCCCAGGGTGGTGCCGTGACGGACCCCGGCCAGCATGGTGACCTGGTCCTGTTCGAACTTCATCCGCGCGCCCCGGCCGTAGCCGAGGCGGCGACGCTTGAGCTGTGCCCCGATCTCCTCAGAGGTGATGGGCACGCCGGCGACCATCCCTTCGAGCAGGGCCACCAGGGCGCGGCCGTGGGATTCACCAGCTGTGGTCCAACGCAACACGGCTGTCATTCTCCCACGTCGGGGTTTGCCTCCCGAAATCCGTGGTCCTTCGTGACGAACGCGGCCTATCGCTGTTGCGGCTGCTGCGGTGCGTTCTGGTGCTGACCGTACTGATACCACCACTGTGCGTAGGCCTGAGCCTGCTTGACTTCCTTGCGCAGTTTGGCCCGCACGCCTGCGTTGTGCAGCAAGGAGAGCCAGTTCCAGAACAACAGCGACAGGATGCTCCACCAGCCCAGGCAGACATTGTGCAGCTGAGCGCTGGTCAGTGCGGCCTCGCATTGTTCGGCGGTCCCGGTGAGGGTGCGGGTCTGGTTGAACCACAGGATCAGCAGGCCCGTATGGCGCATCGTCTCAACCTGGAAAACCGGAACCGCGGGCGGTGGCGGATACTGCGGCGCGGCCTGCTGCCAGTGCGGTTGCGACATGTGACCCCCCGGACGACGAATTGCCGATGCTGAGCGTAACCACGGATTCCCCGGGTCGTTCGCACCAATTCAGCCGCGGCTACACCAGCACCAGTGCCACCGCCGCGGCACTCGCCGCACACATCGACGGCCCGTGCGGGACGGTGCCGACACCGCGCACGGCCGCACCGAACGCGAGGCCCGCCGTCAGCAGCGGTGCGCCCAGCGCCGCCAACAACCACACGTCGATGCCGAACGCCCCGGTCATCGCACCCAGGCCGATCGCGAGTTTGACGTCGCCGCCGCCCATCGCCCGCGGCGAGAGCAGATGCACCACCAGGTACACCATGGACAACGCCACCGCCCCGGCCAGGGCGGCCACCCCGCGCGCCGCCGACGTCGCCACCACCAGCACCAGCACTGCGCCAGGCAGGGTCAACCAGTTCGGCAGCCTGCGTTCGGCGATGTCGTAGCCACTCAGCACAACCAGCCACAGCGCCGCGACGGCGACAACCCCCATCCCCATCCGCCGAGGCTAAGCGCGGCCGGCAGCCTTGAATCGCGCTTCTTTTGCCGGCCCGCGTCGCCGCAGGAGCGGCCCGCTCGGCAGCTGCCCGGGAAATTCGTTTGTGCGGTATGGCACCGTCGAATTCGTGCGCACGCTCGTCACCGGCAGTTCCGGTCACCTCGGTGAGGCGCTCGTTCGCACCCTGCGTGCGCGCGACGAAGATGTGGTGGGCCTGGACCTGCGCCCGTCCCCGTGGACCGACATGGTCGGTTCGATCAACGACGCCGCATTGGTCCGTGCCGCGATGGCGGGCGTCGATGTGGTGCTGCACACCGCGACACTGCACAAGCCGCAGTTGGCATTCGTACCCGGGCAGGCCTTCGTCGACACGAATGTCAGTGGGACACTGACCCTTCTGGACGCGGCTGCGGCCGCGGCTGTGCAGGCATTCGTGATGTCTTCATCTACAACGGTTTTCGGTGACGCGCTGGTACCCGACGCCGAGCGGCCCGCAGCGTGGATCGACGAGTCGGTGACGCCGGTGGCCAAGAACATGTACGGCGTCACCAAGGCCGCGGCCGAGGACTTGTGTCTGCTGGCCCACCGAAACCACGGACTGCCGTGCGTGGTGTTGCGGGTGGCCCGATTCTTCCCGGAACCCGACGACAGGCCGGACGCCCACGAGGGCCGGACCGATGCCAACGTCAAGGCGGATGAGTATGCGACGCGGCGGGTTTCGTTGGAGGACGCGGTCGACGCGCACCTGCTGGCCGCAGCCGCCGCCCCCCGGATGGGTTTCGGCCGCTACATCGTCTCGGCGACCACTCCGTTCCGGCCCCACGACCTGGCGCGGTTGCGGACCGATGCCGCAGAGGTGTTCGCCTGCCGGGTGCCCCGGGCCGCCGAGGTGTGGGCACAGCGCGGTTGGCGGTTCCCCACCCGTATCGACCGGGTCTACGACAACTCCCGGGCTCGCGCCGATCTGGGCTGGCACCCGAGATACGACCTGGCCGCGATCGCCGACCTGGTGGCGGCCGAGAACACGGTGCAGACCCCGCTCGCCCGCCTGGTCGGATCCAAGGAGTACGTCTACAGCTCCTACCATCGGGGCGCGTTCGTCCCGTGAGCGCTCAGCCCAGGGCGGCGCGCATCGCCTCTTTGGGGGCGGCCATCCCGGTGAACTGCTCCACCTGGGCGAACGCCTGGTTCAGCAGCATCTGCAACCCGTTGATCGCCTCACCGCCCGCGGCCTGCACGGCCTCGGCCAGGGGTGTCGGCCACGGGTCGTAGATGGCGTCGAGCACCCGTGGCACCGCGGCCAGAGTGTGGGCATAGGCCGCCGCGGCGTCGGCCGGAATGGTGCTGACGGCCGTTTCGGCGGCGGCCACCACATCGTCGAGGGCGGGGGTGCCGATGTCGCACCAACTGCTCTGCGCCCCACAGCGACCGGCCAACTCGACCAGCCGCGACGCCTTGCCCTCATCGCGCGCCACGATGGTGATGCGCTGCACGCCGAGTTCTGTCAGCGCGACCACCGCGGCCGGGGCGGTGCCGCCTGATCCGATCACCAGCGCGGAGTCGCCGGCGGTGCCGAGCGCACCCACCACCCCGTCGACATCGGTGTTGTCGGCCCGCCAGCCCCCCGACGGCATCCGGACCAGGGTGTTGGCCGAGCCCACCAGCTGCGCGCGGTCGGTGCGCTGATCGGCGAACTCCAGTGCCGCGAACTTGCCCGGCATGGTGACCGACAGGCCGACCCATTCCGGGCCGAGCGCCGAGACCACCCCGGGCAGCTGTTCGGCGGTGCACTCGATTCGGTCGTAGGTCCACGACGGCAGGCCCAGCGCGCGGTAGGCGGCCAGGTGCAGCTGCGGCGATCGGGAATGGGTGATCGGCGAGCCGAGGACGGCGGCCTTGCGGCCGCTGTCGGGCTCGGCGGCGGGCCGCCTGTCTGGCTCGGCGGCGGGCCGCCTATCGGGCACTGTCGAGGACACCGTTGGTCTGTGCCTGTTCGATGTTCGCCAGGTGCTGGTCGTAGTCGCGGGTGAACAACGTGGTGCCCTGCAGGTCGACGGTGACGAAGTACAACCAGTCCCCCGCCGCCGGATGTTCGGCCGCACCCAGCGCCTCGATGCCGGGCGAACAGATGGGTGTCTGCGGAAGACCTTGGCTCATATAGGTGTTCCACGGCGTGACCTGGGCACGGTCGTCGTCGGTGGTCGCCACTTCCTGGCGGTCCAGCGGGTAGTTCACGGTCGAGTCGAACTCGAGCTTGCGGTTCTCGGCCAGCCGGTTGTAGATCACCCGCGCAACCTTGTCGAAGTCCTGCGGCTTGGCTTCGCGCTGCACCAACGATCCGACGGTGAGGATCTGATAGGGCGACAGCTGCATGGCCGCCGCGGTGTCGAGCAGGCCGCTCTGGGTGTAGACGTCGGCGCTGCCGGCGATCAGGTTGGCCAGGATGTCCTGCGCCGTGCCCGCCGGATCGACGTTCCAGGTTCCGGGGGCGATGAGACCTTCCAGCCGCCGATGGTCGTTCGGCATCGCCGCGACCGGACCGTTGGCCCACTCGGGCACCGCCAACGCGGCGGCCGGGGCCGATTGAGCGGCCGCACGAAGTTGGTCGACCGGTACACAGCGCTGTTCACCGTCGAGCTCGACGCAGGAGGCCTTCGAGATCAGCGTGAAGACGCCGTCGGTGACGGCGTTGGTCTTCACGTCGGCGATGTCGTCGAGCTGGCGCCCTTCCGGAATCGTGAGCTTGCCCACCCGGTTCTCCGGATCGGCAAGGCGCTCAACGGCATTCGCAGCAGGTATCTCGGTGCGCAGCTTGTAGAAGCCGGGCTGGATGGCCGAGATCGCCTCGTTGTCGTGGGCGGCCTCGACGAAGACCTTGGCCGTGGCGACAACCCGCTTGTCCTGCAGGGTCTTGGCGATGGCCGTCGTGGAATCGCCGTCGTGAACCTGGATCACGACATCGGCGACGCCGTCGCCCGCGTAGTCGCTGGAGCTGCCGGACATGCTGTGCCACAGCTTGGATCCCAGGAACACCGCGCCGATCAACACAACGATCAGCGCGGCCAGCGAGAAGCCCCTCGTGACCCGTCGCTTGCGGTCATTTCGGGATTTACGCGCGCGCTGGGCGGGGCTGAGCCCGCGGCGCGGTGGGCCCACCACCTCGGGCTGAGCTTTTTCGGCACCCCACTTTTCAGCCATTCATGCCCTCTCCGCGCGCAGCCAGGGCCGCACGTCGCTGATCCAGCCAGCTCTGCAGAATGCCAACCGCAGCGGCCTGGTCGATCATCGCCTTCTGTCCCTTTGCCCGAACACCGGCTTCGCGCAGGGACCGCTGTGCCGACACAGTAGTGAGCCGTTCGTCGGCCAACCGCACCGGCACCGGGGCGATCCGGCGGGCCAGCACATCGGCCAGTTCGATGGCGTCGACGGCCGAGCTGCCGACCCGGTCGCCGAGCGTGCGCGGCAGTCCGACGACGACCTCCACGGCCTCGTATTCACCGACCAATGTCACCAGCCTGCGCAGGTGCTTGCCCGACCGATCGCGTTTGTCACGCTGGACCGTCTCGACCGGGGTGGCGAGGATGCCGTCGGGATCGCAACTGGCGACACCGATCCGGACGGTTCCGACGTCGATGCCGATGCGCCGGCCACGCCCGGGGTCGTCGTCCCCCGGACGGTCCGGCAGCCGGTCTTCGGCCGTGTCGGACACGGAGTCAGCCTCGGCCGATCTCGGCGCGCAGCGCGGCCAATGCCGCGTCGATACCCGCCGCCCCCTTACCGGAACCTTGTGCCATATCCACTTTGCCGCCCCCGCGGCCGTTGACCGCCGCGCTGAACGGTTTGACCAATTCGTTGGCGCGCAACCCGAGATCCTGCGCGGCCGGGTTGACCGCCACCACGAACGGCACTGCGTCGTTCTCGCCCTCGGCGATCAACGCGATCACCGCGGGCTCACTGCCGAGCTTGCCCTTGATGTCACCGACCAGGGTCCGCAGATCACCGCCGGACATGCCGGCCGCCATCCGCTGGGCGACCACCCGGACCTTGCCGATGGACTCGGCACCCGCGGCCGCGTTCGCCGCCGCGGCCCGGGCATTGGCCAGCCGGGCCTTGTCGAGTTCCTTCTCGGCCGCCTTGAGGCGCTCCACCAGGTTGGCCACCCGCGCGGGCACCTCGTCGGAGGGCACCTTGAGCGACGAGGCCAACCCCGCCATCAGCGCGCGTTCCTTGGCCAGGTGGCGGAAGGATTCCAGCCCGACGTAGGCCTCGACCCGGCGGATACCGGAGCCTACCGACGATTCCCCGAGGATGGTGACCGGGCCGATCTGGGCCGAGTTGTGTACGTGGGTACCGCCGCAGAGCTCCAGCGAGAACGGCCCGCCGATCTCGACCACCCGCACCTGATCGGGATAGTTCTCGCCGAACATGGCCATCGCGCCCATCGCCTTGGCCTTGTCCAGCGCGGTCACGAAGGTGTTCACCTGGTAGTCGGCCTCGACGGCCTCGTTGGTGACTTCTTCGATCTGGGTGCGCTGGTCTTCGGTGAGCGCGCCCTGCCAGTTGAAATCGAACCGCAGGTAGCCGGGACGGTTCAGCGAACCCGCCTGAACAGCGCTGGGCCCCAGCACCTGTCGCAGCGCCGCGTGCACCATGTGGGTACCCGAGTGCCCCTGGGTGGCGCCGTGGCGCCACTTGGGATCCACTGCCGCGGTGACGGTGTCGCCCTCGACGAACTCCCCGGACTCAACCGACACGCGGTGTGCCCACAAGGTTTTGGCGATCTTCTGCACATCGGTGACGGCGGCCCTGGCGGTAGCCGACGCCCCGGTGCCCGTGATGGCGCCTTCGTCGGCGATCTGGCCGCCCGCCTCGGCGTAGAACGGGGTGCGGTCCAGGATGAGCTCGACCCGATCGGCATCCAGCCCGTCGTGGGTCACCACCGGGACCCGCTTGCCGTCCACGAAGATGCCCAGAATCCTTGCTTCAGTGGACAATTCGTCGAATCCGGTGAACTCGGTGGGGCCGGCGTCGACCAGCTCGCGGTACGCCGAGAGATCGGTGTGGGCTTGCTTGCGCGCGGCGGCGTCGGCCTTGGCGCGCTGCCGCTGCTCGGCCATCAGCGTCCGGAAACCCTGCTCGTCGACGGACAGACCGGCCTCGGCCGCCATCTCCAGGGTGAGGTCGATCGGGAAGCCGTAGGTGTCGTGCAGGGTGAACGCGTCACTGCCCGACAGCACCGTCGCACCCGATTTCTTCGTCGCGGCGGCGGCGTCGTCGAACAGCCGCGAACCCGATACCAGGGTGCGGTTGAACGCCGTCTCCTCGGCCACCGCGATGCGCTGGATCCGGTCGAAATCGGCGACCAGCTCGGGGTAGGACGGGCCCATGGCATCCCGCACGGTGACCATCAGCTCGGCCATGATCGGCTGCTCGACCCCAAGCAGCTTGGCGGCGCGGATGATGCGTCGCAGCAGCCGTCGCAGCACGTACCCGCGGCCCTCGTTGCCGGGGCTGACCCCGTCGCCGATGATGATGGCCGCGGTGCGCGTGTGGTCGGCGATGATGCGGTAGCGCACGTCGTCCTCGTGGCTGCCTTTGCCGTACCCACGGGGCGCCACGGCCGCGACCGCGTCGATCACCGGGCGCAGCAGATCCGTCTCATAGACGTTGTCCACGCCCTGCAGCAGGCAGGCGACACGCTCGATACCCATCCCGGTGTCGATGTTCTTGCGTGGCAGCGGCCCGAGGATCTCGTAATCCTCCTTCGAGGTGCCCTCGCCGCGCTCGTTCTGCATGAACACGAGATTCCAGATCTCGATGTAGCGGTCTTCGTTGGCCACCGGGCCACCCTCGACGCCGTATTCCGGGCCGCGGTCGTAGTAGATCTCCGAAGACGGGCCGCACGGCCCGGGGATGCCCATCGACCAGTAGTTGTCGGCCATGCCCCGGCGCTGGATGCGCTCGGCGGGCAGCCCCGCGACTTCCTTCCACAGCTCGATCGCCTCGTCGTCGTCCAGATAGACCGTTGCCCACAGTCTTTCCGGGTCGAAGCCGTAGCCCCCCTCGCTGACCGGGTTGGTCAACAGGCTCCAGGCCAGCTCGATGGCGCCCTTCTTGAAATAGTCGCCGAAGCTGAAGTTGCCGGCCATTTGGAAGAAAGTGTTGTGCCGGGTGGTGATGCCCACCTCGTCGATGTCCGGCGTCCGGATGCACTTCTGCACGCTCACGGCGCGATCCCACGGCGGAGTGCGCTGACCGAGGAAGTACGGCACGAACTGGACCATGCCGGCGTTGACGAACAGCAGGTTGGGGTCATCGAGGATCACCGAGGCACTAGGCACCTCAGTGTGACCCGCCTTCACGTAGTGATCGAGGAAGCGCTTCCTGATCTCGTGTGTCTGCACGTCGTTTCTGTCCTCGTGTTCGTGGGTGGCTGGGGTTGCCCGGGCAACCACCAGTTCGACCGCTTTACATTACCGTTCTGCGCGTTCACGCCGAAAAGGCGACGAACGTCACGCCCCCAGGAAGCTCAACCGCACCGACCGCTGCGGGTTGTCGCGGTTGAGGTCGACCAGCACGAC
Organism: Mycolicibacterium sp. HK-90; assembly: GCF_030486405.1. The sequence continues at coordinate 2,893,130 of NZ_CP129613.1, read as the reverse complement.
GCTCTGCCAGGTTCCCAGCAGCGGGCGTCCCGCTTGCACCGGCACCGTCACCGAGGGCGACACCAAAGCAGGCAGCACGTGATCGGCGCCATGGCCTCTCGACCCGTGGCTGTGGCGGTACCGGTCGTCACGCGGCAACAACCGTTCCAGGGTATCGAGCAGGTCATCGTCGGATCCGGCCCCGGTTTCGATGATCGCCACACCGGCTGTGGCATGGGGCACGAACACATTGCACAGCCCGTCGCGGTGCGCGCCACAGAATTCGCGCACCGAATCGGTGAGATCGACGATGCGACGCCGCGAGGTGTCCACGTCGATCACGTCGGTGTCCATCCGTCCAGCCTACGAGGCGCGGCCGCCGTGCCATTGCCACCCGAGACACACGGGAGGAAGGTTGGAGATGGAAACCGGTGGCGCCACCGGGGCGCCGCCCTGGCAGGAAGGGGTGGATCGTGTTCGCACGTTCAACCACGATCGCGGCGCGCGCCCAGGCGATCGATGCCGGCGTAGCCCATGTCCGCGACAAGGTCATGCCGGCCCTCGACACCGTGGACGGCTGCGTGGGTCTTTCGTTGATGGTGGACCGGGAGTCGGGCCGCTGTGTCCTGACGACGGCCTGGCGTTCCGAGGACGCCATGCACGCCAGCGCGGCCGCGATAGCGCCGATGCGCCATCGCGTGGTGGAGGTGTTCGCCGGGACCGCGACCGTCGACGAATGGGAGATCGCGGTGGTACACCGCGAGCAGTACTCCGGTCCGGGCGCATGTGTGCGGGCCACCTGGCTGCGGACCCGCCCCGAGCTGTTCGACCGGGCCGTCGAGTTCTACCGGAGCTCGGTGTTGCCCGCGATGGAAGACCTCGAGGGTTTCTGCAGCGCCAGCCTCATGCTCGACCGCAGTTCGGGCCGGGCGGTGTCGTCGGCCACGTTCGACAGTGCCGATGCGATGGACCGGAACCGCGATCAGGCCAGGGCGCTGCGCACGGCCCGGCTACGCGATCTCAGTGCCGATCAGCTCGACGTCGGCGAGTTCGAACTCGTGTTGGCCCACCTGCGGGTTCCCGAGATGGCCTGACAAACATCGAATTGACGTGCCCGTTTGTCCGGCTCGTCGTCCGGGTATCTCTCCTCCACCCATCAGCCTTGGAGGAGAAATGACCATCAGCGGAATACTCAGCGCGATCCTGATCGGCATCGTCGTCGGCCTCATCGGGCGCCTGATCGTGCCCGGCAGACAACCGATCGGCCTGATCGTGACGATCCTGGTCGGCATCGTCTCGGCATTCATCGGCAGCGCCATCGCGCGGGCAATCGGCATACCGACGGTCACCAACGGAATCGACTGGCTCGAACTGCTGGTGCAGGTGCTCGTCGCAGCCATCGGCGTGGCCATCGCAGCGGCTCTGATGGGCCGCAGACGGACCGGCCTGATGGGCGGCCGCGGTTCGGGCCTGCTGCGCTGAGTCCGGCCTCAGCCCGCCGCCAACAGCGCGTCGAGGCGCTCGTACCCCTCCGTCATGCCGCCTTCCATACCTGAGGACAGCAGGGCGTCGCGGGCCTCGGTGTTGGGACAGATCGAGCGCCCGCGCAGTTGGCTGCGGCCGTCACCCAGGTCCTCGAACCACAGGTACTCGATGTTCACCAGGTCGGGGGCGCCTTCGAATTCGAAGGTCTGGATGATGAGTTCGTTGGGCCGGACCACGTGATAGACGCCGTTGAACGCGTAGCTGCCGGAGGCGTCGGAGTGCACGTACCGATAGCCGCCACCGGTGCGGAAATCCCAGTGCTCGATCTTCATCTCGAGGCCGTGCGGCCCCAGCCACTGGGTGACCAGTTCGGGTTCGGCGTGCGCGCGGAACAGGACTCCCACCGGCGCCGCGAAGGGACGCGTGAAGTCCATCGCCAGCGTGTCGACGGGGACGTTCAGGTTGAGCGCGTTCGTCATGATTTCTCCTCGGGTTTGTCGGTTGTCGGTGCCAATCGGTCCAGCAGGTCATCCAGCCGGCGATAGTTGCGTTCGGCGTCCAGCCGGTATCGATCGATCCATGCCGTCAGCCCTTCGAGCGCCGCGGCATCGAGATGGACCGGCCGCCGCTGCGCGTCGCGGGTCCTGGTGACCAGGCCCGCCTGTTCGAGCACTTGAATATGTTTGGACACAGCCTGTTTCGTGATGGCGAACGGCGCGGCCAGCTCGTTGACAGTGGCCGGCCCGCGGGACAGGCGGGCCACCATCGCCCGCCGGACCGGATCCGCGAGGGCCAGGAAGGCCCGGTCCAGCTTCGACTCGACATCCTCATCACGCCCCAATAGTCAATCTTCCTGTTGATCAACCAATTGATTGACTACAAAGGTAGGACACACCGAACGACGTGTCAAGAGGTGGTCAAGGCTCGTACGGGCGGGCTCAGCGCCGGACGCGACGGATGATGGCGCGCAGTTTGTCGACCCGGGTCACGAGCTCACGCTCGAAGCCGCGTCCGGTCGGCTGGTAGTAGTCGACACCCACCAGATCGTCTGGCGGATACTGTTGCGGCACAACACCATCAGGATCATCGTGGGCGTACTTGTAGCCCACGGCGTTGCCGAGCTTCTGCGCCCCCGAGTAGTGGCCGTCGCGCAGATGCGGCGGCACCAGACCGGCCTTTCCCGCCCTGATGTCGTTCATCGCCGCCCCGAGCGCGGTGGTCACCGCATTGGACTTGGGCGCGGTGGCCAGATGCACCGTGGCGTGCGCCAGCGTCAGCTGCGCCTCGGGCATGCCGATCAACTGCACGGTCTGCGCCGCCGCCACCGCGATCTGCAACGCGGTGGGATCGGCCATCCCGATGTCCTCGCTGGCCAGGATCATCAACCGGCGCGCCACGAAGCGTGGGTCCTCCCCCGCCACCAGCATCCGGGCCAGGTAGTGCAATGCCGCATCGACGTCGGAGCCACGCACCGACTTGATGAACGCGCTGATCACGTCGTAGTGCTGATCCCCGTCGCGGTCGTAACGGACCGCGGCCTTGTCCAGCGACTGTTCGATGATCTCCACGGTGATCGTGCCGCCGGGGCCACCCGCGGTTTCCGCCGCCACCTCCAGCGCGGTCAGAGCGCGGCGGGCATCGCCCGAGGACAACCGCACCAGCAGGTCGACGGCGTCGTCGGCAGCCCCGACCGCCCCGTCGAGACCACGTGGATCGTCCAGTGCGCGGCGCACGACGGTCGCGATGTCCTCGGCACTCAGCGGCTGCAACTGCAGGATCAGCGATCGCGACAGCAGCGGGGCGACGACAGAGAACGACGGGTTCTCGGTGGTGGCCGCCACCAGCAGCACGACGCGGTTCTCCACCGCCGCCAACAGCGCATCCTGCTGGGTCTTGGAGAACCGGTGCACCTCGTCGATGAACAGCACGGTCTGTTCGCCGTGCACCGCGGCACGCCTGGCCGTGTCGATGACCGCGCGGACCTCCTTGACCCCGGCCGACAGCGCCGAGAGTGCCTCGAACCGACGGCCGGTGGCCTGCGAGATGAGCGATGCCAGCGTGGTCTTGCCGGTACCGGGCGGGCCGTACAGGATCACCGACGCAGCGCCGGACCCCTCCACCAGGCGCCGCAGCGGCGAACCCTCCTTCAGGAGGTGGGACTGACCGACGACCTCGTCGAGGCCGGCCGGGCGCATCCGCACCGCGAGCGGTGCCGAGGCGGGGGCCGGCGCACCGGGTCCCGCGGGCGCGGGCTCACCGGGCACGTCGAACAGACTGTCGGACACATCTCAGGGATACCACGACCTTCGGCCGCCGATAGCGTCAGCGCGCATGAACCCGTGGCAGCAACCCGGTCCGACAAGCACGTGCGCCGTTAATCCGCAGGCGCGGTCACGAAATCGATCAGTTCCTCGACCCGTCCGATCAGCGCGGGCTCCAGGTCGTTCCAGTCGCGAACCCGACCGCGGATCCGCTGCCAGGCCCCGGCGATGTCGGCCTGGTTCCGGTGTGGCCAGCCCAGCGACTCACAGATCCCGTGCTTCCACTCCACGTTGCGCGGGATGGTCGGCCAGGTCTTCATCCCGAGCCGCCCCGGTTTGACGGCCTGCCAGATGTCGACGAACGGGTGCCCGACGACCAGGGTGTGTTCCCCGCCCGGGCCGCGCCGCACCGCCTCGGCGATGCGCGCTTCCTTCGAGCCGGAGACCAAGTGGTCGACCAGCACCCCCAGCCGCCGGCCGGGGCCGGGCGCGAACTCCGCCACGATGTCGGTCAGATCGTCGACGCCGCCGAGATACTCGACGACGACGCCTTCGATGCGCAGGTCGGCGCCCCAGACCTGCTCGACGAGCTCGGCATCGTGGCGGCCTTCCACGTAGATGCGGCTGGCCAGTGCCACCCGGGCCTTGGCATTCGGTACCGCCACCGAACCCGACGCGGTGCGCGCCGGAGCCGCGGTGCGCTTGGGGACGACGAGACTCACGGGTTTGCCGTCGACCAAGAAGCCAGGTCCCATCGGGAACGCCCGCACCTTGCCGCGGCGGTCCTCCAGTTCGACCCGTCCACCTTCGATCCGCACCACGGCGCCCACGTAACCGCTCTGGGCGTCCTCGACGACCAGGCCCTTCTCCGCGGGCTGTTCCGTGGATCGAGTCATCTTCGGGGTGTGCGGGTTTCGCGCCAACACGTCGGAGCCATAGCGATCAGTCACGCGGCGATCCTAGGAACGCCCGCGGCGAGAACCGGGTTGCGACATACGATCGTGACCGTGCTGTTAGACCACCGCACGGCCGAAGGCATCGCCGACGGCAGCATCACGCTGGTGTTGCGCCGGTGGGATGCGCCACGCGCCAAGGCCGGCGGAACGCAGCGCACGTCCACGGGAACCATCCGGATCATCGACATCGACGAGCGACCCGGCGACTACCGGGTGAGCGCCGACCAGGCCCGCGCCGCCGGGTATCCCGATGCCGAGACCGCCCAGGCCGAACTGGACCGGCGGCCGGCCCGGCGCACCTACCTGATCACCGTCGCCTACCTGGCACCCGATGAGCGGCCCGGCCTGGCCGCCGACGACACACTCGATTCCGCCGGAGCCGAAGACATTTCCACCCGGCTGGACCGGTGGGATGCCGCCAGCGCCGACGGCCCGTGGACCCGCCGATACCTCGCCCTGATCGCCGCCAACGAGACGGTGCGCGCACCCGATCTGGCCGCGCAGGTCGGCTCCGAGGTCCCCCGGTTCAAGCGCCGGGTCCGCCAGCTGAAGGGTCTCGGCCTGACCACCAGCCTCGACGTCGGCTACCGGCTGGCCCCACGCGGGCGCGCTTACCTGGAGGCCACCGGATTCAGTCCGGATTCGTGAGCCGTGCGAGCACGATTCCTCCGACGATCATCGACAGGGCCAGCGCGCGGCCTCCGCTCAGTGGGTCACGGTGTACCAGCACACCCAACGTGATGGCGCCCACCGCACCGATACCGGTGAAGACCGCGTACGCGGTGCCGACGGGCAGGCCACGCATGGCCAGCGCCAACAGGTACACCGACAGCGCCCCGACAGCCACGCACACCACCGTGGGCAACGGCCGGGTGAAGCCGTCGGTCGGCTTGATGCTCTGCGACCAGGCGATCTCCACCAGGCCGGCCAAACCCAGTAGCAGCCAACTCATTTCGCATAATCCAAGGCGATCTCACGTGCGGAGCCGAGGGCTCGCGCCAGAGATTCCTCGTGTGTGGACCGGAATTCGGCCAGCGCGGGATCCACGAGTGCGTTCGTCATCTCGGCGTTGACGAACACGGTGTCGGTCACGCCGTAATGTCCGGCGACGAAGTCCCGCAAGAACCGCTCCTGATAGTCGAACGGAGCCTTCGGCGCACCCGGAGAGTACGCGCCGCCGCGGGCTGTTGCCACGACGAACCGTCTCGGCGCCAAGGACATCCGGGGAAACGTCACCTGGTCCAGCCAGGCCTTGAGCGAGGCCGGGATCGAGTAGTTGTACATCGGCGTGGCGATCAGCACGACGTCGGCCGAGCGCAGCTCGTCCAACAGCGGCTTGACGACCGCCCAGGCGGCCGCCTGGTCTGGGGTGCGCACCACGTCTTCGAGCCGGTCCAGATCGGTGCGACCGGTGGCCAGTACCGCGTCACAGAGCTGCGTCCAGCCCTCGCTGATGAACGGAACGGGATCGCTCGCCACATCGCGGTAGAGGTAGCGCCCGTCGGGGCGGGCGGCCCGCCAGGACCGGGCGAACTCCGCTCCGAGCCGACGACTGACGGATCGGCGACGGGCGCTGGCGTCGATGTGCAGAAGCGTGGGCATGGCAACCTCCAGGGTAAGTGGACACTACGTCCGGTTAATCATGACAAAGTAACCGGACATTACGTCCACTTATTTCCGCGGTCGGCTACAGTGCAGTGATGGACATCGGCGCAGACCTGCTTGCGACCGACGAGCCCGGTACCGGGCGGGGCGCGGAGCGGGCAGATGCGGCCCGCAACCGCGCGAAAATCCTTGCCGCGGCGGCCACGGTGTTCGCCACCCGCGATCCGCGGACCGTCACCATGGATCACATCGCCAGCGCCGCCGGGGTGGGCCGTGGCACGCTCTACCGGCGTTACCCCAGCACCGCGGCCATCGCCCTGGCCCTGCTCGACGAGCACGAGCGGGCCCTGCAACACCAGTTGATCTCAGGTGCCCCACCGCTGGGACCCGGTGCCGCACCGGCCGAGCGGCTCGCCGCGTTCTATTCGGCCATGGTCGAGTTGTTGGACACCCACGTCGATCTGGCGCTCGGCGCCGAGACCGGGGGCGCCAGGTACGCGACCGGTGCATACGGTTTCTGGGCCGCACATGTGCGCGCCTTGCTGGTGGAAGCCGATGTGGGAGAACCGGATTCCCTCGTCGATGTGTTGCTTGCCCCGTTGGCGGCCGAGACCTTCGCCCACCAACGGGCCCGTGGACTGAGCGTCGAGCAGATCGGCGAGGCACTGTCCCGGCTCGCCAACGCCATGCTCGCGGAAAAGCCGTCCGGGCGTGGCTAGCTGGTGATCTCGCCGATCACCGTGTGAACGAACCGCATCTTCTCCAGCACCGCAGGCGGCAGCACGAACGGATACAGGTCGTCGTGGCCCATCGACCGGTTGACCATGTTCAGTGACCACACCAGCGGCAGCCACATGTCGATGATCGTGTCGAACCCGCTGGGCCCCAGCACACGACGCTCGAACGTCGCCCCGGCTGGGGCGAATCCGAAGGCGGCGGCGGTGTCCATGGTGTCGCGCATGTGCAGGTAGTGCGCGAAGGTCTCGGCCCAGTCCTCGGCCGGATGCATGGTCGCGTACGACGAGACGAAGTCGTCCTCCCAGCCCGGCGGGGGGCCGTCGGCGTAATGCCGATCCAGTGCGGCCTGGTAGTCCGCGTCGGGGTCTCCGAACAGTTCGGTAAACCGCCTGGTGTAGTCCTGTGACGGCGCGACGAGGCGGTAGAAGTAGTAGTGCCCGATCTCGTGCCGGAAGTGGCCGAGCAGGGTGCGGTACGGCTCGTCCATGGCGATCCGCAACTGCTCGCGGTGCACATCGTCACCCTCGGCGAGATCCAGTGTGATGACACCGTTCTGATGGCCGGTGAACACCTTCTCGGATTCGCTGGACAGCAGGTCGAACGCCAGACCGAACTGTGGATCCTCGTCGCGGCCGATGATCGGCAACTTCAGCTCGTGCAGTTCGGCGATGAGCCGGCGCTTGGCGTGTTCAGCTTCGGCGAATGACGTCATCGCCACCGTATCCGTGTCCGCCGGGCGGGTACGGGTGAGCGCACACGACGCGCACAGCTGGTTGCCGTCACCGATCCGGACGAGCCAGTTACATTCCGCCAGGTGCAGATTCGCACACAGCTGATATTCGCCTGCATCGACCGCGCCGGCGTGGCCGCCATGCTCGGTATCGGCGATGACCAACAGCGCCATGTCGTCGAGCGAGAACCCGAGCGCACTGCCGCACGAAAGGCACAGGGAGTTCTCGAAAGACAGGCGCTGGCCGCAGTTCGGGCAGGTGAAATCACGCATGCGGCGCTCCCCCTTGCTCCCCCGGGTAGGGCGCGACATCCACCGCGACCTCGATCACGCTGCTCTCGGAATCCGTGTAGATGATGCCGCGCAGCGGGGGCACATCGGCGTAATCGCGGCCGAACCCGGCCACGATGTACCGCTCGTCGACCATCTGGTCGTTGGTGGGATCCATTCCGAGCCAGACGTTCTGCGGCGTCCACACCGACGCCCACGCATGCGTGGCGTCGACGCCGATCATGCGCTCCTTGCCCGGCGGCGGGTCGGTGGCCAGATATCCCGAGACGTAGCTGGCGGCCAGGCCGTTGGCCCGTAGGCACGCGATGGCCAGCCGGGCGAAGTCCTGACACACACCCTCACGCGCCAGGAGAACATCGGCCACCTGGGTGGACACCGTGGTCGAGCCGGACCGGTAGGTGAAGTCCGAATAGATCCTCGTGGTCAGGTCCCGCAGCACGTCGATCAGCGGGCGTCCCGGGACGAAGCTGGGCGCGGCGTAATCGCGCACGGCGTCGGTGATCTCCGGTGGCGTCAGATCGAGGGTGAACTCCGCGGCCAGGGCACCGTCACCGCCGACCGGCCGGGCCAATTCCCACGGCGCCTTGGCCGACGCACCGGAATAATGTTCGGGCGCAGGAGGATCCACCTCGACCACGGACCGACTCGTGATACTCAGTGCACGATGCCGTTCGGTGATGTGAAAATACGAACTGATGTTGCCGTAGACGTCGCGACTGGTGGACCGGTCGGCAGCGTCCGGTTCGATCACCAGCTCGTGGGACAGACAGCGCTGCCATCCCAGATCGCGTGGCGTGAGAAACCCGCGGCCGTAGGAGCTGGTGACATCGTCGGAATAGCGGTAGACGGTGCGATGGGTGATCTCGTAGCGACGGGTGCCGACCGCACCGGCGGTCCCGGTCATGGCAGCAGCCGCCGCTCGTCGGGCCCCCACAGCGGTTGCATACCGCCGGGCAGTGCCAGGTGCGCTGCGGTGATCACATCCGACAGATCTCGCAGGCCGGCGTGCGTATCGTCGAGCAGCCCGGCCAGTTCGTCCCGCGTTCCGTCCTCGGTGACCTCCTCCAGGTCGGCCGGATCGAACCGACGCAACCGCGTGGCCAGCTCGTCGACCAGACGCTCCGACCGCGACGAACCCGACGATCCGGGCAGTGTCTTGAGGCCGGATCGGGCGCGCTCCAATTGGTAGACCAGCGATCTCGGGTTCTCCGCGTCGAACAGGACGAGTTCGGCGACCGCCGCGATGCTGGTCTGCCCGGGGTTGCGCCGCCGGTAGATCACCGAGGATTCACAGACCACCAGGGTGGACTCGATCATCGCGCGTTCGGCTTCGGGGCTGTGCAGCGTCGTCAAGGTGGCGCGCAGCAGTCCGGTCAACGCCAGCCCCCGCTCGATGCGTTTGCCGAGATCCATCATGGTCCAGCCGATGTCCTGCACCATCGACTCCGCGGCCACGCCGGACAACGCCAACATCCCGGCCAGGGTCTGGTTGTGTGCGGTGGCCAGGTATGCCTCTGCGGCGGTTGACGACTGGGGCCGGTCGGGCGACGGTCTGAGCACCGAGCGTTCGACGCCGGCCAACACCATCCAGGTGTCGTTGGACATCTGGTCGCGCACCGCCCGGGCCGCCAGTCCCAGACGTTCCACCGACTGCGCGAGTGAGCCGGGCCGGTTCCGGTCGGCCGTGGCCGACCACAGTGTGGCCGGTGCGCCTGCGATCATCTCGGCGCCGTCGTCGACAGCGCCGGTATCGGTTCCGGTGATTGACCCGACTGCAGCCAACAACTCTGGGACACACTGGCTTTCCACAAGATTCTGGCGGTAGCGGTATTCGTGGTAGCGCTCCCGGGTGACGGTGAGCAGCCGGGCCATGCTCTCGGCACGTTCGGCGTAGCGCCCCATCCAGAACAGGTCCGACAGCACGCGGGGTGAGCTGACCGCGCGGGTCGGGCTGGGCGTCGCGCCCGGCAGTTCGACCGGTATCACCGGGGCCCGCTCGGCCATCATCCGCTGCGGGGTGCGAACCCAAACGTCCTTGGCGGCAAGAGTGTTCATACGGTAGGCAGAATTACCGGGGGCGACCACATATCCCAGCCCACCGACCATCGGCGCGTATCCCCCGCGCTGAGCCACGGTGAAGAGCCGCATGCCGACATGCGCCGCCGACAACCCCTTGGACCGGTAATTGGTTGGCGCGGTGGAAAATTGAGGCAGTTCCTGCCCGACCCACCGGCCGGGCTCGGCCTCGATACGGGCGGCCAGGTCGTCGCGGGCGGCCGCCGACAGCATCGGCCCGACGATCGGCTCACCGCCGTTCACGGGCCGGATCAACAACGACGAGAGCTTGGTGAGCAGATGGGAACGCTCGATGTCGATGCCGCCCCAGTACATCGGGGCGGTGGACAGTTGTGGCTTCTCGTCCAGCAGCAACTCGGCCAACTGCGGCAAGAACCGCGCCAGGCCCGGGCTTTCCAGTACCCCGCTGCCCAGCGTGTTGACCACGGTCACCGCGCCGCGGCGCAACACCTCGACCAGGCCCACCACACCGAGCCGGGAATCAGGACGTAGGTCCAACGGGTCCGCGTACTCGGCGTCGACCCGGCGCAACACCACGTCGACGCGCTTGAGGGTGCCCAACGACCGCATCCACAGCCTGCCGTCGCGGACCACCAGATCGCCGCTCTCCACCAGCGGGAAACCGAGCACGCCGGCGAGATAGGCCTGGTCGAATGACGTCTCCGAGTGGATACCGGGGCTGAGCACCACCACCACCGGCTCCTCCGCGGCCTCGGGAGCCGCATCCAGCAACGCCAGGCGCAGTGCCTGCGCCCAGGGCGAGGCCGGCCGGGGGCCGATCCTCTCGTACAGGTCGGGCGCGGCATGGGCGATGACGCGCCGGTCGGCGAGCGCGTAGCCGGCCCCCGAGGGCGCCTGCGTCCAGTCCGCGTTCACCGCGAAGGCGCCGTCCTCCCCGCGGCTGACATCGCAGCCGTGCAGGAACAGCTGATGGCGCCCGGGCACCACGATGCCGCGCGCGGCCCGCAGGTAGCCGGGATGACCGAACAGCAGCGGGGCCGGCAACACGCCGCTGGTGATGGAGCGACGGGCGCCGTACAGATCGGTGAGCACCGCATCGAGCAGACGGGACCGCTGCACCAGACCCGCTTCGAGGGAATCCCAGTCCTCTGCCGAGACCACCAAGGGCAGCGCATCGAGGTGCCACGGGCCCGGGACTGCGGTGCCGTCGCCGTCGGTGACCACCTGCCCGTGCCGGTCCACCTGGATGTAGGTGATGCCGTCGTTGTCGACGAGGCCACGCACCACGGTGCGGAGCCGGTCCAGACCGTCCCGGCCGCGCTCACCGATCCCCTCTGCCAGCTCCCGCCAGGACGGACGGACATTTCCCGCGGCGTCGACGAGCTCGTCGTAGCCGGCACCGGCGCCGTCGTCGCGGACGTCGAACAGCGCGCGTTGGGCCCGGGAACGACGGTATCCGGCCACCACGCCGTCGATGTCGGGGCCGGTGTCCGTGGCGACACCGGCGGTTCGGGTGGACTCCGGTGAGCCGTTCGCACGAAGAACCATCAGGAAGAACGGTACGCACCCGGCGGAGTTCCGGTATCCGGGGCGCACCGGCGGTCACGCGGTGATTCGGCCGGATTCGGCCGGCGCTGGTTGAATCAGCGGGTAGCAACTGACCGAAGGGATGTGGCTGCCCGCGATGTGGAGCACGGTGCTGGTGATGGCTGCCGTGGCGGCGACCGACCCCCTACGGATCGGCGTCGTCGCCTTCATGCTGTCGCGGGCTCGGCCGGTCCGGTTGCTGCTTCCGTTCTTCCTCGTCGCGTTCACCGCCAACGTCGCGGTGGGTGCGGCGGTCGTGTTCGTGTTCAAGCACACCAGCGGCGACAGCGGGCGCACGATTCCGCCGGCCCTGGAGATCGGCATCGGAGTCGTGGCCCTGGCCATCGCCGCCCTGTCCATCACGGGAGTGCTGGAACGTCTGGTCAATCGGATTCGGTCCCGCCGGAAGGTGCCGGCCGCGGTGGGTGAGCATCGCGACGGTGAACCCGCGGCGGACTCGTTGCCGGGCCTTTCGAAATTGCCGGCCGGGCTGACGACCGCGCTGCGTGGCGGGTCGGCGTGGGCGGCCGCCCTGCTGGGCCTCATCAATGGCTTTCCCACGCCGTACTACCTGGCGGCGATGGCCGCCGCGCTCACCTCGGGCGCAGCGGTGGCCACGCAGATGGTCGCGCTGGTGGTGTTCAACGTGATCGGTTTCCTCGCCGCGCTGATACCGATCATCAGCTTCTGGGTCGCCCCCGAAGCCACCCGGTCCGGGGTCGAGCGGGTCTACGAGTGGATGGGCACCCACCACCGGCTGGTGGTGGCGGTGATCGCCGGAGCGGTGGGTGTGTTCTTCCTCGCTCTGGGGATCAGCGACCTCTGACGGAGTGCCTAACCGGAGATCCCCAAGCCTGAAGTCGGCGACTGCTGGATATCGGGGGGCGCTTCGAGACTGCGTTCGATGGTGGCCTGCTCGGCACGTAGTGCCTCGATCCGCTCAACGAGCTGCCGTAGTCGGTGCTTCTCGTCGCTGTCGGTGTCGTAATCCCCGATCTGAAGTTCGGCGGCACGGTACTCGCGCTCGATGTCGTTGGCCGTCCGCTGCAGGCTGTCCCCACGTTCCCGCAACCGGAACGTCAAGGAGCAACTCGCCGCAACAGCAACCATGAGAGAGACGACAACCGAGACGTATTTGGTATCGGCGCTGACGGACAGTGCGGCGACGGCCGAGGCTGACAGCGATCCGACGATGACGATCAGCTGCAGCCCGACGAACATCCGGCGATACCGCTGCGCCCGTATCTTGTAGTGCTCGGCCAAGGACGGAAGGTGCTCCTTGTATCGCGCATAGGGGCCGACCGACCTCTTGACTCGTCCGGCAAGAATCTCACTACGAGTGAGCTTTTGGCGATGCAACTCCCGCCTGATACCGATTCGCTCCATTCGGTTTTCCAGGGCATAGCCCAGACACACCGAGACAGCCACAGCTACGCCGACGCAGGCGAAAAAAATGAGCGGCGGCGCGAATTCGCCGGCGAAGACGACAGCCAAACTGATACAACATCCCGCGACAACCACGGCCGAGCAGATGCCGGCGATCGCCCACCGCCAACGCAGCAACAGTTCGCCGTGCGATTCTTCGAGGTCTTGAATCCCCTGATCGATACCGCGAACTTCTGGCGGCGACGGAATTCCTTCAGGCTTCATTTTTCCTACCTCAGGCTCGGGTACGGCGGTACAGCGTGAGCACCAGGACCCCGGCCACGGTGATGCCCACCAGGTTCACCACCAGTTGCAGGACGGAGCTGGCGGCGACGCCCCAATCCCCCACGGTCGCGGCCACCACCGCAAAGCCCGCGGCAGGCACCGTCGTCACCGAGATGAACACGCCCACCAGGGCCGCTGATTTCGACGAGACGAGCGACAGCATGCCGGCCGCACCGGCGAGCAGCGCGACGACGAGCGAGAACGGGCCCACCTGGAAGATGAAGTCGACGGCGGTGAGCTCATTGATCGTGGCCAGCTGCACCCAGCCCAGGGCCTCGAAGCCCAAAGTGGCCAGCGCGGTGACGATCATCGCCACCGGAAACCCGATCACCAGCGCTGCACCGGCACGCCTGGCCAGTGACATCCGGCGCTGCACCAGCGCGACGGCGAGCGCCGCCAACGGCCCGAACTCGGGGCCCACGACCATCGCCCCGACCACCGTGATGGCCGAATCGGTGACCACGCCGACGGCGGCCAGGAGGCAGGCGATGCATAGGAACATCAGAAACGTCACATTCAGGCTGGACTCTTCGCGCGTCCGCGAGATCAGCTCGTCCCAGATCACCGCGTCGGCCGCGTCGCCCTCCGCGGCGTCCTCGGCGTGGTGCGCCGCGCTCGACAGCACCGTGTCGAGCGGCTCCAGGGTGATTGCGCCGAAGTGGTGCACATCAAGGGATTTCAGCCGCTCCACGACGTTGTTGACGGCTTCCCGGGCGACGTCGGCGGTGATCTGATCCCCTTCGGGATCCACCGCGGCGCCGGCCAGCAGCACGACGTGGGCGACCCCGGGTTCGTCGTGCAGAACGTTGAGAATCGGGTCGCGCAGGTCGGCCGGCGCTAGGACGCGTAAGTGCAGCACGGGCCAACGGTAGCGGGCTTCAGTCCCACCAGAACGTCCAAAGCTGGTCGGTCAGCATGGAGGCCAGTGCGTCGAGGGATCCGGCCTGGGTGTTGACCGCGTCGTCGCAGTACATCCAGGCCTCCAGCGCGGCAGCCAATCCCGCCGCCTCGTCGGCCGGCGGGGCGGATGCCCGCAGCGTCAGGAATTCGTCGCCGAGGGCGATCACCTCGGTGCGGTACCGGTGTGCCCACCGGCGTAGTACGGCCGCATGGCCGATGCCGAGAACATCGGAGTTGACCGCACCCGACCACTGCAGCAAACCCGGTACGTACCAGTCGGCCGGCGTGGGGACAAGTGCGAGTGTGGTGTACTCGCGGCGATGGTCGAAGTCGACGAACGACTGTTTCCAGTCCCCGCCGGTGCGGGGCCGAAACGAGATCTCCGCCCGCGCGATGTCGCAATCCGCTGTCCGATCCCGGAATTCGTTCTCCAGCCAGCGGGCGCCATCGAGAGCGGCAGTGAGCACCGGAGTGTCGTCGGCGATACCGTCCAGACCGATCCGGTGCCACGTACGGTCGGTCAAGAGCACGGGCCACAGTCCGGTGTCGGAAAACCGGGCGCGCACGGATTCCCACAACGACACCCCCGGGCCCGAAGGGTCCACCGACAGGGTCCACATGGGTGCGTGGGGCGCCAGCACGTCGTCATGGCGAGTCAGGGTGCTCAGTTCGACTCCGAACGCGGCGAACGCCGATGCCGGATCGGTCGGCGGCCGCACCGCGACCGGTGCCGCCGAATCAGGATCGGGCGAAAACGGCGGAATCGCCAACGCCACCACGTCCAGTTCGGCCGGCGACGGCACGAATGGCACATCGGCGGTACCGGCGGGAGCATCGACGGATTGCCCCGTCAGCATTCTGGCCAGGTCGACGAGGTCGGCGCCCACCGCCGTCACGGTGTGGTCCTGAACGGCCCAGACGGTCGGATCCGGACGGGGGCCCTGCCGCAGGAACGCGACGCCATATACCGGAACCACGCGTGGTTGCTCGGCCAACGCTCGACTGGCACGCGTGACGGCCTCGCGGTCGCTGTGTGGACGTCGGCCCCAATTCTCAAGCCAGAGTTGGCCTTCACGCACGGCCTGCAACAACTCCCGCACCGGCCGGCCGATATGCATGCGCAACGTCACCTCGTCGGCGTTGCGCCAGTCCGGCCAGCCGGAGCCGACAGGCAATCCCGCCGACAGGAATTCGCGGTGGTCGTCGTTGAGCCGCAGCTCGAATCGTGATTCCAGGGAGTCCAGTTCGGCTGCGGTGAGTCCCGGTTCGATGCGCCATTGACCGTGTGCGGCCAGGATCCCCAGTGCGCGGGTACCGGTGGTCACGACGTGGAGCGCTCGACGCGCACGACGAGTTCGTCGGCGGGCACGTGGTGCCCCTCCTCGCAGCGGATCTCGACACCGGCGTGGGCACCACATCCGGCGTGGGCGAGCCGCAGCGGGGTGCCGGGTGGAATGTGGCGACGTCCCCATTCGAACAGCGACCACACCACCGGCATGAAATCCACACCGGATTCGGTCAGCACATATTCGTCGCGGCTACGCTGACCCGGCTCCTGATACGGCCGCCGTTCGAGCAGCCCGGCCTGCACCAGGTCGTTGAGCCGTGCCGACGCGGCTGCCTTCGTGATTCCAACCCGTCGCCAGAAGTCGTCGAACCGGGTGGTGCCGTAGTAGGCCTCGCGCATGATCAGCATCGCCGATTTGGCGCCGACCTGGCCCATCGTCGTCTCGATCGGGCAGTGTCCCACCGCCGACCAGCTGTCGCGATCGGCCAACTTGCCCTGCAGCATTCCCACGGAATCAACCTCATCCCTGAGTTGTTCTCACTATACCCAGGTGGTATACCTGGGTACATATAAGAATACTCAGCGCTGAGCATCAGGAGGACCAGATGACCGGATTCGCAGGTCGAGACGCCGTGATCGTGGGAGCGGTCCGCACCCCCGTCGGCAAGGGCAAGCCCAACGGCGCACTGCACGGCGTGCTGCCCGCGGATCTGCTGGCACACAGCCTGCGCGAGCTCGTGCAGCGCACCGGCGTCGACCCCGTGCTCATCGACGACGTCATCGCGGGCGCCGTCACACAGGTCGGCGACCAGGCGGTCAACATCGGCCGCAACGCACTGCTCGGCGCCGGATTCCCCGAGTCCGTACCGGGCACCACCGTGGACCGCCAATGCGGAAGTTCGCAGCAGGCAATCAGTTTCGCCGCCCAGGGCGTGTTGGCCGGCGCCTACGACATCGTGATCGCCGCGGGCGTGGAGTCCATGTCACGGGTTCCGATGGGCACCTCCGTCCTACCCGGAAGCGACCCGTTCGGGCTCGACATGGCCGCCCGCTACCCGGATGGACTTGTCCCCCAAGGGATCAGTGCCGAACTGATCGCCGCCAAGTGGAATCTGTCCCGGGCCCAGCTCGACGAGTTCTCCGCCGCCAGCCACGAGAAGGCGGCCCGGGCCACCAAGGAAGGGCTGTTCGAGGCCGAACTCGCGCCGATCGCCGGGTTGAGCACCGACGAGATCATCCGCCCCGGCACTTCCGTCGAGACCCTGGCCGGGTTGAAACCGGCGTTCTACAACGAGGCGTACGCGGCCCGCTTCCCCCAGATCAACTGGGAGATCACCCCGGGCAACTCGTCACCCTTGTCCGACGGCAGTGCGGCGGTGATGATCACCAGTGGCGAGACGGCCAAGAAGCTTGGCCTGCGCCCACTGGCCCGCATCCACACCACCACGGTGGTGGGATCGGATCCGCTCTACATGCTCACCGGTGTCATCCCGGCCACCGAAAAGGTGCTGGCGCGTGCGGGTTTGACACTGGCCGACATCGACCTCTTCGAGGTCAACGAGGCGTTCGCGCCTGTCGTGCTGTCCTGGGCCCACGATGTGGGTGCGGATCTCACCAAGACCAATGTCAACGGCGGTGCCATCGCGATCGGGCATCCCCTGGGCGCCAGCGGGGCACGCATCATGACCACCCTGGTCAATGCCCTCGACCAGCGCGGCGGACGCTACGGCTTGCAGACCATGTGTGAGGGTGGCGGCATGGCCAACGCCACGATCATCGAACGGCTCGGCTAGATGCAGTGAGCCCCAGCCCGGACGTATCGGGCTGGGGCTCTTCTGTTCATCGCGGCGGGTTGCTTGACGGAGGCCGGCGCTACCCACACTGAGGCGATGGTGTCGCGCGCCAGATCCAGCGGACACGGACACACCCACCAGTGGCGAGTTCAGCAGACCGCGATTCCCTCAGAACGGAGGGGCATTTCCGCCCTCTCCGTTGAGTCGACGTTCGGCAACGATCCGTTGGGTGCGGTTCTGCTCTCGGGTGCGTTGGCGGGTGGGCATCTTGATGTCGCGGTTGATCCCGGGCATTGGCGCCGGGCCGGGTGGCGACGATGGCGGTAGCGGTGCTTGGGTGTTCCACTGCGGGAACAGGATCTGGCTGAGCGGCGTGGTTCGGTAGATGTGCCCGGTCGGAGCGGTCCAGGTGTGACTGCCGTCGGGATGCTGAACATCGGCCCAGCCACCGTCGGCGGCCGGGAACGTCTTCAGAAGGTGATGGCTGCGGCACTTGGGGCCGAGATTGCCCGGATGCGTGGCACCTTGTGGCCAGGGCGTGGAATGGTCGAGATCGCAATGCTGTGCCGAGATGCCACAGCCGGGGAACATGCACCGCATGTCGCGCAGTCGGACGAACGCCGCCAGTTTCTCCGAGACCCGGTAGTGGTTCTCGGCGTCGAGAGCGCCGGCTTCGGCGATGGTTTTCACCGTGGCGCCGGTGGCGATCAGCTCGGCCAGCATGGGTGCGGGAACGATGCCGCCGCCGAGGATGACCGCGGGGCTGCCGGCGACGGCAGGCGTGGAGTCAGCGAGAAAATCATGGGATTCGCCGTGTATCCGCGAATCGCGGGGCGGCGCACAACTGGCCTCCACAGGTTCGGCGGTGTTGTCGACGGGTTCGGCTGCGGTGTCCGCGTTTTCGGTCGCAGCGGGGACGTCATCCATGTCGGGTCTGGCGTCCGCGGTCTCAGGCGGGACGGGGACACCAGCCACGTCGGGTGTGGCGTCCGCGGTCTCAGGCGGGACGGGGACACCAGCCACGTCGGTTACGGTGTCCGCGGTCTCAGCGGCCGACGGGAGTTGATCGGTGAACAGGTAGATCACCACATTGCCGGACCGGGCGTCGGCCCCGGCCGCGGAGCAGTCCGCCGTACCGCACAGGCAGGCGAGCCGGTCAGCACGCGCCGCCAACGCGCCGAGGGCATCGGAGCGGCGCTGCGCCATGGTGCGCGGATCTGCGTCGCACACGCTGCGAGCTATCTCGGTCAGCGCTTTCTTCAGGAGGGCGCCGTCGGTGGCCAACAACCGTCCCCAAATCGACACGGTGCCGTTGGGGTCGTCAGTGGCACCGAAGTTGATATCCCGACCGCGGGCGCCATGGCGGACACGGCGGACCGCCGCGGGGTCGAATTTTTCCACCCACACATCGATGGCCTGCTCGGCCTTCTCCACCGACAGCGCTCCGAAGCTGGTGGCGGACCCGGCCAGGGCGGCGTCGACCAACGCCAGCGCCTCGGGATCGACGACGAGCTTTGTCCGCCACGTGATGGTCGACACCACTTTCGCCGAGATCTCGCCCCGACCGAACGCCCCGGCAACCTTGGGCAGCCGCTCACGCAGCGCCTGGGCGATGCACATCTGGGCCGAGGCGGCGTGACGGCCCAGGTTGCAGGCCGCACTCACCGCCGCGGCGGCGGTATCCCACCCGTCGATGGCCAGATGCGCTGACGCATCGTCCTCGTCGTCGCAATGCCGGGCGACGATTTCGGCGATGACGGCCAGGCGTTCGGCCGCCACGATCGCCTCGGCGCGGGTCTTGTCCTCCAGCGCATCGATCAGTGCCGCATCGGTGAGCGACGGGAGATCGAGCAACTCGAACACATGTTCGATACTACTCGTATAACTGAAGAACGACAATCATTTTGGATTGTCGCTGAATTGTCGCTCACCAGGTGGGCAAATCACACCCGCTGGAGTTCGAACAACGGAATGGCCCGAGTGGTCTTGGACTGGTATTCGGCAAATACCGGCGCCGCCTCGACGATCTTCGGATAAGCCGCATCGCGCTCGGCGTCGGGCAACTCGCGGGCGGTGGCGTCGTACGCATCGGTGCCCACCTCGATGTGCACCTTCGGATTGGCCCGCAGATTGTGCACCCACGCCGGGTCCTTCGGCGCCCCCGCGTACGAGCCGACAATGAGCATCTTGCCGTCGACGCTCAGGTAGGCCAGCGGTGAGAGCCGAGGCTTGCCCGACTTGGCGCCGGTGGTGTGCAGCAACAACAGGTTGCCGCCCTCGAACGGTCCGCCGACCTTGCCGCCGTTGGCCCGGAATTCCTCGACGACATTGCGGTTGAAGTCATCGAGAGCCGCCACATCGGCGACCAGTTCGCTCTTGTCGAAGTCAGGATCGATATCGCTCATGGCTTCTTAAAGCTCCTCCGGCTCGGCGTCTATTCCGCTGCCTATTTCACTACGCCTTCCACCACACCGGGTGATCGGACCGAAATTGCGACGGAAACCACGCGGTCCTGCGATTCTGACTATCTGTGAGTTCGGTGAAATTCGTCTCGGACGTCCATCGGGAGAGGGGCGCTACGTGCGGTGACATCGGCGACGCTCGACATCGACGGCCGCGTGGTCAACCGACGGCGCGAGCTGGGTGAACTGCGGGCTGCGGCGGCGACGGCCGAACGAGACGGTGGCACGTGCGTCCTGGCGAGCGGAGCGCCGGGGGTGGGCAAATCCACCCTCATCCAATCCTTCGGACAGGAGCTGGCAGGTCGCAACTGCATATTCGCCTACGGTCGCTTCCGGGACAGTGCGCCCGCGCCGTACGCGGCGATCGGCGATGCGCTCTCCGAACTGGTCCGCTCGATGGCGGCGGCCGAACCGGCCGAGAGTGACAGTTGGCGCGCAGATCTCAGCGCGGGGACGTCTCCCCTGACCGGCATTCTCGGTGATCTCGTACCGGAGTTGACCCATGCGCTCGGGACGTCCCCACCAGTGGCCGAGCTCGATGCCGTCGAGACCCGCGGCAGGCTGCACCGCGGCATCATCCGGCTGCTTTCGGTCACCGCTTCACACCGAATGGTGTTGCTCGCCGTCGACGACTTGCAGTGGGCCGATCAAGATTCACTGCTGTTGCTCTCCGAACTGCTGACCGTCGCACCCCGCAATGTCCTGGTGCTCGGCGCATATCGAGCCGGCGAATTCGACGAGAGCACAATAGGTCTCGCCTCACCACGGCTGCGGAGTCTGCATCTCGATCCGTTGAAATTGGAAGATGTCGAGGAGCTTCTCGCCGAGCTGGGCGGCCACAGCCTCGAGATGGCCGAGGTCGCGGCCGAATTCCAGCATCGCACAGGCGGAAATCCGCTGCAGATCCGCCAGCTCCTCTACCGCGCGCAGCGTGAAGGCGCACTGATCCAGACCGGCGACGGCAAGGGCCCCGGATGGGACCTTCGCGTCCTCGCCTCGATCGAGGTCTCCACCACGGAAGCGGAGTTCCTCGAAAGCTATCTGAACCAACTACGCCCAGCCGAGCTGGCCGTGTTGAGCTCCCTGTCGTGCATCGGAGCCGAATTCGACCTCACCGACGCCACGGTCGCATCCGACCAGCCGTCAGACGTTGTCGCACAGGCGCTTTGGTCGGGCATGGAACTGCGTCTGGTGGAGGCGGTGGACAGCGGCGGCCGGCGAATCGCAAATGCGATCAGTCACGACGCCCGCTACCGCTTCAGCCACGACCGGGTCGCGGAGGCCGCCCGAGACAACCTCTCCGGCGACGCACAACGCGAAGTCCACCTGCGCATGGGCCGCCACCTGATCGAGTTGGGTGAGGACCGGCTGTTCGAAGCCGCCCGACACGTCGGTCTCGGCGCGCTCCCCGAGGTCGTAGGCCTCGACGACGCAGAGCGCACCCGGTTTGTCGAGCTGCTGAGACGCGCGGCCCGCAAGGCGCGGGCGCAGGCCTCGTTCCCCCTGACGCTGGAGTACTCCCGCAACGCTCTGCGCCTGCTCGGTCCACAGCGCTGGGACACGTATTTTCCACTCACCAGGGAACTGCAGCTCGAAGCCGCCGACGCAGCACTGGCGGTCGGCGACGTCACGGCCTTGTACGCCCTGCTCGACGAGGCGGACGCTGCGCTGATCGAGCCTGCCGACCGCGCCCGGCTGGCCTACCTACGGCTCAAGGGGCACGTCGCACAGAACAGGCTGCGGGAGGCACTCGAGATCGGGCTGACGGCACTCGATGAGCTCGGCGAGCCACTACCCGCCGAGGTGGGCAAGCCACGGATGGCCAACGCGATGATCCGGATGCGAATGACGATGCGCCGCTGGAGCAACGATCGCCTGTTGAATCTCCCGAACTGCACCGATCGTCGCGTCATCGAGCTCCAGCGGATCCTCGCTGAGCTGCGCAGCATGTCCTACATCGTCCGGCCGAACCTCTTTCCGCTCCTGGTACGCAAGCAGCTCGATCTCACCCTGACCCACGGACACACCCCGTCCTCCCCGTTGGTACTGGCCAGCTATGGGCTCCTGCTGGTGATCCTCGGTGACCACACGGGCAGCCAGCGGTTCGGCGAAGTCGGGTTGCAACTCGCCGAGCGGCCGGAATTCCGGGAGGCCCGGCCCCAGACGTTGTTCATGCACCTGAACTTCATCCACCACTGGTGCCACCCCCTGCGTGACGGACTCGGCCTGCTCCGCGATGCCGTCACCGAGGCACTCGACCAGGGCGATCAGGAGTACGGCGGGTTTCTCGCCGCGACCCTGATCTCTCAGTCGTTCTGGGTGGGCCGCCCCCTCGCCGAGATCGACGCGCTGGCACGGACGCTCATCCCCCAGATTCGTTCACAACGTGCCCCCAGCACGCTGTGTGAGGCACAGCAGCAGATGGCGCTGAACCTGATGGGCCGGTGCGAGGACCCCTTGCTGCTCGCCGGCGAAAGTGGCTACGACGAGCGAGAGGTGGTGGCAGCGGCCAGGCGTGAAGGCGATGAAGTGATCATGGGGATCGCGGCGGCGATGAAGCAGGGTCTGTGCTTCTGGTCCGGCGACCATGCCGGGGCGATCCCCTTCACCGAGGAGGTGATCCGGCACTTCGACGGCCTGGTCGGCACGTCCGTCACCCAGCTCGTCTATCTGGTGGGCGCGCTGAGTCTGATCGAGCACGCGCCGCGGGACCGCGCCACCGGACGCTTCGTTCGCAAGGCATTGACGCTGCACCGCAAGTGCGCTCAGAACTCACCGGAGAACTATGCGGCGGCCTACGAACTGCTGCAGGGTTCGTGGGCCCGGGCGCGGGGCCACCACCGGCAGGCCGAGCGCCATCTGCACCGCGCCATTGCGCTCGCCGAGACACATCAGCTGCCCATGATCGGCGCCCGCACACACGAGGAAGCGGCGCTGCTGTACGCCGAGACCGGGCGAGTGACGTTACGCGACCACATGCTGCGTTCCGCATTTCAGCACTGGCTCAACCTCGGAGTCGCCATCCGTACGGATTGGCTTGCACAACAACATCCCTGGCTGCTCAGCCGCGACCTGGTCCATCCTGGATCGGTCGGTATCGACCCGGTGGGCGCCCACCAGTTGATCCGGACCCTCGCAGGGGCGCGGACCGCGGACGGCTTGGCCCGCATCATTCTGGGCTCGGTCGCGGATACCACCGGTGCCGGTCGCGTGCAGTTGCTCACGCGAGCCCCCGAAGACGCGTGGATGGTGCGCGCCGAATACGACCATGGCGCGGTCAGCATCCTCGACGTGCGGTCGACCGAGACGAGCGACAGCGCAGACCTTGTCCGCCGGGTGGCCGCCAGCGGCATTCCGCAAGCGTCCGCACACACCCTGGCATCACCGATCCTCATGCAGGACAGGGTGATCGGTGTGCTCTGCGCCAGGCACGAAGAGGACGACGGGCATTTCACCTCCGATCAGCAGGAAGCCGTCACATTTCTGTGCGCGCAGGCGGCAGCACCGCTGTGGAACTTCCAGCTCGAGGCGCAGCTGAAGGCCGCCGACGAGTACCGGCAGTCGCTGATCGACGCGCAATCCAGATTCGTGCCCAACGAGCTGCTGCGCATCCTCGACATAGACGACCTTCGCCGGGTGCGCGCCGGCTACCGCGTCGAACGCGAGATGACGGTACTGATCAGCGACATCCGCGGTTACACGACGCTGTTGGAAGACATGGACGTGTCCGAAGCCGGCAATCTGGCCATGGGTTTTCTGCGTGCGGTCGAGCTGCCGATCATCAGCTGCAACGGCTTCATCCAGGACGTGCGCGGGGACGAGATCGTCGCCGTCTTCGAGTCACCGGACGACGCGGTCCGGGCGGGACTGGCGATGCTGCGATCCATGCGCGAGCACAACCGGGATCGGCTGGCACACGGCTCAGCCGAGCTGCGGGCGGGGATCGGGATCAACACCGGGCCGGTGGGGGTCGGACTGGTGGGCGGGGTCAACCGCATGGTGCTGACCATCATCGGCGATGCGGTGAATCTGGCCGCCCGCATCGAGAGCACCAACAAACGTTACGGGTCGGCGTTGCTCATCTCTGAGGCGACCAAGCGCCGGCTCGACCCGACGCTGCAGTTCGACGTCCGCCGCATGGAGCGCGTCATGGTGGTCAACCGCCGAAAGCCGGTGACCATTTACGAAGTGTACGACGATGATTCGGAAACCTTAAGGGCTGCCAAACGTGCGGCGCAGCCCGCCTTCGAGGACGCTTTCTCCCGATTCGACGCCGGCGACATCGACGGTGCGCGGGCGGCGTTCGTCCGATGCAGGCAGTTGCTGCCCGACGATCCGGTCGCGCCACTGCACCTGGCACACTGCGACGCGATAGCCCGGGGCGAGCTGGCACCCGGGCAAGAAGTCGCACTGCACCAGAAATAGGTTCGCATCGAAAAATACCCCAACCGCCAACCCGGTCTGCCATGCTTTCAGAATCGGGCGAGGGGGTCGGCAAATGTATTTGAATACAGAACAATTGGCGATTGCGAACCGGGCGATCTGCGAGACGTTCGAGCAGACCTGCATCGCCTGGCAGGCCATCCCACACTGGGACACCGGCGATCCGGGCCAGAGCCGGGTGCACAACGACATCGTCAACAAGCCCGGCTTCTTGCGGATCCGTTCCAGACAGGTCGGTTTCCGGGTCACTCTTGTCCAGACCAGCGAACCGACACTCGACTCCTTGATCGCCGAGGTGAATTGGGCCGCCACCAGACTCGCCCGCAGGGTGGACAACCGCGTCATCAGGTCACTCCGGGTCAACGTCCCCGGCTCTGCCACATTCACCTTCGCCGCAACGTCCGCTCAAGTCCTGTTGGACAACCTGATCGACGCTCGGGCGAAGGTCGAGGACGCCGGCTACCGCGCACCGGCCTGTCTCATCACGAACACCAAGGGGCTCAAGTACCTCACCGATCTGACAGCCGGCTACCCCATCACGAACGAATTGCTGGCGAGCGCACACGTCAACTCCTTGCACCGCGCCTCACAGCTCAACCGCCGGCTGGACGAGGTCGGTTCGAACGGGCTGCCCACGGGCCAGAAGAAAGCCGGCACCGTCATGCTGATGATCGGACGACGTCAACTCATCGCACACGCTGGTGCGCCCGACGCCTCGGGGGGAGAAGAACCGGTGGATCTCGCCATCAGCGTGCCGCCGAGCCTCGAGGTGCTCGGCGAAACCACCAACTCGCGCATCGAAATGGCCGTCCGGATTCGCTTCGCGCTTCGGATAAAGGAGCGAAGAGCTCTCGCCGCGTTGTACGGGAAGCCGGTCCAGTAGTGATCAGCCATGACATCGACCCTGCCTGACGCGCATGCGGCACCCACCGAACCGAATTCGCTCGACGCGTATCTCGCGCTGTGCAAAGAGGCGTGTGACGGTGAGATCACCAGGCTCTACGGCACCGGTACAGAATCCAGCGGCCTGCGTGAGCTGATCCTCGACTACCCGAGGCGTGGCGGCAAGGCGCTCCGGCCGGCGCTGAGCATCGCGGTCTGCCTCGGGCTGGGCGGCCATCTCGACGCCATCCTGCCGACCGCGGCGACACTTGAGCTCTACCACAACGCATTCCTCATCCACGACGACATCGAAGACGAATCATGGTGGCGGCGAGGAAAACCCGCGCTGCACATCGACCACGGCATTCCGGTCGCGGTCAATGTCGGCGACGCCATGCTGTCGCTGTCGCTGCAGCCGCTGCTGGACAACGTCGAGCGCATCGGGCTGGGCCCGGCACTGCGCATCCTGCGAGCCGTCGCACACATGACCCGGCAGACCGTCGACGGTCAGGCGATCGAGCTCGAGTGGGTGCGGACCAACACCTGGAAGCTCGAGGACACCGACTACCTCCGGATGGTGGAACTCAAGACCAGTTGGTACTCGTTCATCACGCCGCTCCAGTCGGGCGCGGTCGCCGCCGGAGCGGGATCGGACTGCCTGTCGCCGCTCGAATCGTTCGGCCGTCATCTCGGTGCGGCATTCCAGATCACCGACGATCTGCTGAACCTTCGCGCCACGCCGCAGGAGTACGGCAAGGAGATCGGCGGCGACCTGTGGGAGGGCAAACGAACCCTGATGCTGTTGCACGCGTTGCGCTGTGCGGAGGCGGCCGAACGGGAGCACGCGGTACACATCTTGTCCAAGCGGCGTCCGAGCGCCGAGAGTGAGCTGGGGCTGACCGATCTGCTCGATCGGCTGGCTACCCGCGGTGACCTCTCCCGCGGCGGCCTCACCCAGATCACGAATTTTCTTCGTAGCCAACACATCACCGAATCGAAGACACTACGAGATATCCACTGGATCTTCGATCTGCTGCACCGGACCGGCTCCCTCGACTACGCCAGGGACATCGCCGCGCAGCACGCGCGGCAGGCCGAGGCGTCGCTGGCGGATCTCGACTGGTTGCCGCCGAGCCATCACCGCGAGGCGCTGACCGACCTCGTCGCCTACGTGCACGGGCGGACCCGATGACGCCAGAATCGCTGATCGGCATGCTCGTCGAACTCGACCGGATAAGAGCCCTGCTGCTCGATCTGATCGAGCAGCAGGCTCCCGCGCTGCTGCCCACCGCCGACGGCGCCACCACGGCCGAGCACACGGCCTACACGCTGCTCCTCGGCACGCGGCGTGCGGTGCTCGGCAACCCCTCGGCGGCACGCCGGCTGCATGACCTCCTCGTCGCCGAAGGGCATCGTTACGCGCAGACCGCCGAGGGAGCCGGCCTGCGCGACGCGCTGGTCGCCTCGGCGGCCGTGCAGAATCTGCGCCGTCTATGGGAAACCGTGAGCCTCAACGTGCTCGACGGACCGGCAGCGGCCGACTCGGCGCCCACCGCGTGGGCCGAGCTGCTCGCCGACGCCGTCATCGGCCACGGGCTCGACGACGCGGTGCTGTCCCGGCTGCGGCCGGAGGGTTTCGCATGAGCCTGTCCGACCCGCGTCCGGCGCTCGCCGAGCAGAGCAGTTTCACCGACTATCTGGTCGGGCTGGCCGGTGTGTCGCGTGCCGTTCACGCCCTGGCCCACGACGCAGCGCCAAGCGTGAATCCCGGTCCGGCCGACGATTTCGTCCACGCATTGCTCGGGCTGGCCAGCCTGGGATCTGCCGTCGAGCGGCTGGCCGAAACTGTTGAGGGACAATACTATCCACAAGCACCGCCGGACCGGGCACCGATGAGGTGGTTGCGGTGACCGCGGTGCTGGCCGGCAGCGATTTTCTCCGGGCTCCGGTGCTGGCCGCAACGCACCCCGAACACTTCAAAGAGTGGCACCACTTCGTGATTCACGGACGGACCCGCCGCATCCTGGTGAATTTCAGTCTCGCCGACGAGAAGTCCGCGGCCGGGCGGCATCGCCTGGCACCGCGGGTCATCGTGATCGTGCACGACGAACGGTGGACCGGGGCCATCGAACGGTTCGACAGCTCCGCGCTCGAGGTATCGGCTGACCTCGGCGAGCTGACGATCGGCGGCAACAGGTTGACCGTGGGGCCGGACGGCTACCGGGTGCTGATCGACCTACCCGAGCACCGCATCCGCGGCGACCTTGTCTTCACCCCCACCAGCCGGCCATTCGTGGTCAACAACCAACCCGTCGGCACCGGCCGGATGAACTGGCTGTTCGTGCCGCGGCTGCGGGCCGCCGGATGGCTGCGGATCGGCGCGGACGAGCAGAGTGTCGACAACGAACTGGCCTACCACGATCACAACTGGGGCCGCTTCCGCTGGGGTGACGACTTCGGCTGGACCTGGGGCACCATCCTGCCCCGGGATCCCGGTGACCCGTGGTCCATGGTGTTCCTGCAGATGACCGACCGGCGTCGGCTCCGCTTCCTTTCTCAGGCCCTCTACGTCTGGCACGACGACGAACCGGCGGCGATCTTCCGGCACGCCGCGCTCGCCACCACGAGCACCGGCACGCTGACCCGCGGGCCCGACTGCACCCTGCCACCGCCGATGCGGCTCCTGCTCGACGGTGCGGCGCCCGGAGTCCCGGAACGGGTCCGGATCTCGGCGGCCCGGGTCGACGACGAGGTGCATGCTGAGTTTTGCGCGCGGTCCTACGCGCGCCTGGCGCAACCCAGCGAGCTCAGCCTCACGCGCTCGACCGTGCTCTGCGAAACCAGCGGAACCGCGACCGTGACCGGATCGGTCGGCGGCCAGAACATCGACTTCGTCGGTGCCGGAGTATTCGAGTTCCTCTATGGCTGAATCGGTTTCAACGCTGCTGAGGCGATCGATCGCCCACCTCGCCGACGAGGCGCCGGCCGGCTACCGGCTGGTCGCCGAACAGCTCGGGTCCTTGTCCGTCGAACTCGATATCGACGGCGAGATCTTCTCACTCACCGGTGGAGGCGAACTGCGGGTCGTCGAGGGCGTCACCGCGGCGGATGTGCAGATCCACACCTCCCGGGCCACCATCCTGGACGTGCTGGATGCCAGGATCGGCCTCGGTGCGGCCGTCGAGGCCGACATGCTCTGTGTCCGAGGCACTCTCGACGATGCGCTGCGCACCCACGACACCTTGCTGGCCTACGTCCATGCCGCCGCGCGGGCACCGTCTCAGCCCGCACTGCTGCACGCTCTGCGGGCGGACTCGCCATGACCGGTTGCGCCACTCCCGGGTCGTGCACCCCTCGCCCCACGGTTGCCGTGCTGGGCGCGGGCATCGCCGGACTCACCGCCGCACACGAACTGGCCGACCGCGGTTTCGATGTCACGGTCTACGAGCCGAGGGAGGACGAACGTAACGGGCTGGGCGCCGCTGCAGCCGGCACCTATCCCCCGGTCAAGCTCGGTGGCCTTGCCGCATCACAGTTCTCGACCGTGGGCGGCCACGGTGGCAGCCCCGCCGAGTTGCGCGCGTTCCCCGGGCGGCGCGGCAACCCCCACCCGCCCGAGCGGGCCGTCGCGGGCGAACACGGCTTCCGTTTCTTCCCGGCGTACTACCTGCACATCTGGGATCTGTTCCAGCGCATCCCGGTATACGAGCGCTTCGGCGCGGCGGACTGGCGGCCCACGTCGCGCACCATCATGGAGAACGTCCGGCGCGTCGTCACCCAGGGCACCACGGTCGACGGCAAACCGTCGCTGGTGTTCCCCCGCGAGCTGCCCCGCAGCCTCGCCGAGTTCTTCGGCGTTCTGAGCCAACTCACCCATCTCGGTTTCACCGCAGCCGATGTCGCGACGTTTCAGAGTCGGCTCGTGCGTTATCTGGTGACCAGCCCGTTGCGCCGCGGGCGCGAACTACAGAACCTGTCCTCGTACGACTTCTTCGTCGGGCGCGACAACGACATCTCCGCCGCACAGCTGTCATACTCACCGAACTTCGAGGCGCTGCTGCGCGAGATGCCGCGCGTACTGGCGGCATTCGACCCGAAATGGGGCGATGCCCGCACCAATATCACCACCTACCTCCAGCTGTACCTGAACATGGACCGCCGCGACGACAAGGCCGACGGGGTGCTCAACGGTCCGACCACCGAAGCGTGGTTCGACAACTGGTATCGGCATCTCACTGCGCTCGGCGTCCGGTTCGTCCGCGGCGCAGCCGTGGGACTCACCCCACCCGTCATCGACCCCAGCCGACCGGCGCACCTGCGGCCCCGGGTTCAGATCACGCTCGCCGACGGAACACGCCTGAGCCCGGATTACACCGTGGTCGCCGTGGATGCCCCTGCTGCCGAAAGGATCACGGCGGAACTGCGGGCCGCCGGCACCGGGGGGACGGTTGCCGGTCTCGACGGATTCACCACCTCGGCGCCGCCTCCCGACGGACCGTTGCAGTCCCAGGGCAGCCGGCCACCGGTCTCACGTGACCCGTACCGCATGGACGAGATGGGTCGCGTTCCCTGGGACCGGTTCCAGACCCTGAGTGGCATCCAGTTCTACTTCGACACCGAGTTCCAACTGATCCGCGGGCACATGTACTACGCCGGGACCGAGTGGGCCCTGTCCTCGATCAATCAGCACGGCCTCTGGGAGAACCGGCCCAGGCTGTCCCGCGACGGGCACATCTCGGTGCTGTCGGTCGACATCGGCGATTTCAACACACCGTCCCGTCATCTGGTCGACGAACTGGGCCGGGGCAAGGCGGCCCGCGACTGCACCGCAGACGAGATCGCGGCGGAGGTGTGGCGCCAGATCGTCACGGCACTGACCAACAACGTCGACAACGCACCGGAGGAAATCCTGCCCTGGCCTGTCTGGTACGCCTTGGATCGAGGTTTGGTGACGGCCAACGGGCCCGGCCAGGGCCGGGGCCGGGTGGTCCGCAACGAAACCCCGTACCTGGTACCGATAGTCGGGGACTGGGAGAACCGGCCCGGCGGTGAGCCGTGGAACCCGCACGGCACGTCATGGAGTTTCGTGCCGACCGAGCAGTGGTGGCTCGATGATCTCGAACGTCGCAACGTCTGGCAGGCCCGCCACGGCGGCTATCAGGTGCACCACAACTCGGTGGTGTTCGCCGGTACCTGGGCCAGGACGTTCACCCGGATGACGTCGATGGAGGCTGCGTGCGAGTCGGCCCGGCACGCCGTCAACGCCATCCTCGACCACTATGTATGGGTGGACTCCGGCGGCCTCGATCGCCGCGAGAACTCTTTGCTCCCTTGGCTTTTCCCCTACGGATTTCTCGATCAGGGCTTGTCCAGCCCGATCCGGATGCCCACGCCCGCGGGAGACTACTGCTACATCTTCGACATCGAGAACCGAGAACCGGCCGACACCCGCGCGCTCCGCATCCTCGATTCCGAGTACTGCCTGCGCTCCCTGCCACATCCGCTGGACGCCATCGCCACAGTCACATCCCCATCCCGGTCCGGAGGCCCACCATGACATACCCACCCGACCACAACCAGCAGCTCTACGCCTACCTGCAGGCCCTGCGGCAACTGCTGGAGCCCCTGACGGCCCTCACGGCCGCCATGGTGCAACCCGGCGCGTGGCCATTGCCCGGCCTGCTTCCGATGCCCACCGCGCCGCCATACCCACCGCCGGCGCCGCCACCACCGCCCGCACCGGGATCCCCACCCCCGGGATTCGTACCGCCCGACTACGCACAGCAACTGGTCGGATATCTACAGAGCTGGCGGCAGTACCTCGAGCAGGCGACGGGTACGCCGCCGGCAGCCGAATACCAAGCCGGGACCAACCGCCCGAGGGTTCCGGTGCCGCCCGACCGGCCCGACGCCGGCAGGACCAATCCCCCGGAGCCATACGCACCGAGCCCCTACACCGAGCGGAGCACCGCGACGCCCACGATCCCGCCGACGCTGGCCATGGCGCCCGCCCTGACCCAGTCGGGCAGTCAGGTGCCGGACGACCTCAGACAGGCCGCCGTGGTGGCGCGCGGGCCACAGCTGGCCGGGCGGCCGGTCGCCGAAACCGGCCCGGTGCGCCGATACGACGTCACCGCGCGGCAGACCACCGGTCAACCGCAACCGACACGGGCTGCCGCGCCCGGCGCATCGATCCGACCGGCAGTCCGCTCGCGCTTCGCCGGACTGGCCGACCGTGCGCTACGAAACCCCGACCACCGTTAGGACTTCGACTCCGGCTTGGACTTCGGCTCCGGCTTGGCGTCGATGCCGGATTCCTTGCGCTGCTGCGCGGTGATCGGCGCGGGTGCATCGGTCAGCGGGTCGACGCCGCCACCGGACTTGGGGAACGCGATGACCTCGCGGATCGAGTCCACCCCGGCCAGCAGCGCGGTGATCCGGTCCCAGCCGAAGGCGATGCCGCCGTGCGGAGGCGCACCGAAGGTGAAGGCGTCCAACAGGAATCCGAACTTGTCCTGAGCTTCGTCGTGGTCGATGCCCATCATCGCGAACACCCGCTCCTGGACGTCGCGCCGATGGATACGGACCGAGCCACCGCCGATCTCGTTGCCGTTGCAGACGATGTCGTAGGCGTCGGCCAATGCGGTGCCGGGATCGGTGTCGAAGGTGGCCTCCGATTCGGGCTTGGGCGCGGTGAACGCGTGGTGCACGGCAGTCCAGGCACCCGAGCCGACCGCGACGTCACCCGATGCGGTGGCCTCGTCGGTGGACTCGAACAGCGGCCAGTCCACGACCCAGGTGAACGCCCAGGCCTTCGGATCGATCAGATCCAGCCGTTTGGCGATCTCGATGCGGGTGGCGCCCAGCAGGGAGCGGGCCGACTTCACCGGCCCGGCCGCGAAGAACACGCAGTCGCCGGGGTTGGCGCCGACATGGGCGGCCAGGCCGTCACGCTCGGCATCGGTGAGGTTCTTGGCCACGGGACCGCCGAGAGTCCCGTCCTCGCCGATGAGCACATAGGCCAGGCCCTTGTGGCCGCGCTGCTTGGCGAACTCCTGCCAGCCGTCCAGCGTCCGACGCGGCTGCGACGCCCCGCCAGGCATGACGACAGCGCCGACGTACGGCGCCTGGAACACCCGGAACGGGGTGTCCTTGAAGTAGTCGGTGCATTCGACGAGTTCCACGCCGAACCGCAGGTCGGGCTTGTCGGAGCCGAACCGGCGCATCGCCTCGGCGTAGCTGATCCGCGGCAGAGGCAGTGGCAGGTCGTAGCCGATCAGCGCCCACAGCGCGCGGAGGATCTGCTCGGAGATCGCGATGACGTCGTCGGCCTCGACGAAGCTCATCTCCATGTCGAGCTGGGTGAACTCGGGCTGCCGGTCGGCGCGGAAATCCTCGTCGCGGTAACACCGGGCGATCTGGTAGTAGCGCTCCATACCGGCCACCATGAGCAGCTGCTTGAACAGCTGCGGGCTCTGCGGCAGTGCGTAGAACGAGCCGGGCTGCAGCCGGGCGGGCACCAGGAAGTCGCGCGCCCCCTCGGGAGTCGAGCGCGTCATCGTCGGGGTTTCGATCTCGACGAAGTCGTGCTCGGCCAGCACGCTACGTGCAGCTGCATTCACCTTGGAGCGCAACCGGATTGCGTTACCCGGGCCCTCGCGGCGCAGATCGAGGTAGCGGTACTTGAGGCGGGCTTCCTCACCGGCGGTCTCGTCGAGCTGGAACGGCAGCGGCGCGCTCTCGGACAGCACGGTCAGCGAGGTCGCATTGACCTCGATCTTGCCGGTGGGGATGTCGGGGTTCTCGTTGCCCTCGGGACGGACCTCGACGACGCCGGTGACGGCGATGCAGAACTCGGCGCGCAACCGGTGCGCGGCGGCGAGCACATCGCCCTCGCGGAACACCACCTGCGAGACGCCCGACGCGTCGCGCAGGTCGATGAAGATGACGCCGCCGTGGTCACGGCGACGCGCCACCCATCCCGCCAAGGTGACCGTTTGACCGGCATCCGCGGCCCGCAATGAACCGGCGCCATGACTGCGCAGCACGAAAACTCCTGATTGTTGAGTCGAGATGGGGGTGGTGACGAGTGACCAGTCTAGAGAGTCGGCCCGCGGCGCTAACGTTGCGATGTGGATGAGCGCTCGCGCGAAGACCCGAAAACACCGAACTCATCGATCGCGGTCATCGGCCCAGGGGCGATCGGGTCCACCATCGCGGCGCTGCTGCACGCCGCGGGACGGCCGGTACTGCTGTGTGGCCGCACCCCACGCGACGGCGTCGAGGTCCGGCCCGACGATCAGGACCCGATCCTGGTACCCGGCCCGGTTCATACCGATCCCGCAACCGTCGAGGGCCCGCTCGACGTGGTGTTTCTCGCCGTCAAGGACACCCAGAACGCCGAAGCGGCCGGCTGGCTGGACCGGCTGTGTGACGCGAACACCGTGGTGTGCGCCCTGCAGAACGGCGTCGAGCAGGTCCAGCGGGTGACGGAGGTCAGTGCGCACGCAGACGGGGACCACGTGGTGCCCGCGGCGGTGTGGATCTCGGCCGAGACGCAGCCGGACGGCTGGGTGCGGTTGCGCAGCGAGTCCGTGCTGGTGCTGCCCGACACCCCGGCGGCCGCCGCGGTGGCCGATTCGCTGGCCGACACCTCGGTCACCGTCGTCCGCGATCCCCATTTCCACACGGCGGCCTGGCGGAAGCTGTT
Source organism: Mycolicibacterium sp. HK-90 (assembly GCF_030486405.1). The sequence continues at coordinate 2,859,273 of NZ_CP129613.1, read as the reverse complement.
GGTCAACGCCGTGGTCGGGTTCATGGTGCTCGCCGACCGGCGCGCGGGAATGTTCCGCCGGGCCGACGTGGCCGCCCTGGCCCGCCGCTACCTGGCCGAATGCCTGGCCGTGGCGCGTGCCGACGGCGCCGATCTCGGCGATGAGGTGGTCGACGAGATCGTCACCATGCTGGCCTCCTCGCCCGAAGACCTCACCACCTCGATGCTCACCGACCACCTGGCCGGCCACCCGCTGGAGTGGGATGTCCGCAACGGTGTCATCGCCCGCACAGCGGCCGCACACGGCCTGCGCACCCCGATCAGTGACGTGGTGGTCCCACTTCTGGCGGCGGCGAGCGACGGGCCGGGCTGAGCCACCGGTAGACACTTTCACCTAGGGTGTCTACCCATGGCCCGGACCTACCAGTGCGAACGCGTCGAGTTGGACTTCATCGAGCACGCGCCGTTCCGCTTCGTCAGCACCGTCGACCTCGCGATCACCCCCGAGCAACTGTTCGAGGTGCTCAGCGATGCCGACTCGTGGCCCCATTGGGCGACCGTCATCACCAACGTCGAGTGGACCAGCCCCGAACCCCGTGGCGTGGGGACCACCCGGACCGTGACGATGCGCGGGCACATCGTCGGCGACGAGGAGTTCCTGGCCTGGGAGCCTTTCTCGCACATGGCCTTCCGGTTCAACACCAGCACGTCGAACGCGATCTCGGCGTTCGCCGAGGATTACCGCGTCGTGGAGACGGCCGACGGCTGCCACCTGACCTGGGTCATGGCGATGAAGCCGAGCGGGCTGTCCGGGCAACTGGGAATGGCACTGGGCCGGCCGGTGATGGCGTGGCTGTTCCAGCGTTTCCTGCACAACCTCCGCCGCTACACCGACGAGCGGTACGGCAACTAGTCCCCCAGCCCGTCCCACGCCGTGCGCCGGACCGCGTCGGGATCGGCGACGGTCTCGTCGCTCGCGGAGCGGATCACGCGGGTCAGGCGGCGGTCGACGTCGTACTCCGGCCAGTCGGCGATCTCGGCCCGGGCGAAATCCAGCCAGGTGCGCTGCATCCGCCTGCCGACCGACGGCTGAACCCGGCGGCCCAACGGGTGCAGTTTGCGCCCCAGGTACGACCCGTAGCTGTGCTGGATGTGCACGATCTCGCTGCCGTGGGTGGCGCCCAGACCCAGCACCTTGAGGGTCCAGGTGGTGTGGTCGAACCGATAGACGTGGGTGGGCGCGTGCGCGCTGTAAGCGTCGGCGAACGCCCAGGTGGGTGCGCCGAACATGACGTCCGAGCCGAACGCCACCAAGGCGCTGCGGCGCGGGAACGCGGGGTAGGCCGCCAGGATCCGCTCCCGGTCCTGCTGGGACCGGCGGCGAAAATAGGTCTCGACGCCGTCGAGGGTGGTGGGCAGCATCGGCGGCTTGCCCCAGGCGAACATCGACGCCTCATGACTGTTGGTGCCGATGATCAGTGGCACCGCGGACACCGCACCGGCCCGCGCCGCCTCGATCGGATGCAACGGCAGCAGGTCGACGCCGTGGGTCAGCCCGTAGGCCAACGTCGGTGTCTGCTGCGCACTCTCGAGCTGCACCTGGCCCGCGGCGCGCCGCAACTGCCGCTGCGGAAGCACCTTGAGTTGCTCGGCCCCCGCCCCGATCAGTTGCATGAAGCGGCGGGATTGGCGAGCCCGGTCCTCCCGGTCCGCGATCAGCGGCAACGCCGGACTCTGCGCGATCGCCCGGGCGAACAGCCCGTCGGCGGCCGGGCTGGCCAGCAGGGCCAACACCGATGTGGCACCTGCGGATTCGCCGAACACGGTGACCCGCTCGGGGTCCCCACCGAACGCGGCGATGTTGTCACGCACCCACTGCAACGCGGCGATCTGATCCCGCAGGCACAGGTTGTCGTCGAATCCCTCACCCAGGTCACCGAGTTCGAACCCACCGAACACGCCGAGCCGGTACGTGACGTTGACGACCACCACATCGCCGTTCGCCGCCAGCCGAGAACCGTTGTAGAGCTGCAACTGGCCGGCGCCGTACACGAATGCCCCGCCGGGGATCCACACCATCACGGGCAGCGATCCACCGGTGTCCGGGGACCAGACCGTGATGGTCAGGCAAGCCTCGTCGCGGACCTTGGGGTCATCACGGCCTCCCCCGACGAACGAACGGCCCTGTGGCGGCAAAGGACCGTGCTCGACGGCGTCGCGGACCCCGGTCCAGGGCACCACGGGCCGCGGCGCCAGGAATCGCAGTGCGCCGATGGGCTGCTGGGCGTAATCGATACCCCGCCATACGCTGACCCCACCTTCGCGGGTGCCACGTAGGCGCCCGAGCGAGGTGTGGGCGATGGTCGAATGTTCCGCAACGACGGACACGTCTGAATCGTAGTGTGGCAAGCTTAACGGCGCTGTTGAGCTCGGACCTACCGGCGAATGCGATGGAGTGACGCGATGACCTTCAACGAGGGTATGCAGATCGACACGAGCACCACTTCCAGTTCCGGCGGTGGTCGCGGGCCGGGCCGCGGCATCGCGATCGGCGGAGGTCTCGGTGGTCTGCTGATCGTCGTGCTCGCCATGTTCCTGGGTGTCGATCCCGGCACCGTCCTGCCCCAGCAGCAGCAAATGGACACCAGCGGCGTCGAGGGCGAGGGTTTCGACCTGAGCCAGTGCAAGACCGGCGCCGATGCCAACGAGAAGGTCGAGTGCCGCGTGGTCGCCACCGGCAACTCCGTGGACGGCGTGTGGCAGCAGCTGCTCAAGGGGTACCAGCGCCCGCAGGTCCGGCTGTTCAAGGGTCAGGTCCAGACCGGATGCGGGCCGGCCACCAGTGACGTCGGGCCGTTCTACTGCCCCGTCGACCGGACGGCCTATTTCGACACCGACTTCTTCCAGGTGCTGGTCAACCAGTTCGGTTCCAGTGGAGGCCCGCTCGCGCAGGAGTACGTCGTCGCCCACGAGTTCGGTCACCACGTGCAGAACCTGCTCGGGGTGCTCGGCCGGGCCCAGCAGGACCCGGAAGGCGCCACCGGTGCCGGGGTGCGCACCGAGCTCCAGGCCGACTGCTACGCCGGGGTGTGGGCGCACTACGCGTCGATCACCCGCCAGGAGGGCACCGACGTTCCTTTCCTGGAACCGCTGAGCGACAAGGACATCGCCGATGCCCTGTCGGCGGCCTCCTCCGTCGGCGACGATCGCATCCAGTCCGCGGCCACCGGCCGGGTCAACCCCGAAGCCTGGACCCACGGCTCCTCCGAACAGCGGCAGAAGTGGTTCACCATCGGTTACCAGACCGGTGATCCGAACAAGTGCGACACCTTCGCCACCAACAACCTTGGCTAGGACCGCCACCGCCGTCGACGAGGCAGCCGAGCGCTATCTCGGCACCTACGCACGACTCGATCCGTGTGCCGCAACAGAACTGGGCATCACCGGTCACGACGATGACGTGACCGACTACTCCCCTGAAGGGGTGGAGGCCCGCGCCGAGGCGGCCCGGGCGACACTGCGGGAGCTGGACGGACTGCACCCCGTCGACGACGTCGACGTGGTCACCATGGCCGCACTGCGCGAACGTCTCGGTGCGATCGTCGACGTGCACGACGCCGGACTGGATCTGGGCGAGCTCAACGTGATCGCCTCACCGCTGCAGGTCATGCGCGACGTGTTCGACCTGATGGCCACCGACACCGAACACGATTGGGCGCTGATCGCCACCCGGCTGGCGAAGGTGCCCGAACGGGCCGCCGGCTACGCGCTCGCGTTGCGTGAGGCCACCGCGTCCGGCCACGCCCCGGCCTTGCGCCAGGTCACCCGCGGGGTCAACCAGGCCCGGCAGATCGCGGAGTTGTTCTCCGAGATGGGTACCGGTGCGGTACCGGACAATCCGCGGCTTCATTCCGATTTGCGACAGCGGACCGACGCCGCCGCCGACGCATACCGGCAGTTGGGTGATGTGCTGCGCGAGGAGATCGCCCCGCACGCCCGGGAGACCGACGCGTGCGGGCGAGATGCCTACCAGCTGATGTCCCGGTTGTTCCTGGGCACCTCCGTCGACCTCGACGAGGCCTACGACTGGGGGTTGGGCCTGCTCGATGCCGTTGTGGCCGAGCAGGAATCGATCGCCCAGCAGCTCTACCCCGGGGCCACCGTGGCCGAGACGCTGCGCCGCCTCGACGACGAGCCCCGCTATGTCATCAGAGGCACCGATGCGCTGCAGGCCTGGATGCAGGACCTGTCCGATCGGGCCGTGGACTCACTGGCCGGCACCCACTTCGACATCGACGGCCCGCTGCGCACGCTGGAATGCCGGATCGCGCCAACCCAGACCGGCGGCATCTACTACACCGGTCCGTCGGAGGACTGGTCCCGGCCTGGACGCATGTGGTGGTCGGTTCCTCCCGGAGTCGACCGGTTCCACACGTGGCAGGAAACCACCACGGTGTTCCACGAAGGCGTCCCGGGTCATCATCTGCAGATCGGTCGCGCGGTGGCACTGGCCGGCCGGCTCAACCGATGGCGGCGGCTCGGCTGCTGGGTCTCGGGACACGGCGAGGGCTGGGCGCTGTACGCCGAGCGGCTGATGAGTGAACTGGGCTGGCTCGACGATGCCGGTGACCGCATGGGAATGCTGGACGCGCAACGGTTCCGGGCCGCCCGCGTCGTCATCGACATCGGTGTGCACTGCGGACTGACCGCGCCAGACGGCGAGGTGTGGGATGCCGAACGGGCCTGGAACTTCCTGACGTCACATTCGGCCATGGCCTTGGAGCACCTGCGTTTCGAGCTCGACCGCTACCTGGGCTGGCCGGGACAGGCACCGTCGTACGCGATCGGGCAAAGGATCTGGCACGAATTGCGCGACGACGCCCTGCGTCGCGGCTTGTCGTTGCGGGAGTTCCACAGCCGTGCACTGGATCTGGGCGGCCTGCCACTCGATGTGCTCAGAACGGCATTGTCCGCCGACTGACCGGCGACCACACTGGTGGCATGGACCCGCAGACCCCCGCCCTCGAACCCGACAGCAAGGACTGGACCTGGGTGCTGACGCGTGCCTGCGCGGAGTGCGGGTTCGATCCGGCGGCGGTGCACCACACCGAGGTGGCCGACCGCATCCGTGACGACGCCGCACGGTGGGTGCCGCGGTTGCACGGCCCTGACGCCGGCATCAGGACCCGTCCGGACCGGTGGTCGATCCTCGAATACGGCTGTCACATCCGGGACGTGCACCGGATCTTCGAGCACCGGGTGCAGTTGATGCTCGCCGAGATCGATCCTCGGTTCCCGAACTGGGATCAGGACGCCACCGCAATCGCCGACGACTACGCGTCACAGGATCCCGGCGCGGTGGCCGGTGAACTGTTCGAGGCGGCCGGCGTCGTCGCCGACACCTACGACCGCGTGCCCGCCGATGCCTGGTCCCGACGCGGGCTGCGCAGCAACGGCAGCGAGTTCACCGTGGCGACGATTGCGATCTACCACCTGCACGACATCGTGCACCACGCGCACGACGTCGCCACCATGTGATGTGGTTCATAGCCGAAGGTTGTCACGGTTCGGGCGCCGAGCGGTGTCTGAGAGGGTGACCACCGACGGCTGAGGGGGATTCACCTGAACGCGACCGAGATATTCAACGGGCACCGACCGCTGCTCTTCACGTTGGCGTACGAGATCCTGGGCAGTGCCGCGGACGCCGAAGACGTTGTGCAGGAAAGCTATCTGCGTTGGATCACGGCGAGTGACGTCACCCATCCGCATGCCTATCTCGTGCAGGTCGTCACGCGCCAGGCCCTCAATGCCCTGCGTGCCGGCAAGCGCCGGCGCGAGGAGTACGTGGGCAACTGGCTGCCCGAGCCGATCCAGACCACCTCGGATGTGAGCGAGGACGCCGTCCTGGCCGAATCGGTGTCGATGGCGATGCTGCTGGTGCTGGAAACCCTCGGTCCCGACGAACGCGTGGTGTTCATCCTGCACGAGGTGTTCGGCTACAGCCATCCTGAAATCGCCCGGATGGTGAGCAAGTCCGATGCCACGGTGCGCCAGATCGCGCATCGCGCACGCGAACACGTGCAGGCCCGCCGGCGAAGATTCACTGCCGACACGCAAGTGACACGCGCCGCCGTCACGAAGTTTCTCAAGGCTGCGCACACCGGCGACATCGGCGGCCTCATCGCGGTGATGGCCCCGGACGTCGTGGCGTTGTCCGATGGCGGCGGACAGGTGGCCGCGGCGCGGCGCCCGGTGATCGGCCCCCAGCGCGTGGCCCAGTTCACGGCGGGATTGGCCCGGGGCACCATGGCCGACTGCGACGTCTCGTTCGCAAGCTACAACTCGATGCCGGCCGTCATGTTCCGCCGGGCCGGAGCGCTGGACTCGGTCCTGCTCGTCGAGGTGACCGACGGACTCGTCACCGCCCTGTACGCCGTGCGTAACCCCGACAAACTGCGCGGCGCCGCCGCGACGCGCACTCTGACTCGACAGCAGGAGCCCTGATGCAGACCGTCACCGTCGAACGCACCATCGCAGCCACACCCGAGGAGGTGTTCGACTTCATGAGCAATGCGGCCAATTTCACCCGCTCACCACTGGTGCTCCGGCAGCGCCTGGCCGAACCCGGCCGGCAGGCCCCCTACGGAGAAGGGGCACTGCGCATCCTCTTCTGGGTGATCGGTTGGTTCCGGGAACGCATCACCGGCTACGACGCCCCACGCTCCTTCGACTACTCGGTCGAACGCAGTTTCCCACCGTCGGAACACCGGCAGGGTCGGGTGAGCTTCGCCGCGGTCGACGGCGGCACGCACGTCACCTGGACGACGACCTTCCGGGTGAAGATCCCACTCGTCGGCGGTGCGCTGACCCGCTGGGTCGGCCGTCCGATGCTCACCAGGGTGTTCAACGACGTGTTGGATGCGGCCACCGCGGATCTGGTCAAACACTGACCATGTTGAACACATTTCGTTAATGTGTTCAAATGCACGAATCCGGGCGGACGGTGTCGCCGGGCCTGCTCGCCGCAACCACTGAGACGCTGAGACAGCTGGGCCCAAGGCAATTCAGCCTCACCGCGGTGGCCGAACGGGCCGGGGTCTCGCGCGGCACCGTGCACAACGCGCTGGGCAGCCGGGACAACGCCATCAGGATCGCACTCGATCGCCTCGCCGGCGCGTTCATCGAGACCATCGGCGCCGAGGCCGATCGGCACGACAGCCTGGCCGATCAGGTCGCCGCGGCGGCCGTCGTCATCTGTGCACACCGGCAGAACTCGAATTCGGTCCCGCACCGGGGCATCAACGAAAGCGTCGTGGTACTGCTCCTGCGCAACACCGGTGACGAGCTGATGCGGCGATCGATCGAACTGTGGAAGCCGTACGTCAAGGCGGCCCAACAACGCGGCGAGGTAGAGCCCGGTATCGCACCGGCCCGGGCCGGTGAATGGATCGTGCGGGTCCTGCTCAGCTTCGAACTGCTGCCGCCGATCGGGGTGAATCTCGACAGTCCACGCGCGGTGAAACGATTCGTGACCGACCACATCGTGGCCGGTCTGACCGGAAGGCGACAATGACCCGACCAGACTACGAGGTGGCGATCATCGGCGCCGGACCCGGCGGTATCGCCGCAGCACATCTGTTGCGTCAGAAAGGGATCCACGACTTCGTCATCATCGAACGCGGTGACGACTTCGGCGGCACCTGGAGGGACAATCACTATCCCGGCCTGGCCGTCGACATCCCCACCCTGTGGTATCAGCTGTCGTTCGCACCGAACCCGCACTGGACCCGGTTGTTCGCACCGGGCCCGGAGATCCAGCGCTACCTACAGGACACGGCTTCCGATCTGGGGCTCTACGAGCACCTGAAGGCCAATGCCGAGGTCACCCGGCAGCAGTGGGACGACGACGCCGGCGTGTGGCGGCTGGAGATCCGCGACCGCGCACCGGTGACCGCGCGTTTCGTGATCAGTTCCGTCGGCGGGTACGTCAATGCGAAGAAGACCGTCGACCTCGAGGGCATCGAGGATTTCACCGGCACCATCCTGCGGCCCAACGCGTGGGACGACTGCTACGACACCGCGGGCAAGCGCATCGCGGTGATCGGGACAGGCTCCTCCGGCGTGCAGATCACCGCCGCGCTGTCCGCCGAGGCAGCCAATCTCGATGTCTACCAAAGAACTCCCGCCTGGGTCCTGCCGAAGATCGACTTCGACATTCCGCCGATGATGCGCCGCGCCCTGCGGGTTCCCGGCGTCCTGCCCGTGGTCAACGCGGCGGGCCGGATGGCCATGGACCTCTTCATGGTGGCACCCATCGTGCATGTCTTCTCCCGCCTGCCGGACCGGTGGCTGCGCCGGCTCATGCCGCTCTACGACGGTTGGTCGCGCCTGCTCTACCGCCTGTTGCTGCGCAGCGTCGTCGAAGATCGGACGACCCGCCGAAAGCTGGTACCGCGCTACGGAATCCTGGCCAAGCGGCCGGTGATCTCCAGTACCTTCCTCCCGGCATTGAACAACCCGCACACCAACCTGATCACCACACCGATCGAACGGGTCACGGCAACCGGGGTGCGCACCACCGACGGTGTCGAACATCCGGCCGACCTGCTCGTGCTCGCGACCGGCTACGAGCTGTGGACCGATCCCGAAACTTACCGCCCCGACACCATCCTGGGTCCCAACGGTTTCGACCTCGCCGAGTACTACCGAGCCCACGGGCTGCGCAACTACGCGGGGACGGCCCACCCGCGGCTACCCAACCGGTGGGAGATCGTCGGACCACTCGGATTCGTCGGATTCGCCTGGCCGGACTACGTCGAGACGGTGGCCGCACACGCGGTGCGGATCATCGACGAGACACGCAGGCGCGGCGCCGGTGTGGTCGCGGTCGGCAACGAAGCCTTCAACGCGTGGAACGACCTGATGCAGCGGCGCGGCCGCGTCGCTCATCTCTACTACACCAAGTGCGCGGGGCTCAGCACCTACTTCGTGAACTCCCAGAGCGACACCGTCTACTACCGGCCCCAGACCATCACCGGCTCCCGCCGGTTCGCCCACCACTCCCCGCTGTCCGACTACCAGTTCTCGGGGACCGCCGCGCAGTCGGCCGGGCATCCCGCCGCACCCCTGAAGGAGATCTCCGTATGAGCGAATCCGAATTGCCGTTGGCCGGCCGGGTTGCGTATGTGACGGGTGCGGCTCGCGGGCAGGGCCGCTCACACTGCGTGCGCCTGGCCCGCGCCGGTGCCGACGTGGTCGCGCTCGACGCCTGCGCGCCGGTCACCGAGCACAACGGCTACGCCGCGTCCACACCGGAGGATCTCGCCGAGACGGTGGCGCTCGTCGAGGGCGAGGGACGCAAGATCCTGGCGCGTGAGGTCGATGTCCGCGACGCGGAGGCACAACGCCGACTGGTCGCCGATGCACTCGAGCAGTTCGGCCGGCTCGACGTCGTGGTGGCCAATGCCGGTGTCCTGAACTGGGGCCGGCTGTGGGAGATCCCCGAGACGCAATGGCAGGACACCCTCGACGTCAACCTCACCGGGGTGTTCCACACCATCCAGGCCGTGGTGCCGCCGATGATCGAGGCAGGCAACGGCGGGTCGATCATCACCATCAGTTCGGCCGCGGGTGTCAAGGCAGTGCCGGGCTGCGCGCACTACTGCGCCAGCAAGTTCGGCCTCGTCGGGCTCACCAACTCACTTGCGGTCGAATTGGGCGAATTCGGGATCCGGGTGAACTCGATCCACCCCTACGGCACCGATACCCCGATGGGCAACGACCTTTCGATGTATCAGATGTTCGCCGACCATCCCAACTACATCCACAGCTTCTCCCCCGGCGCGCTGCCGACGGATTCGCTCATCGCCCCGAACCAGATCTCCGACATCGTGGTGTGGCTCGCGAGCGACGCGTCGTCGTTGGTCACCGCCGCCCAGATCCCGGCAGACAAGGGGTATCTGAAGATCTGAGCGGCGGCGCCGGCCTACAACCGCGCGTGCTCCGAGATCTTGGTGTCGGTGGTGCGCAACGGACGGATCAACCCGTCCTGGCTGAATGACGCGATCAGCTCACCGGCCTCGGTGTGCACCGCACCGCGCACATACGACATGCCGGAGCCGACCTGCGTGCTCTCGTGGCTGTAGAGCAGCCAGCCGTCCCAGCGCACCGGCTCGTGGAAGCTCACCGTGACGGTCATCGGGGCGGTCGAGACAGTGAGGTGGGCCTGGGCGGTACCGATCCCCGCGTGTGCCCGCATCGTGGTCGAAATGCCCAGGTGCCCGGTGAAATACGCGATCAGGGCCTTTGCCAGGTCGTCGCGGGCCGGGACGGGGTCATAGTGCAGCCAGGCGTACAGCTCGGGCGGGCCGACCTCGTCCGGGCTGTTGACGTCGACGACGTCGACCAACCGGAGCTCGCGCCCGGTCATCGGCATGTGTGAGATGTTGGCGTCAGCCGGGCCGGCGACCTCCGGACGCGGCAGGTGATGACGGATCACGTCGCCGGTCGGCACATCGGCGAGCAGGGTGACGGTGATGCAGCGCTTGCCGTTCTGCGAAGCGGCGACCACGGCGGTGGCCGTGGAACGGCCCTCGCTGATCACGTCGATGTCGAGCTCGACCGGCGGGCCCACCATCACCGCCCGGGCGAACACCGCATGCGCGGAGCGAATCGACTTGTCCGGAAAGCGTTTCGCGGCCGCCACGATGGCGGCGCCCAGGATCTGGGTGCCCTCCACGACCTGACGCTCGTCGACACCGGCGATGCCCGTCTGCACGGAATAGCGGTTCTCCCCCGTCGGCTCCGCATCGAACAGGTCGAGCAGCATCTGCAGGGTCCACCCGGTGGCCTCAGCTGATTCGGCGGTCATGTCGTTCCTCTCTGTCACGCGTTGATGACTGTCTCGGCGAATTCCGAAATGGTCTGTGGTGCGGCGAAATCCGCGAACCACACATAGAAGCGCTCGACGCCCTGGGCCGACAGCCCGGCGAAGTGCTGAGCGAGTTCTGCGGCGTCACCGCATACCAGGCCGTCGCCCAGGTGGCCGAACAACCGGGTGCTGCGCTCGGTCACCGCGGTACGGTCCGCCCCGCGACCCACGAAGCCGACCATCTGCTGCAGCGACACCCGGGTGCCGCCCACCGTCGGCAGCAACGCCGGCAGCCGATCGAGCTGATGTGACGGGACGTTCCACCAGTCCGCGTGGGCCCGCACCAGGTCCATCATGCGCTTGCCGGTTCCCCCGAGTACCAACGGAATTGGATGGACCGGACGCGGAGTCTGCGCCCGTTCGTCGTCGGCGCCCCAGTACTGCGACAGCAGCCGCAAGTTCTCCTCGAGCCTGCGCACCCGCGCCGCGGCGTCACCGGTCTCGATCCCGAACCGCTCGAACTCCTGCGGCCAGGAACCCGAACCGAGGCCGAGCTCGAAGCGGCCGCCGGTGGCTTCCGACAGGGTGACGGCCTGTTTGGCCAGCACCGCCGGATGCCGGAACGCGTCGCACAGCACCAGGTGACCGATTCGCAGGCGTTCGGTGCGGGCGGCCACCCAGGTGGCGACAGTCATTGCCTCCCAGATGCTTTGGTGGGTGGCACCGGGCGCCTCCAGGTGATCGATGAACGCGATGCCGTCGAAGCCACACGCCTCGGCCACCGTCGCTCGCTCGACGATGTCGCCGACGTCCAACCGCACCTGCGGCAGGAACAAGAACCACTCACTCAATCGCAACCCGCCTATTGCTTCTACAGAACCGGTAACGTCATTCTCGCAAGTGCAGCATGACGGAGGTGATGGCGCAATGGCTAGGCCGGCCGAGCGAGCGTCGGACAGTGCGCGCGCCGAAGCACAGGCGGACCGGGCCCGGCGCTTCATGAAATCGGCATTGGCCATCCTGGGCGAGACCGGGCGCACGGATTTCACCGTGCTGGAGGTGGTGGAACGTTCCAAGACCTCACTACGGTCGTTCTACCAGCACTTTTCCACCAAAGATGAGCTGCTGCTGGCCCTCATCGACAAGATCATGGCCGAGTCCACGCAGCGCTGGCGCGCCGACACGGACGGGCTGCCGGGACCGGAGGCCCTGCGGGCGCTCATCGACCGCATCACCGTGCCCGCGGCTTCGAGCACCCAGGACAGCATCAATCGCGGCCTGACCTTCTACAACGACCACCTCGCCGAGTCACTGCCCCGGGAGTACGCCCGCGTGCTGGCGCCGTTGCACGAGCTCATCGGCGACATTCTGCGCCGCGGAATGGACGCCGGCAGCTTCCGTGCCGACATCGACGTACAGAGCACCTCGGCCCTGATCATGCAGTCGGTGCTCGGCGCGATGCGCCTGCGCTCGCTGGGTGTCGAACTCAACGGAACCCCCATCGAAGGCGTGCATATCTACGAGTTCTGCGTGCGCGGTCTCCTGGTTCCTCAATCTGGGCTCTGACCTGGCCCTTTCGTCGGTTTTGAGCGATCGCCCGAACAGGCTCGGCTTCGCGGCTCAGCGCGTGGTAACGTCATTACCAGTTCCGGAAATCTGACTCTTCCAGGAGGCGAACATGCCCTCGCGCGAGCTTCCCTATCCGGTGTTCGACGCCGACAACCACTTCTACGAGCCCAAGGAAGCGCTGACCAAGTTCCTCCCGGACAGCCGCAAGGGCGTCATCGACTACATCGACGTGCGCGGCCGCACGAAGATCGTGGTGCGCAACCACATCAGCGACTACATTCCGAATCCCACGTTCGAGGTGGTCGCCCGGCCCGGTGCCCAGGAGGAGTACTTCCGCCACGGCAGCGGCGGCAAGAGCTACCGCGAGGTGATGGGCAAGCCGATGAAGGCGATTCCCGCCTTCCGCAATCCCGAAGCGCGCCTTGAGGTTCTGGACAGCCTGGGCCTGGATTACACGATCATGTTCCCGACGTTGGCCAGCCTGGTGGAGGAACGCCTCAAGGACGATCCCGACCTAATCCTCGACATCATCCACGCGCTCAACGAATGGATGTACGAGACATGGCAGTTCAACTACGCCGATCGGATCTTCTCCACGCCGGTCATCAATCTCGGTGTGGTCGACCGCGCCCTCGAAGAACTCGAATGGTGCCTGGAACGCGGCGCCAAGACCGTGCTCGTCCGCCCCGCACCGGTGCCCGGCTATCGCGGCACCCGTTCGCTGGGATTCCCTGAGTTCGACCCATTCTGGGACGCCTGCGTCAAAGCCGGCATCCCGGTGTGCATGCATGCCTCCGACAGCGGATACGCGCAGTATCTCAACGACTGGGAGCCGGCCGACGAGTTCCTGCCGTTCAAGCCGACGTCGTTCCGGATGGTTGCGATGGGCAAGCGGCCGATCGAAGACACCATGGCCGCGCTGGTCTGCCACGGCGCCCTGACTCGCAACCCCGACCTGCGCATCCTTTCGGTGGAGAACGGCGCCTCCTGGGTGCCCTACCTCTTCCACCAGTTCAAGGATGTCTATTCGAAGATGCCGCAGGAGTTTCCCGAAGACCCGATCGAGGCGTTCAAGCGCGGTGTGTACGTCGCGCCGTTCTGGGAAGACGACTTCAAGCAGATGGCCGACCTCTGTGGCGTCGACCGCATCATCTTCGGATCTGACTGGCCGCATCCCGAGGGGCTCGCCGATCCCATCAAACTGGTCGACGACCTGGAGGCGCACGGCCTCGACGACGAAGGCGTCCGAAAGGTGATGGGCGGCAACCTCGTCGACCTCTTCAAGGTCGAGAACAAGAAGGTGTACCGGCCCGACGTGCCGGCCCTCGTCCTGACCTGACCCTTTCCCCGAACACAAGAAACTGGCCGACTACATGACCGATGTGGCAAATCCGGAACAGATGCTGTTCACCTCGACCGCGCAGGCCTTCCTGGAAAAGGAAGTCCCGCTGAGCCGAGTGCGTGAACTGCACGCCGAGGGCAGCTCGTTCGACACCGAATGGTGGGGACGGGCAGCCGAATTGGGGTGGGCCAGCCTGCTGGTGCCCGAGGAGCTGGGCGGCGGTAGTCCGTCCGGGGACGGTGTCACCGACCTGGCCCTGCTCGCCGAACAGGCCGGGCGCACGGTGGCCCCCGGCCCGCTGCATCCGGTCAGCACCGTGCTGGCCGGCCTGGTCGAAGCACCCAGTGGGCAAGAGGAATTGATCGAGTCACTGGTGTCCGGGGAAACCGTGGCGTCGTGGGCGGTCCACGAGCCAGGCCGGCCGTTCGACGCGCTGCAGGCCGCCACCGATGTCGCCACCACAGCCACCCGCACCGGGTCCGGTTACCGCATCGACGGCGTCAAGGATCGGGTGGAGGCCGGTGACCGGAGTGGCGTGCTGCTGGTGGTTGCCGTCTGCGACGGCCAGACCCGGCAGTTCGTGGTGCCGACCGGCGTGGCCGGGGTGACGCTCACGCCGCAGAATTCGGTCGACCTGGTCAAGCGTTACGCCCGAGTGCAATTCGACGGCGTCGAGGTCGACGAGACCGCCGCGCTCGGGGCTGCCGGGCAGACGCCGGCCATCATCGAACGCCAGCGGCAGGTGGCCCTGCTGCTGCAGTGCGCCGAGATCGTCGGGACTCTTGACGCGGTGCTGACGATGACGAATCAGTGGCTCAGCGACCGGCACAGTTTCGGCCGCCCACTGGCCTCCTACCAAGCGCTCAAGCATCGCGCCGCCGATATGAAGATGTGGTTCGAAGCCGCGCGCGCCACCACCGCGGGCGCCGTGGCCGCGGTGGCCGAACGCTCGCCGGAGGCACCGAAACTCGTCAGCGTCGCGAAAGCCTATGTGGCCGAACGTGCCCCGGTCATGCTTCAGGACTGTGTGCAGTTGCACGGCGGCATCGGGGTGACCTGGGAACACGATCTGCATCTGTACCTGCGGCGGGTCGCGCTGTACCGGGCGCTCTACGGCTCACCCGAGGATCACCACCGCGCGGTGTACGCACTGAGCCGCAAGACCCGCGTAGCCGAGGAGGTTGGAGCGTGACCGAGACCGTGAGCACCCCCGCAACAACAGAGTCCGTCGAGGAATTCGCCCTCCGCGCCCGGGCCTGGCTGGCCGAGAACATGCCACCCATCGATCCGGGCGATCCGCCGTTCGCCGTGCGGGCCGAGACCGAATCCTGGGAACGCGCAAAGGAATTACAGAAGCGCCTCTACGAAGGCGGGTTCGCCGGCATCTGCTTCCCGCGCGAGTACGGCGGCCTTGGTCTCGATTACGCCTACCAGAAGGCGTTCAACGACGAATGCCTCAACTACGAGATGCCGCTGATCCTCAACACCCCGTCGTTCACCATCTGCGGCGCGACGATCCTCGACATGGGCAGTGAGGAGCAGAAGCGCGAGCGCATCTCGGCGGCGATCCGCGGCGACGAGGTGCTGTGTCAGCTGTTGTCTGAGCCCAGCGGAGGTTCTGACCTGGCCGGCGTGATCACCCGCGCCGAACTCCGGGACGACACCTGGATCATCAACGGCGCCAAGACCTGGAGCACCAGCGCATTCGCCGCCGACTACGGATTGATGCTGGCCCGCACCGACTGGACCGTGCCCAAACACGAGGGCCTGACCATGTTCCTGGTTCCGCTGAACGCGCCGGGGATCACCATGCGCCGCATCACCGAGGTGAACGGCAACGAAGAGTTCTGCGAAGAGTTCTTCGACAACCTGGAGCTCCCCGCCGACGCCGTGGTGGGCCAGGTCAACGACGGCTGGACGGTGGCTTCGCGCCAGTTGCACCATGAACGCCGCGCGGTCGGAGGCGGATCGGAGTTCGCCAGCGGGACCGGGGCCGAGAACGCCAACGAGATGCCGCCGGATCACATCGGGCTGGCCGAGGCCACCGGTCAGGGTGACGACGCCCGAGTACAGGATCTGGCCGGGCGCGCCCTGGTCCGCAGGATCGTCAAGAAGCAGCTGATCGACCACGTCGGCGCCGCCATCGGAAACGGTTCCCTGCCACCGAATGCCGGCACCCTGATCCGGCTGTTCCATGCCGAAACCACCGAGCTCGAGGTGGACACCGCATTGGCCATCGCGGGCACGGCCGGGGTTGTCGATCAAGGCAGCGACGACGCACCGGAACTGGCCGGCCTGATGGAGATCGGTGTGCGCTACCTGTCCCGGCAGACCGGGTCATTGGGCGGGGGTAGTTCGGAGATGGCCCGGAACGTCATCGGTGAGCGGATCCTGGGATTCCCCCGCGAGCACGCCGCCGACCGTGGGGTGCCGTTCAATCAGGTCAAGCGCAACAAGAGCTGAAGCCTCCGCTCGAGTCCGACGGTTAACGTGGTGCCATGGATGACGCGGTCACCCGGATTCTGGACCACCTTGATCAGCAGAATCCGGGCGGCATCGTCGGCGTCTACCTTTATGGATCGGGCGTCAGCTCTGGCCTGAAGCCCGACAGTGACGTCGATCTGCTCGTACTGACTCACCGAACCCTCACCACGACGGAACGCCGGGCACTGACCTCGGTGCTACTCGAAGTGTCGGGCTGGCGAGGGCATTCCGGGCGATTTCCCGATGCCGCGCAGCGACGGCCCATCGAACTCACGAGTGTCGTCATCGACGACGACCAGTCCTGGCGGTATCGGCCCCGCCATGATTTCCAGTACGGCGAGTGGCGGCGGGCAGAACTCGTCGCCGGTCACGTTCCGGAACCGGCCGACGACGTCGACGTCGTCATCCTCCTGGCCACCGCCCAATCCGCCCACCGCGTGTTGCGCGGCGCCGCACTGGACCGGGTGGTCGTACCTGTGCCGCGGGAGCTGCTCAGAAACGCGGTGCGCGACACCATCCCTGACGTACTGGACGGCGTCGAAGGTGACGAACGCAATACCCTGCTCACCTTGGCCCGCATGGTTCTGACGGCCGCCGGCGGCGAGATCGTCGCCAAGGACGTCGCGGCCGAAACTCTGGCGCCGACGTTGGAGCCGGCCGACCGGGAGCTGCTGAACCGGGCACGCGACGGCTACCTGGGCACGCTGGCTGACGACTGGACCGGGCTCACGTCTCAGGTGGTCGAGCTGTCCCGAACCCTGGCAGTCCGGGCCCGAATGTATTGCGCCGACAATGAATCACGGTGATCGGCCGACCGATCTGGGCCGTGACGGACGCGGCGGTCGCCCTCAGAACAGGACCGGGTGCGCCGGTGCCGCGATTTCACGTGCAGCACCGGCGCGCGCCACGGGCGCTCGCCCAGTCAATCCGTACCGGGCCACCAGTGGCGCTACCCGGGTACGAAGCATTTCGCGGTAATCCGCCGGCAGATACGCGCCGCGCCGGTACAACCGCTGATAGTCGCCGAGCAGTTCGGGATGTTCGCGCTGCAGCCAGGACATGAACCAGCCGCGCGTCGTCCCCCGCAGGTGTAGCCCGAACACCGTCACGCCGGTGGCGCCTGCCGCTGAGATCCGGCCGAGCAGGTCGTCCAGATGCTCCGTCGAATCCGTCAAGTGCGGCAATACCGGCGCGACCATCACATGACACTGCAAACCGGCGCCGCGGATCGCAGCGATCAGCCCGAGCCGAGCGTCGGGTGACGGGGTGCCGGGCTCCACCTGGCGATGCAGCTCCGCATCCCCGACCGCCAGGGACACCGCGACACTCACGTCGACGCGGCGAGACGCCTCGGCGATCAGCGGCAGGTCGCGGCGCAGCAGCGTGCCCTTGGTGAGGATGGAAAAGGGTGTCTCCGAATCCGCCAGCGCCGCAATGATTCCCGGCATAAGTGCGTACCGGCCTTCGGCACGTTGATAGGGATCGGTGTTGGTGCCGAGGGCCACCGTCTCCCGCGTCCAGGACCGGCGCCGCAGCTCACGCGCCAGCACCTCGGCGACGTTGGTCTTCACCACCACCTGGGTGTCGAAATCAGCCCCGCTGTCGAAGTCGAGATATTCATGGGTCGGGCGGGCGAAGCAGTACCGGCAGGCGTGGCTGCACCCGCGATAGCCGTTGACCGTGTATCGGAACGGCAGCATCGACGCCGCGGGCACCTTGTTCAGCGCCGACTTGCACAGCACCTCGTGGAACGTGATGCCCTCGAACTGCGGCGTGCGGACACTGCGGACGAAGCCGAGCCGCTGCAGACCGGGCAATGCCCCGTCGTCGGCGCGCACCGCCTGCCCGTCCCATCGCATACCCATATCGAACAATTGTTCGATGCCGATGTCAAGGTAATTCCAGCCGTGTCGAGGTGCCGGCCAGAATGCGGAACACTGACACCTGGCGCATGTCGACGCACCCGCCGACCTCGCGCGTGCCATCGCGACCTCCGTGCGCACAGCCGAGGCCGACGAATGACGAACAAAGAGAGAAATGACAGATGCGCCGATGCCGCGGTTTCGGGTACGGCATCGGCGCACGTCATGGGCGCTTGCCCAGCGAATCGTGTTTCAGACCGGAAGCGGAACCGGCCGTCGCGCACCTGACTATCGAACAACAGTTCGAGTAAACCGTCAAGGCCGATCCCAATGCGTGGGACCGTGGCGGTGCGAGCGGATCAGATCACCGCATCCGCGACTGCGTCAGCTCACCACTGACCGAGCTGGCAACGCGGGCTGTACGCGTGGTCGTTCTGGACCGCGACCTGGCCGTCCACCGCGATCTCGCAGTGCGCGTTCGGCTGGGCCCGGCCGCCGTGCGTGGTGCTCGCGACGGTGAAGATGGCCCACTGCGGATCGGCAAGCGTGGTTTCGAACACCCACGGCGCGTCGGGACCGACGTTGACCGTCGCCTTTTGCAGGTATTTGTACGCATCGGCGTTGTAGGCGTCTTTACTCGCGGGCTGCGTCGTCAGGTAATAGAGGTCGAACTCGTACGGCGCGCCCGAGGTCAGCGTGTACCTGACCTGATGACCCGCAGCCTCCGGTTCCGCATACGACGTTGCGTTGGAGACCGCCATACCCGCGGCCGCCAGAACCAGCGCCGCACCGACCGTGGTTGTCGCTTTTCGCACATTCGTCATATCCGTCATATCCCAGCACGCTACCGGTTTGTTACAGCTGCGACTAATGGGCCTGACAAGACAAACCCAACGGCAAACCAACCCCGTCTAGCTAGAGGTTAATTTGTTTGTCACACACAGACATTTCCCAGTAACAGCGGAGCTCTAACGTCCCGATTCGACACCCGCACAGTGTGTTCCGCTCTTGCACCGCCACCCGATCGCCATCGGTTGAAAAGCGCTGCAATTCAAGGGAAAGGTCGCCCATGCGTCTAGGAAATGCTCGTCGCGCGAGCGCTCATCGGCCGAATCGAACGCCGTTGCGCCGGTCAACTCTGGCCGCGGGGAGTTTGATCGCCGTTGCCAGCTTGATACTGGCCGGCTGCGGTAGCCGGGCGAGCGATACCGACGCAGCAAATGCAACATCCTGCGTGGACGCGTCCGGTCCGAAGATCAAGGTCGGATCATTGAACTCCCTGTCGGGCACGATGGCCATTTCCGAGGTGACGGTGCGCGATGCGATCAAGCTCGCGGTCGAGGAGATCAACGCCGACGGCGGCGTGCTGGGCAAACAGATCGAACTGATCGGCGAGGACGGCGCCTCCGAGCCCACGGTATTCGCTGAGAAGGCCGAGAAGCTGATCAGCAGCGATTGTGTGGCCGCGGTGTTCGGCGGCTGGACCTCGTCGAGCCGCAAGGCCATGCTCCCGGTGTTCGAAAGCGCGAACGCCCTGCTGTACTACCCGGTGCAATACGAGGGCCTGGAGTCGAGCAAGAACATCTTCTACACCGGTGCCACCACCAACCAGCAGATCGTGCCGGCGCTGGACTACCTCAAGGAGAAGGGCGTCAAGTCGCTCTACCTCGTGGGCAGTGACTACGTGTTCCCGCAGACCGCCAACCGGATCATCAAGGCCTACGCCAAGGAGAACGGCATCGAGATCAAGGGCGAGGACTACACGCCGCTGGGCTCGACCGACTTCTCCACCATCGTCAACAAGGTCCGCGGCGCCGACGCCGACGCGGTGTTCAACACCCTCAACG
Organism: Mycolicibacterium sp. HK-90; assembly: GCF_030486405.1. Next base: position 2,839,320 of record NZ_CP129613.1, on the reverse strand, counting down.
GCGACTCCAACGTGGCGTTCTTCCGCGAGTACAAGAACGTCGGCCTGACACCGCAGCAGATGCCCGTGGTCTCGGTCTCGATCGCCGAGGAAGAGGTCGGCGGAATCGGCGTCCAGAACGTCGCCGGCCAGCTGACCGCGTGGAACTACTACGAGACCATCGACACCCCGGTGAACAAGGCGTTCGTCAAGGCCTACAAGGACTTCGTCAAAGATCCCAAGAAGCCCACGTCGGACCCGATGGAGGCCGCCTACACCTCCGTGTATCTGTGGAAGAACACCGTCGAGAAGGCCAAGTCATTCGACGTCAAGGCGATTCAGGACAACGCGGACGGCGTGAGCTTCGATGCCCCGGAGGGCAAGGTCACGATCGACGGCGAGAACCACCACATCACCAAGACCGCTCGCATCGGCGAAATCCGGCCGGACGGACTGATTTACACGATCTGGGAGTCCAAGGGACCGATCGATCCGGACCCGTACCTGAAGTCCTACCCGTGGGCGGCCGGGCTGTCCAGCTGACGGGAATCAACCACGCATGGACATCCTCATCGGCCAGCTGGCAACAGGATTGAGCCTCGGCTCGATCCTGTTGCTGGCGGCACTGGGCCTTTCCCTGACCTTCGGCCAGATGGGCGTCATCAACATGGCGCACGGCGAGTTCATCATGGCCGGCTGCTATACCGCCTACGTGGTGCAGCAGATCATCACCAATGCCGGTGCCTCACTGTTGTTCTCCCTGGTCGTCGGGTTCCTCGTCGGCGGTGCCATGGGCGCACTGCTCGAGGTGACCCTGATCCAGCGGATGTACGGCCGGCCGCTGGACACGCTGCTGGTCACCTTCGGCGTCGGGCTGATCCTGCAGCAGGTGGCCCGCGACATCTTCGGCGCACCCGCGGTCAACGTCGTTGCACCGGAGTGGCTCTCGGGTGGCGTCGAAATCCTCGGCGCGGTGGTGCCCAAGACCCGCATCTTCATCCTGGTGCTGGCGATCGTGTGCGTGGCGGTACTCGCGACCGTGCTGAAGACCAGCCCGATGGGGCGGCGGATCCGGGCGGTGGTGCAGAACCGGGACCTGGCCGAGACCAGCGGCATCTCGTCCCGCCGAACCGACATCACCACGTTCTTCATCGGATCCGGCCTGGCGGCGGTCGCGGGGGTGGCCCTGACCCTGATCGGCTCCACCAGTCCGACCATCGGCCAGAGCTTTTTGATCGACGCGTTCCTGGTGGTCGTGGTCGGCGGACTCGGCCAGATCAAGGGCACCGTGATCGCCGCCCTGGCCCTGGGTTTCCTGAACTCGTTCATCGAGTACAGCACCACGGCGTCGCTGGCCAAGGTGATCGTGTTCGTCGTCATCGTGATCTTCCTGCAGGTACGCCCACAGGGCTTGTTCACGGTCCGGACCAGGAGCTTGGCATGAGCGCGCTGACACAAGACCTACGGACCCGCCTGGGCCGGTGGCAGACCTGGGCCGGGTTCGGCATCGCCGCCGTGTTCCTCTTCGGGGTGGCGCCGGCGGTGCTGTCGGATTTCCGGCTCAGCCTGCTCGGCAAGTTCCTGTGCTTCGCGATCGTGGCGGCGGGCATCGGATTGGCCTGGGGCCGAGGCGGAATGCTGGTACTCGGCCAGGGCGTGTTCTTCGGTCTGGGCGGCTACCTGATGGGCATGCACCTCAAGGTCGCCGACGCCCAGATCCGCGGGCACGACGTTCCCGACTTCATGCAGATCGCCGGCGTACGTGAACTGCCGGGGTATTGGGAGCCATTCGCTTCTCCGGCGTTCGCGCTGCTGGCAATCCTGGTGATCCCGACCGGAATCGCCGCCCTGCTCGGCTTCGGGGTGTTCAAGCGGCGGGTCAAGGGCGCCTACTTCGCGATCCTGTCGCAGGCACTGGCCGCCGCGTTGGCGATCCTGCTGGTCGGTCAGACCAGCCTGGGCGGCAGCAACGGGCTGACCAACTTCCGCACCTTCTTCGGGTTCAACCTCAACGACCCCGCCAACAAGCGGATGGTGTACTTCATCGCGGCGGCCACGCTGCTGATCGTGGTGGCGTTGGTGCGCCAGCTGATGTACAGCCGGTACGGCGAATTACTGGTCGCCGTGCGCGACGGTGAAGAACGTGTGCGGTTCCTGGGTTACGACCCGGCCAACATCAAGGTCGTGGCCTACACGCTGGCCGCGTTGTTCGCCAGCATCGCCGGCGCCCTGTTCGTGCCGATCGTCGGCTTCATCGCACCGTCGCAAGTCGGCATCGTGCCGTCCATCGCGTTCCTGATCGGAGTGGCGATCGGTGGGCGCACCACACTGCTCGGTCCGGTTCTCGGCGCCATCGGGGTGGCGTGGGCGCAAACCCTGTTCTCCGAACGCTTTCCGTCCGGATGGATCTACGCCCAGGGGCTGTTGTTCATCGTCGTCGTCGGATTCTTCCCCGCCGGGTTGGCCGGGCTCGGGGTCCTGTTCGGCAGGTGGCGGCGCAAGCGCTCCACCGCAGCGGAACCCGTGGTGTCCGATCCCGAGACGACACCGGACACCGACCCCGACAACGAGAAAGTAGGCGCCGCATCGTGACCGGAACCGAGGCCGTGACCGAGCCGGACCAGAGCCCGGAACCCGTCGCCGGCGGCAACGCCGGCATGGGTGCGGAGTATCTCGAAGTCCGGGGCCTGACAGTCGATTTCGACGGGTTCAAGGCGGTCAGCGAGGTGGACCTGACCCTGTTCCAGGGAGACCTGCGGTTTCTGATCGGCCCCAACGGTGCGGGCAAGACAACCGTCATCGACGCCATCACCGGCCTGGTGAGGGCCACGGGTTCGGTGAACAAATCCGGGGTGGAACTGCTCGGCAAGAAGGTGCACCAGATCGCGCGGCAGGGTGTCGGGCGCACATTTCAGACCGCGAGTGTGTTCGAGCAACTGACCGTGCTGCAGAACCTCGACATCGCGGCCGGCGCCGGCCGCTCCCCCTGGACGCTCCTGCGCCGGCGGCACGGCATCCTGCCCGCCATCGAGGAGGCACTGGAGACCACCGGGCTGGCGGATCTGGCCGACCAACCGGCCGGCATCCTGGCTCACGGCCAGAAACAATGGCTGGAGATCGGCATGCTGCTGGTGCAGAACGCCGATGTGCTGTTGCTCGACGAACCGGTGGCCGGGATGAGCCACGAGGAGCGCGAGGAAACCGGAAACCTGTTGCGCCGTATCGGCGGAGCCCGGACCGTGGTGGTGGTCGAGCACGACATGGATTTCATGCGGGCATTCGCGACCTCGGTGACGGTCCTCGCTCGCGGCCAGGTGATCGCCGAGGGTTCGGTGGCCGAGGTTCAGGCCAACCCCAAGGTCCAAGAGGTCTATCTCGGCACCGCCGCGGCCGGCGTGGAAGGAATCTCCTGATGCTCGAAATGCTCGACGTCCGAACCGGGTACGGCCGCTCGGAGGTGATCCACGGGGCGAGCATCGTCGTGCCGTCCGACGGGGTCGCCGCGGTGATGGGTCACAACGGCGCCGGCAAGACGACACTGCTGCGCGCGGCCGTCGGGCTGCTGAAATGCACTGCGGGCAAGGTGCTTTTCGGCGGCGAGGACATCACCAAACTGCGCCCGAGCGCCCGGGTCGCCCGCGGCCTGGCATATGTGCCACAGGGCCAGCAGTCCTTCGGCCAGCTGACCACCGCGGAGAATCTCCAGGTGGTCGCCGATGGCCGGCGCAACGGTAAGGCCCTGATCGACGAACAGCTGGATCTGTTCCCGGCCCTCAAGGAGCTGCTCCCCCGGCGGGCCGGTCTGCTCTCCGGTGGGCAACGTCAGCAGCTCGCGATCGCCCGCGCCTTGATCACCTCGCCGAAGTGCCTGATCCTCGACGAGCCCACCGAAGGCATCCAGCCCTCGGTCGTGGCCGAGATCGAGGCCGCGATCACGTCACTGACGGCCCGCGGCGATCTCGGGGTGTTGTTGGTGGAGCAGCACATCGGGTTCGCGCTGGAATCCGCCCAGCGCTACTACATCCTGGAGTCGGGCCGGATCACCTCGACCGGCACCGGCGGCTCGGCCTCCGAGGCCGACGTCCGCGCCGCCATGGCCATCTGACCCCCTGCTCTGCCCCGATCCCCCTCCACCGCGAGCGACCGTGTCTGTACGCCGACACGCCGCCAAACGCGTGCATTTTGCGGACGCTCGCGGGGATTGACGGGCACACTTCGAACATGACCGAGCCCGTCCAGCCCCGGGTCCTCGCTGAGACCGGCGGAGCGGTGGTGGCCGAGCAGGGCCCGCTCGTCCTCGTCATCGACCGGGGCACCGGCCCGCTGGCGACGACGGCGTTCGTCCTCGGCGTACTGGCGGTGGTGTTCGGCGGGTTCGGTGCCGTCACCCTGGCCGTCTCCGCCGGCGGCAGGTCTGACATCCCGCCTGTGGTGAGCGCGGTGTTCGTGGCCGTCGGCCTGGTGTTCGCGGCCGCCACGGCGGTGGCGGTACGACGGATCAAGGCCAACGGCAGGCGGCCGCTCACCGACTACCGGCCGGTGGCGGTGTTCGACCGGGCCCACGGTGTGTTCACCGACGCCGACGGCGCGGTGGTGGCCCCGCTCCCACAAGTGCAGTTCCAGCGCCGGATGCAAATCGGCTCGAGTTCGCCGAAGCTCGTCGCCACCACGCCCAACGGCGACTGGATCCTGAAGCGGGGCAACCCGTTCTCCGGGGGCATCGGCGACCTCGATGCCGTACTGACCGCCGTGGTGCACGGCCGCTGAGAAAACCTCACCCAGCAAACGAAATCCAGCTAACGTGACGAGCGTGCAATGCGCCTGCGGTGGTCACGACTCCCCCGAGCCAACATCGATTTCCAGGCGATCCATGCTGGCGGCCTCGATGTCGGCAGTCGTCGGCGGCGCCGTTCTCAGCGCATCTGCCTGCGGTTCGGCCGAGCCGCCGAAGGCAACGCCCGCGATGCCCGAGAACGCCTTGGTCACCCTCGGCATCCAGGCCGGTCCGCCACCGGTGCCGAACCGGACCGGCGTCTCGTCGGCGCTCAAGGTCGGCGGCGATGTCTATGAAATCGACTGCGGATTGGGCTCGCTGAACGCGTTCACCGACGCGGGCTTCATGTTCGACGACTTGAAGAGCATGTTCATCACGCACCTGCACACCGATCACATCGTCGACTACTACAGCTTCTTCCTCTCCGGCGGCTACACGGCCGCGCCGGGCAAGGCACCGGTCACCGTCTACGGTCCCGGCCCGGCCGGCGGCCTGCCGGCCAGTCAGGTCGGCAACCCAGACCCGGCGACCATCGAACCCGCCAACCCGTCACCCGGTCTGGCCGCCACCACCAAGGCGCTGCTGCAGGCGTATGCCTATACCAGCAACATCTTCATCCGCGACATGGGCGTCGACGACATCCAGGATCTGATCGACGTCGTCGAGATCGCGGTGCCCCCGGGCTCGGACTACCGAAACAGATCGCCCAAAACCGCCCCGTTCCCGGTGATGTCGGACGACAACGTCGTCGTCACCGCCACTCTCGTCTCCCACTACGACGTCTACCCAGCCTTCGGCTTCCGTTTCGACCTCAAGGAGGCCGGGAAATCCGTCACGTTCTCGGGCGATACGACCAAGTCGGACAATCTGATCGCGCTCGCCAAAGACACCGACATCCTGGTGCACGAGGCTCAGTTCAGCCTCGACGACGCCTACTACCACAACAGGTTCCCGCCCAATTACCTGAAGAACTCCCACACCTCAGCCGAACAGGTCGGCGAAGTCGCCGCCGCGGCCAATGCCAAACACGTGGTGCTGAGCCATTATTCGCCGACCGACCTGCCCGACTCCCAATGGCTCGAGGCCATCGGCAAGAACTATTCCGGCAAGATCACAGTGGCCCGGGACGGACAGGTGTTCGCCCTCTAATCTCCGAGATGAACGGGCAGGCGGTCGCCGAACAAACGGATCGCGTTCTCGGAACTGACTTTTCGCCGCGTCGGGTCATCCATCGGGTATTCCGCGAGAAATCGGGCGCCGGCCACGTTGTCGTCCATCGGATAGTCGACCGAGAACATCACCCGGTCGGCGCCCATCACATCGAGCGTGCACCGGAAGGCCGACGGACAGAAGTTGCCGCTCGTCGTGACATGGAAGTTGGTGCGCAGATACTCCGACGGCGGCCGTTGCAGACGGTGACTGGCATCGGCGTCGCCGCCCAGGCCGTAATACCGGTCGATCCGGTAGGCCGCGAACGGCAGCATCTCGCCGAGGTGGCCGATGACCATCTGCAGCCGGGGGAACTTGTCGAACAGCCCCGCGTAGATCAACCGCAGCACATGCGTGCCCGTCTCCGCGGCGAAACCCCAGGACGCCAGGTGCAGACCCTCGCCCACGTACGGCGCGAACCAGGCATCCATGACGGCGGGGTGCGGCGTCGTCGGGTGCAGGTAGATCGGCGCGCCCAACTCCTGCGCACATTCGAACAGCCCCTGATACTCCAGATCGTCGAGATAGCGGCCCTGGCAGTGCCCATTGATCAACCCGCCGACGAGGCCCAATTCTGTGACGGCACGCTCGAACTCGGCAGCCGCGGCGGCGGGATCCTGGGTCGCCAGGGTCGCGAAACCGCCGAACCGAGCGGGCTGCGATCGCACAGTTTCGGCGAGGTCGTCATTGGCCCGCCGCGCCAGGTCGATGGCGCGGGCCACGTCCGTCTCATCCTGGACACCGGGATCGAACAGCGACAGGATCTGGAAATCGATCCCGGCCGCGTCCATCTGGTCGAGCCGCAGCGTCGACCGGTCGTACAGCCGCTCATACCCGGTTGGGTTGTGGGAGCGCAGCCAGGTGCCCACGACATTGCCGGCGCTGGCGGGATCCCAGGCGTAGTGCTCTTCGAGCGCGATCAACGGCATGGATCACTGTAACGACGAGCGTGCGCAGAATGCCGACGTTTGACGGCGCGGCGGCCGGCAGACACGCACGCTCCCGGTGCAAAGGGTCAGGCGAGGCGGGAAAGCACCTCGGCGACAACGGAATCGGCGGGCACGTCGACCTGCTCACCGGTCGACAGGTCCTTGAGCCCGACGGTGCCGGCCTCGATGTCGCGGTCGCCGGCCACCAGGGCGTACTTGGCCCCCGAGCGGTCGGCGGCCTTCATCGCGCCCTTGAGCCCGCGGTCACCGTAGGCCAGATCCACCCGGACCCCGTCGGCCCGCAATCGCGCGGCCAGTTTGGCCAGCTCGAGCTTGGCGGCATCCCCCAGCGGCACACCGAACACGTCGACACCTCCGACCCCGGCCACCTTCTTGCCCTCGGCCTGCAGCGCCAGCAGGGTGCGATCGACACCGAGCCCGAAGCCGATGCCCGAGACGTCCTGGCCGCCGAGCTGACTCATCAGGCCGTCATAGCGGCCGCCGCCGCCGATGCCGGACTGCGCGCCCAACCCGTCATGCACGAACTCGAAGGTGGTCTTGGTGTAGTAGTCCAGCCCGCGCACCATCCGCGGGTTGATCACATACGGCACCCCGAGGGCATCGAGATGCGCCAGCACCACCTCGAAGTGCGCCTTGGCGCTGTCGGACAGGTGATCGAGCATCAACGGCGCATCGGCGGTCATCTCCCGCACGTGGGGCCGCTTGTCGTCGAGCACCCGCAGCGGGTTGATCTCGGCGCGACGCCGGGTGTCCTCGTCGAGATCGAGCTTGAACAGGAAGTCCTGCAGCAGCTCCCGGTACGCGGGGCGGCAGGTGTCATCGCCCAGCGAGGTGATCTCGAGGCGGAAACCGTCCAGACCCAGTGAACGGAACCCGGCGTCTGCGACCGCGATCACCTCGGCGTCCAGCGCCGGGTCGTCGATGCCGATGGCCTCCACGCCCACCTGTTGCAGCTGGCGGTAGCGCCCGGCCTGCGGGCGTTCGTAGCGGAAGAACGGACCCGCGTAGCAGAGCTTCACCGGCAACGCGCCCCGATCGAGACGGTGCTGGATCACCGCGCGGATCACCCCGGCGGTGCCCTCCGGGCGCAGCGTCACCGAGCGGTCGCCGCGGTCGGCGAACGTGTACATCTCCTTGGACACCACGTCGGTGGACTCACCCACCCCGCGGGCGAACAGCGCGGTGTCCTCGAAGATCGGCAGCTCGATGTCGCCGTAGCCGGCGCGTCGCGCCGCGGCCAGCAGACCGTCCCGGACCGCGACGAACTGTGCCGACTCCGGTGGTAGGTAGTCGGGCACGCCCTTGGGCGCCTGGAATGCAGAAGTCACAGAGTCAAACCTTCGAGAAACGGGTTGGTACGTCGTTCGTGCCCGATGGTCGAGCTCGGGCCGTGTCCTGGTAATACCACGGTGTCGTCGTCGAGTACCAACAGCTTTGTCACGATCGAGGTGAGCAGGTCACGTCCGCTGCCACCGGGCAGGTCGGTGCGGCCCACCGAGGACCGGAACAGCGTATCGCCCGTGAACACGGTATCGGCGCTGGATCCCGGGAAGCCCTCGCCGCCGGCCACCCGGAACACCACCGATCCCCTGGTGTGCCCAGGCGTGTGGTCCACGGTGACCGAGACGCCACCGAAATCGAGCGTCTGGCCGTCGCACTCCAACTCGACCAGCTGTTTGGGTTCGGAGAACAGCACACCGAACGCGAGCTGGGCAAGGCGTGGCCCGAACCCCTTGATCGGGTCGGTCAGCATGAACCGGTCCTCGGGGTGGATGTAGGCCGGGCAGCCATAGGTGTCGGCCACCTTCTGCGCCGACCAGATGTGATCGACGTGACCGTGGGTCAGCAGGACGGCGGCCGGGGTCAGCCGGTTCTCGTCGAGGATGCGGCGCAGCCGGTCCATCGCCCGCTGGCCAGGGTCGACGACGATCGCGTCGGCGCCGGGCCGCTCGGCGAGGACATAGCAGTTGCACGCCAGCATCCCGGCCGGAAATCCGGTAATGAGCACGCTGTCAGTTTCCCACGTGGCCCGAGGCCGGCACCGCGCCCCGACCTGGGGTTCCCGCGGGTCGCAAGCTCCGGCGCACCGAACGCCTGGCAGACTCGTCACCAACCCCAACCGCACACAAGGAGGACTGCCGCGGTGCCGACCAACGAACAACGGCGTGCGACGGCCAAGCGCAAGCTGGAACGCCAGCTGGAGCGTCGCGCCGCCCAGGAACGCAAACGACGCATCTTCACCATCGTGGGCTCCGCGGTAGGCGCCGTCGTGGTCATCGCGGCCGTCGTGGCCACGTTCATGTTCACCAGCAAGGATTCGGGCAGCACCACCGCATCGGCGTCCACCACCACGGCGACGTCGGGCACACCGGCCGAGCCGGCCGCCGACGGTCAGCTGCCGGCCTTCGTCGCACCCGCCGATCTCGGCGCCAACTGCCAGTACCCGGCCGCAGCCGCGGCCAGCAAGCCGGTCGAGCCCCCGCACACCGGCAAGGTCCCCACCGAGCCGGCCACCATCAGCGTCAGCATGGTGACCACGCAGGGCAACATCGGGCTGCAGCTCGACAACGCCAAGGCGCCCTGCACGGTGAACAGCTTCGCCAGCCTGGCCTCGAAGAACTTCTTCAACGACACCCCGTGCCACCGGCTGACCACGGGCGGCCTGTCGGTGCTGCAGTGCGGTGATCCGACCGGTCAGGGCACCGGTGGCCCCGGCTACCAGTTCGCCAACGAGTACCCGACCAATCAGTACCAGCCGGACAATCCCGCGCTGCAGCAGCCGGTGCTCTATCCGCGCGGCACGCTGGCCATGGCCAATGCCGGGCCCAACACGAACGGCAGCCAGTTCTTCCTGGTGTACCAGGATTCGCAGCTTCCGCCGAACTACACGGTGTTCGGAAAGATCGACGACACCGGGCTGGCCACCCTCGACAAGATCGCCGCGGCTGGCGTGGCCGGCGGTGGCGGCGACGGCAAGCCGGCGCTCGACGTTCAGCTGAAGTCCGTCGCCCTGGACTAGTGCGCCGTTGACTGCCCCGCCTCCGTACGGCGGTTACCAGCCGGACCATCGCGGCTACGTGCCGGGCTACCCGGTCGGATATCCGGCTGGTTTTCCGCCGCCCGCGCGGACCAACAGCATGGCGGTCGCCGCCGTGGTGTGTTCACTCGTGTTCGCGCCGCTGGGGATCGTGTTCGGGCACATCTCGCTGTCGCAGTTCAGCCGCAGCGGCGAGGAGGGCCGCGGCCTCGCGGTCCTGGGACTGATCATCGGGTACATCGTGACGGCGGTGACGATCCTGGTGGTCGTGGTGTCGGTGGTGTTCGCCGTCGTCTTGGTCCGGACCGCCGAGAATCTGCCCCAGTCGGACCGCGGCACAGCAGCCGCTGGTCCGACGCTGCCCGCGTTCGTGGCGCCCAAGAACCTCGGCGCCAATTGCCAGTACCCGGCGATCCCCGAACCCGCGGCCCGGCCGGCCACCCCGCCGCGCACCGGAAAGGTGCCGACCCAACCCGCGATCGTCAGCGCCGCGATCGCCACCGATCACGGCAACATCGGCCTGGACCTCGCCAACGGCAAGGCGCCGTGCACGGTGAACAACTTCGCCAGCCTGGCCCACCAAGGGTTCTTCGACGGCACCCGATGCCATCGGCTCGCCACCGGCACTCTCGCGCTGCTGCAGTGCGGTGATCCGTCGGGCACCGGAACCGGTGGGCCCGGTTACCGATTCCCCAACGAGTACCCGACCAACCAGTACCGGCTCTCGGACCCGGCCGTGGAGATCCCGGTGGTCTATCCGCGCGGCACCGTGGCCATGGCCAATGCCGGGCCGGGCACCAACGGCAGCCAGTTCTTCCTGGTGTACGGGGATTCAATGCTGCCGCCGACGTACACCGTGTTCGGCACCGTCGACAAGAGCGGGCTGGCCATACTGGACGAGATCGCCGCCGACGGAGTGGCCGACGGGAGCGACGACGGCAAGCCCGCCACGCCGCTGACCATCACCTCGGTGAGCGTGGACTGAGCCCGGCCCAGGGTCGGGTTGATCGGAGACGAACAAGGAGATGCGCGGATGATCAAGATGCTCACCACCCCGTTCGCAATCGCGGGTACGGCGGCGCTCGCACTGACCGTCGCACCGTCGGCCGCGGCCGAGACGGCCGACCCCGCCACCGCCGAGGTCGGTAGCACCCAGGAGCTCGTCGATGCATCCAGCGGCGTGGTGACCGCATGGACCATCGAGGAGATGGAGCCGGCCGACGATGCCCTGCCGGGCTACCAGCCGGTCGGGCAACTGTGGGAGGCCGACGCGACCGTCGAGGCGATCAAGGGCTCCGTCACCCCGATCATCTCCAATTTCAACCTCCGGGCCGCCAACGGCCAGACCTACCGGGTCATCTTCACCGTTCCCACCGCCGAGGGCGTCAACCCCAGCACGCTGACCCAGGGACAATCCGCCGAGGGCGAGCTCTATTTCGACGTCACCGGCGCCGCGCCGGACAGCGTCGTCTACAACGCGGGTGGCCGAGACCTGTTGATCTGGAAGGGTTCACCCGCTGCGCAGGACTGACCCGCGCAGTCGCGGTGGCGGGCCCTACGCCGCACTGGTGACGCGGTAGACGTCATAGACGCCTTCCACGTTGCGCACCACGCTGAGCAGGTGGCCGAGATGCTTGGGATCGCCCATCTCGAAGGTGAACCGGCTGATCGCCACCCGGTCGTTGGACGTCGTCACCGAGGCCGACAGGATGTTCACCTTCTCGTCGGCCAGTACCCGTGTCACGTCGGAGAGCAAGCGGTGCCGGTCCAACGCCTCGACCTGGATGGCAACCAGGAACACCGACGACGGTGACGGCGCCCAGTTGACCTCGATGATGCGTTCCGACTGTTGCTGCAGGGACGCCGCGTTCGTGCAGTCGGTGCGGTGCACACTGACCCCACCACCGCGGGTCACGAAGCCCATGATGGTGTCGCCCGGGACCGGGGTGCAGCACTTGGCCAGCTTGGTCAGGGTTCCGGGGGCGCCCGGCACCGCGACGCCGGTGTCGTCGGTGCTGCGTTGGCGCACCGGCATGGTGAGCGGGGTGGACCGCTCGGCGAGCTCGTCCTCGGCCGCATCGTCGCCACCGAACTGGGCCAGCAGACGCTGCACGACGTGACGCGCGGAGACGTGACCCTCACCGACGGCGGTGTACAGCGCCGAGACGTCGACATAGCGCAGTTCGCGCGCCAGCGCCGCCATGGAATCGGCATTGATCAAGCGCTGCAACGGAAGTCCGCCGCGGCGGACCTCCCGCGCGATGGCGTCCTTACCGGACTCGAGGGCCTCTTCGCGGCGTTCCTTGGCGAACCACTGCCGGATCTTGGCCTTGGCCCGGGGCGACACCACGAAGGTCTGCCAGTCCCGCGACGGCCCGGCGTTGGGCGCCTTCGAGGTGAACACCTCGACGACTTCGCCGTTCTCCAGCTTGCGCTCCAGGGCCACCAGCCGGCCGTTGACCCGGGCCCCGATACACCGGTGCCCCACCTCGGTGTGCACGGCATAGGCGAAGTCCACCGGGGTCGAACCGGTCGGCAGGTTGATCACGTCGCCCTTGGGGGTGAAGACGAAGATCTCCTTCACCGCAAGGTCGTACCGCAGCGATTCGAGGAACTCGCCGGGGTCGGCGGCCTCTCGCTGCCAGTCCAGCAGTTGGCGCATCCACGCCATGTCGTCGATCTCGGTGGCGGCGTGACTTTGCGGAACGCCGTTGCGGCCCTTCGCCTCCTTGTAACGCCAGTGTGCCGCGATGCCGTACTCGGCGGTGCGGTGCATGTCCCGGGTGCGGATCTGCACCTCCAGCGGTTTGCCCTCGGGGCCCACCACGGTGGTGTGCAGCGACTGGTACACGCCGTAGCGGGGCTGGGCGATGTAGTCCTTGAACCGGCCCGCCATCGGCTGCCACAGCGAGTGCACGACGCCGACGGCGGCATAGCAGTCGCGGATCTCGTCGCACAGGATCCGGACGCCGACCAGATCGTGGATGTCGTCGAAGTCGCGGCCCTTGACGATCATCTTCTGGTAGATCGACCAGTAATGCTTGGGCCTGCCCTCGACCACGGCGTTGATCTTCATGGCGCTCAGCGCCACGCCGATCTCGGCGCGGACCTTGGCCAGGTAGGTGTCGCGTGACGGCGCCCGGTCGGCGACCAGGCGCACGATCTCCTCGTACTTCTTCGGGTGCAGGATCGCGAAAGACAGATCCTCCAGCTCCCACTTGACCGTCGCCATACCGAGCCGATGTGCCAGCGGCGCAATGACTTCCAGCGTCTCGCGGGCCTTGCGGGCCTGCTTCTCGGGCGGCAGGAACCGCATGGTGCGCATGTTGTGCAGCCGGTCGGCCACCTTGATGACCAGCACCCGCGGATCACGGGCCATGGCGATGATCATCTTCCGGATCGTCTCGCCCTCGGCGGCCGAGCCGAGCACCACCTTGTCCAGCTTGGTCACCCCGTCGACCAGGTGCCCGACCTCGGCGCCGAACTCGGCGGTCAGCGCCTCGAGGGTGTATCCGGTGTCCTCGACGGTGTCGTGCAGGAGGGCGGCCACGAGCGTGGTGGTGTCCATGCCCAACTCAGCCAGAATGTTGGCCACCGCGAGCGGGTGGGTGATGTAGGGATCACCCGACTTGCGCAGCTGATCGGCGTGACGCTGCTCGGCCACGTCGTAGGCCCGCTGCAGCAACTGCAGGTCGGCCTTGGGATAGATCTCCCGGTGGACCGCTACGAGCGGCTCCAGCACCGGATTGACCGCACTGCGCTGCGAGGTCATCCGCCGGGCCAGCCGGGCCCGCACCCGGCGCGAGGCGCTGGTCTTGGTCGTGTCGGGAAGCTTCGTGGCGTCGACCGTCTTCGCGGTGTCGACGGACTTGCCGGCATCGGCAGGCGTGGTACCCGGAGAGGTCGGAGGCAACTGCACCGCCTGGCCCGCACCTGTGTCCGTACCCGTTTCGCCGGCCATCGTCACCTCCTGCAGTTCACTCAGATTTCGAGGATATCCCTCACACCGTGTGCAGGCTGCTGACCCTCAGTGGCGCCACGGCGGCCCGGCCGTCCAGGGCCGTCAGTTCCAGCACCACGGCCGCACTCAGCACATTGGCGCCGCTCGCCTGCAGCAGCCGCGTCGCGGCGGCCAGCGTTCCGCCGGTGGCCAGGACATCGTCGATGATCACAACGTTGCGGCCCGTGATATCAATCCCGTCGGAGGGGATCTCCAGCGTCGCGGTCCCGTATTCGAGCTGGTACGTCACGCTGTGCACCGGAGGCGGCAGCTTGCCGCCCTTGCGCACCGCCAGCACACCGGTACCGAGCCGGGTCGCCACCGCGGCGCCCAGCAGGAAGCCCCGGGCGTCCAGGCCGGCGACCAGATCGGCGTCGGCCGCGGTGGCGGCCAGTGCATCGGTCACCGCGGCCAGCCCGTCGGCATCGGCCAGCAACGGAGTCAGGTCCTTGAACTGCACGCCTGGCTCGGGAAAGTCGGGGACCTCCCGGAGCAGGGATTTGACCAGCTGCGAAATGCCGGTCACCTGGTCCGCGCTCATGTGGACAGCTTCCAGCGGTCCATGTTCCAGCCTGCGCCCCACCGGGTCGGATTGCTGCTCACGGCATACATCTTCGTCGAAGTCAGGACCGTGCGCTGCTGGCGGTACAACGGCAGGGTGGGCATGTCGGCCCACAGGATCGGCGCGCCCTCCCCCACCAGGCGCGCCAGTTCCTTCGGATCGGTGGTGACGGCCTGCGCGTCGATGATCCCGTCGATCCGCTCGTTGACGTACGCCGGCAGGTTGTTGCCGTTGCCGGAGTGGAACGCGTACGCGTCGATCGCCGACGAGCCCGACGAGCCGCTGCCCGCGGCCCCGCCGGTGCCGGCCAGCAGTGCGTCGAACTCGTTGTTGCGCAACGCCACCGGGCCGGCCGTCGCGGATCCGGCGTCCTGGACGGTCACGCCCGCCGCGGCGCAGGACTTCGCGATCGCGCCGACGGTGGCGGCCAGCCTGGCATTGGGCGTCTGGTAGCCGATGCGCACGGTCAGTGGCTTGTTGTTCAGGGCGGCGCGCGCGGCGTTGGGGTTCGCCACAGCGAATTGCCCTGCCTCACCGGCATTCTCGGCCGCGCTGAAGGCGTCGTCAGCGACCGGGCTGAGCCGGGAATTGACGATCGGTGTCGCTGCGTTGCGGGCGATCACGTCACGCGGGGTGCACAGTGCCACGGCACGGCGCGCCGGTGGGGCGGCCAACGGACCGCCCGGCGCGAAGATCAACTGTTCGATGCCCGCCGACGGACTTTCCATGCTGACGTAATCTTCGGGCAGGTTGAGCAGGCCCGACGACCCCGACTCGATGTCGACGACGTCGAAAGCCCCTTCGTTGACCCGTTCCTGGATGTCGGCGCCACGCGGCCACACCGCGATCCGGTTGGTGACGGGCGGGGTACCCCACCACTTGTCATTGGCGACGAGTACCACCACGCCGTCGTCGGACACCGAGTCGATCCGGTAGGGCCCCGACGACGGGAACCGTTTGAGGTCCAGGTCGGGTTTGAGATCCCAGACCGTGTTCCACGCCTTGGCGATGCGATCGATGGTCGGTTGGTCGGCGGTCTGCAGGGCGGTCGTGACGCCACCGTCGCCGAGGCCGAGCTCGTCGGCGATCACGTGTGCCGGCATGAGCGCGGTCGCCGCGAACAGATGGCCGTAGTCGACGAAGCCGCGATCCTGGGCGAACGACACCCGGGCCCGCTTCTGGCCGGGCGCGCACTCCACCGAGCCGATGTCGCGGTATCCCGCGCGGTTGGCCGCGTCGAATCCGGGGAACCTGCCCGACTGGGCACCCCAGGCCAGCACCAGGTCGTCACAGGTGACCGGCTTGCCGTCGGAGTAGACGGCCTTGTCGCTGATCACGTAGTCCAGCACCAGCGGGGCGCGACCGACGACCGACACCGCGCCGAAGTCGTTGTCGGCGACCACCTGTCCTTCCGGGCCGTGGTAGGCGAACCCGGTCAGTGCCCGGGCGAACGCCTGCGGCCCGGCGGACGCGGCGCCGGCCACCGTGTTGGTGTTGTACGTGGTCAGGGTGCCGTCGACGGCGTAGTCGATCTCGTCGGCCGCACTGTCCGAACAGGCCGACAGACCCATCCCGGCGACCACGGACAGCGCCGCCGCTGTCACCGCTGTCCGTGCCCGGGCGAAGGCCCGCCACTGAACCATCGGCGTTTACCGCCGGGTGTTCCGCTTGCCCGACGGACGACCGGTACGCGACGCCGGACGTGCACCCGGAGCCGGCTTGGCCGGGGCGGGCTCGGCTGCGACCGACGCCGAGACGGTCTCGGCGTCGGTGGCCGCGGCGTCCGCGGTGGATGTGGCCGCCTTGGTGCCCCTCTCCCGACGGTTCAGCACCTTCTGGGTGTGCTTGCGCACCAGTTCGGTGCGTTCACGCAGCGAGACCAGCAGCGGGGTGGCGAAGAAGATCGACGAGTACGCGCCGGTGAAGACACCGACCAGCTGGACCAGGGCCAGGTCCTTGAGCGTGCCCACACCGAGCAGCCAGACCGCGATCACGATCAGCGCGATGATCGGCAGCACCGAGATCACACTCGTGTTGATCGACCGCATGAACGTCTGGTTCACCGCGAGGTTCGCCTGTTCGGCGAATGTGCGTCTGGTGGTGTGCTCGAAGCCGTTGGTGTTCTCCTCGACCTTGTCGAAGACGATGACGGTGTCATAGATCGAGAAACCCAGAATGGTGAGCAGACCGATCACCGTCGCCGGTGTCACCTCCCACCCGACCAGCGAGTAGATACCCGCAGTGCTGATGACGGTGAAGAACATCGCCGTCAGCGCGGCGATCGCCATGTAGCGCTCGTAGCGCCAGGCGATGTAGATCGCGGCCAGCACCAGGAACGCGACCAGCGCGATCAGCATCTTCTGCGTGATCTGGCCGCCCCAGGTCTCCGACACCGCGGAATCGCTGATCGCCTGCTTGCTCGGCTGACCGTCGCTGCCCTTCGGCTGGAAGGCGTCGAACAGCGCGGTCCGCAGCTTCTCGGTTTCCTCGTTGGTCAGCGTTTCGGACCGGACCTGCACCGTCGCCGATCCCCCGCTGCCGACGGTCACCACCGAGTCGGGTGAACGCCCCAGTGTCTGGCTGTACACGTCCTCGACCTGCTGCACGGAAACGATGCCGTGAGCCCCTTCGGCCGGCATCGACACCTTGGTGCCGCCCTCGAAGTCGATGCCGAACGTGAAGCCGCGCAGCACGATGCTGACGACGGCCACCGCGAAGATGGCACCGCTGACCGCGTACCAGAGCTTGCGGCGCCCGATGACCTCGAACGCGCCGGTTCCGGTGTAGAGCCGGACGAAGAACCCGTGCTTCGGCAGGTTCGCCCCCGTCGCGGACGCCGATTCGATGGCGTCCGCCTCGACGGCGGTGGTCGATTCTGTCTGTTCTGTGTTTTCAGCGGCCATGTGGCTATCCCCGTCCCGCGGTCGCATGTGCGGTTTCCCGGCGTTCCCGCGCGATCTGCTGCACGGCTCCCAGTCCGTTCAATGCCGGCTTGGCCATCATCGGGGACTTGGACGCCAGGTAGACCAGCGGCCAGGTCACCAGGAACACCACCACGAGATCGAGGATGGTGGTCAGGCCCGTGGTGAACGCGAAGCCCTTCACCTGGCCGATCGCCAGGAAGTAGAGCACCGCGGCGGCCAGGAACGTCACGGCGTTGCCGGACACGATCGTCTTGCGGGCCCTGGCCCAGCCTCGCGGTACCGCGGACCGGAACGAGCGACCCTCACGGATCTCGTCCTTGATGCGTTCGAAGAACACCACGAACGAGTCGGCGGTCGTGCCGATACCGATGATCAGACCGGCGATGCCGGCCAGGTCAAGGGTGTAGCCGATGTGTCTGCCGAGCAGCACGAGGATCGCGTAGACCGCCGCGCCGGCAGCGATCAGCGACAACGCCACCAGCAGCCCGAGCACGCGGTAGTACACCAGCGAATAGATCAGCACCGCGGCAAGTCCGATGGCGCCCGCGATCAGACCCGCCTTCAGCGACGACAGGCCGAGGGTGGCCGAAACCGTCTCTGCCTCAGACGATTCGAACGACAGCGGCAGCGAGCCGTACCGCAACACGTTGGCCAGTTCCTTGGCCGTGTCGGCGTTGAACTGACCGGTGATCTGCGTGTTGCCGCCGGGGATGGGCTCCCGGATCTCGGGTGCGCTCACCACCTGCGAGTCGAGGGTGAACGCCGTCTGCGTGCCGACGTTGGCCGCGGTGAAATCGGCCCAGGTCTTGGCTCCCCCGCTCTTGAAGGTCACGTCGACGACGTACTGGCCCTGCTGCTGGTTCAGACCGGACGTGGCGTCGGCGATCTCCTCGCCGCTCATGATCGACTTGCTCAGCAGGTAAACGGTCTGCCCGTCGGTGGAGCAGGTGATCAGCGGCAGGTTCGGATCGTCGTTGCCGGCCAGCACGTCGTCCTCGCCGCACCGGGTCGCCTGATACTGCAGCGCCAGGATCTGGATCGACGGATTGGTGCTCTGCCGCAGCTCCTTCTCGTCGGCGATGCGCTGGGCGAGGGCGGCCTTCTTGTCACCGGGCGCGGGCGGCGCGGGCGCCGGGCCCGTCGCCGGGGCACCCGGGGCAGGCGCACCGGGGGCGGGTGCCGGAGTCGGTTCACCCGGAGTTGGTGGCGGATCGAGCGGATACGGCCGCGGCTGGGGAGCCGGGACCGGCTCGCCTGCCGGCGCGGGCATCTCGGCCGGCGGAGCGGGCAGCTCCCCGACCGGCGGCATGCCGGGCGCCTCGGCGGGCGCACCTGGCATCAGGCCCGGAATCGCGCCGGGCAGACCGGGAGCGCCCGGCGCGCCTGGCACTGCGGGAGCCCCTGGCGCCGCGGGAGCTCCCGGAGCGCCGGCGGGCGCCTGGCCCTGCTCGGCCGGGGGCTTGGCGGGCATCGCGTGCACGACGGGCCGGATGTACAGCCGGGCGGTCTGGCCGAGGTTGCGGGCCTCGCTGCCGTCGTTGCCGGGCACGGTGATCACCAGGTTGTCGCCGTCGATGACGACCTCCGAACCCGAGACGCCGAGACCGTCGACGCGGGCACTGATGATCTGTTGGGCCTGGTTGAGGGCCTCTCTGGTGGGCGTCGAGCCGTCCGGGGTGCGCGCGGTGAGCGTCACCCGGGTACCGCCCTGCAGGTCAATGCCGAGTTTGGGCTTGGCCTGCTTGTCGCCGGTGAGGAACACCAGCAGGTAGACGCCGATCAGAAGGACCAGAAAAAGCGTCAGGTAGCGCGCAGGATGCACCGGCGCCGAAGACGATGCCACGTTGCTAGGGTCTCCTCGAGATCAGTTCGTCAGCACCGCAAAGGGTACGTGCTTTTCCTGGGTGCTCTGCGGTCAGTCTTTTTTGGAGCCGTCGGCGTCGGTGACGCCGGTGCTCTCGGTCAGTTCGGTCGCCGCCGACGGAGCGTCGGTGCCGTCCTCATCTTCGGGGGCGTCCTCCTCGATGCGGTCACGCACCGCGAGCTTCATCCAGGTGGTGACGACTCCGGGGGCGATCTCCAGATCGACGTTGTCGTCGGTGATACCGGTGATGGTCCCCTGCAGGCCCGAGGTGGTGTGCACGCGGTCGCCGATCTGCAGCGAGTTGTGCAGGTCGATGGTCGCCTGCATGGCCTTGCGCTGACGACGCGACGCGAAGAACATAAACGCGCCCATGACGATCAGCAGGGGCAGGAAAATGACGAGATCCATGTCAGCAATGTCTTTCGTGTCGAGTCAGATGTCAGGGCGACCGAGGCCACGATACCGCCGCCGACCCGGACCACCGCATTCGCCGCCGACAGGCAGGCAGGACGACTAGGCTCGACACGCGTTCGTTCCGGCGCCGCCCTCGGTTATCCAGGAGGCAGTGTTGAGCCATCCCGAGCAGAGCCGCCATCTTGCCACCACGATCCCCGGCCCCAATTCCGAGGCGCTGATCGCCCGGAAATCGGCCGCGGTGGCTCGTGGGGTGGGCAACACCATGCCGGTGTACGCGGCCAGGGCCGGCGGCGGCATCGTCGAGGACGTCGACGGCAACCGTCTCATCGATCTGGGTTCCGGCATCGCCGTGACCACCGTCGGCAACTCCTCCCCGCGCGTCGTCGAGGCGGTGGCCGCGCAGGCCGGCGACTTCACCCACACCTGCTTCATGGTGACGCCCTATGAGGGATATGTCGCCGTCTGCGAGCGGCTGAACCAGCTGACGCCGGTGCTCGGCGAGAAGCGGTCGGCCCTGTTCAACTCGGGTTCCGAGGCCGTGGAGAACGCGGTCAAGATCGCCCGCTCCTACACCCACAAGTCCGCCGTCGTCGCCTTCGATCACGCCTACCACGGGCGGACCAACCTGACGATGGCGCTGACCGCCAAGTCCATGCCCTACAAGCACGGCTTCGGGCCGTTCGCTCCCGAGATCTACCGGGCGCCGCTGTCCTATCCGTTCCGTGATGCCGAGTTCGGCAAGGAGCTGGCCACCGACGGTGCCCTGGCAGCCAGGCGCGCCATCGACGTGATGGAAAAACAGATCGGCGCCGACAACCTCGCGGCCGTCATCATCGAACCGATCCAGGGTGAGGGCGGCTTCATCGTCCCGGCCGACGGGTTCCTGCCCGCCCTGCTGGGCTGGTGCCGCGACAACAACGTGGTGTTCATCGCCGATGAGGTGCAGACCGGGTTCGCCCGGACGGGCGCGATGTTCGCGTGCGAGCACGAGGGCATCGATCCCGACCTCATCGTCACCGCCAAGGGCATCGCCGACGGGCTGCCGCTGTCCGCGGTGACCGGGCGGGCCGAGATCATGGACTCGCCGCATGTGTCCGGGTTGGGCGGCACCTACGGCGGCAATCCGATCGCGTGCGCGGCGGCGCTGGCCACCATCGACACCATCGAGGCCGACGGGCTGGTGGCCCGCGCCCAGCACATCGACCAGTTGATGAAGGACCGGCTGGGTCGCCTGCAGGCCGAGGACGACCGGATCGGTGACGTGCGCGGCCGCGGCGCGATGATCGCCGTCGAACTGGTCAAGGCCGCCACCACCACACCCGACCCGGAGCTCACCAGGGCGCTGTGCGCCGGAGCCCACGCGGCCGGGGTGATCGTGCTGTCCTGCGGCACCTATGGCAACGTGCTGCGCTTCCTGCCGCCGCTCACGATCAGCGACGAGCTGCTCGTCGAAGGGCTCGACGTGCTCGAGCTGATCCTGCGCGACCTCTGAGCCGCTAGTGCGCGTGGGTGTGACGCCGGCCGAAGAGTCCACCCCAGCCTCGATGTTTGGGCGTGGCGGCCACCGTCTCGGTGGGCTGGGCGTCTGAATACGCGACGGGCTCGGCAGGCGCGGTGGTGGCCAACGGACGCTGCGCGTACTCAACGTCGCGCACACTGCGTACCGACAAGCGGCCCACGGCCATGGCACCCAGGAACACGATCAGCGCACCGAGGCCCGAGAAGTAGGCCAGCTCCAGCGTGATCCGCTTGGCGTCGGTCACGGCTATCGGCATGCCGGCATCGCCGATGCCCAACGGTCCCGCGAGGGCCCGGCCGATCACGAACCACGCCCCGCCCAAAACGGCGAGCCATGCACCGAAATGCGCGGTCGCCCGGTTACCCGAACCCATGAGGAGCAGGCCGCCGAGCGCCGTCACGGCCCCTGGAACCACCTCCAACCAGCCGCGCGCCGACGTCCACACCCAGGCTTGGTCGGGGGTGAAGGCGAAGTCGAAGTACGGTCCGACGAACGGGATCAGCGCACCCCAGATTCCCAGTAGAACCAGCAAAAGGCCGCTGGCGGCGCCGCGGCTGCGCCGCATGCGCAGACGACTGCCGCGGGTATCGAATTCGGTCATGATGCCTCCTTTGACACTCGAGGGGGTACCCCGAACTCAGCGGCAGGTAACGCCCCTACCCTGAGGGGATGCGTCTCGTCGAGGGTGCGTTGCGCGATGCGCTGGCCGACGCCTGGGAACGATGGGCACGGCGTTGCGCGGAGCTGACCGCGTCGCAGTGGCACACCCCCACCCGCTGCCAGGCCTGGGATGTGCACGCCCTGGTGGCCCATGCGTGCCCGGAGAACACGACGTTCGAGCACATCGCCGCGGGCCGGGCGGCCGGTCCGGCCGCGGTGTCGGACGCGGCGGAGCTGCTGCGCATCTTCAACCAGCCGGACGGCGTGGCCCACAGCACCGCCGACCGCATCGCCGAGCAGGCGGTCACCCAGGCTCCGGCACTGACCGCGGCGGACGCGTCGGGACGATTCAACGAAGCCGCGGTCCGCTTGCGCCAGATGCCCGAGATGGCGCACCCCGGCGACGTGGTGATCGACTATCCCGTCGTCGGCAGCACGACGTTGGGCGTGGTCGCGGAGGTCGCCCTGCTGGAAGCCACCGTGCACCTGCTCGATCTGGCCGATGCCGTCGGCGGTGTGACCCCTTCGCCGGCCGCGCTGGCCGCGACGCGCGACCTGCTCATCGCCGTGCCCGATCCCACGGCGGCGGTCGAGGTACTCGCGGGCCGGGCGGCGCCGCGAGCAGCTGTGCCGGCGATTCGCTGACGAACGACCAGACTCACAGCACATTGACAGCGTCTGAGCTGGTTTTTCGGAAATAAGTTTAGTTTTACTAACGTAATAGTCCAGTAGCGCAGCGTCGCGCCGGTGACTATTTCAGCTATCGCAAAGAGGATTTCTGATGTCGATTGATACCCGTGATGAGCAACTGGCCAGCCGCATCGCCGATCTGACCGCCACCGATCCGCAATTCGCCGCCGCGATTCCCAGCGACGCCGTCACCGCCGCCGTCGAGGTCCCCGGACTGAAACTCCCAGAGATCGTCCGCACCGTGCTGGAGGGGTACGCCGAAAGGCCCGCACTCGGGGAACGCGGCCTCGACTTCGTCGTCGACCCGGCCACCGGACGGACCACGGCCCGCCTCCTCCCCCGGTTCGACACCATCAGCTACGGCCAGCTCTGGGACCGGGTGCGCGCACTCGCCGCGGCGTTGCACGAGTCCGGCGTCGCCGCCGGCGACCGGGTGGCCATCCTGGGGTTCACCAGTGCCGACTACACGGTGATCGACACCGCACTGGGCCAGGTCGGTGCGGTATCGGTGCCACTGCAGACCAGCTCCTCACCCGAGTCGCTGGCACCGATCGTGGCCGAGACCGAGCCGCGGGTGATCGCCGCGAGTGTCGATCACCTCGCCGATGCCGTCGAGCTGGCGCTCACCGCCCACGCTCCGGCCAACATCGTGGTCTTCGACCACCACTCCGAGGTCGACGACCACCGCGATGCGGTGGCCTCGGCCACCCAAAGGCTGGCGGAGGCCGGCGTCGCGGTCGAGACCCTGTCCGACCTGCTGGACCGCGGCAGCGAGCTGCCCGCGGCCCCGGTGCCCGAGGCCGACGGCTCCGATCCGCTCGCGTTGCTGATCTACACCTCCGGCAGCACCGGCGCGCCCAAGGGCGCGATGTACCTGCAGAGCTCGGTCGGCAAGTTCTGGCGGCGCAACAGCAAGGCCTGGCTGGGACCCGTCAGCTCGGCGATCAACCTCAGTTTCATGCCGATGAGCCATGTGATGGGCCGCGGCATCCTGTACGCGTCGCTCGCCGCCGGTGGCACCTGCTACTTCGCCGCCCGCAGCGACCTGTCGACGCTGCTCGAGGACCTCGCCCTGGTGCGACCCACCGAGCTGAATTTCGTTCCGCGGGTGTGGGAAATGATCCACGGCGAGTTCCAGAGCCGGGTCGATCACCGCCTGGCCGACGCCGGCCAGGACCGCGTTGCGGTCGAGGCCGAGGTGCTGGCCGAGGTGCGCGACAAGGTCCTCGGCGGTCGGTTCGTCGCGGCGATGACCGGCTCGGCGCCCATCTCCGCCGAGCTCAAGACCTGGACCCAGGACATGCTCGGAATTCACCTGCTTGAGGGCTACGGCTCGACCGAGGCCGGTATGGCGCTGTTCGACGGTGTGGTCCAGCGTCCGCCGGTGATCGACTACAAGCTCGTCGACGTCCCGGACCTGGGGTACTTCGGCACCGATCAGCCGCATCCGCGCGGCGAGTTGTTGCTCAAGACCGAGAATCTGTTCCCGGGCTACTACAAGCGCCCTGAGGTCACCGCGTCGGTGTTCGACGAGGACGGCTTCTATCGAACCGGAGACGTCGTCGCGGAGATCGGCCCGGGCCAGCTCCGCTACGTCGACCGCCGCAACAACGTCCTCAAGCTCGCCCAGGGCGAGTTCGTCACGCTGGCCAAGCTGGAGGCGGTGTTCGGCAACAGCCCTCTGGTGCAACAGATCTACGTCTACGGCAACAGCGCGCAGCCCTATCTGCTGGCCGTGGTGGTGCCCAACGACCCGAGTGTTTCGAAAGACGCGATCAGCGAATCCCTGCAGGAGGTCGCCCGCGAAGCCGATCTGCAAAGTTACGAGGTTCCTCGTGACTTCATCGTGGAGACAACACCTTTCAGCCTGGAGAACGGCCTGCTGACCGGCATCCGGAAGCTGGCCTGGCCGAAGTTGAAGGCACACTATGGCGAGCGGCTCGAGCAGCTGTACGCCGATCTGGCCGAGACGCAGGCCGCTGAACTTCGGGAGTTGCGTTCCTCGAGTGCCGACGCTCCCGTGCTCGCGACCGTGAGCCGGGCAGCGGGTGCTCTGCTGGGTGCCGCCGCATCAGACCTGGGGCCTGATGCCCACTTCACCGATCTGGGTGGAGATTCGTTGTCGGCGTTGACCTTCGGAAATCTGCTGCGCGAGATCTTCGACGTGGACGTGCCGGTCGGCGTGATCGTCAGCCCCGCCAACGATCTGGCGGCCATCGCCGGCTACATCGAGACGCAGCGCAGCGGGTCGAAGCGCCCGACCTACGCGTCGGTGCACGGTCGTGATGCCACCGAGGTCCGCGCCGCCGATCTGACCCTGGACAAGTTTCTCGACGCCGACACCCTGGCCGCGGCGCCGAGCCTGCCCAAGGCCGGCAGCGAGGTGCGCACCGTGCTGCTGACCGGCGCCACCGGCTTCCTCGGTCGTTACCTGGCCCTGGAATGGCTGGAGCGCATGGACCTGGTCGACGGCAAGGTCATCGCGCTGGTACGGGCCAAGTCCGATGAGGAAGCCCGGGCCCGGCTCGACGCCACCTTCGACAGCGGCGATCCGAAGCTGTTGGCGCACTACCGGAAACTGGCCGCCGACCACCTCGAGGTGATCGCCGGCGACAAGGGCGAGGAGAACCTCGGCCTGGACCTGCGGACCTGGCAGCGGCTCGCCGACGAGGTCGACCTGATCGTCGACCCGGCGGCACTGGTCAACCACGTGCTGCCCTACAGCGAGTTGTTCGGGCCCAATGCCCTCGGCACCGCCGAGCTCATCAAGATCGCGCTCACCACGAAGATCAAGCCGTATACCTACGTGTCGACCATCGGCGTGGGCGACCAGATCGAGCCCGGGAAGTTCGTCGAGAACGTCGATGTCCGGGACATGAGTGCGGTCCGCAAGGTCAACGACAGCTACGCCAACGGATACGGCAACAGCAAGTGGGCCGGCGAGGTCCTGCTGCGCGAGGCCAACGACCTGTGCGGGCTGCCGGTGGCGGTGTTCCGCTGCGACATGATCCTGGCCGACACCACCTACTCGGGCCAGCTCAACCTGCCCGACATGTTCACCCGGATGATGTTCAGCCTGGTTGCCAGCGGTATCGCGCCGAAGTCCTTCTACGAGTTGGATGCCGACGGCAACCGGCAGCGCTCGCATTACGACGGGCTGCCGGTGGAGTTCATCGCGGAGTCGATCTCGACGCTGGGCGGCCAGTCCGTGGAGAGCTTCGAGACCTACCACGTGATGAACCCGTACGACGACGGCCTCGGTATGGACGAGTTCGTCGATTGGCTGATCGAGGCCGGCTACCCGATCGAACGCATCGCTGACTACTCGCAGTGGGTCCAGCGCTTCGAGAGCACCCTGCGCGCCCTGCCCGACAAGCAGCGTCAGGCCTCGCTCCTGCCGCTGCTGCACAACTACCAGAAGCCGGAGCGGCCGATGCTGGGCGCCCTGGCCCCGACGGACCACTTCCGGGCCGCGGTTCAGGAAGCCAAGATCGGGCCCGACAAGGACATCCCCCATGTCAGCCCGGCGGTGATCGTCAAGTACATCACCGACTTGCAGCAACTGGGCTTCCTGTAAGAACCCCGTGCGCTCGTCCCACACAGACGTGGGGCGGGCGCACGTCGGGGTGACGCATCTCGCAGCGCCGCAGCTGGCATCTCGAAATATAATTAGTTTTACTAACGTAGTAATCAGTAGGCACGGAAAACGTGCCGACGATATTTGTTTTGATTTGCTCAGGGGACCGATATGACCAACGAAACCCGCGAGGACCGGCTACAACGCCGGATCGCAACGCTGTACGAAACCGATTCACAGTTCGCCGACGCCCGCCCCAGCGACGCCGTCAACGCCGCCGTCGCCCAGCCCGAACTGCGGCTGCCTGCCATCGTCAAAGGGATACTCGCCGGTTACGCCGACCGCCCCGCGCTCGGACAGCGCGCCGTGGAACTCGTCACCGACGCCGACGGCCGCACGTCGGCCCAGCTGCTCCCCCGTTTTGACACCATCACCTACCGCCAACTTGGCGACCGCATCCAGGCGGTCACCAACGCCTGGCACAACCACCCGGTGAAGCCCGGCGACCGCGTCGCCATCCTCGGTTTCACCAGCGTCGACTACACCACCATCGACACCGCACTCATCGAACTCGGCGCGGTGTCGGTGCCCCTGCAGACCAGCGCGCCACTCGCCACGCTGCGCCCCATCGTCGCCGAGACCGAGCCCACCGTGATCGCGGCGAGTATCGACTTCCTCGACGACGCAGTCGAATTGGTGAAGTCCGGCCCCGCGCCCCACCGCCTGGTGGTGTTCGATTACCAGCCGCGGGTCGATGCACAGCGCGAGTCCTTCGCCGCGGCCAAGGCCGCACTCGGCGGCACCGGCGTGATCGTCGAACCCCTGGCCGCCGTGCTCGACCGTGGCCGCTCCCTGGCGGATGCACCGCTCTACACCCCCGGGCAGGCCGACCCACTGACCATGCTGATCTACACCTCCGGCAGCACCGGCACCCCGAAGGGGGCGATGTACCCGGAGAGCAAGGTCGCCAACATGTGGCAGCTCGCGTCGAAGGCCACCTGGGACGAAAACCAGGCAGTGCTCCCCGCGATCACGCTGAACTTCATGCCGATGAGCCACGTCATGGGCCGCGGCATCCTGATCGGCACGCTGAGCTCCGGCGGCACCGCGTATTTCGCTGCACGCAGCGATCTTTCGACCTTCCTGGAAGACCTCGCCCTGGTCCGGCCCACGCAGCTGAGCTTCGTGCCGCGGATCTGGGACATGCTGTTCCAGGAGTACCAGAGCCGTGTGGACCGCAGCGGAGCTCCAGAAGACCTGGTGCTCACCGAGGTCCGCGAGGACCTGCTGGGCGGGCGGTTCGTCTCGGCGATGACCGGCTCCGCGCCG
Organism: Mycolicibacterium sp. HK-90; assembly: GCF_030486405.1. The sequence goes on along the minus strand of NZ_CP129613.1, from coordinate 2,811,830 downwards.
ATCTCGGCCGAGATGAAGACGTGGGTGGAGCGCGTGCTGGGGATGCACCTGCTGGAGGGGTACGGCTCGACCGAGGCCGGTTCGGTCTTCGTCGACGGCTACATCCAGCGCCCGCCGGTGATCGACTACAAGCTCGTCGATGTCCCCGATCTGGGCTATTTCCGTACCGATCAGCCCCACCCGCGCGGTGAGCTGCTGGTGAAGTCCGAGCAGATTTTCCCCGGGTACTACAAGCGTCCCGAGGTCACCGCCGAGATGTTCGACGAGCACGGGTATTACCGCACCGGCGACATCGTGGCCGAACTCGGGCCGGACCACCTGGAGTACCTCGACCGGCGCAACAACGTGCTCAAGCTGTCGCAGGGCGAGTTCGTCACCGTCTCCAAGCTGGAGGCGGTCTTCGGGGACAGCCCGCTGGTGCGGCAGATCTTCATCTACGGCAACAGCGCCCGCTCGTACCTGCTGGCCGTCGTGGTTCCGACCGATCCCACCGTGTCGAAGCAGGCGATCAGCGATTCGTTGCAGGACGCGGCCCGCGCCGCCAGCCTGCAGTCCTACGAGGTTCCGCGCGATTTTCTTGTAGAGACAACGCCTTTCAGCCTGGAGAACGGCCTGCTGACCGGTATCCGCAAGCTGGCCCGGCCCAATCTGAAGAGCCATTACGGCGAGCGGTTGGAGCAGCTCTACACCGAACTGGCCGAAGGGCAGGCGAACGAACTGAGCGAGCTGCGCCGCAACGGTGCCGACGCCCCGGTCCTCGACACGGTGAGCCGTGCCGCCGGCGCCCTGCTGGGTGCCGCGACCACCGATCTCGCACCCGATGCCCACTTCACCGATCTGGGCGGGGATTCGTTGTCCGCGTTGACCTTCTCCAACCTGCTGCACGAGATCTTCGACGTCGATGTGCCGGTCGGCGTGATCGTCAGCCCGGCCACCGATCTGGCCGGCATCGCCGGCTACATCGAGACGCAGCGCCACGGATCCAAGCGACCGACGTATGCCTCCGTGCACGGACGGGACGCCACCGAGGTGCACGCCGCCGATCTGACGCTCGACAAGTTCCTCGACGCCGACACTCTGGCCGCAGCGCCGAGCCTGCCCAAGGCTCCGACCGAAGTCCGCACGGTGCTGCTGACCGGCGCCACCGGCTTCCTGGGCCGCTACCTGGCCCTGGAGTGGCTGGAGCGCATGGACCTGGTCGACGGCAAGGTCATCGCCCTGGTCCGCGCCAAGAGCGACGCCGACGCCCGCACCCGCCTGGACGCCACCTTCGATGTGGGTGACTCGAAACTGCTTGCGCACTACCGGGAATTGGCCGCCGATCACCTCGAGGTGATCGCGGGCGACAAGGGCGAGGCCGACCTGGGCCTGGATCGCGACACGTGGCAGCGGCTGGCTGACGACGTCGACCTGATCGTCGACCCGGCCGCCCTGGTCAACCACGTGCTGCCCTACAGCCAGATGTTCGACGCGAACGCCCTCGGCACCGCCGAGCTGATCCGCATCGCGCTCACCACGAAGATCAAGCCGTTCGTATATGTCTCGACGATCGGTGTGGGTTGGGGCATCAAGCCCGGCGAGTTTGTCGAGGATGCCGACATCCGGGTGATCAGCCCGACCCGGCAGGTCGACGATTCCTACGCCAACGGCTACGGCAACAGCAAGTGGGCCGGTGAGGTCCTGCTCCGCGAGGCGCACGATCTGTGCGGACTGCCGGTCTCGGTGTTCCGCTGCGACATGATCCTGGCCGACACCACCTACTCCGGCCAGCTCAACCTGCCCGACATGTTCACCCGACTAATGCTCAGCCTGGTGGCCACCGGCATCGCACCCGGATCGTTCTATGTGCGCGATGCCAACGGCAATCGCCGGCGGGCCCACTACGACGGGCTGCCGGTGGAGTTCATCGCCGACGCCATCTCGACGCTGGGAGTGCACGTTACCGAAGGTTTCGCGACCTACCACGTGATGAACCCCTACGACGACGGCCTCGGACTCGACGAGTTCACCGACTGGCTGATCGAAGCCGGCTACCCGGTGCACCGCATCGACGACTATGCCGAGTGGTTGCAGCGATTCGAGACCACGCTGCGATCCCTGCCGGACAAGCAGCGTCAGGCATCCCTGCTGCCGCTGCTGCACAACTACCAGCAGCCGTCGCACCCGTTGCTCGGCGCGGCCGCGCCGACCGACCGGTTCCGCGCCGCGGTGCAGGAGGCCAAGATCGGGCCGGACAAGGACATCCCGCATGTCACGGCGCCGGTCATCCGGCAGTACATCGTCAACCTGCAGATGCTCGGATTGCTGTAAAAGACTTCCCCACAAGGGAAGAACCCCCTGAGCGGCCGCGGTCCCACCAGGACCGCGGCCAATCAGAATCTGCGGCCTCAGCCGCGCGGAGGTATCAGGCCGGCGACGTAGATGCTGCCGCACTGTGCGATGACGGCGCCGGCGACCGCCTGCAGCTCCCGCAGCCGTTCGTCGCGCGGGCAAGGTGATTCGACGCCGGCCGGGATGTCGGAGGGCCGGGCCGGGTCCACGATCTGCAGACGTTGCGGAAACTCGTATCGGGTGGTGATGACCAGCCGCTGATTGAGCCAGGTGGTGTCGATGGTGTCCAGCCCATACCGCGTCTCGATCCGGAGCGGCAGCGGTATCGAGCGGTGGTTACGGTAGTCCCGCAACAGCCAGGTGCCACCGCCACCATAGAGCAGCAACATTCCATCGCGCGCCTCAGACATCGGATAGGTTCCGGGGACCTCGTCGATGACGCGTCCGTCCGGGCCGGCCACACGGGTCACGTCGGACTGTGCCGGATCCTCGTTCGGGCGAGGGTCCGACACCACGTACACGTCCGATCCCGCGTCCGGGGCATATTCGCCAGGCATGTCGGTGATGTCGCCCGTATGCGCATCGATGACTGCGGGCTTTCCGCCGCAGCGGTAGGAGAATTGGCCGGGCGTCCCCGGATCGAGAGTCGGATTGCTGCAGTCGATGAGATCATTCCAGCGCTCACGCCCGGTTGCCGGATCGAGGGAGTGGAAGCGCGTTTGACTGTTGTTGATTTCAGGCGCGTCTGAGGTGAATACGGCCATCCCGAGCGCATCGACGGATCCGGTCGCCGCGGTCACCTCGCCGCCTTGGCTGTATTCGCGGCGCCACAGCACCTCGCCGGTGCTGCCGTCGAACGCGACGATCCCGTGGTAGAGGAACAGAACGACGATCCCTGCCGCGTCGCCGCGATCACGCCGCACCACCAGGAGCCGTCCACTGGTCCCGAAATCGCCTACATGCCAACGTTTTTCGCCGGTAACGCCGTCGTAAGCGGTCACTCCGGTACGGGTGTCGACGACGAAGCCGTTGCCGGCGCGATAGATGTGGGGCATGCGATCGCGGCCCTCCAGCGGTACGCGATAACGGACCGGACCGATCTCGTCGGGGACCGGCGCAGGCGTCGCGGCGGTTGCGGTGAGATCGGGATGCCACACTTCTGCGCGGTGATCCAGGACCGACCGATAGGTCGGCACGGTGGTCACGAGCGCGACGACCAGGAAGGCGCTCAACGCCGTTCGTCCGCTGACATCGCGCGCGAACGCGACTGCCGCCACCCCCAGGACGGCCGCTGCGATGGCGGACAGCAACGCGGCCGCGGCGAGCACCGTCGCCCCGGTCGAGTCGACAAACACCTGGGCGTCCCGCGATCCGTACAGATCGACAACCCGCCGGATACACCAGATGGCCAGGGCGGCGGCAATGAATCCGACGAGCGTGACCAGGAGCTTTCCCCAGGAGGGTCGGCTTCGCAGTCCGATGCCGAGTAACACCAGAATGCCTACACACACCGCGACGACGATCGCCACCACGCCGATCGCGGTCTGTGAGCTGGACATGACATCCGTCGAGGAACGAATGGTCCACATCGCAATCGCGCTCACGATCGCCGCGAGCGCAGCCGCGACCGAGGCACCGGCGGCAACACTGACCAACGGCCGGCGCAGCGATCGATACCACGGACGGACTGCCGGGGAATCCTCGGGCATTGGCCAATCGTAAGGGCCGGAAACGGCGCCGACATGCGGCAAAATCTTCAGGTGACACAGCTCAATCCAGAGGAAAGACCATGGGCAGCACCCGCGTGACCGGCCACGTCAACGCCGCGCGGGCGGACGTCTATCGGGCGCTCATCGACGCCGAAGCGATTGCGGCGTGGCGTGTTCCGGCCGGCATGCGCAGCGAAGTACATGAATTCGACGCCCGCGAGGGCGGAACATTTCGTATCTCACTGCACTACAACTCACCTGACGCCGTCGGAAAGTCCAGCGCCCACACCGACACCTATCACGGCCGCTTCGTCGAGTTGGTGCCGAATGAGCGGGTCGTCGAGACCATCGAGTTCGAGAGTGACGATCCCGCCGTGGGCGGCGTGATGACGATGACGACGACGTTGTACGAGTCTGCAGACGGCACCGAAGTCAGCATCGATCACGACGGGATTCCCGACGCGGTCGATCCTGGCGACAACGAGACCGGCACCCGGATGGCGCTGGCCGCGCTGGCCGAATGGGTGGAACAGCGCGGGTAGGCAGGAACGGCTCGCCAACCCCCTCAGGATTCGATGCGCGCGCCGAGTTGGTGCACCAGCGAGAACAGGTTCGCCACTCCCCAGTGCTCGACGATCTGGCCGTCTCGCACCCGCATCGCGTCCACTGTTTCGAACTGAACGCTGCGTCCGGTCGGTTCAATTCCGAACAGAGCGCCTCGATGAGTGCCGTGGTAGGTCTTGTACGTGGTGACCACGTCATCCTCCACTGTCTGCCAATGAATTTCGGGCCGAAAATCAGGGAATGCATCACGCAGCCGGCGGTAGAGGATGCGGACTCCGTCCTTGTCCGCGGTGGTGCCGGGCTGCGGCGTATGGTCGACGAAATCATCGGCAAACAGCTCTTCGAACAGGTCGAAGTCACCCTTTCCCTGTACTTGCTCAGTGTTGCGTCGCACGATCGCTTTCGCGGTTTCCGCGTCGTAGTGGGTCATCGCGCACCTCTCGTCCTGGTCGGAATGTGCCGGCCAGTGGAAGCGCACCCGCACTTCCGATGTAACCGGACCGTAGTCCGATCCTATTCCGCGGCGGGCCTCATACCGCCACGCCGACCACCAGGAGCACAACAGCGATCAGCGGGAAGATGCCCTGCGTGATCGCCGCGCGCGCCTTGTCCGGTGAGCTGGTCAGCAGGACCACGGCCGCGGCCAGCATCGAGCCGGCTCCGGCGAACACCAGCGCAGCCCCAACCGCGTTGTGTCCCAACCCCACCGCCGCAATACCCGCGACCGTGACGATCGCCAGGAACAGGTTGTAGAAACCCTGATTGAACGCCAATTCCTTGGTGGCCTGCGCCTCCTCCGCGCTGATCCCGAAGGTGGCGCGGGTGCGTGGCGAGGTCCAGGTCAGTGATTCCATCGTGAAGATGTAGACATGCAGGGCCGCGGCGAGCGCGGCGAACACCAAACCGGCGATGACCATGCGGTCTATTCAAACAGCCCGGGCTGCCCGAGTCCGGTAACCGGCGGTTGCAGCCCGAGATGCGTCCAGGCCAGCGGCGTGGCCACGCGGCCCCGCGGCGTGCGGGCCACCATGCCGGCACGCACCAGGAAGGGTTCGCAGACCTCTTCGACGGTGGTGGCTTCCTCCCCCACCGCCACTGCCAGCGTCGACACCCCGACCGGTCCACCGCCGAAACTGCGGGTGAGCGCAGACAGTACGGCGCGGTCCAAGCGGTCGAGACCGAGCTCGTCCACGTCGTAGACCTCCAACGCGGCCTTGGCGATATCGCGCGTGATCACACCATCGGCGCGCACCTCGGCGTAATCCCGGACCCGGCGCAACAGCCGGTTGGCGATCCGCGGCGTGCCCCGGGACCGCCGGGCGATCTCGGCTCCGGCGTCGCCACCGAGTTCGATACCGAGGATGCCCGCCGACCGGGCCAGCACCCGCTCCAGCTCCACCGGTTCGTAGAAATCCATGTGCGCGGTGAACCCGAACCGGTCCCGCAGCGGACCGGTCAGCGCACCGGACCGGGTGGTCGCCCCCACCAGCGTGAACGGCGCGACTTCGAGCGGGATCGATGTGGCGCCAGGGCCTTTGCCGACCACCACGTCGACGCGGAAGTCCTCCATCGCCAGATACAGCATCTCCTCGGCGGGCCGCGCGATGCGGTGGATCTCGTCGATGAACAGCACATCGTGCTCGACGAGGTTGGACAGCATGGCCGCCAGGTCACCGGCGCGCTCGAGCGCGGGGCCCGAGGTGAGCCGCAGCGACGAGCCCAGCTCGGACGCGATGATCATCGCCAGCGAGGTCTTGCCCAGACCGGGCGGGCCGGACAGCAGGATGTGATCCGGTGTGCCACCGCGGTTCTTGGCGCCTTCCAGGACCAACTGCAGCTGCTCGCGGACACGGGGCTGACCGATGAACTCACCCAGTGAGCGCGGACGGAGGCTGGCGTCGATATCGCCCTCGCCGACCGTCAGCGCCGGGGAGACCTCCCGCTCGTCGGGTTCCTCGGTGTCGTCGAAGCGGCCCATGGCTACTTCTTACCCAGCATGGACAGGGCCGCCCGCAGCGCAGACGACGTGGTGGCCTCGGGGTCGTTGGCCAGCACCTTGTCGGTGGCCTCCTCGGCCTGCTTGGCGGCAAAGCCAAGTCCGACAAGGGCTTCCACCACGGGAGCTCGGACGGCGTGGCCGCCGGCCGAGCCGACGGATCCTGGCGTGACCGGGCCGATCTTGTCACGTAACTCCAGCACCATGCGCTCGGCACCGCGCTTTCCGATGCCAGGAACCCGGGTCAGTGCCGTGACATCGCCGTCGGCCAGGGCCTGCCGCAGAGCCTGCGGGTCGTAGACCGCCAGCGTCGCCAGCGCGATCTTGGGGCCGACGCCCGACACCCCGAGCAAGGTGAGGAACAGGTCGCGGGCATCGCCGTCGGCGAATCCGTACAGCGTCATCGAATCCTCGCGCACGATCATCGCGGTGATGAGCCGCGATTCGGTGCCGCGCCGCAGATTGGCCAGCGTCGTGGGAGTCGCCATGACCTTGTAGCCGACGCCCGCGGCCTCGATCACGGCGTGGTCGAGGGCGATGTCGATGACCTCACCGCGCACCGAGGCGATCATGCCCGGGCCGCCTTGACCTTGGCCTGGTACTTACGACGCTGTTCGGCGGCCATGGCCTCGGCGGCGGCCATCCGCGCGATCATCGGGGCGCGCCAGCAGTGACAGATGGCGAGAGCCAATGCGTCGGCGGCGTCAGCAGGTGTCGGTTTGGCTTGCAGCGCAAGGATTCTGGTGATCATCTCGGTGACCTGAGACTTGTCGGCGCGGCCGTTTCCGGTGACCGCAGCCTTCACTTCGGACGGGGTGTGAAAGTGCACCTCGATGTCGCGCCGGGCGGCGGCCAGCGCGATCACCCCGCCGGCCTGGGCCGTGCCCATCACCGTCGACACGTTCTGCTGGGCGAAGACCCGCTCGATCGCGATCACATCCGGCCGATGGGTGTCCATCCAGTACTCGGCGACGTCGCTGATCTCCAGCAGCCGCTTCTGCAGCGGCGCATCGGCCGGGGTGCGGACCACATCCACGTCGAGTGCGGTGACCTTTCTGCCGCGCCCACTCTCGACCACCGAGAGGCCGCAGCGCGTCAACCCGGGATCAACTCCCATCACCCGCACACAAACCCCTTCGCCAGAACATCTGTTCGATAGCCTAGCGGGCCACGCCGGCGGGCCGCGGCAGGGACACGCCAATCAGCGGTACCAGTAGTCCGGCCGGGGTTGCTGATGAATCCGCATCGGCTGAATCTGCATCGGCGCCGAACTCCGGTCCCCACCGGCCATCCCGATGTGCCGGCGGATCTCATCCATCCGTCGAGTCGAGGCGCGCCATCCTCTTACCCGTTCGGTACCGACCTCCCGGTTCTCGCGTTCGACGACAATCTTCCAGGGGACCCCGAGGAACTTCGCCGCGAACCAGAACGGCCAGGCCAGCAAGCACAACAGCTGGCCGACGGAGAGGATCACGTCGACCAGGCTGTCGCCGTCCATGATCGTCGTCGGGCCTTCCATCCACTTGCGCCGCACCGTCCAGCCGACACCGCGCGGGTCGGTCACCGCCCCGTTGGCCAGCTCCATGACCCCGTCCCCCTTCACGCCCACGACATCCGAGATCACCGTAACGGCGCGAACGAGGGGCGCCGTGCGTCAATTCGGCGTATCGGTGAGCGCTCGCGCACCCAGGGCGATCCCCCGATACTGCGGGGCCAACGCCCGACCGGCAGTCACCAACGGCTCGACGTCACGCAGCGTGCGCGCCAGGATGAACGCACCTTCGAGTGCGGCGACAATTGCCACCGTCACCTCGCGCGCCATTGCAGGGGCAATGCCGCGCTGGGCGAAATAGGCCGTGCCGCCGTCGAGCCACGCGGTGAACACCCCGGCCGCCGCGACCCGTAACTCCTCGACGGTGTCGGAGGTTTCGGCCGCCACCGTACCGACCGGGCACATGTTCGCGAACCCGCTGGCAGCCATGTCCCCCGCGGCTTGCGTGAACACACCTTCGACCGCATGGCCCAGGTCGTCGTACTCGTCGACGATGGTCGGAATGAGCAGCCCGTAGGCGACTCCCGCATCGATCAGCGCCTCGCGGGCAATCTGCAGCTTGCCGCCCCGGAAGTGGTGGTACAGCGAACCGATGGGGGCGCCGGAGGCCGCCACGATGTCCTTCATGCCGACCGCCGCATAACCCTTGTGCCGCATCAGTTCGGCCGTGGCGGTCAGGATCGTCTCCCGCGTGGACCTTGCCATCTGAACCTCCTGCCGACACACTAGAGCATAAATTCTAGAATCACCGTTCTAATGCCAGGAAGGTCGCCATGAAATCAGTGGAACTGCCCGCGGGGACCATCGAATATCGCGAAGAGGGAGACCCGTCCGGTCCGCCGGTGGTGCTGCTGCACGGACTCTTGATGAACGACACGCAGTGGACGACGACGCTGCCGCTACTGCCCGCCGGGTTCCGCTATCTGCTGCCCGTGCTACCCATGGGCGGACACCGCGTCCCGATGCGGGAAGACGCCGATCTCAGGATGGACGGGATGCTCGGCATTGTCGCCGATTTCCTCGACGCCCTGGAATTGGCGGACGTCACGCTGATCGTCAGCGACTGGGGCGGACCGCTGTTCCTGACCGATACCGGTCGCGACAAACGGATTGCGCGGCTGGTGATCTGCCCGTCGGAGGCATTCGACAACTTCCCACCGGCGCCCTACGCCAAGGTCCTGTGGCTCGCCAGCCGCACCACCGGCACGGTCGCCTTCGCGCTGCGCCAGATGCGGATCGAGTGGCTGCGCCGGCAACCGATGCTCTGGGGCGAGATGTCCATGAAGCCGATTCCGCAGCATGTTTTCGAGGGTTGGACCGAAGCCGCGCTGGCCGATCGTCGGATCCGCCGCGACCTGATCAGCTACTGCCGCAGCCGATTCGACAAGGCCGAGTTGATCCGGGCCACCAACGCCCTCGCCGATTTCACCGGCCAGGCACTGGTGTTGTGGAGCGACAACACCGTGATGCCACCCGCACACGGGCGGCGACTGGCAGACCTGCTGCCCAACGGGCGCCTGCGCCAGATCGAGGACGCCCGAGTGTTGATCATGCTCGATCAACCCGAACGGACCGCCGAGGAGATCGGCCGCTTCCTGACCCGATGAGCGAGCCGGGGATACCGTGTCCGTGGGAGGTACGGATATGCGCGTGGTGATTGCCGGCGGACACGGAAAGATCGCCCTGATCCTCGAAGGATTGCTGTCGGCGCGAGGTGACGAGGCGGTCGGGCTCATCCGCAACCCGGCCCAGTCGGCCGATCTGGAGGCGGCCGGGGCGACCCCTGTCGTGCTGGACCTGGAGAGCGCGTCGGTCGCCGAAGTGGCCGACGCCGTGCGCGGTGCCGACGCCGTGGTGTTCGCGGCCGGTGCCGGGCCCGGCAGCGGCGCTGCCCGCAAGCAGACCGTGGATCGCGATGCCGCGATCCTGCTGGCCGACGCTGCCGAGGCCGCGGGCGTGGGCCGCTACGTGATGGTGTCGGCGCTGTCGGCCGACGACCGCTCGCTCGACGACGGCTATGACGAGGTGTTCCGCGCCTACATGCGGGCCAAGTCGGAGGCCGACACCGACGTGCGGGCCCGGGCGGGCTTGCGCACCACGATCGTGCGGCCGGGCGGACTCACCGACGACGCCGGGACCGGGAATGTCACGGTCGCCGAATCCACCGGACGCGGCAGCATCCCCCGCGAGGACGTCGCACGTGTGCTGTTGGCCGTCCTGCACGAACCGGAGACCGTCGGGCGGACCTTCGAGGTGATCTCCGGAGACACGCCCATCGACACGGCGCTGCACTGAATCCAGCCGCTCACCAACGCGGGCGGCTCGGGCAGTGGCTACTCCTCGTCGAGCTGCGCGGCGACGTCGTCGGGGATGTCGATGTTCGTGTACACGTCTTGCACGTCGTCGCTGTCCTCCAGCGCGTCGACAAGCTTGAGCACCTTACGGGCGCCCTCGAGGTCGACGGGCACGCTCACCGAGGGCTGGAAGCTGGCCTCGGCCGAGTCGTAGTCGATCCCGGCGTCCTGCAGCGCGGTGCGCACCGCGACCAGGTCGGTGGGCTCGGAGATGATCTCGAAGGAGTCGCCGAGGTCGTTGACCTCTTCGGCGCCGGCCTCCAGGACGGCCATCAGCACGTCGTCCTCGGTCAGGCCGTTCTTCTCCAGCGTCACCACGCCCTTGCGGGAGAAGAGGTAGGCCACCGATCCCGGGTCGGCCATGTTGCCGCCGTTGCGGGTCATCGCGACGCGCACCTCACCGGCCGCGCGGTTGCGGTTGTCGGTCAGGCACTCGATGAGGACCGCGACACCGTTGGGGCCGTAACCCTCATAGGTGATGTTCTGCCAGTCGGCGCCGCCGGCCTCTTCACCACCGCCGCGCTTGCGGGCCCGCTCGATGTTGTCGTTGGGCACCGAGCTCTTCTTGGCCTTCTGGATGGCGTCGTAGAGGGTCGGGTTACCGGCCGGGTCTCCCCCGCCGACACGTGCCGCGACCTCGATGTTTTTGATCAGCTTGGCGAACATCTTGCCGCGCTTGGCATCGATGACGGCCTTCTTGTGCTTGGTGGTGGCCCACTTGGAATGGCCGCTCATGCAGGTACGCCCCTTTTCCGGTTAAAACTCCGGCCCTCCAGTTTACGTGGCCCGTCGTGCCGCGCTCGATACGACGTCTACAGGGCCTGCAACGAGGCGAACGTCATGCCCGCCGCGACACCGCACAGCGCCGGCCAGTACCAGATGTGCCAGCGCCGCCAATGCCCGATCGCCATGCCGATCGGCGCGACCACGACCGTCACCAGGGTGAGCACCACCGATATGACCAGGGTCCCGATCTCATCGGCTCGTTCGGGAAACGCCCCACCGAAGCCCATCGGGAAGATCGCGGTGAACGCCAGCAACACGGCGACCAGGCCGACGAGGGCCCATGCCATCCAACTGATCACCGACTCGACGACGCCGGGGCGGCGCCGGACCGACGCTGGCGCAGACATGGTGGCAGCGTACGCCGACGCGCCGCTCAAGCCGGCACGATTAATAGCACCTACATCGTTTCATTACGGACTAGCATGCCCCCATGCCGCCAAGAGATGTCACCGTGCGGCCACGCCCGGGCCGGCCCACCCGAGAGCGGGCCGAGCAACGGCATCACGAGCTCCTCGATTGTGCGCTGGAAGTGTTCCTGGACAACGGATTCGAGCGTTCCACGATCGACGGCATCGCGGCCGCCGCCGGGATGGCCAAGCGCACCATCTACGGTCTGTACCCCGACAAGGCGACGCTGTTCGAGGCCGCGGTGCAACGCGCCGTGGACCGATGGCTGGTTCCGATCGAAACGCTGCGCGCGGCGGAGTCCGACGACCTCGAGGAGACCCTGCTCGCCATCGCCCGGATCCGGTTGGCCGGCATCACCAGCCCGGCGGGCATCGCGTTACAGCGCATCCTCAACGCGGAAGGCAATCGCTTTCCACGACTGTTCCGGCTCGTTTACGACCAGGGCACCATGCCCGCACTGACGTTCATCGGCGAGGTACTCACCCGGCACGCCGAGGCCGGAATCATCGAGATCGGCGACCCCGACATCGTGGCCACCGCATTTCTGAGTATGGCCGTCGGCGGCCCGGCCACCGGCGCCCTGTGGGGCGTGGCCTGGAGCCCCGACGATCTGGACGAGCGCATCCGGACCTGCGTGCGCCTGTTCCTCGACGGGGTCCGTCCGCGATGACCCCACCGCCGTGATTCGACAACAATCGACAACCGAAAGGCATGCCATGGACCAGGACACCTACGACAAAGGACGGGCGATACGCACCGCGGTGCTCGGTGAGGAATACGTCCGCCAGGCGGCCGGGAATGCCGACGCGTTCTCCAAGCCGCTGCAGGATCTGGTCACCGAGTACTGCTGGGGCGCGGTGTGGGGGCGTGACGGACTGGAACTCAAGACGCGCAGCATGCTGAACCTGGCGATGATCGCCGTGCTCAACCGGCCCAACGAGTTGCGCACACACATCCGCGGCGCCCTCACCAACGGTGTCACCCGCGACGAGATCTGCGAGATCTTCCTGCAGGTCGGGATCTACGCCGGAATCCCGGCGGCCGTCGACAGTTTCCGGTTGGCCCGCACCGTGTTCGCCGAACTGGACGGCGAGCAGCCGTGAGGCCGCAGATCGGCTTCGTCGGTCTGGGCAACATGGGCTTTCCGATGATGGCGCGGCTGGTGGCCGCCGGTCATCCGGTCGTGGCGTTCGATGTCCGCGGCGATGTCCTGGCCGAAGCGATTGCGCTGGGCGCCCATCCGGCCGACTCGGTGCGCGGTGTCGCCGACCGCACCGAGACGATGCTGGCCAGTCTGCCGACCCCTCAGGTCAGCGAGTCGGTGGTGGCCGACGTCGCAGCCGGATCCCGGGTTCGGCGATTCGTCGACCTTTCCACAGTGGGAGGTCAAGCCGCACAACGCAATCACGCCGTCCTCAGCGCACAGGGCATCGCCGCCCTGGACAGCCCGGTCAGCGGCGGCATGCACGGCGCCCGGGCCGGCACCCTGGCAGTGATGGTCTCCGGACCGCGCGCCGAGTTCGAGTCTCTGGCACCGATTTTCGAGGTCCTCGGGCGAGCGATCTTCGTGTCCGAACAGCCCGGGGCCGCCCAGACCATGAAGCTGATCAACAACCTGATGGCCGCCACCACGCTGGCCGCGACCGCCGAGGTGATGGTGATGGGCGTCAAGGCCGGGCTGAGCGCGGACGTGATGATCGACGTGCTCAACGCCGGATCGGGCGGCACGCACGCCAGCCGCGACAAATTCCCGCGTGCCGTACTCCCCCGCACGTTCGACTACGGCTTCGCGACCGGGTTGATGGCCAAGGACGTCCGGCTCTACCTCGACGAGACCAGAGCCCTCGGCGTGCCGGTCGAGATGGCCGAGACCGTGCGGCGAATCTGGGAACGGACGCTGGGTGACGAAGGTCCCGAATCCGACTTCACCACGGTGGTCAAGCCGATGGAGAAGGCGGCCGGCGTCACCGTCGAAGGGGCCGCCCGCTGAGCTCACGTCAACTGCGCAACGGCGCCCGCAGGTCGTAGGCGATGTCGGAGCCGACCTGAATCGGCGCGAAGTTCCGGCTCACCCAGCTCGCGATCTCGGTGTGGGCGCGACCGACGAACCAATGCCCATGGGACGTGATCACTCTCGGCTTGAGGTAGTAGGTGACCAGTCCACGCGTGACCGCGTCCTGGAACTCGGCCAGTGTCGGCACCGGGTCGGTTCCGGTGAATCCGCCGATCGCCATCACCGCGGTGTGCGAGGACAATTCCAGGCCGGCCGCCGCCGAAGACCGATCGACCGCGGCGGACCAGGTGGTGTCGGTGGTGCGCAACATCTCGGCCAGTTGCCGGTTGTCGGAAAGGGTCCTGCGTCCGCCGTATCCGCCGCCGGCGCCAGGGGGCCCGACGGTGGGGCTACCACCGCCGTGCGGCTGTCCGATGGTGGCCAGCGTGTACGCCGCCGGCCCGGCCAGGCCGGCTGTCACGGCCAAGGCCACGGCGCTGATCGCCAGCCGGGGTCGGTCGGCGCGGTGCAGCGCCCACAGCAGGGCGGCCACCGTCGCCACGGCGACCGCGGCGATCACCCAGCGCAGCGGTGGCAACCAGTGCGGGTTGCGGCCCAGAATCCACCAACTCCATCCGGCGGTCACCAAAAGCATTGCCGCCAAGCCGATCCGGTGGAATCGGGACTCGCGGCCCAGCCATGCCTCGGTGACACCGATGCCGAACAACGCCGCCACCGCCGGCGCCAGCGACAGGCAGTAGTAGGGGTGGACGCTGCTCCTCATCACACTGAGTACCAACCCGTCGATCAGTAGCCAACTGCCGAACAGGATGGCCCCGGCGCGGGTCAGGTCGGTGCGCGGACGGCGACGCGCCGAGACCAGAACCAAACCCGTGGCCAGCACGGCGGCCGGCAGCAGCCAGCCGTTCTCGAAGCCGAACTCGCCGGTGAACAACCGCGTCATCCCCTGGCCGCCGAAGCCGCCCGGGTGGCCGGCTACCGGGCCGGAAGTGCCGGCAGGCCCGTGGCCGTGCCCCAGCACCCGGCCGAACCCGTTGTATCCCAACACCAGATTCATGAAGTTGTCGTCGGTGGACCCAGCCAGGTAGGGCCGCGACGAGGCGGGCCACACCAGGGTGAGCACCACGAACCAACCGGCCGAGAGGACGAATGCGGCCAGCGCCCAGAGCAGGTACAGCAGACGTCGGCGCAGCGGCACCGTGGCCGCGACCAGATACACCAGACCGATCGCGGGCATCACCATCAAACCCTCGAGCATCTTGGCCAGGAACGCGAAACCCAGTGCCACTCCGGCGAATACCAGCCAACGGGCGTCGCGACGCGGCACTGCCCGCACGGTGCAGTATGCCGCGGCGGTCATCAGCAACACCATCACGGCATCGGGATTGTTGAACCGGAACATCAACGCGGCCACCGGGGTCAGCGCCAGCGCGGCCCCGGCCAGCAGCCCCGCCGCCGGGCCGCTGACCCGCCGGACCGTCGAGTAGAGCAGCCAGACCGAGCCGACGCCCATCATCGCCTCGGGGATGAGCATGCCGGCGCTGCTGAAACCGAACAACTGGCCGGAGAGCCCCATCACCCATTGCGACAGCGGCGGTTTGTCGACGGTGATGAAGTTGGCCGGGTCCAGCGAGCCGAACAGCAGCGCCTCCCAGTTCATCGATCCGGCCTGCGCGGCGGCCGCGTAGAACTGGTTGGCCATGCCGTTGCGGGTGATGTGCCACAGGTAGGCCAGGGTGGTGGCGAACAGCAGTGCCGACAGCGCCGACCGCTCACGGGTGATCCATGAAACTTCGGAGAATTTCCGGGCGGGGGCGGCGTCGAGCGTCGTCGTCACACGACCATTAGGTCGGCACAGGTTGTGTCCGAGCTATGGATCCGCCGTGGATTCGCTGGAATCAGAGCGAGTCGACGAACAGCTTGTGAATCCGGCGGTCTCCGGTCATCTCCGGATGGAACGCGGTGGCCAGCATCGAACCCTGGCGCACCGCGACGATGTGGTCCGCGGCGCGGGCCAGCACGGTCACGCCGGCACCGACCCGCTCGACCCATGGTGCCCGGATGAACACCGCATGCACCGGGGTGTCCAGACCCTCGAAGTCGATGTTCCCCTCGAAGGAATCGACCTGGCGGCCAAAGGCGTTGCGCCGCACCGTCATGTCGATACCTTTCAACGGCAGCGCCGCCCGGCCCTCGACCCCGGCATCGGCGATCTCACTGGCCAACAGGATCATGCCGGCGCACGAGCCGTAACACGGCAACCCGTCGGCGATCCGCGCCCGCAACGGTTCGAGCAGATCGAACTCGCGCAGCAGATGGCTCATCGCGGTGGACTCTCCGCCCGGGATCACCAGCGCGTCGACCGCGTCGAGCTCGGAGAGCCTTCGCACGGTCGACGCCTCGGCGCCCGCCTCGCGCAGCGCAGCCAGATGCTCGCGGGTGTCGCCCTGCAGGGCGAGCACCCCGACGTGCGGAGTCACGAGCTCTCTGGCGGGGTGAAACTCCGCTGGTAACGGGTCAGCCCCTCCTGCATCACGGCGGCCACCATCTCGCCGTAGCGGTTGAAGATCTTGCCCTGGGTCAGCGCGCGCCCGCCGCAGGCCGACGGTGAGGACTGGTCGTAGAGCAGCCACTCGTCGGCACGGAACGGCCGCATGAACCACATGGCGTGGTCCAGCGATGCCACCATCAGGTGCTTGCGCACGTCGAGATGGTTCACCTGAGCCGAGCCCAGCAGGGTCAGATCGCTCATGTAGGCCAGCGCGCAGATGTGCAGAACGTGGTCATCGGGCAGCGGATCACGGTGGCGGAACCACACCTGCTGCTGCGATGCCTTGCCCGGCAGCCGGGCCACCCGGTCCCGCGGAACGATCCGCACGTCCCATTCGTCGAACTGCGCGAAGCCGGCGTCGTCGAACGCTCCCCCGGACCGGAACCCGGGCAGATCGTCGGGGCCTGGCGCATCGGGCATGGGGTCCTGATGCTCGATACCGGTCTGGTCGGTCTGGAAGGACGCCGACATGGTGAAGATCGTCTCGCCGTGCTGGATCGCGCTCACCCGGCGGGTGCAGAACGAACCACCGTCACGGATGCGCTCGACGGTGTACACCGATGGCGCCCTGGCATCGCCCGGGCGCAGGAAGTAACCGTGCAGGGAGTGCACCTGGAACGTCGGGTCGACCGTGCGCACCGCCGAGACCAGCGACTGACCGGCAACATGGCCGCCGAAGGTGCGTTGCAGGAAACCCGACTCCGGGCTGAACACCCCACCGCGATAGATGTTGACCTCGAGCTGCTCCAGATCGAGGATCTCTTCAATCGCCATGCAGGATTCTTACCAGCCGCGTTCGGCGAGGCGGTGTGGCTGGGCGATGTCCTCGACGTTGATGCCGACCATGGCCTCGCCCAGCCCGCGCGACACCTTGGCCAACACATCGGGATCGTCGTAGAACGTGGTCGCCTTGACGATCGCGGCGGCCCGCTGCGCCGGGTTGCCCGACTTGAAGATCCCCGAACCCACGAACACACCCTCGGCACCGAGCTGCATCATCATCGCCGCATCAGCCGGGGTGGCGATCCCGCCCGCGGTGAACAACGTGACCGGCAGCTTGCCGGCCCGCGCCACCTCCACCACCAAGTCAAAGGGCGCCTGCAACTCCTTGGCCGCCACGTACAACTCATCCTCACTCAGCGAGGACAGGCGACGGATCTCCCCGCCGATCTTGCGCATGTGAGTGGTCGCATTCGAGACATCGCCGGTGCCGGCCTCACCCTTGGACCGGATCATCGCCGCGCCCTCGGTGATCCGGCGCAGCGCCTCACCCAGATTGGTCGCACCACACACGAACGGCACGGTGAAACGCCACTTGTCGATGTGGTTGGTGTAATCGGCCGGGGTCAGCACCTCGGACTCGTCGATGTAATCCACACCCAAGGACTGCAGGATCTGCGCCTCGACGAAATGCCCGATCCGGGCCTTGGCCATCACCGGAATGGTCACCGCCTCGATGATGCCCTCGATCATGTCCGGATCCGACATGCGCGACACCCCACCCTGCGCACGAATGTCGGCGGGCACCCGCTCCAGGGCCATCACCGCCACCGCCCCCGCACCCTCGGCGATCTTGGCCTGCTCAGGGGTGACCACATCCATGATCACCCCACCCTTGAGCATCTCAGCCATACCGCGCTTCACCCGCGCGGTACCGGTCTCGTTGCTCGAACCGTTCTGGTGGTTCTGACCGTTCTGCGCCGCGGTATCCACTGCTATCTCCTCCAATTGCTACTGATTCAGTCTAATGGAGCCGCCAAATCCATTAAATCCGCAATCACCGGATGGCTTGCAGCTCGCGATGCGCAGATCCGCGCGTACTCACCAGCGGCGCTGCCGGCTGTTCGGCCAGTTCATTGGCCTGAGCCAGCAGCTCACCCAGTTGAAGCGGATACACGGCCTCCCCGCCGGCAACCAACTCGGCGATCATTGTCGCATCGCACCAACGGTGCCCGTGTATGTAGTGCCGTTCCAGCGTCGTGCGCCCGGTGGCCGACGGCTCGAACCGGGCGGTCCGGTGGATGAAGAAGTACTCCTCGCTGCGGATCACCGAAGCGTTGAAGTCGATGACGGCATCGCGGCGCCAGACCGGCCCGATGAGCTCGGCCGGCGTGGCCTGCAACCCGGTCTCCTCGGCGAGTTCGCGCGCGGCCGCTGCCGCCAGATCCTCACCGGGCTGGACCGCCCCACCGACGGTGAACCACCAGCGCGGCGCGGGCCGGTCCGGGTCGTCGAGGGCGGGGTCACTGCCGCGCAGCAGCAGCACCGCGCCGGTTTCGTCGAGCAGCACAATCCGCGCCGAGGTCCGGCGGCTCACCGGGTTCGCCCCCAGGTTGGGTACCGCTTGAGCGTCGGGAGTCTCCACGATCTCGAAATAGGTTGGCAGGGCGGCGGTTCCACCGAGACGCAGCGCCCGCACGGCCGGACGTTCCCGCAGGGCCAGGGTGTCGCGCACCGCGTCGTTGTGGAAGCGCCGGGCCAGCAGCACCCGGGCTTCCGCGTCGGCCAGCTCGGCGACCAGAGCCACCGGCAGATCGGCCGGGTCGACCGCGGACAACGCGGCCGACAATTCGTTCTCGGCGGCCTCCCGCGCGGCGCGCGGTGCCCGCTCGGCGGCATCGGCCAGCGCCGCGAGCCGCTTACCCTCGGCAGCTCCGGCGTAGGCGTCGATGGCCACGGCCCGCGCCACCACGGCCCGGCGGGCCAGCGCGCCGTCGAGGGCCTGCCACGACAGGTCGTAGCGCACGTGCAGCCGGTCGAGCCGGTTGGCGGTCTGGTAGGCCCATCCCCCAACCAGCAAGAGAATCACCAGGACAACCAGTGCCGCGATCACGATCCAGGTGGTCATGTCTAGTCACCCACCTGCACTTTGACCCCCGGGCTGGCCACCGTCTCGTACACCCGCATGATCTGGCCGGCCACCACCGACCAGTCGTACCGGGCAACCCGCTCGGTGGCCGCGTCGATGTACCGCTCGCGCAGCGCGTCGTCGCCGAGCACCTCGATCAGGGCGTCGGCCAGTGCATCGGCATCGCCGACCGGTACCAGCCGGCCGGCCTGGCCACCGTCGAGCACGCGGTTGAAGGCGTCCAGCTCGCTGGCCACCACGGCGGTACCCGCCGCCATCGCCTCGACCAGCACGATGCCGAAGCTCTCGCCGCCCAGGTTGGGTGCGCAGTAGATGTCGGCGCTGCGCATGGCCGCGGCCTTCGCATCGTCGTCGACCTGTCCGAGGAAGCGCAGGTGCCCGGCCAGGTCGCCGGCCTCCTCCCGCAGCGCGTCTTCATCGCCACGGCCCACGATCAGGATCTCGATGTCGGCGAAGCGCCGCGCCAGTTTCGGCAGGGCACCGAGCAGCACCGGCATGCCCTTGCGGGGTTCGTCGAACCTCCCGAGGAACAACACGCTGCGGCCGGGCCGCGGATAGCCTTCCAGCCGAGGCGCATTCGCGAACGAGGGTACGTCGACACCGTTGGGGATCTCGACCGCATCCGAGCCGAGGGCCTCCATCTGCCAGCGCCGGGCCAGGTCGGACACCGCGATGCGGCCGACGATCTTCTCGTGGAAGGGACGCAGAATTCCCTGGAACACGCTGAGTGTCAACGATTTTGTCGTCGAGGTGTGAAAGGTCGCCACGATCGGGCCTTCGGCCGCCTGCAGCGCCAACATGGACAGGCTGGGCGCGTTGGGTTCGTGCAGGTGCAGCACGTCGAAGTCCCCCTCGAGCAGCCACCTCTTGACCTTGCGGTGGGTGGCGGGCCCGAACCGCAGCCGCGCCACCGATCCGTTGTACGGAATCGGGACGGCCTTGCCGCCCGACACCACGTACTCCGGCAGTTTCACGTGCGGTGACGACGGAGCCAGGACGCTGACGTCGTGCCCACCCGCACGCATCACCTCGGCCAGCTGCAGCACATGGGATTGCACCCCGCCCGGCACATCGAACGAATAGGGGCAGACCATCCCGATACGCATGGCTAGCTCCGTCGCCTCTTCGCGCAAGCGCTCATCAGGTGGTACCCAGTCGGGCGCGGCGTTCGTCGGACAGGTCGGCCAGCCATTGCGGCTGCAGCATGTGCCAGTCGGCGGGGTGGGCGGCGATGTTCGTGGCGAACCGGTCGGCCAGTGCCTGGGTCACCACCGTGACATCCTTCGAGGAGGTGTCGATGGCATCGAAGATCTCGACCACACAATCGTCCCCGTCGTAGTGGACATGCGCCGGATGCAGCGGTGCGCCGGTTGCGATGGCCAACTTGGCCGGACCTGCGGGCATCCGGGTGAGTTCACCGAAGAACTTGACCTCGACACCATTGCGGGTGAGGTCGCGGTCAGCCATCAGACAGACGAACATGTTGTCCCGCAACCGTTCCGAGAGCACCTCGAACGGCGGACGTTCCCCGCCGGACAGCGGGAAGACCTCGAACCCGAGGCTTTCCCGGTAGTCGATGAACCGCCGGTACAGCGATTCGGGCTTGAGCCGTTCGGCGACGGTGGCGAAGGTGCCGAACTGCTGGGCCAGCCACACGCCGGCCATGTCCCAGTTGCCACTGTGCGGCAACGCCAGCACTGCGCCGCGGCCCGCTTCGTGGGCGACCCGCAGCTTGTCCGCGCCGACGAACACCTCGTCGAGACGCTTTGCCACAGCGGTCAGATCCATCGACGGCAACCGGAACGCCTCCCGCCAGTACCGGGCGTATGAGGCCAGTGAAGCACGCATCAGCTCGTCCGGCACCTCGGCCGGCGGCACGCCGATCACCCTGGCCAGATTCTTGCGCAGCTGCTGCGGACCACCATCCCGGGCGGCGTACCAGGCACCCGCGTCGAAGATGTTGCGCGCCAGTACTTCCGGCATCGATCGGACCAGTTGCCAACCTGCCGCATAACCCAGGTCGGTCACCTGTCCGGAAAACGGGATGTTCACGAGGCTCCCGGCTCCTTTGTGTCGCCGTTGTCCGGCGGCGACGGCTGCAGCGGCAGCAGGTCCATGGCGCCCGGCGAGGTGCGCACCGCGTGTATCCGCTGTGCCACGGTGATGACGCTGGCCACCGCCAGCAGCCAGGCCGCAACGTGCAGCAGCCATGGGATGTGCAGGAACGGCACACCCGAGAGCCCCGCCCCGACCAGCACGATCACCAGTCGCTCCGGGCGCTCGATGATGCCGCCGTCCCCGCGCAACCCGCTGGCCTCGGCGCGCGCCTTGATGTAGGAGATCACCTGTGAGGTGACCAGGCAGATCAGGAGCGCGACCACGAGCGTCGAGTTGTGCAGGCCGAACGCCGCCCACCACAGCAGGCCGGCGAAAATGGCGCCGTCGGCGATACGGTCACACGCCGCGTCCAGTACGGCGCCGAACCGGGTGCCGCCCCCGCGTTCCCGGGCCATCGCCCCGTCGAGCATGTCGGCGAGCACGAAGAGGAACACGGCGAACGCGCCCCACCACAACTGACCGATCGGGAACAGGGTCAGTGCGGCGGTGACCGACCCGGCGGTACCGACGATGGTGACGATGTCGGGGGTGAGACCCGCGCGCAGCGCCGCCTTGGCCACCGGCCGCGACAGCTTCGCGTAGGCCGCCCGGCTCATCAGGAAGAGGTTGCTCACGGATCCATATCCCGTCGCTGTCCTCGCCCTGACTGGCGAGCCCATTCCGTGGCCAGCAGCTCCCGCGTCTCGCTCAGCAGCTGCGGAATAACCTTGGCGCCACCGATGATCGTGATGAAGTTCGCGTCGCCGCCCCAGCGCGGCACCACATGCATGTGCAGGTGCTCGGCGAGCGATCCGCCCGCCGAGATGCCCAGGTTCAGTCCGACATTGAACCCGTGCGGACGCGAGACGGCCTTGATGACGCGAATCGCCTTCTGCGTGAACGCCATCAGCTCAGCACTCTCGGGCTCGGTCAGGTCCTCCAGCTCCGACACCCGCCGGTAGGGCACCACCATGAGATGGCCCGGGTTGTACGGGTAGAGGTTGAGCACCGCGTAGACCAGTTCCCCGCGGGCCACCATGAGCCCGTCCTCGTCGGACATCTCGGGGATGTCGGTGAACGGCTGCGACGAGCCGGCCGAGCCGATCTTGTTGTCGTTCTTGACCGCATCGACGATGTAGCTCATGCGGTGCGGTGTCCACAGCCGCTGCAAGTGGTCGGGTTCACCCACGCCATGGTCGATGATGGCGTCTTCGCCGCCGGGGTCCACGATCGACCGCTCGTCGCCCGTCATTGCGTGGTTCCCACCCTTCGGCTCTTCGCGCAAGCGCTCATCACACCTTGACCAGGTCCGCCGTCGGCACCACGTTGTTGCGGCCGGCGATCCACTTGACGATCGCCTCCACCGCCTCGTCGACGGGCACGCCGTTGATCTGCGTGCGGTCACCGAACCGGAAAGACACGGCGCCGGCTTCTATGTCCTTGTCCCCCGCCAGCAGCATGAACGGCACCTTCAGGTTGGTGTGGTTGACGATTTTCTTCGCCATCCGGTCGTCGCTGCCGTCGACCTCGACGCGCACGCCGCGCGACTTCAGTTTGGCGGCAACGTCATACAGGTAATCCAAGTGGGCATCGGCGACGGGGATTCCGACCACCTGCACCGGCGCCAGCCAGGCCGGGAATGCGCCCGCGTAGTGCTCGGTGAGGACGCCGAAGAACCGCTCGATCGAACCGAACAGCGCGCGGTGGATCAGAACGGGGCGCCGGCGCGACCCGTCGGCCGCGGTGTACTCCAGCTCGAACCGGTCGGGCATGTTGAAGTCCAGCTGGATCGTGGACATCTGCCAGTTGCGGCCCAGCGCATCCTTGACCTGGACGGAGATCTTGGGCCCGTAGAACGCCGCGCCGCCCGGATCCGGCACCAGATCCAGACCCGAGGCTTCGGCGACCGACCGCAGGGTCTCGGTGGCCTCGTCCCACATCTCGTCGGAGCCCACGTACTTGTCGGGATCCTTGGTGGACAGCTCCAGGTAGTAGTCGTCCAGACCGTAATCGGAGAGCAGGTCGAGCACGAACTGCAGCAGCGAGGTCAGCTCGTCGCGCATCTGCTCCCGCGTGGTGTAGATGTGCGCGTCGTCCTGAGTCATGCCGCGCACCCGGGTCAGCCCGTGCACCACACCGGACTTCTCGTACCGGTACACCGAGCCGAACTCGAAGAGCCGCAACGGAAGTTCGCGGTATGAGCGGCCCCGGGCCCGGTAGATCAGGTGATGCATCGGGCAGTTCATCGGCTTGAGGTAGTAGTCCTGCCCGGGCTTGCGCACCGTGCCGTCCTCGTTGTACTCCGCGTCGATGTGCATCGGCGGGTACATGCCGTCGGCGTACCACTCCAGGTGGCCCGAGGTGATGTACAGGTGTTCCTTGGTGATGTGCGGGGTGTTGACGAACTCGTAGCCGGCCTCGGAGTGCTTGCGCCGCGAGTAGTCCTCCAGCTCCTTACGGATCACGCCGCCCCGAGGGTGGAACACCGGCAGACCCGAGCCGAGCTCGTCGGGGAAGCTGAACAGGTCCAGCTCGACACCGAGCTTGCGGTGGTCGCGGCGCTGCGCCTCCTCGATCAGCTCGAGGTGCCGGTCCAGGGCCTCCTGCGACTCCCAGGCCGTGCCATAGACCCGCTGCAGGCTGGCGTTGTTCTGGTCGCCACGCCAGTACGCCGCGCTGCTGCGGGTCAGCTTGAACGCCGGGATGTACTTGGTGGTCGGGATGTGGGGGCCGCGGCACAGATCGCCCCAGACCCGCTCCTTGGTGCGGGCGTTGAGGTTGTCGTAGGCCGTCAGCTCATCGCCGCCGACTTCCATGACCTCCGGGTCATCCGCGCCGGACTTGTCGTCGACAAGCTCGAGCTTGTACGGCTCGTTGGCCAGTTCCTCGCGGGCCTGGTCCTTGGAGTCGTAGACGCGCCGGGAGAACAGCTGACCGTCCTTGACGATCTTCTGCATGCGCTTTTCGAGCTTCTCCAGGTCCTCGGGCGTGAACGGCTCGGCGACGTCGAAGTCGTAATAGAAGCCGTCGGTGATCGGCGGCCCGATACCCAGCTTGGCCTGCGGGAAGAGGTCCTGCACAGCTTGGGCCAGCACGTGGGCGCACGAGTGCCGGATCACGCTGCGGCCGTCCTCGGTGTTGGCGGCCACCGGCGTCACCTCGACATCGGTGTCCGGGGTCCACGACAAGTCGCGCAGGCGTCCCTCGCCGTCGCGCACCACCACGATCGCGTCGGGCGTTCCTCGACTGGGCAGATCCGCCTCGCGCACCGCCGCGCCGGCGGTAGTCCCGGCCGCGACCCGGATCGGGGCAGCGAGGGCTGGGCTGGGGGCGGCGCTCATCGGGGAGTCTCCTACCATGCGAGGGCTAGTGCGAACGCGACCATGCTATCCGTGTGGGTCATCGGTGTTGCTGATCAGGACCCCTGCGGGCCCGTGGCTCAAGACCCCATGCCGATCGGGCTCTTGAGCCACGGCTGCTCCAGCCCGACCAGGCCCGCACTCCAGCCGATCACACCGAACAGCCACAGCGTGGCCACCACGATCAATCCGGTGAACGCCGCGCTGAGACCCTTGACCGCGATGTGCTGGCGGTCGAACCAGGCCATGACGGCGTCGTAGCGCACCCGGACGTAGTGCAGCGCCCGCTTGGCGAAGGCGAACTCGCTGGCCAGGATCGCCAAGCCGAGGAACACGATGGCCCAGCCGGGGCCGGGATACGGAATGGCGATGATGCCGACCGCCAGCACGATCGTGCCGAAGACGCCGATGGCGATCCGGTAGGCGAAGTCGGCGGCCGGGCGCGCGCGAAGCTTGTCCCGCCATGCCGTCCAGCGCCGCTTCACCTCGGCCAGGTTCTCCGAGAGGCTCATGGCTGCCCCGGCTTGAGTCGCACGAACAAAGCCTCGGCCTCGGCGAGCACGTCGTCGCCGTCGAGCAATCGTCCCTCGACGAAGATCTTGCGTCCCTCGATGCGGTCGATGCCGGCCTGCACCTGCAGATCCTTCTGGATCGGGGCGATCTTGCGGTAATTGACGTGCAGATACGCGGTGCGCTGGTACATGCTGCCGGTCAGTTTGGCCGCGGTATACCCGAGCAGTGAATCGAACAGCAGCGCCAGTGAGCCACCGTGCACGGCACCGTTGCGGCCGAGGTGGAAGCGCCGGAAGTGGGCGGTTCCGGCGATGCGGTTGTCGGCGGTGCGTTCCAGGTGGACCGGCACATTGTTGACGTTGCCACGGTTGGGCAGGTCCATTCGACGGCCGGACGGTGAATTCCATTCGTCGGCCTCATAGGGGGCCAGCAGCGCCGAAACCTTCTCGAGCAGGTCGGCGGCTTCGGTGATCACGTCGTCCGGCGCGTCGGCGCCGCGAGCGTGGTCCTGCAGCGTGCGCACCGCCTCGATGAAACGGCCGTAATCGGGGCCGCCGCGATCGGTCGGGTCGGGCGGGTTGAACCCTCCGCCGGGGTGCGTTGTTTCTGGGGCCACGAAACCACCGTATTAGTGCCATGGTGGTGACGTGAAACTGCATGACCTGGCGCGGCGGTCGTTGACCTATCCCGAGGTGGGCGCCACCGCCGGCGACCTGCCCGCGGGGTACCGCCACATCCGCGCCTCGGCGCCGATCGGCACCGGCCGCGACCGCTTCGAACAAGCCGGCGCGGACGTGCTGCGCTGGGGTATGCAGCGCGGTGCGGGTCTGCGGGTCCAGGCCAGCACCGAAGCCGCCGCGGTGGGTACGGAACTGGTGGTCCGGATCGGACCCGTTCCGGCGCCATGCCGGGTGGTCTATGTGCTCGACGAACCCGACCGGATCGGTTTCGCGTACGGAACCCTGGCCGGTCACCCCGAATCGGGCGAGGAGTTGTTCTCGGTGCGCTACGACCCCGCCGCCGACACGGTGCACGCCGAGGTGGTCGCCTTCTCCCGGCCGGCCACCTGGTGGAGCCGGTTGGGCGGGCCGGTGACACGACTGCTCCAACGGGTGGTGACGCGCCGCTATCTGGCCGGAATCTGACGCCGCACCCGAGCCCGACCCATTTCGCCGACCGCGGTACACCGCGCCACAAATTGACTAGCCTGTCGAACTATCTCCAAGGCGGCGATACGGGAGGCGAAAACACGTGGCATATCGGGTGATTCAGTGGGGCACCGGCGCGGTGGGTGTCGAGACGCTGGCGGCGACGCTGGACGACCGGCCGGACCTCGAGCTGGTCGGGGTGCGGGTGTACTCGGACGCCAAGAATGGCCTCGACGTCGGTGAACTGCTGGGCCGGGCGCCGATCGGCGTGCTGGCCACCACCGATGTGCAGGCCATCCTCGATCTGCAGGCCGACTGCGTCGTCTACACGCCGCGGGTCACGAACCTGGATGACGTGTGCGCACTGCTGGCCGGCGGCAAGAACGTGGTGACGACCGCGTTCCTGTTCCACCCGCAACGGATGCCGGAGCCCGACCGAGACCGGCTGCTGGCCGCCTGCGCGGCGGGTGGGACGTCGGTGCACGGCAGCGGCCTGAACCCCGGGAACCTGTCCGGCGCGCTGCCGTTGGCGTTGTCGGGAATGAGCAGGCGGATCGACAAGATCACGCTGCAGGAGCGTGCCGACTGGTCGGACTACGACAGCACCCACATCACCTTCGACAACATGTCGTTCGGCCGGCCGGTGGATGAGATCGGCGTGGGCACAACCGAATTCCTGGCGTTCAACAACGAATTGTTCACCGAGCAGGTGTGGCTGCTGGCCGATGCGCTGGGCGCCGACATCGACGAGGTCACCTCATCGGTGGAAGCGGTCGCCGCCCGGCACGACCACCAGATCTTCGACCATGTCCTGGAAGCCGGCACCACTGCCGGGCAGCGGTGGAACTGGGTCGGGGTGCGCGACGGCGAGCCGCTCGTCGAGATCGAGACCCTGTGGACCGTCGGCAACGAGTACCCGGACCACTGGCCGCGGCCCAAGCACGGCTGGACGCTGACCATCGAGGGCGATCCGTCGATGCAGACCCACTTCTTCGCCCTGGCCAGCTTCACCCGCGAGGCCACCATGGCCGAGCATGTCCGGGCAGCGAACGTCGCCACGGCGATGCAGGTCCTCAACGCGGTGCCCGCGGTGTGCGAGGCCGAACCCGGGTTCGCCACGCTCGCGACGCTCCCGCTGATCCGCAGCCACACCGGGTTCCGGCGGCGGTGACTACCTGACGACGACCGAACTGGGTTCCCGCGGAGCCCCCAGCATGTCCCGATGCGACGGCGGCACCCGTCCGCCTTCGTCGGTGATGCCGTAGCGGGTCGCGAGTTCGGCACCGATGACCGTCTTTCCCGACAGCTGCGCCAAGTCCGGATCGCGATACAGTGCATCGATGAGATAGCCGGTGAATTCCGGAGTTTCGGCATGCTCGGCCGTCTTGGCGAGAGCGTCGGGGTGGCCGGCGAACGCGGCCTTGAACTTCTCGGTGAGCAGGATGCCCATCCAGATCGACACCGTCGACACCCCGGTATCGGCGAAGTCGACCGCCATGTCGGCGGCCAGCTTGTCCACGCCCGCCTTCTGGGCTCCGTAGGCGGGCCCGTGCATGTAGCAGACCGATCCGGGCGACGACGTGAACGCGATCAACCCACGGCCGGCGGCCACCAGCAGCGGCGCGGCGTGCCAGGACGCCACGTAGGCCGAGCGCAGCCCGACGTCGAGCACGTCGGCCAAAGCGATCGGCTTCGCCCAGAACGGTTTCGGGTTGACCAGGTCGTCGTGGATCGCGGCGGCGTTGTTGACCAGGAGGTCCAGCCGGCCCTCCTGCTCGCCGATCCGCTCGAACAGCGCAGCCACGGCCGCGTCGTCGGAGTGGTCGACTTGGACGGCGATGCCGCCGTCGGCCGGATCGGTCACCGTCCGCCCGGTGACATACACCCGCCAGCCCGAGGCGAGCAGGGCCGCGGCGATCCCGCGGCCCGCACCGCGGCTCGCCCCGGTGACGACAGCAATCGGGGTATCCACGGGTATCAACCTACGGTGTAACGCTCGGCGCCTCGGCAGGCACTCAGTTCGGTAAGCATCCGAACTCGAAGGGACCGACCATGAGCGTCATCCATCAACCCCTGGGTCCGAGCGCCGTCCGCGCCCGATCCGTCCTCACCACCGCCGGAACGCTGCTGCCGCGTTACGGACTCGTGGCGGTCATCGCCTGGATCGGGGCGATGAAGTTCACCTCCTACGAGGCTCAGGGAATCGAGCCACTCGTCGCCAACAGCCCATTGATGAGCTGGATGTACGGCATCTTCTCGGTCACCACGTTCTCGGCCCTGCTCGGCGTGCTCGAGCTCGTGACGGCGGCGTTGTTGGCGGTCAGGCCGTGGTTCCCGCGGGCGTCGGCGGTGGGCAGCGTGCTGGCGATCGGACTGTTCGTCGCCACCATCAGCTTCATGTTCACCACGCCGGGTGTCAGCGAAGCGTCGGCCGGCGGCTTTCCGGTGCTGTCGGCGACCGGCCAGTTCCTCGTCAAGGATCTCGCACTGCTGGGCATATCGGTGTGGACCTTGCTCGATGCGCTGTCCATCCGGGCCGCCCAACGCCGTTGAGTCGTTACGATTCAGCAATGGCCACGAGCGCGGCCGAAACCGAGGCCGTCGTCATCGCCGCCCTGCGCGCCGGCGATGAGGCGGCCTTCACCGCACTCGTCGACCTCCACACCCCGACGATGTTGCGGGTGGCGCGTGGCTACGTCTCGACGCATGAACTCGCCGAGGAGGTCGTCCAGGAAACCTGGATCGCCGTACTGCGAGGAATCGACCGGTTCGAGGGCCGATCATCGCTGCGCACATGGCTTTTCACAATCATGGTGAACATCGCCAAAGGCCGCGGCGTGAGGGAGCGACGCCTCACCGACCTCGAGGTGCTCGCGGCCAGCGGCGGCACCGTGGATCCCGCCCGGTTCCGGGCCGGCGACACCTGGCCGGGCCACTGGAAGGAGGACGAGGCGCCCGTCCCCTTCCCGGATACTCCGGAAGGTTCGGTTCTCGGCGGGGAACTGATGGAGGTGGCGCGCCGCGAACTCGACAGGTTGCCACTGCGCCAGCGCCAGGTGGTGACCCTCCGGGACGTGCTGGGCTTCGAATCCGCCGAGGTCAGCACCCTGCTCGAGATCAGCACGGCCAATCAGCGGGTGTTGCTGCACCGGGGCCGGGCCGCCGTGCGCCAGGTGCTCGAGGATTACCTGAAGGAGAAGGTGTGACCGCGATGGACGCGTCGATGAACTGCAACGAACTCGTGGAACTGGTCACGGCCTATCTCGACGGTTCCCTCGACCTGGATACCAGGGCGCGCTTCGACATCCACCTGGTCGACTGCGACGGCTGCCAGAACTACATCCAGCAGTTGCAGACCACCGTCGAGACGCTGGGACGGATCCGCGGCGAGAACCTGGACCCGGAGTTCCGCGACCGGCTGCTGTCCGCGTTTCACGACTGGAAGTGACGCCGCTAGCCGACGGCACTCCACGCGACGGGTAGGTGTTTGACCCCGTGCACGAACCCCGAGCGCAGGATCGACGGTTCACCGACCGCCACGATGTCCGGCACCTGGCGACGCAGCTCGTCGAAGGCCACCCGGATCTCCCGCCGGGCGAGGTTGGCGCCCAGGCAGAAATGCACTCCGCCGCCACCGTATCCGACATGCGGATTGGGGTCTCGCAACACATCGAACCGCCACGGATCGGCGAAGATCTGCTCGTCACGATTGGCCGAGTTGTACCACATCGAAACCTTGTCACCGGCCTTCATCTGGACGCCGCCGCGTTCCAGGTCCTCGGTGAGGGTGCGCCGCATGAAGATGATCGGTGACGCCCACCGCACGATCTCCTCCACTGCCGTCGGCGACACCGCGTCGAAGTCGTTCCACCACCTCGCGCGCTCTTCCGGGTAACGGCTCAGCGCGACCATGCCGTGGCTGATCGCATTTCGGGTCGTATCGTTGCCCGCTGCCGTCAGCAGGATGAAGAACGACGCGATCTCGTTGGACGACAAGCGTTCTCCGTCGACTTCGGCCTGCACCAGACTGGTCGTCAGGTCGTCACCTGGATGCTCGCGGCGCTGTTCGGCCAATGCGACGCCGTACCCGGCGAGTTCGGTGGCCACCTGCAGATAATCGCCGAACTCATCAGGTGATACCTCGTCGTCCCCGGCCCCCATGATGACGGAGGTCCAGTGGAACAGCTTGGCCTGGTCTTCCTCCGGCACGCCCATCATGTCGCAGATGATCTGCAGTGGCAGCGGCGAAGCCACCTCGTCGACGAAGTCCGCAGTGCCATCCGGATGCGCGTCCACCAACTCCGACACCAGCCGGCGGGCCCGGTCCCGCACGCTCTGCTCGATCCGTGCGATCACCTTGGGAGTGAAGGCCCGGTTGACGATGCACCGCAGCCGGGTGTGGCGGGGATCGTCCAGGGTGATCATCGACCCGAAGAATTCGGCGATCTCGGCAGGAACGTCGTTGAGTGTCGTGCTCGTGGGACGCGAGCTGAACAGCTCAGGGTGCCGGCTGACGAAGTGCACGTCCTCATAGCGGGTCATCGCCCAGTGCCCGGCGCCCGCGGGGAATCCGGCGAACTCGGCCACCTCGAAGAACGAGATCGGGGCGTCGTGTCGGAGGGTGGCGAAGGCCCCGTCGCGCACGTCGTCGTCACGACCCCAGAAGTCGAGCGATCCCAGGTCGATCTCGGCAAGTGGAACCGACGGTGGCGCGGTGCCGTTGGTGCGATGGGCAATGCCGGTGATCGTTGTCATCGTGGTCCTCCCCGCGCTCCCCTGCGGTGCGGACCATCGGTCCTCGGCCCCACCGCCCTACCGCAGTGTGACACCTCTCACAACGACGGTCCAGGATTGTGGGGCCCATCGTGTTGCAGCTGTTGGCGTTCGCAATCAATCCCTTCGGATCGCCGCGATTTCATCGCTTGTCGTCAACCACGCGTCGGTCTGCGCGGCCAGGTACTCCAGCACCTGTTCGAGGTACTTGTGCCGGAAGGGCTGCCCGATCACGAAGGGGTGCAGAGCCAGCGCCATCACCCGGCCGCTGGTCGCCGAGTCGGCGTGCAACTGCTCGTACTGGTCTTTGACCATCTGGACGAATTCCGGCCCGGTGAAACCTTTTCCGAAGATCAGGAGGTCATTGAGCTCCACCGAATACGGCACACTGAGCATGCCCGGTACGGTGAGCGGGTAGGGCTGGTCGTCGTTGGTCCAGTCGAGGACATAGCGAAAACCGAGTTCGGCCAACAGCTCCGGAGTGTGCGCGGTTTCGGTCAAGCCAGGGCCCATCCAGCCCAACGGGCGGCGGCCCGTGGCACCGGCGATGTCATCGGCGATCTCGGCCAGAACCCGACGCTCCTCGTCGACGGTCAGTCCGGAGTGCAGGATCGAGTTCGTCTGCCCGTGCGCCAGCCAGGTCCAGTTCCGTTCCACCCCGGCGGCGACGATCTGCGGATGATGTTGGATGACAGCCGAGTTCAGCAGCACGCTGGGGCGGATGCCGTGCCGGTCGAGGGCCCCGATCGTGCGCCAGATCCCCACCCGGGCGCCGTAATCCCGCCAGCCGTAATTGAGCGCGTCAGGGGTCAAATCCGCGGTACCCGGCCAGATGCTCGTCGATGGGCGATCGGCGAGGA
The DNA here is from genome assembly GCF_030486405.1 of Mycolicibacterium sp. HK-90. Next base: position 2,779,946 of record NZ_CP129613.1, on the reverse strand, counting down.
AGTGTTCGACGTTCAGCCCGATGTACACCGCCACCCGCGCTCCGCCGGGCCAGTGGATCGGTGCACGTTCGGTGATCGGGCTGTAGACGAAGGGCGGCTGCAATGTGGTCATGCCGAACGGTACGAGCTGACACCAATGTCAGGGTCAACCCGCGTCGGTATAACTGGCGTATGCGCATAGGCGAACTCGCGCGCCGCACCGGGGTCAGCCAACGGTCGCTGCGGTACTACGAACAGCAGGGGCTGCTGGCGGCCAACCGCACCCCCGGTGGGCAACGCGAGTATCCGGAACAGGCCGTCGACCGGGTGATCCGCATCCAGGAGCTCTATGCCGCCGGTCTGCACAGTCGCACCATCTCGTCGCTCCTGCCGTGCCTGCGCGATGCCGACGGCGGGCCCGCCCCGCAGGCCACATCCCGTCTGCTCACCGAGCTGTCCGCCGAACGGACCCGGATCGAGCGGGCGATCCGGGACTTGTCGACCTCGCGCGAGATTCTCGACGGAGTGATCGATGCGGCGTCGGGGTGACGCAGCCCCTACAGACTGTCGATCGCAGCCTGCAGGCGCCGGCCGACCTCGGCGGCGATGTCGGCCAGGGCCGGCTCGTCGGTAACCTCGGCCATCAGGTTCGGATTCATCGCCTCGACGACGACCACCCCGTCACCGCCACCACCGGTGCGCAACACCACGTTGCACGGCAGCAGCACGCCGATCTGCGGAAATGCGTTGAGCGCCTGCTGAGCGAACTGTGGATTGCAGGCGCCCAAGATCAGGTAATCCCCCACCTCGTCACCGGCACCACCGCCCAGTTTGGCGTTGAGCGTGGACTTGATGTCGATCTCGGTTAACACCCCGAATCCCTGGTCGGCCAAGGCTTGTCGCGTGCGAGCGACGGCCTCGTCGAACGGGCCTCTCGTGGTGGCCACCAACGCGATGTCCATGGTGATTCCTTTCGTCGCGTCCTCGCACCCGCGTCTGACCTCACGCTACGCGCCGAGGTATCGCGCCGTGGGGAACAATCGTGTGCGCGATGACTGACACCGACGACTCCCCCGCCGCCCCCAACCGGCGAGCGCACATCCTGCGCCTCGTCGCCTTCGCGGCGTTCTTGTTCGGCCTCTTCTACCTGGTGGCCGTCGCGCGCGTCGTCGACATCGACGACATCCGGGGCGCGGTGGCCGCCACCGGGCCCGCCGCACCGCTGGCCTACGTCGTCGTCTCAGCCTGTCTGGGGGCGTTGTTCGTGCCCGGGCCGATCCTGGCCGCGGGCAGTGGCGTGTTGTTCGGCCCGGTGCTGGGCACCTTCGTGACATTGGGCGCGACCGTGGGCACCGCCGTGGTGGCCAGTCTGATCGGGCGGCGCGCCGGGCGAGACAGCGCCCGGGCCCTGCTCGGGGCGCGCCGAGCCGACCGGCTGGACCGCCAGATCGAGCGGGGCGGCCTGTGGGCGGTGGTCGGTCAGCGTTTCGTGCCCGGGGTGTCCGACGCGCTGGCGTCCTACGCCTTCGGCGCGTTCGGGGTCCCGATGTGGCAGATGGCGGTCGGTGCGTTCATCGGGTCAGTACCCCGCGCGTTCGTCTACACCGCGCTGGGCGCCTCGATCGGTGACCTGTCGGCCCCGCTGGCCTACACCGCGATCGGCGTGTGGTGCGTGACGGCCGTCATCGGGGCGTTCGCCGCGCACCGTGGATACCGCTCGTGGCGGCGCAGCCACTCCGAGGCCGATCAGGCCCCGGAGCAGTCCGCGTAGCCGCTACTTTCCGAAACCTGCGTTGCGCAGGGCCTCGGCCATCGAACCCATCGGCTGGTTGGACTCGCGGCGACCGGAGTTGTTGCCGCGGTTCTGGTTTCGCCGGTCCCCGCCGCGCCCCTGGTTACCGCCACCACGGCCCTGGTTGCCGCCGCCGTCCCGGCGGTTCTGGCCGCCCTGGTTGCCGCGGTCATTGCGGTCGGGCCGCTTGCCCTGCTGCGGGGTGTCGTTGAGGCGCAGGGACAGTCCGATCCGTTGCCGTTCCACGTCGACGTCGACGACCTTGACCTTGACCACCTGCCCGGACTTCACCACCTCGTGCGGGTCGGAGATGAACCGGTCGGCCATCGCCGAGACGTGCACCAGGCCGTCCTGGTGCACGCCCACGTCGACGAAGGCGCCGAAGGCCGCGACGTTGGTCACCACGCCCTCCAGCACCATGCCGACCTTGAGGTCGGCGACCTTCTCGACGCCCGCGGCAAAGGTGGCCGTGGAGAACGCGGGCCGTGGGTCACGCCCAGGCTTCTCCAGTTCGGCCAGGATGTCGGTGACGGTCGGGATGCCGAACCGATCGTCGGCGAAGTCGGCAGGCTTGAGCCCCCGCAGGGTGCGCTCGTCCCCGATCAGCTCGCCCAGGGTGACGTTGGAGCGGTCCAGGATCCGCCGCACCACCGGGTAGGACTCGGGGTGGACGCCGGAGGCATCCAGCGGATCCTCCCCGTCACGGATCCGCAGGAAGCCCGCGCATTGTTCGAAAGCCTTCGGCCCCAGGCGCGGAACGTCGAGCAGCGCCTTGCGGCTGCGGAACGCGCCGGCGCTCTCGCGGTGCGCCACGATGGCCTCGGCCAGCGATTCGGTGACCCCCGAGACCCGGGCCAACAGCGGCACCGACGCGGTGTTGAGGTCCACGCCCACCGCGTTCACCGCGTCTTCGACCACCGCGTCGAGGCTGCGCGCCAGCGAGCCCGGTGTCACGTCGTGCTGATACTGCCCGACCCCGATCGACTTCGGATCGATCTTCACCAGCTCGGCCAGCGGATCCTGCAGGCGACGGGCGATCGAGACCGCACCGCGCAGGGTCACGTCGAGGTTCGGCATCTCCCGGGCCGCGTACTCCGAGGCCGAGTACACCGAGGCGCCGGCCTCGCTGACCATGGCCTTGGCCGGAGCCTTGGCCCCGGCGGAGCGGATGTCGGCGATCAGCTCACCGGCCAGCGCGTCGGTCTCGCGCGACGCGGTCCCGTTGCCGACCGCGATCAGCTCGACGTTGTGCCGGGCGATCAGCGCCGCCAGGGTGGCCTTGGCCTGGTCCCACTGCTTCTGCGGCTGATGCGGGAAGATCGCGCAGGTATCCACGACCTTGCCGGTGGCGTCGACGACGGCGACCTTGACCCCGGTGCGGAAGCCCGGGTCCAGGCCGAGGGTGGCGCGGGTGCCGGCGGGCGCGGCCAGCAGCAGGTCCTTGAGGTTGCGGGCGAACACCGCCACCGCCTCGTCCTCGGCCCGCTGGCGCAGCCTGATCCGCGCGTCGACCGCAGCCGAGATCATCAGCTTGGCGCGCCAGGCCAGCCGGACGGTGGTGGCCAGCCACGGGGTGGCCGGGGCCTTGGCGGTCATGTCGATACCGAGAGCCTGGGCGATCATCGCCTGGTACAGCTCGTCCTCGCCGCCGTCGAAGTTCAGCGACAGCGCCTGTTCCTTCTCGCCGCGCAGCACGGCCAGCACCCGGTGCGACGGCATGTTCTCCAGCGGCTCGGAGAACTCGAAGTAGTCCCGGAACTTCTGCGCGGCAGGGCTTTTCGCAGCCTCTTCGGACCACGGGCCGGTGCGCAGCGAGCCGTCGGCCCAGAACTTCTCCCGAGTCGCGCCGACCAGCTCGGCGTCCTCGGAGGCGCGCTCGATGATGATGTGGCGGGCGCCTTCCAGTGCGGCGGGCGCGTCGGCCACGTCGTCGTTGAGGAACTCCGCGGCCACCTCGTCGGGCACCAGCGTCGGATCGGCCAGCAGCCGGTCGGCCAGCGGCTCCAGGCCCGCCTCCTTGGCGATCTGAGCCTTGGTGCGCCGCTTGGGCTTGTAGGGCAGGTAGATGTCCTCGACCCGGGCCTTGGTGTCGGCCGACATCAGCGCGGCCCGCAGTTCGTCGGTGAGCTTGCCCTGCTCCTGGATGGAGGCCAGCACGGCCTCACGGCGCTGGTCGAGCTCGCGCAGGTAGCCCAGGCGCTCCTCGAGGGTGCGCAACTGGCCGTCGTCGAGACTGCCGGTCACTTCCTTGCGGTACCGGGCGATGAACGGGACCGTCGCGCCCTCGTCCAGCAGGGCCACCGCGGCGGCGACCTGCCCCTCGCCCACGGCGAGTTCCTCGGCCAGACGGGAGGTAACGGATCTGATGGTTCCGACGGTCACGCTCTGAGTCACGTCGGAGGACCCTACCGAATCGGACGGACAACACCCGGTCACGGTGAACTGTGTGTCCCGACACGAAAAAACGGCCCCGGATTTCTCCGAAGCCGCCTGAGGTGATGGTGGTCCCGGCTGGGTTCGAACCAGCGACCTTCCGCGTGTGAGGCGGACGCTCTCCCACTGAGCTACGAGACCGTGGGAACGACGTCGAACACTAGCACGCATACCCGGCCAGACCCGAATCGGTATCCGCCCGATCGACTTGTTTGATTTGCCAAATATGCACGCCGACGTGGGCGTATGGTCACCCGTCATGGTTCACCTGCGGATCCGCTCGACGGCCGTCGGCGGCGCGGTTTTTGCTGCTAGCGCCTTGTTTACCGGCTGCCACAGCACATCGGCACCCGTGACAGATCCGGCATCTGCCGTAACGGCGAACATCCGCAGCGTGTCCGGGCTGGTGAACCGCCAGGTCGACCGGCCGACCGCCTTCACGTCCCCGTCGGGAAACGTGCGTTGCCTGCTCGACGCCACCATGGCCCGCTGCGACATCGCCGAACGTAGCTGGGCCCCACCACTGCGCCCCGCCAGCTGTGAGCTGGATTACGGCCGCGGCATCACGCTGCACCCCGGGCGGCCGGCCGCCTTCGTCTGCGCCGGCGACAGCACGCCGAGCGCGGACACCCAACTGGCGGAGCAGGACTCGATCACCGCCGGGGCCCTGCGATGCGAGAGCACCGGGACCGGTGTCACATGTCGCGACACCAAGTCCCGCCACGGATTCGCCCTGTCACCGGAGGCGTATCACCTGTTCTGAAACACCATTTTTGGCCGCCCGTTGCCCTCCCGTAATGGGGATTTGTGTCTGCGCACGTCCGTGGACTAATGTTCTGCATCGCGACGGGCGACGATCTCGCTCGTGGCGCGCGGATGTAGCGCAGTTGGTAGCGCATCACCTTGCCAAGGTGAGGGTCGCGGGTTCGAATCCCGTCATCCGCTCGAAGGTGCGATTGTGGCATCAACCCCAGCGGTGGAGTGGCCGAGTGGTGAGGCAACGGCCTGCAAAGCCGTGCACACGGGTTCGATTCCCGTCTCCACCTCCAAGTAAGAGTTTCAACCCGCGCGATTAGCTCAGCGGGAGAGCGCTTCCCTGACACGGAAGAGGTCACTGGTTCAATCCCAGTATCGCGCACCAGAGTTTCGCCATCTCAGACGCTATTTTTAGTCCGCTGAAAACACCGCGTGCCCCCAACAATCCACTGAGGGTTAGCTGCGGGGTTATTTGCTCAGACGGGCCGACATCAGTCGAGTGCCGCCATCATCGCGGCTCGCACCTCGTCGTGGTCCACCGCGGTGTACCGCTCGGTGGTGGCGACCGACGAGTGACCCAGCAGCGTCTGCACCGCGCGCAGATTGCCCGTGCCGCGATAGGCGCGGGTCGCGAACCTGTGACGGAGGGTGTGCATCGTCCAGATGCCCGGCAGCACCGCAGCGACCATCTTGCCGACCCATACGGGTGGCAAGTGGCCGTTGTCGTCGCCGGGGAACAACCACCCGTCCACCCCGTACGCCGCCATCTCCGGGCTGTGACCCGGTGCCCCCTGGGCGATCAGGTCGGCCAGGTCGTCGGTCAGCGGCACCACGCGCAGCTTTCCGCCCTTCCCGTGGACCAGCAGCTGGGGACCGCCCGCGCCGGTCGTCAGGTCGCGGGTATGTACCTGCGCCACCTCAGCGCGACGCAGACCCACCTCCCCCGCCAACCGCAGCATCAGCCGCGTCCGTGGGTCGGCCACCTGGATCGCGTGTCGCCACGCGGCATCTGGAGCAGGTCGCGGCACAGCGGTGGCGGGTCGCACCACCGGCAGCTCGGCCGCGGGGTCGGTGGGAATGTGGCCTTTGCGGTGTGCCCACCGGAAGAACGTCACGGTGGTGTTGCGGTGGCTGCGGCGGGTCTCTATGGCCCAGTGGCGGTTTCGTTCTAACCACGCCTCCAGCTGCGCCTCCGTCACGCCCCGTGGGTCACCTCCCACACTGCGGGCCAGCCTGCCCAGGTCGCTGCGACGCTTGCGGACGGTGGCGGGCTACCGGCCGGCCGCAGTCTCAGCACGTATGAACGCCTCGACCAGTTCGCGCCACGGTTCCGGTAGCGGCAAGGGTGCGGGGCCGCTCATCGTGCCGACCCCTCACTGTCTTGGGCCAGCCGGTCGGCCAGCCAATCCCAGCACCCTGCAACGGATCCGGAGTACGACGGCACGACCGGCACCCATGCGGTGAACAGCTCGGCGGTGTCGCGGTACACCCACAGATCGAATCCGGCCCGCTCAGCCAGCGCGGCCAGCCCGCGGGCCGTCACAGCGCGTCCAAGACGGTCGCCGCGATGGTAAACGCGCGCACCACCCCCGTGGGGCTGTCCCAGCCACCCCACGCGCCTGCGGTGACGGCGGCGGCTCGCTGCCGCAGCGCGGTGGATTCACCGCCGTGGCAGCAGTCCCACGCCATAACCGCCGCGATGGCGCGGGCGTCGCGGGCCGTCACGTCGGCGAACGCGCCCGCGGTGGTCAGCTGGTCGGCATAGTCGGTCAGGATGTCGCGAACGGTCCCTGGTCGAGCCGCGGTGGCCAGCCGGTCGGCCGCGATCCGCGACGGCCCGGGAATGGTGATTGGTGGGCAATAGTTGTTCTTCATGGTGGGTGACGGTAGCTCTTGCGCCACGAAATACCAAGGGGTGCAACGTGATTACGCATATGCGCGCTTGTACGCATATGCGCAGATCAGTGCAAATGCGTCGATTCGTAGCGGCGACAGACGGGCGACGGTAAGTTCACCACCGAACAGGGGGCGGTAGCTCAGACGGTCAGAGCCACGGACTCATAATCCGGAGGTCGCGGGTTCGAGCCCCGCCCGCCCCACCACCCCTCGCTGGAGTGGCTAACCTAGCTCATCGAATATGGTCTGCGGCCAAACCGACTCGGCGTAACGAACTTTCACGCCATCCACTGTGTGACCCACGGGGAAACCACCGTCACCCGTCATCAGGTAGTCGCATTTAAGCCTGACCGACGCCGCCAAGTGGACCGCATCAGCACCATTCATCTTCTTACCTGGCGCAGCATGCGGCCTCCATGCCTTCTGCAACCGTTCGGCGTCCCGAGCGATCATCCGGTCAACCTCGACGTAGCGGGTGCCGGGAGGCGGCGCGTCGAACCAGCCGCGCACCTTCTTGAGGAACGTGTCGCCGTCGTCGCGCAGCGTCGCGAAACTGCCCACCTCCGCGTCGACCAAAGATGATGTAGCCAACACCACCCGCCCGTCATTCACCGCGTCCAGCAACGCTTTTGCGCTTTTCCAACGCGGTTCCTCGGTCTCAGGGTGCAGTGTGGGTTCCTGAGTCAACACGTCGATGTACACGCAGGTGTCCACGTAGATCACTGGCGGCAGTTCACTTTTGGCCTTAGCCATTACGCAGCTCCGCGATGTAGTCGTCCACCGTCATGTCACCCAGCCAGCCCGACGCAACACCCAGCAGCTCGGCCGTCGATGGTCTCCCACTGTTGTCCTCGGGCATCTGCTCGATGCTGTCCACGTCGATACGAATCGCCTGGCCGCTGCCGTTGCGCTTGATGATGCCGCTCAGCTGCACCCGATGCCGCCACAACGGCCGCAACTGCTCGGCCTGCGACTCCCCAACGACACCCGTGATGGCCCGGCGCTCCAAGTCGTCACGCACCGTCACCTGCACCCCGCCTTGGCGTCGCTGCACGTGACGCAGGGCCGACAATGTGCCCGTCACCGACCCGTAGGCAATCTGGATGGGATTCACCGCGGCGATGGCGTTGTCCCGCACCGCGTTGTCCAGTTCCACCAGGTCGCGCGTCTTGCCGTTGTACGTGGCCAGCGATACCCCCTGCACCCCACCCGTCGGGGTAGCGAGCTTGGCCAACCTCGTTACGGTCTTGGGCGCGAACAACTCTGGGACCGCCGCGTGTTCCTGCAGCACCTCAGCGCCATCCACCAGCGCCTGGACCGGCACCATCATGTCCGATACATCGCGGCCCGACGGCACATTGCGCGGCCCCAACCGCACCACCAGGTCATCACGCTGATGCTCCACCCGGTCCAACACCCAGGTGGCGCGGGTACCGCGCAGCAGATACACCTGGTCAACCTCGCGCAGCGACAGCACGATCTCATCGAGCGTGCGGGCGAATTTCGACACCTCGGCACGCTCGCGGCCCTGGTGCAGTCGCACCTCCAACCCCGTAGCCGCCACGCCCCCACGGTAGCGGCGGTGTGTGACCTGTGGGGCGCAATTGCGTATCGAACCAGCGACGGCACAACCTGCGCCGACCTCGCAGAAGCCGCCCAGCCAACGTCAGTTGCAAGCGACAATGCCCACCATGCCCAAGGCGAAGACCGAGCAGACCACCATCATGCTGCCCTACGCACCCTACGATCAGCTTCAATGGCTCGCCTGGCAGTACATCGAGGCCAATCTGCTCAGGCCTGGAGAACAGCTCGAACACGTGGTGGTGGACAGCGCTTCGGGGTCAGCCGAAAGTGGCGAGATGCAAGCGCTGGTCACCTACCTGTACTGGCCCGCGGACAACAGCGGATTGGCCGAAAAGTGAACACGCACGACGGTCTTGGACGCCGTCACCACACGTAGCCCGACCAGGCGCAACGACCGCCGGCCGAACCTATTGCTGCACCTTCCTGGCGGCATCCCCGCGAACACGTGTTTTGTTCACTTTCCGCCCTCGGGGGGTATGACCCCTAACCGGGCGGAGGGGCGGCGGGGACCGGGCAGAGATTTGACCCCACCCCCCCTTGTCCCATGTCATCGGGTGGTGACGGTTGGTCAGTTGTCCGGGTAGAAGTGATCGAACATCGTCAGGCCGCCGTCCTCGTGCAGCCTGGGATTGCCCTTCGGCGTCGTCCATTCGACGCGGTGATCGACGCGATGGACATTCATGCCCCACGTAGAGCCCAAGCCCAGGCCCGTCGTGTCGGCCTCGCGGCGTCGTCGGTGGTCGCGGACCTCATCGCGGAAGTCCCTGACGGCGGTGGAGAACTCGAAGATCAGTTGGTGGCCGTTGTCGGTGATGATGTCGGCTCGCTGCGTCGCGCGCTCCCCGTCGTACACGACGGTGGCGGTAACGGCGTGAGCCTCGTCGTCGCCCAGTTTGCTCAGCACGTAGCGGCCTGGCCGGTCCCAGTCGCCTTCCCAGTGCACGTCGTGGCGTTCCGTCTCGCGGGCTTCACCGCGCCGACTGAACTCGTTGGCTTCCTCGGCCAGCTGGCGGGCATCGGTAGCGATGGTGTTGGACTCACGCGCCAAGTCGTTCGCCTGTTCCGCCAGCTGCTTGCTGTCGTCGGCCGCCTTGCCCGACTTCTTGGCGTTGGCGTTGGCGATGTGGGCGTACACCAGCGCGCCGACACCTGCGGCGCTTCCGACGCCGCCGATGATCAACCCAGCAATACCAACAGCGTCCGCCATGGCTGACACGATAGGCGGGGACTCCGGGTATCGGGCAAGCTGTCGGCCAGTCGGGTGAAACTGTGTGGCGTGTACTTGGACAGAGGACCGCGGCGTCGTGTCGTGCAGTGGGTTCGGGATGTCGGTGATCCGTGGACCATCAAGGGGAGAGTGGATCGTCGCCCTCGTCCGGGCAGTGATCTAGCAGCCGACGATGCCATCGAGTCGGAGACGTCAAAAGTGGCGCACCACGGCATTGTCATGGCGCTGGACCATCTGGGCTCGGTAGTGGATGCGATGGTCAGCGATGAGCCGATGCGTCATTACGCGCCTCTAACGGCTCTGCGGACCGTCCTGATGTCTTCCGTTCGGGTGCGGTGGCTGTTGGAGCCCAACTCGTCCGTTGAGCGGCAGCTTCGAGGTCTCCAGATCGGGCATGTGAACCTAGACGAACAGCGCAAGGCGTTCAACACGCTTTCCAGCAAGCCCGCGAACGCGGAATTGGAACAGCAGCGGCAGCAGATCGTATCCGAGTTCGCGAGTCAGATGACGGCGCTGGAGGCCCGGGCGACGGCGTTGGGTGCGACCAAGCTGAACCCACCGCCCGACACCGTGTCGATGCTGCAGAAGATGGTGGCCGTCAACAGCACGGATGGGTTCGCCGTGCTGCAGCTGTGGCGGATGGGCTCAGCCGCTGCACATGGTTACTTCTGGCTGGACACGCAGCGCCCGAACCCCCATCTCTTCGATGAAGACGGTTTCGACTTCGCGCTCTACGGTGCGACCCAGTTCGTCACCCAAGCGATGCAACTCTACGAACGTCGGGCAGGTCTCAACATCTCCGCGACCCCATAGCGGTCCGGCGAAGCTCCGGCGATTTGTCACGCCCGGCCTGGCGACAGGCGTCGCTGCAGCAGTTGGTGCCGCGGGGGCCGATGAAGTCGGTGCCGCACCAGCGGCAGGTTCGGCGGCGTAATCCCTTGTGCTGGTTACATATCTGGTGCGGGCTGAGGACCGACACGCCGCAGATGTTGCAGCGGCGCGTGGCTGGGGGTCTCGGCGGTGTGGCGGCCCGCTGGGCGCGCCGACAGGAACGGCACGTGGCCACCCCCTCGGGTTCGCATGCAATATCCATGCAACTACGTTTCAGGTAACCCCTATATGGGGGTACTGGAACCATGCCCCATCATGTACGCCCCACCGCCATAAGGGCATCCACGGCGGCCGACACCCTTACCTACAGAGGTTCCTCCACGGTGGCGGATACCCGTGCGGTTAAAGGGTGTTCGCGAAACGCATACCCTTGCCGCCCCGTCGATACCGTCATACTCGGCGAGTGGGAAAGCCGCGATGGCGATTGGGGCAAGCCAGCCGTCCCGTTCCGCAACTTCCCACGCGCCAAGCACCGAGATTACGGACGGCGGCTTGCATCTCGGCCACTCCCCGGGCTAGGCGGGATTCTCGGCCGCGAGCTCTAACACTCCAACCAACAATGAACCCACGGCGCACCGATTTTTGGTCGCCGAGGGTTGCCCGTGTCGTCCGCGAAGGGTGATAACGTCAAGATCAACCGGGGGGTGTACATGGTAGATATGCAGGTCGACGCTGATTCGCTGCGCGCGGCAGCGGCACAAGGCGATGTAGTTGCTGGGGATCTTGCGGCTGGCCCTGTGGCCGGCGCATCAGGTAGCCAGCCAAGCGAGGCTGGGGTGAGCGCCCTTGACGCCGCCCTGACTGCCATACAGGCACGCCAATCTGAGCGCGTGTCTGAGAACGCCGGCCTGATATACGCCAGCGCTGCCACGTACACCACGACCGATGGCGAGGGTGGCGACCAGATTTCGAGGACGCTATGAATGCGGTCGCAGCGCCAACGGCGATATCCACCCGTTCGGGGATAGCGGCCTGGAAAACGGACCATCTCACCAGGGCGGCAGCACGGTGGCGGGCGGCAGCTGACAGCGCTGACAGCTTGTTCGACCAACACCGCAATGCTGTGGGCGGCGCTGATTGGTCGGGCTCCGCCCGGGATGCCGCATACGACCGAGTGACGGCAGACGTTGGCGTGGCCCAACACCACGGACAGGTGCAGCGTGAAGCCGCCAACCTCGCCGAGAACGGCGCCCACGACATCAACACCGCCAAGAACGCTACGCTGACGGCCATCAGCGAAGCCGAGGCGGATGGTTTCAAGGTCGCCGACAATCTGACGGTCACCGACGGACGCCGCTATGACATCGCCACGATTCAGAGTCGGAACCGGGCGCTGGCCGAACACGCCGAAAACATTCGATGGCACGCTGAACAGCTTCTACAGACGGATTCTCTTGTCGGTCAACGCCTTCAAGGAAAGGCGACTGAACTTGACGGTATCCGGTTCGGGGATACGACGATCCAAGCCGCCAGTTGGGGTGGATTCAAGCAAGACGGAGCCGACGACGACTGGGAGCCGCCGGTCATCAAAACCGAGCCGCAACCCAAGGAACCCACCGTTATCGACGCCAGCCCTGACCCTATGTTCCCCAACTGCGACAACATCGACGTGTGGAACAATATTGGCCAAACGCTTGCCGGTACCGCTGGTGTGGCAATTGGTATAGCTGGCATGCCGTTTACCCTTGGAGGCACCTTTCCCATGATCCTCAGCGGTGGCGCGCTGGTAGTCAATTCGTTGAACGAGATGAGGCATTGCGGATGACTCCCATGGGAGCTTTAACATTGGCAATTCTCGCGGGACTTGCTATTGGTATTGCGATCACCTGGGGTATGCGCCGGGGTACGCCGGAGCGCCCACAGCTTGTGCAACGTACACACCTCGCTTCTGCGTTGGCCATGATTGCTATGTCTATTTCGTGCTGGATCGGCGTGGTATTTTCCTCGCGGGTCAGCACCACCACCGTCGTGCTGGGCGCCGCGACGGGAATCTACGGCGTCGGCCACCTCTTGTGGACGCTTCGCAAACGAACGGTGAAGACTGATGACTAATCTTCTGTCATTCGTCGGTCCGCACGGCGCTCCAGTCAATCTGGAGCTGCCAGAAGATGCTCTGGTGGAACACGTGGTCAAACTTGTCACAGGAACACCCCCCGGCGGTTGGTGCTATTTGACGGCCATGGTCGATGGAAAAGAGACACGCGTTCACGTACGACCGGATTCCTTTGGGATGTTCTTCATCCACGAGAGGTGATCCCTCGCCTATAAGGCGAACCCAGAGCCCGGCGGCGTCCAGACCAATCCGCTCGATCTCGGCAAGGTCGCCGCCGTCCTGCAACCGGTTGATGGCGGTGCCGATGTGGAGGCGACGCTACCGGACGATACCAGCGTCAGCGTGGTCACCGACTGACGCTTCGGATTGTGACGGGCCGAGCTCGGCCCGTCAGTCCCCCGCGCCGATTGGCCGCAGCCGGGCGGTCCCCAATTCCTTTGCCGGCAAATCGCTTTTGCGGACATCTAGTTCGCCGTAGGTCGGGCTCTCCGCCGCTTCGGCAGGTCGCCGGTGACGCGACTTCTCGGCGTAGGCCGGAGTTCCGGATGCCACCTGGCCGGGGGTTACGGCGCGGGCGGTGGCGGTGGCGGCGGCGCGCCGGGTGGCGGCATGATCGGGCCGATGGACGGAGCCGGGAGCACCTCCCCAACGGGCGCAGGCGGAGGCGGAGGCGCGGGTACCGGAGGCCCAGGCGGCGGGGGTAGCGGTGGGGCAAGCGCAGGAGCCGGCGGCAGCGGATCCGGGACCGTGGCCGGATCGGCGACCACGTCCCCCGGTGGGCGGTCTTCGAGCCGGGTGGCGTGGACGGGCACGGTGATCACCGCGCCTTGCAAGCCGCACTCGCCGGATTGGATCGTGGTGGTCTGCACGCCGGCCAGCGCGCCGTCAGGCTGTGGCGTCAACGACAACGCCGTGTCCATGGCCTGGGCTTGACCGATGAGCGGCGCCTCGCAGGGCAGCGAGCCTCTCGCCGGATCGCCCTGCCAAGCATTGTTAACGAAGCGGAACACGGCGGTCATGACGCCGCCGCCTTCGATGTAGGGCACGGCACGGTTGACGCTGTCCATGCGCGTCGACGTCGCAACGCATCCCGAGGGTTTGCAGGTCGATCGGAATGCCCACCAGTAGCTTGCGATTTGGCTGCCCGCCGCCGGCCACGGGTTGGCGTTGAGGGTGGCGTGGGCATTGTCGTAGTCGAGGCGGTAGAGGCCGTCGAAGACCGGCTCGGAGGGTGACGGGGTCATCGCGACGTTTGGGGCGTTGACGATGGAGGTGCTCGGCAGCTGGCTCGGCGGTTCGCTGGCGGCGGCGTCAGGGGACGGCCCGAGTTGCCCCACAACGACACTGGCGGCGAGGCCAACGGCAGCGACCGCCGCCACCGGCACCCAGTTTGGCTTCTCGGGCAGCCGAGTCCGCCGATCGGGTGGCGGTGCGGCCGTGGGCGGTGCCAAAGTCAGTGCGGGCATCGGGGTTTCATCGGCCAGCGCGTGGGCGAACGCGCCGCAGCTGATGAATCGGTCAGCCGGATTCTTGGCGAGGGCGATGGCCAGCACCCGGTCGAGGCCGGCCAGATCGGGCCGGGTATCGGCCAATGCCGGTGGCTTCGAGTTGACGTGGCGGCTGACCATAACGGCGGGATTGGCGTGCGCGAACAGTTGCGTGCCGGTCAAGAGGTGGTAGGCCGTGCAGGCCAGGGCGTACTGATCGGCGCGAGCGTCGACGTCCTCCCCCACCAGTTGTTCGGGTGCGGCATAGCCGGACCGATCCCCGATGGTGCGAGCGATACCGAAGTCGGCCAGAACGGCACGCTGTTCCGCCTCCCCGTCGATGCCGGTGAGGATGATGTTGGCCGGCCTCACGTCACGATGCAGCACGCCGTGCTTGTGTGCGTAGTCGAGGGCCCCGGCGACCGCGGTGATGATGCTGAAAACCTGTTCGCGGGGCAGACCATTGGGATATCGCTGCTCGAGGAGGTCGGCGAGATCGGTGCCGTCGACGAAGTCCGCCGATACCCAGAGCCGTCCGTCGTGCTCGCCGTGACCACGGACCCTGGCGATGCTGGGATGCCACAAGGTGGCGGCCAGATCCGCCTCAAGCCCACACCGCTCCGGGTACCCGGGCTCGGCCGACCAATCCGTGGGCAACACCCTGAGCGCCTCCATGCCAGGACGCCGGGGGTGCTGAGCGAGGTAGACCTCCCCCGTCCCGCCTGACCCCAGCACACGAACGATCCGGAACACGGCGAACGTCTCACCGACGTTGAGCGGCATCCAGGAATCCTACGAACTGAGCTGTGACCCCCGCCACCGGCATCCGGATCACCGGACGTACCGCGCAGCGGAACCGCGACGTCACGGCTTGTCAATCCGTTGAGGCACATCGTTTACGTTGCCCCACAAAGCAAGTCAGAGGGCGGGATTTGTGCCTGCGCACATCGGTGGGCTACCGTTCTGCATCGCGACGGGCGACGATCTCGCTCGTGGCGCGCGGATGTAGCGCAGTTGGTAGCGCATCACCTTGCCAAGGTGAGGGTCGCGGGTTCGAATCCCGTCATCCGCTCGACGGTGCATCTACGCCCTGCGGGCTGTCGAGGTCACTCGGACCGCGCTCCCCGCGATCGCGTCCTGAATGCGTTGGGTGACAGCGGGATCCCAACCCCGCGGAGCCAGGAACTCGACCCACAGGTCAGCCGCGTCCGGACCGAAGGCATGCCCGTAGCCATAGGGCACGTCGGCGGAGAAGATCATGTCCAGCGTCACCTGCCAGAACGTGACGAACGGCAGCCACCGCATCCCCGGATCGACATCCGGACCCAGCGGTTCCCGTAGCCAGTCCGGGCGCTGCAGCCGGTCGAACGACCACCAGGTGATCGGGTCATTGGCGTGCTGCCAGTACACACCACCGGCGGGAACTCCCACGGACCCGGGCAGTTCCACATCAGAGGTCCGGGACGCGAAGCGGATGTGGCGCCCCTCGTCGACCACCGGCAGCCGCTCCAGCGAACCGGGATCCCGTTTGGCGGTGATCCTGGCCCACGGTCGGACGAAGTTCGGCCCGCAAGGCATGCCGCACGAGGTACCACCGTTCTTCAGTTGGGTATCGCGACTGTAGGACCGCGCGAAACCGATCCGGGAACTAAGCCTGCACTAACAGAATCCGCAGGCAGGGCGGGCGTTAGACTCGAGCGTGCCCAGGATCAGCGCCTCATCGGTCGAAGAACACCGCGAGCAGATCCAGCAGCGCATCTTCGAAGCCTTCGCCGCCCTGATGACCGAGCACAGCTTCGACGCGATCACGATGGCCAAGCTCGCGGCCGAGGCCGGAATCGGCCGGACCGCGATCTATCACCACTTCCCGGACAAAGAGTCGGTGGTGATCGCCTTCGCATCCCATGAGACGAGCCGCTACCTCGACGGGCTGCGGGCGGCCCTGTCGGAGGTGGACGATCCCGTTGGGCGACTTCGGGTTTACATCCGGCACCAGCTCGAAGCCGGGCAGGAATTCCACATGGGCATGGGCATGCAGCTCTATGGCGCCCTGTCGAACGAGACCATGCTGGCCATCCGCGATCACGTGGTGGCCGTCGAGAACGTGCTGCGCGAGATCCTCGCGCAGGGTGTGGCCGACGGGAAGTTCGTCGTCGACGACGAGGCCGCCACCATGTCGTTGATCCATGCGTGCCTGGCGCCGCGCCATCTTGCGGTCGCGGCCATCGAACGATTTGTGCTGCGTGCGCTGGCGGCCGAAAGGTAAGACCCCACGCCGCCAGACCCGGTGCTAGGTTTTCTGACAGATTGTCGGCATGATGTTGACAACCTGTCGTTAAAACCATCTGGAGCCAGAGTATGCCGAGCGCCGTTGTCCCTGAGGCCGTCCGATCGCTGTCCGTCGCCATGCGCGAGGACTCGCGAAGCGAACATGACGCCGCCGAGCACTCGTCGTTCATGTCGGAACTGCTGAACGGACGGGTCAACGAGCAGGGCTACGTCGACTATCTGCTGCGGTTGCGCGCGGTCTACCGCACCTTGGAGGACACCGTCCGGGCCCGCCGCCACGACCCCGTCGTCGCGGCGTTCTACGACCCGGCGCTGGAGCGGTCGGCCACGATCGCTGCCGACCTCGACCACTGGGCGCCCGGCTCGGCGCGCGAGGTCGACTCCCCCGCCGCCCGCGCGTACTGCACCCGGATCGCCGACGCGGACTGGGGCGGCGCCCTGGTGGCCCATCACTACACCCGCTACCTCGGTGATCTCTCGGGCGGTCAGGCCATCGGCCGGATACTCGACCGAGCCTTCGCCTTGGGCGGCGCCGGCTTGTCGTTCTACGAATTCCCCATGCGCGCAAAGCCGTACAAGGACGGCTATCGCGCCCGGCTCGATGCCCTCGACCTCGACCTCGACGACGCCGCGCGCGTGGTGGACGAGGTGAAGGTGGCCTTCGCGTTGAACCAGGCGTTGTTCGACGAGCTCACCGCAAATCTGCCCGCATACCGCCGCTGACCCAGACCTGAATCGACGACCTGCCAATACATAGGAAGTTCATACCCCAAATCGGCGGAAGTTAGCTTACGCTAACCATAGTTAGCCGCTGGGGGAGCAAAGAAATCGAGAGGAGACCCCGGGCCACCTGCACGCCTGCATCCCGGACAACGCGATGACCATCTGCACCCCCATCTCCACAACTGCAAACGATGTCACCACGCCCCGCGGGGGTGATCCACGATGACCGCCCCGGTGTGGATGGCCGTGCCTCCCGAGATCCATTCGGCCCTGCTCAGCAGTGGCCCCGGCGCCGGGCCGCTGTTGGCCGCGGCCGGCGCCTGGTCCTCGCTCAGCACCGAATACTCCTCGGCGGCAGCCGAATTGACGACCCTGATGGGCACCGTACGGGCCGGAGCCTGGGAAGGCCCGAGTGCCGAGCGCTACACGGCGGCGCATGGTCCGTACCTGGCCTGGCTGAGCCAGACCAGTGCCAGCAGCGCCGGGGTGGCTGCCCAGTTGGAGACGGCAGCCGCGTCCTACACCGCCGCGCTCGCGGCCATGCCGACGTTGGCCGAACTCGCTGGCAACCGGGCCACCCTGGGCGTGCTGGTCGCCACCAATTTCTTCGGGATCAACACCATTCCGATAGCGGTCAACGAGGCCGACTACGTCCGGATGTGGGTCCAGGCGGCCACCACCATGACCGCATATCAAGCCGCCACGGAAGTGGCCGTGGCGACCGCGCCGCCCTCCGCCCCGGCACCGGTGTTGCTGGCCCCGGGTGTAGGTGAGAGTGGTGCGGCGACGGCCACCATGATGCAGTCCGCGGCCCAGGCCCGTGCCACGGAATCCAGCTCGTCCCTCAGCTTGAGCGACTTGATCAGTTCGTACAAGGAGTTCGTCGAGTGGGTCGAGGCGAACGACCCGATCGGGAACTGGCTGGCCGGACAATCTGAGCACTTCTATGGGATGTACGACCAGCTCAGGGAATTCATCCTCGAGCCCTGGCGGATCCCGCAGGTCCTGGCCGAGATCATCGCCGACCCGTCGCTGCTGTTCACCACCTACATCAACGTGTTCTTCCTCGGCGCGTACGGAGCCGTCTTCGCCATCCTCGGAACCCCGCTGTACGCTGCGGTGACCGCCGCGGTGTCTCCGGCCATGCTCGGGCTGCTCGGGATCGTCGGGCTGGCACAGGCCTACGACATCCCGATCGACGCGCCGGCCGAGGAGATCGCCCCACCCGCCGAGCAACCCGGGGTCGCCGCGATGCCGAGCCCCTCGGCACCTTCGGCCCCCGCGGCCGCCCCGGCCGCGCCGGCCCCGACCTCCGCACCGGCCGCCCCGGCGGCGCCGGCGCCCACCCCGATGGCCACCGGCGCCGAAACCAGCATCTACGCGGTCTCCGGCGAGGGTCCAGGATTCGGTTTCGGGCCGACCATGCGTTACAGCGCCACAGCCCAGGCCTCGGACTCGGTCGGGGCGTCCGCGGCGGCCGCCGCAGCCGCGTCGGCCATCAACCGGCGACGTGCCCAGGCCCGCAAGCGACGCGGCGGGACGGCCAAAGACCGCGGCTACCGCTACGAGTTCATGACGGCCGACGGCGACGCGACCGCGCCGCCACCCGAGCAGCCGACCACCACCGCCTCGAGCAGCGGTGCGGGGGACCTCGGATTCACCGGTACCGCAACGAAGTCCACGATTGCCACCCCGGCCGGGCTGACCACGATGGCCGACGACACGTTCGGCAACGGCACCACGCTGCCGATGATGCCGGGCAGCTGGCAGCCCGACGCGGACGACCTGCCCAGCGCGGACGACAACGCCAGCGCCTGATCGATCTGTGTTGAGGCTGTGAGCAATTGGTGAGAACCGGGACGATCCCCCGTCCGCGGCATCCGATGCCCGGCGTCTCCCCGTAATACTGGTGGTCCCGAGAGAAAAGGGAGCACCGTATGGCCGGCGATACCGCACAGCAGCCCGGCAGCTGGGAAAGCACGCTCCCGCACTTCTCCACGGTCGAGAAGCACGGTCGCATCACCGTGCCGGTATCACGGCCATCGGAGACGCTGCGGTTCTTCGCCGTGGTCACCTTCACCCTGTGGGTGCCCGTCGCCTTCGGCGGGGCGTACTGGTTTCACAGCATGCAGACCGACAACCCATCGCCATGGGTGGGTGTGGCCGCCATCGTGGGTTCGTTCCTGCCCGCCATCCTCGCGACCATCGTCGCCGACGAAGCCCGCGACACCTTCGGTCAGCGCAGTACCGGTAACCGGGTGGCCGTGATACCCGTACTGGCCGGCGTCGCGGTCGGATTGCTCGGCGCCGCAGTGTGGTTCAGGGATTTCGCCGGCGGCGTGGTGGCCCTGGTCAGCGTGGTGTGCTCGGCCGGTGTGGCACTGGCCACCGTCTCGGCCTGGCGGGGTGTGCGGTACGCCCGGCGGCGCCAGGCCTGGTTGGCGGCCCTGCGGCGGAATGGCGTGCGTTCGACCGGCGTCGTGCGCAAGGTGGAGTTCCTGAAGCGCTGGACCGACGACGATCCCGAGTTCACCGTCACCGTCGAGTTCGACAGCCCGCACGGTCACCGGGTGGTGACGGCGAACATGGTCGCCCATCACGCCCGGGTTCCACTGGCGGGATCTCGCGTCGTCGTCTTCAGTGCGCCCGACGACCCGGGCGACGACGTGTTCATCGAGCTCGACCCCGCCGGCCCACCCATGTTCGACCGTGATCCCAGCGGCCGCTACCGCAAGCCGAGCGGGACCTAGCCCTACCGGCGAGCGAGCTCTCGCAGCACCAGATCGGTTGCCTCCCAATCCATGCACTTGTCGGTGACCGACTGACCGTAGGTGAGCGGCCGGGCCTCGGGCGACTGGGCGCCCGCCACCAGGAAGCTCTCGAGCATCACGCCGCTGATCGGCAGGCCGTCGCGAACCAGCTGGGCCACCTCGGCGGCCACCGATGCCTGGCGCACGTGGTCCTTACCGGAATTGGCGTGGCTGCAATCGATCACGACTCGGCCGGGCAGGCCGGCGCCGCTCAGCTTGGCGGCGGCGTCGGTGACGGCCTCGGCACCGTAGTTCGGTCCGTCGGTACCACCGCGCAGGATCGCATGGCAGTCCTCGTTGCCCGCGGTGCTGACCACCGCACCACGGCCGAGATCGTCCATGCCGAAGAAGACATGCTCGGCGGCAGCGGCTTTCACCCCGTCGACCGCGACCTGGACATTGCCGTCGGTGCCGTTCTTGAACCCGACCGGCATGGAAAGCCCCGACGCCAGTTGACGATGCACCTGCGATTCGGTGGTCCGGGCGCCGATCGCGCCCCAGGCCACGGCGTCGGCGATGTACTGCGGGCTGGTCGGTTCTAGGAACTCGCACCCGACCGGCAGGCCGATGTCGATGATGTCGAGGAGCAGTTGACGGGCGGTCCGCAAGCCGCGGGCGACGTCGAAGGTGCCGTCCATGCCCGGGTCGTTGATCAGGCCCTTCCAGCCGATGGTGGTGCGCGGCTTCTCGAAGTACACCCGCATCACGATCTTGAGCTGGTCTTTGAGCTCGTCGGCCACCTTGACCAGCCGACCGGCGTACTCGAGGGCGGCGGCGGGATCGTGCACCGAACACGGGCCGACGACCACCAGCAGCCGGTCGTCACGACCCGCCAGAATGTCGGCGATCTCGTCGCGATCGCGCGCCACCCGCTCGGCACGACGCTCCCCCAGCGGGAACTCGGTGAGCACGTCGTGCGGGCTGGGAATCGCGCTGAAACTACGGACGCGCCGGTTCGATGTGGCTGGGACGTTGGCGATCTGCGCCACGTTCATGTTCGGGTGCCTTCCTGGTATGGGCACCTGGTGAACGTCCGGCGCCCTGTAACGACGAAAGGCAGCGACCGATGGTCACTGCCTGGGCTCCGGGTGGATGCGTGCTTAGTGCTGCGCTTTATCGGCTCCGCCCGGAGCCTTGATAAAGCGCCAATAGCTGGCACACACACCGATAGTCACGTCGGCCACGGTACACCACAGTCTCGCGAGCGCCACAACCGGTGCGTTCACAAGCAGGATTTGTGGCCACGACCTAGCATCCTGGGCATGCCGCTCAGCGCCCGGATGCCCGAGCTCGCAGCGTTCGAGGTGCTGCTGGCCATCGCGCGCACCGGCAGTCTCGGAGCGGCCGGACGTGAGCTCGGTCTCACCCAACAGGCGGTGTCCTCGCGACTGGCCTCGATCGAGGCCCAGACCGGGGTCCGGCTGGTGCAGCGCGGCCCCCGGGGATCTCGGCTGACCGCGGCCGGCTCAGTGGTCGCCGAATGGGCCGACCAGTTGCTCGACGTCGCACAGCGTGTGGATGCCGGGTTGGCTTCGCTGCGCAGTGAAAGCCACAGTCGCATCACCGTGGCGGCCAGCCTGACCATTGCCGAGCAACTCATGCCCCGCTGGTTGGTTTCGCTGCAGGCCGACGCCGCCCGCCGCGGGGTGTCCGCGCCACGGGTGATCCTCTCGGCGGCCAACAGTGATCAGGTGATCGCCGCCGTGCACGACGGTTCAGCCGACCTGGGATTCATCGAATCTCCCGGCGCACCGACAGGCCTGCGCAGCCGGGTGATCGCCCACGATGAACTGGTCACCGTGGTGCCGCCGGATCACAAATGGGCGCGGCGATCCGCACCGGTCAGCCCTGCCCAGCTGAACGACACCGCGCTGGTTTCGCGGGAATCCGGTTCGGGCACAAGGGAAGCCCTGAGCGCCGCGTTGCGCGCCACGCTGGGGCCCGCGAGCCGGCAGGCCGATCCCGCCATCGAACTCTCCTCGGCCGCCGCGATGCGCGCCGCGGTGCTGGCCGGTGCCGGGCCGGCGGTGATGAGCAGGCTGGCCGTCGAGGACGACCTCACCCTCGGCCGCTTACGCGAAGTGCCGATCGCCGGGCTCGATCTGCGTCGCGAACTGCGCGCCATCTGGTCGGGCGGACGCACCCCGCCGGCCGGGGCGGTGCGCGACCTGCTCAGCCACATCGGTTCCTATCCCCGAGAGTGACGTAAACGTCATTGCCACAACAGATTTACGACGCTTGCGTCGCGCTCGGCGCGCCCGCCCAGGCGTCAGCCGCGCAACAACCGGCCCGACCGCAGGCCGCCGACGGTGTTGGTGGCGACCGTCGCCCACGCGCCGAGCAGCAGAACGTACAGCGCGACCGCGAGCCAGGAGATCACGACGGCGCCGGTGGCCGCGCCGAGCGCGGACGCACCCGTGACGCAGGTGCCCACGGGGAAGGTGAAACTCCACCAGGTCAGGCTGAACGACAATCCCTGGCGTGCGGCGTGCACCGTCAGCGCCGTCGCCAGGCAGAAGACGAAGGCCCCGAAACCACCCATCACCAGGCCATAGACGATGCCGAAGGCATGCAGCGCCGACACGATGGAGGGATCCATGAGCACCGACCCGGCATGGGACGCCAACAGGTTGGCCGCCGTGACGGACTGGCCGACGACGCCGAGCAGGATCCAGACCGTCGGGATCGCCCGCACCTCGCCGAAGCCGCCGTGCATCAGGCGTGAGTACACCATCGTGGTGGTGATCAGGCCGGCCAGCAGGCTCAGGCCGAACATCGCGTAGCAGGCCACCAACAAGGTCAGGCCCGCCTGGCCCGGGCCGAGGTGCGACATCAGCAGGGCGCCGGTGGACGCCGAGACCATGGGTGAGACCACCGGCATCATCCAGGCCGGCACCGCCTCCACATCGGTGTGATCCTCACGGGTCATCATCGCGAACGGAAGCCACAGAGCCACAACCAATCCCAGCACCGTGCCGGCAGTCCACAGCGTCACGTCGACGGCCAGGGCCGCGGATGGACCGATGATCGGCGGGCCCAGCAGCAGCGCACCCGCTCCGACGGTGAGCAAGGCCATCGCCGGAGCTCCGTAGAACTGGCCCACCACCTGGTGTGCGGCATAGGCTTTCGCCTGCTCGCGGTGCCGGACCCAATGCGTGCCGAACGCGGCTGTCAGCACCACCAGCACGATGCCGGCGAGAATCCATACCGCGGTGGCGAATTCGTGCAGGCCCGGCGCCCGCAGCGGCAGGGTCGCCGCCGCCGTCGCGACGATCCCGGTGCCCATCACGGAGGCGAACCAGTTCGGTGTGATGTGCCGGAAGGCCGACCCGGCGCTGTCCAGTTCCGCCAGCAGGGCGGTGTGGAACGGCCTCTCCGCTGTATAGGCTGCTGCGTAGGTGGTCACCTCACCAATGGTGGTGGGCCGCCCCGGTCACCGGTAGGGGCCACGATGTTGTGGCATCACAAGCTGGACTTGTGGCTCGGACGTCGCGGTTGACTCACACGTAGCGGTTACGGCCGGCGAACGCACCGGCCACCATCTGGACCAGGTAGACCACCAGCACCATGACGAACGGTGCCGTCCAGCCCGCGGTCAAGTCGTGGAGCAACCCGAAGGTGAACGGTCCCACGCCGGCCAGCAGGTAGCCGAAGCCCTGCGCCATGCCGGACAGCCTCGCGGTGTCCTCGGCATTACGTGCTCGCAGCGCGATCACCGTGAGCGCCAACGAGAACACGCTCATCCCGATGCCGACGAAGAAGCTCCACAGCAGCGGCGCCGCACCAGGATCGACGAGCAGACCGATCATGCCGACCATCCCGATCACACCGAGGCCGACGATCCACCCGCTCTGGTTCTTCTGCTTGGCCGCCAGCGGCGGCACGATCAGGCTGATCGGCACCGCGAGAATCGACACCAACCCGAGCAACAGCCCGGCGTCGGTCTTGCTGACCCCGTTGTCGATGAACACCTCGGGGAGCCAGCCCATCACCACATAGGCCAGGAACGACTGGCAGCCGAAGAACAACGTGATGGTCCAGGCCAGCGGGCTGCGCAACAGCGACCGCGCGGAACCACCCGAGGCGGCTTGCTCGGTGCGGGCCTGACTGATGCCCCGAGCGCCCACCAGCCAGAACAGCAGCGCGACGACGGCCACCAATGCCCAGGATCCCAGCGCCC
This sequence comes from Mycolicibacterium sp. HK-90, assembly GCF_030486405.1. Next base: position 2,755,845 of record NZ_CP129613.1, on the reverse strand, counting down.
CGCGCCAGCCACCGAGCAGAGGCTCCAGCGGCGGGGTGACCGCAGAGCCCAGCGCCCCGCCACCCTGCAGGGCGGCGGTGTAGATGCCGGTCATCAGACCGATCTGGGCCGGGAACGAACCCTTGATCACCACGGGGATGAGCACGTTGACCAGAGCGATGCCGCCCGTGGCCACCAGCGTGCCGCCGATCACCACCAGGGGGCCGTCCAGCACACGGGTGACCAGACCGATGCTGAGGATCACCAGGGCGATCGAGATCGCCCGCCCCAGCCCGATCCGGCGAGCCAGCCACGGTGCGGCCAGCCCCGCCGCGGCGAAGCACAGCCCGGGCAGGGTGGTCAGCACCCCGGCCCAGACCGCCGACGCGCCGAGCGATTCGCGCATCTCGCCGAGGACCGGACCGATACTTGTGATCGCCGGGCGCAGGTTCAGCGCCGTCAGGATCACCGCGACCACCAGCAGGGCGCCACCCGCCGCCATCGTCGCGGGGCGGATCTCTACGGCACCGTCCAGCTCGAGCTCCAGATCGTGCTCGTAACTGTCCAGGGATTTCTTGCGCAGAGACCTACTCACCCGGCTATGATGCCATACATCCCATGATTGGATGAAAGGACTTTTGGAGTGCCGCTCGCCACAACGCGACGCACGGGCCTGGTCGATCAGGTCATCGAGCAGCTGCGCACCCTGGTCACCTCCGGCGAATGGCCGGTCGACAGCCGGATCCCGACCGAGCCCGAATTGGTCGAGGCACTCGGCGTGGGCCGCAACACGGTTCGCGAAGCCGTCCGCGCGCTGGCCCACAACGGCATCTTCGAAGTCCGGCAGGGCGACGGCACCTACGTACGGGCCACCAGCGAGGTATCGGCGGCGCTGCGCCGGCTGTGCGGGTCCGAACTGCGCGACGTGCTGCAGGTCCGGCGCTGCCTGGAGGTGGAAGGCGCGCGACTGGCCGCCGTCGCCCGCACCGAGCAGGACATCGCCGAACTACGGACCCACCTGGCCCACACCGACACCACCGACCACGCCGAGTTCACCCGGTCCGACACCGAGTTCCACCTGGCCGTCGTGCGGGCGTCGCACAACCCGGTGCTGATCGAGATCTACCGCGGCCTGCTCGAGGCGATCACCGCCAGCGTCGCGACGGCCAGCGCCGCCCCCGGCGGCATGTTCCCGCACGACGAGTTGGTCGAGGCGATCGCGGCCGGAGACGCGGAGCGAGCCGGGCGTGAGGCCGCGGGCTTCCTCGACGAGATCCTGGCCCGCCAGTTTCCCGCCATCGACTGCTGAGCCCCCGACTCAGAACGGGGCGTCGTCCATCCGCGCCCGGGTCAGCGGCAGGCGCAACAACAGCCGTGCACCGCCGAGCGGGCTCTCCGTCAAAGCAGCTGTGCCGCCGTGCAATTCGGCCTGCTGGGCGACCAGGGCCAGCCCGAGCCCCGATCCCGACCGCGAGGCAGTGGACCCGCGGGCGAACCGCTCGAACACCTCGGCTCGCTCAGCCTCGGGCACTCCCGAACCGTTGTCGTCGACCACGATCTGAACGTCGTCGGCCGAACTGACCGCGCTGAGCCGGATCTCGGTGGCGCCGCCATGTTTGACGGCATTGGCGATGGCGTTGTCGATCACCAGACGCAGCCCGGCCGGCATCCCGAGCATCAACACCGTCGGCGAAGGCATGAGGGTGGCCCGCAAGCCCGGATACGTCCGCAACGCGTCGTGGGCCGCGCGGTCGAGCAACTCGGTGACATCCATCGGCACGAAATCCTCGACCGTGGTCAGCTCGCCCTGCGCCAGCCGCTCCAGGGCGGTCAGGGTGCCTTCGATGCGGCTCTGCGTGCGCATCACGTCGCCGATCACCTCTTGGCGCTGCTCGGCGGTCATGTCCAGCGTGGACAGCACCTCCAGGTTGGTGCGCATGGCGGTCAGCGGGGTGCGCAGTTCGTGGGAGGCCACCGCGGCGAAATCGCGCGCCGATTCCAACGCCGCCTTGGTGCGTTCCTGCTCGTTGCCGATGCGCGCCAGCATGCCCTCGACGGCCTCGGCGATCTCCACCGCCTCACGCACGCCGCGCACCTGGACCTCGTCGGGCTTGGACTGCGCATTGATGGCGCGGGCCTGCTGGGCGAGCAGACGGAACGGGGTGATCATCACCAGCGAGATGACCCAGCCCACCACGATCGTGCTGCCGATGACGCCGGCGCAGATCAGCAACACCCGCAGGTGCAGTTCGTCGATCCGGCGCTGGGTCTCGGCCAGGGGCGCTCCGAGCGCGATGACGGCCGGGCCCGCCGTGAACGTGCGGACCCGGTACTCGACCCCGTCGATCGTGGTGTTCGAGTAGCCGTTCTCCAACTGCGGCAAGACGATGTCACTGGGCACCGACACGCTGACGCCGCCGATGTGCGCGGTGCGGACCAGACCGCCGTCGTCGGGTATGGACTGGTCGGCCGAACCCGGCTTCGCGGTGGTGAGCAGCGTGCTGACGTCACCCAGACTGCTCAGTGAATCCAGGCGGCGGTCCAACTGGCTGTACTGATCGTTGGTGACGCCGATCCACACCCAGGTGCCGAGCGTGATGACCGTGACCACCACCGACAGCGCACCCACGATGACGATGGTGCGCAGCGACAGCACCCGCATCACCGGACGCAGCACGGGCCGCAACAGCCGGAGCACGCGATCTTCGAGATTCACTGGCGCTATCTTGCCCGATCCACCGAGGTCGAGATTCTGGCACCGCACCCACCACCGATTCGTCGTCAACTTCAGGTTGACGATCACAGGTCGTCAACCTAGAGTTGACGCATGAACCAACCCGTCACCATCACCAACCCTGTCCGTCTCGACGACCTCATCGGCGCGATCAAGAAGGCTCACACCGAGCCGCTCGAGCAACTGATCGACGCCGTGATCGCCGCCGACGCCCTCGGCGACATCGCCGACCACCTGATCGGACATTTCGTGGATCAGGCCCGGCGCTCGGGCGCCTCCTGGACCGACATCGGCAAGGCCATGGGGGTCACCAAGCAGGCCGCCCAGAAACGCTTTGTCCCGAAGGTCCCCGATTTCGACCCGGCCACCCTCGACCCCAAAGCGGGGTTCAGCCGGTTCACGCCACGGGCCCGCAATGTCGTCGTCGTGTCACAGAACACCGCACACGAAGCACGCAACGCCGAGATCACCCCCGACCACCTGCTACTGGCCCTGTTCGCCGAGCCGGACGGTCTCGCCGCCAAACTCCTTGCCAACCAAGGCATCACAGCTGAATCCGCACGCGCCGCCATCACCCTGCCGTCGCCCGCCGAGGAGGTTCCGGCGCTGATCCCCTTCAACGGAGCAGCCAAGAAGGTGCTGGAGCTGACCTTCCGCCAAGCACTTCGACTCGGCCACAACTACATCGGCACCGAACACATCCTGCTGGCCCTGGCCGACGCCGAGGACGACGGCGGCCCACTGCACCGACTCGGCGCGAATCCGGACCGCTTCGAGACCGAACTGGCCGCCGCCCTGGCACCGTTCATGGCGAAAGACCAGGACACCTCCGAATGACGGATCCGACGCGCCCGCAGAACGCGACAGGCCTGCCCAACCGGCTGTAACACGTTCCAGTCTGTGCGATCATGCCTGGCATGCCTCGCTGGTTCGCATCCCTGTTCACGGCCATGGTGGTGGCGGTCGCCGCCTTGGTGACCCCGCCCGCGGCTTCGGCCGAGGGCGCCTCCCCCATCGGCCGGATCGGCGAGACGCTGCGGGTCGAGACCGCCAACGGCATCATCGCCGACGTCACCGTGCACGACGTGCTCGCCAGCGAGGTCCCGCCGGGCTGGGGCTGGAACGGCTCACCACGCTGGCGCGCCCAGGGCGGCCCGTGGCGGGCCCCGGTCACCGTGACCACCATCGCTGCACCCAACCCATATGCGATGGCGCTGGCGTTCACGTTCAACGGCGTCACCCCATACGCCGATGCCTACGCGCCCAAGCACACCGATGCGCCCAACCGGCTCGAGGCAGCGCTGCGAAACGCGCCGCCGGGGGCCACCGTCAACGGCGATGTCTACTGGGATGTCTACCGCGCGCTGGTCACCAACGTGGTGTTGACCGACACCAAGTCGGGCGAGCACCTGGCCCAGTGGAATCTGTGGCAGCCGGGGGCGCCGCTCCCTTGATCGTCCACCCCGCCACGGCGGGTGATCTCCCGGACCTCGCCGCGGTCGCGGCCGCCACTTTTCCCCTGGCCTGTCCCCCGTCGGTAACCCCCGACAACATCGCCGCGTTCATCGCCGAAACCCTGTCCGAGGAACGCTTCGGTGAATACCTCACCGATCCGGACCGGGTCGTGCTGGTCGCCCGCGACGTCTCGATCACGGGATACGCCATGCTGATTCGCGGTGTCCCCGACGATGCCGATGTCCAGCGAGCGGTGGCACCGCGGCCGGCAATGGAACTGTCCAAGATCTACGTGCTGCCCGATCGCCACGGCGGCGAGGCGGCCCAGGCCCTGATGACCGCCGCGCTGAGCACCGCGGCCGAATCCGGCGCGCGCTGCGTCTGGCTGGGCGTCAACCAGCTCAACCAACGGGCCCAGCGGTTCTACACCAAGAACGGTTTCACCGTGAGCGGTACCAAGACTTTCCGGCTCGGTACCGGGGTCGAGGACGACTACGTGATGGTCCGGCCGGTCAGCCGCCCGGATTAGGCCGTCTTCTGGGCTGCCGCCGTCAGGGCCAACAGGCGTGAGGTGGCGCGCAGATACTTCTTCCGGAAGCCGCCGGCCACCATCTCCGGGCTGAAGATGGTGTCCAGCTTGGTGCCCGAGGCCAGCACCGGAATGCCCGCGTCGTACAGCCGGTCGGTCAACGCCACCAGTCGCAACGCGACGCTCTGGTCCTCGATCGGGTGAACGCCGGTGATGAACACCTCTGTGACGCCCTCGATCAGGGCGTGATACCGCGACGGATGCATGGTGGCCAGATGCGCGCACAGCGCGTCGAAGTCGTCGAGCGTCGCACCGGTGACTTCCTCGGCCCGCTGCGCCACCTCGTCGTCGGACAGTGGCTCGGGCGCCGGCGGCAGATCCCGATGGCGATAGTCGGGTCCCTCGATGCGGACCGTGGTGAAGATCTGGGCCAGCGTGTTGATCTCGCGCAGGAAGTCCTGGGCGGCGAACCGGCCCTCACCGAGCTGCTCGGGCAGGGTGTTCGAGGTGGCCGCGATCGACACCCCGCGCTCCACCAACGCCGACAGCAACCGCGAGATCAGCGTGGTGTTGCCCGGATCGTCGAGTTCGAATTCGTCGATGCACACCACGATGTAGTCGGACAGCAGGTCGATGCACTCGTTGTAGCCGAACACCCCGGCCAGCTGGGTCAGCTCACCGAACGTGGCGAACGCGGTCGGTGCGTCCCCCTGCGACAGCGTGTAATACGTCGAGGCCAGCAGGTGGGTCTTGCCGACGCCGAACCCGCCGTCGAGGTACAAACCCACTCCCGGCAGCACCTCGCGCTTGCCGAACAGCTTCTTCTTACCCGCCCGGCGAACGGTGGCCTGCTCGCAGAAACTGCGGCAGGATTGCACGGCGGCGGCCTGTGACGGCTCGGCCGGGTCGGGGCGGTAACTGTCGTAGCTGACGTCGGCGAACGTCGGCGGTGGAATCAGCTGTGCGACCAACCGCTCCGGTGTGACGGTGGGATGGCGATCGGCGAGATGAGCGACGCCGCTGGACCCGTGCATGCAGGCAGCGTAGCGACGTGCTCCAATTCAGTTCATGTCCGATGACACCGCCGGGACAGACCTGACCGTGCTGGGAAACGTCGACAAGATCGCCGACGGAGCGCTGGCCGACTATTACGCGTATCCCGATGACCTGCAGAGATGCTGGGTCCGAGGCAACATGATCAGCAGCCTCGACGGCGGCGCCACCGAGGACGGCAAGTCCGGCGGGCTGGGCGGTCCGGGCGACCGGGCTGTGTTCAATCTCATGCGGCAACGCGCCGACGTCATCCTCATGGGTGCGGCGACCGTGCGGATCGAGAACTACTCCGGTGTGCAGCTGTCCGCGGCACAACGACAGGAACGGCAGCGTCGAGGCCAGGCGGAGGTGCCGCCCATCGCCGTCGTCACGGCATCGGCCGAGCTCGAACACGACGCCAAGTTCTTCACCCGCACCGAGGTACCCCCGATCATCCTGACCGCGGCCAGGACCGTCGCCGACGCACAGCACCGTCTCGGCGGGGTCGCCGAGGTGCTCGACGCCTCGGGCGCGGACCCAACCCGCGTCGATCCGGCGGTGGCACTGCGAATCCTCGCCGGACGCAAGCTCTTCCGCGTACTGACCGAGGGCGGCCCGCAACTGCTGAGCCTGCTGATCGAGGAGAACCTGCTCGACGAACTGTGTTTGACCGTGGCTCCGATCCTGGTCGGCGGGGTCGCCCGGCGCATCGCCACCGGCCCGGGCCACGCCCACACCCGGATGCGGCCCGCACACCTGCTCACCGACGACGAGGGCTACCTGTACACGCGCTACGTCCGCGGGTAGTGCAAAACGTGTCGCTACTGTGGTCAGCATGCGTCATCAGCTGGTGAAAGCACTCAGAAGGTCGGCCGTCGCCGTGCCCGTCCTGTCCCTGGGCGTACTCACCGCCTGCGCACCGCTGTTCGCTGCAGATCCGCGCTACGCCACCGATTCCGGCGCGCGGCCGCAGGGCCAACCGGAGACCACCTCCGCGGCCCCGCCCGCTGCGCCCGGCATCGAAGCGCCCAAGAACGACCTGGCCTGGCGGGACTGCACCCCACGGCTGTTCGGTGACGCCGGGATCCAGCCGGTACCGGACGTCACGCTGGACTGCGCAAGCTATGACGCCGATCTGGACCCGATCAACGGGGCCAGCGGCACCGTCAGCATCGGCGTCGTTCGCGCCCGGTCCACCCAGACACCGGCCGACGCCGGCCCGCTCGTGATGACCACCGGAACCGACATCCCCACCTCGGTGCAGCTGCCGACGTGGTTGGCCCGCTCGGGAACCGACATCCTCAAGACCCACCCCATCGTCGCCGTCGACCGGCGCGGCATCGGCATGTCCGGTGCACTCGACTGCCGCGACGTCTACGACCGCCAGGAGATGCTGGACCAGACGCAGTTCCAGGCCGGTGACGATCCGGTGGCCAACCTCGGCGCGGTGACCATGACCGCGACCACCAGTTGCACCGACACGATCGCCCCGGGCGACTCGGCCTACGACAACATCCATGCCGCCGAGGATCTGGAACGCCTGCGCAGCACCTGGGATGTGCCCAGCCTGGCCCTGCTCGGCCTCGGCAACGGCGCCCAGGTTGCGCTGGCCTACGCCGGCTCACACCCCAACAAGGTGTCGCGGCTGATCCTGGACTCGCCGCTGCCACTTGCCATCGGCGCCGAAGCCGCCGCCGAGCAGCGCGTCAAGGGCCAGCAGGCCGCGCTGGACGCCTTCGCCGCGCAGTGTGTGGCCACCAACTGTCCGCTGGCTCCCGACCCCAAGGGCGCCATCGACGCCCTGCTGGCCGACGCGCGGGACGGACGCGGACCCGGCGGGGTCTCGGTCGCCCTGCTGACCGAGGCGATCGCCACCGGAATGGGTTTCCCCCAGGGCGACCGGGTGGCCGCCGCCAACAACCTGGCGACGGCGCTGGCCGCCGCCCGCGCCGGTGACACGGGTCCGATCTCGGCGCTGATCATGCAGACCGAGAGCCTTCGCCAGACCGACGGGCAGTTCGTCAACTCCTGCAGCGATGCGCTCAACCGGCCCACCCCGGACCGGGTTCGCGAACTCGTGGTGGCCTGGGGCAAGCTCTATCCGCAGTTCGGCGCCGTCGGCGCGCTGAACCTCGTCAAATGTCTCAACTGGCCCAGCAGCACCGCCCCCAAGGATCCGCAGGACCTCAAGATCCCGGTGCTGCTGCTCGGCGTGCAGAACGACCCGATCGTCGGCAACGAGGGCGTCGCCGCCGTCGCCGCGACCGTCATCAACGCAGGTGCCAACAACCGGCGGGTGATGTGGCAGGGCATCGGGCACGGCGCCAGCCTCTACACGCCGTGCGCGCTGCCACCGCTGACCGGCTACCTGGAGAGCGGCAAACTGCCCGAGACCGACACGTACTGTCCCGCCTGACGCGGGGCCCGATCGGCGTCGGTATAAGGTTCGCTGGTGGCGGCAGCAGATTCCATCGTTTCAGGTCTCGTGAACGCATTCCGTCCCCGCACCTCCCCGCCGAGCACCGCCACGGTGCTGCGTTCGGTGCTGTGGCCGGTCGCGATCCTGTCGATCATCCATCGCAGCTATGTGCTGGCCACCAACGGCTACATCACCGACGACTTCGGTCCGGTGTACCGCGCGGTGATCAACTTCAAGCTCGGCCTGGACATCTACAACGAGCACTTCGACTACGTCGACCCGCACTACCTGTACTCCCCCGGCGGCACCCTGCTGCTGGCCCCGTTCGGTTACCTACCGGTGGACGCCTCGCGGTACTGGTTCGTCTTCTTCAACGCCGTGGCGATCATCCTGGCTGCCTACTTTCTGGTACGGCTGTTCAAGTTCTCGTTCAGCTCGGTCGCCATGCCGGCCCTCCTGCTCGCGATGTTCTGTACCGAGTCGGTGACCAACACCCTGGTGTTCACCAACATCAACGGTTGCATCCTGCTGTGCGGCGTGCTGTTCTTCCGCTGGATGCTCGTGGGCACGGTCAGAGGCCAGCTGCTGGCCGGTGTGGCCATCGGTCTGACGCTGGTGATCAAGCCGTCGCTGGCACCACTGTTGTTGTTGCCGTTGCTGAACCGGCAGTTCTACACATTCATCACCGCGATCGGCGTGCCGCTGCTGTTCAACGGCGTCGGCTGGTTCATGGTCTCGGACCCGATGGGCTTCGTCCGCAACACCGTGCCCTACATCTTCTCCACCCGCGACTACTTCAACAGCTCGATCCTGGGCAACGGCATCTACTACGGCCTGCCTACCTGGTTGATCCTGTTGCTGCGCATCGTGTTCCTGCTGCTGGCCATCGGCAGCCTCTGGCTGCTCTACCGCCACTACCGCCAGCGCGACCCGCTGTTCTGGATGCTGACCTCATCGGGCGTGCTGCTGATCGCGTCGTTCCTGGTGCTGTCGCTGGGCCAGGGCTACTACTCGATGATGCTGTTCCCGTTCCTGATGACCGTGGTGCTGCCGAACTCGGTGATCCGCAACTGGCCGGCCTGGCTGGCGATCTACGGATTCATGACGATGGACCGCTGGCTGCTGGTGCACTGGCCGACGACCGGGCGCTTCCTGGAGTACATGAAGATCACCTACGGCTGGTCGCTGATGCTCGTCGTGGTGTTCTGCGTGCTGTACTTCCGCTACCTCGACGCCAAGCAGGACGGCCGGCTGGACGAGGGCATCGACCCGCCGTGGCTGAGCCGCCCCAAGGAAGCCGCACCGGTCTGAGTCAGACCGAGGTGAACTGCATGACCTGACCCGCCAGCCGGGTCCGGGTCTGCATCTGCAGACCGTGCCGCGCGCACACCTCGTCGAGTTCGTCGGGGTTCACCAGCCGGAACGGCGAGCGGTCGAGCCGGTGGATCGCCGTGGCCACCGGGGTGCGGGTCAGGTCGTAGCCGGTGAACACGCCGCCGGGCCGCAGGACCCTGGCGATCTCGGCGACGGCCTTCTCCCACTCCACGATGTGGTGCAGCATCAGGCAGCTCAGCACCGAATCGAACGAGTCGTCGGCGAACGGCAGGTCGGTCGCATCGGCTCCGCGCACCGTCACGTCACCGAACATCTGCAGCCGACGGGCGGCGGTACGCACCATGGCCGGGTCGAAGTCCGTGGCGGTGATGGCCAACTCCGGATGGGCTTGCCGCAGCCGGGCCGCGATATCGCCACTGCCCGAGCCGATTTCGAGGACATCGCGCCCCAGCCGGTCGACCGGGATGCTGCCGAACACCGCCTGCCCGGTTCCTGTCCTCCACAGCGCGGTCTTGCAGAAGGCGCGCTCGATCTGTGACATCGCCGGCATGTGGGCTCCCGTCGTGGTCGTAGGACTCCAGCATCGCCGAAGCGCAGCCGGTACGGCTTGTACAGATCGGCCGTGTGAGAGATTGGGCAGGTGGGCGGGAATCGCGACGGGGCATGGTCGGGCGCACTGGCGGTCGTCGCAGGTGCGTTGTGCTACTCGGGCACCTTGTCCGACGCGCGCCAACACCACCATGTGGCCACGCAGGTCGTGCGGTCCTGGACGGGTGCGTTCGAGCTGGCCGATGCCCAGGGCCGCCGAGCCGTCACCTCGGCCGCGATCATCCCGTCCGGACGTGACCACTCCATCCGCATTCTCGAACCCACCTCGGGCGTGCTGGTGTTCCTCGATCCCAGCGCATTCAGCCGCACCGGCACCGACAGTGACGACGTCGCCGCCTGGGTGCGTGCCGGCGACGAACTTCCGTGCTGGACAAGCCCGTTACCGCCAGACCGGCTGCTCGACGAGCTGTTGGCCGCGCCGCCGTCCGGATACTCGCGACCGACCGCCGGCACCTGGCATCCCAGCGTGCTCGCGGCCGTCGAGCTGATCCCAGGTCTGCTTCCGGGCGTCGTCCGCCTCGGCGACGTCGCCAAGGAGGTCGGCCTGTCCCCGGGCCGGCTGGGACGGCTGTTCAACGACCAAGTGGGCCAGTCGTTTCCGACGTATGTGCGGTGGGCCCGGCTGCGACGCGCCGTCGAGGCGGTGCGTGACGGCGCGTCGCTCACCGACGCCGCACACGCGGCCGGGTTCACCGACAGTGCGCACGCCAATCGGGTCTGCCATGAGATGTTCGGCCTCTCCCCGAGCGCCGCGAGCCGAGACCTGGTGTGGGCGTAATCGCGGCGCAGGTTCAGCAGCGACGATCTGGGAATGGCGGCCAAACCGCACTATCCCACGGGCTACCTGCACCAACTGACCGAACCCTTCCGGGCCCGCGGCGGATGCGATTTTGCCGAGCCCATGCCTGGCGCCCACCGCGCGCCGGCACGTAATTTGGAGACATGACGACCGAGGGCCCCAGGCTGGAACTGACCGACGACCAGTGGCGCGAGAAGCTCACCCCGGAGGAGTTCGCGGTCCTGCGTCGGGCCGGCACCGAGCGTCCTTTCACCGGTGAGTACACCGACACCAAGACCGAAGGTGTCTACGAGTGCCGGGCCTGCGGGGCCGAACTCTTCCGCAGCACCGAGAAATTCGAATCCCACTGCGGCTGGCCGTCGTTCTACGACCCGGCCGATTCGGCCGCGGTGATCCTGCGGCCGGACAACACCCTGGGGATGCGCCGGGTCGAGGTGTTGTGCGCCAACTGCCACAGCCACCTGGGGCACGTTTTCGAGGGCGAGGGCTACCCGACCCCGACCGACCAGCGGTACTGCATCAACTCGATCTCGCTGCGTCTGGTGCCCAAGTCCGCCTGACGCGCGGGCATCAGTCGACGCGGGTCGCGTGCACCTCCCAGAACGGCATGTGCACACGACCGTCGACGAGCCAGGGTTCGATCACCCGCAGGCGTTCCAGCAGGGGCTCCATCTGACCGGCCATGTCGGGATTGCGGGCCGCCATCATCTCGAAGACCTCGACACTGACGTTGCCCTGGTAGGTGGTGGTTCCGAGATAGGTGATCTCCCAGCCGGCATCGGGCAGAACCGCACGGAAATCGTCGGCGCTCATCGAGCGTGGCATCTTGAAGCCGTTGACGTTGTGCTCACCGAACTCGTACATGAAAAGGCGGGCCCCGGGTTTGGTGGCGCGGTGCAACGCCCGCACATACGACTTCTGCAGCTCGGGCTCGTCGGTGAAGACGTGATAGAACGCGGTGTCCACGACGGTGTCGAATCTGCCCTCGAGGCCGTCCAGCTTCGTCGCGTCGGCCACCTGGAAGTCCACCGTGACGCCGGCCTTCCGCGCGTTCAGCCGAGCCCGCTCGATCGCGGCCGGTGACGCGTCGATACCGGTGGCCGACAAGCCTTTTGACGCGTAGTGGATGGCATGGTGGCCGGGCCCGGTTCCGGGGTCGAGCACCTCGCCCTTGACGGCGCCGAGGGCGACGAGCTGCTGCACGACCGGCTGTGGCCCACCGATGTCCCAAGGGGTCGCGGCGGGCAGGCCGTGCGCGGTCCGCTCGTCGCGGTACATCTCTTCGAAGCGATCGGATTCTTGCGGAGCAGTCATGTCCGCGAGGGTAGACCCGCTAACCAAAAACCCAGGTCATGCCGGGAACCATTGCGCCCGGGCAGTCGCCGAAACCGCGACGAGCTACGGCAGCTTGGCGACCAGGTCCTCGACGCTGACCCGCGGGCCGGTGAAGAACGGTGTCTCCTCGCGGGTGTGCCGACGGGCGTCGGTGGCCCGCAGGTCGCGCATGAGGTCGACGATGCGGTGCAGCTCGGGCGCCTCGAAGGCCAGGATCCACTCGTAGTCGCCGAGCGCGAACGCCGGCACCGTGTTCGCCCGGACATCCTTGTAACCGCGGGCGGCCATGCCGTGCTCGGACAGCATGCGGCGACGCTCTTCGTCGGGCAGCAGGTACCACTCGTAAGAGCGGACGAACGGGTACACACAGATGTAGTTGCCCGGATCCTCGCCGGCGATGAACGCCGGTACGTGGCTCTTGTTGAACTCGGCCGGCCGGTGCAGCGCGACGCTGCTCCACACCGGGTCGCTGATGCGGCCCAGCGCGGTGGCGCGGCGGAAGTCCGAGTAGGTGGCCTGCAGCGCCTCGATGTTGTCGGCGTGGGTCCAGACCATGAAGTCGGCGTCGGCCCGCAGCCCGGCCACGTCGTACAGGCCGCGCACGACCACCCCACGCTCTTCCTGGGTCTTGAAGAACGCCGCCGCCTCGGCGGTCACCTCGGTGCGATCTTCGCCCAGTTCCCCGGGGCTCACCGCGAACACCGAGAACATCAGGTAGCGGATGGTGGAGTTCAGTTCGTCGTAGTCGAGCTTGGCCATACGCCTATCGTGCCACGCGGCTGTTCACCAGTTCCGCGGCCGCTCGAGTGGCGGTTCCCACACACGCAGGCACCCCGATGCCGTCCAGATAGCCGCCGGCCACGGCCAGGGTCGGAGGCAGCCCGGCCCGCAGCTCGGCGACCAGTTCACCGTGGCCGGGACCGTACTGCGGCATGGCGTCGATCCAGCGGTGCACATGGCTGTCCACCGGATCCACCGTGACCCCGAACAGGGTGTTCAGATCGCGGGCCGCCCAGGCCAGCAGGTCGTCATCGCCGGTGTTGGCGGCCATGTCGTCGCCGTAGCGGCCGAACGACAGCCGCACCATCTCGACGTTGCCGCGCCGGCCCCATTTGCGCGAGGACATCGTGATGGCCTTGGCGTTGAGCCGTTCCCCCGCGGCCACCAGCACCCCGGACTGCTGCGGGAGCGGCGTGCCACCCGGCAGCGCCAGCGCCACCACCGCCGCCGAGGCCGTCCTGATGCGTCGGGCCGCCGCGGCCGTGCGCGGCGCGACGTGTTCGATCAGCGTCGCCAGGCGCGGGGCCGGGACCGCCAGCAGCACCGCGTCGGCATGCCACGTGGCGCCCTCGTCGTCGAGCACCGCCCAGCCTCGTTCACGCCGGTCCACCCGCACCGCACCGACCTGGACCCACCGCACGTCGGCCCGGCGGCGCAACTCCTCCAACAGCACGGCGTAGCCACCGTCGACCGCGCCGAAAACCGGCGCGCTGGACGGCGGCGGCAGCGCCTCACGCACTGCCTCGGTGAGGCTGCGCGCGCCCCGGTCCAGTGCGGCCGCCAGCGACGGCACCGCCGAACGCAGCCCGATCGTGACCGATGACCCGGCATACACCCCGGTCAGCAGCGGGTCGACGGACCGGGTCACCACCTGCGGGCCGAACCGGTCACCGACCAGCTCGGCGACCGACGGATCGGCGCCTCGGTTCCACCGCAGCGGACGGGCCCTCTCGTCGAGGATGCGCGCCACCGTTTCGTCGTCGACCAGGCCGAGCATCGACGACGCCTGCGCGGGTATGCCCTGCAGGGTGCCTTGGGGCAGCTGATGCAGCCGGGCCCCGCTGTAGATCAGGGGGCGGGCGCCGGTGGGGCTGAGCTGCCGGCCGGCCAGGCCCAGCTCGGCGAGCAGGTCCAGCATCTCGGGCCGGCGCACCACGAACGCCTCGGCCCCGACGTCGAACGGCTGACCGCCGACCCGTTCGGTGCGCAGCACCCCGCCGAGCCGGTCAGCCGGGTCGAGCAGCGTGATCAGGGCGCGCGGCCCGGCCGCCAACCGCAACCGGTATGCGGCGACGAGGCCTGAAATACCGCCGCCGACAACGCAATAGGAGGCACTCACAGCGAGTGCACCAGCGTCACCGCCTCGGTGATGATGCCGGGATCGGTCGCCGGCAGCACACCGTGGCCCAGGTTGAAGACATGCCCGGCCGCCCCGGCGGCCACCGCGGCACGCCCGTCGTCGACCACGCGCCGCACCGCCGCCTCGGCCACCGGCCAGCCCGCCAGCAGTACCACCGGATCCAGGTTGCCCTGCAGGGCGGTGCCCGGCTTGACCCGGGCCGCGGCATCCACCAGCGAGGTGCGCCAGTCGACCCCGACCATCGTGGCCGGTGCGGACCCCAGCGCCTCGGACATCGCCCCCAGCAGCTCGGCGGTACCGACGCCGAAGTGCGTCATCGGCACGCCCGCGGCGGCCATGGTGGCGAACACCCGCGTGGTGTGCGGAAGCACGTAGGTCCGGTAGTCGGCCAGGGAGAGCGTGCCGGCCCAGGAGTCGAACACCTGCAGGGCATCCACCCCGGCATCGACCTGGGCCTGCAGGAAGGCGATGGTCAGATCGGTCAGCGCGGTCATCAGGGCGTGCCAGGTGGCCGACTCGCCCAGCATCATCGCCTTGGTCCGCTCGTGGTGACGGCTGGGACCGCCCTCCACCAGGTAGGACGCCAGCGTGAACGGCGCACCGGCGAATCCGATCAACGGCACCTCGCCCAACTCCCGGACCAGCATCGAGACGGCCTCGGTGACCGGTGAAACCTGCACCGGTTCAAGCGGTTTCATGCCCTCGACATCGGCCACCGACCGGATCGGGTGTTCGATGACCGGCCCCACGTCAGGGACGATGTCCAGGCCGATCCCGGCGGCCTTCAGCGGCACCACGATGTCCGAGAACAGGATCGCGGCGTCGACACCGTGCCTCCGGACCGGTTGCAGGGTGATCTCGCAAACCAGCTCCGGGTCGAAGCAGGCCTCGAGCATGCGGTGCTGAGCCCGCAGCGCGCGGTACTCGGGCAACGACCGGCCGGCCTGCCGCATGAACCACACCGGCACACGGTGTGGGGTGCGGCCGGCGACAGCGGCGAGATAGGGGGAATCGGGCAGCTCCCGGCGGGTATTCATCGGCTCCTATGGTGCCATGTGGCCAGCGTGGCGGGCCGTTGCCGGTTCGTGACGCCCCACACCGGCGCGCCTGCGGACGGTCCCGGCCCCATCGACTAGCGTCAAATGCTGTGACCTCCGCCGAACCGGCCCAGTTCCGGACGGCGGTGGCGGCGATGAATGCCACCACCGTACGGCCGGAAATCGAGCTGGGTCCGATACGCCCGCCGCAGCGGCTGGCCCCGTACAGCTACGCGCTGGGCGCCGAGGTCCGACATCCGGAGACGACGGTGATCCCGGAGCGTTCCGAGGGTGACGCCTTCGGGCGGTTGATCCTGCTGCACGATCCCGACGGCGCCGAGGCGTGGGACGGCACCATGCGCCTGGTCGCCTACATCCAGGCCGATCTGGACTCCACCGAGGCCGTCGACCCGCTGCTGCCCGAGGTGGCCTGGAGCTGGCTGGTGGACGCCCTGGAGTCGCGGGCCGAACACGTCACCGCGCTGGGCGGTACCGTCACCGCCACCACCTCGGTACGCTATGGCGACATCTCCGGGCCGCCGCGGGCCCATCAGCTCGAGCTGCGGGCCTCGTGGACGGCGACCAACCTGGAGCTGGGTCCACACGTGGAGGCGTTCTGTGAAGTTCTCGAGCATGCGGCCGGGTTACCCCCGGCCGGTGTCACCGACCTGAGTTCCCGCACGCGCGCATAACGATGACCGGCCAGGACACCCAGGACCCAGCAGCTGTCGAGCCCGCAGAGGCAGATTCGACGCCACTGCTGGCCCCGGCCGAAGGTGTGCCCGAGGTTTGTGTCACCGCCAGCGAAATATCCTCTGCGGCAACGTCTCTCACGAAGGGCAGCGGACCGTTCGCGATCGACGCGGAGCGCGCGTCGGGCTTCCGCTACTCTAATCGTGCTTATCTGGTGCAGATCCGGCGCTCCGGCTCGGGCACGGCTCTGATCGACCCGGTCAACCACGGCGGCTCCCCGATCGACGCGATGGCGCCGGTGGCCGATGCCCTGGCCGCCGACGAATGGGTGCTGCACGCCGCCGACCAGGATCTTCCGTGCCTGGCCGAGATCGGCCTGCGGCCGGGCAAGCTCTACGACACCGAACTGGCCGGCCGCCTGGCGGGGTTCGAGCGCGTCAACCTGGCCGCGATGGTGCAGCGACTGCTCGGCCTGCAACTGATGAAGGGCCACGGCGCAGCCGACTGGTCCAAGCGCCCGCTGCCCGAGGAATGGCTCAACTACGCCGCCCTGGACGTCGAGGTGCTGCTGGAGTTGCGTCACGCGATCGCCGCGGTGCTCGAAGAGCAGGGTAAAACCGATTGGGCGGCACAGGAATTCGAATACCTGCGCACTTATGTGGCCCAGCCGACCCGGCGCGACCGCTGGCGGCGCACCTCCGGCATCCACAAGGTGCGCAACCCACAGGCACTGGCGGCGGTCCGCGAGCTGTGGACCACGCGCGACAGCATCGCCCGCGGCCGGGACATCGCTCCCGGACGGATCCTGCCCGACTCGGCGATCATCAACGCGGCCACGGTCGATCCGAAAACGGTCGACGAGCTCGTTGCGCTGCCGGTCTTCGGTGGCTCCAAGCAGCGGCGCAGCGCGAAGGTCTGGCTGGATGCGCTGAACCGGGCCCGGGAGAGCACCGAACCCGTCGAAGCGAACGAAGCCCAGAGCGGCCCTCCGCCGGCGGCGCGCTGGGCCAGGCGCAAACCGGAAGCCGCCGCCCGGCTGGAGGCGGTCCGCACCGGCCTGGCCGAGCTGTCGGAGCGCGTGTCGGTGCCCGCCGAGAATCTCATCACACCCGAGGTGGTCCGCCGCCTGTGCTGGGACTGGCATCCGGTCGGTGACGTGGCCACCGCGATCTCGGAGTTCCTGGTCGAGGCCAATGTCCGGCCCTGGCAGCGGGAGCTGACGATCCCGGTGCTCACCGCGGCGTTGTCCGCCGACTGACCGCCGGACCCGTTCACCCACCGATCCGGTCGATGTGGGCCAGGAAATGGGACAGCACGGCCTCGGGATCCTCGATCTGCGGCCAATGGGCGATGTCGTCGGCAAGCATCACCACGTCGGGATTCGGGATGACTTCGAGATAACGACGGGCCATGTGGCGTCCGGAATTCGGGTCCGACGGGCCGTCGATGAGCCGCATCGACACCGTGGTCTCCCGCATGGCCCGCACCCACCGATTGCGGTGGGCATACCGGTCGTTGACGAACCGGCCGACCTTGTGCAGCACCCGCTTACCGTCGTTGTGCTCCAGGATCTGATGGAACTTCGCCATCAGCTCCGGCGACGGTTTGGTGTTCACTCCGAACATCTCGTTGATGGTCGGCTCCACGAGCCGGCGTGAGAGGCGGCTGCCCTGCAGCGGACTCATGATGTCGCCCAACGGGGTTCGCGACATCGCCTTCTGCAACAGCCGCGGGGTGTAGGACTCGTTGAACAGCCCGCCGTTGAGCCAGGTGATCGATTCGATGTCCAGCGCGCCGTAGGACCGGCCGCCGAACTCGTGGCGGGCCAACAACTCCTGGCCGACCGAATCGCCCAGATCATGCGCCAGGATGTGGGCGCCGCGGACCCCGAGGTGCTCCAGCAGCGCCTCGTGCATGTCGGCGTGATCGTGCACCGTGTATTCGTAGGCGACCGGCTTGTCGGAGAAACCCATGCCGATCATGTCCGGCGCGATCACGGTGAACCGCTCGGTCAACCTGGGCCAGATCAGCGACCAGTCCCAGGAACTGAACGGGTAGCCGTGGATCAGAAGAAGGTTCGGCCCACTTCCCTCGACCCGGTAGAAGATGTCGAAGCCGAGGTAGTCGAAGAACCGCCCAGCGTCCTTCCAGCTCTGCAATTCGGCGTCCATGCCTGCAACCTAGTTGAGTTCACAACCGAACGCCCGGGACTGGAATATCGTCAGTGCGGTGGCACAGCAGCAGGAAACCCAAGGCGAGCAGGAACGGGAACGATTCGCGGACCGGGCGCTGAGGATCGCCGAGGACACCATCTACTGGTCGATCGCGGCACTCCTGCTCGCCGGGTCGCTCGTGCTGATCGTCGCCCAGGTCAACACCATGCTGCGGCTCGGGAGCACCCCGGCCGTCCCCGTCATGCTGGAATTACTCGACGGCCTGCTGCTGGTCTTCATCTTCGTGGAACTGCTGTATGCCGTGCGAACGTCATTGCGGTCTCGCGAACTGGTCGCCGAACCGTTCTTGATCGTCGGCATCCTGGCCTGCATCAAAGAAATCGTCGTGGTGTCGGTGGATGCCGCCAAGTTGCTCGACAAGGGACCGGAGTTCGCCCGCGCCATCGTCCAGGTCGGCGTGCTCGGCGGCCTGGTACTCGTGCTGGCGATCGCCATCTATGTGTTGCGACTGCAGCGCCGAGGCGCCGATCACCTGCGCGACAAACCCGACGGCACCTAGTCGAGCCGGTGGCTGACTTCCTCGCCCACCGGCGTACCGATCGCGGCGATCCACCCGGTGATCTGGCGGGCGATGTGCTGATCGGTGAGCCCGATCTCGGCGAGCACCTCCCCGCGGGACGCGTGGTCCTGGAATTCCTGCGGAACACCGAGATCCCGGCAGGGCACGTCGATCTCGGCGTGGCGCAGCGCCGCCGACACCGACGAGCCGATACCGCCGTGCACACCGTTGTCCTCGACGGTGACCACCAGCTTGTGACCACGAGCCAGCTCGCCGAGGGCATCGGGAACCGGCAGCACCCAACGCGGATCCACCACCGTGACACCGATGCCCTGATTGCGCAGCCGCTCGGCGACCGCGAGCGCCATCGACGCGAACGAACCGACGGCGACCAGCAATACGTCGTCGGTCAGACCGGCGGCCGGAACGGCGAGCACGTCTACACCCGCGCGGCGCTCGATGGCCGGAATATCTTCGCCCACATCACCTTTGGGGAACCGGATCGCGGTGGGGCCGTCGTTGACAGCCAGCGCCTCGCCCAATTCCTCCCGTAGCCGGGCACCGTCGCGGGGCGCGGCGACCCGGATGCCCGGGATGATGCCGAGGATCGACAGGTCCCAGACGCCGTTGTGGCTGGCCCCGTCCGGCCCGGTGACACCGGCCCGGTCCAGCACCATGGTGACGGGCAGCTTGTGCAGCGCCACATCCATCATCAGCTGGTCGAACGCGCGGTTCAGGAACGTCGAGTAGATCGCCACCACGGGATGCAGGCCACCCATGGCCAGGCCCGCGGCCGAGGTCATCGCGTGTTGTTCGGCGATGCCCACGTCGAAGAACCGGTCGGGGAACCGGTCCCGGAACGCACTCAGACCGGTGGGGCCGGGCATGGCGGCGGTGATCGCGACGACATCGCGCCGCTTGGCGCCGATCTGAACCAGCTCGTCGGAGAACACCGAGGTCCAGCCGGGAGCCGAGGCCTTGGTCGGCAGGCCCGTCTCGGGGTCGATGACCCCGCAGGCGTGCATCTGATCCGCCTCGTCGTTCTCGGCGTGCGCGTAGCCCATGCCCTTGCGGGTCACCACGTGCACGATCACCGGGGCGTTGAAGCCACGGGCGTGACGCAGCGCGTTCTCGACCGCGTGCTCGTCGTGCCCGTCGATCGGGCCGACGTACTTGATGCCCAGATCGGTGAACATCACCTGTGGGGCGATCGCGTCCTTGATACCGGCCTTGATGCTGTGCATGCACTGGTAGCAGAACTCGCCGACGACGGGCAGACCGCGTACGGCCTTGCGCCCCTCCTCGAGAATCCGCTCATAACCCGGCTGCAGGCGCAGGCCCGCGAGGTGGTCGGCGAACCCGCCGATGGTCGGCGCATAGCTGCGGCCGTTGTCGTTGACGACGATGACCACGGGGCGACCACCGGTCGCGATGTTGTTCAGCGCCTCCCAGCACATGCCGCCGGTCAGCGCACCGTCACCGACGACCGCCACCACGTGCCGATTGCGGTGCCCGGTCAGCTCGAAGGCCTTGGCCAGACCGTCGGCGTAAGACAGCGCGGTGCTGGCATGGCTGGACTCCACCCAGTCGTGCTCACTCTCGCTGCGCGACGGGTACCCCGACAGGCCGTCCTTGCACCGCAGGGTGTCGAAATCCGGTGCGCGCCCGGTCAGCATCTTGTGCACGTAGGCCTGATGGCCGGTGTCGAAGATGATCGGATCGTGCGGTGAATCGAACACACGGTGCAGCGCCAGGGTGAGTTCGACGACACCCAGATTGGGGCCAAGATGTCCGCCGGTTGCAGCGACCTTGTGGATCAGAAACTGCCGGATCTCGGCCGCCAGATCACTCAATTGTGACTGCGACAGGTGCTGCAGATCAGCGGGACCGCGGACCTGTTCAAGCATTCCGTCAGTGTACGCACGCTTGAGAACTCAGTCCTGCCGAGGCTGATAGACGTCGGGCACACCGTCGTCGTCGGCGTCGATGGTTTCGAGCCGGTGGATACGCCGGTAGGCGGCGTTGCGTGACACCAGAACCACCGACGCGAGCAGTCCGGCCACCGCCGATCCGGTGACCACGGCAATCTTGACGTCGTCGTCGGCCACGGTGGCGTGCCCGAAGGCCAGTTCGCCGATCAGCAGCGACACGGTGAAGCCGATCCCGGCCAGCAACGCCACCCCGAGCACGTCGCGCCAGGCGAGGTCTTCGTCGAGGGTGGCGTGGGTAAAGCGGGCCAACAGGTACGTCGTCCCCAGCACGCCGATCGGCTTGCCGAGCACGAGGCCGGCGATCACCCCGAGCGTCACGGGATGAGACATGGCGTCGGCGAAGCCCGACCACCCGCGGACGGTCACGCCGGCGGCGAAGAACGCGAAGACCGGCACCGCGAAGCCCGCCGAGAGCGGCCGCACGAGGTGTTCGAAGTGTTGGGCCGAGGCGTGGCGGCCGAGCACCGGCACGGTGAATCCGAGCACCACGCCCGCCACCGTGGCGTGCACCCCACTGGCATGTACGAGCGCCCAGGCCACCACCGCCAGCGGCACCAGGATCCACCACTGCCGGATCCCCCGCTGCACCGCAACCGCGTACAGCCCGATCGGGATCAGCGCGCCGGCCAACGGTCCGAGCGCCACGTGATCGGTGAAGAAGACGGCGATGACGGTGATCGCCAGCAGATCGTCGACGACGGCCAGGGTGAGCAGAAAGATCCGCAGCGCCGCGGGCAGGTGCGTGGACACCACGGCCAGCACGGCCAACGCGAAGGCGATGTCGGTGGCGATCGGCACCGCCCACCCTTCGAGGTTCTCGGGATGGCCCGAGTACAGGTTGATCGCGACGAAGATCGCCGCGGGCGCCACCATGCCGCCCACCGCCGCGGCGATGGGCAGCGCCGCGCGGGCCGGATCACGGAGATCCCCGGCAACGAACTCGCGTTTGAGTTCCACACCCACGACGAAGAAGAAGATCGCCAGCAGCCCGTCGGCCGCCCACGCCGAGAGGCTCAGATCGAGGTGCAGGGACTGCGGGCCGACGGTCAACTCCGAGAGCCGGTGGTAACCGGCCGACCACGGCGAGTTGGCCCACACCAGCGCCGCGCCCGCGGCCGCCAGCAACAGGGCACCACCGACGGTTTCGGTGCGCAACAGCTCTGAGACCCGCTGCCACTCCGGCCAGGATCCGCGGGCCAGCAGACGTCGACTGCTGAACTCACGGCGATTGCTCATTCTCGGGGCTCCTGTGGTCGGCATGCATCGAATGCCGACCAGACTTCCCGGCACACCTGCGGTCAACGCTAACAGGCCGGGCATCGCGAGCAAATGCCGACGAACTCCGTGGCAGGCGGTCAAACCGGCGACAAAAACCCGGCCACCGTGATTACGTAAGGTGTAGGCGAAGTCGATTACTCCGGGGTGCTGGTTGAGTCCGTTCGATCACTACTATGCGCGCACCGCCCTGCTCGCGGCGCAGGGCAAGCGCACCGGGATGCAGCGCACCGTCGGAACCACCATCGTCGGGCTGAGTCTCATCCCGCTCCTGATCCTGACCAGCCCGCTGGGGCCGCACGGTGCCCTCCGGTACGTGGCGGTCGCCGTCAGCGTCGGCGGGTTGACCTTGGCCCAGTGGTGGTGGCGGCGGCAATGGCCCAGCCGCACCCAGTCCTGGATCGTGGTGTGCATCGGCACGGCCTGCATCGCGACGACCTGCATCCTGCTGCTGGACCCGGCGATCGGCCTGCTGGGTTCGAGCACGTTGAGCCTGGTCACCGCGTATACGGCGTTCCTGCACAGCAGACGGGTGCTGCACCTGACCTGGGTGGCCTCCGGGGCGGTGGTGGCGTTTCTCGGCGTCCGGGTGGCCCTGACGGATCCCTGGCTGGGGGCCGCCGGGGCCCTGGTCGCGCTTCTGGTGATCCTGAGCACGTCGGCGCTGTGCCGGATCGCCATCGAGTTGATCGAGCCCGACCGCGTCCAGCACCCGGGCGAGATCGACCCGCTGACGGGCCTGCTCAACCGCGAGGGGTTCGACATGCACACGGCGACGATGCTGGGGTCCCACAGCCGCCACGACGACCAATATCTCGTCGTCGTGGCGGTCGGCATCGACGACATGGCGCTGCTCAGCGACATGGACGGCAGCCACAGCACCCTGCATGCGCGGGTCGCCGTCGCGCAGGCCATCCGGGAAACCGTCCGCCACAAAGTCCCGCTCGCGCATGTGTCCGACAGCCAATTCCTGATCGCCGACGTGTTCAAGACCAACGACCCCTCACCGCTGGTCAACCGGATCCGGATGGCGATCACCACCACACCCATGCGGCTGACCGCCAGCATCGGCACGGCCTGCAGTCAACTGCGCCCGCTGACCGAACTGCCCACCGAGCAGATCGTCGACGCCCTGGTGGCGCTGGCCGACACCGCGATGAACCAGTCGCGGGCCGAAGGCGGCAACCGCGCCACCTACGCCCACTTCCCCACCCCGACGATCGGTCCCGACGCACAGGATTGACGCCGTCCCAGACCCGGCGGCACGTCAGCGGGTCAGTACCGCGATGCACTCCACATGGTGGGTGAGCGGGAACGAATCGAACACCCGCAGTTCCTCCACGGCGTAGCCGTGCCGCAGATACAGCCCCACGTCGCGGGCGAACGATGCGGCCTCACAACCGATGTGGATGATCCTCGGCACCTCGGTGGCGGCCAGCGCATCGATCACGTCGCGCCCCGCGCCGGTGCGGGGCGGGTCCAGCACGGCGACGTCGGGACGTCCCGACTCGGCCGACAGGGCGCGACGCACCGAATCGGTGACCACGGAGACCCACGGCAGGTCGGCCAGTGCGGCGCGGGCCGCCCGTGCCGCGGCTCGGGAGGTGTCGACGGACAGCACCCGTCCGTCCGGACCGACCTGCGCGGCCAGCGCGGCGGCGAACACCCCGGCGCCGCCGTACAGGTCCCACGCCGTCATGCCGGGCCGCAGTCCGGCCCACTCGGCCACCAAGGCGCTGTACAGCGCCGCCGCGTCCCGGTGGGCCTGCCAGAACGCTGTCACGGGCAGCATCCACTCCCGGTCGCCGATGCGCTGGACCGCCTCGTACTCACCTTCGACGACGCGCGTCGCGGTCTTGCGGGCAGCCTTACGTGGGTCCTTGGGGCCTGACTGCACCACGTGCCGACGGCCGTCGGAGTCCAGCACGACGTGCACGTGCGCGCCCGGCGTCCACCGCGCGTCGGCCAACCCATCGGTCAACTCGGCGGGCAGTTGCCCGCAGCGGAGGTCGGTGACCAACTCGGCGCTGTGGTAGCGGTGAAAACCGACGCGGCCGTCGGTGGTGGTGTCCAACCGCACACGGGTCCGCCAACCGTGGACCTCGCCGGCACCGACCGGTTCGGCCTCGGCGCTCTGCTCGTCACGCCACGTGAAGCCGCCCAGCCGGGCCAGCTGGTTGGCGACCACCGAACCCTTGAGCCGTCGGGCCGCGGCCGGTTCGGCGAACGCCAGATCGCAGCACCCCGCGCCGTCAACGCCGGCGATCGGGCACAACGGGTCGACGCGGTCCGGAGACGCCTCGATCACCTCGACAACCTCGGCGTGCCAATACGATCCGCGTTGGTCGAACACGTTGACCCGCACCGTCTCCCCGGGCAGGGCGTAGCGAACGAACACCACCCGGCCGTCGTGCCGGGCCACACAGCTGCCACCGTTGGCCGCCGGGCCCGTGGTCAGGGTCAGCTCGGTCACTCCAGGAATCCCCTGCGCGCGTCGCCGGGGGTGGCGCGGGGCTGCAGCGCCTTCAACCGCTCCGACGAATTCAGTTGCCACGGAACCGATGTCACCATGACGTTCGGCATGAACAGCAGCCGGCCCTTGAGTCGCAGGGCGCTCTGGTTGTGCAGCACCTGCTCCCACCAGTGGCCCACGACGTATTCGGGGATGAACACCGTCACCACCGTCCGCGGCGATTCCTTGGTCACCCGCTTTACGTAATCCAGTACCGGACGGGTGATTTCGCGATAAGGCGAGGCGATGACCTTCAGCGGCACACTGATGTCACTGTCCTCCCACTGATGCACCAGGGCGCGCGTCTCGGCGTCGTCCACGCTCACCGTAATGGCCTCCAGCACATCCGGCCGGGTGGCCCGCGCATAGGCCAGCGCCCGCTTTGTCGGCAGATGCAGTTTGGACACCAGGACCACCGCGTGGTTGCGGCTCGGCAGCACGATGTCGCCGCCCTCGCTCTCGTCCTGCGCCTCGAGTTCATGGGCCACGGTGTCGTAGTGCTTGTGGATGAGCTTCATGATCACGAACAGGGCGCCCATCGCGAGGATGGCGATCCAGGCGCCGGCGACGAACTTGGTCACCACCACGATCACCAGCACCGTGCCGGTGGCGGTCAGACCGATGGCATTGATCACGCGAGACCGCATCATGTGGCGCCGCACCGCGGGGTCGGTCTCGGTGCGTAACAGCCGGGTCCAGTGCCGGACCATGCCGATCTGGCTGAGCGTGAACGACACGAACACGCCGACGATGTAGAGCTGGATCAGCGCGGTGGTCTCGGCCCGGAACGCCACCACGAACGCGACCGCGGCGAAGGCCAGGAACAGGATGCCGTTGGAGAACGCCAGCCGGTCACCACGGGTGTGCAACTGCCGCGGCAGGAACCGGTCCTGGGCCAGGATCGACCCGAGCACGGGGAACCCGTTGAACGCGGTGTTGGCGGCCAGCACCAGGATCAGCGCGGTGACGAGGGCGATGAGGAACAGGCCGGGCCCAAAGTTGTGGAACACCGCCTCGGCCAACTGGGCGATGAGCGTCTTCTGGTGATAGTCGGCGGGCGCGCCCACCAGTTGCTCGTGCGGCCGCTCGGCTATCTGCACCCCGGTCGCCTGGGCCAGCAGGATGATGCCCATGAACAGCGTCACCGCGATGACGCCGAGCAGCAGCAGGGTGGTGGCCGCGTTACGCGACTTGGGTTTACGGAATGCCGGGACGCCGTTGCTGATCGCTTCGACACCGGTCAGTGCCGCCGACCCTGACGAGAACGCCCGGGCCACCAGGAAGATCAACGCGAACCCCAGCACGTCCCCGTGCTCGGAATGCATCTCGAAACCGGCGGATTCGGCCCGCAAGGGCTCATCGAGCACGTAGATCTGGAACAGGCCCCAGGCCAGCATGATGAAGATGCCGACCATGAACGCGTAGGTGGGGATCGCGAACGCGGTGCCCGATTCCCGGATGCCGCGCAGGTTCAGCGAAGCCAACAGCAGAATCGCGGCGACCGCGAACAGCACCTTGTGCTCGGCGACGAACGGAACTGCCGAGCCGATGTTCGACATGGCCGAGGACATGGACACGGCCACCGTGAGGACGTAATCCACCATCAGCGCGCTGGCCACGGTCAGGCCCGCGGTCGGCCCGAGATTCGTGGTGACCACCTCGTAGTCGCCGCCGCCCGACGGGTAGGCGTGCACGTTCTGCCGGTAACTGGCGATCACGATGAGCATGACCGCGGCGACCGCCAAACCGATCCATGGCGCCATCGAATAGGCGGTCAGCCCGGCGACCGAGAGCACCAGGAAGATCTCCTCCGGTGCGTATGCCGTCGAGGACAACGCATCGGAAGCGAACACCGGCAGGGCGATTCGCTTGGGCAACAGGGTGTGCGAGAGCTTGTCGCTGCGAAACGGTCGCCCGAGGACCAGACGGCGTGCTGCCGTCGAAAGCTTGGACACGAGAGCCAAGACTAAGCCCGAACACGAAAAGTCGTCACAAAGCTGTAGCGTTCCGAGTGCACGGATAGAGCAACAGCGCTTTTCTGCCACCGGAAAGGACCGTCGGGTGCGTGTAGTCGTCATGGGGTGCGGGCGGGTCGGCGCGTCCCTCGCGGACAGCCTGGCCCGGATCGGCCACGAGGTCGCGGTCATCGATCGCGACAGTGCCGCCTTCCACCGCCTGTCGCCGGATTTCGCCGGTGAACGCGTGCTCGGCATGGGCTTCGACCGCGACGTGCTGCTGCGGGCCGGGATCGAGGAGGCCGGCGCCTTCGCCGCGGTGTCCTCGGGCGACAACTCCAACATCATCTCGGCCCGGGTGGCACGCGAGACGTTCGGTGTCGAGCGCGTGGTGGCGCGCATCTACGACGCCAAGCGCGCCGCGGTCTACGAGCGTCTGGGCATCCCGACGGTGGCCACCGTGCCGTGGACCACCGACCGCCTGCTCAACGTGCTGACCAGGGAAACCGAGACCACCAAGTGGCGGGATCCGTCGGGCAACGTGGGCGTGGCCGAGCTTCCGCTGCACGAGAATTGGGCCGGGCACCTGGTCACCGAGCTGGAGGCGGCCACCGGCGGCCGGGTGGCCTTCATCATCCGGCTCGGCAGCGGCTACCTACCCGAACCGAAGACCGTGATCCAGGCCGGCGACCAGGTGTATGCCGCGGCGGTGTCCGGGCACATCGCCGAAGCGCTGGCCATCGCGGCACTGCCGCCGAGTGAGGACCTCGGATCCGCATGATCGGTGCCGTGAGCCCTGCCAACGACGAGTCCGTGGTTCCCGAAGTGGTTTCTGAACAGGAGTGGCGCCGATGAAAGTTGCCATCGCCGGAGCCGGGGCGGTGGGCCGCTCCATCGCCCGCGAGTTGCTGGACAGCAACCACGACGTCACCCTGCTGGAGCGCAATCCCAGCCACATCGACGTCGACTCCATCCCGGCCGCGCACTGGCGCCTCGGGGACGCCTGTGAGCTCAGCGTGATGGAGTCGGTCAAGCTCGAGGAATTCGACGTGGTGATCGCGGCGACCGGTGACGACAAGGTCAATGTCGTGGTCAGCTTGCTGGCCAAGACGGAGTTCGCGGTGCCCCGGGTGGTGGCACGGGTGAACGATCCCCGCAATGAGTGGCTGTTCGACGAGAACTGGGGTGTCGACGTGGCGGTGTCGACGCCACGCATGCTGGCCTCGCTGGTCGAGGAGGCGGTCGCGGTCGGGGATCTGGTGCGGCTGATGGAGTTCCGTAAGGGGCAGGCCAATCTGGTCGAGATCACGCTGCCCGATGACACCCCGTGGGGCGGCAAGCCGGTCAAGCGGCTCGATCTGCCCCGCGACACGGCGCTGGTGACGATCCTGCGTGGGGCGCGGGTGATCGTGCCCGAGTCCGATGAGCCGCTGGAGGGTGGCGACGAGTTGCTGTTCGTCGCCGTCACCGAGTCCGAGGACACCCTGCGCGAGCTGCTGCTGCACCCGACGCCGCGCTAGCGGGTTCCTAGTCGGCGCTGGGAGCCGCGTCCTGGGCGTGCACGGCGCGCTGGGCGGCCCGGATGGCCAGATACGTGACCAGGGCGGCGACCGCGGTCAGCGGCCAGCCCATCGCGATGCGGGCGAAGCCCAGCCACCCGGTCTGGTCCGAGTCATAGAGGTACTCCTGCACCAGGAATCGCGACGCGAAGACCGCGGCCCAGGTGAGCGTGGCGATGTCGAACGCCAGCACCGCCTTACGGACGTGGCGCCAGGCCCGGTCGTGCGTGTTGACCCAGCCCCAGACGTATCCCACGACCGGCCGCCGGATGACCACCGACACCCCGAACACCACGGCCCACAGCAGCGATGTCCAAATGCCGAGCAGGAAATAGCCTTTCGACTCCCCCACCAGGTAGGCGATGAGGGCACTGACGCCGACGGCGAAGAAGCCGGACACCGCCGGCTGAACGGATTCGCGGCGGATCAGCCGCCAGATGAGGATCAGGGTCGCCACTCCGAGCGCGGCGCCGATCGCGGGCATCAGCCCGAATGCGGTGGAAACCGGGACGAAGACCACCACGGGCAGTGACGAATAGATCAGGCCGCTGACGCCGCCCATCTGGTCGAGTACTGCGCGCCCGCCGCGATGGGCAGGAGTCTGCGCCGGATCACTCTCGGAGGGCGGAGGCGCGTCGCCGGTGTTCTTTTCGGCCTGGCTCACTTCTGAATTTCGTAGCGCGGGTTGTAAATCGCTTTGGTGCCGTTCTCCAGCTTGCCGACCCGGCCGTGCACCCGCAGCGTGCAACCCGATTCGATACCCGGGATGCGGCGCTGCCCCAGCCAGACCAACAACACGGTGTCGGTGCCGTCGAACAGTTCGGCTTTGATGCCGCCGGAACACCCCTTGCCGTTACATTCGACGCTGCGCAGGGTGCCGACCATCGTCACTTCCTGGCCGCGCTGGGCGTCGATTGCCTTCAGCGCGCCGGTATTGGCGGCTTCGTCGCTGAGCTCTTCGACATCAAGTTGTTCGGGGTCTTCCGTCAGGCGTCGCGTAAGCCGGCGCAGATACCCTTCGGCCGTAGCCATGGCCTCTCCTGACCTTCTGCGGATCCTCTGTGAATCCGCCCAACCAACGCCACCGTAGACCTCTTGTTCGGGGAATGCCACGTGGGGTGTGGGTCGGCACGCCGACGATTTGACGGGGCAGGCACGATCATGT
The DNA here is from genome assembly GCF_030486405.1 of Mycolicibacterium sp. HK-90. Next base: position 2,726,559 of record NZ_CP129613.1, on the reverse strand, counting down.
GATGAGCGTCATCCTGCGTGGTGTCCCAACCGTTCTGCTGCCCGGCACCGGGTCCGACGACAACTACGTCTACCGGGCATTTTCCGGCGCGCTGCACGCCGCCGACGCACTGGTGGTGACCCCACCGCCGATCCCCGACCGGTTGATCGAGGGCTATCTGCACGCGCTGGACGAGGCGGCCCGTTCGGGCCCCATCGCCGTCGGCGGAGTCTCCATCGGCGCGGTGGTGGCGGCCCGGTGGGCACTGGACCATCCCGGCCGGGTCGTCGCGGTGCTGGCCGCCCTTCCGCCGTGGACCGGCTCGTCCCAGCACGCCCCGGCGGCGCTGCTGGCCCGCCAGTCGGCGCACCTGCTGCGTCAGGACGGGCTGGGCGCGACGGTGGCGCAGATGCGCGCCTCCAGCCCGCCGTGGCTGGCCGACGAACTCGCCCGCTCGTGGGTCGGTCAGTGGCCGACGCTGCCTGACGCGATGGAGGAGGCCGCGGGCTACCGCGCACCCGACAGCGCCGAACTCGAGCAGCTACGGGTGCCGATGGGCGTGGCGGTGGCCACGGACGACCCCGTGCATCCGGCCGAGGTCGGCTACGAGTGGGTGGCCGCGGCGCCGCTGGCGGCGCTCCGGTCGGTCACCCTCGAGCGGATGGGTCTGGACACCGGTGTGCTGGGGGCGGCATGTGTGGCGGCGCTGGAGGAGGCCGCCAGCGACACCGTCCCAGGCTGAGACGAGCGGCGCGGCTCCGGCAGGCGGTCGGGTCCTACCCGCCGGTGATGGTGCGCAGCTGCTGCATCGCCGAGCCCTGCACACTGCGCCGAGCCGCCGGCTCGGCCGGTGGCTGATCCTGCGGGGCGGCGCCCTGTGCGGCGGCCAACTGCTGGGCGGCCTGCTGCATTGCGGCCTGCTGCGCGGCGGCCCGCAGTTGGGCGGCCATCGGCTCGGGCAGCTGGACCTGCAGCGGCGTGCGGACCGGCATCGGGGTCTCCCCGCGCCGGATCACGCTGTCGGCCAGGGATGCCCGGGCCTCGGCGGCCAGCGCATCGATGGTTTCCGGGGCACCGTTGACCACGCAGCGCACCATCCAGCGGTAGCCGTCGACGCCGATGAAGCGCACGACGCCACCGCTGCCTGTGCCCACCACCTCGCGACCCCAGGGGCCGTCCTGGATGCTGACCGAGCTGGCGTCCTTGCGCAGCGAGTCGGCGAGCTCGGTCGCCACCTCGCGCCACAGGCCGGCGCTCTTGGGTGCCGCATAGGCGGCGACGGTGAACCGCCCGTTGGGGGTCACCACCCACACTGCGCTGGGCGCCCCGGCCTCGTTGAGCTCGACCTGGACCTGCCCGCCGTCGGGCATCGGGATCAGCACCGACCCGAGGTCGAGCCGGCCCTGCAGCGCGACCGCAGGGTCGTCGAAGTCGTCGATGTCGAACGGGCCGTCGTCGAAGTCCTCGTCAGCCGCGTCCGCCGGGGCCGGCTGGTCGACGACTCCCTGATCGTCCGACTGGTCGGCCGAGGTCTCAGCCGAATCGTTGTTCTTGCGTTTTCCGAATGCCATCACAAACTCGCATGTCCGCCGGAGGAACCGTGGCCGCCGTCGCCACGGGAGGTGTCGGCCAGGCCGGCCTCGTCGAACGAGGTCACCTCGACCAACTCGGGCAGTTCTACCCGCTGCACCAGCAGCTGGGCAATCCGGTCACCGCGGTTGACCACGATCGGCGTGTCGGGATCGAGGTTGATCAGCGAAACCTTGATCTCGCCGCGATAACCGGCGTCGACGGTGCCCGGACTGTTGACGATCGAAAGACCCACGCGGGCAGCCAAACCCGAGCGGGGATGGATCAGTCCCACCATCCCGTGCGGAATGGCCACGGCGATTCCGGTGGGCACCAGCGCTCGGTGCCCGGGGGCGAGCTCGACGTTCTGCGCGCTGTAGAGGTCTACGCCCGCGTCACCATCGTGCGCCCTGCGGGGCATCGGTAGTTCGCGGTCCAAACGGACGACCGCCAGAGAGTTGGACACGACGTCACAGATTACTCTGAGCCGCGTGTCAGACACGCGCGCAACCACCCGAAGCGTCCACTACCGCGAACGGTTGTGGGTGCCGTGGTGGTGGTCCCTGCCCGCTGCGCTGCTGGCAGGAGTGATTGCGTTCGAGGTCGGCCTGGCGGCTCCGACCATCCCGGCATGGTTGCCTTACGTCCTTCTCTTCGGCGTGGCGGCCGCGGTGCTGATGTGGTTCAGCAAGACGGAACTGAAGGTGGTGCGCGACAGCACCGGCGAGACCGAATTGTGGGTCGGCGAGGCGCACCTGCCGACCAGCGTCATCGCCCGAACTGCCGAGGTGCCGCGGTCAGCCAAGTCGGCCGCGCTGGGCCGTCAACTCGATCCGGCCGCCTATGTCGTTCACCGGGCCTGGATTGGCCCCATGATCCTGGTCGTTCTCGACGATCCGGACGATCCCACCCCGTACTGGCTGATCAGTTCGCGTCGTCCGGATCGGGTCCTGGCTGCGCTCCGCGGCTGAGCCGCGAATCCAGCCCTGCGGCTGAGCCGCGAATCCAGCCCTGCGGCTGAGCCGCGGTCAGGCGGCGCAGTCCGTGCAGATCATCACGCCGTTCTTCTCACTGGCCAGCCGGCTCCGGTGTTGTACCAGGAAACAGCTTGAGCAGGTGAACTCGTCGGCCTGCTTCGGGACCACCCGAACGGACAGTTCTTCGCCGGACAGGTCGGCGCCCGGCAGTTCGAATGACTCTGCGGATTCGGATTCGTCGACATCCACCACGGCAGACTGCGCCTCGTTGCGGCGCGCCTTGAGCTCCTCGAGCGAATCCTCGGAAACCTCGTCTGCTTCGGAACGCCGCGGAGCGTCGTAGTCGGTAGCCATCGTCTTGTGTCCCCTCCCTTACCTTGCAGCAGAGCTTTGTACCAGCGTCGAACGCATTCCCCAAATGATTCGTGCCCGTATTGCCACACGTTTCAGTGTGATTTACATCACACTACCGTCTGAGCTCTACTGCGTCGGCGAACACAGTTGCCCTTAGAGTGCAGGTGTGGTCGCGCAAATCACCGATGGCACCGCCTTCGACCGGCATGGTCGGCCGTTCCGTCGGCGCAGTTTCGTTCCCGGCATTGTGCTCTTCGTCGCACTCGCGGTGGTGACGATGTTCGTCTGGATCGTCGCGCTCAATCAGCCCGCCGATGTCCATGAGGCGACGGTCTGCAACGCCCCGCCGCCGGCCACCGACCCAGCAACTCCGAAGCTCGGCGAGCAGGTGGCCCGCTCGGCAATGACGGACGTCACGCCGGCACCACTGGCCGAGACCAAGATCCGGGTCCTCAACGCCAGCGGCCAGGGCGGTCAGGCCGGTGAGGTCGCCGGCGCCCTCCGCGATCTGGGCTTCTCCCAGCCCGAGGCCTCTAACGACCCGATCTACGCCAGCGCACGCCTGGAGTGCCAGGGTCAGATCCGGTTCGGCCCGTCGGGCCGCGCCGCGGCCGCGGCGGTGTGGCTGGTCGCGCCGTGCACCGAACTGTTCCAGGACGACAGGCCCGACGCCGGGGTCGATCTGGCCTTGGGCACCGAGTTCAGCGAACTCGCCAGCAACGACGACATCAACGCGGTGCTGGCCAGCTTGCGTCCCGATGCCACCGCACCGTCCGACCCCGCGCTGCTGTCAAAGATCCATACCGGCGCCTGCTAGCGCCTTGTGCAGGGCGTCGGCCACCCCCGGCGCCGCCGCCCCGACCTGCTCGACTCCGTCGGTAGTCGGCAGCCACACCGTCGCCCCGGCCTCCGCGGCGATCAGCGCCGCCGCGGCCCAGTCCCAGACCTGGACGCCCTGTTCGTAGTAGGCGTCCAACCTGCCCGCGGCGACCATGCAGAGGTCGAGTGCACACGAGCCGATCCGGCGCACGTCACGCACCGACGGCAGCACCCGGGCCAGTACCTCGGCCTGCCGCGCGCGCTGACGCGGGTCGTAGGCGAATCCGGTGCCCAGCAGCGTCATCGCCAGATCCTCGACGCCGCTGCAGCGCAGCGGGGTCCGCACTCCGGCCCGGATCACATCGGCTCCATGCCCCAGGGCCGCCGAGTACACCTCGCCGGCCGGCACGTTCGCCACCGCGCCGGCCACCGACCGCCCGTCGTACTGAACCGCCACCGACACCGCGTAGGCGGGGATTCCGTAGACGAAGTTCACCGTGCCGTCGATCGGGTCGAGCACCCAGCTGAGCCCCGCCCGGCCCTCGTGTTGGCCGCCCTCCTCTTCGCCCAGGATCGCCTCCCCCGGCCGCAACACCGCCAGCCGCTCACGCAACCACCGTTCGGTTTCGGTGTCGACGATGGTGACGGGATCGGTCGGGGTGCTCTTGGATCTGACGGTCCGCACGTCGTCACGTACCGCCGCGCCATCGGCGTCGAACACCTCGGCGCGCCGGCGGGTCACGAACTCGGCGGCTTCGGCGGCCAATTGCTCGGCCACCGACCGGAGGGCAGGGGCATCGAATCTGTTGTCGGTCACAGGTCCATCGCAGCATCTCCGGGCCGAAAAGTCGCTTCGGGGATGGCGGACCCAACGCGGATGCGTTGTTGAACTTCAGTGTTCGACGACGGCGCCCCGTTCACCGACTAGGGTGGGAACGCGCCTCGGTTTGGCCTCGTCACCGCCTGTCCCGCGAAGGAGCACCCATGACCGCATCCGATGCATCCGCAGCAGATCCGGCGCCCCCCGGCATTGCCGAGAACCGCGGATTCGGTGTCGACGTCGGCGGCAGCGGGATCAAGGGCGGCATCGTCGACCTCGGCACCGGACAACTGATCGGTGAGCGGTTCAAGCTCGACACGCCGCAGCCGTCCACCCCGGACGCCGTGGCCAAGACGGTCGCCACGGTGGTCGCCGAGTTCGGCTGGACCGGCAGCGTCGGCGTCACCTACCCGGGCGTGGTCACCGACGGCATCGTGCGCACTGCGGCCAACGTCGACAAGGGCTGGATCGGTGTGAACGCCGCCGAGGTGATGAGCGCCGCGCTGGGCGGCCAGCCGGTGAAGGTACTCAACGACGCCGACGCCGCCGGGCTCGCCGAGGAGCATTACGGGGCGGGCAAGGACAACACCGGCGTCGTCGTGCTGCTGACGTTCGGGACCGGCATCGGCTCGGCGGTGATCCACAACGGAGTGTTGTTGCCCAACACCGAGTTTGGCCATCTCCAGGTGGACGGCAAGGAGGCCGAGCACCGGGCCGCGTCGTCGGTCAAGGAGCGCAAGGGCTGGAGTTACGCGCGCTGGAGTGAGGAGGTGAACAAGGTCCTGGTGACGATCGAGAACGCGATCTGGCCGGATCTGTTCATCGCCGGCGGCGGCATCAGCCGCAAGGCCGACAAGTGGCTGCCGCTGCTGGAGATCCGCACCCCGATCGTGCCGGCGGCATTGCTCAACACCGCGGGCATCGTGGGTGCCGCGATGGCCAGTCAGGGCTCAGGCGCCGCCGGCCCGCTGGCTACCGCCGGGTAACTTTGCCGGTTTCGGTCGGTGAGGTGGCCAAATTTGCCGCTCGACACGGTGAACACCCACACTGTCGTTACAATGGTCCTCGGCGGCCGCCTACCGAATAGCGGTGAATATCCCAGCCGATAACAACGCCAACATTCGATAGCAGACGCTTTCGGTGGAGTATGCCCATGCCCACCGAGAATTTCGCGAGACCGAAAGGGTGTACGTGGCAGCGACAAAGGCAAGCCCGGCGACCGACGAGCCGGTGAAGCGCACCGCTACCAAGACTCCCGCCAAGAAGGCCCCAGCCAAGCGGGCAGCCAAGAGCACTGCGGCCAAGGCCGAGGGCGGCACCGCCACCAAGCGGGCCCCGGCGAAGAAGGCCCCCGCCAAGAAGGCCACCAAGGCCGCGGCGCCCAAGCCCGAGGACGTCAACGACGATCTTGAGGCGACCGACGACCTGGAGGCCGAGCCGGGCGAGGATCTCGAAGTCGACGATTCCGACCTTGAGCTCGACGAGGATCTCGAGACCGACGACGAGGTCGAGGATTCCGACGACGAGGAGGACGACGAGGCAGAGGAAGGCAAGGACGCCAAGGCCTCCGCGCCGGCTTCGGCCAAGCCTGCCCAGGGCGACGAGGACCATCCCGAGCCTTCCGAGAAGGACAAGGCCTCCGGCGACTTCGTGTGGGACGAGGAAGAGTCCGAGGCGCTGCGGCAGGCCCGCAAGGACGCCGAACTCACCGCCTCGGCCGACTCGGTCCGCGCCTATCTGAAGCAGATCGGCAAGGTCGCGCTGCTGAATGCCGAGGAAGAGGTCGAGCTCGCCAAGCGCATCGAGGCCGGCCTGTTCGCCACCCAGAAGCTCGCCGAGCTGCTCGACAAGGGCGAGAAGCTGCCGGTGCAGCAGCGCCGCGACATGCAGTGGATCTGCCGTGACGGCGACCGCGCGAAAAACCATCTGCTGGAAGCGAACCTGCGTCTGGTGGTGTCGCTGGCCAAGCGCTACACCGGCCGTGGAATGGCGTTCCTGGATTTGATCCAGGAAGGCAACCTGGGCCTGATCCGCGCCGTCGAGAAGTTCGACTACACCAAGGGCTACAAGTTCTCCACGTACGCCACCTGGTGGATCCGCCAGGCCATCACCCGCGCCATGGCCGACCAGGCCCGCACCATCCGGATCCCGGTGCACATGGTCGAGGTGATCAACAAGCTCGGCCGCATCCAGCGCGAGCTCCTGCAGGACCTGGGCCGCGAGCCCACGCCCGAAGAGCTGGCCAAGGAAATGGACATCACGCCGGAGAAGGTGCTGGAGATCCAGCAGTACGCGCGTGAACCCATCTCGCTGGACCAGACCATCGGTGACGAGGGCGACAGCCAGCTCGGTGACTTCATCGAGGACTCCGAGGCCGTGGTGGCCGTGGACGCCGTCTCGTTCACGCTGCTGCAGGATCAGCTGCAGTCGGTGCTGGAGACGCTGTCCGAGCGTGAGGCGGGCGTGGTCCGGCTGCGGTTCGGCCTGACCGACGGCCAGCCGCGCACGCTCGACGAGATCGGCCAGGTCTATGGCGTCACGCGTGAGCGCATCCGCCAGATCGAGTCCAAGACCATGAGCAAGCTGCGTCACCCGAGCCGCTCCCAGGTGCTGCGCGACTACCTGGATTAGAACCGACACACACCGGAGCCGGGCTCGAACATCTCGAGCCCGGCTCCGGTGTTTTTGTGGACGCCGGTCACCGTCGGCGTCAGACGTTCAGTACGGCTAGATCGGGTCGAAGGATGAGATCAACCAGTTCCCATCGACTTTCGTGAGTCCGACCTTCACGGCGCTGGCGGCCTGTGCCGGTTCGGGGTTGTCACGGCTCGTGGTGGCCTGATTCAGGAATACCAATACCTGCGCGGTGTCCGACTGCACGTCGACAGGGGCAGCGCGGACGATCGAGGCGGTGGCGTTGATGTCCTTCTGCTTGGCCGCGGGCACGACGAACTTTTCGGCGAACTCGCTGTAGTACGTCAAGAACTCACCGGTCAGATGGGATCGCGCGCCGGCAATGTCCTGATCCAAACTGTTTGGCGCATATGACAACAACGCCAATGATCCCTCAGACGCTGCATCGACCACCGCCGCGGCGGCTTCGGCACTCCCGTGGTCCGCGCGATACGCACCAAAATAGAGTGCTGCCGCCGAAGCTGCCGAGGCGAGAAGTACACACATGACCGCGATCGGTCGCCATCGGCGCGCAATGCGACGGGCCCACCGCTCCTGGCGCTCGGTACCCTGGTCGGCGACGGCGGGCTCGGCCGCGGCGTCCTCGGTGTCACCGATTTCGCCCGCCTGTGACTCGTCGAGAACCGACGCGTCGTCCGAGGCGGTCTCGAGCCCGGCTTCTGTTGTCGTTGTGCTCACGGGACGAACTCCACTTTCGACATCTTGATCTGTCCCCCGTCTTTGACCATGGTGAGGCTCAGGCGCCAGTTCCGCGGCTGCTGGTTCGCCCCGGCCGAGTTGCTGACCGTGGTCGCCGAGCTGACGAGGACGACTGCGGAGTCGGCATCCATCGATTGCACCGCGGACGCCCGCACCGTCGCCTTCGTCGTCGCGTTCGAATCCTGTGCCGCTTTCACCAGGTCTTCGGCGGAGGACTGAATGTCGTCTTTGAACTGACCGGTCGAGTTGTCGATGATCTGCCGGACATTGTCCTGCGCCGTCGCGCTGTCGATCGACATCAATGTGACGGCGGCTTGCGACGCGGCGGCCGAGAACTCCGCTCGACGCTGCTGCTCACGATCGGTCTGCTGGTGGAACCAGATCATGTATCCGCTGGCCGCCAACAACCCGCCGCTCACCAGGATGGCCACACCGGCGAGCAACGTCGCGAGCTTTGGGCGCCACCTGCGTTTTTCACCCGCGTCGGATGACTGGTCCTCGTGTGCGTCCGCAGCGTCGGCGCCGTCATCGGACACACAGTCGCCGTTGTCCGTGCCGGCATCGATTTCGGCCTGATGGGTCAACTCGAGTTCGCCGTCACTCGGTTGGGAGTGGTCCTCGTCGGTCTTGTCGAGCACGGCTGGTAGCCGCATGTGCACCTCCGGTTGGTCTCGGCCAGTCGTCGATGGCATCAGTTGCCGCGGTCGCCTCCTGGCCGATGTGACTGCTGCCACACGCTAATGCGGCGTCAGCCCGCCTCGGTGCCGCTGTCTCACCCAGCGGACCAATCCGTAGTCCGGCGAGAGGGGGCAGCTCGTCACCAATTCCGCAGCGAGCACAACGCCCCTTTGGGACCGGCGGCCCGGTCTACGACGATTCCGTCGATGGCCAGTTCGCAGCGCAGGGATCCCGCATTCTGTGGAGCCAATCCGCCCGTGGAGACGGCGACCATCGCCCATCGCATCGGGTCGGCGAGGGTGGCCTCGCGAATCCACGGCTTGCCCGGTTCCAGCGTGAGATCGTCTTTGGGGCTGAACTCGTACGGATTGTGGCTGTAATCAGCCCAACTCGGCGGGTCGACCTCACGGAAATAGATGCCGACCGTGGTCGGCTGCTCAGCGGTGACGGTGTAGGTCACGCGATGCACCGCCGGGCTCTCCTCGGCCTGTGCCGGTGCCGCCACGGAAAGAGCCGCACCGAGGGCTACCGCGCACATCGCGCTCACGATGCCGCTGCACCCCAACGCATCACGCGTCGCCACGAAGCCACCTGCTCGATCCGTCACTGGCCACACAACTCAGGAAGAGCCCGTCGGGCGCCTGCGCGACGGAATTTTCGAAGCCTGTGCATGGCGTGTTCTCCTCACGAATGCCTTTCAACGGCGGCGACCGGAAGTACCGCGGCTCGTACCGGCGCGGCGATCCACAGAAGACCAGCCGGCCCCACGACGTGGTGCCGAAGACGTAGTAGCTCGTATCCGAACACGACGCGCCGAGAACGACGCCGCCCTTGATCCCGGGTACGCACGAAGGTTCACTGCATCCGGCAGGTTCTGCGCCCGCTGGGGCTGGGGCGATCATCGCCGCCGAGACGAGCAGCGCTGCCGTGGCTGCCACCGGTATCCGCACGTACGACACTGTGGCACGCCTGGATCCAGTTACCAGCTCATGGCCCACTAGGTGGGACATTCTCCGTCAATCGGTCGCAGACGTTGCACAGTGAACACTGTCGCGGCGACCGCCGGTGGCCGGTGTACAGAGGAGTGGGGTTCATGCGGGTGACGGCATTCGTTGGGGCAGGGGCACTTACCGCCGCTGCGGTGGGTGGCTTGTGCAGCCCCGTCGCCGAGGCCTCCCCGAGATGGGGCCTGAACGGGACCTACGTAGCCACCTCGAACGGTGAGTGGGCGAAGACCAACGACGTGTTCCACGACGAGGCCAGCATCCGTGGCATCTGGACGATCTCCACGACATGCAGTTACCCGAGCGAGTGCACCGGCACGGTCGACACCGACTGGGGATGGAGCGCACCCATCTACCAGAAGGGCGGCGTCTGGTATGTCAAGAAGACAGTGGACAATTGGCAGCCGTGTCCCGACGGCACCGCCGGTCCGGGCCTGCAGGTGTACCGATTCTTCACCTCGAACAAGGACGCCACCTCCAACGATCCGACTTCGACGACTTTGATGGGCGAGGATTCGACCACCGGCGTCAGCGGATCGTGCGGCAGCAGCAAGGTCGTGTTCATCACGATGCCGTTCAAGCTGGTGAAAACGGCCTGACCGGAACATCTTTCGGTGGCGCGGTCATCGCACCGACTGGCCGCCGCGGTGGATGTCCACCGCGGCGGCCTTTTTCGGGTCAGGTGGTGAAGAGGTCTTTCCAGGTGTGGTCACCCGCGCGCGGCACGAGGTCGGCCTGCCGGAACACCTTCCCTTCCGGCGTGGCGTACCGGCCCGTCCGCGGGTCGTACGTGGCGATCGCCACCGACGGTCCGTCAGATCCGTTGGGAGTGAAGGCGCTCGGCGCCACCGCGGGCGTATCCGGGCTGGGCGGTATCTCGCTCACCGGCGCTTCACCTTGAGGCGCCGCGGGCGGCGGCACGGCGTCGGGCGGAACGGCGGCCGGCGGTAGCGGGGTGCCCTCGATCGGACCATGGGTAGCCGGGTCCCGCTCGACGCGAGAATCCGGCGCGATCCCCTGGGCGAGCAGGTTCGGATCGATCGGGTACGGACCGAGGGCGTGCTGGCGCATCGCCAGTGGCTCGTAAGGTCGGTCGCTGTTGCAGATTTCGACGGTGGGAGCCCGCTTGCCCGGCTTGCCCATACACGGGTAGTTACGTGCACCGCGCACACCGATCGGTGAATCCTGAGGCAGCTTGCAGTACAGCCCGTCCGGGGTGTCGATGTCACTGGTGTCCTCCGGCGACCGCCATGACGACGGCGGCAGGAACCCGACGGTGCATGCCGGCGGGTCGTTCATCGTAAGAGTGAAGTCGCCCAGGGACATACCGGTCGGATTGTTCTTCGGCGCACCGTATGACTGCGTGGCCGCGATGGATGGCGGCAGGAGCACCAGGAGTTGTTCGAGCGAGGGATGGTAGGTCACCCCGACCTGGCCGAGGCTGGTCAGGTTGGCCAGCAACAGCGGCAGCGTTGGCTTGACCTGATTGAACAGACGCGAGGCCTCGTCAGCGGCAGCCGGCCCGTCCTGGAGCAGAGTGCGTACGTGCTCGTCGTCCTCGGCCACCTGTTTGGTGATTCCGGACATGCTGCGGGCCCAGGTACGGATTGCGTCGACCGATTCGGCCTGTCCGTCCAGGAGGGGCGCACCGTCATCGATGAGCGCACGGGACTGATCGGAGGCCGCGTTCGCCTCGGCGATCAGTCTCGACGAGGAGTCCAGCAGCGATCCCATGTCGTTTCCGGTGCCGTTGAAGGCCTTGAACGTCTCTTCGAGCAGCGGGCTGATCTTGTCCTTCGGAATGCTGCCGATCAGTGAACTGACCTGATCGAGCATCGGCCCCACCGCCTGCGGGATCGACGTGTTGGATACCGGGATGACCGAGCCGTCATGCAGGTACGGTCCCGAGTCGTTGCGGGGTTGCAGATCGACGTACTGCTCGCCCACCGCCGATACGCTCAGCACCGCGGCATGCAGATCGGCGGGAACCTTGGGCGACGTGTTCAGTGACAGTGTGGCTTCCGCACCGTCACGGGTGGGACGCACGTCGGTGACCTTCCCGATCTGGACGCCGCGATAGGTCACATTGGAGAACTGGTAGAGCCCGCCGGTTCCGGACAGTTGCAAGGTCACCGTCATCCGCCCGATCCCCAGCAGCGTGGGAGCCTGCAGATAGACGATGCCCATCAGGGCGATGCCGATCACCGAGGCCACCGCGAAGATGGCCAGCTGGATTCGGACAAATCGGGTGAGCATCAGTTGCCACCTTCGTTCGGCATTGCGGACTCGGAAGTCGGTGCGGCGACTGGTGATTCGGAACCCAGTTCCGGCACAGGTGCGGCCGGCGGCTCAGGCGGCACCGGGCCGGTAGCCTGCCCAGCCGGGGCTGCCTCCCCCGTCTGATCGTCGGACGGCGCCGGGTCGACCAGCGGCGGCACCGTGGCTACCGCCGCGGGCGGGGGTGTCAGTGGCATGCCCAGCGGGTCCTTCGTGTAGTTGGCAAACCAGGGATCGCCCGGAGCGGGGGTCAGCGGCAGTCCCTCCTGGCCCCACCGGGTGCCCAGGAACAAACCTCGCTTCAGCCGGGGAACGGTGAAGTCGAAGGTGATGAACTGGTTGAGGTAATCCCCACGGATGGCCCGGTCGATGAAGTTCTGCGGGTAGGGATAGGCGGGCGCGAAGGCGAGCACGGTTCCGAGATTCGGCCCGACGTCGGCCAGCGCCCGCACCGTCGGTTCGAGATTGCGCAGATTGGTCAGCAGGTCCTCTCGCGTCGCATTCACCAGATTGGTTGCGGTGTCGCTGAACTGACCGAACTTCTCCAACGCGGTGGTGATGCGCGGGCGTTCCTTGACCAAGATGTCCAGCGCAGGCGGGATCCGTTGCAGCGCCGTGGTGATCACCTCCTGCTGTCCGGACAGTGTGCCGGCCAGCCGGTTCAATTCCGTGATGGAGGCGTTGATGTCGTCTCGCTGGTTGGCGAACATCCCGACGATGTCGTTCAGCCGGGTGAGCAGATCGCGGATCTTGTCCTCACGGCCGTTGAGCGCGGCGTTGAATTCCGTGACCAGGTCACCGATCTTGCCGAGGCCGCCACCGTTGACGAGCACCGACAGCGACGACAGGGTCTGTTCGGTCGACGGATATGTCGAAGTCTGGTTGAGCTCGAGGGTCGCCCCCGGGGTCAGCCGCCCGGAGGGAGACTCCCCCAACGGTGGATCGAGGGCGATGTGCATGGAGCCCAGCAGACTGGTCTGCCCGACGGTGGCGACCGCGTTGGCCGGAACGACGACGTCGGGCAAGACCTGCACCTCCACGTCGGCATGCCAGCCCTTGACCACCATGCGCGAGACACTGCCCACGATGACGTCACCCATCATGACGGGTGAATTTGACTCCAGCGTCCCGATATTGGCCAGTTCGACGTGATAGACCGTCGCATCTGACCCGCGCCCCACGGTGCCGGGCAGGGGCAGTGAATTCAACCCGTGGAACGCACAACCGGTCAGTGTCGCCACCGAGCAGGCGGCTACCGCGGTGAGTCGTGTCAGCGAGCGATGGGTGATCACGGGGTACCTCCTGGAGCCGGCGGGGCGGGGGCCGGAGCAGCTTCGGCCGGCAGCAGCATGTCCCGCAATGTCTTCGGCCCTTGGTCCGGCGTGACGGTCGGGGCCCCCGGGGGGACCGGCGCGCCGGGGAACAAGGCGGGAGCGGGAGTGGCCGGGAATCCATCGGGTGCGTACACACCGGGCGGGCCAGGGGGCGCGCCCCACCCGGCCGGTGGTGGCACGTCGCCGGCACCGGTGAAGGCTGACACGGCCGGCGGCTGTTCCGCGTACGGCTGCGGACGTCCTCCGGCGCCACCGGGCGCGAGGTTGGGATCGGTGTACACCAGGTTCTCCGGGCTGGGCGCCTTCTTCAGATAGGCGTTGAACGGCATGGGCAGGTAGTTGAAGTTGAGCAACGACAGGGCCGGTCCGAGATACTGGGCGCACAGCTTCGACGATTCCGCGGCCGTGGCATTCTTCACCGCCGCGATCGCCGAGCACACCGCCGCCACCGGGTTGGCGAAGCTCGACAGCGCGAACGCCCCGACTGCCGTACCGCTGTCGGGGTTGTAGATGTTGTAACCGTTGGCGATGGCGTTCGGCGCGACGTGCAGGACGTTCTCGAGCTTGGTCTGGTTGTCCACCAGATTCTGGGTGACGTTGTTCAGCCGCTGCAGCTGCTCGGCTGTCTGGTCACGGCTGCCTGCGACGAAGCGCCGAACGTTGCCGACGGCGTCCGCCAGGTTCGTCAGGGCGGCGTCCAGATCGGACCTGCTCCCGTCGACGACGCTGGTCACGCTGGCCAGATGGCCCTGGAATTCCACGATCTGGGCGTTACTGTCCCGCAGCGCCGCCACGAAGACCTGCAGGTTCTTGATGATGCCGACGACATCGCCGCTCCCCTGGCCCAGAATTTTTGCGATATCGGACAACTGGCTGATCGCCTCATGCAGTTTCTCGCCGTTGCCGTTCATGGCTGCGGCGGCACTGTCGACGAAGCGGCTCAGGGAGGTGGCCGATGCTCCGTTGATCGGGCCCAGATCGGACGCCAATCGCATCAGCTGGTCCTTGACCTGGTCCCACTCAACGGGCACGGCGGTGCGCTCCACCCCGATCTGCGCTCCGTCCGCCATCGTCGGGCCGGTTTCTTCATACGCCGGGGTCAGTTGGACATACCGGGCGGCAACCAGGTTCTGCGCCATGAGGATTGCCTTGGCGTCGGCCGGGACCTTCACACCATGATCGATGGCGAGAGTGATCCGCGCCTGGTCACCGACCGGCTCGATGCCCGTGATCGAGCCGACCTTGACCCCGGCAACACGAACTTCGTCGCCCGGATAGATCGCGGTGGCCGACGTGAAGTAGGCGGTGATGGTGGTCGGCTTCAAGACTGTCTGCCGCACGATCATCGCCGTGCCGGCCACGGCCAACGCGACGAGCAGCACCAGCGCGGTGCGGCTGATCCGCCTCCGATTACGGGCGATCATCGACTTCCTCCAGGAATGCCGTTGTGGGGCCAGGGGAATTCGGCGCGTGGGCCGGCATTGTCCGGCGGTTGCCCGGCATTCGTGCCGCGCCGGAACCCGAACGCGTAGTCAAGGAAGGGCTGAAGGGTCTGCCCCGGCAGCAAGTTCCCGACAAAGGCGTTGTAGTACCAACCGTTGTTCACCGATTCACCCTGGGTGACTTGGTATTTGGCGAGACCTGCCAGGGCACCGGCAATGTTGTCCCGGTTCTTCTCCAGCATCGCGGTCACCGAGTTGAGCTGCTTCAGAGTCGGCGCGAGCTCTTCCTCGTTGTCAGCAACGAGTCCGGAGAGCTGCTGGGACAGCGCCGAGGTGTTGGCGAGCAGGTTGACGATCGCATAACGGCGTTGATCGAGAACCGCGGTCAGCGCGTTCGCATCCAGCAGCAGTGTGTTGACCTGCTCACTTCGTTTCGACAGGATGCCGGTCACATCGGCGGCACTCTTGAGCAGATTGCTCAGGGATTCGTTGCGGCTGTTCAGTGTCTCCGACAGCCGGGACAGTCCGTCGAACGTCGGCCCCAGCTGCGGCGCCATCCGATCGATGGTGTCCGACAACGTATCCAGCGACTGGGTGAGTGCGGCGGTGTCGGTGCCCGCCGTGTTGTGCGTGAAGTCACCGACCGCGTTGGTCAACGAATACGGCGACGCCGTCCTGGTGATCGGGATGGTGTCCGAGGCGCGCATCGTGCCCGCGCCGGCCGGCTCGAGGGTGAGCATCCGCGCACCGAGCATCGTCCCGGTGCGGATGTGCGCGGTGGTGTCGGAGCCGAGGCGGACCTTGCCGTCGAGGGTGAAGGTCACCAACGCCTTCCCTCGGCTCAGCCTGACATCGGTGACGAGGCCCTTGGTGACCCCGGAGATCTTGACGTCGTTACCTACGGTCAGGCCGCCCGCCTCGGCGAACAGTGCGTTGTACCTGACCGAAGTGGCCCACGACCACAGCGCCTGAGGCTGGAGGCCGACGGCGACGACCATCGCGATCAGCACGATGCCGATGAGTCCGCTTCGGATGAGGTGCGATCCACGGTATTTCAGCATCAGGGTTCCCCACAGCGTCCGGTGTTCTGCATGATCCACGGGAAGTACGCGGTGCGCCCCTGCAGGTCGGTGACCCTGACATTCATGCCGCACAGGTACTGGTTGATGAAACTTCCGTACGCGCCCAATCGGACGAGCTTCCGGTAGTTCTTGGGAGCGTTCTGCAACGCCAGATCCAAACGCGCCATGTCGTCTTCGTTGGAGAGCAACGGAGCCAGACGGGTCAGTTGGTCCACGGTGCCCGACAGCGGCGGGCGGGCCTGTGTCATCAGGTCTGTCAAGGACGCGGTGCCGTTGTCCAGAGCGGTGATGGCCTCTCCGATGGGATCACGTTCCTGCGACAGACCGGTGACGAGTTGTTGCAGTTGCTCGACGGCCGCCGAGAATCTGTCACCGTCCTTCGCGACGGTTGCCACGGTGGTTCTCAGGTTGTCGATCAGTTGTTGCACGGTCTGCCCGTTGTCGGCGAGCGCCTGGGTGAACGACTGCGTATGGGCCATCAGGGATTCCACCGTGCCCCCTTGGCCTTGCAGGATCTGGATCAGCGAGTTCGTCAACGCGTTGACGTTTTGGGCATTGAGCCCCTGGATGACGGGTTTGAGCCCGCCGAGGAGGAGGTCGAGATCCAGCGCCGGCTCGGTCCGGTCGACCGGGATCATCGAACCGGGCGGCTGAAGCTTGGTCGAGCCGGGGCTGTCGATCAGTTCCAGATACCGGTTACCGACCAGGTCCAGATAGCGCACCGCGATCTTGGTGGCGGTCGTCATGACGACTTCACGGTCCGCGTCGAAGTGCACCAGCACCGTGTTGTCGGGCTGCAGCGCAACGTCATTGACCGTGCCGATGCGGATTCCCGCGACCCGGACCGAATCGCCGGCCTTCAGGCTGGAGGCGTCGGTGAAGACCGCCGAATACCCGTTGGTCGACCCGGTGCGGTACTGGCCCATGATCGCAAACAGCGCTGCGGTCAAGATCAGCATCGTCACTCCGAACACGCCGAACTTCACAGCGGTCCCGCGGCTGCGCGTCATCCCGGTTGTCCTATCTGGGCGGTGTTGCGAGGCGGGCCGTCAAGCGGTCCGTACAGCGCCTGTTTGAGTGCGTCCGAGTTCAACAGGATCCCCTGATTGCCGTATTGCGCTGGGTCGGCATCGATGTCGGTCACCACGAACGGCGGCCGTTGCTCGAAACCCACTTCGGGCAGGCCGTGACACTGCGGGCCTCCCGTGGCGGCAACCTTCGGCAGATTGCCCGGATACCGGTAGCGTTCGGTGCCCAGCAGAAACGAGTCCAACAGCATGACGCCGGGTAGCGGTTGCGGTGGCCCCATGGCCAGCGGCTCCATGCCCTTGAGCGCGCAAGTGAGCGCCGGGTGATACTGATTCGTCAGGCTCGTGGTCGGGGCGAGCAGCCGCATGGCGTCGGTCAGCGCCGCGCTGTTGGTCGCCACCACCTCGTTGCCGATATCGGCCAGCCCGATCGCGCTGACCAGCAAGGCATCCAGATCGCTTTGGTGCTCGACGAGCGTGTCGCTGAGTTGCGTCGCGCTGCGAACGGTATCCATGAGATCGGGTGCGGCGTCCGCGTACGCGTTGAGCACCCGGGGCGCGACGGCCATCTCATGGCTCAGCGTCGGGAGGCTGGGAGCGATCTTGGCCAGCATGGCATCGAGGTCGACCAGGGTCTGGCCGAATTTGTCGCCGCGACCGTCGATGGCCTGGGCCATCGCCCCGAGCGTCTCGTTCAGCTTCTCCGGTTGAATCTGCGCCAGCACCGAGACCAACTGTTCGAACACCGTGTTGATCTCGACGGTGGTGTGCGACGCGTCGAGAACCTGGCCGGCGTACATCGATTTCTGCGACGGTTCCGACGGCGGGACGAGCTGGACGAACTTGGCGCCGAACACGGTGCTCGATGCGATCTCCACCTCGGTGTTGACCGGAATCAGTTGCAGTGCATCGGGGTTCATCGCCAGCCGGAGGGCCGCCTGCCCGTCCGGCAGTGACTCGATCGCGACGACCTTGCCCACCTCCGCACCGTGCAGCTTGACCTTTGCGTCGGGGTTCATCACCAGGCCGGCCCGCGGCGAGATCACCGTCACCGATGCAGTGGGCGCGACGCCACCGCGAAACAGCACGATGGCGCCGGCGATGATCGCGGCGATCACCACGACCGTGGTCAGTCCCGTCAGTTGACGTACAGCGTCACGCGACATTGGGTGCCTTCTCTAGCCGGAGAGGTTGAAGTTGCCGTTGGAGCCGTAGACGGCCAGCGAGATCAACAGAGTGATCGAGACGACGACGATCAGCGACGTCCGGACCGCGTTTCCCACTGCGACGCCCACCCCGGCCGGACCGCCGGTGGCGAAGAAGCCGTAGTAGGTGTGCACCAGCAGGATCGCCAACGCCATCAGCAGCGCCTGCAGGAACGACCAGAGCAGGTCGATCGGGTTGAGGAACGTGCTGAAGTAGTGGCCGTAGAGCCCGCCCGACTGTCCGAGAAGCACGACGGTGGTGAACTGGCTGGCCAGAAACGACAGGATCACCGCGATCGAGTACAGGGGCGTGATGGCGACCATCCCGGCCACGATGCGGGTCGACACCAGATACTCGACCGGCCGGATGGCCATCGCCTCCAACGCGTCGACCTCTTCGTTGATCCGCATCGCGCCGAGCTGCGCGGTGACACCGGCACCGAACGTGGCCGCCAGGCCGATGCCGGCCACGATGGGCGCCGAGATCCGGACATTGATGAAGGCGGCCAGGAATCCCGTGAGCGCCTCGATTCCGATGTTGCCCAGCGAGCTGTACCCCTGGATGGCCAGGACCCCGCCGGTGGCCAGGGTCAGGAACCCGACGATGACCACGGTTCCGCCGATCATCGCCAATGTCCCTGCGCCCATGCTGATTTCAGCGATCAGCCGGACAACTTCCTTCCGGTAGTGCGCAGCGGCGAATGGCATGCCCGCCAGCGCCCGGCCGTAGAACAGGACATGGTCACCGATGCCGCTCAGCGCGGCCCCGGGCCGTCGCGCGGCCCGCGACAGGCGCGGGTAGGCGGACTGGAGTACCGCCGTCGACGCCGTCATCGCGTCGTCATCTGGATGCCGATGGCGGTGACCACCACGTTGACCACGAACAACGCCATGAAGGCATACACGACTGTTTCGTTGACGGCGTTGCCCACCGCCTTGGCGCCTCCGCCCGACACGGTCAGACCGCGATAGCACGCGACCAGACCGGCGATCAGCCCGAACAACGCCGCCTTGACACAGGAGATGATGACCTCCGGAATTCCGGTGAGCAGGGTGATACCCGCTGCGAACGCACCGGGATTGACGTCTTGGACGAACACCGAGAAGAGGTATCCGCCAAGGATTCCGATGATGACGACGACGCTGTTGAGCAGCAACGCCACCAGGCCTGAGGCCAGCATCCGGGGCGTGACCAGGCGTTGTATCGGGTTGATGCCCAGCACCTCCATGGCGTCGATCTCTTCACGGACGGTGCGTGAGCCCAGATCGGCACACATGGCGGTGGCCCCGGCACCGGCCACGATCAACACCGTCACCATCGGCCCCACCTGCGTCACCGCTCCGAAGGCCGCGCCCGCCCCCGACAGGTCGGCCGCCCCCAGTTCCCGCAACAGGATGTTCAGGGTGAACGACACGAGAACCGTGAACGGGATGGCGACCAGGAGCGTCGGCGCCAAGGACACCCGTGCCACGAACCAGGACTGATCGAGGAATTCGCGCCATTGAAAGGGCTTGCGCACCACGAATCTCGCGGCATCCACCGACATGGCGAACAACCCACCCACCCCTTCGAGTGGGCCGGCGAGTTGTCGCTGCACCATCCGGTACTCCGTTTCTGTATGCGCGTCACCCGAGGGCCGGTATGACCTGGAACACGTCTCGACCGGGAACAATCGCAGTTCACAACCGAGCGCACCATTGCGTGTCCCACCCACCGGGAATTGCCATCCCGCGCCGGGCGGCCTTCGGTGTCACCGGTCAGTGGAACGCGCCATTGCCGACCTCGGGCGGAGCGTGTGAGCCTTGCTGCAACGGGCCCCGCAAGACGAAGGAATAGGTATGACCGATTCTGCTGCGACCACCGACGTTGCCGGCACCGCGGATGACCTGCGCGAGATCAACACCAGCGCAGGAACTTTGCGGTACTACGACGTCGGCGAGGGACCCGCCGTCTTGTTCTTGCACGGATCTGGCCCCGGGGTCACGGGCTGGCGCAATTTCCGTGGGGTGCTGCCGATGTTCGCCGAACGCTTCCGGTGCCTGGTGCTGGAGTTTCCCGGATTCGGAGTTTCCGATGACTGGGGCGGGCACCCGATGGTCACCGCCCAGGGCGCCGTAACTCCCTTCCTGGATGCCCTCGGCATCGAACGGGTCGACATCGTCGGCAACTCCATGGGCGGCGGAGTCGGCATAAACACGTCGATCAACGCGCCCGAACGGGTTGGCCGCCTCGTCACGATCGGCGGGATCGGTACCACCATCTTCTCCCCCGGCCCGAGCGAGGGAATCCGTCTGCTCCAGGAATTCACCGAGGACCCGACGCGGCAGCGACTCATCGACTGGCTGCATTCCATGGTCTACGACTGGTCGTTGGTCACCGAGGAGCTCATCGAGGAGCGCTGGACGCTGGCGACCGACCCGGAGACGTTGGCCGCCGCACGCCGCATGTACGGGAAGGCGGCGTTCGCAGCGATGATGGCGTCGATGGCCGCTTCAGACCTGCCCATGCCCTGGGCACGGATGCACAAGGTGTCCGCACCGACACTGCTGACGTGGGGACGCGATGATCGCGTGAGTCCGCTTGACATGGCATTGATTCCGATGCGCACCATACCCAACGCCGAGCTTCACGTGTTCCCCAACTGTGGGCACTGGGCCATGATCGAGGCGAAGTCCGCGTTCGAGTCCGTTGTCACGAGCTTCCTTACCAGGGCCTAGCGGCTGCGCTCCAACTGCTGGAGACCGGCCAGCACCATGCCGATTCCGGACCGGTGCGCAGCCACCAATTCATCGAGCTCGTGCGGTTCCCTGGCATCGGTCCACCAGATGTAGGCGTTGCTGCTGACGTGGACGATCAGCCTGCTCGGCAGCGAGCGGGTGAACACGTCGTCACCCAGGTCGTAGTAGCCGGCCAGGAACTCGGTGATGGCGTCGGCGAGGTTTTCGCTCCATTCCATCCACCGCAAGCGGTACTGCGGGGTCTCGGCGACGAGCGACATGAGTTTGCGTGCGGTCTCGACCGACTGCCGATGCTGCGCCCCGGCTGACTGCCGGTGCCGGACCTCGACCGTGAACATGTCGACGAGGACATCTACCGGGTCCGAATCCGCTGCAGCGCAGGCCAACAGAGCGCGCATGTGATTCTCGCTTCGTAGGAACAATGGTCCCAGAACGTCTTCCTTCACGGGGAAGTGCCGGTAGAACGTACGCGTCGCGATGCCGACTTCGGCGCAGATGCGCTCCACGGTCGCTGTTGTATCGCCGTCGGCGATGAAGATGTCGCATGCGGTCCTGGCGATGCAGAGCCGCAACTCCTCGGCGCGACGCTCGGTGAGCGTCGGGCCCTTACCTCTGGGCATTCGACGATTGTCGCCGCAATGACCTGGTCAGGGCCAGTGGCGCACCAGACGCTCGTCCGTGCGGACCGGCAGACAGCCCCTGGCGACCTTTACTTCGCGGCTGCATTGTGCCTAGACTCACACCTGTCATCTTGTGACACATATGCAGAGTATGACAGGTATGGAGGGTGTTGTGCCAACGTCGCATGACGACGCCGCTCCCACCGCGATGCTCAATCGGGTGGCTTCGCTTCTGGAGGTCTTCAGCGCGCGACAAGCGCTCACATTGGCTGAGATCACCCGGTATTCGAACGTGCCCCGGTCGTCGGCTCACCGCATCCTGCAGGGGCTCGTCCAACTAGGCTGGATCGAACGCCAGGGCGCCGGATACGCCCTTGGGCTGAAGATGTTCGAACTCGGTTGCCAGGCGTTACAGCAGCGGAAAGTCCCCGAGGCAGCACTACCGGTGATGGCAGACCTTCATCGACGCACCGGTCTGACTGCGCATCTCAGCGTCTTGGCAGGCACGCATGTGCTGCACGTCGAACGCTTCGGCATTTGGCCCACCAACGGCGATCGTTGGAAGGTCGGATTCAAGCAACCCGCGGCACAGAGCGCCGCCGGCCGCGCACTCCTGGCACAAATGGACGAGGCGGCCTGGCCGGAGTTGCAGTACGCGGTCGCAGCGGGAATTCGGAACCGAGCCGAGTTGGACCGAAACTTGGCCGCGGTACGCGCCCGCGGCGGGGTGGCAGTCGACGCGGACGGCTACGAGCGGGGACTGACGGTTGTGGCCGCCCCCATCAGCGGAGGAGACGAAGGCAAAGGATTCGCGCTCTCGCTGTGCGGCCCCAGCAGGTCAACCCGCATCGAGCCCGTGGTCGCCGCCGTACACAGTGCATCCTGGGCCATCAGCCATAGCCTGTCAGACGTGCCACGCCACAGTGCGAGTCAGGCACGAGCAGCTCATCGCGTGGTGACGCCGGCCATGATCCTTCGCACAAGTGAGGCCACCGTGGCCGCCGTCGGCGGTAGGTGACAAGAACCTAGCGGCGCAGATACCTCAGCGCATACTGGGGAAGCCGGGAGGCCGGCACCCCCCGCGGCCAGTCGGCCGGCCTGAAGTACGCATCCGATCCACCGTCGACGAAGATTACACTGCCGCAAAGAAACTCAGCTGCGTCCGAGAGCATGAAGACCATCCATGCCGCAAGATGATCGGGGTCACCGAAGCCTCCTACCGGTAACCGCATCCGTTCGCTTGTTCACCAGTCCTGCCAAGGGATGATCGTGTTCAGTGGGGTTTCGATCACGCACTCCCCAGGCGTGGTTTCCGGCACCTGGTCAGCCAGCCGTTCCCTGATCCGGGCGGTGACGCCGACCGGGTCGTCATCGAGATAGAGCAGGCGGATGCGCAGACCCCCGGGCGGATCTGCGGCCTCCAAAGAGCGGAGGCCGAGCCCGTTGGCCTGGTGGCGGTCCAGCGCGAAGGTCCACGCCCCTGCCACACCGTCCAGCTCCAGCAAGGCCGGAATCGCCACCCGGTCCTCCCACCGATGGTGCTCGTGGGCCTCGGGGCCGTAGGGCTCGGCGAATCGGGTCAAGGTCAGGTGCAGCCCGCGGTTGGGCCGGTACGGGATCACGCCCGGTGACACCAGTGCCGACCCCGCCGCATAGCCCTTGATCGGCCGGAAGAACGCCAGCACCGTGCGACGCACGCCAGGGATCATCGGACCGCGGCCCCACTGGAATGAATCCCCACCGAGCTGCTCCCACTCGCGCACCGATTGTTCGACCGGCGAACGGAACCAGTACATCGCGATGTAGTCGGTTCCAGCCTGCGCGGGTTCGGCGGTGGACACGGCACGACACGACTCCGAGCGACTCCACCTGTCTCCCCACGCGATCCCGGGTAGGGCAAGATTCTCCGGCCGATGATCCAGTTGGTGCCATTCGTTGTAGCGCCGGTGTTCCTCGGCTCCCCCGCCACCGAGTGCGACAAACGAGAAGAACACCAGCGGGCAATCAGTAGCGGACATCGCGGCCTCTCAGATCTGCTCGGGGACAGGCGCTCCCGCCAATCCAAGGTTCAGTAGAGTGTGCGCGTACGGGTTCCCGTTGAGCAATCTGCTGGTGCGCGTCGTGATCTGCCAATGCCCGTCGAGACGTTCCAGCGCGAAGTGGTTGGCAGTAGCCCGCCACACTCGATAGCCACTCTCGCCCTCGCGTAAAAGAACCAACGATTCACACACCGCGACAGCGCGGTCGCCGTCGACCGTGACCACCGCCGGCCCGAGGAAATGGCAACAGCCCGCGGCCACAAGATCCTGGTGGCCGGTCGAGCTGACCATCTGATGCACGCCACCCCGGCCGGCCATCAGCCAGTCCTCGACGTCATATGTTCCGTCGACAGCCCATAGTGCGGCCGCATTGTCGGCATTACCGGCGTCCACCGAAGGACCATATGAGGCAATCAGTTTCGTGATGGCCAGTTCATCTTCGAGGCGCTGTAGCCGGATGAGTATCTGCTGTTCGATGATCATGAACACTGCTCCTCGATGTCACGTAGTCGGGCCAGTTGCTCGCAGTAGTGGTCCACGCTGTCGGCGCGCACTGCGCAGGTAACCGCGGTGGCGCCGGCATCACGGAGTGTCACCAACCGCTTTCGAGTGCCAACGGGGTCGGCCTCCGGATTCACGGTGGCCGAAAGCAACACGTCGAACTCGGTGGGAAGATCGACGCCGTCAAGCAGATCCCGTACCGACTCCAGGCTCAGCCCGAACGGCATCCAACCGTCGGCGAACTCCACGGCCCGTCGCAACGATCCTGCGCTACGACCACCGACCCAGATCGGTACCTGCTGCTGCTCGGCATGCGGCAGCACGGTCATGTCCTCATAGTCGTAGAACGGACCGTGGTAGCTCGACGTAGCACTGGACAATGAGGCGCGCAGTGCGCGCAGCGCATCGTCAGCACGTGCTGCACGCTCCTGCCATGGCGCGTCGATCAGTTCGAATTCCGCTTTCAGGGAACCGATTCCGACTCCAAGGACCAAACGGCCAGCACTGACGCGGTCCAGGGTTCCGTACCGCTTGGCGATCTCCAGCGGGTGGTGGTACCCCAGTACGAGCACTGACGTGGCAAGCCGGATCCGTCGGGTGTGCGCGGCCAGGAACCCGAGCGTCGCCAGTGGATCCCAGTACACCGCACCTCGGTCCGCCACATCTTGCGACGGCACCGCCACGTGTTCTGAGCAGGTCAGGTAGTCGAAGGCAAGATCATCTGCCACTGCCGATATTCGAGCCAGATCAGCGATCCCAGCTTCGGTCTCCCAGGGTGATGCCACGCCAGGGAGCTGCACCACCACCGGTGTTGACAGCCCCAGCCGCACTTCAGTGCGCCCCTGCGATGAGCGCCGCGATCGCCCGATGAGTTTCCAACACCACACGGCTTCGGTCAGGAGCGCTATTGGCTTCCGCGCGGTCCGCGTTGCCGCCGGCCACCCACACCGGTCCGTCGGCCAAGTGGGCTAGTCCCTCGGCAGCCACTTCCGCCGGCTCGTTGACCAGGATCCCGGGAGCATCGAAATTCAGTCCGATCCGCTCCATCGCCGGAGTACGTGTTACGCCCAGCACCAGTTCGAGTACGTCCACATTGCGCTCACGCAGTTCCAGCCAGAGACTTTCGGCGAACATCCTGGAGAACGCCTTGGCGCCGGCATAGACGGAGTGCCGCCATGCACCCATGTAGCCCGACAGCGAGCCCACGATCATGATGCCACCGCGGCCGCGGCCCGCCATCGAGCGTCCGTAGTGCTGCACCATTTCAAGCATCCGGGTCACGTTGAGGTCGGTGACCTTCTGGAACTCGGCCAGGTCGGTGTCGAGGAACAACTCGTTGCAAGTACTTGCGCCGGCGTTGTAGATCAGCAGTCCGACCTCGAGATCGGCGGTGTCCGTGGCGATCCGCGAAATCGATTTCGGGTCGAGCAGATCCACTGAGATCGCTCGCACCTCGACACCCATCTCACGGCACTGGTCCGCGGTCTCGGTCAGCGGGCCTGGCTTGCGCGCGATGAGCACCAGGTTGAATCCTGCTCTCGCCAGATGTCGGGCGAATTCGGCACCCACCCCTTCCGAACCTCCGGCAATGACGGCCCACGGTCCGTACTTGGCCAAATCAGTCATAGTGCCTCCTGGCGTTGGGTACCACCGGCGTCAACCGGCTGGCTGACTGCGGTGATATATCGGGCTTCATCGGATTCCAGCCGGCCGGTCATGTCGCCTTCTGGGTCGGGCCCGCGTCGACCACGATCTGAGTACCGGTGATGTAGCGGGCCTGTTCGGAGGCCAGGAACACCGCGGCGTTCGCTACGTCGGCGGGTTCCACCCATGGCACCGGAAGCAGGTTTCGGGCGGTGAGCACTTCTCTTCGGGGGTGGATTTCACCGGTAAGCGGGTAGTACAGGCCGCCGAAGCCGGCACCAACCACCGCGACATCCACGGCATCCATCGATCCACTGCCCACCCGCCGTACGGTAGGCGCCCGCCGTGCAGTCGACCGCGGGGTTTCCCGGTCACCGGGCGTCGAGACCAGGTGTCCCGGCCACCGGAATCAGCGGGTTGGCGCCGCATGCTCCTACGCCAGAATCTCGGCTCATGACCGACGCGAGCATTCAGACCAGACGGAGCGTCCTCGTCACGGTGGCCGATGTCATCGACGAGAGCCCCGATGCCCGCTCGCTGGTCCTGACCATCCCCGAGGACCAGCGCCAACGGTTCGCCTATCGTCCCGGGCAGTTCCTGACACTGCGGGTGCCAAGTGATCTGACCGGATCGGTGGCCCGATGCTACTCACTCGCCAGCTCGCCGCACACCGATCCCGCTCCCAAGGTGACCGTCAAGCGCACCATTGACGGATACGGTTCGAACTGGTTGTGCGACAACGTCAATGCCGGCGACACGCTCGAGGTGCTGCCACCGTCGGGCGTCTTCACCCCGGCCAGCCTCGACGCCGACTTCCTGTTGTGGGCAGCCGGCAGTGGCATCACACCGGTGATGTCGATCCTGAAATCGGTGTTGTCGGCCGGGACCGGGCGGGTGGTGCTGTGCTACGCCAACCGCGACGAGCGCTCGGTGATCTTCGCAGGCGAACTACGCGAACTGGCCGCCCGCCATGCAGGCCGGCTGACGGTGCTGCACTGGCTGGAATCGATCCAGGGCCTGCCGACCCGAGCCCAGTTGAGCGGGTTCACCCAGACCGTTTTCGCCGGGTCCGCGGGATTCGAATCGTTCGTCTGCGGCCCGGCCCCGTTCATGGCGATGATCAAGGAGACGCTCACCGAGGCCGGTGTTCCGCGGGAGCGGGTGCACCTCGAGGTGTTCCAGTCGCTGTCCGGCGATCCGTTCGCCGATGACACCACGACTGTGGCAACGGATTCCGATGAGAGTGACGCCGCCGCCCTTCAGGTCGACCTGGACGGCGCCAGTCACCGGATGAGGTGGCCACGGCAGGCGACGTTGGTTGACGTGCTGATCCGCTCAGGTGTGGATGTTCCGTACTCCTGTAAGGAGGGACAGTGCGGCTCGTGTGCCGCCACCGTCGTGCGCGGTGAGGTCGACATGGCCACGTGCGACATTCTCGAACCCGAGGACATCGCCGACGGCGTGATCCTCGGCTGCCAAGCCAGGCCGGTCTCCGATGACATCCACATCGAGTTCTGAGCCACCACGCCTTTCCACTCACCGGGATTCACCGACGCCGCGGAGATCAAAGCGGTACACCATCAAAGCCAGCCTTCGACGATAGGACCAAATGATGACTGAGCGGGTAATCGACCGGGTGCGCGAGATCGCCGAACAGCTGCGCGGCCAGGGCCCCGAAGCCGAGAAGATCGGCAAGCTCACCGATGAGACGGTCAAGATGATGAAGTCGGCGGGCAACATCCGCCTGCTGCAACCGAAGACTCACGGCGGGTTGGAGGTCCATCCACGCGAGTTCGCCGAGACCGTGATGGCCACCGCTGCGCTCGACCCGTCTGCCGGCTGGATCAACGGTGTGGTCGGTGTGCATCCGTACCAGTTGGCCTATGCCGATCCTCGGGTCGCCGCCGAGATCTGGGCCGACGATGTCGACACCTGGGTTGCGTCCCCTTACGCGCCCCAGGGTGTGGCCGTTCCGGTCGACGGTGGCTACATCTTCAACGGCCGCTGGCAGTTCAGCTCGGGCACCGACCACTGCGACTGGATCTTCCTGGGCGCCATGATCGGCGACGCTGACGGCAAGCCGCTGATGCCGCCGCAGATGCTGCACATGATCCTGCCCCGTAAGGACTACGAGATCGTCGAAGACTCGTGGAACGTGGTGGGGCTGCGCGGAACCGGCTCCAAGGACGTCATCGTCAAGGATGCGTTCGTGCCGTCGTACCGAACCATGGATGCGATGAAGGTGATGGACGGCACGGCGCAACGCGAAGCCGGGATGACCGAAACGCTGTATCTGATGCCGTGGTCGACGATGTTCCCGCTCGGCATCAGCTCGGCCACCATCGGCATCGCCGAGGGCGCGCTGGCTGCCGCCTTGGATTATCAACGCGAGCGGGTCAACTCCAGCGGCGTGGCGATCAAGGACGACCCCTACGTCATGTACGCGATCGGCGAGGCCGCGGCGGATATCAACGCCGCACGGCAGGAACTGTTGGCCAATGCCGACCGCATCTACGACATCGTCGACTCGGGTAAAGAGGTTTCTTTCGAAGACCGGGCCGCAGGCCGGCGTACCCAGGTGCGAGCAGTGTGGCGGGCGGTGTCGGCGGTCGACGAGATCTTCGCGCGGTGCGGTGGCAACTCCGCCCGGATGGACAAACCGCTGCAACGCTATTGGCGCGATGTGCACGTCGGCCAGGCGCATGCCATTCACGTACCCGGCACGGTTTATCACGCGTCGGCCCTCAGCTCCCTGGGTGTGGATCCGCAGGGTCCGTTGCGGGCAATGATCTGAGGAGACACCTGACATGGGATTGATCAAGAGCCTCGGCTACGTCACCGTCGCCGCCTCCGATATCGAACGCTGGCGGCACTTCGCGTTCAATGTGCTCGGCTTCGCCACCGGTACCGGGCCGGACGAGTCGGCGTTGTATCTGCGGATGGACGAGCGCGCCGCCCGCATCATCGTCGTGCCTGGAGAGGTCGACAAGATCGTCACCGTCGGCTGGGAGGTACGCGACCACGCCGACCTGGAGTTGGTGAAGGCGGCACTCGACGCCGCCGGTGTGCCGTACAAGCAGCTCTCGCTCGAAGAAACGGATGCCCGACGGGTAGAGGAGGCCATCGCCTTCGATGATCCGGCCGGCACCGCCCTGGAGGTGTTCCACGGAGCCGTCCTCGACCACTCCCCCGTCATCACCCCGCACGGTGCGACGTTCGTGACCGGTGATCAGGGCCTCGGGCACGTGGTGTTGCCCGCACTCGACGTGAACGGATTGTTCGAGTTCTACACCGAGGTACTGGGTTTCAAATCCCGCGGCGCGTTCCGCGTTCCGGTGCCGCCGGAGTTCGGCCCGGTACGGGTGCGATTCATGGGCGTCAACGAGCGCCATCACAGCCTGGCCATCTGTCCCGCCCAGACACTGCGCGATCCCGGGTTGATCCACCTCATGGTCGAGGTCGACTCGCTCGATGCGGTCGGCCAGGCCCTGGACCGGGTGAACACCGAGGGCTTCCAGTTGTCCTCCACTCTGGGCCGGCACACCAACGACAAGATGGTGTCGTTCTATGTGCGCGCCCCCGGCGACTGGGACATCGAATTCGGCACCGAGGGCATGCGGGTCGACGAAACCTACTACACGGCAGAGGAAATCACCGCCGACAGCTACTGGGGTCACCAGTGGGTCACCGATCTACCGAAGGCTATGCAACCGTGACGCTCACAGACGACATCCGACCCATCCCGGCCGGCACGGTCACCGAATGGGCCGATGAAGCCGACGTGGTCATCGCCGGCTACGGGGTGGCCGGCGCGGCCGCTGCGGTAGAGGCGACCCGTGCCGGGGCCGACGTACTGGTGTTGGAACGCACCGGCTCATGGGGCGGAGCCGCCTCGATGGCAGGTGGCTTCATCTACCTCGGTGGTGGGACCGAGATCCAAAAGGCGTGTGGCTTCGATGATTCCGTCGACAACATGACCGCGTTTCTCAACGCGGCCATGGGGCCCGGCGCGGACGCCGTGCGCATCGCCGACTACTGCGAGGGCAGCGTCGCGCACTTCGATTGGCTCGTGGGCTGCGGGGTGCCGTTCAAGGCGGAGTTCTTCGGGGAGCCTGGCTGGGAGCCGATGGGCGACCAGGGCCTCATGTACAGCGGTGGAGAGAACTCGTATCCGTTCAACACCATTGCCACACCGGCTCCGCGCGGGCATGTGCCGCAGATGCAGAACAAGAAGCAGGGCGAGTCCAGCGCGGGTTTCATGCTGATGAAGGGCCTTGTCGACACCGCGACGGCGGCCGGAGCACGTTCGCTCTATGACGTGCGGGTCCAGGCCCTGATCGTCGAATCCGACGGCCGGGTTGTCGGCATCCGTACCCGTCGCTACGGCACGACGATGGACATCCGCGCGCGGCGTGGAGTTGTCCTGGCCACCGGCAGCTTCGCGTACAACGAGGACATGGTCGCGCAGTACGCGCCGCGCATCGCGGGGCGCCCGGCCGCCTCGATCGAGCAGCACGATGGGCAGGCCATCCGGATGGCGCAGGCGCTCGGCGCGGACCTGGCACACATGGACGCCACCGAGGTGGCGTTGTTCATCGATCCCCAGCAGTTGGTGCGCGGCATTTTGGTGAACGAACGTGGGCAGCGTTATGTCGCCGAGGACACCTATCCCGGTCGCGCCGGCCAGTTGACGCTGTATCACCAGAACAACACGGCCTATCTGATCATCGACGGCGACGCCCAGGAGGAGGCGATGGCCTCGCTCTCTCCCCAGCTGATGATGCGGCCGCCGACCTGGGTGGCCGACACCGTCGCCGACCTGGAGGCTGAGATCGGGCTGCCACCGAACTCACTGCAAGCCACCGTCGATGCCTACAACGAGGGGGCGGCCCGCGGCGAGGACCCGCTCCTGCACAAAAAAGCGCAGTGGCTCAAGCCGATGAAATCTCCCGTGGGTGCCATCGATCTTCGCGAGAGCACCGGTGGTTTCACCCTCGGCGGTCTGCACACCAGCCTCGACGCCGAAGTGCTCCATGTCAGCGGCGAGCCGATCCCGGGCCTGTTCGCGGCCGGACGCTGCACCGCCGGTCTGGCCGCCTGGGGCTATGCCAGCGGCGTGTCGCTCGGCGACGGCAGCTTCTACGGTCGCCGGGCTGGGCGGGCGGCCGCCGCATTTGTCTGACTCCAGATACGAAAAGATCGCGAGACATCTCCACGGGTCTCGCGATCTTTTCGTATGCGGTATGGACCTACGCTCGGTAGGTGAAGCCGGCTATACCTCAACAAGGTCCGTCGGCGCGAAATAGCTTCGAACCGAGGTGATCTTGCCGTCCCCGTCTAAGGTCATCGTGTCGATCGGTTGCAGGCGCATCGGGGCATCGCCGACCGTGAAGGTGATGGTGAACGAAAACGCTGCCTCGTTGCCGACCACACGGAGCAGGACAAGCTCCGTCTGGCGCTCCAATTCCTGTAGGGTGGAGAAGAATTCGCGGATCTCATTCCGACCGGCGCGGACATCACTGCCAACCGGATCCTCCACTGTCGCGTCTTCGGCGAACAGGTCCAGGAGATCATCGGTGCTACCGGTCGCGAGCAGCGAAACGTAGCGGCGAATCACTTCGGCAATGTGGTTGTCCCCGGTTGACGACATCATTCACCCCTCATCGTGATGACGACCTTGTCGGCCGCACCGGGTGTGGCCACACATTGCAGTGCCTGGTCGAGGTCAGCGAAATCGAACGTGTGGCTGATGATCAGCTGATACTTCTCCCAATTGTCGACGATGTCCTTGGTCACCTCGAAGATCTCGGTGGGATAGCCCATCGAACCGATGATCGTCAGTTCGTTGCTCATCACGTTCATGAAGTCGATGCCGATGGGCTCCTTGTGAACCGCCACGACGCCGAGCTTGGCTCCCCGCTTGGCAGCGGCCAGGGCGGTATCGACGGCTGCCGGGACGCCGGCGGCGTCCAGGAACACGTCCGTGCCCGCCTTGTCCGGCCACATCGAATCCCCCGACCCGTGCAGCTCGATCAATCGCGCGACGACGTCCTCGTCCTTGGAGTTGATCACCGCGTCCGCACCGACTTTCAGTGCTTTCTCCAGTCGGGACGGCAAGATGTCAGCCACCACAACGTGTTTCACTCCCCTGGATTTCAAGGCGATCGTGATGCCCAGGCCGATGGGACCGGCTCCGATCACCAGCACCTGGTCGCTCGTCCGAGGCGCCACCTGGTTGACCGCGTGAAGGGCGACCGCCATGGGCTCGTTGAGGGCCGCGACCTCGTACGGGATGTGGTCAGGCACGACCTCGAGGCTCTGGCCCCGAACCGCATCCCTGATGAGCAGGTAATCGGCCAGCGCACCGGTCGAACCGCCGTTACCGATGATGTCATCGGCGATTGCCATCGGATTGACCACCACCCGGTCACCGACCGCGATGTCGCGCACGTCGCGACCGACCTGCAGCACCTCACCAGCCGGCTCATGGCCGATCGGCATACAGCCTTGCCGTGGTGGCAATCCACCGATGGAAATGTAGAGCGTGTCGGAACCACAGATTCCGCACGCTCGGATTCTCACCAGGACGTCAGTGGGCCCAGTCTCGGGTGTTGGTACGTCGACGATCTCGGTTTTGTCGGGGGCGGTGATGATGGCTGCTCTCACGTGAAGTTCCTTCCCATCGATGTCGTTGAATCACTCAGAGCACGCTGTAGCCACCGTCGACGACGAGCGCCGATCCGGTGTTGTACGAGGCGTTTCCACTGCACAGGTAGAGGATGGGACTGGCGATCTCCTCCGGCGTGGCGAACCGTCCGAGCGGAATGTGGTCCACCTGTTCCTGCTTGATCTCCGGCACGTAGTCCATCGGCGCCGTCATGCGGGTGGCCACGAGTCCTGGCACGACGGCGTTGACGCGGATGCCGTCACCGGCCCATTTCACGGCCAGGTTTCGGGTGAGCGCGAGCACCCCCGCCTTCGCCGATCCGTACCCGGGCACCACCGGTACCGACCGGATGGCCGCCATGGAGGCGAACATGATCACGCTGGCCCCGCCCGGCGCGTTCGACGATTTCAGTGCGCCGTACAGCCGTTCGGTCAACCGGAACGGCGCCAGCAGATTGACGGCCACCGACTCGGTGAAACCCTCCGGGGTCGATTCGTCGAGTCCGCCCGGGAAGTTGGCGCCGGCGTTGTTGATCAGGATGTCCAGTTCGGTGAATTCTGCTGCCAACGCATCGATTCCGTCTGCGTCGGTCAGCGTCAACTGTCGATATTTCAGTCCGGACAGGTCGACGTCGTAGTCTTCCGGACCGCCTCTCGTCCCGGTGATCGTGACCTGGGCGCCGCTGTCTCTCAGAAGCAGGGCGGTGGCATGCCCGATCCCGCTGGTGCCTCCGGTCACGAGGGCAGTCGTACCGGAGAAGTCGAACAGCACACGGTTTGTCATGAGAGTTCCTTGATCTTTTCGCGCAGCCACGCTGCTTCCCAGAAATTGGTGCTGCGCTGCAGGAGATCCTGATGAGCAGCGGTCAACAGTCGTTTGGACTCGTCGTCGGGCGCGACGCGGTGCACGATCTCGGCCAGCCGGATGGCACGCACCGGTTCCCCGGCCGCCAGCAGTGCGCGTGCCCGTCCGAGGACGGCGTGCTTTCCGGCGAGATCGAGCAGATCGGCCTCGGTGGCACCCGGAGCGTCGGAATAGAGTTCGGCCGTCGAGCGATGGTGGAACCACCCCGCGTAGTTTTCCCAGATGGCCCGCACGTTCCACCGGACCATGCCGTAGCCTTGGCCGACCTCCAACTCGGGTGGTAGCACCACCTCACGCATCAAGGTGTGCACGTCCTTGCCCGCGTTCATCCCCGCGACGGTGTGATCGTGCAGGTACATCACCGCGTCACGCAGCCGCGTCAGCTCCCACTCGATCCGGTCTTTGCCGACGATCGGCCCGAAATGCCCGGTTAGCAACGTCTCGGCGCCCAACGCACGCACGCGGTCTATCGACTCCACCACCGTCAGCGCATCCCGATAGCGGTCACCACGCATCGTCACCAGGTTCGGAATGTGCCCGAACAGTGCACCGAAGACGTTCCCGCACAGGCACACCCCTTCTTGCGGCAGCCACACCACCAAGCTGTCGGTGGTCTCACCTCCGGGGGTCGCGTGAAGCTCCAAGCGGCGCCCGCCGAGCTCGATGACGAGTTCGTCGTCGACGACGATCGTCGGGGCCGGAACGCTCTGCGGTGGCGGCGGTCCGAATCGTGCCGCGGTGCGCTCGATCGTGTCCATCACCTTGTCGACCCACGCGAACGCCGAGTTCCTGGCTCGGAACTCGGCCAAGAGTTCGTTATCGCGCCGCCACGTTTCCCAGTTGGCCTGGGCGACGATCTCGCTGTCGGAGTCTGCGACGGTATCGAGGCCACCGACGTGGTCGACATGCCCTTGGGTCAGGATGACGTACCGGATCGGCGCGGTATCGATGGCGTCATAGTTGGCACGGTGCACGGGCCCCTCGAAACCCATCCCGGTGTTCAGCACGATCCGGCCGGCATCGGTCGTCAGCAGGTACGAGTTCGACAGGCCCGGCGAGAGCCAGATTCCCGGCGCTACTTCCTCTGCCGGGGCACCCGCCCCGACGATGTCGTCGGCCCCCGGGCGGCTGAGGTAGGCGGGTTGGTACGTGGTCACGCTTCCTCCCGTACGTCGAATCGGTCGAAGTAGAACCCGAAGCGTGACCGGACTTCGTCCGGTGTCCGGCCGAAGTGGCGTCGGAGGTCATACCGTATTTGGCCGTGTTTGCCTCGTGGGTTGTCATGCAGGTAGCGGGCAAACGCCGCCCGGGTGTCATCGGTCAAGGTAGTGCCGTTGTAGCTGTACAGCGTTTCGAGAATCGGTATCTCGTTGCCGTTGAGCTGGTGGAACCCGATGTCGACGCTGCGGTCCGGGCTGATCAGATCCCGGTCGCGCACACAAGCTCGCAGCAGCCGTTCGATCCGGTCGATCCAGTAGTCCACGAGCCCTTCCGGATCGATCTTCGTGCGCCGCATCCGATCTCCGTACGCCAGCATCGTGACCGCGGATTGGATGACGGCGACGGGGTCTCGGTGGGTGAACGCGACGGTGGCATCTGGAAATGTCCGTATCAGCGGTCCGAGTTGCTCACAGTGTTGCGGCGACTTCAGCACCCATTGACGCGGACCACGTAAGAAAGTCAGGGCCTTGAGAACCGTACGTAGATAGCCGTAATGGCGATCTTGGTCCAACCCCAGATAGAAGTCGCGCCATTGCGGCACTCGGCAGTGCCACTCCAGCACGTAGCTCGCGAAGTCCAGATCGAGGATCTCGACTTCTTCCTCGATCGCCTGCGGAAATCGGTCGTGCATGTTCTGGATCAACGGAGTCATGGCCATGGCCGACTCGTGCTCGGCGACGCTGCGCGCGAATCTCGGGTCCACGCCGTTGACGTCGGGACCTTCACCGCGCATGGGGAAGGGTTCCTGGCTCTCCCAGTACGGCAATGCGCGCCGCCTGGGATCAGATGCGATGAGGTTGACGAGATGCGTTGTCCCGGAGCGCGGTAGACCGACGACGATGATCGGACGTTCGATCTCGATGTCGTGGATCTCGGGATGACGACGCAGCAGGTCTGTCAACAACAACCGTTGCGAGAGCAACCGAACGATTCGGTTTCGCAGAATGAAGCGGTTGAGATTCGTGTTGCCGCTGTCTGCATCCACTGCCCCGGCGTAGGCGCCGAGTCGGGGACGAAAATCGTCCGGCCCGAAGTCATCCAACCCCGTCTGCTCCGTCGCCGCCGCGATCAGGACTGCTGGGTCGAGATCCACCGTCAGGTTCTCCATCCCTGCGAGAACCTCTCGTTGCATCGGGGTGAGCTCAGGGACTGTCAGATCGTCGATGCCAAGTGCACTGTCGGGCACGTTGCTCCTTCACCGCGGTTTGAAATGACGAATATTCGTTGTAGCGTCCGAATATATGAACGCCAAGCTAGGTCAGCCGAACGAGCAGGGTCAAGACCCGTCACCCCCGACTCGTCGCGTCGTCGCCGTCGTCGAGTTGCTCGCCGAACGGCCGAATACGCCCCTGACGCTCGCCGAAATCTGCCGCGAGCTGGGAATCAGTCGCTCCACCGGGCATGCGATCCTGACCACCCTCTGTTCCTGCGACTGGGTGCTGCGTGACCCATTGAGTGGGAGATACAGCTTGGGGACAGGCCTTCCCACGACACCGCTACGTGCGGCACCACTACCGCGGATGCTGCGCGAACCACTACGCATGCTGTGCTCGGACATCGGGATGGCCGCATGCATTTCCGAACTCAGAGACGGCCGGCTTTCGGTCGTCGAGTCGGCCTCCCCCGGCACGAGCCGGCCACCTGTGCAGGCCGGCGTACGACTGCCTTTCGTAGCGCCGTTCGGCCGAGAATTCGTAGCGTGGGCGCCGGAGGCAGTAGGCGATGAGTGGATGAATGCCGCAGGGCCCGTCAATGACGTCTACCGCGCGCGAATGCCCAAGGTCCTCAAAGAGATCAAGAAACGTGGCTACGGCATTGAAAGGCTCAGCGACCCACTGCTCACAGTGTTCGCAGCCCTGCTCGCACTCGATGACGCCACGGCGCCGGATCCCGTGGCGGCGCGACTAGCAGGTGCCGTCGCCGATCTGACAATCATCGACTTTCTGCCGGGCGAGCTGGCCAAGATCGAGGAGTATCCACTGGCGACGATCTCAGCCCCCATATTCGACGGGCACGGAAACGTCGTGCTGTCGGTGTCGGCGCAGCCGTACAAGCAGCTCACCCATGAGGAGGTGCGGAGCATCGGCGCGAGGGTCGTCGCGTTCTCCGAGCAGGCCAGCCCCCTCGTCGCGCAGCACATGACACTCCCTCTGCCCAGGTCCGAGGTCCGGGCCGGCGAGTAGCCGGGCACGTTGCCGCACCCACCTTCAAGCCGAAACGTGACAGCGGACACATCGTTGTGATAGATATATGACTATTAGTCATATGCCGTCCAGGCATGCAGCGTTCCGTGGGAGGTCCTCATGACAATGACCGTCGAGAAGACTGGCGAGACGCCCAGCGCCGTCATCGATCGGGTTTCCCTGGTTCTCGATGTCTTCGAGGGATCTGCTCGACTGACATTGGCCGAGATCGTGCGTCGCACCGGACTGCCGCGTTCGTCGGCCCACCGCATCCTTGAGCGCCTGGTTCACCTGCGTTGGCTTCGCCGCGACGGCCGCGATTACGAGTTGGGCATGCGACTGGTCGAGTTGGGTTCCCTGGCGCTGCATCAGGACCGCATCCACCGCGCCGCCATCCCATTGCTGCGTGATCTGCACCGGGCCACCGGGCTGGTGGTCCACCTGGCGGTTCTCGACGGGTCCGATGTGGTGTACCTGGAGAAGATCGGCGGTCACATGGTGGCAGCCATCCCGACCCGCATCGGTGGGCGGCGGCCCGCGCACTGTACGGCGGTGGGCAAGGCAATCCTGGCTGACAATGCATCCGTCGAGGTCAACCTGACCTCGAGGATGACGCGGTTTTCGATCAGCACGGAACGGCAGCTGGAAGCCGAGCTGGCCAAGGTCCGCGCCCACGGTGTCGCGTTCGAGCGGGAGGAATCGGTGGCCGGATTCGGTTGCGTAGCAGCACCGATCGGCCCTGCCGGCGCAGCGGTTGCGGCGGTGTCGGTGTGCGGTCCGATGAGCCGGATGACATTCGATCAGCGACTGATCGCTCCCGTGCGGATGACCGCGATGGCCATCTGGCGCAACGCCGAAGACGGCTCCCAACGGGTAATGCCGACCCTGCAAACGTTGCGGCCACTCCGTGTCGGCAACCCGATGCCCTCCCGGGCCGCCACCTCCCTGCTCCCCGCATGAGCCTGGATCCTCAGATCGCGGGCATGATCGAAACTCTCGATTCGGGCTTCCCGCCGGTACACACGATGACCGGTGCACAAGCCCGTGCCGCGATCCGCGCCCGCTTCGTCGCCAACCCCCAGCCTGAGCCGGTCGCCTCCGTGACCGAATACCAGGTTCCGGTCGACAACGGTCGCATCGACGTGCGCGTCTACCGTCCCGACGCGTCGGACTCGCTGCCCATGCTGGTGTATGCCCACGGCGGCGGATTCGTCTTCTGCGATCTCGACAGCCATGACGGGCTGTGCCGCAACCTGGCCAATCTCACTCCAGCCGTGGTGGTTTCGGTCGCGTACCGATTGGCTCCGGAGCACCGCTGGCCCACGGCCGCCGAAGACCTCTACGCCGCCACCCGCTGGGCGGTTGAGCACGCCGCTGATTTCGGGGCAGACCCGGCACGGGTGGCGGTTGGCGGCGACAGTGCAGGTGGCAACCTCGCCGCGGTGACTGCGCTGATGGCGCGGGACCGCGGTGGCCCGGACCTGGCGGGGCAGCTTCTGCTGTACCCGGTAATCGCGGCAGATTTCGACACCGACTCCTACCGGCTGTTCGGACGGGGTTTCTACAACCCGCGGCCGGCCCTGCAGTGGTATTGGGACCAGTACGTGCCCGTGGTGAACGATCGGCGAAACCCCTATGCCTCACCGTTGCACGGTGACCTCACCGGTCTGCCACCGGCGGTTGTCGTGCTCGCCGGACACGATCCGCTTCGCGACGAGGGCATCGCCTACGCCGATGCCCTGGAAGCCGCGGGAGTGCCAATTGTCCGGCGCCCCTTCGAAGGTGGCATCCACGGCTTTATGACGATGCCGATGCTCGACGTCGCTCACCGCGCGCGACGACAGGCTACCCGCGCGCTAGGTGACCTGCTCAGCCCCTAGCGGAGCCCCGTAACGCTGCTCGGGATCGAGTACACAGTGCGTGCGACTGAACACCGTCACCATGCACTTGTTGTTGTGGTTGCAGCGGCTGCGTGACGCGGGCTCGGCGATCATGGTGTTGACCCGGTGCGGTTCACGCAGCAATGCCCGGCCCATGGCGAAGAAATCGAATCCTTCCCGCATCCCTGTCTCCACGTGTTCGCGATCATTGATGCCGCCCAGCAGAATCAGCTTGGTGTTGCGCATGATCGGCACGAACTGCCGCGCCGCCTCCAGCATGTAGAGGTCTCGATACGGATAGACGCCCATCGTCTGCTTGCCGACCAGCCGGATGGCCGGGCGCAACGCCGGCGGCATCACCTTCGCGAACTCCTTGACCGGAACGTCGCCACGGAAGAGGTACATGGGCTTGTAGACCGACGAACCCTGAGTCAGTTCGATGGCATCGAGGTTGGCGTCGGCGTCGAGGAGTTGGGCGGTCCGCAGTGCCTCGTCGATCCAGATGCTGCCCGGCAGGCCGTCGTCCATGTCCAGCTTGGCGATCACCGCGACCCGGTCACCCACCACCTCGCGGACCCGCGCCGCGATCTCCCGCACGAACCGCGATCGATTGTCGATATCACCGCCGTACTCGTCCCTGCGGCGGTTGATCAACGGACTCAGGAAGGAGCTGGGCAGGTACAGATGGCCGAAGTGCAATTCAACGGCATCGAAGCCCGCATCGACCGCTACCTGAGCGGCGTCACCGAACTGATCGATCACCCCGGCGATCTCGGCGCGGGTGATCTCGCGGCAATAGGCGAAGGAGGTGGGATTGACGAACCGGCTCGGCGCCACGGCGGTGACACCGGTCAGCTTCTTCTGCGCCACCACCCCGGCGTGCCCGAGTTGTGCCGAAATCGCCGCTCCTTCCGCATGTATGACATCGGTGAGTCGACTCAGCCCCGGCAGTGCCTTGCTGTTCATGACGATCTGGCCCGGCGCACTGGCACCCTGAGGAGACACACAGCAGTACGCGACAGTCGTCATCCCGACTCCGCCCGCGGCGAAGCTGCGGTGGAAATCGATGAGGTCGTCGGTGACCAGCCCATCGGGTGAGCGTCCTTCCGACGTGGCTGCCTTGATCACTCGGTTGCGCAGCGTCACAGGACCTAGTTGAGCCGGGCTGAACGGATCTGGGGTGCGATCGGTCATCGGCTCACTGTGCCATTGCATCCGGTGTCTCAAGAGGTTGTATCCCGATGGCCGGGAGCGACGGTACGCTCCGTTCGCGCAAGTCCTTAGTCTCCGTTCATGGCTGACGCTGAAGCCACCAAGTCCGTCTACGTCGTGGACCGGATACTGACCAAGCCCGGCAAGGCGCGAGTCTTCATCGACCGGTATCTGGCCGAGTATGCGCCCGGCGCCCGCGAGCGCGGTATGACCCTGGAGCACGTGCTGGTCAGTCCACCGATCTGGCTTGACGACGCGACCAACATCGTCACCGTCACGTGGAGCTTGCCCAGTCCACTGGCTTGGTGGCAGATGACATGGAAAGGCCGCCCCGACCCCGCATTGGGCCAATGGTGGTCAGAGATTGGGTATTTGGTGCTGGAACGGTCACGATCGGTTGCTGCGGCAGCCGACGACATCGATGCCCTGTGCGCGTTCGGCGAGGATGAGAATGTTTAGCGTCACCCGATTGCTGGATGTCGAACCGCCGCATCGTGAGCGGATGCTGGCGGCACTGCGCCAGTCAGCGGCGACGACCGGCGCGCTGCGCTGGATCGTCGAACCCACCGATCCCGGATCCCGCAACGGCGGAGACATACTCGTCCACCTCAGGTTCACCGATGAGAGCCAATGGCGCAGCACTGCAACTGCATTGACGGCCGCCCTCACCGATCCCGCCATCACCCGGACCAACGGGGCCAGCTACGCGGGCACACCGACCATCACCGGCGCGCCGGGCGCCGTCTACCGAACGCTCCTGTTGCGGGTCGCGCCTGAAACCGACCCCGGCACCGTCGACCGGTTCGAATCCGAACTCCGGTCGATGGCGCGCTACGTCAAGACCATTCGGGCCTGGCAATTGAGCCGGGTGACCGAGCCCGTTGGGACGTCCGCCTGGACGCATGTGTTCGAGCAGGAGTTCACCGACGTCGCCGGGCTCATGGGGCCGTACTTGATGCATCCGATTCACTGGGCAGCGGTCGACCGCTGGTTCGACCCGGAAACCACCGACGTGATCGTCCGGGATCGGGTCTGCCACAGCTTCTGCCAGGCCGAGTCGATATTGGCCACCTGATCACAGCTAACTTCTTGTCCCCGAGCCGAAAGAGAGACAACCGCCATGCCCGTGGCCGAAGTGCTGTACGACCCTTCCCGGCCAGAGTTTCAGGACACGCTCTGGGACGTATACCGCACAATGCGCGATGATCATCCGGTATACCGGAGCCCCGATGGCGAGTTCTACGCGCTGACCCGGTTCGCGGATGTCTGGACAGCGGCCAACGATCACGAGACATTCTCCAGCCGGGTTGCCGAAGCCAGCGACCTGCTACCCCAACTGATCTACCTGGACCCGCCGCGGCACAGTGCACTGCGCCGACTGGTCTCGCGGGTGTTCACGGCGCGGCGGGTCGCCCTCATGGAGGACGAAATCCGCACCTATATCCACGAACTGCTCGACGACATCGCCGAGCGCGGCGAATGCGAATTCCAACATGACTACGCCGCAGTGATTCCCAGTGTGGTCGTCGGACGCATGATCGGGATCGACGACGAATACATTGCGCCCATGCGCACGTGGACCGAGGCCTTCATCTCCGGTACCGGCGAGGACGGGCTCACGGCCGCGGTGAATATCTACGCCATGTTCGCCGAGTTAC
The DNA here is from genome assembly GCF_030486405.1 of Mycolicibacterium sp. HK-90. The sequence continues at coordinate 2,685,370 of NZ_CP129613.1, read as the reverse complement.
TCGCCGAGCGCCGCCGCCACCCGCGCGAGGACATGATCACCGCTTTGACCACTGCCGAGGTCGACGGCGAACGGCTGACCGAGGAGGAACTCCTGGGCTTCTGCTTGCTGCTGGTGCTGGGCGGCAATGACACGACCGCCAGCCTGATCGGATCGGCCATGGTCATGCTCCAGCACCACAACGCGCAGCGGCGCATGCTGCAGCGCGACGCGTCTCTGTGGCCGGCCGCCATCGAGGAGATCAACCGGATCGAGTCGCCGACCCAGACGCTCCCCCGCAACACCACCCGCGATATCACGATGCACGGCGTCGACATTCCCGCGGGCTCCCGAGTAATGCTGGTGTGGGGCTCTGCCAATCATGACGAACGCGAGTTCGTCGACCCTGAGCGGTTCGATCTGAGCCGGATAGTCAAACGACACATCTCATTCGGCCACGGCGTCCACGCCTGTATGGGGTCGGGTTTGGCGCGCTTGGAAGCCCGCCTTGCCCTCACAGAGTGGTTCGATCGGTTCCCGAACTGCGAGCTGACAAGCGAGCCCGAGCGGGTTACCTCCATCTGGGCACGCGCGTACCATTCGATCCCGCTCAGCTTAAGCTAACGTCTGGGGCACGGGAACCACGCTAATTGTTCGTAGGTGGTTGCGGCTCGAATGGTTGGTACCACCACCACTCTGCACGTTCCCCCGTCGGTCCGCGGTAGGGCGGGACGTCGGGTGGCCGCGCAGTTGGCGAGCGGGCCAGCGACCCGGAATGCAGTGTGCGCCCGGCTTGGTCGGTGACCCGGAGTTGATCGGCGGGCCCAGTGATGGTGATCAGCCCGCGGTGGTGGGCCCGGTGATGGTAAGGACACACCAACACCAGGTTGGACAGCTCGGTGCACCGCCGTCTTCCCAGTGCACGATGTGGTGGGCATGCAGGCCACGGGTGGCCCCGCAGCCGGGCACCACACAGCAATGGTCGCGGTGCTCCAGGGCGCGGCGCAGCCGGCGGCTGATTGTGCGGGTGGCCCGGCCCACCCCGAGGGGTTGGCCATTGCGTTCCAGCCATACCTCGCAAGTGGCATCGCACAGCAAATACTGGCGCTCCTCATCGGTCAGCACCGGACCGAGGTGGAGGGCAGCGATGCGGTCCGCGAGGTTCAGATGTACCGCCACGGTGGTGTGTTGGCCGTGGGGGCGGCGCGCCGCGTCGGCATCCCAGCCCGTCTCGACCAAGCTCATGAAGGCATCGACATTGTCGGGGAATGGCGGCGCCTGCTCACCGCCTGCCTCGTGGTCGCGTTTCCAGTCGGCGACCAGGGCATCGCGGTGTGAGTGCATGCCGGCGTCGAACTTCGCTGCTTCCAGGCGTGGCAACCGGATCTTGTAGGTGGTGTACCCGTCGCCCTCGATTCTGGTGAAAGACCGCGGCGGTTCTGGTTTCGGTTCCGGTTCGGGGCGTGGTTCGAGTTTGACCGCGGTGCGTAGCTGCTGCACGGTGGCATGTTCGGCCAATTGGGCATAGTGCATGTCCGAACCGTCCGCGGCGCGCTTGGCCAGCACGCCGACCTGGTCCAGTGACAGTCGGCCGTCACGCAGGGCGTCGGTGCAGTGGGGGAATTCTTCACGACGCCGCGCCACAGCCACCAGCGTTTCGGCGTTGGCCGGTGAGACACCGGTTTTCCAGGCCACCATCGCCGGTACCGAGCGGGCTCCGGTCATACCGCAAAGTTCGTCACGGTCGATCTCCGCCACGATGTCCACGATGCGGCCGTCGATCGCATTGCGCTGCCCGGTCAACTCGGCGAGTTCGGCGAACAACATCTCCAGCCGCTCACACGGAGTCGCCCCGGTAGCCAAAGATGCTGCGGCGCTGGACATGACACCATCATCGCACCGACCACTGACAAAACGCCGGGCGCCGCCTAAGCCCCCGCAGGCAGGATGTTCGGATTCGCCGCCGCCGGCGGCTGCAGCGGCGGCAATACCGTACCACCGTCGAGCGAGTGCACCGGAAGTTGTTGCGACCACGGGTAGTGCAGGCTGAACGCCACCAGACCAGTCCGTTCCGCGGCGGGCAGGTGACACATCGCCAGCACCGTTTCGGCCAGGTACTCAACGGGTTCGGTCGGAAAGGTGTCCGGGATCAGCGACGCGGCGCCGGGTGTGCGCACCGCCGTCGACGGTCCGACGCAGTTCACCGCGATGTTGGCGTCGAGCAGTTCGGCGGCCACCCCCTGGGTGAACCGATGCAACGCAGCCTTGCACGACGCATAGATCACGTCGCCCGCCGTCTTATTGTACTCCCGGTACGGCCGCACCGGGGCCACCCCGGTCACCGAACCGATGTTGACGATCCACCCCGCGCCATTGGTACGCATGTGCGGCACAGCGGCTTTCGTCAACGCGAACGGTGTCTTGAGGTAGTGCTCCACGGTGCGGTCGAAGGTTTCGACCGGCATGTTCTCGACGGCAGAATAGTCGGCATAGCCGGCATTGTTGACCAGGATGTCGATCCGGCCCGTGCGCTCGACCACCGCATCGATCAGGCCGTCGCGAGCGGCGCTGTCTTCCAGATCGGCGGCCAGGCCGAAAGCCGAGCCGCCGGCCTGTTCGATCAGCGCGATGGTTTCGTCGATCGTGCCAGGGATCGCCTCGGTGACCCCGGCCCGGGTGGACGATGTCGGGGTGTACGCGCGAGCGGTCACTGCGACCTTCGCGCCTTCGGCGGCCAGCCGCTGTGCGATCGCACGTCCGATGCCGCGACTGCTGCCGGTTACCAGTGCCGTCTTGCCGGCGAGTATTTGGCTCATCGGAGAACGAAATCCTCCTCGATCGGGGCGCGGTGTTGGTGCCACAGATCCACCAGACGGTACGGCGTGGCCACCACCACGCGCCCGGACTGAGACCGGTAGTAGGTGTGAGCGTTGGGGGTGTGACACCAGACCGTGCCTTGCATCGCTTCGTCTAGCCCCGCGACATAGTCGTCGTACGCATTTTGGGTGACCTCCATGGTCGATGCCCCACGAATCGCCATCAACTGCAGGCACTCCAGGATGTAGTGCGCCAGCACCTCCATCGAGAAGTTGGCTCCCGCACCATGTCCCGGGCTGTAGTTCGGTGCCGAGGTGATGAAGAGATTCGGGAACCCCGGAACGGTGCCGCCTCGGTAGGCCCGCGGGCTGTCACCCCACTCCTCGACGAGTGTCTTGCCGTCGCGCCCACGGATGTCGATGGTGGACAGGAAATCCAGGTGGTAGCCGGTGGCGTAGATGATGACATCGAGGTCGATCTGCCGTCCGTCGGTCGTGATGATGCCGCGCTCGTTGATCTCCGCGGGTTCACTGGCTTCGACGTCGACGTGGTCGCGGGTCAGCGCGGCGTAGTAGCCGCCCGGGTCTCGAATGATCCGCTTGCCGTACGGAGCGAAGTCCGGGGTGACCTTCTTCGCCAATTCCGTTCCAGCGCCGAACATCCGGTCGATGTACTCCTGACACATCTTGAGCAGCACATCGTTGGCCGGTGAGATCGACAGGTGGGTCTTGGACCACTCAGGATCCTGCAAGATGACCGGGTAGTTGTTGTCGGCCGTGCCCCAGTACGACTTGAGCCGATGCCACATCGCGTAGTACGGCAACACCCGTCCCAAATAGCGGCGGTGTTCCGGGACCTCATCGGAAAGGCGCCTGCGGGGAGCGACCCAGTGCGGCTGTCGTTGGAACACCGTCAGGTGCTCGACCTCGTACACACACGCATCGACAATCTGGACTGCCGTACAGCCGGCGCCGATCACCGCGACCTTCTTCCCCGTCAGATCCAGCGTAGAGTCCCACTTCGCGGAGTGAATACTGGTGCCGGCGAAGGTGTCTCGACCCGAGATATCGGGGAATCGCGGACGGTTCAGGTAGCCGGCGGCCGTGACGACAACCGTGGCGTGGTCGATGCTCTGCGCGCCGTCGGCAGAGCGGGAGTGGATCTCCCACTGCCCGCGCTCCTCGTCCCACCACAACGCCTCAACCTCGGTGTTGAAGCGGATGTGGCGGCGCAGATCGTGCTTGTCGGCCAGCGAGACCAGGTAGTCCTGGTACTCCGCGCCCTGCGGATAGTAGTTCGACCAATCCGGGTTCACCTCACGCGAGAGCGAGTAGTACGCCGACGGGGTGTCCACGCCGATGCCCGGATATCTGGTGGTGAGCCAGGTTCCACCAACCTCGTCGTTGCGGTCGAAGATCTCGAAGTGCACGCCCTCCTCGGCGGCTGCCAGGGCGACCGCGATACCTGCGATACCCGCACCGATGATTGCCACGGTGGTGGACGACGGAATCGGCGTGGTGCGCGGGAGCGTCGGTTGTGACGGCCGGAAACCGCCCTGTTCGAGCAGTAGATCCACGTGCTCGTCATCAACCGCACTTCCCAGCGCGATCGGCAACAGACGGGCGAAGAACCCGCGATCGTCTACCGGAAGCGCCTCGGCCGGGCGTGGCCGGCCGAGCGCGGCGATGATCTCGTCGGCCAGCGCATCGGCGGTCTGACGGTCGGTCGTTCCGGACCGCTCGGGCGGATCGGGCACGTGGTCGATCTTGGCGGCGTACCGATCGATGACCGACGCATCCCCGGTGATCTGCGCCAGCACCGCGACCAGGACACCGGGATCGGCCTCCAGCAGATGTCCGCGCAAGGTATCAGGATCTGGGGTGCGATCCGCGAGTGACGAGGATTCAGTGGTAGCCGTCATGGGATCGAGTATCGAAGAATCTGGGTCCGGACCGCCCCCACCATGTCTACTGAGCGGGAGACGAACCACCGCGCCCGGCAGTCACATGCCTACCCTGCGGCTCATGCATTCCGACGACCTCGCCGCCGTCATCGCCCAGGCTCGTAGCCACAGCCTCGCCGATATCCCCCGCCGGTCGGCGCGCAAGCAGCCCGACAAAACCGCCATCATCGATGGCGACGTCGTCCTCAGCTTCGCGGAGTTCGATCGCCTGGTGGACCGGGCGGCGGCCGCGCTGTACGACAACGGTTTGTCACCCGGTGACCGGGTTGCCCTGTTGTCGCGCAACTGCTGGCAGTACGCGGTGTTGGCGTTCGCCACGGCCCGCGCCGGGGTGGTGCTCGTTCCCATCAATTTCATGCTGACGGCCGAAGAGATTTCCTACATCCTCGGCCACAGCCGCACCGCCGGCTTCATCGTCGAGGCGGACCTGACCCCGGTGGCCGAACAGGCCATGGCAGCGGGGACAGCGGTCCGCACCATGGCCGCACTCGTTCCTCCCGGTCAGTCATGTCCCGGCGGATGGCCTGATTTCGCCGAATGGCTCACCACCACCGCGGACGTTCCCGACTACCGGATCGATGACGATCAGCTGCTGCGGGTGATGTACACCAGCGGCACCGAATCCCGGCCCAAGGGCGTGATGCACAGCAGCCGCAGCTTGATGTGGCAGTACATCAGCACCATCGTGGCCGGTTCCATGTCCGGCGATGACGTCGAAATCCACTCCCTGCCGCTGTATCACTGTGCGCAGCTGGACAACTTCCTGGCCACCGACATCTATCTGGGAGCGACCAGCATCATCGTGCCCCGGCCCGACCCGGAATTGGTGCTGCGCACCATCGAGCGACACGGAGTCACGAATTACTTTGCGCCACCGACGGTGTGGATCAGCCTGTTGCGCAGTCCGGTGTTCGACGAGGTGGACCTGTCAAGTCTGCGCAAAGGTTACTACGGGGCCTCACCGATGCCCACCGAGATCCTGCACGAGATGCGCAGGCGTCTGCCCAATCTGCGACTGTGGAACTTCTACGGCCAGACCGAGATGGCTCCCCTGGCCTCAGCTCTGGGCCCCGCCGAGCAAGACGCACACGCCGGAGCGGCCGGTCGTCCGGTGGTCAACGTCGAAACCGTGATCCTCGACGACAACGACGCGCCCGTCGCGTCCGGCACCGTCGGTGAAATCGCCCACCGCAGTCCACATCTGATGCTCGGCTACCTCGACGACGAAGATAAGACCACCCAGGCGTTCGCCGGCGGCTGGTTTCATTCCGGCGATCTGGGCTTCTATGACGAGCACGGCCTGCTGCACGTCGTCGACCGCAAGAAGGACATGATCAAAAGCGGCGGTGAGAACGTCGCCAGCCGCGAGGTCGAAGAAGTTCTTTACCGGCACAGTGGGATAGAAGAGGCCGCGGTCTTCGGGTTGGCGCACCCGATCTGGGTGGAAGCCGTCGTTGCCGCGGTGGTGACTCGTGCCGGTACCACCGTGACCGAAGACGAGGTCCTACGTCACTGCCGTGACCATCTCGCCGGGTTCAAGACCCCCAAACAGATCTTCTTCGTCGATTCTCTGCCCAAGAACCCAAGCGGCAAACTGCTCAAACGCGATCTGCGACAGCGTTTCAGCCGCGAATCCACCAGCAACTGAAGGAACACACCCGTGGCGAACACCTCTCGAACTGGACGCATCGCGCGCTTCGACGAACCCGGCAAGCCATTTCGGATCGAAACGGTCACCCTGCCTGACGTCGGGCCCGGGGAAATTTTGATCAGGGTCCTGCGGACCAACATCTGCGGTTCGGATGTACATGCCTGGCATGGCACCTTCGCCACCCGCGGCTTGGGTGGACAGCTACCCACCGTGTTGGGCCACGAGATGGTCGGCGCCATCGAGGTGCTGGGCGACGGAGTAACCGCCGACTCCAACGGCAAACCCTTGGCCGAAGGCACGCGAGTGGTGTTCCCGTACTTCTACTGCTGCCACCGGTGCCGTAACTGTCTGGCGGGGCGCCGTAACGCCTGCCTCAACCTGCAAATGGCGATGTTGGGCCGCGCCGACGAACCGCCCTACTTTGTCGGCGGCTACGGCGACTACTACCTTTTGCCCGCCGGCGCAGTGGTTTACACAGTTCCCGACACTCTGAGCGACGACATCGCCGCGGGCGCGAACTGCGCGCTGTCGCAGGTCATGTATGGACTTGAACGCGTCGACCTGCAACTCGGTGAGCACGTAGTGGTCCAGGGTGCCGGCGCCCTAGGTCTCTACGCGGTGGCCGTCGCCAAGGCCCGCGGGGCAGCCAACGTGATCGCGATCGACGGGGTTTCCGAAAGGCTGGAACTGGCAACCGCATTCGGAGCCGACGCGGTGATCGACCTCAACGAGGTCGCCACGCCCAAGGACCGTGCCAAAGCGGTACGAAAGTTGACAGACGGCCAGGGCGCCGACGTGGTGGTCGAGGTTGTCGGACACCCGTCGGCCATCGACGAGGGTCTCCAGATGCTCGCCCAGTTCGGCCGCTACGTCGAGATCGGCAACATCAACATCGGCAAGACCTTCGCGTTCGATCCGTCACGGTTCGTCTTCACCAACAAGACCATGGTCGGGGTCTCCCTGTATGACCCGGCAGTCCTGTCCCGCGCATTGACCTTCCTCGACCACCATCAACACCATCTGCCGTTCGAGCGACTCGCCGCGGCGTCGTACTCACTCGACGACATCAACGAAGCGTTCAGCGCAGCAGACGGCAAGCGCGACGTCCGCGCCAGCCTGATTCCCTGAGCCCCCGCTACGAATGTAAGGACGATCGTGCCCACTTTCGAACACGACAGACTGTTCATCGACGGCAGCTGGATCACCCCCTCCGGGAACGGGTTCATCGAAGTCATCGACCCCGCGACCGAGGCCGTGATCGGCCACGTGCCCAATGGCGATGCCGCCGACGTCGACACCGCCGTGGCTGCGGCCCGGCGGGCCTTCGACCCCCTCATCACCGTTGCCAAACGCCAGGACCGGGTGCAGCGGGTCATCGCCGCCATGGAGAAGCGATTGCCCGACATCGCCGATCTCATCACCGCCGAGATGGGTGCCCCTGTACGCATCGCGCAGACGGTGCAAACCCAGGTGCCGTTGGCAGTGGCCAAGGGTTTCGCCGATGTGCTGGAGACCTTCGAGTTCGAAGAGCGCATCGGCAATTCGCTGGTCCTGAGGGAACCCTACGGCGTCGTGGGCGCCATCACGCCGTGGAATTACCCGCTCTACCAGGTGGTCGCCAAGGTGCTCCCGGCCATCGCCTCGGGGTGTCCCGTCGTCCTCAAACCCAGTAACGAAGCCCCTCTTTCGGTGTTCGCCTTCGTCGAAGCCTGCGAAGAGGCGGGCCTGCCACCGGGGACCATCAATCTCGTCTCGGGCCCAGGTCGGGTGATCGGCGAACGTCTCGCCTCGCATCCCGACGTCGACTTCGTCTCGTTCACCGGGTCCACCGGTGTGGGTGCGCGCGTCGGAGAGTTGGCCGGCCAGTCGATCAAGAAGGTTGCCCTCGAGCTCGGCGGCAAGTCGGCCAATGTCATCCTCGACGGCGCTGATCTGGCGACTGCGGTCAAGGTCGGCGTGGGCAATGCCTTTCTCAACGGCGGCCAGACCTGCATGGCCTGGACCAGGATGCTGGTGCCGCAGAATCGATATGGCGAGGCACTGGACCTGATCGGATCCGCTGTGGGCCGCTATACCGTGGGCGATCCGCGTGACCCGGCGACCCGGATCGGACCATCGGCGTCGCAGTCGCAGTTCGACACCGTTCGTGGCTTCATCGAGCGCGCCCAGCGCGACGGTGCCCGGTTGCTGACCGGCGGCACGGATCCGATCCGCGACGTCGGGTACTTCGTGGCACCAACGGTTTTCGCCGATGTGGATCCCGAGTCCGAACTCGGTCAGGAAGAAGTGTTCGGCCCCGTGCTCGCCGTGACGCCCTTCACCGACCCCGAAGAGGCACTGCGCATCGCCAACGGCACCCCCTATGGGCTGTCGGGGGCGGTGTGGGCCGCTACCGACGACGACGCCATCGCGTTCGCCCGTCAGGTGCAGACCGGCCAGCTCGACATCAACGGCGGCGCCTACAACCCCACCGCCCCGTTCGGCGGGTACAAGAAGTCCGGGATCGGCCGTGAACTGGGCCGGTTCGGCTTCGAGGAGTACCTCCAGACCAAATCCCTTCAGCTCAAGGAGCGTGCGTGACCTCACCGCTCGACGTCCACACCGACGGACCGGTGCAAATCTGGACGATCAGCCTGCCCGACGTCGGCAATGCCATCACCGGCAAGGACGTCATCGCCGCATTCGAGGAAAAGGTAGATGCGGTCAACGCCGACAACACCGTGGGTGCGGTCATCCTCACCGGTGCCGGCAAGATATTCTCCGCCGGCGGCAACGTCAAGGAGATGGCAGACCGTCAGGGCATGTTCGGCCTGGACGCCATCGACCAGCGACGGGCCTACATCGATGGGATCCAACGGATCCCACGTGCCCTGGGTCGGCTCGAGGTCCCTCTCATCGCTGCGGTCAACGGCGCCGCCATCGGCGCCGGGTGCGATCTCGCGATGATGTGCGACATCAGGATTGCCTCCGAGCGCGCATCCTTCGCCGAGAGCTTCGTGCAGCTCGGCCTCATCCCGGGCGATGGCGGCACCTGGTTCCTCCCGCGCGCCATCGGCCACGCCCGCGCCGCCGAACTGACGTTCACCGGCGAACGGATCGACGCCGCAACGGCGTTGGAGTGGGGACTCGTCAGCCGAGTGGTGGCGCACGACGATCTGTTGTCCGAGGCTCGCACACTCGCCGACAAGATCGCGGTCAACCCACCCCGCGCGCTTCGGATGGCCAAGCGCCTGCTGCAGGAATCGATCACCGGTTCCCTGGAATCCACGCTTTCGATGGCCGCGGCCATGCAACCATTGGCCCACCACGACACCGAGCACCAACAGCGCATCGCGAAGTGGCGGACATCGTGACGGGCGCGCACCTGGCACACCTGGACCGGTTACGCCGGGAAGTCCGTGGCTTCCTGGCCGAACAGTTGGCCGTCGGTGCGTTCCGACCGTCGGTCGACGCCTGGTTGTGTGGGTGGGACGAGAACTTCACCGCAGCCCTGGCGAAGCAGGGTTGGCTGGGCATGACCGTTCCGCTGCGCTACGGCGGTCACGGCCGCTCGTTTCAGGAACGGTTCGTGGTGACCGAAGAACTGCTGGCCGCGGGCGCCCCGGTTGCCGCCCACTGGATCGCCGACCGCCAGATCGTGCCGTCGCTCCTGAAATACGGGACGGAAGAGCAGAAGTCAGAGTTCCTACCTCGCATCGTGCGCGGTGAATGTTTCTTCGGCATCGGGATGAGCGAACCGGATTCCGGCTCCGATCTCGCGAGCGTCCGCACCCGTGCGGTACGAGTCGACGGCGGGTGGTCGATCACCGGAACCAAGGTGTGGACCTCGGGGGCGCACCGCGCTCATGCCTTCATCGTGCTGGCCCGCACCGAACCGGTGGATCCGGCGCACCGGCACGCCGGGTTGAGCCAGTTCATCGTCGACCTGCGCGCCCCGGGTGTGCAGGTCCGCCCGATCATCTCGATGAACGGCGGGCATCACTTCAACGAGGTCGTCCTCGACGAGGTGTTCGTCCCCGATGCCATGGTCTTCGGCGAAATCGGCTGCGGCTGGACCCAAGTCACCTCAGAGCTGAGCTTCGAGCGGAGTGGACCGGAACGATTCCTGTCGACGTTCCCGCTGCTGCCCCTCGCACTCGAAAACACGTCAGATGATGCCGAATTAGGCCGTCTGGTGGCGCGAGTGGCCGGGCTGCATCACATGTCGACCGCAGTGGCCGGCGCCCTGGAGCGCGGTGAGAATCCCGATGTTCCGGCGGCGGTCGTCAAGGTTCTCGGCACCACGGTCGAAGGCGACATCGCCGACTTCGCCGACCGGCAGACCGGAGATGACGCCGCCAGGGACGCCGAGTGGGCGCACCTGGTCTCCACCGCGGTGGACCAGCGCCCCGGCTTCACGCTGCGCGGCGGAACCAACGAAGTACTGCGCGGTGTCATCGCGCGGGGATTGGGTATGCGATGAACACCACCGAACTCGCCCCGAGCGCGCTGTCCGCGGTGGACGCCGACCTGGTGGCCATGATGGACGGCGTCTTCTCTGATCACCGCCAGACCGCCCCCACCGGGCGCCCGGGCGAACGCGTCGAATACGACCGCGCACTGTGGCAGCGGCTCGAGTCCCTCGACCTGGTCCGCCTCACCGGCGCCGAGGAATCCGGTGGCAGCGGCGCGGGTTGGCTCGAGGCTGCTGAGTTGCTCAGTGCCGCAGTCCGTCACGGTGTCCGCATCCCACTGGCCGAACACGACTTACTGGCCTGTTGGCTGTTGGAGACCCTCGGCCGACCCGTCGACAACGCCGTGCGAACGGTGTATGTGGCTCCGCTCAGCGGTCAATCCCCCACACCTGTGGCCTGGGCCGCTGAGGCAGAACGGATCGTCGTGCTCTGGCCGGCCGGCGACGAGTACCGGCTCACCGAACTCGGCACGGCAGACCTGTCGATCACCCCGGGTACCAACCTGATCGGCGAACCGCGCGACACGATCACCGTCGACACCACGTCAATGACCGGACACCCAGTGTCCACCGGACTGGTGGACCAGCTCGGCCGCAAATCGGCGATGGTACGGGCGATCCAGGTGTGCGCGGCGCTCGATCGTGCTGTGGCACTGTCCATCGAACACGTGGCGTCCCGGGTGCAGTTCGGGCGCCCGCTGGCGAAGTTCCAGGCGGTTCAGAACCTGATCTCGGATGCGGCAGCGGAGTCGGCGCTGGCACGGGCCGCCACCGAGGCTGCGCTGCATACTGCGATCGGAACGGACTGGCAGTCAGCTCAACTGGACTTCCAGATCGCGACCGCGCGATCGTGTGCGGGACATGCCGCCTCGGTCGTGACCCGCAACACGCACCAGGTACACGGTGCGATCGGCACGACGCACGAGCATCGACTGCACGAGTTCACCCGCGCAGCTCTGGCCTGGCGCTCGGAATTTGGCTCCGTGCGGTTCTGGGACGACCAGGTTGCGGCGGCGGCCGTTGCGGCGGGCGGGCGGCACCTGTGGGCTTTGATCGCCGGCGATTAGCAGTTTCTGTGTTCCGCTGACCGGTCATGGGTGGTGTTAGCGGCGCCACATCCCGGGTTGACTGCCGGCATGAGCAACGAGATCACCCTGCCTGACGTCCAGGAGTTCATCTCCGGTTTCTGGTACCACTACGACCAGGGCCACTTCGACGAGGTTGGCGCCCGCCTCGCCGAGGAGATGGAGTACCTGAGCCGCTCGGACTCCGGGGCCTGCCCGTTCGAGCATCTGCTGGCCGCCGAGCTGCACGGTAAGGCCGAGACCTGGGCCTGGCTCATCGAGCACCGCAACGAGAATCCGTACCCGTGCCGTCACCACGCGACCAACGTGTTCCGGACCGGGATCGACGGCGAGGTGACCAACGTCCGCTTCTATCTGTTCGTCAACCAGATCACCAACAACGTTCCGTTCGCGGTGTCCAGCGGTGTCGTCGACGCCGGAATCCGACGATCAGAAGCGGGTCTGGTGTTCACCTCGCTGAATGTCGTGCTCGACGCCGAGGATTCGATCCCGCTCGCGCAGCACACCGCCAAGGCCGCTGCCGGCGTCCAATCCGCGTGAACGCCCGAGAAGTCTTTGGCGGCGGGGTCGCCGTCATCACGGGTGCCGGCGCCGGGATCGGCGCCGGCCTCGCAAGGCATGCCAACCGCTTGGGCATGACGGTCGTGCTGGTCGACGTCAACGCCGAGGCTGTCGCAGACCTCCGTGAAGAACTCAACGCCGCAGGCGGATCCGCGGTGGACGTGGTCTGCGATGTGCGGGACGCTGACGCCGTGCAGGCGCTGGCCGACGACGTCTTTCGCGACCTCGGTCCGGTACGCCTGTTGGTGAACAATGCGGGCGTCGAGCAATTCGGGTACCTGTGGGACACCCCGGTTTCCAACTGGCAACGCGTCGTCGACATCAACATCAGCGGAGTGTTCCACGGCGTCAAGGCATTCCTGCCGAAGATGTTGGCCGGCGACACACCGGCGTGGGTATGGAATCTGTCCTCGATCGGCGGTGTGGCCGTCGTCCCGCTGCAGGCGCCCTACATCATGAGTAAGCATGCCGTTCTCGCCCTGACCGAATGCCTGCATCTGGAAGTACAGTCCGCCGGCCATGACGACCACGTGCACGTTCAGGCGGTGCTACCGGGTGCCGTGGTGTCCAACATTTTCGAATCGGCAGGAGGGGTCGAGTCCGGCGATGCCCGTGCGGCCGAAGGACAACGCGCCGCCATGCTCGACATCAAGGCCGAGGCGATGGACCCGCTGGCCGCGGCCGAAGTGGTATTCGACCAAGCGGCCGAGGGCCGGTTCTATCTCCTCACCCAACCCGACTATGTCGGATCGGCGATGACCGAACGGGCCCGCGTGTTGAGCAGCCAAGAGGCTCCCCACTTACGGACCGAGCGCCGATTCGACCCGGCACAGGGCTGAAATGGCCAATCCACCACTCGATCCCGATGCCGCCGCACGAGTTGCCTCGTTCGGTGACATCGCGCCGATGCGCGTCCGGGGTCTGTCCGCCGTGCGCGACGGTCTCGAATCCGCACCTCTGCCGGCTATGCCGGCCATGGCCGGCATCGAGGACCTGGCGGCGCCAGGTCCGGCCGGGCCGATTCCGGTCCGGCTGTATCGGCCCACCGCCGAGGCAAGGCTACCCGTGCTGGTGTACCTGCACGGCGGCGGGCTGGTGATGGGTTCCAACCGTTCGTTCGAGCCGCTGGCCCGCGAACTCGCGCAGGCCAGCGGTGCCGCGGTGGCGGCCGTCGAGTACCGACTCGCACCCGAATCGCCGCCACCTGCTCAGTTCGACGACGCCTACGCGGCCACCGAATGGGTTTCTGCCCAGGCCGACGACCTGAACCTCGATGCCAGCCGGCTCGCGGTCGTCGGCGACAGTGCCGGCGGATCACTAGCCGCCGCAGTGACATTGGCGGCCCGCGACCACGCCGGCCCGCGAATCTGTGCTCAGGTGTTGCTGTATCCCGGCCTGGATCGCGACATGGGTGCGCCGTCCATCATCTCCATGCCCGACGCCCCACTACTGCGACACGAAGACATTGTCTACATGCACGAACTGGTCGATCGCGGCAGGGCGCCACGAGACCCATATCAGGTCCCGGCCTACGCCACCGACCTGCGTGGCCTGCCGGCGGCCATCGTCGTCACCGGAGAGTGCGACCCGATCCGTGATTGGGGTGAACGCTACGCCCGTCGCCTCCGCGATGCGGGCGTGCAGACGACGCTCACCCGTTATCCCGGCATGTACCACGGCTTTCTGATGCGCTCGGACGCCACTGCGCGGGGCCGTTTGGCGCTGGCCGAGACCGGCGCGCTACTCCGGGCGAAGTTCGCGCATCCCATGTCGTTCTGAACCGGGAATGTGCCCGATCAGATACCCAACACCTCACGCGCTCGATCGATCTCGTCGGGGTCGGCGGTCGTCGGGACGAGCCTGAGCTCATCGAGACCCGCCTCCCGCGCTCCATTGACGGCTGCCAGGAGCCCGGATGCTCCGCAATTCAACGTCCCGGCGGTCGGGGCCGTGAGGAAGGAGGACTCAGCTCCGGCGAGGTCGACATCTTGGTTCCAGAAATCCTTTACGTGTTCCCCGAGCTGGGTCTCCGGGTCCGGACCGAGCGCGAACCACACCGGTGCCGAGAAGTGCGGCTTCTCGGTCCGGCCGGCCGCCTGCCACGCCTGCGCGACGCGCTCGCGCTGCGCGGCCAACGCCTCGGCGTCGAAATGAAGTGAGTGCGCCGGGTCGCTCACGCCGTCAGCCCACTGCGCGGCGCGGGCGAGCGCCTTGGGACCGACCACTCCGGCAACGAGCGGGACGCCCCCGGCCTGGACCGGCGCGGGCCCCACAGGATGGTGTCCCTCGATCGGAGGCTCTTGGGCCCACACTTTGCGCATCGCCAGTACAGCCTCGTCCATGCGTTGTCGCTTCCGGTCGAGCGCGGCGCCGACCGCGAGGTAGTCCTCGTCCCACGCGCCGATGCCGACACCGAGTGTCAGGCGCCCGCCCGACAGGACGTCGATGGTCGCCAGATCCTTAGCGAACAGCACCGGGTCCCGCATCGGGAGCGCTACGACGTCGGTCCACAGCCGCACGCGGTCGGTCACCGCTGCCGCGGCAGCGAGCTGCGGGACGACCGACCAGCTGTCTGGATAGAGCAGCCGTTCGTAGGTGGCGAGGCCGTCCCACGGTCCGTCGTCGATCTTGCGGTACCAGGTGAGCTCCGTCTCGCGTCCGTGGGGAAAGAGGGTCGGCAGACCCATGGTGATGTGCATGTCGGTTATTTGATCAACCTGTCGCGTTACTGCCGACGTTCATCCCGCTCAGCGGGCACCCTAATGCGCCGCCTTGGCCGGCGGTATGACACTCGGTGCTGTCCAGCATCATCGAGATCGAGGAACGTGAACACTTCAGCGCATCGCAGCTCGCCGGGTTCGGCATCCAGGTCACGCGTCCGACCCGGTGGCCGTAGCGAGCGGATCCGTGATTCGGTGATGCACGCATGCCTGGAGCTGTTGACCGAGGGGACGGTCGAGCTTCCGATCGCCGAGGTCGCCGAACGTTCCGGCGTGAACCGCGGAACCGTCTATCGGTGGTGGCCCACCTCGACCGAGCTGCTGAGCGATGCCCTCGCATTCCACGCCCGTCACCGCACGGATGCCCCGGACACCGGCTCCTGGGAGAGCGACGTTCGCGCGCTGGTCACCCAACTCGCCTCGCTCGCAGCAGATCCCGTCGAGCGCGGGATCATGGCAGCGGTGATCTCGGGTCGATACCCGTCACTCAACGACACGATGTTGGGTTGGAACCGAACCGATCTCCCGCATTGGCTCGCGATGATCGGGCGAGCGATCGGCCGTGGCGAGGTGAGTCCTGATGTGGATCCGGCCATGGTGCTCCAGATGATATTGACGCCGGCCGTGTCCATCTCTCTGTTCGACGGGCGAGGGCTGACCCGGGATGAGATCGACTCTCTTGTGACATTGGTGTGCCGCGCAACGACGGTTCCCCGCAGCCCAGCAACCGACTCCGAGTAGCTGTAGACGCCGGCGTTGGCTGGTGGCGCCTTGAATTGGTCTCCCGATCAGCGGTCACCGCCAAGCTCGATGTCTCGCGGTGCCACCAGACTCGAGCGAGCGAGATCATGAAATGCCTTTGAGGAGAATAAGATGCTGACCGATGAACGGCGCCTCGAGCTGTCGGACATTCTGCGCCCCGCTGCGCCACCACGCGAGATCACGGACGTATACACCGGAGATCAGAAGCGCAGACTGCTCGACGTCGTACACACCCAGGGGCCATGGAAACTCATCATCGCCCAGCACTTCGCCTCGGCCGACGAGCTGATGGCCACCATGAGCGGTGCCTTCCCCGAAGGGTTCACGCCGTCACTGGACCTGTTCCTCACCCCGACCTTCCGCGGTTACCTGGCCAACTACGGCACCGTCCTCTACCCCGAGCTGCATGACTGCTTCTACAACGCCGGCTTCATCGAGCACGCCAAGAGCTACTGGAACGCCGAGTACGCCAAGCCCGAAATGATGCTGTTCAACATCAACGGCCCGTGTGCCAACCGCGATCCCGGCCACTTGGACTCCCCCAGCTTCCGCGGAGTGCGCCACGAGAACGCCCCCACCTGGTTGTGCAGCGTGATGGGCAAGTCCGGCCTGTTCACCGACTATCTGATCAAGATGGCCCAGGTGATCACCTGGTTCTCCCTCGACGAAGGGTCGGGCTTCACCTACTGGCCCGAGGGTCCACTCAGGCCGCCGGCCCGGGTACTCCCTCCGATCAACAACCGCGGCGTCGTCGTCCAGAACGAGATGATGATGCACCGTGGAGAAGCCAACGGCCCGTTGGAACAACAAGTTCCGGCCGGGCTGGCTTTCGACACCGTGTTCACCGGGGATCCCGCGGACCGCGACCAGTGGCTGCTGAAGAACGGCGAGGACGTCATCGCCCGCCACCACACCGACGAACTTCGGTTCCTGGTGCACTGGTCAGCCGAGGTGTTCTCCGATTACGACGAACTGAAGAAGAACATGGATGGTTCGGACGACATCACGATCGAACGAGCCATCGGCATGATGGTCGACGATCTCAAGGGCAAGGGCATCAAGCTCGACGTGCCCGGCGAACCCCTGCACGACCCGGCATTCATCGGCGCGCTCAACGCGGCATACGACCTGGGCGGGCCCAGCAGCTATCCCGACGAGGCTCCGATCTCTGCGTTTCAATTCGCCTGACTTGGCAGGAAACAACTGATGGAGCGTTTCTCAGACCGTCGTGTCATCGTCACCGGCGCCGGCTCCGGGATCGGCGCGGCCACCGTGGCCCGCCTGCTCGACGAAGGCGCCACGGTGGTGGCCTACGACATCAACCCCGACGGGTTGGCCGCGACTGCCGCGGCCGCCGACGGTGCCGGCACCGCAAAACGGCTCACCACGGCCGTGCTGGACATATCCCGCGAGGCGGACGTGATCGCCGCGGTGTCCGCTGCCGTTGCCGAGTTGGGTGGCCTGGAGGTTCTGGTCAATGTGGCTGCAATGCAGACCTGTTCGCACACGCACGAAACCACTCTGGAGGAGTGGAACCGCACCTTGGCGGTCAACCTCACCGGTACCTTCCTCATGACCCGCCAGGCTCTCCCTGCTCTGCTCGAATCGGGACGAGGCGTCGTCGTGAACTTCACGTCCACCGCTGCGACGTTCGCGCACCCTTACATGGCGGCGTATGCAGCCAGTAAGGGCGGCATCCTCAGCTTCACCCGCTCACTGGCCCTGGAGTACTCGAAGCAAGGCCTGCGCGCCGTCAACATCCAGCCGGGTGGGGTTTCCACGGCCCTGGCCAACAGCACGCTGGACAAGATGCCAGATGGATATGACCTCGGACTGTGGGCAAAGCAGACCCCGTTGCTGCACGGCACCGAAAGCGAAATCCTCGGCGACCCAAGCGCTGTAGCATCAGTCATTGCGATGGTCGCCTCCGATGACGGTGCATTCATCACCGGCACCGAGATTCGCGTCGACGGCGGTGCGCACGCCTGACCGGTGAGAGGAACGAAGGCATGGATTCAGTCGCCCTGAGGGTGCTGTGCGACGAGCGCGACATCGAACGGGCGCTGAATCTTTTTGCCCGCGCCATGGACGATCGGGACTGGGCGACGATGGCCGCGATCCTGGCCGATGACGCCGAAGGAGATTTCGGCACCGGACGCCTCGTGGGCGTTGCCGCGATCGTCGACATGATTCGCGGATTCCTCGACAGTTGTGGCCCCACCCAACATCTGTTGGGAAACATCATCATCGATGTCGTCGACGATACCGCCACGAGCAAGGCCTACATCCGCGACGTTCACCTGGATTCGGCCGGCGACCCGTCGACCCGCTTCTACACGCTGGGCGACTACCACGACACCTGGCGGCGGGACAGCGATGGTCGATGGCGTATCACCGAAAGAATCAAGGCCAACCGGGCTTACGTCGGGACGCTGGAAATCTTTGGCAACTAACCACTTTCTGTTCCCAACAGGCTGCGGGTAGTCCTGTTTGACAGAAACGCCAGACCGCTCGCCGGCGATGTCGCTCTCGCCGACCGAGACCTCGTACCGCGGTCGGCACCTCTTGATTGCCGAACTGTTCCGGGAACTCTCGTGCCTGTGGGGCGCCACCTGGATTTGCCCATTGATTACCAAAGCAATGGACGCACCGGCGGGTTCGGCACTTGCGCGACTGCCACCGCACCACACCTGAGACGGATCCCTCCCGTTCAGTGGGCAATTTCATTGGCACATAAAGGCCGCGCTGAAACAGTGCTCTACGTCACTTTGGAAATCCACTAAGGAGTAGATCACATGGGCGCGTCGAAGCATATCGGGCGGGTTGGCGGGCTGGCCGTGGCGCTGGGTGTGGGCGCTGCGCTCTTTGGCGGACAGGGAACCGCTTGTGCGGACACCGGGACCAACGCGTCGGACAACGCGCGATCGTCATCGTCCGGAAGTGGGCGCAACGGTTCAGCGGGGCCTGCTTCTCCACGCCCGCAGGGTGATTCGACGGCCGGCAAACACCGATATCGTCACGCGCCGACAACATCCAAGCGTGCCGATGCCAAGCAGGACTCAACGGATGACGCCGACTCGATCTCCGGAATCGGCTCCCCAAAGGGCAACCCGTCAAGCTCGTCGTCACCAGCTCGCGATACGAACACCAATTCTCGTCGGACACCGAAAGATTCGACACCCGGCAAACAACGGCACCGCTACGCGCCGACACCGTCCACTCGTGCCGATGCCACGCAGGACTCAACGGATAACGTCGACTCGATCCCCAGACGCGGCTCCACAAAGGACAACCCGTCAAGCTCGTTCTCATCGACTCGCGACAAGGACGCGAATCAGGGTGAAACGACGGAGGTCGCTACCGCTGCGATCAACGAGCAGGAGATAAGCGACGCTGCAGCGGCCGCAACGGCCCTACCTTCCACACCGGGAACAGGCGAAACCACCAAGCTGGTAACGGATCCGCGCAAACCAGTGACAGATTCATGGAGGTCCAGTACCCCCACCTCACCGGAGGACTTAGCAACCTCATGGGTACTGCTCGCAGCGACGCGGCGAGAACTGTCCCGCACCGGCATCAGCCGACCTGCGGCCAAGCCGATCACGTTGGATGCGACGCCCACGTCCACCGGTATCCCCGCTGCGGCTGCCATCCCCAATCCCACGCGTACTGTGTTCGTATCCCCACCTGACATCCCCCTGCAGTTCAACGAGTTCGTGTACAAGCCGGTCTACTCCGCTGTATCCAACTGGTTCGAAACTGCAGAAGGCCAGGCGTTTGCGGGATTCGTGAACACCGTCACCTGGTCGTATGCAATTGGTGATGGTTCGGCGGGGACCAGCGCCTCGAACGCGGACGGCACCAATGGAGGGTGGCTGTTCGGCGATGGTGGGGATGGCTGGAACAGCACTGTGGCCGGCGTCGACGGTGGCGATGGTGGTTCCGCCGGCCTGTTCGGCAACGGCGGTGTTGGCGGTACCGGCGGAGCCGGGGCCGCAGGTGGTACCGGCGGAGCCGGAGGATCACTCATGGGTCTTGGCGGCGCAGGGGGCGACGGCGGCGCCGCCGGCGGCACCGCTGCTGGTGGCGCCGGCGGCACTGGTGGCGCCGCACCGGGATTGTTGTTCGGTATCGGTGGAGCCGGTGGTGACGGCAACGACGGTGGGGTGGGCGGTGTCGGCGGCGACGGCGGCAACGCCACGGGATTGCTGGGCAGCGGCGGACGTGGTGGCAATGGCGGCGACGGTAGCCTGACCGGGCGGTTGCCCGCCTTGGGTGGTGCCGGCGGCACCATTGCCCCATGGAGCTTTGGCAATCACGGTGAAGTCGGCCGCTTCGGCAATCAGGCTGGAGTGAACCTGGTTCCGGGCGATCCGACGATCAGCACCACCGGCACATGGTTCACAGACAAGGACGGCAGAGTCGTCATCTTGCGTGGGATGAACGTCGTCGACATCACCGGCCCGATCCGTCCACCGGCTGAAGAGGGCTTCAGCGAAGATGACGCCGCGTTCCTGGCCGCCAACGGATTCAACGTCGTGCGGCTGGGAGTCGACTGGGAGCGGCTGCAGCCCGAACCCGGGGTCTACGACGAAGAATATCTGAACGAGCTGGACGAAACCGTGGCGATGCTGGCCGATCACGGCATCGTTACCGTGTTGGATCTGCACCAGAATGTGCCGCCTACGTACGTCACCGGCGAACTACCTCCGTCGAACATCGGATTCCCGCTCGACATCTTCTTCGATTCAGCGAAAAACGCGGCACTCGATAAATTCTGGGCGAATGACCCAGGCCCGACCGGTGCCGGACAGCTCAATGAGTATGCCGCGATGGTCCAGTTCCTCGCCTATCACTACAGCGGCGACCCCAACGTCGTTGGCATCGAGATCATGAACGAACCCCGGCCTGGCAATCAGTTCCTGCCGTCGATACTCGGCAGCTCATATCACGAAGCCCAGCAGCTGACCCCGTTCTACAACCAGGTGGCGGCTGCGATCCGCAGCGTCAATCCAGACGCGACGATCTTCTTCGAGCCCAGCGTGGCGGCCACCGCCATGGTGCCCGTGAGGCTGGGCACCGTCCACGACTCCAACGCCGCACTGTCGTTCCACGATTACGCGTTCGTGAACCTGGGTGGCCTGGTACTGCCCTTTGTCAACGTCATCGCCAACACGGCCACCGACTACGCCAAGGCACACAACATTCCCGCCATCATGACCGAATTCGGCTCCTCCAGTAACCCGTCGTCGCTGAATCAGACGATGGACCCGGCCGATCAACACATGCTCAGCTGGACCGAATGGTCCTACGCCAACACCACCTATCTCGGTGTCGACGGCACCGTCGAATGGCTGGTCGACGATCCCAGCAAGCCCCTCGAAGGCGACAACGTCAACTGGGACAACCTGAAAATCCTGACCAGACCCTACGCCCAAACCGTCGCCGGCACACCACAATCGATGTCCTACAGCGAGGACGACGGTACGTTCAGATTCAGCTACACCACTGACCGCGTAGACGGCCAAGGCCACTTCGCACCTGGTTCAGAAACCATCATCTCCGTCCCCGATGTGCACTACCCCAACGGCTACACCGTCACCGTCGAAGGCGGAACAGTCCTTTCCACCGACAACGGCAAGATCATCATCGCCTCCGGCGATGCCGACACCGTCACAGTAACCGTCACTCCGAAGATGAGCGTGTAGCGACTGGGCTCTTGCCTGGCCGTTTCGGCCGCGCTGACGACGGCACCATCACCTCACCCCGGTGCGGGGAGTGATGGTGCCGCTCGTGCGCCAGACCAATCTCTTGCCCGATGAGCGAGACCACGCGCGCTCAACCACCGGAATCGCACCTACTGTTCTCGCCGTGAGTACGCCCGAGTTGAGAGCTGCGACGACGCCCCTTCCTCTCCACGAAGCACGCGTAGGAGCGGTAAGACTCACGTCCAACCGGATCGCCCGTCGCGACCGGATCGTCGATGCCGCGATGTCACTGGCGGCCCAGGGCTACGACAGCTGCCACATCCGTTCGGTAGCGACGGCAGCGGGTGTGGCAGCAGCCACCGTGTACCAGTACTTCCCCTCCAAGGACGACCTGCTGCTGGCGTGCTTCCACGAATGGCTGTGGGATTTCGAAACGGAGTTTCGTTGCGACACCAACGATCCGGACCCCTTCCGGCGTCTGTTGCAGGTTTCCCTGACCCTCACCGATAGTCTGTCCGCATCGCCCCGGTTCGCCGAGTCGATGATCCGCCCCTACCTGTACGCCGACGGCACAGCAGCGGCCCAAGCCGACATGGTGCGTAGGCAACTTGTCCGGATCTTCATCGGATCCCTAGGAGAACACGAGCTGAACCCGCGCCAGATCGGCGCCGCCGAGATACTGTCCGACGTCTGGATGACCAACATCGCCGCATTCACCCAGCAGCGAATTCCTCTGGAAGACCTGACGCAACGACTCGCCCGTACCGTCGCGCTCCTGAAGGGCTAGCGCCGTTACGTGCCGTCATCACGGCTCGTCGACCACCGGCAGCGCCCCGGCGCGGACCGCGTCGTCGATGGATCCACCCAGCGCCGAACACGCAAGAAACAGACCGCCGCCTCCGGGGCCGAACAATTGCGTTGCGGTGCAGCGCTCTTCACAACGCCCGAGGGCGGCTGCGCTCCACTGAACGCTGGTCTGGCTCCAGCTGCTCTTGCGTACCTGTACACCGGCGCCGCAGCGCCGGCACATGACCGGCAGCATCGGCGCATCCTCGAGACGATTGTCCTGACGGACAGCCATCGTCATCCCACCGTTTCGGAAGCAGCAGCGCGCGCGGCCAGATTGGCTTGCGCTTCCTTCATCCACACCTCACACGGCCTGGTGGTGTCCAACTCGAACTCAAAGCGGTTCACCATGTCCGGCGTCACATCAGCCGCATCGACATAGAACTGTTCGTACCAGCGCCTCAGCTGGTACACCGGTCCGTCCTCTTCGACCAGAAGCGGGTTGTCGATTCGAGTCTTGTTGCGCCAGATCTCGACATCCTGCTCGAATCCCATCTTGACGAAGTCGCCGAGCGCCACCGCCGTCTGCATGGCGAGTTCCTCAGGCATGGCCGCGTTCTTCTCGACCACGATGCCGTACTGCAGCACAAAGGAATTGGCATCGATCGGGTAGTGGCAATTGATCAGGACGGTGCGCTGCTCGAAGTCGGCGTAGTGATACGTCAGGTCGTCGATCATGAACGAGGGGCCGTGGTATGACGCCAGCGAGGTCGTCCCCAGGAGCTTGGCACCTTCGGGATCATCGAGGTCTGGGCGGGCCCCACTCTTCATGTACTGGGTCGCGACCTGTCCTTCGAAGATGTTCTTGAAGTGGGTGGGAAGCGAGCCGTGGATGTAGAAGAAGTGCGCCATGTCGACGACGTTGTCGATGATCTCGCGGCAATTGGTGTTGACGACGGTGGTGTACCAGTGCCAATCCGTCCATTTGTCACTCGTGGCGCCCTCGATGCGGGGAATCGTGACGTCTGCCGGCGGCGCCTTGCGCTCGGGGTCATTCCACACGAACAGCATGCCGTCCTGTTCGAGGGTGGGCCAGGCCGCGGTGCGGGCCAGCCGCGGGGTGCGCTTGCTGTACGGCACCATCTTGCAGCGGCCGTCCCCGCCCCAGCGCCAGTCGTGGAACGGGCAGGCAATCTCATTGCCCTTCACGGTCCCTTGGGAAAGGTCACCCCCCATGTGCCGGCAGTACCCGTCGAGCACGTTGATGGAACCGTCCTCGCCCCGGAACACCACCAGCTTCTGGCCGAAAGCGTTGACCTGATGCGGTTCTCCGTCCCCGAAATCACGGATCAGCCCCAGGCAGTGCCAACCGCGGGCAAATCTGGTGGGTACCGAACCGGACTCGATCAACCGTATTTCGTCGGCATCTGAGTGCATCGTCATGTTGCGGCCCGTCCTTCGATCAATCGGATTCCTCGGCTGGTCTGCCATTGAACTGCGGCTACGGGTGCACGGTAAGCAGGTATTCCCGCTCAACAGGACGCGAGAATCAACAATGCCGCTCACCGCCTTATCGTCGTCGGTTGTGACCGCCACCAGCCACAAGACCATCCCTGCCGGCCTCACCATCGCCACGACCGAAGTAGACCTTCTCGTCGTGGGCTCCGGTACCGGGCTCGCCGCTGCCCTGGCAGCCCACGAGCGGGGATTGTCGGTACTCGTCGTCGAGAAGTCCTCCTATGTCGGCGGTTCGACGGCCCGATCAGGTGGTGCCATCTGGCTGCCGTCCAGCCCGGTGGTCGAGGAATGCGGCGGCAATGACCCGGTCCAGCGCGCCCGTACCTATCTGGAATCCGTTGTCGCCGATTCCGCTCCGCGGGAACGTTCCGTGGCGTATCTCGACAACCTCCGGGCCACGGTGGAGATGTTGCGTCGCACCACACCGATGAAACTCTTCTGGGCCAAGGATTACTCCGACTATCACCCCGAGGCACCTGGCGGATCGGCGGCGGGACGCACGTGCGAATGCCGCCCGCTCAACACCGCGATCCTGGGTGAATACCTGCCCGATCTGCGGCCCGGGGTCATGGAAGTCAGCATCCCGATGCCGACCACCGGTGCGGATTACCGCTGGCTGAACCTGATGAGCCGGGTACCCCGCAAGGGTCTGCCCACCGTCGTCAAGCGGCTCGCACAAGGCATCGGCGGTCTGGCGCTCGGAAGGCGTTACGCCGCCGGCGGACAGGCACTGGCGGCGGGATTGTTCGCGGGGGCGATTCGCGCCGGGATCCCGATCTGGCTCGACACGTCCCTCACCGAACTGGTCACCGAGGGCGACCGAGTGACCGGGGCGGTCGTCGAACATGGCGACGAGTCGTTCACCGTCACCGCCCGCCGCGGTGTGGTGCTCGCCGCCGGCGGCTTCGACCACGACATGGACATGCGATGGAAGTTCCAATCCGAGTCCCTCGGGCGCAATCTCAGCCTGGGCGCGGAATCCAACACCGGGGACGCCATCCGGCTCGGGCAGGATGTCGGTGCCGACATCGCTTCGATGGATCAATCCTGGTGGTTCCCGGCCGTCGCCCCGCTGCCGGGGGCCGCGCCCGCGGTGATGCTCGCCGAGCGGTCACTGCCCGGGTCGTTCATCGTCGACCAGAACGGTCACCGGTTCGCCAATGAATCGGCGGACTACATGAGCTTCGGGCAACGCATCCTGGATCTCGAAAAAGCCGGTACACCGGTGGAAAGCATGTGGATCGTCTTCGATCAGCAGTACCGCAACAGCTATGTCTTCGCCGCCGAGCTGTTTCCCCGCATGCCCATCCCGCAGACGTGGTTCGACGCCGGAATCGCGGTCAAGGCAAACGGCTTCGATGAACTGGCGACCAAGATGCACGTTCGGGTCGACGATTTAGCGGCAACCGTGGCCCGGTTCAACGAAAATGCCTTCGCCGGCGAGGATCCCGACTTCGAGCGCGGCCGCAGTGCCTATGACCGTTATTACGGCGATCCCACGGTCACACCCAATCCGAACCTGCGACCGCTGGTCAAAGGCCCGTTCTACGCGGTCAAGATGGTGCTCAGCGACCTCGGTACGTGCGGCGGTCTACGAGCCGACGACCGCGCCCGCGTGCTTCGCGAAGACGGCACCGTCATCGACGGGCTGTATGCGATCGGCAACACCGCTGCCAACGCCTTCGGCCACACCTATCCCGGCGCCGGCGCGACCATCGCCCAGGGTTTGGTCTACGGATACATCGCCGCTCGCGATGCGGCTGGCAGGTAGGCGCGGCAGAACAATCGTGATCGAAGGTCAGTCGACGTCTTCGGCGTCGGCTTTCCTCTCGATTTCATACCAATATGCCGGATCTGGCCATGGGATCTTGGCGGCTTCACCAACTTTCGGGAAGTTGGCCTCAGCCTGATCGAGATCCTTGATCAGTTGCAAGGTGAGTTCCCGCTCCGACGCGTAGTAGCGTTCCGCCCAGTCCAACGCGATCTTGGCGTATGCCCACGCCGGATCGACCCCGGCCCAACGGGCTTCCTTGGCGGCGTCGCGTTGCATCTCATCGACGTAGGCAAGATGCTCCTGGAGCATCTGCTTCAGCGTGGCGGGGTCACTGAGGTGGCCCATCGTCACCCGCATGAGCGCCGGGTGCTTCAACGACGGCGGATCCGGCGGGGTCTCGCGAGCCCACCGGGTGACGGCGTCTAGGCCGGACTGGGTGATCTTGTAGAGACGGCGATTTCGCGTGCCGGTGCCGTCCACCCGCGACGTCAGGTAACCCATCTTTTCCAGCCTCTTCAGATCGGAGTAGATCTGGCTGTAAGCGGGGCTTCCGTGGTAGTAGCGCATGCTCCAGTGGAGCCACTTGCGGATGTCGTAGCCGGAGAGTTCCTGCTCGTAAGACAGCAACCCGAGCAGCGCCCAGCTGTTCGCGGCCAGCGCCGGCTTGGCTGTGTGCTCGGGATCATCCATGGCCCAAGCGTAACAACCCAGGTCACGGGGCCACTGGGCACCAACCGCTGGCCGGGAGACCCCATTGCCCACGACCTTCGTCTGGCCGAGTCTGGTGAAGAGACCACACGAGGGACGGAGACCGATGAGCCTCGAGCACGCCGCGACAGCTCACCCCACGACGCATCTGCCACCAGGGCCCGAAGACATGAGGGCGGTCCTCGGGCACTTCTGCACCGGCATCGCCGTCATCACCGGTAACGACGGGAAACGACCCGTGGGCTTCACCTGTCAGTCGGTCACCTCGGTGTCGCTGGATCCGCCGTATGTGTCGTTCTGTCCGTCGCGCGGATCGTCAACCTGGCCGCTGATCCGAGCCGGCGGCCGGATGTGCATCAACATCCTGGCCGACAACCAGGAAGCGGTATGTGCGCAGTTCGCCCGCAGCAGCGAAGACAAATTCGCCGGTGTCGAGTGGGCTCCTGCCGCAAATGGCGCCCCGGAGCTGCGAGGGACACTGGCCACCATCGAAGCCGACCTTGAGTTCGAGCACGGTGCGGGCGACCACACCATCGCCGTCGTCCACGTGACCGGATTGACGGCGCACGGCGGGCAGCCGTTGCTGTTCTACCGCGGCGATTACGGTGGCTTCGCCGACCGGCGGCTCGATCCGATCCCGGGGTGACGCCGTGTCCGTAGACAGCGAAACCGATATCCCAGAGGTGCTTTACGCCTCCCTCACCGATTCCGTTCGCCGACTCGTCGACGCCACCATCCGGAGTCGAGCCGAACTCGCCACCATCACGTCCGCCAAGGCGAAGATCGACGCGGTAGCCGATGAACTCAGCCGCTCGATGATGCCCGGCTCCTTCGGTATCCAGTCAGCCGCAGATGGGCAATCCCGCGTGTGGGGCAACGCAGTGATCGGATTACGCAATGCCCTGGCTCCCCCGTTGGTGGTCCACCACGACCCCGACGGCCGGGTCTGGGCCGATGTGACGCTCGGCGCGGCCTACGAAGGACCCGCCGGCCACGTACACGGCGGAATCTGCGCCCTGATTCTCGACCACGTCCTCGGCGCCACCGCACACAAGCCCGGCCGGCCGGCGGTGACGGGAACGCTGAGCCTTCGCTACGAAGGCGGCACCCGGTTGGGGCCGGTACGGGCAGAAGCTCACATCGACCGGGTCGAAGGCGTAAAGACCTTCGCCGTCGGGCATCTCGCGACCCCAGACGGCGTCACGGTCCGCGCAGAAGGTGTCTTCTTCCATCCACGTACTTCTCCTCGGGATGCGTGACCGCCGGACATGCGAGAGGGCCTGAGCCCGGGAAGCCGAGCTCAGGCCTGTCAGCACAGCTCCACAGGTGGGAGCCGTCTCTCGGGACCACTTCCCTGACGGAAGGGCCGATCTCCTACGGACGAGACCGGACCGGTGTCGGCCCGCCCGGGTTCATCAGCCGTCCGAATCGGACGACGCCTTGGCCGAAACCTTGGCCGAAGGCTTGTCCGAATCGGCGGCCTCACGCGAAGCGCTCGGGGCGCCCACGCTCTCGGACACCTTCTTGTCGACCTCGGTGATACCGCTGACCGAGGACTTCACCGTCGACCGGAGCTGATCGGTGGCGTCCGCGACGGCTTGACGAACCTGTTCGCCTGCGTTCTTGGCCTCGGCGAAGGCCTTGCCGGGCTTGACCAGATTGCCGCCGGTCAGGTCGGTGGCGCCGTTGCCGCGAACCGCGGCAGTGACCTTCTCGGTCACACTGGTCCGGTCGAGCTCGGCCGAATCCAGCGCTTCCTTCGGATCGTCCACCACGGTGCCGAGCGGTTTGAGCATCTCCGTGGCCGGCTTGCTGTCCGGCACGATGCGCTCGACCGTGTTCGACACCTGCTCCTTGACCTCTTCGGCCGGATCGGACTCCGGATCGCGGAGCTGATCGATGGCCTTGTCGACACGCTCGATGACCTCCGCACCGATCGCGCGGTTGAACTTGGCGAACGAGAACGAGGCGTCGGCGACGCTGCGGTTGATCGCCGTGGCGATCGTGGACACGTCGCCGGTGGCGAACGCGTCGGTGACCTGCTTCATGGCGGTTTCGAGCTGCCGGCTGAGGGTGCGGATCTGCAGCCCGACCTCGTGTTCGAAGGACGGCTCCGGGCTGAAACGCTGGCCGTTCCAGTCCACCAGCACCCAGCCGTCTTCCGGATTGCCCTCGACCACAACGTAATCGGTGTTGCCCAGCGCATGATGGCTCAGTAGTTCGATCTTCTGCGCCGTGCTGAGGTTCTCCGCGTTCATCATCGTCCAGAACATGATGGTGCCGCCATGTGAGAACACGATGACGTTGCGGTCACCCTTGTCGTACATGGTCTTCAGCGCACCGTCCACGCGGGCGTCGAACTCGTGCCCGTTGATCGAACCCGGGATCCGCTGATCGAGCTGGCCGGCGAACGCCCAGGCGATCGGGGCCTTCAGGTAACCGCCGAGCGCACCGCTCTCCGGCGTGCCCTCGTAGTCACCCGCCTCGATCTCCTGCAGGCCGGGCAGCACCTGGACCGGAAGTCCGAGGTATGCCGACATCGGCATCGCGGTCTGCTGGGTGCGGATCATCTGCGACGCGTAGATGGCGTCGTAGTTGTTGTCCCCCAGCCTGCCGACCACGTCCCGGGACTGCTGCTGCCCCAGATCGGTGAGCACCGGTCCCGGCGTCGACGTGTCGATCATTCCCGAGGTGTTGCCGGCGGACTGACCGTGCCGCACCCAGGTGACCCTCATGTTCTCGGCGGCCCAGGCGGGCAGCACCGACATCACGAAAAAGCCCATGGCAGTCAGCACGATGCCAAGGCCTTTCCATGTCGTTCGCCAACGTCGACGCACGCCGAGTGCGCCTCCGTCGTCGAACTCGCTACTTCGTTCCATTTCCTCTCCATCTATCGGTGGTGTGAGCACTCTTTGTGAGCGCTCGGATTCCATTGCTGTGGAGTAGATCCGGCCCAGGCACCGCATCGACACGCATACTCCGCACGTCCCTCAGCGGCGATTGCCCGTTCAACCCTTCGGTGTGTCGGCGGCCTCACTGCACCGCGCCATGTGATCGTGCGCACTCAAATGAGATCCGGCTGGGCCTGTCTCGCTCAGCGGTACAAAATTGCGCAGCCGTGGTAGAGCGCGGTGGAGTATCGAGAAATGACCGCCGATCCTGCCGGGCCAGAAGACAACGATTGGCATCTCGACCCTGAAATCGCAGCCCTGCTACCTGTACTGAACACCGGATTCCCCGCCGTCGAGACGATGACCGGGGCCGAGGCGAGGGCCGCCGTGCGGGCACGGTACCGGCCACCGGAGCAGCCACAACCGATCGGGGCAGTCGAGAATCGGGTGATTCCCGGAGGCATACCGGTGCGGATCTACTGGCCGGCAACGGATTCAGCCCGTCCGGACCCTGCGCGAGCGCTGCCGATCATCGTGTTCGCGCACGGCGGCGGGTTCGTCTTCTGCGATCTGGACACCCACGACGATCTGTGCCGGTCACTGAGCAACGGGGTCGGCGCGGTGGTGATCTCGGTCGACTACCGGCTGGCACCGGAGTCCCGGTGGCCCACGGCAGCCGAGGACACCTACGCCGCGCTGTGCTGGGCCTCGGCGTCCGCCGGCGATCTCGGCGGCGATGCGTCCCGGCTCGTCGTGGCGGGTGACAGCGCCGGCGGCAATCTCGCGGCGGTGACGTCCCTGCTCGCCCGCGACCGCTCGGGGCCGGTGATCGCCGGTCAGGTGCTGTTGTATCCGGTTATCGCAGCAGATTTCGACACCCAGTCGTACCGCGAGTTCGCGACCGGGTACTACAACACCCGCGCCGCCATGGCCTGGTACTGGGATCAGTACGTCCCCGACATCGCCGACCGCAACCATCCGCACGCCGCACCGGGCCACGCCGCGCTGGCTGGGCTGCCACCCGCGGTTGTGCTGACCGCGGGGTTCGACCCACTGCGATCCGAGGGTGACTCGTACGCCGAAGCACTTGCCGCCGAAGGAGTTCCGGTGGTTCACCGGTGCCATCACGGTGCGATCCACGGTTTCTTGACGATGCCCGTGCTGCCCCTGGCGGGTGAGGCCACGCGGCAGGTGTGTGCCGATATCCGCGCGCTGCTGGCCCCGCACGCCTGACCAGTCCCTGTTTCGGAGGCCGGCGCCCGAAGCAGCCGGCCCCCGCAGGGACCGCTATGCGGTCAGATCCTGGTGGATGTCGAAGCCCTTGTATCCGGCCGCCGCGACATCGGCGATGATCTCGCCGTACACGCCGAAGCCGCCGACGAACGGCATGAACACCCGCGGCTTGCCCGGGATGTTCGCCCCGAGGTACCACGAATTCGCCTGCGGCATCAGTGTCCCGGCAGCGCGGCGGGTGCATTCGGCCACCCACTCGGCGGCGGCGTCCGCACGCGCCTCGATCGCCGGTGCGCTCTGGGCGTCAAGGTATTCGATCGCGTCGGCCACCCAGTTCAGGTGCAGCTCCGAATGCAGCACCATGTTGGCCAGCACCGAGGGCGCGCCCGGACCGGCGATGTTGAACAGGTTCGGGAAGCCCGGGACACCGAGCCCGAGGTAGGTGACGGGCCCCTCGGCCCATGCCTCGTTGAGGGTGCGGCCGTCGCGGCCGACCACGTTGAGCTTCTGGACCGATCCCGTCATCGCGTCGAATCCGGTGGCCAGCACCAACGCGTCCACGTCGTAATGTGCGTCGGTGGTGTCGATTCCGGTGGCGTCGATCCGCTCGATCGGCGTCGCCCGTAGGTTGACCAGTGACACGTTGTCGCGGTTGAAGGTCTGGAAGTAGTTGTCGTCGGTGCAGATTCGCTTGGCGCCGATCGGATGATCCTTCGGGATCAGCACATCAGCCACGGCCGGATCGTCGATCACGGCCCGCACCTTCTGTTCCCAGAACAGCCTCGCCGTGTCGTTGGCCTCGAGTGTGAGCAGCTGGTCCGGGAAGGCCTTGGAGAACAGCACCCCGCCCAGTTCCCAGCGCCGCTCGTAAGTCTGCTGCAGTTCCTCCGAGGAGACCTCCAGCGCGGATTTGGGATGCGGCTGGTGCGGCGATCCGCCACCGCTCAGCATCGAGAGCCTGCGCCGCTCGGCGTAGCCGGCCTTCTGCGCGGCCCGGGTCTCATCGTCGAGCGGCACGTTACCGGCCGGCACGCTGTAGTTCGGTGTGCGCTGGAAGACGTACAGCTGCGCGGCTTCCCTGGCGATGTACGGAATCGCCTGAATGCCAGAGGATCCGGTGCCGATCACCCCGACCCGCTTACCGGTGAAATCAACGCCCTCGTGCGGCCAGTGCGCGGTGTGGTAGATCTCGCCGGCGAAGGAGTCGAGTCCCTCGATGTCCGGGATGTTCGCGTTGGACAGCGGTCCGACGGCCAGGATGCAGAAGCGGGCCGACACCGCGTCGCCCCGGTCGGTGCGGACCTGCCAGCGCAGCGTCTTCTCGTCGAGCACCATGTCGGTCACCCGGGTCTCGAACGAGATGTCGCGACGCAGGTCGAACCGGTCCGCCACGTGATTGAGGTAGGCCAGGATCTCGGGCTGGGTGGCGTACTTCTCGGTCCAGTTCCACTCCTGCTGAAGGTCCTCGTCGAACGAGTAGGAGTAGTCGACGCTCTCGACGTCGCAGCGGGCGCCCGGGTAGCGGTTCCAGTACCAGACTCCGCCCACGCCGTCGGCGGCCTCGAAGACCCGCACCGACAGGCCCTGCTTGCGAAGGCGGTGCAGCGCATACAGCCCGGCGAAACCGGCTCCCACCACGACGACATCCACCGTTGCTGAGGTTTTTTCGGCGGTACCCGACGGAGCTGGCTGCGCTGTCACTATGGTTGCCTTTCGCTTCATGTTCCGGCTTGTCACGTTACGAACGAGCGTCGGCGGCGGACAGCGCCTGTCCCACTCACCGGTACGAGGCCACCGACGGCGCGTAGCAGAACGGTCCCGCACGGCTCGGCGTGGTTGCCGGCCGCCAGGCACTGTTGCGACCCACTCCCGCTGGGTGAGACTGAGAGGCGTGACGCCATCGCGATTGTGGTTGCGTGCTCGCACCAGCGGCGCTGCGGCCAGGATGGGCAGTACTGCAGCCGGCGTTCACCCTGAAAGGAAGTTGTTGCAATGCAGGCAGATTCGAATTCCCTGTCCGATGTGGTGGCGATCGTCACCGGCGGTGCACGGGGCCTCGGCGGATCCTTTGCGCAGCACATCGTCGCGCGCGGCGGCAAGGTCGTCATCGGTGACGTGCTGGACGACGACGGAGCCGAGCTGGCAACGAAGCTGGGTGACAATGCCCGGTACGTCCACCTCGACGTGACCGATGCGACGCAGTGGAAATCCGCGGTCGAGCTGACCCAGTCCGAGTTCGGCACCCTCAACGGTCTGGTGAACAACGCCGGCATCTCGACCGGTCAGTTCATCGAACACGAGCCACTGGACCACTTCCGCACCGTGCTCGAGGTGAACCTGGTCGGAGTCTTCAACGGCTTGCAGGCGGTCATCGCACCGATGCGGGCCGCGGGCGGTGGTTCGATCGTCAACATCTCCTCTGCCGCCGGCCTGATGGGGCTGGCGCTGACCGCCGGCTACGGCGCGTCCAAGTGGGGTGTGCGCGGGCTGAGCAAGATCGCCGCGGTGGAGTTGGCTCCCGACCGCATCCGGGTGAACTCCGTGCATCCCGGGATGACCTACACGCCGATGACGGCACAGATCGGCATTCAACAGGGTGAGGGCAACTACCCCAACACCCCGATGGGCCGCGTCGGTGAGGCCGACGAGATCTCCGGCGCGGTCGGCTATCTGCTGTCGACCGCCTCGACCTACGTCACCGGCGCCGAGATCGCCGTCGACGGCGGCTGGACGGCCGGACCGACGGTGAAATACGTGATGGGGCAATGACAGTCAAAGAAACCAACAAGCAGGAAGGCATATCGTGAAGCGACTTGAGGGCCGCCGGATCCTGGTGACCCGCGCCGGTTCCGGCATCGGGGCGGCCACCGCGCGCAGACTGCTCGACGAGGGCGCCGCGGTGGTGGGCGCCGACATCTCCACCGGAGGCCTTGAGACCACCCGGCAGGCCGCGCAACAGGCCGGCACCGCCGATCGGTTCACCGCCCAGCCGATGGACATCGGCGACGAGGCCTCGGTCATCGACGGCGTGCGCACCGCCGTCGCGGCGCTGGGCGGTCTCGATGCGGTGGTGAACGCCGCGGGAATGCTCCGCGCCGTGCACACCCACCAGATGAGCCTGCAGGAGTGGAACCAGATCATCGGCGTCAACCTCACCGGAACCTTCCTGGTGATCCGCGAGACGCTGCCGGCGCTGCTGGAGAAACCACAGAGCGTGATCGTGAACTTCAGTTCCACCTCGGCTGCGTTCGCCCACCCGTACATGGCGGCCTACGCGGCCAGCAAGGGCGGCATCCAGTCGATGACCCACGCCCTGGCCCTCGAGTACGGCAAGCAGGGACTGCGGGCGGTGTGCGTGGCGCCAGGCAGCATCAAGTCCGGGATCACCGACGCCACACCGGGACTCCTGCCCGCCGATGTCGACTGGTCGTTGTTCTCCAAGCTGGCGCCGATCGTCGCGACCGACCAGAGCAACGGCGCCGCCGGGATGGCCGACCCCTCCACCGTCGCCGGGGTGATCGCGATGCTGGTGTCGGACGACGGCGCCTTCATCAGCGGCACCGAGATCCGCATCGATGGCGGAACCCACGCCTAGTCACGAAGAAACGAGAAGTGGGCGGCGCTGGTCTCAGCGCCGCCCACAGTCGTCTCGTCGGGAAACTCGCCGGGGAACCAGCCCGCTACGGGGACACCGCCTTCGACTCGGCGACCACGGCCGCCAAGCCGACGTGGGCATCCCGCCACAGCCGCTGCACCGGGCTGGTCCGGCGAAGCGCGTCAACGCTTGAATGGCAGACGATCTCGTCGAGCGCCCGCACCGCCCGGCGGGCCGCGGCGATCTGGTCGCGGCGCGCCCGGGCCCGCATGCCCGCATCGATCGGTCCGTCCAGGACCCGGTTGAAGGAACCCGTCAGCGTATCGAGCAGCGCCAGCCGCGAGGCCCGGATCTCGGCGGCTGCCTGCTCGGCGACCGGACCGTCGGGACCGGCCGTCGCCGTGTGATGGGCCAGTGCGCCCTCGGCCATACCGATCACCGCGGCCGTGATGCCGAGCGGGGCGATCGTGCTGAGCGGAATGTGGTAGATCGGGTTGCGCAGTCCGGCATGGCCGGCCTGCGTGCCGTCGACGATGCTGTTGTGATCGAGCAACCGGTGCCCCGGGACGAACACGTCGTCGATGGTGATGCTCTTGCTGCCGGTGCCGATCAATCCGATCGCGTCCCAAGAGTCCTCGACGACGCGCAGATCTGTCCGCGGCACAAGCGAATACCCCAGGCCCTCGGTGCCCCCGGACCCGACCACCCGGGCACCGACGACGGCCCATGCGCAGTGGTCGATGGCCGCGACCGCCCGCCATTCACCGGAGAGCCGGTAGCCGCCGTCGACGGGCAGGAGCACACCGGACGGAGCGTGCGCCGAGGCGATCCATACGTCGGAATCCGCCTCCCACACCTCGTCCCGCAGACGGCGGTCGGCCGAGGCCAGCGCCCAGGGCGGGACGCCGACCGAACCGGCAACCCAGCCCGTCGACCCGTCGAACCGGGCGATCTCGAGGACGGCTTCGGCGAAGTCCCCCGGATGGGTTTCGATACCGCCGAACTCCTCGGGCTGCAGCATGTGCATCACCCCGGTTTCGTGCAGCACCTCAACCGTGCGGTCGTCGAGTCGACCGAGCGTCTCGTTGACCGGCCCCAGCGCCCGTATCCGATCGGCATTGTCGTCGATGCCGTCGAGGACATCTCTGGTCATTTCAACACCACGCATCCAAAACTCCCTTGTCGCCCGCGTCGCGTGCTGACAACTATGGTCAAGCAGACCTCGAGTGAGTTGCGGCACGATCTCGCTCAGTGGGATGGTGAATCACTCAGTAGTCCGACGTCCGAGGGGGCGCAGTGTCGAGCTCCGCCAGCAAATCAGCAGCACACGCCGAACCGCGCGATGCGGCCGTGTCGATGGTGGATCGTGTCGCGCTGATCCTCAACGCCTTCGACGAGCCGGGCAAGCACCTGAGGCTGGACCAGATCGTCAGCCGCACTGAGCTCCCCCGGTCCTCGACCCATCGGATCCTCAAACAGCTGCACAGCGCCGGCCTGCTGCAACACCGACGCGACGGCTACACGCTGGCCGCGTCGCCGCTACCGGTGACCAGGATGGTCGACCATTCACAGTTGCGCGGCGTGGCCTCACCGACCCTGTCCCGCCTGCACGCCGACACCGGACTGGTGGTCCAACTCGGGGTGCTCTTCGGCGGCGACGTGATCTACCTCGACAAAGTGGCCGGGCGCAACAGCGCCGTCGTCCCCACCCGCGTCGCCGGCCAGTCGCCGGCCCATGCCAGCGCGCTCGGGAAGACCATGCTGGCCCAGCTTCCCGCTGAGGAGGTCGACGCCGTGCTGGGGCCGCGGCTGACCCGGTGCACCCGCTCCACCATCAGCGACCTTCCGACGCTGCACCGAGAACTGGCCCGGATCCGCTCCCGGCACGGGCTGGCCTACGACAACGAGGAACTGACGATCGGGCTGACCAGCGTCGCGGCCCCGCTGCGGACCGCCGACGGCGAGGTGGCGGGCCTGTCGCTGACCGGCGCGGTCCCGTTGCACCGGCTGCAGCGCACCGCCCCGTTCGTCATCCGCGCCGCCCGCCACATCTCTGCGCAACTCGGCGCCGAACGCGATGCCACGTCGGCCGCGACGCCGTCCCAGGCCACCGACAACCTGTTGTCGCGCGTGCTCCGGACCCTCACGTCCGACGCGTGGGTCTGACCGGCTACCAGAGGATGTCGTCGACCTCCATGCCGAACGAATAGCGCCCGACGAGCGCCAGCACCTGCTCCACATTGCTGGCGACGTGGGTCTGCGCGGTCTGGACATCCCGCCAGACCCGCTCCACCAGGGCGTCCTCGGCGTCCCGCCCATCTGAGTGCGACATGAACGTCCGGATCGCCGCGACCGCCCGTTCCGCGGCCAGCACCTGGTCCCGGCGCGATCGGAGCACGCGATCATTGCCCGGGGTCACGCCGGCACGCACACACTGCATGAGCTCGTCGAGGTTGCGTTCGATCTGCCGGACCGACAGCTCGAGATCGCCGAGGGCGATGGCAACGGGGTCGACCGCGGAGCGGGCCTGGGGCCGCAGCGCCGAACGGATGTTCTGCGCCGCGCCGAGCAACGGCACCGTGCCGGTGTGGGTGTACATCGTCGGTTGCGGCAACCGGTACAGCGGGGGCAGCGTTCCCAGTTGATCACCGCTGACCCAGCCGAATGTGCGGTACCGCGGTACCACCGCGCCCGAGACGACGACGTCGTGGGCGCCGATACCGCGCAATCCCACGCTGTTCCAGCTTGATTCCACGACATAGTCGTCGCTCGGCACCAGCGCCACCAGGAAGTCCTGGGCCGCACCGTCGTCGCCGACCAGGACCGCCGCGGCCATCAACCACGACGCATGGTGGATCCCCGTGCACCGGCTCCACCGGCCGGACAACCGGAACGCATCACCGACCCGCTCGAGCCGGCCGGTCGGGGCATAGGACTCGCAGAGCAGAGTCCGCGGATCCGGACCCCACACGTCGCGCTGCGCCTGCACGTCGAACAGCGACAGATGCCAGGTGTTGACCCCCAGCCAGCCGGCCAGCCAGCCCGTCGAGGTGCACGCGCCGGACAACTCGCGGGTGACCGCCAGGTACTCCGCGGGATCGGCCTCGAGACCACCGAACGCCTTGGGCCGCAGCATCGCAAAGAAACCCGCGTCGTGCAGCCCGGCGATCACCGCGGGGTCGACGGCGCCGCTACGGTCGACATCGGCCGCGGCCTCGGCGATCGCCGGCAGTGCCTGGCGCACCGCGGCGCGCACACTCTGCGTCATCAGTGCCGCCCTATCCTGCCCGTCGGGTATGTCACCATCGTGAATACCATCCGTCGCTCCTCCCAGGAGGTCATATGGCCGAGTCCGAGGCACCCGGCGTCGAACCCGACGGCCCGGCCGCTGAATCGATTGTGCTCGTGCGTGATTCGGAGGCCGTCCGCCTGCTGCAGCCGGTTCGTTACGGCGGCCGCGCGGCGGCCGTGGCCGAATTCGTCTCGGAGGTGGCCGACCTCGCCGAACGGGACGGGTCGGCCGGATGGCTGGCGGCCGCGGTCAACGCCGCGGCCTACCAGGTCGCGAGCCTGGGCGAGGCTGCCGCCGAACAGGTGTGGGGCACCGACGCCACGGCCCTGGTCACCGCCTGCGGGGACGTGTCCGGACGTCTGACCCGCCAACACGGGCACCTGGAACTGACCGGCCGGTGGGACTCGGTCACCGGCGCCGCGACCGCGGACTGGTTTCAGCTGAGCGCCCTCGACGAGGGCGCCACGGTGTGCGTCCTGGTTCCGCGCGACACGGTGCAGGTGGAGCAACACGTCGACCGGCACGGCCTGGCAGACGCCGGAATCGGCGACGTGGCGGTCACCGATGCCGCCGTCGACGAGTCCGCAGTGTTCCGGCGCGAAGCCGACATCGTTAGTGGCACAGAACAATTCGACGATCCCGATGCCCGGATCGTCACCGGGGCCGGGCAAGCGGCGGCGGTGATCGGTGCGGCATCCGGTGTGTGGCGGGCCCATGTCGGTCAGGTGCGGCGGCGGTTGGCCACCTCGTACGGCAGCGAGGACGCCGCCGAGCTGACCTCGTCCGCCGTGCTGGTGGCCCGGGCGGCATCGGACATCGATGCCGCCCGGCTGCAACTCACCGGGTCGCTGGGTGCCACCGCTCCCGATGCCGCCACGGCGCAACGGCAGGCCGTCGCCCGCGCCCGCAACGCTGCCGATCAACTGCTCGGCAGCGGTAGCCGCCACGCGCTCGACACGACCGACCCGGTGGCCCGCCTCTGGCTCGACGTCCTAGCCGGATACCGCCTGACGATCCGGGGGATCGCCGACGATTCCGGTGCCCGCCGCTGAATCGGCCCGCGCGGACAGTTCGGCCAGGGCCTGCGGCACCCGATCAGCGATACCGTACGGATCCGACACCTGGTTGCCGCAGGTCAGCACGCAGATCGCCATCTCGTCGCGGTAGCTCCACCCGGTGAAGTTCAATCCCATCGGGAACACGATCGGGCCCGACGAGATCAACTGCTCGATCGGCGCACCGCCCCAATACAGGGTGCGCTGCGGGCCACGCATGTTCGACGCGATGAGGCTGAACATCGGTCGGCGCTTGAACTTGGCGCCGAGAATCGGCAGCACTCGCGAGTACAGCCAGAACAGCGGCCAGTACTCCATCCAGTCGTGCTGCAACCAGGCATCACGCTCGGCCTGAACCTCACGCGCGGTACGGGTCGCCGCGGCGATCGCCGTCAGGCGCTCCACCGGGTCGGCGATGTGCGTCGCGAGGTCGACGTTCCACCGGGCCACCTTGTTGCCCCACTCGGCCTCGGTTTCGGCCGGGCGCATCGAGACGGGCACCACCGCGGTCATGCTCTCGTCGCTGAGCTGTCCGTTCTCGGCCAGGTATTCGCGCAGCGCGCCACCGCAGATGCTCAGGAAGACGTCGTTGATCGTGACGCCGAAAGCTTTGGACACCCTTTTGATCTCGGTCACGTCGCAACGCCGGTAGGCGAACCGGCGGCTGGCCGAGAACGGTTCGTTGAACGGCATGGCGGGTGCGGCGAAAGCCTCGGCGTATCCGGGCTTTCCGGCCTTCTGCCGGCGCCGGATCACGCCGGTGACCGCCACCGTGCGGGCGATGATGCTGGGGAATCGGGCCAGTGCGGCGATCTGGTGGCGCAGCACCAACGGCCACCAGACCCACGGTGCCGGTCGCCGCTCGTTCAGCAGCGATGTCGGCCGCGGCCGCGGCAGCGGTGTCTCCGGATCCGCGCTGTAGAGCATTTCCAGCAGCCGCAGCGAGGCGGTGCCGTCGGCGACGGCGTGGTGGATCTTCAGCACCAGCGCGACGCGGCCGCCGGCGAGACCCTCGACGTACCAGAGCTGCCAGGCCGGCCGGTCGCGGTCCAGGCCCGCCTCGAAGATCTCGCCGATGGTCGCGGCCAGTTCCTCGTCGCCGCCCGGTGCAGGAGCCGTGGTCCGCTGGATGTGGTGGTCGATGTCGATCTGCGGGCGCGAGATCCACCACGGCCGGCCGAATCCCACGCGCGGCGAGAGCAGTTGCCACTGCAGTGGCTCGACCTGATCGACCCAGCCCTGGACGGCCGTCTTGAGCCGGTCGAAGGTGAGGGGCTCGGAAACCTTGCTGGGATCCAGCACCACGGCCTTGATCGTGTGTTGGGGTTGCACGGGGCTCTCCCATGCGAGGAAGCTGTTGTCCTCACCTTTCAAACGCCGCATTCTCACCTCGCTTGTCCGGCCGCCGATACGGCACATGTTGTGGCTGCCATCACTCTTGTCCATACGTGTGTCACACGAGACAAGCTGTCTCGCCCAGCGAGACTTGAGGCCTGACCCCTTCGGGCGCCCGCCGTACGGTTTGCGCCATGAAGCAAGGCAATCCGCGACGCGCCCGACTAGCCGCCAGAGTCCACCGGTTTCGGGTGATCGCCCGAAGCATTGCTGTGCTCCGCGAATCGGGATTGTCCGGAGGAGCCGCCGACGGAATCCGGCAGGCGAAGCTGGTCCGTCAGTTCGGCGGATTCGCCGCCGTCATCGAGAGCGCCGCCACCCGCGACCCCAACGCCATCGCCATCACCGACGAATGGGGCGATGTCACGTTCGCCCAGCTCAACGATCGGGTGAACGCCCTGACCCGGGCCTGGAACTCCCGGGGCATCGGGCCGGGCTCGGTGATCGCGGCGCTGTGCCGGGACCACCGCGGACTCGTCACCATCCTGGCCGCGACCGGCAAGGCCGGGGCGCAGCTGCTGTTGATGAACACCGGTTTCGCCAAGCCGCAGCTCGCCGATGTCGCGGTCCGCGAGAAGGTCAATGTCCTGGTGTACGACGAGGAGTTCACCGATCTGGTGAGTGCCATCGACCCCGGGGTACGCCGGTTCCTGGCCTGGACCGACGCACGCTCGACCTCCGATGTCGAGGGTTCGCTGGAAGGCCTGATCGCCGCGACCTCGCCGGCGCCGGTGGCCGCCCCCGCCAAGCCCGGCGGCATGACCCTGCTGACCAGCGGAACCACCGGCACGCCCAAGGGCGCGCCGCGCGGCAAGACCTCTCCCCTGTTCTCGGCGCAGCTGCTGGACCGGGTGCCGCGCCGCCGCGGTCAGACCTGCATGCTCGCCGCGCCGATGTTCCACGGCACCGGTCTGGGCCAAGCCGTACTGTCACTGGCCCTCGGCAACCGCCTGGTGCTGCGCCGCAAGTTCGACCCCGAGTCGACGCTGCGCGCGGTGCAGAACCACCGCTGCGACGTACTGGTCGTGGTGCCCACGATACTGCAACGAATCCTGGCCCTGCCCAAGGATGTTCGCGACTCCTACGACACATCGTCACTCAAGATCATCTTCGTCTCGGGCGCGGTGATGTCACCCGACCTGGTCGAGCGCACACTCGCCGAGTTCGGCCCGGTGCTCTACAACCTCTACGGATCGACCGAGCTCGCGGTGATGACCGTCGCGATGCCCGAAGACCTGCAACATGATCCCCGTACCGCCGGCCGCGCGCCGGTCGGCTGCGCAGTACGACTGTACGACTCGGCGGGCAACGAGATCACCGAACCCGGTGTGATCGGCCGGATCTTCGCCGGCAGCGACGTGAGCTTCGCCGGGTACACCGACGGTCGCACCAAGGAGTCCATCGACGGACTGCAGAGCAGCGGCGACGTCGGCCACTTCGACGAGACCGGGCGCCTCTATGTGGACGGCCGCGACGACGACATGGTGATCTGCGGCGGCGAGAACGTCTACCCCCTCGAGGTCGAGAACCTCATCAATGGCCACGTCGATGTCGACGAGGCCGCTGTGATCGGAGTCAGCGACGAGGATTTCGGTCAACGGCTCAACGCCTACGTGGTACCGATCGACGGTGCCACCGTCACCCCCGACGACATCAAGGACTACGTGCGGGCGAATCTGGCCCGCTACAAGGTCCCGCGGGACGTCGAGTTCCTCAGCAGGCTCCCCCGCAACGCCACCGGCAAGGTGCTGCGCGGCGAGCTGACCGGGGGCACCAAGTGAGCGATTCCGACACGATGAAGCGCGAGGTCGCCAACCGTATGGGCGACGCGTTCGCCCCGATCGCCGACGGTGTCCTCGACCCCATCGCCGCCGCGGCAGAGGTGCGCGCACGGTTGAAGGCCAGCCGCCGCCCGGCCAAACCGGTTCCGGTCGCGGGCGTCGAAAACCGCTCCGTCCCAGGGCCCGCCGGCGATATTCCGGTGCGGATCTATCAGCCGCTCGAGGCGGAGGACTCCCGCATCGACACCGCCGCCGGCCTACCTGTCCTCGTGTACTTCCACGGCGGCGGATTCGTCCTGTGCGATCTCGACTCGCACGACTCATGCTGCCGCAGGCTCACCAACGGTATCGGCGCGATCGTGGTCTCGGTCGACTATCGGCTGGCACCGGAGCATCCGTATCCGGCCGCGGTCGAAGATGCCTGGGCGGCAACGGAATGGGTGGCCGCCAACGCCGCAGAACTCGGTGGCGATCCGACCCGGCTGGTGGTCGCGGGCGACAGCGCGGGCGGCAACCTCGCCGCCGTGGTCGCCATGACCGCCCGCGACCGTGGCGGCCCGGCCATCGCGTTCCAGGTCCTGATCTATCCGGTTGTCGACCAGCGCCGCAAATCGTCGCTGTCCAGCCCGCACACCAAGAGCGGGGTGCTGACCGCCGAGCACATGCAGTGGTTCACCGCGCAGTACCTCGGCCGTGACGGCGACCGTGCCGCAGTCTCGGCATCCCCGATTCTCGGTGACATGACCGGACTCCCGGACGCACACGTGCTGACCGGCGCCCTGGATCCGCTGTGCGAGGAGGGCGAGGAATACGCCCGCAGGCTCGCCGAGGCCGGCGCCAAGGTCAGCGTCCGCCGCTATGAGCGTGGGTTCCATGGATTCTTCAACCTCGCCGACCATCTCCCAGCCGCGGCGGAGGCCACCGAAGACGTGTGCGCCGTCATCCGCGACGCCGTGAACCACGAGAACTGACCGACCACAACACTTTCCGAACTTCTGAAAGGCATCCCATGGAGCTGAGAAACACCCGCGCCCTGGTCACCGGCGCCAGCCGCGGCCTCGGCAAGAGCATCGCCGAGGTGCTGGCCGCCCGCGGCGTCGACGTCGCTCTGGTGGCCCGTAACGCCGATGCGCTCGAGCTGCTGGCCAAGGAACTGGACGGCAAGGCCTACCCGACCGACCTGGGTGACCCGGCGGCGGTGGAGGGCCTCATCGACCGCGTCGAGGCCGACGGGCCGGTGGACATCGTGATCAACAACGCGGGCATCGACCATGTCGGCCGGTTCCACCAGGTCAGCCCCGAGCAGATCCGTGACCTGCTGCAGGTCAACCTCGCAGCGCCGATGGAGATCTGCCGTCAGGCGATGCCGCGCATGGTGCAGCGCGGGCGTGGCCACATCGTCAACGTGTCGTCGATGGGCGCCATCTCGCAGGGCCCCGGACTGACGCTGTACGGCACGTCGAAGGCCGGCCTGAGTCATTTCACCGCGGGTATCCGGGGTGAGTTGCGGGGCAAGCCGGTCGGCACCACGCTGGTGCAGATCGGTGAGGTCAAGACCGACATGATCGACCACATCCGCGCGTTCGGCCCGGCCCGGCGCACCATCGAACGGTCGATCCGCTGGCGGATGATCCCGCGCGAATCCCTGGACCCGGTGGCGGTTTCCGAGGCCATCGCCGAGGCCATCCAGCACAACCGCCGGCATGTCATCCTGCCGCGCAACATCGTTCCGATGGCCAAGCTCACCGAATTCCCGCGCCGTGTCTCCGAACTCATGCTGACCGGCATCGACCAGGACAACGACTGATGGCCGGGGTCGACCTCTCCGGCAAGGTCGCGATCGTCACCGGTGCCGCCCGCGGACAGGGTGAAGCCGAAGCGCGGTTGTTCGCCACGCTGGGCGCCAAGGTGGTGCTGACCGACGTCCTCGTCGAGGAGGGCCGGCAGGTCGCCGAATCCATCGGCGCCGCCGCCCGCTTCGTCCGTCACGACGTCGGCAACGAAAGTGATTGGCGCACAGTCGTCGACACCGCGGTCGCCGAGTTCGGCCGCCTGGACGCACTGGTGAACAACGCCGCCATCTGCAAGGTGGTTCCGCTGGCCGAGCAGGACGCTCCCGGATTCGAGCAGATGCTGCGGGTCAACCTCATCGGCGCGTTCCTCGGCATGCAGGCGGTCACCGAACCCATGAAGGCGGCCGGCGGCGGATCGATCGTCAACATCTCGTCGCAGGCGGGTGTGCAGGGACTCGCCGGCTACACGGCCTACGGCGCGTCCAAATGGGGTCTGCGCGGTATGTCCAAGGTCGCGGCAATCGAGCTGGGCCCCTTGGGCATTCGTGTCAACACCGTGTATCCCGGCATGATCGACACGCCGATGATCGCCCACCTCGACGTCCATCGGGGACTCGGCGGCCATCCGGGCGCACCACTGACCCGGGTCGGCACTCCGGACGAAGTTGCCGAAGTGGTGGCATTCCTGGCCTCGGATGCCTCGTCGTACATCACCGGCGCCGATCTGACCGTCGACGGTGGTGCCAGCGCCGGCCGGATCCCGGTCACCCCGGTGCCCACCGCCTGAGTTCCGGATCGACCAGTCGCGCGCGCTGCACCAGGCCAGGCGGGAGGGCGCGTTCCCTGGTCCAACAGCGGTCGCGGCCGTCCCGCGGGCTGGTGGGCCGGCGGTTGCGCTCGACACTGCTCGCCGAGCGCAACCAGCCCTAGCCCACCATCTCACCGGCCGGGCAGCACCAGGATCTTGACGTGCGCCTCCGGATCGCGCAGCGCGGTAAAGGCATCGCCCAGACCGTCCAGGCCGACCCGCCCGGTGATTATCGCCTCGGCGTCGATCTCGCCGTCGGCCAACCGTTTCAGCACCGTGTCGTAGGCCTCATGGTAGGGGCCGTGACCGAAGTTGATCGCGATCTGCCGGAACTGTGCGACCACCGGAATGATCGTCTCTTCACCGAAAGGTGAGGCCACGACCTGGATCCGGGAGCCGAAGGGCAGGGTGTGGGTCAACCGGTTCAGGGTGCCGACCCGCCCGCTGCACTCATAGGCGATGAGGATTCCCTCCACATCGGCCGAGCCGCCGCCTCCATTCGCCACCATCGAATTCCACAGTTCGATGGGATCCT
Organism: Mycolicibacterium sp. HK-90; assembly: GCF_030486405.1. Next base: position 2,640,508 of record NZ_CP129613.1, on the reverse strand, counting down.
GCTCATCGGGGTCCACCACGATGTCGGCGCCCATCTTGACGGCCAGTTCGCGGCGCTTCGGCGACGGCTCGGACGCGATCACCGTGTGCGCACCGTGCGCCTTGGCGGCCAGGATCGTGCCGAGACCGATCGAGCCACAACCGATCACGAGGGCGGCGTCGACCTCGGTCAGACCCGACTGCTGGACGTGCATCTCGCCGACATGCAGCGGTTCGGCGAGCGTCGCGTGCTCGAGCGACAACCCGTCGGGCACCTTGCGCACCCAGAACGCGTCGACGACGATCGTCTCCCCGAAGGCTCCGTGGTAGTCGTTGGAGTAGCCGATGATCGTCGGCATGCCGTTGGCCTCGGTGGCAACCCCGATACCGGCGACCCGGTCGCCCACCTCGAAATCGGTGACATCCGAACCGCATTCGACGACTGTCCCGGCGTACTCATGCCCGAGCACCACCGGCTTGCTGTGATCGAACACCGCGAACGGGTAGCCGGCGCCTGCCGCCACCTCGACGAAACGGCATGGATCCTTGGACATGCTCAGGTCGCTGCCGCAGATGCCACAGGCCGCGACCTTGATGCGCAGCTGACCCGGGCCGGTGGCCGGTGGCTCGTCGACGTCGGTGACGGTGAACCGGCCCTCGAAGTACTTCGCCGCGCGCATCAGGCCCCCTGCCCGGCGAGCTGCTCGGCAGGCTGACCGTAATAGTCCGTGTGCGCCTTGGTGATGGCCCCGATCAGACCGCCGAGCAGGTATTCCGAATTGTCCTCGGCGAACTGCAGGCTGGCCTGCCTGCCCACGTTGCGGTTCTTGAAGTGCGGGATGACCTCGGAGGCGAACAGCTCGTAGCTGCGCAAGGTGTCCTCCCAGCTCGCCATGTCGACATGCATGATCAGCAGCGTCCCGAATCCGCCGGTCTTCTCGATGAGCCGCTCGATCTGCGCGATCGCGTCTTCGGGAGTACCGATGATGACCTGGCCGAACTCACCGAGGTTATCGGTCCGCCACTGGTTGATGATGCCCTCGGGAGTCTGCGCCCAGTCCGGGTTGATGCCCTGCTGCCGGTTGACGTACTCGGCGATGGCGTGGATCCGGCGGCTGACGGCCCGTTCGGCCTCGGCCCGGGTCTCGGCGATGAAGATCGGATTGACCAGCCGCCAGGTGGAGCGGTCGGCCTGGAACCCGTTCTCGGCCGAAACCTTCTCGTACACACCCCAGTTGCGGTCGAGCACCTCGAACCCGCTCGGCGAGCTGGCGGCCAGCGACAGCAGGGACAATCCGTGCGTGCCGGCCAGCACCGAGCCGTTCGGAGAGATGGTCGAGGCGGTCGCCACCTCGATGCCGGCCGGATCGTAGGTGGGCAGCTGGGCCCGCGCGTCGCGCAGCGTGAACCAATCGGTCTCCATGTCGACGACCTCGCCGCGCAGCAGCCTCAGCACCGCCTCCAGCGCCTCACCCTGCATTCGGCGCTGATCGATCGGGTTGATCCCCATCATGTGCGCGTCCAGCGGGATCTTGCCCGGGCCGGTGCCGACGATCAGCCGGCCGCGGGTCTGCAGGTCGAGCTGGGTGATGCGGTCCGCGGTGACGAGCGGATGGTGATACGGCAGTGACATCACGCCGGTGCCGAACCGGATCCGCTCGGTGCGCTCGGCCGCTGCGGCGATGAACACGTCTGGGGCAGGGACGATCTCAGAGCCCGTCGAGTGATGTTCACCCATCCAGGCTTCGTCGAAACCGAGATGGTCGAGGTGCGTCATCAGGTCGATGTCGCGGCGTAGCTGCAGGGCCGGGTCGGCATTGAGGGGGTGATACGGCGCCAGGAACGCGCCGAACTTCATCGAACTCGCTTTCCACATGCCCGGGACACTATCTGGAGCGTTTGATTGGATCAAGTGATCCATAAATTTGGCCCGCAAGAACTACGGACGTCCCGTCGTGGCCCGTCAGGAACCGAGTAGTCGATCGACCCCGCCCACAACGAAGCTCACCAGGTCTTCGTAGAAGTCCCTCAGCTCCGATTCGGACAGCCGACTGCCGCCGAGCCGCCATTCGTCGGCGCGGCTCAGCGCCTGGATGAAGTTCATGATCGAGATCGCCCAGCGCAACTCCAGCCGCGCCGGATCGGAATCCGGAAACGCGCGCTGCACCTGGGCGAAAAGCTCATCGGGCAGATGCTGCTCGGTGTCGAGCAACACCGGGTTGTTCTCCTGCGAGATCTGCGCGATGATCTTGATCCACCGCATCCCCCGGACCCGGTGGCGCAGAAGAAGTTTCAGATACGGCTCGGTGACCGCACGCACCAGCGCGTCGGGGCTCGGCGGCGCGGCGTCGCCCGCGAGCGTGGCCACATTGGCCGCGATCTCGTCGCGCACCGGGGCCCCGACATCGGTCAGCACCGCGCGCAGCAGCTCGTCCTTGGAACCGAAGTGGTAATGCACCGACGCCGCCCCGAGGCCGGCCGCCGCATTCACCGCCCGCACCGACACCGCATCCACGCCCTGGGTGGCGAACAGGCGCTCGGCAGCCTTCACCAGACGCAGCCGGGTGGCCGCGCCCTGCCGATTCTGGGCCGCGCCGGACACCCGATGAGCATGTCACGCGCCGCCCGAGGGCCCGGGCTGCGCGCTAGGAAAGCGGCGTGTCGCCCACCGGAGCGAACCGCCCCTCGCCGTCGGGCAGATAGTCCGCGATGCTCATCACCGCGGCCACCGGCAGCGGACCGTACAGATGGGGGAACAACATCGCGTCCGGGTCCGTTGACACACCCGGTTCCCAGCGCACCGGATCCGCCAGCTTCGCCGGGTCGATGTACAGCAGGATCAGGTCACGGCGTCCCGGGTACAGCCGGTTGGCAGGCAGGTGCACCTGCTCGGGCGCCGAGAGATGCACGAAACCTTGCGTCCGCAGTGAGTCCGGCCGCAGCCGGCCGCTACCCTGGGCCGTCAGCCAATCGTCGACGCTGCACATGTGAACCAGGACACGCGGCGACGAAGGCATGACCGATGCTTACCGTCGGCCGGAGCAGCCAGCAACACCGCGACCGAGTGAGACACGACACACCGGTGAACCCTTGGGGAACAAGGCCGGAATCCAAAACGTCTGACAGAGTAGAGATACGCAGTCTCGGCGCCTTTGCCGAGATGCGCAGAGGAGAAGACGGAGGAGCCATGAACGCAACTCTGACAAGCCCGGAGCTAACCAGAGCCGATCGCTGCGATCGTTGCGGTGCGGCCGCACGGGTGCGCGCGAAGCTGCCTTCAGGCGCCGAGCTGCTCTTCTGCCAGCACCACGCGAACGAACACGAAGCCAAGCTGGTCGAGCTGGCCGCGGTGCTGGAGACCAGCACCGCAGACGCCTGACGATCATCGGTCGGCACCTCCGACACCACCCGCCTGGGCAGGAGCACGTTTCGTCAGTAATGCTTGACTGGTCATGACTGGCCAGCCGCTTCCAGTACCACCATCACGCCACCACATCTGGCATATCACTCGACGCACGTTGTCGAAGAGCTGGGACGATTCCATCTTCTCGGAATCGGCGCAGGCGGCGTTCTGGTGCGCGTTGTCACTGCCTCCCCTACTGCTGGGGATGCTCGGCAGCCTGGCCTACATCGCTCCGTTGTTCGGGCCGGACACGCTGCCGACGATCCAGGATCAGCTGATCAACGCGGCGAACAGCTTCTTCTCCCCCAACGTCGTCAACGAGATCATCGAACCGACGATCCGCGACATCGTGAAGGGCGCCCGGGGCGAGGTGGTCTCGGTGGGTTTCGTGATCTCGCTGTGGGCCGGGTCGTCGGCAGTATCGGCGTTCGTGGACTCCATCGTGGAGGCCCACGATCAGACACCCCTGCGGCATCCGGTGCGGCAGCGCTTCTACGCGCTGGGGCTGTACGTGATCATGCTGATCTCCGCGATCGGCATGGCGCCGCTGGTGGCGCTGGGCCCGCGGACGATCTCCGAACACATCCCGGACAGCTGGGACAACGTGCTGCGCTACGGCTACTACCCGGCGTTGTTCCTGACGGTGTTCGTGGGGGTGACCATCCTGTACCGGGTCTCGCTGCCCGCACCGATCCCGACGCACCGCCTGATGCTCGGGGCGGTGCTGGCGACCGTGGTGTTCCTGGTCGCCACGTTCGGGCTCCGGATCTACCTGACCTGGATCACCAGCACCGGCTACACCTACGGCGCGCTGGCCACGCCGATCGCGTTCCTGTTGTTCGCGTTCTTCCTGGGGTTCGCCGTGATGTTCGGCGCCGAGCTCAACGCCGCGATCCAAGAGGAGTGGCCGGCGTCGGACACCCACGCCAGGAGACTGCGGGAATGGCTGGAGCTCAAGGCGCTCAACGGCACCGTCAACGGTGGCGCCCAGGCACCGGCTGCCACGCCCGTGCCCGAGCCCGAACCCGTCGAACCGTCTCGGCAGCCGCCTACTTCTTGAGCTGCTCGTAGATCTTCTTGCAGTCCGGGCACACGGGAGAACCCGGCTTGGGCGACTTCGTCACCGGGAAGACCTCGCCGCACAGCGCGACCACATGCGTACCCATGACGGCGCTTTCGGCGATCTTGTCCTTCTTGACGTAATGGAAGAACTTGGGGCTGTCGTCGTCCGTCCCGTCGTCGACGCGTTCGTCGGTATCCGGGCGCTCGATGGTCTGGGTCTGCATGTTTCTATTGTGCCTGGCTGCGGTGCGCAGGGAAATCCACCTGTCACGGCCCGGCAGCCGTGTGGAACAGTAGAGGCATGAAACAAAGCCACGAGCTGAGTTTCAACGACGATTCCGGCGACGATTTCGGCGCTGAAGCCCGCCCGGTCCTCATCACCCGAGCCGCACCCGCCTACGAGGTGCAGCATCGGCAACGCGTCCGCAAGTACCTGACCTTGATGGCGTTCCGCATCCCGGCGCTCATCCTGGCCGCCGTTGCCTACAACATCTGGCAGAACGGGCTCATCTCGCTCGCCATCATCCTGGTGTCGATCCCGCTGCCGTGGATGGCGGTGCTCATCGCCAACGACCGTCCTCCGCGCAGCGCCGAGGAGCCACGCCGTTACTCCGGACGCGGGAATCGGATCCCGCTGTTCCCCACCGCGGAGCGGCCGGCGTTACAGAGTGACCGCGTTATGCCACCGCAACCCGACGCGGCGCGCTCCGACCACGATGCCCCCAGCTGAGCGGCTTCTTTAGCCATTCTCAGGACATTCTCAGGTCGCTTCGGAAAAACTGCAGCTCAACGGGCATGAATCCGGAGATCGGCGGGAACTCTCATGACGCCTACGACGTTGTAGATCATGACAGTTCGAGCCGATCAGGAGGCCGTCATGGCAAATGCCACCACAAGCCGCGTCGACAGCGATCTGGACGCCCAGAGCCCTGCCGCCGACCTCGTGCGCGTGTATCTGAACGGCATCGGCAAAACGGCGTTGCTCAACGCCGCCGATGAGGTAGAGCTCGCCAAGCGCATCGAGGCAGGCTTGTACGCCCAGCATGTGCTGAACACCAAGAAGCGCCTGGGCGAGAACCGCAAGCGGGATCTGGCCGCGGTGGTCCGCGACGGCGAGGCCGCACGCCGGCACCTGCTGGAGGCCAACCTGCGCCTGGTGGTGTCGCTGGCCAAGCGCTACACCGGCCGGGGTATGCCGCTGCTGGACCTGATCCAGGAAGGCAACCTGGGTCTGATCCGCGCGATGGAGAAGTTCGACTACACCAAGGGCTTCAAGTTCTCCACGTATGCCACCTGGTGGATCCGCCAGGCCATCACCCGCGGCATGGCCGACCAGAGCCGCACCATCCGGCTCCCGGTCCACCTGGTCGAGCAGGTCAACAAGCTCGCCCGGATCAAGCGCGAGATGCACCAGAACCTCGGCCGTGAGGCCACCGACGAGGAACTGGCCGAAGAGTCGGGCATCCCGGTCGAGAAGATCAACGACCTGCTGGAGCACAGCCGCGACCCGGTGAGCCTGGACATGCCGGTCGGAACCGACGAGGAGGCTCCGCTGGGCGACTTCATCGAGGACTCCGAGGCGATGTCGGCCGAGAACGCGGTCATCTCGGAACTGCTGCACACCGACATCCGGCACGTGCTGGCCACGCTCGACGAGCGTGAGCAGCAGGTGATCCGGCTGCGGTTCGGCCTCGACGACGGCCAGCCCCGCACCCTGGACCAGATCGGCAAGCTGTTCGGTCTGTCCCGTGAGCGGGTCCGCCAGATCGAGCGTGAGGTGATGTCCAAGCTCCGCAACGGCGAGCGTGCCGACCGGCTCCGCTCCTACGCCAGCTAGACCTCCTGAGCTCACCGATGCGCCCCGCCGGGTTCCCCGGCGGGGCGCATCGCATATCCGGGCATGTCCTGCGGTTTTGCCGCACGATGTGACGTGCCCGACGCCCCGATGTTGCGCCGCAGTTCAAACGCCGGAAACGGTAGACTGTGCGGTGACGTTTGGGCTGGGAAGGCGCGCATGAACGATCTGGTCGACACCACCGAGATGTACCTACGGACGATCTACGACCTCGAGGAAGAGGGCGTGGTGCCGTTGCGTGCCCGCATCGCCGAACGGCTCGACCAGAGCGGGCCGACGGTCAGCCAGACGGTGTCACGGATGGAACGTGACGGTCTGCTGCACGTCGCCGGCGACCGGCACCTGGAACTGACCGACAAGGGCCGCGCCCTCGCGGTCGCGGTGATGCGCAAGCACCGCCTGGCCGAGCGGTTGCTCGTCGATGTGATCGGGCTGCCGTGGGAGGACGTCCACGCCGAGGCCTGCCGCTGGGAGCACGTCATGAGCGAGGACGTCGAGCGGCGCCTGGTCCAGGTGCTCGACAACCCGACCACCTCGCCGTTCGGCAACCCCATCCCGGGTTTGTCGGATCTCGGGGTCGGCTCGGCCGGTTTCGACGACGTCAGCCTGGTCCGGCTCACCGAGCTCCCGGTCGGGTTGCCGGTGGCCGTGGTGGTGCGCCAGCTGACCGAACACGTTCAGGGCGACACCGAGCTGATCGGCCGGCTCAAGGACGCCGGCGTGGTGCCGAATGCGAGGGTCACCGTCGAGGCGAACGACCACGGCGGCGTGATGATCGTGATCCCCGGGCACGAACAAGTGGAACTCCCCCATCACATGGCGCACGCCGTCCGCGTCGAAAAGGTGTAGCCACTCAACCCGCCCGGCGGCCCCACGTGCGTCGGGGCGGCAACTGCACGCCGACCTGCTCGGCCAGCCGGTAGCCGGTGAGCGCCAATTCGCGGATCCGGTCGGGCCGCATTCCCGATTGCAGTGCGGTGTCGAGCATGCCGGCCATCCGATGCGTCGGCCGCGACCGCAGGGCGGCCTCCAGCGACACTCCGGCCAACGGGCCGTCCCCGCGGGAGTACGCCGAAAACGCCAGCAGAACAAGCGCTTCCACCCGCCACGGCTCGGGGAGATTTCGGGCCAGCAGGGCCCACAGGGACTCGGCCTGCTCGGCGCACTCCCCGACCGCCAACGCGTAGAGCGTGTCGCGGACCCTGGGATCGGCCAGCCCGAGGGCCAGCCGGACCAGTTCGTCACGGCCCGGCTGGTCGCCCGCGGCCACCTGCTGGGCCGCCGTCAGCGCGGCCTCGACGTCACGGCGCACATCCGCGTCGGGACGAGACACCGCGCCACCCGGCGGCCGGGCCGCGAGCGCCAACTTCCGCTTCATCGAGGCGCCGGCGACCGGATCCGGCCGGATCACCTGCAGTAGTTCGTCCCGACTGCCATAGAGCCGCCGACCGTCGAGCACGGCGGCCGCCGCCAACGGTGAGGCACCTGGGTCATCGACGCGGCCTTCCTCACCACAACCGTCGGCACAGCGCCAGAATCCACCGGCGGCCACCTGGTCGACGACGTGGGCGGCACAGAGTTCGACGCCGACGGCGGCCAGTTCGTCGACCAGTAGCAGCGTCAGGTCGCGATAGCGGTCATCGCACGCCCGACAGTCCGAACTGGCCGCGTCCACCACCACCGCGATCACCGCGTCGGCGCCGGCCGCGGCCGCCAGGTCGGCGAGGTACTCGATCCGGTCGGTCATGTCATCGGCCAGATCGGCACGCATGACACAGCCCAACTCGCCGCGATCGATGGTGACCAGGACGAGGCTCCTGTGCGGCACGAAACCGAGCACCGCGGGTATGGCGGCGATCAGCGCACCGGGATTGCTCAGGTGGAAGTCGAAGTGGGGCGTGGACGGCGGTGGTGTGGTCATGGGCCGACCGTGCCAACCGGTGCCGTCACCCCTCGCGGGCCGAACAGGGCGGCACGAGCGGAATCGCCGCAGTTGTGGATGAATCCGACTGGGGATAACCCGGCGACATATGTTCACCCGGTATTCGGCGTCGGCCACATGTGCCGTGCAGGCAACCCCGCGTAGACAGTTGTGCCATGGGTTCGATGCAGGAATACGACCTCGTCGTCATCGGTTCGGGTCCCGGCGGGCAACGCGCCGCCATCGCCGCGGCGAAGCTCGGCAAGACCGTTGCGGTGATCGAACGGGGCATGATGCTCGGCGGCGTGTGCGTCAACACCGGCACGATCCCGTCGAAGACCCTGCGAGAGGCCGTTGTCTACCTCACCGGCATGAGCCAGCGCGAACTCTACGGCGCCAGCTACCGCGTCAAGGACAAGATCACCCCGGCCGATCTGCTGTCGCGCACCCAGCACGTCATCGGCAAGGAGAACGACGTGGTGCGTTCCCAGTTGATGCGCAACCGGATCGAGCTCTACACCGGGAACGGACGGTTCTCCGATGAACACACGATCATCGTCGAGGACCCCGCCCGCGCCGAACTCGTCTCCGTCCGTGGCCGTTTCATCGTCATCGCGACCGGGACCAAACCGGCCCGGCCCGCCGGGGTGAAGTTCGACGAGGCGCGGGTGCTGGATTCCGACGGCATCCTCGATCTCACGACGCTGCCCGCCTCGATGGTGGTGGTCGGCGCCGGCGTCATCGGCATCGAATACGCCTCGATGTTCGCCGCCCTGGGCACCAAGGTCACCGTGGTCGAGAAGCGCGACACCATGCTGGAGTTCTGCGATCCCGAGATCATCGAGTCATTGCGTTTCCATCTCCGCGACCTCGCGGTGACATTCCGGTTCGGCGAGGAGGTGACCGCTGTCGACGTCGGCCCGTCCGGCACGGTGACCACCCTGGCCAGCGGCAAGCAGATCCCCGCCGAGACCGTGATGTATTCGGCCGGGCGACAGGGCCAGACCGATCAACTCGATCTGGCCAACGCCGGTCTGGAGGCCGACAACCGCGGCCGCATCTACGTCGACGACAACTTCACCACCAAGGTCGACCACATCTACGCCGTCGGCGATGTCATCGGATTCCCGGCGCTGGCCGCCACGTCGATGGAGCAGGGCCGGCTGGCGGCCTACCACGCCTTCGGCGAACCGACCAAGGGCATGATGAGCCTGCAGCCGATCGGCATCTACTCGATCCCGGAGGTGTCCTTCGTCGGGGCCACCGAGGTGGACCTGACCAAGGACTCGATCCCCTACGAGGTAGGTGTGTCGCGCTACCGCGAACTGGCCCGCGGACAGATCGCCGGTGATTCCTACGGCATGCTCAAACTGCTGGTGTCCACCGAGGATCTGCGAGTGCTCGGGGTGCACATCTTCGGCACCAACGCCACCGAGATGGTGCACATCGGCCAGGCCGTGATGGGTTGCGGCGGCACCGTGGAATACCTGGTCGACGCCGTGTTCAACTATCCGACGTTCTCGGAGGCCTACAAGGTCGCGGCCCTGGACGTGATGAACAAGCTGCGCGCACTGAGCCAGTTCCGCGCCTAGCAGTCGGACGCGAACGCCGCGGGAGCCGCGTCACCGGGTCCACCCGCCTCGGCGCGGGCCAGCACCCCGGCGATCTGGCCGTCGAAGCGCGGCGAATAGGACACGTCGTCATCGCATCCGCCGCCGTCGAGTCCACCCACCAGGCCGGTCACCGTCGACCCGGACACCCACGGGGCTCCGCTGAACCCGTCGGTCAAGCCCTCACAGGCCACGGACGGATACCCCTGCGGCGACCACCCGGTGATCCCCCGACAACCCAGCGCAGTGCCGCCCTCCCCGGTCGGGTAACCGGTCACCGTCACCGCGGTCCCCGCCGCCGGCGCCGAACCGAGGTCCAGTCCGCCACCGGCGGCGGACTGCACACTCCGGCCCGAATCCCCGGACACCCGCACGATCGCGTAGTCGGCCTGCGGATCCTGCCCGGTGATCCAACGCGGGTCCAGGTAAACGGTGTCGACGTGCCAGCCATCACCGGCACCCGCACCGAAGCCCGGGACGAACGTGGTCTCGACGCCGTCCAGCAGGCAGTGCGCAGCGGTCAGGACGAGGTCGCCCGAAGCGCTCGCCAGCACCGCCCCGGTGCAGGTGTGGATCGCGGTGCCGCCCAGGAACACGGCACCCACCCGCCGATCGGAGGGCACCGACGCGGCACCGGCCCGCGGGCCCGTAGTAGTGGGCGGGCCGCTGAGCGGCACAGTCGTGGGGCCTCCGGATCCGTTCCCGGTGCCCGGCGCACCCGTCCCGGCACAGGCCACGGTCACCGCCGTCGTGACGGTGAGCATGCCGAGCCAGGTCACGCGCATCATCACGATCCTGCCCGAGCGCCGGCCCGGCCGCCGGAATGCCGGGACGGTCCGCGCACGTTCGAACGCACTAGCGGGGCGGGACGCACCCGCGGCGCGGGTATGCGAGACACTGGATACAACGGTGGCAGGCCGTCACAGCGCCCCTGCCGCAGCGAGGAGACGAAGCGAGATGACCGACAGCAGCGATACCCCCGACCAGCACTACCAGCCCGACCAGAGCGGCATGTACGAGCTTGAGTTCCCGGCTCCGCAGCTGTCCTCGTCGGATGGGCGCGGGCCCGTGCTGATCCACGCCCTGGAGGGGTTCTCCGATGCCGGTCACGCGATCCGGCTCGCCGCCGAGCACCTCAAGGACACCCTCGACACCGAACTGGTGGCCTCCTTCGCCATCGACGAGCTGCTCGACTACCGGTCCCGCAGACCGCTGATGACCTTCAAGACCGACCACTTCACCAGCTACGAGGAACCCGAGCTGAACCTGTACGCCCTGCACGACGGCGTCGGGACGCCGTTTCTCCTGCTGGCCGGCCTGGAACCGGACCTGAGGTGGGAGCGTTTCATCACCGCCGTGCGGCTGCTCTCCGAACAGCTCGGGGTCCGGCGGGTCATCGGCCTGGGCACCATTCCGATGGCGGTGCCACACACCCGCCCGGTCATGCTCACCGCCCACGCCAACGACAAGGAGCTGATCGCCGACCACACCCCGTGGGTCGGCGAAGTTCAGGTGCCGGCGAGTGTCTCCAACCTGCTCGAGTTCCGGATGGCCCAGCACGGCCACGAGGTGGTCGGCTACACCGTGCACGTCCCGCATTACCTGGCCCAGACGGCCTACCCGCCTGCCGCCGAGGCACTGCTGGCCGAGGTGGCCCGGACGGGTTCGCTACAACTGCCGCTGGAGAAACTTTCCGAGGCCGGCGCCGAGGTCTACAGCAAGATCAACGAGCAGGTAGAGGCCAGCGCAGAGGTCGCTCAGGTGGTCACGGGGTTGGAGCGCCAGTACGATGCGTTCGTTGCCGCTCAGGAAAATCGCTCTCTGCTGGCGCGTGACGAGGAACTGCCCAGCGGCGACGAGCTGGGCGCGGAGTTCGAACGGTTCCTCGCCCAGCAGACCGGCGACAAGTACAAAGACGACAAGTACAAGGACGGACGAGACGGGTTCGGCGACGGATTCCCGAACGGCGACAACCAGTCCTAGGAGCCCGGCGCCGGGCTGAGAGCGAGGTTGACCACCATGACCGAGCGCAAGACCCATCTGCGGACCGTCCGCGAACTCACCCCGACGCTGGAGTACCGGACCATCCACGGCTACCGGCGAGCGTTCCGCGTGGCAGGCTCCGGGCCGACGATCCTGCTGATCCACGGCATCGGTGACAACTCCACCACCTGGCACACCGTGCAATCGACGCTGGCGCAGCGTTTCACGGTGATCGCCCCGGACCTGCTCGGCCACGGCAGTTCCGACAAACCTCGTGCCGACTATTCGGTGGCGGCATACGCCAACGGCATGCGCGACCTGCTCAGCGTGCTCGACATCGACCGGGTGACCGTGATCGGCCATTCCCTGGGCGGCGGCGTGGCCATGCAGTTCGCCTATCAATTCCCACAGTTGGTGGACCGCCTCATCCTGGTCAGCGCCGGCGGCGTCACCAAGGACGTGAATGCGGCTCTGCGCGTCGCGTCACTGCCGATGGGCAGCGAGGCGCTGGCCCTGCTGCGGCTACCGCTGGTGCTGCCCGCACTGCAGCTCGTGGGCCGGGCGGCGGGGACCGTGCTGGGGTCGACCGGTCTCGGGCGCGACATCCCGGACATGCTCCGCATCCTGGCCGATCTCCCCGAACCGACTGCGTCCTCGGCGTTCGCCCGGACACTGCGGGCCGTGGTGGACTGGCGTGGCCAGGTGGTCACCATGCTGGACCGCTGTTATCTGACCGAATCCGTTCCGGTCCAGTTGATCTGGGGCTCACGTGATTCGGTCATCCCCGTCGGCCACGCCCGGTTGGCACATGCTGCAATGCCCGGTTCCCAGTTGGAGATCTTCTCCGGATCCGGGCATTTTCCGTTCCACGACGATCCCGACCGCTTCGTCGAGGTGGTCGAACGCTTCATCGACACCACCGATCCTTCGGTCTACGACCAGGATCGACTGCGCCGGTTGTTGCGGGCCGGCCTGAGCGAAACCGCGCTCAGCGGATCACTCGACACCCAGGTCGCCGTCCTCGACGCGATGGATGCCGACGAGCGCAGCGCGACCTGATCTGCCTCTCCCCCGACGCGGGGTGATCCACCCGGCGAGGACGAGTCGCAACGTAGCATCGGTCTATGGCCATCGACGTCACCGTGTTACGCGTATTCACCGACTCCGAGGGCAAGTACGGCAATCCCCTTGGTGTCGTTGACAACAGCACCGTCGCACCGGGAGACCGTCAACGGATCGCCGCCGAATTGGGTTACAGCGAAACCGTATTCATCGATCTGCCACCGGCGGGCGGCAGCTCGGCCCATGCCCACATCTTCACCCCGGTCGCCGAGATGCCCTTCGCGGGTCATCCGACGGTAGGGGCGTCGTGGTGGCTGCGCGACATCGGACGGCCCGTACGCACGCTGCAGGTACCCGCCGGGATCGTCCAGGTCGACTACGACGGTGATCTGGCCGCGGTCAGTGCGCGTTCGGAGTGGGCCCCGGAGTTCGCCATCCACGATCTGTCCTCGACCGACGAACTTTTCGCCGCCGAACCGGACGACTATGCCGACGACGTGGAGAACTACCTGTGGACCTGGCTGGACCGGGACGCGGGCGTGGTGCGTTCCCGGATGTTCGCGGCGCACCTGGGCATCCGCGAAGATGAGGCCACCGGCGCGGCGGCCGTGCGGATGACCGACTACCTCAGCCGCGACCTGACGATCGTGCAGGGAAAGGGTTCGGTGATCGAGACCCGCTGGAGCCCGGAGGGCTGGGTTCGCGTCGCCGGCCGCGTCGTCAACGACGGCACCACGCAGTTGGACTGAACCCGCGGTGAACTAGGCCTCGGCCCGGTGGGCCCGCAATGCCTCGATCTCGCGTTCGAAATCCTCGGCCGACGAGAACGAGCGGTACACCGAGGCGAATCGCAGGTACGCGACCTCATCCAGTTCGCGGAGCGGCCCGAGGATCGCCAAACCGACCTCGTGGCTGGGGATCTCCGGTGTGCCGAGCCCGCGGACGGCGTCCTCGACCTTCTGCGCCAACACGTTCAGGGCGTCGTCGTCGACCTGCCGGCCCTGGCAGGACCGGCGCACACCACGGATGACCTTCTCGCGGCTGAACGGCTCGGTGACCCCGCTGCGCTTCACCACGGCCAGCACCGCGGTTTCCACGGTGGTGAATCGACGGCCGCATTCCGGACATGACCGCCGGCGCCGGATGGCCTGCCCCTCGTCGGTCTCCCGGGAATCGACCACGCGCGAATCAGGATGACGGCAGAAAGGACAGTGCATCACCGCTCCTTCGTCATGCCGCCGGACAACTAGTTCGAGCGCCCTTGAGCGTACCCGCGATGCCCGCGGGAGACTCACCGCCGGGTCCAGTGGTGCGTAGGTGGTCAGGTCACCGCCGGCCAGTGTGACTGCCCGCCAGGACGATTCAACGGACATCGCGCGGCTCAGCCAACCGGGGCGAGCAGCGTCTGGCCTGCGTCGACCGCGGAGGATTCGAGCTGGTTGAGGTCGCGGATCTGCTCGACCACCTGGGAAACCGGGGCATCGGGGGCCACGCGTCGGGCCACCTGCTGCAGCGTCTCGCCCGACTTCACCTGTACCACCGCGAGCTCGGTGGGTGTGGCGGCCTCGTTCCCCATCACGCCGCCCAGCTGGGCCACCAACCCGAGCCACACCGTGATGCCGGCCGCGACCAGCGCCAACAACACCGTGGTCAACGGCGTGATGGGCCGGCTGCGATGCGATGCCCGCGACATCAGCACACCCGTTCCGCGGTAGTGGACCGCGCCACCGGCGGGCCGCGCGGGCTCCGGCCGCCGGACCCGGCGCACCGGCCGGGGCGCGCCGGAACCGAACTGGGCGCGGGCGCGGGGCGGTTGGGTCTGCGACTGGACCCGGACAGCACGGGAACGGCTATCTGCGGGGATATCGATGATCGCCATCTGACTGCCTTTCGGTGGGACGGTTTCGCTCTTGTGTTCGAATATAGTCGCTCACATGTTCGATGAATAGAACATGTGATCGAACTGTTGCGAACGATAGAGCAGGGCACCGACAAGTTCGGGCCGCCGAATCCACATCCCGGCCCAAGGAGTCGCCCCATGGCCGACTCCACGCGGTCGAATCCGCCCGACCTGCGAACCCGCGCGCAACACGCGTCGAACACATGTTTGATTAATGTTCGACCAGCGACTACATTCGGCCTCATGAGCGACGACCGCAGCAGGGACGACGGCAGCACCGACAACCCGGCCGGAACGGACGGCGCGAGTCCACGCCGTGCCGACAGCGGACTCACCGACCGGCAGCGGACCATTCTCGACGTGATCCGTGCGTCCGTGAACAGCCGCGGCTACCCGCCCAGCATCCGCGAGATCGGCGATGCGGTCGGTTTGACGTCGACGTCCTCGGTCGCCCACCAGCTGCGCACCCTGGAACGCAAGGGCTATCTGCGACGCGATCCCAACCGGCCGCGCGCGGTCGACGTGCGGGCCGCCGACGATCCGGCGGCCACTCCGTTGGTGTCCACCGATGTCGCCGGGTCCGACGCGCTACCGGAGCCGACATTCGTGCCGGTGCTCGGCCGTATCGCCGCGGGTGGCCCCATCCTGGCCGAGCAGGCCGTCGAGGATGTCTTCCCGCTCCCCCGCGAGCTGGTCGGCGAGGGCTCGCTGTTCCTGCTCAAGGTGGTGGGCGATTCGATGGTCGACGCCGCGATCTGCGATGGCGACTGGGTGGTGGTGCGCCAGCAGAGTGTGGCCGACAACGGGGACATCGTGGCGGCCATGATCGACGGTGAGGCCACCGTCAAGACCTTCAAGCGCACCCGTGGCCAGGTCTGGCTGATGCCGCACAACCCGGCCTACGACCCGATCCCGGGCAACGACGCAGCGGTGCTCGGCAAGGTCGTCACCGTCATCCGCAAGATCTGACCCGAGGATCGGACGGGTGGTGATGTCGCCCGTCCGATGACTCAGTCGGCTCGCACGAATCCGTTCGTGCGAGCGAATTCCTCGCTGGCGAACCAAATCTCGGCCACCGCGTCGTCGTACTCGCTGCTGTCGGGTGACCAGTACCGGCCGGTCTGGGTGTCGGCCTTGATCGGGTAGCCCTCCGGCGCCCGGTTCGGGTCGTCCAGAGGCAGATGGATCGCCGTGACCGCGGGCACCTCGTCGAGTTCGATCGCGGCGTGACGCCCACTGTGGGCCTCGCCGCCGTACGCCTCGGCCTCGGTGATCACCCGGGTCGGCGCCGTGTCGACGTTGTCCTGATCGCTCGCCGCCAATCCGCCCAGAGTCGCAAAGGCACTTGCCTCGCCGGCGCCGGCTCCCGGGCTGGCGAGTGCACTGGTATCGGCCAGGTCCTCGTCGGCCAACTCCGCCTCGAGGTCCCCGTCGACCTGCTCGCCCTCGGCGACCTCCTCGAAGTCGGCGTCGATGGGCGCGTCGAGGTCTTCGTCATCGGCGAAGTCGTCGTCCTCGAAATCGTCTTCGAAGTCGTCCTCTTCGAAGTCATCGTCTTCGAAGTCGCCGTCGCGGTAATCGTCGCGGTAATCGTCGAAGCCCTGCTCGGGGCCGGCCAACCGCGCGGAATCCTCCGGTGGCTCTTCGTCGTCGCCCGGTGACCCGTAGGCCCGCGCCCCGCCCTGCGGGGCGGCCCACTGACTGACCGGGATGGCCGTATCGGTCGGACCGTCGTACGGGGATGCTGCCGCCGATTCCTCGGCCGATCCGGCGAATCGCGCCGTCGCGGGCTCGCCGTACGCATCCCCGGATTGGTAGCCACCGGATTCGTCGGCGCCGCGGTCACGCCCGTACTCGTCCTGGTCGTAACCCCGCGAGCCGTAGCGGGCGTCGTCGTATCGGCCGTCGTCATAGCCTGATCCGTCGGGACCGCCGTCGTAGTCGTCGTCGAACGGGTCGTGATCGAAGTCGTCGCCGTCACCGGCCCGGCGACGGTGCCACAGGGCTGCGCCGACGATCAGGGCCGCCAGCAACAGCACCGGGACCAGGGCGATCAGCCACCACCAGCTCCAGCGCCAGGTGAAGGGCTTGTCGGCGTCGGCGCCGGCCGGTTGCTGGCCACCGGCCTGGGGCTGCTCGATTCCGGGGACCTGCAAGCCGCTCAACTCGGAGGCGAGTTTCGACGGCTCGGTGGTGAACTTGTTGTCGGCGCGGTCCCAGGAGATGGCGCCTCCGCTGAACCGCTGGGTGATGACGGTGCCGTCCTCGGTCTGGTCGGCCATCGGGGCACCGAGGGTGCCCTTTGCCCCGCCCAGCTTGTCCCAGGCCGCCTTCATCGCGCCCCGGACGATCACGGAGCCGTAGTCGGGCGTCCAGAAGATGACGGGATTGTCCGCCGCGGCGAACGTGCTGATCCGGCTGTTGGGTCCCAGCCCGCCTTCGGTCTCGCTGGCAGTCGGGAAGCCCAGGTCACCCTCGGGACCGCCGACGCTCTCGTACTTCTCCAGCAGCTGGCCGGTGATGGCGTTGGCTCCGGTGGCCGGGGTGTAGAAGATCTTGCCGCCGGCGTAGTTCTGCCCGATCCCGTCAGCACCGATCGGATACTGGTCGCCCTCCTTGGCTCCCAGCGGCCCCATCGAGCCGCCGGCCGCCCGCCGGGCCATGGCGATCGCCGCGGCCGGATCCGTCGGCACCTCGAGACCCGCCAACTGGTCGACCAGTTCGGGCGGAACCGTGGTGAACTCCTTGGTCTTCCGGTTCCAGGAGATCTCCCCGCCGGTGAACTTCTGCGAGATCACATCGCCGTCGAACGACTCGTCGTCGGCCGGGACGCCCAGCACCCCGGCGGAGCCGCCGAGCTTGTCCCATGCCGAGTTGATGGCGCCGCGCACGACCCGGGCACCCGTGGCCGGCGTCCAGAAGATCACCGGATGGTCAGGTGCGCTGAACGTCGAGTTGCGGCTGTCGGGGGCGCGCCCGGCGCCCTCATCGATGGTGGGGAATCCCAGGTCGCCGTCGGCCGGACCGCCCAGCGACTCGTACTTCTCCAGAATCGCGCCCTGCATGAAGTGCGCGCCGGTCGCCGGGGTGAAGAACATCTTGCCCGAGGCGAAGTTCTGCGCGAAGCCGGCACCCGCCGCGTACACGCCGCCCTGTCGCGGCCCGAGCGGACCGCCATCGCCACCACTGGCCTGCCAGGCAGCGGTGACCGCGGCGTCGGCATCCGACTCGGGGGTGGCCGATGCCACCGCCGGCACCATCAAACCAGCGACCACCAGTGCGAGCAGGCCGACCGCCAACCGCCACACGGCCGCGTTCAGCCTCGCTCCCGGCCTAGTCATGCGCCCTCCCCGCTCGTTCGGCAAAGTTTCCTCAGAAGTGTCCCGCCCCGACAACTCTGCTTCAGCACGTGACGATAACCAAGGAACGTGGCCGATCATGACCAAAAAAGCCCCAATATCTGGGTCTGAGGACCCAGATTTGGGCCTCTGGAAGCGTAATCCGGGAAAAACGGCCGGTGATCAGACCCCCAAACTACGTCCGATGATCTCCTTCATGATCTCGGTCGTGCCGCCGTAGATGGTCTGCACCCGCGCATCCAGGTAGGCCCGCGCCACCGGGTACTCGCGCATGTAGCCGTACCCGCCGTGCAGCTGCAGACAGCGGTCGATGAGGCTGACCTGCTTCTCACTGGAGTACCACTTGGCCATCGCGGCCTGCTCGACGGTGAGCTTCTCGTCGAGGTGCAGCCGGATGAACTCGTCGACCATCATGCGCACCACGGTGGCCTCGGTGGCCAGTTCGGCCAGCAGGAAGCGGCTGTTCTGGAAGCTGCCGATGGGCTTGCCGAACGCCTTGCGCTCCTTGGTGTACTGCACCGTCTGCTCCAGCACCGCCTCCATCGCCGCGGCGGCCATGATCGCGATCGAGATGCGTTCCTGCGGCAGGTTCTGCATCAGGTAGACGAAACCCTGCCCCTCCTCGCCGAGGAGGTTCTCCACGGGCACCTTGACGTCGGTGAACGACAGCTCGGCGGTGTCCTGGGCGTCCAGACCGATCTTGTCCAGGTGCCGGCCGCGCTCGAAGCCCTCCATACCGCGCTCGACGACCACCAGCGAGAAGCCCAGGGCCCCCTTCTCCGGATCGGTCTGCGCCACGACGATCACCAGATCGGCGTTGATGCCGTTGGTGATGAACGTCTTGGATCCGTTGAGCACGTAGTGGTCACCGTCGCGGACCGCGCGGGTCTTGATGCCCTGCAGGTCGCTGCCGGTGCCCGGCTCGGTCATTGCGATCGCCGTGATCAATTCACCGGTACAGAACTTGGGCAGCCAGCGCTGCTTCTGCTCCTCGTTGGCCAGCCGCAGCAGGTACGGCGCGACGACGTCGTTGTGCAGGCTGAAGCCGATACCGCTGTAGCGGCCGGCCACGGTCTCCTCGCAGACGATCGTGTTGTAGCGGAAGTCGTCATTGCCGCCACCGCCGTACTCCTCGGGTACCGCCATCCCGAGAAAGCCCTGCTTCCCGGCCTCCAGCCAGACCCCGCGGTCGACGATCTTGTCCTTCTCCCACTGGTCGTGGAACGGCGCGACGTGCTTGTCCAGGAATGCCCGATACGACTCGCGGAACAACTCGTGCTCGGGCTCGAACAACGTGCGCTCGTACTTCACAACACTGCCCATGGTGTGACCTCCGGTACTGGTTATGGATTTGGGGCCAACCTATACCAACCGGGTGGTTGGTCAGCCCCGGGGAGGCCCGGTACCGCCCGTAAACTCAGGCCATGCCCCAGTCCCACGCGAGCCTCGCGCACTGGGGCGCCTTCACCGCCGAGGTCGCGGACGGCGACATCGCCGCCGTCACCCCGCCGGCGGGCGACACCGACCCCTCACCCCTGCTGGGCAATCTGCCGGGCTCGATCCGGCACCGGTCACGAGTTGCCGGCCCGGCGGTGCGGCGCGGCTGGCTGCGTGACGGCCCCGGCCCCAGCACCGAACGCGGCGCCGACGAGTACGTCGCGGTGTCCTGGGACGAGCTGACCGAGTTGCTGGCCGACGAGTTGCGCCGGGTCGTCGACACCCACGGCAACGAGGCGATCTACGGCGGCTCATACGGCTGGGCCAGCGCCGGGCGCTTCCACCATGCCCAGAGCCAGGTGCACCGCTTCCTGAAAATGCTCGGTGGATACACGTCTTCCCGTCACTCCTACAGCCTGGGCGCCACCGGGGTGATCATGCCCCGAGTGGTCGGAACCCACGACGACCTGTTCAAGCGCTCCACCGACTGGGACGTCATCGCCGAACACACCGACCTGCTGGTGTGTTTCGGAGGGCTGGCGCTGAAGAACACCGGCACCAATCACGGTGGCACCACGGCACATCCGGCCCGTGATGCCCTGCGTCGACTGCGTGACCGCGGCGGCCGGATCGTATCGCTGAGCCCGCTGCGCGATGATGTCGACGGCGACTGTCAGTGGCTGGCCCCGGTGCCGGGCACGGATGTGGCGGTGATGCTCGCGCTGGCCTACGTGCTGGCCACCGAGGACCTGGCCGATCGAGATTTCCTCGACACGTACTGCACGGGATACCCGCGATTCGAGCGCTACCTGCTGGGTCGCGACGACGGCGTCGCCAAATCGCCGCAGTGGGCCTCGGCGCTCAGCGGTCTACCCGCCGAGGATTTGACGACGCTGGCCCGGCGGATGGCGGCATCGCGCACCCTGGTCACCGTCAGCTGGTCGCTGCAGCGGATCCGGCACGGCGAGCAGGCCCCGTGGATGGGCCTGACCCTGGCCGCGATGCTCGGCCAGATCGGTGTTCCAGGAGGAGGTTTCGGACACGGCTACGGGTCGATGAACGAACCCGGCCTCCCGCCGCTGCGCTGCCCCCTGCCGGTGCTGCCGCAAGGATCCAACCCGGTGCAGACCTTCATCCCGGTCGCCGCGGTCACCGACATGCTGCTGAACCCAGGTCAGCCGTTCGACTACAACGGCAGGCTGCTGACCTACCCGGACATCAAGTGCGTGTACTGGGCCGGGGGCAACCCGTTCCACCATCACCAGAACATTCCGCGGCTGCGCCGGGCCCTGTCCCGGGTCGAGACCATCGTGGTGCACGATCCGTACTGGACCGCGATGGCCAAGCATGCCGACATCGTGGTGCCCTCCACCACCGCCTATGAGCGGGAGGACTTCTCGGGATCCCGCAACGATCCGCTGCTGGTGGCCATGCCCGCGCTGGCACCGCCGTATGCCGACTCGCGCGACGATTACGCCACGTTCTCGGCACTTGCCCATCGGCTCGGCTTCGGGGACCGGTTCACCGAAGGCCGCACCGCCCGCGAGTGGCTGGTCCACATGTATGAAAAGTGGTCCGCCGGACTGGATTTCGAGATACCCGGATTCGACGAGTTCTGGACCACGGGACACCTGCGACTCCCCACCGACCCGGGCCTGACGCTGCTCGCCGATTTCCGCGCCGACCCGATCGGGCGCCGGCTGGGCACCCCGAGCGGCCGCATCGAGATCTTCTCCGAAGACATCGACGGGTTCGGGTACCCCGACTGTGGCGGACATCCCCGCTGGTATGAGCCGGTGGAGTGGCTCGGCGGCGCGCGGGCGCAGACGTATCCCCTGCATCTACTGGCGAATCAACCCGCCACCCGCCTGCACGGCCAGCTCGACGGCGGCGCCACCAGTCAGGCGTCCAAAGTGCACGGGCGCGAACCGATCCGGATCCACCCCGGCGACGCGGCGGCCCGTGGACTCGCCGACGGCGACGTGGTGCGGGTATTCAACGATCGCGGCGCCTGCCTGGCGGGCGTGGTGATCGACGACGCGCTGCGTCCGGCGGTGGTACAGCTGGCGACGGGGGCTTGGTTCGATCCGGTGGATCCGGCCGACCCCGGTTCGATGTGCGTGCACGGGAACCCCAACGTGCTCACCGAGGACGTCGGGACCTCCTCGCTGCGCGGGGCTGCACCGGTGCGCACGTGCTGGTGCAGATCGAGAAGTTCGACGGACCGCTCCCCCCGGTGCGCGCACACGAGCCTCCGGTGATCCGGACACGCTGAAGCCGTTGGGCGGCCACCACTTCGGCCGTTTGCCCGGTGGTGGTTGCGTGCCGGTGCAAAGATCCCTTCAGCGCTGACGGCGGCGTCAGCAGAAGGAGATCCGGGCCGATGCGATTCTCACCCCGTTCTGCCGCCAGGTCGCTGCTGGTCGGCGCCGTCGCGGTGTCCAGCTCGGTGGCCATCGGCCTGACCCCGGCGGGCACCGCCGCCGTCAGCCTGGTGGTGGCGACGACGCCTCTGGTCGTGCCCGGCACCGGAACCCCGAACCCGTCGGACTCCAACAACTACCTGGCCAATGCCGTCGCCTACTACGTGCAGCCGAGCGGCTCGTGTGGGGCCGAGGACTGCGCGACGCCGGTGGCAATCCCCTACATCGCCCAGTTCTGGCCGATCCCGCTACCGGGCTGGGGCGGGTTGGAGGGCGCCAAATGGAATGTGTCCGTCGCCAGCGGGGTCACCCGCCTGACCAGCGAGCTGGTCGGCGAGAACAATCCCAGTGCCGCCCACCCGGTCGCCGTGTTCGGCTACTCGCAGGGTGCCACCGTCGCCAGCATCGTCAAAGGGAACCTGGCCGACCTGACCGACGAGCAGAAACAGCACCTCAGCTTCGTCCTCATCGGTAATCCCAACCGTCCGGACGGCGGGCTCTTCGAACGGCTGGCGATCCTGGGCACCGTCCCGATCCTCGATGCGACGTTCGGCCAACCGACCCCGACCGACACCGGCATCGAGACCTGGGACATCGCGCTGCAGTACGACGGTGTCGCCGACGCACCCTCGTGGGTACTCAACCCGATCGCCCTGGTGAACGCGCTGGCCGGGTTCCAGTACGTGCACGGCACCTACCTGGACCCGCGGGGCGACGATCCGGCCACCGCCACGCCGTACGGCTATACGCCCGAACAGGTTCAGGCCGCGATCGAGAACGCCAAAGCGAACTGCAGCGCCGAGACGCACTGCCAGAAAGTGGACGGCAGCGACACGTACTACATCACCCTGCCGGCCAAGACCCTGCCGCTCATGCAACCGTTCCTCGACCTGGGTGCGGCCACCGGGACATCAGCGGTGGTGATCCCGCTCGTCGACCTCGTCTCGCCGATGGCGCAGACCCTGATCGAAACCGGTTACACCCGAACCGACTACAGCAACCCGACCCCGTTCCAGCTGGTGCCGAGGGTCGATCCGGTCAAGCTGGTCGGCGATCTCGTCAACGATATTCCCGAGGGCATCCAGGCGGCGCTCAACCCCGGCCTGGATCCGCTGCCCGGCTGGACCGACCCGACGCAATCCCCAGACATCTCCAGAGTTCCTGACAGCGAAGAAGATTCGCGCGTTACGGTGAAAGCCGAGGAGGATGCCGGCCTTGAGGTGGCGGCAAAGCCCGAGCGCAAACCGTCGCTGCGGCTGCGTGCGATCCCCGGCCCCAAGGATGGCCTGCCCAAACTCGAAGACGGCGCGACCACCGGTCCGGAACACCCGTCGTCGCGGAAAACGCTTGCCACCAAGGGCCACCCGGCCCGCGATCTCACCAAGTCACTCGGCAAGACCGTGCGGAAGGCTCTCGGCCAGGACAAGGCCAAGGTCACGGAGAAATCCGAGCCCGCGGCCTGACGCTCAGAAGGTGGCGAACTCGCTGAGGCTGGCCGCCAGCGCCATGGGCACGCGTGCCTTGATGCGGGTGCCGTCGGCGGTGTGTTCGGTAGCGTCCACACGGCCGTCGGCGTGCACGCGGGCGACGAGATCCCCCCGGTCGTAGGGAATCGTCACGTCCACCGTGGCGTCGGTCGGGGGAATCATCTCCGCCATCCGGGCCCGCAACCGGTCCAGGCCGTCCCCGGTGTGCGCCGATACGAAGACCGCTTCCGGTAGCGCACGCCGCAGTGAGGCCAGCCCGAGGTCGGTGGCCGCGTCGATCTTGTTGACCACCAACAACTCCGGCGGCGGCGTGATGCCGTACTCCTCGACCACCTCGTTGACCACCTGCCGGACCGCGTTGATCTGCGCCAGCGGATGGGCATCCGAGCCGTCGACCACGTGCACCAGCAGATCCGCGTCGACCACCTCTTCGAGGGTGGACCGGAACGCCTCGACCAACTGGGTGGGCAGGTGCCGGACGAAACCGACGGTGTCGGTCAGTACGAACGGCCGTCCATCGTCGAATTCCCCACGGCGCGTGGTGGGTTCGAGCGTGGCGAACAGGGCGTTCTCCACAAGTACGCCCGCCCCGGTCAGCGCGTTGAGCAGGCTGGACTTCCCGGCGTTGGTGTAGCCGACGATGGCCACCGACGCGGCATCCGAGGACAGCCGCCGGCTGCGCTGGGTGTCGCGGATCTTCTTCATGTCGCGAATCTCGCGGCGCAGCTTGGCCATCCGCTCGCGGATGCGCCTGCGGTCGGTCTCGATCTTGGTCTCGCCCGGACCACGGGTGCCCACGCCGCCGCCGGCCCCACCGGCGCGACCACCGGCCTGACGCGACATCGACTCACCCCAGCCGCGCAGCCGGGGCAGCATGTACTCCATCTGGGCCAGCGACACCTGGGCCTTGCCCTCGCGGCTGGTGGCGTGCTGGGCGAAGATGTCGAGGATCAGTGCGGTGCGGTCGATGACCTTGACCTTGACCGCCTTCTCCAGCGCGTTGAGCTGGGCGGGTGACAGTTCGCCGTCGCAGATGACGGTGTCGGCACCGGTGGCCAGCACCACCTCACGTAGCTCGATGGCCTTGCCCGAGCCGATGTAGGTGGACGGGTCCGGCTTGTCGCGGCGTTGGATGAGGCCCTCGAGCACCTCTGAGCCCGCGGTTTCGGCCAGCGCGGCCAGCTCGGCCAGGCTGGCGTCCGCGTCGGCGGCGGTGCCGTCGGTCCACACCCCGACCAGGACCACACGCTCCAACCTGAGCTGGCGGTATTCGACCTCGGTGACGTCGGTGAGTTCGGTGGACAGCCCGGCGACGCGGCGCAGTGAGGCGCGGTCTTCGAGGGCCAGCTCACCGGTGCTGGGGGTGACGGGATGTTCTGGATCAGTCATATGTACTTACAGGTTGTCACGTGGATCGGGCGACGCGCACCCCAATTAGGTGTGCGCGGCATCCCACCACTGCGGGGACAGCTCACCGCGAGCCACCAGCACAGAGGGGCCACGCAGGTAACTGGTGGACTCGGTGATCGTCACGGTGACCTCGCCGCCGGGGATGCGGACCCGCAACGTGCCGGTGTCGGCGCCCTGGTGGGCCAGGGCGGCCAGGACGGCCGCGACGGTGCCGGTACCGCAGGAGCGGGTCTCGCCCACGCCGCGCTCATGTACCCGCATGGACACCGCCCCGTCGACCGGTGCGGTCAGGACCTCGACGTTGACACCCTCGGGGAACAGCTGGGCGTCGAAGGAGACCGGTGCCGCCACGTCGAGTGCAGCCAACTCGGCCTCGGACAGTCCGACGCAGGCCAGGTGCGGGTTGCCCACGTCGACGGCGATGCCGCTGACACTGCGGCCACCGACCACCGCGGTGCCTGTTCCGAACCGGTTCGCCTTGCCCATCTCGACGGTGACGTCGGCGGTGGCGGTGTCGACGCTGTGCAGTACCACGGGGCGCGGCCCGGCCAGCGACCCCACCACGAATTCATCGGCGGATTCCAGTCCGGAGGCGCGCAGGTAATGCGCGAAGACCCGCACGCCGTTGCCGCACATCTGGGCGATCGACCCGTCGGCGTTGCGGTAGTCCATGTACCAGTCGGAGGCAGCCACCCCGTCGGGCAGTCGCTCGAACACCCCCGCGGCCTGTGCGGCGCCGGCGGTCGTCACCCGCAGGACGCCGTCCGCACCGAGGCCGCGGCGCCGGTCGCACAGTGCGGCCACGGCGGACGGCGTCAGCGACAGCGCGGCGTCGAGGTCGGGCAGCACCACGAAATCGTTCTGGGTGCCGTGTCCTTTGGCGAAGATCACCTGATCAGGATACGTGCCGCCACGCCCGCAACGCGTCGTGCACCAGTCCGTCGGCAGCCCCGTCCAGCCAGACCACCCGATGGTCGCGCCGGAACCAGGAGCGCTGCCGGCGGACGTAGCGGCGGGTGCCGATGAAGGTGGGTTCTCGCGCCGCCGAGCCATCTCCCCCGGCATCCAGGTCGGCCAGCACCTGCGCGTAGCCGAGCGCGCGGGCCGCGGTGACGCCGTCGCGCAGACCCCGGCCGATCAACGTGTGCACCTCGTCCACCAGTCCCTCGTCGAACATCAGGTCGGTACGTTTCTCCAGACGCTGATCGAGTACGGCTGTGTCCCAATCCAATCCGATGATCGCGGTGTCCCAGCGGGGCGCTCCGATGGTGGGCGCGGAAGCGGCGAACGGTTGCCCGGTGAGCTCCACCACCTCGAGTGCCCGCACGATGCGCCGCCCGTCGGTGGGCAGGATCGACGCTGCCGCGGCTTCGTCCACCCGGGCGAGTTCGGCGTGCAGCGCGGCGACGCCCACCTCGGCCAGCCGGGCCTCCCAACGGGCCCGCACCGCCGGATCGGTGGCCGGAAACGTCCATTCGTCGAGAAGTGACTGGATGTACAGCATGGACCCGCCGACGATCACCGGGACCACTCCGCGCGCCGCGATCGCCTCCACGTCGGCCGCCGCATCCTGCTGATAGCGGGCCACCGTGGCGGTCTCGGTGACCTCCAGGACGTCGAGTTGGTGATGCGGGATGCCGTGCCGCTCGGAGACGGGCAGCTTGGCGGTGCCGATGTCCATGCCGCGATACAGCTGCATCGCGTCGGCGTTCACGATCTCGCCGCCGAGCTGCTCGGCGACCGCCAGTGCCAGGGCCGATTTCCCGGTGCCGGTCGGGCCGATGATCGCGATCGGCCGGGTCATGGCAGCCATTCGCCGACGAAGTAGCCGACGCCGTAGGGCGCCCCGCGGTAGCGCTCTCGGGCCGAGCCGGGCGCGGGTTCGGTCAGCCCGGCCAGCACCTGGAAGGCCACCCGGCCGAGCACCGGGTCCGGCAGTTCGGCCAGCGCCGCGAGGTCTCCGGTGGCCAGCGCGTCGTCGAGGTCCTGCTGGGTGGCCACCGAATCCGGCACGTACCCCCCGGGTGCGGCCGGGGTGAGGGTGTGCAGCCCGTCGGCGACGACGAGCACGCCGACGGCCTCCGGGGATTCCTCGATCCGGGCGCGCAGCGCGCGGCCCCGGGCCAACGCCTCGGCCGCCGGGTGCGACGCGGCGTAGGTGTACACCTCGACGCTTGTCTCAGGCCTCTGCCGGCCACGGATCCACCCGGCGACCAGGGCACACAGCGGCAGCACGACGGGCTCGCCCACCGCCGAGGGGCCGAGTGTCACCGGCACGTCGACGCCGTAGCCGGCGAATGTCCCGGCACAGTCGGGTCCGTACACCGCGTCGGCCGGGCCGACCCCGATCACCAGCCACCGGGGCGGGAGCCCACCCGTCGCGGCGAGCACCGCGTCGCGCAGCCCGGCCACCTCGGAGGCGGCCACACCCACCAGTTCGGGCACCAGAACCGGCGTGGCGGGGACGATCGCGATGGCGCTCAGCACGTCACCAAACTAGTGCGCGACGACTGGTGTGCAGCAGACAAGGCCCGATCGCCGGCGGCGTCGGAGCCGGGCAAACCCGGCCGGATCCACCCCATCGGCCGCCCGCTCACCGGAGTTTGTCGGGCGATTGAGCCGAAAGCCATGGGCACGGCACAGCACGACCTGCTTGAATAGCGGTCAAAGCGACAGCATCAGGCGCCGCGTCGCGCGGCAGATGCGCGGGCGTACCGCGCGGAGTACGAGGAGCGGATATGACAACCAGTGAGCCAGGCGGAACCACCCCCCAGCCGACCCCCCGGCCCACCCCGACGCCAGCCCCCAGGCCAGGACCACCGCGCCCCGTTCCCCGCCCCGGCCGGGTCGCCCCGGTGGTGGCAGTGGCGCCGACCAGCGATCCGCACCGCTTCGGACGGGTCGATGACGACGGCACCGTGTGGCTGATCACCGGTTCCGGCGAGCGGGTCATCGGGTCATGGCAGGCCGGTGACACCGAGTCGGCGTTCGCCCACTTCGGCCGGCGCTTCGATGATCTGCACACCGAGGTGGCGCTGCTGGAACGCCGGCTGTCCTCCGGCACCGGCGATGCCCGCAAGATCAAGTCCGCCGCCGCGACCCTGGCCGAAAGCCTGCCCACCGCAGCGGTTCTCGGTGACGTGGACGCCCTAAGCGCTCGGCTGGCGACCATCCTCGAGCACGCCGACGCCGCCGCTCAGACCGAACGCGCCCAACGCGACGAGCATCGCGCCGCACAGACCGCACGCAAGGAGGCCCTCGCCGTCGAGGCCGAGGACCTGGCGGCAAACTCCACCCAGTGGAAGGTCGCGGGCGACCGCCTGCGCGAGATCCTCGACGAGTGGCGCACCATCACCGGGCTGGACCGCAAGCTCGACGACGCCCTGTGGAAGCGCTATTCGACGGCGCGCGAGACGTTCAACCGCCGCCGCGGCTCCCACTTCGCCGAACTCGACCGTGGCCGCGTGGGCGCCCGCCAGGTCAAGGAGGCGCTGTGCGACCAGGCCGAGCAGCTGTCGGGCTCGACAGACTGGGGTGCCACCAGCGCCGCCTTCCGCGATCTGCTGACCCAGTGGAAAGCCGCGGGACGCGCCGCCAAGGACGTCGACGACGCACTGTGGCACCGTTTCAAGGCCGCGCAGGACACGTTCTTCGGGGCTCGTAACGCCGCCCACGCCGAACGCGACGCCGAGTTCAAGGCGAATGCCACCGCCAAGGAAGCCCTGCTCGCCGAGGCCGAGAAGATCGACACCACCGATCTGGACGCGGCCCGTGCGGCGTTGCGGACGATCGGCGACAAGTGGGACGCGATCGGCAAGGTTCCCCGCGAGCGGGCCGCCGATCTGGAGCGGCGGCTGCGTGCCATCGAGAAGAAGGTCCGCGATGCCCCGGCCGGTGGCGTCGATCCCGAGGCCCAGGCCCGTGCCGACCAATTCCGCTCACGTGCCGAGCAGTTCGAGCGGCAGGCGGAGAAGGCCGAGGCGGCCGGTCGGGCCAAGGACGCCGCCGAGGCTCGAGCCAGTGCGGAGCAGTGGCGTCAGTGGGCCGACGCGGCGGCCGAATCGCTGGGCAAGCGCGGCTAGGACTGGTTCGGCTGGTCCGGCTTCTTGCCGGTGCCGTCGGGCTTCGTGTCCTCGGGCTTCGGGTTCTCGATCTTCGAGTTCTCGGTCTTTGCCCCGCCCGTCCCGGTGATGTCGTCGAACAAACCGCGCTGCTGATGTTGCGCGGCTTCGCGACGACGATCCGCCTCGGCGGCCAGCTGCACGGCGGTGCGCGACCACACCACGCGGGCCCAGTGGAAGGTGAGCACGATCACCGCGAGCCAGGCGATGATCAGTCCGATGCCAGGTCCGGGATGGCCGGCGGCGGTCTGGCGTGACCACACCGCGAGCATCCCGAGCGCACTGGCCACGGCGGATCCGGCCAGGGCCACCCAGGCCAGCGCCCAGCGACGGGTGATCAGCGCCAGCGTCGAGAAACCGACCGAGAACACCAGCGCCAGCCAGGTGAACACGCGCGACGGCAACGAGACTCCGTCACTGACGGCGGTGGCATCACCGACCAGGACGTCGAAGCCCTTGCTCGAACCGGTGTGCGGCAGCACGAAGGTCATCAGCACCACGAACACCAGGATCGCCACCACCATCGCGCGCGGGCCCGAGTCGAACTCTCGGGTGACCTTGCGTTCGACGGCGGCGAGATCGTCCTTGAACCGGTCGAAGTCGCTCTCGTTGCTCAACAGCCACATCCTCCTGCCGACGGCGGTGTTGCCGGCGCGCCGATCCGGGGCAACCCGAGGCCGACACCGGTGCGGGGCCGCTGCCCGGCCGCGTGGGCGTCGCCGGCGCGGGTACGTCGATGACCGGCCAGCGCGGCATCGGCGATCAGATGGTGTGGCGCAGCGCCGGTCACGGTGGTGGTGACGATGTCGCCGGGGCGGATGCGGTCGGCTTCGGCGCCGGGGCTGAAATGCACCAGCCTGCCGTCGCGGGCCCGGCCCGACATGCGCGCGGTGCTGGCGTCCTTACGGCCCTCGCCGGTGGCGACCAGCAGCTCGACCTCCCGGCCGACCTGAGCCTGGTTCTCCTCCAGGGAAATTCGCTCCTGCAGTTCGATCAGCCGCTGATACCGTTCGGAGACAACAGCTTTCGGCAACTGGTCGGGCATCTCGGCGGCCGGGGTGCCGGGCCGGATCGAGTACTGGAAGGTGAACGCGCTGGCGAATCGGGACCGCTCTACGACATCGAGGGTGGCCTGGAAATCCTCCTCGGTCTCACCGGGGAATCCGACGATCAGATCGGTGGTGATCGCGGCGTGCGGGATCGCGGCCCGGACCTTGTCGATGATGCCCAGGTAGCGCTCGGCCCGGTACGAGCGGCGCATCGCCTTGAGGATGCGGTCCGACCCCGACTGCAGCGGCATGTGCAGCGTCGGGCACACGTTCGCGGTCTGCGCCATCGCCTCGATCACGTCGTCGGTGAACTCCGCCGGGTGCGGCGAGGTGAACCGCACCCGCTCCAGCCCGTCGATGTCGCCGCAGGCGCGCAGCAGTTTGGCGAACGCGCTGCGGTCACGGGGCACGTCCGGGTCGGCAAAGGACACACCGTAGGCATTGACGTTCTGGCCCAGCAGGGTGACCTCGAGCACGCCCTGATCGGCCAGCGTCTGCACCTCGGCCAGGATGTCCCCCGGCCTGCGGTCGACCTCCTTGCCACGCAGCGACGGCACGATGCAGAAAGTGCAGGTGTTGTTACACCCTACCGAGATCGAAACCCATGCCGCATAAGCGGATTCCCGAGTCGCGGGCAGGGTCGACGGGAACTCCTGCAGCGCCTCGACGATCTCGACCTGGGCGGCGCGGTTGTGACGGGCACGCTCCAGCAGCGTGGGCAGCGACCCGATGTTGTGGGTGCCGAACACCACGTCGACCCACGGGGCGCGGCTCAGCACCGAGTCGCGGTCCTTCTGGGCCAGGCAGCCACCGACCGCGATCTGCATGTTCGGATCGGCCTGCTTGCGCGGGGCCAGGTGGCTGAGGTTGCCGTACAGCTTGTTGTCCGCGTTCTCGCGCACCGCACAGGTGTTGAACACCACGATGTCCGCGTCGGCGCCGTCCTCGGCCCGCCGGTATCCGGCGTCCTCCAGCAGGCCCGACAGGCGCTCGGAGTCATGCACGTTCATCTGGCAGCCATAGGTGCGAACCTGGTAGGTGCGCGAGCGCTCGCCGGAAGCCGCGTTGTGCGCGGTCGGCTCCTCGCGCGAGCGCTCGTCCGCCCTCGCGTCCCGGGGCACCATCGTCGTCACGGCCTCAATGGTACGGAGCCGCCGGAAACGTTAACCCGGCGGATTCACAAGACGCGGGCGTGCCGAAAGATCTCTGGGTAAGGTCACCTGCCATGGGAAGCCCCGGCGCGCAGCCGCAGGTCGACGACGCAGCACCACCAGACGTGCCGATGATCTCACTTCAGGGAGTCAACAAACACTTCGGTGCGCTGCACGTACTCAAGGACATCGACCTCGATGTGGGGCGCGGCCAGGTGATAGTGGTGCTCGGCCCGTCGGGCTCCGGGAAGTCCACGTTGTGCCGCACGATCAACCGGCTGGAGACCATCGACTCCGGCACCATCGCCATCGATGGCCAGGCGCTGCCCGCCGAGGGCCGCAAGCTGGCCGAGCTGCGCTCGGACGTCGGCATGGTGTTCCAGTCCTTCAATCTGTTCGCGCACAAGACGATCCTGGAGAACGTCACCCTCGCCCCGGTCAAGGTGAGGCGGAAGTCCAAGGCGCAGGCCCGCGACAACGCGATGGCCCTGCTGGATCGGGTCGGGGTGGCCAACCAGGCCGACAAGTACCCGGCCCAGTTGTCCGGCGGGCAGCAGCAGCGCGTGGCGATCGCCCGCTCACTGGCGATGAACCCGAAGGTGATGCTGTTCGACGAGCCCACCAGCGCCCTCGATCCCGAGATGATCAACGAGGTGCTGGCAGTGATGACCTCCCTGGCCGGCGAGGGGATGACGATGGTCGTCGTCACCCACGAGATGGGCTTCGCCCGCCGCGCGTCGGACCGCGTGGTGTTCATGGCCGATGGGGCCATCGTCGAGGACGCCGCACCGGCCGAGTTCTTCGACAACCCGAAATCCGACCGCGCCAAAGATTTTCTCGGCAAGATTCTCCATCACTGACGCTCCGCCGAAAGGAAACCCGAACATGCCCTCCGTGCCGTTCAAGTTGGTCGGTACCCTCGCTCTCGCGATCGCACTCCCCTTCGCCGCGACCGCGTGTGGCGGCGGTGGTGATGACGGCAACAAGATCGTCATCGGCACCAAATACGACCAGCCCGGCCTGGGCCAGAAGAACCCGGACGGCACGATGTCCGGATTCGACGTCGACGTCGCCAAGTACGTGGCCAAGGAACTCGGCTACACCGACGATCAGATCGAATGGAAGGAAGCGCCGTCCGCCCAGCGTGAGACGCTCATCCAGAACGACCAGGTCGACTACATCGTGGCCACCTACTCCATCACCGACGCCCGCAAGGAGAAGGTCGACTTCGCCGGGCCGTACCTGCTCACCGGACAGAGCCTGCTGGTGCGTGCCGACAACACCGACATCACCGGTGCGGCGTCGCTGGAGAACAACAAGAAGCTGTGCTCGGTGTCCGGTTCCACCCCGGCACAGCGCATCAAGGACGAGTACCCGAAGGTGCAGCTGCAGCAGTACGACACCTACTCGCTGTGCCTCGAGGCGCTCAAGAACGGCAACATCGACGCGCTGACCACAGATGAGGTGATCCTGGCCGGGTATGCCGCGCAGAGCCCCGGGACGTTCAAGCTCGTCGGCGACACCTTCTCCGAGGAGCGCTACGGCATCGGCCTGAAGAAGGGCGACACCGAACTGCGCAACAAGATCAACGACGCTATCGAGAAGATGGAATCGAGCGGCGCCTGGAAGGAAGCCTTCGACAAGAATCTGGGCCCGGCCGGCATCGAGGCACCGCAGCCGCCGTCCGTCGATCGCAACTGAACGCCGAGGTAGCGCCCCGACCGTGGAGATCTTCACCGAGTACCGCGACGAGATATTCGCGGCGTTCTGGACGACCATCCAGCTGACCGTGTTCTCCGCGATCGGGGCACTCGTGCTCGGCACCGTGCTGGCCGCCATGCGGCTGGCACCCGTGCCGGTGCTCAACTGGCTCGGCACCACGTACGTCAACGTGGTCCGCAATACCCCCCTGACCCTGATCATCGTGTTCTGTTCGCTCGGGGTCGGGCAGACCCTGCAGATCACATTCACCAACCCGGACTCGCCAACCTCCATCGTGGACACCAACTTCCGGTTGGCTCTGCTCGGATTGACCGTCTACACCGCGTCATTCGTCTGCGAGACGATCCGGTCCGGAGTGAATACGGTGCCGCTGGGGCAGGCCGAGGCCGCGAGGTCCCTGGGGTTCACCTTCGGGCAGAACCTGCGGTTGATCCTGCTACCCCAGGCATTTCGGGCGGTGATCATCCCGTTGGGTTCGGTGTTGATCGCCCTGACGAAGAACACCACGATCGCCTCGGCGATCGGGGTGGCGGAGGCCGCGCTGTTGATGAAGGAGATGATCGAGGACACCGCGGCGGTTCTCACCATCGGCGTCATCATGGCGGCCGGGTTCATTCTGCTGACGCTGCCGCTGGGGTTGTTCTTCGGGTGGCTGGGTAAGCGATTGGCGGTTGCACGGTGATGAGCGCTTGCGCGAAGAACGAACAACCACTGATGAGCGCTTGCGCGAAGAACGGACAACCACTGATGAGCGCTTGCGCGAAGAACGGACAAGCATGACGGGCGCATCGGTCCTGTTCGACGCCCCGGGCCCGCGGGCGCGCGCACGCAACCATGTGTTCACCGCGCTCACCGTGGTGGTCGCCGGCGTCGTGATCGCGTTCGTGCTGTTCCAGTTGTGGGCCAAGGACCAGTTCCAGGCCGAGAAATGGGAGCCGTTTCTCACCCCGAACCTGTGGACCACCTACGTGCTGCCGGGCATCGAAGGCACGTTGACCGCGGCCGGGATATCGATCGTGCTGGCGCTCGTACTGGGCCTGTTCCTCGGCGTCGGGCGGCTGTCTCCGGTGGGCCCGGTGCGGTGGATCTGCGCGGTGATCGTCGAGTTCTTCCGCGCGGTGCCGGTGCTGATCATGATGATCTTCGCCTACTTCCTCTACGGGATGTATGACCTGTTCCCGTCCAAACACATCGCACTGGCCGGTGTGGTCACGGGTCTGACGCTCTACAACGCCGCCGTCATCGCCGAGATCGTGCGCGCGGGCGTCCATTCCCTCCCGCGCGGGCAACAGGAGGCCGCGTGGTCACTCGGGTTGACCTGGTCCCAGACGATGCGGCTTATCCTGCTGCCGCAGGCGATCACCGCGATGTTGCCCGTGCTGGTGTCCCAGTTGGTGGTGGTGCTCAAGGACACCGCGATCGGCTACCAGATCACCTTCGTCGAGATGGTGCGTCAGGGCACGAACATCGGATCGGCCTACACCAACATCCTGCCCGCGCTGATCGTCATCGCGATCCTGATGATCAGCGTGAACTTCGCGCTGTCAGTCTTGGCGACCCGGATCGAACGCCGGTTGCGCCGCTCCAGCCGCGGTCCCGCGCCGCTGGAGCCCGAAGCCGTCGAGCAGGAAGGTGCACCGGGCGCGCAGGTACTGCACACCCAGCGCGACTGACGTGGTCAGACCAGCCGGTAACGACCCGACGCGATCGCCTGCCGGACCTGGTCTGCGGTGGCCGTGGCGTCGAGAGCCGTGTTGTCGATGACGTGGCCCTCCAACTCGTCGAGTTGACTGAACGCGTCATGCAGGCCGGTGATGGCGGTGGGATCCTTCAGGTCATCACCGCTTCGGGCGTGCGCGCGCCGCAGTGACGTGTCGAGTGCGGGCCGAAGCACGATGTAGGACAAGGCGAATCCGGCTTCGGCGGCCATGTCCCGGAACGGCGGCAAGAACCATGGGCCGACGATTCCGTCGACCACCACGTCGAATCCGCCGCGGGCATAGGCCGCCACCGCCGCCACGATCGCGTCGACGACGACTTCGTTCTGCCGTTGCGCCTCAGGCAGATACGGCAAGACGTAGCCGGCCCGAATCGCACGGTAGAACTGGTCCGTCGTCATGTGCACGGTCGGCTTAGCGGCCGTGCCGGCGATGAGCTCTGCCACCGTGGTCTTGCCGGAAGCCGGCGGACCGGACAGGATGACCACATCTCCGGGCCTGGTCACACCCGGCGCCGCTCGCGTTCACTGGCCAGCTCCACGCTGACCACGTCGAAGGCCATCGACTGGTGGTAACCGCGCCGAGCCAACATGCCGACGAGCCGGCGGGTGACCTTCACGTCGCCGTCATCGTCGTTGAGCCGCTCACGCCGAAGCTTGTCGCGGACCAACTGCTCGGCCCGTTGCCGCTCGGCTGCCGGGTCAAGATCGGCCAGGGCCGCGTCGATGACGTCGTTGTCGACGCCCTTCTTGCGAAGCTCGACAGCCAAGGCGCGCTTGCCTTTTCCCGCGTTGGCGTGACGGGAACGTACCCACTGCTCGGCGAAATCCTCGTCGTCGATAAGCCCGACCTCGGCCAGCCGGTCGAGCACCCGCGCGCTCAGCCCCTCTTCGTACCCCCGTTTGGCGAGGTGTTCGGTCAGCTCGGCACGGGTGCGGGCCCGCACGGTGAGCAGACGCAGGCAGACGCTCTTGGCCTGCTCCTCACGTTTGCGAGGATCCTGCGCCTGCTCCTCCTCGGGCGTACCCGACGACTCAGAAGTCAACCGGGGCGGGAAGGACGTCATCAGCCTTTGCCTCGGCGGTCACGACGGCGCCGATACCGAGCTTCTCCTTGATCTTCTTCTCGATCTCGTTGGCGACGTCGACGTTCTCCAACAGGAACTTGCGGGCGTTCTCCTTGCCTTGGCCCAGCTGCTCACCCTCATAGGTGAACCAGGACCCGGACTTGCGGATGAAGCCGTGCTCGACACCCATGTCGATGAGCGAGCCTTCGCGGCTGATGCCCTGACCGTAGAGGATGTCGAACTCGGCCTGCTTGAACGGCGGCGACACCTTGTTCTTGACGACCTTGACCCGGGTGCGGTTACCGACCGCGTCGGTGCCGTCCTTGAGCGTCTCGATGCGGCGCACATCCAGGCGGACCGAGGCGTAGAACTTCAAAGCCTTACCACCCGTGGTGGTTTCGGGCGAGCCGAACATCACGCCGATCTTCTCGCGAAGCTGGTTGATGAAGATCGCGGTGGTGCCCGAGTTGTTCAGCGCACCCGTCATCTTGCGCAGCGCCTGGCTCATCAGGCGGGCCTGCAGACCGACGTGGCTGTCGCCCATCTCACCCTCGATCTCGGCGCGGGGCACCAGCGCCGCCACCGAGTCGATGACCAGGATGTCCAGCGCGCCCGAGCGCACCAGCATGTCGGCGATCTCCAGCGCCTGCTCACCGGTGTCGGGCTGGCTCACCAGCAGTGAGTCGGTGTCGACCCCGAGCTTCTTGGCGTACTCGGGATCCAGGGCGTGCTCGGCGTCGATGAACGCCGCGATGCCGCCGGCAGCCTGGGCGTTGGCCACCGCGTGCAGCGCCACCGTCGTCTTACCCGAGGATTCCGGGCCGTAGATCTCGACCACACGACCGCGCGGCAGGCCGCCGATACCGAGCGCCACGTCCAGCGAGATGGAACCGGTGGGGATCACCGAGATCGGCTGGCGCACCTCTTCACCGAGGCGCATCACCGAGCCTTTACCGAAATTCTTGTCGATCTGGGCCATCGCCAGTTCGAGCGCTTTTTCGCGATCAGGGGCCTGTTGCGCCATGATGGTGCCTCTCCGAGTAGTCGTGCTGACCGGTGTTCCGATCGGTTGGCCGTGACGCTAGAGCAGACCACCGACAAAAATGTTTCGGTCGAACACCGCCCACACTAGACGAACATCTGTTCGATTCAAGTGGACACGCCGGGGAGGACGCGGGTCAGCGACGACGCCAGTTCGGGAAGTTGTCGAGATCCCGCAGGGTCATGACGAACCCGACGGCGCCGACGGCGATGGCCAGTAGATACCCGATGGCCGCCTGCCATCCGCCCAGCGTCGACGCGACCAACCAGCACAGCAGAACTGCTGCGATCACCAGCAGCACACCGTAGAGCGGTGTCCGCATCGGATGGTCACCGAGACCCATAACTCCGGTATACGCCGAAAATGTGGCCGGGAAAAGCCCGCAGGCCCACCTCAGATCCACCGAGGATCGTTCACCACTGTTCGCGCGGGACATCGAAGTCCGCGCACAACGCCCGCCACACACTCCGTGGCTCCACGCCCTCCTCGATCGCCTGTGCGGCGGTCCGGCCGTCGAGCGCTGCCAGCACATGGTCGACGAGCAGTGAGCGCCCCCGGATCGCGCCGAACTGGCCGTCCACGAGGTCATGGAATTCCGTCAACCGCACGGGCCCAACCTACCCAGCGCCGACCAGCGCGTCATGGCACACCCGTACCGGATCTGCGACCTCGGCCACCGACGCCCCGGCCCGCCGTGCGGCGGCGCGATAGGACGGCGAACCGAGGACAGTGCCGACCGCCGCGGCCAGGGCGTCACCCGAAAGCGGCCGCACCAGCTGCGCACTACCTTGGCGCGCAACACGATTGGCGATCTCCCACTGGTCCCCGCCGCCGGGAACCACCACCATCGGCACCCCGGCCAACAGGGTCTTGGACACCATGCCGTGCCCGCCGCCGCAGATCACCAGATCGGCGTGCGACAGCAGTTCGTCCTGACGGCCCAGCCCCACCACCGCCCACGGCGGCACCTCCACGTCGGCGCCGCCCAGCCGTGAGACCACCACGCGGGCACCATGGGGCAGCGTCTCCCCCGGCCGCAGCGTCTCCAGGGCGAGTTCAGCCATACCCTGGGCACCGGTGGTCGCGGTGGACGGCGCGACCACGACGACCGGCCCGGTGCCCGCCGGGACGTCCAGCACCGAGTCCGTCGGCTCGAAGTGCAACGGGCCCACCACCACGGCCTCGGCCGGCCAGTCGGGGCGCGGCACCTCCAGCGCGGGCAGGGTGGCGATCAGCCGTCGCAACGGGCCGTGGTCCACCGCCGGCAGCCCGATCTCGGCCCGGACCGCGGCCCGCTGGGCCAGGCCGGCCCGCCACGACCGTGCGGTCAGCGCCCGCATCACGGTGTCGCGCAGGCGCCCGCGGATACCGGCACCGGGGGCCAGCCCGCTGCCGATCGGCGGCAACCCCTTCGACGGCAGGTACAGCGGATGCGGGTTCAGCTCGACCCACGGCAATCCGAGCAGTTCGGCCGCCAGACCGCCACAGGCCGTGATCACGTCGGAGACCACCAGGTCCGGACGCAGCTCGCGCAGCCCGGGCACGTTGAGCTGCGCCATCCGGCCGGCGCGCCGGTGGATCTTGGCCCCGGCGTCGGCATCGTCGTCGTCCTCGGTGGGATCCAGGCCGGCGAGTTCGACGGCGTCAACACCCGCGGCCCGCGCGGTGTCGAGCCATTCCACCCCGGTCAGCAGGGTCGGGGTGTCCCCGGCGGCCAGGAACTTCAGGCACAACGCGAGGGCCGGGAAGGCATGTCCGGGATCGGGTCCGGCGACCACTGCTACGCGCACCGGCCTACCCTGCCACAGCCCGATCCCACTAGGCTTCGGGCATGCCTGACCAATCCACCACCGCAACGCAGACCCCGACCGCCACGGTCGAGACGTTCCTCAACGCGCTGCAGGAGCAGGACTTCGACACCGCCGAGAACTCGCTGGCGCAGAACCTCGTCTACCAGAATGTCGGCCTGCCGACGATCTACGGGCGCAACCGTGCGATCAAGCTGTTCCGGTCGATGCAGGGCAAGGCCGGCTTCGAGGTGAAGATCCACCGGATCGCCGCCGACGGCGCCGCCGTGCTGACCGAACGCACCGATGCCCTGATTTTCGGGCCGCTGCGGCTGCAGTTCTGGGTGTGCGGGGTGTTCGAGGTGCACGAAGGCCGAATCACGCTCTGGCGCGATTACTTCGACTTCCTCGACATGTTCAAGGCGACCCTGCGCGGCCTGGCCGGCGTGGTGGTGCCGTCACTGCGCACCTCGATGTAGCGGCGGTTCAGGCGCGGCGCAGCTTGCCGAGTTC
Source organism: Mycolicibacterium sp. HK-90 (assembly GCF_030486405.1). Next base: position 2,601,449 of record NZ_CP129613.1, on the reverse strand, counting down.
GTCGAAGGCCTGCGCCCAGCCCACCAGGCGATCGGTGGCGCCCGTCAACTCGTTGCGGTAGCGCTGCTGCGACAACGGCGCCGCGGCCGCCGGCCCGCTGTTCACCGTCGACACCAGTTGGGCTGCGGCGGTGACCATTTCGTTGTACTGCCGGACACCCTGACCCAGCTGCGCGGTGAACGCGTTGATGGTGGGCACCAGATGGGGACGTGACTGCGGAGCATTGCTGATCGCACGTTCCATGGAGACCACCTCCGTGGCGGTGGCCGCCATCGTGCGCGCGGTCTGGTTGGCCACCGCGGTCAGTTCGCGCAGTTCGGCGGCCGGCAGCATCCGCCCGCGCTCCATGACGCCGAGCAACGAGAACATGCCGCGTTCCGAAGCCATCAGCGCGGCCATGGGCTGGCGGGCCGCCGAACCCCACGGCGGCAGCCGGCGTCCGGCGATCGGCCGCTCGGCCGGAAGCGGCTCCGTGCGCAGCCACCGGTACCGCAGCCAGAACAGCGTGGCCGGGAAGGCCGCACCCGCGGCAATCGCCCCGGTGATGATCAGGCCCCAGACCGGGGTACTCCACGAGGCCAACAGCGCGGTGACCAACACCCAGAACACACTGGCCAGGGTGAAGAACACCGCGAAGCGCGCCGACCACCGCCGCTTCCGCAGCAGCTTCGCGCGCGGATCGGCGGCGGCGGTGAGCTTTTCGGTCAGCGCCCCCGACAGATCCGCGGCGGTGTCGATGCCGCGCTGCAGCATCGACCGCCAGGCGTCGGGTCGTCCGGTCTTGGTAGCCATGATCAGAACACTCGAATCACTATTGGCCGAGGGGTTTTTCGGGGTTGGCCGGGGCCTGGTTGGCGGCGGGGGTGGCCGGGGTCGCGGGGGCCGCGTCGCCACTGGGCAGGGCATCTCCGCGCATCGATGCCCGGATCTGCTCCAGTCGCGAGTGGCCGGCCATCTGCACGCTGGCCTGCTGCACCTCCATCATGCGGCCCTGCACCGAGTTCTGTGCGAGCTCGGCCTGGCCGATGGCGTTGGCGTAGCGACGCTCGATCTTGTCGCGAACCTCGTCGAGGCTGGGGGTGTTGCCCGGCGCGGCGACCTCGCTCATCGACCGGAGTGAGGCGCTGACCTGCTCTTGCATCTTGGCCTGCTCCAGCTGCGACAGCAGCTTCGTGCGCTCGGCGATCTTCTGCTGCAGCATCATCGCGTTCTGCTCGACGGCCTTCTTGGCCTGCGCGGCGGCCTGCAGGGCCTGATCGTGCAGCCCCTTGAGGTCCTCGACACTCTGCTCGGCGGTGACGAGCTGGGCGGCGAACGCCTCGGCGGCGTTGTTGTATTCGGTGGCCTTGGCGGCGTCACCGGCCGCGGTGGCCTGATCTGCCAGCGTCAACGCCTGACGGACGTTGACCTGCAGTTTCTCGATGTCGGCGAGCTGGCGGTTCAGCCGCATCTCGAGCTGACGCTGGTTGCCGATGACCTGGGCGGCCTGCTGGGTGAGGGCCTGGTGCTGGCGCTGCGCGTCCTCGATGGCCTGCTGGATCTGCACCTTCGGATCGGCGTATTCGTCGACCTTGGAGCTGAACAGCGCCATCAGGTACTTCCACGCCTTGACGAACGGATTGGCCATGGGTTCGTTCCGCCTTATCTGTCGGGCTTGTCGGTCCGGCCCGATGGTCGGGCCTCACGATTCACATTGCCGCAATTCCTCTGATGCCAACTTATCGGTTCCTGGCATGCCGCCACAGTCCCGCGGGCCGTTCGCATGGGTGTTTCGCGAAAATTCGCGCGCACCCCCGAACAGCGCAATCAGCCCGGCATCGGGGCCATCCTCAGGTCGCGGTCACGCGACGGCCATCGACACGACCTGCGGGATGACCACCTTGGTCGCCGCGTCGATGTGGGCGACGGTGGCAGCCACGTCGGCAAGGGCCGATGCGGTGGCGTGTTCACGCTCGGCCATGTTCTCGCCCGCGTCGGTCAGCACCCGCGACAGCGGGACATCCAGGGCGTCACAAATGGCGCTCAGCAATTCGCTGGAGGCCTCTTTGCGCCCCCGCTCCACCTCGGACAGGTATCCGAGACTGACCCGCGCCGCATCGGAAACCTCGCGCAGTGTGCGTCCCTGCTCGGTGCGGGCGTTACGCAGCACGTCGCCAATCACCTCGCGCAGCAATGCCGTCATCGTGCCCTCCTTCGCCTGGCCTGTGACAGGTTCGCTAACTGACCAACGCCACCGGCGACCGCATGGTTCCCGACCGGGTGCAGTCCGAGATCTCGGTCACTGATGCTCGACCAGGTACCGCAATCGGGCGATCGCCTCCTCGACGGCGCCGCGGCGGATATCCCAGCGCGAACCGGACAGCGAAAGCTCGACGACCTCGGTGTCGACCGGGCCGGCCAGGCCGATGAACACGGTTCCCACCGGGTGTCCCCCGTGCGCTTCCGGGCCGGCCACGCCCGTCAGGCCCACGCCCCAGGTAGCTGCGCAACGCTGACGAGCGCCGACGGCCAACGCCCGCGCGGTGGGCGCCGCCACCGGGCCGACCGCGTCGAGCACCTGCGGAGCCACGCCCGCCAGCCAGATCTTGGTGTCCTCGGTGTAGGTGATCAGGCCACCCTGCAGCACGGAGCTGGCGCCGGGGACCCCGGCCAGGGTGGCCGCCAAGAGCCCTCCGGTCAGCGACTCGGCGGTGGCCACGCTCTGGGCGCGCACGGTCAGATCGGCGACCAGCGCCCTTGCGTCGTCAGTGAGCAGCGGATCGTCCACGCGAATCCCTGATCGCGGAAATGACGTAATCGGCACCGGTGAGCACGGTCAGCACCACCGCCGCCCACATGATCACCCAGGCCACGGTGAGCCAGATGTCGGGCCAGGCATGCAGTGGCAGCACGAACAGGCCGATGGCCACCGCCTGGACCAGCGTCTTGAGTTTGCCGCCGCGGCTGGCCGGGATCACCCCATGGCGCAGCACCGCGAAGCGCAACACCGTGATACCGACCTCGCGGATGAGCACGACGGCGGTGATCCACCACGGCAGGTCACCGAGCATCGACAGGCCGATCAGCGCCGCCCCGATCAGCGCCTTGTCGGCGATCGGATCGGCCAGGGTGCCGAACTCGGTGATCATGCCGTAGCTGCGGGCCAGCGCCCCGTCGAAGTGGTCGGTGATCACCGCGATCGCGAACACCGCGAAAGCAGCGATCCGCCAGCCGGTTTCATGGCCGTCGCCGACGAAAAGAAATACAAGGAAGACCGGAACGAGCACCATCCGGACACCGGTGAGCACGTTGGCGAGGTTGGCCACGCGCGCACGCGGGACCACCGGATCGGTCGAAGGTTGGCCCGGCACCGCAACAGAATATCGGTTGCCGCAGCCGATACTCTTGCGCCTGTGAACCCAGGCAGTGTCGAGGAGCGCAAACACCCTGTGGTGCGCCGGGCCCGCACGTCCGACGTCCCGGCGATCAAGAGGCTGGTCGACGTCTACGCGGGCAAGATCCTGCTGGAGAAGAACCTGGTGACGTTGTACGAGGCGGTCCAGGAATTCTGGGTTGCCGAACTCGACGGCGAACTCGTCGGGTGCGGCGCCCTGCACGTGCTGTGGGCCGACCTCGGCGAGGTACGAACCGTGGCCGTGCACCCGAAGGTTCGCGGCACCGGCGTCGGCCATGTGCTGGTGGAGCAGTTGCTGGACGTCGCTCGCGAGTTGCACCTGAGCCGGATCTTCGTGCTGACATTCGAGGTCGAATTCTTCGGCAAGCACGGGTTCGAGGAGATCGACGGCACCCCGGTGACGGCCGAGGTGTACGAGGAGATGTGCCGCTCGTACGACACCGGCGTGGCGGAGTTCCTCGACCTGTCCTACGTCAAGCCCAACACCTTGGGTAACACCCGGATGTTGTTGGCGCTGTGAAACCCGCGCTGGTCGCCGCCATCCTCGCTGCTGTTGCGTTGAGCGCCGCCTCGTGCACGAACCAGAAGGAAGCAGCATCTGTCGATCAGAAGATCGGCCAGATGCCGGGGGTTTCCAGCACGAATCTGAGTTATGACTCGAACGTCAGCAGCGGTGAGACCTTCCGCCTCACCGTGAATCTGATGCCGGATGTCACCGATGCGCAGGTGGTACGGATCAGCCAGACGTTTGTCGATCAAATCAAACGCACCGGTCTCGACGACGAGAGCGCAGATCTGTACCTACGGTTCTCCAGCCCCGACCCCCCGTCGAAACATCCGGGTAGCGAACAGTATTCAACCGCCTCTTTTGGATTCGGCCAAAAATCGGTTCGCGTCGATCCGACCGCCGACCAGGTCGGCGACAGCGCGGGAGTATGGCTGCGGGCCGCACGCGCGGGAGTGGCCCAGCTCGTCGATCTCGTGCAGCCGCTGTGGGGCGAAGGCGGGGACAGCCGCCAAATCACCATCACGCTCGACCCGTCGACCCCTGCGGCCAAGGCAGTCGGACTGCAGCGCAGCGACCCTGGGCTGGCCCAAGCGACATGGGAGATTCATCTTCCGGTCGGCGATGTAGGCCGCAGCCACGATTACACCTCGACACCGAACCCGCCGAGCGATCCCGACCGCGCGCTGTGGTCGGACATCAGTGCCGTAGTGGGCGAGTACTACGACGCCAAGGCGGACACCGCACCGATGTCCGACAGGCGGCAGGCGCTGACTGTGGTCGAGATCGATGTCCCCAAGAGCGCCGACTCGGACCAGGACCTGGCGCGTATCGCCCGCGAAGTGCCGCCGCTGCTGCCGCGGTTCGGCCACCCCACGCAGCTGTCACTGCGCACCCCCGACGGCATGGTCGAGCTCATCGCCGGAGGCTGTTTCACGCACCGTGACGATCACACACGGCTACCACTCGAGCTTGAGTTGTCGGCCCGGTACGAGAAGTGCTGATCAGAACTCGTCGGGATCGTCGTCGGCGTCGGCACCGTTGGCGTCGGACCCACCACGGATCAACATCAGCGTGCCGGCCAACTCGTCGGGCTTGACGAGCACCTCACGTGCCTTCGAGCCTTCCGACGGGCCGACGATGCCGCGGGTCTCCATCAGGTCCATGAGCCGGCCCGCCTTGGCGAACCCGACCCGCAGCTTGCGCTGCAGCATCGAGGTGGAGCCGAATTGCGAGGACACCACGAGCTCCACAGCTTGCAGGAAGACGTCCATGTCGTCGCCGATGTCCGGATCGACGTCCTTGCGCTCGCCCGCCTTGGCGGCGGTGACGCCCTCGACGAACTCCGGTTCGGCCTGAGACTTGGTGGCCTCGACGACCGCGTGGATCTCCTCGTCGGTGATGAACGCGCCCTGCATACGCAGCGGCTTGTTGGCCCCCATCGGCAGGAACAGTCCGTCGCCCATACCGATCAGCTTCTCGGCGCCGGGCTGGTCCAGGATGACGCGCGAGTCGGTCAGCGACGAGGTCGCGAATGCGAGCCGCGACGGCACGTTGGTCTTGATCAGACCGGTGACGACGTCCACCGAGGGCCGCTGGGTGGCCAGCACCAGGTGGATACCGGCCGCGCGGGCCTTCTGCGTGATGCGCACGATGGCGTCCTCGACGTCACGCGGCGCGGTCATCATCAGGTCGGCGAGCTCGTCGACGATGGCCAGGATGTACGGATAGGGCTTGTAGACCCGCTCACTGCCCAGGGGTGTGCTGATCTCACCGGATCGCACCTTCTCGTTGAACACGTCGATGTGGCGGACCCGGGAGGCCTTCATGTCCTGGTAGCGCTGCTCCATCTCCTCGACCAGCCAGGCCAGCGCGGCCGCGGCCTTCTTGGGTTCGGTGATGATCGGCGTGATGAGGTGCGGAATGCCTTCGTACGGCGTGAGTTCCACCATCTTCGGATCGATCAGGATCATCCTGACCTCTTCCGGGGTGGCCCGCGCCAGCAGCGAGACCAGCATCGAGTTGACGAAGCTGGACTTACCGGAACCGGTCGAACCGGCCACCAGCAGGTGGGGCATCTTGGCCAGGTTGGCCGAGACGAAGTCACCCTCGATGTCCTTGCCGAGGCCGATCACCAACGGGTGGTGGTCGCGGCGGGTCGAGGGTGCGGTGAGCACATCGGACAGCCGCACCATCTCGCGGTCGGTGTTGGGCACCTCGATGCCGACGGCGGATTTGCCGGGGATCGGCGCGAGCATCCGGACGCTCTCGGTGGCCACCGCATAGGCGATGTTGCGGTGCAGCGCAGTGATTTTCTCGACCTTGACGCCGGGGCCGAGCTCGACCTCGTAGCGGGTCACGGTCGGACCGCGGGTGCAGCCGGTGACTGCCGCATCGACCTTGAACTGTTCCAGCACCGAGGTGATGGCGTCGGTCATCTGATCGTTGGCGGCGGTGCGCAGTTTCGGCGGATCGCCGGCGATCAGCAGATCGAGAGGCGGCAGCGTGTAGGGCCCCTCCACGACCCGGTCCATCACCAGGGTGTCGTCCACCTTGGGCTTGCTCTCGGCCTTCTTACGGCGTGGTTTGACCGCGGGCTCGGGGATGGTCGGTGCATCGACGTCGTCGGGCAACGGGTAGTTGTCCATCGGCGTGCCGGTCGGCGCCTTGGGGGCCTCGATCGCGGCCGTCGGCCACGTTTGGGCGTCACCGCGCGCGGTGTCGTCGTCGTAGTAGCCGTCAGAGAAATCGTCGGATTCGGGCCCGTCGTAGTCGTCGGCGTACTCGCCGTCGTAATCGTCGTACTCGTCGTAGTCGTCCCGGAACGCGCGCGTGGTGAACATGGTCCGCAGCGTCGACGGCACCTCGCGGATCGTGGTCCCGGTGACGAGCAGCAGTCCGAACAACACACCCATGAACAGCAACGGCGCGGCGATCCACTGGGTCAGGCCGTCCGACAGCGGCCCACCGATGGCGAACCCGATGAAACCGGCCGCGTGTTGGCGTGCGACGGGATCCTGCGGCGAGCCCGACCACAGGTGCCACAGGCCGAGCATCGGCAACGCGATCATGGCCGACCCCAGGATCAGCCGGGGGCGCGATTCCGGGTCGGGTTCGGTGCGCATCAGCATGACGGCGACAGCCCCGAGGACGACGGGCACCAGCACCACCGGACCGCCGATCAAGGTACGCAGCGCGGTGTCGATCCACTGCCCCACCGGGCCGGCCGCGTGGAACCAGGAGCTGGCGGCCACGATGACGGCGATACCCAGCAGCGCGAGCGCCAGACCGTCCCGGCGGTGGCCGGGTTCGATCTCGCGGGCGCGGCCCACCGAGCGAGCGGTCGATCCGGCCCCCTTGGCCAGCATCAGCCAGCCGGCGCGGGCGCCTTGACCCAGTTTCTGACCGGCGACGGCAACCGGTGACGCCTGCGGCCGTCGGGCGGGCTTGCGGCGTGGCGCGGCCGAGCGCGCCTGGCGCGCCGGGCGGGCCGGCGCCTTACCCCGCGAACCGCCGCGTGAGCTGGCGTTTGACCTGCTCGAACGCGCTCCGGATCGGCCGGCGGTCTTGTTAGCCATGACCGCAAGCCTAGTCGCACATGCCCCATATTCACCATCTGCCACACGGGTCACAAGACGGTATCAAATGACACTTAGCCATACGAACCGAATCTGCAGAGATTTCACCTAGGGTGGACACTCGTCCAGTTTTTGCACTCATCGAGGAGTCCTGCACCTATGCCTGTTGTCGTCGTCGCCACCATGAAGGCCAAGCCCGAGTCCGTCGACGCCGTCCGTGAGGCCTGCACGAAGGCCGTCGCAGCGGTGCACGAGGAGCCGGGCTGCCAGCTGTACTCCCTCCACGAGGCCGACGGCACCTTCGTGTTCGTCGAGCAGTGGGCCGACGCCGACGCCCTCAAGGCACACAGCACCGCTCCCGCGATCGGCGTCCTGTTCGGCACCATCGGCGAACTGCTCGACGGCGCCCCCGACATCAAGATGCTGCAGCCCGTAGTGGCCGGCGATCCGGCCAAGGGACAGCTGCGTAGCTGATGAGTGCGGACGCTCCCCTGGCCGGCAAGGTCGCCTTCATCACCGGCGCCGCGCGCGGCCAGGGCCGGGCCGAGGCCGTTCGGCTGGCCGCCGACGGGGCCGACATCATCGCGATCGACCTGTGCGATCAGATCGCCTCGGTGGCGTACCCCTTGGCCACCCCGGACGACCTGGCCGCCACGGTCAAGCTCGTCGAGGAGACCGGCGCCCGCATCGTCGCCCACCGGGCCGACGTCCGCGACGAGAACGCCTTGCGGGCAGCCCTGCAGGACGGGGTGGACCGGCTCGGCCGGCTCGACATCGTCGTGGCCAATGCCGGGATCGCGCCGATGCAATCGGGCCCGGACGGCTGGCGTGACGTCATCGACGTGAACCTGACCGGGGTTCACCACACCGTCGAGGTGGCGATGCCGATCATGGTCGACCAGGGTGAGGGCGGATCCATCGTGCTGATCAGCTCGGCGGCCGGCCTGATCGGTGTCGGTGGCGGCGACCGCGGTTCGCTCGGCTACACCGCCGCCAAACACGGTGTGGTGGGGCTGATGCGGGCCTACGCCAATTTTCTTGCCCCGCACAGCATCCGAGTGAACTCCATCCACCCCACCGGGGTCGATACGCCGATGATCAACAACGAGTTCACCCGGTCCTGGCTCAAGCACGTCGCCGAGGAGCTCAACGCACCCACCGATTTCGGCAACGCACTACCGGTGCAGGTCGTGCAGGTCGAGGATGTCGCCAACGCCGTGGCCTGGCTGGTGTCGGATCAGGCGCGCTACGTCACCGGGGTGACACTTCCGGTGGATGCGGGCATCGTCAACAAACGATGAGCGATCCCGCCGCCGCAACCGCATTCGGCCCGATGGTGCTGGCCGCCGTCGAGCAGTACGAGCCGGAGCGGCGGCGGCTGGTCGACGACGACCTGGCGGCACCGTTCCTCCCCGGGGGGTTGCGCGCCTTCACCCGGACCATGCGCTGGCCCTTCGCCCGCCGACTGTTGATCGGCGCGACCGAACGGTCCGGCCCCGGACTGTGGGCGAATCTGACCTGTCGCAAGCGCTACATCGACGAAAAGCTCGAAGCCGCACTGGCGGACATCGACACCGTGGTGGTTCTCGGAGCGGGCCTGGACACCAAGGCCTACCGGCTGGCCCGACGCAGCCCGATCCCGGTATTCGAAGTCGACCTGCCGATCAACGTCGAACGCAAGCGGACCGTGGTGCGCGACGCTCTGGGCACCCCACCGGCCTCGGTTCATCTGGTTCCCATGGACTTCGAACGCGACGATCTGGCCGCCGAACTCGCCGGGCACGGATACCGCAGCGCGGACCGCACCTTCTTCATCTGGGAAGGCGTGACGCAGTATCTGAGCGCCGACGGCGTCCGCGCGACGTTTGAGTTCCTCCGCTCGGCGGCACCGGGCAGCCGGTTGGCGTTCACGTACGTCCGCCGCGATTTCATCGACGGCACCAACCGATATGGGGCCGAATCTCTGTATCGCCGGTTCCGGATTCGCAGTCAGTTATGGCAGTTCGGCCTGGACCCGGACCACGTGGCGTCGTTCATCGACCCCTTCGGCTGGCAGCTGATCGAGCAGGCCGGGCCCGATTACCTCGCCGAGCACTACCTCGCGCCGACCGGGCGCGCGCTGACGGCCTCGCAGGTCGAGTGGAGCGCGTACGCCGAAAAGCGTTAGCAGGCAACCAAGGCGTCGAGCTCGGCGGCATCGGCACCGGCCAGTCGACGGTGCATGGCCTTGGCGATACGACCGGCCTGGAGCTTGGCCCGCTCGGCGTGCGGCCCCTGGTACAACTCGTCGACGGTTTCGGTCCACAAGGTCAGCCACCGCACGAAGTGCCGGGCCGACAACGGATGGCGGGCATGCAGTTCCCGGTGCGCGACCAACGCGCTGCGCTGATAGAGCCCGGCCCGGAACAACACGGTCTCCCAGAAATCACACATGACGGGAAGGTGGGAGTGCAGGCCCTTGGCCCTCAGTTCGGCGAAGGGTTCGGCAAGCACCGGATCGGCAAGTGCCTTGCCGTAGAACCGCCACAACAGCAGCTCCACGTCGTCACGGTCCATCAGGTCTTCGGCCATCGGACAGACACCTCTCCGGGCGTTGCCCCTAGTTTCTACAAGTAGTTGTTGTATAAACTCTAGCCATGATCGCCGCGATCGGGAAGCGCCGAGTCGACGTGCTGAGCACGCTGAAGGCCTCCGCAGCGCCCATGACCATCGCGCAGATCGCCGCCAGGCTCGAAGTTCACATCAACACCGTGCGGTTTCACCTCGAGCACCTGGAGGAAAGCGGGCAGGTCGAACGTGTCGAACCTCACCACCGCGGCCCCGGCCGGCCCCCTCAGCTGTATCGGGCGATACGCCGGATGGACCCGGCCGGACCGAGCCACTACCGGATGCTGGCCGAGATCCTCGCCAATGGACTGGCCGCCGACGACGATCCCGCGGCCAAAGCCCGAGAGATGGGACGCACCTGGGGCCGCACGATGGCGCCGGGGTCGACGGACTCCCCCGTACAGGCCCTGGTGCAGATGCTGGACGACATCGGGTTCGCGCCGGAACCGCCGGTGAGCGGCCAACTCCGGTTGCGCCACTGCCCCTTCCTCGAACTCGCCCAGACCCACGCCGCGGTCGTGTGCCCGATCCACCTCGGGTTGATGCAGGGCGCGTTGGAAAGCTGGCAAGGGACCGGACAGTCGCAGCTGACCGTCGGCCGGCTGGAGGCATTCGTCGAACCGGACCTGTGCCTGGCTCACCTCGAGAACGGAGTTACCCGATGAACACCGCCCACGCTGTCGCTGTCGCGGTCGCCTTCTGCTGGCTCGGGATGGTGCTGGCGATCTCGTTCATCGAGGCACCGCTGAAGTTCCGGGCACCGGGCGTGACGCTGCAGATCGGGCTCGGCATCGGGCGGATGGTCTTCCGCGCGCTCAATCGCGTGGAAACCGCCTTCGCCGTCGCGATCATCGTGGCGCTCGCCGTGCACCGCCCGTCGGCCGCGGCGATCGCAGCCTTCGCGGTCGCCATCGCGGCGCTGGCCCTACAGCTGATTGCCGTGCGGCCCAAGCTGACTCAGCGCTCCGATGCGGTGTTGGCCGTCGCGCCGGGCGAAGAAGCGACCGGACGCTCCCGAGTGCACTATGTCTACGTCGCGTTCGAACTCGTCAAGGTGATCGCGCTGCTGGCGGGCGGGATCGTGCTACTGGCCGGCTGACACCGGGCTCGGCGTATCAACTTGGACCACAAGCCCGTTCGAGTACGGCCGGTGTGGATCGCGCGGATTCTTCGCGGGCAGGATGAGCCGCCACCCCTGGTACGGGTTCTTGTCACGGGCGACCAGGAAGCCGCCCCCGGCACCCGGGCCGGCAAGTTCGTCGGCACCGCGGATCGGACCGTCGGCGAACAGATCCCCGGCCTGCGCAGCGGCCGACGGGTTCTCGGCCAGCCACCCGAGCCAAGAGACGATCGTGTGTTGGACACGCGCCGCCTGCGCGTCGGACAGTCGGGCGTCGATCAGGATCGCGGCCTTGGCGTCGGGAAATCCGGCCGGGTACACGTCGCACAGGAGTCCACCACGCATCACGCGGTCGTAGAAGCGACGAGTAATGATTGGAGGCGCGACCTTGGTGGCAGCGAAGAAGTATGCGAAATACGCCCCCATGAACACCGTGTAGACAACCATGTTCTGATGACCACGGGTGGCCCATGCATAGGCAGTCATAGCAATGAAGAACACTGCCGAGATGGCCATCATCGCCACCATCATCCGGATCGCGTACGGAAATACCACGGCACGCTTGACTTCGTCCGCCGAACCGAGCGGAGGAATCGGACGACGTCGCTCGAATGGCACCTGGGATGCGGGACGGCTCACCGACCCAATCTAACGGCGCCGGCGGAGCGCTCAGCGCACCAATTCGACTAGATCTCGATGACGGTCGGAACGATCATCGGCTGGCGCCGGTAGGTCTCACCCACCCATTTGCCGACGGTCCGCCGGACGGCTTGAGCGATCCGGGTCGGGTCCGTGATGTTGTCGGCGGCAAGGCTTTCCAGCTCCCGCTCCACATTGCGGGCCACGGGCTCCAGTGCCTTGGGATCCTCGGAGAACCCGCGGGAATGCAGATGGGCCGGAGCGGCGGGTTTTCCGGTCTCGCGGTGGACGACCACCGTCACCGCCACGAAACCCGACGACAGGATGAGACGTTCGCCGAGCGTCGCGTCGCCGACATCCCCGGTGATCAATCCGTCGACGAACATCTTGCCGACGGTCACCGCACCGGAGATCGAGGCCTTACCGGCCACCAGGTCCACGCTCACGCCGTTCTCGGCCAGCACGATGTTCTCCGGCGGCACCCCGGTGCTGGCGGCCAGTGCCGCATTGGCACGCATGTGCCGCCAGGTGCCGTGTACCGGCATCACGTTGCGGGGACGCACCCCGTTGTAGAGGAACAGCAGCTCCCCCGCGTAGGCGTGACCGGAAACATGCACGCGCGCTTGGGCATTGGTGACCACGCGGGCGCCGATCTTGGCCAGTGCGTCGATCACGCCGTAGACCGCCTCCTCGTTGCCTGGGATCAGCGACGAGGACAGGATGATGAGGTCGCCCGCGGTCAACGTAATACTGCGGTGCTCGCCGCGCGACATCCGCGACAGCGCGGCCATCGGCTCACCCTGGGTGCCGGTGGTGATCAGGACGACCTTGTCGGCCGGCATCATCTCGGCCGCGCCGATGTCGAGGATGTCGGAGTCCGCGACCTTCAGGTAGCCCAGCTCGCGGGCGATGCCCATGTTGCGCACCATCGAGCGTCCGACGAACGAGACCCGGCGCCCCAACGCCACCGCGGCGTCGACGATCTGTTGCACGCGGTCGACGTTCGATGCGAAGCAGGCCACGATCACCCGGCCCTCGGCACCGCGGATCAACCGGTGCAGGGTCGGGCCGACCTCACTCTCGGACGGGCTGACGCCCGGGTGTTCGGAATTGGTCGAGTCACACAGGAACAGGTCCACTCCGGCATCGCCGAGCCGCGACATGCCCGGCAGATCGGTCGGACGGCCGTCGAGCGGCTGCTGGTCGAGCTTGATGTCCCCGGTGTGCAGCACGGTGCCGGCGCCGGTGTGGATCGCGACGGCCAGGCAGCCCGGGATCGAGTGGTTGACCGCGAAGTACTCGCACTCGAACACGCCGTGCTGGCTGCTCTGCCGCTCGGCGACCTCGACGAACACCGGCTTGATGCGGTGCTCGCGGCACTTCTCCCGGATCAGCGCGATGGTGAACTTCGAGCCGACCACCGGGATATCGGGCCGCAGCTTGAGCAGGAACGGGATGGCCCCGATGTGGTCTTCGTGGGCATGGGTGACGACGAGCGCCTCGACGTCCTCGAGCCGGTCCTCGACGTGACGCAGGTCGGGCAGGATCAGGTCGACGCCGGGTTCGTCGTGTCCCGGGAAGAGCACCCCGCAGTCCACGATCAGCAGGCGGCCCAGGTGCTCGAAGACCGTCATGTTGCGGCCGATTTCGCTGATTCCACCCAGCGCGGTGACTCGCAGACCGCCGGGGGCCAGTGGCTTGGGGGGTGCGAGTTCGGCGGTCACTATCGCAACACCGCTGCCGCGCGCATGTCGGCGGCCAGCGCCTCGATTTCAGCAGGGGTGGCGGGGATCTGCGGCAGCCGTGGCAGGCCGGCATCGAATCCCTGCAACCGCAGGCCTTCCTTGGACATGGTCACCCCTCCGAGCCGGGCCTGGGCGACGGCCAGCGGGGCCAGCGACACATTGATCTTGCGGGCCGTGGCGATATCGCCGGAGTTGAACGCGGTCAACATGTCCCGCAACTGGCCGGCGGCGAGATGACCCCAGACGCTGACGAAACCGACCGCACCCATGGCCAACCAGGGCAGGTTCAGGGCGTCGTCGCCGGAGTAGTAGACGAGGCCGGTCTCGGCGATGATCTGGCCGCCACCGTGAAGATCGCCCTTGGCGTCCTTCACCCCGACGATGTTCGGGTGCGCGGCGAGGGTCCGGATGGTGTCCCAGGCGATCGGGATCGAGGACCGCGGCGGGATGTCGTAGAGCAGGTTCGGCAGATCGGTGGCGTCGGCGACGGCCGTGAAGTGCGCCACCAGACCGGCCTGCGGGGGGCGCGAGTAGTACGGCGTCACCACCAGCAGCCCGTGGGCGCCCTCGGCGGCGCAGGCCTTGGCCAGGTGCACGCTGTGCGCGGTGTCGTAGCTGCCGGCGCCGGCGACGATGCGCGCCCGGTCCCCCACGGCCTCCAGCACCGTGCGCAGCAGCGCGATCTTCTCGTCGTCGGTGGTGGTCGGCGATTCGCCGGTGGTACCGGAAAGTACGAGGCCATCGCAGCCGGCGTCGACCAGGCGATTCGCCAGGCGGGCGGCCGCATCGAGATCCAGCGAGCCGTCAGGCTTGAACGGCGTCGCCATTGCGGTCAACACCGTGCCCAACTGCGCCGTTACATCGATTCCGCTCGTACTCACGCGCCAAGATTACCCGGTGGTCTCAAGCCTCCGTGGCCAGAGGCGAGGTTGCCACCTCACTACCATCCGCCAGCGTGTAAATCTCGAAATCGGAGAACACCGCGGGAGCCGCGTCGACGAGCTCTCGCAGGCAGGCGATCGCCAGTCTGCGAATCTCCACATCGGCGTGTTCGCTGGCCCGCATCGCGATGAAATGGCGCCAGGCCCGGTAGTTGCCTGTGACCACGATCCGGGTTTCGGTGGCATTGGGCAGCACCGCCCGGGCCGCCTGTCGGGCCTGCTTGCGACGCAGTACGGCGTTGGGTTGGTCGGCGAACTTGGCCTCCAGGCGGGCCAGCAGTTCGGTGTAGGTGGCGCGGCTGGCGTCGGCGGCCGCGGTGAAGATCTCCACCAACTCCGGGTCGTCCTCGAAGCCGGGCGGGACCACCACCTCGGCTTCGTTCTCCGGGACGTAGCGCTGCGAGAGCTGCGAGTAGGAGAAGTGCCGATGCCGGATCAGCTCGTGCGTGGCAGACCGGGAGATGCCGCTGATGTAGAAGGACACCGACGCGTGCTCGAGCACCGAAAAATGCCCGACGTCGATGATGTGGCGGATGTAGCCGGCGTTGGTCGCCGTCTTCGGGTTCGGCTTCGACCAGCTCTGGTAACACGCCCGGCCGGCGAACTCGGTGAGCGCGGGCCCACCCTCGGCATCAGTGCTCCACGGCACCTCAGGCGGGGCCTGAAACTCCGTCTTGGCGATCAGCTGCACCCGCAGCGGCGCGATCTCGGCCACGGACTCACCTTACTGTCGGGCTTCCCGGCATCTGCGCTTCAGACCCGCCGTCGAAAAAACTGGCGCAACCGGCCCACTCCACCGCGACCTAGGCTTGGCTCTTGTGAACCGGGGGTGGGCGGCACTGTCAGCAGTGACGTTGCTGGCTGCGGGTTGCTCGACGGCGACGGCCCCGCCGACCACACCACCGCGCACCACACCGGTGCCCATGACGCTCTCCCGCGCGGAGGCCATCACGTGGGCGCGCGGCATCGATCCGTGCGCGTTGATCGCCCCCGACCAGCTGGCGGCGCTCGGCACCGTCAACGCAGTCGGAACGTCCTCGAACTCGACGTCGTGTGCTGCACACGTGGATGACGGCACCGACCGCGGGGTCGACGTCAACTGGGCAATTGCCTTCGTGCCCAACGATTTCCAGACCGCGCCCGTCGGCTCCCTCGAGCAGATCGACGGACGCCAAGTCCGCCGAACCGATGTGGCCTCCGCGTTCGAGCCCTCCGTACGGGACCAACTCGTCGAAAGCGCCTGCACATTCGACGTCGCCTTCGAGAACGAGATCGCGGTCCGAATGCGGGTGTCGACGGCGCGAGATCGCGACGCCTGCGCGGCCGGCGATCCGCTGGCACGCGCCGTGATCTCTGCTTGGCCCGGTCAACCCCGGCAGGGCAGCTCCCCGGATACGACGGTCACCGTCGTCACCGACGCCGCGCCATGTGCGGTGGTACCCGAACTCCAGAAGTCCCGGCAGGTGACGTTCGACTGGAAAGACCAGTCGCTCACCTCGTGCTTCTTCACGGTGGACGGCACCGAGATCTTGCTGACGTTCGACCATCAGCGGCCAGAACTCGTTGCCGGCGGCGCCGATCGCACGAAATTCGGACAGCACAGCGGTTATCGGAAGGTCCACGACGAAACGACTTTTGCCGGGGCGATCGTCGGTGATGAGTTCGACGGCGTCGTTTCGGGCCGGGTCACCCGAGTTGTTCCCGCCGTCGACGTCAACGGCGACGACTCCGCGGTGGTATCCGACGTGATGACCGCGGTGCTGAATCAGCTTCCGATCTGACCGTGATCGGGCCACGGCCTCCTACAATCACCTGATGTCCCGCGCCGTCCGGTTCGCGCCTGTGCACCATGGCGGTCCGCGGTGCTGATCGGCGTGACGGCCGCCGTGCTCGCATGTGCTGGTTACGGAACGGCATCCGTGCTGCAGTCGTATGCCGCGAATCGCTCTGTCGCGGCAGCAGATGCCACCGCGGAGGGTGGTCCCACCTTGCGCTCGACGATCACCGCCATGCTCGCGCCCATCTTCATCGCGGGAATCGCGCTTGATCTGTTCGGTTTCGTGGGCAGCCTGGTCTCAGCCAGGTTGATCCCGCTGTTCCTGTCGCAGACCATCATCAGCGCCAACCTCGTCGTGACGGCGGTGTTGAGCATCTTCGTGCTTCACGTACGGCTCCATCGGCGCGACTGGATCGCCATCGCGACAGTCCTTGTGGCACTGTGCGTTCTGGGTGCCACTTCCGGACGTCTGGGCGACCATGATCCGGGCGCAGTCATGCATTGGGGCGTCCTGTTGGTGTCCGCGATCATCCTGGTGGTCGGGGCGACGCTGGTTCGACTGCTCGGCAGGAACGCAGCCGTCCCCGCCGGCCTGATCGCCGGGGTGCTCTACGGGGCGATGGCTGTCGCGATCCGAGTCGTCGACGGACTGGAGCCGCTGAACGTGGGGGTGTTGCTCGCCGACCCGGCGATGTGGGCTGTGCTCGTTGCCGGGCTCGGCGGCTTCTATCTGTTCACCGTGGCATTGCAAGTCGGATCGGTGAACGGTGTGGCCGCCGCACTCGTGGTAGGTGAAACCGTGGTCCCGGGCATCGTGGGCGTGGTGCTGTTGGGCGACGTTTCACGGCCGGGCTACGGCTGGCTCGTGGTGATCGCCTTCATCGCCGCCGTGGCCGGTGCCGTCGCACTCGCCCTCTCCGGCGCCGCCGAATACGCGCGCACCCAGACCTCCTGACCGGACTACCCCGGCTCGACACCGCGTCCCGACCCGAGTTGTCGGACCCTTCCTCTTTACTGTCCTGTTCCCCGGACACCGGGCGACGGGTTCACAGCTTGGACCCTGCCCCGCCACCCGGCCCACCCACCTGAAAAGGAAGGCCTGCCGATGCTACTCAGAATCACCGGCCCGACTCGTGCCGCCGCCCACCGCACGCACCGAAACACTCTGCCGCTGTGCGTGCTTGGCGCATCACTGGCCCTCGCGGGCCCACG
Organism: Mycolicibacterium sp. HK-90; assembly: GCF_030486405.1. The sequence continues at coordinate 2,583,931 of NZ_CP129613.1, read as the reverse complement.
TCGAACGCGGACGACGACTCAGGAGGATGCGGAATTGGCATACGGGGTAACGGATCTCCGCGGATCGCGCAGATGACCTGAGCCGGATCCGGCGATTCGGGCAGACCACCCAGACCGACGAATGGTCGCTGATCGAGGGGCAGCGACCATTCGTCCCCGCATGTCCCCCGATCGGCGGATCCGGAGAGGCCCTGCCACAGAGCCGATCAGCGGACAGACACCGTAGCTCGACGGCACCAAGCTTGAGGCACCGATCGGCAGGGTACCCACTGCGTGCGGCGATTTTGACCGCGACGCAGCACATCTCCGCACCACCGAACGCAGATGATCACGAGAGGAACGACCGTGCACTACGAGATCTTGGATCTGGTCCGAGAACGCGCCAATGAGAAGGACTGGGACCTGATCTTCGACAGCGGCCCGAACGCCGAGTACCGCACGCTGGTCTGGGAACATCCCCTGCTCAGCGCAACGGGCGTGGCAACGGAATTGGAGATCGCCTTCAGTCCGGACGGCCGGATCGTGTTCTCCGAGCGGCGCCGGGACGGCATCGCCCACACATGCGTCGCGTCCACCGATGTCTTCTCGACCGACATCTGCCTCGAAGCGTTGCGGATGATCTGATCCGTCGCCGGGCGCCCGAACCGAGCGATCCGCCTCCGCGCCGAGAAGTTTGCTGCCATCCTGGTCAACTATGGGCGACTTTGGGGTTGTCGGCGCATGGGTCATGTTGGCGGTCGTTGTCGTCGGTGCGGTGCTCCTGGCGGTCGGCACCGTGCTGTTGGCCAGCCGCGTCATCGCCCGCGACACGCGCCCCGAGCACAACTCGGTGTTGTCGCCGTTCCTCACGGTGGTCGGCCTCGTCTATGGTGCGCTGCTCGGGTTCACCGTGGTGGTCGGCTGGCAGCAGTACCTCTCGGCCGAGACAAATGTGTCCAACGAAGCCTCCACGTTGGTCACCATGTATCGCCAGACCGTGGCCATGCCACAGCCGGAACAGGCACAGATCCGTGAACAACTCCGCAGGTATGCGGCCGCGGTCCAAGGCCCCGAATGGGGCAGGGAAGAGTTCGGCCCCATCAGCAACAACGGCCGGCATGCACTCACCGAGATGTATCGCATCGTCGGTTCCTCGAAATCCGACGGCATGACAAGCACGATCAACAGCCAGTTCCTCACCCAACTGGCCACCCTGACCTCGGACCGCAGTGCCCGGATCCTCAACTCCAGTCCACGGATACCCACGCTGCTGTGGTGCACCCTGGTCTTCGGCAGCGTGGTACTGATCAGCCTCGCCAGTTTCATGCGTCTGGCGAACAACCGCGCCCACATGATCCTGGTGGGCACCGTGACCGTTCTTCTGGCTCTGCTGCTCTTCCTGGTCTTCATGCTGGATCATCCGTACGGACCGATTGGCGTTACCCCACACCGGTTCTCACATGCCGTGATGGTGTTCGACCTGATCGACCAGGGGACCTGACCGGCCCCGGGCCCCGTCGCCGTCCATTCCGCGTCGTTTTCGACCGCAGGGCTGCTGCCGGAAAGTCGAGCACGGCCCAGGTGTCGAAAACGGCGAGCATCGAGTGTTGGATCGCCCCTTGACCTAATTACGTGACAGACCGTAACTTAATCGTGTGTCCTCGCTCACAGGCCCCGGGCGGCCGCGTGATCCGCAAACCCAGCGCGACATCATGAGCGCCACCCGTCAGCTGCTGGCTCGTGACGGCTATGACCAGCTGTCGATCGAGGCCATCGCCCGCGAGGCCGGGGTCAGCCGACCCACCGTCTACCGGCGTTGGCCCTCGAAAGCCCACCTCGTCTTCGACGCCGCGTTCGGTCAGCCACCCGGCGGTGAACTCCTCTCGATCTCCGGAGACTTCGAGACCGACCTGCGCGAATTCACCTCGGCGGTGCTCACCTTCTGGCGTGATCCCGTCGTCGAGGCCGCCGCACTCGGCATCCTGACCGAACGCCGCCGCGACCCGGAACTGCACATCCGGACCCAGCAGCTCCTCGACGAGCGGACCAAGGACGCCTTCCGCGCGCTGGTGCACTCCGGCGTGGAGCAGGGCCTGGTTGATCCCGATGTCGACGTCGACATGGTCTACCAGGCGTTGCTCGGTACCTCGTTCTACACCGCCCACATGGACCCGGACGTCGACATCGACGGCACCGCAGATCGACTGTGCTCCTTGCTGATTCGAGGAGCCGGACGTACCCACCCACGAAGGAAGGACCAACCATGACCGACCGGGCCGAACTGTCCGCGGCGTTCAACGGGCTGCTCGACGAGGTGCGCGGCATCGAGCAGAAGCTGCTCGACGCCGACCCCGCGCTCAGCGAACCCGATCTGCTCGACGGCTACCGTCTGGCGTTCAGCGTGCTGAGGGTCAGCCTCGACGCCTACGTGTGGGGCGACCGCGACAAGCCGATCCTGGTCGACGTGATCAGCCCGTACCTGAAATGGGGTGGCGACAACTCCGACGCCTTCTATCAACTCGCACCGCTGGATCCGGCCCGCACCTACCGTGTGACCGGCAACCGCGGCGACGCGGTGTACCTGTCGATGACCGTCTACGGCGGCCCGGGTGAGGGCCGCTACAGCGACCGCATCGTCGGCACCATCAACAACCGCGACCTGGAATTCGACGAGGACGGGAACTTCGAGTTCATCATGAGCCCCGACCCGCATCCGGGCGCCTGGCTCAAACTCGATGCCGATACCGAATTCGCCCTGACCCGCGACTATCTGAACGATCCCACCACCGGGCGACGCCCGGAGTGGCGGATCGAGGCGCTCAACCCGCCGGCCCGACGCTCCGACAGCGCCGCGGAGCTGGCCCGCCGCTTCCGCTACGCCAAGAACTGGCTGCACGAACAGGTTTCGTTCCTGCCCACGAAGGTGGAGCCCGCCAATCAACTGCACCCGCCGTTCCCGGTCCCGCAGAACGCCTACGGCTGGTCGGCCGCCGACGCGGCCTACGCGATGGGCGCCTACGATCTCGGGCCGGATCAAGCGCTGGTCATCGAGGGCACCTCACCCGACTGCGTGTTCTGGAACCTGTGCCTGTGGAATCCGTTCCTGCACACCTACGACTACACCCATGAGCGCGTCACCATCAACGGCGCCCACGTCACCTACGAATCGGACGGCTCCTGGCGCATCGTCATCAGCGACAAGGATCCCGGCCACCCGAACTGGGTCTCGACCGCCGGACGGCCCAAGGGTCTGATCTGGCTGCGCTGGTTCCTGCCCGACGAGACCCCGGCCCACCCGCAGTGTCGGGTGGTCGACGTCGCCGAGGTAGCGGCCCGGTGACCACCAGCATGCAACGCCCGGCACCGATCCGGTTCGACGATCTGGACAACCCGGTGTATCCCCCGGCGGCGCAACCGATCCGGGACGGACTGGCCGCCTACGGCGCGAGCCTGGAGCTGAACCCGGACGTGCTGCTGACAACCGCCACCGAGCGGTCCGAACTGGACGATTTCGGCGACCCGGCGTTCCGGGAACGTCTCGACGTGCTGTGTAACGCGCTGCGGGACGAGGCGACCCTGTCCGACACCGGCCGGGCCATGGCGTTCGAGCAGCTGGTGGGGAATCTGGTCAACCGGTTGCGGCTGGAGGCACTGATCGCCGACCATCCCGAGATCGAGGACGTCGAGATCGAGCGGCCGATCATCATCTGTGGCCTCCCCCGTACCGGCACAACGCATCTACACAACCTGCTCGCCGCGGATCCCGCACTCCGCTACCTGCCGTACTGGGAGAGCCTCGAGCCGCTGCCCGGCCCCGGCGAAGACACCCCGGCGCCGCGTCAGGATCGCTGCGCCACCGGCCTGGACATGGTGAACACCTCGATGCCGGAGTTCCGGCGGATGCACGACATGACCGTCGAGCACGCCCACGAGGAGATCCAGCTGCTGGCCAACGACATCTCGGGCATGCTGTTCGAAACCACTTACTACGTGCCGAGTTTCGCCGCGCACTACAAGGCGCACGACCAGGCTGCCTCCTATGCGTACGTCAAGCGCAGCCTGCAGGCGATGCAATGGCTGCGCGGAGGCACCCGCTGGGTACTCAAATCGCCCCAGCACCTGGAGCAGTTCCCGACGCTGGTGGCCACCTTCCCGGACGCGACTTTCGTTGTCACCCACCGCGATCCGGTCGAGGTGACCCTGTCGATGATGACGATGATCTGCTACGCGACCCGGATGGCGGTGGCCCGCCCCGACGTGGCGAAGCTGACCGGCCATTGGCTGGGCCGCATCGACGACCTGCTCGCCGGCTGCATCCGTGACCGCGACGTGCTGCCCGCCGGGCAATCCATCGACGTCCGATTCGACGATTTCATGGCCGACGAGCGGGCCACCCTGGCCGAGATCTACCGACTCGCCGACCAACCGTTCGGCGACGACGTCCGGGCGGCGATGACCGACTTCCTCACCGAGCACCCACGCGGACGCTACGGAGGAGTCATCTACGACGCGGCGAACCTTCACCTCGATCCGGACGCCCTGACCGAGCGCTTCCGGGGTTACCGCGAGCGGTTCCTCAGCTGATAGGCCGGCCGTCAGTCGGCCAGGCCTCCGACGCGCCGCATTGCGGCCGTGATGTGTTCGAAGTCGATCGCCAGGTGTGCGCGTGCCAGAGCTTCGGCGTCGTCCCCGCGACGCCCGGCGATCGCATCGATCAGCTGTTCGTGCTCCCGTAGGGCCCGTAGCTCCATCTCGCGCATGGTCGCCGATTCACCCCACAGGTGGGCCGGGGCGGCGATGCTCACGGACGCCTCCAACTCGAGCAACATCTGTTTGAGTACGGTGTTGCCGGCCGCATCCATGATCGCCAGGTGCAACGCGCTGTCCGCCTGCTGGGCGGCCAAGCCGCTCTCCGCGCAGCGGTAGGCCTCGAGCCGTTCCCGCAGCACCACGAGGTCCCGTTCCGTTCTGGCCTCCGCGGCGGCACGGCATACCGCCCCGTGGATTCGGCAGATGGCATCGCAGCGGTCTCGTAGTTCGTCGAGCCGGGTGGTCAGGGTGCGCCCGACGGCGGCGGTCGACGATTCCGGCCATTGCTGCAGCACATAGGTGCCGCCGCCGCGGCCGCTGCGCCGGGTCTCCACCAAACCCAGCTCGACCAGCCGGGCCAGGGCCGCACGGACCGTCATCCGGCCGACCCGCAGGGACGCGGCGAGTTCGCGCTCGGCAGGCAGCCGCGATCCTGGCAGGTATTCGCCAATGGCCACTGCGGTGACCAGACGGTCGGTGATCTCATCCACCCGCGACGAGGGTTCGAGTTCGCGCTCGAGCAGCCCGGGCGTGGCGCCCGTGGGCTCGGTCGGTCGCGGCTCGGGATTCCCCATGGGCACACAATATCGACGTCCCAAATTAAATCCTCATTAATGGTCTTGTCACAAGACCATTAATGGTCCATGCTGACCGCCATGCCTCGTTCCACCCGCACGGTTCCCTTCCGCGGTCACGAGACCTGGGTCCAGGTCACCACACCCGAAAGTGCCCGCCCCGACGCTCTTCCGTTGTTCGTCCTGCACGGCGGACCCGGCATGGCCCACAACTACGTCGCCAACATCGCCGCCCTCGCCGACGAGACCGGCCGCGCCGTCATCCACTACGACCAGTTGGGCTGCGGCAACAGCACCCACTTGCCCGACGCCCCTGCCGACTTCTGGACACCACAGCTCTTCGTCGACGAGTTCCACACGGTCCGCGAAGCCCTCGGGGTAGACCGCTACCACGTGCTCGGACAATCGTGGGGCGGCATGCTCGGCGCCGAGATCGCCGTCCTCTCCCCACCGGGACTGGCCTCGCTGTCGATCTGCAACTCCCCCGCCTCGATGCAGCTGTGGGTCGAGGGTGCCGCCGAACTTCGCGCTCAACTGCCGGCGGAAGCCCGGGCCGCGCTGGAGCGGCATGAGGCCGATGGCACGGTCACCGATCCCGTATACCTGGCCGCCACGGAGGAGTTCTACCGTCGTCATGTCTGCCGGGTCGAGCCGATGCCCAAGGACTTCGCCGACACCGTGGCCCAAATGGAGGCCGAGCCGACGGTGTACCACACGATGAACGGCCCCAACGAGTTTCACGTCATCGGAACTCTGCGCGACTGGAGCATCATCGGACGGCTGCCATCGGTCACCGCCCCGACGCTCGTCGTCGCCGGCGAGTTCGACGAGGCCACGCCCGCGACCTGGCAGCCCTATGCCGACCTCATTCCCGACGCCCGCAGTCACGTCTTCGGTGACACCAGCCACTGCACGCACCTCGAGAAACCCGAAGAGTTCCGCTCGGTCATCGCCGAGTTCCTGAATCAGCACGATCTGGCCGCCGCCGCCCGGGTCTGAACTACATCCCCCTCGACTCCGACCCTCCGACTCGACAGGAACGCCATGGCAACCGAAGCGGCCGCCGCCCGTCTCACCACCGGTGAAGGGCAACGCGATCTCGAATCATTCGGCTACAAGCAGGAACTCAGCCGCTCCGTCTCCACGGCCGACCTGATCGTCTACGGCCTGGTGTTCATGGTGCCCATCGCACCCTGGACCATCTTCGGGACGGTCTACAACAGCGCGTCGGGCATGGTGCCGCTGGTCTACCTGATCGGCCTGATCGCGATGGTGTTCACCGCGTTGGCCTACTCCCAGATGGCCAAGTCGTTCCCGTTGGCCGGGTCGGTGTACGCCTACGTGGGCCGCGGTATCCACCCCGGCCTCGGCTTCTTCGCCGGCTGGGCCATCCTGCTCGATTACCTGTTGATCCCCACCCTGCTCTACGTCTTCGCCGCCGAGTCGATGGTCGGACTCTTCCCGGGCACGCCACGCTGGGTGTGGGCCATCGTCTTCGTTGTGGTGAACACGATCATCAACCTGCTCGGCGTAGGGTCGCTCAAGCTCGTGAACCGCGTATTCCTCGCCGTGGAACTGGTTTTCGTCGTGCTGTTCGTGATCATCGCGGTGCGCGCCATCAATGGACAGGCACTCCCCGACGTCGGGTGGAGCACACTGCCGATCTGGAACTCCGAGTTGGTCACCGCGCCGTTGATCGCGGCGGCCCTGTCGATCGCGGTGCTGAGCTTCCTCGGCTTCGACGGCATCTCCACGCTGGCCGAGGAATCCACCGGGAAGAAGAACCCGGCCGGCCGCGCGATGATCGCCGCCCTGTTCGTGGTGGCATTCCTGTTCATCGCCCAGACCTGGCTGGCCAGTCTGCTGGCCGGAGGCCGCGAATCGTTCGGCGACGACGAGGTGGGCAACGCGTTCTTCCTGCTGGTGCAGGCCGCGTCGAGCACCGGCTGGATGAACGCGTTCTTCGTGGTCAATGTGCTCGCCGTCGGCTTCGCCAACGCGATGGCCGCCCAGGCCGCGACCAGCCGACTGCTGTTCTCGATGAGCCGCGACCGCCAGCTGCCCGCGTTCCTGTCCACGATCAGCTCCCGCAAGGTGCCGACCGGAGCCATCCTGGTCGTCAGCGCCCTGAGCCTGGTGCTGGTGCTGTTCTTCGTCGGCCAGATCGGATTGATCTCGTCTCTGGTGAATTTCGGTGCGCTGTTCGGCTTCTGCCTGCTGCATGCCTCGGTCCTCTGGTACTACACGGTGCGCCAGAAGTCGAAGAACTACCTGCTGCATCTCGTGGTGCCGACCATCGGCTTCCTGATCGTCGGCTACGTGCTGGTCAACGCCGACGCGCTGGCCAAGATCGGCGGCATCGTGTGGCTGGTGATCGGGGCGATCATCTTCGCCACCAACATGATTCGAGGGCGCGGGGTCCCCGAACTAACTGAGGAACCGGCGACGTAACGGCTCGGCGAGGTCGCCACGACCCCCCACCTCGACCTCGCTCACTCCCAGCCACGACGCCATCGTCCTCAGCTCGACGGCCAGGGCTTCCGCCACCCGCGCGGGGTCCTGGCCGTCCTCCATGAACGCGCCGGGCACCTGCAACGCGGCATCGGTACGTTTGAGATCCACCCGCGCCACCAGCTCCCCGTCGAGCAGGAAAGGCCAGACGTAGTAACCGAATTGGCGCTTGGGCGCGGGCGTGTAGATCTCGATGCGGTAGTGAAAGTCGAACAACCGCTCCACCCGGGGCCGGAAGAAGATCAGCGGGTCGAACGGACACAACAGAGCGGTCCCGCGATCCCTCCGCGGGACGATCTGACCGGTCCGGAGGTACGCCGGAACTCCTTCGATGTCCACGGGCTCGAGCTCACCGTCGGCCACGAGCTTGGCGATGGCCGGTTTGACCTGCTTGGCCCCCATCCGGAAGTAGTCGCGGATATCGGCCTCGGTGCCGACGCCCAACGCGCTGGCCGCACGCAAGGCCAGTTCGCGGACCGCCTCCTCGTCGCCGACCTCGCGCGCCAGCACCTCGGGTGGCAGCACCCGCTCGGTCAGGTCGTAATGCCGGGCGAACCCGACCCGCGTCGACGTCGTCAAGATGCCCGCGGACCACAGCGCCTCGGCCACCCACTTGGTCTCACTGCGGTCCCACCAGGGCCCCTTGCGGCCGCGCGGCTCGGCTTCCAGATGGGCCTCGATCTGCCCCGCGGTGGAGGGGCCGAGGTCGGCCACCGCAGCGACCACGTCCTCGGCCAGCTTGGGGTTCTTCTGGACGATCTCTCGGCCCCACCGGCCGTGCGTGTATTCACGCATGCGCCACCGCAACAGCGGCCAGTCCTCGACGGCCATCAGCGCGGCCTCGTGCGCCCAGTACTCCACCAGCAGCCGAGGTGAGCGGGCGCTGTGCGACCAGGCCGCCCGGTCGAGTGTGTCGCGGTCATAAGGCCCGAGCCGGCTGAACACCGGCGCGTAATGGGCCCGCACCGCCACCGAAACCGAATCCAATTGCAGCACCTGGATACGGGAGATCAACCTCCGCAGGTGTGCGCGCGTCACCGCACCGCGGGGCTTCGGTTCATGAAACCCCTGTGCCGCGACAGCGATGCGGCGAGCCTGCGCCGCGGTGAGAGTGGCCACCTCGCCATCGTTCCGTACGGCACCGACAAGTAGCGGAGCGGATTGGAGCGACGGGGCCCGACAAGTAGCGGAGCGGATTGGAGCGAAGAGACCGACAAGTAGCGGAGCGGATTGGCGATACTGGTCCGCGTGGAGTTCGACTGGGATGCGTTCGAGACGGAGTTGACTTCGGCGGCTGCGGACGCGGTGCGCACACTGGTCGCGTCAGCCCCCTCGGAGACCCCGTATGCCGTGGCGTTCAGCGAGTTCTACGCCGAGACCACCGGGGTGATCTATCTGCCCAACCTCGCGTTGGCCACCGAGGAATCGGTCGAGGACCCCGACTGCCGGTTCAGCCCTCCCGATTGGGAACACCAGCACTACGAGTGGGGCGACACCGAGTCGCAGTGGGGTGAACGACTCAGCGCCGCAGTGACGGGTCTATCCCGCACGCAGTGGGAGCAGGAGTGGGACCGCTTCGCACAGGCGATGTTGAACATCGTCGCCGGGACGCGCACCGCACTCGTCGCCGACGGCACCCTGCCCGCTGACGTGGTGGTCTACCTCGACGACGAGGCCGGCGACCTCCTGGTCCGTTCCGTCACGCCCGAGGAGTTGCTGCGCCACTTTCCCGAATACGCCGCCTCCGCCGACGCCGAGCGGGCCGTGCTGGCGATGCCGCTGCCGCAACGTGTCGCGGCGCTGGCTGCGGCCGCGGGCTTCACCCCGGGGCCACCGTCGGATCTCGGGCAGGAACGGGCGGCCGGTCTGCTCGTCGGCTTGGGTGAGGCCGCCGCGCCCGTCGGGATCGCCGCCCTCGCCCGGCGCGACACCGCGTGGAAGGGCGCCAAACTCCTGGCCGACCTGAACCTGGCGACCCCCGACGTGCTGGCGGCACTCTGGGCGGCCGTCCCGCTGAAAGGCAACGGGCACGATTGGGTCGCCGCCGCCCTCGGCCGCCTCGGCGCGGGCGCAGAGGTGCTGGCGCGACGCGACCTGCCGCCCGCGACCCGGACGGCGGCGGTGACCGCGCCGTACACGTCGTTTCGCGATCACGGCCGGGGACACGCTCCATTGAGTTATGACCTGCTGGCGGCCGGGCTGGCCGACGCGTCGATCGCAGATCTGGTTGCCGACGAGCTCAAGCCAGGGCGCGGCTACTGCACACTCGATGTCGCCGATCTGCCGGGTGCCCGGCCCGGCCTCGATGACGCCGAGCCGGTGATCCGGCGTCACGCCGTCGTCGTCATCGGCGACCTGATCGGGCCGATGGGCCCCGGCGACCTGAACCGCGATGACGTCAGCGCGTTGGAGAAACAGATCGATCGGCTCGTCGCCGACGACCCTGACAGCGAGGTCCGCCGACTCGCCGGCTACCGGGCCCGCACGTAGCTGCAGAACCGGTACCGCAGACCCGAGCTGCTGGTCAGCCACTCCCCGGTGGTCTTGGTCCAGGAATCGTCGAGCACCGGGGCCAGCGCGTCCCCCTCGACGGGAGACAGGTCGATGTCGATCTCGGTCACCTCACATCGGACCGCGAACGGAAGTGCCTGGGCATAGATCTGCGCCCCGCCGATCACCCAGCCGCGGAACACGTCGTCGAGTCCGGTCAGAACCTCCGCGCCTTCGGCGACGTAGCCCGGATTGCGGGTGATGACGACGTTGCGCCGCCCCGGCAGCGGGCGGACCTTGGCGGGCAACGATTCCCACGTCAGCCGGCCCATCACCACGGTCTGTCCGAGGGTCAGCTGTTTGAACCGGGCCTGGTCCTCCGGCAGGTGCCACGGGATGTCATTGCCACGGCCGATGACGCCCGACGTCGACTGCGCCCAGATCATCGCCAGTTGTCGAAGATCATCTGTCATACAGCGACAGGTGCCTTGATCGCCGGGTGTGGATCGTAATTCAGGATCGCCACGTCCTCGTAGGTGTAGTCGAAAATCGAGTCGCGATGCGCCAGAACGAGTTCCGGATAGGGCCGGGGTTCCCGGCTGAGCTGCAGGGCCACCTGCTCGACGTGATTGTCGTAGATGTGGCAGTCACCACCGGTCCAGACGAACTCACCGACACCGAGCCCGGCCTGCGCGGCCATCATGTGCGTCAACAGCGCATAGCTGGCGATGTTGAACGGCACTCCCAGGAACAGGTCCGCGCTGCGCTGATACAGCTGGCAGGACAGCTTCTGGTCGGCGACGTAGAACTGGAAGAACGCGTGGCACGGGGGTAGCGCCATCTGGGGGATCTCGCCGACATTCCAGGCCGAGACGATGTTGCGGCGCGAATCGGGATCCCGCTTGAGCAGGTCGAGGGCATTCGAGATCTGGTCGACGTGCTCACCGGACGGTGTCGGCCACGACCGCCACTGCACGCCGTAGACGGGGCCGAGATCGCCTGTCTCACTGGCCCATTCATCCCATATGGTGACACCGTGGTCCTGCAGCCAGCGCACGTTCGAATCGCCGCGCAGGAACCACAGCAATTCGTAGATCACCGATTTGGTGTGCACCTTCTTGGTGGTGATCAACGGAAAGCCGGCCGCCAGGTCGTACCGCATCTGATGACCGAACAGGCTGCGGGTGCCGGTGCCGGTGCGATCGGATTTCGCCACCCCCTGCTCGGTCACCTTTCGCAGCAGGTCTTCGTAGGGGGTCGGGATCGGCACGCCACTCAGCTTACGTGTCGGCACGGAGAGTAGAACGGAGCCATGCCGACCACCACAGACACGATCACCACCGCCGACGGCACCTGCCCCGTCACCATCGCCACGCCGGAGGGAGACGGCCCCTGGCCCGCGGTCGTGCTGTTCCCCGATGCCGGCGGCTTGCGGCCCACGATGGAGGAGATGGCGGCCAAGCTGGCCGGATTCGGTTACGTCGTGCTGGTGCCCGACGTCTACTACCGCAACCCGGGCTGGGGACCCATCGACCTCAACACCGTGTTCACCGACCAGGAGCAACGCAAGAAGCTGTTCGAGCTGATGGGCACGCTCACCCCGGAGATCTTCGCCGCGGACGCCGAGGCGTTCTTCGACTACCTCGCGGCCCGGCCCGATGTCACCGGTGACAAGTTCGGCACCACGGGCTATTGCATGGGCGGACGCGCGTCCCTGATCGTCGCCACCCGGGTGCCCGACAGGGTTGCGGCCGCGCTGTCATTCCACGGCGGCAGGCTGGCGGTGGAAGACGACCCGGACAGTCCGCACCTGCTGGCAGACAAGATCCAGGCGACGGTCTACGTGGCCGCCGCCGAGAACGACGCCTCCTTCACCGAGGACGACGGCAAGAGGCTGGAGGACGCGCTGTCGGGCGCCGCCGTCGACCACACCATCGAGTTCTACCCCGCAGCACACGGCTTCGCGGTGCCCGACCATGTGGCGGTGTACGACGAGGCGGCTGCACAACGGCACTGGGAGAACACCGAGCGGGTGTTCGGGGCCGCTTTGGCACCGGTCTAGGCGGTAGGCGACGATTGTCGGCGTGTATGACCAGCCGTTCTCCGACGAGTCCCAGCCCACCGAACCCGGGTTCCGCATCGACCCGGTATTGGCCCGGAGTTGGCTGCTGGTCAATGGCGCGCAATACGAGCGGTTCGCCCCCGCCGCCCGTTCCCGCGCCGACATCGTAGTCCTCGACATCGAGGATGCCGTGGCGCCCAAGGACAAGGTTTCCGCGCGAGACAACGTGACCCGCTGGCTGGCCGAGGACAACAGCGACTGGGTCCGGATCAACGGATTCGGCACCCCGTGGTGGGCCGATGACCTCGAGATGCTCGCCGGCACCTCCGTCGGCGGCGTCATGCTGGCCATGGTCGAGTCGGTCGACCACGTCACCGAGACGGCCCGGCGGCTGCCCGACGTGCCGATCGTCGCGCTGGTCGAGACCGCCCGCGGCCTCGAGCGGATCACCGAGATCGCCGCTGCCAAGGGCGCGTTCCGGCTTGCCTTCGGGATCGGCGACTTCCGCCGCGACACCGGCTTCGGCGACAACCCGGCAACCCTGGCGTACGCGCGGTCACGGTTCACCATCGCCGCCAAGGCCGCCGGATTGCCCGGCGCCATCGACGGTCCCACCGTGGGGTCGAGCGCACTGCGACTGTCCGAGGCGACGGCCGTCTCCGCCGAGTTCGGCATGACCGGCAAGATCTGCCTTACGCCCGATCAGTGCGCGACGGTGAACGAGGGCCTGGCCCCATCCCAGGACGAGATCAGCTGGGCCAAAGAGTTTTTCGCGGAATTTCAGCGGGACGGCGGCGAAATCCGCAACGGGTCAGACCTGCCCCGCATCGCCCGCGCCAACAAGATCCTCGATCTCGCCAGGGCATATGGCGTCCATGAACCCGAGTACAGCGACGATCCGGATCACGTGCCGGCCCCGTCCGACACCTACCACTACTGAGGTTGTCGTTCAGGCCCGGGGTTTGTCGTCGTTGCGGTGCAGGAAGGTGTTGATCGCGCGGAGTATTCCGCGCCCCGCGTAGATACCTGCGGCCACCGACACGATGATCATCGCGATGAACATCACCAGCCAGTTGCTCCGACTGTGACTGACGTTCCACCAGATGAAGGTGAACAGCAGTGCGCACACGAAAACGACGATGTCCCGCCAATTTCCGCGGTAGGACATCGCGGCTTCTCGGATTTCGCGAGTGCGGTCACTCGCATCGATCAACCCATCGATACGTTCGTCGATACTGGCCTTGAGCCGCGCTTTCCGTTCGACATCTTCGGCGGGCAACCGGTCCAGCAGATCGAGATCCTTGGTGATCATGCCGCGGATGTCCGGCGGTTTGAGGTTGCCTGCGATCACTCCGAGCATCGCGCCACCGGCGATGGGCGCCGCCCCCAGGGCGAGTTCGGCGATACCTGGCATCTTCTCCTCCATCACTCCATCAGCGTGGCGGCCAGGGTGCCGCCCAGCTCATAGGCACGCTCCCGCACGCCCGCGTCGACCACACCCGTAACTTCAAGCACGTCAGCCGCTTTGGCCAACGCCAGCCCCGCAACGATCTTGCCGACCGCACTGGCCGCGCCGACCGTGTCGTTGTTTCCGTGCACCCACAGCCCGTATGGACGCCCGGCCACATGATCGAGGCTCGGGTAGTACACCGTATCGAAAAAGTGTTTCAGCGCACCGCTCATGTAGCCGAAATTGGCTGTGGTGCCGAACAAATAGCCGTCGGCGGCCAGCATGTCGCTGACGGTCGCAGCTAACGCGGGCTTGAGTTCGACCGTGACACCGTCGATGTCCGGATCCCGGGTCCCGGCCAGCACCGCCTCCAGGAGTTCACGCGTTGCCGGAGAGGGCGTGTGATGCACCACCAGCAGCGTCTTCGTCATGACGACAGCTGTTCCTGCATCCGCACCGCCGTGCGCATCGTCTCCCGTGCGCGGCTCCGGTCGCCGGCGAAGTCGTAGGCGCGGGCCAACCGGTACCAGCGAACCCAATTGTCCGGATCCGCTTCCAGTTCGGCCTTCACGGTGCTGAACAGTTCGTCGGCCGCTTCGCGCTCGATGCGCCCCGAGGGCCGCGTCGGTAGCGCGCTCACGTCGAGTTCCATCCCTTGTTCGCGAGCCAGGCCGGCCAGTCGCTGGTGCGCGAATCCCGCCCGCAAGGTGGTGACGAGTACCCAGATGCCGATCAGCGGGAACGCCAGCAGCGCGACGCCGAGGCCGATCGCGGCCGGCTCACCCGAGGTGATGAAGGCGAACGCGGTGCGGCCCAGCATCACGAAGTAGGCGATGAGCGCCAGGCACATGAAGCCGATCAGCAGTTGGATGCGCAGCGACCGCGCGCCGTCGCTCACGACAGATCGAGCAGCGGTTCAATGCCGATGGTCAATCCCGGCCGCTCGGCGATCTTGCGTACCGCAAGCAGTACTCCCGGGACGAATGACGACCGGTCCAGGCTGTCGTGCCGAATGGTCAGGGTCTCCCCCTGGGTGCCGAACAGCACCTCCTGATGCGCGACCAGTCCGGCCAGCCGGACCGAGTGCACCGGCACACCGTCGACATCGGCACCGCGGGCGCCGTCGAGACCGGTGCTGGTGGCGTCCGGGTTCGGCGGCATGCCTTTTCGTGCCTCGGCGATGAGTTTGGCGGTGCGCGCCGCGGTACCGGAGGGTGCGTCAGCCTTGTGCGGGTGGTGCAGTTCGATGATCTCGACGGACTCGAAGTAGCGCGCCGCTTGCTGGGCGAAGTGCATGGACAGCACGGCCCCGATGGCGAAGTTCGGCGCGATCAGCACCGCGGACTCGGGCTTGTCCTTGAGCCAGGCCTCGACCTGTTCGATGCGTTCCCAGGTGAACCCGGTCGTCCCGACGACGGCGTGAATGCCGTTGTCGATGAGGAACTTCAGGTTGTCCATCACCACGTCGGGATGGGTGAAGTCGATGACGACGTCGGTCTCGGTGTCGGTGAGCAGGCTCAGCGAATCGCCCACGTCGACACCGGTCGAGAACGTCAGATCCGCCGCGGATTCCACCGCGTGCACCATCGTCGCGCCGACTTTGCCCTTTGCTCCGAGAACACCAACTCGCATGGTTGGGAGCCTACTGCCCGGCATCCCGCGGGTAATCGGACCGGGCCGAGAAAAACTTTGGCCTCGTTTGTCACTGCCGCCCCGAAACGGCCGATCCTGTCATGGCCTCGAACTAATGTTCGAGGCATGGAAGGTCAGGTGGCCGGCAAGCTTGCCGCGTTGGCTGCCGCAGTCGCTGACCTGCAAGAGCTGCCCTTCACCGCCCTATCCACCGCCGAGTTGCTGGATGTGTGCTCAGGCCTGCAGCACGCCCGCAACCTGATTCCCACCATCGAGCACCCCGCCATCGCCGCACTGGCCGAGCAAGGCAACGCCGCTCGGATCGGCGCGAAATCCTGGCCCGAAGCCCTGCGCATCCGGCTGAGGGTGTCAGGGACCGAGGCGCGCCGCCGCTACCGCGACGCACTCAACTTCGCGCCCCGGATATCGATATCCGGAGAGCCGTTGCCGCCGCTGCGGGCGGCGACCGCCGCGGCCCAAGCCGGCGGCTGGGTCGGCGCCGAGCACATCGAGATCCTGGAATCGTTCTTTCGCAAATGCCCGCGCTGGGTGGACGGGACCAGCCGGGCCCGGCTCGAAGAGAAGCTGGTGGCCGTCGTTGCCCAGAACGCCCCCGAGACCCTGCAGCAATCGGCCGACGAGGCCCTCTACCTACTGAACCAGGACGGACCGGAACCCGCTGACGAACAGTGCGCGCGGCGCCGCGGGATCGTGATAGGACCCCAGCAACCCGACGGAACATCGCGCATCGCAGGCTGGATCAATCCCGAACTTCGCGCCGGCCTGGACGCGGTCAACGCCAAGGCGGCGGCCCCGGGCATGTGCAACCCCGACGACGAGAACCCCTGCACCAGCGGCACCCCCACCCAGGAACAGATCGACACCGATACCCGCACGCCGGCCCAACGCACCCACGACGCCCTGCTCGCCCTGACCCGCTCAGCGCTGATGTCGGGGCAGTTGGGCCAACACAACGGGTTACCCGTCTCCATCGTCGTCACCACGACCCTGCAAGAACTCCAAGCCGGCGCCGGGGTCGCGATCACCACCAGCGGCTCCAAACTGTCCATCCCCGATGTGATCCGGCTGGCCGCCCATGCCTGGCACTACCTGGCCATCTACGACGCCCACACAAAGCTGCCGCTCTACCTCGGCCGAACGCGCCGTATCGCCAGCCCCGCCCAACGCCTGATGCTGTTCGGCCGTGAACGTGGCTGCACCCGCCCCGGTTGCACCGCCCCGGCCAACCGATCCCAGGTCCACCACGCCCAACAAGACTTTGCCAAAGGCGGACGCACCAACATCGACGAACTCACACTGGGCTGCGGACCCGACCAACGCCTCGTCGGCGCAGGCAAATGGACCACCCGTATCAACGGACATGGTCAATGCGAATGGACCCCGCCCCCACTGCTCGACACCGGCCAAGCCCGCACAAACAGCCACCACCACCCGCAGCTCTACCTCACCGAGGACACCCGAGACGGTGACGACGAAACCGACTGTCAGGCAACCTGATTACGAATGCCTGACCGGTGGATGTTTCTGACATCTACCGTGGAGTCATGCGCCCGATCTCATTGGCACCCGTCGCCATCGCGGTTGTCGCGTTCGTGGGATGTTCCGACAACGCGGCCGCCGACTCCGACGACCTCAACGGCCGCACCTTTGTCTCGGTGGAAGTCCAAGGGGACCAGATCCCCGGCGGCGGGCCGTTGACGGTCGGCTTCGACGCAAATCAGATCCGCACCTTCGCCGGTTGCAACCACGGTTCGGGAACCGTCGACCTGTCCGACGGCCGGCTCACCGCGGACCAGTTGGCCATGACGATGATGGCCTGCCCACCGCCGGTGGGCGATGCGGACGCCTGGGTGTCGAAGTTCTTCGATGCCAAGCCAACCTGGTCCCTGTCGGGTGACGACCTGACGTTGCGTACCGATGCCGCCACGGTCACCTTGCGGGACAAAAAGGTGGTCGATCCCGACCGACCGCTCACCGGCACCACCTGGCACGTCACCAGCCTGGTGTCCGCGCAGGCGGTCAGCACGTCCGTCGCGCTCGAGCAGTCCAAGCCCACGCTGACCATCGGGGACGACGGCGCGGTGAGCGGTTCGACCGGCTGCAACCGGATCACCGGCCGCGCGACCGTTTCCGGGTCGCCGGCAGTCATCGAGTTCGGTCCGCTGGCCACCACCAGGATGGCGTGCGCACCGGAGGTCAGCGAGGTCGAGCAGGCCGTGTTGCGAGTCCTCAAGGGCACGGTCCAGACCTCCATCGACGCCGACGAGCTGAAGCTGACCGGCACTGACGGCAACGGCTTGGTGCTGCGCGCCCAGTAATCGCCCCTTACAACGGCGACGCCCCGCGCAGGTGCTCGAAGATCAGTGAGGTCTGGGTCCCCGCGACATCGGCGTCGGCATTGAGGTTTTCGACCACGAAGGCCCGCAGATCCTCGGTGTCCCGCGCGGCCACGTGCAAGATGAAGTCGTCGCCCCCGGCGAGAAAGTACACGTCCATCACCTGTGGCCGTTGCCGGATGTTCCCGATGAAGTTCCGGATCTTCCCGCGTGCGTTCGATTGCAGACTCACCGAGATCATCGCCTGCAGGCCGAGACCGACGGCCGCCGGATCGATGTCGGTATAGAAGCCCCGGATCACGCCGATCTCCTGAAGCCGGCGCACCCGACCGTGACACGTGGACGCCGCCACACCGACCGCGTCCGCCAGAGCACTGTTGGACATGCGGGCGTCGGCGTGCAGCGCCAACAGGATGCGACGGTCCACATCGTCGAGCTCGGGCCGAACATCCTTCGGCGAACGGGCCCCGCGGACCGGCAAGTTTGACGATTCTTCCGACATTTCCCCACAGTAGCGAATCTTCGACATAAATATTGCTCAACATCCGAAGGTTCTTCACACTTATTTCAGCACATCAACTCTAAGGAGCGACCATGCTCGTCGGTATCCCGACCGAGATCAAGAACAACGAATACCGGGTGGCGATCACGCCCGCCGGCGTTGCCGAATTGACCCGCCGCGGCCATGACGTGATCATCCAGGCTGGGGCCGGCGAAGGTTCCGCCATCTCCGACAACGACTTCAAGGCCGCCGGCGCCGAGATCGTCTCCACGGCCGACCAGGTCTGGGCAGATGCCGAACTGCTCCTCAAGGTCAAGGAACCGATCGAGGCCGAGTACTCGCGCATGCGCAAGGGCCAGACCCTGTTCACCTATCTGCACCTGGCCGCCTCCCGGCCGTGCACCGACGCACTGCTGTCGTCCGGCACCACCTCGATCGCCTACGAGACCGTCCAGACCGCCGACGGATCGCTGCCGCTGCTCGCCCCGATGAGCGAGGTCGCCGGGCGCCTGGCCGCGCAGGTCGGCGCCTACCACCTGATGCGCAGCCACGGCGGCCGCGGCGTGCTGATGGGTGGCGTCCCCGGTGTCGCCCCGGCCGAGGTCGTCGTCATCGGCGGCGGCGTGGCCGGCTACAACGCCGCCCGTATCGCCAAGGGGATGGGCGCGCACGTCAACGTGTTCGACGTCAACGTCAACACACTCCGCAAGATCGACAACGAGTTCAACGGCAGCATCGAGACCCGCTACTCGTCGATGCTCGACCTCGAGGACGCCGTCAAGGGTGCCGACCTGGTGATCGGCGCGGTCCTGGTGCCTGGCGCCAAGGCTCCCAAACTCGTCACCAATTCGACTGTGGCCCACATGAAGTCGGGTGCGGTGCTGGTCGACATCGCGATCGACCAGGGTGGCTGCTTCGAGGACTCGCGTCCCACCACGCACGACGATCCGACGTTCGCCGTGCACGACACCGTCTTCTACTGCGTGGCCAACATGCCGGGCGCGGTGCCCCGCACGTCCACCTACGCGCTGACCAACGCCACCATGCCGTACGTACTCAAGTTGGCCGACAAGGGCTGGCAGGCAGCCTGCGCGGCGGACCCGGCGCTGGCCAAGGGCCTCTCGACGCACGAAGGCGCGTTGCTGTCCGAGCAGGTGGCCGTGGACCTGGACCTGCCGTTCACCGATCCGGCCGCCATGCTGGCCTGATCTCCCCCACCGCCGCCCGGCTGGAGTGCGCTCCGGCCGGGCGGCGCGCTTTCCCCGCCGCCACCATTCTTGACACGTGTCAAGTATGCTGACGGTCATGCTTCAGGAGTTGCTTGCCACCATTCCGACGACCACGGCCGAAGCACTCGCCGTCTTCGACGCCGCCGAGGCCGTCGAACCGGAGTTCATGCTCGGCACCTGGCACGGCGCCGAACTGCCCACCGGACATCCGATGGACGGCTTGCTCGCGGCCAGCGGCTGGTGGGGTAAGCAGTTTGTCGACGGCGAGACGGTGCACCCGCTGCTGTTCCCGGCCGCTGACGGCGGCTCGCTGTGGGCACTCAACCCGGCGTTGGCGTTCGGCGGTCTTGCGGTGTCGGCGAAAATGCCGTGGTTCCGCAACCGCTCGATGGTGAAGCCGATTGCGGCACTGCGGCCGGTACTGCAGACCCGGGCGCCCAAGGCGCGCCTGCGCACCACCCGCTACCGCGGCGTCGACACCGCGACGATGATCTACGACCAGCTGCCCATCAACGACGTGTTCCGCCGGCTGACCGACGACTCGGTGATGGGGGCGATGGACCTCCGCGGCTCGGCCAAGCCCTACTTCTTCGTGCTGCAACGCGACGACTCGCTGCGGCTGACCTAGCAGCCGCACGTACCCGAGCTGTTCACCGCACATTCGACCGGTGGCTCCACGGTGGTGCTTGGATCGAAAGGGCAAGCGCTACAAGGACTTTTCCAGGATCTACTTTTCCAGGACTTAGGAGTCACCCATGGTTAACCTGCCCGTCGCGCACCAGCCCCGCCCGCTGCTGCCCGAACTCTCGGAGTTCTTCGCCGGGATCACGCCGTTCGCCAGTCTGCGACCGATCTTCGAGCGCAACCTCATGCGTATCGAGGACGAGGTCACCGAGGACCACTACGAACTGCGCGCCGAGATCCCCGGCATCGACCCGGCCACCGACGTTCAGATCACCGTGGCCGACGGCAAGCTGACGGTGAAGGCCGAGCGTTCGGAACGGGCCGAGACCACCGCGCGCTCCGAGTTCTCCTACGGGTCCTTCCTTCGCACCGTGACGCTGCCCGCCGAGGCCGACGAGGACAACATCACCGCCGGATACGAGCGCGGCATCCTGACCGTCCGGGTGCCGTTGTCGCAGAACCCCGCCGGGGCCAAGCAGATCGCCGTCCAGGGCACCGAGAACGGTTCCACCGCAATCGAATCCGCAGATCACTCAGAGTAGCGACGGCACCACGAGAGCCGTCAGCTCACCGATGAGCGGGCGCAGGTTGTCGGCCTTCGGGTCGTCGGCCTGCGACCGCGTCATCACCACCAACAGCAGCCGTTGCCCGTCGGGACCGTACGCGATGCCGGCATCATTCGTGCTGCCGTAATCCCCGCTGCCGGTCTTGTCGGCGGTGGTCCACCCCTGCGGAAGGCCGGCTCGCATGCTCGACGTCTGGTTGGCCCGCATCCAATCGTCGAGCTGACGACGCTGCGGCGGGCTCAACGCGTCACCGGCCAGGATCGCGCGGTAACCGACCGCCAGCGCGGCGGGCGTGCTGGTGTCCCTGGGGTCACCGGGGATCGCCGAGTTCAGCTCGACCTCCCAGCGATCCAGCCGAGTGCGCTCATCGCCGATGCTGCGGGCGAACGCGGTGACACCTGCCGGGCCGTCCATGGTTTTCAACAGCAGGTTGGCCGCCGTGTTGTCGCTGCGCTGCAGCGCCGCCTGACACAAATCCGCCAGCGTCATCTCGGCACCGACGTGCGCCTCGGTGACCGGCGAGTTCGGCACGATCGCCTCCCGATCGACGAACACCCGGTCATCCAGCGACAGCTGTCCACGGCCGACCATCTGCAGAACCCGCGCCGCGGCATAGCCCTTGAACGTCGAACACATCGCGAACATGTCGTCGGAGCGATGAGTCAGTGTGCGGCCGGAATCCAGATTCGCCGCATACAACCCGATCCGGGCGTGGTGGCGACGTTCCAGTTCTCCGATCTGGTCGTCGATGGGGGCCGCGAAAACCGGTGCGGCATTGGCCACTCCGGCGCCGACGGCAGCCGCCGCCACGAGGGATCCGATCAGAACATTGCGCCGTGAGAGTCCGTTCATCGAACCCAGCGTAGCGCGTCAGCTGCCGATGACTTGAAGTTGTTTCGGCAGAGCCTTTTTCGAGCGATAGGGACCGAGCACCGCGGCACCGTAATCACGGCCCAACAACTGGTGGGCCACGGCGTTGACCTCCTCGAGGGTGACGGCCTCGATCTGGGCCAGGGTGTGGTCGATGGTCCGGTGCTCACCGTAATTGAGCTCGCTGCGCCCGATCCGGTGCATCCGCGACCCGGAATCCTCCAGGCCGAGCACCAGCCCACCCCGCAACGAGCCCTTGGCGATGCGGCACTCGTCGGCGGTGATCCCGTCTCGGGCAACGCCCTCCAAGACGTCCGTGGTCACCCGGACCACTTCGTCGAACCGTTCCGGCTGGCAGCCGGCATACACCGAGAGGGCACCACTGTCGGCGAACGTGTCCACGGTCGAGTACACCGAGTACGCCAGCCCCCGGGATTCCCGGATCTGTTGGAACAGACGAGAACTCAGACCGCCACCGAGTGCGGTGTTGAGTACTGAGAGCGCCCACCGGTGCTCCCAGTGCCGGCCGGGGGTCCGAACCCCCAGTGACACGTGGGACTGTTCGCCGTCGCGATCCACCACCTGCAGCGACGGTCGGCCGCTGACCCGGCCCGAGCCCTTGCGGGGCGCCACCGCGGTGCGTCCCGCTTCCAGGCGCGGGCCGAAATGCTGCCGCACCAACGACAGCACCACGTCGTGGTCGATGTTGCCGGCCACCGCCACGATCATCCGTTCGGGCGTGTAGCGGCGGACATGGAAAGAGTGCAGCTGGGCGCGGGTCATCGCCTCGATGGACTCGGTGCTACCGATGACCGGGCGACCGACCGGATGATCGCCGAACATCGCCGACAGGAAGACATCGCCAAGGCTGTCCTCGGGGTCGTCGTCGCGCATGGCGATCTCTTCGAGCACGACGTCGCGTTCGACCTCGACATCCTCAGTGGCACAACGCCCCCGCAACACGACATCGGCCACCAGGTCGACCGCGAGTTCCAGGTCGGAGTCGAGCACGTGCGCGTAGTAGCAGGTGTGCTCACGCGTCGTGAAGGCGTTCAGCTCACCGCCGACGGCATCGACGGCCTGTGCTATCTCGACTGCGCTGCGAGTCGGGGTGGCCTTGAACAACAGGTGCTCCAGGAAGTGGGCGGCACCCGCGACGCTTCGTCCTTCGTCGCGGGAACCGACTCCCACCCAGACCCCGACCGATGCGGAACGCACCGACGGGATGTGTTCAGTGACCACCCGGAGTCCGCCGGGCAGAACCGTCCGGCGGACATGTGTGGTGTTCAGTGCAAACGCCTTGGATCGAGCTGAGTGATCAGGACTCGGCAGCGGGAGCGGCTTCGGCCGGCACCGGGGTGCCGTCGGCAGCAGCCTCGGGCTTGTCCGCACCCTCTTCGTCGACCAGCACCAGCGAGATCTTCCCGCGGTTGTCGATGTCGGCGATCTCGACGCGCAGCTTGTCGCCGACCTTCACCACGTCCTCGACCTTGGCGATGCGCTTGCCGCGCCCCAACTTCGAGATGTGGACCAGGCCGTCACGACCCGGCAGCAGCGACACGAACGCACCGAAGTCGGTGGTCTTGACGACGGTGCCGAGGAACCGCTCGCCGATCTTGGGCAGCTGCGGGTTGGCGATCGCGTTGATCTTGTCGATCGCGGCCTGCGCCGACAGGCCGTCGGCCGCACCGACGAACACGGTGCCGTCGTCCTCGATCGAGATCTGGGCGCCGGTCTCCTCGGTGATCGAGTTGATCATCTTGCCCTTGGGCCCGATGACCTCGCCGATCTTGTCGACCGGAACCTTGATCGTGGTGATCCGCGGGGCGTACGGGCTCATCTCGTCGGGGGTGTCGATGGCCTCGGCCATCACGTCCAGGATGGTCAGCCGTGCGTCCTTGGCCTGGCTCAGCGCACCGGCCAGCACCTTCGAGGGGATGCCGTCGAGCTTGGTGTCCAGCTGCAGGGCGGTGACGAAGTCCTTGGTGCCTGCGACCTTGAAGTCCATGTCGCCGAAGGCGTCCTCGGCGCCGAGGATGTCGGTCAGTGCGACGTAGCGGGTCTCAGCTGTGCCGTCTTCATTGGCGACCTGGTCGGACACCAGACCCATGGCGATGCCGGCGACCGGCGCCTTGAGCGGCACACCGGCGTTGAGCAGCGACAGGGTCGAGGCACACACCGAGCCCATCGAGGTGGAGCCGTTGGAGCCCAATGCCTCCGACACCTGACGGATGGCGTACGGGAACTCCTCGACGCTGGGCAGCACCGGCATGAGGGCACGCTCGGCCAGCGCACCGTGGCCGATCTCGCGGCGCTTGGGCGAACCGACGCGGCCGGTCTCACCGGTCGAATACGGCGGGAAGTTGTAGTGGTGCATGTAGCGCTTGGTGGTCTCGGGTCCCAGCGAGTCGATCTGCTGGGCCATCTTGATCATGTCCAGCGTGGTGACACCCATGATCTGGGTCTCGCCGCGCTCGAACAGCGCGCTGCCGTGCGCCCGCGGGATCACGGCGACCTCGGCCGACAGGGCCCGGATGTCGGTGATGCCACGGCCGTCGATGCGGAAGTGGTCGGTCAGGATGCGCTGGCGCACAAGCTTTTTGGTCAGCGACCGGAATGCGGCGCCGATTTCCTTCTCACGTCCGGCGAAGGTCTCGCCGAGCCGCTCGAGCACCTCGACCTTGATCTCGTTGGTGCGGTCGTCGCGGTCGTGCTTGCCTGCAATGGTCAGCGCCTCCGACAGCGCGTCGGTGGCCACCGCGGCAACCGCGTCGTACGCGTCCTGCTCGTAATCGGGGAACACCGGGTACTCGCCGGTCGGCTTGGCGGCCTTCTCGGCCAGCGCCTGCTGAGCGGTGCACAGCTCCTTGATGAACGGCTTGGCCGCCTCAAGGCCCTCGGCGACGACGGCCTCGGTGGGCGCACCGGCACCGCCGGCGATCAGCTCGATGACGTTGTCGGTGGCCTCGGCCTCGACCATCATGATCGCGACATCGCCGTCTTCGAGCACGCGGCCCGCGACAACCATGTCGAAGACCGCCTTCTCGAGCTGCTCGACGGTCGGGAAGGCGACCCACTGGCCGTCGATCAGGGCGACGCGGGTGCCGCCGACCGGGCCGGAGAACGGCAGGCCGGCCAACTGGGTCGACGCCGACGCGGCGTTGATGGCCAGCACGTCGTACAGATCCTTGGGATCCAGGCTCAGCACGGTGACCACGACCTGGATCTCGTTGCGCAGGCCGTCGACGAACGACGGGCGCAGCGGACGGTCGATCAGACGGCAGGTCAGGATCGCGTCGGTGGAGGGACGACCCTCACGACGGAAGAAGGAGCCGGGGATGCGGCCCGCGGCGTACATGCGCTCCTCGACGTCCACCGTCAGCGGGAAGAAGTCGAAGTGATCCTTGGGGTTCTTGCTGGCGGTGGTCGCGCTCAGCAGCATGGTCTCGTCGTCGAGGTAGGCGACGACGGAGCCCGCCGCCTGCTGGGCGAGCCGCCCGGTCTCGAAACGAATGGTGCGGGTGCCGAAGCTCCCGTTGTCGAGGGTTGCGGTGGCTTCGAACACACCGTCTTCAAGTTCAACTACAGACATAGAGTCCGTTGGCCTCTTTCGAATTCATTCAACTGTTTTCGCGGCGTCACGATGGCGATACGCCACGGGCCCTGGATACGGCTACGGCCGTCGATCGAAGCGGCCGGATGGACCCCGACTACGGGGCTCCGGCAGCCACTACCGAAGACCGCCCGACCAGGCGGGCCCGATATGACTCGCAGGAACAACGCCCGCGGAACGCGGGAGTCACACCTGTGTTCAGCGCAGATTTCAGCCGCTGAACGCCCTCATGTTACACGGCAGCAACGGCCCGATCGGCATGCGTGCCAGCTAGGACACGTCCTCCACACACACCGTGAACTGGCGTTCCGAGTAGGCGTAGCCGACGCCGCTGGCGCACTGATCGACGTTGGACACCCCGCGCAGCACCTCGGTGGCCCGTTGCCGGTGCGGCGCAGACGAATCCGCGCAATCCACCCGATATGGGTCGGAGTCGTTCTCGGGGTCGACGTTCATGCAGCCACCGACGATCCAGTCGATGTCGAGGCACAAGGTCTGGGTCTCGTCGCTGAATGCGCTGCGCACCGAGTAGTAGGTGTCCACGTCGACGGGGCACAGATCGCTGTCGGTGACCGTGGAGAGGACCTTGTAATTCGACTCGTCGCTGCCGCACACCGCCCGGGTGGCCTCCGGCCGCTCGAACGTGCCGCTCATCTTCAGGCAGTCGCCTGCCTGCATGTCCGCGGCGGCCGCGGACGAGCATGCGGTCAGGGCGCCGATGAAAAGTATCGCGGCTGCCCCGAGAGGGGCAGCCGCGGAAAGTGGTGGCACCGGGGCCGCGTCAGCGACGCAGCCCGAGGCGCTCGATCAGCGAGCGGTAGCGCGCCACGTCGACCTGGGCGACGTACTTCAGCAACCGGCGACGACGACCGACGAGCAGCAGCAGGCCGCGCCGCGAGTGGTGGTCGTGCTTGTGCTGCTTGAGGTGCTCGGTCAGATCCGAGATCCGCTTGGTCAGCAGGGCCACCTGAGCCTCCGGCGAACCGGTGTCGGTCTCGTGCAGACCGTAGCTGCTCAGGATTTCCTTCTTCTGCTCGGCAGTAAGCGCCACGAAAGTAACTCCATCATTTCAGTCCCGCGAACATATTCTCGGCACAGCCACCGCGGACTGCAGCATGCACCGGACCGGCGAAAAGCCTAGCAGGCACCGCGGCGCGCCGCGAATCAGGCCTGCGCAGCCAGAATCGCGCGGGACCGGTCGGTATCGGCCTCCATGGCCACCACCAGATCCTTCACCGAGTCGAACTTCTCCTGCCCGCGGATCCGGGCCACGAAATCGACCGCGACGTGCTGCCCGTACAGGTCCGCCTCGGTGTCCAGCACGAACGCCTCCACCGTGCGGGTACGCCCGGAAAAGGTCGGATTGGTGCCGACCGACACGGCGGCCTGGTACCGCTCACCGGGCGTGACGGTGCCGACCACCGGGCCATGGCCCAGCACGGTGAACCAGGCGGCATACACCCCGTCGGCCGGGATCGCCGAGTACATCGGCGGCGCCACGTTGGCGGTCGGGAAACCCAGCACCCGGCCGCGCCCGTCGCCGCGCACCACCACGCCCTCGACGCGGTGTGGCCGGCCCAGGGCTTCGGCGGCAGCCACCACGTCGCCGGCGTCGACGCAGGAACGGATGTAGGTCGACGAGAACGTGACCCGCTCGTCGCGGTGCTCGGAGTCCAGCGATTCGGTGACCAGCGACATGCTCTCGACCGCGAAGCCGAACCGCTCACCGGCCTTGCGGAGCATCTCGACGTTTCCGGCGGCCTTCTTGCCGAACGTGAAGTTCTCCCCCACCACCACTTCGAGCACGTGCAGGTCCTCCACGAGCAGCTCGTGGATGTAGCGCTCGGGGGTGAGCTTCATGAAATCGGAGGTGAAGGGCATGACCAGGAAGACGTCGATGCCGAGTTCCTCGACCAGTTCGGCCCGCCGGGTCAGCGTGGTCAACTGCGCCGGGTGACTGCCCGGAAAAACCACCTCCATCGGATGGGGGTCGAAGGTCATGAGGACCACCGGCACTCCGCGTGATCGGCCCGCCTTCACCGCATGGCTGATCAACTCTGCGTGTCCACGGTGAACCCCGTCGAACACCCCGATGGTGACTACACACCTGCCCCAGTCCGTGGGGATCTCGTCCTGCCCACGCCAGCGCTGCACGCGATCAGCCTACGACCCGAACGCGACGCGGTCTGCTCTAGATCCCCCGATCAGGTGATGATTGCCTAAACTTTCCTACTGTGAGTCCCGACGGTAACCATCAAGACCTCTCCACGGTTGCCCAGGACTATCTGAAAGTCATCTGGACAGCCCAGGAGTGGTCTCGCGAAAAGGTCAGCACGAAACTGCTGGCCGAGCGGATCGGCGTGTCGGCATCCACGGCGTCGGAATCCATTCGCAAACTCGCCGACCAGGGCCTGGTCCATCACGAGAAATACGGCGCGGTGACGTTGACCGACGCGGGCCGACGCGCGGCATTGGCGATGGTCCGCCGGCACCGGTTGATGGAGACCTTCCTGGTCCAGGAACTGGGGTACGGCTGGGACGAGGTGCACGACGAGGCCGAGATCCTCGAGCACGCGGTGTCCGACCGCATGTTGGACCGCATCGACGCCAAGCTGGGCCACCCCACCCGCGATCCGCACGGCGATCCGATCCCCGCGGCCGACGGCCAGGTACCCACCCCGCCGGCCCGGCAGTTGTCGGCGTGCCAGGACGGCGACGCCGGCACGGTGGCCCGGATCTCCGACGCCGACCCGGAGATGCTGCGCTACTTCGACAGCGTCGGCATCAGCCTGGACTCCCGGGTTCGGGTACTGGCGCGGCGCGACTTCGCCGGCGTGATCTCGGTGGCCATAGAGAGCCCAGCGAGGCCCGGCAACCCGACCGGCGACGACACCAGCGTCAAGGTCGAGCTGGGCAATCCGGCTGCCGAGGCGATCTGGGTCGTCGCGAGCTGACGACACGCGGGACACGATCACCGCGATTTTTACCCGTGTGCCCGACACGATTCGGCACCAAGATGTCCTCTTCGTGACGGTCTCCCTGCATTGGTTCCTGCCCACCTACGGCGACAGCCGACTCATCGTCGGCGGCGGCCACGGCACCCCGGCCGGCGCAGCCGGCGGTGACCGTGAGGCCTCGATCGACTATCTGGCGTCGATCGTCCGTTCGGCCGAACGGTTCGGTTTCACCGGCGCGCTGATCCCGACGGGGGCCTGGTGCGAGGACGCGTTCATCACCGCGGCACTACTGGCCCGTGAGACCACCTCGTTGGCCTTCCTGGTGGCGTTCCGCCCCGGGCTGGTCAGCCCGACCCTGTCGGCGCAGATGGCGGCGACATTCGCCCGGCACGCACCGGGACGGATCCTGCTCAACGTCGTCGTCGGCGGCGAGGCCCACGAGCAGCGGGCCTTCGGCGACCACCTGGACAAGGACGCGCGGTACGCGCGCTGCGACGAGTTCCTCGACGTGGTCCGTCGGCTGTGGGCCGGTGAGACGGTGACCCACAAGGGTGAGTACATCGACGTCGAGGAAGCATCGCTGGCCTTGCCGCCCACCCCGGTGCCGCCGCTGTACTTCGGCGGCAGCTCGCAGGCGGCCGGCCCGGTGGCGGCCCGGCACTCCGACGTCTACCTGACCTGGGGCGAGCCACCTGCCGCGGTGCGCGAGAAGATCGAATGGATCCGGGCACTCGGCGAGGAGCAGGGCCGCAAGTTGCGCTTCGGCATCCGCCTACACACCATCTCGCGGGACACCTCCGAGGAAGCCTGGGCCCAGGCCGACCGCCTGGTCGCCGCGCTGGACGAGGAAACCGTCGCCGCGGCGCAGGCCGGGCTGGCCCGCAGCCAGTCCGAGGGCCAGAAGCGCATGCTGGCCCTGCACGAGGCCAACCGGGCCAACGGCACCTGGAGCGACGCGCGCAGCCTGGAGATCGCCCCGAACCTGTGGTCGGGCGTCGGACTGGTGCGCGGCGGTGCGGGCACCGCGCTGGTCGGCAGCCACACCGAGGTGGCCGACCGGATCGCCGAGTACGCCGAGATCGGCATCGACGAGTTCATCTTCTCCGGCTATCCGCACCTGGAGGAGTTGTTCTGGTTCGGCGAGGGTGTGGTGCCGATCCTGCGCGAGCGCGGGCTGGTCGGCGGCGGCACGCCATCAGGCGCACCGGCCTCGATCCCGTTCGTCGGCGCGCCCCGATGACCGAGCTGGCCGGTGCCATCCGCATCTCCTCGGCGCAATCCGCCTTGACCGTCGCGGCGCAACTGTCGAAAGCGTTCGCTGCGGAGGCCGGAGCGCGCGACGCGGAGCGGCGCTTGCCGCACGAGGAGCTACGGGCACTCAAGGAATCCGGCCTGCTGGCACTGACGGTGCCCGCCGAGTACGGCGGTCTGGACGTACCCGTCGCCGTACTCGCCGAGGTGATGCGACTGCTGGCGCACGGTGATCCGTCGATCGGCCAGATCCCGCATTCACACTTCACCTTTCTGGAAGCCCTCCGTCTGCAGGCCAGCCCGGCGCAGCAGGCGTACTTCTACGGGCTGGTGCTGGACGGCGCGTTGTTCGCCAACGCCCAGTCCGAACGAGGACCACATCCCGTCGACGTGGACACCACGACACTCACTGCGTCGGGCTCCGGATATGTCCTGAACGGCCGCAAGTACTACTCGACCGGGGCGCTGTTCGCCGACTGGCTGATCGTGCGGGCATCACGCTCGGATGCCTCCGGGCCGGTGCCGACCGCCGCAACACCCAAGGCGATCGCGTTCGTGCCCCGGGACGCGGCCGGCCTCGAGGTGGTCGACGACTGGGACGGCATGGGCCAGCGGACCACGGCGTCGGGCACCGTCACGCTCGACGCCGTCGAGGTGCCCGCCACCCACGTCGTCGAGTTCAGCCCGGTCTTCGCGCGCCCGACGGTGTACGGGGCCCGGGCACAGCTGCTTCATGCCGCCCTCGACGTGGGCATCGCGACGGCCGCGCTGGAGGAAGGGGTGCGTCAGGCGGCGAACGCCCGGCCGCATTTCGAGGCATCGGTGTCCAGCGCGGTCGACGACCCGACCCTGGTCCAGGTGGCGGGTGAGCTGACCGTGACGGTGCGGGCTGCGCAGGCGCTGCTGGCCGAGGCGGCCCGCCAGGTCGACACGGCCCGGGCCGATCTCACCGAGGACAGCGCCGCGGCGGCCTCCATCGCGGTGGCCGTGGCCAAGGTGGCGGCCGCCCGGGCTGCGGTGGACGCCGGTAGCGCATTGTTCGAATTCGGCGGCACCCGTAGCGCGTCGGCGTCGGGCAACCTGTCGCGGTACTGGCGTGATGCGCGTACCCACACCCTGCACGATGCCACCCGGTGGAAGATCCGCCACATCGGCAACTACACCCTGGCCGGCACGAAACCGCCTCGCCACGGCCAACTTTGAGGTGTCAGGTTCGGAGGCGCAGAACTACAACGTGGCCGGACGCAGCACCACGACGTTCTTGGTGCGTGACGAGCCGTCCTGCAGCAGGGCGATGACCCGCCCGTCGGGCGCGGTGGCGGCGTAGACCCCGTCGATCCCGGCCGGCGCCAGTGGCCGACCGTGCCTGGTGTCCTCGGTCTCGTCCGCGGTCAGGTCACGGCGAGGAAATCCGAGCAGGCAGGCCTCGTCGAGCGAGTAGCTCAGGCGGGCCTGCTCGGCGAGGTCCTCGAGGGTGCGCGCCTCATCCAGGCCGTAGCGGCCCACCCGAGTACGCCGCAGCGCGGTGAGATGACCGCCCACTCCCAGCGCGGCACCCACGTCGCGCGCCAGGGCACGGATGTAGGTGCCCGACGAACAGTCCACGTCGACGTCCACGTCCACGAACTCGTCCACTCGCCGGGCCGCGAGCACCTCGAACCGGTCGATCCGCACCGGCCGCGCGGCCAGTTCGACGGTCTGCCCTTCGCGGGCCAGTTTGTAGGCGCGCTGGCCGTCGACCTTGATGGCGCTGACCGCCGAGGGCACCTGCTCGATGTCGCCACGTAACGCCGCGACCGCGGACTCGATCTGCTCATCGGTGACGTGTGCAGCCGAGACCGACTGCAGCACTTCGCCTTCGGCGTCCTCGGTGGTCGTGGTCTGACCGAGCCGGATGGTCGCGGAGTAGGACTTGTCGGTGGCAGTGAGCAAGCCGAGGATCTTGGTGGCCCGCTCGATGCCGACGACGAGCACGCCGGTCGCCATCGGGTCGAGCGTTCCGGCATGGCCGACCTTGCGGGTGCCGAACAGCCGCCGGCACCGTCCCACCACGTCGTGACTGGTCATGCCGGCCGGCTTGTCGACGATCACCAGGCCCGGGTCGGGAACCGGTCGACTCACAGCACGATCGCCGTCAGCGTCACACCGTCGCGCACCGACCACCGGCCGTCCAGAACGGTGAGCGGCGGGCCGTGTTCGGCGGCCGGGTCGATCAGGATCTGTGACCGGAAGGTTCCCGCCGTACCGGACTCCCCCACCGCGAACGTGATGTGGGCGTCTTCGAAGCCGAGCCAGCGGTGGGTCAGCGGGTACCAAACCTTGTAGGTCGCTTCCTTGGCGCAGAACAGGATTCGATCCCAATGCAGACCATCGGGCAGGCCGCCGAGTTCGGAGCGTTCCAGCGGCAGCGAGATCGCGCCCAAGACCCCTTCGGGCAGCACGTCGTGTGGTTCGGCGTCGATGCCGACCGAGCGCACTCCGCCGACCAGCCCGACCACCGCGCCGCGAAAGCCCTGACAGTGCGTCAGGCTGCCGACGATACCGTCGGGCCAGCACGGTTCGCCTTTGTCTCCCTTGAGGATCGGCACCGGGCCCACCCCGAGCTCACCTAGCGCCTGGCGGGCGCAGTACCGGACGGTGGTGAATTCGTTGCGACGCTTGGCCACCGCACGGGCCACCAGTTCGGCCTCCTCCGGCAGCGCCGCCAGTCCCGGCGGGTCGTCATACATCTCGGCCGACGCGAGTTTGTCCGGCAGGTCCGGCAGCACCTGTCCCAGCAACGTGCCGCTCATGCGCGCCTCGCCTTGATCCGCTCCTGCATCTGCTGCGCGTGGGTGCGCATCTCAGCAGTGATCTGGAAATGTCCGCCGAACTCGTTGAGATAACCCGGTGCGTAGTTCGGGTCGGGCAGGATCTGGCGCAGCCAGCGGAAGGGCTTGCGACGGCGCCACTCCCGCGGATACCCGACCGACACCTCCTCGAAGCGCACGTCGTCGTACCACGTCGTGCGCGGGATGTGCAGATGGCCATAGACCGAGCAGATCGCGTTGTAGCGGGTGTGCCAGTCCTTGGTCGCCGTGGTCCCGCACCACAGCGAGAACTCGGGATAGAACATCGCATCGCAGGGTTCACGGACCAGCGGGAAATGGTTGACCAGAACCGTCGGTGTCATCCAGTCCAGATCATCGAGCCGCTTGCGGGTGGCCGCGACCCGGTCACGACACCACGCGTCGCGCGTCGCATAGGGCTCACTGGAGAGCAGGAACTCGTCGGTTCCCACCACGTTCCGGTCCCGGGCGATGGCGAGGCCCTCGGCCTTGGTCGAGGCACCCTCGGGCAGGAAGGTGTAGTCGTAGAGCAGGAACATCGGCACGATCGTGGCCGGACCGCCCTGTTCGGTCCACACCGGGAACGGATGCTCCGGTGTGATGACACCCATCTGATCGCACATGTCGACCAGGTAGTCGTACCGGGAGCGGCCGAAGATCTGCATCGGGTCCTTGTTGGTGGTCCACAGCTCGTGGTTGCCCGGTACCCAGATGACCTTGGCGAACCGCTTACGCAGCAGATCCAGCGCCCAGCGGATCTCATCGGTGCGTTCGCCGACGTCGCCCGCGACGATCAGCCAATCGTCCGGCGAGGCCGGGTACAACGACTCGGTGACCGGCTTGTTCCCGGTGTGGCCGGTATGCAGGTCGCTGATCGCCCACAGAATCGGCTGCCGGTCCCTCGACTCATGATCAATCACCACAGTTGCACCACCACAACGGACCAGCCTAACCGGGCGCCGTCGGCGCGGGCCGTTGACAACTAGAACAAGTTCTCGTTTATGGTCGAGTCCGTTGTGACCGACCGCTACACTCCCCGCAAGCCGGGGAACGTGTTGCCACCAATCTGCGAGGGGGTGTGATGGCCGCCAAGTTGCGCCTGTTGTCGGCACTGACGGCGCTGGTATCGGCGGTGATCGTGGTGTGGCAGTCGGGCTCGTCCGACCGCGTAGGCACCGGCCCCCTTCACCTCGACGTCACCGATTTCCCGATGACCAACGTGTCCACCACGATCAAGTGGCCTGTGCTCGAGACCACGGACCCGTCACCGTTCGATCCGTGCAACGACATCCCCTTCGACGTGGTCTCGCGCATCGGCCTGGCCGTCACCCCGCCGCAGCCCGAGGACAGCCTGCGGTGCCATTACGACGCTGGCAACTACCAGATGGCGGTCGAGGCGTTCGTCTGGCGCACCTATGAGGAGACCATCCCGCCCGACGCGCTCCAGTTGGACATCGCCGGGCACCGGGCCGCGCAGTACTGGATCATGAAGCCCACCGACTGGAACGACCGGTGGTGGGTCACCTGCATGGTGGCGTTCAAGACCAGCTACGGCGTCATCCAGCAGTCGCTGTTCTACTCGCCCATCCACTCCCCCGACCGCCCGGATTGCCTGCAGGTCAACCTGCAGCGGGCTCATGAACTGGCGCCGTACTACAAGTTCTGAGTCGCGCCGGGTTGCCGGGACCACCCCGAGCGATACGTAGCCTGGTCGCGTGAGCGCATTCGCCCGGTACACCGGTAAGGCCATCAGCAAGGTCCTGGGACTGCCACCGCATACGACCGACTTCACGGTGCGGCACGGGCTGCGGGTGCCGATGCGCGACGGCGTCGAGCTGATCGCCGACCACTACGCACCCGTCACCGGCCGACCCGCGGGCACCCTGCTCGTGCGCGGGCCGTACGGCCGTCGCTTCCCCTTCTCACCGCTGTTCGCGCAGGTCTACGCCGCACGCGGCTATCACGTGGTGTTACAGAGTGTGCGCGGCACGTTCGGCTCGGGCGGGCAGTTCACCCCGATGGTGCACGAGATGGCCGACGGTGCCGACACCGTGGCCTGGCTGCGCGACCAACCCTGGTTCACCGGCTCGTTCGCCACGGTCGGCCTGTCCTACCTCGGCTTCACCCAGTGGGCGCTGCTGGCCGATCCGCCGCCGGAGATGAAGGCCGCCGTCATCACCGTCGGCCCGCACGATTTCAGCGCATCGTCCTGGGGCACCGGAGCGTTCTCCCTCAACGACTTCCTCGGGTGGAGCGCGATGGTGGCCCGCCAGGAGGAGCCCGGCGTGGTCCAGGCCCTATCCCGGCAGCTGCGCGGACCCGCCCAGCTCGCCAAGGCGACCGCAGGCCTGCCTATGGGCGCAGCCGCCCGCAAATTGCTGGGCAGCGGCGCGCCCTGGTTCGAATCCTGGCTGGAACACCCCGAACGCGACGACCCGTTCTGGGACCGGCTGCGTTTCGACGAGGCGGTGCGGCAGGCCGAGGTACCCATCCTGTTGCTCAGTGGCTGGCAGGACCTGTTCTTGGACCAGACCCTGCAGCAGTACGAGCAGCTGCACCGGCGCGGTGTCCCCGTCGCGTTGACGGTCGGGCCGTGGACGCACACTCAGCTGATGACCAAGGGAGTGGCCACCGTCGTCGGCGAATCGCTCGACTGGCTGGGCACGCACCTGGCCGGCCACGGCGAGACCGCTCGCAGCCGGGTGCGCATACATGTCAACGGGCACGGCTGGGTGGAGCTGGACGAGTGGCCGCCGGTCATGCCCGAGCACGAGTTGTTCCTGCAGCCGGCGGGCCGGCTGGCCGACAGCGCACCGCCGGACAGTGCCCCGCCGTCGTCCTTCACCTATGACCCGGCCGACCCCACCCCCACCGTGGGCGGCCGTCTGCTCGCTGCGGCCGGCGGCTACCGCGACGACACCAGGTTGGCCCGCCGCAGCGATGTGCTGACGTTCACCGGCGACCCGCTGCCTGCCGACTTGTACGTGGCGGGCAGTCCGGTCGTCGAGCTGGCCCACAGCTGCGACAATCCGCATCACGACGTCTTCGTCCGGATCAGCGAAGTGGATCCGAAAGGGCGGTCCCGCAACGTATCCGATGCTTTCCGACGATTGAACGGTCACGCCGGTCCGGTTCGGCTCGAGCTGGACGCCGTCGCGCATCGGTTCAGGGCGGGTTCCCGGATCCGACTGCTGATCGCCGGCGGATCTCATCCGCGATTCGCCCGCAATCTGGGTACCGCCGAACCCGCGATCTCGGGTTCCCAACTGGTCCGGGCCACGCACACCGTGCACCACGGCCAGGGCGGGGTCTCCCGGGCGGTACTGCCGGCCGGCCCGGTGCCGCCGGCAGACCCGGCCAGGTGAGAACGTCGTAGGAACCGACGTCAGCGCACCGTCCGACCGACCCGATCGGCGACGTCGCGCAGCATGGCCTCGTCGTGTACCGGTGGGCCCCAGTCCACCTGTACCGGCAGGTCGATCCAGCTCTTGCAGCCCGCGAATTCGGGGGTGCGGGCCAACCGGACGGGCGTGCGCAGTGGGTTCACCTGGACGACCATGACGGTCAGTCGGTGTTTGGGGCGGAAATCCAGCCGGTCGGCCCGCACCGAGTCGGCGGTCCAGATGTGCAGATCGGCGAGTTCGTCGATCGCTTCGGGTCGATCGACCTCGATCGCCGCGACAACTTTCGCGCCGGCTCGAACGATCACCGCGTCCTCGGTGCTGTCGTGCGCGGCAGTATCGAGCAGATCGTGATGTTCGGGCCGCACCCGCTCGGCATGGCTGTGCGCGATCGTCGGGAACAGGATGAACTCGGGAGCGGCCACCGCGAAGCGCTTTTCGTGAATGCCGCCCTTGCGCAGCAGCACCGTCTGACGGCCGTCGAGCAGCGCGTGCACCGCCGCGCTCCACTCTTTGAGCGCGGGCTGCGTCGCCAGGCTTTGTGTCACTGCGCGGCCAGTCGGGCCCGGACCTCGGGACGGCGCAGCGGCGGAACGGTCTTGGGTGGCTGTCGGCGCGGGGCCAGCCCGTCGAGCAGTCGCGTCGTCGTCGCGGTCACCTCGGCGACGGCGGCCTCGAATGCCTCGACATTGGCCCCGGTCGGGCGAGTGATTCCGCTGACCTTGCGCACGTACTGGCGAGCGGCGGCCTCGATCTCTTCGTCGGTGGCGGCGGGCTCCAGCCCCCTGAGCTCAGTGATGTTGCGGCACATGACACCACGATAGGCCTCCGGCGCCACCAGATAGATTGATCGCATGAGTGATGCCCCGCTGCTGATCGATACCACCGACCGAGTCCGCACCCTGACCCTGAACCGGCCGCAGTCGCGCAACGCGTTGTCGTCACAGCTGCGGACCGCGTTCTACCAGGCCTTGCGCGACGCGCAGGCCGACGACGATGTCGACGTGGTGATCCTCACCGGCGCCGACCCGGTGTTCTGCGCGGGCCTGGATCTCAAGGAACTCGGCGACACCACCGAACTGCCAGACATCTCTCCCAAGTGGCCGGCGATGACCAAGCCGGTGATCGGCGCGATCAACGGTGCCGCGGTCACCGGAGGCCTGGAGTTGGCGCTGTACTGCGACATCCTGATCGCCTCCGAGCAGGCCACGTTCGCCGACACGCATGCTCGGGTCGGCCTGCTGCCGACCTGGGGCCTGAGCGTGCGGCTGCCACAGAAGGTCGGGGTGGGCCTGGCTCGGCGGATGAGCCTGACCGGTGACTACCTGTCGGCCACCGATGCGTTGCGGGCCGGCCTGGTCACCGAGGTGGTCCCCCACGACGAGCTGCTGCCTGCCGCTCGCCGGGTGGCGGCCTCCATCGTCGCCAACAATCAGGCCGCCGTCCGTGCCCTGCTCGCCTCATACCACCGCATCGACGCATCCCAGACCGATCAGGGTCTGTGGATCGAGGCGGCCTCGGCGCGTGAATGGATGGCGACGGCCACCGGCGACGACATCGCGGCCAACCGCAGCGCAGTGATCGAGCGGGGCCGCACGCAGGTGCGCTGACGCGCGTCCCCTTGCACCGCGAGCGACCGTGTCTGTACGGCACTGTCCGGCGTGTCTCGTACCGGCACGGTCGCTCGCGCGGCGGAGGAGGATGGGGATCAATCGACGAGCCAACCGTTTCCGGCCTGCTCGGTGGCGAGTTCCTCGACGCTCATCCCGTCGACGAGCCGGTCCAGCACACCGATCATGGTCGCGCAGTCCCGGGCCGGATGGTCGGTCGGACAGTGCAGGGCGTGAGACAGAAACTGTTGTGCCCCTTGAGCTTGCGCGATCACCCGATCCAATTCGGCGATCTGATCGCGCACCGTCTCACGCCACTGCTCGCTGGGCGCGTCCAGCACCGCGGCGGCGGTGTCGAGCGGAAGACCCAACCGGTGCACGATCTTGAGCAACGCCAGCCGACGAAGTTCCTCGGGCCCGTACATGCGCTTGCCGGCTCGACGGAGCCGTGGCGACACCAGACCGCGCTCGTCGTAGTACCGCAACGCCGACGGGCTCATATTCAGCCGTGCCGCCGCCTCACCGATCGAGATCACGTCCATGCCGCCATTTGACTTCAACCCACCTTGAACCGGCAAGGTCGAGACATGAACTCACCTGCGCTTCCGATCAACCATCACGCCGACCACCCCGGCTTCGCCGGCATCCCCGGTGTGCTGTGCGCGCTGGCGTTCCTCGTCGTCGGACGGGCCAAGGCCAAACTGGCCACCGACGTCGCGAAGATCTCGCCGTCCGATCACGTCGTCGACGTGGGCTGCGGTCCGGGCACCGCGGTCAGGACCGCTGCCCGGCGCGGTGCGCGGGTGACCGGGGTGGACCCGTCGCCGGCCATGTTGCGGGTCGCCCGTGCGGTCACCCGCACCGGCGGCATCACCTGGAGCGAGGGCACCGCCGAGGATCTGCCGGTCGCCGACGGTGCGGCGACGGTGGTGTGGGCACTGGCGACAGTGCACCACTGGCAGGACGTCGACAAGGCGGTTGCCGAGGCCCGCCGGGTACTGACACCGGGCGGTCGGTTGATCACGATCGAGCGCCAATCCCCCTCCGGCGCAACCGGGTTGGCCAGCCATGGCTGGACCCGGCAGCAGGCCGAGGCGTTCGGTGCGCTGTGCCGCGACACCGGATTCGACAAAGTCTCCGTGGCCGAGCGCGGCAGCGGCAAGGGCGCGGTCTGGGTGGTCAGCGGTACGCGGCGGTAGCTCGCTGCCGCGCGAGCGACCGCATATGTACAGAGAAGAGCGGTGTGTCGCGTACAGACACGGTCGCTCGCGGAGCAGGGCTAAGCGGTGCCCGGCACCAGCCAACGGCCTGAGAACGCGCGCCAGCCGACGAAGATCAGCCGCAGCACCATGAACAGGCTCAGCCCGGACCAGATGCCGAACAGTCCCCAACCGTAGATCAGAGACAACCAGATCAACGGCAGGAATCCGATCAGCGCGCTGCTCAGGGTGGCGTTGCGCATGAACTTGGCGTCGCCCGCACCGAGCAGCACCCCGTCAAGGGCGAAGACGATACCGGCCACCGGCAATTGGGCCACGAGGAACCACCACGGCACCCCGATGGCCGCCAGCACCGTCTCGTCGTCGGTGAACACCGGCGGCAGCACCGAGGAGCCGACGGCGAACACCACCGCCAGCACCACACCGGCCAGCGTGGAGAACAACGTCACCCGCCAGGCCACGCTCTTGGCATGGGCCAGCTGGCCGGCCCCCAGTGCCGCACCCACCAGCGACTGCGCAGCGATGGCCAGCGAATCCAGCACCAGCGCAAGGAAACTCCATACCTGCAGCACCACCTGATGGGCCGCCACGGCGGCGGCACCGAATCGCGCCGCGACCGCTCCGGCAGACAGGAAGCAGGCCTGGAACGCCAGCGACCGCATCAGCAGATCGCGGGCCATGGTCAACTGGGCCCGGAGGATCTCGGGCTGGGCCCGCAGCGCAACCTTCTCGATCAGCAGCGCACGCAGGAACAGCGCCGCCGCCACCCACTGTCCCACCAGGTTCGCCACGGCCGACCCGGCCAGCTCCCAGCGCGGCAGGCCCAGCCAGCCGTACACCAGCAGCGGGCACAGCACCGCCGACACCAGGAATCCGAACACCACATAGCGCAGCGGGCGGACGGTGTCCTGCACCCCGCGCATCCACCCGTTGCCGGCCAGCGACACCAGGATCGCCGGGGCGGCCAGGATCGCGATCCGCAGCCACGGCAGCGCGGCGTCGGCGATGTCGGAGCGGCCGGCGATCACCGCCAGCAGCGGCACCGCCGCGGCCTGCACCACCGCGATGATCAGCAATCCGAGGCCGAGCGCCAGCCAGGTGGCCTGCACCCCCTCGCCCACCGCTGCCTTCCGGTCGCCCGCCCCGAACAGCCGGGCCGACCGCGCCGTGGTGCCGTAGGACAGGAACGTGCCCTGCGAGTTGACCAATCCGAGGATCAGGCCGCCGATGGCCAACCCGGCCAGGCTGAGCGCCCCGAGGCGCCCGACGATCGCGAGGTCGAACAACAGATAGAGCGGCTCGGCCGCCAGCACCCCGAGTGCGGGGAACGCCAGGCCGGCGATCCGGCGGGTGGTGGCCGGAGTGACCGGGATGTCCCCTTCCGGGTCAACCATGTGACCGACTGGGCGAGGTGGCCCCGGCGGCGTCAGGCAAGGGCTCGCGCAAGTGCCTGCACGACGTCGTCGGTGGCGCCTGCGGCCGAGTACCCGGCCGCATGGGGATGGCCGCCACCCCCGAACGAGCTGGCGACGGTCGCCAGGTTGAGCGATTTGGCCCGCATCGACACCGACCAGTGCTGGGGCTCGATCTCCTTGAACACCGCAGCGACCTCGGCCTGCTGGGTGGTGCGCACGATGTCGACGATGCTCTCCACTTCCTCTGGCCGGGCACTGGACCATTCGTCATGCGACACAACGGCATACACCAGGCCACGGCCTCCGACGGCCTCCGGCAACAGCCGGGCCGAGGCCAGCACCCGCGACAGCATCGGCAGCCACGCGAACGGGTGGGTGTCGAGCAGGGCACGGCTGATCGAGGCGTTGTCCACGCCGAGTTCGACCAGCCGGGCCGCCAAGCGGTGCGCCCGGGCGGTGGCCCAGCGGAACGAGCCGGTGTCGGTGGTCAGCCCGGCGTACAGGCAGTGCGCCACCCGTTTGTCGATGGGCTTGTCCCAGGCATCGAGGAGTTCGGCCACCAGCATCGTGGTGGAGTCCGCCGTCGGGTCGACGTAGTTGGCGGTGCCGAACAGTTGATTGGACGCGTGGTGGTCGATGACCAGCACCTCGCGGCCGTCCTCGGCCAGCTCACGCAGCGCACCCAGTCGATTGACACTCGGGATGTCCACGGTCACAACCAGTTCCGCGTTACCGCGGATCTCGTTGGGCGAGACCAGCAGGTGCCCGCCGGGCAGCGTCTGCAACGACTCCGGCAGTTCGGCCGGGGCCGCGAACGCTACCTCGACCTGTTTGCCTGCGTCGTCGAGCACCTGGGCCAGCGCCAGCCC
Source organism: Mycolicibacterium sp. HK-90 (assembly GCF_030486405.1). Next base: position 2,543,051 of record NZ_CP129613.1, on the reverse strand, counting down.
CGCACCGATGGTGTCGGCATCGGGATAGACATGGCAGACCACGCTGATACTCCCCGCGTCCGACAGGATGTCGGCGGCCGCGCGCGCATCGACACGCGAACCGGAAGGGCTCCCGTGGGGAGCCCTCGAATGAGCAGTATCAGTCATCCGTTCGATCGCGGTCACCGGCATCCTCTGTGTCTGCCCCGTCGGCAAGCCCATCAGTGTTCTCCGCCCCGCTCACACGGTACGGGTCCGCGTCTCCGGCGTGCGTGGCACCCTGCCGAACCCTCGCCAGATCCTCATCGGCGGCCCGCGCCCGGGCCAGCAGCTCCTCCATCCGGTGCGCCGCATCAGGCACGGTGTCGCGGACGAACGCCAGGGTCGGGGTGAACCTCACTCCGGTCCCGGCGCCCACCTTGGTCCGCAATACGCCCTTGGCCTTCTCCAGCGCCGCCGCCGCACCGTCATAGTCCGGTTCTTCGTCGAGCGACGACCCCATCACCGTGTAATACAGCGTGGCGTCGTGCAGATCGCCCGACACCTTCGCATCGGTGATGGTGACCCCCGCCAGGCGGGGATCCTTGATCTCGTACTCGATCGCCGAGGCGACGATGGTGGAGATCCGTTTGGCGAGCCGCTTGGCCCGTGCGGGATCAGCCATGTTGATTACTCTTCGCGCAAGCGCTCATCGGCCGTTATGTCCGTACCTTCTCGACGAGCTCGTACGTCTCGATGACGTCGCCTTCCTTGATGTCGGAGTAGGTCAGCGTCAGACCGCACTCGTAACCCTCGCGCACCTCGGTGGCATCGTCCTTCTCGCGCTTGAGCGAGGACACCGTGAGGTTCTGCGCGACGACGGTGTTGTCACGCAGCAGCCGGGCCTTGGCGTTGCGACGCATGATCCCCGAGGTGACCAAGCAGCCCGCGATGTTGCCGACCTTGGACGACCGGAAGATCGCCCGGATCTCGGCGCGGCCGAGCTCCTTCTCCTCGTAGACCGGCTTGAGCATGCCCTTGAGCGCAGCCTCGATCTCGTCGATGGCCTGGTAGATCACCGAGTAGTACCGGATCTCCACACCCTCGCGGTTGGCCAGCTCGGTCGCCTTGCCCTCGGCACGGACGTTGAACCCGATGATGATCGCGTCCGAGGCCGATGCCAGGTTGACGTTGGTCTCGGTGACGCCACCGACACCGCGGTCGATGACCCGCAGCTCCACTTCGTCGTCGATCTGGATGCCCATCAGGGCCTCCTCGAGGGCCTCGACCGTACCGGCGTTGTCACCCTTGAGGATCAGGTTCAGCTGGCTGGTTTCCTTCAGCGCCGAATCCAGGTCTTCCAGGCTGATCCGCTTGCGGCTGCGTGCGGCCAGTGCGTTGCGCTTGCGCGCGCTGCGGCGGTCGGCGATCTGACGGGCGATGCGGTCCTCGTCGACAACCAGGAAGTTGTCACCGGCACCCGGAACCGACGTGAAGCCGATGACCTGGACCGGACGTGAGGGCAGCGCCTCTTCGACATCGTCGCCGTGCTCGTCGACCATGCGGCGGACGCGGCCATAGGCATCGCCGGCCACCACCGAGTCGCCCACGCGCAGCGTGCCGCGCTGGATAAGCACCGTGGCCACCGGACCACGACCGCGGTCCAGGTGCGCCTCGATGGCCACACCCTGGGCCTCCATGTCGGGGTTGGCCCGCAGGTCCAGGGCCGCGTCGGCGGTCAGCACGACCGCTTCCAGCAGCGCCTCGATGTTGGTGCCCTGCTTGGCGGAGATGTCGACGAACATGGTGTCGCCGCCGTAGTCCTCGGCCACCAGGTTGTATTCGGTCAGCTGTGCCCGGATCTTGGCCGGGTCGGCGCCTTCCTTGTCGATCTTGTTGACCGCCACCACGATCGGCACGTCAGCGGCCTGCGCGTGGTTGATGGCCTCCACCGTCTGCGGCATGACGCCGTCGTCGGCGGCGACCACCAGGATCGCGATGTCGGTGGCCTTGGCACCACGGGCACGCATGGCGGTGAACGCCTCGTGACCCGGGGTGTCGATGAAGGTGATCGGCCGGACGGTGCCGTCCAGATCGACCTCGACCTGGTAGGCGCCGATGTGCTGGGTGATGCCGCCGGCCTCGCCCTCGCGGACGCTGGCGTTCCGGATGGTGTCCAGCAGTCGGGTCTTGCCGTGGTCGACGTGACCCATGACGGTGACCACCGGCGGGCGCTGTTCGAGGTCCTCTTCGCCGCCCTCGTCCTCGCCATAGGTGAGGTCGAAGGATTCCAGCAGCTCGCGGTCCTCGTCCTCGGGCGAGACGACCTGAACCTTGAAGTTCATCTCGCTGCCGAGCAGCTCCAGGGTGTCGTCGCCGACCGACTGCGTCGCGGTGACCATCTCACCCAGGTTGAACAGCGCCTGGACCAGTGCGGCCGGGTTGGCGTCGATCTTCTCGGCGAAGTCGCTCAGCGACGCGCCGCGAGCCAGCCGGATGGTCTCGCCGTTGCCCTTGGGCAACCGCACACCACCGACGACGGGCGCCTGCATGTTCTCGTATTCGGCGCGTTTCGCCCGCTTCGACTTGCGACCGCGCTTGGGGGCACCGCCGGGACGACCGAACGCACCGGCCGCGCCACCGCGCTGGCCGGGACGGCCACCGCCGCCACCACCACCGGGACGACCGCGGAAACCGCCGGCCGCTGCACCACCACCGGCACCGGCGCCACCACCGGCGCCGCCGCCGCCACGGTAGTTACCGCCGCCGCCACCGCCGGGACGACCGCCACCACCGGCACCGCCGGGACGGGGGCCGCCACCGGGACGCGGACCGGGGCGTGGGCCGCCCCGCCCGGGTGCACCGGCGCCCGCCGGACGCGGCGGCATGTTGCCGGGCGACGGACGCGGGCCGCCACCGGGACGAGGGGCACCCGGCCGCGGCTGCGGACGCGGGATGGGCCGCTCGACCGGCTGCTGCGAGGAGAACGGGTTGTTGCCGACCCGCGGAGCGCGCGGGGCCGGCTTCGGGGCACCCGACGCCGGTCCTGGACGCGGACCGGGCGTGGCACCGGGGGTAGGCCGCGGACCGGGTGTGGCACCCGGAGTCGGCGCTGCCGGGGCGCTGGGCGCAGCGGCAGCCGGTGCACTCGGTGCGGCCGCCGGAGGCTGCGGTGCAGCGGGCTTCGGGGCTGCGGGCCGGGCCGGGGTGACCGGGGCGGCCTCGGCCGCCGGGGCCTGAGGTTCGACCGCCGGGGCTGCCGGCGCGGCGGGCTTGGCCGGTGCCGGCTTGGGTGCGCCGGGCTTGGGTGCCGCAGGTGCGGCCCCAGAGGCGCCCTGCGGGCGGGGCTTGTCTTCGGGCTTCTTACCGCCGGCCTTTGCGCCGAACGATTCGCGCAGCCGACGCGCGACCGGCGCCTCCACCGTGGAGGACGCCGACTTGACGAACTCGCCCTGCTCCTTGAGCTTGGCTAAGAGTTCCTTGCTGGTGACACCGAGTTCCTTCGCCAACTCGTGTACACGGGCCTTACCTGCTGCCACTACATCTCCTCGTCTGGAGGCAACAGCGGTGGTAGGCGCCGCGCCTCGGGTTTAGCTATGACGCATGGTCATCGGGACTTCACGGTGTGCTCATGTTCTTCGCTACCTGTTCTCTTGACCGGGGTGGTCGGGTGTCCGAATTCCTTCGACGTACTCGATCACCGCGGATGTATCCGGTGAACCGGTGAGTCGCAACGCTCGACCGAAGGCTCGTCGCCGTACTGCCAACTGCGCGCACTGCTGGTCGGGATGCAACCATGCACCACGCCCAGGCAGGCTTGCCGCAGCGTCAACGGTTACGGAATACGTCCCGTTCCCGTCGGTCACCGCGACCACTCGAAGCAATTCGGCGGCCAACTCTCGCTTCCGGCACCCGATGCAGGTCCGCACTGGTCCGACAGAGGTGTCGGGCGTGCTTCGATGCGTCAGAGCCGGAGTCTCGCGCTGGATCACGGCTGAGTCTACCGCCCCAGGGGCCGTGGTCCGAAACGCCGGTCACTACTGTCAGTCGTGTACCGCCCCCGGCCGGACATCGTGATCAGGCTGCGGCGCCGCATCGCTGCGGATATCGATTCGCCAGCCCGTGAGCCGGGCCGCCAACCTGGCGTTTTGTCCTTCTTTCCCGATTGCCAGGGACAACTGGAAGTCCGGAACGATCACCCGGGCCGCCCGGGCGGCCTCGTCGATCACCGATACCGACACCACCTTGGCCGGTGACAGGGCATTGGCGACGAACCGGGCCGGGTCCTCGTCGAAGTCGATGATGTCGATCTTCTCGCCGGAGAGCTCGCTCATCACGTTGCGCACCCGCTGGCCCATCGGGCCGATGCAGGCGCCCTTGGCGTTCAGCCCGGGCACCCGCGAGGCGACCGCGATCTTGGACCGGTGCCCGGCCTCCCGGGCCACGGCCACGATCTCGACGGATCCGTCGGCGATCTCGGGCACCTCCAGCGAAAACAGCTTGCGCACCAGGTTCGGATGGGTGCGCGAAAGAGTGATCAGGGGTTCCCGGGCACCGCGGGTGACACCGACGACGTAGCAACGCAGCCGGTCACCGTGCTCGTAGCGCTCCCCCGGCACCTGCTCGGCGCTGGGGATCACCCCTTCGGAGCCCTTGGTCTCGCTGCCCATCCGCACCACGACCAGCCCACGAGCGTTGGCCCGGGCATCGCGCTGGATCACCCCGGCGACGATGTCGCCCTCGTGCGCCGCGAATTCGCCGTAGGTCTTCTCGTTCTCCGCGTCCCGTAGTCGCTGGAGGATCACCTGCCGGGCGGTGGTGGCCGCGATGCGACCGAATCCCTCTGGTGTGTCATCCCATTCGTGCAGGACGTTGCCGTCGGCATCGGTCTGGCGAGCGATCACCTTGACGACACCGGTCTTGCGGTCGATGTCGATGTGGGCATCCGGCTCATGGCCTTCGGTATGCCGATAGGCGGTGAGCAACGCCGACTTGATGGTCTCCACGACCACGTCGACGGTGATGCCCTTGTCCGCTTCGATGGCGTGCAGCGCCGCCATGTCGATGTTCATTCCCCGGCCCCCTTCCCGGTCTGTCCGGACAGTTCCAATTCGCGTCGGTTCGGAGGCGAAAACTCCACTTGGACAACAGCTTTGGCGATATCAACCAGAGCGACCTCACGAATCGCCAGCTCCCGGCCCTCCGGCACCACGACTTTCACGACGGTGCCGTCGGTCTCCCCCAGCCGGCCGGTGAACAGCGAGCCGTCGGTCAGCGTCAACTCGGCCTTACGTCCACGGGCGCGACGAAAGTGCTTGGCCTCGGTCAGCGGCCGGTCCACCCCCGGTGAGGTGACTTCGAGCACATACGGCGTGTCGCCCGGGCTGAGTTGGTCGAGCAACTCCGATGCCGTGCGGGACAGCGCGGCGAGGGAATCGAGATCGAGACCCTCATCGCCATCGGCGATCACGGTGATGCGGGGCGGGCGAGCCGATGCGTCGACCACGACATCGTCGATTTCATAACCGGCGCGCGTGAACTCGCCGTCAAGTAGCTCGATCACCTGCGTCTGCGACGGCAAATCCGCAGACCGCAACGTTGGATCCGGTGCCACGGCGAGCTCCTCATCTTGAATTGTCTCCGACACGAATGCCCGGGCCAGCCCACTGGAGCGGCCCCGGAATCGCCTATCCACGATACGCCAGGCCCGCGGCAGCAACCGTCAATCGAAGTTCGGTGCGTGGCGAATCTCGACGCCCCGCCCCCGCCCGGCCGGTCGGCGCCGCGTCAGGTGGGCACCCGGGCAATGGCAGGATGTTCACGTGCCGAGCGCCTATGCAGACATCAGCCGGCGGCGCGTGTTGCTCTCGGCCGCGGCCCTTGCCCTGCTGGGCGCCACCGCTGCCGCCTGTGGAACGAAGCCGCCGCAACCCGAGATCGACGACCTGACCAAGCAGTTCGACCGGGCCCGGGCCGACAGCGCGCTGGCGACCGCCGCTGCCGCCGCCCAGTCACCCCAGGCCGCGGCCACCCGGGCGCTCAACGCGGTGGCGGCCGATCGCACCGCCCATGCCGAGGCACTGGCCGACGAGTTGACCCGGATGACGGGCACGGCACCGGCGAACGTCACCACCAGCGCGACAGGCACCACGAAACCCACCCCGGGCCCCGGAGCCGACGCGTCGGCACCCAGCGTCGCCGACGTGGTCGATGCCCTGCGGGAATCGGCCGATCGGGCCGCGGGAGTGGCCCGCACGCTCTCCGGCTACCGCGCCGGCCTGCTCGGATCCATCGCGGCCTCGTGTACCGCCGCCTACACCGTCGCGCTGGGAGCAACACAGTGACCTCACCGGGAGCAGGCTCGACCACCTCACCGGCCCGGCCCACCACGGCCGCCGACGCCGCACTGTTCGACGCCGTCGCCGTCGAGCACGGCGCCATCTACGGGTACGGGCTCGTGTCGGCCCACTCGACCGTCGAGGAGAACGCCCTGGTGGCCACCGCGATGGCCGAGCACCGGACGCGTCGCGAGGACGCCATGGCCATGCTCGACTCCCGCTCGGTCACCCCGCCGTTGCCGGCAGCCGGTTATCAACTGCCTGCGCCCGTGACCGACCCGGCCGACGCCGCCAATCTCGCGATCCGTATGGAGGAGGACACCGCGGTGGCCTGGCGTGCGGTGCTCGAACAGGCCACCAGCGCCGAGGACCGCGCCTTCGCGGTGACCGCGCTGACCCAGACCGCCGTCACCGCGGCCAAGTGGCGCGCCATCGTCGACACCTGGCCGGTAACCGTCGCCTTCCCCGGCGGGGGCGAATAGCCCTCGCACACGATCTCCGACCCGGTTGATTGCACCCGGTAATTGATCCCGCGGGGCCCATTGCAACGCCCGCCCGGCGAGCGAAAGGTAGAGGTCGGACCGGTGGCGCCACCGGGGCGCCGCCCCGAACAAAGGGGGTGGACCGTGTACGCACGCTCTACCACTGTCCAGGCGCGACCCGAGGCCATCGATGCCGGTATCGCGCACGTTCGTGACGAGGTCATGCCCGCGCTGTTGGAGATGGACGGCTGCGTCGGCATCTCGCTGTTGGTCGATCGCGAATCCGGCCGGTGCATCGCCACCACCGCGTGGGAGACCGAAGAGGCGATGCATGCCAGCGCCGAGCGGGCCGCACCGCTTCGGGCACGGGCGGCCGAAACATTCGGGGGCAGCGCGACCGTCGAAGAGTGGGAGATCGCCGTCCTGCACCGCGACCACCGCACCCACGAGGGAGCCTGCGTCCGGGCGACCTGGGCACAGCTGGATCCCGGCCAGATCGACGGAGGCATCGAGCACTACAAGTCGTCCGTGTTGCCCGCCATGGAGGATCTCGACGGGTTCTGCAGCGCCAGTCTGATGGTCGACCGCGCGTCCGGGCGGGGCGTGTCGTCGGCGTCGTTCGACAGCCGCGAAGCAATGGAACGGAGCAAGGACCAGGCCGGTGCGCTGAAGACTTCGGCGATCCGGGAAGTCGGCGCCGAGGAACTCAACGAATGCGAGTTCGAGTTGGCCCTCGCCCACCTGCGGGTGCCCGAGTTGACGTGAGGCCGAGCGTTCCGGTGCGCTGAAGGTTGTCAGCGCACCGGAATCCGTCGGTGGCGCCGGGCCGACAGGTTCAGCCGACTGCGCTGATCGCCGCCGAGATCTCGGTCGCCGCATCGTCGACGGCGATCTCGCGGTTCTCGCCGGTGAACCGGTTGCGCAGTTCCACCACGCCATCGGCGAAACCGCGGCCGACCACCACGATCCACGGCATACCCAGCAGTTCGGCGTCTTTGAACTTCACGCCGGGCGAGGCCTTGCGATCGTCGAACAGCACCTCGTGGCCCAGTCGGTCCAGGGCGGCGGCGAGTTCGGTACCTCCGGTTCGCGCGGCTTCGTCCTTGTTCGCCACGACCACGTGCACGTCGAACGGCGCGACCGACGACGGCCAGCGCAGCCCGAGTTCGTCGTGCTGCTGTTCGGCGATCACCGCGACCATGCGGGACACCCCGATGCCGTAGGAGCCCATCGTCAACCGCACCGGCTTGCCGTCCTCACCGAGCACGTCGGCGGTGAACGCATCGGCGTACTTGCGGCCCAGCTGGAAGATGTGGCCGATCTCGATGCCCCGCGCCGAGGTCAGCACGCCGGCACCGTCCGGCGACGGGTCGCCGTCGCGAACCTCGGCCGCCTCGATCGTCCCGTCGGGCGTGAAGTCGCGGCCCGCGACCAGGCCGACGACGTGCTTGTTGGGCGCGTCGGCACCGGTGATCCACGCCGTGCCGTCCACGACTCGCGGATCGACGAGGTAGCGAACCTCGTTGTCCAACAACGCCTTCGGTCCGACATAGCCCTTGACCAGGAACGGGTTCTTGGCGAAGTCGGCATCGTCGAGCAGCGCGAACTCGGCCGGCTCCAGCGCGGCGCCCAGGCGCTTCTCGTCGACCTCGCGATCACCCGGCACGCCGATGGCCAGCAGCTCCCAATCGCCGCCCGGCTCCCGGGTCTTGAGCAGAACGTTCTTCAGGGTGTCGGCGGCGGTCACCTCACGGCCCGAGAACTGTGCCAGCTCAGCCGAATTGGCCCAGGCGACCAGGGTCGCGATGGTCGGGGTGTCCGGGGTGTCGTACACCTGCGCGGCGGGCTGCCCTTCGATGGGCAGCGGCGCCGGCGCCCGGGTGATCACCGCTTCGACGTTGGCGGCGTACCCGGAATCCAGGCAACGCACGAACGTGTCCTCACCGACCTCGCTCTCGGCCAGGAACTCTTCTGAGGCACTGCCTCCCATGGCACCCGAGACCGCCGACACGATCACGTAGCGCACACCCAGACGGCCGAAGATCTTCTGGTACGCCTCGCGATGGGCGTGGTAGGCGTTCTTGAGCCCGTCGTCGTCCACGTCGAACGAGTACGAGTCCTTCATCACGAACTCGCGGCCACGCAGAATGCCCGCGCGCGGCCGTGCCTCATCGCGGTACTTCGTCTGCACCTGGTACAGGATCGCCGGGAAGTCCTTGTAGGAGGAGTACTCCCCCTTGACCGTCAGCGTGAAGATCTCCTCGTGCGTCGGCCCGAGCAGGTAGTCGTTGCCTCGCCGGTCCTTCAGCCGGAACAGGGTGTCGCCGTACTCGGTCCACCGGTTGGTGGTCTCGTACGCGCCACGCGGCAGCAGCGCGGGCAGCAGGATCTCCTGACCGCCGATCGCGTTCATCTCTTCCCGCACGATCTTTTCGATCCGGCGCAGCACCCGCAGGCCCAGCGGCAGCCAGCTGTAGATGCCGGGGCCGACCGGGCGCACATAGCCAGCCCGGATCAGCAGCTTGTGGCTGGGCACCTCGGCGTCAGCGGGGTCGTCGCGCAGGGTTCGCAGGAACAGCTCGGACATACGGGTGATCACAGGCGACAACCCTAGAGCGTGTCTTCAGTCACGGCCCTGCCAGGTACAGATGCAGGCCTCGTTGCCCTCCGCGTCGGCGAGTACCCAGAATCGCGGTGCCACGCGGTCGCTGACCAAGCGGCCGCCTGCCGCCAGTGCGGCCTCGACGCGGGCCGGGGCTGCGTCGTGGGTGACGTCGATGTCGAGGTGGATCCGATTCCTCTGTGGTCGCGGCGCATCCATCTGCTGAAACCAGATCGCGGGACCACGGCCGAACGGATCGACCAGACCGGCATTTAGGTCGGTGTTGCCCAGGTCGTCGACGTAGCCCGTGACGGCTTTCCAGAACGGGCGGACGGCTCCGATGTCCAGGGCATCGATGGCGATCTCGACCGCCTGGATCGCGCCGGGCCCGGCGTTCAGCTCGAAGCCGCGTGCGGCCAAGCTCTGCGATATCTCCCTGGCCAGTTCCAGGTCCCGCTCGGTCACCGTGCCTGCGTCGCGGGTGCACAGCCGCAGCACCGCCCGGTCACTGCGAATGTCGATCGAAAGGTGCTGTGACGCATCGGCACCGGCCGCCCGGATGGCGTGGCCCGCGGCGCCCGCGGCATCGGCCATCGACGGCACGAGCACCTCGGTGTACACGGCCCCCAGCACCAGGCGCCAGCCCAGCGAATCGATGGCCTCGGAGATCTGCCGGCGGTTCATCGTGCTGTACCTGACGCGAGATCAGTCGACCTCGATCTCCCCGGCATCGATCGCGTCCTTGACCTCCTGGGCATGCGCCACCTGTTCGGAGGTGTAGCCGATGAACAACGCCGCGCCGCCGACCAGGACGGCGACCGCGGCCACCCACAGCAGGCCGTACGTGTAGCCCGCGTCCAACGCGGCCAACTGTGGGCCGTTCATGTCCTTGACCGGGCCGGTGATACCGCCCAGATAGAGAGTGCGCGAGGTGATGACGGCCTGGATGATCGACAGCACCAGCGGCCCACCGAGGTTCTGCAGCATGAGCGCGATGGCCGATGCCGGGCCGATGCGGTCGAAGCCGACGCCGGCGATGGCCGCCAGGGTCAGCGGTACCACGATCATGCCGATGCCGATGCCACCGATGGTGATCGGCACGACCAGGTTCGGGAAGTACGGGATACCCGCGTGCAGGGTGGAGCCGTAGAGCATCGCCCCGAGCACCAGGACGCCGCCGGCGATGACCACCAGCCGCGGCTGGAAGAACCGCACGATCTGCGACGACACGCCCAGGCCGATACCCATGCCGATCACGAACGGGATGAAGCCGATGCCGGCGTGCAGGGCGCTGTACCCGAGGATGTCCTGCACGTAGAGGCCGATCAGCACGGTCAGGGTGAACAGCACACCACCGGCCAGGAAGATCGCCGCGAACGTGGCCACCCTATTGCGCTCGTGGAACAGGTCGAACGGCACCACCGGATTCTCGGCGCTCCGTTCGGCGATCAGGAACGCGATACCGAAGACCGCGGCGGCCGCCCCGGAGCCCAGCGTGACCGGCGCGAGCCAGCCGCTTTCGGGCCCCTGGGTGAAGGCGAACACCGCGGCGGTGCACGCCAGGGTCGCCAGCAGCGCGCCTGCGGCGTCGAGCTTCATCCGCTCGCGGTTGGTCTCGCGCAGCGCGGTGCGCGCGAGGTAGAGCATCACCAGGCCGATCGGCACGTTGACCAGGAAGGCCCACCGCCACGACACCTCGGTCAGCGCACCGCCGACCACCAGACCCATCACCGAGCCGATGGCCGTCATCGCACCGAACACCGCGGTGGCGGCGTTCCGGGCCGGCCCCTTCGGGAACGTGGTGGCGACGAGCGCAAGACCGGTGGGCGACGCGATGGCCGCGCCGACACCCTGCAGCAGCCGGGCGATCACCAGCGTCGCTTCATTCCAGGCGATGCCGCACAGGATCGAGGCGATGGTGAACAACGCGACACCGACGATGAAGGTGCGTTTGCGGCCGATGGTGTCGCCGAGCCGTCCGCCGAGCAGCATCAAGCCGCCGAAGGTCAGCACGTAGGCGGTGATGACCCAGCTACGCCCCGCGTCGGACAGACCGAGCTCGTCCTGGATCCTGGGCAGCGCGACGATCGCGACCGTGCTGTCCATCGTGGCCAGCAGCTGCATGCCGCCGATCGCAGTCACCGCTGAAAGGAAGCCCCAGGACGGGAACCAGGACGGGAGGCGGGCCGCAAGGCCCTGGCGCTCGGCGTCATTGAGTGCCGTCATACCGGGTCACCTTACCGGAATCTTAAGAATCCTTTAACCAGCGAAGGCCGCCACGGGCCCGATCACGATGATCGCCGGAGGTCGGATGCCTTCCTCGCGGATGCGCTCGGGCGCGTCACCGAGGGTGGCCCGCAGGGTGCGCTGCGCGACGGTGGTCCCGTGCTGCACCACCAACACCGGCGTATCCGCAGGTCGGCCGCCGCCCAGCAACGCCTTGGTGAACAGCTCGATGCGCTCGACGGCCATCAGCAGCACGATCGTGCCGGTCATCGCCGCCAGCGCATCCCAATTCACTAACGATTCGGGGTGACCGGGCGCAACGTGCCCGCTGACCACCACGAACTCGTGCGTCATGCCGCGGTGGGTGACCGGCACCCCGGCCAAGGCGGGCACCGATATGGCGCTCGTCACACCGGGAACGACGGTCACCGGGATCCCGGCCTCGGTGCAGGCCTGTACCTCTTCGTAGCCGCGCGCGAAGACGAACGGATCGCCACCCTTGAGGCGCACGACGAACTTTCCGGCCCTGGCCCGGTCCACCAGCACCTGGTTGATCGCATCCTGCGCCATCGCCCGCCCGTACGGGATCTTGGCCGCGTCGATCACCTCGACGTGAGGGCCGAGTTCGGCGAGCAACTCCTGAGGAGCGAGCCGGTCGGCCACCACGACGTCGGCGCGGGCCAGCAGGCGTCGTCCGCGAACGGTGATCAGCTCGGGGTCACCCGGGCCGCCACCGACGAGAGCCACCCCCTGAGGCGCCTCCCCCACGTCGCCGCCGGCGTCCGCGGTGAGCAGACCGCGCTGCAATGCTTCGTGGATGGCGGTGCGGATGGCAGCCGACCGCCGGTGCTCCCCTCCGGCGAGGACACCCACCGACAGCCCGTCGGATTCGAACGTTGCCGGGGTCACCGCGGATCCCTCGCGGGCGATGTCGGCCCGTACGCAGAAAATGCGCCGTTCGTCGGCTTCGGCGGCGATCGCGGCGTTCACCTCGGTGTCGTCGGTGGCCGCGAGCACGTACCAGGCACCGTCGAGATCTCCGGCGCGGAAGTCGCGCAGCTGCAGGGTGATACCCGGTTCGTCGTGCGACAGCGCCTCCACCGCGGGGCTGGCGGCCCGGGCGATCACATGGACGTCGGCGCCGTGGGCGATCAGCAGGGGCAGCCGGCGTTGCGCGACGGTTCCGCCGCCGACGACGACGACCTTCTTGCCCGACAGGCGCAACCCGACGAGGTAGGCATTCTCGGAGGTCACATTGCTCCTCGCGTGCGCGGTAGTCACCCGCCGAGCTTAGTGGTTGCTGCTGTCGTCACGAAGCGGGTGATGGCCTCAGGGTGCGCCGCGGGGTGGGTGTGCAGGTATCCGGCGTGCACACCACGCCGCACCGCGCCGTCGCGCCGCGCGCTCCGACCGGGGCCGGCGAAGGCCCAGGCCGGTGGCTGATCATCGGTGAATTCCACTGTGGTCCGGTGGAATTCATGTCCCGTGACGCGGTCTCCGGCGGCATGGAGGCAGGAGTCCACGACCGCGACCGCATCGCGGTAGCCCAGTGTGAGGCGTTCGGTGAACCGCGCCGAGCCGGCCAGCACACCGCACATCGGCACCCCGTCGAGATCGTCCACGAGGTACGTCAGGCCCGCACACTCGGCATGCACCGGGGCGCCGCGGCCGGCCAGGTCTCTGATCTGCTGCCGGACAAGGTCGTTGGCCGACAGTTCCGCGGTGAACTGCTCGGGGAACCCACCGGGCAGCACCAGCGCGTCGACGCCGTCCGGCAGCGGCTCGTTCAGCGGGTCGAACTCGGCCACCCGCGCCCCGGCCCCGCGCAGCAACTCGGCATGTTCGGCGTAACCGAAGCTGAAGGCCTTGCCCGCCGCCAGCGCCACCGTGACGTCCGTCACCGGCTCGCCCTCCGGGCTCCAGGGTTCGGCATCGACATGGGCGGCCGACGCGGACACCAGGGCCTCGAGATCCACGTGGCGGCCGACCAGGGCGGTCATCGCGGCTACCGCGTCACGCGCCTGCCGGCCGTGCTCGACGGCGGTGATGAGTCCGAGATGCCTTGACGGGACGGATAATTCATCGGCCCGGGGAATCGCACCCAGCACCGCCACCCCGGCATGTTCACAGGCCTGGCGCAATACCGCCTCATGCCGGTCCGAGCCCACCCGGTTGAGAATCACGCCGGCGATGCGCACCGTCGGGTCGAAGGTTGCGAAGCCGTGCAGCAGGGCGGCGATGCTGTGGCTCTGGCCGCGGGCGTCGACCACCAGCACCACCGGAGCCCCCAGCAGGTTCGCGACCTGGGCTGCCGAGCCCCGCGGGACACCGGTCATCTGGCCCTCGATGCGGCCGTCGAACAGGCCCATCACGCCCTCGACGACCGCGATGTCGGCGCCGGTGCAGCCGTGCCGGTACAACGGGCCGATCAACGCGTCGCCCACGAGCACCGGGTCCAGGTTGCGGCCCGGACGCCCGGCGGCCAGGGCGTGGTAGCCCGGGTCGATGAAGTCCGGCCCCACCTTGAACGGCGCCACGGTATGGCCGGCCTGGCGCAGGGCGCCGACCAAACCCGTTGCCACCGTGGTCTTCCCACTGCCCGATGCCGGTGCGGCGATCACCACCGCCGGGGTCGTGGTCACCCGCTCACCTCAGCACCGCGAGCGGCCGTGTCTGTACAGCGACACGCCGCCAATCGTGTACCGGAGTGGTCGCTCGGCAGAGCGGAGCCCGCCTACCACTCGATGCCCTTCTGGCCCTTACGGCCGGCATCCATCGGGTGCTTGATCTTGGTCATCTCGGTCACCAGATCCGCGGCGTCGATCAGCGCCTGCGGGGCATCGCGACCGGTGATCACCACATGCTGGGTACCCGGACGGTTGGCCAGCACCTCGACCACCTCGTCCACGTCCACCCAGCCCCACTTGAGCGGATAGGTGAACTCGTCGAGGACATAGAAGTCGTGGCGTTCCTCGGCCAACCTGCGTTTGATCTCGGCCCAACCATCGGCCGCGGCGGCCGCATGGTCGACGTCGCTGCCGTGCTTGCGCGTCCAGGACCAACCCGAGCCCATCTTGTGCCATTCGACCGGCCCGCCGGCACTGTGCTCGTCGTGCAGCCGGCCGAGTTGGCCGAACACGGCCTCCTCCCCGACCTTCCACTTCGCGCTCTTGACGAACTGGAACACCGCCACCGAAAAGCCCTGGTTCCAGGCTCGCAGCGCCATCCCGAAGGCCGCGGTCGACTTGCCCTTGCCCGGGCCGGTGTGCACGGCGAGCAACGGCGCGTTCCGACGGGCCTTGGTGGTCAAACCGTCGTCGGGGACGGTCAGCGGCTGTCCTTGTGGCATGGGCGGTCCTTCCTGCGCGGCGTCTGGGTGCGGTCTAGGCGGCGGTCTGATGCTGGACCAGCTGGGTCAGTTCGGCCGCTCGCAACTGCTCGAGCCGTACCGCCGGTGAGCCCAGCTGTTGAGCCAGTTGCCCGGCCAATCCCAGTCGCACGAACGATGTCTCACAATCGACGACGACGGCGGCGGCCCCCTCGGCCACCAGCGCGGCGGCGGCCTGCCTGGTGCGCCCCAGCGGATCGGGGCCGCCCGTGGCGCGACCGTCGGTGAGGATGACCACCAGGCTGCGCCGGGCCCGGTCACGAGCTTTCTCCCGGACCACGAGATCGCGGGCGGTCAGCAAGCCTTGCGCCAGCGGGGTTTTGCCGCCGGTGTCGAACCGGGCGAGCCGGCGACTGGCGATGTGCACCGACGTGGTGGGCGGCAGCAGCACCTGGGCGTCCTCCCGGCGGAACGTGATCACCGCGACCTTGTCCCGGCGCTGATACGCGTCGCGCAACAGCGACAGCGTGGCACCGGTAACCGCCGACATCCGGTCGCGGGCCGCCATCGACCCCGAGGCGTCGACGACGAAGATCACCAGATTGCCTTCGCGGCCTTCGCGTACCGCGCGCCGCACGTCCTCGGGAAGGGGGCGCGGCAACCCCGCACCCTGCTGACGTCCCGCGGTGGCCAGCAGGGTCGCGAACATGTGCAGTCCGTGCCCACTGCCCGGGTCCGCGGTGGCCGCGATGGGGGTGCCGGTACGGTTGCGGGCCCGCGAACGCCGGCCGGGAGCGCCCTCACCGACGCCGGGCACCACCAGGGCCCTGGTCCGGAACACCGCCGACGGCGGGGCGCTCGGACGGGTACCCGAGTTCGTCGATCCCCCCTGTGACGAATTACCCTGTGGCGCTGAGCTTTCGGACCCCGGGTCGACACCGCCGCCGGGCGGGTCGAAGTCGGGATCGGGTTCAGGCCCGCGGTCCGG
The DNA here is from genome assembly GCF_030486405.1 of Mycolicibacterium sp. HK-90. The sequence continues at coordinate 2,527,129 of NZ_CP129613.1, read as the reverse complement.
CTCCGACTGCGCCGCCGTCTCCCCCGCTTGCTGCATCGCCTCTTCGAGGCGTTCGGGGTCCAGGCCCGGATCGTCGAACGGATCGCGTCGGCGACGGTGCGGCAGCGCCAGTTCGGCCGCCACCCGGATGTCCTCCTCGGTCACCGTCGCAGCCCCGCGCCACGCCGCATGAGCGACGGCGGTGCGGGCCACCACCAGATCGGCGCGCATGCCGTCGACGTCGAATGCCGCGCACAGGGCCGCAATTCGGCGCAGCTCACTGTCGGGCAGCACCACCGAACCGATCGCGGCGCGGGCCGCGGAGATGCGGTCGGCCACCTCGGCGTCGGCGGCCGCGTAGCGTTCGGCGAACGCCTTCGGATCGGCTTCGAACGCCATCCGGGACCGGATCACCTCGACGCGCACGTCGACATCGCGGGAGGCGGCCACATCCACCGTCAGACCGAACCGGTCCAGCAACTGCGGGCGCAGCTCGCCTTCCTCCGGGTTCATCGTGCCGATCAGCACGAACCTCGACTCATGTGAGTGCGAGATCCCTTCGCGCTCAACGTGTACCCGGCCCATCGCCGCGGCATCGAGCAAGACGTCGACCAGATGGTCGTGCAGCAGGTTGACCTCGTCGACGTAGAGCACGCCACCGTGGGCGCGGGCCAGCAGGCCAGGCGAGAAGGCGTGCTCACCGTCGCGCAGCACCTTCTGCAGGTCCAGGGATCCGACCACGCGGTCCTCGGTCGCGCCGATGGGCAGTTCCACCAACCGGGCGTCGTCGTCGACCGCCGACAGCACCGCGGCCAGACCGCGTACCGCCGTGGATTTCGCCGTGCCCTTCTCGCCACGGATCAGCACGCCGCCGATCTCGGGATGAACCGCACACAGCAGCAAGGCCAGCCGTAACCGGTCCTGGCCTACCAGTGCGCTGAAGGGATAGGTGTGGCTCGCCGCCGTCATAAAACCGCCGTCATCAGTGGGACTCGTGTTCGCTACGGGCCCCGGGGCGCACCATCGGCACATGCGGGATTCCGTCGTCGAGGAATTCATCGCCGTCGCGGACGAATCCGTGCCGGCCGTACATGTCGACCAGGTATGTCTGGGCGTTGATGTGACACGGGTAGTCGCCGACCTCGGCCAACGCGGCCTGCATCAACCGGGTGGTGTGCCCGACACCGCGATCACTGCGTTTGGTGCACACCCGGCCGATCCGGAACGCCTTCTCGCCGCCGGGATGCTCTTCCATCAACCGCAACGTCGAAATCACTTCTCCGTCAGGACCTTCCAGCCAGAAATGACGGGTCTCGGCGAGCAGGTCGCGGCCGTCGAGCTCCGGGTAGGGCGTGGCCTGTTCCACCACGAACACCTCGATGCGGAGCTTGAGCAGCTCGTAAAGCGTTGGTACGTCGAGGTCTTTGGCCCAGCTGCGGCGTAGTGCGACCGTCATCCGCCCGCCCCGGTCACGCAGTCACAGGGGCGTCCAGTTGGAGCGCCTTGGTGCCCCACTCCCATACCTCGTCGAACAGGCCGGGTTCGTTGGACAGCTTGGTGCCGAGTGACGGCACCATCTCCTTGAGCTTGGGCACCCAACTCTGGTAGCGATCGGTGAAGCAGCGCTCCAGGACATCGAGCATGGCCGGCACGGCCGTCGACGCGCCGGGCGAGGCGCCCAGCAGCCCGGCGATGCTGCCGTCGGCGGCCGTCAGCACAGTGGTGCCGAACTCCAGCACACCGCCGGCACCCTTGCGCCGGATGACCTGCACACGCTGGCCCGCGATGTCCAGCTCCCAGTCGGAATCGACTGCGCTGGGCGCGAACTCGCGCAAGGTGTCGACCCGGGCGGCCTCGCTCAGCAGCAGCTGGCCCACCAGGTAGTTGACCAGCCCCATCTCGGTGAGCCCGACCCCGAGCATGGACATGATGTTGTTGGGCTTGACCGACAACGGCAGATCGGTGAACTTGCCCTGCTTGAGGAACTTCGGCGTCCAGCCCGCGAACGGGCCGAACAACAGCCAGGACTTGCCGTTGATCACGCGGGTGTCCAGGTGCGGCACCGACATCGGCGGAGCGCCCAGCGGCGGCAGCCCGTACACCTTGGCCTGGTGGCCGGCGGTCAGCGCCTGGTTGTCGGTCCGCAGGAAGGCGCCACCGACCGGGAAGCCGCCGAAGCCCTTGGCCTCGGGGATGCCGGACTTCTGCAGCAACGGCAACGCCCCACCGCCGGCGCCGACGAACACGAACTTGGCGTTGAACTTGCGCTTCAGGCCCGTGCGCCGGTTGGTCACCTTCAGCGTCCAGCTTCCGTCGGACTCCTTGCGCAGGTTGCGCACCTCGTGTCCGAACAGTGTGTCCATGCCGCGCTGCGCGGTGAAGCCGATCAGCTGGCGCGACAGCGAGCCGAAGTCGACGTCGGTGCCGGCCTCGGTCCAGTTCAGGGCCACCGGATCGGAGAAATCGCGCTTGGCGGCCATGAAGGGCAGCCGGCGGGCGAACTCGTCCTTGTCGTCGATGAACTCCATCGAGGAGAACAGCGGGTTGCCGACCAGCGCCTCGTGGCGCCGCTTGAGGTAGTCGACGTTCTCCGCCCCGTGCACGAAGCTGACGTGCGGGATGGGGTTGAGGAAGCCGCGGACGTCGGACAACACCCCGTTCTCGGCGGCATAGGCCCAGAACTGGCGCGACACCTGGAACTGCTCGTTGACGTTGATGGCCTTGGTGGTGTCGATCGATCCGTCGGACAGCTCCGGCGTGTAGTTCAGCTCACACAGCGCGGAGTGTCCCGTGCCCGCGTTGTTCCACGGGTCACTGCTCTCCGCGGCGGCACCGTCGAGCCGTTCGATCATGGTGATGGACCAGTCCGGCTCCAACAGCCGGATCAGGGCGCCGAGGGTTGCGCTCATGATGCCGGCCCCAACCAGCACGACATCGGTCTTCACGGTCGTACCCACGTTTGCCTCAGACACCCTGATCGCTCGTCCTTTGTATTGCGCGGCCCGTCGCCGTCGACGGCTTCTGTTATGCCCAGGTTATCGCGCGGCCAATCCCGGTTGGCCAGGCATGGTAGTGCTATCCGTCACCCGCCGCCCGTCAATGAGCAATCGGACCGCCCGAATGTGTTGTTCGTCGTCGCGGCCTGGTTGCTGACCGGCCCGGCCCCACCCGCGCCGGCCTTCCGGTGGCATCGGTGGTGCGCGGCTAGGGTGGAGCCCGTGACGTCACGGGAGCCCGCCTGGGAGCCGGATGTATTGCCTGGGTTCTGGCAGCGGACCATCGACGCCGGGCCGGATCCCGACGGTGAGGGCGATCTGGTCGCCACGCTGGTGCGCCGGGGGCCTGGCGGCGCCGCGCCCGACCGGGAACCCCGGCCCGCCCACGCCGTGCTGGCGTTGCACGGGTATACCGACTACTTCTTCCACACCGAACTGGCCGATCACTTCGCCGACCGTGGGTTCGCCTTCTACGCGCTGGACCTACCCAAGTGCGGACGCTCCCGCCAGGATGGGCAGACCCCGCATTTCACCACCGATCTGGCCCGCTACGACACCGAGCTGCGGGAGGCGCTGACGGTCATCGCCGCCGACACCGGCGGTGCCACCGTGTGCCTGTACGGCCATTCGGCCGGTGGACTGATCGCCACCCTGTTCGCCGACCGGCTGCGCCGCAGTGGCCTCCTGGCCTCCCATCACGTCGCCGGCCTGGTGCTCAACAGTCCGTTCTTCGATCTGCACGGCCCGGCGATCCTGCGCACCGCACCCACCTCGGCCGCGCTGATCGCCCTGGCCCGGCTGCGCAAGCTGTCGGTGATCCGCAAGCCCACCGAGGGTGGCTACGGCACGACGCTGCACCGCGACTACGGCGGCGAGTTCGAGTACAACCTGGAGTGGAAACCATTGGGCGGCTTCCCCGTCACCCTCGGCTGGATCAACGCAATCCGCCGCGGTCAGGCCCGGCTGCACCGCGGTCTCGACGTCGGCGTGCCCAATCTGATCCTGCGATCGGACCGGAGCGTCACCGAGTCTTCCGACCCCGCCGCGATGCAGCGCGGTGACGCGGTGCTCGACGTCAGACAGATCGCGCGCTGGTCCGGCTGCGTGGGAAACCACACGACGGCCGCCCCGATCACCGACGCCAAGCACGATGTCTTTCTCTCGGTGGCCAAGGCCCGGGCCGCCGCCTACCAGGAGCTGGACCGGTGGCTGGATTACTACCTGAGCCGGCAAACCTCGCCCAGCACAACATCTTCCGGATAGGAACGGCGCATGGACCACTACGACCTGACGATCATCGGCACGGGCTCGGGCAACAGCATTCTCGACGAGCGCTACGCCGGTAAGAGGGTGGCCATCTGCGAGCAGGGCACATTCGGCGGCACGTGCCCGAACGTCGGCTGCATCCCGACAAAGATGTTCGTCTACGCCGCCGAGGTCGCCAACACCGTGGCCGGCTCCGCCCGTTTCGGCGTCGACGCGCACATCGACAAGGTTCGCTGGCCGGACATCGTGTCACGGGTCTTCGGCCGGATCGACCCGATCGCCGCCGGCGGTGAGGACTACCGCCGCAACGATCCGCACATCACGGTGTACGCGAGCCACACCCGGTTCGGCCCGAAGACCGACGACGGCAAGTACACCCTGCGCACCGAGGCCGGTGACGTATTCAGCAGCGATCAGGTGGTGATCGCCGCCGGCTCACGCACGTTCATCCCGCCGGCGATCGTGAGCTGCGGCTGCACCTACTACACCAGCGACGACATCATGCGTATCCCGGAACTGCCCGAGCACCTGGTGATCGTCGGCGGCGGCTTCGTCTCGGCCGAATTCGCCCATGTGTTCTCGGCTCTGGGTGTGCGGGTCACCATCGTGGTGCGCGGCGACGGTCTGCTCACCCACTGCGACGAGACACTCTGCCGCCGCTTCACCGAGCTGGCCGCCGAGAAGTGGGATCTGCGTACCCACGAGAACGTGATCGGCTCGCACCAGGACGGCGACAAGATCGTGCTCGAACTCGACGACGGCAAGACGTTGCCCGCCGACATGCTGTTGGTGGCCACCGGCCGGATTCCCAACGGGGACCTGCTCGACGCCGAACTCGCCGGGGTGGAGGTCGACGAGGACGGCCGAGTGATCGTCGACGAGTACCAACGCACCACGGCGCGCGGCATTTTCGCGCTCGGTGACGTGTCCTCGGACTACCAGCTCAAGCACGTGGCCAACCACGAGTCGCGGGTGGTCAGGGAGAACCTGTTGTGCGACTGGGACGACACCGCGGAGATGGCCCGCAGCGATCATCGCTTCGTGCCGTCGGCGGTGTTCACCGATCCACAGATCGCCACGGTCGGCCTGACCGAGGCACAGGCCCGCGACGAGGGTTACGACGTCGTCACGAAGGTGCAGACCTACGGCGACACCGCGTACGGCTGGGCGATGGAGGACACCACCGGTATCGCCAAACTGATCGGCGATCGGGCCACCGGCAGGATCCTCGGCGCACACATCATGGGCTATCAGGCGTCGTCGCTCATCCAGCCGTTGATCCAGGCGATGAGTTTCGGCCAGACCGCCGAAGAGGTTGCCCGGGGCCAGTACTGGATTCACCCGGCGCTGGCCGAGGTGATCGAGAACGCGTTGCTGGGTCTGACCCAGGGGTGATCCCGGGATCGGCTACGACTGGGTGCTCCAGCGCTGCTCGATCCGGCCGAACCGCCAGACACCCAGGGCCACAATCCAACTGACCACGAAGAGGCCGACGATCGCGAACCCGGCGAATTCCAGGTCGGCCGAGCCGATCAACGCGAGCGGGCCCGAGGTGATGCCGAGCCGTTCGACCACGAGCCCGGCCAGCACGATGACGCCCACGACGAGCGCGACGACGACCGACAGCACGGTGACGGTCAGGTTGTAGTAGACCTTGCGGATCGGCTGCAGGAACGCCCAGCCGTAGGCCCGCGCCATGAAGATGCCGTCGAGACTGTCGAACAGGCTCATTCCCGCGGCGAACAGCACCGGAAGCACCAGGATCGCGTACCACGGCAGGGTGAAGGCGGCGGTTCCGGCCGCGAGCACCAGCAGCGCCACCTGGGTGGCGGTGTCGAAGCCGAGGCCCATCAGGAACCCGACCGGGTACAGGTGCCATGGCTTGTCGACCCGGCGCATCACCCGGCCGAGCAACCTGGCCAGGAAACCGCGCTGCTGCAGTTGGCGCTCGAGCTCGGCTTCGTCGAAGTCTCCGCTGCGCATGGCCCGGAATACCTTGGCGATGCCCACCGCGGCGACAAGGTTCGTCAGCCCGATCAGGATGAGGAAGGTGCCGGCCACCAACGAGCCGACCAAACCGAGGGTCTGCAGCATCGGCGAGCCCTCGTCCTGGACCGGTCCGACCAGTGCCCGAACGCCCACCGCCAGCAGAAAGGCGAGCCCGAAGACCACGCTGGAATGCCCCAAGGAGAACCAGAAGCCCGCCGACAGCGACCGGGTTCCCTCCCCCACGAGCTTGCGGGTGGTGTTGTCGATGACGGCGATGTGGTCGGCGTCGAAGGCGTGCCGCACACCCAGCAGATAGGCGGTCACGCCAAGGCCGACCCCGAACACGCCGGCCGATCCGAGCGTGATGTGTTGCGGTGCCACACCGAAAATCAGCACGCCCCAACCGAATACATGCAACAACAGCACGACGCCAGCGATCGTGGCGATCGACATCCAGTCGGCGCGGTCGAATCGAGCGGGTTTCGTGGCCGTTTCGGTCGGCGCGCCGAGGGTCATCGGCCGAGCGTAGAACGCATCCTGTTATCTGTCCATGTGAACAGATGAGCACTAGCCGTGCCGGGCACCGATCCAGTGCAGCAGGTCGTGCACGATGGCGTCCTCCAGCCGGTACCGGACCGTTCGCCCGGCGCGGGTGGAGCTCACCCAGCCCTGATCGCGCAGCACCCGAAGCGCTTGGGAAACCGCGTTCTCCGACCGGCCGAGTGCGGCCGCGAGATCGCCGACGCAGATGTCGGGCGCCCGGTGCAGGCTGAGCAGGATCTCCAGCCGGTGCGGGTCCGAGAGCAGGTCGAAACGCCGCGCCCACTGCGGGGTGTCGACATCGGCCAGGGCCGACGACGCGAGCGCGACCTGGACCTCTTTACCGGGCTGGTCCACGGTTCGAATCTAGTCCACGCGACCCGCGGTCGAGCGTGGACGACACCACGCGAGCGACCGCTCCGTGCCGCGAAAATGCGGCGTGTCGTGCACAGACACGGTCGCTCGCGGGGCGAAGGGACGAAGGGGCGAACGGCCAGTCAGTCGAGGAAGCCGTGGAGCAGAGCCGACGATCCGCCGACGTGGGCCAGCATGGCCGCGGCGGCCCGCTCGCCGTCACCGGCCAGGATCGCCAGCACGATGGCCTCGTGCTGCTCGTCGGAGTGGGCGATGTTGCGCGGCAGCAGCGGGATCTGATCCAGCAGGGCGTTGAGCCGCATGCGGTTCTCGGCGACCAGCGGAACCAGTGACGGGGAACCGGCGGCCTCCGCGATCGCCAGGTGCAGCCGCGAATCCAGGCGGCGATAGTCGTCGGGCTCGGCGGCACGAACATCGGCCAGCCGCGACCACAATCCGTCCCGCTCCGCGGCGCTCAGGGTGCGTCCGGCGGCCATCCGCGCCGCGCCGACCTCCAGGATCTCGCGCAGGCGCAACGCGTCGTCGATCTCCTCGCGCGTCGGCCGGGGCCCGTCGGCCGTGTGCCGGGGCAACTCCTCGGCCAGGAACGTGCCGCCGTACCGGCCCCGCTTGGACACCAGATAACCCGCGTCGGCCAGCGATTTGATCGCCTCCCGCACCGTGTCGCGGCTGACCCCCAGACGGGTGGCGAGTTCCCTTTCCGGGGGCAGCGACTCCCCCGGGCCCAGCACCCCGAGCCGGATCGTCTCCAACAACCGACCGACCGTGTCCTCGAAGGCATTGCCCAGCCGAACCGGACGCAGCAGCGAGCCGGCCGCCGCCTCTGCTGCGGGGCCCGACTGCGGATCCGGTTCGGCCGTCATGCTGATCTACAGGGTTATCACAGGGGCGTGACGTAGGCCGAGCTGATGCCACCGTCGACGAGGAACGTCGAACCGGTGATGAACGACGCGTCGTCGCTGGCCAGAAACGCCACCGCAGCGGCCAATTCCTCGGGCTCGGCGAACCGGCCCAACGGGATGTGCACCAGGCGCCGGGCGGCCCGCTCGGGATCTTTGGCGAACAACTCCTGCAGCAGCGGGGTGTTCACCGGCCCGGGGCACAGTGCGTTGACCCGGATCCCCTGCCGGGCGTACTGCACGCCGAGCTCGCGCGACATCGCCAGCACCCCACCCTTGGACGCGGTGTAGGAGATCTGCGAGGTCGCCGACCCCATGACCGCCACGAACGACGCGGTGTTGATGATCGAGCCCTTACCCGCGGGCACCATGTGCCGCAGCGCCGCCCGACACGACAGGTACACACTCTTGAGGTTGACGTCCTGCACCTTCTGCCAGGCCGGCAGTTCGGTGGTCTCGATCAGGTCATCGTCGGGAGGCGAGATCCCGGCGTTGTTGAACGCCACGTCGACCGAGCCGAAGGTCGCGGCCGCGGTGTCGAACAGATTGTCCACGGCTGCCTGGTCGGAAACGTCGACGGGAACGAACAATCCGTCGAGTTCGTCGGCGGCGGCCTTGCCCGTGGTCGGGTCGATGTCGCCCACCACGATGGTGGCGCCCTCGGCCCGGAGCCGCTTGCCGGTGGCCAGGCCGATGCCGCTCGCCCCGCCGGTGATGACGGCGACCTTGCCGGCCAGTCGCTGGGTCAGATCCATCTACAACTCCTCTACTGCGAAGAACACGTTCTTGGTTTCGGTGAAAGACAGTGGCGCGTCGGGCCCGAGCTCGCGGCCGAGCCCGGATTGCTTGAAGCCGCCGAACGGGGTGTTGTACCGCACCGACGAATGCGAATTGACGCTGAGATTGCCCGATTCGACGGCCCGCGACACCCGAAGGGCCCGTGAGAGATTGTCGGTCCAGATCGAACCGGACAAGCCGTACGGCGTGTCGTTGGCCAGTGCGATGGCGTCGGCCTCGTCCTCGAACGGCAGAACCGTGACGACGGGACCGAAGATCTCCTCGGTCACGGTGCGGTCGGTGCGCTGCGGGGTCAACACCGTCGGCGGGAACCAGAATCCGGGCCCCTCGGGGGCCGAACCACGGAACGCGACAGGCGCGTCTGCCGGCACGTAGCTCGCCACCGACTCCCAATGCGGCCGCGACACCAAGGGGCCCATCTCGGTGCCACGCACCGTGGGGTCACCGACCGCCACTTTCTGGACGGCCGGTTCCAGCAGTTCCATGAAACGGTCGTAGACGTTGCGCTGCACTAGGATCCGGCTCCGAGCGCAGCAGTCCTGGCCGGCGTTGTCGAACACACCGTACGGCGCGGTGGCGGCTGCCTTCTCCAGATCGCAGTCGTCGAACACGATGTTGGCGCTCTTGCCGCCCAACTCCAGGGTGACTCGTTTGACCTGAGCGGCGGCCCCGGCCATCACCCGCATCCCCACCTCGGTGGAGCCGGTGAACACCACCTTGCGCACGCCGGGATGGGTGACGAACCGCTCCCCCACCACCGATCCCCGGCCGGGCAGCACCTGGAACAAGTCGGAGGGAAGGCCCGCGTCGACGGCGAGTTCGCCCAGCCGGATGGTGGTCAGCGGGGTCCACTCGGCCGGTTTGAGCACCACGGCGTTCCCGGCGGCCAGCGCCGGGGCGAAGCCCCAGGCCGCGATGGTCATCGGGAAGTTCCACGGCGTGATCACGCCGACCACGCCCAGCGGCTCGTTGAACGTCACATCCAGACCGCCGGCCACCGGGATCTGCTTGCCGCTCAACCGTTCCGGGGTCGCCGAGTAGAACTGGAGCACATCCCGGACGTGCCCGGCCTCCCATTCGGCCTGGCCGATCGGGTGACCGGAGTTCGCCACCTCGAGCGCGGCGAGTTCGTCGACGTGGGCGTCGACGACGGCGGCGAACGCCCGCAGCGCGGCGGCCCGCTCGGCCGGTGCCAGCCGCGCCCACTTCCGCTGCGCCGCCGCGGCCCGGGCCACCGCGTCGTCGACGGCCGCCACGTCCAGGTGGTCGACGGTGGTCAGCACCTCTTCGGTAGCCGGGTTGATGACCTGGCTGGATGTCATGAGACCCTCTCTGTCGCATAGGTTCTGGCCGCTTCCACCACGGCGGTGAAGAGTCGCAGGTCGTCGAGGGTCTCTTCCGGGTGCCACTGCACAGCGACCACGAACGCATCGCCCGGCAGCGCCGGGTCCCGTTCAACGGCTTCGATCACACCGTCGGAATCTCGCGCGCTGACCACCAATCCCTCGCCGAGCCGGTCGATGGCCTGGTGGTGATAGCACTGGGCGTCGGACGTCTCGCCGATCAGCCGCGCCAGCCTGGTGCCCGCAACCGTCCGCACCGACGATGTTCCGAAGACCGCATCGCCTTTCTGATGGCGAGTGTGCCCGATGACATCGGGCAGATGCTGGTGCAGCGTGCCACCGAGCGCGGCGTTGAGAACCTGCGCGCCGCGGCACACCCCGAGCACCGGGATACCCTGCCGCAGAGCGCCTTCCAACAGCGCGAACTCCCAGGTGTCGCGCTCGGTCGCCGGCTCGTTGGTGGCCGGGTGGGGCTGTTGTCCGTATCGCGCCGGATCGACATCCGGGCCACCGGTGATCACCAGACCGTCGACCCGGGCGAGCACCCGATCGACGATGTCACCGTCCACGGGCTGCGGCGGCAGCAACACGGCGATGCCGCCGCCGCGCGTGACACCCTCGAAATAGATCTGCGGCAGGAAGCTGGCCCGCACATCCCACACCCCCGTCTGCGCCTGCTGCAGATATGTCGTCATGCCGATCACCGGATGGGCTCCGGTCTCAGAGCCGTTCAAAACCGCGCACCCTTTCCCAATCCGTCACCGCGGCATTGAATGCCGCCAACTCGACTCGCGCATTGTTGAGGTAATGCTCGACGACGTCGTCTCCGAACGCCGTGCGCGCCACCTCGGACTTCTCGAACAACTCGGCTGCCTCGGCCAGCGTGGAGGGCAGCCGCTGCGCCCCGCTGGTGTAGGCATTCCCCGGGAGCACGGCGGGCAGCTCGAGCCCGTGGTCGATGCCGTACAGACCGCCGGCGATCAACGCCGACACGGCGAGGTATTGGTTGACGTCACCGCCCGGGGCTCGGCATTCCACCCGCATACCGGGCCCGTGACCGACCACGCGCAAGGCGCAAGTCCGATTGTCCAGACCCCAGGCCACGGCCGTGGGCGCGAAGCTACCGTCGGCGAACCTCTTGTACGAGTTGATGTTCGGTGCATAGAACAGGGTCAGCTCCCGCAGCGTGGCCAATTGGCCGGCGACGAAGCTGCGGAACATCGGCGACATCCCGTGCGGTCCGGCTTCGTCGGCGAACACGGCCGACCCGTCGTCGCCGCGCAGCGAGACGTGGATGTGGCAGCTGTTGCCCTCACGTTCGTCGAACTTCGCCATGAACGTCAGGCTCTTGCCGTGCTGATCGGCGATCTCCTTGGCGCCGTTCTTGTAGATGGTGTGGTTGTCGCAGGTGTTGCGGGCATGGTCGTAGCGGAAGGCGATCTCCTGCTGGCCCAGGTTGCACTCGCCCTTGACGCCCTCGCAGTAGAGCCCGGCACCTTCCATGCCGAGGCGGATGTCGCGCAGCAGCGGCTCCATCCGGGTCGACGCCATCATGGCGTAGTCGACGTTGTAGTCGGTGGCCGGCGTCAGGTCGCGGTAGCCGGCCGCCCAAGCCTCGCGAAATGTGTTGTCGAAGACCATGAATTCGAGTTCGGTACCGACGTAGGGCACCAGCTTGCGTTCGGTGAGACGCTCGATCTGCCGGTTCAGAATGCTGCGCGGCGCCTGCTCCACCGGTCGACCGTCGAGCCACGACAGGTCGGCCATCACCAGCGCGGTGCCGGGCAACCACGGGATCTTCCGAAGGGTGGAGAAGTCGGCGGTCATCACCATGTCGCCGTACCCGGTGTCCCAACTCGACATCGAGTAACCGTCGACGGTGTTCATGTCGACGTCGACAGCCAGCAGGTAGTTGCAGCACTCCGCGCCGTGGGCGGCGACCTCCTCGACGAACAGCCGGCCCGAAACCCGCTTGCCCGTCAGCCGGCCCTGCATATCGCAGAAGGCGACGATCACGGTGTCGATCTCGCCCGCCGCCACCATTTGCTCCAAGTCGGCCCGTGCCAGCATGCCGGGGTTCTGGCTCATTGCGCACCCTCCTGCCCGTGTGGGACTCGCCGGCCAACCTGGCGTCCAGCCGACCATTGCACTGCCGATGACGTGACGATCGTGCACCGAATCCGCATGATTGTCACGCACCAAAGGTAGGACAACCGACCAATAACACTCTATTGTCCGTGGGCAGCGCGGGCCATCCGCCCGGCCCGCCCGTACCCGAGGAGGGTTTGTGCCTGAAGGTCATGAGCAGCTCACCGACGACGAACAACATCTGGCCAGGCTCGGTTACACCCAGGAACTCCAGCGATCCTGGTCGGGATTCTCCAACTTCGCCATCTCGTTCTCGATCATCTCGATCCTGGCGGGCTGCTTCACCTCCTTCGGCCTGGGCTGGAACAACGGCGGCCCCGCGGCGATCGCCTGGGGCTGGCCGATCATCGCGGTGTTCGTCCTGATCATCGGGCTGTGCCTGGCCGAGCTGGTGTCGGCCTATCCGACGTCGGGCGGAATCTATTGGTGGGCCGCCAAACTCGGCGGCCCCAAGGCCGGCTTCTACACCGGTTGGCTCAACCTCATCGGCCTGGTCGCGATCCTGGCGACGGTGTCCTACGGTTGCGCGACGTTCCTGGACCTCACGCTCGGCACCTTCAGCGAGAGCTGGCTGGCCGGCTACAGCCTGACCCGCACCTTCGGACTCTTCGTGGTGATCCTGGCCGTCTCCGCGATCATCAACATCTTTTCCAGCCACCTGCTGGCGGTGATCAACAACGTTTCGGTGTGGTGGCATGTCGCCGGTGCCGCGACGGTGATCCTCATCCTGATCTTCGTCCCTGCCCAGCATGCCAGCTTCTCCGACGTGTTCGCCCAGACCATCAACAACAGCGGACTGTTCGGTGGCGAAAAGGGTTGGGGCTTCTTGCTGTTCGTGCTCCCGATCTCGGCGATCCTGACCCAGTACACCATCACCGGCTATGACGCATCGGCACACCTGTCCGAGGAGACCAAGAGCGCCGCCAACGCGGCCGCCAAGGGGATCTGGCAGTCCATCTTCTACTCGGCGATCGGCGGCTGGATCCTGTTGCTGTCCTTCCTGTTTGCCGTGCAGGACGCCGAGGGCGTGTCCAAGGGTGGCGGCGCGGTTGCGGTGATCTTCGCGCAGGCCATGAACCCCAAGTGGGTGGCCATCGTGCTGCTGATCTCCACGGCCGGCCAGTTCTTCTGCACCACCGCCTGCCAGACCAGTGCGTCGCGCATGTTGTTCGCGTTCAGCCGCGACCGCGCCGTGCCGGGCCATCAGTTGTGGTCGAAGGTCAATGCCAGCAGGGTCCCGGCCTACGGCGTGATCATCACCGCGGCCGTCGCCGCGCTCATCACACTGCCCGCGCTCGTTCCCGTCGAGATCAACGGCGCCCCGGTGCCCGTCGCGTTCTTCGCGGTGGTGTCCATCGGGGTGGTCGGGCTGTACCTGTGCTTCGCCGTGCCGATCTACTACCGCTGGAAGGCCGGTGATTCATTCGAGCAGGGCCAGTGGAATCTCGGCAACAAGTACAAGTGGATGGCCCCGGTGGCGATCGTCGAAATCCTCCTCACCTCGGCCATCGCGATGTTCCCGACCTCGCTGGGCGGTGTTCCGTGGGATCCGAACTTCGCGTGGAAGTTCGTCAACTACACCCCGCTGCTCGTCGGCAGCGTGCTGCTGCTGCTGTTCATCTACTGGCACGTGTCGGTGAAGCATTGGTTCACCGGGCCGATCAAGCAGGTGGACACCGCGACCGCGGAACTGACCGGCTGATCAGCCGAGCAGTTCGCGGATATCGGAGGCAGTGATGGCCGAGCCGAACAGATCGCCGTCGTCGACCACCGCGGCGAACAGGGCCCGCTTGCGTTCCTGCAGCGCCACCACCTTCTCCTCGATGGTGTTCTCGGCGACCAGTCGGTAGACGCTGACCGGCCGGGTCTGCCCGATGCGGTGGGCCCGGTCGACGGCCTGCGCCTCGGCCGCCGGGCTCCACCACGGGTCGCACAGATAGCAGTAGTCGGCGGTGGTGAGATTCAGCCCGAACCCGCCGGCCTTGAGGCTGATCAGAAACACCTGCTTGGTTCCGGCATTGAATTCCTCGATGGCCCTTACCCTTCCCTCGGAGTCGACGGAGCCATCGAGGTAGCTGTAGGCGATACCTGCCGTGTCCAGGTGCGCCCGCACGATGCCGAGGAACCCGGTGAACTGACTGAACACCAGCGCGCTGTGCCCCTCGGCCACCAGCTGTTCGAGTTGTTCGACCAGGAAGTCGATCTTGGCCGAGCCCACGGCACGCGCGGAGTCGTCGACCAGGCCCGGATGCAGGCTCAGCTGGCGCAGCAGGGTCAGCGACCGGAACACTTGGAACCGGTTCTTCTCCCAGTCCCCCAACAACCCGAGCACCTTCTGGCGTTCCCTGGCCAACCGGGTGTCGTAGATCTTCCGGTGCTTGGCACCGAGACCGATGGTGAGCACCTGCTCGCTCTTCGGGGGCAGTTCGGCGACCACCTGACTTTTGGTGCGACGCAGGAGTACCGGTTTGATCCGGCGGCGCAGCACCGGCAACCGGTCGTCGGCCTCACCGGATTCGATCGGTTTGCGGAAGTACGTCTCGAACACCTTCGGCGACGGGAAAAGCCCCGGCACGGTGATCGACAGCAGCGACCACAGCTCCATGAGGTTGTTCTCCATCGGGGTGCCCGTGATCGCCAATTTGAACGGCACATCGAGCAGCCGCGCGCTCTGATGGGTCTTGCTGTGGTGATTCTTGACGAACTGGGCTTCGTCGAGAATCATTCCGGCCCATTCGATTCGGGCGTATGCCGCGGTGTCCATCCGGAGCAGCGTGTAGGAGGTGACGACGATGTCCGCCCCGGCCACCTGTTGCGCCAGCCGCACGCTGCCCCGCGCATCGGTCGAGGTCACCACCACCGCGGTCAGGCCGGGGGTGAACTTGGCGCACTCGTCCGCCCAGTTGCGCGCGACGCTGGTCGGTGCCACCACCAGGAACCTGCCCGCCCCACCGGCCACCGCGCGGGCGATCAGGGCCAGCGTCTGCACGGTCTTGCCCAGGCCCATGTCGTCGGCGAGTACGCCGCCGATCCCGTTGTCCCACAGGAACGACAGCCAGTCCAGCCCCTCGCGCTGGTAATCGCGCAGTTCGGCATCGAAACCCGCCGGCGGTGCGACCGGCACCGGCGGCCGAGCGGCCGACAGCCGGGCCAGGTTCGCCCGCCACCGGCCGAGTTGCTCGTCGACGACACCGAGTTCGAGCAGTTCGTCCCACAGGGTGACGTTCAGCGACGCCGCGTTGGCCCGGTCCCCGTCGATCTCGCCGAGCGCACGGGCCTCGTCGAGCAACTCCCGCAGCCGGACCAGCTCGGGCGTGTCCAGCCGGAAGTACATCCCGGACGGCAGCAGCATGTGCGTTGCCCCGGCGGTCAATTCGCGGATCACGTCGGGCAACGCGACCGTCTCTCCGTCGACGCTCACGGTGACGTTCAGGTTGAACCAGTCCCCGGGCAGTGACGTGTCCCCGGCGAACGTCACGAGGGGATCCACGGTCGCCGCCCGGTACCGCTCGTCGGAGTCGACGGTCAGTTCCTCGAAGCACTCCAGCCGCGGCAAGGCCTGGCCACACAGCACCGCCGCCTCCACCAAGGTGAGATTGACCCCACCCAACAGCGTGCGTCGCGACGCCGCCGTGACCGCGTCCAGCGGCGTCGCGGCCTTGACGATGGCCCGCAGTTCGTGCACGGCGTCGGCGTCCAGCGTCGCCGATATCCGGCGGTTGACGTGCTGCGCCGCTTGACGTTTCCAGTCCCGCGCGGCCGCGGCGACGGCCTGCAACGCGGGCGCCACCCGCTGCCAGAGGCTCTCCTCGGCAGCGCCGTCCCGGTAGCCGATGGCCCCGGCCGACGATGCCGGGTCGAAATCGTGATGCTGGTCGTTGACGTGATATCGAGTGCTCCAGAAGGCGCGGGCCCCGCCGTCGACGATTTTCACCGTCAACACCGGGAACGGCCCGGTGATGGTCGGCGGGTCGAACAGGCCGTCGGCAACATCCATGTCCACGCTGCTGGCCAGCCGCGGCAGGATGTCGACGGCGAGTTCACGCGCCATGTCGGCGGGGATGTGCACCTGCTCGCGGTGGCCCAGCAGTTCGGCCATGGTGCGTCCCGGCACCGGGTCGAAGGCACCCAGCCGCAGCACGGAATCGGCGATCTGGAACATGCCGTGCGGGGCCGGCATCCCGATCAGCCCGACACCGTCGGGATCGCCCTCCTGCCCGTCGACCACCAGCGCCACCGACATGACCGCACCGCCACCCGCCTCGGCGGCGAAGTCCAGCCGAAGGTGGACGTTCTTGATCAACTCGACTGCCCGGATGCCGCTCGCGGTGTCCACCAGAACGGTCACCCCGGCGTCCAGCACCTCATCGAGCCGGGGCCACAACGTGGCGGGCATCCCGTTGAGCATCATCTTCTCGGGACCGTGCGGCGGGTAATACCGCTCCATCTCCGACACCAGTGCCCGCACCGCCCGGTACTGGTCGCGATCGAACTCGCCGGGCTCGGGCTGGTCGAGCAGGCGCCGCCAGGTCAGGGCCCGCGTGATCCAGGTGCCGCGCTTCCCGAGGGTCAGCGGACGCAGCATGAGCAATGTCCCCGGCCGGTAGCGGGTGGGCGCCTCCACCGAGAATTCCAACGCGATCGGTTTGCCCCCACCCTCCGGGACGGCCACCTCGTCGAGCACCCGGTCGAGTACGTACCGCCACCGCTCCACGGGCGCGTATGCCGTGTCGGACGGAACAGCCGTGAGCACCAGGGCGACCGCATGTTTGCAGAACGACCCGACTGGGCATGAACACAATGCCCACTCGACGACTGCCCGGCTCCCCTGCGACAGCCCGACCTCAAGGACGTACAGCTCACCATGCGAACCCACGCACCGTCCACGCAGCAGGCGTGCGTCGTCATCGAACTCGATGTCACGGACCCGGCCTTCGGCGGCATAGTGTTCACCGCGCACGGTCGATTGCGCGCCGAAATCGCGAATCAGCTCGTCACGGGCTATGCCGAAGCCGAATCCAGGCCCCATGCGAGGAGGATAATGCCACCTCCCGACAATCCCCGGACACGCCGCCGCGACCACCCGACACACCGCCGGTGCGACACCGCAGCCAGATCCTTGTAGGGTCGAATTGATGTGTGGAGCCGCCGGGGAGGTGCGTCTCGATGGCCGGACACCGGATATTTCAGCGGTGTCGGCCATGGCAGACGCGATGGCGCCCAGGGGTCCGGACGCGGCCGGTGTGTGGTCGCAAGGCCGGGTCGCGCTGGGCCACCGCCGCCTGAAAATCATTGACCTGACCGAAGCAGGCGCTCAGCCGATGGTCGATCCCGAACTCGGATTGACTGTTTGCTGGAACGGCTGCATCTACAACTACCAGGAGCTGCGCCGGGAACTGTCCGGGCACGGCTACCGCTTCTTCTCGCACAGCGACACCGAGGTGTTGCTCAAGGCCTATCACCACTGGGGTGACCGGTTCGTCGAGCACCTGATGGGGATGTTCGCGTTCGCGATCGTCGAGCGGGACACCGGCCGGGTGCTGCTGGGCCGGGACCGGCTCGGCATCAAGCCGCTCTACATCACCGAGGACCACCACCGGATCAGGTTCGCCTCGTCGCTGCCGGCCCTGCTGGCCGGCGGCGGCGTCGACACCCGCATCGATCCGATCGCGCTGCACCACTACCTCACGTTCCACTCGGTGGTGCCGCCTCCGCTGACGATCCTGCAGGGCATCAAGAAGGTGCCGCCCGCGTCCGTGGTCGCGATCGAACCCGACGGCAGCCGGCACACCACCGTCTACTGGTCTCCCGACTTCAGCCGGCACGCCGACCGGGCCGACTGGTCGGAAAACGACTGGGAGGACGCGGTACTCGAGTCGCTGCGGCGTGCGGTCGAACGCCGGCTGGTGGCCGACGTGCCCGTCGGCTGCCTGTTGTCCGGCGGGGTCGATTCCAGCCTGATCGTCGGACTGCTCGCCGAGGCAGGCCAGCACGGCCTGTCCACGTTCTCGATCGGCTTCGAATCGGTGGGCGGGGTGGCCGGCGACGAGTTCAAGTACTCCGACATCATCGCCGAGCACTTCGAAACCGATCACCATCAGATCCGCATCGGCACCGACCGGATGCTGCCCGCCCTGGACGGGGCGATCGCCGCGATGAGCGAACCGATGGTCAGCCATGACTGTGTGGCCTTCTATCTGCTCAGCCAGGAGGTGGCCAAGCACGTCAAGGTGGTGCAATCCGGCCAGGGCGCCGATGAGGTGTTCGCCGGGTACCACTGGTATCCGCCGATGGCCGATCCGTCCGCGGCCGGCCTGGACGGCGCAGTGGCCAGCTACCGCGGCGCGTTCTTCGACCGGGACAGCACCGGCGTAGGTGCCCTGCTCAGCGACGGATACCGCGCCGACGGCGATCCCAGCGGCGTGTTCGTCACCGATCATTTCGCGGCACCGGGCGCGGAGACCGGGGTGGACCGCGCATTGCGCCTCGACACCACGGTGATGCTGGTCGACGACCCGGTCAAACGGGTCGACAACATGACCATGGCGTGGGGGCTGGAGGGCCGCGTGCCGTTCCTGGATCACGAACTCGTCGAGCTGGCCGCCACCTGCCCGCCCGGCCTCAAGACCGCGTACGGGGGCAAGGGTGTGCTCAAACAGGCTGCCCGCCGGGTTATCCCGGCAGCGGTGATCGATCGGCCCAAGGGATACTTCCCCGTGCCGGCCCTGACCCACCTCGAGGGACCGTATCTGGATCTGGTCCGCGATGCGCTGTACGCGCCGGAAGCCAAGGAGCGCGGTCTGTTTCGTCCGGAGGCGGTCGATCGGTTGCTGGCCGATCCGAACGGCAAGCTGACCCCGCTGCGGGGCAACGAGTTGTGGCAGATCGCGCTGCTCGAACTGTGGTTGCAGCGCCACGGCGTGACGGGGACGGCGGCATGACCGCCACCGAGCCCGACGCCTCGGCTCTCTCGGTGAACCACCCCGATCACACCGAGGCGATCACGCTGGGCCTGCACGATGCCTCACCCCAGCACCTCGTCGACGCGATGGCCGACGATGTCGTGCTCGAACTGGGCTGGGGCCGACTGATTTTCGGGCAGACCTTCGCCGATCCCGAGCAACTCGCCGAGGTGCTGCAGCAGGAAGGCCCGGGCCGGCGCGACATCTGCATCTACGCCCGCGAATCGCACGTCCTGATCGCACGCTCTCCCGCCGAGCTGTTCATCGACCCGAGCCACACCTACCGGCTGCGGTTCACCGACGAGCTCGACGCCGCCGAGCCCGTCGGGTTCAGTGTGCGCACCCTGCAGACACCGAGCGACGCCGATGCGATGAACCGCGTCTACGTGCGATGCGGCATGGTGCCCGCACCCGTCGACGTCATCTGGCACAACCACACCCTGACCCCGGCAGTGGTCTATTTGGTGGCGGTGCGCGACGACGACGGCAGCGTGGTGGGCACCGTCACCGGCGTCGACCACAAACGGCTGTTCGCCGACCCCGAAGACGGCTCGAGCCTGTGGAGCCTGGCGGTGGATCCGGCCGCCGGACTGCCCGGGGTGGGCGATGCGCTGACCCGGACGCTGGCCGGGATCTTCCGCGAACGCGGCCGGGCATATCTGGATCTGTCGGTGGCCCACGACAATTCGGCCGCGATCGCACTGTACGAGAAGCTCGGTTTTCATCGCGTCCCGGTGCTGGCCGTCAAGCGCAAGAACGCGATCAACGAGCCGCTGTTCACTCATCCGCCGGAGACAGTGGACGATCTGAACCCGTATGCGCGCATCATCGCCGATGAGGCGATGCGCCGCGGCATCCGCGTCGAGGTGCTCGACGCGGGCGCCGGTGAGATGAAGCTGTCGCACGGCGGTCGCAGTGTCATCACCCGAGAATCGCTGTCGGAGTTCACCTCTGCGGTGGCCATGGCCCGCTGCGACGACAAGCGCCAGACCCGGCGGATCGTGTCCGATGCCGGGATCACGGTGCCCAAGGGCCGGCTGGCCACCTTCGACCGTGAGGATCACGACTTCCTCTCCGAGGTCGGCGACGTGGTGGTCAAACCCACCCGCGGCGAACAGGGCAAGGGCATCACCGTCGGGGTGGACGGGAGTGACGAGTTGGACGCGGCACTGCACCGGGCCCGCGAGCAGTACCCGGAGGTGCTGATCGAACAGCGCGCCCCGGGCGACGATCTGCGGCTTGTGGTGATCGACGGCAAGGTGGTCGCGGCCGCCATCCGTAAACCCGCTGAGATCGTCGGCACCGGCAAGCACACCATCGGTGAGCTCATCGAGACGCAGTCGCGGCGCAGGGCCGCCGCCACCGGTGGGGAGTCACGAATCCCGATCGACGACGTCACCAAGGGCACCGTCGCCGAGGCCGGCTGGTCATTCGACGACGTGCTGCCCGAGGGTGAGCGGCTGCGGGTGCGACGGACGGCGAACCTGCATCAGGGCGGTACGATTCACGACGTCACCGCGGAGGTGAACCCCGAACTGTGCCGGGTCGGCGTGGCAGCGGCCGAGGCGATCGGCATCCCGGTGACGGGCATCGACCTGCTGGTTCCCGACGTCACCGGCCGCGAGTACGTGTTCATCGAGGCCAACGAACGGCCCGGCCTGGCCAATCACGAGCCGCAGCCCACCGCCGCGGCATTCGTCGACTTCTTGTTCCCGCAGCAGCCCGGTCTGCCTCAAGCCTGGACACCTTCGGAGGCGGCTGACTGAGCGCTTGCGCGAAGGCAGGCCGCCGACACAACAGCACCGTGGCGGCTGACTGAGCGCTTGCGCGCCCGCTCACCAACTACTGGTCCGCAGCACGATCTCGGCCGCGAGCTGCGCGGTCGAGTCGCCGGCGTTGCGGCGGCCCGCGATCTCCACGAGCCGGAAGTCGCCGTACACGTAGCGCTGGCTGGCCTTGGCGACGGCGCGCGCCGCCGGGGAGCTGACGAGCACCGTGGTGTTCATCTCGACCGGCGGGCACTCGTCGTCGCGGATTGTCCCGGTGGCGTCGGCGACGCGTGGATGACCGCGATCCACCACGACCAGTCCGATGAACTTGTCCAACCGGGTGGCCGCCAACTCCCAGGCGAGTTCTCCGCCGAGCCGGTCGCCGACCAGCAGCGCCCACTTGATGTCGAGCGAATCGAGGATGCCGACGATGGATTTGGCGGTCAGCCGAGGGTCGGGGCCGATGATCACCGTGCGCAGTGAGGCGGTGTGCAGCCGCTGGCAGATCGGCTCGTAGGCGGCCGGGCCGTGGTGGCCGGCGCTCAGCACCACCACGGTGGATCCCTTGTCGGGACCCGAGACGTCAACGGGCGTGGTGAACCCATCGATCGTCACCACGGTGGTAAGCATTCGGACAACCTACCGTCCAGTAGCGACGTGCGGGCCGGAATTCACATTGTCCTGACGCCTGCGTCAGCGGGTGGCGAGGCGCTGCGCCTGAATGCTGAAAGCATCCAGAAAACTCTGCGGCAGGGCACCTTTGGCGGCGATCGACGGATTCGGCGTGGGGAACGCGATCCCGAACACCGCCCAGTTGCCGACATTCTCGAAGGCAAAGTAGATGCTCTGCTCAGCACCGCCCAGTCGCATGGTCTGCTGATAGACCAAAGCCGTGGCCCGCGGTGCGGCCAGTTTCGTCGTGGTGATCGGGATGCCGCTGTCCGACGGGTCGAAGTAGGTCGAGAACTGTGCGCACCGCTGCGCCGTGGCCGCCAGCCGGTCCAACGGCAATGGAGAGGTCATCACCGTCAGCACCATGCGGGCCCCGTCGTAGGCCGCGATGATCTGCGCGGCACTCCCCGGGCCCCGTTCGGCGGATTCGGCGATCACCCGGGTCAGCCCGTCACTGCAGCCGGCCGGTCTGGACAGCATCGGCGGCGCACCGCCCGATCCGGTCGGGCCGGCCCCGTCGTCGATGACGCGGTCGAACTCCACACCGCGCGGGAGGTCCGCGGGGGTGAGCAGCACCTGCTCCAGGACCGCGCCGGGCCAGGTGGCGGCCCCGCCGACCACCGACGTGCAACCGGACACCGCCAGCAAGCCGGCGACCAGTCCGACAGACGCTGCCACCCAGCGATGGCGCCGATTCATCTGCCCAGGCTACCGAGGTGGATCGACCAGCGCAGTGCTCATGGTGGGCCGCAGGGGCGGCCCGTTCCGCAACACGTCCAGTAGCGCGTCGACGTCGGCGTGGGCGGCCAGCAGGTCGGCCATCCGATCCAGCTGGGCGTCACGCCGGCCCCGCACGTCGACGTCGTCGGCAACCACGAATCCCAGCCGGCCCGCCGTGGCGGCGACCTCGGTGAGCCAGGCCCGGCGCAGCTCGTCGTTGTCGAGCAGCCCGTGCCAGTGCGTGCCGTAGACCGCGCCGCGGCGTAGCCCGACACCGAGCCAGTCGTCGGCTGCCGCCCTGGTCACCTGGCCATGGTGAATCTCGTAGCCCCACAAGGGTTCTTCCCAGTGCCGCAGGGTCTTGTCGGAGTGGAACACGATGTCGGCGTCGAGCAGGCCGAGGCCGGGGACCGCGCCCGGTGTCCCGCTTTCGACCGGATCGTCGATGTGACGGCACAGCATCTGGAAGCCGCCGCACACGCCGAGCACGGGCCGCCCCTGCTTGGCGTGGGCGAGAATCGCGTCGGCGAGACCGCGGTGACGCAGCCACGCCAGATCGCTCACGGTGGCCTTGCTGCCGGGGATCACCACGAGGTCGACACCGCCGAGGTCGGCGGCATCGGTCACCCATCGCACCGCCACACCCGGTTCGCAGGCCAGTGCCTCGATGTCGGTGGAGTTGGAGATGCGGGGCAGCCTGATCGCGGCCACGGTGAGTGTCTGGGCGCCGCGCGGCGGCTGCGGGGTACCCACCATGCCGCCGGGCCGGACCGAAACCGAATCCTCGGTGTCGAGCCAGATTTCGTCGTCGAACGGGATCACCCCGTAGGTCGGGCGACCGGTCAGCTCCTGCAGCTGGCGCAACCCCGGTTCCAGCAGCGTGGGGTCGCCGCGGAACTTGTTGACGAGGAAGCCCGCGATGTGCGCCTGGTCCTCGGGGGCCAGGACGGCGACGGTGCCGTGGAGGTGGGCCAGCAGCCCGCCGCGGTCGATGTCCCCGACCACGACGACGGGCAGGTTCGCGGCGCGGGCCAGGCCCATGTTGGCCAGATCGGTGGCCCGCAGGTTGATCTCGGCGGGCGAACCCGCGCCTTCACAGATCACCACGTCGAATTCGGATCTCAGCGAGGCCAATTCGTCGGCGACGACGGCAGCGAGCCGGTCGCGGTGGGTGAAGTAGTCGCCCGCGGCCACCGTCCCGGCCACCCGGCCCCGGATCACCAGCTGCGATGTGCGGTCGCCGCCCGGTTTGAGCAGGATCGGGTTGAACCGGGTGCTGGGTGCCAGCCCGGCGGCGCGGGCCTGCATGGCCTGGGCCCGGCCGATCTCGCCGCCGTCGACGGTGACCGCCGAATTGTTCGACATGTTCTGCGCCTTGAACGGCGCCACGGACAGCCCTCTGCGGGCCAGCAACCGGCACAGCCCGGCCACGACCATCGACTTGCCGGCGTCAGAGGTGGTCCCGGCGACCAGCAGCGCGCCGCTCACGGTGCGTGGTTCACGGCAGGGTGAGGATCTCGGCACCGTCCTCGGTGACCACGAGCGTGTGCTCGAACTGAGCGGTCCACTTGCGGTCCTTGGTCACCACGGTCCAGTCGTCGTCCCAGATCTCGTAGTCCAGCGTCCCGAGATTGATCATCGGCTCGATGGTGAACGTCATCCCCGGCTCCAGCACGGTCTCGACCGCCGGCTGATCGTAGTGCAGCACCACCAGTCCGTTGTGGAACGTGGTGCCGATGCCGTGGCCGGTGAAATCCCGAACGACGTTGTAGCCGAACCGGTTCGCGTAGGCCTCGATGACCCGGCCGACGATCGACAGCGCGCGCCCCGGCTTGACCGCCTTGATGGCCCGCATGGTCGCCTCGTGAGTGCGTTCGACGAGCAACCGGTGCTCCTCGGAGACATCGCCGGCCAGGAAGGTGGCATTGGTGTCACCGTGCACGCCGTCGATGTAGGCGGTGACATCGATGTTGACGATGTCACCGCCCTCGATCACGGTCGAGTCCGGGATGCCGTGACAGATCACCTCGTTGAGCGAGGTGCAGCAGGACTTGGGAAAACCTTTGTAGCCCAGCGTCGACGGATAGGCGCCGTGATCGATCATGTACTCGTGGGCGATGCGGTCGAGCTCGTCGGTGGTGACGCCCGGCGCCACGGCCTTGCCCGCCTCGGCCAGGGCCGCTGCCGCGATCTGACCCGCGACGCGCATCTTCTCGATCACCTCCGGGGTCTGCACCCAGGGTTCGCTGCCCTCCCGCACGGTGGGCTGCCAGGCGTACTCCGGCCGTGGGATCGACTTCGGAACCGTCAGGGTCGGTGAGAGCACGCCGGAGCTCAGGGCGGTACGAACTGGCATGTGGACAGCTTAATCGTCAGCCCACCGACAGCTGTCCGCCATGCTGCACCCGGCCCGGCCGCGGTGGCGGCCACGCACCGAGCCATAGCGGCGAGAGCGCCCCTCTCAATTACCGGTAATGGTGTTACCGTACGGGGATGATTGAGGCACGGCGATGACCGAGACCGTTCATGTCCTGCACCTGCTGGACTACCGCGAGGTGGAGTCGAGCGCTGACCGGCTGGTACTTGAGATGGACAACCGGCCGGACCTCGCCAACGTCCGCGGTGCCCTGCAGGGCGGACTGGTGGCGACCCTGATCGACATCGCGGCGGGCATGCTGGCCGGCAATGCCAGCGGCGTCGGCTATGACGTCACGACCGCCGACCTCAACATCCACTTCCTGGCCCCGATCATGGGCACAGCCCGCGCGGAGGCCAAGGTGGTGCGGGCCGGCAAGCGCCTCATCGTGACCTCGGTCGATGTCACCGACGTCACCCGGGATCGACTGGCCGCTCGCGCAACGCTGACGTTCGCGGTGCTCGAACCACGTTGACGTCAGGCCCGGCGCAGCGTCAGCTTCCAGTTGCGCCGCGGCCCACGGATATCCACCGAACCGCACACCACTTTGCCGGTCAGGATGATGTGCGGGCTGCCGTCAGCCGGCGCGTCGCGGCGGTGGTCGTCGGCGCTGCCCACGATCACCTCGACGTCGTCGATCGATGCGCTGGCGCCTTCGGGCAGCCGGATGTCCACCGACCCGAATTTCATGTCCAGCTCGATGACCACCATCGGCCCGGCAAAGCGGGCCCGGGTGAGGTCCAACTCGACCGAACCCATCCGGCGCACCAATGCCAACCGGGTCGGAACCGTCCATTCACCCTGGCGTTTCAGCGAGCCCAGCACACCGCGCAACTCGACCCGGTCGGTGGCGGTGGTGACGATCGCTCCGGGTCCGGGCAGGTCGCCCACCAATGCATCGAGGTCCGAATGCAGCCGGGCGTGTGACACCATCGCCGACCGTTCCTCGAACTCGGCGATATCGATCAATCCGAGTGCCACGGCGTTGTGCAGCCGCCGCAACGTGCCGTTGCGGTCCGCATCGGAGACGCGAAGGTCCACGGATTGTTCATTGATCCCTGTCATGGCAGGTTCAACGGTACCGCCGTTCAGGCCAGATAGGCCGGGGGCAGCCCGTCGAACATGGTCTTGCACATCCGCACCGCGTACTCCGAACTGCCGCCGCCGACGATCAGCGCGGCGAACGCCATGTCCCCGCGGTACCCGGCGAACCACGAGTGGGAACCGCCCATGAACTCGGCCTCACCGGTCTTGCCGCGCACGTCGCCGAGTCCCGCGAGCTCCTTGGCCGTGCCGTTGGTCACCACCAGGCGCATCATCGGCCTCAAGCCGTCCACCATCTTCGGGCTGATCGGCGCGCCCGCGCCGTCGACCATGGTCTGACGGCCCTCGATCAGGTGCGGCACCGGCGTCTTACCCGCGGCGACCGTCGCGGCCGCCAGCGCCATGCCGAACGGGCTGACCAGAACCTTGCCCTGGCCGAAGCCGTCCTCGGTGCGCTCGGCCAGATCCACCGTCGGCGGCACGGAACCGGTGAGCGTGGTGATGCCGTCCACGTGATAGTCGGTGCCGATGCCGTAGCGCGCGGCGGCCTGCGTGAGCCCGCGCGGAGGCATCCGGCTGGCGAGCTCCCCGAAGGTGGTGTTGCACGAATTGGCGAATGCCCGTGACAGCGGCACCGTGCCGAGGTCGAACGCGTCGTAGTTGGTGACGGTGCGGTGTCCGATGTCGAGCGTGCCCGGGCAGCCCAAAAGTGTGTTGGGCGTTGCCATGTCGCGCTCGATGGCCGCTCCCGCAGTGACCATCTTGAACGTCGAACCGGGCGGGAACTGCCCCATGGTGGCCAACGGTCCGGCCATATCGGCCGCGGCGTTCTGGGCGACGGCCAGGATCTCTCCGGTCGACGGCTTGATCGCGACGATCATCGCCTGCTTGCCGGTGGTGTTGACGGCGTTCTGCGCGGCGTTCTGCACGGCGCGGTCCAGGCTGATCGTGATCGACGGTGCCGGTTCACCGGGCACCTCGTTGAGCACGTCGACGTCGACGCCGTTCTGGTTGACCGTGACCACCCGCCAGCCCGGCTGGCCGTCAAGTTGGTCGGCCACCGATTTCTTGACCTCGTTGACGATCGCGGGGGCGAAAGTCGCGTCGGTGGGCAGCATTTCGGGTTGCGGGGTGACGACGACGCCGCTGAGCCGGCCGATGGCCGGGGCGATGCGGTCGTGGTCGGCCTGTCGCAGGGTGATGAGGCTCATCGGCTGCGCCGATGCACTGGCTTGTTCGGCGAGGCGCTGAGGGTCGCCGAGCGCGGGGTCGAACGGCCTCAGCGCGTCGGCCACCGCGCGGGCCGTCGGCATCAGGGCCGAGCCGGCCGCCCTGGCGTCGAGGGCGAAGTGATAGACGTAGCCCGGTACCAGCACGTCGGTACCGCCGCGCTCGTTGACCGAGGCTCGCCGCGGCGCGTCGGCGCGCAGTGCGAACGTCTGGTGCTCACCGAGTCTCGGATGGAGACCCGTCGCACTCCAGCGCACCTCCCACCGGCCCTCGTCGCGGACCATGTTGAGCTGCCCGTCGTAGGTCCACGTGCGATTCTTGGGCAGGTGCCAGGTGTAGCGGTAGGTGACGCTGCCGGTGTCCACGGCGTATTTCGAACCGAGGATCTGCGCGTCGAGTCCGGTGGCCTGCAGGCCGTTCCAGGCTTCGCCGAGAGCGGTCTTGGCATCCTCGGGCCGGTCGGCGAGCTCTGCGGCTGCCGCGGTGTCACCGGTGGCCAGTGCCGCGAAGAACTGTTCGGCAGCGGGCTCGGGCCCGTCGGGCCGTGGGGTGCAGGCGCTCAGCGCGCTCGCCCCGAGGACCACGACCGCCACCAGGCGGCCCGTAGCCCGTGTGACTGGTGATGTTTGAGTTGCCATTGAGGCTGATGTTAGGAACGTGGACGCTGGTTTCGTCGGAGGCGCACCGATGCCGAACCGAGACTGTCGCGAGACCCACCAGTTGTCCGGCGGTTCACAGCTCCAGCGCTGAAGAAGTAGTCGCTCATCTTGTCGCGTGCCTTGGGTGTTGGCGATGTCGCCGGTGACGGAGTCGCCGAAATCAGGGGACCCGACGAACTGTGTGGCGGAGTTGACCTTGGCCCGTTGTCCCGAACGCATGATCGTCGCGCCGCGCCCGCAGGAGCGCTTCGAGTAAGTCAGTGTTGTGCTTCTCGTTCAGGAAGATCACCGGTGCGGGCGCGGTGAGCACCGAGCCTGAGGTGAGCTCGTGGCAACCGTTCACGACGGGAAACAGCGGATTGAGCACTGTGCGCTGCACTTCACCGAAGTTGCCAGCCGACGCATCGGCCAATTTCCTCGAGGGCTTGTGACGACAGGTCGGGGTGAAGCGCGCCGAATCTGACCATGATGTCGTTGACGCCTTGGGCAAGGCTCATGCTTCCCCATTCGATTGGCATCGCAACTGCTTCCTTGACAAGCGCCAGAACCTGGTCTGCGATGACACTCCCATCATTCGCTCCATAGCGTTCTATGAGTTTCTCGCGGTCGACCCGTGGTATTGCGGAATCAGAGATACTCAGAACTATCGCTTCGTTGATCAGATCTGGATTCATTTTCACATATCCTAACGTTCAAATATCGTTGTATGAATTCCCGTGTCCGGGTCAATAACGATTACCTTGGTCACATTCGGGTTTTCCATAAGGCGCGGGAGTTCAACATTCTCCCATACATTTCCGGGGCGCAAGTTGGAGCCGACCACAGCATGCACCTCTCCTGAGGCATTTTCAGCATAAATTTGCGATACAGCTGACCACCAGTTGTCGGCATAGACATCAGTGGGACTCCACTTTGGTGGTTGTATTCCATTTGCATCCAGCAACCCCTCTAATGTGGTCGCACTGTTACCTCCGGCGATAAGTTCTGCAGCGCCGTTGCCTCCCGCCGAGATCGGGCCGATACCAATAATTCCGTCGCCGTTTCTTCCAGACCAGAACGTCGCGCCGTCGGGAGGTGTAGTCAAGTGCACCGGATCTGGCAGATGGTATGGGCCAGTGTCCGGTAGTGGCACAAAATCAGGCACCACATCGGCCTGCAGCGGCGCATCCCCCAGACCAAGGCCCGAGTGATCGCCGACGGAGTGGTCCACCGATATTGGTGGATGGGAATTGATGCCATCGGCACCGTGGACCACGTCATGCGGTACGCCTGGGCTGACAACGTCGTTGAGCGCACCGCGCGCGGCGATTAATTCGCCGCCAAACGGGAGGGTCGCCCCTGTGAATGCGGCGTCGAAGCCTTTTTGCCCGTGCCAGTACTCGGGATTATTTCGAAACGCTTCGATCTCAGATTCGATGGCCCTGAAGGCGGTGCCATACGGGTCCTTGACCGTCTCGACAACACCGGAACCCATGCCTTTCCACGCGTCTTTAAAGCTTTCGAATCCATTTTGGCCAGTAAGACTATGGACGCTGTCTTCCATTCTGCGCCAGGCGTCGCCGAAGCCATCGCTGTAGCTGGGTCTGGCCGGCGGCGATCCGGCGGGCGGAGTGTAGGGAGGTAGGCTGTCAAGCTCAGTTTTGATCCGCTGTGTTTCGGCCAGCATGACATCGACCCGCGACTCGATCTGGTCAGGCGCCACGCCCTGTTGCTGCAAAAGCTTTCGCGCCTGACTCTTGAATTCCGCAATCTGCGCCGCGGTAAACGGAGGCGGCGCGCTGGGGTCCGGTTCGGCTCTGCCTTCGGGAAGCAACATTTCTTCCAGTGAGTGTGGCGTGCGCAATTCTGGGTCCGCGCCAGCAGGCTTGTCCTCCGGCATACCATTTGGCTTCTTCGCCGCGTCCTCCACGGATTTGGGTACCGCGAACGGACCGATCCGGCCCGGCGCCTGACCGGGAACCGCCGACTTCTCGTCGCCCGACTGATCCTTGCCCTCGGCGTCATGTTGGACTTTGTTGTCGACGAGCCGCACATGGCCAGACGAGCCATCGCGGTCCTCCCTCTCGCCCTCGAACCGGATCCCGTCCAGCTCAGCGGCTTTCGGCAGTAGGCGCTCACCGACAAACGAATCGGTCTGGAGAAGCCGCTCGGCATACCAACGAATGTCCTCCGCGTGCTCCGTAGCGGCCTTGTTCCGCGCGACGATCGTGTTGATGTCGTAGCGACGGGCATCGGTTACGGACAAGTCCTCAGCAACGCTGAACCCGTCCTCCTCGGCTTCCGTGATCGCGTTGAGTGCCTCGGACTGGGCATTGTTGATGTCGTGACGGCCGTTTTCGGCGAGGTCTGCGGCCTCACGCAGAACACCGGCCTGGCGGCCAACCACCATCACGTCGGCGGTCACCCGATCCAAGGCGGCGTCTTTCGCGTCGCCCTCCCAGGCGGTGCCGCCCGGTGAGGCGATGTTCTGACGGTGCTGATCGAACGCAGCCTCAGACTGGGAGGCTGCCAGACGCCACGCTGTCGCCGCAGAATCCAGGTAGGAGGTATCCCAGTTCTCGATCCCTGACCCCGGGTCAGCGATGCGCCGCCTCCAGAGGCCGCTGGACTCACACGGTCACCGTCGTGCTGATGGCGTCGCCACCGTCGGAATCCATGGCGTCGTATCGGGCGCCACTCACCGCGAGGTCACCAGCCTGGCCGGTCATCCTCGCCGACTGACGGCCCTGCACCGCGGCCAATGCCGCGTTGACCGCAGCCACCCCGGTCCCACTGGGATTCGAAGAAGACGGCCCGCCGGGCCAAGTGCCATTCAGCTCAGTGGCCGCGAGTTCGCTGCTGCCCGCTGCCACACGCAGGCCGCTCGCATCGACTTCCAATCCGTTTGCCACGTCAATCCCCCAACTGGCTAACACACTGGTCGTGAGGTTACCTCACCAATTGCACCCACTTGGAGAGCGAAACTGCCGGACAAAGCAACCCGGCAGGGTCAGTCCAGCAGCACGGTGGCGAAGGTGCCCACCTGCTCGAAACCGATGCGGGCGTAGGTGGCCCGGGCCACGGTGTTGTAACTGTTCACGTACAGGCTCGCGATCCGGCCCGAGGCCACCACCGCGGCCGCCAGCGCCGCCGTCCCCGCCGTGCCGAGCCCGTGGCCGCGCCACTCGGGGTGCACCCACACCCCCTGGATCTGGCCGACCGCGGGAGACTGCGAACCGACCTCGGCCTTGAACACCACCTCGCCACGTTCGAACCGGGCCCACGCCCGCCCCGCGGCGATCAGGCCGGCAATGCGGCGGCGGTAGCCGCGGCCGCCGTCACCCAGCCGCGGGTCGACACCGACCTCGCCGATGAACATGTCGACCGCTGCCACCAGATACGCGTCGAGCTCCTCCATGCGCACCGGGCGGACCGCCGCGTCGATCATGGAGTGCGGCACCGAGCGCAGCGCCATCAGCGGCTGCTGCTCGCGGACGTCACGGGCGGTACCCCACACCGATTCCAGTCGCCGCCACATCGGCAGCACCAACTCGGCGCGGCCGACCAGTGAGGAGCAGCGCCGCGCGGTACTCATCGCCTTGTCCGAGAACGCCTTGAGATCCTCGGCGTCACCGCGCAGCGGGATCAGGTTGGGCCCGGCGTAACACAGCGACTCGTCGACCCCACGCCGGGTCCACAGTTCCCCGCCGATGGCGCCGGGTTCGACCCCGAACTCCGCGACTCGCGAGGCCACCATGCACGACCCGACCGGATCCTCGTCGAGCACCCGCAGAACCGGCGCGGCGTCGCGCACCACGGAAACTCGCCGCTCGTCGACGAGGCGGAACAGTGGCGGTGCCGACATGGACGATTCTCTCTGCTCAAGCCGAGGCTGGGTGACCCCGCTCACAGGGCCGCTATCAGCTTACGGTCACCACCGGCGAACCGCTGGCATCATCTGAACCCGCCTGTTCGGCCAGTCGCATCGCCTCTTCGATCAGCGTCTCGACGATCTGCGCCTCGGGCACGGTCTTGATGACCTCGCCCTTGACGAAGATCTGGCCCTTGCCGTTGCCCGAGGCCACCCCGAGATCGGCCTCGCGGGCCTCGCCCGGACCATTGACCACACAGCCCATCACGGCCACCCGCAGCGGGACGTCCAGCCCGTCCAGGCCCGCGCTCACCGCGTTGGCCAGGGTGTACACATCGACCTGAGCCCGGCCGCAGGAGGGGCAGGACACAATCTCCAGGCCACGCGGCCGCAGGTTCAGCGACTCCAGGATCTGATTGCCCACCTTGACCTCTTCGGCCGGCGGCGCCGACAGCGAGACGCGGATGGTGTCGCCGATACCCTGCGACAGCAGCGCCCCGAAGGCCACGGCGGACTTGATCGTGCCCTGGAACGCGGGCCCCGCCTCGGTGACCCCGAGGTGCAGCGGGTAGTCGCACTGCGCGGCCAACTGCCGGTACGCCTCGACCATGATCACCGGGTCGTTGTGCTTGACGCTGATCTTGATGTCGCCGTAGCCGTGCTCCTCGAACAGCGAGGCCTCCCACAGCGCCGACTCGACCAGCGCCTCGGGCGTGGCCTTGCCGTACTTCTTGAGCAACCGGGGGTCCAGCGAGCCGGCGTTGACGCCGATGCGGATCGGGATACCGGCGTCGCCTGCGGCCTTCGCCACCTCCTTGACCCGGCCGTCGAACTCCTTGATGTTGCCGGGGTTGACGCGCACCGCGGCACATCCGGCGTCGATCGCGGCGAAGATGTACTTGGGCTGGAAGTGGATGTCGGCGATCACCGGGATCTGGCTGTGCCGGGCGATCTCGGCCAGCGCGTCGGCATCCTCCTGCCGGGGGCAGGCCACCCGCACGATGTCACAGCCCGACGCGGTCAGCTCGGCGATCTGCTGCAGCGTCGAGTTGACGTCATGGGTCTTGGTGGTGCACATGGACTGCACCGCGATGGGATGCTCGCTGCCGACGCCGACACCGCCCACGTCGAGCTGACGGGTCTTGCGCCGCGGCGCCAGCGTCGGCGCCGGGGCCTCGGGCATTCCCAGACCGATGGAAGTCACGGAGTTCCTCCTATTGGAAGATGCTGAGTGGATTGACCAGGTCTGCGGTGACGGTCAGCAACATGTAGCTGACGACGACCAGCAACACCACATACGTGGCCGGCATGAGCTTGAGGTAGTTGACGGGGGCTGCGGCCACTTTGCCGCGGGCCGCCCGGATCATGTTGCGGATCTTCTCGTACGTCGCGACCGCGATGTGGCCGCCGTCGAACGGCAGCAGCGGCACGAGGTTGACCGCGCCCAGCACAAAGTTCAACTGCGCCAGGAAGAACCAGAACGCCACCCACAGCCCGGCCTCGACCGTCTCACCGCCGATGATGCTCGCACCGACCACACTGATCGGGGTCTCCTTGTCGCGCTCGCCACCACCGATCGCCTCGACCAGCGCACCGATCTTGGTCGGGATCTTGGCCAGCGACTTGCCCAGCTCGACGGCCAGGTCTCCGGTGAACGCGACCGTGGCGGGCACCGCGGCGATCGGGTTGTACGGCGTCGGGCCCTGAACCTTCACCGCACTGACGCCGATCGCGCCGACGGTGGCGGGCTCCTTCGCGTCGGCGCTGGTGAATCGCTGTGTCTGGGTGACGTCGACGGTGGTGGTGATGGTCTGGCCGTCACGCTTGAGCTCGATGGGCACCGGGCCGTCGAGCTTGCGGATCGCGGCGGCCATCTCCGGGAAATCCGAGACCTCGGTGTCTCCGACCTTCACGATCTCGTCGCCGGCCTGGATGCCGGCCAGGGCCGCGGGGCCCGCGCCCTGGCAGTCCCCCATCTTTTCCAGGCTGAGTTGCGGTGCCACACAACCTGTTTCACCGACGATCGCGGTGGTGGGCTGATTGATGTTGGGCAGGCCCCAGGCGATCGCGACCCCGTAGAGGAGCACGAAGCCGATGATGAAGTTCATCGCCGGACCGGCGAACAGCACCGCTACCCGCTTCCAGACCTTCTGCTTGTACATCGCATACGGCCGGTCCTCCGGTGCGATCTCGTCGACCGAGGTCATTCCGGCGATGTCGCAGAATCCACCCAGCGGGATCGCCTTGATGCCGTATTCCGTCTCCCCCAACTTGTTGGGACGCCGGGTCGACCACAGGGTGGGGCCGAAACCCACGAAGTAGCGGCGCACCTTCATCCCGGTGGCGCGTGCCACCCACATGTGCCCGCACTCGTGCAAGGCCACCGAAACCAGGATGGCCAGCGCGAACAGCGCAACGCCGATAACGAACATCATTTGGTGAGGAGCCCTTTTCTGACGGATATCTGCTCGACGCGCGTGTCGATGGCCTGTCCTGCCTTTTCTCTGGCCCAGCGCTGCGCGTCGAGTACGTCTTCCACGGTAGCGGGTTCGGCGGCCCACCGGTCGGCAGCGTGCAACACCTCACCGACGGTGTCGACGATTGCCGGGAACGGGATGCGCCCGGCGAGGAACGCTTCTGCCGACTCCTCGTTTGCGGCGTTGTACACCGCGGTCAGGCAGCCGCCGCGGGTCCCCGCCTCCGCCGCCAGCCGGACCGCGGGGAACACCTCGTTGTCCAGGGGCAGGAACTCCCAGGTGGAGGCGGTGGTGAAGTCACAGGCCAGGGCCGCACCGGGGACCCGGTCGGGCCAGCCCAAAGCCAGTGCGATGGGCAGCTTCATGTCCGGAGGGCTGGCCTGCGCCAGCGTCGAACCGTCGGTGAAGGTGGCCATGGAGTGCACGATCGACTGCGGATGGACGACCACCTCGATGCGGTCGTAGGGAATCCCGAACAGCAGGTGCGTCTCGATCAGCTCCAGCCCCTTGTTGACCAGCGTCGCCGAGTTCAGCGTGTTCATCGGGCCCATGGACCAGGTCGGATGCTTGCCGGCCTGCTCGGGGGTGACCGACTCGAGGTCGGTCGCCGACCAACCGAGGAACGGCCCACCGGAGGCGGTCAGCACGATCTTGGCGATCTCGTCTGCGGTGCCCCCGCGCAGGCACTGCGCCATCGCGGAATGCTCGGAGTCCACCGGCACGATCTGCCCCGGTGCGGCCGCCTTCAGCACCAGCGGACCGCCTGCGACCAGTGACTCCTTGTTGGCCAGGGCGAGGCGGGCACCGGTGGCCAGCGCGGCCAGCGTCGGGGCCAGGCCCAGCGCCCCGACGAGCGCATTGAGCACCACATCGGCCTCGGTGTTCTCCACCAGCCGGGTGACCGCGTCCGGGCCGGCGTAGGTGACGTCGCCGACCTTCTCGGCGGCGGCCGGGTCGGCGACGGCGATGTTGGTGACGCCGGTGGCGGCGCGCTGGGCGGCGAGCAGGTCGGGGTTGCCGCCGCCGGCCGCCAGTCCGACGACCTCGAACCGGTCGGGATTGGCGGCGATGACGTCGAGCGCCTGGGTACCGATCGATCCGGTGCTACCGAGGATCAGCACGCGCTGGCGCGCCGGGGAATCGCTCACCCGTCCATTGTGCCGCGCTGCGACCAGCGCCCCCTAATGCGCCGGTCAAAATCGCTTGCCACCCCGCTTACCGTCAAGGGGTCCCGTCGGCCCTCCTCAGAAAACGAGCATGTCCACCTTCTCAAAAACGGGCACGCGCGCAACGTGGTTCGTGCACTCAGTCAATACGCGTTCGGGCAAGGGTACGAACCGCAGTATCTCTGCCAGCTCGACAACCACGCGTCCGTGGCGCTGGCCAACGCGCTGGGCCTGCGATTGTTCGGCAGATGGGAGGCCGTCGCCGACGCAGAGGGCTGAGCGCGACGCCGGCTCGACGGACTAGGAGGACCGGTCCGCAGCGACCGGTCCGACCGCGCGGCGCACCGAGATGTCCCCAGAACCCGTGCGGGCATGCACGGTGAAGGTCTCGTCGCCGTCGGCCGGGCCTTCGGAGGCCTGCAGCCCGTTGACGACGGCTCCGGAGTGGGTCTTGAGTTCCAGCCTGGCGGCCGTGCCCTCCGGGATGCCGACCTCGACCTCACCGCTGCCGGTCTGCGCCCGCAACGCGCCGGTGACGGCGACGCCCACGGTGACCGAACCCGACGCTGTCTGATGCTTGAGGTTTCCGCGCAGGGTTCCGATGGCCAGGCTGCCGCTGGCCGCCTGGAATTTGGCGTCTCCGTCGATCCGGTCGATCCTCGCGTCGCCGGAAGCCGTGGCGATCCGCGCGTCGCCCACCACCTCGCCGATGGTGATATCACCGGAGGCGGTGTCCGCCTTGATGTTTCCGTTGACAACCGCCACCCGGAGCGCACCGCTGGCCGAGGCGAAGCGAGCATCCGAATAGGCGCCGTCGGCGTCGACGTCAGCCGATGCCGATGAGAGGTTGAGTCGCGAGCGGGCGGGCAGCGCCATGTCGACGCGAACGGCTCCCCCGCGCCCCAACGACAGGATCTTCCGGCCGGCGGTCACCACGAGCGTGCCGTTGTGGAAATCGATCCGGGCCTGTTCGGCCGCCCGAACGTCGGAGGCACGTTCGGGGTCGCGCGGCCGGATCTCGACGACGGTGTCGTCACGGTCGGTGGCCGACAGCTGTACGGCGCCGGCCACCACCTCGACGACGGCCGTGATCGGTTCGGGCGTATGGAAGGTGGGCATCGAATTCTCCTATCGGTTGGTTTTCAGCGGACCCAGCCACTGAAGGTCTTGTCGGCGGTGCGGGCTTGGCGCCCGGACCCGCCGAGTGCGGCCGCGGCGGCCCGCACCAGCCAGGCGTTCACCGAGACACCGTCGCGACGGGCCGCGGCCTCCACCCCGGCACGCAGGCTCTCTGGCAGCCGCAGCGATACGCGCCAGGTACCGCCGGCGTCGTCGTCCGCGACGTCCACGACGGACGGCGGAGCCACATCGGGTTCGGCGGGTTCGACCGCGAATTCGGGGTCACGCCCGGACAGCCGGAGGTGGACGGATCCGGGGGCGAGTTCCCGGGTGATCTGCTCGGCCGCCTCGGACAGGGCTTCGAGCAGGGTCAGCCGAAGTGCGGATTCGAGCGGGGCGGTCAGCCGCTCGGCCAGCGCCTCGGCTTCGGCACCGCCCGCGGCGGCGGCGACACCGAGTTCGTGTCGGACGGCGTCGACATAGGGCTGCAAGTCCATGACGTCATGGTGACATCATTCTGATGTCACCGCAAGCATCAGAGTGACGTACCGTGGCCGCCGCGTGGTCCAGGAGGGCTGCCGTGGCGACCGTATGCTGAGGCGGATGAACGCAGCCGAGGACGCCCGGGTGGTCCCCGTGACTGCTCGGACCGAGTACCTGACCAGCCGCCATCGAATATCCGCCGCCGCGTCGGGCACCACTCTGTTGACCGGGATGATCGCGCTTGTCGCGCTCAGCTCCGTCGAGGCGCCGGGACTGGTCACGGGCGTAGTCGTGGCGATCCTCGTCGCCGCCGGAATGGCTGCAATGACCTACGGACGGCTGCAGAAGCGGGGGGCGGTGCGGATCACGGTCGACGGCGACACCGTCTGTCTCGGCGACGAGTTCCACGGAGTCGTCAGCTACCCGTTGTCGTCACTGATCGCAGTGAGTCAGGCAGGACCGGCCGATGACACCGCGACCGATGGCCGGCTCCTGACCGTGCGCGGTCAGAAGTACTTGACCCTCACCTTCACGACCGGCACCGGCACCGGCACGGAGGAATGGCGGATAGCCGTCGTCGGATCCGACCCGGCGGCAGCCGAGATACACCGCCGCCTCGAGGCGGCGGTGGCCGGCACCGAACCCGGGGTGGAGGCGCCGGTTTCGGGATCGCGGATCTCCGATGCCGGGACAGAGGACGCGGCACAACGGTTGTGGGAGGAAGCGGCCCGGCGCCACAACGACATTCTCGGCGCATACGGCGCCTACGAACTCGACCCGGCGATGCTGTTGCGCTATCCCGCGATCACGGATGTGACCGTCGAACCCACACAGACTTTCCACGTGGCGCTCGACGAAGCGCAGGCGTTGCGCACCGAGAACTATCCGGGCAACCGTGGACTGGCCGACGCGTACCAACAGGCCGTGGTTAACCTGCGTCGGGCCTGGATCGCCTGCGAATCCCACGGGAAGAAAGTCGGCACGTCCTATCTGGATGCGACCGAACGCGCTGAACTGGATACCGCACTCAAGCTCTACAACCACGCCACATCGAGCACCACCCCCGCCGAACAGGCCACCTACTACGGCCGGGTGCGCGAGATCGTCACCAAACTCGTCGATCGCGGCGTCCTACATCCGCCCAAAGTTCAACTGGCGCAATTGGAAGGCGTCACGCGGCGGGCCATCGAAGCGGCCAAGCCCCGCTAATCCTCAAATGGCGCCCGGTGCGAGGAATTCGCCGCTCACCGAATACGTCCCGGTCGCCGCGTCGACCCCGGCGAGCTCGATCCGGATCGCCAACCGGTGCTGGTCGATCTCCCGGTCCGTCATCCAGATGTCGACGGCTTCGCGTTCATAGGGTTCGAGCACTCCGCGCTGCATCGCCTGTGTACGAACGGATTCGAATGCCTCCAGGTCGATGTCGTCGAAGGCGAACCTCTGCGCTCCCGAGTGGTAGGACTTGTCAGTGACCTCGGGCAACTCCCCGGGCACGACCACGATCTCGCCGGACCGCTCACCGGTGTCGAATTCGAGCAGCACTCCACCTCTGGTCTGGACCGCACTCGCATGAGCAGTCGGCGTGGCCCGGTGGGTGCCCCTGATCTCGAAGTTCGTCAACACCCGGTCGGACGGCGCAATCCCGGCCAGCGCCAGCGCTTCTCGCGCCCGCTCGAAGGACACCGGGAAATCAGCCGGATCAAAGACCTCGCCCACGGTGCCGTCGGGGAGGCCGTTGATGCTCTTGCCGCCGAAACGGCCGGTCAGAATCACCGGAGCGCCGGGTCCCGACCGCTTGATCTCAAAGTCGCCCCGCCGACCGGCAGCATCCGCATTTTGGGCCATCTTCTCGGCGATCGCGTCCAGATCGGTCGACGCGATCTCGGTGGCGAGGAATGTGCTGTCTTTGCGCCGAACCTGTGTCGAGGGTGTGGTGAACGCATCTCCACCGTTATTGATGTACACGATCGTCGTGTCACCGTTCGTCGGGTCGAGCACCGTCCCGTAATCGGACCCGCTGCCGGTAAAGCGGAGATCGAGCAGATTGTTGGTCGCCGCGGGTCCGAACTGCTCGGCGATCGCCCGGATCATGCCGTCCCGGCGGGCATTGAGGTTCATGCTCTTGGACTTGGTCGCAGTATCGGCACGCGGCTCAGGCGATGCGGGGCGGTCGAACGAGACATGCCACGCCTCACCCACCCCGAACAGCACCGCGAGTGTCACCAGCATGGTCACCACCGGATAGAGCGCTGCGCGCGTGCCAGGGTGTTCGTCGAAGCCCTGCGTGCCAGAAGCCCCGCGCTCAGGGAGTTGATCGGGCGGCAGCGCCGTGACCGGATTTTCTGTCAGGGAGCGGAAGTTGCCGCGTGACATCGACGCGATCCACCGCGCTTGATAGTCGGTGTCATGCGGCGGGCTGATCCGAGCGCTCACCAAGGTCGGCTGCAGGTCGTCGTCGGCGAGACTGCTACGGACAAGTGCGTCGACGCGGACCGGTACTGCCTGCGGGTACGCGCGGCCCTCGAACACCGCGAGCTCGGACGTCCGGGAGGGGCGGGGCGCAATCGCAACGCCCGCGACGATGAGCGGGATGGAGACCAACACCGCCACCCACCAGGCGTTGTATGCGCCGAGCCCGATACCGATCCCGATGAGGGCACCGGCCGCGCCGGCCTGGCCGACACACACCGCCGTGCGATTCATCGAGCTCCCCCAATCCATCCAGCCTGGTTTAGCGCGATGATAGTGACGGCCACCGGGCGGCTCTGGCTACTGTGCCTTCGCGATGATCGATTCGGCGAACTGCTCGATGGGGCCGCGGAACCGGTCCGCACCCGTCGCGCCGTCGGGCATGGCGAGCCACGGCGCACACATCACCGCAGTGATGCCGTGATCCTCAGCCCGCTTGTACAGATCCGGTGACGGCGGATCGAGCAACGCCAGGATGATCTCGAACGGTTCGTGCTCCCGCCCGTAGTCACGGCGGAGTTCGGCCAGTCGCGTGGTGAATCTGGTGGCCTGCTCGAGGGTGTAGGCGTAGCCGATCCAGCCGTCGCACGATCGGGCCGCACGCCGCATCGCCGCCTCGGACTCACCACCGCACAGGATCGGCACCGGACCGGGCGGATGCGGTTCGATCATCATCTCGGGAACCGAGTAATAGCGACCCTGGTACGACACCCAGCCGCCACGCCACAGCGCGCGCAGCGCCGGGATCATCTCGTCGAGCCGCCTGCCGCGGGTGTCGAAATCCTGGCCCATGAGTTCGAATTCCTCACGCATCCATCCGACACCGACCCCGAGGGACACCCGACCGCCGGAGATCACCGCTGCCGTCGCCACCTGCTTTGCCACTTCCAGCAGCGGACGTGCCGGCGCCACGTACACGGCGTTGGAGAACCGGAGCCGATGGGTGACGGCGGCCATCGCACCGATCAGGACCCACGAGTCCGGCCAGGCGGTCTCCGGCGCCCACGGCGGCCTTCCGGTCGGCGAATCCGGGTAGGGCGAGGACAACTCGCGCGGGTAGATCAGGTGATCCGAGCACACCATGCCGTGGTAGCCGGCCTCGTCGAGCAACGGTGCCACCGTCAGCGCGTCGGCGGTGTCCAAGAATGCCGTGCCACTCCAGAACTGCATCTACCAACCCTTCCCGTTTCTGTCGGTGGATTCGCGGGCAGCATGAAGGGATGCCCACGATCCTCTGGTTTCGGCGCGACCTGCGCTGCCACGACCATCCGGCCCTGTTGGAGGCCGCGGAGCGGGACGGCGACGTACTGGCCTGCTACGTATTGGATCCGCGGCTGGCGGCGTCGTCGGGGCGGCGTCGGCTGCAATACCTGCACCGGGCGCTGCACGATCTGTCCGACAGCCTCGGCGGCCGATTGCTGGTCACCCGCGGCCGGCCCGAACAGCGCATTCCCGAACTCGCCCGCGCCGTCGGGGCCGCCTCGGTACACGTGTCGCAGGACCACTCGCCGTTCGGCCGCCGGCGCGACGAAGAGGTCGCCACCGCGCTCGGAGACATCCCGCTCCGAGCCACCGGCTCGGCCTACCTGGTGTCCCCGGGCCGGGTCACCAAATCCGACGGTGCGCCGTACCAGGTCTTCACGCCGTTCTTCCGCGCCTGGCGCCAACACGGCTGGCGACACCCGGCAGATTCCAGTGCGGGTTCGGCAACCTGGATCGACCCCGCCGATGTCCCCGCCGACACTCGTGCCGCTGTCGATATTCCTTCTGCCACAGAAGATCTGACGTTCGACGCCGGGGAGCGGGCGGCGCGGTCGCAATGGCGGGAGTTCGTGACGGGTGACCTGGAGGGGTATCCCGCACAACGAGACCGCCCGGATCTGGACGCCACCAGCCGCATGTCCGCGCACCTCAAATTCGGCGCGATCCACCCCCGGACCATGGCCGCCGACCTCGGTCCCGGCGACCAGACCTACCTGCGGGAGCTGGCATTCCGCGATTTCTACGCAGCGGTGCTGCATCACTGGCCCGACAGCGCGTGGTCGAACTGGAATCGCGATTTCGACGCCATCGAGGTGGACGAGGACGAGGGTGCCCGGCGGGTGTTCGAGGCGTGGAAGGCCGGCCGGACCGGCTTCCCGATCGTCGACGCCGGGATGCGCCAGCTGGCCGCGACCGGGTTCATGCACAACCGGGTACGCATGATCGTGGCCTCGTTCCTGGTCAAGGATCTGCACCTGCCGTGGCAGTGGGGCGCTCGGTGGTTCCTCGACCAGTTGATCGACGGCGACCTGGCCAGCAATCAACACGGGTGGCAGTGGGCGGCCGGTTGCGGCACCGACGCCGCGCCGTACTTCCGGGTGTTCAACCCGACGTTGCAGGGCGCGAAGTTCGACCCCGGCGGGGATTACGTCCGGCGGTGGGTCCGCGAGCTGGCCGGCGTCGACGACGTGCACAAGGTGGGGGCCGATCGGCCCGCCGGATATCCGGAGCCGATCGTCGATCACGCCGCAGAGCGAGTGGAGGCGCTGCGGAGGTATCGGCGCCTGGGTTGACCCCCCAGGGCCTGCGTACGACGCAGTGTCGTATGTCAGAATGTCCGCAAGCCAAGCCTGAAGCCAGTTCGATCCGGAGGAGCAACCGTGGCCAGCACCGAAGTGGAGCGCAACAACGGCGTCGACGTCGAGGAAGTGCCGTCCGCAGCGTGGGGCTGGTCGGAGCTGAACATCAAGGTGATCCACCTCGGCGGCATCCTGTCCGCGATCTTCCTGCTGGTCATGATGCGCGGTAACCACGTCGGGCATGTCGAGAACTGGTTCCTCATCACGTTCGCCGCACTCATCTTCCTGGCCGTGGGCCGCAACATCTGGATGCGCCGTCGCGGCTGGATCCGCTAGCCGCACACCCCTCACGCCGGCCCTACAACCGGGCCGCAACGTCGATCGCGTCCTCAGCCGGACGCATCGCGCGGATCAGCCCTTCTTGGGCGAACGAAGCCAACAACGCGCCGTCCTCCGTGTGCACCTGACCGCGTACGTACGACATCCCCTGGCCGGCCGCCGTGCTCTCATGGCTGTAGAGCAGCCACCCATCCCACTCCACGGGTTCGTGGAAGCTGACCGATGTCGACATCAGCGCCGTGGATACCGTCGCGTGCGCCTGGGCCGTGCCGACACCGCGATGTGGCCGCATCGTGGTCGAAATGCCGAGCTGGCCGGTGAAATACGCCAACAGCGCCTTGGCCAGGTCATCGCGTTCCGGTATCGGCTCATACCGCAGCCAGGCACAGAGTTCGGGCGGCCCGACCTCGTCGGGATCGTTGACGTCGGCCACACCCACCAATCGGAGCTCATGACCGACCATGGCCCGCCCGGCCGGCCGGGCATCGTCGGGAGTGTCGACATCGGGCCGCAGCGCCTGGTGGCTGACCACTTCACCGCAGGGCACATCGGCCAGTACCGTCACGGTGGCGCACGGCCGGGAATCCTGCCCGACGGTCACCACCGCAGTCGCCGTCGATCGGCCCTCGTGCACGATGGTCAGCGACAGTTCCACGGTGGAGTCGATCCGAATCGGCCTGGCGAAGACTGCGTGTGCCGATCGAATCGTCTTGTCCGGGAATCGCTTGGCTGCTGCCACGATCGACTGCCCCAGCGCCTGCGCACCTTTGGCCACCCTCCTGCCGTCAGCGCCGGCCGGTCCGGTCACCCCGGTGAACCGGTCCGGCCCGGCGGGTGTCACGTCGAACACCTCCAGCAGGCCGGCCACCGACGTCTGTGCCGCCATCAACACCCCGGCACCAGGTCATCATCGAGCAGGCCCGCGGGGCGCCCGTACCGGAACATGGTCTCCGCCCCAGCCGAATCCGGGTCGGCACCGAGCACCGCCAACGCGTGGGTCTTGAAGGCCAGCGCGGCCGCGCTCGGCCGGTACCGCACCCGCTCCACTTGTCCGGCGAGACCGTCTGGCGCCTGCGACCCGAACAAGACCATGGCGCCGCGGTTGCGAATTCCGTCGAGGTCCTGACCGCCGTACCGGTCGGCGCTGATCGCCGTCAGCGCGATCACATCCGCCTCCCCCGAGGGCCAGAGGCCCTCGACCTCAACGGGTTTCAACCCGAGAATGCGCAGTGCGCGGCAGTCGGCGCAGTCCGCGCCACACCCGTCGGCGCATCGGCCGCCGGCCACGGCGATCCGCCAGCCCGCCATGGCCCGGTCGAACAACCAGCCTCCGATGCCCGACACCACCCCGGCGACATCGGCTGCCACCACGTGCAATCGGTATTGCAGGGCCTTCTCGGGCCGTACCCGCGACCGGGAGAACGGAATCGGGTACGAAGCGACGCCGGGCGTGCGCACCTCGGACATTTGCGCGGACATTCCTGACTGTGGGGACATAGGCATCCATTCCGGGTCCAGAGGGCTGATCGGCCGGCACGTCTCGACTGGCGTCCTGCGGTGTAACCCGCCTCACTCAACAGCGTGACATTATCAAGAGAATCTGTAAAGCTTCTACATGGACGCCACGATCGACGCACCAACGCTGGCCGGTGCGTCGCCGAATCGCGTCCACGCCCTGATCGCCAGCCAAAAGGGAGGTGCCGCAATGAGTCTCGTCGCAGGGCGGGGTCCGTTGAGTACACAACCGGCCGGTTGGTTCACCCCTCCGCTGACCGCTGCCCCGATCTACATCGAGCCTCATCCGCGCCGCATCCAGGCGTTCCGTGGCGGTGTCGTGGCACTCGACACCGAGGCCGCCCTGATGGTGCACCGCGCCGGCCACCCACTGCGCTACGCCTTTCCGAACGACGCGGTCGGCACCCTGCCCCACGAGCCGGTACCCGAGGCCCCGGGGTATGCGGTGGTGCCGTGGGACGCCGTCGACGCGTGGTTCGAAGAGGGCCGCAAGCTCGTGCACTATCCGCCCAATCCCTACCACCGCATCGACTGCCGCCCGACCCGCCGCGGTCTGCGGGTGACGGCCGCCGGCACCGTCCTGGTCGACACCGACGAGACCGTGATCGTGTTCGAGACGGCGCTGGAACCACGGCTCTACGTCGATCCGGCGCTGGTTCGCACCGATCTGCTGCAGCCCAGCCCGGCCACGTCGTACTGCAACTACAAGGGCACCGCGCGCTATTGGTCAGCGGTCGTCGGCGACACGGTCGTCGCCGACGTGGCCTGGAGCTACCCCGACACCCCGCCGGAGTCGCTGCCCATCCAGGGGTTCCTCAGCTTCGACGCGTCACGCGTGGACGTCCTCGCCGAACTCCCCTCGTCTGAGGCCTCGGCCGCTTGCGGCTGCGACGTCTGACCGCGAAAATCTGCGACCCACAACAGAAAGGAAGGCGACCCGCCTTGGGCATCGTGACCACCAGCTCGGAAACGGCATTCACCCAGTCCGCCGAGGAGGTGTACGACTTCGTCACCGACCCGGCGAACTGGGTCAAGACCTACCCGGGCAGCGCCCACGTCGGCGGGCTACCCGAACGGCTGCCGCTACAGGTCGGGGATACCTGGACCGAAGCCGGTCCCGACGGGGCGCAGATCTACACCTGGCACTTGGCGATCGCGATGCGACCGCGGATGTGGGTGTTCAATTCGGTGGGCCGGCTCGGCCACGA
The DNA here is from genome assembly GCF_030486405.1 of Mycolicibacterium sp. HK-90. The sequence continues at coordinate 2,482,137 of NZ_CP129613.1, read as the reverse complement.
CCGGGACGGCAACGGCGGCATGGAGGGCCGTATCACCGTGCAATATCAGTTCACCCGGCCCGGCAATGACATCACGCTGTTCAGCCGCACCATGACGATCGAGGCCTACAAGGACACCCCGCTGCCGGATGCACTGTTCCGGGTGGTCAATCCCGCGAACATCGACAAGTATCACGCCGCGGTGGCCCGGGAACTGGCGCTGAGCTGAGCTCAGCCGCGCCTGAGCCACGAATCAGACCAGCGCGGCGCCGCCCTCGAAGTCGTCCGACAGCGCGGCCGCGAGCTCAAGGGCCCGCCGCCGGTACCCCGGGCGCAGCAGATCGAAATGGATCTCGGTGCCGGCGGCGATGTGCTTGTCCCAAGGCAGCACGAACACCCGCCCCGGGGCCACGTGCTTCTGGAACTGGTGTACCAGATCACCGGTGTCCACATTGGGCTTGCGCGGGCCGACGTGGTTGACCACGACGCAGGAGCGGCTCAACAGCTCCTGATAGCCGTTGTGCCGCAGCCAGTCCATGGTCACCGCAGCCTGGCGAGCACCGTCGATGGAGGCGCTGGCCACGATGACGGCACCGGACACCGTCGCCAGCACCCCGCGTGCCGCCGGGGCGAACATGTCGGCCGCACAGTCGGCGAGGACCAGGTTGTAGTGCTTGGAGACGGCGCCGGTGGCGGCGTTCCAGTCCGCCTCGTTGAACGCGCGGCCGGCGCGGCTGTACTCGTCGCTGGACAGCACTTCGAGCTTGGACTCGTTCATGCTGGTGTACGCCCGCACATCGTTGTAGCGCGACAGATCCTTGGCGGCCAGCAGATCTCCCACGGTCGCCGCGGACTGCCGTCCCGCCCGGTCGGCCAGGTTACCACTGGCCGGATCGGCGTCGATGGCCAGGATGCGATCGCCGCGCACCGCACTCAGGACCGATCCGAGCGCCACGGTGACGGCGGTCTTGCCGACGCCGCCCTTCAGGCCGAAGACTCCGATCTGGTAGGACTCGCGGGCCGTGCGGCGGACCCTGGCATACAGATCCAGCTCATACAGTTCATCGGGCGACAACCCGAGGTTGACGCGCGTGGTGGCGTATACCGCGCGGCGCCACCCGCGCCGCGGCTGCATCTTGACCGCGGAACGCACGCCCACACGGGCGAGATTGTCGATCGCGCGCGGCTCGTCGGCCACCGTCGCCGGAAGCGGCTGCTCGAGGATCCAGCTGCCCGCCGAGGACGACCCGTTGATCGGCGGAGGATCCGAGCGGCCCGGCACCACCGGCAGCTTGGTGGTGATCTCGGCCTCGCCGGGAACGGCGAAATTCGAGGTCAGGACGACCGGTGGAGCCGACACCCTGGCGTCGCCGTGCCGCGACCGCCCGTTCGGCAGGGCCGCCACCGGGCCGCCGAGCAGGGCGTCAAGCCCGCCGTAGGCCAGAGGGTCCCTGGCGTGTTTGGGATCTCTGGAGTACGTAAGCCGGTCGTCGTCGGCCGACATAAATACCTCTCAATCGCTCACTCGCTCCCGATGCATCCGGGTTGGATCCTCGGGTGTGCCCCCAACACCGCCGCAGCATCGTCGCACCGGCCGCACCCACTGTCCGCGCGAGTTTCACTTGCAATAGACCTGCATTATTGCCCACAACGTCGATCACAACCACCGCCGAGCCGACCAGCTACCACGTCATCCATGCAGTGCGCGCCGCATCGCCGCACCTTGGAGGGCGAAGAGCTGTTGGCTGACCTCCCACTCAGGTAGCAGCGAATCGAACCCGTGACAGGTGCCCGGGAACAAATGCAGTTCGGTGGCAACTCCGTCTGCCAGCAGGCGACGGGCATAGTCGAGCGCCTCGTCGCGCAGCGGATCGAGTTCCGAGCAGGTGATCAGGGCCGGAGCCACGCCCGCCAAGCCGCCGGCACGTGCCGGGACGGCTGCCTCCGGCAGGTCGCGGCCGAGGTAGTGCCGCCACATCGCCATGGTCGCCGGGCCGTCGAAGCCCGGGGTGTCGGCAAACTCGCCTTTCGAACCGGTGGGCCGGTCGTCGAGTACCGGCTGGTGTAGCGCCTGGAACACGATGGGTGGAGCGGAGCCCGCGGCGGAGTGCTGCGCCAGCAGGGCCGCCAGCGCACCGCCGGCACTGCTTCCCGCCACCGCGATGCGTCCCGCGTCGATGTCGAGGTCGGCGGCCAGGGTGGCCGCCCAATTGAGAACCACCATCGCATCGTCGAACGCGGCCGGATACGGATACTCGGGAGCCAACCGGTATTCCATCGCGATCACCGTGCAGCGGGCCCGCCGGGCCAGCTCCACACATTGGATCTGATCGGTATCGAGGTTGCCCAGTACGAAGGCTCCCGAATGGCAGTAGATCACCGCGGGCGACGGCGTGGGCCCGCCGCGGTAGATGCGCACCGGGATGCTGCGCCGGCCGAGTGCCACGCGGCCCCCGATGATCTCCACGCCGGGCGTGTCCAGGGCCTGTGCGGCGTCACGACGACGCTGATCCAACGATGCGCGCACCGCCCCCAGCTGATCGGTGCTCAGGTCGGTGCGCGCGTCGGCGAACCCGCGCAACGCCGGATCGAGGCGTTCGAGCCAGGACACGGCTCAGCCATCTGTTCGATCGGCGGCGGCGGGCACCGGGGCCGGCCGGGTGGCGGGCGGGTCGAACGTGTACTCGGCGGCCCGGAACCGCCGCGTCATCGACCAGAACGCGCGGGCGCTGCGCGGCCATTGGGTGACCACCCGGCCGCTCGGCGCCCGAAAGTAGCTGCTGCACCGGGTCAGCCAGACCGTGCCCTGCATCCACCGGTCGATGTCGGCAAGGAATGCGGCCATGGCTTCAGGGCGTACCGCCACATATGACTTGCGTTTGCGCCGAAGGTGTTTGAGTGCCCGCACCACGTAGCGAGCCTGCGCCTCCAGGATGAAGATGACACTGTTGGAGCCGACGTTGGTGTTCGGGCCGTAGAGCATGAAGAAGTTCGGGAAGCCCGGCACCGTCATCCCCAGGTAGGCGAACGCGCCCTCACTCCAGGTGTCCCGCAGCGACACCCCACCCTCGCCGGTGACCTCGATCTGCCCCAGGTAGTCGGCGGCCGCGTACCCGGTGGCGCACACCACCACATCGACGTCGAGTTCGCGGCCGTCCTCGGTGACCAGTCCCACGGACCGCAGCGCCCGGGCCGGGCTGGACACCACCTCGACGTTGGGCCGGGTCAGGGTCGCGATGAAGTCGGGTGAGAACACCAGCCGCTTGCAGCCCAGCGGGTGGTCGGGGGTCAGCCGGGCCCGCAATTCCTCGTCGGCCACTGTTGATTCGAGGAGATTGAGCGCGATCGCCTTGAATTCCTGTGTCTTGTCGCTGCCGTTCTCGATGACGGCGATGTTCGACTCGCTGCGCAGCCACAACCGGGTCCGGTAGATCTTCTTCGCCAGCGGCACATGGGCGAACAGCCAGCGTTCCCGCTCGGTATACGGCCGGTCGGGCTTCGGTAGGACCCAGGTCGGCGAGCGCTGCACCGAGTACACCTTCTCGGCCACCTTGGCGATCTCTGGAACCACTTGGGAAGCAGTCGATCCGGTTCCGAGCACGGCCACCTTCGCCCCGTCGAGCTTCACCTCGTGATCCCAGTCGGCGGTGTGCATGAGGGTGCCGGTGAACGGTTCCTCGGCCACCAGGTCCGGTTGCAACGGCTGGGTGAACAGTCCGATCGCAGAGACCACGATGTCGAACCGGTGCTGGTCACCGGAAGCTGTGGTCAGGGTCCAGCTGCTGGTGGCCGGGTCCCAACGCGCCGCGGTGATCTCGGTGTCGAGCATCAGGTGCGGGCCCAGGCGGTAGCGTTCGGCGCACCGTTCGAAATATTCCAGGATCTCGGGTTGGCCGGCCCAGAGCCGGCTCCAATTGGCGTTGAGATCGAATGAGTACGAGTACAGGTGTGACTTCACGTCGCAGGCCAGGCCCGGGTACGTGTTGATCCGCCACGTTCCGCCGACCCCGTCCTCGCGGTCGAAGATCGTGAAATCCGCGAAACCCGCCTTTTTCAGGAAGATTCCGAGCGCCAGCCCACCCGGGCCGGCTCCGATGATCCCGACGGTCGGTGACGTGGTCATCCGCGCTATCCGATCTGCAGACATTGGCCGCCGTCGATGACGAGTTCGGAGCCGGTGATGAACGCCGCCTGGTCCGACAACAGGAACGCGACGGCGTCGGCCATCTCGCTCGGTTTGCCCAGCCGTCCCAACGTCGCCCGCTCCGCCAGCCGGGCCTGGGTGGCGTCGTCGAGCATCGGCGTCTCGACGGGTCCGGGAAAGATGGCGTTGACCCGGATCCCGTCGCGGCCGAGTTCGGCAGCTGCCAGCTGAGTGAGACCGCGCAGTGCCCACTTCGACGAACCGTAGGCCGCGTGGTGCGGAAACGGGCGGAGCGCGCCGGTGCTGCAGGTGTTCACCACCGCGGCGTTGTCCGCCCGCCGCAGCGGCTCGAGCGCTGCCTGCAGTCCTAGGAAGGGCCCCAGGCAGTTCACCCGCCACAAGCCCTCGAAACCGCTCGGGGTTTCCTCGGCGATCGAGGCACTGTGCAGCACACCGGCGTTGTTCACCAGCGCGTTGAGCCCGCCGAATCGGGCCACGGTGGCTGCCACTGCGGCCTGCCAGTGCTCTGGCGATGTCACGTCCAGTTCGACCGCCAACACGTGGTCGCCGAACTCGGTTGTGGTGGGGGTGAGTTCGTCGATCAGGTGGTCCCCGGCGGTGACCCGGTACCCGTCGGCCACCAGCCGGCGCACGATCGCGGCACCTTGTCCGCGGGCGGCCCCGGTAACCAAGGCCACCCGCGAGTTGCCGGGCTCTGGTGCTGCGTTCAGTTGTAGCCTCCTCGTTCGGTGGCCGGCACGGCCTGCCCTGCGGCTTCGTCGAGATGCTCGGCGGCGCCGCGGCGCAACGCCTGCGATTCCGAGGCCAGGGTGATCATCTGGAACCCCAGTTCGGCCATGGCTTTTCCGAGTTTCCCTGCCCCGGCATGGATTCCGGCGACCAGGCCGGCCGCGTGGGCAGCGGCGTGGATCTTGACCATCGCCGCCCGCACCTCGGGGTGGGTCCAGGCGTCCACGGGCTGATACCCCATCGAGATCGCCAGATCCGCGGGACCGACGTAGATCCCGGTGAGCCCGGGCACCGCACAGATCTGCTCGGCGGCGTCCAGGCCCGGCGCCGTCTCGATCATCGCGAACACACTCACCCGGGCTTCCAACTCGGCGGTGTCCTGGCCCAGGCCGGCCCGCAGCGGCCCGAAGCTGCGGACCCCGCCGGGGGCATATCGGGTGGCCGCGACCGCCGCGGCGGCCTGCTCGGCGGATTCCACCATCGCGATGATCACCGCATCGGCCCCGGCGTCGAGCACCCGGCCGATCGGCGCGGGATCGGCCGACGGCAATCGCACCGCGGTGGCGATCGGCACGTGCTCGAGCCGGCGTAGCAGCACGGCCACGTCGGCATCGTCGAGATACCCGTGCTGCAGGTCGAATCCGACGTAGTGATATCCGGCGGCCGCGAACTCCTCGGGACCGATCATCGTCGGCGCGACCACCCAACCACCCCAGACGTGGGCGTTGGATGCCAACGCGTCCTGCAATCTGCTGCGGTTCATCGGGTGATCGCGATCTTGACCCGCTCAGGCAATGGACGGCAGGCGAATTCGAACGCTGCCGGCACATCGTCCGAGCCGAAAGTGTGGGTCACGTAGCCGGGCAACAGGTCGGGGTGGTCCCGGGCGAACTCGTCGGCCCGGCGTAGAACGCGTTGACGATCCAGTGTGACACCGGATTTCAGCGTGAGATTGTTGCGCAACATGGTGCGCATGCTGATCGGATAGCTGTCGTCGTCGGGCACGCCGAAGTAGAACACCGTGCCGCCGAAGGCAGCGGCCTCCAACGCGTGGTTGAGGGTGGCGACCTGATGTCCGACCGCCTCGATGACGACGTCGGGCTTGCCGGTGACCCCCAGGTGGCGGACCCAGCGATCGCTGGTGGCCCGGACCGCGTCGTCGACCCCGAACCGAGAGGCGATCGCGGTGCGGTCCACCGGGTCTACCCCGGTCACCCGCGTTGCCCCCAAAGCCTTTGCGACGTAGGAGAACAGCAGACCGATGGAGCCCTGTCCGATGATCGCGACGTGGCGGCCCGACAGATCCGGCAGCTGCTCGACGGCGTACAGGACGCATGCCAATGGTTGCAGCCCGACGGCCAGTTCGGGGGCCAGCGCGGGGTCGTAGGACACCAACCCCGCCCCGTCGGAGACCACGCGGCCCATCAGACCGTCGAACCCGGATGCCCAACCGACCACGCGCTCCCCCGGCCGATGGTCGGGATGCCGGCTGGCCAGCACCTCTCCGACGATCTCGTGGATCGGGAAGCCGTCCATCTCGGCGGCGCGGGGGCCGGTGTCCCCGGGCAGTTTGCCCTGGGTGCCGCGGAATCCGGGGAGATCACTGCCGCAGATCCCGGCGGCGAGGAAGTCCAGCAGGACCTGGCCCTCGCCCAGAGATTCCGGTGAGGGCGCGGCGATGTCGGTTCGCTCGAACGTGAACGGTGCCACGAGGCGGTAGCACCACATGTCACACCTCCACGGGGATGTTGTTCCAGCCCCACTGGAAACTGGACGGAGGCCGGGAGGCCGCGGCCTCGTCGATGCGGTACTCCGGCACACGTTTGAGCCACTCCTGGATCATGATGGTGATCTCCAGCCGGGCCACGTGCACTCCGAGGCAGAAGTGCTGACCATGGCCGAACGACAGCAGCCGTTCGATCGGCCGGTTCCACACGAAGTCGTCCGGATTGTCGTACTCACGTTCGTCGCGGGCGGCCGAGGCCAGCAAGGTGATGACGCGTTGGCCGGGATTCATGGTGGTGCCGTGGATGGTGTAGGGCCGCCGCACCGTGCGGGCGAACCACTGCGCGGGTGCGCTGTGGCGGATGATCTCTTCCCGGGCGACGGGCACGTTGGCACCGAGATCGGAACGCACCGCGGCCAATTGCTCCGGATGCCGCAGCAATTGCCACAGCCCGGTCGCGGTGATCTTCGGGACCGTTTCGGTGCCGCCGATGAACACGCCGAGCATCTGCACCGCCGCTTCCATGTCGTCCAGGGCCGATCCGTCGGGTAGCCGGTGCCCGATCAGGCTGTCGGCGATCGGCACGCTGCCGTCGTGCCCCTCGGCGCGCCGGCGCTCGATGATCGGGGTCAGATACGACAGATAACCGGGCCTGGCGTTGCCGACCTCCACCCCTTCGCCCGGCTGCGCGAGGCTGCCGGCGTTGACCGTTGCCAGCACCTCCGGGGCGAGATCGACCGGTAGTCCGACGAATTCGCACACCATCGCGGCCGCGACGATGCCGCCGTAATCCTGGGTCAGGTCAAAACTTCCGCGCGGCAGCAGCTCGTCGAGACGCTGGTTGGCCAGCGTCCGGATCCGGTCGGCCAGCTTGGCCGCCGATCGCGGCCGGAACTGGGCCGAGGTGCACCGCCGTACGTCCTCGTAGATCGGCGAGTCGAAAGTGGCATGGAAAGGCATGGGGTGCAACGGCGGATCGGGCACCGGGCCGTTGTTGCGGTGGGCCAGGACATTGGCGGCGGGCAGCGTGCCCTCGGAGGCGACGAACGTTCCGTCGTTGACCCCGAGCACCTCCCAGATGTCGTCGAACCGGGACAGCGCGTAGGTGTCCCACTTGTCGATGTAGTACACCGGGTACTCGTCGCGCAGGATCCGGTAGTACGGCAGCGGATCGGCCATCACGTCCGGATCGAACGGATCGTAGGTGAAGTCCTGCAGCACAGGTTGATTCATCTCATGCCTACTTCAGCGGTGACGGCGGCAGGGCCGAGAGGATCGAATCCTCCCAGCCGTCACGCAGCGCGGGCGCCACGCTCATCCAGGTGACGATCTCGGCGGGTGGGTTGCCCTTCCAGGAGGGGTAATGATTTTCGAAGCAATCCCAGTCGTCATCGAGTGCCCAGTAGTGGATCACCTCGTTGAACCGGAAGGTGGTGATGAACGAGCCCAGCCACCGCTTGCCGGTGCTCTCCGACCAGGGCACATACAGCCGCTCGAGCTCGCGGATGTAGTCGTCCTGGCGCCCGGGCTTGGTTTGCATGATCTCCTGGATCACCAGGCCGGCACCGAAGTTTGCTTCCTGGAGCTGAGCGAGTGTCCGGTTGTACTTGCCGGCGTACATGATTCGCCCCTCGCCGCGGGCGCCGATCTCGGACAGGTAGGCGGCCCACTGCAGAGCCTGCTTCTCGTGGCTGCCGCCGACCGCCTGCGCCTTGCCGATCCGGGCATAGTCGGCGAATGCGTCGATCTCCCAGATGATCGTCACCTTGGGCCAGTGCCCGTTGTAGGGCGTGGTCTCCCAGATCGCGAACAGCCGCGCACCCAGGTCTTCCATCATCGGCTGGTACAGCTCACCGAACGGGGCGCTGAACTGATCGGTCCGACCCGAACCCAGATCGATGGTCTCGTGCAGATACAGCAGCGTGTGGCCGTAGAACTTCTTCATCTACCGCGCTCCGGTGGTTGACAGTGACACCCGGTGAGCGTGACACTTATGGCGTGTTTTGTAAAGGCGCGCGAGTATGACGGCGGGAACCGAACAGGCCGGCACAACCGAACTGGCGCACGGCTTCTGTTTCGGTGAAGGCCCACGGTGGTTCGAAGGTCTGCTCTGGTTCTCCGACATGCTGGGCGAGGCCGTGCACACGGTCAACCTGTCCGGTTCCATGACGACCCTGCCTGTGCCCGGACATTCCCCGTCCGGACTGGGATTTCGGCCCGACGGCACGCTGCTGATCGTATCCACCCAGCGTCGTCAGATACTGCGCTATGACGGCGACAGCATCGAGTTGCTGGCCGATCTCGGCGATCTGGTTCCCGCAGCGCTCGGTGACATGGTGGTCGACGAGAGCGGCAGGGCCTATGTCGGATCGCAGGCCCGTACCGACGGGGTCATCGTGTGCATCGACACGGATGCGGCGGCCGACCCCGTTCGAGTGGTGGCCGAGCACCTCGACTTTCCCAATGGGATGGCCATCACCCCGGACGGCACCACGCTGATCGTCGCGGAGTCCACCGCGCGCCGGCTGAGTGCGTTCACGATCTCCCCCGACGGCGGTTTGACCGACCGGCGAGTGTTCGCCGAGGGCCTCGACGGTCCACCGGACGGCATTGCGATCGACGCGGAAGGCGGGGTGTGGGTGGCGCTGACCCTGGCGCACGAGTTCCAGCGCCTCGCGCCCGACGGTTCTGCGGTGACCGACCGCGTCGACACCGGTGGGCGCACCGCGATCGCGTGTGCGCTCGGCGGTATCGAAGGACGGACCCTGTTCCTGGTCACCACCACGGATGCCTATCCGGAGCGCCTGGTCGGCACCAAACTGTCGCGCGTCGACGCCCTGATGGTCGAAACTCCCGCACCGGGCGACCACGACACGCATCACCACCACTGAACGGTAGACATGTCTGACTCTTACTACGAGCTGATCGACGAGACCGACGCGATCGGCGAAAAGTTTCGCGCCACCGACATGGCGCGCGGCACCTGGTCGGCTGCGATCCAGCACGGGGCGCCGGTGTCGGCGCTGTTGGTGCGTGCCCTCGAACGCTGCGAGCATCGTTCTGACACCCGGTTGAGCCGGGTGGCCATCGATCTGATGGGTGGCGTGCCATCCGAGGGCAATCTGTGGGTGCGCGCGCAGCTGGAACGACCGGGCAAACAGATCGAACTGGTCAGCGCCGAAATGCTGGCGCCCGGGCCGGACGGTGCTCCACGCGTGGTGGCGCGGGCGAGCGGCTGGCGGATGTTGCAGTTGGACACCACCGCCGTGGCGCACTCCGGCGCCGAACCCCTGCCACCGCTGGAGCGGGCACGCAGCCGCGACATGGCCAAGAACTGGGAACCCAACTACGTGCACAGTGTGGATTGGCGCTGGCTGACCGTCCCGCAGGCACCCGGCGCGGGCGAATCCTGGTTGAGGCCGACGGTCGACGTGGTCAAGGGCGAGTCGATGACACCGCTGCAGCGGCTGTTCGCGGTCGCCGACGACGCCAACGGCATCGGCTCGAAGATCGACATCCGCAAGTGGACGTTCCTGAACACCGATCTGGTGGTGCACATCCACCGGGTGCCCGACGGTGAGTGGATCGGCATCCGCGCCGACACCCATTACGGTCCCGACGGCATCGGCGCAACGGTGGGAACCTTGTTCGACCAGTCCGGTGCCGTCGGCGCCATTCAGCAGTCGGTGCTGGTGCGTCCCCGGCCACCCAAGCGTTCCTAGCGCGAGCAGACACAGAATCGCACTTTTTCAAGGGTTTTCATGCGATTTCGCGTCTGCTCGCCGGGGACGGGGGGCTGACGGTTCAGTCGCCCAACGGCCAGTTACGACACGAATTCTGGGAAATCGTGTGACACAACTGGCCACTCGGCACCTAGCCCTCCAGACGCAAAGCTCCTGCCGGGCATTGAGTCACGGCCTGCTGCAACCGTTCCCGATCGCTTTCCAGGTGATCGTCGCCGTGGATGTGCACCATGCCCTCGTCGGCCACCTCGAACACGTCCTCGGCGATCGATTCGCAGATACCGTGCCCGGTGCACTTGCCCAGATCGACCTCGACGCGCATCTCGCCGCAACCTAGGCGATGTGCGCGGGCACGCGCTTGATGCCGTGCACGAAGCTGCTGTACAGCAACTCGGGCTCGCCGAACTCGATCGTCTTGAGCCGGGTCAGCAGCTCGCGGAACAGATGTCGCAACTCGGTCTTGGCCAGCTGATTGCCGAGACAGAAGTGCGGGCCACCGCCGCCGAAACCGACCTGCGGGTTGGGCGAACGGCTCAGATCGAACCGCTGCGGGTCGGTGAACACCGATTCGTCGCGGTTGCCCGAGCAGTAGAACAGGCCAACCTTGTCACCGGCCCGGATCTGCTGTCCGGCCAGTTCGACGTCTTCGGTGGCGTGGCGGGCGAATTGGATCACGGGGGTGGCCCAGCGCACGAATTCTTCGGTGGCCAGACCGATCCGGTTGTCGAAATCCTCCAGGAGCCAATCTTTTTGGTCCGGGTTTGCGGCCAGGGCCATCATGGCGTGCGTGGTGGTCTGCTTGGTGGTGTCGTTGCCCGCCGAGGCAAGCAGGATCAGGAACGCCCCGATCTCTTCGTCGGTGAGCCGGTGCCCGTCGACCTCGGCGTTGACGATGCTGGTCATCAGATCATCACCGGGATTGGCCCGCCGGAACTTGGCCAGCTCTACCCCGGTGTTCGAGATCAGCATGATCTCGTTGATGGTGGCCATGGCGCGTTCCTCGAGTGAGGAGTACTCGTCATCGCTCATGCTGAACAACTTCTCGGCCGCTTTGGCCAACGCCGGCTGGTCGGCAGTGGGCACACCGAGCATGTCGGAGATCGTCCGCATCGGCAGCTGCGCCGAGCATGCCTCGACGAAGTCGACGTCCCCGGCACCGATCAGATCGTCGACGACGGCGACCGCGTTGGCGTGGATCTGCTCTTCGATCTTGCGGACATTGCGCGGGGTGAACGCCGAGCTGATCAGGCGACGGTATGTGGTGTGCTCCGGCGGATCCATCATCAGGAAGAACGTGGCGAATTTCTGTACGTCGGCAGGCATCGGGTCGAGCGCCACACCCTGCGTCGAGGTGAACAACTCGGGGTGCTGGCTGACGAACTGGATGTCGGCGCGGCGGGTGATGGCCCAGAAGCCGGGCTCTTCGACGTCGAACAGCGTGGACAGCGGCTGGTGCCAGCTCAGGCCGTCCCCGGCCCGCAACTGAGCGAACGTCTTGTCACGCTCGGCGAACGGGCGGCTCCAGAAATCGTGCGACGTGATGTCGAATGGGCTGTATTCGCGTGCCTGCGGTGAGCTGGCAACTGTCACGGTGTTCCCTCCTGCACGGGCGTCCGACGACTGTGTCGCGCCACGAATTAGCGTGACAGTTCAGCGATAGTTTGTAAAGCTGTGGGTATGGCGGAATCACCGGCCCTGGATGACGAGAGCAGCACCCGCGGACGGATCCTGGCCGCCACCGCCGAGGTGCTCGGAGCGAACGGGATGACCAAGCTCAGCCTGTCCGAGGTCGCCTCGCAGGCCGGGGTGTCCAGGCCCACGCTCTACCGCTGGTTTGCCTCCAAACAGGAATTGCTCGACGCGTTCGTGGTGTGGGAGCGCAAGTTCTACGAACGGGCCGTCGCGCAGGCCGCCGCCGGTCTGCCCGAAGACGAACATCTGGACGCGGCGCTGCGTACGGTCGTCGAATACCAACAGTCGTACCCGGGGCTCCGGATGATCGACATCGAACCCGAACACGTCATCCGACGGCTCGCCCAGGTCATCCCGCTGATGCGGGAACGCCTGCAACGGCTGACAACCGGGTCGGATGCCGATATCGCCGCGGCCACCGCGGTGCGGGTCGCGGTCTGCCACTACCTGGTGCGCAGCGATGACGCCGATGATTTCCTGGCGCAGCTGCGCCACGCAGCAAGGGTGAAGCATCAACACTGACCAGGGCGTTTCACATCCGTCGCTACCCTGGGCTCGGTGACCGACTCAGCTGATCTCATCGTCGGGCTTGACCTGACCGAACAGGCCGCGCTCGGCAGCGGTGCGAGTTTCTGGACCACGAAGGCGATCGGTCCGGTGCCCTCGATCGTGCTGACCGACGGCCCGCATGGCGTGCGTCGCCAATCCGGCAGCGCGACAGACCATCTCGGCATCTCCGGCAGTGAGCCGGCGACCTGTTTTCCGCCTGCAGTCGGACTCAGCCAGTCCTGGGACGCCGAGCTGGTGGAACGAATCGGCCGAGCTCTCGGCGACGAATCCCGGGCGTTGGGCGTGCACGTGCTGCTCGGTCCGGGTGTCAACATCAAGCGCGATCCGCGCTGCGGACGCAACTTCGAGTACTACTCGGAGGATCCGCTGCTGTCCGGCGTGCTCGGTGCCGCATGGGTGCGCGGTGTGCAGAGCCGGGGTGTCGGCGCGTCGGTGAAGCATTTCGCCGTCAACAACGCCGAGCACGACCGGATGCGCGCGAGCTCCGATGTCGACGAGCGGACATTGCGGGAGATCTATCTGCGGGCGTTCGAGCGCGTGATCCGCGAGGCGGCGCCGTGGACGGTGATGTGTTCCTACAACCGGATCAACGGGGTCTTCTCCGCCGAGAACACCTGGCTGTTGACGACGGTGTTGCGCGACGAATGGGGTTTCGACGGAGTCGTGGTCAGCGACTGGGGTGCGGTGGCCGACCGGGTCGCCGCGGTGACCGCGGGCCTGGATCTGGAGATGCCCTCGACCGGTGGTGTCTCCGACTGCGAGGTGGTGGCTGCGGTCCAGAACGGAGCACTGGCGGCCGACGCTGTCGCCCGCGCCGCCGGCCGGGTGGCCGGATTGACCGGTAAGGTCACCCAAAGTCACGACACTCCAACATCATTCGACATCGATGATCATCATGCGCTGGCGCGTCAGGCCGCCCGGCAGTCCATCGTCCTGCTGAAGAACGATGACGAGCTGTTGCCGCTGGCTCCTGCGCCGCTGGCGGTCATCGGCGGGTTCGCGCAGGAGCCGAGATATCAGGGCGGCGGCAGCTCCCACGTGAACCCGACCCGGCTCGATGTTCCACTGGACGAGATCCGCAGGCTCGCAGGCGATCACCCGGTCAGCCACTGCCCCGGCACCGACATCACCGCTGCGGTGACGTCGGCGAAGGCGGCCGAGGCGGCCATCGTGTTCCTGGGCCTCACTGCCGAGGAGGAGTCCGAGGGCTACGACCGCACGCACATCGACCTGCCCGCCGCACAGATCGACCTGTTGCGCGCGGTGGTCGAGGTACAGCCCCGCACCGTGGTGGTGTTGTCGCACGGCGGTGTGGTGCGGCTCGACGCCGTCGCCGGCCTGGCCCCGGCCATCGTCGACGGGGCCCTGCTCGGACAGGCCGGGGGCGGCGCGCTGGCCGACGTGCTGTTCGGCATCGTCAATCCCTCGGGCCGGCTGGCCGAGACCGTGCCGCTGCGGCTGCAGGATTCTCCGGCCTACCTGAATTTCCCGCCCGAGGTCGGTCATACCGTCTACGGCGAGCGGATGTTCGTCGGGTACCGCTGGTATGACGCCCGGGACATGCCGGTGGCCTTCCCGTTCGGGCACGGCCTGTCCTACACGACTTTCGGCTACACCGACCTCGAGGTCACCGCCACCGCCGACGGGGTTTCCGTGCGGTTGACCGTGACCAACACCGGTTCCCGGGCGGGTCGAGAGGTGGTCCAGGTCTATGCCGGACTCCCCGGATCCGCCGTCGGCCGGCCGACGCGGTGGCTGACCGGGTTCGGCGGCGTCACCCTCGAACCGGATGAGCGCCGCACGATCGACATCACCGTCAGGCGAGCCGATCTCGCCTATTGGAGTCCGGATGCGGGACGCTGGGTGGTCGAGGCCGGCGAGTACCTGATGTCGGTCGGCGCGTCGAGCCGCGACCTTCGGCTGAGCGCGTCGGTGACGCTGGACGGTGACGAGCCGACCCGGCCCTTCACCCGAGAATCGACACTGGGTGAGCTGCTCGCCGATCCCGTGGCGGCGCAGACGATCCTGTCGGTGCTGGGCAGCGCGTCCCCGTTCGGTTCAGTCGATTCCGCGCTCGGCGCCAACCTGATGCGGATGCTGGAATCCGTACCGATCGGGCGGATGGCCGGATTCTCGGGTGGCAAGGTCACCCGTCAGCAGCTGGACGAACTGCTCGCGGGCATCAACGCTCAACGATCCTGACTGCCGCGCAGCTCGGCCAGGATCTCGTCGGTGTGCTCACCGAGGGCCGGCGCCACCATACGTGGCTGCCACGGCGTGGCCGAGAAGTCGGCCGGGCTGGCCACCATCGGAACCGTCGAAACACCGTCGGGGACTTCGACAATGCCGCCGGCCGCGTGAAACTGCTCATCGGCGATGACGTCATCGAGGCTGTTGATCGGCGACCAGAAGAAGTCCGGCTCGCCGTCGAACAGCGCGGCCCAGTAGTCCATCGGATGGCCGGCGAAGATACCGTCCAGTTCGGCGATCAGTTCGCGGGCGTTGACGTATCGGTCCCGCGCCGTGGCGAAACGCGCGTCGGTGAGCCATTCTTCCCGGGACACCACCCGGCACAAGGCAGGCCAGTGCCGGTCCCCTTGGAGGCCGACGACCCAGAAGCGTTGCCCATCACCCGCGGTGTAGTTGTTCATGCACGGGTTGGCCATCGCCTCCCGCTGCCCGATCGCGATCTGCTCCCCGCTCATCAGCAGGGTGTTGAGATCGAAGCTGACGGTGTAGGCCCCTTGGCGGTACAGCGATGTGGTGACCAATTGGCCGGTGCCCGTGCGGTTTCGGGCCAGTAGGGCGGCGCACACCGCGGCAGCCAACGTCATCCCGGCGGAGTGGTCCCCCATTCCGCCGCGCTGGAAAGGCGGAGTGTCGCCCGGGCGGGTGAGCAGGTTGGCCAGCCCGGCGCGGGCCCAGAACGCGGCGACGTCGTAGGCCGCCCGGTCCGCCTCCGGCCCGGCCAGGCCGTACCCGGTGACCAGGCCGTACACCAGGCGCGGATTGCGTTCCGCCACCGTCTCGAAGTCGAGCTGTAGCCGCCGCAGCGCGGCCGGCCGCACATTGGTCAGGAAAACGTCTGCGTTGGAGAGCAATTCCAGCGCCGTGTGCCGGCCCTCGGCAGTGCCGAGGTCGAGCACGATGCTGCGTTTGGAGCGGTTGTCCATCTCGAAGGGCGGATTGGCGGCCACACCGAGCTCCGGGTCGATGCCGAGCATCCGGCCGAAGGTCCTCGCGGGGTCGCCAGACGGCGGTTCGATCTTGATGACGTCAGCACCCCAGTCGGCGAGTATCGCCCCGGCGGCCGGCGCCGCAACCCAGACGCCCAACTCGACGACCCGAAACCCCTCCATCGGACCCGCCATCGCCGCTCCTTCCCGAAACCGCTTTACAACCTGTCGCAAATTTGTAAACTTGCCGAATGCTGACACCGGCCCGACGCCTCGTCCCAGTCGCCGGCCTGGCCACACACATCGGCCATGGGGTGCAACGTATCGCAACCGATGCCGTCGTCGGACGCCTGCGCTTGATGCCCCGGCACATCGCCGACCTCGACGCGGCCTACCTGACCGAGCTCACCGGCTGCCGGATCGAATCGGTATCCGTCGTCGGCGGCGACGCGGGCACGTCCTCTCGCGCGCGACTGGAACTGACGGGCGAGGCACCCGAATCGGTGTTCGTCAAGATGCCTGCCGCGACCGCTGCCACCCGGATGATGGGTGAGCTCGGCCGGCTGGGACACACCGAGGTTCGCTTCTACCAACAGCTGGCCGCCGGCCTGACGGGCGTACCGCGCTGCCACGGAGCCGCCTTCGATGCGCTGACCGGTCGCTTCGTCCTGGTGCTGGAGGACCTGTCGCGCGGCCCCTGCGAGTTCACCGACACCCTGCACCCGCTCGACAAGGACCGTGCGGCGCTGACCGTGGAGCTGCTGGCCCGGCTGCACGCGGCGTTCTGGGATCGGCTGCCGGCACGCAGCGGCAGTGGACCACTGGGCTGGCTGTATTCGGCATCGGGTGACCACACCTCACTGATGACCGGCTCGCTGCTCAAGCTGTCGACCAGACGACTCGCCGAGAGCACCGACATCCCGGTGGCCGACGGCCGGTTCATCGACGAGAACTATCGCGCGGCGGCACAGCTACTCGACCGGCCTCCGCACACCGTGATGCACGGTGACGCACACCCGGGCAATCTGTTCTTCCGCGACGGTGCGGCCGGGCTGCTCGACTGGCAGGCCGTGCGCCGGGGCCACCCGGGCCGTGAACTGGCATATACCCTGGTCACCTGCATGACCACTCACGATCGACAAGCAGCCGAGCGCGATCTACTCGACGAATACCGGCGCGCGCTGGCCGCCGCCGGTGGCCCCGAGCTGGATCACGACGAGCTGTGGGAGCGCTACCGCCTGGGCGCGATCTACGCCTACGCCGCACCGGTGATCACCGCCGGCCTCGGCGGCATGCAGGACGAAGGCATCGCCTTGGAAGGCGCCAGACGGGGCGTGGCAGCCTTGGCCGACCTCGAGACTGTGGCAATACTCAAGAAGTTGCTGTGATGGTCCTACCATTTGGTGAACCTCGATCAACCAAGGCTTGGACGTGAATGAACCTGTACCCGCGCAGCGGGACGTATCAGTAGAAGACACCTCGACGCGCCACCGGATCCTGGTGGCAACCGCCGAGGTGCTGGCCCGCAGCGGGCAGACGAAACTGAGCCTCTCCGAGGTGGCGCTGCAGGCCGGGGTCTCCCGGCCCACGCTGTATCGATGGTTCGCCGACAAGCAGGAGCTGCTCGACGCGTTCGGTACCCACGAACGCGAAATGTTCGACCATGGCATCAGCCGCGCCACCGTGGGCCTGCGGGGCAACGAGAAACTCGACGCGGCACTGCGATTCATCGTGCAGTATCAGCAGTCGTATTCCGGCGTCCGGCTGGTCGACATCGAACCCGAAGTGGTGATCGCCCAGCTGGCCAACGTCATTCCCATCATGCGGGCGCGGCTGCTCAAACTGCTGTCGGGCGCCAACGCCCCCGTGAAGGCGGCCACCGCGATCCGGGTCGCGGTTTCGCACTACATCGTCCGCAGCGACGACGACGACCAGTTCCTGGCCCAACTACGCCACGCCGTCGGCATCAAGCAGTCCGATCCGGACTGACCAGCCTCCACCTCGCCGTTTCCCTTCGACATTCCCGATCCGCGACTACGAAACTCTACGATCGCAGAGACTTACCGATCGGTCAATGGTTCTTTCAAAGGGGTGACACGCTCCGCAATTTTTGTAAAGCTGTTCGACATGACTCAGGTGCAGAGCGACACCGGCGTGCTCGCCGGTGACGAGCGGATGCTCATCGATGGTGAACTCCAATACACCGGCAGCGGTGCGAAATTCGACGTCATCCATCCCGCCAGCGAGCAGGTGGCCGGCCAGGCGACCGACGGCACCGTGGCCGACGTCGAGCGCGCCGTGGGCGCCGCGCGGCGCGCGTTCGACGAAACCGACTGGAGTCGCGACGTCGAGTTCCGCTACCACTGCCTGATGCAGCTGCACGACGCGCTGGAGGCCGAAAAGGAGCGGCTGCGCCGGATCCTGGTCACCGAGGTCGGTTGTCCGGTGACCGTGACGGGCTCACAGATCGAAGACCCGATCGGCGAGGTCAAGCACTGGGCCGAGCACGGCAAGAACTTCGACTATGTCGTCGACAACGGCGTGCACCAGACCCAACTGGGGCCAGCCCGGCGCAAGATCGCCTACGAGCCGGTCGGCGTGGTCGGCGCGATCACTCCGTGGAACGTCCCGTTCTATCTCAACGTCGCCGAGACGGTCCCGGCGCTGATGGCCGGCAACACCGTGGTGCTCAAGCCGGCGCAGCTCACCCCGTGGTCGGGTACCGAGCTGGGCCGCATCGTCGCCGAGCACACCGACATCCCGGCCGGCGTGTTCAACGTCGTGGTGTCCAATGCCAACGAGGTCGGTGCCGCCCTGTCGGCGGACCCGCGGGTCGACATGATCACCTTCACCGGGTCGACCGCGACCGGACGCGCCATCCTGGCCGCCGGTGCCTCCACGGTCAAGAAGACCATGCTCGAGCTGGGCGGCAAATCCGCCCACATCGTGCTCGACGACGCGGACTTCAACTCTGCGCTGCCGATCGCGGCGATGATGGCCTGCGTCATGAGCGGGCAGTCCTGCATCCTGCCCAGCCGGATCCTGCTCCCCCGCAGCCGCTACGACGAGGGCGTCGAGCTGCTCAAGGGCGCGATGGAGAACTTCCCGGTCGGCGACCCGTGGACGCCGGGCATCATGCAGGGCCCGCAGATCAGCGCCACTCAGCGCGAGAAGGTGCTCGGGCTCATCAAATCCGGCATCGATTCCGGCGCCCGGCTGGTCACCGGCGGCGGTGTTCCGGAGAACCTGCCGACGGGGTACTACACCCAGCCCACCCTGCTCGCCGATGTCGACCCCGATTCGCAGGTGGCCCAGGAGGAGATCTTCGGCCCGGTCTTGACGGTGACGCCCTACGATTCCGACGACGAGGCGGTCGCCATCGCCAACAACTCCATCTACGGCCTGTCCGGCGAGGTTTCGTCCGGCGACGTGGACCGAGCCTTCGCCATCGCGCGTCGCATCCGGACCGGCAACGTCACCATCAACAGCCGCAGCCATTTCGGCATCAACAGCCCGTTCGGCGGCTCCAAGCAGAGCGGCCTGGGCCGGCGCAACGGCGAGGAAGGCTTCAAGGAGTACTTCGAGTCCAAGACCATCGGCATGCCCGAGTGAGCGAGTATTCCGACATCTCGGCCCTGCTGTACCGCTACGCGCGGGCGGTCGACTCCAAGGACTGGGAGCTGTACCGGTCGGTGTTCACCGAGGATGCCCACATCGACTATTCGTCGGCGGGCGCCGTGGTGGGCACCCGCGATGACGTGGTCGGCTGGTTCGCCGCCAACTTCGGGGTGATTCCGTGGAGCATGCACTACATCACCAACATCGAGATCCTCGACAGCGACGGTGACACCGCGACGGTGCGGGCGATGTTCTACAACCCCATGCAGCTACCCGGAATGGCCGAGATGAGCGCCTGCGGCGGGTACTACCACCACGAACTGGTGCGCACACCCGACGGCTGGCGCAGCCGCAGCCTGCGCGAGGAAAACCTCTGGTTCACCAACAAGCCCTAAGCGCCGACACTACGGTTTGTGACGAGAAAACGCCGAAAATCCGTCACAAACCGTAGTCTCGGCGGGTAGAAGTCCTAGCCCTCGGCGGCCAATTGGCCACAGGCCGCGGCGATTTCCCGCCCTCGGGTATCGCGCACGGTGCACGAGACACCTTTGGCCTGAACGCGTTTGACGAACTCCCGCTCGACCGGTTTGGGACTGGCGTCCCATTTGCTGCCCGGAGTCGGGTTGAGTGGAATGAGATTGACGTGCACCAACTGTCCCAGTTTGGCGTGCAGCTTCTTACCGAGAAGGTCTGCGCGCCAAGGCTGATCGTTGATGTCGCGGATCAGCGCGTACTCGATGGACACCCGCCGGCCGGTGACATCGGCGTAGTACCGCGCGGCATCGAGCACCTCGTCGACCCTCCACCGGTTGTTCACCGGCACCAGGGTGTCGCGCAGTTCGTCGTCGGGGGTGTGCAGGGACACCGCCAGGGTGACACCGAGGCGTTCGTCGGCGAGTTTCCGGATGGCGGGGGCCAGACCGACCGTCGACACCGTCACCGACCGCGCACTGATCCCGAAACCGTTCGGCGGCGGCGCGATGATGCGCTTGACGGCCGCCAGCACCCGGTTGTAGTTGGCCAGCGGCTCACCCATGCCCATGAAGACGATGTTGGACAGCCTGCCGTCATGCTCGGAACGCATGGCCGACGACGCCGCCCGGACCTGTTCGAGGATCTCGGCCGTGGACAGGTTGCGCATCAGGCCGCCCTGGCCGGTCGCGCAGAACGGGCAGGCCATGCCGCAGCCGGCCTGCGAGGAGATGCACACCGTGTTGCGCTGCGGGTAACGCATCAAGACGGACTCGAACGTCGTGCCGTCACCGGCACGCCAGAGTGTCTTGCGGGTCTCCCCCGCATCGCACTGGATTTGCTTCACCGGATCGATCAGCGTCGGGAATAGCGCCTCGGCCACCTGGTCGCGCACGGCCGCGGGCAGATCGGTCATCTGCTTGGGATCGGCGATCAGCCTGCCGTAGTACTGGTTGGCCAGCTGTTTGGCGCGAAATTTCGGCAGACCCAGTTCGGCGACGGCAGCGGAACGGCCGTCCTCGTCGAGGTCGGCAAGGTGCCGCGGCGGCATACCGCGACGTGGGGCTTCGAAGACCAGTTCCTGCTTCATGTCTTTTCCAGTATCAGGCTTGTTCGGCGAGAACGTCGTGAACGGTGCGCTCGACGGTGTCCAGGACGTCGGTGTCCACCCCGGCCCGGCCGCGGACGAACACCGAGGCGCGGCTGGCCGGGGGCAGCCCCTCGGCCAGACACAGCCCGTCGGGCAGGCGGCCGATCATCGGCAGCAGTGCCACGCCCAAGCCGGAACGCACCGCCGCGAACAGGCCGGACAGGTTCGCGGATTCGGCGGCGATGCGGTAGTCGGTCCCGCACCGGTCGAGCGTGGCGAACGTGGGTTCGCGCAACGTGCAGGGTTCGGAGAACATCACCACCGGCAACGGCTGATTCGGCGGAGTGGTGAAGCTGCGGCCCGAAACCCACTTCAGCGCAAGCGTTCCGGAGGCGTGAGCGGGATCCATCCCGGAGCCGTCGAGCATCACGGCAAGGTCGACAAGACCGTGTTCGATGGCATCGGCGAGGGTCACGTTGCGGTCGAGGCGAAACCGCAGCCGCCAGTTGGGCAACCGCTCACCCAGCGCCGCTGTGAGTGCGGGCAGCATGACGTCGGCGCCGTGTTCGGTGGCGCCGATCAACAGCACTTGTTCCTCGGCCGCACCGAGATCGATCAACGCCGCGTCGTGCGCGGCGAGGATGCCCCGCGCGTGACCGAGGACGCGATGTCCCAGCTCGGTGAAGGCGACACCGCGACCGGAGCGTTCGACGACGGGACCGCCGACGACCGCTTCGATGCGCCGCATGTGCTGACTGACGGCGGACTGAGTCATGTGCAACACGGCGGCGGCGCGGTGAAACCCGCCACAGTCCGCCACCGCAACCAGGCTGCGCAGCGGTGCGATGTCCAGCACCTGCCCCATGCGCTCAACGTACTCCGATCAGTGCTTACGATCAAAAACCAGGTAATTCCTCCCATTCACCGAGTTATTCCGCATGATTGATTAGCATCAGCGATCGATCGTGATTGCCGATAATCGTTGGACCGCGCGCACGAGGCTCGCTCACGATGGGGTTCATGCCGCCCAATCCGATGCCGATGCGCACGGCGACGACCGTGACGTTCTTCTACGCCCTGGGTTATCCGATCGGGAACCTGGCTGTCCACGCCTTGTCGCCGATGGCGGTGTTGGTGGTTCGTTTCGGGCTGGCGGGCCTGGTCCTCGGCACCTGGGCCGGGGTGGCCCGGGTCGGCTTTCCCACGGGCCGCAAGCTGTTTCACGTCGCGGTGGCGGGCCTGCTCATGCAGGCGGTGCAGTTCTGTGCGCTCTACATCGCGATTCAGCATGGAGCTCCGGCAGTGCTGTGCGCGGTTGTCATCGCGATGAATCCGGTTGCGACTGCATTGCTGGCAGCGATGTTCTTGCGTGACCGGTTGACGCCGCGCCGCGTGGTCGCCCTGGTGCTCGGCGTCGCCGCCGTGCTGACGGCATGCGCAACGCGCCTGGTCGCCTCGGGTGGGATCGACCCTGTGGTCGGGCTCCTGTTGGTCGCGTTGCTCGGCCTGGCGGCCGGCGGGGTTTATCAGCAGCGGTTCTGCTCTGATGTCGATTTCCGGGCTTCGACGTCGGTGCAGAACGCCGTCGCGTTCATACCCGCGTTGGCACTTGCGCTGAGCACACCGCTCGAGGTGCATGACGCGACGAAGGCGGTGCTGGCGGTGGCGGGCGTGGTGCTGCTCAACGCCATCCTCGGGGTGTCGCTCTACGTGCGGGCCATCAATCTGCATGGCGCATCCGCGGTGGCGATGCTGTTCTGCGTGATCCCGGCCGTCGCGGGCGTCCTGTCCTGGCTGATGCTCGGCGAGCGGGTGGACATCGGTATCACCGCCGGACTGGTTCTCGGTGCGATCGCGTGCTGGCTGAACGCATCAGGCACGCGCAGCGAGCGCGGCCTACGCGAGGAGCGTCAGCACGATCCAGCCGACGACGGCGGACGGAAGCATCGCGTCGATCCGGTCCATGATGCCGCCGTGGCCGGGCAGTAGCGTGCCCATGTCCTTGATCCCGAGGTCACGCTTGATCTGCGATTCGACCAGGTCGCCGAGCACGCCGGTGATGACCAGCAGCAAGCCCAGCGGCACCCCGACCCACGCGGGCTTGTCCAGCAGGAAGGCCACCGAGAGAACGGCGGCGGCGATGCCGAACACCAGCGAACCGCCGAGACCCTCCCAGGATTTCTTGGGGCTG
This sequence comes from Mycolicibacterium sp. HK-90, assembly GCF_030486405.1. The sequence continues at coordinate 2,458,987 of NZ_CP129613.1, read as the reverse complement.
ATCGCCGGCGCCAGCAGGTGCTTGCCGAACGTGACGCCCGCGACATAGCCGCCGATGTCGGCGAAGACGACCGTCACGATGATGGTGAAAACCCGGGCTCCGCCGTGGTCGGCGAAAATCAGTAGCGCGGTGAAGGCCGCGAACAGCGGCACCCACGTCGCGAGCAGGATCGTCGCGGCGATATCGCGCAGGTAGTTGACCGGTTGCTGGTCCAGGCCCTGCCCGACCAGACGCCACACCATGCAGACGACGATCGTCCCGCCGTAGGCACCCAGTAGACCGGCGGTTCCGTACGGCCAGGTCAGCCAGATCATTGCCTGGCCACCGAGGAGCAGTGGGACGGTGGGCAGGGCGTATCCGTGTTCGCGCAGCCGCCGGATCACCTCATGAGTGGCGATGGCGATGGCCACCGCGAGCAACGGCAGCCACCAAATGGGCGCGAACAGGAGGGTTCCGATCGCCATGGCGCCGAGGACGACGCCGACGGCGATGGCGGCCGGAAGGTTGCGGCCGGCCCGGGACTGCTTCTTCTGCGGTTCTCCGACCGGTGTGTTTGCCACGAAAGGTACTTGCTGATCGGCCACTAGACCTCCAGCAACTCGCCTTCCTTGTGCTTGACCAATTCGTCGATCTGACTGGTGTAGGTGTGGGTGGACTTGTCGAGGTCCTTCTCGGCGCGCCCGACCTCGTCCTCGCCGGCCTCGCCGTCCTTCTTGATCCGGCTGAGCTCTTCCATCGCCTTGCGACGGATGTTCCGGATCGAGACCTTGGCGTCCTCGCCCTTGGATTTTGCCTGCTTGACCAGGTCGCGGCGGCGCTCCTCGGTCAGCTGCGGGATGGAGATGCGGATGATGCTGCCGTCGTTCGTGGGGTTCACGCCGAGGTCGGAGTTGCGGATCGCGTCCTCGATGGGCCGCAGCTGCGACGCCTCATAGGGCTTGATCACGACGAGGCGCGCCTCGGGAACGTTGATGCTCGCCATCTGCGTGATCGGCGTCATCGCCCCGTAGTAGTCGATGTTGATACGGGAGAACATGCCCGGATTTGCCCGGCCGGTCCGAATGGTGGCCAGGTCGTCACGGGCCACACTTACGGCCTTTTCCATCTTCTCTTCAGCGTCGAAGAGAGTTTCGTCGATCACGTCGGCTTCTCCCGTTTCCCGTTCAGGTGGTGACCAGTGTTCCGATCTTCTCACCCGCCACCGCGCGGGCGATATTGCCTTCGGTCAGCAGGTTGAACACCAGCATCGGCATCCGGTTGTCCATACACAAACTGAAGGCGGTGGCATCGGCGACCCGCAGGCCGCGATCGATCACCTCGCGATGGCTGACCTCGGTGAGCAGCTCGGCGTTCGGATCCTCACGCGGATCGGCGGTGTAGACGCCGTCGACGGCCTTGGCCATCAACACCACGTCGGCCCCGATTTCCAGGGCACGCTGCGCGGCGGTGGTGTCGGTGGAGAAGTACGGAAGGCCCATGCCGGCGCCGAAGATGACGACGCGACCCTTTTCCAGATGCCGCACGGCGCGCAGCGGAATGTACGGTTCGGCGACCTGCCCCATGGTGATGGCGGTCTGCACGCGGGTGTCGATGCCTTCCTTCTGCAGAAAGTCCTGCAGCGCAAGGCTGTTCATCACGGTGCCGAGCATGCCCATGTAGTCGCTGCGGGTGCGTTCCATGCCGCGCTGTTGCAGTTGGGCGCCACGGAAGAAGTTGCCGCCGCCGATCACGACCGCGACCTGGACCCCGCTGCGCACCACGGCAGCGATCTGGCGGGCGACCTGATGCACCACGTCCGGGTCGAGCCCGACCTCGCCACCGCCGAACATCTCTCCGCCGAGCTTCAGCAGAACCCTTGTGTAGAAGGGACGAATGGGTGCTGCGCCCTCGCCGGCGACATTCGGATCCGCCATCGGTCTCCTCGGCACTCCTCGCATGTAGAGAGCCACCCGGGTTACCCCTGGACGGCCTCTCTATCCTGCCCTATCCCGGGCCGGACACGTAGTCGGGGGGAGCCCTGGCGGACCGAGTGTCGCCGGCGGTGCGCGCTCAGGCCGCGGCTACCCCAGGTGCGCCTGAAGCAGCCAGGCCGCCATCGATTTGCGGCCGTTGCCCTCGTCACGGAGGTCCATTCCGGCGAAATCGGCAAAGTTGGCGAACTCCGGCGGCACGTTCGCATGAATGCGGGCCGGCCGCACGTCGTCGATCACCCAGTATTTGCCGACGACCTCGCGCAGTTCTTCCTCGCTGACCGGGTTGGCCGGACCGTTGTCACCCATCGTGGCCTTGTCGAACACGAGGACGAAGTAGGAGGCGCCGGGCGCGGCGGCCCGCACGATCGACTGCTGGTAGCCCTCACGAAGTTCCACCGGCATGGAGTGGAACAGCGTCGAATCGACAACCGTGCCGAAGCGGCCGTCGTAGCCGGTGAACGCGCTGATGTCGGCCACGTCGAAGCTCGTGTTGGTCAGTCCCCGTTTGGCGGCCTCGGCGCGGGCCATTTCGATCGCGGTGGCCGATTGGTCCAGCCCGACGGTGGTGAATCCCTGCTCGGCCAGGTAGAGCGCGGTGGCCGCCTCGCCGCACCCGGCGTCGAGCACGTCGCCGTGGAACTTGCCCTCGGCGATCAGCGCCGCGATCTCGGGCTGGGGTTCCCCGATGCTCCACGGCGGGCGCACCCCGGCGAACTCGGGAGCCTCACCGCGGTAAGCAGATTCGAACATTGCGTCTGACATTTCGCTTGGCGTGGTCATACGTCCGGTATATCAACCTGGTTGATATGTGTCAATATGCTTGATATGAACTCCGATACTGGGGGCGTCCTGGAGGAGCAGCCACTCGGTTACCTGATGTATCGCGTGGTCGCGGTCCTGCAACCACGCGTCGCCGCGCAACTACAGCCACTCGGGCTCACGCTCCCCGAGTTCGTCTGCCTGCGCGTGCTGTCGATGGCCCCCGGTCAGTCCAACGCCGAGCTCGCGCGCCACACCAACGTCTCGCCGCAGGCGATGAACAATGTCCTGCGCGGACTGCAGGACCGCGGCGCGGTGCGCCGGCCCGCCACCGTCGACTCCGGGCGGGCACTGCCCGCCGAACTGACCGCCGACGGAGCCGAGTTGCTCACGCGCGCCGAAGCCGCCGTGCTGGCGGCCGAGGACGAAGTGCTCGAAGGGCTCGATGCCGACCAGCGACGCGAGCTCAAGCGACTCCTGGCCCATGCCGTGACGTGAGCCCGCTCCGGCGCGCCGACCGGCCCCGCAGTCGGTAATGTCCCGTCGGGATGAAGATCGTTCTGGCCCCGGACTCCTTCAAGGAGTCGATGACCGCGTCGCAAGCGGTGGCGGCGATGCGCGAGGGCATCGGGTTGGCGCTCCCCCATGCCGATTGCGTCGGGGTGCCGATGGCCGACGGCGGCGAAGGAACGGTCGACGCGGTCGTCGACGCGCTCGGCGGCGAACCCGTCACGGTGGACGTCGAGGATCCACTCGGCAGGCCGATACGTGCCCGCTACGGCTACGTTGCCGGACGCCGGCTGGCGGTGATCGAGATGGCCGGCGCCTCAGGCCTGGAGCTCGTGGCACCAGAAGACCGGGATATTCTGCGCGCCAGCACTTTCGGCGTCGGACAACTCATCGTCTCGGCACTGGACCACGGGGCGGCCGAGTTGCTGATCGGGCTGGGTGGTTCGGCCACCAACGACGCCGGCGTGGGCATGCTCACCGCTCTTGGCGCGGTCTTCACCGACGCCGACGGCGCCCCGCTGCCGCCCGGTGGCGCCGCCCTGGCACATCTGCACCGGATCGATGTCTCCGGTCTGGACCGACGGCTGGCGGGCGTCCATGTCCAGATCGCCTCGGACGTCACCGCGCCGCTGCTCGGAATCGGCGGCGCGAGCGCCGTTTTCGGCCCGCAGAAGGGGGCCACACCCAACGATGTCGACGTCCTCGAGACCGCGCTGACGCGGCTCGTCGAGGTGACTCGAACCGCGCTCGGGCACGCCCGACCCGACCGGCCGGGCGCCGGGGCGGCCGGTGGGCTGGGCTTCGGCCTGATGGAATTCCTTGCCGCCGACTGCGATCCCGGTGTCGAGGTCATTGCCCACACGGTGGGACTGGAGCGGGCACTGACCGGGGCGGACTGGGTGTTCACCGGCGAGGGCAGTGTCGATGCCCAGACTCTGTTGGGCAAGACGCCGTTCGGCGTGGCTCAGGTGGCCGCACGCACCGGCGCCCGGGTGGCGATCTTCGCCGGCCGGGTGGCCCCCGACGCGGACGTGCTCCTGGAGCACGGCGTCGAGAAATTGGTGGCGATAACTGCCCCGGGCACGCCACTGGAGCAGGCATTGCGCGACGGCCCAGCGGCATTGACCCGGGCGACCGCCGAGGTGTGCCGCACCCTCTAGCGCCCCCTGGCGCGAGCGGAAACTAGAGGATTGCCGCGGCGACGATCAGCCCGAACGCCAGGTAAGAGGCCGTCACGACCAGGACCTGGGGCGTGAACCGCTCGGAGGCCAGCACCATGCCGATGTCGATACCCTTGATCGCGCCGATCAGCCGTACCGAGAACGCCTGGGCCGCAATGCCCAAGAGTCCGAACACCAGCGTCATGATGAGACCCTGGATGAGGTCTCCCGACGAGGCGTAGATGGCGAGCACGATGATGAATGCCATCGACAGCACGCCGGAGGCCGTCACCGCGGCAGCATTGGGTCGGCCGGCCCGCACCAAGGTCCGCAACGGCCCGGGCGTCGTCCAGTCGATCACGTAAAATCCCAGGACCATCAGCGCCACACCGACAATCGTGTACAGCACGATCGCCGAGACCCCGTGGCCGAGAACCGACCAGTAATCGGAGTCGAGCGCAACCAGTGTGGTTGTCATAGGGTTATTCCTTCCGGTCACAGCGGGATGCGGTGTGGCACAAAGGCAGCGCCGTTGTCGGTGACGAGACCGGAGGTCTCGCGGATCCCGAGCCCGGCGGACTCGTCGCCGACGATCCAGGCACCCAGCGCGGGACGCATATCGTCGAATTGCGGTAGCGGATCGAGCAACTGGTACACGTAGCCCTCTTCGCCGTATACGCCGCCGGTCTCGGTCTCGAACCCCGCGCCCACGATCGTGATATTGGCGCCCTCACGCCCCAGTTTGGGTTTACGCACGTAGTCGGTCAGCTCGTGCGGGTCGTCGACGTAGGCGGGCAACAGGTTCGGATGCCCGGGATACATCTCCCACAGCACCGCCAGTATTGCCTTGTTGCTCAGCAGCGTCTTCCACAGCGGCTCGACCCACATGGTGGCCGGCATCTGCTCGACAGCTCGGCGACCGAAATCGTCGTCGAGCATCCACTCCCACGGGTAGAGCTTGAAGATCGACGACATCGGGGCTTCCTCGAGGTCGACGAACCGATCGAGGTCGTGGTCGAACCCGATGTCCTCGATAGCCAGGCCCACCGTCCGCAGGCCGGCCTCGGCCGCGCACTCCTGCAGATAGGCCACGGTCACGTGATCCTCACCACTGAGCTCGGCCCCCGACCAGGTGAAGTAGGTCTCTGCCCCCGGAAGGCGGTCCCTGATCTCAACCCAGCGGGCAACCAGCTTCTCGTGCAACGAGTTCCATTGATCGTCGGCCGGGAAGACGTCGGTCTTCCAGTGCCACTGCAGGATCGCCGCCTCCAGCAGGGTGGTCGGGGTGTCCGCGTTGTACTCCAGCAGCACCGGTGGCCTGCTGCCGTCGTAGCGCAGATCGAAGCGGCCGTACAGGTGCGGATCGCTGCGCCGCCAAGACTTCTCGATGTGTTCCCAGCTCCATTCGGGAAGCCCGAAGTCGCGGTAGCGCCCGGTCAGCACGACGTGCTCGACGGCCTCCAGGCACATCGAGTGCAGTACCTCGACGGAGGCCTCGATCGACAGCACCTCGTCCATGTCGAAGACGTAGTGCACCGATTCGTCCCAGTACGGGCGGTCGGCGCCGGTCGCGTCCCGTGCCGGAGTCCCGAAGCACATCCCCTGGTCGGCGACGATCTGTTCCCAGCCGGCTCGCGGGGAACTGCGTTGACGGCGCATTCAGCTGCCCGAGCTTCCGCCGTAGCTCGACGACGAGCCGAATCCGCCCCGGGAGATCGATGTCCCCGACTTGGTCTTGGCCGTGGTGCCCTTGGGTTGTTCGATGGTCCCGCCCCGGGCAATGGTGCCCACTCCGCCGTTGTTTCCGCCGTAGTAGTACCGGTACGGCGAACCGAGGTAGATGAAGGTGCCGCCCGAGCTGCTGTGACCGCTGGAGCAGTACGAGTCGGGGACGACCTCGTTGGTGCCGTCCTTGACGCAGCTCGCCGCGATCTCCTCCTTGTGCAGCAGGTGGTAGCCCAGTGCGACCACCCCGACGACACCGACCACGGCCACCGAGCCCATCAGGATCTTGCCGTTCCTGGCGGACCGCTCACGGGCCTTCTGTTCCTGCAGCGCGGCGAACTGCGCGGCTGCCTCACGTGCCTTCTGGGCCTTGTCCCGCTGGCGCGCCTCGGCCACGGTCGGAGGCCGAGGCGTGGCGGTGTTCGGGTCCTGCCAACGTATCGACCCTCGTTCTTGACCCAGCGGGTCGTAACTCATCGAGTAGTTCGGGTCGTTCGGCCCAGACGTCATTCACACCCCCGCAACAGTGACACTGCCGGCAATCATAAGATCCCGCGGACGTCCCCGAGCGCAACACTTGAGCAAAACCGTCCGCCCGCCCCAACCCCGGTTCAGTTCACGACCTTTCGCGCCCGTTTGCGTGGGGCGGCCGGAGCGGGGTCCTGAATGCGCGGCCAGGGCCTGGCCGCCTCGAGCTCGTAGGCCAGTTCCAGCAGCAGCGCTTCGCGGCCACGGGTCGCCGAGAGCATCATGCCCGCCGGGAGCCCGGACGCCGTCTGGGCCAGCGGCAGCGAGATCGCCGGATCTCCGGTCGCGTTCTGCAGGGGTGTGAACGCCACCCAGCCGAGCAGGCGGTCGATGATCTGCTCGTAATCGGCGGTCGGGTCCAGCCGGCCGACCTCCAGGGTGGGCTCGGCCAGGGTGGGCATGAGCACGGCGTCATAGCTGCTGGAGAGCCGCTCGGTGATGCGCCGCGACCGGGCCAGCCGGGCGATCGCCGACGGCACCCGGTGCAGGTTGCGCGAGGCCAGCCGCTCCAGTCCGAGCGTGAGGTTGTCGAGCTTGTCCCGGTCGAAAGTCGGCCCGAACGAGCGCTTGCCACCACGCACCGTCGCATATGCCAGAAACGACCAGTACAGCAGGAAGTCGTCCTTGAACCGGGCCGGGACCGGGTTGCCGATCACGGTGATCTGGTGACCGAGTTCCTCGAGCAGCGCCGCGGTCTTGTGGGTCAGCTCGGTCATCTCCGGGCCGGCATCGTGCACGACGGACTGGGTGCACACCGCGATGCGCAGACGCTGCTTGCCGGGCCGGCTGACATCACCGATCGGCGGCAACTTGGGGTTGCGGTACACCCGCTCCATCTCACGGTAGAGCGCTGCGGTGTCCCGCACCGATCGGGTGAGCACCCCGTCGGAGACGATCCGCAGCGGCATCACCCGCAGATCCTTGTCCTGCGGCAGCCGGCCGCGAGTCGGTTTGAGTCCGACCAGCCCGTTGCAGGCCGCGGGGATCCGGATCGATCCGCCCCCGTCGTTGGCATGTGCGATGGGCACCACGCCGGATGCGACGAATGCCCCCGAACCCGATGACGAGGCACCCGCGGTGTAGGCCGGATTCCACGGATTGCGCACCGGGCCGAGCCGCGGGTGCTCGCACGAAGCGCTGAAGCCGAACTCCGAGAGCCGGGTCTTGCCAAGCGGCACCAGCCCGGTGGCCAGGTAGGCGCGGGCGAAGTCACCGTTGGACGCCTCCGCCTTCGATTCCCACGCATCGGTGCCGCGCATGGTCGGCATGCCCGCGACGGCGACGTTGTCCTTGACGAACGTAGGTACGCCATCGAAGAACCCGCCGTACGGACTCGGGGCGGCACCGCGGGCGTGGGCCCGGTCGAAGGCCTCGAACGCCAGCCCGTTGAGCGTGGGATTCACCGCCTCGAGCCGCGCCACGGCGGCCTCGATCAGGTCGGCGGCCGATACCCGGCCCGCCCGCAATTCCTCCACCAGGCCGACGGCATCGTGCTCGCCGAGGGCGTCGTCGGCGAACGCGTTACACCGGGCCGGGGACTTGCGCGCCGAGCGCGGACCGCTACTCATGCTGCGACGCTAGCAAGCGGCCCTCACAGGGTACGAGCCACACTCTGCAGTGCGGCCAGGTGCTCGTCGACCGTCCGCAGACCGGCCCCCATGGTGTTCACCGTGACATGCGTGGCGCCCGCTTCGGCCCACGCGGTGATATCGGCTGCGGCCTTGTCCGGATCCCCGGCCCAGGTCACCCGACCCTCCATCCCGAGGCCGGCCGGATCGCGCTCGGCGGCGACGGCCGCCCGCTCGACCCGCGCCCGCGCGTCGTCGAGTTCGGCCCCCGGCCCGACCATCGGGAACCACCCGTCACCGAGCCGCCCGGCCCGCTCGAGGGCGCGCGCCGAGGCGCCGCCGAACCACACCGGGATCGGCCGCTGAACCGGCAACGGCGCCAAGCCGGCTCCGGTCACCTGATGGTGGCGGCCCTCGAAAGTGACCGACGATTCGGTCCACAGCCGTCGCATCAGTTCGACCTGCTCCTCGGACCGCTTCCCGCGATTGCCGAATTCCTCGCCGAGCGCCTCGTACTCGACCGCGTTCCAGCCCAGGCCGACGCCCAGGCGCAGTCGTCCGCCGCTGAGCAGGTCGACCTCGGCGGCCTGTTTGGCCACGAGCACCGCCTGGCGCTGCGGCAGGATCAGCACACCGGTCACCAGTTCCAGCGAGGTGACCGCGGCCAAGTAGCCGAACATCACCATCGGCTCGTGAAACGTGGTGTACAGGTCATAGGGCCCCGACCAGTCCCGGTGCACGGCGGGATCGGCCCCGACGACGTGGTCATAGGCCAGGATGTGGGTGAAGCCCAGTTCTTCGACGCGCTGGCCATAGGCACGCACGGCTCCGGCATCTCCGCCGAGCTCCGTCTGTGGAAACACCACACCTACGCGCATGTTGACCTCCAACACCTATTCGTACCCGTCAAACCCCTGCGTCGGCAAAAACCTCGGGTCGACGGACGACACGCGGTCGGTGCGGGAATGAACAAAACCCCGCGCTTCCGGGATCGCCGGATGCGCGGGGTTTTGCGGCGAGCGGTGGGTTACACCGCTCGAGTCTTCTGCTGTGGCTAGGCCTGGCCGACCTCGAACCGCACGAAGCGGGTCACGGTGACGCCGGCCTCGTCCAGCAGCGCCTTGACGGTCTTCTTGTTGTCGGACACCGACGGCTGATCCAACAGGACGACGTCCTTGTAGTAACCGGTGACGCGACCCTCGACGATCTTGGGCAGCGCCTGCTCGGGCTTGCCCTCTTCCTTCGCGGTCTCCTCGGCGATGCGCCGCTCGTTGGCGACGATGTCCTCGGGCACGTCCTCACGGGTGAGGTAGCGGGCCTTGAGCGCGGCGATCTGCAGGGCGACCGCGTGAGCGGCCTCCTTGCCCTTCGCCGCGTCGCCGGCCTGGTACTCGACCAGCACACCCACGGCCGGCGGCAGGTCCGCGGCACGCTTGTGCAGGTAGGTCTCGACCGTGCCGTCGAAGTAGGCGGCCCGACGCAGCTCCAGCTTCTCGCCGATCTTGGCCGAGAGGTCGGCGATGGCCTGCTCGACCGTGGTGTCGCCGATCGTGGCGCCCTTGAGCGCATCCACGTCGCCGGCGTTCGCCGCGGCAGCCGCCGCGACGACCTGGTCGGCGAGCTCCTGGAACTCGGCGTTCTTCGCGACGAAGTCGGTCTCGGAGTTCAGCTCGATCAGCGCGCCGTCCTTGGCCGCGACCAGACCCTCGGCGGTAGCCCGCTCAGCGCGCTTGCCGACGTCCTTGGCGCCCTTGATACGGAGCAGCTCAACAGCCTTGTCGAAGTCGCCGCCGGCCTCGACCAGAGCGTTCTTCGAGTCGAGCATGCCGGCACCGGTCAGCTCCCGCAGTCGCTTGACGTCGGCAGCGGTGTAGTTAGCCATGTAAGCAGCCCTCCTTGGACTGAAGAAATCAAGAAGCGTCAGTGGATGTTTCGGGTGCGGCGCCGGCATCGCCCTCGGCGGTTCCAGCGGTCGCACCGGCAAGCAGCTCCTGCTCCCACTCGGCGAGCGGCTCTGCACCCTCGGCGTCCTGCTTCTCACCGGCACCCTGGCCGGCGCGGGCCTGCAGGCCCTCGGCCACCGCGGAGGCGACGACCTTGGTCAGCAGGGCAGCCGAACGGATCGCGTCGTCGTTGCCCGGGATCGGGTAATCCACGACGTCGGGATCGCAGTTGGTGTCGAGGATCGCGATGACGGGGATATTCAGCTTGCGGGCCTCGCCGACGGCGATGTGCTCCTTGTTGGTGTCGACGACCCAGATGGCCGAGGGCACCTTCTGCATGTCCCTGATACCGCCGAGGCTGCGCTCAAGCTTGTTCTTCTCACGCGTGAGCATGAGGATTTCCTTCTTGGTGCGGCCCTCGAAGCCACCGGTCTGCTCCATGGCCTCGAGCTCCTTGAGGCGCTGCAGGCGCTTGTGCACGGTGGAGAAGTTGGTGAGCATGCCGCCCAGCCAGCGCTGGTTCACGTAGGGCATGCCGACGCGGGTCGCCTCTTCGGCGATCGATTCCTGCGCCTGCTTCTTGGTGCCGACGAACAGAACGCTGCCACCGTGGGCGACGGTTTCCTTGACGAACTCGTACGCCTTGTCGATGTAGGTCAGCGTCTGCTGCAGGTCGATGATGTAGATGCCGTTGCGGTCGGTGAAGATGAACCGCTTCATCTTGGGGTTCCAACGACGGGTCTGATGCCCGAAGTGGGCGCCGCTGTCCAGCAGCTGCTTCATTGTTACAACAGCCATGTTGGCCATGTCCTTTAGTTGTCGGTTGTCGCCCAGCGTCAGGTGATGCCGGGCCCTGGTGCCTGCCGGTTGCCGGACCTGCTCTGAGAAACCCCAGTTCAGGACCGCCGGCATCCGGATACGACCCCAGTGAGGCGGTCGATGCGCAGACACGCGAAGTCAGCCCGCTCAGCGAGCTGCGGGTAGAAGTTTACACGCTGCGCAGGCGTGCTCTTACCACGCGGCAAACCGGCCCATTCATCCACAGATGCGGGTTTCGGGGCTTTCGGCCGGCCCGGATTGACGCTGGACTCAAGTGATGAGGTGTGCCGCGGCGGCGCTGCTGCTGAGTGTCATGGGGCTGTGGCCGCTGCCCGCCCACGCCGAGAGCTCCCGGATGCAGTGGCCGGTGTCTCCGCGACCGGCGGTGACCAGGCAATTCGATGCACCCTCCCCCAACTGGAACCGCGGTCATCGTGGTGTCGACCTGGCGGCGGCGCCTCAAGAATCCATCTATGCCGCGGGTCCGGGCACCGTGGTGTTCGCCGGCATGCTGGCGGGCCGTCCGGTGGTCTCCGTCGCCCACCCGGGTGGATTGCGCACCAGCTACGAACCGGTGCAGGCCGCGGTCCGGCCCGGACAGACCGTCACGGCCGGGCAGGTGATCGGCACCCTGCTGGCCGGCCATCCCGGCTGCCCGGCGGCCGCCTGCCTGCACTGGGGTGCGATGTGGGGTGCGGCGGCACGGGCCGACTATGTGGACCCGCTCGGTCTGCTGGCCGAGACACCGATCCGGCTCAAGCCGCTGGGTGGTTGACCGACACACATTCTGACTGCGCCGCTGTCTGGAATTTGGTGCTGATGCCGTGTCGAGGTTGCCGTTAGCCTCATCCCTGGTCTCGGGGGAAGGCGAACAGGTGAGCAAGGCGCGATGGATCTTTGGGTCGATCTGCACCGTGGTGTGTTTCGGTGTCGGCCTGGCACTGGCCATTCCCGGGTTGGAGCTGGCCTTCGGCACCGATGTGACCTGCGGCGACTGGGTGATGAACCGGGGAGATCAGTGCCGCAACGTCGTTCGAAGCTCGGCATATCTGTATGACTACGACGAGCAGCGGTCACGAAACCGCGAGGAAGGCTTCCATCTGGCCAGCTTCGGCGGAATCCTGTTGTTCGCCGGCGTGCTGTTCGTGTTCGGGGGGGCGGTCGCGTACCTGGACGACAAGCGCCGAGCCAGAATCGGCACGACGAGTACCGGCTAAACAGGTTCGCGCATACTCACTGCGCGGCGAGCGCCCTACTGTCGGAACCATGACCGTCGCGTCGCAATCCCACCGCAACCGGCCCATGCGATTCGGCCTGCACACCGCGTTGCCGCGCGGTGCGGAATTCGCCGATTTCGCGGTCACCGTCGAAGCATCCGGGTTCGATGTGCTGACCATTCCCGACCATCTGGCGCCCACCGTCGCGCCGTTCAGCGGCGCGGCCACCGCCTGTGCCGTCACGTCGCGCCTGCGTACCGGGACGCTGGTGCTCAACAACGATCTGCGCCACCCCGTCGAGACCGCCCGCGAGACCGTGACCGTGGCGTCGTTGTCGGGTGGCCGGTTCGAGTTGGGCCTGGGTGCGGGCCACATGAAGTCCGAATACGACGCCGCCGGACTGAAATTCGATCCGGGTGGCACCCGGGTGGACCGGCTGGTCGAGTCGGTGGACGTGATCCGCCCGCTGCTGGCCGGTGAGCCGGTGGATGTCGACGGCGCGCACTTCTGTGTGCGCGCGGAGGCCGGGGCTCTCGTCGCACCGCCGGGAGTGAAGGTGCCGCTGCTCATCGGCGGCAACGGCACGCGGGTTCTGCAACTGGCCGGCCGGGCCGCCGACATCGCCGGACTGGCGGGTTTCAGCCACAACCACGACGCCACCGAAGTACGGCTCACCCACTTCGATGCCAGCGGCCTGCTCGACCGGATCGCCGTCGTCCGCGCGGCCGCCGATGACCGGTTCGACGGCATCGAACTGAACGCGTTACTGCAATTCGTGGTCCACACCGACGATCCCGCGGCCGCGGCCGCCGAGCTGGCCGAACCGTTGGGCGCATCGGCTGACCTGCTGCTGCGATCCCCGTTCGCACTGTTCGGCAGCTACGAGCAGATGGCCGAGGCGCTGGTGGACCGGCAGCGCCGGTTCGGGATCAGCTACTGGACGGCGTTCGACGCCTGGCCGGGCCGCGAATCGGCACTGCCGCACCTGGCCGAGGTGATCAAGCTGGTGCGTTAACTCTCCGCGAGGCCGCTCAGGAACTCGGTCATCGCGTCGAGCACGATGTCGGGCCGGTCACGCTGCACCCAATGACCGGCCCCCGCAACGATTTTCAGTTTCGAGTCGGGAATCAGGGCAGCAGCCGCACGGGCACGGGCCACCGGCACGCCCGGGTCGCATTCACCGTGTACGACGAGCGCCGGTCGGGGAAACGAGGCCAGCCGTCCGGTGTAGTCCGTACGCTGCCGGTTCCACCCGACCTGGTCGCGTTGCCATTGTTCGAACGCGACGAACCCGTCCTTTTGGCCTGCCGCCGCCATGATCTCGTCGATCAACGCGTCGGTCAGCGCAGTGGGGTCGGTGATCAGGGCCTGCATGCTGCGCACCATCGCCCGGCGATTGGTGCCCACCCACCGGGTGGCCGCCCCCAGCAGGCCGGTGCGCACCGTGGCCCAGGTGAGGAGTTGCCGCACGCCGGACAGCGGTCCGTCCGACAGCCGCGGCATGATGCCGTAGCTGCCCAGCAGCATCGCGCCCGTGACCCGCTCCGGCCGGTCCAGCACATGGCCGATGGTCATGCCCCCGCCGAGCGACAGACCGCCGATCGCGTAGCGCTCCAAGCCGAGTGCGTCGACCAACTCCCCCACGTAGGCGACCAGGCGCTCCTGCGTCACCGGCAATCGCGCCGGGGCGCTGTGGCCGTAGCCGGGATGATCCGGCGCGACGACGCGATAGCCCGCCTGGGCGAGCCGCGGGCCGATGCCGCCCCACGACAACGATGCGTTGTCCACTCCCCCGCCGTGCAGCAACACGACGGTGGCGGCCGGTTGGTCGGGAACCCAGCTCAGGTAGGAAACCGGGCCTGACGGCAGGTCTATGACCGCCCGGGTCATCTGCTCACCTCTCTTCGCGCCGAAAGTTGGCTTGTGTGCGCATTTTCCACGCAGACCCGCACGCGAGCCGACACTCGCCGACTCAGGCCCGCGGGTGGGCCTGATCGTGCACCGCACGCAACCGTTCCACGGTCACGTGGGTGTAGAGCTGCGTGGTGGCCAGCGACGTGTGGCCCAGCAGCTCCTGCACGATGCGAAGATCGGCACCACCCTCGAGCAGATGCGTGGCGGCGCTGTGCCGCAGACCGTGCGGACCAATGTCGGGTGCACCGTCGACGGCGGAGACGGTCTGGTGCACCACGGTGCGCGCCTGGCGGGGGTCCAGCCTCTTGCCGCGCGCGCCGAGCAACAGCGCCGGGCCGGAATCGGCGGTGGCCAGCGCCGGCCGGCCATCCGTGAGCCACGCCGTCAATGCCACGTGCGCCGGTTCCCCGAACGGGACCGTGCGCTGTTTGTTGCCCTTACCCAGCACCTGCAGCACCCGGCGCGGCGTGTCGACGTCGTCGATGTCCAGCCCGCACAGTTCGCTGACCCTGATCCCGGTCGCGTACAGCATCTCGACGACCAGCCGGTCCCGCAGCGCCAGCGGATCGCCTTCTGCTGCCGCGGAATTCATCGCCTCCATGGCGTCGACCGCCTGGTCCCGACGAAGCACGGCGGGCAGGGTGCGTCGGGCCTTGGGCACCTGCAACCGGGCCGCGTGGTCATCGGACAGCAGGCCGCGCCGCGCCGCCCACGTACTGAACGTCTTGACCGACGAGGTCCGCCGCGCCAGGGTGGTCCGCGCCGTTCCCGCCGCGGCCTGTGCGGCCAGCCACGACCGCAACGTCGGCAGGGTCAGCGTCTCCAGGCCACCGCCGGTGAACTCGAACAACGCCCTCAGGTCCCCCCGGTACGCCCGGCGGGTGTGCTCAGATCTGCCGCACTGCAGCGCCAGGTACTCGTCGAACTCGGCGATGACGGGGCCCATCCCCCGGTCGCTGCGCTCCTGGTCGCCGGACTCCATGCCCTTACCGTGACAGATCATGCCTCCGCCTGCAGCCGACGCGCCGGGCCGCTATCGCCGTGTGACCATCACGGGTTCATCTCGTAGCAGCCGGCCAACGCCCGCACGCGGGACACCATGCGGTCGTGCCGGGCGGCGTCGGCGACGGGTTGTCGGACGATGTCGAGTGCTCGCTGCCGCTGCACGGCATTGGCATCGGGATGGCAATGCAGCTTGGTCGCATTTGTGGACATCTCGGCAACCAGGACTTCGAAAAGCTGGTCGACCAGATCTGTCGCGATCTCCTCGATCTCGGCCTGCTCCAGAATCAGCTGGGCATACGGGATGAGGGTGAACATCTCCCCGACGGCGAACAGGAAGTCGACGTTGCGCTGTTGCTCAGCGCTGGGTGTCGCCACCGCCAGCAGCGTCTGCAGCGCCTGCGCCTGGGCCAGGAACACCGCGACATTCGGTGTTCCGGCGAACCGACGCAGCACCGTCTGCCAGTCTCCGAACCTGATCTTCGCCAAACCACTGCTGGGCCCCTGCCGGAACAGGAAGTCGTCATCGACGCTGTCTCGGCGGGTCGACACCTCGGGCACATCCGACAGCAACGGCCGCAGTTGTGGAATGCGTTGCGCCACGAACGAATCCGCAAGGACTCCACCGGCGGCGCGCAGGCCACCGGCGAGTGCGTTCACCACCGGGGCCGGTGCTCGCCCGACAGGCAGAATATTCAGGGCCGCCAAAGCGGCATCGGATGCACCGAACATGTAGTTCTGCATGAATTTCAGCGACAGCGCCATGTTGACGTGCACCGTGCCTTCGAGACGAGGCAGACCGGTCACGCCCAGTAGTGCCATCGTGAAGTACATGTCGGATTCGAAAGCGCGGGCCGCGATCGTGTCGGCCAGCAGCGTGATGACCTTCTCCCCCTCGCGGGTGACATTCATCTTCTCGATGGCGTTGAAAAGCAGGTACCGGCGGTCGTTCGGCCCGGCGCTGCGCATGTAGTCGATGGCCCGCTCGCTGTAGAGCTTCATGCCGACCAACCGCGCGTAACCATCCGCGAGCATCCGTCGGATCTGCGGGAACTCGGTGACGCGCCGGCCGAACAGGATCCGGTTCTCGGCGTGGGTGACCGACTCGTACATGGCGTGCTCGCAGGCACCGACGGCACCGAAGCCGAGGTTGAACTTGCCGATGTTCACGGTGTTGATGGCGGCGTTGAAGGCCGCCTTGCCCTCATGCAGGATGTCGTCCGCGGCGACCGGATAGTCCTCCAGATCGAAGGCCGCGACATACATCTGGCCGTCCACGACGTTCTTGCGCAGGTGGTAGTTCGGATGTTGGCTGTCGGCCGCGAAGAACAGATAGCCGTCGAAATCGCGCTCTGGGCGGCGCCGGTCGAGATCGGAGCTGTCGATGATCGGCTTGTCGGAGCGACGGCCGAACACCGAGACCATGCCGGCCAGGTTGCCGTTGCCGATGTAGTACTTGCCCCCGGTCGCGGTGTACGAGCCATCAGGGCCGGGTTCCAGCACCATGTCGGTCGAGTAGACGTCGGCGCCGTGAGTCTGCTCGGACAGCCCGAAAGCGAAGATCTCCCCCGAATCCAACAGGGCGGCAGCCTTTTTGCGGGCTGTCTGGTTCTCCGATTGCCAGATCGGCCCGAGTCCGAGGATCGTGACCTGCCAGACGTACCAGTACTGCATACCGTAGAAGCCGAGAATCTGGCTGTACATGGCATTACGCGCGGTGTCCCAACGTTTGTCGGGATCACCGTCGGCCTCCGACGCCGGCGTCAGGAACGTCGCGAAGATACCCTCCCGCTTGACCAGGTCGAGAAAGTCGCTGTACCAGACCCGGTCCCGGTCCTGCTGCTTGAGCCACCGCTTGCCGTGCGACTCGAAGAAGTCGATGGTGGACCGGAAAATCTTCCTGGTTCGGGTGTCGAACTGGGCGAAGTCGGTCCGGTTGGGGTCGAACAGGATGTCAGATCGCGTGGTCATGCCAAACTCCCGAGATAGGGCTGAGATTCGATGAGGCCTTCATCGCTGGGCGGCTGTCCCTCCCCGAACACGCGCTCGTGCTGGCGGGCCCGCAGCTCTTTGTGAGCGTCGGCGGGTTTGACGTAGCCGTACCGCCTGCGTCCTTCTTCCGGACTCAAGACCTCGGCGGACCGCGGCGGCACACCCATGATGTACGGTCCGGCGATCGGCACGACCGACGGTGCAATGACCCTGGCCACCAACAGTTTCAGCCTGGGTACCCGATCGACGACACCGAACCCGAGCTTGAGCACCGGCCGTACGGCATGGTCGACCAGGCGGGGCTGGTCGAATCCGCTGAGCCGCCGCATCCAGCGCGGCATGGTGGCGATGGTCCCCGCGCGCAGGAACCAGTTGAGGATCCCGACGGCCGGCTTCGCGACCCGCGGTGCCGGCGGCAGCACCACCTTGGCGTTGAGCAGGTGGTCCATCATGGCGCGGGCAGCCTCGCTGACGGCCAGGTGCGGGCGCATCTGCTCGAAGTACTCGTTGATCCCCTCACGCGTGCGCGGTACGTCGGCCGGATCGCACGTCTGGAACTCCGCGGCCTTCGCACAGTCCTGCCAGTAGCGAGCCTCTTCGTCGGCGGTCAGCTTTCCGCCACCGTAGAGCTCGTAGGCCTTGAGCACCGAGTGCCAGCCCGTGAGCAGGATCCACAGCTGCGAGTGAGGATCGTTGGCGTCGTACTTGTTTCCGCTGAGCGGTTCGGTGCCGATGGCTTTCGAGTGGACTTTGACCAGAACGTCGGCGGCCTTGAGCACCGACTCGGTGTCGGCGAAGGCAACCATCGCGAAATAGCGCACAGTCCGGTCGTAGCGGGTACGCGGCCTGTCGTAATTGGCCCCGGTGGTGTCCACCGCTGCGATCAGGGCGGGGTCGAGTTCCTCGACCACCACGGCGCGTTGCAATCCGATGATCGGCGTGGTCGCATGACCCCACACCTTCCAGGTCACCGAATCCGGCCCGAAGAACCCGTAGTCAGCCATCGGCTGAAGATCAGACATGTGACATCTCCTCTGCGCTGCGATCAGGCGGTGCGAAACGCCCGGTAGGTGGCCGATCCGATGAACTCACCCAAAGTTATTGGGGTCCAGTCTTTTCCGTCGTCGTGCAACAAGGTCCGCACCGCGCCTTCACATGTGGAGACGAACTGCTCCACCAACACCGGCAGCTTCTTGTCGGCATCGACGGTGCCCCAGCGGTTCAGCGTGGGCGCCAGCCGCCTCGAGACCTTGTCGACCATCACCGCACGGCCGTTACGGAAGTGCTTCGCCACGGCCGGGTCCGGATCGGCGCTCATCACGAGCCGCCAGGAATCGGGCCGGCCGGCAACGGTCTCGAGTAGCGCCTGGAAACCTTCGACGAACACGGTTTCGTCGGCATCGGCGCGGTTGTAGGGCAGCGCGTCGATCGCCCCTTGGATCAGCAGACCCAGCTCGCGCTCCAACAGCGCTCTGAGCAGTTCAACCCGATCGGAGAAGCACGAGTACACCACCGGTCGGGTGACCTTGAGTCGCTGCGCGACCGCGCCGATCGTGACGGCAGCAACGCCGTCACTGACCGCGATTGCCAGTGCCGCATCCAGCACCTGCGGGCGCCGCCGCTCGGGGCCCAGATGGGCGGCCCGTCCGCGAACGGTTTCTACACTCATGAAGGAAAATGCTACACCGATGAATAATCAATGACCAGACGCGTCCACCCGGGATTTTGCGATCATTCGTCCGCTGGAGTGGCTATCGAGCACGAGGGCCACTCCAGCGTGACAAGAAGGCCGGCGCAGCCGGATCGGTCAATCCGGCTTCGCGGCGCGGCCCGAAGGCGGCCGCGCTACTCGACGCGGCGCAGCGTGTCGGGCGTGAGGTCGGCCAGCGTCGGATACCCGTCGACGCCCATGATCAGGTCGGCCTCGGCGAGCAGGGACCGGAGCACGTGCACGATGCCGTCGACCCCACCCAATGCCAGACCGTAGGCATACGGGCGGCCGACACCTACGGCGGTGGCGCCGAGCGCCAGGGCCTTGACGATGTCGGCTCCGTTGCGGATTCCGGAATCGAACAGCACCGGCAGACCGTCGGCGGCCTCAACCACACCGGGCAGGCAGTCGATCGCCGGCAGCCCTCCGTTCGCTTGGCGCCCACCATGATTGGAGCAGTAGATGCCGTCGACGCCACCGTCCTTGGCGCGCCGCACGTCATCGGGGTGACAGATGCCCTTGAGGATCAGCGGCAGTGTGGTCAGCGACCGCAGCCACGGCAGATCGTCCCAGGTCAGCGGATTGCCGAACAGGCTGACCCACCGCAGCACGGTCGCCTGCGGGTTCTCCTCCGGTGGCTGCTGTAGCCCGGCCCGGAACACCGGGTCGCTGGTGTAGTTGGCCAGGCACTTGCCGCGCAACTGCGGGAAGTTCGAGGTGGCCAGGTCCCGCGGCCGCCAACCCGGAACCCAGGTGTCCAGCGTGACCACGATGCCTTTGAAACCGGCCTTCTCGGCGCGCTGCACCAGGCTGGCCGCCAGCTCCTTGTCGGTCGGCGTGTACAGCTGGAAAAAGCCCGGGGTGTCACCGAATTCGGCGGCGACATCCTCCAGCGGATCCTCGGTCAGGGTGGACAACACCATCGGGACCCCGGTGCGTGCGGCCGCCCGGGCGCCGGCCAGGTCGCCGTGACCGTCCTGCCCACAGATGCCCAGCACCCCGATCGGCGCCATGAACAGCGGTGAGGGCAGGGTGAGGCCGAACAGATCGACGGACAGATCGCGCTCGCGGTGGGCGTTGAACATCCGCGGCATCAGCCCCCACCGGTCGAACGCGGTGCGGTTGACCTGCTGCGTGCGCTCGTCTCCGGCCCCGCCGGCCACGTACGACCAGATCGACGCGGGCATCGCCGCCTGGGCCTTGGCCTCCAGGCCCGCATAGTCCATCGGCATGGTCGGCAGCACGCCGGACAGGCCTTGCAGGTAGATCTCGAGTTGGTAGTCGCCATACGCCATGACGGCTACCTTGCCATCCGGCGTCAGCCGGCGGTGTCGGCCTCGGCTTTCGCCAGCTCGGCCTTCCACTGCCGGAAGGTCTCCTCGGTGCGCCCGCGGCGCCAGTAACCCGAGATCGACGACGCCCACTTGGCCTCGACGCCGCGCTCCTTGCGGATGTATGGGCGCAGGTTGTGCATCACGGCCTGCGCCTCGCCGTGGATGAACACCTGAACCTGCCCCGGCAGCCAGGCCGCCTCCTTGACCGCGGCGACCAGTGGCGCGTTGTCCCCGGCCCGCTCGTCGCCGATCAGGTCGGCGCGCCCGCCGCGGTAGATCCAGTTCACCTGAACGCCGTCGGGTGCGGTGAGCTCGACCTCGTCCTCGGGGCCGGCCACCTCGATGAAGACCTTGCCGATCGCATTGGCGGGCAACACTTCCAGCGCTGCACCGATCGCCGGGAGCGCGGCTTCGTCGCCGGCCAGCAGATGCCAGTCGGCGGCCGGGTCGGGGGAATAGGCGCCACTCGGACCCATCAGGTAGGCCGGCTGGCCCGGTTCGGCCGTCGCGGCCCATGGCGCGGCCACGCCGTGGTCACCGTGGACAACGAAGTCGATGCTGATCTCGCCGAGCTCCGTGTCGACTTTGCGCACGGTGTAGGTGCGCACGGTCGGTCGCTGCTCGGCGGGCAGGTCCTGAAAGCTGTCCAGCGTCAAGGGCTGTGGCAGCGCCGACACGTCGACGCCCTCGGGAACGATGACGAGTTTGACGTAGGCATCGCTGAAGTCGCTGGGCGAGAACGTGTCGAAACCGGCGCCACCGCCCGCCTGCCCGAGCACCACCCTGACCATGTGGTCGGTCAATTGCTCGCGACGTACTACCTGAAACGTGTGCACGGGCCGTGCTGCCATGGCGCCTCCAAAGATCCGCTGCCGCTCGTTTATTAGCCGACCTCATCGACTATACGGAGATGATCGGCGGGCCCGGGGGCTACCTCGTCAGGCCTCGAGTCGCCGCCGAACCACGTCCAGCCGCGCCCGCAACTCGGATTCGGAGATCACCCCGCGCGCCAGCAGCGAGTGCGCGAGGGACACGAGTCGGTTCTCTGGGTATGGCAGTTCGGCGTAGACGGTCGACGACAACAGGTCTTCCTCGTCACGGCGCTGCTTGAAATCGGGGACCCCGGCGTCACCGGCGGAGTGGTCGAGGGCATCGCACAGCCCGTCGAGGCTGGTCTTCCACGGTGGAACAAGGTTTTCGACGCCGTATTTGGCGGCCATCAGCGGCCAGACCTGATTGCGCTCCACAATCTGCTCCAGCGTCGGGATGGCGTTCTCAACCGCGGTCGGGTCGTTCGCGGCGTTCATCGGTGACTCCGTCATTCGCCGGCAGGGTGCATCGCGGGCCTGGTCTCGGTGATGACGTTGGTGGTCACACCGGGCTTGGGCAGTGCGACCCCGATCAGGCAGTCGCGGGTGATGATCTCGGTGAGCTGATCCTCGCTCCAGCCGTCGGTACCTTCCGGACGCATCGGCATCACCATGAAGCGGTGTTTCTGATTCGAATCCTGCACGCGCACTTCGACGGTGCCGGGCAGGTACAGCCCGAACTCGGCGAGCACCTGCCGCGGCCAGCGCACCATCCGGCGGCGATAGTTGGGCGTGCGGTACCACTCCGGCGAATTGCCGAGGATCGGGCGCGGATAGCACGAGCACAGTGCGCAGACGATCACATGGTGCACCGTCGGGGTGTCCTCGAGGATCTGGAATGCGGTGAAGTCGCTGGGTGTACCGAATCCGGTGGGTTCCAGCCAATCGACGCCGACCGCCTTGCTGGCGGCCATCGGCTCGTCGGCAGCGAGCTGTTTGAAGTCGGGATCCAGCCAGGCCCGGGCGACCAGCCGGGCGGCCGGTGTGGGGCCGATCTGTTCGGCGAACTCGGTGAACAGGCGGTGCTCCTCAGCCGTGAAAATCCCTTTCTCGATACATAATTCGCGCAGCGCGATCTCAAGGACCTCGAAGTCGGTGATCTCGTCGACCATCGGCTTGACGGTGCGCTCGTGGTCGTGGTCGTGATCGTGCTCTGCCATGGTGCGCCCTTCGTGCTGAGTTCAGTCGGCTGCCTGTAACCAGTGCTCGGGGATCTCGGTTCTCAACGTGTCGGTGGCCGTGCCCGTGTAGTCGTCCCACAGCTCGGCCATGGTGAAGCTCACGACGTAGAACCATTCCGGTGCGGCGTCGGTGCGGTCCCAGGTTTCGTCCTCGGCCGCCGGGCTTTCGTATGCCACCGCCGCGATCTCGCCGCGGGCGCCGCGCACGTACTCGGGGGTGCGCGTGTAGAAGATCACGGGCAGTTCGCGCACCACCACCGGGTCGCCGACCGAGAACCGCGGCTCCCCCGCCCGCCCGGCGTAGACCTGCGGATCGCCTTTGCCCTTGGCGTGCACGACGTGACTGTTGCGTTTGACGTTCGACCCGTCCCCTTCGCCCTTGGGCCGGGCCTCCAGGTGCTTGCCGACCAGCCCACCGGCGTAGCGTTCCTGGACCTCGGCCATCCGCTCGGACAGTTCGGTCAAGCCGATGTGGTGTTTCTCGACGAGGACCCGGGCGACCGACAGCAGCCACCGGCCGTAATAGGGAAAGCCCAGGTACACCGCTCGCCCGACATCCACGTTGCACATCCGGCGTCGCTCCTCGGACAACCAGATGCCGCGCCAGCCGAGCACCTCGCACAGGACATAGGTCATGTGCTCCCAGTACTCGTAGTCCTTGTTCTCGTACTTGATCGGAGCGTCCGGCTCGCCCCCGACATCGTGGACCGGTTTCAGATACGCGGTGAGGCGGTCGTGGTCGAGCAGGTCCGGTGTCGGGGCGTCGGGCAATTCTGGATAGGCCGATTTCAGGCGCGCGACCAGAGTCAGCTGGGCGGCGCGGTCAGCGGCTGTGCTCATGTCGAACCCTCCCCAGACCCGACGAACGGCCGGTCAGACGCGGGCGCACGTCAGGGTTGCGAGCTCACTCGATGAAGGCAAATTAACACCGGAGGAGCAGGCCCGACGGTGAATCGGCACCATCCCGACGCCTGCGTCAGTTAGCGCGGCCCGCCGTCGGATCGGGACAGCCGGGCACGTCGTCGACGGACGATCCGCCAGCATCCGTCCACGCTCTCGACCAACCCGGCGAGTTCCAGCATGGTCAACGGGCCCAGCACCTGATGCGGCGGAAGACCGGCGAGCGCCGCGATCTCGTCCACGGTGTGGGCGCCACGCGCGGGTAGCGCGTCGTGGACCCGTTTCTCCGCCGGCGCGAGCCCGTCGAGCGGGGTTTCCGGATGGCGTTCTTCCCGTGCCAATTCGCCCACGCGCCCGACGAGTTCGACCACCTGTTCGGCCCGGCCGATCAGCATGGCGCCGTCGCGCAGGAGTGCGTGGCACCCCGCCGATGCGGCCGAGGTCACCGGGCCCGGCACCGCGCACACCGACCGGCCCAAGACCTTGGCCCACCCCGCGGTGTTGGCCGCTCCGCTGCGCAGGCCGGCTTCCACCACCACGGTCGCGCCGGTGAGGGCGGCCACCAGCCGGTTGCGGGTGAGAAAGCGCAACCGCCCCGGTGCCGTGCCCGGCGGGTACTCGCTGACCAACAGGCATTCCCGGCGGATCCGGTGGAACAGGGCACTGTGACCGGCCGGGTACGGATTGTCGATGCCGCCTGCCACGATCGCCACAGTCTCGCCCTCACAGGCCAGCGCCGCGCGATGCGCTGCCCCGTCGATG
Source organism: Mycolicibacterium sp. HK-90 (assembly GCF_030486405.1). The sequence continues at coordinate 2,435,120 of NZ_CP129613.1, read as the reverse complement.
CCATAGGCACCGCCGGACACCACGGTGACCTCCCGTTCGACGAGACCTGCCGCCAGGTCCGCGGCGACGTGCTCGCCGTACGCCGTCGCCGCCCGGGTACCGACGATCGCGGCGGCCCGCTCGGTCGCCTCATCAAGGCGGGTTGGCCCGCTGGCCCACAACACGAGCGGCGGATGACCGTTCGGGCGCTTGAGCACGTCACCCCCACGAAAAGCCCGGAATCGCAGCAGCGGCCACTCGTCGTCGTCCGGGGTGATCAACCGCCCGCCCATTCGATCCAGGATGTCCAGATCGTTTGCCGCACAATCTAATTCTTGGCGAGCTTCTACCTTGGACAACACCTCCGGCTCGACCCGCCCGGCTTTCACCCGACCCGCAGCCTCGACCGGGCCGAGCTGCGCCACGAGAGCGGTCAGTTCCGGGCACGGCGGCTCGGCCACTCGCGACAGATACGCCCATGCGCGCCGCACCTCATCGGTCATGGCACGATCCCGGCCTGTCGGAAGCTCAGCGCAGCGGCGACGTCTTCGTGGGCGGGCATGGTCCGGCCGGCCAGATCGGCCAGCGTCCAGGCCACCCTCATACAGCGGTCGGCTCCCCGCATGCTGATCACCCCGCGGTCGAGCACGGACCGCAACGGCTCCATCACACCTTTCGGCAATCGGAATTCGCGCCGCAGCAGCGAACCGCTGACCTCCGCATTGGTGCCGATCCCATACGGTTTCCACCGCTCTTGGGCGGCGAGCCGCGCCGCGCCGACGCGTTCCCGCACCACAGCGCTGGACTCCCCGGCCTGCGGTGTGAACGCCCCCGCATTGACCGGGTACAGCTCCACCCGCAGGTCGACGCGGTCCACCAGCGGCCCCGACAGCTTGCCTCGATACCGCAGCTTGGCTTGGGCCGAACAGATGCAGTCGGCCGAATTGGGTGGCGCGCACGGACACGGGTTGGCTGCCAGCACCAATTGGAACCGGGCCGGATAACGCGCCACCCCGTCCCGGCGGGCCAGCCGGATCTCGCCGTCCTCCAACGGAGTTCGCAATGCTTCCAGTGCACTGGAGCCCATCTCGGCGAATTCGTCGAGGAACAGCACGCCCCGGTGTGCCCGGCTGACCGCGCCGGGCCGCGCGAACCCACTTCCACCACCCACCAGTGCCGCCACGCTCGAGGTGTGGTGCGGAGCCACGAACGGCGGCCGGGTGATCAACGGGGTGTCCCCGGCCAAGAGCCCGGCCACCGAATGGATCGTCGTCACCTCCAGCGACTCGCCATGCGACAGCGGTGGCAGCAATCCCGGAAGACGCTGGGCCAACATCGTTTTCCCGATGCCGGGTGGCCCGGTCAGCATCAGGTGGTGGGCACCGGCGGCGGCCACCTCGACGGCGTAGCGGGCCTTGGCCTGACCGACCACGTCGGCAAGGTCCGCCGTCTGTTCCGGCACATACCCCTGGGCCGAAACCCGCCCCTGCAGATCGCTCTTGCCGTCGAGCCAGGCCTGCAGCTGCCGCAATGTGCGCACCCCGCACACCTCGATCCCGTCGACCAGGCTGGCCTCGGCCAGGTTGTCGACGGGCACGACGACCATGGGCCAGCCTTCCTGCTTGGCGGCCAGCACCGCAGGCAGGACGCCGTGGATGGGGCGGACCCGGCCGTCGAGCGCGAGCTCGCCGAGCAGCACCGCCTTCTCCAACCGCGCCCAGGCGGTCTTCGTGTGCGCCGAGAGCACCGCCGCCGCCAACGCGATGTCGTACGCCGACCCAACCTTGCGCAATGTGGCCGGCGACAGCGCGAGCGTGAGCCGCGACATCGGCCAGCTGTTGCCACAGTTGGTGATCGCCGCCCGCACCCGATCCCGTGATTCCTGTAGGGCGGTGTCGGGCAACCCGACCAGGTGTACACCCGGCAGCCCCGAGGTGATGTCGGCCTCGATCTCCACGATGACGCCGTCCACGCCGCGCACCGCCACCGAATAGGCTCTGCCCAAACCCATTTCAGCCCACCCCCGCCAGGTGCGTCAGCTCCGGTTCCCGGCGCCGCCCGATCCGGACCCCGATCACATCGATCCGCAGCGCGGCGTACCGGGCCTCCTGCTCGGCCAGCCACAGGGCGGCCAACCGCCGGATGCGGCGCACCTTCTGCGCCGTCACCGCCTCGGCCAGGCCACCGAACCCGTCCCCGGTGCGGGTCTTCACCTCGACGAAGACCACCGTGTTGGTGGCGACCTCTTCGGCGATCACGTCCAGCTCGCCATAGCGACAGCGCCAGTTGCGAGTCAACGTGCGCAAGCCCTGCGCCGCCAGATGCTCGACGGCCAACTGTTCACCCAGTGCGCCGATCTCGGCCCGTGTCAGAGAACTCATGCCCACACCGTGGGGACAGGGTCCGACAGAACAGGCTCGGTCAGCCCGAGTTATCCCCAGCGTCGATTTCATGCACAGGCAGGGTGCCGGCCAGTTTGCCCGTGACCGGTTCCCGGCACCGCTCAGATCGGTAAGGTTCTTAGGTGATGCTCAGCTAACGCCGAAGGGATGCTCGATGCGCACACGTTGGAGTCGCCGGGTCGCTGTTCTCCTGTCCGCTGTCGCCGTCGGGGTCGCCATGGTCGCGTGCACCGATTCAGAGTCCGACGAGCTGTTGATCTACAACGCCCAGCACGAATCGCTCACCAAGGAATGGATCGACGCGTTCACCAAGGAGACCGGCATCAAGGTCACCTACCGGCAGGGCGGTGACACCGAGCTCGGCAACCAGCTGGTGGCCGAGGGCAACGCCTCGCCGGCCGACGTGTTCCTCACCGAGAATTCCCCGGCGATGGCCGCCGTCGAGCGGGCCGGATTGTTCGCCGACGTCGAGCAGCAGACCCTCGATCAGGTCCCCGCCCAGTTCCGGCCATCGTCGAACAAGTGGACCGGGGTGGCGGCGCGCTCGACCGTCTTCGTCTACAACAAGGCCAAGCTGCCGGCCGACCAGCTGCCCCGCTCGATCATGGATCTGCAGCAGCCACAGTGGAAGGGCCGCTGGGGTGCACCGCCGGCCAAGGCCGACTTCCAGGCGATCGTCGCGGCCATGCTCGAATTGACCGGCGAACCGGCCACCGCACAATGGCTTGCCGGAATGAAGACCAATGCCGTTGTGCTCCAGGACAACATCGCCACCCTGCGCGCGGTCAACGACGGTCAGGTCGACGGTGGGGTGATCTACCACTACTACTGGTTCCGCGATCAGTCCAAGACCAAGGAGATCAGCGGGAACACCGCGCTGCACTACTTCAAGAACGAGGACCCGGGAGCGTTCGTCAGCCTCTCCGGCGGCGGTGTACTGAACTCCAGCAAGAAGCCGGAGCAGGCCCAGCAGTTCCTCCGGTTCATCACGGGCAAGACCGGGCAGGAGGTCTTGCAGAAAGGGACGTCATACGAGTACCCGGTCGCCAGCGGGGTGCCGGCGAACCCCGACCTGCCGCCGCTGGACACGTTGCAGGCTCCGGCGGTCAACCCGTCCAACCTCGATGCCGCCAAGGTCACCGACCTGATGACGAAAGCCGGCTTGCTGTAATTGGTTGCGACGCAAGCACCATCGTCTCAGCCCGACGCGCAACAGCCCGCCGACGGCACCCGGCCGGGCCCGGTGCTGAGCACCGCCGTCGGTCTGTTGCTGGCGGCCACCTTCATCCCGCTGGCCTACGTCGGCTGGTCGGTGATCACGACCGGGCCGGCCCGGGTGATCGAACTGGTAGTGCGGCCCCGCGTCGGTGAACTCCTGCTCAACACCGTTGGGCTGGTGTTGATCACAGTGCCGGTGTGCGTGGTACTCGGTGTCGGTGCGGCATGGCTGGTGGAGCGCACCGACCTGCCCGGGCGCACCTGGTGGCGGCCGGTGTTCGTGGCGCCGCTGGCGGTCCCCGCATTCGTCAACAGCTACGCCTGGGTCAGCGTGCTGCCGTGGCTGCACGGATTGTGGGCCGGGGTGCTGATCGCGACGCTCTCCTACTTCCCCTTCGTCTACGTACCCGCCGCCGCCACGCTGCGCCGCATCGACCCGGCGTTGGAGGAATCCGCCCGGTCCCTGGGTTCCGGGTCGTCCGGGGTGTTCTTCCGGGTCGTGCTGCCGCAGCTGCGTCTGGCGATCCTCGGCGGCGCCCTGCTGATCGGTGTTCATCTGCTGGCCGAGTACGGCGCGTTCGCGATGATCCGCTTCTCCACCTTCACCACCGCGATCTTCGAACAGTTCCAGGCCACGTTCGACGGCGCGGCCGGCGCCACCCTCGCCGGCCTGCTGGTGTTGTTGTGCCTGCTGCTGTTGATCACCGAGGCGGGCGCTCGAGGCAACGCCCGGTTCGCCCGCGTCGGATCGGGCGCGCAACGCGGGGCCGCGCCGATGCGCCTGGGCCGCACCACGATACCCGCCACCGCCGGGCTCTCGCTGCTGGCGGCACTCGCATTGGGCGTGCCGTTGTGGACGCTGACCCGGTGGTTGTGGATCGGCGGCGCTCAGGTGTGGGAGTTCGGCCAGATCGGGACCGCACTGGGCCAGACGGCCGCGCTGGCCGGGGCCGCCGCAGCGCTGACCACCGTGCTGGCCTTCCCGTTCGCCTGGGTGGCGGTCCGCTACCGCGGCCTGTTGGCCCGCTCGGTCGAGGGCGCCAACTTCATCACCAGTTCGATGCCCGGAATCGTGACGGCGTTGGCCCTGGTGACGGTGGCGATCCGATACGCGCCGCCGCTCTATCAGACTGCGGCCCTGGTGATCTGCGCCTACGTTCTACTGTTCCTGCCCCGGGCTCTGGTGAGTTTGCGGTCCGGCCTGGCCCAAGTCCCGCCGTCGGTGGAAGAGGCCTCGCGGGCCCTCGGCGCATCGGCACCTCGCACGTTTGTGCGCATCACCCTGCGGCTGACCGCGCCTGCCGCCGCCGCCGGGGCATCGCTGGTATTCGTCGCGGTGGCAACCGAACTGACCGCGACACTGCTGCTCGCCCCCACCGGCACCCGTACCCTGGCGATGCGGTTCTGGTCGCTCAGCAGCGAGCTGGACTACGCCGCCGCCGCTCCGTACGCGCTGATGCTGATCGCGCTGTCCGTACCCGTGACGCTCATGTTGTTGCGCCAGTCGACGAAGGTGGCCGCCCTGTGACCGAGGACGTCCTGCAGGTACGCGGACTTCGCAAGTCCTTCAACGGCACCCCCGTGCTGGACGGCATCGACCTGACCCTGCCCGCCGGATCGATCACCGCGGTCGTCGGGTCCTCCGGGTGTGGGAAGACCACGCTGCTGAGGTTGATCGCCGGCTTCGAGTCCCCCGACGCCGGCACCGTGACCATCCGGGGACGCCAGATCGCCAGCGCCACCAGCACGGTGGCTCCGCACCGTCGCGACATCGGTTACGTGGCACAGGACGGTGCCCTGTTCCCCCACCTGACAGTGGCCCAGAACGTCGCGTACGGATTGCGTGAGCGCGGTGCCGCCGCCAGGGCCAGGGTCGACGAGTTGCTCGAGACGGTATCCCTGGATCCTGCTTTCGCCCAGCGCCGGCCGCATCAGCTCTCCGGCGGTCAGCAACAGCGGGTCGCCTTGGCTCGTGCGCTGGCCCGCAAGCCGGTCGTCATGCTGCTCGACGAACCGTTCAGCGCACTGGACACCGGACTGCGCGCGGCCACCCGAAAGTCGGTGGCCCGGGTGCTGTCCGATACCGGCGTCACCACCCTGATCGTGACCCACGACCAGGAGGAGGCGCTGTCGATCTCCGACCAGGTCGCGGTCATGCGTGCGGGCCGATTCACCCAGGTGGGAACACCGCGGCAGGTGTACCGCCAACCCGCCGACCGGTTCACCGCCGAATTCCTCGGGGACTGCATCACGGTTTCCGGCACCGTCGCCGACGGCGTCGCGGACTGCGCCCTGGGCCGCATACCGGTACAGGCCGACGCCCCCGACGGTCCGTGCACCGTGGTCCTGCGGCCCGAACAGCTTGTCGCCACGGTCATTTCCGACGGTGAGGGCAGTGCCGAGGCAGCCGCCGCGACGGGCATCGTGGTGGCCACCGAGTTCCTCGGCCACGACGTGCTGCTCACCATCGATCCGGCCGGGCCGGGCACGCCCATCGTGGTGCGCCAGCACAGCCTGGATCCGCCGGCCCGCGACACCAAGGTGCGGATCGACGTCCGTAGCTGCGGGGTGGCGTTGCCGTGAGCGACATCATCGACCGGTTGCGGGCCTACGGCGACCGGATCGCGGTGGTGACCGAAACCCAACATGTCACCTACCGCGCCCTGGCCGATCACGTGTCACAGGCCGCCACGGCGCTGGGCCCGGGACGCCGCCTGGTGCTACTCGAGACGCGCAACGATCTGCCCACCCTGGTGCACTATCTGGGCGCACTGGCCGCCGGGCACGTGTCCGTGCCGGTGCCCGTCGAAGGGGACCACCGCGCGATCATCGAGACCTACTCCCCCGACACCGTGGTCGACGCCGCAGGCATCCATCACCGGCGCACCCACAGCGCGCACCGGCTGCACGACGAGCTGGCACTGCTGATGTCGACCTCGGGCAGCACCGGTTCGCCCAAGTTGGTGCGCTTGTCCTTCACCAACCTGCTCAGCAATGCCTGTGCGATCGCCGAGTATCTCGGGATCACCGAAACCGACCGGGCGGCAACCACCTTGCCGATGTCGTACTGCTACGGCCTTTCGGTGGTCAACAGTCATCTGCTTCGCGGTGCGGGATTGATCCTCACCGATCGCTCGGTGGTCGACGACGAGTTCTGGACGTTGTTCACCCGGCACCGCGCCACCACCTTCGCCGGGGTGCCGCACACCTTCGACCTGCTCGACCGCATCGGCTTCGACACCATGGAGCTACCTCACCTTCGGTACGTCACCCAGGCCGGCGGACGGATGGCACCGGAGCGGGTTCGGCACTTCGCCGCTCTCGGACAACGCCGGGGCTGGCAGTTGTTCGTGATGTACGGGGCGACCGAGGCCACCGCCCGGATGGCCTATCTGCCACCGGAATTGGCCCAGACACGCCCTGAGGCCATCGGGCGTCCGATCCCCGGCGGAAGCCTGTCGATCCGGGCTGGCGACGCCTGGCCCGCCGGCACGGGTGAGCTGATCTACCGCGGCGCCAACGTGATGCTCGGATACGCACACGGGCCCGAGGATCTGGCCCTCGGCGCGACGGTCGAGGAGTTGCGCACCGGCGACATCGCCCGCCGCACACCTGACGGTCTGTACGAGATCGTCGGCCGCAGTGGCCGGTTCGTGAAACTTTTCGGGCTGCGCATCGACCTCGACCGGCTTCAGGCCACTCTGGCCGACCACGGGGTCAGGGCCCTGTGCGCCGACGACGGCGACGCACTCGCCGTCGCCGCTGTCGGCGCGGCGCGGACCACCGCGCGCGGAGTGCAGCAGCTGACCGCTGACCTGACGGGTGTGCCCGCGAGTGCGGTGCGCGCCGTGATCGTCGACGATCTTCCCCGACTGAGCTCCGGCAAGCCTGATTACGCGGCGGTCCGCGAGGTGGCCGCCGGCACGCCGAGAACGGATGCCACCGACCTGCGGAGCCTGTTCGCCGAGGTTCTGCACGTCCCGGTGGAATCCATCGACGGCGACGCGACCTTCGTCGACCTCGGCGGCAATTCGCTGTCCTACGTCTCGATGTCGGTCCGGTTGGAACGGACCCTGGGCCGGCTGCCGAAGGACTGGCACCGGATGCCGTTGCACGAACTCGAGCGCAACCGCGGATCCCGACCGCGTCGGTGGGCGACAGTGGAGACCAGTGTGGCGTTGCGTGCCGCGGCCATCGTGCTGATCGTCGGCTCCCACGCCGAACTGTTCGCCCTGTGGGGCGGCGCGCACGTGTTGCTCGGGGTGGCCGGGTACAACTTCGGCCGGTTCTGCCTGACACCGGTGCCGCGGCCCGCGCGCTTGCGCCACCTGCGCACCACGATTGCCTGGGTCGCGCTGCCGGCCATCGCCTGGGTGGCCGTCGCCCTGGTCATCACCGACGACTATCACGCATCGAACCTGTTGCTGGCCAACAAGTTCCTCGGACCGCACGACAGTATGACCGCCGGCCGGTTGTGGTTCGTCGAAGTGCTGGTCTGGATCCTGGTGGCGCTGGCCGTGGTGTGCGCGGTGCCCGCCGCCGACCGGTGGGAGCGACGCTGCCCGTTCGCCTTCGCCGCGGTATTCCTGGCGGTGGGGCTGGTATTGCGTTACGACCTGCCGGGTTTCGGCCTGGGCCGCGAAGCCTGGTTCACGGTGCTGGCGTTCTGGTTCTTCGCCGCCGGGTGGGTGGCGGCCAAGTCCACCGCCACCTGGCAGCGCGTGCTCGTCACCGTCGTGGTGGCGGTCGGTGTGCACGGCTACTTCGGCAACACCGGCCGGGAAACCCTGGTGCTGGCGGGGTTTGCGCTGTTGATCTGGCTGCCTGCCGTGCGTTGTCCGGCGGTGGTGGCGATCGGGTGCGGCCTGCTTGCCGAAGCGTCGCTGTACACCTACCTGACGCACTACCAGGTCTATCCGTTGTTCGGTGACCACCGGGTGATCGGCGTGCTGGCCGCATTGATCGCGGGCGTGGCGCTCACCTACCTCGTGAACGTCACGCCGAAGCGGGTGGCGGGCACGAAGGTCGCGGCGCTGCGCGGCCGGCACAGGACCCGCGAACCCGACCCGCTCCAAACCAGATGACTTCCGTCGAATCTACATTCGGCAATGCCGGTGCGGGGGTTACCGCAGCGGATTGGGAACTGGAGACTCAGGCACGCCACTGAGCTTGCGTAGAGTGGCGATGCAGTCATGGAGTTCTTCGAGGGCGACGCCGGCGACCTTGGCGCGGAAGAACTCATGCAGGCGGCGCAACGACTCCTGCTGCACGTCCGCGCCGCGCGGCGTCACCTCGATTCGGGTGACTCGCCGGTCGGTTTTCGACGGCGTCCGTCGCAGCAGTCCCGCGGCGATGAGCTTGTCGATGTCTGAGGTGATCGTGCTGGGCAAAACATTGAGGTATTCGTGCAGCAAACCGGGGCGGTCGAGCCCGGCATGGACCAGGAACACGATGCCCAAGCCACGTTCAGAGATCCCGTACTCGTGGGCCACGGGGATGGTGAGTGCCGACAGCATGCGTTGAACATCCATGACAGCGCCGAGGAAGTCGACGATGTCGGCATCGTCAGCAGCGCCAATGGTGTCGGCCACGCTGCCATACGATACCCGCCCGCCCACTACCAGGGCCTCAAGCCAAATAGTTCATAATCTGAACATTATGAGCTATCGTCCTCCACTGAGGCGAGATTCGGCTCACGCGTCAACCAACGGTCGCGGTGAAACAGCACGGAGTGTCATGGAGCCACCGATTCGTGTCGATGAACCCACGGGCGCCGACGACGGCACGCGCCCGTCCGTCAAGACGCGTTGGAAGGTCTGGATCGGCTGGACGGTCGCCGTCGCGCTGGCGATCTTCGTTCTGGCAAGTGCAGAGAAACACGGCCCGGTATCACCGGAGAACGCGAATCCAGCTGGGGTAGGTAAACCTCCGCCGGTGGAACCGCTGTTGTACCCCTTTGATTGGGTGTTCTGGGGACAGATGCTGGGCGCGCTTCTCGCCGTCGGCATCCTCATCGCGTCGGTTGTGGCTTGGCGACGTCAGCCCGGTCATCCGGTCGTACTCATGGTCATCGCCACCAGCACCCTGTTGTGGTGGGACCCGATCAACAACTGGGCCATCGGGTTGGTCTACAACCCGAAGATGTGGCACTTTCCCCGAGATTGGCCGTGGTTCAACATCTCTCCGGTCATCGAACCGCTGACATCCTTCATCTACTCGCCCTACGTGCTGCTGCCCTACTTCCTGGCCATGCCGATCCTGCGCGCCCTTCAGCGCCGCAGCGACCCGAAGGGCTTCGTGTGGCGCCACCCGCTGGTGTCGATCGCCGTGCTGACGTTCGTCATCGGCGTCGTCTGGGATGCCGCCCAAGAGATTTTGCTGACGCGCGCTCAGTTCCTGACCTATACCCATGTCATCGAATTCGGCTCGATCGATGTGGGCAAATACAGTCAGTTTCCGCTGTTGATGGCCAGCGTGCTCATCACGATCATCATGATCCCGGCATCGGTGCTGCTCTACCGCGACGACACCGGAAAAACCCAGGCGGACAAGATCGCTCAGCGACTGCGCCTGCACCGCCGCCACCCCAAACTCGCCACGTTCCTGGTGATGACACTCGTCCTCAATGTCGCGATGATCAGTTTCAGTTCGACTTTCTGGCTCGTGCGTGCGACCGGCGCCGCGTCTACCGTGGCCTGCCCGTGGCCATACCCACAAGCCAAGACCTGGGATCCGCGCGGCTACTACGAGACCCAGGGCGCCCCGGGACCGTTCACCGCCGGTGAGGCCAGCACCTGGCAGATCGGACAGCCCGACGGCAGGCCGACCGACATCACCGTGGAGTCCGACCGCTGCACTCCCCGGTGACCTCGGCTGGGGCCGGGCCAGAGAACGACCGCGCACCTCATCTGTACGGCATGCTCGCGTCTGCCGTCGCCGGCCGCCGCATCGAAGTGGTCGCCGGCAGACCCGATGAGCCCGCCTGGTCCGATGGCCACACGATCGTCGTTGACCCCACGCAAGGCGAGCAACGCGCCGTCGAGGCGGTGGTGGTCCACGCCGCACTGATCGGCGCCGGCAGCCTGGCGCGCGACATCCTGCGGCCGCTGGTGTGGCGCAGCCGATTACGCCGTCGCTTCCTGAGCATCGAGGGCCCACGCGCGGTCGCCGGACTGCGGGGTCTACTACCGCGGTCGCTGACCTACATGATCTGTGACGATGCCGCGGCGCTCAGCGACTCACCGGCCAGTTCTCTTGCGCTGGCCCGAACCCATGCGCCCATTCCAGAGTTCGGACTCTATCTGGGGACACTGCGGCCACGAGAGATCCTGTCGGCACAGCACAGAGATTCGGTGACCACGGAGGGGCCCGACGAGCCGCTCGCCGTCGGCAGCGACGTCGAACGGTCTGCGACCGATGACAAACCGACACAGCCTGTGCCGCTGAACCGGATGCCCGACGACTCCTCCTTGTTCGCGGCCGGGAACGGCTCCACATGGATTGGGCGTCTCCTGAGGGCAATGATGCGCGGCGCAGGTCTCACCGGCGAGGACGGGCCGATCGGCGGTGATCACAGACCAAGTGCGAGCGCGGTGTCCCGCACCGGCTCAACCCTGTCCGTCGGAGGGTCAGTCGCGGACGAACCAGCTATGGCCCATCCGGACAAGCCGTTTCGATATCCCGAGTGGGATTCGAGGATCGCGGGCTACCGACCCAACTGGTGCACCGTGCGGGTCATCGAACCGGACAATCACGCTGGCGGTTCGATGACCGCAGCCGAGCTGGGTCTGCGACGGCCGCTGTCTCGCCTGGGAACTGGAGCCGAGATCTGTCACCGGCAACCCTACGGAGACGACATCGACATCGATGCCGCCATCGAAAATCAGATCGGCGTACTCGCCGCACGCGACCCCGACGAGTCGTTCTACCTCGCGACAGCTCGCAACCGGCGGGACCTGTCGGCGCTGATTCTGCTTGACGTCTCCGGGTCCACCGCCGAGCCCGGCATGGGGCGGGTTGCTGTTCACGATCACCAACGGGCCACCGTGGCCGCGCTGGCCACGACCATGCATCGGCTCGGCGACCGAGTCGCGGTATATGCCTTCTCCTCGCACGGTCGCCACAACGTCCGGTTGACCGCGTTGAAGACCTTTGCCGAACACAGCGAGCGGCCCCTGCTCAACCGTCTGGACCGCGTGCAGCCATCGGGATATTCGCGACTGGGCGCGGCAATCCGGCACGGCGCCACCATCATCGAGCAAGGCGGTCACACCACCCGGCGCCTGCTGGTGGTGGTCTCGGATGGGCTTGCGTTCGACCACGGATACGACCTCGATCACGGTGCCCGAGACGTTCGGCGAGCCCTCGCCGAAGCACGCGGTCGCGGTACCGGATGTCTGTGTCTGACTGTCGGCGCCACGGGCTCCGGCGAGGATCTCCGACATGTCTTCGGCACTGCCGCGCACGCCGCAGTCCCCCTGCCCGACCAGCTCGCATCGGTCATTGTCCGCCTGACTCGAACGGCGTTGCGTACCGCCGATGTCCGACGCAGACCCCACTAACCACGAGAGGATCAGAATCCTGATGCCCACACCCACCGACGTGGCGATACCCACTCCTACCCCGCCGACGCAGCGGCCCTTCTACCACGCCGTCGGCAACGAAGAGCGGGTATTCACCGCGGCGTTCCAACAACAACTTCCGGTGTTGCTCAAAGGACCGACAGGATGCGGAAAGACACGATTCGTCGAGGCGATGGCCCACGACATGGGACGGCCGCTCATCACCGTCTCATGTCACGACGACCTGACCACCGCCGACCTCGTCGGACGATTCCTGCTGCGCGGCGGGCAAACCGAATGGGTCGATGGGCCACTGACGCGCGCGGTACGCACCGGCGCGATCTGCTACCTCGACGAGGTGGTCGAGACTCGCCAGGACACCACTGTCGTGCTTCATCCCCTCGCCGATCACCGGCGAACACTCCCCATCGAACGCCTCGGTGAAACCATCACCGCCGCAACGGAATTCTGCCTCGTCGTCTCCTACAACCCTGGCTATCAAAGTGTTCTCAAAGACCTGAAGGATTCCACGCGGCAACGCATGGTCGCGATCGAATTCGGCTACCCGGAGCCAGACGTGGAGATCGCCATCGTGCAACGCGAAAGCGGCGCCGACGCCCACACCGCACAAGACTTGGTCCGCCTTGCGCAGGCCATTCGGCGTCTTGACACGGCGGGACTGCGGGAGGTGGCCTCGACCCGGGTACTGGTCGCCGCCGCCCGCCTGGCCGAAGTGGGTCTGCCGCTGCGCGAGGCCGCCGAGGCCGCCATCATCGCCCCACTGACCGATGACCAGGCTGTCGGCGCGAGCCTTCGGCAGCTGCTCGACGTCTACCTGGCAGACCCGCCGCACAACTGACGGGTATCAGCCGGCGAGGATCAGTTCGGCGGCACGCTCGCCGATCATCATCGACGCGGCATTCGTATTGCCCCCAACGATGCTCGGCATGACCGAGGCGTCGGCCACCCGGAGCCCCTCCACGCCCCTCACCCGCAGCGAGGGATCGACCACCGCCCGGTCATCAGTTCCCATGCGGCATGTCCCGACGGGGTGATAGACGCCAGATGCGTTGCGCCGAACGAAGTCCACCAGTCCGGCGGCCTTCAGATCGGACCCCGGCAACACCTCACGACCGACCTCACGCGAGATCGCCGGATGTGTCAGTGTTTCGCGCACCAACTCCATGCCGGCCACCAGGGTCGCCAGATCTCGAGGTTCGGCCAGATAGTTGGGGTCGATCAGCGGCGCGGCAAACGGATCAGTCGAGGCCAAGCGCAGGGTCCCGCGGCTCTCGGGATAGATCATCGTCGGCAGCAGCGTCAATGACAGCGCCGAATCCACCGGCAGGTGCAGGCCCGGCTGATCCTGATTCTCCGGATAGCCCATCGGAAGGATGAACATCTGCAAGTCCGGAACGTCGCTGCCGCGGCGCGCTCCGCTGTCGACGAACGCCACCGCCTCGAACAGCGTGTGCGCCAGATACGTCGAGCGCGGACGCGCGTATTCCCGCGCCGCGACGGCCGCGAAACTCAGCGGGGAAGCGCTGCGCCCGGCGTGTGCCTGGTAGGACAGCGGCACGAACAAGTGATCGTGCAGATTGTCACCCACCGGCACGTCCGCGACCACCGTGATCCCATGCTCACGCAGGTGCGCTGCGTGGCCGATGCCGGAGAGCATCAGAAGTCGCGGCGAACCGAGCGACCCGGCGCTGACGATCACCTCGCGATTCGCGCGGGCAACGCCGATCGGTGCCCGCTTGCGTCCGGCAGCCAGTTCCACACCCGTCGCGCGGCCGTTGTGCACCAGCACCCGGGTCGCGGTCACGCCGGTGAGCACGCGCAGATTGGTTGGCGCATCCCACAAATACCCGCGATCGGTCCCCACTCTGCGGCCGGCACAGGCACTCTGCTGTATCGGCGCCACCCCGGCCTGCTGCGCACCGTTGTAGTCGTCATTCATCTCTACCCCGGCGGTCGCGGCCAGCGCGGCCATGTAGCTTTCGGTGACGCCGGCCAGACCTGTGGCCCGCTCCACGGCAATGGGTCCGTCTCCGCCGCGCAGCTCGCTGGGGCCGTCCTCGAAACTCTCCAAGCGGCGGAAGGACGGCAGCACGTCGGAGAACGCCCAGCCCTTGGCTCCATCGGCGGCCCAGTCGTCGTAGTTCTGTCGATGTCCGCGCACGAATGCCATTCCGTTGATCACGCTTCCGCCGCCGAGTACCCGCCCATGCGACTGGGGAAGCTTGCGGCCGTTCATATGTCGCTGCGGGACGCTGTACGCGGGCCAGGTGACCAGCCGCTGCAGCGGGGTGACCGCGTGGATTGCTCCACACATGCCGGGAACCGTGACCAGCGGGCCACGTCGCTGTCGTCCCGACTCGATCAGGGTGACCGTCGCACCGGTGTCGGCCAGTCGCCGGGCCACGATCGCCCCTGCGCTACCCGATCCCACGACCACGTAGTCCGCCGGCTGCTGCCCGGCAGAATCTCCGGCCACCCGTGCTCGCTTCATCCAAGGCCTCCGTTGACACTAGATTCATTTCAGATTCTGAAATATTATCGGCATCACTGTAGCCCGCTCGATGCGAGGGAGGTAGTGGGTGGGGCAACCACAAACGTCCGGCGATCGGCGGCGCCGACCGCAATACCCGCGGGTCCTTGCCGGTCTGATCACCATCACGGGGCTCGCCGGAGTCGTCGTGCTGGCTGTCGGCCTGTTTCGCGGCGACTTCAGTCAGGGACTGCCGGTGACAGTGCTCTCCGAGCGTGCCGGACTGGTTCTCAACACCGATGCCAAGGTGAAACTGCACGGCGTTCAGATCGGCCGGGTCACCGCCATCACCGCCCGACCCGACGGTGAGGCCGCTATTCAACTTGCCCTCGACGAATCCCAAACCCATTTCGTACCGGCCAACGTGCTCGTCGAGATTGCCTCACCCACCGCGTTCGGCGCCAAGTCGGTCGAACTCATTGATCCCGAACACCCTGTATCGCAGCGGATCTCAGCCGGACAAGTCATCGAAGCACGCCATGTGATGGTGGAGATCAACACCCTCTTTGAGCAACTCACCACATTGCTCGACCACGTCGCGCCCGACAAACTCAACGAAACGCTCTCGGCATTGGGATCGGCGCTGGGTGGGCGAGGGCACCAAATCGGGCAGACAATCGACGATTTCGATGCGTTCCTGGCCGCCACCGAACCGGCTCTTCCGGCCCTGAGCCGCGAGTTGTCGGTTGCGCCCTCCGTCTTCAACGCCTACGCCGACGCGGCACCAGACCTGGTCACCACCGTCGACAATGTCACCCGCATCGCCCAGTCCATCATCGATGAACAGGACCACCTCGACGCATTTCTGCTCAGCACCATCGGGTTGGCGCACAGCGGCACCCCGGTGCTGAGCGAGAACGGCCGGCCGTTGGCCGACGCGCTACACCTGTTGGCTCCCACCACCGATCTGACCAACGAGTACAACGCCGCGCTGCACTGTCAGCTCACGGCAATGGCATACATCTCGAAGTGGGAGCCGCTGCGCATCCCCGCTGCCGAGGTGATCGCCGGCCTCACCGCAGGGCAGGAACGCTATCGCTATCCCGGCGATCTACCGAAAGTCGCAGCCAAAGGCGGGCCGCACTGCGAGGACCTGCCGGTGCCGTTCCTCGGCCGGCCCCGCTGGGTGGTCGCCGACACGGGCGCCAACCCCTGGAAATACGGAAACCAAAACATCCTGCTCAACACGGACGGCCTCAAACAATGGCTTTTCGGCCCAATCGACGGTCCACCGCGCAACACCGCCCAGATCGGACAACCCGGATGACACGGCGCACCACGACAACCGTCATCAAATTCGGCACCTTCGCCGTCGTCATGACACTGCTGACCGCCATGCTCTTCGTCATTTTCGGCGAGTATCAATCCGGTTCCAAGACTGCGTATTCGGCGATCTTCAGGGAAGTCTCCAGCCTGCGTGAAGGCGACTCGGTGCGTATGGCCGGCATCCGGATCGGAACGGTCGACAACGTCTCGCTCCGCACGGACACCACCGTCGAAGTGCACTTCGACGCCGATCGCGCCGTGGTTCTCACCCCCGGCACGCGCGCGGTGGTGCGCTATCTCAACCTCGTCGGCGACCGGTACCTCGAACTGATCGACAGTCCCGGGCCCAACGGCACGCTCGCCGCTGGGGCGCAGATCCCCCTCGAGCGCACCGCCGGAGCACTCGATCTCGACCTGCTGCTCGGCGGTCTGAAGCCCGTCATCCAGGGCCTCAACCCCGACGACATCAATGCGCTCACCTCGTCATTGATCGCGATCTTCCAGGACCAAGGCTCCACCTTGGACTCACTCATGTCCAAGACCACGTCGTTCACCAACACCTTGGCCGACAACAGCGCCACCGTGCAGTCGGTCATCGACAACCTGAAAACCACCCTGCAAACGCTGTCAAAGGACAGCGATCAATTCTCCGGAGTGATCGACCGCCTGCAACGACTGGCTGACGGCTTGTCGACAGACCGCGATCCGATCGGCGCAGCCATCGAGTCGCTCAACAACGGCACGGCATCCATGACCGAGCTTCTGACCCAGGCGCGGCCGCCCCTATCCGGCACTGTCGACGAACTCAACCGCCTGGCACCGCTACTCGACCAGGACAAGGACCGGTTGGAAACCGGTCTGCGCATGGCCCCCGAGAATTACAACAAGCTCATCCGCACCGGCGCCTACGGAAGCTTCGTGAACTACTACCTGTGCGGCCTCGCGGTCCGCGTATCCGATCTTCAAGGCCGGACCGCCGAATTCCCCTGGTTCAAACAAGAAACCGGAAGATGCGGGGAGCCGTGATGCTGAAATATCGTGGCACACACCTCATCCGCGCCGGATTCATCGGACTTGTCCTGGTGACACTGATCATCGCGGTCGGACTGCAACCCGAACGGTTGCGGTCGCTGGCATCTCAAATCACCTATCGGGCGTTGTTCGCCGAAGCCGGGGGACTCACCGACGGCAACAAGGTCAAGCTGTCGGGCGTCGACGTCGGGACCGTCACCGACGTGTCCTTGCAGGGCCTGCAGCCCCTGATCACCTTCAAGGTCGACGCCACGGTACGGCTGGCGTCGGACACCTCGGCACACATTCGCACCGGCAGCCTCCTGGGCGAGCGGATGCTGGTGCTGGAGTCCGCGGGCAACGGAACCCTGCGCCCGTTCGACGTGATCCCGCAGACCCGCACATCTTCGCCGTACTCACTCACCGACGCTGTCGGCGACCTGACGCGCAATACCGCGGCAACCGATACCACGACGCTGAACCAGGCGCTGCAAACCCTGGCAACCACCATCGACCAAGTCGCGCCCCAGCTCGGCCCCACCTTCGACGGGCTCACCCGGCTGTCGAGATCGCTCAACACCCGGAATCACACGCTGCAACAGCTACTCTCGTCGACCTCGGAGATCACCGGCATCCTGGCCGACCGCAGCCAGCAACTCAACAGCCTCATCCTCAACGCCAATGACCTCGTCGATGTCCTCGTGCAGCGGCGGCAAGCGATCATCGAGCTACTCGCCAACAGCTCCGCGGTGGCCGAACAACTTTCGGGACTCATTCACGACAACCAACAGGAGCTCGCGCCCACCCTCGACAAACTCAACGCTGTCACCGCGATGCTGGAACGCAGCCGCGACAACATCGCCAAAATGCTGCCCTCCCTGGCGAAATTCCAGATCACCCTTGGTGAAACCGTGGCCAACGGCTTCTACTACAACGCCTACGTCCCCGACCTCATCCCCGGCAATCTTCTACAGCCGTTCCTGGACTACGCCTTCGGGTTCCGGCGTCCAGGCGCCGCCGGAGCACCTTCCGACAACACCGCACCACGCGCCGAGTTCCCCATACCCCGCAACGGTATTCCGGAGGCACCCCGATGATGACAACCGCCCGGATCCGATGGACTGCTGCCGTGATGCTGGTCGCCCTGATCGCCGGCGCCTCGACATGGCTCACCCGCGTGACCCTGTTCGCGCCGAAAACCATCACCGCACACTTCACCCACGCCAGCGCGATCTATCCCGGGGATCAGGTCCGAGTGTCAGGAGTGGCAGTCGGCACCATCGACGCCATCGACCCCCACGGGACCCGGTCCACTGTGACCATGCGCATCGACCGCAAGGTGCCTGTCCCCAGCAACGCCAACGCGGTCATCGTCGCACCAAACCTCGTCGCCGCCCGCTACATTCAGCTCGTCCCCCCGAACACACCCAGTGCCACCGTCATCGACGACGGCGCACTGATCCCGCTCGACCGCACCGCGGTCCCCGTCGACTGGGACGAAGTCAAACAACAACTCATGCGTCTGGCCACCGACCTGGGCCCACACAACGGCGTGTCGACGACCTCAGCCGCCCGGTTCGTCGACAGCGCCGCCAACGCCATGAAGGGCAACGGCGACAAGCTACGCCAAACACTGGCCGAACTGTCCGGCGTCGGCCGCATCCTTGCCGACGGCAGCGGAAACATCGCCGACATCCTCGAAAACCTCCAGGTGTTTGTCAGCACGCTCAAGGACAGCAACGTACAAATCGTCCAGTTCCAGGACCGGTTCGCCACGCTGACCAGCACTTTGGACAACAGCCGATCAGAACTGGACGCGGCGCTGACCAATCTGTCGACGGTGGTCGGTGAAATTCAGACCTTCGTCTCCGGCACCCGCGACAAGGCCGGCGAACAGCTACAGCGGCTGACCAACGTCACGCAGACCCTCGTCGATCACCGCAAAGACCTCGAACAGGTTCTCCACGTCGCACCCCACGCCCTCGCCAACACCGTCAACATGTTCGACCCCCAGTTGGGCTCTGGGACCGGCGCATTCGTCCTGACCAACTTCTCCAGCCCGGTCCAGTTCATCTGTTCCTCGATCCGGGCCGTCGCCAACGTGACGGCTTCCGAAACAGGCAAGCTGTGCGCGCAGTACCTCGCGCCGGCACTCAACGCCGCGAACTTCAACATGCTTCCTTTCCCCGTCAACCCGTTCCTGGCGAAATCCCCACTGCCCGAGGACTTGATCTATACCGAACCCGGCTTGATGCCCGGAGGCGCAGGACCCAGCCCCGGCCCGCCCGAGACACCGCCCGCCGTTTCGACTTACGGCCCCGCACCCGCCAATCCTCGCGGACTGCCCGACATGCTGCTGCCGGCAGAACCGGCGCCGGCCCAACCGCAACCGGGGACACCACAGCCATGATCAACGCTTCAACGCTGCGTCGGCTGGTGAGCGCCGGGTGTTGCCTATTGCTGACCTCGACAGCCGGATGCGCCTTCCACGGCATCAACTCCCTTCCCCTTCCCGGCGCCGTCGGACGGGGTCCGGACGCCCGGACATACCACGTCGAGATCGCCAATGTCGGTACGCTCGAAGCGAACTCCCCGGTGATGGTCAGCGACGTCGTCGTCGGCAGCATCGCCTCGATGAAAGTCAAGAACGGCCATGCCGACGTGGAGGTCTCGATTCGGCCCGACGTACCGGTACCGGCCAATGCCGTCGCCACCATCGGCCAAACCAGCCTGCTCGGGTCCAGCCACCTCGCCCTCGATGCACCCGTCGACCAAGCCCCCACCGGGCAATTGCCGGCCGGCGCGACACTGATGCTGAACCAATCGTCGACATACCCCACCACCGAACAGACTCTCGCTGCGGTGTCAGCGCTGGTCAACTCCGGCGGCCTCGGCCAAATCGGCGACATCGTCCACAACATGAATTCCGCGCTGTCGGGCCACGAACCACAGCTGCGCGACCTGCTCGGACGGTTGGACCGGCTGGTCGGCACCTTCGACGCCCAACGCGGCGACATGGTCGAAGCAATGCGCGCAGTGGACCGCCTCACCGGCACATTCGGTGCACAGAAGGACGTGCTCACCCGCGCGCTTCACACAATGCCCGGCGCACTGGATGTACTCATCGAGCAGCAGCCGACCTTCACCTCGGCATTGCACGAACTCGGCGTTTTCGCCGACACCGCAACCCAAGTGGTCAACGACACCCAGGCAGACCTGGTCACCAACCTGCGCAACCTCCAACCCACGATCTGCGCCCTGGCCAACGTCGGACCCGATCTGGACCGAGGGCTGGCTTTCCTGTCCAGCTACCCCCTGACCCAGGACTTCATCGATCGCGCGGTTCGGGGCGATTACATCAACCTGTTCGCCACCATCGACCTGACCGTCAACCGGCTCAAGAGCGGGATGTTCCTCGGAACCCGTTGGGGGCACGAAGGATTGACGCTGGTGCCCGCCCCCGGGGATCCCGGCTACGACGCCTACTACAGCAACAACCCCCTGGCAGCCGGCATAGCCCCACCGATTACACCCAACCCCACCGGTCTGCCCGAAGGTGTCGGGCCGCCCCCACCCCGCATCCCCGGCACACCGCCGCCCACCAACGGAGCCATCGGGGGCTGCTGATGCTGACACGCTTCATCCGCACTCAACTCGTCATCTTCACCGTGGCGTCCGTGATCGGTATCGCAGCAATGGCGTTCTCCTACATGCAAGTGCCCACGCTGCTCGGAATCGGCCGGATCACCGTCACCTTGAATCTGCCCGGCGCCGGCGGCCTGTACCGCTTCGGCAACGTCACCTACCGCGGCAGCCAGGTCGGCAAGGTGACCGCCATCGAACCCACCGCACAAGGCGCCAAAGCGACACTCTCTCTGCAGAGCTCACCCAAGATTCCGGCCAACCTGCAAGCACAGGTGCGCAGCGTCTCGGCGATCGGCGAACAGTACGTGGAACTACGCCCACGCACCGACTCCGCGCCCTACCTGCACGACGGCTCGGTCATATCTGCCCACGACACCACCATCCCCCAACAGGTCGGCCCGATGCTCGATCAGCTCAGCGGCCTGCTCGCCAGCGTCCCCAAAGACTCACTGTCCCAGCTTCTCAACGAAACCTCCCAGGGCCTCGGCGGCGCCGGCTATCACCTCGGCTCACTCCTCGACTCGTCCGCACACGTCGCCGGCGAGCTCACGCCAACCGCAGAACAGACCCGCCGACTCGTCGAAGACAGTGAGCCGCTGCTCGATTCACAAGCCCAGACGTCGGAGGCGATCCGGATCTGGGCCCGTAGCCTGGCTGGTGTCACCGGGCAACTGACCACCAACGATCCGGAGGTTCGCGGACTGCTGCAACGTGGTCCCGGAGCCTTTCAGGAAGTGACCCGCCTCCTCGAACAAGTCAAACCCACCCTTCCGATACTGCTGGCCAACCTCACCTCGATCGGACAGGTCGGCGTCACCTACCACCCCGCACTCGAGCAGATCCTCGTGCTGCTGCCGCCACTGACCTCAATGTTCATCGGCGCCGGACCGAACAACAACTACGTCGGCAAAGGCCTCGGCGATTTCCGGCTCACCGTGGCAGACCCGTCGCCGTGCACCGTCGGATATCTGCCGCCCAACCAGTGGCGCGCACCCGACGACACCAGCCCAGCCGAGACCCCCGACGGGCTGTACTGCAAACTGCCCCAAGACGCACCCATCGCGGTACGCGGTGCCCGAAACTACCCCTGCATGGGACAGCCTGGAAAACGTGCACCAACCGTCGAAGAATGCGACAGCGACAGACCCTTCGAGCCGCTCGCCCAACGCCAGCACGCGCTCGGCCCCCACCCCTTCGACCCCAACCTGATCAGCCAGGGCATCCCGCCCGATTGGCGAGTCGGACAGAGCGATCACATCTACGGCCCACCCGAAGGCACCCATGCCGCACCCGATCAAAACCCGCCCGGCGTTCCACTTCCGGCGCCGCCAGACGCGCCGCCCACCAGTGCCCCCGCACCATCGGCATCCGAAGCACCTCCACCGGCGCAACCGAGCCTCCCACCGGACGCTCCCGCCGCGCAGCCCCATGCGTCGGGGCCGCTGCAGCCGTACGGTTTCGGTGCCGACCAGCCCGTGACGATCGCCCGCTATGACCCCGGCACCGGAAAGTACCTGGCCCCCAACGGGCAGGTCTACGAACAACGCAACCTCACCACCGACGGCCAGACGCAGACATGGAAGCAACTCGTCATGCCCGGATGACCCCTGACCCCGCCACTCAACGGAGCTGAAGGAGATCGCCATGTTTCTGAGACGCGTCACCGCGTCACTGACCATCCTGACCGCAGCGGCGACCACGAGCATCGCCACAGCCGGTGTCGCCCAGGCTCTTTCGTGCGACCGGCCGATCAACGGGACGTTCACCGCAACCTCGGACGGGCAGTGGGCCAAGACCCGCGAAGTGTTTCACGACGAAGCGACCGTCGTCGCCACCTGGACCGTCAGCTCCACGTGCGAGGACGTCATGCACTGTGCCGGCAACATCCACAGTCAGCAAGGCTGGAACAGCGATCTGCGCTGCCAATCCGGTCACTGGTACACCACACATCGCATCCAGGATTGGCAACCCTGCCCCGACGGCAGCACCACACCCGGGGACCAGTCGTTCCGCTTCTGGCGAGTCTCCGACAACCCCGAAACCTTCAAAGGCTACGACCGCACCATCGGCCCCAGCGGCGGATGCGGCGTCAACCTCTGGCTCACCGTCGAAATGCCACTCACCATCACCAAAACAGCCTGACTGAAAACTTGACTGTCAGTGTCCCAAACATATTAGTCGGCAACAGGTTTCGCGCTGAACATACTCGCACACGATTGTCATCCTGCTTCCCGGCAAGCCCAAGGGTCGCGGCACCCATCGAGAGCGGACCGAAGCCGTAGGAATCAGTCCACCACGCGATCGGCGACCAGCCCCTCCTGCACCAAAGTGGCGGCGATCGCACCGTCGGCGCGCAGCAGGCTCGACGTGATGACACCGCGCCCACGCGCGGCGGCCGGTGAGCGTGACTCCAACAGATTCCACTCCCCGGCGCGCACCGGACGGTGAAACCAGATCGACGAATCGGTGGTGCCGCTGCGATGGCTCCGCGACCGCATGCTGTGTCCGTGCACGGCCAGGGCCGGGTCGATCCCGTACAGGTCGGTGATGTACACCGCGATCAGCGTGTGCACCAACGGATCGTCGGGAAGCTCGGTGGTCACCCGCCACCACATCCGGCGGACGAACTCCTCGCCCTCCCCCTCGTCGGCGATGCGGATGTCGAACTCGTCGAGCGGCAGCGACGGTGCGGGCCCGGGCGGGCCGGTGCACGGCAGCACCTCCGGATCGTGTGGCATCGCGCTCAACCCGTGCTCGGGCCCGGCGAGCACGGTCGCGAACGAGACGGTGGCCGTGGTCAGCATGCGGCCGTGCTCATGGGATTCGACGCGTCGGGCCGAGGCGGTGCGTCCGTCGTAGACCCGATGCACGTGGTGCTCGACGGCCTCGCCGGCATCGCCACCGCGTAGGAACTGCAGGTGCATGTTGGTGGGCGACCGGTCCTCACCCACCGTCCGGCAGGCGGCCGCGAGGGCCTGCGCGGCCAGCAGGCCGCCGTACGCCCGCTTGCCGTCCGGGCCGCTGGCCTGGCCGGTGAACATGTCACGGTCGGTGTGCGCGCGCACGTCCAACAGCTTCAGCAGGGCACTCACTGCGCGGTACCCGTTGCGACGGTGCCGGATTCGGTCAGCGCCGCGATCTCGTCGCTGCCCAGCCCGAGGTGTTCGGCCAGGACCGCGCCGGTGTCGTCGCCGAGGGCGGGGGCTGCCACGGCAGGCGGATACACGCCGCCGATCGACACCGGCAGGCCCGGCGCCAGGTAGGTGCCGATGCGGGGTTGGTCCAGCGGGGTGAACAGCGGGTTGGCGACCACCCGGTCGTTGACGGCCACCTCGGCGAAGCTGCGATAGCGCTCCCACAGCACCGACGTTCCCGACAGCGCAGTACTGATCTCGTCGGCGGTGTGCTCGCTGAACCACAGGGTGAACAGTCCGGTCAGGGCGTCGCGGTGGGTGTAGCGCTGACCCTCGTCGGTGAAGTCGGCACCGAACGCCTCGGCAAGGGCGGCAACGGCTTTGGTGGTTCCGGTGACCTCGGTTAGGTCACGGAAGTGCCGGCCGGTCAGCGCGACGAGCATGAATCCGACGCCGTCGCTGCTGGTGAAGTTCTGGCCGTACGTGCCGTAGAGGGTGTTGCCGAGCCGTTCGCGGCCGGTGCCGTTGATCATCACCTCGGTGAGGAACCCGAGATTGCCCGCGGTGGCGAGCGCGACGTTCTCCAACGGAATGCTGATCCGCGCGCCCTCACCGGTGGAATCGCGATGGCGCAGTGCGGCACTGACCGCCAGCGCCACGTACAGCCCACAGCTCACATCCCACGCCGGCAGCACGTGGTTGACCGGGGTGGCCAACTGCGCCGGCCCGGTGACCAACGGGAAGCCCAGCCCGGCGTTGACCGTGTAATCGACCCCGGTGCCGCCGTCGGCCCGGCCCGACACCTCGACATGAATCAGATCCGACCGCAACTCGGACAGCACGTCGTACGAATGCCACTGCCGCCCCGCCACATTCGTGATCAAGACGCCGGACTCGGCGATCAGCCGCTGCACCAGCTGCTGACCTTCGGGAGACCGCATGTCGGCGGCCACCGAACGTTTGCCCTTGTTCAGGCCGGCCCAGTAGATGCTGTCGCCACCGTCGGTGAGCGGCCACCGGTGGTAGTCGGCGGCACCGCCGACGGGGTCGACGCGCACCACCTCGGCGCCCAGCTGGGTCAGGGTCATACCGGCCAGCGGTACGGCGACGAAACTGGAGATCTCGATGATCCGAACGCCGGCCAAGGGGCGGGTCGGGTCCGGCGTCACAGGTGCTGCCATCTGGTCAAGCTATCAAGCGGGTGCTCAGCGTGGCGTTCGCCTACTCCCCGCCGACGAGTTTCACCGCAGCGGCCTCGATGGTCTCCTCGGACAACAGCACGTGAAGGGCGGCGTCACCGAGCGGGATGAAGCTGTCGGCACTGGCCACCCGCTGCACCCGGCCGGTGAAGCCATGCTCCAGCAGCTCGGCCAGCACGCCCTCCCCCACACCCGCGCTGCGCCGCGTCTCGTCGACGATCAGCACCCGGCCGGTCGCATCCGCCTCGCGCAGCATGTCCTCGACCGGCAACGGCGCCAGCCAACGCAGGTCGACCACCCGGGCCGCGATGCCGGCCTCCGCCAGGCGGCGGGCCACCCGAAGGCTCATCCACACCCCGTTGCCGAAGGTCAGGATCGTCAGGTCGGTGCCCTCGCCGTAGGTGCGGGCCTGCCCGATTCGCACCGGTTGCCCCGGATACGGCGCGAGCCACTGCTGATCTCCGTCCGAATAGAGGTCCTTCGTGTGGTACAGCGCGATCGGTTCGAGGTAGACACACAACGCCCCAGCGGTTTTCGCAGCGGCGACACAGGTGTGCAACATGGCCGCGGCGTCGTCGGGACGGGCCGGAGAGGCGATCACCACACCGGGGATGTCGCGGATCGCGGCGATCGAATTGTCGTTGTGGAAATGCCCGCCGAAACCCTTCTGGTATGCGTAGCCCGCGATCCGCACCACCATCGGGTTGCGGTACTGGCGGTTCGAGAAGAATTGCAGGGTGGCTCCCTCGCCGCGGATCTGATCGGCGGCATTGTGCAGGTAGGCCAGATACTGGATCTCGGGGATGGGCACCAGGCCGGAGATCCCGGCTCCGAGTGCCAGGCCGAGAATCGTCTGTTCATCGAGGAGCGTGTCGAATACCCGGGCGGGCCCGGCGGTGTTCTGCAGGCCACGCGTGACGCCATAGACACCGCCCTTGCGCGCTACGTCCTCCCCGAAGACGATCGTCTCCGGATGCTGTGCCAGCACGTCTTTCAGCGCTCGGTTGACGGCCAGCGCCAACGTCAAAGGGGTACCCCCAGGCTCCGCGGCGCCGACGACCGAGATCGCCCGGGCTTCGGTCAGAGTGTCGCGCAGTGGCTTCGTCACGGCCGGCGCACTGTCGAGTTGCGCTGACCGACTGAGTTCACCGGCCAGCCCGATCACCTCGCGGCGTTTGGCTTTATATCGTTCGATGGCCTCAGCCGGCGTGAGTACGCCGTGTGCGACAAGGATTCTGGCGGTGTTGAGAACCGGGTCACGGTCGTAGTCGGCCAGGATTTCGTCTGGCCTGCGATAGCCCGGTTCGTAGTCCGACCCGGCGTGGCCCATCAACCGGACGGTGCCCAGGTGCAGGAAGGCCGGTTTGCGGTGGTTGCGCACCCACCGGGCGGCCACCACCGCGGTATCGAAGGCCTCGATCAGATCGCAGCCGTCGGCGGCGAAGTAGCGCAGCCCCTCGCGGCGGGCGTAGGTCCTGGCCACCCAGCCACGCGGCGTCTTGGTGCTGATCCCGATGCCGTTGTCCTCGCAGACCAACAGCAGCGGCATCGGTAAACCCTGATAGGAGGCATGCAACGCGGCATTGATCGCACCCACGGCCGTCGAGTGGTTCGCCGAGGCGTCACCGAAGCTGCACACCGTCACCGCGTCGTCCGGCCACGGGCAGGCGACATCGAGCTTGCGGGCCCGGGCGATCGAGAAGGCCACCCCCAGCGCCCGCGGCAGATGCGACGCGATCGTCGAGGTCTGTGGGATGACGCTGAGGTCGTGACGGCCGAAGACCTTGTGGCGCCCGCCGGAGATCGGCTCGTCGGTCGCGGCGACCAAGCCGAGCAGCACATCGCGCACCGGATCGATGCCGGGCACCTGGGCGGCGCGGGCCAGATAGAAGCCACCCGAGCGGTAGTGCAGCAGCGCCGGGTCCGTGGGCCGCAACGCCGCGGCTACCGCGGCATTGCCCTCGTGACCGGACGACCCGATCGTGTAGAAGCCCTTGCTCTGCGAGCGCAGCCAGCGCGCTGCCAGGTCCAGATGCCGGCTGCCCAGCTGGGCGTCGAAGAGCGCCAAAGCATTCCGCGCCGTCAGCGCCGACCCCTCCGGCCACGGCTGATTGCCGGGCCCGGCCAACTCCGAGACGGTCGTACAGAAGTATTCGTCGATGCCTTCTTGGTGGGGACTGGCCACCTGGCCTCCTGAGCTCGCGGTGGATGGACGTTGGCGCGACGCTGAGTCGTCAGCGGAACGCGGCGATTCCGGTGAGAGCCTGCCCGATGATCAGACTATGCATCTCGCTGGTGCCTTCGTAGGTCAACACCGATTCCAGGTTGTTGGCGTGCCGCATCACCGGATATTCGGCGCTGATCCCGCTGGCGCCCAGGATGGTGCGGGCCGTACGGGCGATGTCGAGGGCTTCGCGAACGTTGTTGAGTTTGCCGAGGCTGACCTGATCCGGCGCCAGATTGCCGGCATCCTTGCGCCGGCCGAGGTGCAGTGCCAGCAGCAGCCCCTTGCCGTATTCCAGCGTCATGTCGGCGAGCTTCTGCTGGGTGAGCTGGAAGCCGCCGATCGGCCGGCCGAACTGTTCTCGCGACCGTGCATGGTCCAGCGCGGTCTGCAGGCAATCCCGTGCCGCGCCGAGTGCACCGAAGACGATGCCGAACCGGGCTTCGTTCAGGCAGCGCAGCGGGGCGCCGAGGCTCGTGCCTCCGGGCAGGCGCGCGCTGTCAGGCAGGCGGACGCCGTCGAGGATCAGCTCGCTGGTCACCGACGCCCGCAGTGACATCTTCGATTTGATCGTGTTGGCGGTGAATCCCGGTGTATCCGTGGGCACGACAAAGCCGCGGACCCCTTCGTCGGTGCGGGCCCAGACGACCGCGACGTCGGCGACCGACCCGTTGGTGATCCACATCTTGGTGCCGGTCAACACCCAGTCACCACCGGACCGGGTGGCCCGCGTTCTCATCCCGGCCGGGTTGGACCCGTGGTCGGGTTCGGTCAGGCCGAAGCAGCCGATGCTGCGACCGGCGGCCATCTCCGGTAGCCAACGGTCTTTCTGCTCGTCAGTGCCGAACGCGTGAATGGCGAACATCGCCAGCGATCCCTGCACACTGACCAGTGAACGAATGCCGGAATCTCCCGCTTCGAGCTCAAGGCAGGCCAATCCATAGGCCACCGCGGTGGTGCCCGCGCACCCGTAGCCCTGCAGATGCATGCCGAGCAAGCCGAGTTCTCCGAGCTCGACGGCCAACTCCCGGGCGGGTAGTTCACCGCTCTCGTACCAATCAGCGATGTATGGGCTGATTCTCCGTCGAACGACCGATCGCACGGTGTCGCGGATCTCGCGTTCTTCGGCAGTCAGCAGCGGATCGACGCCGAACATCGCGTCGGCGTCGACGGCTTCGGAATTTCTTTGGGCCACAGCAGCTTCAACCATGTTCTGGACTCCTGGTGATTGTCGGTTCAGCAGCATCCGATGCGGTGCGCCGTGGAATGCGCGGCCGGTACGGGTTCGCCGCGCCACCTCACCGCGCGGCTCGGAGGTGGGGTTTGTTCACTGCGCGTCCTGACCAGGGGGATCCCGTCGACCAGCACGGTCGCGATCCCCGGCAGGTCACCGAGGGCAAAACACTCCAGCGCGTCGTCCGCAGTCGACCCGGTGACCGGCCCGAGGACCAGCAGGTCCGCCGGCCGCCCTTCGGCGAGGACCCCGGTGTCGAGGCCGTGCGCGCGGGCGGTCTGGCCGGTGGCCGCTGCCACGGCGTCGAGCGGATCGACTCCGCAGATCGAGGCCAGGAAGCAGATGTTGCGCAGCATTCCCCGGGGGATCACCCCGGTGCCGCCGGGGGTGTCTGTGCCGAGGGTGAGCCGCCCGAGTTCGCCACGTGCGGACAGCTGGTCGACAACCAGTTTGGTGGCGCGGTAGTTCATCGAGCTGCACACCTCGACGTGGGCCGAGGGCACATCCGCGATGATCGCCATGATGTCCTCGTCAGGGGGTGGGATCGGACCGCCCGAGATGTGGCCGACGATGTCCGGACGCACTGCGGCAACCACGTCCCGCCCGGCCACCCGGCTCGATCCGGACCGCGACACTCCACCCGAGTGCATCTTGACGGTCATGCCACGGTCGTGGGCCCATTCGACGTATTGCTGCGCCTCGCCGTCCCCCAGCCGGTTCCAGTCGTAGAAGATGAACTTGAGGTGGTCGATACCTTCGCGGTGGGCGCGGTCGAAGTGCTCCTCGGTCATGCCCGGCACGAGCAGCACGGTGCCCGCGTTCACCTTGACGCCCGACGGGCGGGCCCGCCCGGTGGTGTGTTTGGACGTGATCGCGATGCTCAGGACGAGTTCCGGCGTCAGCGCTCCGAAATCCAGGCCCGGGATGTGCAATTCGCCGGCTGACACCATCGAGGTGGTGCCGCCCTGGAGGTAGTTGCCGATCCAGCCGATCGAGTTCTGTGCCGGTGTCCATTCGCCGAACGTCGGATGCACGTGGCCGTCGACGAGGCCGGGCATGACGGTCAACCCGCCGGCCGACAACACGTTGTCGGGGGCCGGATGGTCGACGCCGATGCCCGCGATGCGTCCGTCCTCGATCAGCAACGTGGTGTCACGCACGGCCGCCGTCGCATCACCGGACACGAGCAGCCCGATGTCCTCCACGAGCAGTGTGGTCACAAATCCTCCCAGCGTTGGATTTTGTATACACTATCCGATAATGCTGGATCGGCATAGCGCCGTACCGAACCTGCCGGGGACCCCAGCAGCCACCGCCGCCGTCGAGGCCGAGCGGGAATTCACCGCTGCCGCAACCACGTCGGCATGATCGAGGGCACGACGAACACCATCAGCGCCACGATGAGCGCACCCACGAAGTTCATCGCAAGTCGCACCGCGCCTTCGTACCACGGGAACAGATCCGGGTACTCGCTGATCACGAGCAGAACCGGCGGTCCGGCGATCGCCCACCAGGTGTAGTTGACCGGCCTCAGCGCCATCGCCATCAGGAAAAGCACCACCGTCAGCCCGATCACCACCGGTGCCGATGGATGTGTACCAAGTAGTGCCGCGGCGATCACTGCTCCGACGGCATTACCCGAAAGCCGCTGAGCCAACCGCAAACCCGTCTCGGCCTGGCTCGGCTGGATCGTCAACAGCACGCTGGTGACCAACCAATGACCGCCGACCATGTCCGCCGGCAGCAGGGCCGCCACCGACACCGCAAGTCCCACCGCGACCCCAACTCGCGCGGCGTGCGCCACACCGGCCGCGGAGCTCGGCGGGAGCGGCTCCTCCTCGATCCGATGGCGCAGACGAGATATCGCGAACCACACCACCCAGCTCGCGAACACGATGGCGATGCCGACGAGGTACGGCCACAGCGCCGCCATACTCGTGGCGTCCTGATCCAGATCGATCGACATCAGCACCACCGCCAGGCCGGCCGTCGCGCCGACGCCGGGGATCAGCGCGCCCGTGATCGCCGCCAGCACGGTGAACCCCGCCAGCACGATGGCGTTGTGCGCACCCGCCACCACGAGCACTCCACCCACCACCACGGTCGCGGCCCTTATGCCCATGGTGTGGAGCGCCGACCGCCACGTGGTGGGTATCTCGGGAACGGCGATCAGCACGAAACCCAGACCCACCGCCGATCCCCACTCGGCGCGGCCGAATAACGCGGTGCCCGTCAGGACAGCCCCCAGCGCTACCGCCAGTGCGGCCGCCATCCCCCATCGGCTGCTGCCGACGGGACGCAAGAGTTCCGGAGTGCGGATCCGGCCGCCGCCCATGGCGCTGCCGTCAGATCGCGGCCGGACCACGATCACCCGGAGTTGTCGGCGGCGTCCAGCACTGCCTGCACGATGCCCTGGTATCCGGTGCAGCGACAGATGTTGCCCGACAATGCCTCTCGTACCGAGTCCTCGGTCAGTGGCTTCTCGGTGTTCGGATCTCGCAGTAGCTCCACGGCAGTGACAAGGAATCCCGGGGTACAGAACCCGCACTGCAGGCCGCCTCGCTCGGAGAACGCCTCGCGCAGCCTTCTGGTCTCCTCGAACTCCTCGAGGCCTTCGACGGTTGTGACCCGCATGCCGTCGATCTGCACCGCCAGCACAAGGCAGGTACGCACACTCTGACCGTCGAGGAACACCGAACATGCACCGCACACCCCGTGTTCGCAGCCAAGGTGCGTACCGGTCAGGCCCAGTTCGTCACGCAGAAAATCGGCCAGCGTCAGCCGGGGTACCACCGTGCGCTCTATCAGCCTGCCGTTGACCACGGCTGATATCGGCACTCCCACCGGAGGTTTCGATGTATCGATTGCCGGCCTCTCAGTTGACACCATGGACGGCCTCCTGCCCCTTCTCGATACGCCGGTGGGCTTCGGTGAGCGATTGCGCCAACGCCGCGGCGCACAACTGCCGGGAGTAGTCCGGATCATCAGAAGTCGGTTCGGCCGCGGCGGCCCACCGGTGCGCCAGTGCCCGCCACAGTCGTGTCGACGGGCGCGCACCTATCGCGTCGTCGCCCTTGAACAGCAACGGCCGGTCCGCCGCGCTCAGCACCCCGGCGCGCAACGATTCGATCCGGCCATCGCCGCCGACGCCCAGCAGGCAACCGGCGCCGGCCAGCCCGTAATCACCGTGCTGCTGAGCGTATTCCACGAAACCCCAGCCCTGACCGCGCCGGATGGCGGGAATCGACACCCAGGTGATCATCTCGTCGGGTGCCAGGGCACTGGTGTAGAACGATACGAACATGTCCTCGGCGGCAACCTGTCGACGGCCACCGCCCGCCGATTCGGTGTGAAATGTAGCGCCGAGGACCACAGTGGCCAAAGGCATCTCAGCTGCCGGGTCGGCATGCGCCACCGATCCTCCGAGGGTCCCACGGTTGCGGATACCGATGTGTCCGATATGGCCGGCAGCAGCGGCGAGCAACGGTGTGCGCGCGGCGATCAACGGGTCGACCTCGACCGTGCGATGGGTGACCAACGCACCGAGGATCAGATCGTCGGTGTCGTCGAAGACGCGCTTGAGTTCGACCAGACTGCCGATGTCGATGATCACACTCGGCCGGGCCAGCCGCAGGTTCATCAACGCCATCAAGGACTGACCGCCCGCCATCAGCTTGGCGTCGGGATGACGCGCCAGCTGCTCGAGAGCCTCACCGACCGAATCGGGGCGGAGGTAGTGGAATGAGCCGGGTTTCACGATGCCGCCCGGTCGAGCACTCGGCACAGTCGCCCCGGCGAGATCGGGGTGCTGTCGATGTGGAGGTGACCGCCGAGTGCATCGTCGACGGCCCCGGCGAGCGCCGCATACACGGCGATTGTGCCGCTCTCCCCTGCCCCGCGAACCCCGATCGGATTCGCCGGGGTGTCGACATGCAGATGTCGCACCCGAACGATCGGCATGTCGGTGGTCAGCGGCAGGTGGTAGGCGGCAAACGTGGTCGATTGCGGCTGACCGGATTCCGAATACTTCCACTGCTCGAAAAGCGCGCCGCCGACGCCCTGGGCGACACCGCCGATGATCTGCCCTTCGACGATTCTCGGGTTGATCTCCCGGCCGCCCTCGTGCGACACCGCATAGCGCAGGACCTTCACGATTCCGGTGCGCCGATGGACGCCCACGATCACCGCGTGAACCCCCATCGTCCACGTCACCGTCGTAACACGGTGCACCGCAGTGACATCGAGCGCGCCGCCACTCTCCTGCTCTCCGCCCACCGTGGCCGCGCGGGCGAGCTCGGCCCAGCCGATCGAGTGGTCCCTGGCGATGTGAAACCGGCCCTCGGCGTACTGGACGTCGTCACGGTCGGCGTTCGTCAGGGCGTGCACCCGCGCGGCGGCCAACTCGACCAGCTGGCCGGCGGCCTTGTGCACTGCCGAGCCGGCGAGTATCGCCGAGCGGCTGGCGAAGGTTCCCACCCCGTCGGACAGCCGCTCGGTATCTCCCGGCACGTAGCGGACCTGCTCGAACGGCACGCCCAATGCCTCGGCTGCCACTTGTGCGAACACGGTTTCATGCCCCTGACCGGCCGATGCCGCTCCGGCAGTGACCTCGAATCGGCCGTTGGGCAGCAGCCGTATCCGTGCGGTCTCGTGCGGGCCACGTCCGGTGGCCTCCAGGTACGACGACAAGCCGTAACCGATGTGGTACTGCGGGTATTCGGCCGCACAGCGGGCCGCTTCGTCCCGGGGCAGCGCGTCCAGAACCGATTCCAGGCACGCTCGGTAGTCGCGCCCGTCGTAATGGATCGGGACACCGTCGCGGTACGGAATCGGCCGCGGATAAGGCATGTCAGCCTGGGTGAGCAGGTTTCGCCGGCGGATCTCGTCGGTACTCATTCCGATTTCGCGAGCCGCGGCGTCGAGACTGCGCTCCAGGGCGAACGTCGCCTCGGGCCTACCGGCACCGCGGTACTGGGCGACCAACGTCTTGTTGGTCAGCGCCGCGCGGCCGGAGATCTGCGCGGCGGGGATCCGATACGGGCCGAGCAGATGGATCGCGGTGTTGGCGATGATGCCGGCCACCCACAGGCTTCCGGCTCCGATGTCGACGACGAAATCATCGGCCCAGGCGAGGATCTGGCCGTCGTTGTCGACCGCAAGCCGGGTGTGGTGAACCTGATCCCGGCCCTGTGCACTGGCCAGCAGATGCTCCTGGCGATCCTCGACCCAGATCAAGCGGTGCCCGGTGCGCCGGGCGAGCAGTGCCAGCAGAATCTCCTCGCCGTACACGTTGGCCTTGGTGCCGAAGCCGCCACCGACGTCGGGCACCGTGACCTTGACATCCTGGCGAGACCAGCCGGTCACCGCGCAGATGGCATTGCGCACCATGTGCGGGACCTGTGTCGACGTGGTCACCTCGACCCGCTGCTGCCGCGGGTCGAACCACGCCAGCACGCCCCGGCACTCCAGCGGCACCGCACCGTGCCGGTTCATCCGATAGGTGCCGCTGACCACCGTTGCCGCCGAGGCGAACTCGCGCTCGACATCGCCGAACGAATAGTGCAATCGCGCCGCCTCGTTGCTGTCGAGGTGGTCGAACAGCACCGGACACCCGGGGTGGAGCGCTTGGAACGGGTCGGTCACCGCCGCAAGCGGCTCGTAGTCGATCTCGATGACCTCCAGCGCATCCTCGGCGCGGTAGCGGTCCTCGGCGATCACCACGGCGATCGGCTGGCCGGCGTAGTGCACGCGGTCATGGGCCAGTATGGACAACCGCTGCTCGGCCAGCACGCACGACGTGGCTGCGGTGAAAAGCGGATCCGGGGTGGTCAGCGACGGGATCGGTACCCCGCACAATCCCAGGTCCCCGGCGGTGTGGATCCCGATCACGCCGGGCATCCGCTCGGCAGCCGAGGTGTCGAGTCGGGCGATGCGGGCATGTGGCTCGGTGGAGCGCAAGAACACGACGTGGTGCGCACCGGCCGCACAGTCGGCCACGAACTGACCGTGACCGCCGAGCAGGCGCTCGTCTTCGCGACGCCGGACCGAGCTGCCGATGTGACCCGGCGCCGATACGTTCCTTGTCAATGGAGTCGTTTCTCCCACTGCCACAGTGCGATCGAGATTCCGAACGAGATGGTGATCAGCAGCATGATGGTTGCGACCATGGACGGGTAGTCGCCGTGACTGTAGGACTGCAGTACCACCCGGCCGAGACCGCGCCTGGTCGCGAAGAACTCCGAGAGCACCACGCCGACCACCGCAAGGCTCACCGCGAGCCGGATCCCGGTCAGCAGCGGCCGCCGGATCGCGGGAATGATGATGTGCACGAGCGTCTGCCAGGCATTGGCGCGCACCGAGCGCGCCAGTTTCCAGTACACCCGCGGGATTTCCTGCACACCGGTGGTCACGTTGATCAACACCGGAAACAGGGCGAACAGCACCCCCATGACGATCTTGGAGCCGGACAGGGTGAAGATCGGCAGAAGAACCGGGTACAGCACGATCTTCGGGATCCCGTTCAGCACGATCAGCATCGGCTCGAAGATCAGTCGCAATCGTTGCGACAAACCGAGCAGCAGTCCGAGGACGCCGCCGATCGCGGTGCCGATCACGAAAGCCAGCAACACCGACTGCGCGGTGACCTGTAGATCGAACAGATACGCGGGATCGGCAAGATTGCGGATCAGCACCCGGAACGTCTGCACCGGTGAGGGAACCACGAACGTCAGATCGGAGAAGATCTCCCAGACGATGGCCACCACCAGTGCGAGCAGGGTCGCACCGACGGCCTGGTTACCCAGGACCGAACGGATCCGCTGCGAGGTCGTGCGTGACGTACCGGCCGGGGGGTGGCCGGCAGGTGACTGCAAGGTCGAGGTCATCGGTTCCTCCCACGCAGCAGTACGCGTTCCACCGTCGCCAGCAGCGCGGTGAGAATGCAGGACAGCACCAGCACAACTGCGATGTAGGCGAACATCTCGTTGTTGTTGAAGATCTCGTAGAGATAGCGGATCCGGTAGCCCAGACCGGCCTGCGCAGTGGTGAATTCCATCGCGATGGTGCCGATCAGTGCGTAGACCACGGCGAGCCGCAAGCCGGCGACGATGAACGGACCGGCCGCCGGGATCGCGATCGCGAACAAGGTCTGCCGCGGCGAGGCTTTCAACGATCGGGCCAGTTTCATGTACACCGGCGGCATCGTGTTGAGCCCGACCGCGGTGTTGAGCGCCATGGGGATGGCCGCCATGATGGTCGCGAGGATGATCACCGACATGGCATTGATCCCCACGATCACGATCATCACCGGATAGAAGAGCACGAGCGGCACTGCATAGAACGACACCAGGTACGGCTCGAAGATGCGCCCGATCGCAGGCAGCTTCCAGAAGGTCAGGCCGGCAGCGAAACCCAACAGGCTGCCGAACAGGATCGAGAAGGCCACCTCGACCCCGGTACGGGCCGCGTCAGTCCAGAACTGGCCTTCGCCGAGCAGGCGTACCAGTTCGGACAGGATCACCGTGGGGGCGGGAAGGACACGGTCGCTCCAGAGCCCGGTCCGGGCACCCAGCTCGGCGACGATCAAGAAGCCGAGGATCAGCACCAACGTCGAGAGCACACTGACCGCCGAGTTGCTCAATCGCCTCTTGCGGCGCTCCGGCTCAGGCCGGCCCGCACCGGCATTCTTGTTCTCCGTGGTCACGTCCTTCTGTGCGACATAGGATGTCGTCACGTCGCCACCTTCTTCTGGGCCTCCTGCTGTCTGAATCCGCGCATGGATTCGGCCTGCAGTGACGTCCAGATCCGATTCTGGAGTTCGTTGAAGCGTGGGGTGGAGACCATACTCGCGTCGCGCTCGTCGGGCAGGTCGATGTCGACGACATCGATGATCGATCCGGGTCGATAGGACATCACCCAAACCTGTTGGGAGAGCAGGATCGCCTCGGAGATGTCGTGGGTGACGAACACGATGGTCTGGTTGGTCCTGGCCCAGATCTGCCGAACCTCGGCGCCGAGAAACAGCCGGGTCTGCTGGTCGAGTGCCGCGAACGGCTCGTCCATCAGCACGACCTCCGGCTGCACCGCCAATGTCCGGGCCAGCGCGACGCGCTGGCGCATACCGCCCGAAAGCATGGACGGATAAGACTTCTCGAAACCGCCGAGCCCGACGAGTTCGATCGCCTCCTTGGCCCGCTGACGCCGTTCGGTCTTGCCGGTGCCGATCATCTCCATCGCGAAGGCCACGTTCTCTTCCACCGTGCGCCACGGCAGAGTCGAATCTTCCTGAAACACCACACCGATAGACGGGTCAGGTCCGGTGACCGGCCGTCCGGCCACACGCACCAGTCCGGTCGACGCCTTCTGCAATCCGGCGATCACCGCCAGCAGGGTCGACTTGCCGCATCCGCTCGGTCCGACGACGGACACGAAACTGGAATGCGGGACGTGCTGTTTGATGTCGGTTACCGCGGTCACCTTGCCGGCCGGTGTATCGAAGACCACGGAGACGTCGTCGATCCGGATACCGTCACGATCCATAGGTACGCCTTTCGGAGATGCTGACGGTGTCAGCTCAGATGTCGGTCTGCGCGTCGTCCGGCAGGTACTGCTGATCGAGCGTGGCGGCCCAGTCGATCTGCTCCGGGATCTGGCCGGCGGCGACCATCAACTCGGAGAGGTTCTTCAGACCGTCCACGTCGACCTTCAACGAAAAGCCTTTGGCCAGGTCCGGATTGCTCGCGAATGCTGCGCGCATCACCTCGGGCGATACCCCGACCAAGGGTGCGATCTCGTCGGCCGCCTCGTCGGGGTTGGCGACCAACCACTCGTTCAGCCGATCGGCGACGGTGAAGAAGGCCCGCACGTTGTCGGGATTCTGCTGGGCATAGTCGGCGTTCACCGCCACCAGGTCGGCCGGCAGGTCCCCCACCACGTCCCGCGAATCGACAAGCACCTCAGCATGTTCCGAGGCCTGCTTGTCGGCGATGAAGGGCTGCATGGCCCAACCCGCGGTGATCTGACCGGCCTTGGCTGCGGTCCAGTTGTCACCCATCGGTCCGACCGCCTGCGACTTGACGCCGAGCTTGCGCTCGAGACCCTTGACGATCAGTTCGGTCGACGAGCCCGCGGAACTGAACCCGAGGATGGCGTTCTCCAATTTTCCGCCCGGGGGCGAGATCCACGAGAAGTCGTTCACCTGGAACCACGGTGCGACCACCTTGAGGTTCGAATTCGGTTGCTGCGCCGCAAGTATCACCGAGCTGTTTCCTGCGATCGCCATGTCCGCGTCACCGCTGGTGACCACCCGCAGGGTGTTGCCGCCACCACCACCGGAGTAGAGATCGACGTTGACGCCCGCTTCGGTGAACCAGCCCTTGTCGATACCGACCTGCAAAATCGCCATGAACGGCAAGCTGTCCACGCCGGTCGCCGAGATGCTCAGCGTATCCGCGCCACCTCCGCCCGGACCTGCCGATTCATCGGCACAGGCGGTTGCCCCCGCGACGAGCGCCACCGCGGTACCCGCCGCGGCGCACACTTTACGAAACCAGGCCATGGACGCAAACCTCCGAAGTGGGCTGAATATTGGATACACTATACGAATTGCTGTGATCTAGGTCAACATTTTGGACCAATGTGAGCAGCGCCGCCACTCGTCCACAACCTGGCCAGTTCAAGCCCTACCGCGACTCCGGCCAGCGCGGCGGCGGTCGTGAATCGCGACCGAGGCGCGACTGCCGCGGCTGGCACCGGCACCACAGGTTCCAACGCCCGGCCCGGGTACACGTCTGCCGGAACGCCGTCCGCCGCGACGAGGGGCCGTTTCAGCGGTGGCGGCGCCCCCGGCACCGCACTTCCCGGCGCGGGAAACTCACCGGGAGTGCGCCCGTGGTCAGCCATGACCACCGACGATGTCGGCGAAGGTGCGGATGGTGGGTACCCGGCTCTCACCCGGGCGCACGAACGGAACGATCGAAACCTGATCGACGCCAAGGGCTTCGATCTCCTTGAGACGCTGCGCGCATTCATCGGGCGTGCCGGCCAGCGCGAAGAGGTCCACCAGCTCGTCGGGGACGAGGTCGGCGTGTGAGGCCTCCGGATTCATGTGCTCGTAGTAGTTGTACGAATCCCGGATCCGGTCGATCGCTTTTTCCAGGGCGGGTTCGACCTGAGCCGGCAGCGGCCTGATCGCCACGCGTGACACATGGGCCCGCACCAAATCTCGCGCCTTGATCCGATCCTCGTCGATCGCCGTAGGTGTCCACAGCACGATGTGGATGTCATCGAGGGTACGGCCGCTCTCGGCCGCGCCGGCTTCGATCGTCCGTAACGCCGCCTCGACGAAGTGCGGCGCGGTACCGACCAGCACGATGACGCCATCGGCGATCCGGCCCGACATCCGGAGGATCTTCGGGGCGGAGGCGGCGATGTAGATCGGAATGTCCATCGGTTCGGTGAGGTAGTTCAGGTGGTACTCGGCGCCGCTGGTCGGCTCCACCACCTTCTCGCCTCTGAACAACGTCCGAAGCCCGCGGATCGACTCCTCGAGCTCAGCCAGTTTGAGTGGGGTGAGACCCATTGTCCGCAAAGACGAGTCACCGGTGCCGATCCCCAGCGCCACCCGACCACCGGTGAACTCGGCAAGCGTCGCCCAGGTCGAGGCCAGCAGAGATTGATGGCGGGTCACCGCGTTGGTGACGCCCGTCCCGAACACGATGCGCTCCGTTCCCACGGCCGCGGCGCCCATGACGGTCGAGGACTCGCGCCAGATGTTCTGCGAATCACCGAACCACACGTTGTCGTAGCCGAGCGATTCGCTCAACCGCACGTATTCGCACATCGTGCCCACCGGTTCGGTCGGAAACAGACCGACTCCCTTACTCAGCACTATCGACCTCCTGGGGCGATGTTGGATATCGTATCCAATCGTAGGGCGGACTGTCGGGACGCACAACCGCACGACGCAATCGAGGAGACGGAACACCACCATGCAGCTGATCAATGAGTTCTCGGTCGACGCCCCGCTCGAAATCGCCTGGGCGGCACTGACGGACGTACCCCGGGTGGTCGAGTGCATACCCGGCGCCGCTCTCGAAGGCCACGATGGTGACGACTACCGCGCCAACGTCGCCATCAAGGTGGGACCGGTGGGACTCACACTCTCGGGCCTTGCGACCGTGGTCAGCCGCGACGACAGCTCCCATGAGATGGTGGTGCGCGGACAAGCCCGCGACCGCAAGGGCAACGGCTCGGCCGAAGCCACCGTCACCATGTCGGCCTGCGAACGGGGCGAGCGCACCGAGGTCACCGTGAGTACCGACCTCGAACTCGGTGGGCGCATCGCCCAGTTCGGCTCTGGCGTCATCTCACAGGTGAGCAACCGCATCATCGGACAGTTCGTCCGCAAGCTCAATCTGATGATCGTGGGCGCCGACGAGGCCGAGCCCGCTACCGCCGGACGGAGGCCGGCATCCTCACATCACGCCGATGAAAACGATTGGCAGGCAATCATCTTGACCGCATTGGCGGGAATCGCACTCGGTCTGGCGATCGGACGTACCGCTGCGCGGTTGGCCTGATCAATCGCGCACAGTGGCAACGAGTTCGAGTTCCACGCACGCTCCCCCGGGCAACGAGGCGACGCCGATCGCCGTGCGGGCGTGGGCGCCGCACCCTTCGCCGAACACCTCGAGAAACAGCTCCGACGCTCCGTCGATCACGCCCGGGTGGGCATCGAAATCGGAAGTGGCGCGCACATATCCGCGCAAATGAACCAATGCGATGACCGCATCCAGGCCGGAGGCGGCATCGAGCGCCGCCACGAGGTTGAGGGCCGCCAGTCGGGCCTGAGCCTTCGCCTGCGCGATGGTGACATCATCGCCGACCACCCCCACCGCGCCCGGATCACCCGGGCGCCGCGCGGTCGTTCCCGAAATCCACAATTGGTTGCCACAACGACGGCTCGGGAAATAGGCGCCTTTCGGCTTCGCGGGCACCGGCAGCTCGATCCCCAACGAAGCCAAGCGCTCCCGCGGTGTCACTCGTCGGATTCCGGATGGCCGAACACCGTGTGCAGATGATCGATGGCGTGCATCCGGTGCTGATGGTTCAAGGTGACCACCCGGTCGATGTCGCGTGCGGCCATCGCCTCGACCAGTAGCACATGCTCACTGTTGACCTGGTCCAGATCCATCAGATGCGCATACATCGGACGATAGGCATCGGCGGTGTTCCACAGCTGGGTGACGATGCGCTTGGTGCGCGCCATTCGGCTGGCCTCGAAGGTCAGGAAATGAAACTGCCGATTGGCCAGACCCACTGCGATCAGGTCACCGCTGGCGGCCGCACGATCCATCACGGCCATCTGCTCACGCATCGCGTCGATGAGTTCGTCGGTGACGGACGGCATGGCATCGCGGATGAGTTCAGCCTCAAGGATGTCGCGGATCCGGAACACCTCGACGAGTTCGTCGAGGCCCAGTTGAGCGACGCGATAGCCGCTGTGCGGCACGTAGGTGATGTATTCCTCGGCCTCAAGCGTTTTCAGCGCCTCACGAATCGGAATACGGGACATGCCGAATTGCTCGGCCAGGGTCTCCTGCACGATCCAGCTGCCGGGCGCGAGCTTCCCACTCGTGATGTCCCGACGCAGCGCCTCGGCCACCGCCTGCTGAGCCGTCTTGGGCCGAACGAAGTCCGAGCGCGCTCCAGCGGCGGAGTCGGATGCGGCTGTACGCCGGGTGGCTGTTCGCGGTGGCATCAGGTCTCGCTTTCGCTAATATTGGATACTCTATGCGATCAACGGGTCGCAATTCCATATCCGCCACGTTGCGGCGTTGCGGCTGATCAAAAGTTCGCCTACTGCGCCAGCGCAGCCCTCGCAAATTCGACGACCTGACCGGCGCCCGCCAATGACGGATCCTGGTCAGGGTCATAGATCGCGATGCTGCACCCGACGCACTGCGTGGCGGTACTGCGCAAGCTCAGGACCAATTCGGTGAGCTGACTCCAGGTCAGACCGCCCGGCTCGTCGGGCACATCGGGCAGTCCCTGGGCCGGAAACTCGGCCGGGTCCAGCACGTCGAAGTCGATGTGCAGCCACCAGCGCTCCGCATTGCGCATCAGGTGACCCATGGCCCGACGACCGACGGCGGCCGGATTGCGCGCCACCTCGGCCAGCGGCGCCAGCCACACGCCGCAGTCGGCGAGGGTGCCGACGTTGAACTTCCTGCGCCAGCTGTCGTCGCGGGTGCCCAGCACCACCAGCAGCTCACGCGGCAGCGCAGGCAGCTGTCGAGCCAGCGGCCCGGTGAGCGTCCGCCCCGTCAGCCCAAGGAGCAATCCGATCTCTGTGTTCGCCGCCTCCCCGTCCTCGGATACGTCCAGCGGCATCGTGTCCTCGTGGCCGTCGACGAAGACCAAACCGACGTCTTCGACGTAGTCGCGCAGCCCGGTGGCGATGCCCAGCAGGGTGGAACAGTCACCGCCGTACACGACCGGGAATCGTTCGGCCACCAATGCATTGCGAACTCTGTCATGGAGTGATGTCGTCATGGCGAGTAATGCCGGCTCGTTGATCAAGCCCGTCGACGGTCCACGCCGGGGATCGGGGCCCGGCAGGTCAAGATCGTCGGCCCGGACCACGCGTTCGTCGCCAAAAGCGTTGAGCAATCCCGCGTCCCGTAGCGCCTGCGCGGCCCGCGCTTGGTTGCCGCGGCGTCCGTAACCGTCGAAAGGCACCCCGATCAGCTCGACGGAGGTCATCAGATCAGTTCGATTGCTTCGGCGATCGAGGGCAGCACCCGGCTCGGCCGGAACGGGTAGCGCTCGATATCGGCGACCGACGTCGAGCCGGTCAGCACCAGAATGGTTTCCAGCCCGGCCTCGATCCCGGCCACCACATCGGTGTCCATCCGGTCCCCGACCATCACGGTGTTCTCCGAATGCGCCTCGATGCGGTTGAGCGCGCTGCGGAACATCATCGGATTGGGCTTGCCGACGAAGTAGGGATCGCGGCCGGTGGCCTTGGTGATCATCGCGGCCACCGAGCCGGTCGCGGGCAGCGGACCCTCCGCCGACGGACCGGTGACGTCGGGATTCGTGGCGATGAACCGGGCACCGCCCAGGATCAGCCGGATGGCCTTGGTGATCGCCTCGAACGAGTACGTCCGGGTCTCCCCCAGCACCACGTAGTCCGGAGCGATGTCGGTCAAGGTGTAGCCGGCCTCGTGCAGCGCGGTGGTCAGCCCGGCCTCACCGATCACATAGGCCGAGCCGCCCGGTTGCTGGTCGGCGAGGAACGCCGCGGTGGCCAGGGCCGAGGTCCAGATAGACGCCTCGGGCACGATCAGCCCGGAACGCGCGAGGCGGGCGGCCAGGTCGCGCGGGGTGAAGATCGAGTTGTTGGTCAGCACCAGGAACGGCCGTTGTTCGTCGGCCAGGGTCTGCAGGAATTCGGCGGCGCCCGGCAGCGCATGTTCTTCGCGCACCAGGACGCCGTCCATGTCGGTTAGCCAGCACTGGGCAGGTGGACGCACCGGTCCAGTGTCTCAACTCAGGGTGCGGATCATGCGGCAACGAAGTTATCCGCCGGGTGTCGCGATCTTCCCCGAGACTGCAGTGAGGTCGTGCAATGGCGCACACCGAAGACGAAACTGCGCCCAGGGACAGGAAATCGGTGATTCTTGTCCCTGAGCGCAGTCTCGGTGGGGGCAGAGGTCAAATATCAGTTGGTGTGCTGATCGGCGACGTCGAGCGCGGAGTCCAGGATCGCCAGACCCTCGCGCGCCTCCTCTGCGGTCACGTTGCACGGCGGCACCACGTGGATGCGGTTGAAGTTGGCGAACGGCAGCAGGCCGTTGGCCTTGCAGGCACCGACCACGGCGTTCATCGCCGGGCTGGAGCCACCGTAGGGCGCCAACGGCTCCCGGGTTTCCTGGTCGGCGACCAGTTCGACCGCCCAGAACACGCCGGCGCCGCGCACCTCACCGACGCTGCGGTGTTTGGCGGCCAACTCGGCCAGACCCGGTGCCAGCACCTCGGCACCGATCGTGGCCGCGTTCTCCACCATGCCTTCGTCGGCCATCGCATTGATGGTCGCGACGGCGGCCGCGGTGGCCAGCGGATGCCCCGAGTACGTCAGGCCGCCCGGGTAGGGGCGATGCGCGAACGTCTCGTAGATGGCCGGGCTGATCGCCACGCCACCGAGCGGCACGTATCCGGAATTCACGCCCTTGGCGAAGGTGAGCAGATCGGGCACCACGTCGAAGTGGTCGATGGAGAACCACTTTCCGCTACGCCCGAATCCCGCCATCACCTCGTCGGCGATGAACACGATGCCGTAGCGGTCGCAGATCTCCCGCACCCCGGCCATGTATCCGGGCGGGGGCACCATGATGCCGGCGGTACCCGGAATCGACTCCAGGATGATCGCGGCGATGGTGGTCGGACCCTCCATCTGGATCAGCTTGTCGAGGTACTCCAGCGCGCGCTGGGATTCCTGCTCCTCGGTCTCGGCGTGGAACGACGAGCGATACAGAAACGGCCCGTTGAAGTGCACGATGCCGGCGTTGCCGCGGTCGTTGGGCCAGCGCCGCGGGTCACCGGTCAGGTTGATCGCGGTGTCGGTGCCACCGTGGTAGGCGCGGTACCGCGACAGCACCTTGTAGCGGCCGGTGTGCAGACGAGCCATGCGGACCGCGTGCTCGACCGCGTCGGCACCACCGTTGGTGAAGAACACCTTGTTCAGCTCGCCGGGCGTGCGCTCGGCGATCAGCCGGGCCGCCTCCGAGCGCGCCGAGTTGGCGTACTG
The DNA here is from genome assembly GCF_030486405.1 of Mycolicibacterium sp. HK-90. Next base: position 2,390,885 of record NZ_CP129613.1, on the reverse strand, counting down.
CGGGGCCACCGTGCACAGCTTGGCGGCCTGCTCGGCAATGGCGGCAACAACTTTCGGGTGCTGATGTCCGATGTTGGTGTTGACCAGCTGGCAGGAGAAGTCCAGCAGCCGGTTGCCGTCACCGTCCCAGACGTACGAGCCCTGGGCGGCGGTGATGGTCATCGGCGAGATCTCCTCCTGGGCCGACCAGGAGTGGAACACGTGTGCGCGGTCGAGTTCATAGGCCCGCGCGGCCTCGGCCTTGGCCGCCTCGACGGTCAACCCGTTGGGCAGCACGGCGGACTCTTGAGTCACAGTCATGAGTGGAATTCTCTCACTTGTTCTCGGGGAAGCCGAGGTTGATCCCACCATGGCTGGGGTCCAGCCAGCGGGTGGTGATGGCCTTGGTGCGGGTGAAGAAGTGCACGCCTTCGGCACCGTGTGCGTGGCTGTCACCGAACAGCGATGCCTTCCAGCCGCCAAAGCTGAAGTAGGACATCGGAACCGGGATCGGCACGTTGATGCCGACCATGCCGACCTCGACCTCGTTCTGGAAACGTCGCGCCGCGCCGCCGTCGTTGGTGAAGATCGCGGTGCCATTGCCGTAGGGGTTGTTGTTGATCAACGCAAGAGCCTCGTCGTAGGTCTCCACGCGCAGCACCGACAGCACCGGTCCGAAGATCTCGTCGGTGTAGACGCTCATCTCGGGGGTGACATTGTCGAGCAGGGTTGGGCCCAGCCAGAATCCGTCGGCCCCGCCGTTGGCGATGACGGTGCGGCCGTCGACGACGACCTTGGCACCATCGGACTCGCCGGCGTCGATGTAGGAGGCCACCTTGTCGCGGTGCACCTTGGTGACCAGCGGCCCCATGTCCGAATCCTTGGTTCCGTCACCGGTTTTGATGGTGGAGGCACGCTCGGCGATCTTGGCCACCAACTCGTCGGCGATCGGGCCGACGGCCACGGCGGCCGAGATGGCCATGCAGCGCTCACCCGCGGATCCGAAGCCGGCGTTGACCATCGCGTCGGCGGCCAGGTCCAGATCGGCGTCGGGCAGGATCACCGCGTGATTCTTGGCCCCGCCCAGTGCCTGCACACGCTTGCCCGCGGCGGTGGCGGTGGCGTAGACGTACTGGGCGATCGGGGTGGACCCGACGAAGGAGATCGCCTTGATCTTCGGGTTGGTCAGCAGCTCGTCGACCGCGGTCTTGTCACCCTGCAGCACGTTGAACACGCCGTCGGGCAGACCGGCCTCGGCCCACAGCCGGGCCATCCACAGCGAGGACGAGGGATCCTTCTCGGACGGCTTTAGCACCACGGTGTTGCCCGCGGCGATGGCGATCGGGAAGAACCACATCGGCACCATCGCGGGGAAGTTGAACGGCGAGATGATGCCGACCGGCCCCAGCGGCTGCAGTACGGAGTGCACGTCGACGTTGGTCGAGGCGTTCTCGGTGAACCCGCCCTTGAGCAGATTCGGGATGCCGCAGGCGAATTCGACGACCTCCAGGCCCCGGCTCACCTCGCCGAGGGCATCGGAGAGCACCTTGCCGTGCTCGGCGGTGATGAGCGCGGCCAGCTCCTCCTTGCGGGCGTTGAGCAGCTCGCGGAACGCGAACAGCACCGAGGTGCGCTTGGCCAGCGACGTATCGCGCCAGGCCGGGAATGCGGCCACGGCGGCGTCGATCACCGCACGCGCGTCATCCACGCTGGCCAGGGCGACCTCACCGGTGACCGCGCCCGTCGCCGGATTGGTGACCGGGGCGGTGGCGGTCGAAGCGCCGGCAAAGACCTTGCCGTCGCGCCAGTGCTGGATGACATTGCTCATGGGTCCGAAACCTTCCTGTGGCGGTGGGTGTGTCTCATACTCTGGGGCACGCGCGACATCGCCGAAGGCGTCATCCTGTAAGCCTGATTGACTGGTTCTTTACACTTTGTAAATGATCCCGACCGTGCGTGACGTCCTCGGTCTGTCGGTGGTGCAGGCCGGAGAACCCGAGGTGCTCAGCGCACAGCAACTGGACCGCCCGGTGCGCTGGGTTCACGTCAGCGACATGCCCGACCTGGCCGGACTGCTGCAGGGCGGCGAGCTGGTCCTCACCACGGGTGCCGCACTCCGCGATGCGCCCGCTGACTACCTGCGACGGATGCAGCGAGCCGGGGTTGTCGGGGTGGTGGTCGAACTGGGCACCCGCATCGACTCGCTACCGGCCAGTGTCGGCGAGATGGCTCAAACTCTCGGCCTGGCGCTCGTGGTGCTGCACCGGGAAACGAAGTTCGTCGAGGTCACCGAGGCGGTGCACCGGCTCATCGTCGCCGACCAGTACGAGGAGCTCGAGTTCGCCCACCGCACCCACCAGACCTTCACCGAGCTCAGCATGAAACGCCCGTCGATGGCCGACATCGTGCGCGCCGCCGCCGAGATGATCGACGAATCGGTGGTGCTGGAAGACCTGTCCCGTCAGGTGCTGGCGATCGCACCCCGCAATGAACCGGCCACCACCGTGCTCACCGACTGGCAACGCCGCTCCCGGGCCATGACCGAGCCGTGGGCCGCCACCGCCGTCGGCCCCAGGGCCGAGGAGTGGGGCCGGCTGATCGTCCCGCACGCCCCGGCTGCCCCGGCCAAGACCAAGATGGTGCTGGAACGGGCGGCCCAGGCGCTGGCCCTGCACCGGATGGCCGAGCGCGGCCGGTCCGGTCTCGAACACCAGGCTCAGAGCGGCTTGATCGACGACGTCCTGGGTGGGCGGATCGCCGACGACCGCGACGCCGACGCCCGCGCCCTTGCCCTCGGGTTGCGCGCCACCGGGCCCTACCTGCCGGCCACCGTCCGGGTGGGCGCGGCTCCGGAACGGCTCGACCCGGTCAGCACGCAACGCCGCAACATCCGGATCCTCGACGCGATCACCCACACGGTGAAATCCCAAGGGCACAGCGCGATCTGCTCGGTCCGGCGCGACGGCGAGATCGGTTTGGTGCTGGCGCTGAACACCCGGCGCGGGTTGGGCGCCGACGCCACCCTGACGCGTCTGGCCGACGGCTGGCGCGAGGCCATCGCCCGTGGTGGCGACACCGACAAGGTGGTCATCGCCGTGGGTGCCGGCGCCGGCGGCTTCGCCGACGCCGTGCACGGCCTGCGCGAGGCCGCCCACGTCGCGGAGGTCGCGGCGTCGATGCCGGATCAGCGGCGTCCGTTCGTGCGAGCCTCCGACGTCCGGCTGCGCGGCCTGATCACGCTGCTGCTCGACGATCCCCGGGTCCAGACGTTCGCCGAAACCGAACTCAAGGCCCTGCTGCTCCACGATGCCGCCCAGGGCAGCGACGACGTGGCCGTACTGCGGGGTTACCTGCAACTCGCCGGCAACAAGTCCGCGCTGGCCAAACAACTGCACATGAGCCGCCCGGCGCTGTACAGCCGGCTGGCCTCGATCGAACGCCGCCTCGGCGTCAACCTCGACGACGGCGAATCGATGACCTCCCTGCACGTGGCCCTGCTGGTGCTCGACGCGCAGCGCAGCACCGATCCGGCCGCCCGTTAGCGGGCCCGCTCAGCCGACCGAGCGGCGCAGGCTTGGAATCACCTCCGTGGCAAGGTGTTCGAACTCGCTCATGCGGTCCTGCGGCGGCAGCTCGAACACGAACTCCGTCATGCCGATGGCGCTGAACCGCTCGACGATCTCCTCGAGCGATACATTCCTGTGCCAGAAATCAAATGGTCCGAACGGTGTGAACGAGCGCCGCAACGACTTTGGATCACGTCCGGCCGCCAGGCAGAGCTCATCGAGCTTCGCGTTCTGCCGAGCGGTGACCGCCAGGATCTCATCGCCGTCGTCAATCATCGGGCCGATGGTGTTCCAGACGTCGGCGCGCTCGGCGGTCACCCGCAGTACCGTGGGCGACTGTCCACCGGTCATCAGCGTGGGACGCGGGCGCTGCACCGAGCCGGGTACGGTCGCCACATCGCGCGCCTGCAACCACTTTCCGGCATGGGTGAACGGCTCGCCGCGCCCGCGCAGAATGCCGTCGAGGATCGCGACATAGTCGGCGAAGCGGCCCGCACGCTCCTTCGGCGACCACGGCTCTTCGCCGACGGCATGATGGTCCCAGTCGAACAGCCCCGCCCCGATGCCCAGATCCAGTCGTCCGCCGGAAAGATGGTCCACGGTCAGGGCCTGACGCGCCAGCGTGGCGGGCGGGCGCAAGATCGGATTGCTGACCAGCGTGCCGATCCGGATGCGTTCGGTCGCGGTCGCGGCCAACGGAAGGATGCTCCAGCCGTCGAACCACGGCCTGGTGCGGTCGCGCAGATCAGCGCTGTGGTCCGGGACCACGACCTGATCGAAGCCCAGGTCCTCCAGCCACCGGAACTGGCGCGGAAGATCGAGCAGAGCTCCGTCGGGATAGAGCATGACCCCGAACTTCAGTGCGGTGGATTCGCGTTCGCCTCCCGCTGGGGTGGCAGTAGGCGTGGCGAGCGACATCGTCGGGTTCCTCCTATTGGCGTGGCCGGCTACGTCGTCAACCCTATGAGGTACCGGAGCAGCCGCAAGTACCCACTTTTTGGTGCGGTACTTACCAAAAGGTAAGGGTCACAACGCGCGCGGTTCGGATCGCTACACCGGAACCGGGCCCCCTCAGCCGGTCAGCAGCTTCTTCTGCACCTTGCCCATGGCGTTTCGCGGCAGCTCACCCAGGAACACGACCTCACGCGGCCGCTTGTGCTGTGACAGTGTCTGCGCCACGAAGTCGATGAGCGCATCGGCGAGCTGCCCCCGGTTCTGTTCGTCGGTGACCACATACGCCACGAGTCGTTGCCCCAAGTCGGCATCAGGTTGCCCGACGACGGCGGCCTCGCGCACCGCCGGATGGCCGAGCAGAGCGGTTTCGACCTCGCCGGCTCCGATTCGGTAGCCGCCCGACTTGATCAGATCCACCGATTCCCGACCGACGATGCGGTGGAAACCAGACGCGTCGCGGGTGGCGACGTCGCCGGTCATGAACCAGCCGTCCTCGGTCCATGCGGCCGCCGTGGCCTCCGGTCGATTGAGATAGCCGGCGAACAGCATCGGGCCGCGAACCTGGAGCCGTCCGATGCTGGCGCCGTCGTCGGGCACGGTCTGGCCGTCCTCGGTGCGCAACCGGGTCTCGACCCCGAGGACCGGTTGACCGACCGACCCCGGCCGGCGCTCCCCGTCGGCCCGGGTGGACAACGTGATCATGGTTTCGCTCATGCCGTACCGCTCGATCGGGGTGCAGCCGGTGAGTTCGGCGATGCGGTGGAAAACCGGGGTGACCAACGGCGCGCTACCCGACACCAGCAACCGGGCGCCGCGCAACGCCCGTGCCGACGTCGCATCCGCGGCGATGCGCGACCACACCGTCGGGACTCCGAAGTACATCGTGCCCGCCGCGGCGGCATAGCGCTCCGGCCGCGGTTTCACGGTGTGCACCACGCGGGAGCCGACACGCAGCGAGGCGAGCACGCCGAGCATCAGCCCGTGCAGGTGGAACAACGGCAGACCGTGGGCCACGGTGTCCTCGCGCGTCCATTGCCAGGCCTCGGCCACGGCGTCGATCCCCGCCGCCAGCGCCCGGTGAGTCAGGTTGACCCCCTTGGGGGCTCCGGTCGTTCCCGAGGTGTACAGGATCATCGCCACGGCGTCGGGTGACGGCGCGCCATGCAGTCCGCCCGGCCGGCGGCCCGGGGCGGCAACGGGTATCGCGGGCAGATCCGACTCAGGATGCGGCGGCCCGGCCCAGCAAGTGACGTGAGCGTCGGTGAGCATGTGCCGCAGCTCGGCCGGACCGGAGTCGGGTGCGATGGGCACCACCGGGACACCGGCGAGCAGGCAGCCGACCACGGCGACGACGGTGTCGAGCGTCGGCTGGGCGAACACGGCGACCGGTCCGCCGTCCGGCAATGCGCCGGCAAGTGCGCTCGCCGCCTCGAACAGCTCCGCCCGCGACATGCGCCGATCGCCCACCGTTATCGCGGCGGCGGTGTCGACCGAGTCGGCACCGGCAGGGTCAAGGGACGTCAAAAGCATTTCAGGACAGTTCCTTTCATCGGTGGTAAGGCCCACTCAGAACACCGTGCCGGGAAGGACCAGGGCGCCGACGAGCAGGACGGGCCCGATGACCACCATCGACAGCCCCCAGCGCATCAGCAGACGGGTCATCCGGGGCCGCTGCGCTTCGTCGACGGTGGTGGCGACCAGTGTCGCGCCGACGGTGGAGAACGGCGATACGTCGACGATGGACGCGCACACGCCGAGCGCGCACATCAGCGCCCATCCGGGGATGCCGCCCGCCGCGACCAGTGGAAGCGCGAGCGGCACCAGCGCCGCCAGCATTCCCGTCGTCGAGGCAAAGGCCGAAACAAGCCCTGCGACAAGGCAGATGAACAGCGCGGCCAGCAGCGGTACCCCGATGTGACCGGCGAACTCTCCGAGCAGATCGACCGCGCCCAGCTTGTCGAGCACGCCGACGAAGGTGATGATGCCGCCGACCAACAGCACGGTCGACCAGTCGATTCGGGGAATCGCCTGGTTGCCCGAAGCCGGGTCGATGAGGGTCAGCACCGCGCCGAGCGCGAACGCCAACACGCCGATGTCGGGGTCGACACCCGCCAGCGACAGGCCGATCACCGCCCCGATCAGGCCGGCCATGGCCACCAAGGTGGCGATCTGATGCGGTGTGAACGGCTTTCGGTCCGTACCCGGTGCCAGGTCCGCGCCCGACCCGCCGCCGGCGGACACACCACGCGCGACACCGCGCCCGCCGCCGCCGACGGCCACCAGCCGATCGTCGGCGGGCAGGGAAATAGCTTGCGCTTCAACCGAATTCCGACGCAGCAGTTTCATCCCGCCGAACAGCACATATGCGGCCGCCAGCAGCACCAGGTTGACCACGAGCGCCACGCCGAAGAGCAGGAACGGGCTGAGCTCGATGCCGGCCTGGTGCGCGGTGCCGTAGGTGACGATGCCGAACAGGCTGGTGGGCGCGAACGCCCCGGCGCTCAGACCCGTGCCGATCGAGAGCGCCATCAGCATGGGATCGATCGCGCGTTTGTCGGCCACCATCATGCCGATCGGCGCCATCACCAGGCCGCCCAGTGGCGAGCCCATCGCCGAGATACCGGCGGTCAACAGGAAGAACACCAGGGGCAGCAGCACCGTCCGGTGACCGACCTTTGCCAGGGTGACTTCGATGATCCGGTCGATGGTGCCGTTGGCATGAGCGATGCCGAAGAAGTACGTCACCCCGACCAGCAGGACCAGGATGCCGACGGGGAAGCCGTCGATGATGTCGTCGATCGGCATGCCCGCCAATCCGAGCCCCACCCCGCACGCCGCGGCGAACATCAACACGCCGAGGTGCGCGTTGCGCCATGCCGAAACCGCAAAGACACCAACGAAGATCGCCAGTGCCAGCAGCTGAACTGTCATCCCATCGCCTTTCGAAACGTTGAACTACGCTTCCCAACTGGTCCACTGTGTGGCACAGTGGTCTACAGAATGAACCAGTGCGGGTAAGCTAGCTCACATCCGCGCGACGGGTCAATATGTGTAGCCGAGGAGGGCGCATGTCGACGAACAGCGTGGTGTCCGCGTTTCAGGTGCTCGAAACGGTCGCAAGGCTGCAGCCGGTGGGCCTGTCCGAGCTCACCCGCGCCGTCGGGCTACCCAAGAGCACCGTGCAGCGTTGCCTGCTCACGCTGCACGAAATCGGCTGGCTGCGGCCAACCTCGGCACAGCCCACCCGGTGGAACCTGACCTACCGCGCGTTCTCCGTCGGCAGCCGGGCCGGTGACCACCAGCTGATGCGCGAAACCGCGCTCCCCTACCTGAACCAGTTGCAGCTGGACACCACCGAGACCATCCACCTCGCCGCGCCCGACGGCCCCGAGCTGGTGCTCATCGAGCGCTTGGACACACCGCACCCCCTGCGCGCCTTCATGCCGTTGGGATCGCGAATTCCGTTGCACGCCTCCGCAACCGGAATCGCCTTCCTCGCCGCCAGCACCGACGACTATGTCGCGAACTACCTGTCGCAACACCTCCTGCCGCAGACCGAACACACGATCACCGATCCGGACCGGTTGAGCGAGACCATCGAATTGGTGCGCATGCGCGGATACTCGGTGAACGAGCAGGGGCTCAACACCGGTATCACCGCCATCGGCGCCAGCATCCTGAACGCACAGCGCGAACCCATCGGATCCGTCTCGATATCAGGACCCAGCAGCCGGATCACGCCCGACAAGTTCGACATGTTCGGCTGCGCGGTGCGCGACACCGCGCAGCGGATCCATGCGGCATTGTGAAGGCACCGGAGCAACCTTCAGGAGAGGCGGGACGGAGATGGCCGATCGCAATGTGCTGGGCGGCACCCTCGAGGAGTGTGGCACCGACCCGCTCACCGGCTTCTACCGCGACGGGTGCTGCTCGACCGGCGACGCCGATGCGGGCCGGCACACCATCTGCGCCGTCGTCACCGCCGAGTTCCTGGAACACCAGCGCTCGATCGGCAACGACCTGTCCACCCCGGCACCACAATTCCGGTTTCCCGGTCTGACCCCCGGCGATCGCTGGTGCGTCACCGCGGTCAACTGGCTGCGGGCACACCACGACGGCCGGGCCGCACCGGTGGTGCTGGCCGCCACGCATGAACGCACCCTCGACCTCGTACCACTGGACGTGCTCCGTCAATACGCCGTCGATGTGCCCGACGACCTGGGCAGCCTCTGACCCTCCGTAGGCTCGAAACGTGAGCGTCGCCCCCGACACGACCGTCATCCTTGACAACCGCTTCGCCCGCGACCTGCCCGAGATGGCCGTCGCGTGGCAGGCCGAACCCGCGCCCGCACCGCAATTGCTGGCGCTCAACGAGACGCTCGCGGCCGAGCTCGGGCTGGACGCAGCGTGGCTGCGCAGCGCCGACGGGCTCGGCCTGTTGCTGGGCACCGTCGTCCCCGACGGAGCCACCCCCGTCGCCCAGGCCTACGCCGGACATCAATTCGGCGGCTTCGTCCCGCGCCTGGGCGACGGCCGCGCCCTGCTGCTCGGCGAACTCGTCGGCCCCGATGACGGCCTGCGCGACCTCCATCTCAAAGGATCGGGGCGCACCCCGTTCGCCCGGGGCGGCGACGGTCTGGCGGTCGTCGGACCGATGTTGCGCGAGTACATCGTCAGCGAATCCATGCACGCCATGGGCATTCCGACCACGCGATCGCTGGCCGTGGTGGCCACCGGGCGTGAGGTCCAGCGCGAGACCCTGCTGCCGGGGGCCGTGCTGGCCCGCGTCGCGAGCAGCCATCTGCGGGTGGGTAGCTTCCAGTACGCCAACTTGCACGCCCAGGCCGGCGGGGAGGACGGGCTGCTGCGGCGGCTGGCCGACCACGCCATAGCCCGCCACCATCCCGGCGCCGCAGACGCGGACAACCCGTACCTGGCGCTCTACCAGGCGGTGATCTCGGCTCAGGCCCGGCTGGTGGCACAGTGGATGCTGGTCGGATTCGTGCACGGCGTGATGAACACCGACAACATGACCATCTCCGGTGAGACCATCGACTACGGGCCGTGCGCCTTCATGGAAAACTTCGATCCCGCAACGGTATTCAGCTCGATCGACCATGGTGGCCGCTACGCCTACGGCAATCAACCCACCGTCGCCGCCTGGAACCTGGCCCGGTTCGCCGAAACCCTGCTCCCCCTGCTCGACGACGACGGTGAGCAGGCCGTCGAGCTGGCCACCCAGGCGCTGCACGATTTCGGCCCCCAGTTCGACGCGGCGTGGACGGCCGGCGTGCGGGCCAAACTCGGACTCCCCGTCGGCATCGACGACGCCACCGCAACAGCCCTCGTCGGCGACGCCCTGACGCTGCTGCAACAGAACCAGCTCGACTACACCTCGGCGTGGCGCACCCTCGCCCGGGTCGCGCGGGGTGACGACGACGGACTGCGGGGCCGGCCCGGGTTCGATGACTGGCTGCCGCGATGGCTGGCGCTGAACCCCGACGCCGACGCGATGGACCGGGTGAACCCCGTCTATATCCCCCGCAATCACCTCGTCGAAGAAGCGCTGCAGGCGGCGGCTGACGGCGACCTCGACCCGTTCACGCACCTCATGCGGGCGCTCGCGAAGCCCTTCGACGAGCGGCCCGGCCTGGACCGGTATGCCGCCCCCGCACCCGACGACTTCGGCTCCTACCGCACGTTCTGCGGAACCTGAAGCACACAGGTTAGGCTCGGTCAGGTGACGACGATCACCGTGGACACCCCGGCCGGTCCGATCGGCGCTTTGCTCAACCTCCCCGATGGCGACGGGCCGTGGCCCGGGGTGGTGATCATCCACGACGCGATCGGATACGGGCCCGACAACGAGGCGATCTCCGAACGGGTCGCGGCAGCCGGATACGTCGCACTCACCCCCAACCTGTACTCCCGCGGCGGCCGGGCGCGATGCATCACCAGGGTGTTCCGGGAACTGCTCACGCAGCGCGGCCGCGCCCTCGACGACATTCTGGCCGCCCGCGACCACCTGCGTGCACACCCACAGTGCACCGGAAGCATCGGCATCGCCGGGTTCTGCATGGGCGGGCAGTTCGCGCTCATCATGGGCCCCAAGGGTTTCGGCGCCTCCGCTCCGTTCTACGGCACGCCGCTGCCGAAGCGGCTCGACCAGGTGTTGGACGCGTCATGCCCGGTGGTGGCAAGCTTCGGCCGACGCGACCCGGCGGGCATCGGCGCACCGGCGAAGTTACAGCGCATCGTCGCCGACAAGAACATCCCCGCCGACATCAAGGTCTACCCCGACGCCGGGCACAGCTTCGCCAATCAGCTACCCGGACAGGCGTTTCTGCGCATCACCGGCTTCGGCTACAACGAGGCCGCCACCGCCGACGCCTGGTCCCGGGTGTTCGCCTTCTTCGGCGAGCACCTGGCGGCTAAAGCCAACTGAGCCCGGCCACCACCAGCGCCTGCGTACCGGTGTCCAACGTCGGCTGGATCACCGGCGCGAACCGCGGCGAATGGTTCACCGGAATGTCCGCGCCGACGCGATCGGCGGCCACCGCGGCGCGGAAGCTCTGCTCGTCGATGCCACCGAAGCCCCAATAGGTGTACGGCGCATTCAGCGCAGCGGGGATGTCACCGAAGTCCTCACTGGCCGACGCGGCCGGCATGGTCTGCGCCCGGTCGCCGAAGTACTCGCCGAACGCGGCCTCGACACGAGCCGTCACCGCACCGTCGTTGACGGTCAGCGGAAAGCTCTCGTACAACTCGAATTCCGGCTCGCGCGGCGAGTCGGAGGCCTGGCACTCGGCGATGACCACGCGCCGGATCGCGGCGAGCATCGCGGTACGCACCGATTCGTCGAAGGTGCGCAGGTTGAGTTCCAATACCGCGTGGTCGCCGATGACGTTGCTCTTGGCCCCCGCCTGAATGCTGCCGACGGTCAGAACGACCGTCTGGACCGGATCCACTTCGCGCGAGACGATCGTCTGCAAGCGAATGACGATCATCGACGCCAGCACCACCGGGTCCACTGTGGCCTGCGGCATCGAACCGTGCCCACCACGACCGTAGACCGTGATCCTCATGCTGTCGGCCGCAGACAACACCGGACCGCTGCGGGTACGAAGCTGCCCGGCCGTTGCCGGAAAAACGTGCTGGGCGAACGCCACATCGACGGGGCCCACCAGATCGGCCAGCCCGTCATCGGCCATGCCGCGCGCACCATCGCCGACTTCTTCGGCGGGCTGGAAAACCGCGATCATGGTGCCGCGCCACTGATCCGTCGCCCGGGCGAACAGGTCGGCCGCACCCAGCAGGCACGTCACATGCACGTCATGGCCGCAGGCATGCATCACGCCGGGCGCGGTGCTCGCATACGGCAGACCCGTTGCCTCCGTCACCGGCAGCGCGTCCATGTCCGCGCGAAACAACACCCGCGGCCCGTCGCCGTTGCCCAGCACCCCCACGACACCGGTGCCACCGACACCTTCATGGACCGCCAGACCGGACTTCCGCAGGCGCTCGACCACGACACCGGCAGTACGTCGCTCCTGATGGGACAGCTCGGGGTGCTGGTGCAAGTCTCGATACAGCGGCTCCTGCCAGGCGCGCACCTCGGGCAGGTGCGCCAGCACTGCATCAGCCCGGGTCCGTACGTCCTGAGCTGACGGCGTCGCCATGGTTCCCCCGCTACTCCGGCAACCGCAGCTCGGGCTTTTCCACCTCTTCGATGTTCACATCTTTGAAGGTGATCACCCGCACCTGCTTGACGAACCGCGCCGGGCGGTACATGTCCCACACCCAGGCGTCGGCGAGCCTCAGCTCGAAGTAGACCTCGCCCTCGGAGTTGCGCGGAATCAGCTCCACACTGTTGGCGAGGTAGAACCGGCGCTCGGTCTCGACGACGTAGCTGAACTGCCCGACGATGTCCTTGTATTCGCGGTACAGCGAGAGCTCCATCTCGGTTTCGTACTTCTCGAGATCCTCGGCGCTCATCTGGTGTGCTGTCCTTCTGGTTGTGCTGATGCCTTGTCGCCCATCTTTGCGTACGCCGTTTCAGCATGCCGCATTGGTGCCGAATCCCGCCGCACGTCTGCCATCTCTGCGGCCCGCCGCACGTCTGCCATCTCTGCGGCCCGCCGCACGTCGGTTATCTGCGCGCCCCGCCGCCAGTCTGTGATGTCCGCGGCCAGCCGCACGTTCACATACGAGTACCGGTGCTGCACACACGGCCCCAACTCCGCCAATGCCGCCGAATGCGCGGGAGTGCTGTAACCCTTGTGCTCGGCGAATCCGTACCCGGGATGATTCTTCTCCAAGTCGACCATCAGCCGGTCCCGGCTGACCTTGGCCAACACGCTGGCCGCCGCGATGCAGGCGGCCGCGGCGTCTCCCCCGATCACCGGCAGGGACGGCACCGCCAGGCCCGGAACCCGAAATCCATCGGACAACACATATCCGGGCCGCACCGACAATCCCGCCACCGCACGCCGCATGCCCTCGATGTTGGCCACGTGAACACCGAGCCGGTCCACCTCATCGGACGGGATGAACACGACGTGATACGCCAGGGCATAACGACGGATCAGGGGAAACAGCCGCTCACGTTCCCGCTCGACCAGCTTCTTCGAATCGTCCAGCGCGGCCAGGCTGTCCATCCGGTTGGGCCCGAGCACACAGGCCGCCACCACCAGCGGTCCGGCACACGCGCCGCGCCCCACCTCGTCGACGCCGGCGACCGGGCCCAGGCCGTTGCGATACAGCGCAGATTCGAGCGTGCGCAGGCCCGACGACCTCCGGATCACCGTGCGAGGCGGCCACGACGTCTTCACCACTGGAGGCACAGGGCAGCTCCTAGGAGTCGGTCTGCGGGTTCACCCCGTTGATACCGCCCCACCGGGACGGTGGCCACGCGATGAACCGTGCCTTTCCGATTACATTCTCCACCGGAACCGTGCCGGCCATCGGATCTCCGGTACACAACACCCGTTCCCGCACCGGGTTTTCCCCCGCGTGGGTGAGCGGACTGTCGCAGTGCACGCGTGAGTCAGCCGAGTGCGTCCGGTTGTCGCCCATCACCCACAGCCGGTCGTTCGGGACCGTGACGGGCCCGAACTCAGGACCCAGACACGGATAGACGGCCGGGTCGGCCATCATCGTCGCCGGATCCAGGTAGGGCTCGTTGAGGCTTTTCCCGTCGACCGTCAGCCCGGTATCGGCGCGGCATTGCACGGTCTGGCCGCCCACCGCGATCACCCGTTTGACCAGGTCGTTCTCGTCCGGCGGCACGAAGCCCACGAAAGACAGGGCGTTCTGCACCCACCGGATGGCGGTGTTGTCCGAACGGATCGACTTGTAGCCGATGTTCCACGACGGCGGGCCCTTGAACACCACCACGTCGCCCGGCTCCGGCTCGGAGAACCGGTACGTGAGCTTGTCGACCATGATCCGGTCACCCACGCACCCGGCGCAGCCGTGCAGCGTCGGCTCCATGGATTCGGACGGGATCAGGTACGGCCGCGCGATGAACGTCAGCGTCACGTAGTAGAGCACCAGCGCGATCGAGGCCAGGATGGCGATCTCACGCGCCGTGGAGTGCTTGCGCTCGGGTGACTCGTCCGGCGCCTCCCCGGAAGCGGGCTGGGCGGTGTCGGAATCGGAGTCGGATTCGAGGCTGTCGTCCGAGCGTGCGTCGGCAGAGTCGGTAGGCCCGGTCACAGGCACCACAGTAGCGAGCGTCGTGACCGGTCCCGCGACGAGAGGTTCGTCAGGCGGAGCAGCGCGCTCAGCGCTTTTCCTTGATCTTCGCCTTCTTGCCACGCAGTTCGCGCAGGTAGTAGAGCTTGGCGCGACGCACGTCACCGCGGGTCACGACATCGAGGTGATCGATGTTGGGCGAATGCACCGGGAAGGTCCGCTCGACGCCGACGCCGTAGCTCTCCTTCCGCACGGTGAAGGTCTCGCGGATGCCGCCACCCTGGCGACGGATCACGACGCCCTTGAAGACCTGGATGCGCTCCTTGGAGCCCTCGATCACCTTCACGTGCACGTTGACGGTGTCGCCGGGGCTGAAGGTCGGGATGTCGTCGCGCAGCGACGCCTGATCGACGAAGTCCAGCGTGTTCATCGGTGACACTTCCTTGTTGTTCGCGGCTCCGGGCGTCGCGCACAGGGGCGCGGCCGAAGCTATTTTCGGGTGTATCGGGGTGTATCTCGCAGCGGAACGCGGGCATGCCGGCCCGGTCCTGCGCAGACAACTTGTCAATTGTGCCAGACGGGTCCCCATACCGTGAAATCCGGTGAATCGGGCGACCCGATCCGCGGCGACCCGTGCAGCATACTTCGAGCCTGACCAACCACGCGCCCGCACTGGTGAGCGGTTAGGCTTTCACCCACCGATATGCCTGTGCGGCAGTGCCCATCGGACTTCATCGACGGCTCAAGGAGGACCATGCGACGGCGGCCGTCGAAGCGCACGGTGGCGAGCGCAGCCGGTGCGACGGCGATGGTCGCGATGGCCCTCGTAGCGGTCACCGGCTGCGAGGCCCGGGTGTACGGAACCACTCCGGACGCGCCCGCCGCGCCTCAGCTGACCGTGGTCGCACCGCAGGGCAGCATGGCTCCCCTGCCCGAGGCCTCACCCGGCGAGCCCGCCGCATCCTTCGACGGCCTGCAGGAACGCACGCAGCAGGCCACCGACGACGCGGCCGACGCCGGCGCCGAGATCACGGTGCTGGTCCTCGATCGCAATACCGGCCAGCTCGTGTCCAACGGAAACACCACGACCATCGCGATCGCTTCGGTGGTCAAGCTGTTCATCGCCGACGATCTGCTCCTCCAGGAAGCCAAGGGCCAGACGGTGCTGAGTCCCGAGGACCGCGAGAACCTCGATGTGATGCTGCGGTCCTCCGATGACAGCGCTGCCGAGGTCTTCTGGAACCGCAGCGACGGCAGCGCGATCGTCAACCGGGTCGCCGCCCGGTATGGACTGAGCGCGACCAGACCACCGAACGACGGGCGGTGGTGGAACACCGTCAGCACCGCGGCCGACCTGGTCCGCTACTACGACATGTTGATGAGCGGCCGCGGCGGCCTTCCCGCCGAGCAGGCCAACGTCATCCTGTCCAACCTGGCCCAGTCCACTCCGAACGCGATCGACGGAACTCAACCCGGCGGCATCTATCCGCAGCGGTTCGGCATCCCCGACGGTCTGTACGCCGAGCCGGTCGCGGTCAAGCAGGGCTGGATGTGCTGCATCGGCTCGGATTGGATGCACCTGTCGACCGGCGTGATCGGGCCCGACCGTCGTTTCATCATGGTGGTCGGCTCATTGCAGCCCACGAACGCCGACACCGCGCGCACCACCATCACCGACGCGGTCAAGACCATGTTCCCCGGGGGCCGGATCTAGGCTTCGTCGAGGAGGTCGGGCCTGCGCTCGCGGGTGCGCTGCAGCGACTGCTCGCGTCGCCACGCCTCGACCTTCGCGTGGTCGCCCGACAACAACACATCGGGCACGTCGAGCCCGCGCCAGCTCTGCGGGCGCGTGTAACTGGGGCCCTCGAGCAGGCCGTCAGAATGCGAATCCTGTTGGTGTGATGCGGGATTGCCCAGAACATCGGGCATCAGCCGGACCACTGCCTCGATCATCACCAGAGCCGCCGACTCACCGCCGTTGAGCACGTAGTCGCCGATCGAGACTTCTTCGACCCGCATCCGGCGGGCCGCGTCGTCGGCCACCCGCTGATCGATGCCCTCGTATCGGCCACAGGCGAACACCAGGTGCGACTCTGCGCTCCAGCGTTCGGCCACCGCCTGGGTGAACAGCCGCCCCGCCGGCGTCGGGACGACCAGAAGTGTTTCTTCAGAACAGATTTCGTCGAGCGCCGCACCCCACACCGGCGCCTTCATCACCATTCCCGGGCCGCCGCCGTACGGCGAGTCATCCACCGACCGGTGGACGTCATGGGTCCAGTTCCGCAGATCGTGCACCGCCACCGAGAGAATGCCGGCGTCGATCGCCTTACCCGGCAACGACTGCCGGATCGGATCCAGGTAGGCCGGGAAGATCGTGACGACGTCAATGCGCACAGCGTCGCCCGTCAGACCTGGTCCAGGTTCAGCAGACCGTCAGGGGGATCGATGACGACGGTGCCGGTGTCCCGGGACACCGAGGTGACGATGGCGCTGACGAACGGCACCAGTACCTCGCGCCCATCGGAATCGGCCTTGACCGACAGCAGCTCGCCGGCCGCGGTGTGCAACACCTCGCGAACCGCCCCGACGGCGGTGCCGTCAACGGTGACGACCCGCAGACCTTCGAGTTCATGGTCGTAGAACTCGTCGGGATCGTCGATCGCGGGTAGGTCGGCGGTGTCCACGATGAACACCGTGCCGCGCAAGTCATCGGCCGCATTGCGGTCGGCGATGCCGGCCAGACGAATCAACAGCCGGCCGGCGTGTTCACGCACCGATTCGACGGCGAAGCTGCGCTCGGCACCCCCTTTGGCGCGGCCCCGCAGGGCCACGCCGGGGGTGAATCGGGCGTCCGGGTCATCGGTGCGGACCTCGACAACGACCTCACCGGAAATGCCGTGGGCTTTGACGACCCGCCCGACAACCAGGTCCATGGGTGCGACGCTACTGGTCGGTGTCCACCACGTCGACGCGGATACCGCGCCCACCGATGCCCGCGACCAGGGTGCGCAGCGCGGTGGCGGTGCGGCCGCCGCGGCCGATGACCTTGCCCAGGTCATCGGGGTGCACGTGCACCTCGACGGTCCGCCCGCGGCGGCTGGTGACCATGTCGACGCGTACGTCGTCGGGATTGTCCACGATCCCGCGGACGAGGTGCTCGACGGCGTCGACCACGACAGAACTCACCGCGCCGCTCAGCTCTCGCTTGCGGCTTCGTCGGCGGCGGCCTCAGCAGCCGGGGCGTCGGCCTCGGCAGCAGAGGTCTCGGCGGACTCGTCCTTCTTGGGAGCCTTCTTCTTCTTGGGCGTGACGGCCGCGGCACCGGTGCCGCTCTCGGCCTCGGCCAGCGCGGCGTTGAACAGCTCCAGCTTGGACGGCTTGGGCTCCTTGACCTTCAGCGTGCCCTCGGCACCCGGCAGGCCCTTGAACTTCTGCCAGTCACCGGTGATCTTCAGCAGGGCCAGAACCGGCTCGGTGGGCTGAGCACCGACACCCAGCCAGTACTGCGCGCGCTCCGAATCGATCTCGATCAGGCTCGGCTCTTCCTTGGGGTGGTAACGGCCGATGACCTCGATGGCGCGGCCTTCGCGGCGGGTGCGCGCGTCGGCGACGGCGATGCGGTACTGGGGGTTGCGGATCTTGCCAAGCCGGGTGAGCTTGATCTTGACAGCCATGTTGAGACGTCTCCTTGAATGTCACGCTGCAATTCGGCGATGCGGGCGGAATTGCCCGATCCGGTTTTGCCTTACGTGTGTGACCGCCGCGCAGCGCATTGAACGAGTCGCACGGCAGACAGCCGACAATTGTGCCAGAGCAGGCAGTACCGGCCAAAATCGCGCCGGCGACTAGACCACCTTGTCGAAGCACTTGGTCTCGACGCGGCGGCTCATCCGCCATCCATCGGCCGTCCGGACGAACTCGTCCTCGTACCAGAGCCCGCAGAACAACACCTGCTGCTCCAGTCCCGGCAGCACCATGGGGTTGAAGCAGATCGTGCGGGATGATGCCTTGTCTCCGTCGATCCGGACATCGAAATTGCCGAGCATGTGGGCGTAGGCCGGAAAGTTCGGCAGCACCTCGGCCAACCAGGCCTTGACCTCAGGGAATCGCCCGTCGATACCGCCCATCGCTCGGTAATCGATGTAGGCGTCGGGAGTGAAAACCGCATCGAGGTCGTCGAACAGTCGGCGGTCTATCGCCGTGGAGTAGTCGATCAGCAACTGCTGGATTTCCATGCGGTCCGAAATCTCGGCCAGGCTCAACATGTCTCGATTCAACACGATTACGCTGACCCGCCATGGGGAGGTTCGTCAGCTTCGCAGTTGCGGCGGTGGCCGCGCTGATTCCGGTCTCGACTCTGATCGCAGCCACGCCGGCCCGGGCCGACATCGAGGTACAGCAGGTCGGGTCGGCTCCGATCCCGGACGGCCCCGCCCAGGGCTGGGTGGTGGCCGATCTGGACAGCGGTCAGGTGCTGGCCGCGCGCAACGAGCACGCCCGCTACGCGCCGGCGAGCACGATCAAGACGCTGCTTGCCCAGGTGGTGCTCGACGAGGTTCCGCTCGACACCACGATCGTTGCCGACGAGGCCGATACCAAGGTCGAGTGCAACTGTGCCGGCGTCGCGCCCGGGCAGACCTACACCGCACGCCAACTGTTGGAGGCGGCGCTGCTCGCATCGGGCAACGACGCCGCCAACACCTTGGCCCGGATGGTCGGCGGGCCGGACGCGGCCGTGGCCAAGATGAACGCCAAGGCGGTGGCGCTCGGGGCACACAACACCAATGTCGCGACGCCGTCGGGGTTGGACGGGCCCGGAATGCCGTTCTGGTCCACACCGCACGACCTCGCATTGATCTTCCGGGGGGCCATGGCCAACCCGGTGTTCGCGCAGATCACCGCGATGCCGTCGACCACCTTCCCGAGCAAGACCGGCGACCGGGTGCTCGTCAACCAGGACGAGCTGCTGCACCGCTACCCCGGCGCCATCGGCGGCAAGACGGGATTCACCGACATCGCCCGCAAGACGTTCGTCGGTGCCGCCCAGCGCGACGGCCGCCGTCTGGTGGTCGCGATGATGTACGGACTGGTGTCCGAGGGCGGCCCGACGTACTGGGATCAGGCGGCGACCCTGCTGGATTGGGGCTTCGCCCAGGACCGTTCGTCCAGCATCGGGTCGCTGTAGCCCAGCCGATATCCGAAGGAAACCTGACCGCGCACGGATCGAGTCCTCGGCTCCGTAACCTCGGCGCTCGTGCGAAGACTGTTCGTGACGCTCGCGCTCGGCTTCGGCACGGCGTTGGCCGCGTCGACCACAACGATCGTCGCGGCTCCCCCGGTCGCCGCGCAGCCCGATGTTCAACCGGCGGGTGCCCAGCTCGCCGACGGACCGGCCAAGGCCTGGCTCGTGGCCGACATGGAGACCGGCAGGGTCCTGGCATCCAAGGACCCCTATGGCTCCTACGCCCCGGCCAGCACCATCAAGCCGCTGCTGGCCATGGTGGTGCTCGACAACCTCCGGCCCGACAACTTCGCCCGGGCCAACCAGTCCCACACCAAGGTCGAATGCTCGTGCGTCGGCCTCACCCCGGGACAGCCGTATACCACCCGCCAACTGCTCGAAGCGCTGCTCATGGTGTCGGGTAACGACGCCGCGAACATGCTCGCGGACATGCTCGGCGGTCAGCGGGCGACGGTGGCGGCGATGAACCGAAAAGCCGCCAGTGTGGGCGCCCGCAACACCCGGGTCTCCTCGCCGTCCGGGCTCGACGGGCCGGGGTGGGAGTCGGTCACCACCCCACACGACCTCGCGGTGATCCTGCGTTCCGCGCTGGCCTATCCGCTGATCGCGCACATCATGCGCCAGCCTTCGGCCCAGTTCCCGGGAAAGACGCTGACGAACCAGAACGAACTGCTTCAGCGCTACCCCGGCGACATCGCCGGCAAGACCGGATACACCAACCTCGCCCGCAAGACGTATGTCGGTGCCGCCCAACGGGGTAACCGCCGCCTGATCGTGGTCCAGATGTATGGCACCGGCGATCTCTACGGTCAGGCGGTCAACCTGTTCGACTACGGCTTCTCCCACTGAAGCGGGCCCGCGAGCGCCGAAAAGGGACCGCCCCACCGGGAGTCACGACGAAGTAAGGTCGCCCTAAATTCGCGCGGCCTCGCCGCGCGCGACCGAGGGGAGCCGCTGTGTCCGACCGGGAGTTCTCGCTGGTGGTCGCCTACGGCACCGACATGGGCAACGCCGAAGACGCCGCCATGAGCTTCGCCGAGGCCAGCACCGCAGCCGGAATCCCGGCCGAGGCGGTGGAACTCAACCAGGTCGAGCTCGACCAACTCGCTACCGCAACGCATTTCATCGTGGTCACCTCGACATTCGGCGACGGCGAGTTCCCCGACACCGCCACCTTGTTCTGGGAGGCGATCAGCACCTCCACCGAGCGACTGGACCACCTGAGCTTCGCGGTGCTCGCCCTCGGCGACACGTCCTACGAATTGTTCTGCAACGCAGGCAAACTCCTCGACGCACGACTGGAGGAACTGGGTGCCACGCGGCTGGCCGATCGCGTCGACGTCGACGGTTACTACGAAGAGCCGGCCGCGGCCTGGACCACCGACCTCGTCAAACAGCTCACCGCCGCTCAGGCCGGCCCCGCGGCCGTCGTCGTCACCGCCGCGCCGGCCGATCCCCCGGCACGCAGCCAGGACCGCAACCGCCCCGTCGGCGTTCCCCTGACGGTCAACTGCCTGCTCACGGCGACCGAATCCGACAAGGAGGTCCGCCACTACGAGCTCGACCTCACCGGGTCCGGCATCAGCTACGAGGCCGGCGATTCGCTGGCCGTCCACGCCGCCAACGATCCCGACCTGGTCACGGCGATCCTGGCCGAGCTCGGGGTAGGCCCTGAGTACCGGCCGGCCGATGCGGACGAAACCCTCGGGGTCCTGCTTACCGAACACCTGGAGATCCGCACTCCCTCGCGGGCCCTGCAGGAGGTGGCCGGCGCCGCCGCCTACGGCGAGGATGTCCTCGATCTCATCAGGCGGGCCGACCTCACGGTCGACGAGGTCATCGATACGTTGCGCCCGTTGCAGTTCCGCGACTACTCGATCGCGTCGAGCCCGCTGGTTCACCCCGACCACGTGCACCTGACGGTGGCCACCGTGCGCTATGACGCGGCCGAGCGCCGGCACGGCGGGGTGGCCTCGACCTATCTGGCCGAGCGCACCCAGACGGTCCGGGTTCACCTACGCCCGAACCATCACTTCCGGCTGCCGGCCGGCGATGTGCCGATCATCATGATCGGGCCGGGCACCGGCATCGCGCCGTTCCGCGCGTTCCTTCAGGAGAGGCGGGCCGCCGCGGCGACCGGACGCTCCTGGCTGTTCTTCGGGGACCGCCGCCGGAGCACCGACTTCCTCTACGGCGAGGAGTTGCTGGAGTTCGTCGAGTGCGGCACGCTGACCCGGCTCGATCTGGCGTTCTCCCGCGATCAGGACACGAAAGTCTATGTGCAGCAACGCATGCGGGAGAACGCGGCGGAGTTGTTCGGTTGGCTGCAGGACGGCGCATACCTGTATGTGTGCGGCGACGCCGATCGCATGGCCAAGGATGTGGACGCCGCCCTGCACGAGATCGTCGCCCACGCCGGCGGGATGGACGCCGACGCGGCGCACGCCTATGTCAACGACCTGATCAAGACCCACCGGTACCTGCGCGACGTGTACTGAATCGATCAGCCGCCGACCCTGCGGTGGCGGCGCTCCCTACTCACACTTCTGCGCCCTCAGCGCAGGCTCAACGCCACACGCGCCCGCGCAGGATCACCAGGTCCGGGTGGCCGACCCCGACGACCCGCGGGTCCTCGGAAAAGCACAGCAGGTCCGCGGACGCTCCGTGCTCCAGCGCAGGCCGGCCCAGCCAGGACCGGGCGTCCCAACTGGCCGCACCCAACGCGGCGGTGGGGCTCATCCCGATGCGCTTGAGTGCCTCGACCTCGTCGGCGATGCGGCCGTGGGCGATCATCCCGCCGGCATCGGTACCCGCGAAGATCGGCACCCCGGCCTCGTGTGCCGCACCGACCCGCTGCGCGCAGGAGGCATAGAGGTCACGCATGTGCTTGGCGTAGGTCGGGTACTTGCCCGCCGCGTCGGCGATACCGGGAAAATTCTCGATGTTGATCAGGGTGGGCACGAGTGCGGTGCCCTGCTCCAGCATCAATTCGATGATGTCGTCGGTGATCCCGGTGCCGTGCTCGATGCAGTCGATGCCCGCGTTGATGAGCCCGGGCAGGGCCTCCTCACCGAATACGTGTGCGGTGACCCGGGCACCTTCGGCGTGAGCGGCATCGATTGCGGCCTTGAGAACATCGTCGGACCACAGCGGGGCGAGGTCCCCGACGCCGCGGTCGATCCAATCGCCGACCAGCTTCACCCAGCCGTCGCCGAAACGGGCCTGCTCGGCGACCGCCGCGGGCAACTGCGACTCGTCCTCGATGTCGATCGGCAATCCGGGCGAATAGCGTTTGGGGCGGGCCAGATGGCGCCCGGCCCGGATGATGCGCGGCAGGTCCTCGCGGTCGTCGAAGCTCCGGGTGTCCACCGGTGAACCGGCGTCGCGCAGCAACAGCGCACCGGCATCCCGCTCGGTTTCGGCCTGGGTGACCGCCTCGTCCAGTGAGACGGCGCCGCCCGGGCCCAACCCGACATGGCAGTGCGCGTCGACCAGACCGGGGATGATCCAGCCGCCGTCGAACACGGTGTCGGCGTTGGCGATCGGCTCGGCACTCAGTACGCCCCGGTCGATCCACCACTCGACGGGCTCACCGTCAGGGAGCCCACGAACCCGCAGGTGGAGCGCCTGCACCCGAAACTACTTCTGGCCCGGGAACTTCAACTTCGACAGGTCGAAATCGGCCAGGCCGGGCGGCAGTTCGTCCAGGCCCTTGGGCATGTTGGACAGGTCGGGGAACCCGGCGGGCATCCCGGCACCCATCGGGTTGCGCGGCGGGGTCGGGCCTTTTCCTGACTGACGCCCCTTCTTCTTGCCTGCCTGCTTGTTCTTGCCCTTGGCAGCCTTGCGAGGCGAGTTCTTGCGGCCGAACGGCATGCCCATCTGACCGGCCATCGACGACATCATCTTGCGGGCCTCGAAGAACCGGTCGACGAGCTGGTTGACCTCCGAGACCGTGACGCCGGAGCCGTTGGCGATCCGCAGCCGGCGCGACGCGTTGATGATCTTCGGGTCGGACCGTTCCGCGGGCGTCATGCCGCGGATGATGGCCTGCACCCGGTCGAGCTGCTTGTCGTCCACGGCGGCCAGCGCGTCCTTCATCTGGCCGGCCCCGGGCAGCATGCCGAGCAGGTTGCCGATCGGGCCCATCTTGCGGATCGCCAGCATCTGCTCGAGGAAGTCCTCCAGCGTCAGCTCGCCGGAGCCGATCTTGGCGGCGGCTTCCTCGGCCTTCTGCTGATCGAAGACCTGCTCGGCCTGCTCGATGAGGGTGAGCACGTCGCCCATCCCGAGGATGCGGCTGGCCATCCGGTCGGGGTGGAAGACGTCGAAGTCTTCGAGCTTCTCCCCCGCGGAGGCGAACAGGATCGGTACGCCGGTGATCTCGCGAACCGACAGGGCCGCACCACCGCGGGCGTCGCCGTCGAGCTTGGTCAGCACCACGCCGGTGAAGCCGACGCCCGCGCGGAACGCCTCGGCAGTGGCGACGGCGTCCTGACCGATCATCGCGTCGAGGACGAACAGGGTCTCGTCGGGCTTCACGGCATCGCGGATGGCCGCGGCCTGCCCCATCAGCTCCTCGTCGATGCCGAGGCGGCCTGCGGTGTCGACGACGACCACGTCGAAATGCTTGGCCTTCGCCTCGGCCAGACCGGCAGAGGCGACCGCCACCGGATCGCCGTGGCCACCGATCTCCAGCCCGTCGGGCGAGGTACCGGGGTGCGGAGCGAAGGACGCCACACCGGCGCGCTCGGCCACGATCTGAAGCTGGTTGACCGCACCGGGCCGCTGCAGGTCACATGCCACCAGCAGCGGGTTGTGGCCCAGTCCCTTGAGCCATTTCGCCAGCTTGCCGGCCAGCGTCGTCTTACCGGCGCCCTGCAGACCGGCCAGCATGATGACCGTCGGCGGGTTCTTGGCGAAAGCGAGCTGACGGGTCTCACCCCCGAGGATGCCGATCAGCTCCTCGTTGACGATCTTGACCACCTGCTGCGCGGGGTTGAGCGCGGCGGACACCTCGGCACCCTTGGCGCGGTCCTTGATGCGGGCGACGAAGGCACGCACCACGGGCAGCGAGACGTCGGCCTCGAGCAGGGCCAACCGGATCTCGCGCGCAGTGGCGTCGATGTCCGCGTCGGTCAGGCGCCCCTTGCCGCGCAGGCCCTGCAGGGCTCCGGTCAACCGGTCAGACAAGCTCTCAAACACGTGGTAAGCCTAGCGGCCGCCGAATTGTGGTGTGGTTGTGCGCCGCGCGCCGGAACTCATGGCGTCCATCGCCCAACAGATCAGGCACGACAGCACGAAGATGCCCAGGCTCGTGGCGGCCACGCCCCACCATTGGTTCCACCATTCGGTGAAGGAATCGCGGTTACGCACAGCGTCGCGGATCAGCGACAGCCGGACCGCCTGATCGACGGTTGCCAACACCACGGTCACGATCAGCCCGACGGCCCAGATCTTGTTGCGTCGACGCGCGACGCCCCAGGCAGCTGCCTGGCCCACCGCGATCAGCACAGGGCACGCGTCGAGCACCCACATCAGCACGCGTGAATCGCCGGTCAGCGCGTGCAACGACGGGTACCACAGGTAGGCAGCCACCAGCGCCGTGTCGAACAACGCCATCGCGACGACGATGCTCACGGCGGCGACCCGTCGGTTGCGCCGCGCCCAGAACGCGACGACCACCAGGAAGTACAGCCACAGCAGGGCGTTGCACCCCAAATCCCACACATTGCGCAGCGGTTCCGGCCATTCCTTGACCCAGGTCGCCTGCCTCAGCAGCGACTGCAGAAACAAGATCAGGATCGTGGGCACCAGCAGTAAAGCGCTGATGCCGGTCTGCGCGGCCGGCGAGAACCGTTCGGGATCCGGAACAGGAACCGGAGCTGTGTATCCGTACGGGGCTCCGTATCCATACTGCTGCGGTGGGCCATACCCCGTGCCATAGCCGTAGCCGGGCGGCACACCGGTGCCGAAGTTCGCGCCCGCAAAATTGGTCACCTGGCCAATCTTCGCGTATCGGTCAGCCGGCCTGCTGCACCGGTTTCGCGGGCGGCGCGGGCAGGATCGCGAACAGGTCCCGCTCCAACTCGGCGCGGATCGTCATCCGTCCGGCCTCGTCGCCGGCCAGCGCCGGCGCCGTGATGCAGAACACGTCGACCACCGACGAGCCCAGCGTGGTCACCTTGGCCCAGGCGATGTCCACACCGTCCCGCTCGAACACCGCGGTCAACCGGGCCAGCAGGCCGGCCCGGTCGATCGTGCGGATCTGGGCGATCAGCTCTGTCGGGGCACTGCCCGCCGACCACAGGATGCGCGGTGGGGCGGGCACATGGTTGGCCGGCACCGCGGCCAGGATCTCCCCGGCCCGGGTGCTCGGATGTTGGGCCGCCTCGCGGTCGCGGCGTTCCAGCGCACCGATCACGTCCAGTTCACCGTCGAGGGCCAGGATGAACTGTTGACGCAGCAGCTCAGCCGGCGGTGGCGCACCGAAGTGCGGCGACACCACGAAGGTGTTGATCGCCGAACCCTCGTGGCTGTTGACCGACGCCGAGTGCACCCGCAGCGAGTTCAGCGCCAGAACACCGGCCGCCTTGGACAGCAGGCCGCGCCGGTCCGTGGCGATCATCGTGACGTTGTAGATGTGTGGCCCCTCGCCCGGGGTGAGTTCGACGTGGACACCGACCTGGGCGGCCAGCGCCAGGAACCGCGGCCCGATCGGGTCGGGTTGCGGCAGCTGCTCACCGGCCATCACCAGCCGGCACCGGCGCACGAGGTCGCCGATCAGCGAGGCCTTCCAGTCCCCCCACACCCCCGGCCCGGTGGCCAGCGAATCAGCCTCGGCCAGGACGTGCAGCAGCTCCAGCAGCACCATGTCCCCACCGAGCGCGTCGGCGACCGCGTCGATGGTCTTGGGGTCCTGCAGATCTCGTCGCGTCGCAGTCTCGGGCAGCAGCAGGTGGTAGCGGACAATCTTGGAGAGCAGCTCGATGTCGGACGGCCACATTCCCAGCCTGGTGCCGATCTGGGTGGCCAACTCAGCCCCGATCACGCTGTGGTCGCCGCCGCGGCCCTTGCCGATGTCATGGCACAGCGCACCGAGTAGCAACAGATCGGGCCGTGACACCCGAGTGGTGAAAGCACTTGCCCGCGAGACTGTTTCGACGAGATGGCGGTCCACTGTCCAGGTGTGCACGACATCCCGGGGCGGCAGGTCACGCACCGCACCCCATTCCGGGAACAGCCGGCCCCACAGCCCGGTGCGGTCCAGGGCCTCGATGGTGGCCACCGCCGCGGGGCCGGAGGCCAGCAGCACCAGCAGGTCTTTGAGTGCCTGACGCGGCCACGGCGTGCGCAACTCGGGTGCAGTTTCGGCCAGTCTGCTCAAGGTGGACACCGCCATCGGCAGTCCGGTGGTCGCCGACGCGGCAGCGACCCTCAGGATCAGGCCGGGATCGCGTTCGGGTCGGGCGTCGCGGGCCAGGATCACCTCACCGCCGTACTCGATCACCCCCTCGTCGAGGGGATGGCGCACCGGACGGCGAAGGGCCGCGAAGCCTCGGCGCGGTAATGCGTTGGCGGCGGTGCGAATCCCCGAGTCGACGTAGTAACTGACCGTCCGGGCCGCA
The DNA here is from genome assembly GCF_030486405.1 of Mycolicibacterium sp. HK-90. Next base: position 2,363,820 of record NZ_CP129613.1, on the reverse strand, counting down.
TCCGACAACATGCGGGCCAGATCGAATCGGTCCCCGATCCGCAGGGCCGCTCCGATCTCATCGGCGTGCTGAGCCAACAGCAGCTCTCGACCGCGACCGGAGGCTCGGTGCAGTTCGGTGCGAACGTTCAGCAGGGCCAGGTGGGCCTCTCCTAGGGTGCCGGTCGGCGAGGCCAGGGCTCGACTCGGATAGACGTCGGCCAGTTGCGCGATGGCGAGCGCGTTGAGCAGCTGCACGTCACGCAGCCCGCCGCGGCCCGACTTCAGGTCCGGTTCGGCGCGGTGGGCGATCTGACCGCTGCGTTCCCACCGGGCATGCGCGTGCTCGACGAGTTCACCGAAGCGCGGGGCGATTCCGATCCGCCATTGCCTGCGCGCCCCGCCCACCAGCAGAGCCGACAGGTCGGCGTCGCCGGCGATGTGGCGCGCGTCGAGCATGGCCAGGCCCACCGCGATGTCCTCACCGGCCACCTTGAGCGCCTGGGGCACGGTGCGCACGCTGTGGTCTATCCGAATATTGGCGTCCCACAACGGATACCAGAGTTTCTCGGCCACCTCGGAGACAACCTCGACCGGCATGTTGTCATGCAGGAGCGTGAGATCGAGGTCGGAATAGGGCAACATCTCGCCGCGCCCCAGACCGCCGGTGGCCACGATCGAGAACCCACTGGTCGACGTGATGCCTATCTCGGCAGCCTTTGTGGTGAGCCAGAATTCGTGCAGATCGAGCAATGCGTCGCGCAGTGCGGCCGCATCCAGTTGGCGCGATCCGCCGCCGAGCAGCTGTTGGGTGGCCGCCGCCAGATCCTTGGCAGGCCGTGACGAGCCGACCGGAGACGCCGCTCCGGCCGGCTCGTCACGCGAGCGCTCGTGGGTGGATTCTGGCTGCTGCTCTGTCATTTGGACTCCTACCCCGGCCGACTACCTACCAACGCCCATCCGTTCGGCCGGGAGACTCGGTCGATCCCCCGGTCGACCGGCCGCGCCTACAGGGCGTCGGAGCCCCGCTCACCGGTGCGAACGCGGACCACCGTGTCCACCGGGCTGACCCACACCTTGCCGTCACCGATCTTGCCGGTCCGCGCGGCCTGCACGATGACGTCGACGACCTTGTCGACGGCGGAGTCGTCGACGACGACCTCAACCCGAACCTTGGGCACGAAGTCGACCGAGTATTCCGCGCCTCGGTAGACCTCGGTGTGGCCCTTCTGACGGCCGTAACCCTGTACCTCGCTGACGGTCATGCCCAGAATGCCCGTCTGCTCCAGACCGGTCTTGACATCCTCCAGCGTGAACGGCTTGACGATCGCAGTAATCAGCTTCATAAATTCCATCCCTTCCAGGGCAATTGTTCCCGATCAGGCGAGCTCGTAAGCCGTTTCCGCATGCTCGGTCTCATCGATACCGGTGGCCTCATCTTCCTCTGTGATACGCCAGCCCAACGGCTTGAGGGCCAAGGCAATGATGGCAGTCATGACCGCGGTGAACGCGGTTGCCACGGCGGCGATCACGAACTGCACGACCAACTGCTTGATCCCGCCGCCATAGAACAGACCGGTCTCGGTGGCGAAGAAGCCGATGGCGATGGTGCCCCAGAGTCCGGCGACGAGGTGCACACCGACCACGTCGAGCGAATCGTCGTAGCCGAGCTTGTATTTCAGACCGATGGCCAGCGCCGAGAGTGCACCGGCGATCGCCCCGAGAATGAGCGATCCGACCGGGCTCAGGTTGCCGCAGGCCGGGGTGATGGCGACCAGGCCCGCCACGATGCCGGAGGCCGCACCGACGCTGGTGGGATGACCGTCGCGGATCCGCTCCACCACCAACCAGCCGAGCATGGCCGCCGCCGTGGCCGCGGTGGTGTTCACCCACACCAGACCCGCGGCGGCATCGGCGGCGCCGGCAGAACCGACGTTGAAGCCGAACCAGCCGAACCACAGCAGCGCGGCGCCGAGCATGACCCACGGGATGTTGTGCGGGCGGAACGCCATCTTGCCGAACCCGCGACGGCGGCCGATCAGCAGCACGAGAACCAGCGCCGCCATGCCCGCATTGATGTGCACGACGGTGCCACCGGCGAAGTCGATCGGTGCGACGGTCGCCGTGGCGGTCCCGTCGTCACCGACGGTGGTCCCGAACAGCCAGGAGGCAAAGCCACGCTCGTTGTTGGACAGCAGACCGCCGCCCCAAACCATGTGCGCCAGTGGGAAATACACGAGGGTGACCCAGACACCGGCGAAGGCGAGCCAGGTGCCGAACTTGACTCGTTCGGCCAGGGCGCCGCTGATCAGCGCGACGGTGATCACCGCGAAGGTGAGCTGGAAACCCACCCAGACGATGGCGGGCACCGAACCGAATCCACCGATGACGTGAAGTTCCTCGCCGCCGATCTCCCGGACTTCCGTCAACTGGCTCAGGCCGAACAGCGCGAACGGATTGTCGAAGATGCCGAGGATGTCGGATCCCTTGGTGTGGGCCGACGCGAACGACATGGAGTAGCCCCACAACACATAGATGACGCTGACGACCCCGAGGGCTCCGAACGACATCATCATCATGTTCAGCACGGACTTCTGCCGGGACAGTCCGCCGTAGAAGAACGCCAGGGCCGGCGTCATCAGCAGCACCAGCGCGGCGCTCGCGAGCACCCACGCCGTATCGCCGCTGTCGAAAGCGGCGAACGCGTCGTCAGGTAGGGCTAAGACCACTTTGTGTGAACCTCCTCGGGGAAGTGCGCCGACGTGCATCGGCCTCCCGATGAGATTCGTTGGGCGGCGTTTCATCGGTGATGCAGTTGCGTTTCGTGAAAGTGAACGCAATCCGGATCACGGTTACGCTCATGTTTCCCGGTGCTCACCGCATGCGAGCCGGCCCCGAGAGCCCCTCCGTCGGCGGCTCAGCCGAGCAACGCGTCGACGAATGCCGCCGGCTCGAAGGGCGCCAGGTCGTCCGGTCCTTCACCGAGTCCGACGAGCTTCACGGGAACGCCGAGTTCCTGCTGGACGCGGAACACGATGCCACCCTTGGCGGTGCCGTCGAGTTTGGTCAGCACCACCCCGGTGATGTCGACGACTTCGGCGAACACCTTGGCCTGCGGCAGGCTGTTCTGACCGATGGTCGCGTCGAGCACCAACAGCACCTCGTCGACGGCGGCACGCTTCTCCACCACCCGTTTGACCTTGCCGAGCTCGTCCATCAGGCCGGTCTTGGTATGAAGCCGGCCGGCGGTATCGACGACGACGACGTCGGCGCCGGCCTTGACCCCCTCGTCGACGGCGTCGAACGCCACCGATGCCGGATCAGCCCCTTCGGCTCCGCGCACCACCTCCGCGCCGACCCGCGCGGCCCAGGTCTGCAACTGGTCGGCCGCAGCGGCGCGGAACGTGTCGGCGGCGCCCAGCACGACGCGGCGCCCATCGGCCACCAGCACGCGCGCCAGCTTGCCCACCGTGGTCGTCTTGCCGGTGCCGTTCACGCCGACCACCAGCAGCACGGAGGGCTTGTCCGCATGCGGAAGTGCCTTGATCGAACGGTCCAGTTCGGGCCGCAACTCGGACATCAGCACCTCGCGCAGCACGGCACGCGCGTCGGCCTCACTGCGAACACCCTTGCTGGCCATCCGCTCACGCAGTGCAGCGACGACTGATTGGGTGACCACCGGGCCCAGGTCGGCGATCAGCAGGGTGTCCTCGACCGCCTCCCAGGAGTCCTCATCGAGGTCGCCGCCGCCGAGCAGGCCAAGCATGCTGCGGCCCAAGGCGTTCTGGGATTTGGCGAGACGGCCGCGCAATCGGTCCATGCGCCCTTCGGCCGGCGCGATGGCCTCGACGGCGGCGGCCACGGCATCGGGCGACTCCGCCGGTGCGACCGCCTCTTCCGCCTCGGCCGGGGCCTCCGGAGTGGCCGGCGCTGTGGGCGCCGACTCTTCCGGTGCCGGGGCCGCCGGTGCCGCGGCCGGGGGCTCGGGCAGTTGGACGTCGGAGATCGTCCGCTTGGGCGCGTCTCGCGGAATGGTGGCGTCATCGCCTACCGCGGGCAGCCCGCTGGTGTCGATGCGATCGACCGTCGGGGCGGCCGACTGGCTGAACGTGATCCCGGAGGAAGCCGTATAGCCGCCAGACCGGTCGATCGGTTTCGCCTCGTCACGCTCCGACAGGCTGATCTGCCGTCGCCGATACCGCACCAATCCCACGGTGAGCGCGACGACGACGAGAACGGCGACGACCGCGATAGCGATCCAGAGACCCAACAACGCACCTTCTGTCACGCCGCCATTGTCGCAGGGGGACCGCCCGGCACCGACCGCCCCCGCTCCCCACGCCGCGCCGGCGCTGCCGCCGCGCCCCGGCGACGCTCGAAAAGTCGGCCCATCAGGTTGCCCAAAACCGTGGTACACACCTGTACCGACGCGGTACCTTGCACTCACCACACCATTGCGCCGTCACCATTCCGCGAGCCGTAGATACCCGCTACGGCTTTGCTTCGTTTTCACATAGCGCGATTCAAAAAACCTTTTCAACTCGGACTATCCAATTTTTCTTGCACTTTTTTCAATTCGCTGACAGCGCCTATTGACGTGGTTCACGATCCACCTGGGTCGGGAATGACAACACGTCTGGACGGCATGAGGTCCTTCCCTCGGGATTTTCGCGACTGGGAGGACAAGAAATGCATATTCGTGCGCTTCGGTCGGCGACGATGGCGCTGATCGCCTTGATCGGCACCGTCGGGCTCGTACTGACGGCGAGCATGACCACGCTGGTTCAGCTGGCAGCCACCGCGCTCATCATGGGCGGAACCGGGATGAAGGTGCTGGGAGCTCCACACCAGTGGGGCTCCGGAACCTACCTGGACCAGGTGAACGACACCTATCTGGCCGACCGGCACCTCGGCGAGGACGACCTGGAATGGGTGTCGACGCCGGAGCACTTCTGGCCGGCCACGGGGCTGAGCGATCTCAGTTTCGACACCTCGGTGGCGCGCGGCGTGCTCAGCCTCAACAATGCGATCCTGGCGACGCCGGGAGAGAAGGTTGTGGTCAGTTATTCGCAGAGCGCCAACATCGCCACCCGGGAGAAGCGCAATCTCGCCGAACTCCGCGCACAGGGCGCGGTCGTGCCCTCGGGTGACGAGTTGTCCTTCGTGTTCGTCGCCAACCCGAACCGGCCCAACGGAGGAATCCTGGCCCGGTTCGAGGGCCTGTACGTCCCCATCCTCGGGATCAGCTTCGACGGCGCCACCCCGGACGACGAGTATCCGACGATCGACGTGGCGCGCGAGTACGACCTGATCGCCGACTTCCCGAAATATCCGCTCAACCTGCTGGCCGATCTCAACGCGTTGTTCGGATACTTCTATCTGCATCCCGATTACGGGTCATCGGTGATCGACCTGGACGACCCATCCACCTACCAGTCCCACACTTCCGGCAACACCACCTACTACCTGGTGCACACCGAGCACCTCCCCCTCCTGCAACCGTTGCGCGACATCGGATTTCCGGAGCCGATCCTCGCGCTCGTCGAGCCCACGCTGCGGGTACTGATCGATCTCGGCTACGACCGCACGCCGGAGAACATGGGTGTGCCGACCCGGGCGCAGCTGTTCCCCCGCATCGACCTGGACAAGCTGGCATCGGACCTGCGGGCGGCGGCCGAGGAAGGCGTGCACAACGCGCTCTTTCGCCTGGGCATCGACACCGGCGACGCCGAGAGCCCGAACCCGCAGCGCCCTGCGCCACGTGCCATATCGACCAGGCACAGCGTTCACCCGACCGGCGCGCTCCCCACCGGCGGCGGTGGCCTCACCCAGGACGGGACCGACATCGACGCCGGAACGACCGCCCCTGAGACGACGCGTCCACGGATCAAAGCCGCACCCGTCAGCGCCGCCAAGATCGAGACCGCGCCGATGCCTGAACGTATTCGGCAGTCACTGCGCCAGGCGCTCTCGCCCACGGCAACATCCGATGACCCGAAAGTGGATGCCGCCGGCGATGCCCGGCACCCGGTCCGCAGGGTCGAGCGGCCACACGCCGATTCTGCGCAACCGCCATCGAGGGCCACGAAAGCGAAACAACGCGATACGCAAGGCAATCCGCGGCACAACCTCCGCACCGGCCGCCCCGATGCGGCACAGCGGCACCGTCCCGTCAAGCCGGTGGGGTGAGGTCCGGATCCGCGGGGGAATCCGGACCTCACCCCACACTGGCCGACCGTGCCGCCATTCGGGTAGTCCACTACGCATGTGCTGCCTGCGATCACGGCGTGATCATTTGTGTACCGACCCGGGCATACCGGCAAACGGCAACTCAACAGGATGAAGTCCAAGCACGGAGCACTGCCATGACCACGAGTTCACCCCCCATCAACAAATTGTGGAAACGGCGCAATTCGACCGACGCCAACACTGGGTCACACACCGGGGCCAGCGAGGTGTCGGTCGCGAAAATCGCCATGATGAGCGCCATCGCGACGGCGCTGATCGGCGCCGTACCCACCGTGATCGACATGGTGAACGGCGACCCCGGGCCCGTGACCATCCCCATGAGCGAGCGCCAGAGCAACGACCGGGTTTTCGTCGACGACCCGATACTCAGCGACTCGGGCCGGAAGCTGAGCATCTCCGGTACGGCCGATCCCTTCGTCGAGGCCGTGGGCGTGATGCTCACCGACCCGAAGGCGCACCTGCCGATCTTCACGGCGACAACGAATGTCACCGACGGCAAGTGGAACGTGGTAGCCACCAGCGACCACGAGATCCCGCAGCCGCTGGAGGTCAAGGCGTACTACAAGGAGCGAGCCGCGACGGGCGCGGGAATCATGAAGACGTCCTACGCCTTCCGGTTGGACCCACCGTCACCACCGCCATCACCTCAGCCCGGACAGCAAACAGGCTGCGCGGCGCAGAATCCAGATGGTTGCTTCTCCGGGCCCGGCTGGGGACCGCCGTCGATCTACCGAACGGATTCCTAGCCAACGGGATTCAGCCGGAGTTGGCCGCGAGTTCCTGCCCGCGCATCCGCTGCGAGATCACGCTGGTGATGCCGTCACCGCGCATGGTCACACCGTAGAGCGCGTCCGCGACCTCCATGGTCGGCTTCTGGTGGGTGATCACGATCAACTGCGACTTCTCCCGCAGCTGCTCGAACAGGCTGATCAACCGCCGCAGGTTCACATCGTCGAGGGCGGCCTCGACCTCGTCCATCACGTAGAACGGCGAGGGGCGGGCCCGGAAGATCGCCACCAGCATGGCCACCGCTGTCAACGACTTCTCGCCACCGGACAGCAGCGACAGCCGCTTGATCTTCTTGCCCGGTGGTCTGGCCTCGACCTCGATGCCGGTGGTCAACATGTCGCTCGGGTCGGTGAGCAGCAGACGACCCTCGCCGCCGGGGAACAGGGTGGAGAACACCTGCTCGAACTCGCGCTCCACATCGACGTACGCCTCGGTGAACACCTGCAGAATCCGGGTGTCGACGTCGGCGATCACATCGAGCAGGTCACTGCGCGCGGCCTTGACGTCCTCAAGTTGCGTCGACAGGAAGTTGTAGCGCTCTTCCAGCGCTGCAAACTCTTCCAGCGCAAGCGGATTCACCCGTCCCAACTCAGAGAGCTCACGTTCGGCCTTCTTGGCGCGACGCTCCTGGGTGGGCCGGTCGAACGGCATCGGCGCGGGCGCCATGACCTGCTCGCCGCGCTCACGCGCCTGCTCGTACTCCGCCATCTCCAGCTCGGTGGGCGGCAACGCAACCTGGGGGCCATACTCGGCGATCAGATCGGCGGCTGGCATCCCGAACTGCTCGAGCACCTGAGCCTCGAGCTGCTCGATCCGAAGTGACGCCTGCGCCCTGGCCATCTCGTCGCGGTGCAGCGCATCGGTGAGTGCGGTGATCTTCGCGTTGAGTTCGGCGACCGTCTCGCGCGCCTGGGACAGCGCCGTGGCGCGCAACTGGCGCTCGGTGGCGAGCTCGTCACGCATCCGGGACGCGACCGACACCACCCCGCTCAACCGTTGGGCCACCATGCGTCCCGACTCGGACACAGCGGCGGCCACCTGCGCGGCGTGTGCGCGGGCCTCACGGGCCCGCTGCGCACGAACTCGTGCCTCACGCTCGGCAGCGGCGGCACGGCGCAGTGAATCAGCCCGTCCGCGAACCGCATTCGCGCGTTCCTCGGCGGTCCGCACCGCCAGGCGGGCCTCCACCTCCACCGAACGCGCCGCTTCGGCAGCGGCCACCGAGGCCTGCCGGTCCACCGGTTCGGCCTCGAACATCGGAAGTTGTTCGGCATTGTGCAGCCGCGATTCGAGTTCGGTGAGTTCCTCGACCGTCTTGGTGCGTCCGGACTCGAGCTCGTCACGTTGGCGGATCAGGCGCTGCCACTCGTCCCCGGCGGCGCGGGCATCCTGTCCCAAGCGGCCCAGCTGCTCGTAGATGGCCGAGATGGCCGCATCGGATTCGTTCAGTGCGGCCATGGCCTCTTCGGCCGACTCCTGCCGGGCGGACTGCTCGGTGAGCGCACCCGACAGAGCCGCCGCCAGCTCACCGGTCTGCCGCTCGGCGGCCTCCAGCTCGTGGCGGGCCTTGTCGATCTCGGAACTGATCTCCAGCGTGGAGGGCTTGCGGTCGGAACCGCCGCTGATCCAGCCGGCGCCGACGAGGTCGCCGTCCGCGGTCACCGCCCGCAGGTCCGGTCGCGCGGACACCAGTTGCACACCGGCAGGCAGGTCGGACACCACGGCCACCCCGGCCAGCATCGCGGTGATGGCCCCCTGCAACCGATCCGGAACGGAGACCACGTCATTGGCCCAGATCGCACCGTCAGGAAGCACCCCGGACGGTGCCGAGCCGTTGACCTTCCAATCACCCAGCAGCAGGGCGGCCCGGCCGCCGTCGGATTCCTTGAGCGCGGCAACGGCCGCTGCGGCAACACCGAAATCCTCGGCCGCCAGCGCGTCGGCGGCCGCGCCCAGCACCGCGGCCACGGCCACCTCGTGACCCGGCCGCACCTTCAGGTACTCCCCGATGGTGCCGAAAAGCCCTGCGCCACTGTGGTTCTTCTGCAGCCACGCCGCACCGTCACGACGGTCCAGGCTGACCGACAGTGCCTCGATCCTGGCCCGCAGCGAGGCCACCTGTCGTTCGGCGGCACGCTCGGCGGTCTGCAGTTCGGCAACCCGCTCGTCGGCGAGGCGCAAAGCGGCCACCGAACGGTCGTGCTGCTCGTCGAGCCCCACCTCTCCGGCGTCGAGCTCCCCGACCCGGCTCTGCACGGTCTCGAACTCGGCCTGCGTCTGTTGGGCCTTGGTGGCGGCTTCCTCGATGCTGACCGACAGGCGCATCACCCCGTCGTCGATGGACTCGACCCGAGTGCGCATCGTGTCGACCTGCCCGGCCAGCCTGGCCAGACCTTCGCGACGGTCGGCCTCGGCCCGGGCCGCGGCCATGTGCGCCTTCTCGGCCTCGGCGGCCTGCTGCTCACGTTCGGCCAGCTCGGCACGCGCGCTCTCGAGGACGATGCGTGCCTCCTCGAGCTCGCCGAGCAGCTCCATCTCGAGCTCGGCCACCTCGTTGGCCTCGGCCTCCAGTGCCTCGGGATCCTGCCCGCTGGACACCTCGGGTTCCGAGTCGAAAGACTGTGCCCGGTCGGTCGCGATGCGCACGGTGGCGCTGACCCGTTCGGCCAGTGCAGAGGCCCGGAACCAGGTCTGCTGAGCTGCCTCGGCGCGGCGGCTCAGTTCGGCCACCGCCGCATCGTGGGCCTGCAGCTCCACGGTGGACGTTTCCAGCCGGACGGTCGCCTCGTCGTGCTCGCGTCGCAGCATCGTCTCGGCCTGGTTGGTGTTGTGGAACTCGACCTGCCGCCTGACCAGGTCGTCGGCGGCCAGCCGGAGCCGCGCGTCACGTAGGTCGGCCTGGATCGTCGCCGCGCGGCGTGCCATCTCGGCCTGACGGCCCAACGGCTTGAGCTGACGGCGCAGCTCGGTGGTCAGATCCGTCAGGCGGGCCAGGTTGGCCGCCATCGAGTCCAGCTTGCGGACCGCTTTTTCCTTGCGCTTGCGGTGCTTGAGCACGCCTGCGGCTTCTTCGATGAAGGCGCGGCGGTCCTCCGGACGCGACTCCAGGATCTCGGCGAGCTTGCCCTGTCCGACGATGACATGCATCTCACGGCCGATACCGGAGTCGCTCAGCAGCTCCTGCACGTCCATCAACCGGCAACTGCTGCCGTTGATCTCGTATTCGCCCGCGCCGTCGCGGAACACCCGGCGGGTGATCGACACCTCGGAGTACTCGATCGGCAGCGCGTTGTCGGAGTTGTCGATGGTCAGCGTCACCTCGGCGCGACCCAGCGGAGCCCGGGACGACGTGCCGGCGAAGATGACATCTTCCATCTTGCCGCCGCGCAGGGTCTTGGCGCCCTGCTCACCCATCACCCAGGTCAGGGCGTCGACAACGTTGGACTTGCCCGAACCGTTGGGGCCGACGACGCAGGTGATGCCGGGCTCGAAGCGCAGAGTCGTCGGCGAGGCGAAGGACTTGAAGCCCTTCAGCGTCAGACTCTTGAGGTGCACGGCGATTTACCCTACCGCCGACTCGGCTACCGTTCGTGAAACCCCGCCATCGGGGCGTCGGCATCCGCCCAATCTGCGACGACGTTGTCGACCGACCCTGGGGTTTGACCGCTCCGCAGCAGCTCAAGCAATCGCTCGCACTCGGTGCGTGGCCCCTGGGCCACGACGTGCACCCGGCCGTCGGGCCGATTCGAGGCAAACCCGGTCAGTCCGAGTTCCAGCGCTCGCGCCCGGGTCCACCACCGGAACCCCACGCCCTGTACGTGACCGTGCACCCAGGCACTCAACCGCACCTCGGCGCCGGGCCCGTCTGAGGGGAGTTCCGGGCCGGTCATCGAGTCGCGACCTCGAACTTCACCTCGGTGCCGGATTTCAGCGTGCGGCCCACCGTGCAGACCTGGTCGATGGCCCGCTCGACCACCGTCAGCAGCCGCGCCACCTCGCTCTCCGACAAGCCGGACACGTCGATCTCGAGCTTCTCCTCCAGCAGGGGGTAACGCTCCTGCTCCCGGTCCGCCGGCCCCGACACCCGGATCGTCGCGGGGTAGTCGTCGCCCAGCCGGCGGCGCAGGGGCTGATCGCTCGACATCCCACTGCACGCGGCGAGCGCGATCTTCATGAGCTCACCCGGGGTGAACACCCCCTCGACGTCTTCACTGCCGACGAGCACCTCTGCACCACGCGAACTGCGCCCGACATACCTGCGCACACCGGTGCGGTCAACCCAAAGTTCGGTCATGCGGTATTTCTACACGGCGCGCCGCGCTGGTATTCCGGAGGTGACCGGCGCCGTCTGGGCGCCACGCTCGCACTTCGGCTCGGCGCCGAACCAGGCTGCGACGATAGACTCGGGTGCACCGACTTCGCTGAGGAGCACCGTGACCTACCCGCCGAGCAATCCGCCCACCCCGCCGACAGGTCCCCCGGGGCCCTGGCAGCAGCCGTACCAGCCGGGTGGGCAGCAGGGGTATCCGGATGCCGCCGGGAATCCGGAGCAGCAGTATGGCTCGCCTTACGGAGCACCTCAGCAGCCGTACGGAGCACCTCAGCAGCCGTACGGATCGCCTTACGGGGCACCTCAGCAGCCTCAGCAGCCCTACGGGTCGCCCTACGGCGCCCCCGAGCAGCCTTACGGCGCACCTCAGCAGCCGTACGGAGCGCCGTACGGGGCCCAGCAGCCCTACGGATCGCCTCAACAGCCCTACGGCTACCCCACCCCTCAGCCTCCGCGCGGCGGGAACGGCAAGGTGGTGCTGATCGCCGTGGCGGCCGTGGCCGTGCTGGCGCTGCTCGGCGGGCTCATGTTCTTCGTGTTCAAGGGAGATTCGGACAGTGGCGGGCGCGACGGCCTGGGGTCGTCACAGGCCGCCGGGGAGAGCGACGCCGAGAAAGAGGTCCGGGAGTTCCTCGACGAGGTGATGGCCAGCACCAGCGATCTCAAAGAGGCCCTGCCCTACTTCTGCCAGGCGGATCAAGACCTGTTCGAGTCGGTCGGCGGCCTGGACGCGATCGACATCCCGAAGTCCGCCGACACCAGCGGGTCGGCGGAGATCACCAAGATCACGGTGACCGGCAACAAGGCCGTCGTCGACATCTCGAGCAGCGCCGGCCCGGGCAAGCTGTACCTCCGCAAGGAGGGCGGTGAGTGGAAGCTCTGCATGTCCGACATGCCGGGCATGCCCAGCATCCCCTGATCGACGAGAAGTCCGAACGAGATGTCAGCCCCGGGGCCGGGGCTGACATCTCGGGCAGTAGAACGACGACCGGTTCATGAACTTTTCGCGGCGCATCACCGCACCACACCGCCGGCACGGCTCCCCTTCGCGGCCGTAGGCGTCCAATGACCGCTCGAAATAACCGGATTCGCCGTTGACGTTCACGTACAGCGAATCGAATGACGTGCCGCCCTGACCGAGCGCGTCGGTCATCACGTCCGCCGCCGCGTCGAGAACCTCGGCCAGCCGGCGGCGGGGCAGCGCGGCGGCCGACCTGGCCCCGTTGATCTTCGTGCGCCACAACGCCTCGTCGGCATAGATGTTGCCGATTCCGGACACTACCGTCTGATCGAGCAGTTGGCGCTTGATCTCAGAGTGCTTGCGGCGCAGCACGGTAACCACTTTGTCCCGGTCGAACAGCGGGTCGAGCGGATCGCGCGCGACGTGCGCGACCGGCTGCGGCACCGCGGTACCGTCGACGGTCACCAGATCGGCCAGTTGCCAGCCGCCGAACGTGCGTTGGTCGACGAAACTCAGCGCCGTGCCGTCGTCCAGCAGAGCCGCGATGCGCAGATGACGGTCGTCACGGATGGGCCCCAGCAGCATTTGACCGCTCATCCCGAGATGCACCACCAACGCTTCGGTGTCGTCGCCGTCGTCCTCCCCCAGCGTGAGCCACAGGTACTTGCCGCGGCGCCCGGTGCCGGTGATCGTGGCACCCAGCAGCCTGGCAGTCAGATCGGCAGGGCCGGCCTCATGCCGGCGGACGGCACGCGGATGATGCACGCGTACCGCCGAAATCGATTTGCCCGCAACATGTTCCTGCAATCCGCGGCGGACGACCTCTACCTCGGGTAGTTCGGGCATCGATCCTCACGCATTGTCGAGGGCACCGTCGAGCGCGTTCCAGGCCGCGGCAGCCGCCTTCAGCTCGGCCTCTTTCTTGTTACGCCCCACACCCCTGCCGTACTCGACGTCGGCAACCACCACGGCGGCCGAGAATTCCTTGTCATGGTCGGGCCCGGTGGAGGTCACCACATAGCTGGGCGCACCTAGCCCGCGTGCGGCCGTCAGCTCCTGCAGGCTGCTCTTCCAGTCCAGCCCGGCTCCCAACGTGGGCGCGGTGTCGAGCAGTTCACCGAACAGCCGGAGGATCACGTCCCGGGCAGTGGTCAGACCGTGCTCCAGATAGATTGCGCCGAGCAGGGATTCGACGCCGTCGGCCAGAATGCTGGATTTGTCGGCGCCGCCGGAGTTCTCCTCGCCCTTGCCCAGCAGCAGGTGGCTGCCCAGTCCGCATTCGGTGAGGCCGCGGCCGACGTCGGCCAGGGCCTGGGTGTTGACGATGCTGGCCCGGAGCTTGGCCAGATCACCCTCCGAACGTTCGGGGTGGCGGTGGTAGAGCTCTTCGGTGATGGTCAGCCCCAGCACGGCGTCCCCGAGGAACTCCAACCGCTCGTTGGTCGGGATCCCGCCGTTCTCGTACGAGTAGCTGCGGTGGGTCAGCGCGATGGTGAGCAGTTCAGCGGGAAGCTCGACGCCCAGCGCCTCCAACAGCGCCGCATGCGAATCGGTCACTTCTGTCCCCCAGGCCGCTCGTCCTCGGGCAGCATCGCGGCAAGCTTCGCCCAGCGGGGATCGATCTTGTCATGGTGATGATCGGGCCCGGCGGATGCCAGCGCGACACCACAGTCGGGGCACAGGCCGGGGCAGTCGGGGCGGCACAACGGGGAGAACGGCAAGGCCAACCCGACGGCGTCGATGATCGGCTGTTCGAGGTCGACCGTGTCGGCCTCGCCGGTGGCCCCGACCCGGCCCACCTCGTCGGCCTCGGTGGTCTCGTCGGTGGCGCTGTCCGGGTAGGCGTACAGCTCGGTCAGGTCGATCTCGACGTCACCGGTGAGTTCGGTGAGGCAACGGGCGCATTCACCGACGGTGGGTGCCGACACGGTGCCGCTGACCAGTACGCCCTCGGACACCGACTGCAGCTGCAGGTCGAGGTCGAGTGGCGCCCCTTCCTCGATCGCGACCAGCTCGGCACCGATCCGTACCGGGCTCGGCACCGTCTCCCGGTACGTCAACAACGAACCCGGCCGCCGGCCCAGTTGCGCGACGTCGATCACCAGCGGCGATCGGGAACCACCTTTTCGACCTCCAGGCCTCCCCGATCTCGCATGCGTCGCCATGAATCAATCCTACGGCGGCGTCACAACGCGCCACGACGGACATGCGTGCCCGGCATCGGAGGCGATCCGTCAGCGGGTGGCGTAGTCGTGCGTCCCCGCGGTGGTGCGCAGCTGATGACGCCCGCGACCGACGGAGCGCAGCGTGCCGTTGAGGAAGTCCTCGAACTCGGCGAGTTTGCTGTCGACGTAGATGTCGCACTCGCCACGCAGCCGGTCGGCTTCGGCGTGCGCCGCGTCGACCAGGCGGGTCGCCTCCGAGGTGGCCGTCGAGACGATCTCGGTCTGCGACACCAGGCGCTGTTGTTCTTTGATGCCCTCCTGCACGGCCTTCTCGTACGACAGGTTGCCGTTCTCGATCAGGCGGTCGGCTTCGGCCTTGGCCCTGCCGGCGCTCGCGTCGTACTCGCGCTTCGCGGCGGTCGCAACGCGCACCGCCTCTTCGCGGGCCTCCCCGACCATGCGCTCGCTGTGCTGACGTGCCTCTGCGACCATCCGATCTGCCTGCGCCTTGGCGTCTGCCAGCAACCGGTCGGCCTCGGCCCGGGCGTGATTCAGCATGCCGTCGGCATCGGCGTTGGACTTGGACATCACCGACTCGCAGTGCTCCTTGGCCTCGCGCAACAGCGAATCACGCGCGTCGAGCACATCCTGCGCGTCGTCGAGCTCACCGGGGATCGCGTCCTTGATGTCGTCGATCAACTCGAGCACATCGCCGCGCGGCACCACACAACCGGCGGTCATCGGCACACCACGCGCTTCTTCGACGATCGCGCCGAGCTCGTCGAGCGCTTCAAAAACTCGGTACACGGCAAAACCCTCCAGGTCGTCGTTGTTAGTGACTAGTGTGCCTGGTGTTACGCCTGTGACTAGGGAGCACAAGCGGTGTGTCGCCCGCGGCGATCGGCGGCTGTGAGCCCGGTCATGGTCGCGCGGGCCCCCGCCGCCGTCGCCGACGGCGAGCGACAGTGAGTGCGGGATCGCTACCTCAGCGCCGCACCGATCAGATCGCGCGCACGATCGAGCATCGAGGCAAACGGACCGACGGCGAAGTTCATTGCCGCAGACTCCACCCCGGGATGCGGGCGCGTGGGGGCGATCGCCTCGGCAGCCTGAACGGCCTTCGCCATCCGTTCGAGATCGTGCTTGTCGAGTTTGCGATGCAGCTTGTTGAACTCTTCGTGTTCCTCGTGCTCGGCGTGGTCGACCACGGCCTGCTGGAACTTCGTGAGTTCGGCGATGAAATCGTCGGAATCGACGTCCATGCTCTCCAGCTTGGACAATTGCTCCTTGGCGGCGTGTTCCTCGTGCAGGCGGGCGTCGACGATCTCGTCGCCGTCGGTGACCTCACGACGGACTCGGGGGTGCACCACCATCTCTTCGGCGGTCTCGTGGACCGCCAGCAGTTGCCGCAGTTCGACGAATGCCTTCTCACGAGCCTCGGCTGTCGAGGCGGAGAACACCTCCTCGAACAGGTCCTTGATCAGGTTGTGCTGGTCCTTGAGGAACTTCACCACGTCATCGGTGGATTGAACGAATGTGTTCGGCATGGCGGAACCTCCGCTGGGATCGAGTTTCGAAGTCGGGGCGCAAGGGCTGAGCGCCACCCGAACCAGATACCCGCCGCCGCGGTGAACTAACCGCCGAGCTTCTCCTGCAACCGGCGATTGACCGGCTCAGGGAGCAGAGCCGACACATCACCGCCGAGGGAAGCCACCTCCTTGGCCAACGACGACGACACGAACGAGTACTGCGGCGTGGTGGCCACGAAGAAGGTGTCGACGCCGGCCACATGCTTGTTCATCTGGGCCATCTGCAACTCGTACTCGAAGTCCGTGCCGGTGCGCAGACCCTTGACGATCGCGGTCAGCCCGCGCGCCTTGACGAAGTCGACCACCAGGCCCTGACCGGATTCGACCCGCAGATTCGGCAGGTGCGCGGTCGATTCGGCGATCATCGCGATGCGCTCGTCGACGTCGAACATGCCCTTCTTGTTGGGATTCACCAGAACCGCCACCACGACCTCGTCGAACTGCGCCGCCGCACGCTCGAAGATGTCGACATGGCCAAGGGTCACCGGGTCGAAGGAGCCGGGGCATACCGCGCCACTCATGGGTGACGACGGTACATGCTGCCGCCGGATGGTGTCCGCTACCCCACTTCGGCGAGCTCGACGCTGGTGTCCCCATAGCGCCGCGCGCTCAGGGCATCCCACCCCTCGGGCCAGCGCACCGGTTGCCCCGATGCACGCCGCTCGACCAGCACGTAGGTGCCGCTGCGAACCCAGCCGGCCCGGACCAACAGCGTCAGCATCGCGTCGACCGCGGCGTCATCGAGGTCATACGGTGGATCGGCGAACACCAGATCGACTGGCCGCGTAGCGCCGCCGGCGAGCACCGTCTCGACGTTGCCCCGGCGCACCGTCGCGCCGCGAACACCGAGCGCCGCGATGTTCTCGGTGATGACGGCGGCCGCGCGCTGGTCGGCCTCGACGAACATCGCCGAGCCGGCACCACGCGAAACAGCTTCCAGCCCAAGCGCTCCCGAACCCGCGTACAGATCCAGCACGGACAATCCGGTGAAATCCAGGCGCGCCGACAAGGCGTTGAACACAGCCTCCCGAACCCGGTCGGAGGTCGGCCGGGTACCACTGCGGGGTACCGCAATCCGGCGACCGCCGAGTGCCCCCGCGACGATGCGGGTCAGATCGATCCCCCGGTCGCCTCGCTCCGGCCCGCCGAGCTGACCACCACGAGGAGGTCGCCGCCCTCGACCTGTGCGGTGGCGGCCACCGCGACACGTTCGACGGTGCCTGCCTTGGGCGCGGTGATCGCGGCTTCCATCTTCATCGCCTCGATGGTCGCGATCGTCGCGCCCGCGGCCACGGTGTCCCCGGCCGCGACACCGACGGTGACCACCCCGGCGAACGGTGCCGCGACATGATCCGGGTTGTTCCGGTCGGCCTTCTCGGCCGTCGGAACCTCACTGGCGATGCTGCGGTCTCGCACCGTGATCGGACGCAGTTGCCCGTTCAGGATGCACATCACCGTGCGCATCCCGCGCTCGTCGGCATCGGAGATCGCCTCCAAGCCGATCAACAACTGCACGCCGCGCTCGAGCTCGACGCGGTGCTCCTCGCCGTACCGCAAGCCGTAGAAGAACTGATTGGCGCTCAGGCTGGAGGTGTCACCGTAGGTCTCCCGGTGCGCCTCGAACTCCTTGGTCGGTGCCGGGAACAGCAACCGGTTCAACGCGGCCTGACGCTTGGGCCCGGGCGCCGCCAGCAGTTCCTCGTCCTCGGCCGAGAGCTCCTGGATCGGCTTGGCCGGGCCTCGTCCCTCAAGTGCCTTGGTGCGCAACGGTTCCGGCCAGCCTCCCGGCGGGTCACCCAGCTCACCGCGAAGGAATCCGATCACGCTGTCGGGAATGTCGTAGCGGGCCGGATCGGTGGCGAACTCCTGAGCGCTGACCCCAGCACCCACCAGCGCCAGCGCCAGATCCCCGACCACCTTGCTCGACGGGGTCACCTTCACCAGCCGGCCCAGCACCCGATCGGCCGCGGCATAGGCGGTCTCGATCTCCTCGAACCGGTCCCCCAGCCCCAGCGCGATGGCCTGCTGACGCAGATTGCTCAACTGCCCGCCGGGGATCTCGTGGGTGTACACCCGCCCGGTCGGAGCCGGAAGGCCAGACTCGAACGGCGCATAGACCTTGCGCAGCGCCTCCCAGTACGGCTCCAGATCGCAGACCGCCCCCAGGGACAACCCGGTGTCGTACTCGGTGTGCGCGGCCGCGGCCACGATCGAGGACAACGCCGGCTGGCTGGTGGTGCCGGCCAACGGCGCGGCCGCACCATCGACCGCCGACGCCCCGGCCTGCCAGGCCGCCAGATACGTCGCCAGCTGCCCGCCCGGAGTGTCATGGGTGTGCACATGCACGGGCAGGTCGAAGCGACTGCGCAATGCACTGACCAGAAGATGAGCCGAATGCGGCCGCAGCAACCCGGCCATGTCCTTGATCGCCAGCACGTGCGCGCCCGCGTCCACGATCTGCTCGGCCAGCTTCAGGTAGTAGTCCAGCGTGTACAGATTCTCGCCCGGGTCACTGAGATCTCCGGTGTAGGACATCGCCACCTCGGCGATCGCCGTCCCGGTGTCGCGCACCGCATCGATCGCCGGGCGCATCGACTCCACGTTGTTCAGCGCATCGAAGATCCGGAAGATGTCGATACCGGTCCGGGTCGCTTCTTCCACGAACGCCGACGTCACCAATTCCGGATACGGCGTGTATCCCACGGTGTTGCGGCCCCGCAACAGCATCTGCAGACAGATATTGGGAATCGCCTCACGCAGCGCGGCCAGCCGCTCCCACGGATCTTCCTTCAAAAACCGCAGCGCCACATCGTAAGTCGCGCCACCCCAACACTCGATGGACAACAACTGCGGCATCATCCGGGCCACGTACGGCGCCACCTTGAGCAGGCCGGTGGAACGCAACCGGGTGGCCAGCAACGACTGGTGGGCATCGCGGAACGTCGTGTCGGTGACCCCGACCGCCGAACTGTCCCGCATCCACCGCGCAAAGCCTTCGGGGCCCAACTCGATCAGACGCTGCTTGGAACCCGCCTGCGGCACCGCCGACAAATCCAGTACCGGGAGCTTGTCCTGCGGATACACCCCCGTCGGCCGCTCCCCGTTCGGCTTGTTCACCGTGACATCGGCCAGGTAGTTCAAGATCTTGGTACCGCGATCGGCAGGGGTGTGCGCGGTCAACAGCTGCGGGCGATCGTCGATGAACGAGGTGGTCACCCGTCCGGCCCGGAAATCCGGATCATCGATAACCGCCTGCAGGAACGGGATGTTCGTCGACACGCCGCGGATGCGGAACTCCGCCAGGGCGCGTCGGGCCCGTGAGACGGCCGTGGAGAAATCACGTCCGCGGCAGGTCAGCTTGACCAGCATCGAGTCGAAATGCGCGGAAATCTCCGCACCCAGGTTGGACCCGCCGTCCAGCCGGATGCCCGCACCGCCGGGCGAGCGGTATGCCGTGATCCGGCCGGTGTCCGGACGGAAGCCGTTGGCCGGATCCTCCGTCGTGATCCGGCACTGCATCGCGGCCCCGCGAATGACCAACGAATCCTGACTCAGCCCCAGATCGGCCAGGGTCTCCCCGGCCGCGATCCGCAACTGTGAACCGACCAGGTCCACATCGGTGATCTCCTCGGTCACGGTGTGCTCGACCTGGATCCGGGGATTGCACTCGATGAACACGTGGTTGCCACGCTCGTCGAGCAGAAACTCGATGGTGCCCGCACAGCTGTAGCCGATCTGACGGGCCAGAGCCACCGCGTCGCTGCAAATCTGTTCGCGCAG
Organism: Mycolicibacterium sp. HK-90; assembly: GCF_030486405.1. The sequence continues at coordinate 2,343,979 of NZ_CP129613.1, read as the reverse complement.
TTGCGGTTCCAGATTCGGAGCGGGCGCGAGCTCGATCACCTTCTGATGGCGCCGCTGCACACTGCAATCCCGCTCGAACAGATGCATCACATTGCCGTGGGTATCGGCCAGGATCTGCACCTCGATGTGACGCGGATTGAGCACCGCCTGCTCGAGATACACATTGGGGTCGCCGAACGCCGATTCGGCCTCGCGGGAGGCAGCCTCGACCGCCTCCGGCAGCGCGTCGGCCTCGACCACCCGGCGCATGCCGCGGCCACCACCGCCGGACACCGCCTTGACGAACAGCGGGAACTCCATATCCCTTGCCGCAGCGACCAATTCATCCACCGACGACGACGGCGCCGACGAGGCGAGCACCGGCAGCCCGGCGGCCCGCGCCGCGTCGATCGCCCGGGCCTTGTTGCCCGTCAGCTCCAGCACCTGCGCCGAGGGGCCGACGAACGTGATTCCCGCCTCCGCACACGCCGACGCCAACTCCGGGTTCTCCGAAAGGAACCCGTAGCCGGGGTACACCGCATCCGCACCGGAATGCTTGGCGACCCGGATGATCTCGTCCACCGACAGGTACGCCCGTACCGGATGGCCGACCTCGCCGATCTGATACGACTCGTCAGCCTTCAGCCGGTGCAGCGAATTGCGATCCTCGTACGGATAGACCGCGACGGTCGCGATACCCATCTCGTAGGCAGCACGAAACGCACGGATCGCGATCTCGCCACGATTGGCGACTAACAGCTTGGAAATCACGGGTAGACCTAACCGCCGAGTTATTTCTGAAGTGTTACAGCAGCGTTGACCAGTATTCCCAGAAACGCACCAGGATCAACAGCACAAGTGAGGTGAACCAGAGCGCCACGATCGACCACCGCCACTGGTGGAGCACCCGGGCGACCGCGTTGGTGTGAAGTGGTTGCAGCGCCACGGAGCTCACCACGACGAACAACGGAATGGTCACCGCCCACACCACCATGCAGTACGGGCACAGGGCGCCGATCGTGTAGAGACTCTGGAAGATCAGCCAGTGCACCATCACGACACCGGCCAGGGCACCGGCGGCGAACCCGGCCCAGTACCACCGGGGCAGCCGCACCCCGGCGACAGCCAGGACGCCGGTGACCAGGGTGACCGTGAAGGCGACCACACCGATCAACGAGTTGGGGAATCCGAAGACCGCGGCCTGCGGGGTCGACATCACCGACCCGCAGGACAGCACCGGGTTGATACTGCACGACGGCACATAGGACGGATCGATCAGCAGCTCGATCTTCTCGATCGTCAGCGCCAGGGCCGCCGCAAGACCGACCACCCCGGCGATCAGTACCCAGACCGCACCGGGCTTGCCGACGGCCACTCCGGGGACCTCGTCGGTCCGGGACTCGTCGTGCTCGACCGCTGCGGTGTCGCTCATGGCTGGGCCGGTGCCGGGGCGCCGGGAGCCGGCGCTGCGGGTGCGGGAGCGGCCGGAGCCCCGGGTGCGGTGCCCGGTGCCGCGGGGGCGGGGGCCGGGCCCTTCAGCTCGGGCAGGTCACCGACGATCTCCTTGACCTTGGCGATGAGGGCATCCGGCGTGCTCCACTGGTAGTCCTCGCCGTTGATCTGGACCGTCGGCGTCGAGTTGATACCGGTGGCTGCGGCCATGCCCTGCACCATCTCGACGTACCGGCCCTTGGTGATGCAGTCAGGCACCTCACCGGCGGCGCCGGACTGACGCGCGAGTTCGATGATCCTGGCGTTGTCCGGGTAGACACCGCCGCCCTCCGCCGGCTGGATTCCCGGGGTGAACAGCGCGCTGTGGAACCGGCGGAACGCATCGACGGACTCGTCGGCGACGCAGTAGGCCGCGCCACCGGCCCGCGACGAGTAGCCGTTGCCGACCTTGTCCAGGATCCCCACCATGTGGTAATCCGCGGCCACCGCGCCGCTGTCGATCAGCTTGTTGATCGTGGGGCCGAACATCTGCTCGAACTGGCCGCACGCGGGACACAGGAAGTCCTCGTAGAAGCTCAGCGTGACCTTGGGCTCCGACGTGCCCTCCTTGGTGATGACGGTCGGCGCGGCCACGTGCACGGCCCGGGCCTCCCCGGAGGCCGGCCGCTTGTTGCCGGTCATCACGATGTAGAGCACCAGACCGACGGCGAACAGCACCACCACGGCTGTCAGCCCGATCTGAACGAACAGGTTGCGCTTGCGATCAGCCGCCTTGAGGTCGTACTTCGCGGTCTTCTTCGGTTTGGCCACGTCGACAAGCGTACCGGCGCCGAAAGGTCACCTTTCGGCGTGGCTGAGATGTGCGCGCAGCGCGGAGATCATGGCGCTCGTCGCGGTGGCGCTGCCGCCGCCGAGCGGGAAGAAGTTGGCGAACGCGTGGATCATCGACCGCTCTTCCCGCAGGTCCACCACCACCCCGGCCTCCCGCATCGCCTGCGCATAGCGGTTTCCCTCGTCGCGCAGCGGATCGAACCCTGCCGTGAGGACCAGTGCCGGCGGCAAGCCGGACAGGTCCTCGCTCAGCAGCGGTGAGACCAGTGGGTCCTCGGCCGTCACCTCGGCGCCGTCGAGATAGTGCGCGGCGAACCAGTCCATGTCGCGTTTGGTCAGGAAGAAACCGTCGGCGAACAGTGTCTTGGAGCGGGTGTCGCTGGACCAGTCGGTGACGGGATAGAGCAGCAGCTGCAGCGCGGGCAGCGGCAGTTCGGAGTCGCGGGCCTGCTGCGCCACGACCGCGGCCAGGTTGCCGCCCGCGCTGTCGCCGCCGACGACGATCTGCGTGGCCCCCAGCCCCGAGGCGTGGTCCAGCGCCCAGCGATAGGCGGCGTAGGCGTCGTCGATCGCGGCCGGCGCCTTGTGCTCGGGGGCCAGCCGGTAGTCGACCGAGACCACCTGGATGCCGCCGTCCCGGCAGATCAGCCGGCACAAGCTGTCGTGGGTGTCGAGGTCACCGATCACGAAACCGCCGCCGTGGAAGTACAGCAGGAGCGCCGACGTCGTCTCGGCCCCGGTGCCGTCCGGAACATACCGTCGCGCCGGCATCGGCCCCGCCGGGCCGGGAATCGAGATCTCGGTGACATCCGCGTGTATCCGGGGGCTCATCATGGCCGCGGTGGCGCGCAGCGCGGCGCGCGATGCGGCGACGCCGGTCTCCGGGCTGAAGTCGGCGACCAGGCCTCCGAGCCCGGACGCCTGCTGTGCCGCCAGGGTGAACTGCAGCGTGGTGTCGAGCGTGTTGCCGTCGACGGTGATCGAACGCCCACCCAGCAGCAGACGCTTGCGCCGGTCGGAGATCCGGGGAATCGCGGCCAGGGTGAACTTGGTCGCCCGCTCGAGCAGGACCTGTTTGATGCGGTCCTGGCTGTGACCATCAGGCCCGCCCGGGGTCGGTCCGCCTGGCAGACTTTCAGTCATGGCTGCTCCCTCTGTGAATCCTCGTGTCACGCTCAACGACGGTAATTCGATCCCGCAAGTGGGGTTGGGTGTTTGGCAGACCCCTGCCGACGACACCGAGCGGGCGGTGACCGCGGCGTTGCAGGCCGGCTACCGGCACATCGACACCGCCGCCGCCTACCAGAACGAGACCGAGACCGGCCGCGGCGTGGCCAACTCCGGAGTGGCCCGCGATGACATCTTCCTCGTGACCAAGTTGTGGAACAGCGAGCAGGGGTATGACTCGACGCTCGCCGCGTTCGACGCGAGCCTGGACCGGCTCGGTGTCGACTACCTGGACCTGTACCTGATCCACTGGCCGGTGCCCGCCAAAAACGCCTACGTCGACACCTTCAAAGCGTTCGCCCACCTGCGCGATCAGGGGCGGGTCCGCTCCATCGGCGTGAGCAACTTCGAGCCCGAACATCTCAACGTTCTCATCGACTCCACGGGCATCGTGCCCGCAGTCAACCAGATCGAATTGCACCCGCTGCTACCGCAACACGAGCTGCGCGAGGTGCACGCCAGGTTGGGCATCGCCACCGAGGCATGGAGCCCCCTGGGCCAGGGGTCGCTACTCGCCGACCCGGTGATCGCCGGCATCGCCGAAAAGCACGGTAAAACCCCCGCACAGGTACTGATTAGGTGGCATACACATCTGGGTAATATCGTCATCCCCAAGTCGGTCAACCCAGAGCGGATTGTGAGCAATTTCGACGTGTTCGATTTCGACCTGGACGAATCGGACATGGCGGCCATCGCCTCGTTGGAGACGGACACCCGCCTGGGACCCGATCCCCGAACCTTCAACTACACAGGATAGGTGACATGACCTCCTCGGACGGGGCAGCGATACCCACCGTCACGCTCAACGACGACCGTACGATCCCTGTCGTCGGCGTGGGCGTCGGCGGACTCTCGGACTCCGAGGCGGAGCGCGTGGTGTCGGCCGCTCTGGAGGCGGGCCACCGGTTGATCGACACGGCGGCCGCCTATGGCAACGAGGCCGGCGTCGGCCGCGCCATCGCGGCGTCGGGCATTCCGCGCGAGGAGCTCTCGGTTACCACCAAACTGGCCATCACCGACCATGGTTTCCAGTCCTCGCAGGACGCCGGGCGGGCCAGCCTGGAGCGACTCGGACTGGACTATGTGGATCTGTATCTGATCCATTGGCCCGGCAGCGACATCGGCAAGTACGTCGACAGCTGGGGTGGGTTGATGGCCCTCAAGCAGGAGGGGCTGGCCCGATCCACCGGTGTGTCCAACTTCAGCCCGGACAACCTGTCGACGATCGTCGACCTGACGTTCGTCACGCCCGCGATCAACCAGATCGAGCTGCACCCGCTGCTGAACCAGCGTGCCTGGCGCGCCGCCAACAGCCAGTACAACGTTGCCACCCAGGCCTACAGCCCCCTCGGTGTCGGCAACCTTCTCGACAACCCGGCCGTCACAGCCATCGCCCAGGCGCACGGCCGGACTCCGGCGCAGGTGCTGATCCGCTGGAGCATCCAGCTGGGCAACAGCGTGATCTTCCGGTCGACCAACCCGGAGCGGATCGCGTCCAACCTCGACGTGTTCGGCTTCGAGCTGACCACCGAGCAGATGGACAGCCTGGACGGCCTCGATGACGGCACCCGCTTCCGGCCCGACCCGGCGACCTTCACGGGTTAGCCGGCATCCGGCGCTACTCAGCCGGACGGGCACTCCAGAAGGGCTCTCGTAGTTCGCGTTTCAGTACCTTGCCGGCACCGGACAGCGGGAGCGGCGTGTCGCGGAACTCGACCGAACGTGGGCACTTGTAGCCGGCGATGACCGCGCCGCAGTGCGCGATCACGTCCTGCGCGGTGAGGTCGGCTCCGGTGCGCGGCACGATGACGGCGTGGATGCTCTCGCCCCACTTCGGGTCAGGGATACCGATCACGGCGACTTCGGCGACACCTGGCATGAGCGAGATCGCGTTCTCCACCTCGGCCGGGTACACGTTCTCTCCACCGGAAATGATCATGTCCTTGAACCGGTCGACGATGAAGAGGAATCCCTCGTCGTCCAGATAACCGGCATCGCCGGTGTAGAACCAACCGCCGTCGAGCACCGCCGCGGTCTGATCGGGTTTGTTCCAATACCCCAGCATGATCATCGGTCCCCTGACCGCTACTTCACCGATTGCGTGGCACGGCAGTGTCTTTCGCTCCCCGTCGACGATCTTCAACTCCGCGGTGAGTTGCGCCTGCCCGCAGGACTTGAGGCGGCCGGCATACGGACCGTCGAGGGTGGCGTAACGCGGCGGCAGCAGGGTGACCCCCGGCGAGGCCTCGGTCATGCCATAGGCATGGATGAAGCTGCAGTTCGGGAAGGACTCAAGTGCCTTGCGCAGCAGCCCCTCCGGCATCGGCGACGCGCCATAAGTGATGTAGTCGAGTTCCGACAGGTCGACCTCGCCCACCGCCGGGTTGTTGACCAGCATGTTGATCATCGTGGGTACCAGCGCGGCGTGCGTGACCCGCTCCCTCTCCATGGTCCGCAGGCATTCGGTGGCATCGAATCGCGGCACGAACACGTGACGGCCGCCGCAGACTGTGACACCGAAGGTCGCGTTGCCGTCAGCGAGATGAAACATCGGGCCGGAATGGATGTAGGTCATGTCCTGGTCGTAGTACATCCCCGCGATGGCGTTCATCGCGTTCCACACCAGGTTGTTGTGGCTGAGCATCACGCCCTTGGACTGCCCGGTGGTGCCGCCGGTGTAGAAGACGCCGGCGAGCGCGTCACCACCGGCGCCCGCATCGGGCACAGCTGGTCCCGCAGTCAGCTCCTCGCAGGACCGCATGCCCGCCGGCGTCGCATCGTCGTCGAGGTAGAACGTCGTCTCGACCGTTGATGGAGGACCGGCCAGCACCGTGGCATGCGGCTCCATCGCACCATCGACGAACAGCACGCGGGCCCCCGAATCTTCGAGGATGTGCCGGATCTCCGGCGTGGCGAGCCGGGTATTCAACGGCACCATGACAGCGCCCAGCCACAGGATGGCGTACAGGAGTTCAAAATAGCGATCGCTGTTGAGTGCCAGGATCGCGACACGATCGCCCGGCCGCACACCAACGTCCTTGAGCCCACCCGCGATCCGCGCAACCCGCTCGGCCGTCTCCGACCAGGTGCGCCGACGATGCCCGAACACCGTGGATTCTGCCCGCGGGCGGATCTGCGCCGCGCGCCGCAACCCCTGAGTCAGATACATGGCACACCTCGATGCTTGACCAGACCCTAACCGGTCGGCGCAGGTGGCGGCGCGTTTTGGCGACGCGCCGGGCGGTCGGCATCGAAGGGCGGCCGAACGTGCCGAACCTCATCGGCCCGGCCAGGCCACGTCGACGACTGGGTCAGCCCGTGGGACAGGTGCCCGTGGCCTCACGCAGCACCACGGCGGACGCCGCATCGACCGGCAGCGCGTAGCCACGCAACACCTCGGTGAACTGCACCGCGTACTGGCACCAGAACGCGCGGTTGGGCGGCATCCAGTGGGCCGGTTCCTGATCACCCTTGTCCTGGTTGGCCTTACCCGCGACCGCCAGCAGGTTGGCCGGGTCGTTGGCGAACCGCAGCCGCAGATCGTCGGGCCAGTCGCGGGCGCCGAGGTCCCAGGCCAGGGCCAGCGGCACGATGTGGTCGATCTGCACCGAGGCCCCGACCTGATTGCCGCGCACGAACGACACCACTTCGTTGGTGTAGGGATCGCGCAACGTGCCGGTGGCCACGGCGGTGGGGCACCGCTTGATCGCGACGAATGTCTTGTCCGCGAGATCGCGGTTGAGTATGTCGTTGCGGGTGTCGCAACCGTTGTGGCCGCCGGGCGCACTGTTGTCGTCGTCCCACGAGTCGCCGAACGCCGCCCGGCGGTAGTCGTTGGCCCGCACCCGCACCGGGATCTCGGACAACCCGGCCAACAGGTCGATACCGGGCGCCACGGTGGGTGCCTGCGCCTGCGCGGCGAACCGCGCCGGGTGTTGCGCCGACCCGGTCACCTGGATTGCGACCACCACCGCCAGGGCGACGGCCGCGGCCAACCACCACACCCGGCGGCGGGTCATGCCTTGTCCAGGAATTCGACGCGGTCGGTGTTCACGAATTGTGCAGCCAACAGGTCCATCCCGGGATCACGCGGGTTCTGTGCGTAACGCTGCTCGCAGAATGCCCGGGCCTCCTGGATCACTTCCAGATGATCCCGCAGGGACAGGAAGCGCAGGTTGATGGTGCGCCCGGACTGGTTGAGCCCCAACACGTCTCCCTCGCGGCGCTCATCAAGATCCAGGTCGGCCAGGGCGAAACCGTCCAGTGTCCCGGCCACGGCGGTGATTCGCTCCCCGGCCTTGGAGGTCTCCGGCAGCCGGGTCGCCAGCAGGCACAGGCTGGGATGCTGCCCGCGACCGATCCGCCCGCGCAACTGGTGCAGTTGACTGATGCCGAAGCGATCGGCGTCCATCACCACCATCATCGTCGCATTGGGCACATCGACACCGACCTCGATGACGGTGGTGCACACCAGCACATCGATCTCGCCGGCCCGGAACGCACCCATCACGGCGTCCTTCTCGTCGCCGGACAGCCGACCGTGCATGAGCCCGAGCCGCAACCCGGCCAGCGGGCCCTTGCTCAACCGGTCGAACAACTCCACCACCGTGATCGGCGGCGGGCCGTTCTGTCGCCCGTCGCCGCCCTTGTCGGTGGGCTTGTCGGACTCGTCGATCCGCGAGGCCACCACGTAGGCCTGACGGCCCGCGCTCACCTCCTCGCGGATCCGGGCCCAGGCCCGTTCCAGCCAGGCCGGCTTCTGCGAGACGAAGATCGTGTTGGTGGTGATGGGTTGGCGGCCCCGCGGCAGCTCACGCAGTGTGGACGTCTCGAGATCGCCGTAAACCGTGAGCGCCACGGTACGGGGAATCGGCGTCGCCGTCATCACCAGCAGATGAGGAGTGAGGCCGTCACGGGCCTTGGCGCGCAATGTATCCCGCTGCTCCACACCGAACCGGTGCTGTTCGTCGACGACGACCATGCCCAGGTTGTGAAACTCCACCGCCTCCTGCAGCAGCGCATGCGTGCCGACGACGATGCCGGCCCGACCGGACGCCACTTCGTCGCGCACGGCGCGTTTCTCCGGTGCCGTCATCGACCCGGTGAGCAACGCCACCCCGGTGGCGGTTTCGGCGCTGCCGAGCTGGCCGGCCATCGCCAGCGGCCCGAGCACATCCCGGATCGACCGGGCATGTTGGGCGGCAAGCACTTCGGTGGGCGCGAGCAGGGCGCACTGGTAGCCGGCATCGACCATCTGCAGCATGGCCAGCACCGACACGATGGTCTTGCCCGATCCCACTTCGCCCTGCAGCATCCGGTTCATCGGCCGTGTCGACGCCAGGTCGCCCGAAATGACCTCAAGCACTTCGGATTGCCCCGCGGTCAACTCGAACGGCAACCGGCTGCGCATCGCGGCGGCCAGCCCGTGGTCGATTCGCGGTGCGGCAGTACCGGATTCGCTCAATTCGCTGTAGCGCCGTGCCACCAGGCCCCACTGCAGACCGATCGCCTCGTCGAATGTCAGCCGCTCCTGGGCACGCTCCCGCTCCAGGGTGTTCTCGGCAAGGTGGATCGCCCGCAGCGCCTCGTCCTCGGACATCAGATTGTGTTCACGCACAAAGGATTCCGGTAGTGGATCGGGTATCGGGTCGAGGACGTCGAGAGCCTGCCGCACGCACGCGTAGATGTCCCAGCTCTGCACCTTGGCCGACGCCGGGTAGATCGGGAAGAAGTCCCGCTCGAACTCGGCCAGCATGTCCTCACCGGTCGCCCCTGATGCCGACGCGATGGTCTTGAGCGACTTGGTCCCGATCTGCTTGCCGGACGGCGCATCGAGGACGAGGAACGCCGGATGATCCAACTGAAGGTTGTTGCGGAAGTACTTGACCTCACCGGAGAGCATGAGCCGCGTGCCGGTCGGCAGCTTGTCTGCCATCCAGCCGGCGTTGAAGAACGTCGCCGTCACGGCGGGCCGATGCTCACCCAGGGTGACGCGCAGCCACATCCGGCTCTTCGGCCTGCCCGTCTTCTTGCTGAACACCGGCTTCATCTCACCGGTCTTGGTCTCGGTGATGACCTCGATGAACGTGACGTGCTCGCCCTCTTCCAGGTCGAGGGCCTCCCCCTCACCGCGCACCGACATGCCGTCGCTGTACTTGCGGGGGTAATGCCGCAGCAGGTCGTTGACGGTCACGATGCCGAAGTGCTCTTCGAGGGGCTTGGCCGCACGGGCCCCGAGCACGAAATCGAGCCGATCGACGAGGGCGGCCACTACTCCACCCCGATCAGCAGCGCGTCGCCACGGTGGCCGGTGTGATACGTCACCAGCTCGGCGCCGAGGTGTTCCCGATGCACGTGGGCCTGAAGCGCCTCCCCTACCGCGGCGTCCACACCGGCGCCGGTCAGCACGGTGATCAATTCGCCGCCGGCGACCATCAACAGATCGATCAGCCCGGCGGCCGCGGCGGTGAGGTCAGGCCCCACGATCAACACCTCGTCGCCGGCGATGCCGAGCCCGTCCCCCGGCTTGCAGCTGCCCGCCCAGGTCAATGCCTCTTCGGTGGCGATCCGCACCGTGCCGTGGCGCGCGCCCGCGGCGGCTCGCGCCATGGTGTACCCGTCATCGACGGCTTGCCTGCCCTCGTCATGGACGGCAAGCGCGGCCAGCCCCTGCACCATCGAGCCGGCCGGCACGGGAACCACGTCGATGCCCCAGCCGATGGCGGCCGTGCAGCCGGCCACCAGTTCCTCGGCAGCGACATATCCGTTGGGCAACACCATGACCTGGGCCGCACCCACATCGATCAGGGCGCGCAACAACTGCTGGGCGTTGATCGGCTCGCCGTCGTCGGGCCGCAGCACGTTCGCTCCCTCGCCGGCGAACAGTTCCACACCGCCGTCGCCGTCCACGACGGCCAGGACCGCCCGCTCGCGGGCAAATCCTCCGACGGGCCTGCCGCCTCCGCCCCCGGTCAACGCGGTGATCTGGATGCGCGTCAGCGAGCCGACGGCGAGCCCGGCCTCGACCGCGGCGCCGGCGTCGTCCAGGTGGACGTGCACCGAGTACTGGTCGCTGCCCGACGTGGCGATCGCAACCGATTCGCCCATCTGGTCGAGGGCGGAACGCAATCCCTCGACGGCAGCCGCACCGCACCCGCTCAGCAGATACATGACCTCGAACTGGGGTGGTGCCACCGCGGCCGTCAGCGCGGCCTGCGGCAGGGCCGGGGTGTACACCGGCCGGCGAGGGACCTGCCCGACGAGGGTCGCGGTCATCGCGTCGAGCAGCACCAGCAGCCCACGACCTCCCGAATCCACCACTCCGGCCTTGGCCAGCACATCGAGTTGCTGCGGCGTGCGGTCCAGAGCGGCGGCCGCGGCTTCACCGGCAGCGGCGGCGGCACCGGCGACGTCACCGCCCTGCGCCGCGCACTGTTCGGCGGCCTCGGCCGCGGCCTGCAGCACCGACACGATCGTCCCCGGCACGGGATCACCCATCGAGGTGACGGCCAGGGCGGCCGCATGTCGCAGCGCCGCGCCGAACAGCGCACCGTCGATGGCGGAGAGGTCACCGTCGCGCCGGGCGGCCGCCGAGGTGATGACCTCGGCCAGTCCGAGCAGAATCTGCGACAGGATCACCCCGGAATTGCCGCGCGCCCCCTGCAACGCCCCGGCGGCCAGTGCACTGGCCACTGCGGCGATGTCGCTGCCGGCCGGCTCGGCATCCACATGCGCCCACGCCGAACGCATCGTGAACAGCATGTTCGTGCCGGTGTCGGCATCGGCGACCGGGAACACATTCAGCCGGTTGATCTCGTCGGTATGGGTGATCAGGTCATCGACGGCGGCATGCGCCCAGGCCCGCAGAGCGGGGGCATCCAGCCGCCGAGCCGACATCGGACCTCCCAATCCCCATCAGATCCCACAACTGATCCCCGGTGCGATCCCCACTGTGCGACGCGATTGCCGCCGTGGGCGTCAGCCTATCCAGTTGCGGAGACAAACCTGATCCGAGCACCATCGCCTGTGGACAACCTGAGGTCGTGTTCTCGGCCCGTTTTGGCGATCCCCTGGCGTCCCGGTATCCTGATCAGGTTGTCGGGTCGAGCCCCGTCGTTTTGCGGCGAGCGGGCCCAGGCCCCCCAAAGAACTGATTTCGAGGAGTTGTTGATATGGCTGCCGTGTGCGATATCTGCGGAAAGGCGCCGGGCTTCGGCAAGTCGGTGTCGCACTCGCATCGGCGGACCAGCCGGCGGTGGGATCCGAACATCCAGTCGGTGCGTGCCGTGGCGCGTCCGGGTGGCAACAAGCAGCGTGTGAACGCCTGCACCTCCTGCATCAAGGCCGGCAAGGTCTCGCGCGGCTGACGTCGTCCGCCCTTTCGGGCGCACGTCCCCTTTGTTTACCTGAGCGGTGGGCCGGGTATCTCCTGCTGGCATGACCATATGTCGTGCCTCACATCCACCGCTCTACGCATTTGCGGCCGCGGTCGCGGTCGGCGCTGCCGTGCTGACCGCGTGCGGTGACGCCGATACCGGTGACGATTCCACCACGGAAACCCGCACCACCACGGAGACTCCGCTCATCGAGACGGAGACCGAGGCCCCGGAAACCGAAACCACGGTCATCGAGCCGACGGTGTCGCCCGGCGTCACGTCTCCGCCCGCGGGCTCACCGATGCCCCCCGCACCGACTGACGGCGACGGGGACGTGACAATCGAGATCCCGTCGCCGGGTATCCCGGCTCCGCCGGCGGTCCCGTCACCGCCACCGATCCCGGGGCCCTGATCACCTCAGGGCAACCGCCAGTCGATCGGGTCGGCGCCTTTCTGCTGCAGCAGCTCGTTGACGCGGCTGAACGGGCGTGACCCGAAGAATCCGCGCGACGCGGACAACGGCGATGGGTGCGGCGATTCGATCGTCGCGCAATCGCCGTCGGCGAGTATCGGTTTGAGCGTCGAGGCGTCCCGCCCCCACAGCACGGCCACCATCGGCTGATCACGCGCCACCAGGGCCCGGATCGCGCATTCCGTCACCGCTTCCCAGCCCTTGCCGCGGTGCGAGGCCGGGGTGCCCGGGGACACCGTGAGCACCCTGTTGAGCAGCAACACACCTTGCTCGGCCCACGGGGTGAGATCACCGTTCGACGGCTGCGGATAACCCAGATCCTCGGTGTACTCGGTGAAGATGTTCGACAGGCTGCGCGGCAGCGGCCGCACATCGGCACCCACCGAGAAGCTCAGCCCCACGGCATGCCCGGGCGTCGGATACGGATCCTGGCCGACGATCAGCACGCGCACCCGGTCGAACGGAAAAGTGAAGGCGCGCAGCACGTTCTGACCGGCAGGCAGATAGCGGCGGCCGGCCGACAGTTCGTCACGGAGGAACTCCCCCATCTGCGCGACATGCGCCCCCACCGGCTCGAGTGCGCGGGCCCAACCATCGTCGACGAGTTCATTCAGGGGACGTGCAGTCACGGAAAGCCAACTTAGCGTGGCCACTCAGTCGAACGACTGCCATCCCGCGTTTCCCGCCCACGTGGCGCCGTCGACGAGCACTTCCGCCGGCCCGTCGAAGACCCGTCCGATCACTCGCCAGCCTGGCGGCGGTGCGCCGGGGAAGGTCGCGGCCAGGGCATGATCCTCCCCACCGCCCAGCACCCATTCCCACGGGTCGTCGCCCGTGGCTGCGGCGGCCTCGGCGACCGCCAGCCGATCACCGTCGAGCTGCCTGGTGTCCAGGTCGATGCCGACCCCGGAAGCCGTCGCAATATGGCCGAGATCGGCGAGGAGGCCGTCGGAGACATCGGTCATCGCCGTGGCTCCGGCCTCGGCGGCCAACGCACCCTGCCCATAGGGCGGTTGCGGGGTCAGATGCCGCTGCCGCAGTTCCCCGAAGCGGGCCTGTCCTTCGAAGCCGCGGTCCCACAGGGCGTAACCGGCCGCCGAACGACCGAGTTCGCCCGATACCGCCACCGTATCGCCGGCCCGGGCACCGCTGCGGCGCACCGGTTCCCGGCCCTCGAGATCCCCTAGCGCCGTGACCGATATCACCCACAGCGGGGCTCGGACCAGGTCTCCACCCGCGATGCTGGCACCCAGTAGACGCGCCTCGTCCCAGAGCCCGTCGGCCACGCCGGCCGCGGCGCTCACCGAGGTATCCGGCGGCGCACCGAACGCGACCACGAAGGCCGTGGCGCGCCCTCCCATCGCTTCGATGTCGGCGGCGTTCTGGGCGATGGCCTTGCGCCCGATGTCGTGCGGTGACGACCAGTCGAGCCGAAAATGGCGATCCTGCACCAGCATGTCGGTGGAGACCACGGTGCGTCCGTCGCCCGCCGCCACCACTGCCGCATCGTCGCCGGGTCCGAGCGTCACGGCCGCGGCTTGTGTGCGTCCCGCCACCAGCCGGTCGATGACGACGAATTCCCCGGCTTCCGCGAGGGTGCGGCCGTTGCCGTCACCGGAATCCGCGCCGGTCATGTCCCTGGTCACATCGCCTCCTGCCGGCCGGCTGCCGCGTCCGAGAACCCAGACCCGACCTGCGGTACGTTTGGTGCCTGCGGCCAGCAGTTTATGCAGCGAGATGGAGGAGATCGCCGGTGGTGGAGGCTTACGTGCTGATCCAGACGGAAGTGGGCCGCGCCGAAGTCGTCGCCAAGCAACTCGCTGCGCTCGCCGGCGTGGTGTCCGCCGAATACGTCACCGGTCCCTACGACGTGGTCGTGCGTATCAGTGCCGACACCCTGGCGGCGCTGCAATCCGACGTGGTGCCCGCGGTGCAGCAGGTCGGGGGAATCACCCGCACCCTGACCTGTCCCATTGCCAACGGGCTGCGGCCATAGAGTTGGTGGTGTGACCGACTCGCATGCCGTCGACGGACCGCCCCGCGCCCTGCTGATCGCGGCAGTTGTCGTCGCGGTCTCGGTGCTGATCACCGTGCTGGGCATCGCGGCGTCACGGCAGCGCTCGCCCGAGCAGCAACCCGTCGCGATCCCATCCGTGCCCGCACCGCAGGCCGAGAGCCAGCAGTGCCACGACCTGCTGAACGCACTCCCCCAACAACTCGGAGACTTCCGGCGCGCCCCCACCGTCGAACCGGCGCCGCCCGGCACCGCTGCCTGGCGGGCCGAGCCGGACACGGAGCCCGTGGTGCTGCGCTGCGGGGTGGAGCAGCCCACCGATTTCGTCGTGGGCGCTCCACTGCAGGTCGTCGACGAGGTCCAGTGGTTCCGGGTGGGGGAAACGGGCGTCGGCAGCCCCGGCGGCGAGGCGGATGACCTGGGCCGCAGCACCTGGTACGCGGTCGACCGCCCGGTGTACATCGCGCTGACTCTGCCTGCCGGTTCGGGACCGACACCGATTCAACAGATCTCGGGCCAGATCGCCCGCACGATTCCCGCGCAGGAGCCGGTACCGGCCCCCGCCCGCTGAGCTCAGCGCAGGCCGGTGCCCCGGGCCAGCGCGGTTTCGACCATCGCGGTCAGCAGAGTCGGGTAGTCCACACCGCTGGCCGCCCACATCCGCGGGAACATCGAGATCGTGGTGAACCCCGGCATGGTGTTGATCTCGTTGATCACCGGCCCGTCGTCGGTGAGGAAGAAGTCGACGCGCGCCAGCCCCTGGCAGTCGATCGCGGAGAATGCGCGCACGGCCAGCCGGCGGACCTCCTCGGCGATGTCGTCATCGACCTTGGCCGGCACGTCCAGTTCGGCCGCGTCGACGAGATATTTGGTGGCGAAGTCGTAGAAGCCGTCCTCACGTCCGCGCACCCCGGCCACCCGGATCTCACCAAGGGTGCTGGCCTCGACCCTGCCGTCGGGGAACTCGAGGACACCGCACTCCAGTTCGCGGCCCGGCACCGCCGCCTCGACGATGACCTTCGGATCATGGCGCCGGGCCAGTTCGATGGCCGCAGGGAGTTCATCCCACGCCGCGACCCGGCTGACTCCGATCGAGGAGCCGCCCCGGGCGGGTTTGACGAACACCGGAAGGCCGAGCCGTTCCCGGCCTTCGAAATCCAGCGTGACGTCGTTCGCGCGCAGCACCACGAAATCGCCGATCGGCAGCCCCTCGGCGACCAGCAGTTTCTTGGTGAACTCTTTGTCCATCCCGGCGGCACTCGACAGCACACCGGAACCCACATACGGAATCCCGGCCAGTTCGAGCAGACCCTGAATGGTGCCGTCCTCGCCGTACGGGCCGTGCAGCACGGGGAACACCACGTCGACGGCGGCCAGCAGTTCACCGGGACCGTTACCCAACGCCAGCAGCTGGCCGCTGCGGTTCGGGGCGGCAGGCAGCGCGAGTTCGGTACCGGATGTCTCGGTCACTTCGGGCAGCTGACCGTCGGAGATCGCGAGCGTCTCGGGCCGCCCGTCGGTCAGCATCCATGAACCGTCGGGCGTGATCCCGACGGCGACCACCTCGAAGCGCTCCGGGTCGAGGTTGCGCAGGATGCTGCCGGCCGACACGCAGGAAATCGCGTGCTCAGAGCTACGCCCGCCGTAGACGACGGCGACGCGGGTGCGGGATCCGGTCTGATTGCGGGCAGTCACAACCTAGAGAGGCTACCGTCCCGGCCGGACTCTGCCCTCCGGCGCATCCTGAACTGGGCTTTCATCCGCGCAGGGCTTGCTCCACGTCCGCGATCAGGTCGTCGGTGTCCTCGATCCCGGCCGAGATCCGGGCGAATCCCGGAGGCACCGGGTCGCCCCAGCGGGCCCGGCGATCGACCGAGGTGTGGATACCGCCGAAACTCGTCGACGCGATGAGCAGCGCGCTGCGGTCCACCAGGGCATGCACGGCCGCGGCATCGGCCAGCTCGATCGACACCAAGCCACCGAACCGCTTCATCTGGGTGGCGGCGAGCTCGTGTGCCGAATCGCCGGGGAGCCCGGGGTACCGCACCGAACGCACCGCCGGATGGTTGCGCAGCATCACCGCCAGCGCGGCGGCGTTCTGGCATTGCCGTTCGAAACGCAGTCCGGCACTGCCGAGGCTGCGCAGCACCAGCCAGGCCTCGAACGCGCCAAGGATCGGCCCGGCCAGCAGCCGGTCGCGCTCCACGGCAGCCATCAACTCGGGCTGGCTGCCCGCGACGTAGCCGGCCACCAGATCGCTGTGCCCGGACAACGATTTGGTGGCGCTGGCCACCACCAGGTCGGCACCGAGCGACAGCGGCTGCTGACCCAACGGGGTGGCGGTGGTGTTGTCGACGACGAGGGTGGCGCCGCGGCCGCGGCACGTCATCGCGAGCCGGTGCAGGTCGACAACGTCGAGCCCGGGGTTGGCCGGTGTCTCGGCGAGCACCACATCGGCGTGAGCCGCGGCCTCGCAGATGCCGGCCACATGCGCCTCGATGACCGTGATTCCTTGCGGGGCAAGGTATTCAGCCGCATACCGACGGACCTGGTAGTAGCCGTCAGCGGGGACCACGAGCGTGGTTCCGGGTTTGGCCAGCACGCGCAGGGCCGAGGTGATGGCCGCCATGCCCGAACCGAACGTGAGCGCGGCGGCCGCGCCTTCGAGCTCGGCGAGCGCCGACTCCAGTTGCCGCCACGACGGATTGGAGCTGCGGCCGTAGCTGTCCAGGGGCTCGGCCTCGTCGGGCGAGAGGTGAAACGTCGACGCCGGGACGGGGATCGGCGCCACCGGCTGTCCCGGAACCGATTCCAGACCAACAGCTTTGACGCTCCGGGTGGAATCTCCGTACACGCCGTCCATGGTTGCCCTGCCCTCCTCGGTCCGGAGGTCTGCTACTCCGGTTTGGTGCTGCGGCCCAGGAGAAGTGCGACCGCTTCATGAACCGACAATCCCTTGTGACACACCCGATGAACGGCGTCGGTCAGCGGCATCTCGACACCATAGCTGGAGGCCAGCGCGAGCACCGATTCGCAGGAGGCCACCCCCTCGGCCACATGGCCACCGGCCGCGATCAACGCCGATTCCATGGTGCCGCCCTTGCCGAGACGCTCGCCGAACGTGCGGTTGCGCGAATGCCCGGACGTACAGGTGGCGACCAGATCCCCGACACCGGCCAGCCCGGCCAGCGTCGCGGGGGTGGCGCCCAGCGCAATGCCCAGTCGCATCACCTCGGCCAGGCCGCGGGTGATGATCGCGGCAACGGTGTTCTCCCCCAGCCCCACTCCCACGGCCATGCCACACGCCAGCGCGATGACGTTCTTGCAGGCACCGCCCACCTCGGCACCGACCACGTCCGCGTTGGTGTAGGGCCGGAAGTAACCGGTGGCCAGCGCACGTTGCAGCGCCACCGCACGTCCGGAATCGCTGCACGCGACGACGGTGGCGGCCGGCTGCTCATCGGCGATCTCACTGGCCAGGTTCGGCCCGGTCACCACCGCGACCCGGGCCGGGTCCGCACCCGTGACCTGGACGATCACCTGGCTCATCCGCATCAGCGAGCCGAGCTCGATTCCCTTGGCCAGACTGACCAGCGTCACTTCGTCGCCGATCAGGTGCTTCCAACGTTCCAGATTCGCCCGCAACTGTTGCGCCGGCACACCGAGCAGCACCGTGCAGGCTCCGGCCAGCGCCTCGGCCGGATCCGTGGTGGCCCGGATCGACGACGGGAGCACCACATCGCCGAGGTACCGACTGTTGCGATGGTCGTTGTTGATCTCGTCGGCTACCTCGGGGCGCCGGGCCCACATGGTCACCGGATTACCCGCGTCCGCCAGCACCTTGGCCAGTGCCGTCCCCCACGCACCGGCGCCCATGACCGCAGCCTCTACCACCCGTTCACCCTATCCCGGAGGCTGCGCCACCCGCCGACACCGACGAGGCTGGCAGGATGAACCCATGAGCGGCTCTCGAAGCGACAACGCCGCAGCAGCAACGCAGGCCGCTGACGTCGCCCTGGTGATCGCGGTCAAACGGTTGTCGGCCGCCAAGACCCGACTGGCCCCCATCTTCTCCTCCGCAACTCGCGAGGCCGTGGTGCTGGCGATGCTGGTCGACACCATCACCGCGGCGTCCACCGTCGCCCCGGTGACCGTCGTCACGCCCGACGAAACCGCCGCCGACGCCGCCAGGCAACTCGGTGCGGGCGTACTGATGGACCCGACCCCTCCCGGTCACCGCGACCCCCTCAACAACGCCATCGCCACGGCCGAAGCCCAGCTTCGTGCCACGGCACCGAACATCGTTGTTCTGCAAGGGGATCTGCCCGCCCTTCAACCGCAGGAACTGGCCGAGGCACTGTCGCTGGCCCGCGCTTACCAACGCAGTTTCGTCGGCGACCGGCACGGCACCGGCACCTCGGCCTTGTTCGCCTTCGGCACGGCGCTGGCTCCGCGCTTCGGATCCGATTCGGCTGCGCGCCATCGACACTCCGGTGCAATCGAGCTGACCGGCGCCTGGCCAGGGCTGCGCTGCGACATCGACACCCCCGATGACCTGCAGGCGGCGCGGCGCCTCGGCGTCGGTACGGCGACCACCCGGACACTCGGCAGGCAACGTCACTAGGTAGCCGGGGACCGGCCGGATAAGGAATGATCTGAACGATGAGCGAAGCCACCGAAGCCGAGCCCGGGACCCGGTCGGACGACTCCCAACCGGAGGCCGCCGCAGCCGCATCGGGGCTGTCCGTCGGGTCATCGACGCCCGAAGCGCCACCGGCGGCCACCTCACCGGCAGTGGACAACGCGTTGCCCGACGATCGCTACCTCAATCGCGAACTGAGCTGGCTGGATTTCAACGCCCGGGTTCTCGCCCTCGCCGCCGACCCGTCGCTGCCGCTGCTCGAGCGGGCGAAATTCCTGGCGATCTTCGCGTCCAATCTCGACGAGTTCTACATGGTCCGGGTGGCCGGCCTCAAACGCCGTGACGAGATGGGACTTTCGGTGCGCTCGGCCGATGGGTTGTCCCCGCGCGAGCAGCTGCGCCGAATCAACGAACGCACCCAGCAGATCGCCAGCCGTCATGCCAGCGTATTCCTCAACTCGGTCCGCCCCGCGCTGGCCGACGAAGGCATCGTCATCGTCAACTGGGCACAGCTCGACGAACCCGAACGTGCCAAGCTCTCCACCTACTTCCACGAACAGGTCTTTCCGGTCCTCACCCCGTTGGCGGTGGACCCTGCGCACCCGTTCCCATTCGTCAGCGGGCTGAGCCTGAACCTGGCCATCACCGTCAAACATCCCGAAGACGGCGGACAACACTTCGCCAGGATCAAGGTGCCCGACAACGTCGGTCGCTTCGTGGAGCTGAGTCCTCCCGCCGATGGATCGGCGGTGGTGCGGTTCCTGCCGATGGAGGAACTCATCGCAGCGTTCCTGCCGGTGTTGTTCCCCGGCCTGGAGATCGTTGAGCACCACGCCTTCCGGATCACCCGTAACGCCGACTTCGAGGTCGAAGAGGATCGCGACGAGGATCTGCTGCAGGCGCTCGAACGTGAACTGGCGCGCAGGCGGTTCGGCTCCCCCGTCCGACTCGAAGTGTCCGACGACATGACCGAGAGCATGCTCGAACTGCTGCTGAGGGAACTGGATGTGGCGCCCGGCGACGTCATCGAGGTGCCCGGGCTGTTGGACCTTTCCGCGTTGTGGCAGATCTATGCCGTGGATCGGCCCGCGCTCAAGGATCGGCCGTTCGTGCCCGCCACCCCGCCGGCGTTCGGCGAGCGCGAGACGCCCAAGAGCATCTTCTCGACGCTGCGTGACGGGGATGTGCTGGTGCATCACCCCTATGACTCGTTCTCCACCACCGTGCAGCGCTTCATCGAGCAGGCCGCCGCCGATCCCAACGTGCTGGCCATCAAGCAGACGCTGTACCGCACGTCCGGTGACTCGCCGATCGTCAACGCACTGATCGACGCGGCTGAGGCCGGCAAGCAGGTGGTGGCACTCGTCGAGATCAAGGCCCGCTTCGATGAGCAGGCCAACATCAAGTGGGCCCGAGCGCTCGAACAGGCCGGGGTGCATGTGGTCTACGGGTTGATCGGGCTGAAGACCCACTGCAAGACGTGCCTCGTGGTGCGGCGTGAAGGATCGACGATCCGGCGCTATTGCCACATCGGCACGGGCAACTACAACCCGAAAACCGCTCGGCTGTACGAAGACGTGGGCTTGCTCACGGCCGATCCCGACATCGGCGCCGACCTCACCGACCTGTTCAATTCCCTGACGGGTTACTCGCGCAAGGACGCCTACCGCAATCTGTTGGTGGCTCCGCGGGGTGTGCGCAAGGGCATCATTGAGCGCATCGACCGGGAGATCGCCGCGCACCACGAAGGGGCCACGACCGGAATCCGGTTGAAGGCCAACGCACTGGTCGACGAGCAGGTGATCGACGCGCTCTACCGGGCATCACAGGCCGGTATCCCGGTCGACATCGTGGTGCGGGGTATCTGTGCGCTGCGCCCCGGCGTGCCGGGCTATTCCGACAACATCACCGTGCGTTCGATCCTCGGCCGCTTCCTGGAGCACTCCCGGATTATTCACTTCCGCGCCATCAACGAGTTCTGGATCGGAAGTGCCGACATGATGCATCGTAATCTCGACCGCCGTGTCGAGGTGATGGCTCAGGTCAAGGACCCTCGACTCACCGCCCAGCTCAACGACGTGTTCGAGTCCGCAATGGATCCGGCCACCAGGTGCTGGGAGTTGCGACACGATGGTCACTGGACGGCACTGCCCCAGGAGGGGCAGACCGTTCGCGACCATCAGGTGTCGTTGATGGAACGTCACCGGCACCCCTGAACCCGACCGGCCCGGGCCTGCTGCCCAACTGGTGAACGACCTGCAGGAGTTGAGGTGTCCAAAGACAACACGGCAGCGGAGAAGCCGGGCCCCAGGCTCGTGCCCGCGGCTGGGGCCGTGTTGTGGCGTCCCAGTGGGGACGCCACCGGATCGGAGGCCGCCGAGGTGGCCGTCATCCACCGTCCGCGGTACGACGATTGGTCCCTGCCGAAGGGCAAGGTCGACTTCGGCGAGACCGAACCTGTTGCCGCCGTACGCGAGGTTCACGAGGAGACGGGTTACACCGCACAGCTCGGCCGCCGGCTCGGCTCGATCTCGTACGACATCCCCCAGGGAACCAAACGGGTCTGGTACTGGGCTGCCCGCGCCACAGGTGGCGACTTCACCCCCAACGACGAGGTGGACAAGCTCATCTGGCTTCCGGTACCCGCGGCAATGGATCAGATGGTTTACCCGCATGACCGAAAAGTGTTGCGCCGCTTCATGAAATGCCCGCCCGACACAAAGACGGTGCTGATCGTCAGGCACGGTACGGCCGGACGGCGGTCCCGTTTCAAAGGCGACGATCGCAAGCGGCCACTGGACAAGAAGGGCCGGGCTCAGGCCGAGGCACTGGTCGCCCAACTACTGGCATTCGGTGCCACAACGCTTTACGCGGCCGATCGGCTGCGCTGCCACCAGACGCTGGAACCTCTGGGCCAGGAACTCGGCGTGGACATCCACAACGAGCCGACGCTCACCGAAGAGGCCTACGCCGACGACCACAAGGCCGCCCGCCATCGATTGATCGACCTCGCCGCGCGCGCGGGAACGCCAGTGATCTGCTCACAAGGCAAGGTGATCCCGGGGCTGATTTCCTGGTGGTGCGAACGCGACGGCGTCCGCCCGTCCACGACGGGAAATCGCAAAGGCAGCAGCTGGGTTCTGTCGCTGGTCGACGGCCGGGTCGTGGCCGCCGATCACATGTGCAGCCCGCTGTCCGCGACGCATTAGACCGAACACGAGAAAGACACGTCGTGAGCTCATCTAGGGCTCACGACGTGCCTTCACCGTAATTACTTGCGGCCCTTCTTGGCCGGGGCCTTCTTGGCGGCCGCCTTCTTGGCGGGTGCCTTGGTCGCGGCCTTCTTGGCGGGTGCCTTGGTCGCGGCCTTCTTGGCGGGCGCCTTGGTCGCGGCCTTCTTGGCCGGAGCCTTGGTCGCGGCCTTCTTGGCCGGAGCCTTCTTTACGGCCGCCTTCTTCGCCGGTGCCTTGGTCGCGGCCTTCTTGGCCGGAGCCTTGGTCGCGGCCTTCTTGGCCGGGGCCTTCTTGGCTGCCACCTTCTTGGCCGGGGCCTTCTTGGCGACGGTCTTCTTGGCGGCGGCGCGCTTGGCCGGGCCCGCAGTGACCCCACGCTTGACGGCCGGGCCCTCAGACGGGAGACGCTGCGCCCCAGAGACAACCGCCTTGAACTGCGCACCCGGACGGAAAGCCGGCACCGAAGTGGGCTTGACCTTCACCGTCTCGCCGGTGCGCGGGTTACGGGCCACCCGGGCAGCGCGACGGCGCTGCTCGAAAACACCGAAGCCGGTGATCGTGACACTGTCGCCCTTGTGCACCGCGCGGACGATGGTGTCCACAACGTTCTCGACCGCGGCGGTAGCCTGCCGACGATCGGTGCCCAGTTTGGTTGTGAGTACGTCGATGAGCTCCGCTTTGTTCATCCAAAACCTCCGAAACCAGTGGTCCTCCTTGGACCGACTAGAGGACACGGTAAACCCTCTGACCACTGATTTCCAAGAGCCACGCGCAATTTCAGGCGTAGCTAGCGAACAATCCGGCAATCCGCTTGCCCCACTTGGACTCCGCCCGGGCGGGTCCAGAACCGGTTTGGCAGGCGGCGAATTCGGGTGCCGAAGCACCCCTGACAGCCCCTGAATCAGGCCGGCAGAGTGCGCGGCTTCCAGGCCGGCCGGTGCTTCTCGTAATCCTCGATCGCATCGAGTTTCCGCAGCGTAAGGCCTATATCGTCGAGTCCCTCGAGCAGTCGCCAGGCCGTGTAGTCGTCAATTCTGAACGGCACCACAACCGTTCCGGCGACCACATTTCGATCTTGAAGATTCACAGTGATTTCCAGCCCGGGATTCTGCTCGATGAGCTTCCATAAGAGCTCGACATCATCTTGGGAGACCTCGGCGGCCAATAGCCCGGCCTTGCCGGCGTTGCCGCGGAAAATGTCGGCGAATCGGGATGAGATAACCACCCGGAAGCCATAGTCCATGAGGGCCCAGACGGCATGTTCGCGTGAGGATCCGGTGCCGAAATCGGGGCCGGCGACCAAGACGGAGCCTTTGTCGAATGGCGGGAGATTCAGAATGAACGACGGATCGGTGCGCCAGGCCGCGAACAATCCGTCCTCGAAACCCGTTCGGGTTACCCGCTTCAAATAGACGGCGGGGATGATCTGGTCGGTGTCGACATTCGACCGCCGCAGCGGGACGCCGATGCCGGTGTGAGTGCTGAACGCTTCCATTTTTGTGTTCCTCTCAGCGGGACGCAGCAGGCAGATCGGCAGGGGACGCCAGCTTTCCGCGCACCGCGGTGGCTGCCGCGACGGCCGGAGAGACCAGGTGGGTGCGGCCTCCCTTACCCTGTCGGCCTTCGAAATTCCGGTTGGACGTCGAGGCGCAGCGCTGCCCCGGGGACAATTGGTCGGGGTTCATACCAAGGCACATCGAGCAGCCGGCCTGACGCCATTCGGCGCCGGCAGCGGTGAAAATCTGGTCTAGACCTTCCGATTCGGCCTGGGATCGAACCCGCATCGAGCCCGGCACGACCAACATCCGGACCCCGTCGGCCACCTTGCGGTCACGCAGCACGTCGGCCACCACCCGCAGGTCCTCGATGCGTCCGTTGGTGCACGAGCCGACGAACACGGTGTCGACCGCGATGTCACGCATCGCCATCCCGGGTCGAAGATCCATGTAGGCCAAGGCCTTCTCCGCGGCCTGACGGTCGGCGTCGTCCCCCATCAGCTCCGGATCGGGCACCGCGGCGGACAGCGGCACCCCCTGGCCCGGGTTGGTGCCCCAGGTCACGAACGGGCTCAGCGTGGCGGCGTCCAGGTAGACCTCGGTGTCGAATTCGGCGCCCTCGTCTGTGCGCAACTGGCTCCACGCGGCGACCGCGGCATCCCAGTCGGCGCCCTTGGGAGCATTCGGACGACCCTTGAGGAACTCGAAGGTGGTCTCGTCGGGGGCGACCATCCCGGCCCGCGCGCCCGCTTCGATGCTCATGTTGCAGATCGTCATACGACCTTCCATGGACAGCGCCTCGATCGCACTGCCCCGGTATTCGATGACATGCCCCTGCCCGCCACCGGTCCCGATCTTGGCGATGACGGCCAAGATGATGTCCTTGGCACTCACCCCGGGCGGCAGAACGCCGTCCACGTTGACCGCCATGGTCTTGAACGGCTTGAGCGGCAGTGTCTGGGTGGCCATCACGTGTTCGACCTCGGACGTGCCGATGCCCATCGCAATGGCGCCGAACGCACCGTGGGTCGAGGTGTGGCTGTCCCCACAGACGACCGTCATACCCGGCTGAGTCAGTCCGAGCTGCGGTCCGATGATGTGCACGATGCCCTGCTCGACATCACCCATCGGGTGCAGCCGGATGCCGAATTCCTCGCAGTTGCGCCGCAATGTCTCGACCTGCGTGCGCGAAACCGGATCGGCGATCGGCTTGTCGATGTCGACCGTCGGCACGTTGTGGTCCTCGGTCGCGATCGTCAGGTCGGGACGTCGCACCGGCCGGCCCGCCAAGCGCAGACCATCGAATGCCTGCGGGCTGGTGACCTCGTGCACGAGATGCAGGTCGATGTAGATCAGGTCGGGCTCTCTGGCCGCGCCCTCTCCCTCACCGCGCGCCACCACATGGTCGTCCCAAACCTTTTCGGCCAGGGTGCGCGGCTTCACGGATGTCTGTGTCGATTGGTCCATCGCTACTTCTCGATTCGATTAACGGCGAATGCGGGGCTGCATCAAGGGTCCGCCAGGGCTGGGAGGTACTCGCGTCATCTCCACTGTCATCTCACAATGCGAGACGCTAGTATCTCTCTGTGAGAAATGATAGCGGCATCGGCGTTCTCGACAAAGCCGTGGGTGTACTCCACACCGTGGCCGAGTCACCTTGCGGGCTGGCCGAACTCTGTGAGCGCACCGGCCTGCCCCGGGCGACCGCACACCGGCTGGCCGCCGGGCTCGAAACCCACCGGCTGCTGGCCCGCGACGGCGACGGCCGCTGGCGCCTCGGACCCGCACTGACCGAATTGGCCTCCCACGTCAACGATCCGCTGCTGGCGGCCGGCGCCGCGGTGCTGCCCCGCCTGCGCGAGATCACCGGCGAGAGCGTCCAGCTGTACCGGCGCGAGGGCCAGTCACGGGTCTGCGTGGTCGCCCTGGAACCCCCGGCCGGGCTGCGCGACACCGTCCCGGTGGGAACCCACCTTCCGATGACGGCCGGTTCGGGAGCCAAAGTGCTACTCGCCTATGCCGACCCGGCCACCCAGCAGGCGGTGCTGCCGGCCGCCAAGTTCACCGACCGAACTCTGGCCGAGGTCCGCAAGCGCGGCTGGGCGCAGAGCGCCGCCGAACGCGAGCCGGGGGTGGCCAGCGTCTCGGCGCCGGTGCGCGACGGCCGCGGCGCGGTGATCGCCGCCGTGTCGGTATCCGGACCGATCGACCGCATGGGCCGGCGACCCGGCGCCCGCTGGGCCGCCGATCTCCTCGCCGCCGCCGACGCCCTCACCCGTCGACTGTGAGACGAATCTCAGTCTCGGTCCGAAGCGTCGGCGAGCCGCGCCGGCGTCGCCGGCCGGCCAGCCTCGCCACGCCAGAGTGACGTTCGACACCCAGAGTCACCCCAGCGCGAAAAGCGGCCCGACGAAGCCAGGGGACGACGCGGCGGCACGCGTGACGTGAAACCCGCACAACGCAAAAGCGCCCAGTTCGTGAGAACTGGGCGCTTTTACCTCTGTACCCCCGATGGGATTCGAACCCACGCTACCGCCGTGAGAGGGCGGCGTCCTAGGCCGCTAGACGACGGGGGCTAGAACTTCCGGATGGTCAGCATAGCTCAGGCGGTCGTACTCACCTAATCCGTCTGAACCAGTCCGGATGGCTGGGGTACCAGGACTCGAACCTAGAATGGCTGAACCAGAATCAGCTGTGTTGCCAATTACACCATACCCCATTAATTGCCTATCACCGCAGGTCACAGGCAATTTCGGTCCGATCGGCTCTGCGGGGGCTCCCCCGTTTCGCTTTCCGGGCCGACGAGCAGACTACCAAAGATTTTGGGCGCTTTTTACCAAGCCCCGTCCGGCCCGGGCGTTCACATCCGGCCGCGGGCGGCCCGCAACCGCGCCAGGCTGCGCTCGGCCCCGAGCAGTTCCATCGACTCGAACAACGGGGGGCTCACCGTGGCACCGGTGACCGCGACGCGGATCGGCCCGAACGCCTTACGCGGCTTGAGCTCCAGACCGTCCAGCAGCGCCGCCTTGAGTGCGGCCTCGATGTTGGCGGTGCTCCACTCCCCGACGCCGTCCAGGGCGCTCAGCGCGGCATCCAGGACCGGCGCGGCCTCCTCGCGCAGTTCCTTGGCGGCGGCCTTCTCGTCGATCTCGTAGGAGGCGTCGTCGAGGAACTTCAACAGCCCCCACGCGTCGCCGAGCACCACGATCCGGGTTTGGACCAGCGCGGCGGCCTCGGCGAACCGGGCGTCGTCCAAGCCGGTGTCATGTCCGTGTGCATCGAGATAGGCGCGCAGCCTCGCGGTGAAGTCCTCGGGCGTCAGCAACCGGATGTGCTCGGCGTTGATCGCGTCGGCCTTCTTCTGGTCGAACCGAGCCGGGTTCGAATTGACGTTGGCCACATCGAACGCGGCCACCATCTCGTCGAGGCTGAACACGTCGTGATCGTCGGCGATGCCCCAACCCAGCAGTGCCAGGTAGTTCAGCAGGCCCTCCGGCAGGAAACCGCGGTCACGGTGCAGAAACAGATTCGACTGCGGGTCCCGCTTGGACAACTTCTTGTTGCCCTCGCCGAGAACGCTTGGCAAATGGGCGAATTCCGGGACCCGTTCGGCCACGCCGATCCGCATCAACGCCCGGTACAGGGCGATCTGGCGCGGCGTCGACGGCATGATGTCCTCACCGCGCAGCACGTGGGTGATCTTCATCAACGCGTCATCGACCGGATTGACCAAGGTGTACAACGGATCACCGTTGGCCCGCGTGATCGCGAAATCGGGCACCGAGCCCGCCGGGAAGCTCACCGGCCCGCGCACCAGGTCGGTCCAGCCGAGATCCTCATCGGGCATCCGCAAGCGCAGCACGGGCTTACGCCCCTCGGCGGCGAAGGCCGCCCGCTGCTCATCGGTGAGCGTGCGATCGAAATTGTCATAGCCGAGTTTGGGATTACGGCCCGCCGCGTGGTGGCGGGCCTCGACCTCTTCGGGCGTGGAATAGGCCTCGTAGACCTCGCCGGCCTCCAGCAGGCGTGCGATCACGTCACGGTAGATCTCGCTGCGCTGCGACTGTCGATACGGCTCGTACGGACCACCGACCTCGGGACCCTCGTCCCAGTCCAGGCCCAGCCATCGCAGCGCATCGAGGATCGCGGCGTAGCTCTCGGCGCTGTCGCGCGCGGCGTCGGTGTCCTCGATACGAAAGACGAAGGTTCCGCCCGTGTGCCTGGCATGGGCCCAGTTGAACAGTGCGGTGCGCACCAACCCGACATGCGGAGTTCCGGTGGGCGACGGGCAGAACCTCACCCGGACCGGACCAGCGGGAGACGTCATCACTTACCTCTACTTCTGCTTGCGTACAACGGGATTGGTGAGCGAGCCGATGCCTTCGACGGTGACGCTCACGGTGTCGCCGTCTTCGATCGGGCCGACGCCCTCGGGGGTTCCGGTCAGGATCAGGTCCCCGGGCAGCAGCGTCATCACCGCAGACACCCATTCGACGATGGCTCCGATGTCATGGATCATCAGCGAGGTCCGGCTGCGCTGACGCACTTCGCCATTCACCTCGGTGCGGATCTCCAGATCCGACGGGTCAAGGTCGGTGACGATCCACGGGCCGACGGGACAGAAGGTGTCGTGGCCCTTGGCCCGCATCCACTGACCGTCCTTGGCCTGTTGGTCGCGCGCCGAGATGTCGTTGGCGATCGTGTAGCCCAGGATGTTCTCGGCGGCGCGCGCGGCGGGGACGTCCTTGCAGGGACGCCCGATCACGATCGCGAGCTCACCCTCGTGGTGCACCGGATTGGCGTCGGCCGGCAGCTGGATCGGCACGTTGGGGCCGATGATCGCGGTGTTGGGTTTGAGGAAGATCACCGGATCCTCGGGCGCCACCCCGCCCATCTCCTCGGCGTGGGCGGCGTAGTTCTTGCCCATGCAGACGACCTTGCTGGCCAGGATCGGCGCGAGCAGCCGGACATCGGCCAGCGGCCAGCTCCGGCCGGTGAAATTGGGATTGCCGAACGGGTGCTCGGCGATCTCTTTGCAGACGGCGTCGTCACCGTCGCCTTCGACACTGACGAAAGCGACGCCGTCGGGACTGGCAATTCGACCTAAGCGCATTTTGACCAGGGTAGTGCGCAGCGTCGGACGACCAGCGTCGACGCCTCCGGTCGGTTACCTCAGTCGCCCTCGAACACCGCGGCCAGGAACGGCGTGGAGTCCGGGATCGAAGCCAGCACGGTTCCGGAGTGATCTTCGTCGGGATAGACCTTGAGTGTGACGTCCTGCCCGTTGGCCCTCAGCTGATCGTCGAGTTGCTGCGACATGCTCGGCGGGACATCGCGGTCCAGTAGGCCGACGCCCAGGAAGATCGGCCGGTCATAGCCGCTGGTCGGCGTTCCCAGATAGGCGTCCAGAGCTTCGGTGGCGCCGGGCAGACCGGCCAACGGCGCACGAAAGAACCCGGTCGGCGTGATGCCGGTGAGCTGCTGGTCGAGCTGCGGCTTGCACAGCGTCTCGGCTTTGTTGACCGCATCCAACCCAGCCGGGGTGAGCACGCTGTCGACGTCGAGATCGGGCCTGGCCTCGCGCACCCCGGCCAGGATGTACGCGGTGTAGCTGTTGGCCGCCGGACCGAGATTAGGCGGCAGCACCATGTCGGGCCCGGCTTGCTTGACGATGTTCTCGACGTTGAACGGTGTTCCGGTGGCCACCACGCCGCGGTAGTCCAGTCCGGTGTCGCGACTGAATTCCGTGGCCCAGCGGGCACTGTTGACGGCGGCCCCGCCGCCCTGCGACTGACCCACGAGGGCCCATTTCTCCGACAGCGGCAGGTCCATCTGATGCATCGCGATCACCGAGTCGACGACGCTGTGAGCGGTGGCCACGGTGTTGAGGTAGCTCATCAGTCCGGGGGTGCCGAGTCCGGCGTAGTCGGAGCCGACGATGGCGTAGCCCTGGTCGAGCCAGTGCGTCAGATACTCGGCGTCCCGCGCGCTGCGGGGTTGAGCCGAGGGGGCACAGTCGTCGCCGAGGCCGACGGTTCCGTGTGCCCAGGCGATCGTGGGCCAGCCACCTTCGGGTGCCTCACCATGCGGGATGAATACTGCCGCGGTGCTGAGTGCAGGTGAATCATGCTGGTCGACAGTCGAGTACAGGATGCGATAGGCGCTTGCCGCACCTGGGACCGACAAGGCCGGATCGAGCGGGACGACCTCGATCAGCGTGCCCGGCATGGGAATCGGTGCATCGTGGCGACGGGCGTCGAGTCCAGACCAGTTCGGCTCGGCCGCCGTCGCCGCCGGCGCTGCCACGAGTCCACCTATCAGCAAAACAGTTACCGCCAGCCACAACTTCACGGCCACAGCCTAGGACACAATTCGTGCGTCTCATATATTGGAATCCCAGTTCAATATTTTGAGACGTTCGTGGAACGATGGCCTCATGCCGGATTCCTCGATCAGCACGTTCCGCCGTTGGTCGATGCTGGCGATCGCACTCACCGCGACCACGTGCGCGAATGTGTTCATCAACGGTGCGGCGTTTCTCATTCCCACCCTGCATTCGGAGCGCGGCCTGGATCTGGCCCAGGCGGGCCTGCTCTCGTCGATGCCGAGTTTCGGTCTGGTGCTCACCCTGATCGCCTGGGGGTACATCGTCGACCGGGTCGGTGAGCGGATCGTGCTGACGGTGGGCTCGGCCCTGACCGCCGCGGCGGCCTTCGGCGCGGCCGCAGCTCACTCGCTGGTGGTCGTCGGAGTCTTCCTGCTGCTGGGCGGGATGGCCGCGGCCAGTAGCAATTCGGCCAGCGGACGGGTGGTGGTCGGTTGGTTTCCGCCCGAACAGCGTGGGCTGGCAATGGGAATCCGGCAGACGGCAACCCCTTTGGGTGTCGGCTTGGGCGCGTTGGTGATTCCCCGCCTGGCCGAGAGCCAAGGTGTGACAGCCGCATTGCTGTTCCCCGCGATCGTGTGCGTGGTGTCGGCGGTGATCTGCGCTGTGGGCGTTCTGGATCCGCCACGGCCGCCCCGCCATGAGGCGCCGGCCGAACATCTGGCCAATCCCTATCGCGGGTCAAACGTGTTGTGGCGCATCCACGCCGTTTCGGTGCTGCTGGTGGTACCTCAGGGCATGGTGTGGACGTTCACCCTGGTGTGGTTGATGAGTGATCGAGGTTGGTCCGCCGCCTCCGCGGGCACGCTGGTGACCGTCGCCCAATTGCTGGGCGCGGCAGGGCGAATCGCCGCAGGACGATGGTCCGATGTGGTGGGGCAACGCCTTCGGCCCATCCGCACCATCGCGTTGGCCGCCGCGGCGACGATGGCGCTGCTGGCGCTCACCGATTGGCTGGACTCCCCGATCAGTGTCGCGCTGATCGTGATCGCCTCGGTGATCACGGTGTCCGACAATGGTTTGGCGTTCACCGCGATCGCCGAGATCGCCGGGCCGTTCTGGAGTGGACGCGCCTTGGGCACCCAGAACACCAGCCAGCATCTGGCGACCGCCAGCTCCGCGCCGCTGTTCGGTGCGCTGATCGGTGTGGCGGGTTATCCGGCAGCATTCGCGGTGTGTGCGCTGTTGCCGTTGTTGGCGGTGCCGCTGGTGCCGGCTGATCCGGCGGTTGGCGAGGTTCAATGAGCCCTATGAGTGATCGCTCATATCGCCGGTTCCCGGTATGCCGGCGGCGAGACCGTAGCGCAGGTACACGATCCCGTTCGGGCTGGCGACCGGCGGTTGCAGCAGTGTGACGTTGGTAGGCACCGCGCCACCGTCGAATACTTTCTTTCCCACGCCCAGCATGATCGGGTGCACCCACAGGTCGATGTGGTCGAACAGCTTCTCGCGCAACAGGGTCTGCACCAGGTCCAGGCTTCCGACGACCTTGACCTTCTGATGCCGGTCACGTACCTCGCGCACCGCCCCGGCCAGATCGGGGCCGAGCAGAGTGGAGCCCGCCCACGCGAGATCAGGTGTGCCGCGTGACGCCACGTACTTCGGAATGCTGTTGAACAGCGTGCCGAAGTCATCCGTCTGGTGTGGCCAGTAGGCGGCGAAGATGTCGTACGTCCGGCGCCCGAGCAGGAGAGCATCGGTGCCCTCGTATGCAGCGCCGACCTGTGCACCCGAAACGTCGTCGATCAGTGGCGCCTGCCAGCCACCGAATGCGAATCCCTCGGGGTCCTCGTCCGGGCCGCCCGGCGCCTGCGCGACGAGGTCGAGGGTGGCGAACAGTTCGATGTCGATGACGCCCATGGCGCTACTCCCTGCTGAGTTGATCGTCTCGGTAGAGAGGTAGACCCGCGAGGCTCGACAAACTCATCGGCGCGATCGACCGGAGCCGGCACCGCCCGGGCCGCGAACGACCCGACCCGGGGGTGCCGAATGTCGAACGATCAGTTCTGACGGAAGTTCTTGACCACCGCCATCAGCTTCTCTACCCGCTCACTGTCGGCGCGGTTCTCGAACACCCCGTCCTTCTTGAATGCGGTGCCGACCACGGCCCCGTCGGCGATGCTCAGCTGCGCCTCCGCGGTCTCCACCCGCATTCCGGTGTTGACGAACACCGGGACATCGCCGGCATTGTTCTTGACGGTGGACAGAGCCGACGTGTCGGTGGGCGCACCGGCGGTCAGCCCCGACACGACCAGCGCATCGGGCTTGGCGTTGAACACCGTGGAACGGGTGATGTCAGCCAGATCCCGGTCACCGAGATACGCCGTCGCCTCCGGGACCACGTTGAACAACAGACGGACACCGTCCGCATCGACGCGCCGCCGGTGCCGCGCCGCCTGCCCGACGTTGGTGTTCCACAAGCCGAAATCGCTGCCGTAGGCGCCGGTGAAGATCTCCCGCACGAACTTCGCACCGGTCGCGGCAGCGAGGTCTATCGATGCCACCCCGTCCCACAGCACGTTGACGCCGAACGGCACTCGGACTTCGTCGAGGAGCTCGCCGATGACGCGAGCCATCGAGATCGCGGTGATCGGCTCGGTCTTGGTCAGATACGGCAGGCTGAACTCGTTGGAGAACATCACCGCGTCAACGCCTCCGGACTGGAGTGCATCGAGATCGCGCCGTGCGTTGTCGACCACCGCACTCATACCGGCCGCCGTGTCAAAGGACGGATCGCCCGGCAAGGCGTCGAGGTGCAGCATGGCGATCACCGGTTTCTGCACACCAAAGACGTCGTCAAGCCATTGCATGGTTTATCTATCTCCTCTTGTTCCTCTTGTCCCTCAGGCCAAGCGCTGAATCGTGACTGTCTGGGTGTCGAGGTGGACGCGCCCCTCCTCGATGTCGCGGGCAAGATCGTGGTCGAAAATGTGGTGCAGGGTGAGCTGTTCGGGTGTCGCCCCGAGCGACGCGACCTTCATGGCCTGGCGCGCGGCTTTCTCGATGACCGTCGCCGTGAACATTGCATCGGCCAGATCCGGCCCCAGTGCCACCGCACCGTGCCGGGCCATCAGGGCCGCCTTGCTGCTGCCGGCCAGGACCTCGACCATGTTGTCGCCCAGTTCTTTCGAGGCGACGACGCCGAATTTTCCACATCGGATCGGACCGAATCCGGCACGGGTGTAGGAGTCGATGGTGGCGGTGGGAATATCTCGCTCCGCTGCCGCGAACACCTGCGAATCCTCGGCATGGGTGTGCACGATGGCGTTGACATCGGGCCGGGCCGCATAGATCGCGAGATGCATCGGCAGTTCGACCGTCGGGTCGGTGAGTGATTCCGGCAGGGTGTTGCCATCGGGGTCGACGACTGCGACATCTTCCGGGCGGACGTCTTTCCAGCTCCGGATCGGCAGCCGATCCGATGGCGCCGGCAGCGCGTAGACGACGTCGTTCTCCCGGTCGAACACGGTGATGTCGCCCGAATCCAGACCGGTGGTGAGACCGAGATCGACCATTCGCCAACCGCCGTCGGCCACCGCCACCTTGTAGTCGTGCCGGATCTTCATCGCGGCCTCCGTGTCAGCCCGTGCGAAATGGGCGCCAGCGCGTCGCCGGCCTGCCGCCACAGCTGGTAGGCCTCTTCATAGATCGCCGACCGCTCACGGTCGGGCACCACGGGTGCATCGAACTGCAGGAATCTCGCGGCATCGTCGAGACCGAGCACACCGGCCCCCACACCCGCCTGGATCGCGGCGCCCAGCGAGGCTCCGGGATGGTCACGCACGGGCGCCAACTCGGTGCCGAGCACGTCTGCGTGGATCTGCTTCCACAGGGTGGACTTGCTGCCACCGTTCGTCACCCTGGCCCGAGACAGCGTGATTCCGGCCGATCGCATGACTTCGGCGTTGTGCCGGAACCCGAAGGCGATCGCCTCGAGCACCGAGCGATACATGTCCGCCCCGGTGTGGGCCAGCTCGAGGCCGATGAACGCGCCACGCAACTGCGGATCGTGGATCGGCGACTTCTCACCCAGGAAGTAGGGCAGACACAACACCGCAGCGGGTCGGCGCCCGGCGGCCTCGGCGTCGAGATCGGTCAACGGCGTTCCGCCGATGAGGGTCTGGAACCACCGGATGAGACTGCCGCTGGTGGCCATGCAGCCGTTGGGCAGCCAGGTGCCCTGCCGGGGATGCGCATCGAGATACAGGCGCGCGTCGACGATGGGATCGGCACAGGCGGTGAGGATGTCACCGGCACCGCCCAACTTGATCAACCAGTCACCGGCTGTGTCGACGCCGGCCGCGTAGGCCGACAACACATGGTCGGCGCCGCCGACCACCAACGCGACATCAGCCGGCAGACCGGTGGTTTCGGCCATCGATGCACTGATCGTGCCGACCCGGGTGCCGGGCCGGTACATCTCGCACAGCGACGAGGAAGGCAGGCCGACGGCCGCGAGCGCCGGATCGAAGTGCTTTCCGTCCAGGGTGTAGAGACCGGACTCCAGTGCCCAATTCTGCTCGACGTGTGGCGGCGCCCCCAACGCGATCAGCACATAGTCGTACGACCCGACCAGATAGCGCGTGGCCGACCAACATTCGGGCTCGTTGCGCTGCAACCAACGCACCGTCGGCGCCACGGACTGTTGGGTCAGCGCGGATCCGGTGCGGGACAACATGTCCGCGCCGTCGATCACCGCCGACAGCTCTTCGATTTCCCGGGTTGCCCTGGCATCGTTCTGCAGGATGGGCCGGCGCACCGGCTTCAGGTCGGCGTCGAGGCAGACCACCGCGGGAACCATGCCGGTCGCCGAGACGGCAGCCACCATCGCCGGGTCGATCCCCGATTCGGCAAGAACCTGCCGAATTCCCTCTACCGCGTTGGCAACCCAAGCCGAGGCATCCGCCTCGGCATATGCCGGTCCGTCCGAGAAGATCGGCGAGCTCAACGTTGCCTGCGCCACGATGCCGGCAGTTTCGTGCAGCAGAACCGTTTTGGTTCCGGTGGTGCCGATATCGACGCCGATCAGATAGGTGCCCCGCAAGAACTGTCTCCTGTCCAGAGTCCCGATGCCAGCACAACGTGTCGCTGACACTAGCCGAGAGTGTGAAGAACTATCAACCTTCTGTTAACAATTCACGTCAATTCCTGCTCCTGAACGGTGACCCGGAGCTCGTCGGCCGGCGTCGCAGGTCGCCGCACCGCCAACCCGGCCTCCTCGGCCACCAGGGCCGCGGCCGCCCAGTCGTACTCGCCGAGATGGCTCTCGACGTAGCCGTCCAGCGCACCTTCAGCGACGGCGCAGATCGCGAGAGCGGCCGACCCGAGGGCCCGGGCGTCGGTGTATCCGGCCATCATGTCGGCGGTCATGCCGCACTGCGCCAGGCGGACATCGGCCGAGTAGGCGTAGCCCATACCGAGCAAGCGCGCGGCACCGTCGACACCGGCGGCAGGCCCGGTCAGCCGGTAGACCCCCGTGCCGTCGGCCAGCCACGCCCCGCCACCCCGATACGCGTAGTACGTCTTGCCGAGCTCGGGCGCATCGACCGCGCCCGCGAGCCACTGCCCGGTGCGGATACAGACCGCACCCACCGACGTCGCGTAATACGGGATCCCCCTGGTGAAGTTCGTCGTACCGTCCAGCGGATCGATGGACCACCGGACGCGCGCTCCGTCCGGGGCCGTACCGGGAAGCTCCTCGCCCGTGACGTGGTCATTCGGCCTGCGGTTGCCCAAGACGGCACGCACCGCGCGCTCGGCGGCGACGTCCACGTCGGTGACGAGATCACCCCGCTCACCCTTGACCGTCACGCTGGCGCTCCCCCGCGGACGTGAACGCAGGACCGCCGCACCCGCACGGGCCGCCTCCAACGCCACGTCAGCGAGTTCGGCGGCCGGCCCAGCCGCGCTGCCGCACTGCTCAGAATCCATCTCTGTTACCTCTTCCCATCTCACACCCGGTTATGTTAAACATTAACGACATTCGTCCGTGAGTTGAAACATCACAGTGAAAACTGTCAACTATTCACACATTGTCACAGGGGGTAGCCGATGTCAGTCGAAGAGCGAAGAGCCCTGATCGAGGAGCGGCTGCGGACTGACGGCGAAGTGGACTTCGCCTCGTTGGCCGAGATGTTCGAGGTCTCGGAGATGACGATTCGGCGCGACATCGATGTTCTGGAAGCCCAAGGTGCGGTACGCCGGGTGCGTGGCGGTGCGATTGCCTACTCGCACAAGTCCGAGGAGCCCGCATTCGGCACCCGGGTGGAGTCGGCGACCGCCGAGAAGGCGCATATCGCCGCCGCTGCCGTCGAACTGCTGGAACCACACGAGACCGTCATCATCGACAGTGGCAGCACCGCGCTGGCCGTGGCGCACCAAATCCGTGGCCGCGGACTCGGATTGACCGTGATCACGCCGAGCGTGCTTGCCGCACTTGAACTCGTCGACGAACCCAACACCACCGTCTTCCTCACCGGCGGCCGAATGAGACCGGGCGAGCTCAGCCTCATCGGCTCCGACGCCCAGGCAACCTACCGGCGCTACAACTGCGACACCTATGTCATGGGTGTCGCCGGTGTCGATGCCAAGCGCGGACTCACCGATTACCACAGCGAGGAAAGCGACGTGAAACGCGCGGCCATGGAGTCCGCCGACCGCGTCATCCTCGCTGTCGATTCCAGCAAGCTCGGACGCGTCCAGTTGGTCAACATCGCGCCACTGAGCGCGGTGAACACGATCGTGACGGACGGTCCGCACGATGGCCCGGTGCTGGAGGCCGCCCGACAGCAAGGCATCGACGTGCGGGTCGCACACGAGTGATCTCGACGGCCCAATCGATCACAGTAAGAGAAGGAAGAGCATTGACGAAGACAGTTGTGGTGACGGGCGCAGGATCCGGCATCGGTAAGGCCATGGTGACCGAATTGGCCCGCCGGGGCTGGCAGGTCGTCGTGACCGACGTCGACGAGCAGGCCGCCAAAGCCTGTGCCGAACAACTCGATACCACGGCCGGCCAGCACCACGAACACCTGCAGCTCGACGTGACCGACCCGGCCGGCGCGGCCAAGGTGGCCGATGACGTCGCCGACCGCCTCGGCCTGGACGCCTGGGTGAGCAACGCCGGCATCTCGTTCATGGAGCGCTTCCTGGACATGCCGCTGGATCGGGTCGAGAAGACCTTCGACATCAACCTCAAGGGCGTGTTCATCTGCGGCCAGGCCGCGGCCCGGGCAATGGTCCGCACCAAGAGCAAGGGCACAATCGTCAACACCGCCTCGATGGGCGGCAAGCAGGGCCGGGTCCCGTTCCTCAGCGACTACATCGCATCCAAATTCGGCGTCATCGGACTGACCCAGTCGATGGCCTACGAGCTGGCCGAGCACGGCATCACCGTCAACAGCATCTGCCCCGGCTATGTCGCCACGCCGATGCAGGAACGCGAACTCGAGTGGGAGGCCTCATTGCGGGGCACGACTGCCGAAGCGGTGAAACAGATGTGGATCGACGACACCCCGCTCGGACGTGTCGAGCAGCCCGAAGACATCGCCAAGGCGCTGACCTTCCTGCTTTCCGAGGACGCCCGGTTCATCACCGGCGAGGCACTTGCCGTCAACGGCGGCGCCTTCATGGATTGATCACCCACCGAATCAACAGGATTGGAAGGGATATGGCAGGAACAAGAAAGTGGTTGTCCTCCGTCGCCGCGCTGTTAGGGGCGACCACATTGGCGCTCGCGGGCTGTTCGAGTTCCGGCCCGGCAACCGAAAGTGGAAGCGGCGCAGGTGACATTCCCGCCGACCATGCCGGCACCGTGAAGATCCTCATGGAGGACGAACACGACACCGAGGCGGTCGAATCGCTGCTCGACGGCTTCAAGAAGGCGTATCCGAACATCAATGTCGACATCGAGAAGCTTGCCTACGACTCGATGCGCGACAAGCTCGTGGCGTCGTTCCAGGCTCCGCAGGGCACGTACGACCTGATCATGATCGACAACCCGTGGACCGACGACTTCGTCAACGCCGGATTCCTGGCGCCACTGGACAGCCGGGTCGAGACGGCGAGCAAGCTCGACTACGACGACTTCTACCCGGCGCTACGCGGGGTCAACGAGATCGACGGATCCACTTACGGCATCCCGATGTACAACTACGCGCAGGGCTACATCTACCGCGACGATCTGCTACAGCAGGCGGGCCTGCCGGTGCCGACGACCCTCGACGAACTGGTGACGACCGTCAACAAGCTGACGACGCCCCAACACGCCGGCATCGCCCACAGCCCGCAGCGCGGCTACAAGATCCTGGAGGAATGGTCGAGCTGGTATGCCGCGGCCGGGGGTTCGATGTTCGACAAGGACGGCAATCCGACGATCGACACCCCGGACGCCCACAAGGCGCTGCAGGTCTACATCGACACCCTGAAGTCCGCCTCACCGCCCAACAGCTCCAACTGGGCACAGGACGAGACCATCCGGTCGTTGTCCTCCGGCGGATCGGCCTCCATCGTCGGATACAACTGGCTGACGTCGAGCCTGAACTCGCCCGAATCCGGCGAGCTGGCCGGCAAGTTCAAGCTGGCACCGATGCCCGGCGGTCGCGGTGCACTGGGCGTCTGGTCCTGGGCGATCCCGGCCAACTCCAAGGACTCCGACGCCGCCTGGGCGTTCATCTCCTGGATCACCGACAAGGACACCGACAAGCAGCGGGTCATAAACGGCGGTGCGCCCACCCGGATCTCGACGGTCGCAGACCCCGAGGTCCGCAAGTCGGGCAACGGTGAGAGCTACTTCGCCGCGGTCGACG
The DNA here is from genome assembly GCF_030486405.1 of Mycolicibacterium sp. HK-90. The sequence goes on along the minus strand of NZ_CP129613.1, from coordinate 2,305,066 downwards.
AGATTCTCAAGAACACCGTCCCGTTCGCGCAGGGGCCCAACGCCGAACAGATGGTGCAGGAGGTCGGCACCCAGCTCAATGAAGCGGTGATCGGCGCCAAGTCCATCGATCAGGCACTGGCCGACGCGCAGGCTGCGGCCGACCAGATCACGGGACGCTGACCCGGTTTCCGCGGAGCGCTCCCCCCTCCAGCGCTCCGCGGAAACCGCCGAGAGAGAGCACAATGAGAAGGTTTCGCTACGGCATGATGGCGCCGTTCGCAACGGTCTTCGCCGTTGCCATCGGTTTCCCGTTGGTGTACGCCGTGTATCTCAGCTTTGTCGACAAGAAGCTGACCTCGCAGCGACCCGCGCAATTCGTCGGAGTCGACAACTACACCAAGGCGTTTCAGGGAAAGTTCATCGGCTCGCTGGGCGTAACGGCAACCTACGTGGTGATCGCGGTGGTTGCCGAACTGGTGCTCGCACTGCTCATCGCACTGGCGCTGCAGCGGCAGCGTTGGATGAAGGACCTGACCCGCTCGGTCCTGCTGATCCCGATGTTCATCACCCCGATCGCCGTCGCACTGGTATTCCGGTTCCTGCTCAACAGCCAACTCGGCGTGATACCCAGCGCATTACACACGGTCGGTATCGACCACGACTTCTTCGGTTCCGGCTCGGCACTGTTCACGCTCATCGCCATCGATGTGTGGCAATGGACTCCGTTTCTGGTGCTGCTGTTGGTCGCCGGTCTGGAGTCGATGCCCAAGCAACCGCTCGAAGCCGCCAAGGTGGACGGGGCCAGCGGTCTGTACACCCTGTTCCGGGTCACCCTGCCGTTGCTGTCTCCGGTGCTGACCGTCGCGGTCATGCTGCGTGCGCTCGATGCGCTGAAAGTATTCGAATACGTCTATGCCACCACGCGAGGCGGTCCCGGCACCGAAACGGAGACCATCCAGTACCTGATGTACCAGACCGGGATCCAGTTCTTCCGGCTCGGTGAGGCGAGCGCCATGGCGTGCCTTGTGCTGGCATTCGTGCTGGCCGTCATCGTCGTGGTCTACCGCCGGATGGAGAAGTCCACAGCATGAGTGACTTTCGGCGCAAGTCCTTCGGCGCGCTGCGCATCGGGTTCCTCCTCGCCGGCGTCGCCATCGTCGTCCTGCCGTTGGCGTGGATCGCGCTCGCCAGCTTCAAGACGCCGGGACAACTCAACGATCCGTGGCTCATCGCGTTCACCCCGTCGATGGACAACTGGAACCAGGTGCTCGACAGCACGATCGTCAGCGCCGTCATCCGGAGCGCCATCGTCGCGTTCGTGACGGTGGGCGTCAGCATCACTGTGGGCAGCATGGCCGCCTACTCCATCAGCCGCTACAAGACCGGTGGTTCGGCAACGAGATTCGGCATGCTCGCCGCCCAGGTGCTACCGCCGGCGGTCTTGGTGTTTCCCTTCCTCACCGCCGGGTACGCGATGAATCTCAGCGGAACGCTGATCCCGGTCATCTTCGCCCACATCAGTTTCGTGCTGCCGTTCGTCACGTGGTTCCTGATCGGGCTGTGGGAAGCGGTTCCCCGGTCCCTGGAGGAGCAAGCTCTCGTCGACGGACTCACCCGGTTCGCCGCATTCCGCAAGGTGATGATCCCCCAGGTTTATCCGGGCATCGGTGCCTCCGCGATCTTCGGCTTCATCCTGTCCTGGAATGACATGTTCTACGGGCTCATCCTGGCTCCGAACAACAACCAGCTGCTGCCGGTGGCTATCTCGTCGTTCAATACGTTCCGCGGCGTCGACCTCGGCTCGATGAGCGCCGCCATCATCATCTCGATCGTTCCGGTCATCATCGCGGCGTTCTTCGTGCAGCGACGCCTGATCCAGGGCATGGGCGGCGGAGCCGTCAAGTTCTAGCCGCCTCGGCAATTTTGGAGATCACATGGCAACAATCACCTTCCGCGATGTGTGCAAGGACTACGGTCACCTACGCATCGTCGACAACCTCAACCTCGACCTGCCCGACGGTTCGATGACGGTCCTGGTGGGCCCGTCGGGGTGTGGGAAGTCGACGTCCCTGCGCATGCTGGCCGGTCTGGAACCGATCAGTTCCGGCAACATCTTCATCGGCGAGCGCGATGTCACGCACGTCGACACCAGAGACCGCGACATCGCGATGGTGTTCCAGAACTACGCGCTGTATCCACATCTGAACGTACTGGGCAACATCGCCTTCCCGTTGCGCGCCAAGAAGGTCAAGAAGGCCGAGGCTCACCGACGCGCCCGCGAGGTCGCCGAGTCGATCGGGCTCGGCAGCCTGCTCGACCGGCGGCCCAAGGACCTCAGCGGTGGCCAGCAGCAACGGGTCGCGATCGCCCGTGCCATCGTCCGGGAGCCGTCGGTGTTCTTGTTCGACGAACCGTTGAGCAATCTGGACGCCAAACTGCGGGTGGAAACCCGCACCGAGCTACTACACATCCAACGCCGGCTGGGCATCACCTCGTTCTACGTCACGCATGATCAAGAAGAGGCGATGACACTGTCGGATCGCATGGTCGTGATGCGGGAAGGCAGCGTGGCGCAGGCCGGCACCCCGCTGGAGGTGTATTCGAAACCGGCGGACACCTTCGTCGCCGCTTTCGTCGGGTCTCCGAAGATGAACTTGATCCCCGGATCCAACGGAACCGGTGGATTCCGAACCGAATCCGGGTTGCACCTCGATCTGACCGCGCCGAGCGCCGGTCCCGTCATACTCGGCGTCCGACCGGACGACCTGCTGCTCACCCCTGCGGCGGAAGCCACCGCCACCGTGACTCTGGTCGAACTGCTGGGACCGCGCGCCATCGTCACCGTCGCGACCGGCGATGTGGAGCTGACGGCGGTGGCCGAGGTCTCTCGCCTCAGCGGGGTCACCCCCGGTGCCGCGGTCAGCCTGCAAGTGCGGCCCGACAGCGCACACTTCTTCGATCACTCGACGGGAAAGCGAATCAACTGAGATGACAACCACATCCACCGACGGGCCCAACCTGATACTCGGCATCAACACCTGTTTCGCGGTCAAACGGTGGCCGCAACCCGAGGCGTGGGCCCGCATCGTCACCGAGGAACTGGGGCTCGACACCATCCAGCTCAGCTTGGACCTGGTGCCGTTCGGCCTGAACCGGGACGCGATCCGGCGATACGCGGAACGGGTCCGCACCGCGGCCGACGATTTCGGTATCAGCATCCACAGTGTGTTCACCGGTCTGGCCGCCTACTCCTCCCCCCTGTTGCTCTCCGAGGACCCGTTCGACCGCGCCGCGGCGTTCGAGTGGTACCAGGAGATGATCGCCTTCACCGCGGCGGTCGGGGCGACCGGACTCGGCGGGCACATCGGTGCGTTGTCGGTATCGGCGGCCGCCGATCCCACCTTGGCAAAAACTCTCATCGCCACCGAACTGGACCAGATGCGACGGCTCGCCGAGACCGCCGCCGACGCCGGACTCGACCACATGCAGTTCGAAAACCTGGCTGTGACAAGGGAGTACGGACACAGTATCGACGAGGCACACGCGATGGAGACCGAACTTGCGGGCACCGCGGTGCCGTGGCGGCTGTGCCTGGATCTGGGGCACCCGTCGTCGCTGACGCCCGGGACGCCCAGTGCCGACCCATTGACGTGGTTGACCGAGGAGTGGATCAACACCCCGGTGGTTCAGCTTCAGCAGTCACCCGTCGGGGCGGATCATCACGGCCCGTTCACTGCGGCGGCCAATGCCTCCGGCACCGTCGACCGGGATGCGGTGCTGGCGCGGCTGGCCGGCTGGACGGGTGATGTCCATCTGTTCTTCGAGGTCATCCATTCGAATGAGTACCCCGACGAGACGGTCCTGGACGAGTTGCGCGAAAGCGTGCGGTTCTGGCGTGCCCGCCTCGACCACCTGACCACTGTCTGAACGGAGCTCACATGGATACGGGTCTGCGCGACTCGGTAGCCTTCGTCACCGGGGGCGGCACGGGGATCGGACGGTGCACGGCGCTGGCGCTGGCCGCCGAAGGAGCGGCCGTCGCCGTCGCCGATATCCACATCGAATCCGCCCGGGCCACTGCGGCGGAACTCATCGCACAAGGCGCCGAAGTCATTGCCGTACAGGCAGATGTGAGCGACGAGGAGTCGGTGGCCGAGGCGGTAGCCACCACCGTCCACGAACTTGGCAGCCTCGACTCATTGGTGCTGTGCGCCGGTATCTCCGGCCTGTACGGCCGATCGATCGAGGACATCAGCACCGGCGAGTGGGACCGCATGTTCGACATCAACGTGAAAGGCCAGTGGCTGCCGGTCAAACATGCACTCCCGTTCCTGCGCCTCAGCCCGAAGGCCTCGGTCACGATCGTCGCCTCGGATTCCGCGCTTGTCGCCTCACCTCTGCACGTGCCGTACTGCGCGTCCAAGGGCGCGCTGATCATGATGGTCAACGCCATGGCTGTGGATCTGCGGGCCGACGGCATCCGGGTGAACTGCGTGTGCCCGAGTGTGGTGAACACCCGAATGCCCAAGAACGACATCGGTTTGTCCGACGATGCCGATCTCGGCGACAGGTACCCGATCCACGAACCCGAGGACATCGCCCGTTATCTGACGTTCCTCGCCTCACCTGCCGCGGCGACCATCAGCGGACACGCCCTCGTCGCCGATTTCGGGTTCGTCGGACAGTCCTCGTTCCCGATGTGACGGCGGGCTGAGTAGCCCGACGCGTGAGCCGTCATCGACTCTGCGGCGAGGGCCTAGAAGTGCCTAAGCCCTCAGCGCAGAGTCGACGCGAAAGCTACAGCAGCGACAGGATCCGCTCGCCGACCTCGCTGGTCGACAGCTTCGCGTTACCGCGGGTGGCCAGGTGCTCACTGACGGCCTTGTCGACGCGCGCGGCGGCGTCGGTCTCACCGATGTGGGCGAGCAGCAGCGCCACGCTCATCACGGCGGCGGTCGGATCGGCGATCCCCTGCCCCGCGATGTCGGGCGCACTGCCGTGCACCGGCTCGAACATCGACGGATTGGTCCGGGTCGCATCGATGTTGCCGCTCGCGGCCAGCCCGATGCCACCGCACACCGCCGCCGACAGGTCGGTGATGATGTCGCCGAACAGGTTGTCGGTGACGATCACGTCGAACCGGCCGGGGTCGGTGACCATGTGGATGGTCGCGGCGTCGATGTGCTGGTAGGCCACCTCGACATCCGGGTACTCCTTGCCGACCTCGGCCACCACACGGGCCCACAGGCCGCCGGCGAAGGTCAGCACGTTGGTCTTGTGCACCAGGGTCAGGTGCTTGCGCCGGGACTGCGCCCGCGCGAACGCGTCACGCACCACACGCTCGACACCGAACGCGGTGTTCACGCTGACCTCGGTGGCCACCTCGTGCGGGGTGCCGACGCGCAGCGCGCCGCCGTTTCCGGTGTAGGGCCCCTCGGTGCCTTCGCGCACGACGACGAAGTCGATGTCGGTCACACCCGAAAGCGGGCTCTCGACACCGGGATACAGCCGGCCCGGACGCAGGTTGACGTGGTGATCGAGAGCGAACCGCAGCTTGAGCAGCAGGCCGCGCTCCAGGACACCGCTGGGCACCGACGGATCGCCGATGGCGCCGAGCAGGATCGCGTCGTAGCCGCGCAGTTCCTCGATGGTCTCCGAGGTGAGCAGCTCTCCGGTCGCGTGGTAGCGCCGCGCACCCAGGTCGTACTCAGTGCGGTCCACGCCGGGCAGTACCGCGTCGAGCACCTTCAGCGCCTCGGCGATGACCTCCGGACCGATGCCGTCACCGGCGATTACAGCGAGTTTCATGACAGGTTGACCACTTCCAGCGTCGTCGCGTCGACCGCAGCGGCGAGCGCGGAACGCACATCCTCGGGCACATCGGTATCCACCCGCAGCATCACGATGGCGCTGTCACCGTCGACATCCTGGCTCAGCTGTGCAGCGAGGATGTTGACGTTGGCCCCGCCGAGCAGGGTGCCGATCTTGCCGAGCGCGCCCGGCTGATCGTTGTAGTGGACGATCAGGTTGTAGCCCTCGGCCCGCAGATCGAAGTTGCGCCCGTTGATCTGGACGATCTTCTCGACCAGCTGCGGCCCGGACAGGGTGCCCGCGACGTTCAGCGCGCTGCCGTCGGCGTGCACGACGCGAACATCCACCACGCTGCGGTGGTTGGGGCTCTCGGTGGCGGTGCTGATCTCGGCGGACACGCCACGGTCGGCGGCCAACGTCGGGGCGTTGACGAACGTCACCTGCTCGTCGACGACCGCGGAGAACAGCCCCCGCAGCGCCGACAGCTTCAGGATCTCGACGTCTTCGCTGGCCAGCTCGCCACGCGCCTGCACCGACAGCGACACCGGAGCCGCATCGGACAGGGCCCCGGCCAGCAGCCCGAGCTTGCGCACCAGATCCAGCCAGGGCGCCACCTCTTCGCCGACGGCTCCGCCGCCGACGTTGACGGCGTCCGGGACGAATTCGCCGGCCAGGGCCAGCTTCACGCTGGCGGCCACATCGGTACCGGCACGGTCCTGCGCCTCGGCGGTCGAGGCACCCAGGTGCGGGGTCACGACGACCTGGGGCAGCTCGAACAGCGGGCTGTCGGTGCATGGTTCGGTCGAGAAGACGTCGAGACCGGCGGCACGCACATGGCCGCTGGTGATGGCGTCGGCCAGGGCCTGCTCATCGATCAGGCCGCCGCGGGCGGCGTTGACGATGATGACGCCCGGCTTGGTCCTGGCCAGGTTCTCCTTGCCGAGCAGGCCGGCGGTTTCCTTGGTCTTGGGCAGGTGCACCGAGATGAAGTCGGCGCGGCCGAGCAGTTCGTCCAACGGCAGCAATTCGATACCGAGCTGGGCGGCGCGGGCCTGCGAGACGTATGGGTCGTACGCCACGATGTGTGCGCCGAAGGCGGCGAGGCGCTGGGCGACCAGCTGTCCGATACGGCCCAGGCCGACGACGCCGACGGTCTTGTCGAAGATCTCGACACCCGAGAACGACGATCGCTTCCACGTGTGATCGCGCAGCGTTGCATCGGCGGCGGGGATCTGCCGGGCGGTGGCCAGCAGGAGCGCCAGGGCGTGCTCGGCGGCGCTGTGGATGTTGGAGGTCGGCGCGTTGACCACGAGCACCCCGCGGGCGGTGGCGGCATCGACGTCGACGTTGTCCAGGCCGACGCCCGCGCGGGCGACGATCTTGAGTTTGGGGGCCGCGGCGATGACCTCGGCGTCCACCGTGGTGGCGGAACGCACCAGCAGCGCGTCGGCTTCCGGCACGGCAGCGAGCAGCTTCTCGCGGTCCGGACCGTCGACCCACCTGACCTCTACCTGGTCACCGAGGGCGGCGACGGTCGATTCCGCGAGCTTGTCGGCAATCAAAACAACGGGAAGACTCACGCGGACAGCCTAGTGTGTGGGCCCTACCACAGCCGAACCGCGTGCGGTGTACTGATGGGCGTGGACGTCACAATCGTCGGCAGCGGCCCCAACGGTCTGTCAGCCGCCGTCATCTGCGCCCGAGCCGGATTGTCGGTACGCGTGATCGAAGCGCAGCCGACGCCGGGTGGCGGCGCCCGTACCCTGCCCGACCCGGAGTTTCCCGGCATCAGCCACGACATCTGTTCCGCGGTGCATCCGCTGGCGTTGGCCTCGCCGTTCTTCGCCGCCTACGACCTGACCGCCCGCGGCGTACAACTGGCCGTCCCCGAGATCTCCTACGCCAGCCCGCTGCAGCACCGCCCCGCGGCCATCGGGTACCGCGACATCGAGCGCACCTGCGCCGAACTGGACTCGGGTGATTCCTGGCGAAGGCTGCTGGGCCCGCTCGCCGACGATTGCGATGGCGTCGTCGGCCTCATCCTCGGCGACAAACGGTCGGTACCGCCGTCGCTCGGCGCGGCCGCCCGCGTCGCTCCCAGGCTCCTGGCCCAGGGCACCCCGCTGTGGCGCTCACTGGCCGGCGAGGACGCCCGCGCTCTGTTCAGCGGTGTTGCCGCACATACGATCTCAACGATGCCGTCATTGGTCTCAGGCGGGGCCGGCCTGATGCTGGCGACGCTGGGACACGCGGTGGGATGGCCGATCCCGGTCGGCGGATCCCAGGCCATCCCCGATGCACTGATCGCCGATCTCGCCGCGCACGGCGGCGAACTCGTTCTCGGGCAGGAGGTCACCGAACCCCCGGCCGGCGTGGTGATCTACGACACCGCACCGACCGCGTTGCTGTCGATCTACGGCAAGAGCCTGCCCCCGCGCTACGCCCGCGCGTTGAGCCGCTACACCTACGGCCCGGGCGTGGCGAAGGTCGACTTCGTGCTGAGCGGCGAGATTCCTTGGCACGACCCGCGTCTGGCACAGGCTCCGACCCTGCACCTTGGCGGCACCCGGGCACAGATGGCACTGGCCGAGTCCGAGGTCGCCGCGGGCCGCCATGCCGAGTGGCCGATGGTGCTGGCCGCGCTCCCCCACATCGCCGATCCCTCCCGCATCGATGACGCCGGACGCCGACCCCTGTGGACCTATGTCCACGTGCCCAACAACTCCACGCGGGACATGGCCGAGGCGGTGACGGACATCTTCGAGAGGTTCGCCCCGGGATTTCGTGACCTCGTGGTCGCCACCCGCAGCGTTCCGGCATCGCGCCTGGACGAGCACAACGCCAACCTCGTCGGCGGCGACATCGGCGTCGGAGGCAACAACATGGCGAGCGCCCTGCTGGGCCCCACGCCACGACTCGACCCGTGGACCACGCCGATTCCCAAGGCATACCTGTGTTCGTCGGCCACGCCACCCGGCGGCGGGGTACACGGGATGGCCGGGTTCTATGCGGCTCGCACCGTGTTGAAACGTGAGTTCGGGGTACGGGATCTGCCTAAGCTGACGCCATGACCAACCCTGCCCCCAAGGTCGCCGTCATCTACTACTCCGCGACCGGCCACGGCACCACCATGGCCCAGCGCGTCACCGCCACCGCGGAAGCCGCGGGCGCCGAGGTGCGGTTGCGCCCTGTCGCCGAGACCGCCGACCCGGCGTCGTTCGCACACAACCCGGCCTGGACCGCCAATTACCAAGCCACCGAGGATCTTCCGAAGGCCACCGGTGACGACATCGTGTGGGCGGATGCCGTGATCTTCGGCTCCCCGACCCGATTCGGTTCTGTTGCTTCGCAATTGCGCGGCTTTCTGGACTCGCTCGGCGGCCTGTGGTCGCAAGGAAAGCTCGCCGACAAGGTGTACGCGGGGTTCACCTCGACCAACACTGCACACGGCGGGCAGGAGACCACCCTGCTGACGCTCTACGTCACGCTGATGCACTGGGGCGGGATCATCGTGCCGCCCGGTTACACCGACCCGCTCAAGTTCGTCGACGGCAACCCGTACGGCGCGAGTCTGCTGGCCAACCACGACAACATCAGCGAGTTCGACGCAACCACCACCGATGCGCTGGACCACCTGGCCCGCCGCGTGGTCGGTGTCGCTGCGCGGCTGGGTGCGTAGAGGGACGCCGACGGCCCCCGCCGGCCGGCACGACTCCCCCACCAAAGTTCGCCCATTCGCACCGACCGCCGCCCGGACCAACCTGCGTCAGGCCCCGGAATTTGCTGATGAAACGACCTTGGTGGCCCCTCCGACCCTGCGGCCACCGCTGTCGCGGATGTTTGCTCGCCCGGTTGTCTCATGTGACGTACGTCACGTAAAATCGGTCACAAGCGCTGACCGCGCGCCGGCAAGCCCGGCATCGACCAGCGGGCCACGACCAGGGGGCTGGCAATGATGGAGCACAACATGACTCGCCTGAAGTCGACGCTGGGTGGAATCGCCGCGGCGGGTTCTCTCGCCTTCGCCGGACTGTGCCTCTCGGCGGGGGTCGCCCTCGCGGCACCGGGCGATCCCGGCGGCGGTGGTTTCGTCAACGACAACGCAGGTGGCGGATACGCGACCGGTGAGGCCGGCGGCGCATACTCGCGCGGAGAGGCCGGCGGCGGGTACGCGACCGGCGACGCCGGCGGTGCCTGGTTCAGGGAAGCGTGTGAGGCCGCCGCAGAAGCGGGCGAACCCGCGCCCATCGGCTGCGCCAGCTGATCGGCCACCGAAAACTGCTGCGCTGTATCCCCTCCGCCGGCATTTAGATTTGTGCGGTGGGCACTGGTATCGCGCGCTTGGTGGGTTCGGTCCCACACACGGATCCGGTCATGAAGTTGTTCGCGGTGGGCGACATGGAGCTGTACCACGTGAGCCCGCCGTTGCACGGCTACAACGTCGTCGCCGCCTCACAACAGTCGTGGGCCATGCGCGCGCAACGCATCTACCCGGATGGCCGGATCGAGCCGGCCGAGCCCGACGATCCGGTGTCGACCGAGCTGTACGGCGTGGTCGGTGAGGCTCTGCAGATCGACAGCACCGAGAAGCTTCCCGGCAGCGCCGACGGCAGGAATGTGTCCCGAACGCTCGCCGCGATGGGCTACCGAATTGTCTGAAAGAGCCGAAAGGCCAGTTACTGCACGCGCTTTCAACGCTTGCGTGCAATAACTGGCCAGTCGACGGGAAAATCAGGCCGTTTCGGTGATCGGCCGGTCGACCCAGCTCATCAGGTCGCGCAGCTTCTTGCCGGTGACCTCGATCGGGTGCTCGGCGTTGGCCTTGCGCAGCCCCTCGAGCTCCTTGTTGCCGCCCTCGACGTTGGCGACCAGGCGCTTGACGAAGGTGCCGTCCTGGATGTCGGTCAGGATGTCCTTCATGCGCTTCTTGGTGTCGGCGTCGATGACGCGGGGGCCCGACAGGTAGCCACCGAACTCCGCGGTGTCGGACACCGAGTAGTTCATGCGGGCGATGCCGCCCTCGTACATCAGGTCGACGATGAGCTTGAGCTCGTGCAACACCTCGAAGTAGGCCATCTCGGGGGCGTAGCCCGCCTCGACCATGACCTCGAAGCCGGCCTTGACCAGTTCCTCGGTGCCACCGCAGAGCACGGCCTGCTCACCGAACAGGTCGGTCTCGGTCTCTTCCTTGAACGTGGTCTTGATGACGCCGGCGCGGGCACCGCCGATCGCGGCGGCGTAGGACAGCGCCAGGGCCTGGCCCTCGCCCTTCGGATCCTGGTCGACCGCGATCAGGCAGGGCACACCCTTGCCGTCGACGAACTGGCGACGCACCAGGTGGCCGGGGCCCTTGGGGGCGACCATGCCGACGGTGACGTTGGCCGGGGCCTTGATCAGGCCGAAGTGGATGTTGAGGCCGTGGCCGAAGAAGAGCGCGTTGCCGTCCTGGAGATTGGGCTCGATGTCGTTCTTGAAGATCTCGGCCTGCGCGGTATCGGGTGCGAGCACCATGATCACGTCGGCCCACTTGGCCACCTCGGCCGGGGTGTCGACCTCAAGGCCCTGCTCCTCGACCTTGACGCGGGACTTCGAGCCCTCTTTCAGGCCGACCTTGACCTGGACACCCGAATCGCGCAGCGACAGCGAATGCGCGTGCCCCTGGCTGCCGTAGCCGATGACCGCGACCTTACGACCCTGGATGATCGACAGGTCCGCGTCGGCGTCGTAAAACATCTCAACTGCCATGCGAAATTATCCTTCTCTTTCTAGCTCTACAGCCGACTAACGCTACTTGACGTGCTTACTTCACTGCGCTGATACCACGTGGCCCGCGCGAGACCGACACCATGCCGGACTGCGCGATCTCGCGGATACCGTACGGCTCCAGGACCCGCAGCAGGGCCTCGAGCTTCTCCGGGGTACCGGTGGCCTCGATCGTCAGCGACTCGGTCGAAACGTCAACGACCTTGGCGCGGAACAGGTTCACCGCCTCGATGACCTGGCCCCGGTTGCTCGCATCGGCGCGCACCTTGATCAGGGCGAGTTCGCGGGAGACGGAGTTGTCCTCCTCCTGCTCGACGATCTTGATCACGTTGATCAGCTTGTTGAGCTGCTTGGTGATCTGCTCCAGCGGCGAGTCCTCGACGCTGACCACGATCGTCATCCGCGACATGTGCTTCTGCTCGGTGGCACCGACCGCCAGCGACTGGATGTTGTAGCCGCGGCGGGAGAACAGCGAGGCCACCCGGGCCAGGACGCCCGGCTTGTCCTCGACCAGCACCGACAGGGTGTGGGTGGGGGTGGTGTTGCTCATCAGTGCCCTCTCTTCTTCGCGCGAGCGCTCATCAGGCATGCCCCTCTGCGTCGTTCTCGTCGAACAGCGGCCGGATGTCCCGGGCAGCCATGATCTCGTCGTTGCTGGTGCCTGCGGCAACCATCGGCCACACCTGCGCGTCGGCGCCGACGATGAAGTCGATGACGACGGGGCGGTCGTTGATGGCCCGGGCCTGGTTGATGACGTCTTCGACGTCCTCGGCCCGCTCGCAGCGCAGCCCGACGCAGCCCAGCGCCTCGGCCAGCTTGACGAAGTCAGGGATGCGGCGGGAATGCGTGGCCAGATCGGTCTGGCTGTAGCGCTGGTCGTAGAACAGCGTCTGCCACTGCCGCACCATGCCGAGGTTGCCGTTGTTGATCAACGCCACCTTGATCGGCGCACCCTCGATGGCACAGGTGGCCAGCTCCTGGTTGGTCATCTGGAAGCAGCCGTCGCCGTCGATGGCCCACACCTCGGCCTCCGGGCGGGCGAACTTGGCGCCCATGGCCGCCGGGACGGCGAAGCCCATGGTGCCCAGACCACCGGAGTTCAGCCAGGTCTTGGGGTTCTCGTACTTGACGAACTGCGCGGCCCACATCTGGTGCTGGCCGACCCCGGCGACATAGACCGCTTCGGGCCCGGCGATCTGGCCCAGCTTCTCGATCACATACTCGGGGCTCAGGCTGCCGTCGCTCTGCGGACCGTAGCTCAGCGGGTAGGTCTCCTGAAGCGTCGACAGGTACTCCCACCAACCGTCCAGAGTGAGAGCGGCCTTGTCCGTCCCGTCGCGGCGCAGCACCTCGACCAGATCGGTGATGACGGCCTTGACGTCACCCACGATCGGCACGTCGGCATGCCGGTTCTTGCCGATCTCGGCCGGGTCGATGTCGGCGTGGATCACCTTGGCGTCCGGCGCAAACGACGACAGCTGGCCCGTCACGCGGTCGTCGAAGCGGGTGCCCAGGGCGATCAGCAGATCGCTCTTCTGCAAGGCGCCCACCGCGGCCACGGTGCCGTGCATGCCCGGCATGCCCAGGTTCTGCGCGTGGCTGTCGGGGAACGCGCCGCGGGCCATCAGGGTCGTGACGACCGGGATGCCGGTCAGCTCGGCCAGTTCCAGCAGTTCGGCACTGGCCTCGCCACGGATCACGCCGCCGCCGACGTAGAGCACCGGCTTGCGCGCCGCGGCGATCAGCTTGGCGGCCTCACGCACCTGCCGGCTGTGCGGCTTGGTGTTCGGCTTGTAGCCGGGCAGGTCGATCTGCGGCGGCCAGGAGAAGGTGCACTGGCCCTGCAGGATGTCCTTGGGGACGTCGACGAGCACCGCGCCCGGGCGACCCGAGCGGGCGATGTAGAACGCCTCGGCCATCACCTGGGCGATGTCGTCACCGTTGCGCACGAGGAAGTTGTGCTTGGTGATCGGCATGGTCATACCGGTGATGTCGGCTTCCTGGAAGGCGTCGGTGCCGATCAGGCTGCGACCCACCTGCCCGGTGATGGCCACGACGGGGATCGAGTCCATCTGGGCGTCGGCCAGCGGGGTGATCAGGTTGGTTGCACCCGGACCTGAGGTGGCCATCATCACGCCGACCTTGCCGGTGGCGTGGGCGTAGCCGCTGGCCGCGTGGCCGGCGCCCTGCTCATGGCGAACCAGCACGTGCCGCAGCTTCTGCGAGTCGAACAGCGGATCGTAGACCGGCAGCACCGCACCGCCGGGGATGCCGAAGACGACGTCGACGCCGAGCTCTTCCAGCGACCGGACAACTGCCTGCGCGCCGGTGAGCTGCTGCGGTGCAACCCGGTTGGGCTGTCCCTGATCTGAGTTGGCCTTGGCTGCGCCATTGGCAGGCGCGGTTCCGGACCGGGCCGGCGGTCGCGTTGTCGGTGCGCTCACGATGTCCTCTTCACGGTCTGCGTTCCTCTTCGGGAATTCCAGTTTTGCAATGTTTCCGGCTTGCTTGTGGCAAATAAAAAACCCCCGTCAGCCGGCAGCTGTACGAGGGTGGCGCGTCGATGCGGTTGGCTATGCCCGGCAGAGGGCCAGCGCGGCATCAACGCGCCAACCAATTACTACGAGCAATCCGGGGGTCTGCATAGCACTTGACGGTAGCTGCCGTACAGGTTAAAGGTCAAATTGCCCGCGTCGGCGCGCGGCAACCGGGGCGACGCGTGCGGGCCGGCCCGTCAGGTGGTGCAAGGATGAACAGGTGAGCGCACGTTCGGCAACCGCCCCTGTCGTCATCCGGATATCGCCCATGGCACACCTGGCCGTCGGCTTTCTGACGCTCGGCCTGCTGACCCTGGTGCTGAGCAACCCGACGTGGTTCGCGGTGTTGTTGGTGATCCCGATTGTGTTGTCGGCGGCCATTTTCCGGTACCGGACCACCGCCGATGCCGACACCGTCACAGCGCGGTCACTGACGCGCAGCCGCACGGTGTCCTGGACAGAGATCAAGGGATTGCGGTTCGACCGGGCGTCGTGGGCGATCGCCGAATTGCGCGACGGCACCGACCTGCGCCTGCCGGCCGTGACGTTCGCGACACTGCCGCTGCTCACCGAGATCAGCGGTGGTCGCGTGCCGAATCCCTACGCCTGAGGCGTCAGCCCAGCGGGTTGCCGCCGTTGAGGAAAACCCAGATGGCGATGCCGCCGGCGATGCCGAGCAGCAGCGCCACGAACGAACCGACGAAGGGACGCCGGGCCCAACCGCGGCCGGCGTCGAATCCGTAGCGACCCGGGCCGGTCAGGATGACGGCGGCCGCGGCCACGACGACGATCAACCGGTATTCGGTGCCATCGGTGATGATCTCCGAGAGACGGGCCTGCTCGTGCGCCTCCATCGCCGCCGCCAGCACCCCGTTGATCAGGTAAGCCAGGGCGCCGGCCGCCGCGATGGGCGTGAACAACCCGAGAACCAGCAGCACACCGGCGGCGATCTGACCGCCGGTTGCCGCATAGGTCAGGACGTCGGCGTACTTGAAGCCCATTTCGCCCAGGGATGCGTTGAACCCGTCCAGCCCCGGGCCACCCCACCAGCCGAAGGCCTTCTGCAGGCCGTGGATGATCATCAACCCGCCGAGCGCCACCCGCAGGATCAGCAGACCGAGATCCTGAGTGCCGCGCCGCCCCGCAGCCCGGATGCGGTCGTCGACGAATTCGTCGCGCTCGATCTCGGCCGGTTCCGCCGAGAACGGCCCGATCGACGCGGGACCGCCACCTTGTACGTACGGCAGCGGTTCGGGATCGGAGACCAGGCTGAACGCCGATTGGTCGCCGGGCTTGGTGGAGTCGTAGCGCGGAATCGCGGTGGTCTCGAAGTCACCGCCGTACGTCGCCGACGGCAGGTCGTCTTCCGGGTCGACCAGGCTGGCCCCGGCCGGCCTGGCGGAATCGTCCGAGTAACCCGGTCGTTGCCAGGCTTGTGGGTCCTGCGGGTGACTGGTCACAGCTGCCAGGGTAAGTGCAAGTCCGGTTCGAACCGGGTATTTACCCCGGCGCTTCCGCCTGGTATCGGCCTGCTACCGGACGCCGTGTGGTCCCGACGTGGCGCGCACTGCCGAGCGATCCGTAATCTGGCGGGCATGAAAGCGCGCCGGCGGATGATGGGGGTGGCCGCCGTTCTGTGTGCCGCAATGCTGGTCGGTTCGGGCTGCGCCCGGTTCGACGCGGCCCAGTCCGAGCCCTTCACGACCGAGCCCAAGATGGAACCGGGCCCGACCACCACGCCACCGCCGCCGCCACCGCTGCCGGCCAAGCCGTTCCCCAAGGAATGCAAGGCGCAGGGAGTCATGCAGGGCTGCCTGGACAGCACCAGTGGCCTGATCATGCTTCCCGACAGCCAGTCCGCGCTGGTGGCCGAACGACTCACCGGCGCGATCAAAGAGGTATCGGTCAAGGCCGAACCGAAGATCAAGCTGACGCTCCCGGTCGATCCGTCCGGCGACGGTGGGTTGATGGACATCGTGTTGTCCCCCACCTACGGCCAGGACCGGCTGATGTACGCCTACGTCAGCACCCCGACCGACAACCGGGTGATCCGCATCGCCGACGGCGACGTGCCGAAACCGATCCTGACCGGCATCCCCAAAGGGGCCACCGGCAATGCCGGGTCACTGACCTTCAGCAGCAAGACGACCCTGCTGGTGCAGACCGGCGACGCGGGGAATCCGGCACAGGCCGCCGATCCCGGATCTCTGGCCGGCAAGATCCTGCGCATCGAGCAGCCGACCACCGTCAACCAGGCACCGGTCACCACGGCGATGAGCGGGCTGGGCGCAGCGGGCAGCATGTGCATCGATCCGGCGGACGGCTCGCTCTACGTCACCGACCGCACCGCCACCGCCGACCGCCTCCAGCGGATCACCAAGGATTCGAAGGTGTCCACCGTGTGGACCTGGCCGGATCGGCCGGGTGTTGCCGGCTGCGCCGCCCAGGAGGGCACGGTGTTGGTCAACCTGGTCAACACGAAGAAGACCGTCGCGGTGCGGCAGGCACCCGACACCGGCGCGGTCACCGGTGACCCCGAGGTGGTCCGCGAGAACGTGCGCGGCCACGCCTGGGCATTGCAGCTCTCCCCCGACGGGAACGTCTGGGGCGCGACGGTGAACCGGACCGTCGGAGACGCCGAGATCTTCGACGACGTCGTCTTCCCGCTCTTCCCACAGGGCGGCGGCTTCCCGCGTACCAACGCCGACAAGACCTGACGCACAAGACATTTCGACATCTGTCGGCTCTCTGAACCGGATCGGATACGGCCGCGCCGACAGGGCAATATGAATACAACGCACGTGATGTGCCCTTAGAAATGGTTGGGCTATCACGTACCATTGTCCGGGTGCCTGACCGCCAGCGCCGCAGATACGCTCCGCGGCTACCGCGTGAAGAACGGCGCCAGCAACTGCTCGACGCAGCGTTGACCGTGCTGAATGACTGCCCTTTGCACGAGTTGCGAATGGAAGCGGTCGCCGAGGCGGGCGGCGTCGGCAAGCCGGTGCTCTACACCGCATTCCGGACCCGGACCGAACTGGTCAACGCCCTGCTCATCCGCGAACACCACAAGGCCCTGACCCAGGTGCTGGCCGGACTGCCCACAAATCTGTCGGCCACCGGCCCGACGGACGCCTATACCGCGACCGTCACCGCCTTCCTGCGCTGCGTGTTGGAGAACCCCACGCGTTGGCGGCTGATACTGACGGTGCCCGACAGCGCTCCGCGGGACTACCGAGCGGCCGTCCGCAACGCCCGCAACCGGATCCTCACGCAGGTCGAGCAAATGGCCAAAGCCGGCATCGCGGTGGATCCCCGGCTGTCGGCCCTGGACCCCGAACTGCTCGGCCATACCTTGCTGTCGTTCGCCGAGATGCTCGGCCGACTGGCCGTGCACGACCCGGAGAGTTACCCGCGGGAGCGGCTCGAGCAATACGCCAACGCGGCGATGACGATGCTCGCCGGCGCGGCCAGGTAACGGGCGGTCAGCCGGTCTGGCCGCACGCGGCCAGCACCAACTCACGCACCCGTGCGGCGTCGGCCGAGCCCTTGGTGGCCTTCATCACCGCACCGACGATCGCGCCGGCGGCCTGAACCTTGCCGCCCCGGATCTTCTCCACGACATCGGGGTTCGCGGCGAGCGCCTCGTCGACGGCGGCCTGGATCACCGAGTCGTCGCGCACCAGCGCCAGACCCCGGTCGGTCATCACCTGCTCGGGTTCACCCTCGCCGGCCAGCACGCCCTCGATGACCTGGCGGGCCAGCTTGTTGGACAGCTTGCCCTCGTCGACAAGCTTGACCACGGCGGCCACCTGGGCCGGGGTGATCGGCAGGGCTTCGAGCTCGACCTCTGACTCGTTGGCCTTCTGCACCAGGAAGTTGCCCCACCAGGCGCGAGCGGCCTCGCTGGAGGCGCCGTGGGAGACGGTGGCCGCCACCAACTCGACCGCACCGGCGTTGACCAGATCGCGCATCACCTCGTCGGAGATGCCCCAATCCTGCTGAATCCGCTTGCGCGCCAGCCACGGCAGCTCAGGGATGGTCTGCCGCAGCCGCTCGACCAATTCAGCGCTGGGGGCAACCGGCTCCAGGTCGGGCTCGGGAAAGTAGCGGTAATCCTGCGCGGTTTCCTTGCTGCGCCCCGGCGAGGTGTAACCGTCCTCGTGGAAATGCCGCGTCTCCTGGG
The DNA here is from genome assembly GCF_030486405.1 of Mycolicibacterium sp. HK-90. Next base: position 2,286,788 of record NZ_CP129613.1, on the reverse strand, counting down.
TGACGGTGCCACCGGAGTTGAGAACTGCTGCCTGGCGGCGCATTTCGTAGCGAACGGCCACCTCGACGCTCTTGAGCGAGTTCACGTTCTTGGTCTCGGTCCGAGTACCGAATTCGGCGGCTCCGATCGGCTTCAGCGAAAGGTTCGAGTCGCACCGCATCGAACCCTGGTCCATCCGGACATCGGATACACCAAGGCCGCGCAACAGGTCTCGCAGCGCGGTGACATATGCACGGGCGATCTCCGGGGCGCGGGCACCGGTGCCCTCGATCGGCCTGGTCACGATCTCGATCAGCGGCACCCCGGCCCGGTTGTAATCCGCCAGCGACGTCGTCGCGCCGGCGATACGGCCGGTGTCGCTGCCGAGGTGGGTCAGCTTGCCGGTGTCCTCCTCCATGTGCGCACGCTCGATCTCCACCCGCCAGGTGGTGCCGTCATCGAGCGGCACGTCGAGGTAGCCGTTGATCGCGATCGGCTCGTCGTACTGCGAGATCTGGTAGTTCTTCGGCTGGTCGGGATAGAAGTAGTTCTTCCGGGCGAACCGGCCCCACGGGGCGATGTCGCAGTTGAGCGCCAGGCCGATCCGGATCGCCGACTCCACTGCCGCTTCGTTGAGCACCGGAAGCGAACCGGGCAGCCCCAGGCACACCGGGCAGACCAGCGTGTTCGGCTCGGCGCCGAACCGGTTGGCGCAGCCGCAGAACATCTTGGTGGCCGTGGACAGCTCGACGTGCACCTCCATGCCCATCACGGGCTCGTAGGCGGCGATGACGTCGTCGTAGTCGACGAGTTCAGCGGTAGCGACAGACATGCCGTCGATCCTAGTTGGACGGCGATTCAGGCCAGTCCGGGGTGGACGCCGGGAATCAGCCCGGCCGCCGCCGACAGTCGCCGCAGCATGTTCCGCAGCAGGTCGCGTTCCTCATCGGTCAGCGACGCGGTCACCTCATCCTCGAGGACGCGGCCGGCGGCATCCAGGTCCGGGACCAGGTGACGCGCGCGTTCGGTCAGCGACACCGCAAAGGCCCGCCGGTCCGCGGGATGCGGCCGGCGCTCGACCAGCCCTTCGGCCTCCAGCGCGTCGATCAGCGCGACCATCACGTTGCGGTGCAGGCCCAGGCGTTCGCACAGCTCACGTTGCGACTGCCCGTCGGTACCGGCCAACGCCAACAGGACCGCGGTGGCACGCGGGTGCAGGCCGAGCGGTTCCAGCCGGGCCTTGAACGCCTCGGCCACGTACGCGCCGAGTTGGGACAGCAGAAACGGGATGCGCTGGTCCAGCGCGGAGACACCGGTCGGTTCCTGGGCCACGATCCGGACACTAGCACCGTGCATGATTGTCATCTACTGTGATTATCACTGTCAGTGACTATATGGAGGCCACATGCGAATCGTCATCTTCGGAGCCAACGGCGCCACCGGACGCCTGCTCACCCGCCGGGCCCTCGAAGCCGGCCACACCGTCGTGGCAGTCACCCGTCATCCCGAGCAGTTCCCGATCTCCCATGCGGCGCTCACGGTGGCCGGTGCCGATGTCCGTGACGCCGACGCGGTCACCGCGGCCGTCGACGGCGCCGACGCGGTGCTCTCCACCCTGGGCGTCACGTTCACCATGGATCCCGTCGACACGTACTCGGTCGGCGCGGGCAACATCGTGGCGGCGATGCGGAAAACCGGTGTCGACCGGTTGGCCGTCGTGAGTTCCAGCGCGATCGCCGACCATCCGGGCCGGACGGATATGCCCGTGGCATTGCGTCTGGTCCAGCCGGTGATCACGCACATCTTCGGCAAGACCCTGTATGCCGACATGCGACGCATGGAGGCCATCGTGACCGGCAGTGGTCTGGACTGGACGATCGTGCGGCCGTCCGGACTGTTCGATCTGCCCGAGGTCACCGAATACACAGCCGGACAACGGGACCCGGTGGGTGCGTTCACCTCGCGCACAGATCTCGCCGACTACCTGCTGCGGCTGGCCGAATCACCGGAAACCCGTGCCACCGTCACGGTTTCGACGACCGTCGACACCCCGTCGATGTGGCAGCTGCTGCGCCGAGAAGCCTTCAAGAGCGCCTGATGGGTACCGCCCAGGTGCTCGTCACATCGATCGCCATCGCCGCCAACGGCTTCTCCGGGATCGCGGCGCTGCTGCGATTCAAGGCCATCCTGCCCGGCATGGCCAAGGCCGGAGTTCCACAGTCCTGGTTGATCTTTCCGATCGGCACCGCCAAAACTGCCGGCGCATCGGGGCTCTTGGCCGGCCTGGTGTGGCCACCGATAGGCATTGCGGCCGCGGCGGGGCTGGTGCTGTTCTTCGTGTGCGCGGTCTACACCCATGTCCTCGCCCGGGATTACAGCGCACAGTTCGGGCTGGCGATCGGGTTCCTGGCGCTCAACAGCGTCACCCTGGCCGTGGCGCTGTCCTAACCGAAGAACTCCGCGGCGTCGTCGTACCGGGACTGCGGCACCAGCTTGAGGTGGCGGGTCGCGTCGGCCAGCGACACCCGGCCGATGTCCTGCCCCTGCAGCGACACCATCATCCCGAACTCACCGGCGTGGGCGGCGTCGGCGGCATTCACCCCGAAGCGGGTGGCCAACACCCGGTCGTAGGCCGTCGGGGTGCCGCCGCGCTGGACGTGGCCCAGCACGGTGACGCGCACATCTTTTTTGATGCGCTTCTCCACCTCGAGCGCCAATTGCTGTGCCACACCGGTGAATTTCTCGTGACCGAACTCATCCATGCCACCCTGGCGCAGCTGCATGGTGCCCTCCGCCGGCTTCGCCCCCTCGGCCACCACGCAGATGAAATGCGACGATCCGTGCTGAAACCGCTTCTTGACCAGCCGGCACACCTCTTCGACGTCGAAGGGCTGCTCGGGAATCAGCGTCATGTGCGCGCCCGAGGCCAGCCCGGCGTTCAGCGCGATCCAGCCGGCGTGCCTGCCCATCACCTCGACCAGCATGACGCGCTGATGCGATTCGGCCGTGCTGTGTAACCGGTCGATGGCCTCGGTGGCCACCTGCAGAGCCGTGTCGTGGCCGAAAGTCACGTCGGTGCAATCGATGTCGTTGTCGATGGTCTTCGGCACCCCGACCACCGGGACGTTCTCCTCGGACAACCAGTGCGCGGCCGTCAGCGTGCCCTCGCCGCCGATCGGGATCAACACGTCGATCCCGTTGTCTTCGAGGGTCTGCTTGATCTGGTCCAGGCCCGCGCGCAGCTTGTCCGGGTTGACCCGCGCGGTGCCCAGCATGGTTCCGCCCTTGGCCAGCAGCCGATCATTGCGGTCGTCGTTGGCCAATTGGATACGACGATCCTCCAGCAGGCCGCGCCAGCCGTCGAGAAATCCGACCACCGACGACCCGTAACGCTGGTCGCAGGTACGCACCACCGCCCGGATCACCGCGTTCAGGCCAGGACAGTCACCGCCGCCGGTGAGTACTCCGATGCGCATGCCTTACATCTTGCCCCGCGCCGGCCACTTCGGTGGACCGAGAATTACAACGCGCTGGGCAGCGGGCCGCGGGCGGCCTCGTAGGCGGCGCCCACCCGGTACAGCCGATCGTCGGCCAGCGCCGGTGCCATGATCTGCAGGCCGACCGGCAGACCGTCCTCCGGTGAGAGGCCCGAGGGCACCGACATACCGCAGTGCCCCGCCAGGTTCAGCGGCAGCGTGCACAGGTCGAACAGGTACATGGCCAACGGATCGTCGACCTTCTCCCCCAGCCGGAACGCCGTCGTCGGCGTCGCCGGGGACACCAGCACGTCGACGCTCCGGTAGGCCTGCTCCAGGTCGCGGGCGATCAGGGTTCGCACCTTCTGCGCCTGGTTGTAGTAGGCGTCGTAGTAGCCCGCCGACAACGCGTAGGTGCCGATCATGATGCGGCGCTTGACCTCCGGCCCGAATCCGGCGGCGCGGGTCATCGCCATGACCTCTTCGGCGCTGTGCGTACCGTCGTCGCCGACCCGCAGCCCGAACCGCATCGCGTCGAAGCGGGCCAGGTTGCTCGACACCTCCGACGGCAGGATCAGGTAGTAGGCGTCCATCGCATGGTCGAAGTGCGGGCAGTCGACCTCGGTCACCTCGGCGCCGAGCTCGGTGAGCTGGGCAACCGCGGCATTGAACGACTCCAGCACGCCGGGCTGGTAGCCCTCGCCCCGCAGCTGCTTGACGACGCCCACGCGCACGCCCTTGAGATCGCCTGACGCACCGGCCCGGGCGGCACCGACCACGTCGGGTACCGGGGCGTCGACGGAGGTCGAGTCCCGCGGATCATGACCGGCGATCACCTGGTGCAGCAGCGCGGTGTCGAGCACCGTGCGGGCGCACGGGCCGCCCTGGTCCAGCGAGGACGCACACGCGATCAGCCCGTACCGCGACACCGTGCCGTAGGTCGGTTTGACGCCGACCGTGGCGGTCAGCGCGGCCGGCTGACGGATCGACCCGCCGGTGTCGGTGCCGATGGCCAGCGGCGCCTGATAGGCGGCCAGGGCCGCAGCACTACCGCCGCCCGATCCGCCGGGCACCCGGTCGGTGTTCCACGGGTTGCGGGTCGGGCCGTAGGCCGAGTTCTCGGTCGACGAACCCATGGCGAACTCGTCCATGTTCGTCTTACCCAGAATCGGGATGCCCGCGGCCCGCAGCCGGGTGGTCACCGTCGCGTCGTACGGCGCGCGCCAGCCTTCGAGGATCTTCGACCCCGCCGTGGTCGGCATGTCGGTGGCGGTGAAGACGTCCTTGAGCGCCAGCGGCACCCCCGCCAGCGGCGAGGGCAGCGTCTCACCGGCGGCCACGGCGGCGTCGACCCGAGCCGCCTCGGCCAGCGCCGAATCCGCTGCCACGTGCAGGAACGCATTGAAACGGTCGTCGGTCGCGGCGATCTGGTCCAGGTGGGCCTGGGTCACCTCGGTCGAGGAGATCTCCTTGGCCGCGATCTGGGCACCCAGTGTCGCCGCATCGCGACGGATCAGGTCACTCATGGTCGTTATTCGCCCTCTCCCAGAATCCGCGGCACGGCGAAGCGTCCGTCCTCGGCGCGTGGCGCCGCGGCCAGCGCCTCTTCCTGCGTCAGGCACGGCTCGACCACGTCGGGCCGGCTGACATTGACGTCCTTCAGGGGGTTGTCGGTCGGTTCCACACCGGTGACGTCGACGGACTGGATCTGGCTGACGTGGCCGAGGATGGCATCCAGCTGGCCGGCGAAACTATCCAGCTCGTTATCCGTCAGCGCCAACCGCGCCAGACGCGCCAGATGGGCAACCTCGTCTCGGGAGATCTGCGACACGACAAAGCAGCCTAGTCAAGCCACCAAACCCGGCTCCCCTCGGCGGTACACCCGGCGGGTCACCGGCATGCCCCGATGCGCCCCCTGTGCAACAGTGATGCGCGTGCCTTCGTATCTGCTGCGGGTCCAGCTAGAGGACCGACCAGGCAGCCTCGGCTCGCTCGCCGTCGCGCTCGGCTCGGTCGGCGCCGACATCTTGTCGCTCGACGTCGTCGAGCGTGGAGCGGGCTATGCGATCGACGATCTCGTCGTCGACCTGCCGCCGGGCGCCATGCCGGACACCTTGATCACCGCCGCCGAGAATCTGTCCGGCGTCTATGTCGACAGCATCCGACCCCATACCGGGCTGCTCGAGGCGCACCGCGAACTCGAGTTGATCGACCATGTCGCCGCCGCCCGGTCGCGGTCCCACCGGCTGCAGGTACTCGCGGAGGAGGCTCCCCGGGTGTTGCGGGTCGGCTGGTGCACGGTGGTCCGCTCCACCGGGGACGGTGTGGAGCGCGTCGCCGCGAGTCATGGCGCACCCGAGACCCAGGCCCGGTCCGCGCCGTGGCTGCCGCTGCAGAAGGCCACCGCGCTCGACGGCACCGAGGAATGGGTGCCGCCGGTGTGGCGCGACATGGACACGACCCTGGCCGCCGCCCCGCTGGGCGACCACGACACCGCCGTGGTGCTGGGGCGTCCCGGCGGGCCCGGCTTCCGGCCGTCGGAGGTGGCGCGGCTGGGCTATCTGGCCGGGATCGTCGCCACGATCCTGCGCTGAGCCGAGATTCCGAGCGGTGCCCTGGCACCGATGTCAGCTCGTCGGCGGACTGTCACAAAACGTCGGGGAGAACGGACTCGCCTGCACGGCAGTGACCTTGAACGTGGCACCGCCGAGCCGCGCAACGTCGCGGGCCAGCACCCGTTGCTGCTCGACGGCTCGCGGACCCAGAAGCGTGCCGGCCAGGAATCCGTCGCCCCCGTCCTCGGCGATCTTGTTCCCTGCGCCGTCGAAGGCGGCCACCGTGACGTGGAAATCCATCGCGACGTCTTTTCTGTTGGTCAATGTCATCAGCACGCCGGGCTCATCCGTCCCGGTCCTCACCGCACCGAAGTCGACCTGCAGCAGCTTGCCGAGCACCTCTTCGACATTCGAGTTGTCGAAGCCGTTGAAACCCTTACCGAACTGGGATTCTCGGATGGCGACAGCGTCGCACGGCACCGCGACCACCGGCGCCAGAAGCGCGACCGCCGTGGCAGCGATCGCCAAGCCCGATACGACCAAAGCCACCACTGCGCCCAGGGGATTGGACTTCGACCGCAGGGCTCGGTGCAGTCCGGTCACTCCTGCCACCACACCGATCCCGCCCAGCAGCGCTCCCGGCGGTCCACCCATTGCGAAGGCCAACACGACACCGCCCGCTCCGGCGACGATCCCGGCCGCCGGTATCACGCGCCGAGCTCCGGAACGTGGGACCACGCACCGATCAAACGAAAATCAGCGCCCTGCAACCGCTGGGCGGTCGACTTGTCGGCCTTCGTGAACATCTCCACCTCCTGGCTGGCACCGCCGGCCAGGGTGACCGGGATGCGGTCCGCTCGGATCTGTTCGTCGCTGTCGCCCAGATAGCCGCCGACCGCAATCGAATAGGTCGCGGGGACGTCCCGTTTGTTGGTGAGCGTCACCAACAGTCGAGGACCCGACGACGGCCTACCGTGCTTCCCCGGAGGCGACGCCTCGAAATCCCCGATGCGGACGTCGAGTTCGCGGGCCATCACGTGATCGGTCTTGTCCGCGGGCGGCTGACGATCCAGGGCCCTCGCGGTACTCACCGACGCCACCGCGATCGCCGCCACCGACAATGCGATGCCGCCTACGGCGAGCGCGGGCGACCGTCCCCGACTCCACCTGACCCGGATGACGGCGACGGTCCCCGCGATGACGCCGACCAATCCCGCCGCACCGGCGACGAACCCCGCTGGGTACGGCGCGAAGGCCAGGCCGAACCCGGACACTCCCAACACGATTGCCACCAGGGGCCACACCGGTGGCGTTGGATCGTCCGGGCTCACGTACCGCTCCCTTCGGCAACCGGATAGGAATTCGCCACGAGCACTTCGTAAGTGGCGTTGGGATTCGCCATCTTGTCGAGTGTCACCGAGGCCCGGCCGATTGCATGCGGGGCCAAGACTTCGGTCACCAATCCTGTTGCCAATTGCACATTTCCGTCCATCGCGACTATCTCGACGGAATATGTCCGCGCCTCGTCCAGTCGATTGACCAGCGTGAGGGGAACCTCGATGCCGACGTTGATCCCGTTGATGGAATACGGACCGGGTTCGCCGAACTTCACCTCGAGTTGGTCGGCAAGCACAGTCTCGGTGCCCGCGCCGAGGTACTGCGTCGCGGCCGGATCCGTGTCAGCGCTGTGCGCCACGATGACCCGCAGATCCGCGCTCTTGAGTTTCTCCGCGACCCGGGGGCTGAGCCCATAGGCGAAGAAGTCGATGGTCTGGGTGGCACCAGGTTTGAGCGTGAACCGGTCACTGGCGTCGGCCACTTGACGGTGTTCGCTCTCGAACCCTGCGACCGTGAGTTCGAATGTGCGCGTCGCATCGAGCTTGTTGCGCACCGTGATCGGCAATCCGGATTCCCACACCCACGTACGCCCGGTGGCGCCCACACCGGTGCGGTACCTGAATGCGCCGAAATTGACTTCGAGTTCGTCGTCGAGAACCTGCGGGGTGTCGACGTGGCGATCGTTCGCAGGCGCGACCGCAGGAACAGTGACGTCGACAAGTATCGCCACCACGGCGAGCAACACTGCGAGACCGCCTGCGGTGATCCCGGTGAGGGCAGTTACCGAGAAGCCCGGCGACCGGACCAAGCCGCGCACCCCCAGCCCCAGACCGCCTGCTCCGACCGCGATCGCCATGACCGCGACAACCACTGAGACATGGACATAGAACGGCACGACCGCAAGCAGCAGCCCCGCGGCGGCAACCACCACCTGGACCAGCGGCCACCGCGAGTCAGCTCTCACACAGCCAACCGTAAGATGCGCGCGACCGACCCACGGGCACCAATTTCAGTCCGCGGCAGGCGGGCCTTCGGCGAGCAGTGCGCGGAACCCGTCCTCGTCGAGGATCGGAACCCCGAGCTCCACCGCCTTGTCGTACTTGGATCCAGGGGCGTCGCCGGCCACCACGTAGGCGGTCTTCTTGGACACCGAGCTGGCCGCCTTGCCGCCGCGGCTGATGATGGCTTCCTTGGCCTCGTCGCGGGAGAACCCGGGCAACGATCCGGTCACCACGATCGACAGCCCTTCCAGCGTGCGCTCGATGCTGGCGTCGCGCTCGTCGGCCATCCGGACCCCGGCGGTGCGCCACTTGTCCACGATGGCGCGGTGCCAGTCGACGGTGAACCAGTCGACCACTGCGGCGGCGATGGTCGGGCCCACCCCTTCCACAGCGGCGAGCCGTTCCTCGGACGCCTCGACGATGGCGTCCAGGCTGGCGAACTCGGTGGCCAGTGCCCGCGCCGCGGTGGGGCCCACGTGGCGGATAGACAACGCCACCAGCACCCGCCACAGCGGCTGGGCCTTGGCCTTGTCCAGGTTGGCCAGCAGGCGCTTGCCGTTGGCCGACAGCTCGCCGGCCTTGGTGGTGAACAGTTCGGTCCGCAGCAACTGGTCGGCGGTCAGGGTGAACAGATCACCCTCGTCGGCGATCACCCCGGCCTGCAGCAGCGCGGTGGCCGCCTCGTAGCCGAGCCCCTCGATGTCGAACGCGCCGCGGCCCGCAACGTGAAACACGCGCTCGCGCAACTGCGCCGGGCAGCTGCGGGTGTTCGGGCAGCGGATGTCGGCGTCACCCTCCTTGGCCGGGGCCAGCGGGGTGCCGCATTCGGGGCAGTGCGTCGGCATGACGAACGGCCGCTCGGAGCCGTCGCGCAGATCGACCACCGGCCCGAGCACCTCGGGGATCACGTCGCCGGCCTTGCGGATCACCACGGTGTCGCCGATCAACACGCCTTTGCGCTGCACTTCGGTCGCGTTGTGCAGCGTGGCCAGGCCGACGGTCGAACCGGCCACCTTGACCGGCTCCATGTAGGCGAACGGGGTGACCCGGCCGGTGCGCCCCACACTGACGCGGATGTCGAGCAGCTTCGTGGTGGCCTCTTCGGGCGGGTACTTGTAGGCCACTGCCCAACGCGGTGCCCGCGAGGTCGAGCCGAGCCGGCGCTGCAGCGCCACCTCGTCGACCTTGACCACCAGACCGTCGATCTCGTGCTCGACGTCGTGGCGATGCTCGCCCCAGTAGGCGATCCGCTCGGCAACCTCGGCGACGCCGGAAACCTTGGTGGTGTGTTCGGACACCGGCAGGCCCCACGCACCCAGGGCGCGGTATGCGTCGTGCAGTGACGCGAACGGGAAGCCTCCGGCGCTTTCGATGTGGCCGAGCCCGTGACAGATCATCCGCAACCTGCGCCGCGCGGTGACCGCCGGGTTCTTCTGCCGCAGCGAGCCTGCCGCGCTGTTACGTGGGTTGGCGAACGGTGGCTTGCCCTCGGCGACCAGACCGGCGTTGAGGTCTTCGAAGTCGGATACCCGGAAGAACACCTCACCGCGTACCTCCAGCACGGCAGGTACCGGGAACTCGTCGGACGCCGTCAGCTGCTCCGGGATGTCCTCGATGGTGCGGGCGTTGAGGGTGACGTCCTCGCCGACGCGCCCGTCGCCGCGGGTCGCGGCGCGTACCAGCCGACCGTTCCGGTAGACCAGCGCAAGCGCGACTCCATCGATCTTCAGCTCGCACAGGTAGTGGGCGGCGTCTCCGGTCTCGCCCCTGATCCGTGCCGCCCATGCGGTCAGCTCATCGGAATCGAACACGTTGTCCAGGGACAACATCCGTTCCAGATGTTCGGCGGCCGCGAAATCGGTGGCGAAGCCGGCGCCGCCGACCAATTGCGTGGGTGAGTCGGGGGTGCGCAGCTCGGGATTGGCGTCTTCGAGTGCCTGCAGCTCCCTCAGCAGCTTGTCGAACTCCGCGTCGGAGATGATCGGCGCGTCCCTGACGTAGTAGCGGAACTGATGTTCGCGGACCTCGTCGGCAAGTTCCTGCCAGCGCCGTCGCAGGTCGGCATCGGGCTGTTCGGGCAGCACGGCGTCGGCATCAACGGTTGGCTTGTCACTCACTCTGAGCAGGCTAGTCGAGTGCGCCGACAGTTCAGGGCAGCGGCAAGCGGCGGAACCTCACGATGTCGTGCCAGCGGTTGCCGGTGGCACCGCAGAACTCGAAGTCATCGGCTTCCACCAGCTCACGCAGCTCGGTCACGGTCAGGCGGTCCGGGTCAGGGAACCCTTCGCGGAACACCAGCAGCGCACCGGGTTTGAGGATCCGGTGCAGTGACCTGACGCACCCTCGCTTGTCCGATATCTGGCCGAACGACGAAGCCAGGAATGCCACGTCGAAACTGTCGTCATAGAACGGCAGTTCTTCGTCGGCATCGCCCATGTGGAAGCTGACGTTGTAGCACTCGGCGCGGTCCAGTGCGCTGCGGGATTTGTCCAGCATCTCCAACTGAATGTCCAGCAGGTCCAACCGGCCCCGGTGCAGGTTGCGGGCGATCGCGACGCTGAAGTATCCAGGACCCGGCCCGATTTCGAGCACCCGTTCGAACCCGGTCAGCTCGAGCCGCTTGACCGCACGGTCGTCATCGCCACTGAGTCGTCGCAGCGGATTGTTCAGGAAGTAGGCAGCCTGATGGGGATAGGGATACGTCCCCGTCCGGCGGGTTTGCCGGGTCAGGGAATCCAGCCAAGTCGTGGGCATGTCCACCTTCCTTTTCGATTAGGTAAGGCTAGCCTAATGATGCATCCAGCGAGTCGGCACGCCCCGCTACCCTGACCACATGCCGCACCCGATCATGTTCAGTGACGACGACTTGGGCCTGGCCGAACTCCGTACGGTGGCCCTGGGGTTTCCCGAGGCCTTCGAGAAGATCTCGTGGGGTAGGCCGGTGTTCTGCGCACCGAAGATGTTCGCCATGTACGGCGGCAACGTGAAACCCGAGGGCCGCGGCGAGATGGTGCCGTTTCCGCATTCGCTGCTGATCAAGGTCGACGAGAGTGACCGCCGCGCACTCGAGCAGGACCGCCGATTCTTCTTCCCGGCCTACATGGGCCCGTTCGGCTGGCTCGGTCTGGACTTCACTGCGGCAAAGGTAGATTGGGTCGAGGTCCGCGAACTCATCGACGCCTCGTTCCGGTTGGTCGCCTCTCGCCGACTCATCAAAAAACTCGACGAGAACTGAAACGGGAGCAGCCATGAGTTTCGCCAGTCCGTTCGCCGACGTGGCGCTGCCCACCGTCAGCATCTACGACTACCTGTTCGCCGAGCTGTCTCCGGCCGATGCCGGGCGCACCGCCATGGTGGACGCCGCCTCCGGAACCGAGACGACCTACGGCGAGCTGGTCAGCCGGATCGACGCGTTCGCGGGCGGGTTGGCGGCCCGCGGGGTCGGCGTCGGTGACGTCGTGGCGCTGTTGTCCCCGAACAGCTCGGGATTCGCGATCGCGTTCCACGGCATTCTGCGCGCGGGCGCCACCGCCACCACCGTCAACGCGTTGTTCACCGCGCACGACATCGCCAAGCAACTGATGGACTCGAAGGCCCGCCTGCTGGTCACCGTGAACGCCCTGAGGCCGCAGGCCTTGGATGGAGCCGAGGCGGCAGGTCTGTCCGCAGACCAGGTGGTGGTGCTCGACGACCCCGACTCCAGCGGCATCGGCGCCGAGGGCCCGGCACCCGACGTCAGTTTCGACCCGGCAACACATCTGGCGGTGCTGCCCTACAGCTCGGGGACGACGGCAAACCCCAAGGGCGTCATGCTCACCCACGCCAATCTGACGGCCAACGTCGCGCAGATCCGCCCACTGCAGGGCATGACCTCCGACGACCGGCTGCTGGCCGTGCTGCCCTTCTTCCACATCTACGGAATGACGGTGCTGCTCAACGCCGCACTGCACGCGCGGGCCCGGCTGATCATCATGCCGTCGTTCGACCTCGCGCAGTTCCTCGGCAACATCCAGAATCACAAGTGCACGTTCGCCTACATCGCCCCGCCGGTCGCCGTCGCCCTGGCCAAGCACCCGCTCATCGATTCCTACGACCTGTCCTCGCTCAAGGGCATCATGTCCGGTGCGGCGTCGCTGGACGCGGAGCTCGGCCATGCGGTGGCCAACCGGTTGGGCTGCAATGTGGTTCAGGGCTACGGCATGAGCGAGCTGAGCCCGGTCAGCCACATCACCCCGACCGACGGTGGCCTGGCCTTGATCGGCAGTGTCGCGCCGTTGGACTCGTGCGGCTGGACGGTGCCGAACGCGGAGAGCAAGCTCGTCGACCCGGATACCGGCGCCGAAATCGGTATCCCGGCAGAAGGTTTGAGCGAAACCGGTGAGCTGTGGTTCAAAGGCCCCAACGTGATGGCCGGATACCTCAACAACGAGGAAGCCACCAGCGAGACCATCGACTCCGACGGTTTCCTGCACACCGGCGACCTGGCGAAGGTCGACGCCACGGGCTGCGTCTACATCGTCGACCGGCTCAAGGAGCTCATCAAGTACAAGGGTTACCAGGTACCCCCGGCCGAGCTGGAGGCCGTGCTGTTGACCCATCCCGGTGTCGCCGACGCCGCGGTGATCGGGGTGCAGGACAGCGAATCCGGCGAAGAGGTGCCGAAAGCCTTCGTGGTCAGACAATCCGGCGCGGAGCTGACCGGCGACGAGGTCATCACGTTCGTCGCCGGCCAGGTCGCGCCCTACAAGAAGGTGCGCCAGGTCGAGTTCATCGACGCGGTGCCGAAGTCCGCGGCCGGCAAGATCCTGCGCCGGGAGCTGCGCAACCGCTAGCCACGTCGTGACGCGGGCGTGACACAACGTGGTGATGCCCGCCGGTGGCTACTCCTCGACGAACGCGCGCAACCGGTCGAGCGCATCGTCCCAACGACGCGACAGTGCGGTCAGGTAGTCGCTCGCCTGCTCCAACGGCTCCGGCTGGATCCGCCAGATGCGTTCACGTCCCTTGCGGTCACTGGTCACCAGGCCCACCGCCTCCAACAGCAGCAGGTGCTTGGTCGCGGCCTGACGCGTCACCGGAATCACCTGTGTCAGTTGGACCGTCGAACACGGACCACCCTCGCAGAGCCGCGTGACGATGCGCAGCCGGTTGGGATCGCCGAGCGCGTCGAACAGAGACGCCCGCTCGGCGACGGCGGCCGTCACACCTGCTCGCCGAGCGCGAGGTACTTTCGCACCATCTCGGCCTGGTGGGCCCAGCCTTCGCTGTTGGCCTCGAATGCCGGCTTCCGCCGCGCCGCGGGAATCGCGTCGAATCCCGATTCGACGATGCGCAGCAGAACCCCGCCATCGGTCTCGGCCAGCGTGAACTCGACGAGGGTGGTGGGTGCCTCCGGATCACGTGCGCCGGGTTCGACGGCGTACGGATGCCATCGGAAGGCCAGCCGGTGCGGCGGCTCGAGCGCCACGATGTGCCAGGCGTCGGCCTCACCCGCGTAGGGCTCCTGCATGGCGGCGACCTCGTCGTCGACCTCGGTCGGCGTCATCACCCCGTTGACGGATCGCCCGGCAACGAAGGGGCCGTCGAACCGGACCCCGAACCAGCGGCCGAACTCCCCGGAATCACTGATCGCGCGCCACACCCGCTCCAGCGGAGCCTTGAGCAGAACTTCCTTTTCGATCCGATCGGTACTCATATGCAACCTTTCAGTTGCCTTTCAGGCTAGCGCCACATCGGACTAAACGCAACCTTTTGGTTGCCTCTGCTAGATCGCGTCCGGGTCCTCGGCGAACGCATCGGCGGCCTTCTGCGTCAGCTCCACCGCTTTGCGTGCCCACTGCGACGTGGCACCGGCCAGCCCACACGAGGGCGTGATACCGATCCGATCCCGCAACACCGACCGGGCGAATCCCAACCGATCGGTCAACGCCACTGCCGCCTTGGCGACCTCTTCGGCCGACGGCCTGCCCTCAGGCGCGGTCGACGGCACCACCCCCAGCAGCACGGTCCGTCCGGAATCGACGAACTCGCCGATGCCGTCCAGGTCCGCGGGCGTCAGCGTCGAGACGTCCACCGACACAGCATGAACCGCGCTGCGCTGCAACGCCTTCCACGGCAGTTCGGGGGCACAGCTGTGCAGCGCGACCTCGGAGCCCGCCGCGCCCACGCACGCGTCGATCAGGTTCATCGCCAGCGGCTCGTCCACCGGATGTACCGGGGTGAAACTGGTGACCCCGGACAGCCGCCCGGCCAGCGCGGCGGGTAATGACGGCTCATCGAGCTGGACCACCACCGGCGTCTCCAACCGCCTGGCCACCTCCGCGCGATGGACGGCGAGGCCCTCGGCCAGCGAGGCGGCCAGGTCACGCAGCGCGCCGCGGTCGGTGATCGCCCGATGCCCGTTGGGCAGTTCCAGTTGGGCGGCCAACGTGATCGGACCAGGCGCCTGCACCTTCACGGCACGGCCACTGCCCCGCAACCCGGCACGCTCCCAGGCCTCTTCGAGCGCATCGATGTCCTCGCCGAGCAGGCTCACCGCGCGGCGCAGCGCGCTGCTGCGGCCGGAGGCGATGCGGTACCCGCGCGGCACGGTGTCGATACCGATGTCGACCAAAAGCGCACCGGCTCGCCCGATCAGGTCGGCGCCGATGCCCCGCGCCGGCAGCTCCACCAGGTGCGACAGGGTGTGCAATTCGCCCACGACGACCTCGGCGGCTGCCCGCGGCTCGGTGCCCGGCCAGGATCCGATGCCGGTTGCCGCTGCGAACACACTCACGCGCGTGCGATGGTCGCGCTGGCGATGACCTCGTCGCCCTCGGCAGTGTCGGGCCGGTACAGCACCATCGTCTGGCCCGGCGCCACCCCACGCAGCGGCACCCGCAACGTCACCGCGAGCCGGCCGTCACACAGCTCGGCCACCGCATCGGTGAGCCCGCCGTGCGCCCGCACCTGAACCTGGCATTCCACCGGCCCCTGCAGCGCCGTCCCACTCGTGAACACCGGCTTGTCACCGATCAGCTCGCGCACTTCGAGATCTTCGGCGGCGCCGACCCGCACCGTGCCCGTCTCGGCATCGATGCCGGTGACATAACGCGGCCGGCCGTCGGCGCCGGGTCCCGCGATTCCGAGCCCCTTGCGCTGACCGATCGTAAAACCGTGCACGCCTTCGTGTTCGGCGAGCACGGTGCCCTCATTGTCGATCACGTTGCCGCGGCGGACCCCGATGCGCGCACCCAGGAAGGCCTGGGTGTCACCGGTCGGGATGAAGCAGATGTCATGGCTGTCAGGCTTTTCCGCGACAGCCAGACCGCGCTCGGCGGCCTCGGCCCGGATCTGAGGCTTCGGTGTGTCACCGATCGGGAAGATCGCATGCGACAGCTGCTCGGCGGTGAGGACACCGAGCACGTAGGACTGGTCCTTGTCCGCGTCGACCGCGCGGCGCAGCCGGCCGTCGGACAGCCGCGCGTAGTGGCCGGTGGCCACCGCGTCGAACCCCAGCGCCAGCGCCCGCGCCGCCAGCGCGGAGAACTTGATCCGCTCATTGCAGCGCACACATGGGTTCGGGGTCTCGCCGCGGGCGTAGGACTCGACGAAATCGTCGATCACATCGTCCTTGAAGCGGTCGGCGAAATCCCATACATAGAACGGGATGTCGAGTATGTCGGCGACACGGCGGGCATCAGCAGCGTCTTCCTTGGAGCAACACCCCCGCGATCCGGTGCGCAGCGTCCCCGGCGCCGACGACAGCGCCAGGTGCACACCGACGACATCATGGCCGGCGTCGACCATCCGCGCGGCGGCCACCGACGAATCCACGCCGCCGCTCATCGCCACCAGCACCCTCATGAGAACGACCTTCCGGCGCTCGCCAGGGCGGCCTGCCTGGCCCGCTCGACGGCCGCGGGCAGCACCTCAAGCACGGCATCGACGTCGGCGTCGGTGCTGGTGTGCCCCAACGAGAATCGCAGCGACCCCCGTGCGGTGGCCGGGTCGGCGCCCATGGCGATCAGGACGTGCGAAGGCTGCGCCACGCCGGCGGTACACGCCGAGCCGGTGGAGCATTCGACGCCCTTGGCATCGAGCAGCATGAGCAGCGAATCACCTTCGCAGCCACGGAAAGTGAAGTGGGTGTTGGCGGGGAGCCGCCCGGCCCCCCGCGGCCCGTTCAGGTACGAATCCTCGATCGTGGCCAGCACCCCGTCGATCAGCCGGTCTCGCAACGCCTGCATCCGGCGGCTGTGCTCGGCGAGCCCTCCGATGGCCACCTCGGCGGCCGCGGCCATCGCCACCGCGCCGGCCACGTCAGGCGTCCCGGAACGCACGTCGCGTTCCTGACCGCCGCCGTGCAGCAGCGGCACGCAGGCGGTGTCGCGGCGCAGTACCAGCGCGCCGACACCCATCGGGCCGCCGAACTTGTGTGCGGCCACGCTCATGGCGGCCAATCCGGCGGAGGTGAAATCGACCGGGATCTGGCCCACCGCCTGGATGGCGTCGCTGTGCATCGGGACCTCGAACTCGGCGGCGATCGCAGCCAGTTCGGCGATCGGCATGATCGTGCCGACCTCGTTGTTGGCCCACATGATGCTGACCAGGGCGACGTCGCCGGGTCCATCGCCGGCCTGGAACGCCGCGCGCAGCGATTCGGGCGTGACCACGCCGTCGGCGTCAACCGGCAGCCACGTGACCTCGGCACCCTCGTGGTCGGCGAGCCACTGCACGGCATCGAGTACGGCGTGATGCTCGACGGCGGTGGTGATGATGCGCCGCCGCGCGGGCTCGGCGTCGCGGCGGGCCCAGTAGATGCCCTTGACGGCGAGGTTGTCGCTCTCGGTGCCGCCGGCGGTGAAGATCACCTCGGAGGGCCGGCAGCCCAGCAGGCCGGCCAGGGTTTCGCGCGCCTCCTCCATCCGGCGCCGGGCCAGGCGTCCCGACCCGTGCAGTGAGGAGGCGTTGCCGACGCTCGCCAGCGCAGCCGTCATCGCTTCGATGGCAGCTGGATGCATCGGGGTGGTGGCGGCGTGATCGAGATAGACCGGCCTGCCCGCGGATGCCGTCGGGATAGAGGTCATAACCTCCCCAGAATAGCCGCTGGCAGGCGGGCCGCCTTCCCAGCCGCGGTCAGGCAGCCAGAACGTGCGCAGGCGCACCGGGGAGTTGCTGGTGTCCGCGCACGACCGCCTCGCACCGTCCGGCCAGCGCGCGGCGGTCATCCCCGGGCAGCTGCAGCGATCCGACGTGGACGTGGCACACGGTACGACGTGCGGTGATGACCCGCCGGACCGATCGCAGCAGGGTGTCCTCGCCGACGAACGCGGGGACCGTCGACGGCCGCCCGTCACGGTGCCGGTAGACCAGCCGCAGCGGCTGCACCGGCCGGGCCGCGTCGATCGCGGCCTGGAACATCGCCGGCCGGAACGGGCCGTAGGCCAGCCCGCACCAGGTGGTGCCCTCCGGAAAGGCCACCACGGTGTGCCCGGCACGCAGGCGTTCGGCAACGGTGTGCACCACCGAGGGCAGTCGACGCAGGCTGCCGCGGTCGATCGGGATCACCTTCATCACCCGGGCCAGCCGGCCCACCGCGGGCCATTCCACCAGGTCGGCCCGGGCCACGAACGATCCGGGCAGCACCGCGCCGATCGTGAAGATATCCAGCCACGACACGTGGCCGCTCACCACGAGCACGCCCTGTAGGTTGCGAATAGGCCCGCCCGACAAGGAAATTCGCACCCCGAAGCAACGCAGCATCAACCGGCAGTAGAACCGCTGCACATGGGACCGGCCAGGCATCGGAACTGCCAGCAGCGGCACCCCGGGCGCCAACACGATGGCCATGATCACCCGTACCGAGGTGCGAACCCAGACCACCAGCCGGCGGCCGGCGTCGGCACTGCCGGCATGGACGCAGCTGGCGTCGCACGACGCGCGGGGCAGCCAGGAGTGCTCACACGTCGGGCTGGTCATGACGCACCCCCACCCATCCCGTCGGCCATGTCGGCGGCCGCGGAGACCGACCGCAGGCGCTTGAGGTAACGGACGTCGGCGCGGCGCTTGTCGAGCAGGGCCGGGAAATCCCCCACCCCGAAGTCGGGATCGTGTGCGGGTTCTCCGCACACCTGCGCACCGAGCCGCAGGTAGCCCCGCATCAACGGCGGCACCGTGGTTCGCGACGGCGGGTCGATGTCGTCGAGCCCCCTCCCGTCCAGGATCACCGGGCGGTACGGGTACACCGTGTGCTCAGCCGGTGCGGCGTGGCGGCGGCGCACGAAGTCACGGACTCCCCGGATCTGGGTTCCCGGCGGGCCGTCGGCGTTTCCGGCCGTCGGCACCGAGACGCAGCCCGTCACGTAGTCATAGCCGGAGCGGTCGAGGTAGGCCAGGATTCCCGCCCACATCAGCAGAACGACGCCACCGTTGCGGTGATCGGCCCGCACCACCGCGCGGCCCATCTCGACGAGTGAGGGCCGCAGCGGGTCGAGGCCGCGCACGTCGAACTCGGTGGCGGTGTACAGCCCGCCGGCGGCGATGGCGCCCGGCGGCGGCAGCATCCGGTAGCAACCCACCAACTCGCCGGAGCGGTCCTCACGCACCAGCAGGTGGTCGCAGTACTCGTCGAACCGGTCGGCGTCACGTCCGTCCGTCGCCCCGGTGAGGGCGAATCCGGGTTCGGACGTGAACACGTCGTGGCGAAGCCGCTGGGCGGCCTCGATGAGCTCGGGATCGGCGGACAACAACAGGGTGTAGCGCGGCGCATCGGGCGCCGCGCTGTCGACGTGATCAGCGGCGATGAGTACAGATGCAGTGCTCATAGCCAGCACGGTCGCCCAGCCGGGTCTCCATACGGCATCGCCCGTATGACATGTCTGTGAGCGCCAGGTGACGTTTTGTGCTGCCGGGTCAGGTGTCGAGGAACACCACGTTCTCACCGATCGGATCGCGCGGTGTGACGACGTGGTTGGCCGGAAACGCCTCGTCCGCGTAGCCGATCGACATCCCGCACAGGATCGTCAGATCCTCTGGGATTCCGAGTTGTTCACGCAACACATCGGGATACAACCCGATCGACACCTGCACGCAACTACCCAGACCCCGTTCGTTCAGCGCCAGCAGCAACGTCTGCAGGAACATGCCGACGCCGATCGCGTCGACGCTGCCGAACTCACGATGCATGCACACCACCCCGGCGACGGGTGCACCGAAGAACTCCCAGTTCCGCCGCTGCGCGGCCCAGCGCCCGTCGGCATCGTCGCGGGCGATCTCCATCGCGCCGTACACCAGCGCGCCGGTTTCCCGGCGCCGGTGGGCGAATTGCGGGGGCAGGCCGGCGACCTGGATCGCCGGCGGTGCCGCATCGACCGCGGCGAGCAGCGCGTCGACCAAGCGAACGCGCCGCTCGCCGGTGGCGAAGAAGACGTGCCACGGCTGGGTGTTGGAGTTCGACGGCGCCCGGGTCGCCAGCTCGAGCGCCTCGTCGAGGAGCTCGCGCGGAACGGGCTTGTCCGGCAAGAACATCCGCGAGGACCGGCGTGACCGCACGACGTCTCCGAACTCGGCCATTATCGGACTCGGCGATCCTTGCGAGCTTCGAGTTCCTCGTCGTCGACGATCACCAGCATCGGTTGACCGGGCACGCACAGCATGTTGACGAGGAACCGAAGCGGCACGTCGTCACGGTTGTTGGCATCCGAGTAGTGGATGACGTCACCGCCGGGTTCCCAGAACGCCTCGCCGGCCTTGACCACCCGTGGCGCCTCCCCCTCGAGCTCGAAGAGCATCTCGCCCTCGAGCACATAGCCGAAGGCCGGACCAGCGGGGTGGCGGTGCGGCGGCGCGCCGGGCGAGCCTGCGGGCCACTCGATGATCGTCGTCATCACTTCGGCGTTCGGCGGTATGAACGGCGGCTTCGCGGTGGCGACCACGGTCATGGCGTCATGTAGCGCCTGCTCGCGCTCAGCTGAAACAGGCATGTCAGCGCGCCGCGATCCAGTCGGCGAAGCGGATCTCGCCGAGTATTCCGTCGTCACCGGTGACCAGGCTGTTGTCATCGACGACCGTGCCGAAGTACGTGGCCTTCGGGTCGACCACCACCGGCTTGTCGTCGCCCTGCTTGGCGAGCACCGCGCGGGCCATGTCGGCGAACGAGATCTTCTCGGGCCCACCGATGTTGACGATTCCGTTGAGCGGCGCGGCCTGGGCCGCCTTGGCCACCTCGGCGGCGACGTCGTCGACGGAGATCAGCTGGATCCGGGCATCGGGGACGCGAACCTCGTCACCCACCACCAGCGACCCCGTGATGGCCTCGGCGAACTCTTGGAACTGCGTGGCGCGCACGATCGTGTACGGCAGACCAGACTCGGTGATGTTCTTCTCCTGGGCCACCTTGGCCCGCATGTAGCCGCTGTCCGGGAGGCCGTCGGTGCCCACGATCGACAGTGCGACGTAGTGCCCGACGCCCGTCTCCTTGGCCGCGGCCACCAGATTGCGCGAGGACGTGGTGAAGAAGTCCATCACGGCGGTGTCCTCGAACGACGGCGAGTTGACCACGTCGACGAGCGCGTCCGCCCCGCTGAGCGCGTCTACCAGGCCTTCACCGGTCAGCACGTTGGCGCCTGACGAAAGGGAGGCGGCGATCACGTCGTGCCCCGCTTCGGTGAGCAACCGCACGACCCGCGACCCGATCTGGCCGCTGGCGCCTATCACTGTGATTTTCATTGTGCGAATACCTTTCTCTGGCGTGGCCTCACCATGGTGAAAAACCGTCATCCGGCCACGAATCCAGCCTGGCACCGCGCGCCCAGAGGCAAACCCTGGAAAGTCCGTAGTCTGTTCGGCCCGCGCCCCGCGTCGCGCCACCCCCGACAACGCAAAACCCCGGCGCACCAGGTGCGCCGGGGTTCGCGTTGACTACTGGTCGAGAGACCGTCAGCCCTTGCGGGCCTTGACCGCCTCGGTCAGCTGCGGGCCGACCTTGAACAGGTCACCGACGATGCCGAGGTCGGCGATCTCGAAGATCGGCGCTTCCTCGTCCTTGTTCACCGCGATGATCGTCTTCGACGTCTGCATGCCGGCCCGGTGCTGGATCGCGCCGGAGATGCCCAGGGCGATGTACAGCTGCGGCGACACGGTCTTACCGGTCTGACCGACCTGGAACTGGCCACCGTAGTAGCCCGAGTCGACCGCGGCACGCGAGGCGCCGACGGCGGCACCGAAGGCGTCGGCCAGCGGCTCGACGACGTCATGGAAGCCGTCCTCGCCACCCACACCACGGCCACCGGCGACCACGACGGCGGCCTCGGTGAGCTCGGGGCGGTCGCCGGCGACAGCAGGCTCGCGCTTGGTGATCTTGGTCGCGTTCTCGGCCTGGGCCGGGACCTCGACGTTGACGACCTCGCCGGCACCGTCGGCGGGAGCGGCCTCGACCGAACCCGGACGCACGGTGATCACCGGGGTGTCGCTGGTGACCTGGGCCTCGACGGTGAAGGCGCCACCGAAGATGCTGTGGACGCCCACCGCGCCTTCCTTGACGTCGACCACGTCGACCAGCAGGCCCGAGCCGATGCGGGCAGCCAGGCGGGCGGCGATTTCCTTGCCGTCAGCGGTGGCGGCCACGATCACGCCGGCGGGGGCGGCCGACTCGGCCAGCCCGGCCAGAACGTCGACCACGGGGGTGATCAGGTAGTTCTCTGCGTCGTCGGACTCGGCGACGTAGACCTTGGCCGCACCGGCGGCCTTGAGGCCGTCGACCAGCGGGGCAGCGGTGCCCGGCTTGCCCACCACGACAGCGGCAGGCTCACCCAGCACCCGGGCGGCGGTAATGAGCTCGGCGCTGACCTTCTTCAATGCGCCTTCGGAGTGCTCAACGAGCACAAGTACTTCAGCCATGAGTTCTCGTTATGTCTTTCGTTCGAATCGAATCAGCTGCTAGATCAACTTCTGAGCGACCAAGTACTCGGCGATCTTGTTGCCGCCCTCACCTTCGTCGGTCACCTTCTCACCGGCGGTCTTCGCCGGCTTCGGGGTCGACGACAGCACCTTGGACCCGGCATTGGCGACGCCGACCTCGTCGGCCTCCACGCCGATCTCGGCGAGGCTGAGCACGGTCACTTCCTTCTTCTTGGCGGCCATGATGCCCTTGAAGGAGGGGAAGCGGGGCTCGTTGATCTTCTCGTTGACGCTGACCACGGCCGGAAGCGTTGCCTCGAGGGTGAACACGCCCTCGTCGGTCTCGCGCTCGGCGGTGACCTTGCCGCCCTCGACGGTCAGCTTGCGCACGTGGGTCAGCTGGGGCAGGCCCAGGTACTCGGCGATCACGGCCGGGACTGCGCCGCCGACACCGTCGGTGGCCTCGTTACCGGCGATGACCAGCTCGGTGCCCTCGATGGTGCCCAGCGCGCGGGCCAGGGCCCATGCGGTCTGGACGACGTCGGAGCCGTGCAGGCCGTCGTCCTTGAGGTGCACAGCCTTGTCGGCACCCATGGACAGCGCCTTGCGGATCGCCTCGGTGGCGCGCTCCGGGCCGGCGGTCAGCACGGTGACGGTGCTGTCTCCACCCTCGCGCTCCTTGATCAACAGCGCCTCTTCCACGGCGCGCTCGTTGATCTCGTCGAGCACGGCGTCGGCAGCCTCACGATCGAGGGTGAAATCGCCGTCGGACAGCTTGCGCTCCGACCAAGTGTCTGGGACCTGTTTGATCAGGACCACGATGTTCGTCATGACTCTGGTTCGTCCTCCTCGATGAGACCGGTGGCCCGGGCTCATATCACGTTCTGAGCAACTAGCACCATGTTACCGGTCGGTAACTTTTGATGGTTCGCAGGAACACCATAGCTGGTCGGAGTTTGTATTCCGGCCTCCCCTACCACACCCCTGAGGTATGGGAACCGTAGGTCGAATCGCCACCGACCCCTTCAACCTGGGTAACCCTGGGTTAGCCTGCCTTCCAATGAGCGCATTCGTTGGCGACCCGGATAACGCCCTACCCCTGACCGGCGAGCGGACCATCCCCGGCCTGGCCGAGGAGAACTACTGGTTCCGCCGCCATGAGGTGGTGTATCAGCGATTGGCCGACCGGTGCGTGGATCGCGAGGTCCTGGAGGCCGGCTGCGGTGAGGGCTACGGCGCCGATCTGATCGCCGACGTGGCCCGCCGCGTCGTCGCACTGGACTACGACGAGGCCACCGTGGCCCACGTTCGGGCCCGCTACCCGAGGGTGGAGATCCAGCACGGCAACCTCGCCGAGCTGCCCCTGGCCGACGAGTCGGTCGACGTGGTGGTGAACTTCCAGGTCATCGAGCACCTGTGGGATCAGGCCCAGTTCGTATCCGAATGTTTCCGGGTGCTGCGGCCCGGCGGCGTCTTCCTGGTCTCCACCCCCAACCGCATCACCTTCTCCCCCGGTCGCGACACCCCGCTCAACCCGTTCCACACCCGCGAGCTGAACGCCGCGGAACTGACCGAACTGCTGCGCGATGCCGGATTCACCGTCGAGTCGATGCTCGGCGTTTTCCACGGCGCCGGGCTGGAAGAGCTCGACGCCCGCCACGGCGGTTCGATCATCGAAGCGCAGGTGCAGCGGGCCGTGGCCGACGCACCGTGGCCCGAGCAGCTGCTCGCCGACGTCGCCGCGGTGACCATCGACGACTTCGACCTCACCTCCGCCGACGAGCGTGACATCGACGACAGCCTCGACCTGGTCGCAATCGCGGTGCGGCCGTGACCTCGAATCCCGAACCCGATCCGGCTCCCCGGCCTGATGTCGCCGGCGATCCGGCTCCCCGGCCTGATGTCGCCGGCGACCCGGCTCCGGGCTTGTTCACGCTCGTCCTACACACCCACCTACCCTGGCTGGCCCACCACGGCCGCTGGCCGGTCGGCGAGGAGTGGCTCTACCAGTCCTGGGCGGCGGCGTATCTGCCGTTGATGCGCGTGCTGCGCGGCCTGGCCGCCGAGGATCGCAGGCATCTGATCACCCTGGGCATGACCCCGGTGGTCACCGCACAGCTCGATGACCCGTACTGCCTGACCGGCATGCACCACTGGCTGGCCAACTGGCAGCTGCGGGCCCAGGAGGCCACCACGCTTCGTGAGCCGGAAGGCTTGCGGCAGTTCGGCATTCGCGAGTACGCGGAGGCCGGGCAGGCCATCGACGAATTCACCACCCATTGGCGCCACGGCGGCAGCGGGCTGCTGCGCCAACTGATCGACGCCGAGACGATCGAGCTGCTCGGCGGCCCGCTCTCGCATCCGTTCCAGCCGCTGCTGAACCCCCGGTTGCGTGAGTTCGCCCTGCGCGAGGGACTGGCCGACGCGCAGCAGCGTTTCGCGCACACCCCCGCCGGCATCTGGGCACCCGAATGTGCGTACGCCCCGGGCATGGAGACGGGTTACGCCGCCGCAGGGGTGGGGCACTTCATGGTGGACGGCCCGTCGCTACACGGCGACACCGCGCTGGGCCGGCCGGTCGGCGACACCGACGTGGTGGCCTTCGGGCGCGATCTGCAGGTCAGCTACCGCGTGTGGTCGCCCAAGTCCGGCTATCCCGGTCATGCCGCCTACCGCGATTTCCACACCTACGACCACACCACCGGGCTCAAACCGTCCCGGGTCACCGGTCGCAACGTCCCGTCCGAGGAGAAGGCGCCCTACGATCCGCAGCGCGCCAACCGGGCGATCGACGAGCATGTCGCCGACTTCGTCGACGTGGTGCGCCGCCGCCTGATCAGCGAGAGCGAGCGGATCGGCCGCCCGGCACATGTGGTGGCCGCGTTCGACACCGAACTGTTCGGGCACTGGTGGTACGAGGGCCCGGAGTGGCTGGGCCGGGTCCTGCGGGCACTGCCGAAGGCCGGTGTACGGGTGGGCACGCTCGCGGACGCCAAGGCCGGCGGATTTGTCGGCGCCCCGGTCGAATTGCCGCCCAGTTCATGGGGTTCGGGCAAGAACTGGCAGGTCTGGAACGGCGAGAAGGTGGCCGATCTGGTGCAGCTCAACAGCGAGGTGGTCGACGGGGCACTGAGCACCGTCGACAAGGCGCTCGCCCAGCATGCGGCGGTCGGTGCGCCCACCCTGCGCGACCGGGTGGCCGATCAGATCCTGCGCGAGACACTGTTGACGGTGTCCAGCGACTGGCCGTTCATGGTCAGCAAGGACTCGGCGGCCGACTATGCGCGGTACCGGGCGCACCTGCACGCCCACGCCACCCGCGAGATCTCCGATGCGCTGGCCTCGGGCCGCCGCGACCATGCCGAGCGCCTTGCCGACGGCTGGAACAAGGCCGACGGCCTGTTCGGTGCCCTCGACGCCCGGCGTCTGCCAAAATGACCTCCAGCGCGAGCGTGCGCGTCTGCCGCCCGACACGCCGCCGATCCACAGCATTGTCCGCACAGTCGCACCGGCATGAAGGCACGCAGTCATGAAGATCCTGATGGTGTCATGGGAGTACCCGCCCGTCGTCGTCGGCGGCCTGGGCCGACACGTGCACCACCTGGCCACCGCGCTGGCCGAAGCGGGCCACGAGATCGTGGTCCTCAGCCGCAGACCCACCGACACCGACCCGAGCACGCACCCGTCGACCGACGAGGTCAGCGAGGGCGTGCGAGTGGTGGCCGCCGCGCAGGATCCGCACGAGTTCGAGTTCGGCACCGACATGATGGCCTGGACCCTGGCCATGGGGCATGCCATGGTGCGCACCGGCCTTGCCGTCAAAGACAATTCGGGTGATCGCTGGGTGCCCGACCTGGTGCACGCCCACGACTGGCTGGTGGCCCACCCCGCCATCGCCCTGGCCGAATACTTCGATGTGCCACTGGTTTCCACCATCCATGCCACCGAGGCCGGCCGCCACTCCGGCTGGGTGTCCGGACCGATCAGCCGCCAGGTCCACGCCGTGGAGTCCTGGCTGGTGCGTGAATCCGATTCGCTGATCACGTGTTCGGCGTCGATGAGCGAGGAGATCACCGAACTCTTCGGACCCGAGCTGTCCGAGATCAGGGTGATCCGCAACGGCATCGACGCCGACCTCTGGCCGTTCGCCCCGCGGCGCCCCCGGCCGGGGCCGGCCGAGCTGCTCTATGTCGGCCGTCTGGAATACGAGAAGGGAGTGCACGACGCGATCGCCGCCCTCCCCCGAATCCGGCGCGCGCACCCCGGCACCACGCTGACCATCGCCGGTGACGGCACGCAGTACGAGTGGCTCGTCGAACAGGCCCGAAAGCACAAGGTGCTCAAGGCAACCCGATTTGTCGGGCGGCTCGGGCACGAGGAGCTGCTGCAGGCCCTGCAGGCCGCCGACGCCGCGGTGCTGCCCAGTCACTACGAGCCGTTCGGCATCGTGGCACTGGAGGCAGCGGCGACCGGAACCCCGCTGGTGACCTCCAACGTCGGCGGGCTGGGCGAGGCAGTGATCGACGGCCAGACCGGAATGTCGTTCGCACCAAGGGATGTGGCGGGTCTGGCAGCGGCGGTACGTGCGGTGCTCGACGACCCCGAGGCCGCGCAGCGACGCGCGAACGCCGCCCGTGAGCGACTCAGTGCCGATTTCGACTGGCACACCGTGGCCGCCGAGACCAACCAGGTCTATCTGGCTGCCAAGCGGGCCGAACGCGAACCGCACCCACGCCGGCCGATCGTCGAGCACGCTCTGCCGGACCGCTGATCTGGCCGATCCGCTGTCGCCCGCGGCGGCCACCAAGCACAATCGAGTCGTGGTTCAGATCCGCAGACACCTAGGTACGCTCTGCGCTGCATTCGTCGGCGCAGTACTCCCACTCGGCTCGGCCGCGCCTGCGAGCGCCGAGCCCAACGGCACCGCGCCCTCGCTGCCGGTGTTCGTGCCCCATCCCTCGGACTGGGCGCCGAACTACACGGTGTTCCCGTACAACCTGTGGCAGGTGCGCGTCACGCCACAGCAGATCGACGCTCAGCGCGAGTCCTGCCAGTGGTTCAACGCCCAGTACGACACGTTGATGAGCCAGATCGTGGGGTTCCAGCGTTTCCTCGGCGATCGTGACGACTACTGGACCGCGCCGGGCGTACAAGCCGCGGCCGACGCCGTGCGGGCCAACGTCGACCAGTCCGCGGCATTTCTGGATCCCCGCGCCCACACCCTGTACATCACGAACTACCCGGACCAGAGCCAGTATTCACCGCTGTACAACGGCGACTCGATCTATCACCTGTGGTATCAGCTGACCCAGATCAGCGACAAGATGCAGAAGCAGCAGCCGTCGGGGGTCATCAATGCCAACATCGCCACGGCCAACGTCTACGGCAACGTGATCCGCGACTCCGGGGTGTGCAACGGGGCCTGACTCCCCCGTCAGTTGCTGTTGGCGGCCTTCTTGCGTTCGATGTCGGCCAGTGCCGCGGCGAGTTCGGCACGCTCGGCCGCCGACGTCTCCCAGTCGAGCTTGCGGTTCTTGACCACCTTGGCCGGCGCACCGACGGCGATCGAGAAATCGGGGATCTCCCCCTTGACCACGGCGTGGGCGCCCAGCACGCAGCCGCGGCCGACCGAGGTGTTGCGCAGGATGGTGACCTTGGCCGCGATCCAGGTGTCCGGGCCGATGCGCACCGGGCCCTTGACGATGCCCTGGTCCTTGATGGGCATCTCGATGTTGTCCATCTTGTGGTCGAAGTCGCACACGTAGCACCAGTCCGCCATCAGCGCGGAATCGCCGAGCTCGATGTCGAGGTAGGTGTTGATCACGTTGTCGCGGCCCAGCACCACTTTGTCGCCGATGCGCAGCGAGCCCTCGTGGCAGCGGATGGTGTTCTTGTCACCGATGTGCACCCAACGGCCGATCTCCATCTGGGCCAGTTCAGGGGTGCACTGGATCTCCACCCCCTTGCCGAGGAAGACCATGCCGCGAGTGATGATGTGCGGGTTGGCCAGCTTGAACTTCAGCAGCCGCCAGTACCGCACCAGGTACCACGGGGTGTAGGCGCGGTTGTCGATCACCCATTTCAGCGACGCCTTGGTCAGGAAATCGGCCTGGCGCGGATCACGCAGCCGTGAGCCCCGCCAGCGCTTGTGAATCGGGGCGCCCCACATCGTCGTCATGGCCGGACAGCCTACGCGAGGCCGCGGAGCGGGTTCCCGGGTCGCTCCGCTGCGGCAGCGCCCCCGCTGTCCCCGGGTCGCCTCCGCTCCTGCCGGCCGGGCGGCCGGGTAACCTCACGTGGGCCCACAGATACGGCCCCCGAGCGTGTTCGGCGACGAAAGGACATCGTGTTCCGGCGATACCTTGCACTGGCGGTCGCGGTGCTGTTCACGGGTCTGCTCGCCGGTTGCGAGAACACCGATTCCTGGGTCGACGCCCATGCCGCGCAAGGCTGGTCGGCACAGTACGGAGATGCCGCCAACAGCAGCTACGCGCGGTCCGGTGGCCCTGAGGCGCTCCGGCTGGAGTGGAGCCGCTCGGTGAAGGGCGAGCTGGGCGCCCAGGTGGCGCTCGGGTCCGGCGACTATCTGGCGGTCAATGCGCAGACCGCCGGCGGCTGTTCGTTGATGGTGTGGGAGACGAACAACGACGCTCGCCAGCGTTGGTGTACCCGTTTGGTGCAGGGCGGCGGCTGGTCCAGTCCCCTGTTCGACGGGTTCGACAACGTCTACGTCGGCCAGCCCGGCACCATCCTGTCGTTCCCGCCGACTCAGTGGATCCGCTGGCGCCAGCCGGTGATCGGCATGCCCACCACGCCCCGGCTCCTCGATGACGGACAACTGCTGGTGGTGACCCACCTGGGCCAGGTGCTGGTGTTCAACGGGCATCGTGGCACGGTCGAGGGCACACCGCTGGATCTGGTTTCCGGGGTGGACCCGACGGATTCGCAGCGTGGCCTGGGCGACTGCCAGCCGGCCCGGTCACGGTGCCCGGTGGCGGCCGCGCCGGCCTTCTCCCATGAGTCCGGCATGGTGGTGCTCAGCGTGTGGCAGCCCGGCGCCGAGGCACCGGTGTTGATGGGCCTGCGATACCACCGGGGCCAGGACACGTTGCTGACGCAGGAATGGACCAGCGATGCCGTGGGCCGTGGGCCGTTGGCCAGTCCGGTGCTGTCGGCCGACGGTTCGACGGTGTACGTCAACGGCCGCGACCAGAAGCTGTGGGCACTCAATTCCGCCGACGGCTCACCGAAATGGTCGGTGCCGCTGAACTATCTGGCCCAGACCCCGCCGTCGGTGTCGCCGGACGGCCTGATCGTGGCCGGCGGCGGACCGGACGCCAAACTGACCGCGGTGCGCGACGCCGGGGATCGTGGCGAGGTGGCCTGGACCCGCGACGACGTCGTCCCACTCACCACGTCGAGCCGTGCGGACGGCGTCGGCTACACGGTGGCCCGCGAGGGCGGGCACGGCCAGACCCTGCTGGTCTTCGACACCGCCGACGGACGGACCCTCAACAGCTACCCCGTGCCCGAGGCCACCGGGTGGCCGGTGGGGGTGTCGATCGGACACGACAGCCGGATCGTCACCGCGACCAGTGACGGCCAGGTGTACGGATTCGCACCGGCCTGATCCCGGTGCCTGATCTCAGCTGACCGGGCTTCAGGCCAGCAGCGCCGCCACGGCCGACCGCGGCACGCTGGCCTGGCTGGCCCCGGCTGCCTCGGGCAACAGTTCACCCTGGCCGAAGAAGAAGATCACCGAATCGTCGGTGATCGCGAAGTTCTGATAGTGCGCGGGATCCATACCGATGGTCGGCGGGATCGCCTGCTCGACGCCGGACTGCTTCTGCAGCTCGCGCTGCACGATCGGGAAGACCACGTCCAGCGGCCTCGAGCCCGGTTTGAACAGGGTGTCGAAGGTGATCGGCGCCCGCGTGGCCACGTTGTAGTTGAAGGTCTTGTACCAGGTCTGAGGGTGGGCGCCGCCGACGTTCTGGTACACCTCGAAGACCAGGCTCTCGGTCCGCGGCGGAGTTCCCGAGCTGTAGGCCGTGCCCTTGGCGTCGAGAACGTACGGCTGATCGCGCAGCCCGGGCATCCCCGAGACGTTGACGAAGCCGTCACGGGTCTGCAGCAGATACGCGCCGACAGCCTGCTGATCCGGATAGCCGACGGGGAACCGGTAATCCAGCGTGTAGCTGGCATTGGCGGTGTGCACCAGACAGGTCTGGTCCGCGTCGACGGTGCCGCCGAGGTCGGCGCAGGCCGACTGTGCAGCTGCCACTGGCATACCGAGCCCGCCGAGCAGCGCACCGGCTGCCAGCAGCGCTGTCACAGGGGGAATTCGCATCGTCAGTCGTCCTCGCAGGCGATCAACTCGCACCGGCTGATCCACCGGTGTATGTGGTTTCAGAATACGTGGCCGCTATCGAGACGGCCGACAAATGAATGCCGTTGCCCGGCTGGCCGCTCCGGAGCCGAGCCGCGCGAGCACCACTGTCAGGCGTTCGGTGCCGCGCAACTTCATCCGTGCCCGGAGCGCGTCGGGGTCGACGTCGAGGCCACGAACCAGGACCTCCAGCGCCCCCACCGAGCGGGCCGTCAGCGCCGCCCGCAGCCGGCGCTCCTGAAAGGGCAGCTGTTCGAGGACCTCGAACCCGCGCACCCCGGTGGGCAACTCGGCTCCGGACAGGTAGGCGATATCGGGGTCGAGCTGCCACAGACCGTGCCGGGCCGCATAGTGGCGGACCAGCCCGGCCCGCACCACCGCACCGTCGGGGTCGACGATCCAGCGTCCGGCCGGCGCCACCGGGCAGTCGTCGGGATCGGCATCGGTGAGCACCTCATCGGTGTCGAGCATGCTGGCCCGCCGCCGCACTCCGGGGTCGGTGAGGCCGGGTGACCACAGGCAGGCCTCGCGCACGCTGCCGCCCACCGAGGTCACCTCGATCTCCCCGGCGAACCCCATCTTGGCCAGTTCGTCGAAATCGATTCCCGGAGCGCACTTCACCGCCAGCTCCCGGTCGCGGTAGACGTCCAGGACCGCATCGAGTGCCGGGGTGTAGGCCCGAGGATCGAACCGGCGGCGCCCGCCGGATCGGCGGGCCGGGTCGATGATCACCACGGTGTCGCGGGTGACAGGCGCCAGCGCATCGGCTCGGCAGAGGTCCACCCCGTCGGCATTGTTGGCGGCCATCGCCAACCGCACCGGGTCGAGGTCGCTGCCCACCAGTTGCGCTGCGCGATCACGCAGCGCCACAAGCTCACTGCCGATCGAACAGGTGGCGTCGTGCACCCGGCGACCGGCCAGCCTGCGCGCCCGGTGCACGGCCACCGGCGCGGCCGTCGCCTGTTGGAGCGCCTCGTCGGTGAGCAGCCAATGGCCCGGGTCGGTGAACTTGGCCTGCGCCCGCCGCCGCAACTGCACGGTTTCGACGAGCACCGCCGCGCGGTCACCGAATTGCCCTCGGACAGAGGCGATGTCGCTGACCAAGGCCGCGCCCGACAGTGACATCGGAGAGACCTCACTCAGCGCCTGGCGTCCCGCATCCGAACGCAGATACGCGACGTCGGCCGTCGTGAACTCTACGACGGCTTGACCCCTGTGACCATCACGTTGTAGAACCAGCCCTTGGGCACCACTCGGCGCCACACGTTGGCATCCACCCAGCTCAGGGTGGTCCAACTGCTGAACGCGAACTTGGCCCAGCCCCAGCCGAGACGGCCCGGCGGCACGGCGGCCTCGAAGGTGCGCACCGGCCAGCCCAGCATGGCGGCGGTGAATTCTTCACTGGCAGTATGCACTTCGACCGCTCCGGCGTTGGCGGCCATGCGCTCCAGATCGGCCGGGTCGAAGGTGTGCAGATCGACGACGGCTTCCAGCGCCGCGGCACGCGAGGACTCGTCGAGCTCTGCCTGGGGCCGGCGCC
The DNA here is from genome assembly GCF_030486405.1 of Mycolicibacterium sp. HK-90. Next base: position 2,254,632 of record NZ_CP129613.1, on the reverse strand, counting down.
AGCCGCTCAGCCAGGGCAACTTGGTCAGGTTCGTGGTGGCATGCCAGGTCAGCGTGGACAGTTCACGCGCGTACTTGTTGCCGACGGTGGTGGGCTCGCCGGCGAATACGAACCGGCCACCAGGCTTCAGCACCCGGACAACCTCGCGCAGCGACAGCTCGACGTCGGGGATGTGATGCAGCACGGCATGCCCGACGACCAGATCGAAGGTGTTGTCCTCGTACGGGATGCCCTCGGCGTCGGCCACCCGGCCGTCGATGTCCAGACCCAGTGACTGGCCGTTACGGGTGGCCACCTTGACCATGCCCGGCGAAAGGTCGGTCACCGAACCGCGCCGCGCGACGCCGGACTGGATCAGGTTGAGCAGGAAGAACCCGGTGCCGCATCCGAGCTCCAGGGCCCGGTCGTAGGGCAACTCGCGCTGCTCGGATTCGGGAACGATGGCGTCGAACCGGCCACGCGCGTAGTCGATGCAGCGCTGATCGTAGGAGATCGACCACTTCTCGTCGTAGGTCTCGGCTTCCCAGTCGTGGTAGAGCACCTGCGCGAGCTTGCTGTCGTGCATCGCGGCCTCGACCTGTTCGGCCGTGGCGTGCGGGTTAGGAGTCGGCATGCCAGCCGCATCGACCGGCGCGTCGACGTCGGTGCCGGAATCCTTGATGTCAGTCATGCAGGGCAGCCTAACTGCCCGGGTCGGGCGGGCGTCAGGCCCGGTCGGTCAGTCCGTCGACGGCGGCCTTGGCCGCGGCCAGCACCTCGACGGGGTGGTCGACGAATCGCCGCGCCCAGGCCAGCGCCTCGTCGTAGACGTGGTCAGGCGCCACCATCTGATCGATCAGGCCCAGGTCCAGCGCCTCTTCGGCGCCGACGAACCGGCCGCTGAACACGAGCTCTTTGGCCTTGCTGGCCCCGATCATGTCGGCCAGCCGCTTCCCACCGCCCGCCCGCGGCGCCAGCCCGGCCAGGATCTCGGTCGACCCGAACTTGACGTTGTCGCCGGCCACCCGCCAGTCGGCGGCCATCGCCAGGGTCAGCCCGCTGCCCAGGGCGTAGCCCGTGATGGCGGCCACGGTGGGTTTGGGGATGGCGGCGACGGCCGCGAGGCATTCGCGCAACGCCTCGTCGGCGGCGGCGGCCTCGGCCGGGTTCAGCGTGCGCAGCTCGGGCACGTCGTCGCCGGCGCAGAAGATCTCGTGCCCACCGAACAGGATCACCACCGCGATGTCGGTGCGCTCACCGAGCTCGTGCGCGGCCGCGATGATCTCCCGGTACATCTGCCGGGTCAGGGCGTTGGTCGGCGGCCGGGACAGCATCAGGGTGCCGACACCGTCCTGTTCCGGGACCGCACCGGTGATCACATGGACGAATTCGCTCACTGGATGGATTCCCCGGTCGCTTCGCTCCTGCCCGCCGAACCGGATCCCACGGCCGTCGCTCCGTCCCGGCCCAGCGGCGCCCGGTGGTTCCGCGCCGCGTTGTAGCGGCCGCTGTCGAAGAACTCGATCTGCCAGCTCCCCTCACCGAGCGAGAGGTTGGGCTCGATGGGGACGATCTTGCGTTCGGTCGCCAGAGCATCGGCGACGCTGCGCCCGTGGAGTGAGTTCAGTTGGGTCCAGGTCGGCGGCAGCAGGAACGAGTTGCCCTGCTCGAAGGCGTCGAGGCCGGCCTGCGGGGTGGTCCAGAACGCCTGGTCGGTCTCGGTGTTCTCACCGTCGGCGCGTTGCCCCTCGGGCAGTGCACCGACGAAGAAGAAGGTGTCGTAGCGGCGGGTGCGTTCTTCTTTGGGCGTGATCCAGTTGTCCCACGGCCGCAACAGGTCGGCCCGCAGCACGAGTTCCTCGTCGCGCAGGAAGTCGGCGAACGACAGCGTGTGGTTGGCCAGGGCGGCACGCGCCTCGCCGTAGACGGATGCGTCGGACACGATCCCATCCGGATCGTTGGCGGGCCCGGCGAACAGCACCCCGGACTCCTCGAAGGTTTCGCGGGCCGCGGCGCATACGAGCGCCTCGGCCAGCCCGGTGTCCACCCCCAGGCGCTGGGCCCACCAGTCCGGTTCGGGGCCGAACCACGCGATGTCGGCATTGCGGTCGCGGTCGTCGACGCCGCCGCCGGGGAACACCATCACCCCGGCCACGAAATCCATCGCGGCGTGCCGGCGCATCATGAACACCTTGATGCCGGCGGGGGTGTCCCGCACCAGCATCACCGTGGCCGCCGGCCGGGGCACCAGCGGGTCCGTCGTAGAGCTCATTCTCGCCTCCTGTGAGCCGCACGGCTCCTGGTCCGCCGGGCGAAGTAACGCCCGTCGATCACGTCCAGCGCGATCGACTGACCGAACGCCTTGGACAAGTTCTCAGCAGTCAACACCTCGGTCAGCAGACCCGAGGCAACCGCCTTGCCCTCCGACAGGATCAGCGCGTGGCTGAATCCGACCGGAATCTCCTCGACATGATGGGTGACCAGCACCATGGCCGGCGCGTCGGGGTCGGCTGCCAGATCGGTCAACCGCGCCACCAGCTCCTCGCGGCCACCCAGGTCCAGCCCCGCCGCAGGCTCGTCGAGCAACAGGAGTTCGGGGTCGGTCATCAGCGACCGGGCGATCAGCACTCGTTTACGTTCGCCCTCAGACAAGGTGCCGTAGGTGCGTCCGGCGAGGTGTTCGGCACCGACGCTCTCCAGCATGTCGATGGCCTGGACGTAATCGACGTCCTCGTAGTCCTCGCGCCAGCGTCCCAGCACGGCGTAGCCGGCCGACACCACCAGGTCGCGGACCACCTCGCTGTCGGGGATCCGTTGCGATAACGCCGAGCTGCTGAGCCCGACCCGGGCCCGCAGCTCGGACATGTCGGTGCGGCCGAGCCGTTCACCGAGCACATAGGCGGTACCCGACGAGGGATGTTCGGTGGCGGCGGCGATCCGCAGCAGCGAGGTCTTGCCCGCGCCGTTGGGGCCGATGACCACCCAGCGCTCGTCGAGTTCCACGGTCCAGGTGATGGGACCGACCAGGGTGTTGCCGCCTCGGCGCAGGCTCACCCTGGCGAAGTCGATCAACAGGTCGGGGTCGGTTCCGTCATCGGTGCTTGTCGAGTCGGTGCGTTCCCCTGCGGCCACTCGCTCATCGTAGTGACCGGATCCCGATCCGCTCGGGCGCGCCCGCCGCTGAAATCGTGGAACAACAACGATCGCGGGGTGAGCCGCAGGAACAGCTGCACGAGCGGGCCGATCGCCAAGGCGTAGACCACGGTGCCGACGCCGACGGTGCCGCCCAGCATCCAGCCCACGGCCAACACCGTCGCCTCGATCGCGGTGCGCACCAACCGCACTGACAGCCCGGTACGCGCCACCAGTCCGGTCATCAGACCGTCGCGGGGGCCGGGGCCGAGGCCGGCCCCGATATAGAGCACGGTGCTGATCGCGTTGAGCACGACGCCACCGATCAACATCGCGATGCTCGCCGGCAGCGCCGACGGAGCAGGAAGTACCGCGAGGGTGGCATCGACGGTGACGGCGATGACGATGACGTTGGCTACCGTCCCGATTCCGGGCCGGTTACGCAGCGGGATCCAGGCCAGTAGGACGACGACGCCGACGACGGCTGAGGCCATGCCCAGACTCAGCGGGGTGTGCCTGGTCAGCCCCTGATGGAAGACGTCCCACGGGTCGAGCCCCAGCCCGGCGCGCACCATCATCGCCATGGACGCGCCGTAGCCGCACAGCCCGATCAGGAGTAGGGCGCCGCGAGTGAACGCGGCCCTCATGCGTGATCGGGGAATCGGGCGCGGATCGCGTCGAGCTCACTCTGCACGCGGCGGGCATCCACGTCGCGGGCACCGCCGGGCAGGTTACCGGGGTCGTACAAGCGGCGGAGATTCTCCGCCAATCGGGAAATCCAGTTCCGAGGCATGTGCCCATATTCGCGACGATGTGGCTTGCTGCTCAATAGCCAGTTGGCGCATACTGGCCTTATTATGTCGATAGATATGGCCGCCAGAGCCCTCGATGTGGACCTTTTGGCTCGCGAGTTAGGCAACTGGCGTACCTCCAGCCAAAGTGGCCCCGCCTATCTGGGCCTGGCCGACGCCATCCGGCTGCTCATCGTGGACGGCCGGGTTCCGGTCGGGTCGCGCCTGCCGAGCGAACGGGCGCTGGCCGAATCGCTGCGGGTGTCCCGCACCACCGTCACGGCGGCCTTCTCCCAGCTGCGCGACGACGGTTACCTGCATGCCCGCCGCGGCGCCCGCAGCACCACGGCGCTGCCCGCGACCACCCACATCGAGCCGGAGGCCACCACTCCGACGGTCAGTCTGGCCGCCGCCGCCCTGTCCGCACCCGGTACCGCCGTGCTTGAGGCGTTCACCGAAGCCGGCCGCGACATCGCGCCGTATTTGCGCGAGCCCGGGCATGAGCTGATGGGCGTCGCCCCGCTGCGCGCGGCCATAGCCGAAAGGTACTGCGCCCGAGGGCTACCCACCGATCCCAGCCAGATCATGGTGACCAGCGGGGCCCAGCACGCCATCGGCCTCATCCTGGCCAGCCACACCCAGCCCGGCGATCGGGTACTCGTCGAGCAACCGACGTATCACGGTGCACTCTCGGCGATCTCGACCGCCGGGGCGAGGGCCGTTCCGGTCGCCCTGACCGACGACGGCTGGGAGCTCGACGCGGTGCACGCCGCCCTTCGGCAGTTGGCCCCGAGCTTGGCCTACCTGGTACCCGACAGTCACAACCCGACCGGGTTCACCATGTCCACCGCGGAGCGAAAGCGGTTGGGGCAGATCATTTCCGACACCCGAACCCGCACCATCGTCGACGAGTCGATCGCCGACATGTGGATCGACGAGGCACCACCGGAGCCACTGGCCGCCTCAGTGCCCCGGGACGATCTGGTGCTCACGATCGGCTCGATGTCGAAGTCGTTCTGGGGCGGGCTGCGGGTCGGCTGGATTCGTGCCGAACGCGGCACGCTGGCCACCATCGCGGCGATCCGGCCGTCGGTGGATCTGGGCACCCCGATCCTCGAACAGCTCGCCGCGGCAAGGCTGCTGGGCATGCGTGCGGAGGTCCTGCCCGAGCGACGCGAGATCATCCGGGCCCGGAGGGAATTCCTGGTGGCGCTGCTGGCCCGTGAGCTTCCGGATTGGAGGCCCGGTCACGGGCGCGGCGGAATGTCGTTGTGGGTGAAACTGCCCGCGCCGATGAGCACCGCGTTGTCCGCCGCCGCGATGCGCCTGGGTCTGGATGTGCCGGCAGGCCCTCGATTCGGGGTGGACGGGACTCTCGAGCGGTTCATCCGGTTGCCCTATGCGCTACCGGAACCGGAGCTGGAAGAGGCCGTGCAACTCCTGGCGCGCGCCTGGCACAGCATCACCGGCACGCTGAGTGCGGCACCGCAGACGCTGGTGGTGTAAGAGCCGAATACTCTACGGCTGCTGCGACATGGCGTAGCAGGTGCTGTAATGCTCGATGGTGCAAGGGATTCCGTTCACCGTCGGCAGTTGGCCGGGCCGGCTCTGGATGTTGGCGTCTCCGGTGCCCGGCGCCATCACCGGCGGTGCCACCGCGCCCATCCCGCCGCCGGACCCACCGGCCACGCAGACACCCTCGAACTTGGTCGCCTTGGTGCCCGACGGGCATCGCTTGGCCTCGGCAGGGGCCGCCACCGCGAGTTGCCCCAGGACTGCCGCCACGGCGAACGCGCCAACCACGATCGTGTGCTTCAAGTTCGCCATGGCCCCCACCCTACTTCAGGACAGGCGCCGAGTTCACCTGCGCGGTTCTCAGTCCTCGGGGATCTCGACGCGGCGCAGCACACCGTCGAGCGCATCGGCAGCCTCGATCTCGCCGCGCGTGACACCCAGGATGAACAGCACGGTGTCCAGGTACGGGTGGCTCAACGAGGCGTCGGCGACCTCCCGCAGCGCGGGTTTGGCGTTGAACGCGACGCCGAGCCCGGCGGCGGCCAGCATGTCGATGTCGTTGGCCCCGTCGCCGACGGCCACCGTCTGTTCCATCGGCACCCCGACCTGCTGGGCAAAGTCGCGCAGCGCCTTGGCCTTTCCGGGGCGGTCGACGACCTGGCCGATGACCCGCCCGGTGAGCTTGCCGTCGACGACTTCGAGTTCGTTGGCGGCGACGTAGTCGAGCATGAGCTCGTGTGCCAGCGGTTCGATGACCTGGCGGAATCCGCCCGACACCACACCGCAGTAGAAACCCAGCCGCCGCAAGGTCCGGATCGTCGTCCGCGCCCCCGGCGTCAGTTCCACCTGTTCGGCGACATCATCGAGCACCGAGGCGGGCAGGCCGGCCAACGTGGCCACCCGGCGGTGCAGGGATTCGGCGAAGTCGAGTTCGCCGCGCATCGCGGCTTCGGTGACGGCAGCAACCTGTGCTTCCATGCCGGCCCGGGCGGCGAGCATCTCGATGACCTCACCCTGGATCAGGGTGGAATCGACATCGAAGACGATGAGCCGCTTGGCCCGCCGGGCCAGGCTGTAATCCTCCAGCGCGATGTCGACGCCTTCGTCGACCGCCACTTGGGACAGCGCGGTCTGCAGTTGACTGTAGGCGGCGCCGGCCGGCACCGACACCCGAAGTTCCAGGCCGGTCACCGGGTAATCGGAAACCCCACGGATGGTGTCGATGTTGACACCCAGCCCCGCCACGGCGCGGGCCACGACACTGAACGCCTCCGCGGTGATGGGCCGGCCCAACACCACGATCGTGTGCGTCGACGGCTCGCGCATGACCGGCATGTCGCCGCTGCGCTCGACCGTCACTTCCAAGCCGAGCTGGTGGATCGCCGCCTCGACGTCTGTGCGCAGGACGTCGCCGTCGACGGTCTCGGTCGGCGCCGCGACCAGCACACCCAAGGTGAGCCGGCCGCGGACGACGACCTGTTCGACATTGCGCAGTTCGACCTGATGCCGCGACAGCACCTCGAACAATGCCGAGGTGACGCCGGGCCGGTCGACTCCGGTGACGGTGATCAGTACCGACGAGCGCTCGCGTGAAGCACCGGTCATCGAATCACCTTCGACGTGCTCACCCCCGGATGCAGTCACCCGTCAACTGGAGCGGTCCGCGGATTCGAGCTCTGGGTGATGCGCGCGGCCCACGTGGGCCTCGGCGCGCATCCGCTCGACCATGTGCGGGTAGTGCAGCTCGAACGCCGGGCGCTCGGAACGGATCCGGGGCAGCTCGGTGAAGTTGTGCCGCGGCGGCGGGCAGGAGGTCGCCCACTCCAGCGAGTTGCCGTAACCCCACGGGTCGTCGACCATCACCGGCTCGCCGTAGCGCCAGCTCTTGAACACGTTCCACACGAACGGCAGCGTCGAGATGCCCAGGATGAAGGCACCGATCGTGGAGATCACGTTGAGCGTGGTGAAGCCGTCCGACGGCAGGTAGTCGGCGTAGCGGCGCGGCATGCCCTCGTCACCCACCCAGTGCTGCACCAGGAACGTGGTGTGGAAGCCGATGAAGGTCAGCCAGAAGTGCAGCTTGCCCAGGCGCTCGTCGAGCAGACGTCCGGTCATCTTCGGGAACCAGAAGTAGATGCCCGCATAGGTGGCGAACACGATGGTGCCGAAGAGCACGTAGTGGAAGTGCGCGATGACGAAGTAGCTGTCGGTGACGTGGAAGTCGATCGGCGGGCTGGCCAGCAGCACGCCGGACAGGCCACCCAGCAGGAAGGTGATCAGGAAGCCGACCGAGAACAGCATCGGCGTCTCGAACGTCAACTGGCCCTTCCACATCGTGCCGATCCAGTTGAAGAACTTGATACCGGTGGGCACCGCGATCAGGAACGTCATGAACGAGAAGAACGGCAGCAGCACCGCGCCGGTGGCGTACATGTGGTGCGCCCACACCGCGACCGACAGTGCCGCGATGGCCAACGTCGCGTAGATCAGCGTGGTGTAACCGAAGATCGGCTTGCGGCTGAAGACCGGGAAGATCTCGGACACGATGCCGAAGAACGGCAGCGCGATGATGTACACCTCGGGGTGGCCGAAGAACCAGAACAGGTGCTGCCACAGCAACACACCGCCGTTGGCGGGGTCATAGATGTGGGCGCCCAGGTGGCGGTCGGCCGCCAGACCAAACAGCGCGGCGGTCAGGATCGGGAAGGCGATCAGCACCAGGATCGAGGTCACCAGGATGTTCCAGGTGAAGATCGGCATGCGGAACATCGTCATGCCCGGTGCACGCATGCAGACCACGGTGGTGACCATGTTGACGCCACCGAGGATGGTGCCAAGGCCACCGACGGCCAGACCCAGGATCCACAGGTCACCGCCGGCACCCGGCGAGTGGATGGCGTCGGTCAGCGGCGAGTACGCCGTCCAGCCGAAGTCGGCCGCACCGCCCGGGGTGATGAAGCCGGCGAGGGCGATCAGCGCACCGAACAGGAACAGCCAGAACGACAGCGCGTTCAGCCGCGGGAACGCCACGTCCGGCGCGCCGATCTGCAGCGGGAGCACCAGGTTGGCGAACCCGAACACGATCGGGGTGGCGTAGAACAACAACATCACCGTGCCGTGCATGGTGAACAGCTGGTTGAACTGCTCGTTGCTCAGGAACTGCAGGCCGGGCATCGCCAGTTCGGTACGCATGAACAGCGCCATCAGACCGCCGATGAAGAAGAAGGCGAAGCAGACGACGCAGTACATGATGCCGATCAGCTTGTGATCGGTCGTGGTGATGAGCTTGTAGATCAGGTTGCCCTTGGGGCCCATCCGTTCCGGAAAAGGACGACGTGCCTCGAGTTCTCCGATTGGGGGCGCTTCGGCTACCAAGAGATCCTCCAAAGATTCGTCGGGAAATCCCGCTTATCGAACTGAATCCTAACGCTCCCGGCGGCCCGGGCGCCCCTGGGTCCTACAAACTGTCGTACTGCGCGCCGTGCCGTGCTGGCGACTTTCCTCGGCAAGGCCCTGACCAGCGGCGAAGCGCTGAATGTTACGGTCGCCCGGTGCTGACCAACCGACCCCGCGCCGCCGTCGTGGCGATCGTCGCCGTCGCAACACTTGCCACTGGGTGCGGTGCGTCCGCGCAGACACCGCCGGAGCAGCCGTCGATGACCACGAGCGTCACCAAGATCGCCGATGCCGGGGTGCTCGGCAATCAGCGCCGGCCCGACGAGTCCTGTGCGCCGGAACCCGCGCCCGCCGATCAGGGGGCGCGGGAGGTTCGCAACGCGCGGGGTGACGGCATCGCGGAGTCCACCGAGGTTCGGGGCGACCCGCAGCGCATCGTCGCCCTGTCCGGCGATCAACTCGATGCGTTGTGCGCATTGGGCCTGCAGTCCCGGATCGTGGCGGCCGCACTTCCCGACGGCTCGTCCGAGCAGCCGTCCTATCTGGGCGCCGTGGTGCACGGGGTGGCTCCCGCCGGTAGCCGGATCGCGCCGGACCTGGCTGCCATCGAGGCGGCCAAGCCGGAGCTGATCCTGGGATCGGCAGCGTTGACGCCGACCGCCTTCGGCGCGCTGTCGGCCATCGCCCCGACCGTGTTCACCGGAGCGCCCGGGGCCGCCTGGCGCGATACGTTGCGAGCCGTGGGTGCGGCGACCGGCCGCGCCGACGCTGCCGCCGATCTGATCGGGAAGTTCGACGACGCGGCCCGCGAGACCGGCGTGCAGAACGACGCCGGCCACTTCCAGGCCTCCGTGGTACAGCTGACGGAGAACACCGTCCGGGTCTATGGCGCCGACACCTTCCCCGGCAGCGTGCTCGCCACAGTCGGGTTGGATCGTCCTGCCGCGCAACGGTTTACCGACAAGCCCTACGAGGAGCTCGGTACCACCGACGCCGACTACGGCATCGCCGACGCCGACATCGTCTATGTCTCGTTCGCCTCGGCGGCGGCCAAGGACAACGCCCCGAAGATTCTCGAGAGCCCGGCTTGGCGGGCCCTGTCCGCCGCCCGTGACAACCGGGTGTTCGTGGTCAACAACGAGGTCTGGCAGACCGGTCAGAACATCGTCGCCGCCCGCGGCATCCTCGACGACCTGCGCTGGGTGAACGCCCCGATCAACTGATCCGGCTGTCGACTCCGTGCCCGGCCTGCCGGCCGAATTGGCCGGTGGCCAGCGACCCGTCGGGCAGGACCAACTCGCCGGCCTGCATGCGGCGGCGCAGATAGGTGAAGGTCTGGGCGGTCTGGGCGAACAGGTGCTCGCCCGCGCGCAGCGCCGGACGCCGGGGTCCGTCGGCAGTGACGAACCGGGGCAGCGGTTTCACCTCGGTGTGATAGTCGACGTTGAAGAACAGCGGGAATGAGTAGCGCTCCCGGGCTACCCGTCGCACCCGGTGACTGGTCGCCACGAATGTCCCGTTGGTCCACAGTTCCAGCAGATCCCCGATGTTGACGACGAATGTGCCGTCCACCGGGGGCACGTCGATCCACTCACCGGCGCCGTTGAGCACCTCCAGTCCGGGTGCGGTGGGCTTGAGCAGGGTGAAGCACTCGTAGTCGGTGTGCGCGCCGATGCCCTGGCTGTCCTGCGCGCCGGCGTCGTACGGGTAGTGCATCAACCGCAGTTGACTGGGCGTCTTGGTGGCGTGCCGGGAGAACACGTCGGGGTCCTCCCCCAGCGCCACCGCGAACGCCCACAACAGTTGCTTGCCCACGTCGAGTACGGCCCGGTAGTAGGAGGTCACCGCTTCGGCGAAGCCGGGGAGGTCGGGCCAGGTGTTGGGTCCGAGCATCGGGTTGCCCGCCAGGTGGTCGGGGTCGTCGGCGGGCAGGTCGAGTGCGGTGTCGAAGGCTTCTTTCAGGTCGGGAGGGTTGTCGGATTCGAGGCCTTCCTCCCCCACCGGGACGTAACCCCGGTGGCACCGCGACAACCCGATGTAGCTGCGCATCTTCTCTTCCAGCGGCAGTGCGAAGAATTCTTTTGTGGCGGTGAGCATCCGTTCGAACAACGACTCGTCGATGCCTGATCCGCTGATATAGAAGAAACCGACTTCCCTTGCTGCGCTGCCGATCTCGACCGCAACCCGCTCCCGCTCGGCACGCAGTTCCGAACGTAGCCCGCTGATGTCGATGACCGGCACGGAGTCGAACGCCGCCAACGATGATGCACTGCCACTCACAGATCCACTGTCCCTTCACTTCGTTCCACGACCCAGCGCACGCCGTTGGCCCGGATCTGCTCACCTTCCAGATCGATTGCGAGTGCGGTCCATTGCGGGCCGCCCACGGTGTCGATCACCACCTCGTCGCAGTCCAGCCAGCCGAAGTCCGGGCCCACCCGCACCAGAACGGCCCGGCTGCCGTCCGGTGCCCGCAGCAAGAGCCCGCCGTGCGGCACCGTCGGTCCGGGATCGCGCACCCAGTGTTCGACGTAGTCTTCGTGCACTCCCGTTTCGATCAGCGTGTCTCCGTCCCAACGCATCTCGCCCTCGTCGGGAGCCGGTCCCGACGGCTCGAGTTCGACGTCCCGTCGCCAGGAGAAGACGGTGCCGCGCTGGATCAGCTCACCGCCGAAGCCGCGGGAGTCGACGTAGGCGCTCCCGGCCTGCAACCACGTGACGCCGGCCTCGGTGTCGCATGATCCGTCCGCCTCGATCAGCAGGGTGCGCCGCCACAGCCCGGCGCAGTCGGAGGCCGGCACCGCTTTCACCGACATTCCTGTTGCAGCCCGTGGTGGACGGGCCCGAACCGCTCGTGGAAGTGCTCCGTGAAGCCGGGCCATACCTCCGGGTCATGGCCCGGGATCAACTGATATCCCTTGTCGCGTGCCAGCTTCTTGAGCTTGCGGATCGGTTCGACGGTGTCCTCGGGCGCGACGTCGATGAACCCGCCGATCGGCAGTTCATGCTCGATGTTCTCCGTCAGGTCCGCGGCGTCGAATGCGAACACGAATCCGCCACCGCCGACGGACTCGTCGAGCTCCACGGCGAAGCTCTGATGCCCGGGCGTATGTCCGTACGTGGGGATCGCGGTGATGCCGGGCGCGATGGTGGCCTCACCGTCAGCCAGCCGCCAGTCGATGTTCGGATCGTCGAAGTCGACCCGGACGATCGCATTGCGTTCCGGCTCAGGATGATTCGACAGCCCGTAGTCGAGCTCACGGCGCTGGGCGTGCACCGGGACCTTGCCGGCGAACAGCTTGAGCCCTCCGGCATGGTCGTGGTGCAGATGACTCACCGCAACCGTGTGGATGTCGTCGAAGTCGACGCCCACCTCGGCGAGCCGCTGCTCGATCGGCTCCCCGGGTCCCGGCAGCACCGGGCGGTACTCCACCGTCGGGAAGAACCGGCGATGCAACGCGGGGTCACGCACCAGCGCGGTGTTGAACCCGGTGTCGAGCAAAACCCATCCCCCGTCGGTCTGGAGAAGCACTCCCGGAACGGGTTCACGCATGCGCTCGGTGGCCGGCGCACCATGGACCGAAACCGATTTCGGCAGTTCCTCCCAGCCCAGGGTGAGCAGGATGATGTGGCGGACTCCGCTCTTGCGGACCAGCGTCGGCATCAGCCCACCGACAGTGCGGCGAGCCGCAGCGAGTTGGGGTTTGTCACCACGTGGGCCTGTTCGACGCCCTTGAGCCAGGGCTGGGCCACCATGAAGTCGTTGACGTCGGCGATGTTCAGCCAGCAGCCGGTCTTCACCGCTTCCAGCCCGGCCCGCGAGAACACCGCGGCCTCACCGGTGGGCAGGCCACTTGCCAGCGCGTCGGTGACCGGTGGTGCCGAACAGCCCAGATAGTTCAGGCCGCCGTCCGGATCCCACGAAATGTGGCCCCAGGTGTACGGCGACGGGGCGTCGGGCCAGGCCAGGGCGGTGAAGATCTCTGGAGCCGACTGACCGTCGGAACCGACCCAGCCGTAGATCTCGGAGGTCGGGTACGCCTGCACCTTGGCCGTCAATCCCGCCGCGGCGAGCTGCGTCTGGAGCAGATTGCTGACCAGTTGATTGTCGGGATTGCTCGAGTCGTAGCCGATCGTGATCGCCTTCTGGTCCGGGGGGAGTCCCGACGCGATGCCGGCCAGCGCCGACGGATCGTGGGCCACAGCCTGATTGGCGAAGTCCGAGGCCATCATGTTGGGCGGATAGATCTGCCGTGCGACGTCGCCGCGCCCGAAGTAGGTCTGCTTGACGAGCTCATCGACATTGATTGCCTGCAGCACCGCGGTGCGGTTCTTGGCGTCGGTCATCATGCCTTTGTGCGGGTTCACGTACAGGTAGTTGGACATCATGGTCGGCAGCGAGTAGTTGGCGAATGCCTGGTTGTCCAGGTAGGACTGGACCGCGGATGAGGGCAGGTCATGCAGGATCGCGGCGAGCTGCCCGTTGTTGAACTGGAGCTGCTGCGCCGAGACATCGGTGATCACCGGCATCTCGATCTTCTCGAAGTACGGCTTGGTTCCCCAGTACTCCGGAAACGCCGCCATCGCATACCTGGATCCGACTTCGGCCGCGGTGAGCGTGTACGGCCCGGTCCCGAGGTCGTGGTTCGTCAGATAGCTCTGCGCGTGGTCGGAGCCCGCGTTCTGTCGCAGGCCTTGAGGGCTCATCATCCTGGGCCCGTACGCGCAGGCGAGGTAGTCGAGGAAAGCCGCGTTGGGTGCCTTCAGTGTGATGGTGACGTCGTAATCACCGTGCGGGGTAACCGATTCCACGTCCTTCACCATGTAGGCCGGGCCCTGGTTGACGGCCAGCCTTCGATCGAAGGACGCCTTGACGGCCTCCGCGGTGAACGGGGTGCCGTCGTGAAACTTGACGCCTTCGCGCAGCTTGAAGTCGAACACCTTGTTGTCCGGCGACGCTTTCCACTCGGTGGCCAAAAGCGGTTCGAGTTCGGGCTTGTCGGTGCCCGCCTTGTACTGCAGCAACCCCTCATACGTGTTGGTGGTCAGCAACAGGCCTTGGCCGGCGTAGTAGATGTCGGGGTCTGGCGGCTGACCGGGGTCCTGCAGGAACGACAGGTGCAGCACCTTGTCGGTCGGCGCCGGACTGGGCGCTGCGCCTCCCGAATCCGAACCTCCGCAGGCGGTCAGTGTCAGCGCGGCCGCCGCGCTGACGGCGGCCATGGTCTTCCAGCGCTTGATCATCGGGCGGCTCCTTCGAGGACGGGTCGGGAGGTGGCGAGTTCTGAGAAGGCGGCGAGGATCTCGTCGGAGGTTCGCAGTGCGCCGGTCTGCAGGTACTCCATGGCGTCCAGCGCGGCGTCATGGCGGTACTGCGACGACCCGCCCACGCAGTCGGTGACGACGCGGACATAGAAGTCACGCTGGTGGGCGTCGGCGAAGGTGTAGTGCACGCACACATCGGTGAGTCCGCCGATGAGGATGAGCGTCGAGGCCTTGAGCCCGGACAGCACGATCTCGAAATCCGTTCCGATGAAACCGGAGTAGCGTCGCTTCACGATGTGGAACTCGTCCGGCAGTGGCCGCAATGTGGGTTCCAGGTCGGTGCCCGGCTGGCCCTCGACGCAGTGGACACCTTCGGTGCCGTCGAGCTCGCGGCCGAAGTCGATTCCGCTGGGCCGATGGACCTCCTGGAAGAACACCACCGGGATCCCCGCCGCCCGGGCGGCGGCGAGCAGCTTTTCGGCGACCGCGACGCGCTCGGGATGACCGGGCATCACCGGAATCCCGGCGTCCTGGGCGGACATTCCCCCGCCCTCTTGGATGTCGACGACGACAAGAACTGGATTACCCACGATGAGTGGCTGTTTGGGCACCTAACCTCCTATAACTGCGATACGGGGATCGGCCGCCGCCTGGAGTAGGTCCACGGCGGTGTTGATGACTACGTAGAGCGCGCCGAGCATCAAGGTGACGCCCGCGATGGCCGGGAAGTCGGCGACGGGGATGCTCTGCGCGATGTACTGGCCGATACCCGGCCAGCCGAAGACCTGCTCGACGACGAGTACACCCGAGAACATCAGGCCCACTTGCAGGCCGGTCATCGACAATGCCGACCCGACGGAGTTCCGCAGCACGTGGTGGGTCATGATCTGCCCTTCCGACAATCCCTTTGCCCGGGCGGTGCGCGCGTAATCGCTGTCGATGTCGGTCATCAGGCTGCTGCGCAGCACCCGGCCGATGGCCACGGCGGGCCCGATGGCGATCACGAGGGCAGGCAACATCAGGTGGTGCACGGCGTCGGCCACCACGTCGAGCCGGCCGTGCAGGAGTCCGTCGACGGTGAGCAGACCGGTCGGCCCGGTGGGTGGGTTCGCCACGGCGATGCGCCCGTTGGCCGGAACCCATCCGAGGTTCTGGTAGAACACGATCAGCCCGAGGATGCCGAGCAGGAACATGGGCGCTGCCGCGCCGGTGAACAACACGGTCCGAAGCACCTGGGCGCCAGGCCATTTCAAGGTGGTGCTGAATGCCAGCAGCGCCGCGAGCACCAGCGCGATGCCGATGCCGAAGATCGCGAGTTCCAATGTGGCCGGCAGGAAGCTGCCGAGGTCGGACAACACCGGATGGCGGGTCCGGTAGGAGGTCCCCAGATCACCGGTCACCGCATTGGTCAGATAGTGCCAGAACTGCAGGAGCACCGGCTGGTTCAAACCGAGTTCTTCACGCCTGTCGGCGACGGCCTGGGCCGAGGCCTGTGCACCGAGCTGGGCCTTCACCGGATCCAGCGGCGAGACGTGCTGAAGGACGAACATCACCCCGGTCAGGGCGACCAGGATCGCCACCATCGCGCCCAGCCGGGAAGCCACGAAAGTCTTCACTCAGGTTCTCCTCTCTTCGCGCAAGCGCTCGTCGGCCGTACTTCCCCGCTCACCGGCTCTTCATCAGGTTGCGCAGGCAGTCCCCGGCGATGTTTCCGACGAGAGCCAGCACCAGGACACCGAGACCGGGCATCACCGGAATCCACCACTGCTGCAGGAAATAACTCAGGTTGCGGGCCGAGTCGGCACCCAGTTCCGGCGCCGGCGCCGCCTGCCCCAGCCCGAGGAACGACAGCGCGGCCACGGTGAGGATCAGGGCACCCAGATCGAGGCTGGCGGCGACCAGGGCGTTGGGGACCGCGCCGGGCAGTAGGTGCCGTGTTGCGAGCCGGAATCGGCTCACCCCGGCCAGTTTCGCGGCCTCGACGTGTGGGCGGGCCGCCAGGCGCGCAATCTCGCCGCGTACCAGCCTGGCGTAGAACGGCCACCAGACGATCGACACCGCGATCAGGGTGTGGACGAAGCCTGGGCCGAGTGCGGCGACAACCGCGATCGCGAGCACCGGCGCGGGCAAGGACAGGAACGCGTCGGTGATGCGCATCAACAGTGAGTCGATCCAGCCCCCGGACGCCCCGGCGATCAAGCCGACCAGTCCGCCGATCGCCAGACCGGCGGCGACCACCACCAGCGCGGCGAACCAGCTGGAACGGGCGCCGTAGAGCACTCGGGACAGGATGTCGCGGCCGACGGAGTCTGTACCGAGCAGGAATCCGTTCTTGCCCGGTGCTTGCAGCGGCATCCCCACCGGTGTCAGCGGGTCGTGAGGGGCGATCCACGGCACCGCGATGACGAGCAGGGTCAGCACAATCAGAGTCGAGAACCCGGCCCAGTTGAGAACGGTGGACCGGGGCCAGGACCACGACAGCCGGCGGGTTCCGCCGCGGGGCAGCGTGGGAAATGCGATCGCTATCGCCATCAGACCGCTCGCCTTTCGATACACGCCACTTGGTGCGGATTCCCCGGTGTGCCCTCCAGCCGGACGTCGAGTTCGCTGCCACCACACGCCGGGACCGAGATCGGACATCGGGGGTGGAATGCGCACCCGTCCGGCGGAGACAGCGGGCTGGCGGGCTCGCCGGGCAGCACCCGTGATTCACGTCCGAGGTCGGGGATCGCGTCGACGAGCGCCTGGGTGTACGGATGGGCCGGGTCGCCGATCACCCGGTCGGCGGGCCCGATCTCGACGATGCGGCCCAGGTACATCACGGCGATCCGGTCGGCCACCACCCGGGCAACCGACAGATCGTGGGTCACGAAGACGACGGACATGTCGAGGCTGCGACGCAGATCCCCGATCAGATTGAGCACCGAGGCGGCCAGCGACACGTCGAGCGCGCTCGTCGGCTCGTCACACAGCAGCACCGAGGGCGGCACTACAGTGGCCCGGGCCAGCGAAACCCGTTGGCGCTGACCGCCGGACAGCTCCCCTGATCGCGCCTTGGCCACCTCGGCCGGCAGTCCGACTCGTTCGAGGACCGCATTCACCGTGGCGCGGCGCTGAGCCGCGGACATCTTGGTTCCGCGCAGCCGCTCGGCGATGAGCTCGCCGACCGACAACCAGGGGGTCAGCGAGGCGCCCGCGTCCTGGAAAACCATCTGTGGGCGTCGGCCGCCGGCCACCTGGACAGATCCGGACGTGGGGTTCTCCAGCCCGGCGATGATCCGCAACAGTGTCGACTTGCCGGAGCCGCTCTCCCCGACGAGCGCCACGGATTCGCCCTGGCGTACCCGCATGGTGACGCCGCGCAGCGCGTGCAGTTTGCCGTGATTGCCGCCCGACCGGTCCAGCCACCGCCGCGACACCGCGAACGTCTTCGTGATATTCGCCAGCGCCACTGCCGGTCGCTGTTCCACGTCGCGCTCTTTGGCCGGGAACAATTCCCCCGCAACGGTTGCCGCGGTGGCTGACGAGGCCGCGATGTCGGACATCGGCCGGAGGCAGGCGCTGACCCGTTGCGGTGCAACGGCGATGGGATCCGGCAGTGATACCGAACAGTCCGCGATGGCCATGGCGCACCGCGGCTCGAATGCACAGCCGGGCAACGGCGACGCTGGGCTGGGCACTGCTCCGGGCAGTGCCGCGAGCTTCCGGTCGCGTGCGGTGTCGAGGGTGAGCCGGCTACCGAGCAGCCCACCCGTATAGGGGTGCGCGGGTTTGGCCAGCACCTGGGCGGCCGGGCCGATCTCGGCGATACGCCCCGCGTAGAGCACCGCTATGCGGTCCGAGATCTGCGCGGCAACACCGAGGTCGTGGGTGATCAGCACGATGCTGCAACCGATCTCGTCCCGAAGCCGCTGCAGCAGCCGCAACACCTGGGCTTGGACGGTGACATCGAGTGCGGTGGTCGGTTCGTCGGCGATGACGAGTTCGGGGTCCCCTGCGACCGCCATGGCAATCATCACCCGCTGACGCAACCCGCCGGAGAGTTGGTGCGGGTAGGCCCGCATCCGTCGCTTGGGTTCCGGTATGCCGACCGCCGTGAGCAGACGCAGCGCCTCCTGCTCGCTGCCGGCCGCCTCGGCCACCTGCCTACCGATCCGCATCGTCGGGTTGAGCGACGTCATCGGATCCTGGAACACCGCGCCCAGATCGAGTCGGCGCACTTTGCGCAGCGCCTTGTCGCCGCCGTTGACCATGTCGGAGTTCGCCACGCGGACCGACCCGCCGACCGTGGCACTCTTGGGCAACAGCCCCAGCATCGTGAACCCCAGAACGCTTTTGCCGGAACCGGATTCACCGACCAGCCCGACGATCTCACCCGGAGCGATGGTGAGCGAGACCCCGCGCAGTGCGTAGACGTTACGTCCGTTTCGGCGAAAGGTGACGCACAGGTTGTCGACGGCGGCCACCGGTTGTGGCGGCGAGAGCGTAACTGCACCAGCACATATGGCCGAGTCGTCCGCCGCGGAATCGTGTGCGCCGAGGTCCGCGGGGAGGGCGAAATCGATCATGGCCTCAGCCATCGTGGGCCTCCCAGAAGCGATTTGACGAATCCGCGTCACCTCAATGTGCCGCAGCCTGTCGAGCGATAGTTTTCACCGGCGGCCGCGCCATCGGGTGTCACAGGCGTTAATGAGGCGTAAAGGAATTGACGGGTCCGGTAACCGTCACGTGTCACGGGTTTCTATCGGGTGACCGATACCCCGTGCGCTGGCCCTTCGCCATTCAAGGGCCAACCATGGCTGTATGGCGGGACGACCACGCGTGCACGCCCAGCGCCGGCAGGGGGAAACGGTTCGTGACGAAATCCTTGACGCCGCAGGGGAATTGTTCACTACTACGGGATACTCGGGGACGTCGACGCGGGCGATCGCCGATGCTGTCGGCGTCCGCCAGGCATCCCTGTACCACTACTTCAAGACCAAGGACGACATCTTGTGCGCGCTGCTCGAGCAGACCGTCGCGCCCACGCTCGAGTTCATCCCGAGCCTGCTCGGCACCGAACCGGCGTTGACCGCCGATGAACATCTGCACGCTTTGGCGGCGTTCGACGGCGCGCAGCTGATGTCGGGCCGGTGGAATCTCGGTGCGCTGTATCTGTTGCCCGAGTTGCGCGAAGCCAAGCTCGAACCGTTCTGGTCGGACCGCGAGCGGCTGCGGCTGCACTACCTGTCTTTGAGTCGCGCGCTGAGCCGGCGGACCGGGGTACATGAAGCCGCTGCCGACCTTCCGTTCCGGCTCGTGGAATCGTTGGTCAACGTGTGGTCGATGCCGGCCGGCGCCGAGCGTGCCGAGATGCCGTTTCATGTGGCGGATGCCTGCATGCGCGTCCTGGGGATCCCCGACGATGCGGCCGCGGCCCTGCGTTGCCGCAGCCGCCGGGAGATCGACAGACACCGGAGGGCCGCCACGACCGCCCCGTAGTGTGCACGTCATGTTCCACGTCCTCACCACGACATACACCCAGCCCATCGACGTCGTCGACCAGACCCGCCCGGCCCACATCGCGTGGCTCGAGGAGGAGGTGGCCGCGGGCCGCATCGTGTTGGCCGGACGGCTGGAATCGGCGACCGGCGCGGTGCTGATCACCGGCGACCTCACCGAAGAGGAGGTCGAGGACGTCATCGCCCGCGATCCCTACACCGCGGCCGGGCTCATCCGCTGCGAGCGCACGTCCTTCAACGGGGCGTTCCGCGCACCCGGGCTGTGAGCGTCCCCGGCCTCGGCCGGGAGATATGTCACACCTGGCTGCGGGATTACTGACACAGCCTCCGTCGTTGCACCGCCAGGACTGCCTCTCAGGCAGTAGCCAGTCAACCGGACTAACGTTTCCGGGAAAAGCCTGAAGACGACGAACAAAGAGGGCCCCGATGAGCACTGTTTATGCCTATGCCGCGAACTCGGCGACCGAGCCGCTGACCAAGACCTCCATCACCCGCCGCGAGGTCGGGCCGCACGACGTGGCCTTCGACATTCACTTCGCCGGCATCTGCCATTCCGACATCCACACCGTCAAGGGCGAGTGGGGCACCCCGAACTACCCCGTGGTGGCCGGTCACGAGATCGCCGGCGTCGTCACCGAGGTCGGCTCGGAGGTCACCAAGTACCAGGTCGGCGACCATGTCGGCGTCGGCTGTTTCGTCGACTCCTGCCGTGAATGCGACAACTGCAAGGCCGGCCTGCAGCAGTACTGCACCGGCAGCGGCATGATCGGCACCTACAACTCGACCGAGCGCGACGGCACCCCCACCTACGGCGGCTACAGCGGCGCGATCGTCGTCGACGAGAACTACGTGCTCCGCATCCCCGACAGCATTCCGTTGGACAAGGCCGCTCCCCTGCTGTGCGCCGGCATCACCACCTACTCCCCGCTGCGGCACTGGAACGCCGGGCCGGGCAAGAAGGTCGCCGTGATCGGCCTCGGCGGTCTCGGCCACGTGGGCGTCAAGCTCGCCAAGGCGATGGGCGCGCACGTCACCGTGCTGTCGCAGTCGCTGAAGAAGATGGAGGACGGCCTCCGCCTGGGCGCCGACGAGTACTACGCCACCGGCGATCCGGACACGTTCCGCACGCTGCGGGGCCGCTTCGACCTGATCCTGAACACCGTTTCGGCCAACCTCGACCTCGGCGCGTTCCTGAACCTGCTCGCCGTGGACGGCACCCTCGTCGAACTGGGCATGCCCGAGCACGCGATGGAGGTTCCGCCGTTCCCGCTGGCCGGCATGCGCCGCAGCCTGTCCGGTTCGATGATCGGCGGTATCCCGGAGACCCAGGAGATGCTCGATTTCTGCGCCGAGCACGATGTGCTCCCCGAGATCGAGGTCATCGCGCCCGACTACATCAACGAGGCGTACGAGCGCGTGCTCGCCAGCGATGTGCGGTACCGCTTCGTGATCGACACCGCCTCGCTGCGCGGCTAGTCAACTCGTCAACGCTGAAGATTGCAGTCACCCAGCGACTGCAATCTTCAGCGTTGCGCGTTATTCAGTGTCTGCGTCAGACACCAGGTCCACGCCGGCCAACGGCCAGCCCGCAGCGGCGAGTTTGGCCGCCACCCGCTGGATGTTCTCCGGACCGGCGTCGTGGTCGGTGACTTCGGCGATGAACTCCGCGATGTCGTCGCGCTCGATGGGATCGTCGACGTCGGCCGGCGCTGAGGCCTCGGCGATGTTGCGCACCACCTCGGCCACCTGCTCCTCGGTGAGTGGAGTGGCCCGCAACAGCGCCAGCAGGGGCACCCGGTCGGTGCCCGGAACGCCCTCCGGGTAGCCGGCACGCAGCCAGTTCAGGACCGAGATCAGCAGCGACTTTGTTGACACTCAGAAAGTTTCGCGGCTGCCCGGCAAACTCACCACTGGACGCGCCGACAGTTGTGCGGCCATTCATTCGTGGTTCACCGCCAAAACAATCCTGCTGAGCGCAACCGGTGACCACCAGGCGACGACCCGGCATCCTCGGCGCAGTGACCCGCGTGATCCGTTTCAACGCCTTTGACATGAACTGCGTCGCTCATCAATCGCCCGGATTGTGGCGCCATCCCGAAGACCAGTCCTGGCGGTACAAGGACATCACCTACTGGACCGAGTTGGCGAAGTTGTTGGAACACGGACGTTTTGACGGCCTGTTCATCGCCGACGTGCTGGGCACCTACGACGTGTACGGAGCCAGTGACGAGGCGGCGATCCGCCAGGCCGCGCAGATCCCGGTCGGTGACCCGATGCTGTTGGTGTCGGCGATGGCGCTGGTCACCGAGAACCTCGGGTTCGGGATCACCACCGGTACCGGATTCGAGCATCCCTATCCCTTCGCCCGGCGGATGTCCACGCTGGACCATCTGACCAATGGCCGCGTCGGCTGGAACGTCGTCACCGGCTACCTGCCCGCGGCCGCACGCAATATGGGCCAGACCGACCAACCGGCGCACGACGCCCGCTACGACCATGCCGACGAGTACCTGGAAGTGCTCTACAAGTTGTGGGAGGGCTCCTGGGAGGACGACGCGGTGGTGCGCGACGCCGAACGCGGGGTCTTCACCGATCCGGCCAAGGTGCATCACATCGGCCATTCCGGAACGCATTTCAGCGTCCCTGGGGTACATCTGGCCGAACCGTCACTGCAGCGCACACCGGTCATCTACCAGGCCGGTTCCTCACCGCGGGGGGTGCGCTTCGCCGCGGAGAACGCCGAGGCCATCTTCACCGCCGCCCCCACCAAAGCCCTGCTGCGTGAGACGGTGTCCACGATCCGCGCCGAGCTGGAGCTGGCCGGCCGAGATCCCTACTCGGCCAAGATTTTCAACCTCACCACGATCATCACCGGCGAGACCGATGAAGCTGCCCACGCCAGGCACGCCGAATACCTAACCTACGGCGATCCCGAGGGCGCGCTGGTGTTCATGTCCGGTTGGATGGGCGTGGACCTGGCCCGCTACGGCCTCGATGAGCCGATCGGCAATGTCGACTCCAACGCAATTCTGTCCGCGGTCAAGGCCTTTCAGTCCGCCTCGGACAAGGGTGGTGAGTGGAACGTTCGCGATATCGCCGAGTGGGGTGAGATCGGTGGCATGGGTCCGCGCATCGTCGGGTCCGGTGTGCACGTCGCCGACACCCTGCAGGAGTGGGTCGAGGAGACCGACGTCGACGGCTTCAACCTGGCGTACGCGATCACGCCCGGGTCCTTCGAGGAGTTCATCGAGCACGTCGTTCCGGTGCTCACCGAGCGCGGCGCCTACCAGCCGGAGTACGCGCCGGGCAGCCTGCGCAACAAGCTGCTGGGTAACGGTGACCGCCTGGCCGACGAGCATCGCGGCGCCAGTTACCGTGTGGGCGGACCGAATTCGACGATCATCGAGCGGCCGTCGACGCGGCCGTCGTCCTCCGCGTCGACGGCGGCGCAGCCTGCAAGAGGCCGCTGACTCAGCGCGGGGCGGCCCGGACGTCGGTGGGTCGTTGCTCCACCGTCGACGGTGGCGGCTCGGGCTCGCCCATCCCGGGCGTGTCGAGCTGACCGGCCAGCCACGGTAGGGCGGCACCAAAAGCGTCGGCGGCGAACACCCAGTCGTGGCGGCCCGGCGCGGTCTGCACCGAACATGGAATCGCGTCGGCACGGGCCGCATCGCACAACGTGGTCGCGGCGACGTCCTGTGCCTCGGGATTGGCCGTGGGATCGTGGGTGGTACCGCCGCGCTGGGACATCGGCACCTCGAACCACGCCGTCACATCGGAGTATGGACCGTGGCGCCGCATGATGGTGACCGGGTCGTACGCCGCCCACGCCTCGGCGTCCCCGCCGAACAGGCGATCGATCGTCTGCGTCGTGTCCCCGGTGTTCGGACGCAGATCCCCGGCGATGTCGACGAACGACCGGAACATGTCCGGGTGCATCAGGGTGAGGTCCACCGCGCATGTGCCGCCCATCGACCATCCCGCGATCCCCCACCCGTCGCGGTCGGACCGCACCCCGAAGTTCGAGATCAGGTACGGGACAACGTCTTTGGTGAGGTGGTCGGCGGCGTTGCCCCGGACCCCGTTGACGCACTCCGTGTCGTTGGCGAATGAGCCGGTGGCGTCGACGAATACGAACACCGGCGCATTGCCCCCATGAGCGGCCGCGAATCCATCGATGACACCCAGCACGTTGCCCGAGCGCAGCCAGTCGGCCGGGGTGTTCAGTTGTGAGCCGATCATCATCACCGCCGGGAGTCGCGGCGGTGGGTTACTGGCAAACCAGGCCGGGGGTAGGTAGACGAGTTCGCCACGGTGCGTGAACCCAGAAGCCGTCGAATCGATGGTCACCGGGATCAGGACTCCGCGGGCGGGCCGAACATGGGACAGCTGCATCCTCGTCACGGTCAACCGGTCCGTCTGGCCGGGCAGCGGACGCGAGGAGAGCTGATTCCACAGCGCATGCACGGTCGGGAAGTATCCGACCCAGATGTTGAGGGTCAACGCGCAGGCCAGGCCGCACACCCCGATTGCCGCCACCGACGCGGCGCGCCGCCACCATCGGGCACTCACCCAACCCACAAGTGCGATGCCGACGGCCAGTGCGGTCAACGCGGCCCAGGCCCACAACTCCGGTGGGCCCGCGTTGCCGGCCAGCCCGATCGAATCGACATACCGGTAGCTGATGCCCGCCAGCACGGCCGCCGCGGCCACCAGCGCCGGCAAGATCCGGAGGCGCCAGCGCGGCGAGCGCCGGCCCACAGCGGTTCCCAGCAGCAGTGCCGCGGCCAGCTGCACTACAAGTGGGAGCCAGCCGTGGATCAGCGAGATCCTCGAAATGAGCTGGTGCATCAGCTCATTTCATAGCAATGCCAACTGTCAGCCCGCTGGGTAGTTGCTAAGTCCCAGTCGGATGCGAGCCGATTCAGGGAGCTGCTTGGCGCGGGCGTCTGCATCTCGATCACCGGCACCAAGCATCGAGCGGGCGACGATTACGGACAGCGTTCTTGGTCAAGCGACTCATTGATCATGACACCTGACCTCCCATCGGCCGTTCATGCCGGACCAGTACGTCTTCCCCACGTTGTCGATGAGACGGACCGCTTCGGTCTCCGACATGTTGAACTTCTGCGTCAACCACGCGACGGCCTCGTCGACCTCAAACGGCATCTCTCCGTTGGAAGCTTGCAAATGGCGTGCGTTCTCCGTACAGAACGCCTCACCTGGCGACTCTGTCCATGCGATCGGCGCAGCGGCAAAGGAGATAAAACCGGTCAGCGCAGCTGCGCCCACGCATGCCATCTTCCGCATCGCGTCATTCCTCAGCAGTTGTGGAGGGCGATGTCTTTGCCCACGTAGGGGTCGTAGCCTCGACTCACCACATAGTCAGTAACAGCACGAACACAGTTGCTCTCGTTGCTGGTCGTGACAATGTCGGCAACCACGGCACAAGTGGCGTCACGGTAGGTGCCGACGTGGTGCACTTCTTGAGGAATGAGCAAGTTCCCAAGTTCGCAGTAGGCATCTGCATGGGCTGGCGGCATGGCCGTCAGAACCGGTACGGACAAGACGGCGACGGCGACGGCGGCGGCAAAGTATCTAGCCATCAGAAGTCCTCGTCGTAGACGCAATTTCCGGGAATGCGCATCTCTGTAATCACTTGCAACGCCTGTTGACTGGAAACTCTATACCGGTTTGCGAGATTATCGATGATTTGACCGTCGGACCAACCCAGCAAAATATCCTCGCAGGCCGTAGTCGTGGTCAAACTGTCATGATGGGGGGTAATGTCAGCGTTGGCCCGAGCCGAGAGTCCGACCGCAAGTCCGCCGGCAGTTATCGACCCAGCTATCACCAGGGCAGCCCCGTAGGTCCTCGACATTTCGCGCCTCCGCAAATCGTCCATTCGCCATCAGTCTGGTCGATATTTGCCGACTTTTGTGCGGAATTGCCGAGAGCTGTTCTGATGGAGCCGCCCTGGAAAGGGGCGGCCTGATGATTAGCAGCCAAAGCATTTCGCCCGATACGCCGCCATGAGCCGTAGCCCAGGCTCATGGCGGCACAGCATTGCGCTCGCAACAGACGAGGAAATTAGACCCAGACGCACGCCATTGCTAGCCGCCTCTGGCCAGAAAACCCGCTCCAACCTGTAGAGACTAGAAGTCCCAGTCCTCGTCTTCGGTGACGACGGCCTTGCCGATCACGTATGACGAGCCGGAGCCCGAGAAGAAGTCGTGGTTCTCGTCGGCGTTCGGTGACAGCGCCGACAAGATCGCCGGGTTCACGTCGGTCTCGTCCTTGGGGAACAGCGCCTCGTAGCCCAGGTTCATCAGCGCCTTGTTGGCGTTGTAGCGCAGGAACTTCTTGACGTCTTCGGTGAGGCCGACCTCGTCGTAGAGATCCTGGGTGTACTCGACCTCGTTGTCGTAGAGCTCGAACAGCAGCTCGTAGGTGTAATCCTTGAGCTCCGTGCGCTTTTCCTCGTCGAGCAGGGCCAGCCCGCGCTGGTACTTGTAGCCGATGTAGTAACCGTGGACGGCCTCGTCGCGGATGATCAGCCGGATCATGTCGGCGGTGTTGGTCAGCTTGGCCCGGCTGGACCAGTACATCGGCAGGTAGAAGCCCGAGTAGAACAGGAAGCTCTCGAGCAGCGTGGAGGCCACCTTGCGCTTGAGCGGCTCGTCACCCTTGTAGTACTGCATGACGATCTCGGCCTTGCGCTGCAGGTTCGGGTTCTCCTCCGACCAGCGGAACGCGTCGTCGATCTCGGCGGTCGAGCACAGCGTGGAGAAGATGTTGCTGTAGCTGCGGGCGTGCACGGACTCCATGAACGCGATGTTGGTGTAGACGGCTTCCTCGTGCGGGGTGAGCGCATCGGGGATCAGGCTGACCGCGCCGACGGTGCCCTGGATGGTGTCCAGCAGCGTCAGGCCGGTGAACACCCGCATGGTCATCTGCTTCTCGTGCGCGGTCAGGGTTCCCCACGACGGGATGTCGTTGGACACCGGCACCTTCTCCGGCAACCAGAAGTTGCCGGTGAGCCGATCCCAGACCTCGGCATCCTTCTCGTCCTGGAGCCGGTTCCAGTTGATCGCTGACACGCGGTCGATCAGCTTCATGCCTTCGCTCACCGGAACCCCATTTCACCAGGTCGTTGTGTTTGCCGGACGGTACCCACGACACTACCCCTGGTGCTATTGGCCAGCGGTGACCGCAACACCTTGTGTTTTCGTGTCGCGGGCCTCGTGGATGAAATCGAACTCTTCCGGGTCCAGCTTGCGGGTTGCCAGCCAGTACTGCCAGGTCATGCCGCTCCACAGGGTGCGGTTGACGCCGTGGGCGTCCATGTACCAGCTCCGGCAACCTCCGGTGTTGAACACCGTGCCGGCCAGATCACGTTGCAGTTCGGCGTTGAACTCGGCCTGAGCGCGCGGGCTCGGGGACAGCGCCGCCGCCCCGGCCTTGTCTACCGCGGCGATGGCCTGACCGACGTAGCGGATCTGCGACTCGATCATGAACACCACCGAGTTGTGTCCCAGCGCGGTGTTGGGGCCGAGCAGGAAGAACAGGTTCGGCATGCCCGAGACCGCGATGCCGCGGTGGGCGGCCATCCCGTCCCGATTCCACCGGTCCACCAGATCCTCGCCGCCGGCGCCCTTGATGTCGACGTAGGTATAGGAGTCGGTGACGTGGAAGCCGGTGGCGTACACCACCACGTCGACGGGATGCTCGGCACCGTCGGCGGTGACGATGCCGTTCGGGGTCATTCCGGTGATGGACTCGGTGATCACCTGGGTCTTGGGGTTGGCGATCCCGCGATAGTAGGTGTCGGAGTTGAGGATTCGCTTGCATCCGGCGCGGTAGCGCGGGGTGAGTTTGCGGCGCAGCTCGGGGTCCTTGATGCTGCGATTGATGTTGTAGCGCCCCATCGCCTCGCCAATCTTGAGCAGCCACGGCTGCTGCGTCATGGCGAAGCCGACGCCCTCGTGGATCCAGTAGATGGCGGCACGCATCGCCGCGCGGGTTCCGGGCACATAGCTGAACACGCGGCGCATCCATTGCGGGAACTTGTTGTTCACCCGGGGCATCACCCAGGCCGGCGTGCGTTGGTAGAGGTGAAGCTCGGCGACGTCCTTGACGATCTCGGGCACGATCTGGATGGCGCTGGCGCCGGTGCCGATCACCGCGACGCGCTTGCCGGTCAGGTCGACGCTGTGGTCCCACTCCGCGGAATGGAAAGCCGCACCGGCAAATTCGTCACGGCCCTCGATCTCGGGAATCTGCGGAATATGCAGACCGCCGGCCCCAGAGACGAGGAACTGGGCGATGAACTCCTGGCCGGTGTCGCTGAACACGTGCCAGCGCAGCTCCTGGTCATCCCAGTGCGCGCGGTCCACGTGGGTGTTGAACCGGGTGTAGCGGCGCAGCCCGTACTTGGCGGCCACCCCCAGTAGGTAGTCCTGAATCTCCGGCTGGAATGACCACATGTGGCTCCAGTCGGCCTTCGGTTCGAAGGAGAACGAGTACATGTGGGACGGGATGTCGCACGCACAACCCGGGTAGGTGTTGTCGCGCCACGTCCCGCCGAACTCGTCGGCCTTCTCCAGGATCAGGAAATCGACGCCGCGGCGTTGCAGCTCGATCGCCATCCCCATCCCCGAGAACCCACTGCCGATGATCAGGGCGCGGGTCTCGATTGGTTGCTGACCCTGCGGCGAGGGTTGGGCAGCCGTCATAGCTCAGGTCCTTTTCTGGGAACGGCGGTACCGGATACTTCCCAGTCTCCGGACCTGGGACGCGACTGTCAACGAGTTCGTTAGCTGGCGTGCTGACGCCGCTGGACACCCTCGTGCAGCGGCAGGTCCGGGTCGATCCAGATGCCGAGCAGTTCGCAGGTGCCGTTGATGGATCCGACCATGATGGTGGTCAGGTGGTTGACGAACTCGTTGGCCGGCATCCGGCGCGGGCTGTCCTGTTCGGTGCCCAGCCACCAGTCAGTGGCCGACGCGCAGGCCCCGAACGTGGCGAACGCGGCCAGCTCGATCGCCGCCCCGTCCAGTTCCATCTCGCGCAGTTCGTTGGAGAACATGTCGGCCATCGCCAGGGTGATGCCGCGTCCTTCGTTGAGTGCCCGCATGGTCGATTCGCTCTGTTCGGCGAACCGGCCCTGGATCAGGAACCGCAACACGTTGGGGTGCTCGTCGACCAGCTGCACGTACTGTTCGACGCTGCGCCGGATGACTTCCCGGGCCGGGTCGGCGCCGAGGTTGATCACCGGGAAGATCGCCGACCACAGCATGTCGCGCAATCGTTCGCCGATCGCCTGGAACAGATCGGATTTGTCGGCGAAATGGCGGTAGATCTTGGGCTTGGCGGTGCCGGCCTCTTCGGCGATCTCGCGCAGGCTCAGGTCGGGGCCCAGCCGGTCGATCGCCCGGAACGCGGCGTCGACGATCTCGGAGCGCACCTTCTTACGGTGCTCACGCCAGCGCTCGCTACGGGCGTCGACCTTGACGCCCGGTCCATCGCTGGAATGTGATCTCGACACTCGCCGCACGCGATCACTGTACCCGCCCTGATAGCGCTGACCTGCCCAGACCGCCGCACAACACGCGGTTGTGCCTCCTGACCCGCGCGTTCGCCCGCCGAGCCGAGGACACCTCGCTTGGGTAATATCGCAGCCACAGTCAACCTATGAGACGAGGCTCATGACGCAGCGATACGACCTGGTCATTGCAGGTGGCGGCCCATCGGGGTCCGCCGCGGCGTGGCAGGCCGCTCAGACCGGCGCCAAGGTGATGGTCCTGGACAAGGCGGAGTTCCCCCGCGACAAACCGTGTGGCGACGGACTGACCGCGCGCGCGGTGAGCTATCTGCAGAAGATGGGCCTGGCCGACGAGGTCTCCAAGTTCCATCGGATCAACAAGGTGACGGTGTACAGCCCCAGCGAGTGGGAGCTGTCCTTCCCGCGCCGCCCCGGGATGCCCGATCACGGCCACACCGTGAGTCGCACGGAGCTGGACACGCTGCTGCTCAAACATGCCGAGTCGGCAGGGGCCGAGGTGCGCCAGGGCGCCGAGGTGGCCGGCCCCGAGTTCGACGCCAACGGCCGTGTCGTCGGCGTGGTGCTCAAGAGCGGTGAGAAGGTCCTCGGCGACGCGGTCATCGCGGCCGACGGCGCCTACTCCCCCATCAAGCGGGCCCTGAAGATCGACTCGGAGTACAACGGCTACTCGGCGATCGCGATCCGGTCCGAGATGCACGCCAACCGCCCCGATTCCGACACCTTCGACATCTATCTCAAGCTGTTGTTCCAAGGCGATCAGCTGCCGGGCTACGGCTGGGTGTTCCCGATGGGCGGCGGCCGGTTCAACATCGGGCTGGGCTACGTCAACAGCTACAAGAACTGGCAGTCGATCAACGCCACCCAGTTCCTCGGCGACTTCCTGCGGACCCTGCCCGCCGAATGGGAACTGCCGCCGATCGAGGAACTCAAGAAGAACAAGAGCGTGCGGGCCTGGCGATTGCCGATGGGCTTCACGGCCTGGCCGCCGTGGCGTCCGGGTGTGCTGTTCGTCGGTGACTCGCTGGGCGCAGGCAAGCCGGTGTCGGGAGCGGGTATCTCCAAGGCGCTGGAATCCGGTTTGACCGCAGGCGAATGCGCGATCGCGGCGCTGACCAACGGTGGCCCCGACGACTTCACCAACTACGAACAGCGGATGCAGGCGACGTGGGGACGCGAGTACCGGCGCGGTCGCTTCTTCCACAAGCTCGCGGGCATGCCGGGTGTCGCGGGTGCGGGCCTGAAGGCACTGGACAATCACACGTTCCGTGACCTGCTGCTCAAGTCGCTGTACAAGAAGGCCCAGAGCCCGCAGCACACGTAGCCCTCAGCTGTGCCGAATGGCCAGTTTCGACACGCTTTTTCGCGATCGGCGTGCCACAACTGGCCATTCGGCTCAAGCCGGCGATGATGTGCCGGTGAGCACGCCGCTGACGATGCGGGCATCGGCGAACGCGGCGAACATCTCATCACCCGGGAGTTCAAACCCGTTGGCGGCATAGGCCTCGTCGAGCGTCTGCGCCGTCACATCCCAACCACACGCCGTCAGGTACTCGACGACGGAGCTGCGCTGCCCGTGGTAGACGAGCTCGGGCAGCTCCCCATCGAAGCCGAACCGGCGGAAGCCTTCCATCACACCCCGTGACTGATCTCCGGAAAATGCCGAGGCGTCGGGTATGTACTCGGTGGCGACATAGCTGCCGGGCGCGCTGAGCCGCGTGATGTTGTCGAACAGCTGATCCTGGGCCTGCGGCGGCAGGTAGATCAGCAACCCCTCGGCTATCCACGCGGTCGGCTTTCCGGGGTCCAAACCGTTGTCCACCAAGGCTTTTGGCCAGTCGTCGCGCAGGTCGACGGCGATAGCGCGACGCGTGGCGGCGGGGTCGGCCCCCAGGTCGGCAAGGGTCGCGGTCTTGAACTCGATCACCGCCGGCTGGTCGATCTCGTACACGACGGTCCCGGCCGGCCACGGCAGGCGGTAGGCGCGGGTATCCAGACCGGACGCCAGTATCACGGCTTGACGTACGCCCGCGGCGGCGTGGATGAACAGGCCATCGAAGAACCGGGTTCGCACCGCCATCGCCTCGGCGAGCTGCTTCCTGTTGAGGGCGGCGATGCTGTCCGGCGCGTCCTCGCCGTCGAGCATGGTCACGACGACATCGCCTCCCACCGCACGAACCAGAGGTTCGGCATAGGGATCGTCGATCAGCGGATCCGGCCCTCGTGAGGCAACCGCACGCTGCGCGGCCACCACGGTGGCCGTCGCACCGACGCTCGATGCCAGATCCCAACTGTCGTTGTCACTTCGGCTCATCGCGATCTCCTTCTGCGTAGGTGAGTGTCCGGAATTGCTCGGCGATCCGTTCGTAGAGAACGACGACCTCGACCGCCGCGGCATCCAGGTGTCTTCGGGCCGGCGGCCGTGATGGCTCGAAAGCCCGCTGCAATGTGCCGGCCAGTTGGTCGGCCTTGTCGTCCAGACTCAGGTCGAGTTCGTCGGGCAGCAGCGGATCAGCCGCGAAGAAGCCGTAGACGGTCGCCGTGAGCGGGTAGTGCACGTCGGCCGGGCTGAGCCCCTCACGCAGCAGGCCGTGCCGGTGGACTATCTCCAGGTACTCCCGCCAGCCGGCGAAATTCGCACCTCCCATTGCCTTTTGGGACCGGTCGGTCGCCAATGCGTCCACTGTTTCGATGTCCTGCGTGTAGATGGCGCGCAGCACGGGACGGCCCATCGCCTCGAGGAAGATTCGCCGCATGAGCCGGTGCGGCAGCACGGTCTGGGGATCGGCCCTCATGGACTCGGTGACGGCGTCCACCATCCTGGCGGTTTCCCGCGATCCGACGGCGGCGAGCATCTGTTCACGGGTACGCCAATGCAGATAGACCGTCCCCTTGCCGATCCCGGACCGTTTGGCGACCTCGTCGATCCTGATCCGCCGATAACCCCAGCGCAGCAGCAAGTCCGACACTGTGTCGAGGATCCGGTCTGCCCGTTCCCGTCGCGCGTCCGACATCGCACCTCCTATGTCCTGTCACATCAGCGTTGACCAAAAAACGATTTTGGTCAAGAGTCACAGATGGAGGCGTGTTGGTCGACACCGCCGCCGCGGTGTCACAAGTTAGGTAGCGGACTACTCTATCCGGCCCGGCACGGGCCAACTAGGAATGTATCGAGGCCCGGGTGCGGTGCCGATCGATGGATCCTGCGAGGCCAGGAGGGCGCATGTCCCATCTGCACTTCGACGTCATCAGACCGACCGACCTCGTCGCGCTGCGGGTCGACGCGCTCAACTTCGAACTGGTCGAAGACGCCGGTCACCCCGCCCATCTACTGGCGGGCAGCCAGTTCGGCCGGCTCATCGTCGGATTCGGTCCTCAGCACCTCGGCGAGGAAGCCATCTACGAGGGCATGTCCTCCTCGACCGTCGAGGCGCTGCGCCCCGGGGACGGTCCGGACGCGCGCCCGAGGCCGCCGGTCGGGATGCGACCGGCGCGGTCCAGCCGGCTGGTGTTCCGCGTTCCCGAAGGCGAGACGATCGAGTACTCCACGACCGGCATTCTCGCGGCGATGCGGCGGCTCAAGCTCCTCGTGCACAACCTCGCACTGCCGGGGAACGCACCGCCGGTCGGCCAGACCGGCGAGAACGTGCTGCTGATACCTCCGTGGCTTGCCGAACAGCTCTTCGACGAGGTGCCGGTGCACCCGAATGATCTGTGGCCGTGGGAATTACGCAGGATCCGCCAATTGGCGCGAATTCGGCCCGGCATCGTCGACGTCCGAGACGGCGACGATGGCCGTGGCCGCAGGATCGGACGACCCGTTGACGAGGTGTTCTGGCACCGGTTCCCGGTGCTGAGCTATCCGCCCGGCCCCGAAGAGACCGCGATCGAGGCGCCCTACCGGCTCGTCATCTCGCCCAGCGACGAAGCCCGGTGGGCCCACGCCGATTCCCCGGTGCTCTCGAAGGAATCGCCGTGGCACATCGAACTGTGGCACAGCCGGTTGGCGATTGCGCGCACGACGCCGGACGGGACGACGGTCGCCGACGAGCGCGACGCCCGGCGTCGCATCGTGCGAGCCATCTGGGCCCGCGATCGGGACACCGCAGGAACCGCGTGGCGGGATCCCGGCGAAAACCTGGGCCAAGAACCGCCGTTCGCCGATCCCGGATTCCGGATGTCACTCGACCGGGCAGACCGGCACATGCTGGTGCGGCAGAGCGCCGAAACATGGCCGGGCGGACGACGATCGGTCGAGCCGGTTCCCGTCGGCGCGAACGCGCTGTGGCTCTCGAGTCTGGGCGCCTGGCTGGATCTGCACGGGGGCTGGACCACCAAGCCCTACTCGCAGGTCCATATGACGTCGATCTTGGGTTGGGACCACATCGCACCGCTCGGCCGCGACCAGTATGTGCGGGTCACCTATCCGGGATACCTGTATCCGTGGGGTCACCAGGCGGCGCTTGTCAAGGTCACCCAACGCAAGATGAAGGACGTTTCGCCTTCCGTCGCGTCGCTATACCAGCGAATGTTCCTGGTCATCAACGAACCGCAGCGGGTCTATGGCGCGCGGCGTGACCTTCCTTTTACGTCGGTCGAGATCCGTCCGCTGGTCACCCCGACACTCGATGAACCGAGCAGTGATGAGCGGGACAGCTACTTCTGGCCGTCCGTCGGTGGCCAACGATTCGGTTTCATCATCGATGCCGTCGACCATGACGGCGCACCCGTGCGCCTGCAGATGCCGCTCATCTGGGTCGCCGAGCACTTTCAGGACTACGCGACGATCGATGACGAATACGCCGACGACGGCGACCGTCACGTCGGCGCTGCCGGCCAGCGGGTGGCGTTCGCGCCGGCCCGGCCGCCCCGAACCACCGCCGCCGCAATCGAAAAGGGCGAGGACGCCACGGCAGAAGCAGCCACGCTGTCGTTCCTCGGCCGTGCCGGTCTCGGCGACTCGACACCGAGAATGAGCAGTGCGAAGGTGACACTGCCTGCCGTGCAGAAGATCTCGGGCGTGGGGCCGGTGCCGATCGCGTACCACGAGCTGTACCGGAAATCCGACTTCGCCGGGTCCGGGGGCCTGTGGGCGCGCGTCCTGGTGCAGGGGGAGGCCGCCCCCGAGCACCACACCGATTCCACTGTGGCGCTCCCCGTCCTTGCCTTCGGTCAGGCCCCGTCTGGGCCGGCCCCGTCAGGCACCGACAAGGGCGGCGGTTTCGTAGCGCCGAACCTGCCGATTCGCGCCCTGTCCCGCGAGTCCGGCGTAACGGGGAGTGCGGCGGTGTCGGGCAATCCCAAGGATTACCTCCAGGGCTCGGTGCCAAAGTTGTTCGGGCTCTTCGCCTTGGATGACTTGTTCGAATCCGATCTGACCAAGATCCCCGAGGTAGTGTCGGAGGTCGTCGACCGCATCGAGGCGTTCATCGCCGACATGGCCCACGCCGCGAAGGCAGTCGGTGACGCGGTCGCCGAAGCACAGCGGATGGTGGTGCAGGCGGCGGGTGGGCCGCAGGCACTGATCGATGCGGCCGAGGAGGCACGCGCGCTCGCAGAAAGCGTGAAGCCGAACATCGATGCGTTGGTCGATGACCTGCCGGCCAAGATCGCCTCGCTCAAAGGCAGAGGCGAAGCAGAAGTCGAAGGTCTGCTCCAGGCCTACGTCGAACAGATCCTCGACGAGGCGAACACGCTCAAGGATCTCGCGGCCAAGCTTCCGCTCTATATGGGCAACGTCTTGCGCGCGGTCGCCGATCTGCTCATCGAGGTCGCCGGTGCGCCGCAAAAGCTGTACGCCGGCCTCTACAAATACGTCAACGGTTTCGTCTCGGACTTCGCGCTGGTTCGCTTCCGCTACGAGTGGCAGCCGGAACTGGTCGACGCCTACTCCGTACTCGGCCTGGCCGCACTCAAGTTCCGTGATCCGTGGCCGGGCGCCCCGAAAGGGACATTCCGCCTCGCGATTACCGGCCAAGCCGGTGGAAACGCCAAGCCGGGCACCCAGATCCTCGCGGAGCTCAGCCGGTTCGCGCTTGTGTTGCCCGCCGATCCGCTCGTGCGCCTGAGCGTCGAGCGGCTGGCGTTCGCCGCCGGATCCACGGCCAAACCCGGAGTCGACCTCCTGATGAAAGGCGTCGAGTTTCTCGGTGTCCTCTCGTTCGTGAGCGACCTCGCCGACGCGATCCCCCTCGACGCCTTCTCCGACCCGCCGAACATCGACGTCACCGCGGACGGCATGGTTGCCGGTGTCACCATCGCGCTGCCCGACATCCCGCTCGGCATGTTCTCCATCACCAATCTGTCCATCGGCGCCGATGTGCAAGTTCCCTTCTTCGGCAAGGTCGTGACCGTCGGTTTCAACTTCTGCACTCGCGAACGCCCTTTCATGATCGCCGTCGTGCTCCTGGGTGGCGGCGGCTGGTGCGGTGTACGGATCGCGCCGGATGGACTTGCGGTGCTCGAGATCGGGCTGGAAGCCGGTGCGTGCATAGCGGTCGATCTGGGCGTGGCCTCCGGGGTGATCTCGGTGACCCTCGGCGTCTATATCCGCCTCGAAGGGGACGAGGGGTCGATCGCCGGGTTCTACCGCATGCGCGGCGAAGTCGAGGTGCTCGGTGTGGTGTCGGCCGGGCTCGAGCTCTACATGGAGCTGAAGTACGACACGTTGACCGGAAAGCTCACCGGGCGCGCGAGAGTCACGTTGCACGTGAGCATCGGCGGCATCGAAAAATCGGTCTCCGTCGAAGCCAGCCGAAGCTTCGCCGGAAGCAAGGGCGACCCACCGTTCCGGAAGGTGATGGGCGCCGAGAGCGGGGTGTCGCCCTACTGGTCTACCTACTGCCTCGCGTTCGACCCCGAGTAAGGACGGCGGATGTCTGAGTTCTATCTCGTTACCGCGCTGCCGCATTCGCTCGACCGCGGTGCGAAACATCATGTCTCGCTCTACGTCTCGCCACGAATCGTGTCGGGAACGGTCACGGAACTGGGCCAGTGGCACCTGTTCCCGTCCTGGGCCGAGGTCGTGCGGTCATCGACGATCGAGCTGTACAGCGATGTCGGGCAGATCCCATGCCGTCCGATCCTCGATGTGATCTCGCCGCAGGTGTGGGCGGCCGCATTCCCGTCCACCACACCGGTGCGCGACAGCGAGGTACCCGACTGGGATGAACACAACCGAAGGTGGCGCAGCTTCTCTGCCGCGACGGTGATGAACATTGCCAAGGCGCTTCACATGTCGGCGATCTATGCGGGCCCGACCACACCGCCGCCGCCGTCCCGTCATCCGCTCTCGCGTCAGCTCATGGGCGCCGTCGGCGACCGGGTGAGGTACGACGAGTCGCGCGTGACCGCGTCGTTCGACAGATACGTCGAATCCGACCGAACCCTGGCCGACATCGAAGAATTCGTGGACAACGAGCAGGATTGGTTGAGTTCGATCGGCCTGCAGCTGCACCGCTGCCGGCGGTTCTACGAGAGGCCGGAATCCCAGGATCCGTATCGAGAGGGCCCCGAGCCCGGCGCCGACGAGCCCAAAGTCGTGCCACCGGATCCGGAATTCCACGACCGGTGCGCAACGGTTGGTGACATGCCGGCCTTGCAACGCGTGCTCGGCCTCGTGATCGATCTACGGGTTGCCGATCTCGACGCGCTGAGGGCCGCGTCCTGGTTGTCGGCGCGGATCGTCCTGGACGGCGACGCGAGCGCCAACCGGGCGACGCGGGTGCGCTGCCGCCCTGCCGGCGACGCTCTGGTGAGCGTCCCGAAGGGTCAGGACTGGGCGGACGGGGCACTGCGGCTCGGCGATGAGGAATTGTTCACCGTACTGGATCTCGACGTCGACGGCTCCGCTCTGAAGCTGGATCGGTTCATCTGGACGTTGCCGCGGCTGCTGAAATGCGAAGCCAACGGCGAACCGGTGAACGCGGCGACGCCGGCATTGCGGTCGTCCGGTTTCACCGTCGCCCGCCGCCGGCAGGCCTTGAGCATTCAGCAGCAGCTCGCTGAACAACGCCGGTTGGCATTTGCCATGATCGACGGTCGCGAGCCGGTGCTCTACACCGAGGACATCACACGCGGTATGCGGGTCGAGGTGTGGGATCACGAGATCCAGCGCTGGCGATCCCTCCATCATCGCCTTGCCGATATCTTCGTCGCCGATCAACTCGTCTTCGATGCGCATCCCGAAGAGGGTTTCATCCAAGTCAGTTCCGTGCACGAGACGCCGGGCATCGACCGCTCACCGATTCACGTTCACGAAGCGCTGTTCGGCTGGGAGGGGTGGAGCCTGTCGGTTCCGCGGCCCGGGAAACGAATCGTGCGCAGGAACGGCGAAGAGGTTGTGGAGGACACCCCCACCGAGTTCGACGGGGAGCCCACCCACCCGATCCGGTCGATCGCCCAGATCCGGCGGGGATCGCTGCCGCGACTGCGCTACGGCCGCGCCTACGCATTTCGGGCCTGGGGCGTCGACCTCGCCGGGAACTCCAGGCCTCATGATCCGACATCGGCGGCACCACTCACGGCCGACGGCGCGACCGGCGGGCAGCACTGGCCCGCGCTCCGTGCGGCCACACGCTCCGCTCTCGGCACGACACCGGCGCGTCACTTCCCCACCACCGAAACACCGGATCTCACCGCGGAGTTGCCGCATGGCCTGGGAGCGGAACTCGGTGCGGTCGGGATGGCGCCGCGGTGGTCGTCCCCCCGCGCCCGCGCGGTGGCAGCTGCCTTCGAGCGCGCGCTCGCCGATCGCGGCCAGCCGTTCGTGAGCGATCCGGCGATGGGACGCTCCCCCGAAACGGTCACCCGGCTGCACCCTTTCCTGCGCTGGGATCCGGTGCTGAGCCCGGCGGTGATCCCGCGCCACCGATACACCGCTGGAGAGTCTTTGCGGGTGCTGGTGATTCGCTCCGATGTGGTCCAGGACTCGTCGTCGGGCACCGTCGTGGTCACCGCTCCCACGGCGACATCTCAGCGTCACCTCGCACCGCCCAAGACCAGCCAGATGGGTGCCGAGCTACACGGCAAGTTCGACGAGGCCATCGGATCGTCCGACCCAGCCGACCAGCGCAAGATGCTCGGGTGGATCCTGAGTGAAGACGGCACCTTCGACGATCCGACCCGAGCCGACATCCACAACCCGCCTGCCCGATTGGACCAGCCGGGAATCGGACTGGCGCACAACGGGGATCAGACCACCTTTCTGTCCTTCACAGAGTTCAAAGCGGCGAAGAAGAAGCAGTTCGACACCGGCCAGAAGGACGGAACGGTGCTGCCTGCCGGACAGTATGTCGTGCACGATGTCGACGAGTTGGCGCTGCCGTATCTTCCGGATCCGCTGGCCAAGGGAGTGGCCTTGGTCTTTCCGGAGGCCGGGGCCGACCGGTCGATCCCGTTCCCGTTCGGTGGCGAGGGCCTCACCGCCGACTACGGCGGACTCTGGCCGGGTATCGAGCCCTATCGCCTTGTCCTGCAGGGTGGTACGAAACTCTCGGGTGAGATCGACGGCCGGACCATCTCGATCAGTGTGCCGCCGGGCGACATCCAGCGGTTCCGGCTGGCCAGCAGCCTCGACCGGCAGTCTCTCGATCTGTTGGGGCCGTGGCGCCACCTGCCCGACGCGGTCCGACAAAACGCCGATGTGGTGGAAGCGGCCGCGGATGGGTGGCTGTGGGCGCTCACGCCGTTCGAAGACGTCATGCTCGTCCACGCGGTACCGCGGCCGATACAGGCGCCCCGCCCGAAAAAGCTGACCGCACTGCGGCCCCCTGGAGGGACAACTGCGATCCTGCGAGGCGGGGTGAAGCTGCACGGGCCCAGCACGGACAGCCTGGTGGCCCACGCCTTCTGGACCGATGACGTCGACGATCTGACGCGCGATACTCCGACGAAGCACACGACGGAGGCCGTCGCGTTCAGTACCCACATCCGCCCGTACGAGAGCATCGCGCTGCTGGAAGCGACAGACTCCGAATTCGACCTGCCGGGCCGAGGCCCCGTCGTCGCACATGCGAGCCGCCACGAGATCGGCGATACGCGCCATCACACGATCAACTACCGATTCCGTGCGACGACGCGGTTCCGCGAGTACTTCGAACCGAGCGAGGCACCGGACGGATCGGTCAGCGGCCCGGCCGTGCAGGTGACGGTGCCGTCGTCCGCGGTTCCGGCGGCGCCGATCGTGCACTCGGTGCTTCCGATGTTCCGCTGGTCCGACGACGTCGAACCTGAACAACCCTTCGCCTGGCGCCGTACCCGACGCGCCGGCGTGCGGATATATCTTGAGCGGCCATGGTTTTCGAGTGGCAACAACGAGCTGCTCGGTGTGGTGCTGGCGGTGCGCGGGGACGAGTTCGGTGAACCTCCCGAGGATGAATCGGGGTTCCCCTTCGTCAGCAAGTGGGGCAGCGATCCCATCTGGTCGGGCCCGAAGGTGGGGCAACGCACCATGACGATGGTGCAGGTCGATGATCTGCTGCGTCAGATCGGGTACGACGACCACCCGGCCCCGGGCCGGCCGGTCGGACCACTCGCCACGCTGCCCATGCTCACCGCGCCCGGCACCCCGCAGGTGTTGGTCGCCGGATATCGGCCGCAATACAACGAGGAGCGCCGCCTCTGGTATGCCGATGTAGCGCTCAATCCGGGAGCGACCTTCTGGCCGTTCCTACGGCTCGCAGTGTGCCGATATCAACCCAACTCCAACCCGGGCTGCCACTTATCTCCCCCGGTCCGTTGCGATTTCGTGCAAATCCCGCCCGAACGCACCACAAGTATCAACCGCACCGACGACAGCCACGTGCGGGTGGTGGTCACCGGTGTGACCGGCCGTCGGGTAGGCCTTGCGGAGGACCGCCGCGTCTTCGCCCGCCTGCAGCGGCGCAACCCGACGCTCAACACCGATCTGGGTTGGGACACGGTTGACGAAAGCCTCCTGATCGCCCGGGGAGGCGGCGACGAACCGTACGAAGTCTCGTGGTTGGGCGAGTTGGACGCCGGGACGGTGATTCCGCTGGCTCGCCCCGGTGATGAGTCATCTGACTGGCGCATTCGCATCGAGGAATGGGAACAGTTCGACGCCGACCCGTTCGTCGGCGACCATGCGCCGGTGCCGGCGTGGGAGCGGCGCCTCGTCTACGCCGATCACCTGTTCGTATAGCCGACAACGCAGAGCTGATATCGATAGGAGCACACCATGCGCTTGACCGCTCTCACCTTCGCCGGGTACCCCGCCGGTGTGACTGACTTCGGGTCCCTTCTCGCCGCCGCGCCGCAACACGATTTCGCCGAGCTCGACGACGTGATGACCGTGGTGGCCGGGCAGCTCACCAATCCTGTTCCGAATCTCAATATTTCACTGATAGTCATCGGCCATTCCGACCGGCAGGACCGACCGGACTTCACCTGCGATCAGAAGCGTGCCAGCGAGATCGAGGCCGCAAGTGGCCGAGCGCTCTCGGCCTGGGAGTTCATCAAGCAGGAGGTGAACTCGAAGGTCGTAGCGGCGGGCGGCCAGGTGAGCGACTGGTGGGAGAACTCCCCGCATGTGACGTGGGGATTGGTGTTCGCCGCGGCGGGCATGCTCGCACATGACCCGCCGACGATGGATCAGCGGCCGCTGAACCGGCGAGTGGTCGTGCTCGTAACCATCTTCAATCCGGAATGACGCTCGGATTGGCCGGCGACCGAGCCGTTTCCATCAACTTGGCCCGCACGTTCTCGGCGACCGCCTCGAACCCGATACGCCGGTAGATCCGGTTGGACACCGGATTGCCGGCGTCGGCGAACAACACCACCTCGTCCGCGCCTTCCTGCACGGCGAACCGCGACGCGGCGGCGGTGACCGCGGCCCCATAACCGTGGCCACGGTGTTGGGGCGGGGTGTAGACCGGGCCGATCCGCGAGGCACCGACCACCGGCCCCCGCACCCGCGCCATACTGACCGGTTTCCCGGCCACCGACCACACCAGAACGTGGTCGCCCGATTCGGCAATCGCGGCGAGCATCGCCCGACTCGCCTCGAGATTCGAGGGCTCGCCGAAGGCCTCGGTGAAGAACTCGTCCAGCCAACGCACCAAGATCTCTGAGTCAGTGGCGTGCGCCGGCCGCCACTCACCGGCGACCCCGCTGGGCGGCGCCAACTCCCCCAACCGGTAGAGCACGTCCCGCGATGACACCGTCCCCGGCACACCGGTGACCGCATGCCAGGCATCGATGAAAGCCGTTACCGACGAGGGTGTTCCACGTACTCCGTCCAGATCGGCCGCGATGCAGGCGAGCGCACCCGCTGCTGCCGGTGCCGCCTCGGGCGGCAGACCATTGACCAACAGCACCGAGTCGTGGGTCTGCACCGCCGCGCCAACGGCGCCGTCACCGTTGAGGACGGACAACAGGATTCGGTCCGCGGGCCACGGGAAGGTGCGCAGCGTGGTCAGCTCGGAGGTGAACAGCACCGGATCCACCCGGTACACGGACTCGGCGATCGGTTCGAAGTCGGTCGGCGACGGATACAGGTGGGCCTCCATGCATCAAGCGTGGAGGTTCGACCTGACGATCGCTACCGGTTTTCGAGTCGGTCCGGGCCTAGCCTTCGGGATAGAACAGGAACAGCACACAACCCTCCGAGGATTGCGGAACGTGCCACGACCCGGCCGGGGCGTGCAGGAAAGTGCCTGCGGCGTAGTCGTTGACGCCGTCGTTGAAGACACCGGAGACGACATAGACCTCTTCGGGACCTGGATCATGCAGGTCTTCACCGACCCAGACTGCTCCCGGCGCAATGGTTGTGACCGCCGCCTTGGCACCGTTGGCGCCCTTCCAGAGCGGTTGGACGGTGATTCCGGGAGAGACTTCGATCGGTTCGACATCGGCGGTGGACTTCCACACGTATCCGGGCGCATTGGGGCCGAAAGACGCAAGATCACCGGTGGCTGTCATATCTGCACGAACCGTGCACACCGGCTCGCCATTCCCGGGCCCTCAACCCGTGCGGCCTATCGCGTCAGCGCCGACCGCGTTGGGCCCGTCCCGGCTTGCGGGCCACCTTGCCCGCCGCAGCGCGAGCGGCCTGCTTGGCGAGCGTCTTTTCCCGGGCGGTCCGTTTCGGTGCCGGCTCAGCCTGCCCCCGCGACGAACCGGGTTTGCGACCACGCACGATTCCGATGAACTCTTCGACCAGCTCTGACTGCGCCCCTTCCGGGAAGGCCAGCGCCACCGGACACGTGGGCGCGTCGGCGATCGGGCGGTATGTCAGGTCCTTGCGGTGATACAACCGCGCCAGCGACTGCGGAACGATGAGCGCACCCAGCCCAGCGGCGGCGAGCTCTATCGCGTCCTTGGTCGTCTCGGGTCGGTGCTCGATCGGGGTGCCCGGAGGGTCGGCCCAGGCAACGACGTCGTCGAGTGGGAGCAGCGTCGGCTCATCGTCGAGGTCCGCGCCGGTGATCTCGTCGGCGGCCGTGAGGATGTGATCGGTCGGCACCACAGCCACCGTCGTCTCCTCGTACAAGGGAATGACGGCCAGCCCCGACGTGTCGGCGGGCAGCCGGAGTAACGCCACGTCGACGGTGCCGTCCCGCACCGCGGTGGCCGCGTCCGCCGCCGCGAGGGCACACAACTGCAGCGGCACCCCGGGGTGACGTTCCGCCCAGATCCGAGCCCACTT
This sequence comes from Mycolicibacterium sp. HK-90, assembly GCF_030486405.1. The sequence goes on along the minus strand of NZ_CP129613.1, from coordinate 2,211,825 downwards.
CGCGGGCGTCCCACCGGGGACGTACCCGAGGGTGAGGGAGAGCGCGGTCACCGCCTCAGGCTACCGATACGCTGGTGCAATGAGCGACGCCTGCGGAGCGAATCGACTGTGGCCACGCGGCACCCGAGCCTGCGAGGGAGCCGCATGAGCAAGCAGAACTCGCAGTCCATGAAACCCGCCACGGCGGCGAAGAAGCTGGACGTGTACTTGCCCGCGACGCCCGCGGAGTTCCAGCAGAACCCGATCACCCGCGACGAGCTCGCTGCCTTGCAGGCCGACCCGCCGCAGTGGCTCAAGGACCTCCGCAAGAACGGGCCACACCCGAAGAACCTCGTGGCGGCCAAACTCGGCATCTCGATCGCCGGTCTCACCCGCGGCGGCGTCGAGAAAGCGCTCACCACCGAGCAGATCGATCGGCTGCTCGAGGAGAAACCGGAGTGGCTCGTCGCCGAACGCGAGAGCTACCAGAACGTGCTGCAGGAGGAGCGGCGGCTCAAGTCGCTGCGTGCGGAGCAGGCTCGCGAGGGCTGATTCCGAATGTGCCCGTGAACGTCCTCAGCTTTCGATCGGCGAGTACCAGTCCGCGTTGGTGAGCAGCACCCGAGTCCCGAGGTCGCGGTTCCACTCCGGCTCGATCCCATGACGCCGGACGATGGGGAACACGACCTCGTCGAGCATCCGGGTCACGTCCCCGAAGTACAGGTCTTCCTTCGCCTCGTCGCTGAGCTGGTTGTAGGCGTCCTCGTCGAAGTTCTCCGGCTCGAACGCCCCATAGCCGATATACGTGCTGCCGTCTTCGACGAGGCGATCGGTGTCCTGGTTGTGGAAGTAGATGTATCCGCGCCAGTGACGGCTGTCATCACGCTCGTCGCCGATCTCGGCCGAGGCGCAGGTCCCGCAGCAGCTGAAGTCGGCCCGGGCGACCACGCCGTTGGCATTGAGCTCCTCGAACGCCGCCAGCGTGCGGGACCGGTAATCGCCGATTTCCGACTGCTGGCGAAGCCGCGCTTGACGCAGCGCGGAGAAGGCCGACGTGAGCTGCTCCTCGGAGAGCTCGTAGTCCTCGGCGTAGATGTCGAGGAAATCCTCGGCATCGTCATTGCCGGTGACCAACTGGCCCCAGATGCCGGCGATCAGCTCGGCACGCTCGTCGGCGTCGATCGGCAGATCAGGGAGCACGGCGTAGTCGGGGATCGCGTTGGGATACAACGGTGCGCTCACGGCGCTGGCCTCCAGGATGCAGTCGGAACCGAGCAAATCACGGACGGTGCGATCGTAGCCGCGGATCGCGATTCCAGCCTCGTCGAGTCGCGCGGCACCACGCCGGATTTGGTTGCGGAACCGACGCACCCGAACGCCACGATCATCGCGGCGCCACGCTACCGATCGAACATGTCACTGACGCGATCGAAGAAGCGATCGATGCGCTGCTCCAGACGACTGCCTTTGCCCCACTTGTCCCATGCGTAGATGAGGGCGAACATGGCGGCGACGATCCCGAGAACCAGGGCGGTGACGAGGATGGCCTCAACCGTTGTCGACATCGGAACATGGTCTCCGATTCCCACGCGAACACCAAGCCCTCTGTTCCCCGCCATACTCTCGACACCGCGAAAGTGCTCGACGGCGATGAGCCGGACTGCGAGCGCGCCCAGCGTGAATTATCTTTACCCACAGTATGTTTCGTTCCGACAGAGCGGCACCGTCGCCACCGGCGACCGTCGGGTGTAGGACCGTGCACGCTTGTCGGGCTTGACTCTCACACCATGTGAGACGGCACAGTCATAGCCGTGACCGACACCCCGTCCTTGATGCCGATCGGCAGGTTCTCCTCGCTGAGCCGTATCTCCGTTCGCATGCTGCGCCACTACGACGCCCACGGTGTCCTGGTGCCCGCGCAGGTGGACGCGACCAGCGGCTACCGCCGCTACGCCGCCACGCAGCTCGCCGATGCCGCCGCGATCCGGCGGCTCCGCGACGTCGGGTTCGGCGTGTCCGCCATCGGAGCCTTGCTCGCCATTCGCGGCACTGCGGCGTTCGACGCGGCCCTCGCGGCCCAACGCATCGAACTGGCCGCAGCGGCCGAGGAGGCCAACGCGCGGCTCCGCCTCATCGACCACCTACTTTCCGAGAAGGAACTCACCATGACCGACACCGTCACCGAAGAGACCATTCCCGCGCGGACCATCGTGTACCTGCGCGACACGGTTCCGAACTACGCCGCCGAGGGGCAGTTGTGGGAGCGGTTCATGCCCACCCTCGCCGAGCAGGACATCACGCCGGGCATGTTGGGCGGCTGCATCGAACACGACGACGAATTCCGCGAATCGGACGTCGACGAATCGGTGTTCGTCGAGGTTCCCGCCGACACCACGGCCCGGGATCCGCTGGGCGTAATCGCTGTTCCCGCTCGACGGGCCGTGGTGGCTGCCGTCACCGGGCCGTATGCCGAGGCACTCTCGAGGGCTCACGAGCTCATCAGCGCCTACATGACCGAGCACGGGTTGACCCTGACGCGCACCGCAGATGACATCACGACGCACCACTACAACGTGTACCTCGACGACCCGCGCGACGTGCCCGAGGACCGGCTCCGGACAAAGGTTTACGTGCCGGTTCAGTAATTCCTTCGACACAGAGCAGAGCGGCCGGGCCCCAGTCCCGTTACGGGGCCTGGCTTCTCCTGCTTCGCACCTAGTTCACCCAGGGTGACGAAGGCACCGGTAAATTCTGGATATGGCGATGTCGTTCGAAGACTTGCGAGTACTCCACGACAGGGGCGCGTTGTACGCGGCGCTGAGTCAGCTGCTACTGCAGGAGGGAGTCGAGGACCGGCTGGGCGGTGAATTCGACTACGCCGCAGATTTGGCCGAGGATTCCCTCGTCTTCACAGGACGCGAGTCGGGTGACACGATCACCACCACCGTCGAGTTGATGGCCAGTGTCGCGCCCGGTCCACAGACGATGCTCTGGGGTCGCGCCTTGCCGACCGGGGGTCGCGCAGGGGCGCAGATGATTCTGGAGCGCGGCCGCGCCGACGGTCTGCCCAGCCTCCTGAACGACGAGGTGCCCTTCCCCGGCGGCGACGATCCCGACGTCGCCGCCGAGTACGCGGCAGTGGAGATCAGTGCAGTGGTGGCTGCAGTCACGGGCGGCGGTATCACCTACGTCGTCACAGTCGGCGGAGGCACCGTGGCGGTCCTCCTGCTCGGCGACCTCGATTTCGCCCGGCCCCGAATCGACCATCGGTTACCCACCCGAGTGCCGATGGCCTTGGGGGCCGGCACGATCGAGGATCACCGATCGGCGATCCACGGCCTCGCGGCGATGTCCGGGTGGGCCATCGACTGGAGCGGCGACTGGACCCGCGCAGAACTCACCGACCCCGTGACCGGCAACTCTGCCACTGCAGATTTCGACGAGTACGCCCGGCTCGTCGGCCTGCGGCAGCGGATTACGTCCACGGAATAGCGCCACGCTGTTGGGGCACCCGGCCCACCCGGTCTCACGCCCTCACCGGCCGGCGCGTACCCGGAGCAGTGTGAGGGCCGCAGCCACCTCAATCGGGTTGCGCACGAAGGGTTTCGGCAGAAGTTCGTCGACACGCGCGAGGCGTCGATCGATGGTGTTGCGATGGGTGTACAAGCGCTCGGCGGTGGTCGTTCGGTTGAGTCCCTCGTCCACATAGGTCAGCACGGTCTGGTGAAGCACCGGGCTGGCCTCCTGAAGTTCACCGAGCACGTCCGCGACAAACTGGTAGGCGGCCGACAGGTCCGTGGACAACAGATCCACCAAGTGGACATCCTCGTAGCGCACGATGGAGAGTCCGGAGTCCAGGCGCGCAAGAAGCCGCTGCGCTGCAGCTGCATCCATATGGGTGCGGCGGAAACCGCTCACCCCCGTCGCCGAGCGGCCGAGCGCCACGCGCACCCCGGGCTGGCGCCCCAAGCGGTCCTCGAGAACGGCGACGGTCGGCGTCGTCTTCGCCGGTATCCACAGCCACAATGCGGTGGTGCCGGCGACCACCGTCAGCCGCCGCTCGGCGCCGCACGCCCGGACCACCTGCTCGCTGGCGCGCTCAAGCGCGGGGACGTCCTTCTCGGAGTCGACCCAGACCACGGCGCCGATGTGCGCACCGGTCAGCGCGTATCCGAGCTGGGCTTCGGCGCGCGATGGTGCGATGTCCGCGCCCTGGAGGAGTAGCTCGACGGTGGCATAGCGCTGCAGCTGCGAGCCACCGGCGAACTCCTCGCGGACTCGGTCAACGTGCTGGGCCAGTTCGGCGATGGAGTCATCTACGAACGTCGTGAGCGAATTACCGGAGACCTCGATCAGCTCGCGAAGTTCTGCCGCATCGTGGGTCGCCTGAAAACACTCGGCCAGCCACCACTTCCAGCCGACGCGTTGAGCTGACCGCCACGACTGGATGTCGTCGGTCGTGAGGCCGCGCAGGACGACGTCACGTGCGTAGGTGCGCATCTCGCTCCCCGTGGGCGGGAGCACCCGACGGCCGGGATCGGCGATGTTCGACGTCAGCCAATGCTTCAGGTTGGAGACCGCCAGGCGGGCATCGGCCTCCGCGAGCACCGGATCATCGGCAATCGCCCGGTATCGGGAGTCCTGGAGGGAGGCCCTCGTCAGTTCGTCGATGACTTCCCCGGACCTCGCCAGCATCGTCTCTGCCAGTCCGCGGATCAACCGACGGACCGGGTCGGAGGCATCGGGCCAGAGCTGATCCAGCGTCATGTCCTGAGTGTGCCCGCGGTCACTGTCAGCCTTCAAGACGACGCCCCGTCCCCCGTGAGTGATCGCTACAGGGCCAGGTGATCCGCGAGTTCCCGGTAGTCGACCATCCACAGGCCGGGTGAGCCTTTGGGGTATTGCGAACGGAAACCCAGGATGCGCTGCACGCGCGGCGGCAGGGTGGTGACCACGTCGCGGTCCACAAGGAACGGGTACGCCTCCTCGCCGACCAGGTAGCCGGGATTGAACGCGAAGGACACGGCGCGCCGGTACTCGTTCGTGGTGCGGTTGGCACCACCACCGTGGGCGGTCTTGCCACTGAAGAACAGCGCATCGCCGGCCTTCATGACCGCAGGCACCGTTTGCTCGGGGGTGCCGCGGTCCTCGAAATCGGGCCAATGGTTGCTCCCCGGTATCACCCGAGTGGCACCGTTCTCCTCGGTGAAGTCGGTGAGTGCGATGAGGAAGTTGAGGGTGATCTCGGGGCCGGCCGGCCCCATCCCGACGAAGGGGAACCAGTTCTCCAGGTCGCGGTGCAGCATCTGCGCTCGGTTACCGGGGCCGATCTCAATGGCCTGAGCGGTCGTCATCCAGTACGTCCCGGACTCCTCGAGGAAGATCTCGTCACACAACCGGTGGACCAGGTCATGGTTGATGATCTCCTCGCGGAAGACCCGACTTCGGCTGACCAGGTTCGTGAGTCGCTTGGTGTTGGCGCCGTGGAACTCCTGCACCAATTCGTCGGTGTGCGTTCCGCCCGGAGCGAGTGCGGAGAGTGCGGAGTCAACATCGGCGTTGAACCGGGCGACCTGATCGGGCGAGAGCAGACCTTCGAGGATCACGCCCCCGTCGCGGTCGACGATGCTGAGGATGTCGGCGATGTCCGCTGTGTGGGGCAGCCTTTTGAGGTTCGAAACTGCGGTTGTCATCATGCCTTCCTTCCGCTGGTTGAGGTTTGAAGAACGCCGAGCGGCCGGTGCGGCGTACGCCCTACCTTCGCTTCGTCACCTGGGGCCCACCAGGGGTATGTCGCAACCAAAAAAGCGGGAACGCGGTGCACGTTGCCCAATCCAGGCGACTGGATGCAAACTGCACCGCTTCCGGTCAGAACCAGGTGCGCGGTGTCGTAGCGACGCTGGGTCACGGCTGACGACACTGGCAACCAGTGACGGCGAGCAGCTAAGAGTCGCACGTCCCGTGAGCTGAAGTTGTTGCGCGAATACGCCTCTCAGCATGCCGACTGCGCAAGCGCGGGAGGAAACCACGAATGAGACATCAACGAAGGAGGACACCATGTCGGGATCTGTTGACGGCCACGCCGAGGTCACATCGGTCGATGTCGTGATCGTCGGTGCGGGCTTCGCCGGCTTGAGCGCTGCAGATCGGCTCGTGAGTATGGGCGTTTCGGTCCTGGTCGTAGAAGGTCGGGACAGGGTCGGCGGCCGATCGTTTTCGGGTGAGGTGGCCGGGGTCAAGGTCGACCTCGGGGCAACGTGGGTGGCTGAGCGCCACACCGCGGTCCGCGACCTCATGGCGCGATTGGGGTGTTCGACGACCGGGCAGTTCGACGAAGGCCTCAACGTCCTGTGGATGGCCGGGCAACGTCGCACTTGGACGGGGACGCTTCCGATGGTCGAACCGGTGGACCTGGAGGATCTGGGCCGCGTCCAAACGGCGCTGGACAAATTACTGAAGACCGTCAATGTCGACGCCGCTTGGAAGTCCCCGCACGCCAACGAACTCGACGCAATGTCGTTCGGCGAATGGCTCGATCAGCAGCAGGCGGCGACCAGCACACGTGCGCTGATGGCCATCGTCACCAAGGTGCAGTGGGGCTGCAGCCCGGCCGACGTGTCCCTGCTGCACGCGTTGCGCTACATCCAGGCCGTGGGCGGACTCGACCACATGCTCGCCGTCGAAGGCGGGCAGCAACAGGATCGAGTCACCGAAACCACTCAAGAGATCGCCAAGCGGCTCGCCGCGCAACTCGGTGACAGAGTCGTTCTCGAAACCCGCGTTCACCGGATCTCCCAAGACGACAACGGCGTCACGGTCTACACCGATTCGGCAGTGATCAATGCCAAGTACGCCATGGTCACCGCGGCCCCCGAGCACCGCGCCTACATCGAGTTCGAGCCGGCCCTGCCGGAAAAGACCCAGGGACTCACAAGAACCTTTCCGATGGGGGCACTGAGCAAGGCGTTCGTTGCCTATGACAAACCCTTCTGGCGGGCTGACGGGCTCTCGGGTGAGGCACTGACCGACACCGGGCCGGTGTTCATCACCTTCGATGTGTCGCCTGAGGATGGACCGGGCATCCTGATGGTGTTCTGCGCCCCTCGGGTGTACGACGGCTTCGGCCCAGAGATTCGACAGAGCCTGGTCCTCAAGCAATTGGTCGACCTGTACGGCCCCCAGGCGGCCATACCCATCGACTACGTCGACCATTGCTGGGGCACAGAACCATTCGCCCCCGGCGGCCCGCATCCGGCGGCGCCTCCGTACGCATCCGTAAGCTACGGCGACGCCCTCACCGAGCCTCACGGGCGGATTCACTGGGCTGGTACCGAAACCGCGGGCGAGTGGGTCGGAACGATGAACGGCGCCATCTTGACCGGTCTGCGCACCGCCGAACAGATCACGCAGCGACTCGGCGCCGAACGAGGGACCCCGGCGTAGTCCGAGCCGGCGGCCGAGGTGCGATCCACACCACCGGTGGGCACAGGATGTTGCACTTCGGCGTGGTATTCGCCACATCGCTCGCGGCATTGTTGGGATCACGACGTCGCGTCGATATCGGCGCAGGAAGGAATCGACAGATGAGCGTCTCAGCCACACTTCCGGACTCCTACGACGTGGTGATCATCGGGGCAGGCATCTCGGGGATCGGCGCCGCCACCTATCTCACCCGAGAGTTCCCGAAGAAGAAGATCGTCCTGTTGGAAGGACGCACCGCGATCGGTGGAACGTGGGATCTCTTCCGCTACCCCGGTATTCGGTCCGACTCAGACCTTCACACCTTCGCGTACGAGTTCAAGAGCTGGCGCCACCAGAACGCGATCGCGGACGCGCCGCTGATTCTCGACTACCTCAAGGAGACCGTCGACGAGTTCGGCCTGGGCGACGTCATCAGGTACCGGCACAACGTCATCGCCGCCGCCTGGTCGAGCGACGACGCGGAATGGGTGCTGACCGTCGAGGTCACCGATTGCGAGGGTGGGGTACGTACCGAGGTGATCAAGGCGGGGTGGGTCTACGCCGGCACGGGCTATTACCGGTACGACGAGGCCTACACGCCGGAGTTCGACGGAAGGGACGACTTCGACGGAGACATCATCCACCCGCAGTTCTGGCCCGAGGGCTACGACCACTCCGGCAAGAATGTCGTCGTAATCGGAAGCGGCGCCACGGCGATCACACTGATCCCGTCGATGCTCAAGGGCGACAACGCCGCCCACCACGTCACGATGCTGCAGCGCACGCCGACATACATCATGTCGATGCCGCGCATCGACGCGGTGAGCCTCAAGCTCACTCGACTCCTCGGGGAACGGCGCGGCTATCTCGCCACCCGGTGGAAGAACGTGTTGATCGATTGGGCAGTGGTCGAGCTGATGACCAGGTTCCCGAAGACGGCGCGCCGCCTCATCCGCCACCTGAACACGAAGGCGCTACCGGCTGGATTCGACGTCGACCGCCACTTCAACCCGCCCTACGACCCTTGGGACCAGCGCTTGTGCCTCGCACCCGACGGCGATTTCTTCGCGTCGATCCGCGAGGGCCGGGCATCCGTGGTGACCGATCGGATCTCCCGGTTCACCAAGAACGGCATCGAACTCGAGACGGGCGAGGAACTGCCGGCCGATCTCATCGTCACGGCAACCGGGCTGAACACGCGCCTGTTCGGTGGCATCGATCTCACCGTCGACGGACGACCGGTCGATCTGTCCAGCAGCGTGGTGTACCGCGGGTGCCTGCTGTCGGGCGTGCCGAACTGGATGATGGCGATCGGCTACACCAAATCGTCCTGGACCCTGAAGATCTCGCTGCTCGGCAAGAGTCTCGTCGAACTGATCCGGTACATGGACACCCACGGGTACGACACTGTCGCTCCGCACGCGACCGACGGCGTCGGCACGCGATCGGTCCTCGACCTCGACGCCGGATACATGCAGCGAGCCAAGGACTCCCTGCCGCGCCAGGGCGACGCGATGCCCTGGCTGATGAAGAACGTGTTCCTGGAGGACCGGAAGATGTACCGGGGATCGGTGATCGACGACAATCTCCGATTCAGCTCCCGGCTGCAACGCGAACTGGAGGACGGCAGCGCCGAGATGAGCCGGGCAGCATCCGGACGCGTGGCCTCATGACACCGATCACCGCGGCTTCCACGGGGTCAGGCCCCGCCGGCTTGACTGTCCCCGAGCGGATCCAGCGCGCCGTGTTCACCGCCCTGGGCCGTATTCCGGCAACGGTTCTCCGTCGGCTCGTCCCACCCACCGTCAACTCCGATGGTGACGTGATGGAACCGGAGGTCGCGCTGCTCATGCGGTTCGCCGCCGGCCAACCGGATTTCAGCGATGGTTCGGTTGCCGACGCCAGGGCCGCCATGGAGACCGACTGCCGGGTGTTCGCGGACCGCAGTGCGACTGTCGAGGTGGACTCGGGCATCGTTCTCCCCAGCGGTATCCGGGCCAGCCTGTATCGCCCGGCAGTACGGTCCAGCGGGTTGGTGCTGTTCCTTCACGGCGGAGGTTTCGTTCTCGGAAGTCGCAGGGCGTACGACTCCCCGGCCCGTCTGATCGCGGCCCGCGCCGGGGTCAAGGTCCTGTCGATCGAGTACCGGCTGGCGCCGGAGGCCCCTTTTCCGGCTCCGCTCGACGATGCGTGGGAGGCATGGCGGTTCGCCGTGGAGCGCTGTCCTGACTGGGGGGTCGATCCAGCGCGCATCGTGCTGCTCGGCGACAGCGCCGGCGCGAATCTCTGCGCTGTGCTGTCGAACCAACTCCAGGGCGAGGATCGTCGCCCCAGGATGCAGGTGCTGATGTACCCGGTCGTCGATGCCGTGGGCGATTACCGTTCGCGCGAAGAGTTCGCAGGCAACCCCGCGCTCTCTGTCAAGCAGATCGAGTGGTTGAGCAGGCTGTACCTGCCCAACGCCACCGACCGTTCCGACCCGAGGGTGTCACCGATACTCGCCGAGGACCTCTCCGGCGTGCCGGCAACGCTGATCACCGTCGCCGGTTTCGATCCCTTGCGAGACGAGGCGATCGCCTACGCCAAGCGGCTCAACGACTTCGGAGTCCCCACCCGCCTGTTTCGAGAAGGCGGCTTGGTGCACGGGTACCTCTCGATGACGCAGATCAGTCCGGCGGCGCGCGATGCGGTCGACCGCGTCGCCGCGGTGATCAGCCGCGCCGTGGGTGCCGAAAGGCAGAGATGAATACCCTCACGATGACGCTGCTACTGCTCGCCGACCTCTGCATGCTTGCCGCCGGTTTGTACTACGGAATGAAATTCGTTCGCCACCAACATAATCTGCTGCTCGGGATCGAGTGGCTCGTGATCGGGCTGTCCGGTACCAACGTGCTGTTCCTGGCCGCCACCGGCGCCGTGCACTCGAGTTTCAGCTATCACCTCATGGTGTTCTTCGACGCATTCTCGCGTTCGTTCGGCATGACCCTGATCATCGTGCTCGGGATGTTGGCGGTGACGCACAGGTACCGGCCCTCATGGGTCGTCGAGGTTGGTGCCGTCGCGGCGGCGGTCGCCGTGGGGTTGAACCGCGCGCTGGACGTGCGTCCCGTCGAGCTCGGGTGGGCGATTTTCTATCTCGTGATGAATCTTGCCGTGGCACTGTTCATGTCCGCGGTCGCTGTTCGCCTGTGGCGGATCGGTGAACGGCGGCACGCCATATGGGTCTTCGTCGCGACGACCCTCGGGGCGTTCGTGGCGGTGATCTACGACTTCGTCCACATTCCGGGTGACGACGCCGAACACACGCTGTTCTATATCCTCGCGATGTCGGTCTGGGCGCTGATGCTGGTCACCTACTACCACGGATACCACGTGCTCGCGATGTCTCGCCGCAGCACCGCGGCACCGCCGGCACCTGTCGCGAGTAGACGCTGATATCTCCCTGAAGTGGTTGTCGTGGTGGACATCAGCCGGGAGTACCGGTCGCTTGCCCGCAATTGACTAACGCCGAATGGCCAGTTATCACACGCATTTTCACCTTGGGTTCAAGGCGTCTATGCAACAGCGGGTGGTTTGAACGGGTTGGACAGTAGCGCGTCGAGGGTTTCGGCGGGTGTTTTCCAGCCCAGCGTCTTGCGTGGGCGGTTATTGAGCTTGGCGGCAACGTAGTCGAGGTAGTCGGCTGGAAACACCGAGAGGTCGGCGCCTTTGGCAAAGTACTGGCGCAGCAGACCGTTGGTGTTCTCGTTGGTGCCGCGCTGCCACGGAGAGTGTGGATCGCAGAAGTAGATGTCCAATTCGGCGGCCTTGGCGATGGCCGCGTGGTTGGCCATTTCCTTGCCCTGGTCCCAGGTCAGAGTGCGGCGCAGGATCGCTGGCAGCTGAGCCATCTTGGCCACGATCGCGTCCTGAACGGCTTCGGCGGTGTGTCCGTCGGGCAGATGCAGCAGCATCACAAAGCGGGAGGTCCGTTCGACGACGGTGCCGATCGCCGACCCCGAAACGGTGCTGCCCAGGATGAGATCGCCCTCCCAGTGCCCGGGTATCGCGCGGTCGGCGGCCTCGGCGGGGCGCTCGCTGATGTTGACCATGTCGCGGATGCGTCCGCGGCGCTCATCGGGGCGTCGTTGAGGCTGGCGCAGCGCCCGCCCGGTACGCAGGCAGGTGTGCAACTCACGGCGCAGACTGCCCTTGCCCTGCAAGTAGATTGACCGATAGATGGTCTCAGGGGACACCCGCATCTCCGCATCGTCGGGAAAGTCCAACGGTAACCGCTTGGCGATCTGCTCGGGACTGTGCTCATCGAGCAGCCTGGCCTGCACCTCATCGTGCAACGCGGTATTGCATGCCAGCTTTCCCCGTTGCGGGCGGCGCGCCCGCTCATCGGAGCGGGACTGCGCCACCATCGCGTCGTAGCGGACTCGTGCGTTCTTGCCGCTCTGCCGCGCCCCGAACGCCTCCTTGCGCCGATATCCGGACTTGCGTCCGTCGTTGTGGTTGACACCGTTGGTGTCGAGTTCGTACTTGATTGTCGAGGCAGGCCGGCCCAGCCGCTTGCCAATCGAATTCAGTGACTCGTTGGCGTTGACCCCCACCTCGATCTGGATACGGTCAGCCAGCGTCAGCCGCGGCCGAGGTCCCGACGCCGAGGGCGTGCGCAGTTGAGGATTCACCCCGCCAGCGTTGGCGAACCAGTTAACTCCAGTAGTGCGCGACACGCCGATTGCCGCTGCGGCCTCGCCAGGGCTGCAACCCCAGCTGACATGACACCAGAATTCACGAACTACAGACGACAACGGTGGACGTGGCACAGCAGCTCACTCCAATCAGAATCAGCTGCTGTTGCATCGACGCTTAGAAACCGCCCACAACTTGCGTGCAACAACTGGCCATTCGACCGTCAAAGCTGCGTCACAACATGCAGCTGACGCAGTTTTCCACCTCAGTGCCTTGCAGGGCCATCTGACGCAACCGGATGTAGTACAGCGTCTTGATTCCCTTGCGCCAGGCGTAGATCTGCGCCTTGTTGACCTCGCGGGTGTTGGCGGTGTCTTTGAAGAACAACGTCAGCGAAAGGCCTTGGTCCACGTGCTGCGTGGCCGCGGCGTAAGTGTCGATGATCTTCTCGTAGCCGATCTCGTACGCGTCCTGGTAGTACTCCAGGTTGTCGTTGGTCAGATACGGCGCCGGGTAGTACACCCGGCCGATCTTGCCTTCCTTGCGGATCTCGATCTTGCTCGCCACCGGGTGGATCGAGGACGTCGAGTGGTTGATGTAGGAGATAGACCCCGTCGGCGGGACGGCCTGCAGGTTCTGGTTGTAGATGCCGTGCTTCTGCACCGACTCCTTCAACGAACGCCAGTCGTCCTGCGTCGGGATGTGGATCTCCGCATCGGCGAAGATCTGCCGCACCTTGTCGGTGGCCGGCTCCCACGACTGCTCGGTGTACTTGTCGAAGAACTCCCCCGACGCGTACTTCGAGTCCTCGAACCCGCCGAAGCTCGTACCGCGTTCGATCGCAATGAGATTCGACGCCCGCAGCGCGTGGAACAGCACGGTGTAGAAGTAGATGTTGGTGAAGTCGATGCCCTCTTCGGACCCGTAGAAAATCCGCTCGCGGGCCAGGTACCCGTGCAGGTTCATCTGCCCCAGGCCGATGGCGTGCGAGCTGTTGTTGCCCTGCTCGATCGAGGGCACCGACCAGATGTGCGTCTGGTCGCTCACCGCGGTCAGCGCCCGGATCGCCACCTCGATGGACTGGGCGAAGTCCGGCGAATCCATCGTCTTCGCGATGTTCATCGACCCCAGGTTGCACGAGATGTCCTTGCCCACCTTGGAATAGGACAGATCGTCGTTGAACTCCGAGGCCGTCGAGACCTGCAGGATCTCCGAGCACAGGTTGGAGTGGGTGATCTTGCCGGCAATCGGATTGGCCCGGTTCACCGTGTCCTCGTACATGATGTACGGGTAGCCCGACTCGAACTGCAGCTCGGCCAGCGTCTGGAAGAACTCGCGCGCCTTGATCTTGGTCTTGCGGATCCGCGCGTCGTCAACCATCTCGTAGTACTTCTCGGTCACCGAGATGTCGGCGAACGGGACGCCGTAGACCTTCTCGACGTCGTACGGCGAGAACAGGTACATGTCCTCGTTCTTCTTGGCCAGCTCGAAGGTGATGTCCGGAATCACGACACCCAATGAGAGCGTCTTGATCCGGATCTTCTCGTCGGCGTTCTCCCGCTTGGTGTCGAGGAACCGGTAGATGTCGGGATGGTGCGCATGCAAGTACACCGCGCCGGCACCCTGACGGGCACCGAGCTGGTTGGCGTAGGAGAACGAGTCCTCCAGCAGCTTCATGATCGGGATGACACCCGAGCTCTGGTTCTCGATGTTCTTGATCGGGGCACCGTGCTCACGAATATTGGTGAGCAGCAAGGCGACTCCGCCGCCGCGCTTGGACAGCTGCAGGGCCGAGTTGATCGAGCGCCCGATGGACTCCATGTTGTCCTCGATGCGCAGCAGGAAGCAGGACACCGGCTCGCCGCGCTGCTTCTTGCCCGAGTTCAGGAACGTCGGGGTGGCCGGCTGGAACCGGCCGTCGATGATCTCGTCGACGAGCTTCTCGGCCAGCACGGTGTCACCGGCGGCCAGGGTCAGCGCCACCATCACCACGCGATCCTCGAAGCGCTCGAGATAGCGCTTCCCGTCAAAGGTCTTGAGCGTGTAGGACGTGTAGTACTTGAACGCACCGAGGAAGGTCGGGAACCGGAACTTCTTCGCGTAGGCCCGATCCAGCAGGCTCTTGACGAAGTTGCGGCTGTACTGATCGAGCACCTCGCGCTCGTAGTACTCCTTCTCGATCAGGTAATCGAGCTTCTCGTCCTGGCTGTGGAAGAACACCGTGTTCTGGTTGACGTGCTGCAGGAAATACTCCCGCGCAGCCTGCACATCCTTGTCGAACTGAATCTTGCCGTCGGCGTCGTACAGATTCAGCATCGCGTTGAGCGCGTGGTAATCAGTCTCTCCGGGCAGCGCGTGCCCGGCGTTGGTTACAGGCTCTGCAGCTGTGACGGTTGGTGGCACGTCTGATCCTTCCAAAAGTCTTTCAACCCCGCGCGGACTGCTTCGACGTCGTCCGGGGTTCCCATGAGTTCGAAGCGATACAGGTACGGCACGTCGCATTTGCGCGAGACCACATTGCCCGCGTACGCGAACTCCGCACCGAAGTTGTTGTTGCCCGCGGCGATGACGCCGCGGATCAACGACCGATTGTGTTCATTGTTCAGAAATGCGATGACCTGCTTGGGGACGTAGCCCCCATTGTTGAGGTCGGGAGTGGCGCGGCCGCCGCCGTAGGTGGGAAGGATCAGAACGTAGGGTTCGTTCACCTCGATGCGGCCGTGCAGCGGGATCCGGGTGACGCGGTCTTCGGGCCACTCCAGCTTCTGGACGAAGCGGTGGGTGTTCTCCGAGACGCTGGAGAAGTAGACGAGGTGGCTCATCGCGTCCTCCGATCCTCTCCCGTAGTGGTGATGCCTTCCGTTACGCGGTCGCCGCGACCGAGCTCAGCGCCTTGATCCGGTCGGGACGGAAACCCGACCAGTGGTCGTTACCAGCCACCACGACCGGCGCCTGCAGGTACCCGAGCGCCATGACGTAGTCACGGGCCTCGCTGTCGAGGGTGATGTCGACCTTCTCGAACTCGATGCCCTGCTTTTCCAACGCCTTGTAGGTGGCGTTGCACTGCACGCATGCGGGCTTGGTGTACACGGTGACGGTCATCTTCGGTACGGCTCCTCTTGCGGAAAGTGAACAAGTGACTGGCAACTGATCAGGTCTTACGTTTCGCTTAAGTTCAGCGACCTTCGGGCCGCCAAAATTCCTGCCGGTCGAAGCCGCTCTCCGGCTGGTCTTGAAACCGACTCAGCCGGATTCGCTGCGCTCCGGCCGGCTCCCGAACTGTGGTGGCCTGTCGGTCTCACAGACACTACACCTAGTGGCCGACAGTTCGAAGTCATACAACATGTTCTGAATAACATTTCTGAAATTCCCAGGTCGTAAGCTTGCCAGCAACCACGCTCACGGCGTGTCGCGCCCGACTTGACAGACCGTGTCGCGCCGCACCCCCAGATGTACCACCAGCCACCGACAAGTCCGGCCGCCGCAAAGCGCATGGCCCCCCAATAGCAAAGCCGCCGGCCGGGTCGGAACGACCCAGCCGGCGGCAAGATTTTGCCGGAAAGCGGCGCGAACGGCAAAACGCGCAGACGAACCCTCAGCTGACCTCAAGTGTGAGCTTGCCCACAATGTCGCGCAGCGCCTCGGCCACCTCGGCGTTCTCCCTGGGGTGCTTGCCGTCGAACGACTTGGCCGGCACCGAAAGCTTCAGATCCTCG
This sequence comes from Mycolicibacterium sp. HK-90, assembly GCF_030486405.1. The sequence goes on along the minus strand of NZ_CP129613.1, from coordinate 2,195,992 downwards.
ACCACACGCGGCCCGGCAATGCCGAAGGACTTACGCGTCTCGTCGTGCGCCCACACGCCGCCGTACTGTCCGAGCGCGGCACCGACGACCGCCACCGGCTTGTCCTTGAGCGCACCACTGCCAAACGGTCGCGACAACCAGTCGATGGCGTTCTTCAGCACGCCGGGGATGCTGCCGTTGTATTCGGGGGTGACGACCAGCGCGGCGTCGGCCTCGGCAGCCGCGGCGCGCAGTGCGACCACGGGCTCGACCACGTCCGCGGTGTCGATGTCCTCGTTGTAGAACGGCAACTCGCCCAGCCGATCGAAGATCCGCAGTTCCACCCCCTCGGGCGCCTGTTCCACCGCCAGCTCTGCGAGTTGCCGGTTGATCGAGGCCGCACGCAGGCTTCCTACCAACACCAGGACCTTGTTATCGGCCATCTTCTCTACTCCTTAGTTCGGCTCGTCCGATCTTCGCAACGATCAACCGGACTGTGGTCCGATTAATTCCGGCTGAGTTAAAGTGCAGTTGTGGCAGCCTCCGACCGCCCGACCCGGCTCGCGGGCATCGACCCGGCGCCACCTGAACGCGGCGATGCCGCCCGAAACCGCGCCCTGATCCTCGACGCCGCACGTCGGCTCATCGCCGAACGCGGTCCCGACGCGGTCAGCACCGACGATATCGCGGCCGCGGCCGGAGTCGGGAAAGGAACAGTGTTCCGCAGGTTCGGCAGCCGCGCAGCGCTGATGATGGTGCTGCTCGACGAGGACGAGACCGCCGAGCAGAACGCCTTCATGTTCGGTCCGCCCCCGCTGGGTCCCGGCGCACCTCCTCTGGAACGCCTCCTGGCCTACGGCGCGGACCGCCTGCGGTTCGTGCACTGCCATCAGGCGCTGATGTCCGATGCCATCCGGGACCCCGAACTGCGCTACTCCGGCCCGTTCACCCTGCACCGCACCCACGTCCGGATGCTGCTCGAATCCGCGGGCACGACAGGAAATCTCGATGCCCAGGCCGACGCCCTGATCGCGCTGCTGGACCCGGACTACGTGGCACACCAGATCGCCGCCGGCCGCGACCTCGACGACCTGGCCGGCGCGTGGCAGGACACCGCCCGCAAGTTGTGCGGCCACTAACGCCATGACCGCCTGGGTGCTGCATGTCGACCTGGACCAGTTCCTGGCCTCGGTGGAGCTGCGCCGCCACCCCGAACTGGAGGGCCTTCCGGTGATCGTCGGTGGCAGCGGCGATCCCACCGAACCCCGCAAGGTGGTCACCTGCGCGTCGTATCAGGCCCGCGAGTTCGGTGTGCACGCCGGCATGCCGCTGCGGACCGCGGCCCGTAAATGCCCGGACGCCACGTTCCTGCCGTCGGACCCCGACGCCTATGACGCCGCCTCCGAACAGGTGATGGGTCTGCTGCGCGATCTCGGCCACCCGCTGGAGGTCTGGGGCTGGGACGAGGCCTACCTCGGCGCCGAGGTGAACGATCCGGTCGAGCTGGCCGAGCGCATCCGCACCGTGATCGCCGCCGAGACCGGGCTGTCCTGCTCGGTGGGCATCAGCGACAACAAGCAGCGCGCCAAGGTCGCGACCGGGCTGGCCAAGCCGAAGCGTGGCGAGGAAACGCCGGGCGTCTATGTCCTCACCGAGGACAACTGGATGTCGGTGATGGGCGACCGGCCGCCCGATGCGTTGTGGGGGGGTGGGACCGAAAACCACCAAAAAGCTTGCCACCCTGGGCATCACCACGGTCGCCGATCTGGCAGCCACCGACGCCACCGTGCTGACCTCTGCCTTCGGCCCCACCACGGGGTTGTGGATCCTATTGCTGGCCAAGGGCGGCGGCGATGACGAGGTCAGCTCCGAGCCCTGGATTCCCCGGTCCCGCAGTCACGTCATCACGTTCGCCCAGGATCTCACCGAGCGCGCCGAGATGGATGACGCGATCCGCGAACTGACCCGCCGGACGCTCGACGAGGTGGTGGAACAGGGTCGCATCGTCACCCGGGTGGCAGTCACGGTGCGCACCAGCACGTTCTACACCCGCACGAAGATCCGCAAGCTGAGCGCGCCGAGCACCGACGCCGACGTCATCACCGGTACCGCACAGGCGGTGTTCGACCAGTTCGAACTCGACCGGCCGATCCGGCTGCTCGGGGTTCGGCTGGAGCTCTCCATGGATGACGTTTCCTCCGCGGCGACTGTCACCGCCCACCAATAACCTCGACCTCATGCTGCAAACCATCGCGATCCGGGGCTACCGCTCGCTGCGAGAGGTGATCCTGCCGCTGACCGAACTCACCGTGGTCACCGGCGCCAACGGCACCGGCAAGTCGTCGATCTACCGCGCCCTCCGGTTGTTGGCCGACTGCGGCCGGGGCCAGGTGATCGGATCACTCGCGCGCGAGGGTGGCCTGCCGTCGGTGCTGTGGGCCGGCCCCGAGCAACCGTCCGAACAAGCTCAGGGCACCACGCGGACCCGGCCGGTGTCGCTCGAACTGGGCTTTGCCGCAGACGATTTCGGTTACCTGGTGGATCTGGGTCTGCCGCAGATGGCCGGGTCGGGCGGTGAGCCGTCGGCATTCGCGCTGGATCCCGAGATCAAGCGCGAGGTGGTGTTCGCCGGGCCGGTGTTGCGTCCGGCCTCGGCGCTGGTGCGTCGCACCCGCGAGTACGCCGAGGTCGCCGCCCAGTCCGGCCGGGGTTTCGATGAACTGACCCGTTCGCTGCCCTCCTACCGCAGCGTGCTCGCCGAGTACGCCCACCCGGACGCGCTCCCGGAACTGTCGGCGGTGTCGGACCGCCTGCGTGACTGGCGGTTCTACGACGGGTTCCGGGTCGACGCCGGAGCCCCCGCCCGCCAACCCCACGTCGGCACCCGCACCCCGGTGCTCTCCGATGACGGCTCCGATCTGGCGGCCGCGGTGCAGACGATCATCGAGACCACCTTCGACGATCTGGCCCGCGCGGTGGCCGATGCCTTCGACGGCGCCACGATCTCGGTTGCGGTCAACGACGGGCTGTTCGATCTGCAACTGCGCCAACGCGGCATGCTCCGCCCGCTCCGCGCTGCCGAATTATCCGATGGCACACTGCGGTTCCTGCTGTGGGCAACGGCCTTGGCCAGCCCCCGGCCACCCTCCTTGATGGTGCTCAACGAACCCGAGACGTCCCTGCATCCCGACCTGGTCCGGCCACTGGCGGCCCTGATCCGCACCGCCGCCCAGCAGTCCCAGGTGGTGGTGGTGACGCACTCGCGCGCCCTGCTGGACTACCTGGAGACCACGCCGGCGGCCGAGGAGCAGCGAGGCACCGCGATCGAGGTCGAGCTCTACAAGCAGTGGGGTGAGACGAAGGTGGCGGGGTTCGGCATGCTCAACACACCGTCATGGCACTGGGGAAAACGCTAGCGCTGCACGGATTTCGGTCGCAACGCCCGAGTGAACAGCACGTTGACCTGCCGCATGGCCACACTGTAGGGCCACCACGCGACCCGCTTGAAGGCGTACAGGGCGCGGATATCGGACGAGGTGTAGATCAGGAATCGGTTGCGCCGCACGCCGGCGAGGATCTTGTCGGCGGCCTTCTCCGGCGAGATGGCGTGGCCGGCGAACCGGTCCACCCACTTCTGCACATTGGGGTCCTCGCGATCCACCCCGGCGATCTGAACGGTCTGCACCAGACCGGTTTTCACCGCACCGGGAACCACGACCGAAACCCCGATGCGGTGCCGGGCCAGATCGAAGCGCAGCACTTCGCTCAGGCCGCGCAGCCCGTACTTGCTGGCGCTGTACGCACTGTGCCAGGGCAACGCGACGATGCCCGCCGCGGACGAAACGTTCACCAGGTGTCCGCCGCGGCGGGCCTGCACCATCGGCGGCACGAATGTCTCGATCACGTGGATCGGCCCCATCAGGTTGACGTCGATCATCGACCGCCAATGCTGATGGGTGAGTTGGTCGACGGTTCCCCAGGCCGACACCCCGGCGATGTTCATCACCACGTCCATCGGCGAATGGGCCGCATGGACGTCGGCGGCGAAGGCGGCCACCTGGTCGTAGTCCGAGATGTCGAGCGCCCGGTGCGCGGGCACCTGCGCGCCCAGCGCGCGGGCATCGGAAACGGTGTGGGCCAACCCGACTTCGTCCCGGTCGGTCAGATACAGCTCGGCGTCCTGGGCAGCCAGCGCGAGCGCAGTGGCCCGGCCGATTCCGCTGGCCGCACCGGTGATCAGACACCGTTTTCCCTGGAAGTGCTCCCGAAGACTCGCCCGACCGTTACCCGCGGTATCGCTCCCCATAGCGGTGACCTTACCGGTGACGCTATCCGGCCTGGCCACCCCACAGTGCGTTGAGCCACAGTCGCTCGACCACATCGAGGGCACGGGCCGGATCGGCGGTGCGCCCGACGAACGCCGGGTCGTGCGACAACGTCATCGCGGTCGTCGCCACCAGGGTGCGGACCAGGGCGGGAAGGTCGTCGGAGATCGGGCGGGCGCCGTCATCCTGCTCGACGAGGCCGACGATCTGGTCGATCACGGCGTCCTCGTAGTCGTTCATCAGCTCCCGGATCTGGGCATCGGTGTTCTGCGCCACGGCGCAGGCCGACATGATCGGGTCGTTGGTGGCGAAGACCGTCGCCGCGCTGCCGACCATCCGCTTGGCGAACGCGGCCGGCGTCTCCCCCGTCTCCCGCGGCGCGTAGTTGTGGGTCAGCGCCGCGAGTTCCTCCATCGCGTCGGCCAGGATCACGGCCAGCACGGCGTACTTCGAGTCGAAGTAGAAGTAGAAGCCCGAGCGGGCCACCCCGGCCCGCTCGCTGATCGTGCTCACCGACATATCGGCGAACGACTGCTCTTCGAGCAGTTCGCGCACGGCCGTCACGATCGCCTCGCGCTGCCGGTCACCTCGGCTGCGGCGGGCCTGCGGGCGCCCGGTGGAGCTGTCGCCGTCCCCCGGTATCGATTCGGCGGTCATGGCATAAGACCTTTGCACCCGCGACGCGCCAGTTCAAAACTTGACATGCGTCAAGTCTGACAGTCAGGATGGCCTCAAGTGGTGACATCGACCACAATTCGTCAGCCTTTGTACGGTCAGGAGCGGCCCATGGCAACCATCAGCACCCCGCACTACCTGCTCGATCAGGCCAAGCGCCGGTTCACCCCGACGCCCAACACGCTGCCTGGCATGGGTGCACTGGAAAAACGCCTGAAGGCCAAGCAGTGGGACCAGTTCGTGTTCGCCGAGCCCCCGGCCGGCAGCGGGCTGAAGTCGATCAGCGGCGACTCTGGTTTGCCGATCATCGGCCACATGATCGAGATCTTCCGGGGGGGCCCCGACTTCATCCTGGAGCTGTACCGCAAGCACGGGCCGATCTACTACGCGCAGTCCCCGGCGCTGTCGTCGGTGATGGCGCTGGGGCCCGACGCCACCCAGGCGGTCTTCTCCAACCGCAACAAGGACTTCTCCCAGCGCGCCTGGGATCCGGTGATCGGCCCCTTCTTCGAAGGCGGGCTGATGCTGCTCGACTTCGACGAGCACATGTTCCACCGCCGGATCATGCAGGAGGCGTTCACCCGGACGCGGCTGTCCGGCTATATCTCCCACATCGATTCGGTGGCCTCGAGCGTGCTGGCCAATGACTGGGTGGCCAACGACCCGCGTTTCCTCCTGCACCCGGCGATGAAGGAGCTCACGCTCGACATCGCCTCCGAGGTGTTCATGGGTGTGCCTGCGGGCACCGACCGCGCTCTCGTCACCACGGTGAACAACGCGTTCACCACCACCACGCGAGCCGGCAATGCGATCGTGCGAACCCCGGTGCCGCCGCTGAAGTGGTGGCGCGGCATCCAGGCGCGCAAGACCCTCGAGGAGTACTTCGCCAGCCGCATCGGCGAGAAGCGACGCTCGGAGAGCACCGACATGTTCAGCGTGCTGTGCCACTCGGCCGACGAGGACGGACAGTCGTTCACCGACGACCAGATCGTCAGCCACATGATCTTCCTGATGATGGCCGCCCACGATACGTCGACCTCGACGATGACCACGATGTGCTACCACCTGGCGGCAAATCCGGAGTGGCAGGAACGGCTGCGCGACGACTCGGCGCGGATCGGTGACGGGCCACTGGACTTCGAGTCGCTGGACAAGCTGGAAACCTACGACCTCGTGATCAACGAGTCGTTGCGGATGATGACCCCGCTGCCGTTCAACTTCCGTCAGGCGGTGCGCGACACCGATCTGCTCGGCTACTTCATCCCGGCGGGGACGAGCGTGGTGACGTGGCCGTCGATCAACCACCGGCTGCCTGAGCTGTGGACCGATCCGGAGAAGTTCGACCCGGACCGCTTCGCCGAACCGCGCAGCGAGCACAAGAGGCATCGCTACGCGTTCGCCCCGTTCGGCGGTGGCGCCCACAAGTGCATCGGGATGGTGTTCGGCCAGCTGGAGATCAAGACCGTCATGCACCGACTGCTGCGCCGCTACAAGCTCGAGCTCGCCAGCCCGGACTACCGGCCGAGCTACGACTACGGCGGCATGCCGGTGCCGATCGACGGCATGCCGATCGTGCTGCGCCCGTTGCACTGATCCCGGAGCGCCCACTGGCCTCGCGGTGAGGTGGGGATCTACGGTCACGTCATGCCCGCCGACTCCCCGGAACACGGCCCCGCCTCCCGAGCGACCGACCGACCCGGCGATCCTTCACCGTTCGCCCTCGGACTGCTGCTGCGGCGCGCCCACTGGCACGCGCTCGCCGTGATGTCGGAGGCGCTGCATCCGCTCGGCATCGAGATGCGGCATTTCGCCGTCCTGCTCGAGCTGGCCAATCACGGCCCGATGGAACAACGGGAGCTGGTGGAGGCCACCGGCTCGGACAAGTCGGCGATGATGCGCGTCATCGACGACCTGGAAGGCAAGGGCCTGGCGGTGCGAACGCCGGTTCCGGGTGATCGCCGGGTGCGGGCAGTGGAGATCACCCCGAAGGGCCTGGAGCTCTTCGATGCCGCGCACGTCGCCGCACAGCCCCTCGCCCAGCGGCTGGTCTCCACCTTGCGGCCCGGCGAGGCCGAGCAACTGAAAGATCTTCTCGCCCGCCTGACCGCGCTTGAGCCACGGGAATAATCTCATTCGAGATAGTCTTGAATAAGATAGTCATGAACGTGACGAACTTATTCTCCGGGAGGCACCCGATGATGGACGTCTACGACGCGGTCACCAGCCGACGGGCGGTACGCGGATTCACTGATCAGCCGGTCCCCACCGACGTGCTTCGGCGCGTGCTGGCGGCCGCCGCCTGGTCGCCGTCGGGCTCGAACATCCAGCCGTGGAACATCTATGTGGTCACCGGCGCGCCACTGGCCGAACTCAAGAAGCGCGCCACCGAGCGCGTCGCCACCGGCGTCGCGTGGGACGCGCGCGAGTTCGACATGTATCCCGCCGCGATGACGTCGCCCTACCGCGACCGTCGCGCGGCCTTCGGCAAGGAGCGCTACAGCGCGCTCGGTATCGCCCGCGATGACTGGGAAGCCCGTCAACGCGCCGCGATCGCCAACTGGGACTGCTTCGGCGCGCCCGCCGCGCTGTTCTGCTACCTCGATCGCAACCTCGGCCCGGCCCAATGGGCCGACGCCGGCATGTATCTGCAGACCGTGATGCTGCTGCTGCGCGCCGAAGGGCTGCACAGCTGCCCGCAGATGGCCTGGTCCCAGGTCCATGAAACGGTCGCCGACGTCCTGTCACCTCCGCCCGAACTCATGCTGTTCTGCGGTATGTCGATCGGCTACGAAGACCCGGCAGTCGATTTCGTCCGTACCGGCCGGGCCCCGCTGGACGAGACAGTCACCTTCATCGACGGTTGACCGACGCCTCACGCCGCGGCGGCCATCAACCGGTTCGCACAGGCGATCACCGCTCGCAGGGCCGACTGCACCGGGTCGGCGGCCAGGCCGATGGCCCATTCGGTGTGCATGCCGTCGCAGCCCTTGAGGAACGTGGCGGTCTGCCCGGCCGTCGGCAGCTGGTGAAACGACCTGGTCTCGACGCTGACACCGCATTCATGCAGCATCTCGGTCAGCGCCGCCACCGGCCCGCTGGCCGCCGCCGTCGAGGTGGCGATGGTGTCACCGATGGCCAGCGTGGCCCGGTAGGTGCGGGCCTGCGGACCCAGACCGCCCGTGGAACGCTCGTCGGCACAGCTGAACTGCCCGAGCCGCAGCGGGCCCGCGAACTGCGCGTACTCGTCGAGAAACTGGTTCCAGGAGGAGGTTTCGGCGGCTTCACGCAGGCCGCGTGGCAGTGGGGTGGCGAAGTGGGCCGCGAAAGGCATCGGATCACCCGATTGTGGTGCTGATGACGTGAGATACATGTGCCGGTCTTCTCTTGCTCAGAGGATGACCGACGAAGTAGCGAACGACCCACAGCGAGGGGTCGGTCTGATCAGACCCCGCTGCGGGTTGCTACTACGAGTCGCCTTGGCACGTTGGCGATGCTAGACGCAGCGTGCCCGGTGGCGCAAACACTTTTACTGCCTACGTAGTCTCGGCGGGGTGGAAGCCTCATGAGCGAAGCTTGCGAGCGAATCGTCGGCCCATGAGTGCCGGTGAGGTGGTTCTGCTCCTCGTCGCCGGTATCGGCGGCGGACTGACCGGCAGTATCGCCGGCCTCGCGTCGGTTGCCACCTATCCCGCGCTGCTGCTGATCGGGCTGCCGCCGGTCACGGCGAATGTCACGAACACCGTCGCATTGGTGTTCAACGGCATCGGCTCGGTACTGGGATCCCGGCCCGAACTCGCCGGCCAAGGCGCCTGGATGAAACGGATCGTCCCGGTCGCGGCTGCCGGCGGCGCGGTCGGAGCGGCCCTGCTGCTGTGTACCCCGGCCGAGGGATTCGAGCGTGTGGTCCCTGCGCTCCTGGCGTTCGCGTCGGTGGCGATCCTGCTGCCGCGCAGTCGCCAGCGTGAGACGCGGGTGGCCGATCACCGCGCGCACCGGGTCAAGGTCGCCATGGAAGCCGGTGCCATCTTCCTGATCACCATCTACGGGGGCTATTTCGGCGCTGCCGCCGGGGTGCTCCTGCTGGCGCTGCTGCTGCGCACCGGCGAGGCGACGCTGGCGCACGCCAACGCCTCCAAGAACGTGATCCTCGGGGTCGCCAACGCCGTGGCCGCCGTCGCGTTCGCGGTGGTCGCACCCGTGTACTGGCCGGCGGTACTGCCGTTGGGCATCGGATGTCTGATCGGGTCGCGGCTCGGGCCGGTCATCGTGCGACACGCCCCGGCGACGCCGCTGCGCTTCCTGATCGGCGCGGCGGGCGTGGCCCTTGCCGTCAAGCTCGCCGTCGACACGTACTGACCCGGTACAGCTCACTCGAAGGGGTTGTCGCCCTTCGTGACCCGAATCCCCAGCGCCAGGAGATTCTCGGCCGAGGCGTGCAGTTGCTCGCCGGCGTCGCGGCTGGCCCGCCCGGCCAGATACCGCGACCAGGTGCCCTCGATGACGATGCCGAGTTTGAAACAGGCCAGCGCCACATACCAATCCAGCCGGTCGGTCTGCCTGCCCCCGGCGGCGCGATGGGCCTCGATCAATTCGCCGCGATGGGCCAGACCCCCGAGCTCGGCCAGTGCTGACCCCGCATTGATCGGGTTGGGATCGTCGGGCCAGCACACCAGCATCCAGCCAAGGTCCAGGAGCGGGTCACCGATCGTGCACATCTCCCAGTCGATGAAGGCGGCCAGCTCGGGTGACTCCCGCCGCAGCAGAACGTTGTTGAGGTGGGCGTCGCCGTGCATGATGCCGGGCTCGGCGTCGGGCGGGCGGTTGTCCTCCAACCACTGCGCCAGCTCTCCCACCCCGGTCAACGATTCGGGTGAATATCGTTCGTGGCGGTAGCTGTCGAGCAGCCCCAGGAACTGCGGAACCTGACGGGCCAGAAAGGATCCCGGCCGGCGGATGGCGGCCAGTTCACTGTTCTCCCAGGCGACATTGCCCAGTTCGGCCAGGCTCGCGGCATAGGACAACCCGACACGGTGTCGCATGTCGGCATCCTGATAGGCGGGCGCCACCTCGGTGCCCGGGTTGAACCCGTCGACCTCCTCCATCAGGTAGAAGACCACACCGGTCACGTCGAGGTCGGTGCAGGCGGCGATGAATCCGGGGTGCGGCACGGCCGAGCCGGCCAGGGTGCGCAGCACCGCGATCTCGCGGAGCATGGTCTTGTCACTGGTGGGCCTGGGATGTAAAGGCGGGCGCCGCAACACCATTCGGCGCCCGTCGACGCTCATGCCGACCACGATGTTCTGTGTCCCGCCGGTCAGCGGGGCCACGTCGGTCAGGGTCGTCCCGATCCCCTGCTCCTGCAACCAGCGCTGGATCGCATCCTGATCGGTGGCACTGAGCGTCGGCAACTGCGCTACATCGTCGGGCATGCAGCCATGGTGCCAGCTGCGGCTCCGATCAGTGGACGTTCGCGACGGTCAGCAGGTACTCCCAGGGCATCGAGGTGCCGGTGTGGAACCGGTCGCCCAGCGCGGCGATCTCGGCGTCGAGTGCGGCCACCTTGTCGGGGTCGGCGGCGATGGCCCGGTACGCCGAGATCGTCGGACCGTAGCTGGCCTTGAAGTGGTCGCGGAACGCCGCCCCGTCGGGATACGCCCGGACGTCGAGTTCCCGCCGCTCGCAGCTCAACTCACCGACCCGGTCGCCCAGCAGGGTCCGGAGGTAATCCTCGCCTCCCCACAACGGCGGCGGGGACACGCCTGGCGGCGGCGCGGGCACGTACGGCTTCATCGTGGCGAACAACTGCCCGATGAAACCCTCCGGCGTCCAGGAGATCAGGCCGATCCGCCCGCCCGGGCGGGCCACCCGGAGCAGTTCGTCGGCGGCCTGCTGATGGTGCGGGGCGAACATCACCCCGATGCACGACAGCACGGCGTCGAACGAATCGTCGCCATAGGGCAGCGCCTCGGCGTTGGCCTCGGCCCACTCGACCGTCACCCCGGCCTCGGCGGCCAGTCGGCGCCCCTGTTCGACCAGCTCGGGACACAGGTCACTGGCCGTCACCTGTGCGCCGGTCGCCGCAGCGGGAATCGCGACGTTGCCGGTTCCCGCCGCCACGTCCAGCACGCGGTCATCGGGCCCGATCCCACTGGCCTCGATCAGCACGGGCCCGAGTGGGCGCACGATGTTGGCGGCGATCTCCGCGTAGTCCCCCAGCGCCCACAGGGCGCGGTGCTTGGCCTCAAGCTCACGATCGGTGATGACGGCATTCATGGAATGCTCCTTCTGCAGGTTGGTTACATCGTCGACCTGCAGAGGGCGTTGTTCCAGTACCAAATCTGTAGCGGTCCGGGTTCAAGATCTGTACTGGCTTCGGAGCCCTGACAGCGGTGTACTTAGAGGGCCGCGCACTCTCCGGGGAGGAAGACCGCCGATGTCGACGTATGGCCAGTTCTGTCCCGTGGCCAAGGCCATGGAACTGCTCGACGAACGCTGGACCCTGCTGGTGGTGCGGGAGCTGCTGCGCGGCAGCGCGCACTTCAACGATCTGCGCCGTGGGGTTCCGAAGATGTCGCCGGCGTTGTTGTCCAAACGGTTGAAGTCCCTGACCCGCGCGGGGGTGATCGAACGCACCGAAATCGACGGGCGGACAAGCTATTCCCTGACCGAATGCGGTCGGGAACTTGCCGGCGTGGTCGATGCCCTCGGGTCGTGGGGGGTGCGGTGGATCGGTGAGCTCGGCGAGGAGGATCTCGACCCCCACCTGCTGATGTGGGATATGCGCCGCACCATCCCGCTCACGGACTGGCCGCGTTCACGCACCACGATCGCATTCGTGCTCGACGGCGTGGCGCCCAAGGCGTCGCGATGGTGGCTGGTGGTGGCCGATGGCCAGGCCGACGTCTGCGATTTCGATCCGGGGCACGAGGTGGCGGGCACGGTGCAGACCAGCCTGCGCACGCTGACCGAGATCTGGCGCGGCGACGTCGGGTGGGCGCGGGCGGTGCTCGACGGCCGGGTGGCACTGTCCGGATCGGCGGATGTCCGCCGGGCCATCCCGAAATGGCTGGGCCAGAGCACTGCGGCGGCGGTACCGCGCCCGGCCTGAGCCCTCAGTCGGCTCAATCGAGGATGCGGCGGGCGACGTTGGTGGTGACCAGGTCCAGCAGTTCGTCGGCGCGACCGGCCAGGATGGTGCGGATTGCGTAGAGCGAGAAGCCCTTGGCCTGCTCGACCGTGATGGCCGGCGGTATCGACAGTTCCTGGCGGGCGGTGTGGACGTCGACGACGGCGGGTCCGTCGTGGGCCAACGCGTCGGCGATCGCGCGCTCGAGGTCGGCCGGTTCGGTGACCCGCCTGCCGAACATCCCCATGGACTGGGCCACCGCGGCGAAGTCGGGGTTCACCAGTTCGGTGCCGAACGTGACGATGCCCGCGGCCTTCATCTCCAGCTCGACGAAGTTCAGCGACGAGTTGTTGAAAATGATGATCTTGACCGGCAGCTTGTTCTGGAGCAGCGTCACCAGCTCACCGAAGAGCATGGTCAGCCCGCCGTCGCCGGCCAGGGCGATGACCTGCCGTCCGGGGAACGCGGTCTGGGCCCCGATCGCGTGCGGCAGCGCGTTGGCCATGGTGCCGTGGTTGAACGACCCGATCAGCCTGCGCCGGCCGTTCATGGTCAGGTAGCGCGCCGCCCACACCACCGGGGAGCCGACGTCACAGGCGAACACCGCATCGCGGGAGGCCAGCCGATTGACAAGTCCGGCAACATATTCCGGACGGATCGGGGTCTTGTCCCGATCGTTGACGGCCAGGGAGTCCAACTGCGCACGGGTTTTGCGGTAGTGCCCCAGCGACCGGTCGAGGTGATCGTGGTCGGCCTTGGGCCGCAGCAGTGGCTGCAGCGCGGCGAGCGTGTCGGCGACGCTGCCGCGCAGGCCCAGATCGATCGGCGTGCGGCGGCCGAGGTTGCGGCCGCGGATGTCGACCTGGATGACGGTGGCGCCTTCGGGATAGAACTGCTGATACGGGAAGTCGGTCCCCAGCATCAGCAGGGTGTCGGCCTCCTTGATGGCCTTGTAGCCGGAGGCGAAGCCGAGCAGCCCGGTCATGCCGACGTCGAACGGGTTGTCGTATTCGATGAATTCCTTGCCCCGCAACGCATGAACGACGGGCGCCTGCAGGGTCGACGCGAGCTCGATCAGGGCGTCGTGTGATCCGGCGACACCGGCGCCACCGAGAATGGTGACGCGCTCGGCGGCGTTGAGGATGTCGGCCGCCCGGCGCACCGACTCGTCGTCGGGGCGCACGATCGATCGGGTGGGTCGGACCGGGCAGCTCGCCCAGCCGCTGTCCCCCGCCCGCTGCAGGAAGATCTCGCCGGGGATGACTACGACGGCGACCCCGTTCTCCTCGACGGCCGTCCGCATCGCCATCTCGAGGATGCGCGGCGCCATCTCGGGTGTGCTGACCAGTTCGCAGTACACGCTGCACTCGCGAAAAAGGTTCTGGGGATGGGTTTCCTGGAAGTACTCCGAGCCGATCTCGGTACGCGGAATGTGTGCGGCGATAGCCAGCACCGGGACGCGACTGCGGTGCGCGTCGAACAGGCCGTTGATCAGATGCAGGTTGCCCGGGCCGCAGCTGCCCGCGCATACCGCCAGTTGGCCGGTGAGCGCGGCATCGGCGGCCGCGGCGAATGCGGCGGTCTCCTCATGACGGACGTGCTGCCAGGTGATCTCGCCGCTGCGGCGGATGGCGTCGGTGAATCCGTTGAGACTGTCACCGGGAAGGCCGTAGACCCGCCGAACCCCGCTCAGCGTCAGGGCGGAGATGACTTGGTCTGCAATCGTCGCCATGACGCCTCCCGGTATGCGATTCCGGCGTGATCGGTGACGCTGAGCGCCATCGATCACGCCGGAATTCACTCTACTTGGGGGCGAAGCGCTGGCCGGCGTCCAAGCGCAGGCACTGGCCGTTGAGCATCGGGTTCTCGGCGATCGCGACGGCGAGCTTGGCGTACTCCTCGGGCTTGCCCAGACGCTTGGGGAAGGCGGCGTCCTTGGTGAGCACCGCGGCGAACTCGTCGGGGATGCCCTCGGTCAGACCGGTGGCGAACAGGCTCGGCGCGATGGCGAGCACGCGGATACCGAGGCTGCCCAGATCGCGCGCCATGGTCAGGCACATGCCGGCGATGGCGGCCTTGGACGCGGTGTAGGCGACCTGGCCGATCTGGCCCTCGAACGCGGCGATGGAGGCGGTGTTGATGATGACGCCGCGCTCCTCGGCCTCTTCGTCGACGGGCTCGTTCTTGCTCATGTGCCAGGCCGCCAGCCGGCTGATGTTGAACGTGCCGATCAGGTTGAGGTCGATGGTGGAGCGGAACGAATCCAGGCTGTGCGGGCCGTCCTTCTTGATGGTGCGCTCGCCGATGCCGCCACCTGCGGTGGTCACGATGATGTGCAGGCCACCCAACGCCGTCACGGCCTCTTCCAGCACCTTCTCGGTGCCGTCGAAGTCGGTGACGTCGACGGCGAAAAACGAGCCACCGATCGCGTCGGCCACTTCCTGCCCCTTGGACTGCGGCCGGTCCAGGACGGCCACGCTGGCGCCGCGTTTGGCCAGTGCCTCGGCAGTGGCCCGGCCGAAGCCCGACGCGCCGCCGACGACGATAGCCTTCTTGCCTTCGATCTCCATCTAGCTTCCTTTCCAAAAATGACCGAAATCGTAAAGCAACCTATCCCATCAACCCTTCCCGTAAGCCTTTCGGGTTCGCCTTGCTCCTCCCCTTGCTTGTCCCCCTTGCACCGCGAGCGACCGTGTCTGTACGTTGACACGCCGCATATTGCGTACCCGGGCGGTCGCTCGCGGTGCCAGGCGAGCGCGGATAAATCCCTCGACGCCCGCCACCGGAACCGATTAGGTTCGCCTGCCATGACACCCGCAGAGCTGTGGCGCGCGAAGCTGCGCGAGTCCCTGCTGGCGGCGCGCAAGTCCCGCGACGCCACCAGCGTCACCGCCATCCGATCGGCATTGAGCGCCATCGACAACGCCGAGACGCCGCAGCCCGACCAGACCGACACCCGCACCGGCGGAGCGATCGCAGGCGCGGTGACGGGCGTCGGCTCCACGGAAATGGCACGTCGGGTGCTCACCGATAGGGAGGTTCGCGACCTCATCCGGGCCGAGATCGATGAACGGCTCGCGGCGGCAGACCAATACACCGCCAACGGGCATTCCGACCGCGCGTCGGATCTCCAGTCGCAGGCCGCCGTCCTGACCCAGCTGCTCGCCGAAACCCCAGAGGCTGTCTGACCCCCGTGGCACGCTGGGCGTGTGCTGCTCGCCGACATCGCCGCCGCATCCGCCGACATCGCGGGAGCATCGGCGCGGCTGGCCAAGATCGACCGCATCGCCACCCTGCTGTCCCTGGTCGCCGCCGAGGGGGACGCCCGCTCGGTCGCGGTCACGGTGTCATGGCTGTCCGGGGAACTCCCCCAACGCCAGATCGGTGTCGGCTGGGCCGCATTGCGCTCGCTGCCGACGCCGGCCGGAATTCCGGAGTTGACGGTTGACGGGGTCGACGAGCGCTTCACCCGGATAGGTGCGGTCTCGGGCAAGGGTTCTCAGGCCCTGCGCTCCGAGTTGGTCCGCGAGTTGTTCGGGGCCGCGACCGAGGGTGAACAGGCTTTCCTGCGCCGGCTGCTCAGTGGCGAATTGCGCCAGGGCGCCCTGATCGGGGTGATGGCCGACGCCGTCGCCCGGGCCTCCGGCATTCCCGCGGCCGAGGTTCGGCGAGCGGCCATGCTCGCCGGAGATCTGCCTGTCGTGGCCGCGGCCGCGTTGACCGACGGACGCTCCGCGCTGGCCGAGTTCGGCTTGCAGGTGGGGCGCCCGGTCGGTCCGATGCTCGCTCAGACCGCGACCGGAGTCGGTGACGCACTCGAACGGCTTGGCGGCACAGCGATTCTGGAGGCGAAGCTCGACGGTGCCCGCGTCCAGATCCACCGCAGGGGCGCCGACGTGTCGGTCTATACCCGCAGCCTGGACGACGTCACCCACCGCCTGCCCGAGGTGGTCGAGGCGACGCTGGCGCTGGCGGCCACCGATCTGATCGCCGACGCCGAGGCCATCGCCCTGCGCCCGGACGGCCGTCCGCAGCCGTTCCAGGTCACCGCCGCCCGGTTCGGCCGCAAGTCGCCGAACGGACTCGAACCGTTGTCGGTGTTCTTCTTCGATCTGCTCCACCTCGACGGTCAGGACCTGCTCGACCTGCCCACCGAACGGCGGCTGGCCTCACTCGACGCGCTGGTACCGCGAGACCGGCGCGTCGATCGCGTCGTCACCACCGACGCCTCCGTCGCGCAGCAGTTCCTGGACCGCACCCTGGCCGCCGGTCATGAGGGCGTGATGGCCAAGTCGCCCACGGCCCCGTACGAAGCCGGCCGCCGCGGTGCCGGCTGGCTCAAGGTCAAGCCGGTCCACACCCTGGATCTGGTGGTGCTGGCGGTCGAATGGGGCTCGGGTCGCCGCACCGGCAAGCTGTCCAACATCCACCTGGGCGCCCGGGATCCCGAGACGGGCGGATTCCTCATGCTGGGTAAGACGTTCAAGGGCATGACCGACGCGATGCTGGCCTGGCAGACCGAGCGGTTCCGGGAGCTGCAGGTCGGCGACGACGGCTGGGTGGTCACGGTACGGCCCGAGCAGGTCGTCGAGATCGCCTTCGACGGCGTGCAGCGGTCCACCCGCTACCCGGGCGGCGTCGCGCTGCGGTTCGCCAGGGTGCTGCGCTACCGGGACGACAAATCCCCCGACGAAGCGGACACGATCGAAACGGTGCGCGCGTTCCTCGCCTGACCCGAGCGCAGCTTCCTGGTTAGGGTTCGGAAACCGGGATTCGATGCCACGCGGTTTGGCTCGATGAAAAGATCACACACGACGCGTAAGACACTGGGCGAGCGAGGAGAGACCGTGGCAACACCGGATGCCCCACCGGCGGATCGGATCGAGGAGCACGACGGCGACGTCACCTATATCCGCACCGACAAAGACCTCCCCCCGGTGGCAATCATCGACCGCTCGCCGATCGGCGCCAAGCACAAGGCGATCTTCGCGATCATCGCGGTGCTCGGCGCGGTCGCCTGGGCGGTGATCGCGTTCTTCCGCGGGGAGACCGTCAACGCGGTGTGGTTCGTCATCGCCGCGATCTGCACGTATGTCATCGGCTTCCGGTTCTACGCCCGGCTGATCGAGATGAAGATCGTCCGGCCGCGTGACGACAATGCCACTCCGGCAGAGCTTTTCGAGAACGGCACGGACTACATGCCGACCGACCGGCGGGTGCTGTTCGGCCATCACTTCGCCGCGATCGCCGGTGCGGGCCCGCTGGTCGGCCCGGTGCTGGCCATGCAGATGGGCTACCTGCCCGGCACCATCTGGATCATCATCGGCGCGGTGGTGGCCGGCTGCGTCCAGGACTACCTGGTGTTGTCGATCTCGGTGCGGCGGCGCGGCCGGTCGCTCGGCCAGATGGCGCGCGACGAGCTCGGCGTGGTCGGCGGTGTGGCGGCGATCGTCGGCGTGCTGGTGATCATGGTGATCCTGCTGGCGGTGCTGGCCCTGGTCGTGGTCAACGCGCTGGCCGAGAGCCCGTGGGGCGTGTTCTCCATCGCGATGACGATCCCGATCGCCATCTTCATGGGCCTGTATCTGCGCTTCCTGCGGCCCGGCCGGGTATCGGAGGTCTCGCTGATCGGCGTGGCACTGCTGCTGCTCGCGGTGGTCTCCGGCGGCTGGGTGGCCGAAACCTCCTGGGGTGCCGACTGGTTCACCCTGTCGAAGGTCACCCTGTCGTGGTGCATCATCATCTACGGCCTGGCCGCCTCGGTGCTGCCGGTGTGGTTCCTGCTGGCCCCGCGTGACTATCTGTCGACGTTCATGAAGGTCGGCACCATCGCGCTGCTGGCCGTCGGCATATTGATCGCCCGCCCGGTGATGGAGGCGCCCGCGATCTCGACCTTCGCCGGCAGCGGCACCGGCCCGGTGTTCGCCGGTTCGTTGTTCCCGTTCCTGTTCATCACCATCGCCTGCGGTGCGCTGTCGGGATTCCATGCGCTGATCTCCTCGGGCACCACGCCCAAGCTGTTGGAGAAGGAAAGCCAGATGCGGCTGATCGGTTACGGCGGCATGCTGACCGAGTCGTTCGTCGCGATCATGGCCCTGATCACCGCGGCAATCCTCAACCAGCACCTGTACTTCGCGATCAACGCGCCGACCGCGGCCACCGGCACCACCGCGCAAACCGCCGCTGATTACGTCAACGGCCTCGGCCTGTCGGGCCAGCCCATCACGGCTCAGGAGATCGACGCGGCCGCCGAAGGCGTCGGGGAACAGTCGATCGTGTCGCGCACCGGCGGCGCGCCCACCTTGGCCTTCGGTATGTCCGAGGTGCTGCACCAGGTGTTCGGCGGCGCCAGCCTGAAGGCGTTCTGGTACCACTTCGCGATCATGTTCGAGGCGTTGTTCATCCTCACCACGGTCGACGCCGGCACCCGCGTCGCGCGGTTTATGCTGTCCGACGGCCTGGGCAACCTCGGTGGCCCGCTGAAGAAACTGCGCAACCCCAGCTGGCGGGTGGGTGCCTGGGCCTGTTCGGTCATCGTCGTCGCCGCGTGGGGCTCGATCCTGCTGATGGGTGTCACCGATCCGCTGGGCGGTATCAACACGCTGTTCCCGCTGTTCGGTATCGCCAATCAATTGCTGGCCGCGATCGCGCTGACGGTGGTCACCGTGGTGGTGATCAAACGCGGATTGGTGAAATGGGCCTGGATTCCCGGTATTCCGCTGCTGTGGGACCTGACGGTGACGATGACGGCCTCGTGGCAGAAGATCTTCTCGGGCGATCCCAAGGTCGGCTACTGGAAGCAGCATTCTCAGTATGTCGCGGCCAGGGAGGCCGGGCAGTCGTCGTTCGGGGCGGCCAAGAACCCCGACCAGATCGATGCCGTCATCCGCAACACGTTCATCCAGGGCACGTTGTCCGTGGTGTTCGCGGTATTGGTGCTGATCGTTTTCGTCGCGGGTGTGGTGATGGCCCTGCAGGCGCTGCGCGGCACCGGCCGGCCCTTGACCGAGGACGAGGAGGTGCCGTCGCGCATCTTCGCCCCGTCCGGGCTGATCGCCACGTCGGTAGAGAAGGAGGTGCAGAAACAATGGGACGCCTTGCCCGGAGCACACGCCAGGCCGCACGCCACATCGGGTGGTACTGGTCAACATTGATGGGCGACAACCATTATCGCCGCTACGTGACACACCGGCAGCGCACGCACCCGGACGAGCCGGTGCTTTCCGAGCGCGACTACTGGAAGATGCGACACCGCAACACCGAGGCCAATCCGGGCGCGCGCTGCTGCTGAGCCGACGAATCTGCTGATCGCCTGGCCTGGACCCGTCGCGCACGGCTAAACTGTCGGCCATACGGTAAGGCAGTCGTGAATGGAGTGGGTTCGTGAACAAAGACGACATGATCCTGATCAGCGTGGACGACCACATCGTCGAACCACCTGACATGTTCAAGAACCATCTTCCGAAGAAGTACGCCGACGAGGCCCCTCGGCTGGTGCACAATCCAGACGGCAGCGATACCTGGCAGTTCCGCGACATCGTCATCCCCAACGTGGCACTCAATGCCGTCGCCGGCCGGCCCAAGGAGGAGTACGGCCTGGAACCTCAGGGCCTCGACGAGATCCGCAAGGGCTGTTACAACGTCGACGAGCGGGTCAAGGACATGAACGCCGGCGGCATCCTCGGCTCGATCTGCTTCCCGTCGTTCCCCGGTTTCGCCGGCCGCCTGTTCGCGACCGAGGATCCGGAGTTCTCGCTGGCCCTGGTGCAGGCCTACAACGACTGGCACATCGACGAATGGTGCGGCGCCTACCCGGCCCGCTTCATCCCGATGGCACTGCCGGTGATCTGGGACGCCGAGGCGTGCGCCGACGAGGTCCGCCGGGTGTCGAAGAAGGGTGTGCACGCGCTGACGTTCACCGAGAACCCGGCGGCCATGGGTTACCCGAGCTTCCACGACGATTACTGGACACCGCTGTGGAAGGCGTTGTGCGACACCAACACCGTGCTCAACGTGCACATCGGCTCGTCGGGCAAGCTGGCCATCACCGCCCCGGACGCCCCACTGGACGTGATGATCACCCTCCAGCCGATGAACATCGTGCAGGCGGCGGCGGACCTGTTGTGGTCCAAGCCCATCAAGGACTACCCGGACCTCAAGATCGGGCTGTCCGAGGGCGGCACCGGCTGGATTCCGTATTTCCTGGAGCGCGTCGACCGCACCTACGAGATGCACTCGACCTGGACCCACCAGAACTTCGGCGGCAAATTGCCGTCCGAGGTTTTCCGTGAGCACTTCCTGACCTGCTTCATCTCGGATCCGGTTGGCGTGGCGCTGCGCGACAAGATCGGCATCGACAACATCAGCTGGGAGGCCGACTACCCGCACAGCGATTCGATGTGGCCGGGTGCACCCGAGGAGCTGTGGGATGTGCTGACCGAGAACAACGTGCCCGATGACGAGATCAACAAGATGACCCATGAGAACGCCATGCGCTGGTACTCGTTCGATCCGTTCACGCACATTTCGCGCGAACAGGCGACGGTCGGCGCCCTCCGCAAAGCCGCTGAGGGTCATGATGTTTCGATCCAGGCACTCAGTCATCACGCACAGGGCTCCCGCGGCGACGCGCTGCACGCCGCGGCCCGAGGTAACTCGGGTTCGGAGTAGGCCCGGCCTCCCCGCGAGCAGACGCAGAATCGCCCAAAACCACGAGGTTTTGGGCGATTTTGCGTCTGCTCGGCGTTGCTAGCGCAGCGAGTAGCGCACCGGGAGATGCTTGAGCCCACCGACGAACGTAGTCGCGGTGTGTGCGGGTGATCCGGTCAGTTCCATCGAATCCAGGCGCGGCACAAGCTCACTGAAGAAACTGTTGATCTCCATGCGCGCCAGCGCCGCGCCCAGGCAGAAGTGCACGCCATAGCCGAATGCCACGTGCTTGTTGGGGTCACGACCGACATCGAAGCGGAATGGATCGGTGAACACCTCTTCGTCCCGGTTCCCGGACGGATAGGCGAGCAACACCGACTCCCCCGCCGCGATCGGGGTGCCACGCACCGACGTGTCCACCGCGGCGGTGCGCATGAAGGCCTTCACCGGAGTGACCCAACGGATCATCTCCTCGGTGGCCGTACCCATCAGGCCCGGGTCGGCCTGCAATCGTGCCAACTGGTCCGGGTTTTCGATCAGGGCGTGCATGCCGCCCGAGATCGTCGCACTGGTGGTGTCGTGCCCGGCCGCAGCGACGATGGCGTAGTAGGAGACCGTCTCGATGTCGTTGAGCGGTTCACCGTCGATTCGCGCATTGGCGATTGCCGACGCGAGGTCGTCGGTGGGATGCTCCCGTCGGGATGCGGTCAGCGCGGTGAAGTACTGGAACATCTCGATCAGCGCGGACATCGAATCGCCGGCGTCGCGCTGATATTCGTCGTCGTCGCTCCCGAACAGCTCTTGCGTCAGCTTCAGCATCAGCGGGAAGTCGGCCTCGGGCACGCCGAGAAGGGACATGATCACATACAGCGGATAGTTGACCGCCACTTCCTGGACGAAGTCGCATTCGCCGCCGGCGGCCAGCATCTTGTCCACGTGGATCTTCGCGAGTTCGTCGACGCGTAGCTTCAACGCCCGCATGGCTTTCGGGCGGAACCAGTCCGCCCCGATGGCCCGCATGACGCGATGCTCGGGATCATCCATATGGATGAGCGTGCGCACCCCGACTGCGGCCTGGGCGTCGTCGTTCTCGGACGTCATGAGCACCGGGCGGGGCGAGTTGGTGAACACATCGTTGGCCCGCTCGATGTCCATGATGTCGGCGTACTTGGTGATCGCCCAGAACGGCTTGTAGCCGGGGACCTCGACCCAGGACACCGGGGCGTTGGCCCGCAGGTGGGCCAGGTCCGCGTGGAATGTCGCCTCATCGGCGTATGCCGACGGGTCGGCGAACTTCTTGGCGACATCGTCGATCGTGCGGACGGTCATACATTGCTCCTCACTGGCGGGCATTCACGAAACTCCTGCAGCACCGCGTTCACGGTCTCCGGCGACACGGCGGCGGGAAAGCCGGGCAGCACGCGGTCGATGACGCCGTCGCAGCGGCGCCGCAACGCGGCAGCCAATTCGGGTATCGGGGCCACCACGGCGAAAGCGGCGAGCACTTCGTCGTCGATCAGCTCCCCCATCGCGTCCCACTGGCCATCGAGCGACAACCGGTGCAGTTCGGTCTGCAGATCACCCCAGCCGTGCAGCTCGAGAACTTTGCGGTACGCGGGTGTCGAGCCGTAGAACGCGAGCTGTTTGCGGGTTGCCATCGACGCCGCGGCCATCTCGCGTTCGTCGGCACCGGTCACGATGAACACCGGGCAGGACAACTCGAAGTCCCGACGGTCACGGCCACTGCGGTCCATCCCACGCTGCAGCGCGACCGTGGTCACCTCGTCCAGGTAGCGCCGCGTGGTGAACGCGTGGGCCAGCAGTCCGTCGCCGACCTCGCCGCACACTTCAGTCATCAGTTCACCGACTGCCGCCAGGAAGACCTTCGGCGCGGGCAAGGCCGACGGTTCCGGAGTGAACATCGGCGTCATGATCTTGTGGGTGTAGAACTCACCCTCGAACCGCAGCTTGGCGCCGTCGCGCCAGCAGTCCCAAATCGCATGCAGCGCTTCGATGTACTCGCGCATCCGGCGAGCCGGATGACTCCACGGCATGCTGAAACGCTTCTCGATGTGCGGCTGGATCTGGGTGCCCAGGCCGAGGATGAATCGCCCACCCGAGTACGTCTGCAGATCCCAACCGAGCTGGGCCATCGTCATCGGATTGCGCGCGAATGCCACCGCGATACTGGTGCCGATCTGGATCCGTTCGCTGTGCTCGGCCGCGAGCGCCAACGGCAGAAACGGGTCGTGGTTGATCTCGCCCGTCCAGCAACCGTCGTATCCGTGCACCTCGAGCTCGCGGGCGGTGTCGGGGACTTCGGCCAGCCGACTCGGGATGCCGCGGTCGATCTTGACGACGCGGGGAACCGGGTCGCCCATCAGCAGCTCGGACCTTTGCCAACTTCGTCGACTACGTTGAACCCACCCACCTCATCGACGCTACAGTAAGCAATTCAGTATGGTCAACGGCGGTAGGCTGAGCCACCAGGCACTGCGCAACGAGTGAGGACAGCGGGATGACGAACGATCCGGAGTGGAAGGAAACTCTCGAGGACCTTGCCCGTCGACGTGAGCACACTCACGGCATGGGCGGTCCCGAGCGGTTGGCCAAGCACCACGGCAAGGGCAAGCTCGACGCCCGCGCACGTATCACCCGGCTGCTCGACCCCGGCACCTTCCAGGAGTTCGGCACGTTGGTCGGCGGCGACATCGCCGCCGACGGCCTCGTTGCGGGTGCCGGCCGCATCGACGGCACACCGGTCATGGTGGGCGCCGAGGATTTCACCACGCTGGCCGGCAGCATCGGCCCGGGCGGCAACGCCAAACGCTACCGGCTCGCCGAGTTGGCCTTGCGCAACAAGATCCCGTTGGTGATGTTGTTGGAGGGCGCAGGTTTTCGCCCCAGTGGGGAGCATTACGGACGCACCCCGACCGACCTGATCGCCCAGGCGAAGTGTTCGGGAAAGGTGCCCACCGTGTCGGCGATCCTCGGTCCGTCCGCCGGCCACGGTGCGCTGGTGGCCCCGGTGTGCGACTTCAGCATCATCAGCCAACAGGGAGCGATCTTCACCGCGGGCCCGCCGGTGGTGAAAGAGTCCACCGGAGAAGACATCTCGAAGGAGGACCTCGGCGGGCCGGACGTGGCGCTGACCAGCGGCGTGATCCACAACTACGCCGAGGACGACGAGACGGTCATCGACGACATCCGGCGCTACCTGTCCTATTTCCCCTCCAGCGCATGGTCATATCCTCCGACCCGGCTCGCCGACGAGACAGCCGAACCGCGGCTTACCCCGGAGATTCTCGACATCGTCTCCCGTGACAACCGGCAGATCTACGACATGCGGGCCGTCCTCGATGAGATCTTCGATCGCCCCGACTGGTTCGAGGTGCAGCCCAAGTTCGGCCGCGCGATCATCTGTGCGCTGGCCCATCTCGGCGGCTATCCGGTCGCGGTGGTCGCCAATCAACCGCAGGTGATGGCCGGTTCGATCGACGCCGACGCTGCCGACAAGGCCGCGCATTTCATCACCGTCGCCGACTCGTTCCATCTGCCGATCGTCTTCCTGGCCGACAATCCCGGCATGCTTCCCGGCAGCCGGTCCGAACGCAGTGGCGTGCTGCGAAGCGGGGCAAGGATGTTCGCCGCCCAGACCGCGGCGACGACGCTCAAGTTGCATGTAACGCTCCGGAAAGCCTTCGGATTCGGTTCGATGGTGATGTCACTGTTGGGTTTTGACGACCAGGTGGCGACATTTGCCTATCCGGGGGCGACCATGGGCGCGATGGGCGCGGCGGCGCTCAGCGCCGCCACCCACGCCGGCGAGGACTACACCGAGGTGCTCAAGCGCATGGAGCTCGAGGCGTCCTTCCGCTCGGCCGGTCACCTCGGGTTCGATGAGCTCATCTCCCCCGAGGAGACCCGCAACGCACTGCTGGTCACCCTGCAGCACGGCATCTTCAGCCGTCAGGCGGTGGCCGAGCCGGTATCGCGCACGCTGATCATGCCGTAACCCCCGCTGCGCGCACTCGTGCAGAACCGGCCGGGGCCAAATCGTCAACGCGTCTCAGCGCCGAACCACGTCGGCAGCCGGTCCCTCAGGTCTGACTGATCGTCGCCCACCCATGCCACATGCCCATCCGGCCGTAGCAGTACCGCGGGCACGTCCAACTCCTCGCTGGTGTCGACGACATGGTCGACGCGGTCTCCCCAACCGCCCACCGAGAGTCGGCCGGTTTGGTCGAGCAGCAGGCCGCGCCCGGCATGCATCAACCCGTACAGGCGACCACGGGTGAGCGCGATGTCCCGCAACCGCCGGCCGACCAGGTCATGCGCGGCGCCGAAGTCATAACGGATCGAGATGGCGATGATCTTCTCGGTCAGGTGCCGGCTCACCCCGGGGAATTCCATCAGCTCGGTCACCAGCCGCCGCGTCGCCTGAGCACCAGGTTCCAGCGACATCAATTCCATCTGCGCCCGGGTGTTGTCCAGCACGTCGGCGGCCACCGGACGGCGTTCGTCTCCGTAGCTGTCCAACAGATCCGTCGGCGCCCAGCCGTTCACCGAAGCCGCCAGTTTCCAGCCCAGGTTGAAGGCATCCTGGACGCCGAGGTTGAGGCCCTGCCCGCCGGTGGGCGGATGGACATGCGCGGCGTCACCCGCCAGCAGCGCCCGCCCGCTGCGGTACCGCTCGGCCAGCCGGGTGCCGTCCCCGAATCGAGACAGCCAGCGCGGGGAATGCACACCGAGATCGGTGCCGGCGGTGATCGTCAACTGACGCTTGAACTCGTCCAATGTTGGTGGCGTGACCCGGTCTTCGGTTACCGCATCGGCCGGCACGATGACGCGGTACAAGCCGTCACCCAACGGCATGGCCCCGAACCGCAACTGGGTCTTACGAACCTCGGCCGTCACCGCGTCGAGGGTTTCCCGATCCACGTCGAGCTCAACTTCGCCCAACAACGTCTCAGCCCTCGCCGGCTCCCCGGGAAAACCGATACCAAGCAACTTGCGGACCGTGCTGCGGCCGCCGTCGCAGCCGACGAGGTAGCGCGATCTCAACCGTGCCCCATCGGCCAGTTCGACGGTGACGCCGTCGTCGTCCTGGCTCAGTCCGGCCACCTCACATCCGCGGCGGATCTCGGCCCCGAGGTCCTCGGCGTGCTCGGTCAGCAGACGTTCGGTGATCGTCTGCGGGATCCCGAGGACGTAGGCGTGCGCGGTGTCGAGTCCCTCGGGCTGAGGTTTGGCGATGCCGGCGAAGAACCCTCCGACCGGGTACTTCTGACCGCGCTCCAGAAACCCCACCAACAATCCGCGCTGGTCCATGATCTCGATGCTGCGTGCGTGCAGTCCCAGCCCGCGGACCACCTTGGACGGCTCGGGCTCCTTCTCCAGCACGACGACTTTCACATCGTGCAGTCGCAGTTCGGCGGCGAGCATCGATCCGGTCGGTCCCGCGCCGGCAATGATCACGTCAAACATGAATCCCCCTGTTTCCACAGCTCAGCGCTGCGGGAGGAGATTCTGCACCACCCCCGGGGGCTTGCCGCAAGACCCCGGGTGCGCTATATGCTGAAGGTGGCAGGGAGCGGATGACGCCCTCGCTCTTCTATTTTCCGGATCCCGACAGCACCTGGGTTGCCCGGTATTCGGTGACGATCGGTTCGAGCTCGTCGGGGGTGGCCCCGTGCATGATCACGGCGTCGGCACCGTAGTCGAACTCCTTGCGGATGCGGTCGACGCATTGGCGTGCCGATCCGGTGGCCGAGGGTTCCAGCCATTCGTCGGGGATGAGCGTGGCGATGTGCTCGATCTGCTCGGCGCTGGCTTTGTGGTCGATGCCGCCCGGAATCGACGTGACGACGGGATCTTCCCGGAAGCGTTGCAGCACAGCAGGATCCCAGTTGTTGGTACTCACCATCAGATCGCCATAGCCCTGGAGGTAGGTGGCCAGCCGCGCCACGGTCTTCTTGAGTCGCAACTCCTCCGGCAGGTGATCCCCCACGGTGGCGAAGCAGGACCACACCCGCACGCTGTCCGGGTCGCGGCCGGCCTGCTCGGCGGCGTCCTTGACCGTCTTCACCGCGCGCTGCACCGTGTCCGGGGTGAAATAGGTGTGCAGGATGACGTCGTCGAACTCCCGCCCGCCCAGGGCCAGGGTCTGTGGTCCGAAGGCCACGATCGCCAGCCGGATGTCCTCGTTGAAGTCGGGATCCAGGAACAGCACCTGATATTTCCCGATCGGCCCGTCGTGGTTGAAGATCACCTCGCCGTGCCAGAGCTTGCGCATGACCTGGGCGAAATCCTCCATCTGCGCCGTCGTCACAGCCGGCACGCCGAAGGCGTTGTACATGGCGGCAATGCCGCGGCCGATGCCCAACGTGAAGCGGCCCCTCGACAGCCGATGCATCGTGGTGGCCCACGACCCGGTGATCAACGGATGGCGCGTGTTGTGATTGGTTGCCGCCGTGGCGATCTGCATCCGGTCGGTCACCGCACAGGCGGCGCCGACGAGCGAGGACGCTTCTTTGACGTTCCAGCGTTCGGAGATGAACGCGGTACCGAAGCCGAGCTCCTCGCCGCGGCGCGCCTCGTCCATCAATGTGGCCGGCCCTTCACCGCCCGCACCGGCCAGCAGGTAGTAGCCAAGATCGTCGAGAACCGGTTCACTCATGCCCAAACTCCTTGCTTGTAACCACAATTCCAGACTTCGACGATCCGGCCGTCGACGACGCGGAAGATCTCCATGCTGCTGACGGTCATCGCGTTGCCGTCAGGAAACGTCATCGGGGATTCGTACACGATCGCGACGTGCTGGCCGTCGTCACCGGCGACAATCAGGTTCAGGTCGAACCGAATTGCCTCGAACATCGCCCAGTGGTCGATCACCCGATTTACCGCTTCTTCATGGGTGAGCACCTTCGCCTCCCCGACCTCGTGGCGGATGACGGTCTCCCCCAATAATTCGTCCGCGAGTGCGAAGTCCTTCTCGTTCCAGACCACCCAGTTGTACTGCTCGACCACTTCCCGCGCTGTCCTCATGAAAACTCCTCCAAGGCGTCGATGTCCTCGATGGCCGCGACGGCGCGGTCGATCAGGGTCAAGCACAATTGCCGGGATCGTTCGGGTGCGGCATCCCAGGTGAGCAGGGCGACCACCGGCATGTACATCAGCAGCGCGACGGCCAACCGGTAGTGCCGCCAGGCGTCCTCGAACGAGTACCCGGTGACCTGGCCGACGTACTCGCGCAGCAGTTCTTCATCGTGGCCGCGGCGCACCTCGGCCGGTAGGCCCTGGCTGACCAGGTAGGCGACATCGGCCGCGCCTGCGCCCCGGACCGACAGCTGAAAGTCCACCACCTTCAGCTCCCCGCCCCGGAAGAACATGTTGTCGGCTCGAATATCTCCATGCAGCAACGTGTTCCGCTCCGAGAGCGCAGCCAGCGCGGTGGGTGCGAGATCTGCGAAACGCTCGGCAAAGGCGGCGACGGCACCAGGTACCGGCCGGCGGGTGTGGTCCCGGTAGAGCTGCCACCCGGGCGCGAACGCCGGCAGGAACAGGTCCCGCGTCAACGAGCAGTCGATGCACGGGAATTCCTGCAGCACTGCCTCGTCGACGCCCGCCGACCACGTGTGCAGGCCGGCCAACTGTTCGATGCAGAGCTGGGCGCGCGGTAGCGACAGTCCGGCCAGGTGGTCCGCGTTCTCCCAGTTCCGCAGATCTTCGAGCACGAGCACGAAATCGGAGCCGGTCATCCGGGCCACGTAGCAGTGCGGCGTGGCAATCGGCGCAGAGGGTGCGACATGCTGGTAGAAGTACAGCTCGCGCCGGTAGCCGCCGAGCATCTCCATCCCCCCACGCGCCAGCGACTCGGCGGGCAGTTTGACGATCAAAGTCTCTGGCACATCGTCGGATCCGCTCAAGTGGATCCGGTACAACGCCGCGGAGAACCCGGTGTCCTCGGCGATCCGCTCGGCGCGCACCCTGGTCACGTCCGCGCCCAGCGCCTCCGACAGCCAGTTCGCGGTGACCTCGTCGATGCTTCCCGGAACCGCACCGGAAACGGGCACCGCGGTTGATGTCATCCGTGACCTCCGCACGAGAAATTTGACGCTGAACAACTAAGTTAGTTGTCGACCGTCTAATATGCAAGGGTGCCTTCCCCCGCCCAGGGCCTCACCCAGCCGGAGCGCGTCGAGCAGTCGTCGCGGCGGCTGCTGCAGGCTGCCGCCGAGTTGATCGTCGAAAAGGGTTGGGAAGCAACAACTGCCGCCGAGATCGGTCGGCGCGCCGGGTACAGCCGGGCCATGGTGCACGCCCGTTATGGCAGCAAGGACGCCATTCTCGACGCGTTCCAGGGTGTGTACGTGGCGCGTCTGAACCCCGATCCCGAGCCGGGCGCCACCGGCCTACAACAGGTGCTGGCCCATTTCGACCGGGTCCAGGAGATTCACGCCGACGATGCCGCCGTGACGCGCGCGATGTTCGTGTCCGCGTTCGAGGCAGTGAAGACCACCTCGCCGTTGCGCGACGGTGTACGCGCACAATTGGCCGGGGCCGCGGTCAAGATCGAAGCCGCGCTGTACACGGGTATCGCCGACGGTTCACTGCGGCCCGATATCGACGTCGACAGTGCACTGCGGGACATCACCGGATCGATCTTCGGGATCGCGTTCCAGTGGGTGGTGCTGCCTGAGGACCACGATCTCGATCACGAGATCAACTGTGTCAGAGCCCGGATCACGTCAAGCTACGGCCGTTAGAAATCGCACGGTCACGTCCTGCACCGCACCGGAGAACAGGTGCCCGACATGGCTGCCGTCGTGCCAATGCAGTTCTCCGTCCCACCGCTCGTGCAGCGCAAGCGCCGAGTCCCGCATTGCCATCCGGTCATGCCAGGCCCCGACGATGAGGCGGTGATCGGCCCGGGGCACCGTGGCCAACGGGTCCACCACCGAGGTCAGCGCCGTCACGACATCCGACCGCAACTGCGCCCCCGCCGCGCGCCCGGCCCCACCCCAACGCCCGAGGTGCAGACCGATCATGGTGTTGAGCCCGAGAATGGGCGTGTAGACCGCCACTGCACCGACCCGGGCGTCGAGATGCGAAACCAGCGCCGCCACAGCGCTACCCAGCGACAACCCGGCTACCGCGATCGACGACGCCTGCGGCTCCAGCCAGCCGATCAACGCCCGCACCTCCGACACCGCGCGTATCGTGCCGGCCACATTGGCCAGCGGATCGCGGGCGGGGTACTCCGGCCAGTCCCGCCTCCGTGGCCCGTGGCCAGGCTGGACGGGCAGTGCCACGTTGAATCCGAGTCGATGCAACTGCCGTACCCGGGCCACCAGTAGATCCATCGGATCCCCTTGACCGGCCCCGTGCACCCAGATGAGCCACGGCCGCGCCTCGTCGTCGCGGCGATACAGCCGCACCCTGGCCGTGGCCCGGCCGCCGTGGCCATCTGCCAGCACCGAGCCCGCCAACGCGGGGTCATGATCGAAGACGAGCTCCTCGAACGTCAACGCGCCGAATCGACGGGGCCGGATGTGTTTGACCGCCAGGGCATCCGGACACGGATGTGCGCCGTCGATTCCGAGCGCGGCCAGTTCGGAGGCGGCTGCTTCGTAGTCACCCAATGCTCGGGGTAACTGTGGCGGTGGACCGGTCAAAGTCATTCCGGTGACCACCAACTCGTCGAGCGTGACCTCACCGAGCTGACGCAGACCGGCCACCGACAGCGGGTTCCAGTTTCCCGCTCCGGCCAGTGCGCCCACCGAGCGCGGCATCACACCACCGAGCTCCCACGCGATACGGGCGGCCCTAAGCAATGGTGAATCCCGTGTAGCCGTCCGCGGCGATCTCGTCACAGCGACGACGGTACTCGGGGATGCCGGCGGTGTATCCCAGGTACATCCGCTTCTTGCCGGGCACGTTGCCGCCGTTGTACCAGGAGTTGCAGCTCGGGTGCACCAGTACGGTGGGCGCCACCAATGCGGTGGTGTGCTCGATCCATTCGGCCTGCGCCTGCGACGTGGCCTCGATGCTGCGGTGGCCGCCGGCCCTCAGGTACGTGATGCAATCCGTGATCCACTCCACGTGCTGTTCCAGCGCGGCCACGAAATTCGTTGCTGCCGAGGGGCTTCCCGGGCCCTGAATCGTGAACAGGTTCGGGAACCCGGCGACTGCCAATCCCAGATAGGACAGCGCGCCTTCCTTCGACCAGTACTCCCCCAACACCAGCCCGTCGCGGCCGCGAACGTCGATCCGGCTCAACGCGCCCGTCATGGCGTCGAACCCGGTGGCGTACACGATCACGTCGAAGTCGAAATCGCCCTGCTCGGTGGAGATCCCGGTCGCCGTCACCTCGCGGATCGCCCCCTTGCGCAGATCGACCAGGGTGACGTTGTCCCGGTTGTAGGTCTCGTAGTAGCCCTGGTCGATGATGGGGCGTTTGCAGGCGAACGGGTGGCTGGGGGTCAACGATGCCGCCGTCTGCGGATCCCGGACGATGCGTGCCACGGCCTGGCCGTACAGCTCGGTGGCCATCCGGTTGGCGTCAATGTCGAAGAAGACGTCGCCCCAGTTGAGCGCGCCCATCACGCCGTGTTCCTCGACGGCGCGGCGTTTCTCCTCGGGCGAAGCGGATTTCACCGGCGGCCGCGCGAGCATCTCAAGGAGCACCGAGAACGCGCTGAGCCGTGCCGCACCGACCGGGTGCTCCCGTTGTGCTGCACGTATCTGTGAGTAGTCGGCCTTGAGCGCGTCGAGCTCGCCGGGTGCGAACGGCCGGACCTGCCACGGCAACGTGAATGCCGGGGACCGCTGGAACACCGTGAGCTGTGCCGCCTGCTCGGCCACCACCGGGATCAACTGAACACCGGTGGAGCCGGTGCCGATCACCCCGATGCGCTTGCCTGAGAGGTCGACACCCTCACGGGGCCAGCGGCTGGTGAACAGCGATGTGCCGGTGAAGCAGTTCATCCCGGGAATGTCGGGTTCGAGAGGGACGGAGAGGATTCCGGTGGCTGCCACCACGAACGGTGTGCGCAGTATCTGACCGTCGGCGGTGGTGACCGCCCATTGTGACGTGTTCTCGTCGAACGCCATTGCCACGACGTCGGTGCCGAATGCGATGTCGCGGCGGAGGTCGAGCCGATCGGCGACGAAGTTCAGGTATGCCTCGATCTCCGGCTGGGCCGGCATGGTCTCGGTCCAGACCCACTCCTGCTGGATCTCATCGCTGAAGCTGTAGGAGTATTCGATGCTCTCGATATCGCAGCGTGCACCCGGATACCGGTTGACCAGCCAGGTGCCGCCGACGGCGTCGGCCTTCTCGAGCACCCGCACCCGGAGGCCTTGTTCGCGTAGCCGGTGCAGCGCGTACAGACCGGAGAATCCGGCGCCGACGACTACAGCATCAAAGGCGAAGTCTGAGTCCCCAACACTCACAGATCGATGACCTTCTCGTTGCGGTTCTTCCGGTCCACGTAGAACTGCGCGGCGCGGGCAATGGATTCCGCGGTGGGCGCCGGTTTCCAACCGAGGTCCCGTGTCGCCTTGCCGTGGTCGGCCGGCGACGTCAACCACATCAAGCGTGCGGCGGTGAGGTTCATCGGAAAGTCGGTGCCGAACAACCGATTCGACCAGCCGGCCAACCACCCGAAGGCATACAGCGGGGCCATCGGGATTCCGAACCTGGGCGGTCGCGCACCCACTGCCTGCGCGGCGACGGTGAACATCTCCCGCTGGGACATGTAGCCCTCCGACACGATGTAGCGTTCGCCGATCCGGCCGTGTTCGGCGGCAAGGATCAGCGCCTGCGCGGCGTCATCGATCCCGACCACCTCCGAACCGACGCCGCGCACATAGACCGGCAGCTTGCCGAACGCGGCCATGGCGACGAGCGCACCCTGTCGCGGTTGCCAGTCCGGTGGCCCATACGGGTTGGACACACACATCGCCACAGCGGGCAGGCCGCGTTCCCGGGCATAAGACAGCACCAGGTCCTCGGCCTGACGGCGCGATTCGATATACGGCCCGCCCTTGCCCGCCCAATTGAACGGGGTGTCCTCGTCGACGGTCGCCCCGTCGTCGCCGACGGCGATCGTTCCGATGGTGGACAGGAACACAAACCGTTGCAGGTCGGCATTCACCGCGACGTCGAGAACGTTGCGTAGTCCCTCCACGTTCGTGGAGAACAGCGGCGCCGGGTCGGCCAGATGAGCGCGGGTGTCGACGACGCAGTAGAAGACCACGTCGCGGTCGGCCACGGCCGATGCGACCGCCTCGGTGTCGAAGATGTCGCCGTAGCAACGTTCGACCTCGAGGCCGTCGATACCCTTTGTCGAGCTGCTCATACGCAGCAGTACCCGCACGTCGTCGCCCCGCTCGACAAGCTGTCGGGTGACACAGGCGCCCACGTTTCCACTGGCGCCCATGACGAGCACTTTCCGTCGGCGATCCATGCCCTGCTCCATCCCAGTCGACGATCAACGATGGATGCTACGGTAACGCTTTCAGTAGCGCCCTGAAACGGGTCAGAAACCGGGAGATCGATGAAGTACACCCTCGAATATCCCAGCGAGCTACCCACCGCACCTGACGATTTCCTGCAGCCGGAGGTTATCCGCGCCGTCGCCGCCCAGGCCGAAGCCGCGGGATTCTCGGCCGTCGCACTGAGCGAACATCCGGCCCCGTCGGTGAAGTGGCGGAACAACGGCGGTCACAACACACTGGACCCGATCGCCGCGCTGAGCTTCATGGCGGCAGCCACCTCCCGCATCCGGTTGATGACCAATCTGTACGTCCTGCCGTTCCGCAACCCGTACCTGTCCGCAAAAGCACTGGGCAGCCTCGACCTGGTCTCCGGGGGCCGGCTCATCGCGGGCGTCGGGGCGGGCTACCTACGATCCGAGTTCTCGGCGGTGGGGGTCGACATGGACCGCCGTGCGGAATTGCTCGACGAGGCCCTCGCCGCTTTGCGCTCCATCTGGTCCGACCCCGAAACGCCCTTTGCCGGAGAGGCGTTCGCCGCAGTCGGACCCGTCTGGCTGCAACGCCCTGTGCAGCGGCCCCATCCACCGATCTGGATCGGCGGAAATGGCGCCGCCGCCATCCGTCGCGTGGTCGCGCATGGCGACGGCTGGATGCCGATCATCGCCGGACCCGAAATGGCATCTGCGATGCGCACTGCGGCCATCGAGAACGCCGACCAGTTCGGCACCGCCGTGCAACGCCTGCGCAACCGGCTCACCGAGGCCGGCCGTGACCCGTCAGCCGTCGATATTCAGGTGGTGTGCCCGCCTACCGATCTCGACGACGAATCCTCGCTGCGCCGCGCGCGCGAGGTTCTTGCCGAACTGGAGGGTCACGGCGCCACCTGGGCCGTCATCCATGTCGATGGCGGCAGCCCACAGGCCGCACTCGATTACATCGAGGCGTTCGGCAAGGCGATGGGCCTTGGCGCAGAACGGGATACATCGGCTACGCCTTTGTAACGCGGTGGCGGCGATCCGCGCGGTTTCCCGCCACCGCGTTACGCGCGCGACCGCCTACGCGGACTTGAACTTCAACAGGGTCCGAGTCAGGTGCAGGCTGGTGATCTGCCATGTCCCGTCCCGCTTTTCGTAGGTCTCGTGATAGTGACCCGCTCCGTGCAGCTCGTTGCCATCGGCGAAGAACAGCATGTCCTCCATGGCCCAGATGCCGGTTGCGGTGGTGTCAGAAGTCAGCATGATCTCGGGCGTATGGCAGTGGTGCACGGTCGCCGCATGCTCCACCCCGCCCCACACCACGGGAAAGAATTCCTCGAAGCCGTTCAGCGGTGGAGCGGTCTGCGGATCGGCACCGCCCGTCGAGACTGCCATGTCGAGCTTCACCACGACGTCTTCGGCGAACAGACCCCGCCACGAGTCGATGTCCTTGGTATCCAGGAACCGGCAGTAGCGGGCCTTGAGCTGCTTGATCGCCTCGATGTCGTCGGACATATGCGCCTCCTGTTGTCTGGGGTCAGATACACGGTAAGCACCTCCGTCGTGGCCGTTCCACGCACACCCACTTTCGATGCAGTAATCGCTACTGTAACCTCTTCCGTAGCCCACTGGACGGGCAGCGAAACGGGAGGCAGCGAGCATGAAAGTGCCGTTCACCTGGAAGGTCACCGGCTGGTTCATGATCGGCTGGTCAGCCGAGTATGAGATCGGGGACGTCAAGGCACTGAAGTACTTTGGCGAGGACCTCGCGGCCTACCGCGACGAGTCCGGCGAGCTGCATGTGTTGGAAGCTCATTGCAAGCATCTGGGCGCCCACATCGGGCACGGCGGCAAGGTGGTCGGCGACTGCGTCGAGTGCCCGTTCCACGGTTGGCGCTGGGGGCCCGAAGGCAACAACACCTACATCCCGTACCAGCCGGACAAGCCCAACCGCGGTTTGCGGTTGCGCTCCTACCCGGTCAGGGAGCAGTACGGCTGCATCTTCATGTGGTACCAACCCGCCGGCCTGGAGCCACAGTGGGAACTGCCCGACATCTTCCACAAGTTCCCTCAGTTCGAAACCGATCCGAATGCGTACTACCGGCCCTACCCGGAGTTCTCCAGCCGGGCCGACGCGATCCCGGTCCATCCGCAGATCGTGGCCGAGAATGGCCCGGACAGTTCACATTTCCGCTACGTCCACGGAGCCACCGTGACGCCGGTGTGCCTGCACTGGGAGCACGTCGACGAGGAATGGCGGTTCCTGACCGGCTGGCCCGATGCCCGCAGTGACGATCCGGACAAGATGGCGCTGCGGATCCACAGTCACTTCTCCGGGCTCGGCTTCGCGATGAGCGCCTTCGAGGGTTCGTCCAACCACAGGTTGATCTTCGCCTGCACACCCGTCGACGACGAGGTGTCGGACATGTTCTATTCGATCTGGTGGCCCAAACTCCCGGGTGAGACCTCCGACATCCCGCCCGAGCAGGTTCGCAAACAGGTTGAGAAGCAGTTCCTCAAGACGGTGTGGGAAGACTGCGACATCTGGCGCTACCAGAAGTACGTGGAGCACCCGCCGCTGGCGAAGATCGACGCGAAACCGTATATGGCCATGCGTAAATGGGCGACCCAGTTCTACGAAGTTCCCGCCGGCGTATGAGACCCGATCTGAGAGAACTCGTCGCACCCGAGTACACCGCAGTCGTCACGCAGGAATGTCAGGGCGCGGTGGTCGGTCCCGACGCCGGGCTGGCCGCGCTGGCCGACGCCGCCCGCCACGAGGCGCTACCCAACATCGCACGTCTCCTGCCGGCAGCCCGGGGTGCCTCGGCCAATGTGGTGCACTGCCTGGTGCAGCGACGCCCGGATGGGCTGGGCTCCAACCACAACGCCAAGATCTTCGCCATCGGCCGCAGTGGCGTCGGCATCGAGCCCGGTAGCCCCGGTGCCACGCTGCTCCCCGAATTCGGCCCGGAGCCAGATGATCTCGTGTTGTCCAGGTGGCACGGCCTGGGGCCGATGGGCGGCACCGACCTGGACGCGATCCTGCGGAATCTCGGGGTACGGACCATCGTGGTCGTCGGCGTCTCGGTGAACATCGCGATCATCAATCTGGTGATGGATGCGGTCAACGCCGGATACCGGGTCGTCCTGCCACGCGACGCCGTGGCGGGGATTCCGAAGTCCTATGCCGACGCGGTGATCGACAATACGCTGTCACTGCTGGCCACCGTCACCACCACCGAGGACTTGCTGCGCGCCTGGCAGTTCTGACCCGCCCCCTGAGGAGAAGCTCGTGCAGTTCACCGTTCCGGTCGTCGCCGAAGCCGTTGCCGCCGCCATCGGAGACCGTCCCCTCATCGTGCAGGGCGATCGCCGGTTGACCTACCGCGAGATCGTCGACCGGTCGAATCGGCTGGCGGCCTATCTGCATTCACGCGGACTGGGCGCGCACACCGAACGCGACGAATTGGCCGGCCACGAGGTCGGGCAGGATCTGCTGGGCATCTACGCGTACAACGGGCCGGAGTACGTCGAATCGCTGCTCGGTGCGTTCCGGGCCAGGGTGGCGCCGTTCAACGTCAACTACCGATACGTCAAGAACGAATTGCAGTACCTACTGGCAGATTCCGGCGCGTCGGCACTGGTGTATCACGCCGCGTTCGCACCGCGGGTGGCCGAGATCCTCCCCGAGTTGCCTGCCCTGCGCGTGCTGATCCAGATCGCAGACGACTCTGGCAATGAACTTCTCGACGGCGCAGTGGATTACGAATCGATCGTGGCCGACACCGAGATGCCCGCATCAGCCCCGGTGCATCCCAGCCCCGACGACCTCTACGTGCTTTACACCGGCGGCACCACCGGCATGCCGAAGGGCGTGTTGTGGCGCCAGCACGACATCTTCATGACGGCCTTCGGCGGCCGCAACATGGTCACCGGCGAGAAGGCGCAATCCGTCGACGAGATCGCCGCCAGGGCCACCGAGAATCCCGGCACCAAGCTGATGATCCTGCCGCCACTGATCCACGGCGCGGCGCAATGGGCCGCGATGACCGCGATCAGCACCGGCCAGACCCTCGTATTCCCCACCGTGGTAGACCGATTCGACGCCGATGACGTGGTGCGCACCATCGAACGCGAACAGGTGTTGGTGGCAACCGTGGTGGGTGACGCCATGGCGCGCCCTCTGCTGGACGCGATCAAGGCCGGCACGGCCGACGTGTCATCTCTCTCCGTGGTGGCCAACGGCGGCGCGCAGCTGACCCCTTACGTCAAACAACAGCTCATCGACGCCAAGGAGAACCTCATCGTCGTCGACGGGGTGGGGTCATCCGAAACCGGAGCCCAGATGAGCCACATGTCGGCACCCGGGGCCGTGTCCACCGGAACCTTCAATGCCGGACCCGATACCTGCGTGGTCACAGAGGATTTCACCGCGGTACTGACCGCCGGTCACCAGGGCCTGGGCTGGCTCGCACAGCGCGGGTTCGTGCCGCTGGGCTACAAGGGCGATGCCGCAAAGACCGCTGCGACCTTCCCCGTCATCGACGGGGTGCGCTACGCGACGCCGGGCGACCGGGCCCGCCACCTGGGCAGCGGGGCGATCGAACTGCTCGGCCGCGACTCGGTCACCATCAACTCGGGTGGCGAGAAGATCTTCGCCGAGGAGGTCGAATCCGCCCTTGCCTCACATCCGGCGGTGCGCGACGTGGTGGTCACCGGCCGGCCCAATGAACGCTGGGGCCAGGAGGTGGTGGCTGTCGTTGCGTTGAGCGAGGACGCGCTCGCCGACAACCGTGTTACCGCGGACGATCTGATCCGACATGCCGAATCCTCGATCGCCCGCTACAAGCTGCCCAAGGCCGTGGTGTTCCGCCCGGCAATCGAGCGCAGCCCGGCCGGCAAGGCCGACTACCGCTGGGCGCGCGAGCAGGCGGTCAGCGAAACTTCTTGAGCCGGGCTGCGGTTCGCCCGCGGGCGCGCCGCAGCATGAGATCGGTGCTGAACCGCATCGGCGCGTTGAATGGATTGGCCGCATGGCCGGTGACGCTGAACGGCAGGTCGGTGCCCACCACCGTGCGGTAGTGGCTGAACGCATCGAATCCGGCCTTCCCGTGGTAGGCGCCCGTTCCGCTGCGGCCGACACCTCCGAACGGGGCATCGGACGGGATCATGTGCGCGGCAAAGTCATTGCGGGCCACCCCACCGCTGCGGGTGTGGCTGACGAAGTGCCGGAAGTCGGCGTCGTCCGGCCCGAACCAGTAAGCCACGAGGGGTGACGGGTTGGCATTGATGTGGTCGACGGGTTCCTCGAGCCGTGAGTAGCCGCGGACCACGAGTACCGGCCCGAACACCTCTTCACTCGCGATCCGCATCCGGTGATCGACGTCGCGCACGATGGTCGGGGCGATCTTGCGCGAGCCCGGATCGGGCAGGGTCTCCCCCGGCGGTACCACGGCGTCGATCCTGGCCCCATTGGCGCGGGCGTCAGCGATCAGGCCCACCACCCGGTCGAAGTTCGCCTGGTTGACCGAGGCGCAGTAATCGGGATTACCGACGATGCTCGGGAACAGGTCGCTCAATGTCCGGCGGGCCACCGCCACGAAGCGGTCGACCTGAGCATCGGGCACGAAGACGTAGTCGGGGCAGACGCACACCTGCCCACCGTTGACCATGCGTGCCTGGGCAATTCGAGCCGCCGCCCGCTCGATGTCCGCCCCGGGGGCCACGACCACAGGGTTCTTGCCGCCCAGCTCCAGCGTCACCGGGACGAGGTTGTCGGCGGCGGCCCGGGCCACCAGCGCTCCGATCGAGGGCGAACCGGTGAAGAACAGGTGGTCGAACGGCAGGCCGGCGAACTGCGCGGCCACCTCCGGCCCACCGGTGACGACCTGCAACTCGGTTGCGTCGAAGTACTTCGGCGCCGTCTGCGCCATGAGCTCGGCGGTGCGTGGAGTCACCTCGGACATCTTGATCATCACCCGGTTCCCCGCCGCGAACGCCGCCGCCGCGGGAAGCACCGTCAGCTGGATCGGGAAGTTCCACGGACCGATGATCCCGACCACTCCGAGCGGGCTCGGAAGCACTTCGGCACGGAGGCCTGCGAAACGAGCGGCGCGCATCAGCTTCGTCGCACGCATCCATCGCGGGAGGTGTGCCCTGGTGTGCTCGATGACCGAGAGCATGCCGAGGATCTCGGCCAAGAACGCGGCAGAACGTGACCGCGATCCGTAGTCGGCCTCCGTCGCGGCGACGAAGGCCTCGGAGTTGTCCAGGACCATCGCCAGCAGGCGGTCGATTCGATTGCGGCGCAGCGCCACATCTGGTGGACCGGCGGCGATGAATGACCGACGTTGGGCAGCCAGCATCTCATCGAGACCGGCGTGCTGCGGCCGCATCGCCGTCCGTTCTTCGATCGCACTCATCGATTCCGGCCTCCCACCACGCACGTCGTCCGAACCTCCGAAACCCCTCCGGTAAGGCTAACGGTAGCACCCGCCCGGTACGCGAGATCCGATTGTCCAGCCTGCTTGAATTGTTTACAGTCGTGCTTACTGTCGCTCATTCAGTTGGAGGTCGGCCATGCCGGAAACCGCACGCAGAATCGTCGTCGTCGGAGCTGGATCCGGGATCGGAGCAGCCGCCGCGACGTACTTTCACCACCGCGGCGACCACGTTCTCGCCGTGGACCTGCGCGCCAACGACACACCGGCGTCCGAACATGCCACCTGCGACCTTCGGGACGCCGGCGACATCGCTCGACTGTTGGGTGAGATCGGGGACGGCTGGGACACGCTCGCACATGTGGCCGGGGTGCCGGGTACGGCGCCGGCTGCCGACGTTCTGAAGGTCAACTATCTCGGCATGCGGCTCATGGCCGAGGGAATGCTGCCGCTGTTGCGTCAGGGCGGGTCGATCGTCACCGTGGCGTCCACAGCGGCACTGGGTTGGCAACAGCGCCTCGACATCCTGGACGGATTGCTCGAGCTGACCGATGGAGATGCGGTGGCGCAGTGGCAGACCGGGCAGGATCCGGATTTCCCGGTGTACACCACCTCGAAGCAGGCCGCGATCCTGTTCGCCAAGCGGCTGGCCGGACCCGCCTGGACGAAGTACGGGGTGCGGGTCAACACCGTCAGTCCAGGGCCGGTCGAGACCCCGATCCTGTCCGACTTCGAGCAGACCATGGG
Organism: Mycolicibacterium sp. HK-90; assembly: GCF_030486405.1. Next base: position 2,155,569 of record NZ_CP129613.1, on the reverse strand, counting down.
CAAGGACGTCCTCGACCTGGTGCGTACCACCGTGGGCAGGCACGCCACCGTCGACGATGTGGTGCCCCTGATCGCGTTCCTGACCTCCCCCGGGGCGCAGTGGATCAACGGCCAGGACATCCAGGTCGACGCCGGGTTCATCGCAGCGATGACCAACGGTGCGCCGATCTCACTCTGACCGTGGCCAGAGCGGCGCAGATTCCGTTACTGTAATATTTACAGTAATATGCATCAGGATGACGGATCCGTTCCGAGTGGTGGGGTGAGCTGTGGGTAGTGAAGTGCAGGATGTCGTCGAGGAGTCGGCCGCCGACGCCACCGCCGGTCTGCTGCGCGACCCGTACCCGACCTTCGCGCGGCACCGAGCCGCGCACGGGGTGTTCCGCGGCTCGGTGATGGATTGGTCCAAGACGCCGGAATCCCTGATGCCGGAGCACCAATTCGCGGCGGTGTCCTTCGACGCGGTCAACACCGCGTTCCGGGACGGAAAGTCGTTCAACTCACGGATCTACGACAGCACCATCGGGCTGTTCATCGGTCCCACCATCCTGGCGATGGAGGGCAAGACCCACCGCGACCACCGCAACCTGGTCTCGGCCGCATTCAAATCCCGCTCCCTGCAACGCTGGGAGCCCGAGATCGTCCGTCCGATCTGCGAGGCACTCGTCGACGAGTTCATCGAGGCCGGCACCGCGGATCTGGTGCGCGACTTCACGTTCGAATTTCCCACCCGGGTCATCTCCAAGCTGCTCGGCCTGCCCGAGGAAGACCTGCCCTGGTTCCGGCAACGCGCGGTGGAACTCATCAGCTACACGGTGAAGTACAAGCGTGCCTTCGAAGCGTCTGCGGCACTCAAGGACTACTTCCTCGACCAGATCGAGCTGCGCAGGTCCACCCCCACCGAGGACATCATCGGTGACCTCGTCACCGCGGAGATCGACGGCGAGAAGCTCACCGACGAGGCCATCTACTCGTTCCTGCGGTTGCTCTTACCGGCGGGGTTGGAAACCACTTACCGGTCCTCGGGCAATCTGCTCTACCTGCTGCTCACCCATCCCGACCAACTGGCCGCCGTCCAGGCCGACCATGAGCTGATCGGCCAGGCCATCGAGGAGGGGCTGCGCTACGAAACGCCGCTGACCACCGTGCAACGCTCGACCACCCAGGACACCGAACTCGACGGGGTGGCGCTGCCGGCCGGCGCGGTGATCGACGTCTGCATCGGGTCGGCGAACCGCGACGAGAACCGCTGGGAACGCCCCGAGGAATTCGACATCTTCCGGAAGCGGTTACCGCACATCACGTTTGCTGCCGGCGAACACACCTGCATGGGCTTGCATCTGGCCCGGATGGAAACCCGGGTGGCGCTCGAGTCGTTGCTCAACCGGGTCACCGACCTCGAACTGGTCACCGACGACGACCCACACATCTTCGGTCAGCCGTTCCGGTCCCCCACCGCCATCCCCGTCACATTCCAGCCGATCCGCTGAGGACACCGCCATGGCCAGCCCGGCGGGCACAGGTGGTCGCCAACGCCGCGAACGCGGATCGATCAGTGTCGACGAAATCCTGCGTGGCGCTTTCGAAGTCGCCGGCGAGGAATCGATCGACCAGCTCAGCATGCCGCAGTTGGCCCGTCACCTCGACGTCGGGGTGACCAGCATCTACTGGTACTTTCGCCGCAAGGACGAGCTGCTCGATGCGATGACGGAACGCGTGCTGCGCGAATACGACTTCAGCGTGCTGGCCATCGATCCCGGCACCTGGCGCGAGTCACTGCGTGCCCATGCCCATCGCATGCGCGAGATGTTCACGCGCAATCCTATTGTGTGCGACCTCATCTTGATCCGAGGTACACGTGGCTTGCCGGCAGCGCGCACCGCGCTCGAGAAGATCGAACAGCCGGTGGCCGCGCTCGTGGCGGCCGGGCTCACCGCCAGGCAGGCGTTCGACACCTACACCGCCATCGCCGTGCTGGTGCGCAGCTCGGCCGTGCTGCAGCGGCTCCAGACCCGTACCGCCGAGGTCCAATTCCCCCGGGAGTACTGGGAACAGGTGATCGACCCCGAGGCCATGCCGCTGATCGCGTCGATCCCCGGGCGGGGCTACCGGATCGGCATGGCCGACGACATCAACTTCGACCACATTCTCGACAGCATCCTCGATCGCGCCGCATCCTTCGCCTGACTTCTCATCGCCGAGCAGACGGAAAGTCGCCCTTTCCGGTGCCGAAAGATGCGAGTTTGCGTCTGCTCGCGGGAAGAGGCTACTGCCGGGGCAGCCGCCAGCCGATCGTCTTGGTCTCGGTGTACTGCGCGAACCCCTCGATGCCGCACTGTCTTCCGATACCGCTGTTCTTGTACCCGCCGAATGGGGCGTCGGCACCGTAATACATGCCGCCGTTGACTCCGATCGCCCCGGTACGGATGCGCCGGGCGATCCCCATCGCCCGCTCGGGTGACGCCGATACCACCGCACCGGCCAACCCGAACGCGCTGTGGTTGGCGATCCGCACAGCTTCGTCGTCATCGTCGAACGGCAGCATCACCAGCACGGGCCCGAACACCTCGTCCTGGGCGATGGCCGAGCCCGGGTCGGCCCCGACGATGACAGTGGGTGCGACGAAGTGCCCGTCGCGCAGGTGCTCGGCCAGCCCCGCGACCTCGCCACCGCCCACCACGATGTCGGCGCCGTCCCGGCGGGCACCCTCGATGGCGTCGAGCACGCGTTGCTTGGCCGCCGCTGTGATCAGCGGGCCGACCAGCGTGGTCGGCAACGCCGGATCGCCCACCGGGACCGCGCCGAACGCCATGGAGACACTGGCGACGGCTTCGTCGAACAGGCTGCGGTGCACCAGCATCCGGGAGTTGGCCGCACAGGCCTGGCCCGCGTGCACGCACGCCCCGATCGCCCCGGGGATGATGTGGCCGGGCTTGGCGTCATCGAGCACGATCATCGCCGACTTGCCGCCGAGTTCAAGGAACGTGCGCTTCATGGTGTCGGCCCCGACCCGCATCAGGTGCCTGCCGACGGCCGTCGAGCCGGTGAACGACACCAGGTCGACGCGGGGGTCGGTGCCCAACTGCCCGGCCACCTCGTTGGACGGGGTCGGCACGACGTTGACGACGCCGGCCGGTATATCGGTGCGCTCGGCGATCAGCCGGCCGAGCCGGGTGGCGTTCCACGGCGTGTTCGGATCCGGTTTGAGCACCACCGTGTTTCCCGCCGCCAGTGCGGGTCCGAGCTTGTTGAGGATCACCTCGATCGGGAAGTTCGACGGGGTGATCGCGGCGACCACCCCGACCGCCTCCTTGACCACGGTGCGGGCGTTGCGGTCACCGAACAGTCCGCCGCCGTCGAGCCGGCGCTCCCATTCGAATTCGTCGATCAACCGGGCCGGATACCGCAGCGCGTCGGCCAGCGGCCAGTCCAGTTGGGCATTTTCGGTTGTCATCACCGGACAGCCGACCTCAGCGATCAGTTCCTCACGCAGGTCGTCCTTTTCGGCCTCGATGGCGTCTTGCAACTGCACCAGCACCCGCTGACGGAGCCCGCGATTGGTGCTCCAATCGGATTCGTCGAACGCGCGCCTGGCCGCCCCGATCGCGGCGTCCATGTCCTGCGCTTCGGCGGCCGCGGTGGTGCCCAGTACCAGTCCGGTGGCCGGGCTGAGATTGTCGAATTCCGCACCGGACGCCGCCGTCACGAGCTCACCGTCGATCAGCATGCGCTTCTCGGATCGGCCCGCGGCGCGCCGGCCGATGTCCACACTGGTGACGGCCTCGTCCACGACTTCGCTCACGCGAACAACTGTAACACTTACAGTATTACAATCAGCAAGGTTCCACCTGCACCGGAACGCCGGTCAGCCAGGACATGCCGGCCAGCGCCTCGACGTCGGCCGGATCGCTCGACATCAGCTGGTTGACGTTGGCCCCACCGGCCTGATTCGCGAGTCGCCAACCGCCGCTGCCCTTGTGGCCCCAGCCGTGCGGTATCGCGACCGTGCCGCGCACGATGTCATCGGTGAGCCCAACCGTGATGTCGATCTGGCCGTGCGGCGAGCGCACCCGCACCGCGTCACCATCGGCCAGTTGCCGGGCGGCGGCGTCGTCTACGTGCATGAGCGCTCGATGGATCCTGTTGCCGCGCATGAGCAACGGCGAATTGTGCATCCAGGAGTTCTCCGAACGCGGTTCCCGCATGCCGATCATCCGCAGCGGATAGCCGTCAGGTTTGGCCCGTGCGGACATCGCGGTGATTTCCGAGGCGATGTCCGCGTGCTCCAGCCGTATCCGCCCCTTCGGGTACACCACGACCTCACCGAGCACGCCGGTGCGGATATCGGGTGCCACGACCACACCGTGCGGATGCTGCTCTGCCAGCCGACGGAACGTCAGCCCGCCGCGACGCAGCCCGAAGCGGTCACCGCCGTCGGCCATCCGGATCATCATGTCGATCATCGGCCGCGGGCTCAGCCGTTTCCCGCGTCGCGCGGCCCGCTTGGCAGCCAGCCGAAGCGCCACGAAAACCGGTGTGCGCACTGTCATCCGGCTCACCAAGTCGACGACGATGTCCCATTCCGTGCGGGCCTGGCCGCGCGGCGCCACGACCGCGTCGGTGGCCTGACGGAACGGCGTGGCCTGGAACATCTGGAAGGTGACGGCGAAGTCGTCGCGCTCGTACATCGTGGTCACCGGCAACACGTAATCGCAGTGCGCCGTGGTCTCGTTGACATATAGATCCAGCCCGACCGACAGCTCGGCGGCATCCAGCGCGTCTTCCAGCTCCGAGCCGTTGGGAACAGACAGGACCGGATTGCCCGCCCCGATGAACATCGCCCTGACCTTGCGGGGGCCGGGCGTGCTGATCTCCTTGGCCATGAACGCGGCGGGCTCGGCCCCGATCACCAACGGGAATCCACCTACACGGGTGCGTTTGTTGCGATAGCTGCGGCGCAGCGAAGCACCCATCGCCATCGATCCCAACTTCTGCCCGGGGATTCCGAGCGTGCTGAACACGCTGCCGCCCGGCGTGTCCAGATTTCCCGCGACGAGATTGACGGCGTCGAGCAGGTAGGTGGTCAACGTGCCGTTGCGGCCGACGCAGGTGCCCAACCGGCCATAGACCGCGGCCCGTTCGGTGGCGGCGAGGTCACGGGCCAACGCGCGCACGGTGTCCGGGGCGATGCCGGTGTGCGGTTGCGAGCGTTCGGGGGTGAACGGTGCGCACTGCTTCCGCAGCCACTCCAGGCCGTCCGCCTGGGCGCTCGCCCGCGGGCTGACGAGGTTCTCGGCGAACAACACCTGCAAGATCGACAACAGTAGAAACGCGTCCGTATCCGGAACGATCCCGAGCCAGTCGAACTGGGCGGCGGTCTCGCTGCGCCGTGGATCGACCACGACGACCCGTCCACCGCGCTTGACGATGTCGTGCATGCGGTCCTTGATCCGCGGCGCGGTGAGGAAACTGCCGTGGGATATCACCGGGTTCGCGCCGAACATGACCAGCAGATCGGTACGCATCAGGTCCGGGATGGGAACCGGGAACGGCGCCCCGTACAGGAACTGGTTGGCCAGCAGCCGGCTGCTGGTGTCCTGGGTGGACGAGCTGAAGAAATGACTGGCGCCGCCGATGCCCTTGGCGAAGGCCATCGCGGCGAACAGGTGGGAATAGCTGAATGCCGCCGGGTTGCCCATGTACCACGCGACCGCACCCGATCCATGGCGGCGGTGGATCTCGGAGAGCCGGGCGGCGATGTCGTCGAGCGCGGCGTCCCAGCTCACCGGCTCGAACCCGTCACCGGTGCGTTTCAGCGGTGTGGTGACCCGATCGGGGTCGTTGACCACCTCGGCGAATGCGATGCCTTTCTGGCAGGCAAACCCGGCCGACAGGGGGTGGTCCTTGTCGGGCCGCAGCGCAGTCAGTCGACCGTCTTCGACCGTGGCGATCATGCCGCACAACGGCTCGCAGATCCGGCAGAACGTGGGCTTGTGCGCCGCCCCGGACTCGGACTTGTCCCCGACCGTGCTCTCGATCACCGGAACTAAGTTACTGTAAGCATTACAGTTGCTATACCCTTTTGGCGGAACACGGAGGATCGCACGCATGCAGAAGGCTCTTGCGCCGGACATCTCGACCTGGCCCGACGCCGACCCGCAACTGATCGGCAGCCGCTGCGCAGACTGCTCGGCCATCACCTTCCCGGCTCAACCTCGCTGCCCCAGGTGCAGTGGCGCCAACACGTCAGATACCCTGCTGCCCCGCACCGGCACCCTGATCGCCTGGACCACCCAGGGTTTCCCGCCCGGACCGCCCTACCAGGGGCCCATCGGCAAGGACTTCGTCCCCTTCGGCGTCGGGCTGGTGCAACTCGGTGACGCGCTGCGCGTGGAAGGTCGTCTCACCGAAAACGATCCCGCCAAACTGCAATTCGGCATGGACGTCGAACTCACCATGATCCCGATTGCCGTTGACGATGCCGATCCTGACAACCCGGCGGAGATTGTCACCTTCGCCTTCACACCCCGAGGAGTACATGTATGAACGCCGCTGCAAATGAGGTGGCGATCATCGGAGTCGGTATCCATCCGTTCGGCCGCTTCGAGGGCAAGTCCGCGATGCAGATGGGCGTCGACGCGATCTTCGCCGCAGTCGCCGATGCGGGCGTGGAGTGGAAGGACATCGGAGCCGCCACCGGCGGCAGTTGGACGGTGGCGAACCCGGACGCCATCGTCGGGATGGTCGGGCTGACCGGCATCCCGTTCACGAATGTGTTCAACGCGTGCGCCACCGCCGCCAGCGCCACCAAGGCCTGCGCTGACGGGATCCGGCTCGGCGACTATGACATCGGCATCGCCGTCGGCCTGGACAAGCACCCGCGTGGTGCGTTCACCGAGGATCCGGCCCTGGTCGGGATGCCCAGCTGGTACGCCGAGAACGGGCAGTATCTGACCACCCAGTTCTTCGGGATGAAGGCCAACCGGTATCTGCACGAGCACAACATCTCCCAGCGCACGCTGGCCAAGGTGGCCAACAAGAACTTCCGCAACGGCGCGCTGAATCCGAACGCGTTCCGCCGCAAGCCGATCAGCGAGGACGACATCCTCAACTCCACCATGCTGAACTACCCGCTGACCCAATACATGTTCTGCGCCCCCGACGAAGGTGCGGCCGCCGTCGTGATGTGCCGCGCCGACATCGCCCACCGCTACACCGACAAGCCGGTGTATCTCAAGGCGGTCGAGGTCCGCACCCGCCGCTACGGCGCCTACGAGGTGAACACCACCTGTGCACCCGTCGAGGAAGATGTGGCGCCGACCGTGTACGCCGCACGCGCCGCGTTCGAAAAGGCCGGCGTGGCACCAGAAGACGTCGACGTCGTACAGCTGCAGGACACCGACGCCGGCGCCGAGATCATCCACATGGCCGAGTGCGGCTTCTGCGCCGACGGTGACCAGGAGAAGCTGCTGGCCGATGGCGCCACCGAGATCGGTGGATCGCTGCCGATCAACACCGACGGCGGACTGATCGCCAACGGCGAGCCCATCGGCGCCTCCGGCCTGCGTCAGATCCACGAATTGGTGCGCCAGTTGCGTGGGCAAGCCGGCGACCGGCAGGTGCCCGGCAATCCGCGCGTCGGCTTCGCCCAGCTCTACGGCGCCCCCGGCACCGCAGGCGCCACCGTTTTGACCCTCTGACTTGCATCTCGCGAGCAGACACAGAATCGCACCTTCGCCGACGGAAACATATGAGTCTGCGTCTGCTCGCCGGATAGGGAGACCACCAACATGACTGAACAATTCAGGGACGCACCGATCTTCGATGCCGACCAGCACATGTACGAAACCGGTGAGGCGCTGACGAAGTTCTTGCCCGAAAAGTACTCACGCGCCGTGCAATATGCCCAGATCGGCCGGCAGACCCGGGTGGTGATCAACAACCGGGTGACCGATTTCATCCCCAATCCGACGTTCGAGCGGGTCGCCGCCCCGGGCGCGCACGAGAAGTTCTTCGCCGGGGAGAACACCGAAGGTCTGACCCTGCGGGAGATGCAGGGCAGGGCCATCGATGCGCCCGAGGCCACCCGCAATCCGCAGGCCAGGGTCGAGGAACTGGATCGCCAGGGTGTGGTCGAGGCGCTGAACTACCCGACTCTCGGCAGCCTGGTCGAGCACTCCAGCGCCGAGGACCCGCAGTTGACGCTGGCCATCGTCCATGCCCTCAACCAGTGGATCCTCGAACACTGGAGCTTCAACTACGCCGACCGGGTTTTCTCCACACCGATCATCAACCTGTCGGAAGTCGATGCGGCGCAACGCGAACTCGAATGGATCCTCGATCACGGCGCGAAGGTCGCGTTGATCAAACCCGGCCCGGTCAACGGCCTGCACGGCTGGCGCTCCCCCGCCCTACCGGAATTCGACCCGTTCTGGCGCGACGTCGAGGCCGCCGGCCTGCCCATCGTGCTACACGCCAGCTATCCCCCGCTCGACGACTATGTCAACAAGTGGGAACCGCCCTACACCCAGAACTTCATGGCGCAGAGCGCCTTCCGCTGGATGGTCCTGGGCCACCGGGAGATCGCCGACATGCTGACGGCCCTGATCTGCCACGGCACCCTGACCCGGTTCCCGAAGCTGCGCATCGCCAGCGTCGAGAACGGCAGCAGCTGGATCTTCCCGCTGTTCCACGATTTCGCCGACCTGTACAAGAAGATGCCGCAGAACTTCCCCGAGCACCCGCATGACGTGTTTCGCCGCAACATCTGGGTCAGCCCGTTCTGGGAAGGCTGCGTGTCCGACGTCGTCGAGACGGTCGGCTGGGACAAGGTGCTGTTCGGCTCGGACTACCCCCACCCCGAAGGCTTGGCCGAACCGAAAGGTTTCTGGAAGTACGCCGAGGGCATGGACATTCGCCGCACGTACGACTTCATGGGTGACAACGCCCGCCGGTTCATGGGACTGCCCATCGCCAACCCGGATCCGGGGGCAGTGAAACCGCCGGCATTGACCGGCGCCTAGCCGGATCGGTCCGGCAGCGGCGGAAGTGGCTGGGCATCGGCGGGATTGAGGGCATCCAGCATCAAGCTCAGATACCGGCGACGCAATTCCGACGGTTGATCGAGTGCCACGGAGGCGGCCGTCACCATCGCGACGAAGGTAGGTACATCGTCAACGGTGAGGTCGGCACGCAGGTCCCCGGCAGCCTGCCCCTGCGTCACCAGCGTCTCGAGTAATTCGCGCTTGCGATTGAACAGCCTCGACGTCAGCTCGGTGAGGTGATCCAGCGACGGCAGTAGCGGACGCTGCAGGTACATGAGTTCGGCCAGCCGCTCGATCACATCGATGAATGCCTCGCGTGGGGCATCGCTGTCGATCAGCGCCAGGATCACCGGTTCGACCTCGGTGGCGAACGCGTCCTCGTACACGGCCGCCGCCAGCGCCTGCCGATTCGGGAAGTGGCGGTACAGCGTCGCATTCCCGACGCCGGCATGCGCGGCGATCTGCGTCAATGTCGCAGCCGCACCGTGCGCGGCGAAGACCTCACGGGCAGCCGCGACGATGCGGCTCTCATTGGCATAGGCGTCGGTGCGACGACGGGTGGGGCGAGCAGGCATTTCCGATCCGGGGGACGTGGCGCAGGTCATGTCCGTGCACCGAGGATGGGCTTGGCAACAAACGATAGCCTACTCCCATATTGAGAGCCTACTCTCACTTATATGTCCACCTATCTGTATCGACTGGGACGCTTTGCGTTCAGTCGTCCATGGCTTGTGATCAGCGGCTGGCTCGCGCTGATCGCGGTCGTGGCGGGGTTGCTCGTGACGAACCCACCCAAGATCTCGAACGAGATGCGTATCAACGGCACCCGGGCGCAGGAGGTCATCGACGACCTCGCGCAGCGCATGCCGGAGTCGTCGGGCGGGCAAGGGATGATCGCCTTTGCCGCACCCGAGGGCCAGCGCATCGACGACGCGGACAACCGCGCGGCACTGCTGCGTGCCGTCGATTCGGTGTCGCACGCCGAGCACGTACTGGACCCCGGCGCACTCGCCCAGGCCGAGATGGCGAAGGGGCCGGCCAGCCCGACCCTGACCGCGTCGGCAGCCATCGCCCGATCCGAGGTCCCCGCACCGGCCACCCCGGATGCCCCACAACCGTTGGTGGTCAATGGCCAGCCGGTGCCGGGAGTGCTGGTCTCCGGCGACGGCGCGGCCGCGTTGTACCAGTTCCAGTTCGACAAGCAGACCGCCGAGTTGCCGTCGGGCACCGTCGAAGCCGCGGTGGATGCCGCCCGCGACGCGGTCTCCGGCACGGGAATCGACGTCCTGCCGTCGGCGAGCATGGTCGAGATGCCTGAGATCATCGGCGTAGGTGAGGTCGTCGGCCTGGCGGTTGCCGCCCTGGTTCTGGTGATCACGCTCGGATCTCTCGTGGCCGCCGGCCTGCCCCTGGCCACCGCGCTGAGTTCGGTCGCGGTGGGCGTCGGCGGTACCTTCCTGTTCTCGCACCTGGTGAACATGCAGTCGATGACGGCCGTCCTGGCATTGATGCTGGGGCTGGCGGTCGGCATCGACTACGCGATGTTCATCGTCAATCGCCAACGCCGACTGATCATCGATCAGGGCCTCAGCGCCGGCGAGGCAACCGGACGGGCGCTCGGAACTGCCGGTAGCGCAGTGATTTTCGCCGGCACCACCGTGGTGATCGCGCTCGTCGCGTTGACCGTGGTCGGCATCTCGCTGCTGACGCCGATGGCGCTGGCTGCTGCTGCCACCGTGGTCGTCGCCGTGATCGCCGCTCTCACGCTGCTGCCCGCACTGCTCGGTCTGGTCGGCGAGCGCATCTGCTCCGACAAGGCGCGGCACACGCCATCCGGCGACAACGGCGCCAATCACCGGTTCGCTACCGCGTGGGTCGGTGCGGTGTTGCGCCACCGCGTCCCGGTTGCCATCGGTGGTGTGGTGGTCGCCGCACTCCTGGCGCTGCCGGCGCTCGACATGTCGATGGGTCTGCCCGCGGGCGCCAGCTACAACCAGGGCACTCCGCAGCGTGAGAGCTACGACCTCGTCGCCACCCACTACGGCGAGGGATACAACGGGCCGCTGGTGGTGGTCGCCGAACCGGCGGCGGGCCACGGCAAGCTCACCATGGCCGACCTGGTAGACACCAACAACGATCTGCGCCGGATGGCCGGCGTCGAATCCGTGAGCCTGCAAAAGGTCAGTGACAACGAGGAATTCGCCCTGTTCTCGGTGATTCCCGGCACCGGTCCGACCGATGAGACGACCGCGCAACTGGTTCGCGACATCCGGGCCCACACCGGACCGCTGACCGAGCTGCACAACGTCGACCTCGGCGTCACCGGTATCACCGCGATGGGCGTCGACACCACCGATCGCCTGGCGGAAGCCATTCCGCTCTACATCGGTGTGGTCGTCGGCCTGTCCCTGCTGGTGCTGCTGGTGGTGTTCCGCTCGATCGCGGTGCCGATCAAGGCCACGGTCGGATTCCTGCTCAGCGTGCTGGCCACGTTCGGTGCCACCACGGCGCTGTTCCAATGGGGTTGGTTCCAGCAGTTGTTCGGCTTGAGCGCGACGGGTCCGATCCTGAGCCTGCTGCCGATCATCGTGATCGGCGTGCTATACGGGCTCGCGATGGACTACCAGGTGTTCCTGGTGTCGTCGATGAAAGAAGCACATGTGCACGGGCATCGCGGCGACGACGCCGTCACACACGGCTTCACCCAGGCCAGCCGAGTTGTGGTGGCGGCGGCGGTGATCATGATGTCGGTGTTCGCCGGGTTCGTTTTCAACGGCGATCCGATGATCAAGCAGATCGGTTTCGCGCTGGCCTTCGGTGTGCTGATCGATGCCTTTGTGGTGCGGATGGCGATCGTGCCTGCCGTGATGTCGATGCTGGGCGAGAAGGCCTGGTGGCTGCCCAAGCGGCTGGAGCGGGTCCTGCCCAACCTCGACATCGAGGGTGACCAGCTGAACAAGCAGCTCACCTCGGTCTGACGAGCAGACGCAGAATCGCACGTTGCACAGGGCAATTGTGCGATTCTGCGTCTGCTCGCGCTAGGAAGCCCGCGCCTTGGGTGCCGAGTAGTTCGGCTTGCCCAGACCGAGCACGTGTTGGGCGATCATGTTGCGGAACACTTCCAGCGTGCCGCCGTAGATGCCGACCAGCGGCGCGAACCGGTAGACGTACTCGCTGCGGTCGTCGGCTCCACCGTCGGCCCCGATCGGTAGTGCGGCAACAGATCCGGCGATGTCCATCAGATCCGGGGCGATGTCACGCATGGTCTGTGCCAGTGCCACCCGTCCGAAGATGCTCGGTGAGGACAGCGACGCCTCCATGCGAGCCACACTGCGGCCCAACCGATACGCGACGGATCCGTCGTCGACGGCGCCGGACCGGCCCACCAACGCGGCCACGTTGTCGGCGGCCTCGGCCATGAACCCGGCCTGGTGCATCATGATCGCGACATCGGCCAGGCCGTCGTCGGCCGCCGCGACGGCCCCGTGTTCGGCATCGAGCGGTTCCCGTACCACCGTCCAGCCACCGTTGACGTCGCCGAGCCGGTACTTGTCGTCCACACGCACGTCGGAGTAGTAGACGATGTTGGTGCGATCGCCGTCGACCGTACGGATGCCCTGGATCTCGATCCCCTCGGAATCCAGCGGAACCAGGAACATGGTGAGGCTCTTGTGTTTCGGCGCGTCCGGGTCGGTGTTGGTGATCAGGAAGACGTACTGGCAATTGTGGGCGCCGGTGGTGAACATCTTGGAGCCATTGATGATCCACTGATCGCCGTCCCGGACGGCACGCGTCTTGCAGGTCGCGACATCGGAACCGCCCTCAGGTTCGGTGTAACCCAGACACAACCGCACGGTGCCGTCGAACACGCCGCGCAAGACGTCGTCGCGGATCTCCGGAGAGGCGAACTTCGCCACCGAGCGGGCCACCATCGAGGTGGTCCCCCAGGTCACCCACGGCACCTCGGCCCGGCGCTTCTCCAGCTCCCAGATGCGCCTGCGCACCCGCGAGAAGCCACCGTCGGCCTCGGTCTTCCATTCCTTCTCCAGGTAACCGGCCGCACCGAGGGCGAGGTGCACCCCTTCGTCGAAGTTGTCGCCGGTTTCGCGGTCACGGCGGATGACGTCCTCCGTCACCACACCGGACAGGAATTCACGCACCTCGGTGCGGAACGCCTCGTCGTCGGCGGACAGTGCAACTGTTGAGAAGTCCATGTTCAAACCTTGCTTTCGCGGGCGGAGACAATCTGAGCGATGCGCACCGCGGTAGCGCCCGGGTCACCGCCAGCGAGTGCCCAGCCTCGGGCCCGCACCAGATAGGCGGTGGCCGCCGCTTCCGCGGACACCCCGAGCCCGCCCTGCACGTGCACCGCCATGGTGGCTGCCTTGGCAGCCTCCTCGGCCATGAACACGAACGCCGAGGGCGCCAGCTCCGGACGCTCGTCGGGCTCGTTGTCGAGGAACCAGGCCGCCCGGCGCACCAGACCGCGCCCGCTCTGGACGGTGATCGCGATATTGGCCAGCGGGTGGGAAATCCCCTGCAGGGTCCCGATGGGGACGCCGAGGGTGTACCGGGACTTGGCGAACTCCGCGGCGATCGTCATCGTCTCCTCTACCAGGCCTACCAGTGCCGCTGCGGTCAGGAGACGCCATTCATCCAGCGCCCGTTGATATTCCGCCGACGCATCGGCACCGCCGGCCAGCACGACGCGGGTGTCGGCCGCGGCCGGATCCACCCAGGCCATCGGCAGCTTGCCGATGTTGTCGACACGGGCCGGGCGGGTGGAGAACTCCAGCTTCACCACTCCCTGTCCGTCCCGGACGAGGATATGGTCGGCGATCGATCCCGTGGGGATGAGCCGCGAGCCGGTCGGGGCGACCTGCGCAGCATCGAACCCCACGATCTGGGTGCCCTGCACGATCTCCAGCGAATCCAACGCACCGAGCCGTGCCAGCAGCCGCGTCGCCACGACATGGTCGATCCACGGCACGGGCGCCAACGAGCGCCCGAGTTCCTCGGCCACAAGAGTCAGATCGACCAGAGTCGCCCCGTCGCCACCGACGGACTCCGGCAGGGCCATCGTGGTGGCACCCATGGCGCACAACCGTTCCCACAGGCTCTTGTCGAAGCCCGACGGTTCGGCAGCACGTACGGTCTCGATGTCGGAATGCGACTTGAAGAACTGCCGGTACGCGGTCTGCAGGTCGACGTGGTCCTCCGACAGGCTGTAATCCAGCCTGCGCAGTTCGTAGCGGTCCATCAGTGCTCCATTTCCGTATTGCTCCTCGCGTCCGCGGTGTCCTCGCCGAAGAAGAACTCCGCGGCATTGTTGTAGAGGTAGTTGTCCAGCACATCGGCCGGAAGGTCGAGGGCCAGCGCCTCGGGCACCACGCGCTGCATACGTAGTACCGGGAAATCGGAGGCGAAGATGATCTTGTTCTTGCCGCGGGTGCGCATGAAGTGCAGCAGCGAGTCAGGTAGCCGCTTCGGTGACCAGGCCGAGGTCATGAGGCGCAGGTTCTGGTACTTGATCAGCATCCGAATCGCTATGTCCCACCACGGATCTGCGCCGTGGATCATGCACAGCTTGAGCTCCGGGAACCGCACACACACCCGGTCGAGATGGATGGGGTTCTGCACCTCGCCGGGGATCGGCGGGCCGGGAAGTCCGGTGTTGACGCACAGCGGCAGTTCCAGCTCGGCGCATTTCGTGTAGAGCGGGTAGTACACCGCGTCACTGGGCGGATACTGACCATCGCCCCAGAAACTGGGGCCGACGACGGTATATGCGACCGGAAGGTCGGCGACGACGGCCGCGAGCTCACGCAGCGAAGGGATGGGACGCAGCAGGTTCACCCCGCCCATCGCCAGCGCGAATCGGTCAGGGTGAGCCTCGACGAACTTTCGCGCGGTCACCGACGGTTTGGCAAGGGAGTCCATCAAGATGGCCTTCTGCACACCGTGGGTGTTCATCTCGTCGAGCAACTCCGACAGGTCGATGGGGTCGTACATCGACGCCGGGCCCTTGAAGTAGTCGTCGCGCACCTTCTTCATGAAGGTGGGCTGGTTCTCGGTTTCGCCGAAGTGCACGTTGGCCAGGCAGTCGATCACCTTGTGGGTCATACCTTCACTCCTCCCGCCGCGACATTCTTGGCCCAGCGGTAGTCGGCCTTGCCGTTGCCCAGCCGGCGCACCGAGTCGACGACCAGGACATCCTTGGGAAGTTTGAACCGGGCCAGCCGAGTCGCGCAGTGTTCCCGCAATGCAGTGACATCCACGGCGCCGCGCAGGGACACGAGTGCAACAACTTCTTCACCCCAGCGCTCGCTGGGCCGGCCCACCGCCAGCGCGTCGACGACCTCGGGGTGTGCCCGCAGGACTTCTTCGATCTCCTCGACGAACACCTTCTCCCCACCGGTGTTGACCACCAACGAGTCCCGGCCGAAGAGCCGCAGGGTGCCGTCGGCTTCCAGCGCGGCGCGGTCTCCCGAGACCACTACCCGCTCACCGGCCACCTCGGGGAACGTCTTCTCCGTCGCCGCCTCATCCTCGAAATAGCCCAACGGGATTCGGCCGTTGCGGGCGGCCCAACCCACCTCCGCGTCACCCGGGGCCAGGAATCGGGAGTAGTCGTCGGCCAGCACCAGCCCACCGGCCCGCAGCTGGAAGGTCTCGGCAGTCGGGGTTTCCCGTTGGGTGTGGCCGAACCCCATGTTGCCGGTTTCCGACGAGCCGAACCCGTTGATGATGGTGATCTGAGGGATGTGTTCCAGCAGGGCGCGTTGATGTTTCGGATTGGTCGCCGCCCCGCCGGTGCCGATCGCGAACATCGACGACAGGTCGTAGGACCGCCGGCCCAGCTCCTCGACGATCGGTGCGGCATAGGCGTCGCCGACCATCGTCATCAGCCCGATCTTCTCCCGCTGGGCGGTCTCGAGCACCGCGCGCGGGTCGAACCGCGGCTTGGTGTCATGCAGCACCACGGTCTGGCCGGACAGCAACCCGGAGAATGCGGTCCACATGCCGGCGGCGTGCATCAGCGGCGACACCGCGAACCAGGGCGGGCCGGCGTGGGCCACCTTGTCGTGGATCTCGCTCACCTGTTGATGGTCGGCGCCGTTCATCGACGAGACGTAGATGTCGCCCTGGCGCCACATCACGCCCTTGGGCCGACCGGTGGTGCCGCCGGTGCAGACCATCAGCAGATCATCGGGCGACGGAGTCACTTCCTGGTCGGTATCACCTTGTGCCAGAGCATCTTCCAGCTTGATCGCGCCGGACAGCTCGGCGCCTTCAACGTCGTCGACACAGATGAGCAATTCGGCCCGCAGCGCTTCATCCCCCAATACGGAAGCGAACTTCGCCCCAAGCGAGCGGTGGTAGATCACGGCCCGGGGCCTCAGGTAGGCCAGCAGGTCGGCCACCTCGCCCGGTGTGTAGTAGTAGTTGACGTTCACCGGGACGGTTCGGGCTTTGAGACAGCCGATCACCATCTCGGGGTACAGGTCGTTGTGCATGACGAGTGCCACCACATCCTGACCGCATTCCCAGCGGTTCAGGTCCTGACGTTCCCGGTGCGCTCCCAGACCGCGCGCGGCCAGGAAGTTCGCCAGCCGCCGGGTTCGGTCGGCGCCCTGCGCGAACGTGGTGCGGCGGTCGCCACATACCGTCATCTCCCGGTCGGGAACGGCCTCGGCGATCGCGTCGACGACGGCACCGATCGTCCATTCACCCATGAGCGGCTACGCCGATACCAGGTGCGAGACACCAGGAGCGACTCGACTCACGTCACCGAGCAACTCAAGTGCGTTGTCACGCATGACCTTCCGGGTGTCTTCCAGGCTGAACTCGGGGAACTGCGGAATATCGGCGGTGAACGTGGTCGGATCGGCCAGACCTTCGCCGTGCGGCCAGTCCGAGCCGAACAGGATCTTGTCGACACCGATCGTGTCGGCGAGCAGTTTCACGTCGTCCTCGTAGTACGGGGCGATCCAGACATTGTTGCGCAGCTGCGCGACCGGATCCTCTCTGAAGTGATACGGCGCATTGTTGGCCGCTTTCTTCAGCCGCTTGATCAGCCGGTAGACGAAGTAGGAGCCGTTCTCGATGCTGCACACCTTGAGTTCGGGGTGCCGGGTGAAGACCTGATGCACGATCATCGAGGCCATCGTGTCGTGGATCGCGCGGTCGTCCATGATCACCATGTCGAGCGGATCACGCTTGCCGAATCCCTTGAAAACGCCGCTGCCGCCCCACAACGCCGGAACCGCCATGTACCCGGAGTCGGACAGGTGGAAGACCACGGCGACACCGGCCTCGGCCAGCCGGGCCCACACCGGATCATGCAGCGGGTCCCCCAGGGACCGCGGCCTGACCTCACCCGGTACCGGCGCCGGCCGCACACACACCAACTTGGCACCCCGGCCGATCACGAACTCGACTTCCTCGACCGCCTTCACCGGATCGGCCAGCGAGATGATCGGCGCGGACACGAAGCGCCCGTCAGGCCGGTCGAAGCCCCAGTCCTCGTCCAGCCAGAGATTGAAGGCGTGCACCGAGGCCATCGTGGCGTCGATGTCATGCTTGAGTCCCTCTTCCACGCCACAGGCGAAAGTCGGCAGCATGAACACGGTTTCGAGACGCTGACGGTCGAGCACCTTGAGCCGGGCATCGCGATTCTGATACTCGGGGTGCTCGGAAAGCCGGTCGACCTTCATCAGGGATGCCGGGTCGACACCCTCGGGGATCTCCCCGCGGAACAGCAGATCCAGGCAGCCCGGCTCGATGATCGGGTCGAAGGTCGGGTTGGGGATGAAGTGGTTGACAGTTCCGCCCATCACCGCCAGGGTCCGCTTGCCGTCCTGGACCATCTGCACGCCGCGGCTCCGGAACTCCTTGGGCAGGTGCCGGGTGAACGCGTCGGTCGGCTCGTAGTAGTGGTTGTCGACGTCGACGGCCAGGTACGGAAGCCGCTCGGGAGCTTCGGTCATGTCATCAACCTTCTTTCAGGGGCGGGAAGTTCGGAGGCCGTTTCTCGAAGAACGCGGTGATGCCCTCGATCAGGTCGGGCCGCACCATGGATTCGTGCATCAGGGTCTCGGCGCGGGCGCTCACCGCGCGCACGTCGTCGTGGGCGTCGCCGTACAGCTGGCGCTTGATCACGGCCATCGACGCGGGCGAGCAGTTGCGGGCCAGATCCTCGGCGTACTCCAGCGCGCGCGGCAGCAGATCCTCTGGTGCCACAACCTCTTTGACCAATCCGAGCTGCGCGGCTTCCTCCGCGAAGAACGTCCGGCCGCTCAGCAACAGGTCCGCCGCCGCGCCCCAGCCCGCCAGTCGGGGCAGGATCCACGTGATGCCGTACTCCCCGATCAGGCCGCGACGTGGGAACGCCGTGGCGAATTTCGCACCGGCCGCGGCGAACCGGACATCGCACATCAGCGCGTGGGTGAGGCCGATGCCTACGCACGCCCCGTTGACCGCGGCGATGACCGGCTTGGTCAGCGTGGTGAGGAAGTGCGGGTGCCGTTCGCCGACGATCTTGCTGACGTCGGTGTCCTCGCCGATCGATTCGCCGAGCGAGGCCATCGCGCCCATGTAGGCGCCGGCGCAGAATCCGCGCCCCGAGCCGGTCAGCACGATCACCCGGACCGCCGGATCGGCTTCGGCACGATCGAAACTCGCGTAGACGCCGGCGGAGATGTCCGCGCCCCAGGAGTTCAGCCGATCCGGGCGGTTGAGAGTGATGATCGCGACCCCGCCCTCGGTGACGTCATACAGCACCGCCTCGGTTCCCACATCGTCGGCGAGTGTCATCCGCCGAACACCTCCCGCAGCCGCACCAGCCGTTCAAACATACATACTGTATACCTATCGGTAGAGCATTCCGCAAGGGGGTGACGGCGCTACGACCTGCACAAAAGCCGTTCAAGAGTCGATCAAACCCAGCTTCCGATAAGCGGTTTCGATCTGTGTCTTCGCCGCCCCGGGGAGCATCGCCTGCGGAGGGCGGGAATGGGGGTAGTCCCCGACGGGCAATCCCAGCACCGATGCCGCGTACTTGAACGCGCCGGCCCAGTGGGTGAAGTAGTCCGCCCGGCCGGGGTAACAGGTGAACCAGGAGCCCATGTCCAGGCCGAATTGGTCGAGCCCGGACTCCCGGCCGTAGTCCATCGCCTCGATGAGCCGGTCGGCGTACACCAGATCCCAGTACTCGGTGAAGATGCGGCGTTGCGGAGTCTCGTAGAGATATCCGGCCGTCCCCAGTTGCGCCGGGCACACGATGCCCTCACGCAGCCAGCCGGCCCGGTACACGGTGGTGTCGCATTCCCAGATCGCCAGATATGGCGCCAGCTCGTGCAGGCGACGACTCGCCGCCGGCCGGAAGGCGCCCTCCTTGGTGGCGCATACCGCCGGGATCGCCTCGGCGATCCCGGCGCTTTCGTCGGGGGTCAGTACATAGCCCGACGATGGCGAGTTGAACATGCCCAGGGCGATGTCGGTGCGGTCGGCGATGTAGGTGAAGAACCGCAAAACTCCTTCTCCCCCATGGGCCTCCATCATCGGTGTCTGGATGTAGACGATGTCGGCCCCCGCCTGCTGCGCGTGCCGGGTGAGTTCCAGACAGTCCTTCGCCGATGTCGCCGCGGTGCAGGCCTGGATGACGACATGCGGGTTGGTCCGGCGTCCCTCCTGGATCGCCACCTCGAGCAACTGTTTGCGCTCGGCCAGGGTCAGTGCCCAGAACTCGGCCAAACCGCTGGTACACCAGAGCATCTGGTGGCCGAGATCGCCGACGCAGTAGCGCACCAGGTAGCGGTAGGCGTCCCAATCGATGTCGTCGCCGTCGGTTCCGCAGAACGGGGTGTAGAGCGAGTCACCGATCCCACGCAGCGCACCGCGGGCCCAGTCCCGTGCTTCGCCTGCCCTTGCCATCCGGCCCCCTAGATGAAGTCCGATCCACCATCCACGTTGATGTTGGCCCCGGTCATGTACGAGTTACGCTTCGAAGCCAAAAAAGCTGCGACAGGCCCGATTTCACTGGGCAGCCCGGCACGCGGCAGGTGGGCGGGATGACCGAAATGCTCATCGATGGCCGCCATCAACGCATATGGATCGTTGCCGTCGACGCCCACGGTGTCGGCCCAGCCCCGCAGCGCCTCCGACGAGATGCTGCCCGGGGAGACCACATTGACCATGATCTCGTCCTTGGCCAGCATCAGCGACAGGTTCTTGGACACGCTGTTCACGGCCACCTTGGCCGCGGTGTAGGCCGGCAGCCGCGTGCTCTGCCGCTGTGTGGAGTGGGCCGAGAAGTTGACGATGCGCGCCCATGCGGCGTTGCGCAGCAAGGGCAATGCCGTACGCACACAGCGCACCATGCCCATCAGGCCGGCATCGAACGCCTCCTGCCACTGGTCGTCGGTCAACTCCTCGAAGTTGCCCGCCGCGCCCGGGCCGACGGTGTTTATCAGTGCGTTGAGCTCGCCCCAACGCTCGCCCACCTCGGCGAAGGCCCGCTCGACCTGGGAGCTGTCCGAGGTGTCGGCGACGATCGGCACCGCCTCCGGGGATCCCAGGCGGGTCAGCTCTGTTGCGGCAGCGTCGAGCACGTCACGGGAACGCCCGACGATCGCGATCCGCGCGCCGTCCTCGGCCAGGCATTGCGCCGTCGCGAAGCCCATCCCGCGGCCACCGCCGACGACGACAGTGGCCGCACCTGCGAATCCGAGATCCATGGCCCAAAAAAACTCCCCGGTCGCTTCGCTCCTGCCCGCGGTACTCAGGAACCGGTCCAGTTCGGCGCGCGCTTCTCGGCGAACGCGATCGCGCCTTCCTTGGCGTCATTCGACGAGAACACCGGTCCGAGCAGTTCGCCCTGTTTCTTCCACATCTCGTCAGCCGACCACTCCGAGGACGACGCGATGATCTCCTTGGTCACGGCCACTGCCAGCGGGCCGTTGGCAGTGATCCGATCGGCGAGTTCGAGCGCACCGTCCAGGGCCGCACCGGGCTCGGTCAGTTTGTTGACGAAACCCCACGCGGCGGCTTCCTCGGCGGTGAAGCTGTCACCGGTGAGCGCCAGTTCCATCGCCTTCTGGTACGGAATGCGCTGATGCAGGCGCAGCAGGCCGCCACCGCCGGCCACCAGACCACGCTTGACCTCGGGGATGCCGAACTTGGCGACCTTGGAGGCCACCACGAGATCGGTGGCGAGCACGAGCTCGGTGCCGCCGGCGAGCGCGAACCCTTCGACGGCGGCGATCAACGGCTTACGCGGCGGACGCTCGGTGAACCCCGCACCCCGGCCGGGAACGTAGGGCAGTTCGCCTGCGGCGAATGCCTTGAGGTCCATGCCCGCACAGAAGTTTCCACCCGCTCCGGTGAGGACGGCCACCGACAGCTCGGGGGTGTCGTCGAGTTCGTCCATGGCGTCGGCGAGGCCTTGAACCACCGCGAGGTTGAACGCGTTGCGCGCCTCCGGACGGTTGATCGTGATGACCAGCGTTCGACCCCGACGCTCGGTGAGAACTTCGTCCGACATCTATGCCCCTTTGCTCACGGCCCAGTAACCCCGAAAAGCCTACTATAGGGATTACAGTACAAAGATGGCGGGCCGCCGGCTGCGCCTGAGCGACGCGTCGGCGCCGACGGCGCAAGGTGCGCACAGAAAGGCTACCGGTAAGGTTGACAGCGACAAGCGGCCGCGACACGCGCGCATAGGCGCAGTTCAGGTGGCAGCCGACGGTAAATTCACCTGCGATTGACCCGCGGCGCAGGGACGGCTCGAACAGAATCGATTTCGATGGAGGTGCCCGCAGTGGCAAAGCAACCGACCGCTGAGAAGCGTCAACGGCGCGAACGCGGGTCCATCAATCCCGAGGACATCATCAAGGGCGCATTCGAACTCGCCGAGCAGGTCTCGATCGACAACCTCAGCATGCCGCTACTGGGCAAACACCTGGGTGTCGGCGTCACAAGCATCTACTGGTACTTCCGCAAGAAGGACGATCTGCTCAACGCGATGACCGACCGCGCGCTGCGTGAGTTCGTCGTCGCCACCCCGTACGTCGAGGCCAAGGATTGGCGTGAGTCGCTGGCCAACCATGCGAGGACCATGCGAAAAGCCTTCATGGGTAACCCGATCCTGTGCGACCTCATCCTCATTCGCTCGGCGCTGAGTCCGCGCGCCGCGCGCCTGGGCGTGCAGGAGATGGAGACCGCGATCGCCGGCCTGGTCGAGGCCGGGTTGCCGGTCGAGGACGCCTTCGACACCTATTCGGCGGTATCCGTCCATGTCCGCGGCTCGGTCGTGCTGCACCGCCTCTACGAGAAGAACCGGGCCAACGACAACGCCCCCGGCGATTACGAGGAGACCATGGTCATCGACCCGGACGTCACCCCGCTCCTGGCCCAGGTCACCAGTGAAGGGCACCGCATCGGGGCGGCCGACGAGAAGAACTTCGAGTACGGCCTGGAATGCATCCTCGACCACGCCGCAAGCCGGATCGAGGCCAACGCCGGCAAGCCCGCCAAGAAGGCACCCGCCCGCCGCAAAGCTGCGGCCAGCTGACTCTGCGTCCACGGCGCATCCTTCTCGGACGTTCACGCCGGGGACGCAGAGCCAACCTGTTCTAGACCTCGATGACGACCGCGCCGCCCTGGCCACCCCCGGCGCACATCGCGGCGACGCCGATACCGCCACCACGGCGCTGCAATTCGTAGACCAGTGTGGTGACCATGCGGGCACCGGATGCGGCGATCGGATGGCCGAGGCTGCAGCCGCTTCCGGAGAAGTTCACCAGCTCCTCGTCGATGCCGTACTTGCGCACCGCGGCGATCGGCACCGAGGCGAACGCCTCGTTGATCTCCCACAGCGCGACATCTGACGGCTTGAGCCCGGCACGGTCGAGCACCTTGCCGATCACCTCGACACCACCCAGGCCCGTGTCGCGGGCCGGAACGCCGACCGCGGCCCAGGCCTTCACGGTGGCCAGCACATTGAGGTTCTCGGCGATCGCGTAATCGTCGCCGACCAACGCGACAGCAGCGGCAGCGTCATTGGTGCCGCTGCTGTTGCCCGCGGTGATGGAGAACCCTTCGATCTCCGGGTGCAGGACCTTGAGCTCGGCGAGCTTCTCGGCGGTGGTGCCGCGACGCGGATGCTCGTCGATGCTGAACTCGGTGACGGAGCCGTCCGGCTGGGTGACCTTCAGCGGCACGATCTCCTCGAGGAACTTGCCCGCGTCGATGGCTGCGATGGCCCGCTGGTGCGACCGCGCGGCCCAGGCGTCCATCTCCTCGCGGGTGATACCGGCGGCCTGCGCGGTGTTCCAACCGACGGTGATCGACATGTCGCGCATAGGCGCGTCCGGGGTCTCGACGTGCGTCGGGGTCATCCACGGCTCGATGAACTCGATCTCGGGACCGAACCCGGGCACCCGCCACTTCATCAGCGGGGACGAAGACAGCGACTGGACGCCGCCGGCCACGAGCACGCGCTCCATCCCGGAACCGATCTGGGCCGAGGCGTTGCCGATGGCGGTCAGGCTGCCGGCGCAGTGCCGGTTGACCGACTGTCCGGGCACCGATTCCCAGCCGAGGGCGTCCGCGGCATAGCGGGCGATATCGCCACCGCCGTAATTGGATTCGGCGAAGATCAGGTCGTCGATGGCCTCGGGAGCGATCCCGGCGCGACGCACCACCTCGGGCAGGACCGTGGTGATCAGGGTTTCGGGCGGGGTATTGACTAGCGTGCCCTTGAAGGATCGGCCGATCGCCGTACGGGCGGCGCCCACGATGACGGGTGTTGGCATAGTTCCACCTTTACGATATCGAATACTTCTGTAAACGTACCAGGAGACGGGATCACTGTGGTTCCGGGACGTGGAAATGCTCGTCACGCAGCCGGAACGCCTCCTTGGTGCCGTGCTGGGCCCGAGTTTTGACGAAGTTGAACTCGCCGGGCCCGAACTGCAAGTTGGTGCCATAGGCGTGGAAGATGTAGCTGGCCACCTCTTCCCCCTGATATGCCTGGCTCTGCTCGACGAGCCGGAAGGCCTCCTTGGCGATCACCACCCCGTCGGCGGGCATCTTCGCCGCCTTGGTCGCCCAGTACCGCGCCCGCGCCGTCACCTGATCGGCATCGCAGGTGTCGGTGAAGATGCCGAGGTGCTCGATGGTTCCGGCCTCGACGATGTCTCCGGTGAGCAGCATCCGCCGAGCCAGCACCGGGCCGAGGCGGTGGAAGAACATGTGCAGACTGCCCAGCGCCGGGCCGAGGAACCGGGTGGCCGGCATGCCGATCTTGGTGTCGCGGGCGATCACCGAGATATCGGTCATCAACGCCATCTCGAAGCCGCCGCCGAGCGCGTAGCCGCTGATCTCCCCCACCGTGACCTTCGGGAAGCCCATGAAGTTGTGGTAGAAGCCAAAAGACTTGCGGTCCACCGTGAGCCGGCGGCGCTGGCTGGGGCGTGACTTCTTCGGCGCCTCAGCAGGGGCGTCCGTACGCTCGCCGCCGTACCAGCCGTAGGCATTGTTCATGTCCGCGCCGGTACTGAACACGCCCTCGGCGCCACGCAGCAGCACCACGGTGAGGTCATCGTCGTCGGCGACGATGTCGAGATAGCGAGCGATCTCGTCGCGCATCGCCGCGTCATAGGAATTGCGCTGTCTGGGATTGTTCAGCGTGATGGTGGCGATGCGGTTGTCCGCGTCGACCTCATAGTGCACCCGGTCATCAGTCATGCGAAATCAACCTCGCTTCAATGGTTTTGTCGGTCCCGGCAGCCAGCGTGGTGTGCCGGGCCGCGGTCAGATGGTCGGCGGCGAGCTTGGTGGCCCGGGCCGAGTCGCCATCCGCGATCGCGTCGAGCAACCGCTGGTGGTCCCGGAGTGCGGCCCGCATGGTCTTCTCGTTCACGTCGTCGCCCCAGACGTCCGATTCGTGTGCCGACCAGATCAGCTCCAGTGAGCCGATCAGCAGGATCATCGGTTCGTTGCCGCACCGCGCGACCAGCACCTCGTGGAACCGGCGGGCATTGCGTACATACTGCGCGGCATTGCCGAACTGCGCAGTCTGGGTGTCGATCTCAGCCTGGAGATAGGGCACCACCTCGGTGGCCCGGTCGGCACGCGCGGCACACATCCCCGCGCAGATCGGTTCGAGGTGCAGTAGTGCCCCGCTGACATCGGCCGGGGTGGCCGCCCGTGTCTGCAGCACCATGCTGATCGTGTGGGCGGTACGTTCCGGTGATGGCAGGCGCACGACCGCGCCGCCCATGTTGCCGCGCCGCACCGAGATCAGCCCGTCGGTCTCGAGCAGATG
Organism: Mycolicibacterium sp. HK-90; assembly: GCF_030486405.1. Next base: position 2,130,195 of record NZ_CP129613.1, on the reverse strand, counting down.
GATGGCCTCCCGCAATGCCGGTGGGCTGACACCGAATTCCTGGAACAGGCTCTCCTGGGTGGGCAGCACGTCGCCGGCGCGCAGCCGTCCGGACAGGATGTCATCGCGGAGTTTGGCCGCCACGATCTCGGCAACCCGCGGCTGCCGGATGCGCCGTGCGCGACCTTCCATCGACGACCTTTCCTTGCTAACTTGTACAAGATAGTAACCGCATCGCCTACTGTATGGGCAACTGTATGGCTCAGGAAAGGCCGGGTTCAGGTGAGTGACGGTTCGGTGACCACGTCCCGCGCGGACTCCGTCCTGCGCATCACCCTCGACCGTCCGTCGCGGCGTAACTCATTGAGCCACCCCATGATCGATGAGCTGGTCGCCATTCTCTCGGCGGCCGCGTACGACGACTCGTTGCGGGCCATCGCCATCAGCGGCGCCGGCGACGACTTCTGCGCCGGAGCCGACTGGGTCGCCACCAACGACGCCGGACAGCGGCCACGCACCGGCGATCTGGTCCGTCGCATCCCACACACCGCGCACCGGGTCATCGAGTTGATCGCCACCATCCAGCTTCCGGTGGTGTGCGCGGTGCGGGGGTGGGCCGTGGGATTGGGCTGCAACCTGGCACTGGCCGCCGACTTCACGATCGCCGAAGCGGGAGCGACATTCTGGGAGCCGTTCATGAGCCGCGGGTTCACACCTGATTCGGGGGCGACCTGGCTGATCCCGCGACTGGCCGGGGTGGCCCGGGCAAAACGCATGCTGTTGCTCGGCGAGAAGGTCAGCGGCGCCGAGGCTGCCGAGTGGGGGTTGATCCACTGCGCGGTCCCCTCCGATCAGCTGGACACAGCCGAGACCGACCTGTTGGCACGCCTGGCTGCCGGACCCACCGTCGCGATCGGGCTGGCCAAACAGGCCATCGCCTACGGCCAGCACGCCACCCTGACCCAGTCCATGAACCAGGAGCTGTCCAACCTGGAACTCTCCTGCCGCACTGGCGATTTCAAAGAGGGCCTGGCCGCATTCCGGGACCGCCGCGACCCCGACTTCCAGGGCCGATGAAAGGTATCCATGTACGACACCATCAAATACGAGGTTGACGGCCACAAGGCCACCATCACGCTCAACCGGCCCGACGCGCTCAATGCGCTCTCACCGCACATGATCACGGAGTTGCGCTCGGCCTACGCCGATGCGGAGAACGACGACGACGTCTGGCTGATGATCGTCACTGCCACCGGTCGGGCGTTCTGCACGGGTGCCGATGTCAAGGAGATCCCCGGCGACGGCAAGGTCGTCAACGAGCGGCCCTACCTGTCCACCTACGAGCAGTGGGAAGCACCGCAGGAGGGCACCCCGCCGTTCCGCAGCATGGCCAAGCCGGTCGTGGTCGCGATCAACGGAATCTGTTGCGGCGCCGGGTTGGACTGGGTGACCACCGGCGACATCGTGATCGCCTCGGACAAGGCGACGTTCTTCGACCCACATGTGAGCATCGGCCTGGTGGCAGCGCGCGAGATGGTGCGCCTGGCCCGTGCACTTCCCCGGTCGGTGGCCCTGCGAATGGCGTTGATGGGCAAGCACGAACGCATGACCGTCGAACGCGCCTACGAGCTCGGTCTGATCACCGAGATCGTCGAGCACGCTCACCTGCTGGAACGTGCCCACGAGATCGCCGACACGGTGTGCCTCAACGCCCCACTGGCAGTCCGAGGCACCCGGCTGGCGATTCACAAGACGCTCGATCTGCCGTTGCACGAGGGCGAGATCCTGGCCGAGACGTTCCGTGAGCGCGTGGTACGCACCGAGGATGCGCTGGAGGGACCGCGGGCGTTCGTGGAGAAGCGCAAGCCCATCTGGCAGGCGCGCTAGTGGAAACGATCCTGCTGGAATTCGACCATGAATCAAGGGTCGCCACGGTCACGCTGAACCGCCCCGAAGCACTGAACTCGTTCAACCGCGCGATGTGCCATGAAGTGCGCGACGCGTGGCACGTCATCAAAGCCGACGAGGGCATCAACGCCGTGGTGCTGCGCGCCGCGGGCGACCGGGCGTTCAGCGCCGGGCTCGACGTGAAGTCCAGCTACGGACAGCCCGAGATCGTGTGGAACCACGAAGATCCCGGCGAACTGCTGAGCCCCAAATGGCAGAAGATGTGGAAGCCGGTGGTGTGTGCGGTACAAGGGATGTGCACGGCCGGGGCACTGTACTTCGTCAACGAGTCCGACGTGGTGATCTGCTCGCAGGAGGCCACCTTCTTCGATTCCCACGTCAGCGCCGGGCTGGTGTCGGCGCTGGAGCCGATCGGACTGATGCGCCGCGTCGGGCTCGGCGATACCTTGCGAATGGCTTTGATGGGCAACGACGAACGAGTCGGCGCCGAGACTGCCCTGCGCATCGGACTCGTGACCGAGATCGTGGCCAAAGACCAGTTGTGGGACCGCGCAAACGAGATCGCCACCACCATCGCCGCGAAACCGCCGACCGCCACGCAGGGCACCGTGAAGTCGATCTGGGAGTCCCTGGACAAGCCATACCGCGCCGCGATGGACCAGGGCCTCATCTACACCCGGCTGGGCAACCCGATCGCCAAGGCCGAGCTGGCCGAACGTCCCCTGCCCAAGACAACGCCCCGGATCCGCTGATGGCCCACCCGCTTTCACGCCGTATCGACGACGTTCTCGGTCTCGACCCGTCCGCGAACGCCGTTCAGTACGACGGCCAGTGGAACACCTGGGGCCAGGTGGCGACCCTGGCCCGGCGCATCGGCCAGGTGTCTACGGGCACCCGCGTCGGGATCATGCTGCGCAACCGGCCCGTCCACGTGGCGGCCCTCCTCGGCGTGCTGAGCACCGGCGGCACCGTCGTCGTGATCAACCCGTCCCGCGGTGACGAGCGCACCCGCGCCGACATCGAAGCCCTCGGGCTGCCGGTGATCGTCGGCCTGGCCGAGGACATCACCGCCCTGACGACGCCTTCCTCGACCACGACGGTCGTCACGATCGGCGACCTCGACACGCCTCCCGTCGTGACCCCCGCTCGACATCCGACCGCAGACGCGGGCCGTCCCGGCGTGGCGGTGTGGATGCTGACCAGTGGTACCACGGGCCCGCCCAAACGCGTGGACCTGACCTACGACATGCTGGCCCGCAGCGTCATCGGCCGCGATCCCGAGAAGTCCCCGGCCCCAACTGAACTGCGACGCGGCGTGGCGATCGTCAACTCCCCGCTGGTACACGTCGGCGGCGTGTTCCGGGTGTTGTTGTGTATCGCCGAGGCTCGTCCTTTCGTGCTGCTACCCAAGTTCGAGCTGCAACGCTGGGCCGCCGCGGTGCGAGAGCACCAGCCGCGGGCGGTGTCCCTCGTCCCGGCCGCCCTGCGCATGGTGTTGCACTCCGATCTCACCCGCGACGACCTGGCCGGCATCCGGGCGGTCACCTCCGGTACCGCCCCGCTGTCGGCCGACGACGCCGATGCCTTCACGGAGAAGTTCGGCATCCCGGTGCTCACGTCGTATGCCGCCACCGAGTTCGGTGGCGGGGTGGCGGGCTGGACCCTCGCCGATCACCAGAAGTACTGGAAGGACAAGCGCGGCAGCGTGGGCCGGGCCAACCCCGGGGCCCGGCTGCGGGTCGTCGCCGGAGACGGCACTCCCCTGCCTCCCGATCAGGAGGGGTTGCTCGAGGTCAAGCCGGCGCAGTTCGACGCCGATGCCGACTGGGTGCGCACCACCGATCTGGCCCGCATCGACGCCGACGGCTTCGTCTGGATTGTCGGCCGCGCGGATCAGGCCATCATCCGCGGCGGTTTCAAGGTGATGCCCGACGATGTCCGCACCGCGCTGGAGAGCCACCCCGCGGTGCGCGGTGCGGCCGTGATCGGCATGCCGGATGACCGGCTCGGTGAAACTCCGGTCGCGATGGTCGAATTGCGCGGGTCGGCGCCGGTCGCCGAACTCGCCGACTATCTGCAGGGCCGGCTGGCCCGGTACGAGATCCCCACCACGATCGCGATCGTCGACACCATCCCGCGCACCCCATCGGGCAAGCCGGACCTGGGTGCGGTGCGCGAGTATTTCACCCGTGTCTGACACCCTCCCCGGCCTGCTGCACGGGGGCACCGACCATCCGCTGCTGATCTGCGACGATGAGCGGATCAGCTACGCCGAGGCCGAGTTTCGCTCCGCACGATTGGCCGGGGAGCTCGTGGCGGTCGGCGCCGGGAAGGGGACGCACGTCGGGCTGCTCTATCCCAACGGTGTCGATTTCGTGGTGGCCATGCTGGCCGCAGCCAGAATCGGCGCCGTCGTCGTACCGTTCTCGACGTTCCTCACCACCACCGAGTTGCGGAGCCAGCTGCTCGACTCCGACGTCGAAATCATGTTGTCGGCCAACCATTTTCGCAATCACGATTACGCTGTACGGCTGTCGGAGATCGTCAACGACGCGCCCTGCCTGCGCCACGTACTCGTCGAACCATCGGGTCCAGCCGAGCCGGACCGGGCCGGGGTGACGGCCCTGCAGTCCGATGTCGACGCATCCGATGTGCTGGCCATCATCTACACCTCGGGTTCCACCGGTGCGCCGAAGGGCGTGGTGCACACCCACGGCGCACTGCTGGCACATCAGCGCAATCTGAATGAGATTCGCGGACTCACCGCCGCCGACAGGCTGTTCTGCAACTCGCCGTTCTTCTGGATCGGCGGTTTCGCGTTCGGCCTGCTGGCCACCATGGCCGCCGGCGCCACGCTGATCTGTTCGAACGCGACCGAGGCCGAAGCGACCCTCGACTTGCTGGAGACCGCGAAGCCCACCATCACCAACGGCTTCATCGCCGGGATCGCTCACCTGGCCCGCCATCCCAGCCTCCCCGACCGGAAGCTCACGGCGCGCCGCGGCAACCTCTACCCGATCATGGCGCCTGACTGCCGGCCCGCCGACCCGGAGCTGCGGCACAACATGCTGGGGATGACCGAGACCGGCAGCGTGGTGCTGATCGACGGTGACGACAGCGATCAGCCCGAGCACCGGCGCGGCAGCTACGGCAGACCCGCACCCGGATTCGAGACGAAGGTGCTGCCGACCGGCGAATTGTGTGTCCGCGGACCCTATCTCATGCAGGGATATCACGGCCGCAACCGCGAGGACTGCTTCGACGCCGACGGCTGGCTTCACACCGGCGATCTGGTGCGCGTGGACGACGACGGCTACTTCTACTTTCTCGGCCGGGCGGGGTCGATGATCAAGACGGCCGGCGCCAACGTCACGCCCGGTGAGGTCGAGAAGGCCCTGGCAGCACTGGGATATTCGGCCCATGTGCTCGGACTGCCCGACATCGAGCGCGGACAGATCGTGGCGGCCGTCGTGGTCACGGATCCCCCGACCGGTTTCGACCAGGAAGCCGTGCGCCGCGCCCTGCGCCTGCGCTTGTCGGCCTACAAGGTGCCGCGCCGGTTCGCGACAGTGCGGCGTGAGGAGCTACCGGTCCTGTCGAGCGGGAAAGTCGACACCACCGCGCTGGCAGGGTTGTTCGATGCCTGACGCCGCCCTCACCGTCGACACCCTGGTGCGTGACCGCGCCGCGACGATGGAGTCGAAACCTATGGTGATCGACCCCGACACCCGGTTGTCCTACGCCGAACTCGAGTCCGGCACCGCCGAATTGGCCGCCGGGTTCGTCGCGGCGGGCGTCACCAAGGGCTCCCGGGTCGGCCTCGTCATGCCCAACGGTGTCGAGTGGGTACGGATCGCCATCGCAGTGATGCGTATCGGCGCCGTTCTGGTGCCGTTGAGCACGCTGCTACGGCCCGCTGAACTGGACGCCCAGCTACGCATGGCCTCGGTGCAGTTCCTCGTCGCGATCGAGGAGTTTCGCGGCCACCGCTACCTCGTGGATCGTGACCGTCTACCCGCGCTGCGCACCGTGTGGTCTGCCGACGAAGTCCTGACCTTCACCGGCCCCCGCGGCATGGCCGACGCACTGGCCGCCCGGGTACGTGAGAGCGACGCGATGGCTGTCATGTTCACCTCGGGCAGCAGCGGACCACCGAAGGGAACGCTTCATTCTCACCGAAATGCCCTGCGCGCGGTCCGTTCTGGACTGGATGCGCGCTGCATCACGGCCGACACCCGGCTGTACCTGCCCATGCCGTTCTTCTGGGTCGGCGGTTTCGGTGCCGGCATCCTCTCGGCCCTGCTGGCCGGGGCCTCCCTCGTGACCGAACCGATCCCCCATCCCGATTCGACTCTTGAGCTGCTCGAGCGCGAACGGGTCACGCTGTTCCGCGGCTGGCCCGAGCAGGCCGAGTCACTGGCCCGGCACGTCGGTACCGAGATCCTGACCGCGCTGCGACCGGGAAGCCTCGAGGCGCTGCTGCCCGGCCACATGCGCTCACCTGCCGGGGCGCGGGCGTCGCTGTTGGGGATGACCGAATCGTTCGGCCCGTACTGCGGATACCGCGCCGACACCGACCTGCCGCAATCGGCATGGGGCAGCTGCGGTAGGCCCTTCGACGGCATGGAGGTGCGCATCGTCGACGCCGATACCGGCGTGCCGCTGCCACGCGGCGAAACCGGGACGATCCAGCTCCGCGGGCCGCACGTGATGCGCGGAATCTGTCGCCGCAGCCGGGAAGAGGTGTTCACCCCCGACGGTTACTACCCGACGGGCGACCTCGGTTACCTCGATGCCGACGGATTCCTGTTCTACCGCGGCAGATCCGACGACATGTTCAAGGTCCGGGGTGCCACGGTGTACCCGAGCGAGGTGCAGCGCGCGCTGCGCGCAATCCCGGCCGTCCGCGCGGCATTCGTCGTCAACGTCCCGGACGGTCAGGCCAATCGCGTCGGTGCGGCGGTGGTGGGTGACGGGCTGACGGTGGATGCTGTGCGGACGGCGACCCGTGCGGCCATCAGCTCGTTCAAGGTGCCCTCGGTGTGGCTGCTACTCGACGACGAGGATGCCGTCCCCCGCGGAGGCACCGGGAAAGTCGATACCGCCGCGCTGCGGGACCTGCTGAGGAGAAACGAGTCGCAGTGACCACCAACATCTTCGAACTGTTCGACTTGATCGGCTATCGGGACGCCCCGGGATCCGACGACGAGGCCGTGGTCGAGCTGCCGGTGGCACCGCACGTGGTCAACACCAACGGCGGGTTGCAGGGCGGCCTGCTCGCCACCCTCGTCGACACAGCCGCGGGCAAGCTCGCCATGCGGCAGCTGCCGCCCGGTCACAGTGTGGCGACATCGGACCTCAACCTGCGCTATCTGAGGCCGGTCACCGTGGGTTCCGCGCGGGCCGTGGCCCGCCTCGTGCACAACGGTAAGCGGTCCATGGTGATCCAGGTCGACATCTTCACCGTCCCGGGCGATGACCTGGCCGTCGTCGCCACCGTCAGCTTTGCAAAGATCCATGCCAAGGAGGCAGCGACGTGAAGCTCGGACTATCCACCCCCATCGTGATGCAGCACCCTGGCGAGTTCTCCCCGTGGGAGGCCGACGCGGGGCCCGATGAGCTTGCGTTGGTCGCCGAGACGGCAGACAGCGTGGGGTTTCACCACCTGACGTGTGCCGAGCACACGGGAATACCGGCCTCGGCGGCCGCGGTGCGCGGGACCGTGTACTGGGATCCGCTGGCCACCCTGTCCTTCCTGGCGGCCCGCACCCGACGCATCCGATTGGCCACCGCCGTGGTGGTGCTGCCCTACCACCACCCGGTGGCACTGGCGAAGAGCTACGGCACCCTCGACCGGCTCAGTGGCGGACGGGTGATCCTCGGCGTCGGCGTCGGGTCACTCACCGAGGAGTTCGAGCTGCTCGGCGCGCAATGGGAGGATCGCGGGGCCGCGGCCGACCGCGACATCGCCACGCTGCGAGCCGCGTGGGGACAACCTGTCGTCGACGGCTTCGCCATCGAACCTCACGCCACCACCACGGATCTCCCGGTCTGGGTGGGTGGGCGTACCAAGCGCTCGTTGAGGCGGGCAGTCGAATTCGGTACCGGGTGGGTACCTTTCGGCCTGTCGCCGGACGCGATCGCGGATTTTCTGGCGCCCTGCCGGCTGCCCGCGGACTTCGACGTCGTCCTCTCCCCTGGTGTCGCGCTGGATCCCCTGGGTGACCCCGACGGCGTACGCAGCCGTCTGGGGAGGTTGCGGGACGTAGGCGCAACGATCGCCAATTGCTCGGTCCAGGCGCGCAGTGCCGAGCACTTCTGCGAGCAGCTCGCGGCTCTGCAGGCGATCGGCGAACAGCTCTGATTCAGACGATCTGGTTTGTCCGCAGTTCGGCGATCTGCGCCGCGTCGTAACCGATCTCGCCGAGCACCTCGTCGGTGTGCTCACCCAGCAGCGGTGCACGGCGGCGGATCGTTCCTGGTGTCGCCGACATCCGGAACGGGGTTTCGATGATCGGCACGTCGCGCGACGCACCCGGGAAGGGGACCCGCTGTAGGTAGCCCATGGCTTGCACATGGGGGTCATCGAGGACGTCCTGCGTGGAATGCAGCGGCGCCGCAGGCATTTTCGCCTTCTCCAGCAGTTCCAGCACCTGCGCCTTGGTCTTGTCGGCACACCAATCGGACATGATGTCGTTGAGGATGTCGCCGTTGGCCCAACGGGTGTCGTCGTTGGCGAAACGTGGATCATCGAACAGTTCTTCGCGGCCGACCAGCCGGCACCACCGCTTGAACATGGGCTGACCGGCGACCTGCAGCAGCACCCACTGGTCATCGGCGGTGCGATAGAGGTCGCACGGCGCCACCGACGCGCCCTTGTTGCCCATGCGTGGCTTGTCCACCTGCAGGAGCTCACGCTCGATGAGGAAAGCGTTCGACAGCATCAGCGCGGTGGGCAGCAGGGCCCCTTCGACATGCTGGCCCTGGCCTGTCTTGTCGCGGTGATACAGCGCCATCATCACGCCGATCGCCATCGTCAGTGCGGTCCCGAAATCGGCGTACGGCACCACCGTTCGGATCGGCTGATCTGGCAGGCCCTGCCGGTACACCGCCCCGGACATCACCTGCCCGGCGCCGTCGAAGCCGATCTTGTCGCTGTACGGCCCGCCTTCGCCGTACGCGGTGGCACTGGCCAGGATGATGTCGGGCTTGATCGCCTTCAGTGCTTCGTAGTCCAGTCCGCTGGCCCGCATCCCGGCCGCCGGCATGTTGGCGATCACGATGTCGGCCTGCGCCACCAAACGTCGGGTGATCTCGGCGCCCTCGGCCGTGGTGGAGTCCAGCGTCAACGAGCGCTTGTTGCGGTTGCACTGCAGGAAGGTTCCGCCCTCACCGCCCTCGGTGACGGCCTGTACCCAACGATCCTCGCCGCCTTCGCGTTTCTCCACCCGCAGCACATCCGCGCCCATGTCGGCCAGGATCGCGCTGCACCACGGTGCGGCGATGAAGCGGCCGTAGTCGAGAACCCGTATCCCGTCGAGAACCCCTGCCATGCCCCACCCCTTCTCTCGGCGAGCAGACGCAAACTCGCACATTTCTGCACCGAAATGTGCGAGTTTGCGTCTGCTCGCGGGTCAAATTGCTACTCCAGCACGCCCAGTCGGTCGAGGTGATCGGTCAGCGGTTTGGACGCCGCACACAGATGCTCTGCCATGGCGTCGCGAGCGGCATCTCCGTCTCGCACCTTGAGTGCAGCCAGGATCCGGCGGTGGTCGTGGGTGGACTGCTCGGGCCAGCCCTCGACGGTGGGATACACCGATTCCAATGCGTACCTGGTGATCTGGGACATCAGCTGGGCCAGTTTCGGCGATTCCGCGGCGCGGTTGACCCCGCGGTGGAACGCGTGGTTGAGCCGGACCGCGCCCTCATGGTCGTCGCGCGCGTAGGCGTCCTCCAGCTCGCGCTGGATCCGGTCGAGCTCCTCGAGCTGAGCGTCGGTGATCTGACCGGCGGCCCGGGATGCCAGTTGCCCGCCGATGTGTGCCTGCACGCCGGCCACATCGTCGATGTCACGTCGGGTGACCGGCAGTACCAGGAATCCGCGTCGAGGCTGCTGCGTCAGCAATCCCTCGGCCCGCAAGCCGAACAACGCCTCCCGCACCGGCGTCACGCTGATACCGAGTTCGTCCGCGAGTTGCTCGAGCCGAATGTATTTTCCCGCCGGATAGCTGCCGTCGAAGATCCGCCGCCGGATCAGGCGCGCCACATCCTCGGCGAGCTGTGGCCGCGCGGCGAAATCGGGTATGGACACGGCTCACACCTGATAGTCGGAGAGCAGCCGCTTGCTGATGATGTTCTTCTGGATCTCGCTGGTGCCCTCACCGATCAACAGGAACGGCGCGTCGCGCATCAGCCGCTCGATCTCGTACTCCTTGGAGTAGCCGTAGCCGCCGTGGATCCGGAAGCTCTGCTGGGTGACCTCCGAGCAGAACTCACTGGCCAGATACTTGGCCATCCCCGCGGCCACATCGTTACGCTCGCCGGAGTCCTTGAGCCGCGCGGCGTTGACCATCATCAGGTGAGCAGCCTCGACTTTGGTTGCCATCTCGGCCAATTGGAACGCCACCGCCTGATGCTCGGCGATCGGCCTGCCGAACGTCTCCCGCTGCTGGGCGTAACGCACGGCCAGTTCGAACGCGCGGATGCCGACCCCGCAGGCCCGGGCCGACACGTTGACGCGACCGACCTCGACACCGTCCATCATCTGGAAGAAACCCTGCCCGGTGGCGCCACCGAGTACGTCGTCGGCACCGGCCCGGTAGCCGTCGAAGATCAGCTCGGTGGTGTCGATACCCTTGTAGCCGAGCTTGTCGAGCTTGCCGGGGATCGTCAGCCCGGGAACGACTTCGCCGAAACCGGTGGGCTTTTCGACCAGGAACGCAGTCAGGTTGCGGTGCGGCTTGTCGGCGCCCTCGTCGGTGCGGACCAGCGCTGCCACCAGGGTTGAGCTGCCGCCGTTGGTCAGCCACATCTTCTGACCGTTGATGAGGTAATCACCGTCGGGCTGTTTGACCGCCCGGGTACGGATCGCCGCCACATCCGAACCCAGCTCGGGCTCGGACATCGAGAACGCGCCCCGGGTCTCGCCGGTCGCCATGCGCGGCAGGAAATTCTGCTTCTGGGCATCGGTCCCGTGCTGCCGGATCATGTACGCGACGATGAAGTGGGTGTTGATCACCCCGGACACGCTCATCCAGCCGCGGGCCAGTTCCTCGACGCACAGTGCGTAGGTCAGCAGTGATTCGCCGAGGCCGCCGTACTCCTCGGGAATCATCAGCCCGAACAGGCCCATGTCCTTCATCTGGTCGACGATGGCCTGCGGGTAGGTGTCGGAGTGCTCCAGCTCCTGCGCGGTCGGGATGACCTCCTTGTCGACGAATTGCCGCACCGTCGTCACGATCTCGGTCTGGAACTCCGTGAGCCCCAAGGTCTGGGCGAGTCTGGTCACGATGCCACCCTTTCGAACACGGCGGCCAACCCCTGCCCACCACCGATGCACATGGTCTCCAGCCCGTAGCGGGCCTGACGCTGATCCAGTTCCCGGGCCAGCGTGGCGAGCATCCGCCCGCCGGTCGCACCGACGGGATGTCCCAACGAGATTCCGGACCCCCTGACGTTGGTGCGCTCGAAGTCGGCCTCGCCGAACTTCCACTCCTTCATCACGGCCAGGGCCTGGGCGGCGAAGGCCTCGTTGAGCTCGATCAGGTCGACGTCACTCAGTTGCAGATCGGCCTTGGCCAGGGCCACCTCGGTGGCCGGCACCGGGCCGATGCCCATGACGTTGGGCGCGACACCGGCCGAACCCCACGACACCATCCTCACCAGTGGTCGCAGTCCCAACTCGGCGGCTTTCTCCGGGGTGGTCACGATGCACATGGATGCGGCGTCGTTCTGACCGCTGGAGTTGCCCGCGGTGACGGTGGCCTCCGGATCCTGCTTGAGCAGAACGGGTTTGAGCTTGGAGAGCACCTCGACGGTGGTGTCGGCGCGCGGATGCTCGTCGGTGTCGATCACCGTCTCGCCTTTACGGGAGCGGACCGTCACGGGGATGATCTCCTCGACCAGAACCCCGGACTCCTGCGCCGCTACGGCGCTTCGGTGCGAGCGCACTGCCAGTTCGTCCTGCTCGGCGCGGGTGATGTTGTATTCGCGCCGCAGGTTCTCCGCAGTCTCCAGCATTCCGCCCGGCACCGGGTAGAACTGCCCACCGGCGGTGGTGCGTCCCCGCGCGAGCCCGTCGTGGATCTGCACGCCGCTGCGGGCCCCGCCCCACCGCATGTCGGTGGAGTAGAACGCCACGTTGCTCATGCTCTCGGCACCACCGGCCACCACGAGATCGTTGTCGCCGCTGCGTACCTGCAGGCAGGCCTGGATCACGGCCTGCAGCCCGGAACCGCAGCGCCGGTCCACCTGCATGCCGGGAACCGTCACGGGCAACCCGGCGTCGAGCGCCACCACGCGGCCGATGGCCGGGGCCTCACTGTTGGGATAGCAGTGCCCCAGAATCACGTCTTGCACCTGTTCCGGCGCCACCCCGGTGCGCTCCAGCAGGCCCTTGAGTGCGGCAACACCGAGTTCGACGGCCGTCAGCGACGCAAACATGCCGCCGTAGCGGCCGATCGGAGTGCGGACCGGTTCGCAGATGACCGCCTCGCGGGTCGTCATACGTGCCGACCGCCCGTCACCTCGAGCACGGTGCCGGTCATGTACGACGACAGATCGCTGGCCAGGAACAGCGCGACCTTGGCCACCTCGTCGGGTTCGCCGGCGCGGCCCATCGGGATCTCGGCCAGCTTCTGATCCCAAATCCGTTGTGGCATGGCTTCCGTCATGGCCGATCGGATGAGCCCGGGCTGGATCGCGTTGACCCGCACGCCGAGATGTGCCAGCTCCTTGGCCGAGGCCTTGGTCATGCCGACGATGCCGGCCTTGGCCGCCGAGTAGTTGGTCTGGCCGACCAGGCCGACCTTGCCCGAGATCGAGGACATGTTGACGATCGCGCCGCGCTTGTTCTCCCGCATGATCGCCGCGGCCGATTTGGTGCCGTTCCAGGTGCCCTTCAGGTGCACCGCGATGACCTGGTCGAACTGCTCCTCGGTCATCTTGCGCAGGGTGGCGTCACGGGTGATGCCCGCGTTGTTCACCATGATGTCCAGCCCGCCGAAGCGCTCGACGGCGGCCTGCACGAGGGCCTCGACCTCCGCGGCCGAGGTCACGTCACAGCGCACCGCGGTCGCCACCTCTGGTCCGCCGAGTTCCTGGGCGGCCGCCTCGGTGGCCTCCAGATTCACGTCGCCGAGCACAACCCGGGCGCCCTCGCCGATGAAGCGCTTTGCGATGGCCAGGCCCAGACCCTGGGCACCGCCTGTCACCACTGCAGTCTGACCGTTCAGCAACGACACCTGATCACCTAACTTTCGACCGTGGGGGCTCCATCTGGGCCAGATCATATTTCATATACGATATTGGCGATTCAGCGACCCACGAATCCCGCGCGACGAAACGGAGCTCACCTGTGACCACCACCGCGGCCACCACCGAAGTCAGCGACGAGGACTTCGCCGAGATCCTGGCGCAGACCCGCAGCTTCATCCGCACCGCCGTGGTCCCCCGCGAGAACGAGATCCTGGCCACCGACAAGGTGCCCGACGATCTGCGCGAGCAGGCCAAGAACATGGGGCTGTTCGGCTACGCGATTCCCCAGCAGTGGGGCGGTCTCGGGCTCAATCTGGCCCAAGATGTCGAACTGGCAATGGAATTCGGCTACACCTCGCTGGCGTTGCGGTCGATGTTCGGTACCAACAACGGCATCGCCGGGCAGGTGCTGGTTGGTTTCGGCACCGACGAGCAGAAGTCCCGGTGGCTGGAGGGCATCGCTTCCGGCGACGTCGTCGCCTCGTTCGCACTGACCGAACCTGGCGCCGGATCCAACCCGGCGGGCTTGCGCACCAAGGCCGTTCGCGACGGGGGCGACTGGGTAATCAACGGCCAGAAGCGGTTCATCACCAACGCTCCGAATGCCGACCTGTTCGTGGTGTTCGCCCGCACGCGTCCCGCCGACGAAAACGGAGCGGGTATCGCGGTCTTTCTGGTGCCGGCCGAAACCGCCGGCGTCGAGGTCGGCGCCAAGGACGCCAAGATGGGTCAGGAAGGCGCGTGGACCGCCGACGTCAACTTCACCGACGTACGGGTACCGAACAGCGCACTCGTCGGCGGCAGCGAGGACGTCGGCTATCGGGCGGCGATGACCTCCCTGGCCCGCGGCCGGGTCCACATCGCGGCCCTCGCGGTGGGATCCGCCCAACGCGCGCTCGACGAGTCAGTGGCCTACGCCGCCGCCGCCACCCAGGGTGGCCAGCCGATCGGCAGCTTCCAACTGGTACAGGCGATGATCGCCGACCAGCAGACCGGGGTGATGGCCGGACGCGCGCTGGTGCGCGACGCCGCCGCCAAATGGGTGTCCGATGAAGATCGCCGTATCGCACCATCGGCGGCCAAGCTGTTCTGTACCGAAATGGCAGGCAACGTCGCCGATCTCGCAGTACAGATCCACGGCGGTACCGGTTACATGCGCGAGGTGCCCGTCGAGCGCATCTACCGGGAGGTCCGACTGCTGAGGCTGTACGAGGGCACCAGCGAGATCCAGCGACTCATCATCGGCGGCGGCCTGGTCAAGGCCGCGCAACGCCAACTCTGAATCCCCTCAACACTTAAGGAGAATCCATGACCGAGCGGCTCGCCGGAAAGGTCGCCTTCATCACCGGAGCTGCCCGCGGACAGGGACGCGCGCATGCGGTCCGGATGGCCAAAGAGGGTGCCGACATCATCGCCGTCGACATCGCCGGCCCACTGCCGCCGAGCGTGCCGTACGACTCGGCGACTCCCGAAGATCTGGCCGAGACCGTCCGCTTGGTGGAGGCCACCGGCAAGCGCATCATCGCCACCGCCGCCGACACGCGTGACCACGACGCCTTGAAGACGATCGTAGGCAAGGGCGTCGCCGAGTTCGGCCGGCTCGATGTCATCGTCGCCAACGCGGGCATCACGGTGCCCGAGCCCTGGAACGAGACCACCCCCGAATCCTTCCGCGACGTCATGGACATCAACGTCACCGGCACCTGGAACACGGTGATGGCCGGCGCCCAACACATCATCGACGGCGGCCGCGGCGGGTCGATCATCCTGATCAGCTCGGCTGCCGGCATCAAGATGCAACCGTTCATGGTGCACTACACGGCCAGCAAGCACGCCGTCGCCGGAATGGCCCGAGCCTTCGCGGCCGAATTGGGCAAGCACAAGATCCGGGTCAACAGCCTGCATCCGGGCGCGGTCAACACCCCGATGGGTACCGGCGACATGCTGGCCGCGCTCAACCGGGCCAACGACACCAACCCGGGCCTGATGCAGATGGTCACCCCGTTCCTGCCGGATTACATCGCCGAACCCGAGGACATCGCCGACGCGGCGATCTGGCTGGCGAGCGACGAGTCGCGATATGTCACCGCCAGCCGGGTCGCCGTCGATCTGGGCTCCACCCAGTTCTAGCCCGGAATGTCGAGCCCGATCAGCACGGACTTCGCCGACGGTCTGGCCGCCGGGCTGAACGCCTACGGCGACCGGCCGTTCATCGAGTTCGCCCGAAAGTGGTATTCGGGCACCGAGATCACGCGGTTCATCGAACAGGTCGCGGACGCGCTGCAGGAGGCAGGGGTCCAGCCTGGCGAGCCGGTCGGGGTCGTGGTGCGTAACCGCGTGGCGCATGCCGCGGCGATCCTCGGGTTCATCTCGTCGCGCCGTCCGGTGGTGATGATCTACTCGTACCAATCCCCCTCGGCGATTGCCCGCGACGTCGAGAACCTGGCGCTGCCCGCGATTGTCGCCGATCTCGATGACTGGACACCCGAGCTGCGCGGCGCGGTGGCCTCCGCCGGCTCCGCCGGTCTCGTATTGTCCGGTGATCCTCTCCGGGTCGGCGTGACCACAACCCGGCAGCCCGGCAGCAGACACGACCCGACGCTGGAACAGTCCGGCCTGCACATCCTGACCAGTGGCACCACCGGCCCGCCCAAGCGAATCCCGGTCGCCACCAACGTGCTTGCCCATACCGTGCTGAGCATGACGATCGGTGCGGGCACCGAGGTAGTGGGTCCCGGCACACCGCCCGCGCTGGTGTACTGGCCGTTCGGCAGCATCGGGGTGTGCCAGTTGCTGGCCGCGCCGTGCTCCGGCAAGCGCATGGTGCTGCTGGAGAAGTTCAGCGTCCCCGAGTGGGTCGAGGCGATCAAGACCTACCGGATCACCCGCGCGGGTGTGCAGCCCGCGATCCTCCGGATGCTGCTGCAGGCCGACGTCCCGCCCGACGACCTGTCCTCGCTGGAGGTCCTGTCCGGCGGTTCAGGTCCGCTGGAGCCAGAACTGCGGGCCGAGTTCGAGGGACGCTACGGGATACCGCTGTTGTGGGCATACGGGGCAACCGAATTCGCCGGGTCGGTGTGCAGCTGGACACCGGAGCTGTACCGCCGCTACGGAGCGGACAAACCCGACAGCGTCGGCCGTCCGCTTCCCGGCGTGCGGGTACGCGTCGTCGACCCTGACACCGGGGCCCAGGTCCCCACCGGTGACGTCGGGCTGCTCGAAGCCATCGTCGAGGTCATCGGGCCGGACTGGGTACGTACCACCGACCTCGCCTCGATCGACGACGATGGATTCGTCACCCTGCACGGGCGCGGCGACGGCGCGATCAACCGCGGCGGGTTCAAGATCCTTCCGGAAACCGTTCGGCGGGTGCTGATCTCACATCCCGGCGTGCTCGATGCCTGTGTCGTGGGGGTTCCGGACGCGCGTCTCGGCGCGGTGCCGTTCGCCGCGGTCGAGCTTCGACGGGACGCTGTCCCACCCGCCGAAGCCGAACTGAAGGACCTGGTGCGCGAGGAGCTGCCGAGTCATCACGTGCCGGTGGCCGTCACGATCGTCGACGCACTCCCCCGCAACGCCGCCCTCAAGGTGCGGCCGGGAGACGTCGCGGCGCTCTACTCCCCTTAACTCCGCGAGCAGACACAGAATCGCACTATTTCGCCCACGTATGTGCGATTCTGCGTCTGCTCGCGGTCAAAGGTGAGCGGTCAGGAAGGTCACCTGATCGTCGGCAGCGGTGTCGAACCAGTCATGGCCCGGCCAGACATCAAAGTGGTCGCACGGGTAGTGGTGCACCTGAGCCCGGGCCTGCACGGCCGTCTTCATCACCGAATTGGCCGGCACGAACCGATCGAAGTCGGCGATCTGAATCAGCACAGGGCATTTCAGTGCCTTCGCGGCGGCGCCGGTGCGGATCTGCACCAGTTCCATGCCGATGGCGGAATCGATCTCGTTGCGCCAGGTCGGTCCGGCGATGGCGTGATAGCTGTCATAGGCACCGTCGAGAGCCAACGCCCCGGCTTCCCCCGGCTGCGCCGCCAGCGGCATCAATGTCGGGCTTCCGCCCGTCGCCACCGCGACGCGGCTCTTCACGCCCGCCAACGTCCAGCGCAGTGCGGAGGCGACATCGCGGTGGGCCACGGCGGCACGGCTTGCGGCCAGGCCACTGGTCAACGGGGTCATGCCGATCACAGCGGCCACGTCGGCACACTGCGCGGCCACGCGCAGGACATGGCTCCCCGAGAACGAGGAGCCCCACAGCACGACCCGCGATCGGTCGACACCGGGCAGTTGTTGGGCTGCGGCGAGAGCCGCCCCATAGTCGGCCATCTGCCGCTCGACCGAAACACTCTGCCGCGGTTGCCCATCGGAGGCTCCGAAGCCACGGTAGTCGAAGGCCACCACTTCCAGGCCGGCTGCGCTGAACCGCTCCGCGAACGGGGCAAGACCGGAATCCTTGGTGCCGCCGAACCCGTGCGCCATCACCACCACCGGTCGTCCGGCCGGGCCGGAGAAGGCGTCACCGTTCGCGGGGAAATGCCAAGCGCTGCAGCGATCACCACACGAGTGGAAGGTGAATTCGGTGTAGGTCACGCCGTGGCTCCCGCAGTCGCGCGGGCCTGGTGCGCCATGGCGCGCTTCGCACCCGCCGGTAGCTCGCGGGTCCGGATGTCGTGCTCATAGAGGAAGTAGTCCACCTGCTGGGTGTGGCGAGGCCGGTCGGTGCAGTGCCCGGCGTGCAACTGCTGATCCGCGTCGATCGCGCTCTCCATCTGCCCCACCGATGGCAGGGCGTACCGTCCGACGGCGTATGCCGCCAACAGCCGGGACTGGCATTCGACGAACGGGAAGAGTGTCGGAATCGCCTGCGCGAAACCCATGAACGCCACATCGCTCATCCCAGGCTTGAAAATCCGCTTGTAGAGCCGGATGTGATTGCCGGGGGCGCTGATCACGTCGGGGTCGAAGAACGGGAACGTGATGTTGTAGCCCGTCGCGTAGACGATCACGTCGAAATCGTCGTGTGTCCCGTCCTCGAAGTGCACGGTCTTGCCGTCCAGACGGGACACATTCGGTTTCGGCACAACGTCGCCGGACCCGAGGCGCAACGGTAGCTCCACCGACTGCGTCGGATGCGCTTCGAACAGTTTGTGGTTCGGGGCGGGAAGACCGTACTTCGTCGGATCGGTGCCGAGCACCGGTGCGAGCATCTGGGCCACTTTGCGCTGCCACGACAGCGGCACGTACGGGTTGGTGCGGAAGAGCTTGTCACCCGGTTGTCCCGCAATGTATTTCGGCACGATCCAGGCGCTCGACCGGGTGGACAACGTCACCCGGTTCTGCAGCGCCTTGGACGACAACTCCACGGTGATGTCGGCAGCGCTGTTGCCGATACCCACCACCAGGATGCGCTTGCCGGTCAGTTCGAGCGGTTCCTGCGGGTCGATGTAGTGGTGTGAATGGATCTCGTCCCCGGTGAACGTCCCGGGAAACTCCGGCAGGCGCGGGTCCCAGTGGTGACCGTTGGCGACGACGAGCAGGTCGAATTCGCGGCGGGTGCCGGCCTGGTCCTCGATCTCCCACCCGCCGCCGTCACGACGGGCGGCGTGCGCGACGCCGTTGTTGAACTCGATGTTCTCCAGCAACCCGAAGGCGCTCGCGTAGGCGTCCAGGTAGGACTTGACCTCGGTGTGGTGCGGGAAGGACGGGTAGTGCTCGGGGATCGGAAAGTCCTTGAACGACAACCGATGCTTGCTGGTGTCGATGTGCAGGGACCGGTATGCGCTGCTGTGTCCGTTCGGGTTGCCGAAGGCCCAATTACCGCCGATGCGGTCGGACGCCTCGAACGTCGTATAGGGCACCCGGTAGTCCTTGAGCATCTTCCCGGCGGTGAGCCCACTGATACCCGCGCCGATGATCGCGGTCCGCGGCGGTGAATGCTGCAACACACTGCTCCGTTCACGTTGTGATGCGGAACACTAGCAGCGCGGATTGACGGACGTCAACGAATTCTGACAACTGTCAGAAATGGCGCGAAAGAACCCGTCAGCCGATGAAGCGGACGATCGACTCCGCGACCGCGGCGGGCTTGTCCGAACCCTCGATCTCGACGGTGACGGTCATGGTCGCCTGCACCGCTCCGCTGAGTGACGCGACGTCGGCGATCTCCGCGCGCGCCCGCACCTTCGAGCCCACCCGCACCGGCGTGATGAACCGAACCTTGTTGTAGCCGTAGTTGATCGCCATCGCGATGTTGTCGACGCGATACAGCTGATGGGTGAAATGCGGCAGCAGCGACAAGGTCAACAGGCCGTGCGCAATGGTGCCTCCGTAGGGGCCACCGGCCGCCTTGTCCGGGTCAACGTGAATCCACTGATGGTCGTCGGTCGCGTCGGCGAACAGGTTCACCCGCTCCTGGGTGATCTCCATCCACTCGGTCGGCCCCAGCTCGCTGCCCGCTGCCGCCACGAACTCGTCAAGACCATTGAAGACTTTCACGCTCACTCCTCTCGAACCGTGGTCAGAAGACTACGGTCTGATTGCCGAACCGGATCACGCGGTCCTCACAGTGCCACAGCACCGCACGCGACAACACCAACCGCTCCACGTCCGCCCCCAGCCGGACCAGATCACTCACGGAGTGGCGGTGGTCCACCCGGACCACGTCCTGCTCGATGATCGGCCCTTCGTCGAGATCACCGGTCACGTAATGCGCTGTCGCACCGACCAACTTGACGCCGCGTTCCTTGGCCCGGCGATATGGCGCCGCGCCGATGAACGCCGGGAGGAACGAGTGATGGATGTTGATCAGCGGGCAACCCACCGCGTCGAGGAAGTCGGTGGTCAGAATCTGCATGTACCGGGCCAGCACCACCAGATCGACATTGCCGCGCAACAGCCCGAGCAGCCGTTGTTCCGCTTCGGCGCGGTTGTCCGGGGTCGCCGGGACGTACAGGTACGGCACGCCGAACGCCCGCACCTGTTCGGCCAGATCGGGATGGTTCGAGATGACCATGACCACTGACATGTCGAGTTCACCGCGCCGGTTGCGCCACAACAGATCCAGCAGACAGTGGTCCTCGCGGGAGGCCATCAGTGCCACGCGCTTGGGTTTGGATGCCTCCGTCAGCCGGAAGTCCATCTCGAACGGCTCGGCCACCCGCTGCCGGAAATCACGTTCGAGTTCGTCACGAACCGCGGCCAGGCCGGGCAGGTGGAAGATCGTGCGCTGGATGAACGTACCGCCGGATTGTTCGGTGGAGTGCTGATCGAGCGACACGATGTTGGCACCGGCGCCGGTGAGGAAGCCGCTGATCGCCGCGACCAGGCCGGGCCGGTCTGCACAGCGCAGCAGCAGCCGGCCGACATCCTGGACCGGCAGGGCGCTTGCTTGGGGGTACTCCTGTGTCATCACCTCCAGAATCTCACCTGTGCCGGGCGGCGGTGACACAACCCGCCACCCACCACCGATCCGCAAGAGGCGGGGCGCCACAACATCGATGACCATTCACCCCGCCCGCGCCGGCCGGGTGGACTGGCTGAGGGCCACGACAGCAAAAGCCCGCCCGGCCGCAGCGGCCCGACGCTTTCCACGTCGCCGTCAATTCCGAATTTTTGCCAGACGCCAGTTCGACTCACATATTCGGCCAGAATCGCCAATACCGCATTTGCCAAAATTGCATGTACCGGTGAGTAAATGGGTGGTCGCCGCGCAGAATTCACCGCACCACTGGACAAGATTTCTCGGCTCGCTGGAATTCCGCGACGACACGGCGCAATACTCATCACACGTATTCGCACAACCGTGTTCCACACCAAAACCAGCCGTCCTGTCGGAAGGCACGGCTGACCGACGAAATGGATTGCAGATGACCGCTCCCCAACTCGATGCCGCCGGCCGTACCTCCGTGACATTGGACGAAAGCCCGAGCTGGTGGGACCCCGACAGCGAGTGCACGATAGTCGTGGCCCGGCCGGGTACGGAGCGCGAACTGTGGAACGAATACGTCCGCGGGGCGCAGGCGAACTACCGCAAACACGGGGTGGAACAGGCGCTGGACCCGAAAGCCCTACGGACGGGCGGCGATACCGCGCTGTTCTGCGCCGGGATCAACGGCTCCGGCCAAGTTGTCGGCGGCCTGCGGGCCAAAGGGCCGTACCGACGCGTCGATGAAAGCCACGCAATCGTCGAATGGCGCGGACAGCCCGGACTCGACGCAGTACGCAAAATGATTGCCGACCGCCTGCCGTTCGGAGTGGTCGAGATGAAGACGGCCTGGGTATGCGACGACCCCGAACAGAGCCGCGCACTCACCGATACGCTGGCACGTATGCCGTTGCACGCCATGACACTGCTGGACATTCAGTTTGCCATGGCCACCGCGGCGGCATACGTCCTGAAACGATGGCTGTCCTCGGGCGGGGTACTGGCGTCGAAAATCCCGGCGACGCCCTATCCGGACGAGCGATACCAGACGAAGATGATGTGGTGGGATAGCCGGACATTCGCCAGCCACGCCGACGCGGGACAACTGTCGCGCTACTTCGCCGAGGCCCAGCGAATCGGACCGCACCCGAACGCTGTCGACTTCGACGCCCTTCTCAGCTCGACGGCGGGGCGATGATCGACAAGGACACCCGAAGAATCAGCCCCACCGACATCGAGAATTCTGAATTGAACGAACTCCACGACTCCGATCAGCATCGCGCGATCTTCGTCGACTCCGAATCCACCCTCGATCGGCTGCGCCAGGATCCGCGCATTACCGTCATCGATCAATGCCGCCAACAGCAGCAGGCACTGCTCGAGCTCGTGCCGGCCGTCGAAGCGGACTTGCTCGATGAGCCGGCCCGGTGGGTCTATTACCCGTGGCGCCGGTGCCTGGTCCATCTCCTGGGCCCGGCCGGGTTCAATCGATTGCGTCTCGACCGCAACCGCAATCTCATCAGCGCAGAGGAACAGCGACGGTTGTCGCGTCTGCGGATCGGCGTCATCGGGCTCAGTGTCGGGCACGCGATCGCCTACAACCTCGCGGTCGAGGGACTGTGCGGCGAGATCCGCCTCACCGACTTCGACGAACTCGAGTTGGCCAACCTCAACCGGGTGCCCGGCACCGTCTTCGACCTCGGACTGAACAAGGCCGTGGTGGCGGCCCGCCGGATCGCCGAGATCGACCCCTACATCAGGGTTCGTATCGATCGGCACGGAGCGGTGGAGGAGTCGATCGACCAGTTCCTGCACGGGCTCGATGTCGTCGTCGAGGAATGCGACTCGCTGGACGCGAAAGTCCTTGTGCGCGAGGCTGCCCGGGCCCGTCGACTGCCGGTGCTGATGACCACCGGCGACCGCGGGCTCCTCGACGTCGAGCGGTTCGACCTGGAACCCGAGCGTCCGATCCTGCACGGCCTGCTCGGCGACATCGCGGCCCGCGACCTCGCCGGGCTGAGCAGCAAGGACAAGGTGCCGCACGTGTTGCGGATCCTCGACGCGCCCCAGCTGTCGCCGCGGATGGCCGCGTCACTCGTGGAGGTCGGCAAGACGCTGAGCACCTGGCCCCAGCTGGCCGCCGAGGTGGTCCTGGGCGCCACCGTCGTCGCCAACGCGGTACGCCGCATCGGACTCGGTGAGCCGATGCCGTCCGGGCGGGTACGCGTCGACGTCGCCGACGCGCTCGACCGCATCGGCGATCCCATGGCCGCCCGGCCGGCTCCGACTCCGGCCGCCGCGCCGGCGCAAGAGGCCGCACCGGCCGGGTTGGCCGGCATCCTGGTCGACGCGGCGACCCGCGCGCCCTCGGGCGGCAATGTCCAGCCGTGGCACATCGAGGCGAGTGACAACCGGATCAGCCTCCGTTTGGCCACGAAGTACACAACGGCAATGGATGTCGGATACCGCGGCAGCGCGGTGGCGCTGGGAGCGGCGGCTTTCAACGCGCGGGTGGCCGCCGCGGCCCACGGCCTGACCGGGCAGGTGCGCTGGTCGCGCGGCGACGAAGGCACACCGCTGTACGGGATCGCGGAGTTCTCCCCCGGCGACGAACCGGAGCTCGCCGAGCTCTATGGACCCATGCTGGCCCGCGAGACGAATCGGCTCCGGGGCACATCGGCACCGATCGCCGCCGATGTGCTCGACAGCCTGCGCTCCGCCGCCTGCGAGCAGGGTGGCGAACTGTCGATCCTCGACGACCGGCCCCAGATCGAAACCGCCGCAGGCATACTCGCCGAGGCCGACCGGATCCGCTATCTCACCCCGACGCTGCACCGGGAGATGATGTCGGAACTGCGCTGGCCCGGGGACCCCGATCCCGACGCCGGTATCGACGTGACGACGCTCGGGTTGGATCCGGCAGACATGGTCGTGCTCGACATCCTGCGCCGGCCCGAGGTGATGGCGAAACTGGCGGACTGGAACGCGGGCACCGCACTCGGCGAGGACACCTACGAACGGGTCACGTCCAGCTCGGCGCTCGCGGTCGTCTCGGTGCGAGGCCGTCGGCTGACCGACTACGCGCTGGCCGGATCGGCGGTCGAAGCCGTCTGGGTCGGCGCCCAGCGCCACGGCCTCGCCGTCCAACCTGTCTCGCCGGTGTTCCTCTACGCCCACGACGACCGCGACCGGCAGGCGCTGGCACCCGGCCACGCCGATGCATTGCGCGACCTGCAGTACGATTTCCGCAGGTTGACCAGCACCGAGCGCGACGAGTCACAAGCGCTGGTGCTCAGGTTGTCCTACGCGCCGCGTCCGACCATACGGAGTCGACGCCGGGCCCGAGCGGGTTCGACGCCACAGTACGGCTGAGGCAGGTGCTGAGGTATACGCGGAGGTATCTGGTGCCAGGCAGCCTCGAACTGCTCGTCACGTCGGTCGCCACGCAACTGATGGCGGTCGATGCCGCGACCTCGGTCGCGGTCAGCCAGCAGGTGTTGGCAGAGCTGGTCTCGTTCTTCGACGTGGACGTGAGCTTCCTGCGTCACAACGATCACGAGGCACACGCGACGCGTCTGGTCGCCGAGTGGCCCCCGCGGCCACCGGACAGCCTCACCGACCCGATCGCGGTCATCCACTTCGCCGACGCCGACCCGGTGTTCGCGATGGCCGAGCATCTCAAGGAGCCGGCCGTGTTCCGTCCGGAACCGGCCACCGACGACTACCAGCGCACGATCGAAGCCGGGCGCCACATCGCGACCACCTCGATGGCGTGTGTGCCGTTGTTGTCCGGCGACACCACCACCGGCGTCCTCGGGTTCGTCAAGTTCGGCGACCGTGAATGGTTACCCGCAGAACTCAACGCGCTCAAGGCGATTGCCTCGTTGTTCGCCCAGGTGCAGGCCCGCATCGAGGCCGAGGACCGGTTGCGGTACCTGGCGGATCACGACCACCTCACCGGGCTGCACAACCGCCGGGCCCTGATGGCGCATCTGGCGGCCCGCCTGGCTCCCGGCCAGCCCGGCCCGGTCGTTGTGATGTTCTTCGACCTGGACCGGTTGAAGGCGATCAACGACTATCTGGGCCACACCGCCGGTGACGCGTTCATCAGCATTCTGGCCCAACGGTTGCAGCGCGGGGACGATCAGCCGAAGTTGATCGCGCGGCTCGGCGGCGACGAGTTCGTCGTGGTTCCGGCGGCGTCGATGACGGCCGAGGAGGCGACCGCACTCGCCTATCGGCTTCAATCGGTCCTGCGCGAACGGGTGACCATCGATGGCGAGATGCTCACCCGCACGGTCAGCATCGGCCTGGCCGAGGGCATTCCGGGCCGCGACTCCACCTCCGATCTGCTCAACCGCGCCGATCACGCCGTGCTGACCGCGAAGAACTCCGGAGGCAATCGGGTCGCGGTGTTCTCCGATGCGATGGCGATGGAGATCGATTTCCGCAACGACATCGAGCTGCACCTGCAGAGCGTGATCGAGAGCGGCGCGCTGGTGCTGCACTACCTCCCCGAGATCGACATGCGCACCGGTGAGGTGCTGGCCGCCGAGGCATTGGTCCGCTGGCAGCACCCGACCCGCGGTCTGCTCTCCCCCGACTCCTTCATCGGCGTGGCCGAATCCATCAACCTCGCCGGCGAACTGGGCCGCTGGGTGCTGCGGAACGCGTGCGCCGAGTTCGCCCGGTGGCGGTCCAACGGCGTCGGCCGCAACATCGTGCTGCGGATCAACGTCTCGCCGGTCCAGTTGGTGACCGACGGATTCGTCGCATCCGTCGCCGGCATCATGCGGGAATTCCACCTGCCCCGCGGATCGGTGTGCCTGGAGATCACCGAGAGCATCGTGGTGCAGGACATCGAGACCACCCGGACGACGCTCACGGGGCTGCACAAGGTCGGCGTACAGGTGGCCATCGACGACTTCGGTACCGGCTACAGCGCGCTGTCGCTGCTGAAGTCGCTGCCGGTGGACACCCTCAAGATCGACCGGAGCTTCGTGGCCGGACTCGGAGCGGACCCTGGCGACCTGCCGATCGTGCGGGCGGTGATCGCCCTCGCCGGGGCCTTCGGCCTACAACTCGTGGCCGAGGGCGTGGAGACCGAGCGTGCGGCGCTGACGCTGCTGCGCCACGGCTGCTACCGGGCCCAGGGCTTCTTGCTCTCCAAGCCGATCCTCGGCCACGAGATGGCCGCGCTACTGGCCAAAGGGCGGGTGCCCGTGCATTTCTCAGCCGCGCCGCGCACGTGATCGATACGACTCCCGCGGCGAGTCGTGCACTCCCCCGGATCGGCAGTAGTCCGACCGTGCGGTGTCCGGCTGATGGTCGAGCAGCTCGAGGCGACCGAATCTGCTGGCGCTGTAGCCGACCAGGCCTACCTGCAGGGGCTTACCGGGCTCGATGAGCTGACCGTCCGACGCGGCCGACGCGGCGCCCCGGGGTTCGGTCGAGAGAGCCACGCCATGGCGGGCACGCAGGGCCAACGGACCGTCGGCGGTGTCGATCACCGCGCCGAGAACCTCGCCCTCCTCGAACACGATCCGCTGCAGTGTGCCGTTGTCCAGGGTGTGGATGCGCTTGTCGAGCGCCCGTGCCGACAGCCAGTCACCGAGCACCGAGACAGCGCCGGACTCGCTCTCGACGTTCAGCGTCCCGAGGACTTTGACCTGGATCTCCTCGCCGGCGCGCGTCTTCATCGAGGTCGTCCCCCGATCCGCGAGCCGGGTGTAGAGCACACCGTAGGGAGACGTGAGGCAGTGCTGCGCCCAGTCCTGCAGCCGGGCGCCGTAGAACGGCGCGATCCGGGCGCGTCCGGAAACCGGGGTCCAATCGCTCACCGGCCGGACCGTCAGCGCGGTGTCGTACTCGGCATCGTCGACCGGCTGCAGATCCGCTGACAACGCGTCGAGGTAGTCGCGGGTTTCGGGATCCTCGATGCCCGCACCCAACCACGGTGTGTCGACACCGGACGTCACCGGTTGGGCGCTGCCCGGAGTGATCAGGTGCACGTCGAGTCCGGCGTCTGCCGCTGCGACGGCCGCGGCCAACGCCCCGAAGCCCGAGCCACAGCAAACGACGTCGACTTCGTCATCCCACATCGTCTAGCGATACTCCGGGGAGGTCTTCGGGTGTGTCATCAATCCCGAATCACATTGGGAGCGCAAAGAAAAAGAGGTCGCCATGGCCCGCACCGGGATTCGAGGGGGATTGCCGGTGCAGGCCATGGCAACGCTTTCAGGATAGCCCTTGGCTACCGCCGACCGCCAAATGGTGGCGCTCGCCACAGGGCGCACGGTCGCGGCGAGGGCCACCACCGGGCGGGCAACCCGCGACGAACCAAGAGTTATCACGCTAAGCACGATACATACCTTTAGAATGTTATGCACGTACGGCGAAGACTTTGAGTCTGCTGACGGGTGGCGGCGATATCAGGACAGGCCGCCGGGCGATCAGAGTCAGGAAGGCCCCGTGGTGACAGAGCAGCTCGACCGGCGAGCAGAGCTGACCCGCCTCCAGATCTTGCAGGCGGCAGCGCGGCAGTTCGCCCACACGCCCTACAGCCTGGTCAGCCTCGACGACATCCTGGCCGACGCCACCGTCACCAAAGGCGCGTTGTACTTCCATTTCCGGTCCAAGCACGCGCTCGCCACCTCGATCGTCGAGCACCGCACCGAGCGGGGCCAGAAGGCGGTCGAGGAAGTCCTGGCCCGCAACCTGTCCGGGGCGGAAACGCTCATCGACCTCTCCTGTCTGGTGGCGGCCGAAGACATCGCCGACCCGATGGCGCGCGCATGCCTGAACCTGGTCGAATCCATCGGCCGGACCGACGGCGTCGGTGCACGGGTGCTGGCCGAGTGGGTGGAGGGTTTCGCCGGGATCGCCAAACGTGCCATCGGTGAGGGCGATTTCACCGCAGACTCGGACCCGGAGACTGTCGCCCGGTTGCTGGTGTCGATCTATCTGGGTATCCGCCAGACCAGCGACCTCGACGATCCCCGACGGTTTCTCACCGATCTCGAGCACAGCTGGCGGCTGGCGCTGCCTGGATTCGTCGAACCCGAGCGGCTCGGCTACCTCAAGCAGTACATCCGGCGTCGCACCACGGTGGGCATCAAGAAGTTGGTGCCGCTCCACCCGCACCGGCCCGATCGCAACGCAGCTTCTGGACGAACCTGACATGGCCCGCCAGGCGCGATCCGAGCTGACCCGGCAGAAGATCATCACTGCCGCGGTGGAGCAGTTCAGCGAGCACGGCTATCCGGCGACCGGCCTCGGAGACATCATCACCCGGGCCGAAATGACCAAGGGCGCGTTCTACTACCACTTCGATTCCAAAGAAGCGCTGGCCGAGGCGATCATCGACGACGGCGGCAGCGCCATGTTGGCCACCTTCCGCGCGATTGCCGAATCGTCATCACCGGCGTTGGAGAACACCATTCACGGACTGTTCGTGGTGGCCGACTACACCCGCGCCGACAAGGTCGCGCAGATCGGCATGCAACTGCTGCGGACGTTCAGCGGTATCAACGCGGCCGCCACCCGGGTCTACACGAGCTGGCTCGACGAGCTCACCGCGCAGTTGGTCCAGGCGGCCGACGAGGGCGATCTCCGCGAAACCCTGGATGCCGCGGCCACAGCCGAGGTGATCCTGGGTTCGATGCTGGGCGCCGAGGCGCTTTCGCGCGCCACTGCGACCGGCACGGATCTCCGCGCACGGGTGGCCCGAACCTGGGCTCTGCTGCTGCCCGCGATCGTCGATGGCGAATCGCTGGACTACTTCCACGAGTTCCTGTCCCGGGAATCGTTGCGAAGGTCGCAGGCCGCCGGATAGACCTACAGCTCGTCGGCCCACAACTGTTCGGTGAGGTCCTGGAACGTCGCCAGGGCCACCGGATCATCACCGCGCAACAACGCCGATTTGCTCATCCGGGCCCGCACGATCGAACCGTCGTCGTGAACCAGCTCGACCAGCGTGCCGGCATGGGCCCGCATCACCGACACCGCGGATTCGTCGGCCGGCACCGAATGGAATACCTCAGCAAACGGCATGTTCTTCACCGCATCGGCGGCGCGCCCCACCATCTCGCCGAAGGCGCTGTTGGCGAACAGGATCGTGCCGTCTTCGGCGATGGCCAACACCGGCACCGGGAACCGCTCCAGCACCACCAGCGCAGGCAAGTTCTGCAGCAGTGCCATCGGAGATTGGGGATCCTGACCGCTCTGGCGTCGCTCCACGTTGTCAATTATCGCCCGCCACCCCGGCGCGGTACCACCGCCACCCAGCAACCTCGGATAGGGCCAGGCCCCGATCGGGCTCGCGCTCACGGCCGGGGTGGCCT
The DNA here is from genome assembly GCF_030486405.1 of Mycolicibacterium sp. HK-90. The sequence continues at coordinate 2,101,065 of NZ_CP129613.1, read as the reverse complement.
GCGCCACTTGACTAACTAGGTTTACTCTGTGGAGCGACACCAGAGACAAGGGGCAGGGCATGGACCTGAAGTGGTCGACCAGCGACCAGGAATTCCGCGACGAGGTTCGCGACTTTCTCGCCAAGAATCTGACTCCCGAGCTCCAGCGAGCCGGACGCCTGATGACCAGCGTCTACGCCGATCACGACGCCAGCATGGCCTGGCAGAAGATCCTCCACGAGCGCGGCTGGGCCGCCCCGGCCTGGCCGGTGGAACACGGCGGGTGCGACTGGAGCCTCACCCAGCACTACATCTTCAGCCGCGAATCGACCCTCGCCGGCGCCCCGTCGCTCTCCCCCATGGGCATCCGCATGGTGGCCCACGCCATCATCAAGTTCGGCACGCAGGCCCAGAAGGATTACTTCCTTCCCGGCATCCTGTCCGGTGAGGTGTTCTTCTGCCAGGGTTACTCCGAGCCCGAGGCCGGCTCGGACCTGGCCGCGCTGTCGATGGCGGCGGTGTCAGACAGCGATGACCTGGTGTGCACCGGCAGCAAGATCTGGACCACCCATGCCCAGGAAGCCAACTGGATGTTCGCCCTGGTGCGCACCACCCGCGGCGCCAAGAAGCAGCAGGGCATCACGTTCGTGCTGATCGACATGACCTCCCCCGGCATCGAGATCCGCCCGCTGGTGATGACGTCCGGCGAAGAGGTACAGAACCAGGTCTTCTTCGACGAGGTCCGGGTGCCGAAGTCCAACGTGATCGGCGCGATCGACGACGGCTGGACCGTGGCCAAGTACCTGCTGGAGTTCGAGCGCGGCGGCGGCGCCAACGCGCCCGCCCTGCAGGTGCTGGGTGACGAGATCTCAGCGGTCGCCGCCGAGATGCCCGGACCGGCAGGCGGCCGGCTCATCGACGATCCGGCGTTCAGCCGCAGGCTGGCCGACGCTCGGCTCCGCACCGACGTCCTGGAAATCCTGGAGTACCAGGTGCTGGCCGCGGTCGCCGAGGGCGGCCATCCGGGCACGGCGTCGTCGATGCTCAAGATCCTGAGCACCGAACTGAGCCAGACGCTGACCGAGCTGTCGATGGAGGCCGCGGGTCCGCTGGCCCGCGCCTATCAGCCGCACGCCACTTTCCCGGGCGGCCCGGTGGCCGAGTACGAACCACCCGCCGACGGCTATCACAGCGGCGAGCCGTGGCAGGCGGTCGCTCCGCTGCGCTACTTCAACGACCGTGCCGGCTCGATCTACGCCGGTAGCAACGAAATTCAGCGAAACATCCTCGCCAAGGCAGAACTGGGGCTCTAGATGGACTTCAACCTGACCAACGAACAGGAACTGCTGCGCGACGGGCTGACCAAGTTCCTGGCCAGCCGCTACGACCTGGCGACCAGCCGGGCCGCGGCCAAGACCGGTCCCGGCTGGCAGCCCGAGATCTGGCGGGGCTTTGCCGACGAACTGGGCATCCTGGGTGCCACCCTGCCCGAGGAAGCCGGGGGCATCGGCGGCGGTCCCGTCGAAACCATGGTCATCGCCGAGGCATTGGGCCATGCCCTGGCGATCGAGCCGTTCATCGACACCGTGGTCGTGGCCGGTGGTCTGCTGCACCGATCCGGCGACGCGACCGCCGCGGCCCTGCTCGAGGACATCGTGGCGGGTTCGGCCATCGTCGCGCTGGCGGCCACCGAACCGACCTCCGGGGACAACTGGCGCGACGTCTCCACCACCGCCCACCGAGACGGTGGCGAGTGGGTCCTCAACGGCGCCAAGGTGATGTCGGTCAGCGCACCGCTGGCCACCCACCTGCTGGTGACCGCGCGTACCTCGGGGGAACGTGCCGACACCGACGGGATCTCGCTGTTCCTGGTCGACATCGCTTCGTTGACAACGGGATTCACCGCACACCCGTACCGCACCGTGGACGACCGCCGGGCGTCGGACCTGACGTTCGTCGACGTCCGGTTGCCTACCGGGGCGCTGTTGGGCGCCGAGGGGCAGGCGTGGCCGTCACTGGATCGGGCCCGCGACGAGGGCGCGGCGGCGGTGTGCGCCGAGGCCGTCGGGGGGATGCGCAAGGTGCTGGCCGACACGGTCGAGTACTGCAAGCAGCGCCAGCAGTTCGGCCTGCCCATCGGCAGCTTCCAGGCGCTCCAGCACCGGATGGTCGACATGCACATGGAGGTCGAACAGGCCTCGGCGGCGGTCTATCTCGCCGTGCTGAATCTCGACGCCGAACCCGCGCAGCGGGCCAAGGCGGTATCGGCGGCCAAGGCCACCATCGGACGTGCCGCCCGCTTCGTCGGGCAGAACGCCGTGCAGTTGCACGGCGGCATGGGCATGACCGAGGAGCTGGCGATCGGCCACTACTTCAAGCGGCTGACCGCGGTGCAGTACGAGTTCGGCTCCACCGATTACCACGTCGGCCGCTACGCGGAAGTGACGCGGGTGTAGTCACTTCGTGCTGATGACCCGCGCCACCCCGCGCATCACCGCGCGGGTGGCGTGGTGACGCACCTGATCCAGTGGTGACGGCGAAGGCGGTGCCGGCGCGGAGCCGAGCCGCGGGAACAGCGCGAGCGCATTGTCGCGGTTGATCGCTTGGCGGGCAACCGATTCGAGCTTGACGTACGTATCAAGACCTGCGGCGAAGAGTTGGCTGGCTGCCAGCGGGGCGAACGGCCAGTCGGAACCGAACGTGATGTGGCCCGGTTTGGTGAACGCGAGCAAAGTGGGTAGTGCGGCGGCGCTCGACGACAACGCAGTGTCGAAGTAGAAGCCCGCGAAGTCGTCGAGGGTGTCAGCCGGACTGCGGCCGGTATCCCCCATGATGGCGACGGCCATCCGGTGCGACGCGTACGGGACGAAGCCGCCGGCGTGACTCAGGATGAACTTGATGTTCGGGTACTTGCGTCGTATCCCGTTGCGGACCAACAGATAGGCCGCTCGGGTGGTGTCGAGCAGGAAGTCGGCGGCAAACGGCAACACGCCGGGCACCGTCGGCCCCGGCAGGTCAGCCGGGTGGATGAACACCACCGCTCGCCGAGCGTCCAGAGCAGCCCACAGGTCATCCTGGCCGGCCTCGCCGAGATAGGTTCCGGCGTTGTTGGCCAGCAAGACGACGCCGTCGGCCTTGAGCTGGTCGAGCGCGCGCACCGATTCGGCGACTGCTTCGGCGATGTGCGGCATCGGCACCGTGGCGAAGAACCCGAACCGGTCCGGCTGGGACTTCACCAGTGCGGCGCTGTACTCATTGAGGTCGCGGGCCAGCGCCGCGGCGTCAGCGGGATTCGGTAGGAAGGTGGTGCCCGGCGTGGACACCGACAGAATCGCCGTCGTCACGTCGAGTTCGGCCATCGTCTGCAGCGACGCTTCCGGGCTCCAGTCCGGCATCGCGCGCCCGCCTGCCTCGTCGATGCCGGCCTTCTGCAACGCCTTTCGATAGGCGGGCGGAATCATGTGGTGATGGGTATCGATTCGGTTCATGATGTTCCTCCCTAGCCGTCGGCGATACCGGAACCCGCGAGCGCTGCGACGCTGTCCTCCGCCTGAAAAAGTGAGCGGATCCCGGTCTTGAACTGGGCGAGTTTGTCGATGATGGTCTGCCCTTCCGGGGTGTGGCCCCAGATGCTGATGCCCTGGTGGGTGGTGGGCTCCCAGGTTGCCTCGTCGACGATCAACGGATTCCACCCCACCTCCCATTCAAACCCTGATGGGGTGATCGCGTAATAGGACAATTCCCGGTCGTTGGTGTGCTGCCCCACCCCCAACGCCATGTCGAACCCGAGTTCCTTGATGCGCTGGTACGACGTCGTCATGTCGTCGAGATCGTTGACCTGAATGTTGAGGTGCTGGATCCGGGTGCGGACCGGGTTGATCGGCAGCCGGTTCACCGCGGCGATGGCCACCGAGTGGTGGCGCTCGTTGACCCGCAGAAATCGGATCTTGAATTTGACGCCACCGATGGTCTCGTCGATGTAGTCGGACAACCGCGCATCGAAGACAGTGTCGTAGTAACCGTGCACCTGGTGCGGCTTCTTGGTGGTGATGGCGACATGCCCCAGCCCGGAGTCCCCGGTGACGAATCCCCCGTGGTTCGCCATCTGCAGTGGTCCGCAACCGGTCCGGGCACGGGTGTAGAGCTCCTGCACCAGCCCGTTGGGACCAGGGAACCGCACCAGACGCTCGACCCCGCGCAGGGCGGCTTCCTCGGCGGCGACTTCGGCCACGGGAACACCGTGACCGGTGACGCGGCGCATGATTTCGTCGAAGGTGTTGTGGTCGTCGACGTGCCAGCCCAGCGCCGTCACGTCCTCGACGGGTCCGCGTTTCAGCAGGAACCGGCATTCATTGTCGTCCAACCGGAATCGCATTGCATCAGAGCGCAGTTCGTCGACGTGTAGGCCGATGGCCTCACGCCCGAATCGCCGCCAATCACCGAACTTCTCGGTCTCGATGACGACATAGCCGAGGTGGACGTTGCCGAACACGCTAGACATGAGCGAGCTTTGAGTCCGGACCGAGAAATTCGGTGACGAGTTCGTTGAACAACTCGGAACGCTCCCACTGCATCCAATGGCCGGTGTGCGAGGTCATCACCAGTTCGGCGTTGGGCATGGTGTTGAGCAGCGTCGGGCCTCCGGACGGCCGGTTCACCTTGTCACTGCGCCCCCACAAGATCAGCGTGGGCGTCTGCAGGTTCTTGAGCCGACGGTCGCGAGTCAGGTCCATCCGCCACAGTGTCCGCAGCGCCTTCGGCCCCGATGGCCGGGTCAACGGCGGATCGGCCACCACCTCTGGGTCGATGGATGCCTGGTATCGCAGGTCGATCAGATCCTCAGGCACTGAATCACCGTCGTATACAAGGTAATTGTGGATGAAAGAGGCCAGCTTCTCGCGGCTGGGGCCGTCGCCGGTGTAGTAGGAAAGCAGGCTGTTCAGACCCGCGGTTGGCAGACCCCTGGTCGTTCCGATACCACCGGGTCCCATCAGTACCAGCCGGTTCACCCGGTGCGGAGCATCCAGCGCCAACCGCAACGCGGCAGCGCCGCCGTACGAGTTGCCGATCAGGTGCGCTGTGTCGATGCCCAGTTCGTCGAGCAGCCCGCGGATCATGTCGGCGAGGAACCCGAACGGATCGTTCTTGTCGATGCCTTTGGCGGATCGCCCGTAGCCCGGCATGTCGGGCACGATGACCCGGAAATGGGCGGCGAGTGCGTCGATGTTGCGTGCGTAGTTGGAGACGCCGGACGCTCCGGGACCGCCACCGTGCAGCAGCACGACGGCGGGGCCGGCGCCCGCTTCGGCGTAGAACATCTCTCGGCCCGCGACAGTCAGAGTGTGTTCGGCAAGTGCGGTGGTGGTCATGCGCGGACTCCATTTCGAATCGGCGCCAGCTCGTAGCCGGCAGGAGGTGCTGCTATCCGCTGCCCGAATTCGGAAGCGGCGTAGATGAATCCGTCAGGTCGCAGCACCACGGCGGCGGCCTTCTTCTGTTTCAGCCAGGCGATGAGCGTCCCGTCGACGTCGCGGATAGCACCTGGGCTGGTCCTGTCGTTGAAACCGCTGACCGCGATCGCCGGTGCACCCAGGTCGGTCCAGGCTTCTGATCCCGCCGGGGCCACGCCGGTGTGGAGCACGGTCCACCGCCCGGCCACGACGTCGTCCAGCCGAACGGTCGACCCCGTGTCGTCGATGACCCACGGCTGCGGAATCTGCCAGCCGACCGCACGGCCACCTGCCCGGGCGAAGTGGCCCTCGTCGTACCGCGCATCCGGGATCCAATAGAGCTTCTGACCACGGCGCAGCACCCCGGGAATCTTGGTCAATGCCCGCAGGGTGTGGTTTCGGATGGCGGCGATCATGCGGTTGCGTTCGGTGATCACGCGGCCGACAAGGCAGGCGCGGCGGGTCACTTCGATGACGTGGGGTTTGCGTTCGACCTCGTAGGAATCCAGGAGGGCATCAGGCGCCCGTCCGGCCAGTACCGCGGCGAGCTTCCAGCACAGGTTGGCCGCATCGCGCACGCCGGCGGACATGCCCTGACCGATCCATGGCGGCATGGCGTGCGCAGCGTCGCCGGCCAAGAAGATGCGCCCGACCCGCCAGCGGTCGGCGACCCGGACATGGTGGCTGTACACCACGGCTCGCAGGATCTCGACATTTTCGCTACTGATGCCCTGGTCCTGCAACACTTTCCAGATCTCGCGCTCGCTGACCAGTTTCTGCTCATCCTCACCGGCTCGGGCCGGATACTCCCAGCGGTGGTGCCCCAGAGGTGTCGGGCAGTCGACGGTGGGACGATCCGGGTTGCAGTGGAATCGGAGCCGGTCGTGGCCATCCCACTCGGACAGCACCTTGGTATCGATGACGACCCACCGCTCGGCATAGGTGTTGCCGGCGTAACCGATGCCCAACTGTCCGCGCGTCGGGGACGCGCCGCCGTCGGCAGCGATGACGTAGGAAGCCCGAAATCGTTTGAAGATGTCGGTGCGAAGGTCGGCCAACATCAACTCGACGTGATCCGTTTTGGCGAGCACACGTAGACATTCGTGCTCGAGTAGTACCTCGACGGTGTCGAAGCGCTCCACACCCTCGCGCAGGACATGGTCAACCGCGGGCTGGTAGATGAACTGCTGGGGCGGGTGGCCCGAACCTCTTGCGGCGATCGTCGTTTCGATGAAAGGCACGCCACCCGCATCGACGAATGCCGCGGGGCGGTCGGGCAGCATGTCCTGTTGCAGTCGGTCGGCCAGGCCGACCGACTGCCAGATGCGCATGACCTCCTCGTCGGTGCTGATAGCCCGGGCCCTGGCGTACACATCTGGATCGCGCTCTATGACAAGCACTTTCAGGCCGAGCTGGCCGAGCAGATTGGCGGCGGTGGCACCCGTGGGCCCGTAGCCGATCACCGCCACATCGTAGAAGTCTGCGGTCACGGTTGGCCTCTCTCGTCATCGAGGGTTGTCCTGTAGTGATCGCTACGGTAATGTAGTGATCACTACAGAGTCAAGACCGAACCGGACGGGAGTCCAGATGCCCGCTGATGAGCAGCCCAAGCCGCGCCGGCGCCGCCTCGATGGCGAGCAGTCGCGGGAACGGATCCTCGACGCCGCCACCGAAATCGCTGCCGAGCGCGGGTATGAAGGCACCAGCATCGCGCTGGTCAGCAAGAAGTGCGGGCTACCGGCCAGCTCGATCTACTGGCATTTCAAGGACAAGGACGACCTGATCGCGGCGGTGATCGAGCGCAGCTTCAGGACCTGGCTGACAGCCTGGCAGGTGCCGGCCGACGGGACCGCCGAAGAGCGGGCCACCGCATTCGGCGCGAACGTCGCCAAAGCTCTGGTCGAATCCCCTGACTTCATCCGACTCGGGCTCATGCTCGCCCTGGAGCGCCGCCCCGTCGAGCCACGGGCCCGGGCGATGTTCCTTCAGGCACGCGCCCAGGCATATGCCCAACTGGTCGACACCATCCTGGACTGGACACCGGAACTGAGCGACGCCGACGTGCGCCATCTGGCCACCTACACGATCGCCGGCGCCGACGGCCTGTTCATCGCCAAGGAGATCGGCGGCGATTCGGTAGATCTGATCGCACTGTTCGAGTTGCACGCACGAAACGTGATCGAGGCGGCCCGTCGGCTGGTCAGCAACCAGGACCGGCGATGAGCCGCTACCCGGTCGCCATCATCGGCTCGGGCAACATCGGCACCGATCTGCTGATCAAGATCCTGCGCGACGACGGGCCGCTGGCCGTGGTCGCGATGGTCGGTATCGACCCGCAGTCCGACGGCCTGGCGCGCGCCGCCCGCCTCGGAGTGCCCACCACAGCAGGCGGAGTCGACGGGCTGATCGCGATGCCCGAGTTCGCAGGTGTCAGACTGGTTTTCGACGCCACCTCCGCCGGTGCACATCGCACCAACTGGGCCAAACTGGCCGAACACGGTGTTCGGATGATCGATCTCACGCCTGCCGCCATCGGCCCCTACTGCGTGCCGGTGGTGAACGTCGAGGAGCATCTCGACGCACCCAACCTCAACATGGTGACCTGCGGCGGCCAGGCCACTGTGCCGATCGTGGCCGCCGTCGCCCAGTCTGGCATCGTGTCGTACGCCGAGATCATCTCTTCCATCTCGTCGCGGTCGGCGGGTCCCGGAACTCGCGCCAACATCGACGAGTTCACCGAAACCACGTCAGCTGCACTGCACATCGTCGGCGGTGCGCGGCGGAGCAAGGCGGTGATGGTTCTCAACCCGGCCGCCCCGCCGGTACTGATGCGCAACACCGTGTACTGCCTCGTCGAAGGCGACGCCGATCCGAACACGATCGAGAACGATGTGACGGCCATGGTGGACAAGGTCAGCAGCTACGTGCCGGGATACCGGCTCAAACAGCGAGTCCAGTTCGAGACGTTCAGCGCCGCAAGGCCTCTGTACATCCCGGAAAGCGGAAAGTTCACCGGGACCCGCGTGACGGTGATGCTCGAAGTCACCGGCGCCGCGCATTACCTACCCGCCTATGCCGGCAATCTCGACGTCATGACCTCGGCCGCCAAAGCCACCGCCGAACGCATTGCTGCCCCCGAAAGTGCCATCACATCATCATGATTCACGACTTGTACGTCAGCGACGTCACGCTGCGCGACGGCATGCATGCCGTGCGCCACCAGTACAACCTCGACCAGGTGTCCATCATCGCCGCTGCACTCGACGCGGCCGGGGTGGATTCCATCGAGGTCGCCCACGGCGACGGCCTCGGCGGATCGAGCTGCATCTACGGCTTCGGGGCGCACACCGATCTGGAGTGGATCGAAGCCGTGGCCGCGGTTGTACGAGACGCCCGCGTGGCGACGCTGCTGCTGCCCGGCATCGGCAGTGTGCACGACCTCAGGGACGCCCACCGCGCCGGCGCCACCGTCGTACGTATCGCCACGCACTGCACCGAGGCTGACATCTCGGCCCAGCACATTTCCGCTGCACGGGAACTCGGCATGGACACCGTTGGCTTCCTGATGATGAGCCACATGGCCACACCACCGGAGCTCGCCCACCAGGCCCGACTCATGGAAGGCTATGGCGCCACATGTATCTACGTGGTCGACTCCGGGGGCGCAATGACCATGCGCGGCGTCGCGGACCGAGTCGATGCGCTCCGCGACGTCCTGTCCCCCACCACCGAGATCGGCATTCACGCCCATCACAATCTGTCGCTGGGAGTGGCCAATTCGATCGTTGCCGTGGAACATGGCGCCAACCGGGTCGACGCGTCACTGACCGGCATGGGCGCCGGTGCAGGCAACGCACCGCTCGAGGTGTTCATCGCGGCTGTCGACAAACTGGGTTGGCGGCACGGCTGCAACCTACATGCGCTCGAGGACGCCGCCGACGACATCGTGCGTCCCTTGCAAGACCGGCCGGTCCGAGTGGACCGAGAAACGCTGACCCTCGGATACGCCGGGGTGTACTCGAGCTTTCTGCGTCACGCCGAGGCTGCCGCGGTGCGCTACGGCGTCGATGCACGCTCGCTGCTCGAGGAGGCCGGCCGCCGCGGCATGGTCGGCGGCCAGGAGGACATGCTCGTCGACATCGCGCTGGATCTGGCCGTGTCCTGATAAAGCCTCGGGCGCAGGTGTTGGATCGTCCGTAGTCTGGGCCGAGTGAGCGTACGGGGCTGGCTGCTGCTGGGTGCCATGAGCATCATCTGGGGCATCCCGTACCTGTTGATCAAGATCGCCGTCGAAGGCGTCTCGGTACCCGTATTGGTACTGGCTCGCACAGCGGTCGGCGCAGCGGTGCTGCTGCCGCTGGTGATGTCGCGCGCTGCGTGGACACCGGTGCTGCGGCACTGGCGCCCCGTGCTGGCGTTCGCGTTCTTCGAGATCATCGCCGCGTGGTTCCTGCTGACGGATGCCGAACGGCACCTGAGCAGCTCGCTGACGGGTCTGCTGATCGCCACTGCCCCGATCATCGCCGCCGTTCTCGACCGGCTCACCGGCGGAGAACGCCTGAGCGCCAAGCGAATTATCGGGCTCGGGATCGGGCTCGCCGGGGTGGCGGTGCTCGCCGGGCCCGGCCTGGCCGGCGGGCACAGCTGGCCGATCACCGAAGTTCTGCTGGTGGCAACGTGTTACGCGATCGCTCCGCTGATCGCCGCGCGCTACCTGGGCGACGTTCCGACGCTTCCGTTGACCGCCGCGTGTCTGACGATCGCAGCGCTGATCTACACGGCCCCCGCCGCGCTGACGTGGCCCGACCAGATGCCGTCGCGGCGCGTGCTCATCGCGCTGGCCACACTCGCCGTTATCTGCACGGCGCTGGCATTCGTGGTGTTCTTCGCGCTGATCCGCGAGGTCGGAGGGGCGCGGGCGCTGGTCTTCACCTACGTCAACCCGGCCGTAGCCCTGGCCGCCGGCGTCATCGTGCTCGGCGAGCCGCTGACGGTGTACAACGTCGCCGGGCTGGCCTTGATCCTCGCCGGGTCGATCCTGGCGACCCGCACGCCCCGCGCCCCTGATCCTGAGATGGAGGGCGAGGGCGAGGTCAGCCGCGCAGGCCCGCGCTGAGCATCTCCTCGATCGACACGAACTTCACCCGCGGCCGTGCCGCCCGCACCCCGCGATCCCGCTCGGCGGCGTCGATCGCGCGCCACCCCGGCCAGCCGACCGACTCCGCGCCCCGGGACGCCAACAGGACATCGAGCGACTCACGGTCGGCGATGTCACGGGTCAGCAAGCCTGCATCGAAATCCGCCCACAACTGGGCCACGGTCTCCTCGGCGCACAACCGATTCGTCCCGATCACCCCGCGCGGCCCCCGTTTGATCCAGCCGGTCACGTACACACCGGGCACCGGGGCACCGTCGACGACGCGACCGGATTCGTTGGGTACGGTCCCGGAGTCCTCGTCGTATGGCAGTCCCGCGACGGGCAGGCCGCGATATCCGATCGACCGCAGGATCAACGACGTTTCGATCACCTCGGCGCCGCGGACGCTGCTGACCTCGAGCCCTTTGGCCCGGTCGGCGCCCAGGACGGCGGCCGGAGTGACGCCGAAGCGGAATACCACGCGCCTGTTACCCGGTGTCGGTGTGCGCTGGGCATACTCGCGGGCGATGGCGAGCTTGAACGAGGTTTCGACGTCATCGTGCTCGTCATCGGCAGGTAGGTCCGCGGGGTCGACGATTACGTCGACCCCTTCGAGGTGCCCCAAGGCCAGGAACTCCCCCGCCGAGAATGCCGCGTGAGCGATATCGCGCCGAGCCAGGATCACCACTTCCCGGATTGTGCTGTCGGCCAAGGCATCCAGCGTGTGTTGGGCGACGTCGGTGGCCGCCAGCGCCGCCCCGTCCATCAACAACACCCGGGCGACATCGAGAGCGACGTTGCCGTTGCCGATGATGACCGCCCGCTCGCCCGACAGGTCGAAGTGGTGGCCGGCGTGGTCGGGGTGGCCGTTGTACCAGCCGACGAACTCAGCCGCGGCATGATGCCCCATGAGATCCTCGCCGTCGATTCCCAATCGCCGGCTGGTGGCTGCGCCAACCGCGTAGATCACCGCGTGGTGATGGGCGAGCAACTCGTCGTGGTTGACGGTGCGGCCGACCTCGACATTGAAATGACCGGAGAACCGCGCGTTGGTGAATACCCGCTCGAAGATGTCGACGACGGACTTGGTGTGTTGGTGGTCGGGTGCCACGCCGGCGCGGATCAGGCCGAACGGCGTGGGCAGCCGCTCGAAGAGGTTGACCTCGACACCGTCGACTTCGATCAGTTCGGCGGCGGCATAGCAGGCGGCCGGTCCCGATCCGACGATGGCGACCCGCAGCGATCCCGCGCCGACGCGCGCACGGGACGCGGGCACGGGTGGGCTCACCGGTTCGAGCGGATGGCGCTCGAAATAGGCGGCATTCAGGTCCTTGAAGCGCCGGAGTTCGGCCGGTAGGTCCTCTTCGTAGTGGATCGCACCGACCGGGCACTCCTCGAAGCAGGCCCCGCAGTCGATGCACGATTCCGGGTCGATATAGAGCATCTCGGCCGAGGCGGAGTCCAAGCCGCTCTCGGCCGGGCGAATGCAGTCCACCGGACACACCGGAACACAGCTGGCGTCCTTGCAACAGTTCTGCGTGATCACGTAAGCCACTGACCCTCCCCTTCCGATCCACACAGAGCCTACTGGACACCTGTCCGGTTTAGCGACTCGAAATCTCCGATTGTGCACTCACCGGCGGTCGAACTGCATGGATGGCATGCAAGAAACTGTGTTGATACAGGCAGTTTCATCGCACGATTGCCAATCGGAGCCCAGGTCTATATCTTGGACACATGTCCAGGCCAGCGGTGGCTACGGTCACTCGCCTACACGATGCACAGGGTCAGCGCCTCCGGATGCACCGGCGGGTCTTCGGTGCCGCGACGCAGCTTCTGGATGCTGACACCGATGTCTCGGTACCGGCGCTGGCGGCGCGCGCCAGGCTGGCACCCGCAGCGTTCTACGCACACTTCCCGACGATCGAAGTCGTATTCGCCGAGCTGTACCTGGACCGGGTCATGCAGCTGCCGCTCGATATCGACCCGGAGGCCGGCGCTACCAGCCAGGTCAGTCAGCAGCTTGCCGCCATCACCCTCGTGATGGCCGATGAGCCTCGGCTGGCCCGTGCCTGCACCCACGCGTTGGTGAGCACCGACGACGAGGTCGTCGCCGACGTGCGCCTGCGAATCGCCGCCGAGGTCAAACGCCGGATCGCGACAGCACTTGGTGGCGGCGCCTGGCCAGAGGTACTGGCCACATTGGAGTCGGTGTTCTGGGGCGCGCTCCTGCAGGCGCAGTCGGGATCGATGAGCTACCGGCAGATGGCCCGCCAACTCGAGACCATGGTTGCGCTGATCGTGCCCGAGGTCTGACGCCGGCGCCCGCTCATGCCATCGCGGCCAACCAGCCCCGGTATTCGGTGATGTCGCGCCCCTGGGCGGGCGCGACGTGATCGCAGCCGAATCCGGTGATCCACCGGCCGTCGTCGAGTTCCACCTTGCCGAGCAACATCGGGGCGGGCAGCTCGGCGAGAAACTCCCCCAGGGCGGCCGGCGACAGCACCCACCGCTCGCCAACGATCGGTACACCACCGTCGGCGACGCGGGTCAGACCCGGCTTCGGCGGCACTGTGTCGAGTGCGTACAGGCGGTAGTGCGGTGCCGTGGTGATGGGTCCGGCCCAGCGGGCGCCCCGCGCGGTGAGCTGATGTTCCAGCGGCTGTCCGCGCAGGTGGGCACCGAACACCGCGAGTTCGGTGCATGGAGCTCCGCCCGTCTCGGGCCACGTCTCCGCCGACGGGGTGTCGAGGAACCGGGCTGCCAGATCGGCGATGACGCCGTCGTGAAAACCCGGCGCCAGCAGGGTGATTCCGAACTGGGCGCCGTCGGACACGGTTCCCGCCGGAATCGCGATGGCGCACATGTCGAACAGGTTGCAGAAGTTGGTGTACCGGCCCATCCGGGAGTTCACCGCGACCGGGTCGGTGGCCACCTCGTCGATACGCGGATGCTCCGGAGCGGTCGGCACCATGAGCGCGTGGCAACCCTCAAGCAGGGTCAGCGCTTGACGCCGCAACTCCTCGACGCGCCTGCGGTCGCGCAGGAGATCCACCGCTGAGTGCCGCTCCGCCGCGGTGATGATCGCCGCCACCGTCGGGTCCAACCTGGTGTCGGGGTCCGCGTCTCTGACGAACTCCCCTACCGCATCCCATCTTTCGGCGACCAGCGCGCCGTTGTACAGCAGGTCGGCCGCGGCGAAGAAGCCGTTCATCGGGATCGGGACGGTCTCGAACCCGGCCTCATGCGCCTGGCGCACGGCGGAGGCGAACGCGGCCTGCCATTCGTCGTCGAGGCCCGACAGCACATCTGGGATCGCGATTCGGGGAGCCACCGGGGCGGCAAAGGCAACGTCGGTCGGCCAGTGCCGTTGCGGTGCACCGGCGCTCATCACCGCCATGGCCGATTGCGCGGTCGCCAGATCCGCGGCGAAGATCGTCACACAGTCATAGCTGGCACACGCCGGGACGACTCCCTCGGTGGTTACGACACCCACGGTGGGTTTGATCCCGACGATGCCCTGCAACCCCGCCGGCACGCGACCCGAGCCGGCGGTGTCGGTCCCGATCGCGATGTCGGCGAAGCCGAGGGCGACGGCCACCGCCGATCCAGAACTCGACCCACCGGAGATGTGGTCGGGCCGACGGGAATCCCGCACAGCCCCATAGGGACTGCGCGTCCCGACCAACCCGGTCGCGAACTGGTCGAGGTTGGTCTTACCGATGACGACAACACCGGCGGTCTTGAGAGCGGCGACCGCCGGTGCGTCGGCATCGGGAATATAACTGAAGTCTGGGCATCCTGCAGTGGTCGGTAGTCCGGCGACATCGACGTTGTCCTTGACCGCGAGAACGAACCCGGCCAGTGGGCCACCTCCGGCAAGCGCCGCGCGGTGGTCGTTCTCCACCTCGTCCTGCGGGCGGAGGTGGATGAATACTTCGTCACGACCGCTGTCGGCGATGGTCCGGTAGATATCGGCAATCCGGGTCACGCAGATTCCTTTCGTGCGAATTCTCCTGACGCCGCCCAACGCTCACGCTCCTCGGTGCGCGCCGCCTCCATCGCCGTGCGGGTGGCGGCGATGTCTGCGGCATTGGCGGTCAGGAACTGCTCGTGCTCGGCCAGAGAGAATGTTCCGTCGGTGATTTCGACGCGGCCCCGCCCGGCAGCCATATCGGCACGAAGGTCCAGCAGCTCTTCGGCGGACACCGGGTACCACTGGATCCGGTCGAAGAATCGCAGCAGCCACGGGTGCTCCGGGTCGAACCCTTGGGCGACCAGTGGATGACGGTGATTCCAGATCTGCGTGGTACGCCCGACGAACTGGTATCCGCCGGGACCCTCCATGCCGTAGATACACAGGTAGGCGCCGCCGATGCCGACGGCGTTCTCCGGGGTCCAAGTGCGGGCCGGGTTGTATTTCGTGGTGACGAGACGATGCCGCGGGTCCAGCGGTGTCGCGACCGGGGCACCCAGGTACACATCGCCCAGACCGAGCACCAGATATTCGGCGTCATAGACGATTCGATGCACATCGTCGACCGAGGCCAGGCCGTTCATCCGACGGATGAACTCGATGTTCCACGGGCACCAGGGCGCGTCGGCGCGTACACCGTGCATGTAGCGTTCGATCGCCTCCCGGGTGGACGGGTCGTCCCAACTCAACGGCAATCGCACCGTGCGACTCGGCACCACCAGATCCTGTGCGGCGGGCAGCGATGCCTCGATCTCGGCGAGTAGCGGCACGAGGGCGGTTTGCGGCAACCGAGCCGGATCCACCTTGACCTGTAGCGAACGGATCCCTGGCGTGAGGTCGATCAGGCCGTCCGGGCGGTGTTCTTCCAGCGCGTGGTGCAGTGCGTGTGCGCGGGCCCGCAATGCCAGGTCGAGTCGCATCTCGCCGTACTCGACCAGGACGTTGTCATCTCCGATCCGGCGGTAGGTGACGGCCGTGCTGCCATCCGATGAGGTTGTGCCGGCGATGATTCCGTCGTCCTCGTCACCACCGGCGGAGAAGACCGCAGGGATCGACGCGCGGCGCGCGGGTCCGAAGCTGGCCGGCGCGGGAGCCGCCGATGCTCGCACCGGCACGAACCGGATCTTCGCACCCGGGGCGAGCTGACCGAGCTTCCAGCGGTCGGCGGCGGTAACGGTGAGCGGGCAGACGAAGCCACCGAGGCTGGGCCCGTCCGGACCGAGCAGGATCGGGGTGTCGCCGGTGAAATCGAGCGAGCCTACCGAGTACGCATTGTCGTGGATGTTCGATGGGTGCAGGCCGGCCTCCCCGCCGTCGGGCCGGGCCCATTCGGGTTTCGGCCCGATCAACCGGACGCCGGTGCGGTCGGAGTTGAAATGCACCTCGTAGTCGTGATCGAGCAGCGCATCGATGTCGTTGCGAGTGAAGAACTCCGGCGCCGAGTGCGGACCGACGGTCACCGCGATGTTCCAGTGGCCGACGATGGCCGGCTGCTCCTCGAACAGGATGCGCCGGCGGGTAACGGTGGCGGCGTCACGGGTTTCAAGCTTGTCCCCCACCGCAAGCACCCGGCCCTCATGTCCGCCGAACCGGCCCAGGGTGAAGGTCGATGCGCTGCCCAGGTATTCGTCGGCGTGCAGACCGCCGGACACCGCGAGGTAGATCCGCAGGCCGGGCCCGTCGACCATTCCGACGTCCAGCACCTGACCGGCCTCGACCTGCACCGGCACCCACTGCGCGACCCGCCTCCCGTCGACCGTCACCGGTGCGGGTGCCCCGGTGACGCATACCCACGTGTCGGTGTCGAAGCGCAGCGCGGGTCCACCCATGGTGGCCTCCAGCCCGGGCGCTCCCTCCGGATTGCCCACGGCGATGTTGGCCAGCCGGAAGGACACGTCGTCCATCGGCCCCGACGGCGGAACCCCGATCTGCCAGTACCCGGTGCGTCCCGGCCAATCCTGGACCGTGGTGGCCATTCCGGGCCGAACGATCTCCAGGGTGGTCATGGGCGCGTCACGATCATTCGCACTGCGGTGGGGTCAAACCCGTTGCAGGGGTTGTTGATCTGTGGGCAGTTCGACACCAGCACCAGGGTGTCGATCTCGGCCCGCAACGACACGGTCTTGCCCGGAGCGGACAGGCCGTCGACGATGCCGAGCGAACCGTCCGGATCCACCGGCACGTTCATGAAGAAGTTGATGTTGCTGACGATGTCGGCCTTGGTCAGCCCCCACCGGGCGCCCTCGCCGATGAAGTTCTCGACGCAGGCGTGCTGGTGTTTGGTGTGGTGGCCGTAGCGAAGGGTGTTGGACTCCTGCGAGCAGGCACCGCCGAGGGTGTCGTGGTTACCGACCTCGTCGTCGATGATGGTCAGCATCGGCGCACCGTCGCTGTCGCGCAGCACCGATCCGGTGGTCAGGAAGATGTTGCCTTGGGCCGCGATCGTGGCGGGTGCACTGTAGCGCACCGTGTGGTCGTCGGCGCCATAGAACAGGGTGTCCACGGCCTGGTTGCCGTGCAGGTCCACGATGGTCAGCACGTCGCCGGCGCGCACGATCTTCGACCAGGGGGCGCGGGGGGCGACGATCTCATCGACGATGGTGTGGGTTGCGGTGACGGTCATCGGGCACTCCAGATGTCTTCGGAATTCAGGTAGGCGCGTTGGTATTCGGGGTCGCGGTCACCGACCGTGGCACCGATGTCGGCCAGGTCCTCGGGCGCCGACCAGGCCAGCACCTCCAGTGAGCCGACGCGGAACTGCGGGGCCGGATCCAGCGGGTGGGCGGTGTTGGCGATCGCCACGATCAGCGGCAGGTGGGTGACCAGTTCGACGGCGGTGCCGGCACCGGCCGAGCCGGTGGACACCAGCGTGCCGTCGAGATCGACCCGCACACCGTGGAAGAACGACACGCTCGGCGCCACGTCGCGGCGGGTCAGCCCGTTCTTGAGGGCGGCCAGCGCGAGCAGTTCGCGTCCGGCGGGACTGGACGATTCCACCTCGCCCGCACCGTACTTGGTGGTATTGCCGGACAGCGTGGTGGTTCCGCACAGGGCGTCGTGGTGTCCCGAGGTGTCGGAGACCAGGGTGGCCAGCACCCGACCCTGGTCGCTGAGCAGCGGGTGACCCGTCGAAAAATAGGCCTGCCAGGGCACTTTCACAGTGTCGGCGACGTTGAGCCGCTCCCAGGGGGCGTCTGCCCGCCACAGCAGCAGGTGGGCGCACGCGGTGCCGTCCAGATCCCGCAGCCGCAGCCGGGTGCCACGGGCCAGCACCTTGCTGGTGTATCGGCCACCGGGAACCGTTTCGGCCCACGTCAATTGCTCGGGTGCGATGCCTTCGGGCGGCGTCGGCCAGCGCGATGCCGGCACGACGGGCATCGAATCGGTGATCGCTCCGGCCTGGGCGCGGGCGTGGTCGCGGGCGCCGGCGGTCGTCGCAGTGGTCGCCGGCGCGGGCGTCGCAATGTTCATCAGTCAGGCTCCGATCGTGACGGGGTTCGGGTGGGTCTTGCCGCGGGGGAAGCAGACCGCGCCCAGGAGGACGGCAACGGCGATGCTCAGCGGGCCGGCCCACTGCAGGATCGGCAATTCGCCGGTGGGGTTGAAGATCTCGGCGCGAGGCCAACCCAGGTTGACGATCATCACCGCGCCGTAGACCACGGCCAGAACATTGACGGCGATGCCGAACCTGCCGAGCGAGAACAGCGGCAGCCCTTCGGCGTCCACCTGGTTGCGCTGGGTCGGCCAGCCCTTGAGCCGGCGGTACAGCAGGGGCGCGGTCACCAGCAGGTAGGCCAGATAGATCAGGATGATGCAGACACTGGCCAGCGTGGCGAAGATCGCCGAGTTGCCGACGTTGACCAACAGCACCCCGATGCACAGCAACCCGATCAGGACCGACGGCCAGATCGGGGTTCCGGTGTGGCTGTTGACCCGGGACAGGATCGACGAGGCCGGCAACCGCCCGTCGCGGGCCATCGAGAACATCAGCCGCGAGGCCGCCGTCTGAATTGCCAAGGTGCAGATCATGATCGCGATGCACACGTCGATCAACAGCACGGTTCCCCACGGCGAGGACAGCACGGTGTCGAGCACGTACGGCAGACCTTCGGTGGCCAGGCGGCCGTCGGTCAGGCTCGGGGCGGCCATCAAGGCACCCAGGATCATCAGACCGCCACCGAGTGCGGAGACCGACAGGGCCAGGCGAATGGTGCGGGGTGCGACGCGGCGCGGGTTGCGCGTCTCCTCGGCGAGTTCCCCGGCGGAGCCGAAGCCGACCATGACGTAGGCGGCCATGAGGCCCGACATGATCCAGGCCCAGATGTAACCGGGCTGGCCGCCGGCGTGGCCGGTGTCGAACACCACCTGGGGTCCCCGCTGAGCGTGGGTGAAGAACACTCCGATGACCGCGATGACGCCGACGATCTCGCAGACCACCCCGGCACTGTTGACACGTGACATCCATTTGACACCAAGGCAGTTGATCGTGGTGGTGAGCACCAGCAGCGCCGTGCCGAGCAGGACCGCGTTGGCCGCGCCACTCTGTGTGGTCAGGGCCGGGTCCTCCCCGATGATCTGGAATCCGGACCAGATCGACGGCAGTACCACCTGCAGTGCGATCGCCGCGGCCGAGGCAGTGACGATCTGGGCCAGGATCATGAACCAGCCGCCGAACCAGCCGATCACCTCGCCGCCCATCCGGCGCGACCATTGATAGATGGCCCCCGAGATCGGATAGCGCGCGGCCAGTTCGGCGAAACACAGCGCGACGAGGAACTGGCCGAGGAACACCGCGGGCCAGGTCCAGAAGAAGGCCGGGCCGCCGAAGCCGAACCCGAGGCCGAACAACTGGAAGATCGTGGTCAGGATCGAGACGAACGAGAAGCCCGCCGCGAACGATTCGAACTTTCCGAGTCGCCGGTGCAGCTGCTGGTCATAACCAAACTCGGCCAGGTCGTCATGGTCGCCAAAACTGTCGGCCACATCTCGCTGTCTCTCCGTAGCGCTGCTGGTCATAGGCGTTTCTCTCAGGCTCGGGGGCGATGCCGCCAGCTCCTTAACTGTCACTTGACAGATAAGCGTGCGGGCATGTCCGAGCTGTCACCCGCGTGTTTCGTTCATGTAGCGAGCGGTAAGCATTGCGTTGCCGAATCCTCACGGCGCCGGCGTGCTGTCAGAATCGCCGTCATGGCTGTGGCTGCACTGGAAGCTGCCCGCCGGCGCATCGCGACGGCGGACACCGAGCAGTCCTTGGTGACGGCGGCAGCTGAAGCCCGAGAAGCAGTGAGTGTGGCGATCGACGCGCGGGCCGGCGCCGCGTCGATCGCCGTGGCGTGGTCGGCCGTGGCCCGCACCGCGCTGACGACCGCCACGCGTTTGATCACCACCGGCGGCAATCACTGGTATGCGTCCGGCAGCGTCGGCCGTGGCGACGCGCTGCCCGGTTCGGACCTGGAAACCCTGATGGTCCGAAGCCCAGGTGTCACAGCCGAGTCGGCGCTGGCCCAGGCTGTCGAGGTCCATGAGCTGCTGGCCTGCTGCGGATTCCCCGCCGATGACAACGGGGCCGTCGCCTCCCGGGTGCGGTTCAACCGCACAGCCCAGGACTGGGCGGTCAGCATCGGCCGTTGGGCGTCCGATGCGGCCGCCGACCGGGGCGTGGTGATGATCGGCCTGCTGGCCGATGCCGTCCCCGTCAGCGCGGGCCTCGACGGCGGAGCCGACCTGCGCGAGCAGGCCGGTATCGCGGCACGCGCCCATCCGGCGGCGCTCGCCGCGATGTTGCAGGACGCCACCTTCGCCCGCGCCTATGTGCCGTCCCGGCTGCGGGCACTGGCCGGCGGAGACAGCGGTGTCGACATCAAGCACGCCGCCGTCGACCCCGTGGTGCGGATCGCGCGCTGGGCCGCGCTCAGCTGCGGTTCGGACGCACTGCTCACCGCCGAGCGGATCGCTGCGGCGGCCGGCACCCGCTACCTCGACCCCGACGACGCCCGGGCACTCGCGAAATGCCATGCGATCGGATCCAGCATCCGGTGGCGGATGCGGGCCGCGCACTGGCCCCTCGACGGCCAGGCCGACGACCGCGTCGACCTGTCGGAGCTCTCACCACAGGACCGCACCGCACTGCGCAGCATCGGCCGCGAACTCACCGGGGTCCGGCGCAAACTCGACTACCTGGCGTCGACCTCGACGTTCAGCACGTGGTGAGCGCGCCCGACGAGGCCACGCGTCACGCGCTGGCCCAGACCATCGCGGCTGAACGCCTGGAGGGCTGGCAGCCCACCCAGGAAGCGATCGACGCCCTCACCGGTTTGGCCGTCGGCACAGAGACGTTCGGCGAGTACCTCGGACGCCACCTCCCCGCCCCCGCCCCATCGCCACGTCGACGAGTGTTTGCGCGGCGCCGGCCGTACTTCCTGCCGGGAACGTCGGTGCTGCGAAACAACTTCGGCGTGCGCGACGCCGCGGTACTCGCGCAGCTGGAGTTCGTGGCGACCGCGGGCCGGATCCTGCAGGTACACCTACGCAACCAGGAAACGGATCTGGACGTCCGCTCGCTGCATCAGCATGTGTTCGGCGACGTTTACGCGTGGGCAGGCGAGCCCCGCATTGTCGAATTGCGCAAAGGTGACAGCACCTTCGGATCGTGCGCGCGCATTCCCCGCACCCTGGATGTGCTGGACGCCGAGATCAGCCTGGCGGCCCGCGAAGGCGCCGAGATCGACGACGGCACACTGGCCTACCGACTGGCCCGAATCTATGCCGATTACAACCAGATCCATCCGTTCCGCGAGGGCAATGGCCGCACCGGCACGCTGCTGCTGCATCTGCTGGCCGGGCGGGCCGGGCGCCGACTCTTTCTCGATGGCATGACCCGCTCCGAGTGGATCGGTGCCTCTCGAGACTCGATGCCGTTCCGGCGTGACGGGCGAGCCGACCCCCGGCCATTCGTCGCGGTGCTGCGTGGACGGCTGCGGGACCGCGATCACCACCGCGAGCCGGCATCCTGACGTCCAACGCTGGGTTTCGCATCATCGTGCGTCGATCACTTCGAGCAGGTCAGACTGGATTGGACACTCGCAACAGCTCCCGCCCGGGATTACCCGGGTGTGAGCTCACGTTGTCGCCAGAGACCGCGACTGAAAGTGAGAATCGTCGATGGGCACCCCACTGCACCTCGCCGTCGCACTCGACGGCACCGGCTGGCACCCGGCCTCGTGGCGCGAGCCGTCGGCCCGCCCCGCCGACACGTTGACACCGCGGTACTGGACCGACCTGGTGAGCGAGGCCGAACGCGGCCTGTTGGACTTCGTCACGATCGAAGACGGGCTCACCCTGCAGTCCGATCACCCGTTCCGGCCCGACGACCGCACCGACCGGGTGCGCGGGCGCCTCGACGCCGTGCTGATCGCCGCCCGTGTCGCTCCGCGTACCCGCCACATCGGCCTGGTGCCGACGATCGTCACCACCCACACCGAACCGTTCCACGCCTCCAAAGCCATCGCCACCCTGGACTACGTGAGCACCGGCCGCGCCGGGGTGCGGGTCCAGGTCGCGTCCCGTCGGGATGCCGCGGCCCACTTCGGGCGCCGCCACCTGCCAGAAGACCGTGCGGCCCTTTCGACCGAATTGTTCTCCGAGGCCACCGACTACGTCGAGGTGTTGCGCCGACTGTGGGACAGCTGGGAGGACGACGCCGAGATCCGCGACGTGGCCACCGGGCGGTTCATCGACCGAAACAAGCTGCATTACATCGATTTCGAGGGAGCGACGTTCTCCGTCAAGGGCCCCTCGATCACCCCGCGGCCGCCGCAGGGCCAACCCGTCGTCGCCGCGCTCGGTCACGTCGACGCTGCCTACCAACTCATCGCGGGAAGCACCGACGTCGGCTTCGTCACCCCGCACAGCGGCGCGGAGGTCACCGCGCTGGTCGACGCCATCGCCGCACTGCGTCCCACTGACGTCCCGCCGGTACGGGTGTTCGCCGACCTGGTGGTGTTTCTCGACGACACGCCCTCGGCAGCCGCGGCCCGGCGCGACCGCCTCGATGAGCTGGCCGGGGCCGAATATCGCAGCGACGCCGAGATTTTCGCCGGCACACCGGGACAGCTGGCCGACCTGTTGCAGGCCTGGCAGGAGGCCGGGGCGGCCGGCTTCCGGCTGCGCCCGGCGTCCCTGCCCCGTGACCTTGAGCAGATCACCGACGTACTCGTCCCCGATCTGCAGCGGCGCGGCCTGTTCCGCGAGGCCTATGAATCGTCCACCCTGCGCGGGTTGCTCGGCCTGCCCCGGCCCGCCAACCGCTACACGACCGTCTGACAGGACACGCCCATGAGCAAGCCCGTCAAGCAGATTCACCTAGCCGCGCATTTCCCCGGTGTCAACAACACGACGGTGTGGAGCGATCCAGAATCAGGTAGCCACATCGAATTCGACTCGTTCGTCCGGTTCGCGCAGACCGCCGAACGCGGCAAGTTCGACTTCATGTTCCTGGCCGAGGGACTCCGGCTGCGCGAACAGGGCGGACAGATCTATGACCTCGACGTGGTGGGACGCCCGGACACCTTCACCGTGCTGGCGGCGCTGGCCGCGGTCACCGACCGGCTCGGGCTGACGGGCACCATCAACTCGACCTTCAACGAACCCTATGAGGTGGCACGGCAATTCGCCTCGCTGGACCACCTGTCCGAAGGCCGGGCCGCTTGGAACGTCGTCACCTCGTGGGATGCCTTCACCGGAGAGAACTTCCGCCGCGGCGGCTTCCTGCCCGAGAACCAGCGCTACGAGCGGG
The DNA here is from genome assembly GCF_030486405.1 of Mycolicibacterium sp. HK-90. The sequence continues at coordinate 2,077,729 of NZ_CP129613.1, read as the reverse complement.
CCGAGAGTTTCCTGGCCGCCGCCCATACGCTGTTCGACTCGTGGCGCGGTGACGAGATCGTCGCGGACCAGGCCAGCGGGGTGTTCCTGTCCGATCCGGCCGCCGGCGAATTCGCCTACCACAACGATCATTTCGACATCAGTGGCCGGTTCAACGTGCCCCGCAGCCCGCAGGGCCGCCCGGTGATCTTCCAGGCCGGCGACTCCGACCACGGGCGCGAGTTCGCCGCGGCGGCCGCCGATGCCATCTTCTCGCGGTACGGCACGCTGGAAGACGGCCAGAAGTTCTATGCCGACGTCAAGGGCCGCCTGGCCAAGCACGGTCGTCGTCATGACCAATTGCTGATCCTGCCCGCTGCCACCTTCGTGCTCGGCGACACCGATGCCGAGGCCGCCGACCTCGCCCACGAGGTGCGTCTGGCCCAGGTATCCCCGGCCACCGCAATCAAGTTCCTCGAGCAGCTGTGGAACCGTGACCTGTCCGATCACGACCCGGACGGGCCGCTGCCCACGATCGACCCTTTGGTCGGCGAGAACACCATCGCCAAGGGGCGGGCCAGCGTACGGATCCACCGCGACCCCGTCGCCGTCGCCAACGAGTGGCGCGCCAAGGCCGAAGCCGAGAACCTGACCACCCGTGAGCTCATCGTCGAGGTGACCGGGCGGCAGAACTTCGTCGGCTCGGCGGCCACGATCGCCGAATCCATCGATCATCTCGTGCAATCCGATGCCAGTGACGGGTTCATCCTGGTCCCTCACGTCACCCCGGACGGTCTCGCCCCGTTCGTGGACCGCGTCGTCCCGCTGCTGCAGGAGCGCGGCGTGTTCCGCACCGACTACGAAGGCACGACGCTGCGCGAGCACCTCGGCCTGGCCCTGCCCGGGCGCGAGGAACACGCGGCCGCAACAGGGTAGCGCCTACTCGGGTGCGTCAGGTTCGCCGCGGCCCTTGAATTCCCAGCTCGCCCCCGCGGTCAGCGTGCCGGGCTCCAGCTCGGTGCGGCCGGCATCCCGCACATGCACCGTCTGCGCCAGGATCTCGTCGGGCTTGCCACCGATCACGATCACCGGGTGGTCGTACTCGATGCCGTACAGCTTGAGTGCGGCGTGCACGGCGTGCGCCGCGGCCTTGCCGCGCGACATCTTGGCGTTCGAGTTGACCCTGATCACCAACCGGCGTTCCGGTTCTTCGGCGTCCATGGGCATCAGCTTAAGACCACCGAGTTGCACGACCCAGAACCTGTCCTACCTCTCTGCTTTGATGGTGTTATGTCTTCGGGCGCAACTTCTTTCGCTGCTGGGGCGAGCCCCACACAGCGTACGGAGGTGCTGTTCTCCGAGTTGTCGCAGCTGTGCGGTCAGCGCAACGCGATCGATGGTCGGATCGTGGAGATCGTCGCCGAGTTGGATCGTGACGAGTTGTGCGGCGCCACCGGCGCCCGCTCGATTCAGGCGTTGGTGGCGTGGAAAACCGGTGTGAACCCGCGCAACGCGGAGACCGTGGTGGCGGTCGCACGCAGGCTCGAAGAATTCCCACTGTGCGCCGACGGGATGAGGGAAGGCAGGTTGTCACTCGATCAGGTCGGAGTGATCGCCGAGAACGCCGCCGACGGCTCCGATGAGCACTACGCCGAACTGGCCACCGTCGCCACGGTCAGGCAATTACGCACCGCCGTCAAACTCGAACCGCGACCGGAACGCGAACCTAAGCCCGAACCGCAACGGGAGATCACCAAAATTCCCGGCCCCGATGACGAATACACCACGTGGCGGATCCGGCTACCTCGGCTGGAGGCTGCGAAGTTCGATGCCGCCCTGCAGTCGCATCACGACTCGTTGGTCGCGGACTGGAAACGCGACCACGAGGACGGTACGTCGGATCAGGTCCCGCCATTCCCCGACCCTGTGGATGCGTTCATGAGCCTGGTCGAGGCCGGCTGGGACGCCGACGCCGCGCGTCGCCCGCACGGACACCACACCACCGTCGCCGTGCATCTGAATCTCACCGATCGCGTCGCTGCTCTGCACCTAGGGCCGGTACTCACCGACGACGAACGTCGCTACCTGCTCTGCGACGCCACCTGCGAGGTGTGGCTCGAACGCCACGGCCAGCCGATCAGCGTCGGCCGCACCACCCGCACAATCAGCCGCAGGCTACGCCGCGCCCTCGAACACCGCGACCGGTTCTGCGTGATACCCGGCTGCGGCGCTTCGCGCGGTTTGCACGCTCATCACATCGTGCATTGGGAAGACGGCGGACCCACCGACCTCGACAATCTCGTGCTGGTCTGCCCCTACCATCACCGGCTGCACCACCGCGGCGGCATCACCATCACCGGACCCGCCCACCGGCTCGTGGTCACCGACAGCACCGGGACACCACTCGAGGGTGGATCCCTCGCCCGCCCACCCACAGCATCCCCACCTGATGTACCGCCGTGTCCCGGGCCGACCGGGGAACGCGCCGACTGGTGGTGGTACCAACCCTTCCAACCACAATCACCGCCGTCGCCCAACTGAGTACGCAAGCACGCCGCACGTCACGGCTCCTCGGAAACCACTTCCCGGAGGAACTCGCCTCCATGGATTGCGGCCAGCAGTGAACTCTCCGAAGTGCGGTTGGCGGTGAACAGCAGTTCGTCACCGGCCTCGAGCACGTCATCAGGCTTGGGCAACCGGACCTTGTCGCCACGGACGACGGTGACCAATGCGGTGTCGGCGGGCAGATCCAGCCGGTCCACCCGCTGGCCTACCACCGGGTTGTCGTGCGGCAGTGTGAGTTTCGTCAGCTCGACGCGACCCCCACGCAGCATCATCAGCCGCACCAGGTGTCCGACGTCGATGGCGCCCTCGATACCGGCCACCAAGGCACCGGGCGTGGACACCGCGACATCGATCCCCCAGTCCTGGCCGAACAGCCACTGATTGCGGATGTCGTTGATCCGGGCCACCACCCGCGGCACCCCGAATTCCGACTTGGCCAGCAGGCCGACCACCAGATTGGACTTGTCGTCACCGGTCGCCGCGATCAGCACATCGCTGGTCTCGATCCCGGCCTCCTCCATGGCCGACAGCTCACAGGCGTCGGCCAGCAACCAGTCGGCGCCGGGCACGGTGTGCGGCTCGTACCGCCGGTCCAGCCGCTCGATCAGCAAGACCTTGTGGCCGTTGTCGAGCAACTCGCGCGCGACCGAACGGCCCACATTGCCTGCCCCGGCGACCACGACTCGCATCTTGCGTCCACTCACTCCGACATTTTCGCCCATCCGCACGTCCCACTCACGGCCCTTCGCCCTGATTAACTAATTCACGATGAGCCTGAGCCAGCTGTACCTGACCTTGCTCACCGGCGGCATCGTGCTGCTGGCGAGCATCATCGGCACGCGCGTGGCCACCCGGATCGGGTTCCCCAGCCTGTTGTTCTTCCTGCTGGTCGGCATGGTGCTGGGCGTCGACGGAATCGGCCTGGACTTCGACAACGTCCAACTGGCCCGCAACGTATGCACCACAGCCCTGGCGGTGGTGCTCGTCGAAGGCGGTCTGACCACACGCTTCTCCGACATCCGCGGGGTGCTCGCGCCGGCCTCGGTGCTGGCCACCCTCGGTGTGGTGATCAGCACCGCCATCACCGCCGTCGGTGCGCATCTGCTGCTGGGCATGGACTGGCAACTCGCGCTGCTGCTCGGCGCCATCGTCTCCTCCACCGACGCCGCGGCGGTGTTCTCGGTGCTGCGGATCCTGCCGCTGCCCCGGCGGCTGGCCGGCCTGCTGGAGGCCGAGTCCGGTTTCAACGACGCGCCCGCGGTCATCCTCGTGCTCACGTTCAGCGTGGTGCCCTTCGTGTTCCACCCCGAGGGCGCCGTCACCGACCTCGTCTACGAGCTGGTCACCGGCGCACTGCTGGGCGTGAGCGTTGGGTTCGCCGGCGCATTTGCGTTGCGCCGTATCGCGCTGCCGGCCTCGGGCCTCTATCCGATCGCCACCTTCGGTCTCGGTCTGATCGCATTCGCCGCCGCCGGCAGTGCCCACGCCAGCGGCTTCATCGCCGCCTATCTCTCCGCGGTGGTGCTGGCCAACTCGGGCCTGCCGCACCGGTCGGCAACTCGATCGTTCGCCGAAGGCGTGGGCTGGCTGGCGCAGATCGTGCTGTTCGTCCTGCTCGGCCTGCTGGTCAACCCGCACGATCTCGGCGGGGACATCATCCCGGCGATCGTCATCGGCCTGGTGCTGCTGCTGATCGCCCGGCCGGTGTCGGTGCTGCTGTCGTTGGCCGGGTTCCGCATTCCGTTGCGCGAACAGCTCTTCCTGTCGTGGTCGGGGTTGCGCGGTGCGGTGCCGATCGTGCTGGCCACATTTCCGATCGTCGCCGGGGTGCCGGACAGCTACCGGTTGCTCAACATCGTGTTCGTCCTCGTGGTGATCTTCACCCTGGTGCAGGCGCCCAGCATCCGGTTCGTCGCCAATGCACTCGGGCTGATCACTCGCGACATCACCCGCGAGATTCAGGTCGAGGCCGCCCCGCTGGACGTGCTCGACGCCGAGCTGCTGACCATGACGGTGCAGCCGCATTCGCGGTTGCACAACGTCACGATCCTGGAACTGCGACTGCCCGACCCGGCCGTCATCACGCTGATCATCCGCAAAGGACGCACCTTCGTGCCGCTGCCGGACACCCGCATCGCCGTCGGCGACGAACTGCTCATCGTGACCACCAGCAAGACGCGGACCGCGACCGAGGCGCGCCTGCGCGCGGTGAGCCGTCGAGGCAAACTCGCCTACTGGTTCGACGAGTATGGGGTCGAGGACTGACGCGGCTGGAGCCGGCTGTCACAGGCGCCACTTCCGTCGCAGCTCCGGAGGCGGGGTGTGAGTTTGAAAGGCGATATCACCGGCGATATCAGACTTCCAGCCCACCAACGACGCCTGACGGCGGTGTGGCATCGAGCACATCCGCGCCTATCGATTTGAAACACAACCCTCCCGTAAGGGTAGAGTTCGGGACGACGCCGAGCATGGCCCCCGCACGAGTGCTGCGGACGTGATCAATTGCATGTTCTGGCAATACTTTTCACGCATTGGGGCGTGACTGTGCCCATTGAGCCTTCGGCGCGTTGAGCCGACGGTGCGGAAACGGAGTTTGTGTTGAAACCATCGCTGGACGCAAGTGCGCCCGCTGAGCAGCAATCGGTACTGGCCGCGCTCCGCTCGCCTCGCAGGCTGCGCACCGAGGTGCTCGCCGGCCTGGTGGTGGCGCTGGCCCTGATCCCCGAAGCCATCTCGTTCTCCATCATCGCCGGCGTGGATCCGCGCATCGGCCTGTTCGCCTCGTTCACGATGGCGGTGACCATCGCCATCGTCGGCGGGCGACCGGCGATGATCTCTGCCGCGACCGGCGCCGTCGCCCTCGTGGTGGCGCCGCTGGTGCGCAGCCATGGTCTCGACTACTTGATCGCGGCGGTCATCCTGGCCGGAGTGCTGCAGTTGGTTTTGGGCGGCCTCGGCATCGCGAAGCTGATGCGGTTCGTGCCCCGCAGCGTGATGGTCGGGTTCGTGAACGCGCTCGCGATCCTCATCTTCCTGGCCCAACTGCCTCACCTCATCGGGGTGCCGTGGCTGGTCTACCCGATGGTCGTCGTCGCCATCGCCGTCATCGTGGCACTCCCGAAACTGAGCACCGCGATCCCCGCTCCGCTGGTGGCCATCGTGGTGCTCACCGCTGTCACCGTCGGATTCGGGTGGTCGATTCCCAACGTGGGCGACGAGGGACAGCTGCCGTCGAGCTTGCCGTCCCTGCTGATTCCCGACGTCCTGTTCACCCTGCAGACACTGGGAGTCATCGCGCCCTACGCGCTGGCCATGGCCGTAGTGGGCCTGCTGGAATCGCTGATGACGGCCAAGCTCGTCGACGACATCACCGATACCCACTCCGACAAGTCCCGCGAGGCACTGGGCCAAGGCGTGGCCAACATCGTCACCGGATTCTTCGGCGGCATGGGCGGCTGCGCCATGATCGGCCAGACCATGATCAACGTGAAATCGTGCGGCGCGCGTACCCGGATCTCGACGTTCCTGGCCGGCGCTTTCCTGCTCGCTCTGGTTGTCGGCCTTGGCGACATCGTGGCCGAGATCCCCATGGCAGCGTTGGTTGCCGTGATGATCATGGTGTCGGTCGGCACGCTCGACTGGCACAGCATCAACCCGAAAACGTTGCGGCGCATGCCCAAGAGCGAAACGGCCGTCATGCTCGCCACGGTGGCGGTGACGGTGGCGACAAGCAACCTGGCCTACGGCGTCGCCGTCGGCACGCTGACCGCGATGGTGCTGTTCGCCCGACGCGTCGCACATTTCACCGAGGTAGTGGACATCGACCATCCCGACGATGAGACGCGTGTGTACGCGGTCCGCGGCGAGCTGTTCTTCGCTTCCAGCAACGATCTGGTCTACCAGTTCGACTACGTCGGCGATCCCGACAACGTCATCATCGACATGAGCCAGGCCCATATCTGGGACGCGTCCACCGTGTCCACCCTGGACGCGATCACCACGAAATATGCTGCCAAGGGCAAGACCGTCACGATCGTCGGGATGAACGAGAACAGCGCCGCGCGGCATGCTCGGCTCAGCGGCCAATTGGCTGCGGCGCACTGAACCGCCACGGGGAGAATCGTTGAGCAGTCAGGACCACCTGCAGATCGGCGAGGTCGCCGCGCGAACCGAATTGTCCATCAAGACAATCCGGCACTACGACGAGGTCGGCCTGGTCGTGCCGTCGGCCCGGTCCGCCGGCGGCTTCCGGCTCTACACCGCCGATGACGTCAACCGGCTGCTCGCGATCCGACGCATGAAACCGTTGGGCTTCAGCCTCGATGAAATGCGGAAGCTGCTCGATGCCCTCGACACGCTCAACTCCCCCACCTCACCAGCCGCGCAGCGCGCCGCGGCGACCGGCTATGTTGCCGAGTGCCATACCCGCGCACAAGAAGCCTGCGTCAAACTCACGCGACAGCTGGCGTACGCGCAGGAACTGACCGAGCAACTCGCCCATTACCGCAACTGACCGCGACCGTTTCGCCTGCGGGCAGGCGGGTATACCGCGCGCATGCCAATCGCGAGAACATGTGCGGTCCTGTTCGACGTCGACGGAACGCTCGTCGACTCGAATTACCTTCACGTGCATGCCTGGGCCCGCGCGTTCCGCGAGCAGAACATCGACGTCGAGTCCTGGCGTATCCACCGCAGCATCGGAATGGACGGCAGCACTCTGGTGAAGGCCCTGTCCGGAGACGCCAGTCACGCTGTGCGGCAACGACTCCAGGACCGCCACAGCAGCCTCTACAAGGACAGCGCAGAGCTGATCGTGCGCCTGCCAGGCGCTCGCGAACTGCTGCATCATCTCGCCGACAACGAAGTGCGGGTGGTGCTCGCCAGTTCCGCGCCCGAGGACGAACTCGCCATCACCCGAAGGGTTCTCGACAGCGACGACGCCATCGCGGCGGCAACGTCATCGAAGGACGTCGACACCGCCAAGCCCGACCCTGGGATCGTCCGGGTGGCTCTGGAGCGCGCGGGGGTGTCCGCCGACCGGGCTGTCTTCGTCGGCGACGCGGTGTGGGACGGGGAAGCCGCCACCCGCGCAGGCGTGCCGTTTATCGGGGTCCGTTGCGGCGGGGTCGCCGATTGCGAGCTCGAAAAAGCTGGTGCACAAGCGATTTTCGACGACCCGTTGGACCTGCTTCAGCATCTGGATGACACGGCCATCGGCGCTCAGATTCTCGAGGCCGGCAACTCGACGAGGTGAGCGCGGCGGGCGCGTCGACTTGACCACAGGCGTCGAACGTGTGTTCTAATGACTCTAGCCCGCCCAGCGCAAGCGATGTTCGAGAAGGAGTTCGCCGTGACGATGACTGTAGACGCCCTGGCCCCAGAAACGCTGACCACCGACTCCGACACTCCCGCCGACTTGGCTTCGCCAGCCGACGGTGGCACACCCGCCGTTGACACGCCTGCCGACGAGAGGCCAAGGAAGGCGCCCGCCAAGAAAGCCCCGGGCAAGAAGGCCAAGACGATCGAACTAACCCTCACCGTCACTGGAACCGCCGACGGCGAGTGGCGCGCCGAGCTCAAGCAGGGCACCACCTACCTGGCTCGCGACCTCGCCGTCGCGGCTGCCGCGGTGTCCCGCGCCGCCAAAGAACTGCACGATGACCTGGCCACGCCGATCGACAAGGTCATCGAAGAGGCACGCGCCCAGCAGGCCGCCAAGGTTGCGGCCCTCGAAGCCGAGCTCGAAGCCGCACGAAAGGTGTTGTCCGACTTGGAGTGAGGCGTGCATTGGGTGCATTCGGAACGGCACCTGCCGTCACGGATGCCGCCAAACGGGCCGGTTCGGCAGCGGCCGCCCGCCAACGACCGCAGTAACCCAGGGGCGCCAGCTACTTTGCTTGGCGGAAAAAGGGTTCAACCGTGCCGCTGAGCTTGACGACCATCGGATTTCCGCGGCGATCCTTGGCGGTAGGGACTTCAACACGTACCCAGCCCTCGGCTACGTCGTATTCGTGAACATTGGTTTTCTCGACGCCATTGAAGCGAATACCCACGTCGCGGAGGAGCACCTCTTCGTCATAGAAGGCGCTGCGCGGATCGACGGAGAGGTGATTCGGTGGAACGTCGGTGTTCTGATCCTCGGACATGATGGCTTTCGTTGAATGCTGCGTTAGGCACTTGGAACTGATTCCCTAAGAACCTACGCGACCTGCAGTGGCGGGTTCCGGGTAGGTCCTGCCGCGCCCTCAGCGGGACTACGCAACGTCGGCGCGGCGGATCAGCTCATGGGGCAGAGTGATCGCCTCAGCCGGGTGGCCTCACGATCGAGTTCGACGACAACAACCCGCACATGGCAAAGAACCCGAAGCCATCTGACATCGGGTTATCGAACGTGGAGCTAAGGGGATTCGAACCCCTGACCCCCATCTCCCGGTCAGACGCACTTTTCGCTATGGCGCGGGCGCGAGCGTGTCCGGGCACAGTTCACGCTGTGCGGCATCCACCATCGGAGGGTTGGCCCAGCCGATCAACTCCCACGACATCAGGACGTTTTCGGGCGTTGCCCCGCCGTAGCGAAGCTTGTCGCAGATGGTGCGACCGAGCGTCAGCAAGGATGTGGTGGGTAAGAGCTGGGGTCCGAGCGCCGCCAGGTAACCCTGCTCATCGGCGTGAGCGCTGCCTGGTACCGCCATCGCGACGGACACGAAACTCGCTGCGATGGCGATCGATAGCTTGATGCGGCGCCCGACCGCTTGGCTTTTCCCGAGCGGAACGGTACCGCCCCAACTAGGCGTTTTCCGGCTTTTCAAGAGTTCTTTTGACCGAATGGTCAATTTCTCGCCGGACCGACCGGCAATCCCGGACAGGCATAGCCTCGCGTCGTTGCGTCGGCGCACTTATCTCGTGCAATCAGCAGCTGCATGTCAGATGGTGTTCATGACCAGCGAGTGCGGACCTTGGACCGTGAAGCAGTAGTCGCGCCAACGACGTTCGGGCGGAGGGTTTCGTCACGCCGTTTCGTAGCCGAGCGCTCGTCGCACTTCGAGGATGTGCTCGAGGCTCGGATCGCTGGGAGTGCCGGGGACTCTGATATAGCGGCCACCGTCAGCCTCGGCGACATGCACTTCGTCACCAAGAACATTGGTGTTCAGCGGTGTTCCGTCCCGAACGTATGTCAGTCGGCCAACGACAGGCCCCGCTCCTTTATGACCTTGAGCCCTCAAGGTCTCAATAGTCACCGAGCCCAGGTGATCTGGCTGCCAGGCTTCAACTAGGGCGCTCATGTAGCCCATGAGTGTCCGCTCGTCGATGGCATCGTCGACTCCAAACGTGACCCGATTGTGAGGGCGCGGCCGGTCGACAAAACCGACTCGGGCCGTGTATTGATACCATCCCGGGCTGGTCTCTGAAGTTTGACTCAGGGCGGGTCTCGAAAGGTCAACGTACAGACCGGGAGCGGTATTGGGTCCGCGACGAACTTGCTCCGTTGCCGTCGTGATAACACCGCCGAGGATTTCGGAATCGTTGATATCGATCGGCACAAAAGTCAAATTGGAGTTCTCGTCGTCCTCCTGTCTCCGCCAGAAGCCCCATGCCCCATACTTTTCCGGCTCGACGGGTGCACGGTTCAGCGACCGCTGCAAGCGGTCAACCGCTGCCGGTAGCGAATCTTCGCGGTTTCCCCAACCGCCCACTATCGACAACACGTACGCCCTCTTTCATTCCGCCGGAACGACAACAACAGTAATCATGTCGCCATAGCCCTGCAGATCCACGATCCGTTGGATTGCTTCCGCTGCTTTCGGTCCCGCTACCCTCCACTCGACGGGGATCCCTGTCGCCTCTGCGACCCCGTACTGTCGCTCAAGCGTGTTCGGAAAACTCGCTGCGGGGCCAAAACCAGGAATGAAATTACCGTCTGGGCCGACTGCCCACTCGTAGTTACCTTTCGCCTCGAAAAGCAGGTTCGCGTCTGGATCGTATCCGTCGAAGTCGACAGCCACCTTGTCCGGGCCGAGGATCTCGTATTCCATGCCTGCCGGGTAGCCAGTTGCCTGTAGTTCGTAGTCACGCCATGCTGGCTTTTCAGAGCGAACAGCTGACACCCATTGGCCCGGACCTTTGGTGAGATCCTTGGGGATCTCGACTCGTTTTGCGATCAGTTCAGGCTTTTCAAGTGGCGACCTCATGCGGTCGAGCTCGTTTTCGACATCCGCCTCATACTTGGCGCCAGCCTCGATCGCCTTGTTTTTCAGTTCCCGATACTTCATCAACGCGATGAAACCCAGGACAGGAGAGGCGACACTCAACTGTGCAGCCAGCTTGGCAGTGCGCAGTTCATCTGGGGTCGGCGTCTCTGATCTGGCGGTGTGGAACGCGGCGGCGCACCTGTCCGCTCTGGACGCCAGCTTCTTGGCCCAATCCGCGGCGCTGATCAGCCATGTCCCATGGTGGAACACATTCGGTGACGCATTGTTGCCGGAATCCCGCCAGTGCTCTTCGATGTCCATGCTGATTCGTTGCACTTCGTAGCCGACACTGTTGAGGTCGTCGCCGTTGCGCCGCCAGCGTTTCGAGAAATCCAAAACGCCACTGTCGCCACTGCCGGTATGCACCGCGCTCGAGAAGTCCTCTGCGCTTAGGGATTGCGGCTCGATGGGCGGGACCTTCGCCGTGGTCTCCTTTTGCTTCGGCTGCGCTATCACCTCGATCGTCGGAGGTCCGGCAGACGCCGGCCGAGGTTGCCCAACGATGTCGACACGACTTATATCGAGTGCGCCTTGCTCGTCGGCAACCTCGAACATCACTCCTGATGCGTTCACAATCGCGCCGCCATGCTCTCGGATAGCCTTGGCTTCTCCGAGGCGTTGGCACAAACCGTCATCATGCGCTGTCAGCGCTGCGGCCATACTCGTCGACACCGGGTCTGATGCAGGCGACGGGCAGGCTGCCGCCTCCGGCGACGGCCTCCCGAGGGCAGCCAGGTCCCGCCCGTCAGCGGCCAACCCCTCGGCATCGACTTCCAAACGGTCCGACACCGCACATCCCCCAAAGCAAGCCGATCCCGCCGTACGGAGAAAAACGTTACAGTCGATCGCGGTGGTCAGCCGACCGAGAAGACTGTCCGTTGGCGCCTGGAACCAGAAAACCCGCCCCGACCGAAGTCAGAGCGGGTTTCTCAAACGTGGAGCTAAGGGGATTCGAACCCCTGACCCCCACACTGCCAGTGTGGTGCGCTACCAACTGCGCCATAGCCCCGTTTGTCGTGCCCCACGAAGTTACACCACGGCTACCCCAGGTTCAAAATCGCTGGTCAGGGGACCTCGCCACCGGCCTCCGGGCCGAGTGCGCGGGCTGGGGTGTGCTCGGCGGAGGGCCGTCCGCGGGTCTCGGGAGCGAAGATCCAGCCCACCGCCGCGACCAGCAGAACCACCCCGCTGATCACGAAGGCCCAGGAGAACGACAGGTACTGGGCGATCAGCCCGACCAGCAGGGATCCGCCGATGGAGCCGACGTCGGCCATCATCTGGAACGTCGCCACCGCGGTGCCGCCGCGGGCCTTGTTTCCGATGATGTCGGCCACCGCGGCCTGCTGCGGCGCGGTGAAGATGCCGGTCGCGAAGCCGGCGATGTAGGCGCTCACCAAGAACAAGGTCAGGCCGTCGGTGAACCCGACGAGCACGGTCGAGATCCCGGCCGCGGTCAGCCCGACGATCATCAGCAGCCGCCGCCCGACCCGGTCCGACAGATAGCCGCTGGGGATCACCGCGGACACGTTGCCGATGGCGAAGGTGGCCAGCGCCAACCCCGCGATCCCGGGACCACGGTGCAGCACGTCGACGATGAACAGCGGAACCAGGGCAATGCGGAGTCCGAACGCCGACCACCCGGTGGCGAAGTTCGACAACAGCGCCGCCCGGTAGGCGCGGTTGCGCAGTGCCGCGCGCACAGTCACTTTCGCGCCGTCGTCGGGCGCAGGCGCCGCCAGCGACGAGTGCCGCAGGCTGATGAACACCACCGCCGCGGCAACCAGCAGGGCGGCACCGTAGATGAGAAACGGTGCGCTCAAACCCAGCCCGGCGGTCAGGCTGCCCAGCACCGGCCCACCCACCGAGCCGACCAGGAATGCCGAGGAGAACATTCCGGCCACCCGGCCACGGGCGTCCTCCGGGCTGATCCGGATCATCAGGCCCAGCGCAGACACGAAGAACATCGTCGAGCCGACCCCGCCGAGCGACCGGAACAGCAGCAGCTGCCAGTAGGTCTGCGCGAACGCGCAGGCGCCGGTGGTGATGGCGACGATCAGCAGACCCCACACATAGATCCGGCGCTCCCCCAGCCGCTGGATCAGCATGCCGGTGGCCGGGGCGAAACACAGCCGCATCAGGGCGAACGCGGTGATGACGAACGTCGCGGCGCTGATGCTGACCCCGAAGTGGCGGGCGTAGGCCGGCAGCACCGGCGCGACCACGCCGTAGCCGAGCGCGATAACGGCGTTGGCGACGATCAGGACCCAGACTTCACCAGGTAGTTTCGCCTTGGTCTGACAGTCGCCCTCCGTAACGCTCACCCGATGACTGTATTAACCACGTCCCTGGCGGCCTCCTGCACCTCCGCCAGATGGTCGGCTCCGAGGAAGGACTCGGCGTAGATCTTGTAGACGTCCTCGGTGCCCGACGGCCGCGCGGCGAACCAGGCGTTCTCGGTGGTGACCTTCAACCCGCCCAGCGCGGCGCCGTTCCCCGGTGCGGCGGTCAGCTTGGCCGTGATCGGCTCACCGGCGAGTTCGGTGGCGCTGACCTGCTCGGGTGCCAGTTTGGCCAGCCGGGCCTTCTGCTCGCGGTCGGCGGGTGCGTCGATGCGCGCATAGGTGGGCGCGCCATAGCGTTCGGCCAGTTCGGCGTAGCGCTGCGACGGCGTCTTCCCGGTGACCGCCAGGATCTCCGAGGCCAGCAGCGCGAGAATGATGCCGTCCTTGTCCGTGGTCCAGGTCGATCCGTCGGTGCGCAGGAACGAGGCCCCGGCGCTCTCTTCACCGCCGAAGCCGATACCGCCGCCGATCAGGCCGTCGACGAACCACTTGAACCCGACCGGCACCTCGACCAGCTTGCGATCCAGCCCGGCGACGACCCGGTCGATGATCGAACTGCTCACCGCGGTCTTGCCGACCGCGGTCGCGGCCGGCCAGTTCGGCCGGTGGCGGTAGAGGTAGTCGATGGCCACGGCCAGGTAGTGGTTGGGGTTCATCAAGCCGCCGTCGGGAGTGACGATGCCGTGCCGATCGGAGTCGGCGTCGTTGCCGGTAGCGATTTGGTACTCATCGCGATTGGCAATGAGGGACGCCATGGCATTCGGTGAGCTGCAGTCCATCCGGATCTTGCCGTCGGTGTCCAGGGTCATGAACCGCCACGTCGCGTCCACCAGCGGGTTCACCACGGTCAGGTCCAGGTTGTACCGGTCGGCGATCGCGCCCCAGTAGTCCACGCTGGCCCCACCGAGCGGATCGGCGCCGATCCGGATGCCCTCGGCCCGGATCGCATGCAGGTCCACCACATTGGCCAGGTCCGAGACGTAGGCGTCGAGGTAGTCATGCCGCTGGGCCATCTGCAACGCCCGCGCCAGCGGCATGCGTTTCACGTCCTTGAAGCCGTCACGCAGGATGTCGTTGGCGCGCTTGGCAATCCATCCGGTGGCATCGGTATCGGCCGGACCGCCGTTGGGTGGGTTGTACTTGAAGCCGCCGTCGCGCGGCGGGTTGTGCGAGGGGGTGACGACGATTCCGTCGGCCAGGTCGGCGTCGCGCCCCTGGTTGAAGGTCAGGATGGCGTGGCTGACCGCGGGTGTCGGGGTGTAGCGGTCGGCCGAATCGATCATCGCTACAACGTCATTGGCGGCCAGTACCTCCAACGCCGAAGCCCACGCCGGCTCCGAGAGCGCATGGGTGTCGCGGCCGAGGAACAACGGGCCGGTGGTGCCCTGCGCGGACCGGTATTCGACGATGGCCTGGGTGGTGGCCAGGATGTGACCCTCGTTGAATGCCGTGTCCAGGCTGGAGCCGCGATGTCCTGAGGTGCCGAACACCACCTGCTGCGCAATGTCATCGGGGTCGGGGCGCCGGGTGTAGTACGCGGTCACCACCGCGGCGATGTCGATCAGATCCTCGGGTTGAGCCGGTTGCCCGGCGCGGGGATTGGCAGCCATGGTTCCCGATTCTGCTCCCCAACGGATGTCGATGCCTGCCAGTCGCCGAGTTGCCGCCATACTTTTGGCTTATGTTCGGCCACGATCCCCGAGAGTTGGCCGCGGTTTTCGTCGGCGGCGCACTGGGCACGCTGGCCCGCGCCGGTTTGGCGGTGCTCTGGGCCCACGATCCGGACCAGTGGCCCTGGCCCACCTTCGTCGTGAACATCGTCGGCGCGTTTCTGCTCGGGTACTTCACCACGCGGCTGCTGGAGCGGTTACCGGTCTCCAGCTACCGACGACCGCTGCTGGGCACCGGGCTGTGCGGTGGGCTCACCACGTTCTCGACGATGCAGGTCGAGACGATCACGATGCTCGAGCACGGCCACTGGACGTTGGCAGCCGGTTACACCGCGGGCAGCATCGCGGCCGGTCTGCTGGCGGTCGCGGTCGCGACCGCGCTCGTCCGCCGAGCCGCGGTGCGCCGATGACCGCCCTGGTCTGGACGGGCGTGGTGCTGCTGGGCGGGGCCGGGGCGGTCTGCCGGTTCCTGCTCGACCGCGCGGTGTCCGCACGCCACACCCGCGGTTTTCCGTTCGGCACGCTGGCGGTCAACCTCACCGGCGCGTTCCTGCTCGGCTTCCTCGGCGGCCTGGCCCTGGACCGGCACGCCGCACTGCTGGCCGGCACCGCATTCGTCGGCTCCTACACCACGTTCTCCACCTGGATGCTGGAAACCCAGCGTCTCGGCGAGGAACGCCGGGTTTGGCCCGCCGTGGCCAATATCGTCGTCAGCGTGGCCCTCGGGTTGATCGCGGCGTGGCTGGGCCTGTCGCTCGGGAGCCGGCTGTGACCGCCACCGACTACCTCAAGCTGACCGCGTACTTCGGCGAGCGGCAACGCCTCCAGCGCCGCTTCGTCGCCGACGCGCTACTGGACCTGTACGGCGACAGCGACGTCGCCATCAGCGTGATGCTGCGCGGGATCGCCAGCTTCGGACCACACCACCATCTGCGCTCCGACGAGACGTTGACCGGCTCGGAGGACCCACCGATCGCCGTCGCGGCCGTCGACACCGCGGACAAGATCTCCGGACTGGCCGAGCAGACCGTGGCGGCCATCCCCCGCGGGCTGATCACCCTGGAACGCGCCCAGTTGATCCGCCGCGAGACACCGAAGACCACCGACTACTGCAAGCTCACGGTGTACGTCGGCCGTCACCACCGCGTCGCCGGAGCACCGGCCTACCGCGCGGTGTGCGACGTGCTGCACCGACACGGCTTCGCCGCGGCCACGGTGTTCCTCGGGGTCGACGGCACCGCACACGGGCAACGTCGCCGCGCGGCGTTCTTCAGCCGCAACACCGACGTGCCGCTGATGATCGTCGGCCTGGGTACCGGGGCGCAGGTGACCGCCGCGCTCCGCGACGTCGACCAGATTCTGGAGCACCCACTGCTGACGGTCGAGCGCGCACAACTGTGCAAGCGGGGCGGCGAGTTGCTGGGCCGCCCGGCCGAACTGCCCGGCAGCGACGCCGAGGGACGCCCGCTGTGGCAGAAGTTGATGGTGCACACCTGCGAGACCACCCAGCACGACGGGGTGCCGATCCATCGGGAGATCGTCCGCGCCCTGCTGCAGACCCGCACGGCCGGCGGCGCGACCGTACTGCGCGGGGTCTGGGGCTTCAGCGGTGAGGGTAAACCTCACGGGGACAAGATGTTTCAGCTTGGACGCCAGGTGCCCGTGACGACGATCGTGGTGGACACGCCCGCGCGGATCGCGGCGTCGTTCGAGATCATCGATGAACTGACCGGCGAACACGGCGTGGTGAGCTCGGAAATGGTGCCCTCGGCAACCATCGTCGACGCCGGCAACCGCTTCGGCGGGACCGATCTGGCCCGCTTCAGTTACTGAACTCACACCGGCCTTGGTAAGGCTAGCCTATCTTTCATGGGGCGTGTACCGTCCCACCCCATGCAGTCGACTACGCCCGAAGCGGTCAGCGCCGCTCTCACCGAGATCCTTCGTGACGACATGAACGTCGACGTCCGCCGGGTGACCAGGGACTCCCGACTGATCGACGACGTCGGCCTGGATTCGGTGGCCTTTGCCGTCGGCATGGTGGCGATCGAGGACAAGCTCGGGGTGGCCCTCTCCGAGGAAGACCTGCTCAGCTGCGACACCGTCGGCGACCTCGAGGCGGCAATCCTGGCGAAAGTGCCTGCCGCGCAGAGCACCCAGTGAGCGTGCTGGCCACGGCGCTCTCCGCGTCACTGACCACGACCGACGCCGACCTCGCAATCTACGACCCCGAGACACGCGCCTGGATCCGCCACCCCTGGGGACAGGTCTACGCGCGGGCCGAGAACGTCGCCGAACAGATCGGCAACGACGGCTCGACAGCAGTCGGTGTCGTCGGTGAACCCACCGTCGAGGGCGTCGCGGCGATCCTCGGTGCTCTGCTGGCCGGCGCGGCCGTGTCGATCCTGCCCGGCGCCATCCGGGGCGCGGACGCCGCCCAGTGGGCGCAGGCCACAGCCACTCGCTTCACCGACATCGGCGTGGGCACCGTGTTCAGTCACGGCGACCACCTCGATCTGCTGCGGGCCACCGAGACCGCCCTGACGATCCACGACGACGCCGTCGTCGCCCATGCCCAGCGCTCCACGACGCTGCAGCTCGGCACCGGCGAGTTCGCCGTCCTGCAGGGCACCGCCGGTTCCACCGGGACACCGCGCACCGCGCAGTTGACGCCCGCTGCGGTGCTGGCCAACCTCCAGGGCCTGAGTGAGCGGATCAGCCTGACCCGCACCGACATCGGCTGCTCATGGCTACCCCTGTACCACGACATGGGCCTGACCTTCCTGCTGGCCGGAGCACTCGGCGGCATCGAGGTATGGCAGGCACCGACAATGGCCTTCGCGGCCTCGCCGTTCAGCTGGGTGCGGTGGCTCACCGACAGCCACGCCACCCTGACCGCCGCCCCGAACATGGCCTACGGCCTGATCGGCAAGTACTCGCGTCGCCTGACGGACCTGGACCTCTCGGCCGTGCGGTTCGCCCTCAACGGCGGCGAACCGGTCGACTGTGAGGCGACGAGCCGGTTCGGCACGGAGCTGTCCCGCTTCGGTTTCAAAGCGGGCGCCCTCTCCCCGTCCTACGGGATGGCCGAATCATCCTGCGCGGTAACAGTTCCCGTCCCCGGACTCGGTGTCCTGGTCGACGAGATCACCGTCGCCACCGACGCCGGGACCAACCGGCAGCAACTCGCTGTCCTCGGTGACGCCATCGCCGGCATGGAGGTGCGACTGCGGCCCAGCGAGGACAACGCGGGCATCGTCGACCGCGAGGTGGGCGAGGTCGAGATCCGCGGCACCTCGATGATGTCGGGCTATCTCGGCCAGGACCCGCTGAATCCGGGCGACTGGTTCGCCACCGGCGATCTGGGCTACTTCGTCGACGGCGGCCTCGTGGTGTGCGGACGCACCAAGGAGTTGATCACCGTCGCCGGGCGCAACATCTTCCCCACCGAGATCGAGCGGGTCGCCGCCCAGGTCAAGGGCGTCCGCGAAGGTGCGGTCGTGGCGGTGGGCACCGGCGACAAGGCGGTCCGGTCCGGCCTGGTGATCGCCGCGGAGTTCCGCGGCGCCGACGAGGCCGACGCCCGCAGCCAGGTGATCCAGCAGGTGGCCTCGGAATGCGGCATCGTGCCTGCCGACGTGGTCTTCCTGGCACCGGGCTCACTCCCCCGCACCTCGTCGGGCAAGCTGCGCCGGCTCGAGGTCAAACAACAGATGGAGGCTGCGAAGTCATGACCGCGACAGTGCCCACGCCGACGCCGGCCACCACCACCGTCGAGGAGTACCGCGAGCTGCTGGACCGGGTCTTCGACGATCAGGTCAAGGCATGGACCGCGGAAGCTGAAGAGACCGAGAGCTTTCCGCGTGCGCTCATCGAGCACCTCGGCCGCAGCGGCGTGTTCACCGAGAAATGGGGTGACGGTCAGCAACCCGACGTCGCCAAGCTGATCGAGTTGGCCTTCGCACTGGGCCGGACCGGCTCCTCTGGCATCGGTGTCGGTGTCAGCCTGCACGATTCGGCGATCGCGCTCCTGCGCCGGTTCGGGAAATCCGATCACCTGCGCACCATCTGCGAACAGGCCATCCGCGGCGAGGCCGTGCTGTGCATCGCGGCCTCCGAGGAATCCGGCGGCTCGGACCTGCAGATCGTGGAGACCGAAGTCCGCACGGCCCGTGACGGATTCGAGATCAAGGGCATCAAGAAGTTCGTCTCCCTGTCGACCATCGCCGACCACATCATGGTGGTGGCCCGCAACGTCGACCACGACCCGACCAGCCGGCACGGCAACGTCGTCGTCATCGCCGTGCCCACCTCGCAGGTGGAGGTGCAGACGCCCTACCGCAAGGTCGGCAACGGCCCGCTGGCCACCGCCGCAGTGCACATCGACACCTGGGTGCCCGCCGATCATCTGGTCGCCCGGGCCGGTACCGGGTTGGCCGCGATCTCGTGGGGGTTGGCCCACGAACGCATGTCGATCTCCGGGCAGGTCGCCGCCGGATCACAGCGGATCCTCGGAATCACGTTGGCGCGCATGATGAAGCGCCGTCAGTTCGGCCACACCCTCTACGAGCACCAGGCACTGCGGATGCGGATCGCAGATCTGCAGGCCCGCGTCGACCTGCTCCGCTACGCCCTGGCGGGTGTGGCCGCCCAAGGCAAGCTCGATCTCCGTGCCGCCGCCGCCTTCAAGGTGACCGCGGCCCGGCTGGGTGAAGAGGTGGCGTCGGAGTGCATGCACATCTTCGGCGGCTCGGGCTATCTCGTCGACGAGACGCCGCTGGGCAAGTGGTGGCGTGACATGAAACTGGCCCGGGTCGGCGGCGGCACCGATGAGGTGCTGTGGGAGCTGGTAGCCGCAGCCATGAAGCCCGACTACGACGGCTACGCCGAATTCGCCGGCGCCTGAGCCACTTCCGGGTTCTCCGCGCCCCGGTTCAGCGCACTACCCGACGGTGCCGAACGCGTCGTCGGGTGTGCGCGGCAGCGCATACAGGGCCATGCGCCGGTTGGACATCTGGTGCTCGCCCAGGAATTCACATCCCGCCCACTCACACACACGGCGGGCGCCGGTGTTGCGGTGATCCGGATCGAACATGACCCGCCGGCACTCCGGGTCTTGTTCGAACACACTGGCCACCACGCGCGGCAGCAGGATCGGGCCCATCCCCCGGTTGACGAACCTCAGATCGGCGATCGCGGCGTGCAGGCCGATGTCGTGCGGGTCGGCCGCATAGCGCGGCGCGATGGAATCCTTGGCCGCCCGGTACAACTCGAGGTATGCCACGGGCTTACCGCGGAAGCTCGCGATCAGCGGCCGTGAGTACTGGCTGTCGAGCTGAGCCTGCAGATACCTGCGCCAGCGATCCGGCGCCCAGTCGTACTCCCAGGCCTCCACCAGATGCGGCCGGTTCATCCACTCCGACACCATCTCGGCGTCAGCGTCGGCGTCGGCCACCCGGATGTCGTACGGCTCGGCCAGGACGGGGGTGAGGGGTGCGGTCACCACACGCACCTCGTCGGTGATCTCGGTCAGCTCGCGCTTGAGGACGGGGGCCTCTGGCACGTCCGTCACGTCAGTTTCGATCTCGGTCATTGAACGCCGAGCCTACCGCAGCGAATTAGGGCAGGTTTACCTTCCCTACTGCCCGGAATCAGCTGAGCAGCCGGGCCAACACCGTCAGATGGCTGAGCTCGACCTCGCGGGTGGCGGTCACCAGCGTCACCGGCCCCTGTCCCACCAATGCCCGCAACTCGTCGAGGGCCTCGGCCTCGGGGCCGGACTGCAACTCCTCGGTATAGCGGGCCACGAACTCGTCGTACCGCTCCGGTTTGTGGCCGTACCAGTGACGCAGTTCCGTGGACGGGGCCACCGCGGGCAGCCAGCGACCCACCCGCGGATCGGTCTTCTTCAAACCCCGGGGCCACAACCGGTCGACCAGGACCCGATCTCCCTCATCAGGTTCGGGGTCGTCGTACACGCGGGCCAACCGCACTCGGCTTTTCCCGGCCATGCCGTGCCATGGTAGAGGCATGAGTCTCGATCGGGTCGCGGATCTGCAGCGCTGGCAGGATTCCGGCGCCCACTGGCGTGTGCTCACCCGCACCGCCGACAGCCTCACCATCTCGTTGCTGCGGTGCGACGGAGGCGAGGAGGTGGACCGGTTCACCTCCGGTGATCCGCGCCTGCTCGAGTTCGTGGGAACGCGTAGCTCCAGCGAAGACCCGGAACAGCCCGGCTGATCACCGCGCCGGCCCGAAGCGCGCCAACCGGGCCAGGTGATCGCGATCCTCGACGCCGAGCTTGGCGAACATGCGGTAGAGGTGCCCGTCAACGGTGCGCACCGACAGGCACAACCGGTCGGCGATCTGCCGGTTGCTCAGCCCGCCACCGACGAGGTTCGCAATCTCCCACTCCCGCACGGTGAGCGGCAGCGGCTCCCCCGCGCACCGCAGCGCCGGGGTGTGCGCGCCGCTGCGGCCCGACAGCCAGAGTGCCCTCGCCGCGGATTCCAGTTCACCGCCGCGGCAGCCGGCCCGGGCATGCTCACGGGCCGCGTGGGCCGCGGCGTCGGCCGCCAGGGCCAGCGCACCCATGGCCTCGAACTGGTCTGCCGCGGCGACGAGCCGGGCCGCATCATGCCGCGCCAGGCCCACGCTGTGCGTCCCGATCGCCTCGGCCAACCGGCCACTGTGCCGACGCACCAACTGGCGGATCCGCCCGTGGACCGAGTCGTCCCCGAACCGCAGCGCCGTGTGCAGAGCGGTGAGCTGAACGGCATCCATTCCGCCCACCCTCGCACTGTGGGCGGCCCGCGCCGCATGCTCGACGGCGCGGGTGGTGTCACCGGCCGCGGCCGCCGCCCAGGCCCGGGCCAGTTCCAATTCCGGCTGGAACACCCGCAGCGGTCCGGTTGCGACAGCCTCGGCGCCCATCAGTGCGGCGGCCGCGGCAGAACCGTTGCCGCGCATCCCTTCCGCCTGTGTCAGCCACGCGGCGACGACCATCCGCCATCCCGGTGGAAGACCGTGCGGGGTGGCCCACACAGCAGCCTGTAACGATTCACACGCCGACGGCAGACCGCCGCGGGCCAATTCCACCCGGCCCGACAGCGCAGCCACGATCGCCTCGGCCTGAGGCGAGCCGGCCGCCAGTACGGCATAGCGGTCACACACCCGGCGCGCCTCGGCCAGCTTCCCGTCGGCCATGTCAGCCGACACCTGCGCGAAGCCGAGCCAGAACCGGGGCGGTCCGGACTCGCAACCGTCGGCGGCCAGTTCACCGACCTGCGCGACGGCGTCGACCTGACCGGATCGCCCGGCGAGGGCCAGCGCCCCCGCGGTGGCCAACGCCGCCCACACCGTTGCCGTCGGCAACGTCTCGCTGCGAAGTGCCTCGGCGCCAAGCACGATCGCGTCGGCCAACTCGCCGGAGAAGAACGCGAACACCACTTCCATCGCCGCCACCAGGCTCAACGTCTGTGGGTCGTGCACCCGCTCCCGCAGCATGGTCAGCACCGATTGTGCCGCTTCGGGGCGGGCGCATCCGAAGAACAGGTTCGCGGCGCGCAGGCAACCCCAACGGGCCAGCGTCATCTCGTCGTCCTGCGGCGGCACCGACCGGGCCAACAGTTCCTCGGCCTCCTGGCCCCGCCCCTGCCAGCAGATCGCGTCGGCCAGCACCAGTGCCGCGGACACGCCGGCTCCGTGGTCCAGCGCGTAACGGGCAAGTTCCTCTCCGAGCACCAGGTTGGACATGGTGACCGCACTGGCCGCCGCTTCGGCGATGACCGCCGGATTCGCCGGCGCGCTGCCGCCCATCATGAACCGCGCCAGCTGGATACGGCCCCGCACATCCGGGAGGGAACCTTTGTTCGATGGCGGCAGATGCGCCTGCAACAGCGACGCGAGGAGGGTATTGATCTGCCGGGAACGAGTTTTCGAGCAGCGGCTGCGCGCGACCTCACCAACGATCGGATGGCCGGGTCGCACCAGCGTGCTGGCGGCGTCGTTGAGCACCTGGATCGCACCCCGGCGTTCCGTCCGGGCGATCGCCTCCACGTCGCAGGCACCGGCGAGCACATCCCAATCGAGCACCTCGGCGGTGGAAACCACCTCCACGACGTCGCGTTCGTCGGCGGCCAGGATGTCGAGCCGCGAGGCGATGAGGGCATGCAGATCGGCACTTGCCCGCAGCCGGCCACACAGGCGCCAGCGCCCGTGGTCACACACCAGCACCCCGTCACCGAGCGCCGCGTTGATCACCCCGCGCAGATAGAGCGGACTGCCCGAGGAGTACCGGTGCAGCTCACCGACGGCACGCTCGTCGACATCGCCGTGCAACACCGCCGCGGCCAGCTCACCGGTCTGCTCACGGGTGAAGGGCTCGATGTCCAACCGCAGCAGCAGTTGCTCCTTCCACAACGCGGTCACCGCATCGGACGTCGCGGCTCCGCTCTGGATGGTGACGACCAGTTTCGTCGAACCGCCCACTGCCAGCTGCTGAACCAGCAACGCCGACAGCGGGTCGAGATGCTGCGCGTCGTCGACCACGACGAGTAGATCGGGATCGGCGGCCAACCGCTCATAGGCAACCGCCAGCATCACCGTGGGGTCCTGCGCGTCGGTCAGGGTGAGCGCGTGGTGAAACGCCCCGAGCGGCACCGCCTGTCCGGTCTCGGTACCCAGCACGAACCGCACCGGGCCACCATCGGCCTCCCACGCCCCGGCGAGCACCCGGGCCAACGCCGATTTTCCGACCCCGGCTCCGCCGGCCAGAACCACACCGCGGGAGCCGTTGGACAGTGCCTGCGCGGCCTCGCTGCGCTCCACATCCCGTGCGACAAACGGCCAGTCGGACAACAACCACCCCCAGATACTCAGCGCGGTATACCCGGCTGACGGTACGCCGGTGCCAATATCAGTATCGGAGAATTCCCACCGCCGCAGCCCGAATCTTTGCCTCAGAAAACACTTTTCGAGGAGGGCCCGGCAGGCTCCACCACCCACGCGCCGCGGCGCATCACCCCCGCGACCGCCAGATCCGAGTCCAGGGCTACCAGATCCGCCGCGGCCCCGGGAGTCAGGCCACCACCAGGCAGACCCAGCGCCCGGGCCGGATTGACGGAGGCTTGCCGCACCACGAGCATCAGGGCCTCCTCGCGGTCCAAACCGCAATGGGCGACGGCGAACCGGACCACCCGGTCCATGGTCGCGGTGCTCCCCGCGACGGTGTCGGTTCCGCCGACGAGTGCCACTCCGCCGGCGACGTCGACCTGCACCGGCCCGAGGTGGTAACGGCCGTCGGGCATGCCCGTCGCAGCCATCGCATCGGTGATCAGCGACACCCGGTCCGGGCCCGCGGTGCGCGTGACGTGCCGGTAGATCGCGGGGTCGATGTGCACGCCGTCGGTGATGAGTTCGACAGTGACAGTGGGATCCTCGAGCAGCGCGATCACCGGCCCCGGTTCCCGCCGATCGACCGGGCGCATGGCGTTGAACAGATGGGTGCCGACCGTCGCCCCGGCCGCGATGGCCGCCTGGGTCTGCTCGTACGTCGCCTCGGTGTGCCCGACGGCCACCACCACCCCGGCGTCGATGAACTGCCGGATGGCCGCGAGCGCGCCCGGTCGTTCAGGGGCGATCGTCACCATCCGGATCGTGCCCTCGGCAGCGCCGAGCAGCCGGTCGATCTCGGCCGGGTCCGGATCGCGCATGAGCGCGGGCTGATGCGCGCCGCACCGCACGGTCGACAGCCACGGGCCTTCGAGATGGATCCCCTCGATCACCCCGGCCCGCACGTCATCGGCCAGCGCGGCGACCTGGTTCAGCAGTTCGCCAGGGCCGGTCGTCACCAGCGAGGCGATCAGCGTGGTGCTGCCGCGGCTGCGATGCAGGTCGGCGGCGGTGACGGTTTCCGCATGCGAGGCCGAGGAGAAGTTCGCCCCGGCACCGCCGTGCAGGTGGGTGTCGACGAAACCCGGCACCACGGTCACCAGATGCCGGTCTGCGGGCCGTGGCGGCGCGCCCGCGCCGACTGCCGCCACCCGGTCGCCCGACAGGTCAATCCAGCCCGGCCGCAACAGTTCTGCGCCCGTCAACAGGGTATCGGCGGTCAGCAGCACTCAGATGCCCTGCCAATCCGGTTTCGAGCGGTAGGTCTCACGGTAGTAGTCGATGAGCTGGAGTCGCTGCGCGGCGGCGTCGTCGAGCAGAACGGTGACGTGCGGATGGTGCTGCAGGATGGTCGCCGGCCACATGGCACTGACGGCGCCTTCCACCAGATGATGCACGGCCTCGGCCTTGGTCCGGCCGAGTGCCACCAGGATCACGTGCCGCGCGGCCATGATGGTGGCCAGCCCCTGGGTGAGGCAGTGCGTGGGCACCGCGTCGAGATCGCCGCCGAAGAACCGGGCGTTGTCGAGGCGGGTCTGCCGAGTGAGTGTCTTGATCCGGGTCCGCGACGCCAGCGAGGACCCCGGCTCGTTGAACGCGATGTGTCCGTCGGTGCCGATGCCGACGATCTGCAGATCGACACCACCGGCGTCCCGGATGGCCTCCTCGTACGCCGCACACGCCGCCGCGATGTCAGCCGCCAGACCGTCGGGCCCCTGAACGGCGTCGGGAGCGAAGTCGACGCGTGAGACGAAAACCGTGTCGATCACATTGCGGTAGCGCTCCTGGTGGTCGGCGGGCAGGCCGACATACTCGTCGAGCGTGAATCCCCGGGCCTGCCGGAACGAGATCTGACCGGCGGTATACCGCGCCGCGAGTTCGTCGTAGACCGCCAACGGCGACGAACCGGTGGCCAGGCCGAGAACCGCATCCGGCTTGCGGGCCAGCAGCGCACCGATCGCATCGGCGGCGACGTTGCCGATCCGGGCGGCGTCGGCCAAGATGACGACTTCCATCTACTTCGCCTACTTGTTCGCCATGAAAAGCTCTGCGCCCGACGCGATCTCGGCTCCGGACCGCACCGCCTCCGACACCGTCACGTTGCCCGGTTCACGCTCGTCCATCACCACGACGGGAATGATCGGATTCATGCCCTTGGCCTCGACGGCGGGAACGTCGTAGGTGATCACCACCTGGCCCGCGGTCACCTCGTCCCCTTGGCTGACATGTGTGACGAAGCCTTCGCCGTTCAGCGTGACCGTGTCCAGGCCGAGGTGGACCAGTACACCGACGTTGTCGGCCGTCATGATCACGTACGCATGCGGCATCAGTTTCAGCAGCTTGCCGGTGACCGGGGCGATCGCGTCGACCACGCCGCGCGGCGGGTCCACCGCGGCTCCGTAACCCACCATGCCCGCGGAGAACACCGGGTCCGGAACATCCTGCAGGGCCACTGCCCGCCCCGCGACCGGGGCGAGCACTCGCATCACGCTCACTTGGTGGCTCCTTCACTTCACACTGGTGCCCCAAACAATACGAGCGTGGCCCAGCGATGGACTGGAGTTCGCCTCTTCTGCCCACGTTCTCGTCTAAGCTTCCGCTCAGCTTCGCGGCGGGTCGCGCTGGGTGGCCAGGAGGGCGATAGGGCGATGGGCAGTACGACGAAACCCGAAGGTGCACACGCGAAATCCGGGATGAACATCCCAGGCTTCGCGCAGCTGCAACGACTCGGCAAGAGCCTGATGCTGCCGATCGCCGTGCTGCCCGCCGCAGGCATCCTGCTGCGCCTGGGACAACCCGACCTACTGGGCCGCATCGACTCCCCGGTGATCGGGCCGTTCTTCAAGGCCATGAGCGCCGCCGGTGACGCCCTGTTCAGCAACCTGCCGCTGCTCTTCGCCGTCGGCGTGGCGATCGGATTCGCCCGCAAGGCCGACGGCTCGACGGCGCTGGCCGCGGTGGTCGGCTATCTGGTGGTGGAAGCGGTCTTCAAAACCATGTCGCCGATCGTGCTGGCCGGTGAAGTGGACAAGGCCGGCGACCAGGCCCAGATCAACTACAGCGTGTTCGCCGGGATCGTGGTGGGCCTGGTGACGGCGTGGCTGTTCGACCGCTATCACACCATCCAATTGCCTTCATATCTCGGGTTTTTCGGTGGCCGGAGATTCGTCCCCATCGTGGTCTCGCTGGCCTGCCTGCTCCTCGCGTTCCTGATGAGCTACTTCTATCCGATCTTCGATGCCGGCCTCACCGCATTGGGCAGGTTCATCGGGGGCGCGGGCGCGCTGGGGGCCTTCGTCTACGGCTTCGCCAACCGCATGCTGATTCCGCTGGGCCTGCACCACATCCCGAACTCCTACGTCTGGTTCATCTACGGCGACTACCAGACCCCGGACGGCACGGTGGCCACCGGCGAGCTCACCCGGTTCGCCGCCGGTGACCCCACCGCCGGCATTCTCACCTCGGGGTTCTACCCGATCCTGATGTTCGGCCTGCCCGCCGCGGCATTGGCGATGATCCTGGCCGCGAACAAGAAACAGCGCAAGGTCGCGGTCGGCATCCTGTCGGCGGCCGCCCTGACGGCGTTCCTCACCGGGGTGACCGAGCCGCTCGAGTTCGCGTTCATGTTCGTGGCGTTCCCGCTCTACGTCATCCACGCACTGTTGACCGGGCTGTCCCTGGCGATCGCCTACCTGCTCGACATCCACTTGGGCTTCTCGTTCTCGGCCGGGCTGATCGACCTGCTGCTGTACGGGGGTGCGCCCGCGGCCCACAACATCTGGCTGATCATCGTGATGGGTGCGGTGTTCGCCGTCGTCTACTTCGTGTTGTTCTACGTGGCGATCACGCGGTGGAACATGCGCACCCCAGGTCGCGAGCCAGAGGCGGAGTTCGACGCCGAGGAGCAGGCGAACCTCGGTGAAGGAGCCGATTCCTCGACGGTCGGCGGTGCCGGCGATTCCACCAGTGACAGTGCGGCCGGCGGTGCCGTCACCGGCACCCTCACCGCACCCACGCGGGCCGACACGCAGGCCGAACAGATCATCGCGGCATTCGGCGGCCGGGAAAACCTGGTCAACGTCGATGCCTGCATCACCCGGCTCCGCATGGAGGTCGCCGACAAGACCAAAGTCGACCAGGACCTGCTGAAGGCGTTGGGCGCCGCGGGTGTCATCGAGGTGGGCAACAGCGTGCAGGCGGTCTTCGGCACCAACTCCGAGGCGATCAAGAACGCCATCATCGAGAGTCTGTAGCCCGCTGCCTCACACCGAGAGCAACCGCTGGAAGAAATCGCGATAGCGCTGCAGAGCCACCCGGAGATCCTCGGTCGAGGCGTCCTCCCCTCGAGCCCATTGCGCCTCGAGCCGAGAACGCGTGTCGGCGAAACTCGCGGTGAGCTCTTCGACGACTTCGGCCACCTGGTTGTCGGCCTTCTGCACTGCCGCCTTCGGGTCGTCGACGAACGCGGCCTGCACGTCATTCCAGCGGGAGTGCAGCCCTGACCGATGCTCGTCGGCGAACAACAACGTGTTGTCTTCGGTCGGTGTCCGGGCCTCGCCGGCGGGCGCAGGTGACTCCGCCTCGCGGGGCGCAGGCTCCACGTCCGTGCCCTGGTTCTCCCGCAGGTCCGCGGCCTCGGCTTCCGGCGCATCCGTGCCCTCCGGCCGGGCGGCCGTCGGGTGTTCGTCGTGCGTGGTCATGCTCGTGCCTCTTTCGTCGAATCCGTGCCGGCGTCGTTCGTGCCGGCCTCGTGCCTGCCGGCATCGCGTTGGGCCCGGGCGTCCGGCTCGACGTCCCGGGCGTCGGCCCCGCGCTGCACGTCAGGCACCGCGCCGACCAATTGCTCGAAGAGCGCGCGATAGTGCACGATCGCCTCACGTTGCGCCTCGGTACCGATCTCGCCCTGCTCCTGAGCCAGGTGCAGGATGTGCGCAGCCCGGTAGTGTTCGACCACCTTGGGATGGTCGACCGAGATGTCAGCGGCACGTTGCTCGAAATCGTCTACCGGATAACCGCGTTCGCGCATCACCTCGGTCACCAGGCGATCCGCTTCGCCGACCGATTTTGCCGGATTGTCGACGAACCCGGACTGAGTCACGCCCCACGCCTCGACATACCGCGCCCGGGATTCGGGGGCCAACTCGTTGATCTTGAGCTTGTTGTGTTTCCGTTCGCGCGCAAGCAGTTCCCGCTCCGCTGCACGTTGGCCGCCCGCTGTCTCGACGGCGTGCTCATACTCCGGCCCGAACTGTTCCCTGAGCCGCTCACTGCGCTTCTGACGCATCATCGATGCAACCACGACCACCGCGAGCAGCACGATGACCACGGCGACTACGACGATGACGATCCAACTCCATGTAGGCATTTCCTGACCTCCTGCGGCCAGGGATACCCGCCCACGGTCTACAGAAACGTCAATACTCGGATGTGGACCACGGTCAGCGGCAGTAGGAGCGGGTGGCGTGGTCCAGCGCCCGCCGATACAGCGGATCCAGCTGCCGCGCCGTGGCCACCGCGTCGACGGCGCCCGCCAGGTCGGCCGCGCACGACGGCGAGTGCAGGGTCGGCCACCGGTCCGCGATCTCGTTCACCATCGTGTGGTTGAGCGCGTCGATGGTGGATCTCGACGCCGCGAGATCCGGGGCGTCGGTGGGAGCGGTACCCGGATTCAGCTTCCAGTGTGCGAACAGACCGTGCTCCACGGCGACCGTCGCATCGATCTGATCCCGGAACACCTGGCCCACGTAGGCCGGGTCGATGTTCCGACTGGCGGCCTCGGCCGTGGTGGCGGCGATGACCTGCTGTTCGCGCTGTGGGTCCTCGATATTTCCACCGGTGCGAAACTTGTTGGCGGCCACGGGATCTGCGGTCTGAAGACGTTGCGCCGCGGCATCGACCAGCGGCAGCAGCGGGCTCGGATCCTGAGCGCGGGCGAGCGGGGCGCCGGACAGTACCGCGAGCATCAGCACACCGACCGCTGCGGCTCGGGTCAGCATCAGAGCTGGGAGAAGCAGGCGTCGTCGGACTCGTCGTTGGGAATGGACGCGTTCTGGCTGGAGAACTTGCCCACCACACCGGTGTCGGTCACCTCGACGCTGTCGGCGTGAATCCCCAACGGATAGGCGTCGTTCAGCTGCGTCGTGAGCCCGTCGAGCGCCGTCTGCACGGTGTCCTTCTCGAACGGACCACTGACGTCGGTGATCTGCAGGTCCAGGTCGCCGTCGTTCACCACCGGCTTGGCGGTCACCTTGGTGTCCCCCACCGCCTCCATGGTGATGGTGCCGGCGGACGGGTCGGTGCTGACATCGGTGACGAGCGCACCGACCCCGGGCAGGTTCTCCGCCACGGTGTCCTTGATCCCGGCTGCCGTCCAGGACAACGTGGCAGTCAATGATCCGATCGTGCCCTTGGAGTCCGCGGTGCCCTCCAACCGGATGTCGGACAGCGCCACGTCAGCGGTCATCCCCTTGGCGGCCTGCACCTGCGTGCCCCCGGTTTTCACCGAGATGTTGGTGTAGTGGCCGGTGATGTGCTGCCACAGGAACGGCGGGCTGACCCCGAACGACACCGACGCCTCGTCCTCGACGATGCATTCGGCGATCGCCACCAGCACGGTGCCGGCCTTGTGCCGTGCGTACAGTTCGGCGCCCGTCAAGCCGATCACCACAACGGCGACCACGATGACGGCGATCAGCGCGATCGCCAGCGGGCTGCGCCAGCGTGACGACGACTTGGTCGGCTCTGGCTGCGGCCGATCGGTTGCGGCCGGCGGCCTCGGCGGCGGTCCGGTCGGTGGTGGCGGTGGTGGTGCCGGCGGTGGTTGTTGTGGTGGGCCCGTCGGCCTGGACCCGGCAGGCGGCGGGTTCCGCCTGATCTGCTCGGTCGCGGCCTCCGGAGGCTGGTAGCGCGGCCGGATCTGCTGGGTCGGCGCCTCCGGCTGCCCGGGGCGGGGCAGCCGTCGGGTGGCCGGGTCAGGCGGCGGCACCGGACCTCGACCTTGCCAGCCTCGCCGGCCGGGGTCGCCGGGGCGTTGCGGCGGTGTCGGCATCTCCGCAATTCTGCCCCATGACCCGCCCGGTCAGCTCTGTGGCGCGCCTGTGGATTCGTCCGTGGTCACCACATCGGGCTGGTGCCGAGCCGGATGCGCGGTCGCCGCGGCGGCGATCGACAATCCGGCGATCACCAGGCAGAGCACGGTGTAGGTGAGGCTGCCGACGGGATCGCCGTCGGCGGTGACGCCGTCGATCGCACCGAAGTAGGCCGGCAGCGCGGTCAGCCACAGCACTGTCATCACCGCCAGGTACACCACGGCGTACCGCAGGATGAGCGGGTTCGAGTAACGCACCGTGCCGGGGTCGCTGTCGTTGCGCAGGGCGGTCCATTGACCGAACAGCACCGGGATCGCCACGAGTGTCAGCACGACGAGCTCGGCGGCATAGATCACCCCACCCACCGTGGTGCTACCCGAGATGGCAGCACCGATGGTCGCGGGCATGGGCAGCACCGCGGTCCCGATGGACGCCAGCACACCGACGACGATGGTGCGGCCGAGAAGCTGCAGCCCGCTGAAGGTCTTACCGTCGTCGACGTGGCGGCCGACGAACAGCTGCACGCAGAAGGCCAACGACATCGGCCACAGCGCGGCGAACACCACCACACTGGGCAGCGGCACCGAGGCGAAGAACGGCTGGTTCATCGGATGCTCCAGCGTCCATTCCCACCACCGCAGTTGCGGCCCGATGTGGTCGAAAATCTCGTAGAACGCGTGGTGGACGAACCCGACGCAGACCGCGCCGATGAGCACGCCGCGGCGACGGAAGACGCCGAGAATCCGGACGATCTCGTACGCGACGGTCGCCATCATCGGGTAGATCGCGACGATGTAGAGCGGGAGCCGGCCCCACAGGAAGTCCACGGTGAACACGTTGTGCGCGAACATCGTGTCGACGTGCTCGCTGATCCCGAACGCGCCCGGGAAGTACAGCGGCGGCTCGATGATCAGCAGGTAGGCGATGGCGCCGAACCACAGCACCAGGTTGGTGGGGTCGTTGTGCCTGCGGAACCGCACGACCGCGTACACCAGTGCGAGGATCGCACCGGCGATCACGGTGAGCTCGAGCACCGGCAGCGTCCAGTTCTCCAGGCCGAACGGGTTGCGGAACTCGACCAGCCCGCCGGCGGTATCGCACGAAAAGCCCAGGCGCTGCGCCAATCCGGCGAAGGTGGGGGTACACAGATCAGACATCGGCGGTGGCTGCTTTCTCCTGCGCGGCGTCACCCGCGGTGTACCACTGGGTGACCTCGTAGCCGTCCTCGTACCGCTGGAACCACTCGTCGGCCAACGCCGGCAGTTTCTCGTGGGCCGGGTTGTGGCCCGGGACCTGGCTGCGTCCGACGCCGGTGAGGGCGATCAGCATCTCGCGTACCGGCAGATGCGCGAACGCGTTCTCCACCGGGCCGTCGTACGGGGCCTTGGTGAACGGAAGCTTCTGCAGCAGAACCTTTTTCCGCGCCTGCATGCCGAACATCGACATCGCGTCGATCTTGCGTTCCTCCAGTGGCACGTGCTTGTTGAAGCCGTCGCAGGCCACCTTGAGCACGGCCCACACGTGTTTGAAGATCGACGGCGCGACCCGCATCCGGTACCACGGATCGTCGACCACCGCGTCATAGATGATCAACGCCGAGCTGCGGTGCTCGACCTCTTCGACGAAGTGCCACAGGAACAGTGACGCCACCCGGTCGTCCCCCGGAGCGAACAGGGTGTCGTCATGGTCGAGCATCAGCTTGAACACCGGGGTGAACGTCGCCTCCAGATCGGCGGTGTAGGCCAACCGGTACTTCAGCGGTGTCTCGGCAGTCAGGTCGTCGAACGCCTTGATCACCTCGTCGAGAGTCTCCTTGAGGCCCGGGTAGGTCTTGATGAGCCCCTTGGCGTGCTGACGGTGGGCCATCGCGTGCTGGCCTTCCTGCCGCACGAAGGCCTGGGCCTCCTCGGCCACTTCCGGGTCGGAGATGAACGGCATGGCCTCGGTGATCATGTGGCCGATCATCTTCTCGAAGGCGATGGCCAGGAACGACACCGCGTTCGCCATCGACGAGAATGCCGGGTTGGCCTCGTTCCACAGGAACGGGACGCGGTGGTCCGCGAACGCGAACCTCATCTTCCGCACGATCAGATCCGTCATCGGTGCCACCTCGCTTGTCTCGACTGCTCGCACAGCGATTGCCTGCCGATCGAAACCAATCATACAAACAACGCTTCGTTTGTATGATTACTACACGCGGGTGCCGGCCGTCAACGGCCGGGTGGCGATATCCTGCAGGGATGCTGCCGGCCGAAGATCCGAACCATGGCGCGTAGGCGCGGATGGGACGGGCGGCCGCCCGCCAGCGACGAGGAAGCCTCCGAACGCATCGTCGCCGCGGCGGTGCAGCTGATCGCCGAGACCGGCACCGGGATCAGCATCGCCGACGTCGCGGGTTCCCTCGGCGTCATCCGCCAGACCGTGTACCGCTACTTCCCCACCGCAGAGTCCCTGATGCACGCGGCGGCCATCGCCACGGTCGACGGATTTCTCGACCGGCTCGCCGAGAGCGTGCGCGGCATCACCGACCCGGCCGAGGCGATGACCGAAGGCGTCATGTTCACCTTGGAGGAGGTCGCCCGCGTCCCGCATCTGCGCATCATGCTGTCCGGGCCGCAGGCCGCCGCCAGCTCGGTCAACGTCGCCTCAGACGAAGGACAGGCGTTCGGCATGCGGATGATCACCCGGTTCGATGTCGACTGGGAAAAGTACGGGTACGACGAAGCCGCCCTGCGTGAGCTCGTGGAGTTCACGCTCCGCACCATGCTGTCGTTCTTCGTCGCGCCCAACGAGCCCGGCCGGAGCCGAGAAGAGTTGCGGCGCTTCCTCAGACGGTGGCTGGGCGGGTCGATTCTGGCCCAGCCAACCGACGGGTCGCGATGACGTCTCCGAACACCGCGGGGATCAGCTGATTGAAGATGTCGGCGCGCTCCCATTGCAGGAAGTGACCGGCCCCCGGAACCACCAGCGGCCCAATGCGATTGCGGAACGCCCGCTCGGTGCGCGGAATGAAGTCCTCGCCGACGACGTGATCGTCGGGGCCGTACAACACCAGCGTGCGCACGTCGACGGCGTCCATCAGCGGAATGTCGGCCATGGCCCGGCCGTAGGCGAGTTGGTAGGACGCCCACCCGGCACGTAGCCGCGCCTCGTCACCGAACGGTTCGGTCATGAAATCCACGTCGGTCTGGCTGAACGTATAGGGCGATCCCCACAACCGATTGGTATACATGGCCGCGACCCACTGCCGGCGCGCTTCCGGTGTGGGCAGCATCGCCGCGAGCTCGTCCGGGAAGGCGCCCTGCATCCAGCGGTAGTCGCCGGTGGGATCGGCGGCGCCGCCGACAGATGCCGGATGTCGGGTGCCGATGCCCGAGTAGTCGACCGCCATGGGCGGAACCGTGTTGAAAACACAGAACCCCGTGACGAATCCGGGATAGCGGTGGATCAGGTCGGTGCTGACGACAGCGCCCACGTCACTCGCCGCGATCAAACAGGAGTCGTGCCCGAGCCGGTCATGGACCAACGCATACAGATCACGCGAGTAGGTGACGATGTCATGCTGATCGTCGGGCGGGATCGAGCTGTCCCCCATGCCGCGCAGATCCGGGACGATCACCTCGAACCCGGCCGCAGCCAGGGCCTCGATGTTGCGCCACCAGATGCGCTTGGTCTCGGGATAACCGTGCACCAGCAGCAGCGGCACGCCGCCGATGCCCTCGCGGACGAAGGCCAGCGAAACCCCTTCGGCGACAACGGCAGTGTGGACGGTGAACGCGTCAGCGGGCGGGGCCGGCGGTTGCACCGGCCGGTGACGCGGATCGTAACGGAACCCCACTGCCGATCAGCGGGTCCCGCGCACGAGACGACCAGGGCGCGCCCCGGTGTCGGCGCCATGGCGGCGGGTGACGACGCCACTGACGATCGTGGCGTCGTAGCCACTTGCCCCTTGCACCAGGCGCTTTCCGCCGGCGGGCAGGTCGTGCACCATCTTCGGGGCATGCAGGGTCAGGGCGTCCAAGTCGATGACGTTGACATCGGCCTTCTTGCCCACGCTGATCACGCCGCGGTCCGACATCCCGTACAGCTGCGCCGTGTCGTGCGACTGCTTGCGAATCACATACTCCAACGGCAGCTTCTCGCCGCGATGCCGGTCCCGGGCCCAGTGCGTCAGCAGGAACGTCGGATACGAGGCGTCGCAGATCATGCTGCAGTGGGCGCCACCGTCGGACAGGCCGAGTACGCCGGCCGGGTGGGTCAGCATCTCGCGGATCGCATCGTGATTGCCGTCGGAGTAGTTGAACATCGGATACATCAGCATGGCACCGGCATTGGCCTCGAGCATCAGGTCGTACATCGCGGCCAGCGGGTCCACGCCGCGCTGCGCGGCAATCGCGGCAACAGTGCGCTCGTCGGTCGGTTCGTAATCCGGCGGCTCGCCGATGTGGTACAGCCGGTTCGCCGCGTTCTGCGCGAGCATGAACATGCCGTCGAAGAGTTTTGTCGGGTCGATCGGCAGGTCCTCTTCGGCCAGGATCGCGGCGCGCACCTTGGGTTCCGCGAGTCGCTCGGCGAGTTCCTCGCGGGTACATTCGGCCAGCAGGCGCCGGTAGGTCGGCCGGTGGGTGAAGGCGTGATGACCCGGGAATCCCAGCAGCATGCCGAACGGCCGCGCTGCCACCTGTGGGAACAGCCGGCTCCCGGCCTGGTGCGCCGCTGCCGACAGGTCGAGCTGCTCGCGCCACAGGTTCGGGTCGGCGTCGACCTGAATCAGGGCGAAGCTCAAGGCACAGTCGATCTCCTCGCCGAGCCGGCGCATCCACTCCAGCTCGGTCTTCGGTGCGACGATGTCCTCACCGGCCGCCCCCTGCGGGGCGAGCTCGAACACCGCAGCGCCACCCGCCGCCGTCGCGCGGCCCAGGGCGAACAGCTCGTCCTCGGCAGCGAAGGTGCCGGGCACCGGCTCACCGTCCATGGCACGGTGCGCCAGCGTGCGTGACGACGAAAAGCCCAGCGCCCCAGCCTCGATCGCCTCCTGAACCAACTCGGCCATGGCCTTGATGTCGTCAGGTGTGGCCGCTTCGTTGCGGGCGCCGCGCTCACCCATCGCGTACGCGCGAATCGCGCCGTGGGCGATCTGGGTGCCCATGTCGACGGACAGCTCGCGCTTGCCGATCACATCGAGGTATTCGCCGAAGGACTCCCAACCCCAGGTGATGCCTTCGGTCAGGGCGGTCCCGGGGATGTCCTCGACACCCTCCATCAGCTTGATCAGCCATTCCTCCTGGCCGGGCCGCACGGGCGCGAAGCCGACGCCGCAGTTACCTGCCACCACGGTGGTGACACCGTGGTTGCTCGACGGTTCGAGCACGTCGTCCCAGCTGACCTGGCCGTCGTAGTGGGTGTGGATGTCGACGAAGCCCGGGGCGACGATCTTGCCTGCCGCATCGATGGTTTCGGCCGCATCGCCGGCCATCGCGGGGTCATTCGGACCGCGTCGGTGCACCTCGACGATCTTCCCGTCCTTGATCGCGACGTCTGCGGTGAATCGGTCTGCACCGGTGCCGTCGACGACCGTTCCGCCGGTGATCTTGAGATCGAACACGTTTTTGCTCCCTTGACGCTTGGAGGCCGCTACGGTGGCAATGTAACACCGTTACAGAACTGCCGTGCCGAGTTTTCGATCTTCGCAGCGGGAGGCTTTTCCATGGCCCTGAGTTCCACGCAAACCGACCATCTCCGGCGAGTAGACGCGATCGGCGATCCGCCCGCGCGCCCCACCCTGGTGCCGGCCGAGCGCTACCACTCCCCGGCGTTCGCCCAACTCGAAGTGGAGCGCATGTGGCCACGGGTGTGGCAGGTGGCGTGCACGGTCGATCATGTGGCCGAGCCGGGCGACTACTTCGAATACCGTTGCGGGCCTTATTCAGTGCTGATCGTCCATGGGGACGACGGAGTGCTGCGCGCGTTTCAGAATGCGTGTCGCCACCGCGGCAACGCGCTGTGCACCGGCGCCGGTTCGTCGCTGCGCGAGCTCAAGTGCGGCTATCACGGCTGGACCTGGGATCTGGCCGGAGCGCTCAAGCGGATCCCGAACCGCAAGGGGTTCGGGACGGTCCACATGTCCGAGTTTCCGCTGGCGCCGGTGCAGGTCGACACCTGGGAGCGGTTGGTCTTCGTCAACCTCGACACGTCCGCCATGCCGCTGGCCGACTATCTGGAGGCGGTCCCGACGGATATCGCCTGGTGCGGACTGGGCGACTTCCGTTGCTACGCAACCATGACAATCGCCGTCGACGCGAACTGGAAGACCATCGCCGACGGCTACAGCGAGACCTACCACGTCCAGACCCTGCATCCAGAACTGCACCGCTGCATGGATGACGTGTACGCACCACAGATGATCTGGGGTCACACCGGCAAGTCCGAATCGCTGTACGGGGTGCCCAGCCCGCGGCTCTCCGGCGCACTGAGCGACGAAGAGGTGTGGGACGCCTACGTATACACGCAGGGCCCGCTGATGGGGGTCGCCGAGGGTACGCCGTTTCCACGTGATCAGCAGGGCGCGGGCCAGTCGGTGGCCGACGTGATCGCCGCGCAGATCAAGCAATTCGCGGCCGGTCGCGGCGTGGACATCGACTGGGCCACCACCGACCAGGTGATGCGCCTGCACCAGTACAACGTCTTCCCCAACATGACGTTTCTGGCCAGCGCCGACCATCTCACCGTGATGACGTCCCTGCCCGGGCCCGACCCCGATCGCGGCGAGCTGGTGATGACGCTGATGACCCGGATGCCGGCGCAGGCCCCGAGAACCAGGCCGGCCGACGTCCACATGAGTGCGGCCGATGCCCACCCCGGTGTGGTGATGAGCCAGGACATCGCGGTGCTGACCGGCCTGCAACGTGGTATGCATCAGCCTGGGTTCACCCATCTTGTGCTGTCCAGCGAGGAGCGTCGGATCATCAACATGCACCGCAATCTCGAGCGCTATCTCGACCTGCCCGAGGCCGAGCGAATCAGCGAGGCGGCAGCCGGCGGATGAGTCCGAAAACCAAGGCGATCGATGCCGATGTCGTCCTCGACACGGCGGCGGTCCTCATCGAATCCGATGGGGTGGACGCGTTCTCGATGCGGGCACTGGCCGAGCGCATCGGCGTGGCCGTCACCTCCATCTACTGGCATGTCGGCGGACGCGACGCGCTCTTCGACAGCCTGGTCGACCGGCTGCTGACCGAGATGGCCGGACTGCCCATGACGGGGCACGGGCCGGTGAATCGGATTGCGGCCCTGGCCCGCAACCAACGCAGCCTGCTCATTCGCCGACAGCACCTCTTGGCGATCGCCCACGAGCGGGACCGGACCCCGACCTTGTTCCTGCCGGTCCAGCAACGGCTGGCGGCCGAACTGGCCGAGCTGGGCGTCACCGGAACCCGCGCCGCTCTGGTTCTGCGCGCCGTGCAGGTGCACGTGATCTCGTCTGCGGTGATGCAGTTTTCGGCGGTGCGCGGCCCCCGGCACCAGGAAGAAGACCCCTCGCTGTGGACCGCCGACTGGCCGGACCAGGCGCTCGTCGCCGCGCTGCAGTCCCCCACCGACTACGACGCGGTATTCGAGTACGGGCTCGATGCCCTGCTGGCCCCGCTGGCTCAGGTTACGGCAGGACCGTCTTCATCAGCATGACGTTGTAGGCCGACCACAGCGACAGGTTGTAGTACAGCTCCTTGCCCGTCGACCACGGGTGCAGATACGGCGCATAGATCCCACCGGGGATCTGCGACGACGGCGCGATCAACTGCTCGGGCCCCCACGGCCCCTGCGGCGCGGGCGCGGTACGCATCACCACATCGTTGGCCCCGTTGCCGTAGAGCACGAGGTACTGCTTGAGATACGTGTTGTACTGAGCCGACATTTCGCTCACCGGGCCCGGGATCACCGGCGTCGCAGCGGCCGGATTGCCCGGGACCCAGGCATTGTTGTCGGCGTTCCAGTACTCGTATTTGGTGAGATCCGGGATCAGGCCAGGAGCCACCCGCGCGAGGTAGGCCGATCCGCCCCGCCCGTTCGGCGTGCCGAACGAGTAGATGTACGGATCGCCGGGGCCGGGCTTGAGGAACGCACCCATCTGGAAGTTCTCATTGCCCCCACCGGGGGTACGGATAGTGCCCGGGTAGACACCCCAGTTCTCACCGTTGTCCGGCGACATCGCGATCGCCGAGAAATTCGTGGACCACGCCCCTGGGCTGTCCCAGTTCCGGATCGACATGAAATTCAGATACTGGTTGCGCCCGACGGCGATGCCCGCGGTCGGGATGATGCCCGTCTCCTCCGGGGCCCGTCCGATGCTGTTGATGATCTGTTTGGAGATGCCCTGGCGCCACACCGGAGAACCCGAATACCGGTTGGCGACCACGCCGTCGGGCACGGCGACGGTCCGCGACAGCGATCCGTCCGTACTGCGGAACAGCGCGTTGTACCGCCACTGCTTGCCTGGAATGCCGCAGTATCCGTTGGTGTCACCGAAGGCCATCAGCACCTGGCGGTTCACCGGATCGCCGTTGTCCCACATGATTCCGAGGTCGGTCCCGGTGATCGCGAACCGCTGGATCGTCTGGTTGGGGCTGTCGGGACCGGTCACCCAGCCGACGATCGACGTTCCGGGCGGCGCCCCCGGGGCCGGCTGGGCCGCCGGAGCCGGGGCGGGTTGCGGCGCCGCGGGGACCGGGGCCGGCTGGGCGGCGTTCGGGGCAGGTTGGGCACCACCGGGATTGGGTGCCGGCACCACCGCTGCGCGTTGCCTGACCTGCCCGCTGTTCGGGATCAGCGCCTTCAGGATGGCCAACGGCAGCTGCCCGAGCCGAGGCAACGGAGCCTGATCGTTGGCCCCCACGGGTTTGTGTCCGATGGGCCGGTTGAGCGGGGCCAGCTTGGATGGGTTGGGAATCTGGAAAGCCTGATGCGCCAGGGGTTGTGCGGCCGCGGCCGCACCTTCACAGGGTTCGGCAGAGGCCGGGGGCGCCACGCCGACGGCGACGACGAGCCCGATTGCGGCCGCCGTGGCCATCGTCGAAGCACCGCGAGGACGTCGCGACATGTCACACCTTCCCAATACAGGGACGTCGACACGACGTCACCATTCGCTCAAGTGACGTTAGTGATCAATGTTGCCAATGTGGCCAGTGATGTACTGATAGGTATCGTCCTGTGACCGTGTCGCAACCGACGCGGAGTGTCGCGTCGGCGCTCTGTTTGCTGCGCGGTCACGCATTCCTCGCTACGGTGGGTCTTGGTGGAACTATCGAAACGAACGAGAGGGATCACCATGGCCGGAACATTCGATCCGAAAAAGGGCGGCAAGTTCGAGCCCACCACCAAGGCCAAGCCGCCGCCACCTCCGCGGCCTGGAGGCAACAAGAAGTAGGTAGACGATTCTGCCCACGTGTGAGCGTTCTGCTCACACGTGGGCAGATTTGTTTGTCACCGCTTTTCCCCACGGTGTGCAGGCGCACTAGTGCTGCAGCGCAGCCAATCGCCGCTTCGACGCCGCCGACTGGATGACCTGCGGCCACCAGAACCAGCGACCCAGCATCGCCGCGATCGCCGGTGTCATGAACGACCGGACGATCAAGGTGTCGAACAGCAAGCCCAGCGCGATCGTCGTGCCCACCTGTGCCATCACCTTCAGGTCACTGAACGCGAACGAGGCCATGGTGAAGGCGAACACCAGGCCCGCCGAGGTCACCACCGAGCCGGTTCCGGCCATGGCCCGGATGATGCCCGTTTTCAGTCCACCCGACAGCTCTTCCTTGAATCGGGACACAAGGAGCAGGTTGTAATCGGAGCCGACCGCGAGCAGCAGGATGACCGACATCGCCAGCACCATCCAGTGCAGCTCCAACCCGAGCAGGTGCTGCCAGACGAGCACGGACAACCCGAATGACGCGCCGAGCGACAACAGCACCGTGCCGACGATCACCGCCGCCGCCACCATACTTCGCGTGATCAACAGCATGATGATGAAAATCAGTGACACCGCCGCGATTCCGGCGATGATCAGGTCATAGAACGAGCCGTCGCGCATGTCCTTGTAGGTGGCCGCGGTGCCGGCCAGATAGATCTTGGAACCTTCCAGGGGCGTGCCCTTGAGCGCTTCCTTGGCTGCCAGTTTGATCGGGTCCACATGGTCGACCCCCTCTGGGGTCGCCGGATCACCCTCATGACTGATGATGAACCGCACCGACTTTCCATCCGGCGAGATGAAGTTCTTCATGCCGCGCTTGAAGTCCTTGTTGTCGAAGGCTTCCGGCGGGAGGTAGAACGTGTCGTCATTGCGGGCTTCGTCGAAGGCCTTGCCCATGGCCGTCGAATTCTCCTGCATCGCGGCCATCTGATCCTGTTGCCCCGCCTGTGTGGCCCGCTGCGTGAGCATCATCGTCTTCATCTTGCGCATGCTCTCGATCTGCTGCGGCAGCAGCGTGACCAATTGCGGCATCAACGAATCAAGCCGTTCCAAGTCGGGCACCAACTCCTGCACGTCGTCGGTCAGGGCGTCGATCCCGTCGAGGGTGTCGAAGATCGATCGGAGGGACGCGCACAACGGGATGTCGTAGCAGTGCGGCTCCCAGTAGAAGTAGTTGCGCAGCGGACGCAGGAAATCGTCGAAATTGCCGATGTTGTCGCGTAACTCGGCGATATCGAGGGTCATCGTCTTGGTCTTGGTGACCATGGAATGCGTGGTGTCGGCCATCTGCTGCGTGAGCCGCGACATCTCCTCCATGGTGTCGATCGTCTTCTGCATCTCGTCGGCCTGGACGAGCATGTCGGCCATCCGGTCCTGCATGTACTTCCGGTTCATCGTGTTCGTCGTCCCCTGCCGGCTCAGCAGGAACGGAATCGACGTGTGCTCGATCGGGCGGCCGTTGGGCCGGGTGATGGCCTGAACCCGCGAGACACCGGGTACCCGGACCACGCCTTTGGCGATCCGATCGATGACGAGAAAATCCGCGGGGTTGCGCAGGTCCCGGTCGGTCTCGACCATCAGCAGCTCGGGATTCATCCGCGCGGCGCTGAAATGCCTTTCCGCCGCGGCATATCCGACGCTGGCGGGCAGGTCGGACGGTAGGTATCTGCGCGGGTCGTAATTGGTCTTGTAGCCGGGCAGGGTGAGCAGGCCGACGAGGGCCAGGCCCAGCGTCGCGGCCAGGATCGGGCCGGGCCACCGCACGACGGCAATGCCGACCCGGCGCCAGCCCCGGGACCGGATGCTGCGCTTGGGTTCGAACCGTCCGAACCGGCTGCCGATCACGATGACCGCCGGCCCCATCGTCAGCGCGGCGACGACCGCGACGAACGTGCCTACCGCGCACGGCACGCCCATAGTCTGGAAGTACGGCAGCCGGGTGAAGCTCAGACACAGCATCGCTCCGGCGATCGTCATGCCGGATCCGAGGACGACGTGCGATGTGCTGCGGAACATGGTGTAGTAGGCGGTTTCTCGGTCCTCGCCGGCGCCCCGTGCTTCCTGATAGCGCCCGATCGCGAAGATCGCGTAGTCGGTACCGGCGGCGATCACCATCAGCGTCAACAGGTTCACGGCGAACGTCGACAACCCGATGATCCCGCTGTGCGCCAGGAAGGCCACGATGCCGCGGGCCGCGCCGAGCTCCAGGAACACCATCAGCAGCACCAGGATCATGGTGGCCACCGACCGGTAGACGATCAGCAGCATCACCGCGATCACCACCAGCGTGATGGCGGTGACCCGCGCGACGCTCTTGTCGCCGGCATGGTGCTGATCCGACACCAGCGGGGCGCCACCGGTGACGTAGACACTGACCCCGGGCGGCGGCGACGATTGCGCGACGATCTCCCGCACCGCGGCAA
The DNA here is from genome assembly GCF_030486405.1 of Mycolicibacterium sp. HK-90. The sequence continues at coordinate 2,035,062 of NZ_CP129613.1, read as the reverse complement.
CCGATTCGTTGGCCAGCGTCTCACCCTGATTGCCGCGGAGATAGACCTGAACGTAGGCGGATTTGCCGTCGTTGCTCTGCGCACCCGCCGCCGTCAGCGGGTCGCCCCAGAAATCGGCCACGTGCTGCACGTGGGCGGTGTCGGCCTCGAGCTTGTCGACGATGCCGTCGTAGTAGTGGTGTGCGTCGTCGCCGAGGGGCTGTTCGCCCTCCAGCACCACCATGGCGTTGCTGTCGGAGTCGAACTCCTGGAAGTTGCTGCCGATCTTTTGCATCGCGATCATCGCGGGGCCGTCTTTGGCGCTCAGCCCGACCGTGTTCTCCTCGCCGACCTTCTCCAGCGATGGGACGAAAGCGTTGGTCAGGACGGTCAGCACCACCCAGCCGAGCAAGATCGGCACCGCGAGCGTCCGGATCGCCCTGGCGATGGGCGAGCCATTCGCTCCCCCGCTCGCTTCTGCTGCCTTGGTCTGCACAACCCGCCCCTTCGATCAGGCCACTGTCGCCCGGTGGGACAGGTCGCAAGCGATACAAAAACGCCGTCGCGCGTAATATACGTAGCCCGTCAAAGTGTCGCTGTCAATGATGGCTTTTCGCCACGATTGACAGCATCTTCACAGCTAGGTGGTGTGAGGGCGGCTCAGTCAGGTGACCGCTGCGAGATTGCGTGCTCACCGGCGGCCAGGGCCCGCGCCCGCTCCCACGGCCAGGTCATCAACGCCCACACGATGAGGACGATGACGATCTCGGCCAGCAGATACACCGGCCATGGACCCAATACGTCCAGGATTGACGCGGTCGGCGGCTTGCGATTCAGATAGCCGTAATTGGTTCCGGCGATCGCGTTGAAGGCGAAGGTGAACGCCACCCATCCGAGGGTGACGATGACCGCCAAGCGGTAGTCGCGCCACCGCGGTCGCATCCCCCGACCCCAGGTGAGATAGATGGCCGCCCACACCACCAGGACGTGCAACGTGAAGAACGTGACGAACAGATGGTGCGGAAAATCCGGGGCGCCTTCGGTGGGCGTGCCGATATCCGGCGTGATCAACGCCTGCGAGCTCAGCACGAGGCCCCAGTAGTAGGTGAGCACGAAGGCCCAATGCCGCTGGGACCAAAGGGCATACGCCGCCGCCAGTTCCGCGATGTCACAGAGCTGCAGTGGTATCGAGGTGTCGAGGGTGGGGGTGGCCAGCTTGTAGGCCAGGGCGACGATGAATGCGGCGAGGAGGAGCACCGCCAGTACCCGGCTGAGGACGCGGGCCTGTGATTCGGTCTGCCGGCGGCCGATCACGACCAGCAGCACCGCGCCCGTCGTGAACAGGGCGAGCACCGCCAGGTGCGACGGGCCGTACGCGGCGAACTCGCGTTGTGCGGAGAACATGATCAACTCCCCGGTTCGTCACATGCAGGGAACGATCACCAATGATCCCAGGCGGCGGTCGATCTCTCCGCCGAAACACACCCTGCAGCGCTCGGTTCGTCAGCGAACCGCGGAAACCAAACCGACTTCGGAGGACGGCGGGGTGGTCGTCGGGGGTGTCTGCGGACCGTAGCCGGGAGCACCCGGGGTATATCCCGGTTGCGGGCCATACGGCTGCGGACCGTGCAACGTGGTATCCGGACCGTAAGCCGGCGTCGTCGGGCCGTATCCGGGCGCGGGGCCGTACCCCGGCACCTGGCCGTAGTCCGGCGTCGGGCCATAGCCCGGCAGCGCCGGGCCGTACCCGGGCACCGTCTCGCCAGATCCGGCCAGCAGCTTGGATGCAGCGAAGGCCGCCGCCTGGGTGGTGTACACCGGGACATACCCCTCGGTGTGTCCGCTCCACTCGTTGCCCTGGCCCTCGTGGCAGATCGGATCCATGGGGTTACACAAGTCGATCGCCTTGGACCCGAACAGTGCGCTCTGGATTGATATCGATTGCTTGGTGCGGGTACCCACGTCGCCGAATGTCGTGATCGCCGCGACGTTGTCGGCATACTCGGGCGGCAGCGAATCGCCCCATTTGATGCCACCCAGCGGGTTGCCGGCCACGATGTTGATCACGCTCGCACCCTGCGAATAGCCGCCGAGCACGATCTGGGTGTCGGGGCACGAGGACAGCGTGGACTTGATGTGGGAAATCGCGTCTTTGGCGCCGTCACCACCGTGCAGCTGCAGCTTGCCGGCCTTGTAGTCCACCGCGTAGGTGGCGATGTCCATGCCGACGGCCTGCTTGCGTAAGGAGTCGACGAAGGCGTCGCCGACACGGCCCATGCCGGGCGGCTCATCGGTGCCGCGCGCGAAGACGACTTCGGCGTCGGCGCAGTCGGCGGCGGCAGCCACCGGTGTACCCGGGGCGACGACCAGCGCGCCCGCGGCGAAGAGTGCAGTAGCGCCAAGCCCGACCCAGCGACCACCTGACCGCGCACTGCCCTGGGGGCTAGCTATGCGGCGAGAAAACATTCCTCAATCTAACCCGTGACTACGACGGATGTGCTTGTCCTGGATGGACGGCACAATGCCGGCAACGCGCGAGGTTGACGCCGATCGACGATCAGGAACGGTACGCAGACCCGGATTCCGTCCCTGACCTGCATCTTCTGGGATGGATCCCGGGGTATCCGTGCGCCGTGGAGTCGGCATCCGGCCCGGGCCCGCGATACGTCAGTCTTCTCCGAGCGTCGACCGCCAACGTGGGGTAGCCCGCTACCCCATCCGCGGGTCGTCACGCGACGGACGATGGCGCTACCAGAAACGATCGCACGGCTGCGATGACCGAAGGAATCATCATGAACAACACCCACATCGTGAAGCGGAGCATCGTTGGATTGACGACGGCTGTGGTGATGTCCGGTTTGGGCCTGGCCGGTTTGGCGCTGGCGGGTTTGGCGCTGGCGGGTACCGCGCAGGCCCGGCCCACCTGGTGTCCAGGGGATCCTCGGCCGGCTGAAGCGCCGTGGCCCGACTTCGACTGGTCGTCCTGTTACGAGTACAGCGGACAAAACGGGCAGTACGGCTGGATCGACTTGGGCACCGGGATCTTTCACCCCATGCCCCTGGATATTCCGCCGACCCCGCCGCCGCCCAACCCGCCGGAATGCATCGGCTTCTTCCCGCTGCCCGGGGCAGACCCGTCACACTGCGTGATCTAAGTGGCAACAGAAAAGGCCCAGGTCTGAGATTTACTCTGACCTGGGCCTTCTGTCGTGGAGCTGCCGGGAATTGAACCCGGGTCCTACGGCATGTCCTCGAGGCTTCTCCGTGCGCAGTTCGCTGTGCCTCTACTCGGATCTCTCAGTCACGCGAACAAGCCGAGATGACGATCCCAGTCGCTGTTTGATGTCCCCACGGGTCCCGCGACCGAACCCGTGGGTGGGTCCCTCTAGCTGATGCCAGGGTCCGGGCCGAGGGCGCTCCCGGTCTGACAGACACGCAGTCGCTTAGGCAGCGAGTGCGTAGTCGCGCTGATTGGAATCGGCGCTTAATTGGTTGCAACGACGCTTACGGTGGTCTCTTGCCTGCACCGGCACGCTTCCCTTGATTCGATGCGCGAAGTCGAAACCGATCAGCCCCTCGCATCCCTACCGACTTTCGGCAGGACAATCAATGGTACGCGAACACCAACGGCGAACGCCAAGCCATTATTCCGAGGCGTTTTCGTGTCGCTCGCGACCGCCGAGCGTCCGCGGAAGTACGCGAAATGCGGCGTGTCGGCGTACAGACACGGTCGCTCGCGGTGCAAAGGGGGGACGGCTAGGACATGCCCTTGGCGCGGCGGCCGAGCTCACGGGTGATCTCCCGGTCGGCGTCACGCTTGGCCATGTCGTGCCGCTTGTCATGGGCCTGCTTACCGCGGGCCAGCGCCAGCTCGACCTTGACCTTGCCGTCGGAGAAGTACATCGACAGCGGCACCAGCGTGAGATTGCCGTCGCGGATCTTGCCGATCAGGTTGTCGATCTGCTTGCGGTGCAACAGCAGCTTGCGGTTGCGCCGCGGCGCGTGGTTGGTCCACGTGCCGTGGTGGTACTCCGCGATGTGCACGTTGCGCAGCCAGATCTCGCCGTCGTCCACGGTGGCGAACGCGTCGGCCAGCGAGGCCTGGCCTTCGCGCAGGCTTTTGACCTCGGTGCCCATCAGCGCGATGCCCGCCTCATAGGTATCGAGAATCATGTAGTTGTGCCGCGCCTTGCGATTGCTGGCCACAATCTGCTTGTTGCCGGCGGGGCTGGACTTCTTGGTCGCCACTAGTTCACGACTACCTTCGTATATAGAGCCGCAGCGTCACATACGCGGTTATGCCGGACATGGCCAGGCCGAGGAACAGCATCCACGGTGCGCTGAAGTAGAGCACGTCAGCGTAGTCGACCCGGGCTATCAAATTCGACTGATAAAACTGGTCGAGCGCCTTCTCCAGGAACACCGCTCTGACCACGATCAATCCCACGATCGCGATCACCACACCGATCAAGGCCGCGATCATCGCCTCGACCAGGAACGGTAGCTGCGTGTACCAGCGGGTCGCGCCCACCAGGCGCATGATCCCGATCTCCGTGCGCCGCGTGTACGCGGCCACCTGAACCATGTTGGCGATCAACAACACGGCGCCGATCGCCTGCACCAGCGCCACCGCGAACGCGACGCTACTGAGCCCGTCGAGCACCGCGAACAACCGGTCGATCAGGTCTTTCTGGTTGAGCACGTTGAGCACACCGGGCTGGCCGGCCATCGCCTTGTCGAACGCCTCGTGTTGCTCGGGGTCGTTGAGCTTGACGATGAACGACGCCGGGAAGGCGTCCTTGCCCGCCACGTCCTTGTACTGCGGGAACTTCTTGATCGCGTCGTCGTAGGCCTGCTCGCGATTGAGGAAGCGCAGCGACCTGACGTCGTCGCGGTCGTCGATCTGGCGGTACAGCGCCTTGCACGCCTCGGCGTCACAGTTGGGGTCGTTGGCCGAGATGTCGTCGGTCAAGAACACCTGGCTCTCGACGCGGTCCAGGTAGATGTCCCGGGACTGGTCGGCCAACCGGACCACCAGCAGACCGCCACCGAACAAGCCGATCGAGATGGCGGTGGTCAGGATCATCGCCACCGTCATCGTGACGTTGCGACGAAGCCCGGTCAGAACTTCATTGACGAGAAAGCCGAAGCGCACTTAGCGATCCATTCCGTAGACGCCGCGCTGCTCATCACGGATCAGCCGGCCGAGTTCGAGTTCGACGACCCGCTGCCGCATGGAGTCGACGATGTGATGGTCGTGGGTGGCCATCAGCACCGTGGTCCCGGTGCGGTTGATCCTTTCCAGCAGATCCATGATGTCCTTGCTGGTCTCGGGATCCAGGTTTCCGGTGGGCTCGTCGGCGATCAGGACCAGCGGCCGGTTGACGAAGGCCCGCGCGATGGCGACGCGCTGCTGCTCACCACCGGACAGCTCGCTCGGCAACCGATTGGCCTTGCCGGACAGCCCGACCATCTCGAGCACGTCCGGGACGACGCGGTTGATCACCTCGCCGCGCTTGCCGATCACCTCGAGGGCGAACGCCACGTTCTCGAACACCGTCTTCTGCTGCAGCAGCCGGAAGTCCTGGAACACGCAGCCGATCACCTGACGCAGGTTCGGCACGTGCCGGTCGGGGAGCTTGTTGACATGGAACTTGGACACCCGGATGTCACCGGAGGTGGGCGTCTCGGCCGCCAGCAGCAGCCGCATGAACGTCGACTTGCCCGAACCCGACGGGCCGATCAGGAAGACGAACTCACCCTTGTCGATTTTCAACGAGACGTCGTCGAGCGCTGGGCGCGCCGAAGACTTGTAGTGCTTCGTCACGCGGTCGAGGGTGATCATCACGGCACGCCAGTGTAGCGGGGCGAGAACGTTCGGCAGGTCACGCTACCTCGGCAAGGTCGGTGCCACCGGCTCCTGGCCCGGTTGCGGCTGATCGACGGCGGGAGCCGGGGCAGGCCCCGGGAACACCGGCAACGTGATGGGTGGAAGCAGTCCGGGACCGTCGGGATCGACGACCGTGGTCCGGGGCGCCCCCGGCGGCGGCGTCGTGGTGGGACTGGTCGTGTCCGTCGTCTCGGTCGTCTCCGTGGGCTCGGTCGGCGTCGTCGTGCTCGGCGTCGGCGTGGTGGTTTCCGTCGTCTCCGGCGTCTCGGTCGGCGTCGTCGTACGGGGAGTCTCGACTTTGGTGCGCGGCACCCAGGTGTACTCGGGGTCGGGTACGAAGCCCGGCGGCACCACCTGGCCCCCCGGCGTCTGCGGCGTGGTCTGCTCCGGCCGGTATTCCTGCTGCACCCACGACAGCGCGATGAACACCACGATCAGCACCACGGTCGATGTGCGCAGCCGACCCACCCGGCTGCGCCACAACTTTTCGGCAGCCTCGGTCACCCGCGAGAAATCGACCTTCACTTCTTCGGCTCCTGCGCCGGGGCCGGGACAGCGTGCGTCTCGGCCACCGCGGCCGGGTTCATCAGGTCTCCGGCCGCGGCCACCGACGCGTCCGAGGAGGTGACGACGCCGGCGCGGCGCAGCGCGCGCACCACCCGGACCCGCAGCCGCCTGCCCACCTCGAACTGTTTGCCGGGCAGGGTCCGCGCGACCATGCGGAGGTTGACGGTGTCGACGCCGATGCTCTCGACACCCATCAGCTGAGGCTTGTCGAGCAGCAGCCGGGACAGCTCGCTGTCCTCGGTGGCCTTCTCGGCGACATCGTTGAGCACGTCGTTGACCAGGTTGAGGTCGACACTCACCGGTACGGGGATGTCGACGACGGACCGCGCCCAGTCCTTGGACAGGTTCAGCGCCTTGACGATCTGCCCATTGGGCACGGTGTACATCTCACCCTCGGAGGACCGCAGCTTGGTGACGCGCAGCGTGACGTCCTCGACGGTGCCCTCGGCCTCGTTGGCGGCCGCGATCGTCAACCGGACGAGGTCGCCGAAGCCGTACTGCTTCTCGGTGATGATGAAGAAGCCGGCAAGCAGGTCCTGCACGATGCGCTGCGCACCGAAGCCGAGCGCGGCACCGAGGACCGCGGCCGGGGCGACCAAGGAGGCGATCGGTACCGCAAGGGCGTCGGTGACCTCGACGGCCACGATCACGAACAGCAGCGCCACCGTGACCCAGGAGATCACCGAGGCGACCGCCTGCCGGTGCTTGGCGCTCTCCGAGCGCACCAGCTGGTCGCTCTCCTGGTATTCGGCGTCGATACGGCGCACCACGCGCTGCGCGGCCCAGTTGATGAAGCGGGCCGCGAGCAGGCCGCCGATGAGCAGCAGGGCGATGCGCAGCCCGGTGGTCAGGATCCAGACGCCGACCTCGCCGTGCCAGAAATCGTGCCAGCGGTCGGCGAGGCTGAAGGCCAGCAGCGTATTAGTCGTCGTCATCTTTCCGGTTGCGCCATCTGATTCCCGCTTCCAGGAATCCGTCGATGTCCCCGTCCAACACCGAGGCCGGGTTACCGACCTCGTACTCGGTACGCAGGTCTTTAACCATCTGATAGGGATGCAAAACGTAGGACCGCATCTGGTTGCCCCACGAGCTGCCACCGTCACCCTTGAGCGCGTCCATCTCGGCGCGTTCCTCTAATCGCTTGCGCTCCAGCAACCTTGCCTGCAGCACGCGCATCGCCGCGACCTTGTTCTGCAGCTGCGACTTCTCGTTCTGACACGTCACCACGATCCCGGTCGGGATGTGGGTGAGCCGGACCGCGGAGTCGGTGGTGTTCACCGACTGCCCTCCCGGGCCGCTGGACCGGTACACGTCGACGCGCAGGTCCCCTTCGGGGATGTCGATGTGGTCGGTGGTCTCCACGACCGGGAGCACCTCGACATCGGCGAACGACGTCTGCCGCCGGCTCTGGTTGTCGAACGGGCTGATGCGCACCAACCGGTGGGTGCCCTGTTCCACGGACAGGGTGCCGTAGGCGAAGGGGGCGTGGACGGCGAAGGTCGCGCTCTTGATCCCGGCCTCCTCGGCGTAGGAGGTGTCGAACACCTCGACCGGGTAGTCGTGCTTCTCGGCCCAGCGGATGTACATCCGCATCAGCATCTCGGCCCAGTCCGCGGCGTCGACGCCGCCGGCACCCGAGCGGATGGTGACGACGGCCTCCCGCTCGTCGTACTCGCCCGAGAGCAGGGTGCGGACCTCGAGGGTCTCGATGTCCTCGCGGAGCTTGGCCAGCTCGGTGTCGGCCTCGGCGAGCTCGTCGGCACCACCCTCTTCGGCGGCGAGTTCGAACAGCACCGGCAGGTCGTCGACACGCTGGCGAAGCTCCTGCACCCGGCGCAGTTCACCCTGCGCGTGGGAGAGCTCGCTGGTGACCTTCTGAGCCCGGGCCTGATCGTCCCAGAGGTTCGGATCGGAGGCCTGCTGCTCGAGCATGTCGATCCGCTGGCGCAGCCCATCGATGTCGAGCACCCGCTCCACGGTGGTCAGGGTGGTGTCGAGTGCGGCTACGGCGGCTAGGCGGTCTGGATCCACGGATGTCCAGGGTACCTGCCTGCATTTCCGCGGCAGTTCTCCCGACTCGCGGCAGCACCGACGTTCTGTGTTTAGCATCGGGTGGTACCCGGACCGGCACGCCGTGGGCCGGGTCTGTGACGGCTTTTCCGGCTCGTAAGAAGGCAGGGTATGCGCCCATATCACGTAGCGATCGTCGGCTCCGGCCCCTCGGGATTCTTTGCTGCGGCATCGCTACTGAAGTTCGCCGATTCACCTGACACCGACCGCGACGTACGGGTCGACATGCTCGAGATGCTGCCCACCCCATGGGGGCTGGTGCGCTCCGGAGTGGCGCCGGATCATCCGAAGATCAAGTCGATCAGCGCGCAGTTCGACAAGACCGCCGCCGATCCCCGCTTCCGGTTCTTCGGCAACATCAAGGTCGGCGAGCACATCACCCCGGCCGAGTTGGCACAACGGTATGACTCGGTGGTCTACGCGATCGGCGCTCAGTCCGACCGGGCCCTGCGCATTCCCGGAGAAGAGTTGCCGGGCAGCGTCGCAGCGGTTGATTTCGTCGGCTGGTACAACGCGCATCCCCATTTCGACGACATGGCACCGAATCTGTCGGGCGGACGCGCGGTGGTGGTCGGCAACGGCAATGTCGCGCTGGACGTGGCCCGCATCCTGGTCAGCGACCCGGCGGCACTGGCCAACACCGACATCGCCGACCACGCCCTGGCCTCGCTCGACACCCGCGGAATCGAGGAGGTGGTCGTGATCGGGCGGCGCGGCCCGCTGCAGGCGACGTTCACCACCCTGGAACTGCGCGAGCTCGGCGACCTGGAGAGTCTCGGTGATGTCGACGTCGTCCTCGACCCGGCCGACTTCGCCGGCATCACCGACGATGATCTGGAAGCCGCGGGCAAGACCGTGAAACAGAACATCAGGGTGCTTCGCAAGTATGTCGACGAGCAGCCGCGAGAGTCCAAGCGGCGCATCGTGTTCCGCTTCTGCACCTCCCCCGTCGAGTTGCGCGGCGAGGGTCGGGTCGAATCGATCGTGCTGGGCCGCAACGAACTTGTCCGCGACGCCGACGGGCGCATGGTGGCCAAGGACACCGGGGAACGCGAGGAACTACCCGTTCAGCTGGTGGTGCGCGCGGTCGGGTACCGCGGCGTGCCGACGCCGGGGCTGCCGTTCGACGAGCGGTCGGGCACGATTCCGCACACCGGCGGCCGGATCGACGGCAGCGACAACGAATACGTGGTGGGCTGGATCAAGCGCGGACCGTCCGGGGTGATCGGCAGCAACAAGAAGGATTCCCAGGACACCATCGACACCCTGCTGGGCGATCTGCGGGACCGTGGGGTGGACGAGCGCGGCGCCGAGTACGGCGACGAGCTGGCCGCCTGGCTGCTCGAACACCAGCCCGCCCTCGTCACCGGCGAACACTGGCAGTTGATCGACGCGCACGAGCGCGCCGCCGGCGAGCCGCTGGGCCGCCCGCGGGTGAAGCTGGCCAGTGTGGCCGAGCTCCTCCGCATCGGGCACGCCTGACCGCGGTCGGGCGAGCCGGCGATCAGTCGTTCGGATATTCGCTGACCGGTGGTTCCGGCGGTGCGAACGCCCACTTGTCCGGATTGCTCGGCGAATACACGACCGGCAGCAGCGCGCCCATGGTCGGCCAGTTGTCGACGTCGACAGCCATCTGCTGATAGACAACGTGCTCTTTGACCGTCGGCCCGGTGATGACGCCGGTGATGGTGACGAACTGCTCCCCCGTCGCATCCGGCCGGGGGCTCACACCCGTCACCAGCAACGTGCCGTGCGCCAGTTCACCGCGAATTCCGCGGCGCTGCATGATCCGTGGCGCCAGCAGCAGCACGAGCGCCCCGACCAGCAGGAGGAGTATTCCGAATTCCCACACCACGCCATGGTAGGACTTTCGGCATGAGTTCCACCTCGGATGACTTGACGCTGGCCCTCGAATTGGCCGACCAAGCCGACGCGTTGACCATGGATCGCTTCGGCGCCCTGGATCTGCACATCGAGACCAAACCCGACCTGACGCCGGTCACCGACGCCGACCGCGGGGCCGAGGAAGCCCTGCGCGCCTCGCTGGCCGCGGCCCGCCCGGGCGACACGGTCTTCGGCGAAGAATTCGGTGGCACAACGACTTTGACCGGCCGCCAATGGGTGATCGATCCGATCGACGGAACCAAGAACTTCGTCCGCGGCGTCCCGGTGTGGTGCACGCTGATCGCCCTGCTCGACGACGGGGTCCCGACCGTCGGCGTGGTGAGCGCCCCGGCGCTGGCCCGCCGGTGGTGGGCCGGGCTGGGTCAGGGCGCGTTCGGTTCGTTCGCCGGGGCCACCCGCAAGCTGGCGGTGTCGGGTGTCGCCGACCTCGCGTCGGCCAGCCTGTCGTACTCGGACCTGACGACCGGGTGGGATGACCGTCGCGAGCGTTTCGTAGAGCTGACCGATGCAGTCTGGCGGGTCCGCGCCTACGGGGATTTCTGGTCGTACTGCATGGTTGCCGAGGGCGCAGTCGACATCGCGTGCGAACCCGAAGTGAAGCTGTGGGACATCGCGCCGCTCGACATCCTGATCCGGGAGGCCGGCGGCACGTTCACCAGCATCGACGGCGCCGACGGCCCGCACGGCGGCAGTGCGCTGGCCACCAACGGCCTGGTGCACGACGCGGTGCTGGCCAGGCTCGCCGGCGGCTGAGCTCACGGCTGGAGGACGTAGCGGCCGCGGACCCCGCCCTTGGCGACCGCCCGGTGGGCGTCGGCCACCTGGTCCAACGGGACAACGGCATGTACCCGGGCCGGCAGCTGTCCGGACGCCGTCCGGGTCAGGAGGTCGGCCAGCCGAGTGCCGTCGGGATGGGCGACCACGGCCGTGACGGCGACACCGCGCTCGGCGGGCGGCTGCGAACTCGGCTGGACCCCGACGAATCGGCCACCGTCGCGAACCAGTTCCAGTGCCGCCTGCTGCAGGGCACCGGCGTCGGCGACCGCGTCCCACCCCGGCGCGGCGTCGGCCGTGAAGTCGGCGCCCAGGCCCCGGACGAACTCCTCGTCGTGCTCGCGGGCCAGACCGGTCACGTTCCAACCGCGCTCGGCGGCGAGGACGGTGAGATAGCCACCTACCGCACCGGCGGCGCCGGTGACCAGAAGGCGACGGCCGTCGGCGGGCGCGTCACCGAGCAGATCGAGAATCTGCGCCGCGGCCAATCCGTTGAGCGGCACCGTCGATGCGGTGATCAGGTCCACCCCGTCCGGTACGACGGCGACGTCGGCCACGGGCACCACCACCTGCTCGGCGTAGGTGCCGTAGTCACGGTCGAATCCGGCCACCAGACCGGCGACGCGGCTGCCCACGGCCAGGTCGACGCCGGGGCCGGTGGCCACCACGGTGCCGGCGAAATCCCAACCGAGTCCGGTCCAGTTCGGCTGGTTGACCAACCCGAGGCCGTGGAACACCCCGGCGGCAACCCCCAGGTCGACCGGGTTGACGGCGGCCGCGGCGATCCTCACCCGGACCTGGCCGGGGCCGGGCTCGACCATCGGTACGGCGATGATCTCGATCGAATCGGGCCCGGCCGGGGTACGGACGACGGCGGCGCGAAAAGTGGTAGCGGACATGTTCTTTTCCCTCCTTGTGGTGCTGTGCTCCTCTACTCCACAATGGATGGGTAACTCTCTGCTGGGAAGTAGGCACCTCAAGGTGCGTAACTCACCCCGTACCGAAGGAGCGGACGTGCCGACTCTCACCGCGGCCCAGAAACGGGCACGAGCAAAGATCGAATACGACGCTTTCCTGGCGAACTGCCCCAGCCGCCAACTGCTCGACCGGATCAGCGACAAGTGGGTCGCGCTGATCCTGGCCGCCCTCGGCGGGGACGGACCGCACCCGGGATCGGACCCGCGCGGCGGGCCACACCCGATGCGTTACTCCGAGCTCGCCCGGCGCCTCGCCGGAGTCAGCCAGAAGATGCTCACCCAGACCCTGCGCTCCCTGGAGCGCGACGGGTTGCTCACCCGCACGGTGACTCCGAGCGTGCCGGTGACGGTCACTTACGAGCTCACCGAGCTGGGCCTTTCCCTGCACCAACTGATGGCCGCGGTCAAGTCGTGGGCCGAGGCACACATGGACGAGGTACACGCCAACCGCGAGGAGCACGACCGCTTGTCAGGCGCCCCGAGCTGACCGCAGACGATGTGAGGTTGGTAACAGATACCCTACCTTACTCCGGAGTAAGATACGGTCAGATGCGTCGCCACGACCAACAGAGGCAGCTGACATGACCAACACCCTGCCGTCCAAGAACGGCACTGCACCACGTCCCGCAAGCCCCGGCCAGCAAAGCGCCGTCGGCCTGCACAAGCACAAGCGGACAGCGACCGACATCGGGTTGGCGCTGATCACTCCGATCGTCGGCCAGGAGTTCCTGGACCGCTTCGGCCTGCGCGATCCACTCAATCGCGGCCTGAAATACGGTGTGAAGCAAGTGTTTTCGACCGCAGGCGCAGCCACCAGGCAGTTCCAGCGGATCCAGGGCCTCGGTAAGGCACCGACCCGGCTCAAGGCCAGCGGGGCGGACTACTTCGACCTGACCCCCGACGAAGACCAGCAGATGATCGTCGAGACGGTCCGGGAGTTCGCCGAGGAGATCCTGCGACCGGCCGCGCACGACGCCGACGCGGCCGCGGCCTACCCGGCCGATCTGATCGCCAAGGCCGCCGAGCTGGGCATCACCGCCGTCAACGTGCCCGAGGACTTCGACGGGATCGCCGAGCACCGCAGCACGGTCACCAACGCGCTCGTCGCGGAGGCACTGGCCTACGGCGACATGGGCCTGGCCCTGCCGATCCTGGCCCCCGGTGGCGTCGCCTCGGCGCTGACGCACTGGGGCAGCGCCGACCAACAGGCCACCTATCTCAAGGAATTCGCCGGCGAGAACGTGCCGCAGGCCTGCGTGGCCATCGCCGAACCGCATGCACTGTTCGACCCGACCGCGCTCAAGACCACCGCGGTGCGCACGCCGAGCGGCTACCGGCTCTCCGGCGTCAAGTCGCTGGTACCGGCCGCAGCCGACGCCGAATTGTTCATCGTCGCAGCGCAATTGAACGGCAAGCCCGCGCTGTTCATCGTCGAGGCCTCGACACCGGGTCTCACGGTCAAGGCGGATCCGAGCATGGGCATCCGGGCCGCCGCCCTTGGCCAGGTCGAGCTCGACAATGTGGCGGTGCCGCTGGCCAACCGCCTAGGCGAGGACGAGGCCACCGATCAGGACTACAGCGACGCGATCGCGTTGTCGCGGCTGGGCTGGGCTGCTCTGGCCGTCGGCACCTCGCACGCGGTGCTCGACTACGTGATCCCCTACATCAAGGAGCGCCAGGCGTTCGGTGAGCCGATCGCCCACCGCCAGTCGGTGGCCTTCATGACCGCCAACATCGCCATCGAACTCGATGGCCTGCGGCTGATCACCTGGCGCGGCGCCGCCCGCGCCGAGCAGGGCCTGCCGTTCGCCCGCGAAGCGGCGCTGGCCCGCAAGCTCGGCACCGACAAGGGCATGCAGATCGGCCTGGACGGCGTGCAGCTGCTGGGCGGCCACGGTTACACCAAGGAACACCCGGTCGAGCGCTGGTACCGCGATCTGCGGGCCATCGGCGTCGCCGAGGGTGTCGTAGTTATCTAGCCCCGAGATCGAGCTGAAAGACTAATCATGGCAATCAATCTGGAAATGCCCCGCAAGCTCAAGGCGGTCATCGAGAAGGGCCACCAGGGCGCCGCCGAGATGCTTCGCCCGATCTCGCGCAAGTACGACCTCGCCGAGCACGCCTACCCGGTCGAGCTGGACACGTTGGCCACGCTGTTCGAAGGCATCTCGGAAGCCAAGACGATCTCGTTCGCCGGCGCCGAGGCGTTCCGCGACGACGCCAACACCAAGGGCGAGAAGGTCACCGTCAACGGCGCCAACATGTCCGCGCTGCTCAACGCGCTGGAGATCAGTTGGGGCGATGTCGCCCTGCTGCTGTCGGTGCCGCGTCAGGGCCTGGGCAACGCCGCCATCTCCTCGGTGGCCACCCCCGAGCAGCTCGAGCGCCTCGGCAAGGACGTGTGGGCCGCCATGGCCATCACCGAACCGGGCTTCGGCTCCGACTCGGCGGCCGTCACCACCACCGCGACCCTCGACGGCGACGAGTACGTGATCAACGGCGAGAAGATCTTCGTCACCGCGGGTTCGCGGGCCACTCACATCGTGGTGTGGGCGACACTCGACAAGTCGTTGGGCCGGGCGGCGATCAAGTCCTTCATCGTGCCGCGCGAGCATCCGGGCGTCACCGTCGAGCGTCTCGAGCACAAGCTCGGCATCAAGGCGTCCGACACCGCGGTGATCCGCTTCGACGATGCCCGCATCCCCAAGGACAACCTCCTGGGCGACCCGGAAATCCACGTGGAGAAGGGTTTTGCCGGGGTCATGGAGACCTTCGACAACACCCGGCCGATCGTGGCGGCCATGGCCGTGGGTATCGCCCGGGCCGCGCTGGAGGACCTGCGGGTGATCCTGACCGACGCCGGCATCGAGATTTCCTACGACAAGCCGGCCCACGCCCAGAGCGCCGCCGCCGCGGAGTTCCTCCGGATGGAGGCCGACTGGGAGGCCGGGTACCTGTTGACGGTCCGCTCGGCCTGGCAGGCCGACAACGGGATCCCCAACTCCAAGGAAGCCTCGATGGGCAAGGCCAAGGCTGCCCGGGTGGCCAGCGACATCACCCTCAAGGCCGTCGAAATGGCAGGCACCACCGGCTATTCCGAGCAGACCCTGCTGGAGAAGTGGGCCCGCGACTCCAAGATCCTCGACATTTTCGAGGGCACGCAGCAGATTCAGCAGCTGGTGGTCGCCCGCCGCCTGCTGGGCCTGTCCTCGGCCGAGTTGAAATAGCTCTTTCTCCGGCGCGAGCAGTCCCGCCAGCGGGAGGCGCCCCCAACAGAACTGCCCAAAACCTCCCGGTTTTGGGCAGTTCTGCGTCTTCTCGGCCCGCTGGGGGTGACGCCATGGGGATGGTCGTCGCGACCGGAACGGCCGGCGCGAGCTGTGGCCACGGCTCGGCGGCGCACTCAAGGACGTCGCCGAAGTGCTCGACCAGACGCGCCGGGCAGTACTCCGGATGCGCGGTGGTGAAGGTCGCCGGCGGCTTCGGACCGGCCCATACATACGAAATCGCCCAGAACACCAGGTGTTCTGGGCGATTTCGCTATCGCGTGTGGTTCGGGCTAGCCGAGCACCCGCTGCAGGTCCGGGACCATGGCCTGCAGCTCACGGGCCCAGTAGGCCCAGTTGTGCGTGCCGTTGTCCGGGAAGTTGAACACACCGTTGGTGCCACCTGCGGCGATGTAGTTGTCCTGGAAGGTGCGGTTGGTCTTGATGGTCAGGCCTTCGAGGAAGGTGGCCGGCAGATCGCCGCCGCCCAGCTCGTTGGGCTGTCCGTTACCGCAGTAGATCCAGAGGCGGGTGTTGTTGGCCACGAGCGTCGGGATCTGCACCATCGGGTCGTTGCGCTTCCAGGCGCTGTTCGGGTCTTCTGTCGGACCCCACATGTCGTTGGCCTTGAAACCACCGGCGTCGCCCATGGAGATGTTGATCAGGAACGGCCACCAGCCCTCAGAGGGGTTGAGGAAGCCCGACATCGAACCCGCGTAGATGAACCGGTCCGGGTGGTACGCGGCCAGGATCAAGGAGGCGGAGCCGGCCATCGACAGACCGATGGCGGCATTGCCGTTGGGCGCGACGTCGCGGTTGGCTGCCAGCCACTGCGGCAGCTCGTTGGTCAGGAAGGTCTCCCACTTGTAGGTGACGCAACCGGCCTTGCCGCAGGCGGGCGAGTACCAGTCGGTGTAGAAGCTGGACTGACCACCGACGGGCATGACCACCGACAGACCGCTGTCGAGGAACATCTCGAACGCGTTGGTGTTGATGTCCCAGCCGTTGAAGTCGTCCTGAGCGCGCAGGCCGTCGAGCAGGTACACGGCGTGCGAACCGGGCCCGCCGCTCTGGAACTGAATCTTGATGTCGCGGCCCATCGACGGCGACGGGACCATCAGGTACTCCACCGGCAGACCCGGACGGGAGAAGGCTCCCGCGGTCGCCGATCCGCCGACAACGCCGATCAAGCCAGGCAGCAGAAGTGCTGCCATGGCCGCCACCGTCATACGGCGCGCCCAACGGCCACGAATCTTGTCAATGAAGGTCATACTGCGAGTCCATCCGTCTTCCGGTCATTTACGCCACTTGCGCGATCTGCGATCAGCGATCGCCAAGCGACACCGCAGCGAACGAATCGCTGCACTGCCGCGCCCGCTCCCCGTCACCGGACGCCTCAGAAGGCGCAGCAGAGCGGACCGAGAGAATTCAGTTGTTGCGCCATGAGTAAAGCACGGGGCCGCGACGAGGGAAAACCCGCCGCGCGCCGTCGAACAGCAGTTCTTGCGATTTCAAAACGTGAATTCGCTTTTGTCTATAGGGTCCCGACAGGCGTTCTACCAGCGGAAACACTTTGGTTTGGGCAACGGGGCCAACCGTACCCGAAAACCACCGATGCCTATCCGTTCACAACTGGTGTCCGGAGGGTTATGAGATCGTCGCCGACCGGTTTTCAAATGCGGGCCGGCCGACGACGTAAGGAGCCCTCCGATCGGACCATACTAAAAAGTATGGTAGCTTTCGGCCATGGCCTCCCCGACCACCACGGACTGCACCATCACCCCCGAATTCGTCGCCGGACTGGCAGATCGGGCACCTGAAGCGGAGGAGCTGCGCCGCCTTCCCGACGCCACGGTGACGGACCTCGTCGAATCCGGCTTCACCGAGCTGCTGGTCCCCGCGCATTACGGCGGCCGGCAGGCCCCGTTCCCGGCGATCTTGGATCCGGTGCGCCGCATGGCCCACGGTTGTACATCGAGCGCCTGGACGATCGGCTTCCTGACCCTGCACAACTGGATGCTGGCGCTGTTCGGCCGGCAGGCGCAGGACGAGGCCTTCGCGAGCCGCCCGTTCCTGGCCCCGGCGCCGCTCGCGCCGACCGGGCGCGGGCTGCCGGTGGACGGCGGCATCCGGCTGACCGGCCGCTGGTCGTGGGCCACCGGGATCATGCACGGCAACTGGATCATCGTGGCCGCGCTGTGCGGTCCCGACGACGCGTTGTATCCGGCGCTGGCCCTCCTACCGATCGGTGACGTGACCGTGGCCGACGTCTGGCACACCGACGGCATGCGCGCGACGGGCTCCAACGACGCCATCGCCACCGACGTCTTCGTCCCGGAGCACCGGCTGGTGAAGGTGCTCGACATCTATTCCGGCACCGCCCCCGGCGCTGGGCTGCACGACAGCGCCACCTACCGCTGGCCGATGGTGCCTGCCCTCGCGCTGCTGGCCGCCATGCCCGCGCTGGGCAGCGCCGAGCGGGTCACCGAGATCTATGCGCAACGCCTCGGGGAACGGGTGCTGCCCTACGAGGGCGTCATGCAGAAGGACAAGCCGATCGCGCAGGCCCACCTGGCCGGGGCTCAGGTGCGGATGCGCGCCCTACGCGCGCTGCTGGCCGACACCGTCGGGGAGATCGAGGCCATCGTGACCACCGGCGACCCGGTCGAGAAGCCGGTGCGCGCCCAGGCCAGGCTGGCCGCCGCACATATCGTCAGCGAATCCCGGGCCGTGATCGCCGATCTGCTCGGGGCGGGCGGCGCCAGCATCCATTTCCTGTCCAGCCCGTTGCAACGGTTCAAGCGCGACGTCGACGTGCTGTCCGGCCACGTGGTGTTCGACTACGACACCAGCCGGGAACTGGCCGGCGCCCTGGCTCTGGGTATGAAGATCCCCCGCACGTCGATGATCTGACGAAACGGTCCGATGGGGTGGCGGTCAGGTCTGAGCCGGGGTGCTCGCGAGTACCTCGGTGATCGCCTCGCAGAACGCGGGCAGATCGCGCGGCGAGCGGCTGGTGATCAGGTTGCCGTCGACGCAGACTTCATGGTCGACGACGTTGGCCCCGGCGTTGCGCAGATCCGTGCGGATACTCGGATAGCTGGTCAGCGTGCGGTCACGGACCACGTCCGCCTCCACCAACGTCCACGGCCCGTGACAGATTGCCGCGACGGGCTTGCCCGAACGGACGAAATCGCGGACGAACGCCACCGCGGTCTTGTCGAGCCGAAGCTTGTCGGGGTTCACGGTGCCCCCGGGCAGGATCAGCGCGTCGAACTGATCCACCTTCGCCTCGGCCACCGTGCGGTCCACCGGAAAGCTCCCCGCCGGTTCGAGGTCGTGGTCGCGGGCCTGGATCTCACCGCTCTTGAGCGACAGCAGTTCGACGTGGCCGCCCTCGTTCTCGACCGCCGCGCGGGGCTGTTCGAGTTCGATGCGCTCCACACCGTCGGCAGCGAGGATTCCGATCCTGCGGCCTTCCAATTCCTTTCTCATGACCGTCCTTTCGTTGACGCCGGCGAGCAGCAGAACGCCTGGACGCCCGACCGCTGGCTACCCCGGCACGCAGAACCCGAAACGCGATGGATCGGGTGCGAACACCCCTTGTCACGGGACGTAACAAAAAGTAATGTCACTTTCAGTTTTGGTCGCACTTCGTCAGGAGCCATCGCATGGAATCCTTCGTTCACCTGCGCAAAGGCAAAACCCCGAAGCGGGTTCATGCCGACCTAGACGGCCTCAAGGATGACGAACTCGGCCGCGGTGGGTTTGTCGGGCGTACCGCGAACATGTACCGCCGCAACGATCCCACCGCCTACCGCACCGTCGGCCCGCTGCGCCCCACCGACGTCTTGTCCAGTGAGCTCAAGCCCAGCGACGCCACCGATGCCCACGGTGGCCCGCTGCTGATGTTCTCCAACGCCGACTGCCAGGTGCTGCTGAGCCGGCGCACCGAGGAGATGCCGTTCTTCGTCCGCTACGTCGACGGCGATCTGCTGTTGTTCGTGCACAAGGGGTCCGGCTTGCTGGAAACCGAGTTCGGCCCGTTGCGCTATCGCGAGGGCGACTGGGTCTACATCCCGAAGGCCTGCACGTTCCGCCAGGTGCCCGACAGCGAAAGTACGTGGCTGATGATCCAGGCCACCGACGATTTCCGGGTCCCGCCGGCGGGCACCCTGGGGCGGCACTTCCCGTTCGACCCGGCGCAGGTCACCATCCCCGAACCCGCTCCCGTCGACGACGACGGCCGGGACGAGTACGAGGTTCGCCTCATTCATGACGGTGGTCCGACTTCGCTGTTCTACCAACACAATCCGCTCGACGTGGAAGGCTGGCGGGGCGACAACTTCCCGTTCACCTTCAACATCGAGGACTACACCGTCATCACCTCCGAGAGCGTGCACCTGCCGCCTACCGTGCACCTGTTCATGCAGGCCACCGGGGTGTACGTGATGAACTTCCTGCCCAAGCCCGCCGAGAGCGTGCCGGGTACCGAACGCACGCCGTGGTATCACCGCAACGTCGACTACGACGAGATCGCGTTCTTCCACGGCGGAACCCTCTACGGCATCCCGATGCCGCCCGGCCTGGTGTCCCACGCGCCGCAGGGTGTGCACCACGGTGCACCAGAGAAGGCGCGGGAACGCGCCCGCCGCAAGTTCGACGACTACGACCGGGTCGACTGGTCGGTGATCGCCATCGACACCCGTCGTCGTCTCGTTCCGTCCGCCGAGATCCTCGCCAACGACCTGGGGCAGCACTAGAAAATGACAACCGTTGAAGCACCCGTGAAGCACGAATACGACCGGATCCCGTATCTGGTTGCCTACCAGAACAACTCGTCGGTCCGCGACGTGTACGGCGGTGTCGCCGAGCTGGTGGTGCTGGAGAGCTACCTGTTGCGGCCCAAATCGAAGCCGTCGGACACCGTGCTGGTGTTCATGCACCCGATCGGCGGCGGCGCCTACCTGCCGATGATCAATGCGCTGGCCCGCGCCGGACACCACGTCATCTACTGCAACAGCCGCTTCCGCGGCACCGACTCCGCGCTGCTGATGGAGAAGGTGGTCGAGGATCTCGGCGAGTGCATCAAGGACGCGAAAAACCGGCTGGGCTACGACAAGGTGGTGCTGGCCGGCTGGAGCGGCGGTGGTTCGCTGTCGGTCTTCTACCAACAGCAGGCGCAGAACCCGACGGTGACGGCCAGCCCGTCCGGGGACGGGCCGGACCTGACCAAGCTCGGACTGATTCCGGCCGACGGGATCATGCTGCTGGCCGCGCACATCAGCCGGCACGGCACCATGACCGAATGGATGGACGCATCCATCCTCGACGAGAACGACCCGACCAAGCGGGACCCCGAACTCGACCTCTACAACCCCGACAACCCGAACCAGCCGCCGTACACCCCGGAGTTCCTCGAGCGCTACCACCAGGCGCAGATCGCCCGGAACCGGCGAATCACCAAGTGGGTCAAGGAAAAACTCGCGGAGCTGTCCGAGATGGGGCGGCCGGATGACGAGTTCGCGTTCGTCGTGCACGGCACCATGGCCGACCCGCGCTGGCTGGATCCGACCGTCGATCCCAACGAACGCACGCCCGGCAGCTGTTACCTGGGCGATCCCCAGGTGGTCAACATGAGCCCAGTGGGCCTGGCGCGTTTCTGCACCTTGCGGAGCTGGTTGTCGCAGTGGAGCTACGACGACGCCAACGGCGATGCCGTCAAGGCAGGGCCCGACATCGCGGTACCGGCCCTGGTGATCGGCAACCTGGCCGACGATGCGTGCACGCCCAGCCACACCCGCCGGTTGTACGAGGCGATCGGCCACCCGGACAAGGAGATGCACGAGATCCCCGGGGCCAACCACTACTACTCCGGCCCCGACCAGCGCGGCACGCTGCGCCAGGCCGTGGCGATCTGCACGGACTGGCTGCACCGCCACGGGTTTTCACTGTGAGCCCGACCGGAGCGCTGGACGGCATCAGGGTGATCGAGCTCGGCACCCTGATCTCCGGGCCGTTCGCGGGCCGGTTGCTCGGCGACATGGGTGCCGAGGTGATCAAGGTCGAGCTGCCCGATACGCCCGACCCGTTGCGCACCTGGGGGCAGGCCGAACTCGACGGGCATCACTTCTTCTGGACCGTGCACGCCCGCAACAAGAAAGCCGTCACCCTCGACCTGCGCAAAGAGACGGGCCGGGCGCTCTTCCTGGACCTGGTCGCGCAGTCCGACATCATCGTGGAGAACTTCCGGCCCGGCACCCTGGAGAAGTGGGACCTGGGCTACGAGGTGCTGCGCGAACGCAACAAGGGCATCATCCTGGTGCGGGTGTCGGGTTACGGGCAGACCGGGCCCGATGCCGGTAAGGCCGGCTATGCCTCGGTGGCCGAGGCGTCGAGCGGGCTGCGGCACATGAACGGATTCCCGGGCGGTCCCCCACCGCGACTGGCGCTGTCACTGGGTGACAGCCTGGCCGGAATGTTCGCCGCCCAGGGCGCCTTGGCCGCCCTCTACCGGCGGACGGTGACCGGCGAAGGCCAGATCGTGGACACCGCGCTGACCGAAAGTTGCCTGGCGGTGCAGGAATCCACCATTCCCGACTACGACGTCGGCGGCGTGGTGCGCGGGCCGTCGGGCACCCGGCTCGAGGGCATCGCACCGTCCAACATCTATCAGAGTGCCAACGGCAGTTGGGTGGTGATCGCGGCCAACCAGGACACCGTGTTCCGCCGGTTGTGCGCTGCGATGGGCAGCCCCGAACTCGCGACGGACGAGCGCTTTGTCAATCATGTTGCCAGGGGCCGCAATCAGGACGAGCTGGACAAGATCATCGGTGACTGGGCCGTGCAGCGCCAGCCCGACGAGATCATCGAAACCCTGTCGAAGGCCGGCGTGATCAGTGGGCCGATCAACACCGTGGCCGAGGTCGTGAAGGACCCGCAACTGCAGGCCCGCGGCATGATCGTCGACCACTTCGACGAGAGAGTCGGGCGGACGGTGAAAGGCCCCGGCGTCGTGCCGGTGCTGTCCGAGTCCCCCGGCACCGTCCGCAACGCCGGCCCGGCCCGGCCCGGCCAGCACAACGACGAGGTGTACGGCGACCTGCTCGGCCGCAGTAGACAGGAACTGGAAACCCTGCGCGCAGAGGGGGTGTTGTGAGATGAACCTGCCCGACAAGGTCGACATCCGCGAGGTATGCCTGCGGGACGGACTACAGATCGAGACGCCGATCCCGTTGTCCTCCAAGGTCGCGATCCTGGAGGCCATCGTGGCCACCGGGGTGCGCGAGGTGGAGGCGACGGCGTTCGTCTCCCCGTCGAAGGTGCCTGCGCTGGCCGACGCGGCCGAGCTCGCCGAAGAACTGCACCGGTTTCCCGACGTGGAGTTCTCCGCGCTGGTGGCCAGCCCCAACGGCGCCAAACGCGCCATCGCCGCAGGCCTGCGCTCCGTCGAATACGTCGTGTCCGCGTCGGATGCCCACTCCCACGCCAACGTCGGCCGCACGTCGGCCGAGGCCACCGCGCAGATCGGCGACATCGTGGCCATCGCGGGTGACAGCGGCACCTCGGTGGAGGTGATCATCGCGACCGCATGGGACTGCCCGTTCGACGGTCCGACCGATCCAAGGAGGGTGCTCGACATCGTCTCGGCCGCTGTCGGTTTCGGGGTGAACCGGATCGCGGTCGCCGACACGATCGGTACCACCACGCCGCGCCGGGTCAGCTCCTTGATCGCGGAGGTCCGGCCGCTGATCGGTGACACACCACTCGGCGCGCACTTCCACAACACCCGCGGCGCGGGGCTGGCCAGTGCGTACGCGGCGGTGCAGGCCGGGGTCACCCGGCTGGACGCGTCGGTCGGTGGGCTGGGTGGCTGCCCGTTCGCGCCGGGAGCCAGCGGCAACATCGCCACCGAGGATCTCGTCTACATGTTGCGCGACAGCGATATCGCCGTCGACGTGGAACTGTCGGCGGCGATCGACGCGGCCCGCGTGGCCCAGGACGCGGTGGGCCACGAGCTGCCGAGCGCGCTGCTGCGGGCCGGCGACCGGATCCTGGGCTGAGGCGTCGATGACCGCCGCCGAGTTGGGCACCAAGGGTCGCCAGACCCGGTCGGCCATCGAGCTGGCCGCCCGGAAATTGTTCGCCGAGCGCGGCTTTCACGGCACGACCCTGGCCGACATCACCTCGGCGGCCGGCAAGAGCCCGGCGGTGTTCTACCGGTATTTCTCCGACAAGGAGGATCTGCTGGCGGCACTGGCCGAATCGTTCCTGCACGACGTCGTCGAGCCGTCGGGCCTGAACCTGCACCTGCCCGACTCCCCCGACGACACCGAGTTCTTCACCACGGTGGTCACCGGCTACTGGAACATCTTCAAACAGAACATCGGCATCATGATCGCGGTGGCCCAACTGGCCGCCACCCAACAGCGATTCGCCGACGTGCAGAACAAGTTCCGCCGGTTCGGCATCGACATCGTCATCGCGTCAGTGCACCACGCCCAGGGCCAAGGTCATGCCCGGGGCCTGCATCCCGAGCAGGTGGCGGCCGCCATCGCCTTGTTGTTCGAGAACTTCACCACGGTGTTCGTCGGCCACTCCGGGTTGGGCATCGAGATCAGCGATGCCGACGCCATCACCACCCTGTCCACAATCTGGAAGAGAACCCTGTACGGCGCTTGACCCGAGGAAGAGAGATCACCGTGGATTTCGCTTTGCCCGAACACCTTTCAACTGTCCTTGCCGAGATGGACGCGTTCATCGAGACCGAGATCAAGCCGCTGGAGCGCGAGCACATCCAGTACTTCGACCAGCGCCGCGAATACGCCCGCACCGACTGGGACAACGGCGGCATCCCGGCCCGGGCGTGGGAAGACCTGCTCGACGAGATGCGCCGCCGCGCCGACGCCGCCGGCTGGCTGCGCTACGGCCTGCCCGCGAAGTTCGGCGGGCGGGACGGCAGCAACCTGGACATGGCCGTCATCCGGGAGCATTTGGCGCACAAGGGCCTCGGGCTGCACAACGATCTGCAGGACGAATCCTCGATCGTCGGGAACTTCCCGCAGGTGATCATGATGGACCGGTTCGGCACCGAGGCCCAGAAATCCGAATGGGTGGAGGCGATGCTGACCGGCAAGCGGTCCATGGCGTTCGGGCTGACCGAACCCGATCACGGGTCGGACGCGACCTGGTTGGAGACCACCGCGGTGCCCGACGGTAGCGACTGGATCATCAACGGGCGCAAGCGGTGGAACACCGGAGTGCACCGCGCCACCCACGATCTGATCTTCGCCCGGACCTCCGGCGAACCCGGGCAGGCCCGTGGGATCAGCGCGTTCCTGGTGCCCACCGATTCGCCGGGTTTCACCGTCCCGTTCTACTGGTGGACGTTCAACATGCCCACCGATCACGGTGAAGTCGAGCTGAAGAACGTGCGGGTGCCGGCCGACGCGGTGCTCGGCGAGATCGACCGCGGCCTCGAGGTCGGCCAGACCTTCCTGCACGAGAACCGGATCCGCCAGGCCGCCAGCAGCCTCGGTGCCGCGCAGTTCTGTATCGACCGCGCCGTGGAGTACGCCAACCAACGCATGGTGTTCGGCAAGCCACTGGCGGTGAACCAGGCCGTGCAGTGGCCGTTGGTGGAATTGCAGACCGAGGCGCAGATGGTCCGGCTGCTGGTGCGTTACGCGGCGACACAGCTGGACCAGAACCATCACATGGAGGTCTCCGACAAGGTCTCGATGGCCAACTACCGCGCCAACCGCCTGGTGTGTGAGGCCGCCGACCGGGCCATGCAGGTGCACGGCGGCATCGGCTACAGCCGGCACGAACCCTTCGAACACATCTACCGGCACCATCGGCGCTACCGCATCACCGAGGGCGCCGAGGAGATCCAGATGCGCCGAGTGGCCCAGCGACTCTTCGGGTTCGGCAAGGCCAAGCGGTGAGCGCGGCTCTGGCCGCCGGCCTGACCGAGGTTCTCACCCCGGTGCTCGGCACCGAGATCGCCGTGGAGAACCTGCGCGAGCTGACCGGCGGCGCCAGCCGCACCACCTGGTCGTTCGACGCCGTGACGGAATCGGGACGGCGCCCACTGATCCTGCGCACCGGGGCCCCCGATGAAGTGCATGCCGGGATGGAACTTGAGGCCGGTGCCCAGCGCGCGGCGGCGCTCGCCGGGGCACCTGTCCCCCAGGTACTGGTCGCCGAGGATTCCGTTGCCGCGCTGGGGGATCCGTTCCTGATCTGTGATTTCATCGGCGGTGAGACCATCGTGCGGCGGATTCAACGCACGCTCGACGACACTGGCCGGGCCCGACTGCTCGCCCAGTGCGCGCAGGCGCTGGCCGCCATCCACCGGGCCGAGCCGCCCGCGCTGCCCGGCCTCGTCGAGCAGGACCAGATCGCGCAGTGGCGCGCGCAGCTCGACGAGATGGGCGACACCACGGCGACTTTCGAATGGGTGTTCCGCTGGCTGGACGCCAACCGGCCACCGGCGTCGCCGTCACAGCTGGTGCACGGCGATTTCCGGATGGGCAATGTGATCGTCGACGATTCCGGGCTGGCCGCTGTACTGGACTGGGAACTGGTGCACCTCGGAGAGGTGTACGAAGACCTGGCCTGGTTCTGCATCCGGGCCTGGCGGTTCGGGGCCCCGACCAGTCTCGGAGCCGGCGGCCTGGGCAGCATCGAGAGTTTTCTGAGCGCCTACGAGAAGGCCGGCGGGGCGAGCCTCGACCGGTCCGCGATGCGGTGGTGGCTGGTGCTCGCGACGCTGCGGTGGGGTGTGATCTGTCGCTATCAGGCCGAACGGCATCTCAGCGGGCAGAGCCGGTCGGTGGAGCTCGCGACCATCGGCCGCCGGGTCTGCGAAACGGAATGGGACCTGTTGACCCTGCTAGACGGGAGCGGCTGGTGACGAACCTGTACGGACGGCCGACCGCGGCCGAACTCGTGGCCGCGGTCGCGGAGTTCCTCGACACCGAGGTGCGAGACTGCGAGACGGTCGCCCCTCCGGTGCGATTTCAGGCCCGGGTGGCGGCCAATGCCCTGCGCATGGTCGAACGCGAACTGCTGGCCTCCGAAACCCGTGCGGAGGCCGAGGCGGCGCTCGCCGGCGTCGGGTTCACCGACGAAGGGGCGTTGGCCGCGGCCATTCGCGCCGGCGAACTCGACGACCGAGCCGACGACGTCACCGCTTGCCTGCGCGTCCTGGTCCGGCAACGGCTCGCCGCCGCACACCCGGGCTACGACGAGCCGTGAACCCGTCAGAGCCGACGGATCCGGACCAGCCACGCGGGCTCGTCCACCCGGGCCCCCACCGGCAGGCCCAGCGCCTCGGCATGGGCCGTGCCCACCACGCCGCGGTACGTCGTGGTGTCCAGGGCCTCCAGTTCCCAACCCTCGGCGAAGGCCTGGCGGATCACCTCGGCACTGACCTCGGGTCCGAAGCCGCGACCCGCGTCGGACAGGGCCAGTACGTACACCGCCGCGCCCGGGCGGGCTGCCCGGTGCAGGCTGGCGACGTATCGGGGCCGGTCGGCGTCGTCGAAGATGTGGAACAGCGCGCTGTCGACGATGGTGTCGTAACGCGGGCCGTCCGACTCGCCGAGGCGGGTCGCGTCGGCCACGGCGAAGTGCGCGTCGATGCCGCGCTGCGCGGCGTTCTCGCGGGCCTGGACGACGGCCTGCTCGGCGAAGTCGATGCCGAGCACGTCGTAGCCGAGTCGGGTCAGCAGCATGGTGTGTTCACCGGCGTCGCAGCCGACGTCCAGTACCTTGCCGCCGATGCGGCCGCTGCGTTCCAGCTCGACGATGGCCGGCTGTGGCTCGCCGATCACCCACGGTGCGGTGCGGGACTCGTAGGCTTCGTCGAACAGGGAGCGTGCAGGCGTTGAGTTCATGATCCGAGTGTGAAACCTCAATGACCATTGAGGTCAAGCCCGACCTGAGGAGGCCGACGATGTCCCCTGCCGACGCCGTCATCGATGATGTCGCCCACCGGCTCTTCGACGCGATCGAACGCGGCGACCGGGGTGGCGTGGCCCGGCTCTGGGCCGATGACGTGGCGGTATGGCACGCCGGCGATCTCCGGGACAACGACCGGGCCCGGGCGCTGAAGGTCATCGACTGGTTCATCGACGCGACCCCCGAGCGGCGCTACGAGGTGCTGGACCGCCAGCGCTTCGACGGCGGATTCGTCCAGCAACATGTCCTGCACGCCACCGCGCGCGACGGCACATCGATCGCGCTGCGGGTATGCATCGTGATCAAAGTGGGTACCGACGGTCTTATCCATCGGATCGACGAGTATTTCGATCCGAAGGACATCGCGCCCTTGTTCACCTGAACCGAGCCGTTCACCTGATCCGACGACGGAGGTGTCATGACCACGCTCAGCGACGTCCTGGCCGCAAGCACAGGAAACTGGACCCTGGTCCCGAACCGGTCCCGGGTGACGTTCCGGAACAAGACGCTCTGGGGCCTGGCGACCGTGACCGGGCGGTTCACCGATTTCGCGGGTGCCGGCACCGCCGATGACGCGGTGAGCGGTCAGGTGGTGATCGCGGTGGCCTCCTTGCGTACCGGGATCGGCAAGCGTGACGAGCATCTGCGGTCCGCCGATTTCTTCGACGCCGAGGCTCATCCCGACATCACCGTGCGTGCGAAAGGCCTGGTGCCGTCGGACGACGGCGCGGCGCGGATGACGACGGTCCTGACCGTCCGGGGCGTGTCGAAAACCCTTGAGATACCCGTCGACGTGGAGGTGCTCGACGACGGCGCGCTGCAGCTTTCGGGGCGGTGCACGGTGCAGCGCGCCGAGTTCGGCGTGTCGGGAAACCTGCTCGGCATGGTGGGTCCCACCACCGAACTGTCCGGTGAACTGGTGTTCACCCGGGATTGATGCGCCACAACAGAATTCGCCGAGTTGTCCGGTGACCGGCATCCCTGGCAGTAGCATCGGCACCATGTCCGGCCCCGCGCCGCTGCGCATCCTGGTCTACAGCGACAATCCGCGCACCCGCGAACAGGTACGACTCGCGCTGGGCAAACGCGTGCACCCGGAACTTCCGGAGCTGGAGTACGTCGAGATCGCCACCGCACCGATGGTGATCGCACAGATGGATGCCGGTGGTTTCGACCTGGCCATCCTCGACGGCGAGGCCACCCCGACCGGCGGAATGGGGGTGGCGAAGCAACTCAAGGACGAGATCGCCGATTGCCCACCGATCCTGGTCCTCACCGGTCGCCCCGACGACGCCTGGCTGGCTAGCTGGTCGCAGGCCGAAGCGGCCGTGCCGCACCCGATCGACCCGATCCGGCTGGGCGACGCCGTGGTGCCGCTGTTGCGTGCGTCGATTCGGTAATTTTCCGCGAATTGCCCTGGTGCCGTTGACTTTCACGGCATGGCTTCGGCCGCAGCGACACGCTGCCCCGATATGAAACGATACTAACCAAAATGAGTGGCGCAGGCCGCAAACCTCGCTAGGCTGTGGGTTAGCTCACATCGACAGCCCACCGAGGGAGCGATAAGTGGCATGAATCTATACACGCCCATCCTGGTTCTCGGAGCGATCGCGGCAGCCTTCGCCGTGGTATCCGTGGGAATCGCGCTCGTCATCGGCCCACGTCGCTACAACCGGTCCAAACTCGAGGCCTACGAGTGCGGTATCGAGCCGATGCAACCGGGAGCCGCAGGTGTGACCGGTCAACGCATGCCGATCCGCTACTACCTGACGGCGATGTTGTTCATCGTGTTCGACATCGAAATCGTCTTCCTCTACCCGTGGGCCGTGGCATTCGACAGCCTCGGGCTGTTCGCACTGGTGGAGATGTTGCTGTTCATGCTCACGGTGTTCGTGGCATACGCCTACGTCTGGCGGCGAGGGGGCCTGAATTGGGACTAGAGGAACGCCTTCCGGGCGGGATCCTGTTGTCGACGGTCGAAGCCGTCGCCGGGTACGTGCGCAAGGGGTCGCTGTGGCCGGCCACCTTCGGCCTGGCCTGCTGCGCGATCGAGATGATGTCGACTGCCGGGCCACGTTTCGACATCGCCCGGTTCGGGATGGAGCGGTTCTCGGCGACGCCACGGCAGGCCGATCTGATGATCGTCGCGGGCCGGGTGAGCCAGAAGATGGCGCCGGTTCTGCGACAGATCTACGACCAGATGGCGGAACCGAAATGGGTGCTGGCCATGGGGGTTTGCGCCTCCTCCGGCGGCATGTTCAACAACTACGCGGTGGTACAGGGCGTCGATCATGTGGTGCCCGTGGACATCTATCTGCCGGGCTGCCCACCCCGACCGGAAATGCTGCTGCACGCAATCCTCAAGTTGCACGACAAGATTCAGCAGATGCCGCTCGGGGTCAACCGTGAGGAAGCCATCCGGGAGGCCGAACAGGCAGCGCTGGCCGTGACACCCACCATCGAGCTCAAGGGGCTGCTGCGGTGACGGCCAACGGACACGGTGAGGGCGCGGGCGGCACACCCGAGGTGATCGGTGTGCGCCGCGGCATGTTCGGTGCGTCGGACACCGGCGACACGTCGGGTTACGGGCGGCTGGTGCGTTCGGTGGCGCTGCCCGGCAGTTCCCCTCGGCCCTACGGCCGGTATTTCGACGAGGTGGTGGACCGCCTTGCCGAAATCCTCGGTGAGGAACGGTATGCGGTGTCCATCGAACGCGTGGTGGTCTACCGCGACGAGCTGACCCTGGAGGTCAGCCGGGTCCAACTGCCCGCGGTGGCCAGTGTGCTCCGCGACGAGCCCGAACTGCGCTTCGAACTGTGCCTCGGCGTGAGCGGGGTGCACTACCCCGATGACACCGGCCGCGAATTGCACGCGGTGTACCCGCTGATGTCGATCACCCACAACCGCCGGATTCGGCTGGAAGTCGCAGCGCCCGACGCAGATCCGCACATACCGTCGCTGTACGCGGTGTATCCGACGACCGACTGGCACGAGCGTGAGACCTACGACTTCTTCGGCATCGTCTTCGACGGCCATCCGGCGTTGACCCGGATCGAGATGCCCGACGACTGGGTCGGCCATCCCCAGCGCAAGGACTATCCGCTGGGCGGCATCCCGGTGGAATACCACGGCGCGCAGATTCCGCCGCCCGATCAGCGGAGGTCGTACAACTGATGAGTACCGAATCCCCTGTCGTGGTGGTCGGCGGGCAGGACTGGGACGACGTGGTGGCGGCGGCCCGTGAGCACGCCGGTGAACGCATCGTGGTCAACATGGGCCCGCAGCATCCCTCCACCCACGGGGTGCTGCGGCTGATCCTGGAGATCGAGGGCGAGATCATCACCGAAGCCCGTTGCGGCATCGGCTATCTGCACACCGGCATCGAGAAGAACCTTGAGTACCGGAACTGGACGCAGGGGGTCACCTTCGTCACCCGGATGGACTACCTCTCGCCGTTCTTCAACGAGACCGCGTACTGCCTGGGTGTGGAGAAGCTGCTGGGAATCACCGACGACATTCCACCGCGCGCCAGCGTGATCCGGGTGATGTTGATGGAGCTCAACCGGATCTCGTCGCATCTGGTGGCACTGGCCACCGGCGGTATGGAACTGGGCGCGATGAGCGCAATGTTCTACGGCTTCCGGGAACGCGAGGAGATCCTGCGGGTCTTCGAGTCGATCACCGGCCTGCGGATGAACCACGCCTACATCCGCCCCGGTGGCCTGGCCGCCGATCTGCCCGACGATGGCCTCGGTCAGGTCCGGGCACTGCTCGACCTGCTGCCGAAACGCCTGCAGGACCTGGAGGATCTGCTCAACGAGAACTACATCTGGAAGGCCCGCACCGTCGGCGTCGGCTACCTCGATCTGACCGGCTGTATCGCGCTGGGCATCACCGGCCCGGTGTTGCGCTCCACCGGACTGCCGCACGACCTGCGCCGCACGCAACCGTATTGCGGCTACGAGGACTACGAATTCGACGTCATCACCGATGACCGCTGCGATTCCTACGGCCGGTACATCATCCGGGTCAAGGAGATGCGCGAGTCGTTGAAGATCGTCGAGCAGTGCGTCGATCGCCTCGAAAAGCTCGGTCCGGGTCCGGTGATGATCTCCGACAAGAAACTGGCCTGGCCCGCCGATCTCAAACTCGGTCCCGACGGCCTGGGCAACTCCCCCGAGCACATCGCGAAGATCATGGGCCACTCGATGGAGGGGCTGATCCATCATTTCAAGCTCGTGACCGAAGGCATCCGGGTGCCGGCCGGCCAGGTCTACGTCGCAGTGGAATCCCCGCGCGGAGAGCTCGGCGTGCACATGGTGTCCGACGGTGGCACCCGGCCCTACCGCGTGCACTACCGCGATCCCTCGTTCACGAATCTGCAAGCGGTGGCGGCGATGTGCGAGGGAGGCATGGTCGCCGACGCCATCGCGGCGGTGGCGTCGATAGACCCGGTGATGGGCGGAGTTGACCGCTGATGAGCGCTTGCGCGAAGAAGAAACAGCCTGTGAGCGCTTGCGCGAAGAGGAGACAGCACGGATGACTGAAGTTTTCATTCAGCTGGGGCAGCGCCCCGATGAAGCGGGCCCGCCGATCAACGGGCCCGTGGCATATCCGGACGACGTGACGGCGCGGCTGTCCTCCGACGCCGAGCAGATCCTCGGCCGCTATCCCGACGCCCGCTCCGCGCTGCTCCCGTTGCTGCACCTGGTCCAGGCCGAGGACGGTTGCCTCACCCCGGCCGGGATCGGCTTCTGCGCAACGTTGTTGAAGCTGACCGAGGCCGAGGTCACCGCGGTGGCCACGTTCTACTCGATGTACCGGCGCACCCCGACGGGCGACTACCTCGTCGGGGTGTGCACCAACACGTTGTGCGCGATCATGGGTGGCGACGCGATCCTGGATGCGTTGCAGGAGCATCTGGGCATCCACGCCGGGGAAACCACGGACTCCGCTGATGGAAGTGCCAGGGTCACCCTCGAGCACATCGAATGCAACGCGGCCTGTGATTACGCCCCGGTCGTGATGGTCAATTGGGAGTTCTACGACAACCAGACTCCTTCGTCAGCAAGGGATCTCGTGGACGGACTGCGCGGCGGGACGCCGCCGGCACCCACCCGCGGGGCACCGCTGTGCACCTTCCGGGAAACCGCGCGCACCCTGGCCGGGCTCGGCGACCCGCACGTTCCCGGCGGAGCTCCCGGCGCGGCCACACTCGCCGGGTTGCGCGAAGCCCGCAAACGCGGAATGTCCACCCCCGAGGCGTCAGGCCCGACCTCATGACGGCGCTGACCCCGGTACTCAGCCGGTTCTGGGACGAGCCGGAACCGTGGACACTGGACACCTACCTCCGGCATGACGGTTATCGAGGATTGCAACAGGCCCTGGCGATGGCGCCGGATGACGTGATCGCGCTGGTGAAGGATTCCGGGCTCCGCGGTCGCGGCGGTGCCGGGTTCCCGACCGGAACCAAGTGGTCGTTCATCCCACAGGGCGACGAGGGCGCCGGGGCCAAGCCGCACTACCTGGTGGTCAACGCCGACGAGTCGGAACCCGGTACCTGCAAGGACATTCCGCTGATGCTGACCACACCCCACTTCCTGGTGGAGGGGGTGATCATCGCGGCCTATGCGATCCGGGCCCGTCATGCGTTCATCTACGTTCGCGGCGAGGTGGTACCGGTACTGCGGCGCCTGCAGGCCGCGGTCGCCGAGGCGTATGCGGCCGGATATCTGGGCACCGACATCCTCGGGTCGGGTTTCGACCTGGATTTGACCGTCCACGCCGGCGCGGGTGCCTACATCTGCGGTGAGGAGACCGCGCTTCTGGATTCCCTGGAGGGCCGCCGGGGCCAACCACGCCTGCGTCCACCGTTTCCCGCAGTCGCGGGCCTGTATGCCTGCCCGACGGTGGTCAACAACGTCGAGTCCATTGCCAGTGTGCCGCCGATCCTGGTCAACGGCATCGACTGGTTCCGGTCGATGGGCTCGGAGAAATCCCCCGGATTCACGCTGTATTCGTTGTCCGGCCACGTCAACCGGCCCGGGCAGTACGAGGCACCGCTGGGCATCACGCTGCGCGAACTTCTCGACTACGCCGGCGGAGTTCGCGACGGCCACACCCTGAAGTTCTGGACCCCGGGCGGTTCCTCGACACCGCTGCTGACGACCGAACACATCGACGTGCCACTGGATTACGAGGGCATGGCCTCCGTGGGCTCCATGCTCGGCACCAAGGCGCTGCAGATCTTCGACGAGACCACCTGCGTGGTGCGCGCGGTCCGGCGCTGGACCCAGTTCTACGCCCACGAGTCCTGCGGCAAGTGCACTCCGTGCCGGGAGGGCACCTACTGGCTGGCCCAGATCTACGCCCGGCTGGAATCCGGGGCGGGCACTGCGGCCGACATCGACAAGCTGCTCGACATCTCCGACGGCATCTTCGGAAAGTCGTTCTGCGCCCTGGGTGACGGCGCGGCCAGCCCGATCATCTCCTCGATCAAGTATTTCCGCGACGAGTACGTGACACACCTCGACGGCGGGTGTCCGTTCGACCCGCACGCCTCGACGCTGATGGCGACCGAAGGGGTGGGTGCATAGATGTTTCACCGCGAACAGACACAAAATCGCACTTTCCCCGGGCGTGTCGTGCGAGTTTGTGTCTGCTCGCCCAAGGAAAGGGGGCGTGAATGACGCTGGCCGAGCCGACCAAGGACACCCCGCCGGTGGAGATGGTGTCGCTGACCATCGACGGCGAAGAGATCAGTGTTCCCAAGGGCACGTTGGTGATCCGTGCCGCCGAGCTGATGGGCATCCAGATTCCCCGGTTCTGCGATCACCCGCTGCTCGATCCGGTGGGGGCCTGCCGGCAGTGCCTGGTCGAGGTGGAGGGGCAGCGCAAACCGATGGCGTCGTGCACCACCACGGTCAGCCCGGACATGGTGGTGCACACCCAGTACAGCTCCGAGGCGGCCGACAAGGCCCAGCGCGGGGTGATGGAACTCCTGCTGATCAACCACCCGCTGGACTGTCCCGTCTGCGACAAGGGCGGCGAATGCCCACTGCAGAACCAGGCAATGTCCAACGGGCGCCCGGAAACCCGGTTCGAGGACGTCAAGCGCACCTACCCGAAGCCGATCAACATCTCCTCGCAGGTACTGCTGGACCGGGAGCGGTGCGTGCTGTGTGCGCGCTGCACCCGGTTCTCCGCGCAGATCGCCGGCGACCCGTTCATCGAACTGCTGGAACGCGGTGCGCTGCAACAGGTCGGCATCGCCCCGGGTGAACCCTTCCAGTCCTACTTCTCGGGCAACACCGTGCAGATCTGTCCGGTCGGCGCTCTCACCGGTACGGCATACCGGTTCCGGGCCCGGCCATTCGACCTGGTGTCCAGCCCCAGTGTCTGTGAGCACTGTGCCTCCGGTTGCGCCCAGCGCACCGACCACCGGCGCGGAAAAGTCCTGCGCCGCCTCGCCGGCGACGACCCCGAGGTCAACGAGGAGTGGAACTGCGACAAGGGCCGCTGGGCCTTCACCTACGCGACCGTCGGCGACCGGATCACCACACCGCTGATCCGTGAGAACGGCGCCCTGCGTCCGGCCTCGTGGTCGGAGGCGCTGACGGTCGCCGGGGCCGGCCTGCTGAACGCGGGGGCGCACACCGGTGTGTTGGTGGGTGGCCGTTGCACCGTGCAGGACGCCTACGCGTACTCGAAGTTCGCCCGAATGGTGCTGGGCACCAACGATATCGACTTCCGGGCCCGCCCACACTCCGAGGAGGAGGCGGAGTTCCTCGCCGCCCGGATCGCCGGGCAGCCGATGACGCTGCGCTACGCCGAACTGGAGAAGGCACCAACGGTGCTGCTGGCCGGGTTGGAGCCCGAAGAGGAATCACCCATCGTCTTCCTGCGGCTGCGCAAGGCAGCCCGTAAGAACGGTGTCACGGTGCTCTCTGTTGCTCCCTTCGCGAGCCGTGGGCTGACCAAGATGGCCGGCACGCTGATCCCGACGGTGCCCGGGGCGGAAGCTGCCGCACTGCAGACACTGGAGGCCGACGAGCGGTTGCGACGCCCCGGTGCGGTGATCCTGGTCGGGGAACGGTTGGCCACCTCACCGGGTGCCTTGTCGGCCGCGCTCCGGTTGGCCGCGAACACCGGGGCACGGCTGGCCTGGATCCCCCGCCGGGCCGGTGAGCGCGGCGCCCTGGAGGCCGGCGCCCTGCCGAACCTGCTTCCCGGCGGACGGCCCGTCGACGACGCCGACGCCCGCGCCCAGACCGCCTCGGTATGGCACACCGACGAACTGCCCGACACCCCGGGACGGGACACCGGGGCGATATTGGCCGCGGCAGCAGACGGATTGCTCTCGGCTCTCATCGTCGGCGGTGTCGAGGTCACCGATCTGCCCGATCCGGCCACCGCACTGGCCGCATTGCGGGCCACCCCGTTCGTGGTCAGTCTCGAACTGCGTGAAAGCGAGGTCACCGAGCTCGCCGACGTGGTGTTCCCGGTGGCGCCGGTGGTGGAGAAGGCCGGCGCATACCTCAACTGGGAAGGGCGGATTCGCCCCTTCAAGCCCGCGCTGCAGACCAACGCGATCCCCGACCTGCGGGTGCTGCACTATCTGGCCGACGAGATCGGTGTCGATCTCGGCCTGACCGGTCCCGATGCCGCCGACGTCGAGTTGGCCCGGCTCGGCCCCTGGGCCGGGCGCCGCGCCGCCGAACCGTCGGCGCCACCTGCACCTCCGGTCACCCCCGGACCCGGCCAGGCCGTGCTGGCCAGTTGGCGCCTGCTGCTCGACGCCGGACGGCTGCAGGACGGCGAACCCTTCCTGGCCGGCACAGCGGTCGGTCCCGTGGTGCGGCTCTCCCCGGCCACGGCCGCCGAACTCGATGCCGCGCCGGGAGATCCGGTGACCGTCGGCACCGAACGGGGATCAGCGACGCTGCCGCTGGCCGTGACCGACATGCCGGACCGGGTGGTGTGGCTGCCCACCAACTCCCCGGGATCGGCGATTCACCGCCAGCTCGGGGTGACCCCCGGCGCTGTCGTCTCTATTGGACGGGCCACGAGCGGGCAGACCTCATGACCTACCCCGATCCCACCCTGTTCGGTCATGACCCGTGGTGGCTGATCCTGGCCAAGGCGCTCGGGGTATTCGTCTTCCTGCTGCTGACCGTGCTCGCGGCGATCCTGGTCGAACGTAAGGTGCTGGGCCGCATGCAGATGCGGCCCGGCCCCAACCGGGTCGGCCCCTGGGGCCTGCTGCAGTCCCTGGCCGACGGCGTCAAACTCGCGCTCAAGGAAGGCCTCACCCCGGCCGGCGTGGACAAGCCCATCTACCTGCTGGCCCCGATCATTGCGGTGATCCCCGCGTTCATGGCGTTCGCGGTGATCCCGATGGGCGGTGAGGTTTCGGTGTTCGGCCACCGCACCGCGCTGCAGCTGACCGACCTGCCCGTGGCGGTGTTGTACATCCTGGCCGTCACCTCGATCGGTGTGTACGGCATCGTGCTGGCCGGCTGGGCCTCCGGGTCCACCTACCCGCTGCTCGGCGGCCTACGATCCAGCGCCCAGGTGATCTCCTACGAGATCGCGATGGCCCTGTCGTTCGCCGCGGTGTTCCTGTACGCGGGCACCATGTCCACCTCGGGCATCGTGGCAGCCCAGGACCGGACCTGGTATGTGTTCCTGCTGCTGCCGTCGTTCCTGGTGTACGTGACGTCGATGGTGGGCGAAACCAACCGGGCGCCTTTCGATCTGCCCGAGGCCGAGGGTGAACTCGTCGGCGGGTTCCACACCGAGTACTCGTCGTTGAAGTTCGCCATGTTCATGTTGGCCGAGTACGTCAACATGACCACCGTCTCCGCCCTGGCCACCACGATGTTCCTCGGCGGTTGGCACGCACCGTTCCCGTTCAACCTGATCGAGGGCGCCAACAGCGGCTGGTGGCCCCTGCTGTGGTTCACCGCCAAGGTGTGGACCTTCATGTTCCTGTACTTCTGGCTGCGTGCCACCCTGCCCCGGCTGCGCTACGACCAGTTCATGGCGCTGGGCTGGAAGGTGCTGATCCCGGTGTCGCTGGTCTGGATCATGGTCGTCGCCATCACGCACAGCCTCCGCGAGCACGGTTACCACAACTGGGCCACCGGTCTGGTCACCTCTGCGGTCGTGGTGGTGGCGGTGTTGGCCGTGGCGCTGTGGAAGACCCTGCGGGGCAAGACCGTTCAGCCCGCACCGGAGCAGAGCGCCGGAGCCTATCCGGTGCCGCCGTTGCCGAATGCCGAGAAGGAGGCCGTCGATGCCTAAGATGCCCAAGTTCCTCGACGCCCTGGCCGGATTCGGGGTCACCTTCGGGTCGATGTTCAAAAAGCCCCTCACCGAGCAGTATCCGGAGAAACCGGGGCCGGTCGCACCGCGTTATCACGGCCGGCACCAGCTCAACCGCTACCCCGACGGCCTGGAGAAGTGCATCGGCTGCGAACTGTGCGCGTGGGCCTGCCCGGCCGACGCGATCTTCGTCGAAGGTGCCGACAACACCGCCGACGAACGCTTCTCGCCCGGGGAACGCTACGGCCGGGTGTATCAGATCAACTACCTGCGTTGCATCGGGTGCGGATTGTGCA
This sequence comes from Mycolicibacterium sp. HK-90, assembly GCF_030486405.1. The sequence continues at coordinate 1,997,045 of NZ_CP129613.1, read as the reverse complement.
TCGAGGCCTGCCCGACCCGGGCGCTGACGATGACCAATCAGTACGAGATGGCCGACGACAACCGGGCCGACCTGATCTGGGGAAAGGACAAACTGCTCGCCCCGCTGCAACCCGGGATGCAGGCGCCACCCCATGAGATGGAGCCCGGCAGCACCGACGACGACTACTACCTCGGCCGGATCAAACCGCTCACCGAGGACGTCCAGTGAGGGCGGACCTCATTCTGCCCGCGGCGGAGCATGTTTCACTTCTCGCTGCCGAAGGTGCGGCCCGCACGTCGACGTCCGAGGCGGTGTTGTTCTGGATTCTCGGGGCGGTCGCGCTGTTCGGCGCCATCGGCGTGGTGGCCGCGCCGAAAGCGGTCTACTCCGCGGTGTTCCTGGCCTGCACGATGATCGCACTGGCGGTGCTCTACATCGCCCAGGACGCGTTGTTCCTGGGCGTGGTGCAGGTCGTGGTCTACACCGGTGCGGTGATGATGCTGTTCCTGTTCGTGCTGATGCTCATCGGCGTCGACCTGTCCGAGTCGTTTGCCGAAACACTTCGCGGGCAACGCCTTGCTGCGATCACCGCGGGCGCCGGGTTCGGCGTCCTGCTCATCGCCGGAATCGGCAATGTCTCCGTGGCCGGGTTCACGGGGCTGGCCGCGGCCAACAGCGGCGGCAACGTCGAGGGGCTGGCAATGCTGATCTTCACTCGCTACCTGTGGGCGTTCGAGTTGACCAGCACCCTGCTGATCACCGCGGCGCTGGGGGCGATGGTGCTGGCGCACCGGGAACGCTTCCAGCACCGCAAGACCCAGCGCGAACTGGCCATCGAACGATTCCAGGGCGGGGGCCATCCGACCCCGTTGCCCAATCCCGGTGTCTACGCCCGGCACAACGCCGTCGACGTGCCGGCGCGGCTGCCCGATGGCTCCGATGCGGCGTTGTCGGTCAGCGCCATCCTGCCGCAGCGCACGGTCAGTAACCCGACGAACGGTGAGGGGTGAGGCACGCGATGAATCCCGACAACTATCTCTACCTGTCGGCCCTGTTGTTCACCATCGGCGCAGCAGGAGTGTTGTTGCGGCGCAACGCGATCGTGATGTTCATGTGCGTCGAGCTCATGCTCAACGCCGCCAACCTGGCGTTCGTGGCGTTCTCCCGGATGCACGGTCATCTCGACGGCCAGGTGGTGGCGTTCTTCACCATGGTGGTGGCCGCCTGCGAGGTGGTTGTCGGCCTGGCGATCATCATGACCATCTTCCGTACCCGCCATTCGGCCTCGGTCGACGACGCCAGCCTGTTGAAGCACTAAGGGCAACATGACGATTCCGGTGTGGCTTCTGATCGCTCTCCCCGCCCTCGGCGCAGCGGTATTGCTGCTGAGCGGCCGGCGCTCCGACCGGTGGGGACATCTGCTGGGTTGCGCGACGGCCCTCGGCTCCTTCGCCGTGGGGGCGGTGCTGTTCACCCAGATGCTGGGTCGCCACGGTGAGCAGCGGGCGGTCTCAGAATCCCTGTTCTCCTGGGTTCCGGTAGGTGGTCTCCAGGTCGACTTCGGCCTGCAACTCGACCAGCTGTCGGTGTGCTTCGTTCTGCTGATCACGGGTGTGGGTTCGCTGATTCACATCTACTCGATCGGCTATATGGCGCACGATCCGGATCGGAGAAGGTTCTTCGCCTATCTCAACCTGTTCCTGGCGGCCATGCTGCTGCTCGTGCTCGCCGACAACTACCTGGGCCTCTACGCCGGATGGGAAGGCGTCGGCCTGGCGTCCTATCTGCTGATCGGCTTCTGGTCGCACAAACCGTCGGCCGCCGCCGCGGCCAAGAAGGCGTTCGTCGTCAACCGGGTCGGTGACATGGGCCTGGCCATCGCGCTGATGATCATGTTCGCCACCATCGGGTCCATCTCGTTCGTCGGAGTGTTCAGCGCCGCACCGGCATTGAGCGAGACCACACTCACCGCCATCGGGCTGCTGTTGCTGCTGGGGGCGTGCGGAAAATCGGCGCAGGTGCCGCTGCAGTCCTGGCTGGGTGACGCCATGGAGGGCCCGACCCCGGTGTCGGCGCTGATCCACGCCGCCACCATGGTCACCGCCGGTGTCTATCTGATCGTGCGGTCCGGACCGATCTTCGATCTGGCCCCGGGCGCCCAGACCGGCGTCGTCATCGTCGGGGCGGTCACCCTGCTGTTCGGCGCGATCATCGGCTGCGCCAAGGACGACATCAAGAAAGCCCTTGCCGCGTCGACCATGTCGCAGATCGGGTACATGGTGCTGGCGGCGGGCCTCGGGCCCGCCGGTTACGCATTCGCTATCATGCACCTGCTCACCCACGGCTTCTTCAAGGCCGGATTGTTCCTCGGCGCCGGATCCGTCATGCACGCCATGGACGACGAGGTGGACATGCGCCGCTACGGCGGATTGCGCAAGGTCCTGCCCATCACGTTCGCCACGTTCGGGCTCGGCTATCTGGCGATCATCGGGGTGCCGCCGCTGGCGGGCTTCTTCTCGAAGGACAGCATCATCGAGGCGGCACTGGGCGCCGGTGGCGTTCGCGGTGTGATCCTCGGTGGCGCGGCCATCCTGGGAGCCGGGATCACCGCGTTCTACATGACCCGAGTGATGCTGATGACGTTCTTCGGCGAAAGACGCTGGGCCGACGGGGTTCACCCGCACGAGGCGCCGGCCGTCATGACCTGGCCGATGATCCTGCTCGCCGTCGGCTCGGTGGTCTCCGGTGGTGCGCTGGCGATCGGGGGCACGCTGACGCGCTGGCTCGAGCCCGTGGTCGGCACCCACGAGGCACACCACGCGGTCCCGGCCTGGGTGGTCACGGTGATCGTGCTGAGCGTCGTGGCGGTCGGCATCGTGGTGGCCTACCGGATGTACGCACAACGGCCGGTCCCGGCCGACGTGCCCGCCGGATCGGCGTTGACGGTGGCCGCCCGCCGCGATCTGTACGGCGACGCATTCAACGAGGCGGTGTTCATGCGAGGTGGTCAGACCTTGACGGCGGCCCTGGTCACCGTCGACGACAAGGTGGTGGACGGCACCGCCGGAGGGCTGGCCGCGCTCGTCACCCGAACGTCGGATGCGTTGCGGCAACTGCAAACCGGTTTCGCCCGGTCCTACGCCCTCTCGATGCTCGGTGGAGCGGCCCTGGTGGTTGCGACGATCCTGGCGGTGCAACTGTGGTGAGCACATTCCCGTGGCTGACGGCGCTGTGGGCGACCCCGACGGTGGGCGCCGCGCTGGTGATGCTGCTGCCGGCAGCGCAGCGGACGCTGGCGAAATGGCTGGCCCTGGCAGTCTCGCTGGCGGCGCTGGGTCTGGCCGCGGTACTGGCCGTCGGCTTCGATCCCGGTGGACAGCAGTTTCAGTTCGTCGAATCGCATCGGTGGATCCCGTCCTTCGGAACCGGTTACATCCTCGGCGTCGACGGGATCGCGCTGGCCCTGGTGATTCTCACCGCGGTACTGCTGCCGTTGCTGATCGTCGCGGGTTGGAACGACGCCACACATCAGACCGGTCTCGGTGGCCGCGGGGTGCAGGCCTATCTGGCGTTGACGCTGGCCGTCGAGGGCATGGTGTTCATGTCGCTGGTGGCGCTGGACATCCTGCTCTTCTACGTGTTCTTCGAGGCCATGCTGATCCCGATGTACTTCTTGATCGGCGGATTCGGAGGACATCGCGCTCGAGCTTCCAAGGCAGCGGTGAAGTTCCTGCTGTACAACCTGTTCGGTGGTCTGGTGATGCTGGCCGCGGTGATCGGTCTGTACGTGGTGACCGCGAGCAGCGACGCGTTCGATTCAGGCACCTTTGATTTCCGGGCGATCGTCGCCGCCGTCTCCTCCGGCGAGTTCGTGATCAACCCGGCGGTGGCGAACTTCCTGTTCCTCGGTTTCATGTTCGCCTTCGCGGTCAAGGCGCCGCTGTGGCCGTTCCACCGCTGGCTGCCCGATGCCGCGGTCGAGGCCACCCCGGCCAGCGCGGTGTTGATGATGGCGATCATGGACAAGGTCGGCACGTTCGGAATGCTGCGCTACTGCCTGCCGTTGTTCCCCGACCCGTCAACATATTTCCGTCCGCTGGTCGTCACGCTCGCGGTGGTCGGCATCGTCTACGGCGCGGTCCTGGCGATCGGCCAGAACGACGTGATGCGCCTGATCGCCTACACGTCGATCTCCCACTTCGGGTTCATCATCCTCGGGATCTTCGTGATGACCAGCCAGGGCCAGTCCGGCTCGACGCTGTACATGATCAACCACGGGATCTCCACGGCCGCCCTCTTCCTGATCGCCGGTTTCCTGGTGTCCCGCCGCGGTTCCCGGATGATCGACGCCTACGGCGGGGTGCAGAAGGTGGCGCCGGTGCTCGCCGGCACGTTCCTGGTCGCCGGGTTGGCGACGTTGTCATTGCCGGGCCTGGCTCCGTTCATCAGCGAATTCCTGGTTCTCATCGGCACATTCACGCGATACCCGGTGGTCGCGGTGTTCGCGGCCACCGCCCTGGTGCTGTCCGCCCTCTACATCCTGTGGATGTATCAACGGATGATGACCGGCCCGGTGCGCGAGGGGCTCGCCGACGGCGAGCATCGGGTCCGGGATCTGGTGCCGCGCGAACTGGTGGTGGTGGCGCCGTTGATCGCGCTCCTGCTGGTCCTGGGTGTCTATCCCAAACCCGCACTGGATGTGATCAATCCGGCGGTGCAGCACACGCTGACCACCATCGGGCAGAGCGACCCGGTGCCCAGCGCACCACCGACCATTGCCGAGGGGGGCCGCTGACCATGGTGACGCCGAGCATCGAATACGGCCTGCTGTCCCCCATGCTGATCGTTTTCGGGGTGGCGGTCGCCGGGGTGCTGGTCGAGGCGTTCCTGCCCCGTCCGACGCGCTACGGGGTGCAGGTGACACTCGCGCTGGGTGGGTTGCTGGCCGCGCTCGTGGCCGTCGTGCTCCTGGCCCGCGACCTGCAGGGCACACCCGGAAAACCCGCGGTGCTGGGCGCGGTGGTGCTCGACGCCCCGGCGTTGTTCCTGCAGGGCACCATCGCCCTGGTGGGGCTGCTGGGCATCCTGCTCATCGCCGAGCGCCAACCCAGAAGCGAATCCGCCGACGGGGCACGGGTTCTGGACGGATTCACACCGCAGGCATCGGCGGTACCGGGCAGCGTGGCGGAGCAACTGGCCACCAAGGCCGGGGTGATGCAGACCGAGGTCTTTCCGCTGACCATGTTCGCCATCGGCGGCATGTTGCTGTTTCCGGCCGCCGACGATCTGCTGACGATGTTCATCGCCCTGGAAGTGCTCTCGCTGCCGCTGTATCTCTTGTGTGGCCTGGCCCGGCGCCGGCGGCTGCTGTCCCAGGAAGCGTCGCTGAAATACTTCCTGCTGGGCGCCTTCTCCTCGGCCTTCTTCCTGTACGGCGCGGCCATGCTCTACGGCTACGCCGGCACCCTGGATCTCAACGGGATCGCCAATGCCGTGATCACCGGAGCGCCCAACACGCCGCTGGCGTTGATCGGTATCGCCCTGCTCTTGGTCGGGGTGTTGTTCAAAGTCGGTGCCGTGCCATTCCATTCGTGGATCCCCGACGTGTACCAGGGTGCGCCCACCGCGATCACCGCGTTCATGGCCGCAGCAACCAAGATCGCCGCGTTCGGCGCCATGCTGCGCATCTTCTACGTCGCACTGCCTCAGCTCCGCGACGATTGGCGGCCGGTCCTGTGGGCGATCGCCATTCTGACGATGGTGGTCGGCACCATCACCGCCATCACCCAGACCGACGTCAAACGAATGCTGGCCTACTCCGCGGTGGCGCATTCGGGTTTCATCCTCACCGGCGTGATCGCAGGCAATCCCGCCGGGGTGTCGTCGACGCTGTTCTATCTGTTCGCCTACGGGTTCAGCACGCTCGGCGCGTTCGCCGTCGTCGGCCTGGTCCGCACCGCCGCGGGCGAGGAGGCGACCTCGATGACCCAGTGGGCCGGGCTGGGGCGACGCTATCCGCTTGTCGGCCTGGTGTTTTCACTGTTCCTGCTGGCGTTCGCCGGGATTCCGTTGACCAGCGGCTTCGTCAGCAAGTTCGCGGTGTTCAAGGCTGCCGGTGAGGGTGGGGAGATCCCGCTGGTCATCGTCGGCGTGCTGGCCAGCGCCGCCGCCGCATACTTCTACGTGCGGGTGATCGTGCTGATGTTCTTCACCGACCCTCCCGACGATGCGCCCGAGGTCGTCGTTCCCAGCGGACTCACCACCGCGGTCGTCACCGTCACCGCAGCCGTCACCTTCGCGCTCGGTGCACTGCCCCAGCCGCTGCTCGACCTGGCCAACAACGCCGAGACGTTCCTGCGGTGATCTCTCACCACGAGCAGACACAAACTCGCGTAAATGTGCGGCGTAGCATGCGATTTTATGTCTGCTCGCGAAGTTGTGCTGACCACCGATCATGGCGCGGTACGAGTGCTGACGCTGAATCGTCCGCAGTCCCGGAATGCCCTGGGCCGTGAGCTGATCGAGGAACTGTACGGCGCCCTGGTCGCCGCCGACGCCGACGATGCCGTCCGGACGATCGTGCTCACCGGGACCGACCCGGCGTTCTGCGCCGGCGTCGACCTCAAAGAGGCGCAGACCCTCGGCATGGAGTATTTCGAGAGGTTCCGGTCGCACAACTGCATCACCAAGACCGGAGAACTGCGCACCCCGATCCTTGGGGCGATCAACGGCGCCACCTTCACCGGCGGGCTGGAGATGGCTCTGGGCTGCGATTTCCTGATCGCGTCGGACCGGGCCGTGTTCGCCGACACCCATGCCCGGGTCGGCATCCTGCCCGGTGGCGGGATGACGGCCCGGCTCCCCCATGTGGTCGGCGCCGCCATGGCGCGACGGCTGTCGATGACCGGAGAAGTCATCGACGCCGCCCGCGCCGAACGACTCGGTCTGGTCACCGAAGTGGTGCCGCACGAGCGCCTGCTGGACCGCGCGGTGGAGCTCGCCCGACAGATCGCCGAGGTGCCCGGCCCGGTCATGGCCGGTCTCAAGGAGATCTATGACCGCGGCAGCGAGCCCGTGATCGGTCCGGCCCTGGCCGCCGAGCAGGCCATCGCCGGTGCGCAAACGCGGGATTTCGACGGCCTGGGCGACCGTTATCGCGCTGTCGCTCAACGGAATCGCGGTCGACTCGACGGTTAGCCGTGGGCGGCCGGCATCATCGACCAGGTCAGCCGATTGTCTTGATCACCCTTGCCGGCACGCCGGCCACCAGCGTTCGCGCGGGCACGTCGCGGGTGACTACGGCACCGGCACCGACGATGGCGTCCGCGCCCACCGCCACGCCTTGCATGATCAGGGCGGATGTCCCGATCCAGACGTTTCGTCCGATGGAGATCGGCGCCGAGGTGATGCCAGTGCGCCGCTCCGCCGGGCCGACGGGATGCCCCGAGGTGATCAGACTTGCCCCCGGGCCGATCATGACGTCGTCTCCGATGTCGATCCCGCCGATGTCGTTGAAGCGGCAGTTCTGGTTCACGAACACATTCCGGCCGACTCGAATGTTGGTCCCGTGGTCGGAGTAGACGGGCGGAATCAGGTGAAAGGCCTCGTCGACGGGCTGTCCCGTCAGCTCGCTCCATCCCACCCGGATGGCTTCCTGATCGGCGTACGGCAGCGTGTTGAGTTTCGCCGTCAGCCGGATCGCGCGCTGCACTCGCTCCGCGAAGTCCATCGTCGTCCTTTCTTCAAAACAACTGTCGGGTGGGTACAACGAGCAAACGCGAGCAGTCGACGGCGCACAAACAACCGCCGCGCCAGTGAGTCACAACCGGCGGTTGTCCAGATAGGGTCTGGCTGTGGATGTGGAGGCCGTCCGGACTTTCGTGTCAGCTGCCGACGGCGGCCAGTTCCAGGTAGCCGCCGACGAGTTGGGGGTGACGCAGCAGGCCGTTTCGAAACGCATTGCGACACTTGAACGCCACCTCGGGATCTGCCTCTTCGTTCGGACCGGCAGAGGGGCACGGTTGAGCGTGGATGGGCAAGCTTTCCTTCCCCATGCCCGCGAACTGGTCAGAGTCGCGTCACGCGCCGTCGACTCGGTCCGGCCGGGGCACCGGGCATTCCGGGTTGACGTCCTCAATCTCCGTACTGCTCCGGCAACCTCGTTGCACGCCTTCCATCGCATTCACCCGACTGTCGACCTCGATGTCGTCACTCTTCCGGACGCCAACACCGAGGCCGCGGTGGCCGCGGTCGTGGACGGCAGCGTCGATGCCACCTTTCGCGCGCTCAGTGCTGCCCGCGGCCAACAGCTCCCGGCGGGGATCCGAGCCGCCCGCGTGATCGACGATCGCCACCAACTCCTCACCGGCCCGATGCACCCCCTCGCCAACGCCGCGAGGGTGACCATCGCGGATCTGCGGACTCACCGGATCTGGATGCCGGGCATGCGCGCCGACACCGAATGGGGTTCGTACTACCACGATTTCAGCCGGACGTTCGGAATCCGGATCGACACGATCGGCCCTGGCTTCGGTGTCGACGTGCTCCTCGACGAGCTCGCCGCATCCACCGAACTGTCCACCCTCGTCGGCGAGGGCTCTCGATACCTCTGGCCCGAGTCGTACGACCTGCGGAGAATCCCTATCGTGGACCCGACCCCGGTCTACCCGCACTCGATCATCTGGCGCGACGACAACCCACAACCTGCACTCGGCGCATTCCTGGAGCATCTGCGCAGCATGCGAACCAACAGTCCCGGTGTCGAAACATGGGCGCCCTCCTGGGCGTACCAGACGGACGGGACTTCGAGCCGGAGTGCGGGCAACAGCTAGTCGGCCCGCCCAGGCTCGACGATCGTCATCCCGTCGGCCGGATCGTCCATGGCCGCGAGCGCCGCTCCGGCGTCGTCGAGCGCGACCCGGTGCGTCACCAACTGCTCGGGGTCGAGTGCACCGGACGCGATCAGGTCGAGCATCGCCGGATAGTCGACCGCGGGCATGCCGTGGGATCCGAGGATGGCCAGCTCCTCGGCGATGACGCGATCCATCGGGAAGGTGACACCCGCCGCGTCGCCGAGCAGCAGCCCGACCTGAACGTGCCGACCCCGCCGGCGTAGCGCGCGCACCGACGCCGCCGCGACCTCAGGATGGCCGATGGCGTCGACCCCGATGTGCACGCCGCCACCCGTGCGCGCCACGACTTCGCTTGCCACATCGCTGTTCTCACTGCTGTTGACCAGCTCATCAGCGCCGATCCGACGCGCGGTCGCCAAGGCGTCGTCGTTCAGGTCGACCGCGATGACCTTGGTGCCGAACGCTTTCGCGATCATCACCGCCGACAGGCCTACCCCGCCACAGCCGTACACCGCGACCCACTGGCCCGGCTGCACCCCGCCTTGGGTGGCCAACGCTCGAAACGACGTCGCGAACCGGCAACCCAGCGATGCTGCCGCCGCGAACGACACGGCGGCGGGCAACCGAACCAGGTTGGTCTGCGCCCGTGGAACCGCGACGCGTTGCGCGAAGGAGCCGGGCAGGGTGAAGCCCGGCTGCAACTGGTCAGGGCACACCTGTGCGTCACCGCCGCGGCAGAACTCGCACCGCCCGCAGCCCAGCACGAACGGCGTCGTCACCCGGTCCCCCACCTGCCAACCGGAGACGGCGGATCCGACGGCGGCGATGGTTCCGGCGAACTCGTGCCCGGGAACGATGGGCAGGGCCACCGGGTCATGCCCACGCCAGGCGTGCCAGTCCGACCGGCACACCCCGGTGGCCGCGACCTCGATGACCACCCCGTCATCGGGGCATTCGGGTTCGGCGACCTCGACCACCGCGGGACGAACGCCGACCTCGGAATACATCACTGCACGCACAGGTGCGATCGTAGGCTGGATCCCGGCTGCTCAGCGATGCCGCTTGAGGATGAAACCCACGGTCCGCTCTCCCAGTCCCGGCACGGCGGGCGTCACCATCTCCACCTGCCGGCGCGCCTGTTCGACGACCGGCGTGTCGGGCTCCAGCACCGACAGGTAGACCTCATGGGCGGCAAGCGAATTCACCGCCGTCTCGGTGAAGCCGTCGACCACTTCGCAGTGCGTGGGATCCGGGCCGTTCTCGAAAAGCCAGACCGGCGGCTCGTCCAGGCTGTCGTATGCGCCCGCGACCGCATGGGCGAACTCGATGTGATCACGCTGATTGGGCGCGTCGGGCGACCAGCTGGGCCCGCTGTAGAGCGTGATGACGACGTCGGGGCGCAACTCCGTGATGGCCTCGGCGATCTTGGCCCGTAGCGCGGGAGTGTCGTGAATATTGCTGTCGGGGAAGTCCCAGAACCTCACGTCGTCGACCCCGACCACGGCCGCCGACCGCCGCTGCTCCTCCTCACGCAACGGGCCGGCCTCCTCGGGCGGCATACCGGCGATCCCCACCTCACCGCGTGAGGCCAGGGCGTAATGCACGGCCCGGCCTTCCGAGGTCCACTTCGCGACGGCCGCGCCGATCCCGTACTCGGGGTCGTCCGGGTGTGGCACCAGCACCAGTGCGGTCTGCCAGTTCGCGGGAAACGGTTGCACATTCATGGCTGGCTCACCCGGGTGTTGTGGGCGGAGCGGATCAGCCACCGACCGCCGCGCTCGACCAGCACGTAGCTGATGACGCCGCTGCGGTCGTGCGCGGTTGCCCCCGGTTGGACGTGGTCGGGCCAGTTCCAGCGGGTGTGCACCAGTGCCACTCCCGGCGCGATCTCGTCGATGGCCTCCACCCGCTGGGTGTAGTTGTGCTTCTGCCGGACAACGGATTCCGGGACATTCCTGTGCCCCTCCACGTTGTCGTCACGGGAGGTCCACCACAACCCGCTGTGCGCGACGAAGTCGGCGTCCTCGGTGAAGTACCGGCCCCAGCCCACCATGTCATGGGCTACCCACAGGTCGGTCGTGGCGGTCATGACGGCCCTGATGTCCTGTTGGTCTTGTCGGTTCATGACTCCAGTGTCAGACCTCAACAGTGGTTCATGTCAACGCCTCAGCTCCAATCCGGTGGCCGGTGGGCCGCACCGGGATGGCCCGGGGCCAGTAACGGTCCGGCGCCGCCCAGCCGCTCGCGCAGTGTCACCCGCTCGCCGCGGTCTGGCACCCGGCCGCGACGGCGCAACTCGGGCACGACATGGCGGGCGAAATCGATGAAGGTGCCGGGTGTCGTGACGTAGGCCAGGTTGAAGCCGTCGACGTCGGCCTCCTCGACCCAACGCTCGAGTTCGTCGGCAACCTCACCCGGTGAGCCGACCACCACCGGCCCCCGGCCGCCCAGACCTACTTCCTGCGCCAGCTCCCCGGCCGTCCAGTTCCGGTCCGGCGTGGTGAACGACGCCAGCGCAGAACGATTGGCCTCGGTCTGGACGTATCGCAGGGGTTCGTCGGGCCCGAGCTCGGCCAGGTCGACCCCGGTCCAGCCGCCGAACAGCGCCAACGCCCCATCTGCACTGACGAACCGGCGGTACTCGTGCAGGTTGGCGACGGCCTGGTCATGGGTTTCGGCGACGATCGGGGTCACCATCGTAAAGACCTTGATCGACCGGGGATCTCGCCCGTGTTCGGCGGCGGCGGCGCGCAACGCCTTGACCGGCTTGGCGACGATCTCCGGCGTCGGCCCCGATACGAACACCGCCTCGGCGTGCGCCGCGGCGAACCGGACTCCCCGCGGTGAGGCTCCCGCCTGAAACAGCACCGGGGTGCGCTGCGGGGACGGCTCGCACAGGAACGGCCCCGGGACGCTGAAGTAGCGCCCCTTGTGTTCGATGTCGTGGACTTTCGCCGGATCGGTGAACACGCCTCGGTCGCGGTCGCGTACGACGGCGCCGGGTTCCCACGACGCTTCCCACAGCTTGTAGCAGACCTCGAGGTATTCCTCGGCGATCTCGTATCGCTCGTCGTGCGGGATCTGGGCATCGAGCCCCAGATTGCGGGCGGCGCTGTCGAGATAGGACGTGACGATGTTCCAGGCCACCCGGCCGCCGGTCAGATGGTCCAGCGTCGAAAGCCGGCGGGCCAGCGCGTAGGGCTGCTCATAGGTCAACGACACCGTGACGCCGAACCCGAGGGTGTCGGTGACCGCCGCCATGGCGGACACGGCGAGCGTCGGATCATTGACGGGCACCTGTGCGGCGTCGGCCACGGCCGCATCGCGTGAACCGCCGTACACGTCATAGACGCCCAGCACGTCGGCGAGGAACAACGCATCGAAGCCACCGGCCTCCAGGGTCCGAGCCAACTCCGTCCAGTACCCGAGCTCGCGGTATCGGTAGCCCTGATCCTCGGGGTGACGCCACAGGCCTGCCGCCTGATGCCCGACACACGCCATGTCGAAGGCGTTGAGGAAGATCCTGGTCATCGCGCGTCCCCGATCTCATCCAGATGTGTTTCCCGCGCGAAGTACGCCGCTGCGAAGGTGATCGCCGTCAGCACCGCGAAATAGCCGACGATCAACCACGGACTACCCCCGCCCGCGACCAGCAGCGCCGCCGCGATCAGCGGTGCGAAGCCGCCCGAGAGCACGGCGCCGATCTGGTACCCCAGCGAAGCCCCGCTGTAGCGCACCCGGGTGTCGAACAGTTCACCGAACCAGGCGGCCTGCGGCCCGTACATGGCGTCGTGAGCGATGTTGACGCCGAACACGATCGACAACAAGATCGCGATGTGCGATCCCGTGCCCGCGGCCACGAAGAACAGGACGAGCGCCACCACACCCGCCACCGCACCGAACAGATACGGAGGCCGCCTGCCCACCCGATCGGACAGCATGGCCCACGCCGGCGTGCTGATCAGCCCGACGGCCGACGCGATCAGAACTGCGGTCAGCCCCACCTGGCTGCCCGCGGACGACGAATCCTGCAGGTAGGTCAGCGAATACGTGGTCAACAACACGAACAACGCGATCTGCGAGAACCGCAGCGCGGTGGTGATCAACACATTGCGCGGTTGGGTGCGCAGCACCTCCAGCACGGGCAACCGCGCCACCTCGCCACGGTCCCGGACGCGGGTGAACACCTCGGCATCGGTGAGTCGCAGCCGGATCACCAGGCCGACGACGACGAGAACCGCGCTGAGCAGGAACGGGATTCGCCAACCATACGCGAGAAAGGCTTCCGGGCCGGTGACTGTCCGGGTCAGGTAGAACACCCCGGTCGACAGCAACATGCCCGCCGGGGAACCCAATTGGGTGAAGCTGCCGAACAGGCCGCGGCGGCCTGCCGGTGCATGCTCGACCGACAACAGTGCCGCACCACCCCATTCGGCGCCCACCGCCAGGCCCTGCAACAAACGCAGGAACACCAGCAGTGCCGGAGCGAGAAGCCCGACTTGGGCATAGGTCGGCAGGAGGCCGATTGCGAATGTGCTCAGCCCCATCCCCACCAAGGCGGTCACCAGAACGGTCTTGCGTCCCAACCGATCTCCGTAGTGGCCGGATATCAGCGCACCCAGGGGCCGAGCCCCGAAGCCGGCAGCATAGGTCGCGAAGGCGGCGAGCGTGCCCGCCGTGGACGAAATATTCGGAAAGAACAGCGGTTTGAAGACCAGGGCCGCGGCCGTGGCATACAGATAGAAGTCGTACCACTCGATCGTGGTACCGACTGCACTGCCTACTGCGACGTTGCGCGCGGTGGGTCTGGCCGCTGAGCGTTGGGCGGTAAGTGTCACGTGGCCGCAGGTTATGCGGACACCTGACCACCCGGAAGGATTCCCGTCACGGTGACGCAAACGGCGTCGGGTTACCGGCTGACGGTGACCCCGTGCACCACGATCGCCGCCGTCTGCGCCACCCATTCGTCATCGAGGGCGAGGTCCGGCCACAGCAGCATCCGCAGCATGGTCGACCCGCCGATGAGTTCGACCAGGCGGTCCGGGTCGACGTCGGACTGGACCTCACCGCGCTCGATGCCGTCGACGATCCGGGCACGCACGGCGACGAACATCCCGCCGAACCGCTGCATCACCCGATTGTTGAGCTCGGCGTCGGCGGCGACGTCGGCGACCAGTCCGGGCAGCGCCGCGCGCACCACCGGGCTGGTGAACACATCGCGGGCGGCGCCGATCATCGCCCGGATGTCGGCGGCGATGTCGCCGGCGGGTGCCGTCAGCGCCGTCGCCGCAGCGGGGAACACCGCCTCGTGCACCAGCTCTGCTTTGCTCGACCATCGGCGGTACAGCGCGGTTTTCGTGGTCTGCGCCCGTTCGGCGACGGCCGCCATGGTCAGGTTCGCGTAGCCGATTTCGACAAGCAGGTCCGCGGTTGCCTGCAATATGGCAGCGTCGATACGCGGGTCGCGGGGGCGTCCCGCTCCGGCGGTCTTGCCAACCGGTGATGCCTCTGCTTTCATAACGCTACTAACAGTATCGTAATTGTTGCCGTAAGGAAGAGTTGAATGGCAAACGAGGCCGTGGACGCTCCCGTCGAGAACGTCGACCACCTGCAACGCTCCAGCCGTGACGTCACCACCCTCCCCTCGGTGCTGTCGAAATGGCTTTCCACCGTGATGCCGGGCGGGGTCACCCCCGAGATCACGGTGGAAAGCGGCGTCGACTCCAACGGCATGTCCTCGGAAACCATCATGCTGACCGGACGCTGGGAAGAAAACGGTGTACCACAGGAACAGCACTGGGTGGCCCGCGTCGCACCCACGCAGGATGACGTCCCGGTGTTCTCGTCCTACCGGCTTGACCACCAGTTCGAGCTCATGCGTCAGGTCGGCGAACTCACCGACGTACCGGTGCCCAACGTGCGCTGGATCGAACCCACCGGCGAGGTGCTGGGCAAGCCCTTCTTCCTGATGGACCGCGTCGACGGCCAGGTACCGCCCGACGTCATGCCGTACACCTTCGGCGGCAACTGGTTCGCCGACGCACCCACGGAACGCCAGCGCGAGCTGCAGGACACCACGGTCGAGGTTCTGGCGAAGCTGCATGCCATCCCCGACGCCGCACAGCGGTTCGGCTTCCTTTCCGAGATCGATCCGCCCGGCGACACCCCGCTGCGCCGGCATTTCGGCTGGCTCAAGGAGTGGTACGAATTCTCGGTGCCCGACATCGGCCGCTCCCAACTGGTCGACCGGGCGCTGGAATGGCTCGAGAAGAACTTCCCCGAAGACGTGGCGGCCTCGGACACCGTGTTGGTGTGGGGCGATTCCCGCATCGGCAACGTGCTCTATCAAGACTTCCGCCCCGCCGCGGTGCTCGACTGGGAGATGGCCACCATCGGCCCGCGTGAATTCGATGTGGCGTGGATCATTTACGCGCACATGGTTTTCCAGGAACTGTGCGGGATGGCGAACATGCCCGGCCTACCCGAGGTGCTGCGCGAGGAGGATGTGCGGGCCACCTATCGCGACCTCACCGGCGTCGAGGTCGGCGACCTGCGCTGGTTCTACGTGTACTCCGGCGTGGTGTGGGCGTGCGTGTTCATGCGCACCGGTGCCCGCCGGATCCACTTCGGCGAGATGGAGAAACCCGACGACGTCGAATCGCTGTTCTACCACCGGCCCTTACTGGAGCGCATGATCGAGGAGAACGTCTGATGCTCGGCCCCATGGACGAATTCCCGGTCCATCAAGTTCCCCAGCCGATCGCCTGGCCCGGGTCGTCGGACCGGAACTTCTACGACCGTTCGTATTTCAACGCCCATGACCGGACCGGCGACATCTTCGTCATCACCGGTCTCGGCTACTACCCCAACCTCGGCGTCAAGGACGCCTACTTCCTCGTCCGCCGCGGCGATGAGCAGACGGCGGTGCACCTGTCCGACGCGATCGATCAGGACCGGCTCAACCAGCACGTGATGGGCTACCGCGTCGAGGTCACCGAACCGCTGCGCAAGATCCGCATCGTGCTCGACGAAACCGAGGGCGTCGCCGCCGATCTCACCTGGGACGGGTTGTGCGACGTCGTCCAGGAGCAGCCGCACCTCATGCGTCAGGGCAACCGGGTCACGCTCGATGCGCAACGCTTCGCCCAAACAGGTTCCTGGAGTGGCTATCTGGAGATCGACGGCCAGCGCATCGACGTCGACCCGGAAACCTGGATCGGTACTCGCGACCGGTCCTGGGGCATCCGCCCGATCGGTGAGGCCGAACCCGCCGGACGTCCGGCCGACCCGCCGTTCGAAGGCATGTGGTGGCTGTACGTGCCGATGGCATTCGACGACTTCTCGATCGTCTTCATCATCCAGGAGGATCCCAGCGGGTTCCGCTCACTCAACGATTGCAGCCGGGTCTTCAAGGACGGCCGCGTCGAGCAACTCGGCTGGCCGCGGGTGAAGATCCACTACCGCTCCGGCACCCGCATTCCGACCGGGGCCACCATCGAGGCCACCGCACCCGACGGCACTCCGGTCCGGTTCGACGTGGAATCCAAACTGCCCGTGCCGATTCACGTCGGCGGTGGCTACGGCGGCGACGTGGACTGGATCCACGGCGTGTGGAAGGGCGAGAAGTTCACCGAGCGCCGCACCTACGACATGACCGATCCGGCGGTCGTCGGCCGCACCGCGTTCGGCGTGATCGACCACGTCGGCCGGGCCGTGTGCACAGAGGGTGGGACGACGTCCGAGGGCTGGGGACTGTTCGAGCACGGTGCACTGGGCCGGCACGATCCGTCTGGATTCGCGGACTGGCTGACGGTCGCCCCCTGAATCAAGCCACCCAGAACAATGCGGCCGCGCCGATCGCCTCGACCAGACCGTAGAACCAGTTGGGGTAGAAGGCCGTCCGTTCGTCGAACACCGCCGAGGCGGCACGGCCGACTGCCATTCCGGCCAGTGCGGCGCCGACGGTGATCAGTATCCCGGTGCGCACGTCCCCCGGCGTGACGGCCGCGTAGGCCAACACCGCGGCCATGGCGAGACCGAAACCGCCATACACGCCACGGACTTCCGCGCGGGCGGCGGCTGTTCTCAGGTCGTAGTCGAAGGGACGCAGAATCGCCTGCGGCGCTGCCAATGCGTAGATACCCATGCCGAGGAAAAACACCCCGACCACGACGATCACTGCGACGACCACGGTAGCCTCCTGTTCACGGTGTCCGATCAGCATGCCTTCGAGACCGTCGAGCCGCTTCCAGAAACCTGCTGCCCGACGGTGTGGCTGTGGCCGGGTCAGGCGCTCTACGCCGGCCCCGGCCTTGGTCTGGAACCGCACTCGGGATCGGTGTGGTGCCTGGTGGTCGGCGTCGACGCCCCGGTGACGGTCACGCTGGCCGGCCGAACGATCGTCGCGCGCAGCGTGTTGATCCCGCCGCGGCTCACCCATCATCTGTCGGTGCGGGGTGCCATGGTGTCGAGCTATCTCGATCCCAGCTCGCAGCGCAGCGCGTCGTGCCGGCAGCAGTTCGCCGAGTACCGGGACGGCATCGGTGTCGGCCATGCCGCCGAGACCGCGCTGGCGGCGATGCCGGACGACGACGACACTGCCCGGCATTGGCTGGAGGTGGCCGCCCCGGAGGTGCCTCATCGAATCGACCCTCGGATCGAGCTGGTGGCCAAGCAGATTCGCGAGGATCCGGCGGTCGCGGTACCCGCACGCGAACTGGCCGCCGCCGCGGGCCTGTCCGAATCGCGGTTCCTGCACCTGTTCCGCCGCGAGGCCGGGACCAGTCTGCGGCGCTATCGGATCTGGAGCCGGCTCGTCGCGGCGGGGACTGCCGTGGCGGCCGGAGAGAATCTGACCACCGCGGCGGCTGATTCCGGGTTCGCCAGCCCCTCACACCTGGCCGACAGCTTCAAAACCACGTTCGGGCTGTCCGCGACACAGCTGCTATCGACGGGCCTGCGGATCCGGACACCCTGACGAGCGACCGCAAATGTACGCGGAACACGGCGTGTCGACGTACAGACACGGTCGCTCGCGGTGCTCAGGAGGCGGCCGCAGACCCGGATACGGCTGGGGCACGTCCGAAGACCATCGACTCGTCGATGCGATCGAAACGGTGATCGATGGCGTCGAGCACGTAGTTGTGCCGGACGTGCCACGGGCGTTTGGTGCCCGACCGCGGCAGCGCGTGCTCGGACCGCTGGATGTAGCCGGCCTCCAGATCCCAGGTCCGCTTCTCCGGCATGGGTGTCGCCCCCTTGTGTGGATAGGCGTGGGTGTACCCGTGGTCACCCATGTAGGACACCAGGTTTGCGAACGCCCGCGCGGTCATGTCGGCCCGAAGCGTCCACGACGCGTTGGTGTAGCCGATACACCAGGCCAGGTTCGGCACATCCTCGAGCAGGAACTCTTTGTAGACGAAGCGTTCGGTCGGCTTGACCTCGTGCCCGTCGACCGTCAGCCGGATCCCACCGAGCGCCTGCAGTTGCAGCCCGGTCGCGGTGACGATCACGTCGGCATCCACCCGCCCACCGGATTTCAGCACGATGCCTGCGGCGTCGACGTGATCGATGTGATCGGTGACGACCTCGACGCGGCCGTCGCTGATGTGGTCGAACAGGTCCTTGTCGAGCACCAGGCACATCCGCTGATCCCAGGGGTTGTACCGCGGCTTGAAATGCACGTCGACGGGATAGCCCTCGGGCAGTGCGGCCATGTTGCGGTTGCGGATCAACTGGCGCCCGAGCGTGGGTGCCTTCCGGAAGAAGAAGTACATCAGGATGTGGATCATCGCGTTGCGGAACCGCACCACCTGGTGAGCAGCCTTGCGCGGCAGCACTTTACGGATCGCCTGAACCATCGGATCGATGCGGGCCATCGACATCATGTAGGTCGGCGAGCGCTGCAGCATCGTCACGTGCGAGGCCTGCTGGGCCAACGCGGGCACCAGGCTTATCGCGGTGGCCCCACTGCCGATCACCACGACGCGTTTACCCGAATAGTCCAGCGACTCGGGCCAGAACTGCGGGTGCACGACGTCTCCGCCGAACTTCTCGATCCCGGGGAATTCCGGCGTGTAGGGCTCGTCGTAGTTGTAGTAACCGGTGCCGAAGAACAGGAAGCGCGACCGGTAGGTCCTGGCCTGACCGTCCTGCTCGGCCCGCACGGTCCAGGTGTCGGTGCTCGAATCCCAATCCGCCGACGACACATGGGTGTTGAACCGGATGTGACGGTCGATGCCGTGTACCCGGGCGGTCTCGGTCAGATACTCGCGGATGTCGCCCCCGTCGGCCACGTTCTCCGGCCGGGTCCAGGGCTGGTACGGGAAGCTCAGCGTGAAGATGTCACTGTCCGAGCGGATCCCCGGATAGCGGAACAGGTCCCAGGTGCCGCCGATCCGCTCCCGGCGTTCCAGCACCGTGTACGTCAGGTCCGGACTCTTCTCACCGAGCCGGTAGGCCGCACCGAGCCCCGAGATGCCCGCCCCGATGATGAGCACGTCCGAGTAGTCCGGATCCGCAGCCCGATGAGCGCCGTCCATGGCGAACCTCCTTTGGTCCCGCGCAGTACCACCACCCTATGTGCTCAGTCGCGCAATGCGTCAACGATCTGGGCAAGCAGGTCCACGGCGATCGGACCGGGCTGGTACAGGCAGATCCGGTCGGACACGCCGCCCACCCGGTCGCGGACGTGGGCGGCGATGTCGGCAGGGCTACCGCAGGCGGCGATGGTGTGCAGCACCTCGTCGTCGATCAGCGAACCCATCTCCTGCCAGCGGCCCTGTTTGGACAGCACGTTGAGCTCGGGTTGCAGGTCGCCCCAGCCGTGCACGTCCAGCACGGGCCGGTAGGCCGGGGTCGAACCGTAGAACGCCAGCAGGCGCCGGGCGGCGTCGTGATCGTCCCCGGCCGACACGATGATCTCCGGGACGATCGCCAGCTCTTGCTCGTCACGCCCGGCCGCGGCGAGCCCGTCGCGCACCGCGGGCAGCGTCGCCTCGTGCAGGAACCGCTTCGACCCGAACGGCATGACCAGCAGGCCGTCGGCGAACTGCGCGGTGGCACTGGTGAGCCTCGGCCCCAGTGCGCCGACATAGACGGGCGGCGGACCGTACGGGTTGTCCCGGGGCGTGAAGGTCGGTGTCATCAGGGTGTGCCGGTAGAACTCGCCGCGAAAGTCGAGACGCTCGCCGGTCTCCCAGGCGGCGAATATCGCCCGCAGCGCGGCGACGAACTCGGACATCCGGGCCACCGGCCGATCGAACTCCGCGCCGAACCGCTTCTCGATCTGGGTGCGGATCTGGGTGCCGAGCCCCAGCGTGAACCGCCCGCCGGACAGGATCTGATGGTCGATCGCCTGGTGGGCCAGATGAATCGGATTGCGGGGAAACGCAATTGCCACGTTGGTCATCAGGTCGAGATCCCCGACCGTGGACGCCAGAGTCAACGGGGTGAACACGTCGTGGGGGCCCTCGAAGGTGAACACCCCGCCGGCACCCGCCTCGCGCAGGGCGGCGGCCCGATGGATCGCGTCTCGCGGCCCGAACAACGCTGTCATGACCTTCACGCGTGAGAGCCTAGACAGGTGAGCATCCCAAGCAGCACTGACGTCGTCGTGGTGGGCGCCGGCTTCGCCGGGCTGTCCGCCGCCCGCGCCCTGGTCCGGCTCGGACACCAGGTGGTGGTGCTCGAGGGCCGCGACCGGGTGGGCGGGCGCTCCTCGACCGCGACGATCGCCGGGGTGCCCGTCGACCTGGGCGGCACGTTCGTCGGGCCCACCCAGGATGCGGTACTGGCGCTGGCCGGCGAGCTCGGCTGCCGCACCGTGCCCACCTATGACCGCGGCAAGAACCTGATCCGGTGGCACGGGCGGGTGCGGTCCTACCGCAGCACCATCCCGCGCCTGTCGATGATGGAACTGTTCGATGTCTCCCGCATCCAATGGCGGTTCGAGCGGCAGTGCCGGCTTATCCGGGTGGACGAGCCGTGGAACAGCCCGAACGCCGATCGGCTCGACGGGCGCACCCTGGAGCAGTGGCTGCGCTCGGTGGGCGCGGGAGCCTCGACGCGCAACCTGATGGCGATCATGTCCCGGGTCACCTGGGGCGCCGAGCCCGACGAGGTGTCGATGCTGCACGCCACCCGGTACATCAAGGCCGCAGGCGGGCTGGACCGCATGCTCGACGTCCGCGGCGGCGCCCAGCAGGAGCGCTTCCCCGAAGGCACCCAACAGATCCCGCTGCGGATGGCCGAGGAACTCGGCGACCGCGTGGTGCTCGACGCCCCGGTGAACCGCATCGAGCGTCGGCCCGACGGCACCGTGACCGTGGCCGGGCCGGCCGGTGAGGTGCAGGCCCGCGCCGTGATCGTGGCGATCCCGCCGCAGCACCGCACCGGTATCGAGTTCAGTCCACCGCTGCCGACGGCATACACGGAGCTGGCCGCGCATTGGCCGCAGGGCAATCTCAGCAAGGCCTACGCGGCCTACGAACGGCCGTTCTGGCGCGCCAACGGTTGCTCCGGCGAGGCACTGTCGGACGAGGGGCCGGTGTTCATCACGTTCGACGTCAGCCCGGGCGACAGTGGTCCGGGCATCCTGCTGGGCTTCACCGATGCCCGCACGTTCGACCGCCTACCACCTGCCCAGCGTCGCGAGCAGGCGCTCGCTGGTTTCGCCACGCTGTTCGGTGACGCGGCCCTCGAGCCGATCGACTACATCGACCACTCCTGGAGCACAGAACAATTCGCACCGGGCGGGCCGACCGCCGCGGTGCCGCCCGGATCCTGGACGCAGTACGGCCGGTGGCTTCGCGAGCCGGTTGACGCGATCCACTGGGCGGGCACCGAAACCGCCGACAAATGGACCGGCTTTCTCGACGGGGCCGTCCGATCCGGTCAGCGAGCGGCCGCGGAGGTGACCGCCCGGCTCACCGCTTGATCAGCTACTGGCTCGAGGCCCGGGGCAAGGCCACCGATTCGGCCAGCGCCCGCAACTGGGCGTTCACCTGCGACGGGCATTCCAGGATCGCGCAGTGCCCGCCGGGCATCTCCACGAAAGCGCTCAGATTCGGGGCGTCAGCCGCAATCCGGCGCGAGGCGTCGATCGGCAACAGCCGGTCTTTGACGCTGCCGATCACGAGGGTGGGCACCGACAGGCTGCGGAGCGAGATGTGTTGCGTCCCCATGCTGTTGACCAGTGTGCGGGCCCACCCGCCCCGCCCGGCAGCCGGCGTCGCGGCGAACAGCTGATAGACGAACTCGGCGACCCACGGCTCCGCGTCGTGGCCCACGGCCAGGTGCGCGACGAAACGCTTGTTGGGGCGTTCGGTGATCCGGGGCATCCATGCCCCGCCGAACGTCCTGATCGCGGTACCGGCCGCCCGGACACGCGTCGACGCCAACGGCGCCGGGACCCTCAGCAGGTTCACGTCCCGCACCAGGTCCCCGGTGGTGGTGTTGATCAGCGCGACGGCGTCGGCGCGGGCGGCGACGCGGGCCGGATAGCGCTGCGACCATGAGGTGATCGCGATGCCGCCCATCGAATGCCCGGCGATGACGGCCCGTTCGCCGGGCCGCAACGTGGCGTCGAGCACCGCGTCCAGGTCGGCGGCGAGATGGTTGAGGCTGTAGCGGTGGCGACCGCGCGGAGTGTCACTGCGGCCGTGCCCGCGATGGTCGTAGGCGATGACGCGGTAGTCGGTGGCCAGGTCGGCGATCTGGTGCGCCCAGACCCCGATGGCACAGGTGATGCCGTGTGCCAGCACGATCGGATAGCCGTCCTCGGGCCCGAACACCTCGGCATGCAGCCGAACGCCGTCGATGGCGCGGACCTCCACGGTGCGTCCCGCTGGTAGCTGAGGAAGGGTCATGATGCTCCGATCGTAGGCGTCGTTGCCGGGTGAAACAGAGGGATTACGAGCCTACCGCGCCGGTGATCAGCACAGGTTTGACCACGTCAGCGGACTTTGCGGCCGTCCAGGCCCGGTCGAATTCGTCGAACGGGTAGCGGCTGACGAGCTTGTCGAGCGGGAGTTCGCCACGACGGTGCAGATCAACCAGCCGCGGGATGAAGGTCTGCGGTTCGCTGTCGCCCTCCACCACGCCGCGTACGGTCAGGCCCTTGCCCATGATGGCGGCGACGGGCAGCTCGGCTGTGAGCGCGCCCAGTCCCACGAGCGCCAGCGTGCCGCGCGGGCGGAGCACTCCGATGGCGGCGGCCAGGACGTCGGGCCGTGCGGTGGTGTCGAGTACTGCGGCGACTCCCCCGGTCAGCTCCAGTACCGTCGCCGCGGCGTCGACGGCGGTCGGGTCGATCGCCACCGTCGCCCCCAATTCGCTTGCCAGCGCGCGTCGTTGGGCAATCGGATCGACGGCGATGATCGTGTCACAGCCCGAGATCCGGGCACCCATGACCGCCGAGAGCCCGACCGCGCCGGCACCGAACACCACGAGCGCATCATCAGGTTGCGGCGCAAGCACATTGAGCACCGCACCCACGCCGGTCTGCACGCTGCAACCCAGTGGGGCGGCCAGGGCGGGATCGATCGGCTCGGGCAGCGTCACCGCGTTGCGACTGCCGGCGATCGCGTAGGTACAGAAGCTGGACTGGCCGAAGAAACCACCGCCGATCGGCGCGCCGTCAAGGTGCAGCACGCTGGTCTCGTCGCGGCGACTGCCCCGCATGTTCAGGTCGGTGGAGTGCGCGCAGTAGGCCGGGGCGTCGGCCAGACAGTGCGGACAGCTGCCGCAGCTGGCGAAGGTGAGGACGACCTGATCACCCACCCGGTGCGTGGCGTCCGGGCCGGTCTGGGTCACCGTGCCGGCCCCTTCGTGGCCGAACACCATCGGCAGCTTGCGGAACCGTGCGGCCACGCTCACATCGGTGTGGCAGATGCCCACCGCGTCGATCCGGACCAGCACTTCGTCGCCGATTGGTTCCCGGAGCTGGACGTCGGTGAGCCGAGGATCGGCTCCGGCGTCGAGCACCACCGCAGCGCGGGCGTTGAGCATCCGGTGATGCTAAGCCACAGACTTGACACCTGTCACAATTGGCTGGCGACCCCACAGAAGGAGACACCGATGCGTGCAGCACAGATCACCCGGCTCGACGGTCCCGACGCGGTCCGGGTGGCCGATGTGGAGGAGCCAACCGGCGCCGAGGAGATCGTGATCGACGTGCACGCCGCCGGGGTCGCGTTCCCCGACGCCCTGCTCACCCGAGGCCTCTACCAGTACAAGCCGGACCTTCCGTTCACTCCGGGCGCAGAGGTCGCCGGCGTGGTGCGCAGCGCCCCGGCCGGTGCCCATGTCGCCGCCGGTGATCGCGTGCTGGGCCTGACCATGCTGTCCGGCGGGATGGCCGAAGTCGTCGCCCTGCCCGCCGAGCGAGTCTTCGCGCTGCCGGACGCAGTGTCGTTCGAAGCCGGCGCCGGGATCCTGTTCAACGACCTGACCGTGCAGTTCGCGCTACGGACCCGGGGCAGGCTGGCCAAGGGCGAGACCGTCCTGGTGCACGGCGCTGCCGGCGGCATCGGCACCTCGGCGCTGCGGCTGGCACCGGCGCTCGGTGCGTCACGCACCATCGCCGTGGTGTCCACCGAGGCGAAGGCCGAGATCGCCAGGGCCGCAGGTGCATCGGATGTCGTGCTGGCCGACGGATTCCGCGACGCGGTGAAGGAACTCACCGACGGCCGCGGCGTGGACATCGTCGTCGACCCGGTCGGCGGGGACCGCTTCACCGACTCACTGCGGTCGCTGGCCGTGGGCGGGCGCCTGTTGGTGGTCGGGTTCACCGGCGGCGAGATCCCGACGGTCAAGGTCAATCGCCTGCTGCTCAACAACGTCGACGTGGTCGGCGCGGGCTGGGGTGCCTGGACGTTCTCCCACCCCGGCTACCTGCAGGAGCAGTGGGCCGAACTGCAGCCGCTGCTGGCCTCCGGCGCGGTGGCCGCACCCCAGCCCGAGGTCTACCCGTTGGAGCAGGCAGCGCAGGCCATCGCGTCCCTGGAAAATCGCAGCGCCAAGGGCAAGGTGGTGCTGAAGCTGCGGTGATCCGAGGGAATAGCCGAGCACCGGCCGGTGTTGCGGGGGGCGTGAGTGAACAAGCCGAACTGAGCCCGACCGACTGGGTACGCGAGCAGACCCAACGCATCCTGGAGAACGGCACCACCGACGGAGTCGAGGTGCTCGACCGCCCCATCGTGCTGTTTACGACGACGGGCGCCAAGTCCGGCAAGAAGCGGTACGTACCGCTGATGCGGGTGGAAGAGAACGGCCGTTACGCCATGGTGGCGTCCAAGGGCGGTGCCCCCGAGCACCCGTCGTGGTACTTCAACGTCAAGGCCAACCCTGCGGTGACCGTGCAGGACGGCGACAAGGTCGCGTCGCTGACCGCCCGCGAACTCGACGGCGACGAGCGTGAGCACTGGTGGAAGCTGGCCGTGGAGGCCTACCCGCCGTATGCCGAATACCAGACCAAGACCGACCGACAGATTCCGGTCTTCATCGTCGAGTGACGGCTCACCACCACCCGAGGGCGTCGGACATCTGCCGCGTCAGCTCGTCGGTGAGGGTGCGCACGTAGGCACCGGACAGGTGGTGGGCATCGTGGTAGATCAGCACGTTGCCCTCTACCGCCCGGCAGATGGTCGGGCGGCAGACCGCGTCACTCAGGTCGAGCACCTTCATCAGTGGATAGGCGGCGAGGTGGTCCAGGGTCGGGTTGCGCTGGGCCAGGGCGTCTTCCCGCGGCAATCCACAGGTCTCGGCGTCCCCGCCGGCCGACAGGCAGTCGACCGGCGAGAAGAACCATCCGTCCCGAACCATCCATGGGGTATCGCGCATGCCGAGCATCGGAATCCCGTTGGCGGACAGTTCATCCCAGATCCCTAGGTAGTAATCGGGCACGTAGTCGCCCGGTCCGTTCAAAATCGGGCGGGTCGAGGTGAAGAACACATAGTCCGGCCGGTCGGCGATGATCTGGGCCAAGGCGGCATCTGACCACGTCCGACAGGACGGATATTCCTCAAACGATCCCGCGATGATCGGCACCGGCTTGGTGGTGAGCGGACATCCGAGCTTCAGATAAGTGGTCACCTTGACACCGTGTTGCCGCCCGATCTGGTGCAGTGCGGTCAGCCAGTGCTCGGAATGTGAGCCCCCGGTCAGCGCAATGGTGTGGGCTCCCTTGGGATCTCCGTAGACACAGCTGACGACCTCACTACCGGTGAATCCCGTGACGCAGTGGTCGACTGACGACGGCGGGATGTCGTCGGCGGCTTCCAGCGCCGTCGGCCGCATCGGCAGTTTGGCGACCCGCTGGTTGCCGAGAAGTGCCTTGGCGCCCGGGTAATCCCGAATCGAGAGCATGCCGAGTTCGGCCCCGCTGGTCCGGGCCAGCGCCACGTGGCCCTGCCACATCAGCGACATCGCCACGAGGGTCACCGCCGCCAGCAGGACCAGCGCGCCCGACAACATCACCGTGCCCGGCACCACCCGTCCGGATGCCCACCGCGGAGCCGCGGTCAGCCTTGCGGTCACCAGCGCCGCCAAGACCGCGGCCACCGCGACGGCGCCGCCATCGACCAGACCGACGGCATCGCGGTTGACGATGGCCAGCCAGAAGATCAGCAGCGGCCAGTGCCAGAGGTAGAGCGGATAGGCGATCGCCCCGACCCGGACCAACGGGGAGCTGCGCAAGAAGAATTCGTACCTCGCCGGCTCACCGCTCGGGGCCGCGCTGAGGATGATCAGCACCGTCGCCGCCACGGGAATCAGCGTCCACCCGCCGGCGGACTGCCCGGCCGGGTCGGTGAACACGCCACACAGCACCAGTGTCGTCAGCCCGACCCCCGTGGCGCCGGCACGTACCCGATCCGGCCACCGCCATCCTGTCGCCGGACCGGCCACGAACGCGGCGGTCAACACCCCGGCCAGCAGCTCCCAGGCCCGAGCGCCGGTGCCGAGGTAGGCAAGCATCGGGTTGTGCGGCTGCGTCGTGACAGCGTGGTACAGCGACGCCGCCATCGCGACCACGGATGCCGCAATCAGCACCGGGCGTCGCGCGCTCCGGCCCCGACGCATCGTCACCACGGTGACCACCCCGGCCATCAGGAAGAACGCCACGGCGAACTGGCCCAGCACGGAGATAGCCCACAGGTGGTGCAGCGGGGTCACCGTCTCACCGGCCCGCACGTAGTCATCGGCCGACTGAAGCAGCTGCCAATTCTGGTAGAAACCCAGGCTGGCCAGGGTCTGATCGGCGAACGCCTCCCAGCGGGTCTGCGGCTGGATCAGGACCGTCAACACCGCACCCGCGGCCAGCACCAGAACCAACGGCGGCAACACCCGGCGCGCCAGCCGTCCCGCCTCGGCGGTCAGTGTCCGCGGTCCGGTGCCGAGGTGGCGCAGGACCCGCGCGCCGAGGAGATACCCCGACAGCACCAGCAGGGCATCCACGCCGCCGACGGCCCGGCCCACCCAGAAATGGCAGATGACCACCATCACGATGGCCACACCGGCCAACCCGGTCAGGTCGTCTCGGACTCGGCCTCGCACCGCAGGAACGCGAACCGGGTCGTCAACAATCACCTGCACGGTCAACTTCCCCTGGGCTCTCTTCACCGGTCACTGACGAAACCAGCCCGTGGGCATGCCGTTCGCCGCCCCGAGGATAGGCCACCGCGGCCGATGGCCAGAGCCGCCCACCCGAACTCCCGTCACGCCGAGTCGGACAACCATGCCGCGGTCGGTGTACGGACCGGCCATGGGCAGATCGGTCCGGCAAATCTAGCCTTGACTCATGACCGCCACTTCCGCACCGGCCGCCACGAAGTCCACCTACCGGCCGCTGGAGTTGTTCGATACCGATCGGTTGCTCGATGCCGATGAGCGTGACATTGCCGCGACGGTGCGCAGGTTCGTCGAGACCAGGCTCAAGCCCAATGTCGAGGGTTGGTTCGAATCGGCCACTCTGCCCAGGGAACTGGCCAAGGAGTTCGCCGGCCTGGGCCTGCTGGGTATGCACTTGCAGGGGTATGGGTGTGCGGGCACCAACGCGGTGAGTTACGGGTTGGCCTGTATGGAGCTGGAGGCCGGTGACAGCGGGTTTCGCAGCTTCGTGTCCGTGCAGGGATCGCTGTCGATGTTCTCGATCTACCGGTTCGGCTCCGAGGAACAGAAGCAGGAGTGGCTGCCGCGGTTGGCCGCTGGTGAGGCGATCGGTTGTTTCGGCCTGACCGAGCCGGATTTCGGTTCCAACCCGGCCGGGATGCGGACCCGCGCGAGGCGTGACGGTAGTGATTGGGTTCTGGATGGCACCAAGATGTGGATCACCAACGGCAATCTGGCCGATGTGGCCACGGTGTGGGCCCAGACCGATGACGGTGTTCGGGGCTTTGTGGTGCCCACCGACACCCCGGGGTTCACCGCCAATGAGATTCATCGCAAGTTGTCGTTGCGGGCGTCGGTGACCTCGGAGTTGGTGTTGGACAATGTGCGCCTGCCGGCCTCGGCGCAGCTGCCGTTGGCCCAGGGGTTGTCGGGCCCGTTGTCGTGTCTGAACGAGGCGCGGTTCGGCATCGTGTTCGGTGCACTGGGCGCGGCGCGTGACAGTTTGGAGACCGCGATCGCCTACACGCACAGCCGTGAGGTGTTCGACAAGCCGTTGGCCGGCTATCAGCTCACTCAGGAGAAGCTGGCCAACATGACCGTGGAGCTGGGCAAGGGCATGTTGTTGGCGATTCATCTGGGCCGGATCAAGGACGCTGACGGGGTGCGGCCCGAGCAGATCAGCCTGGGCAAGCTCAACAATGTGCGCGAGGCGCTGGCCATCGCCCGCGAATGCCGAACCCTGTTGGGTGGCAGTGGGATCACCCTGGAGTACTCACCGCTGCGCCACGCCAACAACCTCGAATCCGTGCTGACCTACGAGGGCACCTCAGAGATGCACCTGCTCGCGATCGGCAAAGCCCTCACCGGGCAGGCGGCGTTCCGCTGACGACAGCCGCGCCTGTTTCATTCGACCCGCGACCGTGGCCAGACTCGGCCAGACCGGTGTCGACGGTCATCGGCGTCACCCCGCCGCGTGATTGTGACGCCGGGCACGCTTCCGGCCCGAGATCGGTTGAGCTGTAGTGAAACTCACACTCTAAGAATTGCTTTTAGAGACCGGATCCGAGGAACATGAAGGGGTCCCCGCATCGAGCGATCCCCGATGTGTGGATGTCAACGACAACAACGAGTACCCGTGATCCGGGGCACTTTTGAGGAGTGAGAAGTATGTCCTTCGCACAGTTTCGCGCCAACCAGAAGCGCGCCAACACGCGGCGCCGCCTCTACGCGCGGATCAACGAACTGCCCAACTCGACGGTTCGTGAAGAGTTGATCGCAGTCGTCCAGCGGTACGAGCTTCAGGATGCCGATCACTGACATCACGAATCCGCGGTACAGAGCCGGTGGCCCGAAAGGCCCCGGCTTTGTTGTTTTCGGCTGAAGCCGCGTCACCCTCGGCCGAAGTACGGCATGGCCCGGGCCATCACGGTCAGCGACGGAACCGCTACCTCCAGCGGCAGATCGACCAGGTGGGCCACGGCGCGGGCCACATGCGTGACATCGAAGGTGGGCTCGGCCGCGAGGCTTCCGTCGGCCTGCGGAGTCTGGTGGCTGAATCCGGCGGTCATGTCCGTGGCGGCATTGCCGATGTCGATCTGGGTGATGCAGATGTCGATATTGCGCAGGTCCAACAACATTGACGCGGTCAACCCGCTCATCGCGTGTTTGGTGACGGTGTACGCCAGGCTGTTGGGGCGGGGCCGGTGCGCGGAGATCGATCCGTTGTTGATGATGCGCCCGCCCCGCGGCAGCTGGGCGGCCATGATGCGAGCGGCTTCCCGGGCGCAGAACACCGCGCCGTCGACGTTGGTGCGCCACGTGGTGTGCCACTGTTCGTCGTCGAGGTCGGCGATCGAAGCCGACGGACCGAACACACCGGCGTTGTTGAACAACACGTCGACGCGACCGAACGTCGACACCGCGTCGGCGAACAGCGCCCGCACCGAGGCCGAATCGGTGACGTCGGTGGCGACGACGCGCGCATTCGGGTCCGCCCCGGCCACGTCGGCCAGCGGCTCCGGGCGACGACCGGCCAGCACCACGCGGTGACCGGCGTCCAGCAGCGCCCGGGCCGTCGCGCGGCCGATGCCGCTCCCCGCTCCGGTGATGACCACGACTTTCGGTACGTCCTGCACGGGCTCGATTGTGCCGCGCCGAGCGTTGGCTCACGTCCGCGGACTTCCAAATATCTCGCACACAAGCCAACATCGGACGCCTGCGAGCACCTAGTGCGTCGGCGTGCCCCCGGCGGGACTCGGCCGCGACGCGGTGAAGAACGACGTGACGACCGCGATCACACTGATCACCGCGGCGGCCATGAACGCCGCGTGCACACCTGGCAGATCCGGCGCGCCGCCCGACTGCGACGCCTTAGTCATGACCGTCACGAACAACGCGGTGCCCGCCGCCCCGCCCACCTGCTGCAGCGTGGTGAGGATCGCGCTGCCGTGCGAGTACAAACGATCGGGCAGGACACCGAGCGCGTCAGTCATCAACGGCGTGAACATCATCGACAGCCCGACCATCATGACCGTCTGCAGGGCAACGAGTTCCCAGACCGGCGAGGCCGCCGACAGCAGGGTGAAGCCCCACAGCGACGCACACAGCAACATCGACCCCGGCACGACCAGCAGCCGCGCACCGTGGCGGTCATAGGCCCGCCCGACGATCGGGCCCGCCACGCCCATCAGGAGCCCACCGGGAAGGGTCGCCAGCCCGGCGACCAATGCGCTCTGCTTCAGCACATCCTGGACGTACAGCGGCACCATGATGATGGCGCCGAACAGGCCCATGAAGCCGAGTACCACCAAGCCCAGCGACACCGAGAAGCGCCGGTAGGTGAACGGCCGTAGATCGAGGAAGGCACGGTCACGTCGCTGCAAGAGCATCTGCCGCACACCGAAAGTCACCATCGCCACCGCACCGATCGACATCGGCAGCCACGCGGGCACGACCTGCCCGCCATGACCGGACTCACCCAGCAGCGTGAGTCCGTACACCAAGCCCGCGAACGCAACCGCCGACAGCGGCACCGAGACCGGGTCGATCGGCGTCGGCTCCTGGCGCTCGTCGTCGACCCGCAACCACACCAGGCCGGCGCTCAGGGCGGCCATGGCGATGGGAAGCACGATCCAGAACATCCACCGCCAGTCGAGCGAGCCGAGGATGAACCCCGACAGAGTGGGACCGATCGCCGGCGCGACCGCGATCACGATCGAGATGGTGCCCATCATCTGCCCGCGCCGCTCCGCGGGAATCAACGTCATCACCGTCGTCATCAGCAGCGGCATCATGACGGCGGTTCCGCATGCCTGCACGATCCGGCCGGCCAGCAGAACCGCGAAACCCGGTGCCAGCGCGGCCACCAACGTGCCGGTGCAGAACAACGCCATCGATGCCAGATAGATCCCCCGCACCGGGTACCGCTGCAGCAGCGACCCGGACATCGGGATCACGACGGCCATGGTCAGCAGGAAGCCACTGGTCAGCCATTGCGCCGTACTCGCGGAAATCTCCAGATCGACGATCAGGGCGGGCAACGCCACGCTCATGATCGTCTCGTTGAGGATCATCACGAAGGCCGAGCCGACCAACAACCCGATGATGACGTTGGCGCTCGACTGGGCACGCGGTGATACCGCGATCTCCCCCGTGCTCGGGCCCGTCATCATTTCCACTCTCCTGTCTCCCCGACCGCCATCTGCGCAGCCACCCAGGGTAGGTGGGCGAACCCGGGCGTGGAAATCAGTTTTCTGCCGGCGGCGGAGGCCTGCCGATCGTCACGACCGCAATAGAGAATGGCCCCCGGAGAACCTCTCCGAGGGCCATTCTCGCTAGTAGCGGGGACAGGATTCGAACCTGCGACCTCTGGGTTATGAGCCCAGCGAGCTACCGAGCTGCTCCACCCCGCGTTGGTAAATAGAAGGTTACCGGGGCGGTCGGCACAGTTCCAAATCGTCTGGTCAGAGCGGGTTTCTGGTCAAATTCGGCCCAGCTTCAGCGCACGAAACGCACCACCTGGCCGCACCGGAACACGCCTGCCGGGTCGTGGCGTTCGGCCAACGCCGCCAGCCAGTGCCGCGTCTCCTCGTCGTAGACCCGAACGGCCCGCCCGGCGTCCTCGGAGGGCGCGAAGTTGGCGATCTGGCCGCCGCTGGACCATTGCGACAGCGCCACGACGAGCGCACCGGCCTGCCGCACCACAGCGTCGGCCGTCGGGGGTGCCAGTACGCCGATGACAGCCACCGCGAACGCGGCGTCGCGGTGGCAGAACGCGCTGCGGTGACGTCCCTCACGCGCCAACGCCCCACCCAGCATCCGGATCTCGACGATGGTCTGCACCGAGCCCGAATCCGGCCCGGCCGCGTTCAGGAGCACCTCCACCGTATCCGCCGTCAATTCCCGCAACAGCGTGTGATGCTCGTAGCACGGCATCGGATCGACCGGATCGGCATGCACCGCACCGATTTCGGAGTACGGCAACACCGCGACGGTGTCGAGCACCGGGGTGGCGACCGCGCGCATCGGCGCCAGCAGTCGTTCGCCCTCCGCGAAATCGCCGGTGGCGGCATAGCGCACCGCGACCGTGAACCGGCCGGCCAGCGGCTCGGGAACCCCGGGCAACGGCGGAAGCTGTTGCAGTGCGATCGAAGTCGAGACGGACTCGGGCAGATCCGCGCACCACCGGGCCCACTCTCGCACCACGACGGCGGCATCAGCACCATCGAAATACACGGCGCCACCGTAGAACTCGGGAATCTGCAGCAGTTCTATCTCGACAGAGGTGACGATGCCGAGCGTCGACTTACCGCCACGCAATCCCCAGAACAGCTCCGCGTTCTCGTCCGGGGAGGCCCGGAGGAACTCCCCTGTCCCGGTGACCAACTCGAAGGACCGCACATAGTCGGCCGACAGACCGACCGTGCGCACCAGCGGTCCGATCCCACCACCGGTCAGGAAGCCCACCACACCGACCCCCGGAGAGGATCCGCACAACCCGGCCAGTCCGTACGGGGCGGCCGCGTCGAGCACGTGCTGCCAGGTCGCTCCGGCGGCCACGCGGGCGGTGCGCGCCACGGGATCCACGGTGACACGAGTCATCTCGGCGGTCACCACCAGGATGGTGTCGGAAGCGACCGCCAGCGCGCCGTGACCGGTGGCCTGGACGCCCACCCGGAAACCCCGGGCGGCGGCGTACCGCACTGTGTTGGAGATGTCGTAGGCCGACGTCGCCAAGACCACCGCAGCCGGCTCCACAGTGGCCGCCACATTCCACGGGGTGGCTCGCTCGTAGCCCGCCTCCCCCGGCAGCGCGACAGGTGCGACGACGTGGGCCCGCAGCCCGTCCAAGGCGTCGTCCAGGCCGTCGTGGGGAAGATCGGTCAGGGTCATCGGGGTCCTCTCGGCATGGCCGTGCGAGTTTGTCGGCGCACAGCATCACCGGGACCTCTTGGTATTCACTTGGCGTCGAGGTCAAGACACCGCGTGAGAACGCAGAAGTGCCCACTTTCCGTGAAAGTGGGCACTTCTGGATAGAACTGGCTTGCTACTTGGCGGACCCGAACTTCTTCATCGCGTCGTCCAGGCGCTGCAACGCCTGCCCGTACTTGCCGAAGTCACCACTGCGCTGGGCTTCCTGCGCCTCCGACAGTGCCGACTCGACCTCCTTGAGTGCAGCCGACTTGGCCGGCGACAGCTGCACGGGATCGCCGGGCGGGATCGCCGCCGCCGGCGGCGGCGGAACCGCCTGCGGCGCCTGCCCGTCCGGAGCCGGAGGCTGTGCGGCCGGAGGCTCGGCCGGAGCGGCCGCAGACTGCGGCCTGCCGTCGGTCGGGGCCACGTTGGTGGCCGTGGCGCCGGCACCCGGGCCGAACAGTTCGGTCAGGGCGTCACTGACGGTCGGGGCGTAACCGACCTTGTCGCCGTAGAGCATGGCCACGCGGATCAGTCGCGGGTACGACGATGCCGCATCGCTGCTGCCCGGTGAGGCGTACACCGGTGCCACATACAGCAGGCCGCCGTCGGCCACCGGCAGGGTGAGCAGGTTGCCCCACCGGATCCGGTTCTGGTTGTCGCGCCCGATCACACCGAGGTCCTGTGACACCGCGGTGTCGGTACTGATCGCGTTGAAGGCCAGCTTCGGTCCGTTCACCTGGCCCGGAATGGTCAACACGGTGATCTTGCCGTAGTTGTCCGGGTCGGAGCTCGCACTGATGTAGGCGGCCAGGAAGTCACGCCGAATCCAGTTCATCGCACTGGTCAACTGGAATGACGACGAATTGTTGTTGTTGGCGATGTCCCGGGCCACGATGTAGTACGGCGGCTGGAAGCTGCTCGCGGTCGGGTTGGGATCCAGTGGGACATCCCAGAAGTCGGCGTTGGTGAAGAACTTCACCGGGTCGTCGACGTGGTACTTGGCCAACAGTGCGCGCTGCACCTTGAACAGGTCCTCCGGGTAGCGCAGATGACTCTGCAACTCCGGCGAGATGTCCGACTTCGGCTTCACGGTGCCCGGGAATACGCTCATCCACGCCTTGAGCACCGGGTCCTGCTCGTCCTGGGCGTACAACGTGACCGAGCCGTCGTAGGCGTCCACGGTGGCCTTGACCGAGTTACGGATGTAGGAGACCTGCTTGTCCGGCGCCAACCGGTTGACCGCCACCTCATTGGAGTCCGCGGTCGCGCTCGACAGCGTCGTCAACTCCGAGTACGGATACTTCTCCAGCGTGGTGTAGCCGTCCACGATCCACACCATGCGCTTGTTGACGATCGCGGGGTACACGCTCGTGTCGGTGGTCAGCCATGGCGCCACCGCCTCGACCCGCTCGGCCGGATCCCGGTTGAACAGGATCTTGCTGTTCTCACCGATCACGTTGGACAGCAGGAAGTTCCGTTCGGCGTACTTGGCCGCGAACACCGACCGGTTGAACCAGTTGCCGATCTGCACCCCACCGGAGCCGGTGTAGGTGTAGTTCTTGGTCTCGATGTTGTTCTCGTAGTCGTACTCGCGGTCGACGTCACCGTTCTTGCCGACGATCGCGTAGTCGGCCGCGGTATCGGCGATCACCGGCCCGAAGTAGACCCGCGGCTGGTCCAGCGGTGCCGGTCCGGGAGAGACCACGCTGCCGTTGGGGCCGACCACGCTGGCCAGGAACTCCGGATACCCGCCGTTCTGGTTGGGATCATTGGCGATACCGCGCACGGTGTTGGCCGGCGAGGCGACGAAACCGTTGCCGTGCGTGTACACGGTGTGCCGGTTGATCCAGTCCCGCTGGTTGTCGATCAGGCGGTCCGGGTTGAGTTCGCGAGCGGCCACCACGAAGTCGCGCAGGTTGCCGTCCGGACCGGCGTAGCGGTCGATGGCCAACTGATCCGGGAAGAAGTAGAAGTTCTTGCCCTGCTGGAACTGGGTGAAGGCGGGGCTGACGATCGTCGGGTCGAGCAGCCGGATGTTCGACGTCGTCGCACGGTCGGCGGCGACCTGCGCGGCCGTGGTCTGCCCCTTGCTCTCGTAGCTGCGATAGGTCACCGTGTCGTCGGTCAGCCCGTAGGCCTGCCGGGTCGCGGTGATGCTCCGGCTGATGTACTCGGCTTCCTTCTGCGCGGCGTTCGGCTTGACGCTGAACTGCTCGACGATCAGGGGCCACCCGGCGCCGACCACCAGCGAGCTCAGCAGCAGCAACACCACGCCGATGGCGGGAATCCGCAAGTCACGCAACACGATCGCCGAGAACACCGCCACCGCGCAGATCAGCGCGATCGCCAACAGGATCAGCTTGGCCGGCAGCACGGCGTTGATGTCGGTGTAGCCGGCACCGGTGAAGGGTTTGGCGGCGCGGGTGTTGCTGAGCAGCTCGTAGCGGTCCAGCCAGTACGCCAACGCCTTGAGCAGGATCAGCGTGCCGACCAGGCTGATCAGCTGGATGCGGGCGGCGCGGCTCAGCGCCCCGCTACGACCGGTGAGCCGGATTCCGCCGAACACATAGTGCCCCAGCAGGTTCGCGATGAACGCCAGGAACGTCGCGACGAACAGATACGTCAGCACCAACCGGTAGAACGGCAGATCGAACGCGTAGAAACCCAGATCCCGGCCGAACTGCGGATCGGTGATCCCGAAGTCGCCGCCGTGCAGGAACAGCTGCACCCGCACCCAGTAGCTCTGCGCGATGATGCCGGCCAAAAGCCCGATGAAGACCGGCACACCGATCCCGAACAGCCGGAGCCGGGCCAGCACCGTGGTGCGGTACCGCGCCACCGGGTCATTCGGACCGGCGGCCGGCACGAACACCGGCCGGCTGCGGTAGGCCAGCGCGAGCCCCGCGAACACCACCGCACCGATCACCAGGCCGACGATGAGAAAGACGATGGCCCGGGTGGCCAGCACGGTGGTGAACACCGACCGGTAACCGAGCTCGCCGAACCACAACCAGTCGACATAGCCGTCGACCACCCTGGGCCCGATCAGTAGCGCCAGCACCAGCACCAGCGCCAACCCGATCAGCACCCGGCTACGTCGCGTCAGCTTCGGCATCCTCGCCGCGGGCCGCATCCCCACTCGTCAACTCCCGTTTCAGCCTCGGTGGACTCGTGACATGCCCGACGGGCCGCCCGAATTTCCTACAACTCTAGCCATTCACAGGAAGCGCGCGGTTTCAGCAGCGAGGCGGTTCGCCACCAGCAGAAATCGTGTGCAAAGCGTCGACGGCCTGGGTCAGGGTGTCCACCTTCACCAACTCCATCCCGTCCTGTGGGTCCGAACGTGCCTCGATGCAGTTGTCGGCGGGCACCAGGAACACCGTGGCCCCGGCCTCCCTGGCGGCCAGCATCTTGTGGGTGATGCCGCCGATCGAGCCGACCTTGCCGTCGCCTGTGATGGTCCCGGTGCCGGCGATGAACTTGCCGTCGTTGAGGTCACCGGTGGTGAGCTTGTCGACCACGGCCAGGCTGAACATCAGCCCCGCGGACGGACCGCCGACGTTGGCCAGGTGGAAATCGATGTCGAACGGCGCCCATGGGGCGTCGAGCACACCGACCCCCAGGAACCCGTAATCACGGTCGGGGTTGTCGCCGAGCTTGATGGTTGCGACGCCGGGCGGCGCGTTCTTGCGGCGGAAGTCGATCACCAGTTCATCGCCCGGCTTGGTGTTCTTCAGCAGGGCCTGGAACTCGTCGAGGTTGCCCACCGGCTTGCCGTTCACGCCGTCGATCGCATCGCCGTCGCGCAGCTTGCCTGCCGAGGGGCCGGGGTCGGTGACGCTCTGCACGGTGACGGCCATCGGGTATTTCAGGTAGGACAGCGCGGCGTACTCGGCACTGTCCTCGGACTTCTTGAAATCGGAGTTGTTGGCATCGTCGATCTCGTCCTTGGACTTGTCCGGCGGATACACCAGGTCGCGGGGCACCAACTGCTCACGGCCCGACATCCACAACGCCAGCGCCTGGCCCAGCGTCAGCCCGTCGCGTTGGGACACCGTGGTCATGTTCAGGTGCCCCGAGGTGGGGTGGACCACGAATTCGCCGGTCCCTCCCGTGGTCTTGATGTCCACCACCTGCTTGCCCTCGATCTCACCGAGCGTGTTGAACGTCGGACCCGGCCCCAGCGACACGAAGGGCACCGTCACCACCGAGAGCAGCACGCCGAACACCACGATGGGCACCAGCGCTACCAGCAGCGTCAAAATCCGCCTGTTCACGCCGCCCACAGTAGAGGCTGCGAGATCGTGTTCACCCACAGCGTGACCCACAGCCGCACCCGGGCACCCGGCGATGAGTACCGTTGTGGGTATGGCTGACCTGCCCTTCGGCTTCTCCGCCGGGAACGACCCCGACCGAGACAAAGACAAGAAGGACCCCAACTCCGGGTCCGGTTCCGGCGATTCCGGGCCAGGTCCGGGTTCTGATCCGTTCGGATTCGGCATGGGCGGAGCCAACTTCGACATGGGTGATCTCGGGCAGATCTTCACCAAGCTGGGCGAGATGTTCAGCGGCGCGGGTAGCGCGATGGCCGGCGGCAAGCAATCCGGTCCGGTGAACTACGACCTGGCCCGGCAATTGGCGTCCAACTCGATCGGGTTCGTCGCGCCGGTGCCGGAAAAGACCACCGGCGCCGTGGCCGACGCGGTCCGGTTGGCCGAGACCTGGCTCGACGGGGTCACCCCGCTGCCCGCGGGCACCACCCGGTCGGTGGCGTGGACTCCCAGCGACTGGCTGGACAACACCCTCGACACCTGGAAGCGCCTGTGCGACCCCGTGGCCGAGCAGATCTCGTCGGTGTGGGCCTCGGCCCTGCCCGAGGAGGCCAAGAGCATGGCCGGTCCCCTGCTGGCGATGATGTCGCAGATGGGCGGCATGGCGTTCGGCTCCCAGCTCGGCCAGGCCCTGGGCAAGCTGTCGCGCGAGGTGCTGACCTCCACCGACGTCGGCCTGCCGCTCGGCCCCAAGGGCGTCGCCGCGCTCATGCCGGAGGCGATCGAATCG
Organism: Mycolicibacterium sp. HK-90; assembly: GCF_030486405.1. The sequence goes on along the minus strand of NZ_CP129613.1, from coordinate 1,958,626 downwards.
CTGGCCGAGGGGCTGGAGCGTCCCCGCAGCGAGATCCTGACCTTCCTGGCCGCCCGCGAGGCGGCGCATCACCGGCTGTTCAGCCATGTGCCGTGGCTGCCCAGCCAGCTGCTCGGCGCCGTCGAGGCCTTCGCCAAGGGCATGAAGGTCGACATGTCCGGCATCGAGGACTTCGCCCGCGGATTCAACCCGGCCTCCCTGAGCGACCCGTCGGAGATGGAGCAGCTGCTCAACCAGGGCATCTTCGAACCGAAGGCCACGCCCGAGCAGGAGGCCGCGCTGGAGCGGCTGGAAACCCTGCTGGCGCTCATCGAGGGATGGGTCCAGACCGTTGTCACCGCGGCGCTGGGCGACCGCATCCCCGGCACGTCGGCGCTCGCCGAGATGCTGCGTCGCCGGCGCGCCACGGGTGGACCCGCCGAGCAGACCTTCGCCACTCTGGTCGGCCTGGAACTGCGCCCCCGCAAGATGCGGGAAGCCGCGGTGTTGTGGGAACGGCTGACCGAGGCCGTCGGCACCGACGCCCGCGACAGCGTGTGGCAGCATCCCGACCTGCTGCCCAGCGCAGCCGATCTCGACGAGCCGGCCGGCTTCATCGACCGGATGATCGGCGGCGACACCAGCGACCTCGACAGCGCCTTCGAACAGGCCATCGCCGATCTGGAGAAGGAACAGCGCAAGGGCGACGACGCAGAGGGCGACAGCGGCAGCTGAGCTCGGCGCGGCCTGTGGATAACTGAAACGGCGGTCGCCGCTGCCGTGGCAGAGTCTTCGCATGATCCGCTACGTGCTCGCGGCGGGCAGGCCGATCCTGCTGCGGCCCGACAACGCGGTCCAGCTCGGGTGGGACCCGCGCCGCGCGGTGCTGGTCCGCCCTCCCGACGGGATGACGCAGGCACAACTGGCCAGGCTGCTGCGTACGTTGCAGGCCGGGGCCACTCGGGATGAATTGCTCACGGCCGCAGAATCGTTCGACGATGACACGGCCGTCGACGAGCTGGTCGGCGCACTCACCGAGGCAGGAATGCTCACCGCGTTGACCGCCCCGGCCCGCGCGACCCGGTCGGCCTCGATCCGCATCCACGGCCGCGGGCCGTTGTCGGAACTGCTGACCAACGGCCTGCGCTGCTCGGGCGCGCGGGTCCGGCACAGCACCCACCCGCACACCAGGAACGTGGCGGCCTCCACCGACCTGGTGGTCCTGGCCGACTACCAGATCACCGACCCCCGCCTGCTGCAGGAGCTGCACGAGGTCGGCATCGCGCACCTGCCCGTGCGCGTGCGCGACGGCGCCGGGCTGGTCGGCCCGCTGGTGATCCCGGGAAAGACCAGCTGCCTGCAGTGCGCCGACTTGCACCGCACCGACCGCGACGCGGCGTGGCCGGCCGTGGCCAACCAACTCAGGGGTGCGGTCGGCAGCGCCAGCCGCGCGACCATCCTGGCCACCGCGGCACTGGCGCTGCGCCAGGTCGACCTGGTCATCCGCGCGGTCGGGCACCCCGATACCGGTCAGCCCGCCCCAGCTGTGCCGCCCACGCTCAACACCACCCTGGAGCTCGACGCCGACGGATACTCGATCGCCGCGCGGCACTGGTCGCGGCACCCCGAGTGCCCGTGCTGAAAACGTTTGTTGCCAGTTGGTTGCGGGCGATTCAGCCAAGTCATGGATGATGGTCTGGTGTCTGACATCAAACGTGGAAGTGTGGCACGGAATGCGAAGCTCGCCGGCCTGGCCGGCGGCATGGCGGGGCGGGCCGCATTGGGGTTCGGCAAGCGCCTGACCGGCAAGTCCAAGGACGAGGTCACTGCCGAGTTGATGGACAAGGCCGCCCAACAATTGTTCGCCGTACTCGGCGAGCTCAAGGGCGGGGCGATGAAGGTGGGCCAGGCCCTGTCGGTCCTGGAGGCGGCCATCCCCGAGCAGTACGGCAAGCCGTACCGCGAGGCGTTGACCAAATTGCAGCGCGAAGCTCCGCCGCTGCCGGCCGCCAAGGTTCACCGGGTGCTCGATGCGCAACTCGGCACCAAATGGCGGGAACGGTTCACCTCATTCGACGACACCCCCGTGGCCTCGGCCAGCATCGGTCAGGTGCACAAGGCGGTGTGGTCCGACGGCCGCGAGGTGGCCGTCAAGATCCAATACCCCGGTGCCGACGAGGCACTGCGCGCGGACCTCAAGACGATCCAGCGCCTGGTCGGGGTGTTCAAGCAGCTCGCCCCCGGCGTCGACATCCAGGGCATCGTCGACGAGTTGATCGAACGCACCGACATGGAGCTGGACTACCGGCTCGAGGCCGAGAATCAGCGTGCGTTCGCCAAGGCATACCGCGACGATCCGCACTTCTGCATCCCCGCGATCGTCGCCAGCGCGCCCAAGGTCGTCATCGCGGAATGGATGGACGGCATCCCGATGTCGGTGATCATCCGTGAGGGCACCCCCGAACAGCGGGACCTGATGGGCACCCGGCTGTCCGAACTCACCTTCGACGCGCCCAAGCGGTTGCAGATGATGCACGGCGATGCCCATCCGGGAAACTTCATGCTGCTGCCCGACGGGCGGATGGGTGTCATCGACTTCGGCGCCGTCGCGCCGCTGCCCGACGGCTTCCCGACCTCGCTCGGCGAATGCATCCGGCTGGCCCGGGACAAGAACTACGACGAGCTGCTGCCCACGATGGAGGAAGCCGGTTTCATCCAGAAGGGCCAACAGGTTTCGATCGAGGAAGTCGACGACATGTTGCGCCAGTACGTCGAACCGATCGAGGTCGACGTCTTCCACTACAACCGCCGGTGGATTCAGCGGATGGCGGCCGGGCAGATGGACAACTGGGTGGCCCAGATCAAGACGGCCCGCCAGCTCGACCTGCCACCCAACCTGGCCATTCCGCTGCGGGTGATCGCCTCGACCATCGCCATGTGCTGCCAACTCGACGCCCACGTGCCGATGAAAGCGATTGCCACAGAACTGGTTCCGGGTTTCGCCGAGGAAGCGGCCTAGCATCGACTCTGCGTCCAGGGCGGACAAGTTCGAGGAAGGCTCGCCCTGACCGCAGAGTCAACGAGGTTCACCGACGGCGCCGAGTGCCCAGCACTCGGCGCCGTCGGCGTATTCGGGCGTCACGCGGCGGCCGTGGTACCCGCGGCATCCTTGCGCGGACGTCCACGCGGCCGCTTGCGCGCCACAATGGTTCCGCGGTCGAGGATCTCGCCGCCCCAAACGCCCCACGGCTCCTGCCGTTCCAGCGCGGCAGCCAGGCACTCGCGGCGGATCGGGCAATCCGCGCACAGAGCCTTGGCCTGCTCCAGATCGACTGGGCTCTCGGCGAACCACAGATCGGGATTCCCGATGTGGCACGGCACCGCCGGCAGCCGCTCTTCGCATGTCATCGGCGCGACGCTCACCTCCGGAGCGGTCATCGCAATGGACATGTGCTTTTCCCCTACTTCCTGGTCGTAGTTGTCGGCGATCTGTCTCTTCGATGGATCTGCGACCAGGTTTTGGGGGTGGAGAACTATCCCAAAAAAATTGGCCACGGATCCGGTTGACTGCGGGTCCGTGGCCATTCGGCTGGTGTGGGAGCTCTACCTAAAAGGGGCTCCGATCCACGGACGCGCCGGTCGCTGCGGCGTGACGGCGCTTGTGCTGCGGTGCAAATGCAGCAGCGACCGGCCATGCGGCGGCGGGGGCGGGGGCGGCGGGTGCGACATACCGGTGCGCCGCCGAGAAACCTTCGGCGGCGGAGACGGCGAGTACGGATGACGGCATGCCTGCAGCCGCTACACCGCTGATCGTGATGTTATCCATTGCGGGCACCCTCCTTCCGTCTCGTCACCAGAGCTGTGCTACGAGGCTAAAGCCTAGCAGCCGGATCGCACAACCTATTTTCTACCTGCGGTTTTGGCGTGATCTTTACGAATTTTGGCGGCCCTTGACCAACTCGAGGACATCCGGGCCGTACTGCTCGAGCTTGCGCGCGCCGATGCCGGGAAGTGCCACGAGTGCGGCCTCATCGGTCGGCAGCGACTCGGCGATGGCGATCAATGTGTTGTCGGTGAACACCACATACGCCGGCACCTTCATTTCCTTGGAGACCCGCAACCGCCACTCTTTGAGCTCGGTGAGCAGCTCCTCGTCCAGGTCCGACGGACAGGTTTCGCAGCGGCGCAACATGATCGCCGGCGGCGTCGTCAATGCGGCGTTACAGACCCGGCAGCGCGGTGCCGGACCCCGTTGACGACGCGTCCGATCCGGCCCGGAGCCGACCGCATTCTGCAGTTGCGGCGCGATGCCGTTGAGGAACCGCGACGGCCGTCGGCCCTGGCGCCCGCCCGGGGTGCGGGCCAGCGCCCAGCTCAGCCCGAGATGCACCCGGGCCCGGGTGACCCCGACATAGAGCAGACGGCGCTCCTCCTCCACCGGCTCGCTGTCCGGCCCGTGCGCGAGCGCGTGCGAGATCGGCAATGTGTTGTCGGCCAGGCCGACCAGGAACACCGCGTCCCACTCGAGACCCTTGGCCGCGTGCAGCGACGCCAGTGTCACGCCCTGCACCACGGGCGGATGCCGGGCGTCGGCGCGCTGGCGCAACTCGGCCACCAGCGCGCGCAGATCGAGCTCGGGCCGCACCGCGACCTCCTCGTCGACGAGCTCGGCCAGCGCCGTCAACGCTTCCCAGCGTTCGCGGGCCTTGGTGCCGGCCGGGGGTTCGGCGGTCAGTCCGAGCGGTTCGAGAAGCTCACGCACGAGGGCGGGCAAGTTGTCCTCGGGGATGTCACGTTCGGCGAAGCGCTGCATGGCCACCAACGCCTGGCGGATCTCCTGGCGGCTGAAGAAGCCCTCGCCACCGCGCACCTGGAAGGCGATGCCGGCCTCGGTGAGCGCCTCCTCGTACACCTCCGACTGCGCGTTGATCCGGTACAGCACCGCGATTTCGGCCGGCTCCGTTCCGTTTTCGATCAGTTTCTTGATGGACCGGGCGACCGCGTTGGCCTCGGCCACCTCGTCGGGGTACTCGGAGAACGTCGGCTCGGGGCCGGGATCACGCTGACCCACCAGATGCAACTTGCTGCCCGCCATCCGGCCGCGTGCTGCCGCGATCACCCGGTTGGCCAACGACACCACCTGCGGTGTCGAGCGGTAGTCCCGCTCCAGCCGGACCACCGCCGCATCGGGGAAGCGCCGGGAGAAGTCCAGCAGGAAACGCGGGGTGGCCCCGGTGAACGAGTAGATCGTCTGATTGGCGTCGCCGACCACGGTGAGGTCGTCCCGCTCCCCCAGCCAGGCGTCGAGCACCCGCTGCTGCAGGGGTGTGACGTCCTGATATTCGTCGACGACGAAACAGCGGTAACGGTCCCGGAATTCCTGCGCCACCGCGGCGTCGTTCTCGATGGCCGCGGCGGTGTGCAGCAACAGGTCGTCGAAATCAAGGAGGGCCGAGCCGTCCCGGCGCGCCTTGAGGGCCTCGTACCCCGAATAGACCGCGGCGACCTTGGCCGCGTCGAACGGGATGTCACGACCGACCTTCGCCACCGCGGTGCCGTAGGCCTCCGGGGTGATCAAAGATGCCTTGGCCCATTCGATTTCACCGGCGAGGTCACGAACGTCGTCGGTACTGGTCTGCATTCCGGCCCGGTTGGCCGCCTGGGCGACCACGGCGAACTTGCTGTCGAGCAGCTCCCACCCCGTGTCACCCACCAGACGCGGCCAGAAGTACTGCAGCTGGCGACGCGCCGCGGCGTGAAACGTCACCGCCTGCACCGCAGCGGTGTTCACCCCCGACTCCTGGCCCAGCACCCGTAAGCGGCCCCGCATCTCGCCGGCGGCCCGCGCGGTGAACGTCACCGCGAGCACCTGACTGGGGGCGACGTGGCCGCCGGCCACCAGATGCGCGATCCGGCGGGTGATGGTGCGGGTCTTGCCGGTACCGGCACCCGCCAGCACGCACACCGGGCCGCGGGCGGCCAGCACGGCCTCCCGCTGCTCATCGTCCAGATCGCCCAGTGCGGGCGAGGGAGCCTCCAACGGCATGGGGTCCATGATGGCAGGGGCCGGTGACAGGCCCGGGGGCGCCGTCTACTGCTGCCGCCCCAGCCACTGCTCAAACGTGGTGGGCGCGATGCGGGCACCCGCACGGGGCAGCATCACATTGCCCGACATCTCCAATCCGAACACCGACGACCACGTGGGCACCAACCGGACCTCCCGGCCGCGCACCGCCAGGGTCCGGCGCGCCATGTCGACCAGATCCTGGGGCTGCGGACCGGCCACGTCGGGGTGGCGTCCCTGCGGCTCGCCCACGGCGATCTCGGCGAGCACCACGGCCACGTCGTCCGGATCGATGGGCTGCACCAGCAGCGGAGCGATCGGCGCCGTCACACCGTCGGGGCCGTCCTGTTCGGTCCAGCCCACCACCATCTCGGCGAAGTCGTGGAACTGCGTGGCGGGCACGATCGTCCACGGCACGGGACCCGCCTCGATCAGTCGCTCCTGCTCGCGCTTTCCGGCGTAGTGCGGATTTCCCTCGATGTCGTGGATTCCCACGATCGAGAGCAGCACGTGATGCCTGACGCCGGCGCGTTCCTCGGCCGCCAGCAGATTGCGGGTGGCGGTACCGAGGTAGGCCACCGTCCCGTCGCGGTCGACCGGTGGGGTGCTGATCACGTCCACCACCGACTGCACCCCGACCAGGGCGGCGTCGAGCCCATCGCCGGTCAAGAGGTCCACCCCGTTCGCGCGGCTGATCGCCACCACCTCGTGTCCCGAGCGCTGCAGCTCGGCCACCAATCGTGCGCCGATGTTTCCCGTCGCGCCCGCCACTGCGATTCGCATGATGTCTCCCGTTCCGTCCGGCGGTTATCAAGGACTATATAGGTCCGTAATATCTGTAATACGATAACGGGCGTGAAACTTCCCGTGGCCACCGAATGGGCCCTGCACTGCGCGACGTCGCTGGCGCAGCTGGAACCCGGGGCCACGGCATCGGCCGCCGTCCTCGCCGAGCATTTCGACCTTCCGGTGGCCTACCTCGCCAAGCAGCTGCAGGCGCTCACCCGGGCGGGTGTGCTGGTCGCGACGACCGGTCCGCGCGGTGGGTTCCGGCTGGGACGTTCACCGGGCGACATCACGCTGCTGCACATCGTCGAGGCCGTCGACGGCGCATCCCCGCCGTACGAATGCCGCGAGATCCGCCAGCAGGGCCGGGGCGCTCTCCCGGCCGCCTGGTGCCGTCACGAGTGCATCCTGGCGGTGAAGATGGCCGACGCGCATCAGGCCTGGCGGGCCAGTCTCGACGGCGTCACCCTTGCCGACATCCTCGCCGACCTGCCCGCCGGGGCACCCGCACGCACCCGAAAGTTGTTGGGCCGGCGGGGCTGACGACGACCGCCGCCAGCCCGCCGCCCGACACTCAGCCCCATTGGCCGACAACGAAACCGGCGAGCAGAACGGCGAATCCACCGATCTCCCCGGCGATGAGAAGCACCATCGAGATGTGCATGCCGAGGCTGGGAGACTCGAATTGATTTGTGGTGTCCCGCCGGACGCCGTGGACGATGTAGCTCAGGATCGCTGCCAGGAAGAAGAAGACCAGGACCATCGCGGCGGTCAGGTTGACCCAACTCGGCCAGGCGCTGAGCTCGACGAACACCGCCGTCAGCAGCGTTGCGGACGCATAGAGCAGCGACGCACGGTGAGCGATGTCGACGTACGGATGAGCGACGTGCAGCTCCGAGGTGACCATCTGCCGGTACTTCCACACTCCGAGCACCAAAGCCAGCAAGAAGATCAATCCGGCCGCGAGCAACGTCACCGCGGTGGTATTCGCCATCACCGGCACAGTGCGGTCCATCGTCCTCCCGTCACGCCACGGCAAGGAGCCGGCGCAACTCCTCGCGGCCGCTGTCATCGAGGGGAAGCAACGGCGGGCGCGGCACTCCGACGCCCCGACCCAGCAACTCGAGCCCGCCCTTGACCGTGGTGGGCAGACCGCCGGCCACGATGAACTCCAACAGCGGACGCAAGTCCTCGTACAACTCCTCGGCCCGGGCACCGTCCCCCGCACAGATCGCCTCGTACAGAGCCAGGCACGGCTCCGGACGCAGGTTCGGAGCCGCGGTGCACCACCCCTTCGCTCCCGCGTTGAAAGCCTTGAGCGCCAACGGGTTGTTGCCGTTGTAGAACGGCAGCTGCCCATCGCTCAACTCGGCGATCCGGTGCATCCGCGACAGGTCGCCGGTGGATTCCTTGACCATGGTGACGTTGTCGATGTTCTCGAACATCTGGACCAACAGTTCCGGCCGCATGTCGATGCCACTGGTCGCCGGGTTGTTGTAGACCATGATCGGAATGCCGATCGCGGCGCCGATCGCCGCGTAGTGCTGGGCGATCTCGCGTTCGGACAATTTCCAGTACGAGATCGGCAGCACCATCACCGCGTCCGCACCGGACCGCTCCGCGTACTGGGCGCGCCGAATGGTGTTGGCGGTGGTCAGATCTGACGCGCCGATGATGACAGGTACCCGCCGATCGACCACCCCGATGGTGGTGTCGATGACGGCGTCGAACTCGGTCTCGGTGAGATAGGCCGACTCACCGGTGCTGCCGAGTGGGACGATCCCGTGTGCGCCGCCGGTCACCAGCCGGTCGACCAGAGCCGCGAGCTTGCCCGTGTCGATCTGCTGGTCCTCGGTGAAGGGCGTCACCGGATAGGCGAGAATTCCGTGGATCTCAGTGCTGGAGGGCATCTTGGTGTCCTTCTTTCGGGTAGTTGTGGGCTGGTCGGACGAATCAACTGGTGAGCGCGTCGGGATGATTGCGCAGCGCGCGTCGGGCGTAGTAGGCGAAATTGGCCTGGCTGCGCTTGGGCCGCAAGGTCCAGTCGTGGGCCTCACGGGCCAACCGGGGTGGCAGATCGGCGATCGTTCCGGCCGCCATCGCGGCCAGTTGCAGTTTGGCGCCGCGTTCGATCAGCATCGCCAGCGAGCACGATTCCTCGACGCTGGCCCCGGCGATCACATGACCGTGGTGGGCCAACAGAATGGCCTTCTTGTCCCCCAGTGCGGCACTGATGATCTCGCCCTCCTCGTTGCCGACCGGAACGCCGGGCCAATCGGCCAGGAAGGCGCAATCGTCGTATAACGGGGCGATGTCCATCTGCGACACCTGCAACGGAACTTCCAGCATCGACAGCGCGGCGACGTGGAATGGGTGAGTGTGCACGATGCACTGCACATCGGGGCGCGCGCGGTAGATCCAGCTGTGGAAACGGTTGGCGGGGTTCGCCATCCCTCCGCCTTCGAGAACATTGAGATCTTCGTCGACGAGCAGCAGATTGCCGTCGGTGATCTCGTCGAAACCCAACCCCAGTCGTTGGGTGTAGTACGTACCCGGCTTCTCGGCCCGTGCGGTGATCTGGCCGGCCAGCCCCGAGTCGTGGCCCGCGTCGAACAGTGCCCGGCATGTCAAGGCCAGCTTCTGCCGCGTCGTCAGCGTGGACTCCTCGATATGGGTGGACAACCCTTCGAGCGCACGCTGCATCAGAACTTGTTTCGAATCACCAAGCGTGGTGGTCATCTCGGGATTCCTTTCTCCATCGAGGGACACCTGGGACACAACTCGAACTGTAGGACACATTGTGTCCTCTCGTCAACCATATTCACCGGGCGGTTCAATCCCGCCTGATCAATCTAGTTTCCCAAAGGACACACTGTGTCCTACTATCTGGAGGTGTAGATCGAACCGTCGAAGAAGGAGTGAAAAGCCATGAAGCACATCGCCACGTCCACGGCGTTATCCATCGGCGCGGTCGCGAGCTGGCTCACGGTGGGAGCTGCCGTCGGCACCGCCGCCCCCACCGGACCGTCGGCAGCCGAGACGATCGCGCGCCTGCAGGCCGACGGCAAACGGGTGATCGTCAACAAGGTCGGCAGCGGTCCGCTCAGTGAATGCACGGTCACCAATGTCCGCACGGTCGTGGTACGGCCGCAGGCAAAGACCGTCACCATTCACGGCCTACCGGATTTCGAGCCCATCCCCACGGTGCATGTGAACCTCAAATGCTGAGGGCCCACTTGCGGAACCCGGCCGTGCCGTCAGCGGTTACGGCTGTACTCGGTGTGGGTGATCACCAGAACCTCGCTGGGAGTGTTTCCCCGCTGCCGGAGCTGATGCGGCAGGGAGGCGTCGAAATACGCGCAATCGCCGGGCTCCAGGACGACCAACTCGTCCTGGTAACGCAACTCCACGGTGCCGGCATGGACGAACACCAACTCCTGCCCGGCATGTTCGGGGTGCGGATGATCGGCGAACTTGAGCGTCGGCCGCACGATGAACGGCGACATCGATTTTCCGAGCATGCCGGCCGCCACCGCCTGATACCGGTTGGTCCCCCGTTCTCCACCGCGGTCGACGGCCAACGTCGTGACCGCCGGATCCTCGGAGAACAACTGTGCGACATCGACCTCGAGCGCGCGGGCCAGCTTCATCGCGACCGCGATCGACGGGGTGGAACGCTGCCGCTCGACCTTGGACAGGTAACTCTTGGTCAATCCGGTTGCCTCGGCGAGCTCTTCGAGCGTCATGCCGCGCTGCTGACGCACAGCGCGCAACAGAGCACTCATGACACCTCCCGAGTCAAGCGAACCGACATCGTCACATGTTCCCATATGACAGCCCGTGTCATATGGTCGACATTCCGACTCGCTAGCCGTCAGTGGCGGTCACCAACGCCCACAAGCCATCTGCGCCCGCGTCGGTGCCAAGCTCGGTCAGCACCTGGTCCCAGTGCGCAACCGAGCCGTATTCCGAACGCCACGCCAGCGCGGGCATGGTGAACTCGTGCAGGCGGTGCTCCCGGGTGGTGCCGATCGCGCCGTGCACCTGGTGGGCGTTGCGCACCACCACCGAGGCGGCGTGACCGGCGCAGGAACGCGCCACGGCGACAAGGAAATCCAGGTGCGTCGAAGACCATTCCGAGCGCTGCGCCTCGGCCAGCGCCCCGTCGGTGGCAGCCCGCGCCAGCGCCGACTCGGCGGCGATGTCAGCGACCAGATTCTGCACCGCCTGGAATTTCGCCAACGGTCGGCCGAACTGGATGCGTTCGCCGGCGTGGGCCACCGACAGCGCCAGGATCCGATCCAACACGGCACACACCTGAACGGCCCGCACCAGTGCGGCGCGTCGGGTGAACTGCGCGATCACGCTCTCTGGCACCGAGGTCCCGACCAAACCCGAGATGTCGGCGCGGACGTCGTCGCGCGGTTCTCCCGCGCTGTTGCGCCCTGCCGTCACCGTCAGCGACGCGGTGTCCATATCGGCGACGCGGTAGCCGGCATCGGTCTGCCACAGCACGACGACCCGCTCGGAATCCGAGGCCCACGGCACCGCACGGGCCGCACCTTCGCCGTCGAGTAGACACGCGGTGCGCCGGGCATCATCGACAGGCAGCCCAACCGCCTCCAACAACCAACAGGCCAGCAGATCGTGTTCGGCCAACGGGACCCTGACGCCATGCCAGGCCGCGGCCCGCAGCAACTCCACCGCCTCGGCCCAGCCCGCGCCGCTGCCGCCGGATTGCTCGGAGCCGGTGAGCCGGACCAGACCGAGTTCACCCAACTGGTCCCATAGTTCGGCCACCGCCTCCCCGGGCGGGTGGGCTTCGCGGTGCGCGGCAAACACCGCCGACATCATCTCGACCAGTTCGGCGTCGACAGCGCTCATCAGTACCGTCTCCTCTTCGCGCAAGCGCTCATCAGTACCGTCTCCTCTTCGCGCAAGCGCTCATCAGCGCAACCCCAGTCCCCGCGCAATGACACCCCGCAACACCTCGTTGGTCCCCCCACGCAGGGTGAACCCGGGCCGCTGCACGACAGCGTCGGCCACCATGGCGCGGTATCCCTCGTCGCCGGCATCACCGAGCAGGTCGGCGAAATCGGCGATGTCCCCCTCGGTGGACGTCCCGAGCACCTTGACCACCGCGGCGGCGGTATCGGCGGGTTCATGACGCTCCAGTGCCCCGGCCACCGCCATCGACATCTGGTGCAGGCCGGTGATGCGGGCCAGGTAGCGGCCGAGATCCGGGTGGCGCGGCAATGCTCCGTCGCGCATCAGCGCGGCCATGTCGGCCAGCACCGGGAACGTCGAGAGGAAACGCTCGGGCCCGCTGCGTTCGAAGCTGAGCTCGGAGGTGACCTGCTGCCAGCCGCTGCCGATGGTGCCGAACACCATGGCATCGGGTACGAACACCTCGTCGAGGATCACCTCGTTGAAATGGTGTTTGCCGTTCATCGAGATGATGGGGCGGATGTCGACGCCGGGAGCGCGCAGATCGACGATGAACTGGCTGAGACCGTCGTGCCGGTGCGCCGGGTCCACCGGCGCGGTGCGGGCCAGGCAGATGAACGCATGGGCCAGATGGGCGCCCGATGTCCAGACTTTCGTGCCGGTGATCGTCCAGCCGCCGTCGGCAGGCACAGCCTTGGTGCGCACACTGGCCAGATCGGAGCCGGAATCCGGCTCGCTCATGCCGATGCCGAAGTAGCACTCGCCCTTGGCGATGGCGGGCAAGAACTTTCGGCGCTGTTCCTCCGTGCCGTACTTGAGTAGGGATGGGACGATCTGGCGGTCGGCGATCCAGTGCGCCCCCACCGGGGCTCCGGCCGCCAACAGTTCCTCGGTGACCACGAAACGTTCCTGATGGCTGCGCCCGTGGCCGCCGTAGGAAACCGGGACCGTCATACCCAGCCACCCGCGGGCGGCCAGCGCCCTGCTGAAATCCTCGTCCCAACCGGTCAGCCAGCTGTCGGCGTACCGGCCGATGTTGCCGGCCCGCTGCTGCTCGGCGACGAACCGGCGCACCTCCAACCGCAACTCGTCGAGCGAATGCGGATCGCCCGCCACCGGCGGCACCAACCTGGTCATGTTCAGCTCCGTCCCACTGCGGATTAGCAACTTACCGCCGGAGGCCGGAGACCTGCGTCACCGCCGGGCATGGACAGCGGCTGGGCTACGTTAGATGCACTATGACTGCAACCCCGACCGCTCTGACGATGTACACCACCACCTGGTGCGGCTACTGCCGGCGGCTCAAGACCGCGCTGAAGGCGGAAGGCATCGCGTGGACCGAGGTCGACATCGAGCAGGATCCGGCCGCGGCCGAGTTCGTCGGTTCGGTCAACGGCGGCAACCATGTGGTGCCGACCGTGAAGTTCGCCGACGGGTCGACGCTGACCAATCCGACCATCAAGCAGGTCAAGGCCAAGCTCGGCTGACGACGTCCCGACGTGCGGCCCTGGTCAGTCCAGGGCCGCCCAGGATTCGATGATCTCGCGGGCGATCGAGATCGACCCGGGCAACAGCAGCCGCGACGACGAATCGCCGTCGGCCGCGCTCCAGTCCCCCTGATCCAGCGCCTCGCGGATCTCGGCCCGGGTGAACCAGCCGGCCTCGGCGATCTCGCCGTCGTTGAACGAGAACGGCTGCTCCGGGTCGCCGACGGCGTGGAACCCGACCATCAGTGACCGCGGGAACGGCCACGGCTGGCTGCCCAGGTACTGCACGCCGGTCACCGTCAGGCCGATCTCCTCGGCGATCTCACGCACCACACACGTCTCGAAGGATTCGCCTGCCTCGACGAAGCCGGCCAGGATCGAGAACAACCGCTCCGGCCACAGCGTCTGTCGGGCCAGCACCGCGCGGTCGTAACCGTCATGGATCAGGCAGATCACCGCGGGATCGATCCGCGGGAACTCCTCGTGTCCGCTGAGCGGGTCCACCCGCGACCAGCCGCCCTTCGCCGATTTGGTCGCCGCACCGTCCACGGCACTGAACCGAGCCCGGTCATGCCAGTTCAGCAACGCCGTCGCGGTCGCCACCAGTTGAGCGCTGGCGTCGTCGAAGACGTCCCCGGCGCGCCGCAGGTCGAGCACCTCGGACGGCGCATCCGGATCCTCGGGCGCCTCCAACGCGCTGCGAACGCCCCAGACGTGGCGCCCGTCGCCGAGCCGGCCCAAGAACACGGCGTGCTCCGGCGGCTTGTCGGTGGCCAGGCCGGAGGCCTTGCCGAGCACCACCCGGCCGCCGGAGATCAGCACCTGGTTACGACGGTCGACGCGCAGCAGCAGGGCGTCCTTCCAGCCCTCGATCGCGGCGTCGACATCGGTGCGCAGGGCGTCGGCCCGGTCAGCGCCGACCCGCGAGAGCAGGGGAACGTTGCGCAGCCCGAATGTCAGATGACGCTGGCTCATCGCTCGGCATCCGCGCTGCGGATGTAGAGCAGCCGGTCACCGGCCTCGAGCGCGTCGACCTCCGGTGCGTCGACCCGCACCAGGCGGCCCTCCCGCACGACGCCCAGCACGATGTCGTGCAGATGCCGCGGCGAGCCACCCTCCTCCTTGGGGGTGACCTCCCGTTCGGCGATGGCGAAGCCGGCGTCCGGGGTCAGCAGATCCTCCATCATCTCCACCACACTGGGCGTCTGCGTCGCGATACCCAGCAGGCGGCCGGCCGTCTCGGACGACACCACCGTGGAGTCGGCGCCGGACTGCTTGAGCAGATGCAGGTTGTCGGACTCCCGCACCGCGGCGATGATCTTGGCCTTCGGCGCCAGTTCCCGCGCCGTCAGCGTCACCAGCACCGCACTCGCGTCGTTGTCCGCCGCGACGATGATCGACTTGGCATGCTGGGCCCCGGCCAGTCGCAACACAGAAGAATTGGTGGCGTCGCCGTGCACCGTCACCAGCCCCGCGCCCTTGGCGCGTTCCAGTGCGGCCGCGTTCTCGTCGACGACGACGATGTCGGCCGGAGAGACCTCATCGCCGACCATCGCGGCAACCGCCGTTCGGCCCTTGGTGCCGTATCCGACGACGACGGTGTGGTTACGCACTTTGTTCCTCCATCGCTGAATCTTCAGCGCCTGCCGGGATTGGGTGGTCAGGGTTTCCACGGTGGTACCGATGAGGACGATCAGGAACGCCACCCGCAGCGGCGTGATGACCAGGACGTTCACCAGACGCGCCGAATCCGTGTACGGGGTGATGTCGCCGTAGCCGGTCGTCGACAGCGACACCGTGGCGTAGTACAGGCAGTCCAGGAACGACAGCGGATTGTTCTCATCCGGCAGGCTGTCGACGTCGCGGTACCCGTACCGGTCCGCGTAGACGATCAGCACCGCGGCGAACAACGCGGTCAACGCGTACAGCACCCGCATGAAGATTTTGCGCGCCGGGCTGACGAACGGTTCGGGGATGCGCAGCACATCGACGAGCGCGGCGTCCGGGCGCGACGTCAGGTTCGAGTCGATCGCGGCGAGGCGCCGCCGCAGCCTGCCTTTAGCCACGCGACCCCATCGAGCAAAGCGCCCCGGGACGCGCCGGGATCAATCTGATCAGACGCACGCCACAATGTAACCATGACCGCACCCGAGCCTCAGCGGATCTCCGCCGCACCCGCCGCCCAACGCATGGCGGCCCTGCTCCTGGGCATGGGCACGTTGCACTTCGTCGCGCCCAAACCCTTCGACTCGATCATCCCGGCCGAACTTCCCGGCAGCGTCCGCTTCTACACCTACGCCTCCGGTGTCGGCGAGCTGGCCACCGGCGCGCTGCTCGCCGCACCCCGCACGCGCAGGTGGGGTGCGCTCGCCGCGGTGGCTCTGTTCGTCGCCGTGTTCCCCGGGAACGTGAACATGGTCCGGCTCTGGTGGGACAAGCCGTGGCCCATGCGGATCGTCGCGATCGCCCGGCTACCGCTGCAGATCCCGATGATCACCTCGGCCCTGCGCGTCTACCGCAACTCCTGACCCGAGCGTTCACCAGAACCTCCTGGGCGCCAACCTATTCGAGGTCGGAAATCAGCCGAGGTCGCCGCCCGGGACATCCGCCGCGGTGGCCGACGGGTCGGTGAGCAGGGCGACGATCTCGTCCTCCCCCGGCAGCCGATCGGGACTGATGGTCTGCCCTGAGCGGACGTAGTGGAATGCCGCACGCACCGATTCCGGCGCGCAGCCGCGCAGCGCGGCCCAGGCCAGGCGGTACACAGCGAGCTGAACCGACGCCTGGGCCAAGGCTTCCGGGGTCGCCGGCGGCTCGCCGGTTTTCCAGTCCACCACGGTGGTGGTCCCGTCATCGTGGGTGAACACCGCGTCGATGCGGCCACGCACGATGGTGGTTCGGGTCTTCCCGATCACCATGTCGAACGGGACCTCCACTTCGATCGGCGTGCGCGCCGCCCACGGCGACATGACGAACGCGTCCTGCAATTCGGACAGTTCGGCCGCACCGGCACGCCCGCTGTCGCCGTCCACCGCGCCGGGCAGATCGTCGAGGTCGAACAACCGCTCGGAATGGAAGAACCGCTGCACCCACTCGTGGAAAGCGGTGCCCAGCAACGCATGCGGGTCCGGGCGTTGCGGCAGCCGCCGCCGCAGGCGTTGCAGCGCGGCCTGCCGGTCACGACTCAGCTCCACCAATGTGCTCACCGACAGCTGACCGGGCAGTTCGACCGGAGCCACCTCTGATCCACGATCGCGCTCGGCCAGAAGCGCATCGACATCGGCCGCCCAGCCCTCGCGATCGTCGGCAGCTGCGGGCGCGCTGCCCTCCCCGTCACCGCAGCCGGCCAGTGCCTGCGCCACCAGTGCCGCGCCGCGCCCGACGTCGGACTGGCGGGCCGGCTCGGCGGGCCAGATCGCTTCGACAGCCTTGTCCCGCAACGGGTTCACCTCACCGGCCGGCGGATCCGGGTCCCACTGCTCGATCTCGCCACACGGCCGGCCCTGCGCGTCTGCATCCTCCACGATCGCCTTGATCTCGCAGAGGAATTCCGACGGGCCGCGCGGTTTGCTCTCCGTCGCTCCCCAGTGATGCCCGGAGATCAGCAAGGTGTCTTCGGAACGGGTGATCGCGACGTAGAGCAACCGCCGTTCCTCGTCGATGCGACGCTGGTCGAGGCTGCGCTTGTGATCGCAGATCTTGTCCGACAGGATCTTCCGGTCGTTGATGTCGGAGGTGTCCAGCACCGGTACCCCCAGCTCCGATTCGGTGGCCCGGTCCCCGCGCAACAGTGGCGGCAGATCTGACGAATCGGTGAGCCAGGTGCGTGCCGTGGCGGTCGACGGGAACACCCGGCCACTCAGATGCGGGACCGCCACCACCTGCCATTCCAGTCCCTTGGCCGCATGCACGGTGAGCACCTGAACGCGGTCGTGCGACACCGTCAGTTCGGCCGGCGCCAGGCCGTTCTCCACTTCGCTCGCGACATCCAGATAGGCCAGCAGCGCGAGCACCGATCCACCCGACCTCCCGGCGAAGTCTGCCACCAGGTCACAGAACGTGTCGAGGTTCTCGGTCCCGGTCCAGCCCGCCCCCACGGGCCGGGCCGCGCGCGCCTCGGCATCGAGCCCGGTCACCCGCCGCACTTCGGCCACGAGCTCGGGCAGCGGATGGCTGAGGTGGGCCCGCAACATGGTGAGTTCCCGGGCGAGCGCCTCGATCCGTTGATAACCCGGCGGCGAATAGAGTTCAGCGGCACCGGGATCGCAGATCGCGTCGGCCAGGCAGGCCGAATCGGCATCCGGGGCTGCCTGCGCGACGATCTCCGCGGCGCTGGGCTCCCCCACCGGCCGGTCGTCGAGTTCGCGGGCCCGGCGCCACAACGCGGCGATGTCGCGGGCACCGAACCGCCAGCGAGGCCCGGTCAGCACGCGCATCACCGCGGATCCCGCGGCGGGTTCGGCCACCAACCGGAGCATCGCGACCAGGTCGGCCACTTCGGGCACGGCCAGCAACCCAGCCACCCCGACCACCTCGACCGGTACCCCGCGCGCGCTCAGCGCCTCGGCCATCGGCGCGGCATCGGCGTTGCGCCGCACCAGCACCGCGGCCGTGGGCGGGTCGGCCCGCTGCGCCACCGCACCGTGGTAGATCCGGGCCAGATGGTCTGCCACCCAGGCACGTTCGGTGTCGACATCGTTGAGCAAGGCGCACCGGATCGTGCCCGGCTCGGCACCGGGCCGGGGCCGCAGCTCGTGCACGGACACCGAACGGCGCCGCGCCTCTGCCGACACCGCGTTGGCCAGGTGAAGGGCACTCGGCGGATTACGCCAGCTGGTCCGCAACTCCAGGGTGGGCGCCGGAGTGCCGTCGGCGCGGGGGAAATCCGTGGTGAACCGGGGCAGGTTGGTCGCCGACGCGCCGCGCCAGCCGTAGATCGACTGGATCGGATCCCCCACCGCGGTCAGCGCCAACCCGTCGTCGACGCCACCGCCGAACAACGACGACAACGCCACCCGCTGCGCGTGGCCGGTGTCCTGGTACTCGTCGAGCAGCACCACCCGGTAACGCTGCCGCAACTGTTCGCCGACCTGCGGGAAACTCGCCGCCAGCCGGGCCGCCGCCGACATCTGCATGCCGAAATCCATCACTTTGTCGGCCCGCATGCGCCGGTGCAGCGCGTCGATCAACGGCACCAGCTCGGTGCGTTCGGTCTGGGTGGCCAGCATCTTCAGCAGCCACTGGCTGGGCCCGCGGTCGCGTTGATAGGGCCCGGCCGGCAGGGTGTGCACCAGCCGCTCCAGCTCGACGTGCGTGTCGCGCAGCTGGTCGGTGTCGACCAGATGCTCGGCCAGCGCACCGGCCAGCCGCAGCACCATGGCCGTGACGGCGGCCGGGGTCTTCTCGATGGCCAGCTCCCCTGGATGCGCGCACACCACCTCAAAAGCCAACTGCCACAGCTCTGTTTCGCTGAGCAGCCGGGTGTCGGGCTCGACCGGGAGCAGCAGGCCGTGCTCGCGCAGCAAGGTGCCGGCGAACGCGTGATAGGTGCTGACCGTCGCCGACTCGGCCGATTCGTCGCCGGACCCCGGCACCGGCGCCAGACCGGCGCCGGCCAGCCGGGCCAACCGGGTACGCACCCGGCGCAACAGCTGGCCCGCGGCCTTGCGGGTGAACGTCAGGCCCAGCACCTGCGATGGCGTGGCGTAGCCGTTGGCCACCAACCAGACCACCCGGGCCGCCATCGTCTCGGTCTTCCCGGCGCCCGCCCCGGCGATCACGACCAGCGGCCCCGGGGGTGCCGCGATCACCGCGGCCTGCTCCTCGGTCGGCGGGAAAAGGCCCAGCGCGGCGGACAATTCGGCCGGACTGTAGCGCACGCCGGCCGGGGCTGCTTGCGTCATGACCGGTCTCCGACGGCCTGGGCGGGGCACGATGACCGCACCGGGCAGTTCGAGCAGCCGTCGTTGACCCGGGCGGTGAACTGCGGCCCGGCCGTGGCGGCCGCCGCGGCGCTGACGGTGCCCAACCAGTCGGCACGGGTATCGGAAGTCATCGGATCCTGTTCGCGTTCGGTGGCGCCGGCCGCGCCCGCCTTGCCCAGGTATACCAACCTGCCGCCGCCCGGCTCATCCCCGTGCGGCAACAAGCCCGCCGCCACCGCGAGCTGGTAGGTGGCCAGCTGGGCGTGCTTCTGCGCATCGTCCTTGGTGACCGGACTCTTGCCGGTCTTGAGGTCGACCACCACGAGCCGATCCGCCCGGTCCCGCTCGAGACGATCCAACCGGCCCCGCACCCGAACCCCCGGGCTCTCGGCCCCCGGTTCGACGATCACGCCGTCGACATCGATCTCGGTCGCGACCTCGGTCAGTTGGTCACGGGTGTCGGTCCGCCACCGGGTGAAGGTCTCCAACATCGCGCGGTGCCGCGACAGCTCGTTGTCCGAATACCACTTGGCCTCGAAAGGCAAGTCCTCCCAGACCTTTTCCAGATCGTTGATCAATTGGTTCTCGGTCTTGCCGGAATCGGAGACCAGCGCGTGCAGCAACGACCCCACCGTCGAACGCACATCCCGGCCGTCGCTGCCGCCGTGCCGCTCCAGCAGCCACCGCAACGGGCAGTCGGTGAGCATCTGCAGCGTCGACGGCGACAAGACAACCTCAGGCACCACGCCGTCTGTTTCCGACCACAGCGCCTCCTCGGTGGACAGCGCGGTCATGCCGTGCCATTGCGCCGGATCGGCCCCCGGCACGCCGGCAGCGGCCAGCCTGGCCAATTGTGCTGCCGCACAGGATCGGGACTCGTCGTCCACCGCGCCTTCCGGTGCGCACACGACGGCCCGCAGCCGGCCGACCACGGCCGAAGGCACCAGCACCCGCGGCGCGGCCAGGGGCGGCAACGGCTCGGATTCGCCTGCCATCTCGGCCAATTCGGTGCAGAACGGCGACGGCAGCAGCGATTCGTCCCCTCCGTCGCTGTCGACGGCGGTGACCAGCAGCCGGGTGCGGGCCCGGCCCATGGCCGCCATCAACAGGCGTCGCTCCTCGGCCAGCAGTGGCGCCCGGGTCGACACCACGCGGTCGGTCGGCGCGGCCACCCCGTCGAGGACGTCGACGAGATTCTGTGTTCCCAGGATGCCACCGCGCGGAATCGTGTTGGGCCACAATCCCTCCTGCACGCCGGCGATAACCACGAAATCCCATTCGCGGCCGAGTGCGCCGTGTGCGCTGAGCACCGACACCGCCTCGGCCCGCGGGTCGGTATCCGCCGCCGAGATCGAGGTGCCCAGCGCCGCGACGTGGTCTACCAGGCCCCGCAGCGACGCCCCGGCCGTGCGGGCCACATACTGATCGGCCACATCGAACAGCGCGGTCACCGCGTCCAGGTCACGGTCTGCCTGTGCCCCGATCGTGCCGCCCCGCTCGCTGGCGGCCAGCCAGCGCGGCTGCAACCGGCAGGCATTCCAGGCCTGCCACAACGTGTAGCGCGGATCGGCGCCGTCACGCTCACTGCGGCGCGCGGCGGCCAGTACCGACCGCAACCGGCGCAGCGGCTTGAGATGCTCGGCGGACAAGCCGGCCGGCTCCGAGTCGATGGCGGCGACGAGCAGCTCGGTGAAATCCCGGGGCGGCGTGGAGCCGTCGGCGCGGCGCAGCGCCCGGCGCAACTGGCGCAGGGTCACCGGATCGACCCGTCCGATCGGACCGGTGAGCAAAGCGATCGCGCTGTCCCCGTCCAGGTACCCGGATGCTGTCGTCTCCAACACCGTCAGCAGGGCCGCGACCGCAGGTCGTTGCGCGAGCCCCAGATCGGCGCCGGTCGCCTGCACCGGTACGCCGGCCGCGCTCAGCGCACGGGCCAGCGCCGCACCCACCCGTGGGACAGACCGCACGACGACGGCCATCTCTGACCAGGGCACCCCGTCCATCAGGTGCGCGCGGCGCAGAGCATCGGCGACATAGGTGTTCTCGGCGTGCGGCGTGGCGGCCAACCGGACGCTCACCTCGCCCTCCCCGTGTTCCGGGTTGCCGTCCAACACGCGGGCGGCCCCGACTCCGGGCAGCCGGCGAGCGATGCCCGAGATCGCCGCGGCGACCGCGGGAGAGCAGCGGTGCGACCGGGTCAGGGTGATCGCGGGGGCGTCGGTGTCACCGTGGTCGCGCAACAACACGGGATCGGCGCCGCGGTAACCGAACACCGCCTGGTCGGGATCGCCTGCGATGACGGTCAACCCGGCACGGGCGGCGAGCACCCGGACCAACAGGGCAGCCTGCGGATCGAGGTGCTGGGCGTCGTCGACCAGCAACAGGCTGATCCGGGCCCGCTCCGCGGCCAGCAGATCGGCGTCGGTGCCGAGTGCCTCCAGGGCCGCCCCGACGAGTTCGGCCGCCCCCAGCGCCGGGACCGTGGCCTGCGGTGCGGCCATGCCCACGGCCGAGCGCAGCAGCATGATCTGCTCGTAGGCCTGGGCAAACCGCCCGGCCGCCAACCATTCCGGGCGACCCGCGGACCGCCCCAACCGTTGCAGCGCACGCGGATCCACCCCGCGCTCGGTGCAGCGGGCCATCAGATCGCGCAGCTCGGTGGCGAAGCCCGCGGTGCTCAACGCCGGCCACAGCTGCTCGGGCCAGCCCACGGGTGAATTTGGGCCATCCTCCAGATCGCCGGCCAGCAGTTCTCGGATGATGCCGTCCTGTTCGGCGGTGGTGATCAGCCGCGGCGGCGGGTCACCGTTGCGCTGGGCCGCCAGCCGAAGCAGAGCGAACGCATAGGAGTGCACGGTGCGCACCAGCGGTTCCCGCACGACACCGTGCGTGCCGGCCCCGAGCATCCTGGCGGTGATGGCGGCCCTGGCCTCGCCACGCAGCCGGGCCGAACCCGTCAACAACAACACCGATTCGGGATCGGTGCCCGCCGCGATGTGCTCGACCGCAGTGTTGATCAGCAGTGAGCTCTTCCCGGTGCCGGGCCCGCCCAGCACCCGCACCACACCGCCACGCCCCGGTGCCAGCAGCTCGGTGCCCGCCAGGTCGGGTTCGACGTGTTGTGTGGTCATGGAAGGCATGACACCAGAAGGGACCGACAAGTAGCGGAGCGGATTGGAGCGAATAGCCCGACAAGTAGCGGAGCGGATTGGAGCGAATAGCCCGACAAGTAGCGGAGCGGATTGGAGCGAGTGCAACCGACAAGTAGCGGACCTGGCAGCATCAACGGAATGTCAGTCGCGAAGTTGAATGTTCACCGCTACGGACCCACCCAGCCGCCCCGGCTGCTGCTCATCCACGGGTTGACCGGGCACGGTCAACGCTGGAAGACGCTGGCCGAGCAGCACCTGCCCGAGGTGGCGGTGCTCGCACCAGATCTGCTCGGTCACGGTCGCTCGTCGTGGTCGGCGCCGTGGACGCTCGACGCCAATGTCGATGCCCTGGCGGCTCTGCTGGATCGTCCGACCCTGGTGGCCGGGCATTCGTTCGGAGGTGCGGTGGCCCTCAATCTCGCTGCGGCGCATCCGGACCTGGTCAGCGGCCTGGTGCTCTTGGATCCCGCGGTGGAGCTCGACGGGGACTGGATGCGCGAGATCGCCGACAGCATGATGGCCTCACCCGACTATCCCGACCGCGCCGAGGCCCGTGCCGAGAAGGCCAACGGTTCGTGGGGTGAGGTGTCCCCGGCGGAATTGGACCGCGACCTCGACGAGCACCTCGTCGAACTGCCCGACGGACGCTACGGCTGGCGGATCAGCATCCCCGCGATGATGTCGTACTGGAGCGAGCTCGCCCGCCCGGTTGCGCTGCCACGCAAGGGCACTCCCACGGTTCTGGTCCGTGCCACCCGCACCAGCCCACCGTATGCGCGTGACGGTCTCATCAGTGCGCTGAGTGGACATCTCGGCTCGGACTTCAGCCTGCTGGATTGGGATTGCGATCACATGGTGGCCCAGGCCAAACCCGCCGAGACCGCGAAGCTGATCCTCGAGCAACTGGGCTGACATGCCTGCCGTCACCGAGGAGCAGGTGGAAGCGGTGCGGGCGTTGGTCGCCGCGATCCCGTCGGGCCGGGTCAGCACCTACGGCGACATCGCCGATGCCGCAGACCTTTCCAGCCCGCGGATCGTCGGCTGGATCATGCGGACCGATTCCTCGGACCTGCCCTGGCACCGGGTGATCCCGGCGTCCGGGCGCCCGGCCCCGCACCTGGCCACCCGGCAACTGGAACGCCTGCGTGCCGAGGGGGTGCTGGCCGTCGACGGGCGGGTGCGCCTGTCCGAGTACCGGCACACCTTCTAGCGCGAGCCGGAGGAAGGTGAGCTCAGAGGATCAGCCGGACCAGTGAGGCCGTGCGGGCCAGGCCGGGGAACGCCGCCGCGGTGGACCGGGGGTGCAGGGCATGCACGGCCAGCCGGAAAATCAACGCCCGCAACAACATCTGCGGCCACTCCGGGAGCGAATCCCACCGTTCGACCAGGCCGTCGTCGGCATCACCCCACGACAGCGCATCGACGACCACCACGCCTGCGGCCCACGGCGCCGGGCGCCAGTACGGTGTGATGTCGGTGATTCCGGGCGCGGCCGTCCCGGCGAAAAGCACTGTGCCGTAAAGGTCACCATGGACCAACTGGCTGGCGCTCTTGGTCGGCCTGCGCAGGCTCGCGAGTTGGTTGATCAGCTCCACGGAGCGTTGGCCGTCGGCCGATCCGGGCGAGACCCTGGCGCCGGGCGGCAGGGAATGCAGCGGCCGGTCCTCCCAGGCCGCCCGGTCGGCGGCGATGAACACATCGACATCGGCCCACGGCGCCACCGGGGGTTGGGTGAGGAAGCGTGGTCGCTCCAGCTTCGTGGTGGCCTCGTGCAAACGCACTGCCGCCGACACCACTTCGTCATGACGCGGCTCCGGTGTGCCCGCCACGAACGTATCGGCCCGCCATCCGGCCACCACGTACCGGCCGTCCGTCGAGCGCACCGGGCGGGCCAGACGAACCCCGTCGACGAACAGCGATTCACGCACTTTCGCCGACCACGCCGCACGGGCGTGGTCGGGAACCAATGACATCACCACTTCGCCGCAGCGCCAGCCACCCTCCCAGCTCGAGCCGAGCGGGACCGGGCGCACCCCGGACAGGCCGAACGCCGCCAGCACATGTTCCGGCGGCCGTTCCACACTCACAGCCTCAGCCTAAGCGGTTAACCGGCTAACGAGCCGTCAGTACATCACCATGTCGGGTTCGAGTTGCTTGGCCCACGCCACAATTCCGCCCTGCAGGTGCATCGCGTCGGAAAAACCGGCCTTCTTGACGATGGCGAGCACCTCGGCCGACCGGATCCCGGTCTTGCAGTACAGCACCGGTGTCCGGTCCACCGGCAGTTTGGCCAGTGCGTCACCGGATTCGAACGTCGGCTTCGGAATGAGCTCGGCGCCCTCGATGTGATTGATGTCCCACTCGACGGGTTCGCGGACGTCGATCAGCGCCAACGGCTTACCGGAGTCGATCAGTTCCTTCAGCTCCAGCGGGGTGACCGTCGAACCCTGAGCAGCCTCTGCAGCGGCATCCGAAACGACACCGCAGAACGCCTCGTAGTCGATGAGCTCGGTGATCTTCGGCGTCGACGGATCCTTGCGGATCCGGATGGTGCGGTACGACATCTCCAGCGCGTCGTAGACCATCAGGCGGCCCAGCAGCGGCTCGCCGATGCCGGTGATGAGCTTGATCGCCTCGGTACCCATCACCGATGCGATCGAGGCGCACAGGATGCCGAGCACGCCACCTTCGGCGCACGACGGGACCATGCCCGGTGGTGGCGGCTCGGGATACAGATCGCGGTAGTTCAGGCCAAGACCGTCGGGGGCGTCCTCCCAGAACACCGACACCTGACCCTCGAACCGGTAGATCGAACCCCAGACGTAGGGCTTGCCGGCCAGCACGGCTGCGTCGTTGACCAGGTAGCGGGTGGCGAAGTTGTCGGTGCCGTCCAGGATCAGGTCGTACTGGCTGAACAGCTCCACCGCGTTGTCGGGTTCCAGCCGGAACTCGTGCAGGTTCACCGTCACCAGCGGGTTGATCTCCAGGACCGACTCCTTGGCGCTCTGCGCCTTCGACCGGCCGATGTCGGATTGCCCATGGATGATCTGGCGCTGCAGGTTGGACTCGTCGACCACGTCGAACTCGACGATGCCGATGGTCCCCACCCCGGCCGCGGCCAGGTACAGCAACGTCGGCGAACCGAGGCCGCCGGCCCCGATCACCAGCACCTTGGCATTCTTCAGCCGCTTCTGCCCGATCACTCCGACGTCCGGGATGATCAGGTGGCGGCTGTAGCGCGTCACCTCTTCGCGGGTCAGCTCGGCGGCCGGCTCAACCAACGGCGGTAACGACACGTCCAAATTCGCGGACACCGTATGTCTCCTCAGTCTTCGTGGTCACTTCATCGTCCCAGCTGCTCGTACCCACAACGGTAATCCGGTGCGGATGCTTCCCACTCGCGGGCCACCACGGTCGCGGGGCAGCACCCCGGGCGTCGCGCCATCGGTGCGCAGCGGGACGATCCACCGCCGCGCGGGCGGTCAGGCGATCGGGTAGGGCCAGGGATTGAATCGGCAGGTCAGACCGTCGGCCTTGACCGTCTCGGGGTCGAACTTGGCCGCGTCGTCGTTCGAGGTGGAGAAGGTCTGCTGCATCATGATCGGCGCCAGCTGCCCGTTGGCCTCGCAGGCCTCGTGCCGCTGATAACCGATGGCGTGACCAACCTCATGGTTGATCAGGTACTGCCGGTAAGAACCGATGTCCCCCTGGAACGGCACGGCGCCGCGGACCCAGCGAGCCTCGTTGACGAAGACGCGGGGCTGATGCCCGTCGAAGGACGGGTTGTAGCAGGACGCTTCCAACTGGATGTCGTACCCGCAGCCGTCGCGCACGGTCATCGGGGAGGTCAGCGACACCCGGAAATCGGGGTCCACGCCGCTGCTCTCATCCACCCGGGTGAAGGCGAACAGACCGTTGTGCGTCCAGCTCTTGGGGTTGGCGAGGGTCTCGCTGACCATGTGGGCGAATCCCTCGTCACCGCCGAACGCGGTGGTGTCGACGCCGTCCTCGACCTCGACGGTGTAGGTGAACGACTTCGTCGTGCCCTCGCCGACCTTCGGGGTGGTGCCGGGCACGATCCGCCACGTCCGGTTGCCTGCTTCGGTGTACGCGCCACCTGCGGGAAGGATGCCGGTCGGCAGGCTGGCGTCGAATTGGGTCAGCCCCTTGGGCGGCGCACCGATGATCGCGGTGCCGGCCGCATCGATGGTGGGCGGGCCTTGGACGGGGCCTTCCTCGTCCTGGGCGGAATGCGGGGCGCTGGTGCCCGTGATGGTCTGGTAGATCACCACCACGGTCAACACGATGAGCACGGGTAACGCATACGCGCGCCAGCCGTAGGTCGACACGAAGCGGCCGATCCACGTCTGCTTGCGCCAGTGCTGGTGGTCATCCCGGTTGGATCGGGCGCGCCCCGAATCGGCGGCTATCGGATCTCGCTGGGCGCGCAGCGGTTCCCGCCACTCGTTGCGCAGCGCCGGGACACGGCCACCCCCGCGACGTCCCGGGTCGTAGGTCACCGGACCAGGATGGCACAGACTCCTGTGGATCGGTCCGGGGCGCAGCAATGCCGTGACCACGCCGGTGTCATTTCGAAACCCACGATGTTTCGCAACCGACCGCGCGACCGAAGTGGCGTGCGACGGTAGTAGTGTCGGTGCGATCAGCGGCTCGGATGAACATGTCCAAGTGCGCCAGAGCAATACAGATTGAGGACCTGATGAGCGATCTCGCCAACACCGCCGAGAGGAGAGGTGACAAGCCGGCGACCGGTGGCGGTCGACGCGGCAATCGCCTGCCTCGTGACGAGCGGCGGGGCCAGCTCCTGGCGGCCGCCAGCGAGGTATTCGTCGACCGCGGCTACCACGCCGCGGGGATGGACGAGATCGCCGAGCGCGCCGGCGTGAGTAAACCAGTTCTCTATCAACACTTTTCGTCGAAGCTTGAGCTGTACCTGGCGGTGCTGCAACGTCACGTCGACAATCTGGTGTCCGGCGTGCGGCAGGCCCTGCGCACCACGACCGACAACCGGCAGCGGTTGCGCGCGGCGGTGGAGGCGTTCTTCGATTTCATCGAGCACGACAGCCAGGGCTACCGGCTGATCTTCGAGAACGACTACGTCAGCGAGCCGCAGGTGGCGGCGCAGGTGAAAGTCGCCACCGAGGCCTGCACGGATGCGGTGTTCGATCTGATCAGTCGTGATTCCGGGCTCGAGGCGCACCGCGCCAGGATGATCGCCGTCGGATTGGTGGCCATCAGCGTCGACTCGGCGCGGTACTGGCTGACCAACGACCGGCCGATCGACCGGAATACGGCCGTGGACGGCACGGTGCAGTTCGCCTGGGGCGGACTGTCACACGTGCCACTCACCCGGTCGTAGATCTCAGGCGGATTCCGCTCCCACTCCGAAGCCGACCCGGCGCACATCGGCGGCGCCGATCTCGACGTAGGCGATCCGGCTGTTCTGCACCAGGAATCGCCGTCCCTTCTCATCGGTCAGCGCCAGCACACCCGAATCCTTGCTGAGCGCCTCGGTGACCTGCTGCTCCACCTCGGTGGGCGTCTGCGCGCTGTTGAAGGTCAGCTCGCGCGGGCTGTCCGTGACACCGATTTTGACCTCCACGCTGGACCCTTCTTTCTTTCTCACGTCGTTGTCGACTTCCCTGAGCAGGCTAGTGGACGGCCGCACCCGGCCGCCGCCAGCGGGGCGGCACCGGGATACGCCGTGCGCGAAACGCAGATGCCGAACCGAGTCCGGACCGTGACCGACACGCCCCGCGCTCAACCTCATCCGTCACTTTTGCCTCGATAGCATCAGGGCCGACATTGGACGAGACGACTGGGACGGCACCATGACCAGGCACTATTCGCCATACGACACCACGCCGACCGAGCGCTTCGGGGACCACCCGTATGAGCCCGGCGGGTACGCCGGGTACACCCCCGACTACAAGACCGACTACCGGTCCGACTACCCCGCCGATCCGGACGCCGAATACGACGCCGACTACGACGACGAGGTGGTGTTCTACGAGGACCCGATCGACCGCCGCTGGATCTGGGTGGCCGCCGTGGCCGGCGCGATCCTGCTGGTCGCGGTGATCTGCACCGTGGTCATCCTCGGCGGCGGGGACAGCGGCTCGGTCTCGGCCACCCTGACCTCGCCGGCCGCGCCGACGCAGACCACACAGCCGGCACAGGACGCCACCTCCCGACCAGCGGCCCCGCCGCGCGCGACCGCTCCCCTCTCACCCGAGACGGTGACCACGGTGACCCCGGCGCCCAGCGCAACCGCGGCTCCCGAGCCCGCCGCGCCCCCTGCCGTGGCGGCCCCGCCCGCCCCGAATGCGAACCCGAACGCCGTCACCTACCAGGTGACCGGAAACCGGCAGCTCATCGACCTGGTGACCATCGTCTACACCGACGCCCAAGGCGCCCTTCAGACCGAGTTCAACGTCGCGCTGCCCTGGACCAAGATGGTGGTGCTGAACCCGGGCGTGACGCTCAAGTCGGTGACCGCGACCAGCGTCGCCGGTCAGCTCAACTGCACGATCACCGACGCGTCGGGCGCGGTGCTCGTCTCGCAGGCCAACAACTCCATGATCACCACCTGCACGCAGTGATGCGGCTGGGCCTGGCGTCAGGCCAGGCCCAGTTCCTGCATGCGGGACTGGTGGGTGCTCTGAAGCCGGCCGAAGAACTCGGCGAGTTGGGTCAGACCCTCGCCACTGGACATCACCAGGTCGACGAGCTCGTCGTGATCGGCCAGCACGTACTGCGCCTGGGTGACCGCCTCGCCGAGCAGACGACGCGCCCACAGCGCCAGCCGATGCCGCTGACGATCGCTGGCCGTCACCGCCGCGCGAACCTCGGCAACCACGAACTGTGAGTGGCCGGTTTCGGACAGCACCGCCCGCACCACGCCCGCCACTTCCTCGGGCAGCGCGTCGGCGATCTCGAGATAGAAGTCCGCGGCCAGCGCGTCGCCGATATAGGTCTTGACCAACGCCTCCAACCACGTGCTCGGCGTGGTCATCCGGTGGTAGTTCTCCAACGCCGTGGCATAGTTCGTCATCGCCGGGACAACGTCAACTCCCCTGCGCTCCAAGGCATCCCGCAACAACTCGTAGTGGCCCATCTCCGCGGCGGCCATGCTCGCCATGTTGATCCGGCCGCGCAGATTCGGGGCCATGCGCGCCTCGTCGGTGAGCCGGTAGAACGCCGCGACTTCCCCGTAGGCCAGTACGGCGAACAACTCGTTGACCCCCGGATGATCCGCCTTCACGCCCGAATCGACCGGTTCGGCGATCTCTTGTGCAGCAGGCTGAGGGGAATTCATGAGGCCAACTCTAGACGCCATCGGGACCCCGTGATCGGCTGGCAAATCGGCCCAGATCCCGCGACCAGCTACAATGGCAGATGGTAACGGCTTCGAGCCGACTGTTTCAGCGCCCGAACCGCTACCAGGAAATGTGCGTGCACGCAGTTGGCCCGCCCGGTGGAGCTGGGCCCAGCGGATCGGCAGCGCCGACGGATACGAGCCGTATCCGGGCGAACCCGACCGTCTCATCGTCAGACTCCGTGTGCGCTGGATGCCCATGAGGTTTGACAGTGAAAGGCCACCTCCCCCAACCATGACTCATGTAAATAAAACGTTTGCCGAGCTCGGCGTCCGCGACGAAATCGTCCGGGCACTCCGCGAAACCGGTATCGAACACCCCTTTGCCATCCAGGAACTGACCCTCCCGCTGGCACTTGCCGGCGACGACCTGATCGGTCAGGCCCGCACCGGCATGGGCAAGACCTATGCCTTCGGTATCCCGCTGCTGCACCGGGTCTCCACCGACGAGACCCGCCCGCTCAACGGCACTCCCCGGGCCTTGATCGTGGTGCCCACCCGCGAACTGTGTCTGCAGGTCTACGACGACCTCGCCGGAGCAGCCAAGTTCCTGACCACCACCGACCGCAAGTTCTCCGTGACCTCGATCTACGGTGGCCGTCCCTACGAGCCGCAGATCGAGGCGCTGCGCAAGGGCGTCGACGTCGTCGTCGGCACCCCGGGCCGCCTGCTCGACCTGGCCCAGCAGGGTCACCTTCAGCTGGGCGGACTGTCCGTGCTGGTGCTCGACGAAGCCGACGAGATGCTGGACCTGGGCTTCCTGCCCGACATCGAGCGCATCCTGCGGCTGACCCCCGACGATCGCCAGTCGATGCTGTTCTCGGCCACCATGCCCGACCCGATCATCACGCTGGCTCGCACGTTCATGAACCAGCCGACCCACATCCGGGCCGAGGCTCCTCATTCGGCGGCCACCCACGACACCACCGAGCAGTTCGCCTATCGGGCGCACGCCCTGGACAAGTCCGAACTGGTGAGCCGGATCCTGCAGGCCGAGGGCCGCGGCGCCACGATGATCTTCACCCGCACCAAGCGCACCGCACAGAAGGTGTCCGACGAGCTTGCCGAGCGGGGGTTCAAGGTCGACGCCGTGCACGGCGACCTCGGCCAGGGTGCCCGCGAGAAGGCCCTGAAGTCGTTCCGGACCGGAGCCGTCGACGTGCTGGTCGCGACGGATGTCGCCGCTCGCGGTATCGACATCGACGACGTCACGCACGTCATCAACTACCAGTGCCCCGAGGACGAGCAGGCCTACGTGCACCGCATCGGCCGCACCGGCCGTGCCGGCAAGACCGGTGTCGCCATCACCCTGGTCGACTGGGACGAACTGGGGCGGTGGGAAATGATCGACAAGGCACTGAGCCTGAACTGCCCCGATCCAGCCGAAACCTATTCCAGCTCACCGCATATCTACGAAGAGCTCGGTATTCCGGCCGACGCCACGGGCACCATCGGCGAGCCCCGCAAGGCCAAGGCCGCCACCAAACGCAGCAGCGACGAGAAGCGCATCTCCTCGGCGGATTCGGCGGACCGGCCGGCCCGGACCAGGACCCGCACCCGCCGGCGTACCCGCGGCGGCGAGTCGGCCACCGGACATCCCGAGGGCACCGCGGCACCGGCGCAGGACAGCGCCGATGCCACCCCGGTGACCGATACGGACGCCGCGGGTGAGGCCTCGACCAACGGGCGCCGCCGTCGCCGGCGTCGTCCCCGCAAGACCGAGACCGCGACGGCCGGCTGACCGGCGCTCGCCGAGTCGATGGTCAAACCCGAACGCCGCACCCGCGGCGACATGGCTGCCGCGGCGGCAATCGTCGCGATCGTCGCGCTGGCCGCGGGGCTGATCTGGTGGACCAGTGATGCGC
The DNA here is from genome assembly GCF_030486405.1 of Mycolicibacterium sp. HK-90. The sequence continues at coordinate 1,927,023 of NZ_CP129613.1, read as the reverse complement.
GGGCCACCATCAGCCGGCCCGCCGCCGCACCGGTTCCCTATCTGACCCCGGCCCGCGAGGTGCCGGCCGGGCTGCAACAGCTGTGGTCGGTCAGCAGCCCCAAGACCACCCAGCCGGTGCTCGCCGGAGGGTCCGTGGTGACCGGCGACGGCTCCACCGTCAACGGCCGCGATCCAGTCAGCGGCGCGGTGTTGTGGAGCTATGCCCGTGACCTCGAACTGTGCGGTGTGACCTCGGTGTATCAGTACGCCGTCGCGGTGTATCCGGACGTCCGCGGTTGCGGGCAGGTCAGCACCGTCGACGGCAAGACCGGCCGACGGGGCCCCGCGCGCACCGCCTACGCCGACCCCGAGGTCCAGTTGTCCTCCGACGGCACCACGGTGCTGTCGGCCGGGGACAGTCGCCTCGAGCTGTGGCGCTCCGACATGGTCCGGATGCTGTCCTACGGCGCCCTGGACGCCCGCATCAAGCCCGGCGTGCCGGCCTCACCGATATGCCGCCAGCTGTCGGCGGCGGCGAGTTCCTCTGCGGTGTCGGTGCTGGAGTCGTGCCCGAAGAGCAAGTACGTGCGGCTGACGCTGCTCCGCCCGGCCGACGAAGAGGACACCCCCGAGGTGCGCAACGTCGAACTACAGGACATCACCGACGAATCCGGCGCCCAGGTGGTCGCCGTGTCGGGCACCACGACCGCGGTCTACCTGCCCACCCCCAGGCCCGCGGTGAACATCATCGACGAAACCGGAAAAACCCTGGCCAGTCTGCCGCTGGCCAAGCCGGCCGCGCCGCAGTCGACCACCACGCGCGCCGGTGACCTGATCACCTGGTGGACCGGTGACTCGGTGCTGGTGTTCGGCACCACCGGGGGTTCGGGACTGCGCTACAAGTTCACCGTCAGCCCGTCGGGGCCGCACCTGCCCGTCGGACCCGCCACCGTGATGGCCGGCCAACTGCTGGTGCCGGTGAACGACGGCTACGACATCTTCGACGCGGAGAGCGGAGCCGGACAGCGCCACATCGCCCTACCGCGCACACCCAGTGTGTCGCCCGTGGTGCCGGCGGTGGCCGGTGACACCGTGCTCGAACAGCGCGGCACGGAGCTGGTCGCCCTGGGCGCAGCCTGAACCCATAGCGCCGGGGAGCGGCCGTCAGCCGATGTCGATCACGATCACGGTCGTGTTGTCGCTGCCTCCGGCCGCGTTGGCCACGTCGACCAGCCGCTGCGCCGCGGCCTGCGGTTCGGCATCGCTGGCCGCGGCGGCGATGTCGGCATCGGCCGCACCTGCGAACAATCCGTCACTGCTGATCAGTAACCGGTCGCCGGGACGGCAGTCGAGATCGAACAGATCGGGCCGGATGTTCGGGCCGATTCCCAGCGCCCGGGTCAGCAGGTGGCGATGCGGGTGGAACCGGGCCTCCTCGCGGGTGAGCTCACCGGCAGTCACCAGCTCGCCCGAGACGCTGTGGTCATCGGTGAGCTGACGCATGACGCCGTCGCGAATCCGGTTCAGCGGCGAATCGCCGATGTTGATCGCCATCGGCCCGCCCTGGTCGTCGCCGAACACCGCAACCAGCGTCAGCGTCGCACCCGAACTCGTGCCCGAGGCACTGACGTGGGCGAAGACCTGCTCGTTGGCCTGTTGCACCGCGCCGATCAGCCCGTCGCGATCCGGGGCGGCGGCGAAAGCCGCAGCCAGTACCTCCACCGCGATCCGGCTGGCCTGGTCTCCACCCGGGCCGAAACCGTCAGAGATCGCGTACAGAATGCCGTCGGCGAGGGCCACGTCCTGATTCGTCTCGCGTACCGGCCCCTGATCGGTGGCCGTCGCGGCCCGCAACACCGAAGCCATGGAGATCGTCCTCTCATCGGTCCGACGGCCCCCTGCCGACGGAGAAGCTTGAGCGAGCAGCGCGCCCCGCACCGCCCCGAGTGCCGCACGGCGGTGCGCATATTCATCGTCGAGCGCCGTCCGCCAGGCAGTCAGTTGCTGTTCGGTCGGGTGGTCCAGGAATTCGGCGATCTCGGCGACCGGTATCTGTGCGCCGCGGAGCAACCCCACCGTGCGGGCCTGGGCAATCTGGTCCCGGGCGTAGTACCGGTACCCCGTCAGTTCGTCGACTGCGGCCGGTACCAACGCTCCCGAGGCCGCATAGGAACGCAGCATCTTGGCCGACAATCCGGTCTGGGCCGCGAACTCCCCGATGCTCAGCAGTTCTTCGTTCATGTCGTCAGCATCAGGTCTGCCCGTGGGACAAGGTCAAGCCACGTCCGCGCCTACACGACCTCGGGTGCGAAGGTCGGCAGTTTCTTGCCCGACTTCCAGTGTTTGAGCAGCGCCTGGGCCAACTCGCGGTAAGCGATCCCGCCCTTGCTCTTGCGGCCGGCCAGCACCGAAGATCCCGACGCGCTGGCCTCGGCGAACCGGACGGTGCGCGGGATCGGCGGCGCCAGCACCGGCAGCTCGTAGCGGTCGGCGACATCGAGCAACACGTCTCGGCTGTGAGTGGTGCGCGAATCGTAGAGCGTGGGCAGCGCACCCAACAGCGCCAGCTCGGGATTGGTGATCTGCTGCACGTCGGAGATCGTGCGCAGGAACTGGCCGACACCGCGGTGTGCCAGCGTTTCGCACTGCAACGGCACGATCACGTCGTTCGCGGCGGTCAGTCCGTTGAGGGTCAACACCCCCAGCGACGGCGGGCAGTCGATGATCACCACGTCGAAATCGGATTCCAGCTTGGCGAGGGCCCGCTTGAGGGCATACTCCCGCCCGGCCCGCATCAACAGCATGGCTTCGGAGCCGGCCAGGTCGATGTTGGCCGGGAGCAGTGTCATGCCTTCGGCCGTCTCTACCAGGGCGGCCCCTGGCTCGACATCACCGAGCAACACCTCGTGCACCGATACCGGCAGCTTGTCCGGGTCGTGGCCAAGCGAAAACGTCAGACAGCCTTGCGGATCCAGATCCACCAGCAACACCCGGCGCCCCTGCTCGGACATTGCCGCCCCCAGCGACGCCACCGTCGTTGTCTTGGCTACCCCACCCTTTTGATTGGCGACCGCTAATACTCGCGTCACACCTTCATCCAAGCACGCTCCCGACAGCATTGCCGGGACGTGCGGCAGAATCGCCGGTGTGAGCGACCGCCTGCACCGCCTGATCCTGCTGCGTCACGGCGAGACCGAGTGGTCGGCCGACGGCAGGCACACCGGCCGCACCGAGTTGGAGCTCACCGACGCCGGGCGCCAACAGGCCGCATTGGCGCGGCCCGCGCTGGCCGAGTTGCAGTTGAACGATCCGCTGGTGATCAGCAGCCCGCGGCGCCGCGCGCTGGTCACCGCCGAACTGGCCGGCCTGCACGTCGATGAGGTCAACCCGGTACTGGCCGAGTGGGATTACGGCGACTACGAGGGGCTGACCACGCCGCAGATCCGCCAGAGCGTGCCCGATTGGCTGGTGTGGACCCACGGCTGCCCCGGCGGCGAGAGTGTGGCCGACGTCGGTGCCCGCGCCGATCGGGCCGTCGCCCTGGCGCTGCAGCATCTGCCCGCGCGGGACGTGGTCTTCGTCGGGCACGGGCATTTCTCCCGCGCGGTGCTGACCCGCTGGGCCGACCTGCCGGTGTCCGCGGGGATCCGGGTGTCGATGGTGCCCGCGTCGCTCGCGGTGTGCGGTTTCGAGCACGGCGTGCGCCAGATCATCGCGCTCGGGCTGACCGGTCACCCCAACCCGTGTCTGTCGCAGTGAACCCGTCGTTCGTGCTGGCCGGGCCGACCGGTGCCGTGCTGGCCCAGGGGGTGCGCACCGGCTTCGCCGACATCGCCGACGCCCAGGCGGCCCTGCGGGCAGGGACGCCGATAGTGCTGGGCGCCTTGCCATTCGACTCGACGGCACCGGCCGCTCTGTATGAGCCCGAGTCGGTTCGACGCGCCGACGCGCTACCGGGATGGGTGCCAGGTCCACTCCCGGTGGTGCTGCATCGCGAAACCCTGCCACCGGGGCCCGTACATCGCGAACGGGTGGCCGAAGCGATTCGGCGCCTGCGAGATCCGCGGATACCGATCGACAAGGTGGTGCTGGCCCGCGCCCTGCGGTTGACCGCGGACTCCCCGTGGGACGTGCGCACCGTGCTGCGCAGGCTGGCCGATGCCGATCCGGCCGCCACGGTCTATCTGGCGGATCTGTCTGCCGCGGGCGGCGACCACGCCGGTACCGCCCTGGTGGGGGCGAGTCCGGAATTACTGGTGGCCCGCGACGGCGAGACGGTGATCTGTCAGCCGTTCGCCGGCTCGGCCCCACGCTCTGCCGACCCGAAGATCGACGCGGCCAACGCCACCGCACTGGCGGCCTCGGCGAAGAACCGCCACGAACACCAGCTGGTGGTCGACATGTTGCGGCAGGCGCTGGAGCCGTTGTGCGTGGACTTGCGGGTCGCCGAGGAACCGGAGTTGCACGGCACCGACGCGCTGTGGCACCTGAGCACCCCGGTCGTCGGCAGGTTGCTCGAAAAGAGCACCACGGCAATCGATCTCGCACTCGCACTACATCCCACCCCGGCGGTCGGCGGCGTTCCGACCGACCGCGCCGCGGCACTGATCGGCGAGTTGGAGGGCGACCGCGGGTTCTATGCCGGGGCCGTCGGTTGGTGTGACAGCAGTGGCGACGGACGCTGGGTGGTGTCGATCCGCTGCGCCGTGCTGTCGGCAGATCGGCGCACGGCCCTGGCCAGTGCCGGCGGCGGTATTGTCGCCGAATCCGATCCTGATGACGAGGTCGACGAGACCACCACGAAATTCAAGACCATCCTGACGGGACTAGGGGCGACATGAGCGAGCTGATCCGCCGGGCGCGGCCGGGCGACGAGGTCGAGATCACCGCGATGATCCGCGAGCTGGCCGAGTTCGAACGGGCCGCGGACGAATGCACTGTCACCGAGAAGCAGATGCACACAGCACTTTTCGGCGACCGGCCGGTGGCCTATGCGCACATGGTGGAGGTCGACGGGCAGATCGCCGCGACCGCGGTGTGGTTCCTGAACTTCTCCACCTGGGACGGGGTCGCCGGGCTCTATCTGGAGGATCTCTACGTGCGTCCGGCCTTCCGGCGGCGCGGGCTGGCCCGCAAGCTGTTGTCCACCTTGGCCGCCGAATGTGTCGAGCAGGGCTACAGCCGGATGACGTGGGCGGTGTTGAACTGGAACGTCAACGCCATCGCGCTGTACGACGCGGTCGGCGGCGAGCCCCAGACCGAGTGGACAACCTACCGGGTGTCGGGACCCGAACTGTCGGCGCTGGCCGCCGAAACCGGTGGCGCCTAATCGCGTTGGGTGATCCAGTCCACCGCGGACGGGCTGAACAACAGGCCCAGGGTCACGAGCGCGAGAAGCCCGACCAACACGCCGTAGACGACGTGGTGGGAGGTGATGACGTACCAGGCCACCGGCAGCAACAGCAGATTGGCCAGGACGGCGATGCCGCGGCCCCAGCGCCGTGCGGTGATCAGCGCCCAGCCGCCGGCGAGCACCCCACCGCCGATGAGGACGAACCAGATCGCGGTGCCGTAACCGCTGACGATGTGCTGGTCGGCACCGCCGAATGCGCGCACCAGCAGCACGACCGCCATGATCAGCGCGGCGACCCCTTCGGCGGCGGTGAGGAAGCCTGCATACCGGATCGCGGGAGGCTGGATCACGACAGCCGCTCCGCCAGGTAGCGGACCGCGTACTCGTATCCGGCCGGGCCGGCACCGGCGATGACCACCTGGGCGACGGCCGACACGTACGAGTGGTGCCGGAACGACTCCCGGGTGTGGATGTTGCTCAGGTGTACCTCGACGACCGGCAGGTCAACGGCGCTGAGCGCGTCGCGGATCGCCACCGAGGTGTGGCTGTACGCCGCGGGATTGATGATGATGCCCGCGCAGTCCTCGCGGGCGGCCTGGATGGCATCGACCAGCTCACCCTCGTGGTTGCTCTGCACCGCCCGGATTTCGAAGCCGAACCCGGCGGCGGTCTCGGCGACCTGCTGCTCGATCTGCGCGAGCGTCGTGGACCCGTAGATCTCGGGCTGCCGGGTACCGAGCATGTTCAGGTTCGGTCCGTTGACGAGCAGCAGACGGGGCTGCACAGGGCGTTCGGTCACCTTCAGTACGGTACCGGCTGGTTTGCGACGTCGAGATCGACGCGAGGGTTGTGATTGGGCAAAAAGCACAGTCCTCATGTCGATCTCGGCGTAAGGGCGGATCGGACGCAACCGGTAGAGATACTTGACCGCGTGTCTAGCGACGAGCACTGCCCCTGCGGCACCGGGCTTGCCTACGCCGACTGTTGCGGGCCGCTGCATGCCGGCGGGCGGCCGGCTCCCACGGCCGTCGCGCTGATGCGGTCACGATTCAGCGCGTTCGCGCTCGGCGACGTCGCGTATCTGCTCACCTCTTGGCATCCCCGCACGCGTCCCTCCGACTTGACCCTCGACGCGACGATCGCGTGGCGCCGGTTGCAGATCGTCGACACCGACGCCGGAGGCGAGGACGACGCCACCGGTGTCGTCGAGTTCCGCGCCCAGTACGCCCACGGCGGCAAACGGCACATCCTGCACGAACGCAGCCGTTTCGAGCGGGTGAAGGGCCGGTGGCGATATCTCGACGGCGACGTCTACGAATAACGGCAGGACACCTTCCCCGGTTAGGCTCATGCCCCGTGCGTGCCGTGCTGATCGTCAACCCGAACGCCACCTCCACCACCCCGGCGGGTCGTGACCTGCTCGCCCATGCGCTGGAAAGCCGGGTGACGCTGACCGTGGAACACACCAACCATCGAGGTCACGCCATCGAGATCGGGCGGGACGCCGCCCGTGACGGGGTGGACGTGCTGATCGTGCACGGCGGCGACGGCACGGTGAACGAGGTCGTCAACGGTGTGCTCGGCGAGTGCGGAACCCGCCCCGACCCCAGCGTGGCCCCCGCGGTCGCCGTCGTGCCGGGCGGTTCGGCGAACGTCTTCGCCCGGGCCCTCGGCATCAGCCCCGACCCCATCGAGGCCACCAATCAACTCGTCGATCTGCTCGGCGGTTACCGGTTGGGCCGCCCGTGGCGCCGCATCGGCCTGATGGACTGCGGCGAGCGCTGGGGGGTGTTCACCGCGGGAATGGGCGTCGACGGTGACGTGGTGGCCGCCGTGGAGGCCCAACGCGCGAAGGGACGCAAGGTGACCGCGTCGCGCTACATCCGCGTGGCCGTGCGCGAGATGCTGGCCAGCGCGCGCAAGGAACCGACCCTGACGCTGAACCTGCCGGGGGCCGACCCGGTGACCGGGGTGCATTTCGCGTTCGTGTCCAACTCCAGCCCGTGGACGTATGCGAACAGCCGCCCGGTGTGGACGAACCCGGATACCACGTTCGACACGGGGCTGGGCGTGTTCGCCATCACGAGCATGAACGTCTGGTCGAATCTGCGCGTGGTGCGCCAGATGGTGTCCCGAAACCCGCGCCTGACGGCCAAGCATCTGATCCGTGAGGACGACGTGTCATCGGTCACCGTGACGAGCACCACGCCGGTCGCCTGCCAGATCGACGGAGATTACGTCGGCATGCGCGAAATCATGACCTTCACGTCGGTCCAGGAGGCACTGTGCGTCGTCGCTCCGACAGAGAAAACTGATTGACCTGCGCAAACGCACCGATCACGGTGGAATTAGGGCGCAGCTGAGTGTGAGTGTAGTACACATGAACGAGGGCTCCGGTAACCGACCCCGCCAGTGACTTTGCCCACGTGTTAACTCAATGCTATTGACATCTGTTCAGCCTGTGAAAGCATCGATGCAACAGTGCAGAAACATTCGTGTGCACGCGTTAACAGCCGAAGAAAATCTGGTGCGCTTCGCCGCGCACGCATGAACTATGGAACAAGGAGTTTGATCTTATGGATTGGCGCCACAAGGCCGTCTGTCGCGACGAAGATCCGGAGCTGTTCTTCCCCGTGGGAAACAGCGGCCCGGCGCTTGCTCAGATCGCCGACGCGAAGCTGGTGTGCAACCGTTGCCCCGTGACCACTGAGTGCCTCACCTGGGCCTTGGACTCCGGCCAGGACGCCGGCGTGTGGGGCGGGATGAGCGAGGATGAGCGCCGCGCGCTCAAGCGTCGCAATGCCCGCACCAAGGCCCGCACCGGAGTCTGACCCTCGGTCCAGACCTCGACGCAAGCTATGGCCCCGACGAATGTCGGGGCCATAGCTTATTTATGCGGCAATTATCGATAGCAAATTGCGTAATTGTCGTCACAATCCGCAATGAATTGTCCGGTGGTACCGGCGTCCCACTTATCGCCGGTCGGCGACCCCGGCCGCAGGCCTCACTGGATCCCGCGACTGCGCCGGCCGATCGGCACCCGCAGGACGACATCGGTTCCGCCCGACGCGACATCGTGCATGCCCAGCGACCCGTCCAGTTCCGCGGTCACCAGCGTCCGGACGATCTGTAGGCCCAACCGGTCGGACTTCTCCAGGCTGAACCCGTCGGGCACGCCACGTCCGTCGTCGTGCACCACCACGTCGAGCCAGCGTGCGGAGCGCTCGGCACGGATGGTCACGCATCCCTGAGGCGTGTTGGCGTCGAAGGCGTGCTCGATGGCGTTCTGCACCAGTTCGGTGATCACCATGATCAGCGCGGTCGCCCGGTCGGCGTCGAGAACGCCCAGGGCGCCCTCACGGTTGATCCGGATCGGGGTGTCGACCGAGGCGACATCGTTCATGATCGGCAGGATCCGGTCGATCACCTCGTCGAGGTTGACCTCTTCGTCGACCGACATGGACAACGCATCGTGCACGAGCGCGATCGAGGACACCCGCCGCACCGATTCGATCAGCGCCTCACGCGCTTCGAGGTTGTTGGTGCGGCGCGCCTGCAGGCGCAACAGGGCCGCCACCGTCTGCAGGTTGTTCTTCACCCGGTGATGGATCTCCCGGATGGTGGCGTCCTTGCTCAGCAGCGCGCGGTCACGCCGTTTCACCTCGGTGACGTCGCGGATCAGCACGGCGGCGCCGACAGCGGCGCCGTGCACCACCAGCGGCAGCGTCCGCAACAACACCGCCGCACCGCCCGCGTCGACCTCCATGCGCATGCTGGACCCGCCGGCCAGCGAGTCGCGCACATGGTTGGCCAGTTCCTGGGCCTCAAAGGGGTCAGAGATCAACGGCCGGGTGACGGTCACCAGGTTGTGCCCGTCGAGTTCGGAAGCCAGGCCCATGCGGTGATAGGCCGAGATGGCGTTGGGACTGGCGAACACCACGTCGCCGACCTCGTCGAGGCGGATGAAGCCGTCGCCCACCCGCGGGCTGGAGCGCGACATGGCCAGGTCCCCGACATTCGGGAAGGTGCCCTCCGACAGCATGTGCAGCAGATCGCTGGCGCAGTCCAGATATGCGCCCTCCAGCGGGCTGGCCATCCGGCGGGCCGCCAGCGCGGTCTGGTGCGTCAGCACCGCTACGACGTGATCGCGGTGCCGCACCGGCACCGCCTCCACGTTCAGACCGGGCAGGTCCGGCGAATGCCGTTGTGTGCCACCACTTCCCCGACCGATCGCTCCGGACTCGAAGGCTGTGGTGACGACGGGCAGGTCCGCGGCCGCGGCCAACGTGCCGACCGAGTCGGCGAGCAACACGGTGGGAGCCGTGTTCGGCCGCACCTGCGCGACACACACCAGCACGCCGTCGTCGCGGCGCACCCACATCAGGTAGTCGGCGAACGAGAGGTCGGCCAACAGCTGCCACTCCCCGACCACCGCATGCAGGTGGTCCACGGCGCTGCCGGGCAGCATCGTGTGCTCGGCGAGCAGGTCACCGAGGGTCGACATCAGCCAACTTCTTTCCGTGCACGTGAGGAGCGAGAACGCTCCTGCGTCAGTCGATCACCGCGATGAGATCGCCGGCCTGGATCACATCGCCCTCGGCGACGTTGACCTTGGTGACGGTGCCCGCGACCTCGGCGAGAACCGGGATCTCCATCTTCATCGACTCGAGCAGCACCAGGGTGTCCCCCGCACCGATCTGATCGCCCTCGTGAACCACGACCTCGAGCACACTGGCCACGATTTCGGCGCGAACGTCCTCGGCCATCTTCACCCCACTTCACTACTGCTGCCAACCCGACTACTTCTGCGGCCTATATCGAACCACAAGCCGGGGTGGACAGCGCCGCCGCCGGGGCATGAGACACTAGTGAGCAAGAACTACACCATCTGGAGGAACATCATGGCCAAGCGTGGCCGCAAGAAGCGGGACCGCAAGCACTCGAAGGCGAACCACGGCAAGCGCCCCAACGCCGGTTCGAAGTCAGTGCGCTAGCCACTTCGGCAGACTGTGACCGCCCGACTCCTTACGGAGATCGGGCGGTTTGTCGTTGGCCGCAGCAGGGCTGAGCGCCCCGGTCAGCCTCGGATGATGGTCGTCTGGCTGATCTGGATGCGGAGGCGCTCCCGCAGCCCTTCGGGGGCCTTCTCACCGCTGCACTTGGCCGCGATCAGCCGCTTGACCCGCTCCTCGACCCCGTAGTGCCGCAGGCAGGCCGGGCATTCTTCGAGGTGGTGCTTGAGCTTGTCGCGGCTTTCGGGCGTGCATTCACCGTCGAGCAGGGTCCATACCTCGGCGATCACCGCAGCGCAGTCGGGATGCTCCGGGTCGACCGGACCGATCGGCGGGGTCCAGCGTTCGTCGTCGCGGTTGGACTCACGGCTGTCAGTCATGAGGAGACCTCCTCCGGCTCACCAAGCTGCTGACCTCGGATGAAGCCGCGATCCCTGGCCACGTCGGCCAACAGTTCGCGCAGCTGCTTGCGACCGCGGTGCAGACGGGACATCACCGTCCCGATGGGCGTATCCATGATCTCGGCGATCTCCTTGTAAGGGAAGCCCTCGACGTCGGCGTAGTACACCGCCATCCGGAACTCCTCGGGCAATGCCTGCAGCGCCGCCTTGATCTCGGTATCGGGCAATGACTCGAGCGCCTCGACCTCCGCCGAACGCAGACCGGTCGAGGAATGCTCGGCATTGGATGCCAGCTGCCAGTCGGTGATCTCGTCGGTGGGGTACTCGGCGGGCTGGCGCTGCTTCTTGCGGTAGCTGTTGATGTAGGTGTTGGTCAGGATCCGGTACAGCCACGCCTTGAGGTTGGTGCCCTCGCGGAACGACCGGAAGCCGGCGTAGGCCTTGACCATGGTTTCCTGCAGCAGGTCCTCGGCATCGGCGGGGTTGCGGGTCATCCGCAGCGCGCCGCCGTAGAGCTGGTCCAGCAGCGGGATGGCGTCACGCTCGAAGCGCGCGGTCAGCTCGGCATCGGTCTCGGCAGTCGGCTGCGGCGTGTCAGGCTCGGCCTGCTCGACGTCAGTCATCGTGGGAAACACCTTCCCTTCTGTCGCGGCGCCACCAGGCGGTGCGGAATACCACCGGGTATCCGCGGGCCGTTCCAGGCATACGGTTGGCACCAGAATCCTCCTAACGATCCTAGAGCGTGCTACCGACAAGTAGCGCTGAGCAGGTGTCGAGAGCAATAACAGCATGTTGGGGCCGCTGTGTTCCCGGCGTGCCCGGCTATCGTGTCCCGATGCCACGCGCAGCCACCCCAGCCATCGCCGCCCTGGTCGCCGCCGGTATCGACCATCAGGTCGTGCAGTATCACCACGATCCACGCAGCGATTCCTTCGGCGCCGAGGCGGTCGCGGAACTGGCCGCTGCCGGCTTCGCCGCCGAGCAGGTGTTCAAGACACTGGTCATCGCCCTGCCCAAGGGACTGGCGGTCGCGGTGCTGCCGGTCCCCACCAAGTTGTCGCTCAAGGCCGCCGCCGCGGCGCTGGGAGTCCCCAAGGCGGAGATGGCCGACCCGGCCGCCGCGCAGCGCTCCAGCGGCTACGTGGTGGGCGGCATCTCGCCGCTCGGGCAGCGCAAACCACTGCCCACCGTCATCGACGCCTCGGCGCTGACCTTCGACACCGTGCTGTGCAGTGCCGGCAAGCGCGGTTGGGACATCGCCCTTGCCCCGGCCGATCTGATCCGGGCCACCGGCGCGGTCACCGCAGGGATCGCCGCCCCGGCCTAGCTTTCACGCCGGCAGCGCCGGCATGTCCCGTTCGGAAATCTGCCGGTGTCCGAATCCGTGATTTACACCACGCCGTACGCCCGCTTGCATGGATCCGAACGAGGAAGGCGGGCGCCCATGACGATCAGTGCGGCCGAGCGGGCGGAACTGGCCGCCGCGGTCAGGGACTTGTTGCACGACGAATGCACCGAGCCGGACGTCCGGCGGGTGATCGGAACCGGCGACGGGTTCGACCGGGAGTTGTGGCGCAAGCTGGCCGCCCAGGGTGTCACCGGCCTGCTGGTCGACAGTGACTACGGCGGCGTCGGCCTCGGCCCGCTCGAACTCGAAGCGGTCGCCGAGGAGACCGGGGCCGCCCTGTTGCCGGCTCCGTTCCTTTCCAGCGCGGTACTGGCTTCGGCCCTGATCGACGCGGCAGGCACTGGCGCCGACAAGCACGAGTTGCTGCCCGGCCTGGCCGCGGGCACCTCCGTGGCCACCGTCGCACTGACCGGTGCCCGCGGCACCTGGGCGCGCGAGGGTGTCGCGGTTCGCGCCGCGACGGAAAGCGCCTCGGCGGGATCGGCTTACACGTTGTCCGGCACCGCCCACTACGTCCTCCACGGCCAGGCCGCAGACGTCATCCTGGTGGTGGCGCGAACCGAGGGCGACGTCGGGATCTTCCAGGTCGAGCCCGGCGCGGACGGGTTCGAGCGCACGGCCGCAACGGTTTTCGATCCGACCGTGCCGTTGTCGACGTATACTTTCGACGCGACCCCGGCCCGTCGCCTCGGTACCGCCGGATGGGACGCGGTGCAACAGGCACTGGACCTCGCTCTCGTCGCACTGGCGGGTGAACAGGTCGGCGGGGCCAGACGAATCTTCGACATCACCGTGGAATACCTCAAGACCCGAATCCAGTTCGGCCGGCCCATCGGCAGCTTCCAGGCCCTCAAGCACATGGCGGCCGATCTGCTGGTGCAGGTGGAATCGGCCACTTCGGCCGCCCAGCACGCGGCCGCCGAGCTGGCTGCAGGAAGCGAAAAGGCCGGCGGGGCAATCGCACTGGCCGGTTTCACGTGCGCCGAGGCCTACCATACGGTCGCGATGTCGGCGATCCAGATGCACGGCGGCATCGGATTCACCTGGGAGCACCCGGCCCACCTGTTCCTGCGCCGGGCCCGCACCGGCCTGCAACTGTTCGGCGGCTCCGGTGTGCACCGCGAGCGCTACCTCTCGTCGAAAGGCGCCTGACGATGACCGCCCACGACCTGCCCAGCGCTGATCAACTGCGCACCGAGGTGCGCGAGTGGCTGGCCCAGAACTGGACCGGGCTGCCCAAATCCACGAATCCGTGGGTCAGTTCGCCCGAACGGGTGGCGTGGCTGCACAAGGTGCTCGACGCGGGCTACGCGGTGCCGACCTTTCCCGCCGAATGGTTCGGGCGGGAGTACCCGAATGCCCTCGCCGCCGTCGTCGAGCAGGAATTCCGGGCCGTCAAGGCGCCCGGTGCACGGCAGGACAAGTACAGCATCCCGGCCAACACCGCGCTGAAGTTCGGCACCGAGCAGCTCAAGCACGACCTGGTGCGGGATTTCCTCACCGAACAGATCCGCACCTGCCTGCTGTACAGCGAGCCCGGAGCCGGATCCGACCTGGCCGCCGTGCGCACCACCGCGGTCCGGGACGGCGACGAGTGGGTGGTCAACGGCCAGAAGGTGTGGACGTCGGGTGCGACCACGGCGGAGTACGCGCTGTTGATCGCGCGCACGGACTGGGATGTGCCCAAACACAAGGGCTTGAGTTTCTTCATGATTCCGATGCGCCAGCCAGGTATCGAGGTGCGCCCACTGGTGCAGATCACCGGTGAATCGCACTTCAACGAGGTGTTCATCACCGATGCCCGGGTATCCGACGCCTACCTGCTGGGCGGCGAGGGCAACGGGTGGAAGGTGTTGCAGACCGCGCTGGCCTATGAGCGGTCGATCATGGGTGACGCCGGCCGAGGCTCCCGTAACCGCACCCGCGCCGACGACCTCATCGGCCTGGCCCGCGAGCACGGCCGCCTGGAGGATCCGGCGGTGCGCCGGGAACTGGCGAACGTGCTGGCGCTGCGCGAACTCAACTCGCTCAACAATGCCCGCGCCAAAGCCGCTGCGGCACAAGGAACCTCCAGTTCGATCATGTCACTGGGCAAGCTGGCCATGTCGAACATCCTGCATGCCGAGGCCCGGCTCAAGACCGAGATCATCGGTGCCGAAGCGCTTTTGGCCGGCCCCGACAATCCCGAGGCCGACGACATCAACTTCCTGACCCTCAACGCGTTCTTCACCTCGATCGGGGGCGGCACCGACCAGATCCAGCGCAACATCATCGGCGAACGGGTCCTCGGCCTCGCCAAGGAGCCCGAGGTCGACCGCGACATCCCGTTCCGCCAGGCCCGCCGCAGCTGACGCCGATGGCCGACCCAGACCGTTACGACCCACCGCTGTCGGGGGTTCGCGTGCTCGACCTGACGCGGGGCCCGATGACCGCGGTCGGTCGCCTGCTGGCCGACCTCGGTGCCACCGTCACCCAGGTGCACCTGCCCGGTGTCACCGCCGAGGCCCCGGCTCCGATCGGCGGGGATGCCGGGATCGAACCGGACTCGGTGGCGCTCGCGATCAACCGGCACGGGCTGGAGTCCGTCGTCATCGACCCTTCGATGCCCGGCGACCACGACCGGTGGGTCCAGTCGCTGGCCGGTGCCGACATCCTGATCGAGGAGACCCGACCCGGATCGGACGCCGAGAAATCTCTGGCAGTCAGCACGATTCACGCCGAGCACCCCGGCCTGGTGATCCTGTCGATCAGCGATTTCGGGCGTGACACCGACTACCGCGGATGGCAGGCCACCACCCCGGTACTGCATGCGCTGAGCAGCGAGCTGTCCCGCTCCGGCATCCCGGGTCGCGAACCGTTGGTACCGCCGGCCGCACTGCTCCCCTATCACGTGGCCGCGGCCCAGGCCACGGTGATGACCGTCAGCGTCTACCTGGACCGGTTGCGCACGGGCGAAGGCGATCTCATCGACTTCTCGATTCTCGACGGGGCCATGCAGACGCTCGACCCGCCGTACGGCACAGCGGGGACGGCCTCGGCCGGTGTCGCGCTCAGCGCACAACAACGCGACTGGAACGCCGAACGGCTGCGCTACCCGATCATCCCGTGCAAAGACGGGCACGTCCGGATCTGCCTGCTGGCAAAACGTCAGTGGCACGGCATGTTCGAGTGGATGGGCCGGCCCGAGCAGTTCGCCGATCCTTCGTTCGACCGGCTGCGGGTGCGGTTCAGCTCGCCGGAGCTGATGACCGCGATCGGGCAGTTCTGCGCCGGGCAGACCCGAGCCGAATTGGAGGTCGCCGGCCAGCGGCACGGGGTGCCGACGGCGGCGGTGCTGACCCTAGCCGAAACCCTCGACACCGCACAGGTGAAGAGCCGCGGATTCTTTCGCGAGGTGGAGTTGGCTCCCGCACTGTCGGCGCCGGTGCCGGCCGGCGTCATCGAGATCGACGGGCAGCGAGCCGGCGCACGGGTCGGACCAGAACCGGGCCGACGCCTCGATGTCGCCCCGGTGCTCGGGCACCGCCCACGCCGCGACGAAGGCCTTCCGCTGGAAGGGATCCGGGTTCTCGACCTCGGCGTGATCGTGGTCGGCTCCGACACCGGACGCCTGTTCGGCGACCTCGGTGCCGAGGTGATCAAGATCGAGAACTCGGCGTTCCCTGACGGGCTGCGCGGCAACCTGGCCTCGATGTCGCAGACCTACGCCGCCGGCCACCGCAACAAGCGGTCAATCGGCATCGATCTGAGAACTGCGCGGGGCAGAGCGCTGGCGCACCGGTTGGTGGCGATGTCCGACGTGGTGCTCACCAATTTCAAGCCCGGGGTGGCCGAGGCACTCGGGATGGACCATCAGACCTTGCGGGAGGTGAACCCGGGCATCGTGGCCGTGGACAGTTCGGCATTCGGGCCCACCGGACCGTGGGCAAAGCGGATGGGTTACGGCCCGCTGGTGCGCGCGGCAGCCGGGTTCACCGATCTCTGGGTCTACCCCGACGAACCGGAGTCGTTCTGCGACGCGGTCACCGTCTATCCCGACCACGTCGCCGCCAGGATCGGCGCCCTCGGCGCACTGTCGCTGCTGTTGCGCCGGGAACGCACGTCGTCCGGCGGTTGCGTCAGCGTCGCGCAATCGGAGGTGATGCTCAGCCACCTGGCCGGCGAGATCGCCGCGGACGCCCTGGTGCGCCGCGGCCACGCACCGTCGGACCAGCCCGCCCACGATGCGCCGTGGGGCCTGTTCCCGGCGGTCGGCGAGGACAGCTGGGTCGCGGTCACCGTCCGCGACGACGCCGACTGGTGCGCGTTGTGCGCGGTGATCGACCGTCCCGACCTCGCCACCGACGAGCACCTGAGCAACCGGAGCGGTCGGCATGCCCAGCGCGACCGTATCGACGAGGCGGTACGGGCCTGGACGTCCCGGCGCACGGCGCCCGACGCGATGGACCTGCTGCAGGCGGGTGGGGTCCCGGCCGGTGCCGCCCTGCGCGCCGCCGAGGTCTCCGGCTGGAACTACTACGTGCAGCGGCGCGCGTTCCGCGAGGAGCTGCATCCCCACTCCGACGAGCCGTTCACGATGGAGAACGTGCAGATCCATTCGGATCGCATCGCGGATCCACCGCTGCTGCAGGCACCGTTGCTCGGCGAACAGACCCGCGCGATCGCCTCCGAGCTACTGGGACTGGCTGATGCAGAGATCGACGATCTCATCGCCGCCGGGGTGCTCGAAGTACCGCAGAACGAGGCACGCGGGCGGCCTGCGGGATCAGCGCCGATCAGCCGGTGATCACCGGTCTCGTACCATTCGTGGGTCACCCCACCCTCGAATCGCCGGAAATGACCGCATGGACTTCACCAGACTCAGGTACTTCGTGGCGGTCGCCGAGGAATTGCACTTCAAGCGGGCCGCCGACCGGCTGATGATCACGCCGCCGCCGTTGAGCAAGCAGATCAAGCTGCTGGAGTCAGAGCTCGGCGGACAACTGTTCGAGCGCAACTACCACGAGGTCCGGCTGACCCCGCTGGGCACCAAGCTGCTCGGGCCCGCCCGCGAAATCCTGCGCCAGGTCGACGATTTGAAGGCCACCGCCACCCGGCTCACCGAGGGCGCCGTCACGGTCCGGGTCGGTGCCACCGCCTATGCGCCGTCGGATTTCGTGGCACAGGTCCAGTCGGCGGTGGCCGATCTACCGGTGCCGACCGAGTTCAGCGTCCCCGGGTCGGCCGCGGAGGTGACGGCCAAGCTCGTGTCCGGCCACCTCGACCTCGGCCTGATCCACCTGCCGACCTCGGACAAACGACTGCACTACCGGGTGGTGGCCACCTTCCAGGGTGCGGTGGCGGTCCGTTTCGACGATCCCCTGGCCGGCAAGGATCTGGTGTCGATCGAGGAATTGCGCGATCGCGACGTGGTCATCGACTTCGCCCGGCCCAATCCCGTCATGCTGGCCGGGCTGACCCGGGCTCTCAACGCGCGCGGGGTGACCCGCATCGTGCGCACCACCAACCAGTTCGGTGGCGAGCTGGAGATGGCCGCACAGGTGTTCAACCGCCACCTGGTCGCGGTGGTGCCCTACGCACCCGAATCATTGATCGGCAAGATCTTCTCGCCCCCGGAGTTCACCCTGGTGCCGATCGACGAGAGCACCTGGGCACCGGCCCGGATCGCCCTGGCCTGGGTACCGGATCGGCTGAAGAACGTGGCCGAGATCGAAGCGCTGGTCGACCGGCTCGAGCCGGTGATCGCGCGCGGACGGCCGTAGTGTGGTCACAGTGATGCCGATGATGATGGTCGCGAGCACGGCCTCGACGGTCGCCGCAGTGGCGGCCCTGCTCGGCACGTCCACCCCCGCGCCGCAGATCCGGCTGGTCGACGACTCCGTCCCGATGCACCAGGGTGACGGCTCACTGCCGGACGGGCAGGCGCTGACCCCGTTCGATGTACAGGATCCGGCGATCGGCCGGTTGGATCCGCGGCTGCTCGCCGCCATCCAGAACGCCGCCACCGCCGCGGCCGCCGAGGGGGTGACCATGACGGTCAACTCCGGGTGGCGGTCGGCCGAGTTCCAGCAATCGCTGCTGGATCAGGCGGTGCAGACCTACGGCAGCCTCGCGGCGGCCCGCCAGTACGTCCAGACGCCGACCGCGTCGCGGCACGTGTCCGGAGAGGCCGTCGATATCGGCGGACCCGAGGCCGATCATTGGCTGATCGCCAACGGCGCGCGGTTCGGCCTGTGCCAGATCTACGCCAACGAGCTGTGGCATTTCGAACTGGTGGCCGACCCGGCGGGCAACTGCCCGCCGTTGCAGGCCGACGCGGCGGGCTGACCTATTCGGTGACCGGCACCATCTCCGCGCCGCACGTGCACTTGTAGCTGCTTTCGGGGCCCTCGCAGTGGCACTCCGACTCGACGCGTATCCGGCACCCGCAGCCCTCGTGTGCACAAGTCAGCACGGTGCCTGCCGGGACGACGCTCATGTCTCCTCCATCCTGTCGCAGCCGACTTCCATCGTCCTCCCCGCCACGGCCCTGACGCTGCGAAATCAATGCAAATCGGTCGGCCTATCGTGTCTCTATGACTCTGTCCGGGAAGACCATGTTCATCTCCGGCGCCAGCCGCGGTATCGGCCTGGCGATCGCCAAACGCGCCGCAGCCGACGGCGCCAACATCGCGCTGGTCGCCAAGACCGCCGAACCTCATCCCAAGCTCGAGGGCACCGTGTACACGGCCGCCAAGGAGATCGAGGAGGCCGGCGGGCAAGCCCTGCCGATCGTCGGTGACGTCCGCGACGGCGACTCGGTGGCCTCCGCAGTAGAACAAGCGGTCGCCCAGTTCGGCGGTATCGACCTGTGCGTCAACAACGCCTCCGCGATCAACCTCGGGTCGATCGAGGAGGTACCGCTCAAACGCTTCGACCTGATGAACGGCATCCAGATCCGCGGCACCTACGCGGTGTCGCAGGCCTGCATCCCACACATGAAGGGCCGGGAGAACCCCCACATCCTCACCCTCTCGCCGCCGATCCGGCTGGAGTCCGAGTGGCTCAAGCCGACCGCGTACATGATGGCCAAGTACGGCATGACGTTGTGCGCATTGGGTATCGCCGAGGAGATGCGCGAGGCGGGCATCGCGTCGAACACGCTGTGGCCCCGCACCCTGGTGGCCACGGCCGCGGTGCAGAACCTGCTGGGCGGTGACGAGGCGATGGGCCGGGCGCGCAAGCCCGACGTCTACGCGGACGCCGCGTACGTGATCTTCAACAAGCCGGCCCGCGAGTACACCGGCCAGAGCCTGCTCTGCGAGGACGTCCTGCTCGCGAACGGGGTCACCGACCTGTCCGTGTACGACTGTGTGCCCGGCTCGGATCTCGGTGTCGACCTGTGGGTGGATACCCCCAACCCGCCGGGATACGTCCAGCCCTGATCCGCGAGACGTGCGGGTCTGCTGCCCGACACGCCGCACACCACCGGCATTCAGCGCACGCTCGCGGTCGGCGAGCGTGCGCTGAATGTGGTTCGGGCCTGCGCAATCCACCGCGCGACGGCGAATCTATCTAGGCTCGTCTGCATGTCTGACCCACAACCCACCAACTGGGCGGCCGGCCGCTATCAGGCTGTCGCCGATCAGATCGCCGTCATCGCCGGTGAGGTCGTCGCCGCTGCCGACCGGCGCCGGCCCGTCGCCGACACCGAGCTGGTCGATCTGGCCTGCGGCACCGGAAGCGCCGCGCTGGCCGCCGTCGAGGCCGGCGCCCGCGTCACCGGCGTGGACCTGACCGCCGAGCTGATCTCGATCGCCGCCGAGCGGCCCGGGGCGGACGCGGTGCGGTGGGTGGTCGCCGATGCCGCCGATACCGGCCTGGCCGACGGCGGGTTCGGCACGGCGGTGTCGAACATGGGCATCATCTTCGTCGAGCCCACCAGCCTGGTCGCCGAGGTGGCCCGGCTGCTGTCCCCGGGCGGAGTGTTCGCGTTCTCCACCTGGGTGCGCGACGAGACCGGCAACCCGTTCTACAACCCGATCATCGAAACCCTGGGTCAGCCGCCGGCGTCGGCCTACTCTCCCGACCAGTGGGGCGTCGCCGACATCGCGCACTCACGCCTGGCCGGCGCATTCGATCAGATACACATCGAATCCGGTTCGCTCACTTGGCGGTTCGACTCCGTCGAGTCCGGGGTGCGGTTCATCTCGCACGAATCGCCGATGCACGTCGACTTGCTCGGCCGCTTGGATGAGGCAACGCGCGCCCGACTGCTCGAGGCTTTTGCCGCCGCCCTGGAGGCACAGGCCGACGGTGACGGCCGGGTGGCCTTCGGCGCGCCGTATGCGGTGGTGACCGCACGCCGCACAGCGTGACTCACACTGCCTGACAGATGGTTCCAGCTCCGAAGGGACGCCCGTTGAGGACGTGCGCCAAGGTGGTCACCCCACCACTCCTCGCCATCATCTTGCTCTGCACACCGGCCAACCCCATTGCTGCCGGCAGTCCCGACGCGCTCGCGGCCGCCGTGGACCGGACGTTTCGGCCACTCATGACCGAGTACGACATTCCCGGCATGGCCGTGGCGGTGACGATGGACGGCCAACAGCGCTACTTCGATTTCGGCGTCGCCTCCAAGCAAAGCGGCTCGCCGGTGAGCCGGGACACCCTCTTCGAGATCGGTTCGGTCAGTAAGACATTCACCGGGACACTGGCGGCGTACGCGCACGCACTCGGCAGAATCTCGCTGGACGATCACCCCAGCACCTACCTGCCGCAGTTGACGGGCACCGCCGTCGACAAGGCCAATTTGCTCAACCTCGGCACCTACACGGCGGGCGGTTTGCCCCTGCAGTTCCCGCCTGAGATCACCGATGACACCCAGATGGTGAACTACTTTCGGCAGTGGACACCCGATGCCGCTCCCGGCCGACAGCGGCGATACTCCAACCCCACATCGGGCTGCTCGGCCACCTCACCGCCCTCGCGATGAACCGTGATTTCGGCGACCTGATCCAGGCGGAGATCTTCCCGAAGCTGAGGTTGCACAACAGCTACATCCACGTGCCGCCGGCCCAGATGGACAACTACGCCTGGGGCTACGACGCCGACAACGAACCGGTGCGGGTGAACCCCGGCGTTTTCGATGCCGAAGCCTACGGCGTCAAAACCTCTGCGGCCGACCTGCTCCGGTTCGTCGAGACCAATATCGCGCCCGACGATGTCGAGGCACCGATGCGCGATGCTGTCGCGGGAACGCACGTCGGATACTTCACGGTGGGCGACATGGTCCAAGGGCTCGGCTGGGAGCAGTATCCCTACCCGGTCACCCTCGACCGGCTGTTGGCCGGGAACTCAGCCACCATGGCCATGCAGCCCCACCCGGCGACGCCGCGCACTCCTGAGCCCGCCCCGGCTCCGGCGCTGTTCAACAAGACCGGCTCGACAGATGGGTTCGGCGCGTATGCCGTGTTCGTGCCCGACAAACGGATCGGCCTGGTGATGCTCGCGAACAAGAACTACCCGATCGCCGCACGAGTCCGTGCCGCCCACGCGGTTCTCGAACACCTCTCGACCGAATCCCGGTGACGCAGGGCCGAATACGACGGAAGTCTAGCGCCGCGTTCCACCCGAGAGCATGGTCTCGACGCTGTCGGCGAAGGCGGCGGTGGTGAAACAGGTGGGTTCGGCGAACTCTTCGAGCGTGAGCGCGTCGTTCCAACTGGCATCGGCCGCGGCACGCAGCAGGGGTTTTGCCATGGCGACCGCGTGCGGTGGCAGCGCGGCGACGCGTGAGCACCACTCATCTGCCACCGCGAGCAGTTCCTCGTGCGCGACGACCTCATGGACCAATCCGAGCCGCTGCGCGGTTTCGGCGTCGATGTGTTCACCCTTGAGGTAGTACGCCAGCGCGCCCTGGTAGCCGAGTCGCCGGGTCAGTGCCCAACTGGTGCCCACCTCGGGGATCAATCCGAGGCGGGCGAAAGCGGGCACGATGACGGCCCGTTCACTGGCGATCGTCAGATCGCATGTGAGCGCCCAGGCCAACCCGACACCGGCCGCCGGACCGTTGAGGGCAGCCACGAAGATGGTGTCCGCACCGGCGATGAGCCGGGCGATGCCACCGAATTCGCGCCGTATCCAACGCCATACGTCCGCGGTTCCCTCGGCCTGGTACCGACTCTCGATGGCCGAACGCATCATCCGCAGGTCGCCTCCCGCGCTGAAGCCCGGATCGGAGCCCGTCAACACCACGGAACGAATATCGTCGTCGGCCGCCAGCTCCTCGAGTGCGCGACGCAGTTGGCGGACCAGCGGCGCGGACAGCACATTCAGCCGGTCGGGCTCGTCGAGCGTCACCACCGCACGATCGCCGCTGCGTTCGACGACCACCCGCTGCGGGGCATCCGAATCGTCACCATCGGCCACCATGCTGCGATACAAGGGCTTGCCCATCGGAACTACTCCTCAATTGGTCTGGCTTGCAATGCTTTCCATGCCGCATCGGCAAATGTCTCGACGACGTCGTCTTCCATGCCGCCGACGCCGCCGGACACCCAGTAGCGGGCGTACTCCTGAGCGGGACCGAGCCACAGTGCGGCTGTGACGCCGGGCCGAAGCGCCACCAGCGCCCCGTAGGTGTGGTGGGGGCGCCACCAGTCGCGGATGGCCGCGAAGAAGTTCCGGTTGGACTCGGCCAGCTCGGCGCTGTCCCGCCGGTCGCCGAGCAGAAGCACGGCCTCGCCGCGGTGGGCCGCAACCCAGTTCAGATGGTTGCGGACGCCGCCCCGGATCCCGTCCTCGGCCGTGGCCTGATCGCGCAGCATGGCCAGGAAACCGTCCTGGTACTCGGCCATGATCTGCGCGTAGACCGCCGCCGCCAGTGCGGCTTTGTCCGGGAAGTGATGGTAGAGCGATCCGACGCTCACCTCGGCCTCACGCCGCACCTCGTCGAGTGTCGGGGCGATCGTCCCCTCGGCGGCGAACCGACGGCGCGCAATCGACATCAGCCGGTCGCGTGCACCTCTGGCCCTGGACGGTGGCACGAGAAATACTCTAGCAAAACCGAGGAATTCTCTAAAGTGTCGTCATTCCGCCTGGTAGAGGATTCCGCGTCCGATCGCCGCGCGCACTTCTGGCAGTGCCGCCTGCGCCAGTGCGTCGGCATCCACCCCGTGATGGGTGGCCAGCAATTCGATCAAGGTGCCCAGCGGGACCTCGCCACGACAACCGGCCAGCAGGGCCCGCATGACCTCGTCGACCCCGATGACGGCGGCCGGGCCACCCGGACGGCGCACCGCCGCACCGACCTGCTGCCAGCCCTCGGCGCCGGGCAGGAACTGTTCCTCCAAGAACACCGGCGCCGTCGAGAGCCGGACCGCCAACAGCGCGTCGTCGGAGGTGTCGCGCAGATAGGCGCGCCGGGCGAAGAACGCGTCCACTTCGGTGCCGGTGAGCGCCTCGTCGGCTCCGGTGATCTCCTCGAGGATCTGCTCGGGCGACTCCCCGTCCCGCGGCACCCGCAACGAGATCATTCCCATGCCGATACCGGCGATGTTCTGCTCGGTGAACCACTCGAGCCACTGGCCGCCACGCTGCGCCTGCCGGTCGAGGTCCTCCCCGGCGTCGGCCAGCCACAACGAGACATAGCTGACCGGGTCGGCCAGTTCACGCTGCACCACCCAGGCATGCAGGCCGGTCCCGGCCAGCCAGCCGGAGACGCGGTCCCGCCAGTCCTGCCCGTCGCGCACAATCCAGTTGGCCATGATGTGCGCGGTCCCGCCCGGCCGCAGGTGATCACCGACCTGCTCGATGAGGCTCTGACACAACGCATCTCCAGCCAGGCCCGAGTCGCGATAGATGTAATCGCGGGCACCCGAGCCGACCACGAACGGCGGGTTCGAAACGATCAGGTCGAAACGTTCACCGGCCACCGGTTCGAACATGCTGCCGTGCCGCAGATCCCACGACATGCCGCCCAGCCGCGCGGTCATCGCCGCCAAGGCCAGTGCCCGCTCGTTGGTGTCGGTCGCCACGATCTCGTCGCAGTGCGCGTTGAGATGCAGTGCCTGGATGCCGCATCCGGTACCCAGGTCCAGTGCGCGTCCTACGGGATTGCGGGTGACGGCGCGGGCCAGCGAGATGGATGCACCACCGATACCGAGCACGTGGTCGTGGCGTAGCGGCCCGCGACGCACGGCGGCATCCTGGTCGGACACCACGTAGAAATCCCGCGCGCCGTCACTGTGCGGGCGGATGTCCAGGGCCGCCCGCACCACGTCACCGTTGAACTCGACAACGCCGTCGGCGGCCAACGCCTGCAGGCCGACCGACGGGAAGGCCGCCTCGACAGAGGCAGGCGTCTCGTCGGTGCCCAGCAGGAACAGGCGCACCAGCACGGCCAGCGGCTGCCGCTCGGCCGGCGCGGCACGGGTTGCCCGCAGCGCGGGCCACCACACTCCGCGGCCCAGCGCGGCGTCGGCGTCGGCGCCCAGCAGCGCGGCCACCCCGTCGGTGGTGTAACCGGCCGACCGGAGATCGGCGCCGATCGCGTCGATGACGGCGCCGCTCAAAACAGTCCCATCTCTTCGGGTTCGGCCGGCTCGATCAACTCCGGGCCGTTGTTGCGCACACTGTTGACCAGTCGGGACACCTCGCGCACGGCGATTCGGTCCAGATCGCCGTGGCCGCGCAGCAGCCCCTCGTCGATCGGCGCGTCCGGGTCCAGCCACCGGTCCCAGTCGGGTGCGCTGATGGTCAGCGGCATCCGGTCGTGAATCTCGGCGAGCGGCCCCGCGGCATCGGTGGTGATGATCGTGCAACTGAGCAGCGGCGGGGCGTCCTTGGGCGCGCCCTTGGGACGCCACGTGGTCCACAGCCCCGCCATGAACAGCAGCTCTCCGTCGGCGCCGTACATGTAGAACGGGGTCTTGCCGCCCTTCTTTCCGGCCTCCGGATTGGGCTTCCACTCGTACCAACCGTCCATCGGGATCAGGCAGCGCTTGTTCTTCGCGGAGTTGCGGAACGCCGGCGAGCTGGTGACCTTGTCGGAGCGCGCATTGATCAGCAGCGGGCCCTTGGTGTCCGGACCGCCGTCCTCGGTCGTTTTCACCCAGGGCGGGATCAGCCCCCACCGCATCGAGCGGACCCGGCGGGTCGACTCGTCCTCGGGTTCGGTGTGCCGTTTGACCACGCTGCTGATGGTGGTCGTGGGAGCCACGTTGTAGTTGGGGCCCGACACATCCTTGTCGCCACCAGTGCCCGATGCGCTCGCCGCGCTTTCATCGAGCGCCTGGATCTTCTGCGCCAGCAGCGCGGGATCGGTGGTCACCGCGAAACGTCCACACATAGTGCCCATGGTTGCAGAATCCGCGGACAAGGCAGGATATAGAGCGTGAGCGCACGTGAGGAGCAGATGACCCACTGGCCGGCTCCGACGACGACGGCCCCCGTCGACGCCACGGTGACGGTGCCCGGGTCCAAGTCCCTGACCAATCGCGCGCTCGTGCTGGCCGCGCTGGCCACCGCACAGGGCACCTCGACGATCCGCGGCGCGTTACGCAGCCGCGACACCGATCTGATGATCGACGCGATCCGCACCCTCGGCGTCACGGTCCGGGCGGCCGAAGACGACGACACCGAGCTGACGGTCAGCGGCGGTATCGGCCCGGCCCCCGGGGCCCGGGTCGACTGCGGGCTGGCCGGCACCGTGTTGCGGTTCGTGCCGCCGGTGGCCGCGGTGGGCACTGCCTCGGTGACCTTCGACGGCGACGAACAGGCCCGGTCCCGGCCGATCTCCCCATTGCTCGACGGACTGCGCAGCCTGGGCGTCGACGTGGACGGCGACAGCCTGCCCTTCGCGGTGCGCGGTCGCGGCACCGTGGCCGGAGGCACCGTCGAGATCGACGCGTCAGGGTCGTCCCAGTTCGTTTCCGGGCTGTTGTTGTCCGGTGCCACCTTCAGCGATGGCCTCACCATCGTGCACACCGGAACCTCGGTGCCGTCGGCCCCGCACGTGGCGATGACGGTAGCCATGTTGCGCGACGCCGGGGTGCAGGTCGACGACTCCGTCCCCAACCGCTGGCGGGTCTCCCCCGGGCCGGTCGCCGCACGGGACTGGAGCATCGAGCCGGACCTGTCCAACTCCACGCCCTTCCTCGCCGCCGCGATCGTCACCGGCGGAACGGTGCGGATCGCCGGGTGGCCGTCGGTCAGCATCCAACCGGCGGACACCATCCTCGACCTGCTCGCGAAGGTGAATGCGACTGTTCGCCAAGCTGATTCGCATCTGGAGGTCAGTGGCGCCGGGGGCTATGACGGATTCGAGGCCGATCTGCACGATGTCGGCGAGCTGGCGCCGACGGTGGCCGCGCTGGCCGCACTGGCTCGCGACGGCGCCACCTCGCGGCTGCGGGGTATCGCCCATCTCCGCGGCCACGAGACCGACCGGCTCGCGGCGCTGACGGCCGAGATCAACGGCCTCGGCGGCGAATGCGCCGAGACCGAGGACGGCCTGCTCATCACGGCTCGTCCGCTGCACGGCGGTACCTGGCGCTCCTACGCCGATCACCGGATGGCCACAGCCGGGGCGATCATCGGCCTCCGGGTACCCGGTGTGGAAGTGGAGAACATCGAGACCACCGCCAAGACCCTGCCCGATTTCCCGCTGATGTGGGTCCAGATGCTGGCGGGCGACCCGCCCGCGAGGGGGTAGTGAACCACTTGGGCGCACGGGATTACGACGAGTCCGATGTCCGGATCAGGCCGGGTCGCGGTACCCGGCCGCGCACCAAGATCCGGCCGGACCATGCCGACGCCCAGTCTGCGATGGTGGTGACCGTCGACCGCGGCCGCTGGGGTTGCGCCCTGGACCGCGACCCGCATCACCGCGTCGTGGCGATGCGCGCCCGGGAACTCGGCCGCACCCCGATCGTGGTCGGCGACGACGTCGACATCGTCGGCGACCTGTCCGGGCGGCCGGACACCCTGGCCCGGATCGTTCGTCGCGGTGAGCGGCGAACGGTGTTGCGCCGCACCGCCGATGACGACGATTCGACCGAACGCGTGGTGGTCGCCAACGCCGACCAACTGTTGATCGTGGTGGCACTGGCCGACCCGCCGCCGCGCACCGGGTTCGTCGAGCGAACCCTGATCGCCGCGTACGCCGGTGGGCTGAAACCCATTCTGTGCCTGACGAAATCCGACCTGGCCCCACCCGAGGCGTTTGCCGCGCAATTCTCCGACCTGGATCTCACCATCGTCACGGCGGGCCGGGAGGATCCGCTCGACGTCGTCGCACCGATGCTGAGCGATCGGGTGACCGTATTCCTCGGGCATTCCGGGGTCGGCAAGTCGACCCTGGTGAATCGCCTTGTCCCCGAGGCAGACCGGGCAACAGGCGAGGTATCCGGGGTGGGTAAAGGCAAACACACCTCCACCCAGTCGGTGGCGCTGCCACTCGACGGCGCGGGTTGGGTGATCGACACTCCCGGGATCCGGTCGTTCGGCCTGGCCCACATCCAGCCCGACGACGTGATCCTGGCGTTCTCGGATCTGGCCGAGACCATCGAGGATTGTCCGCGCGGCTGCGGGCACATGGGCCCGCCCGCCGATCCGGAATGTGCGCTCGACACCTTGTCCGGGCCCGCGGCCGGCCGGGTCGCTGCCGCTCGACGGCTGCTGGCGGTACTGAAAGAGAGTTGACCTCTGATGTACCGCTGTGCGGCACATCGGCTCGTCTGACCATCGCGGCACGCTATGGTCGCTGATCGTGGCTACTTACGTTCTCACCGGCAGCGCCTCCGGACTCGGCGCGGCCACCAAGAAACGGCTGGAATCCGACGGTCATCGGGTGATCGGCGTGGACCTGCGAGATGCCGACGTGACCGTGGATCTGAGCACCGCGGACGGGCGCGCCGAGGCCATCGCGAAGGTCACCGAGTTGGCCGACGGCGGCATCGACGGCTTCGTCCCGTTCGCCGGGCTGGCGGCCGCTACCGGCCGTCCGGCGCATCTGCTCATCGCCGTCAACTACTTCGGCGCGATCGAGCTGCTGGAGGGTCTGCGCCCGCTGCTGGCCAACCGAGAGAACGCCTCGGCGGTGCTGATCAGTTCCAATTCGACGACCACCCAGCCGAATTGGCCCGTCGAGCTGGCGGATGCCTGCCTGGCCGGCGACGAGGTGGGCGCCAACACCGTCGCCTCCACCTATGGTGATTTCGCAGCGCTGCAGGCCTATCCGGCGACCAAGGCCGCGCTGGCCTACTACGCACGCACGAAGGCCGCGGAATACATCGCCGAGGGCATCCGGCTCAACGCGATCGCGCCCGGCCTCATCGACACCCCCATGACCCAGGAGGGCCGCAAGGACCCGCTGATCGGTGAGGGGATGGAGCAGTTCCTCAAAACCATCCCGGCCGGACGCGGTGGACGGCCCGAAGAGGTGGCCTCGCTGGTGGCATTCCTGCTGGGACCCGAGGCGACCTACTTCGTCGGGTCCGTCATCTTCGTCGACGGCGGCACCGACGCGGCGTTCCGCGGCAAGGATTGGCCGAAGGTGTGGGACATCAACATGTGACGCGGTGCGCGGAGGTCAGTGCTTGGCCTTGGCCTGCTCCTCCTGCGCCTGCTGCTTGGCCTGCGCGATGGCGGCCCGTCCCTCTGGGCTGGCGGCTGAGTTGCCCGGCGTCTTGGCCGTGGCCACCCCGGCGTTGCAGTTCAGGCTGAGCAATTCGGTGTCGCTGACCGGGGCGAAATCGTCGCCCTTGTGCCAGTGCGCCTTCTCCGCGTGCGTCACCACGCAGTCGTCATCGGACACCGAATCGCCCGAGCGGGAGGCAATCACGCCTTTCATCCCGGCGTCGGTCAGCTCCGATTGCACGTCGGAGTACTTCTGGCCGGAGTAGTCGTCGGCGGACGCGACCCCGGTGGACACCATGCCGACCGGGACGGCGGAAGCACCAAGCACCATTGCGGCCGCGAGCATCTTCTTCACGAGCGAAGGATATGAGCGGCGACTGAAGACGCGCTGTGCGTCGAACGTGAACTTGTTGTCGATCCGCCAGCGGCGGTTTCTAAGCGTCGATGCAACAGCAGCTGATTCTGATTGGAGTGAGCTGCTGTGCCACGTCCACCGTTGTCGTCTGTAGTTCGTGAATTCTGGTGTCATGTCAGCTGGGGTTGCAGCCCTGGCGAGGCCGCAGCGGCAATCGGCGTGTCGCGCACTACTGGAGTTAACTGGTTCGCCAACGCTGGCGGGGTGAATCCTCAACTGCGCACGCCCTCGGCGTCGGGACCTCGGCCGCGGCTGACGCTGGCTGACCGTATCCAGATCGAGGTGGGGGTCAACGCCAACGAGTCACTGAATTCGATTGGCAAGCGGCTGGGCCGGCCTGCCTCGACAATCAAGTACGAACTCGACACCAACGGTGTCAACCACAACGACGGACGCAAGTCCGGATATCGGCGCAAGGAGGCGTTCGGGGCGCGGCAGAGCGGCAAGAACGCACGAGTCCGCTACGACGCGATGGTGGCGCAGTCCCGCTCCGATGAGCGGGCGCGCCGCCCGCAACGGGGAAAGCTGGCATGCAATACCGCGTTGCACGATGAGGTGCAGGCCAGGCTGCTCGATGAGCACAGTCCCGAGCAGATCGCCAAGCGGTTACCGTTGGACTTTCCCGACGATGCGGAGATGCGGGTGTCCCCTGAGACCATCTATCGGTCAATCTACTTGCAGGGCAAGGGCAGTCTGCGCCGTGAGTTGCACACCTGCCTGCGTACCGGGCGGGCGCTGCGCCAGCCTCAACGACGCCCCGATGAGCGCCGCGGACGCATCCGCGACATGGTCAACATCAGCGAGCGCCCCGCCGAGGCCGCCGACCGCGCGATACCCGGGCACTGGGAGGGCGATCTCATCCTGGGCAGCACCGTTTCGGGGTCGGCGATCGGCACCGTCGTCGAACGGACCTCCCGCTTTGTGATGCTGCTGCATCTGCCCGACGGACACACCGCCGAAGCCGTTCAGGACGCGATCGTGGCCAAGATGGCTCAGCTGCCAGCGATCCTGCGCCGCACTCTGACCTGGGACCAGGGCAAGGAAATGGCCAACCACGCGGCCATCGCCAAGGCCGCCGAATTGGACATCTACTTCTGCGATCCACACTCTCCGTGGCAGCGCGGCACCAACGAGAACACCAACGGTCTGCTGCGCCAGTACTTTGCCAAAGGCGCCGACCTCTCGGTGTTTCCAGCCGACTACCTCGACTACGTTGCCGCCAAGCTCAATAACCGCCCACGCAAGACGCTGGGCTGGAAAACACCCGCCGAAACCCTCGACGCGCTACTGTCCAACCCGTTCAAACCACCCGCTGTTGCATAGACGCCTTGAACCCAAGAGCAAATCGTCGACAACAAGTTCACGTTCGAAGGGAACCTACTTGCGGCGCCAGCCGCGCACCGTCGCGATGGCCGTCTTCAGGCCGCGGCGGCGTCCGGTCGTCGGGTCGGTGATGCCGTACCCGTCGAGCTCCGTGAACATCCGCTCGCTGCGGGTCTCCGGGGCGTTGTCGGCCGTGTCCTTCAGGAACCGGTCCGGCAGCGACAGCTTGGCGATCGTGCGCCAGGTCTTGCCGTACTGCACCAGGAAGGGACCCGTGGTGTAGGGCAGGTCGTACTTGTCGCACAGTGCCCGCACCCGGACCCCGATCTCGGCGTACCGATTGCTCGGCAGATCCGGGAACAGGTGATGCTCGATCTGGTAGCTCAGGTTGCCGCTCATGAAGGCCAGCGCCGGACCCGAGTTGAAGTTGGCACTGCCCAGCATCTGGCGCAGATACCACTGCCCCCTGGACTCACCCACCATGTCGGTCTTGGTGAATTTCTCTGCGCCATCGGGGAAATGGCCACAGAAGATCACCGCGTTGGCCCACACGTTGCGGATCACGTTGGCCACCGCATTGGCCTTCAGCGTCGACTTGAAGGTCGCGCCCGGCGACAGTGACGTCAGCGCCGGCCACACCACGTAGTCCTTGGCCAGCTGATGTCCGGCCTTGACGCCGAACTCACGCATGCGGACCAGGGTGGCGTTGCGGTTGTCGCGCCCCTTGAAGATCTTGCCGAGCTCCAGGTGCTGCAACCCGACGCCCCACTCGAAACCGATCGCGAGAAGGGTGTTGAACAGCAGGTTGCCGTAGAGGTTGAACGGCTTCCACTTGGCATCCCGGGTGACGCGGATGACGCCGTAGCCCACGTCGTCGTCCATGCCGAGGATGTTGGTGTACTTGTGGTGCATGAAGTTATGGGTGAACCGCCAGTGCTTGGACGCCCCGCTCATGTCCCACTCCCACGACGAGGAGTGAATCTCGGGATCGTTCATCCAGTCCCACTGGCCGTGCATGACGTTGTGGCCGATCTCCATGTTCTCGATGATCTTGGCCACGCCCAGGGTCACGGTGCCCGCCCACCATGCGGAGCGCTTCGAGCTCGCCGCGAGCATGACGCGGCCGGCGACGTCGAGCGCACGTTGCGCCGCGATGGTGCGGCGGATGTAGCGCGCATCGCGCTCACCGCGGGAGTCTTCGATGTCTTGCCGGATTGCGTCGAGTTCGATGCCCAGGTTCTCGATGTCGGCATCGGTGAGATGCGCGAATGCGGGAACGTCGGTTACTGCCATCGTCAGCCTCCTCTCAATTACCTACGG
The DNA here is from genome assembly GCF_030486405.1 of Mycolicibacterium sp. HK-90. Next base: position 1,895,190 of record NZ_CP129613.1, on the reverse strand, counting down.
TAGCGTAACCTACGACTCCGTAGGTTACTAGCCAGTAAAGTTTAGACGTCCAGGACGCAGTCGCCGGAAGCGGCGGAAACGCACGTCTGGATCCGGGTGCCCGGGTCGTGCTCGACGCCGGTGCGCAAGTCACGCACATGCCCGTCGACCAGACCGACCACACACGACTGACAGATCCCCATCCGGCAGCCGAACGGCATCCGGATCCCGACCTGCTCCCCCGCGTCCATCAACGGCGTCGCGCCGTCGATGGTGACCTCCTTGCCGCTGCGCTCGAACGTCACCGTGCCCCCGGCGCCGTGCGGCGCCGCCCGCGACACCGCGAACCGTTCCAGATGAAGGCTGTCGGCGATACCGGCGGCCTCCCACACCCGTTCGGCGTCGTTGAGCATGCCTTCCGGCCCACACGCCCAGGCCTGTCGCTCCCGCCAATCGGGAACCACGTCGGCGAGCTGCGCCAGATCCAGCCTGCCCTCGGCCCGCGTGCTGCGCAACAACAGTCGGTAGCCCGGATGTGCGTCGTGCAGCGCGGCCAGTTCCGAACCGAACATCACGTCGGATTCCGTTGGCGCGGAATGCACGTGCACGATGTCGGTGATCTGGTCGCGGCGCACCAAAGTGCGCAGCATCGACATCACCGGGGTGATGCCCGAGCCCGCCGTCACGAACAACACCGACGCCGGCGCCGGATCGGGCATGACGAAGTTGCCCTGCGGCGCGGCCAACCGCACCACGGTTCCTGGACGCAGGCCGTCGACCAGGTGCGTCGACAAGAACCCCTCGGGCATCGCCTTGACCGTGATCGCAATGGTGCGCGCACCCGCCGCAGCGGCCTTTTCCGGCGTCGAGGTCAGCGAATACGACCGCCAGCGCCACCGCCCGTCGATCAGCACGCCGATGCCGACATACTGGCCGGGCTGATAGTCGAACGAGAATCCCCAGCCCGGCTTGATCACCAAGGTCGCAGAGTCCGCGGTCTCCCGCCGAACCTCGACCACCCGGCCGCGCAATTCCCGGGCCGACCACAGCGGGTTGGCCAGTTTGAGGTAATCGTCGGGCAGCAGCGGTGTGGTCACCTGGCCCACGATGCGGCGCAACGCATGCCAGCCGGGGCGGCGATCAGCGCCGGCGATGGTCGGTCGGACCGTGTCGGCCACGCTGGCCGAGACCTTGATCGAGTTCTTGGCCATGAACCTACGGTACCGTAGGTTACTGCCCCGTAGCTAGTCGTACCACGGCTGCCGCAGCTCAGGACGCCAAAGTGTTCTTGTACGTTTTCCCGTCCTTCATGATCACTTTGAAGTTTCGTTCCGGATCGGCAACGAGGTCCAGGCGGGCCAGCGGGTCGCCCTCGACCAGCAACAGATCCGCCAGCGCACCCTCCTCCACCACACCGAGCTTGCCGGCATACGGGCTGCGCTTGCCGGACAACGCCAGCAGTTCGGCGTTGGTCCCGGTGGCCATCGTCAACGTCTCGGCCGGCGAGAACCACTTGCCGAGCCCGGCCAGCAGCGCCCCCTGTTTCTGGGCCAGTTGCGGCGAGAACAGGATGTCCGTACCGAAGGCCGTCTTGATCTTGTACTTGCGGGCCAGCCGATAGACGTTGTCGACGCCGTCGACGATCTCCCTCGCCTTGGCGGCCTCATCGGAGCCTGGCGGGAACGCGCCGATCATCTCGGCCGGGATCGGCTGTGTGCTGAGCCAGATGTCCTTGTCCGCCATTTCTTTCGCGGTCGCATCGTCCATCAGGTGCGCGTGCTCGATGTTCCGCACACCGGCGCGGATCGCCTGAGTGATGGTCTGTGGCGTGTAGGCGTGCACGGTCACGTACGTGCCCCAGTTGCCCGCCGCCTCGGTGGCGGCGCGCAGTTCGGGTTCGGTGAACGTCGTGACGTCGAGCGGACTGTGCGGCGACGACACCCCGCCGCCCGCGGTCAGCTTGATCTGCGACGCGCCCTGGAACAGCTGCTCACGGGTGCGCATCCGCACCTCGTCGGGACTGTCGGCGACCATGGCGGCACCCAGCGCCTCCTGATGAGACACCTCTCCGCCGGTGGTGCGCGGCAGGTCAGCGGGCGTCCGGAAGTCACCGTGGCCACTGGTGACGGTGATGATCGCGCCGGACGGGAAGATGCGCGGGCCGTCGACGGCTCCCTCGTCGATGGCCCGCTTGAGCCCGAAACTCGGCCCGCCCAGATCACGGACCGTGGTGAACCCGCGCATCAAGGTGTCCTTGGCCTCGGCGCCCGCCAACAGGTTGAGGTAGCCCGGATCCAAGGTCGTCAACTGGGTCACCGGTGGCCGCACCAGCATCGTGTGCCAGTGGTTGTCGATCAGGCCCGGCATCAGGGTCCGGCCACCGCCGTCGATCACCGTGGCGGACGGATCGGCCGGCAGCGGCTCGGTCGAGATCTTCTCGATGCGGTTGCCCTTGACCCGCACATTCGATGGCGCCGACAGTTTGTCGCTGTGCCCGTCGAAGATCCGGACATCGCGGAAATCCACCGATGCCGGTGCCGTGCCGCCGTCGGGACCGGGGGTCGGGGGCGGCGCCGCCGGACGCGATTCCGGCGGCGGCGCACTCGTCGCCGCGGAGTCGGCACCGTCCTGAGCCGAACAACCGACACCGGCCAGGATCAGTGAAAGTGCCGCAATGACGCGCAGATTCCGCAACGGAATCCTCATTTCGTGGTCGGTGATCAGAGCAGCTCGAGCAGAAAAGGCAACTCCTGCGGGGCATACCACGCCAGGTCGTGATCCTGGGCGTCGCCGACGGTGAGCTCGGCGTCCTCGTCCCCCAGGTCGGCCTCGTCGATGACGTCGACCGCCGCCAGCACGGCCGCTTCGGCGTCCGCGTTGTCGACGTACACCGCCACCACGGCATCGATCGGCACCGGACCCGACAGCCGCACCACCGCGTCGTCGAGATCGGGACGGGCCGTCACCTCATCCGCATCGGCCACCACCACGGCCCGGCGCGGCGGCAGCCCCGAATCCGACGTCAGGTCTGCGGCGCCGGCCAGCAACCGCAACGAGGCCAGCGCGGCGTCCCGCAGGGCCACCTCGGCGAGTTCCTCGTCGTCGCCCTCGGCGTAGGCCTCGCGCAGCGTCGGGGTGACCGCGAACGCGGTTCCGTTCACGACGAGCAGGTGACGGTCGGCGACCAGCTGCTGCAGGGCGACCAGGGTCGTCGGAATGTAGACGCGCACACGGCGAGATTAACCGTCCACCGCGCCTTTTTTGTCTTCGGCCGGTTTATCTTCGGCCTGCGGGTCCTTCTCCACGGCGATCACAAAGTCGTCGCCGTGCTGGGTGACACCGGCGACGACGGCGTCATTCACCGCCTCCACCGCGTACTGCCGACGCACCACCAACGGATCGGTGCGTAGGTCGCGCACCAGGGCGACCGCAAGGCCCACCATCACCATCACGAACGGCAGCGCCGCGATGATGGTGATCTTCTGCAACCCGTTGAGCGCGTCCTCGCCACCGACCAACAGCATCACCGCCGCCACCGCACCGGTGGCCACGCCCCAGAAGATGACCGTCGGCCGGGTCGGTTTGATGGTGCCCCGCTCCGACAGCGAGCCCATCACGATGGAGGCGGCGTCGGCTCCCGACACGAAGAAGATCGCCACCAGAACCATCACCACGATGCTGGCCACCGTGGCGATCGGGTACTGGTCGAGCACGCTGAACAGCTGCTGCTCGATGCCGATGTCGTCACGGACGAGGTCGGCGCCTTCCTGCTGCGCCCGGATCGCCGCACCGCCGAAGACACAGAACCAGATCAGCGACACCACACTGGGCACGAACAGCACACCGGCGACGAACTGGCGGATGGTGCGGCCGCGGGAGATCCGCGCGATGAACATGCCGACGAACGGCGTCCACGAGATCCACCACGCCCAGTAGAAGACCGTCCAGCCCTGCAGCCACGTCTTCACCTCGGCGCCTTCGGCACCCGTGCGGGCCGACATCATCGCCAGGTCCTGCAGGTAGCTGCCGATCGAGGTGGGAACCAGGTTGAGCATGAACACCGTGGGGCCGACAACGAACAGGAACAACGCCAGCGTGACGGCCAGCACCATGTTGATGTTGGACAGCCACTGGATGCCCTTGGCGACCCCCGACACCGCCGACAGCACGAACGCGACGGTCAGGATGGCGATGGTCATGATGAGGATCGCATTGCCGGTGCGACCGATGCCGCCGACGATCTCAAGACCGCTGCGGATCTGCAGGGCGCCCAGGCCCAGCGACGCGGCGGAGCCGAACAGCGTGGCAAAGATCGCCAGCATGTCGATGACCTTGCCCCACGGCCCGTTGGCGCGATCTCCCAGCAGCGGCTCGAACGCGGCGCTGATCAACTGCAGCCGGCCCTTGCGGTAGACGCCGTAGGCGATGGCCAGGCCGACGACGGCGTAAATGGCCCAGGGATGCAGCGTCCAGTGGAACAGCGTGGTGGCCATCGCGGTCTGCACCGACTCCGGATTTCCCTCGGCACCGGTGCCCGGCGGTGGTGTCGCGAAGTGCGACAGCGGCTCGGAGACCCCGAAGAACATCAGACCGATGCCCATGCCGGCGGAGAACATCATCGCCACCCAGGACACCGTGCGGAACTCGGGCTCCTCGTCGTCGCGGCCCAGCGGGATGTTGCCGTAGCGGCTCAGGGCCAGCCAGATCACGAACACCACGAAGCCCGATGCGGTGAGAACGAACAACCAGCCGGCGTTGTTCATCACCCAGTTCAGGGCGGCAGTCGAGGCAGCGGCCATCGACTCGGTGCTGACGAACCCCCACACCAGGAAGCCCACCGCGATCAGCGCGGTGACTCCGAACACCACCCAGTCGAGACCCTCGCGACGGGTGTAAGCCTTCTGCTCGACCGGGATGTCGAGCACCGGGTGGGGCACTACCTCGGAGACGGGCGACTTGAGCGCGCCCTCCGTCTTCTTCTTGACGGTCGATTTGTCGGCGATCGCTTTGGGCTTCTCGGGGTCACGTTCGGTTGTCTCAGCTGGCATGGTCAATTCATCAGATCGCGAATTGCAGCTCAGGTCAAACACCGCGCGGGTTTTTGCCGGGTTTATTTGGCGGCTTCGAGCAACTCCTCGAGAGATTCGCGCAGCAGGCTGGGCAACACGTCGACGTCGCTCATGGCGTCGCGGTCGGCGTTGATCCCGAAGTACAGCATGCCGTCGTACGACGTGACGCCGATGGCCAGCACCTGGTTGTGCAACAGGGGCGGCACCGCGTACGTCTCGAGCAGCTTGGTGCCCGCGACGAACATCTGCTTCTGAGCCCCGGGCACGTTGGTGATCAACAGATTGAACAGCCGCGCCGAGAAACCGGTCGCCACGCGAATTCCCATGGCGTGCAAGGTCGGTGGCGCGAACCCGGACAGCGTCACGATCGTGCGCGCATCCACCAGGCTGGCCGCGGTGGAATGCGATTCGGTGGCGTGGGCGATCTGCGACAACCGCACCACCGCGTTGCCCTCGCCGACCGGCAGATCGACCAGGAACGGGGACACCTCGCTGATGGCCTGCCCGGGCCCGGAGGAATCCAGTTCGGCGTCCGGGTACACCGACATGGGCGCCATCGCCCGCACCGTGGTGGTGGGCGTCACCGGCTCCCCGCGCGACAGCAACCAGTTGCGCAGCGCACCGGCGACCACGGCCAACACGACATCGTTGATGTCGCAGTTGTAGCGGGCCCGGACCAGCCGGTAGTCCTCCAACCGGTGATGAGCCACCGAGAATCTCCGGTTACGCGAAACCCTGGTGTTCAGCGGACTGCTCGGAGCGGTGCCACGGGCCACGGTGCGGGCCACGTCGGCGACCCGGCGGCCCACCGCCGCCAACTCACTGGCACTGGTGGCCACCTCGGTGACGGTGTCGCGCAACGCGGCCAGCTGGCTGGTCGGCCGGGCGATCCACTCCCCGATCGCGCCGAGCACCAGTTGGCGGTCGCTCGGTTCGCGGGCCGGAATCCAGATGTCCTCGCCGAACTCCGGCGGCTTCTGCGAGCGGTCGGCTATCACGTGCCCGATCTCAAGGGCCGTCATCCCGTTCACCAGCGCCTGGTGCGTCTTGGTGTAGATCGCGATCCGGTTCTTGGTCAGCCCCTCGACCAGATACATCTCCCACAGCGGACGCGTGCGGTCCAGCGGCCGCGAGCCGAGCCGGGCGATGAGATCGTGCAACTGGGCGTCGCTGCCCGGGGACGGCAGCGCCGAGCGCCGGATGTGGTAGGTGATGTCGAAGTCCCGGTCGTCCACCCATACCGGCCGGGCCAACCCGAGGGTCACCTCGCGGACCTTCTGCCGGTACCGCGGAATCTGCGGCAAACGATGCTCGACGGTCTCCAGCAAGGTCTCGTAACTCAGCCCGGACCGCGGCCTGCGCAGGATCGACAAAGACCCGACGTACATCGGCGTCGCGGTGTTCTCCAAGTGGTAGAACGCTGCGTCGGACGCCGACAGTCTGTTCACCATGCGGCGCCAACCTCCCCGTATCACTCCGCTCGAACTCCGTCACGGTAACCGGCGATTCCGCGACCCCGCATCACGGGTGCATATGACCCGCAAAACCCGTGCGATCATGGATGAGTCTGCACCTCTCCAGCAGATGTCGCCCGTGATGCCGACCGCTGGAGGTTGCCCGTGCCCACCCCCGAAACCACCGCTCAGGGTGCTGCCCGTCCGCCGTTGACCGCCCCGGTCATCGACTGCGAACCACCCGCACTGCCGCTCGGGCACGGCGAGCCGGCTCGGCCGCCCACCTGCCCGGCACCGAGCGTGCGGCACCGGCATACCCCGCGCCGGTTGCGGCTCGTCGAAGAACCACCGGAACGCCAATTGCACGCCGGCGCGGCACAGTTCGCCGACCTGGCACTGCGCCGGGTCCTTGAGGTGGTCGACCGGCGCAGGCCGCCGGCACACCTGAAGGCGTTGATGAGCCCCCTGCTGCTCGACGCGATCGTCGCCGCCGCCAAGTCGAGCCATGGCCCGACCGCCAGCCTGCGTCGGGTGGGGCTGCGCCCGGCAGCCTCACCCGGCGCGGTGGAGGTCTTCGCCACCTACACCCGCGGGGCGCGGATCCGCGCCGTCGCGGGTCGTATCGAATTGCGCAGTGGCCGTTGGCAGCTCACCGCACTTCAGCTCGGTTAGCCCTTGCGGTGCGACTTCGACGGCCGACCGGTCTTGGCCTGCTTACGAGCCGCTTCGCGGCGCTCACGGCGAGTGCCGGTCGGCGCGGCATGCCGCCCACCGCCGCTCGAACGCTGCACCTCCGCGGAACCGTCCTCGGCCGGGCCGGTGTAGGTCAGCGGCGGGGCCTCGTTGTCGATCCCCTTGGCCCGCAAGGCCGGTGCCGGACGTTCCTTGGTGGCCACCGCACCGGACTCCGCATCAGAGGCGGTCGCCGCCGATGCCTTCGCTGCGGCGGCCGCGGCAAACTCGGCCAACCCGCTGGGCGCGGCCACCGGGCCGACCGACTGGGCGGGCGTGGGAGCCGCTTCGACCTGGACGTTGAACAGGAACCCGACCGACTCCTCCTTGAGCGCGTCGAGCATGCCGACGAACATGTCGTAGCCCTCGCGCTGGTACTCGACCAGCGGGTCGCGCTGCGCCATCGCGCGCAAGCCGATGCCCTCCTTGAGATAATCCATCTCGTAGAGGTGCTCACGCCACTTGCGGTCGATCACGTTGAGCAGAACGTTGCGCTCGAGCTGACGCATGGCACCCTCGCCGGCCAGTTCTTCGAGTTCCTTCTCGCGCGCGGCATAAGCCCGCTCGGCGTCGGCGATCAACGCGTCGCGCAGCTCGTCGCGGGTCAGTTCACCCGGCTCGCCGACCGCGTCGGAGTCGATCAGGTCGTGGTGATCGATGCCGACCGGGTACAGCGTCTTGAGCGCGTCCCACAGCTTGGCCAGATCCCAGTCCTCGGCATAGCCCTCGGCGGTGGCACCGTCGACGTAGGCGGTGATCACGTCGACGAGCATGTCGTGCGCCTGCTTCTGAAGGTTCTCGCCCTCCAGGATCATCCGCCGTTCCTTGTAGATGACCTGGCGCTGCTGGTTCATCACCTCGTCGTACTTCAGGACGTTCTTGCGGACCTCGAAGTTCTGCTGCTCGACCTGGGTCTGGGCGCTCTTGATGGCGCGGGTGACCATCTTGGCCTCGATCGGCACGTCGTCGGGCAGGTTGAGCCGGGTCAGCAGCGACTCAAGGGTCGCGCCGTTGAACCGCCGCATCAACTCATCACCCAGCGACAGGTAGAACCGGGATTCACCCGGATCGCCCTGGCGGCCCGAGCGGCCGCGCAGCTGGTTGTCGATACGCCGGGACTCGTGGCGCTCGGTGCCCAGCACGTACAGCCCGCCGGCGGCGACGACCTTCTCGGCCTCCTTGCCTGCCTCTTCCTTGATCGCCTTGAGGGTGTCGTCCCAGGCGGCCTCGTACTCCTCCGGAGTCTCGACCGGGTCAAGACCCTTCTCCCGCAGCCGCTTGTCGGCCAGGAAGTCGGCGTTACCGCCGAGCACGATGTCGGTACCACGACCGGCCATGTTGGTGGCGACGGTGATGGCGCCGAGACGCCCGGCCTCGGCGATGATGTTCGCCTCGGACTCGTGGTACTTCGCGTTCAGGACGTTGTGCGGAATCTTGCGCTTGGTGAACTGCCGCGACAGGTATTCGGAACGCTCGACGCTGGTGGTGCCGATCAGCACCGGCTGTCCCTTTTCGTAGCGCTCGGAGACGTCGTCGACGACCGCGATGTACTTGGCTTCCTCGGTCTTGTAGATCAGGTCGCCCTGGTCCTGGCGGACCATCGGCTTGTTCGTCGGGATCGGCACCACGCCCAGCTTGTAGATCTCGTGCAGCTCGGCGGCCTCGGTCTCGGCCGTACCGGTCATGCCCGACAACTTGTCGTAGAGCCGGAAGTAGTTCTGCAGCGTGATCGTGGCCAGGGTCTGGTTCTCGGCCTTGATCTCGACGTGCTCCTTGGCCTCGATGGCCTGGTGCATGCCCTCGTTGTAGCGGCGGCCCAGCAGCACACGGCCGGTGAACTCGTCGACGATGACCACTTCGCCGTCCCGGACGATGTAGTCCTTGTCGCGCTGGAACAGCTCCTTGGCCTTGATGGCGTTGTTCAGGTAGCTCACCAGCGGCGAGTTGGCGGCCTCGTAGAGATTCTCGATACCGAGCTGATCCTCGACGAACTCCACACCCAGCTCATGCACACCGATGGTGCGCTTGCGGATGTCGACCTCGTAATGGGTGTCCTTCTCCATCAGCGGGGCCAGCCGGGCGAACTCGCTGTACCAGTTGGAGGCACCGTCGGCGGGGCCCGAGATGATCAGCGGGGTACGGGCCTCGTCGATCAGGATCGAGTCGACCTCGTCGACGATGGCGAAGTTGTGGCCGCGCTGGACCATGTCCTCGGTCGAGTGCGCCATGTTGTCACGCAGGTAGTCGAAGCCGAACTCGTTGTTCGTGCCGTAGGTGATGTCGGCGGCGTAGGCCGCTCGGCGCTCTTCGGGGGTCAGGCCCGACAGGATCACGCCCACGTCCAGGCCGAGGAACCGGTGCACGCGGCCCATCCACTCGCTGTCGCGTTTGGCCAGGTAATCGTTGACCGTGACGACGTGCACGCCCTCGCCGCCGAGCGCGTTGAGGTAGGCGGGCAGCACCGCGGTCAGGGTCTTGCCCTCACCGGTCTTCATCTCGGCGACGTTGCCGAAGTGCAGGGCCGCGCCGCCCATGATCTGGACCTCGAAGTGCTTCTGACTCAGCACCCGCCACGCGGCCTCGCGCGCCACGGCGAACGCCTCGGGCAGCAGGTCGTCGAGGTCTTCCCCGTCGGCGATCCGCTTCTTGAACTCGTCGGTCTTGGCTCGCAGCTCGGCGTCCGAGAGCTTCTCCATGTCGTCGGACAAGGTGTCGACATAGTCGGCGACCTTCTTGAGGCGCTTGACCATGCGGCCTTCACCGAGACGGAGCAACTTCGACAGCACGCTATTTCCCCTGTGGGTTCGATGGATCCCACGGCTGGGATCGCTCGGGCTTAGTTGGCCTCCATCGTAGGTGACCGGTCGAAGTCGCTGGTTCTGCTGGCGCGAAGAGACAAAATCGCACCCCGGAAAGCTCCGGGGTGCGATTTGGTGTCAGCCGACGGTCACGCCAGCCGGATCAACCCGTAGTCGTAGGCGTGGCGGCGGTACACCACCGACGGTTTGTCGCTCTCCTTGTCGTGGAACAGGAAGAAGTCGTGTCCGACCAGTTCCATCTCGTAGAGGGCGTCGTCGACGGTCATCGGCTTCGCCGGGTGATCTTTGGTCCGGACGATCCGGCCCGGCTCGTGGTTTTCGAGGCCGTCGAGCGGCAGGGCGGGCTCGTCGGTGGCCGGTTGGGCATCGAACAGCGTCTCGTGTGCGGTCGCCTCGGCCAGCGAGACGGGCGTCTTGTCGCCGTAGTGGATCTTGCGCCGGTCCTTGCTGCGGCGCAGCCTGCTCTCAAGTTTGCCGGCGGCTGATTCCAGCGCGGCGTAGAAACTGTCGGCGCAGCCCTCGCCACGCACCACCGGGCCACGGCCGCGGGCCGTGATCTCGACGTGCTGGCAGTTCTTGCGCTGACGACGGTTGCGTTCGTGGTCGAGTTCGACGTCGAACAGGTAGATGGTGCGGTCGAACCGCTCCAGGCGCGACAACTTTTCCGAGACGTAGATGCGGAAGTGATCGGGAACTTCGACGTTGCGTCCCTTGACCACAACCTCTGCGTTCGGCTCCGGGGTGGTATCGGCGACCTGCTCGTCGTCGACGACCATGGTGGCGCTTGAATCCGGGGAATGGGTTGACATATTCGGCAACTCGTTTCTCTCAGTTGTCACACGCATCGCGTGTGCCGGACTACTCAACGAATCGCGACGACAGGTCGGAAAATCTGCTCCACCCATCGGCGCAAGGTGTGGGGTACTCACCTCCTACCGTTATGCGGTGAAGTGGCGCTGTGTTGCGGAGCGCCGCCGTGAGTCGTTCACGGGTGGTTGCTGCCGACGGTAGTCCGTATTCACCCACTCGTGCCACCAATTTCAAATACGTGTTCTCAGTTCTTCATGTGGCTTTGATCGCAGTGAAATTTCGCGGCCGTCAAGCATGGGCGATCGCCAGCACGGCGACCACCTCGGCGCCGGCGGATGTGAGTGTCCGGACCGATTCGGCCGCGGTCGCTCCGGTGGTGACGATGTCGTCGACGAGCACCACCTCACCTGCGATCGGCCTGACCTGACGCACCCGTCCGGCGATGTTGCGCTGGCGGGCGGCACCTGACAGGCCCACCGAGTCACGCACCCACGGGCGCAGCCGTAATGCAGGCACCACGGCCACCCCGGGCAGTCCGTCGGCGGCCGCCGCGGCCATCCGGCCGACCGGGTCACCACCTCGCCGGCGTGCGGCGGCGCGCCGGGTGGGGGCCGGCACCAGAGTGACCGGCGTAGCGACGACACCCCAGGTCAGCAGGTGTTGCAGGGCCAGGTTGAGCGTGACCGACAACGGCGCCACGAGGTCCATGCGCCCCTTCTCTTTGACGGCAACGATGGCGCGTCTGCGGACACCGGCATGCCGCCCGAGCGCGAAGACCGGCACGCCCGGATCGGTCCGCGGGGTGAACAGATGTGGCTCGTCGGCGCCGACTCGCAGCTGTCCGGCGCACGACGCACACCACCGGGTCGACGGGACCCCGCAGCCACCGCACTCCAGCGGCAGGATGAGGTCGAGCATGCCGGCAGTCTGCGCGTCCGCACCGACACTCCCGGCCGCGTCAGCCGGGCAGCACCGGCACCGAGCCGGGAACCATCAGCGGGCGCACCTCGACCCAACCGGGGTTGTCGTTGACCGCCGAGGACAACTGCAACACCCCGCGCTGATCGGCCACATACACGGTCGACGGGTTTGCCGCCACCGCTCCGACCGGGGCCAGCAGATTGCGGCTGGGCCCGTCCGAGTTCACCCCGTCGAGGTTGACGTAGGACACCGGGTGGGCCGGATCGGTCCGGCTGACGACGATGTCGTCGCCGGTGCGCCAGGACAAGGACACCGCGCTGTTGCCCAGGCCGAAACCGAGCCGCCGCGGATAGGTGAGCAGGAACTGGCCCTCGGGAGTCCGCTCGATGCCTGCCAGGATCACCTGTCCACCGATCACCATCGCCGCGCGGGTGCCGTCACGGGAGAGCTGCAGTTCGGTGATCGGGCCGGGGTACCGGGTGGCCACCGCCGCGACGTCCACCGGGATCCGGGCCGGCACGCCCGACGCGTCGCGAATCGCCCGGACCACATTGGTGTCGTCGACCACCACCCACACGGCCTCGTCCAGCGACCAGCTGGGCCGGCTCAGCTTGCGGCCCTCGATGGCCTTGGCCGTGGGTCCGCCCAGCGGACCCATCCACAGCGAGGCGGCCGTCGCCTCCGGCGCATCGGGCAGCACGACGACCGACGCCGCGTCCTGACCGTTGCGCGATACCGCGGCCGACATCTGATGCGGTGCCGAGCCGAAAGCCCCGGGTACCCGGGTGGTCTGCTGGCCGTCGAGGGCCACCAGGGAGCCGCCCACCAGTGCGTGCAACCCGGCCACCGCCCCGGGCACCGCCCCCGGGTCGCTGGCCGCGACGTCGGAGGTTTCCCACCCGTCGGCGAACCGGTCGTCCAGTGGAGCGCCGTCGACGTTGATCACGTAGGGACCACTGACCCCGGCCCGCGACAGGGTCCAGATGATCTGTGCGGCAAGCAGTTGGCGGCTGTGCGGATCGGTGGTCGACAGGTTCTCCAGATCGATCCGGGCACCACCGTAGCCGCGCCCGACCCCGGTCTTGCCGCCGTCGGCCCGGGTCACCGGTCCGCGCAGCCGCAGCGGTGCGTCGAGCAGGTTGCGCACGGTCCTGGCCATCTCGGGGCGTGGCCCGGCCAGCAGTTTGGAGATCAGTTCGGTCGGCAACTGGTCGGGATCGGACACCGCCACATAACGCGGATCGGGCACGACCGTGGATCCGGTCGGGTCGACGAAGTAGAGGGTGTTGCGCTTGTAGGTGGACTGAAACTGTTGCCAGTCAAGGAAAACCCCGTTGGGCAGCCGGTCGATGCGCCACCCACCCGGCGTCTGCACGAGTTCGATGGGACCGGGGTCGGGCAGTGCCCCCTCCCCCGTCTCGAACACCCCCATATCGGACAGCGAACCCAGGATGTCCGCCCGCATGCTCACCGAAACCCGGTCTGCTCCACGGGTTTCGACGAACACCACGCGGTCGAGCAGCAGTGCGCTGCCGGCGTCGTCCCAGGCGCTGGAGGCCGACTCGGTGAGGAACTGCCGCGCCGCCAGATGTCGGTTGGCGGGATCGGCAGTGGCCTTGAGGAATTCGCGCAGAAGCACGTCGGGATCCATACCCGGGGCCGGTTTCGGCAAATTCGGTGGGGCCGGCTTCTCGACCGTCCCGATCGCTTGCGGGGAGGACGAATTCGGAATTCCCGCACATCCGGACACCAGGACTACCAGACCGACGATCACCACCGTCAGCAGGCGCTTCACACGCTCTCCTCCGCAGGCTCCCGGTCTCGGTTGGCGCGCCGCCGCTGTTGTCCTTGCTGCGGCGCAACGGGTTTCAGGGGAAGCGGGCTGGTGGTCACCTTGTGGCCACGGACCAGCGGCAGGGTCAGACGGAAGCAGGCACCCTTGCCGGGTTCACCCCACGCCTCCAACCGGCCCTGGTGCAGGCGTGCGTCCTCGATGCTGATGGCCAGGCCGAGGCCGGTGCCGCCGGAGCGCCGCACCCGCGACGGGTCCGACCGCCAGAACCGGCTGAACACCAATTTCTCCTCGCCGGGACGCAGGCCGACGCCGAAGTCCCGGACCGTGACGGCCACGGTGTCCTCGTCGGCAGCCATCCTGATCCGCACCGGCTTCCGCTCGGCGTGGTCGATGGCATTGGCGATGAGATTACGCAGAATCCGTTCCACCCGACGCGGATCCACCTCGGCGATCACCTCGTCGTCGGGCATGTTCACGTCGAGTTCGACCTCGGCGTCGGCAGCCAGGTGCCCGACGTTGTCCAGCGCGCTCTGCACAGTGGAGCGCAGATCCACCGACTCCACGGACAGTTCGGCCACGCCGGCGTCGTGCCGGGAGATCTCCAGCAGATCGGCCAGCAGGGTTTCGAACCGGTCCAGCTCGTTGACCATCAGCTCGGTGGACCGGCGCAACGCGGGGTCGAGATCCTCGGCGTGGTCATGGATCAGATCGGCCGCCATGCGCACCGTTGTCAACGGGGTCCGCAGCTCGTGGCTGACGTCAGATGTGAAGCGGCGCTGCAGATTACCGAACTCCTCGAGTTGCTGGATCTGCCGCGACAAGCTCTCGGCCATGTCGTTGAACGACACCGCCAGCCGGGCCATGTCGTCCTCGCCGCGCACCGGCATCCGCTCGGTCAGGTGCCCTTCGGCGAACCGCTCGGCGATGCGCGAGGCCGACCGCACCGGCTGCACGATCTGGCGGGCCACCAACAACGCGATCGCGGCGAGCAGACCCAGCAGCACCACCCCGCCGGTGGCCATCGTGCCGCGCACCAGCGAGATGGTGCTCTCCTCGTTGTTCAGCGGAAAGATCAGGTACAGCTCAAGGTTGGGTACCGACGACGATGCCGGGCTGCCCACGATCAACGCCGGCCCGGAGAACGCGTCGGTCCGCACTGTGGCGTACTGGTAGCTGACCTGGCCGGCCTTGACGAAATCGCGCAAGGCCGTCGGCACCTGCTGCACCGGCCCGGCCGCGGTGGCCTCACGCGGCCCGTCGCCGGGAACGATGAGCACCGCGTCGAACGCCCCGGCCACGTCGGCACGGGCGTCGGCCTTGCGGTCGATCAGGGTGTTGCGAGCAAGCTGCAGGCTGCTGTCCAGCGAACGGCTCTCCTCACCGCCGACGATGCCGCCGACGGTGACCCGGGCGCGTTCCACCTCCTCGGTGGCGGCCTTGACCTTGACCTCGAGGATCCGGTCGGTGATCTGGCTGGTCAGCACGAAGCCGAGCACCAGGATGACGGCAAGCGAGAGCCCCAAGGTCAACGTCACGACCCGAAGTTGCAGCGAACGCCGCCACACCAGGCTCAGGGCCCTGCCAAGCGTCCCCAACCCGCGCAACAGTGGGCCGGAACCTCCCCAGCGCCCACGGATGCGCCGTCTGGAGCCGAAGATCACGGGGGTCCGGCCTTGTATCCCACTCCTCGAACGGTCAACACCACCTGCGGGTTCTCCGGGTCTTTCTCAACCTTGGCCCGCAACCGCTGGACATGCACGTTCACCAAACGGGTGTCGGCGGGGTGGCGGTATCCCCACACCTGTTCGAGCAGCACATCACGAGTAAACACCTGCCGTGGTTTGCGTGCCAGCGCCACCAACAGGTCGAACTCCAGCGGTGTCAGCGAGATCTGCTCGCCCTGACGGGTCACCTTGTGAGCAGGCACATCGATCTCGACATCGTTGATGGACAGCAACTCGGCGGGCTCGTCCTCGTTGCGGCGCAACCGCGCACGCACCCGGGCCACCAGCTCCTTGGGCTTGAACGGCTTCATCACGTAGTCGTCGGCGCCGGATTCCAGCCCGAGCACCACGTCGACGGTGTCGGTCTTGGCGGTCAGCATGACGATCGGCACACCCGAGTCGGCCCGGAGCACCCGGCACACGTCGATCCCGTTCATGCCCGGCAGCATCAGGTCCAGCAGGACCAGGTCGGGCCGCAGTTCGCGGACCGCGGTGAGCGCCTGGCTGCCATCGCCGATGACGGCGGTGTCGAATCCCTCGCCACGCAAGACGATGGTGAGCATCTCAGCCAGCGATGGGTCGTCGTCGACGACAAGGATCCTTTGCCTCATGGTGTCCATGGTGTCACCCGATCGCGACAAAACCGGGGTACCACACGCGGGTGTCTCGGCTTTATTGGCTGCTGAGCCGCCCCGCGAGGGCGGCCGGGTCCACATCCGGGCCCGCGACGGCCCACCGGCCGCACCAGTCGGCGGCGGCCAGCGCCGAGTAGACGTCGCCGGTGCGCTGTTGCAGCCCGCCGTCGCGCTCATAGGCGTCCTTGGCCCGGTCGGCCTCCGTGTTGGCCCGATGCTCGGCGCGCTGGGCGGCCAGCTCGGTCGGAACGTCGAGCAGCACCTGCCAGGCGGGTTCGGGAAGTTTCAGGCGGTCGAACTCGAGCTCGCGCACCCAGGCCACCACATCGCCGTCGGCGCCCTGGTGCAGCCGGGCCGCGCTGTAGGCGGCGTTGGAGGCGACGTAGCGGTCGAGGATGACGACGTCGTAGGCGCCCAGCAGGTGTTCGATCTCGTCGCGGGCCCCGGCCCGGTCCAAGGCGAACAAGGTCGCCATCGCATAGACCGAGTCGGCCAGGTCGCCGTGTGCACCGTGCAGCGCCTCGGCGGCCAGGTCGGCGGGCACCGAATGGTGGTACCGCGGGAACGCCAAA
Source organism: Mycolicibacterium sp. HK-90 (assembly GCF_030486405.1). The sequence continues at coordinate 1,878,680 of NZ_CP129613.1, read as the reverse complement.
CTGGCGACGGACAAGTGGGCGGCCTCGAACGCCGCTCGCAGCCCGTTGGTCAGCGTACGTTTTCCGGCGCCGTCGACACCCTCGATCGCGATGAGCACGCGGGCAGCCTAACGCCGCGCCCGGGCCGGCAACTAGACCGGGCGCTGCTCGGGCGGCACGTAGCCCGGAGTGAATCCCCGTTCCTGCACAATGAGATTCAGGCCGCCCAGCGCGCATTCATCGATGTCGTCGAACGCGATGTCCGGTTTCAGATCGGTGTGGAAGATCGGGTGCCCGTTGGCGTCATATCCGCCGTAGCCCTTGTCCGCGTATACGTCGATGTACTTCACGAGTCCCATGGCAGCGGCCGCTCGACGTGCGTATGCCTCACCGCCGCCGGACCAGAGCATGATGCGGGTGTTCTTCATGCTCGCCAGGGTGATCAACAGCGTGCGGATCCGTTCATTGGCGACGTAGGCGTCGGTGATCGTGTTGTCCCGCAATGTCCCATCGATGTCGAAGGCGATCGTGACGTCCTTCATGGCTTCCCCCTGCCCACTGCTCCGATGAACATCCGAATCCTATGTAGACCCGGACGGCCTCCCGGTCGCCGAATCGGGAGTCACCCCGGACCACAAAAGATAGCTGTGCTTAGCATTTCCTTCGGGTACGGTCGCTCGGTGCCCGAGATCGCCGACGGATGAGGTAGTGGGATGCACCAGGACACGACGCTCGCTGCAGCCACCTTGGTGGACCTGCTCCGGCAGCGCGCCGACACGTACCGGGACAAGGTTGCGTTCAGCTTCTCCTACAACGGCGACGACGAGAACCGCACGCAGCTGACCTACGAGGAGCTGGACCGCAAGGCCCGGGCGATCGCGGCGACGCTGCAGCGGCTGGACGCCCGCGGCGAACGCGCCCTGGTGCTGTGCCGGCCGGGCCTGGACTCGATCGCCGGGTTCTTCGGCTGCGCCTATGCCGGCGTGGTCGCGGTGCCGGTGCACGAGCGGTTGGCCCCGCGGCTGTCCTCGGTGGTTCCCGACGCGCATGCCCGCTTCGCTCTCGCCACCGCCGAGACGCAAGGCAAGATCAAGGCAGCGATCGACGAGCTGGCCGAGGGACGCGATCTGCAGTGGGTCCGCACCGACGAGGTCAGCGGCCAGGCGGAGAGCTGGGCGGCACCCGAGATCGACCCCGACGCGATCGCCATGGTGCAGTACACCTCCGGTTCCACGACGTCACCCAAGGGCGTTGCGCTCACCCACCGCAACCTGTTGCACAACATGGAGTCGATTCGTCGGGTATGGAACGGCGACGACACCGCCACGAGCGTGTTCTGGCTGCCCTCGCATCACGACATGGGCCTCATCGGCGCGATCCTCTCGATGCTCTACGTCGGCTGTACCACCCATCTCATGTCACCGGCCGCCTTCGTCAAGCGGCCGATGCGATGGCTGGAGGCGATATCTCGGCACCGCGCCACGTTCACCGCCGCACCGAACTTCGCCTACGACCTGTGCGTCGAGCACAGCACCGCCGAGCAGCGGGCCGTGCTCGACCTGTCGAGCCTGGCCACCGCCATGAATGGGGCCGAGCCCGTGCAGGCCGCCACCCTGGAGAATTTCGCCGATGCATTCGCTCCCGCCGGATTCCGGCCGGAGGCACTGCGTCCGGTGTACGGGCTCGCGGAGGCGACCCTGCTGGTGTCCGGCGGGTCCGACGCCGCACGCCCGATCGTCCACCACATCGATCGCACCGGGCTGCAAGAGGACCGCGTCGTCGACGTCGCGGCCGGGCACCCGTCGGCCGTCGCGTTGGTGAGTTGTGGCCGGCCGCACGACGACCAACAGGTGGTCATCGTGGACCCGGTGACGCACCGTCGTTGCGGGACAGACGAAGTCGGCGAGATCTGGATCGCGGGTCCCAGCGTCGGGTGGGGCTACTGGAGTCGGCCGGACGAGAGCAAGGAGACCTTCTCGGCGGTCCTGCCGGACAGCTCGGCCGGTCCCTACCTGCGCACCGGCGATCTGGGATTCCTCCGCTCGGGCGAGCTGTTCATCACCGGGCGCTGCAAGGATCTCGTCGTCATCCGCGGTGGCAACTACTACCCCAACGACATCGAACGCACCGTGCAGGGCTGCCATCCGGTGCTGGTCTCCGGGCGTGGCGCTGTCTTCGCGTTCACACCGGGCCTCGAGTCGGTCGAACAGCTCGTCGTGGTGCAGGAAGTGCATCGCGATCGAGACCCCGCGGTCGAACTCACCGGCGTCGCCGAGGCGATCCGGACGGCAGTGACCGAACGCTTCGGGGTCGAGCCGAACTCGGTGGCGTTGGTCGAACATCTGTCGATTCCGACCACGTCGAGCGGCAAGATCCAGCGCGGCCGATGCCGGCGGCAGTTCCTCGACGGTGAGATTGCGCCGGTGGCGCACTGGCAGGTGGCCTCGGCGAGCGATGACCTCGCCAAGGCACGAGAGCTCGAGGCGGCGATCCAGATCGCCGATCTGGTGAAGGCAGAGGTAGCCCGCCAGCAGGCCTCGCAGCAGCCCACGAGTCGGCCCGAGGCCAACTAGCTCCACTAATCAGTGTTTGCCTATCGCCCCGTCGACCGACGGTGCGAACCCCTCCGGCTTCGGCGGCGGCCGTCGCTCCGGTGAAGCGTCGCCGACCGATGGCGTCGCCGCTGCCGCGGCGCACCGACCGCGCCGTGGCGCCCGGCACCCTCGATCCCATATGCCGGGAAACTCCTTGCGGCACAGCACCTGTGGCCGTCAGAGAAGCCAATCAAGATCAACCGCTCGCACACCTGACCTCGAGCGGGCATCGAGTGTAGCCCGCCGCCGTTCCGGGCCCACACCGGCCCTCGAACGCCGATGCTGAGCCGAGCATGAGAAAAACCTTAAGAATTTGCCGCGACCGGCGTCAGGAGCCGGTTATCTGCAGCTTCGTCAACCACCCGGGTTGCCCCACCGCCAGAACCTGAATCCAGCGTCAAGTTTTGCCAGAAATTTGCACTTTCAACTACTTCTGCGGGCTATGGTCTGTGCCTGATATTTACAGATGCGAAAGGAGATGCCGTGCATCTCGTTGCTCAGCCCCACAACGGCGTTGGTGCGAAGCAAGAAAACACCCGTCACTGGCTGGCCGCTGGTGCCGTTTTGGCCAGCGCCGCGATGATCGCGGCCGCCCCGGGAATCTCACCCATCCCGGCCGGCGCTCAGCACGACATTCAGGCCGACGCCGTGCGGCTCACCGCCGGGTGGGACCCGTTCGCACCGTGGCAGGCGGCGTTCGACACCGCGAAAGCCGACGGCAAGGTCCTCGCCGACAACTTCTTGTTGGCCCCAGGCGTCGGGTTGCAGCAGGCGATCGTCAACCAGCTGGGCTACGCCAAGCAGCTGTTCGAGGACCCGTCGAGCTTCGAGGCGGTGTCGCAACAGTTCGCCGCGAACGTGATGAAACTGGCGACGGGTCTCACCCTGATCGGTGCGGACGACGCCACCCGGGAGGCGGTGCTCAAGCACACCCTCGGCGGCATGCACGGCATGGCGATCGACATGTTCCCCGGCTTCCTGGCCGAAGGCGTTGACCCCGAACTCTTTTCGGGAGTCATGAACGTCCTGTCCTCGCCGCTCAGCGGTGTCCTCATCGGATCCGTCAGCCCGGTGATCAGCCCGGCGGTGGCGCTGCTCAACAGCGCCGTGGCAATCTCGAACGCGCTCCAGGCCGGAGATTCGACGACCGCACTCTCCAGCCTGCTGGGGGTGCCTGCGGGCATGGTCGACGCCTTCCTGAACGGCGCCACGCTCAACCTCGATGCCCTGGCACCGATGATCAACGACGCGGGCCTGATCAAGGACACCGTCACCATCGCCGGTCTCAACATCGCATTCGGCGGTCTGCTCACGCCAGGCTCCACCGACCGGAGCACCTACGAGTACACCGACGAAGACGGCAACAAGGTAACGATCCCCTCGGTCGGCGGCTCGATCTTCAACAGCATCGGCATGGACATCAAGCTCGGTGCCCTGCCCATTTCGGTCAAGGGCGAGGCGGTCGGACCGATCGGCGCCTTGCAGGGGCTGTCGCAGACGGTCGGTGTGCTGCTCGGCAGCGGCTGGGACGATTGGGACGGCAAGGGCAACGCGCCCGCACCCAAGCCTCCGCTGTTCGGTTTGCAGCCCGCCGCACTGGGCGACATCTTCAGCGACACCGCGGAGAGTGCCGCCGTCACCAAGCTCCGCGACCTGCTGCGCACCGCGACCGTGGACGACATCGTCAAGAAGCTGCAGGGTGTCGACACCGAGACCGTTGCCGACGAGGCCGCCGCGGCCGCACCGGTGGTAGAGAGCCCGGTTTCCGACGAGGCCGCCGCGGCAACCGAATTGACCCATGCGACCGCGAACAAGCTGGTGTCGGTGGCCGTGCCGAAGCCGGAAGCGCCTGCCGAGGCCGCCGACACGACACCGACGGCCGACGAGGAAACCGCTGCTCCCGCGGAATCGGCCGGCGAGGCCGAAAGCACCGGCACGACAACGGCGCAGAAGGTCAAGACGCGTCCGAAGGCGGCCCTGCCCAAGAGCGGCACATCGGCGCAGGACACCAAGCGGAATCTGGTCAAGGGCATCAAGGACGCGGTCAAGAACGCCCGCGGCGGTTCGACTGGACACACCAGCCGCAGCGCGAACGAATCCGGTTCCAGTTCAACCGGTTCCAGTGCCGGCACCAGTTCCAAGGCGTCCGGCTCCCAGGGCGGCGGCGCTGACAGCTCCAAGGACAGCTCCGCCAAGAAGGCCAACGACAAGGAATAACCAGCCAGTGTCACGACGATGGGCCCCTCCACGGAGGGGCCCATCGCGGGCTCGCACATCGCCGAGGAGACACCACCAGGCCGCGGACCTGCCGACTCTTGCGGCGCTCCTACCATCTGCTTATGAAGCGCGAGCAACTCAGTGACTTCCTACGGACCCGCCGGGCCCGGCTCAAGCCGGCCGATGTGGGCTTGGTCGACGGCCACCGGCGCCGCACCCCGGGACTGCGCCGCGAGGAGGTCGCCCTGCTGGCAGGCGTCGGAACCTCCTGGTACACGTGGCTCGAACAGGGCCGCGACATCAGCGTGTCAGCCAATGTGCTCGATGCGATCAGCACTGCCCTACGGCTCTCGGAACCTGAACGGTCGCACCTGTATTCGCTGTCGGGGATGAATCCCCCGCCGGCCGGTGAGCCCCCGAGCGAAGTCACTCCCGAACTCATCCATCTGCTCGAGGCGTGGTCGCCACGGCCGGCGATGCTGCAGGACCGGTACTGGAATCTGCTGGGCATCAACGATGCGACCCGGCGGGTGTTCGGCTACGGCGATACCGACCGCAATTGTCTCGTCACGTTCTTCACCAACACCCGGTACCGCGGGATGTACCTCCACTGGGCAGCGGCCGCGCCCGCGGTGGTGTCGGCCTTCCGAGCCGACGCCGCACAGTATCCAGGCGATGCCCGGTTCGCCGAGATAGCCGATGATCTCGGCGCCGTCAGCCCCGAGTTCGTCGACCTGTGGGTACGCCACGACGTCGGCCGCCATTCACAGGCGATCAAGGCCGTGCTGCATCCCGAGGCCGGCGAGCTGGTGTTCGACAAGACAACGCTTGCCGTCACCGATCATCCCGGCTGGCATCTGGTGCTGTACAACCCGAGACCCGGGACCGGTACCGACGGACGCCTCGACACGGTGATGCGGGATCAATCGCGCAACGGCGCGACCAGCTGAGCGAGTTCGTCGAGATATCGCAATGCCTCGGCCTCCCCGGCGGCGGCGTCGCGGAAGAACACGCAATGATCGACTCCGCCCTCGGCCAACACCTCCAGCTCGCGGGCGGTCAACGGCGTGATGGCGCTCTGCCGATCCGGCCCCAGGTAGCCACGCTGGTCGGCACCTATCAGCGTGACCGGTATCCGGTCACGTCCACGCTCGGCGGCCCGGCGTTGCAGTTCCTTCACCCGCGTGACGAGCTCCTCAGGGGTGCCAACCAGATTCGGCGCCCACTGGTCACCGTATTCGAGCACGCGGTCGAACACGGTCGGGCCGTTGCCGCCGACAAGCACCGGTACATGCGGCCGCTGGACCGGCTTGGGCCATGAGTAGATAGGTCCGAAATCGACGAACTCGCCGTGGAATTGGGCCTCGTCGGCCGTCCAGATCTCCTTGATCGCCAGCACCCTCTCGCGCATCAACCCCAGCCGGGTCCTCGGTTCGGTGCCGTGATTGCGCATCTCCTCACGCAACCAGCCGGCGCCGACGCCGAGCTGGAACCGACCGCCGGAGAGGTGGTCCACAGTCGCAGCTTCCTTGGCGAGGGTGATCGGATCCCGTTGCACCACCAGGGCAATGCCGGTACCGAGGAGCAGTCGATCGGTGACCACGGCCGCTGCTGCCAGCGCCACGAAGGGGTCCAGCGACCGGTAGTAGTCGTGCGGAGGCAGGTCGCCCTCGGGCGGAACCGGTCCGGCCACCGGTAGGTGAGTGTGTTCGGCGACGAACAGTGAGTCGAATCCCCGGTCCTCGAGAGCTTTCGCCAGTTTCGTGGGCGCCAGGCCCTGGTCGGTAAGGAATGTGCTGACGCCGAATTTCATACCTCCACCGTGCCGCTCGCCGGCCGCACGGAAAAGGGCGCAGTCAACATGGGACCGCCACCACCACCCTCCGGGCTAGAACTCGCCGCAGTTGGGTGTGGTCGGCAAGCCGTTGAAGCGGTCGGCAATCCACTGCATGGCCCGCTCGCCGTCGACGAGCATCGGCAGCGCGTGGTTGATCACCAGCTTGTTCAGGAACGGCGGCTCTTCGTTCGTCCAGAATTGGACGTCCGCTCCCTGCGCGCACCAGTCCCGGCCGAGCTGATTGGCCGCGGTCCACGGCACCAGTGGGTCATACCGATTGCTCAGGATCAACGCCGGCGCATTGGGTTTGTACTTGCCGATCTTCTGCATGTCGAACAACGTGCTGAACGGTTCCTCGTGCACGGCCTGGTAGATGTCGACGTTGAAATAGGGTTGCAAGTGCCGGAACATGAACTTGGTGATCGTCTCGGCGATGCACTGGTCCTGCACCTTCTGCAACAGGTCTGCCCCACGCGGTGTCAGCTTGGACCGGATCAGGTCCTCGAATTCCGGATAGCTGGTGATCACCGAGTTCAGCGCGTAACCGACCACGCCGACCAACGCGCTGCCGTCCGCGTAGGGAAACAGCTCCTTCAGATCGGCGGGCGGGGCGCCGGCGTAGGTACCCACCACATGCAGATCCGGGGCATAGGACGCGGCCAGTTCGGCCGCCGATGCCGCTGCCCCACCGCCCTGAGAGTAACCCCAGAACGCCACCGGCCCATGCGGATCCAGCGACGTGCCGGGTAGTTTCATCGCGGCGCGGCCGGCGTCGAGCATGGCGTTGCCTTCGGCGATCCGGTTGACGTAGGTGTGCAAGCCGGGCGTGCCGAGCCCTTGGTAATCGGTCATCACGATGGCGAATCCGCGCGCCACCATCGTCGCCACGAACAGTTCCTCATAGTTGAACGCCACGTCCAGCCACGGCGACCAGTGGATGCCCTGGTTGAACTGCCGCGAGGGTGCGCACTGGTCGCCCTGGCCCTGAGTACCCGGCCCGTAGACGATCAACGGGCGCGGACCCTCGCCCGGCCATGCGTTGTGCGGCTCGAAGTAGGTGCCCGTCACCGCCATCGGGTTGCCGCGAGCATCGGTGCTGCGGTACATGATTCGCGTTCCATCCGCGACGATGGCGCCGAGCTGACCGGACGGTTCCAGGACCAGCCGGGACGGCTCGGACTTGATCAGATCACCAGCGGCGCCCGGCAATGGGTTTGGCGGCGTGTAGAACTCGATGTACTCGTCTTCGTTGAAGATCGGATCGTGTCCGTCGTTCGACGGATCGGCATGCGCAGGAACCACTCCGGCGCATCCGAACAGCAGCAAGACACACAGAACCCCCCAGACCCGACCCACGAGGCGGAACAATAACAGGCAGAGCCTGCCAGTTGTCCGCTACCGACATAAGCGATCCGCTTAGTGGGCGACATCGCCCAACAGACGCAAAATCCCCCAATTCCCTAGGGAAGAGGGGGATTCTGTGACTGCTCGCGCAGAAAAGGAGACTCAGTAGCGGTAGTGCTCCGGCTTGTACGGACCCTCGACGTCGACGCCGATGTACTCGGCCTGCTCCTTGGTCAGCTTGGTCAGCGTGCCGCCGAGAGCCTCGACGTGGATGCGCGCGACCTTCTCGTCGAGGTGCTTGGCCAGGCGGTAGACCTCGTTGTCGTACTCGTCGTTCTTGGTCCACAGCTCGATCTGGGCGATCACCTGGTTGGAGAAGCTGTTGCTCATCACGAATGACGGGTGGCCCGTGGCGTTTCCGAGGTTGAGCAGACGGCCCTCGCTCAGCACGATGATCGACTTGCCGGTGTCACCGAAGGTCCACTGGTCGACCTGCGGCTTGATGTTCAGGCGCACCGCACCGGACTTCTCCAGGGCCGCCATGTCGATCTCGTTGTCGAAGTGGCCGATGTTGCCCAGGATCGCGTGATCCTTCATGGCCTTCATGTGCTCGAGCAGGATGATGTCGAAGTTACCGGTCGCGGTGACCACGATGTCGGCGTTGCCGATCGCCTCTTCGACGGTCACCACGTCGTAACCGTCCATCAGCGCCTGCAGGGCGTTGATCGGGTCGACCTCGGTGACCTGCACGCGCGCGCCCTGACCGGCCAACGACTCGGCACAGCCCTTGCCCACGTCGCCGTAGCCGCAGATCAGCACCTTCTTGCCACCGATCAGCGCGTCGGTGCCACGGTTGATGCCGTCGACCAGCGAGTGCCGGGTGCCGTACTTGTTGTCGAACTTGCTCTTGGTGACCGAGTCGTTGACGTTGATCGCCGGGAACGCCAGCTCACCCGCGGCGGCGAACTGGTACAGCCGCAGCACGCCGGTCGTGGTCTCCTCGGTGACACCCTTGACCGACTCGGCGATCTTGGTCCACTTGTCCTTCTCCGACTCGAAGCGCGCACGCAGGACGCCGAGGAAGACCTTCCACTCGGCCGAGTCGTCTTCCTCGGCGGGCGGCACGACACCGGCCTTCTCGTACTCCGCGCCGCGCAGCACCATCATCGTGGCGTCGCCGCCGTCGTCGAGGATCATGTTCGCCGGCTCGCCCTCCCAGGTGAGCATCTGCTCGGCGGCCCACCAGTACTCCTCCAGCGTCTCGCCCTTCCAGGCGAAGACGGGGGTGCCCTTGGGCTCCTCGGGGGTGCCGTTCGGGCCGACGACGACGGCCGCGGCGGCGTGATCCTGGGTGGAGAAGATGTTGCAGGAGGCCCATCGCACCTCGGCGCCGAGCGCCACCAGGGTCTCGATCAACACCGCGGTCTGCACGGTCATGTGCAGGGAGCCGGAGATGCGGGCGCCCTTGAGCGGCTGCACGTCGTGGTACTCACGGCGCAAGGCCATCAGGCCGGGCATCTCGTGTTCGGCAAGGCGGATTTCCTTGCGGCCGAATTCGGCCAGCGACAGGTCGGCCACCTTGAAGTCGATGCCGCCCAGGCTGTCAGCCTTCAACTCAGTCATGTAGAGCCCTCTCTCAGTCGTGATTGCTTGCCAGCGCACGCGGGCGCCAAGCGGCGACGCCACATGCAGATACCTCTAGCCTGCGGGCTCGCGGGACAGGCGCTCATGCGTTCAACAGCAGCGGCGCACTGACAGCTACGGGGTATCTATGACACCGTAGCGCTCGGCGAAAGGCGTCATGAGTCGGGCCAGGTCACCGGCCACATCATGATCGGCCTCGGGCGGCATGGACACGTAGCTCATCGCCAGCCGCACGATCGCCCGGGCCAGCACGCCGGCGTCCTCGTCGCTGGCCTTCATCCAGCTGTTCTGGAAGGTTCCGGTCAACCGGGCCGAGCACCGGGTGATGATGGGCCCACTGCCGGTGGTGATGATCTGCAGCAGGTCGGGCTTGGAAGCGCCGGTGAGCAGCGAGATCACCAGCGGATCGGCGGCGGACTCGAGGAAGAAGGCGCGGAAGCCTTCCAGGAACGCCGCATGAACCTCGCCGACGTTGTGGTTGATCGCATCGTCGACCGCGTCGACCAGGCGGTCGGCCAGTCGCATGGCATAGCCCTCGGCCAACCCCTGGCGGGAACCGAATTCGTTGTAGATCGTCTGACGGCTGATACCCGCGACCTGGGCCACGTGCGAGAGCGTGATGGCCGACCAGTCGCGGGTCAACAGCAGGTCCCGCATGCCGTCCAGGATCGAGTCGCGCAGCAGAACCCGGGATGCCTCCGCATACGGGATGCGCTGCTTGTCTCGCGGCCGACTCACACGGGCGACAATATCGCTTTCCTGTCCGGTTTCGAGCGCGTCGATCGACATGTCACGACCGTGAGACTTCGACCATGTCGAAATCGGACTTCGCCGCACCGCAGTCCGGGCAGCTCCAATCGTCTGGGATGTCGTCCCAGCGGGTGCCCGGTGCGATGCCGTCCTCGGGCCAGCCCTTGGCCTCGTCGTACTCGAATCCGCACTGCACGCAGACGTAGAGCTTGTATGGCTCGCTCATGTCGGAACTCCCATCGGTTCGAAATCGATCTTCTCCCGCACCGCACAGTCCGGGCAGCACCAGTCGTCGGGCACGTCGTCCCATGCGGTTCCGGCGGGAAACCCTTCGCGCGGGGCTCCTTTGGCCTCGTCGTACACGTAGCCGCAGCCGGGGCACTGATAGGCGCTCATGCGGCGGCTCCCGTGTTCGGGGCCCCGTAGCGCGCGAGCACCTTCTCGCGAAGTCGCGGCTGGATGTTCACCTTGGTGATGTCACCGTCGTAGTGCTCCAGCACCCGATGGTCCATCACCTTGCGCCACAGCGGCGGCAGGTACGTGAGCCCGATCAGTGATGCGTATCCGCTCGGCAGGTTGGGCGCGCCGTCGATGCTGCGCAGGGTCTGGTACCGGCGCGTCGGGTTGGCGTGGTGATCGCTGTGCCGCTGCAGGTGGTACAGGAACAGGTTGGTCACGATGTGGTCGGAGTTCCAGCTGTGCACGGGCGCGCAGCGCTCATAACGACCGTTCGAGTTCTTCTGGCGGAGCAGGCCGTAGTGCTCCAGGTAGTTCACCGACTCCAGCAGGCTGAACCCGTAGATGGCCTGGATCAACATGAACGGGACGACGCCGAGGCCGAAGATCGCGATCAAGGCTCCCCAGAACACCACCGACATCGCCCAGGCGTTGAGCACGTCGTTGGACGGATGCCACGGCGAGCGGTCCTGCCGGCGCAACCGCTGGGCTTCCAGCTCCCACGAGGAGCGCAGGCTTCCGAACACGCTGCGCGGCAAGAACTCCCAGAACGTCTCGCCGAAACGTGCCGACGCGGGATCCTCGGGGGTGGCCACCCGGACGTGGTGCCCACGGTTGTGCTCGATGTAGAAGTGGCCGTACCACGTCTGGGCCAGCGTGATCTTGGACAGCCAGCGCTCCAGCGAGTCGCGCTTGTGCCCCATCTCGTGTGCGGTGTTGATGCCCACCCCTCCGAGCACACCCACCGACAGTGCGATGCCGATCTTGGCCGGCCAGCTCAGCCCGCCGTCGAACCCGAGCCAGCTCAGGTCGGATGCCGTGAACAGATAGGCACCCATGATGACGCTGGCGTACTGGAACGGGATGTAGACGTACGTGCAGTACCGGTAGTACTTGTCGTTCTCCAGCTGCTCCATCACCTCGTCGGGCGGGTTCTGGCCATCCGGACCGAACCGCAGGTCCAGCAGCGGCAGCAGGACGTAGAGCAGGATCGGGCCGATCCACAGCGGCACCTGCGCGGCGACGTGCCAGCCGGCCTGGTTCAGCGCCCAGACCAACGGCAGCATCACGAAGATCGCCGTCGGGGCGATCAGCCCCATCAGCCACAGATGCCGCTTCTTGTCCCGCCACTGCCGGACGTCTGCCACGCCCTGGCCGTCGGAAAGTCCTGCCACCACGATGAGCCTCCTTATGTGAGAGCTATCACTGCAATACCTTGACTATAAGTACTGTTATGTCTCTTGTCTAGACATATCGATATGTTTTGTAAAGCCGTCAGGGTGTCGGGGGTCACAGCCAGGGCGGGAACGTCGCGGCGCACCGTCGCCGCATAAGAACGAAGCCAGGGACGGGATCCACGGTTGGATCCGTCCCTGGCTTCGATGTCGATGCCGCCGGCGCTCCCGGCGCGTGCTCAGACCGTGGCGACCTCACGGTTGGCCAGCACGGAATGCCTCCGGCCGTAGACGAAGTACACCAGTACGCCGATGCCCATCCAGGCCAGGAACCGGATCCAGGTCAACCCGGTGAGGTTCAGCATCAACCACAGGCAGGCCAGGATCGCAGCTATCGGCAGCACCGGCACCCACGGCACTCGGAACCCGCGCCTCAAGTCGGGACGGGTCCGGCGCAGCACGATGACGCCCGCCGAGACCAGCACGAAGGCGAACAGCGTGCCGATGTTGACCATCTCCTCGAGTCGGCCCATCGGGAAAACCGAGGCGGCGATCGCCACCAGCACGCCGACGATCACCGTTATCCGCACGGGTGTGCCGTGGCTTCCGGTGACGGCGAGCCGTCGTGGCAGGAGGCCGTCGCGCGACATCGCGAACAGCACCCGCGTCTGGCCGAGCATCAGCACGATCACCACGGTGGTGAGACCCGCGAGGGCACCGATGGAGATCACCTTCGCCGCCCAGTGCACACCGTTGGCCTCGAACGCCGTCGCCAGGTTGGCGTGGCCGTCGGGCGCGTCCCGCAGCACGGTGTAGGACACCATGCCCGACAGCACCACGGCCACGGCAACGTAGAGCACCGTGACGATGCCCAGCGAGGCCAGGATGCCCCGGGGCACGTCGCGCTGTGGATCGCGGGTCTCCTCGGCGGTGGTCGCGACCACGTCGAACCCGATGAAGGCGAAGAACACGATCGAGGCGCCGGCCAACACGCCATACCAGCCATAGTGGCTGCCCGCACCACCGGTCAACAGTGAGAACAGGGACTGGTCGGCACCGGTGGCACCCTCGCCGGCCTCACCCGGCGGGACGAACGGGGTGTAGTTGGCGGCCTTGATGTAGAACGCGCCGACGATCACCACCAGCAGCACGACGGACACCTTGATGATCGTGATGACGAGGCTGAAGTGCGCCGACAACTTGGTCCCGATCACCAGCAGGACCGTCACCATCGTGATGATCAGCAGCGCGCCCCAGTCCACGGCCAGGCCGCCGAAGTCGGCCACCCCGCCGCCGAACCCGAACACCGTCCCGAGGTAGCTCGACCATCCCTTCGCCACCACCGCGGATGCGACGGCAAACTCCAGGATCAGATCCCAGCCGATGATCCACGCCACGAATTCGCCGAAGGTGGCATAGGAGAAGGTGTACGCGCTTCCGGCCACCGGCACGGTCGAGGCGAACTCGGCATAACAGAGCGCCGCCAAACCGCATGCCACGGCGGCGATGACGAATGCGATCGAGATCGCCGGCCCGGTCAGGTTGCCCGCCGTCGATGCGGTGATGGTGAAGATGCCCGCGCCGATCACGACCGACACCCCGAATACGGTCAGATCCCACCACGTGAGGTCTTTGCGCAGCCGCGTCGACGGCTCATCGGTGTCGGCGATCGACTGCTCGATGGTCTTGATGCGCCGAAGGGCAGACATGTGTGGTGGTGCCTCTCGTCCGGGCCTGGGTCACGTCATGTTCCCATCACGGCGGCCCCCAATTGCGTAGGACTCACAAAACTGCTGCAGAACCGTGCCCTCCCCCAGCAGTGGGGCGTACGTCACACTCGGGACGGATCGTGATACCGTCCGGCGCATGGCTGAGCTTCCCTACTTTGACCTGCTGATAGACGAACGGCAGGACGGTGGCGAAACCGGGCAGCTGTGGGAAAACCAGGTGCACTGGGGCTATTGGGAGAACCCCAAGACCGCCACGGGCACCCGTGACGACTACATCGCTGCCATGGAGCAGATGGATCACGTCCTGTTCGCGGCCGGACAGGTGGCCGACGGGCAGAAGCTGCTGGACGCCGGCTGCGGTTTCGGCGGGACCATCCAGCAGATCAACGGCACGTACTCCGACATGGATCTCACCGGCCTGAACATCGACCCGCGCCAGCTCGCTGCGGCCGAGACCCAGACCAAGCCGGTCAACGGCAACAAGATCGGCTGGGTCGAGGCCGACGCCTGTCAGCTGCCGTTCGAGGACAACTCGTTCGACCGAGTCCTGGCCGTCGAGTGCATCTTCCACTTCCCGTCGCGCGAGAAGTTCCTCGCCGAAGCCGCCCGCGTGCTCAAGCCGGGCGGCTACATCGCGGTGTCCGACTTCGTTCCGACCATGATGTTCTTCGGCAAGACCCCGATCTGGATGGCGATCCGGCCCCGGATCGCCAAGTCCTACGGGACGCTCGGCAACGTCCCGCTGCGGTCGTACAAGTCCATGGGCAAGCGTGCGGGCCTCGAGCTCGCCGCGAAACGCAACATCCGGAAGAACACGTTGCCGACCTATCCGTTCCTGCTGAAGTTCTTCCGCGAGCAGGGGTCAGCGGACGCCCAGAAGACGATGATCGTCGGCACCCGCTGGATGAAGTGGCTGTCCAAGCTCGGGTTGATCCAGTACCGGGTCTACACGTTCCACAAGCCCGTCTGACCTCTCCGACACCGACTCCCTCGGCGCAGGGCTGTGCTTCACAGTCCTGCGCTGTTTTGCCGACGGAGCGGGACGCGCCGGACTACCGGGACCGGGTCAGATGGTGGGCATGTATTCGGCGAGCGCCCAGATCATGAACACCACCAGGGCGAGACCGATCAGCCCGCCCGCGGGAATCATCGCCACGCACACCGCGACCCAGACAAAGAGCCGCGGCCATTCGAAGGGCTGGTTGCCCACCACACCGCCGCGCCGATCCCGCAGCACGTGGTAGGCGGCCCATACGCCCGCCCCGGCGGCGGCGCACGCGATGATCTTCACGCCGTCCGGTGCCACCAGCAGGGCGACACCCGCCATGATCGCGACGGGCACGAGGCGCCACGCCGCGACCGTTCGCATCTCGGTCGTGCGCGTGCTCATGGGACTCCGATCCGGCTCACCGCGGTACCGCGGGAGGCGCCCCTCGATACCCAGCACTCGCCAGATCCAACGTGTCCCGGCCATCCGCAGGCCTAGATCCTCGGCAACCCGCCGCACGTCGGCGGCGGATTCGGCCATCATCCGGCGGGATTCAGCGCTCCTCCAGTAAGCGGCCTTGAAGACCCGGCGCGGGACGCCGAACTCACGCGCGAAACTGCGCGGTGGTCCGATCATCTCCCCGATCAGCCACCGGAGAAAGAAGGGGAAGAGGAATGCGTACCACGCCCGTTTGAGACGGCTGGCGCTCTTGACCCGCTCGGCCAGATGATCGTCGGCGAACGCTATGTGCCGAGCTTCCTCGGCCAGATGGATGTAGGTGACCTTGTTCAGCAGCGGAGGCACATGAGCGGCACCACGATGCTGCAGCGTCTGCTGGAAGTGCAGTGGCTGTTCGCCGCACAGCACCCCCATGAAGAGGATGAAGTTGGCGTAGCCCCCGATGAAGCCCAGGATCGGCCCGATCACCCGAGAGCCCCGCCGCATCCCGGGAACGTCTTCGCCGGTGCGGTTGATGAACTCCTGGAACATCTGGATGTGGTTGCATTCGTCGGTCAGCTCGTGGAGGAGGTACCGGAACACGCGCGAGCCGTTCGGCATTTTTCCCGCGTAGTGCACAACGCCGCGGATCAGCATCATCTCGAACTGCAGCGTGACCTTGAGCGTGTTTGCGGTGACCCAGCGACCGATGTCGATGCGCCGCTGCATCGGCTGTTCGGCATACCAGTCGGTGGCCCCCAGCGGAGACGACTCCGGATCCAACTGCCATCGGGGGTCGTTCCGGTCAAGCGCGTTCTCGGGCGCTTCCCAGTCGATGTCGACGTACGGATCGAAGCTGCGACGGACCGTAGCTCGAGAGAGGGCCTCCACCCGGTCGATGTAGAGGTCCTCTGATAAGCCGTCGTCCGCGTCGCTGACCGTCGTCATTTCCCCATCCGTTGAGTGAAGTTGCTTGCAGAGGGTACCAATCTGAGAGCCGCATCACGGCCCCAGCCACGGAATTGTGCCCCGGTTTGTTGCAAGCCTGGTCACCAGACCGTGATTTAGCGGGCCGACCAGGGCCGATGCGGAGCCCGCCGCCCCGTTCGTTTCGCCGCTGCGCCGGGGCCCATGGTGGCGACGCGGCGCCGCCGGCCGGAGAAGAGGGGATAATGCCGGACAAAATTGACGCGGATTCTCATTCCTACGGTGGGTGCGCCCCGCCCCCCGTACCGTGGAATTCGATGGGCAGGACTCTCGAAATTTCCCCGAACCATGCCGTTGTCGTCGGAGGGAGCATCGCCGGCCTCTGCGCGGCCCGGGTGCTCTCCGAACACTACGAGCACGTCACGCTCTATGAACGGGACGAGCTCCCGGAGCAGCCGGTGAACCGCAGTGCCATTCCACAGGGGCAGCACGTCCATCTGCTGATGGCCCGCGGCGCCGAAGAGCTCGAAGGCCTGTTCCCCGGCCTGCTCGACGACATGGCCTCCTCCGGGGTCCCGGTGGTGCGCAACCGCCACGAGTCGATTCACTTCGCCGCCGCCGGCCACGTCCTGGAGACCGGCCTGGACGACAAGTACGTCGCCTACGTGCCGAGCCGTGGCCAACTCGAATGGCAGATCCGTAGGCGCGTCAGCGCTCTGGCCGGCATCGAGATCAGCCGCCGCGTGGTCGCGCAGCCGCAATACGACGCGGCGAAAGAGCGAGTGACCGGGGTGTTGCTCGACGACGGTGACGTCGTGCCGGCGGACCTGGTGGTCGACGCGTCGGGCCGCGGCAGCCGGCTGCCCGCGTGGCTGCAGCAGTGGGGATTCGACCGTCCACGTGAGGATTCGATACAGATCGGCGTCACCTACGCCTCGCAGCGCGTGACGATCCCGGAGGAACTGATCGCCCAGAAGATGGTGATCGTCGGCGCCACCCGGAGCCGGCCGTTGGGTATGGGCATGCTGTTCCACGAGGACGGCATCTGGACCGTGACGAGTTTCGGGGTCGCCAAATCCGAACCCCCGCGTGACTTCGCGGGCGTCTGCGCTCTGGCCGACGAGATCCTGCCGGCCGAGATCAGTGCCGCGTTGCGGGCAGGTACGCCCGTCGGAGCCATGAACTTTCATCGCTACCCGACGAGCAAGTGGCGCCGCTACGAACGGATCGGCAGGTTCCCGGACGGAATCGTGCCGTTCGGTGATGCGGTGGTGAGCCTCAACCCCACGTTCGGGCAGGGCGTGACGGTGACCGCGCTGCAGGCCGCCGGGCTGCGCACCGCGCTGGCCCGCGGGACGGACGACCTGACGTGGCGGCTGGCGTTCAACACCGCCAGGACGATCTACCCGGTGTGGTTGATGAACGCCGCGGCCGACCATGCCGAGCACGGGGCGCACGGCGGCCGCGTCTGGTGGTACCGGCCGGTGTACGAGCTGTTCAAACAATTCGTCGCAGCAGCCGAGAAAGATCCCGTTCTCGCCGAATGGTTCCTGCGCAGGACCAGCCTGCTCGAGAGCCTGTATCTCGTGCCGCCGCCGCGACTGATCGGACGCGCCGTGCGCAACAACATCAAGCAGTGGCTCGCCCAGCGCCGGCGTCATGACGACGAGGGCCGGGAAATGGCCACCACGGCTTCGTGATTCGCGGCCGCTAGATCCCAACGGTCACGCGGAAGAGTTTCGTCGGCTCTCCGGCGGTCAGACGGATCGGGCCGTCCTGGGCCGCCACCCAGGCCGCAGAGCCCCGGTCCAACGTCAGCTTGTCGTCGTCGGCGTACACGACGGCGGCACCCTGCGTACACAGCAGAAGCTGCGGACCGTCGTGGTGGGAGTGCACGTCGATCTCGTCACCGATCCGGTCGCCGTCGACCGTCAGCACCGACACCGCGAACTCCTGGGCCGGCGTCTGGTAGATGGTTTCCGCTCCGCGGGTGACGGTTTCGGGGACCAGTTGATGTTCCGGGGTCGGGGTGAAGTCCAGTACCCGCAGCAGTTCCGGCACGTCCACGTGCTTCGGGGTCAAGCCACCGCGCAGCACGTTGTCCGAGTTGGCCATCACCTCGACTCCGACGCCGTGCAGATAGGCGTGCAGGTTGCCGGCGGGAAGGTAGATGCCCTCACCCGGCTGGAGGCTGATGCGGTTGAGCAGCAGTGAGGCCAGCACGCCGGCATCACCGGGATAGCGCTCACCGAGTTCGAGCACCGTCTTGACCTCGGCGGCGAATTTCTTTTCCCCCGAACGAATGTAATGGACCGCGCCGTCGAGGACGGCCGGCACCAGCACATCGAGGTCTGGCTGCGGCGCGGTGATCCAGGTGGTGAACAGGGCACGCAACCCGTCGGCGTCGGACTGATCGGACAGCAGGTTGATGAACGGGTCCAGGTCCGAGACGGCGAGCGCACGCATCAACTCGACCGTGTACTCAACGGGCCGGAATCCGGCGAGGGCATCGAATTGCCCTAGGGCAACCAGCAATTCGGGCTTATGGCTGCGGTCACGGTAATTCCGGATCGGCGAGGACACCGGAATCTCGAGCCGGTCCTCACGGTCGAAGCCCTCCCGGGCCTGCGCTGCACTGGGATGGGCTTGCAGGGACAACGGTTCATCGGCGGCGAGCACCTTGACGAGGAACGGCAACGTGTCGCCGAATCTGCCGATCGCCACATTGCCCAGTTGCCCCTCGGGGTCATCGGTGACGGCCTGCAGCAGCGACTCTTCGCCGTGCTCGGTCTGCAGCCAGGCCGGATCGCCGGGATGCGCGCCGAACCACAGCTCGGCCTCTGGATGGATTGTGGGACTTGGCCTTCCGGTGAAATCAGCGATGGCCGTCCGCGAACCCCAGGCATAGGTCCGCACCACTCCGCGTAGCAGATGCACTTCTTATCCTCGAACCAGTTTCAAGTATACGGCCGTCATCTCGACACGTACGGCCAGAACCGCCAGTTGTTGTTCGGGGCGCCCGGCCGGCAGGACCGTCCCGGCCGATTCGGGTACGTCCTCGGCACCGACCACCGATATGTCGTCGAAGCCGGCGACCCGGGCCCCCACCAATTGTCGTTCGTCATCGGTGATCAACGCGAACGTCCGAGTGCGCCGTGGCAGCGGCCCGTCGATCTCCTCGTCATGGAACAGCGAGCGGGCCGCGGGTGACCCGAGTTCCCCATTGCCCGCCGCGGCCAGCACGTCGCCCAATCCCGCGGCCGCGACGACTTCCCCGGCCAGCCGAAGCAACGCGGTGGCGCCGTGGCGGGCCAGTGCGAGGGTCGCGGGGTTGGCGCCGGCGAGCACCACGTCAGCGCCCGACATCCGCTCGGCCAGGGTCTTGGCGGGATTGGTGAACAGGTCCCGTCCGGCGCTGTTGCGCAACGCTTCCGCGTCGAGTTCGTCGGCCAGCGCGGACAGGTCCACGCGCGTACCCGGATCCACCACGTGCAGCGCGGCCAGCCCGGCGGCCAGGTAGCGGGTCAGGCCGAAGTCGTCGGGCACCCACAGCCGCGGCGCCAACACGACCGCGCGCCCGGCGGCGACGTCACGCAGCGGCCCCTCATGCGGTGCCACGATCAGCACGCGGGCGCCGCGACGCACACCCGTGGCTGCCGCGTTCACCAAGGCAGGATCACCCGGATCGTCACCGGCGATGATCACCACGTCCAACGCGCCGAGCCACGGCGGGGTTTCTCCGGCCACCACGAACGGCGCCGCGATCGACGCGCCGAGCACACCCGCCAGGATCGCGCCCGCATGCTCGGCGGCGCCACGGCCGCCGACCCAAATCACCGTGCGCGGAGGATGATCGGCGCGCAGCGGGTCGAGCACGCCTTCGGCCAGCGCCGCGGCCGTCGCCCGAACCTGGGCTCCCGCCATCGCCGCGGCCCGCAGCAGACCATTCCGATCGGCGGCGAGAAGTCCGTCACCGTCATCCAGGTCAACCGTGGCGTCCACGGCGTTCACGGCACCGGCTCGCTCACTTCACGGATCTGCGCCGAAACTCTGTCGACGAGCGCGGCCACGTCCTCGGCCGTACGTGCTTCCACGTTCAGCCGCAGGAGCGGTTCGGTGTTGGAGGTACGCAGGTTGAACCAGTTCCCCTCACCCAGATCGACGGTGACACCGTCGAGATGGTCGATGGAGTGGATCGAGCTGCCGAAGGACTTCAGCACGGCGTCGACACATGCCGGCGCGTCGCTGACGGTGAAATTGATCTCGCCGGAGGCCTCGTACCGCTGATAGTCCGCCATGATCTCCGACAGTGGACGGTCCTGCTCGCCGAGTGCGGCCAGCACGTGCAGCGCGGCGAGCATGCCGGAATCCGCGCCCCAGAAATCACGGAAGTAGTAGTGCGCGGAATGCTCCCCGCCGAAGATGGCGCCGGTCTCGGCCATCAGAGCCTTGATGTACGAGTGGCCGACGCGCGACCGGACCGGGGTGCCGCCCCGCTCGACCACCAGTTCCGGGACGGCACGCGAGGTGATCAGGTTGTGGATCACCGTGGCACCGATCTCGCGGGTGAGCTCACGGGCGGCCACCAGGGCGGTCACCGCCGACGGCGACACCGGACGGCCGAGTTCGTCGACCACGAAGCAGCGGTCGGCATCGCCGTCGAACGCCAGGCCGATGTCAGCGCCGGTGGCCAGCACATGGGCCTGCAGGTCGATGAGGTTGTCGGGATTCAGCGGGTTCGCCTCGTGGTTCGGGAACGTTCCGTCGAGTTCGAAGAACAGTGGGAGGACGGTGGCACCCGCGATCGGTCCGAGCACCGCAGGGGTGGTGTGGCCGGCCATCCCGTTCCCCGCGTCGACGGCGATCCGCAGCGGGCGCAACTCGGAAAGATCGACCAGCGACCGCAGGAAGGCCCCGTAGTCGGCCAGCACGTCGCGGTCGGACACCGAACCCGCACGGCCGTCGAACGCAGGCACCCCGGCGATCACCTCGTCGGCGATGACCGACAGTCCGGTGTCCTTGCCCACCGGCTTGGCCCCGGCCCGGCACAGCTTGATCCCGTTGTAGGCGGCCGGGTTGTGGCTCGCCGTGAACATCGCCCCCGGGCAGTCCAGCAGGCCCGAGGCGAAGTACAGCTGATCGGTGGAGGCCAGCCCGACGCGGACCACGTCCAGGCCCTGGGAGGTGACGCCGTCGGCGAACGCGGCGGCCAGTGCCGGTGAACTCTCCCGCATGTCGTAGCCGATCACGACCTGCTTCGCACCGTCGGCGCGGACCAGACGAGCGAACGCACCCCCGACCTCGGCAACGAAATCCTCGTCGATCTGGGAGCCGACCAATCCGCGGACGTCATAGGCCTTGATGACATCGTGAACAGCCGTCGCTGGCCTAGACATATAGCTCCTTGTGAAACGGGATCGTTGGCGCCAGCCTAGCCGTCGGGCGGCATCGACACGTTCACTACTCGTGGCCCGGTCGACGGCTAATCGGTGGGATCCGGCAACACCCGCAGGTGGCCGCGACGCCGTCCGTTGGTCTCCGCGGGACGCGCCGCCGGCGCCAGCACCGCGCCGGTGCCCACACCGGTGGACGGGTCGGAGAATCCGGCCACGACGCCACCGCGGGCCGCGCCCGGCTGGCCTTCCCGGACGGCATCGGCCAGCGCCACCAGATCGTCTTCATCGGGGTGGGCGGGCAACGGGCCGGCATGGCGGACCAGCTCCCAGCCTCGCGGAGCCGTGATGCGTCCGGCGTGGCCGACGCACAGATCCCAGGAGTGGGGCTCGGACACCGTGGCAAGAGGTCCGACCACAGCCGTGGAGTCGGAGTAGACAAAAGTCAACGTCGCCACGGCATAGTGCGGGCACCCGGGCCGGCAGCAGCGACGGGGAACATTCACGCACCAGAGATTACTTCGGACCGTCGCTGCGCGGTGCCGGACACGCGCAGCGGAGGGGCCCCCGATCCCGAACCGTTACGATCAACGCCGTGGCCCAGCGCAACCCATGGCGATCGCGCCGCGGCCGCGATATTCGCGGGCCGCTGCTTCCGCGAACGGTTCCCGGCTGGCGCAGTCGCGCCGAACGGTTCGACATGGCGGTGCTGGAATCGTATGAGCCGATCGAACGGCGGTGGGGTTCGCGACTGCGGGAACTCGACGTCGCCGTCGACGAGATTCCGCGGATGTCCCCGAAAGATCCGGACAGTGTGCAATGGCCGCCCGAGGTCATCGCCGACGGCCCGATCGCGTTGGCGAGGCTGATACCCGCCGGGGTCGACGTCAGGGGAAACTCGACCCGGGCTCGAATTGTCTTGTTCCGCAAGCCCATCGAGCGCCGGGTCAAAGGATCCGATGAGCTTGCCGACTTGCTGCATGAAATCCTGGTGGCCCAGGTGGCCACCTATCTGGGAGTCGAACCGTCAGTCATCGACCCAACGATCGACGAGGACTGACGTCGGGCGCCCGCAAGGGCGCTCAACCGTGAGCGTCAGATGATGCCGCGTTTGAGGCGGCGACGCTCCCGTTCTGACAAACCTCCCCAAATACCGAAGCGCTCATCGTGCGCGAGCGCGTACTCCAAGCAGGCATCCTTGACTTCGCAGCCCTGGCAGATGCGCTTGGCCTCGCGGGTAGACCCGCCCTTCTCCGGGAAGAACGCCTCCGGGTCGGTCTGTGCGCACAGCGCACGTTCCTGCCATTGGTCGTCCTCCGTTGCCGGATCACCATCAATGTGATCGGGTACCAAACTCAGCTGAGGGCGTCCGGCCGCCCCCTCCGGTGTCGGCCCGGCGTCGATGTGCGGTGCGTTGTCTACCGAGCCGAGTAGCCGGCTGTCAAACCGGACCACACGATCGAAATCGCCGCTCTCATAAGACATTATCCCCCGCCTCCTCACTCGGTCTCGTAGATCCTAAGTGGAGCCCCACCATTGTTCTCTGCGGTCACCCCATTCGAACATTTGATCGAATCTCGGTCCGCGACACCGGAATCGGTCACCAACCGGGAAATGACACATCTGTGATTACACACGTGTTAGCTGCCGGGGTCAAGCGCCAGGGCGCGAATTCATACCATCTCGTAATGTCAAATCGGCGCGTCGCGACATCGGCGTGTCCTGCCCGTGACGACGTCGTTTCCATCCGCGCGGCCTCAACGCCTAGGGTCGGACGTTGTGAAGATCACCGTTCTGGTCGGCGGCGTCGGAGGCGCCCGCTTTTTGCTGGGGGTACAGCACCTGTTGGGACTCGGGGCATTCGGTGGCACCGACAGCAAGCATGAACTCACCGCGATCGTGAACGTGGGCGACGACGCCTGGATGCACGGCGTCCGGATCTGCCCCGACCTCGACACCTGCATGTACACCCTGGGCGGCGGCATCGACCCGGAACGCGGCTGGGGCCATCGCAACGAAACCTGGCACGCCAAGGAAGAACTGGCCGCCTACGGCGTGCAACCCGACTGGTTCGGCCTGGGCGACCGCGACCTGGCCACCCACCTGGTGCGCACCCAGATGCTCCGAGCCGGATACCCGTTGTCGCAGGTCACCGAGGCGCTGTGCAAGCGCTGGTCCCCGGGGGCCCGGCTGCTGCCGGTCACCGACGACCGAAGCGAGACGCACGTGGTGATCACCGACCCGGAGGACGGCTCACGCCACGCGATCCACTTCCAGGAGTGGTGGGTGCGCTATCGGGCGCAGGTGCCGTCGCACAGTTTTGCGTTCGTCGGCGCAGAACAGGCAACCCCGGCCCCGGGTGTCACCGAGGCCATCGCCGACGCGGATGTCGTGTTGCTGGCACCGTCGAACCCCGTCGTGAGCATCGGGCCCATCCTGCAGATCCCCGGCATTCGCGGCGCGCTGCGCTCGACCAAGGCACCGGTGGTCGGCTACTCCCCCATCATCGATGGAAAACCGTTGCGCGGCATGGCCGATGAGTGTCTGCGCATCATCGGCGTGGAGTCCACCTCGCAGGCCGTCGGACAGCACTTCGGCGCCCGGTCGGGTACCGGACTGCTCGACGGCTGGCTGGTGCACGAGGGCGATCAGGCCGACATCGAGGGCGTGCGGGTGCGCGCCGTGCCGCTGTTGATGACCGACCCGTCGACCACCGCCGAGATGGTGCGCGCCGGACTGGACCTCGCGGACGTTGCACTGTGACCACCGCAGTGAACACTGAGCACGGCTCGGCCGACCGGGTCGAGATTCTGCCGGTACCAGGGCTTCCCGAGTTCCGGCCCGGGGACAACCTGGCCGCCGCGCTGGCGGAGGCAGCACCGTGGCTGCGCGACGGGGACGTACTCGTGGTCACCAGCAAGATCGTCTCCAAGTGCGAAGGCCGCATCGTCACCGCGCCGTCCGATCCGGAGGAGCGGGACGCCTTGCGGCGCAAGTTGATCGACGATGAGGCCGTCCGCGTGCTGGCCCGCAAGGGCCGGACCCTGATCACCGAGAACGCCATCGGTCTGGTCCAGGCCGCGGCCGGCGTCGACGGTTCCAACGTCGACTCCAACGAATTGGCCCTGTTGCCAATCGATCCCGATGGAAGCGCGGCGGCCCTGCGCGACGGCCTGCGTGCGCAGCTGGGCGTCACCGTCGCCGTGGTGATCACCGACACCATGGGCCGGGCCTGGCGTAACGGCCAGGCCGACTTCGCGATCGGGGCATCCGGACTCACCGTGCTGCACGGCTACGCGGGCGCGCGTGACCGGCACGGCAACGAGCTGCTGGTCACCGAGGTGGCCGTGGCCGACGAGATCGCCGCCGCAGCCGATCTGGTGAAGGGCAAGCTCACCGCGATCCCGGTGGCGGTGGTCCGCGGGCTCGACCTGCCCGACGACGGTTCGAACGCGGGCACGCTGCTGCGCTCCGGTGAGGACGACCTGTTCTGGCTGGGCACCGCCGAGGCGATCCAGATGGGGCGCGGCCAGGCTCAACTGCTACGCCGGTCGGTGCGCCACTTCAGCGATGATCCCGTCGACCCCGCGGTGATCGAGGCCGCCGTCGGTGAAGCACTCACCGCGCCCGCCCCGCACCACACCCGCCCGGTGCGGTTCGTCTGGGTCCAGGACCGCGCCACCCGGATCCGGCTGCTCGACCGGATGAAGGAAAAATGGCGGACCGACCTGACCGGCGACGGCCGGGACCCGGAGTCCGTCGAGCGACGGTTGAATCGTGGTCAGATCCTTTATGACGCGCCGGAACTCGTGATCCCCTTCTTGGTTCCCGACGGCGCGCACAGCTATCCCGACGATGCCCGAACCGAGGCCGAGCACACCATGTTCACCGTCGCGGTCGGAGCCGCGGTGCAGGCCCTGCTGGTCGCACTGGCCGTGCGCGAGGTGGGCAGCTGCTGGATCGGCTCGACGATCTTCGCCGGCGACCTGGTGCGGGCCGAACTGGATCTTCCCGCCGACTGGGAACCGTTGGGCGCCATCGCGATCGGCCATGCCGCTGATCCACAGCCGGCGCGTGACCCGGTGCCCACCGACGGCCTGCTGGTCCGCAGATGAGCGCCGAGAGCCTGCACACCTCCGCGGTCGAGTTGCTCACGCGCTGGCAGACAACGGATCCCGGCCAGGACACGCTGCGCCACGCGGTGTTGTCGTTTCTGGCCGCCCGTCCCGATGCGTGCCTGCGGGCCTGCGTGCCCGGCCACATCACCGCCTCGGCCCTGGTCGTCGACCACACCGGGACCCAGACGCTGCTGACGCTGCACCCGCGGTTCGGCCGCTGGCTGCAGCTCGGCGGGCACTGCGAGGAAACCGATCCCGACATCCCGACGGCCGCACTGCGCGAGGCCACCGAGGAGTCCGGCATCAACGGGCTGACCATCGACTCGCAACTGGCTGCGCTGCACGTACATCCGGTGACGTGTTCACTGGGGGTGCCGACCCGTCACCTCGACATGCAGTTCGTGGTGCGGGCACCGGCCGGCGCCGAGATCGCCTGCAGCGACGAATCTTTGGACCTGCGCTGGTGGCCGCTGGATGCGCTTCCCGAGGGCACCGACTTCGGTCTGGCACAGCTGGCGGGCGCCGCGACGACCTAGCCGGGCGCCTGCGTGCAGTACGCGCGACGGGCCGCCCGCATCGCAACCGCGGCCTGCTCCGGCGTGGCCGCGTACTACATCCCTAGGGTCGCCGACACTACGGTTTCTGTGCCGATTCCCGTCGAAACCCGTCAAAACCCGTAGTCTCGGCGGGGGTATGGCGGCTCAGACGTCGGTCGAGTACCGGATGCCACCGTCGGGGATGGACACCCCGGGCCACACCCGGGCACCGCGCAACAGTTCGCAGCGCGCACCGATGTCGGCGCCGTCACCGATCACGCCGTCACGGATCAGAGCCCGCGGGCCGATGCGGGCCCCGAAGCCGATGATCGAGCGCTCGATCACCGCACCGGCCTCGACCCGCACCCCGTCGAAGATCACCGCGCCGTCGAGCCGTGCGCCGGCACCGATCTCGGCGCCGCGGCCCACCACGGTGCCGCCGATCACCAGCGCACCGGGGGCCACCGCCGCGCCTTCATGGACGAGGGACTCACCACGCTGCCCGTTGAGCGCCGGCGACGGTGCGATGCCACGGACCAGATCGGCCGAACCACGCACGAAATCGTCCGGCGTGCCCATGTCCCGCCAGTAGGAGGCGTCGACGTACCCGCACATCTTCAACCCTCGGGAAAGCACCTCGGGGAAGATCTCGCGTTCGACCGACAGAGCTCGACCGCGCGGGATCTGGTCGATGATCTTGCGGTTGAACACATAACAACCCGCGTTGATCTGATCGGTGGGCGGATCCTGGGTCTTCTCCAGGAACGCCGTCACTCGGCCGTCGGCATCGGTGGGCACACAGCCGAACGCCCGCGGATCACTGACCCGCACCAGATGCAGTGTGACGTCGGCCTGGTGGGCGTCATGCGACTCCAGCAGCGCGCTGAGGTCGGCCGCCGACAGCACGTCACCGTTGAACACCATGGCCGTCTCGTAACGCAGCTTGTCGGCCACGTTGGCGATGGCACCACCGGTGCCGAGTGCCTCGGTCTCGGTGACGTATTCGATCTCGAGCCCGAGTTCGGAGCCGTCGCCGAACGCCTCCTCGAACACCTCGGCCTTGTACGAGGTGCCCATCACCACGTGCTTGATGCCGGCTTCGGCGATCCGCGCCAGCAGATGGGTCAGGAACGGGACACCGGCCGTGGGCAACATCGGCTTGGGCGCCGAGAGGGTCAGGGGCCGGAGCCTGGTGCCACGTCCACCGACGAGGACGACGGCGTCCACTTCTGCGGGATTGATCACGTCAGCGCCCTTTCGCCTGCTTACGTCGAGAACTGCCGACCACCAGGCCCGCACGTGCTGCCAGCGCGCCCCGAATCGTCCACCGTAACGGTGCCTGCCAGGCCGCCGGGTACCGATCAGCCAGGAAAGTGTAGGTACTGCGGTGATGGGCGGCCAAGTTGCGCGCCGGGTCGCGCCCGGTGGAGTGGCCCTTGTGGTGAAGCACCTCGGCCGTCGGCACGTAGATGTTCTGCCAGCCGGCCTGGGCGATCCGATCGCCGAGATCGACGTCTTCCATATACATGAAGTAGCGCTCGTCGAACCCGCCGACGGCGTCGAAGGCGGCCCGCCGCATCAGCAGGCATGAGCCGGACAACCAGCCGACCTCGCGTTCGCTGGGCTCCTGACGGTCCTGCCGGTAGGCCGCGGTCCACGGATTCGACTTCCAGAACGGGCCGACGACGGCATGCATGCCGCCGCGGATCAGGCTCGGCTGGTGGCGCGCCGACGGGTAGACCGAACCGTCGGGATCGCGGACCAGCGGCCCCAGCGCACCGGCCTGCGGCCACCGCCGGGCCGCATCGAGCAGCAGGTCGATCGAACGCGGCCCCCATTGCACGTCCGGGTTGGCCACGATAAAAAATTCCGAGCACTCCGCATCCGATATCTGCGCGGCGCCGCGGTTGACCGCGCTGCCGTAGCCCAGGTTGCTGCCGGTACGCAGCAGGTGCACGTTCGGGTAATTCTTCTCCGCCTGCTCGGGCGCACCGTCGGTCGAACCGTTGTCGGCCATGACGACCTTCACCGGCCGATCGGTGGCCAGCGCCAGCGACGCCAGGAAGCGGTCAAGGTGTGGGCCCGGCGAGTACGTCACCGTCACCACCACGAGCGGGCGGGCCGCATCCTCAGTCACGGCGTAGAGGGTAGCGGGCCGGAGGGGTGGTCTTTTCCAGCCGTGTTCCCCACCGCGGCCGACAGCGCCTCCCGCCAATCCCGCAGCGGCGTCAGGCCGGCCTCGGCGGACCGCAGCGCCGAGAGCACCGTGTAGGCCGGCCGGGGCGCGGGGCGCGGATGGCGGTCGCTGCCGACCGGGCGGACCCGCTGCGGATCCGCCCCGACAGCGGCGAAGGTCGCCCGGGCCTGCTCGAACCGGCTGGCCGCTCCGGCGTTGGCGGCGTGCAGCACACCTGGCCTGACCCCACCGTCGGCGATCTGCAGCAACGCGGCCACCAGATCACCGGTGTAGGTCGGCGACCCGATCTGGTCGGCCACCACATCGACGGTTCCGTCGCCCGCCGCCAGTCGGCGCATGGTCGCCACGAAGTCGGTTCCGTCGGCGCCGCGGTACACCCAGGCGGTACGCACGACGTGTGCGTCGGGTTTGGCGGCCAGCACGGCCCGCTCCCCGGCCAGTTTGGTGTGGCCGTAGACGTTGACCGGCCCGGTCAGCTCGTCGATCTCGTACGGCGTGCGACGGTCTCGGTCCGCCCCGAACACGTAGTCGGTGGAGATGTGCACGAGTCCGGCGCCGGCCTGAGCACACACCGTGGCCAGGTTTCCGGGACCGGCGGCGTTGACGGCAACCGCCCTGTCCTGGTCGGTCTCGGCCGCGTCCACCTGCGTGTATGCCGCACAGTTGATCACCACGTCGCCGGACTCGACGACCTGCCGGACCGTGTCGACGTCACTGATATCACATTCGGCGGAGCCCAGGGCCAGCGTCTCACGGCCCTCGCGACGGGCCTGATCAGCCAATACCCGGCCGACCATGCCTCCGGCCCCGGTGATCACAATCCGTTGCGCCATGGGCCGAGTCTGGCACGCCGGTCCGCGTTACCCGGCTCACGTCCGGGCCGCAAGTAGCCTGGGCAGGTGCCCATCCCCCTGCTTCGGTCCGTCGCTGTCGCCGCAGCGTCGGCCGTGGTACTCGGAACCGGGGTGGCCTGGACCCAGATCCGCTCGTTCGAATCCGGCATCAATCACATCAGTTCACCCGCGCTCGGCGAGGGCGGCGAGGACGGCGCCATCGACATCCTGCTGGTCGGTATGGACAGTCGCACCGATGCCCACGGCAACCCGCTGTCCGCCGAGGAACTGGAGACGCTGCGCGCGGGCGACGACGTGTCGACCAACACCGACACCATCATCCTGGTGCGTATCCCCAACAACGGGAAGTCGGCCACCGCCATCTCGATCCCCCGCGACTCGTACGTCGAGGCGCCGGGCTGGGGAAAGATGAAGATCAACGGCGTCTTCGGGGACGTGAAGCTCGAACGGATGAAGCAGCTCGTCGAGGTCGAAGGCGAAGATCCGGCGACCGCGGAGCCCAAGGCCACCGAGGCCGGTCGCGAGGAGCTGATCCAGACCGTCGCCGGGCTGACCGGCGTCACGGTGGACCATTACGCCGAAATCGGCCTGCTGGGGTTCGCGCTGATCACCGACGCCCTCGGCGGCGTCAACGTCTGCCTCAAAGATGCCGTCTTCGAGCCGCTCTCGGGCGCGGATTTTCCGGCCGGCTGGCAGAAGCTCGACGGCCCACAGGCGTTGAGCTTCGTCCGGCAACGCCACGACCTTCCGCGCGGCGACCTCGACCGGGTGACGCGCCAGCAGTCGGTGATGGCGTCGCTGGCCCACGAGGTGATCTCCAGCAAGACGCTGTCCAGCCCGGCCACGCTCGGCCGCCTGCAGAATGCCGTGCAGCGTTCGGTGGTGATCTCCGACGGCTGGAACATCATGGATTTCGCGGAACAGCTGCAGAAGATCGCGGCGGGCAATGTGGCGTTCGCCACGATTCCGATCCTGCGTGAGGACGGCTGGAGCGACGACGGTATGCAGAGCGTGGTCCGGGTGGATCCGGACGAGGTCCAGCAATGGGTGGCCGGCCTGCTGCAGGACCAGGACGAGGGCAAGACCGAGCAGCTCAGCTACTCCCCGGACAAGACCACTGTCGAGGTGGTCAACGGCACCGACATCAACGGGCTGGCCGCCGCGGTGTCGCAGGTGCTGAGCAACAAGGGATTCGTGCCCGGCGCCACCGGCAACCACCAGGGCGCCCCGCCGACGTCGAGCCAGGTTCTGGCCGCCAAGGCCGACGACCTTGGCGCCCAGGCGGTTTCGAAAGATCTCGGCGGCCTGCCAATCAACGAGGATTCGTCGCTGCCGGCCGGTGCGGTCCGGGTGGTGCTGGCCGCCGACTACGTCGGGCCCGGGTCCGGGTTGGACGGCACGGACCCGACCCTGGGCGACGTGGATCCGGCCGCGGCCGGCGACATGTCCGGCGACACCGGTGAGGAGACCCCGCCACCGCCACCCTCGCCGATTCTCACCGCGGGTGCCGACGATCCGAAGTGCGTGAACTGACCGCCCTCGAGTACAACCAGAGGTTATGAGCACAGTCAGCGCCGCGGTGCTGGATCCGTTGTTGGCAGCGGATCCGGCCGGGCCACGGATCACCTATTACGACGACGCCACCGGTGAGCGCATCGAGTTGTCAACGGTGACGATGGCCAACTGGGCCGCCAAGACCGCCAATCTGTTGCGTGACGAGCTGGGCGCAGGCCCGGGTACCCGGGTGGCGGTGCTGCTGCCCGCGCACTGGCAGACCGCGGCGGTGTTGTTCGGCATCTGGTGGATCGGTGGTGAAGTGGTGCTGGACGGGGACGCCGACCTGGCCCTGTGCACCCGGGACCGGCTCGACGAGGCCGACGATGCCGTCGCCGGCGGTGAGGTCGCGGTGTTGTCGCTCGACCCGTTCGGCAAGCCGGCCGCAGACCTGCCCATCGGGGTCACCGACTACGCGACCGCGGTGCGGGTGCACGGGGACCAGATCGTGCCCGAGCGCGTGCCCGGCCCGGCACTGGCCGGACAGTCGGTCGCCGAGGTCATGCAGAAGGCCCAGAATTCCGCGGCCGCACAGGGTTTCACCGGTTCCGACCGGGTGCTCTCCACCGCATCATGGGACACTCCGGACGAGCTCGTCGAGAATCTGCTGGCGGTGTTCGCCGCCGGCGCGTCACTGGTGCAGGTGACCAATCCCGACGCCGGCGCGATGGACCGGCGTCGTACGACGGAGAAGGTCACCCGCGGCTGACACGAGTGGCCAGTTCTAACACGGCTTTTCGCGATTCGCGTGTCAGAACTGGCCACTCGGCGGGCAAACGCTACTTCAGGAGCGCCCGCGACATCACCACGCGCTGAATCTGGTTGGTGCCCTCGTAGATCTGGGTGATCTTGGCATCGCGCATCATCCGCTCGACCGGGAAGTCCACGGTGTAGCCGGCGCCGCCGAACAGCTGCACGGCGTCGGTGGTGACCTCCATGGCCACATCGGAGGCGAAGCACTTCGATGCCGCCGAGATGAACCCGAGGTTGGTCTCACCACGCTCGGCACGTGCCGCGGCGTGGTAGACCATCAGTCGCGCCGCCTCCAGCTTCATCGCCATGTCGGCCAGCATGAACTGCACGGCCTGGAAATCGGCGATGGCGGTACCGAATTGCTTGCGGTCCTTGGTGTAGGCGATCGCGGCGTCCAGCGCGCCCTGGGCGATACCGACGGCCTGCGCACCGATCGTCGGGCGGGTGTGGTCCAAGGTCGCCAGTGCGGTCTTGAAACCGGTTCCCGGCTCGCCGATGATCCGGTCGCCCGGGATCCGGCAGTTCTCGAAGTACAGCTCGGTGGTCGGGCTGCCCTTGATACCGAGCTTGCGCTCCTTGGGGCCGACGCTGAAGCCTTCGTCGTCCTTGTGCACGATGAACGCCGAGATGCCGTTGGCGCCCTTGTCCGGATCGGTCACCGCCATGACGGTGTACCAGGTCGACTTGCCGCCGTTGGTGATCCAGCACTTGGTGCCGTTCAGGATCCAGTCGTCGCCGTCGGCCTTGGCGCGGGTGCGCATCCCGGCGGCGTCGCTGCCCGCCTCGCGCTCACTCAGCGCGTAGGAGGCCATCGCCTCACCGGAGGCCAGCGACGGCAGCACCTGCTTCTTGAGCTCATCGGAGCCGCGCAGGATCAGGCCCATCGTGCCCAGCTTGTTGACCGCCGGGATCAGCGAGGCCGAGCAGTCCACGCGGGCCACTTCCTCGATCACGATGCACGCCGCGACCGAGTCGGCACCCTGGCCGTCGTATTCCTCCGGCACGTGGATCGCGTTGAAACCCGAGGCATTCAGGGCCTGCAGAGCTTCTTCCGGAAAGCGCGCATTCTCATCGACGTCGGCAGCGTGCGGGGCGATTTCCTTCTCCGCCAGCGCCCGAATCGCCGCCCGAAGCTCCTGGTGCTCCTCCGGCAGCTGAAACAGATCGAATGATGGGTTACCGGCCCAGCCAGCCATGATCTTCTCCTTCGCTTTCAGCCCTTGGCTCTCTTTTTTCAATCGTTGCCCGGACCGCACATCGAGTACACCGCCCTGCTACGTTTGGTACTCAGTACCATAGCATCGGAACTTAGTCCCAAGGAGGGTGCACCCATGCCCGGCCTGCCAAGCACCCGTGAGCGTCTGGTCAGCGCGGCATTCGACCTGTTCGAAGAACGTGGGTACGAGGCCACCAGCGTCGATGACATCGCGGCACGGGCTCAGGTGGGACGCACCACCGCGTTTCGTCAGTTCGGATCGAAAGAGGCGATGATCTTTCCCGACCACGAGGCGTTACTGCGCCGCGCCGACGAGAGATTGTCGGCAGCGCCGGCCGAAGGGGTCCCCGCCGAAGTGGTCGCGGTGGCGACAACCTCGGTATTCGAGAACTATCTCGCCGAGGGCGAGCGGGCCCGGACGCGGTATCGGCTCACCCGTTCCGTACCTGCCCTGCGCGACTTCGAAACGGCCGTGGTATCACGGTATGTCCGACTGTTCACCAGACACCTGCGAACCGCGCAGAGCGGGGACTGGACGGCGGATCTGCGCGCCGAGCTGTTCGCCAACGCGGTGGTCGCGGCACACAACCATGTTCTGCGCCGATGGCTGCGCGGCGACGTGGCGAACCCACGGTCGGACCTCGCCGAGGCGCTGGCCGCGACGTGGCCGATCTACCGGGGCGGTGGCAGCCGCACCGCGGTGGTGGTGATGTCGACCGATGAACCGATCGAATCGCTGGCACCCCGCATTCGCGGGCTCATCGGCGATTGAGTCAGCCGTCGCCCAGCAGGCGATCACGCAAGGCGGCGTCTTTGGCCAGCACCATGGCTTCCAGATCGGCCTGGAACTTCACCATCCGAGCCCGCAGCTCGGCATCGGCGGAGCCCAGGATCCGCACGGCCAGCAGGCCCGCATTCCGTGCTCCGCCAATGGAAACCGTGGCCACCGGCACCCCGGCCGGCATCTGCACGATGGACAGCAGTGAATCCATGCCGTCCAACCGGGCCAGTGGCACCGGCACCCCGATGACCGGAAGCGGTGTGGCCGACGCCACCATGCCGGGCAGGTGCGCGGCTCCTCCCGCCCCGGCGATGATCACCTCGACGCCGCGGTCCGCGGCTGTCTTGGCGTAGTCGAGCATGCGCTGCGGGGTGCGGTGCGCCGAGACCACACCGACCTCGAACGGCACCTCGAACTCGGCGAGCGCATCGGCCGCGTCGGACATCACCGACCAGTCGCTGTCGCTGCCCATGATCAGCCCGACGCGTGCACCACTACTTCCCGGCATGTTCATCCCATCCATCGGTCCACTCACCATGTGACAACCAGTGCGCCGCCCGCACCGCTCGCTCGCGCAGCTCATCCATATCCGTGCCGATGATGTTGACGTGCCCGAGTTTGCGCCCGGGCCGCTCCCCCTTGCCGTACAGGTGCACTTTCGCGTCGGGGATCCGCGCGAACAGATGGTGCAGCCGCTCGTCCATCGACATCGTCGGCGTCTCCGGCGCCCCGAGCACATTGGCCATCACGGCAGCAGCCGCAATCGCCGAGGTGTCGCCGAGCGGGTAGTCCAGTACCGCACGCAGGTGCTGCTCGAACTGGCTGGTCACCGCGCCGTCCATGGTCCAGTGCCCGGAGTTGTGCGGGCGCATGGCCAGCTCGTTGACCAGCAGGCCGCCGTCGACGGTCTCGAACAGCTCAACGGCCAGCACCCCGACCACGCCCAGCTCATCGGCCACCCGCAGGCCGAGTTCCTGTGCGGCCGAACCGAGTTCGTCGGACAACCCGGGTGCCGGGGCGTACACCTCGACACAGATGCCGTCCCGCTGCACGGTTTCCACCACCGGCCAGGCCGCGCCCTGTCCGAACGGAGAACGGGCCACCAGCGCGGCAAGCTCCCGGCGCATCGCGACGCGCTCCTCGGCCAGCACGGCCACCCCGTCGGCCAGATAACCGGCCACGACGCCGCGGGCGGTGGCCAGGTCGTCGGCCATCACCACACCCTTGCCGTCGTAGCCGCCGCGCACGGTCTTGATCACCACCGGGCCGTCGATCTGCCGCACGAACGCCTCGACATCCTCGACGGAGGTGATCTCGGCGAACCGCGGCACCGGGGCGCCGAGGCTCTGCAGCTTGCGGCGCATCAGCAGCTTGTCCTGGGCGTGCACCAGGGCCTGCGGCGGCGGGCTGACCGTGACCCCCTCGGCCACGAGCCGATCGAGGTGTTCGGTGGGCACGTGCT
The DNA here is from genome assembly GCF_030486405.1 of Mycolicibacterium sp. HK-90. The sequence goes on along the minus strand of NZ_CP129613.1, from coordinate 1,843,737 downwards.
CGTGGTCGAACGTCAACACCGACGCACCGGTGGCGGCCCGGCGCAGGGCGTCGAGGTCGGTGTGGGAGCCGATGACGACGTCGGGAGTGACCTGCGCGGCGGACTCGTCCGGCCCGGCGGCCAGGACCCGCAGTGTCTGCCCGAGGGCGATCGCGGCCTGGTGGGTCATCCTCGCGAGCTGGCCGCCGCCGATCATTGCCACCACAGGCGGGTTCTTGGGAGTTGTCGGCACGCGCTCTATGGTGTCATGCGCCGATTCTTGTCATCTCCATGACCGGTGCATTGACCTGCGGTTAAGGCCCGGCTTCCCAGCGATGCGGCATCGAAGGGCGCATTTCCGTACACTGCCTAGCTGTGTCCTTCGCCGATGCGACCATCGCGCGCCTGCCGCGATTCGTCCGTCCCTACGCCGAGCAGCATCACGAACTGATCAAGTTCGCGATCGTCGGCGCGACGACGTTTGTCATCGATTCGGCGATCTTCTACACGCTCAAGCTCACGGTGCTGGAGCCCAAGCCGGTCACCGCCAAGATCATCGCCGGCATCGTCGCGGTCATCGCCTCCTACATCCTGAACCGGGAATGGAGCTTCCAGAACCGCGGCGGCCGCGAGCGCCACCACGAGGCATTGCTGTTCTTCGCGTTCAGCGGCGTGGGCGTGCTGCTGTCGATGCTGCCGCTGTACTTCTCCAGCTATGTGCTGGGCCTCCGGGTCCCCGAGGTGTCGCTGACGGTGGAGAATATCGCCGACTTCATCTCGGCCTACATCCTCGGCAACCTGCTGCAGATGGCGTTCCGGTTCTGGGCGTTCCGCCGCTGGGTGTTCCCCGACGAGTTCGGCCGCAATCCGGATCTGGCGCTGGAGTCCACGCTCACCGGTGGCGGTATCGCCGAGGCGCTGGAGAATCACGCCGAACGGAAGTCCGCCACGGTGACGCCGCTCCGGACGCGCGGAGCAGACGGAACCCTGCGCCGGCCGGGCCGCCGCGGGAAGCCGCGTCAGCTGGGTGACTCTTCGGACCCCAGGGTGTCGAAAACTTCGTGATACAGCAGTGAGTGCACCTGTTCCACGCGCGGAATGTCGTGGAATTCCAGGGGATCCTGCGACGCCGATTCGATGATCAGCGTGCCGGTGCGCAACAGCCGGTCGGTCAGCCCGTGGCGGAATTCGACGCTGTTGATGCGCGCGAGCGGGATGTCGATACCCGCGCGGGTCAGCACGCCGTGCCGGAACATCACCCGCCGGTCGGTGATGACGAAGTGGGTTGTCCACCAGTTCAGGAACGGCCACACGGCGAGCCAGCCCACCACGACGAGCCAGATCACCCCGATCACGATGAACAGCACGTTCTTGGCGGTGGCCTGCCAGTCCATGGAGTTGACCACGGCCGCGACGAACGCCGAGGCCGCGGTGGCCAGGATCAAAACGAGGACCGCCCCGATCAGGCGCTTCCAGTGCGGGTGCCGGTGCAGCACCACCTGCTCGTCGTTGGCCAGCACATTCTCCGGGTACCCCACGGCAGCACTCTACGACTCCACGGGCCGGAGGTGGGTGATGTCGCCGGCAGACACCGTGATCCGGTCGGTTCCGGTGTCGATGATCAGCCGCCCGAGTCCGTCGACGTCGGTGGCCGTCCCCTCCACGGCAGTGTCCCCGGGCAGGATCGCCCGCACCCGGCTGCCGATGGTGACGCTGCGTTCGCGGTAGTCGGCCGCCAGTGTGGGATCGGCGTCGCGCCAACGCGCGAAACGGTCGGCCAGGTGTCGCAGCATTGCCTGGGCCAGTGGGCCGCGGTCCACGACGGCCGCTCCGAGCCGGGTCAGCGAGGTGGCGCGCGGGTCGGGAGCCTCGTCGGCGGTCATCGTCACATTCAGGCCCACCCCGACCACGACGACAGGTGCCGGTGAGGCCACCTCGGCCAGGATGCCGGCAAGTTTTCCGCCTACCGGGCCGACCTGTACGTCGTTGGGCCATTTGAGGCCGACGCGGACGCCGGTGATTTCTGCGACGGCGTCGACGACGGCGACGCCGGTGGCCAACGGCAGCCAGCCCCAGGTGTCGACGGGCACCCCGGTGGCGTCGACCCCGACCGACAGGGCAACCTGCGAGCGCGGCGGCGCCGTCCACTGCCGGCCGTGCCTGCCCCGCCCGGCGTTCTGGTGCTCGGCGATCAGCACCGACCCGGCGATGTCCTCACCGGCAGCGGCCCGGGCCAGCAGGTCGGCGTTGGTGGATCCGGTTTCGTCCACGACGTCGAGTCGACGCCATGGCGCGCACAATCCGGCTCGCAGTGTGGCGGTGTCCAGCGGCAGTCGCGTATTCATCGCGGTCAGCTTACTGGGGTCAGGAAATGTCACTCACCGCAATTGGATTCGGTGGGCCCACCGGTGGCCAGCCCCACTATCTCGGTGCCGCCAGGTTGGCTGCCACCTCCTGCTGCCAGAGCTCGTTGGCGTGCGTGGTGTCGACCTCCTGCTCGAAGCGGTCGGTCATCTCTGGCGTGACGTCGGCGACGTCGACATAGAACTGCTCATACCACCGGCGGTGGTGGTAGACGGGCCCGTCCTCCTCGGTCAGCAGCGGGTTGTCGATGCGGGCCTTGTGTTTCCAGATCTCGACGTCCTCCATGAAGCCGTCACCGAAACTGCGGCTCATCGTCGCCGCGAGCTTCTCGGCCTTTTCCGCCGGCAACCCGGGATTCCGCTGAACCGCGACTCCCCACTGCAACACGAACGAGTCGTGCGTCACCGGGTAGTGGCAGTTGATCAGGGCGATCTCGACGGTGAAATTCGGCGCGAGATCGTTGTGCAACCAGTTGATCATGTACGCCGGGCCGAAATACGTTGCCTCCGAACGCAGATAGGTGCCGTCCCAGAGCTCCCTGGTGGCGTAGTCGGGCCGCGGCTTGGACTCCATGAACTGGCTTGCGGTGTGGCCTTCGATGACGTTCTTGAAGTACGTCGGATAGGCGTGGTGGATGTAGAAGAAGTGCGCCATGTCGACGTTGTTGTCGACGATCTCGCGGCAGTGCGACCCTTCGATCAGCAGCGAATTCCATTGCCACGGTGACCAGATGCCGTCCTCGTAGCCCTCGATCGTGGGCGGGGTCAGCTCGGCGGGAGGCTCCGACCCTTCCGGGTCGTGCCAGACCAGCAGCTGGCCGTTGACCTCGGTCGTGGGCCATTTGCGGGTGCGGGCCAGCCGCGGGGTGCGCTTGGCGTACGGCACCAGCTTGCACTTGCCGTCGCTGCCCCAACGCCAGTCATGGAACGGGCAGGCCAGGTTGTCGTCCTTGACCGAACCCATCGACAGGTCGCCGCCCATGTGCCGGCAATACGAATCCAGCACGTGCAGCGCGCCGGCCGAGTCGGAATAGACGACGAGTTTGGTCCCGAACGCGTTGATGCCGTGCGGCTGCCCGTCGCGGAACGATTCGGCGAGCCCGATGCAATGCCAGCCACGCGCGAACCGCGTCATCGCCGCGCCGGCGTCGATCTCCCGGATGTCACTCATACCTCTCGTCCTAACATGTCTTTGACCGCCAGGTGGCTGAACAGCATGCTCGTTCCGATCGGATTTCCGCCGCCCGGATAGGCGGTGCCGCTCGGGGCGGCCATGGTGTTGCCGGCGGCGTACAGACCGCCGATCACCGCACCGCTCGCGTCGAGTACCCGCGCCGCGGTGTCGGTACGCAGCCCGCCCTTGGTGCCGAGGTCGGAGATACCGAACGCGGCGGCATGGAACGGGCCCTTCTCGATCGCGACGAGCGGTGATGCGCCGCCAGAGAAGGCCCGGTCATACGCCTCGTCGCCGCGGCCGAAATCCTCGTCCGTGCCGGCGGCGACGAACGTGTTGAAGCGCTCGACGGTGGCGGTCAGGTTCTCGGCGGGGACGCCGATCTTCGCGGCCAGCTCTTCCAGCGTGTCGGCGGTGTGCCACAACCCCGCGTCGATGTAGGCCTGCGTGTCGACCATCGAGACGTTGGTCGCCTTGACCGGCGGCACCTCGCCCTCGCGATCGTCGTAGATCATCCAGTAGGGCAACGTCATCGAACCGTCGGCCAGCCGCGGCAGGATCGCGCGGCCGATACGGTCGTAGGCCGCCGACTCGTTGACGAACCGCTGCCCGTTCTGGTCCACGAAGATGCCGCCGGTGAACCACAGCGCGAAGGCCGACCGCCCGTCCGGATGGGTCATCCCCGGTGACCACCAGGCCTGCTCCATCAGGTCGACGTCGGCGCCGACGGCGATCGCGGCCTGGTGCGTCCGCCCCAGGTTGGCCGGTGGCCCCATCGTGTCGCGGGCGACGCCGGGAACGCCGTACTCGCGGCGCAGTTCGTCGTTGCCTTCGAACCCGCCTGCCGCGAGCAGCACGCCGCGACGGGCCCGGATGGCTTGACGCTCGCCGTCGGTTTCTACGATCGCGCCGGTCACGGTCCCGTCCTCGACGACCAATTCGACCAGCGGGGTGTTCAGGCGAAGCGACGCCTTGGGGTACTGCTCGGTGGCCTTCAGGAACCGGGCGATCAGCGCCCGGCCACCGATGAAGTAGTCGTCGGGCTGCTCGGCTCCGAGCCGGTCGGCGTCGAGCGGCCCGCGCACCAGCTCGCGCAGATGGGGGGCCTTCTCCACCTTGAGCGGCCGGGCCGCGATGTGGCGCTGCCCGTCGGTTCTGGCCTTGGGTGCCTTGCCAAAGTAGTCGGGCCACGGCATCGGCGCGAACTTCAGATTGTCGTCGGCTTCCAGATACTCGATCAGCCCGGCGCCGCCGCGCACGTAGGTGTCCTGCAGTTCCCGCGGGGTGCGGTCGCCGACGACGGCATGGTAGTACTCCAGCGCGTCCTCGATGGTGTCGTCGGTGCCGGCCCGCTTGAGCACCGGGTTGCACGGGAACCACACCCCGCCGCCACCGGAATACGCTGTGGTGCCGCCGAATTTGTCGCTGGCCTCGGCCAGGATCACCGACAGACCTTCGCGGGCCGCGGTGTACGCGCCGGTGACGCCACCACCGCCCGACCCGGCGATCAGCACATCACACTGGTCATCCCACTTCATAGATAACGCTGCCTCCCGTACTGCGCGAACTCGGCGTCCAGCGACTGTTTGTCATCGTCGCCCATGGCCTCATACACCGGCGCGCCGCGTCCCACCCACCGGTACACCACCTCTTCGGTGTGCCAACGCGCCTGTTGCAGTTCACGTTTGAGCACCTTGTTGGACCCGGTGACGGGCAGGTTCTTCGACACTCGCAGGAACCGCGGAATTCCCTTGCTGCCCAGGTCGTCCTGGTCGGCGAGGTAGGCGATGAACGCCGCGGCGTCGAAACCGGTGGGATCGGACACCTCGATCGCAGCCATCACCTGGTCACCCGACCGCGGATCAGGCACCGCGTATGCCCCGGCCGCCACCACCTCGGGATGGCGGCGCAGCACCCGCTCGATGTTCAGGGCCGAGGTGTTCTCGCCGTCGACCCGGATCCAGTCGCCACGCCGGCCGGCGAAATAGATGAACCCGTCCGCGTCGAGATAGCCGAGGTCCCCTGTCCAATACCAGCCGTTGCGGATGCGTTCGGCATTGGCTTCGTCGTTCTTGTAGTAACCCTCGAATGTGCGGGTGCCGAACTTGTCGACGATCTCCCCCACCGCGTCGTCAGGGTTGAGCACCCGGCCGTGCTCGTCGAAAACCGCTGGTACGCAGTCGTTCAGCGTTTCCGGATCGACGATGGCCACTCCGGCGTGCGCGGGCCGGCCGAGCGCCCCCGGCGGCATGTCCGGCGCCAGCGCCACCGCGCCACCACCCTCGCTGGACCCGTAGCCCTCGAACAGTTCGGCGCCGAACCGGCGTTTGAACTCGTTCTGGTCATCCGGTGAGGCCTCGGTGCCGAAGCCGCGGACCAACGGGTTGTCGGCGTCGTCAGGCTGTTCCGGGGTGGCCATCAGGTATCCGAGCGCCTTGCCCACGTAGGTGAAGAAGGTGGCACCGAAATACCGGACGTCGGGTAGGAATCCGGACGCCGAGAACGAGGGCGTCAGGCACACCGTCGCGCCGACCGACAGCGCGGGCGCCCACAGCGCCATGATGGCGTTGCCGTGGAACAGCGGCATGCAGCAGTACTCGACGTCTTCGCGCACGTGGCCGAACTTCTCGGCGGCCGCGTAGGCGATCCGGGCCAGCCTGCCCTGGCTGCAGATGACGGCCTTGGAGGCACCTGTCGTCCCCGAGGTGAACAACAGCAGCATCAGCGAGTCTTCGGTCACTTTCGGCGAGGCCGTGGGGGTGACGCGGTGTGCGTGGACCTGCGCTGCGTAGTCCGGGCCGTCGACCACCAGGAACCGCTCCGGCGTGAGGCCGAGGTCGAGATCACGCAGACGCTGCGCGCCCGCGGTGTCGGTGACGATCAATTGGCAATCGGCAAGCCGAATTTCGGCCGCCAGCTCGGCGGCGCCCCGGGTCGGGTTGATCCCGACGATGGTCGCCCCGACCAGGGCGGCGCCGCCCAGCCAGAACAGGAAGTCCGGCACGTTCTCCAGCAGCACGCCGATGTGCAGCGGGCCTTCCACCCGCATCGCCTGCGCCAGCGCCCCGCGCGCGGCCGATTCGGCGACCACCTCGTCCCAGGTCCAGTCCCGATCACGGGTGCGCAGGCCGAGGTGTTGATCGCCGACCCGGTCGAGCAGGAGCGACGCGATGTCAGTCCGAACGTCAGGCATGGGCTTCGGCGGCGGCGCGCTTCTGGTCGATGTAGGCCTGTGGCAGGTCTTCCTGGCTCAGCTTGGTCACGCTGACCGGACCGGTCTGGTAGGCGTCCTCACCGATGATCAGGCCGTCGGCGTCGACGGGCCAATTGATGAGCTGACGGAACAGCAACAGATAGTCGCCGTCGGGGTCTTCGACCTCGACTCCGATCGCCTGGGCGGCCGCCCCCGGATAGATCATCTTCATCCAGCCTTCGGTCATCACCAGATCATCGTCGACGGCAAGGCGATCGATCTCGAAAACGAGATGGTTGGCGCCACTGGCCACGAATGCCTCGTAATAGGCGCGCACACCCTTGGTCGTCTTGGGGCCCATATCGGCATTGGCGTACCAGAAGTGGTAGTCCGGGTTGGGGCTCAGCGTCGCCATGAGCCGGTCCATGTCCGGCTCGGCCTCGGCCTTCATGTGCTCGAGCACGACGCCGAGCACCTGCCGGTGCCGCTCGTTCGTGGTGACGGCAAGACGTTCTTCCACCGGGACCCAGGTCTTGGTCGGATCGATGACGGCCATGTCGGCCTCCTTGATGTGCGAGTGTGAGGGCTGTTTGTCAGCCGTTGTGGGCTGCATCGCAATCTTGGCCAACGCGGTGATGCCCGTCACCCGCCACACGTCGGCGGATTCGGCCGGTTCGCCCGACACTCGTCGGACTTCTCGCCCCGGTCCTGTCGACTGGCCACTTGTGACACGCGAATCGCGGATTTGCGTGCGATAAGTGGCCGCCGGGCGGGTGGTGACCAGTCCCCTACAGCAGGTCCGCGTCAGCGAGTTCGGCCGACGACATCGAGATCCGCCGGACCATGAGTACGAGCGTGCCCAGGAAGCGGTCCACCGGATCCTCGAAGTCCCACCCCATGGCGGCCTGGACCCGGGCCAGGCGGGCCGCGACCGTGCTGTGGTGGACGTGCAGCTCGGTGGCGGTGCGCCGCAGTGAGCCGTAGACGAAGAACGCCTCGGTGGTCTGTACATCGAGGTCTCCGGTCGGCGTCGACGCAATCTCGTTGATACGGGCCACATCTCGGTTTCGCCGTACCCGGTCGATCGGGAGGTCGGCCAGCAACTCCAGTGAGCTGAGCCGTTCGTAGGCCACCACGCGCCTGCCGAAGCCGGTCGACGACGCGAACCGCAGCGCCCGCACGGCTTCATGCCACGACGTGGACGCACTGAATGCGGTTCCGACCGAACCGATTCCGATCCACGGTCCGGAGGCGGTGTGCGTACTCACCACCGCGGGAAACCGTTCGACGATGAGCCGTTCCAGGCGATCCGAGAGCTCGCGCATGTCGAACGATCCTTGGCACACGATGGCCGTCGCGTTGCCGATCACCGCCGACCGCACCGTCGGCTCGGGCAGCACACCGGTGATCAGACGGACGGTCTCGCCGGGCGTATGACCCGACGCGGCCAGCACGCACGTCGGCCGAAGCTCGTCGAGCCCCAACAGCCGCATGGCCCTGGCCCGGTCCTCGCGATGCTCCTTGGCCGACAGCACGACCTCGAGCAATGCCGGATCGCCCAGGCGCGGGGTCCCACTCACCCCGGTTCGCGCCGCGGCCCGCCCGACGACCCGGCGCAGCCGGTCGATCAGCACCTCGTCCAGCGGGTGTGCGGCGCCGGCACGCTCCGCCCAGACGACCGTCTCGTGCTCCTCGGCGGAAACGGGCCCGTCGTCCACCGGATCGAGGCGTCCGGTCGCGTCGTACCGGACGACGGTGCCGCCCGGCCAGCGGACCCCGACCGGACACCCGGCGATCAGCGCGGCAAACCGCACTGCCGCGTCGGCGTTGGGCTCCTGCTCCTCGAGCGCGTCGAATTGCTCGACGAGCCGCAGCACCGATGCGGGATCGGTGCCCAGTTCGGAGAGCCGAACCGGCCCGGTGGTCATGTTCGAGAGAGTAGGCCCCAAGGGGCGTCGGGGGCGTCAGGCCCAGCACACATCGAGTACCGGAGTGACGCGCGCCACGGCCACCTCTCTTAGACCAGTCTTAGGGTTACCGATAACATCGTGACCCATGACGAGCGTTACCGAGCCGTCCGCCGAGCACCAGGTGGACATCCACACCACTGCAGGCAAGCTGGCCGATCTAAAGAGGCGGGCCGAGGAGACGCTGCATCCCGTCGGCGAGGCCGCCGTGGAGAAGGTGCACGCCAAGGGCAAGCTGACGGCCCGCGAGCGCATTCTCGCCCTGCTCGACGAGGGATCGTTCGTCGAACTCGACGCGCTGGCCAAGCACCGCAGCACCAACTTCGGCCTGGAGAGCAACCGGCCGCTGGGTGACGGCGTGATCACCGGCTACGGCACCATCGACGGCCGGGACGTCTGCATCTTCAGCCAGGACGCCACCGTGTTCGGCGGCAGCCTCGGCGAGGTCTACGGCGAGAAGATCGTCAAGGTCCAGGAGCTGGCCATCAAGACCGGCCGCCCGCTGATCGGCATCAACGACGGCGCGGGCGCCCGCATCCAGGAGGGTGTGGTCTCCCTCGGCCTCTACAGCCGGATCTTCCACAACAACATCAAGGCCTCGGGTGTCATCCCGCAGATCTCGTTGATCATGGGCGCCGCGGCCGGCGGGCACGTCTACTCCCCCGCGCTGACCGACTTCGTGATCATGGTCGACCAGACCAGCCAGATGTTCATCACCGGCCCGGACGTCATCAAGACCGTCACCGGCGAGGACGTCACCATGGAGGAGCTGGGCGGTGCCCACACCCACATGGCCAAGTCCGGCACCGCGCACTACGTCGCCTCGGGTGAGCAGGATGCCTTCGAGTACGTCCGTGACCTGCTGAGCTACCTGCCCCCGAACAACTACGCCGAGCCGCCGCACTACCCGGTGGCCCCGGTGGAGGGCTCGATCGAGGAGACCCTGACCGACGAGGACATCGAGCTCGACACGCTGATCCCGGATTCGCCGAATCAGCCGTACGACATGCACGAGGTCATCACCCGCATCCTCGACGACGACGAGTTCCTCGAGGTGCAGGCCGGCTACGCCGGCAACATCGTGGTCGGCTTCGGCCGGGTCGACGGCCGTCCGGTCGGCATCGTGGCCAACCAGCCCACCCAGTTCGCCGGCTGCCTCGACATCAACGCCTCGGAGAAGGCCGCCCGGTTCATCCGGACCTGCGACTGCTTCAACATCCCGATCGTCCTGCTGGTCGACGTCCCGGGCTTCCTGCCCGGCACCGACCAGGAGTACAACGGCATCATCCGGCGCGGCGCCAAGCTGCTCTACGCCTACGGCGAGGCCACGGTCGCCAAGGTCACCGTCATCACCCGCAAGTCCTACGGCGGCGCGTACTGCGTGATGGGTTCCAAGGACATGGGCGCCGATGTGGTGGTGGCCTGGCCGACCGCTCAGATCGCCGTGATGGGCGCCTCGGGCGCGGTCGGCTTCGTGTACCGCTCCGAGCTCAAGAAGGCTGCCGCTGACGGCCAGGATGTCGACGCGCTGCGCCTGGAGCTGCAGCAGACCTACGAGGACACTCTGGTCAACCCGTACATCGCCGCCGAGCGCGGTTACGTCGACGCGGTCATCCCGCCGTCGCACACCCGCGGCTACGTGGCCAACGCGCTGCGGTTGCTGGAGCGCAAGATCATCCAGATGCCGCCGAAGAAGCACGGGAACATTCCCCTGTGAGCGGGGCGAACGAGGCCGACGTCGTCACCGACGAGGCGCAGGCGGAGCAGAAGGCCGACCACGAAGCCCACATCAAGGTGCTGCGCGGTGAGCCCACCGACGTGGAGATGGCCGCGCTGATGGCCGTTCTCGGCACCGCCGGTGGTGGCGCTGCCGAGCCCGCCGTGCGCGACCGCAACCTGTGGGGGCACCCGGTGGACAAGTTGCGCTACTCGATCTTCAGCTGGCAGCGGGTGACGCTGCTGGAGCGCACCCACATGCGGCGCTGATGAGCCGCTAGATGACCAGGGTCGTCCTGGGTTCGGCATCGACAGGCCGGCTTGGCGTTCTGCGCCAGGCCGGCCTCGATCCGTTGGTCGTCGTTTCGGGCGTCGACGAGGATGCCGTCATCACGTCGCTGGCCGACGCCCCACCGGAGCGGGTGGTCAGCGGACTGGCCACCGCCAAGGCCGACGAGGTGCTCACCCACCTGCCCGCGGCGCTCGCCGCGGACTGTGTCGTCATCGGTTGTGACTCCATGCTGTTTCTCGACGGGCAGCTGTGCGGCAAGCCCGGGGACGTGGACACGGCGCGGCGGCAATGGCACCGCATGTCGGGCCGGACGGCCCAGCTGTACTCGGGCCACGCGGTGCTTGTCGTACGCGACGGGGCGGTCACCCATCGCCTCGCCGATACCGGTGTCACCGCGGTGCATTTCGGCTCGCCGTCCGAGGCGGATCTGGAGGCCTACCTGCGCAGCGGCGAACCACTCGGTGTCGCAGGCGGTTTCACGCTCGACGGGCTTGGCGGCTGGTTCATCGACGGCATCGAGGGAGACCCGTCCAACGTGATCGGGTTGAGCCTGCCGCTGCTGCGCCGGATGCTTGCCTCAGCCGGAGTTTCAGTCGCGCAGCTGTGGGCACCTGGCACCGAGAGCTGACGGACCTACCCGGCGGACGATCGCGGTGGAACCATGATGTTGGGCGATTCCGTGTGGAGGCGGTCCAGGGTCGTGGGCAGCTTCATGCCGGGTGGGAGGCCCGAGCCGGCGGGATAGATCGTGACCCGCCAGATGCTGTTCAGGTCATTTTCGGTGAAGCAGGTCTTGTCCGAGCACGGCACGCATTGCTGGTTGGGACCGCAACCCTGGACGACCGGAATTCCCAACTTGTTGATGATGCGGTAGATGTTCTCCGTGTTGCCGCCGACCAAGGCTGTGCTGCCGGCGGGCAGTTTTGTCACGGCCTGCACGATCGGCTCCACGGCGGCTTCGGTAGGGGTGGCGGGATCCCCATCGGGCAGCTGCACGATCGGCAGGCCGAGCGGATCCGCGGTATACGAAACCGTCTGCTTCGACCGCAGGGCACTCGATGAGTACACGTTGGTGAACTTCACATCCCGCAGCACCGCATGAAGTGCCTTGCCGTGACGAATTCCGTTGGCGGACAATGGCAAAGCCGGGTCACTGAAGACCGGTTCGCCATGCTCGACGATGTAGACGACGATCGGACCCCGATCCGGCGCCGCGTGCCCGACGCCCGCCGGGCCTGCGACGAGCAGAGCACATCCCAGCGTCACGGCAGCGGCGATTCGGCAGAAAGCGGCGATTACCCGCGCAGTCATGATGAAGCCTCCCGTTGTGGATTCTGCGGCGGCGGGCCCACGCCCAGCCGATCCGGTCGATCTCGCATTTGCGACGCTACCGATGGCACATCGATACTCACGCCGAATCCCGTTGAGCGAGACCACCATTCGGTAACACCGCAGCAACGACGGTCCAGCCCGGGGCGCAGCGCCCCGCCACCAGCCGGGTTGTAGTGACCAAATTGCAACCTTTTTGCCGGCGGCGCGCCGCGCCCAAGTCCCCGAAAGTCTCAACTACGGGTTGACACTGGGCCGATGCCGATCGAAGAAACGATGTGGGATGTTCGCGTGGCCCGCGACTTCGAAACATGCGATCTGGAGCGGCTGCGCGCCGCCTTCGCCGACATCATCACCAAGCGGCTGTCGCCCGGCAAGCGACTGCTGCGGGTGGTGACCTGGTCCCAGAATGGCGGCTCCCTTTTCCGCGCCAACAACGGTGCCCGCCGGTACGCCGTGGCCTACGAGGTGGCGTACACGGCGTGACCCCCGCGCCGTGAACCCTGCGGCGACGCAGATAGGCGGACCGACGGTACGCTCATGGTGTGCCGCTGCCTGCTGATCCCAGCCCCACTCTTGCCGAGTACGCCCACCCGGAGCGCCTGGTCACCGCCGACTGGCTGGCCAGCAACCTGGGCCGGCCCGGCTTGGCCATCGTCGAGTCCGACGAGGATGTCCTGCTGTACGACACCGGCCACATCCCGGGTGCCGTCAAGATCGACTGGCATCTCGATCTCAACGATCCCCATGTGCGTGACTACATCGACGGTGAGCAGTTCGCCGAACTGATGGACTGCAAGGGCATCAGCCGCGACGACACCGTCGTCATCTATGGCGACAAGAGCAACTGGTGGGCGGCCTACGCGCTGTGGGTGTTCACCCTCTTCGGCCATCCCGATGTGCGCCTGCTCGACGGCGGCCGCGATCTGTGGGTCTCCCACGGCCGCGACACCACACTCGAGGTGCCCACCCGCCAGTCCAGCGGCTACCCGGTCGTCGAACGCAACGACGCCCCGATCCGCGCCTATAAGGACGACGTCCTCGACATCCTCGGCAAGCAGCCGTTGATCGACGTCCGCTCGCCCCAGGAGTACACCGGCGAACGCACCCACATGCCCGACTATCCCGAAGAAGGCGCACTGCGCGGTGGGCACATCCCCACAGCGAAGTCGATCCCCTGGGCCAAGGCGGCCAAGGACAGCGGTCAATTCCGCAGCCGGGCCGAACTCGAAGAGCTCTACAGCTTCCTCACCCCCGAGGACAAGACCGTCGTGTACTGCCGCATCGGCGAGCGCTCCAGCCATACCTGGTTCGTGCTGACCCATCTCCTCGGGCTGCCCGGGGTGCGCAACTACGACGGCTCGTGGACCGAGTGGGGCAACGCCGTGCGGGTGCCCGTCGCCGTCGGCCCCGACCCGGGTTCGGCACCGTGACGATGCCGGCCGCCCTGGCGGAGGTCGTCTCCGACTTCCAGGAGGTGGCCGGCCAGGACAAGTTGCAGCTGCTGTTGGAGTTCGCCAACGAGTTGCCACCATTGCCGACTCATCTCGAGGAAGCGGCGATGGAGCCCGTGCCGGAATGCCAGTCCCCGCTGTTCCTGGATGTCGATGCATCGGACCGGGGCAATGTGCGGTTGTTCTTCAGCGCACCCCCGGAGGCGCCGACGACGCGTGGCTTCGCCGCGATCCTGGCGACCGGCCTCGACGGCCAGCCGGCCGACGACATCCTGGCGGTGCCCGATGACTTCTACACCGCGCTGGGACTCGGCGCGTTGATCAGCCCGCTGCGGCTGCGTGGGATGTCGGCGATGCTGACTCGTATCAAGCGGCGACTGCGCGCGGCGTGACGCCCACCGCTACGGTTCGGCGCGAACTTCTTCGGCGAGTTTCGGGACGAGGTGTCCCGGGGCCGCGGGCAGGCTCACGGTCCCACCAACACGCCGACGACAATGACGAGAATCCCCATCTCCACAGGCCCACCGTCATTCCGCCGGGCCGGGCGGCGATGCAGCAAATTCAGCCGTCAGCAGGACCGATGGAGCCACAGACGGATTCGAGGCGAAACCTACTCACGGGTAACCGATACCGGTTTGGTGAGCCTCAAGGTGCGGCGCATAAACTGCCCGCGATAGATTCTTAAAGACGTTTCTTAGAGAACTGCCGAGGAGGCACCGTGGCCAACCACGCCAGCTCAAAGATCTCCAAGGTGCTGGTCGCCAATCGCGGGGAGATCGCGGTCCGGGTGATCCGCGCCGCCAAAGACGCCGGCCTCGCCAGCGTGGCCGTCTACGCCGAGCCGGACGCCGATGCACCGCACGTACGTCTCGCCGACGAGGCCTTCGCCCTGGGCGGCCAGACCTCAGCCGAGTCCTACCTGGTCTTCGAGAAGCTCCTGGACGCCGCTGCCAAGTCCGGCGCCAACGCCATCCACCCGGGGTACGGCTTCCTGTCGGAGAACGCCGACTTCGCCCAGGCCGTGCTCGACGCCGGGCTGATCTGGATCGGGCCGAGCCCGCAGTCGATCCGCGATCTCGGTGACAAGGTCACCGCCCGCCACATCGCCGCGCGCGCCCAGGCACCGCTGGTGCCGGGCACCCCGGACCCGGTGAAGGACGCCGACGAGGTTGTCGCGTTCGCCAAGGAGTTCGGCGTGCCGGTCGCGATCAAGGCCGCCTTCGGCGGTGGCGGTCGTGGCATGAAGGTGGCGCGCACCATCGAGGAGATCCCCGAGCTGTTCGAGTCGGCGACCCGTGAGGCCGTCGCCGCGTTCGGTCGCGGCGAGTGCTTCGTCGAGCGCTACCTGGACAAGCCGCGCCACGTCGAGGCTCAGGTGATCGCCGATACGCACGGCAACGTCGTCGTCGCCGGTACCCGCGACTGCTCGCTGCAGCGCCGCTTCCAGAAGCTGGTCGAGGAGGCCCCGGCCCCGTTCCTCACCGACGCGCAGCGCAAGGAGATCCACGAGTCCGCCAAGCGCATCTGCAAGGAGGCCGGCTACTACGGCGCCGGCACCGTCGAGTACCTGGTCGGCCAGGACGGCCTGATCTCCTTCCTCGAGGTCAACACCCGGCTGCAGGTGGAACACCCGGTGACCGAGGAGACCTCGGGCATCGACCTGGTGCTGCAGCAGTTCAAGATCGCCAACGGCGAGGCCCTCGACATCACCGAGGACCCGACTCCGCGCGGCCACTCGTTCGAGTTCCGGATCAACGGCGAGGACGCCGGCCGCGGCTTCCTGCCCGCCCCCGGCCCCGTCACCAAGTTCGAGGCCCCGACGGGCCCGGGCGTCCGGATGGACTCCGGTGTGGAGTCCGGCTCGGTCATCGGCGGCCAGTTCGACTCGATGCTGGCCAAGCTGATCGTCACCGGCGCCACCCGCGAGGAGGCGCTGGCCCGTTCACGCCGGGCGCTGGCCGAGTTCAACGTCGAAGGCCTCGCGACCGTCATCCCGTTCCACCGCGCCGTGACGGCCGATCCCGCTTTCATCGGCGACGGCGAGAAGTTCGACGTGCACACCCGCTGGATCGAGACCGAGTGGGACAACACCGTCGAGCCGTTCACCGGTGGCGATCCGATCGAGGAGGAGGACACCGTTCCTCGCCAGACCGTGGTGGTCGAGGTCGGTGGGCGCCGCCTGGAGGTCTCCCTGCCCGGTGATCTGGCACTCGGCGGTGGCGGCGGCGGCGCTGCTCCCGGCGTGCTTCGCAAGAAGCCCAAGGCCCGCAAGCGTGGTGCCGGCGGCGGCGCGGCGGCCTCGGGTGACTCGGTGACCGCGCCGATGCAGGGCACCGTGGTCAAGGTCGCCGTGGAAGAGGGCCAGGAAGTCGCCGCGGGCGACCTGGTGGTGGTCCTGGAGGCCATGAAGATGGAAAACCCGGTGACCGCCCACAAGGACGGTGTCATCACCGGCCTGGCCGTCGAGGCCGGTGCCGCCATCACCCAGGGCACCGTGATCGCCGAGATCAAGTAATTCTTTTCACTCCGAGTGGCCACTTGTGGCACGGATTCTGTTGAATCTTGTGTCATAGGTGGCCATTCGGCATTTGGAGGTCTTTGTGGAACCTGTGGAGATCAACAACGGCCAGTGGTATCTGCGTGGCCTGCGCGCCGACGACCGCGTCGACGACCGGCCCGCGCTCGCCGACCTCGGCGAGGACGACCTCGATTACGTTCACGATGCCGCGGACGGCTGGGCCGATGACACCCGGTACACCTGGGCGGTGTGCGAGCCGACCACCGGCGAACTGCTCGCCGAGGTCATCCTCGATCCCGTCACCGGGTTCCTGAGCAGTCGGGGCCGCCCCGGCTTCGAGGATGCCGCCGCGATCTCGGAGGACACCGTCCGGCGCTACGCGACGCAGATGCTCGGGCTGGAGGTGCACACATGACCGCGGCTCCCAAGGTCGTCACGGTGACCGGTGCGGCAGGCCAGATCGGCTACGCCGCCCTGTTCCGCATCGGAGCCGGCGCCCTGCTGGGACGCGACGTGCCGGTCAAGCTGCGGCTGCTGGAACTGCCCTCGGCGGTTCGTGCGGCCGAAGGTGTGGTGATGGAACTGGTCGACAGTGCCTTCGATCTGCTGGTCGACGTGGAGATCCACGACGACCCGGTGCGGGCGTTCGACGGGGTGGACGTCGCCCTGCTCGTCGGGGCCAAACCGCGCAGCAAGGGCATGGAACGCGCCGATCTGTTGGCGGCGAACGCCGCGATCTTCGCCGAGTCGGGTAAGGCACTGAATGCCGGCGCGGACAGCGATGTGCGCGTCGTCGTGGTCGGCAACCCGGCCAACACCAACGCGCTGGTGGCCTCGGCCCACGCCCCCGACATCCCGCCGGAGCGGTTCACCGCCCTGACGCGGCTCGACCACAACCGGGCCGTCGCCGCTCTGGCCACGCATGCGGGTGTGCACGTCACCGACGTGTCCCGGGTGACCGTCTGGGGCAACCACTCCCCGACCATGTACCCCGACATCTTCCACGCCGTGGTCGACGGGCGGCCCGGCGCGGATTACGCGTCCGACACCGAGTGGCTGACCAACGATTTCATCCCAACCGTCGCCACCCGCGGCACGGCGATCATCGAGGCTCGCGGCACGTCGTCGGCGGCATCGGCGGCCAACGCCGCCATCGACCACGTCCGGGACTGGGTCGACGGCACCGATCCGGATGACTGGACGTCGGTAGCACTGCCCTCCCCCGGGATCTACGGCGTGCCCGAGGGTGTCGTCGCCTCACTGCCTGTCAGGGCGGTGGACGGTGCGTGGGAGATCGTGGAGGGGCTGGAGATCAACGAGTTCTCCCGCGCCCGTATCGATGCGTCGGTGGCCGAACTGCTCGAGGAACGCCACGCCGTCGAACGGCTGGGCCTGCTGTAGGCCGCACTCAGCGGACGTCGATGTCCAGGCCCGCGGCCAGGTCGCCGCACTCGACGCCGACGACGTCGTCACGGGCACCGAGGAACGCCCGGGCCCCCTGGTCGCCGTGCAGTGCGGCGACCAGCGCCGCGAGGTGCCTGCGGGCCACGACGACGGGGTGGCCGGGCCGCCCGTCGTAGCTGGCGCGGGCCAGGCCGGAACCGGCCGTGCGCGCCGCGTGCAACACCCGGCCTACCACGTCGGCACCGATGTCCGGCGTGTCGACCGTGTGCAGGACGACCCATTCGGCTGTGCCGTCGACGGCTTCCAGTCCCGTGCGCACCGAGGCGCTCATCCCGTCGGCCCAGCGTCCGGCCACCACCGCGCGAGCGGGTGCGGGCACGTCGACGACGGCGGCACCCAGCACCACGATCACCTCGTCACAACCACCGTCGTCGAGCGCGGTCACCGCCCGCTTCAGCCAAGCACCTTCTTCGGCAAGAACTTTCGGCATTCCGAAGCGGCTACCGGCACCGGCGGCCAGCACCACACCGGCAACTGTCGCGGCGTTCGACATGCCACCAGTTTGGCCCCGGACTATAAGAATCCACTCAGACAAATTGTCCACTGACCTTGATCGCGGTAAGGTTTGGACAGGTTGAGTTCACAGCCGCAGCGAGCGTCATCGACATCACGCGCGTGAACTCGTACGTAGTCGATCGACGCCGCACCACAGTACGAATACACGTATTACGACTGATGGAGCTAAGAATGACCGTTTTTTCGACGAACGCCCTGATCGACCGTACCGACGATTCGCCGGCCGCGTTCGCCACCCGCTGGCTCCCGCCCTCAACGGCGGTGATCAGCGCACACGGCGAAGTCGACGCCGTGAACGCAACCGAGTTCGCCGACTACGCGGCACGCAACATCGCCGATGCCGAGCGCATCGTCATCGACCTCACGGGCGTCGATTTCTTCGGCACCGCAGGGTATTCCGCGCTCAAGGCCATCGAAGTGCGTTGTGCGGTAGGCAATGTCGACTGGGTGTTGGTGCCCAGCAAGTCGGTCAGCCGACTGTTGCGGATCTGCGACCCGGATGGCGAGCTGCGTTCGTGCTACAGCGTCGCGGCGGCTCTGTCCACGCTGAACGGCAAGACCCCGCTACTGCAGTTGGTCACGAAGTCGCGCTAGCGATTTCGCCAACAGCCTCGAAACGTGCATCTGCGAGACACCGACACGCTCGGCGATCTGCGTCTGCGTCATGGATTCGAAGAATCGCAACACCAGCACCGTGCGCTCCCGCTCAGGTAACTGAGCGAGCAACGGCCGCAACGTTTCCCGATTGTCGATTTGATCCAGGCCGAGATCCACATCGCCGAGCGTGTCGACTATCGCCGGAGCATCCTCGTCGCCACCGCCGCCGCTGTCGATCGACAGGGTGTTGTACGAGCTGCCGGCGACCAGCCCTTCGATCACCTCTTCACGGTCCATGTCGAGTTCGCCGGCGAGCTCTGAGGCCGTCGGCGCGCGGCCTAACCGCTGGGACAACTCGGCGGTTGCCGCACCCAGCCGCAGGTGCAGTTCTTTGAGCCGTCTCGGCACCTTCACCGACCAGCTGTTGTCCCGGAAGTGCCGGCGGACCTCGCCCATGATCGTCGGCACGGCGAACGAGACGAAGTCGGAGCCGGCCTCCACATCGAACCGGTTCACCGCGTTGACCAGGCCTACCCGCGCAACCTGGACCAGGTCCTCGCGCGGCTCGCCGCGGCCGTCGAAACGCCGCGCGATGTGATCGGCGAGAGGCAGGCAGCGCTCGACGATCCGCTCCCGTTGGCGTTCATAGGCCGACGAGCCTTCGGACAATCCGCTGAGTTCGCGAAACATGTCGCGAACGTCTGCATATTCCGACGTCACCGCAGCAAGCTCGCTCGCCTCGTCGTCAGGGTGATGCCGAATACCTCGCCGGCGTCGGGGCCGTCACCGTCGGTGAACGTGGCGACCTCGTCGGTCAGAGAACTGAGCACGTGCCAGCTGAAGCTGCCGGGAGTAACCGCCGCGGCCTCCGCGCAGAGGGCGGAGGCGGTGATCACCACGCTGTCGTGACGCGGATCGACGACCAGCTTCAGGGTCGATTCCGGTACGGCAGCCCGGATCAAGGCGGTGCAGGCCTCGTCGACGGCCAGCCGGAGGTCGGCCACGACGTCGAAATCAAGATCTTCGAAGGTCGCCACCGCGGCCACCAGCGTGCGCAGCACAGCCAGATTCTCAAGTCTGGCAGCGACCCGAATCTCCACCGACCGCTCCGCGCGGACCGGCGACTCGGGTTGAGCCTGCTCCTCGGCCATCTCACCTCCCGGCGTCTCGGACCGACAGTATCCCAGGTTGGACGATCGGCTCACGCCGCCTCACTGCGCGCCGCCCCCATTTGCTCGATCATGCCGATCGCGCCGCATCGACCGTGGCGAGTCGCGATCTTTGACGACCAACCCGTCCGGAGTTTTCCGCCAGATGCGCGCTGAACTTGTTCGGGTGACTCGACTTCGACACTGCGCTCCTGTTCCTCGTCCGGGCCGGGTTCTCCACCGCGGCCGCCCCGCCAGGGATGCCCATCCCGTCGCTACGGGAAACCTCGATCGCACGTGGGATCATGGTGGGCATGGATCCGGACCGTCCCGAGCTGGATCAGCCCTGGGACCAGGCCGCCCGCCACGAAACGGAAGCCGAACGGCTGGACCGCAACTGGGCCAGCCTGCTGCAGGAATTGCGCGTGGTACAGACCGGCGTCCAACTGCTCACCGGACTCCTGCTCACCCTGCCGTTCCAGGAACGGTTTTCGATACTCGATGCGCGGATGCGGATCGTCTATCTGGTGACGGTGGCATGTTCGGCCGGCGCCACCGCGCTGCTGGTGGCCCCGGTCGCCATGCACCGCATCCTGTTCCGCCGCCACCGGTTGAACCTGCTGGTCTCCGCCGCGCACCGGTGCGCGTTCATCGGATTGCTGCTGCTGGGGATCGCGATGGCCGGCGTGGTCATGCTGATCTTCGACACTGTTGCCGGACACGAGGCCGGCGTGATCGCCGGCCTGGTGGCCCTGATCACCTTTGTCGGGATGTGGTTGGTGCTGCCGTTGGCGATGCGTCTCGGCCATCCGATGTCGGCCGGTTCTTCAGTCCAGCTCGGCCCGCAGCGCAGCGAGTAGCGGCTTTGCCGCCTCGTCGAGGAACCGCTGCTGCCCCTCGTCACCGATCTGCACCAGGGCGATGTCGGTGAATCCCGCGTCCCGGTAGGGCGCCACCGCCGCGACGATGGCGTCCAGGTCGGGCCCACACGGGATGGCCTCGGCCACGTCCTCACGCCGCACGAACCGCGTCGCCGCGGCGAATCCAGCGGGAGTGGGCAGGTCGGCGTTGACCGCCCAGCCCCCGCCGAACCAGCGGAACTGGTCGTGCGCCCGCTCCACCGCGGCATCCCGGTCGGGGTCCCAGCACACCGGTACCTGTCCGATCACCCGTCCTTCGGGCAGCCCTCCGGTCGCGTGACGGCGGTCCCGCCAATGGTCGACGATGGCCCGGTCGGGCGCGACGTTGATCAGGTGATCGGCGGCCACGGCCAGCTTCTCGACGGCCTTCTCGCCAGTGATCGAGACCCCGATGGTCACCGGATCGTCGGGCACATCCCAGATACGCGCCGAGTCCACCTCGTAGAACTCGCCACGGAAGTCGATCAGGTCACCGGAGAGCAGTTCCCGGATCAGCTTGACCGCCTCGGCCAGCATGTCCAGGCGTCGCTCGACCGTGGGCCAGCCGCGGCCGACGACGTGTTCATTGAGGTTCTCACCGCTTCCCAGGCCGAGGGTGAACCGGCCGTCGGCCAGGATCTGAACGGTGGCGGCCTGCTGGGCGACGATCGCGGGGTGATACCTGATGGTCGGGCAGGTGACGTAGGAGTACAGCTGCACGGTGTCGGTGGCATGGGCCACCGCTCCGAGCACCGGCCAGGCGTTGGGGGCGTGGCCCTGGCTGGCCAGCCACGGACTGTAGTGATCACTGCACACCTCGAAGTCGAAGCCCACCTGCTCCGCGGACACCGCGTAGCCGACCAGCTCACGCGGACCGCTCTGCTCGGTCATCAGGGTGTATCCGAATCTGGCCATGCCGCTGGAATACCCGTGCATAAGGCCACGAAACTGGGTATGCGAAGGCAATGACCGAATCACAGACTGTGCAGACCGAGCGCAATGCCGACGGACGGATGCGGATGTCCCTGACGTGGGTGCTTGCCATTCTGACGGTGCCCGCGGCCATTCTGGTATTCCTGTACGGCATGGGCGTGGTGATGGGCATGGCCGGTTGCACCGGGCAGGCCTGCGCCGACAAGGGGCCGGGGGAATTCTGGTTCGGGATTCTGTTCTATGGTGCGCCCGTGGTGCCCGTGGTGACCCTCGCCCTGTCGATCTTCACCTCGCGGCTGCGCTGGGGAATACTGGTCCCCCTGGTCGGATTAGCACTGCTGGCAATCGATTTCGCGATCCTGGCCCTGACGTTCTGAGTCCTGGAACCCCGCTCCCGGGCGTCGGCAAGCGACGAACCCGGCCGCATGGCGGCCGGGTCGTGCGCGGGAGGGCTCAGCTGCTGGGCCGCTGCTTGAGCACTCCGGGATGATCCGAGTACCAGCGGTCCTCGATGCGGCGTACCCGCAGGTGCTCGAGCGCGAGCCACATCGCCCCGATGAGGAAGCCGGCCGCCGACAGCGCACCCACGGTCAACCCGACATCGGGGTGGCCGGTTGCGAACGCGGCCAAGGTGCCGACGAAAAGCACCACCGACACGAGGATCAAGACGATCGCGGGCATGATGACGTTGTCTTTCATGGACTCGCCGGCATGCGGCCGTGTCGTCCGGGCATGGTCAACTGGATCTTTTGGGCCGTGCATGGCTGCTCCTTCCCGCCACTTCTCGCCCCATTGCCTTATGGGCTTCTTCCACGGTAGATCTCCGAGACGGCTCTGGCGAGGAAACCACCAGATCGCCTACCGCTCCGGACAGTCGACGGCTACGCAGAGAATGGCCCCGCTGGCGGTCGCGGGGCCATTCCAGGGTCATCTGCCCTTCGGCGGTCAGTGGTTTCCGGTCAATGATGTCGTAGCATGCCGATCAGCTCGCGCTTGTTCTTGTCGGAATACCCTTTGATGCCAAGCTCTTTCGCCCGGCTGCGCAGATGATCGACAGTCCAGTCGTCATACGAACCGGACTCTCCGCCGGAACGCCCGACGCTCGAACGCCCCTTGGCGGCAGCGGCGTTGGAGATCCGCGCGGCCTTCTCCTTGGAATTTCCTTCTTCGCGCAACTCCTCATAGAGCTTCTCGTCTTTGATCGAAGGATTCGGCATCATGCACCTCCCGTGTCAGTGATGTGGGTGTTGTGGTCGATGGTCCGCGTCAGTACCAGCTCCGCCGGCCGGCCACCGGGCGCCCGATGGCGCCGAGCAGCCAGAAGACCGCACCGATCACCAGCAGGATCACGCCGACCACCCAGAGCAGGTAGACGTCCAGGACCAAGCCCAGGATGAGCAGGATCGCGCCGAGCAGAATCATGACGACCTCATTTCACGACGGCGATGGAGTCCATCGCACTGGGTTGCGGCAAACGGCACTCGTCTACCTTCGGATTGACGCCCGCATAGTTCAGCGGTCCGGCGAGAACCGTCAGCGCTATGGCGCCGGCGGTCGCGCAGTTGGTTGATCCGCCCTGGAAATAGTCGCGCTGCCAGGCGGCCACGACGCCGATCAGCAGCCAGATGAGCACAAGCGTTCCGAACAATCCACCGAGTCTCATGGCGGGCGAATACCCGGCCGAAGTGCAGGTCAAACCCGCCGCCAACCGCACAGCTTGTCCGCCAAAGGAATTGAGCCGTCAGCGGTACCTGTTTCCCTGCGTTTCCAGCGGAACTGCTGGGGCTGACGGGGCAGGAGTGGTGATGCCGGTGTCCATGATCATTGTTCGTGCTCATCGTCCGGCGTAGAGTCCAATGCAGGTTGAGTTCACAGCCGCCCCGGAATCGTCAACGGGTGCAGGGTCGTGAGACTCCCTGCACCTAGGGGTTTGAGCCCACAGAACCTGAGCGTGACGGGACCGCAGTATTTCTACTGAGGGAGTCACAAAGTGCAGACAATAAGTGTCGCGAGATCGACCTCACCGCCTCTCGGCGACCACACCCACGCGCAGTTCGGCACCAGGTGGCTGTGGCCTGCCACGGAAGTCATCAGCGTCCGTGGTGAGTTGGACGCGTCAAACGCCGCCGAGCTGACCGAATGCAGCCTCCGGAACACCAGGCCGAGCGGCCAGCTCGTGCTGGACATGCGTGCCGTCGAGTTCTTCGGCGCCTGCTGCTTCGCCTGCCTACACACTCTCAACGTGCAATGTGCCGGCGCGAACATCGATTGGGTCCTGATCCCCAGCCCCGCGGTGTCCAGAGTGCTGCGAATCTGCGACCCGGAGCGGGCCTTGCCGACCTCCACCGGTCTGCCGTCGGCGCTCGCGAAGCTGCGTAACCAGCCGAGGCAACTTCAGTTGGTGGACCTGGACCGCGGCCGGCGCTAAACGCGGGCCGGCGCCCATCGCCGCCGGATGGTCAGCGAGATACCGAACGCCGGGCTGCGGCTGCCGGTTTCCTCGGAGTCGATGTCGTCGGCGAAGGTCCGAACCTTGTCCGTCAGCGCCTCCAGGACCCGGCGGCTGAAGCCGCTCAGCGTGAATCCGGCGGAGCCGGGCTCGACACCTTCGGGCTCGGCTCCCTCGCAGATCGTCGAAACCCGCACGTTCACCTCGCGGGCGCGTGGATCTTCGACAAGCACCAATGGGGCGTCGGCAGCGGCCATACCGATCAGCACCGTGCAGGCCTCATCCACCGCCAATGCCAGGTCGGCAGCCGTTTCCCGATCCAGCTCCTCATAGCTGGCCAAGGTGCCCGTCATCGCTCGCACCACGGCCAGCGCGTCGGCGCGGGCCGGCACCCGTAGTTCGACAGCTCGGGGTCCGCGCGTGTGACCTGCGCCCCAGCGGGGTATTCGCCGCCCGTGCAACACAGTCAACGACGGGCCCGGTCTACGACTGGGCCCGCGGTCATCAGGTTTGCCACCGGAACTTGGCCGGCAGACATTCTCCTCTCCGCTACCGGAATGCCCTGACAATGCCATGTTTGCCTCGTACCCATCCTCGTCCGGTGGCTAAACCAGGACGACGGTTCCGATGAGACTGCGCCACAGCTCCGTCGGGGGGCCGGGTCTGCAGCGGATCCGGCGTGGTCGCGGGTTCGGTTACCGCGACGACAGCGGGGCCACGGTCTCCGACCCCGAGACGCTGCGACGCATCGAAGGTCTGGTGATCCCCCCGGCGTGGAAAAAGGTATGGATCTGCCCGTATCCGAACGGGCACATCCAGGCCGCAGGTACCGATGCCGCGGGCCGGCGCCAGTATCTCTACCACGCCCAGTGGCAGGAGGATCGCCGTGAGGAGAAGTTCGACCGGGTGTTGGAGTTGTCGGCCGGACTCGTTGACTGGCGCAACGACATCGCCGCCGATCTGCGGTGTCGTGGCCTGACCCGCGACCGCGTGCTGGCGCTGGGACTGCGCCTGCTCGACCTCGGGTACTTCCGCGCCGGTGGGGACCAGTACGCCGAGGAGAACAACTCTTTCGGTATCGCCACGCTGCTGCGCGAACACATCACCCTGCGTTCGGAGGCCGTCGAGTTCGACTATCCGGCCAAGAGCGGTATCCGTCGTACCCTGCTGGTCGAGGATCCTGCGGTGACGCGAGCGGTCCGGTCCCTGCAGCGGAGTCGGGGCAATGGTGATCGGCTTCTGGCCTACCGCCACGCGCACGAATGGACGGAGGTGCATGCCGAGGATCTGAACCTCCGGTTCAAGGAGATGATCGGCGAGGACTACACCGTCAAAGACCTGCGCACCTGGCACGGCACCGTGCTGGCCGCCGAGGCGTTCGTCGGCGCCGATCCCCCGGTCGACGGGAAGGTGGTCAAGCGGGTCGAATCCGCGGTGATGCGGGAGGTGGCCGAGGCGCTGGGCAACACCCCCGCGGTCGCCCGGAGTGCCTACGTCGATCCCCGGGTGGTCGAAGCATACCGGGGCGGACTGACCATCGCCGCCGGAGTGCGCCGTGCGGCTCGCGTCAGAAACAGCGACAAGCGCCAGGCGATTCTTGAGGGCAGTACCGCCCGGATGATCCGAAAGGTGGGCGGCTGACGTCAGCGGACGGAGACACTCGCATCACCTGAAATCTCTTTGGCTCCAGTGCAATTGCGTCCACGGAGATGCTGGCGGTCGATGATGTCCCGTGCCGCGCGGGGACTGATCGCGGCGCAGCGGAGTTCGCGGGCCGAACTATCCGGACAACGGTCACGTCAACGCTCGAAGAGTTTGGTCGAAGGGGCACCGGGTATCCCGGCAGTATGACCCGCGAAGACCTGCCCGATGAGGTGCCCGTAGCTGACGCACTCGAGCAGCAACGTGAGCACAGCGAACCGGTGCCCGACGCCGAGGTACCCGTCACGGACTTGGACGGGCCACCGTTGGAGGCCACCGATCCGGACTGGCAGGAACAACGCGAGATGGTCACTGACGACTCCGGGTTCGACGAGTTCGATCGCGACGGCCGCGAAGACTAGGGGCGCATCGACATGCAGCCTGGAAATGACACGGTCATCAGCTATCCCGGCCATACCTCGGACATGCCCGCGGCGCCGCGTGACGAGATGGCCGGATATGTCGGCCGCGGGTTGCTCGACGGTAAGCGTGCGTTGGTCACCGGCGGCGATTCGGGTATCGGCCGTGCGGTGGCGATCGCGTTCGCCAAGGAAGGCGCCGATGTCGCGATCGCCTACCTCGAGGAGCACGACGACGCCACCCACACCGCAGCGCTGGTGGAGCGCGCCGGTCGGCGTTGCCTGCGACTGCCCGGCGATCTGGCCGAGGCCGAGCAGTGCCGCGCAGCGGTCAGCCGCGCGGCCGGCGCGCTGGGCGGAATCGACGTGCTGGTGAACAACGTCGCCTATCAGTCGCCGACCGAGCGCTTCACCGACATCACCGATGAACAATGGCGACACACCTTCGCCGTCAACATCGACAGTTACTTCCACGTCACGAAGGCGGCACTGGCGCATCTGCCGGACGGCGGTGCCATCATCAACACCGCCTCGATCAACGGCCTGCGCGGGAACAAGACCCTGATGGACTATTCGGCCACCAAAGGTGCCGTCATCGCGCTCACCTATTCGCTGGCGCAGTCCCTGGCCGACCGGCGGATCCGGGTCAACTGCGTGGCCCCCGGACCGGTGTGGACCCCGCTGATCCCCGCCACCATGGATTCCGAACGCGTCGAATCCTTCGGCGAACACACGCCTTTCGGTCGCGCCGCGCAACCCGACGAGATCGCCCCCTCGTACGTGTTCTTCGCCGCCAACCAGCTCTCGTCGTACTACAGCGGTGAGGTCCTGGCTCCGTTGGGCGGCGAAACACTGCCCGGGTGAGGGGGACCGCCGTGGCGCGCGACGAGGACAGGCCGCGACGAATACGGGTGGCAATCATTGCCGCCCTGCTGATCGCCGCGCTGGCGGTGTTGCTGACCCAGTGCCCGGCCAACCGTGACGGCACGCCCGGTCAACTCGCGAAGGCCATGGAGGAAACAGTGGCGGCCGCGCGCAGCGGCGCCTACGCGCTCGATCTCCGGCTCCGTGACCGCACGACACCACAGGTGGTCAGTGTCCAGATCTCCGATGCGCGTGAGGAAGTGGTCAAGGCCTACGAGGGAATTGCCGATCTGAAGGCCGACGATCCGGTCGATCTGGATCGCCAGCGGATGCTGACCGAGGTCATGACAACGGTGATCGGCCAACTCGGCAGCGCCTCGGCCCGGGTCCGCGAGATCACCGCCGAACCTGACCTGGCCGCGCTGCGCGATCAACTCAGGGCCTCGGCAGATGAACTGGAAGCCGGTTACCGCTGATGAAGAAGTTCTTCGCGGTAGCACTGGGGATCCTGACCGCCATAGGCGGATTCCTCGACATCGGTGATCTCGTCACCAATGCCGTCGTCGGCTCCCGGTTCGGTTTGGCGCTGGCCTGGGTGGTGGTGGTCGGCGTGATCGGCATCTGCCTGTTCGCCCAGATGGCAGGACGGGTGGCGGCCGTCAGCGGTCGCGCCACCTTCGAGATCATCCGGGAACGGTTGGGACCGCGCACGGCGGCGGCAAACCTGACTGCCTCGTTTCTGATCAACCTGATGACGCTGACCGCCGAGATCGGTGGTGTGGCACTTGCTCTGCAACTGGCCACCGACGTCGGCCGGATGATGTGGATCCCCGTGGCGGCGGTCGCGGTGTGGCTGGTGATCTGGCGGGTCAAGTTCTCGGTCATGGAGAACACCGCCGGGCTCGCGGGGCTGTGCCTGATCGTGTTCGCCGTCGCAGTCTTTGCGCTGCAACCAGATTGGGGCGGACTGGCCCATCAGGCCGCGCAGCCGGTGATACCGGAGACCGAATCGTCGGCGACCTACTGGTACTACGCGATCGCCCTGTTCGGCGCCGCCATGACCCCGTACGAGGTGTTCTTCTTCTCCTCTGGTGCCGTGGAAGAGCACTGGAAGACAAAAGATCTCGGTGTGTCGCGACTCAACGTGCTGATCGGCTTCCCGCTCGGCGGCTTCCTGTCGGTCGCCATCGCGGCGTGCGCGACGCTGGTCCTGCTCCCCGGCCAGATCGAGGTGACATCGCTGTCACACGTGGTGATGCCCGCCGCCGAGGCCGGCGGCAAGCTGGCCCTGGCGTTCGCGATCGTCGGCATCGTGGCGGCCACCTTCGGTGCGGCGCTGGAGACCACGCTGTCCAGTGGCTACACCCTGGCCCAGTTCTTCGGGTGGCCATGGGGAAAGTTCCGGCGCCCGGCCGAGGCATCGCGCTTCCACGTGGCGATGTTCGTGAGCATCGTCGTCGGCGCCGCCATCCTGTTCACCGGCATCGACCCGGTGATGGTGACGGAGTACTCGGTGGTGTTCTCCGCCATCGCCCTACCCCTCACCTACCTGCCGATCCTCATCGTGGCCAACGATCCGGAATACATGGGAGACAAGACGAACGGAAGGGTGCTCAACCTGTTCAGTTCGGTGTACCTGGTGATCATCCTGGCTGCCTCACTGGCAGCCATACCGCTCATGATCGTGACCGGGGCAGGCCAATGACCATCATCGACGCACGCCTGCATCTGCTGGACCGCCAACTGCTCGACCACGAGGGCGCCCCGGTCGGCATCGTCGACGACCTCGAACTTGACGGTGTCGACACCGACGTCGACATCACACCGGGCAGCCCGCGACCCCGCGTCACTTCGGTGCTCTCCGGGCAGGTCATGATCACCCGCATCCTCGGTGGGGCGCCGCCACGGTCGATGTTGCACGAGATCCCGTGGAAGTTGGTGTCTTCGGTGGGCGTCACGGTACGGCTGACCGCGTCCCGTATTCCCTCTGACGCTGACTGGATGGAGCACTGGTTGCGCGATCACGTCGTCGCGCGCATCCCGGGAGGCCGCCATGCAGCTGAGTAATCTTCTCGGGCTGCGCGTCCTGGATGCCGGTCATCACCCGGTCGGAACCGTGGTGGACGTGCGGCTGGAGATGACCGGCGACCGCACCGATCATCCACGGGCGCCCGAGCTGGTCGGCCTTGTGGTCAGTCCGCGGACCCGTTCGTCCTACCTCGGCTTCGAACGCACCGGCATCAACGCCCCTGCTGTCATCGCCGCCGTCGCCAGGTGGCGGCATCGAGGTACGTTCCTCGCCGGCTGGGACGATGTGGCCAGGATCAGTTCAGACCACGTCACGCTGCGGTCCGGTTACCGTCGGCAGTCGGCGGCTCTGCGCACTCGGTGACGTAATCCTCGCCCGCGAGGTGCCATACCAGTTCGGCGACCGCCTGCTCGACAAGCGCGCGTCTGCGCTGCGTCTGGATCATCTCGGCGACCCGGCCGAAGACGCCTTCGGGCCCGCCGGTCGGTGCAGATGTTGTTGTCATGGCTTCACCTCGGTGTCCGAGACAGCATCTGGCTACCCCGGAAAGCCCCAGCGCAAACGACGTGTGGGATCGGCCGCGGGCGGGAATCCGGAGGCATGCCGATCGGCCGTCCGGCGCGCCGCGGCTTGCAGAGAAAGGGTTGTCCCATGGGCACACCGAATCCACGAAGCCCCGGCCGCCTCGTGCAGTGGACGCCGCTACAGGTCAGCGCCATGGTCGTCGCGAGTCTGTTCCTGATCGTCGGCGTCTTGGGCTTCATCCCCGGCATCACCAGCAATTATGACGAGCTGACCTGGGCCGGACACCATTCCGGTGCCATGTTGCTCGGCCTGTTCAACGTGTCGGTGCTCCACAACCTGGTGCACCTGGCGTTCGGCGCGGTCGGTCTGCTGATGGCCCGCCAGTTCGGCTCGGCTCGGGCCTTCCTGATCGGCGGTGGTCTGATCTACGGTGTCCTGTGGCTCTATGGGCTGGTGATCGACCGGGAGAGCCCGGCCAACTTCATCCCGGTGAACACCGCGGACAACTGGCTCCATTTCGCCCTGGGCGTGCTCATGGTCGCGCTGGGTCTGTTGTTGGGCAAGACGGCGACTGCCTCGCACGGCGCAGGCACCGGCGCGCCCGGCACCATCGAGTAGTGGTTGCTCCCGCAATCGCACTGCGCCAGGCGGTTTCACAAACGCCCAGGATGGGAATACCGGTCGGCAATGACCGCCGTCCCACCCATCACCCAGCCAGGGCTCCCGCACGCACAGGGGCCCATCTCGGCGGCGGTCATCGAGCGGCTCGGTGACCGCGCCCCGCACAACCATCTGGAACCCGTCTGGGTGCCGCTGCGCGATGCCGACCCGCTCGGCCTGGATGTCCAACTCGCCCTGTACATCTGCTACGAACTGCACTACCGCGGATTCGCCGGGGTCGATCAGGACTGGGAATGGAACGCGGGCCTGCTGCATCTGCGTTCACAGTTCGAACGGATCTTTCTGGCCGCGGTCCGCCGCGACGTGGGCCCCATCGACCCGGATGACACCGCGGAGCGCGAGATGGCGCGACTATCGGTCGATCCGGTCGACGGGACCGGCCCGTCCCACCACCTGCGGGACGAGGGCACCTGGCCCCAGATGCAGGAGTACTTCGTCCACCGCTCGCTCTACCACCTCAAGGAAGGCGATCCCCACGCCTGGCTGATTCCCCGGCTGGGCGGTCAGGCGAAAGCCTCGTTCGTGGCGGTCGAGTTCGACGAGTACGGGGCCGGGCGGGCGGCTCAGGTCCACCAGCAGCTCTTCGCCGATCTGATGTCGGCAGCCGGCCTGGACAACAGCTATCTGGGCTACCTCGGCAACGTGCCGGCCGAGACCCTGGCGATGGTGAACCTGATGTCGATGTTCGGCCTGCACCGCCGGCTGCGCGGGGCGGCGGCGGGTCACTTCGCGGCCACCGAGATCACCTCTTCCCCGGGCTCTCAACGCATGGTGACCGCATTGCAGCGGCTGGGGGCACCCGAGGCCTGTGTCCGGTTCTACCGTGAGCATGTCGAGGCCGACGCGGTGCACGAACAGGTGGTGCGCCACGACGTGGTCGGTGATCTGATCAGGCGCGAGCCGGACCTGGAACCCGATCTGGTGTTCGGGATGCGGGCGTTCTGCGCGATGGAGGACAGGTTGGCCGATCACCTGATGGAATGCTGGCTGAGCCAACAGAGTTCGCTATGCCGACCGCTTCCGTGACCGTCGGTGACTGGTGTCGCACAACGGGTACGTCTTGGACCGACGGCACGTGCAGATCGCCACCATGAACCGGTCCGATTCCACGATGGTCCCGTCGGGAAGCTCGATCCGGACCGGACCCTCGATCAGGATCGGCCCGTTCTCGACCACCCGGACCGCCCGCTGCTCGGTCATCGCCGGTCCGCCCGGATGACCACGATCTCCTCGTCGGTCCGGCCGGCCTCCAGCAGCCCGGCGTGCCGCAGCCAACCAGCCTGCGAGCGCAGCACCGGGCCGAACGGAATCCGTTGGCCGGCGCAGATGCCTGCATCGAGGCCCCCGTCGCGCAGCATCGTCAGCGATCGCTCGATGTCGGCGAACTCGGACTGCACGAGGAAAAGGCAGCCCCCGTCGGCCAGGAGGGTGCCGGCCGACGCGCACAGCGGGTCGAGGACCAGTCGGCCGTCCGGCCCACCGTCCCATGAGGCCATCGGACCGGCCGACGGGATCGAGCCGGCCTCGGTGTCCGGTCCGACCGGGACGTAGGGCGGGTTGCAGACCACGATGTCGAACGGATCACGTTCGAGCGCTTGCACCCAGGAACCGAGCCTGGCCTCGACCTCCACCTGCGCGGCGATCGCGTTGGCTTGCGTGCAGCGCACGGCATTGGGTGAAATATCCAGCGCCAGCACCGAACTCGCGCCCAAATGGGCAGCGGCGACGGCGACGACGCCACTGCCGGCACACAGGTCGACCACCTGGCGCCCGGCCACCACCTCGCTGCGCACAAGTGCGTCGATCAGCAGCCACGAATCGTGCTGCGGCCGGTAGACACCCTCGGCACCAACGGCAATGGTCTCGACAGCCATCTCGCTCCCTTCCGGAAAGTACCCCTATTCGGTACCCATCGGGGCGCTCCGCAAACTTGTTCGGCCTTGCCGCCGGATTCGTCACGTCACGTTTAGTACCGGCGAATCGGGGAAATCCCCGGGATGCGTGGAGAAGCCGCGCAGAACAACCAATCCACTCCAGTAGCGGAAAGGTAAGCATGACCGAGAAGAACTCAGGACCTGAAGAAGCCATCAAGGGCGTCGTCGAGGACGTCAAGGGCAAAGCCAAGGAAGCCGTCGGCACCGTGACCGGCCGCGACGATCTCGTACGCGAGGGCAAAGCCCAGCAGGACAAGGCCGACGCCCAGCAGGACGCCGCCAAGAAGGAGGCCGAAGCCGAATCGGCCCGGGCGGGAGCCAAGGCCGCTGAGCAGCGTGAGCAGGCGCACCAGCGACCGTAGCCGGCACCCAGTCCGGACCTGATTGAAGAGATGGCCCAGTCCACGGTGGCTGGGCCATCTCGCGTCCGTGGGTCAGCTGTTGGGCGTTTGCCTGATCACGTCGGGATGTTCTGCATACCAACGTTCTTCGAGTTTGCGCACCCGCAGGTGCGCGATGGCCAGCCACAGTCCCCCGCCCAGTATCCCGACGGCCGCCAGAATGGCGAGCAACACCCCGACGCCCGCGTTACCCGTGGCGAACGCGAACAGGCAGGCCACGAACAACACCACGCCCACGCCGATCAAGGCCAGGGCGGGCATGTTGCGGTTGTCCTTCATGGTCTCGCCGGCATGTGGCCGGGTGGTCCTGGTGTGGTCGACAGGATCCTCAGGTCCCTTCATCACTACTTCCTTTCACTCGTAACGCGGGTATTGACCGACCTTGAGCAGCCCGGCCAGGTGCGCCGCATTGCGGGCCGCCGCGGCGGTGGCCTCGGCGACCGGATCCGGCACCGCATCCAGGTCCTGATAATCGGTGCCGTGCATGGCCTCACCGTTCCAATACGTGCACCCTTGGGCCGGAATGGTGTAGCCGATGTCGTTGAGCGCCTGGAAGATATCGGCGACCGTCTTGTGCGCACCGTCCTCGTTACCGACCACCGAAACCAGCGCCACCTTGCCGGCCACTATCGGGCGACCGGCGTCGTCGGTGTTCGACAGCTCGGCGTCGAGCCGCTCCAGCACTCGTTGCGCGATGCTCGATGGGTGACCGAGCCATACCGGCGTCGACATCAGCAGGATGTCGGCGTCGAGAACTTTTCTCCGGATCTCGGGCCACTGGTCGTCTCCGCCCATGTCGACCTCGACGCCGGGTTCGATGACGAAATCAGCGCACCGCAGCGACTCGGTGCCGACGCCGAGCACATGGAGATTCTCGCGGACCTGGTCGGCGATCAACTCGCTGCTGGACTTGGCCGGCGTGCGTTTCAGACTGCAGACCAGCGCCAGCGCCGTCAGGGTCGGAGCGGTCATCGGCCCGGCCCCGCTCAGCCGGCACGCTGGCGATCGACCAGTTCGGGGTGTCCTGACTCGCGGGCGCAGTGCGCGCAGCAGTACATCGTCTCTGCCGCCTCAACCCCGTGACCGAGGATCCGGCACCCGCAGTGAGCGCACTCGGGGGCGATCCGGACGGCCGCACATTCCACGCTGTCGAACGTCTCGGTATGCCCATCCCAGCTCACCGTGAATGCCTTGTCGTAGTCATTCCCGCACGTGGCACACGTCGCCATTGCCCAACTCCCAGTTCGCCTTGGATCAGCGCCGGGAGTTTTCCCTGGATGGGCTCGGGCTAAACCTCCGCGCCGACCCGCAGGTGGGCGGTCAGCAACAACCGGTCGAACACCACGCGGTTGGGCAGGGTCTCGGTGTAGTCGAGTTCGAGGAAATCGTTCGCCACCTGCTCGGCCAGCAGGCGCAGCTTGGTGTTGGTTTCCTGCGACCGCCATTTCAGCAGTTCGAACGCGGCGTCCGCCTTGATCCGGTAGATCAGCATCAGCATGCCCTTGGCCTGTTCGATCGCGCCGCGCGCCTCGGCGATCTCGGCCACCGCCTCGGTGACCGTCTGCTCGTGCACCTGCGCAATCGAGGGTGAGACATCGACGTAGAAACCGTGCGTTCCGATGACAGCACCGGTCTCGTCGAACAGCTGATCCCCGACCACGACGACGTGGTGAACGTCGCCCGACGTGTCGATGATGCGGTGCCGGGTGCTGAACGCGCCCGAGGTCCGCCGGATCTCCTCGAGGGTGGCGGCCACCTGCCCGTAATCCTCAGGATGCTTGTGGGACAAGACGAGTTCGGTCGTCGGATCTGCGGTGCCCGGCTCGTATCCGTGCATCCGCTCCACCTGAGGCGACCATTCCCAGCGCTCGTCGGCGAAGTAGAACCGGAACCAACCGACGCGCTGCGGCTCCCCGCCGGCAAGCGCATGCTCGATCGGCGATTCGGTGAGGTCCGCGGCGGGTTCAGTCGTCACTGCTTGAGCCTAGCTCCCTTGCCTGGCAGCGGCGCTGCGGATTCGTCACAACGGATTTGTCACAACCGGCCTCTAGCATTCGGGGCCGTGAGACGGCTTCGGATCAGGCTGTACGTCGCGGCCGGTGTGGCGGCGACGGTCGCAGCGCACCTGGCCGGGGTCGAGCCGGTGTGGAGCCTGGTGATCGGCGGCGCGCTGCCACTGGCGTTTGCGGTGACTCCGCGTTTTCTGCTGGGCGCGGTCCGGGGTGCCGGCACCCCCAGCGCCCGTGAGCAGGCCGCCACGGTGATGACCGGGCTGGAGTTCGAGGACCACGTGGCCCGGGTGGCCCGCACGTGCGGATTGCCGGTGATCATGACTCCGCTCACCGGCGACTGGGGCGTGGACCTGATCGTCGGACACCGGCCGAACCGCATTGCCGTGCAATGCAAACGCTTGTCGCGTCCGGTCGGCGCCGGCGCCGTGCAGGAGGTGGTCGCGGGTGCCCCGATGCAGGACTGCGCCAGGACCATGGTGGTCACCAACAACGAATTCACCCCGGCCGCACGTAAACTCGCCGAGCTTCACGGATGCGAATTGGTGGGTGGCGCAGACCTGCCCAGGCTCAGGTCGATCCTGAGCCGGGTCGCGTCGCCTTAGCCCGCTGATCGCAACGCGTCCCGGAGGGCGTCGAGGCAGGCGTCGATCTCCTCGCGCGCCACGGTGAGCGCCGGCCGGAACCGCACCGAGTCTGTTCCGCTCGGCAACATGATGACGCGCCGGTCCCACAGCCGCCGGACCAGGTCGTCGCGGGCGGCAGTCGTCGGGAGGCTGAACGCACACATCAGGCCGCGGCCCCGCGGGTCGATTACGGTTCCGGCGAAATCCACTGCCAATCTTTGCAACTGGCGAAGCAGGTAGTCACCCGAGAGCTCGGCATTGCGGAACAGCCCGTCGACCTCGATGACCTCCAGGATGCGTCGCGAGCGCACCATGTCCACCAGGTTGCCTCCCCAGGTGGAGTTGATCCGCGAGCTCACGGTGAAGACGTTGTCGGCGAGGTCGTCTACGCGACGGCCCGCCATCACCCCGCACACCTGCGTCTTCTTCCCGAACGCGACCACATCCGGGGTGACCCCCAATTGCTGGTAGGCCCAGGCGGTTCCGGTGATCCCGCACCCGGTCTGCACCTCGTCGAAGATCAACAGCGCGTCGTACTCGTCGCACAGGTCACGCATCGCCGCGAGGAACTCGGGCCGCAGGTGCCGGTCGCCGCCCTCGCCCTGGATCGGTTCGGCGATGAAGCAGGCGATGTCGTGCGGGTTGGCCTCGAACGCCGCCCGGGCCGCGCGCAGCGAATCGGCTTCGAGCGCAGCGATGTCCGCGCCGGGGCGCAGGTAGGGCGTGTCGATGCGCGGCCAGTCGAACTTCGGGAAGCGCGCCACCTTGATCGGATCGGTGTTGGTCAGCGACAACGTGTATCCGCTGCGGCCGTGGAATGCCCCACGGAGGTGGAGCACCTTGGTGCCCAGCGCCGGGTCGATCCCGCGGGCCTCGTTGTGTCGGCTCTTCCAGTCGAATGCCACCTTGAGCGCGTTCTCCACCGCCAGTGCGCCGCCGTCGACGAAGAACAGATGCGGCAGGGCCGGGTCGCCGAGCACGCGCCGGAAGGTGTCGACGAATCGGGCCAGCGGCACGCTGTAGACGTCGGAATTGCTCGGCTTGTTGACGGCGGCCTGGGTGAGTTCATCACGAAAGTCCGCGTCGTCGGCCAGCGCCGGGTGGTTCATCCCGAGCGCGGACGACGCGAAGAACGTGAACATGTCCAGGAAGCGTTCGCCGGTGCGCGCATCCACCAGATAGGACCCCCTGGAGCGGTCCAGATCCAGGACGAAGTCGAAGCCGTCGGTCAGGATGCTGCGCGCCAGGACCGCTCGTACCCGGTCAGGCGTTACGTGCGGCGTGGTCGTCAGCACTGCGGTCATGACGCCATACTAACGGAATTTTTACGGTTGATGTCGCCCATGGCCGCAACTGTTACGGGATATAGTCTCTCCCGCTGTAAAATGTTTGCAAAATAATGGTGCTGCGTGTCCGGACGTCGGCGGCGGTCCTGATCCGCTGGAGCAGGTCCTCCAGCGCCCGGGCCGAGGCAACCCGGACCAGCAGGACGTAGCTCTCCTCGCCCGCCACCGAGTGGCACGATTCGATTTCGGGGATGTGCTGCAGCCGAGCGGGTGCATCATCGGGTTGGGACGGATCGAGAGGAGTGATGGCGACGAACGCCGAGAGCATGTTGCCCAGCGCCTCGGGATTCAGCCGCGCCGCGTATCCGGTCACCACGCCCCGCGACTCCAGCCGGCGCACCCGCGCCTGCACGGCCGACACCGACAGTCCGGCCGCCGCCGCGAGATGTGCCAACGTGGCCCGGCCGTCGGCGGCCAGCGCGCGGACCAGGATCCGGTCGGTGTCGTCCAGCACGTACTCGTCGGCTTCACCCATGGCCCGCACTGTAATCCCCAGCCGATCCGGCAGGTAGCCAACCAGAAAGGCGCACGATGACCACCACCGAAAGCACCGAACTCCCCACCGGCGAGGAGCTGCGCCGACGGGTGCGGAATGCCCTGAAGACCATCGGTGCCGGCGTCGAGCTCGGCGAGCCGACCGCTCCGGGCAGCGGCCTGCACGCCAGCACCCCCATCAGCGGGGACGTCCTGTTCACCCTGGCTGAGCACAGTGCCGATCAGGCCGACGCCGCGATCGCCGATGCCGCACAAGCATTCTCGACGTGGCGCACCACCCCGGCACCCGTGCGCGGGGCCCTGGTGGCGCGCCTGGGCGAGTTGCTCGTCGAACACAAGGCAGATTTGGCAACCCTGGTGACGGTGGAGGCGGGCAAGATCACCTCCGAGGCGCTGGGCGAGGTGCAGGAGATGATCGACATCTGCCAGTTCGCCGTCGGGCTCTCGCGCCAGTTGTACGGCCGCACCATCGCCTCGGAGCGGCCCGCACACCGGCTGATGGAGACGTGGCACCCGCTGGGCGTGGTCGGGGTGATCACTGCGTTCAACTTCCCGGTGGCCGTGTGGTCGTGGAACACCGCGATCGCCCTGGTGTGCGGCGACACCGTGGTGTGGAAACCCTCCGAGCTCACCCCCCTCACCGCGATCGCCTGCCAGGCGCTGATCGAACGTGCCGCAACCGACGTCGGTGCGCCGGCGTCCGTGGCGCGGCTCATCCTGGGTGGACGCGAACTGGGTGAACGGCTGGTCGACGACCCGCGGGTGACGCTGGTCAGCGCCACCGGTTCGGTGCGGATGGGCCGGGAGGTGGGCCCGCGGGTGGCCGCGCGGTTCGGCAAGGTGCTGCTCGAGCTGGGCGGGAACAATGCCGCGATCGTGACACCGTCGGCCGACCTGGACCTGGCGGTGCGGGCCATCGTGTTCTCGGCGGCGGGTACCGCCGGGCAACGCTGCACCACGCTGCGGCGGTTGATCGTGCACTCGTCGATCGCAGATGAGGTCGTGTCCCGCATCGTCTCGGCCTATCAGAGCCTGCCCGTCGGTGATCCGAGCGTGGACGGGACCCTGGTCGGCCCTCTGATCCACACCCGTGCCTACCGCGACATGGTCGGGGCCCTGGAGCAGGCCCGCGCCGACGGCGGCGAGGTCTTCGGCGGTGAGCGTCACGACCTGGGTGACGAGGGTGCGTTCTATGTCGCTCCCGCGGTGGTACGTATGCCGGAACAGACCACGGTGGTGCACACCGAGACCTTCGCCCCGATCCTCTACGTCATGACCTACGACGAGCTCGACCACGCGATCGCCCTGAACAACGCGGTACCGCAGGGTCTTTCGTCGGCGATCTTCACCACCGACGTCCGTGAGGCCGAGCGATTCATGGCCGCCGACGGATCCGACTGCGGTATCGCCAACGTCAACATCGGGACGTCCGGCGCCGAGATCGGTGGCGCGTTCGGCGGGGAGAAGCACACCGGTGGAGGCCGCGAGTCCGGCTCGGACGCCTGGAAGGCCTACATGCGCCGCGCCACCAACACGGTCAACTACTCGTCGGAACTGCCCCTGGCTCAGGGCGTGCATTTCGGGTAGTCGCGCCGGGATCGGGCGCAGGGTAAGCATGACGCATGCAGATTGAGAACGCGGTTGCGGTCGTCACCGGAGCCGGATCGGGCATCGGCCGGGCACTCGCCGAATCGTTCGCCGCGGCGGGTGCCCGGGTGGTGGCCGCCGACCTGGACCCGGAATCCGCCGAACAGACTGCCGCGCACATCCGTTCGGGCGGTGGACAGGCACTCGGAGCCCGCGCCGACGCGTCTTCGAGCGCCGACATCGAGGCGCTGACCACCACCGAGTTCGGTTCGGTCGACATCTATGTCGCCAACGCGGGCATCATCGGGGCGCCGGGGATGGGCACTGACGAGACGTGGGAGAGCATTCTCGATGTCAATCTGCGGGCGCACATCCGGGCAGCGCAGGCGCTTGTCCCGCATTGGTTGTCGCAGGGTCGGGGCTACTTCGTCTCGGTCGCCTCGGCGGCCGGCCTGCTGTCCCAGATCGGTGCGGCCGGGTACGCCGTCACCAAGCACGCCGCGGTCGGGTTCGCCGAGTGGCTGGCCATCACGTACGGCGACGATGGCATCGGGGTCAGCTGCGTGTGCCCGTTGGGCGTGGACACCCCGTTACTCGAGGCGGTGCGTTCTTCGACCGACCCGGATTCCGCGGCAGGCGCAGCGTCGATCGTGCAGTCCGGCGAGGTGATCAGCGCCGCACAGGTGGCCGCCGCGACCGTGGAGGCCGTGCAGTCGGATCGGTTTCTCGTGCTACCGCATCCGCAGGTCCTCGACATGTACCGGCACAAGGGCTCCGATTACGACCGGTGGATCGCCGGGATGCGCCGCTACCAGCGGTCACTGCGCGCCGGCCGATGACCGTCCGGCCGACGGCAGCGTCTGCGGCGGGACGTACACGCCCAATGAGATCCGGTGCCACCAGACATGTTCGCGGCGCAGCTCGGCCCAGGTGCTGAACTCGTACCGATACAGCGTGGCCCGCACGTAACGTGGCGGATCGTCGGGGAATGGATTGTGCCGCAGTAGCTTCAGTGTGGCTCGGTCGTTCTCCAGCAGCCGGGTCAGCAACATGCGCAGCCAGCCGTGGGCGTACGCCGGAGAGATGGCCGCGAACCACATCAGCCAGTCCAACCGGAGGTGGTATGGCGCGAACTGCCGTGGCCACCGCCGCACATCGCCGGGCTTGCCCTTGAACTCGTATTCCTTCCACACCGTGTGCTCGCCCAGGCTGGCGTCCGAGGTACCTTCCAGCACCACCTCGTCACGGGTGCGACCGACGGTGCCGAACGCACCGTAGGAGTTCACCAGGTGGTAGCGGTTGTAGGAGGCGTTCATCCGCTGCCGCTTGGAGAACAGATTGCGCGCCGGCCAGTAACTCATGACCGCCACCGCGACGGCGAACCCGATCACCACGACCACGAACCACGTTGGGGTGTGGCCGAATTGATGTTGCGGTAGCGGGATCACCACAGCTGCCGCGGAATCCGGCACCGCGCTGAAGGCCAGCACGATCGTGATCCAGTTGAGCCAGGCGAAGTTGCCTGAGGCCACCAGCCAGAGCTGGGTGACGATCACGATCACCGCCGCCCCGCCGGCCACCGGCTGCGGGGCGAACAGCGCGAACGGCACGATGAGTTGGGCGAAGTGGTTGCCCGCCACCTCGATTCGGTGCAACGGCTTGGGCAGGTGATGGAAGAACCAGCTCAGCGGCCCGGGCATGGGCTGGGTCTCGTGGTGGTAGTACAGGCAGGTGAGATTGCGCCAGCACGGGTCGCCGCGCAGCTTGATCAGCCCGGCGCCGAACTCGACGCGGAACACCAGCCAGCGGGCCAGCCACAGCACCAGCAGCGGAGGGCCGACGTCGTCGTTGCCCAGGAACACCATCAGGAACCCGGCTTCCAGCAACAGCGATTCCCAGCCGAACGAGTACCACGTCTGCCCGACGTTGACGATCGACAGGTACAGCACCCACACCAGCAGCCAGGTCAGCATTGTGGCCCACAACGGCACCCGATCCCCGAATCCCGCGAGCAGGGCCGCCGAGAGCAGCGCTCCGGTGATACACACCCCGGCGAAGAACCGATCCGAATAGTGGAACTGGAACAGGCTCGGGGCGCTGCGGAACGAGTTGGCCGCCAGAAATCGTGGTATCGGGAGCAGTCCGCGCGCACCGAGGAGGCCGCGGAACTGACGCGCCGCGGTGATGAAGGCGATCAGGTAGATCGCGGCGGTCCCCCGCTGCAACACCTGTCTGGCCAACCAATATTCGGGTGCGATGAACCATTCCATGGCCGGACCTCGAACGATGCGGGTCTATCCACGATGACGGTACCCCGAATCGGGGCTTCTCACGCCCGGTATGCGCCTAGCGTCGCCGCAGGGTCAGTCGGAACCCGGACGGCATCATGGTCAAGCGCTCCTGGATCTGCAGCCGGTAGTCCGGATCGGCGATCAGGTCGTAGCGCCGGATCAGCACCGCCAACATCAACACTGCCTCGTGCAGCGCGAACTGCCTACCGATGCATGACCTTTCGCCAGTGCCGAATGGCTTGTACAGGCCGCCGGGGCGGGCCCGCATCTGCTCCGGGGTGAACCGGTCCGGGTCGAATGCCTCCGGGTCGGCCCCCCAGCGCGGGTCGCGGTGCAGCGTCGAGGTCAACGCCAGCGCCCAGTCGCCCTTGCGCATCGGATGAATTCCGGCCAGCACGGTGTCCTCCCGAGCGGCGCGGTAGTAGGCGGGCACCGTCGGCTGCAACCGCAGCGACTCGTCGAGAACCCGCCGGACATAGCGCAGTTTGGCGATCTTCTCGAACTCGGGCCGGGTTTCGTCGCCCCACACCGCATCCACCTCGTCGCGCGCACGGGCGAACACGTCGGGATGCCGTGACAGGAAGTACAGCGCGAATGACAATGCACCAGAGGTGGTTTCATGGCCGGCGATCAGGAAGTTGATCAGCTGGTAGCGGATGTTGGCAGCATCGAGATCGGACTCCAGCATGATCTGCAGCAGGTCGTCGTGGCTGCCCGATTGCCGTTCACGCCGCATCGAGACGATGTCGTCGGCCAGCGCGTGCAGATACCGCGCGTCGCGGCGGACCCGGCGCTCGAACCGCCGGTAGACGAAGGCGGGCAGGAAGGTTTCGCGCAGCACCCCGAGGCGGTCGGACGCCAGGAGCGCGGACACCATGTGCGCGACGAACGGATGCAGTGCGTCGCGCTGGAAGCACCCGAACGAGTATCCGGCCGCGCACCGCCCGATGGTCTCGAGGGTGACCCTGGTGGCGTCGGCCGAGACATCGACGGCCTCGCCGTCCTCGGCACACTGATCCCAGCGGTCGGTCAGCTCACCGGCGACGTCGAACATCACCGCGTGGTAGCGCCGCATCGCGGCCTGGCTGAACGCGGGCATGAGCAACTCATGGGCCTTGAGCCAGTTCGGTTCGTCGTTGTAGGCCGTGAACAGCCCGTCACCGCCGACGATCCGCAGCGCCTCGATGTCGGGGCCGACATGTTTGCAGAATCGGGATTCGTCGTTGAGGTCGGCGACCGCGTCGGCCCCGGCGGCCACCACGTACCGGGCACCCAGAAACCGGAACTCGCAGATCGGCCCCAACTCGGCCATGCCCATCGCGTTCTG
Source organism: Mycolicibacterium sp. HK-90 (assembly GCF_030486405.1). The sequence goes on along the minus strand of NZ_CP129613.1, from coordinate 1,801,571 downwards.
CATCGAGGAGTCCGGCTGCAGGCTGAGGACATCCCCGAGCAACGGCACGCGGCGTGGCGGGTGGGGCAGTTTCGGATACTGCCCACCTGAGGTCCGTGCGCCCACGACGGTCATGCGACCAGGATTCCGGCACTGTTATACATGTGTCAAGTAAGAGTGCGGAGACGGCGCCGCCCGGCATCGCCGGGATCACGATCCGCCACGTTAGGCTGCAGGCGTGGGTGCCGAGTCCAGACGCCGGCTCTCCCCCGCCGACAGACGCAACGAGCTGCTGGCGCTGGGAGCCGAGGTGTTCGGCCAACGCCCGTACGACGAGGTCCGCATCGACGAGATCGCCGAACGCGCCGGGGTCTCGCGGGCCCTGATGTACCACTACTTCCCCGACAAGCGAGCCTTCTTCGCCGCCGTGGTCCGCGCCGAGGGCGAGCGTCTGTTCGAGGCCACCAGTACCCCTCCCGAACCGGGTCAGAGCCTGTTCGGACAACTACGCGCCGGGGTGCTGGCCTACCTGCGCTACGACGAAGAACACCCGCACGGTGCGTGGGCGGCATACATGGGGATGGGCCGCACCGATCCGGTACTGCGCGGGGTCGACGACATCGACAACGACCGCCAGGCCGACCGGATCATGAGCCGGATCGCCGAGGCGGTGTCCGGGCCGCTGGACGCGAAGGTCGAGCGCGATCTGCGGGCCACCGTCTACGGCTGGCTGGCCCTGACCTTCGAGATGTGCCGGCAGCGGCTCAAGGATCCGTCCATCGATGCGGGGTTCGTCGCCGACTCGTGCGCACATGCCCTGCTCGACGCCGTCGGCCGGGTGCCCGGGCTGCCTTCCGAGCTGGTGTGTGCGGCCGCGGCGGAGTCCCGGTAGCGCGCACATCGTCAGCTTGTCGGTGCCGCGCGGCAGTATGGCTAGATGACCACCACGCCGGCCGATCCGCTGGCCCGGTTCAGTGCGCTGACCCGGGAGTGGTTCACGGCTGCCTTCCCGGCGCCGACAGCCGCGCAGGCCCAGGCCTGGTCCGCCATCGCCGAGGGGCACAACACCCTGGTCATCGCGCCCACCGGGTCGGGCAAGACACTGGCCGCGTTCCTGTGGGCCATCGATGAACTCGCCCAGTTGCCACCCGACCCCCGGCCGGGCACCACGGTGCTCTACGTGTCACCGCTCAAAGCACTGGCCGTCGACGTCGAACGCAACCTGCGTACCCCGCTGACCGGGATCACCCGGGTGGCCGAGCGGCATGGGGTGCCCGCCCCGTCGATCAGCGTCGGGGTGCGCTCCGGCGACACCCCGCCCAGCCAGCGTCGCGCGATGCTGAGCAACCCGCCCGACATCCTGATCACCACACCGGAGTCGCTGTTCTTGATGCTGACCTCGGCGGCCCGCGAGACACTGGCCACGGTCCGGACGGTGATCGTCGACGAGGTTCACGCCGTGGCCGCCACCAAACGTGGTGCGCACCTGGCACTCTCGCTCGAACGGCTCGACCAGCTCCTCGACCGGCCGGCCCAGCGGATCGGGCTGTCGGCCACGGTGCGCCCGCCCGAGGAGGTGGCGCGGTTCCTGTCCGGGCAGGCCCCCACCACCATCGTGTCCCCGCCTGCGGCCAAGACCTTCGACCTGTCGGTCCAGGTTCCGGTGCCCGACATGGCCAACCTCGACAACAACAGCATCTGGCCCGATGTCGAGGAACGCATCGTCGACCTGATCGAGGCGCACCGGTCCTCGATCGTGTTCGCCAATTCCCGTCGGCTCGCCGAGCGGCTGACCTCCCGGCTCAACGAGATCCATGCCGAGCGTTCCGGCATCGAGCTGTCGCTCGACCACAACCCGCAGGTCGGGGGTGGTGCACCGGCCCAACTCATGGCCAGCGGTCAGGCCAATGGCGCGCCGACACTGCTGGCCCGGGCCCACCACGGTTCGGTCAGCAAGGAGCAACGCGCCCAGGTCGAGGACGACCTCAAGAGCGGGCGGTTGCGCGCCGTCGTCGCCACCTCCAGCCTGGAGCTCGGCATCGACATGGGGGCGGTCGACCTGGTGATCCAGGTCGAGTCACCGCCGTCGGTGGCCAGCGGGCTGCAGCGCATCGGGCGGGCCGGCCATCAGGTCGGCGAGATCTCCCAGGGCGTGCTGTTCCCCAAGCACCGGACCGACCTGATCGGCTGCGCGGTGACGGTGCAGCGCATGCGCTCCGGTGACATCGAGACCATGCACGTGCCGGCCAACCCACTCGACGTGCTGGCCCAACACACCGTGGCGGTCGCCGCGCTCGAACCCGTCGATGCCGACGCCTGGTTCGACGCGGTGCGACGCAGCGCCCCGTTCGCCACCCTGCCGCGCAGCGCGTTCGAGGCCACCCTGGACCTGCTGTCGGGCAAGTACCCGTCCACCGAGTTCGCCGAACTCCGGCCGCGGCTCGTGTACGACCGCGACCACGGAACACTGACCGCGCGCCCCGGCGCCCAGCGCCTGGCCGTCACCTCCGGCGGGGCCATCCCGGACCGCGGCCTGTTCACCGTCTACCTGGCCACCGATTCCGAAAAGCCATCGCGGGTAGGCGAACTCGACGAGGAGATGGTCTACGAATCCCGTCCCGGCGATGTCATCTCGCTGGGCGCCACCAGCTGGCGGATCACCGAGATCACCCACGACCGGGTGCTCGTCATCCCGGCCCCGGGGCAACCCGCCCGGCTGCCGTTCTGGCGTGGTGACAGTGTGGGCAGGCCCGCGGAGTTGGGGGCGGCGGTCGGGGCGTTCACCGGGGAACTGGCCGCACTCGGTCGCGCGGAGTTCGATGAGCGTTGCCAGGCAATGGGTTTCGCCGGATTCGCCACCGACAACCTGTACCAGCTGCTGCACGATCAGCGGGAGGCCACCGGCGTGGTCCCCAGCGACAGCACCTTCGTGGTGGAGCGCTTCCGCGACGAGCTGGGCGACTGGCGGGTGATCCTGCACTCGCCGTACGGGCTGCGGGTGCACGGACCACTGGCGCTGGCCGTGGGCCGCCGGTTGCGGGAACGCTACGGCATCGACGAGAAGCCCACGCCCTCCGACGACGGCATCATCGTCCGGTTGCCCGACAGTGGTGAAGCCCCGCCGGGCGCAGACCTGTTCGTGTTCGACGCCGACGAGATCGAACCGATCGTGACCGCGGAGGTGGGCGGGTCGGCGTTGTTCGCGTCCCGATTCCGTGAATGCGCCGCGCGTGCCCTGCTGCTGCCACGCCGGCATCCGGGCAAACGGTCCCCGTTGTGGCATCAACGGCAACGCGCCGCGCAACTGCTCGACATCGCCCGCAAGTACCCGGACTTCCCGATCATTCTGGAGACGGTGCGCGAATGCCTGCAGGACGTCTACGACGTCCCGGCCCTGACCGAGCTGATGCGGCGGGTGGCCCAACGCCGGCTGCGGGTGGTCGAGGTGGAAACCGCCATGCCATCACCGTTCGCGGCCTCGCTGTTGTTCGGCTATGTGGGCGCGTTCATGTACGAGGGTGACAGCCCGCTGGCCGAGCGGCGGGCCGCGGCGCTGGCCCTCGACACCGTGCTGCTGTCCGAACTGCTGGGCCGGGTCGAGCTTCGCGAACTGCTGGATCCGGCTGTCGTGGCCTCCACGTCGGCCCAGTTGCAACACCTCACCGAGGAGCGCGCCGCCCGCGATGCCGAGGCGGTCGCCGATCTGCTCCGGATGCTCGGCCCACTCACCGAGGCGGAGATCGCCGCGCGCGCCACCACCGACGCCATCGGAGGCTGGCTCGACGGCTTGCAGGCCGCCAAGCGTGCCCTGCCGGTGACCTATGCCGGGCAGACGTGGTGGGCCGCGGTGGAAGACATCGGCTTGCTGCGCGACGGGGTGGGCGCACCGGTCCCGGTGGGCGTGCCCGCGGCGTTCACCGAATCCGTCGATGATCCGCTCGGGGATCTGATCGGCCGGTACGCCCGCACCCACGGGCCGTTCACGACCACCGAGGTCGCCACCCGCTTCGGCCTCGGCCTGCGGGTGACCGCAGATGTGCTGGGCCGCATGGCCGTCGACGGCCGGCTGGTGCGAGGCGAGTTCACCGGAGCCGCCCCGGCGGCGACATTGGGTCGGGCGACTTCCGAGGAATGGTGCGACGCCGAGGTGCTGCGGATTCTGCGTCGTCGTTCCCTGGCCGCGCTGCGCGCTCAGGTTGAGCCGGTCAGCACCGCGGCCTATGGTCGTTTCCTGCCGTCCTGGCAACACGTCGGTTCCACGCACAGCTCCGGCATCGACGGACTGGCCGCGGTGGTCGAGCAGCTGTCCGGGGTCCTGATCCCGGCCTCCGCGTTGGAGTCGCTGGTGCTCGGACAGCGGGTGCGTGACTATCAGCCGTCCATGCTCGACGAGCTGCTGGCGTCTGGGGAGGTCATGTGGTCGGGAGCTGGGCAGATCGGTGGCAGCGACGGCTGGGTGGCGCTGCATCTGGCCGATTCCGCACCGCTGACGCTGCCCGCACCGGCCGAGATCGAGTTCACCGATATCCACCGGGCAGTCATGGAGACGCTGGGGCACGGGGGCGCGTACTTCTTCCGCCAACTCGCCGATCAGGCCCCGGAATCCGAGCTGAAAACCGCACTGTGGGAACTGATCTGGGCCGGATGGATCACCGGTGACACGTTCGCCCCGGTGCGCGCAGTGTTGTCCGGTCCGCGGCGGACCGGCACGCCGGCGCACCGGCAGCGCCAACGTCCGCCCCGGCTCAGCCGCTACAGCGTCGCACGCCCGCACACTCGCGCGGCCGATCCGATGGTGTCCGGCCGGTGGTCGGCCTTGCCGCCCGCAGAGCCGGATTCGACGGTGCGGGCCCATTTCCAGGCTGAGCTGCTGCTGAATCGACACGGAGTGCTCACCAAGGGCGCGGCGGCCGCCGAGGGGGTGCCGGGTGGGTTCGCCACGCTGTACAAGGTGCTGAGCGCCTTCGAGGATGCCGGCCGTTGCCAGCGCGGCTACTTCGTCGAGTCACTGGGCGGGGCCCAGTTCGCGGCGGCCTCGACTGTCGACCGGTTGCGGTCCTACCTCGACGGGGTCGATCCGCAGCGCCCCGAATACCACGCCGTCATGCTCGCCGCGACCGACCCGGCCAACCCGTACGGGGCCGCACTGGCCTGGCCCGCCTCAGCCGAGTCCGACACCACGCACCGGCCCGGCCGCAAGGCGGGTGCCCTGGTCGCGTTGGTCGACGGACAGTTGGTGTGGTTCCTGGAACGCGGTGGCAAGACCCTGCTCAGCTTCACCTCGGACGCCGAGACCCAACGCGCGGCCGCCTCCGCGCTGGCGGACCTGGTGCGCACCGGGCGTGTGCCGTCGCTCCTGGTGGAACGGATCAACGGCGTGGCGGTGCTCGATCCCGGGGTCGACGAGGTCCGAACCACCGTGCAGGACGCACTGATCGGGGCCGGGTTCTCCCGCACCCCGCGTGGCCTGCGACTGAGGTAGACGGTTTCACAGGAGGCCTGCGACCTTGTACAGCACGAGCGATCCTGCAACTGCCACGTTGAGGCTGTGACCGGTGCCCACCATCGGAATCTCGACCGCCAGATCGAGCAATTCCATTGCGTCGGAGGGGATACCGCTGCCCTCGTTGCCGAGAACCAATACCGTGCGGGTGCGTACCGCGGGCAAGTCCGCCAGCCGGATCGACTCGTCGGTGAGTTCGACGCCGATGATGTGCGTTGAGCGCTCCCGCTGTCTCTCCAGCCAGCCGATGACGTCGCCGTAGATCCAATGGACGCATGACCTGTGCCGCAGCGTGTTTCCTTTGCGGAGAGCCTCGGAAGCCCAGGGCAACCGGGGCACGGCCAGACAGGCACCCACGGCATCGCATGTGCGGAGCAGCGTTCCGAGATTGACTCCATGCTTGGGCCACAGCGGCGCGACGATGATGTGGTTCCAACACTGGTGACGGCCCGAGCGGCGCTGCCGGTGGATCTCTTTACGGGTACGAATCCGAGGCGCCGAATGCGACGCCGTGCCGCTCATGGGTGGGCGGGAACACCCTTCCCGCGGAGTCGAGAATTGATCACCGGGTGATTATGCCATCACGCTACCGCCGACTTCCATGACAACTGGTTCAATGAGAACATGCCCGAGGGAGATACCGTCTTCCACACAGCCACGGCACTGCGCACCGCTCTGGCGGGAAAAATGTTGACCCGCTGCGACATCCGGGTGCCGCGTTACGCCACGGTCGATCTGACCGGGCATACGGTCGACGAGGTACTCAGCCGAGGCAAGCATTTGTTCATCCGGGTGGGGCCGGCCAGCATTCACTCCCATCTCAAGATGGAGGGCAGTTGGCGGATCGGATGGTCGAAAGGCGCGGCGCACCGCATCCGGATCGTGCTGGAGACTGCCGACAGCCGGGCCACCGGGATCGATCTCGGTGTGCTCGAAGTACTCGATCGCGGCACCGACATGGCGGCGGTGGCACACCTCGGGCCAGACCTGCTCGGCCCGGACTGGGAGCCACGCACTGCGGCGGCGAACCTTACCGCCGAGCCGGACCGCCCACTGGCGGCCGCCTTGCTCGACCAGCGGGTGATGGCCGGCGTCGGCAATGTGTACTGCAATGAACTGTGTTTTGTGTTCGGCCGGCTACCCACATCTGCGGTGAGCTCGCTGAGGGATCCGCTGCGCGTCGTACAGCGAGCGCGGGACATGCTGTGGCTCAACCGGTCCCGCTGGAACCGCACCAGCACCGGGGACACCCGGAACGGACGACAGCTGTGGGTGTACGGCCGCGCCGGTGAACCATGCCGCCGCTGCGGGACCTTGATCGAGACCGATGCCGGCGGCGAGCGGGTGGCTTACTGGTGTCCGGCCTGCCAGACCTGACCCTCTTGTGCGGCAATACATGTGCATGAGTCGCAACGGTGGCGCCGTGTTCCGGTGCCCCGCTTGGCGAACCGCCTCGCTCTACGGCTTACGCGGTACGCCGGCAACAGTCGCAATGATGCGATCGCGCAATGCTGCGGGGATGGTTGTGATGATCGACGTCTGAATCCGGCTTCCGAGTCCGACCAGGTATCGAGCTCGAGGCCGCCGCGCGGTGAGAGCCTTCTCGACCACCGCGACCACGTTGGAAGTCGGTACCGCCATCTTCTTCGACATCGGGATGAACTTCTTCATCCCGGCGATGTGCTTGTCGTACAAGGCGCGATGTTCTGCCGACATCGAGGTTTCCAGCTCCATCACCATGTCGTCGGCGGTGCGCCACATGTCGGTATCGGTTTGCGCCGGTTCCACCACCGCCACCCGCACGCGCCACGGCCGTACCTCCATCCTGAGCGCGTCGGCAGCGGCTTCCAAGGCGAATTTGGATGCCGCGTATGCCCCGAGTAACGGCGATGACAGTTGCCCGTTGACGCTGGAGATGAAGATCGCGCGGCCCTGGGACTCCCGCAACTTCGGCAGGACTGCCCGGGTGACCGCGAACTGGCCGATCACGTTGACGTCCAACTGTTTGCGCCAGTCCTCGGTGGTGAGCGTCTCGATCGGCCCGGCCACGACGATGCCCGCGTTGTTCACCACCGCGTCGAGTCGCTGTGGGAGCGCAGCGGGCAATGCGGCGAGATGGTCCGCATTGGTGACGTCGAGAATCACCGCGGAGATGCGTTGTGGGTTGAGATCGGTCACCGCGGCACCGTCGGAGTGCGATCTGACCCCCGCGACGACGTCCCACCCAGTGGCGGCCAGGTGCTCGACGATGGCCTTGCCGATTCCGCGGGAGGCTCCGGTGACAAGAACTGAGGGCATGACGCGAGAGTACTTCCTGTCGACCTCGACGACGTGTCAACGGCGACTTCGATCCCGCGTCGCTCCGCAAGACGTGACCACCTCGTGCGCGACCCGCAGGCCGGATTCGATGGCGCCCTCGATGTAGCCCGCGTGATCGCTCGCGGTTTCGGTTCCCGCCCAATGGATGTCGCCGACGGGCGCCGCAGGCAGCGGCAGGAGACCATCCATGGTTCCCGCAACCGGCAGCGCCATGTAGCCTCCGCCGACATTTTCATCTGTGTGCCAGGATTTTTCATGCCAGCCGACCGGCCGGAGAACCTCGGGCCCGATCTGGCCGGTCAACGGTTCCAGCACGGCCCTACGCCGCTCTTCGGCAGTGAGGCCGTCGAGTTGCCGGGCCGCGGGTCCGCCGATGAGCAGGCACAGGTGTCCCGGCCCCTCCGGCGGGCTGGTGTCGAAAACGCCGCCACCGGGACCGTCGAGGACGATGAACTCGCCGCCGTGTCGCTGCCTCCAGAACGGCCGGTCGTACACCGCAATGGCTTTGTAGACCGAGCCCATATAGGTGTTGTCGGCGATCCGAACACGCTCTGGCGGCAGCGGTGGATCGTAGGCGATGGATCCGGCCATCGGTGCCGGCACCGTGACGATGACCTTGTCGGCTCGGACCTCGCCCTGGGTGGTCTGGATGGCCACGCCGAGTTCCTCGCGACTGATGGACAACACTCTGCGCCCCAGACGAATTCGTGGCCCCAGGTCGACAGCCAAACCGTCGGCGAGTCCCTTCATGCCCTCGACGAGCAAGGAATCCTGCGCCCCTCCCTTGGTCGACAGCATGGTGCGCACGCCGCCCTGCAGGCGAATCATCCTCGCCATCGCGGAGACCGAATGCCGGTCCAGATCGGCAGTCCAGGACACCGCCGCAATCACTTCCAGTAGCCGGCGTGTGGTGCGGCCCGGCACGCGGCGCAAGCACGATTCGACGGTCGCGTCGTTCCAGCGCTTCGGAACTCCGGTGCGGGACAACACCTCTACACCGGCCAGCGCGAATACGGCCATGAGCACAGCCGGCGACACCGGCGACAGTCGCCGCGAACGGTCGATCAGTCCCTGCATCGGGACCGTATGCATCCGATACCGGGTGAGACCGAGTTCGTCGGCCAGCGCCATGAGCCGGTTGTGATCGTGGCCGATCCATTGACCTCCGAGGTCAACGGTCGAGCCGAGTGCGGTGGACTCGCTCATCGTCCGCCCACCGAGGCGGTCGGCCGCCTCGAGCACCATCACGTCGATGCCCTTGCGATGCAGTTCTCGGGCGGCGGTCAGCCCGGATATGCCCGCGCCGACCACGACCACCGTGGCCCGTTCCGTTGCATCACGTTGCGCCGTCATGAGGACCCTCATTTCTAAGTCGGTCAACCGTCCGACTTTTATAGCATGAGCCGTCCCCGGAGACCAGACCTGGCCAACCGGGCTCGAACAGTCAGCCGCGCACGCCGGCCACCGGCTGCGGGTCGGCGAGAGTGACCAGCATCTGGATGGCACGGTCCAGGTCGAGGCGCGCGCGGCGGCCGTCGCGGCCGGCCACGTACTGGATGACCAGCCCGTCGAGCATCGCGAGCCCGAGGCGGCCCAGCGTGGCGAAATCGACGGCGCAGCGCTCCCCGGCTGCGTTCGCCGCTTGTTCGCAGAACTCGGTGACCAACGCGGTGTACCGGTCGTACTGCAGCCGCGCCAGCCCCTCCGAACCCTCGCTGCGCACGGAGTACATCGCCAGCTCGTACTGCATGACCTGGACGCCGACATCGCCTTCGACCAGTGCGTCCCAGAACGTCGTCACACCGTGTTTCAGGGCGTGAGCCAGCCCCCGGTCGAGTTGCAGACTGCCGGTCACCGTGACGACCACATCGTCGATGACCGCGGTGATCACCGCCCGCAACATCTGGTCCTTGGACGGAAACACGTAGTGCAAGGTGCCGAGTGGGATGCCCGCTTCCGCCGCGACGGCGCGCAGAGTCGTCCCCGGCACGCCGACGTCACTGAGTACGCGGATCGCCGCCGCGACGATCTGCTCGTGACGCTCGGCCGCCTTGACGTAGGCCATCAGACGCTCTCCCTTCGACTCAGCGACAGCTTAGGAGAAAGTCAGACGACCGACCGGGCATCGCTCGCCTAGGGTGAGCACATGACCACCGACGTCGTCCGCGTCACGTCATCGGATGACCTCGACGCCATCAGCGCCATCTACGCCCACCATGTCGAGACCGGGGTCGCCACCTTCGAGTTGACCCCACCGGACCGCGCCGAGTGGGACCGCCGGCTCGCGACCGCCTGTGAACGGGAATTGCCCTTTCTCACAGCGGTACTCGACGGCCAGATCGTCGGTTACGCGTACTGCGCACCCTGGAAGCCGCGGCCGGCCTATCGGCACACCGTCGAGAACTCGATCTATCTCGCGCCGCAGTCCGCCGGATTCGGGATCGGGACACTGCTGCTGCAAGGACTGCTGAACGGCTGCACTGCCGCAGGTATCCGTGAGGTGATCGCCGTGGTCGTCGACACCGACGACGCGGCGGCTTCCCTCGCCCTCCACCGCAAGCACGGGTTCATCGAGGCCGGGCGACTGCGCGCGGTCGGGTACAAACACGGGCGCTGGCTCGACACGGTGCTGTTGCAGTGCAGCCTGCAGGTCAGCAGTTGACGAGTTCCGGCTCGCAAATCGGCTGCGAATCCGGTTCCGTCGCGGACTCCCGGACGTCAGGCTGTTCGACGGGCTCGGCATCCTTGGGCTTACCGCCCCACGGGAAAGCGAGCCGCACGATCTTGCGCACCACGGAGGCGAACTGCGTGTGGATCGGTCCGGTGTTGTAGGGCAGGCCGTACCGCTGGCAGATCTCCTTCACCTCGCCGGAGATCTCGGCGTAGCGATGCGCCGGGATGTCCGGGAACAGGTGATGTTCGATCTGGAACGACAGGTTGCCGCTGAAGATGTGGAACCACTTGCCACCGGACAGGTTTGCCGATCCCAGCAGCTGGCGGAAGTACCACTGGCCGCGCGTCTCGTTCTGGGTCTCCTCGATGGTGAACTCGTGGGTTCCCTCCGGGAAATGGCCGCAGAAGATGATGGTGTAGGACCACACGTTGCGCATCAGATTGGCGGTCATGTTGCCCGCGAACACGAATGGCGCGAACGGCCCGGCCAGGAGCGGGAAGGCCACATAGTCCTTCACGGTCTGCTTCCGGACCTTGGCCCACATCTCACGCAGCATGTCCTTCTTGTCCCGCAGCTTGATCTCGCCGGTGCGGATGCGTTCGGTCTCCAGCTCGTGCAGCGCGACGCCGTACTGGAAGAACACCATCAGCAGAAAGGCGTACAACGGATTGCCCAGGTAGTACGGGCTCCACTTCTGGTCCTCGCTCATCCGCAGGACGCCGTAGCCGATGTCGCGGTCCATGTCGACGATGTTGGTGTAGGTGTGGTGCATGTAGTTGTGCGAGTGCCGCCACTGGTTGGACGGGCACGCCGAATCCCACTCGAAGTTCTGGCCGCGCAACGCCGGATCGCCCATCCAGTCGTACTGGCCGTGCATGACGTTGTGGCCGATCTCCATGTTGTCGAGGATCTTCGACAGCCCGAGCATCACCGTGCCGATCGGCCAGGCGGGCGGCAGGAACAGCAGTGCACGGCCGCCAACCTCGAGCTTGCGCTGCATCTTGATGATGTCGCGGATGTAGGTGGCGTCACGCTCACCGAGGTCAGCGAGGGCGCGTTCCCGGATGGCGTCGAGTTCGGCGCCGAAGGTCTCGAACTGCTCGGGGGTCAGGGTGTAGTGAGTCATGGTGCGTCCTTTCTTCGAAAAGGGCTGAAAGTAGGTGTCTAGAGGTCGATCTGGACGTCGCCGCAGGGGGCGGTAACGCAGATTTCGATGTTTTCGTCGGGGGCCGTCGAGACCGCCCCGGTGATCAGGTTCTTCACCGGACCGCTGATCTTCTTGCGGGTGCAGGTGTGGCAGATACCCATCCGGCATCCGTTCGTCGGGTTCAGCCCGGCGGCCTCGGCCTGCTCCAGGATCGAGCGGCCGTCATCGACCACCGCGACAACACTTTCCGTGAAGGCGACGGTTCCACCCGACACCTCGGTCGGCGCGGCGATCACCGGTGGAACGAAACTCTCCGACCGGGCACCGGGCAGCAGGTCCTTGACCGCGGAGACCAGAGCCGGTGGGCCGCAGACGAACACCGCGTCGGGATTCGGCATCGCGGCGGCCAGGTGGTCCGGACCGAAGTATCCGGTCAGGTCGCCCTGGTTCGATCGGGTGTAGCTGTGCAGCACCGTCACACCCGGCGTCGCGGCCAGCTCTGTCGCGTACGTGGCCTCTTCAGGGTTGCGGGCGTAGTGGATGAAGGCGACCTCACCGTCGAAGCTCTCCTCACGCAAGGTGCGCAGCATGGAGAGCACCGGCGTGATGCCGCTGCCGCCGGAGACCAACAGGATGCGGCGGGGCCGTGGCGCGGGCAGGGTGAAATCGCCGCCGACCGAGTCGAGGCCGAGGACCATGCCCGGTGCCGCGTTGCGGTACAGGTGCTGTGAGACCAGGCCGTCGTCGTGCAGGCCGATGGTCAACTCGATGACGGGGCTGCCTTCGGCGTTGGCCGGCGAGTAGCACCGGGTGCGGCGGCGACCGTCGATCTCGACGGTGAGGTTGATGTGCTGGCCGGCCTTGAAGCCGCGCCAGGCGCCATTGGGCTGCAGGGTCAGGGTGACGCTACGCGGCGTCTGCTTACGGACGGCGACCACCTTGGCGCGGGCGTCGTCGACGGTCCAGGTGCGGTCGTAAACCTCGGTGTACCGGTCCACGCCGTGCGGGCCGGTGAGGATCCCAACCAGGGCGGAGCGCCGGACTCGGCGGCTCAAAGATTCGGTGAACATATGTACACGATGAGTCCGTCGATACGTTCACGTCAAGGGTTAATGCCCAGGTTGTTGTGTGGATCACGTGGTGAACAAATGTGCCAACACGTCATACACAATCGTTCCGATCAGGCGTTCGATGTCGCTGTGCTAGCTTTTTTCGGTGAACAGTCGTAGCCCCAGTTCACGAGACCGGCGGTCAAGCCGCTCGTCAAGCTCCCGGCCCAAGGACAATCTGTCTCGCGAGGAGCGCAAGGAAGCCACCCGCCGCGCGATCATCACGGCCGCCCTGAAGTTGCTCGAAGAGGACAGTTTCAGCGCGCTCAGCCTGCGTGAGGTCACCCGGGAGGCCGGCATCGTGCCTGCCGCCTTCTACCGGCACTTCGAAACCATGGACGCGCTCGGCCTGGTGCTGATCGACGAGTCCTTCCGCGCGTTGCGGGAGATGCTCCGGCGGGGTCGCGCCGGCCAGCTCGACCCCAAGCGCATCATCGAGTCCTCGGTCGACATCCTGTTCAACAGCGTCAGCGAACGGCCCGAGCACTGGCGCTTCATCAGCCGGGAACGCAACAGCGGGGTCACCGTCGTGCGCTATGCGATCCGCACGGAAATCCGGTTGATCACCTCAGAGCTGGCCATCGACCTGGCCCGGCTACCCGGCTTGACCACGTGGAGCAGCGAGGATCTCAACATCCTCGCCGGACTGTTCGTCAACTCGATGATGGTCACGGCGGAATCCATCGAGGATGCGAACGACGCGAAGGCACTCGACGACATCAAACACACCGCGCGCAAACAGCTCCGCATGATCGTGGTCGGCGTCGCGGGCTGGACCAGCGGCTGACTTCACCCGGTGTCCGCGTGGGAAAATGCCACATGGCCATCAAGATCGACGCCCTCGATGCCTCGTTGCTGTCGGCGCTGGCGACCGACCCGCGCACGCCGATCCTTGAGCTGGCGTCGCGACTGAAGGTCGCCCGCAATACGGTGCAGGCCCGCATGAAGCGACTCGAGGAATCCGGGCTGGTCCGTGGTTACCCACCGAACATCGACCTGCCGGAGCTCGGGTACGCGGTACACGCATTCGTCGGTATCGAAACCGACCAGAACAAGATGGACGCCATCATCGAAGCGCTTCGCGCGGTCCCCCACGTGCTCGAGGTGCACGCAACTACCGGGCGGGCCGATCTGCTGGTCCGCATCGCCGCGCAGACACAGCAGGAGCTGCTTCAGATCATCCAGGAAGTCCACCGGATCGACGGCGTCAAGCATTCGGAAACCATGCTGGCGATGGCGACTCCAGTCGAATACCGGTCACTGCCCCTCGTGCAGCACCTGACTCAACGCTCAACAAAATGATGCGTAGATCACAGTGCTCCACGTCACAATTGAGCATTTTGATCAACATTTTTGCCAACTATTGACGCAGATCCCCCTCCACGGCAGATTTCGCTGCACCGATTGCTAGTAGTTCTCGCTTCGCAACTCACGATCTGAGTTGTGGAAGGTGTGGAGGTTATCCGTGACCAGCGTGCTGTCCCGATCCGAACTCCCCGCGACCGAACCCGTCGCGCCGTACGACCTCGACGACCGGTATCGGGTGGGGGCGGGCCCGGTATTGCTCACCGGAGTGCAGGCCATCGCCCGGATGATGGTCGAGCAGCACGTCCGTGACCTCCGCGCCGGTCGCCGCGTGGCGACCTTCGTCTCGGGCTATCAGGGCAGCCCGCTGGGCGGCGTGGACAAGATGCTGCTGGGTATGCCGAACGTGCTGACCGAGCACGACGTCGTCTTCACCCCAGGGTTCAACGAAGAACTCGCCGCCACCTCCGTGTGGGGCAGCCAGACCGAGCTCCCGGCAGGAAAAGCAACCCACGACGGCGTCGTCGGAATCTGGTACGGCAAGGGCCCCGGCGTCGACCGCGCCACCGATGCGCTGCGGCACGCCAACATGTACGGCGTCAACCCGCGCGGTGGTGTCCTGCTGCTCGTCGGTGACGATCCCGCGTCCAAGTCGTCGACGGTGCCCGCCGTGAGCGAGCGGTCCCTCGCAGCCCTGGGCATCCCAGTGCTGTTCCCGCGCAATGCCGAAGAGATCATCACGATGGGCATGCAGGGCGTGGCGTTGTCGCGGGCCTCGGGCTGCGTCGTGGCGATGAAGATCGTCGCCGATGTCGCAGATGGCGCGTGGACGGTCGATGGTGAAGTCTCCGATCTCACCATCAATGTTCCCGAAATCCTTTGGGATGGAGGGCCATTCACCTACCTGCAGCGCCCGATGGCCGCACCGGCGGACAGCCTGCTCGCCGAGGCCGACCTCTACGGCCCGCGCTGGGCGACCGTGCGTGCCTTCGGTGACGTCAACACCCTCGACGTACTCGAGGTCGACCCGGCCGGCGCGAAGATCGGCATCGCCGCCACCGGCACGACCTTCGACGCGGTGCGTCAGGCGCTGCTCGACCTGGGTGTCGACGACGCAGCTCTGCACCGCGCCGGGATCCGCCTGCTGCGCATCGGGATGCCGTACCCGGTGGGGCGACAGTCGGTCACGGAGTTCGCCCGCGGCCTCGAGCAGGTGATCGTGGTCGAGGACAAGACGGCGTTCATCGAAACCCAGATCCGCGAAATACTCTATGGCACAGCCGAAGCCCCGCAGATAATCGGCAAGCACGACGCCGCCGGGGCACCGTTGTTCCCGGTCGGCGGCGAACTGACCGCCGCACGCCTGCTCGCGCCGTTGCGTCGCGTGCTGCGCGACCACGTCGAGTTGAAGCGCACGCCACCGCCTGCCCTGTCACTGGAGGTGTTGTCCGCCAAGCGGACCGCGTACTTCTGCAGCGGCTGCCCGCACAACCGCTCCACCGCGATCCCGGAAGGCTCGATCGGCGGGGGCGGCATCGGCTGCCACACGCTCGTCACCATGTCGGGCCGCAGCGACAGTGCAGTCGTCGGTCTGACACAGATGGGCGGCGAAGGCAGCCAGTGGATCGGGCAGGCGCCGTTCACCGATGTGCCGCATCTGTTCCAGAACGTCGGCGACGGCACCTTCTTCCACTCCGGGCAGCTCGCGGTGCAGGCCTGCATCGCGGCCGGGGTGAACATCACCTACAAACTGCTCTACAACGAGGTCGTCGCCATGACCGGCGCGCAGGATGTCGAGGGCGGACTGGGCGTCGCGGGGCTCACCCACAAGCTCACCACCGAGGGCGTCCGGCAGATCATCGTGTGCGCCGACGAACCCAAGCGGCACAACAAGAAGGCGCTCGCGAAGGGCACGATGCTATGGCACCGCGACCGGCTGGACGAGGCGCAGAAGGTCTTGCGCGAGATCCCGGGCGTCACCGTCCTCATCTACGACCAGCACTGCGCCGCCGACGCCCGCCGCCAACGCAAGCGCGGCACCCTGCCCACCCGCAACACCCGCGTCGTGATCAACGAAGCGGTGTGCGAGGGCTGCGGCGACTGTGGCACCAAGTCGAACTGCCTGTCCGTGCAACCCGTCGACACCGAGTTCGGGCGTAAGACCCGCATCGACCAGACGTCGTGCAACACCGACTACAGCTGCCTCGACGGCGACTGCCCGTCGTTCGTCACGGTCGAGCTGACACCGGACACAAAGGGCCGCAGGGCATCCCGACGCAGCAAGGCGGCAGAGCCACCGCGGGTCGCGGACCCGGGATTCGGTGTCCCGACCGGCACCCAGAATGTGCTGCTGGCCGGTATCGGCGGCACCGGGAT
Organism: Mycolicibacterium sp. HK-90; assembly: GCF_030486405.1. The sequence goes on along the minus strand of NZ_CP129613.1, from coordinate 1,785,159 downwards.
CGTCACGGTCAACCAGGTCCTGGCCACCGCCGCTCTGCGCGCGGGCTACGAGGTGGAGAGCCTCGACCAGATCGGCCTGAGCCAGAAGGCCGGACCGGTCGTATCGCACCTGCGGTTCTCGGCCACCGCACTGGAGCCGTCCAACCGGCTCACCTCGGGGAGCGCCGACTGCATCATCGCGATCGACCTGCTGACGGCGACCGACAACCGGAACCTCGCGTACGGCAGCGCCGAACGCACCGTCGCCGTCGCGTCGACAAGTCAGACCCCGACCGGTGACATGGTGTACGACAAGTCAGTCGCGTACCCAGAAACCGAGTCACTGCTGGAGCGGCTCGCCGTGACCACCCGGGCGCTGACCCACTTCGACGCGCTCGCCGCGGCCCAGGCGTTGTTCGGGAACACCGCGGCGGCCAACTTCCTGGTCGTCGGCGCCGCCTTCCAGAGTGGCGGCCTGCGGCTGCCCGAGGCAAACATCGACGAGGCCATCGGCATCAACGGTGTCGCGGTCGCCGCCAATGTCGCCGCCTTCCGCTGGGGCCGGGTCGCGGTCGCAGATCCCGCGGCGTTCGCCGCTGCCGTCGACGCCGCGCGCCCGACAGCTGCGCCGGCGGTGGCGACCCCGGAACTGTTGGCGGGCACCACGTTCGACGGCGAGGTCCGCCGGCTGGTCGAACTGCGAGCCGGCGAGTTGGTTCGCTACCAGAGCGCGAAGATCGCCCGACGCTACGTCGAGACGGTGCAGTCAATCTGGCAGGCGGAGCGTGCGGTCACCGAGAACACCGCGTTCAGCGAGGCCGTCGCGCGGGGACTGCACAAGTTCACCGCATACAAGGACGAGTACGAAGTCGCGCGGCTGCTGGTCGATCCGGCCTTCCTGGCCGACGTCGGGGCCCAGGTGCCTGGTGGGGAGAAGCTGACCTACCGGCTGCACCCGCCGGCCCTGCGGGCGATGGGCCGCTCGACAAAGGTCGGATTCGGGCCGAGATCGCATGTGGCACTAAAGCTGCTCGCCAAGGGCAAGGTGCTGCGCGGCACCAAGCTCGATCCGTTCGGCTACGCCCATGTGCGGAAGGTGGAGCGGCAGTTGCTGTCCCAATACACCGGCATGGTGCTCGAGCTCGCCGCCGCGCTGACCGCAGACAACTACGCGACCGCCGTCGAGGCGGCCGGCCTGCCCGACATGGTTCGGGGCTACGAGGACGTCAAGCTCGGCAACGTCGAGCTGTACCGGGCACGCCTGCGCGACCTCGGCATCACCGTCTGACCTGCCTCCACTCCCATCTGTCCGGCCGCCGAACATGCGGCAAACGTCATCCATGCCGCCAAACATGCGGTACCAGAAAGGAATCCCTAGTGACAGTCATGCCCACCACCCTCGGGGTTTTCGGTCGCTCGCGCGAGTTGAGCTCCAGAAGTCACGAGCAGGTCGTGTTCTGCGAGGACGAGAAGTCCGGGCTGAAGGCGATCATCGCCATCCACTCGACGGCGCTGGGCCCGGCGCTCGGTGGCTGCCGCATGTATCCGTACGCCGACGAATTCGAGGCCCTCGAGGACGTCCTGCGGCTGTCGTGGGGTATGACGTACAAGGCCGCGGCGGCCGGGGTGAACCTGGGCGGCGGCAAGTCCGTCATCATCGGCGACCCGGCGAGCGACAAGAGTGAAGCGCTGTTCGCAGCCTTCGCGCGTTACGTGAACACCCTGGGCGGGCGGTACGTCACCGCAGGCGACGTCGGCACCAATACCGACGATCTGGACATCATGGGTAAGTACACCCAGCACGTCACCGGCCGCAGCACCGCCGCGGGCGGTTCGGGTGACAGCGCGCGGCTGACCGCCCTCGGCGTGTTCAACGCGATGCGCGCGGGCGCCGAATCGGTCTGGGGTACAGCTTCATTGGCGGGCCGGACCGTGGGTGTCGAAGGTGTCGGCAAGGTGGGCGGCGAACTGATCGCGCTGTTGCTCGCCGACGGCGCGGAAGTATGCGCGACCGACGTGACCGACGCTGCGCTGCATCGCATCTCGGCCAATCACCCGTCGGTGCACCTACTGGGCTCGGTGGTGGACGCACCCGTCGACATCTATGCGCCGTGTGCACTGGGGGCTACCCTTACGCCCACGAGCGCGGAAGCCATCGAAGCGCGGCTGATATGCGGCGCGGCCAACAACCAGCTCGCCAATCCTGGCGTTGAGCAACTGCTGCGCCGGCGCGACATCACCTGGGTACCTGACTTCGTCGCCAACGCCGGCGGCCTCATGCAGGTCGACGGTGAACTGCGGGGTGCGGACCGCGCCACCGTCGAAGGCGACGTGACTCGCATCTTCGACCGTTGCCGCGACATCATCTCCGCGGCACACGACGCGGGCATCGGCATCGGTGCGGCAGCGAGCCGGTTCGCCGAGCTCCGTCTCGACGGAACGATCTGATGTCGGCCGGCGGCGGATGGTTCCGCACCAAATCGGTAGAGCAGTCGATCCGGGACACCGATGAACCAGACTCGAAGCTACGCAAAGATCTGACGGCAAGGGATCTCACCGTCTTCGGCGTCGCGGTCGTCATCGGCGCCGGCATCTTCACCCTGACTGCTCAGACCGCGGGCAACATGGCGGGGCCGTCCGTATCGCTGGCCTTCATCCTCGCGGCGATCACCTGCGGGCTCACCGCACTCTGCTACGCGGAATTCGCCTCGACCGTGCCCGTCGCCGGCAGCGCCTACACGTATTCCTACGCCACCTTCGGTGAGTTGGTCGCGTGGATCATCGGCTGGGACCTGATATTGGAGTTCGCACTCGCGGTATCCGTTGTAGCCAAAGGCTGGTCGCAATACCTCGGCGAAGTCCTCGGCGGATCGATGTCGCCGGTCCTGCACTTCGGATCGGTCACGTTCGACTGGGGTGCGGTGGTGATCATCGCGGTCGTCGGGTTCCTGCTGGCAACCGGGACGAAGCTGTCCTCACGGGTGTCCGCCGTCGCGGTGGCGATCAAACTCGCGGTGATCGTCCTGATCCTCGTGGTCGGAGCCGGCTACTTCAAGGTCTCCAACCTGATGCCCTTCATCCCGCCGGCTCAGCCGTCAGCCACAGCGGACGGCCTGCACCAGTCGATGCTCGGCTGGCTCACCGGTACTGGCGGCTCGAGCTTCGGCTGGCTGGGCCTGCTGACCGCGGCCAGCATCGCCTTCTTCGCCTTCATCGGCTTCGACGTGGTGGCCACCGCCGCGGAGGAGACCCGCAATCCGCAACGCGACGTACCGCGCGGCATCTTCGGAGCGCTCGCCATCGTCACGGTGTGCTACGTCGCCGTCTCGTTCGTCCTCACCGGCATGGTGCCGTACACCCAGCTCCAGGGCGACAATGCCACCCTGGCAACGGCATTCGCCCTGCACGGTGACACCTGGACGAAGAACATCATCTCCATCGGAGCGTTGGCCGGCCTGTCGACCGTCGTCATGGTGATGTTCCTCGGCCAGACCCGCGTCCTGTTCGCGATGTCCCGCGACGGCCTGCTCCCCCGCCGCCTCGCACACACCGGCAAGAACGGCACCCCGGTACGCCTGACGGTCATCGTCGGAACGGTGTGCGCGCTGCTCGCGGCGTTCGTCGACTTCGGCACACTCGCCGGAATGGTCAACATCGGAACCCTGTTCGCGTTCATCCTCGTCGCGATCGGCGTCCTGATGTTGCGTCGGACCCGGCCCGATCTGAAGCGCGGCTTCCGCGTTCCGTTCGTTCCGGCGGTACCGATCCTGGCCGCGCTCTCCTGCCTGTGGCTGATGTTCAACCTCGAGGTGGAGACCTGGCTGCGCTTCGCGATCTGGATGGCCATCGGCGTGGTGCTGTACTTCGCCTACGGCCGTTCCCATTCGATACTGGCGCGGCGACGGGCGCACGGCGACGTCGCCGACCTTGCTGAAGTATCAGCCTGAACCAGGGTCCTGCCGCTAGGGTCCGCTCATGCCCGACACACAGCCACTCGACCTTGCCTACCCCCGACCCGACATCGCCGTCATCACCCTCAATCGGCCCGAGAAACTGAATGCGTTGTCGTACGAATTGGTCGAGGCCCTGCACGCCACCCTCGACGACATCGCGGGCAACAACGAGTGCCGCGTCGTCGTCCTCACCGGCGCCGGTCGCGGGTTCTGCTCGGGCCTAGATCTGAGCAATCCCAATCCGCCCGAAGCGGGCGGAGGCACCGAGTTTCCCCGCTCGGGCATGCGCTGGCAGGAACGCATCGCCAACCTGACGGTGAAACTGCACCGGTTGCGTCAACCCGTCATCGCCGCGGTCAACGGCGCGGCCTACGGCGGCGGCTTCGCCCTGGCCGCGGCCAGCGACATCCGGATCGCCGGCCCATCGGCGAAGTTCTGCACGCAGTTCATCAAACTGGGCATCGGCGGCTGCGACATCGGCGTGAGCTATACCCTGCCCAGGATCATCGGCGCCGGCCCGGCGTTCGACATGATCCTGACCGCACGTGCGATCGACGCGACGGAGGCCCTCCGGCTCGGCCTGGTCACCCGGATCGTCGACGACACCGCGAATCTGGTCGACGCCGCCCTCGAAATTGCCGAAACCCTGTGCAGCTATGGCAAATTCGGCCTGGAATCAACCAAACAGGTGCTCTGGGCCAACCTCGACGCCGGCTGCCTGGAAACAGCACTGCACGTGGAGAATCGCAGCCAGATCCTGTCGGTCGGCACCGGCAGCCTGAGCGGGCCGGCCCAGTTCACGAAGGACAAGTAGACGTCACAACTTCTTCCCGTTGATCGGCACGAGCCACAGGAATCCCAGCACGAGCAACCAAGCCAGCATGACGGTGGCGAAGATCCACCCGGCGATCCGAAAGCGTCGAGGCGACGTGAAAGGCAGCGTCATCAAGACCATGACCGCCATGATGCCGAGTCCACCCACAAATGATTTCGCCGCGAAAAACGACCCCACGAGCCCGGCCACCACAGCGAACGGGATGGCCCACCGGTAGTACTCACGCGGCATGCCGAACGGCAACATCGCTCCGTCGGCAGGCAACGTCAGATCGGGCCGATAGTGCGCCAGCCAGCGCCCGATCTGCCCGGTGGGCCACTGCTTCTCGAACTCATGCGGGTAGATCGGATCCGCACCCGGCGCGCAGATGGCCCACGCGTTGAAGGTGATTCGAATCGACCCGCTCATATTGAGCATGGTGATGCCGGTGATGTCGCGCCACGCGAGCTGCACCATCTTGCCGCGACGTTCGAACGTGATCCCGTCCGGCGACAACGTCAGCTTCTGACCTGCGCGACTGCGCCACACCCGCGTACTGTCCGCACCCGCGAGGACGACCGGCACGGTGAAGTCGTCGTACACCGGCGCAGTCACCGCGGCGTTCCCCCACCGTCCACGATGATCACCTGCCCGGTCATGTAGCTGCCGGCGTCCGAACACATCAGCAGGGCCGCGCCGACCATCTCATCGGGCGTGGCCAGCCGCTTCATCAAGGTGCCGCCCTTCATGAGATCGATGGCCTCCTGCGGGTTGTTGCGCATCATGTCGGTGTCGACGGGTCCCGGCGCCAGGGCGTTCACCCGGATGCCCAGCGGCGCGAACTCGGCCGCCATCGACCGGGTGACCGACATCAGCGCGGCCTTGCCCGAGGCATAGATCGACAGCGCGGGGGCGAAGTTGAACGCCCCGACCGACACCATGTTCAGCACCGCGGCCTTCGCGCTGGCCTTCAGATGCGGCAAGGCGTGCTGCACCAGGAACACCGGCCCACGCAGGTTGACCTCGTACGACTTGGCCCAGGCCTCCGGCGTCATCTGGCCCAACGGCTGCGCGAGCGCATTGGCCGCGTTGTTGACCACCACATCGATGCCGCCGAACTCGGCGACCGTGCGTTCCACCAACGCGCCGAGATCGTCGATGTTGCCGCTGTGAGTGGGCACCCCGATCGCCTGTCCCCCGAGCTCACGCAGGTGCGCGGCCGCCCGCTCGCAAGCGTCGGCCTTGCGGCTGGCAACGACGACCCGGGCGCCGGCCAGCGTAAAGCCCTCGGCGAGAGCCAATCCGATGCCACGGGTGCCGCCGGTGACGATCACGGTCCGGTCGGTCATGTCGAAGAGATGGTCAAAAGTCTCACGATTCACCCGGTCAGTAGATCACCCTCCGGTTCGCGATCATGTGAGGTTCGCCTCCCGAACCCGGTCTGAGCTGGATTGGGCCGCCACCAAAGTGCCAGCATGGAGACGTGGCCGTGATACGAGGGATACGGGCTGCATGATGAGCAGTCGGCGTCGTTGGTGGGTGCTGCGTGCGCTCGGCCGCAACCCGCTCGTCCGCCGCGCCGACCGTTTCGAAGCGTGGGCCATGATTCTCGCCGCGGTCATCCTCGTCGCGGTGATCCCGCACGCGGTCGACGTCGGTCAGAACACCTACGACACGGTGCTTCGCACCGCCGAGACCCAGGCACAGACCCGCACCCAGGTGGAAGCCACCGTGGTCGCCGACACCACGCCGGCGCCGATGACCGAGGATCGCTCCGCCGTGGTCGACATCACCTGGACGGCGAACGGCTCGTCGCACACCGGCGCGGTGCAGTCCAGTCGCCTGCACGAGGTCGGTGACACGATCCCGATCTGGGTCGATCAGACCGGCCGTCGTGTGCCGGCTCCCCTGTCGGCGGACAGTGCCGGCAGCTATGCCGCCGCGGCCACGGTGGCGGCGTGGCTGGGCACGGTGGTGCTGTGCGTGATGGCCCTGGTCGCGATCCGCGCGCTACTCGACCGCCGGCGGGCCCGCACCTGGTCAGCCGAACTGCGGGTGCTTCTCGATCACGGCGACGGCCGCACCAAGTGGCACCACTGACTCAGCCCAGCGTCCGTGCGCTGACGAACTCCCGATCGCGGCCGCTGATCGGGTCGGTGAACTCCAGCCGCTGAGCCAGCAGCTGCAGCGGATGCTCGAAATCGTCGGGGGCGACGTCGATCACGTCGGGGTACAACGAGTCACCGGTGATCGGCACCCCGATCGAGGCCATGTGCACCCGCAGCTGGTGTGTCTGCCCGGTGCGGGGCGTCAGCCGGTAGAGCCCGTCCCCCAGTGCCTCGACGTAGGTCTCGGCGTTGGGTTCACCCGGTTCCTCGAAGGCTTGTAACCGCCCGCGGTGCTTGATGATCCGGCTGCGCAATGTCGTCGGCAGCACCACCGTGGCGGTGCCGGCAGCGCGGGCCAGATATGTCTTGCGCACCCCGCCTTCGGCGAACAGCCGCTGATACCGGCCCCTGACCTCGGGACGCACGGTGAACAGCAGCACCCCCGCCGTCAGGCGATCCAGCCGATGCGCAGGGCTCAACTCCGGCAGATCCAGGGCACGACGCAACCGCACGAGCGCGGTCTGCACCACGTGACCGCCGCGCGGCATGGTGGCGAGAAAATGCGGCTTGTCGGCCACCACGATGTCGTCGTCGCGATACAGGACCGGGATGTCGAACGGCACTTCTACTTCGTCGACGAGGTCGCGGTAGAAGTACACGTGCGCACCAGCGGGCAGCGTCGTCGTTGCATCGACGATCGTGCCGTCCGGCAGAACCACTTCCCCGGCAAGCACCTTCGCACCGATACCGAACCGGCTGTCCAACTCGTCGTACACATTGCCGCCCAACAGGCGGAGCCGCGCCGGGCCGAGTCCGTCACGCACCGGCAGTGGCGCCGATGCGCGCCTGCGCGAAGAGCGTTGGGGCCCGGCCTTTCTCAATTGAGCGGCACAGGCTCGAGGATCTCGGCGCGGGCCTCGGGCGCGGCCTGGCGCAGCGCATCGGCCGACTCGTCGTCGGGCTGCGTCTGCGAAAGCACCTCGGCCTCCACCCGAGCGATATAGGTGGCGACCTCACGGTCGATGTCCTCCGCGGTCCATCCCAGCACGGGCGCAATCACTTCGGCGACCTCGCGGGCGCAATCGACGCCGCGGTGCGGATACTCGATCGCGATCCGCATGCGACGGGCCAGGATGTCCTCCAGATGCAGTGCGCCTTCGGCCGCGGCGGCGTAGTAGGCCTCGACCTTGAGGTACACCGGTGCATCGGTGATCGGGGCCAGCAGATCCGGCTTGTCCTCCGCCATCTTGAGTACCTCGCCGATGAGCGAGCCGTAGCGGTCCAGCAGGTGCCGGACCCGGTAGGGATGCAGCCCGTAATGCTTCCCGACGAACTCGGTCTGGTTGATCAAGGCGAAATACCCGTCGGCGCCCATCAGCGGGACCTTCTCGGTGATCGAGGGCGCCACCCGGGCCGGGATGAACTCGGCCGCGGCGTCGATCGCGTCGGCCGCCATCACCCGGTAGGTGGTGTACTTGCCGCCGGCGATAGCCACGAGTCCCGGCGACGGCACCGCGACAGCGTGCTCACGGGAGAGCTTCGAGGTCTCCTCACTCTCGCCCGCCAGCAGCGGACGCAGCCCGGCATAGACGCCGTCGATGTCGTCGTGCGTCAGCGGGGTGGCCAACACGGTGTTGACGTGGCCGAGGATGTAGTCGATGTCGGCCTTGGTCGCGGCGGGGTGCGCGAGGTCCAGATTCCAGTCCGTGTCGGTGGTTCCGATGATCCAGTGGGTGCCCCACGGGATCACGAACAGCACCGACTTCTCGGTGCGCAGGATGATCGCCACCTCGCTGACGATGCGGTCGCGCGGCACCACGATGTGCACACCCTTGGACGCCCGTACCCGGAACCGGCCGCGCTCCTTGGACAATGCCTGGATCTCGTCGGTCCACACCCCGGTGGCGTTGACCACGACGTGGCCTCGTACCTCGGTGATGGACCCGTCCTCGGAATCGCGCAGCGTGACACCCACCACACGGTCACCTTCGCGCAACAAGGCCACCACCTGGCTCGACGAACGCACCACCGCGCCGTAGTGAGCCGCGGTGCGGGCCACCGTCATGGTGTGCCGGGCGTCGTCGACAACGGTGTCGTAGTAACGGATCCCGCCGATCAGCGAGCTGCGCTTCAGCCCGGGAGCCAGCCGCAGCGCGCCCGACTTGGTCAGATGCTTTTGTGCGGGAACGGATTTCGCGCCGCCGAGCTGGTCGTAGAGGAAGATGCCGGCAGCCACATAGGGCCGCTCCCACCACCGGTTGGTCAACGGGAACAGGAACGGCAGCGGCTTGACCAGATGGGGTGCGAGCGTGGTCAGGCTCAGTTCACGCTCGTACAGGGCTTCACGCACCAGCCCGAACTCCAACTGCTCGAGGTAGCGCAGCCCACCGTGGAACATCTTGGAGCTGCGGCTGGACGTGCCGGAAGCGAAGTCACGGGCCTCTACCAGGGCCACCGTGAGCCCCCGGGTGGCGGCGTCCAGCGCCGCGCCGGCGCCCACGACGCCACCGCCGATCACCACTACGTCGAATTGTTCACTGCCGAGTCGTTGCCAGGCTTGCGCCCTTTGCTGCGGACCGAGGAAGGTTTGCCCGTCGCCCGGTGCTGAGATCGGGTCAGTCACGATCCCCAGGCTACGTGGACGGCGTGGGATCCGCCGGATTCTCTAGTCCAGGTCGTCGTGTTTCATCAGCTGACGTGCCGCTTCGGTGATCGATCCGGACAGCGACGGGTACACCGAGAACGTCTGGGCCAGCTCGTCGACCGGGATGCCGTTCTGTACGGCCAGGGCGATCGGCAAGATGAGCTCGGAGGCGATCGGCGCCACCACCACACCGCCGATCACCACACCTGTCGCCGGCCGGCAGAAGATCTTGACGAAGCCGCGGCGCAGGCTGGACATCTTGGCCCGGGCGTTGGTGTTGAGCGGCAGGGTCAGGGTGCGGGCCGGCACGGATCCGTCGTCGATCTTGTCCTGCGGCACCCCGACGGCGGCGATCTCCGGGCGGGTGAACACCGCCGCGGCCACCGTCCGCAGCCGGATCGGGGCCACCGCCTCGCCGAGTGCGTGATACATCGCGATGCGCCCCTGCATCGCCGCGACCGAGGCCAGCGGCAGCAGGCCGGTGCAGTCGCCCGCCGCGTAGATGCCCGGCACCGAGGTCCGCGACACGCGGTCGACCTTGAGGTAGTTGCCCGGCCCGAGTTCGATGCCGACACGCTCGAGGCCCAGGCCACTCGTGTTGGGGACCGAGCCGACCGTCATCAGGGCGTGACTGCCGTCGACGGTGCGTCCGTCGGCCATGGTGACGCGCACCCCGCTGTCGGTCCGGGTGACCGACTCGGCGCGGGCGTTCTTCACCAGCGTCACACCGCGTTCGGAGAACACCTCCTCCAGCACCGCGGCGGCGTCGGAGTCCTCGTGCGGCAGGATCTGGTCGCGGCTGGCGACCACCGTCACCGTCACCCCGAGTTCGGTGTAGGCATTGACGAACTCGGCACCGGTCACGCCCGAACCGACCACCACGAGGTGCTCGGGCAGCGCGTCGAGGTCGTACAGCTGGCGCCAGTTGAGGATGCGGTCGCCGTCGGGTGCGGCATTCGGCAACACGCGCGGGCTGGCACCTGTGGCGATCAACACCACGTCGGCGGTGAGCTGGTCGACCCGGCCGTCCGGGCAGGTGACCTTGATGCGGTGCTGGGCCATGCCGGGGACGTCGTCGATGAGCTCGCCACGGCCGGCGACCAGGTCGATCCCCTCGCTGCGCATTCTCTCGGCGATGTCGCCGGACTGGGCGGTGGCGAGGGTCTTGACCCGCTCGTTGATCTGCGGCAGCGAGATCTTGGACTGCTCGAAATCCAGCGAATACCCCAGGTTGGGGGCGCGCCGGAGTTCGGTGCGCACGCCGGTGGAGGCGATGAACGTCTTGGACGGCACACAATCCCACAACACGCACGCACCGCCGATGCCGTCGCTGTCGACGACGGTGACGTGCGCGACCTCTGGGCCGCGGGCGGCGGCGACCAGGGCCGCCTCATAGCCGGCGGGTCCGCCGCCGATGATCACGATGCGGGTAGCCACTGGACCAACCTAACCAACATTGCCGATTAAGCTGTCTTACCGTGCCGCTGTACGCCGCGTATGGATCGAATATGCACCCGGAGCAAATGCTCGAGCGGGCTCCGCACTCGCCGATGGCGGGTACCGGATGGTTGCACGGCTGGCGCTTGACGTTCGGCGGTGAGGACATCGGCTGGGAAGGCGCGCTGGCCACTGTCGTCGAAGACCCGCTGTCGAAGGTGTTCGTCGTGCTCTACGACATGACGCCGGCCGATGAGCATTCACTGGACCGGTGGGAGGGCTCCGAGCTGGGCTTCCACAAGAAGATCCGGTGCCGGGTCGACCGGCTGTCGTCGGACACCACCACCGACCCGGTGCTGGCCTGGCTGTACGTGGTCGACGCGTGGGAGGGCGGTCTGCCCTCGGCCCGCTATCTCGGGGTGATGGCCGACGCCGCGGAGATCGCCGGCGCGCCGGATGAGTATGTCCACGATCTACGCACCCGCCCCGCGCGCAACATCGGGCCGTAACGTTCTTTTCTGCACCGCGAGCGACCGTGTCTGTACGCCGACACGCCGCATTTCGCGTACCGCAGCGGTCGCTCACGCGGCCTCGGCCAGGCGTAGTTGCCGACTGATACGCCCTACCATTTCACCTTCGCGATAACGAACGTCCTCGAACACGATCGCGATCACCGTCCAACCGACATCCATCAACGCCGCAGTGCGCCGCCGATCGTTGCGCAACGCATCGGGATTCCCATGCCAGTCCACCCCGTCGTACTCGACCGCCAACCCGTGCTCGGGCCAGGCGAAGTCGAGCCTGCGCACCTTGCCGTTGCCATCGATGACCTCATACTGCAGTTCCGGTGCAGGCAAGCCTCCGTCGAGCATGACGAGCCGCGCCTCGCTCTCCATCGGCGACTCGGCGCGCCCGTCGGCCAGCGCTATCAAGTTGCGGACAGCGACGATGCCGCGCCGACCGGCTTGGTCAAGGGCTGCGCGCCAGAGTTCGGTCCGATTACAGGTACCGCTGCGCAGCGCGGCATCCAGCGTTGCCAAGGCGCGGGGACGACGTAGTGCGCGTGCCACTTCGATGGCCGTCCATGCCGGTGCAGTGATGTATCTGCCGTCGACGACGGTGAGCCGTGCGCCGTCGCGGCGGTGCACCACCAGCCCGTCACACGAGCGCAACCGCGTCCCCACAGGTTCCAACACATGCAAGTCCGCGGGTTGCTCGGTGTCGAACCCGTGGATTGCCGCGGCAGTGCCCAGGCAGACCGGAACCCTGGCGCCGCACGAAAGGTCCAGACCACGCAAACGCGTCAACAGATCAGGTTCACCGAGACAGTAGATTCCCTGCCAAATCCGTTCCAGCAAACCGCAATTCACCGCCGATTGCAGTCCACGTCGTGACATGCCGGCCAAAATCTGGGCACTGGTCGCCACTCCGCCCTGGGCCTCGAAGATCGTTCGCAACGCCTGATCCATGACCTTGATCGTCGGCATCCGACACGGCGTAGCGATAGTCGGAGTTTCTGTGCCTGTGGATAAGTGCGTGCGTCAGCTGCGCGAGCGACCGTTCAGGTACACGAAATGCGGCGTGTCGGCGTACAGACACGGTCGCTCGCGGTGCAAAAAATCAGGCAGAGGCGGCGACGATGTTGACCATCGTGCGCACACCGACGCCGAGCGCACGCTCGTCGATGTCGAAGGTGGGCTGGTGCAGGTCGAGCTGTGGGCCCTGCCCGCTCCACACACCGAGGCGGCCCATGGCACCGGGCACGTCTTCGAGGTACCACGAGAAGTCCTCGCCGCCACCGGACTGGTGGGTGTCGGCCAGCACGTCGGGGCCGACGGCCTCGATGGCGTGGGTGAGGATGCGGGTGGACACCTCTTCGTTGACCACGGGTGGCACGCCGCGCCGGTAGTTGAGGCTGTGCTCGATGTTCAGCGGTGAGAGCAGGGCCGTAACCGTCTCTTCCACAATCGATTCCAGCGTCAACCAGGTGTCGCGGCTGGCCGTCCGGATCGTCCCGGCCAGGGTGCCGATCTGCGGGATGGCATTGGCGGCCACCCCGGCGTTGACCGCTCCCCACACCATGACGGTGTCGTGGCGCGGGTCGATCCGGCGCGACAGCACGCCGGGCAGGCCGGTGATCAGGCTGCCCAACCCGTAGACCAGGTCACCGGTCAGGTGAGGGCGGGAGGTATGCCCACCCGGTGAGTGCAGGGTGATCTCGATCGAATCGGCCGCCGAGGTGATCGGCCCGGGCTTGGTGGCCACCCGGCCGACGGCCAACCGGGGGTCGCAGTGCAGGGCGAAGATTCGGCTCACCCCGCTCAGTACCCCGGCGTTGATGGCGTCGATCGCCCCACCGGGCATCAGTTCCTCGGCCGCCTGGAACAGCAACCGCACCCCGACCGGCAGCTCCGGCACCGATGACAACGCCATGGCCGCGCCGAGCAGCACCGCGGTGTGCGCATCGTGCCCGCAGGCATGCGCGACGTTGGGCACGGTCGAGGCGTAGGACGCGCCGGTCCGGTCGGCCATCGGCAGCGCATCCATATCGGCGCGCAGTGCGATCCGCGGGCCGTCCTCGGGCCCGAAGTCACAGGTCAATCCGGTACCGCCGGGCAGCACCTTGGGATTGAGCCCGGCGTCGGCCAGGTGATTGGCCACGAACTCGGTGGTGGCGAACTCCTGACGGCCCAGCTCCGGGTGGGCGTGCAGGTGCCGACGCCACGACACCATCTCGTCGTAGTTGGCCGACAGCCAACGGGCGGCGGCGTGCGACAGCACACTCATGAAGCCCGCCTCCGCTGCAGCGCGTCCAGCACCCGATCCCGCTCCGCGGGTGTCTCGGCCAGCTGAACCACGGTGCGGGCCAACATGATTGCCCCCTCGAGCACGGCCTGGTCAGCACTCGGGCCGGCCGCCGCCGCGGTGAAGGCCGGCTGGTGGATCGCCGCGCCGCCTGAGTCGATACCGATCACCGGATGGATGCCAGGCATGACCTGACTGATGTTGCCCATATCGGTACTGCCCAACGGCACACTTGCCTCCACGTTCTCCGGCAACGGGTTACGGCCCAGCCGCAGCATCTCGGCGCGGATGGTCTCCGAGAGCCACGGGTCGGGCGCCAGTTCGGCGTAGGCCGGGGCGATCTCGGTGACCCGATGCTCGCAGCCGGTCGCCAGTGCTCCGGCCGAAAAACACCCGGCCATCCGGTCTTCCAGCTCACGCAACGCCGGCATGTCGGCGGCCCGCATCGTGTAGCGCATCTCGGCCCGGCCGGGGATGACATTGGTGGCCTGCCCGCCGTGGGTGACGATGCCGTGCACCATCTGGCCCGGCATGAGTTGCTGGCGCAGCAGACCGATGGCCACCTGCGCGACGGTGACCGCGTCGGCGGCGTTGACGCCGAGGTACGGGGCCACGGCCGCGTGGGACTCACGGCCGGTGTAGTCGACCGTCACCTCGGACAGGGCCAACGAGCGGGCGGCGGCGATGTCCACCGGCCCGGGGTGCAGCATGACCGTCGCCGCGATGTCGTCGAACACTCCGGCGTTGAGCAGCAACACCTTTCCGCCGCCGAGTTCCTCGGCCGGCGTGCCGACGAGCACGACGGTCAGGCCCAGTTCGTCCGCGACGTCGGCCAGGGCCAGCGCGGTGCCGACGGCCGAGGCCGCGATGATGTTGTGTCCGCAGGCGTGCCCGATCTCGGGCAGCGCGTCGTACTCGGCGCAGATCCCGACGACGAGCGGGCCGCTGCCGTAGGTGGCCCGAAACGCGGTATCCAGCCCGCCGGCTCGCTCAGTGATCTCGAACCCGTACTCGGCCACCAGCGCTTGCGTCTTGGCGCAGCTGCGGTGCTCGGCGAAGGCGAGCTCCGGCTCGGCGTGAATCGAATGGGAAAGCTCGATGAGGTCGCCACGACGCCGGTTGACGGCATCCTCGACGCTGAGCGAGGCGGTGGCGGAGGGCATCCTCGCAGTATCTCACTGCCTGTTTGCGGCGGTTAAGCTCGCCTATCGTGACCGATCCCCAGGCCGCCGCGGCCGCCATCACCGAGCGCACCGGAGTTCAGAAGCACGATGTCGCGGTGGTGCTGGGTTCGGGTTGGGCGCCCGCGGTGGCCGAATTGGGCGATGCCGTGGCGACGGTGCCGATGGCCGACATCCCTGGTCTCACTCCGCCGAGCGCGGCCGGGCACGGCGGGCAGCTGCATTCGGTACGGATCGGGGACCATCGCGTCCTGGTGCTGGCCGGACGGATTCACGCCTATGAGGGCCATGACCTGCAGCATGTGGTGCATCCGGTGCGTACTGCGGCGGCAACGGGCGTCACCACCGTCGTGCTCACCAACGCCGCAGGCGGCCTGCGGGCCGAGTATCAGGTCGGCCAGCCGGTGCTGATCAGCGACCACCTCAACCTCACGGCCCGGTCCCCGCTGGTCGGCGCGCAGTTCGTGGACCTGGTCGACGCCTACTCCCCGCGACTCCGCGACCTGGCCCGCGAGATCGAGCCGACCCTGGCCGAAGGCGTCTACGCCGGGCTGCCCGGCCCCCACTACGAGACCCCGGCCGAGATCCGGATGCTGCGCACCCTGGGCGCCGACCTGGTCGGTATGTCGACGGTGCACGAGACGATCGCCGCCAGGGCCGCGGGCCTGGAGGTGCTGGGCATCTCGATGGTGACCAACCTGGCCGCGGGGATGACGGGCGAGCCGCTCAGCCATGCCGAGGTGCTCGAGGCCGGGCGGCAGTCCGCCACCCGGATGGGCGCGCTGCTGCGTTCGGTGATCGAGCGGATCTAGCCGACGAGATACCGCTGCAGCGTGGGGCCGATCCAGTCGACCACCTGCTCACGCGGCATGGCGACCAGGGGCGGGAATTCCAGCACGTAGCGGCACAACGCCATCCCGAGCACCTGCGACGCGGCGAGGCTGGCCCGCACCGGGGTGTCGGGGGCATGGCCCGTCGTCTCGGCGATGACCGGAGCGAGCTGCGCGGCGAAGATCGTGCGCATCCGCTCGGCAACGGCCTCGTTGGTCACGCCGGCCCGCAGCAGGATCAACAGCGCTTCGTCGCGCTCCCAACGGTCGAGGAAGTGGGCCGCCAGGGCCGCACCCACTTGCTCGCGCGGCACCTCGGTGAGGTCCGGTAGTTCCAGATCGAATTCGGCAGCCGCGGCGAACAGCCGTTCCTTGTTGCCGTAGTAGCGCATCACCATCGCCGGGTCGATCCCGGCGTCGGCGGCAATGGCCCGGATGGTGGCCCGCTCATACCCGTCGGCGGCGAATCGCTCCCGGGCCGCGGCGAGGATCACGGACTTGGTCTCGGCTGCCGGTCGTCGCATGCCGCCAAGTGTAAGTCAACAACTGTTGACAACGGCTCGGCATGGGCCTAATTTGATGTCAACAGTTGTTGACCAACGCTTGTTGACAAAGGAGTCGAGATGCAAACATCCATGACCGACGTATTGATCGTCGGAGCCGGACCGGTCGGTTTGACCGCCGCCATCGTGCTCACCCAGCGCGGTCACCGCGTCACTGTCGTGGACCGCCAGGCCGAGGGCGCCAACACGTCACGGGCCGCGGTGGTCCATCCCCACACCCTCGAATTGCTGGAGCCCTACGGCGTGGTCGACGAACTCGTCGCCCGCGGTGTGCACACCCCGACCTTCACCATCCGGGACCGCGACGACCTGTTGATCGAGGTGCCGTTCAGCGAGCTGCCCACCCGCTACCCGTACACGCTGATGATCTCGCAGGCCGACACCGAGGCATTCCTGCTCCGACGACTGGAGGAGCTGGGCGGGAAGGTGCTCCGCCCCGTCGCGGTGACCGCGATCCACCAGGACACCGACCACGCGGTCGCCACCTTCGCCGACGGTCAGCAGATCCGCGCCCGGTATCTGGTCGGCGCCGACGGCATGCACAGCACGGTCCGCGACCAGGCGGAGATCGCGTTCAGTGGCGGCACGTACGGCGAGTCCTTCACGCTGGCCGACGTCCGGCTGTCCGGCGGCGTACCCACCGACGAGGTCATCCTGTACTTCTCGCCGGCCGGGCTCGTCGTCGTCGCGCCACTGCCCGACGGGTTCTACCGCATCGTCGCCACGGTGAGTGAGGCGCCGCAGACTCCCGACATCGCCTTTGTGCAGGCACTGCTGGATGAACGCGGACCGATGGCACACCCCGCCGTGGTCGAGGACGTCGTGTGGGGCTCGCGGTTCCGCGTGCATCACCGCGTCGCCGACGCATTCCGCGACAACCGCATCGTGCTCGCCGGCGACGCCGCGCACGTGCACTCACCCGCCGGCGGGCAGGGCATGAACCTGGGCATCGAGGACGCCGTCGTCCTCGGCGAGCGCCTCTCGGACGTTTTGAACGGAGCGCCCGCCACGCTGCTCGACGACTACGCGGCCAGCCGACGCCGCACCGCACGTGGCGTCGTCTCGATGACCAGCCGGCTCACCGAACTCGCCACCGCGTCCGCCCGTCGCCGTCCCGTCCGCAACCGCGCAATGCGCCTGGCCGGCAAGCTGCCCGCGGTTCGCCGGGCGCTGGCCTGGCGGCTGTCCGGCCTGAACCGCCGCTGAGTAGAGCTGAGGAAGGAGAAGGCCATGAAACTGGTGAACGATCATCTCGCCACACCGGTCCGGCTGACCCACCGGACCGACGACGGATTCCTCGTCGTGGCGGCCGAGATCGGCCGATGGTGCGGGCCGCTCCCCCTGCCGTCGCGCGCCCGCCGCCGGCAGGCCACCCGGCTCGCCGGATGGACGGAACAGCTCGCCCAGCGTGACGACGTGGTGGGGGCCGTGGTGTTCCGTGGCGCGCTCCGTCCGCCCGGTGAGGGGTCTGCGCTGCTGGCCCGCGCGGGTGTCCGGCCCGCCCGCCATGACCTCGTCGTGCTGATCCGCACCACCGGCGTCGACAGCATCGACGACGTGCGAGCGGACAACTCCTATCGCGCCATGGTTACCGAGATCGACCGTCTCGCGCGCTACTCCTACCGGGCGGCAGCCGGCAACGCAGCCCGGATCGCCGATGTCGAGCACAGCGGCGACCGTTGGTTCCTGTTCAACTACTTCCACTGCGATTCAGCGGAAACCGTTTATGCCACATGGGAATACACGGCCGGCTGGTTTCAGCACCACACCGCACTGCCGGATTCGATGCTGCTCGCCCCGAGGCCCGGTGAGCCGACCGACTACAGCGTGGTCAACCACGCCAGTTGGCCGACCCTGCGGGCGTTCCTGCCGAGCCTGCTCTTCCGTCGCACCTTCCGCTCGTTCGTGCTGGCCAATTTCAAGGCCAACGACGTCGCCGCGCAGCCGATCATCTACCGCCTGGCCGCCGCCGCGACCGGGACGTCCAGCGCCGGGTCGTGACCTCCGCGCCGCCTGCCCAGGCGGGCCATTCCGCGGGCCATCAGCGGTGCCGCGAACAGCATCAACAGGACCCGGAGCACCTGGGCGGCGATGATGAAGGTGACGTTCGAGCCGGTTTCCACCGCGGTGGCCAGCACCGCGTAGACGCCGCCGGGACTGGTCGCCAGGTAGCCCTCGAGCTGGGTCATCCCGGTGACGTTGGCCAGCACCACGCCGAGACCGGCGGTGGCCGCGCCGAGCACCACGATCAGGGTCAGCGCCAAGGGCAGTATCCGGCCGATGGCGCGCAAGGATTCGCGCGTGAAGGCGATGCCGGCCTGCCAGCCGATCACCATGTAGGCGGCTTGCACCAGCAGCACCGGGACGGTCAATCCGAACGACAGGCCGGTGAGTTGCAGGGCCACGGTCAACGCCAACGGACCCAGCAGTCCAGCGCCAGGCAACCGGGCCAAGCGGCCGCCGACGGCACCGACGGCCACGATGCCGGCCAGCATGGCGAGGCTGAGATACCAAGGTGCCGAATCGGTTTCGCTGGATACTGACGCCGGGTGCGACCGGTCGGCGTGGAACACCAACGTCACCACCAGCGGAATGGTCGCGGTGACGAGCGCCACCCGCAGGTATTGGACGACGGAGACGACGCGGTCGTCGCCGCCCAGTTCGCGGGCGATCGCGACCAGACCGGAGGCGCCACCGGCCACCAGCGCCAGCGATCCGGTCAACGGGCTGACGTCCCGATGCAGGCCGAGCAGTCCTCCGGCCAGCACGCTGAGAAGCAACGTGCCCACGGTGATCACCAGCACGATCAGCCAATGCGAGCCGAGGGCGTCGACGGCGTCCCGATGGACCATGGTGCCGATGTAGACGCCGAGCACCCCCTGGGCGATCACCCCCGCGGGGTGCGGCATGCGCTCCGGGGCCAGCGAAGCGAGGGCCAGGGCGATGCCGACCGCGAGGCCGGCGAACAACGCCGCGGAGGGGACGCCGACGAAATCGAGCGGCACGGTCACGGCGATGGTCGCGACGACGAGCAGTAACCACCGCAGCATCCGTGTCATCCCGCTGTTGACCTCCTGCCCAACATCATAAGCAATCCCTTTGCAAATGTCGCTCCAGGTTGCGGCTGAAATGCACCAAGTGGAGTCAATACCAAGGTATAACTTGGTCATGGCAGCAACATCGGCGACAGAACTGCGCGAGTCGATGATGGCGGTGGCGCGCCAGATGCGCCGTCACCGTCCAGACCACGGCCTGACGTTGAGCCAGTTGGAACTGCTCGGCGAGGCCAGCCGCAGCGGATCCACCACCCCGGCCGAGATGGGCGCCCGGCTGCACGTCCGGGCTCAGTCACTCACCGACAGCATCAACGAACTGGTCCGGCGGGGCCTGATCGTCCGCCGCCCCGACGACAACGATCGCCGCCGTCAGCTCATCGAGATCACCGTCGAGGGGACGGAGTTGCTGCAGGCCGACCGGGCCGAACGGGACGCCTGGCTGCACGCCACCATGCGCGAGAACCTGACCGATCTGGAGTTCGACCTGCTGATGCTGGTGGCACCGGTCATGCGCAAGCTGGCGTACTCCGACGCCGCGGCGGGCACACTTGGATCATGACCTCCATCGCGACCGCTGCCTCCGATTGGATCGCGCATGACCCCGACCCGCAGACCGCGGCCGAGTTGGCCGCCTGCAGTGCCGATGAGCTCGACCGCCGATTCAGCCATCCCCTGACGTTCGGCACCGCCGGTTTGCGCGGGCCGTTACGCGGTGGGCCGGACTCGATGAACCTGGCCGTCGTCATGCGCACCACGTGGGCAGTGGCCCAGGTTCTCAAACAGCGGGGACTCGGCGGCTCGCACGTGGTGGTGGGCCGCGACGCCCGGCACCAGTCCGACGAGTTCGCGCTGGCCGCCGCCGAGGTGCTGTCCGGTCAGGGATTCGACGTGCTGCTCATGCTGGCTGCCGTCCCGACTCCGGTGATCGCCTACGCCGTGCGACATCTGCCCACCGCCGCCGGCATCCAGATCACCGCGTCGCACAATCCGCCGACGGACAACGGCTACAAGGTCTTCTTCGAAGGCGGTATGCAGATCATCCCCCCGGCCGACCGCGAGATCGAGGCGGCGATGGCCAGGTCTCCCCATGCCGACGAGATACCCAGGACCGCAGTAGAAATGGGCGGTCTACGACAGATCCACGGCTATGTGGAACGGGCCGCCCGGGTACGCCGCAGCACCGGCTCGGTGCGTGTGGCGCTCACCCCACTGCACGGCGTCGGCGGCGAATACGCGTTGGACGCAATGGCTCTGGCCGGCTTGGACGACGTGCACGTGGTCGAGGAACAGTTCAACCCGGATCCCGACTTCCCGACTGTGAGCTTCCCCAATCCCGAAGAGCCCGGTGCGGTCGATGCGCTGCTGGCGCTGGCGGACAACGTCGATGCCGAGGTGGCGATCGCACTGGACCCCGACGCCGACCGCTGTGCGGTCGGGGTTCCGGGCCCAGACGGCTGGCGCATGCTCAGCGGCGACGAAACCGGTTGGCTGTTCGGTGATTACATTCTGTCGCAGCTCGAACCCGGACCGGTCAGCGAAGCCGCGCTGGTGGCCAGCACGGTGGTGTCCTCCCGGATGCTGGCAGAGATCGCCGCGGCCCACGGCGCCCAGCACGCCGAAACCCTCACGGGTTTCAAGTGGTTGGCCCGGGCCCAGAGCCCGGGCAACACCCTGGTCTACGCCTATGAGGAGGCCATCGGGCATTGCGTCGACCCGGCCGCGGTGCGCGACAAGGACGGCATCAGTGCCGCGATTCTGGCGTGCGATCTGGTGGCCGCACTCCGCGATCAGGGTCGCACCCTGCTCGACGCTCTCGACGATCTGGCCAAGAAGCACGGGGTGCATGTCACCGGCGCCGTCAGTCGCCGCGTCGATGACGCCGAGGCGGCGATGAACCGGTTGCGCGAAACCCCGCCGACCGAACTGGCCGGCATCGCCGTCACGGTCGAGGACCTGCTGGAGCGTGATGGCAATCAGCGCACCGATGCGCTCATCTTCACCGGCAGCCATGCCGGCACCTCGGTCCGAGTGGTGGCGCGCCCGTCCGGAACCGAACCTAAACTCAAGTCCTACACCGAGGTTCGTTGCGCGCCGACCGATGACCTGGCCACCGCGCGGGCGCACGCCCAGAAGCTGAGCCAGGAACTGGCTGACGCCGCGGTGCGCTGGTAGCCGCCACCCCGCCTCAGCGGGGGCCGAACTGACGATCGCCCGCGTCACCGAGACCCGGGACGATGTAGGCGATCTCGTTGAGACCTTCGTCGATGGTCGCGGTGATCAACCGCATGTCGGGAGCGACCTTCTCCAACGCCGCGATCCCCTGCGGCGCGCACACCACACACACCGCGGTGATGTCGCGGGCATTGCGCTCCTTCAGCAAGCCGAGGGTGTGAGCCATCGACCCGCCGGTCGCCAGCATCGGGTCGAGCACGAACACCGACCGGGCGCTCAGGTCGTCGGGCAACGACGCGAGATACGGCGTCGGCTCAAACGTCGCCTCGTCACGAGCCATTCCGACGAATCCGACTTGTGCCTCCGGGATCAGGGCGTGCGCCTGATCCACCATGCCGAGCCCCGCCCGTAGCACCGGCACCAACAGCGGCGGATTCGCCAGCCGCGACCCGGTGGTGTCAGTCACCGGCGTACGCACCGCGATCTCTTCACACGCAGCGTCACGGGTGGCCTCGTACACCAGCATCATCGTCAGGTCGCGCAGCGCCGCACGGAACCCCGCGTTGTCGGTGCGCTCGTCCCGCAGCGTGGTCAGCCGTGCGGCGGCCAGAGGGTGGTCGACGACGCGTACATCCATGCGCTGACCTTATCGGTCGGGCCCATCACGGTGCACCTGACCACGGACTACGAACCACGGGTTTTCAAGGGTCCGCCATGGGGTCAGAACAACGAGTCTGAGATCGCGTCACCCTGCCCCCCACTCTGGAGATCTGATCATGACGAAAGTCGTAGTCATCGGCGGTTCCGGGCTCATCGGCTCGAAACTCGTGCACAAACTCGGACAGCACGGCCATCAGGCCGTGGCAGCAGCCCCGTCGACCGGTGTCGACACCGTCACCGGTGCGGGTCTGACCGACGCGCTGCGCGACGCGGACACCGTCGTCGACGTGTCGAACCCGCCGGCGTTCGAGGACGGGCCGGCGTGGGATTACTTCACCACCTCGACCGGCAATCTGCTGACCGCGGAAGAGGCTGCCGGGATCCGCCACCATGTGTTGCTGTCGGTTGTGGGGGCCGACCGGCTGCCCACCAGTGGCTACTTCCGGGCCAAGGCGATGCAGGAGCAGTTGGTCCGGGAGTCGGCGGTGCAGCATTCCATCGTCCGGTCCACCCAGTTCTTCGAGCTCGTAGCCAGGATGGCCGGCACCGCCGACGACGAGACGGTTCGGATCTCCCCGGCGCTGACCCAGCCGATCGCCGCCGACGACGTCGCGACCGCCCTGGGCCAGACCGCAATCGGGCGACCGTCCAACAGAATCCACGAGATCGCCGGGCCCGACCGCTACCCCATGGACGAACTCGTCCGCATGTACTGCACCGCCCACGGCGATACCCGGCAGGTGGTGGCTGATCCGCGGGCCCGGTATTTCGGTGCGGTCCTGGAGGAGCCGTCGCTGTTGCCGGGCCGGCGCGCCACCCTGTTCTCCACGAGCTTCGCCGGCTGGCTCGCCGACACCACGTCCGTGGCTGTCCGATGACTCTGCTGAGCGAGGCCCAGGACGCGTTGGTCGAATCCGACGAGCAGCTGGCGGCCCGGTTCGCCCGTGACGCGATGCCCTTCCATGCCGTCCTGTTGCGGACCGCCCGCCGGTTGACCCACAGCCAGGCCGACGCCGAAGACCTGGTGCAGGACACGATGATGAACGCGTACGCCGGTTTTCGACGGTTCGAGCCGGGCAGCAACCTGAGGGCGTGGTTGTTCCGCATTCTGCACAACCGGTGGATCAGCACGCACCGGATGAAGCAGCGGCGTCCCGATGCCTTTCCGGTCGCCGAACTCACCGACAGCGACATGTTGGGCAACGCACGCCATTTCGCGGCGGCCGAGCGCTCCGCCGAGGACCGCGCTCTCGACCTGTTCTGCGACGACCGGATCCGCCACGCCGTGTCGACGCTGCCCGAGGGATTCCGAACGGTGTTGTACTACGCCGATATTCAGGGGCTCACCTATGCCGAGACCGCGACCCTGATGGACATTCCGCTGGGAACGGTGATGTCCCGAATCTCCCGTAGCCGCGAACGGTTACGAGACGCGCTGGCCGATGTCGCCGACGACCGGTGGCCGACGCGCGAAGACGCCGACACCCAACGTGTCGCGTGATCAATCACGGAAGGAAACCATGGAACTCAACGGACACCACGCGCTGGTCACCGGCGGGACGGCGGGTATCGGCCTGGCCTGCGCCGACCTGCTGGCCCGGGCCGGCGCGGCGGTGACGATCACCGGGCGAGACGAGCAGCGGGGGCACGCGGCCGCGGCCGCACTCGGCGGGCAGGTGCAATTCATCGCCGCCGACCTCGCCGACCTGGGCTCGGTGAACTCCCTTGCCCGGCAGTGCAATCACCTGGACATCCTGGTCAACAACGCCGCCGCGTTTCCCGGCGCGCTCACCGTCGAACAGGACGTCACGTCCTTCGAGCAGACCTTCGACACCAACGTGCGCGGCACCTACTTCCTGGTCGCCCAACTGGTGGGCGGCATGCTCGAACGCGGCCGGGGCAGCATCGTCAACGTCACGTCGATGGTGGCGTCCAAGGGCGTGCCCGGCGCCTCGGCCTACAGCGCCTCCAAAGCGGCGGTGGAATCGCTGACGCGTACCTGGGCCGCCGAATTCGGTTCCGGCGGAGTGCGGGTCAACAGTGTGGCACCGGGCCCGACCCGCACCGAGGGCGTCGCGGCCCAGTGGGGCGACACCAACGAAGAACTCGGCCGCGCCCTGCCGCTGGGGCGTACCGCCACCCCGGAGGAGATCGCGCACGCGGTGCTGTTCCTGAGCTCTCCGCGCGCGGCGTTCATCACCGGTTCGACGCTGCACGTCGACGGCGGCGGCACGGCCATCTGAAACGGGCCACGGTTCGGGGGAACCGAACGGTGCCGGCGGGCGTCCTAACCACATGCCCGCCGACACCCTTCGCGCCGACGTGGCGGCCATCCGCGACCTCGGCGATGCCCTCGCCGCGCACGCCGCCGACCTCGATGCCGTAGCCGCCGCTTTGCGGTCGATGCCGTCACCGGCCGCCGAACTCGGGCCGGTCGCCGCCGGGTTCGTCGCCGCCTTCACCCGGGCCGTCGGCGCCCACAGCGCGGCGGTGGCGGCGCTGAGCGCCCGGACCGGCGCCGGCGTGGCCGGCGCTGCGGACACCGCCGCCGACTACCACGCGGCCGGTCGGCGGGCCGCTCAGCTGTTGCCCCAGGTGTAGCCGTGCCCGGCGCCTCGGCCGACCTGCTGGCCGCACCGCTGTACGAGCTACGCGATCTCGTGGGCAGCGGCCGGCCGCCCACGGCTGAGCCTTCCGCGACGGCACTCGACGCGGCGCACACCGCACTGACCGATATCGCGGCCGCGCTCGGGCGCTCATGGGACCGGGCCGCCGCCGACTGGTCGGGTACCGCCGCCGGCGCGGCCGCCGACTTCACCGCGGGCGCCGCGGCCGAGGCGACCGGCCTGGCCGACCGCGCGCGGATGTTGAGCCTGGCAGCCAGGGATGCGGGCTCGGCGGTCGCGGAGGCCGCGGCGCGGCTGCAGGCGATCATCGACCGCTTCGAGGCCCGCATCGCGGCACTGGCACCGCGCCTCGACGAGCCTGGGGTGGCGCAGCAGCTGAAGGCCGAGGCGGACGCCGCGATCAGCGAGGCCTCGGCCGTCGTCGACGAACTCCGCGCCGAGTTGGACCGTCAGACCGGCGCAGTCACCGCCCCGGCCGCCGGCGCACCGCCGGCGGCCGGGATGCACGCGGGATCAGCCGGATACCCGGTGGGCTCGGGCGGTTTCCTGCCGGCCTCCGGGTTCTCCGGCGGTGCGCCCTCAGCCGCCCCGATGACCGGTTGGGACCGATCGTCCGGTCTCCCGACCATGTCGGCGGCGGACCGCTCCGAAGCGGCCGTCGGGCTGCGCGACCCGGGCATGTTCGGTGATGGCGTGGCGGTGCGGTTGCCCGACGGGAGCATCGCCACCGCGCCCAACGCCGTGGCGGCCAGCGCCGTGCGGCATGCCCTGACCCAGCTCGGCGTGCCCTACCGGTGGGGTGGCACGACGCCGGGGGTGGGTCTGGACTGCAGCGGCCTGACCCAATGGGCGTATCACGAAGCCGGACTGGACATTCCACGGCTGGCACAGGAACAGGACATCGGCAAGGCGGTGTCGGCGGCGACGCTGCGACCCGGTGACCTGGCGGTCTGGGACGGCCACGTGGCGATGATCGTCGGCGAGAATTCGATGATCGAAGCGGGCGATCCGGTGAAGTCGTCCCCCATCCGCACCACGAATGCCGGCCAGGGATTTCAGGGGTTCTGGCGGCCCACGGTGTGACCCGCCACCGCCGAACCGGAGACAACCTGACCGGGCGCCCAGGGCACCCCACTAGGCTGTGCCGCATGGCTGCTGACATCGTGCCGATCCGGCTCGGGTTGACCAAGGGCGACCTCTACACACTGTGGGCTCCGCGCTGGCGGGATGCCGGCGACGAGTGGGAGGCCATCCTGGGCGAGGGTGACGCTCTGTACGCCTTCGAATCGGTCGCTGACCTGACGGCATTCGTCCGCACCGACACCGACAACGATCTGACCGACCACCCGACGTGGGACAAGCTGACCGCGGCCAATGCGCACCGCCTGCAGCCGGCCGAGGACCGTGAGTACGACATCGTCGGGGTGCCCGATCTGGTCGCCGAGAAGCCGACCGAGGAGTCCATCGCGTCGTTGCATCGCACGCTGGTGGTGGTGTCCTCGATCGGCTCGGTGTGTGAGCTGGCGGCCATCAGCAAGTTCTTCAACGGCAACCCGGTGCTCGGCACCCTGGGCGGCGGGATGGACAGCTTCACCGGCCGTTCCGGGCGCAAGCGCTGGGGCGAGATCGAAGCGGTGGTCGCCCGCGGCTGGGATGGCGTGCTCGACGCCATCGACGAGATCGTCACCATCCCCGAGAGCATCGACGCCGACGCGGTCAAGAAGGCCGAGGCCGAACTCGAGGCGGACGCACCCGAGGACGACGACGAGCTCACGACCGACACCGACACCGACGACGCCGAGTCCTCCGACGAGGACGACGTGGCCGCCGAGCCGGTGCGCAGCGCCGCGGACTCCGCCGTCCTGGGCGACGACGAGGACTTCTGGCTGAAGGTCGGCATCGACCCGGTCCGGATCATGACCGGGTCGGGCACCGTCTACACGCTGCGCTGCTACCTCGATGACGAGCCGGTGTTCCTCGGCCGCAACGGCCGCATCAGCGTGTTCAGCTCCGAGCGCGCTCTGGCCCGCTACCTGGCCGACGAGCACGATCACGATCTGTCGGACCTGGCCACCTACGACGACATCAGGACCGCCGCCACCGACGGCTCACTGCGTGTCGAGGTCGCCGAGGAGAACGTCTACGTGCTCAGCGGCATCGCCGACGACATCGCCGACGGGCCCGACACCGTCGACCATGACCAGTTGGAGCTGGCCGTCGAGCTGCTGCGCGACGTCAGCGACTACTCGGAGGACAAGACCGTCGACGAGACGCTGGCCGACACCAAGGCCCTCGGCAAGTTCGTCAACCACGTCCTCGACAGCGACAACACCCGCGCCCCCGAGGCCCCCTACACCGAGGCCGTCGAGCAGTGGGAGGCGCTGGAGCGTTTCGTGGAGTCGCGCCTGCGGGCGGAGTAGGCATCACGCGCCGAGGGCAACCCGGCGATGAGTTCTGCGGGCCGTGCCGGTCGTTATCGACATGACGATCACCATTTCGACAGTCTGCGTTCCCGGCGCCCGCCTGCACTACGAGGTACGCGGGCAGGGGCCGCTGGTCCTGATTCTCGGTGCCCCGATGGCGGCCGCCGAATTCGCGCCCCTGGCCCACGCGCTGGCCGGCGACCACACCGTGGTGACGGCCGACCCGCGCGGCATCGCGGGCAGTACCGTCGACGACCCGACCGAGAACTCCATCCCGGAGCGTCGGGCCGATGACGTCGCGGCGATCCTCGACGATCTGGGCGCCGACTCAGCGGATGTGTTCGGTTCGTCCGGCGGGGCGGTGACGGGTCTGTCGTTGGTGGCCCGCCACCCGGACCGGGTGCGCACACTCGTCGCGCATGAGCCTCCCCTGCTCGAGTTGCTGCCCGACGCCGCCGAGCAGCGTGCCGCCACCGAAGACATCATCGCCACCTTCAACCGGGACGGGATGTTCGCGGCCTGGGGCAAGTTCATGGCCAACGCCGGCTTCGACGTGCCCGCCGGCGCGCCCTCCGACGCACCCGGACCGCCCGCGCCCAGCGATCAGGATCTGCGCGACGCAGCACATTTCTTCAACCACGAGCTCCGGGGCACCACCCGATTTTTGCCCGACGTCGAGGCGCTCAAGAAGGGGCGGGTGGTGCTGGGGCTGGGCGAGGAGTCCGGGCGCTTGTTGACCAAGCGGACCACGATCGCGCTGGCCGATCTGTTGGGCAAGCGTCTGGTCATGTTCCCCGGCGACCACGGCGGGTTCATCGACGCGCCAGGGGCTTTCGCCGACGTACTGCGCGCGGTGCTCAGCCGACCAGCACGGCGTACCGGGGCTTGATCACCTCGTCGATCAGCGCGAGCCGTTGGTCGAACGGGATGAACGCCGACTTCATCGCGTTGATGGTGAACCGCTCCAGATCACTCCAGCCGTAGCCGAAGGCCTCGACCAGGCGCAGCATCTCCTGGCTCATCGTGGTGTCGCTCATCAGTCGGTTGTCGGTGTTGACGGTGACGCGGAACCGCAACCGGGCCAGCCGGTCGAACGGATGCTCGGCGATGCTGGGCGCCGCCCCGGTCTGCACATTGCTGCTGGGGCACATCTCCAACGGAATTCGCTTGTCCCGCAAGATGGATGCGAGCCGACCGAGCTGCTGGGTCCCGTCGTCGAGTTCGGTGATGTCATCGACGATGCGCACGCCGTGCCCCAGCCGGTCGGCCCCGCAGAATGCGATGGCCTCGTGGATCGACGGCAGACCGAACGCCTCACCGGCGTGAATCGTGAAGCGCGCGTTGTTGCCTCGCATGTACTCGAATGCATCGAGGTGGCGCGTGGGCGGGTACCCGGCCTCGGCGCCGGCGATGTCGAACCCGACAACGCCCTTGTCGCGGAACCGGATCGCCAGCTCGGCGATCTCCCGGGACCTGGCCGCGTGACGCATCGCGGTGACCAGACAGCGCACGGTGATGGTGCGCCCCTCGGCTGCGGCCGCCTTCTCACCGTCGGCGAAGCCGGCCAGCACCGCGTCGACCACGTCGTCAAGAGACAGCCCACGATCGATGTGCAGTTCGGGGGCAAACCGGATCTCGGCATAGACCACGTTGTCCGCGGCCAGGTCCTCGACACACTCGTAGGCCACGCGATGCAACGCCTCCGGGGACTGCATCACCCCGACCGTGTGGGCGAACGGCTCCAGGTAACGCTCCAACGACCCACTGTGCGCGGCCGTGCGAAAGAACGTGGCCAGCTCGTCGACCTCGGTGGCCGGCAGGTCGTCATAGCCGAGCTCACCGGCCAGGTCGAGCACGGTGGCCGGCCGCAATCCACCGTCGAGGTGGTCGTGCAGCAGGGCCTTGGGAGCATGCTGGATCTTGTCCAGACTCAGCGGCGTACTCATATCCCCATCATCCCCACGTTCGGCCGGATCGGCCCCCGGATCGGTGGGTGTTCAGCCATCGTTCTCCCGGCCGGCTGCGCGGCCGGACCGCCCGATCTTTGGTGTGCGGCCTGCGTTGGGCACCACGTCACCAACCGCAGCAAACGCGCAGGAGCTGACCGCAGGACGCGGGCGACTGCAGATCTGTACCAGGTGAATCAGGTTGGCACGTGACCCCAATGTGATATCTCCCACGAAAATCCGCTGCAACGTCGCTGCTAGTCTGACGCGTCGAGGTAGGCGCGCAAACAGCCGCGCTTTCAAGCATCGGCACCAATGGTGCCAGGGCTTATACAAGGGGGTAATGCCAATGGAGTACTCGCCGCCGATGAATCATGATGCGGGATCAGAACGTGTGCGCCGGCGTCCTGGAGGACAGGAAGGCGAGGATCTCCGAGCAGTAATGTTCCCCCAAACCAGCTGGGCGCCCACGCGCTCCGATGAGATTCCGCCGCAGTCGGCCGCTACTCCGCAAACCAACGAGGGCTATGCCCTCCGTCGCCCCGCACAGAGCCGAGCAGACGGGCCGCCCGTTGGTGGCAATCAGGCCGTGGCACCGCGGACGTCGGCCCCCGGCCCTACGGCGAAACAGAATGAGCCCAAAGCTATTCCAAGCGACTTTCCGCCTGTCGTTTACTTGCCGTGTGCAGAAGCGGTTGACGACCCGAAGGCCGCGCGTATCGATATGCGGCAGACCCGGGATGGAAGGACCGCGTTGCTCGCCTATTCCGCTCTCGACCGGCTGCACTTTTGCTGCGGAGATGACCAGGCCTGGATTGTGATGCCTACCGCCGGGCTCTCGCAATTGCAAAGCGCCCACCCGTTTGAATTGTTGCTGCTTGATGTGGTGATTCCGGAAGAAGAGCGCAGGGTACGCAAGTGAGCCTTCTCCATGTCGACCCCGATGCGCTCGACAAAATATCTCGATCCATGGCGAGCGCCGGCACCAATCTCGACAGCGCCAGTTCATCGACGCCAACATCCATCGACGGCGGCTGTGGCACACCCGCGATTCTCGGAATTCTGGCGAAACTCGTGGACGATACCGGACAACTCGCAGTTGCGGTGAAGGCAGTGGGTGACGGGGTCGCATCAGCCAGCACCAGCTACCGCGGACAGGACGAAGCAGCTGCTGACTCCCTGAATCACGCAATGTGGACAGGATGATCGAATGCCGATCGACACCAAGATAGAGGGCGATCCGAATGCTGTGCGGTCGGCGGCCAACTGGATGCGGTCCACACTGGCTACCAAGATCTCAAATACCGTCGATCAAATTCACAGTGCCCGGACTACCGCAAGTGGGGACTGGCAGGGAGACGCCGGAGGTGCTTTCGTCGCGAGAATGACAAGTGGAGCAACCAAGGCGGAGGCGCTGGAAGCCAGCGTTATCAGTAGTGCACAAACAATAGACAACTTCGCGACTGAACTTCAACGAGCACAGACAGACATGCAATCTGTCCGTGACAATGCAGCAGCCGCCGGGCTGACGGTTGACGGATTTACGATCCACAGCCCTCGTCCCGCTACCCCAGAGAAAATCGACGCTTACGCGACCGCGCTAAACGGAGCGGAAGCCGCACGTACCCTTGAAAAGCTTGCCGGCGACACCGTGAAGAATGCCTGGGCTGACCTCACGAGTAAGTGGTTCTTTGTAGTAGGGGATCTGATCAACGGTGCGGCTGGCGGGCTTATTGCCGAGAAGCATGTGTCGCTGTTGCAGGCTAAAGCGGAGTTTCTCAAGGCTGACGCGGCGAAGTTCCTGGATTTGGCGAAGTCAGCGCCACCTGGCACTCCCGCCGCCCAGATTTACAGGGATTTCGATCAAAGTCGGATCTTTGCGCACAGCGCTGACGATGCCTTGAAAGCCGCGGACGACGCCAAAGCGAAAGCGGGCCGCATTGGGCTCAAGGTCGGCGGGGCTCTGGCGGTGGGCGGCATAGCATATGACATCGCACACGGCAAAGATGTTGAGCAAGCGATCGTTTCCGGCGGCGTTGGCTTCGGCGCTTCAGTCCTTGCGGGCGCGGCAATCGGCACCGCAATTCCAGTTCCGGTCGTAGGAACGGTAGTGGGTGCCCTCGGAGGTGCAGTCGTGGGTGTATTCGCTTCCGGTGCCGTCGATTCGCTTTACCAGAACGGCATCGGCAGCGTCGGCGATGCCATCAGTGATGGATTCGCCGCTGTCGGCGACACAGGGACTGCCATCGGTGGACTAGCAAAGGACGCATGGGATGCGATCTTCTGAGCCAGCACACGTGCGTCAAAGGTCGAGCGGCCGAGGCGGCGGTATCCGGTTCTACTTCTCAGTCGCGACACTGGCCACGTTTGCGGTGATCTCACTACTGTTCGGAATCGTTCTGGCGGGCGCAGGCAACTTCATTGCGCTCAGGTATTGCCTGCTGTTCACTTTGCTGATCGCACTTGTGATTGCCTACAGCGTCGTCGTTCGATACCGACGTGCGAACCTCTCGACGGCGATCCGGACCGTGGAGCGACATGGCACACCGGGGACGGAGATTCGGTCATCGGCATGGCAGTTCGCCATCCTCCTCGCATTGACTGGGTGTGGCGCACTCTTGTGCGGCATGGCAGCGATCGAGATAGTCATCCACCAGGACGAGGGGTTTCCCGGCAGCGCGGTGATAGCGGGCGCACTCGGCCTCATCTTCGGATGGTTCGGCGCAGGGCTAGCCTTCGGACGTATCCGCCGCGGTGGAGTCATCCTGTCCCGTCAGGCAATTGTTCACCGCGCGTGGAGCTTCGAGTCACGGCTAGACTGGCCAGAGATCGCAGTCGTCACGCTGGCAAACATTGGCTACGCTGGCACGCCGGTCATCCTGGTGGGCGGGTATGCCAATGCGAATTGGGTCCGCCGCTACACCACTCGCTTGTGGCGTATCGATCGGCTTCCGAAAACAGCGATGTTGCAAATCGACTGCCGGCAATTCGATGTAGATCCTCACGTCCTGTACGGCTACGTGCGGACCTACGTCGACAACCCGGAACTGCGCGGGGAACTCGGCACCGAAGCAGCCCTCACCCGAGCCCGCAGCTGACGCCGTCACAGGCCGGACCTAAACCTCGACCAACAACCGGGTCCGGAACAGGTCCAGCACCTGATCGAGCGCGGCCCGGGTGGGTTGCCCGGGTTCGTCGATCAGATGCTCGGTGAGCACCGAGTGCGGGGGCATGGTCCCCGCCGGATTGGCGTCGGCGTCGTCGAGATCCACCGCGATGAATGCCTCGCCGAGCTGTTCGCGCAGATAGTCGAAGCGTTCCGGTGGCACGAGCCGGTCGCCGGTGAACCGAAGCCCCAGCACCGACAGCCCTCGGGCGCAGCGCTGTTTCACCACGGCCAGATCCTCGGCGGAGATGTCGATCGACCGGCGCTGGGCGGCGGTCACCCCCAACGGCAACGAGGGCTGGGACAGCACCGGGGCGAGCAGCACGTCGTCGGTGGCCATCGCCAATGCGTAGCCACCGGTGAAGCACATCCCGACCGCGCCGACCCCGGGCCCGCCGCATCGCTCGTGTTCATGGCGGGCCAGTGCCCGCAGCCAGTCGATGACCGGCGAGGTGCGACCGGTGGCCATGGTGACGAATTCCCTGCTGACGCACAGCGGTACCAGTGTGCTGACGGCGCTGACCGCGGTCCCGATCAGGCCGTGCGCATCGGGGTTCGGGTCCCGCCCGGGAACACCGAACAGGTGCGGAAGCACCGCGGTGCAACCGATCTCGCTGACCTTGCGGGCGAAGTCGAGGACCTTGGGTGTGATGCCGGGGACTTCGGCCATGATGAGGACGGCCGGGCCTTCTCCGCGCCGGAACACGGTGCGGGTCTTGGCGTCGTGGGTGAACTCGGATCGCTGGAAGTCGGCGAGATCGTCGTCGGACACCCTGATGTGTCTAGCAGCTCGACGGCCTACGGTCCAGAGCGCGTCTGGCAGTCAGCCAGATCGATGCGGACGGGATTACCGGTATCGAACCAATATCGGTGCAGCCCAAGGATTTTGGCCTTGGACGGCAGACCCCGCAGGTGGATCGCACACTCAGCGAAGTCGACGAGGTACACGCGCTCGGCCAGCAATGCCCGAGCCATCCGGTATTCGGCCGGATCCGTGATCTCGGTAGCCCGCCCACGTCGGGAGCCACCGGGTAGCCGAACGGATACCGCCGGCTCGGCGCGAATGTTGTGGACCCAACCGTTCACCCAATCGGGGTGCTCGACGGCGAGCTTCGGCGGTCGCAGAGCGACCACATATGCCCGATCACCGGCTCGGACGATCCGCACGCATCTGCTGCGACGCCGACCGGTTCTGCGCCCTGTGGTGGTCAGGACACCGTAACCGGCGGGCGGTGCCCACCTCAGCATCGGCAGCATCAGCGCGCTGAGGATCCGTCCGCTCAGCACGGAGGTGATCAGCTTGCGGTGCTTGGCCAGTTCGACCGCTGCCGCTGCCCGGACGGTCTCACTCATGATGTCATCGTGCCCCGCCGGTCTCGGCTGCCGCGACCACTGTCCGACGGAAGGCCACGTCAGTCGGACGGTTGACCCCGCCCTCCAGCGGTGCCGATGCGGTCGATGATCAGCGGCCGCTGCGCGGGTGCCGAATCGCCGACCGTCCAGGCACCATCGAGTTCGGCGAGCGCGCCGGGGAGCCGCTCGGGGGTCTCCGTGTAGAGGGTGAACAGCGCCTCCCCCGCGGCCACCGGCTCACCCGGCTTCCGATGGATCCGCACTCCCGCACCGAGCTGCACCGGCTCACCCGGCTGGGCCCGCCCGGCACCGAGGCGCCAGGCCGCCATGGCCACGCCCATGGCGTCGAGGTCGCCCATGATGCCGCCGCGCGGGGCCGTCACCGTCTCGGTGGCCGATCCGAGGGGCAGCGGCCGGCTCAGATCCCCACCCTGGGCGGCGATCAGCGCCCGGAACCGGTCCATCGCGCTGCCGTCGCGCAGGGTCTCGGCCGGGTCGGTCCCGTCGACGCCGGCAGCGTCGAGCATCTCCCTCGCCAGCGCCAGCGTCAGCTCGACGACATCGGCCGGGCCACCGCCGGCCAACACCTCCAGCGATTCGGTGATCTCGACGGAATTGCCGACGGTCCGCCCCAGCGGGCAGTTCATATCGGTGAGCAGGGCCCGCGTCGGCACACCGTCGGCATTGCCGAGATCGACCATGATGCGCGCCAGTTCGCGGGCGTCGTCCTCGGTCTTGAGGAATGCGCCGCGCCCCACTTTCACGTCGAGCACCAGGGCGCGCGCCCCCTCGGCGAGCTTCTTGCTCATCACCGAGCTGGCGATCAGTGGCGTCGAGTCGACGGTGGCGGTGATGTCCCGCAGCGCGTAGATCTTGCGGTCGGCGGGGGCAAGTTCACCGGCGGCGAAGATCGCGCCGCCGATCTCGGAAAGTTGGCGGCGGATACGGTCTTTGGACAATTCGGCGGTGAACCCGGGGATCGATTCCAGTTTGTCCAGGGTGCCGCCGGTGTGCCCGAGCCCGCGGCCCGAGGCCTGCGGAACACCGGCGCCGCACGCCATCACGACCGGCAGCAGCGGGATGGTGATCTTGTCCCCCACCCCACCGGTGGAGTGCTTGTCCACCAGTGCCGCCGGCCGGTCCGACGACCCGGGCCGGTGCAGATCGGTGAAGTCGAACCGCTCCCCGGAGGCCACCATGGCCGCCGTCCAGCGGGTGGTCTCGGCCACCGTCATCCCGTTCAGGAAGATCGCCATCAGCAGCGCCGACATCTGTTCGTCGGCGACGCGTCCGTGGGTGTAGCCGTCGATCACCCAGTCGATGGCGGCGTCGGACAGCACCCCGCCGTCACGTTTGGTCCGGATGACCGACGGGGCGTCGAGATTCGTTACCGCACTTGAGCTGTCGCGTGACGTTTGAATGGCGATTGCCTACCTTCCGGAATCGATCACTAGACCTGTCAGCAGAGCCCGCATGGCCCATTCGAAATCGTCGTCCTCCGGCGGCGCGCCCTGCAGGTGGCCGAACGGGTGCCGGCTCAGCAGGTGCCCGATGAGCAGGTGCCATGACGCGCGGTAGGCGCGGTGCGCGGTCGACTCGTCGAGCCCGATCTCGTCGAACAGCCGCATGCAGCGGTCCG
Organism: Mycolicibacterium sp. HK-90; assembly: GCF_030486405.1. The sequence continues at coordinate 1,749,803 of NZ_CP129613.1, read as the reverse complement.
CGATCGGCTGAGCGGTGGACACCGCGTAGTCACCCTCGGCGATGATCTGCGCGCCCCACGGATGGGCTTTCAGGTAGTCACGCATGGCCAGCCACTGTGCCGCCAGCCGGTCCATCGCCGTTCCGTCGACATCCACCAGGGGGTAGCCGCCGGCCAGGTCCTCGGCCAGCAGAGTGAGCAACTGCCGACGGTCGGTGATGTGGCGGTACAGCGACGCGGCGCCGGTCCCGAGTTCTCGGGCGATCCGCCGGCACGTCACCTCGGCCAGCCCTTCTTCGTCGGCGATCCGCCAGGCGACGGCGGTGATCGAGGCCTTGCTCAGCGTCGACCGCCCGGGCCCGCCGGTCACGAAGCCCCCAATGCGAACGGCGTTCGCGTTAGGCTGCTGCTGGCTGCGAACACCGTTCGCAACCGCTCACATGCAGCGCCGACAAGGAGATCGATGGACGTCATCGCCTGCCAGCATGCCCCATCGAGCACCACGCGTCAGCAGTCGACGCGGGTCCTGACAGCGGTGGCCGCGGTGGTGGTCTCCTACGGGCTGATGCAGACCATGCTCGTGCCGACGCTGGGCGTACTGCAGCGCGACCTGAACACCAGTACGGGCGCCGCGTCGTGGGCGGTGCTGTCGGCCATGCTGCTGGCGAGCGCGGGGATCACGCCCCTCGCCGGACGACTGGGCGACCGATACGGCAAACGCAGGGTGCTGCTGTGGATGCTGTCGGCGTATCTGGTGGGCACGGTGGGCGCGATCGCCGCGCCGAACATCGGCACACTCATCGCCTGCCGGGCGGTGCAGGGCGTCGGCCTGACGCTGCTGCCGTTGTCCTTCGCGATCCTGCGGTACGCACTGCCCACCGAGCGAGTGCATCTGGGGCTCGCGCTGACTTCCGGCTTGGTGACGGGCACCGCTGGGCTCGGGTTGCTGATCGGCGGCGCGGTGGTCGACCACGCCTCGTGGCGCTGGTTGTTCGTGATCGGCGCCGCGCTGGTGCTCGTCGCGCTGACGACAAGCATGCGCTGGATACCCGAGACCACCGAACGCCGACCCGGTCGACTCGACCTGCCGGGCACCGCCTTGATGGCGGCCGGGCTGATCGCCGGGCTCGTCGCGATCACCCAGGGACCGGCGTGGGGCTGGGCATCGCCGTGGACGTTGGGTCACCTGGGTGCGGCACTGCTGTGCCTGCTGACCTTCGCCGTGGTCGAGCATCGCGTCGCCGACCCGGTGGTGGATCCGGCGCTGATCACCGAGCGACGGCTCGCAGCAGCACATCTGGGCGCGCTACTGCTCGGCGTCAATCAGTTCGCCGTGTACGTCCTCGTGCCCAAATTGGCAGTGTCGCCCAGCGATGCCGGATTCGGCCTGTCGGTCACCGGGGCGGCACTGGTGCTGTTGCCCGGCACCCTGCTGACGGTGCCGGCGAGCTGGGCGACGCCATGGCTTGAGCGCCGCACCGGAACAGTCGGCCCGTTGGCGGCGGGACTGGGGATCGCGGCCACCGGCACCGCCGCGCTCGCGCTCGCCCATGCCGAGGTCTGGCGGGCGGTGCTGAACTACGGGATCGCCAGCGTCGGATGGGGACTGGCGATGGCGTCGCTGCCCCGGATCGTCAATGCCGCGTGTCCGTCGACCCAGAGCGGCAGCGCCAATGGCATCAACACAGTCACGCGCACGGTGGGCGGCGCGGTCGGCGGCCAGCTCGCCGCGGCGCTACTCGTCAGTAACACCGGTGCCGCTTCCGAGCTTCCGACGAGTCACGGCTTCGCGCTTGCTTTCATGATCGCCGCCACCGCCGCGGCCGCAGGCGCTCCGGCGGTGCTGCTGCCGACCTTCCGCGATCGCCACGGCCACCGGAGTCGTTGAACCGCTTGGCGTTACCGCCGGTCCAGGTCATCGGGACCGAACGCATCCGGGAGCAGTTCGCGCAGGGGACGTGGCCCGGCCGGATGGTCGATGAGAAGCTCCGGGCCACCGTGTTCCAGCAACACCTGCCGGCAGCGTCCACACGGCATCAGCGGGGCCCCATCCGGGCCCACACACGCCAGTGCGACGAGCCGTCCGCCACCTCCGGAATGCAGGGCGCAAGCCACAGCGCACTCGGCACAGAGACCTAGGCCATATGAGACATTCTCCACATTGCATCCGGTGACGACGCGACCGTCGTCGACCAGAGCGGCCGCCCCCACCGAAAAGCCGGAATAGGGCGCATACGCATGTCGCGAGACGTCAATTGCCTTGTTGCGCAACATATTCCAGTCGATATTGACGGTCATGCGCCACTCGCGGCCGTCGGCTCTGAATGCATTCCGAAACCCCAATTCCCGGCCCTTGCATTAAGATAGGTAAGCCTAACTTACCCATGTTCGGCGGCCTGAATACCTCAACCGTAATTCGTTCGCCACTACAAATGGGTTTAGAGTCGCCCCGAGGTTTGGGGCTAATTCGACAGGCGGCCCCGGACGTCCACCGATGGCGTTGGAGGGACCGATGAGTACTCAGACGGAGGTACCGGCTCCGCAACCCAGGAAAACACGACGGCGCACCCTTTATCGCGGTGATCCGGGAATGTGGTCCTGGGTGCTGCACCGTATTACCGGTGCCACGATTTTCTTCTTCCTATTCGTGCACGTCCTCGACACCGCGTTGGTGCGGGTGAGCCCGCAGGCCTACAACGCGGTCATCGAGACGTACAAGACCCCCATCGTCGGATTGATGGAGATGGGCCTGGTCGCCGCGGTGCTGTTCCACGCACTGAACGGCATCCGCGTCATCCTCATCGATTTCTGGCAGCAGGGTCCCCGCTACCAGCGGCAGATGCTCGCCGTCGCCGTGGGCATCTTTGCCGTGGTTCTCATCGCAGCACTAGGAGTGATCGGCATGCACATGGTGGAGCGGTTCCTGTGAGCGCGCCAGGAGCAGGCGAGTCCCGGCTGGGCCGCCCGGCGCCGGTGATGGAACGCGAGCACGACCGGCCTGCCGCGCTGGACCACCCGCGCGCGCCCCGTCGTCCCCGCGGCATCCCGTACTTCGAGAAGTACGCCTGGCTGTTCATGCGGTTCTCGGGCCTGGCGCTCGTGTTCCTCGCACTCGGCCATCTGTTCATCATGCTGATGTGGCAGGACGGCGTGTACCGCATCGACTTCAACTACGTCGCACAGCGCTGGGCCTCCCCGTTCTGGCAGATCTGGGACATGGCACTGCTGTGGCTGGCGATGATCCACGGCGCCAACGGCCTGCGCACCATCATCGGTGACTACGCCCGCAAGAACGTCACGAAGTTCTACCTGAACTCGCTGCTGCTGCTGGCGACAGGGTTCACGCTGGTTCTGGGCACCTACGTCCTGGTCACCTTCGACCCGAACATTGGGGGTTAAGCCATGATTCAGGAACACCGCTACGACGTCGTCATCGTCGGCGCCGGCGGCGCCGGCATGCGCGCGGCCGTCGAGTCCGGGCCCCGGGTCCGCACCGCCGTGCTGACCAAGCTGTACCCGACGCGCTCGCACACCGGCGCGGCCCAGGGCGGCATGTGCGCCGCGCTGGCCAACGTCGAGGAAGACAACTGGGAGTGGCACACCTTCGACACCGTCAAGGGCGGCGACTACCTCGCCGACCAGGACGCCGTCGAGATCATGGCCAAGGAAGCCATCGACGCGGTGCTGGACCTCGAGAAGATGGGGATGCCGTTCAACCGCACCCCTGAGGGCCGCATCGACCAGCGGCGCTTCGGCGGTCACACCCGCGATCACGGCAAGGCCCCGGTGCGCCGGGCCTGTTACGCCGCCGACCGCACCGGCCACATGATCCTGCAGACGCTGTACCAAAACTGCGTCAAGCACGACGTGGAGTTCTTCAACGAGTTCTACGCGCTGGACATCGCGCTCACCGACACCCCCGCCGGCCCGGTGGCCACCGGCGTCATCGCGTATGAGTTGGCGACCGGAGACATTCACATCTTCCACGCCAAGGCGATCGTGTTCGCCACCGGCGGGTCGGGCCGGATGTACAAGACCACCTCCAACGCCCACACCCTGACCGGTGACGGCCTGGGCATCATCTTCCGCAAGGGACTTCCCTTGGAAGACATGGAGTTCCACCAGTTCCACCCGACAGGCCTGGCCGGCCTGGGCATCCTGATCTCCGAGGCCGTGCGCGGCGAGGGCGGTCGTCTGCTCAACGGCGAGGGCGAGCGGTTCATGGAGCGCTATGCGCCGACCATCGTCGACCTCGCGCCGCGTGACATCGTCGCCCGGTCCATGGTGCTCGAGGTGCTCGAAGGCCGCGGCGCCGGTCCGAACAAGGACTACGTCTACATCGACGTGCGCCACCTCGGCGAGGACGTGCTGGAGGCCAAGCTTCCCGACATCACCGAGTTCGCCCGCACCTACCTGGGCGTGGACCCGGTCAAGGAACTGGTGCCGGTCTACCCCACCTGCCACTACGTCATGGGCGGCATCCCCACCACGGTCAACGGCCAGGTGCTCCGCGACAACACCAACGTCATCCCCGGCCTGTACGCCGCGGGTGAGTGCGCGTGTGTGTCGGTGCACGGCGCCAACCGCCTTGGCACCAACTCGCTGCTGGACATCAACGTGTTCGGCCGTCGCGCCGGCATCGCCGCCGCCGAGTACGCCGCCAACCACAACCACGTCGACCTGCCGGAGAACCCGGCCGACATGGTGGTCGGCTGGGTCGGGGACATCCTCTCCGAGCACGGCAACGAGCGCGTCGCCGACATCCGCACCGCCCTGCAGCAGTCGATGGACAACAACGCCGCGGTGTTCCGCACCGAGGAGACGCTGAAGCAGGCGCTGACCGACATCCACGCGCTCAAGGAGCGCTACGCCCGAATCACCGTGCACGACAAGGGCAAGCGCTACAACAGCGACCTGCTGGAGGCCATCGAGCTCGGCTTCCTGCTGGAGCTGGCCGAGGTCACCGTGGTCGGTGCGCTCAACCGCAAGGAGTCTCGCGGCGGGCACGCGCGCGAGGACTACCCGAACCGCGACGACACCAACTACATGCGCCACACCATGGCTTACAAGGAAGGCAACGACCTGCTTTCCGACATCCGGCTGGACTACAAGCCCGTGGTCCAGACCCGGTACGAACCGATGGAGCGGAAGTACTGACATGAGTGCACCCGTAATCGACAAGCCCGAAGCCGGCGATCCCGAACTGCCGCCCGTGCCCGACGGCGCGGTCATGGTCACCCTCAAGATCGCCCGGTTCGACCCGGAGAACCCCGACGCCGCGGGCTGGCAGAGCTTCCGGGTGCCCTGCCTGCCGTCGGACCGGCTGCTGAACCTGCTGCATTACGCCAAGTGGTACCTGGACGGCACGCTGACCTTCCGCCGCTCCTGCGCCCACGGGGTGTGCGGGTCGGACGCCATGCGCATCAACGGCGTGAACCGGCTGGCCTGCAAGGTGCTGATGCGCGACCTGCTGCCGAAGAACCCGAAGAAGCAGCTGACCATCACCATCGAACCGATCCGCGGCCTGCCCGTGGAGAAGGACCTGGTGGTGGACATGGAGCCGTTCTTCGACGCGTACCGCGCGGTGAAGCCGTTCCTGATCACCAGCGGCAACCCGCCCACCAAGGAGCGCATCCAGAGCGCCACCGACCGGGCCCGCTACGACGACACCACCAAGTGCATCCTGTGCGCCTGCTGCACCACCAGCTGCCCGGTGTACTGGAGCGAGGGGTCGTACTTCGGCCCGGCCGCGATCGTCAACGCGCACCGGTTCATCTTCGATTCGCGTGACGAGGCGGCCGCCGAGCGGTTGGACATCCTCAACGAGGTCGACGGTGTGTGGCGCTGCCGCACCACGTTCAACTGCACCGAGGCCTGCCCGCGTGGCATCCAGGTGACCCAGGCGATCCAGGAGGTCAAGCGCGCGTTGATGTTTGCGCGCTGATTTCTCTGCCGAACGTGAAGAAGATCGCGAGATTTCCGGGAAATCTCGCGATCTTCTTCACGTTGGGCATCCTGCCGCTTCCAGAGCCGCACGGGTGCGGGCGATGATCATGCGTGGGCGGCGACGCAACAGGTCGGCGCCGACGCGGACGATCTGCCAGCCGAGCTCCCGATATTCGGCATCCTGATCGATGTCCCTGGTGCGTTGGCCCGGATCGGTCCAGTGTTGAATGCCGTCGTACTGGATGCCGACTTTCCATTCCGGCCAGCCCATGTCGATCCGGCCCACCAGTTCACGCCAGTGTCCGAACACCTTGATCTGGGTCTGAGTCGGGCGCATCCCCGCCGCCGTGAACACCAGCCGTAGTCGCGTTTCCTGGGGTGATTCGGCACCCTCGTCGGCCAGATCGAGCACCTGCCGCAGCTGCACCAGCCCACGTGCACCCCGGTGCACATCGATGAGTGCCTGCACATCAACAAGTTTCAGGTCACCGGCTTGCAGCAGGGCGTCCACCCGGATCACGGCGGTGGTCAACCCGCGGCGCCGTCCGAGATCGAACGCCGTCCGCGCCGGCGTCGTCGCCCGGATTCCGCGGATCACACAGATTTCGTCGTCGCCGAGGCGATCGCTGTGTAGGAGGATGCCGTGGGCCTTGTGCCGGCTGGAGTGATTCAACTCGGCCGGCAGGTCGGCATCGATCCACCGCGACCCGTGCAGGGCGGCCGCCGACAACCCCGCCGCGACCGCCCGCCGTCCCGACCACAGCCAGGCCGCGACGGCGCGGTCGACCGGCGTGAGCACCGCGCCCTGCGGCACGTACACGTCCCGGTGCAGCATGTCGTGGCGGGTGGTCAGCTGATACCGATTGAGCGTGCCCGCCGCGAGTGCTTCAGAACCCAGAAACGGCATACGACTAGGACGCAGCGCAGCTCAGCGAGGTTCCAGCGTCCGCGAACGTGAACAAGATGGCGAGTTTCGGCCCGAATCTGACGATGTTCTTCACGTTCGCCGATCAACAATTGGGTATTTACCGAGACCACGATTCCCAGTAAATTGGGACGTATGCAGCCCACCCACCCGACCTACGAGAACCTGCTCGACGTGCTGTCCGAGGGCTCGGTACGGCGCCGCTTCGATCCCTACCTGGACATCGCGTGGGATTCACCCGACATGGCGATGGACCCGAACGACCCGCGCTGGGTGCTCTCCCCGAACCTGGACCCGCTGGGCGCCACCGAGTGGTACCAGAGCCAGCCGCTGGAGCGCCAGATCGAGATCGGCCGGTGGCGCACCTTGAACACCGTCAAGGTGGGCGCCGCGTTCGAGAGCATCCTGATCCGCGGCTTGATGGCCTTCATCATGAAGCTGCCCAACAACTCCCCCGAGTTCCGGTACGCGCTGCACGAGATGACCGAGGAGTGCAACCACATCCAGATGTTCCAGGAGCTGGTCAACCGGTCGGGCACCGACGTGCCGGGCATGCGGCCGCTGTTCTACCGGCTCTCGCCCTACATCGGGCTGGTCGGCCAGTACTCCCCGACCGCGTTCATGGCCGGAATCCTGGCCGGCGAGGAGCCGATCGACCACTTCCAGAAGGGCATGATCCGAGAGGGCGCCCACCTGCCACCCGCGGTGCTGCGCACCATGCAGATCCACATCGCCGAGGAGGCCCGGCACATCTCGTGGGCCAACGAGTTCCTCAAGGTGCACCTGCCCGAACGGTCGCGGCGGATGAAAGCCTTTGCCACGGTGGCGTTCCCGCTGACGCTGCGCTGGCTGGCGCACGAGATCATGGCGTCGCCGAAGTCGTTCCGCGAACAGTTCGACATCCCCAAAGAGGTGATGAAGGAAGCATTCTGGCGCGGCCCGCACTCCCGGAGGATCATGGCGGGGTATTTCGCCGAGACCCGTGCCCTCGCCGAGGAACTCGGGTTGATGAACCGGGTCGGCCACTGGATGTGGAAGCGCTGTGGCATCGCCGGTGAGACGGCGCGATACCGCGGTGTGCCCGACCGCGAGGCATTGCTGATCCGCTGATGCCGCACGTCATCACCCAGTCCTGTTGCAGCGACGCGTCCTGCGTGTACGCCTGCCCGGTCAACTGCATTCACCCCACGCCCGACGAGCCCGACTTCCACACCGCCGAGATGCTGTACATCGATCCGGTGGAGTGTGTGGACTGCGGGGCGTGCGTGACGGCCTGCCCGGTGTCCGCGATCAAGCACGACGGCGCCCTGAGCCCGAGCGAGTCGATCTTCGCCGAGCTCAACGCCGGCTTCTACGCCGAAACCCGGCCCCGGCCACTGCTTGCGCCGGTGGTCCCGCCGCTGCAGGTGCGTGCCCCGGCTGTGCCGCGGGTGGCGATCGTCGGCTCGGGACCGGCCGCGATCTACGCCGCCGACGAGATCCTGACCATCCCGGGAGCCCGGGTCCGCATCTATGAGCGGCTGGGCCGGCCCTACGGGCTCGCGCGCTTCGGCGTGGCACCCGACCATCGGCGCACCCGTGCAGTGACCCGGCAGTTCGACGCCATCTGCGCGGACCCGCGACTGGAGCTGATGACCGGGGTCGAGATCGGCACCGACCTGACCCACGAGCAGTTGCTCGCCGACAACGACGCCGTCATCTACGCCGTCGGCGCATCGGCCGACCGTGCGCTGGACATCCCCGGCGCCGAGCTGCCCGGCGTCGCCTCGGCCACCGCATTCGTGGGCTGGTACAACGGCCATCCGGATTTCGCCGGCCAGTCCTTCGATCTGTCGCACCCGCGTGCGGTGATCGTCGGCAACGGCAATGTCGCGCTCGACGTCGCCCGGATCCTGACCATCGACCCTGCACTGCTCGAAGACACCGATATCGCACCGCAGGCGTTGGATGCCTTGCACCGCAGCGCAATCGAAGAGGTACTGGTGGTCGGCCGCCGGGGGCCGGCACAGTCCGCGTTCACCGTGCCCGAGCTGGTCGGACTCTGCAGCACCCCCGGCGTCGACGTCGTGGTGGCCGAGCAGGATCTGGAATCGCTGCCCGATACCGACCCGCGGGCCCGCATCCTGCGCAACCGGACAACCCAGACCGGCAACCGCCGGATCGTGCTGGAATACCTGCAATCGCCCACCGCGGTCCTGGGCGACGACGCGGTGCGCAGCGTGGAGTTCGGCCGCAACGAACTGATCGCCGGCGACGACGGTTCACCCCGGGTGAAGCCGACCGGAGAGCTGCACACCGTCGATGCCGGGCTGGTGCTGACCTCGATCGGCTACCGCGGCCTGCCGGTCACCGGACTACCGTTCGACGACGGGGTCGTCCCCAACGATGCCGGCCGGGTCACCGGAGTGCCCGCCACCTACGTGACGGGCTGGATCAAGCGCGGTCCCACCGGGTTCATCGGCACCAACAAGTCGTGCGCCCAGGAAACCGTCCGCAGCCTGGTCGCCGACTACAACTCCGGACGACTGGCCTGACCGTTCACCAGTCCCGCGATGACCTCGGTCAGCGGTTCATCGCGGCTGATCTCGAACCCGGTGGCCCGCGCGGCGCCGTCGAGGACATACCAGGCGAAGTCGGCCAGGTGCGAGATCATCTCGTCACGGGTGTGCGTCGGGGCCGGGCTCCGCGCCCACGCGAACAACGTCTCCTCCACCATGGTCACGATCGCCAGCGGAACGAGCTTGAAGGCGCTGTCGTCCACGTCGAGCGCATCGGTGATCGCGGAGATGATGCCGTCGGCCCGTTCGATCATGCGTAGTTTGAGTTCGCCGACCGCATCGAGCGACGGGTCACCCTCGAACGTCGGCCCACTGCGGGCGAATTCGTTGAGCCGGGGGTGGTCGATCATCCAATCCGCAACCGCTTCAATGGTTCTGGTGAGAATGTCGCGCAACGAGCCGTCGGCGATGTCGAGTTTGGTGGTCAGCACACCGCCGAAATCGTCGATGAGATGGGACCGGACCCGACGCTCGAGTTCGTCCTTGCCGGAGATCTGGCGGTAGATCACCGACTTGGCCACGCCCGCACGCTTGGCGATCGCGGCAACCGGGATGTCGGCTCCGGGCGGGTTTTCCTCCAGCAGCTCGATCATGGCCAGCAGCATCTGGGAGCGCCGTTCGGCATTGTGCTGCTCCCAGCGCGCCTCATAGCCACTCACCGACGCAGAGTAGCGCGGATGATCCACGATCTTGCTCATGACGGCCTGTCACACATCCGCGGGCTGTCTCGTCCAACAGATATGACCACACGAATTGCCCCCGTTACCCCCAAACAAGCCGGCCTGCTGACCCGCGCGATGTACTGGTACGCCAAACGCCAGTTCGGTGAGGTGCCCGAGCCGTTCACCGTGGCTGCGCATCACCCGCGGCTGATGGTCGCCAACGGCGTGCACGAGATGCTGCTGCAGGGTGGCTCCAAGAAACTGCCCGCCAGCGTCCGCGAGCTCGCGGTGTTCTGGACCGCGCGGACCGTCGGCTGCTCATGGTGCGTGGACTTCGGCTCGATGCTGATGCGGCTGGACAACCTCGACGTGGAGCGGCTCAAGTCGATCGACGAATACGCCACCTCCCCGTTGTTCAACGACGACGAGCGCGCCGCGATCGCCTACGCGAACGCGATGAGCACCGACCCCCACAACGTCACCGACGAGCAGGTGGCCGACCTGCGCGAGCGCTTCGGCGACGACGGCGTGATCGAGCTGACCTACCAGATCGGGGTGGAGAACATGCGGGCCCGGATGTACTCGGCCCTGGGGATCACCGAGCAGGGCTTCAACTCCGGGGATGCGTGCCGGGTTCCCTGGGCCGAGTAATCGCGCGGCGCTGGCATCACGACGCGGCGGGGTGGTAGAACACGTTACAAAACTAGCGGCACCCCGCCGCTGACCTGCCAGTTCAGCGAGGAACCACCATGCATTGGTACACCGGCGACACGTTCTATGACACGGTACTGACCGCGGCCTTCGCGTTCGCGGCGTTCGTGATCATCGGCGGGTTCTTCGCGCAGAGTTCCTACGGGCGCTTCTCGTCGACCAAGCTCGGCCTGAATCTCAACCCGAAGCTCGGCTGGTGGCTGATGGAGATCCCGGCGACCGTCGTGTTCTTGATCAGCTACCTGGCCGGACCTCACCGATTCGAGCCGGCGTCGCTGGTACTCGCCGGGATCTGGATGTTGCACTACGCCAACCGGGGCTGGTTCTTCCCGCTCGCGATCCGTCAGGTACCCGGCAAGCGCGGCACTTTCAACATCTCGGTGATCGTGATGGGCATGCTCGTCACGTCCATGCACGGCTACCTCAACGGGACCCTGTTCAGCCACGACTTCTTCGGGCAGTACACCACCGAGTGGCTGACCGATCCGCGATTCCTGGTGGGATCGGCGATCTACCTCTGCGGATTCGCACTGTTGGTCAACTCCGAATCGATCGTGCGAAACCTGCGGGACAAGAAGAATCCCGAAGGGGCCGAGTACCGGATTCCGTTCGGTGGCGGCTTCCGGTTCGTCACCAGCCCGGCCTATCTGGGCGAGATCATCGCCTGGTCGGGCTTCGCACTACTGACCTGGGCCCTGCCCGGGGTCGCCATTCTGCTGATCACGGCGGGCAACCTGATCCCCCGGGCGCTCGGCACCCACGGCTGGTATCAGGACAAGTTTCCCGAGTACCCCACCGACCGCAAGGCGCTGATCCCGTACGTGTTGTGACGGTCATGCCTCCACGGGCGTGATCTCGATGAAAGCCATTGGCACGCCCAGGGTCTGACTGCTCACATCCAGGCCGCGCTCGAGCAGCTTCATCGGCGCGCTCCAGTTGGCGGCGATCACCGCGTCGGCGTGGGCGTGTTCGGCCTCCGGCAGGATGCGGGCCACGCCGGCGACCACCGGTCCCGCCGGTCTGCCACGCAGATTACTGGCCACCACAACGACATTCGGGTTGTTGCGGATACGCTTGACCTTCCCGGTGGAGGCGTCGGTGCGCACGTAGAGCTTGCCGTCGGCGATGCCGTGGTTGATCGGGCTGGGCACCGCCTCACCGGATTTCCGGTAGGTCACCAACACGATCTGGCGGTAGTTCTCGAACCCCGAAAAGTCTGATCCCGTCGGTGCACCGATGCCGAACGCCTCGCGGTGACGCATCTTGTCCATGCCCCGGAACATCATTCGGCTGAATGTGTGAGCCAGTGTTCCAGGTTCGTTCGGCATCACTGTGCACCCCGCCTCAACGGTGATCCGGTGAATTTGTCGGGGTTCGCGATATCCCAGACCGCACAGACCAACCCGTCCCGCACGGTGAAGATCGTGACCCGAGGCATCAGCTCCGGGTAGCCGTCACCGGCCGGCGCGCCCGCCGTATAGACACCCAACTGGCCGTTCACGAGCGCGAATTGACTACCCGCCAACCAGTTCGGCCCGTACTTCTTGGACAGTCCGAGGATGAAGCGGGCCACCTTGTCCGGCCCGTGGATGACGCGGGCGGCGGTCGGGGCGCGACGGTTCGAGTCGCCGGTGAAGGTGACATCGGGATGCAGCACCCGCACGACCGCGTCGAGTTCTCCTGATGCCAGCGCGGCCATCAGCTCACCGGCGACCTGATTGTGCAGCTCGTCGGGCGTCGACGCCGGCGGGTTGTCGGCGACGGCCCGGCGGGCCCGCGACGCCAACTGGCGGGCCGAGGCATCGCTGACGCCGAGAACGTCGGCGATCTCGGTGAACGGCAGCCCGAACCCGTCGTGCAACACGAAGGCCACCCGCTGATCGGGGGTGAGACGTTCCAGCACCACCATCGCGGCGAACCGGGCGTCCTCCCCCGCCACCACGGCGTTGAGCGGGTCGTTCGCGTCGAATCCGGTGACCACGGGTTCGGGCAGCCATTCCCCGTAGTACGCCTCGCGCCGGTGCGCGGCCGAGCGCAACCGATCCAGGCCCAGCCGGCTGACCACTGTGGTCAGCCAGGCGCGCAGGTCAGCGATCTGGGTGCGGTTGGCATCCCACCGGATCCACGCATCCTGAACGATGTCCTCCGCGTCGGCGAAGGTCCCGGTGAGCCGGTAGGCCACGGCCAGCAGATGTGGCCGCAGCTCCTCGAACTCACCGACCCGAGCGCTCGCGGTCATGGCCCCAGTTTAAGGCGGCGCCGCGGTCACGCATGAGCGCGCCCTCAGGCACCCACCATCACGTAGGTCTTGCGGATCGTCTCCTCGACAAACCAGGTGCCTCGCCAGCCGCGGGGCAGCACCAGCAGCGTGCCGGGCCCGATGTCGGCACTGACGCCGTCTTCGCCGACGACCCGGCCGGAGCCGGAGATGATGTGGCACACCTCGGTCGCGCCCGATCGGTCGGCGGTGAACTCCCCCGGATCGCACTCCCATACCCCGGTATCGGTCACCGCATCGGCCCACACCCCGATCGATGACTCCAGCTGGCCGGTGACACTCGTCGGTTTCGGTTGCGGTTGCGGCATTTCGACCGCGGTCGCATCGACAGCAAGCAGCTTCACACTCGTCTCCATCGGTCAGCGCCCCGTGATCTTGTTGGCCACCCGCGCGAGCCCGCTGGTGCCGGTCAGGCCGCGGGTGGATTCACGCCGGTCGGCGGTCCGGTAGAGCGCATACATGGCCTGGACTCCCAGCCACCGCAGCGGCTCCGGCTCCCACTTGCGGACCCGTCGGCCCACCCAGGGCAGCCGGGTGAGCTCGGTGTCACGCTTGAGCACCAGATCGGCCAGAGTGTGCCCGGCCAGATTGGTGGTGGTCAATCCGCTGCCGACATAACCGCCCGCGGTACCGAGTCCGCTGGCGCGGTTGAAGTCCACGGTGGCAGTCCAGTCGCGCGGAACCCCGAGCACGCCGCACCAGGCGTGTTCGATCGGGACGTCGCGGGTGGCCGGGAACATGTCGCGGACCAACGCACCCAGGGCCTCGATGGTCCACTGCTGAGTGGCTCCGCGGTGATCGAGTGCCGAACCGTAGCGGTAGGGAATACCGCGGCCGCCCAGTGCGATTCGATTGTCGGCGGTGCGCTGGGCGTACATGTAGCCGTGTGCGTAGTCGCCGAGCAGTTCGGCACCCTTCCAGCCGACCTGCTCCAGCACCGAGTCGGGCAACGGCTCGGTCACCACCATCGAGGAGTTCATCGGCAGCCATGCCCGGCGCTGGCCCGGCATGGTCGCGGTGAAGCCCTCAAGGCAGCGCAGTACGACGGGTGCTCGCACGTCGCCGCGGGCCGTGATGGCCCGGCCCGGCTTGATGTCGGTCACCTCGGTGTTCTCGTAGATCCCGACGCCCATGCCCTCGACCACGCGGGCCAGGCCGCCGACCAGCTTGGCCGGCTGCACGCGCGCGCAGTGCGGGGTGAACAGGGCACCCATCGCACCCTGGACCCGGATGCGGGCGTTGGATTCGTCACCGGTGAGCACGACGAAGTCGTCTTCGGTGGCTCCCCAGCTGCGCTCGAAGTCGAGCGATTCGCGCAACCGGCCCATCTGCGCCTGGTTACGCGCCACATGCAGCACGCCGTCCTTGACGATGTCGGCATCGATGCCTTCGGATTTCGCGATGCCGATGACCTCGTCGACGGCACCGCGCATCGCCCGCATGAGCTCGACGACGCCGTTGTGGCCGTGCGTGGAGGCGTAGGCGTCGCGGGACCCGGCAAGTTCGGCGGACAGCCATCCACCGTTGCGTCCGGACGCCCCGAACCCGGCGAACTCCTTCTCCAGCATGACGATGCGAAGATCCGGCTGTTCCCGCTTGAGGTAGTAGGCCGCCCACAAACCGGTCAGCCCGGCGCCGACGATGCATACGTCGGCTTCGAGCGACCCCGGCAGCGGCGGTCGCGAGTCCGGAAAACCTGCCGCGCGGTACCAGAACGACACGCTGCCGTTCACGAAGTCATTGGCGAGACCGCTGGTCGTACGACCGTCGGGGGACATCTTGGTTCTCCTGTATTCGTAGCTGGTGATCAGTGGGTTGTTGTCGATGCGTCGGCGGGCAGGATGGTCGCGACGTCGGGATCGAAAGTCAGCCAAACCTGTTGTCCCGCCCGGGCCGAGGTGATGCTGTCCGCGCTTTCCCGGACCAGGGCGATGGTGCCGTCGGGCAGGCTGACCTCGACCTTGCGGGAGTTGCCCAGGTAGATCTCCTGGACCACGGTGCCCGGAACCGCGTTGACGGCGTCGGGCTCCGTGTCACCGACGACGATGCGCAGACGTTCCGGCCGGACCACCACAGCCACGGTGTCGCCGCGGGCCGCGTCACCGCGACCGGCCACGATGCGCCGGCCGTAGGCGTTCACCGCGCGGCCGTCCTCGAGCTTTCCGTGGAACAGCGACGACTCGCCGAGGAACCGGGCCACGAAGATACTCTTCGGATGCTCGTAAAGATCGGTCGGTGAACCGATCTGCTCGATCCGCGCCTTGTTGAACACCGCGATCCGGTCGGAGAGCACCAGCGCTTCGTCCTGGTCGTGGGTGACGTAGACGAACGTGGTGCCGAGTTCGCCGTGGATGCGCTTGATCTCCAGTTGCAGTGAGTCACGCAGCTTCTTGTCCAGGGCCCCCAGCGGCTCGTCCATGAGCAGCACCCGTGGTTCGTAGACCATCGCCCGCGCGAAGGCGACGCGCTGCTGCTGCCCGCCGGACAGTTCCTTGGGCATCCGCTTGCCGTAGCCGTCGAGGCCCACGGTCTGCAACGCGGCCGTCACCTTCTCCCGGCGTTGTGCCTTGGGCATCTTGCGCTGGCGCAGTGGGTATTCCACGTTGTCGAAGACCGTCATGTGCGGGAACAGCGCGTAGTGCTGGAACACCATGCCGATGTCGCGGCGGTACGGCGGCAGATCGGCGACCGGCCGGCCGTCGATGAGCAGCTCGCCCGATGTGACATCGGCGAAGCCGGCGATCATGTTCAGTGTGGTCGTCTTACCCGATCCGCTGGGCCCGAGCAGGGTGAGGAACTCACCCGGGCGGGCATCGAGGTCGATGGCGTCGACGGCCTTCTCCGAGCCGTAGGTTTTGGTCAAGCGCCGCAAGGTGATCGACGCACCGTGCGGAGTGTTGTCAGTGGACACGATTCCTCCTGCGCGAGTAGATGCCCGCAACGATGGTCAGACATGTGGTGAGGACGAGGATGAGAGTGGCGGCCGCGGCGATCGTGGGATCGGTGTCGCGGGTGACCGAGGCGTACATCTTGACCGGCAGCGTCTGCAGGTACGGGTTCTGGATGAACAGCGACAGGACCACCTCGTCGAAGCTCGTCGCGAAGGCGAACAGCGCGCCCGACAGCACACCCGGGGCCACCAGCGGCAGGGTGACGGTACGGAACGTGGTCCAGCGTCCGGCGCCGCAGATCGCGGCCGCATCCTCCAGCCGCCGGTCAAATCCCTGCAGGCTGGCCATCACCGGGACGATGACGAAGGGCAACGCCAACATGGTGTGCGCGACGACGAAGCCGAACAGGGTGCCGAGCAGGTTCAGCCTCAGGAACAACGCATAGAGACCGACGGCCACCACGATCACCGGAACGACCATGGGAGCCAACAGAAACGCGCGGATCCCCTGCCGGCCGGCCAGTCCGGTGCGGCTGAGTGCCACCGCCGCGGCGGTACCGAGCACCGTCGCGAAGACCGCGACCAGGACGCCGACCTCCAGGCTGGCCCGCAGGGCCGCGATCCACGCCGGGTCCTGGAAGAACGCCTGGTACCACCGGGTCGACCAGCCGCTGGGCGGGAAGGCGAACGACGGCCGATCGGTGAAGCTCAGCGGGATCACGATCAATGACGGTGCGACGAGCCATAATCCGACTGCCGCACAGAACAGCCCGAGCAGGATGTTCCAGCAGGTTCGTGCGTAGCGGGTCATGCCGCGCGCTCCTTCCGGCTTCGGCGTAGCAGGTACAGCAGGGCGGCGAGCACTCCGAAGGTGACCAGAAGCAGCACCACACCCATGGCGCCTCCCCGGCCCCAGGCCAGCAGGCTGGTGACCTGCACGTAGATTTGTTGGCTGATCAGGGCATCATCGGGGGCGCCGAGCAGCGCCGGGGTGACATAGAAGCCCAGGCTGCTGATGAACACCATCAGGCAGCCGGCGCCGACACCTGGCAGCGACAGCGGTGCCCAGATCCTGGCGAACGAGATGACCGGGCGGGCACCGAGACTCGACGAGGCGAGCACGAGGCGCCGGTCGATCCCCGACATCACCGCGTACAGCGGCAACACCATGAACGGCAACAGGATCTGGCTCATGCCGATGACCACGCCGAGGTTGGTGCGAAGCAGCGGCACACTGCCGAGTCCGACGTACGACAGCAGCGTCTGGATCGGTCCGCCGTCCTCCAGCAGGATCACCCACGCGAAGGTGCGCACCATCAGGCTGGTCCAGAACGGCACCAGCACGATCAGCGTCAGCGCGATGCGCACCGCGGGTCCGAACGCGACCATGGCGTAGGCGTACGGATAACCGAGGAGCAGGCAGATCACCGTGACCTCAAGGCCGGTGGTGAACGTACGCACCAACACGCTGCGCTGGACGGAATCACCCAGGTACCAGGCGAAGTTGCCGAAACCGACTTCCGGATCGCTGAACGCCTGCCAGAACATGATGAGCAGCGGAAGCCCGAAGACTCCGACCACGAGCAGGATCGACGGCAGCAGCAAGCCGATCTCGCCCAGCCTCCGACCGGGCGTCGCGGGCGCCGCGTCGGGCTTCGGCGGTGCGCCCGCGAGTACATCGACCATCGACATGCGACGAACCTCCTACCCGGCGAGCCAGGCCGTGTACTTGGACGCGATCTCTTCCTGGTGTTCGGCCCAGTACTCCAGATTCAGTGGGAACCGGTCCTTCTCCCGCTCCGGCGTGGTGGTCAGGTAGGACCGGGCCAGATCGTCGAGTTGCGGCTTGGCCTCGACGTTGATCGGGCTGTAGGACGTCAGTTCGGCCAGCTTGGCCTGCTGCTGTGCACCCAGGTAGAAGTTGATCAACGCCATGGACGCCTTGGGATTCCGCGCGCCGATGGGCACGGCGATCGTGTCGGCTTCGGGCATCCACTGATCCCACATCGGAGCGAACGGAGCACCGTTCTTGACGGCCGAGTACGCGCGACCGCTCCACACCAACGCCATGTCGACCTGGCCGGACTCGATGAGCTGTTGTGACTGCGCGCCGGTGGTCCAGAAGATCGTGTCGTCACGGATGCTGTTCATCTTGTTGAGCGCCCGGTCCAGGTCGATCGGGTACATCGCGTCGGCGGCGACGCCGTCGGCGAGCAGCGCACCCTCGAGGACGCCGGGGTCGAGTTCACCGGGTACCCCTTCGATGGCCCGCTTACCGGGGAACTTTGCGGTGTCGTAGAAGTCGGCCCAGGTCTTCGGCGGGTTCGCCCCGTACTTCTTGGTGTTGTAGACCACGATCAGGCCGTAACCCATTGCGGGGACCGAACAGTCGTCGGTCTTGGTACCCGGCGGCAGCTTGCTGATGTCGACGATGCTGGTGTCCAGCGGCATGAACAGCGTGCCGCAGTTCTTGGCGGTGAACACGTTGGTGCTGTCCACCACGTCCCAGGTCACGTTCTTGGAGTCGACCTGAGCCTTGATCTTCGAGTTCTCGGTAGGCCCGTCCTGCAACACTTTTGCCCCGGACTGCGCCGCGAACGGTTCGATCGCCGCCTTCGTCTGCCCGTCCTGGAAGATGCCGCCGTACGACACGAACGTCAGGGTCATGCCCTTCAGGGCGCCTTCCTTGACGGTGCCCGCCTGCGGCGGTCCGCTACCCAGATCGACGTCGGTGGCTTGGCCGGGGCCCGCCGGCGTACACGCGGTGGCCAGCAGGACGCCGGCAGTGACGATGGCGGGCACACTGCGGGTGACACGTGACTTGTTCATGGATCTCCTTTGAATCTGGGCGGAAAGGTGTTTCGCGGACGTGGGCACATCCGCACGGGACGAGCGGCCCGTCAGGTCGGCCAGTCGGTCGGGGGGCTGACAATCCAGATGAGTTCGACTGGCGCGTCACTCAAGTTGTGGACGGTGTGTGGCATGGACGTGCGGTACTCCGCGCTGTCGCCCGGCTCGAGCACGTAGCGCTCGCCATCGAGTTCCAGGGTCGGAGTGCCGGCGATGACGATCAGGATCTCCTGCGCGTCACCATGCACATAGGCCTCGCCCGCGCTGGACCCGGGTGACAGTTCACCCGCGTACACCTCAAGGTTTCGCAGCGGCTTTTGGGACAGAAGGTACTTCGAGCTCAGCTCGGACACCTCGATGGTCGGCCGGGCCGCCTTACGGAGGATGCGGACATCGGTGACCTCGTCGTCGGTGAACAGGTCGGGCAGCACGATGCCGAGCGACTGCGCCAAGCGGCGCAAGGTCCCGACACTCGCGTTGACCTGTCCACGTTCGACCTGGCTGAGAAAGCCCGGGGAGATGCCGGCGCGATCGGCCAGCTGGCGCAGCGACATCTTCCGTGCCGCTCGGAACTGGCGGATCCGGGCGCCCACGACGGTGTCCGCCGTCTCGGCGGGGTCGGGCTCGGTCGCCGTCATTTCGAACTCATATCGAAAAGTCCGTTCGTCGCTCAAGAGCAAGAATGTTGATTTCAGCGAACACATTGTTCGTTGGTGCCGAACTCTATGTCTGCTCCAGGGAGTGCCGCAAGGCCTGCATCACACTTCCAACACTTTGTGGGATCAATCACACAGCGTTGATATCGGCATCACTACCGGCGAACGGCGACGAATAACGTCGCCTAAACCGCTGTCAACGACTGATTTCGACGACTGGCCGAGAACGCTCTAGTGCCGTCCGAGCACGTTCGGTCCGGTTCGCACCGGCACGCCATCGGCGAATCGGGTCAACGACCACGCCGCCACGTCGGCATCGGCCGTGCGCCCCTCGGCCAGGTCGGCAAGCACCTCGCCCATCAACGCCGAGTATTTGAAGCCCTCCCCCGAGTCACCGCATGCGATGACGATCCCGCCATCGAGCCGATCGACGACGAAGCTGCCATCGGGAGAGTCGGTCCAACTGCAGACCTGGGCGTTCAGCACCGTCGGAACGATCGCGGGCAGATCGGTTCGCACCCGCTCGCGCAGCACGGCCGTGCGGTCGCCATCGGGTGTCCGGTCGACATCGCCGGCGCGGTAGTCCCGCAGCGGGGCATCCAGCCCGATCTTGTATCCGGCGCCGGGAGCAGGCATCGCGTAGACGCCGGGGCGGCCGGCGGAAGGCCCGTCGAACAGACACGGAAAGTCATCGGCGGCACCGGGATCGGCGGGGTCGCCGAAGTACACCACCTGTTCCAGGTAAGGATGAAGTGGAAGGTCGAGGCCCAGCGGCGACAGCAGCGGCCCCGCTCCGGGCCCGGCCGCTATCACCACGGCGTCGGCATCGACCGTCTCACCGGCGGCCAGCATCACCCGGACGCCGTTGGCGGCTTTCTCGACACGCACCACATCACGTTCGAGAACTGTTGCGCCGGAGGAACTCTGGAAGATCCTGAGCTGAGCCTTCAGCGATTCCGCGGCAAGTACGACGCCGGCCTCCGGTTGCCAGAGGGCACCGCGCCCGTCACCGAGCAGACCGGGAAAGAACCGGTCCACGTCCCCAGGGGCGACGCTGGTGTAGCCGACGCCGAGTCCCTCCAGCGTCGATGCCACCGCCGGCAGTGAGACGTCGTCGCGCCACAGCAGGCCGCGGGTGAGGAACACCGGAGTACCCGCCCGTTCGGTGAGGCGGTGCATCGCGTCGACGCCGCGCTGAGCCATGCGCACCCGGAGCGGGTCGGGGTCGGCGAGTCGCCACAGTCGCGTCGTTCCCGCCGATGACGACAGACCATTGAGCGGCCCGTAGCGATCGATCAGCGTCACCCGGTGCCCTCGGCGGGCGAGCTCTGCCGCGGTGGGCAGACCCCAGGCGCCCGCGCCGAGCACCACGCACGTCATGGTCACGGCAGCATGCCTCCGGCGGGAATCAGCGCTTGTTGAAAATCGTGCGGTGCCACTCTTTTTCAGCCACGCCGGTGATGTCGCTCATCACGTGCTTGATGGTGAGGTACTCCTCGAACGAGTAGTCGCTCATGTCCTTGCCGAAGCCCGAGGCGCCGACGCCGCCGTGCGGCATCTCGCTGATGATCGGGATGTGGTCGTTGATCCACACACAACCCGCGTTGATCTCTCGGGAGGCCCGCTGCGCCCGATAGACATCGCGGGTCCAGGCCGAGGCGGCCAGACCGTAGGCGGTGTCGTTGGCCTGCCGGATCGCGTCGTCGTCGTCGGTGAACGGACGCACCGTCAGGACGGGCCCGAAGATCTCGTCGCGGTACACCTCCGAGGTCTCGGCGACGTCGGCGATCAGGGTGGGCCGGTAGAAGGCGCCGGGCAGATCGGGTGCCACGCCGCCGGTGACGATCCGCCCGCCCTGCTCGGGCGCCCGGGCCACCATCGCCGCCACCTTGTCACGGTGGGCGTAGGAGATCAGCGGGCCCAGGTCGGTGTCGGGGTCGCGCGGGTCGCCGACGACGATCTTGCTCATCACCTCGGCCACGCCGGCGACGAAGTCGTCGTACAGGTCGCGGGAGACGATCGCGCGGGTGGCCGCGGTGCAGTCCTGTCCGGTGTTGATCAGGGACCCGGCGACCGCGCCCTGGATCGCGGCGTCCAGATCGGCGTCGTCGAAGACCACGAACGGGGCTTTTCCGCCCAGCTCAAGCTGTGTGCGGTGGCCGTGCACCGCGGCGGCGGCCATGACCTTGCGGCCGACCGGCGTGGAGCCGGTGAACGTGACGACGTCGACGTCACGGTGCCCGGCCAGGGCCGTGCCGACGTCGGCACCACCGCCGGTGACCACGTTGAACACCCCGTCGGGCAGTCCGGCTTCGGTGGCCAGCCGGGCCAGGGTCAGGGTGGTCAGTGGGGTGATCTCGGCGGGCTTGATGACGACGGAACAACCGGCCGCCAGGGCTGGAATGACCTTCCACACCGCCATCTGCAGCGGGTAGTTCCAGGGCGTGATGGTGGCGACGACGCCGACCGCCTCGCGGCGAATGCTCGAGGTGTGGTCGCCGGAGTACTCGGCGGTGGCCTTGCCTTCCAGGTGCCGGGCCGCTCCGGCAAAGAAGTCGATGTTGTCGATGCTGCCGGGCACGTCGAACTCGGTGGCCAGGCGGACCGGTTTGCCGGTCTGGCTCACCTCCTCGGCGATCAGCTGGTCGGCGTGCTCGTCGGCGAGTTTGGCCAGCTTGGCGAGTACCGCCGAGCGCTCGGCCGGCGTTGCCTTCGACCACGCGGGGAACGCCTGGCGGGCGGCGGAGACGGCGTCGTCGACGTCGGCCGGCGTTGCCAGCGCGTAGTCGGCGACGGCCTGACCGGTAGCGGGGTCGATGACCTGATGGCCGGCCCCGGCCGTTGCCACCGGTGCACCGTTGATCCAACTGCTTGTCACATTCACTGCCACGCTCATGGGGCCCCACGGTAACCCACGCCACATCCAATCTCTACGCATTCCCGCGCCAAGGCCCGGTTCAAACGAGGGATTTCATCGATTCGGTTGCCCTAAACGACGGATTCCGTGCACAATCGAGTGCATGACCAACCCTGATGGTCCTGACCTTCAGGCCGTGCCCCTGCGCGTGAACAATTCTCGCACCGCCTTTCAGCTCGACGAACTGTCGAAGGCGATCATCGAGAAGTTGCAGGCGGACGGCCGCCGCTCGTATGCCGGGATCGGCAAGGCCGTGGGCCTGTCTGAGGCCGCGGTCCGCCAGCGCGTGCAGCGCATGGTCGACGCCGGGGTCATGCAGATCGTCGCGGTGACCGATCCGCTGCAACTCGGGTTCGCCCGCCAAGCCATGATCGGCATCCGGTGCACCGGCGACACCCTCAAGCTGGCCGAGAAACTCTCCGCCATCGAAGCCGTGGACTACGTCGTGCTGACCGCCGGCTCCTTCGACGCCATCTGCGAGGTGGTTTGCGAGGACGACGACAGCCTGCTCGAACTTCTCAACACCCAGATCCGAGCCCTGCCGGGAGTGATAACCACCGAAACCCTCGTTTACCTGAAACTCGTTAAACAGCAATACAATTGGGGAACTCGATGAGTGTCACTGAAACAACCGACCTGGCCGCCAAGGCCAACCGCCACCTGTGGGGCCATTTCGCCCGGCACGGCGAGGGCATCACGCCGCCGATCATCACCCGCGGTGAGGGCGTGCGAATCTTCGACGACAAGGGCAAGAGCTACATCGACGGCCTGTCCGGCCTGTTCGTGGTCCAGGTGGGCCACGGCCGTAAGGAACTTGCCGAAGCCGCCGCCAAACAGGCCGAGAAGCTGTCCTTTTTCCCGCTGTGGTCCTATGCCACACCGCCGGCCATCGAACTGGCCGAACGCGTCGCCAATTACGCACCCGGCGACCTGAACCGGGTGTTCTTCACCACCGGCGGCGGCGAGGCCGTCGAGAGCGCCTGGAAACTGGCCAAGCAGTACTTCAAGCTGACCGGCAAACCCGGTAAGCACAAGGTGGTTTCGCGCGCGATCGCCTACCACGGCACCCCGCAGGGCGCGCTGGCGATCACCGGCATCCCGGCGTTCAAGGCGCCATTCGAGCCGCTGACCCCCGGCGGTTTCCGGGCGCCGAACACCAACTTCTACCGCGCACCGTCCGAATACGCGCACGACGAAAAGGTTTTCGGCCGCTACTGCGCCGACCGCATCGCCGAGGCCATCGAGTTCGAGGGCCCCGACACCGTGGCCGCGGTGTTCCTGGAGCCGGTGCAGAACGCCGGCGGTTGCTTCCCTCCGCCGCCCGGGTACTTCGAGCGGGTCCGCGAGATCTGCGACGAATACGACGTGCTGCTGGTGTCCGACGAGGTGATCTGCGCCTACGGCCGGATCGGCTCGATGTTCGCCTGCGAGGACTTCGGTTATGTCCCCGACATCATCACCAGCGCCAAGGGCCTGACGTCGGGCTACTCACCGCTGGGTGCGATGGTGGCCAGCGACCGCCTGTTCGAGCCGTTCAATGACGGCAAGACTGTGTTCGGCCACGGCTATACCTTTGGCGGGCATCCGGTTTCGGCCGCGGTGGCGATGGCCAACCTGGACATCTTCGAGCGCGAAGGGCTCAACGACCACGTCAAGGAAGCCGCCCCGGCGTTCCGCGCCACGCTGGAGAAGCTCTACGACCTGCCGATCGTCGGCGACGTCCGCGGTGAGGGCTTCTTCTACGGCATCGAACTGGTCAAGGACAAGGCGACCAAGGAGACGTTCAACGACGAGGAGTCCGAGCGGCTGCTGCGCGGATTCCTGACCCCGGCGCTGTGGGAGGCGGGGCTGTACTGCCGCGCCGACGACCGTGGCGACCCAGTCATCCAGCTGGCCCCGCCGCTGATCAGCGGACAGGCCGAGTTCGACGCGATCTACGAGATCCTGCACGGCGTGCTGACCGAGGCGGGAAAGCTCCTGTAGTCCGAGCAGCGTGCGCGAAACGGCGTTGCGGCAGAACAAGTTCGAGTAACCGTCTGCCGGAACGCCGTTTCGGCGGCAGACTGGCAGCGTGCCGCACAAGCCCGCCATCGATCCGGTCCGTTGGACCCCACCGCCCATCGACCCGCTACCGGTTTTCGGGCCGGCCGAGCTGACCATCGTGCCGATGCCCGGTGACGGGCCGGAGGACGTCGTCGCCGACGCATCCGGGCAGCTGTGGACCGGACTGGTCGATGGACGGATCGTCCGGGTGTCGCCGGACGGCGCCACCACCGTCGTCGCCGATACCGGTGGCCGCCCGCTCGGGATGCACGTCGCCCGGGACGGGCGGGTACTGGTCTGCGACAGCCACCGCGGGCTCCTGGCGTTGGATCCCAGCTCGGGGGCGCTGGATGTCCTGGTGCGCGACATCGACGGCCGGCCGTTGCGGTTCTGCTCGAATGTCACCGAGACGGCCGACGGCACAATCTATTTCACCGAGTCGACCAGCCATTTCCACTTCGAATATTTCGCCGGCGCCGTCATGGAGGCTCGCGGCCGTGGCAGCTTGTTCCGGCTGAGCACCGACGGCACCGTGACCACCCTGCTGGACGGCCTGTACTTCGCCAACGGTGTCACCCTCACCGCCGACGAATCGGCGTTGGTGTTCGCCGAAACCCAGGGCAGGAGGCTGTCGAAGTACTGGCTGAGCGGGCCGCAGGCCGGGACGGTGACGCCATTGGCCGTACACCTGCCGGGGTATCCAGACAACATCTCGACCGGTGCCGACGGCCGGATCTGGGTGGCGATGGTGTCCCCACCCAACGCCGCCGCGGAGGCGCTCGCGCCGCGCGCTCCGGTGATCCGAAAACTCCTGTGGCGGTTGCCCGAACGACTCCAGCCCAAGATCCGGCCGCAGGTCTGGGTACTGGCGTTCGACGCCGGGACCGGCGAGGCGGTCGCGGGTGTCCAGACCACCCGTGCCGACTTCGGAACCGTCACCGGCGTCGTCGAATCCGGGGGCAGACTCTGGATGTCGACGATCAGCTTCCCCGCACTCGCCTACGCGGAACTGCGCGACCTGGGCTAGTGCGTGGCCGTGTCGTCGTTCTTCAAGGCCTCGCTGACGCGTCTGCCGCTGTCCCCCAACGCGGTCATCTGCTCTCGGTTGAGCGGCGCCAGGTAGAACTGCCGCACCAGCCCGGAGTACGTGCGTAGCGCCGGGCGCAGGTAATGCCGTCCGTGCCGGGTGATTCCGACGGCGATGCCCCGCTTGTCTTCGCCGCTGCGGAACCTGCGCACCAGACCGCGCTCCTCCAATCGGCGGACCTGCCACGTCAAGCGGCTGGGCGCCAGCACCAAAGCGTCTGCCAGCACACCCATTCGGATCCCCCGGCCCGGGTCCGTGTCGAGCAGCTGGAGCAGGTGCACATCGGGAACCGACAGATCGAACTGGGCGATGAGGGACGCATTGAGCTCCCGATAGATCAAGGCGACCGACTGACCGAATCGCTTCCAACTCCGCCACTCGTCCTCGTCGAGATCCCAGGGCTCCCGCACGGGGCCGGGATCGGGAGGTTCGAGAGTCAACATCGAGCCCAACCTCTCCTCACCGTAGGGACCGCTGTAGAGATCTCAGCTCAGCCGCGATGACAGGTCTATGCAGAATGGGACAGTTGCCGCATTGCAGTCACAGCCCAGCCAACGTCATCAGATGCCGGCCCCAAACTCCCTCAGCAGTGCGTCGTATCGCGGCTACACATCTGGAAAGAGATCCTCGAGTTCCTCCCGGACTTTCAGGGCATCGCTGACTCGTCGGGCGCAGTCACCCAACGCGGTCATCTGTTCACGGGTGAGGGGTGCGAGGTAGTCGCGCCGCACTATCGCCGCATAGGTCCGCAGTGCGTGCCCCAGCTGGTCCTGCCCCTTCCGGGTGATCCCGACCACGACAATGCGCCGGTCTTTACGGCTGCGGACTCTGCGGGCCAAACCGCGATATTCCAGGCGGCCGACTTGCCACGTCACCCGGCTCGGCGCGAGCACCAGTAGTTCTGCGAGAGCGCCAATTCGGACACCCTGACGTGGAACGTTGTTGAGCCGATGCAGGATATGCACGTCGGGGATCGTTAGTCCGTGCTTAGCCATGAGCGCCACGTCGATCTCCCGGTAGAGCAGGCCCGCCACCTCCTGGAAGCACTCCCAGCTTCGCACGGCGTCATCACTCGGCTTCATGGTCGCGTTATCGAGGCCCTGCCCCCAGGTTTCCAGTGTCAACATCACGTCGCCATTTCTCCTTCGGCCGCTGGGGAGATCACAGCGCAGGCAGAGAGCCCGGTCTATGCACATTCGGCCAACGTCGCCGTCGTCGTACACTGCCGGTTCATGGACGTGCCGATGGTTCGGACGCGCATCACCCAGCTCGAGGATCTGAGTGACGCGGTCAACCAGGCCGGGTTGACCGCGTTTCAGCTATCGCATGACCCGCCCAGCGGCACTCTGGTACACGCAGCCCACCAGGGCGTGACCCTGAGTTCAGGGCGCTTCGAAAGCCGGGTGCAGATCCGCGGGGCGCTGTCCGAGGAGCACTTGTCGATCGCGGTCGGCCTGCGGATTCCACCGAGGAACAGGCTGTTGCTGCGCGATATCGATTCGGGGATCGTCACGGTTTTCCGCCCAGGAGATGAGCATGAAGCCTTTCACGACGTCAATTCGCTCTACGCCGTCATCACGCTCAGCGAGGAGACGTTACAGCGCGAGGTCGAGCGATTCGGAATGCGACTCTGCCCCAATGCTTTCCGCCGCACCGGAATTCACTCGCAGCCGCTGGCGAGCGGGCATCTCACTAAGATCTCCGCTCTGCTCGCCCGCGTGCACCAAGGAGATGCCCGACTCGACCCCGGACGGCTCGCCAATATCGCCGCTGCCTTCATCGGCCATTTCGCGCAGCTCCCGGCCCCGGTAACCCTGCAACCGCTGCGGAAACGCGAGCGGATCGTCGAACTCACCCGCTCCCACATCGACCAGAACCTTGACCAGCGTCTTGATATGGAGGACCTTGCGTGCCGTGCGGGAGTGTCCCGGCGAACCCTCACACGATCGTTCGAGGAGGCACTCGGCGAATCACCGCGAAGGTATATCGCACGAATGCGTCTCCATCGCATCCGCTCCGACCTCCTCACACTAGAATCTCAGGAGGCAACGATCGCCGACGTCTCCAACCAGTGGGGTATCGGCGAGCTCGGTCGCATGTCAGCCAGATACCGCTCATTGTTCGGCGAGTTGCCATCGCAGACCCGGCAGCGGGCGTCGCACTGATCGGCGATCGTGCATCCGCGCGACGCAGGGCTCGGTGGCTGGTAGACCAACAGCTCGGTGCGACATGACAATTCCGCCCATGTCACGTGAGCAGATGCTTAGCATGGCGCCATGCAGCACCAGCATCGTCGCCGGACCGCGGGTGATCTGCCGGGCCTCGACCTGGCCGAGCAGAAGTCGTGGCAGAGCTTTGTGGAAGCCGCACTGCGACTCGACGCGATGATGAACCGTCGATTGGCCGATGCACATCAACTGTCCGTCACCGATCTACGGGTGCTGGGCGCGCTGCTGAACTCCGAAACCGGTTCCGCCCGAATGGGTGATCTCGCAGAGACAGTGGATTCTCTACCCGGCCACCTGACGAAGCGGATACGACGGTTGGAGGAGCGCGGACTCGTGCGCCGCGCGAAGTGCCCGGATGACGGGCGCGGTGTGATCGCCCTGATCACCGATGAGGGTCGGGAGACGACGCGTCGGGCGGCGGCAACCTACGCCGACGCTGTGCAGGCCGATCTGGCGGGCGCATTGTCACCTGCGCAGGTCTCGACCATAGAGAAGAACTGCCGGCGAATCGGTGCCAGGTCGAGGAGACCAGTGACGGGCTCAGATGACAACTGCTGACTGATAAGCAGGCCCGGTACACCGGGCTATAACGTGTTGCAACTTTGCACGCGGTTACTTTCCACTTGAAGCGACTTACCATCGTCAGATGTTGGCTAAAGCCAACTTTTAGGCGGTTCACCGCTATCTTTCGTGACAGCACAATTTGCTGAATATTGAACTTTCTCGCGGACCCCGCCGACGATTACTCATAGTTCCCAGAACTCAGGATCTTCTCAGCTACGTTCATCGCTGGTTCGGGTCGCCAACGATTCAGCAAAGGAAACCAATGCAACTCACCCTTCGCCCGTATGTCACCGCCGGCGTGGCCATCGTCGGTGCCAGCGTTATCGCGGCCACACCTATAACGCCAGCACCGACAGCCACAGCCGCACAAATTCAGAACCGTGCGGTGCAGCTGACCGCCGCTACCTGCAGCGTGCCGTCGCGGTGCCCCGGTGCGCCGTCGTTCATCAACCCAATCCAGCGATGGGGGGAGGTATTCGAACGGGCGAGCTTCAACCTGGGACAGCTGGCAGAGGACTCGGTTGCTGCCCAGGGAGCACTCCTGGGACAGATCATCGCCAATCAGACCTCTTACGTAAACATTATCGGTGGCGGGATCGAGGACGCCGCCGATGGCGTCTTGCATTGGCTAACCGAAGAAGACTCGTTCGCGCAAACCCTGCCTGAGACGCTCGCGGCAATTCGGGAAGCGCTTTCACAGGGCGACGTCATCGCGGCAGGAAACGCGGTCACCGGCGGCATCACCGGTCTTCAAATTGCGCTGTTCGGGATGAGCGGCATGCTCTCAATTCCCTACGAGATATCGCGGAACATCACCGCTGCGCTCGAAACCTTCGCATTCCACAACATGTTTGACGCAGGCCTCCTGGCGCAGGTCGTTCAAGGTATAGCCAGCGGGTTGGTCTCCACAATGGTGCAGGCGATCTCGGAAACGGGTCAAGCGCTCGTCGATGCTTCCGGCGAAGGTGACCCGCTGAAAGCAGTCAGCGCGATCGTCAACTTTCCCGCCGACATGACATATGCGTTCCTCAACGGTGTGTACTTTCCGCCTCGCCCCATCCCGATCCCGATCCCCAACCCGCCCATGGCACCCGAGGGGTGGACTCCCGGGATCTTGACCGACGCCTTCCTCAATCCTCTGCGCACTCTGCTGGTAGTGATACCCCAGGCCATCGCGGAGGCCATTACCCCACCCGCAGATGCGGTGGTCACGAATACTGACGTAGCCAGCACAGCAACGGTTGACGATGTGACCACGTTGCAGACTGTCGACGTGGAAGCGGAGATGGTTGAGCCACCGCAGACGACGCGTCCAGCCGATGAGCTCACGCGCGGTGTAGCACACTCCGTCGACAGCATCGCTAGCACAGCACGATCAATGTTGAACGCAGCGCGAACCGCAACCCTGTCACTGACCCCACAGGGCGAAGCCGTCGAAACCCAAACGTCTGCCGAAAGTGACGCCGCGGGAAGCGACGCTGGTTCATCCGCCACGGAAGGCGGTTCCGATACCTCTGCCAATAAAACCGCTGACAGCCATTCCTCTGAGGCGTCAAGTACCGGGGTCGGCAAGGAATCCACCGACGAGGCAAAGAAGCAGACCCGCGAGACCAAACGCGAGGCCCGCAGGCAGGCCAGAGCCGAACGCCAGCAGGCGAGGCAGGAAGCCAAAGCGGCGAAACAGGAAGCGCGGTCGGCCAAGCAGGCGTCCGAGGCGAAGAACGCCGGCGGCAAGCATCGCGCCGACAAGAGCAGCGACAAATAGGCGATCCTCAACTACTAGTCGCACCACGCTGGTGTGGCTCCCCTACTTTCTCCCGAAAGGCGGTGAGCCACACCAGCTTTGCACCATCGGCGAGGAGCGGATGGTCCCCGCGATTCAACACCCGCGCAGTGCAGGGATGTAACCGCCCCACACCACTTCCGGTCCACACCGAAGGGGGGACCTTGGGCCAGAATGTGTTCGACCGGACTGGCGTCGAACACGAGGCAGGTCCGGCTTAAATGAGTAAGCCGGAGCCTCGTGATTCCCCTTCGATTCAGAGCCTGAACACCGCCTTCTACATCTGACGCAAGGCGGCAACCGCTGCGATCATTGACAATGGGTCTATCGTTTGAGCAAGGGGGACGGCTCCTTTCGGTGGTGTGATCTTGGACAATTGCGCTTAGCTGCTCGGTTCCGTCCCCCGACCCTCCCAGGCAAGCCCGGACGACCCTGTTGAGCTCCTGGCAGATTCCGGACGGACGATCCAACATAAGATTCGCGACCTCGTCCGAGAAGCGGGGATACCACCGATAGCGACGTATGGAGTGTCGTCCTGCACGAAGGCTGACCCCACGCGGCTGGTTGGTGACGTCGATATGTACCCAGTTTTCACACCAGTCACACACGTCACAGCGTGGCAAAACGGAAATCGGGACCGAATCGCCTAACCTTCGGACACGATGGCGACCTTGCGGAGGAGTACCCAGCGCGCAGTGTCCGCGTTCGCGGCACTGGCGATGCTGACAGCACCCCTGATGACGGCCGGTGTGGCCGCCGCCGATCCACCCCAGGCTGCGGAGTGCCCGTACAAGGTGACCACCCCTCCGGCGGTGGATGCCTCCGAGGTGCCCAAGCCGGGCGAGATCGCCCCCGGCCCGCTGCCGGTGCCCGCCAAGACGATTGGCGGCGAGGCTCTTTCGGGCTGCGGCGTGGTGACCGCAGCGAACACTCCCCCCGTGCCCAGCGACGTCTCGGCCGAAGCCTGGGTGGTCGCCGATCTGGACACCGGCGACGTCATCGCCGCCAAGGATCCGCACGGACGTCACCGCCCGGCCAGCATCATCAAGGTGTTGACGGCGACGGCCGCGCTCAACGAACTCAACCTCAACAAGTTGGTGGCGGGCACCCAGGAGGACGCCAACTCCGAGGGCACCCGCGTCGGCGTCGGCCCCGGCGGGCAGTACACGATCAACGACCTGCTGCACGGGTTGCTGATGCACTCCGGCAACGACGCGGCGCACGCCCTGGCCATGCAGCTCGGCGGCTGGGACCCCGCCCTGCAGAAGCTGAACATCCTGGCCGGCAAGCTCGGCGGCCGCGACACCCGGGCCGCCACCCCATCCGGCCTCGACGGCCCCGGGATGAGCACCTCGGCGTACGACATGGCGCTGTTCTACCGGTATGCCTGGCAGAACCCGGCATTCGCCGACATCGTGGCCACCCAGACCTACGACTTCCCCGGCCGCGACGGCAATCCGTCCTACCCCGTGGAGAACGACAACAAGCTGCTCTACAACTACCCCGGCGCCATGGGCGGCAAGACCGGTTACACCGACGACGCCGGCCAGACGTTCGTCGGCGCCGCCAATCGCGACGGCCGCCGCCTGGTCGCCGTGTTGATGAAGGGCACCCGGGTTCCCATCGCGCCGTGGGAACAGGCCGCGCGCCTGCTCGACTACGGTTTCGCCACTCCGCCGGGCACCAAGGTCGGCACCCTCGTCGACCCCGACCCGTCGCTGATCGCACCCAAGCGCGACGAGCCGACCGCGGCCCAGGCGGCGTCACTGCTGCCGCCGGCCGACGCACTGCCGGTGCGGGTCGGTGTCGCCATCGTCGGGGCGCTCATCGTCTTCATGCTCATGATGGGCGCGCGGTCACTCAACCGCCGCACCATTCGCTGACCAGCGCTCACCAGGCCCTCTACCAGCCCATATCCGCGCCCCCGCTGGCGGATATGGGTTGAATCTTGCCATCGTCTGACCGATCGGTCTAATCTCAGACCATGCGGTCAGAAAGGGCGAAAACCTTCACGGAACAGGCCCGCCGCCGGCAGATCGTCGACGGCGCGCTGGAGGTGATTGCCGAACAGGGCTATCCGCAGGCGTCGCTGGCGCGCATCGCCGAACACATCGGCATCGCGAAAAGCGCTGTGCTGTATCACTTCACCAGCAAGTCCGAGGTGGTCGAGGCGGTCTTCACCGAGATCTTCACCCGCGGTGTCGCGGTGATCGTCCCTGCCGTCAACGCCGAAACCGGTGCCGTGGCAAAGCTGTCCGCCTACATCCGGGCCAATGTCGCGTTCATCGCCGCCAACCGATCGGCCGCAGTGGCGATGCTCGAGCTGATCTCCGGATACCGCGACGCGGACGGGCTACGGGTCGACCAGGCCGCGGCGAAAGCCGTCCAGGACCATCCACCGACCGGCGACCTCGCGGCCCTCGACCCGCAGAGCATTTTCGCCGAAGGCATCAAAAACGGTGAGTTCCGGGGACTGTCACCGCTGTTCATGAAGAACATCCTGCGCGGCGCACTGGACAGCGCCGCGCAGGAGTATGCCCGCGATCCCGACTACGACGTCAGCGCGCATGGTGAGGTCCTGGTCGAGATCTTCGACAAGGCCACGGCGCCGTGACCACCGTCGCGATCATCGCCATCGGCAGCCGCGGCGATGTGGCCCCACTGACCGGCGTCGGCGTGCGACTGCGACAGGCCGGACATCGCGTGATCGTGGTGGCCTATCAGGCCTTCGCCGAGCTGGTGACCGGCTGCGGGCTGGAATTTCGCGGGCTCGACGACGCCTCGGCCGATCTGTCCGACGTCTCGGCGCGCGAGGTCGCGAAGGCCATGGCGGCTTTCTTCAGCCCGAGCGGGATGCGAGCGTTGGGAGACGACGTCATCGCCGCTGTCCGCGACGACCCGCTCGATGCACTGCTGCTGTCACCGTTCTCCGAACTGGCCGGCCATCCCCTCGCCGAGGCCCTTGGCATCCCCAGCATCGGAGTGCGGTTGCAGCCCCTCTCGGCGACAGCCGAGTATCCGCCCGCCGTGCTGGGCGCCTGGTCCGCGGGGCCGCCCGGGAACGTGGCGGCCGCGCGGATCGGTGAAGCGGCCATCGACCTGCTGTACGGCAAGACGGTCAACGGCTGGCGCGCGCAACTCGGTCTGCCGAAGGCCTCGGCCCGGACGATGCGACGGCGACGCATCGAAGATCGGTGGCCGATCCTGTATGGCTACTCCTCCACGGTGCTGCCGAGGCCATCCGACTGGAGGCCCGGCCTCGACGTCGTCGGCTATTGGTGGCCGGCGCACCCGACCGAATGGCGACCGCCCGCCGAGCTGGTGGAGTTCCTCGCCGCCGGCCCACCCCCGGTCGTCATCGGTTTCGGCAGCACGGTCAACAGCCGCGCTGAGGCCCGCGAGCTGTCCGCGCTTGTCGCACAGGCAGTTCGGAGCGCGGGCACCCGTGCGGTGATCCAAGCCGGGTGGGCCGGACTCGACGTCGGCGGGGATGACGTGATGGCGGTCGGCGAGATACCCCACGACTGGCTGTTCGCGCGGGCGGCCGCCGTCGTTCACCACTGCGGCGCCGGCACCGCGGCAGCGGGACTGCGCGCCGGGGTACCGACGGTCGCGGTGCCCGCCGGTTACGGCGACCAACCGTTCTGGGCGCGGCGGCTGTTCGAATTCGGAGTCGGGCCGCGGCCGATCCCACAGCGTCGGCTCAGCGCCGAGAACCTGGGCGCGGCGATCCACGAAACGCTGGCAAATTACGATTATCGCGCCCGCGCCGCAGCCTTGGCGGCGCGCCTCGGCGCCGAGGACGGTGCGGGACGGGTGCTCGACGCAGTCGAGGCAGCGCTCAGCATCCAGTCATGAATTTGCCGATTCGGCTGACACCAAATTGCCGCAGGAGTTAAATATATCTCGGGCCTGCCAAACCGCCGCCGCTCTCGACGGTTTGGCAGGCTCATCAATGCCAGCGTCCGAGCAGCTCAGCCGCGCCTTCTGACAGCGATTTCACCGTCTCGGCCGCACTGGCCGGGCGTGCCACCGCTCCCACCCCCTGTCCGGCATTGACGGGCGAACCGCGCAGAACCCGCTCGGGGATGTTCGCCGGCCATCGATACCCGGCGGCGACGTCGTACTCGCTGGTCAGTTCGGTAGCGCCGCCATCGGCGACGATCAGCGCCTGCCGCGCCGACGCAGGCGTCAACGCCTCGGCACATGCGGCGAATGCCGTGCCGACCCAGGCCCCGGCCGCCCCGGCCGCCAGCACCGCCGCCACAGCTCGCGGCGAGGACACTCCACCGGCGGCGAGGACCGGCACGTCGACGGCGTCGAGCACGTCGGCCAGCAGCGGCAGGGTGCCGACCGTCGGCTCGCCATGGCCACCGCCTTCGGCTCCGCGGGCCACCAGCACGTCCACCCCGGCCTCGACCGCCCGGCGGGCCGCGTCGACCGTGGCCACCTGGGTCGTCACCACCAGTCCCGCGTCGTGCGCCCGGCGCACCCAGGCCCAGTCCTCGCCGAAGCTGACGCTGAGCAGCGCCGGTTGGGCGGCCACCGCGACGTCGAACAGATCCGGCCGGTCCTGAGCGACCCAGTGCACCAGGCCAATTCCGCATCGCGCGCCGTCGAGCTGCGCGAGTTCGGCCGTCAGCTGCTCGGCCGTGGCCGAACTTCCCATCCCGACCATGCCGAGGCCGCCGGCAGCCGAGACCGCGGCGGCCAACTTGCCGCCCGCCGCACCGCCCATCGGCGCGTTGACGATGGGGACATCGATGCCCATGGACCGGGACCACGTGGTTGCCAAGCTCACAGCCTGCGATGTTACGTCGTTGTTACAATGGGCACTGCCAGCACACGGCACCGGACGAGGCGCACCCGTACCCGGCCAGCGAAAAGACGGGGTGTTTGGAGGTGCGTCATGGCCTGGTTGATTCTCGCCGTCTCAGGCGTCCTGGAAGCAGTGTGGGCGACCGCGCTGAGCAAGACCGAAGGTTTCACCCGGCTGTGGCCGTCGGTGATATTCGGTGTGGCACTGGTGTTGTCGATGATCGGACTGGCCATCGCGATGCGCACCCTGCCCCCGGGCACCAGCTACGCGGTGTGGGTCGGTATCGGCGCGGTGCTCACCGTCGCCTTCGCGATGATCACCGGCGCCGAATCCGCGTCACTGATCAAGGTGCTGCTCATGCTCGGCGTCGTCGGCTGCATCGTCGGCTTGAAGGTCGTCACCCACTAACGCCGACGTAACCGCGAAAGACCCAGGGCGCCAATGGCTCCCATGGCGGCCGCGGCCAACGCGCCGGTCACCCCGATCCCCTCGCGGACCTGCACCCTGGTGACGATCTGCGCGGGGTCCGGGGGCAGCACCGGCGCCTCGGCCAGGCTCTCCTCCGATGTCGCCGCCCATGCGGTCGCGAACAGGATCAGCCGCGCGGTGACGTAGGCGAACACCATCAGGCCGAGTACCGGGCCGAAGGTGGCCCCGGCAGGTCCGTTCAGCACGGTCTGCAGGTAGATCGACGCCACCTGCTTGAAGATCTCGAAGCCCACCGCCGCCAGCAAGCCGGCCCGGATCGACCGGCGGAACGGCACCGGCTCACGCGGCAACCGGGAGATGATCCAGGTGAACAACAACCACGAGATCGAGACCGATACCACGATCGAGATCAGGCGCAATCCGCTGCCGAGCAGGACGCCGTCGTGCAACCCGATCCAGCGCAACACCTTCCGCATCAGGGCGGGGTCGCCGAGCGCGGTCAGCGCGATGGTGATCACCATCGCCAGGAACGCCGACACCAGCGCGAGCAGATCCGAGAGCTTGTTGCCGACGAAGTTCGACTCGGCGTGTTGTTCCCACATCTGGCTCAGCGCCTCGCGCAGGTTGGCCATCCAGCCCAGCCCGGCCCAGATCGCGGTCGCCAGCCCGATGACGCCGACCGTGCCACGCGAGGCGATGGCTGAGTCCATCAGGGTGACGAGTTGCTGGCCGAGGTCACCCGAGACCGCCTGACGGATCCGCTCCTCGATTTCCTCGAGCAGATCCGGCCGCCGCGACAGCAGGAACCCGCCGGCCGCGAAGCCGACCATCAACAGCGGGAACAACGCGAAGATCGTGAAATAGGTGATACCGGCGGCATAGAAGTTGCCGTTGCAGTCGTTGTAGCGCTCCTGCGCCCGCATCACGTGGTCGAACCAGGGAAAGCGGGCGCGTATCCGGGCCAGTAATCCCGGCTTCTCCGGCTCGTCCACCGCCAACCCCTCCCCGGCGCTCATGGCGTTTGCTGGAGAAACCCTATCCTGTCGTAAACGCGAGCGAGGGTCTTACCCGCGACCTGTCGGGCGTGTTCCGCCCCAGCCGCCAGAACGGACTGGAGTTCGGCCGGGTCAGCCAGCAATTCGTCCACCCGGGTCTTGATCGGGGTGACGAACTCCACGACCGCCTCCGCGGTCTCCTTCTTGAGATCCCCGTAGCCGCGGCCGGCATATCCTTCGACCAGCTTGTCGATATCGGTACCGGTCACCGCGGACTGGATGCTCAACAGGTTCGAGATTCCCGGCTTGTTCTCCTGATCGAATCGGATCTCGCGCTCGCTGTCGGTGACCGCCGAGCGGATCTTCTTGGCCGTGGCCTTTGGATCGTCGAGCAGGCTGATCAGCCCCGCGTCGCTGGCCGCCGATTTGCTCATCTTCGCCGACGGGTCCTGCAGGTCGTAGATCTTGGCGGTGGCCCTCGGGATCATCGCCTCGGGCACCACGAAGGTGTCCGGGAACCGGGCGTTGAATCGCTGCGCCAGGTCCCGGGCCAACTCCAGGTGCTGGCGCTGATCTTCCCCGACCGGAACCAGGTCGGTGTCATAGAGCAGCACGTCGGCGGCCATCAGTACCGGATAGGTGAACAGACCCACGGTGGTGGCGTCCGCACCCTGCTTCTGCGACTTGTCCTTGAACTGCGTCATCCGCGAGGCCTGGCCGAATCCGGTGAAACATCCCAGCACCCAAGCCAATTGGCTGTGCTCGGGCACGTGGCTCTGGACAAAGACCGTGCTGCGCGTCGGATCGATGCCGAGCGCCAGGTACTGCGCGGCGGTCACCAGCGTGCGCCTGCGCAGGGTCTCGGGGTCCTGCGGCACGGTGATGGCGTGCTGGTCGACGACGCAGAAGAACGCCTCGTACCCGTCCTGCAGCTGCGCCCAGTGCGTGACGGCACCCAGGGCATTGCCGAGGTGCAGGGAGTCGGAGGTGGGCTGGGCGCCCGAGAATACGACCTGTTTGCTTCCGCTACTCATGATCTTCTGATTTTCGCACTGGTGTCATCCGAGTTATTCGGGGGTCAGGCGCTTGAGGGCCCGAAGGAACGCCGCGCGCTCCTCGGAGGTCAGCTCGCCGAGCCAGCGCTCCTCGCCGCGCTGAATCTCCTGCTGGGCGGAGTCCTTGACCGCGCGGCCCGCGTCGGTGATGGCCAGCAGTCGCACCCGGCGGTCATCGGGGTCCGGCTCCCGCTCGATGAAGCCCTGCTGTTGCAGGTCATCGAGGGTGCGGATGATGCGGGTCTTGTCGGCACCGATGGCCTCGGCCAGCGCCGCCTGGGTGCGCACCGCGGATCGGTCGAGCGCGCTGAGGACGACGTAACCCCACATGGTCAGGCCGTGTGCGTCCAGCACCGGCTGCTCGGCGGCCATCAGGTCCCGCAGCAACGGGGCGAGCATGGCAGCCAGGTCCGGGCGCTTCGACACCGGCTCACTGTAGGCGTTGCGTGATGGTAGGCATACGCCTATCGTAGGCGCATGCATACCATTGAAACCGACTTACGCCCCCTCCACCGCGTGGCCGTGCTGCGCTGTGTCACCGCCGTCGACGCAGTCGGCATCTCCGACCTCGATCGCCCCACCCCGTGCGCGGAGTGGACGCTCGCCGATCTCCTGGCCCACATGACCGTGCAACACCGTGGGTTCGCCGCGGCCGCCCGCGGACGGGGCGCCGACGAGGCGGTGTGGGACGTGGCGACGGTGGCCGACGCCGTGCGCGCGGATCCGGCCGGCACCTACACCGCGGCCGCGCATGACGTGCTCGACGCGTTCGCCGCCGACGGAGTCATGGAGACGACGTTTGCGCTACCCGAGTTCGGACCGGACGCGACGTTCCCCGGCGCCTTGGCGATCGGGTTCCACCTCGTCGATTACGCCGTGCACGGCTGGGATGTCGCGGCCAGCCTCGGCGCTTCCTACGAGCTGCCGGCCGACGTGATCGCCGCCGTGCTGCCACTCGTGCTCGCGATCCCCGACGGCGACTTCCGCGACACTCCCGCCTCACCGTTCGACCGGGCCGTCGATCATTCGGCAGCAACGGATTTCGAGAAAGTCCTGCTGCACCTGGGCCGTCGCCCGGACTGGCGTCAGCCGTAGGCGACCGTCACCGGCGAGTGGTCCGACCACCGCAGTGCATACAGCTCGGCCCGGTCCACCCGTGCCGATGTCGCCCGTACGGCCAGCGTCGGGCTGGCCAGGTGATAGTCGATGCGCCAACCGGCGTCGTTGTCGAAAGCCTTACCGCGCCAGGACCACCAGCTGTAGGGCCCGGCCACATCGGGGTGCAGCACCCGCACCACGTCCACCCAGCCGGTGCCCAACAGCTCGGTGAGCCACGCCCGCTCGCTGGGCAGGAAGCCGGCCTTCTTGACGTTGCCCTTCCAGTTCTTGATGTCGTTCTCCGTGTGCGCGATGTTCCAGTCACCGCACAGCACCGCGTCACGGCCCAGCAACTCGGCCATCCGGGCGGCGACGGTGGCCATGAACCGTTCCTTTTCCAGCTGCCGGTCTGTCTCGGCCTCGCCGGTCGGAACATAGATGCTGGCGACCGTGACCCCCGCGGTGTCCACCTCCAGGTAGCGACCGTGCGCCTCGAACTCCTCGGAGACCAGCAGCCGCGCCGCATCGATGGGATGCCGGGACAACACGGCAACGCCGTTGCGGCCCTTCACATGAGGAACCGCCGAGGCCAGATTCCAGCCATCGGCCAGGGCCGGCGCCAACGCGTCGCTGAGCTGCTCGTCATCGGCCCGGGTCTCCTGCAGGCAGACCACGTCGGCCTCGGTTTCCTTGAGCCAGGGCAGCAGGCCGAGATTGTCGGTGGACCGCTGCTTGACCGCGGCGCGAATGCCGTTGACGTTGATGGTGCTGACGGTCAGAGGTGCCGGAGATGCCACGCCCAGACCCTACCGATCCGCACCGACAGGCCCCTTGCGGTACCGGCGGTATCACCTTAATGTCTGGCGACATGGCTGAACGCGCTCCCATCCACCTGGGTTTCGTCGGCGGTGCCGACAGTGTGCAGAAGGAACCGATCCTGCTGCTGCACCCGTTCCTGTTGTCGCAGAGCGTGTGGAAGTACGTCGCACCGCAACTCGCCCAGACCGGCCGCTACGAGGTGTTCGCCCCCACCATGGCCGGCCACCACGGCGGCGCGCACGCACCCGTTCTCCTCGACGTCGCGACACTCGCCGACGACGTCGAACGCCGGCTCGACGAATTGGGCTGGTGCACGGCGCACATCGTCGGCAATTCCCTGGGCGGCTGGGTGGCCTTCGAGCTCGAACGGCGCGGCCGGGCCCGCACGCTGACCGGCATCGCCCCCGCGGGCGGCTGGTCGCGGTTCACGCCGGCGAAGTACGAGATCATCGCGAAGTTCATGGCCGCGCTGCCGGTGGTGCTGTCCACCGCGGTGTTGCGGCAGCAGCTGCTGAAACTCCCACTGACCAAGCAGATCTCATATCTGGCCGTGAGCGCGACACCCGACGTGCTCAACGACAGCGACCGTCGCGATCTGATCGAGGACCTGGCGCACTGCCCGGCCTACTTCAAGCTCATGGTCAAGGCACTGACCACGGCCGGCCTGATGGAGATCAAGAACTCGCGGACCCCGACCCAACTGGTGATCTGTGAGAAGGACCGCGTGCTTCCCGCACCGCGGTTCACCCGGCATTTCACCGCCAACCTCGCGCCGGACGCGGTGGTGAAGACGCTGAAGGGAGTGGGGCACGTGCCGATGTTCGAGGCACCCGACACCATCACTCAGGTGATCACCGAATTCGTCGACCCACACATCGGCCAAGCCCGGGCGACGGGCTAGGTAGCGTTCGGAGCGCTGGTGGCGACAGCCGCTCTGCCGTTTTCTGCACCACGGTCGCCCGCGTTCGCGGATTGCCGCCCTGCGGTAGAAAGCGACGCCGCCCACCGACAGCAGTCGGGGCGGCCCCGGGATACCCGGTGCCGCCCCGACTTGCTGATCAGACCTTCTCGGACGCCGCCAGGACGTCGTTGAGCGTCTTGCTCGGACGCATCACCGCGGCGGTCTTCTCCGGGTCCGGGTAGTAGTAGCCGCCGATGTCGGCCGGCTTGCCCTGCGCCGCATTGAGTTCGGAGACGATGGCCTGCTCCTGCTCGCCGAGCGCCTTGGCCAGCGGCGCGAAGTGCTCGGCCAGCTCCTTGTCCTCGGTCTGCTCGGCCAGCGCCTGCGCCCAGTACAGCGCGAGGTAGAACTGGCTGCCGCGGTTGTCCAGCTCACCGGTCTTGCGCGACGGAGACTTGTTCTCGTCCAACAACTCTCCGGTCGCGGTGTCGAGCGCGGTGGCCAGCACCTTGGCCTTGTCGTTGTTCAGCTTGTTGCCCAGGTCCTCCAGGCTGGCCCCCAGCGCGAGGAACTCGCCGAGCGAATCCCAGCGCAGGTGGTTCTCCTCCACCAGCTGATGGACGTGCTTGGGCGCCGAACCACCGGCACCGGTCTCATACAGACCGCCACCGGCCATCAGCGGCACGATGGACAGCATCTTGGCGCTGGTGCCCAGTTCCAGGATCGGGAACAGGTCGGTCAGGTAATCGCGCAGGATGTTGCCGGTCGCCGCGATGGTGTCCTCACCGCGGATGACGCGCTCGATCGTGTACCGCATGGCCCAGACCTGCGGCATGACCTGGATCGTCAGGCCCTCGGTGTCGTGGTCCTTGAGGTAGGTCTTGACCTTCTTGCGCAGCTCGACCTCGTGCGGCCGCTCGGTATCGAGCCAGAACACCACCGGCATGCCGGACAGCCGGGCGCGGTTGACGGCCAGCTTGACCCAGTCCCGGATCGGGGCGTCCTTGACGACGGGCATGCGCCAGATGTCGCCCTCTTCGACCTCCTGGGACAGCAGCACCTCGCCGCTGTCGATGTCGACGATCTTGGCGACACCGGCCTCGGAGATCTCGAAGGTCTTGTCGTGGCTGCCGTACTCCTCGGCCTTCTGCGCCATCAGGCCGACATTGGGCACGGTGCCCATCGTGGTCGGGTCGAACTGCCCATGGGTCTTACAGAAGTTGATCATCTCCTGGTAGATCCGCGAGAAGGTCGACTCGGGGTTGACGGCCTTGGTGTCCTTGGTGCGGCCGTCGGCGCCGTACATCTTGCCGCCGAGGCGGATCATCGCCGGCATCGACGCGTCGACGATGACATCGCTGGGCGAATGGAAGTTCGAGATGCCCTTGGCCGAATCCACCATGGCCAGCTCGGGACGGTGTTCGTGGCAGCGGTGCAGGTCCTCGATGATCTCCTCACGCTGCGATGCGGGCAGCGCCTCGATCTTGCTGTAGAGATCCGACAGACCGTTGTTGACGTTGACGCCGAGCTCGTCGAACAGCTTCTCGTGCTTGGCGAAGGCGTCCTTGTAGAAGACCTTGACGGCGTGGCCGAACACGATCGGGTGGCTGACCTTCATCATCGTCGCCTTGACGTGCAGCGAGAACATGACGCCGGTCTTGTAGGCGTCCTCGATCTGCTCCTCGTAGAACTCGATGAGCGCCTTCTTGCTCATGTACATGCTGTCGATGACATCGCCCTCGTCGAGCTTGACCTCGGGCTTGAGCACGATCGTCTCGCCACCGGTGGTCTCCAGCTCCATGCGTACGTTGCGAGCCTTGTCCAGCGTCATCGACTTCTCACCGTGGTAGAAGTCGCCGGTCTTCATGGTGGCGACGTGGGTACGCGAGGCCTGCGACCACTCGCCCATGCTGTGCGGGTGCTTGCGCGCGTACTCCTTGACCGCCTTGGGCGCGCGGCGGTCCGAGTTACCTTCGCGCAGAACAGGGTTCACCGCGCTGCCGAGGATCTTGGCGTAGCGGTCCTTCAGGGCCTTCTCTTCGTCGGTCTTGGGATCGCCCGGGTAGTCCGGGATGGCGTAGCCCTTCTGCTGCAGCTCCTTGATCGCGGCGGTGAGCTGCGGCACGGAGGCGCTGATGTTGGGCAGCTTGATGATGTTGGTCTCGGGCAGCTGGGTGAGACGGCCCAGCTCACCCAGGTTGTCGGGGACTCGCTGGTCCTCGGTCAGGTAGTCACCGAACTCGGCCAGGATGCGGGCCGCCACTGAGATGTCACTGGTCTGGATGTCGATCCCGGCCGGCTCGGCAAAGGCGCGGACGATCGGCAGGAAGGAGTACGTCGCAAGCAGCGGCGCCTCGTCGGTCAGCGTGTAGATGATGGTCGGCTGCTGGGCAGTCATGGTTGCTCTCCCGGCGTCAGTCTGGGAACGACGAGGATCACTCGTTGTCACCCGCGGTTATTCGCTGCTCTCTGTATCGCGGGCCAGACTACAAGGGCGCGGACCACCGCGAAGGAGCAGCTTTCATTACTGACCAGTAACTTTGGGTTACGCCCGGCCGTCCGCCACCCCCGCGAGCCTCGCCGAAGTGAACGTGTTCCAGTCCCGGCCACGCAACACCGGCAAACACCCGCGCAACCGACTGGCACGGGCTCAGCGCGTTGCGATAAGCTGCAGGCCGGTCATGAGTGCCAGCATCAAGCCCCGGCTTGCTGGCCGGCAACCCTCCAACCGCGGTGGGGTGCCCCGGGTGATGACCAGGTTGAGTAGCCGTAACCGGCTGCAAGGCAAGCGCGGGTCCGAAGGTACGGGCCCCCAGACAGACAGGGAAACCTGATGGAGGCCAGCCATGTGTATGTGTCGATGAACTGTCGATGTTCGCCCGTCGTCCTAGACGACGAGCCGACCGTCCGGTAGCCGACCGCGCCCCTACCTTCTACATCCCCTCACAGAGGAGACACCCCAGCCATGACAAACCCCGAAATTGTCGCCACCTGGTCGTTCGAAACCAAGCAGGTCCACGCCGGGCAGACCCCGGACAGCGCCACCAATGCCCGCGCCCTGCCGATCTACCAGACCACGTCCTACACCTTCGACAGCACCGACCATGCCGCCGCCCTGTTCGGGCTGGCCGAGCCGGGCAACATCTACACCCGCATCGGCAACCCCACGACCGACGTCGTCGAGCAGCGCATCGCCGCCCTCGAAGGCGGCGTGGCCGCACTGCTGCTGTCCTCGGGCCAGGCCGCCGAGACGTTCGCGATCCTCAACTTGGCCGGCGCCGGTGACCACATCGTGTCCAGCCCCAGGTTGTACGGCGGCACGTACAACCTGTTCCACTACACGCTGCCCAAGCTCGGTATCGAGGTCAGCTTCGTGGAGAACCCCGACGATCTGGACTCGTGGCGGGCCGCGGTGCGGCCGAACACCAAGGCGTTCTTCGCCGAGACCATCTCCAACCCCCAGATCGACATCCTCGACATCCCGAACGTGTCGGCCGTGGCACACGACAACGGGGTCCCGCTGATCGTCGACAACACCATCGCCACGCCGTACCTGATCCAGCCCATCGCGCTGGGCGCCGACATCGTCGTGCACTCGGCAACCAAGTACCTGGGCGGCCACGGTTCGGCCATCGCCGGGGTGATCGTCGACGGCGGCACCTTCGACTGGACACAGGGCCGTCATCCCGGGTTCACCACACCCGACCCCAGCTACCACGGAGTGGTGTTCGCCGAGCTCGGTGCGCCGGCGTATGCGTTGAAGGCACGCGTGCAGCTGCTGCGCGATTTGGGTAGCGCCGTCTCCCCTTTCAACGCCTTCCTCATCGCGCAGGGATTAGAAACGCTGTCACTGCGGGTTGAACGCCACGTGGAGAATGCGCAACGCGTCGCCGAGTTCCTGGCCGGGCACGACGGCGTGACCTCGGTGAACTACGCCGGGCTTCCCACCTCGCCCTGGTTCGAGCTGGGCCGCACCATCGCCCCGAAGGGCACCGGCGCGGTGCTGGCGTTCGAACTGGCCGGCGGCATCGAAGCGGGTAAGGCTTTCGTCAACGCGCTGACGCTGCACAGCCACGTGGCCAACATCGGCGACGTGCGGTCCCTGGTGATCCACCCCGCATCGACCACCCACGCCCAGCTGACCCCGGAGGAGCAGCTGACCACCGGAGTCACTCCCGGCCTGGTGCGGCTGGCCGTCGGTATCGAGGGAATCGACGACATCCTGGCCGACCTGGAGCAGGGGTTCGCCGCTGCCCGTCCGTTCAGCGGCGTGCCGCAGACTGCGGCGACGGT
Source organism: Mycolicibacterium sp. HK-90 (assembly GCF_030486405.1). Next base: position 1,705,317 of record NZ_CP129613.1, on the reverse strand, counting down.
GTAGGACGGCGAGAGAAGTCCGGCATGACGATCACCGAAGAACCAGCCGTGTCCACCCTCCCGTTGCCCGCCGAAGGCGAGATCAGCGTGGTGCACATCGGTGCACTGACGCTGGAGAACGGCACCGTCCTTCCTGACGTGTCGATCGCCGTACAGCGCTGGGGCGAGCTGTCCCCCGCGCGTGACAACGTGGTGATGGTGCTGCACGCACTGACCGGCGACTCTCACGTGACGGGGCCGGCCGGAGACGGTCACCCGACCGCGGGCTGGTGGGACGGGGTGGCCGGTCCCGGCGCCCCGATCGACACCGACCAGTGGTGCGCGATCTCGACGAACGTCCTCGGCGGCTGCCGCGGATCCACCGGTCCCGGCTCGCTCGCGCCCGACGGAAAGCCTTGGGGCTCACGCTTTCCCCAGATCACCATCCGGGACCAGGTCGAGGCCGACCGGGCCGCCCTGGCCGCGTTCGGCATCACCGAGGTGGCTGCGGTGGTCGGCGGCTCGATGGGCGGAGCCCGGGCGCTGGAATGGCTCGTCGGGCACCCCGACGAGGTGCGAGCCGGACTTGTCCTGGCCGTCGGAGCCCGTGCCACCGCCGATCAGATCGGCACCCAGAGCACGCAGGTGGCCGCCATCAAGGCCGATCCGGACTGGCAGGGCGGGGACTACTACGACACCGACCGGGCACCGGTGGCGGGCATGGAGATCGCGCGGCGCTTCGCGCACCTGACCTACCGCGGCGAGGAAGAACTCGACGACCGGTTCGCGAACGACGCGCAGGGCGACGAAGATCCGACCACCGGCGGCCGGTACGGCGTGCAGAGCTACCTGGAGTACCAGGGCGGCAAGCTGGCGGCCCGGTTCGACCCGGGGACCTACGTGACCCTGTCCGATGCGCTGTCCACGCACGACGTGGGCCGGGGCCGGGGCGGGGTGGACGCCGCGCTGCGCAGTTGCCCGGTGCCGGTGATCGTCGGCGGGATCACCTCCGACCGGCTGTACCCGATCCGGCTCCAGCAAGAGCTGGCGGAGTTGCTGCCCGGCTGTAGCGGCCTGGACGTCGTCGACTCGGCGTACGGCCACGACGGATTCCTGGTCGAGACGGAGGTGGTGGGCAAGTTGATCCGCCGCACACTGGAGTTGGCACAGCAGTGAACTCGCCCAAGCAGCGTTCCCTGTCCTTCGGCTCAGAAGCCGCGGCATACGAACGCGGCCGGCCGTCGTATCCGCCGGAGGCGATCGACTGGCTGCTGCCCGACGGTGCCCACGACGTGCTGGACCTCGGCGCGGGCACCGGCAAGCTGACCACCCGGCTGGTCGAGCGCGGCCTGGATGTCATCGCCGTCGACCCCATCCCGGAAATGCTTGAGCTGCTGTCCAACTCATTGCCGGACACCCCGGCGCTGCTGGGCACCGCCGAGGAGATCCCGTTGGCCGACAACAGCGTCGACGCGGTCCTGGTGGCGCAGGCCTGGCACTGGTTCGACCCCGAGCGGGCGGTGAAGGAAGTCAGCCGGGTGCTGCGCCCCGGCGGCCGGCTCGGGCTGGTGTGGAACACTCGCGACGAGCGGTTGGGCTGGGTGAAGGATCTGGGCCACATCATCGGTCCCGAGCACGATCCGTTCAACAACGAGGTGACCCTGGCCGCCCCGTTCGGCGAGATCGAGCGTCACCAGGTGGAGTGGACGAGTTACCTGACGCCCCAGGCACTCATCGATCTGGTGGCCTCCCGCAGCTACTGCATCACCTCACCCGAACAGGTGCGCACCCGCACCTTGGAACAGGTCCGCGAACTGCTGGCCACCCATCCGGCGCTGGCCAATTCGTCGGGGCTGGCGCTGCCCTACGTGACGGTCTGCATCGGGGCCACGCTCGCCTGAGTGCCCTGGAGGAACTCCCCGATCACGGCCGTGCCGGGGCCGGGCCTCGCACCCGGCCCGGCCGTCACGCTCACCGTGTCGGCACGGAGTTCGCCACCGCACTCGACACAGACCGCTTTTGCCGTTGTGACGCAACCACATTCGGTGTGGACGAGTAGCGCGGGAGGCCCGTCGGCGCCGGTCTGCCACTTGTCGCCCCAGGCGAGCAGCATCACGATCACCGGATAGAGATCGCGCCCCTTGTCGGTCAGAACGTACTCATGGCGCGGCGGTGCGCTCTGGTACTGCCGGCGTTCCACGATCCCGTGACCTTCGAGCTCGTCGAGACGGGCGGCCAGGATGTTCGACGCGATACCCAGGTCCCGACGGATGTCCTCGAACCGCGCCAACCCGGCGAACAGGTCACGCAGGATCAACGGGGTCCAGCGTTGACCGACCACATCGACGGCCCGCGCGATCGAGCACGCGATGTCGCTGAAGGACTGCTTGGGCACACCGCCACCCTAGTCCATTGCAATTAGCAATGAACTAGCGTTAAGTGGATTGCAAATCGCAAGCGACGCGAAGGGCACGGCGAATGACAGCTACCACCGACTCGGTTACCGCGTTCTGTGCGGCCACCCGCGCCAACGACATCGACCAACTCATGACGACGCTGGCCCCGGACGCAGAACTCGTCTCCCCACTGTCCGGAAGAATGGTCTTCCGTGGTCACGACGACCTTCGGGCGCTGCTCACCACGGTGTACGGCGGGCTGAAGGAGCTGACCTGGCAGCCGGTCATCGGCGAGGGCGCAACACGTGTCGCCGTCAGCGACGGCCGGGTCGCGGGCACCACCATCACCGACGCGCTCGTGCTCGAACTCGACGACCACGGCCAGATCCGTCGGTTGCGCCCACACCTGCGGCCGTGGCCGGCGACCACGGTGTTCGCGCTCGCGCTGGGGCCCAAGCTGGTACGAAACCCCGGCGTCCTGCGCCGCGCGCTCAGGCGCTGAGCTCGGCCAGGCTCGTTTCGCACCCGAACCAGCGCTCCAGCGCAGCACGGAGACGCACCGGATCGGCCTCGGTGAATTCGTCCACAGCCCAGGCGATATGGCCATCGGGCCGGATCAGCAGGGCCGCGGCTGGACCGTCGGCCGACGACACCGCGACATCGACGCGATCACGCCAACCCTGCGCCGCGGCGGCGTGCTTGCCACCCGACAGGTCGAGCAGGACCGGCCGGCCCGAGCGCAGCAACTCCGCAACCCGGCGGCCGTCGTCGAGCACGAAATCGGGAACGAAATATCCGGACAGCCGGTGTTCGTCGCCGACGTCGTAACGGACGTCGGACCCGGAGAGCAGCCCGGCGATGTGCGCGGAACCATCCGGAGTCGCGAGCAGCTCACCGAAAAGCGTGCGGAGCGCGCTGACTTCGGGGCCGGAGGCCATCAGTGCGGCCTGCGCCATGGAGTGCATCATCACCCGTTGCCCGGCCGGCCACCGCTCACTGTGATAGCTGTCCAGCAGGCCGGCCGGCGCCCAACCCTGCACGGCAGCGGCCAGTTTCCAGCCCAGGTTCATCGCATCCTGCATTCCCAAATTCAGCCCGGGCCCACCCATGGCCGAGTGCACATGCGCCGCGTCGCCCACCAGGAACACATTCCCCGCGCGGTACTGCGCCGCCTGACGGGTGTTCTGGCCGTTGATCCGCCGCAATGCGTGTGGGCCGGGCCCGTCCGGAGGCTCGATCGGCAGATCGGCACCGATCACCCGCTTGGCGCTGGCTCGCAGTTCGTCGATGGTCAGTGCCGGCGCGTCGTCGGGCAGGGTGGAACCGTACTCGATGGTCCCGAGCATCGAGCGCCCCGGCTGGAATTCCGCGTAGATGAGCACGCCGCCGTCGAAGCGGTTGTGCCCGAACGGAATCCGGCCGACACCTGGGATATCGATGCCGCCGAGCCCGGTGCGCAGCTCGTCGGGCAGCCTGACGTGCGCCACCCGGGCGATCACGTCGGTGGTCAGCCCGGGAAACTCGATGCCGACTTTCTTCCTGACCTGGCTGCGGCCGCCGTCGGCGCCGACGAGGTAGGTGGCCGGAAGCCGGTAGTTGCCCGATGCCGACGCGATGTCCAGGGTGACGCCGTCGGAACCCGGCTCGAGGTCGACGACCTCATGGCCCCAACGGATCTCCACACCCAGGCCCTGCACCCATTCCACCAGCTGGCGCACCACCCGAGGCTGCTGGATCAGCATGCCGTACATCGGGTTGTCGACGACATCGGCGAACGGGACCTGCATGCCCGCGAAGATGTAGCCGTCCATCGGCTCGGGAGCCGCGTCGGAATCGCTGAGGGTCTGATACAGACCACGCAGGTCGAGCACCCGGTTCGCCTGTCCGACAATGCCATTGGCCTTGAGTTCGGCACTGGGCTCCGACAGCCGCTCGAGCACCACCGGCCGGACGCCGGCCAGGGCCAACTCGCCGGCCACCAGCAGGCCGTTGGGGCCCGCGCCGGAGATGACGACGTCTACCTGATCTTTCACTGCTTACCTCCTGGTTCGGGTAGGCCCGCGGCCACCGCCGCGAACCCCTTGCGCAGCAGTGACGTGAAAGCCACCGGCGGATCGGAATTTCCGTATTCGTCCATCGCGACGTCGCCGACCGCGCGCACGACGGCGGCCACCAACCGCGGGTACATGTCCCGCTGCGGGTCGGTACCGGTGCGCTCGGCGATCGCCGCGACCCACTCGTCGACCATGGCCCGGAAGGTTGCGTCGCGGATCTCGGGGATCATCAACAGTTTTCGGACCTCGGCCAACTGCTGACGGGTCGACAGCGCGTTCTCCACACCGTAGACATCGGCCATGTCGGCGTCCACCGGATTTATCACCGCTTCGGTGATGGCGGTCCACAGTGGCTCGTCGGCGGGCCGCGTGCGCAGCATGTCGATACTGCGCCGCATCCGCTCCTGTTGCCGATACGCCAGCGCGTCGTACTTGCCGGCGAAGTAGTTGGTGAACGTGCGCAACGAGACGCCGGCGAGGTTGGCGATGTCCTCACGGGTGACGTTTTCCAGCCCGCGCTCGAACGCCAACGTCAGCGCGGCGTCGCTGAGCGCCCTTCGCGTGTCGAGCTTCTTACGTTCTCGCAGTCCCGGCGCCATATCCCACACGGTAGACGCAAGTTTGCCTTCTGGGCAATATTGCCTCCTGGGCATTTCCTGTGAATGTGCGGCGTCCTGTCGGCGGTCACCGAAATTGGGTTGAGCACCCGCGCCGGCTCGCCTACCGTGGCGTCCATGTCAGTGACCTACATCCGCTTGCGCATCACCTAGCGGCGGATATTCACTTTCTCGGAAATTTCCGCCGCAGCAGCTTTGTCCCTGCGTCTGCGGAGTATCCGTGCCTTCAGCTCATCATGGCCGCCATGAGAACGGCCAGAATTTCCTGTGCGATCGTCGCGCGATCGCCGACATCGTCCACATCGTCGGGCGCACAACAGGTCCCATCGTCGAGATCGGCGCGGGGGACGGCGCGCTCACCCTGCCGCTCCAGCGGCTGAACCGGCCGCTGACCGCCATCGAGATCGACCGACGGCGCGCCACGCGGCTGGCGGAGCGAACCTCGGCCGAGGTGGTCAGCACCGACTTCCTGCACTACCGGCTGCCGCGGGTGCCGCACGTGGTCGTGGGTAACCTGCCCTTTCACCTGACCACCGCGATCCTGCGCCGTCTGCTTCACGCGCCGGCCTGGACCGACGCCGTACTGGTGGTGCAGTGGGAGGTGGCCCGGCGGCGGGCGGCGGTGGGCGGCGCCACCATGCTGACCGCCCAGTGGTGGCCGTGGTTCGAGTTCGGCTTGGCTCGAAAGGTTTCCGCGGACGCATTTCGGCCACGGCCCAGTGTGGACGCCGGGCTGCTGACCATCGCGCGCCGAACCGAACCCTTGGTCCCCTGGGCCGACCGTCGGCGCTATCAGTCACTGGTGCACCGGGTGTTCACCGGGCGCGGGCGCGGCTTGGGCCAGATCCTGCGTCCGCACGTCGACCGGCGATGGTTGAGCGCCAACCAGGTTCACCCCCACGCGCTGCCGCGCGAGTTGACCGCCGGGCAGTGGGCGGCGTTGTTCGCCGTGACCGGTGATTGACCACGGCGAGTGGCCAGTTATGCACGGATTCTCGCGAATCGTGTGCCACAACTGGCCACTCGGTGAGAACTAGCTGGTGCCCAGCGGGTCGATGGTCCAGGCGATGTAGAGCACCGCCGCGCTCACGGTGGCGGTGGTGGTGAAGTCGATGGTGCGCGAGCGCACGACGAGGAGACCTGCGCGGTCATCGGTGAGCGCGAGCCGCAGCGCCGCCGCCGCACCCACGCCGATGCCGATGACCAGCGCGCCACGGCGCCAGTAGCCCGCCACCACCAAGGCGAATGCCGCGACGAAGATCAGCCCGACCAGAAGGATCGGCCACTGTCCGGCAACCACCTTGCGGACGAACTCCTTTGCCGTCACGCCAGTTTCGACTCTTCGAGCTCGACGACGTTGGTCAGCAGGAACGCCCGGGTCAGCGGACCCACCCCGCCCGGGTTGGGCGACACGTGGCCGGCCACATCCCAGACGTCGGGGGCGACGTCACCGGTGAGCTTGCCGTCCACCCGGCTCACACCGACGTCGACGACGGCCGCTCCGGGCTTGACCATGTCCGCGGTCACCATGTGCGGCACGCCGACCGCGGCGACGATGATGTCGGCCTGCCGGGTCAGCGCAGGCAGATCGCGGGTGCCGGTGTGACAGAGCGTGACGGTGGCGTTCTCCGAACGGCGGGTGAGCAGCAGACCCATCGGCCGGCCGACGGTGACTCCACGGCCGATCACCACCACGTGCGCGCCGGCGATCGGCACCTCGAACCGGCGCAGCAGGTGCACGATGCCGCGCGGGGTGCAGGGCAGCGGTGCATCCTTCCCGAGCACCAGACGGCCCAGGTTGGTCGGGTGCAGGCCGTCGGCATCCTTGGCCGGGTCGATGCGCTCCAGCGCGGCGTTCTCGTCGAGATGCTTGGGCAGCGGCAGCTGCACGATGTAGCCCGTGCACTCCGGGTTGGCATTGAGCTCGTCGATGGTCTCGTCGAGCTGGGCCTGCGTGATGTCGGCAGGCAGGTCCCGGCGGATCGAGTTGATCCCGACCTTGGCGCAGTCGGCGTGCTTGCCGCGCACGTAGGCCTGCGACCCGGGATCGTCGCCGACCAGCACGGTGCCGAGCCCCGGCGTCCGCCCCGCCTCGGCCAACTTCGCTACGCGCTGTTTGAGGTCGACGAAGATCTCGTCACGCGTGGCCTTACCGTCCAACACAATCGCACCCACGGCTGCCATTGTGTCAGGTGACGTGGCAAGCTCCATCTATGAACACTCAGCCCAATGTGTTCACTGATGTTTTCAGTGAGGCCAAGCTCGGCCCGGTGACGCTGCGCAACCGCATCATCAAGGCCGCCACCTTCGAAGCGTCCACGCCCAACGCGCTGGTCACCGACGATTTGATCAACTATCACCGGCTGCCCGCGGCCGGCGGCGTCGGCATGACCACCGTCGCCTACTGCGCGGTGTCCCCCGGTGGCCGCACCGACGGCTGGCAGATCTGGATGCGGCCCGAGGCGGTCCCCGGACTGACCAAACTCACCGAGACGATCCACGCCGAAGGCGCGGCCATCAGTGCGCAGATCGGCCACGCCGGTCCGGTCGCCAACTCGCGGACCAACAAGGCCAAGGCGCTGGCCCCCGTGCGGTTCTTCAACCCGCTGTCGATGCGGTTCGCCAAGAAGGCGTCAAAGGACGACGTCCGGGATGTGATTCAAGCGCACGCCAACGCCGCCCGGCTGGCCATCGACTCCGGGTTCGACGCCGTCGAGGTCCACCTCGGCCACAACTACCTGGCCAGCTCGTTCCTGTCCCCGCTGATCAACCGGCGCACCGACGAGTTCGGCGGATCGCTGGAGAACCGGGCGAAGGTGGCCCGCGGCGTGGTGCGCGCGGTACGCGACGCGGTCGACAAGCACGGCGACAGGAAGATCGCCGTCGTCGCCAAGCTGAACATGAGCGACGGCGTGCGCGGCGGCATCCCGATCGACGAGTCGCTGCAGACGGCGAAGTGGCTGGAAGAGGACGGCGGTCTGGACGCCATCGAGCTCACCGCGGGCAGCTCGCTGGTCAACCCGATGTACCTGTTCCGCGGCGGGGCACCGGTCAAGGAGTTCGCGGCGAACTTCAAACCCCCGATCAGCTGGGGTATCCGGATGAGCGGCAACAAGTTCTTCCGCGAATACCCGTATCACGAGGCGTATCTGATGCGCGACGCCGAGAAGTTCCGCGCCGAGCTGACCATGCCGATCATCCTGCTCGGCGGTATCACCAACCGCGAGACCATGGACCGGGCGATGGCGGCGGGCTTCGACTTCGTCGCGATGGGCCGGGCGCTGCTCGCCGAACCCGATCTGTTGAACCGGATCAAGGCCGAAAAAGACAACGGCGGTCAAAGCCCCGTTTTGTCCAAGTGCACGCACTGCAACAGATGCATGCCGACCATCTACAGCCACACCCACTGCGTGGTGACGGGAGCTCCGGACTCACTCGTGAGCTAATAGCCCCATGGTTGGCAACCACTCCAGCGACACCATGGTCACCTACCGCTATGTCAGGGTGGGCCTGGTCGCGCTGGTGGTGTTCCTGTTGACGTCGCTGGCGTTGACGGGGGCGCACAGCTGCCTGCAGGGCTCGATCAGTGCGTTCTTCTACACCCGCACCCACGCGGTGTTCCTGGCTTCCCTGTGCGCGATCGGCATCTGCCTGATCGCCTACAAGGGCAGCCGGGTGGGCGAGGATGCGCTGCTCAACTTCTCCGGGTTCATGGCGTTCATCGTCGCCCTGGTGCCGGCCGGCCCCGTCGATCTGTGCCGGCCCTGGCTACCGACCGTGAGCGACCCGTTCGGGGCCGTCGCCAACAACATCGCCGCGCTGTTCGTCGCCATCGCCGCCGGCACCGGCATGTACCTGGCGATGGAACGCCGGCGCCGCCCCCAGCCACCGCCGGTGGCCTCGCTTCCCTCCTGCGCCGAGGCCGCCACCCCGTGGAAGACCATCGCCACCGCGCTGCTGAGCGTCGAAAAATGGCTTCCGGCAGCACTGTTGGTCATCGCCATCGCCGGTGCACCGCTGATGCTGTGGGACTGGTTCGCCGAACACGCCCACGTGATCGCCGCGGTGGCTATGTTCCTGGCCATCACGCTGGTGGCGGTCTACCACGCGTGCTACGCCCGGGCCGCCGTGCGTAGGCACCTGGCCCGCTTCTATGCGACCATCGCCGCGCTCATGCTCACCACCATCGTGGCTGCCCTGATCCTGCTGGCCATTGGTTGGCACTTCGGCGTGATCACCGTCGAACTGATCCTCATCGTGCTGTTCGCGGTGTTCTGGGCCGTGCAGACCTGGGACGTCTGGGACGCCCAGGACCGCTACCCCGCGGAAGCCGTTCCCACACTGGCCAATACGCCCACCTAGGCCGTGTAGCCGTCGATCTGCAACGTCTGCCCGTCGCGCCGCAGCACCAGCACCGCGCCCGGCACCGGGACGAAACCCTCCACCGAGTCGGCGGGCACCGCCGCGATCTGAGCGCACGCGCGGGCGTCGAACGCCCGCAGCGACCCTCCGGTCGCCCCGCTGTCGGCGATGACGAAGCCGTCGTCGAACGACACATAGGCCAGGCCACTCCCCTGGCCCGGCACCCGCGTCTGATCACCGCGAATCCCCTGAGGGCCAGCGCATCTCCGTTGGCCGTCCGGACCGAACAGCACGAGTTGCCGGCCGCCGTCCCGGCTCGAGAACAAGAAATTGTCGGACGGTCCCGGTGACGGTTCTCCGGTACCGCGCTGCGGCATCGGGGTCACCGTTTTGTCCGCCACGTTGACATAGACGATCCCGGGCGGTGCCCCGGCCCCGCCGAACTGCACGAAGACGCCGACTGCATTCGCCGGCGTGGCGACCGCGTCCGCATCGGCCTGGCCCTTGAACAGCTCGTGGTCCCATACGGTCTCACCGTTGGACGGATCCACCGCGAGCACCCGGATATCGGTGCCCCGATCCGACGAACACTGCAGCACCGACACCAGCGACGACCGGGTGTCCACCGTGCGCTGCGGGTACAGGCACTCCGCGTGCGGCGCAGGCACCGTCCACATCGGGAGGCCGGTCCTGGTGTCGAAGCGCACCCACACCCGGTCATCGCGATACACCACGAACGGGGTGTCCAGGTTGTAACCGGACTCCTCCGACAGTGCGTACATCATCCGGCTGTCGGCATTCGCCCACAGCCGCTCGCCGGTCGTGGCATCGAGCCCGACCAGTCCCTGGTCGAGGAATGCCACCACCGTGGCCCCGTCGTCGAACACTCGCATGCCGCTGACCACCACGCCGCCGGGTCCGGTGCGCGCGAAATGCCAGCGTTCCTTTCCGTCGGCGCCGTAGGCGGTGATGCGGCGGTCCCCATAGACCACGAAACCGGCTCCCGCCGCCGCGATTTCGCGATTCGGCTCGTTTCTGTCGCCCTCGAAGGCATCCGGCACCGACACCGTGAACGTGCGCTGACCGAGTGCGGTGGGCGCCGCCGGGACATCGGTAGCTGCCGCGGTCGTCGCGTCGACGTAGCGCCCGTCGTCACCGGCACGAAACGCCGACACCGTCACCACCGCAGCAACCACCACCGCGATCGCCGCCCCGACCGCCAGCAACTTCACCGAGGCACGTTCCAACCGCGGAAAAGCTCTCGCGGCCAACAACGTCGCCGCCGCCCCGGCCAGACACAACCACCACGCCGCCATCCCGGCGGGTAGCGCCGCGGTGACCGGGGCGCCCTCCATCGCCCGCCGGTAGAAGCCCGGGATGCCCGGGGTGATGTAGGCGATGAACAGCAGCGCCGCCACCGCGCCCGCGCCGGCCGGAGTGGCGGCCAGGTCACGGCCCGTGCGGCCGCGCACGACGCTGTAGGCGATCGCCGCAAGCAACACCGCGGCGATCACCGCGACCGACAGCGCCATCCGGTTCGGCAGCGCCTCACCCCAGCGGTGGACGCTGATCGCGTACCAGGCACCTTCGCCCGCGCTGCGCGACGCGACGAGCCGGGCCCAGGCGCCGAGCGCCGCGGCCCATACGAGTAACACCACCGCCGCGCCGGCCAGCACCGTGCCGATCGCCCGCAGCACACCGAGCACCCGCTCGACCGTCGTCTGCGTCCCTTCAGAACCCATGCCAGCCATGGTCACACGGCGCGACACCACCGCAACGGCCCGGTCCCGGCGAAAACTACCGATAGAGTTGAGCGCGATGAGCCCTGCGCTGACCATTCGTTACGACGGATCGACCCGTACCTTTGCCCCGGGCAACGATGTCGTCATCGGCCGAGACCTCCGCGCCGACGTCCGGATCGCCCACCCGTTGATCTCCCGTGCCCACCTGGTGGTGCGCTTCGACCAAGGTCGATGGGTCGCGATCGACAACGGCAGCCTCAACGGCATGTACGCCAACGGGCGCCGGGTGCCCTCGGTCGACATCCAAGACGGCCAGACGGTCAACATCGGCAACCCCGACGGGCCGGAGCTGACCTTCGAGGTCGGCCGGCACCAGGGATCCGTCGGCCGGACACCGACCGCGGCAGTGCCGATCGGCAACCGGCCCAGCGGCAGCTGGCCCACCCAGGCACCCACCGCCGGACGGTCGCCCTACGGCCAGCCGCCCGCGCCGCCGCGCCCGGGATACTCGTCCGGCCCGCAGCCGCGCTACCCCACCGCCCCGGCCGGATACCCGAGCGGACCCCAATCGGGCTATCCCAGCGGTCCGCAGACCGGCTACCCGAGCGGCCCGCAGGCCCGGCCGGCCCAGCCGGTTCGCACCCCGAGCGCGGCCCAGGCACCGACCACGATGGGCCCGGCCGCCTCGGAGCGTGGCACCAGCGAAGCCGGTGGCAACCTCGCCACCAGCATGCTGAAGATCCTGCGGCCCGGGCGCACCACCCCGGCGCCCGCGGGTGCGGTCAAGATCGGTCGCAACACCGACAACGACATCGTCATCCCCGACGTGCTGGCGTCGCGGCATCACGCCACGTTGATCCCACTGCCCGGCGGTACGGAGATCCGCGACGAGCGGAGCATCAACGGCACCTTCGTCAACGGCGCGCGGGTCGACAGCGCGATCCTGCACGACGGTGACGTGGTCACCATCGGCAATGTCGACCTGGTGTTCAGCGGCGGCACCCTGGTGCGCCGCAGCGAGACCCAGGCCGACACCCGCACCGGCGGGCTCGAAGTGCGCGGGCTGACCTGGACCATCGAGGGCAACAAAACACTGCTCGACAACATCAGCGTCGACGCCCGGCCCGGCACCCTCACCGCGGTCATCGGCCCCTCGGGTGCGGGCAAGTCCACGTTCGCCAAGCAGGTTGCCGGCTACACCCATCCGACCAGCGGCACCATCACCTTCGAGGGCCACGACGTGCACGCCGAGTACGCGTCGCTGCGCTCCCGGATCGGCATGGTCCCGCAGGACGACGTGGTGCACGGTCAGCTGACCGTCCGCCAGGCGCTGATGTTCGCCGCCGAGCTGCGGTTGCCGCCGGACACCACCAAGGAAGACCGCGAACAGGTCGTCATGCAGGTGCTCGAGGAACTCGAGATGACCAAGCACCTCGACACCCGCGTCGACAAGCTGTCCGGCGGGCAGCGCAAGCGCGCCTCGGTCGCACTCGAACTGCTGACCGGCCCGTCACTGCTGATCCTCGACGAGCCCACCTCCGGTCTGGACCCGGCACTGGACCGCCAGGTGATGACCATGCTGCGCCAGCTGGCCGACGCCGGCCGTGTGGTGCTGGTCGTGACCCACTCGCTGACCTACCTCGACGTATGCGATCAGGTGCTGCTGCTGGCGCCCGGCGGCAAGACCGCGTTCTGCGGGCCGCCCGATCAGATCGGCCCCGAGCTCGGCACCACCAACTGGGCCGACATCTTCAGCACGGTCGCCAGCGATCCGGCCGAGGCGAACCGCCGCTACCTGGCACGCACCGGTCCGGCCCCGGCCGCCGCGGCGTCGTCGGAACAGCCCGGGGACCTGGGCGCGCCGGCCAAGACGAGCCTGCTACGCCAGTTCTCGACCATCGCGCGAAGACAGATCCGGCTGATCATCTCCGACCGGGGCTACTTCATCTTCCTGGCGCTGCTGCCGTTCATCATGGGTGTGCTGTCGCTGTCGGTGCCCGGCACCGTCGGCTTCGGCGTACCGAACCCGATGGGCGACGCCCCCAACGAGCCGGGCCAGATCCTGGTGCTGCTCAACGTCGGCGCGATCTTCATGGGCACCGCCCTGACCATCCGCGACCTGATCGGCGAGCGGGCGATCTTCCGCCGCGAGCAGGCCGTCGGCTTGTCCACCACCGCCTACCTGCTGGCCAAGGTGTGCGTGTACTCGGTGTTCGCCATCGTGCAGTCGGCGATCGTCACGGGCATCACCATCGCGGGCAAGGGCTGGGGTGAGGGCGCGGTGGAACACGGCGTCTTCATCCCGAACCGGTCGCTGGAGTTGTTCGTCAGCATGGCCGCCACCACCGTCACCGCGGCCATGGTGGGCCTGGCACTGTCGGCCCTGGCGAAGTCCAACGAGCAGATCATGCCGCTGCTGGTCGTCGCGATCATGAGCCAGCTGGTGTTCTCCGGCGGCATGATCCCGGTGACCGGCCGCGTCGGGCTCGATCAGCTGTCCTGGATCACCCCGGCCCGCTGGGGGTTCGCCGCGTCGGCCTCGACCGTCGACCTGATCCGCCTCGTGCCCGGGCCGCTGACCCCCAAGGACGCGCACTGGGAGCACACGGCAGGCACCTGGCTGTTCGACATGGCCATGCTGGCCGCACTGTCCTTGTTCTACGTGAGCTTCGTGCGCTGGAAGATCCGCCTGAAGGCCGGCTGAGTTCGCCTGCCGGCCGTCGCTAGTCGCCGTGGACGTCGAGCCCATGCGCGGCGGCATACGCCAGTGCCTGGACGATGTCGATCTTGGCGGCACGCAGTTTCGCGGTGGTCCAGAAGGTGGCGTCGACGCGGGCGCCGCGCAGGTCCGCCTCGTCGAGCTTGGCGTCCTGCACCCGGGCCCCGGTCAGGTCGGCCTGCCGGAGCACAGCCTTACGCAGGTCCGCACCGACCAGGCTGGCCTCGCGTAGCCGGCAGTCCGACAGGTCGACGTTGCGCAGATCGCAGCCGCCCAGCACAGCCAGCGTCAGATCCGAGTCGACCAACGTGATCGGCCGCAGCCGGCACTCGGTGAACACCGAGCCCAGCAGGCTGCAGTTGGTGAACGTGCTGTGCCAGAGGGTGGCCCTGCGGAAGTTGCAGTTGCGGAACGCCGAGCCGAAATGCTGCGACTCGGACAGGTCCACACCACTGAAGTCGCATTCGGTGAACACCACCCGCTCGGTGCGCAACCGGCTCAGGGCTCCGTCATATTCTTCGGCCCGGAAATCGTGGCCGGTGAATTCTCGGTCCGCCCAGACTGTTTCGTCGGCTACCACGCGTCAGCCGGGCAGCGCGCTCAGCGTGGTCAACGAGTACTCGGTGACCGCGATCAGCGCGGCCTTGGCAGAGTTGCGGTCACGCGCATCCACGGCCACCACCGGGATGTGTTCCGGCAGCGCCAGGGCCTTGCGGACCGCCTGAGTGGGATGCTTTGGTGCGTCGTCGAACTCGTTGACCGCGACGATGAACGGCAGCTTGCGGGCCTCGAAGAAGTCGACCGCGGCGAAGCTGTCCTGCAACCGGCGGACGTCGACCAGGATGATCGCGCCGATCGCGCCACGCACCAAGTCGTCCCACATGAACCAGAACCGGCGCTGCCCGGGCGTGCCGAACAGGTACAACACCAGGTCCTCGTCGAGCGTGATGCGGCCGAAGTCCATCGCGACCGTGGTGGTGCGCTTGTCCGGGGTGCCGTCCAAGGCGTCGACCCCCTCGGACACGTTGGTGACCAACGCTTCTGTGCGCAGCGGCATGATCTCGGAGACCGCGCCGACGAAGGTGGTTTTTCCTGCGCCGAACCCGCCGGAAATGACGATCTTCGTCGAGGCCGCCCCACGCCGGGGGGCGCCGCCGGCGGAGGCCGAGCGGGGTTCAGAGTGCTCGTAGGCCACGCAGGGTCCTTCCAATCAATTCGCGGCGTTCGTCGAAGCTAGCCGAATCATCGAGGGTGGCTTCCACCCGTAGATAACCCTGCGTCACCAAGTCCCCGATCAGCACGCGCGCCACGCCGAGCGGGAGAGATAAATGAGCGGCAATTTCGGCAACCGAAGGACTGCCGGTGCACAACTCTACGATCTGTGCGCGCACATCGTGGCCAGTCCAGCGCGGTTCACGTGTCGTGTCGGTTTTTTGCACCGGAGCTTCCAGCGGAAGGTGCACGCGCGAGTCGGTGCGGCCGGCCGTCAGCGTGTACGGCCGCACCAGACTCGGTCGATCGGTGGGTTCCGGTTCGTCCACAGGCACCTCGCGAAGGGCAGAAGGGGGCGGGGACTCAGGACGGCTGCGGCGTGCGGCGCGAAGACTGCACCACCGCACCGACTCGCTCGACCAAGATGGCCATCTCGTAGCCGACCTGCCCGATGTCACACGACGGGGCGGTCAGCGTGGCGAGGTTGGAGCCATCGCCGACCCGCATCAGCAGCAGGTAGCCGTTCTCCATCTCGACCACCGACTGCATGACGTGGCCACCGTTGAACAACTGGGACGCCCCGGTGGCCAGGCTGGCCAGACCGGAGGCGACTGCGGCGAGCTGGTCGGCCCGCTCGATCGGCATGTGTTCGCTGGCGGCCATCAGCAGACCGTCGGCCGAGACCAGCACGGCGTGCGACACCCCGGATACCTCGCGGGCGAACTTGGACACCAGCCAGTCCAGGGAATCACGCTGGGTCGGACGGGTCATTCGCTATCGGTTCCTCTGGTCTCTCGGGCATGCGATCGCCCGGCGTGCACGCCGCCGAAAAGATTGCTGGTGCTCGCACGGACAGCCTCAGGATCACGCGGCTTGAACGCCGCGAACATGCCGCTGTCAGGTTCGTCTGCCGATGCTACCGCTTCGAAGCTGTCGTCGTTACGGTGCACTCCACCGTTGCGGTGACGGCCGTTGCTCTCCCCGGCCGCCCCGACCGCTGCAGCCACGCCGCCTGGTACCAGACGGGCGCCCGGCGTACGCATGGGCAGGCCCTCCTCGGTGTGCTGCTCGACCGGCGCATCCTGTGCGGCGGCGGCGACCGACCAGCCCTTCTCCCAGACCGTCTTCCAGTCCAGGTCGGCGCTGCGCACGTGGGTGGTCGGATCCATGTCGAATTCCGACACCATCGACTGGTAGATCGAGTCGCCGTCGGCCTCGCTCGCCGGCTCGGCCGCGTCGTCCGGTTCGTCGTAGTCGGTGTCATGGGCCGACCCGTTGAGATCGCTGTGGCCGTTCAGACCGCTGTGGCCGTTGAGCTCACCGTGACCGTTCAGACCGTTGACCCCGTAGCCGGCGGCCTGCCCGCGGGAAGCGAAGAACGACGACGTGTTGGTGGGCGCCGAACGTCCCGCCTCCGCGTCTTCGCCGGCTGCGGCATCGGCGATCTGTTCCTTCGCGGCGGCGGCACTCTCCTCGGTGTGGACCGGCCACTGCTGCGGCCACTCCCCGACCGGCTCGTCGGCCGGTTCCTCGACCGGCTCGTCGACCGGCTGGTCGCCAGCCGGCTCGGGTTGCGGGGCGAGCGTGCCCGGCAACTCCGAGATACCGCTGGCCCCGGGGTTGCGTTGGGGAAGCAGATCGAACGGCACCTCGGCACCGTTGAGGTGCGGTTCGGCGAGGCCGGACCCGAACCCGGAGGCATCAGCCGGGTCGGCGTCCAGTGACAGCGCGGTGGCGATGCCGGCATGGGCATCGACGGGCGTGCCGTACGCGGTGGGCTCGACCAGATCGGCGCCGTCGCGGGCCAGCAGCTCGGCCGGGATGTAGACCCCGGCGGTGGTGCCCGAGCTCGGTTCCTCTGCAACCGTGCTGCGCAGCCGCACCACCAGACCGTGCTGGGTGGCCAGCCGCCCGACCACGAACAGACCCATGTGACGGGCGGTGTACGGGTTGACCTCACCGCCGGACTGCAGACGGGTGTTGGCCACCCGCAGGTCGGCCTCGGTCATGCCCAAGCCGACGTCGCTGATCTCGATCACCAGCGCGCCGTTGGCGGCGTGCACGGCCGACACCCGCACCTGCGAGATCGGGGGCGAGTAGCGCAGCGCGTTGTCGAGCAGCTCGGCCAGCAGGTGAATCAGGTCGCCGGCGACAGATCCGGTGATCTCGACGTCGGCCACCGACGCGGTCACCACACGGGTGTAGTCCTCGACCTCGGAGGCCGCGGCGTTGACCACGGTCGCCAGTGGCACCGGGCGGTTGTGCTCGCGCGCCAGCTTGGAACCGGAGAGCACCAGCAGGTTCGCCCCGTTCCGGCGCATCCGGGCAGCCAGGTGATCGAGCCGGAACAGGCTCTCCAACCGCTCCGGGTCGTCCTCGTTGCGCTCCAGCTGATCGATGAGCGTCAACTGCTGGTCGACGAGCGACCGGCTGCGCCGCGACAACGTCTCGAACATGTCGGAAACCTGCAACTGCAGCTGGGCCTGTTCCCCGGCGAGGAACACCGCCTGCTCGTGCAGCTCGTCGACGGCATGCGCCACCTGGCCGACCTCTTCGGTGGTCTGCACCGGCAGCGGGGTCACCGGCACCAACTCGCCGCCGGCCCGGACCCGTTCGATCTCCTTGGCCAGATCCTGATGGGCCACCTTGAGCGCGGAGTCCCGCAGTGTCCGCAGCGGGCGCACCAGGGAGCGGGCCACCAACAACACGATGACAAGGGCGCTGATGATCGCGGTCGCCACCAGGATGGCGTCACGGATCGCGTCGTTGCGCGCGTCGTTGGCCTGGGCCTCGACCGCGGCCGGGATGGCCGTGGTGGCCTTGTCGATGATCTGTCCGGCGATGTTGTTCGTGGCGTCCAGTGATGCCAGCAGCTCCGGGTTACCGACGAGCGGAATGCCGGGATTGGACATCATCGCCATGCGCTTGACCATCTCGGCGCGCAATGTCGCGGCCTCCTCGGACCCACCGCCCAGCACCTTCGTCAGTGCGGCGACGGTCGAGGGTTCGGTACCGGCCATGGTGATCATCGAAGTCCGCAGCACCGGCTCCGGCTCGTCCGCGCCCCGAATGACCAGCATCCGCTGGATGGCCATCTGCCCGCGGGCACCGACCGCGCGGGCCAACGCCTCGACCTGGGCCTGAACCGTCGGCTGGTTGCTGTGCACCGAGCCGGTGATCGCGGCTTCCCCGGTGAGCAGCAACGGGCCGTAATCGAGGATGCGCTGACGCAGGTCGATCGAATTGGACATCACCGCGTCGACCAGCTTCTGCCCGCTGCCGAGCAGATTGTCCACGGCCTGACCGACATCTTCGAGCACCTCGGTGGCTTCCACCCGTTGCTGCAAGTCGGATTTGCGTTCATTGAACGTGGACATCGCCGATTGCCCGTCGCCACCTTCGGTAGCCGCGATCAGCACGCCCTCCATGGCGGCCATGTAATCGTCGATCGCGGGGATCAGCTCGGCGCGATCGGCGGCCAACCGCAGATCCCCGGCGGCACTGGCACTGGCGTAGATGCGTAGACCACCGAACGTCGCGGCCAGGATCAACGGGATGACGACGATGGCGAGCACCTTGCGGGTGACCGGCCAGTTGGCCGGTGACCAGCGCGACGGGCGCTTGGCCGGAGCCGATGGAGTTGGCGAGAATTCGACGAGGGTGCCGTCAGCCTGTTTCAGCTGCGTGAAGGCAGTCATCGGCGCCCAACCGCACTACCGGCGGCGTGGCCGCATTTCACTCGTGGGGCGAGATTCATAGGACTTCCTGCTGTTTCCACCCATAGTTGGGCGGGCGTCAAACGCCTTGGCAATTGCACGAGTATGACAGCCGCTCGCGAGCGTTTCCACAATTCTTACTGAACAGACAGAGTTCGTGACCGAGCCGTAGCGCAGTTGTGTGGTAATTGAGCAAACAGCGGTGTACTTGCCGAAACGCGTGCCGAGTTCGCCCGCCGATTCGGCTGCCGGAATTGCATCCCGATTCGCCCGCGGCGGTGCCGCCATACGATCATCGACGAATGTTCCGGGTGATGTTTTTCTCTCCCCGCATCGCACCCAATACCGGCAATGCGATCAGGATGGTGGCCGGCACGGGTTGCGAACTGCACCTGGTCGAGCCGCTGGGCTTTGACCTGTCCGAACCCAAGCTGCGCCGGGCCGGCCTGGACTACCACGACCTGGCATCGGTGACCGTGCACGCCGATCTCGCGGCGGCCTGGCGGGCGTTGATGCCGGCCCGGGTCTACGCGTTCACCGCGCACGCGTCGACCTCGTTCACCGACGTCTCCTACCAGCCCGGCGACGTGCTCCTGTTCGGCCCGGAACCGACCGGGTTGGATGCACCGACCCTGGCCGATCCCAATATCACCGCACAGGTACGTATTCCGATGATCGCGGGGCGGCGATCGCTGAATCTGTCCAATGCGGCCGCCGTTGCCGCGTACGAGGCGTGGCGCCAAAACGGGTTCGCCGGGGCGGTCTAGTTACGCCGCGGGCGTGGGCCGCCGCGCGACCCACGCCCGAATCTCACAGAGAGTTCATACACCGGCTTCACAGTTTCATCGGGGGGCAACAGCCGCCCCAGGGATCACCAACTGTCCCAGTGCGAGAACTGTTCGGCCGGAAGCCGCTTGGCCTTCTTGAAGTCGGTGCCCACGGTGTAGGCGATCGGGAACAGGCCGCCCTGGGTGTACTGCTCGAACGGAATGCCCAGCAGTTCGGCGGCCTCCTTCTCTCCTTCACCGAGCAGGTGCAGCGTGGTCCAGGCCGAGCCCAGGCCGCGGGAGCGCAACGCGAGCATGAAACTCCACACCGCGGGCAGCAGTGAACCCCAGAAGGAGGCACCGATGCCGGCGGGGGCGCCGTCGGGACGGCCCTCAAGACACGGGATCATCAGCACCGGAGCCTTCTCGAAGTTGTCGGTGAGATACCTTGCGGAGCTCATCACGGCATCCGCCTGCTCATCGCGGATGTCGCCACGCTCGGGCTTGGGCAGATCCAGGTACGGGTTGGCGTTGGCCCGGTAGATGTCGGCCAGCGCCTTCTTCTTTGCCGGGTCTTCCACGAAAACCCATTGCCAGCCTTGCGCATTCGACCCCGTAGGCGCCTGTAGCGCCAGGTCGAGGCACTCCATGATCACCTCGCGGGACACCGGCTTCTCGAGGTCGAGGCGTTTGCGCACCGAGCGCGTGGTGGTGAGGAGTTCATCGACGGTCAGGTTCAGAGTCGGTTCGGCTGTCATGCCGCGAGACTCTACAACCGCGGGCACAACCGCCGGCTGGAAAAACGCGGGCAGCTCCCCAGCAGTTTGCTGGGGAGCTGCCAATCATCGTGAGCCGCAATACAACTCAGCTAACCGATGAGCGTTGCTTGCCGTCGTCTGATCGACGGCGCGTCAGGGTTCGATCAGCCGACGTTGTCGGTCACCAGGACCGGATCCCAGCCGTTACCCTGCGATTCTTCGGACGACGCGAAGTCGGCCGGGGTCGGGACGGCGTGGATGCCGTGATCGTCGCCCGGCAACCCGCCGAGGGCAGCAATCGTGTCGCGGATCTTCGTGGCCTCGGCATCGGTGGGCGTTGCGCCCGCCTCGAGTTCATCGAGCAGGCCGTCACGCAGCCCGGCACCGTTGGCGACTTCCTGAGCCGACAGCTTGGCGTGGATGCGGGTGACGTAGATCTGCTGTCCCAGAGAGGAACCCGGCGCTGCGGCGGCGTGGGCCATCAGCGAGTCGTACCGCTGACGGACCCCACTGAGCGCGACGATGACCGCGGGAGACGGCCGGTTGCTGTTGGCCGCCTCGGCCAGCGCGGCCCGCAGCTTGCGCAGGCCGGACAGGACGACGTCAGCGCGCTTGTGGAACTTCTTGTCCTCGGGGAACGGCAGTGCGTCGATGGCGGCGGAGTACATGTGCATCGCCGCTTCCGACAGACTGACGATGACCGCCGAATCACCTTCCAGTGTCGCGTTTTGTCCCATGGGCCCTCAATTCTCCAGCGAGCAGATCAATATCGATGAGCGGCCGGCTGCCCGGGTCCACGTCGCCCGGTTCACCGCCGCTCAGGGTGAGCACGGGATGACACTAGCGGTTCGCGAGCGGCACGTCATCGCTAGGGGCACTTGAAGAATGACGAAAAACAAGGTATGCGAATGCGGGCGCGACCTACCGGTAGCGCTCCCCGCCACCCATAGCCCTACTCTGAACGCCGGCACGGTGGCAGGCTTGGGCGACAGGAGGTCGACATGGCCGGACTAACTGAATCGACAAGGGCCGCTGAGCCTTCAGGGGCGCCAAGGGAAGCCCAGCCGGAGGACGGCAAGGTGGGCGACCCGACCGAGCCCATTCCGGTGGTCGCGTTGAACCGGGATCCGGCTCCCAAACCAGCCGCGGTCCGCGCCAAGGCCAACATCGGCTGGCTGGTAGGTGGCGGCCTCGGCGTCCTGGTCGTCGCCTGGTATCTGCTGTTCAGCCCGGGAGAACCCGGCAGCAAGTCCGAGTGGTTCTTCGGCGCCGTCGTCTTCGTCGTGGCGCTGGTGACGATGTGGCTGGCCCTCACCGTCCAGCGCCAGGCCCGCCACGACATCGCCCAGGCCGACGAGCGGCTGCGCCGGGAGCTGGCAGCCGCCGACGAACGCTCGGCGCTGGAACTGGCCCTCACCCAGAAGTGGCACCGGGCGGCGATGGAGTCGCAGCAGAAGCTGCACCAGGCCGAGTTGACGGCCCAACAGGAACTGGCCCGGATCGAACGCAACAACCTGCTCGAACAATTGCAGAAGCAGGCGATGATCGAGGTCTCGCGCGCGGTGGGCGCGCACACCCGGATGCTCGCGACGCTGTGGAGCGAAGGCGCGACGCAACTGCGCAACCCCGATCGCGGCGAACGGGAGACCGCGATGAACGTGATCTTCGAGCAGATCGGTCAGGTGGTGAGCGACGTTTCGGTCGAGCTGGACAACGCCCACCTGGTGAGCCAGGACGACCGCCTGCAGGATGCGCTGAACCGGGTCAACGAAGCGGTGCTGATGGCGATTCAGGTCGCCGAGGAATTCCACGCCGACGTGATCGAAGGGCGCACCCCGGAGACCAACCCGATCCCCGCCGTTCAACGCCTGCTGCACGAGCGGGCCACGACCGCACGACGGTTGGCCTGGTCGCTGCTGCGGACCGGGCTCGAGAACACCACACCGGGCGGCGCCGGACCCCACGGCGCCGGTTGATCGCGGGCTAGCGGGTTTCGCCTGGCGCGGCCGAGCCGTGCTTCGACCGCAGCGACCGCCTGGCGTGGTCGATCAGCCGAGTGGCACTGGCGGTTGACTGTCGGGCGTTGTTCCACACCAACGCCAGGGACCCGCGCAGATTCAGCCCGGCGATCGGCATGACGTGCAGCCTCGGGCCGCGGGCCCGCGCATACGGCTCGGGTACCAGCGCGACACCCAGGCCGCCACTGGCCAGTTCGGCCAGAACGTTCGGATCACTGGCCTCGATGCCGACCTGAGGTTCGAGCCCCACGGCACTGAACGCGGCATCGATGGCACTGCGCGTTCCGATCGTCGACGAAAACGTGATCAGCCGATGGCCACCCAGGTCCGCGAGCGTCACCGCCGCTCGCCCGGACAGCGGATGGTCCGGACTCACCGCGGCGACGATCTGCTCGTCCGCGACCAGTTGCAGACGAAGGTCGGCGGGCACCATCGCGGGCGGCGAAATGATGGCCATGTCATGGCGGCCTTCGAGCAAACCGTTGACGAGATCGTCGGTGTTGGCTTCCAGCAGCGAGATCTCGACCATGGGATGTTCGCGGTGAAACTCCGCGAGCATGTCGACCAGATCGAAGGCGAGCGACGACGATGCCGCGAGGCCGACGCTGACGTGCCCGCGCAGTGCGGCGCTGTACTCATCGGCGACCTGCTTGGCATCCGTCACGGCGGCCAGCGCGGCGCGCGCGTGGATCATCAAGGCGGTACCGACCTTGGTGAGCCGCACCGGAGAACGTGACCTGTCGAAGAGCCGCTGACCGAGTTCACGCTCCAGCAGCAGGATTTGAGCACTCACACCCGACTGAGCGATGTGCATGCGCGCCGCCGCCTTGGTGAAGCTCCCCTCTTCCGCGACGGCCACGAAGTACTCCAGCTGCCGCAGCTCCATAACTAAAAATGATAACAGTCAGCATGTTTCGATGTTGGACGCCGGCAACTGCCCTGAAGCATTGTTAATCGCGTGCACGAGAGCACATCTGACAATTTCGCTTTTTCTGGGAGGCACATATGACGGGACGGACGAAAGCAGCCATTATCGGAGGCCTCGCCGTCGTGGGTGTAGCCGTGGCAGCTATCGGTTCGTGGCTGGTCATCGACGCGCCCGACAGCCAGGCCACGCCAGAGCCGGTCACACTCACCCTGGAGGTGAAGAACGACCACGTGGCCAAGCACGACTTCGGTAAACCCGGCATGGATGTCGGCGACATGGATATCTTTTCCGACATCCTGTCGGTGAACGGCAAACAGGTCGGATACGACGGCGGCGCGTGCTTTTTCACCAATGTGACGCCCGAAAAGCCGATGACCTATTGCGAACTGACCATTCAGCTCGACGAAGGCCAGATTTTCGCCCGCAGCCTGACCCCGCACACCCTTGCACCGTTCACCATGGCAATCACCGGTGGCACCGGCGAGTACGCCGATGCGAGGGGCGAGCTGACCGTATCCGGTGTCGCGACTCCCGATGAGAAGTACGAATTGAAACTGACGAAATGACAACGGCGGGTGCGGCGTTCAGTCGGCGGAACTTCTTGATCGGTGGCGGTTTGGCCGTTGCCGCGGTGTCGGTGGGCTGCTCCGGCCCACGGGCGGAAAGCGCGCAAGGTCTGGCCGGGCTCCGCTCAGCGGTGCGCGGCCGGGTCCTGCTGAGCGGCGATCCCGGCTTCGATACCGCCCGAGCACCGTGGAACCTGGCGGTCGATCAGTCGGTCCGAGCCGTGGTGGACATTGCCGACGCCGACGACGCGACAGCCCTGATTCGCTTCGCGCGAAACATCGGTGTGCCGATTGCCGTGCAGCCCAACGGACACGGCGCCTCTAACGAGATGGACGGCACGATCCTGGTCCGGACCGCGGCACTGAACGAGACCCACGTGGATACGGCCGCGGGCACCGCCCGGGTGGGCCCAGGCGTCTCATGGGCCGAGGTCCAGGCACTCGCCAGTCCGGCGGGTCTGACCGGGGTGGCCGGCAGTGCACCGATCGTGGGCGTTACCGGGTACCTGCTCGGCGGTGGCCTGAGTTGGTTCAGCCGCAAATACGGCTGGGCAGCGGAAAGCGTCACCGGGTTCGAGGTCATCACCGCGAACGGCGACCGTGTGAGCGCGACCGCCGCCACCGAGGCCGACCTGTTCTGGGCTCTGCGCGGCGGTGGCGGTGACTATGCATTCGTCACCTCGGTCGAATTCGCCCTCAAGCCGGCACCATCGCTGTACGGCGGCACCATGACCTGGCCCGTCAGCCGCGCGGCGGCGGTCATCTCCGCGTTCCGTGACGTCACCGCGGCAGCGCCCGAGGAACTGACCGCCTGGTGCAGTCTGGCCCAGTTCCCCGGCGCGCCCGCACTCGTCCGCATCGACACGACCTACCTCGGAAAAGCCGAGGCGGCTGCCGCTCTGCTGCGACCGTTCGACCGCATCGACGGGAAGCTCGCCGACACGCGGCGGGTTCTTCCGATCTCCGAGCTGGGCACGATCACCGATGAACCCACGAAACCCGCGTCCTCGCGTCAACAAGCCACCCTCGTCAACGGCTTGACCGACCAGTTCGTCGACACGCTGCTCACCCAGTCGCTCGAACCGCTGATGACCGTCCAGATCCGTCACCTCGGCGGCGCACTAGCAGGCCCGTCCGATACCCCCGCCGGACCCCTCGCCGCGCCGTACCTCGTCAGTTTCCTTGGTATGCAACCAAACCCGGAAGGCGAAGCAGCTCTGAGGGCCCGGACCAACGCATTCCTCGACACCCTGGCACCGGTCGACACCGGCAGAGTCCCGTTCAATTTCCTCACCCCGGAACAGAGCGCCGCCGACGTCTTCGACCCAGATACCCTCGCGCGGCTACGGGCGGTCAAACAGCACCGGGATCCCGATGGGGTATTTCGTAGCAACCATCCCGTCACCGAGGAGTGAAATCCCTTGTATCTGAGCGCTATCCGCTCGCATGGACCGTCTACCGGAACGCCGCACTGGCGAACAGAACCATTTTTCGGAGATTCTGAACCGCTGTCCGGCCGGCCGATGAACGCCGGCTTCAGGGTTTTCGGGAGGTTCGCATGAATGATCTGGCATTCCGCTCAGCGGGTGAACTCGCGAGGGCCGTCGCGACAAAGGAGGTATCCAGCGTCGAGCTTCTCGAGTGCTACCTCACGCGGCTGGAGCAGTTCGATCGGCAGGTGAACGCGATCGTCGCCCGCGACGGGGACAAGGCGAGGGCCGCCGCACGAGACGCAGACCGCAAGGTCGCTCGGGGCGAAACACTGGGCCCGCTGCACGGGGTCCCGGTGACGATCAAGGACAGTCTCGAGGCCGCCGGAATGCGAACCACCGGTGGATCCCCCCGCTGGGGACACCACATTTCGACGATCGATGCCGAGGCCGTGGCAAGGCTCAAGCAGGCGGGCGCGATCGTGTTCGGCAAGTCCAATCTGCCTGCGGACGCCCGGGACTGGCAGACCTACAACGACGTATACGGGACGACGAACAATCCATGGGACGCGACTCGCGGGCCCGGTGGTTCGTCGGGCGGTTCCGCAGCCGCGCTCGCCGCCGGCCTGACCGGGCTTGAGCTCGGCGGCGACACGGCGGGCTCGATCCGGGTACCCGCCCATTTCTGCGGTGTGTACGGACTGCGCCCTTCGTACGGGATCGTGCCACGGCACGGAAGCGTCTCGGGCCATTCTCCGGGCTCGCTGGCGGAGTTCGACATGGCTGTGCTCGGCCCGCTCGGCAGGCACGCCGACGATCTGGACTTGGGCCTCAACGTCCTCGCCGGGCCGGACCGCGACAACACCGCGGCCTGGCGGTTGGATCTGCCGCGGTCGCGGGCACATCACCTTCACGAGTTCCGTGTCGCGGCGTGGCTCGACGACTCCTTCTGTCCGGTCGACCGCGAGCTGGTCGCGGCTATGGAGACAGTGCTGACGGTGGCGCGGTCCGCGGGTGCCACGGTGGAGGAGCGCCAAGGGCCGGTCGGGCTTGAGGAGACGATGGCGCTCTACCGGCCGTTGCTGATGGCCCAAAGCGGACTGATCGAACCCGACGCGTCCTACGCGACACTCGTCGAGCTCGCGGCACAAGAAGGGGCGGAAGCCGGATTCGCCTCGCAGATAACGGTTCGCTTCCGCGATTGGCATGCGCTCGATGAGCGCCGACAGCAGTCACGCCGTCGCTGGGCCGAGTTTTTCGACGACTTCGACGTGCTGCTCTGCCCGGTGAGCCCGACTGCCGCCTTCCCTCACGATCAGCGTCCGGACCCCGGGTGGTCGGTCCGGACGCTTCAGGTCGACGGCGAGCAGCGACCGTACCGGGAGATGCTCACCTGGGTCGCGCCGGCATCGCTCAACCATCTGCCGGCCGCGGTCGCGCCCATCGGTGCGACTCGCGACGGGCTTCCGATCGGCATTCAGGTGATCGCTCCCTACCTGCATGACCGCACCGCCATCCGATTCGTGCAGTGCCTTTCGGAGGTACTTGGCGGGTTTCGCCGTCCACCCGGGTTCTGAAGTGCGACAAAGCCAGTCCTGAGCGGGTGCGGGCCCGCCCAGGACTGGCGCTCTGGATTACTCCGCGCCGAGTGTGACAGTTCCGAGGTGGGTGAACTCGGCGCTCACCTGTTGACCGGGCCGGACGAACACCGCATCGGTCAGCCCACCGGTCAGCACCGTCCAGCCGGCCCGCAGTACGACTCCACGCCGCCCCAGTGCATTGGCGGCGAGTGCAAGGGCTTCGGCCGGATGCCCCTGGACGGCCGCTCCGGTGGCTGTGTCAACCACCGCCCCGTCGACCTGCAGCACACACGCTTCCAAGGCGAGATCGAGATCGGCCGGCCGCTGTTTGAGGCCACCGATCACGAACCGCGCCGACGACGCGTTGTCGGCCACGACGTCGGGCAGGGTGAACTTGAAATCGGTATACCTGCTGTCGATCACCTCCAGTCCGGCGTACACCGCGTCGACCGATTCCATCGCCTGGGCCGCGGTGACCCCCGGTCCGGTGATGTCCCTGCCGAGGACGAAGACGATTTCGGGTTCGACCCGGGGATGGATCAGCTCGGAGGTGTCCAGCGGGACTCCGACCGGCAGGCTCATCGCATCGGTCAGCCAGGCCGTGAGCGGCGAATCAACTCCCATCCGCATTTGCTTCGCCCGTGAGGTGAGACCGAGTTTCACCCCGACGATGTGTTGGCCGACCGCCACCTTGCGGGCGATCAACTCGGCCTGCACGTCGTAGGCGGTGTTCAGGTCGAGGCCGGGCCAGTCGGCCGTGATCGGGCCGCGGTCGGTCCGACTGGTCTCCGCATCGAGCAACACACTCGCGGCCGTCGAAACGCTCCACTGCGCTGCGCTGTTCACCTCAGTACCTCCTCCGGACGAGCCGCGGCTAGCGACAACGCCACGTCGATGATCATGTCTTCCTGCCCTCCGACATAGCCGAGCTGGCCGACCCTCGCGAGGATCGCGTGCGCGGGCACACCGTAATGTTCGGCCGCACGCTCAGCATGGAACAGAAACGAGTTGTAGACCCCATACCGGCCCTGCACGATCGAATTTCGGTCACACACAGGGAGTCTCGGGATCATGGGTCTCGCGATCTCCTCCGCGACCGCGAGAATGGCGTCCGGGTCCACCCCGGTCGGCACATTCATCCTTTCGAACGCGGTGACCAGAATCTCGGTGGGCGCGTTACCGGCACCGGCCCCCAGCGCGCACAGCGTTCCGTCGATCTGACGCGCTCCAGCACGATATCCGGCGATCGAGTTGGCCACCCCCAGCGAGAGGTTCTGATGCGCGTGTACGCCCACTTGCGCGTCGGGCCCGAGTTCGGCGACCAATGCCGCAACCCGGTCGGCGAGTTCGTCGGACAGTAGCGCGCCCGCGGAGTCCACAACGTAGACACACTGGCAACCCGCATCCGCCATGATCCGCGCCTGCCGCGCGAGCTGCTCGGGTGATGCGCGGTGCGAGAGCATGAGGAAACCGACGGTCTCCATCCCGAGTTCGCGTGCGGCGCCGAAGTGCTGAATGGACACATCCGCCTCCGTGCAGTGGGTGGCGATGCGAGCGATCGATGCTCCCGCATCACGCGCTGCGCGCAGATGACGCACCGTGCCGAGCCCCGGCAGCAGCAACACCGCGATTCGGGCCCTGGTCACCGTGTCGGCGGCGGCCCGGATCAGCTCCAGTTCATCTGTGCCGCTGAAGCCATAGTTGAACGACGAGCCGTCGAGCCCATCTCCGTGGGTGACCTCGATGACCTCGATACCGGCAGTGTCGAGGCCCGCGGCCAGGGCGCGGACCTGTGCCACCGAGAATTGGTGCTTCACCGCGTGACTGCCATCGCGAAGGGTGGTGTCGGTCAATCGAATCGGTGCGTTCATCGAACTCCTGCCTTCGAATCACCCTGGCGGGCAGCGGAAATAAGTTCACCGACCCGTACAGCGGCTGCGGTCATGATGTCGAGATTGCCCGCCCACGGCGGCAGATAATCGCCGTTGCCACGGACTTCGAGGAAGATCGATACCCGCATGTTCCCGTGCCATGCGTCCTGCGGATCCTCGAACTGAGGGTCGGCAACCAACCGGTATCCGGGAACGTACCGCTGTACCGCCGCCACCATCTGGTGCACCGACTCGGTGATCGCATCACGATCTGCCCCTGGCGGAATTGCGCAGAACACCGTGTCCCGCATGATCAACGGTGGTTCCACCGGATTGAGGATGATGATCGCCTTGCCCCGCCGTGCGCCCCCGACGCTCTGCAACGCACCCGCCGTCGTCTCGGTGAACTCGTCGATGTTGGCGCGCGTGCCCGGCCCGGCCGAGCGTGACGATATCGAGGCGACGATCTCCGCGTACGGGACGTCGACCACCCTCGAAACGGCGCGCACCATCGGAATGGTCGCCTGGCCTCCGCACGTGATCATGTTGACGTTCTCGGCATCGAGGTTGGTGTCCAGATTGACCACCGGGCAAAGTAACGGACCCACTGCCGCCGGCGTCAGATCGATGGCCGTGATCCCCGCCGCCGCATATCGCGGCGCGTTGGCGATATGCGCGGCTGCCGAGGTCGCCTCGAACACCAACTCCGGAAGTTCATCGCGGCCGAGCAGCCAGTCGACGCCGCCGGCCGAAGCCTCCACGCCGAGCTCCCGTGCCAGTGCGAGCCCGTCGGATGCCGGATCGACACCCACCATGTACCGAACATCGATGTTCTCGGCTCGCTGCAGTTTGAGCAGCAGGTCGGCGCCGATGTTTCCCGGGCCGACGATCGCGGCAGTGGTCATTGTCGTCCTTCGCTGTCTGCGGCGAAACATGCCGTTACCGAGCCGATTCCGCTGAACGATGCGGTAACCGTCGAGCCACCGACGACCGGTACCGCGGCGGTCAGCGAGCCGGGCAGGACGACCGAACCCGCCTCAAGGGTCACCCCGAGTGGACCGACGGTGTTCGCCAGCCAGACCAGTGCGTTGATCGGCGAACCGAGCACCGCGGCGCCCGCCCCGGAGGTGACGACCTGACCACCCGAGGACAACACACACCCGGTCAGGCGTAAGTCGATGCCGCTCATGGCAACGGGCGTCGACCCCAGTACCACGCCGCCCGACGAGGCGTTGTCGGCGATGGTGTCCGGCAGGGTGATTCGCCAGTCGCGAATCCGGGAATCGATGATCTCCAATGCGGGCAGCACGTACCCGACCGCCCGCAGCGCATCGACGACCGTGACGCCGGGCCCGGACAGATCCCGATCCAGGACGAAAGCGATCTCCGGCTCGACTTTCGGGCTGATGAAGGCGGCGGCATCGATCGGCAGCGACTCGAGATGGAACATGTCGCCGAACAGGTGGCCGTAATCCGGCTGATCGACGCCGAGTTGGCGCTGCATCGCCGTCGACGTCAGGCCCACCTTATGGCCTCTGATCACCCTTCCCTGGCCGACCCAGTGGGCGACTTGCTGCAGCTGCAACTCGTAGGCCCGGGCGACAGAAAGGTCGGGTTCGTATTCGCTCGGTGGATCGACCGGCACTTTGGTGTCGTAGGCGTCCAACAACGCCGTCAGGATCGGTGAACTGTGTTCAGGCATCTGCGGAAATCTCTCCTTGCTCGGCCGGCCCGTCATGCCGGGATCGACGTGCAGTTCGGGGTTGTCGGTGCACCGTTGAACCGGTCTGCAAGCCACTGCATCCCCTGCTCACCGTCGACGAAGTAGGGCAGCAGGTTGTTGATCGCCAACTTGTTGAGGAAGGGCGGTTGCTCATTGGTCCAGAACTGGACGTCCGCGCCCTTCGCGCACCAGTCGAGGGCCAGTTGACGCGCACCGCCCCACGGAATGAACGGGTCGAACCGGTTCGAGTCGATGAACACCGGCGCCATCGGTTTCAGCGTTCCGATCCGCTGTTCGTTCAGCACGGTTCGCAACGGCTCGGAGTTGATCAGCTCGGCGACGTCGGTGGTGAAATATTGCTGGTAGTGCCGGAATCCGAATCTCATCACCGTCTCACCGACGCACTCGCCCTGGGTTCGTGACAGCAGGTTCATCCCCTTGTCCGTCAATACGCCGGTCAGTCCGGGAACCAGCTCGGGGTAGGCCGCCCCTACCCCGTTGAGCAGATAGCCCAGTCCGCCGGCGAAGATGCTGCCGTCTGCGAACGGTGGTACGAGGGCAAGGTCGGCGGCGGGGGCGCCGGCCCACGCACCCACGACCTTGAGTTCGGGGGCATACCGTGGCGCCAGTTCCACTGCCGAAGCCGATGCGGTCCCGCCTTGTCCGTAACCCCAGAACGCCACTGGGCCACGAGGTTCGAGTGAGGTGCCCGGCAGCCTCAATGCCGCCCGGGCTGCATCGATGAGGGCGTGACCGGCATTGAGCCGCATGAACGATGGCGGGATACCTGGGGTGCCGACTCCTTGATAGTCGGTGACGACGACGGCGAATCCTCGTGCCACCATGGTCGCGACGAACATCTCCTCGTACCCGAACGTGAGGTCCAATCCCCCGCCGTAATGGATGCCTTGGTTGAACAACCGCGACGGAGCGCACTGGTCACCGATTCCGTAGACGCCGGTGGCGAACGCGATCAGGGGACGTGGCCCACCGCCGGGCCACGGATTGTCCGGTTCGAAGTAGGTACCGGTGACGGCGACCTGCCCGCCCCGATTGTCGGTGCTGCGGTACATGATCCTGGTCCCGGAGGCGACATAGGCCCCGAGCTGACCGGAGGGCTCCAGCACCAGGCGCGACGGCTCGAAACGGATCAGCTCGCCCGGGGCGCCGTCGCCCAGCGGATCCGGTGGGGTGTAGAACGCCTCGTATTGACTTTCGTCGGCGTACGCAGTCGGGAGGGCCACGTTCCCCGACCAACCGACGAGGCACAACACCGCGGCCGCGATGACTTTCCTCGATGAAACTCGCGGCCTGGCCGACCATGGCCGAACAGCACGATGACACAACGCCATCGGGTCTCCTCTTCGTTGAGTGTCCTTCAGACCGTCGGCCGGGCGGCCACGCCTGAATCAAGACAGCACCCGGTGGTGCTGACGCCATGTCTGCCGCAACGATGGAACCGCCGAGTGCGAACCGAACCTCAGCTGTTGGTCGCGGCCAGTCCGCCGGTGATCGCGGGCGCGGCGAGACTCCGCATACACACTTCACGTCCCACGGTGCGCAGCTGGAAGCCGACGCGGTCCTCAGGTTCCTCGCCGTACGAGATCCGGGTGGTCGCCGAGTTGATGGCTGCGCCAAGGGGAGTCGGCCAGCCGCGCAAGGCATGCACGATGCTGCGCAGCGTCTGTAGCGTGGTGACCGCAGCCTGCCAACCGTAGGCGGTCGTGACGCATCCGACCGACCGGCCGGAAAGGTACGGACTTGCGTCCTCGCGTAGATCCTCGATGTAGTCGAGCGCGTTCTTGACCAGTCCTGACACCGACCCGTGGTAGCCGGGGGAGGCGATGATGACGCCGTCCGCACGACGCAGGGATTCGACCAGCCGGACCGCCTCTTCGACGTTCGGCGACTCCGGGTCGTACATCGGGAGTCGCGCGAGGTCTTCCCCGCCGAAGAGCTCGGTGCGTGCGCCGGCGACCCGAGCCTCGTCAAGGGCGATCCGAAGTGCCGACTCCGTCGACGAACTGCGCCGCAGCGTTCCGCCGAGCCCCACGATGTACGGTTGCGTCGCAGATCCCATCGCGTTACTCACACCATCCTCATCAATCCGTCGTGCCCCCAGGCGAAACCTGGTTTGAGCGTGTAGTTCTCGGGTGTCCAGGTCTG
This sequence comes from Mycolicibacterium sp. HK-90, assembly GCF_030486405.1. The sequence goes on along the minus strand of NZ_CP129613.1, from coordinate 1,672,713 downwards.
CGGATCAACGGTCCGAGATCCCCAGCCGTACTCGAAATGCCAGCCGGACGGATTGCGGAAGTAGAACGAGAACACCCGGTCGTTGTGATGGCGGCCGGTCGATGTGCTGGTGATCCCGTGATCCAGGCACACGTCGTAGCTGTGACCGACGTCGTCCATGGTGACCGTCTCGAACATCACGTGCTGGATGCGCCGCGGCGCCCCGGGGATGTTCATGAACGCCAACGAGTGATGCCGGGAATTACAGTGCAGGAACACGGCGAACGGATCGGAGTTGGGCAGGTGAGCGAAGTCGGTCACCCCGAAACCCAGCACCCGGCAGTAGAACTGGGCGGCACCGTAGAGGTCTGCGGTGTAGAGCACGACGTGGCCCATCCCCAGCTCGCCGGTGTTGAAACCGGCGAGATCTCTGGTCGGCCGGAACGGCGGGCGGAACACGCTCTCGTGACCCAGGACGAGTTCCATCCGCACCTGCGAGTACGGGCAGGTGAAGTGGACGAAATCCATGACGCGACGGTCGGCTGCCTCGTCGGGTTTGCCGGCGGTCACGGGTATTCCGGCCGCCTCCAGACGCGCGGCGGCCGATTCGAGCGCCTCCCTCGAGGCCATGTCCCAGCCGACGTACGCGACATCCTCGTCGTGTCCGGCACGGACCCCGATCCGGTGATGGCGATCGTCGGCACGCACATACAGCAGTCGGTCGTCACTGTCGCCGGACACCTCCATTCCCAGCACCTCGGATGCGTACTTCTTCCACGCCGGGACGTCGCTCGACGTCCCTACGACATAACTCAATTGGTTGACTACAGCCATGGGTGACCCTTCGGGAGCGCGGTGGGCAAGACTCAAAAAACGGTTAGCTTGGGGTCGCGTTCCAGACCGAGCACCATCCGGCCGTAGTGCTGGTAGTTGGCCCGGGTGAACGAGACATGGCTGGCCATCATGTGGATGTCGCGCCACTTCTGCTGCATCGGACTGCTGTCCCTGAATCCGGAGGTCCCACTGAGTGTGAACAACCGGTCGACAGCAGCGGTCAGCAGTTCGGCCACCCTGTCGTAGTCCCGCAGCGTGGCGGCCCGGTCCGCGAGTTCCATGTGCCCGGAGACCCGCGCATCCGCGAGGACCCGCTTGATGGCCAGGTGCGCCAGCTCCAGGTCGGCCGCCGTGCGCGCGATCGCTTCCTGGACGACTTCGGAGGCCGCGGTGGCGCTCCGACCGCGCGCCCACTCGACGAAGTAGTCGTAGGCATCGAATGCGGTGCCGACCATCGGGCCCAGGAACGTCAACCCCGCGTGCAGTGCCAGCGGTTGCCGGTAGAGCGATCCGCGGTTCACTTCACTGCCCGGACCATCGCCGGCCACCAGAGAGGCTGCGGCAAGCACGAATTCATCCGGAACGAAGACATCGTCGACGACGATCGTCTTACTCCCGGTCCCCCGCATGCCTGCCGCATACCAGTCGTCGTCGATCGAATACTCACCCGGCCCGACCAGGAAATGGTGATTCGCCGCGCGGCTGCTCTCCTTGATCAGCCCGCTGACGATCACCCAGGAGGAATGGTCTACCCCGCTGGCGAAACCATGCCTGCCGGTCAGCCGATAACCACCATCGACCTTGCTCACCGTGGCCGCGGGTGCCAGGGAGGCGGCGATGCAGGTGTCGGGGCCGTCCGACCACACCGCCTCCTGCGCGGCCTGCTGGAAGAACCCGACCATGTGCGCGTCATGCGGCAGCAACGCCGCACACCAGGCCGTGGACGCGCAGGCCCGGCCGAGTTCGACCGCGACCTCGTACATGGTGTCGAGCGTCAACTCGTCACCACCGAACCGCCGGGGTGCGAGCATGCGGCCGCCCAGTCCCGCGTCGACGATCTCGGTGATCGACTCCGGCGGCACGCGACGCAGATCCTCGGTGCGGGCGGCCCGCCGGCGGATCGCAGGCGCCAGTGCCCGCGCTCGCTCAACCAGCGCGGCATGCAACTCGGCTTCGGAAGGTACTTGGAGTTCGGTGGCTACCATGGTTTTTCGTATCCTCTCGCCAGTTCAGAACAGGACGCTCAGATTCTTCGACTGCACGACGTTCTGATCGAGCAGGATGGTCCGGCGGGCGATCTTGAAGCCCTTGTCGACCACGCGCAGCACATCGCGCCGTTCCCCGGCCCAGATGTCGGTTTCGGATTCCAGCCGATTCCGGTGCACGAGAAAGTTGGACCACACGTCGTACTCGACGGCGGCACCGGCGACCTCGGACCGCGGCTGAACGATCACGTTCGTCACCAGGTGCCGGCACCGGGAGGGTGGGTCCTCTGCCCAGTGGGTACCCGAGTGCATCTGGTTCACCCGCATCTGCAGCGAGGAATAGTCGTCGTAGAAATGCGCCATCTCGATGCCCTCAGGAACCTCGTCCTGTCCGCGTTGGCGGCGAAGTCGGTTCCGGCGCACCGGCATCCAGTAGAGGATGTCCTGATCGAACAACTCCAGCCAGCTGGCCCATTGCCAGTGGTCGAGCAGCTGTGCCTCACGGTAGAGGAACTGTTCGGCACGGTGTTGCAGCAGAACCTGCTCGACCTCGTCGACCCCGGTGGGTTGAACCATCTCTCCGACGCTCATCGGGCACCCGCCACATCGCTCATGGCAACTGCGGGAACCGCGACACTGCGCTCCTCAGGTGGAATCACCGGCCAGGACTCGGTCGTCATGAACTCCAGCCAGCGCCGGTAGAAGCCGCGCTGTCCGGCCTCGCCGAAGAACGAATCATGATATTCACCGGGGAATTCCGGGTTCTCCCGCTCGCTGCCCAGCCCCATCTCGTAGTTCCATGCCATCTTTCGGGCTTGGTAGCCCTGCTCGAGCACGCCGCCGATCATGCCCCAGTTCTCGCCATCGTCGGTTTCGACGACGCCGGCCGCGCCCTCCGTGAACGATGCCGAAATCTGTTGAGCCCGCCTGGCTTCCTCAGGGGCGTTCTTCTCGACCACGGTGAACGACCAGATCTCGAACTTCGTCGGTCCTTTCGGGTGCCACACGCGGATGTTGGCCGAACCTGGAAGGCCGGCGAAGTTCGGGAACGCGTTGAAGTTGGCCACCATGTCGGCGCGGTCGCCCACCCGCTCGCGCGCGATCCGCCGCTTGTTCTCGTTGTACTGCCCCAGGGGGTCGTCCGAGAACCGGGTGTGTCGCTCGAACAGGAAGCTCTCCCCATGACCTTCGCGCAACGACACATGTGCGCCGTCCTTCGCGTCGAACCCCGGCCCGAAGGCCAGCAGCGAGGACAGGTGACTGGTCGTCGCGTGGTAGGTATCACCCGCGAACTGCTCGGCAGCCAGCTTCCAGTTCGCGTTGATGGTCCACTTGACGGCACCGGGCAGGATCTCGACCCCGCCCTCGGCATGGTCGACCCAGCCGTCGATGTAGAACTTCAGTGCGCCGAGGTACTCGTCCAGCGGTGGCGCTGCCGGGTCGAAGTTGCCGAAGATCAGCCCCTTGTAACTCGCGACCTGCGCCACCTGCACCAGACCGTTGTCGCCGAGGGACAGCTTGTTGTCGTAGGCGTCGTCGAGGTTCGGAACGCCCACCAGTTCGCCCGCACTGTCGTAGGTCCAACCGTGGTACGTGCACATGAACGAACGGGCGTTTCCCTCTTCGGCCCGGCAGACCCTCATCCCCCGGTGCCGGCACACATTCAGGAATGCCTTGACGCTGCCGTCGGGCTGCCGCGTGACGAGTACGGGGTCTCCGCCCATGTAGGTGGCGAAGAAGTCGTGCGGCTTGGGGATCATGCTGTCATGCGCGAGGAAGAGCCAGGATCGCCCGAAGATGCGCTCCTGCTCCAACCGGTAGATCTCGTCGCTGACGAAGATCTCGGGCCCGATCTTGCCTTCCTCCCAATTCACCAACGAGCGCAGATAGCCGGCATCAATGGCCACGATCATTTCCCTTCACTTCACATTCGAGGACTGTTGTTGAGCTAATCAGCATGCGAAATGCCAGTCGATGCAACCGTTCTGGACTTCGGAACGTTGCTCAGCCGGTTACCGCGACATAGACGACGTCGTCGATCACCCGCACCGAGTACGTTGCGAGTGGTTGCGTCGCCGGTGGCGCGGTGACCGCCCCCGTGCGCACACAGAACTTGGCGAAATGCCAGCCACATTCGACCTGGCCGTTCTCGATGAACCCCTCGTCGGCCAAGGACGACCTGTCATGCGTACACCAGTCCGCAGTCGCATAGAACGCGCCGTCGATGTTGTACACCGCGATCGGAGGATCGACATCCACCCGTTTCACGCTGCCCGGGCCCAGTTCTCCCACTGCGCACACCCGGACCAGGTGCTCGGACTCTGCCATCGCCGTCATTGCCGATTCCTCCTCACTGTTGCCCCACGGGTGTCGCCACGTCGTCGATAGAGCGCAGGTCGATGGCCGGGTCGGCAAGCAACGCCGGCTCCGGCGTGGCTCGCCGGCCGATCAGACTCATCGCCATCCGCACCTCACGCCGCCGGTTGACCCCTACGGCTCCGACCAATACGCGGTCTCGCAGGTGAAATGCCATGAATTGCATGGATTCCGGGCTGCCACGCCACACGACGTGGTCCTCCGGATGCAGCCGTCCGGCCACCTGGATGTTCGTCTCGCCCTGGTCCGACCAGAACCACGGCAAGTCGCGGTAGGGTTCTCGCCGTCCCACCATCGAACGCGCGGCGGCGATGCCCTGATTCTGTGCGTTTTGCCAGTGTTCCAAGCGGATCCGTCCGGTGTCGTGGCCGCATGGAGAGCTCGCCACATCGCCCGCGGCGTAGACCCCGGGCACCGAGGTCTCACAGAACTCATTGACCACTATTCCGTTGTCCACGGCGATTCCGGAGTTGACCGCCACATCGACGGCCGGTGCCACGCCGACCCCGACGACCACCAGATCGGCCTCGATGCTCGTCCCGTCGTCCATCGTGACCCGGCGAACCCGATGGTCGCCTTCAACCGCCGCCACCTTGGCACCGGTCACCATGCGCACCCCCTGCTCGGCGTGGAAACGCGCCAGGCACTGGGAAATTCGTTCGGGCAACACCCGGCCGAGGACCGCATCGCTGCGTTCGAGCACCGTCACGTCGTTGCCGAGCGTGAGCGCCGATGCCGCCAGTTCGATGCCGATCAACCCGCCGCCGAGGATCACCACGGCGGCACCGGCCCGTATCCGGTCACGGATCGAGACCGCGTCATCAACAGTCCGCAGGAAATGTACGCCGTCGAGGTCGAGTCCCGGGATCTCGGGACGCCGCGGCGTCGTACCGGTGCACAACAACACCTTGTCGGCCTGGATCGACACCCCATCGTGCAGCTCGACTCGCCGGCCGTGCGTATCGATACGCCGCGCGCGGGCTCCGAGCAGAAGCTCGATGTCGTTGCGAGAATAGAAGTCCGACTTGTGGATCAAGGTGTCGCCCGGGTCTCTCGACCCGAGGATCACCTCTTTCGACAGCGGCGGCCGATCGTAGGGCAGGTGGTACTCGGCACCGACCAGGATGATGCGGCCATCGAAGCCCTCGCTGCGCAGCGCCTCTACCGCGCGGGCGCCGGCCAGGCTGGCGCCGACGACCACGTAGGTCTTCGTCATCGGGCTGCCCCCATCGGAGAAAACGATCCCGGTGCATCAGTCACGGTGGTGCCCCCACAAACTGGTGGCGTCGTAGCTCGACACCCGCCACGTGGCGTCGTCGACCAACCGGCCGTCGTAGCCGTACTCGACCTCCGAGCCGGACGGATTCTTCATGAAGAACGAGATCGCCAGGTCGTTGGTGTGCCGGCCCAGGGTTTCGGTCAGTGGAACCCCACCGGCATGGACCGCGTCGAGGGTCCGCCCGACGTCGTCGATGTCGGTGACCTCCAGCATGAAGTGTCCCAAGGCCGGCGCCAGGTTGTTGTTCTCGACGAATGCGAGGCTGTGATGACGCGGGTTCACGTGGGCGAAATGGACTTTGCGGCCGTGGAATTGGATGGTGTCGCTGAGCCGGAAGCCCAGCACCTCGAGATAGAACCGCTTGGCGGCGACGAGGTCGGTCACGAAGAAGAACACATGCCCCATCCCGAGGTCACCGGTCACGAACCGGACACCCCGCGGGGAGACGAACGGCCGCTTCGGCACACGGGCACCGTAGAAGAACTCCAGCCGGTGACCGTCTGGGTCAGTACACCGGACGAGGGCATCGACCTGACGTTCCGCGGCACAGTCGGGGTCGTCGTGTATCTCGACGCCCGCGTCCTCCAGCCGCCGGGCCAACCGGTCCAGCGCCGCCCTGTTCGGTACCTCCCAGCCGACATAGGCGGCTCCGCCGGTATCGGCCTGGTGAATCGCCAGACGCCAGCTGCGGCTGTCACCGCGCAGCAGGACCGTCTGGTCATCGCAATGCTCGTGCGCCGAGACGTCCTGCAGGCCCAGGATCTCGGTCCCGTATGTGCGCCAGGCATCCAGATCTGCTGCACGTAGACCCAGATACCCCAGTGCGACAACTTCATTCATGAATTTACCTTCCCGGCCTGCCCGCGACAGTCGCGCGACGCGGCCTCGGATACGCAGCTTTCGCGAACGCACCGGACACCGGCAACGGCACCGATCCGTCCACCGGAACGTTCACGCCGAAAGGAATGCCCCGACGGCACGGGCGAAGTCACGCGGGCGTTCGTACGGCGGCCAGTGCCCACATTTGTTCAGCACCACCAGATCTGCCGACGGCAGATGGCTCAGCAACTGCAGGGCGCCCTCCAAGGGCACCATGCGGTCATGTCGTCCATGGATCACCAGCGTGGGTACCACCACCGCCTGCAGCGCGGCCAGGTTGCTGCGCGCCACGATGGTCGAGCGGGACCACGCCTCGGCGTGGTGCGGTTCGTCGACCCGCCACCGGTACAGCTGTTCGACGAGATCGTCACCGATCGACCCGGGGTCGAAGACGAGACTCCGGAGCAGCCTCGCAATACGCTCGCGGTCCGGCGGACGTGATTGGCACTCGTCGAACAGACGCCCGACCTCGGTCGGTGCCGTCGCCAGCAGGTACGGGTCACCGCCGGTCGACGCGGTACAGCCACCGACGATCAACCGTTCCACGCGTCCCGGTGCCGCGAGCGCCATACCGATCGCCACCGTCCCCCCGGTGGAGACGCCAAGAGCAACAACGGTGTCCAGCCCGAGTCGGTCCAGAATCCCGAGGGTGTTCCGCACATACAGGTCGTGCACCGACTCGTGGAACTCTCTCGGTGCGCTGCGCCCGAAGTTCGGGTAGTCCACGAGGATGCACCGATGCCTCAGAGCCAGCTCACCGAGGGTGCGGTGGTAGGTCAGCCAGGCCGTCGTACCGGGCAACGGGCCGAACGCCTGCGGCATGACCAGCGGCGGACCGGCACCTACATCGTGATAGTGGACCAGGTGTCCATCGATCTCCAGGGTGCGACTGCTGCTCTGCTCCGAGCGCATCCGAGTAGCGGCACCACGTGCTGTCTCCGTCAACTGATCGCCCCTCCCCCGATCCGAAGGTCGTCGCCCGTGTGCTCTGCCGAGATCGAAAGTGCCAGTCGTACCTGGTGTTCGAGAACATCGATCGGCGTTGACGGCAGTGGAGGTGCGCTCGCCGTCGACCGCGCCGGCGTCACCGGCAGATGAACCATCCCGACGCGGGCGTCTGCCGCGCGGCACAAATGCCGCGCCAGGTAGAACACCTGGTTGCAGAGATAGGTGCCTGCCGTGTTGGAGACGTAGCCGGCGAGCCCGGCACGCCGCCAACCGTCCACGATCGCCTTGACCGGCAACGTGTTCAGGTAGGCGGCCGGGCCGCCGGCCACGATCGGTTCGTCGATCGGAACACGCTGCGCGGAATCGGGAATCGGAAAATCCCGCACGTTGATCGCGACGCGTTCCACGGCGGGTGCGGTACGGCCGGGTGCGACCCCCGTCAGTACCACTACCGCGGGTTGCAGCGACTCGATGGCCTCGGCCAACAGGTCGTGCACCTGTTCGGTGTCCACTGGCAGCACGCGGCCGGCGACGCGGAGGCCCGCGATCTGCTGCCCGTCCAGTCGCTGTGCGATCACACCGCTGGGATTGTCGCTCTCGGTCGCGTACGCCCCGAATCCGGTGACGAGCGCTCGGGTCATGCCGCGGAACCGAGCGCGCAACGCGCCTGGAATGCCTCGAATTCGGTGACGAAGTTCGCCGCCCGTTCCAACATGATCGACGATTGGGTCAGCCCCGGAGCGATGAACAACTGGGTATCGGGCGCCTGCTTGTGCCAGATGAACGCGTCATCCACCGGGTGGATCGCATCATCGAGGTCGCCTCGACAGATCAGGGTGGGAACGTCGATGTCGGCCAGATGCGGCCGCAGGGTGAAGTACTGCTGGAACTGTTCCGTGCTTCGGGTCTCGGCATAGAACCGGACGGCATCCCGCCAGTCGTCGCCGTGCAGATCGTTCCACTCGCGAGCCTGATCACTCTCCGGGTCCACGGCCGTGAAAACTGAATTGAGCGAGGCATTTCCGCTCTTGCTCAATCCGATGATCGGCGCGTCAACGGTCAGGGTCGTGATCCGTGCCCGGTTGTCGAGCACCATTCGTCCCGCGATCCGCGAACCGAGCGAAACCCCGGCGAGATGGACGCGGTCGAGCCCGAGGGAGTCCAGCAGCCGCCAGAGATCGGCCACCCACACCTGCGGGCGGTCCAGCGGGGCCACCCGCGCGCTGCGTCCCAACCCGCGCAGATCCGGCACGATCACCCGGTACTTGGCTGCGAGTTGGGGAATCAGGTCACCGAACCAGCGCCCCGACGCCGCGGCGCCATGCACCAGCAGCAGCGGTTCTCCGCGCCCGTGATCCTCGTAGTAGAGATCAACGTCATCGACCGTCAGCGTCGCCATTCACCATTTCCCTTCCGTGTTCGAACAGGCATCGGCACAGCAGGTTTCCGTCCGGATCGGAGATGGACAATGGCCGCGTTCCGCAGGGTGGCATGCCACCCGCACCAGCTGCGGACGTTCCACAGTTCAGACCGTGCGCATTCCCCTCGGTCGCGTTGAACCGTCACGGTGAACGCCCGGCACACCGACGACGTCAGGAGCACCAGCAGGTGAACATCGAACTCAGCACAACAATCCAGTCCACCGTCGACTCCATTGCCGGAAGGCTGCTGAGCGCGCAGGCCAAGAAGCTACGGGTGGCGTCACTTTCGGCGGAATGCCGCAATCTGAACTTCGACCTCGCCTATCGGATCCAGGACGAGGCATTGAGTCAGCGGATCGAGCGCGGCGAGCACATCGTCGGCATCAAGGTGCAGTCCGGCTCATCGCTGACGCCGCTGACCGGATGGCTGACCGACGCGATGGCACTGCGCACAAGAGATCATCTGCCCGCGGAGTTGCTGGTCCACCCCGGGGTCGAACCGGTGATCGCGTTCGTCATGGGCCGGCGCCTCGGCGGTCCCGGGGTCACCGCGGCGGCGGCTCTGGCGGCGGTCGGTCTCGTGTTCGCGGGCCTGGAAATCACGGACAGCCGCTATTCGGACCGCCGGTGCGCTCCGGCTGACCTGGTGGCCGACAACTTGTCCTCGTCCTACTACCTGACCGGACCGGTGGGTTTCGACCCCGCCGGCCTTGACCTTTCGCAGGAAGAGGCCGGCATCACCGTCGCCGCCGGGGACGCCACGGTGACTCGTTTCGATTCGGTGGCCAGAAGCCATCCGGCCGAGGCACTCGCCGCGGCGGCGAACTGCCTTGCCCGCCGCGGTCACGCCATCGAGAGCGGCTGGACGGTTCTCGTCGGAACGGCGCCGGTGCCGCTGCCGGTCGGGTTCCCGGTCACGGCACGGTTCTCGTCGCTCGGGACCGTCGCCCTGGCGTGCTGAAGGTGGTTCCGGGCCCGGTCACGGCAGGTTCACCCCGCCGTAGCGAGCCGTTAGGTAGGTGTCTTTCGGTAATTCCCCGGATGTGACCCGCACCACTACTGCCATACCGTCGGGCACCGGGCCGAATGAACCAGCGCCGCACGTCGGGCCGCTCACCGCCGAACTGAAGCCCCAGTTCGGCCAGCCACACGGGAGCGGTACGTGACGGCATTGCGGCCCGGCTCGTGGAAGACGTCGTGCGCGTTCGCGACAGAGAGGCAACGATGACAACGATCAGCCCCACCGTAATGTCCCCACCGACCCGCTCGCTGCACCGAACACCCGCCGTACAGTTGGTAGCCGACCGTCCGCTGGACCCGGACTCATCGACCTCGGTTGCCAAGGCCCTCGCGCTGCTGAGTTGTTTCACGCCGAATCGCCCGGCCATGGGGGTATCGGAGATCGCGCGGCAGGCACAACTGCCGAAATCGACAGCGCACCGCTTGCTGGCCGTCCTCGTTGACTGGGACATGGTCACCAAACGCGGCACGGAGTACTCCCCAGGAGCACGGCTCAACGAGCTGGCCGCACTCGGCAGCCAACCGGACAACCACGAGTTGCGCCGCGTCGCATTGCCGCATCTGCTCGACTTGTACGAGATAACCCATGAGACCGTGAATCTCGGAATCCTGGCCGGTCAGGACGTCCTGTACATCGACAAGATTCACGGCCACAACGGGGTGAACTCGCCCGCCTGCGTTGGGGGCCGGCTCCGTGCCGCGAACACCGCTATCGGAAAGGCATTACTCGCATTCGGCGACCAGAAGGTCATCGCGCGCGTCGCGGCAAACCTGAGGCCTGCCACGTCGCTGAGTGTCTCCTCCCCTGCGCAACTCGACCGCGATCTGGCCGCCATCCGGCGCTGTGGGGTGGCGTACGACCGCCAGGAGAGCCAACCCGGCCTGACGTGTATTGCGGCCCCCATCCGCAGCTGGTCGGGTGCCGTCGTCGCGGCGATCTCGATTTCGGGTCCAGTGCACCGGTTCCGGCCCGCCGAGGCGGCACCGGCTGTCCGGACGGCAGCCGCCGGCATCGCAAGACACGTCCAGGAAGCCGCCTGGCGCCGCGCTACGCGGTGATCTTCTCCCCGAAACTCCCTGCGCTCCAACACTCCACCCCATCCAGCCGGCCTCAACTCGCGGCCTACCGACAGTCAGGACACCCATGCCACAACTCACCTTTACGCTGCGCGGCGACGAATCGGTCACCGTCGACGTCGACACTCTGCTGAACGCCGGATACGCAGGTCGCAGCCAAGCCGACGTGACCGCCCACATCAACGAGCTCGCCGAGTTGGGTGTGCCCGCTCCCACCCGCATCCCGTGCATCTACCCGATCGCCTCCTACCTGGCGATGCAGACCGAATCCATCGATGTCCAGCACGATCTCACCTCGGGCGAGGCGGAATGGGCGCTGGTGGTGGCGGGCACCGGACCCGACGACCTGCTGCTCACCGCGGCGTGTGACCACACGGATCGGCGCCTCGAACAACACGGCGTGGCCTGGAGCAAACAGGCCGCCCCGGACGTGCTGGCCGGCCGGGCCTGGCGCCTGGCCTCCATCGCCGACCGGCTCGACGAGTTCACGCTGACCGGCACCGTCGAAACCGAGTCCGGCATCGAGGTCATCCAGCAGGGCACCCTGACCGAACTGCTGTCGCCTCTGTTCTGGGTCGAGGAGCTGCGTTCGCGCGATCTTCTCAACCCGGGCACAGTGCTGATGTCCGGGACCATCCCGATGCGTCCCGAGGTCAACCAGTTCAGCACCGGATGGGGTGTGGAGCTGCGCGATCCCGTCGCGGACGAGGTGATCTCGCTGTCCTACTCGGTACGGCAGACGCCTCCGGCAGTCGATTGAGGAGACCGTGACCGCCCAACGTTTCCACGAAGACGTGCCACAAGGAGCCGCCATGCGCACGATCACCGATCCCTGGTCGCCACTACGCCTCGCCTCCGGGGCGACACTCCGAAACCGCTTCATGCTCGCACCCATGACCACCAACTCTTCCGACCCGCAGGGGCGCGTGACGGAGGACGAGTTGCGGTACCTGGGCCGCCGCGGAGCCACCGAGTTCGGGGCCGCCGTGACGTCGTGCGCATATGTCCACGAGGACGGCCGGTCCTGGCAGGGCATCGGGGCTTCGACCGAAGATCACCTGGAAAGCCTGCGGGCAGTCGCCCGGTCGATCGGCCGCGGCGGCGCGCTTGCCCTGCTGCAGCTCTACGACGGCGGGCGCATCGCTCTGCCAGACCTGGTAGGCCCCAGCGGGATCCGCGGACCGTCGCCGATCCCGTCCGCCCGTCCCGATGCCCGTACCCCGCGCGAACTGCGCAGCGACGAGATCGATGACCTCATAACCGCATTCGGACGGGCGGCCGCTCTCGGTGTGCAGGCCGGATTCGACGGGATCGAAATCCACGGGGCCAACCACTATCTGATCCATCAGTTCTTCTCGCCGCGGGCCAATCAACGCACCGACGAGTGGGGCGGTGATTCGGCCAAACGGGCACGCTTCCCCCTCGCAGTCGCCGAAGCGGTACGGACAGCGGTCGGCCCCGCGGTGACAGTCGGATTCCGGGTTACCCCATTCGAGTCCGAAGCCCGCGGCTACACCCTCGACGATTCGACGCTGCTCTGCGACCACCTCGCCGAAGCCGGAGTCGACTATGTACACATCTCGATGGACGACTTCCGCAAGAACTCGCCACAACCAGAAGACCGTGACTGGACCAAGAGTCGCGAAGCCGTCGAGTCACGCAATCCGATCACTGCGATCGCCGCGGCGGTCGCAGGCCGCAGCGCCGTCGTCGCCAGCGGCGGAATTCGGACGCTCCATGATGCCCGTGAGGCACTGGACGCCGGTGCCGATCTCGTCGCGGTCGGCCGCGCCGCCCTCATCGACCCGGAATGGGTCGACAAGATGAAATCCGGTCAGCACCAGAGTATTCGGACGCATCTACCGGCCGACCGCAATGACATCGAAACCGCACTGACGATTCCCGGGCAGATGGTTCGGTACTTGCTGAGCCGACCGGGGTGGATCCCGCGTGTCGAAGGAGACGACTGAACATGACCGCCGCCACGCTTCGTATCGCGGCATGCCAGATCACCTCGGTGGCTGACCCCGCCGGCAACCTCGCCCTCATGGAATCCTGGGTGCGGCGCGCCGCCGACGGTGGTGCGCGGGTGGTGGTGTTCCCCGAAGCGACCATGGCGCACTTCGGCAGTCCCCTCGCCGCGGTCGCCCAACCAATCGACGGGCCGTGGGCCACCGCAGTCTCCGAGCTCGCCGACGCGCACTCGGTTCTCATCGCGGCGGGCATGTTCACCCCTGACGGCGATCGCGTGCGAAACACCGTGCTGCTCAGCGGCCTCGGTCATCACACCGGATATCACAAGATCCATCTGTACGACGCATTCGGCTACCGCGAATCGGACACGGTCGCGCCGGGGACCCAACCGGTCACCGTCACTGTCGACGACGTGGTCCTCGGTGTCGCCACGTGCTACGACGTCCGCTTTCCCGCCCTCTTTCAGCAGCTGGCCACCTCGGGCGCCACGGCAATACTGCTACCCGCGTCATGGGGTGCGGGCCCGGGCAAGGCCGAGCAGTGGAACACACTGGTTCGCGCCCGCGCGCTCGATTCAGGATCGTGGATCGTCGGCTGCGATCAGGCGGACCCGAAAACCTCGGACGTCCAGGTGGATCCAGGTGCCCCGACCGGTGTGGGTTGCTCGTTGATCGCCGATCCGCTGGGCGGGGTGACCGCCCAGCTGGCCGCTGCGCCCGGGCTCATCTTCGCCGACGTCGCCGCTGCGGCCACGATGCAGGCCCGCAGCGCCACCGGTGTACTCACCAACCGAGCGATGTTCTGACGTTCAGCGTGGCGTCCGGCCGGCGGCGTAAAGAACCGCGACCTGTGTCCGGGACCGCACCCCGAGTTTGGCGAAGATGTGCTCGACATGGCTCTCGACGGTGCGCAGCGACAGCACGAGCGCCTGCGCGATCTGCTTGTTCGTCATGCCGTCGGCCACCATGCCCGCCACCTGGGCCTCACGTCGACTCAGACTTGCCAGCGCGCGATCCGCCGGCGCCGGCGCCTGTGGAGCCGGCTCGGAATCACCCATCGCCACGCCGACGGCCTTGTCGATGCTCATCCCACGGCCTTCGGCCAGCAGTGCCTCGAACTCACTGCCCCCCAAGACGGCCCGTAACTCGGCGGAGATCTCGTCGTTCCAATTCGGCAGTTCGAACCCGCCGGGATAGTTGCCGATGGGTTCCCAGGCACGTTGCGCCGCACCGAGCAGCCGCGCGGCTCGCAGGGGTTCGCCTTGCCTGGCGGCCAGCCAGGCGGTCAGCTCGATGACCACGGCGGTGCCGAGCGAGTCGTGGAAGCGCATCTTGCCGTCCAACGCTTCCCGCAGCTGCCGTTGCGCGAGATCCATCTCACCCAACATCCAGTTGGCCAGGCCCAGGAACGTCAAAATCCATGACCTCAACCAGCGTTCGTCCCGCAGATCGCATTCCGCCAGACATCGGCCGAGCACCTCCACCGCCTGCTGCGGGTCGCGACGCCTGCAGTGCAGCCAGCCGACCTGCTCCTGAGCGAGCACGTGGTGCAAGCTCGGTCCCCCGGCTTCCTCCAGCAACGAACCTTCCCGGATCAGCTCGGTACCCAACGCGGTGTTGCCGAGATTGTGTTCGGCCACCCCTCTGAAATGCGTGGCGTGCGCGAGATTGCCGGTATCGCCGAGGGACTCGGCAAGCGACTGGCTTTCCCGCAGCATCTGCAGCGCAACCACGGTCTTGCCCTCCGCGATCGCGATATAGCCGTTCGCCCACAGTGCTGCCGCCCGCTCGGAGCTCGGCGAGGCGTCGGCTGCCAGTGCCCGGTCCAGCCAGTGCCTGCCTTCGCGGAGTTGACCGCAGCCCAGCCAGTACCAGAACAGGTCTGCCGCCATCTGCAGTGCGGCCCGTCCACCATGCGGATCATCGAGCACCGCGCCGAGAACCGCGCGGACATTGACCTGTTCGTTTCTCATCCGCCCGACCAGGTCGAGCTGGTCGGGTCCGAACCAGTGGCTCTCGAATTCGTGCGCGAGCCGGCAGTAGTAAGCGCGGTACCTCCCGCGGACGGCGGCTTCTTCACCGCGGCAGCGCAATTGCTCCCGGCCGTACTCGGCGACGGTCTCCAGCAACCGGTAGCCCTGGTGCCCCTCGGACACATGACGCGCCACGATCGACTTGTCGACGAGCGCCGACAAATGCCCCGCGACATCGTCCCGCGGAAGCACATCGTCACTACAGATGCACTCCGCAGCGCTCAGCATGATCCACCCGGAGAACACCGAAAGACGTTCCCACAGCCGTTGTTCCGGCTCCGAGCACAGCTCGTAGCTCCATTCCAGCGCCGCACGGAGCGAATGATGCCGTGGTGCGGCGGACCGGTCGCCCACGTTGAGCAGATCATGACGATGGTCGAGCCGGTCGAGCAACGCCGCCGGTGTGAGCGCACGCATCCGAACGGCTGCCAGTTCGATTGCCAACGGCAAACCGTCGAGGCGGGCACACAGTTTCACGATGTCCGAGGAGTTCTCCGCGGTGATCCGGAAGTCCGGATCCACCGCGCCGGCACGTTCCCCGAACAACTGGACCGCCTCGGTCGGAGCGGTGTCCCGATCGCCGTCGTCGCGGTGGACGGCGAGCGGCGGAACGAGGAAAACATGTTCGCCGCTGACCCGCAGCGCTTCGCGGCTGGTGACCAGGATGCGCAGTGTCGGGCAGGCGGACAGCAAATTCCGGGCGAGCACCGCGCACTGGTCGAGAAGGTGCTCGCAGTTGTCGAGAATCAGCAGCAGATCGCGCGCCCGCAGATACTCGGTGAGCGCCCATACGACGTCCTGGTGTCGCACCGCGAGGCCCAGCGACTCCGCGACCGCAAGCGGGACCAGTCCGGGATCGGTGACGCCGGCCAGCTCCACCAGGGCCACCCCGTCGGCGAAGGCCCGCTGCGACTTGCGGGCTACCTGCGTGGCCAGACGGGTTTTTCCGACCCCACCGATACCGATCAACGTGACCAACCGCGAGGACCCCAGCAGCCGGCGCACCTCGGCCGCCTCGGCCCGGCGCCCGACCAGGCTGGTCAGGTCGGCGGGCAGCAGGTGGCGCGGCCCCGAAGGCGGCGTGTTGTCCATGGACTGACCTCGCGCATAGGTGGTGCATTCGGTTGAAAACCATAGCCAACAATGCGTACTTCGCGACGCGAATCGAAGCTGGCAAACGGAGATTCGGAAAATTCCGGCGATGTTCCACGGTCCGGACCACGCCACTTGGGGCCGCCCCCGTTGCCCTCGTAGGTTACCGGGCATTCGTCGATAGCTGTCCCTCACTCAAGGAGAACCAACATTGATCGAGCAGTTGCGCAATGGTGATTCGGCGGTTCGGCCCGCATCAATGGATCCGATATCGGAGTTTCTCCATGCGGCCGAATCCGACCTCGCCGGCGGCGTGATATCGCCACGCATCTTCAATGACCCTGATCTCTACGAACGGGAAATGGCACGTATTTTCGCCCGCTGCTGGTGCTTCGTCGCGCACGAGTCGGAGATTCCCGAACCGGGCGACTATGTACTCCGCTACATCGGGCAGGACCAGTTCATCGTCGTCCGGGATGAAGACGGGTTGATCCACGTCCTGTTCAACAAGTGCACGCACCGCGGTAGCACGGTGTGCCGCGTCGAGAAGGGCAACAGCTCCCATTTCCGATGCCCCTATCACTCATGGGTTTTCAAGAATACGGGCGAATGGAGTGGGGCGCCCTACCGGAAGAAGGCATACAAGAAGCTCGATGCCGGCAGCTGGGGGCTCGCCGCGGCACCGCACGTGGATTCGGTGCACGGTCTGGTATTCGCCGCACTCGATCCCGACGCTCCCACGCTCGACGAGTACCTCGGCGACATGCGTTGGTACCTCGACGTCCTGCTCGGCCTGAACGAATCGGGTATGACGACCATCGGCGAACCGCACCGCTGGCGGGTACCGGCCAACTGGAAATCGGGCGCGGAGAACTTCATGGCGGACGCCTACCACGTGCCCTCACTACACCGCTCTGCCGAGGACGTCGGCATGTTCCCCCGGATCGAGACCGGTGGCGCCGGCCCGCAGGGCGTGTCCCGGCACGTGTACTTCGAACACGGCCACGGCATGATCGTCAACAACGGCTTCCTTCCCCCGCCGTGGCACACCTCGGGATACCCGCCGGAGGTCGCCGAGACCTTCCAGCTGGAGCGGTTGACGCCCTTGCAGCGCCAGTTCGTCGAAAACCACTCGGCCACAACGTTCCTCATCTTCCCGAATTTCGGTCTGGTCCGCGTGCCCGCGGCTCCGCATCCCGACGCACCGCCGATGGTGTTCACCCATCTACGACAGTGGCAGCCGGTCGGGCCCGATGGCATCGTCAACTGGAACTGGACCCTCGGTTGGAAGTCCGCACCCGCCGGGCTGAACGAGGATGCCTATGTCGCCGGTCTGAGCATGCACGGCCCAGCCGGGATTCTCGAGCAGGACGACACGGTGGTGTGGGGCGGCGCACCGCAAGCCGGCAAATCGGTGTTCGCGCGGAAATGCGGCATGCGCTTCAATTTTCAGCTCGGTCTCGACGGCATGAGCGATTATGCCGAGGACACGGACTGGCAATATCCCGGTATTGCCACGACCACCGCTCTCGGTGAGGCACCGCAGCGGGCCTTCTACCGCCGCTGGCTTCGCGAGATGACGCCTGCTGCAGAAGAACTGACCGAGAAGGGAGCGCGCTCATGAGCATCGATGCCCCAGTCGGCCTCACCCGCGATGTCACCGCCGACTGTGCCCGGTTTCTGTACCTGGAGGCCGAGCGGCTGGATCACCACGAGTTCGACCTGTGGCTCAGCGGCCTCGCCGACGATCTCGAGTACCTGATGCCGATCCGGGTGACCCGCGGGCCGGAGGCTCGCAACCTGGAGTTCTCCCCGACCGGATTCCACATGAAGGACACCATCGCGTCGATGAAGATGCGGGTGGCGCGGCTGTATACCGAGCACGCGTACGCCGAGGATCCGCCGTCGCGCACTCAGCGTCTCATCACCAATGTGCGAGTCGATCCATTAGGTGACGACGAGTACAACGTGCGCAGCAATTTCCTCTGCTACCGGGCACAGGGCGATCTGGCGGATTACGACATCCTGGTCGGTGAGCGTTTCGATGTGCTGCGCGACACCGCCGACGGTTGGCGCCTGGCCCGGCGCACAGTTCACCTGGCCCATACCACCTTGTTGACGGCGAACCTGGGGATCTTCTTGTGACAATGCGTCTCAGTAACGAATTCGCCGACGTCGTCCTTGAGGTCGTCAGCACCGGCAACGGAGAGCGCCTGCAGATCAGCTCACCCCGGCGCGGCACCACCATCCGCCTGGACCCGGTTGAGCTGGAGGCACTGACATGGCAGACCACCGATACCTTCACGCGGATGCTGGAGGGATCGATCGGCCCCTGCCGGCCCGGCATAGGGGTTGAGGAACCCGATTTCGTCACGTCCGACGATCAGGCGCGGCTATGACGGATGGATGGCTGACGGACAAGACGGTGTTGGTCACGGGGGGCGGCACCGGAATCGGGAGGGCGGTCGTAGACCGGTTCGTGGCCGAAGGCGCACGGGTTTCGGTGCTCGACCGGGACGGCGACGCGGTCGCCGATCTGCGTGCGCGGCAGAACGTGTGGGCCACCGAGGGGGATGTGAGACGGTACGGCGATCACCAACGGTGTGTCGCAGAGACCGTACGCGAGTTCGGCGGCGTCGATGTGCTCGTCACGGTCGCCGGCATCTTCGACTATTTCGCATCGCTCGAGAGCCTGCCGGACGACACCCTCGACGCGGCATTCAGCGAGATGTTCGACGTGAACGTCAAGGGAACACTGCTTGCGGTGAAAGCCGCGCTGCCCGAACTCAAGAAGGCGCAGGGCAATGTTGTCCTCACCATCTCGAACGCCGGCTATCTGCCAGGGGGCGGCGGCCCGCTCTACACCGGTTCGAAGTTCGCCGTACGCGGACTGCTGGCGCAGCTGTCCTTCGAGCTCGCACCGGAGATCCGGGTCAACGCGGTGGCACCGGGCGGCACCGTCACCGCGCTGCGCGGCCTTGACGCGACAGCTACCGGACAACAGCGGCTGGCCGACATGCCGGACCTGGCGACGTTGATCCGCCGCACCAACCCGCTGCAGGTCGCGTCCGAACCCGCCGACCATTCCTGGGCATACGTGTACCTCGCCTGCAAGGAACGCACGAAGTCGGTCACCGGCTGTGTGATCAACTCCGACGGCGGCCTGCACAGCCGCGGGCTGGTTCCCCTTGGCGGGGAACTGATTTCCTGAGTCGATACCTTCTCTGGCGCGCAGGGGCCGGCTCTCTGATAGAGTTGGCCCTACGCGTGCGCTTGGATCGGTGTCACCGATCGCTACCGGGGCGCAATCCCATTCTTTCCCTCGCCTTTGGCCCAATGGCTGGGTGCTGTTCATCCGCACCCGACGCGAGAGATGCGATCCGCGACACCAATTGACTTACTCCCCAAGAGAATCGGAGGAAACGTGCCCAACTATCTCGTCAATGACCCGGCAGCCGTTGCCGAGGTGCTCGCCCAGTACCCCAGGATGAAGGAAGCCATCCTCACCCGCGACCACGCGGCACTGGTGGATCTGCACGATGCCGAGTTTCTGGGCACCGAGCTTCCCGGGGACCTGATCACGGCCGAAGAGCACATCCAGACCACGATGAACTCACGAGACCTTGAGATGGAGTACTTCGATCTGCAGGTCAAGACATTCGGCGATATCGCACTCTGCTGGGGCAAACAATCGCTGAAGGGAACACTGGACGGCAATGACCCGGGCACCTCACCGGCGGTGGCCGGCCAGGTCAGCGACGGCGTGTTCTGGTCGATGCTGGTTGTCTGGCGACGCACCGGCGGGCGTTGGCGCCTGCTGTCCTACCAGGTGACACCGTTGTCCGAGGAGCCGCCGGAATCGGGTTCGGAAGCTAGATTTGGCTGAGAATGGACATCCACCAGTTGCAGTGCTTCGTCGCGGTCGCGGAGGAGGGCACCTTCACCGCCGCCGGGTCGCGCCTGCATCTCGCACAATCCGGTGTCAGCGCACACATCAAGGCGCTCGAACGCGAGGTCGGGCAGCAACTCTTCGAGCGACACCCGCGCGCGGCGAAGCTCACCGCTGCCGGCGAAGCCCTTCTACCCCACGTGCGCGCGGCGATGGATGCGCTCGCATCCGGACGCGCCGCCGTCGATGGCCTCACCGGCCTGCTGCATGGCCGGGTAGCCATCGGGACCATCACCTCCATCTCTCCCCGCAGCATCGACCTCCCCCAGCTGTTGGCCTCATTTCATCGCAGGCATCCCGGGGTCGACCTGTCGCTGGTCGAGGATGCTGCCTCGATGCTCACACAGCGCATCTCCGACGGCAGATTGGATGTGGCGTTCACGAGCCTCACCGATGCCACGACGCGCGGCATGCAGGTTCGTGAACTGCACCGAGAGGCGGTGATCGCCATACTGCCACCATCATCCGCGCTGGCCCATCGTGACGAGGCGTCGCTCGGCGAGTTGGCCGATCATCCATTGATCGCGCTGCCCGAGGGCTCCGGGCTGCGTTGGCAACTCGACCGGGCCCTCGAGCGCGCGGGGGTGCGTGCGCGGATCGCCTTCGAGGCCAGTGACCCAGATGTTTTGGTGGCGCTCGTCGAGCAGGGGCTCGGCGTCGGATTGGTCCCCGAATCAGCTCTGGCCCAAAGTGATCAGCTGGCCGGTGTGCCGGTGCCCGATCTGCCGCCCGGCCGGCTCGGGATGATCTGGCGCGATCGTCCCACCCTCAATCCCGCCGCGCAGGCCTTCGTCGAGCATGCCACGACCGTGTCGGCACGTGCGCGGCGCCGCCGGCCTAGGTGAGGTCGTGGCCGGCATGGGCCGGCCGGTCCCGGCGCGCCGCACTCAGTCCGCGCCACCTTTTCGCCTGTGGGGCATCCAGCCCGAACTGATCGAGAATGCGCACCACGACGTGATCGATGATGTCGCCGATTGTTCGCGGATGGTTGTAGAAGGCCGGCATCGGCGGCACCACCCGCGCGCCCATCCTGCTCAACGCGAGCATGTTTTCCAGGTGGATGGTGTTCAGCGGGGTCTCCCGCGGCACCAGCACCAGCTGCCGCCCCTCCTTGAGCACCACGTCCGCGGCCCGGCAGATGAGGTTGTCCGCCATCCCATAGCGGATGGCGGACAACGTTCTCATGCTGCACGGCACGATGATCATCCCGGCGGTGCGAAACGAACCGGATGAGATCGCGGCACCCTGCTCACCGAGCTTGTAGGTGACATCGGCCAAGGCAACGATCTCGGACACCGTGCGGTCGGTCTCCACCTCGATGTTCGACTTTCCCCAGGTACTCATCACCAAATGGGTTTCCACATCGGGCATCTCGCGTAGCGTCTCCAACAACCGCACCGCGAACGGTGCGCCGCTGGCACCGCTGATGCCCACGATGATTCGCATCGGCATTTCGGCCATCACGACTGCTCGTATCCCGCGCGGAGCCGCCCGAAGAGGTCGAGCGTCCTCGGCCAGTCCTCCCGCTTCGCGAGTTCCGCGGAGGTGAGGAAAGACATCGGCTGCAACGGAATTCCGAGGTCGTCGCGTTTGTGGTCGACCACGGCGAAGACACATCCGAGCACCCCACGGTCGGCCAACGACCCCGTCATGCGCAGTTTCAGGTGGTGACAGGTCGTACCGTCGATCGCGATGAGGCCGGCCGTCCCCGTACGGCGAAGGTTGGCCCGGGTCTGCGGACTCGCCACCACGGCGAACAGCACCGCCTCGTCGGCGCTGGGCTCCAGCTCGGTGCGAGAAAGCAGCGCGCTGTGCGGATAGCCGCCGGTGTCGACGGTCAGAAATGCGAACGCCTGCTCCAGCACGTCGACATCCGGGAAACCGCGCAGCAATTCGGCGACCTCACCAGGCACCTTCGACATCATCACTTTCCACCTTCCTCGACTCCGTCAGAGCGGCAGCGTCGCCTTCCACCGATCCCGGATCTGCGCCCGGTACGGCTCGTCGAACCGGTTCGCCCGCGGGTACGAGTCCTTCCACGCGAACGGCTTACACGCATCGATCAAGACGATTCCCATCGACATGTCGCCGGCTTCACGCTTGGCGGGCGACAACCGCGGGTCGATCGCGGTAGTGGGCGTGCGCAAGACGTGGATCGATTCGGCGGGGTCGACGCGGGTGAACAACGCCCACAACACATGGTTGATGTCGGTGATGTCGATGTCCTCGTCGACCACGACGAAATAGCGGTCCACACCCCCGGTGCGCTTGCGGCCGGCGGCGGCGAGCAGCGCATGCATGGCGTCACCCGCACCCGTCTGCTCGATCGAGATCACCATCATGAGCTGACGCGCGTATGCCCAGACGCCCTTGATGTTCTGCACACCGGAGGCCTCCAGGTGGTCCCAAGTGACCGATGCCGAGTACAGCGGCACCGCCTGATCGCCGGCGGGTACGGTGGGGATCATCGGCGGGGCGCCGAGGATGATCGGCGAATTCCGATGCAGGATCCGCTGCACGCGCACGACCGTCTCATCGCCGGCGTGGGTGAAGTAGCCGGTCCATTCCCCGAACGGACCTTCGTGCACCGACTCTTCCTCCACCGGCGGCATCTCGCCCTCGAAGACGATCTCGGCGTTGGCCGGGATCGGCAGTCCGGTGCCGGGCGCAGAGATGACCTCGACGCCGACGCCCCGAAGTCCGCCCGCGACGTCGTACTCGCACACTCCAGACGGGGCCGCGATGGCGGCAGCTGTGGTCAGGATGGGATCGCAACCGACCACCACCGCGATCGGGCACGCGCTGCCCCGATCCCAGTACTTCTTGGCGATCGCGAGCGCGTGCCGGTTTCCGAGCATCCACAGCGACAGCCGGTCCTTGCCCTGCACGCACCCCCGGTACGTGCCGACGTTGACCCAGCCGGTGTCCGGGTCACGCGTGATGACCATGCACGCGGTTCCGATGTAGCGCCCGCCGTCTCCGTCGTGCCACCGTGGGGTCGGGAACATCTCCAGGTCCACGTCGTCGCCCTCGAGTACGTTCTCCAGGATCGCGCCCTCGGAAACCTCAACGGGCGGAATGGGTTCGATGCGCTTACCGAGGTCCTTCCACGCGCGGATGATGTCCATCGCGGAGGTGTCGGCGGGCAAACCCAGGGCGACGGCGCAGCGCGACACGGTCCCCATGAAATTGGTGAACACGCGGTATCCCGACGGATATCCGGGGATGTCGTCGAAAAGCAATGCCGGGCCCTCTTTCTCGGCCGACAGCTCCGTGATGCAACCGATTTCGAGATCCCAGTTGGCGCCCTTGATCGTCTGCACCTCATCGGCACCGAGTTTCTCGGTCAGAGTGTCGATGTAATGCCGCAAGTCACGGAAAACCGCCATGTCTCAACCCCTTGCATCCGAATGTGTTTCGCGCATCGAGCCCGTCGAACGGGCCGGCACTTCCACCTTGGGACGTCGACACCCATATGTCCAATAGATAGTTTGGATACCAGCCATCCGCTCGGCAGATGTCGACCGTTCCGGCTGCCGGACCGACGGCGTTGCCGCCCCCACGGCCGATTCATAGCGTCATCACCGGAAAGCCGATGGCCCGAAAGCCACAGCGGGCCACGACGAAGTCGCATCACCACCATCGGAGGAGACGTAATGGCGGCACGAACCGGCAAGGAATACATCTCGGGGTTGCGTGACGGGCGCGAAGTGTGGATCGGCGGCCAACGGGTGTCCGACGTAACGGAATTCGAACCGTTCGCCGGCGCGGTGCAATCGGTGGCCGGACTCTACGACCTGCAGCACGACCACGCCGGTGACTGTCTGTTCGCGCATCCGGAAACCGGTGAGCTCACCAACATCAGCCACCTGATCCCGCGCTCGCGCGAGGACATCGCCCGCCGCGGGAAAGCGTTGGCGCACGCGGCTCGGTATTCAGTCGGATTGCTCGGGCGGTCGCCCGACTACGTCAACGTCTCCCTCGCCGGCCATGCCGGGCGGTCCGACATCTGGTCACGCAATGGAAACGAAGAGGGTGCAGCGAATCTCGTACGATTCCAGGCCGATCTGGCGCGTGACGACCTGGCGCTGACGCATGCGATCATCCGGCCGACCGTCGACAAGGCCTTGGGGGACCTCGCGGCGGCCGACGGCCAGATGGCACTGCACAAGGTTGCCGACACCGCGGAAGGCATCGTGGTGCGCGGCGCGATGGTGCTCAGCACACTTGCACCGTTCTCCGACGAAGTCGCGGTCTACCCAGGTCAGCCGCTGCCCAAAGACGCACACAAGTACGCGATCGCGTTCTCCACCCCCATTGCCTCCCCTGGTCTCAAACTCCTCTGCCGGGACGCGTTCTCGACTGACATGGCCCATTTCGACGCGCCCTTCTCGGGACGCTTCGACGAGCAGGACGCCTTCCTGATCTTCGACGATGTCGAGATCCCGCGCAGCCGCGTGTTCATCGACGGGAACACCGAAGTGTGGAACGCGGCCATGATGAACGGCTGGACCGCCAACATCATGCAGCAGACCACGATTCGCGCCGAGGCCAAGCTGCGATTCGCCTACGAGCTGGTCAGCAGGTTCTGCAAGTCGATCAACGCGTCGGACCCGCGTACCAAGGAGTTGCTCGGCGAACTGTGGACGTACGCGGAGATGACGCGCGCGATGCTGGTGGCCGCCGAGGCCGGCGCCCGGGAGTGGGGCAACGGCATCTGGTTCTGCGATGAGCGCCCGTTCCGGGCGTTGCGTCCGACGTTGCCACAGTGGTTCCCGCGAGTGAATGAGATCATCAAGCTCCTCGGCTCCCACAATCTGCTCGCTACCCCGTCGGAAGCCGCATTCGACAATCCGGAACTGCGCCCGCTACTCGACAAGTATCTGCAGGGCGCCAACCGGTTCGACGCCAAGGAGCGTGTCCGGTTGTTCCGGGCCGCCTGGGACTTCGCCGGGACCGCACTGGGCGGGCGCAACGAACTGTACGAACGGTTCTACCTCGGTTCGGCCGCACGGTCTTATCAACTCGACCACGATGTCGCGCAGTTCGAGATGTCGGAGTCACTGGTCGACCCCCTGCTGCGAATCGCCGATACCGCCGAAAAAGACGAGCAGGCACCATCCTTCGTGTAGGTCGACTATTTCGGCGCGATCCCGGGCAGGATCAGGCGCACCACCCGCTGGGGCAGGTCCACCGGGATCGGGTCGCCGATATGGCTCACATACAGGTGGACCAGCCCGCCGAGGGTCAGCACCACCAGCTGCGCATCGGTATCGGCCGCGACCTCGCCGCGGCCGATACCGCGCGTGATGATCTCCTCGGCAGCCGATAGGCGCTGCAACCAGAATTCGCGCCGGGCCGCCTCCACTTCGGGGTCGGTATCCGAAACCACGGTGCTGCGGATCATCGCGGTCCCGGCAGGCGTCTGGGCGAAGCGGGCGAGATCGGCCGTGAAGGTCTCCAGATCCGATTCGATCGACCCGGTGTCGGGTATCGGAATCTCCTCTGCCGTACGCGAGACCAATGCGTCGACCAGCAACCGGGACAACGTCTTCCATCGGCGGTACAGCGAGGTCTCGTGGACTCCGGCCGCTTCGGCGATGTCGGCGATACGGACGTTGTCGATCCCGACCGCTTCGATGCGGGCGATCGTGGCATCCAGGACCAGCGCGCGCAGCTTGGCGCCGCGGACCTGGCGGTCAGGATTCGGTCGATCAACCATGACGCCATTATCGCAGTCCGACTTGCGATAGGCGAGTGCGCCACCTACTGTGGTGCTATCGCAAGTCGACTTGCGATAGGAGGTGGGAACGTATGCACGGCGAGGTGCTGACCACGTCAGGCCGGTGGCGCGGCCGGCTGTCCGGTGACGTCGCGGTCTTCCGCGGAATTCGCTACGCACACGCCGACAGATTTGGGCCGCCACAGCCGATTCCGTTGGCCGACAGCATGTTCGATGCCACCGATCGCGGCCCGGCCGCGCCCCAGCTGCCGTCGCGACTGGAAACGATCATGGGCGCGCCGGCCCGGTACCAACAGAGCCCGGACTGCCTGCGCGTCACGGTCACCGCGCCGGCCGGAGCCGAACCGGCCTCCCGGCCGGTCCTGGTCTGGCTGCATGGCGGGGCCTACCTGTCGGGTAGCGGCGAGTGGAACCTCTACGACGCCGACCGCCTGGTGCGGGAAACCGACATCGTCGTGGTGGCCGTGAGCTACCGCGTCGGCGCCTTCGGCTACCTACGCGCGGCCGGGATATCACCCGGCAACCTCGGACTGCTCGATCAGATCACAGCACTGGAGTGGGTACGCGACAACGTCGAAGAGTTTGGCGGGGACCCGTCCCGCGTCACCGTCGCGGGCCAGTCCGCCGGCGCGCAATCCGTCGTGGCGATGCTCGGGATCGACCGCACTCGAACACTTTTCGACCAGGCCATCATTCAGAGCGCACCGCTGGGCATCTCATTCCACGGTCCGGATCAGGCGCAGCGAGTGGCCGACGTCGTCCTCGGCGAACTCGGTATCGATCCACGGGAGGCGACGGACGCCCAGATTCTCGGCGCCCAGGCGCGGGCCGCCCGCCGCCTGTCCGGGCGGCTGGGCCTCAATTCGGCACCACCGCTGCGACCGATCAGCGGTGTCACTCCACTGCCCGACGAGCCCGAATGGCGGCAGGCCATGATCGAGCGGGCACCTGACCTGCGTGTCCTGATGGGCACCACCGCCGACGAGATGGCAGCCTTCTACGGCCCGCACCCGTTCTTCTCCGCACTGCGCCGCGTGCCCGTGATCGGCAGAGGTATCGCATCGCTCGCGCAAAGAACGGTACAGGCCAAGGCATTCGACCAACCGACAGACACACTCGCCGACCTGCTGGCCGACTCCGGAGCCGGCCTGTACCGCTACCGCGTCGGACCCCTGCATCCGGCGAACCCCTTCGGCGCCTGTCACTGCATCGAACTCCCACTGCTGTTCGGCGACGGCGGGGCCTGGCAGAACGCGCCCATGGTGTCGCCACTGACCGCCGACGAGATCGCCGCGATCGGTGTGCGCACCCGCGAGCGCTGGGGACAGTTCATCCGCACGGGAGAGATCTCCGGGGACTGGCGGATGCATCGTCCCGGGTCCCGGCGCCTGCATTCGCTGCCCTGACCAAATCGACACAGAGAGGCCACCATGAGCAATGCCACCGTCATCGGCGGCGGTATCGGCGGATTGACCGCCGCCACCGCACTTGCCCGACGCGGCTGGACCGTCCGGTTGCACGAGCGCCAACCCGAGATCCGCGCGGTAGGCGCCGGCATCTACGTCTGGGACAACGGCCTGCTGGCCCTCGAATCGATCGGAGCCTTCGCCGAGGCCACCCACGGCGCGCACATCGGTCCAGCCGCCGAAGCCAGGTCGCACCGCGGAAAGACGTTGTACCGCATCGACATCAACGGCGATGGCCAGGCCCGGTGCTACACCCTTCTGCGGGAGGTCCTGATCCGCGCGTTGGTGAATGCTGCGCGCGACGCGGGCGTCGAGCTCGTCACCGGCTCGGTCGCCACCGCGGTCCGTGCCGACGGGACAGTCGATTTCGACGACGGGCATACCGAGGCCGCCGATCTCGTGGTCGCCGCCGACGGAGTGCACTCACGGCTGCGCGACAGCCTCGACCTGGCCTACCGCCGGATCCGCATGACCCAGGGGGCGGCTCGGCTGATGATTCCGGCCTCGGCCGACTACCTGTCCGACGAGGACCGGGTGAAACACCTCGAGTTCTTCCAGGGGCGCCGCCGCCTGCTGTACACGCCGTGCACCCCGGAGTGGGTCTACCTCGCTCTGGTCTGCGACGCGGGCGATCCGGCGATCAACGGATCGCGCGTGAACGTGGCGCAATGGAAACGAAGCTTCCCGATGCTGTCGTCGCTGCTCGACGCCACCGCCGACGTGCCGATCCGTTGGGACACCTTCGAATTCGTACAGTTGTCGACGTGGTCGCGCGGCGCGGTCGCGTTTCTCGGCGACGCCGCGCACGCCCAACCGCCCTATCTCGGGCAGGGCGGCGGGACGGCGATGACCAACGCGATCGCACTCGCCGCGGCGGTGAGCCATCCGGTCACCGGGATCCCCGATGCGCTCGAGGCCTGGGAACGGCACACCCGCCCGGAGATCGAACGGACGCAACGCACGTCCTACGGCATGCGGTTGCTCAACCACATTCCCGATGCCGTACGGGTGCCGCTGCTGTCCACCGTCGGCCGCGTGCCCGGCTTTTCCGATCTACACCTGTCCACCGCGCGGCGGCAATCGGCCGCCACCGTCTAGATGGAGGAGAACAGCATGACCAACACGATGACCGTCAACGGCGTCCAGATCGCGTTCGTCGACGAAGGACTCGAACCGGGCCCGGTGATCGTTCCACTCACCGGCTGGGCGCATGACCACCGCGCCTTCGACCGGTTGGTGCCGCATCTGATCCCGAAACATCGCGTGGTCCGGGTGTGCTGGCGCGGCCACGGCCCCGATCGCACGCCCGTCGGCGACTTCGGGGTAGCCGAGCAGGTCGCCGACACCGTCGCACTGCTGGACGCGCTGGAGATCGAGACATTCGTGCCCGTCGCACACGCCCACGGTGGCTGGGCCGCGCTGGACATCGCCGAGCAACTGGGACCCGACCGGGTACCGGCCGTGATGATCCTCGACCTGATCATGACGCCGGCCCCGCCGGAATTCGTTGCGGGCCTGCACGCGATCCAACAGCGCGAGACGTGGCTTACCGGCCGAGACGGACTCGTCCAGTCGTGGTTGGACGGCAGCGACAATCCGGCGGTCCGCTACCACATGCAACACGAAGCCGGTGGATTCGGTTTCGACATGTGGTCTCGTGCCTGTCGGGTGATCGAGAACGCCTACAACACCTGGGGTTCCCCGATGGGACGGATGGAGAAGCTGACCCAGCCCCGCCCCATCCGGCATGTCTTCTCTCATCCGAAGTCGCCCGAGTACGACGCACTGCACGACGAATTCTGCAGTCGTAACCCGTGGTTCAGTTACACCCGCCTGCCGGGTGAGACTCATTTCCCCGGAATCGAATTGCCCGAGCATGTGGCGGCCGAGCTGTCCGACCTGATCGGTGAATGCGCGCTGAGCTGACCGGCCTCAGCACTGCACGTCGACATAGACGGTCTTGTTCGTGACCACAGTGGTCACACCGCCGCCCGGTACACCGTCGCTAACGCGTCGGTGCGCCGGGCACGCTGCAGACCATGACGCGGCGCGCCACGAGTGCCGCCGCCCGCGGATCGCCTCGTTCGATCGCCGAGTAAAGGTCCGCGTGTGCCTTTTCATCGCGGCGGACGGTGGCCGCCGACCACTGGTCGTGATTGGAGAAGATCTCTGCCGAAGTAGCTCGGAGCGTCCCCGCGAAGGACTCATACAACGTCACGAGCACCGAGTTGTGCGTCGCCGCAACGATTGCGGCATGAAACCGGAGGTCGGCTTCGATCAGGTCGGCGGTGTTCGCCGCGGACTGCCGCACCGTCAGGGCGCGCTTGATCTCATCGAGATCCGCGCGAGTGCGACGATGTGCGGCCAGCCGGCTCGCCTCGACCTCCAACAACAGCCGGACCTCGGTGACATCGCCGATATCGGATTGCCGGATCTGACGATCGAGTTCCGATACCGGCGTCGCGGAGACCACGAAGGTGCCGGAGCCCTGTCGCGAACTCAGTTGTCCGGACGCGATCAAGGACCGGACGGCTTCCCGGCTGGTGGACCGGCCGACCCCGAGTAGTCTGGCCAGCTCCTGCTCGTTCGGGATCCGGGCACCAACCGGCCACTCACCCTGCTTGATCAGACGGCTCAATTCGGCGCTGCACTGCTCGACGAGCGAGTCGCGTTCGACCGCACGAACCGCCACCACCAGCCTCCTCTACCCAGATTCCTCTGATGATCTTAGGTATCGAAGCCGGGGCGGGTCAGCACTTCACGTCGACATACACGGTCTTACCGGTGACCGTGGTGGAGAAATCGCCGCCAGGAACGCCGTGGTCGGTGCGTGAATACGTCTGGCCGTGCCGGACCGCGGTAACCGCGCAGTCGTCGGATCGTCCTGTCCCGAACCTGTTGACGATGACAGCGTAACCCTGTGTCTTGAGTTGCCGGACAACCTGATCGACCGACGACGGCCCGGATGGCGCCGCACCGGCGACCGCCGCGGGACCGAACAACACGCCCAGTAGCACCGCCCCGGCCGCCAGCGAACCGCCCAGCGGCAGAGGGCGAGATGATTTGTGAATACTCCGACACCGCCTGATGGACATGCTGTTCATTTCGCGATCCCTTCCGCACTTCGGGCCTACGTGACCTCCGGCTAGTTCCAAGAAATTGCTCAGGTCCTCTGAGCAC
Organism: Mycolicibacterium sp. HK-90; assembly: GCF_030486405.1. The sequence continues at coordinate 1,642,259 of NZ_CP129613.1, read as the reverse complement.
TTTGACCATAACACCGATCCACCCACGGAAGTAAGGGTTACCTAACTCACAGGCGTCAGCGGAAGTCCCGCGACCGTGAACCGATCCGCAGCTTGACCGGATCCATCCGGTCGGCGATCACGGTGACCGCGCCGGTGGCGTTCTGCACGATGCCGCGCACCACCAGCGCCGGCGCAGTCTGGGCCAGCTTGCGGTAGCGCGCCCACACCCCGGGCGCGCACAGCACGTTCACCATGCCGGTCTCGTCTTCGAGGTTCATGAACGTCACGCCCTGCGCGGTCGCGGGACGCTGCCGGTGGGTCACCGCGCCGGCAACCAGGATTCGGGTGCCATCGACGACCTCCAGCAACTTGTCGGCCGGGATCACACCGAGCGCGTCGAGGTCGGCGCGCAGGTACTGGGTGGGATAGCTGTCCGGCGAGATGCCGGTGGCCCACACGTCGGCAGCCGACAGCTCCAGGGCGCTCATCCCCGGTAACGGCGGCACGTGCGAAGAGGATCCGACCCCCGGCAACCGGTCCGGCCGCTGTGTGGCCGCCGCCCCCGCCGCCCACAGCGCCTCGCGCCGGCTGATCCCGAAACAGCCGAGGGCGCCCGCGGTGGCCAGCGCCTCGGTCTGCGGTACCGACAGCTGCACCCGGTTGGTCAGGTCGATCAAGGTGGTGAACGGCCCGTTGGCGTCTCGTTCGTCGACCAGACGCTGGGCCAACTCGTCGCCGATGTGGCGGACACTGCCGAGCCCCAACCGCACCTCCATACCGGCGTTCTCCAGCGTCGCGTAGGCCAGGGACGCGTTGACGTCGGGACCGTGCACCGTCACCCCGTGCCTGCGCGCGTCGGCCACCAGGGACTGCGGCGAGTAGAACCCCATCGGCTGGGCTCGCAGCAGCGCCGCGCAGAACGCCGCCGGGTGGTGCAGCTTGAACCACGACGAATAGAACACCAGCGAAGCGAAACTCAGCGAATGACTTTCCGGAAAGCCGAAATTCGCGAACGCCTCGAGCTTCTCGTAGATGCGCTCGGCTACCTCACCGGTGATGTCGTGGAGGTCCCGCATCCCGTCATAGAACCGGCTGCGGAGCCGTCGCATCTTCTCGGTGGAACGTTTGGAACCCATCGCCCGGCGCAACTGATCGGCCTCGGCCGGGCTGAATCCCGCACAGTCGACCGCCAGTTGCATGAGCTGTTCCTGGAACAGCGGCACCCCCAGTGTTTTCTTCAGTGCCGATTCCATCGAGGGATGGTCGTAGGTGACCTCCTCCAGGCCGTTGCGCCGCTTGATGTAGGGGTGTACGGAGCCGCCCTGGATCGGCCCGGGCCGGATCAGCGCCACCTCGACCACCAGGTCGTAGAACTCCCGCGGCTTGAGCCGGGGCAAGGTGGCCATCTGTGCGCGGGACTCCACCTGGAACACCCCGACCGAGTCGGCTTTCTGCAGCATCTCGTAGACCGCCGGTTCGGACAGGTCCAGCTTGGCCAGGTCGACGGTGATGCCCTTGTGTTCGGCCAGCAGGTCGATGGCGTAATGCAGCGCCGAGAGCATGCCGAGGCCGAGCAGATCGAACTTCACCAGACCGATTGCCGCACAGTCATCCTTGTCCCACTGCAGCACGCTGCGATTGGCCATGCGGGCCCACTCCACCGGGCACACATCGGCGATCGGGCGATCGCAGATCACCATGCCACCGGAGTGGATACCGAGGTGGCGCGGCAGATTGGCGATCTGCGTGGCCAATTCGATCACCGGCTGCGGGATCTCGGCCGCCTCCGGTGAGTCGGGGCGTCCGTCCCACCGGCTGAGGTGTTTACTCCAGGCGTCCTGCTGTCCCTGGGAGAACCCCAGCGCGCGGGCCATGTCCCGGACCGCGCTGCGGCCGCGGTAGGTGATGACGTTGGCCACCTGCGCGGCATAGTCGCGGCCATAGCGCTCGTAGACGTACTGGATCACGTTCTCGCGCAGGTCCGATTCGATGTCGATGTCGATGTCGGGTGGTCCGTCGCGGGCCGGGGACAGGAACCGCTCGAACAACAACTCGTTGGCGATCGGGTCGACGTTGGTGACCTTGAGCGCGTAGCAGACCGCCGAGTTGGCCGCCGAACCCCGGCCCTGGCACAGGATGTCGTTGTCGCGGCAGAACCGGGTGATGTCGTGGACGACCAGGAAATACCCGGGGAACTTCAGCTGCTCGATGATCCGCAGTTCGTGTTCGATCTGCGCGTAGGCCTTGGCAGCGCGTTCCGGTGGCCCGTACCGCTCGGCCGCCCCGGCCATCACCAACTGACGCAGCCAACTGTCCTCGGTGTGTCCGGCGGGGACGTCGAACGGTGGCAGCTGCGGCGCGATGAGGGCCAGGCCGAAGGCGCACTGCTCACCGAGATCGGCTGCGGCCGTCACGATCTCGGTACCGAACAGCCGGGCCATCTCCTCCCCCGAGCGCAAGTGAGCCCCACCCAACGGGGCCAGCCAGCCCGCCGCGGAGTCCATCGAGTTGCGCGCCCGGATCGCGGCCATCGCCATGGCCAGCCGGCCCCGGTCCGGCCCGGCGAAGTGCGCACCGGTGGTGGCGACCACGGTCAGCCCGAACCGCGGAGCCAGCCCGGCCAGGACGGCATTGCGCTCGTCGTCGCACGGGTGGCCGTGATGGGTGAGCTCGACACTCACCCGGTCGGCCCCGAACCGGTCCACCAGATCGGCCAGCGCCACTGCAGCAGCCTCCGGCCCGCGGGAGAGCGCCTGGCGGACATGACCTTTGCGACATCCGGTGAGGATGTGCCAGTGCCCACCGGCCGCCTCGGTCAGCGTGTCGAAGTCATAGCGGGGCTTACCTTTCTCACCACCGGCCAGATGGGCCTTGGCGATCTCGCGGGACAGCCGCCGGTAACCCTCCGGCCCACGGGCCAGCACCAGCAGGTGCGGACCGGGTGGATCCGGGTCCTCGGTGCGGGGGACGTTTCCCAGTGACAACTCGGCACCGAACACCGTGGCCACGTCCAACTCCCGGGCCGCCTCGGCGAACCGGACCACGCCGTAGAGCCCGTCATGGTCGGTCAGCGCGATGGCCCGCAGGTTCAGCCGGGCCGCCTCCTCGACCAACTCCTCCGGCGTGCTCGCACCGTCGAGGAAGCTGTAGGCGCTGTGCGCATGCAATTCGGCATAACGCACCGAACCGCCGACGCGGGAGATGTCCGGCTGTTGATAGGCACCACGCTTGCGGGACCAGGCCGGGCTGTCCCCGCCGTCGCCTGCGGGCTCCAACGGCAGCCCGGAACGGCGGGGCTTACCGGTAAGCACCCGCTCCATCTCCGACCAGCTCGGCGGCCCGTTATGCCAGCCCACCCCGCCAGTGTATCGAACAATTGTTCGAACATCGTCCGGTCTACCGTCCGGCCACGAGCGAACCAGAAGGCCGTGACGTCTGCGCTGCGGACCGGTTGCGCACCAACCCGATCGCGGGTACCGCGGCAAGAACGAAGAGCACTCCGGCCATCGCGACGTAGATATGGACCCCGGTCGCCGTACTCACCGGGGCGCCGTCGACAGAGGTGGCCGGAACCTGGGTGGCCTTGAGCACCTCGCCGCCGGCGACATTGACGACTACCGAGCCGAGCGAGAGCACGACCGACACCAAACCGGCGACCGTGCCCTGACTTTCCGGCGGCGTGAGTTCGGTCGCCAGGTTGTAGCCGGAAGCGCCGATCGCGCCGGCCGCAATACCGAGCATGGTGCCGCAGACGATTGCCAGCGGGAGCACTGACACGCCCGCCAGCATCGCGAAGGTCGCCACCATCCCGATGGCGATACCGCCGAGGAGAGGCAGTGCCGGACCGTACCTCCCGGCGATCCACCCGGCGCACCCGCCGCCGATGACGATGCCGAGATTGGGCATTGCCAGCAGCAGTGCGATCGCCCCTCCGTCGCCCAACCCGTAGCCGAGCCCCAGGCCAGGTGACACCTGGGCGATGATGCCCGTAAGTTGCAGCATGCTCCGGAAGGAGCCTGCTGCCAACATCAGGGCCAGCAACATCAGCAGGATCGGCCGGCCCAACGCTCTGATGTCTATGACGGGTTCGTCGAGCCGCAACGCGAGCCACACCCAAGCGGCCAACGCGGCGACACCGGTCGCCAACAGCACGATCATGCCCCCGGACAGCCATCCGAAGTCTCTGCCCAGGCTGATGTAGCCCAGCACCGCGCCGAGGCCGCCGCCGAGCAGGACCGCCCCGGCCACATCGATCCGCCCGGCGTCGCGGATCGGCGACTCCGGGATGAAGAACCGCACGCAGAACGCGGACACGGCGGCGAGCAGCGCCCCCGCGACGAACACACTCCGGTAGCCGAATGCATCGACGATCGGCTTCATCAGGAACGGCTCGAAGATTCCCACGATCGACGAACCGGAGGTCAGGAGGCCGGTGAGCGCCATCGCCACCGGAGGGCTGCAGATCTGACGGGTGAGGGCCACCGTGAGGAAGACCGCGGCGAAGGCGGCGCCCTGCAGGAAGCGGCCCGCCAGAAAGATCCAGATGTTGGGGGCAGCAAGGCAGACCAGCGCTCCGGCACACGCAATGAGCAGCGTGCCGATGAGCACCCGGCGCTTGCCGACGATGTCGGAACTCTTCGCCAGCAGCGGCGACCAGATGGCCCCTGCCAGCATCGCACTCGCGTTCAACCACGCAGCCTGGTCGGTGTCGAAATGGTCCAGCAGCTGAGGCAAAACCATCATCGGTGAACCGATGACCACGTCGGCCAGGACGTTGGCGAGGATGAGCACAGCCGCCCAGAGGATGAGTCGTTTACTCCAGCGATGCTCTCGATCGGCGGGGGTTTCCAGTGTGTCTGGCACTGCGCGTTCGCTCCAGTGAGTCGGGGGACACGGTTCCGGCGAACGTCACGCCGTGGGGTGCGATCGCCTCGACACGACACATCGCACCACTAAATCACCTTTTTGTTGCTTTAACATGACCCTACGTGCGTTTGCACCGCAATGCCAGACCTGGCAACAATCGGCACGTGAGCAGCGAGCAGGAGGTGAACGCGTCGTGACCGACACCGCTGACCGAACGCCCGCACGCCGCCCCGGCGGCCGCAATGCTCGGGTGAGAGCACAAATCCTCGACGCGACAACCGAACTCGTCGCGCGCGACGGCGTCGCGGGATTCCGCTATGACGACGTCGCCGAGCTCGCCGGTGTGAACAAGACCAGCGTCTACCGCAACTGGCCCGACCGCGGGGAACTGGCGGCCGAAGCCCTGCTGCGCTACGCCGAGGATCTCGCCTCGGTCGCCGACACCGGCGACATCCGCCGCGACTTGGTGGACTACCTGACCGCCCTCGCCGACGGTCTGGCAACGCCGTTCGGCCAGGCACTCGTACTCGCCGTCCGACCCACCGGCGAACACCCCGTCGTCCAGCAGACGGTGGCCGCGATCCTCGACCGACGCGTGGCCGCCATGCGGCGGCGGGTGGCCGCCGCCGTCGACCGGGGCGAGCTCCCCCCGGTCGACAGCTCCTTCCTGGGCGAGATGATCTCCGGGCCGGTGCACCTCATCGTCAGCCGCGGCATACGCCCTTTCACCCGGACCGACGCGGAACACATCGTCGACGTGGTTCTCGCCGGCATCCGGGCCACGCCACCGCCCGCCTGAGCGATCGCCTCGGTATGCCCGTCATGTCGCTCAGCCAGAACTGGGTCCGTGATTCAGCCGGCACCTGGGTGTAGGCCACCTCGTGATGCCGATCACGCCGGCGCCCCCTACGATGCCTCTGGGCTGGGGATCGGGTCTGAAAGGACGGCAATGGCCACAACGTCAGCGTCAACCAGGTACATCGGCTACCTCGGTGGTGTCGCGGTAGCAGCGGGTGTCGGAGCGGCGCTCGCCGTGGCGGGCCAGGGCACCGCCCACGCCGATTCGAGTGACGGCGCGGCCAAGGAATCGACCAGCAGCACCTCGAACGTCAACGCCGGGCCCAAGCGCGGTGAGGCCAAGACCGGTGACACCAAGCGGGCCAAGCCGCTGTCCAAGATCAAGGACGGCATCGACAAGCAGGCCGACAAGATCGAGGAAGCGGCCGCTCACGTCACGAAAACGGTCAAGGCCACCAAGCCGGCGAAGCCCGCGGCCGTCAAGCCCAAGCCCAAGCTGAAGCCGAGCGCCGAGGAGTTCGAAGCCGATCAGGTCGCCAAGCTCAAGAACCTCTTCGCCCCGAAGCAGGCGGCGGCACCCAAGCCGGTCGACGACGTGGCTGCCGAGTCGGACGACAAGGCGGAGACCAAGACCGTGACGACCGCCGTGCCGACGGCGCGGACCGCGGTGCAGACCCAGGCCGACACCGCGGCCGACGCCCCGGCATGGGATCCCAACCCGTTGCGCCCCGTGGACCCGGAGCCGACGGACATCCCCGACTCGATCATCAATCTCCGGAACGCACTGATGGAGGCGTCGCCGGATCAGCTCGATCCGCTGGTCCGTGAGGCGACCGAGCAGATCTACCGGGGCAGCCAGATGATCCCGTGGGTCAACGCCGTCATCCCCATCACCAAGATCCTCGGGAGCGTGGGGCCTGCGCTCGGAGACAGCCCGGAAGCCCGCGCCGCCCGGCAGACCATCATCAACGAGCTGATCAAGACCACGCCGCCGGGGTCATTCATCTACTACGGCTACGACCTCGTCGCCGACGTGATCAACCTGGAACCCCAGGGCGCCGAACTCAAGGACACCGCGGTGACCACGGTCTGGGACCTGCTGGATCCGTTCGAGTTGGCACACAACAAGGGCGAGTCCGGTATCGGCAACGCGGCCGGATAGCCCGCACCTCGACCGCGAAATCAACGCTGAGGTCGCAAACGTCTTGCACTAACGACCTTTTCGTTGATTTCGCGGTACCCGGCGCGGCTACTCCACGAGCGATGGCGTGTCGTGACGCAGGGTCTCGCCCCGGAAGAACGCCGGGCTGACCGACCGCCAGACGAACATCAGCACGGCGCCCAGAAGCAGGATGCCGAAGCCCATGAAGAACACCAGGCCGATCCCGCCGATCGCGGCGCCGCTGCCGTTCTCCGGGTTCATGCTCTCCTTGATCGCGATCACGAACACCAAGGCGAGCATGATCCCGCCGAGTAGCGGGAACAGGAATCTGAACACCACGTTGTGGGCGCTGGTGAACAGCTCCCGACGGAAGTACCAGATACACGCGAACGCCGTGATGCCGTAGTACCAGCAGATCATGATGCCAAGGGCGGCAATGGTATCCAGTAGCGCACTCTCGGACAGCAGGTTCACCACGGTGTAGAACACGCCGGTGACCACGCCCGCGGTGACGGTCGCGAAACCGGGCACCAGATAGCGCGGGCTGACCTCGGCGAAACGCGGCGGGAACGCCTTGTAAGCGCCCATCGCCAGCATCGCCCGCGCGGCAGGCAGGAACGTGGTCTGCAGGCTGGCCACCGACGAGGCCAGGATCGCCAGGAACAGCAGCGGCCCGGCCCAATTGCCGAGCACCGGGTCGGCCAGCGCGGCGAACACGTTGTCCTCATGCTCCGGATTGCCCAGCCCCAGGCCCTCTTCCCCGACACCGGCGTACATCATCACCGCGACGGCCACCAGCAGGTAGGTGGCCAGGATCGACAGCACGCACAGCAGCCCGGCCCGGCCCGGCACCTTCTTCGGATCCTTGGACTCCTCCCCCAGCGTCAGGCAGGTGTCCCAGCCCCAGAAGGCGAAGATCGACCCCGTCAACCCGACCGCGAACACACCGAAAGTCAGCCCGGTGAACGGATCGAACCAGTCCAGGTCGAAGGACAACCCCGCCGGGGCATCGCCGCGGCTCACGTGCACGAAGGCCATCACCGCGAACGCCAGCAGCACCACCATCTGGAATCCGACCATGACGTACTGCACGCGTTCGCTGGTGGTGATCCCTCGACTGGCGATTGCCGTGGCGATGGCCAGGAACGCCAGTGTGGTGACGATGTTGATGGCCTTGTTGCCGGCCAGCTCGGCGATCGGTGGGTGGTTGGTGATCCTGGCGATGAACAGATAGAAGAACTCCACCGCGATCGCGGCGAGGTTGGACAACACGATGATCGAGGCCATCACCATGCCCCACCCGCACATCCAGCCGACGTACGGGCCAAATGCCTTGGTGGACCAGGTGAACGATGCTCCGCAGTCGGGCGCGCTGGAGTTCAGCTCACGGTAGGCGTAGGCGGTCAGGAACATCGGGATGAACCCGGCGATGAAGATCGCGGGCATCTTCAGGCCGACGGCGGCGACGATCAACCCGATGCTCGCGGTCAGCGTGTATCCGGGTGCCACACACGAGATCCCGAGGATCGCGCCCGAGAACGTGCCGACCTTGCCCGCGGCCAGCCCTTTGGACACCAGCCCGCTGGTCTGCTCGGCGGCTTCGAGCTGCTGACGGGACGCGGATTCCGATGCGGATTCGGTCATGAGTGGTCCTCCCCGTCTTTCCGTTCGTCCCGGGGCACGACCACCATCGGCACGTCCAACACCCGCAACATCTTGGCCGCGGTGGAACCGAGGAAGATCCGCCGGGGCGCGCTGAGCCGACTCGACCCCACCATGATGATGTCGCCGTCCTGCCAGCTCAACTGCTCCACCGCGGCCTCGACAGTGGGACCGTTCACGATGGTGGAGGTCACCGGAAAGTCCTCGGGCAACTCGTCTCTGGCGGCTTCCAAGGTGCGTTGGGCGTGGGCGAGCGCATGCTCACGAACGGCCTCGTCGTCGCCCCGCAAGGAGCCGAACGCCGGATCGAGCGCCACCAGCGACACCAGGCGCAGCGGAACCCCCGCCGCCCGGCTGGCCCGAACCGCGGTGTCGAGCAACAGATCCGAGCCTTGCCGTTGCCCGATGGCGCAGGTGATCTCGTGCACCCGCTCGACCTTGGAATCGCGGGTTCCGCGCGGCGCCACCGCAACCGGCACCGGCGCGGAGTGCAACAGCTCGTTGACCACCGACCCGAGCGAGTAGCTGCCGACCAGGCCCCCGCCCGCGCCGCCGACCACGATGGCGGCGGCCCGTAACCGGAGGGCCTCGCGGATCAGGCCGTCGGTGAACGACTCGTCGAAGCTCAGATGAGTATGGGCCACAACGTCGTCCGGCACCGTGGCCCGCGCCTCGTCCAACCAGCCCTGGGCCTGCTCGGCCAGCAGTTCCGTGTAGCCGCCCTTGGGTCCGATGCCCACCGGTGTGGTGTCGGACGGCAACACGATGCAGATGTTGACCTCGGCACCCACCGCCCGGGCGAACCGGATGGCCAGGGCCAACGCGTCGGCACCGCCCGGCGTGGCCAGGTATCCAACGACCAGGTTTGTCTGCGTCACCTGCCACCACCCATCCCGCACTGCGCCGTGCGCACGTAGTGGATTGATCCTGTCAATCCACTACGCGGCGTGCAGGGCTTCTACGAAATTGCCGGACCAGCTGGATCAGTCGGAATACTCGGCGGCGCCGTCGTCCAGGACGACCCGGGTGTCGGCACCGTCGGGCCCGGCCGCCTCGGTGCGGAACACGGCTCTCCCCGGTTCGGTACGCCAGATCGACGTCGTCAGCGTCTCCCCCGGGAACACCGGCGAGCTGAAGCGTGCCGCCACCGCGTGAACCTTGGTGGCATCTCCGCCGCCGAGTTCGGCCACCAGCGCTCGCCCGGCCACACCGTAGGTGCACAGGCCGTGCAGGATCGGCTTGGGGAAACCGGCGAGGTTCTGGGCGAACCACGGATCGCTGTGCAGCGGGTTGCGGTCGCCGGACAGCCGATAGATCAGCGCCTGGTCCTCGCGGGTCGGCAGCACCACCTGCGCGTCGGGCTCGCGGTCCGGGATCTGCGGCGCCTCGGGGCGCTGCCCCGGCTGCCCACCGAATCCGCCTTCGCCCCGAATCACCACGGTGGTAAGGGTTTCGGCGACGACCTCACCGCTGGCCGGATCCGTACCGATGCCTTTGAGCATGACCACCGCGTTCTTGCCCTCACCCTTGTCCTGGATGTCGGCGACCTCGGAGACGACGGTCAATTTTCCCGCCGGGGGAAGCGGCCGGTGCAGCCGGATCTCCTGGGAGCCGTGCAGCAGCATGCTGAAGTTGAAGGTGCCGATCTTGAGCGCGGCCGGAAAAGCCGAGCAGGCGATCACCGCGTAGGTGGGTAACACCTGCTGCTCGATCTCGTGACTGTTCTCGGTGGTGAACGCGAGGTCATCGGTACCCGCGCCGACACCGATGGCGTACAGCAGGGTGTCGCGGTCGGTCCAGTCGAACGAAATCGGATCGGTCGTCTCGCCAATGGCGTTCGGATTGAGGGGCATGCGTGCCGACGATAGTTGAGTCCACCGCCCGTGTTGACGTTTGCCCGATCTAGGGCCACGATGGCTCGCATGCGTTATGTCGTTACCGGCGGTACCGGGTTTATCGGCCGCCGAGTGATCAGCCGGATTCTGTCCCGCGAACCCGGCGCCGAGCTGTGGGTGCTGGTGCGCCGCGAGTCGTTGGCGCGGTTCGAACGGTTGGCCCAGGACTGGGACGACCGAGTGAAACCGCTGGTCGGAGACCTGACAGTGGCCGACCTGGGGCTGTCGGACACCGACATCGCCGATCTGGGCGACGTCTCGCACGTGGTGCACTGCGCGGCGATCTATGACATGACCGTCGGTGAAGCCGAGCAGCGGGCCGCCAACGTGGACGGCACCCGGGCGGTGATCGAGCTGGCCCGGCGGCTGGACGCCACGTTGCACCACGTGTCCTCGATCGCGGTGGCCGGCAACCATCGCGGCGTGTTCACCGAGGACGACTTCGACGTCGCCCAGGACCTGCCCACGCCGTATCACCAGACCAAGTTCGAGGCCGAACTGCTGGTGCGCTCGACGCCCGGGCTGCGCTACCGCGTGTACCGGCCGGCGGTCGTGGTCGGCGATTCGCAGACCGGCGAGATGGACAAGGTCGACGGGCCCTACTACTTCTTCGGAGTTCTGTCACGGCTGGCGGCATTGCCGAACTTCACCCCGATGATGTTGCCCGACTCGGGTCGCACCAACGTCGTGCCGGTGGACTTTGTGGTTGAAGCCGTCGTCCACCTCATGCACACCGACGGCAAAGACGGCGAGACGTTCCACCTGACCGCACCGAAGACCATCGGACTGCGCGACATCTACCGCGGAGTGGCCGCAGAGGCCGGGCTGCCGCCGTTGCGCGGCTCGCTGCCGCGAGCCACCGCGGCACCGGTGTTGCATGCCCGGGGACGGGTCAAGGCCGTGCGCAACATCATCGCCGCCCAGCTGGGCATCCCGGGCGACGTCCTCGACGTGGCCGAGTTGCGGCCGACCTTCACCGCGGACCACACCACCGCGGCGCTGCGCGGCACCGGGATCGAGGTGCCCGAATTCGCTTCGTACGCACCGAAACTGTGGCGATACTGGGCCGAGCATCTCGATCCCGATCGGGCCCGTCGCGACCATCCGGCCGGCCCGCTGGTCGGCAAGCACGTCATCATCACCGGCGCCTCGAGCGGTATCGGCCGGGCCTCGGCGATCGCCATCGCCGAACGCGGTGCCTGCGTCTTCGCCCTGGCCCGAAACGGCGCGGCGCTCGACGATCTGGTGACGGAGATCCGCTCGACCGGCGGGCAGGCCTACGCATTCACCTGTGACGTCACCGATTCGGCGTCGGTCGAAACCACCGTCAAGGACATTCTCGGCCGGTTCGACCATGTGGACTACCTCGTCAACAACGCCGGCCGTTCCATCCGCCGATCGGTGACGAACTCGACGGACCGGCTGCACGACTACGAGCGGGTGATGGCGGTCAACTACTTCGGCTCGGTACGCATGGTGCTGGCGCTGCTGCCACACTGGCGCGAACGCCGGTTCGGCCACGTCGTCAACGTGTCCAGCGCCGGGGTGCAGGCCAACACCCCGAAGTACAGTGCCTACCTTCCGTCCAAGGCGGCGCTCGACGCGTTCTCCGAGGTGGTCGGCACCGAAACCCTCTCGGATCACATCACGTTCACCAACATCCATATGCCCCTGGTGAAGACCCCGATGATCGCACCGTCGCGCAAGCTCAACCCCGTGCCGCCGATCTCCGCCGAGCATGCCGCGGCGATGGTGGTGCGCGGTCTGGTGGACAAGCCGGCGCGGATCGATACGCCGTTGGGCACCTTGGCCGATTTCGGTAACTACCTGACCCCGAAACTTTCGCGCCGCGTTCTGCATCAGCTGTACCTGGGCTACCCCGACTCGGCCGCCGCGCGTGGGGTGAGCGGCGGGGGTGCCGCGGGCACCGCCGCGGCGGCGCAACGGCGGCCGAAGCGGCCGGTGCGCGGTACCCGTGCACTGCGGGTGCCGCGGACGGTGGCCCGCCCGGTCAAGCGGGCGGTCCGAATGGTCCCCGGGGTGCACTGGTAGCCCGCTCTTACGAGGGGGCTGCGTTCTCCCACAAGCCGAGCACATTGCCCTCGGGATCGGTGAAGTAGGCGGCGAATCCCATCTCGCCCACGGCGATCTTCTCGCCGACCTGCTCACCGCCCTTGGAGCGGATGGTCGACAGCGCCTCGTCGATGCTCGGCACGTCGATGGTGATCACCGGCCCCTTCGGGTATTCCGGTCTGCGTTCGAACATGCCGCCACCGATGTATCCGGGTTCGGCGGGCATCCCGGTCTCGGCGACCGGTCCGGTCGCCACTCCGGTGTAGTCCATCTCGGGATACTCGTTGACCTGCCAGCCGAACACCTCCCGATAGAAATTCTTGGCGCGCTCACCGTCACTGAACGGCACTTCGAAATGCACAACTCGACCAGTCATCGCTGCCTCCTCGATTCCAAGGGTAGGCATGCCCGGGGCCCGCGGCACCATCTTGCCGCAACCGACCGGCGCGCTCATCCAACAGCGTTGTCCCAGGCCGTCATTGCCAGGTCCACCGTGGCGTCCATGTCGGCCCCGGAAACGCCGTCCCTGGCCTGGATGGACAGTCCGTAGAGCACCGTGATCATGAACGAGGCCAGCCGCTGCGCGTCGAGATCCGCGGGCAACTCCCCGTCGGCCATGCCCCCGCGGATCCGTGCCAGCAACCGCGCGCGGTCCTCGTCGCGGCAGTTCTTGAGCAGGTCGCGCATCACCTCGGTTTCGGTCGAGTAGGCGATGGCGGCGAGCACGATCAGGCATCCCGGTGGGGTCGAGGGGTCCGCATAGTCGCGGACGTTGTCGCGCAGCATGGCCTCCACGGCATCCCGAACCGGGCCGGGACGCTGCAGCGCGATCGTGGTCGGCGAGCGGTCGGGCGCGTTGTAGTACGCGACCGCTTCGCGGAACAGATCCTCCTTGGAACCGAAGGTGGCGTACAGGCTCGGGGCGTTGAGGCCCATCGCCGCGGTCAGGTCGCTGACCCGGGTGCCCTCGTAACCCCGCTCCCAGAACACGTCCAGCGCCGCCTGCAGCGCGGTTTCCCGATCGAACGCACGGGGGCGGCCGCGGCGGCCTGAGGGTTGACGGGACATGGAATGAGTTTATATTTGTAGTATTCATTACAAAATTGATTGGAGCTCCGGCATGTCACTGACATCGAAAGTCGCGCTGGTCACCGGAGGCAGCCGCGGAATCGGCGCCGCGATCGCGCAACGACTGGCCGCCGACGGCGCCGGCGTCGCGATCACCTACAACTCGTCGCCGCAGCGGGCCGACTCGGTGGTCGATACGATCACCGAGTCGGGAGCGAAAGCTGTTGCGCTGCAGGTCGACAGCGCCGCACCCGACGCCGCGCGGCAAGCCGTGGATGCGGTGATCGCGACGTTCGGCCGCCTCGACATCCTGGTGAACAACGCCGGCGTCTTCCCGAACGGCCCACTCGATCAGGTCAGCACCGAGGAAATCGATCAGGCCATCGATCTGCACATCCGCGCACCGTTCCTGTTCAGCCAGGCCGCAGCGGCGGTGATGGGCGAGGGCGGCCGGATCATCACGATCGGCAGCAACCTGGCCGATCACGTGCCGTTCCCCGGGATCACGCTGTACTCGGCGACAAAAGCCGCGGTGGCCGGCATGGCACGCGGACTGGCTCGCGACCTCGGACCCCGCGGTATCACCGCCAACGTGGTGCAACCGGGCAACACCGACACCGAGATGAATCCGGCCGACAGTCCGGAGGCCGCCGCCGATCTGCCCAACATCCCGCTCGGCCGCTACGGGCAGGCCAGTGAGATCGCCGCGGCGGTCGCCTATCTCGCCGGCCCGGATGGCCAGTACGTCAACGGCACCACCTTGACCGTCGACGGCGGATACAACGCCTGACGACCCGGAGGCGACGATGTCGTGGGTTCTGCTGGTCTTCGCCGGACTGCTGGAGATCGTCTGGGCGCTGGCGATCAAACAGTCCGAGGGCTTCACCCGGCTGTGGCCGAGCGTGGTGTGCGTGGTCGCCGCGGTGGCCAGCTTCGTGATCCTGGCGCTGGTGGTCAAACACCTGCCGGTGGGCACGGCGTATGCGGTGTGGGCCGGAATCGGGGCGGTCGGGGTCACCATTGCGGGCGTGGTGCTGTTCAGCGATGCGCTGACACCGCTGCGGATGACGTTCATCGCACTGATCGTGGTGGGCCTGGTCGGCCTGCGTTTTGTTGAGCAGTGAGCCCACCCGCCCTTAAGGTTGGCCGGGTGACGCCACCGTCGCCGAGCGGCGAATCGATGATGCCTGTATTCGCCGACGTGGATACCGGAGTCGACGACGCCATGGCATTGGCATATCTGCTGGCCAGCCCCGAAGCCGAGTTGGTCGGCATCGCCTCGACTGCGGGAAATGTTCCGGTGCAACAGGTTTGCGCCAACAACCTGGGACTGTTGGAACTGTGTGGGGTGACCGGGATCCCGGTGTCCAAGGGAGCCGAGCAACCGTTGTGTGCACCGCTTCGCACCGCCGAGGACACCCACGGACCGCAGGGGTTGGGATACGCGCAGCTACCGGAGACCGACCGGCTGCTCACCGCGCATGACGCCGCCGAAGCCTGGGTGCGGGCTGCCCGCGCGCACCCGGGGGAATTGATCGGACTGGCCGTCGGCCCGCTGACCAACCTGGCGCTGGCCATGCGCGCCGAGCCCACCCTGCCCAAGCTGCTGCGCCGCCTGGTGATCATGGGTGGGGCATTCGACTACCGCGGCAACACCACGCCGGTGTCGGAGTGGAACGTCAGTGTGGACCCAGAGTCCGCCGCCGAGGTGTTCGGCGGCTGGAACGCCGCCTGGGGGCTGGACGAGGCGACACATGTGCCAATCGTGCTGGGCCTCAACCTCACCGAGAACGTCGCGATGACGCCTGCGCTGCTGAACCGGCTCGCGGCCGCGGCCGGTTCACCGTCGGCGCCGATGAGCGTGCTCGACGAGCGGGGCACCCGGTCGACGGCGGACAACCCGTTGGTCCGCGTGCTCGAAGACGCCATGCGGTTCTACTTCGAGTTCCACTTCGACACCGACGACGGGTATTTGGCCCACCTGCACGACCCTCTGGCCGCCGCGGTGGCACTCGACCCCGAGCTGGTGAGCTACCGGGAAACCACGGTCGATGTCGAGCTGAGCGGAACCCTGACCCGCGGCATGACGGTGGCGGACTGGCGCGGGCACTGGGGCCGGCCGCCCAATGCCCTCATCGGCACGGAGGTCGACCCGGTGGCGTTCTTCGACCGGTTCATCAGCCGCGTCGGAGCTTTCGCGCAACGCCTGGGTTGATCTCGGCTGGGCTGATCCTCGCCTGGCCAAGGCCACCAAGCCCAACGTGAACAAGTTGGCGAGATCCGGCGAAATCTCGTCATCTTCTTCACGTTCGGCGGCGCTGTTCAGATGGCATCATTCATAGGCGCCCTCCAGATACCACCGGCGCTGCCGATAACACAGCAGCAGAGCCAGATCGTCGTCGTCCCTGCCCCCATCCCCCAGCAGTACCTGGACCCGTGCGGTGCGCCCGGCGCCCCGGTTCTCCGGATCCCACCAGCGCTCGTCGACCGGCCACGGCCCCGCCCACCACCGCAGCCTGCCGTCCCGCCGGCCCGCACCGGCCAGCCGTGCGGGATCGGTGGAGAACAACCCACGGCTGGTGACCCGGACCGGATTTCCCTGCGCATCAAGCAGTTCCACCGGGTCGTCGAGGAGGACGGTCGGTGAGGGCTCGGGCAGTTGCCCCGGCCAGGGTTGGCGCGGATCGGCCCGCGGCACCGGCTCATCCCCCAGTGGCGTGAAAGTGATGCGCTCGGCCGGCCCACGCCCACCACTGAGCACCGGCACCTGCACCGCCTCCGGGCCGAGCAGGCCCTGAACCCGCAGCAGCGCCCGCCGGGCCCGCAACCGGTCCTCCTCGCCGATGCCACCCCACAACGGCAGCTGCAGCGCCGCCGCCGAGACCACCTCCACCGGCCGTAGGCGCAGCGTCGTCACCGGTGCGGTGGGCCGTTCGGAGGTGCGGCGGTTCAGCCAGCCGTCCAGCTGCCAACGCACCCGATCGGCGGTGGCATCCTCGGTCAACGGTTCAGCACATCGCCAGACCCGTTCCAGCTCTTCACCATTGGCGGTGACGGCGTGGATGGCCAACCGGGTACAGCCCACCCCGGCACCTTCCAGATACCGATGCAGGTCACTGGCCAGTGACCGCCCCGCGAAGGCCGCGGCATCCACCCGCTCGATCGGTGGGTCACAGTTCATCACCGCATCGAGTTCGGCGACCGGATCCCGCCCGGAGGGGCCCCGGTCCGGCTCCCCGCAAGCGAACCGGTGCGCCGACACCGCGTCGGTCCCGAACCTGGACGCGACATCGGTGCGGGACAGCTCCGCGAACTGCCCCAGGGTCCGGATCCCCATCCGCCACAACAGGTCCGCCAGGTCCTCCCGTCCGGGAGCGGCCAGCGCTGGTTCGGTGGCCAACTGCCGGATCGACAACCCCGACAGGAACGGCGCATCGTTTCCGGGTTCGACGATGCAACCCGCCCGAGCGGCGAAGACCGCGGTGGAGAGCTGATCGGCGATACCGACCTGGCATTCCGCCCCCGCCGCGGCGACGGCGTCGACCAATCTTTCGGCCGCAGCAGGTTCGGACCCGAAGTAGCGGGCCGCGCCGCGCACCGAGAGCACCAGCAGGCCCGGCCGCAGCACCTCGGCGCGCGGCACCAGATCATCCACGGCCAGTGTCACGTTCTCGAAATGCCGGGCGTCCCTGGCCGGGTCGGCGGTGACGACATGCAGTTGCGGGCACCGGGCCTGCGCCTCGCGCCGGCGCAGGCCGCGCCGGACACCGGCCGCACGCGCCGAGGCCGAGCAGGCGATCACCCGGTTGGCCAGGGTGACCGCAACCGGCACCGTCGATGTCAGACCTGCGGCCGTCGCCGCGGCCACCGCCGGCCAGTCCATACACCAGAGAGCCAGCACCCTGGATTCGGCGGGCACGTGCTAACCGCCTGCCGCACAAGATGATCCGAGCGCCCGGCCCCGGGCGCGCATGGCCAGCCGGACCCGGCTGATCCGGCCGCGCCCGGGCGTCGGGGTGTCCTGCCCGGCGCCTGCCACCTCATAGCCCGATACCCGGGCCTCCAGCCGGGCCGAGGCACCCTGCCAGTCACCGTCGGTGACCAAAAGGGTGCAGCCTTTCTGCCTGGCCCGCGCCACCATCACCCGGGCCCGGCTCGGCGGCACCGAACGCCCGCCCAACCCGAGCACCACCAGATCCATCCCGTCCATCAGCACCGCGGCCACCTCGACGGGATCGGCCCCCGGGTCGGGGATCACCGCGAGCCGGCTCAGATCGGCACCCATCTCCACCGCGGCCAGCAGGCCCACATCGGGCTGGCCGATGATCACCGCATGCCCGCCCGCGGCCGTGACCGCCGCCACCATACCCAGCGACAGCGACCGGGCGCCGGAAGCCACCGCGACGGACCCCCGCGGCAGCGTCGTCGGCAGGCCCTCGGGCAACGCCTCAACCAGGGTTTCAGCGGGCGTCAGCAAATATTCCGGAGCCGGCACCACCGCCGCTGCACGGGGGGCCCCGCGATGCGCCTGGCCGACCTTCCCCGACACCGACGCGATCTTGCGCCGGAGATGTTCCACCTGTTCAGAGCGGGTAAGCAGGCGTAAATCAAGCTCCGCCGCAGCAGTCACAACAACACCTCCCGCACCATCCGTACACCAGCATTTTCGAATATATGTTCGATTGCTCGAGTAAACACCCACCCCCCGACAGCGTCAAGCTGCGCCCGGCGCCGCCCGGTCCGGGGCATCAGGGCCGGAAACAATGGACCTGCGACCGCGCTGACCTTCGGTTAGAGTTCGGTTCACCAGAACCCGCTTCGGGATGGGGCTGGGCCACGATTGCGTTGCAGGTAGTGGGAATCCACAGTGATTCACCGAAGGCCAGCTCTGTAACAACCCGGGGGACAGTGAGGACACGCATCATGAAGTCAGGGCAGTTGACTCGTCGGCTCACCGTCATCGCAGGCGGTGCGGCAGTCATCGGGATGATCTCGTTCACCGCAGCGTGCGGTACCGAGGAAGAGAAGGGTCCCGAGACCACCACGCCGACCACGACGACGACCACCACCACCGCCCCGCCGGCCACCCCCGCTCCGCCGGTCGAGCCGACCGAGAAGGCGCCGCGCATCGATCCCAACGGCCCGAATCCGTTCTCGCCTCAGGTGATCGCTCCCCCGGCACCCACCGCGCCTCCCGGCGACAACTAAACACGCAGAGTCGCGGGGTACGCGGCTTTGCGCACAGTGACCCGTCACTGGCTGCTCGGTCTGATCATGGCCGGCGTGCTGGTGCTGGCATCGGACCTTCGGGACGCGCCGGTACCTGATACGTCGGCCACGATCGACGGGCCATACGCATCGTTGCTGGGTGCATCGACCGATCTCGGCCCGGCACACCGGGGGCCGGTGCAACTCACCATGACACTGCGGCCGGCACCGGAGCCATCCGCCCGGCCGGACACGTTGATGCACTGGGCCCACGCCCGGGATCTGTCGGTGCGGTGGCGGCCCGGCCAGTCCTGGGCGATCGTCGAAGGCGCTCCCGAGAACGTCGCGGAGGCCTTCGATGTCAGCATCCACGACTATCGCGGCCGACAGGGCCAGGTGTTCTACGCCTCACCCCATCAGCCGAAAGTGCCCGGGCCGCTGAAGAACCAGGTCGCCGAACTCGGCCGGATCCTCGGCTACACCCCGCACAAAATGTCGCGGCCGTCGTTCTTTCCGTTGGACGTGCCGGATCAGGGCCTGACCCCGGCGGCATTGCTCAGCACCTACAACGCCGCCGGACTGGCTGCCCGGGGCTACACCGGCAAGGGCACCACGATCGTGATCTTCTCGTTCGACGGGTATGACCAGGCCGACCTCGACAGCTTCACCACGCTGTGGAACCTCCCGCCGCTCAAACCTGTGCTGATCGGTGGGCAACCGGGCGAACCGCGTGGCGAGACCACGATGGATCTCGAAGTCGCACATGCCATTGCGCCGGACGCGCGCAAGGTGGTGATCAACGCGCGGCCCACGGTCGAGGGCGACGGCGCCTACGAGAAGATCGGGCAGATGCTCGAATCCGCGGATCGGCAGTTCCCCGGCGCGGTGTGGAGTTTCTCGATCGGCTGGGGCTGCGACAAGCTGCTCACCGCAGCCGATCTGGCCCCGGTGCGCTCGGCCTTGGCCAACGCCCACACCCGGGGCACCACCGCCTTCAATGCCAGCGGCGATCTCGCCGGCCTGGAATGCAAAGGGGGACAGAACTGGTCGTCACCCCCGGGCCCCGACGACATCGGCCTGGACTCGGTCGCCTCCCTGCCCGAGATGACCGACGTCGGCGGGACCACGCTGTCCACCACCTCCGACGGCCGCTGGCTGGGTGAGCAGACCTGGTTCGACGTACCGCTGTCGCTGGGCACCGGCGGCGGTGTCTCCGCGTTGTTCGATCGCCCGGAATGGCAACGCGCGGTGTCCAGTCCGGACGCCTCCGACGACGCTGCCGGGCGCCGGTTGACCCCGGACGTCGCGGCGGTGGCCGATCCCTTCACCGGAGTCCGGATCGTGTTCAACCAGAAGAACCTCGTCGGTGGCGGCACATCGCAGTCGGCGCCGATCTGGGCCGGCCTGACGGCGGTGATGAACCAGTACCTGATCGACAACGGCGGCCGGCTGATCGGCGATCTCAACCCGCAGCTCTACCGGATCGCCCAGGGTGCGCAGTTCCCGGCGTTTCGGGACGTGACCCTCGGGGGTAACGCGGTGGCCGATGCCGGGCCCGGCTACGACATGGCGACCGGACTCGGGACACCCGACGTGGAGAATCTGGTCAGAAACCTTCTCGTGTTGCAGAAGACAGGGCGATGACCGAAACACCGCGGAACGACGAAGACGTCCCCACCACCGAGTGCCGGGTCTGCAAGATCGACGTGCCCGACGGCAAGTACTGCGGCTACTGCGGCGTGCACCTCGACAAGGAACAGGGTGACGGCCCGGAATGGTTGCGGCTCGACGCTTCCTGCGTCGCACCCGAAGAGCATCTGCTGCGCCCGTCGATCACCACCTCTCTGTTCCCGCACCTGTCACAACGGTCCCGAACCCCGTTCCGGATCGCGATGCTGATGCTGCTCGCCGGGTTGGTGGCCTGCGCGTTGCTGCGGTTGCCGGCGGCTCTGATCGCCGTCGCGGCGTTGGGGTTACCGCTGCTGTTCGTGATCTACCTCCAGGAGTCCGACGCCTTCAGAGACCTGCCGGCCACGACACTGGTGCTCACCGCGGTACTGGGCATCGGACTGGGCGTCGGCTGGGTGCTTCTCACCGGCACGATGATGGCCCGCTCCTACGGCGTCCCACTGGGTTCGGGCATATCGGGTTTCCGGATCCTGCGCCACGGGCTGGGCATACCGCTGGGTGGACTCGTGCTCATGCTGGTGCCCGCGGTGGCGATCCGTCTGTTCCGGCCGCCGACCCGGGAATCGTTGGACGGCTTCATGATCGGCGCCCTTGGCGCGACGGCATTCACCGCCGCCGCCACCCTGACCCGGCTGGCCCCGCAGCTGAGTGCGGGGATGGTGGCCCGCAACCGCCCGATGTCGGGCCTCCTGGTCGAAGCGGGCATCCGCGGGGTGGCGGTGCCGTTGACCGCGGCAGCCGTCGGCGGACTGATCGGCGCGGCGTTGTGGTTCACCCGGCCCGCGACCAAGGCCGACAAACACGTGGGCTACGTCCGACTGGCATTGTTCTCCTTCGCTTTCGCCGTCCTCGCCGTCTACGCCGCGCTCGGGCTCATCGACATCGCACGTGTGCCGCAATGGCTGCAACTCGGGATACACCTCACGATTGCCCTCGTGGCGGTCCTCCTGCTGCGCATCGGATTGCATCTGGCCCTGTTGCACGAAGCGCAGGACGAATTCGCCTCCGACAAACCGATTCTCTGCCCGCGCTGCGGAAATGTCGTGCCCGACATGGCGTTCTGCGCGGTCTGCGGCGCGGCCACCCACGCGTCGTCACGGTCCTCCCGATCCGAGCGCCGCGAGCACCGGCCGGTTCGTGATCCGGGATCGGATGTCGAATGACGACGTTCTTCCCTGGCTACGCGGTGCCCATCGCCGTCGGGCGGGCCCAAGGCGTGCGCAAGGCCCCGGCCATCAAACTGCTGGCCATCCTGTGTGCCGGGATCGCCGTGGTGGCCATCGTGCTGGTCTCGCTCTCGGGAATGATGAGCGAGCCACCCGCGCGGTACATGTGCCCGCCGGACTGCGGGGCACCGCCCACGGGGGAGCCGGTGGCGGTGAACCCGGTGTTCACCGCACCGGACGACAGCTTCTCGGTTTCCTACCCGGTGGCCAACGCCGCGTACAAGGTGACGACCCAGCGCAACGGGGTGATGGCGGAGTTCACCGGGGGTGACGGCGGAATGCTGCAACTCATCAGCCAACCCGCAGGGAACCGGACCCCGCAGGACATCGCCACTTCTCTCGTCGAGCAGACCTTCCCCGACACGAAGACCGCCTACGAGATCCCCAACGCCATGGTCGGCTATCAACCGGGCTTCGGCCTGGTGGCCGACTGCTGGCCGCAGGGAGCCGCCATGAATTACAGCCGGATGCGCGTGATCGTGATGGTGGCGGTGAAGAACGATCTCGCGCTCATCGCCTCGGCCGTCGGCCCATATCGCGAATTCGGGCCCGATTCCGGAATCGGGAAGCCGTCCGGGGCCAACCTCCAGCTGGCGCTGGATATGGGCAAGTACGTCAACAGTTTTCGGTGGCAGGGCGATCCGCCCCGCTGAACCCGGCCAGGCCAGACCCCTCTAGCACCATCGACAATTGATGACATTGACAAATGTCATCAATTACTGATGTACTCCTCGCACGCTTCGACGAGGAGGCCCCATGTCCGGAACCACCGGCGCTCACCCGGCCGTACCCCGACGCGGATCACTGCGGTCCCGCGGCGCATCCAGGGCAAGCGGCCTGACCCTCCGCCAGATCAGCGCCGCGCTGCCGCCGGATACCAGCTGGGGATTGTGGACATCACGTCGTCTGATCGCCCGGATCATGTCCACGTTCGGACCGTCACTGTCCGGCACCCGGGTCGAATCCGTCGACGTCCGCATGGCCGACGGCCGACGCGTGGTGGGCGAATGGGTGCGCGGCCCCGGCGTCGCCGAGGGTGAGCGCGCCATCTACTACCTGCACGGCAGTGGGTTCGCACTGTGCTCACCACGGACCCACCGGCGGTTGACCGCGTGGCTGTCGCGACTGACCGGCCTCCCGGTGTTCTGCCTCGACTATCGGCTGGCCCCCGAACACCGGTTCCCCGCCGCCGCCAACGACGCCCGCGCCGGCTGGGACTGGCTGTGCACCGAACGCGGGCTCCGCCCGGACCGCATCGTGATGGCCGGGGATTCCGCGGGCGGGCATCTGGCCGTCGACCTGCTGCTGCAGCCCGACACCGCACACCCGGCCGGCCTCGTGCTGTTCTCGCCGCTGATCGACCTGACGTTCGCGCTCGCCCGAGCCAGAGAAAGCCTGGCGCCCGATCCGGCGATCCGGGCTGCCGATGCCGCCCGCCTCGTCGAATTGTATTGCGGCCGTATCGATGCCGACCATCCCCGCCTTGCGCTCGATGTCGCGGGCGGCCGACGACTGCCGCGAACCCTCATCCAGGCCGGTGGCGCCGAGATGCTGGTCACCGATGCCCGCACGCTCGACGCGGACATCCGAACCGCGGGCGGCGATGCCGAACTCCAAGTGTGGCCCGATCAGGTACACGTCTTCCAAGCCCTACCCCGACTCAGCCCGGAAGCCGTCCCGGCCATGCAACATGCCGCCGGGTTCATCTCAGAGTCCCTGCGCTGCAACACCATCGAGGTGGCGTGATGAACATCTTCGGACCGGGGCGCAAGCGCAGCCGGCAGGCGAACGCCGTCGTCACCGGCGCGGGAAGCGGCATCGGCGCCGCATTCGCGCGCGAACTGGCCACCCGTGGCGGACGTGTGGTCTGCAGCGACATCGACGAGGCCGCCGCCGGTGCCACGGCCGACGCCATCGTCGCCGACGGCGGTCAGGCCACCGCGGTGCGCTGCGACGTCTCCCGGATCGAGGAGGTCAGCCGGCTTGCCGATGCCGCGCAAGCCTGGTTCGACGGCCCGCCGTCCCTGGTCGTCAACAATGCGGGTGTCGGCGCGGGCGGGCAGCCCATCGGCGAGGTCACCCTCGACGACTGGAACTGGGTGCTCGGCATCAACCTGTGGGGACCGATTCACGGCTGCCACGTGTTCACGCCGATTCTTCGTGCGGCAGAGGGTGATCAGCCACGCGGAATCATCAACGTCGCGTCGGCCGCCGCGTTCGGCGCGGCGCCGGGAATGGCCGCCTACAACGTCAGCAAGGCCGGGACACTGTCGCTGTCCGAGACCCTGGCCGCCGAGCTGGCCGGCACCGGCATCAACGTCACGGTGCTGTGCCCCACGTTCGTCAAGACCAACATCGTCGAGGCCGGCCGGATCACGGCCCAATCGACGCAGCTGGCCGACCGGCTGATGCGCTGGACCGGGTTCTCCCCCGAGCGCGTCGCCCGGATGTGCCTGGACACCAACGACCGGGGCGGTCTGTACTGCATGCCGCAACCCGACGCCCGGATCGGTTGGGGCATCAAACGACTCACCCCGACGATCTACACCCGAGCCGTGGGTCTGACGACCCGCGTCACCAGTCGCGAGGAGGTTTAGCCATGGCCATGGATATGGAACGCATGCTGGCAAAGATCAAGGATCGCCAGTGGGCGCTGGCCGACATCGACTGGGATGCACCGGGCGCCGAGACCATCACCGACGAGATGCGGCCCAAGCTCAAGGCTTTCATGGCAGACCTGTGCTGGATCGAGAATGTCGGCGCCCGCGGATTCGCCGCACTGGCCAAGAAGGCGCCGAACCCGACCATCGCCGAGATCTACCGCTACTTCCACGCCGAAGAGCAGCGCCACGCCAATGCCGAGCTGGCCCTGATGAAGCGCTGGGGCATGCTCGAGGACGGCGAGATGCCGGAGCCCAACGTCAACATCCGGTTGGCCATCGAGTGGCTGGACACCTTCTCCGACCACATGTCGCTGTCGGTCCTCGGCACGGTCATCCCGATGCTCGAGGTGGCCCTCGACGGCGCATTGTTGAAGTTCCTGCTCGAAGAGGTCGACGACCCCGTCTGCCACCAGGTCTTCGAGAAGATCAACAACGACGAATCCCGGCATATCGCAGTCGATTTCGAAGTGCTCAACATGATCGGCAACTCCACCCTGCGGAGGCTGGCGGTCGAGTTCGTCGGCAACGTGGCCTCTCCCGGCGTGATCATCGGGACTCTCATGTACGTGCCACTGCTCAACCGGATGCGCAACAACATCGTCGACATGGGCCTGCAGCCGGAGAAGCTCTACAAGGCGATGATGCGCTTCAAGGAGATCGGCGGCCGCGGTGAGTACACCTGGCGGGTGCCGACCTATCAGCTGCTCAAACTGCACGGCCGCATGGTCACCAACCCGCGCCACCCCTACCACTGGATTGCCAACCCCATGGTGTGGGCCTCGGACCGCTATCCGAAGACCCTGCTGCGGCCGATACCGACCTGGTTCAAAGAACTGACCCACGAGCCGGCGGCCTGACATGCGCACATATGACACCCTGATCGTCGGCGCCGGGTTTACCGGCATCGGCACCGCCATCAAGCTCATCGAGGCCGGCGTCGACGACTTCGTGATCCTGGACCGCTCGGACCGTGTCGGCGGGACGTGGCGCGACAATACCTATCCCGGTGCGGCGTGCGACATTCCGTCGCTGCTGTATTCGTTCTCGTTCGTCAAGAACCCGGACTGGTCGCGGGCCTACTCGCCGGCCGGTGAGATCCGCCGGCACATCGAGGACATGGTCGACTCGTTCGACCTGCGCCGGCGCATCCAGTTCGGCATCGAGGTGAACGGGCTGTCCTTCGACGACGCCGAGGGCGTCTGGACGGTCAAGACCACCGGCCGCAAGCGTTTTCGGGCTCGTACCGTCGTCCTGGCCTCCGGCCCCCTGCCCGACCACAAGTGGCCCGACATCCGCGGACTCGACAGCTACCAGGGCCACAAGATCCACAGTGCGAACTGGGATCACGACTACGACTTCACCGGCAAGCGCGTCGCCGTCATCGGCACCGGGGCCAGTGCCGTGCAGATCATCCCGGAGTTGGTGAAGACCGCGGGCTTCGTCAAGGTGTTCCAGCGGACGCCGGGCTGGGTGATCCCGCGTCTGGACATCGCCACTCCTGCGGCGGCCCGCACGTTGTTCGCGAAAGTGCCTGCGGTACAACAACTTGCCCGCCAGATCCTATTCTGGGGCCATGAAGCCAGCGCCACGGCGATGGTGTGGGATACCCCGCTGACCGGGCTCGTGGCCCGGCTCGGCAAGGCGCATCTGCGCCGGCAGGTGTCCGACCCGTGGCTGCGCAGGCAGCTGACCCCGGACTTCACCCCTGGCTGCAAACGAATGCTGGTGTCGAGCGACTACTACCCGGCCCTGCAGCGCGACAACTGCAAGCTCATCGACTGGCCCATCGCGACGATGAGCCCCGTGGGCATCCGCACCAGCGACGGCATCGAACACCACCTCGACGCGATCGTGTTCGCCACGGGGTTCGACGTGCACCTCACGGGTCCGCCGTACCCGGTCACCGGCCTGGGCGGACGCTCGCTGGCCGACGAATGGAAGGGCGGAGCCCAGGCGTACAAGAGCATCAACGCCCACGGGTACCCGAACCTGTTCCTGATGACCGGGCCCAACTCCGGGCCGGGCCACAACTCGCTGCTCGTCTACGTCGAGGGTCAGATCGACTACGCCGTCACCGGAATCAGGACGATCCTGCGCAAGAACCTTCGCCACCTCGACGTGCGCGCCGATGTGCAACAGCGGTACAACGCCCGGCTGCAGCAGCGACTGACGAAAACCACCTGGATGTCGGGATGCACCAGCTGGTACCTGACCGCGGACGGATTCAACGCGTCGATGTATCCCGGAACCGCCACCCAGTATCTTCGACAGATGCGGGATTTCCGGCTCGGCGACTATGACGTAGCGGTGCGGGGTGCGCCAAATCCGACTTCAGCGCGCGACGCACGCGTCGCGATCAGCTCCTCGGCGTGATGGCGGCCAAACAGCCCCGGCAGTCGGCGGGCGCCATCTCGACCATCCTGACCGGTCTGCGCCGGGCGCCCCGGCAGATCCGGCGCGGATCGCGTGACGTCATCGAGACGGCGGTGTCCCAGCTCTTCGACGCCGCCGTCCAGCCCCACGGCGCCGCCGCGTCGGGCGAGTACCGGATCGAGGAACTCGCGCGGCTGGCCGATACCACCACCCGCAATATCCGGGTCTACCGCGACCGGGGGTTGTTGCATCCCCCGCTACGGGTCGGCCGGATCGCGCTGTTCAACGACACGCACCTGACCCGGCTGCGGCTGATCACCTCGATGCTGGATCGGGGCTACAACATCGCCCACGTCCACGAGATGCTCAGTGCCTGGGAGCAGGGCAAGGACATCGGTGACGTGCTGGGTCTGGAGGACGCCATCGCCGGCAACTGGGCCACCGAGAAACCCCAACGCATGCCGCTGCCCGAGGCCAAGCGCCTGATCGACGACGACGCCGCGTTCGACCGGCTGACCGGCAACGGCGTGATCAGGCTCGAGAAGACCTCAGATGAGGCGATCATCGTGCGGCCCAAGCTGATCGAGGCGTTCAATGAGGTCCGGCAGTACGGCGTGCCGATCGACACCCTGATCGACGTGCACGAGCGGGTGGTGCCGCTCCTGGATCAGATCAGCTCGATCCTCGTGCAGGCCGGGGTGGATCAGGTGTCCGAGAAGATCAAGCCCGGCGAGTCCCTGCCCGCGGATACCGAAGTGGCCGAACTGATCACGATGCTGATCCGGTTCCGCACCCAGGCCGTCTCCGCGGTGAGCGCAACCTTGGCGGCCTCGATCGAATCGACCATCGAATCCGTGGTCAGTCAGATGCTGACCGAGTACGTCGAGAAGGCCGCCGCGAACACGGCCGAGCCGACGTAGAACCGCTCGCGGGAAGGATCACTCCCACTCGATGGTGCCCGGCGGCTTGCTGGTGACATCCAGCACCACCCGGTTGACCTCGGGCACCTCATTGGTGATCCGAGTCGAAATGCGTTCCAGCACTTCGTAAGGCACGCGAGTCCAGTCCGCGGTCATGGCGTCTTCGCTGGACACCGGCCGCAGCACGATCGGGTGACCGTAGGTCCGCCCGTCGCCCTGCACACCCACCGAACGCACGTCGGCCAGCAGCACCACCGGGCACTGCCAGATCTGCTGATCCAGGCCGGCGGCGGTGAGCTCCTCGCGGGCGATCGCATCGGCCCGGCGCAACGTGTCCAGTCGGTCGGCGGTTACCTCGCCGACGATGCGGATGCCCAGACCCGGCCCCGGGAACGGTTGGCGCCCAACGATTTCCTCTGGCAGGCCGAGTTCACGGCCGACCGCGCGAACCTCGTCCTTGAACAGCAGCCGCAGCGGCTCGACGAGCTTGAACTTCAGATCGTCGGGCAGGCCGCCGACGTTGTGGTGGCTCTTGATGTTGGCGGTGCCCGCGCCACCACCGGATTCCACGACGTCCGGGTACAGCGTGCCCTGCACCAGATACTCGATCTCGCCCTCGCTGGCACCCAGGGTGTCGCGAACCACGCGTTCGAACGCCCGGATGAACTCGCGGCCGATGATCTTGCGCTTGCCCTCGGGATTGGTCACCCCGGTCAGCGCCTCGAGGAAACGGTCGGCGACGTCGAGGGTCACCAGCTTGGCACCGGTCGCGGCGACGAAGTCACGCTCGACCTGCGCCCGCTCCCCAGCCCGCAGCAGGCCGTGGTCGACGAACACGCAGGTCAGCCGATCGCCGATGGCGCGCTGCACCAGCGCGGCCGCGACCGCGGAGTCGACGCCGCCGGACAGTGCGCAGATGGCCCGGCCATCGCCGATCTGAGCCCGGACCGCCTCGATCAGCTGCTCGGCGATATTGGCGGCGGTCCACGTCGCGCCGATGCCCGCGAACTCGTGCAGGAACCGGCTCAGCACCTGCTGGCCGTGCGGGGAATGCAGCACCTCGGGGTGGTATTGCACCCCGGCCAGCCGGCGCGCCCGGTTCTCGAAACCGGCGACGGGGGCTCCGGCGCTGGAGGCGATCACGTTGAACCCATCGGGTGCGGCGGTGACGGCATCGCCGTGGCTCATCCACACCGGCTGGGTCTCCGGCAGTTCGGCATGCAGGTCACCGCCGGCGACGTGCAGCTCGGTGCGCCCGTATTCGCTGGTCCCGGTGTGCTCGACGGTGCCACCGAGGGCCTGGGCCATGGCCTGGAAGCCGTAGCAGATGCCGAACACGGGCACGTCGAGATCGAACAGCGCGGGGTCCAGCGACGGGGCGCCGTCGGCGTAGACACTGGCCGGACCACCCGACAACACAACGGCCTGCGGATCCTTGGCCTTGATCTCCTCGACCGTGGCGGTATGCGGGATGACCTCGGAGTACACCCGCGCCTCACGGACCCGGCGAGCGATCAGCTGTGCGTACTGAGCGCCGAAGTCGACGACGAGAACAGGACGGGGAGATGCGGACGTCACCGCAACAGTCTAGTGGTGGCGATTATGACCACCAGACTCAAGCAGCCGGGACCCAGCCTGCCCCATCGGACGGCTCGTCACCAGGTGCGCTTGATCGCGTTTGAGGCCTGCGTCACCGTGGTTCTGGCGAGGTCCACATCACTGCCGTCGCAGCAGCACATGATGACCTCCCACCATCGGTCGGGACTCGGATGCGTCAAATGCGCAACAGACACTCGTGCGCCATTCTTTGATGCCGATATTTCGGCTTCATTGACGCGCACATCGGAGAAACCCCACCGGGTCAATTCCTGCCCGATCAGTTGTTTCTGCTGCTGCAGCCGGTTGAAGTCGCCGTACGTGACGCCGTCATTACCCAGGCTGGTCATCCACCAGAATGTTGGCATTGGACCTCTCCCTTCTTGGACGCTTGGCAATACTCATCTCCACCAAGCTCAAAAGCATCGTCACCGTCCGGCAGAAGAGTCGGCCAGCGTACTGCGCTACCTCATCGCATTCATCGACTACGCGGCGTCATCGAAATCCACCGAGACGCAAAACACATCTCATGGCGTGTTTGAGACCACGGCCCGCGGGGTGATTACGCATGATGAAGAGACGTCGGCGAAAGCGAGGACGCTGTGCTGGGCCTACCCGAGCAGATCACCGCCTGCCTGTTCGACCTCGACGGCGTCCTCACCGACACCGCGAGTGTGCACAAGAAGGCCTGGAAGGCCATGTTCGACGGATACCTGCGGGACCGCTCCGACCGGACCGGCGAACCGTTCACCGCGTTCGACATCGACGCCGACTACCTGAACTACGTCGACGGCAAGAAACGGGAGGACGGGGTCCGGTCGTTCCTCGGCAGCCGCGGTATCGAGCTGCCCGAGGGAACCGCGGACGATCCGGCAGGCGCCGAGACCGTGCATGGTCTCGGCAACCGCAAGAACGCGGCGTTCCACCAGACCTTGCGGAAGGACGGAGTCGAGGTGTTCGAGGGTTCGCGACGCTATCTGCAGGACGCGACCCGGGCAGGCCTACGCCGGGCGGTGGTGTCCTCCAGCGCCAACACCGAGGAGGTGCTCCG
Organism: Mycolicibacterium sp. HK-90; assembly: GCF_030486405.1. Next base: position 1,612,028 of record NZ_CP129613.1, on the reverse strand, counting down.
GATCACCGGATTGGACGCATTCATCGAGCAGCGCGTGGACGGGGTGACGATGCGCGACGAGAACCTGCCGGGCAAGCCGGCTCCCGACAGCTTCCTGCGGGCGGCCGAACTACTGGCAGTCTCGCCCGCACAGGCCGCGGTTTTCGAGGACGCGCTGGCCGGGGTCGCGGCGGGCCGGGCGGGGAAGTTCGGTTACGTCGTCGGTGTGGACCGCGTGGGGCACGCCGAGCAGCTGCGCCGCGAAGGCGCTGACATCGTGGTCACCGACCTGGCCGAGCTGGGGTAGCGCCATGATGATCACCCACGACGCGTATCCGGTGGAACCATGGCAGGTGCGCGAGACCCGACTGGATCTCAACCTGCTGGCGCAGTCCGAATCTCTGTTCGCGCTGTCCAACGGTCACATCGGCCTGCGCGGCAACCTCGACGAGGGTGAGCCGTACGGACTGCCCGGGACTTACCTGGCCGGCTTCTTCGAAGTACGCCCATTGCCTTATGCCGAAGCCGGGTTCGGTTACCCCGAGGCCGGGCAGACCGTCGTCGACGTCACCAACGGAAAGCTGTTGCGGCTGTTGGTCGACGACGAGCCCTTCGACGTCCGCTACGGCGAGCTGATCGAGCACGAGCGCACCCTCGACCTACGCGCCGGAACGCTGACCCGGCTGGCGCACTGGTGCTCACCGGCGGGAAAGCAGGTCAGGGTCGTCTCCACCCGCCTGGTGTCGTTCGCCCATCGCGGCGTCGCCGCCATCGAGTACACCGTCGAGGCCATCGATGAATTCGTCCGGGTGACAGTGCAATCCGAACTCGTCACCAACGAGGACCAACCCGAGACGTCCGGCGACCCGCGGGTTTCGGCGGTGCTGAAGCACCCGTTGCACTCCGTGCATCACGAGAACACCGATCGTGGAGCACTTTTGGTACACCGCACCCTCGGCAGTGGGCTGATGATGGCGGCCGCGATGGACCACGACGTCGAGGTGCCGGGGCGGGTGGAGGTCAGCACCGACTCGAAGGAGGATCTGGCCCGGACCACGGTGATCTGCGGACTGCGCGCCGGACAGAAGCTGCGCATCGTGAAGTATCTCGCCTACGGCTGGTCGAGTCTGCGGTCGCGGCCGGCACTGCGTGATCAGGCCGCCGGCGCGATCACCGGCGCGCGATACAGCGGGTGGCAAGGCTTGCTGGACTCCCAACGCGCCTACCTCGACGAGTTCTGGGATTGCGCCGACGTCGAGGTCGAGGGCGACCCGGACTGCCAGCAGGCCGTACGATTCGGGCTGTTCCACGTGCTGCAGGCCAGCGCCCGCGCCGAGCGGCGCGCCATCGCGGGCAAGGGGCTGACCGGCACCGGCTACGACGGTCACGCCTTCTGGGACACCGAGGGTTTCGTGCTGCCGGTGCTCACGTACACCAAGCCGCAGGCGGCCGCGGACGCGCTGCGCTGGCGGGCGTCCACGCTCGGTCTGGCCCGCGAGCGCGCCGGCCTGCTCGACCTGAAGGGCGCCAGTTTCCCGTGGCGCACCATCCGAGGTGAGGAGTGCTCGGCCTACTGGCCCGCGGGTACGGCCGCATGGCACATCAACGCCGACATCGCGGCCGCGTTCGAACGCTATCGCGTTGTCACCGGCGATGATTCGCTGGAGCTGGAATGCGGTCTGGCTGTTCTCGTGGACACCGCCCGGTTGTGGATGTCGCTCGGACATCATGACCGCCACGGGATCTGGCATCTGGACGGGGTGACCGGGCCCGACGAATACACCGCGGTGGTACGCGACAATGTCTTCACCAACCTGATGGCGTCCCACAACCTCCGGGTTGCAGCCGACGCCTGCCTCCGGCACCCTGATGCCTCGTACGCGATGGGCGTGACCACCGAGGAGACCGCGTCGTGGCGCGACGCCGCCGACGCCGCCCACATTCCCTACGACGAAGAGCTGGGCGTCCATCCCCAGTGCACCGGGTTCACCACGCTGGCCGAGTGGAACTTCACCGACAACACCTCCTATCCGCTGCTGCTCCACGAACCGTATGTGCGGCTCTACCCGGCCCAGGTACTCAAGCAGGCCGACCTGGTGCTGGCGATGCAGTGGCAGAGCCACGCGTTCACCCCGGAGCAGAAGGCCCGCAACGTCGACTACTACGAGCGGCGCACCACCCGGGACTCATCGCTGTCGGCATGCACCCAGGCGGTGATGTGCGCGGAGGTGGGACACCTGGAACTGGCGCACGACTATGCGTACGAGGCCGCGCTGATCGATCTGCGCGACCTCCACCAGAACACCCGCGACGGCCTGCACATGGCCTCACTGGCCGGAGCCTGGACCGCGCTGGTGGCCGGGTTTGGCGGACTGCGCGACGACGAGGGCATCATGGCGCTGGACCCGCACCTGCCCGACGGCATCTCCTGTCTGCGTTTCCGGTTGCGGTGGAAGGGATTCCGGGTGACGGTCGAGGCGAACCACCGCGACGTCACGTACACCTTGCGGGACGGGCCGGACGGGTCGCTGACCATCCGCCATGCCGGCGACGACGTGGTACTGAGCACCCGCGCGACGACGACCGTCAAAGTCGAGCCCCGACATCCGCTGCTGCCGCCCCCGCCGCAGCCGCACGGACGGGAACCGGTGCGCCGCCGCACAGGCCATCCCGAACACTGAGGATCTGCGCCGCGGTCAGGCCGGTGGTAGCCGGTCGGTGAGGGCCCGCAGGCCCGTGGTGAGTTCATCGGGAGCGGGAAGCCCGTCGGGGTCTATCACCCACTGCACCAGCAGGCCACAGATCAAGGTCTCCAGCACGGCCCCGATTCCGGCCGCGCCGTCCGGGCTGCCGAACTGGGCCAGCTCGCGGCGAGCCCTGTCCTGTGCCGTGGCGATCTCGGCGCGCAGCTCAGCCGAATGCAGTGCTTGGGCAAGGCTTTCCATGTTGGCCGACCACACGCCCGGTTTGGCGCGAAACGAACCGATCAACGCGGACAGGAACGCGTCCAGCCGTGCCGCCGGGTCGGCCGGATCGTCTGCGGGCAATGACTCGAAGATCTGCTGCACCGCCTCACCACTGGCCTCCAGCATCGCCTGGTGCAGCAGCGCGTCACGGGTGCCGAAGTGGTAGTTGATGGCGGCCAGATTGGCGCCGGAGGCCGCGGCGATATCGCGCACCGTTGTCCGCGCATAGCCGCGCTCGGCCAGGCACTTCTTGGCCGCATCGAGTAGATCCTCGCGTGTTCCCACGTCCGCACCCTAGCAAGGGCTGCATACAACTGTTTAATACATCTGTTTAGTACAGTTGTTTGAAACGTTTGTATGCTGAGCCGAGCCCGCTGCCGACCCACCGAAACGAGACCGACGATGACCGCTCAACGTCCGCTGTCCCCCTTCGAAACCGCCTACTTCAGCCCCGGCGCCAAAGTGGGCAGCATCGTCACCGGCGGCATGCCGCTCTACATCGGAACCACCGTCACCGGGCAGGTGGATGAAGCGACACTCCGGCTCGTACTCGACGAGCTCGCGGGCGCACACCCGCTGCTGCGCAGCCGCGTCGAGCTCGATGCGGCGGGGGCCAGAAAGTTCGTCGTCGACAACGATTTCCACCCCCGCCTGGAGGTACGCGGTGGCGGTGAGAGCGAGTACCTTCGCCTGGTCAATGAGGAACGGAACTGGTCGGACGGGCTGTTCTCGGCGCGATTGCTGCGCGAGAACGACCGCGAGCAGATCGTGCTCGTCATCCATCACGGCATCGCCGACGGCCGGTCGGCGTTCGCGCTACTCGGCCAACTGTGGCGGCGGTACTCCGAGCACCTGACCGGTTCGCCATCGCCCCGGCCCGCGACCGAACACGCCCTGCCCCCGGCGGCCGACGTGCAGCTGGCCGAGGTGGTCGGCAGTGACGCTGTTGCGGACTGGCTGGCGACGGTTTCCGAGCAGGTGACGACCGCCGGACCGGATGCCGTTCCCGCCGCGCTGCCGCAGGACGGGGCGGCCGGTCCGCTCGGGCGCTTCACGATGATGCGCATCGAACTCGATCCGATCGAAACGGGAGCCCTCGTCGAATCGGCCCGCGCCCAAGGTATCTCCGTCAACAGTCTGTTCAGCGGTGCCGCGATGGTCGCGCTGCGTTCGGCGTTCGACACCCAGGGCCCGCTGCTGTTGAACATCGGCCACGCCGCCGATGTGCGGGCGCAGATGGTTCCGCCACTGCCGGCAGCCACGGTGGCCAACTGGGCTTCCGGCGTCGGGACAGCGATGGCGGTGGACGTGGGCGCGGACCCGTTCGAGCTGGGGCGATCGGTGGACACCGCAGTGCAGGCGGGCCTCGATCGCCGCGAACACGCCATGGTGCTGCTGGCCCAGCAGATGATCGGCGACGACCCGTTGATGGCCGCCGTCCTGTCCACACCGCCGACGCTCGCCCTGTCCAATATCGGTCGACTGCCCGCACATTCGCTGCCCGCCGGGCTGACCTTCGTGCGCGACGACATCTTTGCGATCGCGCCGGGCATGGCACCGAAACTGACGGTCTTCACCGTCGGGGATCGAATGACCATCCAGGTCGAGTTCGACAACGCGCTCTACAGCCGGGCTCGGCAGAATCGGCTGCGGACGGCTCTGGTTCACGTCTTGCAGAACGTCGCCGCCACCCGGGTGGGAACCGGTGTGCCGGCTGACCAGATGAGCTAGTTGCCGGGGTCGAGTATCCGTGCCACCTCGGCGCCGGTCGCGTCCCGAACCTCGTCGTCGGTGATCGGATCCAGGCCGGCCGCCGATCGCAGGAACGGCTCGAAGAAGCGCCAACCCAGTTTCAGCGCAACGGCATTGGCAACGGCCAGCCGGCCGTCCCGTTCGTCGTCGAAACGCGGAAGCACCTCGTCGAGCAGCCTCGTCACCCCGGGGAACCGCGTCTGCAGTTGGCCGATCGGATAGCCGTCGAGCAGTGCCCGGGCCATCACGCGCATGTGCTGGTCCATGTTCTGCTCGATCTCGGCATCGGATACGTCGGCATCCAGCAGCGCGGTGAGCCGGCCGCCCAGATGCTCGAGCACCGCGCCGACCAACTGCTCCTTGGTGCCGAAGTGCCGATAGATCAGCCCGTGGTTGACCTTGGATCGAGCGGCGATGTCGCGGATCGACGTGGCGGCCGGACCGCGTTCGGCGAACAGCTCCCCCGCAGCCGACAGCGCAGCCGCCACCACCTCGTCCTTGCCGACCGGACCGGCCGCGGCCTTGCCCGGTGGCGTCGGTGTAGTCATGTGGTTACACTAGCTCACATGCAGGTGTAGTCACCTGACTACACCTGTTCCTACCAGCGAAAAGGACACGCCGATGACTGCTCCCACCACCCCCGCTCTCACGGTCAAGAAGCTCGGAAGCCGCATCGGCGCCCGCCTCGACGGCGTGAAGCTCGGCGGCGATCTCGATCAGGACACGGTCGCCGAGATCCGGCGGGCACTGCTGGAGCACAAGGTGGTCTTCTTCCGCGACCAGCACCACCTCACCGACGAAGGCCACCACGCATTCGCACGGCTGATGGGCAAGCCCGTCGGCCACCACGCACTCAAGACCGACGATGCCCCGCTCATCACGCCGCTGGACTCGGAGTACGCCAAGGCCACCCGATGGCACACGGACGTGACGTTCGTGCCGGACTACCCCGCCATCTCGATCCTGCGTGCGGTCACCCTCCCCGAATACGGCGGTTCCACCCTGTGGGCGTCGACTGCGGCGGCCTACGACGCACTCCCCGATCCGCTCAAGCACCTGACCGAGAACCTCTGGGCTGTGCACAGCAACCGCTACGACTACGCGGCGGCGCCGGTCGCGGCGCTGAACGAAGAACAGCAGCGGATGCGGGAAGCGTTCGAGAAGCCCGACTTCCGCACCGAGCACCCGGTGGTGCGGGTACATCCCGAGACCGGGGAACGCACTCTGCTGGCCGGCGATTTCACCCGCGGCTTCCTCGGCCTGGACAGCCATGAGTCCGCCATGCTGCTGGCGTTGCTGCAGCGTCGAATCACCGTTCCGGAGAACAGCATCCGGTGGGATTGGGCGCCCGGCGACGTGGCGATGTGGGACAACCGCGCCACGCAGCACCGCGCCGTCGACGACTACGACGACCAGCGCCGGATCATGCACCGCGTGACACTGGCCGGCGATGTGCCCGTCGACATCCACGGCCGGCGCAGCCGCCCACTGGCGGATGCCGCTCTTCTGCAGGCGGTCTGACTCACATCTTGATCGCCGGCATCAGCCTGGTCATGTTCCACAGGCGGTTGCGTCTGGCCGACAGCGCCGAGATGGTCAGGGCCCCCACCCAGATCAGCACCAGCGTGACGATGGCCTGCCAGAGCCGGTGATCGATTCCGCCCAGGATGAGCTGGCGTAAACCGTTGACGCCGTAGGTCATCGGATCGTAGCGATGGAACACCTGGAACGGTCGCGATGTGGTCTCCACCGGGTACATGCCACCGGCGCTGACCAACTGGAGCATCAGCAGGGCCATCAACAGCACGCGGCCCACCGCGGGGCCGACGAGCGCATTGACCGCCTGTGTGGCCGCGACGAAGGTGCACGACACCAGAATCATGAAGCCCAGCATCGCGGCCGGGTGTTCCACCTGCATGCCGAGCGCGAAACGCACCACGCAATACAGGATCACGGCCTGGAAGACGCCGATCACCGCGGCGGGCAGATAGCTGGCCAGTACCACCCGGAACGCCTGCACCTCCGCGGCGATCGGGCGATTCTGTAGGGGCCGCAACACCATCCATAGCACGAGTGCGCCGAAGAACAATGCGAGCGTGATGAAGAACGGCGCCATACCGGTACCGAAGTTCGGTGCGGCGTTCTCGGACGAGCTCTGCAGGTGCACCGGCCCACCGATGGTGTCCGCGATCGCATCCTTCTGCGCCGGAGTCCAGTCGGGCACCTGGCCGGCGCCGTCGGCGAGCTTGGTGGCCAGCTCGGCCGAACCGGAGCGCAACTGCGCGGTGCCGGATTTCAGCTGGCCGGCGCCAGTATCGAGTTTGGCGATACCGCTGGCCAGTTCGGCGTTGCCGGAAGCGAGCTGCTGGGCTCCGCTACGCAATTGGTTCAGTTTGGCGGTGAGCTCCTGGTTCTTGCCGCCCACCCGATCCAGCGCGGAGTTCAGCGGGCTGCCGGGGTCTCGCAACGACGATGTCATCGAGATCGCCGCGTTCTCGGCGTCGGTGAGTTCCTGGCGGATCTGCGGGGTGAACTGGTGTGCCCGAAGGTCATCCGCCACTCCGCGCAGTGTTCCGGCGGCATTGTTCGCGATCGGATCCGGACTGGACGACAGCTGGTCGATCACCGCGGACAACGCCGTCGCCGCGGAGTCCTGAGCCCCGGCGATCGCACCGATCTGGTCGTTGGCCTGGCGCAGTGCCACAGTGCCTTCTTCGAGCCGGCGAGTGTCGCCGCCGATCTTCGACAGCGCCGAAGTCACCGAGACCAGGGGATCGGTGGCCTTGGTGATTCCGTCGGAGAGCTGCTTGGCGCCGGTGGCCAGCTGGGCCGAACCGGACCGTGCTGTGTGCAGCCCAGCCGCCAACTGCCCGGCGCCGTCGTCGACTTTGACTGCCCCGTCTGCCAGTTGGGCCGCACCGTCGGCCGCCTGCTTGATTCCGCTACCGGAGCTGACCACGACCGAGAGCACCTGATTGACCGCCTGGCCCGAGATCCGCGTCGAGACCGCATTGAGCACCTGGTCGATCGCGGTGCGGCCGATGTTCGACGAGATGTAGTTGTTGGCGTCGTTGTAGACCGCATTCAGGTTCGCCTGCTTGGGCTGCCCGGTCAGCGGTGACGCAATCGCCTCACTGAAATCGGCGGGGAGCTCGAGCATGAAGTAGTACGTGCCGTGGTCGACGCCTCGGCGGGCCTCGTCCTCGTCTACGACATGCCAGTTCAGGCTCGCGTCGTCCGTCAGGCTCTTGGCGATTTCGGCACCAGCATTGATGTGCTGACCCGAAACCTCCACTCCCCTATCGGAATTCACCAACGCCACCGGCATCTTGTCAACCTGGCCGAACGGATCCCAGTACGCCCACAGATAGAGCGCGCCGTATACGAGCGGAAGCAGCATCAGCACCACGATCGCGGCCCGGGTCATCCGGCTGCGGCCGAAGCGTTTGATTTCCGAGCCGAAGGCCAGACCAGCGGCTGGGGATGAGCCGCTTGCGCGAAGACTCTTCAGCCGGGAGCGGCCGCTCGCGCGAAGACCTTTCAGCATCAGGAGTCCTTTCCGGTCAGGATGCGGTGGTCGTGGAGATCGTGATCGGGGGCTTCGATGCCGAGCGGATTGGTCACTCCGACAACGACACTGCGTTGGGTGGCAAGCGCGCCGAGCCGCTCGACGGCGATGGCTCGCCGGCAGTTGTCGCGGACCTGCTCGAGATCGCCGACGACCAGGATCGGGCGGTTCGAGAACAGCGCCAACGTGACCTTCAGCAGGAACAGGTCGAGGTCGGACAGCTCGCTGATGTAGGTAACCGGCGCCGGCGGTGGCAGCTCACCGAACACCTCCCGCAGGGCGGAATCACCGGCGTCCGGCGACACCCTCCGGTACCACGGAGCCAGCCAACGACGCTGCTCGGCGAGCACCGTCTGCACGGTGACCGAATCCTCCAACTCATCGATGTCGTCGAATGCCGCGATCGCACAATGCCTGCGGATCTCGCGGGGACGTGTCTCACCGCACACGGTCACGGTGCCGTGGGTGGGCGCCAGGCGCCCGGCCAAAGTGAGCAGCAGCGCGGTCTGGCCCCAGCCCCCAGGCATCTGGATGGCATGAAAGCCCGGCGTGAGCTCGAGGTCGACGCCGGTGAACAGCGGGCCGTGCTCGCCGTCGACGCCCAGCCCGACCGCGGTGATCTGCGGGGCGACCTGCGCGTCGTGCGCGTCGTCCCCCTCCAACGCCTGGGGTTCCCCGGCGTCGTCCCTGTCTTCCATGTCCAACCTTTCGATACTCACTGGTATCCAAACGATACTAGCGAGTATTGTGTTGGTCATGACGGCTGTCAAACCCGCCCGCACCCGCCCCACCCGCGACGAGGTGCGCGACCGGATCCTGGATGCAGCACTGAAGGTGTTCGCGGCTGAAGGGTTCGCCGGCGCCACGATCGACGCAATCGGTCACGCGGCCGGATTCACCAAGGGCGCGGTGTACTCCAACTTCGAGTCCAAGGACGAGCTGTTCCTGGCCCTGCTCGACCGGCAGTTCGAGAGTCGTGGCGCGCTCATCGCCACCGCGCTCGACAGCGGGCACGGCGACACCGCCGCGATCGCCTCCGAGCTGAGCCGATCAACGCTGGATTCGATACACGAGCAGAACGAGTACCAGATCGTGCTGATGGAGTACTGGCTACGCGCGATCCGCGATCCCCAGCTCCGCGAGCGTTTGGTGGCCCGCCGTCGCGCCGCCGCCGATCAGGCGCTGCACATCGTCGAGCAGGCCGGTACGACGCTGCCCGCCCAGCAGCTGCCCGCACTCGCCCAACTGGTGGTGACGATCATCTCCGGCATCGCCACCGAGGAGGTGCTCCAGCCCGGGACCATTGACGTCGCGACGCTCACCCGGCTGTTCACAGCGCTACTAGAATCCACTCCCGCCCAGGGGAAGTAGGGTCAGGCCAACTTCTTGTGCAGCGGCCGGCCGCCAGTCGCCTCGAAGATCACCCTCTTGCCGATCTCCACGGCGTGATCGGCGTACCGCTCGTAATAGCGGCCCAACAGCGCCACGTCGACAGCCGAACACACCCCGTCGTCCCATTGGCGGTCCAGCAGCAGCGTGAAGAGGTGACGGTGTTCGGCGTCGACGGCGTCGTCCTCGTCGCGCAGGCGGGCGGCGGCGTCGGTATCGCGCGAGACCAGCACCTCTTGCGCGGTGAGCGCGAGCCGCACCGCTTGGGCACCCATGTCGGTGAAGCTGGCGCGCACGTCGTTCGGCAGGGCGCAATCGGGATGACGCAACCGTGAGATGTCGGCGACATGCACCGCGAGCGCGCCCATCCGGTCGAGATCGGCCGCGATGTGCATCGACCCGACCACCATGCGGAGCTCACCGGCGACGGGCTGCTGCAATGCCAGCAGCCGAAACGCCGATTCCTCGATGCGGCTGTTGTAGGCAGCGATGTGCTCGTGGTCGGCGATCACCTGCTCGGCCAGCGACAGATCTGAGTCGAGCAGCGCCTCGTTGGCCCGCTGCATCGCACTGACCGCCAGCCCGCACATCTCGGCAAGCTGGTTGCTCAGTGCCGCCAACTCGTCGTGGAACGCTTCCCGCATCAGGCACACCCCTCCCGTCCGGGCCTCGACGCCCCGACGACGGTTACGTACCCGGAATCCGGCAGGAACTAACTGCCCGAGTTCACCGGTTCGATGGGGAGTCGACGCAGCCCGGCAGGCGCCTCCACCGGCACGACCGGATGTTCGGGGGCGATCGGTGCCAACTTTCGATACGGCTCATTCTGCGCCGGACGTTGATCGTCCTGTCCTTTGTTCGGCCACAACGACGCCGCGCGCTCGGCCTGCGCGGTGATCGAGAGCGACGGGTTCACGCCGAGGTTCGCCGAGATCGCGGCGCCGTCCATGACGTAGAGCGTCGGATAGTTGTACACCCGCTGATACGGATCGATGACGCCACGCTCGACACTGTCACCGATGGCCGCCCCGCCGAGGAAGTGCGCGGTGAGCGGGATGTTGAACAGCTCGCCCCAGGTGCCGCCGGCCACGCCGTCGATCTTCTTGGCGATCCGCCGGGTCACCTCGTTGCCGACCGGGATCCACGTCGGATTGGGTTCGCCGTGGCCCTGTTTGGAGGACATGATCCTGGCGCCGAGCGGGCCGCGTTTGGTGAACGTGGTGATCGAGTTGTCCAGGTGTTGCATCACCAGGGCGATGACGGTGCGCTCGCTCCACTGCTTGGGGTTGAGCAGCCGCACGAGTTCGCGAGGGTTCCCGCCGGCCTGGTCGAAGAACTGCCGCCAGCGCGGCACATCGGTGCCCTGCGGCCCGGCGCCGTCGGTCATCAGGGTCTGCAACAGGCCCATGGCATTGGAGCCCTTGCCGTACCGCACCGGCTCGACGTGGGTGTCGGCGGTCGGGTGGATCGACGAGGTGATCGCGACGCCGTGGGTCAGGTCCAGGTCCGGTGCGACCGACAGCCGCCCGGCGCCGACGATGGACTCGGAATTGGTCCGGGTCAGCACGCCCAGCCGCGCCGACAGCCGGTTCAGCTTCCCGGTATCGCGCATCTTGAACAGCAGCTTCTGTGTGTTGTAGGTGCCCGCGGCCAGGACCAGATGCGTCGCGGTGTAGGTCTTGCGCTTACGACGCAGTTTGCTGCCGGTGCGGACCGTGCTGACCTCCCAGAGGCCGTCCGCGCGCTGCTCGAAGCTCGTCACGGTGGTCATCGGATGCACTCGCGCGCCTGCCGATTCCGCCAGCCCGAGGTAGTTCTTCACGAGCGTGTTCTTGGCGCCGTGGCGACATCCGGTCATGCACTCGCCGCACTCCAGACAACCGGTGCGCGCCGGCCCGGCCCCGCCGAAGAACGGATCGGGCACCGTCTTGCCGGGCGTCTTCTGCCCGTCCGGCCCGAAGAACACGCCGACCGGCGTCGGCACGAACGTGTCGCCGCAGCCCATCTCGTCGGCGACCTCTTTCATCACCCGGTCGGCGTCGGTGAACGTCGGGTTGGTGACCACGCCGAGCATCCGCTGGGCCTGGTCGTAGTGCGGCATCAACTCCGCGTGCCAGTCGGTGATGTCCTTCCACTGCGGATCGTTGAAGAACGGCGCCGGCGGCACGTAGAGCGTGTTGGCGTAGTTCAACGAGCCGCCGCCCACCCCCGCACCTGCCAGGATCATGCAGTTGCGCAGCAGGTGGATGCGCTGGATGCCGTACATGCCGAACTTCGGCGCCCACAGGAACTTGCGCAGATCCCAGGAGGTCTTCGCGAAGTCGGCATCGGCGAAGCGCTGGCCGGCTTCGAGTACACCGACCCGGTAGCCCTTCTCGGTGAGCCGCAGCGCACTCACGCTGCCGCCGAATCCGGAACCGATCACCAAGACGTCGTAGTCAGGCTGCATGTGATCAGTATGACGCTACCGACAGGTAACTTCTAGACAGGAGGCCCTAACTTGTAAAGAAGAGTTTCCCGCGAGCAGACACAGACTCACGCTAAACGGGCCTCGGTAATGCGATTCTCTGTCTGCTCGGCGAGGAACTAGGACCCGACGGTCAGGCCGACCTTCTGGAATTCCTTGAGGTCGCAGTAGCCGGCCTTGGCCATGGACCGGCGCAGACCGCCGACCAGGTTCAGCGATCCGAACGGATCGTCGGACGGACCGGTGAGCACCTGCTCCAAGCCGGGCCGCTCGCCGACCGCCACCTGCAGCAGGGCACCACGCGGCAGCGACGGGTGCGCGGCCGCCGACGGCCAGAACCAGCCACCGCCCTGGGCTTCATCGGCCACCGCCAGCGGCGTACCGAGCACGACGGCGTCGGCGCCGCAGGCGATCGCCTTGGCCAGGTCACCGGAGGTGTGGATGTCGCCGTCGGCCAGCACGTGCACGTAGCGGCCGCCCGTCTCGTCGAGGTACTCGCGACGCGCGGCGGCCGCATCGGCGATCGCGGTGGCCATCGGCACGCTGATGCCGAGCACCTCGTCGCTCGTGGTCACCCCGGCCGTGGAGCCGTACCCGACGATCACGCCCGCCGCACCGGTGCGCATCAGGTGCAGCGCGGTGCGGTGGTCGAGCACGCCGCCGGCCACCACGGGCACGTCGAGCTCGGAGATGAACGTCTTGAGGTTCAGTGGCTCTCCGTCGGAGGCAACACGTTCGGCGGAGATGATCGTGCCCTGGATGACCAGCAGGTCGATGCCGGCGGCCACCAGCGTCGGGGTCAGCGCCTGGGCATTCTGCGGGCTGACCCGCACCGCGGTGGTCACCCCGGCCTCGCGGATGCGGGCCACGGCCGCGCCGAGCAGTTCGGGATCCAGCGGCGCGGCATGCAACTGCTGCAGCATTCGGGTCGCCGCCGAGTCATCCGATGCCGTCGCCGCGACGTCGAGGACTCGGGCGATCTTCTCCTCGACATCGGCGTGCCGACCGATCAGCCCCTCGCCGTTGAGCACCCCGAGCCCGCCGAGCCGGCCCATCTCGATGGCGAACTCCACTGACACCAGGGCGTCGGTCGGGTGCGCCACGACCGGAACCTCGAAGCGGTAGGCATCGAGCTGCCACGCTGTCGACACATCCTTGGACGAGCGGGTGCGCCGCGACGGCACGATCGTGACGTCATCGAGTTCATAGGTGCGCCGGGCGGTTCTGCCCATGCCGATTTCAACCATGTCGCGCATGACTGCTTAGTCTCCTGCCCCGCCGGTCAGCGGGTGTAGTAGTTGGGGGCCTCGACAGTCATGGTGATGTCGTGCGGGTGGCTTTCCTTCAACCCGGCCGCGGTGATCTGGACGAACTGCGCCTGCTGCAGCTGCTCGATGGTGCCCGAGCCGGTGTAGCCCATCGCCGCCCGCAGGCCGCCGGTGAGCTGGTGGATCACCGTGCCCAGCGGGCCGCGGAACGGCACCCGGCCCTCGATGCCCTCGGGCACCAGCTTGTCCTCGGACAGCACGTCGTCCTGGAAGTAGCGGTCCTTGGAGTAGGACTTCGCACCGCCGCGTCCCTGCATGGCGCCCAGCGAGCCCATGCCGCGGTAGCTCTTGAACTGCTTGCCGTTGACGAAGATCAAGTCACCGGGCGACTCGGCGGTGCCGGCCAGCAGCGATCCCAGCATGGCCGTGGACGCGCCGGCGGCCAGCGCCTTGGCGATGTCGCCCGAGTACTGCAGACCACCGTCGGCGATCACCGGAACCCCGTACGGCTTGCACGCCGCGACGGCCTCCAGGATGGCGGTGATCTGCGGCGCTCCGACACCGGCGACGACGCGCGTGGTGCAGATGGAGCCGGGGCCCACCCCGACCTTGACCGCGTCGGCACCGGCCTGCACCAGCGCCGAGGCCGCGGCGCGGGTGGCGACGTTGCCGCCGACCACCTCGACCCGGTCACCCACGGTCTGCTTCAACCGCGCCACCATGTCGAGCACGCCGCGGTTGTGGGCGTGGGCGGTGTCGACGATCAGCACGTCGACCCCGGCGTCGACCAGCGTCATGGACCGCGCCCAGGCGTCGTCGCCGACGCCGACCGCGGCGCCGACGAGCAACCGGCCGTCGCGGTCCTTGGTGGCCAACGGGAACTGCTCGGTCTTGACGAAGTCCTTGACCGTGATCAGGCCGGTCAGTTTCCCTTGCCCGTCGACAATCGGCAGCTTCTCGATCTTGTGGCGGCGCAGCAGGCCCAGGGCCGCCTCGGCGGACACGCCTTCCTGCGCGGTGATCAGCGGCGCCTTGGTCATCACCTCGGCGACGGGTTTGTTCTCGTCGACCTCGAAGCGCATGTCGCGGTTGGTGATGATCCCGACCAGGGAGCCGACCGAGTCCACCACGGGCAACCCGGAGATCCGGAACCGGGCGCACATGGCGTCCACCTCGGCCAGCGTGTTCGTCGGCGAGCAGGTGACCGGGTCGGTGACCATCCCGGCCTCCGACCGCTTCACCGTCTCCACCTGGGCGGCCTGTTCGGCGGCCGGGAGATTGCGGTGCAGCACCCCCATGCCACCGGCGCGCGCCATGGCGATGGCCATCCGGGATTCGGTGACGGTGTCCATCGCGGAACTGACCAGCGGCACGCGCAGCCGGATGTTGCGGGTCAGCTGACTCGAGGTGTCCGCAGTGGCGGGCACCACATCGGAAGCAGCCGGAAGCAGCAGAACATCGTCAAAGGTGAGACCGAGCATTGCGATCTTGGTGGGATCGTCGCCACCGGTCGGCACCGGTACGGCGATGGGAACGCTGCTTTCAGCGATCGACATGGGTGGGGCCTCCAGTGGCAGGCGTGGGGCGTGTAACCCAATTCTATCGGCTCGAATATTGACAGTGATGTTGCCGCTCCTTGCACCTCAGGGCGCCCATCACCGTGCACATCGGGACGGCTGGCGCGATGGCTGCACGGCTGCGTAGTGTGGGACACGTGCGTGACCACCTCCCCCCTGGTTTGCCACCCGATCCGTTTGCCGACGATCCTTGCGATCCTTCGGCTGCGCTGGATGCGATCGAGCCGGGCCAGCCACTGGACCCCCAGGAACGGACGGCTGTCGAGGCTGATCTCGCCGATCTCGCGGTGTACGAAGCGCTGTTGGCGCACAAGGGAATCCGCGGCCTCGTGGTGTGCTGCGACGAATGCCAGCAGGATCACTACCACGACTGGGACATGCTGCGCGCCAACCTGCTGCAACTTCTCGTCGACGGCACTGTTCGCCCGCACGAGCCAGCCTACGACCCCGAGCCCGACGCCTATGTGACGTGGGACTACTGCCGCGGCTACGCCGACGCATCTCTCAACGAGGCCACCTCGGACACCGACGGCTACCGCTGAGCAGAACCGCCTAGCCCCGGCAACAGGGGCAACTCGATCGCCGGCAGCGCCGGTGCCTCTTCACGCCCGCCCGCCGGGCTCTCCTGCCCTTCCTCGGCCTCATCCGCGGGCGGGGCCACCGTGGTGCGCGCCGGCGGTGCCGAGGGCACCGAGGTGGGCTCCACCGGCGCGACCGTGGTCGTGACGGCCGGCGGCAGCTCGACGGCAGGTGCCGCCGAGGTGGTCGGCGCCGACGACGTGTGCGTGGGCGACGTCTGCGCAGCCGAGGTCGACGGGGGCGCACTCGTCGTTGTCGGCTCGGCGCTGTCCGACGGTGAGGGCGACACGGTCGTGGACGGCTGCGTGGTCGTGGGAGCTGACGTCGGTGTGTCCGACGGCGACGTCGTGGACGGCGGGGCCGACGTCTCCGAGCCCGGCGTGGAATCCGACGGTGTCGTCGTCGGGACGCTCGTCAGGGTCCCCGGCGGCACCTCGGACGGTGACGACGGCGTCGTCGTCACGGTCACCTCGGGCAGCACCACGGGCGGCGCGTCGGGCGGCACGGTCGCGTTCGGGTCGCGGTTCTCCACCTTCACCGACAGCTGCTGCCACTGGTCGACGAGTTCCTGCTTGCGCTGCTCGTCACCGACGGTGGCCACGGTGGTGGTGAGGGTCTGGAGCTTCTGCTGCGCCTGTTCCCACTGCCCGTCGTCGATCAGCTGCTGAACCTGCTTCAGCTCATTCGATGCCAACTCCACCCCGACGTCACGCTTGACCGGCTGGGTACCGAACACGATGCCGCGCACGCCGTAGAGCGCGTCACCCGGACCCGCGCCGTAGACCGCCGCACCGAAGCCGCCGAGGCACAACATGGCAGCGGCCATCGAGCCCACGAGCGCCATCGGGAAACGCACCCGCCCCTTGGCGGTGGCCTTGTCGAGCGCGGTGACCGCCTCGCGTGGCGTCGCAATGCCCGACATCGGTGCCCGGCGGGCCTCGTCGCGCCACGCCGCCAGCAGGACGGCCAGTTCGGCCTCCTCGCGATCGGTCGCGTAGACCTGATGCTCGAGCGAGAGCGCTTCGATGAATTTCTCGGACCGGTTGATCTCGTTCAGTGACGGATCACCACCGTTTGACGTCCAGCGACCGAAATCAGGCATGGTCACGTCCCGTCGCCATGATCTCGTTCTTGAGCCGGGCCAGTGCGCGGTGCTGCGCGACGCGCACGGCGCCGGCCGTGCTGCCGACGGCCTCGGCCGTCTCCTCCGCACTCATTCCAACGACGACGCGCAGGATCAGGATCTCGCGTTGCTTCTCGGGCAGTACGGACAGCAGCCGGGCCATCCGTTCCGAAGACTCGGCGTCGAGTGCGGACTGCTCGGGCCCCGCGTCAAGGGAGAACCGCTCGGGCACCACATCGGTGGGCTCGGCACGGTTCCTGGCCGCCGCGCGATGCGCGTCAGCAACCTTGTGCGCAGCGATGCCATAGACAAAGGCCAGGAACGGGCGTCCCTGATCTTTGTAGCGCGGCAGCGCCGTTATGGCGGCCAAGCAAACCTCCTGCGCAACGTCATCAGCTGAGAGACCACTGCGCTCGGTTGCCCCGACCCTCGCCCGCACATAACGGACGACGATCGGCCGAATGATCTCCAGCACTTCCCGGAGCGCGTTCCGATCACCAGCCACTGCCTCAGCAACGACAATGTCGAGACGGTCTCCCGAACTTGTCATCGTGGGCGATCTCTCCAGCGTTACGTGGCACCGACACTCTCGGTTGCATGGCTGAGCTAAACAATAACGATCGGCCGGGTGTGATCTGGCCGGTGCCGGATCAGGCGCCGGACCACACGCCGCCTCTGCGGCGCACTGTATCGGCACTGACGTCCCGAATCCGGCCGATTTCCACCGCATCGTGGGCGGTGCTGCCGATTCCGGCCAACAGACACGCCAGCGCCCAGCGCAGCGGGATCAATCCGGACTTCTGCGCGGCCAGCAGCGCGCCGTCGGCGATCTCGCGCGCCGCGTCGAGTTCTCCGGCGCTGCACAGCGCGGCGGCGAGCACGACGTCGGATTTCACCGCGTGGCGGGTCGAGTCGTACTCCGCGGAGGCCGCCACCCCTCGGCGGGCGTGTTCGACGGCCGAGGCCCCTTCGCCCCGCGCCATCGCCAGTTCGGCGCTCACCCACGCCAGCCGGATCCGTTGCCGGGGGTGATCCGTGACGCCGACGTCCCCTGCCCGGCCGAGCAGCCGGGCCGAGACACCGAACCGGCCGACCCCGAGGGCGTCGGCGGCCAGACCGACGAGGGCGTCGGCCGCGGCCTGCCCGTCACCGCCGTGGAGGGCCCAGGCCAGCCCGTCGGCGCCGCGGGCGCGGGTGTGCCCACCGAGCTGACGGAGAAATGAGGCCCGCGTGCTGTGCGCGAGCGACAACAACGGTCCGGAGTCCTGGGTCCGCACGATCTCGGCGAGGTCGGCGAGCGCGCACCCGTACCGACCTTGCCCGCCGGCGGCCACCGCTCGCAGCCAATGCTCGTGCGGGGTGGTCGCGCTGGGCAGCGGCCAGCGGGCCGGGTCAGCCCCGAAGGCGGCGTCGGCCAGTACTGCGGCGGCCTCTGCGATTGCAGTCATCGGTTCGCGACGTTATCAATACCGGGGGTACCGCAGGATCTCGGGCGACCCGGTACCCGCGGATACGCAAAAACAACTTTGCCCAAAGTCCATTAGTTAACAATTGATGGCCCGAATGTTAATGGCATGTCAACTAACTATCGGCCGCCTGGAATTGCAGTTGCCGCCGTGATCCGCCCGAACAGGGAAAACTCGGCGAAGATCGCCAGATCCGCAGCAGGCATGTCTCAGCCAAAGCATCGCAACGATGAACGTGATGTAAATTCTCGACCTGCGGTTATGTCCCTTAGCACATGTGCAGCCTATTGACGCGCTTTATTCAGCCCCCCTAGTTTGTGTGCACGAGCGGTCATCGGCGACACGAGCTCACATCGGTTCCACCGACTCAAACTCGCCCGCATTGACGAAATGGGCGCGCAGAGAGGGGTTTTCCACATGCCGCAGCCGCAGCAGCTTCCCGGACCGAATGCGGATATCTGGGATTGGCAAATGCAGGGACTTTGCCGTGGCGTCGATTCGTCGGTGTTCTTCCATCCCGACGGCGAACGCGGACGCGCCCGGGCCCAACGTGAGTTGCGCGCCAAGGAGATGTGCCGCAGCTGCCCGGTGATCACTCAGTGCCGCTCACACGCGCTGGCCGTCGGCGAGCCCTACGGCATCTGGGGCGGGCTGAGCGAGTCGGAGCGCGAGCTTTTGCTCAAGCGCGGCATCCGCCGCAGCGCGTAGCACCGCAGCAAACTTCATCCGCCGAACTGCAAAGGCCCCATCCCCACGCTGGACGGGGCCTTTGCCGTGGTCACCCGGCCGCTGATCGGCGTACTACAGCGCACTGCCCGCGAGCCACCGATCCCAGCTGACACTCCAGTCGCCGTTCTGCCAGATCTGCAGCGGTTGTCCGCCGGTGTTGCGGACCTCGAACACGTCGCCGGGCTGGGCGAAATCGTAGAACCAGCGGGCGTTGTCCGCGTTGACGTTCAGGCACCCGTGCGAGACGTTGGTGCTTCCCTGCGCCCACACCGTGCTTTCCAGTTGATGGACGTAGATGCCGTCGTTGGACAGCCGCACCGCGTAATTGATCGTCTCCTTGTAGCCCAGCCGCGAATTGATCGGCAGCCCGTAGGTGGACGAATCCATGATCACCGGGTTGGCCTTGTCCATGACCGTGTAGACCCCCGGTTGGGTCCAGAAGGAGATTTCTTTTCCACCAATGGTTTCCGATCCACCCATGCCCATGGAGGTCGGGATGGTCCGGACCAGCCGGCCGTTGTCGTACACCTTGATCTGTTTGGTCGCATCGTCGGCGATCGACACGTGCGAGTCGCCGATCCGAAATCTCGCCGCGGCATCCTGCTGACCGTAGAGCCCGCCACCGAGATCGGCACCGTAGATCTGGGCATCGACGGTGACCTCGGTACCCGGTCGGTAGTACTCGGCGGGCCGCCAGTGCGCGTTCTGGTTGTCGACCCAGTACCAGGAACCCTCGACGGCCGGTGTCGTCGTGACCGCCAGACGGCGTTGTGCCGCAGCCCGATCGGTGATGGGTTCGTCGAAATGGGCCACGATGACGGTGCCGACTCCGTAGGTGCCGCCGTCGGTGATCGAGGCGCCCGACGTGGTCCTGAGGGAGACCGCAGTCTGGTTGTCCGGGGTCAGGGTGGTGAAGCGACTCGCGTGACGTGCCGGTGTGCCGCCGACGCCGAGGCTGTCGACCGTCAGGGTGTAGGTGCGGCCGAATCCGAGCGGCCCGCTGGGCGACCAGGCCGCCCGGTCGGATGTCATGACGCCGGGCACGGCCTTGCCGGCATCGTTGACCATCCTGACGTCGGCCAGCGTCCCTCCGGCCGCGCTGACCGTAACCCGGTCCAGCGGCGCGACATCGGTCGCGTCTGTGACCGGACTGAAGGTGACGCGGGCCGGGGCGACTACCGACGCCTCCGCACCGGGTGAGGCCAGCGCGTCCGCGCGATCGGCCGGGGTGTCCACCACGGTGAGCACCGCAGCGACAGCCAGGCCCGCCATCGTCACCCCGAGAGCCGTTCTGGCCCAGCGGCCAGGTGTCATTGCGCACCCCTTTTGTTCGCGACGACTACGTACTTACGTAGTAGATACGTAAATGGTAGCCAAGATCGCGGACAGGGTCACGGTTGTGATGGTCAGCCGGGTGCGGCTACAGGACACACAGCATGGCGGCGAAGAACGGAACCGCGCAGGTCGCCAGCGTCAACATGGCCAGGCCCAGATCCCCGACCCGCCACGATAACCGGCGACCCGGCTTGAGCAGGCGTTCCACCCGGTCCAGTACGGCGGTGCTGCCTGCGGCGAGCATTCCCTCAGGCACCCGCCCGCCGGTGCTGAGCAGGACGAGGCTGCGCAGCACCTGCCGCCGGCTGCTCGAGCGGATGGCCGCGTCATCGGCACACATCTCGAGCAGCGCCGGCACGGTCCGGTTCGCCGCGGCGACGAGCGGCATCCGCGGCAGTGCGGCCGCCAGCGCGGTCAGCACGGCGACAATCTGGTGGTGGCGTCCGCGGAGGTGAGCCCGCTCGTGCGCCAGCACCGCATGCAGCCCGGCGTCATCGAGATGCCGCAGCGCCCCCGATGTCACCACGATGAGACGGCGCCCGCCGCCGGCCACGCAGTAGGCAACGGGCTCAGGCGCATCGACCATGACGACACCGCGTCGACCGGTTGCCCGGCCGACGATGTTCATCGCCTCGGCGTGGTCACGGTTGTTGCGCCGACTGCTCGCCAGCGTGACGATGACGCGCCGGGCGGTGTGCGCGGCCACCGATGCGGTGACGACGATCAGTCCGACGACGAGCGTGACGGCCAGCGGGGCAGGCAGGTGCACGGTCGGCGCGAGACCCCAGCGCCTGGACGCAGAACGTCAGCGCCGTGCGGTCCACCACACTGTGCACCAGTCCCACGACCAGGATCATCAGCGCTGCCAGCCAAGCGCCCAGGCAGGTGACGATCGCGCCCATCCACGCCGCCACGGCCAGAACCGGACGCATGCCTCCCGTCTTGCGGCCGGGGAGCACCACCGGCGCCAGCCAGCTCAGGGTCACCGCGTAGACGAGCAGGAACGTGACCGCGTTCATTGCGAGCCGCCCTTCGCGTGGCGACGCAGCGCCCGGCGCAGGTTGGCGGACTCGTCGTCACCGATGCGGTCCAGGAAGAAGTTCAAGATGAGCTCGCTGTCGCCGCCCGACTCGAACACGGTGTGCATCAATCGCGCCGTGTGCTCCTCGCGGCTCATCTTGGGCACGTACTGGTAGGCCAACCCGACTTTCTCGCGGTCCAGCCAGCCCTTGCGGAACAGGTTGTCCATCGTCGACATGACTGTCGTGTAGGCGATCTGACGCTGATCCTTGAGCTGGTCGAAGACACTACGAACCGTCGTCGGCGTCTCGCGGTCCCAGAGGATCGCCATCACCACGGCTTCGAGCTCACCGAATTCTCGTAGCGCCATCACACCGTCCGTTCCGCCACCTACGTAGCCCGATAGTAGCCCGGCGGCTCCTCCGTCACGGCGCTCCCCTCCGTCGCGGCCGGTTGCGCCGGTCGGCGGCGACGCCACAGCCGGTACCCGAGCCAGCCGATGCCGCACAGGACCACTGCCAGCAGCACGGCCGGATCGCCGACCGCCGACGAGATCCGGGCCAGCCACACCTGCAGGTCGTACTGGGCATCGACGCCCAGCACGCCCGCGACATTGGCCGTGCCGTCGGTGAGCACGAACAGCACCCCGATCGCGATGAAGACCAGGCCCGAGATCAGCGATGTCGTGTGCGTGCGCAGCGGGCCGATCGCGAGCGGGCGGCCCCGTAGCCACGTCCGTCCGGCGAGGCCGAAATGGTCCCAGGCCCAAGCCAAGACGAACAGGGGCCCGGCCATACCGAGCGCGTAGACAGCCAGCAACAGGCCGCCGTAAACCGGGTCGGCGCCCATCGCCGACATGGTCAAGACCCCGCCGAGCAGTGGGCCCGCGCAGAAGCCGGCCAGCCCGTAGACCGCGCCGAGGGCAACCACGGACATCGTGGTGGAGATCTTGATCCGCGCCGCGGCGCGTCCGGCCGCAGCGACGCCGAAGCCCTTGCCCAGCACGGATGCAATGCCGAAGCCGATGAGGACGATCCCGCCCGCGACGGCCACCACGTCGCGGTAGCGGGTCAGCGCCGTCCCCACCGCGCCCACCCCCGCACCGAGCGGAACCAGCACCAGGCACAGGCCGATCCAGAAGGCGAATGTCCGCTGCAGCAGCGTGGTCACCCGGTCGAAGGCGTAGGCGAAGAATGACGGTAACAACAGGGCCGAACAGGGGCTCAGCAACGAGGCGAGGCCACCGAGGAATGCGCCCAGCAGACCGATGCTCACAAGGCGCCCACCGCGGCGTCGATGGCGCGCACGAACTCCTCTGTCGGCTGTGCGCCGAGGAACGGGACATCGTTGATGAGAAACGCCGGGGTGCTGGGCACTCCGATGCGGTTGCCCTGCGCGAGGTCCGCAGTGATGGCCGCGTCGAAGGCGGTACTGCGCATCGCGGTGGTGAAGCCCTCGATGTCGGCGACTCCGGCCTGCCTCGCGAAACCGATCAGGGCCTGCTCGTCGAGGTCGGCATGCCCGCGCTCCGGCGCGGCGGCGAACACGGCACGGGTGAATTCCCAGAACCGCCCCTGCGCGGCGGCCGCCCGCCCCGCCCGGGCCGCCAGCATCGACTGGTCACCGAAGATCGGGAAATCCCGCCACTCGATCCGTAGCGTGCCCTGATCGACGTATCGCGTAACCAATTCGGGCTCGGTATCGCGGCTGAACTTCGCGCAGAACGGGCATCGGTAGTCCGAGAACATCACCATCGTCACCGGCGCGTCCGAACTTCCCAGGGCCAGTGGGTCATTGGGCTGATGCCGTTCCACCGGGTCGTCGGGTGGCGCGGTGGGCGCCGACTGGACGGCCGCTGCCGCGGGCCCGCCGCCGGAGGCGGTCTCGGCCGTGGAGTCACCGCGACCGTTCATCACCAGATACAGGATCAGGGCGGCGGCGATCGCGATCAGCCCACCCAGCAGTATGACGTCCCTCCTGATGCTGCCCTGTCGAGAACTTCCCACTGCGCCTCCGTCCGAATCGCTTCCTACGTACCTACGGTGTAGATACGTAGAGCGTACGCGAGCCGAGCGGGCTGACCGCCCGCCGCGGACTCTCACGACGTTGTAGTGGGCAAAACCGCTTGCAGGATGCCGTCGTTCGGGCACGATCCGATCCGACAGTCAATTCGTAGAGGAGATGGCATGGCAACCGATGTGACCGTGGCCGAGACGCACACCAGCACCTACACCCAGCAGATCACCGTCGGGCGCCACGAACTGGTCGCCGACGAGCCACGTCCGATCGGCGACGACGCCGGCCCGAATCCGTACGACCTGGTGCTCGCCGGCCTCGGCGCATGCACCTCGATGACGGTACGGATGTACGCGAACCGCAAGGGCTGGCCCCTCGAGCACGTGCGAGTGACGTTGCGGCACTCACGGATCCACGCGAAAGACTGCGAGGATTGCGAGACCGCCAAGGGCATGATCGACCATGTCGATCGCGAGATCGAGCTGGTCGGCAACCTGGACGACACCCAACGGCAGCGGCTGATGGATATCGCCGAGCGCTGCCCCGTGCATCAGACCTTGACCTCGTCGGTGCACATCACCACGACCGAGCGGTGACCATGCTCACCCATCCTCCGGCTTCGCACTCGACAGCGCGGGAGACCGCCCCCGGCAGCACGTCGGCCAAACGCGACCGGATCGCATCGGAGAGGTGCGGCCCGCAGGTCACATCGATCAATGGCACCGTCGATTTCCCATCTACTCGGGGTGCTGTTCGACCGCCCGCACCGTAGGCCAGAACAGGGCGAACAAGCGCTCCTGCCAACCGTCTTCGATGCGACCGGTGCGGGCGTACTCCGCGATGTACGCACCGACCACCCCATCGATCAGGGTCGCGGTGTCGACATCCGCGCGCATCGAGCCATCGGCCTTGGAATCGTCGACCGCCGATGCCAGTGCCGTGCGCTGGTCGACGAGGATCCGCCGGAACAGCGTGGTGAACTCGGGATCGTCCTCGGTGAGCAATGCCGCGAGCCCGCCGAGTCCGATGCCGCCCTCGACCATCGCGATCGCGTGGGTGATCACCCAGCGCAGCCGATCCTGCGCGGTCGCGTCAGGATCCAACGGTCCCGGTGAGACCAGTCGAGACAACGCGCCGGCCAACATGTCCCGCCGGTTGGGATGCCGACGGTAGATCGTCGTCTTCGCGATGCCCGAGTGGGCGGCAACGGCTTCCACGGTCACCGCCCGAGGCCCTCCGGTACGCAACAAGTGCAGCGTCGACTCAGCGATGCCGTCTTCGACCCGCCGCTGCACCATCGGTCCCTTCCAACCCGCCCCTCGAAGTCGAGGGAATATCTCCCGCCGTCCCTGCGCTACGCTATACGTAGCGTTCGCTACGCTACGCGTAGCGTTGCTTTCTGGGTTCTCAAGTTCGTGAGGTGATCACATGCTGAAGGTTCGGGGCCGATTGCCGGTTTCCCACATCGCGTACGTTCTGCTGCTCGTCGGGTTCGTCTCGCTCGGCCTGTTCGTCACCGCCATGGCGTTCGGTAGCGATCTGGCGCTGGTCGCAGGCATTGTCCTGATCGCGAGCCTCGGCGGCGCGGTGGCCGGGTTCCGCAAGAGCGCCCGCCAACTCGACGAAGCCAGGCTGCCGGATGCCTCTGCCCACAACGTGAGCATCTTCTCCACCCCGCTGCGCCGGGACGAGGTGGACCGGTACCTGCAGAACTACCGTGCTGAAAGCGGGGAGGCTGACGTCCACAGCGAGCCCCTCGAAATGCCCTCGGCGCGTCGAGAACACCGCCGCGCCGCCTGACGGTGCCTTCAGATCGTGGATCTGCACGTTTGGCGATCTGAGCGCACAGTCGCGCCGCCGCGGCGTAGGAAGGAAGTCATGACCGACAACTGGAACGACCAGATCATCGCCGAGTTCCGCGCCAACGGAGGCAAGGTCGGCGGCCCGTTCGAGGGCGCAACCCTGCTACTGCTCCACACCACCGGCGCCAAGAGCGGAAAGGAACGCGTCAACCCGGTGATGGCGTTCGATCTCGACGGGAAACTCGCCATCGTCGGCTCCTACGCGGGCGCCGACGTCGACCCCGCGTGGTTGCACAACCTGCGTGCGCATCCCGATGCGCACATCGAGATCGGCACCGACGCCTACGACGTGCACGCGCGGGAATTGCCGCGGGACGAGCGGGACGCCGCCTATCCGCGCATCGTCGAGCGGGCCCCGGGCTTCGGGGAGTATCAGACCAAGACCGATCGCGTCATCCCGGTCATCGAGTTGCAGCGCCGCTGAGGCAGCGCCCTATGCGCGCTCGCCGGACCAGGCGGGCGGGCGCTTCTCGATGAACGCCTGGACGCCCTCGAGCGCGCTCGGATCCATCATGTTGCAGGCCATCGTGGCACCGGCATCCGCGTAGGCAGACTCGATGTCTACGTCGACCTGGCGGTAGAACAACGCCTTTCCCATCGCGACGGCGACCCGCGGCTTGGCGACGATGCTGGCCACCAATGTGTCGACCGCGTCATCGAGGCCGTCGGCCGGCACCACCTTGTTGACCAGGCCCAGCGCGCAAGCCTCGTCAGCGGAGACGAATTCTCCGGTCACCAGCATTTCGAAGGCGGCTTTGCGAGGCACGTTGCGCGACAAGGCCACTCCCGGCGTCGCGCAGAACAGCCCGACGTTGACTCCGCTGACCGCGAAGCGGGCGTCATCGCTCGACACCGCGAGATCGCACATCGCGACGAGCTGGCAGCCCGCCGCGGTGGCAAGGCCCTGCACGCGCGCGATCACCGGCACCGGAAGCCGCTGAATCGCCAGCATCACCGCGGTGCACCGGGCGAACAGCTGCTGGTAGTACTCCAGTGACGGTTCGGCCCGCATCTCCTTGAGGTCATGCCCCGCGCAGAACGCCTTGCCGGACGCCCCGAGCACCACGGCACGCACCGAATCATCATGGGCCAGCAGATCCAACGCCTCACCGAGCGCGGTCAGCATCTCCTCGGACAGCGCGTTGAACGCCTGGGGCCGGTTCAGCGTCAACGTGACCACGCCGCGGTCGTCGCGATCGTGCAGCAGAACGGTCATGGCTCGATCAACACCTTGAGAGCCTCGCGGTCGGCCATCGCGCGGTAGCCATCCGGAGTCTCGTCGAGACCGATGGTGCGGTCGAAGACCCGGCCGGGCTCGATCGTTCCGTCGAGCACGTCGGGCATGAGCTCGTCGATGTAGGCCCGGGCAGGTGCGACGCCTCCGGTGAGCGTCACGTTGCGGAAGAAGGTGCCGAAACCCATTGGTACCTCGGTATATTGAGACACTCCAAGTCGGCTGACGCGGCCACCGGACCGGACGGCGTCGAGACCGGTGGCGAGTGACGCCTCGGTCCCGACGCACTCGATCACCGCGTGCGTGCCGTCTCCCCCGGTGAGTTCACGGATCCGCTCGACGGCCGCGTCGCCGCGTTCGGCCACCACGTCGGTGGCGCCGAACTCGCGGCCCAGATCGGTGCGGTCGGTGTGGCGGCCGTTCAGGATGATCTGCTCGGCACCCAACCGCTTGGCAGCGAGCACGGCGCACAGGCCGACTGCGCCGTCGCCGATGACGGTCACCGACGTTCCCGGCCCCACCCCGGCGGTGACCACCCCGTGGTGGCCGGTGCACAAGACGTCGGACAGCGTCAGCAGGGAGGGCATCAGCGCCGAATCCTCCCCGACGGGAAGCTTCACCAGGGTGCCCTGCGCCTGGGGGACGCGTACGGCCTCGCCCTGACCGGCATCCACACCGGGTGCGCCCCAACCACCGCCGTGGCGGCACGATGTCTGCAGCCCCTCCCGGCAGAAGTCACAGGTGTTGTCCGCCCAGACGAACGGGGCCACGACGAGATCTCCACGTCCGAGGCCGGACACGTCCGCGCCGACATCCTCGACCACGCCGATGAACTCGTGACCCATACGCCGGCCGCCGTCCTTGTGCGGCATGGACTGGTACGGCCACAGGTCGCTGCCGCAGATGCACGCGCGGGTGACTCGCACGATCGCGTCGGTCGGCTCCTTCAGAACCGGGTCAGGGACGTCCTCGACGCGCACGTCGCCGGCCCCATACATCACGGTTGCTCGCATGCTCGGTTCCTTCGCTCGTCAATGCCAGGTGAGAACCATCGGGTTCGAGGCTAGGCCGAAGGCGGGCGTATGCGGAGCTGGACCGGCGGATCACCCGGCAAGGAACGCGCCGAGTGACAACACCGCGAGGACCAGAAACGTGCCGGGAAAGGCGATGTTGTGGAACACCCGAGTCCGGACGTGGGTGACCACGGCACCCACGAAGAATGCGATCAGGCCGATAGCGGCAGCGACGCCGAGCGGCGGGAACGCGAATACACCTATCAGCAGCCCCACCGCCCCTGCTCCTTTGAGCAGTCCGAGCGGCGTTACCCAGCTTCGCGGAACGCCGACCTCAGCGGAATTGGCCAGGACGGGTTGGGCGCCTACCAGGTCCGCGACCGCCATCGCCGCATTCGCCACCGCGGCGACTATGACCACGAGGGCCGCAATCATGTCGAGTTGTAGGGTCATCGGTGCCATCTCCTCTGTGATGTGTTCGTTCACATAGATGACGTATGCCGCGCCCGAAAGGTGACCGGATGGATCAGCAAGCCCTGGCCGCCCGATTCGAGGCAGACCGCGACCACCTACGTGCGGTGGCCTACCGGCTACTCGGTTCCACCCACGACGCCGACGACGCGGTCCAGGCTTCGTGGCTGAAGGTCAGCCAGCACGGCATCGCCGACGTGAAGAACCCGACCGGCTGGTTCACCACGGTGACCGCACGCGAATGTCTCGACCGGCTGCGGGAGCGGAAGCGCCGTGGTGAGGTCCTGGTCGCCGACGAGGTCACACCGGCAGCCGCCGCCCCCGCCGCCGACGAGGAGGTCACGATGGCCGAGTCGGTGGGCCGGGCCCTGTTGGTGGTCCTCGACCGGCTTTCACCCGACCAGCGGGTCGCGTTTGTGCTTCACGACGCCTTCGCCGTGCCGTTCGCCGACATCGGTGCGCTGCTGGACCGCTCAGCGGTTACGGCGAAGAAGTTGGCCAGCCGGGCCCGGGCACAATTGCACGGCGACTCATCGGTGTCCCGCCGCCCTACGGCCGAGCATCTCGAGATCGCGCAGGCCTTCCTGGCCGCCTCGCAGCACGGCGACCTGACGACACTGCTGAAATTACTTGCCCCGGATGTGGTTCGGCGTGTTGACCGCAGGCTGGTTCCCGAGCACGTCCCTGCCGAATTGCACGGTGCGCGGGAGTTCGCCGAAGAATCCAAGATGTTCGCCGGAGTGGCCCGTGGTGGCGAGGTGGCGGTCATCGACGGAATGCCAGGTGTTGTCGTCGCACCCGCGGGCCGGCTGAAATCCGTGCTCCGCCTCGATATTCGAGACGGGCGCATCCAGGCCATCGACATCATCGGCGATCCGCGCGAGCTGGCGTCGCTCGACGTGATGCTGGCCGACTAGCCAGCAGACGTTCAGAAATTCAAGCCCGAGAACATGATCCGGCCCGGGTCGTACTTCTGCCGGGTGGCGGCCAACCGGGAGGTGTTGGCACCGAAGTACCGCGACGCGGGCTGGTTGGCTTCGAGGTAGTTCACGTAGCCGCCGACCGAATGCGGTGCCACCGCTTGGTGTGCGGTGTTGAGCCAGTTGGCCGCCGGCGCAGGCGAACCGGCTGTTTCGACATACCACTGGACCAGGGCGGATTGGCGCCGCCACGGAAAGGCGGTGTCCCCCGGCCCCACCGTGGCGAGCGCGCCGTCGAGCGCATGCATGATCACCAACGGCCGTCCCGCTCCGGAGGGGAAGGCGTTGAACGCCGCGGCAATCCCCTGGGCCACGGCCGGGGTGATCGACTGAAAGACGTCGGATCCGCCGACATAGCCGAGCGGCGACGGGTTGAGATTGTTGACGGCCAGGTACCGCACCAGGTCCAAGTAGTTGAAGGTGCGCTTGTCCACCCCGGTCGGTTGCAGCCCCACCGCTTTGGCGACGGCGGCCGCGACGGCGTCACCCGAGCCGGCCGGGGAGGTCGCCAGGATGCGGCAGTGCGCACCGCCCGGGTCGGTGATGGTGTCGGCCAGTGCCCAGTGGTTCCGGTCGGCGGTGCGCAGCCAGTTCTGCCACCCCACGAGTACCTGTGCGAACGCCTGCAACGGGAAGTCGAGGCTGACGGCGTCCACGTCACCGATCGGAAAGGTGGCGAAGGTCAGCGCGGTCGTCACCCCGAAGTTCCCGCCGCCTCCGCCGCGCAACGCCCAGTACAGATCCGGGTGTTCATTCGCCGAGGCCGTGACCGCTGTGCCACCGGGCAGCACCACTGTCGCCGACACCAACTGATCACTCATCAGGCCCGCATGTCGCGATTGGGCTCCCAGCCCTCCACCCAGGGCGTGCCCGGCCGCTCCGACCGTCGGGCAGGTTCCGGTCGGGATCCCGCGGCCCGCCGCGGCCAAGACCTGGTGCATCGCATACAAACCGGTCGCGGGCGTCACCGTGACATACCCGGTGCGCGCGTCGTAGGCGATGTCGCCGGGCAGTTGGCGCAGGTCCAGCACCATGGTGCCGTTCGCCGTCGACGCGCCCACATAGGAGTGGCCGCCGCCGCGAGGCGCGACCTTGAGGTTCTGGTTGGCGGCGAAGGTCATCGCCTTCTGGACGTCTGCCGCCGAGCTCGGGGCGACGACAGCTGCCGGCGCCAGCCCGTTGAAGTTGGTGTTGAAAACCGCTTTGGCCGAATCGAATTGCCCACCGCTGTCCGGCAGGATCACCTGCCCCTTGATGGCGGTGGCCAGATCCCCCCAACCGGAGGTTCTCGGATCGGCACCGGCACGCGCCGATCCGAGCACGGCTCCGGCGGCCAACGCCCCGGCGGCACCGCGCAGGAATGCCTGACGCGAGAACCCACGCGGTGAATCCCGCGGTACCGTCATATCCGCATTGTGGGCCACGCGGCGTCAGAAATTGCCCTGCCACATGACGTGTCGCGGTCCAAAAATCCCGCGACAAATCTCCGTGGACGCGATTACTGGTTGCTTGCGTCCAGTGCCGGCTGGACAATTCGGAATGTCGCGGCCTGAAATTCCTCCGGGAACTGGGGTCTCGCCGGTTTGGCGAAGAGCTGGAAATTGACTTGTTGAATGAACAGGTCTGGGAATCGCGCGGACCGGAACGAGACATGGTTCGGGTCTATGAGTCCCTTTTCGAGGATGAACGTCGAGTTCTGGCGAACCTCTTCGACCACCTCGGGGTCGACGATCGCCTCGTCAATGAACTTGGTGTGTATGCGGTTTCCGTCGAAATCCGCGATCGTCAGCCAAAAGTTGCCCGAAATGAAACCGGGTCTCCGCAGTCGACCCTTCTGGCCGAAACCCTGCGCGGGCGCTCCGCCCGGGCCCACCACCAGGTTCGCACCGGTCCACTCCCACGTAGCGTCCAGGCGGTCCTGATGGGTTTCGACGACGTCGATATCGACCAAGCCCTGCCGATCGATGATGAAGCGGTTCTGAAACTTGTTCGAGAACAGTGAAATCTTCTGTGCCATGACGCCCCTCCTGTGTGATGTGTCGATCTGACCCTGACAGCCCACCCAGAGGTTGCGCGCGCGTAATCGACTACTCCAATGTGTGGGCGTGGCCGTGTAACTCCCGTGGTGATCGGGTCGAAATACAGTGCAGTGGGTCGTCACGTCCGAAGGAGGGACACCGATGCCGAACGACTGCCGCCGGGCGATGGCCGGTTTCGGTGCCGTCGCGGCTGCTCTGGCCATACCCGCCGTGTGCAACGTCGCACCGGCTCACGCGGCGCCGCTGCCCGGCTTTTGTGTGCCGCCCAACGTCGTCGACGATGTCTGCACAGCGCGGCTGACGTCGGTGACGGCCGATGTCATCGACGGGACGATCACCGGAACGCCAGTCGGTGGCGGGGCCGCGGTCACCCTGGCCGGGCAAGCAGATGCGTACCTGAAATCGGCGGGGTTCGGCGACACCGTGCCGGAACCGGTTCAGGAATGGGACACCGCGATCGATCGCGTGGGCGACCTCAGCACCGCCCCCTCCGATCCAAATTGGTACGGCAACGCCAAGGCCCGCGTCTTTCTGCCGAGGACGCTGAACGACCTGGCCACCAAGTTTCCGCCCGGCAGCCTCGTCGTCCGGTTCGTGTCCGACGACGCGCGCCCGGACGTGTTACGGCTGGTGTCGATCCAACCGACGGCCTAGACCCGCCCCTGCGCCAGCCCGGCGAGATGCTTGAGCGAGTTGTCCAGGTGCTGCCGCTCGAAGGGCGGAAACTCGATGTTTTCGCGAATGGCCTGCGGCACCGCCGACCAGTCATAGGTCAACGTCACCTCGGTCAGGTCCTCGCCGAGCGGCTTGAGGTCGTAGCGCCAGATCCAGCCGCCGAAGTCGAGGTTGGCGTCGTCGGCGCCCTGGCCCGGCAGCCAGGCAATCGCCCGCGGCGGCTCGAAAACCTCGACCCGGTTGGCCATCTCGTAGTGCATGCCGCCGTAGTTGTCGTGGTACATGGCCATTCGGAAGACCTGGCCGACTTCGGTCAGCTGCTTGCCGTCGATCGACTCCCGCACCCAGCCCGTGCCGTCGATCGCCTGATGAGTGGTCGGATCGGCCAACACCGTGAATACGGTCTCGGCCGGCGCGTTGATGGTGCACGCGGTGCTCATGGTTTCTTCAGTCATACCCGTACCGACCCAGCGCGGAGCAGAAACTCATCGACGCTACACATGGAGCGTCGGTCGCAGAACGAAAACACCCCCGGCCCAACAGGACCGGGGGTGCTCTACGTGACTACCTAGTGAGCGTGGCCGTGGTGATGACCGGCGTGCTCGTCTTCCTCGGCCGGCTTGTCCACGACGGCCGTCTCGGTCGTCAGGATCATGCGGGCCACGGACGCGGCGTTGAGCACCGCGGAACGGGTCACCTTGGCCGGGTCCACGATGCCGTCGGCGACCAGGTCACCGTAGGTCAGCGTGGCGGCGTTGAAGCCGTTTCCGTTGCCCAGTTCGCTGACCTTGTTCACCACGACCGAGCCGTCCAGGCCGGCGTTGGTGGCAATCCAGTACAGCGGGGCCGACAGCGCGGCGGCGAAGACGTCGACGCCGACGGCCTCGTCGCCCTTGACCTCGCTACGCAGCGAGTCCAGCGCAGCGCGAGCCTGCACGAGCGCGGCGCCACCGCCGGTGACGATGCCCTCCTCGACAGCGGCCTTGGCCGCCGCGACGGCGTCCTCGACGGCTTCCTTGCGCTTCTTCAGGTCGGTCTCGGTGGCCGCGCCGACCTTGATCACCGCGACGCCACCGGCCAGCTTGGCCAGCCGCTCCTGCAGCTTCTCGCGATCCCAGTCGGAGTCGGTGGTCTCGATCTCGGCCTTGAGCTGCTTGACGCGGTCTTCGACGGCGTCCTTCGACCCGCCGCCGTCGACGATCACGGTGCTGTCCTTGGACACCACCACGCGGCGGGCGGAGCCCAGCACGTCAAGACCGGCCTCGCGCAGCGCCAGGCCCACGTCGGGGTTGACCACCTGGCCACCGGTGACGATGGCGAGGTCCTCCAGGAACGCCTTGCGGCGATCGCCGAAGAACGGTGCCTTGACGGCGACGGCCTTGAGCGTCTTGCGGATGGCGTTGACGACCAGCGTGGACAGGGCCTCACCCTCGACGTCCTCGGCGATGATCAGCAGCGGCTTGCCGGCCTCGGCAACCTTCTCCAGCAGGGGCAGCAGGTCGGGCAGCGAGCTGATCTTGTCGCGGTGCAGCAGCACCACCGCGTCCTCGAGCACCGCTTCCTGGGCGTCGAAGTCGTTGACGAAGTAGGCCGAGATGAAACCCTTGTCGAACCCGACGCCCTCGGTGACCTCGAGCTCGGTGTTCAGGGTCGAGGACTCCTCGATGGTGACCACGCCGTCGTGACCGACCTTGGTCATGGCCTCGCCGACCAGCTCACCGATCTGCTCGTCGCGCGAGGAGACCGTGGCGACCTGGGCGATGGCGGTCTTGTCCGACACCGGGGTGGCCGCGGCCAGCAGGGCCTCGGACACCGCGTCGGCGGCCTTGCCGATACCCAGGCCGAGCGCGATCGGGTTGGCGCCTGCCGCGACGTGGCGGAGGCCGGCCTTGACCAGGGCCTGGGCCAGGACCGTCGCGGTGGTGGTGCCGTCACCCGCGACGTCGTTGGTCTTGGTGGCCACCGACTTCACCAGCTGGGCACCGAGGTTCTCGAACGGGTCTTCCAGGTCGATCTCACGCGCGACGGTGACACCGTCGTTGGTGACCTGCGGCCCACCGAAAGCCTTGGCGAGCACCACGTAACGGCCACGCGGGCCCAGGGTCACCTTGACCGCGTCGGCGAGCTTGTCGACCCCGGCCTCCATGGCCCGGCGCGCAGTCTCGTTGAACTCAATCTGCTTGCTCATAAGTCTCTTTCATGACTCCTAACGCATACCGCCCCGGACATCACCCGCGCTGAACACGGGGATCTCCGGGGCGGTTACACGAGGTCCTTTACGGAACTACTTCGAAACGACAGCCAGCACGTCGCGGGCCGAGAGGATCAGGTACTCCTCGCCGTTGTACTTGATCTCGGTGCCGCCGTACTTGCTGTAGATGACGGTGTCGCCCTCGGCAACGTCCAGGGGGATCCGCTTTTCGCCATCCTCATCCCAGCGGCCGGGGCCAACTGCGACGACGGTGCCTTCCTGCGGCTTTTCCTTGGCGGTGTCGGGGATGACCAGACCAGAAGCGGTCGTGGTCTCGGCCTCGTTGGCCTGAACGAGGATCTTGTCCTCGAGTGGCTTGATGTTGACTGCCACGATGGAAGCCCTCCACTTGTTGGGGTTTCGAGTCCCGGTGTGCTCCGGGGCCCTCGGGTTAACCAGGTGTTCGGCATGCGCCCGTGCCCCTCGCTCCGTCGTCGCGGGTGCCGGCGCTGGGGGGTTGGCCGCGTGCCACCTAGCACTCTATACATGCGAGTGCTAGCACTCAAGGGTGCGCTTGTGCCTGCGAAACCCAGCACCGACACAGCAGCAAGATGTCGGATGCTGCTGCCATGATCGCGCCATGTCATATCAGGGGGAATCTCAACGGTCTATAAGAACGCTCACTCGGCGAGCCGAGGTACTGATCACGTCATGCGCGGTCGCGATTACCGCAACCGCCCTAGTGGTGTTGCCCTGGTGGCTTACTACGGACATCACAAGTTTCGGCAGTAACAACCCAGCCGACGGCGCACGGCTACGACTCGATATCATCCGCACGGTTTTTGCACTGGCCGCAGGAATCGGCGGCGGGGTTGCACTCTGGCTGGCAATCAGACGTCAGCGTTCCACTGAACTGGATCTCATTCAAAAAGAAACTTCCTATGCGAATGCAGATTACGACGCAGCGCAACGCAGAATAACCGAACAATATGTTCAAGCATCGAACCAGCTCGGTTCGGACAGAATCGCAGTTCGACTCGCTGGAGTATACGCGTTTGAACGGCTCGCTCAGGATAATCCAACACTGAGACAAGTGGTCGTAGACCTGATGTGCACTTACTTGCGCACATCAGCTACAAACAAGGCGAAAGCAACGTACAAGACATCCAATCCATCGGGATATCCACGACTCCGAACCAGATCCAAAACGGGGCACCCCGCTGCCCAGGTTGGCGGATCGGAGACACGAATGAGCACAGAGCCCGAGCAAAGCGAAGTCACCAACGCGATACGGGACGTGGTAACCAAGCACCTACGCTGGTACACGGTGTCCCACTTCGATCGACCATCTATCACGGCAGGCACCGACTATTGGAGCGATATCAGCATCAACCTGTCAGCGGTGATGCTTGATTCATGGGACCTGTCCGGATGCCGCATCAACAATGCCAACTTCAACGACGCGATATTCACCGGAGAAACCCGTCTGTCCCACCTAAATTGCACCGGAAACATTTCATTCGATCGGGCCGCATTCCAGTGTGATGCCTCATTCTATAGATGCGTCTTCGAAAATGACATGTCGATGATTTCTGCACGGTTTGAGCACGAGTTCAAATTTGAACATGTTTCATGCAGAGGATACGCAGATTTTTCGGATACTGAACTATGCTGGACAAGTTGGTTCGACGACACAAATTTCAAGACCGCATTTTTTGAGAGGACACGGTTTGGATGGGACAGTTGGTTCAACAGAACCCATTTTGAGGACACTGTCGACTTCTCTACAGCGACCTTTGACCAAGGTGTACGATTTGGCGGCGCAATATTTGATGGGCACTATTCATCCGGCGATCCTGGACACCTCCGGGCGGCTTCTCAAAACAACCCGAATGCGCGAATCGAATTCCCGTGATTACCGGCCGAACGCGCTCGGATCCATCATCAGGTGGTCGGACACGTCCCCGACCATCTCCACGTCGACCCTGCGCTCGGTGAAGTACCAGCCGTGTTCCCCGCGGGCGAACACGTCGGCGTAGCGGCCGACCACGATGGGCTGCAACGGCACGGTGTCGGTCCTCTGCACGACACAGAACGTCGAGCGGGCCGTGGCGCGCTCTGCATCGACGTCGACAATCGGGTTGAGCACCAGATGCCGGGTCCGTGGGGTGTTGCCGTGCTCGGGAAACCGGCGCGTGCTGGCGGCGAACAGCTTGGCGATCGCCGACGCACCCGCCACCCCCATGAACGAGCCGCGCCCGAGCAGCTCCCCCACCCCGTCGAAGTCACCGGCGTCGATCAGTTCGGCGTAGCGGTACAGCAGCTCGGTGATCTCGAGCTTGTCCGAGAGCGTCATGACACCTTCTCCTCCACTGGGCCCCGGAAATATCGGTTCGCCGACGGCCGGTACATCAGTATCAATGCGGCCACCACCGCCACCACGTGGACTGCGCGCATGGCGAGCACCGCGAGCGTCGGCCCGTCCGCGGCGGCCAGGAACGCCCCTGGCGAACCGCCGGCCGCCCACCACGACGCCGGCTCGACGAGCAGCGAGACCAGCCCGAAGCCGCCCAGGACAACGGTCAGCAGAATCCGGGCCCAGCCGCGGCCGCGGTAGAGCTCCAGGATCACCAACGTGACGACGAGGTAGACCACCACCCGGACCGCCAACTGCACCGCGACGTTGTACTGGTCGGAACTCAGCACGTGGATCGCCGTCTCGACCACACCGGAAGCCACGGCCAGAAGCCAGCACCACACCGACCACCGGACGGACTGCGGCCGGGCCTCGGGGCTCACGCCACCTGACCCTTGACCACCGGTAACCCGGGATCGCTCGCCGCGTCCAACGGCGTCGGCTCGGCACCGGCCGCGATCAGGTGCGCCGCGAACGAGGCGATCATCGCGCCGTTGTCGGTGCACAACCGCGGCCGCGGCACCCGCAGGGTCAGACCCGCTGCCGCGCAGCGTTCTTCGGCGAGTTCCCGCAGCCGCGAGTTGGCCGCGACCCCACCGGCGATGAGCAGGGTGGACACCCCGAGATCGGTGGCCGCACGCACGGCCTTGGCGGTCAGCACATCGGCGACGGCCTCCTGGAATCCGGCCGCCACGTCGGCCTGCGGCGCCTCCGGGTGGGCCTCCACATAGCGGGCCACCGCGGTTTTGAGCCCGGAGAAGCTGAACACGTACGGGTCATCCCGCGGCCCGGTCATCCCGCGCGGGAACACGATCGCGTCGCGGTCACCGGTGCGCGCCAGATCATCGAGCACCTTCCCGCCCGGATAGCCGAGCCCGAGCAGCCGGGCCACCTTGTCGTAGGCCTCCCCCGCCGCGTCGTCGACGGTGCTGCCGAGCTCGATGATCGGCTCCCCCAGCGACCGGACATGCAGCAGGTGGGTGTGCCCGCCCGAGACCAGCAGGCCGACGCTCTCGGGCAGCGGTCCGTGGTCGTAGACATCGGCGGCCAGATGCCCACCGAGGTGGTTGACGCCGTAGAACGGGACGTTCCAGCCGGCCGCGTAGGCCTTGGCCGCGGCCACCCCGACCAACAGCGCTCCGGCCAGGCCGGGGCCGATGGTCGCGGCGACGACATCGGGCCGCTCGATGCCCGCGACGTCCAGAGCTCGGCGCATGGTCGGGCCCAGCGCTTCCAGATGCGCCCGCGAGGCGATCTCGGGTACGACGCCGCCGAACCGGGCGTGCTCGTCGACACTCGAGGCGACCTCGTCGGCAAGGAGCCGCACGGTGCCATCTTCGGCCAGGTCGGCGATGCCGACTCCGGTTTCGTCACAAGAACTTTCGATGGCCAGGATGATCACGTCGGGCCCCCTTGGGGAAGGCGTTGCATGGTGTAGGCATCGGCCCCGCTGGCCCGGTAGTACCGCTTGCGCAGGCCGATGTTGACGAATCCGAAGCTCTCGTAGAGCCCGATGGCCGCTTCGTTGTCGGTGCGGACTTCCAGGAAAACCGTTCCGCCCGAGGCGTAGTCGAGCAGATCACCGAGGAGCCGACGCCCGATGCCCTGCCCCTGGAAGTCCGGATCGACACCGATGGTGTGGATCTCGTACTCGTACGGACGCATCCGGCCCAGCCGGGAGATGCCGGCATAGCCGATGAGCACCCCGTCGCTGCGTGCCGCGATGTAGCGATTGTGCTTGGCATCGAGCTCGGCCAGGAACGCCCGGGCCGGCCACGGATCGTCACCGACGAACAGCTTGGCCTCCAGCTCGGCACAGCGAGTGGCGTCAGCCCGGGTCAGCGCGTCGAACACCGTCATTTCCGCGCCGCCACAGAGGGTTTGGCGTCGGGCCGGCGCAGATACAGCGGCACCAGCGGCTGCGGGTCGCCCCAATCGGTCACGGCGCGGACCAGTCCCGCCGGGGTCGGGTACACCACCTCGAGCCGGGGCAGGGCGAACAGCGCGGCATGCTCGGGCGAACCTGCCACCGCGGCGACCGAGGTCTGCAATACCGCCGCGACGTCGGCCGGTGCGTTGACCGCGGGCCCGTCGACCCGGATCCCGTCGCGGTAGTGCGCCCAGTACACCTCACGCCGCCGCGCATCGGTGACCACCAATACATCGCCGTCGGTGTGGATCCCGATGCCGTCGAGGCTGCACACCCCGTGCACCGGGACGCCCAGGGCGTGGCCGAACGCCGCGGCACTGGCCATCCCGACGCGCAGTCCGGTGAAGGGGCCGGGTCCGCAGCCGACGACGACGGCATCGACGCCGCCCACCGTGATCCCCGCATCGGACACCGCGCCGAGCACGTTCGGCGTGAGCTGTTCGGCGTGGGCCCGGGCGTCGACGGTGACGCGCTCGGCCAGGGTGTGCACCACGCCGTCCTCGCCCCGACGGACCACGCCGGCGCTGACCGCCGGGGTTGCGGTGTCGATGGTCAACACATTCATTGGGTGCTCCACTGCCAGATCACCGTGCGCGTCTCGGTTTCGGTGTCCCGTTCGATCCGGATGTCCAGGTGATGATCGGAAAGCCGTTCGGCCAGACCCTCACCCCACTCGACCACCACCACGGCGTCGTCCAGATCGGTGTCGAGATCGAGCGCGTCGAGTTCGCCGAGCAGATCGACGCCGGGGTGGTCGAGCAAGCGATACATGTCCACATGCACCATCGACGGGCGGCCCGCTTGCCGGGCCCGGTGCACCCGGGCCAGCACGAAAGTCGGTGAGACCACCGGCCCGTCCACATCCATGGCCGCCGCGATGCCCTTGGCCATCACCGTCTTTCCCGCGCCCAGCGGCCCCGACAACACCACCACGTCGCCCGCCTTCAGACCGGCGCCCAGCGTGGCGCCGAGGGCGATGGTGTCCTCGGCGGTGGCCAGTTGGGCAGTACCGGCGCTGCGCTCAGCCACGGAACCGGACCCGATCACGCACCCGGCGGGTCAGCGAGACCAGCTTGGAGGGGGTGGCCCGCTCCACCAGGCGGACCAGTGCGTCGTCGATCACCACGGGCTCCTCAAGCTGGACCAGATGACCGGCTCCCCCCACGATCACCAGTTCGGAGCGGGGTAACTGTGCGGCCATGGCCTTTGAGTATTCCATTGGAGTGAGCAGGTCACGGTCACCGCAGGCGATCAGTGTCGGCACTTTCGCGAGCACGCGCAGGGCCCCGGCCTCGTCGTGCACCTCCAGGGCATGCAGGAATTCGACCAGCGTGGTGATCGACGTGCCATGCATCATCCGCTGGGAGAACTCGACCACGCTCGGGCTCACCGCCTCGTCGCCATAGGACGCCGCGCGCAGGATCGGCCCGATCACCGAGCGGGCCGCACCACGGGTGTGGTGCACCGCGCCGGGCGCATAGCGGGCCAGAAACCGCACCGCCTCCAGTGCCGGGTTGCGCAGGATCTCGCCCAAAGGCGAACGCGCGACCCCTTCGACCGCGGACGAGATCACCGCGGCACCCACGATCTGTTTCGGGTAGCGGTGCGGGAACTGCCGCGCGTGCGACAGCACCGTCATGCCGCCCATCGAATGGCCGACCAGTACCACCGGTCCACGCGGGACCGTCACCGCCAGAACCGCTTCCAGGTCACGCCCGAGCTGTTCGACGGAATAGGTGTCCGGCGACGCCGATCCGGACCGGCCGTGGCCGCGCTGGTCGTAGAACACCATCCGCACCTGGGGACCCCATTGTTCGGCCAGCCGGGTGCGTTGAAAGTGAAAGGCGCCCATGCGCAGACAGAAACCGTGGGCGAACACCACCGTCAATGGCGCGTCGTTGGGCCCGACTTCGCGCACCGCCAACGGCACGCCGTCGTCCGTCGTCACCACGGAGCTGCGGTCGGCGTCGAGCCGCTCGAAATCCTCACCGCGGTAGGGATCCTCGCCGGTGCTGCGCCGGGTCAGGGACCGCACCACCGCCGTGCCCGCCACCGAGCCCACAGCGGTCAGCCCGGCCGCCCCGGCCAGCCATTGAGCATTGCGACTCAACGCCCGTGACCTGCCTGCAGATACGTGCGGGCGATCCGGCCGCGCGGGCTGGTCACGACTTCATAGTTGATGGTGCCGAGCAGTTCGGCCCAGTCCTGCGCGGTCTGTTCACCGTGGGTGCCCGGGCCGAACAGGATGGCGTCATCACCTTCGGCGACGTCGGTGGCGCCCGGGCCGAGGTCGACGACGAACTGGTCCATGCAGATCCGTCCGACGGCCGGACGGCGCCTGCCGTTGATCAGCACCTCGATCCGCCCGCTCAACGAACGGAAGATGCCGTCGGCGTAACCCACCGGGAGCAGCGCGAGCGTGGTGTCGCGGTCCGCGATCCAGCGGTGCCCGTAGGACACCCCGTCCCCGGCATGCACCGGACGAACCAGTGCGACAGGACATTTCAGCGTCATCGCCGGAATCAGTCCCATGTCACCGCGCTCCGGGATCGGGCTGAGGCCGTAGACCGCGATCCCGGGCCGCACCATGTCGAAAGCCAGGTCCGGCCGGGTCAGAGCCGCCGGCGAGTTGGACAGGTGTGCCATTTCGAACACGACGCCCTGGGCGGCCGCCTGCTCCCGCATCTCGGTGAGCCGCTTGCCCTGCAGATCGTTGAACGGGTTGTCGGGATCGTCGCCGTGCACCAGGTGGCTCATGATGGCGCGCACCCGGATGGCCCCATCAGCCTGGGCGCGGCCCAGACCGGCGATCACGGCCGGGAAGTCGACCGGGCTGACCCCGTTGCGACTCAGCCCGGTGTCGACCTTCACCGTGACGGTCGCGGTGCGCCCGGTGCGCTGTACCGCGGCCACCACGTCGTCGACCTGACGCACCGAGGACACCGCGATCTGCACATCGTTTTCCAGCGCCGGCGTGAAGTCGGTGCCGGGTGGGTGCAGCCAGCACAGCACCGGAGCGGTGATCCCACCGGCCCGCAATGCCACCGCCTCGGCGATCGTCACCACTCCGAGCTCGGCGGCCCCGGCGGCCAGCGCGGCCCGGCCCACCTCGACGGCACCGTGGCCGTAGCCGTCGGCCTTGACCACGGCCATCACCTGGGCATTGCCCGCGTGTTCGCGCAGCAGGCGGACGTTGTGGTCGATCGCGCCGAGGTCCACCATCGCCTGCGGCGAGGAGTGTGGGCTCAGCGAGGTCTCGAGTTCGGTCGTCTGCATGTCATATCACCGCCGACCATTGTCCCAGAGGCAGGCATCGGGGCAGATCACGGCCGGATGTGGCTGATGGTGACGGCCAGCCTGCGCAT
Organism: Mycolicibacterium sp. HK-90; assembly: GCF_030486405.1. The sequence continues at coordinate 1,570,618 of NZ_CP129613.1, read as the reverse complement.
CCGGGCCCGCAGGTCGCCGTCGGTGTTCGGCGCCAGGACCAGTCCGGCGGTCGCGGCGATCCGGTCGGCCACCTGCGGTATGGAAAGGGTGTCGGTCCAGACCTGGTCGGCGAACTGGGGAGCCGTCAGGGCTTGCAGACCACGGTCCAGCCGCTGGACCGCGAACTCCTCGCGGCGCAGCATCCGCTCCTGCTGACCGGCCCGGCGCAAAAGTCCGCCGAACCCCAACCCCCGGTCGGACAGCCGGTTCAGCACGGTGTCGCGACTCGCCAGCAGAGCGAAATGAAAGACTTCGTGACCGGAGTCCCGCAACCGCCCCACCGTCTCGGCGAAATACTGTGGCTCGATCACCGTCATGGGCGCGATAACCGGTCCGTCGTGGTGGCGCAGGGTGTGGTCGAGTACCTCGAATACCCCCTGCCGCCAGGCCGGCAGGTCCTGGAAATCTCCACGCAACTGCCTCGGCATCGTGCGGTGCAGTCCGTATCCGACGAACTCGGGATCGCAGACCACGCTGGCCGCGAGGCGACGGTTCAACTCATAGGCGGTCTGGGTCTTGCCCACCCCGAACGGCCCGTTGATCCACAGCAGCACACCCACACCCGCTAGTGCGCGAACGGCTGCAGGTCGTCAAACGCTCCGCGTGGCTTGAGCGCGTCGAGCCGCCCGAGCACCGTGATCGTGTCCTCCTTGAGCGCCCGGGCCAGATCCGCCGAGAACCCCTCCCGCACGACGACCCGCAGCACCACGACGTCGGTGGCGCCCTCGGGCATCGTGTACGCCGGCACCTGCCAGCCGAAGGACCGCAACCCCTCGGACACGTCGAACTCGGTGTAGCCCGGTTTGCCCTTGAGCCGGAAGCTGACCACGGGGATGGCCGACCCGTCGGTGATCAACTCGAAGTGCTCGCTGTCCCGCAGCTCGTCGCCCAGCCAGCGGGCGGTCTGCGACAGGCACTGCATCACCTGGGTGTAGCCGGCCCGGCCCAACCGCAGGAAGTTGTAGTACTGGCCGACCACCTGATTGCCGGGCCGCGAGAAGTTCAGGGTGAACGTCGGCATGTCCCCGCCCAGGTAGTTCACCCGGAACACCAGATCCTCGGGCAGGTGCTCCTTGCTGCGCCAGACCACGAAGCCGATGCCCGGGTAGGTCAGCCCGTACTTGTGACCGCTGACGTTGATCGACACCACGCGCGGCAACCGGAAATCCCACTCCAGGTCGGGGTGCAGGAACGGGACGACGAATCCGCCGCTGGCGGCGTCGACGTGCACGGGTATGTCCAGACCCTTGTCCTGAGCCAGCTGGTCCAGCGCCGCGCAGATCTCGGCGATCGGCTCCAGCTCACCGGTGTAGGTGGTGCCCAGGATGGCCACGACACCGATGGTGTCTTCGTCGACCGCGTCGAGCACCTGTTCGGGGGTGATGACGTAGCGCCCCTCTTCCATCGGCAGGTAGCGCGGCTCGACGTCGAAGTACCGGCAGAACTTCTCCCACACCACCTGGACGTTGGCGCCCATCACCAGGTTGGGGGTGCGAGAGCGCCAGTCCTTCCCCGCCTTCTCCATCCGTTCACGCCACCGCCACTTGAGCGCGAGCCCGCCCAGCATCACCGCCTCGCTGGAGCCGATGGTCGACACCCCGATGGCACTGGACGGGTCGTCGTCGCGCAGATCCTCGGCGTGGAACAGGTCGGCGACCATGCTGACGCATCGCGCTTCGATCGCGGCGGTGGCCGGGTACTCGTCCTTGTCGATCATGTTCTTGTCGAAGGTCTCGGCCATCAGTTTCTCGGCCTCGGGGTCCATCCAGGTGGTGACGAACGTCGCGAGGTTCAGCCGGGAGCTGCCGTCGAGCATCAGCTCGTCGTGGATGAACCGGTATGCCGCAGCGGGATCCATCGCCTCGTCGGGTAGGCGCAGCGACGGCACCGGCGCCATCGCCAACCGGCCGGTGTAGGCCGGCGAGATGTGCGGAGTCCGAGGGTGCTTGTGCGACATGACAAATCCTTTTCGTTGCAGCGAACTGGTTACAGCGAGGCGATGGCGGCGCGGACGTGGGCGAGGATGCGCGACGCCGAGGTCGGCGCCGGGCGGGGACCGGGATCGGCCGCCGACAGGTTGGCGGCGCGGGCATGTACGAAGGCAGCCGCGGCGGCGGCTTCCCCGGCGGGCAGTCCGGCGGCCAGCAGGGCGCCGATCATGCCGGACAGCACGTCGCCGGATCCGGCTGTGGCAGCCCAGGACTGGCCGGCCGGGTTGAGATAGGTAGCCGCACCCGGTTCGGCGATGACGGTGACGTTGCCCTTGAGCAGCACGGTGGCACCGAGGCGCTCGGCCAGCTCGCGGGCGGCCGCGACGCGGTCACTGCCCGGTGGATTCCCCGCCAGCCGTTCGTACTCCCCGGCATGCGGGGTCAGCACGGTCGGCGCACCACGGCCGGTGAGCGGGCCGGGATCGGCCGCGAGCATCGTCAACCCGTCGGCGTCCACGATCACCGGAAGATCGGATCCGAGCGCGAAATGCAGTGCAGCCCTGGCCGTCTCGTCGGTGCCCAGCCCCGGGCCCACCACCCAGGCCTGCACCCGGCCGGCGTCCTGCGGGCCGGCCGCGGCAACCACCTCGGGCCAGTGTGAAAGTACCTGCGGTGCAGCGCTGCCCGCATAACGAACCATGCCCGACGTGGCGGCTACCGCGGCACCGGTGCTCAACACGGCCGCGCCCGGATAGGTCGCCGAACCGGACAGCACGCCCGTCACGCCCTGGGTGTACTTGTCGTCGTGCGGGCCCGGGATCGGCCAGCGCGCCCGGACATCGGCCACCCCCAGCCCGGCCAGGTCGGTGGGCGCCAGGTCCAGCCCGATGTCGACGAGGTCGACCCGGCCGCACTCGCCCAGTGCGTGTACGGGTTTGAGTCCGCCGAAGGTGACGGTGAGTACGGCATCGACGTGTGGGCCGTCGGCTCCACCGGTCTGCACATCGAGGCCACTGGGGATGTCGACGGCGACCACGGGCGCGGTGTTGGCCTCGAACACCGCTGCGGCGTCGGGCCGCAATCCCCCGCGTCCGGAGATCCCGACGACCCCGTCGATCACCAGGTCGGTTCCGGCGGAGATGCCGGACACCACCCGGCCGCCGGAACGCCGGAACGCGGCCAGGCCCTTGGCGTGAGTTTTCTCCGGGTTCAGCAGGACGGCGTCAGCAGCCGCACCCCGGCGCCGCAGGAACGTCGCGGCCCACAGGGCATCGCCGCCGTTGTCACCGGAGCCCACCACCGCGCAGATCCGCCGGCCGGCGACGCCGCCGGTCCGCCGCTTCAATTCGGCGGCAATCGCCGTCGCCAAACCATAAGCGGCACGGCCCATCAACACGCCGTCGGGCAGCGATGCCAGCAGCGGGGCCTCGGCGGCACGGATCGCATCCGCCGAGTAGTAGTACCGCATCAGCTCCCGCCCCGTTCGAGGTGTCGTCGACTTTGCCGCGCGCCAACAGGTTACGTGTGTTTGCTCCCAGGTTTCGCCGAACGTGACGCAGATGTTGTCGCAATGTCACCGCAGCAACCCTGGCGTCACACTCACGCGGTCTGGCCTTCGCGGTCATCCGGCGACCCGCGCGATCGTCGCCGCGGCCTCGCGTAACCGGTCCGGTGGATGCGACGCGTACCCGAGCACCAGGCCGGGTGGCCCGGGTAGTCGCCGGTGCCACGACACGGGGTGCACCAGGACGCCGGCGTCTCGCAGGTCATCGGCCAGCGCGACGTCGTCGACGCCGTCGGGCAACATGACGAGCAGGTGCAGACCGGCGGCCACGCCGGTCACCGTCGCGTCGGGCAGGGCGGCCGACAACACCTCCAGCAGGGCATCGCGCCGGGCCCGGTGCCGCGCCCGCACCAGCCGGACATGCCTGTCGTACTCACCGGATTCCAGCAGCCGGGCCAGCACGAGCTGCGGCACGGTCGGGCTGCCGAGATCGGTGGCGTGCTTGGCCGCCACCAGATCCGGCTGCCGCCGGCGGGGCGCCACCAGCCAGCCCAACCGCAGCGCGGGAGCCAGGCTTTTCGAGGTGCTGCCCGCATACGCGATCCGATCGGGTGCCGACGGGTGCATGGCCGGCACCGGCGCCCGGTCGTAGCGGTACTCGGCGTCGTAGTCGTCCTCGATGATCAGCTCCCCGTCCCACTCGAGCAGCTCGCGCCGACGCTGTGGGCCGAGCACCACGCCGGTCGGGAACTGGTGCGCCGGGGTGAGGAACACGGTGGGCGCGCCGCAGCGGGCCAGCGCATCGACCTTGATGCCATCCCGGTCGACGGGCACCGGCACCGGACGCAGACCCCAGTACTCGAGTTCGTCGACGGCCCCGCGCGAGCCGGGATCCTCGACGGCAATCGGGTCCAGGCCCTCGCCGTGCAATTGCTGGGCGAGCAGGGCAACAGCCTGGGCCACCCCCGCGACCACCAGGATGTCGTCGGGGTGGATCCGCAGTCCGCGGGTCCGGCCCAGCCATGGGGCGAGCGCGGCCCGCAACCGGGGATGGCCGCGCGGATCTCCGTACCCGAGGTCTTCCGGCGCCGTCTCGGCCAGCACCGCCCGCTCGGCACGCAACCAGGTGCTGCGCGGGAAGGCCGACAGATCGGGCACTCCCGGCGAGAGATCGATGCCTTCGCCGGCCGGCAACCGTGGCCGCGGCAGCCGCGCCGGCCCCGGCGCCGGGCGCGCCGGTTCCGGCTGCGCGGGCCGCGACCGTTGGGCCAGTACGTGGGTGCCACCGCCGGCGCGTCCGCTGACGAGTCCTTCGTCGACGAGCCGTCGATACGCCTCGACCACCACGCCGCGCGAGACCGCAAGCTCGCCGGCCAGCACCCGGGTGGCCGGGAATCGCGTGCCCGGCGTGAGCCTGCCGTCGGCGATTGCAGTGCGTAGCGCATTGGCGAGCCAGTCGGTCAGCCCGCGCGTCGGGGCGGTCGCCGGGTCGAGCTGCAGAAAGTCCGCGCCCACTGTTTGGCCCATGACAAGCATCCAGACTTGGTTCTATTTATCGGACCATGTTGGCTCCAGCATGGGAGTATGTCCAGCCCCACCCGTGCCGGCTTGTCCGGCGCCCTCGGCATGGTGTTCGTCGGCGGCAGCGTGGCCGTCTCGGGCGCACTCGCCGACGCACCGCTGTACACGGCGCAGGCCCTGCGCTACGCGATCGCCTGCGGGCTGTTGCTCGCCTGGATCCGGCTGACCGGCCGGCCCCTGCGCCGCCCCCGTGGCGCCGAGTGGTTCTGGCTGCTGAGCGTGACCGCGAGTGGTCTGGTGCTGTTCAACGTGGCCCTGGTGCGTGGTTCGCGGCACGCCGAGCCGGCGGTCCTGGCCGTGGCGGTGGCCTGCGTGCCGGTCGCCCTGGCCGTGGCCGGACCGCTACTGGAAGGGCGCCGGGTCCGAACCCGGGTTCTGGCCGCGGCCGTGATGGTGAGCGTCGGGGCGGTCGTGGTGGAAGGCCTCGGCCAGGCCGACGCCGTGGGCCTGTTCTGGGCGCTGGTGGTGTTCGGCTGCGAGGCCGGCTTCACGCTCCTGGCCGTACCGGTGTTGGCCTCGCACGGACCGGCCGGGGTATCGGTGCACACCACCTGGTTGGCCGCGGTGATCTTCGGCGCACTCGCGCTCAGCACCGAAGGATGGCGCGCGGCAAGCGCTTTCGACGCCGGTGAGATCCTGGCGATCGGCTACCTGGCCGTCTGTGTCACGGCGGTGGCGTTCATTCTCTGGTACACGTGCGTGCGCCGGCTCGGCGCCGGACCGGCCGGGTTGCTGACAGGCGTGGCACCGGTGGCGGCCGCCCTGATCGGCATACCGGTCACCGGTGCATTGCCCGCGGCTGCGGTATGGGCCGGCATCGGCCTGATCGCGTGCGGCCTGGCACTGGGCCTGCGCGACTCCGGCGCCAACGTTCAGGCGCCGCCCTCACCCGAGCGCATGCCCGAGATCAGCAGGTTCAGCCCGAAGTCGAATCGCCCGTCGAAGTCGAGCAGTTGCTCGACGGGGCTGGAGGCCAGGTGGGGATAGTCGCCGACTTCGAGCACGTCTTCGAGGGTCTCCAGCTCACCACCACCGGCGCCCTGTTGCTCAAGGACTTCACCGAGCACGTAGCAGAACAACGAGCTCGCCGCCCACAACGCACGTTCACGAGTCAGGCCACCGGCCTGGATGCAGCCGACGAGGGTGTCGACGAAGGTGAGGTTGGCCCGCTTGGCAGCGTAGTTGCCACCGACGATCCGAGCTCCGTCCCGCTGCGCCAGTAGGGCCGAACGCAGGCCCACGGCAAGGCTTTTGGCGCGATCGGCCCACTCCGGGAGATCGGTGCGGGAGTTCTCGAGCGCCTTCGCCAGAATCGTCTCGGCCATCTCGTCGATCAGGGCGTCCTTGCCGTCGACCAGCCGGTAGATCGTCGGGAGGTGGGCACGTAGCCGGTCCGCCAGTCGTCGCATCGTCAGCGATTCGAGCCCGCCCTCGCCGACCAGCGCCAGCGCCTCCCCGACCACCCGGTCCACCGACAGGTTCGCCAACGTCACACGGTCACGTCCGGTCGAGGCGGTTGACACGTTAACAACGTTATCAGTACGCTCTGACCTGCGATTAACATTGTTAATTGGAGGTGTGACGTGGGAAACGAAGTGACGGCCGACGGGATCGGCGTCGCCGTACGACAGCTGCGGTGGGAAGCCGATGGTGTGGTGTCGGTGCACCTGCAGCCCTGTTCCGGTGAGTCGCTGCCGGACTGGGAGCCCGGTGCACACATCGATCTGGTCCTGCCGACCGGCATCCAGCGCCAGTACTCGTTGTGCGGTCCGGTCGGTGAGCGGTCGTACTACCGCATCGGGGTTCGGCGGGAACGCACCAGCCGCGGCGGCTCCGAGTATGTGCACGCGTTTCTGCGGCCGGGTCAACGACTCAGGGTCGCCGGAGTGCGCAACACCTTCCAGCTGCAGCGGGCAGACTCATATGTCTTCGTGGCCGGCGGCATCGGGATCACGCCCATCCTTCCGATGATCCGTCAAGCCGAAACGTGGGGCCTGGATTGGGAACTGCTCTACGCCGGTCACACCGCCGCCTCGATGCCGTTCTCCGACGAACTCCGCTCATACGGATCGCGGGTGCGCTTCTATCCCTCCGACGCCGGCGGTCGCATCCCGCTCGGGGCACGCTTCGCCCAGGTGCGCCCGGGGGTGAAGATCTATGCGTGCGGCCCCGCGGAACTGCTGTCGGCGCTGCAGGAGGCCGTCGGGCACTGGCCGGCGGACAGTCTGCACCTTGAGCGCTTCAAGCCGCGCAAGCGGGCGCCGGTCGACGACAAACCGGTCGAGGTGGTGTGCGCGGCCTCGGGTAAGACCGTCGATGTCGAAGCGGACCAAAGCATTCTGACCGCGCTCGATCGTGCCGGGGTCAAGGTGCCGTCGTCGTGCCGATCGGGTATCTGTGGCTCCTGCGAGACCGCCGTCCTCGACGGTGTGCCCGACCATCGCGACGACATCCTCTCCGAGACCGAGCGGTCCGCCAACGACCGCATGTACATCTGCGTGTCCCGAGCGCAGACTCCTCGGCTCGTTCTCGACGTGTAAGGGATCGGCTGATGAAAACGACAGGCACAGCGGCAGACTCGTACTCCCCCGTCTCGATGGAGCGCATCAGGGAGATCGTCGGGCACCCCGAGCGGTTCATCGCGGAGAAGAAGGAGCCGAAACTCGGTGAGTTCTCGGCGCGGTTCATCGCACACAGCCCGTTCTTCTGCATGGCCACGGTGGGGGCCGACGGTCAGTTGGACACGAGCCCGCGGGGAGACCCACCGGGTTCGGTGCGGATCCTCGATCCGTGGACACTCGCCATCCCCGACCGGCCGGGCAACAAGCTCGCCGACTCCCACGAGAACATCACCAAACACCCTGCCGTCGGGTTGGTCTTCTTCGTACCCGGCCTGCGCGAGGTGATCCGGGTCAACGGGGACGCGTACGTCACCGATGATCCCGAATTGCTCGAGATGCTCAGCGCCGACGGCAAACCCGCGGTGCTGGCCACCATCGTGCGCATCCGCGAAGTCTTCGGGCAATGCGGCAAGGCCGTGATCCGGGCCAAGCTATGGGAAGGCGACAGCCGGGGGCTGGCCGACGCCGTGACGCTGGGCGGCGACTTCTACACCCTCTCGATCACCGAGAGTGCGGCGAAGATGGCCGAGAAACTGGGTGATCTGGCCGGCTCGCTCCACGCGGTGATCGACGACCACTACGAAAACGAGCTGTACTGACCGAGGCCCGCCGCCCGGCGATGTCGACGGTGGGCCTCGCAGATCCGCTAAGCGACCTCCGCGCCGAACGTGAAGACGATCGCGAGGTTTCCGGGAGACTTCGCGATCGTCTTCACGTTCGGGCGGACAGCGCTATTTCACCGTGACCGGCTTCGCCAGGTTGCCCGGCTCGTCCACAGAGACCAGATCCGTCGGCCGCGGCCGGGACGGCGCGGTCTTACCGTGGGTCGCGTAGATCACCAGTCCGACGAACGCGAGACCGCCGACGAGATTGCCCAGCACCGTGGGAATCTCGTTCCACAGCAGGTAGTCGCCGATCGTGAAATCGCCACCGAGCATCAGCCCGGAGGGAAACAGGAACATGTTGACGATCGAGTGCTCGAAACCGAGATAGAAGAACACCGTGATCGGCATCCACATCGCGATCACCTTGCCGGGCAGACTGTCGGACATCATCGCCCCGACCACTCCGGTGGAGACCATCCAGTTGCACATCACCCCGCGCAGGAACAGCGTCAACATGCCCGCGGCGCCATGGTCGGCGTATCCCACGGTGCGGCCCTCGCCGATCTGACCGATGGCCTGCCCGACCGCATCTGGCTCGACGCTGAAACCGTAGGTGAAGTAGATCGCCATGAACACCGCGACGGTGAGGGCACCGGCGAAGTTACCGATGAAAACCAGGCCCCAGTTACGCAGCAGCGCAGCAATACTCACGCCGGGACGCTTGTCGAGCCACGCCAACGGTACCAGGGTGAACACGGCCGTCAACAGGTCGAATCCGAGCAGATGCAGGATGCAGAAGCCGACCGGGAACAGTACGGCCCCCAGCAGAGGCTCACCGGTCCGGACGGAGATCGTCACCGCGAACGCCGCGGCCAGGGCGAGGATCGCCCCGGCCATATACGCGCGGATCAGGGTGTCACGGGTTGACATGAAGACCTTGGACTCGCCCGCGTCGATGATCCGGGTGGCGAGCTCCTGGGGCTTGACGTAGGACATGGGCACGCTTCCTTCCTGAACGGCTACCACTGGTACGGCAGGAATTTGCCGTCGATGGTTACGACGACACGATCGCCGTCCGGATGTTGACGTCGCGCGAATGACACATTGCAGTTGATTGCGCTCATGATCCCGTCACCGAATTCCTCGTGGATCAACGCCTTGAACGCCGGGCCGTACACATTGATGAGTTCGACGAAACGGTAGATCGTCGGGTCGGTGGTCAGCGACGGATCAGCAGTCCGGTATGGCTGACGCTGCAGCGCGGCAACGGTTTCGTCACTCAGGCCGAGCAACTCCCCGACCGCCGCCGCTTCCTGCTGCGGTACGGGGTGGCTTCCCAAGAGTGCGGCGACAGTCCAGACGAGTGGCCGGTCGATGTGATCGGCGATCTCCTGCCAGCCGATGCCGGTCTCGATGCGACGATCTTCGATCTCTGTGGTCCCAGGGGTATACGTCACGAGACGTCTCCTTGTCGTTGCCGAAGTCACGCGATCACTGTCGACCGCTGTCCTTCATGTCACCGCGTCAGAACGGCCCTGCCAATGGCAAAAGGCGCACTTGGTACGGCATTTCGCGCATAGCCGTCGGGTTAACCGGGGTGTAACGGGCGGGGAAACACGCCGAAACGCCTTACCCCTACGGTCTGTGCAAGTTCAGGAGAAGTCAGGTGGGACCAATGGGCACGCGGACAAGCCTCACCATGAACGCACTCGGTGCGGACGCCTTGTCGGCCGTGATCGATATCGCGCCAACCCCGTTGTGGGTGATCGGCGCTGACGGCACTGTCGTCCTGGCCAATCGAGCAGCACTCGACATGCTCGGCTACAGATCTGCTGGTGAAGTGATCGGTGCGCCCAGCCACGACACCCTGCACGAGTGGCGACCCGACGGGTCGCGGTACCCATCGCAGTCGTGCCCGATCATGCATGAGCGGGTACCGGTCGCATCAGATCCCGAGTGGTTCATCACTCGTGCCGGTCAGCCGATTCCGGTCACCTGGTCCGCGCGTCCACTGGGAACCGACGGGTCACGGCTGCTGTCCTTCTGCGATGCGACGGAACGCGTGGCGGCCGAAGATGCCACCGCAGAAGATCTCGATGTCCGGACCGCGGTCGAAGCTACCGCTGTCCCCTCCCGCGCTCAGTTGCGCGCACACCTGCTCGCCCACATTCGTGCGCGGTTCCGCGACCCGGACTTCACGGCGACCACCCTGGCGTCCGAAGTGCATCTGTCGCTGCGCTCGGTGCAGCAGTTGCTGGCCGAGGACGGTCGCTCACCCGCTACCGAGATCCGGCGCCGGCGCGTGGAATTCGCCGGTGCCCTGATTTCGCAAGGATCTCCGGTGAGCCAGGCCTGCCGAGTCAGCGGCTTCACCGAGACCGGCACCTTCAACCGTGCCTTCCGTCGCCAGTTCGGTTCATCGCCGAGCGAATGGGCGCGACGGTTCGACTGAAGACTGCACAGTCACGCCTCATCCCAGAAGCGGCCGGCACGCTCGGCGATCTCATCGGGGTATTCGCCGTTGATGGCGTGAGACGCCTCGGACCAGAGTTCGATCTGCCCGCGCGGCAAGAGTTCTCGTGCCCGTGTCGCGGCTCGCTCCGGGTCGAGCATGACGCTTCGGCCCGCGATCAGCGCCAGCACGGGCACATCGAGACCGCGCAGCTGGTCATCGGTGAACAGTTTCGGGGCAGGCGTGCGCAGTGTGAAATCCTTTGCCCCCGCATCGATCAGCGCGGCTTCGACCGCGGCGGCCTCCATGTCGGCGCCCCCGGATATCCAGCTCATCACCCGAAGGCGCCAACTCTCCGGTACGCCCGGCGCGAGCATGGCCACCGAAGCAAGTATCGCTTTGACCGGGATACCGGTGAAGGTGAACACCGGGTCGAGCAGGGTCAGCGACGCGATCCGGGCGGGCCGGTGCACCGCACAGTTGGTGGCTGTCCAGCCGCCCACCGACACCCCGAGCAGATGGGCCCGATCCAGCCCGAGACCGGCCAGCGCCTCGTCAAGCCACTGAGCCTGATCCGGGCCACCACGAATCACCGTGTGCTGCACCGACAGGCCGGCCTCGCCGAGCAGATCGATGCCGTACACGGTGCGGCGCCGCAGCAACGGCCCGAGGTTGGTGGCATACATCGGTGTGGACGCGTTGCGGCCGGGAAGTAGGACTGCCGGCGGGCCGTTGTCCGGCCCGGCGAACCGGTAGGCGCGTACCGCACCGAACGACGTTGGCACGTCGAACAGGTCGAAGTCCGGCAGGCCCGCCATCCCGGCCTCATAGGTGCGTAGGAAATGCGCGAAGGCCGCGTCGGACACAAAGGCCCCAAGCCCGCCACGGGCCCACCGTCCGGCGATGTTGACCGTGGGTACCCGCAGATCCACTAGGCGACCTCCGCGCCGAACGTGAAGACAATCGCGAGAATTCTGGGAAACGTCGCGATCTTCTTCACGTTCGACAGGCTGGCGGCTATTCGACCGTGACGGACTTGGCCAGGTTGCGCGGCTTGTCGACGTCGTACCCGCGGGCCCGGGCCACGCCGGCGGCGAACACCTGCAGCGGGATCGTCGACAGCAACGGCTGGAAAAGCGTTGACACCGCCGGGATCTCGATCAAATGGTCGGCGTAGGGCCGGACTGTGTCGTCGCCCTCCTCCGCGATCACGATGGTCACCGCACCGCGGGCCTGGATCTCGCGGATGTTCGAGAGCAGCTTGGCGTGCAGCATCTGCGCGTTCTTGGGCGACGGCATCACCACGATGACCGGCAGGTCCTCGTCGATCAGGGCGATCGGACCGTGCTTGAGCTCGCCGGCGGCGAAGCCCTCGGCGTGCATGTAGGCGAGCTCCTTGAGCTTGAGCGCACCCTCGAGCGCCACCGGGTAGCCCACGTGGCGGCCCAGGAACAGCACCGTGGGCGACTTCGCGAAACGCTGCGCCAACTGCGCCACCGGCTCGATGCCGGCCAGCACCCGGCTGATCATGTCCGGCATGGCTTCCAGATCGCGGTACTCGCGCTCCACCTCGTCCGGGTATTTGGTGCCACGGGCCTGCGCCAGCGCCAGCCCCACCAGGTAGTTCGCCGCGATCTGCGCCAGGAACGTCTTGGTGGCGGCGACGCCGATCTCCGGCCCGGCCCGGGTGTAGAGCACCGCATCGGCCTCGCGGGGGATCTGGCTGCCGTTGGTGTTGCAGATCGCCAGCACCTTGGCCTTCTGCGTCTTGGCGTGGCGCACCGCCTCCAGCGTGTCGGCGGTCTCGCCGGACTGCGAGATGGCGATCACCAGCGTGCTGCGGTCCAGCACCGGGTCCCGGTACCGGAACTCGCTGGCCAGCTCGACCTCGACGGGCAGCCGGGTCCAGTGCTCGATGGCGTACTTGGCCAGCAGCCCGGAGTGATACGCGGTGCCGCAGGCGACGATGAAGACCTTGTCGATCTCGCGGAGTTCCTGATCGCTCAAGCGCTGCTCATCGAGCACGATGTGGCCGTCGAAATGACCAAGGAGCGTGTCGGCAACCGCGGCGGGCTGCTCGGCGATCTCCTTGAGCATGAAGTAGTCGTAGCCACCCTTTTCGGCGGCATCGAGATCCCAGTCGATGTGGAATTCCCGGTAGTCGCGGCCGGCCTCCAGGTAATCCCGGCCGAAGAAATCGGTGATGCGGTAGCCGTCGGCGGTGATCACCACGGCCTGGTCCTGGCCGAGCTCCACGGCGTGCCGGGTGTGCTCGATGAATGCCGCGACATCGGAGCCGACGAACATCTCCCCGTCCCCGATGCCGACCACCAGCGGGGTGGACCGGCGCGCGGCGACGATGGTGCCGGGATCGTCGGCGTTGGCGAACACCAGCGTGAAGTGGCCTTCGAGGCGCTGCAGCACGGCCAGCACGGAGGCCGGAAAATCGCCGGCAGTCGCCCCCTCGCGGTACTGCCGCGCCACCAGGTGCACGGCCACCTCGGAGTCGGTGTCGCTGGCGAACTCGACGCCGTCGGCTTCCAGCTCTGTACGCAGGCCGGCGAAGTTCTCGATGATGCCGTTGTGGACGACGGCGATCTTGCCTGCGGCGTCCCGGTGCGGGTGCGCGTTGCGGTCGGTCGGCCGGCCGTGGGTGGCCCAGCGGGTGTGACCCAGGCCGGTGGTGCCGGTCAGCACGCCATCGTCGGTCTCGGCGAGGGTGGACTCGAGGTTGGCCAGGCGGCCGGCGCGACGGCGTACGGTCAGCCCGCCATCGCCGTCGATCAGCGCAATTCCGGCGGAGTCGTAGCCCCGGTATTCCATCCGGCGCAGCGCGTCGACCACGATGCCGCGGGCCGGGCGCGCCCCGACGTAGCCGACGATTCCACACATAGGGTCCCAGGGTAGTGCAGCCCGCGCCCTGACCCGATTCTGCGCGGCGGCGTTTGACGCATATCACCGTGTTCGCACCCGGGCATGCTTCAGGCCCAATTGGCCCTCACGCGCCCCGGCGAGCCTGCGCTACGGTCAACGCGTGGCCAGCACAAAGAAGCTCTTCGCAGGGTTGACCCGCCGCGGACCGCATCGAGTCCTGCGCGGTGACCTGGCGTTCGCCGGCATGCCGGGAGTGGTCTACACGCCGGAGTCCGGCCTGAATCTGCCCGGTGTGGTGTTCGGCCACGAGTGGATGACGCGGGCGGAGAACTACACGGGCACGCTCGAACACCTGGCGTCCTGGGGCATCGTGGCGGCGGCACCCGATACCGAGACCGGCGTGGCTCCGTCGGTGCTCAATTTCGCGTTTGACCTGGGCGCGGCCCTGGAAATCATCACCGGCGTTCGGCTGGGCACCGGCAAGATCAGCGTGCACCCGGGCAAGCGGGGCGTGGTGGGCCACGGCTTCGGCGGGTCGGCCGCGGTGTTCGCTGCCGCAGGCATGGGCGGTGACCCGCACCGCCCGAAGGCCGTGGTCTCGCTGTTCCCGACGGTGACCAAGCCGCCCGCCGAACAACCGGCGTCGACGCTGCAGGTCCCCGGCCTGGTCCTGACCGCGCCCGGGGATCCGATGACGCTGCGGTCGAACGCGGTGGAGCTGGCCCGGGCCTGGGACGGCGCCACGTTGCGCACGGTCAGCAAGGCCAAGGCCGGTGGCCTGATCCAGGGGCGACGGCTGGCCCGATTCGTCGGCCTTCCCGGCGCCGACCGGGAGACCCAGAAGATCGTCCGCGCCCTGCTCACCGGGTATCTGCTGGCCACGCTGGCCGGCGACAAGACCTACCGCGATTTTGCCGACCCCGAGCACGAGCTGCCCCACACCGAAGCCGCCGACCCGAACGCCGATCCGGTCGCCCTCGAGGACAAGGTGGTCGCGCTGCTCAAGCCGTGACCGTGGCTCACACCAGAGTGGTACCGCCATCGACGGTCAGGACCACGCCGGTCCCGAATTCCTGTTCCATCAGGTAGGTGTACGCCAACGCGGTGTCGGGGGGCTCACCGATCCGGCCGACGGGGAGATTGCTCGCGAACTGCTCGTAGATTGCCTCCCGATCCTCCTCACCGAGCGCCGACCACAGCGGCGTCCGGATCGGACCGGGGGCGACGGCGTTTACCCGCAACGGCGCCAGTTCGACGGCCAGCGCCCTGGTCATCGCGTTGATTGCGCCGCATACCGCGGTGGGCAACACGCCGAGGCCCGGCTTCTCGGCGGCCGTGCCGCTAGTGAGCGTGATCGACCCGCCCGGCGTGATCCGGGGCGCGAACTCCCGCACCGTCTGCAACTGGCCGATGAGTCGGGTGCTGATGAACTCGGTGATCGTCGCAGCGGTCAGATCGGCCAGGCCGACCATCGTGAGCGACTCCCCCGCACTGAACACCAGGTGCTCGATCTGCCCGACCTCATCGGCGACACGACCGAGCGAGGCGGGGTCGGTGAGGTCGACGGTCATCCCGCGGGCGTTCTCCCCGAGTCCGGCGATGGCTCGATCGACATTGGACTGGTTGCGCGACACCACGATCGGGATGCCACCTCGGTCCGCCACCGCTACCGCCACTCCAAGACCGATGCCGGAGGTGCCGCCGATGATCAGGACACGTGCGTTCTTGAGGTTCATGAGTCCACTGTGAAATCGCGGCGACTTCGTCGTCCAAGACTCTTTTCGTCGTTCGGCGATACCCTCGGGGTATGAGCTCGGCGGACCTCGACCTGCGCAAGCTGCGGTACTTCGTCGCGGTCGCCGAGGAGCTGAATTTCGGTCGGGCGGCCCAGCGTCTCCACATCGCACAACCCGTGCTGTCGCGGCAGATTCGGGCGTTCGAGAGCGAGCTCGGCGCTCAGTTGTTCATCCGCGGCTCGACCGGTACCCGGCTGACCGCCGCCGGCGCGCAGCTGCTGCGGGACGCCAAGGTTCTGCTCGACGACGCGCACGCGCTGCGACAGCGCCTGTCCCGCGCCGCCGGACACCCGGTGACTGTGACGGTCGGAGTGATCGCCGGGTTGCGGGCAACAGCGGCGGCCGCGGCGTTCGAGGCGGGCGGCCCGCGGCGTCGGGCAGTCGTGCGTCAGGTCCCGTGGCACGAGCAGGCGGAGTTGGTCCGGACGGGCGAGGTCGACGTGGTCTATGCCCGGGAGCCGGTCGACCACCGCGGACTGGGCAGCGCACCCCTGCTGGAAGAACCCATGGACGCGGTGCTGCCGGCAGACGACGCCCTGGTGACGCGCGCCTCGGTGCGCCTCGCCGATCTCGCATCCAGGCTGTTGCTACTGCCGGACCCTGCGATGTTGCCGGACTGGGTGTGCGCGGCCGCACCCGATCAGCGGTGGGCACCGCCGCGCGAGGAGTTCCGCAGCGTGGAGGACAAACTCGAACACGTTGCCGCGCACGAGGGTTTCGTCATCCTGCCCCGATCCACCACCGCCTATTACCGCCGGCCCGACGTGAAAGCCGTGCCGATCGAAGACCTGGGGCCCTCGCGGGTGACGCTGATCTGGAACGCCGACACGGACAACCCGGCGCGGGACGAATTCGTGGCAGCTGCGCTGGCGTGCCGGGACGAGACGATCTGATGCCCGACGACGTCACCCGGGTTCCTGCCGCGGAGCCCGCCGGAAGCCCGGCATTGTTGGTCCGGAAGCCCTCTGGGGTACCGGATTTCGAGGTCTACCAATTGCTGACGATGAAGTGGGGAATGATTCCCAGGCGGGCCATGATCGATTGGACTCTGACGGAATACGGGATCTCCACCGAGGACGCGCAACGTATCCATCAGCGGGTCGCCGGGCTGCTGGAAGACGAAGACGCCCGCTTCGAGAACCTGAAACAGGTTGTCGGCGTGGCGAAACAGGACTCGACGTCGCTGTCGTTCAGCAGCGTGTTGTGGCCGGGTTTCGAGTTCACCGCCGGCGTCGGCGCTGACGGACTGTTGGCGACAGCGCAGTACCGCCGCGCCGGCGGCCATCCGCTGCCCGCCGATTCGCCCGGCGAACAACCCACGTGGAGCATGGACACCGCCGAATTCATCGAGCATTTCGGCCCCGCCACCCTCGCCCGTCGTTCTTCCCGCACCGATGACGTTCTCCCCGCACACGAGGTGTACGACTTCGAGTGGAACGGCAGGCGATACGGCGCAGGCTTCAGCTGGGGCATGTTCCTGCTCGCGGGCCAGTACTGGGATTGAGCCGGAAATAGGGAACGGCCCCGTTTCCTGTGACTGCGTCGGGGAGCAGTAGGAAACGGGGCCGGTACCGGGTGGGGTTTGGGAGAGCTACCCGGTACGTCTACCTATTCGGAGCCGCCGGAGCCGCCGTTGTCGGACCCGCCGTTGTTGGAGCCGCCCCCGGAACCGCCGTTGTCGGAGCCGCCGTTGTGCTGCTGGCGCTGCGTCTTCCTTTCCTGCTTGTCGGCCTGCCGCTGCGTCTTGCGCTCGGCGGCCTGGGCCTTGCGCTCGGCGGTGCGCTCAGCCCGGGTGGATTCCTGGTTGTCCGCCCGGTCGGCTTTCTGTTCCACGCGAGTCGACTTGCGGTCCTGGCTCTGCTGGTCGCGGAGTTGTTTGCGCTCATCCCGCTTGGTGGGTGCCGGTGCGGTGTCGTCGCCGTCGGTGGCACTGCCCGCGCCGGTGCCGCCGGTCGATCCGGTGTCACCTTCGCTGCCAGTGCCGGTCGAGCCGTTGCCGCTGTCGGTTCCGCCGGTCGACCCGCCGTCACCGCCGGTACCGGTGCCGGACGCCGATCCACTCGATCCCGTGGTGTCGCCGCCGGCACTGGGCGTGCCATCAGTGGCGTCCGTGCCCGGTGCAGAACCGGCCGGGGTTCCCTCAGCTCCCGTGGCAGAACCGCTCTCTGCCCCAACGGCGGTTTCCGTCGTGCCGTTGGAGACCGGCTTGACGCTGGTATCGACTGCCCCCGAAGCCAGTTCGGCCTTCGGCAGCGAAACGTTCACCAGCGCCTTGGTCTGCGGAAGCACCGCCGGCCCAACGGTTTCCGGGGCTTCGGGCTGCGGTACCTGGAAGCCGATGGCGGCCAGGAAGCCGGCAGTGAGCGCGGTCGCGGCGGTCTGCCCGGTCTGCGCCAGCGAGGCGGAGATGTCCGAGAACGCCACGGCCCCGATGTCGGCCACATCGGCCAGCCCGGCCAGGCTGGCATTCAGCGCCGCGAGCCCACCGAGAGTCAGATTGCCGACCGCATCGCGGACGGTGCCCGGGCTGACCAAGGACGCAGCGGTCGCGGTCGCCTGCTCCACCGGCGGCTGGAAGCCGATCGCGGCCAGGAAGCCGGCGGTGAGCGCGGTCGCGGCGGTCTGCCCGGTCTGCGCCAGGGAAGCCGCGATGTCCGAGAACGCCACGGCCCCAATGTCGGCCACATCGGCCAGCCCGGCCAGGCTGGCATTGAACGCTGCGAGCCCACCGAGAGTCAGATTGCCGACCGCATCGCGAATGGTGCCCGGGCTGACCATCGCCGCGGTCGCCAGCGTGCTGGTCTGCTCCTCCGTCGGCACCTGGAAGCCGATGGCGGCCAGGAAGCCGGCGGTGAGCGCGGTCGCGGCAGTTTGTCCGGTCAGTGCCAGCGAGGCCGCGATGTCCGAGAACGCCACCGCACCAATGTCAGCCACATCGGCCAGCCCACCCAGACCCGCGTTGAAGGCACCGAGGAAGCCCAGCGTCAGGTTGCCGACGGCATCACGGATACCGCCGGGGCTGACCATCGCCGCGGCCGCTGTCGCCGGGGCCGTCGAGTCCGGAACCTGGAAGCCGATGGCGGCCAGGAACCCACTCGTCAGCGCCGTCGCCGCGGTCTGGCCGGTGACGGCCAGAGACGTCACGATGTCGGAGAACGCCACGGCCCCGATGTCGGCCGCGTCGGCCAGTCCGCCGAGGGTGGCATTCACCGCCGTCAGGAAGCCCAAGGTCAGGTTGCCCACTGCATCACGAAGATCGTTGGTGCTGACCATCGTTCGCGCCGCGGATGCGGTCACCACGCCGCCCTCGGCCGGCATCTCGAAGCCGATGGCGGCCAGGAACCCTGCGGTCAGCGCGGTCGCTACGGTCTGGCCGGTCAACGCCAGCGAGGCGGCGATGTCCGAGAACGCCACCGCGCCGATGTCGGCCACGTCGGCCATCCCACCGAGGCCGGCGTTGACTGCCGTCAGGAAGCCGAGGGTCAGGTTCCCGATGGCGTCGCGGATATCGGCCGTGCTGACGAGTGTGGTCGCCGCAGCGGCCGAGGCATTGTCACCGGCCGGAACCTCGAAACCGATCGCGGCAAGGAATCCCGCCACCAGAGCGGTGTTCATGGTCTGCCCGGTCAGCGCCATCGATGCGGCGATGTCCGAGAACGCCGTCGCGCCGATGCCGGCGGCATCCGCCGCGCCCGCCAAGCCGATGTTGAATGCCCCGAGCCCACCGAGGGTGAGGTTTCCGAGCGCATCACGGATGGCGGCCGTGCTCGGCAGACCGAGCAGCGCCGAGCTCAGCGCCGTCGGCGTGTAATCGGAAAAAACGGCCGACAGATCGTCCGCCCTGACCGTGATGTCCGGCGGTGCGGGAGCGATCGGCGCAGCGATCAACGCTGTCGCTCCGACCGCCGCGATTCCGGCGGTGAGATATGACCGTGCAGCAACTTCCATGGCTTCCCCTTTGGGAGGTGTGAATCTTGGACGAGCAAACCGTACCTGAGAGCCAGATAAGTAACCAGCCAAATTTTCTAAGTTGATTTTTCAAATTTCGCCGCCTCAGCTGCATGTTTGCTCACATTCTGTAGCGGGAAGGTCGATATCATTCCGCGCCGACATGTTTTGGCAAACAATTGTTGAAACGTTGCCGAGTATTGACGATGAGTCCGCGCGGCCGGCTTTTCCTTCGCGTGGCGCAATAGCTGAACTCGCGGCTCAGTACGGATGAGCGATGCCATGGGCGCCGGGGTGCCGCTGGCGGAGCTTTGCACGGACTCCCTGCGTCCGGCCCATCTGGAAGGTTGCCGTCATCACGCTGGTCGATGGGCCGACAATTCAGCAATCCGCGCCCCAACGGCCGGCCCGGTCGCGGGTGGGTAACTGTACCCGCTGGTAGGAACGCTATATTCGGTCGAAGCAACACCGGTATCACGGCGAGAACACCGGAGTGTTGCGGTCGTGTCGGACTAGTTTCGGCCCCCGCCGGGCGGTATCGATGGTCGCTGCGAAGCGGTGAACCATGGCCTCGGTGGCCTACCGGCTCGCCTGTTGCCTCGAATACCTGATGGGTTCTCAGCCCACCTGTCAGATGGTCGCTGCACCAGCTGCGCCGGGCGCTATCCGTGCATCCGAGCCGTTAATGATTACTTGAGGGGTCGCTTGCCCGGGATAGCCGAAGAGACCGGGCCGCGGTAAGGTTGCTATTGACGTTGGGCGCCCGTGCACGCACCGTGGGTGTCATTTTTTGTTGCCTCATTGCGGCCCGGGTATCACAGTCGTTCACCATCCGGCCAGCAAATGTTATCGAAGACCGATTCGGCTAACTTGTCCTGGCCGACTGCCGGCGCCCCGAACCACCCGGTTGGCGGCACGGCGCGGCGCGATCATGAGCGCGGCCGGATCAGTCCGGGCGGTTGATCCGCAGAAGCTCACGGGCCCTGATCGCAAGGAGTAGCTGAGCCCGAACGTCGGGGCTTTGCAGGTCTCGCCGGGTGAGCTGAGCGATCTTCGCGACGCGGTTGCGCATGGTGTGGCGGTGGATCCCCAGTTCGGCCGCCGCACCTTCCAGGTGACCGTTGTGCCGTAAGTAGCTTTCCAATGTGGCGAGCAGCCCATCGCCGGTGCCGGAGGCGCTCGAGTCCTGATCGACAAGCGGGGCAATGGGATCGGCGATCAGGCGCAACTCGGCTGCGCTGCGCCCACCGAGGACGACATCGAAAAGCCCGATCTCCGCGTAGCTTTGGAACGCGTCGTCGCTGTTGCCGATCAGCGCGGCAGTGCGGGCCTGGTTCACCGCGGTGGCGATGTTGTCGAACGTGGCCGGCTTGCTCAGGCCACCGCGCAGACGCTTCTGCAATTGGGCGTTGATTTCGGTGGCCAGGAGCGGCGCGGCGGCGGATTCAGCGGCGGGCAAGATGATGGTCAATTCGCCTGCGCGGGAGCAGATCAGGTAGCGAGAGTGCCGGGACTCGAGCACGCGAAGCGCGTGAGTTTCTGCGGTGAGACTGGGGCCGGTGCCGGTCAGCGCCACCACGACGATGTCCTCGTCGGGGCCGAATCGGAAGTATCTGAGGACGGCGTGATCGATCGTCGGCGGGTCGGCGAGTAGTCCGGCGGTCGTGGCGACCCGCAGCCGATGCTCAGCGTCCAGGATCTTGGCGGGTTTGCCCATTTCGATCGAGATCAGCGACACGGCGTGAGCTACGAGCAGACGTTCGGTGGGAGACGGTGGCTCGTTGGTCTTGATGGCCAGATACCCGCGCAGCGGCTGAGCCGCCTTGAGCGCCTGCAACGTGCAGTATCCGGAGCCGTCGGCGACGACGCGGCTGGCGTGTTTGGCTCGCCTGTTGGCGCTGTCCCGAATCAGGCGTGCGCCCAGCGCGCAGACGTGATCAGTCTCGGATCCGCTGGCCGCCAAGGCATTACCATCGACATCGATGACGACGACGGTAGCCGAGAGCAGCTTGCTCAACGCGGCGACGACAGCGGGAATACCGTTTCTCAGGGTTTCCCGGGCCAGCACCTCCTGTTGATCGACCACGCGCTGGACCGCGCGGAGTTGGTCGGCGGTGACTTCGTCGATGATGGCCCGGGTGATGGCGATGAACGGGGTTTCCGGCGGAACGCTGAGCACGGGCAACCCCAGCGCATCGCCCGCGGCGATGATCCCGGCCGGCACCGCCGAATGCGTGGTCCCGGTGTCGAAGGCCAACGCGGCGACACCGGCCGAGGACAGCCGAGCCAGGTATTCGAACTGTCGGTCGGCGGTGTCCCCCACGTTCATGCCGGTGGTCATGACGAGTTCGCCGCCCGAGAGGTATGGCGTCGGGTCTTCGAGTTCGATCGCATGAGCCCACCCGATCGAGCGGTCACCCCCGTCGCGGCCGGCAATCAAGGTCAGGCCCAGGCCGGGGGTCTGCGCGAGCCGGCGCACGGTCATCGTCACGGGCACACCCTTGTGCCGGCACCCGGGGAAGCACTGTGCACCACGGTTCCAATGTAAAGGGCGCTCGTCAGGTGGTGCCCTGTCCCAGGCGGGGCGGGCCGCTGCGGTACTGCGGCGGTGTGACCGACAGCGAGACCGGGTTGGCGACCTGCGGGGTGCTGCTGCCGGGCACCGGTACGGTCACCGTCAGCCCCAGCTTCTCGGCGAAGGTGAACGCCTCCGCCACGTCGTTGATCGGACCCGCAGGCACGCCCACGGCCGTGAGCACGTCATACCAGTGGTCGGCACCATGGGTGAGGAGCCGGGCCTCCAACAGGGCACAGAGTTCGTCTCGGTGGCGCACACGTAATGCGTTGGACGTGAAGCGTTCGTCATCGGCCAGCCCGTCGAGTTCGAGCGCGGCGGCCAGCAGCCGGAACTGCTTGTCATTGCCGACCGCCAGCGCGATGGGCCGATCCGCGGTGTCGAAGGTCTGGTACGGCGCGATGCTGGGGTGACGATTTCCCATGATCGTCGGGACGCTGCCGGCGCCCAGGAATCCAGAGGCCTGATTGACCATGGAGGACAACAGCACCGAGAGCAGGTTGGTGTCGACGCGTTGCCCCTGCCCGGTGCGGTCGCGGTGGGCCAGTGCCACCAGGATGCCCGTGATGGCATGCATGCCGGTGAGCACGTCGACCATCGCGACCCCGACCTTGGTGGGGTCACCGGGTTGCGGGCCGGTGATGCTCATCAGGCCGCCGACAGCTTGGACCAACAGATCGTAGCCGGGCAGGGCGGCCCCGCCGTCGTGCCCGAATCCGGTGATGGCGCAGTAGATCAGGTCCGGCTTGACCTCGCGGAGGGTGTCGTAGCCGAGACCGAGCTTGTCCATGGTTCCGGGCCGGAAGTTCTCGACGACGATGTCGGCGCGGCTGACCAACTCGCGGGCACGAGCGACGTCGTCGGGATCGGTGAGATCGAGCACCAGAGAACGTTTGTTGCGGTTGACGGAGTTGAAGTAGGTGGCGATGCCATCGGCATCGTAGGGCGGCCCCCACTCACGGGTGTCGTCCCCGACGCCGGGCCGCTCGATCTTGATGACATCGGCACCGAAGTCGCCGAGCATCATGGTGGCGTACGGGCCGGCGAGCACGCGACTGAAGTCGACGACGGTGATTCCGTCCAGCGCACCGGTGCTCATGAGCGCGGCGCTCCGCCGCGCAGGTACACCGTGGTGGTGTAGGTGAAGAACTCCCGGGCCGCCGATCCCTGTTCCTTGGGCCCCAGCCCGCTCTTCTTGGCGCCACCGAACGGCACGTGCGGATCAGCCCCGGCGGATTCGGAGTTGACGTGCAGTACCCCGACGTCGAGGTGTTCGACCGCCTGTAGCGCGCGGGTCAGGTCCTGGGTGAAAACCGCGGCCGAGAGGCCGAATTCACTGTCATTGGCCAGTGCGAACGCTTCCTCGGCGTCGGCGGCGCGGCGCACCGCGAGCACCGGGCCGAACAATTCGTCGGTCCACAGGTCGGCGGGCTGGTCGCCGAGTTCGATGATGGTGGGCGCGACGAAGTAACCGCGGGCCCGGATCTCGTCGCTGTAGGGCTGCCCGCCGGCCAGGACGGCCGCTCCCTGCGACCGCGCGGTTTCGATCCCGGTCGTGATCGTCTTGTGCGCCGACTCACTGACGACGGGTCCCATCTGGGTGGCCTCATCCACCGGATCGCCCACCACCAGCGCCCCGGCACGGTCGGTGAGGGCGTCCAGGAAGCGATCGGCGATCTTCTCGGTGAGGATCAATCGGGATGTGGCGGTGCACTTTTGGCCGGTCGAGCGGAACGCACCCAGCATCACCTGCTCGACCGCCAGGTCCAGATCGGCATCGTCGAGCACGACAGCGGCGTTCTTGCCGCCCATCTCGGCCTGCGCGGGCACGCCGCGCTCGGCCGCCAGGCTCGCGATACGCCGCCCGATGCCGGTCGATCCGGTGAAAGTGACGGCATCGACGTCGGGATGGTTGACGATTCCGTCGCCGATGGCCGAGCCACCGATGAGCAGATTGAGCACACCCGCCGGCAGACCTGCGGTGTCGAGCGCGCTTGCCAGGTGCATCGCGAGGAGCGGCACAGTGCTGGCCGGCTTCCACACCACCGAGTTGCCGTAGATCAGGGCCGGCGCGATCTTCCAGGCCGGGATGGCGATGGGGAAGTTGAACGGGGTGATGACCCCGACGACGCCAACCGGCTTGCGGGTGACCAGGATCTGTTCACCGGCACGCGGCGAGGCATAGATCTCGCCGGCCTGGCGATCACCCTCGTTGCCGTAGTAGCGGAGGATCTGGGCCGCGCGACGTACCTCACCGACGCCTTCGGCCAGCGTCTTGCCTTCTTCGATCGACAGGTCACGTCCCCACTCGCCGGCCCTCTCGTCGAGGATCTCGGCCGCGGTCAGCAGCACGCCACCGCGCGCGGCCATCGGGGTGGCCGCCCACCCGCGAACCGCGTCGTCGGCCGCGGCCACCGCTGCCTCTAGAAGGTCCGCGCTCGCGGCGCCGCCTTCGGCGACGATGGACTGTGGCCGCGAAGGATCGACACTCCGGACACCGTCACCCTCGCCGGAAATCCATTGCCCGGCAACGAGGTGCTGCAGTCGTACAGGCGTGTGCATGGTCATCTGATTGCTCCAATCAGGTTGCGGCTCAGCGGAAGGCGGCTTGGCCGGTGAGGGCTTTGCCGATGGCGAGCAGGTGCATTTCTGAGGTGCCCTCGTAGGTCAGCACGGATTCGAGGTTGTTGGCGTGGCGCAGCGGTGAGTACTCCAGGGTGATCCCACTGCCACCCAACAGGGTTCGGCACTCGCGGGCGATGGCCAGCGCCTCGCGCACATTGTTGAGCTTGCCCAGGCTGATCTGCTCGGGCCGCACCCCGTCAGCGTCCTTGATCCGGCCCAGATGAATCGCCAACAACATGCCCTTGCCCAGCTCCACGGTCATGTTGGCCAGCTTCTCCTGAGTGAGCTGATAGCCGGCCAACGGCTTGTCGAACACCTCACGGCTGTGCGTGTAGGCGATCGCGGTCTCCAAACTGTCACGCGCCGCGCCCAGTGCACCGAACACGATGCCGAACCGCGCCTCGTTCAGACACGACAACGGGCCCGACAATCCCTGGGCCAACGGCAGCTGCGCCGAGGCGGGCAGGCGCACGTTGTCCAACACCAACTCCGAGGTCACCGACGCCCGCAACGACAACTTGCGATGAATCTCATTGGCGGTGAACCCCGGGGTGTCGGTGGGCACCACAAAGCCCCGAATACCGTCATCGGTCTGGGCCCACACCGTGGCCACATCGGCCAGATTGCCGTTGGTGATCCACATCTTGGTGCCGTCCAGAACCCAATCACTACCGTCACGGCGGGCCCGGGTACGCATCCCGGCCGGGTTGGAACCGAAATCCGGCTCGGTCAGGCCGAAACAACCGATCGCCTCACCAGCGGCCAACCGCGGCAGCCACTCCTGCTTCTGTTCCTCGGAACCGAACCGGTAGATCGAGAACATCGACAGCGATCCCTGCACGGACACGAAGCTGCGAAACCCGCTGTCACCGGCCTCCAGCTCCATACAGGCCAACCCGTAACTCACCGCGTTGGTGCCCGCACACCCATACCCCTGCAAGTGCATACCCAGCACCCCCAGATCACCGAACTCCTTGGCCAGTTCCCTGGGCAGAGTGGCCGATTCGAACCAACCTTCGACATTGGGCTTGAGCCTGGTCTCGACGAACCTGCGCACCGTCGCGGCAATGTCACGCTCATCGGCATCGAGCAACCGATCGGTATCGAACAACTCCAGCGGCCCGCGGGTCTTGGGGGCGGGCGGGGCAGCGGTCAGCGTCATGGGGTAACTCCTGGGCGTTGGTTCGGTGGGTGAGGTCAGAGGGTGGCGAAGGCGTCGCGTACGACGGCCAGTGCCTCGATGAGCAGTTCATCGGAGATCGACAGCGGTGGCAGGAAGCGCAGCACATTGCCGAAGGTTCCGGCGGTCAGCGTCAGCACACCGTTGTTGAGGCAGTGGCGGCTGACCGCGGCCACGGCGTCACGGTTGGGGGTGCGGGTGTCGGGGACGACGAGTTCGGCGGCAATCATGGCACCGCGACCGCGGATGTCGCCGAGTACGTCGGTGGCGGCGGCAATTCCACGAAGTTCACGCACCAGGATGTCGCCGATGGCCTGCGCGCGGTCGAGCAACTGATGCTTCTCGATCTCGTCGAAAACGCCCAGGGCGGCCGCGCAAGCCACCGGATTGCCGCTGTACGTGCCGCCGATCCCACCCGGATGCGCGGCGTCCATGATGTCGGCTCGGCCGGTGACCGCCGCCAACGGCATGCCGCCGGCCAGGCCCTTGGCGGTGACCACCAGGTCGGGCACCAGGCCGTCATGCTCACTGGCGAACCACGTTCCCGTGCGAGCGATGCCCGCCTGCACCTCGTCGGCGACCAACAGGATGCCGCGGTCGCGGCAGAAGTCGGCGACCGCACTCAGGAAACCGTCGGCGGGAACGATGAATCCGCCTTCGCCCTGGATGGGTTCGACCACGACGCAGGCCACGGCGTCAGCGCCGATCTGGGCGTCGATGAGTTGGGCGAATTGGCTGAATGCCTCGGCGGCGCAATTCTCCGGGCCGGACGGCCAGCGGTACGGGTAGGCCATCGGCGCGCGATACACCTCGGGGGCGAACGGCCCGAAGCTGTGCTTGTAGGGCTGGTTCTTGGCGGTCATGGTCATCGTCAGCAGCGAACGGCCGTGGAAGGCGTGGTCGAACACCACCACGGCAGGCCGCTTGGTGGCGGCGCGGGCGTACTTGACCGCGTTCTCGACGGCCTCGCTGCCGGTGTTGAACAGCGCGGTGCGCTTCTCGTGTGTCCCGGGGGTGAGCCGGTTCAGCGTTTCGGCCACCTCGATGTAGGGCTCGTACGGCGTGGCCAGGAAGCAGGTGTGGGTGTAGCGGGCCAGCTGGTCGGCGGCACGCTCGACGACGGCCGGGGCGGCATTGCCCACGGTGGTGACCGCTATGCCGCTGCCCAGGTCGATGAACGAGTTGCCATCGACATCGATGATGACCCCGCCGCCGGCGGCGGCCGCGTAGACCGGTGCCCCGCTGGCCAGTCCGGCCGGCAGCGCAGCCGCGCGGCGGGCGGCCAGTTCGAGGGAGCGCGGCCCGGGCACCTCGGTAACGAGTCGGCGCTCCTGACGCAGTCCGGGACCGCCGACCGCCGTGTCGAGCATGGTCATCTCGCTCATTCCTTCCGTCGATGTGGGCGTCACATTACGAACGGAACCGCCAGGCATCCTATCGCCGAGTTGGACAATATTCGGACCAGCACTGTCCAAAGCGGTGGTTCCAGATCGCGGGCGGGTCCTCAACACTGTTGGCGTCGAACCGGGAGGGGACGCCGAATGGAGGAAAACTGTGATGGGGTACTCGCCGAACTCGCGCTACTTCTGCGTCACACCGACTACCTGATCCGCTGAGCCGGCGTAACCGATCAGCCGGCCTTCACGAGTTGCCGCTCAGCGACACCAACGACCACGGCGTCGCTGAAACCGGCAGTGCTGTCGGCGAATTCGGGTCCTCCAGCTTGGAGCCGGCGACGTGCTCGGCGTCGTTGGCGACGATCACCCGCCCCTGCGAGTTGGTGAGCGCCAGGGGCGTGCGATGGGCCGCGAAGGTCGGCAACAGTGCCGCGTCCAGTCGAGCCACCGGCACATCGGCGCCCGCCACGCCGATGAACTCCCCTCGCCCGGAGGCCACCGGGACGGTGAACGTACACACATAGAGATCGACGCCCGTGTAATCCAGATACGGTCCGTGCACCCACGGGATGCCGCGGTCGCGGGGCACCGAATACCACTCCATCGTGGAGTAGTCATAGAAGTACTCGCTGCCCGGATTGAGATCCAGCTCAAGCCGTTGCGCCGCACCACTCGGCTTGGAGTTGGGACGCCACCACTCGAGGTAACGCGGGACGTCGTCCAATGCGCCGTCGGCAACGACAAACCCGACCCCGTTCACCAGGTCGGCCTGCCGCTGCAACTCACCGATCACCGGATCGCGCAGCGCCGCCAGGTCCGACGAGCACGGCCTGGCGCCGGCGTCTTCGACGCGGTCCCACAGCCCACGGGTGGCCGCCGCCACGGTGCGCAGCGAGGCGAAGATGTTCTCTACGAGTGAGGTCACGGCCGCAGAGACCAGCTCGAGTGCCGCGTCGCCGTTGTCGGCGCGAAACGACCGGTCCGTTCCGTTCGCCATCATCTCGAATGCCCTTCCGTCTGTATCGGCGTCAGCCTAGGCACCGGCGCACGGCAGGATGCCGGATCGACCTGCGGACTCATGTTCTGGCGAGCTCCATCCGCAGGCCGATGAGCCGTCGAATGGTCAGCGCGCTGTACTCCTCTGCCAATGATCGCGCGCCGGCTTGATCCCCGGTCTCGATAGCGTCGACGAGTTGGTGATGCCTGGCCGCCTCTTCCGCCGGATCCAATCCCAGGCGGGGCAGCCACACCATCGCCGCCAACTCGGCCTGAATGTTCACCTCTGCGCGGGTGAGACGAGCGGACTGCGAACACACCGCGATCTCGATCTGGAATCGGCTGTCGGCGCGACGGCTGGCGATCGCGTCCCCACTGGCCGCAAGACGGTCCGCCAACGTCCGAAGCCGCGCGATGTCGGCGGCCACGGCTCGGCGGGTCGCGAGAACCGCGGTGGCACCGGCCACCGCGAAGTGCTCGTCCCCCAGGTCGCGCAATCCCTCAACGGTCAGCTCCTGCAGCAGCGCCAGCGATCGCGTGTGCACGTCTTCAGCTGAGGCACGCACGAAACTTCCGCCGCCGCGCCCTCGTTTCGTCACCACCAGCCCCTGCTCCCGCAAGATGGCCAGCGCTTCACGCAAGGTCATGGTCGATACGCCGAGTTGAGTGGCCAGATCGATTTCGCTCGGAAGTTGCTCTCCGTCCGAGATCACCCCGAGGCCGATGGCGGCCGAGATCCGCGCCACCACGGCGTCCGTGCGCGGGCCGCTGCCCGCCAGTGGCGACAACACAGCCCCCACCGCGGTCAGGCCGCGCAACTGTTCGACCGCCACTGTTCCTCCTGCCAGGGCAATTTCGACGATGGTACGCGATAAGTCTTGAACTATGAACTATGGTCCTTTATGTTTTAATTCTATGGCCTGTCTCACAGCCCGCCCCTGAACATGGCCCCTGACACAGAAAGCCGGCCGCCTATGTCGAAATCTCCCGAGTCGCACGACGAGGACCACGCGCAACTCGCCGCGCTCGGTTTCCAGTCCGAGTTCAAACGAGACATGAGCCTTTGGGCCAACTTCTCGCTCGGCTTCACCTATCTCTCGCCGGTCGTCGGCATCTACACCGTCTTCGCCTTCGCGCTTGCCGCCGCCGGTCCGCCGATGATCTGGAGCCTGTTGATCGCGGGGTTCGGCCAGATGCTGGTCGCGCTGATATTCAGCGAGATCGTCGCTCAGTTCCCGGTGGCCGGCGGCGTGTACCCGTGGGCGCGCCGACTGTGGGGCCGAAAATGGGCGTGGATGACCGGGTGGGTGTACATGTTCGCGCTGCTGGCCACCATCGCCGGCGTGGCCTACGGCGCCGGCCCGTTCGTGGCGACCGTCTTCGGTTTCACCTCAACGGTTTACACCACCGTCGTCTGCGCGCTGATCGTGCTGCTGCTGGCCACCGTCATCAACCTCACCGGCACCAAGATGCTGAGCTACTTCGCGATCTTCGGCTTCACCGCCGAGCTGATCGGCGCGCTGATCGTGGGCGGGTGGCTGTTGCTCACCCAACGTCACCACGGGTTGGGCGTGCTGTTCGACAGCTTCGGAGCGCAGGGAGAGCACAGCTTTCTCTACGCGTTTCTCGCGGCCAGCCTGATCGGCGTCTTCCAGTACTACGGATTCGAGGCCTGCGGTGACGTCGCCGAGGAGGTCCGTAACCCCGGAGTGCAGATCCCGAAGTCGATGCGACGGACCATCTACATCGGCGGCGCCGCAGCCACTTTCGTCTGCCTCAGCCTGGTTCTGTCGGTCGTCGATATCGGCGCGGTGATCCGCGGCGAGGACGTCGATCCGATCTCGACCGTGCTGGCCACGGCCTTCGGTCCGGTCGGATCCAAGATCGTGCTCTGCATCGTGCTGATCTCGTTCGTGTCCTGCGCCCTGAGCCTGCAGGCGGCGGCCAGCCGGCTGCTCTACTCGTACGGCCGCGACAGCATGATCGTCGGCTCGAAGCTGTGGGCCCGGTTCGACAAGAAGCGCCACGTCCCCCCGTATGCCTTGCTCGCCGCCGCGGTGATCCCCGCCGCTCTCATCGTCGGATCGCTGGTCTCCACCGACGCGCTGACCAAGCTGATCAGCTTCGGTTCGGTCGGCATCTACATCGCCTTCCAGATGGTCGTGTTCGCCGCGCTGCGGGCACGCATCAAAGGATGGATCCCCAGCGGGAAGTACCGCCTGGGCGGATGGGGAATGGTGGTCAATGTCGGCGCCCTGGTCTACGGCGTGGCCGCGATCATCAACATCTGTTGGCCCCGGACGCCCGAGGCGCCCTGGTACGACAACTACATCGTGTTGCTGATGTCAGGCATCGTCATCGGGCTGGGTCTGCTCTACATGGCCACCGTCCGCTCCCATTCCAACGGCAACACGCCGCACGCCGACGCGATCCCGACTAGCCCGGCCGAATCGTCCCAGAAACCCGTTGTGGCGCAGCCGGTTTAGCTGACCGCCAGATCACGATCACCAGAGGAGAGTCACCGTGACTCCGAACACCATCATTGCCGGCACCGAGGCTCCGCGCCTGCAGGTGACCGATCCCTCCTTCTCGATCACCTCGGCCGTGGTCCACGATGCCCGTGAGGCCAGCTGGTTCGCCCATACCGAGTACGGGATCGCTGTCCTGCGCTACGCCGAGGTCAGCGAGCTCATGCGCCATCCGAGCCTGCGCCAGGGCAGCGTGCACTGGCCGGCCCACAACGGCGTCACCGACGGGCCGTTCCTGGACTGGTGGAACAGCTGGATCCTGAACAAGGAGGGCGATGAGCACCGCCGGCTGCGGACCCTGCTCAACCCGGCGTTCTCCAAGCGATTGATCAAGGGCCTGGTGCCCCGATTCCAGGCGCTGGCAAGCGAACTCATCGACGCCTTCGCCGAGCGGGGCGAGTGCGAGTTCATCGGCGAATTCGCCGATCCGTATGCCGCCCGGGTCATCGCCATCATGCTCGGGCTGCCCGAGTCGGAGTGGGAGATCATCGCCCGTGAGTCCGCCACCATCGGGCTGGCGATGGGCATCACCTTCAAGCAGGAGCTTCCCCGGATCGAGGCCGCGCTGGCCACGCTGTTCGAGTACGCCGACGCCGCGATCGCCGACCGCGAGGCCAATCCGCGCGACGACTTCACGACGACGCTGGTGCAGGCGAAGAACGACGGAGGGCTGTCCGCCGAGGAGTTGCGCGATGCCTTCGTCCTGATGATCTTCGGTGGCTACGACACCACCCGCAACCAGCTGGGCCTGGCGATGCAGAGCTTCATCGACAACCCCGCACAGTGGGATCTGCTCGCCCAGAACCCCGCTCTCGGCGGCAAGGCGGTCGAGGAGGTCATGCGGACCAATCCGACCGTCCGCTGGGTCACCCGCGAGGCAACCGAGGACTTCGAGTACCAGGGACTGGCGATCAGCGCCGGAACCACCGTCCACCTGTTCAGCGAGTCGTCGGGCACCGATCCGCGGGTCTTCGGACCGCCCAGCTTCGACATCGCCGCAGAACGCAAGCCGCACTTCGGTTTCGGTGGCGGGGCACACCACTGCCTGGGGCATTTCGTGGCCCGAGCCGACATGGCCGAGGCGCTGCCGCTGCTGGCCCGCCGGCTTCGGGATCCGAAGATGCTCGACGGCTCCGACTGGATGCCCGACTCGGGCAACACCGGCGCGAACAAACTCCCGATCAGCTTCACCCCGGCCTGAGCGGGCCATCCATCCACCCACACACTCATCCCGAAAGGTCCGCGTCCATGAGCACAACAGCGCTCGACCACCACCGTGAGGCCAATTCCGCACCCGGAGCCCTCGACGCCGCGCTCGCGGCGATCGAGGAGTACGGCGTCGAGTTCGTCTACTTCCAGGCCGTGACGATCACCGCGAGAGTCGTCGGAAAAGTCGTCCCCGCCGACCAATTCGCGCGGCTGGCGACCCGCGGCGTCATGCAGCACCGCACCGCCATCGCCAACCTGCAGACCACCCGCGAGGGCGTCCTGCTCGGCGGCGGCGTCGGGGCGCCCGAATACTGCGCGGTGCCCGACCTCGACACCTTCTCGGTACTGCCCTGGGACCACAAGACCGCACGCGTCTTCTGCAGCCTGTACGAGCCCGACCACGTGATGGTCGATCCCGGCGCTCCCCTGCCGACCGACACCCGCGGCCTGATGAAGCGACTGCACGCGGCGTTCACCGATCGCACAGGCCTGGAGCTTCGTACCGGCACCGAGCCCGAGATGACCTGGGAGGGACCCGGGTTCACCACGTCATCACGGCCAGACTCAAGCCCCGCCTATCACATCGAGCACCTCGAGCGGTACCGCGCGATCTACCAGAAGGTGATTTCCTACGCGAAGTTCATGGGCTTCCAGATGGTCGAAGGCGACTTCGAGGACGCCGGCCAGGTCGAGCTCAACTGGATGTTCGACCACGGCGACGCAACGGCCGACCGGTTGATGACCTACCGGCAGATCTGTAAGCAGGTCGCCCGGGAGCTCGGCATCGAGGCGAGCTTCATGCCCAAACCCGGCCAGGGATACATGGGCAACGGCTGCCATCACAACTTCAGCCTCTGGCGCGGCGACGTCAACATCCTGGCCGACGAAGGTCGCCACGATCTGCACCTGACCGAGGAGGGGCAGTACGCCCTGGGCGGGCTGCTCACCCATACCCCGGGCGCGATGCTGATCATGGGGTCAACGGTCAACTCCTACAAGCGATACTGGGACGCGGGACAGTTCGCCCCGTCGAAGATCAACTGGGGTCTCGACAACAAGACCTGCACGGTCCGCCTGTCGGCCAACGGCCGGCTCGAGTACAAACTTCCCGATGCCGCCTGCAACCCGTACCTGACCCACGCGGCGATGCTGGCGTCCATCGACGACGGCCTGAAGAACCAGATCAGTCCCGGAGCACCGACGGTCGGCTCGAGCTACGAGTCCACGGACGCCGAATTGTTCGGAGAGCTGCCGCTCACCCTCGGGGATGCGCTGGCCGCGTTCAAGGCCGACGACTACCTGATGGATGCGCTGGGCGCCCCACTGGGGAACCTGTTGCTGGAGTACAAGACCGACGAGTGGGCGCGGTTCAACAGCTCGATCACCGACTGGGAGCGCGACATGTACTGGGAGGACACCCCGTGACCGAAGCGCTGCGCCTGGCCTGCATCGACGCCGACGCTCCGCCGCTGTTCGGGCTTGCCTCGTCCCCCGGCGGCCGGTCTGGATACGAGCCGGCCGTGGCCGAACTCCTTGCGGCCGAACTGAACCGGGAACTCGAATGGGTCATCATGCCGTGGGGCGACATGTTGCCCGCCGCCCGCGACCATCGGGTCGACGGCGTGCTGTGCGGCCAGGGCATCATCCCCGCCCGCCTTGAGCAGGCCGACTTCACCCGGCCGTACGGGATCTTCCACGAAGGCATCCTGATGCGTCGCGGCGAGGCCGTGCCCGACCCCGCGGGCCTGGCCGGCAAGCGGATCGCCGCCATCCGCGCCTCGGCCAACTACAACTTGGCCGCCTCGTTCACCGGTGCCGAGGTGGTCGAGTTCGAATCGGACCACGTCTACGAGGACATGCTGGCCGCACTGCGCTCGGGCGAGGTCGACGCCGTCTGTGACGACGATGTCGTATTCGTCCCGCTCGGGGATTCCGACCCGGATTTCGAGCTCGCGTTCGTCGTCAAGACCAACAACCCGTGGGGCATCGCCGTCGCGAAAGACCGACCGGAAACCCTTGCTGCCCTTGACGGTGCCCTGGCGCGCATCATCGCCGACGGACGGCTGAAGTCCGCATGGGCGCAGTGGTTGCCGACACTGGACTACCCCTTCGAGGTGAGCTGACATGCGACCACTGATCGCGGTGCCGGGCCGGCGCGCCGCCCGCGTGCCGATCCTGCGCTTCAGCGCGACGCTGGCGGCAGAGGCCATCTGCGAGGCGGTGTGGGCCGGCGGCGGGGAGCCGCTCGTGCTGCACGGTCCGGACGGAGACCCGGCCGTGGAACTGGCCGACCGGCTGGCCCGGTTCGACGGCATCTGCATGCCCGGAGGGGCAGACCTGGACCCGCGGCACTACGGCCAGGATCCCGTCGCGGAGACCGAAGATCCGGTGGCACACCAGGATGCGTTCGACATGGCGGTGATGTCCTGCGCCGTGCGGCTCGGTATCCCGACGCTGGCGATCTGCCGCGGTATGCAGATCCTCAACGTGGTGCAGGGCGGCGATTTGATCCAGCACCTGCCACCGAGCGACGTCGCACACGGCAACGCCGTGCACGACGTGGTGGTGGCCGAGGACAGCCGGCTGTGCCGGATCGTGGGAGCCACCCGGGTCCCGGTGTCGTCGTATCACCATCAGGCGGTCGGTGCCATCGGCGCCGATCTTCGGGTCGTCGCCACCGCGGACGACGGATGCGTGGAAGCTCTCGAACACACCGGCGGGAATGTGCTTGCCGTGCAATGGCATCCCGAGGACCTCCACGCCTCCTCGTGCAGCGACGCAGCACTATTCACCGATCTGTCCGAACGAGCCGCCAGATCCAGGTTGGAGGCCTTGGTATGAACAGTCCCGTCGTCCTGCGCGACGAGGTGGAACCTTCCGGCACACGTACCCGCGAGCCGGGACGGCCGCACATCGCGGTGTTGGTGTCACTCAACTTCCCCGATCTGACCGCACCGGTCGCGGCACTGCACCGCCGCTTCACCCGTACGGCACTGACGGCCCTGGCGGAGCTCGATGCCAGCTTCGACCTGGTGGACACTTCCGAACCCGGATCGGTCGACGTGGCGGTCGACGCCGATGGTCTGCTGGTGCTCGGTGGCGGCGACATCGCCGCGGCCTGCTACGGCGGACCGGACGGACCCATGCCGAACTCCTACGGGGTCGACGCGGAAGCGGACCGGGTCAGCCTGGCCATGATTCGGGCATACATCGACGCCGGCCGCCCGGTACTGGGTATCTGCCGCGGTTCGCAGCTGATCAACGTCTGCTACGGCGGCACCATCATCGGTGACATCACCGATTACCAGCTGCACCGCGGCGGGCCGGGCGAGCACCTTTTCATCGACGAGAAGGTCGAAGTACTCCCCGGGACCCGGCTGGCCGTCATTCTTGGTGCCGGGCCCCTGGTCGTCCGGTCCGGCCACCACCAGGCCGTCGCCGGCGTGGGAGATGAGCTCATCGTCGCTGCCCGGGCCCTCGACGGCATCGTCGAAGGCATCGAGCACCCGAAGGACTGGGTGCTGGGGGTGCAGTTCCACCCGGAAGATGACGACGGACCGCTGGAACCGCTGTACCAGCTGCTCGCCGGCTTCATCGTCGCCGGCGCGCCAGTCCCGGAGGCCCGCTGATGGAAAACAGCATCGTCGTCCGCATCGCCGAGATCCAGGTCGAGACACCCGACATCCGGGGTCTCCGCCTGGAGCAGCTCGACGGATCTCCCTTCGGTGAGTGGCGGTCCGGGGCGCACATCGACGTGACCGGCCCCACCGGGGTGCTTCGCCAGTACTCGCTGGCCGGCTCCCCCAAAGACGATTCGTCGATGTGGGTCGCGGTGAAAAAAGAAGGGCCGCAAGGTGGCTCAGCGGCCATGCATGCACTGCAGGTCGGCGACCACCTGAAGATCAGCAAGCCGCGCAACATGCTCGGCATCGTCCCCGACGCGGCCAAGCACATTCTGATCGCCGGCGGCATCGGCCTCACTCCGCTGATGAGCATGGCTTTCGAGCTGTACAGCTGGGGCGCCGACTTCGAGCTGCACTACTTCGCCCGGTCACGGGAGGAGATGGCATTCGACGACTTCCTCACCGAACGCGTCGAATACCGCGAGTTCGTCACGCTGCACATCGGCGTGCCGCGAACCGAGCAACCCGCGGTGTTCGAGCAGATGGCGTCGACCATCTCGGCGGATACCCACGTATACACCTGCGGTCCAGAAGGGTTCATGGACCAGGTGGTGGCCGCCTTCACCCCCGCGATCGGTGCGGACCACATCCATCTCGAGGCGTTCACCCCGAAGGAAGTCGACACATCCGGCGACAAGGCATTCACCGTCGAACTGACCACCGGTGAGGTGTTCGAGATCCCGGCCGACCGCTCGATACTCGACGTGCTCGAGGAAGCCGGATGCGACGTGTTCAGATCGTGCGGGGAGGGCATCTGCGGATCCTGCGTCTCCGGTGTCGTCGACGGCAATCCGGACCACCGCGACAACTGCCTGTCGGCAACCGTCAAGGCCAACAACGAAGAAATGGCGCTGTGCGTATCCCGCTCTCTCAGCGACAAACTCGTCATCGAACTCTACTGACCACACAGACTGGAGAACACCAATGAGCCTGTACGTCGTGACCGACCCGGCCACCGGCGACGTCGTCAAGAAGTACCCGACCGCCACCGACGCCGAGATCGACAACGCCCTGTCGGTTGCCGTGACCGCGAGCAAAACGTGGGCACGCGAGACGACCGTTGCCGAGCGCGCGGCCCTCGTCCGTCGCGTCGGTGAGTTGCATGCCGAGCGCGCGGGCGAACTCGGCGCGATCATCGTGCGTGAGATGGGCAAGCCGCTGGACGCGGCGATCGGCGAAGTCAACTTCAGTGCCTCGATCTACGAGTACTACGCCGACCATGCCGATGAGCTCCTGCGCGACCAGCCGATCGAACTGCTCGACGGCACAGGTGAAGCGGTGATCACGAACAGCCCCTACGGCGTCCTCCTCGGGATCATGCCGTGGAACTTTCCGGCCTACCAGGTCGCCCGGTTCGCCGGGCCCAATCTGTGTGTGGGTAACACGATCCTGCTCAAGCATGCCCCGCAGTGCCCGGAATCGGCCGCGGCGATCCAGCAGATCTTCGACGACGCCGGCTTCCCGGCCGGGGCCTACGTCAACATCTACGCCACCAACGAGCAGGTGGCCAGGCTCATCGAAGATCCACGGGTGGCCGGGGTTTCGCTGACCGGCTCCGAGCGGGCCGGTGCCGCCGTCGCCGAGATCGCCGGTCGCAACCTGAAGAAGGTCGTGCTTGAACTGGGCGGTTCGGACCCGTTCATCCTGCTGTCCACCGACGATCTCGATGACACCGTCGCCAAGGCGGCGGCCGCCCGCCTGGACAACACCGGGCAGGCATGCAATGCGGCCAAGCGGTTCATCGTCGCCGACGACCTCTACGACGCGTTCCTGGAGAAGTTCACCGCGGCCGTCCTCGCCGCCGCCGACGGCATCACCCCGCTGTCATCGGAATTGGCCGCCGACCGACTGCAGGCGCAGATCGACAGCGCCGTCGAACAGGGCGCGACGCTGACCAGTGCCGGGAGACGCAACGGCGCGTTCTTCCCGACCGGCGTGCTGACCGACGTCAAGCCCGACAACGATGTCTACTACCAGGAATTGTTCGGGCCCATCGCGATGGTCTTCAAGGCAGGGTCCGAAGATGAGGCTCTGGAGCTGGCCAACGACACCCCGTTCGGGCTGGGCTCCTACGTATTCACCACCGACGCCGAGCAAGCCAGGAGGGTCGCCGCCAAGATCGACGCCGGCATGGTGTTCATCAACGGAGTCCAGGCCGACGGCGTGGAACTGCCCTTCGGCGGCATCAAGCGCTCTGGCTTCGGCCGCGAGCTCGGCACGCTCGGCATCAGCGAGTTCATCAACAGGAAGCTGATCCGCACCGTCGGGTGATGGGCCGCACCGTCACGACGCGGTGGTGTGCGCAGCGAGTTGCGAAGCGATGGACTCGACCGCCTGGCTGAGGTCCAGATACGGGATGTCCGCGTCGCGTTCGTGGTAGATCGCAGTGACGATGATCGGCAGCGTCGCCATCGCTTCCGGATAGTTGCGGATGTCCATCCGAGCGACCGCCTCGGCCACCGGCACACCTTGGTCGTAGAGCCGCGTCGCGTCGGTGTGCAGGTTCGACCAGAATCGGATTCCGCGATCGATTGCCGCGTTGATCTCGCCTCCGACGAGTACCGGACCGTGACCCGCGACGACCTTCTGGGCCCCGAAGGAGCGGATGCGCTCCAGCGCGTTGATCCAGTTCGGGATCGAACCCGACCAGGTGACCGCAACAGGGTTGTGGGTCAGCAGATCTCCCGCGTACAGCACACCCAACTCGGGCAGATAGGCGATCGCGTCGCCCACGGTGTGCGCCGGCCCGAGTTCATGAAGCTCGACGTCGAGATTGCCCACGCGCAGAGCCTTTTCTCCGGCGAAGGTGGTATCCGCGGGCCGCACCTGCACCTCAGAAAAGTTGAACGGCTGGCCCAGCGGTTCCAGTGCGTGCAGGGTGCCGCCGGGTTTGGTCTCGGTGCCAAGCAGTTTCGCCGTGAGGTCGGCATGTTCCTGAGTCATCAGTGCGCTGGCAGCTTCGGTGGTGATGATCTCGGTATCCGCGGAAAACACCTGGTTGCCGAAGAAGTGGTCGCCGTCGGTGTGGGTATTGAAGACGTACCGCACCGGCGCAGTTGCAGTCAGTTCAGCCATGGAGGCGCACATCGCCCGCGCATGCTGCACGTCATAGAGCGTGTCGATCACCAGTGCCTCACCGGCACTGACCACCAGACCCGCATTGGCCAGACCGAACGTCTCGTTCCCGGAGAGAAATACGTGCGCTCCGCGGCCGAGATCGAACAAGCCTTCCCGAAAAGGAATTTCGTCCGTCATAGGCCGTCCTTCATACTCGCGCCTTCGACGTCGCCCTCCTCGGGGACGATGCCCAGCGTGTTGACGAACAGCGCGGTCATCACGTAGTGCCCCGCGAGCAAGACAATTTCGGCAATTTCGTTGTCGGAGTAGAACTCCTGCATGTGCGAGGTGTCCGCTCCCCCACCCTTGATCTGCGCCAGCAGATCATCGACAAAGGCGACGAGCACATCGACCCGTCGGTCGCCGAACGATGTCGCCCCTGACAACAGGTTGTCGATCACCGAATCCGAGATTCCGGCGTCGCGCGCCTCGCGCACATGGTGGTGGATCTCGTACTCGGCACGTGTCACCGCGCCGACTCGTAAGATCACCGACTCCCGCGTTTCGGGCGACAAGGCGCCAGTGCGAAAGGAAAGGCCGAGCGCCAGGTAGGCCTTCGCGCTCGACCCGGTCATCGCCAACCCCCGCGTCAGGTTGGCCGGAAACAAGTCGTAGACCTCACGCCCCGCGGGATCGAGGTCAGCGACGTCGGGCAATCGAACAGCCATGAGCTCCCACCTTCACGTCAAACGGTCCGCTCCAGAGGCGAAAAATAAGATACGGAACGTTCCCTATAGCGAAGAGGTTAGCGCGGGCGATTAAGATACGCAACGTGCCTAACCGAAAGGTGACTGCAGATCCCGAGCCCGTTTCGCGGCGCCGGGATGACGTGCTGATGTCGGCGATCCGCGACGCCACCTGGGCCGAGCTGACGGATCGTGGATACGCCGGGGTGACCTTCGAAGGCGTAGCCCGCCGCGCGAAGACCGGAAAGCCGGTCCTCTATCGCCGCTACAGTTCTCGGGCGCAGATGGTCACCGACGCGCTTCCGACCCTGCGCACGCCCACCGCCCAACTGCTGTCCCAGAATCTTCGCGACGACATCGTGACCATGGTCGAGTCCCTGGTCAACCAGTGGCAAGAGATCGGAGTCGACACCTACCGCAGCCTCATCGCCGAAGCCGACGACGCCACGCTGCAGACTTTCCAGGCCAAGGTGGCCGCGAAGACCGACCACACGATCCGCACGGCGCTGGAAGCTGCGCGCGAGCGAGGCGAGATAGGTCCTGCCAATATTTCCGACCGGGTGGCACTGAGCATCCTGGCACTCATGCGAAATGAATTGCTGTTCTCCCGCAACATGATCCAATCGAGCACCGTCGCCGAGCTGGTCGACGACATCTACCTGCCGGCGATCGACGCGGCGTCCCGCAAGCCGTCGTAGAGTTCGCGGGTCAGGCGCGACGGGCCGGGTTCAACAGCCGGCGCGCGGCAGCGTCGAGCATGAATCACAGCAGACCGATGACGACGATCACCGCGACCACCTGGTCGTAGGCCAGCTGGTCGCGAGCGTTCAGGATCTGATAGCCCAGACCCGAACGCACCCCGAGCATCTCAGCGGGCACGAGAACGATCCACGCGACACCGAGCGCCAGCCGAATCCCGGTCTGCACGTGGGTGCGGATCGCCGGCAGGATCACCGCGAGCAGCAACTCCCAGCGCGTGGCGTGAAATGAACGCGCCACGTTGAGCAGTCCCGGGTCCACTGCGCGCACGCCCGCCGCGGTGTCAGCAGCACCGGCCAGACGGCGGCCACGGCGATCAGGAAGATCACCGGCTGGTTGCCGATGCCGAACACCGCCAACGCAATCGGTGTCCACGACAGGGGCGAGATCATCCTCATGAAGGCGATGATCGGCCCACCGGCGCGTTCGGCGATGCCGGAAGACCCGATCAACAAACCCAGCGGCACCCCGATCACCACCGCGACGGCCAGGCCGATCAACAACCGCCACAGGCTGACGCCGAGATCGCTGAGCAGCACACCGCGTTCGAGGAGCCCGGCGAGCGCGGGAATGACGCGCTGCGGTGCGGTCTGACGCAGTACCGATTCGGGTCCGCTGAGCACGGTGGTCGCGACCCACCACAGCACGACGCCGACCAGGATCACGACGGCCGGCGACACGAGCCATCGCCGCCAGCTCGAAACACTTTCGGATGTCTGGGTTTTGCTGGCGCTGACTACGGTCATAGTGGTTGCACCTGTTCGGTTCGGGTGAGGTCGGCGGTCAATCCGAAGGCGCGGGCGCCGCGCCCATCCGCGAGGGGTACGTGACCAAACTCTGGCGCGATGGGAATGGAGGTCTACACATCGTCGACGGGCACCATCGCGTCGCGATGTACTACGTTATGGGCAAACCGCTACCGGTGCGGATCATGGACAGTACTGGGGCCGGTGTAGCGCATCCGCTGCGATAGCCCGCCGCGCCGGGCGAGAATCGCAAACACGCTGTTGCCGACTTCCTCACAAGCTGCAGGCAATTGCGTGACACGACAACCTCGCAACGATCCAAGAGTGGTGGATCCCCCATTTCCGCACGCCGAAAGTCCCGTGGGTCCCCCACACCTCGCCTAACGGACCGAATCACTGAACTCGGCGCCACCAAGCTAACTTTGACGCCGGGCTTCGGCTGCGGTTCAACAGGGAATCCGATAACCGGGATCGGTGGTGTAGTCCAAAATCTTGCCGTAGGCGTCACCGCCGGCCGCCTGCACTCCGGCACACACCTGGGCGTATGTAGTCCCGCCCGGGACGAATACCGCGTAGATCGGGTCTCCGCCTTCGGTGGCAGCCCGTAGTGAAGGGCAGGTTTGATCGGTGCGCAGGTAGAAAGCGCCGGGGTGCGCGTCTAGAAGTCGTTGCACCCCAGCCTCATACAGACCTGGAGTGGTGACTGAGCCCAGGATGACGATGCCTTGGCCGTTGCAGGGTGGGCGGCTCATCGGCTGGCGCAAGCCTAAATCGCCAGTGGGCGCCGGCGCTGGTGGCGGCGCGGTTTGCTTCGGCGGTGCTGGAGCGGGGGCGGATTGGGACACGGTCTTGGGCGGCGCAGTCTGTGTGACGGTGCGTGGCGGAGCCGGGGTGCCGATGGTTTCTGGCCACGGTGACGCCGTTGGTTGTGGTTGAGCGGTGGGGGGCGATGGTTGGCCCAGTCTTGCGCCGAGAAAGGCGACCAGCCCGACGGTCAGCAATCCGGCGGCGATCCCGCCGGCGATCATGGCCCATCGCCGCGAAGAATGTTCTTTG
Source organism: Mycolicibacterium sp. HK-90 (assembly GCF_030486405.1). The sequence continues at coordinate 1,528,709 of NZ_CP129613.1, read as the reverse complement.
CGTGCTGCTGGCTCGGGAGTCGGAGTGGTCGGGAAGGCGTACATGGTGGGCGCGGCCGATGCGGGAACGGCGAGTTGGGTAGGAGCGGCGGGGCGGGCGTGGTGCTGGGTGAGTGCGGCAGCGAAGGCACGGCAGGTGTCGAAACGTTCGTGTGGCTCTTTGGCCATCGCTTTGCCGAGCACGTCGTCAATGCCGGCGAGATCGGCCCGGATGGATGCCAACCGCGGGGGCGGCGACGACAGGTGGTTGCCGATGACCACCGCCGGGTTGGTGTTCGGGAACGGAACCGCGCCGGTTAATAGGTGAAATGCAGTGGCCGCCAGGGCGTATTGATCTGCGCGACCGTCCAATGCCTGGCCAGTGAGCTGCTCGGGTGCTGCGTAGGCGACCGATCCAACCGTGACATTGGTGGCGGTTAATCCGTTGACGGCAAAGGTGTCGCGGGCGATGCCGAAGTCGGCCAGTAGGATTCGCCGATCGTCTTGGCGTGTGTCGGTGAGCAGAATGTTGGCGGGTTTGACATCGCGATGCAGCAGATAGCGTTCGTGGGCGTGGTCGAGTGCCTCGGCGATGGCCGACACGATCTTGAGTGCTTCAAAGGGCGGCATGCCGTGTGGGTAGCGGTCTCGCAGGAGTTGTGCGGCGTCTTTGCCTTCGACGTAGTCCATCGTGATCCACAGTTGACCGTCGTCCTCACCGCGATCATGAACGGACACGATGTGCGGGTGCCACAACGTGGCGGCGATGTCGGCCTCGCGGGTGAATCGGGCACGAAAATGGGGATCGGCGCTGACCTCCGCAGGCAAGATTTTCAGCGCCTCCTGGCGCGGTAACCGTGGGTGCTGAACCAGGTAGACCTCGCCCATTCCCCCGGTTCCCAACAACCGCACGATCCGGTAGCCGGCAAACACCTTGCCGTCTGCAAGCGACATGCGCGAATATTACCCAGCAGCACCCGAGTTGATCAGGCGTTTTGCAGTCCTATTCCGGTGCCGGATCCCGTCCCGTGTGCACGCCTAGACAGTTTCGTCAACAGGCACCTGACGCGTTCAGTGCCTGCGTATCGTGACCACGATGGACGCGCAGCCGAGCCGTGGCGACGGAGCGTGGGTGGACGCTCTGAGTCGCCGGCGACTGCTGCAGTTAAGCGGCAGCCTCGGGATGGCCGCGGCGTTGGGGGCTTGCGCCAATAACGCGAAATCGAATTCGACGGCCGCGGCGCCGCCGGTCAGCCCTACAAAGGCGCCATCCTCAGCGCCAGTAGCTGTCAGTCCGCTCCCAATGGAAACCTCTCCGTCCGCCACTCCGATGGCTGGCGGGCAGCCGATGATCGAGATCTGCAGGCAAGCGTGGGGTGCGGCACCGGCCCGGGAAGGTGGTCGGCCGCACACCATTACACGAATGACGCTGCATCACACCGCCGTTGTTCTTGGCGACAACCGCCACGCGCCCAGCCGGCTACGCCAGCACCAGCAGTACCACCAGAATGACCGGGGATGGATCGACATCGCTTATCACGTCGGTGTCGACCGCAATGGCAACATCTACGAACTGCGAACCCCCGAGCTCGCCGGCGACACCGCGACCAACTACGACCCCGCCGGGCACTTCCTGGTCTTATGCGAGGGCGACTTCGACCAAGAACCCGTCTCCGAAGCCCAACTCAACGGGGCAGCAACCGCATTCGCCTGGGCTGCCCAACAGTTCCACCTCGCCAGCGACACCCTGGGCGGGCACCGTGACTTCGCCGACACCGCCTGCCCCGGCGCCAACCTCTACGCCCAGATCACCGCCGGGAATCTACACACACGGATCGACGCTTTGCTCGCCGCCGGATCTGTCGATCTGCAACGCCTCTGCGGACAAGAAGCAGCCGCCAAAGTGGCAGACATCGAAGCACTACGGTGAGTGAACTCGTCGGCGTCGCCATAGCCGCCACAGATGCCGACCCTCCCAACCAACTGGTTGGGTTGCTACACTCCTGCGATGCGCACTGGCATCTTCCTGAGTTACGCCGGCGGCTTCAAAGAAGCAGCCGACCAAGTCGTCGAACTGGAGAAGGTGGGCGTCGACATCGCCCTGGTCGCCGAGGCGTACTCCTATGACGCGATCAGCCAGCTCGGATATCTGGCCGCCAAGACCTCCACCATGGAACTCGGCACCGGCGTGGTCCCGATCTACACCCGCACCCCGGCGCTGCTGGCGATGAGCGCGGCCGGGGTCGACTACGTGTCCGACGGCCGGTTCCGCCTCGGCATCGGCACGTCCGGCCCGCAGGTCATGGAGGGCTTCCACGGCGTGCCGTTCGACGCGCCGCTGGGCCGTACCCGCGAGGTGGTCGAGATCTGCCGCAAGGTGTGGCGCCGCGAGAACCTGGATTACGACGGCAAGTACTACCAGCTGCCGCTGCCCGCCGACCGCGGCACCGGGCTGGGCAAGTCGCTACATCTGATCAATCACCCGGTGCGCGAACGTATCCCGATCACCATCGCCGCGCTGGGGCCCAAGAACGTCGAGCTGACCGCCGAGATCGCCGAGGGCTGGCAGCCGGTGTTCTACTACCCGGAGAAGGCCGACGACGTCTGGGGCGACGCGCTGCGCGCCGGGTCGGCCAAGCGCGACCCGGAACTGGGACCGCTGGACGTCATGGTCAGTGCCGGCCTGGCCATCGGCGACGACGTCGACGAGCGGCTGGCCTGGGCCAAACCCCAACTCGCGCTGTACATCGGCGGCATGGGCGCGCGCGGCAAGAACTTCTACCACAACCTGGCCACCCGGTACGGCTACGGCGAGGTGGCCGATCACATCCAGGACCTCTTCCTGGCCGGCAAGAAGGCCGAGGCCATCGCGGCGGTGCCCGACGACCTGGTGCGCAACGTATCCCTGGTCGGGCCGAAGGGCTTCATCAAGGAACGGCTCGCCGCCTATGCCGAGGCCGGCGTGACCACGATGCTGGTGCACCCGTTGGCCACCGACTCCGCCGAGACGGTCAAGTTCTGCGAAGAGCTGGTGTCACTCACCAGCTAGGGCGCACCGGTCAGTCAGCTTCGTCAGCCGGGCCCCTGCTGAGGGTCTCATCCACCAGCAGCGATTCGAACAACCGGGTGACTCCGTTCATCTCGTCCGGGTCCGCGACCGCCGCGGTGTGGGCGAAGCCGTCGACGATCGCGCCGATCACCCGCGCCACCTGAACCGGGTCGAGCTCGGCGGCGATCAACCCACCCCGCTGCCCGACGGCCACGGACCGTGCCAACGCCTCGGTCATTCGCGCGCCCTGCCGCGCGAACGCGGGGCCGAGCTCCTTGTGGCGGCGAGCGTCGATCGGCGCGGTGGCGACGAAGCCGGCCAGCTCAGGAAACTCGGTGTTGATTCGCATCGATTCGGCCAGCACCGCGCGCAGCAGATCCCGCAGTGTGTGCGGCCCGACAACGGCCGCGGTGGCACTGGTCAGGATCTTTCCGTAGACGTCGTCGCACACCGCCGCGAACAACTTGTCCTTCGTGCCGAAGTGGTAGTAGACCGACCCTGCCGTCACCCCGGCCATCTCTGCGATCTGATTGTTGGTCGCGGGCCCGTAGCCGAGCTGGGCGAAACACCGGCACGCGGCGTCGATCACCCGTTGGCGGGTGTCGCCGCTGTCGACTCCTGCCGGACGTCCGGGTCCGACCTTCGCCGTCTTGGTCGCGCTCATCCAACCATCTTGACGCAGAGACGAGGACGTCGCGTGACCACGACAGTTGTCAGCGCAGGTACGGAGGGCAGGACCGATGTGGCGATCACCCGGCTTGCCGGTCACTGCTCTCGCCGCGAAGCCGCGGCGCCAAACCCGCGAGATACGTCTCCAATGCATTGGAAAACGCCTCGGCACCGACCTCTTGGGTCATCCCCGCGAAGTACCGCGCCGACTTGGGGTGCGTGCGCTCGAAGGATTCGCCCTCCTGGGCAATGACGTGCTGACGCCACTCGTCCAGGGTGACCGCGTCAGTGGCCTTCGAGGCGGGATCTTCGATGGTCAGTGCCGCGATGCCGAGGGTGATGGCGAACACGCCGAGAATGATCTCGTACGAATCGGCGCGAGACAGCCCCGCGTGTTCCATCGTGTCGAGCAGCACCTCGAGTTGATTGAACGACGCCATGTCGACCCTGCGCCGCGGCGTCGCCCAGACCTTGATCAGCCACGGGTGGGCCCGGAACACCGCCCAGTCACCGTGGGCCATCGACCGCAGCCTCTCGACCAGGTCGATGCCCGAATCGGGCGGCGCGAGAGGAACTTCGAGCATGATGGACTCGACCATCGCCCGGATCAGATCGTCTCGTCCCGAGATATGCCGGTACGACGCCATCGACGCAACTCCGAGCGCGCCGGCCACGCTGCGCATCGACAATCCGTCGAGTCCGTGTTCGTCGGCGATGGCGATCGCGGCCTCGACGATGCGTTGCCGCGTCAGGCGTTGTTTCACAGGCGCATAACTCCGTTCAAGTCACCGGTCAGAGACCGGCAACATGCAGTGTCGCAGGTACAGCGTAGGCATCGGTCGCTTCCTCCGGGCGGGCTGCAGGTGTTGCTCGCGGAACCGCTTCCCGATAGCTGTTCCATATCGCCCCTGCCGCATACCGAACCAGCCCGACGAGCGCGGTGCCGGACTTCAGTTGTGCGGATCGACCGGCCACCGAGATGGCCCCCACCACGCTGCCGGGTGGACCGACGGGGGCGCCGACACAGCTGAGGCCCAGCACCGTTCCGTCGCGGTCGACGGCCACGCCCGCGGCCCTGACCTGACGGAGCTCCTCGCGGAGTTTGGCCGCCGAACTGACGGTGAAGGGCGTGTGCCTGGCCAGCGGTCTCGCGCTCAGCAGCTCCAGCGTCGCCTCGGATGAGTGTGCGAGCAGCACTTTTCCGAGGCTGGTCGAATGCGCCGGGCGCCGGGCCCCGATTCGTGACGGCAGCCCCGCTCCGACCCGCCCCAGGATTCTCTCCAGGTAGATGACGTCGAGGCCCGCACGCACACCGAGATGCACCGTCAGACCTGTCTTTTGGGAAAGTTCGCACATTGCCGGGATCGCCGCTGCACAGAGCCGGTCCTGATCACGGGCCACCGAACCCAGCTCAAAGAGCTTGACACCCAACATATATCGCCCCTCATCCCGCCGCAGCCAGCGGAGCGCGACAAGGTTGCCCAGCAGCCGGTGCGCGGACGATCGCGGAATTCCGGTGCTCCGCACGATTTCGCTGAGTGTGAGCTGCCGGGAACCGGCGAGTGCATCGAGTACCGCAGCGGCGCGGCCGAGCGTCGCGGGCAGCAGATCACTCTGAGTCACAGTTCTCCCCTTGCCGAGTCCGGGCATTGGCACCGTCTCGCCCCTTGGCCCACCTTCTTGCGTACACTGTACACATTCGTGTAGCGTGCGTCACTAGTGGAGAGAAAAGCAACTAGCGCCACTCCGCCCCGGCCCGACCGCGCAGGCTCGACCGGGACCGCCGTCGTCGCAGGTAGCGGCCGCAACCAGCACCCAGCGAGTGGACATCGAGTGGGCTACACCCATGCCGGGTGGCGGTTGCGCGTCCGGAATCGCGAAGAAGCGAACAACCGACCCATGATTCCGCCAACCGACAGATAGAGGACGTGACATGAGCGACCGGGTGATCGACCGGATCGGCAACATCGCCGATCAACTGCGGGAGCAGGCCTGGGAGGCAGAGAGTCTGGGCCGGCTGCCGGCCGAGACCGTCAAGATGCTCAAGTCGGCAGGCAACATCCGGCTGCTGCAACCCAAGACTTTCGGTGGCTACGAGGTGCATCCACGGGAGTTCGCCGAGACGGTGATGGCGACGGCCGCCCTGGATCCAGCCTCGGGCTGGATCAACGGTGTCGTGGGTGTGCACCCGTACCAGCTCGCCTACGCCGATCCACGTGTCGCTCAGGAGGTGTGGGCCACCGACGCCGACACCTGGGTGGCGTCACCGTACGCACCGCAGGGCGTGGCCAAGCCGGTCGAGGGCGGCTATCTGTTCAACGGCCGCTGGCAATTCAGCTCCGGCACCGACCACTGCGACTGGATCATCCTGGGCGCCCTCCTCGGCGACACCGAAGGACATCCCGTGCAACCTCCGCAGATGATCCATATGATCCTGCCGCGCAAGGACTACGAGATCGTCGAGGATTCGTGGAACGTGGTGGGCCTGCGCGGAACCGGGTCGAAAGACATCATCGTCAAGGACGCCTTCGTGCCGGACTACCGGACCATGGACGCGACGAAGGTGATGGACGGAACCGCGCAACGCGAGGCCGGGATGAACACCACGCTGTACCTCATGCCGTGGTCGACGATGTTCCCGCTGGGGATCTCGTCTGCGGTCATCGGGATCGCCGAGGGCGCGCTGGCCGCCCACCTCGACTATCAGCGCGAGCGCGTGGGCGCCAACGGCACCGCGATCAAGGACGATCCCTATGTCATGTACGGCATCGGTGAGGCCGCCGCCGACATCAACGCAGCGCGCCAGGAACTGTTGGCCAACGTCGATCGCATCTACGACATCGTCGACTCGGGCAGCGAAGTGTCCTTCGAGGACCGGGCCGCCGGACGGCGCACCCAGATCCGTGCGGTGTGGCGTGCGGTCGCGGCCGTGGACCAGATCTTCGCCCGTTCTGGCGGCAACGCCTTGAGGATGGACAAACCGCTGCAACGGTATTGGCGCGATGCCCACGGCGGATTGGCCCACGCCATCCACGTGCCGGGCACGGTGTATCACGCCTCGGCGCTCAGCTCACTGGGCGTGGACCCGCAGGGGCCGCTGCGGGCGATGATCTGACATGGCCGATCTGAAGAGCCTCGGCTATGTGAAGGTGGCGACCACCGACATCGACCGGTGGCGCCACTTCGCCTTCGACGTACTGGGTTTCGCCGTGGGAAGCGGCTCCGACCCGGATGCGCTGTACCTGAGGATGGACGAGCGGGAAGCCCGCATCATCGTCATTCCCGGCGAGACCGACCGGATCGTGACCGTCGGATGGGAGGTGCGTGACGGCGCCGCCTTGCGCCGGGTTCGGGCCGCGCTCGATACCGCCGGGGTGGCGTACACGAGGCTGACGGCGCAGGAGGCCGACGCCCGCCGGGTCGAAGAGGTCATCGCGTTCCACGACCCGGCCGGCACGTCGGTGGAAGTGTTCCACGGTGCGGTGCTCGACCACAGCCCCGTCGTGACGCCCCACGGAGCGCGATTCGTGACCGGACCGCAGGGGCTCGGGCACGTGGTGCTGCCCGCCGTCGATGCCAACGGTCTGTTCGAGTTCTACACGGAGGTACTGGGTTTCCTGCCCCGCGGCGCGTTCCGCGTCCCCGCTCCACCGGAGTTCGGTCCGGTGCGCGTCCGGTTCCTGGGTCTCAATCAGCGCCACCACAGCCTGGCCATCTGCCCGGCCGCCACCCTGCGCGATCCCGGGCTGATCCACCTGATGGTGGAGGTCGACCGCCTCGACACGGTCGGCCAGGCGCTGGACCGGGTGAATCGGGACGGCTACCAGTTGTCGTCGACGTTGGGCAGGCACACCAATGACAAGATGGTGTCGTTTTACGTGCGGGCGCCCGGCGACTGGGACATCGAATTCGGTACCGACGGCCTGCTGGTCGACGAAACGTATTACACCGCTGAGGAAATCACCGCAGACAGCTACTGGGGCCACCAGTGGGTGAGTGATCTTCCGGCCGCGATGCGACCGTGACGCGATGATCGCGGGTGGTGGGGCACGCACGTCATGCCCCACCCGCGATCGTCAACGCTCCGACTCAACCAACATCCGGTTCATCCGCCATCGGCAACACCCCGTCGAGGGCGGCGGTGACCACCGAAGCCCGCATCGAATCGCAGCCGAGGAACAAACCGCCGTCGCAGCGGTCGGCCAACGACTCGGCGTCACGGCGCTCCCGGCAGAGCCCTGACGCCGTGGCATTCCACTGCACGCTGGTCTGCTGCCAACTGCTCTTGCGCGCCAACACGACCGCGCCGCAGCTGCGGCACGACACCGGTGTCATCGGCACGTCATGGAGCCGAGGGTCGAGCCGGACGGTCATCGCACGGCCCCGGCGGCGGCTTGGGCGGCCACGTTCGCTTCGACCTCCCGCCTCCAGGCCAGTTGCGCGCTCTCGGTGTCGATCTCGTACTCGAAGCGGTCGACCATGTCGTCGGCCACCTCGGCCGCGTCGACATAGAACTGTTCGTACCACCGGCGCAGCTGGTACACCGGCCCGTCTTCCTCACACAGCAACGGATTGTCGATGCGGGCCTTGGTCTTCCAGATCGTCACGTCCTGTTCGAAACCGATCTTGACCCAGTCACCCAGTGCGACGGCCGTCTGCATGGCCAGCTCGTCGGACAATCCCCCGGCCTTCTTGACCATGATGCCGTACTGCAGGACAAACGAATTCGCGTCGATCGGGTAATGACAGTTGATCAGCACGCTGTGATGGTCGGAGTCGGGGTAGTGGTACGTCAGGTCATCGATCATGAAAGAGGGCCCGTAGTACGAGGCCACCGACGTGGTACCGAGCATCACCGGGCCGCCGACATCCTGGCGGTCGGCGCGGGTGTCCGAGTTCATGTACTGGGTCGCGACATGGCCTTCGAAGATGTTCTTGAAGTATTTCGGCATCGATCCGTGCACATAGAAGAAGTGCGCCATGTCCACCACGTTGTCCACGAGCTCACGACAGTTCGCGTTGACCACCGTGGTGTACCAATGCCAATCGGTCCACTCGTCGCTGCCGGCACCTTCGATGCGCGGAATCGTCACGTCGGCCGGCGGAGGATTTCCCTCCGGGTCGTTCCAGACGAACAGCATGCCGTCCTGCTCCAGGGTCGTCCAGGTGGCGGTGCGGGCCAGCCGGGGTGTGCGCTTGCTGTACGGCACGTGCTTGCAACGACCGTCGCCGCCCCACCGCCAGTCGTGGAACGGGCAGGCGATCTCGTTGCCCTTGACCTGCCCCTTGGTCAGATCGCCGCCCATGTGACGGCAGTACCCGTCGAGCACGTTGATCTTTCCGTCGCCGCCGCGGAACACGACGAGCTTGCGGCCGAACACGTTGATCTCGTGGGGTTGCCCATCGCCGAGGTCGCGGGTCAACCCAAGGCAGTGCCAGCCCCGAGCAAAACGCATCGACGGCGCTTCGGCCTCGATCTGGCGCACCTCGCAATTGGATTCCATAGCCATCGGGGACCTCCTCCGAAGTTTCACGGCGACTGCCGTTCACGTCCTCACCAGGTCTAACACCGAGAAGGCGACCTCGCGCCCAAAATCCCACTGGCAGGGAACGCAATCCCGATCCGGCGCCGGCAGGCGCGCGGGAGCCCGCCCTAACCGCCGACCTGCGGTAGCTCGTCGGCGGCGATCTCGCATGGGGTCGCACCGGCCGGTGCCGCCAGCGGCTCGGCAACGGGCCCCGGCACCGGCGTCGGCAGGCTGTCGGGTGCGGGTGGCTCGACAACCGGTGGGGCCGAAACCGGTTGTGCCGAATCCACTTCAGCGCCGGCGGCGGGATCGTCGGGGCCGGCCTCGTCAGTCTCGCCGGTCTCGGTGGGTTCGGCATGCTCGGAGGGTTCGGTCGCATCGTCGTTGTCGTCGTCCGATTCGGGATCGGCCTCTTCGCCCTCGGAGTCGGCGCTGTCGTCCGGCACGTCCAAGGGGTCGCCGGGCGCCCGGTCAACCAGGTCACCGCCCGGCGGGCCGTCGGCCGACGAGCCGATCAGCCCACCGAACAGATCGGCCAGCTGTTGTCCGGTACCGGCCAATCCGGAGGCGATGTCAGGCATCCCGCCGACACCGGGCATCCCGCCACCGCCGCCGAGACCCGGGCTCCATCCCGCAGGGGCCACCGGCATGGCACCTGGCGGTTCGACGGGTGCGGCGGCCGGGGTGATCGACTCGGACCCAAGAGCAGGCACCGGAGCGGCCGGCCCCGCGGGCATCGTCGCCGGCACCGCAACGGCCGGCACCGCCGGCGCGGTCGCTGGTGGGCCGCCGGTCGACACCCCGACAACCCCGGTCGAGGGCTGGATCGGGTGGCCTGCGGGCGCCGGGGGCGGGTTCCAGGCCGGCCCCAGCTCCCCCGGAATCGCGAACACCGGCAGCGCCTGGCCCCGCAGCGCCGCAAGCGCCTCCGCGTACGCGTCGCCCACCGCACGCGTCGCCGTGCGCATCGCCGTCAGCCAGTCGACGCCGATGTCGTTGGACACGAACGGTTTCACCTCGGTGTCGATCAACTCGCTGGCTGCCGAGCGGTCCCCGAGGCCGGAACTCACCGTCCGGGCCGCAGCCAGCCAGGTCCCGCGTTGCCCGGCGCGACGTGCCTCGATCTGCACGGCGGCATCCACCTTGGCATCGACGGCCCGCCAGAGCGCGTCCCGCAGCCGGGTCAATGTCGCTGCGGCGCCACGGATTCCGCTGACCACCTGGGCTGCGGACGCCGCGTGCCGGGCCAGGAAGTCGGTCGACGCCTGCGCCCCCGCACCGTGCCAGGCCCGCGAAAGATCCTGAAAGTGACTGTCCTGCTGCCGCAATGCCTCCTCCGCCATGGCCGCGGCGGCCGTCAGCGCGTCACATTCGGCGCTCAGCGTCCGCAGATCCAGCCCGTCTTCGGTGCCGTACCAGTCCCGCAGCTGGTAGCGGTACCCGGTCAGGTCGGGATGGGAGAAGCCGAGCAGATGGCAGGCCCAGACGTACTCGGCGATGGTGTCGACGGCAGCCTGGCCCTCATCCAACCGGACCGCGACGTCGACGGCGGCCGCCACGACTCAGCCCACCCGGGCCGCAGCGCGCGCGTCGGCAAGCGCATACCGATCGACCGAACCCCGCAACACGGCCGCGATCTCAGCGCCGGCCCGCGCCCATCGACGCAGCCCGTCCGTCACCTCGTCGACCGCGGTCCGCACCGCGTCGCCGTCGGCCACATGAACTCGCCCGGCGGAGGCACCGTCGAACAGCGGGCCGCGCAGGCGGTCACGCACCACGGAATCGAGATCGGCGGCAATCGAGCCGTATCCGGCGGCCACCGACGACAATGCCGCGGCGTCGACGCGAGCGGCAGCTACATCTCCCATGCCCGGTTTAGACGCAGCCGGGCGCCGTCCGGTTCCCTCAGGCCGAGTGGCCGCTGACCGATTCGGCCACCCGCACCGCGAGCAGGCGCGCCGTGTTCTCGTCGGCGGCCTCCACCATCACCCGAACCACCTGCTCGGTTCCAGAAGGACGCAACAGGATTCGGCCGGTGTCGCCGAGTTCGGCCTCGGCCTGGGCCACCGCGGACTGCACAGATGGCGCGATCGCCACCGCCGCCTTGTCCTCGACCTGAACGTTGATCAGCACCTGCGGCAACGTGCGCATCGGCTCGGCGAGCGCAGTCAACGTGGTGCGAGTCTGAGCCATCCGCGACATCAGCCGCAGGCCGGTCACGATGCCGTCACCGGTCGTGCCGAAGCCGGGCAACACGATGTGGCCGGACTGCTCACCACCGAGCGAGAACTCGCCGGCCCGCAACTCCTCCAGGACGTACCGGTCCCCGACGCTCGTGGTGCGAACCTCGATGCCGGCCGCCCGCATGGCCAGGTGCAACCCGAGGTTGCTCATCACCGTGGTGACCAGCGTGTTGGACGCCAGTTCGCCGGCGTCCTGCATGGCCAGCGCCAGCACGACCATGATCGCGTCGCCGTCGACCACCTGGCCGGCGGCGTCGACCGCCAGGCACCGGTCGGCGTCGCCGTCATGGGCCAGCCCGAGATCGGCGCCGTGCTCGACAACGGCCGCCTGCAGCACCTCCATGTGGGTGGAGCCGCAGCCGTCGTTGATGTTCAGGCCGTTGGGTTCGGCGTTGATCGCGATGACGTTGGCGCCGGCGGCCCGGTAGGCACGGGGCGCGGCCGCCCACGCCGCACCGTGCGCGCAGTCGACGACCACGGTGAGTCCTTCGAGGCGGGTGGTGACGGCCTTGGAGGCGTGCCGCAGGTAGCGGTCCAACGCGTCCTCGGCGTCGAGCACCCGGCCGATGCCGGCCCCGGTCGGTCTGCTCCCCGGACCCGCCTGCACGAGTTCCTCGATGCGGTCCTCGGCGGCATCGTCGAGCTTGTGCCCGCCGGGTCCGAAGACCTTGATGCCGTTGTCGGGCATCGGGTTGTGCGACGCGGAGATCATGACGCCGAAATCCGCGTCATAAGCACTGGTCAGATACGCCACCGCGGGCGTCGGCAAAACCCCGACCCGCAGGGCATCGACACCCTCGCTGGTGATACCGGCGATGACCGCGGCCTCCAGCATCTCACCGCTGGCCCGCGGATCACGGCCCACCACGGCGACCCGCCGGCCAGGCCCCGCGGAATTACCGAGACGCCGGGCAGCCGCCGAACCGAGTGCCACTGCCAGTTCGGCAGTCAGATCGCGATTGGCGACCCCGCGCACCCCATCGGTGCCGAACAGTCGACCCATGCCCTTAAACTTCTCATAATTGGCAGCCGGAAACACAACCGACGAGGTCAGCGACCATCCCGGGGCCGAATCGATACTTCACCGTGATCACCGGATCACCGCCCGCGCAGCGCGGGCGGTGATCGGTGTCAGGTGCGTTAGCTGCCTTCGCTGTCCGACGACGAACCGCTGTCACCCGGTCCCGGCATCACCGGCGACGGTGTGACGGTCCGCGGTGCGGTGGGTGCGGTGCCCTCGGCCATGCCGCCCGGCCGCTCGGTGCTGCCGTTCTGGCTGAACGAGATGGTCCCGAGGTTGTTGGTGCAGACCACGTGGTCGGCGCTGTTGGCGTCGACACCCTGGACGGCCGTGGTCAGCGAGGCCGTGTCCGTCGATTCGCACACCCCGGCCGCAATCTGGGCGGCGGCGGCGTTGTCGACGTTCTCCAGGACCGAAACGCTGCCGAGCGAGAGGTTCACCTTGCCGTCCCCGATCGTCTCGGGCGCCGCGCTGGCGGCACCCATGCCGACGGTAAACAGCAGCGATCCACCGAACACCGCGCCCGCGGCCGCTGTCTTCACGAAGTTCCCCACAATTACTCCTTCCGATCGGAAAGCGGCACCCGGTCCCCCGACGTCGGTACGACGATCACCGGTGGCAGGAACGTCCTGCGGGCACACCCTGTTGACACAAAGCGGCACCCAGCTCTCCACTCGGTGGGCTTCCACGTCGTTGCGATGCTCAAACCTCGAATCCGCAGAAATTCGGGTCACTGAAGCATCGGCCGAGGTCAGCGGCCAGAAAGCCGTTTCATCAACCGCGAGATCCCGGGGCCGCCAGAGCAGGACGAGTGATCCGATGATTTTGTTATCGTCGGAAACATGGCGACGGCACAGCAGACCGGCGATCGGCCCCGCAACGCCGACAATCTCCTCCGTGCGGCCGCTGAACTTCTGGACTCCGGCGGTGTCGATGCAGTATCGACGCGGGCCGTGGCCGCGGCAGCCGGTGTGCAGCCACCGGTCATCTATCGGCAGTTCGGCGACAAAGACGGGCTGCTCGACGCGCTGACGCACTATCTGCTGCGGGCATACATCTCGGCCAAGCGCCAGCTCATGGACGAGTCCCCCGATCCGCTCGACCAACTGCGCAAGATATGGGACCTGCACCTGGAATTCGCGCTGCAGCACCCCGCCGCCTATCTGCTCGCGTACGCGCCGACGCGCCAGCCTGGGGAGCTCGGCGCAGCCGCAAAAACCGAAACCGTCAACCTGCTCGCCGAGACCGTGGCCAAGCTCGGCGATCAGGGCAAGCTCGCCATGAGCGTCGACCGCGCCACCCGCTATGTCTATTCCGCCGGCCTCGGGGTCATCCTGACCCTGCTCCAGCAGGCACCGGACGATCGGGACTTTCAACTGTCCGAGATCGTTCGCGAGAATGCGCTCGCGGCGATCCTGCACAGCACGTCGACACCGCAGGACCACACCACCGAGCTCCCCGCCCGTGCCGTGGCTCTTGCCGAGGCACTGCGGGGAGCCGGTGACGTCCCGGTCAGCTCAGCCGAGCGGGCACTCCTGGAGGAATGGCTGCGCCGACTCGCCGATCAGACGACGTCCTGAGCGGCGCGGTTCCCGCACCGCAAACCACCACCGATCAAGTCGGACGCCCGCTCGGCCAGTCCGTACACAGTCGCCATCGGATTGTTCGAGGGCAGCGACGGCATCACGGAGGCGTCCGCGATCCGAAGGTTGGCGATGCCGTGCACGCGCAGGTCGGTATCCACGACCGACTGCGCGGTATCACCCATCGCGCACGTGCCGACCGGATGGAAGTAGGAGCTGGCGCTGGACCGGATGAACTGTCGCAGTGAATCCTCGTCCACCACGTCGAGACCGGGAGCCAATTCCTCACCCCGCCAGGCGGACAACGCCGGTGCACTCCCGATTTCGCGGGCGATTCTGAAGCCTTCGATCATGACCTTCCAGTCGCGTTCGTCGCTGAGGTAGTTCGGGTCGACCACCGGGGCGTCGGCAGCCTGCGCGGTGGCCAGCCTGACACTGCCCCGGCTGTACGGCTGCATCGGCGAGACACCGATCAGATATGTGTCGGGCAGGTCGAGTCCCGTGACCGCAGCGGTGTCCACGAGCAAGATCTGCAGATCCGGAGGCCCGTCGGTGGACGTGGTCCGGATCAGACCCATGGCTTCACCGTGGTTGTTCTCCGGCGTCGGAATCTTTTGTGCTGCACGGTATATGACGCCAGTGAGCGGATGATCCTGCAGGTTGGACCCGACTCCGGGCAGCTCGTGGACGACCTCGATGCCAACCTCCTCCAGGTGCGCTCGCGGGCCCACCCCGGACAACATCAGCAGTTGGGCCGACCCGATCGCCCCGGCCGCCAGCACCACCTCTGCGGCGAACCTCTCCGTGACTGCGTGATCTGCCTGGCGGAATTGCACACCGACGCAGCGTCCGGCAGTGATCAGCAACCGATGTACGACGGCGCCGGAGACCAGTTCGAGATTGGGGCGCCCCAGCGCGGCCCGCAGGTAGGCATCTGCCGCACTTTGCCGGCGTCCGCCATCGATCGTCAGATCCGTTGCACCAAAACCGATTTCGGCACCGCTGCTGACGTCACGGGCGAGGGGGTACCCACACTGTTCGGCAGCCGACAAAGCCGCGGCCAGGACGGCGTTGGGCGGGTCCGCCTTTGCCACCCGCAAAGGGCCGTCGACCCCGCGCAAGGCCGGATCACCGGCGCGCGCCGTTTCACTTCTCTTGAAGTAGGGCAGCAGATCGTCGAACTGCCAGCCCACCGGCCAATCCGCGTAGCTCTCGCGATGCCCGCGGGCGAACAGCATGGCATTGATCGAGGACGAGCCGCCGAGGCCGCGACCGCGGGCCACATGAATCTCGGTTCCCGTGCCCGCCTGCACCGGCGTGAGCCCGCCGGCGTCGGATGGACCACCCACGAGGGTCTGCCATTGGGATGGGATCGCACTCGCCGGTTCGGCAACAGAGTCGCCCGCCTCGATCAACAACACCCGGACGTCGGGATCCGCACTGAGCCTCGAAGCCAGGACCGAACCCGCGGTTCCGGCCCCGACGATGATGAGGTCGTAGTCGTGCCGCTGTGCCATTTTCGCCTCCAGAGGTATCGCCGATATTGGTCATCACGATACCACCGATAACACCACTGGAATCGTCGTCCCGATATCACTGGAAACACCTGCCCGGACATAAAAACAAACCCGCCGGGTGTGTACAGGACACACCCGGCGGGTTCGTTCGGCCGTAAGGCGAGGCGATCAGCGCTTGCTGTACTGAGGCGCCTTGCGGGCCTTCTTGAGGCCGTACTTCTTGCGCTCGATGGCACGCGGGTCACGCGTCAGGAAGCCGGCGCGCTTGAGGGCGGGCCGGTCCTCCGGCTGCACCAGGATCAGCGCACGGGCGATGGCCAGGCGCAGCGCGCCGGCCTGGCCCGAGGGGCCACCACCATCGAGGTGGGCGTAGATGTCGAACTGCTCGAGGCGGTCGACGGTCACCAGCGGGGCCTTGATCAGCTGCTGGTGCACCTTGTTCGGGAAGTAGTTCTCCAGGGTGCGGCCGTCCAGGTTGAACTGGCCGGTGCCGGGCACCAGGCGAACCCGCACCACGGCCTCCTTGCGGCGGCCGACGGTCTGGATCGGGCGGTCGATGATGACCGGCTCGCGGTGCTCCTGCTCCACCTCGACGCTCTCGGTCACGGCTTCGACGACGTCGGTGTTCTCACTGCCGTTCTCAATCGTTTCGGTCACTGGGCCACCTGCTTGATCTCGTACGGAACCGGCTGCTGCGCGGCGTGCGGATGCTCCGGGCCGGCGTAGACCTTGAGCTTCTTCTGGATCTGCCGACCGAGCTTGGTGTGGGGCAGCATGCCGATGATCGCGTTCTCGACGACGCGGGTCGGGTGCTTCTCCAGCAGCTCGCCGATGGTGCGCTTGCGCAGACCGCCCGGGTAACCCGAGTGGCTGTAAGCGAACTTGTTGGTGAGCTTGTTGCCGCTGACGGCAATCTTCTCGGCATTGATGACGATGACGAAGTCGCCACCGTCGACATTCGGCGTGAATGTCGGCTTGTGCTTGCCGCGCAGCAGATTGGCAGCTGCAGCGGCGAGCCGGCCGAGCACCACGTCCTGGGCGTCGATGACGTACCACGTGCGCGTGGTGTCACCCGCCTTCGGCGTGTACGTAGGCACAGCGCTTACCTCTTCTATCTCGGGTTTGATCCCGGAGCGATCCGGGTGCCGGTCAGGTGTGTGCGGTTGATTTCCCGGCGACCGACGTTGACCCGGGACCCGCATGCCCAAAAGGGCAGCACACACCAACGGAGCAGCTTACCGGTGGGTGTCCTCGCAGGTCAAAACGCGGCTTCTGGGCTCGAGCGTTGGCTTGTGTGCGAATCCTTCGAGAAATCTCGCACACAAGCCAACACTGGCCACAACGGGAACCGGCCGGCATCGATCGGCGTCCTATTCGCATGCCATTTCTGGGCACCGAGGCGCTGGCCACGGGACGGCTCAACCGCTACCAGCTGCGCACCCGGTATGACGCGGTGTTCCGCAACGTATACGCGCCGCGGGGCACCGAGCTGACGCCGGCGGACAAGGCCGTGGCGGCGTGGCTGTGGTCGGGCCGCCAGGCCACCGTGATGGGACTGTCCGCGGCGGCCCTGCACGGCACATTGTGGATCGACGCCAAACACCCGGCCGAACTCAACCAACCGAGTCGCTCGCAGCCGCCAGGCATCCTCATCCACAGCGACCGACTGGCCGCCGGCGAGACCTCTCTGGTCCGCGGCATCCGAACCACCACGCCGGAACGCACGGCATTTGATCTGGGCCGCCGACGCGGGCTCACGACGGCCGTCATCCGTGTCGATGCACTCATCCAGGCGACTCGTCTGAAACTCCCCGATGTGGCGACGCTCGCCGATCGGCACCGTGGCGCCAGAGGCGTGGTGCAACTGCGGCGAGTACTCGACCTGGCCGACGACGGCGCCGAATCACCACAGGAGACGCGCCTCCGACTGGTGTTGACGGCGGACGGCATACGTCCGTCACACACCCAGATCGAGGTGTTCGATCACGCCCGTCAGGTCCGGCGGATCGACATGGGCTGGCCGGAGTGGAAGGTCGGTGTGCAGTACGACGGGATTCAGCACTGGACCGATCCGAGGCAACGCACCCGGGATATCGACCAGAACGTCGAGTATCAGGATCTCGGGTGGCGCATCGTCCGCGTGGGGGCCGACCTCCTGAGGTACCGCCACGGCACCATCATCGCCCGCACCCGTGCGGCCCTGCGATCCGCCGGCGCTCCCTACTGACGAACGTTGGCTTGTGCGCGAGTTCTTCGAGAAATCTCGCACACAAGCCAACACTCGACGACTACGAGACCGAGTCCTGCTGGTCGGGCACCACACTGCCGTCGGCCCGGTGCAGCGGGCCTTCCTTCCCACTGGGCTCGATGTAGCCCTCGGTCGCGCACTCATAGGTGTCCCCCTTGTCCATCGGCTTGATGAACATCGGGTTGACCAGCCAGCGGCCATCGGAGTTGTCGTAAGCCGTGCACATCAGCTCGGTCTTCTGCCGGTTGAGCACCAGGCGCAGCCCGGTGGCATCGCTGAGGAACGTGACGTCGGTGTCGGAGTCCCCGGCGGCGAACGCGGCCCGCTTCGCGTCGGGCTGCTGTTCGAACGCGGCAGGCCCCTTGACCCCGAAGACGTCCTCGTTGACCCGGCACCGCTTGCCCTCGATGTACGGGATGGCCGTCTCACCACCGCACGGCACCAGCTTCGACGTCAGCACATCCCCGTTGCGCTCGGTCCGCACGCCCATCACCTTGTCGGGGGTGAAACCGAGCTCGGCCGCCCACACCCGCACTACCGGCTCGGCCGATGCGGAGATGATCCGAACGTCGAAACCGTTGGCGCGCAAGGTTTCCACCAGATCCCGCATCTGCGGGTAGTACCGGACCCAGCCGGTCTCGTCGCCGCTGCCGACCTTCTGCTCGGTGCCCTCGGGCGCGTCGAGGTTCTCCTTGCGGGCGGCCTCGGCGAAACCGGTCAGTTCGGATTCGGGCCAGCCGGCGAGCATCTGCGCCGCCCACGCGTACGACGGCTCGAACCGGCGGGCGTTGAAGCCGGCGAATGCCGGTTCGTCCGCGCGCGTCTCACCGTCGGTGTAGACCGACACCAGTTCGTCGGCGCACCCGAGGTCGGTGTTGGTCGGCATCGGCTGGCCGGGCGCCGTCGCCGCGCACGCCTTGGACAGCGCCGCGGCGGCCTGGGGCGTGAGGTACGGGCTGGTGGTCGACCAGTCCCCGCCGGCGGGTGCCCGCAGCTTGCCGTTGCGCACCATCCAGAAGAACGTCGCATCGCCGATGTCGTTCTTGACCACGGTGTTGTCCCAGTCGAACAGCGCCAGCGGTGCCCCGTCGGTCACCGATCCGTCCGCCCCACAGGTGCCCAGCTCCGTGAGCATCGCGTTGATCCGGTCCCGGTTGTCGCCGTACCAACCGGCGTTGTCGGCCAGAGTCCGGCAGGCCGGCGCCTCCGCCGCGGGTTGCGACGACTCGGTGCCCGAGCCGCACCCGGCGACGGTCAGTACCGCGGTCACCGCGGCGACGAGCAGGGACAACGGTGCGCGTGAGGTCATAACGGGTTCCTGTCAGGTGGATTCAGGTGAGTTCGACTGGGTCAGTTCGGCGACGCCCGGAGCGCCGAGAGCCGCGGTCCGCGAGGTGTCTTTCAGGTCGACGCCGGAGCGCCCGAGCGCCAGCGCACCGTCGACCAATCCGGCCGCCACCCGGGCGGCTTCGGCATAGCCCAGGCCGTCGGGCGGATGGATGTTGGAGATGCAGTTGCGGTCGGCGTCGGTGCGGCCGGGCATCGGCAAGTGGGTGAGGTAGATCCCCAGGCTGTCGGCGACGCTGAGACCGGGCCGCTCCCCGATGATGACGAGCAGAGTTCGGACGCGCGCCTGTGCCCCTATGTGATCGCCGAGCGCGACCCGCGCCTGCGTGGCGATCACCGGCGGGGCCAGGGTGTAGCGGTCTTTCAGCTGGTCCACCAACGCCGCCAGCAGCGCGGCGCCGTGGTGATCCAGCGCGGTCGGCGAGAGTCCGTCGGCCAGTACGAACCCGATGTCGGCCGGGGTCTCGGGTACCTGCATGTCATCGGCGGGTGCCCGGCCGAGGTCGGGGCGGCGCAGGTACTCGTCGCGCGAGGTCGCTCTACTGGTCACCACGGTGGGCTCGCCGATGCCGACCTCGACGAGAGCTTGCCTGAGTCGATCCACGTCCAGCGGCACGTGCACGGCGTCGCGGGCCACGGCGTGCGCCGCGGCCAGCTCGAGCACCCGGCGGGTGGGCAGCGCATTGCCGGCCCGGCCCAGCCCGATCCTGGCCTGCGTGGTCTTGCGCAGCTCGTCCCAGAACTCCTGAATCGCAAGGTCATTCGCGCTCATCGCGCCTCCGCCGACGTGAGCGACCGCAGTACCGAACTCTCCAGGTCGAACGGGGTCAGCTTGCCGGAGTCGTCGACCATGCCGACCCGGCGCAGCCAGCCCTCGAACTCGGCGGCCGGTCGCAGACCCAGCGTGCGGCGGGTGGTCAGCACGTCGTGGAACGACAAGCTCTGGTAGCCCAGCATGACGTCGTCGGCGCCGGGCACGGTGATGACGAACGCCACTCCCGCGGCAGCCAGCAACGTCAGCAGGGTGTCCATGTCGTTCTGGTCGGCCTCGGCGTGGTTGGTGTAGCAGACGTCCACCCCCATCGGCAGGCCGAGCAGCTTGCCGCAGAAGTGGTCTTCCAGGCCGGCCCGGATGATCTGCTTGCCGTCGTACAGGTACTCCGGGCCGATGAAGCCGACGACGGTGTTGACCAGCAGCGGCTGCAGGTCGCGGGCCACCGCGTAAGCGCGGGCCTCCAAGGTCTGCTGGTCGACGGGCTTGCCGCCGACGCCCAGGTGCGTGCCCGAGCTCAGGACCGAGCCCTGCCCGGTCTCCAGGTACATGACGTTGTCGCCGACGGTGCCGCGGCGCAGGCTGCGCGCCGCCTCGTTGCCCTCCCGCAGCAGCTGCAGGTCGACCCCGAATGCGGAGTTGGCGCCCTCGGTGCCCGCGATCGACTGGAACATCAGGTCCACCGGAGCCCCGGCCTCGATCAGACCGATCGTGGTGGTCACGTGCGACAACACGCAGGACTGGGCGGGGATGTCGTAGCGCGTGCGGATCGAGTCGAGCAGGTACAGCAGATCGGCGGTGGCCTGCGGTGAGTCGGTGGCCGGATTGATCCCGATCACCGCGTCACCGCAGCCCAGCAGCAACCCGTCGAGCACCGCCGCGGCGATGCCGCGCGGGTCGTCCGTCGGATGGTTGGGCTGCAGCCGGGTAGCCAGGGTGCCGCGGGCGCCGACGGTGGTCCGGAACGCCGCGGTGACCTCCGCGGCGGCCGACACCGCGATCAGATCCTGGTTGCGCATGATCTTGCTGACCGCGGCGACCATTTCCGGGGTGAGGCCGGGTGCGACCGCGGCCAACCGCTCGGCGCTGTGATCGTGGGCCGCGGTGTCCATCAGCCAGTCCCGCAACCCGCCGACGGTCAGATGCGAGATCTCCGAAAAGGCTTGGCGGTCATGGCTGTCCATGATCAGCCGGGTCACCTCGTCGGTGTCGTACGGCACCAGATCCTCGTTGAGGAACACCTCCAACGGCAGGTCCGCGAGCACCCAGGCGGCCGCAGCGCGTTCGCCGTCGTGCTCGGCCGCGCACCCGGCGAGTTGATCGCCGGAGCGCAGCGGGGTGGCCTTGGCCATCACCTCGACGAGTCCGTCGAAGCTGTAGGTCACCCCCGAGACCTGCTGGTGGTACTTCATTTCAGTTCGCTCTCCGCCTGCGCGAGCATCGCGAACTCCTCGTCGGGCGAGTTGGCGACCAGCTTGTGCCTGCTGTAGACCGCGAAGTAGAGCATGAATCCGGCGAACACCAGCAGGCACAGGCCCGCGGCGACCGGGTCCACCAGGAAGGTCGCGATGACTGCCACGACCGCGACCACCAGGGCGAAGCCGGTGGTGGCGATACCACCCGGGGTGCGGTATGGCCGCGGCATGTTCGGCTCACGCACCCGCAGCACGATGTGGCTGACCATCATCAGCACGTAGCTCAGCGCCGCGCCGAAGACAGCCATGTTGAGGATCAGGGCACCTTGACCCGTCAGCGACAGCAGGAAGCCGACGATGCCCGGGACGATCAGCGCCAGTGTCGGGGCCTTGCGCTTGTTGGTCACCGACAGTGCGGTGGGCAGGTAGCCGGCCCGCGACAGGGCGAACGTCTGCCGGGAGTAGGCGTAGATGATCGAGAAGAAGCTGGCGATCAAACCGGCCAGGCCGATGTAGTTGACCAACTTGGCCGCCGTGCCCTCACCGCCGAGTGCCTGCACCAGCGGATCGTCCACCGTCGACATCGCTTCCGCGCCACCGGCACCCGTGGTCAGGAACAGCACCGTCACGCAAGTGACGATCAGCACCGTCATCGCGGCGATGATGCCGCGCGGCACGTTGCGCTCCGGGTTGGCGGTCTCCTCGGCGGCCAGCGGGACGCCCTCGACGGCCAGGAAGAACCAGATCGCGAACGGGATGGCGGCCCAGATACCGAGGTAACCGTGCGGCAGGAACGCCGAGGCACCGGCGGCGGCCGTGTCGGGGGCGATGTCGGTCAGGTTGGCGACGTCGAAGCTCCCGATGGCACTCACCGCGAAGATCACCAGGCCCAGCAGGGCGATCGCCGTGATGACGAACATCAGCCGCAACGCCTCACCGACGCCGGCGAGATGGATGCCGATGAAGATGATGAACGCCGCCAGGTAGACCCACCAGCCCTTGTGTATGCCGAACAGGCCGAGCGATTCGACGTAGCCGCCGATGAACGTGGCGATCGCGGCCGGCGCGATCGAGTACTCGATCAGGATCGCGGTACCGGTGGCGAACCCGCCCCACGGCCCCAGCGCGCGGCGAGCGAACGTGTAGCCACCGCCCGCCGCGGGCAGCGACGAGGACAGTTCGGCCAACCCGAGAACCATGCAGAAGTACATGGCTGCGATGATCACGACGGCGATCAGCAGGCCGCCGAAGCCGCCCTGCTCGAGGCCGAAGTTCCAGCCCGAGAAGTCGCCGGAAATGACGTAGCTGACGCCGAGGCCGGCCAGCAGCAGCCAGCCCGCACTTCCGGATTTGAGCTGACGCTTCTTGAGATAGTCAGCGCTCTCCAGGTGTTCTTCCACACCCGCCATTTCAAACTCCTTCATTGACAACACTATTCGCATATGGGGCCACCATTGGGCGGCCAGCGCCTCCGCCCTCGGGGCGGGTTAAAGGTAGGTTTCTCAACCATTGACTCAATGAGTATCGCCCGCGGCCGCCACTCTGTCCACCCCAACGCGAATCTGCGTCCAGCGACCGGCAGGCCTACGCTATGCACTGCGGCACAAGCAATTTCGCCTGCGCTCCGACAGCTCCCGCAGACATGGCGAAGCCGCCGTCAGATACCGACGGCTTCATCGATGTTCAGTTGTTCAGCACAGGTACCGCGAGTGTGGAGCTGTTACGAGCGTGCGGGTCAATGTCGCAACAGCTCCACACTCGACGGCGGTTCAGGGGGCTTTAGAAGAAGCCCTGGGCCTTGTTCCCGTAGCTCACCAGCAGGTTCTTGGTCTGCTGGTAATGGTCGAGCATCATCTTGTGGTTCTCGCGGCCGATGCCGGACTGCTTGTATCCGCCGAACGCGGCGTGCGCGGGGTAGGCGTGGTAGCAGTTGGTCCACACCCGGCCGGCCTTGATGTCGCGGCCGGCCCGGTAGGCGGTGTTGCCGTTGCGGCTCCACACACCGGCACCCAGGCCGTACAAGGTGTCGTTGGCGATCGAGATGGCGTCGTCGTAGTCCTTGAACGACGTGACCGCCACGACCGGACCGAAGATCTCCTCCTGGAACAGCCGCATCTTGTTGTGGCCGGTGAAGATCGTCGGCGCCACGTAGAAGCCACCGTTCAGGTCGCCACCGAGGTCGGCTCGCTCACCGCCGGTGATCAGTTGGGCGCCTTCGGATTTCCCGATCTCGATGTAGGACAGGATCTTCTCCAGCTGATCGTTGGAGGCCTGCGCGCCGATCATCGTCTCGGTGTCCAGCGGATCGCCCTGGCGCACCGCCTTGGTGCGGATGGCGGCCAGCTCGAGGAACTCGTCGTAGATGTCGGCCTGGATCAGCGACCGCGACGGGCAGGTGCACACCTCGCCCTGGTTCAGTGCGAACATCGTGAACCCCTCCAGGGCCTTGTCCTGGAAGTCGTCGGCCGCGGACAGCACGTCGGAGAAGAAGATGTTAGGGCTCTTGCCACCGAGTTCCAGCGTCACCGGGATCAGGTTCTGGCTGGCGTACTGCATGATCAGCCGGCCCGTGGTGGTCTCACCGGTGAAGGCGATCTTGGCGATCCGGTTGCTCGAGGCCAGCGGCTTGCCCGCCTCCACACCGAACCCGTTGACCACGTTGACCACACCGGCGGGCAGCAGATCGCCGATCAGCGACATCAGGTACAGCACCGAAACCGGGGTCTGCTCAGCAGGTTTGAGCACCACCGCGTTGCCCGCGGCCAGCGCCGGAGCCAGCTTCCACACGGCCATCAGGATCGGGAAGTTCCACGGGATGATCTGGCCGACCACGCCGAGCGGCTCATGGAAGTGGTACGCGACGGTGTCCTCGTCGATCTGCGAGAGCGAGCCCTCCTGGGCCCGCACCACCCCGGCGAAGTACCGGAAGTGGTCGATCGCCAGCGGGATGTCGGCATTCAGCGTCTCGCGGATCGGCTTGCCGTTGTCCCAGGACTCGGCCAGCGCCACGGATTCGAGGTTCTCCTCGATCCGGTCGGCGATCTTGTTGAGGATGACCGCGCGCTCGGCCGGCGAGGTCTTGCCCCACGCGGGTGCGGCCGCGTGCGCGGCGTCCAGCGCCTTCTCGACATCGGCCTCGGTGGACCGGGCCACCTCGCAGAACACCTGACCGGTGACCGGCGTCGGGTTCTCGAAGTAGCGGCCCTCGGCGGGGGCGACCCACTCGCCGCCGATGTAGTTGTCGTAGCGGGATTCAAACGACATCACGGCGCCCTGCGCGCCCGGACGTGCGTAAACGGTCATGGCAATCTCCTGCATTCGGACACCGATATGTGTCGATCGTCACTAAAGGTAGTCAGCAGTAGGTTGCAGCACAGTTGCACTGATCAAAAGAGGCGTTGCAGGGTCGTCGGCGAGACGATCAGCACGCCGGCAGGCCGACAATTCAGCCCAGCTCAGCGTCGATTCCGGCCAGGTGCCCACGAGCCTGCGCGCGCGCCACCGGGTCGGCCTCGGCATGGTCGTGCAGCATCCGCCAACCGCGCCGATCGTCACGGCCGTCGGGCAGCGCCAACCACCGCCGCAACAGGCTCAGGTTGCCCCCGGCCAGCACCGCTTCGCGCAGGCTCGCACTCAGCTCGGTGCGTAACCGGGCGATCGCCGGGGAGACCGACTGCGGCAGCAACGCGCCCGTGTACGCGTCCAGGGCGGCCGAGACATTCCCGGCCTGCAGGGCTTC
This sequence comes from Mycolicibacterium sp. HK-90, assembly GCF_030486405.1. The sequence continues at coordinate 1,503,600 of NZ_CP129613.1, read as the reverse complement.
GAACGCGTCACCCAGGTCGCTGGCCACCGGAGCCAGCAGGCGATAGGGCCGCGACGCGATGTAGGTGCCGCCGATGACCCGGCGCAGCCGCGACACCTCGGCCCGCACGGTGACCACGTCGAGGTCCTTGTCGTCGAGCAGCATGGCCAGGTGGTCGGCGCTCAGCCCCTCGGGATGGCGCATCAGCAGCACCAGGATGTCGGCGTGCCGTCCGGTCAGCACGCTCGACTGGGGCCGGCCTGCGGCGTCGGGCACCTCCCAGCGGGGACGGTCGGCGCCCAGCACGGTCAGACGCGGACCCTCGGCGGCCGCGGGTGCGGCGGGCCCGGTGAGGCGCAACAACGCCAGCTGGTTCTCGACCGCGACGGCGGTGGCCCGCACCAGTGCCAACGTCTGCGGGGACGCGACGGCGGACCCGCCCGTCAGGTCGATGGCGCCCAGCAGCGCCCCGGTCGCCGGGTCGTGTACCGGCACCGCGGTACAACTCCATGAGTGCACCGTGCGGGAGAAGTGCTCGGAGCCCAGGATCTGCAGTTCCCGGTCCAGGGCCAGCGCGGTACCGGGCGCGTTGGTCCCGGCTGCCCGCTCGCTCCAGTCGGATCCGGGCACGAAGTTCATCGCCTCGGCTTTGCGCCGCACCCCCGGATCTCCCTCGACCCACAGCAGGGTGCCGTCGGCCGCGGTGATCGCCACCACCACGCCGGCGTCGACGGCATCGTCGACCAGCAGCCGCCGGATCAGCGGCAGCGTGGGCGCGAGTGGATGCGTGTTGCGCAGTTCGGTCAGCGCGGCCGCCGCCGCGGCCGCACGGGTGCCCAGATCGGGGTCGACGCCGGTGGCCAGGCTGCGCTGCCAACTCTCCACGATGACGCGACGAACCGGGGTGGAATCCAGGGAGTCGGCGTCCACCTGGCCGTCGATGAACAGATCATGGATAGCGCGCACCTTCGCGGGCAGGGCCCGGGTGGACATCCGGCCTCCCGCGTTCCTCGATGCGGCCACGGCGATCATCTCTCCCGGCGTCGGGCCATTGACATGGCATTCACGCGTACCCGCCAGGATAGTTGACCTGCCTGGCCTGTGATGGATACCACCCGCTGGTCAGCCGCCGGAAATCGAGGAATCCACTCCGGTACCGGTATGGTTGAGCCGTCGCGGCTTGCCTGTTCTGCCTCTGCCGCAATCTCGAACTTCAATCTCAGCGCCGTGGGAATCACCCGCGCCGGGCAGGACAACCGCCCTCTTTCTTCGGAGTTTGTTTTTGTCTGCCCAGACGTCTTTTGCTGACCTCGGCCTGCCCGCAGAGCTCGTTTCCGCTCTGGCCGCCAACGGGGTGCACAGCCCGTTCCCCATCCAGGCCGCCACCCTGCCCGACTCGCTGACCGGCCGCGATGTGCTCGGCCGCGGCCGCACCGGCTCCGGCAAGACCTACGCCTTCCTGCTTCCCCTGGTCGCCCGTCTGGCCACCAGCGGCACCCGCCGGGCACCGAACCGGCCCCGCGCGCTGATCCTGGCGCCCACCCGTGAGCTCGTCACCCAGATCGAGGCCTCATTGGCCCCGCTGGCCGCCGCTACCGGGCTGCGGTCGATCAACATCTTCGGCGGGGTGGGCCCCAACCCGCAGATCGCCGCCCTGCAGCGCGGTGTGGACATCGTGATCGCCTGCCCCGGCCGGCTCGAGGACCACGTGAAGTCGGGCCACGCCGATCTGTCCTCGGTCGAGATCACCGTGCTCGACGAGGCCGACCACATGGCCGACCTCGGCTTCCTCCCCGGTGTGAAGCGATTGCTGGACCGCACGCCGAAAAACTGCCAGCGCCTGCTGTTCTCGGCCACCCTGGATGCCGGGGTGGACGTGCTGGTGGACCGCTACCTGCACAACCCGGTGGTGCACAGCGTGGACTCCGCGCAGTCGCCGGTGGCCGCGATGGTGCACCACGTGTTGCACGTGGACAACGCCACGCGGATCAACGTGGTCGCCGACCTGGCCGCCGCGCCGGGCCGCACCATCGTGTTCGCCCGCACCAAGTACGGAGCGAAAAATCTCACCCGCCAACTGAATTCGCGTGGCATCTCGGCCGTGGAACTGCACGGCAACCTGTCCCAGAACGCCCGCACCCGCAATCTCACGGCGTTCTCCGACGGCTCGGCAGCGGTGCTGGTCGCGACGGACATCGCCGCGCGCGGCATCCACGTCGACGACGTCAGCCTCGTCGTGCACGCCGACCCGCCGGTCGAGCACAAGGCCTACCTGCACCGGTCGGGGCGCACGGCCCGCGCCGGCAACGAGGGCACCGTGGTGACGATCATGCAGGACGCGCAGGTTTCCGACGTCCGCAGCCTGACCCGCAAGGCCGGCGTCAAGCCGACGATCACCCGGGTGAAGGGCACCGACCATCCGGTGCTGCGTGAGATCGCCCCCGGAGACCGGGTTTTCGGCGATCCGATCCGTCCCGAGCCCGCCGCCCAGGCCGCTCCGGCACCGCGACGTCAGGGCGGCGGCAGGTCCGGCCAGCCCGGCAAGTCCGGCCAGCAGCAGCGGCGTAACCGCCCGAACGGTTCCTCGCGCAACGGCGGTGCGCCGTCGGCCCGGTCCGGCGCGAGCGGGCAGCAGCGCGGTGGCCACCGCCGTCCCCGGCGGGCAGGCGATTCCAGCTCGAGCCGCTGACGCAGAAGTGTGCGGTCCCGCCCGGTCCTCTCCACCGAACGGGACCGCACCGGCTCGGTGAGGGGCCTCAGCTGCCCCACGCGTTCGCGGCACTGCGATCGGTGGCGGCCACGTCGTCGGCACCGTCGCGTACCGCATTGCCCAACGCGAACAGGATGTCGTTGAGCGCCGCCGCGGCCTTGTTCCACCGCGCCTGCTCGACGGCGTAGGCCTGCGCGGCCTCACGGGTCCACGTCTGCTGCAGTGGCGCTATGTGCGAACGCAATTCGTCGAGGGCGGCGTTGAACCGGCCCGAGGTGGTGTGAATCTCCTGGCGGACCGTGTACTCGATCTCACCGAAGTCGTAGGACAGAACCTGATCCATGGTGGGCTCCGATCAGATGCCGTCGCCGACAGCGCCGAGGCGCTGCGCATGGGTGTCGGCGGCGGTGCGCAGCGTGCGCTCGTTGGCCCGGACAGTCTCGGCGATCCGGCCCAGCGTGGTGTGCAGGGTGAGCGATTCGCGATTCCAGCGGTCGACCACGTCCCGGAACCGCAGGGCCGCCGCCCCACCCCACACCGTGGGCGGGACGCTGCTCATCCGGCCGATGAACAGCTGCAGCATGGTCCGGATGTCGTCGTTGAGACCGTCGATCCGGCCGGCCACGCTGGCCATTACGTCGAAATCGGCGCCCAGCGGCCCCGTCTGTCCTGGTGACATTGCAATGGCCTTCCGATCTTGTCTTGCGGGATATAACAATTCGACGCAGCAGACGCCGATTCGGTTCCACCGAATTTCACGCCACCGCGTGCGCTGAGCGGGTCGCCGCCTCGCATGCGGGCCGCACCGCCTCACCGTGACCCGGGGCGCTCTGACACCCGATCGCGATCCGCACCGGCCCGTCGACGAACACTGCCCAGCGAATCTCGCGCCCGGCACGGATCTCCCGGTAGCTGACCACCGGGCGCGCGGCGACGACGGCGGCCGGATCGAAGTCCGTGAACACGCCCGGCGGTTGCTCCCGCAGGGCCTGGTGCAACGTGTCGGCCACCGCACCCTCACCGACGGCGGACTGGGTCAAATGAACCACCACCTGTGGATCGGAGGACGAAACCACCTGAACCCGAGCCGATCCCGGACCGTCGGTTATTCGGTCCACGGTCCAGCCGGCCGGAATCTGCATACCCACGCGGCCCTCCACCAGAACCGTCATCGCGGGGTCGTCCGCCGGCCGGCCCTGGCCGGTGAGCGCGATCCCGCCCAGGATCACCACCACACCCATGGCGGCGCAGACCGCCGCCCGACCCCGGCGCGCCGGCCCGCCGGTGTTCTCGCCGGCAGCGACGTCAGAGGTGTCGAGCGCGTCCCGCCACCGCCGCGGATCGGCCAGGGCTGCCACGAGCCCGTGCTGATGCAGCCCGGCCACCACCGCTGTGCCCAACGCCGTCGCCCCGGCAACTTCCTCCGGCGCGTCGACGGTCACCTCGACCGGCACACCGGCCATCTCGATCACGGCGCGTACCACCACCTCCGGATCGAGATCGGCGTCCCAGTGGCGGGCCAGCATGATCGGTTCGGCATCGACACCCGTCATCGTCACGAGCTCATCGGCGATCTCTACCACGACCCACGACGTACTCCTCAGCGGTGCGCTCAGGGCCTGAACCCGCTGCATCACAGTCACTTCGGCCCCGGCCACACTGCCGGCGCTCCGCACCCGTTCGCGCTGATCGGCCGTCCAGAACGAAGGACACACCACCGTGAGCTTCGGCGCACCGGCCGCGGCGGCTTCGAGGACATCGGCCCACAGCTCAGCTGTGGTGACGAGATCATCGCCGATCAGGGCGATCTCGTCATCGATACCGGCCACCGCCGCTGCGGCGAGGTCGGCCGGAACCGGGCCGGGTCCGCGGACGATCACCGGCCCGGCCTCGATGACAGCGGCGCTCACCACTTCCCGTCCCCGCCGGACATCGTGACCTGAATCAATTGATCGGGCGTCGAGCGAGTGAGCAGCGTGCCACGTCCCGGCGGAAGCCGCACCGGCCGGACCGAACCCAGCAGCACGCCGTCATCGGGACTCGCACTCATCATCAGGCCCATGCAGCCCAGATCCTTGACCGCGGCCAGGACGGGATCGAACATCGCCCGCGCCGCACCGCCCGAACGGCGGGCCAACACCAAGTGCAGTCCGAGGTCACGAGCATGTGGCAGGTATTCCAGCAGGGCCGACAACGGATTCGCCCCTGAGCCCGCGACGAGGTCATAGTCGTCGACCACCACGTACACCTCCGGACCCACCCACCACGACCGGTCCCGCAGCTGCCCCTGGGTGACGTCGGGCCCCGGCATCCGGGACCGCATCGTCTCGAGCACCGTCGGCAGCGCGGCGTCCAGAGCCCCGGACGACGCCGCGTAGCCGGCGAGATGGTCCGATTCCACCGTGCCCAGCAGGGCCCGGCGAAAGTCCACGATGAGCAATTGCACGGCGGCCGGCTCGTTGGCGGTCACCAGATCCCGGCACAGCGTGCGCAGCGCGGTCGACTTTCCGCAGCCGGTATCGCCGAGGATCAGCAGATCGGGCTGGGCGGCGAAATCGAGTAGCACCGGGGCGAGTTCACGTTCGCCGAGCCCCAGCGCCACCTCGGTGGCGGGGTGTGTCCGGGACACCGGTCCGAGCCCGGGCACCCGCGCCGGCAACAGCCGGATGGTCGGTGCCCGAACCGGCCCGTGTTGCGCGCGAAGGGTCTCTGCCACCCGGCCCAGGGCCACGCCGATGCCGTTCTCGCTCGCGGTGCCGTCCAGCCGGGGCAATGCGATCAACAGCTCATGGCCCTCGCGGGTGAGTCCGCGGCCGGGCCCGCACTGGCCGATGTGACGCGCACGTTTGCGGTCCATCTCGGATTCGGCCGGATCACCGAGTCGTAGCTCGATCCGGGTGCCCAGTTGGTCCTTGAGCGCCGGACGAAGCTCCGCCCACCGCGAGGCCGTCACCACCACGTGCACCCCGAGTGAAAGGCCCTGCACCGCAAGCGCGGTGATCGATGTTTCCAGGGACTCGAATTCACCACGGAACGTCGACCAACCGTCGATGATCAGGAAGACGTCGCCGAACGGGTCATCGGTCTCCCGGCGCGTCCGGTACTCGGCCACCGAGCCGATACCCCGATCGCGGAACCGCGCCTCACGAGCGCTGACCATGGCGTGCAGTTCGGCGACGGTGCGGCGCACCAGATCGGCATCCCCGCGCCCCGCGACCGCTCCGACGTGCGGCAGCACGTGCAACGCACTCAGGGCACCGCCGCCGAAATCCAGGCAATAAAGTTGGACGTCCCGCGGATGGTGGGTGGCCGCCAGTGCCAGCGCCAAGGTCTTTGCCGCCGTGGACTTTCCGGACTGCGGACCACCGATGATCGCCACGTTGCCCTGACCGGCGCCCAATGCCACGATCAGCCGATCGCGGCGTTGTTCGTAGGGACGGTCCACCAGGCCGATCGCGACCACGAGCGGCTCGGCCTCGGACAACAGCACATCGCTGAGCGGTATGGCCGGGGGCAACGGAGGTAGCCACACCTGGTGAGCGGCAGGCCCGTGGCCCTCCAGGCGGCCGAGGACCTGTTGCAGCATGGTCGTTCGCGGGCGGGGTGTCAGGCGTCGGGCAGTCGCGGTCCAGGGCACCACGAAGCGCCGCGGAATCTCGGAGGTCGCACGCGGAGACCTTTCGGCCACCGGGCCGGGCGCCGAGACGAACGCGGTCTGGAACCTGACGATCTCACCGGAGGGCGTCTTGAGGTAGGCCGAACCCGGTTCGTTCGGAAGCTCGTACGCATCGGAAACGCCGAGAACTGAACGGGATTCGTTGGGCGAGAAGGTCTTGAGGCACACCCGGTACGACAGGTGGCTGTCCAGACCCCGCAGCCGGCCTTCATCCAAGCGCTGGCTCGCCAACAGCAGGTGTATGCCCAGCGATCGCCCGACCCTGCCTATCGCCACGAACACGTCGGCGAAATCCGGGTGCTGCTGCAGTAGTTCGGAGAATTCGTCGACGACGATCAGCAACGCGGGCAGGGCGGGCAGATCGGAGCGGCTCCGGTATTCGGCGACGTTGGCCAGGTTGCCGGCCGCCCGCAGCAGCTCTTGCCGACGGGTCATCTCCCCGGCCAGCGCATCGGCCATGCGATCCACCAGCTGCGCCTCCTCGGCCAGGTTGGTGATCAGGGCACTGACGTGCCGGGTCTGGTGCAAGCCGAGAAACGTGGCACCGCCCTTGAAGTCGACGAGCACCAGGTTGAGCGCCTCAGGCGAATGCGTCGCGACCAATCCCAGCACCAACGTACGCAGGAACTCCGATTTGCCCGACCCGGTGGCACCCACACACAATCCGTGCGGCCCCATCCCGCCCTGCGCCGCCTCCTTGAGATCGAGATCCAGCACGGTGCCGTCGTCACGCCAACCGACGGGGACCCGCAGGAACCGTTCGCGGTCCCGCGACCGCCACCGGCTCGGCGGATCGATCCGGGCCGGATCGTCGACGCCGATCAACTGAAGCCATCCGGTGGTGGTGGGCCGGTCGGCGACCCGGTATCGCGCCAACCGCCGGGCACAGGTGAGGGCCTGAGCAGCAGTCAACTGATCGGGCCGCGCCGAGATACCGCCCCCGCGTACCGCTTCGGCGCTCAGGTGCAGATCCAAGTCCGTGGCGCCGCTTTCGGCATGGTCCGCGACACTCACCAGCGTGACGCCGGGTCCCGGGTGGGCGAGCCGCGCGGATGCAGAGTCGACGATGACGACGGTGTGCATCGGCGGCTCGGCCGCGGGCAACGCCGAGAGCACGCGCAATCGCAGAGTCTCGGGTTCTCCGTCGTGGCCGGGATGCCAGTGGTGGTCAAGCCATTTCATCCAGTCCCAGTCACGCGCCGTCGGCGCGTCGAGGATCGCGGCGATGCGCAGGTGCTGCGGGCTGTGCGCGGTCGCCAACTGGCAGACCATCGCGCGCAGCAGAGCCCGGACCAGCTCGGGGGGACCGCTCACGCCGAGGTGACCGAGGTGGCGGAGGTTCACGGTGACCGGTGCATCCGCCACCGTCGAGCGACGCCGGATCAGTTGCGCCAGAGCCGATGCCGTCACCGGATCCACCTCACGTCCGGGATCGGACCCCGCGGCGACCAGCCGGGTCGCCGGCGGCCGCTCCCCCACCCCGACCCGCACCACGCAGAACTCCGGCGCATCAGGTCCGCGATGCCACATACGTTCGCCACCGGCCAGGGTCCACAGCCGCGAGGGTTCCGGCTGGTCCGCATGCAGCTCCAACCACTCTGAGCGAGCGGTTTCCCCGGCCGCGGCATCGATCCCGTCCAGATACCGCAGGTATTCGCAGCGGTCCCGGTGCAGTTCGGTTGCCCGGCCGCCGGTCTTGAGGCTGTAGGCCGCCGTGCCGAGCGCCGACATGACCATGATGATCGGGAACATCGCGAACCCCGGTCCGCGGCCGGCAGCCGCACCCGAGGTGACGTACACCGCGATCATGCCCGCCATCGCGGCCACCAGCACGAGCGGCAACAGCCGGGTCAGCAGGCTGACCGGAGTAGACCGAGGCAATGGAGGCGGTGCGTCGATCACCACCTCATGGGAGCCCCCGGCGGGGAGCGGTGTGCGGATGGGTTCCATCGACGTTTGGACGCACGCGAAGCTCGTCGGGTTCCCTGTCGGTGCCGGAAATATTGGTGCGCGGCGGCAGGCACGAGGTCGGTTAGCGTGACATATGCGGCGTCAACCGGGGGGGTGATGCGATGCCGGATTCGTTGCGCCACGTGTCGATTCACTGCGGGTCACCGGACGAGGCGGGTCACGGTGCCACGGTGGATCTGTCCCTGCCCGCCGCCCTGACGGTGGGTGAGATGTTGCCCTGGATCGTCGATGCACTCGACGTCGGCGACGGTACCTCGCGGCGCTGGCACCTGACCCACCTCGGTGGGCAGATTCTCGATGAGTCGACCACCCTGGCGCAGAACGATATTCGTGACGGCGATCTGCTTGTGCTGACCGCGGCCTCCGAACATCCCGGGCCCGACCGGCCGCTGGTCGCGGTGCCCGCGGCCGAACCACCGGACGGCAGCCTGCCCATGGCGCTTCGTGTCGCGGGTTGTCTGTGGACCTGTGCACTGGGGATCGTGGCGCTCACCTGGGCGGGGCTGGGCAATCACGGGTGGGGCCGGATCGCGGCCACCGCGGTGGCGGCCGTCGTCGTCACCGCCGTGGCGGTCGGAGCAGAACCGCTCCGACTGGATTCGGCCGCCGTCTCGGTGCTCAACATCGCGGCGGTGGCACACGTGGCGGTGCTCGGATTTCTGGTGGTGCCCGCAGGGCCCGCGCCGGCGAACGTCTTCCTGGCCGCGGTGGCGGCGGCCTCGCTGGGCGCGGTGCTGGTTCGGGTGTCCGGTGACGACACCGAGATCCTGGTCGCGGTCACCACGGCTGCCGGACTGGTGGCCGTGGCGGCAGGTGGCGCAGCGTTGTGGCCGGTGAGCACACCGGCATCGGGCGCAGTGCTGAGCGCACTCGGACTGGGCCTGTTGGCGTTGACCCCACGGTTGTCCATCGCACTGGCCGGCCTGACACCCGCGGTTCCAGGGTATCCCGGCGCCGAAGAGGATGAGTTGGGCGGCAACGACTTCGGCACCGAAGCGACGCTCCGGCGCGGGCACCGAAACCTGGTGGGCCTGATCCTCGGTTGTTCGACGGCGATCGCGCTGGGTATCGCGGCCCTGACCCTCACCGGCCTGGGGCGGGTAACGGGTGCCGAGGTCGCCTTCACCGCGGCCGTCGGCGTGGCGCTGCTTTTGCGCTCGCGCACATATGCCTCGGGCCGCTGCCGCACCGGCCCGGCCGTCGCCGGATTCTTGGCACTCACAGCGACTTTCGTACTCGTCGTGGCATGGGCTCCGGGACAGGGCAGCTGGACCGGGATTCTCGCCGTCGGTACCGGAATCGCACTGCTGTGGCCGGTCACGGTGCAGAGTCCGGTAGCGGCCCGCATCGCCGATGCCCTCGAATATGCCGCTTTGGCGGCGGTGGTCCCGCTGGCATGTTGGTTGACCGGAGCCTTCGACCTGGTTCTCGGACTGGGGCCGAAGTGAAGGGATCGGCCGGCTTGGCCGCAACCCTGCTCGCCGGACTCCCACTGGTGGCGATCGCGCCGGCCGCCGCGGTGGTGCCGCCCGCAGTGGACGCCACATTGCTGCCCCGGCCGGCACCACCGGCGCCCGCCGTGCCCACCCAACAGCGTCAGCCGTGCTACGAGTCCGCCTCGGCAGCTGATGCCTCGGCGAGCAATCCATGGCTGGACGCGGTGTGGCCGCTCACGCGCGGCGCAGGCCAGACCATCGCGGTGATCGACACCGGGGTGGCCCGGCATCGCCTGCTCCCCCACCTCGTCGGTGGCGGCGACTACGTGTCACGTGGTGACGGCACCGCCGACTGTGACGGGCATGGCACGATCGTGGCCGGAATCGCCGCCGCGGCACCGAGTTCGGGATTCAGCGGGGTGGCCCCCGACGCCGCGATCCTGGCCATCCGGCAGTCGAGCAACAAGTTCGCCACCGACGGTGGCTCCATCGGCGTCGGGAACGTCAACACGCTGGCCATGGCGGTACGCACCGCGGCGGACCTCGGCGCGACCGTCATCAACATCTCGTCTCCTGCGTGCGTGGCCGCCGATGCCGCCCCCGACGACCGTGCCCTCGGCGCCGCCCTGAGCTACGCCGTCGACGTGCGCAATGTCGTGGTGGTCGCGGCGGCCGGAAACGTCGGCGCGGGCTGCACGGAACAGAACGCCGACGCCGGCCCGGCCGCCAACGACTGGGATCACCTGCGTTCGGTGTCGAGCCCGGCCTGGTACGACGACCTGGTGTTGTGTGTCGGCTCCGTCGGATCTGACGGCACCGCATCGGCTTTCAGCCTCGCTGGTCCTTGGGTCGACGTGGCCGCGCCCGGCGAGAACCTGGTGTCGCTGCATCCGGACGGCGAGCGGTTGATCGATGTCGTCGGGCGCGACGCCCCGATCTCGGGAACCAGTTACGCCGCGCCCGTGGTGGCCGGAATCGCCGCACTGGTGCGTTCGCGGTTCCCACAGCTGAGCGCGCGTGAGGTGATGCGGCGCATCGAAGACACTGCGCGCACCCCGGCTGACGGCTGGAACCCGGTCGTCGGGCACGGTGTCGTCGACGCGCCGGCGGCGGTCAGCGGCGGCACCCCGTCGTCGCCCGCTGCTCCGAATGCTCCGGTGTCGGTAGCCCCGCCCGTTTCGGCGACGGCCGACCCCGTACCGCGGCGGATCGCCTTCGGCGGCGCCGCCGCGTGTGTGGCCGCGACAGTCTTGACCGCACTGGCGCTGTCGGCCGGCCGGTTACGCGGGCGCCGCCGCGACGCCGGGCAACGAGTCGCGCACGACTGAGGCGGCCTCACGGTTGAGTTCGGGCCCACGCGGCAACATGGCCAACATCGGCCACGGCGCGGGAATCGGGGCACTGCCCAGGCCGAGGAGTTCAGCAGTCGCGCCGTCACGAATCCCGAACAGCACACCGACGTCGTTGAGCAGATACAACGGACCGCCGGAGGAGGCCTCGCGGGTGACACCCCGGGCCTGCAGGTACACGCTGCGGCCGACCGGCATCTGCACCCGGTCGATGTTCGGCCCGGCCGCATCGGCCTGGGCCAGCTGCACACTACCGTCGGGCAACGAATCCACCATGGCCACAGCGGTATTCGTGCCGGGATCGGGCTGTCGCGGATTCCAGCGGGCGCATATCACCGCCCGGGCTCGGCGCAGGACCCGTTCCGGGAACCGGGCCACGGCCAGCCCGCGGGCGACCGGGACATCGGCCACCACGTCGGCAGGAACGATCGGTGGCTCACCGCCGGGTTGCGCGACGCTGAAGCGGATGACGTCCGCCGCCACCCGGTCGATGCGCTGCACACCGTCGGCCAGCACCACATAGAACTCCGCAGACCCGGTGCGCATCACCCGGATCACGGTGCCCACCGTGAGTCCGCCCAGCGCCGCCGGCCCCGCGGTGCCCACGTCGGCGATCGCAGGTGGCTGCAGGGCAGGCGCTTCCGGAATGGCGTCCAGCAGGGTCTGCGAAACCGGCTGGGCGGACACACCTTCCAGCTGCAGTGCCCGCACCACCGCGATGTCGCGAAGGTCTACCCTGGCCCGCCACCCGTCGGCGAGCACATAAGCGGATGCACCTGCCGCGTGCGCCGACACCAGCAGGGCCTGTCCATCCCGCAGTGCAGAGATCTGCCGGTCGGACCGGCCGGCCAGCAGCACCGTCTCGGCCGGTTCGGAGACATCGCAGACGGCCCAGTCCGACTCATCGAGGCCGAGCGGCCGGCCGATCTCGGTGGGGGCACCCGGGATGCCGACCAGTGGCCCGCGCCGGAGCTTCGCGATCGCGGCGTCGTCGACCACGACGGGATTGGCCGGTGCGCCGACGATGAGCCGGGCGGAAGCCAGGTTCGACACCGGGTGCGCGACATCGGCGATCCGCACGTACAGCGCACCGGAATCGCGGGCCATCAGGATCGGCGCATCGCCGGGCGCCGAACCCGGGCGGACGAGGGCGAGCACCGCGCACACCGCGAGCGCGACGAGCGCCAGTGCGCAGCCGACGCCGTAGGAGACTGCCTGTGCGCGCAATGGATCGTCGAGCATCCGCGCATCACCGCGAACCAACGCGTGTGCCATGCGCCGCAACAGGAATCGGTGCCCGCTGAGCTGTAGCCGAGTGGCCGGTCGCCGTGCCATATGTCCCCCGTGCGCAACCCTAACCCGGGCGGAGACAGCGCGATCACGCCGATTTGAGCGCGATCAGTCAGCGCGCTGGCGCTGCCGATAGGCCGCGACGTGCTGGCGGTTACCGCAGTTGCCGGTGTCGCAGAAGATGCGCGAGCGGTTGCGCGACAGGTCGGTCAGCACCGCCTCGCAGTCCGGCGCCGCGCAGATCTTGAGGCGACGCAGTTCACCGCCGCGGATCAGATCGGCCAATGCCATCGCCATCTCGGCGCCCATGCGTTGCGCCAGCGGATCGTCGACCGAGGCCAGGTGCAGGTGCCAGTCCGGCATCTCCTTGTGCCGCGTCAGCCATGGCGATGCCTTGGTGTCGCTCAGCAGGGCGTTGACCAGACGGACGGCCTCTTCCTCGTCGTCGGCGGCCGCCCAGATCTCCCCCAGCCGGCCCCGCAACCGGCGCACGGCCGCCAGTTCGGCCTCGTCACGGTCCCGCCGCCCGGTCCAGCCGAAGTCGTCCAGGTACGCACTGAGGGCGGCCTGGTCAGACAGTCGTTCGCCCTCTACCCGATCGGTGTTCACCAACACCGTCGCGGCCCGGAGCGTGAGCTCCGTGTCATAGGTAAAAAGCATTTGACTCCTGACCACTGGTCGCCGTACCGTCAACCTTACTGTCATCACCATAATCAGTTTTACTCATGACATGCCCCAGGGGAGGTGTACCGATGACTGCCGAAGCCCAGCTCGCGCGCAGGACCGCCGACAACGATTTCCGGCTCGGCCTAGTGTTCGCCGTCAGTTCCGCGCTGGCATTCGGGTCGTCGGGCCCGTTCGCCAAAGCCCTGATGGAGTCCGGGTGGAGCCCCACGGCTGCCGTCATCGCCCGGCTCGCCGGCGGCGCGCTGATCATGGCCGCCTTCGCCAGCGTCGTCCGCCCCGGCTGGATCCGCGAGGTTCTCGGGCACGCCAGAACCGTCGTCGCCTACGGCCTGATCCCGATCGCCGGCGCCCAACTCTGCTACTACAACGCCGTCGCGCACCTGTCGGTCGGCGTGGCACTGCTGCTCGAATACACCGCGCCGATCCTCGTCGTCGGCTGGGTCTGGGCCACCACCCGGCACCGCCCCAGCGCCATGACCTTCGGTGGCGTGGCACTGGCCATCGCCGGAATCATCATGGTGCTCAACGTGTTCAGCGGTGCCCAGATCAACCTGGTCGGGGTGAGCTGGGGCCTGGCCGCGGCCGTGTGCGCCGCCTGCTACTTCATGATGTCCAACCGGGCCAGCACCGACGGTGACGGGCTCAGCCCGATCAGTCTGGCCACCGGCGGCCTCGTCATCGGCACCGCGGCGGTGACACTTCTCGGCGTGACCGGCATCATGCCGCTGGCCTTCACCGCCGACCCCGTGACCCTCGCCGGACACACCACGTCGTGGCTGGTGCCCGTGATCGCGCTCGGCCTGATCCCCACCGCGCTGGCCTACACCCTCGGCATCATCGGCATCGCGCGGCTCAAGCCGCGCTTCGCCTCCCTCGTCGGGCTCTCGGAGGTGCTGTTCGCGGTCCTGATCGCCTGGATCATGCTCGGTGAAGCCATGTCGACGAGCCAGGTGATCGGCGGAGCGGTGGTGCTGGTCGGCCTGGCCGTGGCCCGCCAGGGTGACCGCGGCGAGCAGGCAGCGCCCGACGTGACCGAGCTCTCGACCTGGCCCGATATGCCCATTCGGGAGGCGACCGAACCGGCAAACGATTAGCCGCGGCTAACCATTTTGTGTGACGATGTCCCCCGTGAGTCTCCTCCGGAAGTCGGCCCGGGTGGCCGCGATCGTATCGACCCTGGTCAGCGCGGCCGTTCCGCTTGCTCTGGCCTCGCCTGCCGCTGCCGAACCGTGCTCCGACGTGGAGGTCATCTTCGCCCGCGGCACCAACGATGCCCCGGGTCTGGGCCGGCCCGGGCAGGCGTTCGCCGACGCGCTGACTTCCCGGCTCGGCGGTCGCACGGTCTCCACCTATGCGGTCAACTACCCCGCCAGCTACGACTTCCTGGCCGCTGCTGACGGAGCGACCGACGCCGCCAACCGCATCGCCACGCTGGCGTCCTCGTGCCCGTCGACCCGGGTCGTGCTCGGCGGCTACTCACAGGGCGCCGCGGTCGTCGACATGTTGGCCGGCATCCCGCCGCTCGGCAACCGGGTCGGGGAGGTCGGATCGGCACCGCCACTGGCCGGCAACCTGGTCCCGCAGGTCGCCGCGGCGGTGGCCTTCGGAAACCCCTCCGCCAAGTTCGGGATCCCGCTCACCTCGTCGGTGTTCGGCGGCAAGGCCATCGACATCTGCAAAGACGGTGACCCGATCTGCTCGCGCGGCCGGAACCCGTTCGCGCACAGCGACTACGTAGGCATGGCCGATCAGGCCGCCAACTTCGTCGCGGGAATCGTCTAGGCGCCCACGAGCGTTAGGATTTGGCGTGGCCATTGATCTTGTTCGTCGCTGCACCGTGTTCGTGGCAGCAGCGCTGACCGCTGCCGCCGCCGTCGTCGCACCGGTTGTGGTGCCGACGCCCACCTCGACGCTTCCGGTGGCCTCGGCGGCCGACTGCCCGGACATCGAGGTCGTTTTCGCCCGCGGCACGAGCGAGAGCCCGGGCCTCGGCCGGATCGGCAGCGCGTTCGTCAACTCGCTGCGCGGCAAGGTCGGCGGCCGCTCCGTCGGCGCCTACGCGGTGAACTACCCCGCCAGCTACGACTTCCTGGCCGCGGCCGGCGGCGCCAACGACGCCAGCGGCCACATCCAGTGGATGGTGGACAACTGCCCGGCGACCCGCCTGGTGCTCGGCGGCTATTCGCAGGGGGCCGCGGTGATCGACGTGATCGCCGCCGTTCCGTTCCCGGCCGTCGGCTTCACCGCGCCGCTGCCGCCGAACGTCCCTGAGCACGTCGCCGCGGTCGCCGTCTTCGGCAACCCGTCGGCCAAACTCGGTCTGCCGATGACTGCCAGCCCGGTGTACGGCTCGCGTTCCATCGACCTGTGCAACCCGGGTGACCCGGTCTGCACCGACGGCGACAGCGTCCCGGCGCACCGGGCCTACGAAGGCGCTGCCAACGACGCCGCAAACTTCGTCGCCGGGCTGCTGTAGCCCGCGTCCGCTACGATCGCTTAGGTGGTCGAACTTCCCATCGAAAGGCCCGGGCCCCGGCCGGTCCGGCGGTGGATGTGTGTGATCGCCATCATCACGGCGGTCGCGGCAATCCTGCCGGTCACCTCGGCCGTGATCCCCGGCTCTACAGCGGTGGCCAATGCCGCCCCATGCCCACCGGTCGAGGTCGTCTTCGCCCGCGGTCGCACCGAACCCGCCGGCGTCGGCACGCTGGGCAACGCATTCGTCAACGCGCTGCGGTCCAGGGTCGACAAGAACATCGGCGTCTATGCCGTCCGATACCCGGCGGACACCGAGGTCGACATCGGCGCCAATGACATGAGCGGCCACATCCAGTACATGGCCAACAACTGCCCGGACACCCGGCTCGTGATCGGCGGGTACTCGCTGGGCGCGGCCGTCGCCGACGTCGTGCTCGCCGTTCCGTTCACCGGCTTCGGCTTCAAGAGCCCGCTTCCCGCCAACGCGGCCGACCACATCGCGGCCATCGCACTGTTCGGCAACGGCGCGGCCTGGGTCGGCCCCATCTCCAACTTCAGCCCGGTCTACGCCGACCGGACCATCGAGCTGTGCCACGGAGCCGACCCGATCTGCAACCCGGCCGATCCCGACACCTGGCGCAACAACTGGCCCGATCACCTGGCCGGCGCCTACATCGACGCCGGAATGGTCAACCAGGCCGCTGATTTCGTGGCGGGCCGACTCTGACCCACGCCGAGACTACGGTTTTCGGCCGGATTCGGCCGGCATCGCGCCAAAACCCGTAGTGTCGGCGGACTACGGCTGAACATCTTCGTCGCCAGATCGTTGCCGGACCGGCACCTATTCTCGACGGGACCGTAAATACCATCTGATGCGTGATTGGCCGTCGCATGTCGGCCGTGCTGATCACCACCCTGACTGCGGTCGTGGTACCAATGGCGGTGGCGCCCAGCATGATCGGCACCGCGAACGGCGTCACATGCCCGCCCGCCGAGGTGGTGTTCGCCCGCGGCCGCATGGAGCCCCCGGGTCCCGGACAAGTCGGTGCTGCCTTCGTCAATGCGTTGCGCGCCCTGCGCGGCCCGAACATCAGCCTCTATCCGGTGAGATATCCGGCCGACACCCAGGTCGACGTGGGCGCCAACGACATGAGCCGACGCGTGCAGTGGATGGCCCGCAACTGTCCCCGGACCCGCCTGGTGCTCGGCGGCTACTCGTTGGGCGCCGCCGCAACCGATCTCGTGCTGGCCATGCCCGTCGCGGCATTCACATTCAACAGTCCGCTGCCGACCGGCACCGACCGGCACGTCGCGGCGGTGGCGTTGTTCGGCAACGGCGCCAACTGGGCCATGCCGATCACGCTGCTGAACCCGGCCTATCGCAACCGCACCATCGACCTGTGCCACTCCGACGACCCGGTGTGCAACCCCAGCAGCCCGTACAACTGGCGGGCCGGGTGGCAGGATCACCTGGCGCCCGGCTACATCCGGTCGGGCATGGTGGCCCAGGCGGCGAGGTTCGTCGCCGCCCGGCTCTGAGAGCGGTGGACAGCATTCGTCACCGGGCCGAAGGCCCCCGCACCTCAGAGCGTGCGCACGTCCCGGGTGACGACGTTGCGGGCCGCCATCTCCTCGTCGGGCGGGTAGTCGACCTGAACGAGCGTCAGACCCCGGGCGGGCGCGGCGGCGAAATCACTGGACCGGCTGGTCTCCCCCAGCAGGCCGGCCGTCCAATCCGGTGACCGCCTGCCCTCCCCCACTGCCAGCAGCGCGCCGACCAGTGAGCGAACCATGTTCCAGCAGAAGGCGTCCGCGGTGACATGAGCGGTCACGTAGTGGCCGTCGCGAACCCACTCGAGCCGCTGCAGGTCACGGATCGTGGTGGCGCCGGGACGGTGACGGCAGAACGCCGCAAAGTCATTGAGGCCCAACAACTCCCGTGACGCTGCCGACATCGCGTCGACGTCCAGCGGCTTCGCCCACGGTGTCACGAACCGGGCCTCGGCCGGCTCGACACCGTACGGGGCCAGGCTCAGACGATAGGTGTAATGCCGACGCAGCGCCGAGAACCTGGCGTCGAAACCCGCAGGGGCCCGGACGATGTCGCGGATGCGGACATCAGTCGGCAGCAGCCGCGCCAATCGTCGCACCAGCGGGGTGAATTCGGCATCGCCGGGGCGCGTGCTCCGCGGGTAGGCGTGCGCGACGGCGTCGACGGGGATGTCGACATGGGCGACCTGGCCGGTGGCATGCACGCCGGTGTCGGTGCGGCCCGCGGTCCGCGTCACCACCGTCGTGCGGAACACCGTCGAGAGCGCCTCGTCGATCACCCCGGCGACCGTGCGCTGACCGGCCTGCACCGCCCAGCCCGCGAAATCGGTGCCGTCGTATGCGATATCGAGCCGCAGGCGGACAGAAGCGACATGCCCGCCACCGGAATCGATGGCGGGCATGTCGTTCAATGCCTGATCAGGACTTGGCGTCATCCTCAGAAGCTGCCTCGTCGGCCGGAGCCTCCTCGGTAGCGGCCT
Organism: Mycolicibacterium sp. HK-90; assembly: GCF_030486405.1. The sequence goes on along the minus strand of NZ_CP129613.1, from coordinate 1,485,493 downwards.
CAGGAGCCTCGGTCTCCTCGACCTTGGCCTCTTCGGCGGCGTCCTCAGCGGGGGCCTCAGCCTCGGCGGCCTTGGCCTGCGCGGCGGCAGCGCGACGTGCGCGGTCCGCCTCGGAGGTCACGGTCTTCTCCCGCACCAGCTCGATGACCGCCATGGGGGCGTTGTCGCCCTTACGGTTCTCGACCTTGATGATGCGGGTGTAGCCGCCCTCGCGATCGGCGAAGAAGGGACCGATCTCGGCGAACAGAACGTGCACGACGTCCTTGTCGCGGATCTTCTTCATCACCTCGCGCCGGTTGTGCAGCTCGCCCTTCTTGGCGTGGGTGATCAGCTTCTCGGCGTACGGACGCAACGCCCGGGCCTTCGGCTCGGTCGTCTTGATCCGGCCGTGCTCGAACAGCGACGTGGCCAGGTTGGCCAAGAGCGCCTTCTGGTGTGAGGACGACCCGCCGAGGCGAGGACCCTTGGTGGGTTTGGGCATTGCGACTATCTCCTAAATGGGGCCGGCCCCCGTATCAGGTAGGACCGGGACGGTTTTCGTTAAAGCTGTTCGGTTTCGGCGTAGTCCTGGTTGTCATCCAGGTCGTAGCCGGCATCGCTCGTCCAGGTGCCGGTGGCGGCGTCGTAGCCGGCGACCTCCGACGGATCAAACGTGGCCGGGCTGTCCTTGAGCGAGAGACCCAGCTGGTGCAGCTTGATCTTCACCTCGTCGATGGACTTCTGGCCGAAGTTACGGATGTCCAGCAGGTCGGACTCCGTGCGGGCGACGAGCTCGCCCACCGTGTGCACACCCTCGCGCTTGAGGCAGTTGTACGAACGGACGGTCAGGTCCAGATCGTCGATCGGCAGCGCGAAGCTGGCGATGTGGTCGGCCTCGGCCGGCGACGGCCCGATCTCGATGCCCTCGGCCTCGACGTTGAGTTCCCGTGCCAGACCGAACAGCTCGACCAGGGTCTTGCCGGCCGACGCCAGGGCGTCGCGCGGGCTGATCGAGTTCTTGGTCTCGACATCGAGGATCAGCTTGTCGAAGTCGGTGCGCTGCTCGACGCGGGTGGCCTCAACCTTGTAGGTCACCTTGAGAACGGGGCTGTAGATCGAATCGACCGGGATACGGCCGATCTCGGCACCCGACGCCTTGTTCTGCACGGCCGGGACGTAGCCGCGGCCGCGCTCGACGACGAGCTCGACCTCCAGCTTGCCCTTGTCGTTGAGGGTGGCGATGTGCATGTCCGGGTTGTGCACCGTCACACCGGCCGGCGGCACGATGTCACCGGCGGTGACCGCACCCGGGCCCTGCTTGCGCAGGTACATGGTGACCGGCTCGTCCTCCTCGGAGGACACGACCAGACCCTTGAGGTTCAGGATGATGTCGGTGACGTCTTCCTTCACCCCGGGGACGGTGGTGAACTCGTGCAGCACACCGTCGATGCGGATGCTCGTGACCGCTGCGCCCGGGATGGACGACAGCAGCGTGCGCCGCAGCGAGTTACCCAGGGTGTAACCGAAACCGGGCTCCAGCGGCTCGATGACGAACTTGGAGCGGTTGTCGGCGAGGGTTTCCTCGGACAGTGTGGGTCGCTGAGAGATCAGCATTTCTATTTCTCCTTCTCGGCACCCGCTATTTGATGCCGTCTGGGTGTCTTCGACCGGGATGGTCGAGGACTGTTACTTCGAGTAGAACTCGACGATGAGCTGTTCGGTGAGCGGCACCTGGATCTGCGCGCGCTCGGGCAGCTGGTGGACGAGGATGCGCTGGCGCTCCCCGACGACCTGCAGCCACGACGGGATCGGACGCTCACCCGCGGTCTGCCGAGAAAGCTCGAACGGCAGGGTGTTCAGCGACTTTTCCTTGATGTCGATGATGTCGTACTGCGACACCCGGTAGCTCGGGATGTTCACCTTGACACCGTTGACGGTGAAGTGGCCGTGGCTGACCAGCTGGCGGGCCATCCGGCGGGTACGCGCCAGGCCGGCGCGGTACACGACGTTGTCCAGCCGGCTCTCCAGGATCTGGAGCAGGTTCTCACCGGTCTTGCCAGCCTGACGGTTGGCCTCTTCGTAGTACTTGCGGAACTGCTTCTCCAGCACGCCGTAGGTGAAGCGAGCCTTCTGCTTCTCCTGCAGCTGCGTGCGGTATTCGCTCTCCTTGATCCGCGCGCGACCGTGCTGGCCGGGCGGGTAGGGGCGCTTCTCGAACGACTGATCGCCGCCGATCAGGTCGACGCCGAGACGGCGCGACTTGCGGGTGGCGGGGCCGGTATAACGAGCCATTTTCTAGATCCTTCCTAGACCCGGCGCCGCTTGGGCGGACGGCAGCCGTTGTGCGGCTGCGGAGTGACGTCGGAAATCGCGCCCACCTCGAGGCCGGCGGCCTGCAGCGAGCGGATGGCGGTCTCACGGCCCGAACCCGGGCCCTTGACGAACACGTCGACCTTCTTGACGCCGTGCTCCTGCGCCTTGCGGGCGGCGTTCTCGGCGGCCAGCTGAGCGGCGAACGGGGTCGACTTACGCGAGCCCTTGAAGCCGACATGACCCGACGACGCCCAGGCGATGACGTTGCCCTGAGGATCGGTGATCGAGACGATCGTGTTGTTGAACGTGCTCTTGATGTGTGCGGCGCCGTGCGGGACGTTCTTCTTTTCCCGGCGACGGGTGGTCTTACCGCGCTTGGCGCCCGCGGCCTTCTTCGGTGGTGCCATCGGGGTTACCTAGCCTTCTTCTTGCCGGCGATGGTGCGCTTCGGGCCCTTGCGGGTACGCGCATTGGTCTTGGTCCGCTGGCCACGCACCGGCAGACCACGGCGGTGCCGCAGGCCCTGGTAGCAGCCGATCTCGATCTTGCGGCGAATGTCGGCCTGCACCTCGCGGCGCAGGTCACCCTCAACCTTGAGGTTGCCTTCGATGTAGTCGCGCAGAACGGTCACCTGATCGTCGGTCAGGTCCTTGGTGCGCATGTTCTTGTCGATGCCCGTCGCGGCGAGAATCTCGTTCGAACGGGTACGGCCGATGCCGTAGATGTAAGTCAGCGCGATCTCCATGCGCTTGTCGCGCGGAAGATCGACGCCCACGAGGCGTGCCATGTGGCGGTGTTCCTTCTTCTCTGCGGAGGTCTGGTCCCAGCCCGTTCCCACCAGCCCCTAAGGGCTCTGAAGGGGTCCGGCCTCCGTGCCGGACGTGGATGACTGCTCATCGCGGATGAACGGCGGATCCGTTCAGTGGTGCTGGGAGTTCATCATTCAGTTGTGTGTGCCGTCCGTGTCTGGACGGTTAGCCCTGCCGCTGCTTGTGGCGGGGATCGCTGCAGATCACCATGACCCGCCCATGCCGGCGGATCACCCTGCACTTATCGCAGATGGGCTTGACGCTCGGGTTCACCTTCACGGCTTTTTCGATCCTTCTGGCTCTGTTGGTGGCGTGCACGTGCGCACGCCACCGGTTCTCGTCGTTACTGGTCGGGCTTCTATGGGGTCACTTGTACCGGTACACGATGCGGCCCCGGGACAGGTCGTACGGAGAGAGCTCCACCACTACCCGGTCCTCGGGCAGGATGCGGATGTAGTGCTGCCGCATCTTGCCGCTGATGTGGGCCAGGACCTTGTGTCCGTTCTCCAGCTCAATGCGAAACATCGCATTGGGCAGAGGTTCGACCACGCGACCCTCGACCTCGATGGCACCGTCTTTCTTGGCCATGCTGTTCGGCGATCCTTGCTTTCGTTTCGTAGCTTCATTAGTCGCAATGCAGCCCGTCGTGGTGCTGCAGCCGACCAACTTCAAAACGTGAGCCGGATCGAGGCGAATTTGCAGAAATTCAGCAGTTCCAAGACGGGGCACGCAAAAAGTCGGCACGATAGCCGCACCGTTGGTCCACAATACCCGCTCGGCGGCCTGCGCCAAAATCACGGCTGATCAGGTCCGGCCACCGGATATCTCCGCCGGAGATTGGTGCGCCGCGGAGCCCCGGAACAGGCGAGAATAGTACGGACTGATCCGCGCTCGGAGAACGGAGACCACGAGCACGTGATGGCTGTTTACCTGGCCGCGTTCGTCGTCGGCGGCGTCGCCGTCCTGGCCGCCCTGCTGCTGGCCGATGTCGGGCACGGGGACGGGATGCCGTTCCTGAGTCTCACCGGCCTGTCGGTTGCCCTGCTCGGCGCCGGCACCGGAGGGCTGATCGGCACCTGGCTCGGGCTCGGCACCGTGTGGTCCGCCGCGCTGGCCGCGGCCTGCGCCGTGGTCCTGGTGTTCGCGCTCAACGGCCTGCTGTTGCCCTACATGCGCCGCCAGCAGGCCAACTCGCACCGGGGCAGGTCCTCCTACGTCGGCCTGCTCGGCACGGTCACCCTGGAGGTCCCGCCGGGCGGGTGGGGTGAGGTCTCCTTCGTCGACGCCGACGGCAACCGCGTGTTCTCCCGCGCCAAGAGTGACGAAGCCGACGCGCTGCCCAAGGCCACCCGCGTCTACATCGCCGACATCGACCCGGACTTCGTCCATGTCGTCGCAGTTCCAGAAACCTGAGTAGTACCCGAGCACCGAACCTTCAGAAAGGCGCCACCGTGTCCCTGCTGCTCATCGTCGTACTCGCCGCCATCGCCGCGATCCTGATCCTGGTGGTGCTGCCGCTGATCTACGTCAAGAACTACATCAAGGTGCCGCCCAACGAGGTGGCCGTGTTCACCGGCCGCGGCACGCCCAAGGTGGTCCGCGGCGGGGCCCGGTTCCGGATGCCTGGCATCGAGCGCGTCGACATCATGAGCCTGGAGCCGTTCAACGTCAGCATCAACCTGCAGAACGCACTGTCCAACAACGGTGTCCCCGTCAACGTCGAAGCCGTCGGGCTGGTCCGCATCGGCTCGGCCGACGAGGCCGTGCAGACCGCGGTGCAGCGCTTCCTGACCTCCGACCTCAACGAGCTGCAGCGGCAGATCAACGAGATCCTGGCCGGGTCGCTCCGCGGTATCACCGCGACGATGACGGTCGAGGACCTCAACTCCAACCGCGACAGCCTGGCTCGCAGCGTGGTCGAGGAGGCCGGCGGCGACCTGGCCCGCATCGGCATGGAGGTCGACGTCCTCAAGATCGCCGGCATCTCCGATGCCAACGACTACCTGAAGTCGCTCGGCCAGCGCCGCATCGCCGAGGTCAAGCGGGACGCGACTGTCGGCACCGCCGAGGCCGAGCGCGACGCGCAGATCCAGTCGGCCAAGGCGCGCCAGGAGGGGTCCATCGCCCAGGCCGAGGCCGACACCGCGATCGCCACCGCCAACCAGAAGCGCGATGTCGAGCTGGCCCGGCTGCGCGCGCAGACCGAGGCCGAGAACGCCCAGGCCGACCAGGCCGGCCCGCTGGCGAACGCCCGGGCGCAGAAGGACGTCGGTATCGCCACCGAGCAGGCCGAGGCGGCCCGCGTGCAGGCCCGCATCGAGGTCGAGCAGCGGCGCGCCGAGCAGGCGCAGGCCGCCCTGCAGGCCGACGTGATCGCGCCGGCCGAGGCGAAGCGGCAGGCCGACATCGCGATCGCCGAAGGCCAGCGCCAGTCCACGATCCTGGCCGCCGAGGCCGCGGCCGAGACCGAACGACGAAAGGGCCAGGCCGAGGCCGACGCCCGTAAGGCCGCCGCGGACGCGCTGCGGGTCGAGAAGCAGGCCGAGGCGGACAGCCTCCAGGCCAAACTGGTCGCCGAGGCCGCCGGCAAGAAGGAACTGGCCGACGCGCTGCGTGTCGAGCAGCAGGCCGAGGCCGCCGGTATCGAGGCCAAGCTGCTGGCCGAGGCCAACGGCAAGAAGGAGATCGCCGCCGCTCTCAACGGGTACACGGCCGATGCCGCGCGCCTGCTGATGCTGCCCGACGTGCTGGCGTCGGTGGTCAAGGCCACCGAGGCGGCTGCCTCGCCGCTGGCCGAGATCGAGCGCCTGTCGATCATCGGTGGTTCACGGGACACCCAGGACGCGGTCGGCGGCCTGCTCGGCGTCAGCCCGCTGGCGGTGGCCAACATCCTTGAGGCCCTCAAGGCTTCGGGTATCGACGTGGCGGCGATGCTCAACCAAAACGGCCAACCCGCCGACAGCTGACGGTCAGCCGGCCTCGGCGGTGAGTTTGATCGCTGCGAGGGTCTGCGCGATCCCGGACTGTGCGGCCTCGCTGCGCAGTGCGATCTCGTCGTCGGCACGCTCACCGAGGCGGTCGTGGAACCCGGCGATGCCCTTCGGCAGGAAGCTCCATGCCTGGGTGAGCCGGGTACCGCCCTCGGCGGGTTCGAGGTGGAAGCCCCACCGGACCCAGCCGTCGTTGACCTCCCAGGTGAACTCCCGGCCGGGAGCGGCGACGACCACCTGACTGCGGGTGTCCCACGTTCGCTCCGGTGTGACGTTGCGGCCGGTGAACCAGGCGCCGACGGTCGCACCGGCGGCGGGATCGTCCCACCAGCAGGACTTACAGATCGGACTCCACTCCCCCATCCTGGTGACGTCTGAGACCAGGGCGTAGGTCGATTCGGGGTCGAGTGCGACGAATACCGAATCGGCGAATTCGAGAACGGTCACGCACCGGATTCTAGGCTCGCGGCCCGCCGCGTGACGATCCACTCGATGATGCGGTGGCGACGTGTTCGACGGCAGTGACCTGACCCGATATCCGCTGGACTGACGGCGCATAATTGGTGGCGATGACTGGCCCCGCCTCCCAGCCCCGTAAACCCATAATCCTCACCGTTGACGACGATCCCGCGGTGTCGCGTGCTGTCGCCCGTGACCTGCGGCGCCACTACGGCGAGCGGTACCGGATCGTCCGGGCCGAATCCGGCCCGGACGCCTTGGAGACCCTCAACGAGTTGAAGCTGCGCGGCGACACCGTCGCGGTATTCGTCGCCGACTACCGGATGCCACAGATGAGTGGCATCGAGTTCCTGGAATCGGCGATGGACCTCTACCCCATGGCGCGGCGCGTGCTGCTGACGGCATATGCCGACACCACCGCGGCGATCGACGCCATCAACGTCGTCGACCTCGACCACTATCTGCTCAAGCCGTGGGACCCACCGCAGGAGAAGCTCTACCCGGTGATCGACGGTCTGTTGGAGGCCTGGCACGCCGTGGGCGACCGGGCCATCCCCCACACCAAGGTGATCGGCCACCAGTGGAGTTCGCGGTCCTGGGAGGTGCGCCAGTTCCTGGCCCGCAACCAGCACACGTTCCGCGCGTTCACCACCGACGAGCCCATGGGCCGTCAGCTGCTCGAAGCCGCCGGCCTGGACGGGCTGACGCTGCCGGTGGTGATCACCGAGGGCGGTGAGACCCTGGTCGAACCCAGTGACGGTGAACTCGCCGACATGCTGGGGTTGTCGACCACCCCGTCGCTGACGATGTACGACCTCGCGGTGATCGGCGGCGGCCCGGCAGGTCTGGCGGCCGCGGTCTACGGGGCCTCCGAGGGTCTGCGGACCGTCCTGATCGAGGGCACCACCACCGGCGGGCAGGCCGGCCGGAGTTCGCGGATCGAGAACTACCTGGGCTTCCCGACGGGCGTCTCGGGCGCCGAACTGGCCACCGCGGCGCGCAGGCAGGCCGAGCGGTTCGGCGCCGAGGTGATCACCACCCGGGAAGCCGTCGCCCTCGACATCGCCGGCGCGGCGCGCACCATCACCTTCGCCGACGGCGAGACCATCGGTGCCCGGGCGGTCATCCTGGCCACCGGTGTCGAATACCGTCAGCTCCCGGTGCCGGGGTGCTGGGCCGACCCGGACAACCCGTCGAACTACGTGGGCCGCGGCGTGTACTACGGCGCCTCGGTGTCGGATGCCTCCGAGTGCCGGGACGAGGACGTGTACATCGTCGGCGGCGCCAACTCGGCCGGGCAGGCCGCGATGTTCATGTCGCGCGAAGCGAAGTCCGTGACGCTGCTGGTGCGCGGGCCGTCGCTGGAAGCGTCGATGTCGTACTACTTGATTCAGCAGATCGAGCAGACGCCGAACATCCACGTGCGCACCTGCACCGAGGTGGTCAGCGCCGTCGGCGAGGACGACCACCTGGTGGGTCTGGAGCTGGTCGACCGACAGTCGGGCGCGCACGAGCAGGTTCCCGCGACGCGCCTGTGCTGCTTCATCGGCGCCACCCCGCGTACCGACTGGCTCGACGGCGTGGTGGCCCGCGACGACCACGGGTTCATCCTCGCCGGCCCGGACCTGCGGGACGTGTGCGGATGGACGTTGGACCGTCCGCCGCATCACCTGGAAACAAGTGTGCCCGGTGTGTTTGTTGCAGGAGACGTGCGCGCCGAATCCGCCAAGCGGGTGGCGGCCGCCGTCGGCGAAGGGTCGATGGCGGTGATGCTGGTGCACCGCTACCTGGCAGAAGCGTGATGGCCGGCACCGTCGGCGAGGCTGAGAGGAACTGACGAATGGGCGAGACCTGCCTGCCCTCCGAACTGCGGACGCTGTTCTTGTTCGAGGCGTTGACCGACGAACAGTTGCAGACGCTGTGCGACAACGGGCATATCGCGGTGTTCGAGCCCGGCCCCATCATCATGGAGGGCGATCCCGCGACGTGCTTCTACGTCCTGATCGACGGTGAGTTGGTGATGTCGAAGCGCTCGGCAGGCGCGGACATCGAGACCAGCCGCACGTCGCAGCGCGGGGTGTACTGCGGCGCCTGGTCGGCCTATATCCCGGGCGAGGAGCAGATCTACCAGGCGTCGGTGCGGGTGACCAGGAAGTCGCGGTTCTTCGTGCTCGACGCGGGAGCGTTCGCGAAGTTCATGCGCGACGAGTTCCCGATGGCGGTGCACCTGCTCGAAGGCCACATGGTCGGCGGGCGCCGCCAGCGGCAGATCATCGGTCAGCGCGAGAAGCTGCTGGCGTTGGGCACGATCACCGCGGGGCTGACCCACCAGCTCAACAACCCGGCGGCCGCCACCGCGCGCGCGGTCGCGGACCTGCGCGAAGGCGTCGGCAAGATGCGCCACAAGCTGGCGATGCTGGCCGACGGGAAGTTCACCCCCGAGGCGCTGGGGGTACTGGTGACCATCCAGGATCAGGTCGCCGAGCAGGTCGCCAAGAACCGGGATCTGGCACTCACGGCGCTGGAGACCTCGGACCGCGAGGACGCGATCGGAGACTGGCTGGAAGACCATGGCATTGCCAGCGCATGGGACTACGCCCCGACCTTCGTAGAAGCGGGCCTCGACATCGACTGGCTGGAACGCGTCGAGGGGACGATCGAGGGCGTCGACTGCTCGGCGACGTTGCCGGGCGCGCTCGGCTGGCTGAAGTACACCATCGACACCGAGTTGCGCATGAACGAGATCGCCGAGGCGAGCAAACGGATCTCGGCACTGCTGGCGGGCGCCAAGCAGTACTCACAGATGGACCGCGGCTCCTATCAGAGTGCCGACGTCCATGAGGGCCTGCGCAGCACGATGATGATGTTCGGCGACAAGGTCGGCAAGGACAAGCCGATCAGCCTGTGTAAGGAACTGGACAAGTCACTTCCCGAATTGCATTGCTACCCAGGCGATCTCAATCAGGTGTGGACCAACATCATCGACAACGCGATCCAGGCGATGGACGGTCACGGCACCCTGACGTTGCGCACCAGCCGCGAGACCGACGACATGATCCGGGTGGAGATCTGCGACGACGGACCAGGCATCCCCGAAGAAGACATCGAACGCATCTTCACGCCGTTCTACACCACCAAACCGTTCGGCGAGGGCACCGGTCTCGGCTTGGATCTGGCCTGGCGCATCGTGGTCGAGAAGCACGGCGGCGACCTTCGAGTGCAGTCACGGCCCGGCGATACCCGGTTCATCGTGCTGTTGCCCCTGGTCGCACCCGCCCCGGAGGCGCTGCTGCCCTCCGAACCGTCAGAATCGCCGTGAGTCTTTCGGAATAGCCATCACACAGCGGCGGGTTGAGGCAACCATGACAGACAGCACTGCCACCAAGCCCGACCTCGGCACGTTCGGCGCGTTCGGCCACTATTCGCAGTTCCAGCAGCTGTCGCCGCAGCAGCTGCGGGACATCGAAGAGCTGGGCTATGGCGCGATCTGGGCCGGCGGCTCGCCCCCCGCCGAACTCGAATGGATCGATCCGATCCTGGCCGCCACCGACAGCGTGCAGCTGGCCACCGGGATCGTGAACATCTGGAGTGCGGCGGCAGGCCCGGTCGCCGAGTCGTTCCACCGCATCGAGGCGGCCTACCCGGGCCGGTTCCTGCTCGGTGTCGGCGTCGGGCACCGCGAGGCGATCGGCGAATACCGCAAGCCACTCGACGCGCTCACCGACTACCTCGACAAGCTCGACGAGTACGGGGTGCCACAACACCGCCGGGTGGTGGCCGCGCTCGGCCCCAAGGTGTTGCAGCTGTCGGCAGATCGTTCGGCGGGCGCGCACCCGTACCTCACCACGCCGGAACACACCGCCGGGGCCCGCGAACTGATCGGTCCCGACGCGTTCCTGGCCCCCGAGCACAAGGTCGTGCTGACCACCGACGAGGACAAGGCCCGTGCGGTCGGCCGCAAGGCACTCGACATCTACCTCGCTCTGACCAACTACCTCAACAACTTCAAGCGGTTGGGTTTCACCGACGAGGATCTGGCCAAACCGGGCAGTGACCGGTTCATCGACGCTGTCGTCGCCTACGGCACGACGGACGACATCGCCGCCCGGCTGCGCGCGCACCGGGAGGCCGGGGCAGACCACGTGCCTGTACAAGTGCTGACCTCACCGGACAAACTGGTACCGGCCCTGGCCGAACTCGCCGGGCCGCTCGGCCTGGCCTAGACGACCCAAGAGACAAGGACGTTCAATTGACCGAATCACTCTCGCTCAAACCGGATCTGGGTCGCTTCGGGGTGTGGACGATGGGGCCCGTCAAGCCCGACCAGGCCGCCGAGATCGAGCGGCTCGGCTACGGCGCGGTGTGGGTGGGTGGATCCCCCGCCGCGGAACTGTCGTTCGTCGAACCGATCCTGGAGCGCACCGAGACGCTGCAGGTGGCCACCGGCATCGTCAACATCTGGACCGCCGACGCCAACGCTGTCGCCGAATCGTTTCACCGCATCGAGGCGACACATCCGGGACGGTTCCTGCTCGGCGTCGGGGTGGGCCATCCCGAGCACACCGACGAATACCGCAAGCCCTACGACGCGTTGGTGGAATACCTCGATGCGCTGGATGCGGCCAAGGTGCCGACGAGCCGGCTGGTGATCGCGGCCCTGGGCGACAAGGTGCTCAAGTTGTCGGCCCGGCGCAGCGCCGGCGCCCACCCGTACCTCACGACGCCCGAGCACACCGCGCATGCCCGTGACGTGGTGGGCGAGACGGTGTTCCTGGCGCCCGAGCACAAGGTGGTGCTGACCACCGACGGCGCCGCTGCCCGCGCGATCGGTCGCGAGACGGTCGGCTTCTACCTGAATCTGAGCAATTACCTCAACAACTGGCGCCGCCTCGGTTTCACCGAGGAGGACATCGCCAAGCCGGGCAGCGACAAGTTGATCGACGCCGTCGTCGCGCACGGCACGGCCGAGGCGATCGCCTCCCGCCTGCAGCAACATGTCGCCAACGGCGCCGACCACGTCACGATCCAGGTGCTCGGAGGCTGGGACAAGCTGCTCCCCACCCTGACCGAGTTGGCCGGGCCCCTGGGTCTGAAAGGCTGACGCTCCGGCCGGTTAGGGTTGGCGCATGCGGCTACTGGTCACCGGCGGCGCCGGCTTCATCGGGGCGAATTTCGTGCGCCTCGCCGTCGGCGAGGCGTTGACCACGTCGGTGACCGTGCTCGACGCGATGACCTACGCGGGCAGCCGGGAGGCGCTCGCGCCGGTGGCCGACCAGGTCCGCCTGGTGCAGGGTGACGTGGCCGACGCCGACCTGGTGAACCGGCTGGTCGGCGACGCCGACGCCGTCGTGCATTTCGCGGCCGAGACCCACGTCGACAATGCTCTGGCGGACCCGCAGCCGTTCCTGCACAGCAATGTCGTCGGCACGTTCACCGTGCTGGAGGCGGTGCGTACCCACGGTGTCCGGCTGCACCACATCTCCACCGACGAGGTGTACGGCGATCTCGAACTCGATGACCCCGCCCGGTTCACCGAGGGCACGCCGTACAACCCGTCGAGTCCGTACTCGTCGACCAAGGCCGCCGCCGACCTGCTGGTCCGGGCCTGGGTCCGGTCTTACGGTGTCCGGGCGACGATCTCGAACTGCTCCAACAACTACGGCCCCTATCAGCACGTGGAGAAGTTCATCCCGCGCCAGATCACCAACATCCTGACGGGCAGGCGCCCCAAGCTCTACGGCACCGGGGCCAATGTGCGCGACTGGATCCACGTCGACGACCACAACCGTGCGGTCTGGCAGATCCTCACCGGCGGCCGGATCGGACAGACCTACCTGATCGGCGCGGAATGTGAACGCAGCAACCTGACGGTGATGCGCACCCTCCTGCGGTTGCTGGATCGCGACCCCGATGACTTCGACCATGTCACCGACCGTGAAGGTCATGACCTGCGCTACGCCATCGACCCGTCGACCCTGCACGACGAATTGGGCTGGGCCCCCAAGCACACCGATTTCGATGAGGGTCTGGCCGCCACCATCGACTGGTACCGGGACAACGAATCCTGGTGGGGCCCTTTGAAAGAAGCTGTGGAGTCCAACTATCGGAGCCGCGGCCGGTGACCGCACGCGAGCTGACCGTCCCCGGCGCCTGGGAGATCACGCCGAAGCTGCACGGCGATTCGCGCGGCTTGTTCTTCGAGTGGTTCACCCAGGCCGGGTTCACCGCGATGACCGGGCACCAGTTCGATGTGCGGCAGGCCAACTGCTCGGTGTCGGCGGCCGGCGTGCTGCGCGGCGTGCATTTCGCGCAACTACCGCCCAGCCAGGCCAAGTACGTGACCTGCGTGCGCGGCGTGGTCCTCGACGTGGTGGTCGACATCCGGCTCGGCTCCCCGACATTCGGACAGTGGGATTCGGTGTTGCTCGACGAACACAGTCGGCGTTCGGTCTACCTGTCGGAGGGCCTGGGGCATGCCTTCCTGTCGCTGGAGGACAACTCCACGGTGATGTACCTGTGTTCGGCGCCCTACGACCCGGGACGGGAGCACACCATCCTGGCCACCGGCCTGGGCATCGACTGGCCCATCGACGGCGAACCGGTGCTGTCCGAGCGTGACGCGGCCGCCCCGACGTTGGAGCAGGTCCGTGCGGCGGGCTTGTTGCCGACGTGGGAGGAGTCTCACGCGTTCGTCGAGCAGCTGCGGTCAAAACTGAGGTAGTCGGCTACTCCAGACCAGGGCTCGGCGCGGGGCGACGATGGCGCTACCCAGCAAACCAGCGCACAGGGCCCGACGAATCGAGACCAACATGAACCGAGCTTCGCGGTTGGCGACGACGATGCTCATGTCCGGTGCACTGGCCGTGACCGGCCTGACCGTCGGTGCGGGTGCCGCCCACGCGGCCGGCCCGTACCAGTGGTGCCCGGGCGACGATCCGGGCGGTTATGGCGGCGGGTTCAACACGCCGGCAGACGCGAGGCCCAACTGGGACTGGAACGTCTGCCACAGCTATCACTTCGTGAACGCCGGCCAGGGCAACGTCTCCTCGACCGTGTGGGACGGCGACAACCCGCCACCGCCCTACCCGTGGCAGCCGCCGAACATGTGCTGGGCACTGTTCATTCCTCGCCCCTGCTGAACGGCCACCCCACGCGGCGTCTTTGCCAACGGATGGGCCACGCGGATCAATTCCATTGCAGATGAGCCTGATTACCTCACAATCCCCCGAGATAGCGCATCAAATTAGTTTGCTGTAGATTCTGGTCTCATCATGCACAGCGCTGACGACTGGGCCCCCTACACCCGACTGGATGAGGCGGCCGCCGTACACCTACGCGATTCCGTCGTAGCTCTCGAGGCGTTACGTGGAGTCATCGATTTCGATGCGGTGGTGTCGTTCACCATGGAGCGCATCGTCAACGAGGACGCGTCCGGCGAATCGCTGTACCAAGAGGTGGTGGTCACCGACGGTGGCCGCCTGATCCTATGGATCGGCGACGACGGCACCGACGACGACGGCGCGCCCCGGTTCACCTCGACGGTGCGGGTGATCCCGCTGTCGTGGGTGTACGACGTCGCGCTGCAGGTCGAGTACCGCCCCATCGAGGATCGGCGAGAGCTGCACGACGTCGAGCTGGTGATCTACCTCGGCGTCGCAAGCGAGGCCAAGGCCCGGACCCCTGAGAAGACCGACGTCTTCCCCGAACAGCTCAAGTTCTCAAAATCGCCGTCTGACGGTGGGCGCGCCCAGGCGCAGCGGCTGATCCAGTTCGGAAAGGCGATCGCCGCACATGTCTGATGCTCTCGACTGGGCCAACTACCCGGATCTGCCCAGCGCGGTGACCATGGGCATCCGCGATTCGGATGACGCCCTCGGCCAGCTGCGCGCAACGATCGACTTCGACCGCATCCGCGCGTTCGTCCTCACTCGCGACACCGTCGAGTACGACTGGGGTACCTCGTTGTGGCAGGAAGTCGCCGTCACGGACGGGGTACGCCTGGTGCTCTGGCACGGATCGGACGGCCACTGCGCCGGGCACAACGGCAGGCCCAGTCATCCGACGTTCACGGCGTCGGTGCGCAGCGTGCGGCTGGCCGACTTCGGCGATCACAACCTTTACTGCGAGTACGACGTCGAGCCCGACGAGTCGCGGCTCCTGCGGTCGGTTGACCTGACCCTCATCGGCAACGCGCCACGGCGCTCCTTCCGCACCACGGTGACCGAGACCGAACACCAGACGGCGAAGCTACGGTTCACCAAGACGTTCGCCGACGGGGATTCGCAGATGCATCGGCTGCTCCAGTTCGCGGCTGCGGTGACCCGTCAGTCGTAAGGGCCGGACGGCTCAGTGGCCTTCCAGCAGCAAGGCGGTGTGCAGCAGCTTGTGGTCGAGTGCGTGCGCGGTCACCCCGCCCCGGCCCGTCATGGTCTCGGCAGCCACCAGCGCGTTGACGATCGCCTCCTCGGTGGCCTCGATAGCCAGGTCGAACAGTCGCGTCATCAGCTGGGGGGCCACCATACGGACCGGTATCTCGGGCCGGTTCGCGTCGGGATTCTCGTCCCAGCCGTACGGCGGGATGCCCCGGTTCCCGGTCGAGAAGGCCAGCATCAGATCGCCGCTGTACTGCTCACCGGCTCCGCCGACCCGACCGACGGCCAGTGCCGAGCGTTGCGCGAGCCGGGTGCATTGATGCGGCAGGAGCGGCGCGTCGGTGGCGATGACGACGATGATCGAGCCGGACCCCGCCGGGTAGGGCATGGGCAGGTCAGGCGTGGGCACCAGGTCGGAGTGGACCATTTCCCCGACGGGCACACCGTTGACCCGCAGACGTTCCCGCCGACCGTGATTCGCCTGGACCAGTACGCCGACGGTGTATGGGCCGGCCACGGTCTGGGTGACCCGCGAGGCCGTCCCGATACCGCCCTTGAATCCGTGGCAGATCATGCCGGTTCCGCCGCCGACATTGCCTTCGGCGACCGGCCCGGCGGAGGCGTCGGCGAGCGCCGCGCCCACGTGCTCGGGGCGGACGTGGTGTCCGTTGATGTCGTTGAGCAGCCCGTCGAAGGTCTCGCCCACCACCGGCAGCGACCAGTACAACCCGTCACCACGGGCCTGTACCTGGGCCTCCACCAGCGTGTCGCGGACGACGCCGACACTGTGCGTGTTGGTCAGGCCGATCGGCGTGGTGAGCTCGCCGGATTCCCGGATCCACTCGAGCCCGGTGAACTCGCCGTTCCCGTTGAGCCGATGAGCGCCGGCAAACACCGGCTCGGTGAAGATGCCCTCGTGGGGCACCACGACGGTGACGCCGGTGTTCACCGGGTTGGGGCCGGGGCGCTGGATGGTGGTGTGCCCGACGCGGACGCCGGCCACGTCGGTGATCGCGTTGTTCGGCCCGGTGGGGTGCTCGCCGATGACGACGCCGATGTCGCGGGCGCGTGGGCGCGAGGAGCAGTCCAACATGCATCCTCCCGACAGTTGTGGCGAAATTGTTTTCAAGATTGGAAAATAATGGCGGCGGGCATCCACCGACGTCAAATAAAGCGGCGGATTCGTGAAGGATGGGACCCGTGGGACGGCCGAACCGACAGGCGCAACGGCGCGAGGAGATTCTCGACGCGGCGATCTCGTTGATCGAACACAATGATCCGGCCACCCTGCGGATCGCCGATGTGGCCGCGGCGCTCGAGCTGACCCCCAACGCCGTGCGCTATTACTTCCGGGAGATGGATCATCTGCTCTCGGCGCTCGCGCAACGCTCCGACAGCAAGTTCTATGACGATCGGCTTGCGGTCGTGGAGCGCACGGCCGATGCGCGGGATCAGATCGCGTTCATGATGGCAGCCGGGCTGCCGTCCGGACCCGAGGATGCCGAGTGGCGGGCCATCTGGCGGGCGGTGCTGGCCGCCGGGTTCGTGCTCGACAAACGCCCCGACGTCCAGCACATCTTCCACCGGCAGGTGGGTCTCTACGCCAGGATCCTCGAAGCCGGTTCCGCTGCCGGAACTTTCGTGCTGACCTCGCCAGCCCGCGATATCGCCATGACGTTGATGTCCATGGAGGACTATCTCGGGTACCGCATCGTGGCGCGAGATCCGGACCTCGACCGCGCCACCGCGCTGCAGTTGATGCGGGGCTACGCCGAACTGGCTACGGGGGCTCAACTGCCCGTGCCGGCGTGACCCCGCGCGCCCCACTCGGGGCAGCGTTGTTGGTGGTGATCGCGGCGGTCAGCCAGGAGGTCGGCGCCGCGTTCGCCGTCGGCCTGTTCGCCGCGGTCGGCACCGTGGGCGCACTGTTCGCCCGGTTCGCGGTCGCCGGAGTCATCCTGTGCGCGGCAGTGCGCCCCTCGGTGCGTGGGCTGACCCGACGGGCCTGGGGCGCGGCGACCGCACTGGCGGCCACGCTGGGCGTGATGAACTTCTGCTTCTATCTCGCGATCGAGCGGATTCCGCTCGGCATCGCCGTCACCATCGAAGCCCTTGGGCCGCTGATCCTTTCGGTGGTGACCAGCACCCGGCGGGTCGCGTGGCTGTGGGCGGTGCTGGCCTTCGCCGGGGTCGCGCTGCTGGGCCTACCGCACGGGGGCGGCGGGCATTTCGAGATCACCGGGTTCGCCTTCGCGGCCGCTGCCGGCGTCGCCTGGGCGGGGTACATCCTGGCCTCGGCACGCACCGCAGCGGAGTTCCGCCGGGTCGACGGCCTGGCCCTCGCGACCGTCATGGGAGCGCTCGTCGTCGCGCCGTTCGCGCTGGCTTCGGTGGAGCTGACCGCACTCAGCTGGCACGTGCTCGGGGTGGGCGCTGCCGTCGGGGTGTTGTCGTCGGTGATCCCCTATTCGCTGGAGCTGATCTCCCTGCGCCGGCTGCCGCCGGCCACGTTCGCGGTTCTGACCTGCCTGTCACCCGTCACCGCCGCTCTGGCGGGCCTGGTGGTGCTCGGTCAGCAGATCGGATTGCCCGGTTACCTGGGCGTGGCCCTCGTGACCGTCGCCAGCATCGGCGCGGTGCGCTCGGCGCACGCGGGGCCTGCCGAGCCGCTCGGCTAACGGCCGGCAACCCCCGAATCAGTGGCGGAGATGAGCACCAGTTTCCCCTCGACAAGGTGCGCCTCCAGCGCGAGCGGACGGGGCGACGACCGGTTGGTCAGGACCGTGCGCGCGACGGGTTCGGCGAGTTCGATGCGGATCGCCCGCCGCAGTCCCCTGGCCCCGTACACCGGATCGAATCCCCTGCGCCGGACGAATTCGATGACGTCGTCGCCCACGTGGAGCTCCACCCCGCGACGTTTGAGCCGGCCGACCAGGTCATGAACCTCCTTGCGGGTCACGCGTTCCGCGGTGTCGTCGTCGAACGCGTCGAATACGACCATCTCGTCGATCCGGTTGAAGAACTCCGGATCGAAGAACGATTCGACCGCCTCGCGTACCAGATCCGTGGTCGTGGATGCCGGCCGAAACCCGATGCGCCAACGGCGTTTCCGCCTTGACCGCTGCAGCGCGGCAGCTTCCGGCGAGCCGAGGTTGGAGGTCAGAAAAATGTAGCTGTTGCGGAATGAGATCTTCTGCTGCCCGTTGGCCAACCGCAGTTCACCGGTGTCCAGGACGTGCAGCAGCGCCCGCAGTACGGTGGCGTCGGCCTTTTCGACTTCGTCGAACAACACGATGCCCGGCTGATACGGTCCGCCCTCGATCTTGGCCTTGTCGAACAGCGTGAACGATTCTTTGCTGCCCGCGTAGCCCGGAGGCGCACCGGACAGCGACGCGGCGTAGTGCTCCTGGGCCAGTGCACTCATGTCGATGCGGCACATGTCATCCGGGCCGGTCCGCAGCGCTGCCGCGACCTGGCGCACCAATTCGGTTTTCCCGACTCCGGTCGGCCCCACCAGCAGCACGCTGGACAGGGGCCGACCGGGATCGGCCACACCGATGTGCGCGATCGAGACCGCGCGCACCACGGCGTCGACTGCGGGACGTTGTCCCAGAATCGCCGCGTTCAGCTTCCTCGACAACACGTCGGGGTCGAAACCTCCGCCAGAATCCGCCTGGGCGGCAGGCTCTTCGGCCACCCGCGCCGAGTTGCGATTCTGCTCGTGGTACATGTCGGTGAGGTATGGCAAAGCGTGCCCCTTCAGGCTTCGATGATCTGCTCGACCGGCAGTGAACCGACCCGGCAGTCGGCTACTCCGACCGTGGACCTGGTGATCGACTCCACCCGCTCCTGGGCCTTCTGGGCATCGGTCACCCACAACTTGTAGAACTCGAATGGGCAGTCGGCGACACCCTTGTCGCCATCGCCGGCCGCATGCACGCCGGAGTAGCCGCGGTGGAGCAGTTTGAACAGGTGGTTCTGCGACTGGTCGTTCTCCCGCGCATCGCGGATCGCGGCCAAAGACAGTTGTGCGTACTGGATTCCGTACTCTTCCTCACCGGTTTCGCCGAGGGTACGCCCGTCGAACCCGATGATCGCCGAATGGCCGAAGTAGGAATAGACCCCGTCGAAGCCGGCCGCGTTGGCCACCGCCACATAGCAGTTGTTGGCCCACGCCATGGCCTTGGCCATCAGCACCTGTTGGTCTTTGGCCGGGTACATGTAGCCCTGGCAGCGCACGATCAGCTCGGCGCCCTTCATCGCGCAGTCCCGCCAGATCTCCGGGTAGTTCCCGTCGTCACAGATGATCAGGGAGATCTTGAGCCCCTTCGGACCGTCGGTGACATAGGTGGTGTCCCCCGGGTACCAACCCTCGATCGGGCACCACGGCAGGATCTTGCGGTACTTCTGGACGATGTCGCCCTTGTCGTCGATCAGGACGAGGGTGTTGTACGGCGGCTTGTTCGGGTGGTCCTCATGGCGCTCGCCGGTGATCGAGAAGACACCCCAGGTGCCGGCTTCGCGGCAGGCGGCCGAGAAGATGGCGGTCTCGTCGCCCGGGACGGTAGCTGCCGTGTCGTACATCTCCTGTTCGTCGTACATGATTCCCTGCGTCGAATACTCGGGGAACACAACGAGATCCATGCCGGGCAGGCCCGATTTCATGCCGATCAGCATGTCCGCGATCTTGCGGGCGTTGTCCAGCACTTCGGCCCGGGTGTGCAGCCGGGGCATCTTGTAGTTCACCACGGCGACGCCGACGGTGTCGTTGCTGGACGAGATATCTCCGTGCCTCATTGACTACTCCTTGTTGTGGGTGGTGATGATTCAGCTGAAAGCGGGTTCGGTTGTGGCCGTGCGCGGTTGATGCGCTCGGTGCGAGCTGAGCACCCTCGCGACGAACAACAGCGCGACAAGTCCCAGCGCCCAGATCACCGCGACGCCGGGCGAGGTGTGATAGTTGCCGCTGAGCATGAGGAATGCGGGAAGTGTGCAGGTCGGCTGACTGAGCAAGACCACCGACCAGCCGGTGAAGCGGGTCAACCGGTCATGGTGTAGCCCGAGCACCAGGAAGAACAACAGCCACAGCACTGCCCAGGCGAGCCAGATGACGCCGAACACGGGGTCGTTCACGACGGTGAACGACAGGGCGGAGTAGACCAGCGCCCCGCCGGCGACGAATAGTGAAAACCAGCCGATGCCTTCGGGTTCCAGCCCGGCCAGGTTGACGATCCCGACGTACAGATAGGTGAATCCGAACAAGTACAGACCGGATGCCGCCAGGGTGGCGGCGGGGTCCCCGGCGGCCATGACCAGCATGACCGTCGGCAATACGCACTGCAGGGCTCCGACGAACAGGTTGAGCACCGCCGCCGACCGCGCGGGGACGACATCCAACAACATCAACCCGTTGACGAAAAGTACTGCGCCGACGTAAAGGAGACCGACGTTGCCCATCGAGGCACCTCAATTACTTCCAGATGAAATATGTCCAAATGAAAGTAAGTGACGGCCGCCACACTGTCAACAGGCGGCGCGGATCAGTCACACAGATGGGCCGGCAGTGTCGTGACGATCTCGAAATCGACCCCGTCGGCAACCGCGAGGTGAACCGGCTGGCGGGTGCGATGCGCGCTGAATTCGACCGTGCCGCGGGGACTGTCGTAGGCCGCCCCGTCGGCGACCGCCTCGATATCGGCTCTGCCACCGGACCGACGGATCATCTCGGCGAGGAAATATGCTCCCTCATAACAGGATTCGGCTGCGTTGCCCAGCGCGGGGGCGCCTGAGCCGTTCACCGCCAGATATCGGTCGAGCAGTTCCATCGAATTGCGGCCGACCATCGAGCGAAAATAGGACGCCGCGACGAACAACCCCTGGGTCGCGTCGTGGCCGCTCGCGATCAACATGTTCTCGTCCATCAGCGGACTGAACCGCAGCAGTTCCTCGTGCAGCCCCCGTTGCGCGAACGCCCGATTGAACTCGACCGCATCCTGTCCGACCAACAACATCAGGACGGCCTCACACCGCGACCGGGCGACCTTGTCGACGAGTCGGGCGATGTCGCCCTGACCGAGCGCCACGAAAGATCCGCCGACCAGATCCAGTGACAGTTCCTGGACATACCTACGGACCTCGGACAACGACGTCCGCGGCCACACGTAGTCGTCGCCGACGACGAACCACTTCCGGATGCCGAGGTTGTCCCGCATCCACCGCAGCGCGGGCGCGATCTGCTGATCGGGTGTCTCACCGCAGCAATAGATTCCACGTCTGCGCTCGCCGCCTTCGTACAAGGCCGGATACGTGTACGGCACCCGGCCGGCCACCACCGGCGCCAGCGCGTGGCGCACCGACGAGATGTGCCATCCGCTCACGGCATCGATACACCCGTCGTCGATCAGCCGCCTCACCTCGGCCGCCACGACCGCCGGAGGCGCACCCCCGTCGACCACCTCGATGTGGACCTCGCGGCCCATCACCCCTCCGGCCGCATTCAGGTCCTGCGCAACCAGCTCTCCGACGGCTTCACAGGACGGCCCGAAGATCCCGGCGGGCCCTTGCAGTGGCACCACCATCGCCAGCCGCCATTCGGCATCGCGGCCGACGGTGCGTACTCGTACGTTCACCCCCGCAGTCCAATCCTCGTTACCGGGCAGACGAGATGGTCGGCTAGAATCATTCCAATTGGAAGTATCCTCGCATGTGCGGTGCGAGGCAATCGTCAGTCGGAAGGCGGCCGCGATGACAGACGTGCTCCCACCGGACGGCGCCGCCACGCCGACGGGCAGCGACGTCCTGCGCGCAGCACGCATGCTCGGCGCCGTCATCGAACGCCACGTCGGCGGCGAGGACCTGACGCTCGACGACTGGCTGGTCTTGGCGGCGCTGGCGGACTCCCCCGGCCTGACGATGGCCGAGTTGCGCACCCAGACCCAGACGGCCGCGCCCACGTTGACCCGCGTGGTCGACCGCCTGGCGGGCCGCGCCCTCGTGTTCCGCGAGGTCGACGCCGACGACCGCCGCAAGGTACGGGTGAATCTGAGCAAGCGCGGCACCGCGCTGCATGCCCGCCTGCTCACCACGGTCCGGCCGGCCGAACAGGCCTGGTTCGACCAGCACGGCGTCACTGCGTGGATGCGAGCGGGCAGCTGACCCGTCAGCGGTTCTTGGCGACGAATCGGCGGAACAACGGCCAGGCGATGGCCAGGTTGTAGAGCACGCCGCCCACCAGGTACGGCCACCACGTGCCGTGGGCGCTGGCGACCCAGAACGCCTTGGCCGCCCAGTATGGCGGCAGTACACCGAAGGCCAGGTTCCACGCCGAGTCGATGAACCAGGGCAGGCACGGCAGCCCGGCGATCAGCATGCCCAGCGCGCGCAGCATCGCGATGCCCTGGATCTTGTTTCCCGCCATGGTGATTATCAGGAGCAGCGTCACCACCGCGGACAATCCGGCGACCAGCCCGATCGGGATCAACGCCGGGACCAATCCCGGCTCCAGGATGCCGCTCAACGACAGGGTGCCGACCACGTAGACGGTCGTCACCGCCATGACCGTCACGGCGCGGTAGGCGAAGAACGTCGACATCGGCACCGGAGTGACGCGTAGCGCGGTCATGGTGCCGGCGTCGACCTCGTCGAGCACCAGGAATGCGCCCAGGCCGCCGGCGATGATGACGCTGGTGAGCAGCAGAAACGCGGTGAGCACCAGCGGGTAGTAGGGCACGAGGTCGAAGCCGTAACGCTGCGCGAGCATCTCGGTGACCATCGGCGTCAGGAGCGCGACGCCGGTGGTCCAGATGATCGGCGCGAGCACCACCATGACCAGTAGCGGATCACGGTAGGTGCCGCGAATGTCGTTGCGGCCGAATGCAGCCAGCGCCTTGCCCGTGGTCGAACTCGGCATCGCGGTCACAGCACACCCGACCTTTCGACAACGTAGCGGCCGAAGAGCACCTGGGCCACCCGCCACAGCACGGCCAGCGACAGCACGGGATAGAGCACCGAGTAGAGCAACTGCCAGTTGCTCAATGACACCTGGTCGAACGCGGCACCCAACAGCAGCAACGGCCCCTGAGTGGGAACGACATACAGCACTGGGTGCGGCCACAGTCCCGAGTAGAAGACGAGCGGCGGCACCAGCATGAGCGCCAGCGGGATGGTGGCGGCCAGAAACCAGTCGGTGACCGAGGCGAACGGCAGCGACGTGATGAACCCGACCACCAGCATCAGCAACGTACCGAGCACCACCCCGAGGACCAGTGGCACCGGGTGATAGGAGAAACCATCGGCAACGGTGGACACCACGACGGCGACGAACAGCGAGATGGACAGCAGCACGGCAAGTTTCGCGGTGAGGTACTCCCAGAACCGCAGTGGGGTGGAGATGACCGCACCGAGCGTACGTTCCTGTTTCTCGAAGAACACCGAGCCCCCGATGAAGAAGAACCCGATGATGGCGATGTCGCCGACCAGTACGTACGGTTCGGCGACGGGCCGCAGGCGGTGCGGCATCGGCAGCAGCACCGCAAGCCAGATGAGCCCGGAAAAGATTCCCGCGTGCAGGAACTTCTGCCGGTACTGCACCAGCAACTCGAGCCGGGCCGCGGCGATCAGCCGGGTCATGTCAGCCGCCGTCCGGTCACCTCGACGAACACGTCGTCGAGACTGGCTTCGCGACTGTGAATGGTTTCGACATGGCGATCGCGCAGCACCGCATGGAATTCGGGATCGTCGGCCAGGCCGTCCATCGCATACTCCGCCGTGGCCAGGCCATCGGGCGTGCGGTACTGCACGCGCACCCGGCGTTGGCTACGCGCGATCTTCAGCTCGGCCGGGGAATCGAGCGCGACGATGGTGCCGTCGACGACGAAGGCCACCCGATCACACAGTTCATCGGCGGTCGACATGTCGTGGGTGGTCAGGAAAACCGTGCGTCCGCGGGCCTTCAGGTCCAGGATGATGTCTTTGACCTTGCGGGCGGTGACGGGATCGAGCCCCGAGGTGGGCTCGTCGAGAAACAGCAGTTCAGGGTTGTTGATCAACGACCGCGCGAACGTCAGTCGCATCTGCATTCCCTTGGAGTACTTGGAAACCCGGGTGTTGGCGGCATCGGCCAGGCCGACCGACTCCAGGAGTTCCATCGGGTCGGCAGTGGGCCCGTCGTAGAGGGAGCCGAAGAATCGGAGGTTCTCCAGTCCGGTGAGCTTGTGATAATGGTTCGGCAGCTCGAAGGACACACCGACGCGTTGGTAGTAGTCCGGCCCCCAGTCCACCGGGTCACGCCCCCACACCGTGGCCTGGCCACCGTGCCCGCGCAACAGGCCGATGAGCAGCTTCTGGGTGGTGGATTTCCCGGCGCCACTGGGCCCGAGAAACCCGAAGATCTCCCCGTTTCCGACGGCGAACTCCATTCCCCGCACCGCGGGTTCGGTTGACCGGGGATAGGTGAACGTCAAACCCCGAACGTCGATGACATCGGTTGCTGTGCGCATCGGTGCCCTTTCCGTGCAGACGAAAAATCATCTCCGACCAGACTTCCCGGAACACCGGACACGACTGTACTAAACTTTCAGAAATAATTGAAGGGCATTCCCGGTGAGGAGGTTTCACGGTGCCGAAGAGCGCAGATATGCAGCACGCAGCCGAGCAACTCGCTCTGGTGCTCAGCAGCCACGGCATGCAGCGGATGCCCGCCCGAGTGCTCGCCACCCTGCTGTTCAGCCAAGAGCCGAGCGTCACGATGGCCGAGTTGGCCGGCACCTTGCAGGCCAGCGCCGGGTCCATCTCAGGCTCGCTCAAGATGCTGACGGCGGTGGGCCTGGCCGAACGTGTGCCGGCTCCGGCCAGCCGGCGCGACCATTTCCGCCTGCGTGACAACGCCTGGGCGATTCTGTTCACCAACCAGAACGAGACACTCGCCGCCATGCAGGCCGCTGCCGACGCCGGGATCTCGGCTACCGAGAACGGCAGCCCGGCGCATCACCGGCTCACCCAGATGCGTGACTTCTACGCGTTCCTGATGGCCGAGATTCCCGCCGTGTTGGAGCGCTGGCAGCAACAGAACGGTCAGGGAAGCAAGCCGACCTGACGATAGACCTCGCGGAGATAGCGCCGCATCTCCTCGGTGTCGGGCGGGTTCGGTTGCAGCACCCGGTAGGTGATCGCACCGACCATCATGTCGATGGCCACGTCGAAATCGGCGTCGTCAGCGACGGTTCCGCACTCCTGTGCGCGTTCCAGCAGCCGTGCGGCGAGCTTGCGGCGCGGCAGGATGTACCGATCCCAGTACACCGCCATGAGCTCGGGGTGGCTGACGGCCGAGCCGAATACCCGGGCCAGCAGCGCGCGGTAGTGCGGCGCGGTGGTGGTGACGGCCGCGCTCTCGATTGCCGCCTCCACGAGCTCATACGGAGATTCGACGTCGATCTGCTCGGGCGAGGCCCAGCCGGCCTCCTCGGCGATCAGCGTCTCCATCGCCGCCGCGATCAGGTCCTCCTTCGATGACCACCGCCGATAGATGGTCGGCTTGCCGACCCCGGCACGCTTGGCGATCTGCTCGATGCTGGAACCTTCCACACCGTGCTCGACGAAGGCGTCCAGCGCTGCCTGCAAGATGGCCCGGTCGGCCGCCACGTCCCGCGGCCGGCCCCGGCCCGGGGTGCTCACCGCACCGTCCCGGAGTTCAAAGCGGTTGCCAGCCAACGGTCGAGGCGCTCGACATCGTCAGACCTCCCCCGCCACGCGAGGTGGGCGTCGGGCCGGACCAACATCGCCTCCGCACCGTCGTGGTGCAGGGGTACGACGAAATCGCCGAGCCGGCGCCGTACCGCCTCGATGTCGCCGGGTGTCCCGTGGGGCAGCAGCATCGCCCATCTGCCGCCGAGCTCGCGGTGCAGCCGAGTGGCGGTGCCGTCCGGGCACGTGCAGGGCAGATCTTCGATCCGATCCCCCGGACGCGGCTTCCGGCCGTGGCCGCCGAGCGGACCTTTGCGGTAGCTCACCCACAGTTGCGAGGCGGTGTAGGTGGTCCAACGTTGGATGACGGGCAGCCCGAAGAGCCGCGTGGCCACGTGGTCCCGCAGGAATCGGCCGATCGGATTGCTGGCCACGTTCATCCGGGTGACCGCGCTGGTCCCGCGCAGCACCTCGGTGGCCAGGGGCCTGCGTTCGGCCTCATACGTGTCGACGAGCTTGTCGGAGGCCAGGTTTCGGACCACGAGGGCGAGTTTGAACGCCAGGTTCTCGGCATCACCGATGCCGGTCAACATGCCCTGTCCGCCGAACGGCGCGTGGACGTGCGCGGCATCGCCCGCGATCAGAATCCGCCCGTTGCGGTACCGCTCCGCCAGCCGGCGGTGCACCGTGAAGACCGACAGCCACTCGGCGGCTCCGACGGTGACGGCGCGGCCGGTCCGCTGCGGCACGGTTTGTTCGACTCGCTGCAGAATCGCACTCTCGCCGGGCTTTTGCCCGAGGGTCGGGTCATAGATGAACAGTCGCCAGAGATCGTCGCGACCGCCAGGATCGGGCATCGGCATGGCGCCCAGGATGCCGTCGGGGTGGATCCAGCCGCTCGTGCCACTGCGGTCCACATCCCAGTCCAGGTGGACGTCGGCCAGCAGGAAACGTTCGGAGAGCTTGACACCGGGGAACGCGATGCCCGCCTGTTGCCTTGTCACACTGGAGGAGCCATCGCACCCGACGATCCATCGGGCACGGATCGCGGCACCGTCGCCGAGTTCGGCCACTGCGGTGGCGCCCTCCGGTCGGACCCCCACGACTGCCCGCCCCCATTCCGGTCGGACACCGAGTTGGGCGAGCCGAGCCCGTAGCGCCGCCTCGACCTTGGCCTGCGACACCACCATGGGAGGCGCGGCCGTGCCCATGCCGGGATCGCCGAACTGCAGCGTCATCACCGGGCGGTCGCCCAGGTAGTTGGTGATGCGCATGGCCCGTAGCGATTCGTCCGGCAGGGACCCGAGTGCACCGATCCGGCCCAGGACTTCCGAGCCGCGCGCGTGCAGAAAGTTGGCGCGCGAGGTGGTGGCCGGGGCGGCCGCACGATCGACGACTCGCACCGAAAGCCCGTGCAGCCGCAGCGAACACGCCAGGGTCAGGCCTGTCGGTCCGGCTCCCACCACAACGACGTCCACATCGGGATCGGTCATGACCCATATGATAACAATACGGTTCCGTAAAGTAAATGAGCCTCCGCGAATTGTCGCAAATCCCCTTGCCAACCCCGAACCGAATTACTAGGATATCCAAGTATCTCGGGTATGCCCCGAGTCATACCGCCGCGCATCTCTCTTTGGACGGAACGCCATGACCACTCAGATTCCCCACTTCATCAACGGCCAGCGCACCACCGCCGGGTCGACCCGTAGCGCCGATGTACTCAACCCCAGCACCGGTGAGGTGCAGGCACAGGTGGTGCTGGCCTCCGCGGCCGATGTCGACACGGCCGTCACCGGCGCCGCCGAGGCGCAGAAGGAATGGGCCGCCTACAACCCGCAGCGCCGCGCCCGGGTGCTGATGAAGTTCATCGAGCTGGTGAACCAGCACGCGGACGAGCTCGCCGAGATGCTCTCCCTGGAGCACGGCAAGACCGTCGCCGACTCACTGGGCGACATCCAGCGCGGCCTTGAGGTCATCGAGTTCTCGGTCGGCATCCCGCATCTGCTCAAGGGCGAGTTCACCGAGGGTGCGGGCACCGGCATCGACGTCTACTCGATCCGCCAGCCACTGGGCGTGGTCGCGGGCATCACGCCGTTCAACTTCCCGGCGATGATCCCGCTGTGGAAGGCCGGCCCGGCGCTGGCATGCGGAAATGCGTTCGTGCTCAAGCCTTCTGAGCGTGATCCCTCGGTTCCGCTGCGGCTGGCCGAGCTGTTCATCGAGGCCGGTCTGCCGGCCGGCGTGTTCCAGGTGGTGCAGGGCGACAAGGAAGCCGTCGACGCGATCCTGGAGCACCCGGAGATCAAGGCCGTCGGCTTCGTCGGCAGCTCCGACATCGCGCAATACATCTACTCCGGGGCGGCCGCGCACGGTAAGCGCGCCCAGTGCTTCGGCGGCGCCAAGAACCACATGATCGTGATGCCCGACGCGGATCTCGACCAGGCGGTCGACGCGCTGATCGGCGCCGGTTACGGCAGTGCGGGTGAGCGCTGCATGGCCATCAGCGTCGCCGTCCCGGTCGGTGAGGAGACCGCGAACCGACTCCGCAACCGACTGGTCGAGCGGATCAACCAGCTGCGGGTCGGCCACAGCCTCGATCCCAAGGCCGATTACGGGCCGCTGGTCACCGGCGCGGCCCTCGAGCGGGTGCGCGACTACATCGGCCAGGGCGTCGAGGCCGGTGCCGAACTCGTGGTCGACGGCCGCGAAAGGGCGAGCAACGAGCTGACTTTCGGCGACGTCAGCCTGGAGAGCGGCTACTTCATCGGCCCCACCCTGTTCGACAACGTCACCACCGACATGTCGATCTACACCGACGAGATCTTCGGTCCGGTGCTGTGCATCGTCCGGGCCCACGACTACGAAGAAGCCCTCAAGCTGCCGTCGGAGCACGAGTACGGCAACGGTGTCGCGATCTTCACCCGCGACGGGGATGCCGCGCGCGACTTCGTCTCGCGGGTGCAGGTCGGCATGGTCGGCGTCAACGTGCCGATCCCGGTCCCGGTGGCCTACCACACCTTCGGTGGCTGGAAGCGGTCCGGTTTCGGCGATCTCAACCAGCACGGGCCGCACTCGATCCTGTTCTACACCAAGACCAAGACCGTCACCGAGCGGTGGCCGTCGGGCATCAAGGATGGCGCCGAGTTCGTCATCCCCACGATGAAGTAGCGAGCCGGTGAATCTGATCGACCCGTACAGCCTGAGCGAGGACGACCGTGTCATCATCGACACGGCGGCCGCGTTCGCCGAAAAGCGCATCGCGCCATACGCGTTGGAGTGGGACGAGACCCATCACTTCCCCACCGACGTGTTGCGCGAGGCGGCCGAACTCGGCATGGGTGCCATCTACTGCGGTGAGGACGCCGGTGGCAGCGGGCTGCGGCGTCTGGATGCGGTGCGCATCTTCACCGCCCTCGCCGCCGCCGACCCCACCCTGGCCGCGTTCCTGTCCATCCACAACATGTGCGCCTGGATGGTGGACACCTTCGGCACCGAGGAACAGCGCAAGTCCTGGGTGCCGAGGCTGGCGTCGATGGACGCCATCGCCAGCTACTGCCTGACCGAACCCGGGGCCGGATCCGACGCCGCCGCGCTGCGGACCCGGGCCGTGCGCGACGGCGGCGATTACGTCCTCGACGGGGTCAAACAGTTCATCTCCGGTGCCGGCAGCTCCGACGTGTACGTGGTGATGGCGCGTACCGGAGCTGACGGCCCCAAGGGCATCTCCGCGTTCGTGGTCGAAAAGGACGCGCCGGGACTGAGTTTCGGCGCGCAGGAGCAGAAGATGGGCTGGAACGCCCAGCCCACCGCACAGGTGATCTTCGAGGGTGTCCGGGTTCCGGCCGACGCATTGCTCGGCGGCACCGAGGGCACCGGGTTCGGCATCGCCATGAACGGGCTCAACGGAGGTCGGATCAACATCGCCGCCTGCTCGCTGGGTGGAGCCCAGGCCGCCTACGACAAGGCGTTGGGCTACCTCGCCGATCGCCAGGCGTTCGGCGGGGTCCTGCTCGACGAGCCGACCATCCGGTTCGCCCTGGCCGACATGGCCACGGGTCTGGAGACCTCGCGAAACATGTTGTGGCGGGCGGCCTCCGCGCTGGACACCGATCACCCCGACAAGGTGACGTTGTGCGCGATGGCCAAGCTGTATGTCACCGACACCTGCTTCGACGTCGCCGATCAGGCGTTGCAGTTGCACGGTGGCTACGGCTACCTGCGCGAATACGGTCTGGAGAAAATCGTCCGGGATCTGCGGGTGCACCGCATCCTTGAGGGAACCAACGAAATCATGCGCGTGGTCATCGGCCGATCTGAATCGGCGCGGGCCCGCAACTCTGCATAGGGAGAGACACACGTGACCACGATCGCGTTCCTCGGCTTGGGACACATGGGCGGGCCGATGGCGGCCAACCTGGCCTCCGCAGGCCATACAGTGCACGGCTTCGATCCCGTACCCGCATCGAAGGCAGCCGCTGAAGCCAACGGCGCCAAGGTTTTCGATACCGGCGCCGAGGCCGTGGCCGGTGCCGACGTGGTGATCACGTCACTGCCCAACGGCAACATCGTCAAAGCGTGTTACGCCGAGGTGCTGCCGGTCGCGCCGAAAGGCACGTTGTTCATCGACACCTCCACCATTTCGGTCGACGACGCCCGCGAGATTCACGCGAAGGCCACCGAACACGGCCACGCCCAGCTCGACGCCCCGGTGTCCGGCGGCGTGAAGGGCGCGACCGCGGGCACGCTGGCGTTCATGGTCGGCGGCACCGATGAGGCGGTCGAACGCGCCCGCCCGGTGCTCGACCCCATGGCAGGCAAGATCATCCACTGCGGTGGATCGGGCACCGGGCAGGCCGCCAAGCTCTGCAACAACATGGTGCTCGCGGTGCAGCAGATCGCCGTCGGCGAGGCTTTCGTCCTGGCCGAGAAGCTGGGCCTGTCGGCTCAGTCGCTGTTCGACGTGATCACCGGCGCGACCGGAAACTGCTGGGCCGTCCACACGAATTGCCCCGTGCCAGGCCCTGTTCCGACGTCTCCGGCCAACAACGACTTCAAGCCGGGGTTCGCGACCGCGCTGATGAACAAGGACCTGGGGTTGGCGATGGCGGCGGTGATGTCGACCGGATCCTCGGCTCCGCTCGGCACCCACGCGGCCCAGATCTACGCCGCGTTCGCCAACGAGCACGCCGATGAGGATTTCAGCGCGGTGATCGAGACACTCCGCGGCTGACCGCGGTTCGCGTTCGTAACGTGGTGGCGCCAGAATGCGCGTTTCACCGCCGTCAGGTTACGAACGCGGACGACCAAGAAGACTTATGCGGCAGTTGGGCTGCGCTGCGCCCACCACTGAGTGTGCAGCCGCTGGCAGGCCGGCAACCGCAGCGCATCGGGGCCGGCGAAGTCGGGCCGCACCGCGATCGCGGCGGATGAAGCGCCGGCGTCGGGATCGATGAGCACACCGGCCATGCCGGCGGCGTCGGCGGCGCGCAGACCGGCGGCCGAGCCGGCCATGGCCAGTGCATCGTGACCGGCCACCCCGAGTTCGGCCAGGGCCTGTCGGTACAGCTCGGCTCCGGGAGCGCTCACGTCATCGGTGGTGACGACGGTCTCGACCAGGCCGTCACCGACCAGCTGGCGCACCAGGGGTTCGGCCCAGCGCCGGCGACCGGCAGCGACCACGCCGACCGGCAGGCCGGCCAGGAAGGCGTCGTTCACCAGATCCTCCAGCCCGGCCCGGGGCGCCAGACCGGCGTCGAGGATCATCTCGTCGAACATCAGGTCCTTGGTCATGCAGATCTCGTCGGCGAGCAGCTCGGTGAGCACGTCGCACTCCGGCCCCACGCACCGCTTGCGCAGCTCGGCGGCGACCCGCTGACGTTCGTCGTGCAGCGCGAGCAGCTGCCGATAGCGGGCGACGCCCCAGTTGATCGGCAGACCGTGCGCGGCGAATGCGGCGTTGAAGACGACGCGATGCCCGTCGACGTCCAGGTCAGACAGGGCATCGAGGTCGAAGATCACCGCACGCAGCGGATGGGCGCTGTTGTCCGGCTGCGAACAGTCCCACCAGAACCGTCCGGCACGCCACGACTTCTCTTGTGTTGACGACACCACATGAGAGTGGCCCACATCACATCGCTCCCGCGTCCCCCGTAGGGGGGATTGGGCCGGTCAAGTTGATCTACCGACCGCGGTACCACCCTTAGGGTGATGCCATGGCGCCCTCCACTCCAGTGCGCCTTGTGCTGGTCGACGACCACGAGATGGTCATCGAGGGTCTCAAGGCCATGCTTGCCGCGTTCGACGACCGGGTTGAGGTGGTCGGTCAGGCGGTCGGTGCCGAGCGCGCGCTGAGCGTGATCGAGACGCTCAATCCCGACATCGTGCTGTGTGACGTGCGCATGGAGGGCTCCAGCGGGCTGGATCTGTGCCGGGTGCTGCGCGAGCGCGATCCGGACCGCAAGGTGGTCATGCTGTCGGTCTACGACGACGAGCAGTACCTGTTCCAGGCGCTGCGGGTGGGCGCGGCCGGCTATCTGCTCAAGAGCATCAGCAGTGACGAACTGGTGCGGCAGCTCGAGTTCGCCCACAGCGGCCAGACCGCGATCGACCCGGGAATGGCGGCGCGGGCGGCCGGTACCGCGGCCCGGCTGCAGCGCGACGAGTTCTGGCCCGGGGTGCGGCAGGGACTGACCCAGCGCGAGAGCGAGATCCTGTCCTTCGTCGTCGCGGGCCTGTCC
Source organism: Mycolicibacterium sp. HK-90 (assembly GCF_030486405.1). The sequence goes on along the minus strand of NZ_CP129613.1, from coordinate 1,453,151 downwards.
AACCGCGGGATCGCCAACAAGCTGGTGATCGGCGAGGAGACCGTGAAGACCCACCTGCGCTCGATCTACCGCAAGCTCGGCGTGAGCGACCGCGCCGGCGCGGTGGCGACGGCGCTGCGCGAAGGCATCTACCAATGACCGACAGGCCCGCGCGAGATCTCGACCCGGTCGACCTCACCGCCGACCGCGAGTTGGCCCTGCTGCGGGAGCTCATCCGGGCCGCGTCGAGCGGACCCGGAGTGGAGCCGCTGGCCGCCGCGGCGGCCAGGATGATCACCGAGGCCACCGCCACCGATGTGTGCTTCGTGCACGTGCTCGACGATTCGGACCGGGCGTTGACGCTGGCCGGGGCCACCCCGCCGTTCGACGCCGAGATCGGCAAGATCCGGCTGCCACTCGGCCAGGGCATCTCCGGCTGGGTGGCCAGCCATCGCCAACCCGTGGTGATCAGCCACGACAAGGAATCCGACCACCGCTACAAGCCGTTCGAGTCGCTGCGCGGACGCGACTTCACCTCGATGGTGTCGGTCCCGATGGAAACCGGGCCGGGTGGGCTGGTCGGCGTGCTGAACGTGCACACCGTCGAGCGCCGCGAGTTCACGCCGCGCGACGTCGAGTTGTTGTTGGTGATCGGCCGCCTCATCGCCGGCGCGCTGCATCAGGCCCGGTTGCACCGCCAGCTGGTGGCCCGTGAGCGCGCGCACGAGAATTTCGTCGAGCAGGTGATCGAGGCGCAGGAGCTCGAGCGGCGCAGGCTGGCCGGCGACATTCACGACGGTATCTCCCAGCGGCTGGTGACGCTGTCCTACCGGCTCGACGCGGCAGCACGCGCGGTCGAGCCGCAGGCGGTGGCCGAACAGTTGACGGCCGCGCGCGAATTGGTCGCGCTCACCCTGCAGGAGGCGCGGGCCGCGATCAGCGGGCTGCGGCCGCCGGTCCTCGACGATCTCGGCTTGTCCGGCGGCCTGGCCAGCCTCGCCCGTTCGATCCCGCGGGTCGAGATCGAGGTGGATCTGGCCGAGACCCGGGTGCCCGATCACATCGAGCTGGCGTTGTACCGGATCGCCCAGGAGTGCCTGCAGAACGTGGTCAAACACGCCGAGGCGGACCGCGCCCGGCTCACCTTTTCTGTCGACGACGGGGTGGCCCGACTCGAGATCGTCGACGACGGAAAGGGTTTCGACACCTTCGAGCATCCGCTGGGCAGCGACGAAATGGGTGGCTACGGGTTGCTGTCGATGGCCGAGCGGGCCGAGATCGTCGGCGGCCGGCTGCACATCCGGTCCCGGCCGGGCGCGGGCACCACCGTCACCGCGACGATCCCGCTTCCATCCCCGATCGGGTAACCGGCGCTACGCTCGAAACACTGATTCCACGACCGAGGAGTTTTCCGATGCCCGCGCCGCGTTGGGTCGCCCGAGCCAACAAGATCGGCCTGAATCGCCTCACCCGGTTCATCGCCCCGTGGGCGCCGGGCTGGGCGGTCGTCATCCATCGCGGACGCAGGTCCGGCCGCACGTTCCGGACTCCGCTGTGGGCGTTTCGCCGCGGGCACGGTTTCGTCATCGCGCTGACCTACGGATCCGGGGCGGACTGGGTGCGCAATGTGATCGCCGCCGGTGGGTGCGAACTGGAGAGCCGACGCCGGCACTACCGGATGACCGCGCCCGAGGTCTACCACGATGCGAACGCCACGGACATGCCCGCGTTCATCCGCTTCATGCTGCGCCGGGTGATCAAGGCCCCGGAGTTCCTCAGCCTGCAGATCGCGGACTAACCGCCGAGCTTGCCGGCGAGTTCGGGGCACTCGTACTTGAGCGCCACGGTCACGATGGTCATGAGTGCGTCGGAGGGTAGGTCGCTTCCCATCTGGATCAGCGTGTCGACAACGTCCTGCTTGGATGTGTTGAAGCTGCTCTCGCCCATGATGCAGGCGATGATGATCTGATCGCGGATGGCGGCATCGGAACCCTCCAGGCCCGCGGCCCGCACCTCGGCGTAGGCCTCCGGCGGCAAGTCCGCCGACCCACCGCCCGGCGCCGTGGGAGTTCGCGTGGGTTTTGACGTCGACGTGAACGGCGTGACGTCCTCGGGCGCGGTGGCCAGCCCGGCGGTGGTGTTACTGCAGGCGGTCATCACCACGACAGCGACGGCACCCAGCGCTGCAGCTGCCCGCCTGGCGTTCATCCGCCACTCCCCTCATCTGCTTTCGAGGTTAGTGCGACGCGCGCCGCGCGGTTCGGTATTCGCCCCTCAGAAGTCCCCCGAGTGTCGGCGCAGCGTCTCGATCGAGGACACCAGCGCCTGCGACTGCTCGTCGGACATCCCGACGTCGGCGAACACCTGCTCGTTGAGGGTCACCGTGGCGTCCTCGACCGTCGAGCGCCCGAGATCGGTGATGCGCACCAGCGTGGTGCGGCCATCGGTGGGGTGCGGGACGCGTTCCACCAGGCCGTTGGCTTCCAGCCGCCGGATCGCGTGGGTGACGCTGGTGACGTGGACCTGCAGCCGATCGGAGGCCTTCGTGATCGGCAGCGCACCGGCCCGGCTGAACGCCAGCAGGCGCAGCAGCTCGAAGCGGGAGAAGCTCAGGTCGTAGGGTCGCAGCGCAGTCTCCACCCGGGCGAGCAGAATCTGGTGCGCTCGCATCACCGACGTCACCGCGACCATCCCGCCGGCCACGTCGCCCCAGCCGGCGGCCTCCCAATTCGCGCGGGCCTGCGCGATGGGGTCCCGCTTGTCCGGTGGCGAAGTCACGCCTCTTCTTACCGCATCGCCGCGCAGACGCGACGCAACTGCGCGCATTGCGCACCGGCATCCCGCTCCTCAGCAGGCGGCGCCCACCGCGCCCAGCACCGCGCGGGTGGACTGCCGCGATCCGACGGTGATCCGCACCCCGCCGTCGACGTAATGGCGCAGTTGCAGCCCGGTGCCGTCGAACACGTCCGGCCACGGCGTGGACCTCCCGGGCAGGAACAGGAAGTTGGCGTGCGCGTCGGTGCTGTAGACACCCAACGCCCGCAACCGCATCTGCAGGTAGTGCCGTTCCGCGGCGATCATCCGGATACGTTGGCGCAGTTGATTTTCCGCGGCATACGAGGCGGCGACCGCCACCTGCGCACTGAGCCCGATACCGAACGGCACCTGCATCCTCCACAGCTCACGGCCGAGATCGGGGGCGCAGAAGCCGTAGCCGATCCGCAGGCCGGCCAGGCCGTAGGCCTTCGAAAACGTGCGCACCACCACGACATTGCCGAACCGGGCGACCAGGCCCGGCCCGTCGATGCGGTGCTCGGCGACCAGGAACTCCACATAGGCCTCGTCCAACAACACGACGGTGTCCTCGGGCAGCCGCGTCAGGAACCGCTCGATCTCGGCGACGGGTTCGATGGTGCCCGTCGGGTTGTGCGGGCGGCAGATCACCACGACCCGGGCCCGCGCCGCGGCCTCGGCCATCGCCTCCAGATCGTGGTGGCCGTACGCGTCGAGCGGGACAGTGACCGTCTGCAACCGTGCCATCTGCGCGAAGATCGGGTAACCGTCGAACGTGGGCGTCGCCATCACCATGGTGTCGCCGGGACTGGTCACCGCGTGCAGCACCTGCATGATGACCCCGGTCGCGCCGGCCCCGACGATCACCTGCTCCTCGGCCATGCCGTCGTGGTCGGCGATGAGCGAGCGCAACCGCTGCGGCAGGAACTCCGGATACCGGTTGGCGGCCTCGTCGCAGGCGCGCAGCGCCGAGCGCACCGCGGGCAGCGGCGGAAAGGGGCATTCGTTGAGCGACAACGCCAACGGATTGATGGCCTGCGGCAGGGCACCCACCGCTTCGAGCAGTGCCGAACGGGGCGCGGTCATCAGCTGCGCCCGCCCCAGCGGACGGCGGCGGCCCCGGCGAAGTCACCGGCGTGGGCGAAGGCGGCCATCAGCACGGTGTCACCGGCCTTCACCCGGCCGCCGGTGACAGCCCGATCGAGGTTCACGGGAATGCCTGCGGCGAAAAGGTTTCCACACTCGTCGAACGTATCGACATGACGTTCGGGCGGTAATTCCAGTGCGTCGCGCCAGTTCCGCAAGAACGCCCGGTTGGGCTGGTTGGTCACCAACAGGTCGATGTCCTTGGGCTGCACCCCGATTCGATCACAGACGGCATAGGACACCTCTGGGACCTGGCGGTTTCCCCGGGCCAGCACCTTGGTGATCTTGCTTTCGGTGAACCCGATGCAGGCCTCTCCGGGCCCGGCCTGCCACCATTGCCGCGGCGGATCGATGGACAGCGTCATGTCGCCCGCGTACTCGCCGTAGGTGCGGCATTCCACATCCAGGATCGGCGAGGTGTCCGACAGCGTCACCAGCCCGACCGCGGCGCCGTCTCCGGGGACCGAAGCCTGGGCCTTGGGCCGGATCGTCTGCTGATCGAACACCGTCCCGGCCGCGTTCTGGGCGATCGCGATCAGCGCGCTGCGGCCTTCACCGGACGACAGCAGGTTCCGGGCCAGTTTGAGGGCCAGCACGAACGCCGCGCAGCCGCCGTTGTGCAGATCGATCACCCAGGTCGGTTTCATCCCGAGCCGATGCGCCATCCCGCCGCCGCCTCCGTAGAACGGCATGTCGGGTAGCTGGGTGTGGGTGATCAGCACGTCGGCACCCGAGACGGCGTCGGAGCCATGCCGGTCGATCAACCCGGCCGCGGCCCGCTCCACCATGTCGATCGCCGTCTCGTCGGCAGCCACATGATGGCGGTATCGCGGCGCGCGGAACATCCGGTTCTCCCGCAGCTCGTCGGTTTCGGCGAACTGGGCGTAATAGTCGGCGCTGATCGGCTCACCCGGCAGGTAGGTGGACACGTCGATGAGGCTGACGGGGGTCTTGTCGGTGGACTGGTTGGACATGGCCGGCCTCACTTCATCCAGTCCGGGGTGACCGGCAGGCCGTTGCGATGCCGGTATTCGGCGATGGCCTTGAGGTTCTGCAGTTCCAGCAGGTGACCGGGGCCGAACATGTCCCAGAAGTCCCCCACCCAGACCGGTCGACCCGTGGGTGCGGTCTCGGGGTACGGATTCTCGTCGTAGAACGGGTGGTGGCAATTCGTCCACAGCACAACCGATCCCGGCTTGTCGAAGACCACCTGCGCGTCGACGATGCGCATCAGGTAGATCATCCACAGGTGCTTGCCCTGGTCCCAGGCGCAGTGGTAGTCCACGGTGAGCGCATCGCGGTGGGCGTCGGTGCGGGTGTAGATCGCGCTGCCGGGGCTCGTCGGGCCGGCGCCGAGACGGTCGTGGGCCAGCCACAGTCCGGGCTCTTCGGTCTGCGTGAACCCGCGCAGGCTGTAGGTCCACTCCTCCAGGCAGCGGGTGTCGGACAGATAGTCGAACAACTCATCGGGCGGGCACTCGATGTAGTCGTTGACCGTGCAGTACTGGCCGAACACCTGGTCGTGCGGGTAGACCGACCGCATCATGTCCATGATGATCGGGGTGGCCTTCTCCTTGGGCGAGGTCTCGATCCGGATGAGCCCGTCGAGCGGGGTTCGGGAGCCTCGGTGGGCCGTGATGTCCTCAAGCGCGGGCAATGACATGGGACCTGTTCTCCTCTGTTGCTGTGGAATGGTTGTCGGCGGTCTCAGCGGTGAGAAACGCGGCAAATGGCGGGATTTCGTCGGCCGAGCATTCGACGCTGACCACCGACGGTCCGTCGGCGTCCAGGGCCGTGGCCAGCGCTCCGGACAGTTGGCCGATCTCGAAGACGTCGACGGCGGGCAGGCCGGGGAACATCGCGGCGAGCCCGGCGCCCAGCCGGCTCGGCCCGAACCGGTTGTAGGAGTAGCGATCGTGGTAGAACAGCTGCTCGCGGGTGACACACATGGCGTGCGCGTGATTGTCGAACAACACGAAGGTGATCGGCAGCCGGTACTGCATCGCGGTGTGAATCTCCATGCCGTGCATGAAGAATGAGCCGTCACCGGCGATCACCACGGTGCGTTTGGGTTGATCGGGTGCGCCGGCGGCAGCCCGGTGGAAGGTCAGTCCGATGGCCGCTCCGAAGCTGTAGCCCATCCCGCCCATGCCGAGCGCCACCAGGAAGCGGCCGTCGCGCCGGGCCGGCAGATAGTGGATCGCCGAGGCCCCGATGTTGCCCGCGTCGACGACGATGTCGGTTCGGTCCGGCAGTGCCGCGTCGAGCACGGTCATCGCGTCGCGGTAGCGGATCCCCGGGCCGCCGTGAGGCGGTGGGCGTAACTCGTTGCGCGGTAACAGGTCCGGTACACGTACCTGAGTGGGCCGGCCGGGCCCGGACAGCGCCCGGGCCAGCTGCGCCAGCGATTCGCGCAGGTCGTCGGAGTGGACGTGGGTGGACGCCGGATAGGGCACCTGAGCACCGATCGAGTAGGTCGGCACAGACCGCAACACCTCGTCGAGCCCCGCCCGGGCCGTCACCGTCATGCGGGTGCCGACCAGCAGGCACATCGCACTCTGCGCCGTGGCGACGGGCACTCCGGGGTGGCCCATCACGCCGGACACGCCCAGCGAGGAGGACGAGCCGAGTCCCGGGGTGCCTGCCACGTCCTTGGCGTCGGGCACCGTGACCACCCGCGCCCGCAGGGTGGCGCGCAGTCGTTCCAGTTCGGCTCGGGCATCGTCGCGGGCGACCTGTTCGCCGGCGATGATCGTGATCGGCCCGTCGGCGCGACGTAGCGCCTGCACCAGGCCGCGCGGATCGCCATGCCGCGCCGCCGACTCGGCCCTGACGGCACCGTTGCCGTTGCAGGCGCCCGGTTCCCCGAGATCGGCCTGCTGAATATCCTTGGGCAGCAGTAACACCGCGGGCCCACCGGTGCGCGCGGCGGCCAGCGCCTCGGGCAGCGCGGTGAGGATGTCGCCGGGCGTCGTCACCCTGCGGCAGTACACCGAGACCGCCGAGAACAGCGCGTGCGCGTCCAGGGTGCCGTTGTGCCCGCTGGTGTCCTGGAAGGCGCCGCGCCCGTCGAGCGCCGTCGGGGCCTGCCCGATCAGTGCCAGCACCGGAACCCGGCTGGCCAGTGACTCCCCCAGCCCGGGCACGGTGTTCAGGCACCCGCCACCCGAGGTCGCGGCGACGACGCCGATGCCCGCGCCGCCGCGGCTGTAGCCGTCAGCCATTGTGGCGGCGGAGAATTCATGCTTGGCCAGGATCGCGGTGATGTCGTCGCGGAAGAACGCCGCGTCGTAGAGGTCCTCGATGTTGGCGCCGTCCACACCGAAGATGTGCGAGATCCCGTTCGCGGCCAGATAGCCGACGATGTGGTCCACCACCCTGCGACCTGTGACCATGTGTCACCTACTTCCGTGCTCTGTAATTGACACGACCGGTGGGATACCCGGGTTCACCCCGAGCCCGGATTTCTGGAAACTCCCTGCTACACCCCAGGAGACGGCCAGCCAGTCCCGGTAGAACTGGGCATAGTGGAGGGGAAAGGCCGAGAGGCCGGCTCAACCACGATCGGAGGCATCAGGTGACACAGCCGCAGATGGATTGGGACGACGCCTACCGGCAGGACACACCGCCACCGTGGAGCATCGGTGCCCCGCAGCCCGAGCTTGCGCGACTCGTCGAGCAGGGCAAGGTGCGCGGCGAGGTGCTCGACTCCGGGTGCGGTCATGCCGCTCTCTCGCTGGCGCTGGCCGAGCGCGGATACACCGTGGTCGGCCTGGATGCCAGCGCGACGGCGGTGGCCGCGGCGGCGGCCACCGCGGCCGAGCGTGGTTTGACCACAGCCAGTTTCGCGCAGGCCGACATGACCGACTTCGGCGGTTACGACGGCCGCTTCGGCACTGTGATGGACAGCGGGTTGCTGCACGCCCTGCCGATCGACGGGCGCCAGGCCTATGTGCGGGCGATCCATCGCGCCGCGGCGCCGGGAGCCGGCCTGTTCATCCTGGCCTTCGCCACGCGGCCGTTCGGCGGCGCCGTCCCCGGCCCCACTGGGTTCACCGCCGACGAGCTGCGCGAGACCGTCGCCACCTGCTGGACGGTCGATGACGTCCGCCCGGCCACGCTGTACGGCAACGACACCCCGGCCGCCGGCGGCCCGGCGTCACTGCCCGGGGTGGAACGCGACGGAGCCGGGCACATCATGATGCCCGGCTTCCTGCTCAGCGCCCACAAAGAAACCGTCGGCTGAACCGGCGGCGCTCAGAGCTGCTTTTCCAGCAGCACCTTGCCATCGGGGGAGGTAACCAGTTGAACCGCAGCGATATCCGCCATCGGAGTCTGGGTGTTGCCGCTGGGTAGCGCGGTCGCGCCGGACAACCCCAGCCATGTCGCGATCTCCTCACGCTGACCGTCGCGGCCGATCACCACCATGCCCAGATTCTGCGGCGGGGCGTCCTGCTTGCCCCAGTTCCCGTAGCTGCAGGCCATGTCGATGCGGGTACCCCAGGCATGACTAGTCATCGCGATGCTCGCGTTGATCGGGGTGTCGGACATCTTGGACATCGCCATCATCTCCGCGCTCTGCTGTTCGGTGCCGCTCTGCAGACCGAACACCTCGGGACGGATGCCGACCACCACACCCACGGCGAGCAGCGCGGCGGCCAGACCCACGGCCGCCGTGGTCACCCACCGCGAACGGCGTCGCCGCCAGCTGACCTTGGCCAGGACGGACTGCAGTACCTCGGGCCGAAGCGGCGGATCGGGCTGTTCGGACTCGAGGGCGAGCACGTCGTCGAGCTCCAGCATGGCCAGCAACGCGGGCATGCCGCTCAACTCGGCCATCGCGGACCGGCACTGCGCGCAACCCTCCAGATGGGCCTCATACTCGCGTCGCTCCCCAGGGTCGAGCGATCCCAGCACGTAGGCCGCATCCCAGGTCCGGTACCGGTCGGATTCCACCGGATCAGGAATGTGGGGCACACCGAACTGTGTCATCGTGTCACCCCCATTTCTTGCAAGTTGAGTCGTAGCGCGCGTACCGCGTAGTGCAACCGCGATTTCACGGTGCCCTCGGGTATCTGTAGATCGTCGGCGATCTGCCCGGTGGTCCAGCCCTGGTAGTAGGCCCGGCGGACCACCGCCCGGTGCTCGTCGGAGAGCTGGCTCAATGCCGTACTCAGCAGGATTCTGTCCAACGCGGTGTCCACCTGGTCGGGTGTGGCAGCGGCGCCGGAATGGTCTGCCACCTGTTCGGGATCGGGCACCCCGGTCTCGTTGCGAAAGCGGGCGCTCCGGCGCTCATCAATGATCATGTTCCGCGCGACGGTGAACAGCCAAGCCCTGGCCGATCGGTCCGTGTCGGCGGTGACATCAGGGTGACGCCAGGCACGCAACAACGTCTCCTGCACCACGTCCTCGGCCCGGGCTCGGTCACCCGTGAGCCGTAGGGCATAGCGCCACAGCGCAGCAGCATGCTCGTCGTAGAGCACCCGCATCATGGCGGCCTCCGGATCATCCACTTCCCTACCTCCGTCTGTGATACGACGTTGGGGGCGATCCGGTTCAATTACTACCTTTGCGCACGGGCCGGCACCAGCGATGCCGCGGGATTCAGGTAGTGATTGCTGGCGTCAATTACTGGGTGAGGATCCGGGGGCCGTCCTCGGTGACGGCGACGGTGTGCTCCCAGTGCGCCGCGCGGGAGCCGTCGGCGGTGACGACGGTCCACTCGTCTTCGAGGATCACGGTCTCGGTGGTGCCGAGGGTGAGCATGGGCTCGATCGCGAGGACCGAACCCGGCTCCAGGTACGGGCCGCGCCCGGGTGAGCCCTCGTTGGGCAGGAACGGATCCATGTGCATCTGCCTGCCGATGCCGTGGCCGCCGTAGCCGTCGACGATGCCGTACTTGCGGTCGTGGCGGGCCTCGGCGGCATGGGTCTCGACCTCGATGGCGTGCGAGACGTCGGTGAGCCGGTTACCGGGCAACATCGCCGCGATCCCGGCCTCCATCGCGGATTTCGTTGCCGCCGAGAGCGCTTCGTCGGCGGGGATGAGAGCGCCGACTCCGAAGGTCACGGCCGAGTCGCCATGCCACCCGTCGACGATCGCGCCGCAGTCGATGGACACCAGATCCCCGGCACCCAATTTCTCGCCGGCCGACGGAATGCCGTGCACCACACGGTCATTGACGGAGGCGCAAATACTGGCCGGAAATCCGTGGTAGCCGAGGAACGACGGGATGCCGCCACCGTCGCGGATTACGGACTCGGCGATCTGATCGAGTTCCAGCGTGGACACGCCCGGCGCCGCGGCGGCCCGCACCGCGCGCAGTGCCGAGGCGACCAGCGCCCCGGCCACGGCCATTGCGTCCAGCTCTCCGGCGCTGCGCTGCGCAACGACCTTGCGCTTGCGCAGCCCCGGCAATCTGATCACTTACCCAGTGCGTGCAATGCGCGGGCGAACACCTCGTCGAGGGCGCCCACCGCATCCACGGTCTTCACGTCGTCGCGGTAGTACTCCAGCAGCGGCTCGGTCTCGTCCTTGTAGACCTTCATGCGGTTGCGGATGACCTCGTCGGTGTCGTCGGCGCGACCACGGCCCTTGAGCCGGGTCAGCAACTCGTCCTCGGAGACCTGGAATTCGACCACCGCGTCCAGCTTGGTGTTGCGTGCGGCAAGCATGTCCTTGAGCGCGCCGGCCTGCTCGACCGAGCGCGGGTAGCCGTCCAGGATGAACCCGTCGGCCGCGTCGGCCTGGTCGATGCGGTCTTCGACGAGACGGTTCGTCAGTTCGGCGGGAACCAGGTCGCCGGCGTCGAGGTAGCGCTTGGCCTCCAGGCCGAGCGGGGTGCCGTCGCCGATGTTCTTGCGGAACAGGTCCCCGGTGGAGATTTGCGGGATGCCGAGCTTCTCGGACAGCTTCTCTGCCTGCGTGCCTTTGCCCGCACCGGGCGGTCCGAGTAGAACGACTCTCACTTCAGGAACCCTTCGTAGTTGCGTTGCATGAGCTGGCTCTCGATCTGTTTGACGGTATCCAAGCCGACACCGATCATGATGAGAACCGCGGTTCCGCCGAACGGCAGATTCTGTACCGAGCCGGTGTTACCGACCTGCAGGAACAGGTTGGGCAGGACGGCGATGACACCCAGGTAGATCGAACCGGGCAGGGTGATCCGGCTCAGCACGTACCTGAGGTAGTCCGCAGTCGGCTTGCCGGGCCGGATGCCGGGGATGAACCCGCCGAACTTCTTCATCTCGTCGGCGCGCTCATCTGGGTTGAACGTGATCGAGACGTAGAAGTACGTGAAGAACACGATCAGGCCGAAGTAGACAGCCACGTAGACCGGGTCCGCCGGGTTGGTCAGATAGTCGGCGACGAACTTCTCCCACCATCCGGTGCCCGGGTTGGAGCTGCCGCTCTGGATCAGCTGGGTGATCAGGTGCGGGATGTAGATCAGTGATGACGCGAAGATCACCGGGATGACGCCGGCCTGGTTGACCTTCAGCGGCAGGTAGGTGGAGGTGCCGCCGTACATCTTGCGGCCCACCATGCGCTTGGCGTACTGCACCGGGATGCGGCGCTGGCCCTGCTCGACGAACACCACGCCGACGATGATGATCAGCGTCGCCACGCACACCGCGGTGAACACCAGGCCGCCGCGGCTCTCCAGGATGGTCTGGCCCTCGGCCGGGATCCGGGCCGCGATGCCGGCGAAGATCAGCAGGGACATGCCGTTGCCGATGCCGCGCTCGGTGACCAGCTCGCCCATCCACATCACCAGCGCCGCGCCTGCGGTCATCACGAGCACGATGACGATCAGGCCGAAGACGGAGCTGTCCTGGATGATGTCGAGGCTGCAGCCCTGCAGCAGTCCACCGTTGGCGGCCAGTGCCACGATGCTGGTGGCCTGCAGGACCGCCAGCGCGATCGACAGGTACCGCGTGTACTGCGTCATCTTGGCCTGGCCGGCCTGGCCTTCTTTCCTCAGCTGTTCGAAGCGAGGAATGACGACCGTGAGCAGCTGCACGATGATGCTGGCGGTGATGTAGGGCATGACACCGACTGCGAACACCGTCAGCTGCAGCAGCGCGCCGCCCGAGAACAGGTTGATCAGCGAGTAGATCTGCGCCGAGTCACCGCCGCTGACCTGCTCGATGCACTTCTGGACATTCGGATAGTTGACCCCGGGAGACGGAACCGACGCGCCGACCCGGTACAAGATCACCAGGCCCAGCGTGAACAGGATCTTCCGTCTGAGGTCGGCCGTCCGCAGCGATGAGATGAAAGCCGAAAGCACTCTTCCTCCTGCGCAGCCGACCTCTCAGCGCGGCGTGCCAAATGGGGCTGGTGGGGCCAGCGTCTTGGTCAAAGTCATGTACGGCCTACCCGGCAGGCTCGCAGCCTGCGGACTCAGCCGTCAAATCAGTCTACGAGAGTAACAGTCGCCGGCGAGAGGACCCTGCATGCGCCTCCATCAAACCCCTCGATGGGCGGACTAAGGCCGTCTTCAGATTCGCGGCGTACAGTCGTCGGCAGCTCGTTACATCGCCTAACTAACACGTTGATTCTGACTGAACAAAGGGGAATTCATGGCGCCGACCGCCGCCAGATTCGATGGGGACACGTGGGACCTCACCTCCAGTGTGGGCGCCACGGCGACGATGGTCGCGGCAGCGCGCGCGATGGCCACCAACGCCGATGACCCGGTGATCGACGATCCGTTCGCCGCTCCCCTGGTTCGCGCCGTCGGGATGGAGTTCTTCACCAAGCTGGCCGACGAGACCTTCACCACCGAGGGCCTCGACGAGGAGGCCGCGACCGGCCTGATCCGATTCGCGAACGGGATGGCCGCCCGCACCCGCTTCTTCGACGACTTCTTCCTGGCCGCTGGCCGCGCCGGGATCCGCCAGGCCGTGATCCTGGCGGCCGGCCTGGACTCCCGGGCCTACCGGCTGCCCTGGGCGGCCGGCACCGTCGTCTATGAGATCGACCAGCCCGAGGTGGTCCAGTTCAAGACCGACACCCTGGCGAAGCTCGGCGCGGTGCCCACGACCGATCGGCGCACCGTGGCGGTGGACCTGCGGTTCGACTGGCCCGCGGAACTGACCGCGGCCGGCTTCGACCCGTCGGCGCCGACGGCCTGGATTGCCGAGGGGCTGCTCGGGTATCTCCCCGGCGACGCCCAGGACCGTTTGCTGGATCAGGTCACGGCGCTCAGCGCGCCCGGAAGCCGGCTCGGCGTCGAGGGCGTGCCCGCCACCGAGACCAACGACGAGGAGACGATCCGGGCCCGGATGCAGGAGTTCACCGACCGCTGGCGGGCGCACGGCCTGGACATGGACCTCAATGAGCTGATCTACCTCGGCGACCGCGCCGACGTGACCACGTACCTGGAGGGGCACGCCTGGAACACCACCGGCGTCTCGTCCAACGATCTGCTGATCCGGACGGGTCTGCCGCCCATCGAGGACGAGGCTCACGCCGCTTCGGTGCTCTACATCAGTGCCGAGCGGTAGTACCGGGACGTAGGGGGCAAACGATGGCACGTGCTGACGCCGACAGTTGGGATCTGGCCTCCAGCGTGGGAGCGACGGCGACGATGGTCGCCGCGGCCCGGGCGATCGCCAGCGCCGAACCCGATCCGCTGATCAACGATCCCTACGCCGCGAAGCTGGTCCGCGCGGTCGGGGTCGAGTTCTTCACCAAGCTCGTCGACGGCGAGATCGCCCTCGACGGGGAGTTGGCCGACGGCGCCGAGCTGATGATCGGGATCATGGCCGTGCGGACGAAGTTCTTCGACGACTTCTTCACCGGAGCCGCGTCAGCCGGTATCCGGCAGGCGGTGATCCTGGCCTCCGGTCTGGACTCGCGTGCCTACCGCCTGTCGTGGCCTCAGGGCACCGTGGTCTACGAGATCGACCAGCCCGAGGTGATCGGTGCCAAGACCGCCACCATGAGCCAGATCGGGGCCACGCCCACGGCCGAACGCCGCACCGTGGCCGTGGATCTGCGCGACGATTGGCCGGCCGCACTGCGCGCTGCCGGGTTCGATCCGACCGCACCCAGTGCCTGGAGCGCCGAGGGTCTGCTGGCCTACCTCCCGCCGGAGGCCCAGGACCGGTTGTTCGACAACATCACCGCACTCAGCGCCCCGGGCAGCCGGCTGGCCACCGAGTTCCATCCCGACATCGCGGCCAACCTGCGCGAGCGCGGCAACGAGATGAGCGAGCAGTGGCGTCGGCACGGTCTGGACCTCGACCTGGCCAACCTCTGGTACGACGGCGAGCGCAATTCCGTGGTCACCTACCTCGCCGACCGGGGTTGGTCGGTTACGGCACGGCGGCGTCCCGAGCTGTTCGCCGAGTACGGTCGCGCCTTCCCGGCCGGAGAAGCCGCAGCGCAGCAACGCAATTCACAGGCAGTCATCGCCACCAGAGATTAGGAACACCATGACCCGCACCGAGGGCGACAGCTGGGATCTGGCCAGCAGCGTCGGGGTGACCGCGACCGGTGTCGCGGCCTCCCGCGCCCTGGCCACCAAACAGCCCGACCCACTCATCAACGACCCGTACGCCGACGCGCTGGTGCGTGCGGTGGGAGTCGAGCACAGCATCCGGCTCGCCGACGGCGAGGTGTGCGTCGAAGGTGATCTGATGCTCGACCGGCAGCGGATGTGCGAGCAGATCGCGGTCCGCACCCGGTTCTTCGACGACTTCTTCACCGATGCAACGGCTTCCGGGATCCGGCAGGCGGTGATCCTGGCCTCCGGCTTGGACACCCGCGCCTACCGGTTGGCCTGGCCGGCGCGCAGCGTGGTGTTCGAGGTGGACCAGCCCGCGGTGCTGGAGTTCAAGACCCGCACGCTGGCCGGGCTGGGGGCCGAGCCGGCCGCCGAGCTGCACACCGTGCCGGTCGACCTGCGCGATGACTGGCCGGCAGCCTTGCGGGCCAACGGATTCGATCCCGAGGCCCCGACCGCCTGGATTGCCGAGGGCCTGCTCATCTATCTGCCGCCGGAAGCCCAGGACCGGCTGTTCGACAACATCACCGCGCTCAGCGCCCCGGGCAGCCGACTGGCCACCGAACACATGGACACCGTGGCCATGTCGAAAGACTGGTCGCAGCGGGTCAGCGAGTGGTCGCGGAAGGTCGGGACGGACGTGGACCTGATGGATCTGTTCTATTCGGGTGAGCGCACACCGGCCCGCGACCACCTCACCGAACAGGGATGGAACGTCGGGGTGCAGCCCACCCGGGCGGCCTACGCCTCGCACGGCTTCGACTATCCCGACGAGCTCGCCGAACTCGCCGGCGATTCTGGTTATCTGACGGCAACCCTCACCACCGCGAACTAGACGACCGGGAGACACGCACGATGGCACGCACCGATGGCGACAGCTGGGATCTGGCCTCCAGCGTCGGCGCAACCGCAACGATGGTGGCAGCCGGGCGGGCGATCGCCAGCCGGGATTCCCACGGTCTGATCGATGACCCGTTCGCCGCACCGCTGGTGCGCGCGGTGGGCATCGAGGCCTTCACCAAGATGGTCGACGGCGAACTCGAACTCGCCGATCTGGCTCAGCTCGCACCGGATGCCGCCGACCGGGCACGCGCCAACATCGACGAAATGGCCGTGCGTACCCGGTTTTTCGACGACTACTTCATCGCCGCCGTAGGCGGCAATTCCACCGGAGCCTCGGGCAACATCCGGCAGGCCGTGATCCTGGCCTCCGGACTCGACTCACGCGCGTACCGCCTGCCGTGGCCCGAGGGCACCGTGGTCTACGAGATCGACCAACCCGAGGTGATCGAGTTCAAGACCCGCACACTGGCTGATCTCGGCGCGGCACCGACGGCACAGCGCCGGACGGTGCCGATCGACCTGCGCGACGACTGGCCGGCCGCCCTGCAGGCCGCGGGGTTCGATCCGGCCGCGCCCACGGCATGGTGTGCCGAGGGTCTGCTGATCTATCTCCCGCCCGAGGCCCAGGACCGGCTGTTCGACAACATCGCCGCGCTGAGCGCACCGGGCAGTGCCGTGGCCACCGAATTCGTGCCCGGGCTCAAGGATTTCGATCCGGAGAAGGCCCGCGCCGCCACCG
The DNA here is from genome assembly GCF_030486405.1 of Mycolicibacterium sp. HK-90. Next base: position 1,437,135 of record NZ_CP129613.1, on the reverse strand, counting down.
CGACGTTCATCCAGATGGGCGTGAACTTGGACATGCCGTCACTGATCTACCACGGCGAAAGGACTTCGGCCGCCGACTATCTGGAAGCCAAGGGCTGGCAGATGACCGGGGCCACCCGGTCCGAGCTGTTCGCGCGCCACGGTCTTCCGGTCCCGGACCGCGACGAGAACGACCCGATGGGCGAGATCGTCTACATCAACGGCACCCTGGCCTGAACTCACGCCGCCCGGCCGGATGCGGTGTCGGCTTCGGCGTCGTATTCGACGGGCGGCGGCGCCTCCGGCGTCCCGGGAATCTCGGTTCCGTTGATCGGACACCGCGCGGTCTCCGGGGTTTTCACGAGCGCCAGCGCGCCGATCACGCACGCGCCCATCATGTAATAGGCCGGCACCAGGTTCTCGCCGGTCAGGTTGACCAGCCAGTCGTTGATCGCCGGCGCGGTTCCACCGAAGATCGACGTGGACACGTTGTAGGCGATCGCGAAGCCCGCGTATCTCACCTGCGTGGGGAACATGGCCGGGAAGGTCGCCGAGATGGTGGCCAGCTGCGGCACATACAGCAGCCCGAGCACCGCGAACCCGATCACCGCGCCCACCATGTTGGTGCCCATCAACAGGAACATCGGCACACCGGCCACGAACAGGCCCGCCAACGAGAACCACCACAGCGGTTTGCGGCCCACCCGGTCGGACAGATGCCCGGCGAAGGGCAGGAACACCATCATCGAGAGCATCCCGATGATGGGCACCACCAGTGACTGGTCGGTGGACAGCCCGATCGCGCTCTCCAGATACGTCGGCATGTAGGTCAGCAGCGTGTAATTCACCACGTTGAGCGCGACGACCAGACCACCCAGCCGGAGCACGGGCCCCCAGTACTGCAGCAGCAGATCCTTGAACTCCGTGGTCGGCTGCGGCTCCTCCTCGCCCGCTTCGGCGAGCTCACGGAACACGGGTGTCTCGGCCAGCCGGGTACGCAGGTAGACGCCGATCAGACCCAGTGGCGCGGCGACCAGGAACGGCAATCGCCAGCCCCACGAACCCATCTGGTCCTCGGTGAGCACCAGCGAGAAGCCGAGCATCATCAGCGCACCCAGCGAGAAACCGGCCAAGGTGCCGAACTCCAGGAAACTGCCGAGGAATCCACGCCGCCGTGACGGCGCGTACTCCGCCATGAACGTCGCCGCGCCGCCGTACTCACCGCCGGTCGAGAAACCCTGGATCATCCGCAGCAGCACCATCAGAATCGGTGCCCAGATGCCGATCGAGGCGTACGGCGGGACCAGACCGACACACAGCGTGGCACCGGCCATCAGCAGAATCGTTATGGCCAGCACCTGTTTTCGGCCGATCCGGTCACCCAGCGGGCCCCAGACGAAGCCACCCAGCGGACGAACCAGGAAGGACACCGCAAACGTCATCAAGGCGAGCAGCGTCGCACTCTGGGTATCGCCGGGAAAGATCGCCGCGGAGATGTAGCTGACGCCATAGGCATAGATGCCGTAGTCGAACCATTCGGTGGCGTTACCGATCGCCGAGGCGGCGACGGCACGCCGTTGGACTTCCGGAGGAGTCTCCTCCACAGTGGCCGGTTCGGCCGTTTCCGACGAATCTGGCGTCGTGTCGGTACTGTCCGATTCCGCGGTGCCCACGGGAACCCTCCTCGTGTCTGACGACACTGCTCCCGCCGGATCACACCTCGACGTCGGCTGATTCAGATCAACACCGCAGGGCCAGACCGTAGTTTTATTGGCTACCTTCTGCTCCGAAGCCGACGTTACCGCGCGGCGCCACAGGATGCGAATCACCGCCGTCACCGGCGGGTCGATCAGCGCTCGGTCAGAACCGGTGCTCCCCCAGCCAGAGGGCATTCGCCCCGGTCACGGTGCGTTCGGCCTGGTCGAGGATGCCGAGCACCGACCGGCCGAGCAGGCTGCCGACCGCCTGCGGCAGCGAGGCGGCCGCGGGCTGCGAGGAAGGCTTGGGCCGCAACATCTCCAGCCACGACGAACCGGGATAGCTGAACACCCGGACCTTGGTGTCCGGATCCAGGCCGGCCAGCACCTTGGCCCGGGTCACGGCGGTACGCAGCCCACCGAGCTCGTCGACGAGTCCACGGTCCCTGGCATCGACGCCGGTCCACACTCGCCCGCGGGCCACCTCGTCGACCTGATCGACCGTGAGCCGGCGCCCGTGCGCCACCCGCTCGATGAAATCGGTGTAGAGCAGGTCCGCCTCGGCCTCGACATGGGCGTGCTGCTCGTCGGTGAACGGTGCATTCGAGGACCAGGCGTCGGCATTGGCGTTGGTACGCAAGGAATCCGAGCCGACACCGAGTTTGTCCTTGAGTTCGCGGGACACCAGCTTGCCGGTGACGATACCGATCGACCCGGTGATGGTGCCTGGGTTGGCGACGATCTCGTCGGCTGCCATCGACACGTAGTAGCCGCCGGACGCCGCGACCGCACCCATCGAGGCGACCACCGGCTTCCCCCGCTCCCGGGCCCGAACCACCTCGCGCCAAATGGTTTCCGATCCGGTGACCGAACCGCCGGGGCTGTCCACGCGCAGCACGATGGCCGACACCTCGTCATCGGCGGCAGCCTCCCGCAGCGCCGCCGCGATGGTGTCACCGCCGGCACTGGAGTTCCCCAGTGGCAGTACCTGCGGCCCACCGCGGCCACTGACGATGGAGCCGTGCAGGGTCACCACCGCGATGGCGGGCTTGGCCTTGCGGCCCGGGATGGACGGTGTCGGCACCTTCGGTGCCGTCCGCGCATAACGCGAAAGATAAAGCCGCGGGAGAGCATCCGGATGATTGTCGGCGTCGGCGCCGGCCTCGGTGGGGCCACCGGACAGCTCCCCGATGCGTGAGTAGGCCTCGTCCCGGAACCCGATGCGGTCGATCAGCCCGCTGGTGACCGCCTCCTCACGCAGCACCGGCGCGCGGTCGGCCAGGGTGTCGATCACCTCCGGGGTCAGGTTCCGGGATTCGGCGATGGCCTGCCACACCTGTGATTGCAGGCTCTCGATCATTCGGCCGTCGGCTTCGCGCTGCGCTTCGGTGTAGCCGCCTTCGGTGAAAACGTTTGCCGCGGACTTGTATTCACCGCGTGCGACGAACTGGGCCTCGATGCCTGCCTTGTCGAGAGCGTCGCGCAGGAACATCGCGTTGGTGGCGAACCCGACCAGACCGACCGAGCCCGACGGCTGCATCCACACCTCGCGGAAGGCCGACGCCAAGTAGTAGGACAGTGTCCCGGGATAGGTTTCGGCCCAGGCCACTGTGGGTTTGACGGCGCCGAAAGCCGCGATGGCGTCGCGCAATTCCTGCACCGGGCCGGGAGCGGCGGCGGGCAGCTGCACCCGCGCGATCAGCCCCGCCACGCGGTCGTCCTCGGCGGCGCGGTGGATCGCGGTCACGGCCTGCCGCAACACCATCGGCCGGCCTCCACCGGCGATCATCGCCAGCGGGTCAAAGCCGGTGGTCTCCGGCGGGACCGACGTCAGGTCCAGCTCCAGCACACACCCGCTGGGCACACCGTTGTGCCGGGCGGTGTCAACGCGCCGGGCCAACGCCTTGAGATCATCCTGGCCGGGAAGTCCTGGGAGAAAGGCGAACATGGAACGAGCCTACCGGCGGCCGGACAGTGGTCTATGAGACGCAAAGATCCCCGCACGCCGGGCGTGCGGGGATCTTCGTCTGCTGGCGCAGAAAGTTACAGCTCGGTTGCCGAACCACCGGCAGCGGTGATCGCCTCACGGGCGCTACCACTGAACTTGTTGGCGGTGACGTCGACCTTGACGGCCAGCTTGCCGTCGCCGAGCACCTTCACCAGGCTGTTCTTGCGAACGAGGCCCTTGGCGACCAGCTCGTCGACACCGATGGTGCCGCCCTGCGGGAAGGCCTTGGCGATGTCGCCGACGTTGACGACCTCGTAGGAGGTCCGGAAGCGGTTCTTGAAGCCCTTGAGCTTCGGCAGCCGCATGTGGATCGGCATCTGGCCACCCTCGAACGTCGCGGGGACGTTCTTGCGGGCCTTGGTGCCCTTGGTACCACGACCGGCGGTCTTACCCTTGGAGCCCTCACCACGACCGACGCGGGTCTTGGCCTTCTTCTCTCCGGGGGCGGGCCTCAGGTCGTGAAGCTTGATAACGGACATCAGGACTTCACCTCCTCCACCTCGATGAGGTGATGAACGGCCTTGATCAGACCGCGGGTCTGCGCGTTGTCCTCACGCACCACAGACTGACGAATCTTCTTCAGCCCCAGGGTCCGCAGGCTTTCGCGCTGCTTCCAGCGTGCGCCGATGGTTCCGCGCACCTGGGTGATCTTGAGCTCTGCCATGGTTATGCCGATCCCTCACGCGCTGCTGCGGCAGCCAGCGCTTCGCTCTCGCGCCGGGCCTTCAGCATGCCGGCCGGCGCAACGTCCTCCAGCGGCAGGCCGCGACGGGCCGCCACTTCCTCCGGCCGCTGGAGCATCTTCAGCGCGGCAACGGTGGCGTGCACCACGTTGATCGCGTTGTCGCTGCCCAGCGACTTGGCCAGGATGTCGTGCACGCCGGCGCATTCCAGCACCGCGCGAGCCGCACCACCGGCGATCACACCGGTACCGGGGCTGGCCGGACGCAGCATCACCACACCGGCGGCGGCTTCGCCCTGAACCGGATGGACGATGGTGCCGCCGATCAGCGGAACCCGGAAGAAGCCCTTGCGAGCCTCTTCGACGCCCTTGGCGATGGCGGCCGGAACTTCCTTGGCCTTGCCGTAGCCGACGCCGACCATGCCCTTGCCGTCACCGACGATGACCAGAGCGGTGAAGCTGAAGCGCCGACCACCCTTGACCACCTTGGAGACGCGGTTGATCGACACCACGCGCTCGATGTAATTGCTCTTCTCGCCGCTGTCGCGGCCACCACGGCCACCGCGGTCGTCGCGGCGGCCACGGCCACCACGGTTGTCGGAAGCGCCTGGGCCGCCGGCACCAGTTGCCTGCTCGGCCATCATGCAGTCCTCTCGTTGACAGTCATCAGAATTTCAGCCCGCCCTCGCGCGCGGCATCCGCCAGCGCGGCGATCCGGCCGCCATAGGTGTAGCCACCACGGTCGAACACCACGGTGTCGACGCCGGCAGCCTTGGCGCGCTCGGCGATCAGCTGACCGACCCGAACGCTGTGCGCCTTCTTGTCACCCTCGACGGCGCGGACGTCGGCCTCGATCGAGCTGGCAGCCGCCAGCGTGACGCCCTGCAGGTCGTCGACGAGCTGGACGTGGATGTGCCGCGCGGAGCGGTTGACCACCAGACGCGGGGTCTGGGCGGTGCCGGAGACCTTCTTGCGCAACCGGGCGTGCCGACGCAGCCGGGAGTTACGGCGGGTCTCAGAGATGTTCTGCCCCACCGGCTTACGGGCGGCGGCAGCTTCAGTCTTTGCAGCCATGATTACTTACCTGTCTTTCCGACCTTGCGGCGGATCTGCTCACCCTCGTAACGCACACCCTTGCCCTTGTACGGGTCGGGGCGGCGCAGGCGGCGGATGACCGCGGAGATCTGACCGACCTTCTGCTTGTCGATGCCGGAGACCGAGAACTTGGTGGGCGTCTCGACGGCGAAGGTGATGCCCTCCGGCGCCTCGATCACCACGGGGTGGCTGTAGCCGAGTGCGAACTCCAGGTTGGAACCCTTGAGCTGGACGCGGTAGCCGACGCCGAAGATCTCCATCTTGCGGGTGTAGCCCTCGGTGACACCGGTGACCAGGTTGGCCACCAGGGTCCGGGACAGACCGTGCAGCGAGCGGCTGCGCCGCTCGTCATCGGGACGGCTGACCACGATGGCGCCGTCCTCGTTGCGCTCGACGGTGATCGGCTCAGCGACGTCGAGGGTCAGGGTGCCCTTCGGACCCTTGACCGAGACGTTGCGGCCGTCGATCGTCACATCGACCCCGGCGGGAACCAGGACCGGCTGCTTTCCAATACGCGACATGTTCTGCTGCCCCCTACCAGACGTAAGCGAGGACTTCGCCGCCCACGCCCTGTCGTGCTGCCTGGCGGTCGGTGAGCAGGCCCGAGGACGTGGAGATGATCGCCACGCCCAGGCCGCCGAGCACCCGAGGCAGGTTGGTGGATTTTGCGTAGACCCGCAGGCCGGGCTTGGACACCCGGCGCAGGCCGGCGATGCTGCGCTCACGGCTGGGGCCGTACTTGAGCGACACCACCAGGGACTTGCCGACGCGAGCATCCTCGGTGCGGTAGTCGTTGATGTAGCCCTCTTTCTTGAGGATCTCGGCGATGTTCGCCTTGATCTTCGAGTGGGGCAGAGTCACCTCATCGTGGTACGCCGAATTGGCGTTGCGCAGACGTGTCAAAAAGTCTGCGATCGGGTCAGTCATCGTCATGACAACCGGCTCACCTTCCTCGCGGCGGTTCCCTCTTCAGGGCCTTCCGCAACCTGTTTGGATTGGTCTGTGTGGTCTACTGCGCTGTGTCCGCTGGATTACCAGCTGGACTTCTGCACGCCGGGCAGCTCACCCGCGTGCGCCATCTCGCGCAGGCAGATACGGCACAGCCCGAACTTGCGGTAGACCGAGTGCGGGCGACCGCACTTGTTGCACCGCGTGTACGCGCGAACCGCGAACTTGGGCTTCTTGTTGGCCTTGTGGACCAGCGCCTTCTTTGCCATGTGCTCAGTTCTCCTTGAAGGGGAAGCCCAGCGCCTTCAGCAGCGCACGGCCTTCGTCGTCGTTGGTCGCCGAGGTGACGACGGTGATGTCCATGCCGCGGGGACGGTCGATGGAATCCACGTCGATCTCGTGGAACATCGACTGCTCGTTGAGGCCGAAGGTGTAGTTGCCGGTGCCGTCGAACTGCTTGCCGTTGAGGCCGCGGAAGTCGCGGATACGGGGCAGGGCGATGGAGATCAGCCGGTCCAGGAACTCCCACATCCGGTCGCCGCGCAGGGTCACGCGGGCGCCGATGGGCATGCCCTCACGCAGCTTGAACTGTGCGATGGACTTGCGGGCCTTGCGGATCTCCGGCTTCTGACCGGTGATCAGCTGCAGGTCACTGACCGCGCCGTTGATCAGCTTGGCGTCACGGGCGGCGTCGCCGACGCCCATGTTGACGACAACCTTGACGACGCCGGGGATCTGCATGACGTTGTCGAACTCGAACTGCTTGTTGAGCGCCTCACGAATCTCTTCGCGGTAGCGCTGCTTCAGCCGGGGCTGAACCTTCTCTGGTGCAGTCATCAGATGTCCTTGCCATTGGTCTTGGCGATGCGGACCTTCTTGCCGGTCTCCTCATCGACGCGGTAACCCACACGGGTCGGCTTGCCGTCGGAGTCCACGACCATCACGTTGGACACGTGGATCGCGGCTTCCTGGGTGACGATGCCGCCCGACGATGCGCCGCGCTCGTTCTGCGACTGCGCGGTGTGCTTCTTGATCCGGTTGACGCCCTCGACGAGGACCTTGTCGCGGGTCGGGTAGGCCTCGATGACCTTGCCCTTCGCGCCCTTGTCCTTGCCCGAGACGACGAGCACGGTGTCGCCCTTGTGGACCTTCATCACAAAACCTCCGGCGCCAGCGAGACGATCTTCATGAAGCGCTTCTCGCGCAGTTCCCGGCCGACGGGCCCGAAGATGCGGGTGCCGCGCGGGTCGTTGTCGGCCTTGATGATGACGGCCGCGTTCTCGTCGAACTTGATGTAGCTGCCGTCGGCGCGACGGCGTTCCTTGACGGTGCGCACCACGACGGCCTTGACGACATCGCCGCGCTTGACGTTGCCGCCCGGGATGGCGTCCTTGACGGTCGCGACGATGACATCACCGATGCCTGCGTAGCGTCGCGATGAGCCACCGAGCACGCGGATGCACAAGATCTCCTTGGCGCCCGTGTTGTCGGCGACCTTCAACCGCGATTCCTGCTGAATCACTCGATCTCCTGACCTGGTTTTGTATGCACGCCAGATACCGACCTGGACGTGCGCGGTCTTTGTTTCCGAAGGGCACGCGGGGTTGACTCAGAACAGCAGTCAACCGAGGTCTGCCCAAGGCAACCCCTACATAGTAGGTGAGCACGGCGAATGCGCCAAATCGCCGCCGATCGACGAATGTGCTGAGTGGCCACTTGTGACACGCGTTCGGCGGTTAAGCGTGCAACAACCGGCCGCTCGCCCTACCCCAGGACGCAGCGAAACCCGATGTGGGTGGTCGCGCTGTCCTGCGACTGCGGTGACCGGGCCGCCGGACGGTACCGGTGACAGTACTCGGGCGCGCAGAGGTGCGAACCGCCCTTGAGCACCTGGTTCACCGTCGGATCCGCCCCGGCGGGCGGGCAGCACGCGGGCGCGTCGGCCTCCAGCCGGTGCTGCCCGGTGAACCGTGTGGTGGTCCACTCCCACACGTTGCCGATCATGTCCGACAGGCCGAACGCGTTGGCCGGGAAGCTGCCGACCGGTGAGGTGCCGCGCCAGCCGAGGGCGCCGTCGTTGCGGTAGGGGAAGCGTCCCTGCCAGGTGTTGGCCATGAGCGCGCCGCCCGGGTTCACCTCGTCGCCCCAGGCGTATTTGCCCTCGACCCCCCCACGTGCCGCGTACTCCCACTCGGCTTCGGTGGGCAGCCGGCGCCCGGCCCAGGCCGCGTACGCCGCGGCGTCCGGGTAGGCCACCTGTACGACGGGGTGGTCGTCGGCGGCGGGTTCCCGATCGGGCCCGAACGGGTGACGCCAGTTGGCGCCCGGCGCCCAGTCCCACCACTGCCGCCAGTCCCGCAGGTCGACGGGGCCGTCGGTGGGCTTGAACACCAGGGCACCCGGCACCAGATCGGCCTCGTCGACGCCGGGGTAGTCCCGGGGGTCCATCGGCCGTTCGGCGATGGTGACGTATCCGGTGGCCCCGACGAACTCGGCGAACTGGGCGGTGGTGACCGGATGCCGCTCGATCGCGAACGCGCCGACGGTCACGGTGTGGACCGGCGCCTCTTCCGGATAGAACGCCGTCGAGCCCATTCGGAAAGCTCCGCCGGGAAGCTCGATCAGTTCGGTGGCCACGGAGTCGAGGCTAGTCGGGGCCGATGAGGGCTCAGCCCGGCATCGTGATGCCGAAGTCGGTGAACATCGCCGACTGCGCTTGCTCGAATCCCGGCGTTCCGCCTGGCGCCTCGAGCCGCACGACCGCCAGGTAATCCCCGCTGCCGGTCCACAGGTGAGCGATCCGGTCGGCGTACTCGATGCCCTCACCCGGGCGGTCCGCCAAGACGCCCATCAGTTTCTGCCCGCTGTAGCCGCAGAGATCGCCGGGCAGCACGCTGAGGCTGTTGATCGGCGAGTTCGCCACGCGGTCGTCGCTGTACCGCTTGAACTCGTCCTCGGCGCCGAGCGTGGTCGGGGCCAGAGAGATCTCGGCGGTCATCCCCGCGGGGCCGGTGAGCCGCACCGTCTCTGCGCCCGGTTCCACCTCGGTGAACCCTTCGGGCACCGCGACGGTCAGGGTCGGGGAACCCGGCTCCGGACCGCGGACCTCGACGGTGGCCCCAGGCGGGGCCGGGCACGTGACCTCACCCGGCGCCAGCGCGCGCCTGGTGGTGGGTTCGACGCCATAGGCCGGCAGCGCGAACTCCGGTAACGCCCGGCTCGGCGATGTCGTCGGGAGTGTCGTGACCGGTGCGGCGGTGACGGTGGAGGCGAACGGGCCCTCGACTGCCCGGCTTCCACCCCCGCACGCCGGCAATGTCACGACCGCAGCCGCCGCGGCGCAGAGCCCGGTCACCATCGGGTTCATCGGTCAGTCCTTGGCGAAGGCGGCGGCGAGGGTGCGTTCGAGATCCTCATACGGCCGGCCGGACAGGTCGACGGTGACCTGCCCGATGGTGCCGCCGGTGAATCCGAACGGTGCCCGATAGCGCTGTGACACCGCGGATCCCGGGTTACGGCCGATGCAGATGCCGCCGCCGGCGAGCGCGAACATACCGGGGTGGGTTTGCATCCCGGCCAGCTCGGCCACCGCGGCACCGTCGATGAACGACGAGGTGTGCCCGATCGGGGTGTGGCTGCCCTCGACGGTGCCCGCCCGCACATACTGCACACCGAAGATGTGACGCCCCAACGGAATCGGATCTGGGGAGCTGAGCACCTGTTCGTGCTCACCGAGGAAGTTGTAGACGTACCGGAGCCGCCCGTCGGCAATGTAGAGCACGTGACCGCCGTGGGCGCCGCCCTGCTTGAACAGCACGCCCTGTGCGTCACCGTCGTCCACGGTGACATCGGCGAGCACGGTGAACGACTGCCCGCGCAGTTCGGCCGCCGCACCGAGCCCGACCTCGGCGGTGTGGGGATAGTAGGTGTAGCTGGACCGCTCCCCCGTCAGGTACGGCCGCCACCGGGTCATGGTCTCCAGGATGTTCAGGTCGGCCAGCGGACGCCCGTTGTACTTGTCGGCCTCGCTGAACCACAGCGCCTTGAGTTCTTCGAGTTTCTCGGGCTGTTCGGCGGCCAGGTCGTGACACTGGCTGCGGTCGGATTCGATGTGGAACAGCTCCCAGCGGTCGGCATCGAAGTGCGACCAGCCCGACGGGGTGGCGGCGTGCACCGTGTTCGCGAACCAGCCCTTGTGCCAGATGCCGCGGGTGCCGAGCATCGTGTAGAACTGGGTTTCCTTGCCCGTCGGTGCGTCCGGATCATCCAGCGCCACTTTGAAACTCACGCCGTCCAGCGGCTTCTGGGGAACCCCGCGCACACTGGCCGGCGGGGTGAGGCCGAGCAGGTCGTACACGGTGGGGGTGATGTCACAGACGTTGACGTAGTTGTCCCGCACCGCACCGTGTGCGCCGATTCCGTTGGGCCAGGAGATGATTGCGGTGTCGGCGATCCCCCCTTCATGGGACGCGTAGCGTTTGAACAGCTTGTAGGGCGTGTTGAACGCCATCGCCCACCCGATCGGATAATGGTTGTAGGTCTCCGGTGACCCCAGCCGGTCGACGAACTTCAGGCCCTCCTCGGCGGTGTCGATGTAGCCGTTGAAGAATTTGGTCTCGTTCACCGACCCGTTCGGCCCGCCCTCCCCGCTGGCGCCGTTGTCGGAGATCACCACGATGATCGTGTTGTCGAGCTGGCCGGTGTCCTCCAAGAAGTCCAGGATCCGGCCGATCTGGGCGTCGGTGTAGGACAGGAACCCGGCGAACACCTCGGCCATCCGGGCGAACAACCGTTTCTCGTCGGCGGTCAGCGATTCCCACGGCCGGACGGTGTCCTGTGCCGGCCACGGTTCGCCGTTGGGGCCCTTGACATCCGCGTAGGGGTTGACCGGGGACAGCTCGGTGTCGGGCGGCACGATGCCCAGCCGCTTCTGGTTGGCCAGCACCACGTCCCGGTAGGCCTCGTAGCCCATGTCGAACCGCCCGGCGTAACGGTCGGCCCACTCCTTGAACACATGGTGCGGGGCGTGGCCGGCACCCGGGCACAGATAGGTGAACCACGGTTTGTCCGGAGCGATCACCTTGGCGTCGCGGATGAACTCGATGGTCTTGTCGGCCAGGTCCTGCGAGAGGTGATAGCCCTGCTCGGGGGTGGCGGGCGGATCGACCGGATGATTGTCGTACACCAGGTCCGGATACCACTGATCGGTCTCGCCGCCCATGAACCCGTAGAACCGTTCGAACCCTCGCGAACACGGCCAATGTCGTTTGGTGGCAGCGAGGTTGGACTCCTCCAACGGGGTCAGATGCCACTTGCCCACACAGTAGGTGTTGTACCCGTTCTCGGCGAGCACCTCTGACAACAGGGCGGTCTCGTACGGAATTCGCCCGTTGCAGTTGGGGAATCCGTCGGTGAACTCCTCGATGGTGGCCATGCCGACCGTGGTGGCGTTGCGGCCGGTGAGCAGCGAGGCCCGGGTGGGAGAGCACAGCGCGGTGGTGTGGAACTGCGACAACCGGACCCCGCGGGCGGCGATGCGGCTCATCGCGGGCATGTCGACCAAACCGCCGAAGCAGTCCCAGGTCGCGATGCCGGTGTCGTCCCAAACCAGGTAGAGCACGTTGGGTGCGCCTTCGGCGGCCGTGGGCGCCGCGTAGGGTCCCCAATCCGGTTCGGAATCCCTGATATCCAGTTCGATCTTGCCGTTGAACGCTGAGGTGAAGCCGGAAGCCATGGGCTTACCTTTCTCCCGGTTGGCGATTCGGCACCGGTAAGGCTGATCGCGGAGGAGATTACACCTGCCCGCCTGCGCTCGCCGGCGAAACTGACGTCGCGTTCAATATGGCCGTCGAAGTGGCCGATGCCTCCTCGGCGCCCGCGTCGGGGTCGGTTTCCGTCGGCGGTGGATCGGTGAGCCCCTTCAACGGACCACTCATCCGGGCAACGAGAGGGCTGCAGGCGGCGAGGGTCGCCAGTATCGCCGACACCACGACCGCACCGATTGGCCCGTGCGCGTCGGCCGCAAAGCCGGCGAGTGCGGTGCCCGCGGCCCCTCCGCCGAGTGCGGCGCTGTTGAGCCAACCGAACGCCTCCGTCGCGGAGTGCTCTGCGATTTCGCGGGACACCATGAGATACAGGGCCGACATTGCGGGCGCAAAGCCAAGCCCCGACACGAACAGGGCCGCGAACTGCAGGCCGAGGTTGTCGACGATGCCGAAGACGGCCGTCCCGATCGCCACGACGCCCAGCGCGGCAACCAGACCGAGGAGCCCAAATCGTCGGTGCCCGAACACCAGGCCGCCGATGAGGGATCCGACGCTCGCCACGGCGATTGCGAGACCGGCGGTGAGACCGGTGCGACCGAGCGCCGCGACGATGCCGACTTCCAGGGCCATGAACGAGGCCACCAGCGCAAGGCTGGCGACCATGGCGAGGACGACCGCCCGATTCGCCATCACCCGGCCGAAAGCCGAGGCGCCCTTCGGCCGGACCGACCGCAGATGCCTGGCACTCAGCAGGAACCATCCGGTCCCGAGGACGGTGACAAACGCGGATGCGACCAATGGGATCGCAGTCGACAGTGCTGAGGCGAGGAAGGTCGTGGCCACCGGACCGACGACCCAGATCAGTTCCTGCGCAGTGGTATCGAACGCGAACAAGGCCCGGACGCCGTCACGGGGAACCAGTTGCGGGTAGAGGGCACGGACCACCGGCATCAGCGGCGGCACCGATGCGCCGATCACCCCGCCCAGGATCAGCAGCGGCGCCGGGGCGGCACCGACGAACGCCAGGGCCAGCATGGCGGCGCCATTGGCCAGTGCCGCGACGACCAGTGTCGCCGACCGGGCCCGCCCGGCGAGCCGGGCGCTGACCGGCATCGCGACCGCTTCCCCCACGCTGACGCAGGCCACCGCGGCACCGGCCAAGGCGTAAGAGCCGGTCTTGGACTGGACGTGCAGCAGGATCGCCAGGTTCAGCATGCCCAGCGGAAGTCGGGCGAACAGCTGGGAAGCGGTCACGTTCAGTACGCCCGGAGCCCGGAGGACGTCACGATAAACCCGCATGACCGGCTCCCTTCATCGACCCACCGACGCGACCGGCCAACTATACCGTCCAGACGGTATAGTTCCTATGGCGTTGTCGTAGGCTCTGGGCATGGCTTCGTCGCGGGACCGCATCCTCGATGCCTACGCGGACCTGCTCGCCGTCGAAGGCGAGCGCTACGCCACCCTCGACGCGGTGGCCGCAAAAGCGGGCGTGTCGAAAGGCGGCCTGCTCTACCACTTTCCGTCGAAGGACCGGCTCGCCGCCGCATTGTGCGACCGCCTGGTGGCATTGGCGGCCGACGACGTGCAGGCGATGCGAACCGCCCCCGAAGGCCCGGCCCGCTACTACATCCGGACATCGAATTACGAGGGCACGCCGCTCGACCGGGCCCTGGTCGCGGTGTCGCGGTTGCAGCAGGCCGGCGACGAGCAGGCGCGGACGGTCATCGAGTCGATCTCAGGTGACTGGCTCAACGTTCTGCACGAGACACTGGGCGACCGGGATGTCGCCCGCGCCGTGAAGCTCATGGGTGACGGCCTCTACTACAGCGCCCTGCACCGCGCGCTCGGAGGCCACGTGGCCGGCTCCGACACGGACGACGGATTGCTGGCCGTGATCGATCGGATCACCGCCAACTCGGACGTCGCCCGATGACGGCACCGGCGGTCATCGCCGGCCGCTACGTCCGGTAGGACTCCAGCCGCGCGGCGATACCGTCGAGCAGCAGGTCCAAGGCCGACTCGCACGCGCTCTGCCGCATCGATTCGTCGAGCAGACGGCTGCTGGCGGCGATGTTCGGATGCGTCTCGGCAGGCAACTGCGCGTAGGTGTCGCGCCATCTGTCTTCGTCGCGCCGCTGGTGCTCGGCCGGCAGGGCCTCGAAGGCCGCGTCGAGCGCGGCGAATCCCAACATCTGGTCGATGAAGGCGTGATACACCTCGACGGCTTCGCGCTCCGGAAATCCGGCGGATCGCAGGATCCCCAAAACCGTTTCGATGACGTGGATCTCGTGCGCACTCCCGGTCACCCGGCTCGCGGCCAGCACCCCGGCCTGGGGGTGCTCAACGTAGACGCGGTGCACGCGCAACCCGAGGTCGCGCATGTCTTCCCGCCAGCGCCCGATCGGCTCCCAGCCTTCGACGACACGTCGCAGAAGCTCATCGGTGATGGCCAGCACCACGTCCTCGACACCGGGAAAGTAGCGGTACAACGCGGTCGGATCGGCTCCGAGTGCGGTACCGAGGCGTCTGACGGTCAGGCCCGTCGCGCCGTGATGCTGCAACACACGCAACGCGGCCTCGACGATGAGCTGCTCGGACAGCACCACCCCCTGTTTCGTCTGCCTCCGTCGCTGGCGCGGAGATTGCGACTTCAAGGTTCGACCCATCCGCCTTGCCTTCCGGTGCTTACGTCAACAACCTTGACCCCATTTTGCGGCGCTCCCGTGCCCTGCCGCCCGACGAATTGCGATCTGGGCCGAGGTACATCCGCTCGTCACCGAAAATCGGCCTCCGACCGGAGGTGGCCGGAGGCCTAGGCGATATACACCTTTCGCAGCGTCTCGCGCACCGTCCACGTGGTGTGTTGCCCCTCGTACAGGCGAACGAGACTGCCGGGACGCAGATCCATCGCCGGGGAACCGTCGTCGAACGCCACGGTCGCGTCACCGCTTATGACGACGAACACCTCGTCGGCCTCCACATCGCGGGACACCCCGGGCGAATGTTCCCAGACCCCGATGGTGACGCCGGAAAGCTCCAGCAGGTCGCGATGCCCCGTCGTCGGCGCTCCGTCCACCACGAGCGGATCGGGAAGCCGGGTGTGGTCGAGCGTCAGCGCTGCGGCGTCAACGATGCTCACGAATCGAACCCCAGGCCCACCGAATCGAGCGCTTTCAACAGGACGTTGCGCCGCCCCTCACGATGGTCGGCCCGGTCCAGCGCCCAGCGGGTGGCCTGAATACCGGCGGACGCCAGCGGTTCCGGCGGGAACGGCAGTGGCAGCGACTTGACCATGTCGACTTCGGTGCGCACCGTAGGTTTCCCCGCGAAACGGTCGAGCATGACCTCGGCGGCGAACCGGGTGGCCGCCACGCCGAGCCCGGTGAACCCCGCCGCGTACCCGACCCGGCCTGCGTACGCGGAACCGAAGAACGCGCAGAATCGCGTCGACGTGTCGATCACGCCGCCCCAGCGATGGGTGAAGCTGACGTCCTCCAGTTGCGGGAACGTCGTGAAGAAGTGGCCGGCGATCCGGCGGTAGGTGGCGTCGCGGTCCTCGTACTCGGGCCGGATCTGCCCGCCGAAGTGATAGACGGCGTCATACCCGCCCCACAGGATGCGGTTGTCTTTCGACAATCGGTAGTAGTGGAACTGGTTCGACATGTCGCTGATGCCCTGCCGGTTGGTCCAACCGATCTCGGCCAATTGGGCATCGGACAGCGGCTCGGTCATCAACGCGTAGTCGTAGACCGGCACCGTGTGATACCGGTATCGCTTCAACAGCGACGGAAAACCGTTGGTCGCCAATACCACTCGGTCGGCCTGCGTGGCCACCCGCTCGGTGCGGACCGAGAGCGGCCCGCCCATGCGGTCGCGCCCGAGGGCGGTCACCTTGCTGTTCTCGTAGATCTCCACGCCCAGTTCAGTTGCGGCACGGGCGAGTTCACTCGCGAGCTTGGCGGGGTGAACCATCGCGGTGGTGTCCTTCGACCACACCCCGGCCAAATAGGTCGGTGAGTCGACCTCGGCACGGATCGCCTGCTGGTCGAGGTAGACCTGGCCCGGCTTCACGGCCGCGGATGCCAGTTCGGCGGCCTGGTAGGGCTCGAGCGCGACCGCGAGTGAGCCGGTCCGCTCGAAGTCACAATCGAGACCGAGCGAATGGATGGTCTTCTCGATCCCGTCGAGGTTCTCCAACCCCAGCCGATCGAGGACGTCCATCTCGTCGGGCCACCGGCTGCGGCCGTTCTCCTCGCCGTGGGTGAGGGACGCTTCGACGAAGCCGCCGTTGCGGCCCGAGGCCGCCCAGCCGATCGTCTGGCCCTCGATCAGGGCAACCCGGATACCCGGGTCCCGCTGCTTTGCCAGCAACGCCGACCACAGGCCGGTGTACCCACCGCCGACCACCACCAGGTCGTAACGCGAGGACGCGTTGGTCAGCGTCGGGTAACGTGCCTGAACAGGCAGATCATCGAGCCAGAAGGGCTGGAGGACGGTGTTGGCCAGCGCTCGGTCGACGAGGCGGGCGGCGGGGGCATTTCGTTCGAAAACGGTTTGCACGGGTATCTTCCTAGGCGGTGATGTACCACCAGTAAGAAGTATTTCCCGCACTACCTCAAGGGTGTTGACGTAAGCGCAGCAACTGCGGGATCAGCTCCCGGGTGTCCGGCACGAACGGCCAGTCGGGGTCCGCGAGATGCGCAGCGAGTTCTGCATCGGTCCACCACCAGCCGTCGACGACCTCTTCTGGTTGGTGGCGGATCGGGCCGTCCCACCGCGCCTCGAACGCAAACAGGTGGCAGCGCATGGGTTTTCCGGCCCATCGCCCGTCCCAGGACACGGAGGCCAACGCCGTCAAGGGGGTCCCACTGATGCCGAGTTCCTCGGTCAGCTCCCGGGTCGCGGCCTGCGCCGGGGTCTCCCCCGGATCCACCACGCCACCGGCCAGACAATCGTGCATGCCGGCGAACACCGCCTTGGTCATCGTGCGGCGGTGGACGTAGAGCTTCGAGCCGTCCACCGAACGCACCAGCACACCCGCACTGGCATGCCACAGACCCTCGGCATAGACCCGTGAACGTGGCGCTGCACCAACCACATTGGCGTCGGCGTCATAGACGGTGACGAGTTCGTCGGGCACGCTAGCGGTCGATCCGGTTGATGGCCTGCCTGCGGTTGGCCGCACCGAGCTTGCGGTAGATCGACCGCTGGTGGGTCTTCAGCGTGTTCACCGAGATGGACATCTTGTCGGCGATCTCCTGCATGGTCATCGCGGTACGCAGGAAGGCCAGAATCTCCCGCTCGCGCGGGGTCAGATCGGCCACCCGGGTATCCGTCCGCTCGTATTCGCGTGCCACCAGGGCTTCCTCGACGAAATCCGGGCACGAAGTGTAGGACAGGTGGGCGGCCAGCAGTTCTTTGCAGGCGGAATCCGGGTTGTCGACGAACTGATAGCGCACCCGCTCTGGGCGGGCCACGGTCACCAGTTGCTCCATCCGCTGATGTGCCGCCTCGGCCCGGCCGTCCTGCCAGGCCAGGAGCGCCAGGGTGTGCAGCGCGTACGCCGCGACATTCCCGGGCACCTGGGGTTCCAGCGCCTGGTGGGCCAGGCGATCGGCCAGCTCCGGCTCGCCGAGACGTCGGCACATTCCCGAAAGCACCGCCGACACCATCGGAAGGTGCTCCGAACCGGCCACTCCCGTGGCGAGTTCCAGCGCCAGCTGCTGATCGCCACGCGCTTCGGCCAATCGCGCCCGGCTCGCCGCCTTGTAGCTCACCCACGGCACCCCGTGGGTATCGGCGTCGGGCATCCGGGCCACGGCCGCCTCGGCGATGTTCAGCACATCCGCGTCGCGCAGCGTCGAGGCGGTGAAGGCCAGGAACATCCGCGCGGTGTCCGGGTACCCGATTCCGGCCGTCGCATCCGCCGCGATGAAATGTTCCTTGGCCGAACCCATCTCGCCGCGCCAAAACTGGATCCAGCCGGCAGTGAAGCGGTCGATGCCATCGCCGTCGTGCGACAGCCACAGTTCCGGGGTGGATTCGTCGGCTCGTACGACGAGCTGCAGCGCCCGCTCGGCACGATCGAGCTCACCGGCGTGAGCGAGGGCGAAAGCCAGATTCTGCCGGGCCCGGTGAGCCACCTCCGGAAGGCCCAACGCGGTGCACTCGTGCACGGCGGCCTCGAGCAGCGCCGAACCACGCGCGGGAGTGCGCCGTGTCCGCGAATCCGCCCACCCGAGGACGAACAGGGCACACGCATAGATGCGCGGGCTCACCACGTCGCGGTTGGTCAGCGCCGCCTCGACGCGACCGGCCGCGGCGTCCATCACCTCGCGGTCGTCGGCGATCAGCAGCTGGGTCAGGTCGGCGATGAACTCCAGTCGACCCGATGTCGCCACCGACTGCGACATCGCCGCCGCCCGCTCGAACAGCAGTGAGGCTGTGACGGCGTCGCCGGCCACCGCGCGGCAACTGGACCGGATCATCAAGGTTTCCGGGTTCTCCCCGAACGCCTCGCACAGCCGCAGGCAGGCCAGATCGAGTGCGGCGGAGCGTGACTGCAGCAGTAGTTCGAGCCAGTGATCGGCCACGACGTCATAACCGAGGCGGTCATCGGCGCGGATCGCGTGCTCCACCGCCTCCAGTGGATACCGCTGTGCCAGCTCGACGGCCGCCAACCGGTTCAGCCGCTTCCACTCCGCCGGGTGCCGCCGCCTGAGGATCTCCTGGCAATGCTTGACGAACAACGAATGCCATTGATAGACAGCGCTTTCCCTCGCATTGATTCGCTCGAGGAACAGGCCTGCGGCAACACAGTCGCCGAGCAGTTCCGCACTGTCCGGGCGGTTGGTGAGCGCACGGGCCAGACTCTCGTCGACCCGTGGGCACACGGTCACCTTGAGCGCGAAATCGGCCAGATCCGGGCGCATCCGGGCGAGCACAGCGGTATTGATGTAGTCGGTGAGGTCGACGCCGTCGGCGAATGCCGGTGCGCCGTCGCCGCCGACCAGGACGAGTCGGACGGCAGCGGGCCAGCCCCCGGTGGCCGTCAGGATGCGGTCGATCTCCTCGTCGGCGAGCGAGGTATCGGTCAGCCCGACAAGGGTGTGGACATCGTCATGGGTGAAAGCCAGTTCATCGGTACCGATCACCACCGCTTTGTCGTGGACGCGTAGCCGCGCCCACGCCGCGCCCACCGGATCGGTCGTGATCAGGACGAATCGCAGCCACTGCGGGCCGTTCTCGACCAGCTCGACGACCCCGACATCCGGCCACACTGACCGGGCCAGCTGGAAATCGTCGATCACGACGGTCACATTCCGGGGCGGTTCGACGGCCCTGAGTGCGTCGACCGCCTCGACGTACGACGTCGAGTCGAAGACCGCGGACAACGACTGGTCCAGCGAGCTGTCCGCCTGTTCTCGTGCCGTATTCAGCAGCGCGGTCAACACGCCGCGCAACACGTCGGTGCGATCACCGACCCGGTCGGTCAGCGTCAGCCACGCCACCGACCCGGGCTCGCCACGGTGCCGTTCGGCCGCCCACTGTGACACCGCGACGGTCTTACCGAACCCCGACGGAGCAGCCACCAGCACCGCACGTTTGCCGACGAGATCCTCGTCGAGCCTGTCCAGGATCGCCCGACGGTGCAGCATGTCCGGATTCGACGACGGTGTGGTGGCCAGGAACCACGGCACCGGTTGCATCCCTGAGGTGCCGGTGGGCTGCACTGCGGATCCTTACCGTCGGCCGGGCTGAACTGGCGTGCTGCCCCTGCGGCACAGCGGCAGCACGCCATTATCCCAACTACGGGGTGACGATGTTGAACCAGAACGGAAAGGTGTCGAGCAGACCGACGAATTCGGTCACCGAGTCGCGGTCGCCGTCCACCTTGACCTTGTTCTGGTTGATCGCGTCGTCGAGTTTGAGCTTGCCCATCTGGATCTGGTTCATCGTCGGTTTGGAGAGCGTCAGGCTCGCATTGGCATCCCCGATCTTGCCCGGCGCATAGTTCAGCACGCCGTTCTCGACGAACAGGGTGTAATCCGCCTTGAGGTCATCGAACGTGACGTTGAGCTTGATGTTCTTCCCGGCCGCCTTCGGGCCGTTCAGGCGCACCCCCAGATAGTCGAACATCATCTCGGGCGGCATGGCTTCGATGGTGTCGGGGCTCGCGGTGTCGGTGCCGCCCGTGGTCGGCACGCCGTTGCGCAACTCATAGGCGCCCTGCAGATACACCGACCGCCAGGGTCCGGACTCGGCCTGGTAGCCGAGTTGCTCGTAGCTGTCGGCGAGCAGGTTCTTGCCGTTCACGCTGTCGGGGTTGGCGAACACCACCTGTTTGAGGACCATCGCGGTCCAGCGGTAATTGCCGTTGTCGAAATCGTTCTTGGCCTTGTCCAGGATCGCGGCCTCGCCACCCATGTACTCGACGTACTTCTTGGCGGCCTCCTGCGGCGGCAGGTCGTCGAGGTCCGACGGGTTGCCGTCATACCAGCCCATGTACCGCTGGTACACCGCCCGCGAGTTGTGCTTGAGCGTGCCGTAGTAACCCCGATCGGGCCAGAAGTTGCCGATCTCCGGCGGGAACTGGATCTCCTCGGCGATCTCGGAGCCGACGAGGCCCTGGTTCATCATCCGCACCGACTGGTCGTGCATGTACTTGTACATGTCACGTTGCTTCTTCCAGTAGTCGATGATCTTGTCGCGGCCCCACATCGGCCAGTGGTGACTCTGGAACTTCACGTCGGTGTTGGGGCCATAAACCCTGATGGTGTCGTCGAGGAACTTCGCCCAGATGCGGGCATCGCGCACCTGGGCGCCGCGCAGAGTCAGCAGGTTGTGCATGGTGTTGGTGGTGTTCTCGGCCATCCACATGGCCTTGAACTGCGGGAAGAAGGTGTTCATCTCGGTCGGCGCCTCGGTGCCCGGAGTCATCTGGAACTCCATTTCGACCCCGTCGACCGTCAGCTTCGTACCCGTTGTGCTGATGATGTCGGTCGGGATGATCAGCGTGGGAACACCCGTCGACACCGTCATACCCAGGCCACCGTTGACGCCGCCCTCGGCGTTGCGCGGCAGCAGGGCACCGTACATGTAGATCGCGCGCCGCGACATGGCATTGCCGGCGATCACGTTCTCACTCACAGCGTCCTCGACAAACGCTTGGGGAGCAATGATTTTCACCTTGCCGGAGTCGACGTCGGCCTGGTTGACGATGCCGCCCACACCGCCGTAGTGGTCCACGTGGGAGTGACTGTGGACGACCGCGACGATGGGGCGGGCACCGAGATGTTGGTTGGCGAGGTCCAATGCAGCCTTGGCGGTCTCGGGCGAGATCGCCGTGTCGACGACGATCCAGCCGGTGTCGCCGCGCACGAAAGTGACGTTCGACAGGTCATAGCCGCGCACCTGGTAGATGCGGTCGGGAACCACCTCGAACAGGCCGTACTCCATGCACAGCTGCGCGTTGCGCCACAGGCTCGGATTGACGGTGTCCGGCGCGGGCTTGTCGTCGGCGATGTAGCCCTTGTACTGCTCGAGATCCCAGACCACGTCGCCGTCGGCGTTCTTGATCGTCAGGGTGTCGGGACGAGAGAGCAGACCGCGCTTCGCATCCTCGAAGTCGCTGCGGTCGTTGAACGGCAAGGTGTCCAGCACCTTCTGATTGGCCGCCTTGGTGGCATCGGTGGCGCCCTTGACCTTGTTGTCGGTGTTCAAATCACCGCCGCCACCGGATGATCCGCCGGAGCTCTCGTCGCAGGCCGCGATGAAGGTGGTCGCGACACCCGCAACGGCCAGGCCACCGAGCATCCTGCGCCGCGGGAGCTGCGCACGCAATTCGTCAGGCTTATCGACTTGATATGACTTCGAATTGGGATCCATGCGCGCAAATTATGCCGCCGCACAACCGCATTTGCGGGAGAATCACCGACCGATCGATCACGGTCCGCAGTCAGGCACAGCGAACAACGCGGCAGGGCAAACGTACATCGATGGATCGACAGCCGGTCATTTCGTAACTGAATCCATCGACGAATTGCGAGCAAATCCCTCGGCCAGAACTGTTGACCCGCACCGTCCGTCGATCCCCTTGAATCGCCACGATGACCAAGGTTGAGACGGTTTTGATCCCTCACCCAAAAAGGGTGATATCGAAAGACCGGCGATCAGCGGCATCGTGACGATCACACCGGAAGTATCGGTCCTGGCGGATCGACAAATGCCGTGACACCATCGTTTTCATGGCTGACGACCGCAGTTCCGAATTTCCGCTGCATCTCGATCGCTATCACTTGCCGGAGCCGGAGTGGACATTCCCCAACGCCACCATCAATCTGTACGCGCAGGATTCGACACCGGATTTTCCGCCGGTGCGCCAAGCTCCCGAAGGGGCACCGAACATCCTTCTGGTGCTACTCGACGACGTCGGCTTCGGCTGGCCGAGCGTCAACGGCGGTCTGGTCCGGATGCCGACCGCCGAACGACTGCACAAACGTGGCTTGTTCTACAACCAGTTTCACACCACCGCGCTGTGTTCGCCGACGCGTGCCGCGCTGCTGACCGGACGTAATCACCACTCCGTGGCATCCGGTGTCATCCAGGAGATGGCCACCGGATATCCCGGCTACTGCGGCATCATCCCCAAGAGCTGCGCGACCATGGGCGAGTTGCTCAAACAGGCCGGCTACACCTGCGCCTGGTGGGGCAAGAACCACAATGTCCCGGACAACCAGACGAGTCCCGCAGGGCCCTTTGACAACTGGCCGACCAACCAGGGTTTCGACTACTTCTACGGGTTCATCTCCGGGGAGACCGACCAGTTCTACCCATCACTCATCCGCAACACCACCCCCGTCGAGCCACCGGCCCGGCCCGAGGACGGCTACCAGCTGACCCGGGATCTCGCCGACGATGCCATCGCCTGGATCCAGGCGCAGAAGACCATCGCCCCCGATCGGCCGTTCTTCGGGTACTTCTCGACCGGCGCCGCCCACGCACCGCACCAGCCGCCGCTGGACTGGCGCGGCCGTAACGAAGGCCGCTTCGACATGGGCTGGGACGAGTACCGAAAGACCGTGCATCAGAACCAGCTCGACATGGGCATCATCCCGGCCGGGACACAGCTCACCGAGCGTCCGGAGCAGATCCCGTCCTGGGAGAGCCAGCCGGCCGAACATCAGGCGCTGTTCGCGCGCCAGGCGGAGAACTTCGCCGATTTCCTCGAACACACCGACTACGAGGTCGGCCGAGTAGTCGACGCCATCGAGAAGATCGGCGAGCTGGACAACACCATCGTCATCTACATCATCGGCGACAACGGGTCCTCGGGCGAGGGCTCACTGATCGGCACACCCAACGAGATCATGAGCCTCAACGGCCAACAGCCGTCGATCGAGGAATCCCTGCGCTTCATCGACAAGTGGGGCCTGCCGGGCACCTCGCCGCATTACGCGGTGGGCTGGGCGCACGCCGGCGACACTCCGTTCCAGTGGACCAAACAGGTGGCGTCGCACTTCGGCGGCACCCGCAACAGCATGATCGTCTCGTGGCCCGAGAAGATCGCCGAGCACGGCGCGGTGCGCTCCCAGTTCCACCACGTGATCGACGTGCTGCCAACGCTGTTGGAGGTCGTCGGGGTCCGCGAACCGGTGGAGGTGAACGGATACATCCAGCGTCCGATCGAGGGTGTCAGCTTCGCCTACTCGTTCAATGACGGCGCCGCCGAGAGCACCCGGGACAAGCAGTACTTCGAGATGATGGGCAATCGCGCGATGTATCACGACGGGTGGATCGCCTGCGTTCGCCACGGCCGGCTGCCCTGGGAAACGGCGGGCACCTTCGCCTACGACGACGACACGTGGGAGTTGTACAACATCGCCGAGGATTTCAGCGAGTCGGTGGACCTGGCCGAGCGGGAGCCGGTGAAACTCAAAGAGCTGCAAGACATGTTCCTGGCCGAGGCGGCCAAGTACAACGTGCTGCCCATCGATGACCGGTTCGCCGAACGACTCGACGTCACCCTGCGGCCCAGCTTCTTCACCGGCCGCAAAAAGGTCACCTTTCACCCGGGCATGATCCGGCTGCCCGAGGGCTCGGCCCCGAAGATGGTCGGCGTCCCGCACGAGATCACCGTGCCGGTCGATATTCCCGACGGCGGGGCCGAGGGTGTGCTGGCCGCCCTCGGCGGCGACGCAGCGGGTTTCGCGTTGTTCCTGTGGGAAGGCAAAGTCCGTTACCACTACAACTATTTCGGGATTGAACGATACGACGCAACCGCCGAGGAACCGCTGGCTCCGGGCAAGCACGTCATCACCGTCGACTTCAAACCCGACAGCCCCCAGCCCGGAGCCCCCGCGTCCGTGACGGTCTCGGTCGACGGCAACCAGGTCGCGCAGACCCGCGTCGAGCGGCAGGTCCCGCAGCGCTGCGGAACCGAATGCTTCGACGTCGGCATGGACAACGTGTCGCCGGTGTGCGACGACTACGCCGACAAGGCGCCGTTCCCGTTCACCGGAAAGTTCGAATCGGTGACATTCAAGTTCGGCGATCACGACCAACCGTCGGGCATGGACCGTCTGGAGATGGCGACCAAGCTGGACTAGGACCCCGCCGTCTCGCGGCCGACACCCGTTATGTGGACCACCAATTCGCGCCATCGGAGATCACGTCTACAGCGACGCGGTCGGCCAGCATGAGTTGAGGTTCACCATCGATGGCCTGCCCCTGCTGGGCGACCAGTATCGCGTCGGCACCCGAGATGTTCTTGACCGTGTAACGACAGGTGTTGCCGACCGCCGTGGGCAACGTGACCACCGATGCCCCCGCGGCCAGGAAATGAACGTACTCGGCACCCGCCGACGCCTCGAGCTCACCGTCGCCGGTCAATGTCGTGACCACTCGGTGCGTCACCCGATTCCCCGAGGTGTTGCCCGCAATACCGACATTGCGACCCTCTGCCCGAACCGCAGCGACGCTGTATCCGTTGTTGTCCCACTGGTTTCCGGCAATCGCGAGATCGTCGACGTGCCGGGCGTCGACCGCATAGCTCCAGCCTGCCCCCTCGTCGGTGTTCGCGATGAAGTTGCCGGTGATGTTGAACCCCTTGGTCCGACGGTCGGTATCGACCGAATAGATGCCGATGGCGGGATACTCGCCGGGTGCACCTTTGCCGCCGTTGGTGATGTTGTTGCCGACGATCGCGACTTGTTCGTCGTCAGCCTCCAGCCAGGCCGGCATGGTGAAGATGATCGCTTCTTTCCGGGCACCCTCGCAGATGTTGCCGATGATGGTGAGCTGCTTGTTCCCCCGCAACTCGATGTTGTGCTGCGGTGCACCGTCGAGATGGTTGGCGATGATGCGGACCGGTCCTGCCTCGACCGACAGATTGGGCCCCGTCGACCCGATGTTGTTGTTGACGATCCACGAGTCGTAGAACCGGTACGTGGTGAAGACGCCATAGCCACTGCATTGTTCGATGAAGTTGTCGTCGATCCAGTTCAGCAGGCCCACGGCGTTGGTGTTGACCCGCAGCCCATAGTCGGTCCAACCCGCAACCCAGCAGTGTCTGACATAACTCTTGTCCAGGTCGACGTCGAACCCCGGAGCACCGTGAAAGTTCGCGTCGATCTTCAAGTTTTCGATGCGGCTCTCAACCCAGCTCCCGCTGATCGGCGGAACGTTTGAGGTCACCCTCAATCGCGCTGCCCGTTCGCCCGCGCCGACCAGGCGAATGTGCGCAAATCCCTGGGCACCATTCCCGATCGATCCGGACATCGCGTATTCCCCGGCCGGGAAGTAGACGGTGCCGCCACCAAGATCGACCGCCTGTCCGATAGCGCTCATGATCGCGGCGTGATCATCGGTGATCCCGTCGCCGGTAGCGCCGTGTGACGTCACATCGATCACCATGGTGATCAACCCTATTGCCAATTCCGCGCGTCATTTCTGCATCCAGCGAATTGCCGGAGTGGCGAATCAGGTTGCGCATACGTGGGACATGACCATTGTGGCGATGAAAGGATGAGGTCTGCCTGCCAACCCGCCACGGATCACCACGGAGGGGTTCCAGATGGTGCGAGAGTTTGTCGTCTTTTCGGTCGTCCTCGCTGTCCTCACGGCATGCGGCGGGTCATCGAACCAGCCCTCGACCGACGACAGCGACGATGCGGGCCACGTGATCTCCGAGGCGCCACTGGACCATTTGGAGCCGGTGTTGCAGGAGGCCGGCGCCTCCGCCAAGACGATCACCTACGCCTCGCGCAACGGCGTCAACGACGCAGCATCGCACGTGACAGGGACAGTGTTCGTCCCCAATGGGGACCCGCCGACCGAGGGATATCCGATTGTGGTTCTCGGACACCGGACCGCGGGCACGGCATCGGAGTGCGCGCCGTCGTTGTCCCCCGACCTGCGCGGCGAGGCAACGACCGTGGCGGCGCTGCTGAAGGCCGGGTATGTGGTCACCGTGCCCGACTACCAGGGACTGGGAAAGCCGACCAAGCCCGACGACTACGACTTTCATCCGTATCTGGACTCGACCACGGCCGGATACAACATGATCGACGCTGTGCGGGCCGCACGCTCGGCAGTGCCCAACACCTCGACGTCCTGGGGTGCGCTCGGCGCGCTGGAGGGTGGTCAGGCAGCGTGGGCGGCAAATGAACTCGCCGACAATTACGGTGACGGGCTCACCCTGGTGGCGACGGCATCGCTGGCACCGATGGCCGACATCCAAGGCCTCGCGGATGCGGCGATGGGCGGCACATTGAACGCCGATCAGAAGTTGGCCTATGTCGCCTATCTCGCCGCGTTGAAAGACCAGTACTACTACGACTTCGAACTCGACGACTACCGGCGCGGGGCCGCCGAACAGAACTGGGACGCACTGCTCAGCTGCACCGACAACACCCAACGGCTCGCGCTGGCCGAGAAGCTTTCCCCGGATGACCTGCGACCCAGCGGTCCCGAGGCGCTGCAGACGCTGCGCGGGTACCTCCAGAAGACCAACCTCCCCCAGGGGCCCACGAAGGCACCCATGTATGTGATCTACAGCGGCAGAGATTCGGTCATCCCCGCCGCCTGGACAGACCAGGCGCTCGTCGCCGCCTGCGAGATGGGCGACGGGATTCAGATCGCGTTCTGGCCCGACAAAACTCGCGAACAGGTCGAACCCGTCGCGGCGCTGGGCTGGCTCAACGACCGGATGAAGTCGATCCCCGCAGCCAATGATTGCCCGGCGTTCCTCGCAGACCACCAACAATGACCGATTGACGGGAGCGGAGCCACACCGATGTCACTGATCAGCGGCTTGGTGCCGATCATCCTCGAAGTGCTCGCCATTGCGGCAGTGGTGCTCGCCATCGGACGTCCATCCCGATCCGTTCTGCTGCGTTGGGTGACCATCGCGCTGTTGGCCGGTGTGCTGTTCGCGGTGATCGTCCGGGTGACCGTCAAATACCAGGGGTGGTCAGAACGGGCCGCCTCCGTGAGCACGGTGATCTGGGTGGTCATCACCGGATTCGCCGCAGCCATCATGATTCTCGCGTGGCGCGGCAGTCCGTGGTGGCGCCGAACCATGTCGGTGCTGGCCGTGGTGCTCGCCGTGCTGTGCTCGTTCGCCGAGCTGAATATCGCCACCGGCTACTTCCCCACGACACAATCCCTCTGGCAGCGCGTCACCGGAACCGATCCGCCACAGTGGATCGAGGAGGACGCGCTGGCGGCCATGCGTCAGAGCGGCGAGGAGCCCACTCGCGGCACCATGGTCTGGGTGGACATCCCCAGGGATGCTTCGGGATTCGGTCATCGACGCGAACTGGTTTATCTGCCGCCCGCGTGGTTCCGGTCGGACCCCCCGCCGCAGTTGCCCGCCGTGATGGCCATCGGCGCGGAATTCAGCCACCCCTCCGACTGGCCCGAGTCGGGCGGTGCCCTCAAGACCCTCGACGAGTTCGCTGCTTTCCACCACGGTTACTCCCC
Source organism: Mycolicibacterium sp. HK-90 (assembly GCF_030486405.1). Next base: position 1,408,975 of record NZ_CP129613.1, on the reverse strand, counting down.
GGTCGTCGTATTTCCCGATGCCACCGGCGCCTTCAACAACGACACCGAATGCGTCAACGGCCCCCGTGGCAACGCGGCCGACCATCTCACCAAAGACGTTCGCCCATATGTGGTCTCGCGCTTCGGCGTGAGTTCCGACCCAGCCAACTGGGGATTGGCCGGCTGGTCGTCAGGCGGAACGTGTTCCCTGATGCTCGCGGTCCGAAATCCCGAGCTGTTCAGCGCATTCGTTGCCCTGGACGGACAACTCGGCCCGAACAGCGGCACCAAACAACAGACGATCTCCCGGTTGTTCGGCGGAGACGCCACCGCCTGGGCGTCGTTCGACCCCAAGACCCTCATCGAGAAGCACGGCCCGTACGGCAACATGTCGGCTTGGCTGGGTGTTTCGGAGCAGACGCCGGCGGTCCATCACGCCGCGGGCGGCACGCTGGACCCCAACGCGATCGCCGGATGGGACCAGTACTCCGAAGATCACGCCGCCAACGCCAACAAACTCTGTGCGCTGCTCAGCGCCAACAACGTCGAGTGCTCGGTGGTCGGCTATCCCGGCTCGCACACCTTTACGGCGGCCGGGGACGGGTTCAAGGCGGCGTTACCGTGGCTGGCCGGCACGCTGGGCACTCCGAATGCCGACCGGGTCCCGCTGCCTGGCGCACCGAACAGCTGAAATTCACCTCGCGGCAGATAAGCCATCCGCCTCACCCATTTCGGGTGAAGCGCCACCGCCGACGCACGAATGCGCCATCGCCAATTTGCGGGATAGAACTCACGAAAGCCCGGCGCGTTTTAACCTGAATGTCGATGTCGACAAAATTCGTGAGCCGCGCACTCGCCGTCGCCGTAGCGTGCACGTTGGTGCTGCTCTTGAGCCCAGCGGCGAACGGTGCGCCAGAAGACAGCCTGGCGACTTCCCCGACGCTGTCCCTCCGGGATCTCGGCTTTGACCCTGACATCGAGCTGTACGGACAATCAGGAGTCGAGACTGTCGTCATTCCAGTGCTTCCCGGTACCACGCCGGCATCGCTCAACACGACTGTGCTCACCCCCACCTTCGTCCGCAGCGCAATACTCACAGTGCTCCAGGACGACCGCGTCATCGCCAGGATCGACCTTCCCACCGGCGGGCCCGCGCCACTGAGCATTCCGCTGCGCGGGGTGCTCGTCGAAAACAACGCGGTGCCCCTCATGCTGCGCACCAATCTCCTTCCGATGGAGGGCTACTGCCTGGACCCGACAAACCCGTTACGTTTGACCGATACCGCCATCGCCTATGACGGCGCCGAGGCGGTCCCCACCGCGGTGGCCGATTTTCTCCCGCCGATCCTGCGTAAGCTCACCATTTATCTCGGACCCCGCCCGTCCCACGCGGAATCCGATGCCGCTGTTCAGCTGGCAACATCGGTCGCCGCTCACTATCGGCCACAGTATCCGGCGATTTCGGTTGCGCGCCTTGATCCCTCAGGCCGACCACCAGGTGACGGGCAGCCCTTCCAACGGCAGGTCGTGATCGCCGAGGGCCCCGTCAAGGGTGTCTCACTCAAATCAGTCGCAGGCGGCATTCCCTACCTCCAGGTGGCCGGTCCAGCCGAGGAACTAGCCAACCAGGCGAGTTTGATCACCAGCGGTGTGGCGCGTTACGCCTTGAGCTCCACCGCCATCGCCGGCCCACTGAACCCGGCGCCATTGCTGACCACCGACCTGACGACGATCCGCCAGCTCGGTCAACCGGGAGTGAACTCGACGGCACTGAGCCCTGAGGTGTACATCGGTCTCGATCAGACCCGGCTGGGGCGGCCGTCACACAACGTGCGTGTGCACCTGGTCGGTTCCTACACGCCACTACCGGAAAGCATCGGCGGCCGGTTGGTCGCGACGATCGGCGACGAGACTGTCGACCGTTGGGATACCGATTCGGCCGGCGGCATCGACAGGTGGGTCGACGTGCCCGATCGGCTGCTGCAGCGCTACACCAGCCTTCGCGTCAAGCTCGAGATTGCCGGCAACACCGGCCGCTGCGGCGAGTTCCAGCCGATCACACTCACGATCGATGGCGCGTCCGAGGTATCGAGCAAGCCTGCGGCCCCTCCGATTCCGTTCGGCTTCCAGTCGATGCCGCAATCGTTGATGCCGCGCGTACAGATAGGTATCGGTGACACCGACACCTATGCCGACACGGCTCGTGCCGCGACCATCGCTGTCGGACTGCAACGGTTGAGCGGTCTGCCCCTCGACACGGCTGTCGTGGGGTTGCAAGAGGCGATGGACTCTCAGCACCCCGCCGTGCTGATCTCCGCAAACGGGTGGGACAACCCGGAGATCCGGCTGCCGGTACTGGCGCCTCACGCCATTCCGATGGTGATGGACGTCGTCGACGACAGTGGCAAGCCCACCACTCTCACGCTCGAACCCTCTCTGAAATTCGGCTCGCTACAAACGGTTTTCGACGGCAACCGCTCGCTGTTGGTCGCAACCTCGGCTGGGGCACCGGACCAACTCGATGAGTTGTTGCGGTGGTTGGCCGCCGACCGGCAACGGTCCGTGAACCTCAACGGTGTGGCCGTCATATCGGTGCCCGGCCGGGACCCGGTGACGGTACTCGACACCCGGGATCGGACCACCGCACTCGGGGACGAGACACCGTCGACACCGCAGGCGTGGTGGTACGCCGGAGGCATCGTTGCCCTGCTGGCACTCGGCACGGGCTGGTGGGTCTGGCTGCGTAGGCGCGCTTCGGGGAGCTGAGATGTCGGCAACCACCGCGTCACCACCGCCACCGGTGACCGAGCGGACGCCATGGCTGAGTTCACTGCCGCACATCCACCGGCTGATCCTGCGATGGGTGTTCATCCTGCTGGTGACGACTATGGCGTTTCATCGCTCGCTGCTGAGTCTGGTGGACACCACCCGCCAGGGCGGGATGAACAGCTACGTCTGGGTTGTGCTGGTGGCCGCGGCGCTGGCCGCCATCGGTGTGGCTCGACGCAATCGCACCGAACTGCCGATCCATGATCGCCAGACGGACGTGATCGTGGCGATCATGGGTCTGGTTCTTGCGCTGCTCTTGCACGGAGTGCTGCTGGGGCGCTACGCGCTCTACTTCCATCTGCTCCGCCTGGACCTGCTCGCGATGTGGACATTTGTCCTCAGTGCCTGCATCGCGCTGTTCGGTCTGCGGCCGGTCACCCGGTTCGGGTGGGTGTGGCTGTTGCTGCTGGCAGTGTTTCCGTTGCCGTACCACCTGGTGGTGATCGTGCTCGGCGGCTCGCATGTCGCAGCCGGGCTGGGAACCCTGCTGATCGCCGCCACGGCCACCGCGATCGCCGTCGGCCGGCACTGGGGACGCGGAGTCGTCGGAGCGTCGGTGTCGCTCGGGGTCGGACTGCTGACGCTCGCGGCACTACGAATCGGGCTTCCTTCGGCTCCGCTCCTCGTCTACCAGATCGTTCCAGCGATCACCGCCATCTGCCTGTCCAGCGTGACACTGTATCTACTGGCCCGGCGTGACAAGCCAAAACGGTTGCTGGACCGCAAGATCGAACCGCTGGCCGCTGCCCAGGTCTGGTCGGCTCTTCCAATGGTCCTTGTGGTCGGTATCGGTCTCTCACTGATTCCGCTTCCCACCGCCGGACGGGCGCCGACAGCTCGGATCGACTCGCTGCGGTTCGACCGGAGCCTTACCGCTCCACCCGGCTGGCATGTCACAGACACCCGCGACTACCCCTGGGTTCGGCGACTGTACGGCGAGGGTGCCCATCTCCTGCGCCAGCAGATGGTCGCCGACAAGGGTGATACCCGTTTCGACAAGCGCGGCGCACCTCGTGCGCTCGCGGTGGACGCAACCGTCACGCGACGTCCCTTCGCGCTGTCGACGTTCCCGGCTCGGATGATCTACAACGTCAGCGGGATTCGGCAGTCCGAAAACCAGCTGGTCGATCTGGGGTACGGCGTGACCGGCGACCTGTTCACCGCCGTCGACGACAATCTTCTGGTCACTTGGGAGGGCATGCATTTCAGCTGGACCACCGGGACCATCGAGCAGCGCGTGTTGGTCATCTCAGTCGACAACCATGATGACGACGCGCCGTTCCCCCAACCGACCGGCGGCCTCTTACCCACCCTCAACACCATGTTCACCGTGCTGTTCCGGGGCAACACGGCGGCCTCGGACCGGGATCCGACAGTCAAAGACGCCGTGCTGTTGACCGAGTTCAGCCGGGCCCTGGTCCGCACCCAGCTCGCCCCATTGGGGGTGCAGCCGTGACGCCACACACCCCAGCCGATACCGGGCCATTGGACATCGACAATCCGGCGCACCGCGATTACGCACTGCACCGGGCCGTCGACGGCCTACGTGAAGATCACCCGAAACAGTCCGCCTCCGTTCCGATCTGGGGCTGGCAGCGCGTTGCCCTGTGGTCACTGCTGGCAGTCGTCGTCGCCTGCGCCATCTGGCGGCCTACGGGCACTGCAGTGGCCTTGATGGGGGTGTGCACCCTGGCCTATGTCGTGACCATGGCCGACCGGATGTTGATGTTCAAAGAAGGCCTGGGCTCCCGGCCGATCACCATCACCGACGCGCAGGCGCGGGCGATCCCCGACGACGAGCTGCCGCGCTACACCGTCCTCGTGCCCGCCTACAACGAGCCCGAAGTCGTCGCCGATCTCATCAGCGCCATGTCGGCCCTGGAATACCCACCGGACAAACTGCAGATCCTGCTCCTCCTCGAAGCCGACGACGACGTCACGATCAACGCCGCCAAAGCCTGCACCGCCTCGGACATGATCACCACCGTTCTCGTGCCACCGGCAGAGCCCCGCACCAAGCCCAAGGCGTGCAACTACGGTCTGCACTTCGCCACCGGCGACATCATCACCATCTACGACGCCGAGGACCTCCCCGAACCACTGCAGCTCCGTCGTGTGGTCGGCGCGTTTGCTCAACTCGATGACAACATCGCCTGCATCCAGGCGAAATTGGCGTATCACAACGGCCACCAGAACATGCTGACCGGTTGGTTCACCGCGGAGTACGCACTGTGGTTCGGGTACCTGCTGCCCGGGATGATGCGCAGTACCTCACCAATCCCCTTGGGCGGCACGTCGAACCACCTTCGCCGCGACGTCCTCGACCGGATCGGCAGCTGGGACCCATTCAACGTGACCGAGGATGCGGATCTCGGGCTGCGCATCGATGCGTCCGGTTACCACACCGCCGTCGTCGATTCGACCACGCTCGAAGAGGCCAACAGCGACCCGATCAACTGGGTCCGGCAACGGTCACGGTGGTTCAAGGGATACCTGCAGACCTGGCTGGTGCATATCCGGGAACCGGTGAAGTTGTACCGCACGTTGCGCTTTCGCAGTTTCCTGCGGTTCAACCTGGTGCTGGCCGGGACACCCATCATCGCGGTGCTCAACCTGCTGTTCTGGTTGATCACCGTGCTGTGGTTTCTGGGGCAGCCGGCCGCCGTCGGCGCCGTCTTCCCGTGGTACATCTACTTTCCCGCCCTGGTCTGCCTCATTCTCGGCAACGTCGCCACCATCTACATGAACCTGATCACGCTGCGGGAAGACGATCGTTCCGATCTGTTGGTCCCGGCGCTCACGGTGCCGGTCTTCTGGGTGATGATGAGCGTGGCGGCGACCAAGGGCGTGTACCAACTCATCCGGAACCCGTCGTACTGGGAGAAGACATTCCATGGGCTGGCCGAGCGGCCCGAGGCCGAAGCACCGGCGGAAGCCACCTCGTGAGCCCGATCAGCAACCGCCGATGCGGGCAAATCGCCTTTGTCTCAAGCTTCCTGGTCTACGCCGCAGTGGGCTATTGGTTGCAGGTACGGCACGGGTTCATCGTCGGTGACGCGTTGTCGCGGATGCAGGCCGCCCAGGCCGTGCTCGACAGCCGCCAGCCACACCTGGCAGCGATCGGTTTCATCTTCACGCCACTGACCGCCATCGTGAATCTTCCGGGTGTGTTGTTGGCTGACGTGTGGCCCGATCTCATCAGGTACGGATATGCCACGTCGCTTGCCTCTGCACTGTTCATGGCAGGGGCAGTAGTCCAGATCTTCTCGATCGGCACCGATCGCAGCCTCCCACGCGGCTACGCCATTGCCATCACGGTGCTGTTCGCGGCGAACCCCATGATCGTGTTCTACGGCTCGAACGGGATGAGTGAGGCACCGTTCATCTTCTTCCTCGTCTGGACGGTGCGACGCTTGATCCGGTGGATGGTCGACGACGACGTCCACCACCTGGTCGCCGCCGGATTCATCGCCTTGAGCCTGGCCTACCTGGTGCGCTACGACTCCGTCGGAGCCATCGCCGCCATCGGCATCCTGGTCGCCGTCACCACCTTCCGGCGAGCACCCGGGCCGCCACGGATGCGTCGCGCCCTCCTGGATCTCATCCTGGTGAGTGGACCAGGTTTCCTCGCATTCGTCGGATGGGCCATCGCCAGTTGGCTCATCACCGGGAACGCCTTCACCCAGTTCTCATCGCAGTACGGCAATGCCGCGATCTTCGAGCAGTCGGGGGGAACCGGACCTGACAGCTTCAGCGCCGGCGTGACGTATGCGGCCATCTCGGCAACCCTGCTCGCGCCGACATTGATCCCGATCGCGGTTTGGGCCGGGTTCCTACGCTGGCGACGGCCGAACTGGTCGGTGTTGATCGTTCCGCTAGTGGTCTTCGGCGGTGTGCTCGCCTTCCAGGCCTACAGCTACGCCAGCGGCCAGACGTTCGGGTTTCTGAGGTTCTACATCGTGGCGATCCCGTTCGCCGCGTGCCTGGCGATGCTGGCAGTCCCGGACGGTCCGCTCATTGCCGCGAAGCGGCCCGGGCGCTATGCACCCGGGCCGGTCGATCTTCCGACAACCAGACCGGCCCGCTATGCCTACACGGGTGTCGCTCTGGTGTTCGCCGTTTGCCTGCCAGTCGCCGGATGGGGCATGTCCCAGCCACGGTACGCCCCGCAGGAGTACGCCTTGGCCACCGTCCTGCATCCGGATCCCTACGATGTCAGCAAGCAACGCTCCACCGAAAATCGTATCGCGGCAACGTTTTCGACCGAACGTAAGCTCGCCGACTACCTCGACAATCTGGATCTGCCCGAGGGATCGGTGATCACCGATACGGTGTACGGATTCGCCGTCGTTGTCGCCTCACGCAATTCCAAGACGTTTGTGCTGCCGTCCGACAGCGATTTCGTCAAGCTACTCAACGATCCGGCCGCGTTCGGCGTCAAATACCTGCTGGCGGTTCCCAACACGGGTCGGGGGGTGTCCGATGCCCTCAACATGAGATACCCGACGTTGTACGAGACTGGCGCTGAAGTCGCGACACTCGAACTTGAGATCCCGAACGACGGTGATAATCAACCGGTTTGGCGCCTGTACCGCGTCAACGACATCGTCCCAGAAGCCTAGGCGCCAGGCGGGAACGATCACGTGTTCTGAGCCTCGGCCTCACGTCAACGAAAGCCGGGCCACCATCTCCCCCGTCGGCTGCGGCGACCCGCCGTCGGGTTCCATGGTGAACGCGAGCGCGGTCGAATCCCCCAGATCGCGCACCATGGCGGTGGTCGACGGTGCGATGGCCCCCATCGTCCCCGCCGACTCCGGACCCTGATCGGTCATCAGCCACATCTGATACACCATCCCAGGCGGCGGTGGCGCCGCATTGTTCATCACCAGCACCCCGGTCCGCTCATCGCGCGAGTACACGAACGTCGCGGTGCCACCGGCACTGAGTTGTCCGGTCGCCGTGCGGACATCGCCTGCCGACAGCACTTGTTCGGCGGTGGTCGGCGCACTCGCCGGGCGCAGGGCCAACCCCGCACCGAAACCGACTGCGGCGACCACCACGGCAGCGGCGGCCGCCAGTGATGCTGTGCGCCAACGGGATCGGCGCGGGACAGTCGTGTCAGACACCGCCAGCGCACGGCGACGCAACCCGGCGGGTGGGGTCACCGCGGTCGCCGACGACGCCTTGGCCATCGTCTCGCGCACCGCACGCACCTCGGCGCGGAACGCCGCGGCGGCCTCGGCGGGTGCCTCGGCCAGCCGGCGTTCGATGTCGGCACGCTCGGCGTCGGACACCGCGTCCAATGCGTATGCGGTCGCCAGCTCCGGCAGCTCGGAATCTCGTGTCATGTCACCCCCAGACAATCACGGAGCCTGCGCAGTCCGTCGCGCATCCGGGTCTTGACCGTGCCGAGACTGGTCGACAGCCGCTCGGACACCTGCGGGTAGGTCAAGCCGTCGTAGTACGCCAACTCGATGGCCTGCCGCTGCAGCTCGGTCAGCGACCCTAGACAGTCGGCCACCTGCCTGCGCTCATCGGAGCGGATCGCCGAGTCGGCGACCACGTCGGTGTCGGGTTCGGTGCTCACCGCGACGTAACGCGCCTCGCGCCGGCTGGAGGCCACCTCAGACCGCACCCGATCGACCGCGCGGCGATGGGCCAGCGTCATGAGCCATGCCAGCGCCGAACCTTGCTGCGGGTCATAGTCCGCGGCAGAGCGCCACACCTGGGTGTAGACGTCCTGCGTGGTCTCCTCGCTGTAGCCGGGATCGCGCAGGATGCGGATGATCAATCCGTATACCCGGGAACTGGTGGCGTCGTACAGCCCGGCGAACGCCTCGGCGTCGCCGCGGGCCACCCGGCGCAACTGAGCGTCGAGGACGTTGCTCACGTCCGGCGTGCGTGCCATTGACGGGTAGCCTAACGCCAAGTCGACGGTGCTCATCGCCGGTCACCCATAGGTGAACGAGAAAGCCTGCAGCCCTTGGCTCAACCGGACCTCGACCTCACCGCGCCGCACGTCGGGATCGTCGACGATCTGCCGCAGGGTGGGCGGCCCGCTGACCGGCACGGTCGTCGTCGCACCGCCGCGCACCACCGTCACCGTTCCGGTCCCGCCCACGACGAGATAGACGTTCTTGGCCTGGTAGTTGAGCTTGACGGCCGAACCTGCGCCTTGAGCGGTGGCGCCCTGATAGTCCAGGCGCCAGGACCCTTGCAGGGCGAACGAGTCGGCAGGCAGGCTCGCCGGGTATTCGAACCGCGCATCGCCCTCGTCGTAGGTGCCGCCGCCGGCGTAGTTGATCTCCTTGCCGACACCCAGATACGTCTCGGGGGTGAGCACCGACGTCGGCGTGACATCCGGCGCGTTCACCGGGGCCGGCAATGCGGTGTTCTTCGCCTCCATGAGCAACTCACGGATCAACCGTTCGGTCACGTCGTAATCACCCTCACCGAACTTCACATGCCGCACAACGCCGTTCGCGTCGATCAGGTACTCGGCCGGCCAGTAGCGGTTCTCGTAGTTCGTCCAGGTGGAGTACGCATTGTCCAGGGCGACCGGGTAAGTGATGCCCAGGTCGGCCGCACCGCGGGCCACGTTGCCGGGCACCCGCTCGAACGCGTACTCCGGGGTGTGCACCCCGATCACCGCCAGGCCGGAGTCCTTGTAGCGGTCGTACCAGTCGACGACATGGGGAATCGCGCGTTGGCAGTTGATGCACGAGTACGCCCAGAAGTCGATCAGCACCACTTTCCCGCGCAGCGACTTGAGATCGACGGGTGCCCCGTCAGGGGTGTTGAGCCATTGCGCGATTCCGGTGATATCCGGTGCGGCGCCACAGTTCTGGAGTTCGCCGACGCCGTCGACGCATTGTGACAACTCTCCCCCGCCGGTCGGGCTCAGCCTGTCCTGCACCTCTCCGGCGGTGGCAACCCGGTCCTGCAGACCGCTGGTGTAATCCGGGATCGCCCGCTGCAGCTTCGCCGGCACGTTGGCGGCCAGCGCCACCGCGAACACCAGCATCACCACCCCACCGATCAGCCGGATCCTGCGCTGCCGGCGGCGGAATGCGTTGACCCGCTCGACAACCCGACGCCCGGCGAGCGCGAAGACGAGCAAGGGCAACGCGGCACCGATGGCGAACGAAAGGGTCAGCGCAACGGTGTTGGCGCCGATCGAGCCAGTCGCACCGGCGACGACGATCGCCGCGAGAACCGGGCCCGCGCACGGCACATAGAGCACACCGAGCGCCAGACCCAGCCCGAAACCACTGCTCCCAGATCCGAACTGCTTCTGCGGGATCCGGCTGAACGGCTTCTCCAGCAGCTGCTCGAATCGCGGGAAGATCAACCCCAACCCGATCAGGGTCAGCGCCAGCAAACCCGCCCAGCGAAGCGCGTCCTGAGGAAGGTGCAGCAACTGCAGCAAGGCTGAGCCGGCCAGCGTCACGACGCTGAAACTCAGCACCAGACCGGCGATCACCCGGTAGGGCCGGAGCGTGTCGGCCAATGTCGGTTTCGCCGCGACGATCGTCGCGCCGTTCGACTCGGAGACGCGTGCGCTCTGCGCTCCCGAGAAGAAGATGACGGGCAGTACCGGCAGGATGCACGGCGAGATGCCGGTGATCAGACCGCCGAGGAATCCGATGAGCACCAAGGTGTACATGCCGGGTATTCGGCACCGCCGTTGCGCCGGATTGGTCGAAACCAAATCCCATCCGGATGCGGATCCGCTCCGAATACCCACTGACCGAGAACGTGACGGCGGTCACCGTCAATCACCTACAGGGGAGTCGGAAAATGTTGATGCTTCAGTACAAGATGGCCGCGGTGGCGGGAATGGCAGCCGCGGCTGTCCTGGCGCTACCCGCCTGCTCGAGCGACACCGCGCGGTCAGCACCCGCGACACCGGAGGCCACCAGCGCGCCCGCCATGGCCGGCGACCCGGCGTCAGACCTGGTCGGGCCGGGCTGCGCGTCCTACGCCGAAAAGGTGCCGTCCGGCCCCGGGTCGGTGATCGGAATGGCACAAGACCCGGTCACCGTCGCCGCGTCGAACAACCCGCTGCTGACGACACTGACCGCGGCGGTGTCCGGAAAGCTGAATCCGAACGTCGACCTGGTGGACACCCTCAATGGAGGTGACTTCACCGTATTCGCGCCCACCGACGACGCATTCGCCAAGATCGACCCGGCCACCATCGAGGTACTCAAGACGGATTCGGCGCTGCTGACCAAGATCCTGACCTATCACGTCGTCCCCGGGCAGGCCAGCCCGGCCAAGGTCGTCGGCAGCCACCCGACGGTGCAGGGCGCACCGGTCACGGTGACTGGCTCGGGGGACGCGCTGAAAGTCGAGGACGCATCGGTGATCTGCGGCGGGGTGCATACCGCCAATGCCACCGTCTATCTCATCGACACGGTACTGATGCCGCCCGCCGATTAGGCCGAGCAATGCAAAAGTGCCCCAAACCCGAAGGCTTGGGGCACTTTTGATGTCTGCTCGCCGAAAAGGCCTACTTGGCCTTCTCGAGCACCTCGACCAGCCGCCAGCGCTTGCTCGCGGACATCGGCCGGGTCTCCATCAACGAGACGCGGTCGCCGATGCCGGCGTCGCCGTTCTCGTCGTGCGCCTTGACCTTCTTGGTGGTCCGGATGATCTTGCCGTAGAGCGGGTGGCTCTTACGATCTTCCAGCTCGACCACGATGGTCTTCTGCATCTTGTCGCTCACCACGTAGCCGATGGCGGTCTTACGACGGCCGCGCGGCTTCTCGGTGGCCGGGGTGTGCTTGGGGCCCTTGGTTTCTGCCATTACGAATCCTCACCAACGGGCCCGGACGCCAGACCCAACTCACGTTCACGCAGCACGGTGTAGACCCGTGCAATCTCCTGGCGCACAGTGCGCAGCCGACGGTTGTTCGCCAGCTGACCGGTCGCCATCTGGAAGCGCAGGTTGAACAGCTCTTCCTTCGACTCGCGCAGCTTGTCCTTCAACTCGGTGTCGGACAGTTCGCGCAGCTCACCAGGCGTAGTTCCCACTGCCATCAGAACTGCTCCTCTCGACTCACGATGCGTGCCTTGATCGGCAGCTTGTGGATTGCGCGAGTCAGGGCTTCCTTGGCGATCTTCTCGTCGGGGTAGCTGATCTCGAACAAAATGCGTCCCGGCTTGACGTTGGCGATCCACCACTCCGGCGAACCCTTACCGGAACCCATGCGGGTCTCGGCGGGCTTCTTGGTCAGCGGACGGTCCGGGAAGATGTTGATCCAGACCTTGCCGCCACGCTTGATGTGCCGGTTGATGGCGATACGAGCGGACTCGATCTGCCGGTTGGTGATGTAGGCGTGGCCGAGGGCCTGGATGCCGTAGTCACCGAAGCTGACCGACGTGCCGCCGCTGGCGATGCCACGCTGCCGTGGGTGATGCTGCTTGCGGTGCTTGACCTTACGGGGAATCAGCATGATTTAGCTCTCCGTGCTCTCAGCGGCCGGCGCAGCCTCGACAGCGGCGGCCTCAGTAGCTGCGGGCGCATCACCGGTGGCGGCGCGGCCGGCCTCGGTGCTCGTCGCCGTGGTGCCCGACGAACCGCTGCGACGCGGCCGGGTACCCGACGGACGCTCACGACGCGGCCGGTCACTGGCCGGCGCGGAGGCGGTGAGCTCGCGCTTGCCACCCACGATGTCGCCCTTGTAAATCCAGACCTTCACGCCGATGCGGCCGAAGGTGGTCTTGGCCTCGTAGAGGCCGTAGTCGATGTCCGCGCGCAGCGTGTGCAGCGGAACCCGACCCTCGCGGTAGAACTCCGAGCGGCTCATCTCAGCACCGCCGAGGCGGCCCGAGCACTGCACCCGGATGCCCTTGACGTTGGGCTGACGCATGGCCGACTGGATCGCCTTGCGCATCGCGCGACGGAACGCCACGCGGTTGCTCAGCTGCTCGGCAACACCCTGGGCGACGAGCTGAGCCTGCGACTCAGGGTTCTTCACCTCGAGGATGTTGAGCTGAACCTGCTTGCCGGTCAGCTTCTCCAGGTCGGCGCGGATGCGGTCGGCCTCGGTGCCGCGGCGGCCGATGACGATGCCGGGACGCGCGGTGTGGATGTCAACGCGGACCCGGTCCCGGGTGCGCTCGATCTCCACGTCGGCGATACCGGCGCGCTCCAGACCAGTGGCCAGCAGACGCCGGATGGCGACGTCTTCCTTCACGTAGTCCGAGTACTGCTTGTCGGCGTACCAGCGGGACTTCCACTCGGTGGTGATACCGAGCCGGAAACCGTGGGGATTGATCTTCTGGCCCACTACTCCGAGCCTCCCTTCGTCTCGGCCGTGGCCTTCGCGGCAGCGGAAGCCTTGCTGCCCTGAGCACGACGCGATCGCGCCGTGGCTGAAGAGGTGCGCGCACCTCCGTTGCTCTTGGGCGGACGGCTCTCCACGATCACGGTGATGTGGCTGGTGCGCTTCCGGATCCGGAACGCACGCCCCTGGGCGCGCGGACGGATGCGCTTGGCGGTCGGGCCCTCGTCGGCGGTGATGGTCGCAACCACCAGCGTCGTCGGGTCCAGCCCCTCGTTGTTCTGCGCGTTGGCGGCAGCGCTGGCGATCACCTTGGCGACCGGCTCGCTGGCACCCTGCGGCGCCCACCGCAAGATGTCGAGGGCTTCCTCGACGCTCTTGCCGCGGACCAGATCGATGACGCGGCGGGCCTTGGAGGCCGAGACGCGCACAAAGCGCGCCTTCGCCTGCGCGGACGGGTATTCAGTGACAGTGGTACTCATCGCCGCTTGCTCTTCCGGTCGTCCTTGATGTGACCCTTGAAGGTGCGCGTCGGGGCGAATTCGCCGAGCTTGTGCCCGACCATCGCCTCGGTGACGAACACCGGGACATGCTTGCGGCCGTCATGCACCGCGAACGTGTGCCCGATGAAGTCGGGGAGGATGGTCGACCGACGCGACCAGGTCTTGATGACCTGTTTGGTGTTCTTCTCGTTCTGGACGTCGACCTTCTTGAGCAGATGGTCGTCGACGAACGGACCCTTTTTAAGACTACGAGGCATCGCTGCTACTCCTTCCGCGGCCTAGCGCTTCTTGCCGGTGCGCCGGCGACGGACGATGAGCTTGTCGCTCGGCTTGTTGGGCTTGCGGGTGCGGCCCTCGGGCTTGCCCCACGGGCTGACCGGGTGACGGCCACCGGAGGTCTTGCCTTCACCACCACCGTGCGGGTGGTCAACCGGGTTCATCACGACACCACGGACGGTCGGGCGCTTGCCCTTCCACCGCATACGGCCGGCCTTGCCCCAGTTGATGTTCGCCTGCTCGGCGTTGCCCACCTCGCCGACGGTGGCGCGGCAGCGCACGTCGACGCGACGGATCTCACCGGACGGCATACGCAGCGAGGCGTAGGTGCCTTCCTTACCCAGCAGCTGGATGCTGACACCGGCCGAGCGGGCCAGCTTGGCACCGCCACCGGGCCGCAGCTCCACAGCGTGGATCACGGTGCCGGCGGGGATGTTACGCAGCGGCAGGTTGTTGCCGGGCTTGATGTCGGCGTTGGCACCCGACTCGATGACGTCGCCCTGCTTCAGACCCTGCGGCGCGATGATGTAGCGCTTCTCGCCGTCCAGGAAATGCAGCAGCGCGATGTTCGCGGTGCGGTTGGGGTCGTACTCGATGTGAGCGACCTTCGCGTTGACCCCGTCCTTGTCGTGGCGACGGAAGTCGATGACGCGGTAGGCGCGCTTGTGGCCACCGCCCTTGTGTCGGGTGGTGATGCGGCCGTGGGCGTTACGACCACCCTTGCCGTGCAGCGGGCGAACCAGCGACTTCTCCGGAGTCGAACGAGTGATCTCGGCGAAATCGGAGACGCTGGCACCGCGACGACCCGGGGTCGTCGGCTTGTACTTGCGAATTCCCATATCAGTTAAATCTCTCTTAATCCTCGATAGGATCCCGGCGGGTTACGCCGGTGCTCCGAACAGGTCGATCGGCTTGCTGCCCTCGGCCAGGGTGACGATGGCGCGCTTGGTGTCCTTGCGCTTGCCGAAGCCCGCGCGGGTGCGCTTGCGCTTACCCTGCCGGTTGGCGGTGTTCACCGAGCTCACCTTGACGTCGAAGATCTTCTCGATGGCGATCTTGATCTGCGTCTTGTTGGAGTCCGGGTGCACGATGAACGTGTACACGTTGTCCTCGATCAGCCCGTACGACTTCTCCGAGATGACCGGGGCCAGGATGATGTCGCGGGGGTCTGTAATCGTTGCCATCAGACCGACGCTCCTTCTTTTTGGTCCTTGGTGTTCGCGCCGATGTAGGCGTTCAGGGCCTCGACCGAGAACACCACGTCATCAGCGTTGAGCACGTCGTAGGTGTTCAGCTGATCCGGCGAGATCACGTGCACACCAGGCAGGTTGCGAACGCTCTTGGCGCCGACCTCGTCGGTGCGGCCGATGACGACGAGAATCTTCTTGTTCTCGGTCAGGCTGCCCAGGAACGCCTTCGCGCTCTTGGTCGACGGAGTCTGTCCCTCGATCAGCTCGGTGATCGCGTGGATCCGCTCGTTGCGGGCCCGGTCCGAGAGCGCACCGCGCAGAGCGGCGGCGATCATCTTCTTCGGGGTCCGCTGGCTGTAGTCACGCGGCTGCGGGCCGTGGACGATGCCACCGCCGGTGAACTGCGGTGCGCGGGTCGAACCCTGACGCGCCCGACCGGTGCCCTTCTGCCGGTACGGCTTCTTGCCGCCACCGGAGACCTCACCGCGGGTCTTCGTCGAGTGGGTGCCCTGGCGCTTGGCGGCCAACTGTGCGTTGACGACCTGGTGCATCAGAGCGATGTTGGGCTCGACGTCGAACAGCGCGGCGGGCAGCTCGATGGAGCCGTCCTTCTTGCCGGCCGGGGTCTTGACGTCAATCTTCAAAGTCATTACTTCTCGCCTCGCTTGATTGCGCTGCGGACAACCACCAGACCACCGTTGCGTCCGGGGATGGCGCCCTTGATCAACAGCACGCCGTTCTCGGCATCGACCTTGTGAACCTTGAGGTTCTGCGTGGTCACCCGGTCGTGGCCCATGCGGCCCGACATCCGGGTGCCCTTGAACACGCGGCCCGGGGTGGCGCAGCCACCGATGGAGCCGGGGCGACGGTGCACCGCCTGGGCACCGTGCGCGGCGCCCTGGCCGGCGAAGCCGTGGCGCTTCATGGTGCCGGCGAAGCCCTTGCCCTTGCTGGTGCCGGTCACGTCGACGTAAGCACCGTCGGCGAAGATCTCGGCCGTCAGCTCCTGGCCGACCTCGTACTCGGCGGCGGCGGCCTCGTCGAGACGGAGCTCGGCGAGGTGGCGGCGCGGGTTGACGCCCGCGGCGGCGAACTGGCCGGCGACGGGCTTGTTGACCTTGCGCGGGCTGATCTCGCCGTAGGCGAGCTGCACGGCGCTGTAGCCGTCGCGCTCGGTGGTGCGGATACGGGTCACCACGTTGGGGCCGGCCTTGACGACCGTCACCGGGACGACTTTGTTGTTCTCGTCGAACACCTGCGTCATGCCCAGCTTGGTGCCCAAAATGCCTTTTCTAGCCATTTTTCTCGGGTCTCCTACTGGATATTGACGTCGACACTGGCCGGCAGATCGATGCGCATGAGCGCGTCAACCGTCTTCGGCGTCGGGTCGAGGATGTCGATCAGTCGCTTGTGGGTGCGCATTTCGAAATGCTCCCGCGAGTCCTTGTACTTGTGCGGCGACCGAATGACGCAGTACACGTTCTTCTCGGTCGGCAGCGGCACGGGGCCCACCACGCTGGCTCCGGTACGGGTGACCGTCTCGACGATCTTGCGCGCCGAGGCATCAATGGCCTCATGGTCGTAGGCCTTGAGCCTGATGCGGATCTTCTGTCCCGCCACGCTTCTCCTACCTCTACTTCGTACATCGGCCGGCCGTATCGCAGCCTCGATGGGAAACCCACCGAGACCCGTCGGGCCTGGTACCCCCGCGCGGATGCGCCGAGTATTGCCGCCGCTGTTTACCTGTCTGTGGTCCACCGGTCCCCGCGGTCGGGTGTGTCGCCCGCACGCACACTTTCTCGCCCTGGAAATCCGTTGCGATCTAGTGTTGGGACCGGATGCGCCCGCGAGGGCGCCGATCGTATGCCCGGCCAGGTGCGTACCCGGCGCAAGGCAACCCGAACAGTATGCCCCAGATCCGGGCGTGCTCCAAATCCCTGATCGAGCAGCGATGAACGGGCCGAGCGTTGCTGCTGTGCACGCAAAACCGCTGCCCAGCGTACATAGCCCCTACGCTCGGCGTTTGGCCCGATCTTACTGACGAGTAAGGTTGGTGCCGTGACGCAGCAGAGCACCACCTACCGCGCCTGGAAAAAGTTGTCGCCGCTGCCCGGCGGCACCCGGTTGTTCTCCGCCGCGGCCATGGCCCGGGTGCCGTATTTCGCGTCGGTCCTGCCGCACGTGGTGCGCATGGAACCCGGGCTGGCCGAGGTGACGGTGCCGAAGTGGTTCTACGTCTACAACCACCTGCACACCGTGCACGCCATCGCGTCGTGCAATGCCGCCGAGATGGCGATGGGCATGCTGATGGAGGCCACCGTGCCGACGACGCACCGCTGGATCCCCAAGGCGATGACGGTGCAATATCTCGCCAAGGCCACCACCTCGCTGCGGGCCACCGCCGCACTCACGCCACCCGACTTCTCCACGATCACCGAGGGGGCCGACATCGTCGTTCCCGTGAGCATCACCGACCGCGACGGCGTCGAGGTGGTGCACGCCGACATCACCACCTGGGTCACGCCGGCCTGAGTCGCCAGCCCGCCGCGCCCCACCCCGCGAGATCAACGCCATGGCTGCACTCACGCGCCTGCAGCGACCCTTGCGTTGATCTCGACGAGCCCAGATCTGGATCGAAATGGGGCGGACGCGTCAGAACCGCCAGAAGCCCCCTTTGGCCGATCTTGTCTATACCTTTCAAGATCGTCATACAGTGCGAATGCGTACGACCAGCTTGTGTAGTTCGAACCATCAACTGCATGCGGAGGCGACATGACCATCGTGCTGGTACACGGCAATCCGGAAAATGACGCGATCTGGGGGCCCCTGGCGGATGCCCTGAAACGCAACGACGTTGTGCGGTTGTCTCCGCCCGGCTTCGGCGCGCCGCTGCCCGGCGACTTCCCGGCCACCTACCTCGCCTACCGCGATTGGCTCGAAAGCGAGCTGGAAAAGATCAACGATCCAATCGATCTCGTCGGCCACGACTGGGGCGGCTGCCACGTCGTCAACGTCATGATGCATCGACCCGAACTGGTCCGCACTTGGACCACGGACGCCATCGGCATATTTGACCCCGACTATGTCTGGCATGACCTGGCCCAGGTGTGGCAGACGCCAGGCGACGGCGAGCAGTTGGTCGACGCGATGATGGGAACACCAGTGGAAGATTGGGTCGCCCAAATTGCCACGGTCGGCATGACCGCTGACATTGCCGTTGAGGTCGCGCATTCACATGGTCCCGATATGGGGCGGGCCATCTTGCCGCTGTACCGATCGGCAGGAAACCCGGGTGCCATGGCCGAGGGCGCGGGTGGGCTGGAGCGGGCCAGTGCGCGGCCGGGCTTGTCGCTGTTGTGCACCGCCGACACCTACGTCGGTTCGGAAGAAATTCGTCGACGCGCAGCGGGACGGGCCGGAGCCCGCACGGAAGTCCTCGACGGCCTGAATCACTACTGGATGATCCAGGACCCGGAGCGCAGCGCTGCTGTGCTCACACAATTTTGGGAATCGGCTACTCCGCACTGAGCGGGCTGCAGCTACTCCAGATACGTGCCGTGGCCTTCGCGAACCAATTCGCCGTCGAAGAGCAGCACCTCGTTGACCAACCCGCCGCGCTGATTCCGGTAATGGATCACCAGGGCCGATTCGCCGCGGTACACCCCCAGCACCTCGAAGTGCAGGTCCGGCATACCGGCCAGCGCCGTCGTCCAGTAGTCGCGCAACGCTTCCTTGCCGCGCACCACACCACCGGTCTCGGGCAGGACGCGGGCCGCGACCGGTGAACTGAACACCACGTCGTCGTGGAAATGCGCGAGCACCGCCTCGACGTCATGCGCGTTCCACGCCTTCACCCATTGCTCGGCGAAGTCCTGCGGATCCGGTGTGGACATCGAGTTCACTTCTCCTTCAGCCCCGCCCAGAACGGGCACTGGTGCTCGTCTGCGTAACCATTGTCCGTGCGACTGCCGTCGGCCTGCAACGACATTCTGGGGCCGGCGCCCGCCGGATCGAACCTCGGCCAGTCCGGCCGGCCGTCGACCGCGGGATCACCGTTGCGCACGAACGCGCTCCAGTAGTCGATCATCTGCTCCGAAAGTTGTTGCTGTGCAGCGTTCAACGGAGGTGCACCGCCGACGTCGAACAGGTAGCGAAGCTCCAGTGAGTGGCTCGCCCCGACCGGGAACGGCAGGGTGCGCATGACGTCCGGCGCGGGCGCCGTGCGGTCGTTGAACTCATAGGCGTAGACCGGGCCGGTGCCGGTGAGCTGATCGGCCATCTGCTCGGACACGCAGGCGAAGGCGCCGTCGGTGACCGCCGCCGAATACGCCTGCGCCACCCCGCCATGATGCTCCGCCGGGTAGTGCGCACCGACCGCTGCGGCATCGGCGCCGAAGGTCTCGGCCAGCAGTCGCGGGTAATCCCCCGCGGTGAAGCGCTGACCCTGCCGCAAGTAGCGCAGCGCGACGAAGAGCGTGAACTCATCGCGGGTGGTCCCGATCAGCACCGGCACCGCCTCGGCCCGACCGGATCCGAAAGCCTCCAGCGGCGGCCGCGGAACCAGGGTCGATCCGGTCACCGGACCAGTGAGCTCGTCGCTGCCGATATTGAAGTACCACACCGGTTTTCGCAGCCGATCCACCGGCAGTGACCGCAGGCAGCCGGCGGCAACCGCGGGATCCGGGCATCCGGCGGCAGCGGCGTAGTCGAGCGAACGACGGGTGGCGGTGCCGACATCGGCCTGCGCCTGGCACGGCGCGCTCATCAAGATCGCGGAGCGGAACAACCCCGTCGACCCGGGGGCGACCAGGTGATCGCACACCGACATGCCGCCCGCGGATTCACCTGCGACGGTGACCTTTTCCGGATCGCCGCCGAAATCTGCGATGTTGTCCCGCACCCACCGCAGGGCTGCCTGCTGATCGGCCAATCCGTAGTTTCCGATGTCGCCACCGGCACCCAGCGCCGGGTGAGCCAGGAATCCCAGCGCGCCGAGCCGGTAGTTGATCGTCACCACCACGATGTCACCGCGGACGGCCAGGCGCCTGGCGTCGTAGATGCCGCTGCTGCCGCCGACGAACGCGCCACCGTGGATCCACACCATGACCGGGCGTCGGTCGTCCGAGACCGGCGGCGTCCACACGTTCAGCGTCAGGCAGTCCTCGGCGGTGTTGAGCCCGCGTTCCGGATCGGCATCGGGGTCCTGGATGCACCGCGGCCCGGGGCGGGTGGCGTCACGCTCCCCCGGCCATCCCGGCGCCGGAGCTGGAGGGGCAAACCGCAACGGCCCCACGGGGGCGGCGGCATACGGGACTCCGGCGAACAATCGGTGGTCGGAAAGCACTGTGCCGCGCAGGGTTCCGGCCGAGGTGTGCACCAGTGCCGGGTCCTGCTGCTGAGCCTGATGCTCTGGATGATCCGGCGTGACCGCCTGACCGCCGCCGCGCGCGCAGCTCGCCACCAGCATCACCAGTGTCGCCAGCAACGCTACGGCGCGACGCCCTGACCGCATGGGTGCGAGCGTACGTGGCGGATCGAGGGAATCGCCCCCCTTGCGTGGCGCCGGTCACATAGGGTGGAATTGACACCCGTCAAGAACCCGTCCCAGGAGGAGATCGTATGAGCGCGCCGACGATGGATGACGCCGCGAAGGTGCTCGCCGATCCGACGGCATACGCCGACGACGCCCGCCTGCACACCGCGCTGACCCATCTGCGCGCCAACAACCCGGTGGCCTGGGTGGACAACCGGCCGTACCGGCCGTTCTGGGCGATCACCAAACACGCCGACATCATGGCCGTCGAACGAGACAACGAACTCTTCATCAGCGAGCCCCGACCGCTGCTGGCCACCGCGGCCGCCGACGACCTGGCCAAGCAACAGCTCGAGGCCGGCATGGGCCTGCGCACGCTGATCCACATGGATGACCCGCACCACCGCAAGGTCCGGGCGATCGGCGCAGATTGGTTCCGCCCCAAGGCCATGCGGGCACTCAAGGTTCGAGTCGACGAACTGGCCAAACGCTACGTCGACAAGATGCGCGACATCGGGCCCGAGTGTGACTTCGTCACCGCGATCGCCGTCGACTTCCCGCTCTACGTGATCATGTCGCTGCTGGGCCTGCCGGAAGAGGACTTCTCGCGCATGCACATGCTGACCCAGGAGATGTTCGGCGGCGACGACGACGAGTACAAACGCGACGGCGGCTCACTGGAAGACCAGCTCGCCGTCCTGATGGACTTCTTTGCCTACTTCTCGACGCTGACCGCCTCGCGCCGCGCCAACCCGACCGAGGACCTGGCGTCGGCCATCGCCAACGGCACGATCGACGGAGAGCCGCTGTCCGACGTCGACACCGCCTCGTACTACGTCATCGTCGCGAGCGCCGGACACGACACCACCAAGGATGCGATCTCCGGTGGATTGCATGCCCTCATCGAGAATCCGGACCAGCTGGCCCGGCTGCAGGCGCACCCCGAGCTGATGGGCACCGCTGTCGAGGAGATGATCCGGTGGTCCACGCCGGTCAAGGAGTTCATGCGCACCGCGACGGCGGACACCACGGTGCGCGGAGTCCCGATCGCCAAGGGCGAATCCGTCTACCTGGCCTACGTTTCGGGCAACCGGGACGAAGAGGTGTTCGACAACCCCCACAGATTCGACGTCGGGCGGGATCCCAACAAGCACCTGGCATTCGGGTACGGCGTGCACTTTTGCCTGGGTGCGGCACTCGCGCGGATGGAGATGAACAGCCTGTTCACCGAGCTGACGCGGCGGCTCGACTCGATCGAATTGGCCGGAACGCCAGAGCTTTCCGCCACCACCTTCGTCGGCGGGCTCAAGCACCTGCCGATCCGCTACTCGCTGCGCTGAGAGTCCTTGCGGTGGGTGGCCAGGAAGCCATCCACCGCAGCCCGCACGCATGCGGTGTAGTCGAACTCTGACAACGTGCTGAGCTTGCCCAGCACGATCGGGCCGAGCAGCAGGGCCGCGGCCTGGGTGCGGTCGACCTCGCCGAGCTCGGCGACGGCGTCGGGACTGTCGAAGATCGCCTCGAACGGAATGGCGTACTGCTCGGCCACCCGCTCACGCAAGGTGCGCACCTCGGGGCTGTCATCGGAGCGCCAGGGCAGTTGTTCCATGTCGCCGCCGAGGGCCAACCACGACATCGCGGTGATACTGATCGGCGCCTCGGCGATCGAGTCGGCCTGCGCCTGAACCAGCGCGATCAACCGGTCGCGCAGTGTGCCGTCCTCGGGCGGCATCGGAGCTGCCGGGATGAGCGCGCGAAATGCCGCTGCCAGCAAGTCATTTCCACTCGGGAAGTGCCGGTATAGCGTAGCCCTGGCCACATTGGCGGCCCTGGTGACCGCATCGACGGTCACCGCGCTCGGCCCGCCCGACCGCAACAACGACGTCGCCGCCTCCAACAACCGGGCCCGGGACCGGGCCGGACGCGGATCACCGCTGTCGGCAACCATGCGCCGCCACCTCCATAAAACAGACTTACCGTCTCGCTCCGAGACTGTTAGTCTCGAAACTTCACCGACGAAGGGGGCTCAGCATGTCCGAGACCCTCGTCGAGTCCGCCCAGGATATCGATCCGGGGATCGCCCAACTGTCGATCCGCCGGCGGTACTGGCTGCTCGCGGTGGCCTGCATGGACGTCTCCATCGTGATCGCCTCGATGGTGGCACTGAATGCCGCGCTGCCCGACATCGCCCGACAGACCGCGGCCACCCAGGCCCAACTCACCTGGGTGATCGACGGTTACACACTGGTGCTGGCCTGCCTGCTGCTGCCGGCCGGGGCGATCGGCGACCGCTATGGCCGCCGCGGCGCCCTACTGGTGGGGCTCGCCGTCTTCATCCTGGCCTCTGCGGCACCGATGGTGTTCGACACCCCGGTACAGCTGATCGTCGCCCGTGCGGTGGCCGGGGCCGGTGCCGCATTCATCATGCCGGCCACGCTGTCCCTGCTCACCGCGGCGTTCCCGAAGTCGGAGCGCAACAAGGCCGTTGGGATCTGGGCCGGCGTCGTGGGGTCAGGGGCCGTCTTCGGATTCCTGATCACCGGCGGCCTGCTGCACTTCTGGCCCTGGCAGTCCATCTTCGTGGCCTTCGCCGTCGCTGGGGTGGGATTGTTCGTGCTGACCTGCACCGTCCCGTCCTCCCGGGACGAGCACGCCACACCGCTCGACTGGATCGGCGCGATCCTGATCGGCGCGGCAGTGGCGGTCTTCGTGCTCGGGGTGGTCGAGGCGCCGGTGCGCGGTTGGACGCATCCCGTGGTGTGGGGCTGCATGGCCGGCGGCGTCGCGCTGGGCGTCGCGTTCGCCGTCCTGCAGCTCAAACGCCGACACCCCCTGCTGGACATCCGGTTGTTCAGGAAACCCGAGTTCGCCACCGGAGCGGTGGGCGTGACCTTCCTGTTCTTCGCGAACTTCGGATACTTCTTCGTCAGCATGCAATACATCCAGCTGGTCATGGGATACAGCCCCATACAGACGGCATTCGCCCTGTGCCCGTTGATCCTTCCCGTGCTGGTGCTCGGCGCCACCACGCATTGGTATCTGCCCCGGCTGGGCCTGCGGCTGTGCGTGTCGCTCGGCCTGCTGGTGATCGCGGGCGGCCTGATGTGCATGCGGTTGCTCGAGGTGGATTCCGGCTATCTCGAGTACGCCTGGCCACTGCTCATCATGAGCACGGGCATGGGATTGTGTACCGCGCCAACGACTTCGGCGATCATGGGGGCCGTACCGGACGAGAAGCAGGGCGTGGCATCCGCGGTGAACGACACCACCCGGGAGGTCGGCGCCGCCCTCGGCATTGCCGTCGCCGGTTCGATCCTGGCCGCCCACTACCAGAATCACCTGGGGCCCAAGCTGTCCGGGCTCCCCGCGGAGGTACGGGAACCGATCCTGGGCTCGCTGGCCGAAGCCCTCGCCGTGACCGGGCAGCTGGGCCCGCAGGGTACGGCCGTCGCAGAGTTGGCCAAGCAGGCCTTCCTGGATGCGACGAACTCGGCCCTGCTGGTGATGGCGGTGGTGCTGGGAGCGGCCGCGGTGTTCGTCGGCATCTGGGCGCCCGGCCGCGACGGCCGGCAGCTCCGGATGGTCCGGCGCCTCAGATCGCGAGGAACTCCGCTGCCCGATGACCGATCATGGCAATGGTCGCGTGCGGGCCGCGGCTGGTGATCGCGGGCATGATCGACCCGTCCACCACCCACAGTCCCTCGACGCCCAGCACCCGGCAGCCCGCGTCCAGCACCGCCTCGGGCCCATCCCCCATCGGTGCCGTGCCCGCCAGGTGTTGCGACGTCGACCACGACGCCTCGCCGACTTCAGCTGTGTGACTGACCAATTCGCGGGCCAGTTCGGCACCACGACGCAGCGCCTCGACATCCTCGGCCACCGTGTCGTAGCGGTGTTCGATGACCGGCGCCACCGCGGGATCCGCCGACGCCAGCCTGACCCGGCCCCGGGAGTGGGGGCGCATCAGCGCCACGCCGAGGTGCGGCAGCTCGGCCGGATCGTGCCCGGGCCCGTGCACCATGGCGGCGAAACCGGCCGTGTACGGACGGACCTCGATGCCGTCGGCCGTGGTGAGCACGGCCTCCAGCGGCGGCAGGTCGTGGGTGGGGACCCAGGAGACCGGAAGCACCCATTCGGGATGGTCGACGGTGTGCTTGCCCACGGGCAGGCCGGCCACCACCTCGACACCGACCGCCTCAAGGTCGGGCGCCGGCCCCACACCGGACAGCAGCAGCAGGTGTGACGATCCAATTGCCCCGGCACACAGCACAATTCGATCAGCTTCGAGAATCGACCCGTCGGCGCAGCGCACCCCGACCGCCCGGCTCCCACGGAACAGCACCCGATGCGCGCGGGTATCGGTCAGCACCTCCAGGTTCGGCCGGGCCAGCGCCGGTTGCAGATAGGCGCCGCCGGGTCCGACCCTGGTGCCGCCGTTGATGTTCAGTGGGACCGCTCCCACGCCGGCCGGCAGCACCGCACCGGTGTCCGATCCGTTCAGATCCTCGATCCAGCCGAACCCGGCCCGCGTCGCCGCATCGACGAATGATGCTGTGCAACCGTCGAATTCGCGTACTCGCCGGACGGAGATCGGACCGGAGTCGCCGTGCAGGGCGGTACTGAAATCCAGGTCGGTCTCGATCGCCAGGAAGTGTGGCAGCACATCGCCCCAGCCCCAGCCGGGGATTGCCCAGGTGTCGAAGTCGGTGGGCAGGCCCCGGCAGAAGTATCCGCCGTTGACCGCCCCGGACCCGCCCACCACCGACCCCCGCATGATCTCGGTGTGCCGGGGCGGGTGCTCGGTCAGCACCGACGCATAGTGTCGCACCACGGAGCTGGCAGTCCCGATCGGCAGCCGCAGGGCATCGGTGATCTGCGCCGCCACCCGCGGGTCAGTCGGCGCCGGACCCGCCTCGACGACGGTGACCCGGCACGTGGGATCGGCGGAAAGTCGTTCGGCCAGAATTGAACCGGCGCTTCCCGCGCCGACGATCAGAACGTCCCGCACGCGAGGAGGACAAGATGGCAGGGTCAACTGGCTTTAGCTCCGCAGCTGCGGCTTGAGCGCACCCAGCTGACGTTCCCGGACCACCCCGGTCCACAGGCCGACGCCGTAGGCCAGATCGTCGAGCCGTTTGAGCAGGATGTGGGTCAGCAGGCCGACGGGCTTGGTGTCGTCGTCGGCATTGCCGCGCCGAGTCGCCCAGTCGACCACACCGTCGAGCACCGCGGCCACCAGCACCGCATGTCTGGCCCGCCGGAACAGCAGGGCCGCGATCAGGGCGATCGGCCAGTAATGCCGGCAGATCGCCGAACACAGTTGCAGAGCCGACGACCACAACCCCCGCGCCGTCACCGCGGCGACCTCGGTGGGCTCGGTGTCGACGGCACTGAGGGACCGCGCGATGCGGCGGCCGGTGAAGATCGCGATCACCACCGAACCCAGATATCCGACGCACGAGCCCATGGCCAGCAGCAGCCACACCATCAGCGTCCATCCGGAGATCACCACCGGCGCGGTCTTACCCGGGTGCCGGACGGTCAACGGCGCGGCCGATGTGCCGTAGAAAGCCTTGCGGTTGAACCACTCTCGCAGATCAGTCCGATGATCGTGAGCCACCAGGGCGATCGGCTCGTACCGCAGCCGGGCGCCGGACTCGACCAGCCGCCAGCACAGGTCGACGTCCTCGCCGGACTGCATGGTCTCGTCGAAGCCCCCCACCGCGGCCAACGCCGACCGCCGGCAGATGATGGCCGCACTGGGCACATACGACACCGGGCCATAGGGCACCACCGGCGCCTCGCGCACGCCCAGATCCAACGACGAGCGCACCGCCTCGTACCGCGCGACCACATTGTCGGCGGTGTGCAGACCCACGATGCGGGGCGCCACGAGGGCCACCGCCGGGTCGCAGAAGTGGCCGAGCAACGCTTCCAGCCAACCGCGGCGCGGCACCACATCCGAGTCCAGGAACGCCACGAAGTCGGTCTCGCACGCCGTCAGACCCGTGTTCCGGGCGGCTGCCGGGCCGTTGCTGCGCAGGTGCCGCAGCACCTGCACGTCACAGTGCATCCCGGCGAACTCGGATTGCGCAACCGGCACGGCCGAACCGTCGTCGACCACGATCACCCGCAGGCCGCGCAGCGCCGCGATCAGCCGGTGCAGCCCGGAGACGTTGTCGCGCACCGGGATAATGACCGTCACGTCACGATGCGACGGACCACAGGGCGGGCGGGGGTGGGCCACGGTGGCGTCGAGCAAAGTCCGCGCCAGTTGCGCACTCTGCGCGTCGTGCACCTCCAGGCGACCGCCGGTCAGCATCGTCCGCGCCGTCGGCGCGAGCCGCAGTAACCGGGTCGGCGATCCGCCGAGCAGGGCCGCCCCGGCCCCGAGCACCTTGACGCGCCGGTCCACCTGCACGGCGAAACCGTCGGGCAGCCTCGGTCCGGTCATCTCAACAATCCGTTCCGGTCCGGCTGCCACCGCCTCATCCGACCCACGCAGCCGTTGACCATCTCAGCAAAGATACGCTCCCCCTCGGCAGCAGTGGCGGTTGTCGGGTCGCCGAGCACCCCGAGTTCGCTGACTGCAGCAACACCCCCGCGCCGCATCGCCGGCATCAGCTCCGCCAGCGGGGCGGTGTTCCCCGGACTCAGATCTTCGGCCCAGACATCGCCGGGCGAAATATGTAGCAATACAGATGTTTCGGTGTGCCCCGCATGCGCATCGGCGTCCGCGGCGACGCACGGCACCCAGCCGGCGTCGCGCCCTTCCTGGCGCAACAAGGTCACCGCCGCCACCAGCGCCTCCACGTTCCCACCGTGGCCATTGACGAAGACCAGGCGCGAGGCCCAGCTCGATGCCGACCGCCCGTACTCCACCAGCAACAACCGCAAGGCGGCGGTACCGATCGACACGGTGCCGGGAAACCCCTCGTGCTCGCCACTGGCGCCGTAGCAGACCGGCGGTGCGACCACCCAGTCACCGGCAGGCTCGCCGCCGACTCGCTCGAGAACCGCGTCGGCGACAGCCGTGGCGATGCGGGTGTCGGTGTCCAAGGGCAGGTGCGGGCCATGCTGCTCGGTAGAGCCCACCGGAATTATCAACATTGGGGACATGCTGCGTAGCTGTCTCGACGTTGAGTTCCCGAGCCCGCTGGGAAACGCCACGTGCCGATGGTAGGCCGAATTCACCTACTGTGCGCCAATTGTTGGAGCACGAGCAGCAATTGATTTCCCTTAGCTTTCCGGACACCGGCCGTGAGCATCACGTACGTCTCTCCTGCCACCCCCGTCACGCTGCATCTCAGGGTGACGGTCAGGCTGTCAGGCGTCTGCCCGCGGAACGCCGAGCGTGCGGGTGAAGCCCTCGGGGATCAGGATGTCCTCGGGAGTCAGGTCGTGGATCGAGGACTTGGCCAGCCCGCGCAGCGCCGAGTCGATGCCACCGCTGAGGATGTCCAGCACGTTCTCCACACCCGCCTGGCCGTTGGCCGCCAGGCCCCACAGGTAGGCCCGGCCGATCATCACGGCCCGGGCGCCGAGCGCCACGGCCTTGACGACATCGCTGCCCCGGCGGATGCCGCCGTCCAGCAAAACCTCCACCTGGTCACCGACGGCTTCGGCGATGGCGGGCAGGCAGCGGATCGCGGCGGGAGTGCCGTCCAGGTTGTTGCCGCCGTGATTGGACACGGTGATCGCCGAAACACCCGCATCAACAGCACGTTTGGCGTCGTCGACGCGGACCATGCCCTTCAGCAGGAAGGGCCCGCCCCACTGCTCGCGCAGCCAGGCGATGTCCTCCCAGGTCGGCGGCGGGGTTCCCATCCACTGCCCGTAGGCCTCGAAGAACGTCGGGCCCGGTTCCCCGCGCTTGCCCTGGTTGGGCACCCGCAGGTCCGGCGGACGCAGGTGCTTGCCGAAGCTCCACAGCCAGCGCGGCTTGGTGAGCACCTCCGGAGACATCCGCAGCATCGTGCGCAGATCCATTCGCTCCGGGATCTTCGGGCTACCCCAGTCGCGACCGTGGCTGAAGCTCCAGTCGGTCGTGGCGATGAGCCCGACCGCGCCCGCATCCTTGGCGCGCTGCACGCGCTCCGCGATCTCGTCGCGCGACCCCAGCCAGTAGATCTGGAAGAAGATCTTGTCGTTGACGGCGGTGACTTCCTCCATCGGCTTGCTCGCGAACGACGACAGCCCCATGGCGGTGCCACGTGCGGCGGCGGCCCGGGCCACCGCCACCTCACCGTCGGGATCGACCGCCTGAACACCCGTCGGCGAGATGATGACCGGCATCGAAATGTCTTGGCCCATCACCGTTGTCGCCATCTCACGCTTCTCGGTCGCGCCCACGACGTGGGGGGCGAACCCGAGCTCGGAGAAGGCCTGGACGTTGTCGGAGACCGTCACGCCCTTCTCGCTGGCAGAGATCAGCGAGGAGTACGCCGAGCGGGGCAGCCGTTTCTTCGCCCGTTCCTGGGCGATGGCGACGGTCTCGAACCAGGTATCACGTGCCATGGATTTACACCGGACTTTCGTTACAGATTCGGGCAGGCGGCTTGGTGAGCAGCTTCAGCGCCACCGGACCCTGCTTGGTACCGCGGGAGTGATCACCGCTGGGCTTGGGCTTGACACGCTCGGCCGCCAGGGCCGGTTCGCCCCAGCCTTCGACACACTCGGGGTCCGGCCCGTCCATCGGCAGACCGGTGAAGAACTTGGCCGCCATGCAGCCACCCCGGCAGGCGTCGTAGTGCCCGCACCCGCTGCATGCGCCGGCCGACTGCGGCTCACGCAGCTCGCGGAACAGCGTGGAGTTCTGCCAGACGTTCTGGAAACCGTTGTCTTCCAGGATGTTTCCGGCCAGGAACTTGTCATGGATGGCGAACGGGCAGGCGTAGACGTCGCCAACCGGGTCGATCAGGCACACCACCCGGCCCGCACCGCACAGGTTCAGCCCGGCCAGAGCGCCGGGCTCGCCGAGCCCGGACAGGTGGAAGAACGAGTCACCGGTCAGCACCCGCTCACCGTGGGACACGAGCCAGTTGTACAGCTGGCGCTGCTGGTCGGGTGTCGGATGCAGTTCGTCCCACACATCGGCGCCACGACCGGAGGGGCGCAGCCGGGTGATCCGCAGCGTGGCCCCGTAGCGGTCGGCCAGCGCCTTGAACTCGTCGAGCTGGTCGACGTTGTGGCGGGTGACCACCACCGAGATCTTGGCATCGGAAAAGCCTGCGGCGGCAAGGTTTTCCAGCGCCCGCACGGCCATGTCGAACGAGCCCTTGCCGCGCACCGCGTCGTTGACCTCGGCATTGGCCCCGTCCAGCGAGATCTGCACGTCGACGTAGTCGCTGGCGGCCAGCTTCCTGGCCACCTCGGGCGTGATGCGCACCCCGTTGGTGGAGAACTTGACCCCGACATGATGCTCGGTCGCGTAATCGACCAGCTCCCAGAAGTCCGAGCGCACAGTGGGTTCGCCGCCGCCGATGTTCACGTAGAACACCTGCATGCGTTCCAGCTCGTCGATGATGTCCTTGCACTGCTGCGTGGACAACTCGCGCGGATCCCGCTTGCCCGACGAGGACAGGCAGTGCACGCACGCGAGATTGCAGGCGTAGGTGAGCTCCCACGTCAGGCAGATCGGGGCGTCGAGTCCGCGCTCGAACTGGTCGACGAGCCGTGGGACGGGGGCAACAGAAGTCATTGTGGATTCCCGGGGATGAGCATCTTCGAGGACACCAGCACGCTCAACGCGTGCAGGTAGGGACCTTGGTCGGAGTCGGCGATCCCGGCCGCGCGGCACGCGGACCGGGCGTCGGGGTGATCGGCAAGCGAGTTGACCACCTCGACGACCGTCCGGTTCTTCAGAAACGACAGCTTGCGGGTTCCGAAGTGATACAGCAGGGCACCGAACGGCTCCGGCCGCACCGCCACCTGGTGGTGCAGCCGCCAGCTGACATCCGGGTCGAATACGACGCCAGCGCGCCCAGCCGTATCGGCGACCTGTGTGGACACCGTCAGTAAACCCCGCACATACCGTCGATCGAGACCTCTTCGACGAGCGTCTCGGTGACGAGCTGGGTTTCGGTTTCAACCTGCGGGTTCTGATCCATGAATCGCACCTTTCCTGCAACTGTGGGTCTCGACAATTGTGACCTGAGTCGCAAGAATATGGCATCGAGTGCACAAATGGAAGGGCGGGTTTCATGCCTAGTCATGCGCCGGGGGCGTCGGGCCCACGCGTCGGTCGGCGCCCGTCCACCACGCAGGACCACATCACCGAGGTGGCCCTGGGACTCTTCGCCGCGCGAGGGTTCGACGAGGTCAGCGTCGACGACGTGGCCAAGGCCGCCGGCATCGCGCGGCGCACCCTGTTCCGCTACTACGCCTCCAAGAACGCCATCCCCTGGGGCGACTTCGACGCCCACCTGCAGCACCTGCGTGAGCTGCTCACCACGGTGAGCACCGAAATCCCCCTGGCCGACGCCCTGCGCGACGCCCTGCTGTCGTTCAACACCTACGACGCCCAGGAGATGACCCAACACCGCCAGCGCATGCGTGTGATCCTGGGAACCGCAGAGCTGCAGGCATATTCGATGACGATGTACGCCGGCTGGCGCGAGGTCATCGCCACGTACGTGGCGCACCGGATCGGCGCCCAACCCGGCGACCTGATGCCCCAGACCGTGGGGTGGCTCATGCTCGGTGTCGCGCTGTCGGCCTACGAGCACTGGCTCGGCGACGAATCCGTGTCGCTGACCCACTCCATCGCCGAAGCCTTCGAGGTGGCCCGCCCCGGCCTTGAGGCCCTGGCCCCGTCAGGAGTGGGCCCCGCACCCTCCGGGTAACCAGTCCGGGAAGGCAGCAGCCGGCCGCCGAACCCGAGGAGGAACAACCGTGCGGAAACCGAACCGGACACCGACCGCGGCCGAGTTGGTCGCCCTCACGGTGGCCCTGATCGTCGGATTCGGCGTCGCCGCCTACTTCGGAAACGTGATCGCCGGTATCGCCGTGGCCCTCGCCATCGCGATCATCGGCTCGGGCTTCTTCTACGCCAGGACCTGATCCGGGGGCGGTCCGTCCCACGCTGCGGCCAACGCCGCCGGGCCGTCGGGACCGAGCCTCTCGGTGAGCATGATCGGGGACTGCGACATGAAACGCGGTGTGCTGCCGCGGTGTACGTCGGCGGCGTGCACCGTGAACGGATGGATCACGTACATGTCACCCGGCCGGCCCGTCGCCTGGGCCACGGGGCGGTTTCGGCTGGCCCCGTCCACCAACGCGCCGGACTCGACGAACTCGACCGGATCCGGGCCGAGTACCCCGGCGACGTCGCGGTGTGACCCCACCCGGATGCGCGTCGGAGCGTCCGCGGCACCGACCTCTGACAGCAGGGTCAGCACCAGAACGGTGTGCGGACGTCCCGTCACCGCCCACTCGCCTCCCGGGAGCGGGGTGTTGAGGTCGATGTGCCAGCCTCGGTCCTCGGCCGGCGGGCCGACCGGGAACCGCACCGGGATGTTGCCCAGCGCCCCGCGCGGCAGCCACCCTCCGGCACCGCAGATCGCGTCGAGGGCGCCGGTGAGCGCCGCGTTGCCGACCAGTGGCCGGAACGGCCCCTGGCCGGTCAGATCCGCCGTCCACACCACCGGCCCGGTCCATGAATCCGGCTCGAGCGGGGACATCCCGATCTGGGACCAGAGCAGATCCCTGGCCGCATCGGCGATTTCGGCCGGGATCGCCTGCTCGATCTTGACGAATCCGTCCCGCACAAATGTGTCGACATCCACCACGCAAACCACCATGACGCAGCCCGGCTGACCCACGCCAATGGTTTTCCGCCGAAAATTCTTCACCCAAGCGCGTCGGAGTTCGGGGCCGGAAAGCGACGATAAGGGTGTGAGCGCCGAAACAGACGCTCCGCGGGTGCTGATGAGGTGCTACGACGAGGCCCTGCCAGTGGTGTACGGCTACTTCGTACGGCGCTGCGGTGACCGCGGAACCGCCGAGGACCTGACGTCGGAGACGTTCCTGGCCGCCATGGACGCGGCCCGCAGACCGTCGCCGCCGTCGATCACGGTGCCCTGGCTGGTCGGGGTGGCCCGGCACAAGCTGGCCGACCACTACCGCAGGCGCCACGACCGGTTCACCGTGCCCGTGGCCGAACTGCCCGAGCCGGTGGATCCTGCCGACGACTGGGATACCGAACTCGATCGCATTGTCGCCGAGGCAGTTCTGGCACGGCTGCCCGAACACCACCGCACCGTGCTGGTGCTGCGCTACCTGGACGACTGCTCGGTGCCCGAGTGCGCCGAGTTGATCGGCCGCACGGTGCACGCCACCGAGGCCCTGCTGGTGCGCGCACGCCGCGCCTTCAGGTCCGAATACCCATCCGAGAACCCAACGCCGAAGGGAGGGACGTCGTGAACAACAGCCACGATCCGCTGACCGTGCTGACCGGCGCGGACCATCCGGTCTCCCCCGACCCTGCGTTCGCGGCCCGGCTGCGGGCCCGGCTGGAATCGGCGCTCACCCTCCCCGCCCATTCCGAAGGAGTTGACATGAGTGGAACCGACACTGCCATCGCCGAGCTGAACGACCCAGCCCCGGCCGCACAAACACCACCGCGCTCAGCGGCCATCGCGTACCTGGCCGTGCCCGACGCGCGCGCCGCAATCGCCTGGTACATCGACGCCCTGGGCGCGGTGCAGGTCGGCGAGCCCGTCGTGATGGACGACGGGCGTATCGGCCACGCCGAGCTCGCACTCGCCGGCGGCGTGTTCTACCTGGCCGACGAGTATCCCGAGATCGGCTTGAAAGCACCTTCACCACAAGCGAATTCGGTGAGCCTGATGTTGAGTGTGCCCGACACCGACGCGATCCTGGAGCGCGCCCGCGCGCGGGGCGCACAGGTGCAGCGCGAGCCCTACGAGAACTACGGCATGCGCAGCGCGACGATCATCGACCCGTCGGGCCACCGCTGGATGCTGTCCGGACCGGTGACCGGGGCCGCCGTACCCATCCAGCACGGCGACGTCGGCTACGTCTCCGTCTGGGCCCCGGACGCCGAGCGGGCCGCGACCTTCTACGGTCACGTGCTGGGTTGGACCTATGACCCCGCCACCCGACAGGTGACCAACACCCGACAGCCCATCGGCATCTTCGGCGTGCCCGGTCCGGCCACCCTGTTCTGCTGCTACGCGGTGACCGACCTGGACGGTGCCCGCCAGTCGATCCTGGCCGGCGGTGGCCAACCCGGCCAGACGCAGGAGTTCGACTTCGGCACCGTGCTGGATGCCACCGATCCGGCCGGAACCCCGTTCGCGGTGTTCGTGCCCGCGCCGGGCACACCGCGGCCGGACCTGAATGGCGCAGGGCCAGGCGAGCTTTCGTATCTCACCTACGAAGTCGCCGACCCCACGTCGTTCAAGGCGTTCTACAGCCGATTGTTCTTCTGGACCTTCGAGCCGGGCCGGATCGACGACGGCTGGGGGGTGCAGGGCAGCCAGCCGATGTCGGGTGTGGCCGGCGGTGCCGAGCGGAACACCGCCGTGCCGATGTGGACCGTCGCCGATATCGACGCCGCGGTCACCCGGGTTGTCGAGGCCGGCGGCACGGTGCTGCAGCAGCCGTCACGACAGGACTACGGATTGATGGCCGAGTGCACCGACGACCAGGGCGGCCGCTTCTACCTCGGCCAGTTCTAGAGCGATTTGTGCACGCTTACCGGCGCTGAGCGCCGGTAAGCGTGCACAAATCGCAGGGAAAGTCAGCCGAGGACGTCAGAGATGGGGGCGCCGGCGGCGATCTTGCCGCGGGCCTTCATCACCTTGCCCGGCATCCCGCCGCCGACCACGCCGACCAGCACGCCGTCACGTTCGTAGTAGGCCAGGAACTTGCGGCCGTCGTCCTCTACCACGTGCACGACGTCGTCGGCCTCGGGCTCACCCAGGCACTGGATCTTGACGTCGTACTGATCGCTCCAGAAGTACGGGACCGACACCACGGGCGAGGCCTCCTGGCCAAGTATCGCCGGCACCATGGCCCGGGCCTGGTCGGCGACATTGCTCCAATGTTCCACGCGCGCTTGGTCTCCCACGTGATCGCGCCACGAGGCGACATCGCCGATGGCCCACACGTTGGGAGCGCTGGCGCGGCCCAGGTCGTCGCACACCACGCCGTTGTCGAGCTCGATTCCGCTGCCCTCGAGCCAGTCGACGGCCGGATGCGAACCGATTCCGACCACCACCAGATCGGCCTCGAGCTCGGTCCCGTCACCCAGCACGACCCCTTCGACCTTGTCGGCGCCGCGCACCTCGTTGACGCCGACCCCGCAGCGCACATCCACGCCCTCGGTCTGATGGAGCCGGGTCACCAGGGCCCCGATCTGCTCGCCCAGCACCGAGGCCAGCGGCGTCGGCTGTGGTTCGACGAGCACCACCTCGACACCCAGCTTGCGCAGGCTCGCTGCCACCTCGCAGCCGATGAAGCCCGCACCGACCACCACGGCCCGGCGGGACGCCCCGGCGTGCTCACGCAGGGCCATGCTCTCGTCGTAGGACCGCAAGACGTGGATGCCGGCCAGATCGCCGAAGGACCGGATGCGCTTGGGCACCAGGCCGGTGGCGATGATGAGCTCGTCGTAGGCGACGTCACTGCCGTCGGCCAGCTTCAGCGTCTTGGCGGCGGTGTCCACCGACTGCGCGGCGGAGCCGAGCCGTAGCGTGATGTCGTTCTCGGTGTAGAACTCGGCCGGCTTCAGGGTGACGTCGTCAGTCTCGGCGCGCAGCACTTCCTTGGACAGCGGCGGCCGATCGTAGGGCAGATGGTCCTCGTCGCTGACGATGGTGATGGGCCCGGCATACTCCGATCGGCGCAGCTGCTCGGCCGTCCGGGCCGCGGCCAGGCCGCCGCCGACGATGACGATGCCCGCCACTGATCCCGTTGAAGTAGTCACGTGGGGTTTTTACACGATCGCCGTCTGGCGTTGTGCGCCACCCTACGTTTGCGCAGGCCGTCGGTCCACGTCACAACTCACGTCACGCCCGGCCGCGGTCGATGACATTGGTCAGCACCACGATGCTCTCGCTGCGCTCGATTCGAGCGGTCGAACGGATCCGTTCCAGCGCCTCTTCGAGGTGGCGCATGTCGCGTGCCAGCACGTGCAGGATGGCGTCGGCGGTGCCGGTCACCGTTGCCGCACTGACCACCTCGGGGATGTCGATCCAGGCCGCGCGCAACTGATCCGGGGCGATGGTGCCCTGACAGAACACCTGCACGTACGCCTCGGTACGCCAGCCGAGGACGTTGCGGTCGATCACCGTGGTGAAGCCCCGGATCACGCCATCGGCGACCATGCGGTCGACCCGGCGCTTGACCGCGGGCGCCGACAGATTCACCCGCTGCCCGATCTCGGCGAACGTCGCCCTGGCGTGCTGGGTGAGCTCGGCCAGGATCCGCTCGTCGGTGTCGTCCAGACGCTCCACAACGACCTCCACGCAACAAACCGCCGGAGTTTCGCGGTTGATGCAATATATCCCTGCTCTACACGCAACAGGAAGCGATTGATTGCGTCAGTGCCGCTTCATATCGTCAATTCATGACGATTTCCGAGGAAGTCATGCCCCACGCTGCGCCCGAAACCACGGCGGCGCCCACCCGGACTGCGACGCTCCGCCACTACGCCATGACCGCACCGGAGCACTTCACCGTCGAATACGCCATCAACCCGTGGATGGACACGTCCACCCCGGTGGACACCGCACTCGCACTGGCCCAGTGGCACACCCTGCGCCAGGTCTACGCCGACCTCGGTCACCGCGTCGAGCTGGTGACGCCGCGCCGCGGCCTACCCGACATGGTGTATGCCGCCAACGGCGGCTTCCTGACCGGGGACACCGCCGTGGTGGCCCGGTTCGCATTCCCACAACGCGCCGCCGAGGCCGATGCGTACGCCGAGTGGATGGACTCCCACGGCTACCGCACGGTGCACACCGAGCATCTCAACGAGGGCCAGGGCGATCTGCTGCTCGTCGGGCGAACATTGTTGGCCGGGTATGGTTTTCGCACCGACCGCCGCGCTCACGACGAGGTCGCGGCCCTCACCGGACTGGCGGTGACCAGCCTGGAACTCGTCGACCCGCGCTTCTATCACCTCGACACAGCGCTGGCCGTGCTCGACGACTCGACCATCGCCTACTATCCCCCGGCCTTCAGCGACGACGCGCGCCGGCGCCTCGCCGAACTGTTCAGCGACGCCATCGAAGTCGGCTCGGCCGACGCGTATGTCCTCGGGCTCAACGTGGTGTCCGACGGCCGGCACGTCGTGATGCCCGCTGCCGCCACCGGATTCGCCGACCAACTGCGCCGCGCCGGGTTCGATCCGATCGGCGTCGACCTCTCCGAACTCCTCAAAGGCGGAGGATCCGTCAAATGCTGCACCCTGGAGCTACATCCATGACCATGCTGGACAGCGTGGACAACCAGGCCACCCCGGACTCGGCAACCGCATCGGCGATCGCGCTCGACGATCGCCATGTCGCGCACAACTACTCGCCACTGCCGGTGGTCGCGGCCCACGCCGAAGGGGCGTGGATCACCGACGTCACCGGCCGGCGGTACCTGGACTGCCTGGCCGCCTATTCGGCGGTCAACTTCGGTCACCGCAATCCCGAGATCATCGCCACCGCGCATACCCAACTGGACCGGCTCACGCTGGTGAGCCGCGCCTTTCACTCCGACCAACTGGGCCCGTTCGCCGCGGCCCTGGCCGACCTGTGCGGAAAAGACACGGTGCTGCCGATGAACAGCGGCGCCGAGGCGGTGGAGAGCGCCATCAAGGTGGCCCGCAAGTGGGCCACCGACGTCAAGGGCGTGCCGGCCGGTGAATCCAATATCGTGGTGGCGCACAACAACTTCCACGGCCGCACCACGACCATCATCAGTTTCTCGGACGACGAGATCGCGCGCCGCGGCTTCGGCCCCTACACTCCGGGATTCCGCTCGGCCCCGTTCGGGGACCATCGGGCATTGGCCGACGCGATCGATGCGAATACCGCGGCGGTGCTGATCGAGCCCATCCAGGGCGAGGCCGGCATCATCGTCCCACCCGCCGAATACCTGCCCCGGGTCCGCGAAATCTGCACCCGGAACAACGTGCTGATGATCGCCGACGAGATCCAGTCCGGCCTGGCGCGCACGGGACGGACCTTCGCCTGTGACCACTGGGGCGTGATTCCCGACGTCTATCTGCTCGGCAAGGCGCTCGGCGGCGGCGTCGTACCGCTGTCCGCGGTGGTCGCCGACCGCGACGTGCTCGGGGTGCTCCATCCCGGCGAGCACGGCTCGACCTTCGGCGGCAATCCGCTGGCGGCAGCCATCGGCACCACCGTGGTGGGGATGCTGAAACGCGGCGAATTCCAGCTCCGCTCAACTGAACTCGGGAACCACCTACACGATCGACTGACGAGCCTGATCGGTCACGGGGTACAAGCGGTGCGAGGCATGGGCCTGTGGGCCGGGGTGGACATCGACCCGGCGTTGGGCTCCGGCAAGGAGTTTGGCCTGGCGCTGGCCGAACGGGGCGTGCTGGTCAAGGACACGCACGGCTCGACGCTGAGGTTCGCTCCGCCCCTGGTGGTGACCGCCGACGAGCTCGACTGGGCCATTCAGCAATTCAGCGACGTCCTGGCCGAGGCGCGCCGATAATCGGTTGATCGGC
This sequence comes from Mycolicibacterium sp. HK-90, assembly GCF_030486405.1. The sequence continues at coordinate 1,370,657 of NZ_CP129613.1, read as the reverse complement.
AGCAAGGAGGCTCCATGTCCGCCCCAGCCAACAGCCTGACCGGCCAGATGTTGCGACGACGCCCGGTCATCGGAGCCCCGGTCGCTCACGGCGCGGCCGATCACCTCAGACGAAGTATCGGCACGTTCCAGCTGACCCTGTTCGGGGTCGGCGCCACCGTCGGCACCGGCATCTTCCTCGTGCTGCAGGAAGCCGTACCCGAAGCCGGCCCCGCGGTGCTCATATCGTTCGTCCTGGCCGGCATCGCCGCCGGGTTGTCGGCTCTCTGCTATGCGGAAATGGCCTCTGCAGTCCCGGTTTCGGGTTCCACCTATTCGTACGCCTACACCACGATGGGCGAATTCGTGGCGATGGGAGTCGCGGCCTGCCTTCTGCTCGAGTACGGCGTCTCCATGTCCGCGACCGCAGTCGGCTGGAGCGGTTACCTCAACAAACTGCTGGAGAACCTGTTCGGCTGGCGATTGCCGCACGCGCTGTCCGCGGCGCCCTGGGGGGACAACCCCGGCATCGTCAACCTGCCCGCCGTCGTCCTCATCGTCATGTGCGCGCTCCTGCTGATCCGCGGGGCCAGCGAGTCCGCTGCGGTCAACACCGTCATGGTGATCCTCAAACTGTGTGTGCTCGGCCTGTTCGTCGCCGTCGCGTTCACCGCGTTCAGCACCGATCATTTCGCCGGCTTCTGGCACGAGGGATTCGGCGGCATCACCCTTGCCGCGAGTTCGATCTTCTTCACCTTCATCGGACTCGACGCGGTCTCCACCGCCGGCGACGAGGTCAAGAATCCGCAGAAGACGATGCCGCGGGCGATCATCGGCGCCTTGATCGTCGTCACCGGCGTCTACCTGTTGGTGGCGTTCGCCGGCCTGGGCGCCCAGCCCGCCGAACAGTTCGGATCCGAGGAACAAGCCGAAGCAGGGCTGTCGGTGATGCTCACCAACATCCTGCACGGCCAGACCTGGGCCAGCACCATTCTGGCTGTGGGCGCGGTGATTTCGATCTTCTCGGTGACCCTGGTGGTGATGTACGGGCAGACCCGGATCCTGTTCGCGATGGGCCGAGACGGTCTGCTGCCGTCGATGTTCGCCAAAGTCAACCCGCGCAGCATGACCCCGGTGAACAACACCATCGTCGTCGCCGCGGTCACCGGCACCCTGGCCGGGTTCGTACCGCTGGACTACCTGTGGGACCTGGTGTCCATCGGAACACTGGTGGCCTTCATCGTGGTGTCGATCGGCGTGATCATCCTGCGGGTGCGGGAACCGGGTCTGCCGCGCGCCTTCAAGGTTCCCGGCTATCCGGTGACACCGATCCTGTCGGTGATCGCCTGCCTGATGGTGCTGTACGGCCTGCCCGCGATCACCTGGTTGTGGTTCAGCCTCTGGGTCGCCCTGGCGCTGACCTTCTACCTGTTGTGGAGCCGACATCACAGCGCGCTCAACGATGGTGGTGACGGGTTCATCCCCGGCGCCGCGGCCGGCGAGGACGACGTGATGACGACCCCTGGAGCCGGGGAGACCCGATGACCGTCGTCGTCGGTTACCTGGCCGGAAAAGGCGGGGCCTCGGCACTGCACCTCGCCGTCGGTGCGGCCCGGACCCTCAACACCTCACTCGCGGTGGCCACCGTCGTCCCGCGTCCGTGGATGAACCCCTCACCGGCGCGCGTCGACGCCGAATATGCCGAGTACGCAGCGCAGTTGGCGGCCTCGTCGGCTGAACAGGCACGGCAGCACGTGTCGGCACTCGATGCCCGCCTCGACGTCAGCTTCCACAAATTCGCGCACCGCTCGGTTTCCGGCGGGCTGCTCGAAGCCGTGGCCGAACTCGATGCCGAGGTGCTGGTCCTCGGCTCGGCATCGGACGGACAGCTGGGCCAGGTGGTGGTGGGCTCGACAGCGGACCGGCTGCTGCACTCCTGCCCGGTGCCGCTGGCGATCAGCCCGCGCGGTTACCGCCGGCCGAAATCCGAAGCGCTCTCCCGCATCACCTGCGCCTACCCCGGCTCGCCCGAAGCGGTCTCGGTGGTCCAGCTGGTTGCCGATCTGAGCCGGCGGCTCGAAACGCCCATGCGGGTGATGACGTTCGCGGTGCGCGGACGCAACATGTACCCATCAACCGTCGGTTTGCACGCCGAGGACGCGATCCTGCAGGAGTGGGCGAAGCAGGCTCAGCACGCGCTGACCCGGTTGAAGGACACCAAGGTGATCGGCGATGACGTCGAGCTGCAGGTGGTCACCGGCAACGACTGGCGCGACGCGATCGACGCCACCGACTGGATCGAAGGCGAGATCCTGGCGATCGGAACCTCACCCGGAGGCGCGGTGACCCGGGTGTTCCTGGGCTCGCACGGATCAAAGATCCTGCGGCACAGCCCGGTTCCGGTGCTCGTCCTCCCGGGCTGACCGCCGCGGATCAGTACTTGAGCACGCCCCGGTCGACGGCGATCTGGCTGCCCGACAATGTCGCCGAGCCGTCACCGGCCAACCAGGCCACCACATCGGCAACCTCCTCGGGCGCCATGAACGCCGCGAGTCCCTCGTTCTTACCGTCGGTCACCTTGTGATACGGCATCGGCGCGAAGCTGTGCAGGAAGCTCGGGAACTTGGAGAAGATCTCGGCCATCGCCTCCGGTTCGATCATCGGGGTGTCGATCGAGTAGGGATGGATCGAGTTGACCCGGATGCCGTACTCGCCCACCTCGAGAGCCAGCGTGTTGGTCAGCGCCACCAGACCATGCTTGGAGGCCGCGTAGTGGCCGTTGCCGGGAGTGGCCTTCACACCGGCCGAAGAGCTGACGATGATGATCGACCCGCCGTTGCCGGCCTCGATCATTGCCGGCACGGCGGCCCGGATCGTGCGCCACGTGCCGTTGAGGTTGACGTCGATGACGGTGTCGAACTGCTCCGGGCTCAGCTCCCACAACCGCCCCCAGCTCAGCACGCCGGCATTGGCCACCACGATGTCGAGCCGGCCGAACTGCTCGATGCCGTCGGCGACCACCTGTTGCTGGGCGGCCAGGTCGCGGATGTCGACCTCGCGGGCGAGCACCTTGCGGCCCGCGGCCTCCACGCCCGCGACCGTCTCGGCCAGCTCCTCCGGTGTCGCAGCCGGATAGGTGATGGTGCCGTCCACCGGTCGGCACACGTCGATGGCGATGATGTCGGCCCCATCGTTGGCCAAGCGCAGCGCGTGGGCGCGCCCCTGACCGCGTGCGGCGCCGGTGACGAATGCCACCCGGCCTTCCAGTGGTGCGTTACCTGTCGCCATCCCAGGAGTCCTTTCGGTGAGTCTGGGCACAGGCTAACAGCAGAAGTAGAACGTGTTCCTGGACTCCTACCACTGAACGGGATCCCGAATGATCGGGCAGGTCATGCGGTGCCCGCCGCCACGGCCGGGACCCAGCTCGGCACCGACGACGGTGATCACCTCTATGCCCGCCTTGCGCAGCAGCGAGTTGACGAGGTTGTTGCCGCCGGGATGCCGCACGCACGTCTGGACCGAGTGGCGAAGGTGAGCACAGTGCGTCAATCGGGCTGATCCAGAACGGGATCAGAGATCGGCGATGATCTCCTGCCGCTTGGCCGTGTATTCGTCCTCGGTGACGGCACCCGTCGCACGCAGGGTTTCGAGTTCCTGCAGGCGCTGCGCGGTCGACGGGGCCGGCGGCGCCATGAACGGGGCCGCCGTCGCCGGGGCCGGGGCGGGAGCCGCAGGCGCCTGCTGCGCGGCCGCGCGCCGGACCACGGCCTGAACCTGCTCGCGGGCCGCGGGATTTGCCCTCAGGTCGATCATGCTGTCGATGCCGATGCCGTGCGCCTTCAAGATCTGCAGGATCTCCATCAGTGGGCCGGACTGACCGGTCAGGTCGTAAGTCTGGTTGTCCTCGGCGATGGTGAACGTTGCCGGCATCAGGCCGCTGACCAGACTGCTTCTCTCCCAATCGATCCGGTAGTCGTTGGTGGCCGGGTCCACCAACGCGACCAGCTTGCGGTTGGTGATCATGGGCAACCGCGAGACCGATGCCAGTACCCGGTCCTGACTGGCGAACGGAGCGAAGCCAGGGCCGGAGATCTGCAGATCCAGCTTCACCAAAGGCTGCTCGTTGATGCGGGTATTGGTCTCATGGATACCGGTGACCTGGGCCAATCCCAGAACACCGACCTGCTCGAGCTTCTCGTTGTGCGCCGCCGACTTCGACCCGGCGGCGGTGAGCCCCAGCGCGATCAAGACATCGATCGCGGTCACCAGCAGACCGGTCCAGAACATCCACTTCATCATCGGATTGGAGCCGCTGAGGAAATAGATGGCGAGGAAGATCGGGCCGACGATGCCGCACAGCAACACGAATGACTGAATGCGCACGTACCGCCAGAATGTGGACATCACACGCTCCCGTCGTCGGCTGGGCGCAATCAGAGTAACGCCCGAAGCCGCCCTGATCAGGAGTGAACGACGCCTTCGGTCGGCACCACTTCCTGCTGCTGCATCGGCGACGACCCCAGCAGCCGGTACAGCGGCCAGGTCCAGCCGAACCCACCACTGCTCGACCGCGCGTAGCTGGTGTGGACGGCGATGGCCTGGGCCGTCACCTCTTCTACCTCGGGGTCGTAATCGCAGACCGCGTCACCGCGATCGCACACGCTGATGGTGCGGCTGCCGACCGACACCGGCAGCGGGCCCGGCGCGTGGGCCAAGATCGGCCAGTCCTGCGCGACACCCTTACCGGCACCGCGCACCGTGGTGGCGGTACCCAGATTGATGGTCGGGTCCGTCGGCAACCGATCACCGTCGGCGATCAACAGCGCCGCGGCCAGATTCGGGCTGGCCGACAACGCGGCCAGGTTGCGGTGGACCACCATCGCGCCCTGCGAGTATCCGGCCAGCACGACCTTGGACGCCGGGCACTGCTGGGTGAACGCCGCGTACTGCTGCCCCAGCGCGGCCACGCCGGTGTCCACACTGCTCATGAAGCCACCCCAGCCCAGCAGGTCGCCGTCCTCGGGCACCGGGGCGGCCGGGTAGACCACCGCATCCGCGGTCATCGTCCGGCCATCCTGCTGAACCCATCCGGAGAAGTCGCGCAGAGAGTTGTAGACCACCCGGCCCATGCCGGCGTCAGCCGTCGGGTCGTCACGCTCCCCGGAACCGGCGACACCGATCCAATGCACGTCCGGACATGCCGGACTGGCCTGTGCGGGGCCCGCGGTCAGTCCGACCGCCGCCATACCGGCAATCGCGGCTGCTGAAGCCAGCGCCCAAATCCGTCGTGCCATGTTCGTTCCCCAACCCGTGTAGCTCACCTATGCAAGAAAGATCGGCTCAGCTATCACAGGCGTTACATCGTGCATCACGGCGTTCGTCACACACACCGGAAAGTGCACGTCAGAACGGAAGGCCGACCGCCCTGGTGATGCTCGGCAGCTTGGTGAGCGGGTTGTCGAGCGAAGGTGGCGGAGGCAGCGGGGGCGGCGGCGGCAACTTCGAGAAATCGAATGACGGCGGAGGCGGCAACTTGGAGAAGTCGAACGCCGGTGGCGGCGGCAGCTTCGAAAAATCAAACGCCGGTGGCGGCGGCAGGGTCATACCCGCGGCCGGGGCCAGCATCAGCGCGGACAGGCCGTCCGGAGCCGGGAGCCCGATGTTCTGATTGCCGTTGGTCGAGGCCATGATGACGGCCCCGAGGAAGTTCAGCGCGCCGCCGCCGATCCCGCCGGCGGCGCCGGAAATCGCGGAGGCCACGGTGCCCGCGGTGTCCTGCGCGTTCGCGCCCGCGACCAACTGCGCCCACGGCGGCGGCGTGAAGGACGGCGCCTCGAACTGCGGCCAGGACACGGTGGGCAGTTCGGCCGGCGCCGCGGGCAACGACGGGACTGCGGGAGCGGGCCGGCTGACGAGGCCGGAACTCGGGTTCGTCCCGCTGGTGGCCGGCAACAGCGAGCCGGTCCGGCTCGGTGGCTTCGGCGACGGGGTGACGGGAGCCATCACGTCGGGGACTACCGACGGTGCCGAATGGGCGGCGACCGGTTGCGCCTCGACCGGCGCTTGCCGAGCAGGTGCGGACGCCACCGCTGCGGGTTTCGGCGCCTCCGCCGCCGGTTGGTCCGGCTCCTGTCCGACCACCCACACCAGGGCAGCCACCGCGGCCACCGCGACCGTCGTCGAGACTCCGGCGACGATTCGTGACGGACTCAATTCCTGCCGGATCCGTTCGGCGAGCGGCGCCGCCGCCGGAATCGGTTCTGTCACATCAACGTCCATATTCAGCTCGCCCCGTAACGATCAATGGACCCGAACGTTGCAGATTCAACGACGTCGCCCCTCGCCAAACTATCACTCGGCGGCCGGACATGCGCATGTCCGTCGTCCCGCGCCCAGCCACGCAAAAGCCCCCGGAATCCTGACGGATTCCGGGGGCTCTCGCAGTGCTGAGTCAGATCATCACTCAGGTGATCCCGTAGGAGGGACCTACTTGATGATCTTGGTGACCCGGCCGGCGCCGACGGTACGGCCGCCCTCGCGGATCGCGAAGCGCAGGCCCTCGTCCATGGCGACGGGCTGGATCAGCTTGACGGAGATGTCGGTGTTGTCACCGGGCATCACCATCTCGGTGCCCTCGGGCAGGGTAACCACGCCGGTCACGTCCGTGGTACGGAAGTAGAACTGCGGGCGGTAGTTGTTGAAGAACGGTGTGTGGCGGCCGCCCTCGTCCTTGGACAGGATGTAGACGCTGCCCTCGAACTCGGTGTGCGGGGTGGTGGTGCCGGGCTTGACCACAACCTGGCCACGCTCGACGTCCTCGCGCTTGATGCCACGAACCAGCAGACCGACGTTGTCGCCCGCCTGGCCCTGGTCGAGCAGCTTGCGGAACATCTCCACACCGGTGACGGTGGTCTTGGTCGTGGTCGGGCGGATGCCGACGATCTCGACCTCTTCGTTGACGTTGATCACGCCACGCTCGACGCGACCGGTCACCACGGTGCCACGACCGGTGATGGTGAAGACGTCCTCGACGGGCATCAGGAACGGCTTGTCGGTCTCGCGAACCGGATCCGGGATCGACTCGTCGACGGCCTCCATGAGGTCCTCGACGGACTTGACCCACTTCGGGTCACCCTCGAGCGCCTTCAGCGCGGAGACCCGGATGACCGGGGCGTCCTCGTCGAAGTCCTGGGCGGCCAGCAGTTCGCGGACCTCCATCTCGACGAGCTCGATGAGCTCCTCGTCGTCCACGGCGTCCGACTTGTTCAGCGCCACCAGGATGTAGGGCACACCCACCTGGCGGGCCAGCAGCACGTGCTCGCGGGTCTGCGGCATCGGGCCGTCGGTGGCCGCGACCACCAGGATCGCGCCGTCCATCTGGGCGGCACCGGTGATCATGTTCTTGATGTAGTCGGCGTGACCGGGGGCGTCCACGTGGGCGTAGTGACGCTTGTCGGTCTGGTACTCCACGTGGGAGATGTTGATCGTGATGCCGCGCTGACGCTCTTCAGGCGCATTGTCGATCTGGTCGAATGCGCGCGACTCGTTCAAATCGGGAAACTTGTCGTGCAGAACCTTGGTGATTGCTGCGGTCAGCGTGGTCTTGCCGTGGTCAACGTGACCGATGGTCCCGATGTTGACGTGCGGCTTCGTCCGCTCGAACTTCGCCTTCGCCACTTCTGTGTCCTCCTGGACTTGTTGGTGCTTGTTACAGCAGGTTTTGGATTTTCAGTTGTGGTCCCGAAGGACGACAGGTCAGATTACTGACCGGTCGCCTTCGCGATGATCTCCTTCGACACGTTCGCCGGAACTTCGGCGTACGAATCGAACACCATGGAGTAGTTCGCCCGGCCCTGGGTCTTCGACCGAAGGTCGCCGACGTAGCCGAACATCTCCGACAGCGGCACCTGCGCCTTGACGACGCGCGCACCGCTGCGCTCCTCCATGGCCTGGATCTGACCACGGCGGGAGTTCAGGTCGCCGATCACATCACCCATGTAGTCCTCGGGTGTGATGACCTCGACAGCCATGATGGGCTCCAGGATGACCGGCTGGGCCGCCTGAGCAGCCTTCTTCAGCACCTGGGAACCCGCCACCTTGAACGCCATTTCCGAGGAGTCGACCTCGTGGTAGGCGCCGTCGAGCAGCGTCACCTTCACGTTCACCAGCGGATAGCCGGCCAACACGCCGTACTGCATGGCGTCCTGCGCGCCGGCATCCACCGAGGGGATGTACTCACGCGGGATGCGGCCACCGGTGACCTTGTTCTCGAATTCGTAGGTGGCACCGTCCTCGCCGCTGAACGGCTCGAGGTCGATGAGCACCTTCGCGAACTGGCCGGATCCACCCGTCTGCTTCTTGTGGGTGAACTCGACCTTCTCCACCTTGCGGCGGATGGTCTCGCGGTAGGCCACCTGCGGCTTGCCGACGTTGGCCTCGACCTTGAACTCGCGGCGCATGCGGTCCACCAGGATGTCCAGGTGCAGCTCGCCCATGCCGCCGATGACGGTCTGGCCGGTCTCCTGGTCCAGGTGCACCTTGAAGGTCGGATCCTCTTCGGCGAGCTTCTGGATCGCGGTGCCCAGCTTCTCCTGGTCACTCTTGGTCTTGGGCTCGATGGCCACCTCGATCACCGGATCGGGGAAGGTCATCGACTCCAGCACGACCTGCTGGTTCGGATCGCACAAGGTGTCGCCGGTGGTGGTGTCCTTCAGACCGATCACGGCGTAGATGTGACCGGCGGAGGCCGACTCGACCGGGTTCTCCTTGTTGGCGTGCATCTGGAACAGCTTGCCCAGCCGCTCCTTCTTGCCCTTGGTGGCGTTGACGACCTGGGCACCGGACTCCACCTTGCCCGAGTACACGCGCACGTAGGTCAGCTTGCCGAAGAACGGGTGCACGGCGATCTTGAAGGCCAGCGCGGCGAACGGCTCGTCGGTCGACGGCTTGCGCAGGACCTCTTCGTCCTCCTTGCCGGGGACGTGGCCCTTGACGGACTCGACATCCAGCGGCGAGGGGAGGTAGTCGATCACGGCGTCCAGCATCGGCTGCACACCCTTGTTCTTGAACGCGCTGCCACACAGCACCGGGTACAGCTCGCTGGCCACGGTCAGCTTGCGGATCGCGCCCTTGATCTCGTCGATCGTGAGATCCTCGCCGCCGAGGTACTTCTCCAGAAGCGCCTCGTCGGTCTCGGCAACGGTGTCCAGCAGCTCGCTGCGGTACTCGGCGGCCTTGTCGGCCAGATCCGCGGGGATCTCGACGGTCTCGTAGCTCTCACCGAGCTTCGTCTCGCCGCGCCACACCTTGGCGTTCATCTCGACCAGGTCGATGATGCCCTCGAAGTCGTTCTCGGCACCGATCGGCAGCTGGATCACCAGCGGCTTGGCGCCGAGGCGGTCCTTGATGGTCTGCACCGTGAAGTAGAAGTCGGCGCCGAGCTTGTCCATCTTGTTGACGAAGCAGATCCGGGGCACGTCGTACTTGTCGGCCTGACGCCACACCTGCTCCGACTGCGGCTCAACACCCTCCTTGCCGTCGAACACTGCGACGGCGCCATCAAGAACACGGAGCGAACGCTCCACCTCAACGGTGAAGTCGACGTGCCCGGGGGTGTCGATGATGTTGATCTGGTTGTTGTTCCAGAAGCAGGTGACGGCTGCGGAGGTGATGGTGATACCACGCTCCTGCTCCTGCTCCATCCAGTCGGTGGTGGAGGCACCGTCGTGCGTCTCACCGATCTTGTAGTTGACGCCGGTGTAATAGAGGATGCGCTCGGTCGTCGTCGTCTTGCCGGCGTCGATGTGCGCCATGATGCCGATGTTGCGGACCTTGTTCAGGTCAGTCAGCACGTCCTGTGCCACGGAAGTCTTCCCAACTCTTTCGCTTGCTTGATTAGGTGTTCGATTACGCGCCCGTTGGCACCCGACGCTGGATGCCGGGCGCGGGTATCACCAGCGGTAGTGCGCGAAAGCCCGGTTCGCTTCGGCCATCTTGTGAGTGTCCTCACGACGCTTCACAGCGGCGCCGAGGCCGTTGCTGGCATCGAGGATCTCGTTGGCGAGGCGCTCGACCATGGTCTTCTCGCGACGGGCCTTGGAGAAGCTCACCAGCCAGCGCAGGGCCAGGGTGGTGGAGCGATCGGGACGCACCTCGACCGGAACCTGGTAGGTGGCGCCACCGACGCGACGGCTGCGCACCTCGAGGGCGGGCTTGACGTTGTCCAGCGCACGCTTGAGGGTGACGACCGGATCGGTGCCGGTCTTGTCGCGAGCCTGCTCCAGCGCACCGTAGACGATGCGCTCGGCCAGCGACTTCTTGCCGTCCAGCAGAACCTTGTTGACCAGCTGGGTGACCAGCTGCGACCCGTAGACCGGATCGTTGACCAACGGACGCTTCGGCGCGGGTCCCTTGCGCGGCATCAGCTCTTCTCCTTCTTCGCGCCGTAACGGCTACGGGCCTGCTTGCGGTTCTTGACACCCTGGGTGTCGAGCGACCCGCGGATGATCTTGTAGCGGACGCCGGGGAGGTCCTTCACACGACCGCCGCGCACCAGCACCATCGAGTGCTCCTGCAGGTTGTGGCCCTCGCCCGGGATGTAGGCGGTGACCTCGACCGCGCTGGTCAGCTTCACGCGAGCGACCTTGCGAAGCGCCGAGTTCGGCTTCTTCGGGGTGGTGGTGTACACGCGGGTGCACACGCCGCGGCGCTGCGGGCTGCCCTTGAGAGCCGCCGTCTTCACCTTGGCGACCTTGTCGCGGCGACCCTTGCGGACCAGCTGGTTGATGGTTGGCATGTACCGGCTTTCTCTGTTGCTTTCTTGCTGTTCTAAGTCTCTGTACTGCAGTTATCCCCCGGGCCGCGTACCCCGCGTCCGGGCGTGTCGCACGTTCTTACACCGGTGGAATTCCGATGCGTGATAGACATGCAAATTGGCCCGGCGTGCGGGCACGCTTGCGAAACACTCAGCCAGCATGCGCCTTCCGGCCAGGCACGATCTACCACAATACCAGGGCTGGCCGCGCCGAACCAAACCCGCTCACGACGACCTATTCCCAGGTCAGACGCTACGAGTCTGACTGCCCCATCCCCGCGGCCAGTCGTCGCAGCATATCGGTGAACACCGCATCGGTGTCGATGTCGTCCATCACACCGGTCATTTCCAGCAGTACGAAACCGTGCAGGGCCGACCAGAACTGCAGCGCCGCATAGAAGGCGTTCTCGCCCTCCAGCCCGTAGGAGGTGAGCACCTCGATGACCGGGCCGGCCGCGGCCCGAGTCGCCGCCGAGTACTCGGGATCGTCGCCGCCGAAGGGCATCCGGGTGAACGCCGAGTAGCGGCCGGGATGGTGGTGGGCGTAGCTGCGGTAGGCGCTGGCCATCACCGCCACCGCATCGTCACGGGTACGGCCGGACCCGACGGTGTTGAGCATCTCGATGATGTCGTCGATGACCCGCATCCGAACCGTGCGGCGCAGGTCGTCGAGGCTGTGCACGTGGTTGTAGAGCGACGGGCCCTTGGTGCCCAGCTGGTTGGCCAACGCATTGATGGTCAGCGCGTCCCAGCCCTCCCGATCCAGGAAGGTCAGCGCCGCGTTCACGATGGTGTCGCGGCTGAGCTTGGTGGTCCGCGCCGGGCGAGCCTGGGCACGCCGAGTGCCAGCCGCCTGTGTGTCCGGCCGAGCTGACATGTACGCACTGCCTTCGGGTCGATGCGATTGAGGCCCCAGTTTGGGTCGCCGTGAAACTGTAGCCCCTCACGCAGCCCAGATCAGTTCACCCGGCCCTGACTGAGCCGGGCGAGTTTCTCGGTGATCTGGCACAGGTCGGGCAGGGTAGCCGGGTTCATGGTCTGGATCGACCAGGTGATCACGTCCTCCCCCTTGGCCACGTAGATGCTGCACACATTCGCGTCGGCCGCCCGGAATCCCTTGTTGCCGTCGATGGACATCTCGGTGAGGGTGCGCCCGGCCCGGGTTTCCAGAGTCCGTTCGGTGTCCATGTCGCTGCCCCGGTACCACCAGGTGGAGATGCCCATGCCCGCACCGAAGGTGCCCAGCATCGAGTTCTCCTGCCAGAAGCAGCCCGCGTCGCTGACCACGGCTTTGGTGAACATCTGCGAGCCGACCGCATCGGCGATGTCGGTGTCGGTGATGCCGTTGCAGTCCGCCGCGTGAAAACCCCCGCCGGCATCGCCCGGATCGGCGGGCGGCGGTTTCTCCGCCGGTGAGCACGCGCACAGCAGCGTCGCGCCGACCGCGACGCCGGCCAGGCATGACATTGCACGGGAGGGATGGGCCACGTCAGAGTTCCGACTGAAGAGTGGCCGAGAGCAGCTTCTTGGCGTCCTGGCAGGGATCGCCCTTGCCATCGGAGCCGGCGCCGCGGAACTGCACCCACCAGCTGATCACGCCGGAACCGGCCGCCGCGGTCGCCGAGCACGCGGCACCCGTCACGTCCCGTCGCGCCAGGAACGCCTGGTGTCGCTCGACGACGGTGTCGGTGATCTTCGCGTCCCGGCCGTGGGCGACCGCCCGCTCCCGGTCCAGAGAGCCCTCCTCGAACCAGGAGAAGATGACGTCGATCATCGCGAGCGAACCCGCGCTCGGGCCGGCACCGGATTGCGCCTTGCGCGACAGGACGTACTGGCACACCGCGCCGCTGTACGGCCGCACCACGTTGTCGGCGGCGAGGATCTCCTGGATCGTGCTGTCGACCAGCAGCCCACACCGGTCGTCGACGTATCCGAAGCTGCGATCGGGGTCGGCGGTGTCGGTCGACGCGCGCTGGGCAGTTCCGTCGATGGTGTGCGAACACCCCGCGACGGTCACCACGGCTGTGACTGCCACGGCAGCAGCCTGAACAACACACCGACGCATTGCTCAACACGGTACCGAGCACACTCACCGCACGCGACCTGTCGGCAACCAGCCGTCAAACTGGCCAACACTTGCCGCCGAGCCGAGGGCGCAACGTAATCTTCCTGACAGCCCGTCGGGGCGGCGGACCGGAAGGGGATCAACCGTGTATTGGACAGCTGTGGGTCGGATGGTGGCCGCCGGTGTGATCGCGGTGCCACTGGTGCTGACCGTCGGTGTTCCCGGCGCTGCCGCCAAGAACGGTGACACCACCGTCACCGGTCAGGGCATCGAACAGACCCTGGACTGCAACAACTCCACGCTGTTCGTCAACGGAACCGATATCCACGTCAACGCGTTGGGTACCTGTTGGGCGGTGACCGTGCAGGGGTCGTCCAACGTGGTCATCGCCGACAACGTCATCAACGACATCACCGTGTACGGCTACGACCAGACCGTGTTCTACAAGAACGGCGAACCGGTGCTCGTCGACCGCGGCCGCGAACTGCAGATGACCAACCAGATCGCCCGCGTCCCTGCCTGACGAAGGAAGCAGAGGCTGAACCGTGCCCACCCGTAATCCCTACTCCCGACTGATCCTCGGAGTCGGCGCAGCGGCCGCCGCGTTCGCCCTCGCGGCCTGCGGTTCCGAAAGCTCGGACACCACCACGCCGACCGGTACCGCGGGACAGTCCGGCGTCAACGTCGAGGTCGGCAACACCATCAACTACATGTCGGTGGGCACCACGGCCGACATCGACTGCGCCGACGGCAAGTCGCTCACCGTCGGCGGAGCCAACAACACGCTGACGGTCAAGGGCACCTGCGCCAACGTGAACATCGGTGGCTCCGACAACAAGGTCACCTTCGAGCGGATCGACAAGGGCCTGACCATCGTGGGGCTGAACAACACCGTCAGCTACGCCGCCGGCGACCCCAAGATCAACAACACCGGGACCAACAACACCATCAACAAGGGATAGCCGACGCCGGCCGAGCGTCTCAGCTCGCGTCGGCGCCGTGCCGGCCGGCGCCGGCGGCGAACCGGCCGGCCCCGTGAGCGGCCTCGTGTTTGACCCGGTCGATGCTGGCGAATTCGAATTCCATTGCCGCCTGCTCGGTTTCACCCCACTGGTGCAGTGCGGAGAGCCGGTCGGCGCGCAGGCACTGCTGGGGCAGTCGCGCCAGTTCGGCGGCCAGTTCCTCGGCCGCTGCCCGGGACTGCCCCTTCGGCACGACGCGGTTGGCCAGGCCGATCGCGTGCGCTTCGGCGGCGTCGACGGCACGGCCGGTCAGGATCAGGTCCATCGCCCGGCTCTGGCCGATCAGCCTGGGCAGCCGTACCGTGCCGCCGTCGATCAGCGGCACTCCCCACCGTCGGCAGAACACCCCCATCACGGCGTCTTCCTCGACCACCCGCAGGTCGCACCACAGGGCCAGCTCCAGGCCGCCGGCCACCGCGTGACCGCCGATCGCCGCGATCACCGGCTTGGACAGCACCATTCGGCTCGGGCCCATCGGCCCCGGCCCGGCGGGGTCCAGCCGATTCATGTCCGGGGTGCCGAAGGCTTTGAGATCGGCCCCGGCACAGAACGTTCCGTTGGCACCGGTCAACACCGCTACCGCGGCGTCCTCATCGGCGTCGAACTGCTCGAACGCCGCGAACAGGGCCGCCGCGGTGGGGCCGTCGACGGCGTTGCGGGCATGGGGCCGGTCGATGATGACCGTGGTCACCGCGCCGTTGCGTTCGGTCCGGACAGCTTCGGTCACGTCGCCTCCATGAGTTCGGTCTGATCGCGCCGCGCGACGAGTTCGGCGGCGAAGTCGTTGTAGGCCTTGCGCAATTGCGCGCCCGGCCAGCTGCCCGGCAGCAGCTCGTCGGGCAGCACCGGGTCGGCCAGCAGATGCCGCACGATCCCTGCGGCCGCCACGAACCTCCCAGGTACGTCGTCCGCGGCTGCCATCTCCCCCAGCAGCTGTTCGCCGGTCCTCCGCCAGCCCGGCAGATCCCACAGGGTGGCGGCCAGCCCGGCCGGATCCTCGTCGCCGGCACGCAGGATCCGCACCCGGTCGGTGATCTCCTGCGGCAGCACCTGGTCGAGGTTGTCCGGACGCATCCACACTCCCTCGCGCAGTTCGCCGAACCGATACTGCTGCAGGGTGTTTCGCAGCGCGGCCCGGGTGCGGGCATCGGTGCCGACGCTGGTGATCACCAGCGCCAGCCACTGCCCGTCATGTTCGCGCAACGGCGGATCGATCGCGCCGTCCTGGCGGCGCTGCCGGGTCAGCAGCCGGTCCGACAGGCGGTAGCCGTCCTCCGAGCGGACCAGGTCCCCGGCGCTGACCATACGGGTCAGCGCCACCCGCAGTGTCGGCTCTTTGATGTCGAAATCGGCTGTCAGCCGGATCAGTTCGGCCGCGCTCGCCCAGGCCGGGTGGGCACCGAGCAGCACACTCAGCACCACCGACCGAGCCGTCATCCGTTTGAGCGCGGGCATGTCAGACCCCGGAAGACCTGCGTCCGTGGTCGCCCATCGGCTCGTCGCGGTGGCGCACCGCTTCGCGGAAGCCGTGCTCGACCGCATCGGCGACGAACGCGTGGCCTTCGGGTGTGTGCCGGGCGATGCCGTCGAACACCGTGCTGACCATCCGGCTGGTCGCCACGCCTTGCTGCAGCAGGGCGGTGTTGCACGCCAGCTTGGCCATGATGAGCTGGTTGACCGGCATCGCCGCGATCCGCTCCACCAGGCGCTCGGCACGCTCGTCGAGATCGTCGGGTTCGGGCGCCTCGACGGCCAGACCCCACTCGGCGGCCTGCGCACCGGTGATGCAATCCCCGGTGAACAGAAGGCGTTTGGCGCGTTGGTCACCCAGCCGGTGCGCCCAGAGTCCGGCCGCCGGAACACCCCACACCCGCATCGGCGGGTAGCCGATCTTCGCGTCGGCGGCGGCGATCACCTGGTCGGCGTGCAGCGCGATATCCGTGCCGCCGGCCACGCAGTAGCCGTGGATCTTGACCACCGTGGGCTTGTCGGCGTGCATCAGGCTGGAGAAGCCACGGACGAAGCGGCTCATCATCTGGTAGTCGATCATCGGATCCCACGGTTGATCCGGAAGGTGGTTGATCGCCTGGGTTTTCCCGGACAGCACGGTCCCGTCATAGCGGCCCCCGCCCGCGTCGCCGGTGCCGTCGGCGTATGCGGACAGGTCGAACCCGGCGCAGAATCCCTCGCCCCGGCCGGACACCAGGATCACGTGGACGTTGGGATCCAGGTCGGCCCGCTCGACCAGGGCCTGCAGTTCCAGCGGGGTGTCGGCGACGATCGAGTTGCCTTTTTCGGGGCGGTTGAAGGTGATTCGGGCGATCCGGTCGGTGACCTCGTAGGTCATCGTCTTGAGCGTCTCGACGGTCAAGCCCGTCCCCTTTCCTCTCGCGAGCAGACGGAGACTCGCACGAAATGGCCCCAGAAAGTACAAGTTTGCGTCTGCTCGGCGAGCAACGTCATCCCTTGACCAGCGCCCGCTCGAGGATGGGCGCCAGGTCCAGTCCGGTCGGCAGGGTGCCGAACGCCTGGCCCCACTGGCCGCCGAGCCGGCTGGCCAGGAAGGCCTCCGCCACAGCCGGGTGGCCGTGACGCACCAGCAGCGCGCCCTGAAGTGCGAGCGAGATGTCCTCGGCGACCTTGCGGCCCCGGTACTGGATGGTCTCGAAGTCCTGCAGGTCCGTCTGCAGCGTGGTGACGTGGCGGTCCAGCCGGGGATCCTGCCCGGCGGTCTTGCCGAGTTCGTCGAACAGCACCTCGACGCATTCTGGACGGGTTGCCATGGCGCGCAAGGTATCCAGCGCGCTGACGTTGCCCGAGCCTTCCCAGATGCCCATCAACGGGGCTTCGCGGTACAGCCGCGGCATGCCCGAATCCTCGACATACCCGTTTCCGCCCAGGCATTCCATCGCCTCGGCGGCATGCGGCGTGGCCCGCTTGCAGACCCAGTACTTGCCGGCCGCCAGGCCGATCCGGCGGAGCAGGGCCTCGCGGTCGTCACCACGGACCGCCTTGTCGGTGGCGCCGGCCATCCGCATCGCCAGCATCGTCGCGGCCTCGGCCTCCACGGCCAGATCGGCGAGCACGTTGCGCATCAGCGGCTGGTCGATCAGATAGGCGCCGAACGCCTTTCGGTGCTGGGCGTGATGCACGGCGCGGCTCAGCCCGGTGCGCATGCTCGTGGCGCTGCCCAGGGTGCAATCGAGTCGGGTGAGGTTGACCATCTCGATGATGGTCGGCACGCCCCGGCCCTCCTCGCCGACCAGCCAGGCGGTGGCCCCGTCGTACTCGACTTCGCTCGAGGCATTGGCGTGGTTGCCGAGCTTGTCCTTGAGCCGCTGCAGGAACATCCGGTTGCGGCTGCCGTCGGGCAGGATGCGCGGCAGGAAGAAACAGCTCAGCCCGCCCGGCGCCTGGGCCAGCACCAGGAAGATGTCGCCCATCGGGGCCGAGGTGAACCACTTGTGCCCGCGCAGGGAGTAGGTGCCGTCGCCGTTGGGCGTGGCCTCGGTGGTGCCGGCCCGGACGTCGGAACCGCCCTGTTTCTCGGTCATCGACATGCCCGCGGTGATGCCGGCCTTCGTCGTCGCCGGCTTGAGCTCGGGGTCATAGACCCGGCTGGTCAGCAGCGGCTCGTAGACCGCGGCCAGTTCCGGGTTGAACCGTAGTGCCGGCACGACGGCGTAGGTCATCGAGATCGGGCAGACGTGTCCGGGTTCGACGGTCCACACCGACATCTTGGCGGCGCGCACCACGTGCGACCCTGCGCGCTCATCGGCCCACGGGGCGCCGTGCAGGCCGTGGGTGACGGCCACGTTCATCAGCTCGTGGTAGGCCGGGTCGTACTCGACCTCGTCGATGCGGTGGCCGTAACGATCGTGGGTGTGCAGCACCGGCTGGTTGCGGTCGGCCAGCTCACCCCACCGCTGCGCCTTGGCACTGCCGTTGAGCGCACCGAGTTCGTGGACCTCGTCCACGCCCCACTCCCCGCCTTCGCGGATGAGGGCCTCGGCGAGCACCGGTGACGTGGCGGGGTTGTAGTCCTCCAACGTGGGGACCTGATTGGTGACGACGTGTGTATCGACCATGCCCCCAGTGTTACAAATTTCCGACAACCGCACAATAGTTGTAATGCCCGGTCGGAGCCCGCTTCGTCACGGCGGAGTGAGCGTCGAAGCACCGAGCCACGCCGGCGTGACAAAGTGAAACGGGCTCAGGCGGGGTCGAGTTCGGCAACAGCCGCCGTCGGCCGCTCGTCGCCCCGGTCGGTCGGGACGAACCGGCTCGACCGCCACCCCTCGTACCGGTTGAGCGCGAACAGCACCGCGGCGGCCAGCGCCCAGCCCAGCAGGATATCGACGACGTAGTGCTCAGCGGTGTACACCAGCGTGAACGCCATGATGAGCGGATAGGCCACCAGGAATGGCCGCCAGCCACGGTTCACCCGCTTCCACAGGAACACCGCGACCGCCGCGGTCAGGCCGGCGTGCAGAGAGGGGATCGCCGCGACGAGGTTGACGCTGGCCTGGCCCTGGTCGATCAGTGCCGTCGCGGAGTGCAGGTTGAGCTTGCCCCAGCCCCGGGTGACGATGCGCTCGATCCAGTCGTGCGCGCCGTTCTGGCTGTCCTGCATCGCGCCGAGCAGACCGCCGTCGACGGCCTCGCGTGCCGAGCGGAACATGCACCGGGGTCCGGACGGTCCGCCATCCACGTCGTCGGCGGTGCAGCGTGCCGCGGCCCACGGCGGCGCGGCAGGCAGCAGGGCGTAGATCGCCAGCGCCGCGAAGGACAGCCCGACGAACAAGCGGACGAACCGCTTCCACTCCTCGCGGTCACGCAGCCACAGCACCCCGGCGACCACGTAGGGAAGGATGAAGAACGACATGTAGACCGTGCTGATCACGACTTCCCACCACGGCGGGTGGAGCTGCTTCAACCGCTCCTGCAACCACACCGTCGGCACCGTGCCGAAGAACATCCAGCGATCCGCGTCGACCTGCCACTGCCACAACGTCGGTCGCCCGATCAGAGTCGCCGCACCACGGCTGAGGTCGTAGGCGGCCAGCACCACGGCGAACGGCAACCAGTCGCGAATGACGTAGAGCATCCGCCGTCCCTGGCCGATGCTCGCGGCCAGCAGGCCGGTGGCGATGTAGAGCAGCAGCAGTTCCCGGTTGAACGCGAAGCCGTCGGTGACGGTGCGGTAGATGACCACGGTGGCCCACACCAGAATTGCGGTGTAGCGGAGCATGCGCAGCCGGTGGGCACGGCTGCCACTACCCGACTGCGCTGGTGCTTCATCGGTTACCGAGTCGTCAACCGCGGTCACACAACCGACGTTAGTTCACCTAGGTGTCACCGTGCCGTTGAAAACGGTTCAGCTTGCCGAACGTGTCAGCCGGCGTGTTCGCGCAGGAAAGCGATGTCGTCCTTGCGGCCGGCCTCGGCGGTCTCGCAGATCACCGGGGCGTCAGCCGCCTTGACCACCGCGGCCAGCAACTGCGGATCGATCTGGCCGGCGCCGAAATTGGCGTGGCGGTCGGCACCGGAGCCGGCCGCGTCGCGCGAGTCATTGCAGTGCACCAGATCGATGCGTCCGGTGATCGACTTTATGCGGTCCACCGCGTCGATCAACGCCTCCCCCGCCGCCCAGGCGTGGCAGGTGTCCAGGCAGAAACCGATCTCCTTGTCCCCGATGCGATCCCACAACCTGGCAATGGTGTCGAAATGCCGCGCCATGGCGTGATCACCGCCCGCGGTGTTCTCCAGGTACACCGGCACGTCGGTGTTCAGCGCATCCAGGGCCTTGACCCAGCGCTCGAACCCGGCCTCCATGTCGTTGTCGTCGGCATGCCCACCGTGCACGATGACCGCGGTGGCGTTGATCTCGGCGGCAGCGTCACACGTGTCCTGCAAGATCTTGCGCGACGGGATGCGGACCCGGTTGTTGGCCGAGGCCACGTTGATCAGATACGGCGCATGGACGTACAGCGGCACGCTCGACGCCTTGAGTACCTCGGCATCTTCCCTGGGCTTGGGTTTCTTCCAACTCTGCGGGTTGCCGAGAAAGAACTGGACGACATCGGCGCCGTCTGCGGCGGCCGCGGCCAATGGATCGGTGTTGTCTACATGCGAGCCGATGAGCACCCCGCCAAGTCTAGTGAGAGGGTACGACAGGTCAGCGGGCGCTTTGCGATGACTTTCGTCTGCCCGATGAGTCGGATGCAGTGTGGACAACAACGTGTGGCCGATGGTGCATGCCGAGCGTGCGGCGCTGATCGCCGACCTCGTGCGCCTGGATGACGACGCATGGGACGCAGCGTCGCTGTGCGACGGGTGGAGTGTGCACGACGTCGTCGCGCACCTGGTCGACGTGGCGACGACGACGCGAGTCGGTTTCATGGTCGACATGGCCCGGGCGCGCTTCGACTTCGACCGGCAGAACGCGCGTGGCGTCGCACGTGCCCGCGGCGCGTCCCCGCACGAAACGCTGGAGCGCCTGCGCCGGGCCGCGGCACGGACGTCGACTCCCCCGGCGCCGCTCGACACGCGACTCGTCGAAGAGGTCGTGCACGGCGAAGACATCCGTCGCCCGCTCGGCGTCACGCACGTCTACGCGCCCGACGCCGTCGTGAGATCGTTGCGCCAACAGGCCCGGACCTCAAGATCATTCGGCGGAGCGAAGGAACTTCTCACACAGGTGCGGATCACCGCGACCGATGCCGACCTGGTCCTCGGGCAGGGGGCCGAGATAACCGGCACCGCGCTGGCCCTGTTGTTGGCCATCTCGGGCCGGCGCGTTTCCTTCGGCGAACTCGACGGCCCCGGGCTGTCCATCTTGGCGTCGTCCTAGCCGCCCATTGTCACGCCACACCGGCCGTCGGCGTCGAGAGCGACTCTGGCGCAGAAGCGAGCAGCAGCATCCGCGCATGAAAAAGCCCCCGACTCCCAAAGGGAGCGGGGGCTTTTCCGTATCGAACTAGCGGTAGTCCGAGTATCCGTAATCGTCCAGCGGCACCGCGGCACCGGTGGCCTGGCCGAAGTCCGGGCTGTAGTACTGATCCTCGTAGGACGGGATCGTGTACGCCGCAGCGCGGGCTTCCTCGGTCGGCTGCACCTGGATGTTGCGGTAGCGGTTGATACCGGTACCGGCCGGGATCAGCTTGCCGATGATCACGTTCTCCTTCAGACCCTGCAGCTTGTCGCTGCGGCAGTTGATCGCCGCATCGGTCAGCACGCGAGTGGTCTCCTGGAACGACGCCGCCGACAGCCACGAATCCGTGGCCAGCGATGCCTTCGTGATACCCATCAACACCGGACGGCCGGCCGCGGGCTCGCCACCCTCGGCAACCACCCGACGGTTCTCGGCCTCGAACTCGGCACGCTCGGTCAGCGAGCCGGGCAGGAACTCCGTGGCACCCGAGTCGATGATCGTGACGCGACGCAGCATCTGCCGGACGATGACCTCGATGTGCTTGTCGTGGATCGACACACCCTGGGCCCGGTAGACCTCCTGGACCTCCTTGACGAGGTGGATCTGCACCTCGCGGGGGCCCTGGACACGCAGCACCTCGTGCGGATCGGCGGAGCCTTCCATCAGCTGGTCGCCGACCTCGACGTGATCGCCGTCGGACAGCACGCCCTCGGAGCCGTCCTCGTGGGTGAGGACGCGCAGCCGCTGACGCTTGGAGAGCTTGTCGTAGACAACTTCCTCGCCACCGTCGTCAGGAACGATGGTGATCTTGAAGAACTTGTCGCTCTCCTCCAGCCGGACCCGGCCCGCGACGTCGGCGATGGGCGCCTTGTTCCGCGGGATACGGGCCTCGAACAGCTCCTGCACCCGGGGCAGACCACCGACGATGTCGGCGCCACCGGTAACACCACCCTGGTGGAAGGTACGCATGGTCAGCTGGGTACCGGGCTCACCGATGGACTGGGCGGCGACGATGCCGACGGCCTCGCCGATGTCGACCAGCTTGCCGGTGGCCATCGAGCGGCCGTAGCACTTGGCACACACACCCGCGGCCGAGGCACAGGTCAGCACCGAGCGGACCTTCACCTGCGTGATGCCCGCCGCCAACAGCGCGTCGATGGCCGGGTCGCCCAGGTCGTGTCCACGCTCGACGACCACGTTGCCGTCGGCGTCGACCGCGTCGGTGGCCAGGGTCCGCGCGAACGCCGAGGTCTCGACGTGCGCATCGCGGATCAGCGAACCGTCGGCGGCACGCTCGGCCAGGTGCACCGTGATACCGCGCTCGGTCTCACAGTCGGTCTCGCGCACGATGACGTCCTGCGACACGTCCACCAGACGACGGGTCAGGTAACCCGAGTCGGCGGTACGCAGAGCGGTGTCGGCCAGACCCTTACGAGCACCATGGGTGTTGATGAAGTACTCCAACACCGTCAGGCCCTCACGGAACGAGGACTTGATCGGGCGCGGGATGAACTCACCCTTCGGGTTGGTCACCAGACCCTTCATGCCGGCCAGGGTGCGGGTCTGGGTGAGGTTACCCGTGGCGCCCGACTTCACGATCGTGATGATCGGGTTGTCGGCCGGGTAGTACTCCTCCAGCGCCTTACCCACCTCTTCGGTGGCGTCCTGCCAGATCTTGACCAGGGACTCGTTGCGCTCGTTGTGGTTCAGCGCGCCGCGCTGGTACTTGCGCTCGATGGCCTCGGCCTCGGCCTCGTGCCGCTCCAGGATCTCCTGCTTCTGTGGCGGCACCAGCACGTCGGCCATCGAGACCGTGACACCCGAACGGGTGGCCCAGTGGAAGCCGGCGTCCTTGAGCTTGTCGACGGTCTGCGCCACCACGATCATCGGGAAGCGCTCGGCCAGATCGTTGATGATCCGGGCCTGGACCTTCTTGTGCATCTGCTCGTTGACGAACGGATAGCCCTTGGGCAGCAGCTCGTTGAAGAGCACCCGGCCCAGCGTGGTGTCCGCGGTCCAGGCGTCGCCCGGCTTCCAGCCGTTCTCGAACAGTTCGGCCTCGACGTCGGCCGGCGGACGCGCGTCGGTCAGCCGCACCTTGATCTTGGCGCGCACCGACAGCGCACCGCGGTCGAGCGCCATGATGGCCTCGGCCGGGCTGCTGTACACACCCTGCTCCGGCGAATCCTTGCCGGCCGCGACGTACTCGCCGGTGTCACCCTCGACCTCGGTGGTCAGGAAGTACAGACCGGTCACCATGTCCAGACGCGGCATGGCCAGCGGCTTGCCCGACGCGGGCGACAGGATGTTGTTGCTGGACAGCATCAGGATGCGAGCCTCGGCCTGGGCCTCTGCCGACAGCGGCAGGTGCACGGCCATCTGGTCACCGTCGAAGTCGGCGTTGAACGCCTCACACACCAGCGGGTGCAGCTGGATGGCCTTGCCTTCCACCAGCTGCGGCTCGAAGGCCTGGATACCCAGGCGGTGCAGGGTAGGTGCACGGTTCAGCAAAACAGGATGCTCTGCAATTACTTCCTCAAGGACGTCCCAAACCTGGGGACGCTGACGCTCCACCATGCGCTTGGCGCTCTTGATGTTCTGCGCGTGGTTCAGGTCGACCAGACGCTTCATCACGAACGGCTTGAACAGCTCGAGAGCCATCAGCTTGGGCAGACCGCACTGATGCAGCTTGAGCTGCGGACCGACCACGATGACCGAACGGCCCGAGTAGTCGACGCGCTTACCGAGCAGGTTCTGACGGAAGCGGCCCTGCTTGCCCTTGAGCAGATCGGACAGCGACTTGAGCGGACGGTTGCCCGGCCCGGTGACCGGGCGGCCACGGCGGCCGTTGTCGAACAGCGCGTCGACCGACTCCTGAAGCATGCGCTTCTCGTTGTTGACGATGATCTCGGGGGCACCGAGGTCGATCAGTCGCTTGAGCCGGTTGTTGCGGTTGATCACGCGGCGGTACAGGTCGTTCAGGTCGGAGGTGGCGAAACGGCCACCGTCGAGCTGAACCATCGGACGCAGCTCCGGCGGGATCACCGGGACGGCGTCGAGCACCATGCCGAGCGGGGAGTTGCCCGACTGCTGGAAGGCCGCGACGACCTTCAGGCGCTTGAGGGCGCGCAGCTTCTTCTGGCCCTTGCCGCTGCGGATGGTCTCGCGCAGGTTCTCGGCCTCGGCCTCGATGTCGAAGTTCTCGATGAGCTTCTTGATCGACTCCGCGCCCATGGCACCGGTGAAGTACTCGCCGTAGCGGTCCTGCAGCTCGCGGTACAGAACCTCGTCGACGATGAGCTGCTTGGGGGCCAGCTTGGTGAAGGTGGTCCAGATCTCGTCGAGCCGGTCCAGCTCACGCTGGGCCCGGTCGCGGAGCTGACGCATCTCACGCTCGCCGCCGTCGCGCACCTTGCGGCGCACGTCGGACTTGGCACCCTCGGCTTCGAGCTCGGCCAGGTCGGCCTCGAGCTTCTGGGCCCGGGCCTCCAGGTCGGAGTCGCGCTGATCCTCGACGGCCTTGCGCTCGACGGCCATCTCGGCCTCGAGCGTGGACAGCTCGTTGTGGCGCATCTCGTCGTCGACCGAGGTGATCACGTAGGCCGCGAAGTAGATGATCTTTTCCAGATCCTTCGGGGCCAGATCGAGCAGGTAGCCCAACCGCGACGGAACACCCTTGAAGTACCAGATGTGCGTGACGGGTGCGGCCAGCTCGATGTGGCCCATCCGCTCACGGCGCACCTTGGCGCGGGTCACCTCGACGCCGCAGCGCTCACAGATGATGCCCTTGAACCGGACGCGCTTGTACTTACCGCAGTAGCACTCCCAGTCGCGAGTCGGTCCGAAGATCTTCTCGCAGAACAGGCCGTCCTTTTCAGGCTTGAGCGTGCGGTAGTTGATGGTCTCCGGCTTCTTGACCTCGCCGAAGGACCAGTTACGGATGTCGTCCGCGGTGGCGAGGCCGATGCGGAGTTCATCGAAGAAGTTGACGTCTAGCACGTAACTCCCTTTCCCCTTTCGGGACTAGAAAACAACTCAGGCGAGATCTTCGACAGAGGCGGACTCGTTGCGCGACAGGTTGATACCGAGGTTGGCAGCGGCACGCTCCAGGTCCTCGTCGTCACCGTCACGCATCTCGATCGCCGCGCCGTCGCTGGAGAGCACCTCAACGTTGAGGCACAGCGACTGCAGCTCCTTGAGAAGCACCTTGAACGACTCGGGGATACCGGGTTCAGGGATGTTCTCGCCCTTGACGATGGCCTCGTACACCTTCACGCGGCCGACCGTGTCGTCGGACTTGATGGTCAGCAGCTCCTGCAGGGTGTAGGCAGCGCCGTACGCCTGCATGGCCCAACATTCCATCTCACCGAATCGCTGACCACCGAACTGAGCCTTACCACCGAGCGGCTGCTGGGTGATCATCGAGTACGGGCCGGTGGAGCGGGCGTGGATCTTGTCGTCCACCAGGTGGTGCAGCTTGAGGATGTACATGTAGCCGACCGTCACCGGGTACGGGAACGGTTCGCCACTGCGGCCGTCGAACAACGTCGCCTTGCCGTCGGCATTCACCATGACGTCGCCGTCACGGTTGGGCAGCGTCGAGCCGAGCAAGCCGGCCAGCTCCTCTTCGCGGGCGCCGTCGAACACCGGGGTGCTGACGATGCTGTCGACGGGGGCCGAGTGCAGACCGTCAGGCAGCCTGCTCGCCCATTCCGGCGTTCCTTCGGCCACATCGATGTTCCAGCCGGCCTTGGCCACCCACCCGAGGTGGGTTTCCAGGATCTGGCCGATGTTCATACGACGCGGCACACCGTGGGTGTTCAGGATGATGTCCACCGGGGTGCCATCGGGCATGAACGGCATGTCCTCGACAGGCAGGATCTTGCCGATGACGCCCTTGTTGCCGTGGCGTCCGGCGAGCTTGTCGCCGTCGGAGATCTTGCGCTTCTGGGCCACGTAGACGCGGACCAGTTCGTTGACGCCGGCGGGCAGCTCGTCGTCGTCCTCACGGGAGAACACGCGGATGCCGATGACCTTGCCGGACTCACCGTGGGGCACCTTCAGCGAGGTGTCGCGGACCTCGCGGGCCTTCTCACCGAAGATGGCACGCAGCAGGCGCTCTTCCGGGGTCAGCTCGGTCTCACCCTTCGGGGTGACCTTGCCGACCAGGATGTCGCCGTCGCGGACCTCGGCGCCGATGCGGACGATGCCGCGCTCGTCGAGATCGGCCAGCACCTCATCGGAGACGTTCGGGATGTCCCGGGTGATCTCCTCGGCGCCCAGCTTGGTGTCGCGGGCATCGATCTCGTGCTCTTCGATGTGAATCGAGGTGAGCACGTCCTCTTCGACCAGGCGGTTCGAGAGGATGATCGCGTCCTCGTAGTTGTGGCCCTCCCACGGCATGATCGCCACGAGCAGGTTCTTGCCCAGGGCCATCTCACCGTTCTCGGTGCAGGGACCGTCGGCGACGACCTGGCCGGCCTCGACACGCTGCCCGGCGTCCACGATCGGACGCTGGTTGGCGCAGGTGCCGTGGTTGGACCGGGCGAACTTACGCATCCGGTAGGTGTGCCGGCTGCCGTCGTCGGCCATCACGGTGATGTAGTCGGCCGAGACCTCCTCGACGACACCCGCCTTCTCCGAGACGATGACGTCGCCGGCGTCGATCGCGGCGCGCAGCTCCATACCCGTACCGACCAGCGGGGCCTCGCTGCGCACCAGCGGAACCGCCTGGCGCTGCATGTTGGCACCCATCAGGGCGCGGTTGGCGTCGTCGTGCTCGAGGAACGGGATCATCGCGGTCGCGACAGACACCATCTGGCGCGGCGAGACATCCATGTAGTCGACGTCGGACGGGGCCACGTTCTCGACCTCGCCGCCCTTACGACGGACCATCACACGGTCCTCGGTGAAGCTGCCGTCCGCGTCGATTGGCGAGTTGGCCTGCGCCACGACGTGGCGGTCCTCCTCGTCGGCGGTCAGGTAGTCGATCTGGTCGGTGACCACACCGTCGACGACCTTGCGGTACGGAGTCTCGATGAAGCCGAACGGGTTGACCCGGGCGTACACCGACAGCGAACCGATCAGACCGATGTTCGGACCCTCAGGGGTCTCGATCGGGCACATGCGGCCGTAGTGGCTGGAGTGCACGTCGCGGACCTCAAGGCCGGCACGCTCACGGGACAGACCGCCGGGGCCCAGCGCCGACAGACGACGCTTGTGGGTCAGACCCGACAGCGGGTTGTTCTGGTCCATGAACTGCGACAGCTGGCTGGTGCCGAAGAACTCCTTGATCGCCGCCACGACGGGACGGATGTTGATCAGGGTCTGCGGCGTGATCGCCTCGACGTCCTGGGTGGTCATGCGCTCACGCACGACACGCTCCATACGGGAGAGGCCGACCCGGATCTGGTTCTGGATCAGCTCACCCACGGTGCGCAGACGACGGTTGCCGAAGTGGTCGATGTCGTCCACCTCGACGGGAACCTCGACGCCGCCGGGCACGGTCATCGAGGTCTGGCCCTCGTGCAGGCGCACCAGGTACTCGATTGTGGCGACGACGTCTTCCTCGGTGAGGGTCGACGACGTGATCGGCTGGCCGGCGTTCAGGCCCAGCTTCTTGTTGACCTTGTAGCGACCCACGCGGGCCAGGTCGTAGCGCTTCTCCTTGAAGAACAGGTTCTCCAGCAGGGTCTGCGCGGACTCCTTGGTCGGCGGCTCGCCCGGACGCAGCTTCCGGTAGATGTCCAGCAGCGCCTCGTCGGGACCGGCGGTGCTGTCCTTCTCGAGGGTGCCCATCATGATCTCGGAGAAGCCGAAGCGCTCGGTGATCTGCTCGCTGGTCCAGCCCAGCGCCTTCAGCAGCACGGTGACCGGCTGACGACGCTTGCGGTCGATGCGCACACCGACGGTGTCGCGCTTGTCGACGTCGAACTCCAGCCACGCACCGCGGCCGGGGATCACCTTGACGCTGTGCAGCGTCTTCTCGGTGGACTTGTCGATGCTCTCGTCGAAGTACACACCGGGAGAGCGCACGAGCTGGCTCACCACGACACGCTCGGTGCCGTTGATGATGAAGGTGCCCTTCTCAGTCATCATCGGGAAATCACCCATGAAGACCGTCTGGCTCTTGATCTCACCGGTGTTGTTGTTGATGAACTCGGCCGTGACGAACAGCGGGGCCGCGTACGTCATGTCCTTGTCTTTGCACTCGTCCACCGGCGCCTTGACCTCGTCGAAGCGCGGGTCGGAGAAGCTCAGCGACATCGAGCCCGAGAAATCCTCGATCGGCGAGAGCTCTTCGAGCACCTCTTCGAGGCCGCCCTTCGGGTCGGTCTCACCGCGATCGACGGCCTTCTGCCGCCACTCATCCGAACCCACGAGCCAGTCGAAGGAATCCGTCTGAACGTCGAGCAGCCCCGGAACCTCAAGCGGTTCGCGGAGCTTGGCAAATGAAACTCGGTTCGGTGCTCCTGGGACGGAGTTATTGGTGATAGCGTTCGCTGACTTGCTCTGGCTAGAGACTGCCAAGATGCATCCTTCCAGCACCTCATGCGACTTTTCGGACATCCGGTAACCGGTCCGTTGGCCGCGATTCTGCGTCGGTTCGGCTGACTGTGTCCTACTTCAGCCTGTCCGAAACCAAACGCAAGGCACAGGTCTAGATGCTGAGCAACGCTCAGGCTAGAACGACTTTGTGCAGGTCAGGTGAGGGTGGGCAGGATGCAGCCAGCGCAACGTCCAACAATAGCGCAGAACGGCGCATTCATCAACTACCACGCACCCACTGTGTGAATCGGGTCCCCCGGCGCTGGCTGGCGTCTCTAAACCCGTCACACATGCTGCCCAACAGATTGGCCTGTCCATGGCCGTCCGTCAAGAGGTGACGCGCGGTTTGACTGCGCCGAACCGACGCTATACCGATGCAATATCGACGCGCACAGCTACGCCGCGCCGAAACGCGCGAACAGCCCGGATGCCACCTGCGGTGGAACCAGCTGCTCCGGGATGATCAAGCCCTGCGTAAATCCCCGCGCGGTCACGTGAAACGCGCCGTCAGCGTGCCGGATGCGTTTGACGGAGTCGAGGTCCAGCGTTTGCAGGTGCCCGCCGAGACGGATGCCGATCCGGTGTGGCCCGAACTCGGCCGAGATCGGGGCGCCGGCCGGGACCAGCTGCCGGAATCTCATCGGGATCCCGATCAACATGAAGTAGACGATCACCCCGACCCCGGCGACCAGCACGCCACCGGCTGGCAGCACCGATTCCGCGCGCAGCTCTCCGTCCCGCAATGCGAAATAGCCGAGCGTGATCAGCGGCATGACGATCGCGAGTGTGAGTGCCGTCCGCATCGCCGTGCTGCGGCGGACCGCGGTGGCCAGCCGGTCGGCCAACCCGGCGTCGGCGACGGCTGCCGTGCGGAACACCCCGTCCGGGCCGGGGCCCTGCGGCAGGCTCGGCGCCACCGGCTGCGGCTGCGCGACATTCATCGCGGCCGGTGCCGGTTGCCGGCGCTGACCGAAGTTGGCCAGCAGACCGGAAGCCACGTGGGGTGGGACCAGCTCGTCGGGGATCAGCAACTCGGTGCCCGCGGCGTCCCGTATGACCAGAACCGAGGAGACGTGCCGAACCTGCGTGATCTGGTTGAGGTAGATCGCGTTGAAGCGATCCAGCCAGCCGATGCCGACGGAGTCGGGGGCGAAATCGGCGTACATCGGAGTGCCGATGGGCAGCTTGAACGACCAACTCCGCGGCGCGGTGAGGTAGAGCAGGGCGAGACCGAAGAACACGAGGGTTCCGGCACCGAAGACGGTGTTGATCACCAGGAGCAAGAGGAAGTCACCGCCCGAGAGCGAGTCGACCATGAACAGGCTGATGATCACCGGGGCCACCACGAACGCCGGGACCAGCACCGCCCAGATCCAGCGCTTGGACAGGTATTCGGCACGCGCCAGCTGACCGATCATGCGCGAGTGGGCGACGCCGTGCGCCCGGATCACGCCACCGGGCAACTGCTCGAATCTGGTGGTCTGACCGGGCTGCGGGTACATGTCGACTCCTACCTGTCCAGGACACAAATCAGGCCGGACCCGATGGGCCCGGCCTGATTCGCGAAACTCAACTCTGGTGAGGCACCTCGATGGCGCCGGTCGGGGCGTCGTCCTCGACCGGGCGCTGGTGGCGCGCGGTGGGCTCGTCGCCGAACTCGTGCACCGCGTACTTGTGGGTGCCCTCCAGGTCGTCCAGGATCGCGGCCTGAGCAGCCGGCGGCAGGGTGTGCAGGATCTCGCGCACCCGGGCCTGACGGCGGGCCACACCCGCACGCTCCGGCATACCCGGGGTCGCGGTGAGCTGCGGCGGCACGCCCTCGATCTCCTCCACACCACCGTCGTGCTGGCCACGGTCGAGCATGGCCTGCTCGGCGGCCGCGGTCGCCTCGTCCTTCTCCTCCGACATACCGATCGGACCGATACGGCGACCGTTGAGGAACTGCTTGACGACGGGCTCCTCGCTGGTCAGCAGCACCTCGCGAGGGCCGAACATGACCAGCTGCTTGCGGAACAGCATGCCGATGTTGTCCGGCACGGTACGGGCGATGTTGATGTTGTGCGTCACGATCAGCACGGTCGCGTCGATCTGCGCGTTGATGTCGATCAGCAGCTGCGACAGGTAGGCGGTACGCACCGGGTCCAGACCGGAGTCCGGCTCGTCACACAGGATGATCTGCGGGTCGAGCACCAGGGCGCGGGCCAGGCCGGCGCGCTTGCGCATACCGCCGGAGATCTCACCGGGGAACTTGTGGCCGTCGTTGGGCATACCGACGAGCTCGAGCTTCTCCATCACGATGTTGCGGATTTCGCTCTCGCTCTTCTTCGTGTGCTCGCGCAACGGGAAGGCGGTGTTGTCGTAGATGTTCATCGAGCCGAACAGCGCGCCGTCCTGGAACAGCACCCCGAACAGGGTCCGGATCTCGTAGAGCTCCTTGGCCGAGCACTGCAGGATGTCCGTGCCGTCGATGACGATCGAGCCGCGCTCCGGGCGCAGCAGGCCGATCAGCGACTTCAGGAACACCGACTTACCGGTACCGGACGGGCCCAGGAGCACGCTGACCTCGCCGGCGGGAATCGACATCGTGACGTCTTCCCAAATCTTTGAGGATCCGAAAGATTTGCTCAGTCCCGTCACATCGATCTGGACGCCCATCAAAGATCCTTCCGCCTACGGCTCACCCTGCCACCTGCTGCGGCCTGTGGCTTGAGTCACCATAGCGCACGAGGAGTCGGCCCCACATGCTTGTCCCAATAACCGGGAGTACCCGGACGTTGTCGGTGGCAATCGCATTTCAGACAGCAAAGAACCCCCGAATCCGAAGGGATTCGGGGGTTCCTGCGGTCCAGTAGTGAACTACTTGACGGTGACGCTGGCGCCGGCAGCCTCGAGCTTTGCCTTGGCGTCCTCGGCGGCCTCCTTGGTGACCTTCTCCAGCAGCGGCTTGGGAGCGCCGTCGACCAGATCCTTGGCTTCCTTCAGGCCCAGGCCGGAGACGATCTCGCGGACGACCTTGATGACACCGATCTTCTTGTCGCCGGCACCCTCGAGGATGACGTCGAACTCGGACTGCTCCTCGCCGGCCTCGGCGGCGGCGGGGGCGGCACCGGCAGCGGCAACGGCAACCGGAGCAGCGGCGGTGACCTCGAAGACCTCTTCGAACTGCTTCACGAACTCAGAGAGCTCCAGCAGGGTCATTTCCTTGAACGCGTCGAGCAGTTCGTCAGTGGACAGCTTGGCCATGTTTATGGTCCTTCCTGATTTTTCTTACGGATGTTGGTTGGATTGTGTGGTTGCGACGAAGCGGTTCAACCGAAGCGGCCGCTAGGCAGCTTCGCTGGCAGCCTTCTTCTCCTGCAGCGCCGCGGCGAGGCGGGCCACCTGAGAAGCAGGAGCGTTGAACAGGCCTGCGGCCTTGGACAGGTTGCCCTTCATGGCACCTGCCAGCTTGGCGAGCAGGACCTCGCGCGACTCGAGGTCGGCGATCTTCTCGACCTCGGCCACGGACAGCGCCTTGCCGTCCATGTAGCCGCCCTTGATGACGAGCGCCTTGTTGTCCTTGGCGAACTTCTTGATCGCCTTGGCGGCGTCAACGGGCTCACCCTGGACGAACGCGATCGCCGTGGGACCGGCGAACAGCTCGTCGAGGCCTTCAATGCCGGCTTCGGACGCGGCGCGCTTCACCAGAGTGTTCTTGGCGACGGTGTACGTGGCGGAGGCGCCGAGGGAACGACGCAGCTCAGCCAGGTTCGCCACAGTCAGCCCGCGGTACTCGGTGACGACGGTGGCCGTCGACGCCTTGAACTGCTCAGCAATGTCGGCAACCGCCGTGGCCTTGTCAGGCTTGGCCATGCATGCCTCCTTGTGGTGGGTATCGGGCGCTCCACCAACTTGGGGCCGTGAAATGACGAACGCCCCGACGCAGACAGGTCGGGGCGCAGAGATGTCCAGCGTGAAACTGGTCTAGCCTCGTCCTCCTGCGTGGGCCGCCGGGACATTTCCCGGACCTTCAACCTATTGCTAGGTGACCGACGGTCTTCGGTGGAACCCGACCAGAGTAGCCGATGGCACACCGATCAGCCAAAACGCCCGTTTTCGCACCGCGAGCGACCGTGTCTGTACGCAGACACGCCGCAATTCCTGTACCGCAGCGGTCGCTCGCGGCGCCTCACCACGCACCCGCGACGAGCACCAACAGCACGCACACCACCGCCAGCAGCCCGACCCGCACCCAGTGCAGCCGGTCCCAGCGCCGGGCTTCGGCACGCGAGACGTCGTCGCTCGACCAGGCGCCTACGCGGTTGTTGATCGGCACCAGCACCGCGAGCGTCAACAGCATCACCAACACCAGGCCCGCCACCGCCGCGATCACCAGGGGCCCGGGCCGGATGACCGCCGCCGCGACGACCGAAAGCACGGCCACGCCGTACCAGAACGGCATCACCCTGCCGAGAATTCGCGCACTCGCGCTGCGCGCCTGCGCATAGGCCGGTTCCGGCAGCCGCTCCAGGATCGGGTGAAAGAACGCCGTGACAGCGAACTCGACGCCGATCAGCGAACCGACCGACAGCACGGCGAGGACTTGCACGATTTCCGTCACCACATCAAGGCTGGTCAGTAAGCTGTCAAAAAACAAGGTACTGACAAATTTGGCAGCAACCCCGCCGCGAGGAGGCCACCGTGCCGGTGTCGAAGAAGGAGATCGGCGAGTGTCCGATCGACGCGACCTTGTCGGTGATCGACGGCCGCTGGAAGGGCACGATCCTGTGGCGGTTGGCCGACGGGCCGATGCGCACCGCCGAGCTGCGCCGCAGCATCCCCGACATCACCGAGCGCATGCTGATCCGCCATCTCCACGATCTGGTCGACGCCGGGATCATCGACCGCCACGACGCGGGCACGGTGCCGCCGTGCGTGCACTATTCGATCTCCGAGTACGGCACGACGCTGGCGCCGGTGCTGCAGGCCCTCTGCGACTGGGGCCGCACACACATGGAGATCCGGAAAGAGCAGAAGCGTCAGCCGCGCGCCAGGGCCGCCGCGCCGACCAGGCCGGCATCCCCGCCGAGTGCGGCCGGCACCACCCGCAGCCCCCGCAGGAAGTCCAGCCCGGCGTAGTCCGTCAGCGCCGCGCGCAGCGGGTCGAACAACAAGGCCCCGGACTTGGCCACTCCCCCGCCGATCACCACCAGATCCAGGTCGCACACCGCCCCCACCGAGGCGATCATGGCGGCCACTGCCCGGGCGCCGCGCTCAAACGCTTTGAGCGCCAGCTCATCTCCCTGATTCGCGGCATCACCGAGCACTTTGGCGTCGGTGCCGTCCCAGCCCTGACGCCGGGCCCACCGCACCAGGCTGGGCCCGGAGGCGACGGTTTCGACGCAACCGCGGCCACCGCACGTGCACGGGTCGCCACCGTCGGGGACGACGACGACATGGCCGACGTGTCCGGCGTTGCCGGTACGGCCGTCGTACGGGACGCCGTCGAGCACCAGACCGCCGCCGATCCCGGTCGACACCACCATGCCGAGGAGGAACTGGGCATCGCGGCCGGCACCGCACCAGTGCTCGCCCAGCGCCATGCACAGCCCGTCGCCTCCGAGGCGGACCGGTAACCGTGTCGCCGCGGCCACCCGGTCGACGATCGGAAAGTCCTGCCACTCGGCGATATTGATCGGGCTGACCGTGCCGTTGGGCAGGTCGATCGGCCCGGCCGACGCGACGCCGACGCCGGTCGCGGCTCCGTCTGCGGTCTTCATGGCCTCGCCGAGCAACGTCTCGACCACGGCCCACACGGTGTCGGCGTCACCGTCGGGGGTGGGCAATTGGGCTCGGTGCGCCAGCTGACCTTCCGCGTCGACCAGGCCGACGGCGATCTTGGTGCCGCCGATGTCGAGAGCCAGGGTCAAGCTCACGTGGCACTCCTAGTGTTTGTGCGTGTTGTCCGGTTGACGGGGATCACCGGGATGTTCATAGCCCGGAGCCAGGTCCACCAGTGCCGCGCAACGCGCGTCGAGCCACTGCCGGAACACCTGCCTGCGGTTGGCCGCCCGCAGGTGGATGGCGATCCGGTCGCGAACCTCGTCCAGCGCCGGGGCGACGGGCCGGGCGCGCCATCCGGGTGTCCCGTCCGGGACCGCGGCGAAGCGCATCGGATTCCGCGCGTGATAGGCGGCGATCTCGGACTCTGAAACATCAACTGCGGCAGTGACATCGGCGAACACCGCGCGCGCCGGCGAGGTGTCCAGCACGGCGGCCGCGACGCTGCCGATCTGCAACCGGGCCGATGTGTCGGGCAGCACCTCACCGGAGGTAGGGGCGTCGGCGGCGGACAATCCGCGTGCCAGGGCCTCCTCGGCCACCACCCGTTCGGCCACCACCAGCTGGGTCAGCCAGCGACGCAACTGACGCCCCTCGCTGGTTCCGGGGCGCGGCAGCGCCGACGCCCGGTTACCGGCCCGCAGCCTGGCCTCCCGCTCGTCGATCTCCTCGATCAACACAGGTTTTCCGGCCACGTGCGCGGCCCACGGCACTGGGTTCATCGCACGGTCACCGGTACCGCCGGGGAGTAGAGCAGCCGGCCCGCGCACCCCACGCGGATCAACGCCCACCACTGCCCCGGCTCGATCCACGGTGGCGGCGCGATGTCGAATTCGACCTCGGCCGTGCCGCCCGCGGGCACCTCGACACCCGCCGCGGCCGGTCCCATCCACTCCCAGGTTCCCCACGGGCTGATCAGATGAGCCTCGGCCGTCAGTCCGGCCCCGGCATCGGTACCGATCGTGACCGACAGCCGCGCCGTTTCACCGGCTTTGACGTCGACGGCCTGCGGCTCGGTCACCAGTTTGAGCACCTGCACCTCGGGTTCGCCGATCGTGACCATGGAGACGTCTTCGACCACCTGACGCCACGACGGCGGCAGCACACCCGAGTCGCTGCCGGTCACCGCGAGTTCGGCGCGCAACGGGTAAAGCCCCGGCCCGGCGCCGGCCGGAATGCTCAGCACCACATCGGTTTCCAGATGTTCGCCGGGCGGCAGCACGAAGGGCAGTTCGGTCGGCTGCACCTCCCACCCGGGCGGTCCGGCGACACTGACCCGGCCGTGCAGCGCGGCGTCGGTGCAGTCACTGGCCGCGGTGAGCCGGACGACCACCTCGGTGCCGGGCTGCGCGGCAACGCTTTCCGGATGCAGGTAGGCCACGGCAGGAAGACCACCGAGCGGGGCGGGGCCACGGTTGTGCAGCCAGTAGCGGGCGTACAACGGCTGGGCCGCCTCCGCTTCGGGCGCCAACTGCTGGTGCTCGGCGCGCAGCACCCTGGGCATGTTCAGGTGGGTGGACACGGTGGCGATCTGGTAGCCGTGCAGGCTCAGGTGCGACGGCTGCTCCGGCGCCGGTTCTTCCAGCAGGTTCAGGTTCGTGGCGGTGGACACCGCGCGCAGTCCCGAGCGGATGGTGACCTCGGCTGTGCCGCCGGTGATCTCGACCAGACGCGCGGTGACCCCGTCGGCCGGATCGGCGCTGCGGACAGATCCCGATGCCAGCGGATTGCCGGTGGCCTTGAGTGCGCCCAGTTGTACCGTGCCGGCCGGCTCGATCTCGAGTAGTGATCCCCACGGCGGCAGTCCGCCGCTCCCGGCCGAATCGACGACCACCGGTTGCAGCGGCCGGTTGAACTCGGCCGCGCCGGCCGCGACGCCCACGGCACGCCAATCGCCGGTTCCCGTCATCAGTGCGTAGTCGAAAGTGTGTGTCCAATGCTGCAACTGGAAGTTGGACCCGTCGGGTGCGGTGCGCCGGGGCGGGTCGATCCAGGTGCCGGACGGCCAGCCGGTGCAGGACCGCATCAGCGACGTATGCAGGGTTCCGTCGGGTTCGATGGCGAAGCTCGGCACGCCACGGTTGAGCAGCGCGACGGTACGGCTCTCGAACGGTTCGGCCGCCGCCGGGGCCTCTTGGGTGACGACGATCTCGGCGTCCCCCAGGTCCTCGACCACCGCGTCGAGGTTGCCGGCCAGGATCAGCACCGGGAGGGTGCGGACGCCGCGCAGGTCGGCGCCGGGCACCCAGTGTTCGGTCAGCGGTGCGGCGGCGGGCACCCACACGCGGGCCGATGCGGTGGCGTCGAGCTGGCGCTTGAGCTCGTCGGAGTAGGCGATGTCGGCTGCAGCCAGAACCTCTGCGGTGAAGGGGTTTTCGTCGGGGCCCCCGATCGCGAACCGGGTGTCGGGCAGGTTGGAGTCCACGCTGAGGTCGCCATAGCGGGGTTTTTCGGCGGCACTGCAGGTAGCCGTCACCCCGGCCCGCACCAGGGCCACCACGAGATCACGCGGCGCGGTGTCCTCGGCGGTGTCCTCGGGTGCGACCACCTCGGCCACCGACACCGCCCGGACGGCATCGCCGATTCGCACCCGCAGCGCCGAGGACAACCCGAACCAGCCGTAGGCCGGGTTGTCCAGCGTCCAGGGGTGTTGTGCGGCATCCACCGCGTGGGTGGCCGAGCCGTCGTGCATCAGCCCGAACCCGCGCCCGATCACCGCGTCGCCGACCTCGCTCACCGGCATCGCGCCGGGTACCGGGCAGGGCCAGCGCAGCCGCACCAGGCGGTCCGCCCCGACGAATTCGTCGATGGTCGTGCGGCAGTCCACGCGGTCGACACCGGCCCACAGGGTGATGGTCTGGGTGTAGCGCAACAGTTCTCCGATGCGGCCCTGCACGACCACCCGCTGTCCCAGTGGGCTCTGGTAGCAGCGCACGTCCTCGGCTCGGGTGGCCGACGAGCACACCACCGGTCCGGTGGGCAGCAGGTGCCACGGGCCTTCGCCGGCCTCGGGGTGCGCCGAATATTCCTCGTAGACGGCAAGTTCGTTGCCGACGCCGCCGTCGGCGATGAGCTCGACGCCGTCGTCCACGAGTGAGCACACCCCGCCACCGCGGGCCGCGTCGACGCGTAACCGATACCGCTCGTTGGCAATACCGTCGCCGGCCAACGGTTCCCACCCGCTCGCGGTGCCGGGCCCGAATCGGTAGGACCGCCAGCCCAGTGACGGGACGTCGTGAGCCCGCCAGCTCACCGTCGTCCCGTCGGCCTCGACCAGGGCGGGGACCTCGGTGCCGTCGCAGTCGTACACCGCGCCCGAGAACGGCTCGTCCAGGTGCACAGTGACGATGTCGGTCCTCTTGTGCGCCACGGCATTCCACACCACGACGGAATCACCGTCGCCGGAGCCGCCGACCGCCTCCGACAGCAGTGCCAATGCATTGTCGCGGGCGGCGGTGCCCAGTTCCCAGGCGTCACGCCAGCCGGTCAGCAGGTCGAGGTAGACCTGATCGGACTCCGAGCCGGTGATGGCGTCGTGGTGGGCGCCGTAGGCCAGCTGCACCCACGCCTTGGCCAGCGCCGCCTGCGGGTAGTCCGCGCCGCCGAGCAACCCGGCGAACACCGCGAACCGCTCACCGTCGAGCACCGCATCCTCGGCGGCCCGGTTGGCCTGCTTGGTGTCGATGTAGGAGACGTCCTTGCCGGTGTAGATCGGGTTCATGTCGCGGGTCTGCGGCGACGGTGCCGCGCCGCGGGAATCGAGTTCGGCCCGCACCGCGGCGAAGAACTCGGACGGCAGTGCGCACACGAACCTCGGCCACACGTACCTCGAATTCCAGTCCCGGTGGATCTGGGTCACCCACTTGTTGGGCGGGGTGTAATCGGTGCCGACGGGCAGAAGCACGTTGCGGGTCAACGCAACCCGCTTGAGTTTCGTGAACAGTGCGTAGGTGGATTCCTCGGCCTCGGCGAGCGACGGTGCGGAGTCCATCCACCATCCGCCGGCATAGTGCGCCGGCATGTAGTGGGTGAGCAGGCCGCGGCCCGATGGGGCGATCCACTCGAACTCGCTGGCGAACTGCATGCGCTCGGGATCCCCGTCGTTCTGCATCGGCCCCCACTGATGGTGCGGCCCGCGCGCCCACGAACTGGAGGTCAGGCCCACGTCGGCCGCCATCCCGGGAAACTGGGGATCGTGCCCGAACACGTCGAGCTGCCACGCCGTCGCCGGCTGCGCGCCCAGAATGTCGCGTTGAAATCCCATGCCCGACACAAAGTTCCGGATCGCCGTCTCCGGACTGGTCAGGTTGGTATTGGGCTCGTTGTAGGTGCCGCCCATGATCTCGACGCGGCCCTCGGCGAGGAACCGGCGCAGGTCGGCCCGGTCTTCGGGCCGGGCGTCCCAGTAGGGCTTGAGGTAGTCCACCTCGGCGAGCACGAACTTGTATTCCGGTTCGCGGCGGGCCATTTCCAGGTGCGCGTGCACCAGGTCGAATCCGTTGGTCTGCCGGCACTGGCCGGGCGGATCCTCGGTCCACACGCTGGTGTAGGCGGCCTGGGTGTTCCACCACACCGGGTCGTAGTGGAAGTGGCTGATCATGTACATCGTCCAGCCCGGCTCGGCCACGGTGAAGTCGAAGTCCGTCGCGCCCACCCGCGCGCGCCGGATCTCCCCGGGCACGCCGCCGTCGACCTCCACCGGAACCTCGACGGCGCCCGCTCCCGGCGCCGCGATCGCCTCACCCGAGAGGCCGTCGCCACTGACCCGGACCGCAGTCGGCGCGGGGCAGTCGTCGTATCGCACCAGTACGAGCTGCCGAGGGGCATCCGCGGGCCCGGCAAACAGCTCCGTCGTCTCCACTGACGTGACGTGCATCTCAGAAACCCTACGACGTCAGGACGCGGAAATGTCGACGACGAGCGCCCGGTGATCGGAAATCGGGAGGTGGGGCGCGGCGCACGCGGTGGCCGCGAACGCCGGCTCGTCGGTGAGGATGTGGTCGAGTTGCGTGGTCGGCTCGTGGGCCGGAAACGTCGGCGCGGCGCCGAGCGGGCGCCAATGGTCGGGCTCGGCCAAGTTCAGGTCTCCCAGCAGAAGTCGCGGCCCCGGAAAGGCGTTGACGTCGCGCACCAGGTGCCGCAGTTGCACCCGGTTCCATCCCGGGACGAACGACAGGTGGGTGTTGGCCACCGTGATCGGGCCGAGCGGGGTGTCGATGCGGGCCACCATCGCGGCGCGGGGTTCCTCGTGGATGATCCGGAACCGCCGGATCCCGGAGACGTACATCGGGAACCGGACCGGGATCCGCGGGAGTCGCACCACCTGCCAGTTCTCCACCGGATATCGGGACAACAGGGCGATGCCGTAGGCGGCGGTCCCGGGTTGCTCACGCCCGGTGGCCGCCATCCAGGTGGCCCCGGGGGTTCCCGAGATCGCGGCGACGAACCGATGGTGCACCGCGTTCATCGCGTCGGCGGCGACGGCGGTCAGGTCGGCCTTGCCCGACCGCGGCTGATCGAGGTCGACCTCCTGTAGCGCGAGGATGTCGGCGTCGAGCTCGGTCACCGCCGAAGCGAGCCGGCTGAGCTCGACGTCGCCGTCGTGGACACTGCGTCCGTGCAGGATGTTGAAAGTGGCCAGCCGCATGGGTACTCAGTACCCACAACCGCATCGGACCCACACCGCGATGCCCGAGAGAACCGGGACGACACGTGCTCGACCGCAACGACGAACTGCGTGACGCGCTGAAACGCGCGGCCTCGGCGTTCAAGGCGCACGGCCCGCAGTTTGCGCTGGCCGGCAGCTATGCGCTGTGGGTCTACGGCGCGCCCGAACCGGTGCACGACGTCGATTTCGTGGTCGCGAAGGCTGACGCCGAGGCGGCCGAGGTGACGTTACGCAAGGCCGCGTTCCAGATCGTGCACACTCCTGAGGACTGGTTGTTCAAGGCCTATCCCGACGAGGACGTCCTGGTCGACGTGCTCTATCAGCTCAACGGGGTGCCGGTCGATGCGACCACCCTGGCGTCCGCCGAGGTGCTCGACGTGCTCGCGATCCGGATGCCGGTGCTGCCACCGACGCTCGTGGTGTCGGAGAAGCTGCGCTCGCTCAACGAGCACCATTGCGATTTCGCCGCGTTGTTGCTTGCCGCCCGCGCGGTACGCGAGCAGGTCGACTGGGATGTGGTGCGGGATGCGACCGTCGACAACGACTTCGCTGCCGCGTTCTTGATGCTCACCGACCGGCTGGGCATCACCGGCTGAATGACTGCAGGCGCGCCGCGACGGTGCGTACCGCGGCCACCACCTCGGGCGGGTCGAGGACCTCGAAGTCGTGGCCCACGGTGGCGAAGTACAGCACCATGCGCTCGGGGTCGTCGGCCCCGGCGGTGACGATGCAGGCGTCGGGACCGTCGGCCTCGATGGTGGCCGAGGCCGGTGGAAACTTCTGCGCCACAACGTCTTGCGGTGCGTGGTAACGCACCCGGGCGATGTACCGGTAGGGCGAGGAGCTGATCGCGCGCCGCACGTACTGGGCCGCGTCCGGGGCGTCGCGGGGTGCGAATGTGCTGCCGCGGGCCGCCACCTCCGACATCCGGTCGAGCCGCAGGCTGCGCCAGTCCTCGCGGTCTCGGTCGTAGGCCATCAGGTACCAGCGCCGGCCGGTGGTCACCAGTTGATAGGGCTCCAACCGCCGCTGGGTGTGGTTGCCGCGGATGTCGGTGTAGTCGGCGGTCACGTGTTCGTGGTCGCGGCAGGCCCGGGCCAGGGTCATCAACACCTCGGGTTCCACCGGCGCATCCGATGAGTTGGGCGCCAGGGTGACTGTCGCGTCGTGCACCGCCGAGACCTGCGAACGCAGGCGGGCGGGCATGACCTGGTCGAGTTTGGACAGGGCCCGCAGGGCGGATTCGCCGACGCCGGCGACGCTGCCACCGGCCGCGAGCCGTAGGCAGACGGCCATCGCGACGGCCTCGTCGGGGTCGAGCAGCAGCGGCGGCAGTGCCGCACCGGCGCCGAGTTGGTAGCCGCCGCCCTGTCCCTTGCTGGCGTGGACGGGGTATCCGAGCTCCCGCAACCGTTCGATGTCGCGGCGGACGCTGCGGGTGGTGACGTCGAGCCGCTCGGCCAGCTCGTCACCCGTCCACACCCGGCGCGACTGCAGCAACCCGAGGAGTTGCAGCACGCGGCCGGTGGTTTCACTGCTCACGGCCATGCGAGAAGTCTGCCTCACTTTTAGGACCGAATCTGTCCTATATGCGTGAGACGGTAGTCCTATGTGGACAAACGCCCTAGCCGACCAACTGGACTTCCACTGGACGCAACAGCTCCGTCCGCGCCTGGACGGCCTGACCGACGACGAGTACTTCTGGCAGCCGGTTCCCGACTGCTGGACCGTTCACCCCGACGGCGGCATCGATTTCAGTTATCCACCGCCAGAGCCGGAACCGTTCACCACGATCGCGTGGCGGCTGGCGCACGTGATCGTCGGCGTGTTCGCCATGCGCAACCACTCGCACTTCGGTGGACCGCCGGCCGACTACCAATCCTGGCCGTACGCCACCGACGCGGCCACGGCCTTGCGTCAACTCGACGACGCGTACCGGAATTGGATCGACGGAGTCCGCGGACTCGACGATGATGACCTGGCCAAGCCCGTCGGTCCGGCCGAAGGCCCATGGGCCGAGCATTCGATGGCCGTGCTGATCCTGCACATCAACCGGGAGGTCATCCACCACGGCGCCGAGATCGCCTGCATCCGCGACCTTTACGTACACACCATCAAGAGCAAGGAGAACTGAACGATGCCCGGTATGCCCACCCCCGCCACCGACGAACGCCAGATGCTGATCGGATTCGTCGCCTTCCAGCAGAACGCCTTTTTCGCCGTGGCCCACGGCCTGACCGACGAACAGGCCCGCTCGACCCCGTCGGTGAGCGCGCTGTCGATCGGTGGCCTGATCAAGCACGTCACCGGGATGCAGCAGGGGTGGACCGCCCGCGCCCAGCACGCACCGCAGTTCCCGCCACCGGATCCCCGCCCGATGGAGGAGCAGATGGCCGACTACGCCGACCAATACGTCATGCACGAGGACGAGACGCTGGCCGATCTGCTCGACGCCCTCAAGGCGCAGAACGCCGAGACGCTGCGGGTGCTGGCCGAGCGTGACCTCGAGACCCCGGTCCCCGTGCCCCACGAGGTGCCGTGGTTTCCCGACGACGTCGACCACTGGTCGGTGCGCTGGGTGGCCATGCACCTGATCGAGGAGCTCAGCCGCCACGCCGGGCACGCCGACATCATCCGCGAATCCATCGACCGCGCAACGATGTACGAGCTGATGGCGGCTGAGGAGCAGTGGCCCGAGACCGATTGGATCAAGCGCTGGCGGCCTGCCGGGGCCGAGTCAGCCGCCGGTTAGCACCAGCTTCAGCGCGTAATCCACCACGACCTCGAGGTCGTCGCCCAGGTTCCCGCCCAGCCACTGCTGGGCAAGCTCGGACATCGCACCGGTGTACATGGCCGCGCCGACCTGGGCGGCGACGGGGTCCGAGCCCGGATTGAGCCGGCCACCCTCGGACAGCACGGCCTCCCGCAACAGATCCTGGGTCGCCGCCCGCCGGGCCGCCAGCACCGGGTTGGCCCTGGCGTCGGTGAACAGCACGCGGCCGCGCCGCGGGTCGGCGGAACTGAAGCCCAGGACCGCGGCGATCCCGGCGCGGGTCCGGTCGCGCAGGGAATCGCCCGCCCCGGCCATCGCGGCGTCTACATCGGCCGCCAGGGCCGCGCTGACCTCGTCGTACACCGCACCCAGCAGGTCGTCGGTATCGGCGAAGCTCTCGTAGAAGTAGCGGGTGTTCAGGCCACACTCCCGGCAGATCGAGCGCACCGAGACCGCGGCCTCACCACCGTCCCCGAACAGCCGGAACGCCGCGTCGACCAGCAGGCCGCGGCGTTCGGCGCGGCGGTCCGTGAGTGGTACGCCGGCCCATCGGGTCGGGCTGGACGTCTCTGGCATTTCTCCAGATTAGATCTGGTCACACCTGTACCCAAAATGTATTCTGGCTACAGACGTAACCAGAAAGGGGTCCGCGGTGGACATGCCACACCAGGTGCTCGAGCAGATGCTGCAGCGGAAGTTCGACAAGGACATCCGGCAGCACTACTTCCGTGGCATGGAGTTCGCCGGCCCGGCCGGCGATCCGGGATGGTTCGGCCCGGGCAGCGCGGTCTGGCATGTCCACTCGCACACCGAGGCCTTGATCTTCGGTCTGCAGTGCGCGGCCTACATGGAACGGCTCGATCCGTCGATCTACTGGATGGGCATGCACCA
Organism: Mycolicibacterium sp. HK-90; assembly: GCF_030486405.1. The sequence continues at coordinate 1,327,145 of NZ_CP129613.1, read as the reverse complement.
TTCGCGTCTGGTCAAACGGGACGAGAACGGGACCGCCATCCCCGTCATCGACCCGCAGGGCGCGGCGGTGCGGCTCGGGCATTCCATCGCGTTCTTCATCGGCACCGCGTACGGCAACACCGAAACCGCCGAGCGCGTCGCCAAGACGGTGCGCTCGATGCACCACACCATCAAGGGCACCCGCCCCGACGGCGCGGCCTATGACGCCGACGATCCGGACTGGCTGCGCTGGAACTACGCGACCGTGGTGTGGGGACTGGCCACCGCCCACGAGATCTACCATCCGAACCCGTTGCGCGGTAAGAAACTTGACCGCTACTACGGAGAGTTCATCCGCGTCGGGCACGCACTGGGCGGTACCGACCTGCCGACCACCAAGGCCGAGACGCTGGACTGCCTTGAGTCCTATCTGCCCAAGCTGGCACTGACCCACGGCGCGGCCATGGCCACCGGCTCCAACCTGCCGATGCCGCAGAGCGCGGTCGACTGGGCGATCCGCGACACCATGCCGAAATGGGCCAAGCAGCTCATCGGGCACACCGATCCGAATCCGATCGAGCGGGCCGGCCGGCGTGCCATCGTGTGGTCGATCATCAACGGACTGCACACCGCCGCCGGCACCACGCTCGAGTTCCGGGCGGCCCAGAAGCGCGTCGCGCACGGCACCACCCAGCCCCACACCGAACCCACCTACGTCCGCGGCAGCGACCCGGTTCTCAGCCGGGAAGAGATCGAAGACAGCTTCGCGCCGGTGTGACGCACCACACAGATATTTTTGGCGTTACCGCGGGTTTTGAGACACTGCACCTATGAGCACTACGCCGCCGAAAACCAAGCACCGCGAGGTCGCCCGGTTGAGTCGGGTGCCGTTGCCCGTGGAGGCCGCCCGGATCGGCGCCACCGGTTGGCAGATCACCCGTACCGGGGTCCGGGTCGCCGCCAACATGTTCGGCGCGGGATCCCTGCAGCAGAAGATCATCAAGCAGGTGCCGCAGACCTTCTCCGATCTGGGTCCCACCTACGTCAAGTTCGGCCAGATCATCGCGTCGAGCCCCGGCGCCTTCGGTGAACCGTTGAGCCGCGAGTTCCGCAGCCTGCTCGACCGAGTGCCGCCCGCGGACACCGACGAGGTGCACAAGCTCTTCGTCGAAGAGCTCGGCGACGAGCCCACGAACCTCTTCAAGACTTTCGACGAGAAGCCGTTCGCCTCGGCCTCGATCGCGCAGGTGCACTACGCCACGCTGCACAGTGGCGAGGAAGTGGTGGTCAAGATCCAGCGCCCGGGCATCCGTCGCCGGGTCGCCGCCGATCTGCAGATCCTCAAGCGCGGCGCACAGCTGGTCGAGCTGGCCAAGCTGGGCCGGCGGCTGTCGGCGCAGGACGTGGTCGCCGACTTCGCCGACAACCTCGCCGAGGAGCTGGACTTCCGGCTGGAGGCCCAGTCGATGGATGCGTGGGTGTCGCACATGCACGCCTCACCGCTGGGCGAGAACATCCGGGTCCCGCAGGTGTACTGGGACCTGACCAGCCCGCGGGTGCTGACCATGGAGCGCGTCACCGGGGTCCGCATCGACGACGTCGCAGCCATCCGCAAGAAGGGCTTCGACGGCACCGAGCTGGTGAAGGCCCTGCTGTTCAGCGTCTTCGAGGGCGGGCTCAAGCACGGGCTGTTCCACGGCGATCTGCACGCGGGCAACCTCTACGTCGACGACGACGGCAAGGTGGTGTTCTTCGACTTCGGCATCATGGGCCGCATCGACCCCCGCACCCGCTGGCTGCTGCGCGAGCTGGTCTATGCCCTGCTGGTCAAGAAGGACCATGCGGCGGCGGGCAAGATCGTGGTGCTGATGGGGGCCGTGGGGACGGTGAAACCTGAAGGCGAGGCCGCCAAGGACCTTGAAGCGTTTGCCACCCCGCTGACGATGAAGTCGCTCGGCGATATGTCCTACGCCGAAATTGGCAAGCAGCTCTCCGCGTTGGCCGATGCCTACGACGTCAAGCTGCCCCGCGAACTTGTTTTGATCGGCAAGCAGTTCCTCTATGTCGAGCGGTACATGAAGCTGCTCGCGCCCAAGTGGCAGATGATGAACGACCCGCAGCTCACCGGCTACTTCGCCAACTTCATGGTCGATATCGGCCGGGAACACGCCGATGAGCGCTCGCGCGAAGAGGATTCGGCCGGAGCCGCCGAGCCCAAATCCGACGGGATCGAGGCCTGAGTGGCCGGAATGAGGGTGCGGAGCGGCTTCGCCAAGTCGCCCGCGGATGCCGGCGATGTCGACATCTACTACGAGGACATGGGTGACCCGAACGATCCGGCAGTGCTGTTGATCATGGGGCTCGGTGCTCAGATGCTGTTGTGGCGCACCGGTTTCTGCGAGAAGCTCGTCAATCAGGGTTTGCGGGTGATCCGGTACGACAACCGCGACGTCGGCCTGTCCACCAAGTTGTCCGGCAAGCGGGTGGACTCGCCGTTGTCGCTGCGGATGGCCCGGTCGTTCCTCGGCCTGCGCAGCCCGTCGGTCTACACGCTCGAGGATGTCGCCGACGACGCCGCCGCCCTGCTCGATCACCTCAAGATCGACGACGCCCACATCGTCGGCGGGTCGATGGGCGGGATGATCGCCCAGGTGTTCGCGGCGCGGTACACGCAGCGCACCAAGACGCTCGCGGTGATCTTCTCCAGCAACAACCAGCCACTGCTGCCGCCGCCCGGCATCAAGCAGCTGCTGTCGGTGATCACTGGCCCGCCGGCCGATTCGTCACGAGAAGCCATCATCGACAACGCGGTTCGGATCAACAAGCTCAACGGCAGCCCCGCCTATCCCACTCCCGAGGAGGAGATCAGGGCCCAGGCCGCCGAGCTGTACGACCGGGCCTACTATCCGGCGGGAATCGCCCGCCATTTCGACGCGATTCTCGGCAGCGGCAGCCTGCGCCACCATGACCGGCGGATCACCGCGCCGACCGTGGTGATCCATGGGCGCGCCGACCGGCTGATGCGCCCGTACGGTGGCCGCGCGGTGGCCCGCGCCATCGACGGCGCCCGCCTGGTGCTGATCGACGGGATGGGTCACGAGTTGCCCGAACCGGTGTGGGACGAGATCGTCGGCGAGCTCAAGACGAACTTCGCCAGTTCCAGCTGATTTATGCGTCTGCAACGTTAATTTGACGAGCACGGCGTTGCCGGCGGTCGAAAGCTCGGTAGCTGGCCGAACTGCCTCTACAGTCGGTTTCAGCAGTCTGGGGGGGCGGCTGGGTCAAGACGTGGCCTGGTGCGGCTCTGCCCGGTCGGTATCTGCCCGAGAGGTACCCCCGTGGCCAAACAACCGACAAAACTCAAACCGCATTTCGACGACGTACAAGCCCATTACGACCTGTCCGACGATTTTTTCGCGCTGTTCCTCGATCCGAGCCGGACCTACAGCTGCGCCTACTTCGAACGTGACGACATGTCTCTCCAGGAAGCGCAGGCGGCGAAGATCGACCTGGCGCTCGGCAAACTCGGCCTGCAGCCGGGAATGACGTTGCTCGATGTCGGATGTGGTTGGGGCGCAACGCTTCTGCGTGCAATCGAGCGGTACGACGTCAATGTCGTCGGTCTCACGCTGAGCCGTAACCAGGCCACTCACGTACAGCAGGTGTTCGACGAGTCCGACAGCCCGCGCAGCAAACGGGTGCTGCTGGAGGGCTGGGAGCAGTTCGACGAGCCGGTGGACCGCATCGTCTCGATCGGCGCCTTCGAGCACTTCGGCCACGACCGCTACGGCGACTTCTTCCGGTTCGCCTACGACGCCCTTCCGCCCGACGGCGTGATGCTGCTGCACACCATCACGGCTCTACACCCACGGGAAGCCCACCGTCGGGGCATCCCCCTCACTTTCGAGCTGGCGAAGTTCATCAAGTTCATCGTCACCGAGATCTTTCCCGGCGGGCGGCTGCCCTCGATCGAGATGGTCGAAGAGCACTCTGCGCAGGCCTCGTTCACGTTGACCCGCCGCCAGTCTCTGCAGCCGCACTATGCCCGCACGCTCGACATATGGGCCGCCAACCTCGAGGCCAACCACGATGCCGCGGTCCAGGTTCAGTCCCAGGAGGTCTACGACCGCTACCTGCGCTACCTCACCGGATGCGCCGACGGCTTCCGTACCGGCTACATCGACGTCAACCAGTTCACACTCCAGAAGCAGCCACGGTGATTTCCTTCGCTGCCGCGGCACCGCCTCCCGATTTCCGCAGGCAACGCCGACCGGCACCCCTCGGCGCCAGACATCGAAGTTTGCCAGACAGCGATTGAGCGCAAGTCGTCCCGCGCCTACGGCAATTGCCTGCTGTACGCTGAGATCGCGGGGAGAACTCAACGGCTTGGAGCATTTGGAACATGTCGAAATTGACACCCAAATACGAAGAACTGCAATCGATCTACGATATTTCGAACGAATTCTACGAACTATTTCTCGGCCCCACAATGGGTTATACGTGTGGGTATTTCGAACGCGAAGACATGACGGGGGACGAAGCTCAGATCGCCAAGTTCGATCTGGCGCTGGGCAAGCTGGGCCTGCAACCAGGCATGACGCTGCTGGACATCGGCTGCGGCTGGGGCGCGGGCATGGCACGGGCCATCGAGAAGTACGACGTCAACGTCATCGGCCTGACGTTGAGCGGCGAGCAGCGCGAGTACGCCATCGAAAAGCTCTCCAGGATTCCCACCGAGCGCAACGTCGAGGTTCGACTCCAGGGCTGGGAAGAGTTCAACGACAAAGTTGACCGCATCGTATCGATCGGCGCCTTCGAACATTTTGGATTCGAACGGTATCCGGCGTTTTTCGAGACGGCCTACAACGCACTGCCCGACGACGGCATCATGTTGCTGCACAACATCACCGGATTCGATCTACGCCAAGGCCAGAAGCTCGGCCTGCACATGACATTCGAAGACGCCCGGTTTGCCCGGTTCATCATGACCGAGATCTTCCCGGGCGGCCGGCTGCCCTCGGTGGAGATGGAGCAGGAGAAGGCGACCGAAGCCGGGTTCAAACTCACCCAGCTGCAGGAGATCGGCCCGCACTACGTCCGCACGCTCAAGATCTGGGCCGACGCGCTCGAAGCCCACAAGGACGAGGCCATCGCGATCCAGGGTCAAGAGGTCTACGACCGCTACGACAAGTACCTCAACGGCTGCCAGAAGTACTTCGCCTCGGGCCACATCAGCGTGCATCAATTCACGCTGCAGAAGTAGCGGCCGAAAAATCTCGGCCGGGCTGTCGGATCCGGGCGGCGTCGTTCGTCGGATGGGTAGAGAGTGGAGCAGACGGTTCCACTCGCTGACCCTCCGGAGATGACGATGCTGTACTTCGCGCTACTGATCAGCCAAGACGTCGAGCTCGCACCTGAGCAGCGGGCCGAGGGCATGGCCGCCTTCCAGGCCTTTCATGCCCAGGCCAAGTCTGCGATAAAGGCGGGCGACGCGCTGGCCAAGGCCGCCGCGGCCGCCCGCATCACCGGTGGCCCGGACAATCCGGTGATCACCGACGGGCCGTTCGCCGAGGGTGCCGAGGTGGCCTGCGGCTATTACGTGCTGGAGGCCGACAACCTCGACGAGGCGCTGGCGCTGGCCCAGGGAATCCCGGTCGCCCACTTCGGCGCGGTCGAGGTGTGGCCGATGGTCGGCTGGACTCCCCCGGCGCAGCCGTTGGGGTCCGACTGGCTGGCGCTGCTCCTGGAGCCGCCGGAGAAGGTGTGCGCACCGAGCAGCGAGGAGTGGGAGGCAGGCGTGTGTGCGCACACCGAATTCGGCAAGGCCGCCGGCGAGCACATCCTCAGCGGCGCCCCGCTGCACCCACCGTCAACCGCCACGACCGTGCAGGTCCGCAACGGCGAGGCGGTACTGACCGACGGACCGTATGCCGAAGGCGCCGAGGTGGCCAACGGTTTCTACATCTTGCGTGCCGCCGACCGAGAGGAGGCCGTCAAGCTGGCATCGATGATCCCGGCGTCGGCCGTCGAGGTGCGTCAGTTGGCCGGAGTCTCCGGCCTGTAGCTGTCGATGACCCAACTGGACGGCGTCTTTCGGCGGGAGTGGGGCCCGGCGGTGGCCACCATTGCCCGCTGGTCGGGTGACCTCACCGTGGCCGAGGACGCCGTCCAGGAGGCCTGCGCGCAAGCCCTGCGGATCTGGCCGTCCGACGGCGTGCCCGCCAACCCCGGAGCATGGCTGACGACGGTGGCACGCAATCGGGCGCTGGACCGGCTGCGGCGTGAATCCGTGCGCCCGGGAAAGGAATTCACCGCGGTGTACGAGCAGGCCCGGGCAGCCTCGGAGGTGGAGTTGTATCCGGTACCCGATGACGAGCTGCGGATGATGTTCACCTGTGCTCATCCCGCACTGGACCGCGGTTCGCAACTGGCCCTGACCCTGCGATTGATCTCCGGTCTCACCGTCCCTGAGATCGCCCGTGCGCTGCTGCAGTCCGAGGCTGCCGTCGGTCAGCGAATCACGCGGGCCAAGAACAAGATTCGCAAGGCGAACATCCCGCTGCGGGTACCGCCGGCCGAGCTGCTGGGTGAGCGCACGCCCCATGTGCTCGGATGCATCTACTCGGTGTTCACCGAGGGGTATTGGTCCACCGGCGGCCCGTCGGCCATCCGCGACGAACTGTGCGACGAGGGCGTGCGACTCGCGGGTGAGCTGTGTGCGCTGATGCCCGACAACCGCGACGCCCACGCGCTCGCCGCCCTTGTGCTGCTGCATGATTCGCGCCGACGGACCCGGGTGGACGCGGCCGGAGCCCTGGTGCCCCTCGACGAGCAGGACCGCAGTCAGTGGGATCGCGGTCGGGTCGCGCGTGGCCTGGAGCAGCTGCGCCTGGCCGAGGGGGCACCCGGGTCATACCTGCCGCAGGCGGTGATCGCCGCGCTGCACGCCTCGGCACCCACCTGGGAGCACACCGACTGGACCACGATCTGCCTGGCCTACGACCGGCTGCTGTCGATCGTGGACTCACCCGTCGTGCGCGCCAATCGCGCACTGGCCGTTGGCTTTCGCGACGGGTTCGCGGCCGGCTTGGCCGCGCTCGACGAGGTGGCCGACGATCCGCGGCTGGCCCGGACCAACGCCGTGGCGCCGATGCGCGCGGATCTGTTGCGTCGCGCCGGCCGGCCCGGCGAGGCCGAGCACTGGTACCGCATTGCGCTCGACGGCGACGGTGTCTCCGCCCCGGCCGCGGCATTTCTCCGGCGCCGCCTCGCCGAGTGCGCCCCAGAAACGCCGAATGGCCAGTTATGACACGCGATTCGGAGAATCTTGTGCCGTAACTGGCCACTGGACAGACGGATTACGCCGCTACGCCGATGGTCGGCTCCGCTGCGCTACGCCTCCGTGAAGTTCCGGGTCACCGACGGGTCAACCGGGATACCCGGGCCCGTGGTGGTGGAGACGGTCACCTTCTTGAGGTAACGACCCTTCGAGGAGGACGGCTTGGCCCGCAGCACCTCGTCGAGGGCGGCACCGTAGTTCTCGGCCAGCTTGGCGTCGTCGAAGGACGCCTTGCCGATCACGAAGTGCAGGTTGGCCTGCTTGTCCACGCGGAAGTTGATCTTGCCGCCCTTGATGTCGGCCACAGCCTTGGTGACATCGGGGGTGACGGTGCCGGTCTTGGGGTTCGGCATCAGACCGCGCGGGCCCAGCACGCGGGCGATCCGACCGACCTTGGCCATCTGATCCGGGGTGGCGATCGCGGCGTCGAAGTCCAGGAAACCGCCCTGGATCTTCTCGATCAGGTCGTCGCTGCCGACGACGTCGGCGCCGGCGGCCAGCGCCTGCTCGGCCTTCTCACCGACGGCGAATACGGCGACGCGGGCGGTCTTACCGGTGCCGTGCGGCAGGTTGACGGTGCCGCGGACCATCTGGTCAGCCTTGCGGGGGTCAACACCGAGGCGGATGGCGACCTCGACGGTGGCGTCCTGCTTCTTGGAGGAGGTCTCCTTGGCCAGCTTCGCCGCCTCGAGCGGCGTGTAGAGCTTGGTCCGGTCGACCTTCTCCGCGGCTTCGCGGTATGCCTTGCTGTTCTTGCTCATTGAAAATCCAATCGTGTCAGTTGGAGTCGTGGTCCTGCGGGCCGATGCCAGCCCTGCCACGCCTTATGGCGTTGATCCTGCGGTCAGGGTGATGCCTACTCGAACTTCTGCGCCCTGAGTGCAGACTCAACGACCGAATTATTCGACCGTGATCCCCATCGACCGGGCGGTGCCGGCGATGATCTTCGACGCGGCGTCGATGTCGTTGGCGTTGAGATCGGCCTTCTTGGTCTCGGCGATCTCGCGCACCTGGTCCCAGGTCACCTTGGCGACCTTGGTCTTGTGCGGCTCGCCCGAACCCTTCTGCACACCGGCTGCCTTGAGCAGCAGCTTGGCGGCGGGCGGGGTCTTCAGTGCGAACGTGAAGCTGCGGTCCTCGTAGACGGTGATCTCCACGGGGATGACGTTTCCGCGCTGCGACTCGGTCGCGGCGTTGTACGCCTTGCAGAACTCCATGATGTTGACGCCGTGCTGGCCAAGTGCAGGACCGACCGGCGGGGCGGGGTTGGCCTGCCCGGCCTGGATCTGCAGCTTGATGAGCCCGGCGACCTTCTTCTTCGGGGCCATGCTTCTGGTGTTCCTTTACTTGCTCATCCAAGGGCGCGAACGCCCGTTGTTTCTAGCCGCTGTGGCGACTAAATCTTGGAGACCTGGTTGAAGGTCAGTTCGACAGGTGTCTCGCGACCGAAGATGGAGACCAGCACCTTGAGCTTCTGCTGCTCGGCGTTGACCTCGCTGATCGACGCGGGCAGCGTCGCGAACGGGCCGTCCATGACGGTGACGGATTCGCCGACCTCGAAATCGACCAGGATCTCCGGCCGTTCCAGGGTGGCCTCGGTGCTGGCACCGGCGGCCGCGGCGGCGGCGCTGGACTTAGCGGGCTTCTTGGCCGCGCCCTGCGGTAGCAGGAACTTCACCACGTCGTTCAGCGACAGCGGGGACGGGCGCGAGGTGGCGCCGACGAAACCGGTGACGCCGGGGGTGTTGCGCACCGCGCCCCACGACTCGTCGTTGAGTTCCATGCGCACCAGGATGTAGCCCGGCAGCACCTTGCGGTTGACCTGCTTGCGCTGGCCGTTCTTGATCTCGGTGACCTCTTCGGTCGGCACCTCGACCTGGAAGATGTAGTCGCCCACGTCCAGGTTCTGCACGCGGGTCTCGAGGTTGGCCTTCACCTTGTTCTCGTAGCCGGCGTAGGAGTGGATGACATACCAGTCGCCAGGCTTGAGCCGCAGCTCCTTCTTGAGCGCGACTGCCGGGTCCTCGTCTTCGTCGGCTTCGGCAGCAGGTGCGTCTGCCGCCTCTTCGGCGCCTTCTTCGGCCGGAGCCGCCTCGGTCTCGTCGACCGTATCGGCCGCTACGGCCTCCTGGCCCTCAGCCGTCTCATCGGTCTGCGACTCGACGCCGTCGACATTAACGGTCTCGTCGGCAACGGTCTCGTCGCCGTCGAACGTGGTCACGTTGTCAGTCCTCTCTCAAATTCCAGATCAGGTGCCGAACACCAGCGACACCAGCTTCGCCAGACCAAGGTCGGCGCCGTAGATCAGCGCGACCATGAACACCAGGAAAACCAGCACCACCGTGGTGTAGCTGACCATCTGCTTGCGGTTAGGCCAGATCACCTTGCGAAGCTCGGCAACGACCTGCTTCAGGTAGTTGACGACGAACATGATCGGATTGCGCGACGGCCCGGTCTTGGCCTTCGCCTTCCGCTTGGCCTTCTTCGACTTCCCGGAGTCAGCCGTGACGTCGTCGTCGCTCGACTCGGCGTCGCTCTCGACGGCCTCGTCACTGTCGGCCTTGCCGCCCGCGCCACGACGGGTCCGCTTGCCGGTCGGGCGCAGAGGCCGAGTCACCACCGCGGTCTGGCCGTGGGTGGTGTCGGTTGCCCCGGTGTCGGTGCCAGCGTCGGTTCCAGTGTCGTCTGCGGAGCCGGCACCTTCGCGCTCGTCGCTCACCGCATGCCTTTCATCCTGGGTTGTGTGTTCACCTTCCAGTGTCCACACCTTGTCGAGTATTCAGTTTGAGCAGGGGCGACAGGACTTGAACCTGCAACCTGCGGTTTTGGAGACCGCTGCTCTGCCAGTTGAGCTACGCCCCTCTGTCGGTGATCTGCTGGCGCTTTCGTCACCGTACTGCGCCGGGGCTCACACAATTCGCGCGCTCTCCGATCGCTCGATTGCCAAGCCGACGGACAGCGCGCTGAAATGGGAAAAACCCCGAGTGCCGAGTGTACCCCGGCGTGCGTGTCATCTACTAATCGATCGTTACTCCCCGGCGGCCTTCCGCATGACCTTGCCGGTCTCCGGATCCCACTTGACCTGGATCGAATCGTCGGCGTCGTGACCCATCATCGTGGTGATGGCTTCCAGGACCACCTCGCCGTCGTCGTCGGTGCACACGTTGTGGGTGACCACGATGTCCGCGCCGAAGCGCTCTTCGACCGAGGCGATCTCCATGACGGCGTGCAGCTGATCGCCGGCCTTGAGCGGCTTGCGGTACAGGAACTTCTGGTCGACCTGGACGATCTGCTTGGTTTCCATGCCGATGTCGACGTTCTGGAAGAAGTGTTCCTGCACCAGCAGCGCCAGGGTGGAGGCGAAGGTCAGCGGTGCGACCAGGGTGTCGTGGCCGAGTTCGGCGGCAGCGGCCTCATCGTGGCTGGCCGGGTCCATGGCCTTGACGGCCTTGGCGTACTGGCGGATCTGCTCGCGGCCGATCAGGAAGGGGTACGGATACTTCCAGACCATTCCCCGGATGTCAGCCTTGAGTGCCATGACCTAGAACTCCTTACGCCAGTTTCGCGGTCGCTGTGGCCCGCCCGAAGATCTTCTTTCCGCCCGCGGTCGCCGAGATGGCGACGGTGACCAGTTTCTGCTCGGGGTCGACGGACTTGACCCGTCCGTTGAAGACGATCTCGGCGCCGACGCCATCGTTGGGGACGGGCACCACCGCGGTGAACCGGACGTTGTACTCGGTCACGGCGGCGGGGTCGCCGACCCAGGAGGTGACGTAACCGCCACCGAGACCCATGGTCAGCATGCCGTGGGCGATCGCGGTGTCGAGGCCGACCTGCTTGGCGATCTCGTCGTCCCAGTGGATGGGGTTGAGGTCACCGGAAACTCCCGCGTAGTTGACCAGATCGCCGCGGGTCAGCGGGATCACCCGCTCCGGGAGCGTGTCGCCGACGTTGACAGAACTGAACTCGCGCAGCGCCATCAGTTAAAACCCTCTTCTCCGTCACCAGCACGCCCGGCCAGGGTCGTGTAGGTCTCCTGGACCACATCACCGAAGTCGTCGGTGATGATGTTCTTCGTCACGATGATGTCGGTGCCGTGCGCCTTGCGTACGGAGTGCACATACACGTCGCAATACAGTTTGTCACCGGCCTTGATCGGCTTCAGGAACTTCAGCTCCTGGTCGACCTGGACGATCTGGGCGTCCTGGATGCCGATGTTCGCGTTGTCGAAGAACGCCGACTGCGCCTGGTAACCGAAAATGCAGATGAAGGTCAGCGGTGCGGGCAGCCGATCGTGTCCGATCTCGGCTGCCGCGGCCTCGTCGTGGTAAAACGCATCGTCGTTCTTGACTGCGATGGCATGTTCGCGAATTTTCTCGCGTCCGACCTCGTAGTGCTCGGGATACCGGTAATGCATCCCGACGATGCTTGTCGACAGACCCACGAGCCTGGGGCTACCGCGACTCTTTGTGCGGTTGGTGGGTACCGCAGTTCGGGCAGAACTTCTTGATCTCGAGCCGGTCGGGATCGTTGCGGCGGTTCTTCTTGGTGATGTAGTTGCGGTGCTTGCACACCTCGCACGCCAAAGTGATCTTCGGCCGTACGTCGGTACTCGACGCCACGTCAGTTCTCCCTGCTCAAAATCACGCTCTGCTTGTGATGTTCCTGTAGCGGTGGGGAGGCTCGATCTCCCGACCTCACGATTATGAGTCGTGCGCTCTAACCAGCTGAGCTACACCGCCCCGATCGACGCGGGCGGGGCTCCGCCCCGGGCGTCCACCGAGCCCCCTAACGGAATCGAACCGTTGACCTTTTCCTTACCATGGAAACGCTCTGCCGACTGAGCTAAGGGGGCTTGTCCCGCAGCGTTGCGGCTGCGGGGCCTTAAAGAGGGTACAACCTCCCCGGCAGCCGCACCAAACCGCAGGTCAGCGCGGCCGCCGGAGAGCTGTTTTGCCTGGTCGGCTAGTCCAGCAGCCAATCGTTGGGTGCGAACAGCTCGCAGTGCACCCGCTCGGTGGCCACTCCGCGGTCGCTCAATTGGGTGCGGACGGCCTCGACGAATCCGGCTCCGCCGCACAGGTAGTAGGCCGCGTCGGCGGGCAGCTCGACCCCGTCGAGCTTGAGCAGCCCGGCGTGCACGCCTTCGGCGCCGGCGGTGACGCCGTCCTCGTACCAGACCTCCAGCGAGGCGTTGGCCAGGGCGTCGACGAGCTCGTGCTGACGTTCCCGCAGTGGGTGGGCGTTGTCGCCACGGTCGGCGTGCAGCACCCGCACCTGGGTGTCGGGCGCCTCGGCGGCCAGGAACTCGAGGATGCCGATCATCGGGGTGATCCCGATTCCGGCCGACACCAGCACCAGTGGGCCGTCGGGCTTGCCGCCGGTGTAGAGGTCACCGAACGGCACCGTGACGTCGAGCAGGTCGCCGACGCACACGTTGGCGCGGATCCAGGACGAGACCTCGCCGGCGGGCTGGCCCGCGACGGCGTCCACCGGCTTGACCGCGAACGTCAGATCGGTGGATCCGGGCGCGCCGACCAGGCTGTACTGGCGCAGCTGGCGGGCGCCGTCGGGCAGGGTCACCCCGACCGAGACATATTGTCCGGCAGCGAACTTGACGGGCTCGGCGGCCCGGACCGTGACGAGCACGGCTCCGGACGGGTCGTCTACGCGGGACACGACGCGCAGCCGCCGGTAGACGTCGCCGGGCTCCACGCCGGCACCGGCGTAGAGATCGCGCTCCAGGGCGATCAGGGTGTCGGCCATGATCCAGTAGACCCGGTCCCACGCCTCGGCGACCTCGGCCGTCACGGTCTCGGCGCCCAGCACCTCGACGATCGCCGCGAACAGGTTGTCGTGCACGATCGGGTACTGGTCGGCGGTGATCCCGAGCGAGGCGTGCTTGTGACCGATGCGCGCCAGCAGGGCCGACGGGTGCGGCAGGTCGGGATTCACCAGGTGCGTGGCGAACGTGGCGATCGAGGCCGCCAGGGCGCGCTGCTGGGCACCTTGGGCCTGGTTGCCGCGGTTGAACAGGTTGCGCAGCAACTCGGGGTGGTTGGCGAACAGCCGGCGGTAGAACTCCGAGGTGATCTCGTCGATGTGCGCGCCGATGAGTGGCAGTGTCGCCGAGACGATTTCGGCGTGGTGCGGCTCAAGCTCGTCGCGTACCGCGGACGGCTCAGGCGTGGTGACGGTCATCGGAGATTCCCTTCGGTTGTGAGTTGTAAAACGATCGGCAGGCGGGTGTCTGCCGTGAGGTCTGTGACGGTGTAGCGGTCGAGTTCGCGATAGAAGGCCTCCTTCGCGTCGGCCAGCACGCGGCGCAGCCGGCAGGCCGCGATGAGCGGGCATGGCGAATCCCCGCCGCATTCGATGACCTCGCGGTCACCTTCGAGCTCGCGCACCAGCCAGCCGATGGAGGCGTTGCGTCCGGCGTCGGTGAGCACCAGTCCCCCGACCCGGCCGCGCCGGGCATGCACCATGCCGAGTTCGGACAGCCTGGACACCGCCTTGGCGACGTGGTGCTCGGAGGCGTTGGCGCCCGAGGCGATGGTGCGGGTGGTGATGCGCCGATCCTGCGACTCACCCGCGGACAGCAGCATCAGCGTGCGCAGTCCCAGGTCGGTGAAGCGGGTGAGGTGCATGCCCTTGACGCTAGTAATTCCGTATTTTTGATGCGAGTTTTCCGCGTGTGCGCTTAAACACTCGTTGACGTGCGGTTTTTGGACCTGCGGGGATGCCTGCCCGGACCCGAAAGTGGGGCGGCAATAGTCTTGGCCCATGGCCGAGCCCAACGCCCAAGACCGCTTGTATTTCCGGCAGTTGTTGTCTGGCCGCGACTACGCGGTCGGTGACCCGATCGCCCAGCAGATGCGCAACTTCTCCTACCTGATCGGCGACCGCGAGACCGGCGATGCCGTCATCGTCGACCCGGCCTATGCGGCCAACGATCTGGTCGATGTCCTCGAGGCCGACGACATGCACCTGTCGGGCGTGCTCGTCACCCATCACCACCCCGACCACGTCGGCGGCACCATGATGGGCTTCACGCTGGCGGGCCTGGCCGAGCTGCTGGAGCGCCAGAGCGTGCCGGTACACGTCAACACCCACGAGGCCGACTGGGTGTCGCGGGTGACCGGGATCGCGCCGAGTGAGCTGACCGAGCACGTGCACGGCGACAAGGTCGCGATCGGCGCGGTGGAGATCGAGCTACTGCACACCCCGGGCCACACGCCGGGCAGCCAGTGCTTCCTGCTCGACGGCCGACTGGTCGCCGGGGACACGTTGTTCCTCGAAGGATGCGGCCGCACCGACTTTCCCGGCGGCGACGTCGACGACATGTTCCGCAGCCTGCAGGCCCTGGCCCATCTGCCCGGAGATCCCACCGTCTTCCCCGGCCACTGGTACTCGGCCGAACCGAGCGCCCCGCTCGACGAGATCAAACGCAGCAACTACGTGTATCGGGCGTCGAACCTCGACCAATGGCGCATGTTGATGGGCGGTTGATGAATCGTTCCAGACAGCGCCTGTACGGAATCCGCTGGACTGGCCGCGCCGATCCGGAGTAATTCCGCCTTGGCGACCCTCGTCTGCCACGGATTTCGTTGTCCATCCCGTTGAAATGGGAAGAATGGGCCGCTCATCGCGATTCGAGTAGTCCAATACTCAGGACATCACGCCACGAACCCGGCAAAGTAATGGTCAGCATTTAGTTGACAGTCCCGCCGGGGGTCGCCGTGAAGAACATCGCGTTGTGCTTCGACCACACAGATGAACAACCCGGGCTCCGTGACGCGTCGAATACCGAGCTGCTGTTCCGGTTGCTGGACGACGCGGATCAGCTGACCTGGTATCACAGCGGCACGGCGCCGCGACACGGCAGACGGCTTACGCCGGGTCACCGCGGTGACTCGGTCAGCGAAGCTCGCGCGGCCATCGTCGAGGCCTACAGTTTCCTCGGCGACGCGTGGGATCCCGGCGACCGCATCTTCGTTTTCGGCGGCGGCGAGGGTGGCCATCGCGCCGTCGAGCTGGCCACGCTGCTCGGCACGGTCGGCCTGTTGCCGGCCCACTCCGATGACGTACTCGACTACGCGTTGGCCACCTATGTGCTGCCCCGCACGGCACGTACTCCCCAGGATTGGCGGCACATCAGAGTGTTGGCGGCGCAGTTGTTCGGCGACCGGGATCCGGCCGTGCCGGTCCGGTTCGTCGGGCTGTGGAACGCGACGGCGACGCCGGGCACCAAGCAGCGGATGGGGCCGCTGCCGACCGTGGAATCCGGCCGGCACGCCGTCGCGGTCGACGGCGGTCGCCGGACGATGCGATGCGATTGTCTCGACGAGGTCTGGTTCCGGGGCCACCGGTCCGACATCACCGGCGGCAACGGCGCGTGCTGGCCACTGGCCGACATCACCCTGGACTGGATGCTGGACGGGGCGATCACCGCGGGCCTGCACGTTCTCGATCACAGCGCCTGCCCCACCGATCTCGATGCGCTGGCCGGCACCGCTCCGGTGATCGGTCGTTGCCGGCCGCCACTGGACGCCAAGGTGCACGCCAGCGTCGAGGTGTATCTGCGGTCGCACCCGCAGTATTGGCGGCGATTGCCCGCGCGTATCGAATGGGCCGACGTGGAGTGGTTGGCCCGCGGGGAGCGGCTGGTCCACACGCCGGTCACCGTGCCCGTGCAGCGCGACATCCTCACCGCTGTCGCGTCGTGACCTGGCCCCAAATGGCCGAAGTTTGCTGAGCCGGACCGCTGCCCGCGCCGAAAGTCCGTGATATACCCACTTGGTGGGGATTCTCGATTCAGTCACGGAGCGGGGGCGTGAGTTGGCTAGTTTCGAACCGGGCGCGTGGACGGCGCTCGCGGCATGGGTGGCGATCGTCGTCGTCGTCATCGCGCTGATCTATGCGTGGCGGCAGTACCTGAAGGCCAAGGAGCGGCAGGCCGAGCTGACGCAGCCGAATGTGTCGATGTTCATGGAACCGAGCAGCGCCGATTGGCATCTGGTCGAGCTCGTCGTCCGCAACTACGGGCAACGGCCGGCCTACGGATTGCGGTTCGAGTTCGCGAATCCGCCCACGGTCGGGAAGTACGAAAGTTCGTATGACGACAACTATGTCGACATCGTCCCGTTGAATCTTCCCGCCGAGATCCCGTACCTGGCGCCGTCGCAGGAGTGGCGCATCGTGTGGGATTCGGCGCTGGACCGCAAGCAGCTCGGCGAGGCCATCGCGTCGCGGTTCGACGGCGCGATCACCTACTATGACGAGCCCGCCACCGGCGGCAAGCCCAGTGGCCGCAAACTGCGCAACACCGCGGTGCTGGACTGGGCGACGCTGCCGCCGGTGGACCGTATGGAGCTGCTGACCACCCATGACCGGGCCCGGCGGGAGAAGCAGAAGCTGGAGTTGTTGCGCGGCGTGCTGACGTATTTCCAGTACGCGGCCAAGGAGAGCGACGAGCAGGTGCTGCGCTCGGAGATCAACCGCATCAATGCCCTGGGCGCCGAGGTGCGGTCCCGCTGGCGCGATCGCTACGAGGCCACCCCCGACGATGACGACGATGATTACGACGACGACGATCCCGAGACCGATCTGATCAAGCCGGCGACCTCCGGCAGGCGTCATCGCGCCTGAGCCCACTCGCTAGCATCTGTGCGATGAGCAGCCTGGTGAGCTACGAGGTCAACGATGCCGTCGCCACGATCGCGATGGACGACGGCAAAGTCAACGCACTGTCGCCTGCGATGCAGGCCGAGATCAACGCGGCATTGGACCAGGCGGCCCAGGGCGCGGCCGCCGGCGAGGTGAAAGCCGTGGTGCTGGCGGGCAATTCGAAGGTGTTCAGCGGCGGGTTCGACCTCAGCGTGTTCTCGTCGGGCGACGTGGCGGCCACCCTCGCCATGCTCGCCGGCGGTTTCGAATTGTCGGTGCGGTGCCTGACCTTCCCGGTGCCGGTGATCATGGCCGCCACCGGGCACGCGATCGCGATGGGTTCGTTCCTGCTGCTGTCCGGCGATCACCGGATCGGTGCGACGACGGCGCGGTGCCAGGCCAACGAGGTGAAGATCGGGATGACGCTGCCAATCGCGGCCATCGAGATCATGCGGATGCGGTTGACGCCGGCCACCTTCCAGCGGGCGATCTCGATGGCCGCGGTGTTCACCGGCGACGCGGCGATCGCGGGCGGTTGGGTAGATGAGGTCGTCGAGGCCGAGGCGGTGCTCTCCCGGGCTCAGCAGGTGGCTGCCGAGGCCGCCACGACCCTGCACGCCGGGGCGCACGTGGCCAGCAAGCTGAAGGCCCGCGCCGAGGCGCTGACCGCGATCAAGGCTGGAATCGACGGGCTGGCAAAGGAGTTCGCGGGCTGATCGCTCGCGCGCGTCTCCTCTGTCACTTCAGCACCAACTGAAGGGCGCTCACGTGTGAAGCACGCGGGGCACTCATCGATATTCGCTTCAAAATACATCTATGTGCTATGCACATATAGTGCCTCGCTACGACGAACTCGATGAGCTTCTGGTGCGCATCCACGTCGTCCGGCAACGCCCGGGCTGGCGGCGCCGGCTGATCGACGCGTCCGGCGTCGTGCCGTCGCTGTCGACGCTGCGGGTGTTGCGGGCCGTCGAGCAGCGGGAGAAGGCGGGGTTGAGCGCGTCGGTCGGCGACGTCGCCGAGTACATGGCCGTCGAGCACTCGACCGCCAGCCGCACCGTGGCCAACGTGGTCACTACGGGCCTGCTCACCAAGACCCTTGCCACCGATGATCAGCGCCGGTGCGTGCTGGCCCTGACCGAAAAAGGCCGTACGGCGCTCGCCGAGGTCACCGAACGGCGCCGGGACATGGTCGCCGAGACCGTGGCCGGGTGGCCCGAGGCCGACGTCGACAAGCTCGTCGACCTGCTGCAGCAGCTGGTCACCGATTTCGAGCGGGGCATCGGATCGTGACGGCCCAGACCACTGCCCGCCCGCAGCCGCGCGGTGCCCTGCGCCTGATGTTCGACCCGGTCTTCGGTGCGCTGTTCTGGGGCAAGATGTTCTCGGTCGTCGCGGTGTGGACGCACGGCATCGTGGCCGCCATCGTCATCTTCGAGGCCACCGGCTCGGCGGTGATGGTCGGCCTGGTCGGCGTCGCGCAGTTCCTCCCCCAGCTCATCCTCAGCCCGACCAGTGGCAAGTGGGCCGACGTCGGCAACCCCGCCCGCCAGATCCTGTGGGGCCGGGTGCTGTGCATCGTCGGCTCCGGGTCGACGGCGGTGTGGCTGGGCCTGGCACCGGATCTGCAGGGCACCGATGCGGCGATACCGGTGCTGGTGGGCTCGACGCTCGTCGGATTCGGATTCGTGATCGGCGGGCCGGCCATGCAGTCGGTGGTGCCGAGCCTGATCCGGGCCGGCGAACTGCCGACGGCCATGGCGCTCAACAGCATTCCGATGACCATCGGCCGGATCCTGGGCCCGGCCATCGGCGCCTATCTGGCCGCGCATCTCGGTGCGGCGCCGGGCTTCGCGATCAGCGCGGGCCTGCACATGGTGTTCGCGATCTTCCTGCTGCTCGTCACCTTCCCGGCCCGGCCGCGGCACAACCCCGACGGCGACTACCGGGTGCGCGCGGCGCTGGCCTACGTCTGGCGGGACCGGCCGCTGTTGCTGGCCCTGATCGCCGTGACCACGGTCGGGTTCGCCTCCGATCCGTCGATCACCCTCACCCCGTCGATGGCCGAGGAGCTCGGCGGCGGCACGCACCTGGTCGGCGCGCTGTCGGCGGCGTTCGGCGTCGGCGCGGCGGTCGGCATGGTCGTGCTGGCCGCGATGCGGGGCCGGCTGCCGTCCGCCCAGGTTTCGACGGTCGGGCTGTGGCTACTGGTGGCCGGCTCCGGCTTGCTCGCGCTGAGCACCGTGACGGCCCTGGCCTTGGCCGGTTTCGCGATCGCGGGCCTGGGTTTCGGCTGGGCGATGACGGGCCTGAGCACGGTCGTGCAGGAGCGGGCCCCCGAGGAACTGCGGGGCCGCATCATGGCGCTGTGGCTCGTCGGCTTCCTGGGCTCGCGCCCGTTTGCCGCCGCACTGTTGGGCGGTGCGGCCGACCTGTTCACGGTGCGGGTGGCGTTCCTGATCGCGGGGGTGATCACGCTGCTCGTCGCACTGGCCGCCCGACCCGCCGCACTGTCGGCACCAAACGCGGCAACACTCTGACCGGGTCTCCTATCGTGTCTTTCGATGGCATTGCACCTGCACCGGGCCGAGCGCACCGATCTGCTCGCCGACGGGCTGGCAGATCTGCTCTCGCACCCTCCGGCTGACCCGTTCGCCCAGGAGCTGGTGCTGGTCCCGGCCAAGGGCGTGGAGCGCTGGTTGAGTCAGCGGCTGTCGAACCGGCTGGGCGTGTGCGCGGCGGTCGAATTCCGCAATCCGCGTTCACTGATCGCCGAGCTGACCGGGACGGACGAGGACGATCCCTGGTCGGCCGACGCGATGGCCTGGCCGCTGCTGTCGGTCATCGACGACAACCTCGACCAGCCGTGGTGTGCGGCGGTCGCCACCCACCTGGGCCATTTCGAGATCGGCGACGAGTACGAGCTGCGGCAAGGCCGGCGCTACGCGGTGGCCCGCCGGCTGGCCGGGTTGTTCGCCTCCTACGCGCGGCAGCGTCCGCAGCTGCTGGTCGACTGGGAGGGTCTGCCCGACGACCTGGCCTGGCAGCAGCCGCTGTGGCAGGCACTGATCGAGCGCATCGATGCCGATCCACCGCACATCCGGCACGCGAAAACCCTTGCCCGGCTGACGGTGTCACCCAGCGATCTGCCCGACCGGCTGTCGCTGTTCGGGCATACCCGCTTGCCCGTCACCGAGATCGAACTGCTCACCGCGCTTGCCACCCATCACGATCTGCATCTGTGGCTGCCGCATCCCAGCGATGACCTGTGGCGGTCCCTGGCAGCAGCTCACACCGGCCCCCTCCCCCGCCGGCAGGACGACAGCCACCGCGAGGTCGGTCACCCGCTGTTGGCCACCCTCGGCCGGGATGTGCGGGAACTGCAGCGCAGCCTGCCGGTTCCCGACACCGACGAACACCTGGGCAGAACCGGCGCCGAGCCCCACACGCTGCTGGGCTGGCTGCAGTCCGACATCGCCGCGAACGCGATGCGCCCGGCCGGGCGGGTGGCCCCGCGCGAGGACCGCTCGGTACAGGTGCACAGCTGTCACGGCCCGGCCCGGCAGATCGAGGTCCTGCGCGAGGTGCTGCTGGGGCTGCTCGCCGACGACCCGACGCTGGAGCCACGCGACATCCTGGTGATGTGCCCCGACATCGAGACCTATGCCCCGTTGATTACGGCGGGGTTCGGCCTCGGCGACGTGGTGCGAGGTGCGCATCCGGCGCACAAGCTGCGGGTGCGGCTGGCCGATCGGGCTTTGGTGCAGACGAATCCGCTGCTGTCGGTGGCCGCGTCGGTGCTCGTGCTGGCCAGTGGCCGGGCCACCGCCAGCGAGGTGCTCAACCTGGCCGAGTCCGCGCCGGTGCGGGCCCGGTTCGGGTTCACCGACGACGACCTGGAGGCCGTGACCGCCTGGGTGCGCGAGGCCAACATCCGGTGGGGCTTCGACCAGGAGCATCGCCGCCCCTACGGGGTCGAATTTCTGCACAACACCTGGCGTTTCGGCATCGACCGGGTGCTGGCCGGGGTGGCGATGTCCGACGACTCGCACGCCTGGCTGGGCACGACGCTGCCGCTCGACGACGTGAGCAGCAACCGCGTCGAGTTGGCCGGCCGGTTCGCGGATTTCGTGGAGAAGCTCCGGGTCACGGTCGGCGCGCTCAGCGGGGTCCGCCCACTCGGCGACTGGCTGTCGGCACTGAGCACCGGGATCGAGGCGCTGGCGTCCTCGGACGAGGAGTGGCCCGCGGCCCAGGTGCAGCGCGAGTTCGCCGATATCGGCGAGGCCGCCGGCGCTCCCGAAACACCCATGCGGCTCAGTGACGTTCGTGCGCTGCTGGACCGGCATCTGGCCGGGCGCCCGACGCGGGCCAACTTCCGCACCGGCACGCTGACGGTGTGCACCATGGTGCCGATGCGCTCGGTGCCGCATCGGGTGGTGTGCCTGGTAGGGCTGGACGACGGAGTGTTTCCCCGGCTGGGTGCGGTCGACGGTGACGACGTGCTGGCCCGCGATCCGCGCACCGGTGAGCGCGACATCCGTTCCGAGGACCGCCAGTTGCTGCTCGACGCGATCGGCGCGGCCACCCAGACGCTCGTCGTCACCTACACCGGCGCCAACGAGTACTCCGGCCAGCCTCGTCCACCGGCGGTGCCGCTCGCCGAGCTGATCGACACCCTGAACCTCACCACCGAGAACCCGATCGACGTCGTCACCTCACACCCGTTGCAGCCCTTCGATATTCGCAACGTCACACCTGGGGAACTGATCCCCGAAGGCCCGTTCACGTTCGATCCGACCGCGCTCACCGCCGCTCAGGCCAGCGCCGGGCAACGGGCCGAGCGGCCGGCGTTCTTCGCCCGCCCGCTGCCGTCGCCGCCGGCCGGGGACGTCGCGCTGGAGGACCTCGTCACGTTCTTCAAGGATCCGGTGAAGGGCTTCTTCCGGGCGCTGGAGTACACGCTGCCGTGGGATGTCGACGGGGTGTCGGATGTGATGCCGGTGGACATCGACGCGCTCGAGGAGTGGACGGTCGGCGATCGCATGCTCGGCGACATCCTGCGCGGCATGACCCCGGCCGATGCCCAGCAGGCCGAGTGGCGCCGCGGCACTCTGCCGCCCGGGCAGTTGGGCTGGCGCCGCGCCGTCGCCCTGCGTGACCAGTGCGCCTTGCTGGCGACCGAGGCGCTGCGCTACCGCAACACCGACCCGCAGGCCTACGACGTCGACATCGATCTGGGCACCGGGCGGCGGCTGGCGGGCACGGTCTCCCCGGTGTTCGGCGACCGATCGGTGTCGGTGACCTATTCGAAACTGGACGGCAAGCATCTGCTGCAGTCGTGGATCCCGTTGCTGGCGTTGGCCGCTGGGCATCCGGACCGGGACTGGTCGGCGGTGTGCATCGGCCGGCCCCGCCGCGGTGACACTCCTCGGGTCGAGGGCCTCGGGCGGCCGGACGATCCGGTCGCACTGCTGGCCGATCTGGTGGCGATCTACGACGCGGGCCGGCGCGAACCGTTGCCGCTGCCCGTCAAGACCTCGTATGCGTGGGCGGCCGCGCGGCATGCCGGTGACGATCCGGAGCGCGAAGCCGGATACCGCTGGCGCAGTGGCCGATTCCCGGGCGAGGACGAGGCACCCGCGCATGTGCGGGCCTGGGGCCGCGGTGCGCCGTTGAGCCGGCTGGTCGGCCTGAGTGAGTATTCCGTGCGCCTCTGGCTGCCGATGCTGCGGGCCGAAAGGTCAGTCCGGTGAAGGTATTCGATCTGTTGGGCCCGTTGCCGAAGACCAACAGCACCACGGTGTTGGAGGCCAGCGCGGGCACCGGCAAGACCTTCGCGTTGGCCGGGCTGGTCACCCGGTTCGTGGCCGAGGGCGCGGCGACGCTGGATCAGATGCTGCTCATCACGTTCGGCCGGGCGGCCAGCCAGGAGTTGCGGGAGCGGGTGCGAGACCAGATCGCCGGCGCGCTGGTGGCGTTGGAGGATCCGGCCCGGGCCGACAACGATCTGCTGCAGTACCTGGTCTCCGAGGATCAGCAGGCCCGTCGGCAACGGTTGCGCGACGCATTGGCCGGTTTCGACGCCGCGACCATCGCGACCACACACCAGTTCTGCCAGATCGTGCTGAAATCTCTCGGCGTGGCCGGGGACAGCGATTCGGGTGTGACGCTGGTCGAGAGTCTTGACGAGTTGGTCTGCGAGATCGTCGACGATCTATATCTCGCGCACTTCGGCGCCCAGCGGGATGTCCCGGAGCTGGGCTATGCCGAAGCCCTGCGGCTGGCCCGCGTCGTGGTGGCCAATCCGGCGACCGAGCTGCGCCCACTGGATCCCGAGCCGGAGTCCCCGGCGGGGATCCGGGTTGGGTTCGCGCGGGCGGTGCTGGCGGAGTTGGAGATTCGCAAGCGCCGCCGCGGCGTGCTGGGGTATGACGATCTGTTGACCCGGCTGGCCGGAGCCCTGGCTGACGAAGGTTCGGCCGCCCGGGTGCGGATGGCGCAGCGCTGGCCGATCGTGATGGTCTACGAGTTCCAGGACACCGACCCGGTGCAGTGGCAGGTGATCGAGCGGGCCTTCTCCGGGAGTTCCACCCTGATCCTGATCGGCGATCCCAAGCAGGCGATCTACGCGTTCCGCGGCGGCGACATCGACACGTATCTCCGGGCCGCGGCCACCGCAGGCGACAAGCAGACGCTCGGCACCAACTGGCGCAGTGACAGTGTGCTCGTCGATCGGCTGCAGGCGGTCCTGCGTGGCGCCGAACTCGGCGGACCGGACATCGTCGTCCATGATGTCGAGGCGCACCACCAGGGTCACCGACTGGCCGGGGCGCCGCACAACAATCCGTTCCGGCTCCGGGTGGTGGCGCGCAAAGGCTCTGGCACCAGGGTGATTCCGATCGCCGACCTGCGCGACCACATCGGCCGGGACCTGGCCGCCGACATCGGAGCGCTGCTCGCGAGCGACGCCACCTACTGCGACAGGCCGATCCAGGCCCGCGACATCGCGGTGATCGTCGAGACCCACAAGGATGCGCGGGCCTGTCACACCGCACTGCTGGACGCCGGGATCCCCGCGGTCTACACCGGGGATTCGGACATCTTCAGCTCCGAGGCCGCCGAGGACTGGCTGTATCTGCTGGAGGCCTTCGACCAGCCGCACCGGCCCGGGCTGGTGCGCGCCGCGGCGGCCACGATGTTCTTCGGGGAGACCGCGGAAACCCTTGCCGCAGGCGGTGATGCGTTGACCGACCGGGTCGCCGACACGCTGCGCACCTGGGCCGGCCATGCCCGTGAGCGTGGCGTGGCGGCGATCTTCGAGGCGGCGCAGCTGGCCGGGATGGGTAAACGGGTGCTGTCCTGGCAGGGCGGTGAACGGTTGATGACCGACCTGGCCCACCTGACCCAGCTGCTCGGCGACACCGCGCACCGGGAGGGCTTCGGCCTGGCCGCCCTGCGGGATTGGCTGCGCACGCAGCGGTCGGAGAGCGGCGGCGCCGCCGAGCGCAACCGGCGCCTGGACAGCGACGCGGCGGCCGTGCAGATCATGACGGTGTGGGTGAGCAAGGGCCTGCAGTTCCCGGTCGTGTACCTGCCGTTCGCGTTCAATCGCTATGTGCCGGAGCCGGATCTGGTGCTGTTCCACGACAACGGGGTCCGGTGCCTGCAGGTCGGCGGACCGGACCCGGCGGTGACGCGGGCCGGCCGCGCCGAGGCGGCCGCCGACGACAGCCGGCTGACGTATGTGGCGATGACGCGGGCGCAGTCCCAGGTGGTGGCGTGGTGGGCCCCGTCGAACGACGAGCCGAACGGTGGGCTGTCACGGCTGCTGCGCGGCCGCGCCCCGGGACAGGCGGAGGTGCCGGATCGGTGCGTGCCGGCCAAGGTCTCCGACGACGAGGCGCTCGACCGGTTGCGGGCCTGGGCGGCCTTGGGTGGCCCGGTGCTGGAGGAGTCGGTGATCAGCGTCGTGCCGCCGATCCCGCCCGTACCGGTGCCTGAAGGACTGGGAGCCCGCCATTTTCACCGGTCCATCGACACCGCGTGGCGGCGCACGTCGTATTCGGGCCTGCTGCGGGCCGCCGAGGACGACGTGGCTTCCGGGGTGAGCAGCGAGCCCGAGGTCACCGAACTCGACGACGAATCGGTCGACATCACCGTTGTCGCCCCCACGCAGGGCGCCGATGTCCCGTCCCCGATGGCGGACCTGCCGACCGGTGCCGCGTTCGGCTCGCTCGTGCACGCGGTGCTTGAGACCGCGGATCCGTTGGCGGTCGATCTGGACGCCGAACTGCGGGCCGAGGTGCGCCGGCACACCGCGCGCTGGCCGGTCGAGGTCGAGCCCGACGCGCTGGCCGCCGCGCTGGTGCCGATGCACGACACCCAGCTGGGCCCGTTGGCGCCCGGCGTGACGCTGCGCCAGATCGGGTTGCGGGACCGGTTGTGCGAGCTGGACTTCGAGTTTCCCATGGCCGGTGGCGACCTGCGTGGCGACCAGTACGCGCGGCTGTCCGACGTCGGTGCGCTGCTCGACGAGCATCTGCCGGCCGAAGATCCCATGGCGGTCTACGCCGAGCGGCTCTCGACGGGGCTGCTGGGCCGTCAGGCGCTACGCGGGTATCTGTCCGGTTCGGTGGATGTGGTGCTGCGGATCGGGCAGCGCTTCGTCGTCGTCGACTACAAGACCAACTGGCTCGGCACCGGCGACGCCGTACTCACCGCGGCCGATTACGGCCGGGACCGGATGATCGAGGCCATGCTGCACTCGGACTATCCGCTGCAGGCACTGTTGTACAGCGTTGTGCTGCACCGGTTTCTGCGGTGGCGGCTGCCGGGCTACGACCCGGCCACTCATCTCGGCGGGGTGATGTACCTGTTCGTGCGCGGCATGTGCGGGGCACAGACACCCGTCGTCGACGGGCACCCGGCCGGGGTGTTCAGCTGGGAGCCGCCCGCCACATTGGTGGTGGCGCTGTCGGAGCTGTTGGATCAGGGGGCCCGGTGATGTTGGACGCCTTCGCCGAGATCCTCGAGCCCGCCGATGTGCATGTGGCCCAACGGTTGAGCACGCTGGCGGAAGAGAGCGATCCCCAGGTCACCCTGGCTCTCGCGCTGGCGGTGCGGGCGCTGCGCGGCGGCTCGGTGTGTGTGGACCTGCGGTCGGTGGCCGAACAGGCCCAGGCGCCGGGGCTGCCGTGGCCCGACGTCGATGCCTGGTTGGCGGCGGTGGCGGCCAGCCCACTGCTGGGCACTCCCCCGGTGCTGCGGTTGTTCGGGGATCTGCTGTACCTCGACCGGTACTGGCTGGAGGAACAACAGGTGTGCGACGACGTGCTGGCGTTGGTGGGCACCCGACCGGCCGGCTCGGTGCCCGATGTGGCGCGGCTGTTCCCGCCGGGTTTCGAAGAGCAGCGGGCTGCGGCGAAGGTGGCGCTGTCCCAAGGGCTGACGGTTCTGACCGGTGGGCCGGGCACCGGCAAGACCACCACGGTCGCGCGGTTGCTGGCGCTCCTTGCCGAGCAGGCCGCCCTGGCCGGGCAACCGTCGTTGCGCATCGCGCTGGCCGCGCCGACCGGCAAGGCCGCCGCCCGGCTTCAGGAGGCCGTGCAACTTGAGGTGAACCGGCTCGATGCCGTGGACCGCGAACGGCTCTCGGGCCTGCAGGCCACCACGTTGCATCGGCTGCTGGGATCGCGTCCGGATACGTCGTCGCGGTTCCGGCATCACCGGGCGAACCGGTTGCCGCACGACGTGATCGTGGTCGACGAGACGTCGATGGTGTCGCTGACCATGATGGCCCGGTTGTTGGAGGCGGTGCGACCGCAGACTCGGCTGCTGCTGGTGGGTGATCCAGATCAGCTGGCCTCGGTGGAGGCCGGTGCGGTGCTGGCCGATCTGGTCGAGGGGCTGGGTTCGCGCGGGGTGGCGGCATTGCACACCTCGCACCGGTTCGGTGAGTCGATCGGCGCGCTGGCGTCGGCGATCCGGGCCGGGGACGCCTCGGCAGCGGTGCAGGTGTTGGCCGCCGGCGGTGATCATGTCGAGTGGGTGCAGACCGGCGCGACCGAACGGTTGCGGGAAGTGCTTGTGCCGCATGCTCTTGCGCTACGGCAGGCGGCGATCCTCGGCGACGGTCGGGCGGCGCTGGAAATCCTCGACGAGCACCGGCTGCTGTGCGCGCATCGGCACGGCCCGTTCGGCGTCGCGCAGTGGAACCGTCAGGCGCAGCGATGGCTGGCCGAGGCGACCGGGGAGCCGACCTGGGCACAGTGGTACGTGGGGCGGCCGATTCTGGTGACGGCCAATGACTATGGGCTCAAGCTCTACAACGGCGATACCGGTGTCACCGTCGCCGCGCAGGATGGGCTGCGCGCCGTGGTGGGCGGTTCCGGATCATTCGCCACCGGCCGGCTCACCGAGGTGGAGACCATGCACGCCATGACCATCCACAAGTCGCAGGGCAGCCAGGCCGACGAGGTGACCGTGCTGCTGCCGCCGGAAGATTCCCGGTTGCTGACGCGCGAGTTGTTCTACACCGCGGTCACCCGGGCCAAGACGCGGGTACGCGTCGTGGGATCCGAAGCGGAGGTACGCGCGGCGATCGCCCGGCAGGCGGTCCGTGCGACCGGCCTGCGACAGCGGCTGACGCGCTAGACGGCGCGTCCGGCGAAAAATGCGCCCGAGATGAGGCCGATCGCGATCGCCAAGGTCGGCAATCCCATGGCGACGGCCGTCACGACGCCGGCGACCGCGCCGATGCCGAGCACCAGCAGAAGTACACCCAAAAATGCACCCAACATTGCATCGCCCTTTCTATGACAGCGATCACAATGTACATCGTCCGTAAGCTGAATCACATACAGACGGGGCACCAATTCGGTTAACAGTTTCGCGGCAAAATGCGTAGCTGAGCTTGGTAAATGCAGTGGGCACGGCATGCCAGCGAACGCCGCGACGCAGCGTCAGGTGGCCCCCGAGACGTCCAGCGCCCACAGCGCCAACACGGTAAGCAGCACGAAGGTGAGCACCGAGATACCGAGGGCGCGCCACCACCACCGCCTGGGCGCAACAAACGGCAACACAAAGGTCCATGCCAGCCCCACCGGCACGTAGGCAAATATCCCGAGGACGATCCCGTAACCGTGTGGGTCGCGCGCCGGGTCCGTCGAGAACGCGGAGCTCAACGTGAAGAGCACGATCAGTCCCCAAAGCGCCAGGGCGCCACCGCCGATGATCGCGGCCACGATGCGGATGGCGAGCTCGTTCTGGGCCTTCCGGTCGGTGGCGTGCGAAGGCTGGAAATGCGCTTGCGGCGCTTGCGGCCCATACCGGGGCACCCACTCGTGCGGGTACTCCTCTGACGGCGTCTCGTCCACTTCACCCCCCGGTTCAGCGCTATGCCCAGGATAGGGGCGGGACCACAGGGCGGCAGACACCGATTTTCGATCGTCAGATGCGCATCGCAACAGACTGTCCGGCCAGCGGTTCGTACACCGCGTACGGGAACAAGGCATTGAGGATCGCCTCCGCCAGGCCGTCCCACGGGGTCGCCTGTACTGATTCGTCGGACGCGAACGGCAGCACCACCGCGGTGGCGGTGCCTGACGAGGTGGGGATCTCGATGCTCTCCTGCGGTGCGCCGTACACGCCGGTGTCCGTGCCGTTCAACATGTCGTTGATCCAGCCGGCCGAGATCGTCGTGACCGCATCGACGTTCTCCGGTTGCGAGAAGCCTGCGATGAGGTATTCGGCGAACTGCAAGATCGGGTTGGCTCCCTGCAGACCGTCGATATGCCGCCCGCCGACCAGCATGACGCCGTTGAACTCTCCGGGCCGCGCGGCCTGCAGTTCGTCACCGACGGTGCCATGGAGATTCCACACGTACCGCTCAGATGAAATGAGCAGCACCGGACGGTAATTGGCGCCCGTCAGCTGGTCCAGCGCGTCGGGCATGTCGCGGTGGGTGTCCACGGCGTCGAGCAGGACCACCCCGGCGAGGTCGTCGACCGCACCGTTGTCGACCATGCGACCGGCGGCGCCGGTGACCAGCATGCCGCCGAGGGAATGGCCGACCAGGACGAACTTGGACGGCAGCGTGACGGGGTGGCCGGCCGCCGCACTCGCGCTCGCGGTCAGTTCCGATCGGTCATCGGCGAACAAATCGGCCACGGACTGCTGCATCGGCTCGCCGCCGATCCATTCAGCATTGGGATCGAACAGGTTTGACGACAACGTGGGGGCAACGACGATGCTGTTTGTCGACTCGGCCAGGTACGCCGCGGTGTAGCTGTACATCGGGCCGGTGGCCATGAAGCCGTGCTGCAGATAGATGACGCCGGTCGCGGAGTCCAGATCCTCGGGGAAGTACCAGTCGGCCCGCACGGTCTGGTTGGTGCCGGGCATGTCGAGCGTCGAGCTACGGACTGTCACGTTACTGCCCGGCGGGAGCACCGGCGGACCCGAGAACACCTGCAGCGCAGCGCCGACCACGTTGAACACCAGTGAGCCGACGATGTTCACCAACGGCGCGGGCCGCGGCGCGGCGAGAGGCGTGCTGACGGTGGCGGCCGCGAGTCGGGCGATCGGTTGCGTGGCCGGCTGATCGGCTGGGGCTTTCGACACCCGGTC
This sequence comes from Mycolicibacterium sp. HK-90, assembly GCF_030486405.1. The sequence continues at coordinate 1,297,531 of NZ_CP129613.1, read as the reverse complement.
GGTGAGGTCGGTGAGCGCGGCGCGGCTCTGTGTGGCGATGCGGTCGACGACAGTGTTCACTTGAGCGAGCGGCGCTGTCTCGCCGACCGGATGGGTGATGGTGTCGATCGCATCGGCGATATCGGGTGCGGCCTCGTCAGCCGCGGCGACGTCGGCGACCTCGGGCGGCTGCGGTACGTCACGTTTCGCCGAGTCCTTGGGGCGTGGAAGTGATCGCGCGGCCGGGGTGATGGGTGTGCGGTCGACAACGTCGGTCAGCGCAACGCGTGCCCGGTTGGCGATCCCGTCGACCAGGTCACGGACGCCCGGCGGCTTCGCCGACGACTCCGGCGAGGGCCTGGGCGACGACTTGGCCACCGACAGCCGCGGGCGTTCACGCACCGTTGCCGCGTCCACCCGACGGGGCTTCTGCTTGCGCGGGCCGAGGCGAGTGGATGTGTCCCGTTGTGTCGCCGGCGTGCCAGAGTCGTTGTCGGACTGCGTGGTTGACTTCTCGCGACCAGGATCAGCATGGGCGGTCGAGCCCGCGCCGGCGATCAGCCCCATCCACAGGGCGATCACCAGGACGCCCCACCCCGTTGCCATGAACGCTCGAATTGCCCACCCCGGTTTGGTCACGCTGGCACGCTAACCGGCGCCTTCGGCCGACCGCAGGAAAATGAACAAAATGGCCAAAATGTTTCCTTATGTCAGCGGACGAGGCCGTGGGTCATACTGGAGCCCCCCACCCAGCCGAGCAGGACGGTCGATTGTCAGCACCAGAGCGCCGCCCCCGCGGACGGCCAGTGGGCGGCGGCAACACCGCCGAGCAGGCCCGCGAAGTGTTGATGGACGCTGCCGAGCACCTTTTCGTCACCCGCGGCTACCGGGCTTCGACGATGGAGGTCATCGCTCGCGAGGCCGGCTATTCGCGCACCGCGATCTACCGCCAGTTCGCCAACCGCGATGAACTCGTCGCCGCGATGGTGCAGCGCACCACCCAGCGCCACATGGTCTCCATCCTGTCCCGGATCCCCGCGGGTGCCGGGCCGGTCGATCTGCTGGTTGAGAGTCTGGTGATCGTGGCGAGCGAGCTGGTCTCCGATCCGCTGCTCAACACGATCGCCGACCAGACCGCCGATGGCACGATCGCCTCGCTGATCGCCAACGACAGCGGGTTGACCGAGCTGGTGAAGTCCACCGTGGAGACCGTCGTCGCGGACGGCACCCCGTTTCGCCCCGGTCTGCACCCGAACGACCTGGCGCAGTTCATCATTGCGACCGCGCTGAGCTTCCTGATGAAGACCGTCCCCGCTGTCACCGACCCCGCGGTGGCGCGCAGTTACATCGAGACGTTCATCCTGCCGGCGATCCTGCAGGAGTCACCGGAACCGCGTCGGGTGTTCTGAGCGTCAGCGCAGGGCGCTGCCCTTGACCCATTCGGTCCAGGGCACCGACCAGTCGCCGTTGTTGGTCGGCTTGAGTGGGTCGCCGCCGGTGTTGCGGATCTCGACGATGTCGCCGGGAACCGAGAAGTTGTAGAACCACTCGGCGTTCTCGCCACTGAGATTCAGGCAGCCGTGGCTGACGTTCTCCTTGCCCTGGGCCCAGATGGTCGAGTTCAGCTGATGCAGGTAGATGCCGTCGATGCTGATGCGGGTGGCGAACGGGATGGTGGTCTTGTAGCCGAGCCGGGAGTTGACGGGCAGGCCGTAGGTCGAGGAGTCCATGACCACCGGGTTGGCCTTGTCCATCACGGTGTAGACGCCGCGCGGGGTCCAGAAGCTCATCGTGGTGCCGCCGACGGTCTCGGTGCCGCCCATCCCCATCGACGTCGGCATGGTGCGGACCAGCTTGCCGTTCTCGTAGACCCTGACCTGCTTGTCGGTGTCGTCGGCGATCGAGACATGCGAGGCGCCGATCGTGAACGAGACCTTCTCATCCTGGGCGCCGTAGAGGTCGTCGCCGAGCTTGGCGCCGTAGACGCCGGCATCGACGGTGACCTTGGTGCCCGGGGCGTAGTACTTCTCCGGACGCCAGTGTGCGGTCTGGTCGTCGATCCAGTTCCAGGATCCGACCGCCTTGGGCTCGGTGACGACCTTCATCCGGCGCTCGGCGGTGGCCTTGTCGGTGATCGGCTCGTCGAAGCGGGCGACGATCACCATCCCGACGCCGTAGGTGGCGCCGTCCTGCAGGGGGGCGTAGTTCGTCCCGTTGAGGTAGACGCGGGCCTGGTAGCCGGGAGTCACGGTGGTGAAGTTGATGGTCTTGCGGGTCGGCATGCCGCCGGGTCCGCGGGCGTCGACCTTCAACGTGTAGGAGCGGCCGTAGCCCAGCGCGGTGGTCGGCTTCCACGTCTTGGCGTCGGGGGTCAGCACGCCGGGGATCTCCTTGCCGGCGTCGTTGACCATCTTGACGCTCGCCACCGTCCCGGTGTCGGCGGTGACCATCACCCGGGCCAGCGGGTCGACCTCGGCGTCGGGCCTCGGGGTGATGGTCAATCTGGCCGGCTCGGTGGGCGACGGCTGCGGGACGCCCTGGGGCGGGGCGGCCAACGTCTGGCAATGCTCGACGCAGTCCGGCAGGGCCGAGACGACGACACCACCCGACACGGCCAACACAGCTAGTGCGACCGCCAGGTAGGCACGGCGAACAGACGTCAACTTCACTCCAATGTGGTTCGGCGAGGGCCGGATTGAATCGAGGCTCGATCCGTGACCCAATCGTAGCCGGGACGCCTGACCTTCGGCGCAACGCCTCGCGGATGTGGGCAAGTCGTGATGGGGTCGTTGCGTCAGCGGCCGGTCTGCTCCAGATATTCGATCGCCGCGTCGGGCTCCTCGGTGACGTACACCAGCTCGTCCAACGGCACGGGCAGGAACCCGTCCTGCTCCATCCGCCGGAGCTGGATCACCAGTCCGTCGTAGAAGCCCGCGGTGTTCAGCAGCACCACGGGCTTGTCGTGCCGCCGGTGCTTGCGCAGTTCCAGGATCTCGGTGGCCTCATCGAGGGTGCCGAGCCCGCCGGCCATCACCACCAGCGCGTCCGAGCGCGCCAGCAGTTGTGCCTTGCGTTCGGTGAGGTCTTTTGCGAACACCATCTCGTCGGCGTCCGTCCGGGCCTGCCGACGTAGGAACTCGACGGAGATTCCCACCAGGCGGCCACCGCTGTTCTGCACCCCGTCGGCGACGACCTTCATCAACCCCTTGTCCGAGCCACCCCAGACGAGTGCGTGACCGCCTCTGCCGAGGAGTTCGGCGAAGGTGCGGGCGGGTTCGGTGTAGCGCTCATCGAGGTCGGCGGCGGACAGGAAGACGCAGATGTTCATCACGAACGATGATGCCCTCCGGCGCATCCGCGATGGCGGCTGTTGACCACAGGTGTCACATCAGCACCGGAGAGGGGACAAATAGGTGGTCTGGAAACGCGATATCACCGGTGATATCACCGACGCGGCCACGCCGCTCGATTACGGTTTTGGCCCCGAACGCCCATACCATCGCTAGTCGAGATGACCGATAACGCCCTGGCCACCCCGGCCGCCAACACCGCCCAAGCTGCCAAGATCGCCGCCGAGGCGGCTCGTCGCCGTACCTTCGCCGTCATCAGCCACCCCGATGCCGGTAAGTCGACGCTGACCGAAGCGCTGGCGCTGCATGCCCGGGTGATCACCGAGGCCGGCGCGATCCACGGCAAGGCCGGCCGGCGCTCCACGGTGTCGGACTGGATGGAGATGGAGAAGGCCCGCGGCATCTCGATCACCTCGACCGCGTTGCAGTTCCCCTACCGCGACTGCGTCATCAACCTGCTCGACACCCCCGGGCACGCCGACTTCTCCGAGGACACCTACCGGGTGCTGACGGCGGTGGACTGTGCGGTGATGCTCATCGACGCCGCGAAAGGCCTTGAACCGCAGACCCTCAAGTTGTTCCAGGTGTGTAAGCATCGCGGCATCCCGATCATCACGGTGATCAACAAGTGGGACCGCCCGGGCCGGCACGCGCTGGAGCTGATGGACGAGATCCACGAGCGGATCGGGCTGCGCACCACTCCCCTGACCTGGCCGGTCGGCATCGCGGGTGACTTCAAGGGCGTGATGGATCGTCGGCAGACCAAGTTCATCCGGTTCACCCGCACCGCGGGTGGTGCCACCGCCGCGCCCGAGGAGCACATCGCCGCCGCCGACGCGCATGCCGCCGCCGGCGATGACTGGGACACCGCGGTCGAGGAATCCGAGTTGCTGTCGGCCGACGGGTCCGACTACGACCGGGAGACCTTCCTGTCCGGTGAGTCCTCACCGGTGCTGTTCACCTCGGCTGCGCTGAACTTCGGCGTGAACCAGCTGCTCGACGTGCTGGTCGAGCTGGCCCCGGCGCCGAGCGGATCGCTCGACGTCGACGGGAACCGCCGGGCGGTGGAGTCGCCGTTCAGCGCGTTCGTGTTCAAGGTGCAGGCGGGGATGGACACCTCGCACCGCGACCGCATCGCCTACGCGCGGGTGGTGTCGGGCACGTTCGAGCGTGGCGACGTGCTCACCCACGCCGCCACCGGCAAGCCGTTCGTGACCAAGTACGCGCAGTCGGTGTTCGGCCAGCAGCGTTCGACGCTCGACGACGCCTGGCCCGGCGACGTGATCGGCTTGGCCAACGCCGCCGCGCTGCGCCCCGGCGACACGCTGTACCGCGACGTCCCGGTGGCGTACCCGCCGATTCCGAGCTTCTCCCCCGAGCACTTCGCGGTGGCCCGCGGCACCGACCCGAGCAAGCACAAGCAGTTCCGCAAGGGCATCGAGCAGCTCGAGCAGGAAGGTGTCGTGCAGGTGCTGCGCTCGGACAAGCGCGGCGAGCAGGCGCCGGTGTTCGCCGCGGTCGGGCCGATGCAGTTCGAGGTCGCCGCGCACCGGATGGCCACCGAGCTGAGCGCACCGATCGCCCTGGAGAACCTGCCGTATCAGGTGGCGCGGGTCGTCTCGCCCGAGGACGCCGAGTACGTGAACCGTCAGGTGTCCTGCGAGGTGTTGACCCGTACCGACGGCGTCATGCTCGTGTTGTTCTCCACGCCGTGGCGGCTGGAGGGTTTCCAGCGCGACAACCCCGACATCAAGCTCGGGTCCCTGGTGGCCGCCGAGGGCTGATCCGCGAGGTTCGCGCTCCACACCTCGAAATCCCTTGTCGTAACTGACGAATTGGGGGTCTCGAACGAGGCCGCCCACCATCCCTCCTGGCCGGCATCGACGATGTGCATCTATGCACTTCCATGTGCAGCACTGTCCGTTGACTAAGCCGTATACCCAGGTTGAGATGTAGTTCACATCGCAGTGTTGCGTTACCGCATCGCCCGAAACTGCTGCGGTTGGAATCGGATCGACCGGAGCTTCATCTGCCCGTTCGGTTAGTCAGTCGCGATATGTGGCGCGAGGAAGGACCATGCGTTGAACTTCAGCAGCTATTTCCAGGGGCCGGCCACCAGCCTCGACGACCAGATCGAGAGCTACGCGACGACTCGCGTCCCGGACAGTCAGCGTTGGCGCCGGCCGGCGATCCTGCTCGTTCTCACCGGGAACGTCACCGCGATGTTCTGGTTCGCCCTCGGTGGTCAGATGGGCTTCCTGGTGGGCTGGCCGATGCTGCTCATCCCGATCGCCTACATGATCGTCGGCGCCACCATCGTCGGCGCGCTGGTGATGAGAATCGCCAGCCAGGAAGGCCTGTCGCTGCCGCTGCTGTCCCGCGGACTCGGTTTCGGTGCCCGCGGTTCGGCGATCGCGTCGTTCGTCTACGCGGTGAACTACGTGTTCTACTTCATCTTCGAAGGCAGCATCGTTTCGCATGGCTTGAGCGAAATCGCCGGAATACCAATCAATTCAGCGGCCGCCAGCGTGGTGTTCGGCATCGTCGCGCTCATCGCGCTGTACTACTCCTGGCGCGGCATGCATTCGATGAACATCCTGCAGCGGTTCGGCATGCCGATCTTCCTGATCCTCTTCGTCGTCGGCATGGTGATGCTGGCCAATGGCTACGTGCTCGTCGGGCCCGGGGAATGGGTGGTCCAGGACGGCGTATCGGCCACCGCGATGTGGCAGGCGCTGAGCCTGGCCAACGGCCAGGTGGTGTTCCAGGCCCTGATCGCCACCGACTACGGCCGGTTCGTGAAGCGGTCGGTTTCCTATGTCGGCACCGCGGGCGTGATGCTCGTCGAGTTGCTGATGATCGCCGTCGTGATGGTGCTGGGGGTGTTCCTCGGCTTCACGATGATCTCGCATTTCGACGGCAGCCGCGCCGAGCAGGAACTGGCCGCCACCGATCCCGGGTTGATCTTCGCGGTGGTGATGGGTGTGCTCGGCGTGATCTTCGCGATCCTGACCCAAGTGCGGATCAACGTGATGAATCTGTACTCCGGTTCGCTCGCCCTGTCCAATGCCTGGGATGTGCTCTCCCCCAAACGCATCGGCCGGCAATGGTGGATGGTGCTATTGGTCGTGCTCGGCGTGGTGCTGTATCCGATCAACGTGCTGCAGTACACCGACAAGTTCTTGGCGGTGACGGGCATCATGACCAATACCTGGATTTTCATCCTGCTCAGCGACTACTTCGTCTGCCGCAAGCTGCTCAAACTCGCTCCGAGCAGTCAGATCGAGTTCCGCGAGGGCCGGGTCAAGGACTGGAACCTGTGCGGCATGGTGGCGCTGGCAGCGGGCCTCGCCCTGGGCGCTCTGGGCGTGTTCGGCGTCTACCCATTGCACTTCGCCTCGTTCGCGGCCATGCTGCTGGGACCGATCGTGTACATCCCGCTCACCATCATCACCCGGGGATCGCAGTACGGTTCCGCCACCTCGGGTATCGACGACGAGCTGCCGGACGACCAGTGCGTCGCCGTGGTTGAGTGACCAAACAGTCTGAAACACAGGGAGATTGACGAATGATGGAAACGGGTTCGGCAGACGGCCTGCACTACCGGGAGATCTGCGAGCTGGTCGACATGCTGGCCGCCGGCGACGTCACCGCGCGGCAACTGACCCAGCTGACACTCGACCGGATCGCCACGGTCGATCAGCGCCTCGGGTCCTACGCCTTCGTCGCACCGGATGAGGCCCTGGCCCAGGCCGATCAATCCGACGAACGACGCAAGGCCGGCACGACGCGCGGTCCGCTGGATGGTATTCCGTTGGCCATCAAGGATATTTACGACAAGGCCGGATGGCGGACCGAGGCCGGGATGGCGATCCGGGCCGGGCAGGTGGCCGACAGCTCGGCCACTGTCGTCGAACGGCTTGAGCAGGCCGGGGCCGTCATCGTGGGCAAGGTGCACACCACCGAGGGCGTCTACACCGAGCACACACCCCCGTTCAAGGCACCGCTCAACCCCTGGGATCCGAATCGTTGGGTGGGAGTGTCCTCGAGTGGCAGCGGCGTCGCCCCCGTTGCCGGGCTGTGTTTCGGTGCGCTGGGGTCTGATACGGGCGGGTCGATCCGGATGCCGTCGGCCTCCAACGGAGCGACGGGCCTGAAACCGACGTGGGGCCGGGTCAGCCGGGCCGGTGTCGTCGAACTCGCCGCAACACTCGATCACGTGGGGCCGATCTGCCGTTCGGCCCGCGACGCGGGCCTGATCCTGGGCGCCATTGCCGGTGCCGACCCCCGAGATCCGACCGCATCGTTGCGGCCGGTGCCTCAGTTCGACACCCACTCACCGGCCTCCCTCACCGGGGTCCGGATCGGGATCGACCCGGAGTGGAGCTATCGCGAGGTCAGCATCGACGTCGAGAAGGCGCACCGGGAGGCTGAGCAGGCGCTGCGCGATCTCGGTGCCGAGCTCGTTCCGATCACCCTGCCCGACCCGACCGAGGCCATCACCGACTGGTTCGGCGTGTGCGCCGTGCAGACCGCTCGTGCGCACCGTGGGCTGTACCCGGAACACCAGGACAGCTACGGTCCGGCCCTCAGTGAACTGATCGATCGCGGAATTGCCATGTCCGGCATCGAATATGACGAACTGTTGCAGCGGCGGCTGAAGTTCAAGGGTCAGATGGAGACGGCGCTGGCGCAGGTGGACTCGGCGCTGATCCCGGCGATGTCCTTCATCGCGCCGCCGGTCGAGAAGATGATCCGGATGGACGAGGAGACCACCGCCGGGGTGCACCGATTCACGGTGCCGTTCACCCTGTCGCAACTACCGACCATCACCTTCCCCGGCGGCTTCACCACCACCGAAGCCGGCCACGCCTTCCCGGTCGGCCTCCAGATGGTCGGGAGCGCATTCGAGGAGCGCCGGCTTGTCGACGTCGTCGGCGCCTTCCAGGCAGCGACCCCGTGGAACAAGGAGCATCCCGCGGTGTGAGGTGTTACCAGTCGGCTTGGGCGAGGTAGGGGCTGGCCGCCACCGTCGAACGCAGGAACTGCGCGACGGCCCGTACCCGCCCGAGCTGCTGCATTTCCCGCGGGACGACCATCCAGTAATTGCGGCGTACCGAAAATTTCTGCGGCAGAACCACTTCCAGCGAGTCGTCGGGTTCACCGACGTATTCCGGCAGCGGAGCGATACCCAGCCCGCTGCGCGCCGCGGTCCAGTGGCCGGTGATGTTGTTGGTCTGGACCGCGACCCGCTGCTTGTGTGGCAGCGACTCGAGGATCCGCAGCGGTGCCACGTCGAGCAGGGCGTCGATGTACCAGACCAGCGTGTGGTCCGTGAGATCGATGAGTTCCGCGACCGGGGGCGCGGTGCGGAGGTATTCCGGTGCGGCGTAGAGCCGCAGGTCGTAGCCGGCAAGATGGTGCACATGCACCGCGCGCGGTGTCGGCTGCTCGAGTGTGACCGCGATGTCGAAGTGACGGGCGGACAGCGACCCGTGTTCGGTTGCGGTGACGAGCTCGACGTCCAGATGGGGATGGGCCCGTCGTAGTTCGACGAGCCGTGGTGCCACGACAAAGGCGCCGAACCCGTCCGGCGTCACCATTCGCACCGTGCCGGTGAGCGGTCCGGCCGTGGAGGTTCGCGCGTCGTACGCCGCGATGACGGCCGATTCCACCGTCTCCGCGCGTGGCAGCAGATCCGCGCCGGCCTCGGTCAGATGCCATCCGCCCGGCGAGCGGTCGAAAAGCCGTTCCCCGAACGACTTTTCCAAGGCGGTGATGCGCCGGCCGACGGTGGTGTGGTCCACCCCCAGATTGCGAGCGGCCTCATTGAGCCGTCCCGTGCGCGCCACTTCCAGGAAGAAGCGCAGGTTGTCGGCGCTGAACATGGCGATAAACCTACACGTGCAAATGTGCACGCGCATGTGCGCCATTGGCCGTTGACTGGTGCACGAATGAGCGGTGAGCATGGTTCATGACCGGAGCCACTCAGCTCCCCGTAACGAGATCGCCTCGCGCTCCGGCGGTTTCGACCACAACTTCCCCAAACAATGTGAGGACGGCTCCATGACTGTGAACATCGCACTCCCCCGCTTCGCCAAGATCGGTGCCGGATCGGTCGAAGACCTCGGATCCGTCATCACTCAGCTCAACATCTGCAGGCCTCTGCTGGTCACCGACAAGTTCCTCACTGAGACCGGTCAAGCCGAACGGCTCGTCAAGACCATGCAAGCCGCGGGAGCCGACGTCGCGGTGTTCTCCGATACCGTGCCCGACCCGACGGCCGCCTCGCTCACCGCAGGGGTGGAACTGGCACGCGCCCACAACGCCGACGGCGTCATCGGTTTCGGCGGCGGCAGCCCAATGGACACCGCCAAGGCGTTGGCCGTGCTGTCGGCCACCGACGAGAACATCACGTCGTACAAGGCACCGAGCAGCTACTCCGGTCCGGCGCTCCCGATCGTCGCCGTGCCGACCACTGCTGGAAGCGGCTCGGAAGCAACACAATTCACGGTCGTCACCGACGATGCCACCGACGAGAAGATGCTCTGCCCCGGCCTGTCATTTCTGCCGATCGGCATCGTCGTCGACTTCGAGCTGACCGTGTCCATGCCGGCCCGGCTGACCGCCGACACCGGGGTCGACGCGCTGACCCACGCCATCGAGGCGTACGTGAGCCGACGGGCCAGCCGGTTCACCGATGCCCTCGCCTTGGCGGCGATGTCGTCGATTTCGCGGCATCTGCGACGGGCCTACGCCGACGGCACCGACCGTGAAGCACGCGAGGCCATGATGCTGGCCTCGACCCAGGCGGGCATGGCCTTCTCGAATTCCAGCGTCGCGCTGGTGCACGGCATGAGCCGGCCGATCGGGGGCCATTTCCACGTCGCACACGGCCTGTCCAACGCCATGTTGCTGCCTGCGGTCACCAAGTTCTCGATCGACGCCTCAGTCGACCGGTATGCCGACTGCGCCAGGGCGATGGGCGTGGTACCGCAATCCACTGAAGACCGTCCGGCAGCGAACGCCTTGGTGACCGAGCTAGAACAGCTCTGCGCCGACGTCGCGGTGCCGTCTCCCCGGGCATACGGCATCGAGCAGACCGACTGGGAGGCACGGCTGGACATCATGGCAACGCAGGCGTTGGCGTCCGGGTCACCGAGCAACAACCCGCGGATTCCGACCCACGGGGAGATCATGGAGCTCTACCGCACGATCTACTGAGGCCGATGCCGTTGTCGAACGTCGCCGCGGCGCACGCCAGGCGTTCGCCTTTCAGGTCTGACGCGTCATCCCCACCAGAACGAGGCGGCGATGATGCAGTACAGCGCGATCAGCGCCGCGCCTTCCAGCCAAGTCGATTCCCCGTCGAAGGCGATGATCGCGGCGAGCACGACGGCGACCAGCAGCGCGACGATCAGCATCGGCCCGAACACCAGGGTCAGTGATGCCAGCCCGAAGAACTGACTCACCAGCACCAGCACCGGGGCCAGCACCAGGGCGATCTGGATCGGGCTGTTCAGGATGATCGAGAACGCGTACTCGGACTGGTTCCTGGCCGCCAATTGCACACCGACGACGTTCTCGACCGCGTTGCCGGCGATGGCCACGATCACCAAACCGGCGAAGGCCTGAGAAATGTTGAGCGAGTCCATCGCCGGTTCCAGCGCGGCGACGAACCAATCCGAGACGAACGCCGCCGACCCGCCCGCGATGGCCAGCATGCCGATCGCCAAGCCGACTGGCCACCGAGGCGGCTCCCTGTGTGGCTGCGGCACGGGGTCGCTGGTCTTGGACTTGTCGCGCCGCAGCGAGTACGGCAAGGACAGCGCGAACAGCACCAGCAGGACGACAGACACGATCATCGAGAACGACACTTCGTGCTCGGAGGCCGGGGCGTGCACCTCGTGCGCGATCGACGGTATCGCCATGGCGGTGACCGACAGCACCATCAGCACCAGGATGGTGCGGACCTGGGCCGAGCCGAGTTTCTGCGGGCCGTGCTTCAGTCCACCCACCAGGAACGCCAGGCCCAGCACCAGCAGCAGGTTGGCCAGGATGGAACCGATGAGCGCCGCCCGCACCACATCGACCAGTCCGGCCTTGAGCGCGAAGATGCAGATGAACAGCTCCGGCAGGTTGCCGAGTGCCGACTGCAGAACACCGGTCGCGCCGGGCCCGAACCGGTCGCCGAGTTGATCGACGGCCAAGCCGACGACCGAGGCCAAGACGGTGACCGCCACGGCGCTGACCACGAAACCGACCAGGTGCGGCCAGCCACCGTAATGTGACAGCCCGGCCAGCACGCAGATCGCGAGGCCACCGAAGATCAACAACTTGTCGGATCGGATGAGCGCCGTCCCCATGCGCGCCATCATGACACGCGAGCCACGTTCAGGGGCTGACGTGCGTTATCCCTTCAGCGCTTCGGCGGCCGGGCCCAGGTCGAGGAACACAGTTTCTCCGTTGGCATCGTCGAGTCCGTCGTTGTCGGTCACCACGTACAGGTTCTCGTTGCCGGCGATCGCGAAGCCCTCGACCTTTTCCTGCACATAGCCATTGGGGGCCTGCAGATCAGGCAACAGGTTGCGGGCCAACGTCTTCGGCAGCACCCGCGGCTTGTCCGCGGCCGAGGCCACGCCCGCGCTGTCGGGAATCGCCACCCGGTACAGCGCTTTGAGGCGAGCGTCGGGGCCGTTGAGCTTGTCACGCTCCAGGATTAGCAATTCACCATTGTGGACGGCGATTTCGGAGATCCCGATCCAGTCGTCCTTGGTGCTGGTGGTGTCCAGCTGGTAGCCGAACCACTCCCACTTGTCCCCGGCCGGGGTGTACCGGCCAATGCGGGTCACGCCCTTCGGGTCGGACTTGAGCTCGCGCTGCAGTGCCACCCAGACCGTGTCACCGTCGACCGCAACGCCTTCCAGTCCTTGGCTGCCGAGCTGTGCCGCAACGTCATTGGGCAGCGGCACCCGCTTCTCGACCTTGCCGGTCGCATCCACGTAGACGACCTGGTTACCCGCACCGTCTTCACCCTCCACAGCGAGCACGAAACCGCCGTCGGGCCGCGCCGCGATGCCCTCGGTGTCGAGCGTGACGGGCTTGCCGTCTTCGGTGATCGGCAGTGCGGTGTCGATCAGGGCGGGCTTCTGGTTGACGTCGACGCCGAGGATGCGGGCCGGGCCGTAGGCGACGTCGGTGGCCGTGTAGAGCCGGTTGGCGTCCTTCGGGTCCGCGGTCAGCGCCCCGAGCGCGCCCCAGCCGATCGGCGCGCCATCGATGTCGCCGGAGACGATCGACGGGAAGTTCGGTTTGCCTGCGCCGGCGAACGGTTCGCCGTACCCGTAGAGGTTGACCGAGGCGCGCACGTGGTTCTCGGCGTCGTCGGCCTCCGACGAGATCGCGAGCAGGTTGCGCGACGGGATCGGCAGGATGCCCTCGGGGCCTGGCGTGGTCGGCAGGATCTGCCGGAACGTCGGCGCTGTGGGGTCGCTGACGTCGTAGACGGAGACGAAGTTGCTGCGTTCCGAGGCGATCAGCGCGGTCGGCTTGCCGCCGATGTTGGTGATGGCCAGGCCTTCCGGCTCGGGTCCCTTGGACTCCGCACGGCTTTCGATGTGCAGGCCGGTGCGGACGGCGAGCTGTTCGAGCGAGTTGCCGGCATCCCAGACCACGTCACCGGTGTTGGCGTCGAAGACCGTCCAGCCGCGGGTGCCGCCCTTCCAGTCGCCCTCGTTGGCGGTGGCGAGGTGGTCGTCGCCGATCCAGCCGATGGCGTCGGGTTCGCGCGGGGTGTCGGGGATCGAGCCGGTCTGGTCGATCGCGTCGTCCTCTTTGGTGTCGATCCCGTCGACGGATTGGCTTCCGGCGCTGAAGATCTTCTGTACCGTGCCGGCCCGGCCGTCGAGGATGGCGATGCCGTTGTTCTCCTGCAGGGTCACGGCGACCTGGCCGCGGGAGTTGATGCTGACGTACTCCGGTTCGAGATCTTCCGGGGTATCCAGCCCGGCTTTCCGCGCGGCTTCGACGTCGAAGTCCACCTTGCGCGGCTTCCAGGTGTTCGGCGCGCCCTTGAGGTCGATCAGTTGCACGAAACCGGTTGGGGGCTGCGGCAGATCGCCTTCCTCCTTGCCGGGCGGGGTGAACTCCTCGTCGCGCTGGTTCTCCATTGCGATCGCGGCGAACGTCCCGTCGGGGCTGATGGCGATCGAGTCGGGCTGACCGCCGAGGTCGATGCTGTGCACGCGGGTGCGGTCGTTGACCCGGACGATGTCGACGCGGCCGGAGGGGTGCGGGAAGTCGCCGCCGGTGGTGTCGACGACGACCAGAACGTACTCGTTGACCGCGGCGACCGAGGTGGGCTGGTCATCCTTGTGGCCCAGTTCGGCGAGGGAAAGTGTGCCCTCGCCAACGGGTTTGGCGGGGTTCGTGATGTCGACGAAGCCGATGCGCTTGGCCGCGGCGTCGGTGTAGATGACGGTGTTGCCGTCGGGGGTGACGGTGGAGATCTCGGCGACGGTCTCGTTCTCGACCGGATCCTCGGCCGGCTTGTTGAGGTGCACCGGGTACGTGGCCGTGCGGTGGTAGCGGTCCGCGTCGGGCAGGTTCCAGTCGATCGGCGAGGTCGCCTTCGGGGTGTCCTGGGTCTCCCCGGGCTTCGGGTCCTCGGTCGTGCAGCCTGCCAGGATCAGCGCCGCCGTGGTCACCGCTGCGGCATAGGCCGCACTCGCCGTTCTCATTCGCCACCCTCTTCAGTTGTGCAATGGGTCGACGAAGCTTGGCGTGGCCAGGTGACGTGTAAGGGGTCAGTGGGTGAACAGGGGGCGACTGATTGCGTGCCGGACTCGGCGGAGAGCTGCGACCGAGGGCCACGTTCGGCGGGTTCCCACCTGGTGCGACTCGGGATTCCCGCCTGTCACACCAGCACCGGGCAGGCGACAGATATGTGGTTGCGAAACCCGATATCGCGGGTGATATCACTCGGGCGTATCGCTGGTCGGGCGAGAAGCATATCGACCTGGACAACTACGTGGCGGTGTCCCGACCACCGACGACGGCGTGAATGCGTCCCTGCGGGTAGGGCAGGTCGACGCCGTGTTCGTCGTAGGCACGCAGGATCTCCCGACGGAGCTTGCGCTGCACCGACCACTGCGCGTTCGGTCGGGTCTTCAGCGTCATCCGCAACGTGAGCTGGTCCGCTGACAGCGACTGCACGCCGAGCATCTCCGGTTCACCGATGACCTTGCCGGCCATCGCGGGGTCGGCGATGACCTCGTGGGCGGCGTCGACGGCGACCTGCTCGGCGCGGTCCAGGTCCGCGGTCAGTGCGACCGGGACCTCGACCCGGGCGACGGCGTATTCCTGGCTCATGTTCCCGACGCGGGCGATCTCCCCGTTGCGCACGTACCAGAGCGTGCCGTCGATGTCGCGAACGGTGGTGATCCGCAGCCCGACGCTCTGCACTTCGCCGGACACCTCGCCGAGGTCGACGTTGTCGCCGACGCCGTACTGGTCCTCCAGCAACATGAACACGCCGCTGACGAAATCGCGGACCAGGTTCTGGGCGCCGAAGCCGATCGCGAGGCCGACCACACCGGCCGAGGCGATGAACGGGGCGATGTTCACACCGAGCACACTGAGCGCGGCCAGGACCATCCAGACCAGCAGCACGATGGATGTCGTGGACTTGAGCACCGATCCGATGGTCTGCGCGCGTTGTCTTCGGCGTTCGGCGGCGCGGGCGCCGTTGCTGCTCGCCGACGCGCGGTCCCGCAGATAGCGCAACAGCGGGGGCTTCTTCTCTTGCCCTTGCGCGTCCCCGCTACGAGGCTTTCCCGTTCGGCCGGTGGTGGCGCGGTCGATCGCGCGGTGCAGCAAATACCGAATGATTAACGCGACGACGATGTACGCCACGACCCGAATGGGAACCTCGATGAGCCAGTGCCGATTGGTTTCCGTCCACTCGAAAGCCTGGTTGTACATTTCCACGGTTTCGACGGTACGACAGTACTGACGCATGCGTCGAATGCGCCGATCGACTCATATTTGTTGACGCCCAAACCGCTTTTGCCTGAGGTGAATTGGCGGCACACAACCTTGTGGTTCACATCATGCGCGACGAATCAGTTCCGCATGCCGTCCGCGGCCGCCGGTCATGACGAAGGCCGTCGGCTCGAGGTGTCGCTCCATCGCCCGGCGGAAGGTGTCACGCTGCAGCGCGCGCCCGGCGACCGCCTCATGGACCAGCCGCAGATCGCACAGCGCGAACTCCGCACCCAGCAAACAGTCGGGGTCCGGGTTGACGGCACAGTGGGCGCGCGCGTCGGCGACGGCCAACTCGATGATGTCGGGGTGGTCGTACACCAGATCGCCCGGCGCATCGACCGGCACCGGCCGAGCGACGTCGGCAAACCGGGCGACTACGCGCCCGGGTGGGGCGACAGCGATGTGCGCGACGGACAGCAACGAGGCGTTGCGCGACGTGTTCACGGCGTTGTCGAACGCGAACCCCAAACGGGCCTTTCGGGAGGTGTCGCTGCGGTTTGGGGAAGCCTCAGATAGGGCTGCACCGGTTGGGTGTGCGATGCCCTTTCGCCGCCAGGAAGGACCCCGGAGTCGCCTGACGGATCTCGAAACCATGGCGGCTATACCAACCCGCCAGTCGTGCGGCGCTGTTTTCCGTGCGATCACCGGGCATGATCATGAGGTTCACCGACAAACCGTAGTGGTCGGCTGTGCGACACAAATGACGCAACGCTGCGGTCCCTAAACCAGGCGAGCAAGTCGGTCGGCTGTCACCACGAAGCTCCGTGACGATGATGTCGTGCAGCTCCAATGTGTCGACCGCACTTAGCGATACGGTGAACGTGCGCAGCTGAAAGCGCGTATCGGCACAGAACCAGGCCGGCTCCATGTAATGGAAGTAGCGCTCGGCGAAGCGCACAAACCCTTGGCGTGTGAGAGTCTGCGCGGCGGCGTCCAGATCGACATCAGGAATGGGCCTCGCCCATGCCGGGAGATGATGCACCAGACGGCGTGCCCGCTCATCGCACGGTTCAAGGTCCAGGCAGGAAGCGAGCGCACGCGTCAGTTCAGCCTCGAGATCTCGATCCCCGGTATGCGCCGCTATCCGTGCGTCAAAAACCTTGTCACGTATAGCTTTCAGCCGACTACGCAATCCATGGCTGATATCGCCGTCGAGGCAATGATCCAACGTCGATTCCACGTTGTCGCTCAGTAATCCCCATTGGTGCGGGTTTGAACCGACGCGAGCCCGAGCGACTCCGGAGAACGCGCGCTCGAATCTCCGGTTCGCCTCATCGAATGCATGAAGAGCCTCGATGTACTGACGTTTCCGCCACCACCGCCGCGCGGGCACGGCAGCACCCGCGGCGGAAACCGCGTCCCAAGCGGCTTCCAACTCGGCGACGGCCTCCTCGGATGTAGGCCGGTAGCGGTCGATCAAGCGCACACCCACTCCGTGCGATCCGGGCTCCGCGTCGAACGGGATGTCATTCATGCGATCCATGATCGCCCGTGGCTACGACACGAGGTGCGGCTTGGACGGGTGGTCCCACTCTCACGACGAGGGGCTGTCCGCCAGCACTTCCGTGATCACCCCGAGCGCTTCGTAGGTCGCGCGCGCACGTGCATCCCGGGTAACCAGGACGACCCCATGCTCACGAGCCGCCAATGCCACGAGCCCGTCATACGTAGCTCCCCCTGCGATGCCCCGCCGGGCGAACTCGCGGTGAGCGGCGCGCGCGGCACGGACTCCGAGCGGGAAGGACTCGGGAAAATTCTCGTCGATCAGGGTGACCGCATCAGCCGGATCGACGCGGGCGTCGCCGGGCAGACGTGTCAACACCGAATATGTCTCGGCGAGCGCTTGCCCACTGAGCCCGAGTGTCCTGCTCGTCGCCCACCGGGCGACGGCCGCGTGCTGTTGGTGGGAGCTCACGAGGAGGGGCACCGCGACGCTGGTGTCGACCGCTGTGACGGGCACCGGCGTCAGCGCCGTCCCGAATCGATGAGAGCGAACATCATCTCGTCGGTAACGACCGTCTCGGCCTTTGCCACCAGGCGCCCGTTCTCATCCCGCTGCAGCCGTGCGGTCCTGCCACCCGGGACGATCTGCAGTCCGCCGCCGTACGCCGAGATGTCGACCGTCGTACCCGGAGTCAGCCCCAGTGCATCGCGCAGTTGCTTGGGCAGGACGACTCGACCTCCGGAATCGATGACGGCCTCCATGGGATCAGAGTACCAGTGAAATCCCATATCCAATCAAGGGGCCGTGACGGAGCCCAGTCCCGATGACCCCGCAGTCCGGCCTCGCAGTGTCTACCGTGTATTCACCAGCAACCGAGAGGATGCCGCATTGGCCGTCACACACCCCACCACGCCGACCCTGCGTGAACTGACCGTCCGCGGGATCCTGCTCGGCGGCGCGATCACGCTGGTGTTCACCGCCGCGAACGTCTACCTCGGCCTCAAGGTCGGCCTGACCTTCGCCACCGCCATCCCGGCCGCGGTGATCTCGATGGCGATCCTGCGCAACTTCGCCAACCACTCGATCGTGGAGAACAACATCGTGCAGACGGTCGCCTCGGCGGCAGGCACGCTCTCGGCGATCATCTTCGTGCTGCCCGGGCTCATCATGATCGGTTGGTGGACCGGCTTCCCGTACTGGATCACCGTGGCCTTGTGCGCCTTCGGCGGCATCCTCGGCGTGATGTATTCCATCCCGCTACGCCGGGCCCTGGTGACCGGCTCGGATCTGCCCTACCCCGAGGGCGTGGCCGCCGCCGAGGTGCTCAAGGTCGGTGACAGCTCCGGCGGCGCCGAGGACAACCGCGTCGGCATCCGGGTCATCGCGTTCGGCGCCCTGGTGTCGGCGGGGTTCGGGCTACTGGCCAACCTGAAGGTGCTCGCCAACTATGTGGCGGCGTACTTCCGGGTGGGGGCCGGCGGCTCGATGTTCGGTGCGAGCCTGTCACTGGCGTTGATCGGGGTGGGGCATCTGATCGGGATGACCGTCGGGATCGCGATGCTCGTCGGGTTGGTCATCTCGTTCGGGGTGCTGCTGCCGATCCGCACCATCGGCTCGTTCGGGACCGGCGAGATCTCCGACGTGATCGACGCGGTGTTCGTTGACGAGGTGCGGTTCATCGGGGCCGGGGCGATCGCGGTGGCCGCGGTGTGGACGCTGCTGAAAATCCTGCGCCCGATCATCAAGGGCATCAAAGACGCGCTGGCCTCGGCCCGCGACCGCCGGCAGGGCCAGCTGGTCGACATCATCCAGCGCGACATCCCGTTCCCCATCGTCGTCGGCGTCATCCTGGCGATGCTGATCCCAATTGCGGTGCTGCTGTGGGATTTCAGCCACACCACGGTGCTGCAGGGAAGTGCGACCGGGATCATCGTGGCCAGCGTGGTGTTCGTCTTCGTCATCGGCCTGGTGATCGCCGCGGTCTGCGGCTACATGGCCGGGCTGATCGGCTCGTCGAACAGCCCGATCTCCGGGGTCGGCATCCTGACCGTGCTGATCGCCGCGGTGCTGATCAAGCTCGTGTTCGGCCGCGCCGACGATGAGCAGTCGGTCGCACTGATCGCCTTCACCCTGTTCGTCGCGGCCATCACCTTCGGCGTCGCGACCATCTCCAACGACAACCTGCAAGACCTCAAAACCGGCCAACTCGTCGGCGCCACCCCGTGGAAACAACAGGTGGCCTTGGTGATCGGCGTCTTGTTCGGCTCGGCGATCATCCCGCCGGTGCTCGACCTGATGCAACAAGCCTTCGGGTTCCTCGGCGCCCCCGGTGCCACCGACAACGCGCTCGCCGCACCCCAGGCCGCGCTGATCTCGTCGCTGGCCAAGGGCGTGTTCGGCGGTTCACTGGACTGGTCACTGATCGGCCTGGGCGCGGCCATCGGGGTGGTGATCGTCATCGCCGATGAGATCCTCACCCGCACCACACGATTCGGCCTGCCCCCGCTGGCCGTCGGGATGGGCATGTACCTGCCGATGAGCCTGACCTTGATCATCCCGCTCGGCGCGCTCCTGGGCTGGTTCTACAACCGCTGGGCCGACCACACCGGTGGCAACGTGGAACGCAAGAAGCGTCTCGGCGTCCTGCTGGCCACCGGCATGATCGTCGGCGAAAGCCTCTACGGCGTCGTCTTCGCCGGATTCGTCGCCGGCACCGGCAACGACGCACCCTTCGCGATCTTCACCGGTAATGACGGGACTCCCGCAGAGCTCATCGGGATCGTCGGATTCGCGCTGGTTCTCCTGTGGCTCTACAAGCGGACGCAGAAGATTGCGGGGCGTGAGCTGGTGAAGGTGTAACGGGACCTCCTAGCTGTGATGTCCAGGGAGGTTGGTCAGTCGGGTGACTGGTGGCCGACTTCCAATTGCGGAGTGGGCTCGATGGTGATTGTAGAAATGCAGCCAGCCCGGTAGGGCGGCGTTGCGCTGTTCGGTTGACTCGTAGAGCCGTGAGTAGGCCCAACCGTCAGCCAGAGTGCGGTGGAATCGCTCGATCTTTCCGTTGGTTTGAGGTCGGTACGGGCGGGTTCGCTTCGGGGTGACGCGCAGATCGGCGCATGCGTCACGCCAGGCGTAGGACCTGTAGGCCGATCCGTTGTCGGACAAGACTCGTTCGACGGTGACGCCACGCTCGGCGAACCACGCCACGGCACGTTGCAGCACACCGATGGCGGTGGCTGCTTTTTCGTCGGAGCAGATCTCGGCGTAGGCCATCCGTGAGTGGTCGTCGATGACGGTGTGCACGAACGCAATTCCGATTTTGGGGCGATAGCGTGGACCTCGTTCGCCGGTGCGGTGAGCGGTCTGGCGCGCGTTGTGTCTGCTTTGTTGCCGACTCAGGAATTTGTGTCCTCCGCCGTCGGGGATGTTGGCGAATTTGGTGACATCGACGTGAATCAACGAACCGGGATGGGTGTGCTCATAGCGGCGTAGCGGTTCGCCGGTGACTCGGTCGATGTGCGAGAGCCGGTTGATCCGACAGCGGCTCAGCACGGCATGCACGGTCGAGGCCGCCATGCCAAGCCGTGCGGCGATCTGCACTGGACCGAGTCGGCGACGCCACCGCAGACCCACGATCAAGCGCACGACCTCGGGCCTGGTCTTGTTCGGGCTGATATGGGGTCGTGAGCTGCGGTCGGCCATGCCGGCCGGCCCTTCGGCGCGGAAGCGATCGGCCCATTTCTTAGCGGTTTGTGGGGCGACCATGAACAGCTTGGCCGCGGCCGAGTAGGTCCAGCCCGACTCCACGACGAGCTGGGCAAGCCTCAATCGAGCGCGCGGGGTCAAAGCAGCGTTAGCGTGGGACACGAAGGCCTCCTGGTTGGTGAAGCGGTTCCTCGACAGCTCCACTTCACAACCGGAGGCCTTCACCTGTCACACAGGCTCACCGATATCGAACAGAACAACCTTCCTGGACATCACACCTAGCCCGCGTCGAGGTAATCCCCGCGCTCTGCCTGCCTCAGCATCTCCCGTTTGTAAGGAGACCTCAGCTTGTCGAGCGTCGCGATCGTTCGCGCGGTCAGCTCATCGCGAATCCCGCTCTGCGCGTGAGCGTATGGAATGTAGGCGCGCAGAAGATCAGGCGCGTCCAACACGACTTCCAACCGACCGTAGAAGTCGTCAAGACACGGACGACCGATCGCACGTTCAACGCGGATCTCGCTCCACCGCAGCGGGTCACCACAACCAGTCTCGAAGAGCTCAAGCAACAGGTCCCGGTGGCCGGGGTCAGTGAAGGGACTTGCCGCATCGGTGGCGAAGAACCTGTCGCACAGCTCCCCAGCTGCCGCCCAGTCCGTGGATGGCCGGTGCGCACCACCTTCGGGCAGCTGCCGTACCAGCCACTGAATCAGGGGTCGGGACTGCGTCCAGGTACGGGTCGCACGCGTGAAGGCCGGCTCGGAGAGCGCATCCTCGATCCACGTCCGGGCATCAGCCAACGTCATCTCGACGACATTGGTGTCACTGCCGGATTCAGCCGTCCGTGCAATACCCACGCCGATCGGTTCCGACATGACGATGGCGTCGATGACGCTCGACAGTGCGTTGTGATCGACCAGGACGGCCGCAGTGAGCTCGTGCTTGCCGTCGAGTCGCGCACCGATGACGAGTTCGTCGGCGTCGCCGAGCACATCAGCTAGACGCACCGCGCGGTACACCTCGATCTGCGGAAGCGCGGTGATCCATTGCGGCAGAGGGTTGTCACGTTCAGCGACCGCTTCTCGGCATCGAAGCTGCAGCCCCGGGTCGTCGAGGAGCAGCTCGGCGAGCACAGCCAGCAGCGCCGTCGTCTCCCGATTCCGCTCACCGATCATGCCGGTGACGAACCGATCCAGAAAGCCGGCATCGCTCTCAACCTTCGGATAGTCCAGCGGGTCGGGCGTGACCCGATGGAGCAAATAGCTGGCCATGCCGAGCAGGCTCAGGGGATGTCTGCCCGTAACCGTCTTGCGGATCACATCCCTGAAGGTCGTGTCAGGACGAGATTCTCGGTCGCGTTTCTTCGCACGTCGCACATCACGACGAGCCTGTTTGGCCTTGCGCTCAAGTCGTTTGTCTCCCATGGCCGGAGGCTACTCAGGGGTGGTGACATCTCGTCCGTTCACCATCGTTCACCCGAGATGTCGGTGCCCTCCTACATACTGTCCGGCTCGCTGGAGATTCCACGTCGAGCGAGAGGACACTCCCGATGACGCTGCGAATCGCCACATTGAACATCCGCCACGGCGGGAACAAGTCTGCTGAGGCGCTCGCCGCACGCCTGCTGGGCTATGACGCCGATCTGCTCGTGGTGACCGAGTTCCGGGCCAACGACACCGGCTTGCGCCTGATCACCCAGCTCGAAAGCGCCGGGTACGCGACGACGCATCCGATGGCCGACCCGAAACAGAACACGGTGCTGATCGCATCCCGCACCCCGATCGACCGCGCGTCGCGCTTCACCCGGGATCTTCCCGGCCACCACCTATGGTGCGCCGAGTTCGACGGGACCATCGTGGCCGGCGTCTACCTGCCGCAGGCCCACGCCAAACTCCCCTACTGGGAGGCGCTGATCGATCGAGCCCGACGCAGCGAGGTCGACCTACTCATCGGTGACTTCAACACCGGCAACAACGATCTCGACAAAGACCCCAAGGGCACGAGGTTCATCGGGCCCGAGATGCCGGGACGTCTGATCACGTCCGGATACGTCGACGTGTGGCGGTCTCTGCATCCGACGGTCCGCGAGTACTCGTGGTTCAGCCGCCCAGGTGACAACGGGTTCCGCCTCGACTACATCTTCGCCACGCCCGAACTCGCACGACGCGTCACGTCCTGCGAGTTCGACCATGCGCCCAGGCTCGTGGGCGAGACGGACCATTCGGGGCTGGTCGCGTTTTTGGAGTAGCGCCCGGCCGGGGGTGACGACGTAGCTAATAGGCTGTGCCAGATGATCGACTGGCTGGCCCGGATGGTGGAGCCGCTCAACGGTGCGCTCTTCACGATCGGCACCGACGCGGTCAGCTGGGCCGAGTTTCTCGGCTTCGTCACCGGTGGCTTGTGCGTCGCCTTGACGGTCCGGCGCAACATCCTCAACTTTCCCATCGGGATCGCCAACAACGCGTTCTTCCTCGTGTTGTTCACTTCGGCCAGTCTGTGGGCAGCTTCGGGCCTGCAGGTGCTCTACATCGTCCTGGGTTTCGCCGGTTGGTGGCAGTGGCTGAGAGGCCGGGCAGACACCGGCACCACCGTGGTGCGTCGGAGCAGTCGGGGCGAGTTGGCTTGGTGCGCGGTGTTCTTGGTGCTCGGTACCGGGGTGCTGTACGTCACCCTGACCGCCGCGCACGACGCGGCACCGTTCCTGGACGCGGTGACGACGTGTCTATCGCTGGTCGCGCAATGGCTGCTCAACACCCGGCGGATCGAGACCTGGTATTTCTGGATCGCCGCCGACTGCATCTTCATCCCGCTTTATCTCAGTCAGGGTCTGGTCCTCACCGCGGCGGTATACGTGTTGTTCCTCGGCCTGTGCATCGCGGGGCTGCGTGCCTGGACCCGGGCGCCGGCCCCGGTCGATGCGGCCCTGCCGGCCGACAGCGCGGTGCGATGACCGAGTTCCGGCACGGCCTGATGATCGGCAAGTTCTACCCGCCGAGGATCGGGCATCACGAGGCCATCCGGGCCGCGGCCGCGCGCTGTGACCGGTTCACCGTGCTGGTGATGGCAGCGGCTGTCGAGTCGATTCCGCTGGCCGACCGGATGGCATGGCTGCGCGAGGAGCACGAGCGCGATGCGAACGTGCGGATCGCCGGAATCCCTTGTGATGCACCGGTCGACGTGACCGATCAGCGGGTGTGGGCGGCGCAAGTCGCCGCCATGCGGGCCGGCGTACGGGCCCCCGGTGCCGCGCCGGAGATCGATGCGGTGTTCAGCGGTGATGACTACGTCGACGAGCTCGCCCGGTGGTTCGGCGCGACCGCCGTGAGGACGGGGCGCACCGGAAGCAGCACGGCGGTACGACGCGATCTCGCCGGCCGGTGGCACGAGTTGGCTCCCGCGACGCAGGCTGGTTTGGTGACGCGGGTCGTCGTGGTGGGCGCCGAATCTTCCGGTACCACGACGGTGGCCGAACAGTTGGCCCGGCACTATGCCTCACGCGGCGGAGCGTGGGCCGCGACGCAATGTGTGCCCGAGTACGGCCGCGAGTACACCGAACTCAAGTCGGCCGCCAACCCCGGCGTTCATATCAACGAACTGCAATGGGATGCCCTTGATTTCGATGTCATCGGTCCGGAACAGACACGGCTGGAGGAGCTCGCCGCGCGCTCAGGTTCTCCGGTGTTGATCTGCGACACCGACGCCTTCGCGACGGCGGTGTGGAAGCGCCGCTACCTCGGCGAGGCATCCGGCGGCCCATGGACGGACGTCCCACCCCGCACGGTGTACCTGCTCACCGACCATGACGGTGTGCCGTGGCACGACGACGGGATGCGGGAAGGTGATCTGGCCATCCGCGCCGAGATGACCAGCTGGTTCGCCGACGCCCTCACCGCCGCCGGGCACTCATGGGTGCTGTTGACCGGAACGCTCGAGGAGCGCCTCGATATCGCGGTCCGCACGATCGAGCCATTGTTAGAGCTTCGGGCGCAGTTCGGGGAGCCGTTGCGGGGTGCGGGGTTTGAGGGATCCTCATAGGCGTGGCGTGTGCGACAATCGCGTCGGCCTCTACGGTGCCCATACGTGCGCTGCTCCTGCCATACCGATGTGCAAAGATCAGCCGGTGACCGCTCCCCGCCGATACCCCTACCGGGCTCTTGGGTGACTCGTTGATGGAGCCACCGCCGTACGAAGGTTCTGGATGGTACGAAGACGATGGGCAAGACACCCCTTGTGTGCCGTACCCCGACGAAATCCTGATCCTCGGCGGGTTCAGGTGGCTCAGCCAGGACGGCACCATCATCGCTGTCCCGGCGAGTGAATCCGATTGGGCTACACAACAAGCAGCGTTCGCCGTCTCTATGGGAGAAGACCCACAGAGCATGGTGGGCAGCAGCTGGGGAGGGCCGGTGTATGTCAACCGACGGACACGGGCCTACTGGGAAGGCAGAGCCGCCGTGTCCGGTCACACCTTGGACGAACTCCTGGCCGAGGCGCCGACCTGAACGGGCTCGCGTATCGAGCTGACCAGCCGATCCAGCTCCGGCCGCCGGACACAAGACTTGTCGGCGGGCCGTCGAGGTAGCGCGACGTGTGTCTGTGCGGCTGCATCGCCACGGGTTTGTCGAATCTGGTTCTTGATCTCCCGGCACGCCTTTACCCGCGACGGCACCCCGTCCAGGTTGACAGCGGTGGTCTTGGCGTCGGCGGGGATCTTGCGGTCTTGGCCTTGGGTTTGTCCAAGGCCGACAACTTCCCGATCACTCCACGCAAAGCGTGCGCTTTCTCGAAGTTGTCGGTGATCCCGTTGATGTCGGCGCTGAGGTCGACATCGCCGGCTGCTCATCGGGGCCCACAGCCACCGCGGTCCACGTTTCATTGGCACTCATCGCATACGCCCGTCGCGGGCAGCGTGATGAAGTGAACCGGGCAGAGCTTGGGCGGTTCCGCCAACTTGGCCTGGGCGCGCTTCCACTCTTGCGCCGACTTGGCCTTCGGTGTCAGCGTTGGCTCACCGCCTCCTGGTGGCAACTCCGCGCCAAAGTGCCGGTAGCACTCGAGCCGCACCTTGGCTGCGTGGTCGTCCAGTTGCTCCAGGCTCATCGACTCGACGTCGCCAATCAGCAATGGGACATTGCTGTAGCCACGTCCCACCGTGCCGTCGGCCGTGACGCACAGCGCGCTGAGATGCGGGATGCCGTGGTCACGACAGTGGTATATGACCCGCTGCAACAGATCGCCGATCCAGTTGGTCAACAACCCTTTGTGTCCGATCCCCGAACGAGATTGGACAGCATTGGACAGCTCGGTATAGGTGACGACACTGTTGTACTTCTTCGCCGTTTCCGTAAGGACTGCGACGGCAATCGGCTCCCACGAATCGAGCGCGTCATTCATGGACACAAAACTGCCATCACTGTCGTAGGGCATGCTTCCTCCTTGGTGTACTCATCCCAAATCTGACGTCAGTATCGCGGCGGGTGCACTGCGACACCCGGTAATTGATCGGTCGCCGCGTTGTTCGAGCGAAGCTCCGGTGTTGCGGCCGCAGTCCGACCTGTACTTCACGGCGTGGTGATCCGTTCCAGGACTGCCGGGCGATCTTGCACCACCACGACATCAGGGAACTGGGCAAGCAGCGCGCAGACAAACGCCGACCGCATGACCTTCAGGTCATTGAGCAGCTCGATGTGGCTGAGAGTTCCGTTCTTACACAACCGTTCCCAGGCCACGGCGATCATCCACGCCGGCACCCGCTGAGGCCCAGATGTCCGGGCCCTGGACCGCTCGGTCTCCACCCACACCCCAGCACGGTCGAACGACGCAATCCAGTTGCTGCGCTTGTTACTCAAGGTCTCGATGACATCGCTCCTGGCGACCACCGCGGTGATGCGCTCCAACATGTCGTCGTCGAGTTCCGTCCCATAATCTCGGCCGTCCCGATGTATCACTGCCCATCCCTTTCGCACAGAATGACACTGGCTGCCTTTCAGGCCAGCCGGACAGAATGGCAGAGCCCACCGACAGACATGCGGACCCACACCGCAGGAGCGCGGTTGACATGACCATCTGATGCTGGACCACGAGCCACTCCTGTCGCATCCGCACCAAATGGGAAGTGCCTCAAGAGTTCGACAGCGCTCAGGTGCACGCGCCGCACTGATCGGCAGTGAGCGTGCAGCCGCCAAGCCCTATCCGTCCGGGTCCGAGCGAAAACCGTCCAGCCCACACCAGTCCGCGCGATTGAAATCAGAGGGATGGTCTGCGACCCGGCAGACGCGCCGACCCCACGCCGCGATCCACGCATCCGAAGACGTCCGGGCCGCCTGGGCGGCGCTCAACAGACGAGGGTCGGTGCGGTCCGAATGGCCGACCAGGCAGTACAGGCTGTCGAGTAGGTATTTTCGGGCAGGGCACGCTCGGTCGCCGACAAGTTCCAGGAGCAGCTCCATGTTGTCCATGTCCGCGATGATGAGGTCCCAGTCCTGCATCGGCTCGAACGCCCCGCTGTATGCCCAGACGCGGATCTCCTCCGGCGTCGGGTTGACCACATCGACAAAGCTCGGCTCGTCGGGCATCGTCCTATCCTCGCAGGGAGTACTCCCGTGGCGGTCTGGTCGAGCTGGTGGGATCGCCTATTGAGGCATCCGTCGATGTAGCAAACTCCTATGGAAGCTCAACGACATGGTTCAAACCGAACCCGAGCCTGCAGAATCCCGCCATGTGAGCCTGCTCAATGAACACCGCGAGGACGGCAGCCGACTCGATCTTGATGTCTATCTCGACTCCAGCGGGACGCTTCGGATTGTCGGTCAAGATCTCGGAGCGGTCACCGAATGCATCAGCTCGGACGGCGAATACGAGTACTTCTACACGATCGCCGCCGAGGACGTGCCCGCCCTGCTGCACGCTCTCGGCGGGCAACCCGGCGCTGACGTCCTCGATGTGCTCGCCAGTAATTGGTCGGGCGACGCGTCGTACGGTCTCGGTCGGACAATCGAGTCCAGCGGTGTCAAGCACCACTTCGCAAACTACTTCTGACCACTCTGCTCGCGCCAAGGCGGGGTCCGCTGTTCCTTGCAGCTCCCGGTGGCACTTCGCAGCTATGTGCGCACAGTAGGACCGGCTAGCGCAGCGATCTGCTCGACGGTGTACCTGAGCTCATCCACCAGCCAACTGTCAGTACGCTCCTCGAACACCTCCAGCAGGCTGCGGTAATACCACAGATGCTGTTGCGGATCCTTGACGTTGAAGCGTTGCCAGAGGTGGTCACCGTGCAAACGCAGGTCGCGGAGAATCGCCCGGGCGTTGTCAACCTTGTCAGCCAGCGATACGAGGACGGCGTCGTCGGAGGCGCCCCGCAAGTGCGCGATATAGCGTTCCTTGCGATCACGCCACGGCGGTTTGGGTACCTCATCCGTATCGCTGCATTCGGATACGATCTTGGCCACGGCCGAGCCGAACCGGGATTCGATCTCGTCCAAAGTCGGCTTTCCACCCTGGTCTTCGACGGCGTCATGGAGAAGACCCGCGATCGCCTGTGTCTGGCTGCCGCCGGCTTCGATCACTAGCGCCGACACCGACATCAGATGTCCGAAGTACGGGATGTCCCCGCCCTTCCGGGTCTGCGTCGCATGTAATTTTGCCGCGTAAGTCATAGCCTCAGCGAACTCGTCGCCAAGCTTCGGTGTGGTTGTCGACTCCATCTGCGCTCTTTCCCGATCGTCAACTTCAGTGTCCCAAACGGGTATGACATGCGGTGAGGAACTGGCACCGTCGCCGACACGGCTACTGATTTCCACCGTGACGGGCTTGCTGGATCTGGTTCTTGATTTCCCGATACGCCTGAACGCGTGCCATCACCGCGTCCACCGCCGAATCCTGCTGGTTGGTTTCCGGGGTGGCCTCGATGCCGTAGAGCATCGCACTCAACTTGGCGTGCAGTTCGGCGCGCTGCTCGGCGACCCGGGCGTCCTCGCGTTCGGTGCGCAACGACTTGTCGATCAGTTGCGCTTCCTTGGCGCATTTGCCGATGAGCTCCACCCGTTCGATCGCTGCGACTTCGAGGTGTGCAGCGGTGGTCTTGGTCTCCGCGAGGATCTTGCGGTCCTCGGCGCTGGGCTTGTCCAACGCCGACAGCTTTCCGATGACGCCACGCAGCGCGTGCGCTTTCTCGAAGTTGTCGGTGATCCCGGTGATGTCGGCGCTGAAGTCGACGTCTCCCAGCCACCCGGCACGCGCGGCCTCGGACGCAGCCACCTGCTTCACCGCGCTCAGGGCGGATTCCACCAGCGCCGCGTTCTGCTTGCCGAGGGTGTCGATACGCCGTTGCTTTTCCTGGCGGATCCGTTCTTCACGTTGACGTTTCGCGTCCGCGGCCAGGGCGGCTTGCTCGATACGCGCCCGTTCCTGCGCCTCGGTGTGACGCTTTTCCACAGCAGCGGCGATCTTACAGAGGGCCCAGGTCACAACGCTTACCGCAGCGATGATGCCGAGGGCAATCCAGACCGGCTTCGGCACCAACGCGATGAGCACGAAGACGAAGAAGATCAGGCCGCCCGCGCCTGGGGAGCTTTTACTGCTGCTCATGAGGCACGTCCGAAGATGTGTTCATCTGATGTCCTTTATTGTTGATTCGCCTGGGCCAGAACGACTTCCCCGTGCTACCAGCCTCGACTCACGGGAGCCGACCAGTATCACGCCGGCCACCGACAAAGTGTCGGGCGACTGAAGAATGGGCCGGCCATCGCGCAGCGATCCGTGGGTTATCGACGAAAGAGACTCTCGCCGAGGGACAACCACGCGATGACCGACGCCCAGCGCCGCCACTACAGGCCTGCCGTAGTGGCTCCGTAGGCGGCCTGCGCAGGGGTGTACCCCTCGTACTCGAGTTGCTCGATGAGTCCGCTCCGCGAGAACGCTGAATAGTCCAGGTAGGCCTTGGCAGCTTTCGCGGCTTGCGCATTCCAGTCGACGGGGACGCTGTCGACGGCGAAAGTCGCGTCAGCGGTGGAGAAGCCCTCGTACTCCAGTTGCTCGATGAGCCCCTGACGCGAAAACGCGCTGTAGTCGAGGTACTCCTTGGCGCTACGTACCGCGTTGCGCTGGCTTGCCGTCGACACCGGTTCCAACGGGATCGTGGGTCCGGAGAGAGCGCGGACCTTTGGCTCACGGCGCTCTTCGACGCTGGTCACGGCGCTGGCCAACTGTACCGAGGGGGCAGTTGCGCCGGATTCGGTCACCCCGATGTCATTGAGAGACAACAGGATGCTGCAGCTGACGGACAACAGGATGCCGCCGGCAAGGACCCCGACATTCCTATTCGTTGTGGTGCGAGATCCGGTAGTCCGTGGCGCCGCATTCGCAGGTGTGTGGGCTGCGGGGTTGGTCTCGGCGGCATTCACCAGGTAGGTGGTCATCGTGTGTGCTCCATTCGCTGTTCGTGGTCGCTCGCACACGCGAGCCGAACAGAATGACATAGCCCACCGACAAATAGATGCTCGTGCCGTCGGATCTCGCTAACCGTCACCGCATGCGTTGCATAATCTTGCAAAACCCAGCGGTGGGATCGTTCCGACGGCGGCGCGACAGGACGATTCCGACGAATGGGCGACCGCCGCATCGGTACCCTCTTCGTCCATGAGCGGCCACCTCTTCGTCATCAACGGAGACCTGAACAAGATCGCGTGCGATGCGGTACTACTGCCAACCGACGGCGCGTTCACGATTGAGCCCAAGTGGAACGGCTTGATCGAGGGCTACAGAGACGAGATACCCATAACGTGGGACGGACGCAGGGTGATCCCACTCGGCCGGCGGCACAAGAAACCACGGGTGTGGTTGGGCAACGTCGGGCAATATGGCGAGCAGTCGGAGTTCTCAGCCTTCTCCCCCATCATCGAGGAGTTCGTCGAACGTGCCGCCGCCGAAGCGAATTCCACCCCGAACCCAGAGCGCATCTACGAATGGCCTTTGCCGCGTCTCGCCGTGAACGTGGTGGGGTCCGGGAAAGGTGGCGGCCGCGGCAAGAAGGGCGAGCTGACCCTGGGGCTGATCGAAACCTTGACCACACTTGCCCGTGAGCACAAGGTGGACATCGTTCTCGTCACGCGCGGCGACAAGGCCTACGCAGCCGCACAATGGGCACGCCGAAAGTTCCTCGGAAGCACCACAGAAGGCAAGATATGGCCGCTGCGTGACGACCTGATATTGAAAGCGGAAGGGTTGGCCGAGGACGCCAAAGAACGCCAACTTGTCTTGTTCGTCGGCGCCGGAGTGAGCGCCGGCGCGGGGGTAGATACCTGGAAGGGGTTGCTGGAGAATCTGGCAGTCGAAGCCGAATTCACCGACCCCCAGAGAGAACTCCTCAAGACAAAGGACTTGCGGGACCAAGCGACGCTGATCGAATCAGCGTTGCCCAAGACGAGCGGCAGTTTCAAGAAGCGCGTCGCGGATCGCATCCGCGACCGGCAGCACTACTCGCTCGTGCACGGCCTGCTTGCCTCACTGCCGAGCAAAGAGGCGGTCACCACCAACTTCGACGAACTGTATGAGGATGCCGTCGGGCGGGGTGGCATAGCCGTCCTTCCGAAAGACCCTCGAAAGACCGATGGTCGACTCCTCCTCAAACTGCACGGCAGCGTCGACCGGCACGAAGACATGATCCTGACGCGAGCCGACTATCTGAGGATGCCCCGCCAGTACGGCGCATTGATGGGGTTGGTTCAAGGCCTGCTCATGATGCGCAAGATGGTGTTCGTCGGCTATTCGTTGAGCGACGAGGACTTTCACGACCTACTGGACGAGGTGAGAGCAGCCCGCGGGAACGACACAACTGAATTCGGCCGCGGGACCGTGCTCACGTTGCGAGATGACCACCTCGAGCGCCAACTGTGGAAAAACGACTTGGACACCGTCCCGCTCGTGGCCGGCGACGAATTCGAGGACGACCTTCCCGGGGCCGCCCGCCAGCTCGAGCTGTTCCTCGACCTCGTCGGCTACCTGGCCGTCCCGCCGGCGGCATTTTTCCTCGATGAGTCCTACGCCGATCTCACCGCGAGTGAGTCGGAGTTGATCGAGCCACTCAACAAACTCGTCGCACTGACGGCGACGAGCGGGAAGCACACCGTCGGTGACCAGGTGCGGGAGTTCCTGTCGAAGCTGGGGGCCGACGACGAGTCGGCCCCCAGTGACCGCAGAGGCTAGCGGTCCGCCAGTCCGGCACGCTGTTCATCCGTGAACGCGGGCATGGCGGCGACCGGGTCGACGAGCTTGTCGCCGCGGTATCTGCGCACGTTGCCGGAGGCCGCAACCCATGCGTCGCGGGATTTCCCACGCGCATAGGTGACGGACTGCTCGGCTTTGACGCCCAGGCCCTCTCCGACCTCGACCGCGTCTTGATCGGCGCCCATGTAGAGGAACGCCCACCCGTGGTCGTTGGTTTGTTGCTCGACAAGGGATTTGATGGCCGGCCGCTGCCATTCGACGCTCGCGTTCTCCAGACCGTCGGTCATGATCGCCACGACCACCGTGCCCGGCGTGTCATCCTCGGGCAGCGCGTCGATCTCGGCGGCGGTGTCGGTGATGAGCTTGCCCATCGAGTCCAGCAGCGCGGTGCAGCCACGTGGAGACAGGTCCAACTGTGGCACCTGACCCAGCGGAATGCCGCGGTAGACGACTTCGTACTCGTCGTCGAACTGCGCCAGGGTCACGACGCACTCGCCCTCGGCGTCACGCTGTTCGGTGAGGAAGGCGTGGAATCCGCCGATGACATCAGACTTGATCGACTGCATCGACCCTGACCGGTCGAGCAGGAACACGAGGTGGCTGAGATTCGGGTTGGCCATGATGGAGCCTTTCTGAAAATGCTAGGAACGCTTGTTGTTTCGGCGTGGTTTGAACCGCATCGGTTCGGATGGCGCTGCCGGCGGCAGCGGGGTGTTGGCCCATTTGTCGTTGCGGGCGCGTTTGACATCGTCGGCACTGACGCGGCGTTCAGTTGTTGCGTATGGAGCCAGCCTGGCGGTGTTGGCCAGGCGCGGCCCAACGGCGTTTTCGGTGAGGCCGGCACTCTTTCCCGCTGCCGCAATGGACATTTCGTCGTCCACGACGGCACGAGCTAGCTGCTCGTCGAGCAACTTGCCGACCTCTGTCAGAACCAGCCGCAGGTGCTGCAGGGCCTGAGCAGCAGTGTCGGCACCTTCCGCGTGGGCCAGGTGGTTGCGAATCTGCTCGTAGGAGTTCGACATGACCAACAATAGCGCAGATACTGCGGTATCCGCAATAACTGCGGACTATCCGCGGCGTAGGAGTCGAGCAACCCGAACTCCGAGGATTTTGTCCGCCGGGTACCGGTCGAGTTGATCGAGTGTGAGGCAGCGCTCCGGCCGCATGATGCGGGCCAGGTCCTCCGCAGATACCGGCGGCAGCTCCAGGGCGATCTCTCGAGCTTCATCGATGTCGATGTTCTCGTGGACCCAGATGCCCGGTTCTTGCTGACGGTGATGATCCTCAGTCACGAACCAATTCGCGACAAACAGCCGCCGATCCGGGATCAGTGTCCACACCTTGGATCGGTCAATGACTGCACGCGCTTCCGGCTGGCTGATGGCCAGCCACTGAAGACTGTCATCATCGATGCGGTTGAGGCGCCAGTACTCCCAGCCCTGCCGTGGCGTACGAATTGTGTTCTTCTTCACGAGGGGATGATCCTTTCCAAGACAGCCGGGCGATCTTGCACCACCACGACATCGAGAAACTGCGCGAGCAATGCGCAGACGAACGCCGACCGCATCACCTTCATGTCGTGGAGCAGTTCGATATGGCTGAGAGTTCCGTTCTTACACAACCGTTCCCAGGCCGCGGCGATCATCCATGCCGGCACCAACTGAGGTCCCGCCCCACGTTCCCGGGACCGCTCGGTCTCTACCCACACGCCCGTACGGTCGAACGACGCAATCCAGTTGGTGCGCTTGTTACTCAAGGTCTCGATGACATCGCTGCCGGCGACCACCTCGGTGATGCGCTCCAGCAGGTCGTCGTCCAGTTCGACCGACCTCTTGCTGCTACCTCCCGTGTCACCAGTCATTTCTCATTGCCTTCCGTCATTTCAATCCGCTCGCGCTCGGTAGCGCTGGCTGCGATCAAGGCAGCCGGACAGAATGACAGAGACGTCCGACAAGTACGGCGATTGGGAGATGTTCTCCGATCAGCAGATCCCAGGCCACGTCCACCTTTGAGACATCCGATACCAGCTGCCCGACGACTAGAGTCCCTCCCGGCGCTAGGCAGGATCACACCCGGCAGGCAGCCGACGATCCGACACGGCGCGACAGTTGGCCTGCGGCTCGGCTGCGCGGCTGGTGTCCTGCCCCGTATATGGGCGCATCTGCCGAGTTCCTATTCCTGAGTCCACCCGGTTTGCAGTCGGGTTTGTTGGCGACAATCGGGTCGGCTGTCGGCGGGGACCGGCAGAATGATGCACCATGGCACCGACCGTCGAATTCCGCGACGATGACGACGGCTATCTGAGGTGGCTGGCGGAGCATCCCACGGGCTATGTCGTCAACATTCAGCGCGGTTATAGCCCGACCGACGCCCGCGTGCACCGCGCCAACTGCTCGACCATCGGTGGCCGGAGCATTCCTGGGAAGACGCTGACCGACTCGTATGTCAAACACTGCGCCGACTATCTCGAAGATCTGACGCGGTGGGCCATCACGACGGTGCAGCAGGAAATCCAGCCATGTGGCACCTGCCGCCCGACAAGCGCCCTCGGCACGACCGCAAACGAGGATGAGGACAGTGCCGCGACGTCCTTGGAGTTCGACGAACATTTCGCCATCCGTGGGCCGCAGCCGGACAATCCCGTGGTCGAGGCTCGGGCCGACGACTACATCCGCTTCGAGCGACTACCGCCGTGGCAACTGAGCCTGCGCTCCCAGATCCGGAGCCGTTGCAGCCTGCTCCGCCCGTCTGCCGGTGAGGTGTTGCACGCGAAGTACTTTGGCGCCAAACCGCCCAACGCTGACGTCGAGAACCGCGTGCTGTACAACATTGGCACATTCAAGGCCGCCGGCCAGAACGGAATCCGCTTCGAGCATGGTCACTCCTCCTCGGAGCCTGAGAACTGCGCTGAGTATCCGTACGCCTACCGCTACGCACTCGCCCCACGCCACGGCGGTTTCGACGATTGGCGGCCAGGTCGAAAGCTCGCTTCGTTCGAGTGGACCGACGTCGGCAAACTCACCAAGAACCCCAAGCTAGCCGAGATCTGGTTGGCTCTCGCCCGTAACCCAGGTCAGATCTACACGCCATGCCGCGCTGGCACTCCCTATGCCCTCAAGGTCGAGATCCGACCACCGCGAGGACGGCATCCAGTGTGGGGCGCACTGATGAAGAGCGTTTTCGACGGTGTGATCTGCGCATACCAGGCCCACACCGACACGGAGGCCGTGCCTGTCGTCGCGGACCGGATCGCCGCAGCGCTCGGGGAAGACCCTGAGGAGATCGCGAAACTGCTATTAGATCAACGCCGCAACGCCATCGGCCTCGTGCCCAAGCTAGTCAAGCCGTTTGGTGCAGGCGTCCAGTGGCACCCATCGGACGAGATGTGCGTAGCAGGCGAACTGCTTGCCGCCGAATCTACCGACCAACAGGAGCGCACAGGCGATCAGGTCTGGGCGATCAAAGGTCAGATCATGGAACTGATTCGTCGAGTGCCCTGAGACGCCACCGCCTGCCCTATCCACGATTCGCCCGGCGTAGACGTCACTGCATCAAGGTGGTGTGTCGGCCCAGCCCTCGGGCGGAAATCAGACTGGCAGCAAGGACTCCACGACACCGCACAGGTACTCGATCTCAGCGGCAGAGGGTTGCAGCTCGAACGCATGGACGTGGCACGCCGCGCTGAGCCGATTCCACGCGATCGCCGCGCCGTCGGCGGCCTCCTCGGTGTCCAACGAACGCAGCACCACCAGCTGGCTCCTGGTATTCGCCCAGGGCGCGGGTGCACCCACGCCGGCGCACCGCTGTTTGATGATGTCCTCCAACGCTTGACGCGCCAGAAAGGCCGCTATGCGTGACGAAA
Organism: Mycolicibacterium sp. HK-90; assembly: GCF_030486405.1. Next base: position 1,261,926 of record NZ_CP129613.1, on the reverse strand, counting down.
GGCCGTCAGCGCGCGACTGTTTGACGATCCGCTGTGCCTGCCGCAGCAGTTCGGTTGCGCTCATCGCCGCCCCAGGAGATCGTCCACGGTACGTTCGAGCTCGCGCACATCCTCCTTGGTCAGATTCTGGACGCTCCCGTGTGCGCCGGCATTGCCGATGTCCAGCACGTTCTTCCGCCCACGACGGGCGTTGAGCCACGGCGTCACGTCTGCCTGCTCATCGCCGTGGACAGCGAGAGCCAGGCGGTTCCGAGTTTTCTTCGCGGACTGCCATTGCGATTCCGCAGCCACCCGGGACTGCCCCGCCGACAACTGGCGTGCGAAATGTGCCTGTTTAGCCGCCGATTCCAACGCCATTCGGAACAGGTTCGGCGCCACCCGTCCCTTAATGTCGTCGGGTAGACCGTTGTCTTGAATCATCGCGAAGGCATCATCGACAAGCCGACGCGCTGGGTCCGTATTCAGACGGGTCGTGACTTTCGAACCGGCTCCACGAATGACATCGACGAGTCGCGCCTCGACACCGGTGTCCCGGATGACCGAAGCCAATCGATCGTCATGGGAAAAGACCACGATCTGGTGGGTGCGGGCGATACTCGTGAGCACGCGGACGAACCCGTCGATCTTGGCCGGGTCCATGGCTTGAATCGGATCATCGAGAATCACAAACCGGAACGGACTTTTGACCGACGTGGCCCGCGGCAGGAACAGCGCCAGCGCGACGGCGTTCTGCTCACCTTGGCTCATGACCGAAAGGGCCTGGGTGGGCTCACCGTCCACGGAGCCGCTCAGCACTGCCTTCCGCTGGGTGGCAGTTCCCTTCAGAGTGATCTCACCGAGATCGACATTGCTCTCTTGCCGTAGCTCACTCCAGATCTGGCGTGACTGAGCCGCAATGGGTTTGAGTCTGAGGTTGCGAAATGCCGCCCCCTGCTTGTTAGCCCAGTTCTTGGCGGCGCTGGCCGCCTTGTGCCGCGCATCGAGCTGCTGAGCCCGTCGCTCCTCCGGCATCCACGCAGCCACCCGTGCCGCCAGCGGTGCCCAGGCGTCTTCGCGGCCGGCCAGAATCTCACCGGCTTCGGTTTTCAGCAGGCCCGCCGCGCTGAGGGCATCCGTCAGCGCGGATTCCAACTCGGCCACGCGCGCGACGTCGTCCACGGGGATTTCCCCGGCGTGTTCAGCTGCGGTGTTGTACAGCGCAAGCGCCTGCAGATCGACCCCGGGGGCTGCCGGGACCGGCCGAAGTCGTGCCGTCAGCTCGCGAACATCAGCCTGCACGCGCTTGAGATCATTGACAGCTGCGCGGTATTCGGCGACGGAGGCTTCGCCGTCGACGAGTGCGGTGCGCGCCTGCTCGGCCCAGCCCTGGTCCAGTCGGCCTTCGCCGCACACCGGGCAATCAGTGTCCCCGGCACGCGTGTGGTAGTCGAGTGCGTTGCGGAGCAGTTCCACCCGGTCTGACGCCAATGCCACCATCGCGAGTTCGCTGCGGCGTAGGTTGTCCAGTGACGTTCGCAGTCGGGCCACGCATGACCCAATGTCATCGACAGACGGCACCACCATCTCACCGAGATCGCGAAGCGCCGCGAAGATGCTTGTTTCGGGCTGGTTTGCCCCGGTGACTATGGGCAGAATCTCATCGAGTGGCCGCACATGCTTCTTCAGCAGCTTCACCAGGCCTGCGGCTCGCTCATCTTCCGACGACAACAGCGCCGCAATAGCTTCCTTCCGCAGGACGTCGGCAGCGTCCTTCACCAGTTTGGCTTCTTTGAGATCGGCGGCCAACTTCTTCTCAACCACCGAAAGCACCTCAAGGCCAAGGAGTTTGGCCAGCGCATCATACAGAGCAGAGGGCCCACCGTCGAAGAGGCGGCCAAGTTCGTCGTAGGACAACACTGGACGGCAACGCTGCAACGGAAGCGTCCAGCCGAGGTTGTCGATACCGTCGACGCGGTCTTCGCCGTCCCGTTGGGTCCACAGCGTGCAGTCCGTCAGCTCCGCATCCGTAGCCCAGTCGACGCCGATGGTGACCGGTCCGCTGCCCTCCCGGGTGAACCGGACCCGCAGTGCGCAGGGATTGGATTTGTGTAGATTCCGCCACGATTCCGACCACAGCGCTTGCTTCCCCCGCCAGCGATAGCTCGAGCCGGTCAGTGCCAGTTCGACGGCTTCAGCAAAACTGGATTTGCCCGAACCATTGCGACCACTGATCACGGTCAGGCCAGGGCCGGGCTCCAAGTCAAGTTTGGCCGTGGAACCGATGCCCCGGAAGCCGGACACCGTGATGTTGGTCAGGTACGTCGAGGACCAGTCGGTCTCCGCGCTGCCGTCGGCTTCATCGGTAACCTCGGCGAGCGCGCCCAACACCAGGTTGCGAGCCGATTCGTCCAGCTCACTGTCGGCATCGAGCAACTCCAAGATGGCCTCCTGGACAGACTGCTCGACCTCACTGTCGGCGCGGTCAATTTCTTCCACGCGACGATTGAACTACGTGCCACCGACGCCCGTGCTCAATCGACGCCAGTCAGCCTTGCGTGCCGCAAGCCGTGCTGCCTACGCAGCAACCTGACAAAGGTGACTTTCGAGGCGTCCGAAACTGTCACCTGATCGTGCATCAGACCCAAACGCCTTCGCTAGCGAGAGAATCTCCTGGGTATGCCCCATCTACAACCCATGGCCGGGCGACTTGGCTCTGGTGGTTATGACGGCGTCGGTGAAGCCTCATCGTTGGATATCGACGAGGTGGAGAACATCACCTCCCAGTCGCACACACCCAGCACCACATACTGAGTGATCAATTCTGCCTCGCGACCCCGACTCCATCACTCGAAGTAGTCCTCGTCGACCTCCACGACCGTGAACACCTGGCGCTCTGAACACCGACGCCGTACTTGATCATCAGTTCGCTGAGCCTCTGTCCGTCGATAAGCACCACTCTCGAGCCAATACCCTTTGCGCATTCGCGCTCCCGCAGAGAATCGACTTGTCGTGATGAAGATGCCGCGATTCGCTCCCATCCCGTGCAGCGCACCGACGGATCCTTGGATATCGGCGCGTTGGACACTGTTCTCTTCGCCATACCGTTTGGCCTGAACGTATACGCGTTCCAGCCCCAGCGGGTCTTGGTCGATCACTCCGTCGATGCCGCCATCTCCCGAACCGCCCAAGACGGTGGCCCGCTGTTCGGTGCCTCCGTACCCCATGGCGACAAGCGCGTCGAGGACTGACTGCGCGAGGAAGCTCCGGTCTTGTTCACGGAGGCGCTTGAGCAACTCGGCCGCCACTTCGGCATGTACGGCTACGACGCCGTCCTCGATCATTTCGAGTGGCTCAGCCGCGTCGTCCGTCGTCGGCCCGACCACGGCGCTCTTGGACTCGGCTTGCCCGGCCCTCCCATGCCCGCAGACACTTGCGTGATGCCAGCCATCCTGCCTAAATGTTGGGCCCGGGCACGGTCACCGCCCCCCGCGCAGGCATGTCGGACCCACACCTTAAAGTCATCCCAACACAGGCGTCAAAAAGCAGAGGACCAGGGGAAACGCATGACCGAACCGACAGTCATTATCGACCTGTCTCCCGTCGTGCGACTTCATCAGAAAGACGACTGGCGCCATGTGGAGATGGTCGTGAAGGCGTGGCGCGAGCAAATGGATCCCTCGGCTGTCTTCTACGGAATCGCCGACAACAGCCTCTGGCACCACATGGATGATCACGGTAGGCGGGCGCTCAGCACGTGGAAGAAGAGCGGGCGGGCTCGATCCGTGCGCTGGGCGGACCCAGAGATTCTCGAACTCGCTACGAAGCACACTGCCGCGACGGTCATCACGACCGATCTTTTCCGCGACCACCGTCGCACGTTCCCATGGCTTCAGGGAACGACGCGCATGATGCGGCCGGTGATCAACGGCAAGACAGTGGCGTTCGAGCAGCTGGACTACTCGCCCATCGCCGACCATGAAGTTTCCCGGCGGGTGGAGGAGGCTGACCTCAAACCGAAGCACATTGATAGCCCCGAGGCGCGACAGGCACTCCGCTTCGAGTGGGCGTGCGCAAACCCCAACTGTGTCTGGGGAGGCGCTCCAGTCATCGATGCCGATCCCGCATACGCGAACGGTACGGCCTGCTGCCCCGTCTGCCTGGACCCCGCACGAAAGATGGGGGCATGCGAGGACACGCGCGAAATTGTGATCCTCCTCGAGCAGGGCGAGCCCGACCGAATTCCCATCGCTGAGGGAACCTCGCTCGTGGTCGGTCGCGGTCGTGGCGAGGCAAGGTATGACGTCCGAACTGTGCTCGATGAGAGCGACTACGCGCTCATAAGCCGGAACCACCTCCGAATCACCAACGCATCGGGGCAGTTGCGCGTCGAAGACCTCGGCTCACACAACGGGACGTCGCTGATTCGTGAGGGCGGCGGCAACGAGTTCCCGCTTCACGCGGGTGAGCTTCAAAGGCTCGAGAAATCCGACCGGTTGAGCCTCGCCCGGGGAGCATTGCAGATCCGAATGTCCGGGCGGAGGCGTGCACGCGGCCGATACGAGCCCGACCTAACGACCCCTCCATCAACTCTCGACGAGAGGAACTAACCCCCAATGTCTTTGCTTGACGCCTACGAGCCTGTTGCATCGCGAACCCTGCCCGTCATCCTGCTGCTCGACACGAGCGGCAGCATGCAGGAGGACGACAAGATCGATGTGCTGAATGACAGCGTGACCGAGATGATCGAAGAGCTCACCGAGGTCGATGCCGGCCACGGCTACATCACATTGAGCATCATTACGTTCGGCGGAGACTCGGCGAAGCGCGTCACAAATGATGTTCCCGTCGCCGACATCGAATATGCGCCGCTCAAGGCCCGCGGACGAACACCATTGGGTTCCGCGCTTCGCATTGCCCGTGAACTGATCGAAGAGTTCCCATCTCGTTCCTTTCTGCCCACCGTCGCCCTGGTTTCGGATGGCATCCCAACCGACCCAAGCTGGGAACCTGAACTGGATCAGCTGTTGGCGAGCAAACGCGGCCAGAAGGCAAGTCGGTTCGCCCTGGCGATTGGGGCAGACGCAGACCGCGAGCTACTCGCCCGGTTCAGCAATGGTGCGGTACACGAAGCCAGCGAAGCGACAGAGATTCGGAAGTTTCTCCAGTTCGTGACGATGACCATCACCCAAGCCACGCGGTCGGTTTTCGCCCCCGACGTACCCGCGGAGGTCGATTCACAACAGTCGATCCTCCGGCTACAGGATGACGATGCCTTCTGAGCCGCGGCGCGTCACCGATGACGCGGGAGTCGAGTTCGCCCTGGACACGGAGATCGCAAGAGGTAACCAAGGTGCCGTCTATCGCGTAGCGGGTTACCCGGAATACGCCATCAAACTGCTCGATCGGCCGAAGGACCTCGACCGAATTGCTGAAGTACGGCGGCTGCCTCTCGACGGGCTCCCTGTCGCGGCTCCGCTCACGTTGATACGAAATGGTGGAAGTGGCTACCTCATGCACTTGGCCAGCGACATGACTCCGATTCGGGAGCCATACCTTCCACGAGTGTTCGGCCCTCGCGAAACGAAACCGGCGTGGTACGCGAGCACCGGCGGCCTCAAGCGCCGACTCGCGATCGCCGCCAACGTGGCAGGCACCATCGCTGCCCTCCACGAGCGCGGGCTCGCGTACGTCGATCTCAATCCGAACAATGTCATGGTGTCCAACGACCTCGCTCGGACCGAAACGTGGCTGATCGACACCGATAACCTCACGTCGCGGGCAAATCCGAGGTGGGATATCCGTGGGTTCCCCGGCTACATGGCACCCGAACGCGAACGGCGGCCTGACAGCCCGCCGTCAACGTTGGCGGATGCATACACCCTCGCCATCCACGTGTTCCGCATGCTAGTGATGGCCCACCCACTCGAGGGAGTCGCTGCCGATGAATACGACGGCGACACAGCACAACAGCTGATGGATCGTGGCGAGCTGCCGTATGTCGCAGGTCCGGAGGATCGCTCAAATCATCTTGCACCGCGTAGTTTTCCGGCTGGACTCTTTCCTCTCGTGCTGAGCGGGCGCATGCGCAAACTCGCCGAGCGGACGTTCAGCGCGGGACGGCTCGACCCGACGAAGCGGCCCGGATCCGCTCGGTGGCGCGAGGTGCTCTTCAGCGCATTGGACAACGTGATCGACTGTCCGGACGGTTGCGGTTGGACCTACTACCGATTGCAAGCGAAGTGCCCAAAGTGCGGGACACCCACCGAAGCCACCACCCTGATCACGGTCTATCCGGCCGTCGAAGAGCAGGCACTGGCGGCGCGCGACTCGTTCGCGGCGAATGAGAATCTCGGTACCGCTGTGCTGCCCCGTCACCTATGGGGGCGTTACGACCAACCCGATCCGGTTCTGACATTGCGACCCGTGCGAGGCGGATTTGAGGTCAACGCGCACGACGAGGCTCGGGTAGTCGACGGCTCTGGCAAGAGCATCACCAAGATTCCAAAGCCGAACGGCGACGCGGTCTATCGCCTTCGACTCGACGTACCGGACCGCCCATCCCGATTCCTCGCGATCCGCGCGGTGCAGCCGGCATGAAACTGAACCAGATTGCTTGCGTTGCTGAGCGGACCTTGAACCTGAGACCGGTAGGTACGGTTGATATTCCGGCAGGAAGGTCAGTCCGGCTCAGCATGTCGCCGACCGGCGTCACCGTTCGCCTTGGCGAACAGGTCGTGTTATGCGAACGCCCGGACGCCCTCGACGCCGAATGGCTCGAATTCACAGTTGGCAGCGAAGCATATATCGCCGAGCTGCTGACTGCCGGCAGAGTGGCGGATGCTGTCGGACGGCAAATAATCGTGCGCGTCCTCACGTTCGATGGGTCCGAAAGGTGGCCGGACGGACGGATGCTCGGTGTCGACGAGACCACCATTGAGGACGTAAACCGCTTTCGCGATCGCAAGGATGAATCTGGACAAGTCGTCGATTGGCTGACCCACGAATTGACACTCACAAAAGGGGAACCGCTCACGGTGCTTGCCGCGGGTGGTGGACACATCAATGACAACGCCTTCCGCATCGTCGGTGCGAGCATCGTCGCAGACATCCGAATGATCGATGACCGGCTCATCATCTCTCGCATCACTCAACGCCCACAGCGAGTCGACCACAGGCTGGTCGTCGCCCGCGGCGAGACCAAGATCGTCGACGCCACTCGAATGGGTCGGCTAAGCCTCGCTGATAAGCAGGAGATCCGACGTCTAGCCGAAGCCGACAATGCCTACCTGGCGATCTGGGAGGAATACAACGGGCTTGAGCGGGAGATGGCTCGACAGGCCGCGAGAGATATCGGTTGGGCGGATTACGACCGCTTCCATATCCGCGGCGACGGCACGCTCGAATTCGACCTTGTTCAGGACCAACGCTCCGACGCTCTCCGAGCGCGGATCGGTACGGAAACCGTCGGACTCGAAGCAGGGAGCGGCGTTGCGTTCAACGATGACAACGCCCGCACCGGCGTCATTGGAGACGCATGGATGACACGCGGTGGCACGGTGCGGCTGCGTCCCGACAAGAACTACGAGGATGGCACCCTGCCCGACCGCGGATCGTTGTCGGGGGCATACACATTGGACAAAATCCGGATCAGCCGCCGGGAGAGCGCCCAGGAACAGATCGCCCGAGGCGAGACGGCACCGGCCCGCCAGTTGGGCCTCATCCTCGCTGACCAGCCCCCAGACCCAGTCGGCCGGGTCCGGCGCCACGCTCCGTTGTCGCGCCGCGTGCGGGCAATCTTGGGTGGTGAACCAACCGACGCCCAGGTCGAGGCCATAGATCTCGCAATCAATTCTCGAGACGTTGTGTTGATCCAGGGACCACCGGGTACGGGAAAGACCCGAGTGATCGCGGCAATCCAGGCGCGTCTCGCAGAACTCCACAAGGACGCTCCTGCGCTCGACAAACGGGTGCTGTTAACCAGCTATCAGCATGACGCGGTTGCGAACCTCGTGCTCGCTGCCGACGACGGTAACCTACCGCCGGTCAAACTCGGCCGTGCCGCCGGGACTGAGGACGACGCCTATTTGTTGGCCTGGACGAATGCCCTCCAAGAGCGGCTCGAAAAGCGTTATGAGAACGTCCCGTCGAGCCGGGCAACACGCGCTCGGCGAGCTCTCGTTGACCGAAGGAATGCCTATCGAGAGCAGGCATTCGACGTTCACAGTACCGTGGACCTCCTGGAATGGGTTGCGGACCAACCACTCCTGGTAGGTAGCGAAGTTGCCCACGAAGCACGAAAGCTGGCCAAAAACCTCGCTCGTACCCTCGGGGCTAGCTCCGTTCCACATGCGCAGGCAGAGGTAGCAAGACTCGCGCGACGACTTAGGTCAACACCAGAGTCCTACGCCGACGACGGTGCGCTGTCCGCTCAGAACGCCTGGGCGTCGCTGCCGGTGAGCGAGATGCTCTCAGAAGCCGAGCTCGACATGCTGGAGGCTGCAGCCAGGGGACAAGACGCCTGCCAGGCCGCTGAGAACCTCGGGGTGATCAAGCGCAACCTGCTGGACGGACTGCTCAATTCACGGGCTCGCGCAAGTGTGGTAGCCACCATGCCGGCCGTCGAAGCACTTCTGGAACGCGCCTCACAGTCTGCCGATCGCGAAGTGGAATTATCCACCAGTGCAATCGATCTGGCGGTCGAACGATTCAGGGATGCGGTCGAACACCAATCTGATGCCATCACCAAGTCGCTCAAGGCGCATACCCGCGCACTTGCGGCAACATGCCAGCAATCGGTCTCAGGGGTAATGCGCGCGGCCCAAACCGTGCCCTTCGACACAGTGATCGTCGATGAAGCTGCCCGGGCGAATCCCCTCGACTTGATGGTTCCCCTGAGCATGGCCCGAGAGCGGGTCATCCTGGTAGGCGACCACCGCCAGCTCCCCCAGCTCCTTGACGACAGCCTCGTTCCCAAGCTGTCTGCCAGGCACGATCAATCTGTGGTTTCCACTGTGCTCAACAGGTCTATGTTCGAGCGGTTGTTCGTCAAGCTGCGCGAATGTGAGCGAGTTGACGGCACCAAGCGAGTCGTCACACTGGACCGGCAGTTCAGGACACATCCCATCCTGGGTTCCTTTCTTAGCCAACAGTTCTACGCTCCATTCGGAGAACATCTGACCAACGGAAACCCGGATAGTTCGGCCTTCGTTCACGGCCTGGAACGCTACGGCGAATCGGTGTGTGGATGGATTGACGTACCCGCCAGTCACGGATCTGAGCGGGCTGCCGGGACCAGCATCTGCCGTCCTCCCGAAGCCGACGTGATCGTCGAGGAATTGGCTGCCGGGCTCCGGGCTTCCGACGAGCTCACATTCGGGGTCATTACGTTCTATTCAGGCCAGCGTGCCGCTATCTGGCAGGCCATGAGCGACGTCGGGCTTGCATTGCGGAGCGGCACGGACTTCGAGCTCAATCCGTCTGTGCCATGGCTTAAGACCCGCCAAGGGCTGCCGCGCGTCCGTATTGGTTCGGTTGACGCATTCCAGGGGCGCGAGTTCGACGTTGTTTTCCTTTCCACTACCCGCTCAAGTAAGGCGAGCAAACGGAACAGGTTTGGGTTCCTTGTGCTGCCCAACCGGCTGTGCGTTGCGATGAGCCGTCAGCGCAAGCTGCTCATCGCGGTTGGTGACGCGGCCCAGATGACGTCCCCCGAGGGCCGCGAAGCGGTACCGGCTCTCGCGGCATTCCACGACCTGACGGGAGGTGCTCATGGGTTTCGACGCACGGCATGACCATCTCAGCTACACGCTCGCGGAACTGCCGCCCACGCGGCATGTGGTCCTCACCCCAGCCGTGCGGTGGCGCATCGTCGTGGAACAGGTCAAGGAGATTGAACACGACGTCATCCTCGACGCCGTTCTCCGGATTCGCGCGGCTGGCGAAACGTCGCCGACGAGAATCGCCGACCTTCTCCAGCTTCCCGAAGACCTGGTGCGGCACTTACTCGTACAAGCCGCCACAGCTCGCATGCGGATCACCGACGGCGGTCACATCGAGGCGGGCGCTTCGGGAGTGGCGTGGATCTACCGCGACCTTGCAACGGGGGAATTGTGGCCGCACCCGGCGAAGGAAGTGCCGCCGCTGCAACTTCGCATTAAGACGCGCTACCGTGCCCAGTTCAAACGCGGGACGGCTGGTCGGCCGATCCCAGTCGAATGCCTACTCATGGACACCAGCGAAACCACCGTCGCCGATCCAACGCGCGTCGAGCTTGCTCGGTTCAGCCGGGCGACGGCCGACACCAACTGTCGTACCGCACTGGTGAGCTCCGGTGAACCCTGCTTGGTGGCGAGCCCGGTCATGGAGGTCGCAGGCGGGCACGTCATCGCCACACCTCGCGGAGTGCCTCATTTGAGTCTGACCCAACTCCTCGGGCGGCTGAGTCAAGAGCAGGAACCCGTCAGAAGGTGGCTGGCCGACGTGCCCAAAGCTCCTACTCACCCCGAGAAGAAGCTGCCGTTGCACCAGGCCGCTGCGGAGCTGCGCAGTATCACAGCCGAGTACCAAACATTCAGCCCCACAACGCTACTTAGCCGTATCGAACTGTGCCTGAGCCGCTCTGTCGACCAGTTCCAATACCTCTATGGAATCCGGTCTGACGCAACCATCGACACAGGTGCGGCGATACTCATCGGCGAGCGCGCCGGCCTGAGCCGTGACTCGGCGATAGCCATGGCTCGATCAGAGCGCGGGACTGCCGGGCACAGGGTGCTGCGCCTGCTACTGGCCAAGCCAGACGCCGATACTGCACTCCTACACGATCTCGTGGAAGCCGCCGCCGACTTCACCCAGCTGGTGTCCGCACCCGATTTGTCGCCAGTGCTGGAGAAACTCATCCACAAGACCGTCGATGTGTGCGATCGCCTTTTGATCGCGTCGGAAGGTGCCGATGTCAAACAAGCAGGGTAAGGACCGCGCCGCGGCCCAAGACCAAACCAGGATCGCCCAAGTGGAGGCGGAGATCGCCAAGGCCGAGGTGCCGGAAGCTGTCGACTCCGACTGCGAGCGAATCGATGTCCCTGAGTCAGAGATCGGCAACGCAACCCAGCTCAAGAACCTCTGGATCAAGGTCAAGGAATTGGAGCGCCGATGGACGAAGGCTCGCGAGAAGGCTGAGATCGAGACGAAGTCGCTTCAGGACGAGCGGGCGTCAGTAGATGCAGATAAGTCAGCGCTCACTGGGCGATTCGATCAGTTGGCCAAGCGCGAAGCTGACCTCGCGCGGGCGGAACTGGAAATCGAAGCGCAGCGGTCAGCCGCGAAAGTTGGCTTCCTATCAGATCTCCGCGCCCTGACAGAAGATGCAGCTAAGCGCCGCGATGCGATGCTTGCCGAAGCAACGCGACTGCAAGACGAAGCGCAACTCCAGGCTAACGCCATCGTAACCGCAGCCCAAGAGAGCTTGGATTCCGAACGGGCGGAACTGGCAGCCGAACGGTCCGTGCTGCGGCGCGAGCAGGCGGCACTGCAGGATCGCGAAGGCAAGTTGGAAGACGAGCTGGCATTCGCCCAAAACAAGGCCGCTGTGCTTAACGAACGGTACGAGCGCCGCCTCGAAATTCAGGTCGCCCATGCCAACGAGAAGCTCGACGAGCAGCACCACCTCCTTGATGCGGAGCGTCAACGAGGTAGCGAACGTGAGCAGGAGTTGCGAACACTGCGAACTGAACTCGCCCGGTATGGCGAAGATCCAGAGGGCGCCAAGCGCCGAAACGACCGGCTCGTCCAGCAGGTCAACGAACTGCGTGACGAGCTGTCGCGACGGCCACCTGCCGATGAGGTGGCCGAGCTTCGGGAGAAAGCCAAGGCCCTCTACGAAGCCCAGAGCGAAGCTGAGCACTGGCGTCGGCAGCACGACCAGATCGATCGGCGGCTCCGCTATCAGCTCACCCACGTAGGTGAGCTAGAGGTACTCCGCGATGAACGCGACACCCTCCTGGCTCAACGCGAAACGTTGAGGCAGGCCATCGCGCAGCAGAGATCAGACTGGGAGGAACTGCAAGCCAAGGAGAGTGCGAAGGAGCCGTTCCCCGCTTGTTCGGCTTACGACCGTGATCCCGAGTTGGCGAGTTCAATTGAGACGCGCGACATCGAATCGCTCGCCGGCCTGGTCGACGAGATCCGCAACCGCATGGCCACGGATAAAAGAACTCAGTTCTACTACTCGGAGTCGGACGTTCGACTGTTTCTGGCTGGCCTGGCGTCCAGCCGGCTGCACCTTCTGCAAGGCATCTCGGGGACCGGAAAGACCAGCCTTCCTCGGGAGTTCTTCCGGGCGCTCAACGGCGGCGAAGGTGCAGCCCAGATCATTGAAGTCCAGGCCGGCTGGCGCGACAAGGATGACCTCTTCGGCTTCTACAACGCCTTCGAGAAGCGTTTCGCTGAGAGCGAGTTCACCAAGACGCTCTACCGGGCGCTACTCCCCGCGAATGCCGATCGGCCCATGGTCATCGTGTTGGACGAAATGAACCTCGCCCACCCCGAGCAGTACTTCGGCACCATGTTGTCGCTCCTGGAGAACGCCGTCACCGAGGATGGCTACCTCGATTTGCTAACGAGTGAGATTCCCGGATTGCCTGAGCGTTTCATAGGATCGCGTCTGCCACTCCCGCGGAATGTGTGGTTCGTCGGAACCGCCAACCACGACGAAACCACTGTTGCGTTCGCCGACAAGACATACGACCGAGCCCACGTCCAGGAATTGCCCTCGCGCCACGAAACCTTTCAGGCTCGCCATCAAGGGGCAGCCGACCCAATTTCGTTCCAGGGGCTCGAAAAGGCTTTCGACACAGCGGCACGCAACCGTCGTGATGAGGTAGAGCGGGTGCGCATGTTCTTGAACGACGGTCTTCGCGGTGAGTTCGAACCATTCGGTGTCGGTTGGGGCAACCGCCTCGAACGACAACTTGAGCGGTTCGTGCCGGTGGTACGAGATGGTGGCGGCAGCATCACCGAAGCAGTCGATCACCTCGTTGCCACCAAGCTCGTCCGCAAGCTTGAGGATCGTTTCGGCGTTCAACCCGATGGTCTCGACGAGTTGGCAACCAACATTGAGACGCTGTGGCAGAACTTCGACGGGGAGTCCCCGACAAAGACAACCGATCGGATTCGCAGGGAGGCCAACCGGATTCGGGGTGGATTCGGCTCGTGATCGCTCCGCATGACCGACTTACCGGCGTGCCCGGATCCCCCCTCAACGGGTGGACGGGCCGTTGGGCCCAGGCCGACGACCATGTGCTTGACCCGGCGGGAGGGAGCGCGTGCCGTGACGCCGCCGAGTCCGATGACCTCGACGCGGTCACGTCGCTGGAGGACCGCCTCGCGGAGGGGGTGCAATCGGGGTCATGGCTTTTGCTCACGACCTTACCGCTGTTGGCCAGACACGACGACGACGCACTCGACCTCGTGAAGCGAGAGCACATCCTCGAAGCGAACCTCGCCTCGATTGCGCACATCTGCGAACGGTTTGCCACCCGCCTTGGTGAGCGTGCGGAGTTGCTGCCAGTTTCTCGAGTCAAACGACCCGCACGACGCGCTCTCGAGCGCATGTCGGCGCACACCGAAGACTGGGCAGCACGGACGCTGGCCGGTCCCGTGCCGCGGCGCGCACTCGCGGTCACCCGCGAGCATGATCCGGACCTGTACGAGAACCGGATGGTGACCGAGTTGGTTCATCCGATTCTGTCATCGGCCCTGGCGAGCCGCATCCGTCAACTTCGGCGGCTTACTTCCGATCTCGCCGACCTGGAGCGAACAAAGGATGAGGGGACACCCGAGCGGAGAAGGCGCCTGTACGCGTTCTGGGGTGCGGATGCTGCCCGGGCCGCCGAATCTTCGACACGCGCGGAAGGCGCCATTGCGAAGCTGGAGGCGATGGCGGCCCGGGTCCAGTCGCTTCGCGGGAGCACGCTCGGCACGGTGTTGCGTGGGAGGCGGACCGGGCAGCGAAGTTTGCGGATCACCAACGTTATCGCCAACGATCGCCACTACCGGGCCGCCGGCCTGGTGTGGCGGGAGTACGAACGCGAACCGGACGCCGACAAATCTCCTGACGAACGCAAGGCCGGTTATCTCTCGCGTCATCGTGCCTTCGACCACTACGCCTTAGGTCTCGTCACCAGGTCACTCAACAACCTCGGCTACACGCCCACCGAAGACGACCTGCCCGCCGCCGGCATACCGCTCGCCCTTCGAGGCCCATGGGGCGAGGCGGAATTCCTGCGCCTCCACGACGGGTCCATGGTGGTGTCGAGCCACGGCACCAGCACGCGATTCGTACCGCTGACCGACATTATCGGACCAAATGACGACGACCTCGCAATTGCCACCCGTTGGGAATCTGTCACGGACGCGGTCACGTCCCCGACTGTGGTGCTCTACCTGGCGGCAAGCGCGGAGGTTGGCAAGCTTCCGCCACGGGTAGCACACCCTATGACGTCGGCCGGGCCTGACGTCACCACCGTCGGTCGGCCGGTCTCGGGGGTTCCGGTTTCACCACTCGAAACGACCAGCCTCGAACGCGTCGCCCGCGCGGTGGCTATCGCCGTTCAGTCCCCTGCCCTGCAGCACTATCCGCGTGAAATTCGTCTTGCAGGCGAAAGGATTCCGCAGCGCTTGATCGAATGCCTGCTCGGCGCCGATCTCACCCAACGTGGACTCAGCCCGCTGTTCCACAGTGCTAGCCGTGACACGCTATGTGTCCGCCGGCCGCTGGCACCTGGCGAACGGACTGCGCTTGACGGTGTCGTTCGCGGGCTAACGGACCGTACGAGGTCGCCCGGGTGGGAAAAGGACTTCGTAGGGCACATCGGCGAACTCAGCTCGGCTATCGCGAACGCTGCAGAATCCGTTGCCCCACTATTCAACTGCCCGCTGTGCCGGCAACGCGCGGATACGTCCGAGGTCAAGCGAGAAGGCGACGTATTCTCTGTCACTTGCCGGTCATGTGGGAGCCGATGGGGGCTTGAGCGATGCGGCTCTTGCGCCGCGCGCATCCCCATCATCGAGCCGGAACGGAGCCTCAGGAATCCGGATGTACGTGGGCCGGGTTGGGTTGAACGAATCTATGGCCAAGACGCACTCGCATCACCGTGCTGGGCGCGAACGACTCCCGGAAAGTATGTGTGCACCGAGTGCGGAGCATGTCCTGAATCTGCCACTGCGGGAACAGATTGCGTGCGTTGCGTCACGGGCGACTGTGGCTGATCGTCGGCGTCGTGGCGGTTAGCAATAGAATGCCCACGCATATCCACTCCAAGAAGTAGCATTCCACTCTACTTGGATCGCGAAACCCGTAACCAATTTAGACAACGATCGATCGCGCTAGTTGTTTGACCATCCAGATTAGGCCTAAAATGCATGACGTCGTTCCGGATCTGGTTCACCTCTTCCAGGTTCTTCACAACAGTTGCACGATCAAATGGCAATCGCAATTGATCCCAGTGCTCAGGATTTTGAATTATACGCACGTACTCACCGAAGGTTAGATCAGATGCGTCATTAATCTGCCGCGATTGGTCAGTAGGTTGCTTTGCTTGCTGAATCACCGGAAGAGGAAGTTCGTTCACAATTACCCTAAGCCGACTCTCTATCTCTCCGATCTTGATAAATGGACCAGAAGTTGAGTGAAAGCTCTGTGCGAGGTCGGTAGCCGTCAAAATTCCGACATACATATTTGATGGATCTCTAATATAGAGATATTCGTATTTGATGATATTTTCGATGTGGTCTAGCAGATTTTCACTCGATTGGGCGCTGTGACTGTTCGCATCCATCGCCTGCCTGGCCGTCCCTTCAGACCTCTCGCCACTCCACCGCGCAATAGACTTCCAAGTAACAGATCCATACAGGTCGCGGCCCGTTTTACTGAGGACGGGAATCTGAGAAAAATCATGCATGACCATAAGGGTTTCTACAGCAATTAATGACTCGTCGGGGCCGACCGCGATGAGTTCCTTTTCGACGTCCAGTACAGATGAGATCGGCCAACCAATCTCCAGATCTGCATCTTCCGCTAAATCTCGACGGTCCAAAATGGTCACGTCACCGTAATAGTCAGCTTTGACAATCTCGGGCGATGAAGTAAGACCACGTTGAGCGAGCGCCCTCTCGATCACTCGTACGATCGACGCGCCGCGTCGCTTGTACCCCCAAAATCCAAGAAATTCTCGCACAGCGATTGTTTGAGGCTTTTTATGTTTGACCGTCTTGAGGAATGCGCCTGCGCCTGAGGGAAGTTGGTCTCCCAGTTCGCCAACCTCGTCTAATTCAACCTCGGCCACTTCATACCTCCGTAAACAACGTCGCTGCCGTCGCCTCGGCCGCATTCACTTTATACTTATTGATCGCCGAACGATAGGCGATCCTCCGAGCCAGCTCCTCAACCTGCTGGAGCAGACCCACCGGGGGCGACCCTAAATCCAAGGCATGACAATGGATCACCACGCCGGCTCCACGCACCTGATGGGTATTGATTGGCTCGTTCCCTTTTGCGTAAAGCAGGTGCCCCTCCGGCAGTCCGAGCACAGTGCAGTACGCCAGCATTTGGTAGAGGTCGGCGTTCGGGAAGCCGTCCGGCCGCTCGGCCTTGTACTTCGCATCGATCACCGCTGCGGGTTGATCGCCGAAGTAGCACACGAGGTCCGGTTGAATATCGACTCGATCCGCTTCGTCCAGATGCAACGGTGCTTGTGGCACACACCGTCCCCCCAAGTCCGCCAGGGCTTCGCTCAATGCGGTCGTGACGAAGTCCTCGAAAATCCGCCACATGTCAAACATGTAGCCCGTCACTCTGAGATCGCCGACGTGGTGTTCGAATGATTCTGCGGCAAGGATGATCTGGGCCAGCCGAAGCGCCGGTTGATACCGAGCGTTGAGGCGGCTTGGTTGCCAACTGGGAAGCGCGGCGCCGCGGGGCAGCGCGGACACATCAGCAAGAGCACGCCGGAGCCGTAGCAGCCTTCGCCGGGCGGTCTCGCTGAGCCGAGGCACGGTCAGCAGGCGTGTGGTCGCCATGAGCAGCAAGCGATTCTCGGCGATATCGACGGTGAAGTCGTCGTACTCGACGGCGAGGGGAACCGGCAACCCGTACAGCCGAGTCATCTGCTCCCCCGCCAGCATCCGCCCGCGTAGGACAGGCAGTCGGTCGGTGATTGTCCGATAGCCCTGCAAGAGGCCCTGTTCCACCGCGCGAGAAGCAATGCGGGCGAACGCTTCGGCGATGCCGGGTAGCAGTTCGTCCGCGCCGGTGAGGCCGACCGGGTCATCGCGCCAAAAACCCGGATCTCGGGCATACCCCAGAAGAAACACCAGGCGATTCAGATCGGTGATCTTGGGACGTACGATGATTTGCCGTTCGCCCAATGCGACCGCACCGACCTTTCGGCCGGCGCCAACCTCATACACACCCGAATCGAGCGTGAGTGCGATATTGACGAAGCCCAGCTGCTGCAGCGCCTGGTACTCGGCCGACGTCAGACCGACGAGCTCGGTGGCTCCCCCCTCAATCAGGGTCAGCGGCGGTGGTGTCATCGGTACCTGGCCCTGCGGATGGGGGAAGCGCACCGGAATCACCGGCTGCGGCGGCGGCCTTTGCTTTCACCGCCTTTCGGATGACGTCCAGCCCATAGCGGGCGCGGACGTCGATGTTTCGATCGCCATAGTGGTGCTCCTCCATCAGCGGCAAGATGTCCGTGCGCCACACTCGTTCCAGACCTTTGCCGGTACCGTCGAATACCGCTGGCCGCATGAAGTAGGACGGGCCGATCTTGAAGTCACTGTCAGCGATGCGCGCATTAAGCTCGTCCAGCAGGTCGGCAACATCCGCGGCGTGGCCCTTGGCGACGAGCCAACTACGCAGGATGCCGCTGGTGGGTTCCTCTGACGGGTGCAGTGGCAGGAAGGCGAACCGTCGGCGGATGGCCGCATCGACCAGGGCGATCGATCGATCAGCGGTGTTCATGGTGCCGAGCAGGATGATGTTCTTCGGCAACGAGAACGGCTCGGTGGTGTCCGACGAGTAGAGCAGGTCGATCGACTCGTCGCGGTACTCCAGCAGGAAGTACAGCTCGCCGAAGATCTTTGGCAGGTTGCCTCGGTTGATCTCGTCGATAATGAGCACATAGACCGCGTCGGGATTCTCGGTTGCGCGGTCGACGAGTGATCGCAGCGGACCTGGGGTGAGGGTGAAGCCCACTTGTCCGTCGCTCCCGCCCTGCGGCCGGTATCCCTCGAAGAAGTCTTCATACGAGTACGCGGGGTGGAATTGGACGATGGTGACGTTCGCCTGGTCGGTCAGGTAGCGAGCAAGTTCCTTGGCAACGTAAGTCTTCCCGGTTCCCGGCGGGCCGTAGAAGATCAGCTGCGGGCGGTCACGCAGCAAGTCGATGCACTCCTGCAGCCACTCCCTCGAAACATGTAGGCGCGCCGCCAGATCGTCTGATGCATCGGGCAGATTCAACGACGATGCGCCCGGTGTCGGCACGCGACGTTCGGCCAGTGCCAGCAAGGTGTCGAGGTGCTGGCTGAGGTCGAGCACTTCGCCTTGGGCGCTCATCCGCGCCGCCACCTCGCTGGGCAGATCCGACCAGAGCAGGGGGCGGTCATGCCATTTCACGGTTCGGCGCAGGTTGGACCGTCCGTCGTCGCTCTTCACGAACTCGGCGTCTCCAGTGATACTGGCGAAGTACACCTGGCCCTGGCTGACGGTGACGATCAGATCTCCGGGATGCATGCGGGCAAGGAAGGTGTAGAACTCGTCGAACTTTTCCTGCCGCGCGGCGTAGCCCGAGGATCGGTAGTCCTCATCCACGAATGCCTTCAGCTGTTCGCGGGTGACATCCGGATCGATCGGCCGTAGTAGGCTGGCAGCCAGGGAGACGGTTCCCTTCTTGCGCCAGCGCGGCACCATGTCTTGACCTTTGACGTTGGAGCCGTGCACTTTCCATGCGTGTCGAACCTTGTCCGTGGGCGGGGGCGTGCTGGCCTTTTGCCAGCGCTCAATCCACGGCGAAGCGTAGAGATCGGCAGGACCACCCTGCTCCTCCATGATCGCCTCGTTGATGTCATGCAAGTCGACGTCAACATCATCGACGGGGTGGTCCAGGTATTGCGGAGCGAAAGCGTCTCGGATCGCCCGGCGCTGCGTTCCGTTCACGATCGGGAGGAAGAACTGCGGGAAAGCCAGGTACAGCAACGATTGACGCTGCGCGGCTTGGCCGGTCGGCACCGCGTCGACTTCGGCCCTGAATACCAGCGGATCTGCGAGGGCGTCCACCCTGCGCTGCGGGGGCAGGGCCTTGAAGTGCTGGGCCACTTCGATGAGGTAGACGAGCTGCTTCCACCGATAATTTCCGAAAGCCTGGCCACCGTGGTAAACCCCGCCGGCCGCCAGCACCTGCTCAACGTCGGCGGGCATTTCAACTGAAGGTTTGGAGAGGCCGAGAACCGTCCGCACGTGCTTGACCTTGAGTGGCCCGCCGAGGTTAGTAAGGGGCAGGACATTGACGATCAGCAGCTCGGCGAACAGCTGGATTGCCCCAGGTGAGCTCGCGGCCAGCTGTTGTTCGAGCTTCTCGAAGAAATCGTCGGGCCCCATGTCGGGCCGGTCCACGTAGTCACGTTGAAGTTCGGCCAGGTGCTCGGCGGTCCAGATCGCCTGTCCGGGTGTGAGCAGCGAATCGTCATACCCGAAGCCGGCTTCGATCAGGCGACGGCCGATCTTCTCCACATGTGGCGCGGTCTTCCGGCCGAACGAAACAACTTCATCCGCAGTCACTCAGCATCCTCCTCTTGGTCGACTCAGCTGTCAGTTGCTTCGTCGAATGGCGATACGTAGCGAACCTCGGCTCGCTCAGCCTCGGCCATCGCGTCGTAGATCTTGAGAATCAACCGCTTGGTGCGGTACTCCCCGTACGCGGCGATGTCCTTGCGCTTGACGATCGGAAAGGTCTCCATGATGTAGTCGACGTCATCGCGTTCGATGCCGTAGAGGTGGAAGAACGCGGCGTCGAGTTCGACCCGCAGGTGGTCCCGCCGAGACGAATGCCAAGCGTATGGCGGGGCATCGATTCCGAGAGCCCGGGCGAAAACCTCCAAATCGTAAGCCGTGTAGTTCAACTCGACCACACGACCATTGATCCAATCGCGAAGGCTAGAATGGCCATCCCACGGAACTGAACACTCAAGCTGTTCAGGCGCAAGGGCAGGTAGTTGCTTCACGATGTAAAACAACATGTTCAGGCCCGCAAGTTTCTGCCTCGCAATGAAGTCGAATGCAAATGAATTGAAGCAAGCTTGAAGGACAGATTGGTCGTTCGATTCGGCAAGAAACACCGAGTCACCTGCGGCCACCGGAGGCAATGCAGATGAGATGAACGTCCGCTGATTGGTTGGACTAGTGATCCGTAGAAATCCCAGCAGCCAGTTCTCCTTTGTTTCAGGAACACCAGCCGAAGCAACCCAATACAGGGGAATCGCAAGCCGCCTGGGGTCGCGATGCTCCTCTTCCGTCAGATAACGCGGTTGATTTTGACGTTTGGCTGCCGTCTCACTCTTCACAACATCCGCTGCGCGGTGATCATACATATTGATCATCTTCGCTTCGTACAGCGGAAGCATCCGATCCTTGCCCCGCTCAAAGACATTGCCGTTGAGCACCCACCCGTCGGCTTCCAGCTCGTCGCGCGTGTGGAACAAGTGCGCGTCGTTGGACATGTGAAACATGGTCATAAACTTGATGCCCCAGGGGTTTCCGTCGGGGTCGCCCTCACGGATGAGGATCGGGACGCGCTTGTAGATGCCGAGGGTGATTTCCGCATCCCGGCGCGTCCGGAACACCGGGCAGGTGCCGGTGTTGGGGTTGAGCAGCGTGATCTCGTCCGGCGTCAGCGTGAAACGGGTATCGGCGCGTTGCAGATCGGTGGGATCGTGGGCGAAGAACGCGAAATCGGCCGCCGGCTCGCAGGTGTCGCGCCCGACGAGCGTCAGCAGGCAGAACTTGAAGCTGCGGTGCACGCCGTCAAAGAGCGGCTTCGCGTTCTCGAAGTCATACAGGCTGGCGATAGCCCCGTTCACCACCAGATCCTTGAAGAAGTACTGGGTGGTGGCGTCGGTGGCGATGCCAGTCGGCAGGATCACCCCGAGGCGGCCCCACCCGCCCAACAGGTTTCGGTCGGTCTCGGCAAACACCGCATAGGTGTTGATATCCCCCCTACCTGTTAGCGGGTAGCGGCCGGAGTTGCGCATCAGATGCGAGACACCCTCAGCGCGTCGCTTCTCGGCGAGAAACTCGCGGTAGAGCGCCGGGTTGGTGGTCGGCAGCTTGGCGATCAAGCGTTTGCGCACCGCCGCGTTGGGTGCCGTCGCGATGTCCGGGTCGCGAGCGGCGAAGAACTCCTGTTCCTGCAGTTTCACCCGTTCCCAGGGCGGGTTTCCGAGCACCACCGAAAAACCACCCGCCCAACCCGTCGCCGGGTTAACGGTGTCGACGCCTTCGGCCGCAGTCGGAAAGATGTGCGGAAACTCCAAGTGCCAGTGGAAGAACCGGTACTCGGCCGCCAGCCGATCGACCTCTGCCCGCGTTTCGTTGCTCAGCCGGTTCTCGCCATCTGCAAGCGCGCCGATGCAGCGGTGAGTAATCGCGGTCGGCGCACCTGCCTGCTTGGGCCAGACAAACGCTGCACACCAGGCGTCGGCGGCAAGTCGGTGCCGCCGATAGTCCGCCGAATCGGCGTAGGCGCGCAGACGCCGCTGCTGCACATGCACATCGGCCAGCGACAACGCCGGTAACTCGACCACCCTGTGCACCTGTTGTCCCAGCTTCGCGTTGGCCGCCACCATATCGACGTCGAACAGACTGCCCTGGGCGCTACGCTCTGCACGGTTCTGCCTAATGAGAACTGCGGCGATGCTTCTGTCGTCACCCTCGATTGGTTTGAACGCGTCGTTGGGCAGGCCGTCCGCAAGCAGTTTCGGTGTGACACCCACCAACGCATTGCCGACCTTGATCTGGGCATCCAGAAAGGTGAGCGGGCGCCCGGGGTCGAGTGCTTCCATCCACAGCGACACCTTGGCCAGCTCGGCGGCCAATGGGTTCACGTCGACACCGTAGATGCAGCGGGCCGTTACATCCCGCATCGCCGCGCGCACCGCCTCCGGTGCCGGCTCGGGGTCGCCGGTGCGGATCCCGGCGATCCGCTTGGCGATCCGGCGGGCGGCCCCGACCAGAAAGTGTCCACTGCCACAGGCCGGGTCGCACACGGTGACCCGCAACAGCGCCGCTTCGGGGTCGCTGGACTTCTGGGCATCGTCGAGCACCGGGTCCAGGGTGGTATCGAGCAGGGACTCCACCAACGAGGTCGGGGTGTAGTACGAACCGGTGTCCTTGCGCTGGTTGCCGGATGCGACCGACAGATCGTAGACCTTCGTGGCCGGATCCCAGCGCGGCACGAATTCCAACAGGGCCTCGTAGATGCTGCCGAGTTCCTCGGCGCCCAGGTTGCGGTAATCCACCACCCGCAGCACCTGGGATTTCGGTTCACGCACCAGGGAGAGTGAACGCACCGCGGATTGCAGCGCCTCGTTGCTCACTGCACAGTCGGTGAGGAAGTCCAGCTCGCCGGCCTCGAACAGGCCGCCGATCCCCGGCAGGCCGAGCTCCGGCAGACCATTCTCGTCACCAAGTCCGCGCCACACCAGGGTCAGCGCTTGCCATTTGTCGCCGTAGCGGCCGCCGCGGCGGCGACGCGCCGTTCGCCGTAGCCGCCCGGTGGAAAAGTAGTCCAGGTAGCGTTGCCGGGCTTGCGGATCGGCGGCCGGATCGAGCAGCGCGCCGCGGTCCTCAGCGACAAAAGTGAACAGCAGCCGGTAGACCACCCGCAGTAACGCATGGTGCACGTCGTGCACCGACACAATCCCGTCGGCCAGGTTCTGTCGCAGCTGCCCGTTGTCGGGATGGGTGAGGAAACCCGCCCCCAGGGTCTGCAACGCGTCAACCACGCCGTCGCACAACAGATTCAGGGCACGGGAACCGGATTCGACCGCACCCTGGCGCCACTCTTCCAGCCAGCACGAGGCCGGCCCGATCTCGGGGTCGCGCACCTCGACCCGAGACACATGGCACAGCGTGTACAGCAGCACAAAATCGGCGAAAAGGTCGCCGTCGAAGATCGCCTCCAGGTCGAACTCCACGTAGGCCGACCCGACCAGCGAGGTGGAATCCCGCAGCAGCCGCAGCGTGGACCCGTTCGCCAGAATCGCCCAGAGGTTCTCGTTGGAACGGTTGAGTAGCTCCTGCACCATCGACTGGGGTGACGCGCCCGCCGCTCCTGCCACGCCCTTGCTGCGGGTGTCCAGGGGGATCCGGCCGAGAAGGTGGATCGGTACCGCGCCCCAGTGGTGCGACACCGGGAAGCTGTGCTGACCGAGGGTGATTCCGCCCTTACCGGTGGTAGGCACCCGGCCGTAGCCGAGCTGGTCCAGCAGCACCAGGGTGAACCGTTCCCGGGTTAGCGATGTCGCGGCGTCGGTATCGGGTAAACCGGCGAGAGCGTCGCGGTACCCGGTCCAGGCGCCCCGCAGGTAGGCCCATACCCGGTTGGCGGCATCGCGCACCGATTCACCGGCCGCGAGGTGAAAGTCCTTGGAAGACAATCCGGGTAGGTCGGTTCCGGTGACAAGCTTGGCGAGCAGGTCCGCCGGCAACAGCCCGCCCTCGATTCGGACACCGATGAACGTCGTGGTGGTAGTGCCTCGGTTCACTTGCTGCCTCCTGCGGGTGGGACGAACACGAACACTCCCAGCACATCCGCCCCCGGCTCTACCCGTACTTTGAGGCCGCGGACGATCTCGGCCGAGGCTTGCCGTACCCGGCGGTGCGCATCCAGCAGCCGGTCGGCCAGCTGCTGGCCGTGCTGTTCGAGGTGATCGACGATGTCGGGCAGACCGTCAAGGCTGCGGCTGAGGAACTGTGTTGCTTGCGGTCCGGGCACGTTCCCGGAGGGTTTCGCCTGCAGCAGCGGCTTCACCAGTTCCGGTGCGAGCCAACGGGCCTGGGCGGGTGCTCCCTCGAACGCCAGCGTGGCCACATCCTCGGCGACCAGTTGCTTGGCGCCTGAGCGTGACGGCAGTTCCAGATGGAAGCGGTAGCGCACCACAAGCAGCGTGGTGCGGGTGGATACCTCGTCGGTGCGGACGACGGCGCAGCGCCGGGCCGGGCGTTGTTCGGCGGGCAGGTTCGGGTCGAGGGCGGATTCGAGGACATACTGCGCGACGGCCTCCACCGTCGCGTCGGTGCGGGTGAGCACCGCGTCTCCGCGCGGCACCGGAAGATCCTCCGCCAGGTGCAGCGGATCGTTGCGGCGGGGCGGCAGCGCGTCGCGCAAGCCCAGGGGCAGCGGGCCAAGGGTTGCCGTGAATCCCGAGTCGGCAGCCGTTACCGTGGACCGCAGGGACCGCAGCGCCTCCTCCACGAACAGTGCGACCTCGGCGTTGGTGCCCAATGCTTCTCGCGCCGCACGCAGTTCGGCGGCGACTTCCTCCGGCTTGATCCCATGCTGGGCGTATTTGGTTTGCGCGATGCGTTCGCGTTCGGCGGCCGAATCCCATTGGTTGTAGAGGTGGGACTGTTTTTCCTGCACACCGAGGTCGAGGCTGAGCTGTTCGGCGTCCTGCCCGCGCAACAGCAGCCCTTCCATCAGGGCTTCGACCACGGCCTCGCTGTTGTCGGGGACAGGCACCGAGACCCCGGTGGCTTTACGGATGGCTTCGTGTTTGCGCAGCAGGACCTCCAGCACGATGCCATCGATCTGGTTGTCGCGCCCATACATGGTGACCGCCCGCACCACGTCGGCCTGCTGGCCGAAGCGGTCTACTCGGCCCTCGCGTTGTTCGTGGCGCGTCGGGTTCCAGGCGAGGTCGTAATGCACCACGGCCTGGAAGCTCTCTTGGAGGTTCACGCCCTCGGAAAGGCAGTCGGTGGCCACCAGCACGTGCCGCCCCGGTGTGGTCGCGAGTTCCTCAATCCGCGCCACGCGCTCGGCGGGCGGCAGGGTGCCGGTCACGGCACGCACCGTCGCGTTCTTCCCCAGGGCGGCAGTCAGTTGCTCGGCGACATACTCGGCGGTATCGATGAACCGGCAGAACACAATCGGGTCGCAGTCTTGCGCCTGCAGCTCTTTGATCGTCTTCACCAGCGCCGCGACCTTCTTGTCCGGCTTGCCTTCCAGCTTCGTCGCTTCGGCAAGGAAGCCGCGTAGCCGGCGGGTCAGGGCGTCGCCGGCTGCGTCGCCGCTGTCGGCACCCGGGGTGGTGTCGGCCGCTTCGAGGGCTTCGTCATCGGACTGGTCGAGCACGATGGCGCGTCCGATGGCGTCGGCTTCCTCGGGTGAGCCGGCGGCTGCCGACGCGGCGCGGGTGCGCAGGGTCTGCGCCGCCGCCCGCGGCGACGATGCCAACGCGCGAAGCAGCGCCAACGCCGACCACCAGTTGACCCGGCGCGCCAGGCCGCCTTCGCCGGTGCGCACGGTTTCCCGCGCGTAGTCGAGGACTTTGGTGAACAGCGCGTGGTATTCGGGGCTCAGTGTGTACGGCGCTTCTTTGGTGAGTCGGTCCTTGGGGAACGGCGTGTCCTCGTCGAGGTAGCGCCGAATGTCGGCGCGGCGCCGCTGGACCATGTGCTTGGCCAGCCGCTCGCGCCCCCGGCGGTCCTCCAGGTCGACCGTTGCGAGTTCGGGATCGAGAAGTCCCAGCAGGTTGCGGAAGGCGCCTTCCTTGCCGCTGTGCGGCGTTGCGCTGGCCAGGATGAGGTGCCGGGTAGGGTCGGCCGCCAGGTCGCGCACCAACTCGTAGCGCTGGGTCCGTGACGAACTGGTGGTCGACGTGTCGGCAACGCAGGTATGGACTTCGTCGACGATCACCAAATCGGGGCAGGTGCGCAGGAATTCATAGCGTCGGCGCGCGCTCTTGATGAAATCGGTCGATACCACCGTGACCGGGTAACGCTCGAAGATCGACTCCGCGCCGATGCGTCCCCGTTCCAGCCGTCGCACCGTGCTGGGCAGCACCAGCTCGGCTTCCAGCCCGAACTTCTCCCTCAGTTCGCCCTGCCATTGCTCGGCCAGCGCCGGGCTGCACAGCACGGTGAGCCCGCGAGCATCCCCCACCTTCAGCAGTTCGCCGGCGATGAGTCCCGCTTCGATCGTCTTACCGATGCCGACGTCGTCGGCAATAAGTAACCGGACCACATCTTGGCGCAGGGCCATCATCAGCGGCACCAACTGATAGGCACGTGGCTCGACCGCAATCGATGCCAGGCTCCGAAATGGCCCGGCGGTGGAACGAAACCCGATCCGCATTGCGCTGCGCAGGAGCGAGGCGCTGAGGTGATCACCGAGATCGTCGGGCAGCGGCGGAGGGAAGCTGGCCGCGCTGACTCCTTCGGTGATCAGCACGCCGGCGATGTCGTCGTCGACCCCACCGAGCGGGCGCAGCACCAGAAAGTCATCGGTGCTGTCGGGCAGCACCACCCATTCGCGGCCGCGCGCACTCACCAAGTTCCCTGGAGCGAATCCCACTGTGTCACACCCTTCCCGTGCCGAATGCATACGAGTGCTCCCGCACTTTCGCCAGCCAGTCTTCACCGGGATGCAACCGCAGCACCGACCAGCCCGCGTCGATCAACCGATCCTCTACCTCGTCCGCATCCTGCGGTCGGTCCTGTTCCAGGAACACAGCCAAGCCGGCTCCCGCACCGTGAAACACGAAATCCGGTCGTGCCTGCGCAGGGGTGATCTCTTGACGGACGCCGTCGGGGAGCGTCAGTTCGTGCTTGATGAGCAACTCAATGAAATCACGTTCCAACTCCGAGTCGCATTGCCCGCGTAGTTCATTCACCCTGTCGTCTTGGGACTGCTCTGGCGCGGTAGGCACCGTGGTGGCGGCCGCCAACTCCAGCAGCAGGTCGCGCACCGAGTGCCGGTCGATCGCTTCATGGTCGCCCTGATTGCCATACGACAACAGGCAGTCGTAACACGCCTTCTCACAGCGCTCCCGCGCTCCTTCCGCGCTGCCGCGGTCAGTTCCGTCGGGCGCGAAATGGGCGATATCGAGTGCCTGGCGTGCGGCCCGCGCCAACGCATCCGGCTCGGCATAGAGCCGGCGCAAGACACCGGCGCCACCCTCGGCCGATTCGGTCAACAGCATCCGGCCGCGGCCATCGTTGTCGGGTAGGGCCTCGCTGGCGAGCTCGGAGTCCTCAAGTTGAAACTCGGCCTCGATGCCCCTTTCGAGGGCGTAACGCAGGGTGGTTGACACCTCCTCGGGCAGCTGGTCGCTCAGCCGCCACACCAACACATTGCGGGTGTCCTCGACGTAAGGAATCACCTTCTGCTTGGTCGGGACATCGGTCGCGTCTTCCAGGGTCTCGTCTTCGGGAGTGGCGTCCTCGGCGGCACTTTCGCTGAGCCAGTTTCCCTTGACGGTGTCAAGCCAATACCCGAGTTCGTTGGGGTGTTTGCGGCGGCGCCGGCCAACGTTCGTCACCCGCACGGTCGCGGTGTCCCCGTAGCTGAGGGTGGCCACTTCGCGGGTCTCACCGTCGCGCTGGGTCGCCACGACGGCATCGGCGCGGCCCAATCTCGGGCCGTGCTGACTGAACCGGTAGGAGGTACGCAGCTCGAAACCGGCCCGGCGACGTTCCTCCTCATCACTTGAAATCCGTTCGCGCCGTTGAGCAAAGACCGTCTGCATGCGCATCAATCCGTACTGCGGCGCGCCAAGTGCAGCATCGCAGTGCTCACACACATCGAGCCCGGGCCGGCGGACGTGGTGGTATCCGCACGACTCGCATCGGTAGGCGTCCTGGAGCTCGACCGTGCCGATACCGCCCGTCGTCATCGGCACCTGAATGCGCTTGACCTCGTAGCGGGCGCCCTCGTGGTAGATGATCGCTCCGGGACCGAACTCGCTGATCGCCAGGAATCGTGGCCGCTGTAGGTAGTCTCCGCCGTCACGGATTCCTGCGGCCGTGCGGACGCCGGGAATATAGGCCGCCAGCGGAAGTCTGGGAAAGCTGTACCCCGGTAGGAACCCCTCCGATGCGAAGTACCGATAGGTGTAGAAATCGGAGAAGGCTCGATCGGTGTCTTCGTTACGCAACAGCCGGAGCTGCCCCTCGGCATCGCGCCGCCGGGCTTCGGCAGCGTCGCGTGCCCTCTTGGTCACCGAATTGTCGAGGACAATGCGGTTCTGCTCCTGCTGGTCGTCCAGGGCCGCTCGATAGAGATCGCGCCAACGGTCACACGCGCGGTCGAACGCCTCGGGTGCGCCGCTGACCACCCCTGTCGGCCATGCGTCGTGCCACCAGGATGTGTTGTTCAGCTCGCCCATCAGCGGAGCGATCAGGTCGGCAGCACGGGCGGTGGCGCGTGCGATTGCATCCGGATTCGCCAGCGTCCGTTGGAGATCCGGCAAAAGCGGCATATCTGTCGATTCGAGGTTCAATAGCTGCGGCATGCGCGAATACAAGTTTGCAGCTGTCTCAGACAACCACAGGGCCCGAAGATGGGATGCCAGCAGCGCTTCATTGGTGAGGTCGAGGCGGGGTGCGGCCACCGAGCCTGCGACCATGTCGGCCGAGCGCCGGAAGTAGTACTGATCGTGGGCATTACCCGTCGCACAGTACGTCGTGACCAACGCCGGCTGTCCCGATCTGCCGGCCCGTCCGCTGCGCTGCGCGTAGTTCGCCGGTGTCGGGGGAACGTTGCGCAAGCCGACCGCGTTGAGGCTGGCGATGTCCACACCCAACTCCATGGTGGGTGAGCAGTACATCACCTTCAATTCACCCTTGCGGAAAGCTTTTTCGCGCTGTTCTCGGTCGAGCGCACCGACCTGCGCGGTGTGTTCCCGGGCCTGCATGCCGGTGAGCTCGGGAGCGATGCGGCGGTACAAGTCCACAAAAAACGGGTTGACTCGGGTGCCTTGCTCGGGGTCGAAGCCCTTGCGCAACGGGTCGGGGGCTCCTGATGATCCGTCGCCGGGATTCCACAGCACCGCCGACGCTTTGAGCCGGTAGTTGGGGCCGGGAATGCCCTGGATGTCGATCGTCGTGAGTAATCCGGCCCGTTCGAGCACGGCAAGCAAATCTTCGATGACTTTCTGGGAGTCGGCGGTGTCCAATCGTGCGTCGGGCATGCGCAACCCGCTGGCTTCCCGAATGTAGCGGCCAAGCGCGGAGCGGCCGGTGAGCCGGACTTCGGCTCGCGGCCGGCCTGGCGCACCCGATTGGGTGGATACCACGCCGGGCCGGGGCCTGGGTTCGCGGGGCGGCACCGACCACAGCCCGGTGAGGTGCTGATCGGATTGGCGTTTGACCCGGTCGAAACCGTCGTCGGTGAGGCAGGCGATGTCGACGGCAAGTTCACGGCGAAACTCGTCAAGGACAATGCGGCACAGCTCTTCTCGCTGGCCTCCGCTGGCATCGCGAAGTGGTGGGTAGGCCGCCGCCCACAGTCCGGCATCATTCGCGATCTCGGCCAGTGATTCATACCCGATGCGCAGCAAGCCCGTCTGCTCCAAGTTTGGCATCGTCACGCGCCAGCCCCGCTGCAGATCGGCGTACAGGCGGTATTCGATGAACTCCTTGAATGCTCGCTCCGCCGCGCTCCGTGCTCCGTACACAGCCTCGGGGTTAGCCGCGTAATCCTCGAAGCGGATACCGAGGCTTTGCACCACCCGTTGCGCGACATCGTCATGACGCAAGGAGCCTTGTTGGGTCGCCCGGTGCACGGCACCCCGCAATTGCGTCATCTGCACAAAGTCGTTGAAGTGTCCGGCCTGCAGGCTGGCGTCTTGGCGGTTATCGACGAAGGTCAGCAGCTTTCGCGATTCGGGGCTGAGCTCATCGGCGGGGATCTTGTTCAGAGACCGCACGACCGAGGTGCTCAACATCGACACCGCAGAGCTACGGCCCTCCGCGTCCAGCGTGGCCAACTTGGCGAAGTCGTTGCCGCGGGCCTGCTCGTAGGACACCTTGCAACGCAGGCAGAACCGGAACGGCGCAGGGACGAACGCAGCCTCGATTCCGCCGGCGGTGATTTCGTTGCCGCCAACGTCGACGCGGACCCGGCGGGGCAAGTAGGGGCGTCGACGGTCTGCGATGGCGCCGTCGATCAGCCACGAGTCCGGTAGGCGGCCCTCGGGCAGGGGATCAACCGGCCAGGGTTGAAGCGACGAGATGTAGAGGTAGCCGTTGGCCTGATCGCCACCGCTGGCGTCGCGATCACGGCGCGGACGGTAAATGACATCGGAGCCCTCGCTTGACCGGGCGACCACCAGGTACTCCTGCCCGCATTCGCGGCAGAAGGCCAGCGGTATCAGCAGGTGGTCTGGGCGATCGGGAACCGTCACCTGATACTGCGAGGTGATGTGGCGGCGCGACTCAGCCTCGATCGATACGTAGACCGTGTCCCCCTTGGACAAAAACTGGTGGAGCCGAAAAGCGAAGAGCGGCCGTCGCGTTACGGGATGCTGCACCGCCGACCCGGCGAGCAGTGTCGTGCGGATGGCCTGTTCGCATTGGTCGACGGTGCTGCCGGTTGACTCGGCGAGATGAGCGGCCGACTCTCGTACCCGGGCTGGGCTTCGGCGGAGCACCCGGCCCGGCTCGGATTCGGTATCGAGCCCGAACCTGGTCTCAATCCACGCTGCCAACGAGGATTCCGCCAGGGTGGCGTAGTCACCCGTCGCGCCGCCGGATCGGGTCTCGCGGGCCAGGGCGTCGACATTTTGCGGATCGCCCGTGGTGGCGTGGTCAAGCGTCTCGCCGATCACCCGGTCAGGTGTCACCTCCGTCCCAAACAGCCCCGAGGCGACTTCGGCGACGACTCGGCGTTGGTCCGCTTCCGTGCCCGCACTGGCCATGGTTGCCGACGTGCCCACGCATTGCAGATCGGGCGATTGGCATGCGTCCCGGACCCGCCGCACCAGCATCGCCACATCGGCGCCTTGGCGACCGCGGTACGTATGCAGCTCGTCAAGGACCAGGAATTGCAAGCCCTGTGCCGCGCCGACGAGTTTGCGCCGCTCCTCGGGCCGGGTGAGCATCAGCTCAAGCATCACGTAGTTGGTGAGCAGGATGTCCGGGGGATTCCGGAGTATGGCCTCCCGTTTTTCACCTTGTTCCTGACCGGTGTAGCGGGCAAACGTGACCGGCTCCTGACCTTCGCCGTACCCGTAGCGCAGGAACTTCTCAAGCTCGCCAACCTGGCTGTTGGCGAGCGCGTTCATTGGGTAGACGATGATGGCCTTGACGCCGGGAATTTGCTCTTGCCGCAATACCCGGTCGACGATCGGGATGATGTAAGCCAAGGACTTGCCCGACCCGGTTCCGGTGGTGAGCACATAACTCTTGCCCGACCGCGCCGTCTCGATCGCTTCCCGCTGATGACGATGCAGCGTGATGGGAGCGGTGCCGCTGTCATCGAGGTGCAGCTTCGGGCGGAAGATCTTCGAACATTCGGGGTGCAGCAGCTCCTCTGCCACCAGCTGATCGATCGAACCACCGGAGGCGAACATCGGGTTGAGCGACAGCCAAGGCTCGGGCCACTGTTTGCCCTCAGCCAGCTCCTCGGTGACGTGCTGGTTGATCCTCGGGTCGAGCGGCGCAACGACGCTGGTCGTGAAGGACTTGTAGTCGTCGATCAAGTCCCGGTGTACCTGAAATATGTCCATCGTCTCTCCCACCCGCTAAATCAATCCAAGGCCGGCATAGCTTTCGCCATCAGCCGACACCGCCATCAACCTAGTGCTGGCATGCCCACCGCAACCGGAAAATCGGATCCCGGTTCAGCAACCAGTCACGAGGGCTTTGCCCCTTCAGGTTGACGAAACCAACCACCTGCCATCGACCGACGAAACGTCATCTATCGTCCGCGTCAATTAGCGATGATTATGGCCCTTGCCTCCGACAAGTGAGCGGCCACCCGCCACCCAGCCTTCCGTTCGGCCTCGTGGTTTGGCGCGATGGACTGTGGGCGGTCCAAGTTGATCCATACCGTGGCGGTCGACGGAAGTGAGAGTCGAGCGCAGAATGATCAGCGTCGCTTGCCAGATCCTGGAGATCCACTCGGTATCTGCGGAATCACACGCGAATATCCTCGTTCGCTGCGCACCAAGCGTCGCAGCATGTCCTTGGTAGGAACTCCGCCCCGGCCGAACCCCGCTGAACGAAGGTCACTGCTCAGATCATGGAGCAGCGAAGAATCGCACAACAGCGTGCGCCAAATCTCGTCGGTGACTTCGTTCACCGACTTGTCGGTTTTGAGGTCGCGTATCCACAACCGAATCCCTTCCATAAGCGGCGATTCTCGGCAATAGCGCTTTCGCAGACCCGTCATGCCCGGGCTCCTCACCGTGACCCGTATGGCTGCATCGTAGGTGCATATCTCCGAGATCGGTGGTAGACGCAAAATTTGGGAGACATCTACCACTCACGCCACCGCAACCCGCGCCCCCAAATACACCTCGGTGGGCATTGCCCGATGCAAGCGCCAGGTGATGGCCATCGGCCGATCGCCTTCGTGGGACACGTACTCGCCCGGGCCAAGGAAGACGTATGGCGCGGCGCCGAACGCGTTGGTCTTCGTCTCGCGCACAAACAGCAGGATGTGGGACCCACGCTCACGGTGGTGGATGTAGCGCTGCCCGGTCGGCGAGGCCGACGAGGTCGTCGACTGTGACTCCCAGTGGAACAGCTCCGGACTCAGCGCAAAGTCGCGGTACATGGTCGTCGGCGAGTAGTCGGTGTCAGATTTCTTCAGCGTGATCAGGAAGGCATCGGAGTTGACGGCCGGGCACCACGCCACGCCCTCCCGCATGGTGCTCGGTGTCCGTTTCTGCGACGCAAAGCCCAGCCCCGCCAGGATCTCTTCACGCGAGTAACTAGCGTGCAGCGCGAGCGGAACGTCGGCGAATTCCGCCTCCAAGTTCCACAAGCCGTAGGTACTGCGATGTGCGCCGTCGAACGCGATGTCGATCACCTGCCGCATCTCGTCAACCACGGCTTCGCCCCGAAGCGCCTCGATTCCTTCTGTGGCACTGCTGAATCCACCACCATTGGGGAACAGCGAGTAGAACAGCATGGCTTCGAGCCGCTCTTCAGTCACCCCCTCCTCGGCGCGGTAATTCTGCAGGAGCGCGCTGTACGCCTTCCAGCGCCGGCGGTCATCCACGTGTGCCAGCGCCTTCACGCGCTTGATCAACTCGGCCTCTCGCGGTCCCGCGTTCTCGCCCAGCTTCCCCGCATCGCGGCACAGCGTCGTCCATGACCGATCCGGCCGCAGGATGTCTTCGAGCCCACGCCCGGACTCATCCAAGTACGAGGCCAACCGATCGTCGGTATGCGCCCGGATCTCCGAGACGAGCGCCGCCTTCTTCGGTGAGGTCTGTTGACGCACGTTCTCCAGTACCAGCTCGCGCGCCACCTCGTCCAGCACGATCTGGCTCCCGGACGGCAGAAACGGAAACCCTTCCTTGACTTGCTTTTCCAGTTGCTTGCGCCCCAGCCCCGTCAACGCCCGGAACCGTTGATCGAAGCGGAACTCCTTGCGTTGATGCCCGACGAAATCGAGCGCCGTCAACACAGACTTGCCGGGGGCAAGCCGCAGCCCGCGGCCGAGTTGCTGCAGGAATACCGTCGCGCTCTCGGTGGGACGCAGAAACAGCACGGTGTCGACCAGTGGGATGTCGAGGCCTTCGTTGAACAGGTCAACCGTGAACAAGACGTTGATCGCCCGATTACGCAGCGCCGCTAATGCGGCACGTCGTTCGGTGCTGTCGTCGAGCCCAACCACGGCGCGCGCGGGAATGCCGGCGGCGACAAACTGATCAGCCATGTATCGGGCATGGTCGACGCTCACACAGAATCCCAGCGCCCGCATCGACCCGACATCAGCGACCTTGTCCTGCAGCTGGTCCAGTACGATGCGGGTGCGGGCGTCGTTGCCGGTGTAAACGGCGCTCAACTCGGTCAGGTCGTAACCACCGCGCTTCCACTGCAAGGTCTCCAAGTCGGTGCCGTCGTGAATGCCGAAGTAGTGGAACGGGCACAGCAGGTTCTGTTCGAGCGCATCCCACAAACGCAACTCCGCGGCTACGCGTCCTCCGAAGAACGACCGCACGTCGATACCGTCGCCTCGTTCCGGGGTCGCAGTGAGCCCCAGCAGTTCCATCGGCGCAATGTGGTCAAGGAGGCGGCGGTAGGACGCTGCCTGTGCGTGATGGAATTCGTCGATCACCACGATGTTGAAACGGTCCGGCTCGATCGTGGAAAGTCTGCCCGCGGTGAGGGATTGGATGCTGGCGAAGACGTGGCGCCAGCGGATGGGCTGATCACCGTCGACCAGCAGCTCACCGAACAGCGGATCGGCCAGCACTTCCTGATACATCCGCCGCGCCTGCTGCAGGATCTCCTTGCGGTGCGCCACAAACAGCAGCGTCAGATCCCGGCCGTGGACCTCACGAACCAACCGGCGATAGTCCAGCGCAGCGATCACGGTCTTGCCGGTCCCGGTGGCAGCGACGATGAGGTTGCGGTGCCGATCGTGCAGGACGCGTTCGGCGTCGAGTTGCTCCAGCAACTCGGCTTGATACGGCTTGGCCGTGACCTCGAGACCAGACAGTGTGATCGTTAGAGAATCACGCTGCTTCTTGCCGGAGGCAATCTCCAATGCCCCGCGCAGCTTGTCGCCGTCGTCGCTGGGTCGGTACGGCTCGAATTCGCGATTCTCCCAGTAGGAGTCGAAGGTGGCACGGAACTTCTCCAGCAGGTGCGGGGTGGAGATGGCCGATAGGCGCACGTTCCATTCCAGCCCGTCGACCAGAGCTGCGTGTGACAAGTTGGATGATCCGACGTAGGCGGTGTGAAAGCCGGTGTTGCGACGCAGCAACCACGCCTTGGCGTGCAAGCGGGTGCGGTCAGTTTCGTAATTGATTCGGACTTCGGCACCGAACTCGTTCACCAAGGCGTCCAGGGCACGCGCGTCGGTAGCACCAAGGTAGGTCGTGGTGATGACCCGGAGCGGAATCCCACGTTCACGCAGTTCGGTGAGCTCGCGTTCGAGCAACCGCAGACCCTGCCACTTCACGAACGCACACAGCAGATCGACGTGGTCGGCGCTGGCGAGTTCAGCCCGCAACTCCGCCGCGAGCGTCGGCTCATTGCGAGCATTGGTCATCAGCGCCGCATCCGATAGTGGTGTTGCTGGGCGTGGAAGCTGGCGGGCTCCCAAGCTTTTCAGGCTCACCGCGTCGAGGCGATGAATCTTGGTGGGATCGTCCTGGAACAGGTTCTCCTGCACAGCGTCGACATCGCCCAAAACATCGAGCAGGTTGCGCAACAGCCGGGCACGCGCTTCGGCATTGCCGGCGACCTTGAGCTGACGTTCGATGATTGGGACCAGGTGACGGGCAATTGTGACAGCCTGCTCCGCCTCGTCGACCACGCTGAACAGAGGTTGTTGGTCGTCGTGCTCCGCCAGGGCAGCATTGAGCCGATCTGTGAGGAGAGATTCATATAGTCCGGCGTCCACGCCCGGAGATTAACCTGGTAGGCGGACACTCGACAGGGACTTGCCGGTGCAAGCGCTACGCACCAGCCGAGTGCAGCACTTCCGTTCGCAGCGCACCAGATCTAGATTGGGAACCACCTCAGAGGCCGGATAATTTTGGGGGTGCTTCAAACGAAGCGTGGACGCAAAACCGACGCGGAGCAATTTTCTCAGTTCGCGCCGATGCTGCGGGAAATGACCGAAGCAGAGCTTGCGGCCGAGATCGCACAGCCGCGACAGCTGCTGTTACACGCTTTCAGTGCCGGCGCGCACCACATCGAGATTGCATACTTTCCGGAGGACGCGGCGCTTGTTCATGCGCAGATAGCCGTTGTAGGTCTCACGCCCGGCCGGCAGCAGTGGCGAAATGCGTTAGTCGAGGTGCGTCGGTGCCTGCGGTCGGGAAAAAGTGAGGCCGAAGCGCTTGCCTCGGCGAAGGCCTATGCGGCCTTCTCCGGCCCGATGCGCGTCAATTTGGTCGCGATGCTCGATTACATCGGCATCAACGGACTCCTCGGTTTACCTTCGGCGGCCTCACTGTGGGAAGGTGACGGCCACCTGGTGTATTTCACATCAGCATTACGCTTCCCAGTCTTCGTCGACGGCAAGAATTACTCGGGTGCGCCATCGATGTTTACGACGCCGATGTTGCGAGAGCAGCTGCTCACCGGATTCGCCACCGAGGCTGCGACCATCCCAAAGGCGATCTTCGTGCCACTCGGGCCAACCGTTGGGCAGGCCCTGCAATTCGTAGCCGAGGCCTCCATGATCGATCAAAACCGTGTGCTTGTAGGCCTGCCACATCCGAGCGGTGCGAATGCCGAACGCATCGCCTTCTTTCTTGGACGCAAGCCCCGCGAATTGCTATCTCGCAAGGTTGATCCTGAGCGGTTGGTTAGGGCTCGCGCGACATTAGAAGCGAGGGTCGCCGAACTCCAGCGTGACAGTTGCAGCGGCGGTTAACGTTGCAGTCCCCACAGCGACGCGCCTCGTAGATATACCACCGAATGTCATCAAGAATTTTGACGACGTTCCCTTCACATGTATACCTAACCACAACTCCCGCACAGGCCGGTCACTGACAGTTGTATCCCGCAACTATAGAAGCCTTCCAAGCGTCGGACGTCACAAGACCGATTACCCGCACAAGCTCATCGGCACGACGCACGCCGTAGCCGGCAGCACCGCGTTCAACTGACCTGCGGATCAATCCCGCACCGACACCGGCACCGGCATGTGCAGCGCAAGTTGACCTTCGGTGACGACGTCAAACTGAATGGTCCTGATGGGTTTCAGCGCCCGCAGGTCATCAGCCATCCGTCCCTGCCCGACCTGCAGGCCCACACCCCGAGAAAGCCGCGCCGTTCCCGCGGACAACACATTCGTCTGACTCAGCGTGGAATGCCAAGCACCACCCAATGACGTGTACGACGTGAGCGTCGAAACCCGCTCCCCCGTCTGATACTTCGCCTGATGCGGGGTGGCAGCAGAGAGTGCCAGGTCCACTCCGCCGGAATCGTTCGCAACGCGCGCGACAGTCTGATCCGCGTCGATCGAGACATCAAGCTCCGTCAGCCACTTGGGGAAGCCGTACCCGTCATGCCCACGGACCTGGGCGATCTCGGTGCTCACCGGCAGGGACAGCACATAGGAACGCAGGTGATCGTTGGCCAGGCTGCTCGCCAGATCGGCGAAGCCAGCCTTGCCGTGTCGCGCCGGCCGCACCGCAACACCGACGGCGGCCTCCGTATAGAAATCGATGTCGCACACGTCGTACCGGAAGAACATCACCGAGACGACCCCTAGTCCGGGTGCAACCTCCAGCGGCGCAAGCGCTTTCGGCAGCCGCGAACGGATGTCACGGGATCGAGCCAGCATGACGAGCCGGGCAGTGGAGATGCGGTAGTAGAAGTTCGGCGTCAGCGTCGGGCCGATCGCCGAGTTGACCTCGGTCTTGGGCAGCTTCCGGAAGAAGTCGACACTGGACACCCGGGGATCGCGCGCAACCTCGTCGAGATCGGTGCGCATCCGAAACCGGTCGTACAGACCGCCTTTCGGCACCGTGACCAGGCGCCCGCCGAGGTCGACCTCAACGAACGACATCAGACCCCCGCCTTCACGTCAGCCACCAAACGCTCGGCCAACTTCTCCGAGGACTGCGGGTTCTGCCCGGTATAGAGATTCCCGTCAACCACCACATGGGGACGCAGCGGCAGCAGCGCCTTCGAGTAGTCCACGCCGGCCTCTTTCAGCTTGTCCTCCAACAGCCATGGCGCCTTGCGCCCGAAGCTGTTCAACAACTCCTCGCGGTTGGACAAGCCGGTCATCCGCCGACCGGCGAAAGGTGACACTCCGTCCGGCCCACTAGCAGCCAGGATCGCCGCCGGCGCGTGGCACAGCAGCGCCAGCGGCTTGCCGGACTCCAACCGATGAGCCAGTAGCGCGCCCGAGACCGGGTCGTAGGCGAGGTCTTCCATCGGTCCGTGCCCGCCGGGGTAAAACACCACGTCGTAGTCGTCGGCGTTCACGGAGTCGAGCGAAACCGGATGGGCCAGCACATTCGCGATGCTGTCGAGGTAGGTCTTCACCTCTCTGCGCTTCCACGGCATGCCGCCGGAGATCCCGAGGCTGAGCTGATCGAGCGTCGGCGCCTTGCCACCCGGCGTCGCGACCGTGATCTGCCATCCGGCCTCGGTGAAGATCTGGTGCGGCCGCCCGACCTCCTCGGCCCAGTACCCGGACGGATGTTCCGTCCCGTCGTTGAGTGTCCAGCGGTCGGCCGCCGAGATCACCATCAGCACTTTCGTCATGATTGTCTCCTGTTCCGATCCGTTAAACCGAAGTACGAGTACCCACCCGCGGCCGCGATGCCAGCCATCGGGAGTACCGACGCAGGGCCCGCCGCGACACCAGCTGATCGGCGACCAGCGCGAACGCGGGTCCGACACCGAGTGCAGGCTGCTTCCCCGCACCGAGCCGACGCATCTGGAACCGCACCATCGCCATGCTGGCCAGCGACGCCAGCGGCTTGTCACGCCACGTCACGGGTTTCAAACTTCTGGTCGCCTCCAGTCCCCGAAGCCATCGCGACGGCAGATCCGGCGTGGCCGCCAGCGCGGTCGCCATGCCGACGACGGCGACACCACTGGCCAGCACCTGCTCGGCAGTCTCGCGGCGGGTGATCCCGCCGGTCAGCATGAGCGGAATCGGGCTGCTCGCGGCTAGCTCGGCCGCCAGTTCCAGGAAGTACGCCTCGCGGGCCGCGGTGCGGTCATCGGCCGGACGGCCGGTCATGGCCGGGCTTTCATAACTGCCGCCGGACAACTCGACCAGATCGACGCCGAGTGGCGCGAGCATGTCGATCACCTTGCGCGCATCGTCGGCGTCGAAGCCACCACGCTGGAAGTCCGCTGAATTCAGTTTCACCGCAACGGAAAATCCAGGTGACACCTCGGCGCGGATGGCGCGCACGATCGCCAGGAGCAGCCGGGCCCGGTTCTCCAGCGAGCCACCCCACTCGTCGGTGCGCGTGTTGACGAGCGGAGAAAGGAACTGCGACAAGAGATATCCGTGGGCGGCATGGACCTCGACACCGTCGAAGCCGGCCTGCTCGGCGCGCCGCGCGGTGGTGGCGAAGCGGGTGATGGTGTCGCCGATCTGCTCGGCCGTCATCGCGACGGGCTTACCGAATCGCTTCGAATGCCGACCCACATCGACCGCGACGTCCGAGGGTCCCCACACCACACCGGGCATGCCGGCCTGAACCTGGCGACCGGGGTGGCTGATCTGCATCCACATGGCCGAACCGCCGGCCTTACCGGCCCGCGCCCATTCGGCGAAGGGCTCGATCGACGAGTCCGCGTCCAGCACCACGCCACCCGGCCCGGTCATGGCCTCGGCATGCACCATGACGTTGCCGGTGATGAGCACGCCGGTTCCGCCGGCGCCCCAGCGCCGGTACAGCGCGGCCAGGCGCTCGTCGGGCAGCTGCGCGGCCCCGGCCATGCCCTCTTCCATCGCCGCCTTGGCTATCCGATTGCGCAAGACCGCGCCGGACTTCAGCGCCAGAGGCGCGAACAAATCGGTCGACGTAGTCGACATAGGAACTCCTTCGACATATGTAAGCACTGCTTACTCCTGATGGGTGCTAACATACGGGCAACATGTAAGCGGTGTCAACACTTGTGAGGATTTGCCCCATATGCCCACGTCAGCCCGGTCTTATCACCACGGCGACCTGCCCAGCGCACTCGTGCGGGCCGCGCTGGAACTGCTCGAAGAGGGTGGTGCGACCGAACTGTCGCTGCGCGCGGCGGCACGGCGCGCGGGCGTCTCGACCGCGGCGCCCTACCGGCATTTCGCCGACCGCGACGCGCTCTTGTCCGCGGTCGCGGCGGTGGGCTACCGGGATCTGGCCGAACAGCTACAGGCGGCGAATCCGTCGCCGAAAACTCCCGACGATCTCGCCGACATCGCCATCGCCTACGTGAACTTTGCGCTGAGCCGTCCGGGCCTGTTCCGGGCCATGTTCGCCGAGCCGTGCGACCCGACCAGCCCCGAGAGGGTTGCCGCGGTGGAATCCATCAGCGCGTACCTCAGATCGATTGTGGAGCAAGCCCTTCCCACGTCAGACCCGGACGCGATGGCCAAAGCGGTGTGGGCGCTGGTCCACGGCCTGGCGTTCTTGCACCTCGACGGCAAGTTCGACGCGTCGTCCCCCGACACCGTCGCCGCCACGGTCCGCGCGGCGGTGTCCGCAGCGCTCGGGCAGTTCAGCTGACCGGGTCGCTGACCATGCCGCCGATGTGCGCGGTTGCAGACGGTACTTGTCGGACCGTTCCATCAGAATCCAGACATGAGCCGCCGCAACCGCCAGAAGCGCGCCGCCAAGCACAAGGACCGCCGCCGCGCAACGTCCCACCAGCAACGCTCGAGCGCCGATCCCAGGTATGACCGGGTCGCCCTCCTCGACCGCCTCACCGCAGCGCTGTACCACTCCGCACTGTGTCTCGACCACGACGCGGAATTCCACGCCGCCGAGCTGCTCGACGAGTTCCCCGGCCGGGCACGCGATCTCGACCTTGCCGCCGACGGCACCGTGGCCGGGGCCATCAGCAGAGCGTGGCAGGTGGGTTGGTCGCCGAATGACCTGCACGAGTTCGCTCGTCGCCGCCTCGACGCAGCCGCGACCGACTACCTGGCCGAGGCCGTCGTTCGCGAGTCCCGGCACTATCCCGTCGCCACACTGCATCCGCGATGGCGCGCCGAGCTCGCCGCGTTGCCCGCCGAGATCGATTACGGCACTCCGCAGATGAGGCAGTGGGCTGACACGAATGCCGTCAACCATCATGCAGCGTTGACGGTCGTGTTGAAGGTGCTGCGGCTGCTGGGAATTCTTCCGAACCTCGAGCCGTTGCTGCCGTTGCCCGGCGCGCACCAGCATTCGTCGGTCCCGGTGAACACGGCCGATGCAAAAGCACTGAGCAGGGTGCGTGGGCTACTGGCCAAGGCAGAGGCCACCACGTTTCCCGAAGAAGCGGAAGCGCTTTCGGCCAAGGCGCAAGAACTGATGAGCAGATATTCGCTGCAGCACGCGATCCGCGATCACGAGCGTGGCCGCGCAGCCGAGGCGATCGCCCGGCGGATCTGGATCGACGGTCCCTATGTCGGCGCCAAGGCAGCACTGGTGCAGTCCGTGGCAACGGCCAACCGGTGTCAGATGGTGTGCGCGGAGAAGCTCGGGTTCGTCGCCGTCATCGGCGCCGATTGTGATCTGGAATTCGTTGAGCTGCTTTCTACTTCACTATTGGTCCAGGCCAACCGGGCGATGCTGGCGGCGGGCCGCACAACCAACGGCGGCCAGACCCGGACGCGCTCGTTTCGCCAATCATTTCTTCTCTCGTACGCCGCGCGCATTGGTGAACGCCTCACCGCCACCTCCACGACAGTGGCTACCGAGGTGGACCGCGGCTCGCTGCTCCCAGTGCTGGCAGCCCTCAGCCAGGCAACCGACGACCTCACCAACCAGCTCTTCCCAGCGACCATTCCACGCACGATGTCGGCGTCCAGCGGCGCCGGATGGTCGGCCGGACGCTTCGCGGCCGACCTCGCGCACCTGGATGTGCGTCGACCGATCGCAGGGTGACATGACGTGAGTGCATGTCGGCGACACCTCAAACCGCACAACTGCCGTCGTGCAGAATCGAATTCAACTCCGCCAACGGAATATGGGGCTGCCATTGCCCGGCCTGCACAGGACCGGAGCGGGCCGCCGGCATGACCAGCACGAGATCGGGGCCGTCGAGGTACCACGCTCGATAGTCGTCGGTGTAGTTGTATCGATGGCCGGGATCGAAACGGGCGATGTCAATCCCTTCGGTCACTGTTTTTTCCACGTAAGGGCGCGCCAGCGGAGGCAGGGCGGTCAGCGGGTCGACGTTCCGGCAGAACAAGTCCGCGAGGGCAAGCTGCTTGCCGCGCTGCAAGTCGAAGGTGAAGGTGGTGATCTCAGCGTTCGGATGCGCTCCGCCGAGGTACGAGAAGATTCTGAACACAACGGACCGGATTCCTGGCCCATGTTCGAATGTCTCGTAGGTCAAGTCCGCCTGTCCATCCCGGACCAGTCCGTCATCGGGGTGGCCAAACCTCGTGAAGAAATCGCGTACAAACTCTTTCAGCGGTGGCCCCGCGGTCTGGTCTTTCAGCAGATCCTCGGGGTACATGGCGGACAATTGCACAGCGATGTGGTGCCCGTTGAGCACCTGGCGCTTGCAGACGCCACCGGCCTGATCCCAGGTTCCGCCGTTGTCGTCGCAGAACGCGACCGAGGCTGCCTCCGGGGACGGATCAGCGAAAGCCCGCGAATCCGACCCCATCCCGACCAACGTGACACCGGCCGTGAGCACACAAAGTGCTCGGACCATGAACCCGACGCGCCACCGCGCTACTACGGACTGGTCGGTCATACGGCGATTCCCCCGGTGCTGTCGAAACCTGATTGATGCCCGTTCACGCTTCGGTCACGAAGCGCCTACCAATTGCTCTTCGAGTAATCCTTCAAGAAACACCCAAAAAGATCCTCGCCCAACTCCCCGCGCACGATCGGGTCATACACGCGCGCAGCCCCATCCACCAGATCCAGCGGGGCGTGGAAGCCTTCCTCGGCCAGGCGCAGCTTCGTCGGGTGCGGGCGTTCGTCGGTGATCCACCCGGTATCGACGGCGGTCATGAGAATGCCGTCCTGCTCCAGCATCTCCCCCGCACTCGTGCGGGTCAGCATGTTCAGCGCGGCCTTGGCCATGTTGGTGTGGGGATGTCCGGGTCCCTTGTAGCCGCGGCTGAACTGGCCTTCCATCGCTGACACGTTCACCACGTACTTGCGCCGGGCCGACGAGGCGGCGAGCGCCGGGCGCAGCCGGCTCACCAGAATGAACGGCGCGGTCTGGTTGCACAGCTGCACTTCGAGGAGTTCCATCGCGTCGACCTCGTGCACGCGCTGGGTCCAACTGTTCACCGGCGCGGTGTCGGGCAGCAGCCCGCCCGCGTCGATGGCAGTCCCGGCGGAGATCCGCTCGGGCGACGCGCTGCGGGCGGTCAAGGCCAGTTCGGTGAGAGCGTGCGCGGTGGGGTGCTCGCCGAGGCTCCCGGCCAGCGCATGCGGGTGCGCGTCACTGACGTGGTCGAAGGTGACCACATCAACCAATGCCGGCGGTGGGGTGCGCTCGGCCTCGACCAGCGCCGCATACGAGCCCGGCGGACGACGCACCGTCTGCGCGGCGTTGTTGATCAGGATGTCCAGCGGCCCCTGCGCGGCCACCTCGTCGGCCAGGGCAACCACCTGGGCGGGATCCCGCAGGTCGATCCCCACCACCCGGAGCCGGTGCAACCAGTCGGCACTGTCCTCCATCGCGGCGAAGCGGCGCACCGCGTCGTTGGGAAACCGGGTGGTGATCGTGGTGTGCGCGCCATCACGCAACAGCCGCAGCGCGATGTACATGCCGATCTTGGCGCGCCCGCCGGTGAGCAGGGCCCGGCGCCCGGTCAGGTCGGTGCGGGCATCGCGCTTGGCCCGGTTGAGCACGGCGCAGTCCGGACAAAGCTGGTGGTAGAAGGCGTCGACCACGGTGTGGTGGTTCTTGCAGATGTAGCAGGCCCGCGAACGCAGC
The DNA here is from genome assembly GCF_030486405.1 of Mycolicibacterium sp. HK-90. The sequence goes on along the minus strand of NZ_CP129613.1, from coordinate 1,218,122 downwards.
AGCGTGCCCGCGCTGGCCCCGACCGCGGTGGACACCAGCGGTAACCCCTGCGTTTCGTCGTCGATCCGTCCGGGCGCACCGGTGGCGGTGGCGGCGATGACAGCGCGGTCCGCCGCCGCAACCGCCTCGCGTGCGGCGGCCCGGCGAGCCTTCTTCAGAGACTTGAACATCTTCGCGGTCGCCTGGCGCACAGCAACAGCGTCGGGATGCTCGGGAGGCAGCTTGTCCACCTCGGACAGCACCCGCAGGCACGTGCTGAGCTGGTCGGGGTCGATCGCGTTCACGATGGAAGGGTACGGGGAGCGGACACCAAACCCCGTATCGAGCGAACCGACGGGGCCCATGAGATCAGTCGTAGATGACGTCCAGGCCTCGCCGCCGAAGCTCCGCCAAGGTGTCCCGCATGGCCTGGAGTTGCTCGGGTGAATGCCCCACCCAGTCGGTGATCTCACCGACGATCTTCACCGGCTCGCGGGTTCGGTAGGAGTGGGTCGGGTTTCCGGGCAGCTTCTTGTCCGTCACGTTCGGGTCATCCTCGAGCGCACCTTCTGGTTCGACGATGTAGATGCGGCCCGGACCCTCGCCCGCGGCCATCTCGGCTCCCCACGCCGCGGCATCCAAGGTGCGGGTGACGTAGACGTGGTTCATGGTCCGTCCGGCTTCGTAATTCGACTCGCGTCCGGGCACCAACCAATCACCCACCGCCAGATCGGCCTTGGTCCCGTGCAGCAGTGCACCGGACTCGTGCACCTGGAACGGTATCGGCGTACTCGTCACAACATCCCCCATCTCGTCACGGACCGAAAGATTGTGCAGCACGTCAGGGGCCTTGCCGCAAGCCCCACCCCCGGCCGTATAGTGAGAGTGGGAGCGGGTCCAAAGCCCTTCGCGCCCAGCCGATCCGATTCGGCGCAAACGGTCAGAGTTGGTCGAGCAATCTGTCGACAAGACTGCGCAATTTCGCGAAATGCGTTCCGGACCAATAGATCTGATCACAGTCCGGGCAACGGCTGAACTCATCGTAATAGCGGCGGGTCAATGGCTCCAGGCGGTCCACCACCGCCTCCTTCGGCACCGCGGCCAGCTGGCCGTTGCAGCGCACACACCGGGTGAACGGCGCCACTCTGCGGCGCAGATCCAGCCGCCGCAGCATCTCCAGCGTCTGCTCCTCCGGCTGCTGAGAGTGAACGAACAAGCCGTGGGTGATTGCGCGACGTTTCAGCAGGCCGCGGTCTCGGGTCAGCAGGATCCGCTGCTGCTCGACGCTGATATCGGCCAGGGACTGGTCGTCGGCGTCGCTGGACCACCACACGTCGAAACCGAGCACGCGCAGGAGCCGCGCCAACCGGCCGAGGTTGACGTCGATCACGAACCGCGGATCCCTCAGCGGCACCGGGCGTAGCCGGGCCGTCGTCCCGATGTCGAGCGCCTCGAACATCGGGTACACCGCGATCCGGTCACCGACGGCCGGGCGATGCCCGAAGCCGGCCGGATCCCCGTTCACCAGGATCAGGTCGACCTCGGTATGCGGGATACCCATCGCCTCGAGCACATCCTTGACGGTCTGATGGCTCTGGCACGGCCGGCGCACAGGCACGCCCCGCGCCTCGGGTCCCAAGAAGTCGTTGAGCTCGGCGTAGGCCCGGACCGTGACGAAACCGGCCATATCGCCATGGTCTCGCGCAAGATCGCCGGCGGCAATCGGCTAGGAATCGACGTCCATCTCGACGAGCACCCGTCGCAACAGCTTGCCGGTGGCGTTGCGCGGCAGTTCGTCGATGAACACCACATCGCGGGGCACCTTGTGCCGAGCCAGATTCTCCTTGACATACAGCTTGATCTCGGCCGCGTCGGGGCTGGCGCCCGGTTCGGGAACGACGAAGGCCCGCAACCGTTTTCCGAACTCGACGTCATCGACACCGACCACTGCCACCTCGGCGATGTCGTCGCGTTCCTCGAGCAGGTTCTCTACTTCCTGCGGGAAGACGTTCTCACCGCCGGAGACGATCATGTCGTCGTCGCGACCGTCGACGAACAGCAGTCCGTCCTTGTCGAAATGGCCCATGTCGCCGCTGGACATGTAACCGTCGATGATCTGCTTGGTGCGGCCATCGGTATACCCCTGGAACGGCGCGCCATTGCGGATGAAGATCCGGCCGCGACGGTTGGCCCCCTCGACGCGCCGATCGTTCTCGTCGTAGAGCACCACCTCACAGGTCACCGGCGCACGCCCGGCGGTTCCCGGCGCGGCCCGCAGTTCGGCCGGAGTCGCGATGGTGGCGATGGCGCACTCGGTGGAGCCGTACATGTTGTAGAGCACATCGCCGAAGACGTCCTGCACCCTGGTGGACAAGTCCGGGCTCAGCGCCGATCCGGCGATCAGGATCACCTTCAACGCCGACGTGTCGTACTTGCCGATGATCTCGGGGCCCAGTTCGACCATCCGGTGCAACATCGTCGGCACGGCCACCAACATGTCAGCCTTGTGCTCGGCCATCAGCTTCAGCGTGCCCTCGGCGTTGAACCGCCGCGCGGTCACGACCTTGTTGCCAAGGGCGGCACCGACCAGGTAGGTGGCCCAGCCGGTGCTGTGGAAGATCGGTGAAACGATCACCATGGTTCCCTTGCGCGGGAACGGAACTCGGTCGACGATCTGCGCGGTCGCGAACGGGGACACGGTGTTTCGCGGAGCGCCTTTGGGCAGGCCGGTGGTACCGCTGGTGAGGATGACCGACCCGCCGGGCTTGCTCGGTGCGGGCAGCGGCGTGGTGGGGTTCGCGGCCACGATGTCGTCGATGCTCTGCGCGCCCTCGGGTACCCGGGCGGCGTCGTCGACCCAGGTCAGTATCCGCGGAAGCTCGGCGGGCAGCGCGTCGAGCAGGCCGAGGAACTCGGTGTCGTGCATCACCACGCTGACGCCCTCGCGCGCGCAGACCTCCGCGAACTGCGGTTTGGCGAAGCCGGTGTTCATCAGCACCAGGCGCGCACCGAGTTTGCCGCAGCCGGCCATCGCGATGATCAGGCCGCGATGATCCCGGCAGAGCAACCCGACAACGGAGCCTTCCTTGAGTCCCAGGCGCTGCAGGCCGTGTGCCAACGCCCACGATTGGTCGTCGACCTGTTTGTAGGTCAACGTGCCGCGTTCGTCGACGATCGCCGGCAGGTCCGCGTACCGGCGCCCGCCCTGGATCGCCATGGTGGCCTGCGGCCCGTACTGCTGGGCGAGTTTGGCGCTGCGCACGGCGGCGCCGATATCCAAGGGCTCGATGATGCCCCGGTCGACGAGGCGTTTGACCGCATGCCCCGACTCGAAGATCTGACCCATCATTTGCCGAATTCCGGCTATTGCGTTCATGATCCTGCCCCTCGCCGATTGCGCTGGACACTAGCAGGGCCGGTCGCGCCCCGATACCGGCAGTCTCGAAGTCGTGTCGGACCTCGGGGTCTCCGCGAGCATCGAATCCATCGACACCCTGGGCAGCGTCGGACAATCGGCCTAGCGTGAGGTCATGACAGGGCAATCACCCGCGATCACCGTGGCCCATCCACCGCAGACGATGATGCGCATCGTCAACCCTGCACTTCGGTTCCTGCTGCGCACGCCACTCGCCGGCCCCGCACGCCACCAGTTCATGATTCTGACCGTGCGCGGCCGAAAAACCGGGCGGCAGTATGCGATTCCGCTGAGCGCGCACCTCATCGACGGCACGCTCTACGCGATGACCGACGCCGGTTGGAAGCACAACTTCCGCGACGGAGCCGCCGCTGAGGTGCTTCACGACGGCCGGACGACGACCATGCGCGGCGAGCTCATCACGGACCGCGCCACAGTCGCCGATCTGTTCCACCGCTGCGCCGAGTCCTACGGCGTCAAGCGCGCCCAACGGATGATGGGGTTGACGTTCCGCGATCAGCGCATCCCCACGCCGGAGGAGTTCACCGAGGCGGTCGATCGCGAACACCTCGCCGCCATCAAGCTGACCCCTTCGGGACCTGCTACTTGAGGCAGGTGTCGAACTCGTCGCGGATGCGCTGCTGTAGCGCCAACGCATCCGGCACGAGCGGCTCGGACACGGTGCGGTCGCCGTTGACGTATTCGCATTTGCCGATCATGGCGCTCCCCGCCCAGCGTGGCTCGTCGTAGCGGTAGTCAGCGCCGTGCCAGGCCCAGGTGAGGCTGACGGGATGGGCCGGGCCGGCGTCGATGGCGTGAATGGCGCGGACCACGTCGTCGTACGCGGTCGCCGGCGTCGGCACGCTGAAGGTGAGGCGGTTGATCCATCCGTCACGGACGCCGATCCAGCCGGGGTCGACGGGCGCCGCCGCAGCCAGTTGCTGTTCGATGCGTTCCTTGTCGGCGGGGGTAAACCGGTTGACGATCATCCAGTGCGGATCGGCGACCCGGTCGGCTGCCGAGACCTCGATCTCGTTGAGTGGCCGCTCAGAAAAGATGCGCAGGACGGCGTCGACCGCGGCATCGGGGTCCTCGGCCTCCAGGATCTGCACCCTTGATGCGTCGGGCGCGCCGCCAGACCACATGATTTCCCCAGCCGGAGCGTCTGCACGCAGACGACGCAGCAGTCCCGTCAGCTGCTCCATATCTGCCGGCAGGTCGGCGCTTCCGGAGACGGAGGTGCGTTCGCCCACAATGATTTTCATACGCTGGTCGAACTTCGCGAAGTCATTGCCACGCATATCGTCGAGTTGTGCGGCGACCGCGCCGATCTGCTGATCGCTGGCCCGCGCCATGTCGATCTCGAGTTCGAACCGAGTGCCCTCGATGATGCCGTTGTTGTAGATCAGATCAGCCTCCGACACCCCCGGCATCCCTGATATGCGGTCTCGGATATCGAGTGCTTCGTCCTCGCGATCAGGTGCACCGGTGCAGCCACTCACAGCAACCATCGCCGCAACGAGCAGCGTGGCGGCACCGCCTGCGAATCGCATGCTCATGAGCCTACGGCCGGGGCGGGGATCCGTCCGGGAGTCACTCGCGGCACGCTCCACTCCCCGGCCGTGGCCGCCCAGCCCTACGGACAGTCCTCCGTATCGATCCGCACCACTCCGAAATCAATCTGCGTCGACGCTGAGAACTTCGCCCCTGGCGCCGGCGTCGAACTGCACACCTGCCAGTTGCGGTCGCTGATCTGCGCCCGGCCCTGGCCGGTCAGATCAGTCGAACTGCTGAACCACACCTCACCGTCCGTCAGTGATTGGATCGCATCCTGGGCGCCCTGCAGATCCATCCCGATCAGATTCGGCATGGTCCATGACGGTGCCGCCATCGCCGTCGGGCTCGCGATGAGAGCCGCCGCGGCCAGCAACGCCGCCACGCCACATACGCCAGTTTTCATCATGTCCTCCAGTCCTCAATTGAGTGAACCGCGCATCGTCGCATCACGCACCGACAACGGTCCGATCAATCCCGGCCGACGCCGGCAGTGTGGCCGCGGGCCTACCTGTTGCGGATTCCCCCGTCTCGCTGGATGGCCGTCCGTCGATCGGCTCGATTCACCGAGAACGGACTCCGGAGCGACCATGAACGCACTGCGCTGCAACGTATTTCACGCTTCACCATCCGCGCAGGTCCGCGCGTGGGCCCGCACTCGGCCGCGCCCCGACGCCACAGCGTCCACCGGCGCAACCGGCTCGGCGTGTCGGATGGGGGACGTGGGTGTCGAGTTGCCCGGCTGTCAGCGACTTTTCAGCGACAATCGCCTCAGAAGCACCGTGAGCCTCTTTGGCAACGCGGGCGTTCATTACTTGCGTCACTGTGGATATCGGCAGCCTCGTGCGCATCAGAATCTGAGTTGCCCGGCTATGAGCGACAGTGTCGCTAATAGGTGGGCACTGGACTGGTGAGGCCGGTGGGACCCATGGTGCCAGATGGGCGAAAAATATCGCCGGAGCTGGGTCTGGCGGGATAGATGTTAATCAGCGTGGCGATTGTCGCTGAAAAGTCGCTGACAGGCGGGCACCTCGGTAGTCGCTCGGAGATCCGTGACGGATGTGACTGGCGTGAACGACGCGGCCCACAACGCGAGCACCGGTCGAGGAGCCGACGAACGCGGCGGAACGTCCACACCCACAACACCAATTGCCCCAATAACCGCCACCCGCCACACCCATCTCGGTAACGTCGAAAGCAATGAGGGCAACGACGTGTTGATCGCGGCGTTACGCGATCTGCAGTGGCGCCGACGGCGATTCATGATCGCCGCGGTCGGCACCGCGTTGATCTTTGCGATGACGTTGGTGCTGACGGGTCTGGCAAATGGTTTCCGGGTCGAGGCCGAACGCAGCGTCGACGCCCTCCACCTCGACGCATTCATGATCAAAGAAGGCGCGGCCGGGCCGTTCCTGGGCTCGGCGCCGTTGCCGCTCACCGATGTTCAGCGGGCCGCCCGGCTTCCGGGTGTCACGGCAGCGGTCCCGCTGGTGTACGGCTCGTCGACCATCCCCGCCGGAGGTGGCCCACGGAACGTCAACGTGTTCGGGGTGCCGGAGCAGGGCCCGGGCTCCCCTGCCGTCAAGGAAGGCCGAGCACCCCAAACCCCGGACGAGGTCATGGTGTCGACGACGATGGGCCGCCCGGTCGGCGCCGATGTCGACGTCGGCGCCTCGAAACTGCACGTTGTCGGCCTGGTCGACGACCTCACCGCGCTGGCCGCCCAGGACAACGTGTACCTGACGGTGCCCGGCGCTCAGCAACTGCTGTTCTCGGGCCAGAAGCTGATCTCGTCGGTCGGCATCGTCGGCACCCCTGGCCCGGCCCCACCGGACTTCCGCATCGTCGATCGCGCCGGCGCGATCGACGACATGGTCCGCCCGTTGCGCGGCGCCAACCAGGCGATGAGCCTGATGGCCGGCCTGCTGTGGGCGGTCGCCGCGCTGATCGTCGGCTCGGTGATCTACCTGTCCGCCCTCGAACGCACCCGGGACTTCGCGGTGTTCAAGGCCGTCGGGGTGGCCACCCGGTCCATCATGGCCGGGTTGGCGATGCAGGCGGTGACGGTCGCGCTGCTGGCTGCGGTACTAGGTGCGGGGCTGTCGCTCGTGCTCGGCCCGCCGTTCCCGATGCGCTGCGACGTTCCCACCCTGGCGTTCATCGCGCTGCCGATCGTCGCCGTCGTGATCGGCCTGCTGGCCAGCGTCGCCGGCCTGCGCCGCGCCGTCACCATCGACCCCGCCCTGGCGTTCCGAGGACCCTGACATGGCCGACCTGCTCGTCAAAGACCTCGTCGTGGAGTACTCCAGCGGCGGCTACGCGGTACGCCCGATCGACGGCCTCGACCTCGAAGTCCCGGCCGGATCGCTCGCGATCCTGTTGGGCCCCAGCGGTTGCGGCAAGACCACGCTGCTGTCCTGCCTGGGCGGGATCCTGAAGCCGAGCGCGGGCCGCATCGAGTTCGGCGACATCGACGTGACCAACCTGAACAAGAAGCAGCTGTCGGACTACCGGCGCGACACCGTCGGAATCGTGTTCCAGGCCTTCAACCTGGTGCCCAGCCTGACCGCGATGGAGAACGTGATGGTGCCGCTGCGCGCGGCCGGCATGAGCCGCTTCGGCGCCCGCGAACGCGCCATCGAGCTGCTGACCCGTGTCGGCCTGGAGCACCGATTGCACCACCGCCCAGGCAATCTCAGTGGCGGCCAGCAGCAGCGCGTCGCGGTGGCCCGCGCCATCGCACTCGACCCGCCGTTGATCCTCGCCGACGAGCCCACCGCCCATCTGGATTTCATCCAGGTGGAGGAGGTGCTCCGGCTCATCCGTGAACTGGCCAGCGGCGAACGCGTCGTCGTCGTCGCCACCCACGACACCCGCATCCTGCCGCTCGCGGACCGCGTCGTGGAGTTGGTTCCACACGTCGCCGTCGAGCATCAGGGCAGCGAGACCGTGAGCATCGACGCCGGCGAGGTGCTTTTCTCCCAGGGTGAGATGGGCGACCTGATCTACATCGTCACCGACGGCGAGATCGAGATCGCTCGCGAATTGGCCAGCGGTGGTGAGGAAGTCATCAAGGTTGCCGGGCCCGGTGACTATTTCGGCGAGATGGGACCACTGTTCAGCCTTCCCCGCTCGGCCACCGCACGCGCCAAGACCGACGCCACGCTCGTCGGCTACACCGTGCAGGCGTTCCGGGAACTGCTCGGCCCCACCGGCGCCCGGAACCTGATCGGCCAACCAGAATCGGACAACGACCCGGCCGTTTGAAAACGCAAGCAGCGGCCGGGCTTTCACAGCCCCGGCCCGCTACCTGCGCCGCGAGGTTTCCCTAGGGGGTACCCGTCGCAGGCGTAAAGGAGTAACGTCGCGACACGGCGCATGAAGAAAGCGGTGCGCCAGGTCAGCTACCGAATCCGAGCAGTGTACGGAGCGGATGGTGACAGCAACCGAACACAAAGACAAAACCGTGGCACCGTACATCGGCGCCCGTCCCGGCGAGCGCCACGGGTCGACGGCTGACGAAGTCCGCTCCCATTACGACCTGTCCAACGACTTCTTCAAGCTCTGGCAGGACCCCACGCAGACCTACAGCTGCGCCTACTTCGAACGCGACGACATGACGCTGGAGCAGGCCCAGATGGCGAAAGTCGATCTGGCACTGGGCAAACTCGACCTGCGACCGGGCATGACGCTGCTCGACATCGGCTGCGGTTGGGGCTCGACCATCATGCGCGCCGTCGACAAGTACGACGTCAACGTCATCGGCCTGACCCTGTCGCACAACCAACTCGCGCACATCGAACAACGTTTCGCCGAATCCGACAGCCCGCGCAGCAAAGAAGTGCGCCTGCAACCGTGGGAGGACTTCGACGAACCGGTCGACCGGGTGGTCTCGATCGGGGCCTTCGAGCACTTCGGCTTCGAGAAGTACGCCGACTACTTCAAGAAGACCTACGAGCTGATGCCCGACGACGGCGTGATGCTGCTGCACACGATCGTCTCGACCAGCAAGGAAGAAGTGGCCGAGATGGGTCTGCCCACCACGATGTCGCTGATGCGCTTCTTCCGGTTCATCGTCACCGAGATCTACCCCGGCGGCCGGATTCCGCTGATCGCGATGGTCGAGGACCGCGCCACCGAGGCCGGCTTCCGCGTCACCCGCAAACAACGCCTGCGCCCGCATTACGTCCGCACGCTCGACACCTGGGCGGCCAATCTGCAGGCCAAGAAGGACGAGGCGATCGCGATCACCTCCGAGGTGGTCTACGAGCGCTACCTGAAGTACCTGACCGGCTGCGCAGACCTGTTCCGCGTCGGCTACACCGACGTGTGCCAATTCACCTGCGAAAAGGCGTAACCACCGGGGAGGTTTGTGCGCATGGCCGACGGCACGGCGGGGACGGCCCAGATGCGGCCGTACTTCGAAGACGTTCAAGCCCACTACGACCTCTCCGACGACTTCTTCGGGCTTTTCCAGGACCCGTCCCGCACCTACAGTTGCGCGTTCTACCAGCGCGACGACATGACGCTGGAAGAAGCCCAGATGGCCAAGATCGATCTGGCCCTGGACAAACTGGGCCTACAACCGGGCATGACGCTGCTGGACGTCGGCTGTGGCTGGGGTGCGCTGATGAAACGCGCGCTGGAACGCTATGACGTCAACGTGATCGGGCTGACCCTGAGCCGAAACCAGTACGCCTACAGCCAAAGCCTTTTGGACCGGATCGACACCCGTCGATCCCATCTGGTGTGTCTGCAGGGCTGGGAACAGTTCGACCAGCCGGTGGACCGGATCGTCAGCATCGAGGCCTTCGAGGCGTTCGGGAAGTCGCGCTACGGCGCGTTTTTCGACACCGCCTACCGCGTGCTGCCCGACGACGGCTCCATGGTCATCGAGACGATCTTCACCCACCCGATCAACTACTGGCGCGAGCACGGCATCGCGATCACCTTGACCGACATGAAGTTCACCCGGTTCATCGGCCGGGAGATCTTCCCCGGTGGGCAGTTGCCCTCCGACGTCGACATGCTCGAATTCTCGTCCCATGCCGGGTTTTCCACCGACGAGCTGCAGCTGATGAACCCCCACTACGTGCGCACACTGGACACCTGGGCGGCGAATCTCACCGCGCATCGGGACGAGGCGATCGCCACCACGTCCGAAGAGGTCTACGACCGGTACATGCACTACATCACCGGCTGCGCCGACTTCTTCCGCCGCGGCATCTCCGAGGTCGCTCAGTTCACCTTCACCAAGAAGACCTAGTTGGCGCCGAAGGCCAACGCGACGTTGTTGCCGCCGAACCCGAACGAGTCGCTGATCGCGTACCGGTAGTTGCCCCGGCGGGGCTGATCGACGACGACATCCAGATCGATCTGCGGATCGCGGTTCTTCAGGTTGAGCGTGGGCGGGATGACCCCGTCGCGCAGGGCCTGCACCGTCAACACCGCCTCCACCGCGCCGGCCGAACCCAGGGAGTGGCCCAGCGCCGCCTTGGGCGCGTACACCGCAGGCGCCGCGCGCCCCAGCGCGCGGTGAATGGCCCGGGCTTCGGCCGCGTCGCCGCAGCCGGTGCCGGTGGCGTGCGCGTTGACGTGGTCGATGTCGGCGGGGCTGAGCCCGGCCAGCTCGACGGCCCGGCTGATCGCGTCACCGGCCCGCTCCCCCGTCGGTTCGGGCCGGATCGCGTCATAACCGTCGGAGGTGATGCCGCAGCCCAGCAGCCGGGCCAGGATCGGCGCGCCGCGTGCCCTGGCGTGCGCTTCGGTCTCGATCAGCATCAAGGCCCCGGCCTCGCCGAACACCATCCCGTTGCGGTACCGGTCGAAGGGGCGGCAGGCGGCCGCCGGGTCGTCATTGTCGGTCGACATCATGCCGATCTGGGTGAACGCCGCGATGGGAACCGCCTCGATGCAGGTCTCCACCCCACCGCAGATCGCGATGTCGGCGTCACCCAGGATGATCTGCCGCCAGGCCTGGGCAATGGCCGCCGCGCCCGAGGCGTCGGCCATCACCGGAGACATCACCCCGGCCTTGGCCTCCCGCTGCAGGGCGACCGCCACGGCCGGCGCATTCGGCATGTACTTCTGGATCGAGGTCGGCGCCACCGCGCGCAGCCCTTTCTCCTTCCAGGTGTCGTACTGCAGGATCATTTCCTCGGTGGTGCCCAGCGCCAGCCCGATCGAGACCAGCAGCCGCCGGGTGTCGATATCGGGTGAGCCGGCGCTCTCCCACAGCCGGCGCCCCAGCACCGTGGACATCTGGCCCATGTACGAAAGCCTGCGCCGCTCAACGCGAGTGAGGATGTCATCGAAGCTCTCGGTCAGCTGCCCGGCGATCCGTACCGGAAAGTCGAACTCGTCGACAAACGGCTTGTCCAAGGGTCGGATGCCGCTGCGGCCCTCCAGCAACAGCCGCCAGGTGTCCTCCGCTTGAGACGCAAGCGAAGTCGTCGATGCGACCGCCGTGACGACGACATCGGGAACGTGACCCGTGGCCTGCGTGTGCATATGCGGGCTCTCGTTTCTCCTTCGCGAGCCAACCTATGTGCGGGAAGGTACTTCCCACTTTAGAACTGCGCATACGCGCGCACGCCAGATTTGTCAGACTGAGACCATGACCGAACCCGCCACCCGCGTCGCGGTCTACCTCGACTTCGACAACATCATCATCTCCCGCTACGACCAGGTGAACGGCCGCAACTCTTTTCAGAAGGACAAGGCCAAGGGGCTGGAACCCGACAAGCTCACCAAGGCCACGGTCGACATCGGCGCGATACTTGACTTCGCTTCTTCTTTCGGCACCCTGGTGCTCACCCGCGCCTACGCCGACTGGTCCTCCGACGTCAACGCCGAGTACCGCCAACAGCTCGTCGGCCGCGCCGTCGATCTGGTCCAGCTGTTCCCGGCCGCCGCGTACGGCAAGAACGGCGCCGACATCCGGCTGGCCGTCGACGCGGTCGAGGACATGTTCCGCCTCCCCGACCTCACCCACGTGGTGATCGTCGCCGGCGACTCCGACTACATTCCGCTGGCCCAGCGCTGCAAACGCCTCGGCCGCTATGTCGTCGGCATCGGGGTGGCCGGCGCGTCCAGCCGCATGCTGGCCGCCGCGTGCGACGAGTTCGTCGTCTACGACGCCCTGCCCGGCATCCCGACGTCCACGCCCGAACCGGAACCCAAGCAGCAGAAGCGCACCCGCAAGACCGAAGAACCCGACCCGCAGGCCGAGGCCACCGCGCTACTCACCCGCGCCCTGCACATCGGCTTGGAGAAGGACGACGTCGAGTGGCTGCACAACTCGGCGGTCAAGGCCCAGATGAAACGGATGGACCCGTCGTTCAGTGAGAAAGCGTTGGGCTTCAAGTCGTTCAGCGATTTCCTGCGATCGCGGTCCGACGTCGTCGAGTTGGACGAGAGCTCGACGACGCGCATGGTCAAACTGCGGTGACCGGTCCCGCGCCGGCCCCGGCATGGGTCCTGGTGATGGCAGGCTCCGGATAGCCTACGTCGCGCACTTCCCGGGATATCGCCTCGCCGACCGCCGTCACCCGCCCGGCCGGCACCAACGCGATCACACAGCCGCCGAAGCCGCCACCGGTCATCCGCGCCCCGAGCGCACCGGCCCGCACCGCGGCGTCCACGATCAGATCGAGGTGTGGCGTGGCGATCTCGAAGTCGTCGCGCATCGAGGCGTGGGATGCGGTCCACAACTCACCGGCGGCCGAGAAGTCCGAAGAGGCCATCGCCGCAACACAATCGAGTACACGCTGGTTCTCGGTCAGCACGTGCCGCGCCCGCCGGGCAGCGACCGGATCTCGCACGGCCCCAAGCGCCGACGGATCAGAGACCTCACGCAACGTGGCCACCCCGAGCTCGGCGGCGGCCCGCTCACACGACACCCGCCGGGCCGCGTATTCGCCGCCAGCGTGGGCGTGCCGGACCCGTGAGTCGATCAGCAGCAGCGCGACCCCGGCCGCCTCGGGATCGAACCGCAGCCGTGAAACGGTGACCTCGCGGAAATCGATCAGCATCGCCTGCCGGGGTGCGCCGAACAGCGACGCCAGCTGATCGAGCAGACCCGTTGGCGCGCCGACGTACTCGTTCTCGGCCTGCTGCGCGATCCGCGCCTGCTCGACGCCACCGAGCTCGACGCCGGCCGCCGTGAGCAGCGCACCGAGCACCGCGCACTCCAACGCCGCCGATGACGACAACCCGGATCCGATCTCGACGTCGCTGGTGATCGTCATCGTCCCGCCGGGCGCCGCGATCCCGGCGCGTCGCAGCGCCCACACCACCCCGGCGACATAGGCCGCCCACCCCGTCACGTCCCCCGGAGCGGTGTCCAGGCCGATCCGCACCGGCGCGTCACCCAACGCGCTCGACACGTCCAGCCCACCCGATGAGTCCGGGTCGAAGCGCACAAACGTGCGCTGCGGCAAGGCAATCGGCAACGCAAACCCCGCGTTGTAGTCGGTGTGCTCACCGATCAGATTGATCCGGCCCGGGGCGGAGTATCGGATCGGCACTAGCCCGGACCCACCCGGTGCGCGCGGCGGAAGCGGTCGAGGTAGGCCGGCCAGTCCCAGGTGGTCAGGAACTCCGTCGTCGCCGCGTATCCCTTGTTGTAGAGCGCCTCGGCCTCGTTGCGGGTGATGTCGAAATCCAGCACGCCGACATCGGTCGAATCCACCTGGATCGCCCGAACCTTCACCCACGGTTGGCTGAGATGGGCCTGATCGTGACCCACCAGCATCGCGGTGATCAGCTTCTCCAGAAACGTCGGCTCACCGCAGCCCAACATCCCGAGCCCAGGGATGAGCTGCTGGGCCGACGGCGCGGGCAGGTACGGCACCACCGTCACCCCGAAGGTCGGCCACCGCGGCTCGGCAGCGTCGGGCCGGTCGAAGGAGTCGATCGGGAAGTTCGACAGCACCCCACCGTCGACCAGCGTGCACGGTTGCCCCTCCGCGGACTCCAGCGTGACGGGGTGGAACAGGAACGGAATGGCCATCGAGGCCCGGACGGCATCGGCGACGAGTTGCTCGTCGGGATCCAGCCCGTAGACCCGTCGGTAGTCCCACGGCAGCCGCACCAGTTGACCCGTCGTCACGTCGGTGACGGTGACCACGAGCCGGTAGCGGCGCTCGGGCAACAGATCCTCGTCGGCGACGGCAAGATCACCAAAGGTCTTGACGCCCAAGTTTTTCAGCTCGCTACGGATCCAGTCATACGCGAAGTCACCCCGGTAGATCCCCGTCTCGCGCAGCAGGCCCCACGCCGTCCCGAGCACCGGGATGCGTTCGACCGGCCCGCTGTCGCGGAACTTGCGGTAGGGCACGCTCAGCGCCAGTTCGCGCAGTTGCTCACTGGGCAGCGGGTCGCCGTGTGTCGCCGCGGCCACCACCGCGCCCACCAATGAGCCGGCCGAGGTGCCCGAGATCCGCCCGACCGCGTACCCCGCGTCCCGGAGTGCGGCGACGGCGCCCACCAGGCCGATGCCCTTCACCCCACCCCCGGAAAGCACGAGGTCGGCCCGACGCGGGGAGCGTTTCGCAGCCATGACCTCAGCTTGGCACGCGCGACCGACAGCCTTGGCGAAGACCGGCACGAACGCGGCCGTCAAACTTTTCGACGATCACCCTCGGACCAGTGGTCCGTCGTCACCCGAAGCACTGCCCGTACCATCGAATCGTCATGCGGATAGCCATCAGTGGAGCAGGAGTCGCCGGGGCGGCGCTCGCGCACTGGCTGCACCGGACGGGTCATGCGCCGACGCTGATCGAGCGGGCGCCCGCATTCCGCACCGGCGGTTACATGATCGACTTCTGGGGCATCGGCTACCGGGTGGCCCGGCAGATGGGCATCGAGCCCGCGGTCCGGGACGCCGGCTACGAGGTGCAGTGCGTGCGCTCGGTCGGATCCGACGGCTCCACCAACGCCGAACTCGGTGTCGAGGTGTTCCGGCGCATGATCGGCAACGACTTCACCAGCCTGCCCCGCGGGGATCTGGCCGCCGCGATCTACCGCACCGTCGAGAACGCCGTGCCGACGGTGTTCGGCGACAGCATCACCGGCATCGACCAACACCCCGACCGGGTGCGGGTGACATTCGAGAACGGCCCGGCCGACGATTTCGACCTCGTCATCGGCGCCGATGGCCTGCACTCCAACGTGCGCGGGCTGGTGTTCGGACCGGAGGAACGGTTCGAGCACTATCTGGGCTGCAAGGTGGCCGCCTGCATGGTCGACGGCTACGCCGGCGGGGGCGATCCCGATGCGTACGTCACGTACAACACCCCGGGCCGGCAGATCGGACGCTTCACGCTGCGCGGCGGCCGCACCATGTTCCTGTTCGTGTTCCGCGACGAGCACGACGACCACGGTCTGACACCAAAAGAGCAGTTGCACAACCAGTTCGACGACGCCGGCTGGGAATGCCGCGAGATCCTGGCCGCGGTGGACGGCGTCGACGATCTGTTCTTCGACGTGGTCAGCCAGATCCGGATGGACACCTGGTCACGCGAACGGGTGCTGCTGATCGGCGATGCGGCCGGCTGCATTTCACTGCTCGGCGGCGAGGGCACCGGCCTGGCGATCACCGAAGCCTATGCCCTGGCCGGGGAATTCGCCCGCGCCGACGGAGATCACCGGCTCGCCTTCGAACGGTACGAATCGCAGTTGCGGCCCTTCATCGCCGGCAAGCAGGCCGGTGCCGAACGGATGCTGGGCTTTTTCGCCACCAGAACCCGGTTCGGCTTGTGGTTCCGCAATCTGGCCCTGCACGCGATGAACATGGGACGCCCGGTGGCGGGGCTGTTCGCCGGCAGCGTGCGCGACGACATCGACCTGCCCGACTACCGGATCGGCTGAGCAGCGGACGGCGCCGACAGAGTTCGGCGGTGGTCACACGTGTCACTCCCGCCTCGGTTGGGGAGTGACCAATGGGTTGGAAACCTGATATCGCCGGTGATATCGGGTTTCCCACTCACATACCCAACGACTTCTTGGTGCCAATGTGACCGATGCGATTACACAAGACCATCCGCCACAGACGCGGGAGCGGCGCTGACCCCGCTCGGCTCCCGCACCGCCCGCACACAGATCTGCGCGCCACGGTGCGGGACGAGCGTCACGTGCTTGACCCGTTGCGTCTCGCCGGCGGCGGTCGTGGTGAAAAGGTCCACCCGGCGCAGGATTTCGCGCAGCACCACGCGCATCTCCACCATCGCGAACGTCGCCCCCAGGCACCGGCGGTTGCCGCCGCCGAACGGGAACCAGGTGGTCGGGCCGTGCGTCACGCCGAGCATCCGGTCCGGGTCGAACCGGTCGGCCGCCGGATACACATCGTCGCGTTCGTGCACGAGACCGATGCCCGGCGCCACCATCACCCCGGCCGGGAGCCGGTACCCGGCGACTTCGACGGGCTGCTTCAGCACCCGCCCGACATCGAACACCACGGGCCGGATCCGCAACGTCTCCCTGGCCACCGCGTCCAGGTAATCGTCGTCGCCGCCGCGGGCCGCCTGCACCGCCTTGTCCAGCACCGCGGGATGGCGGGTCAGCCGTTCCAGCGCCCAGGACAGACCGGTCGCGGTGGTCTCATGCCCGGCGGCGAGCAGCGTCATGAGCTGATCACGCAGCTGCCGGTCGGTCATGGTGCGCCCGTCCTCATCGGCGGCGCGGACCAGCATGGCCAGCACGTCGGTGCGCGTGGCCAGCTCGGGGTCGGCACGCCGATCGGCGATCTCGGCGTACAGCAGCCGGTCGGCCTCCTCGATGTTGCGCTGCAACGTCCGCCATGGCCGTCGACGCCGCAGCCCAGGGCTCGCGACCGCCAGCGTCTCCCACGGACCCACACTCAGCAGCCGGGGCATCACCGCCCGCAGCGCGGACAGCCGGGCCGGATCCGACGCCCCGATCACGGTCCGAAGGATCACCTCCAGGGTGATCTCGGCCATCTTCGGCGCCACGGGGAACGGCGTGCCCACCGGCCAGCCCGCGACGTTCTCCGCGGCGATCTCGGTCATCACCTCGGTCTGGCGGGCCACGGCGTCGCGGTGGAACGCAGGCAGCATCTGCCGGCGGCGTTCGCGATGTTCGTCCTCGTCGATCACCAGCACCGAGCTGGCACCGAGCAGGCTGCTCAACACCGAATTCGCTTCCCCGGCATGGAAGATCGTCGGATCGCCGGCGAACACCACCTTGATGTCGGCCGGGTCGGCCAGGTACACCATGGTGCCCATCGCCGCGATCCGCAGGGTGAAGACATCGCCGTAACGGCGCCGGCAGGCCGACACGAACCGGGGCCAGTACCGCAACATCAGGGCGGCCTGCACCGTCCGGGGCAACGCGGGCCCGGGCGGCAGCGACGTGGCACTGCTCATACCCCACCCTACGAGCCGTGGACGTGCCGCCGTCAAGCGTCGACGGTGATACGGAAAAGGCCCGGACGCTGGCTGCGTCCGGGCCTTCTCCTCCCCCTGGCTACTTGGCGTGGTTGTTCTGGTGGTGGTGATGCGTCGACGACCCGGGGACCGGCGCGTTGTGCTGGCTCGGGAACACCGGATGCGAGGTGACCGTCGGGCCGGGGTTGGCGGCGGAAGCGTCGGCGTGAGCGGTGGCGACACCCACGGCGACCAGAGCGGGGGCGGCAAGGGCGAGGGCGAAACCGGCGGTGCGGGCGATGATGGTCATGTCGACTCCTTTGTCGGATAAGGCTTTTCGTTCTTCGATTCCGGTGTTCCGGCGTTGAAACAAGAATGCGCCCATCCGGCCCGCACCTGTATCGGCCGACCGGCCCCTCGACCGGACGAATCCGCTGTCCCCCGATCGGGGGAACGGGCGCAGCCGGCCGCGTCACCCACGCCCCCCAAATTGCCGTCTGACGTGCCTCCCGGCCGCGCTTAGGATCGGCGGACAGATCCAAAGGGGGTCCCGGATGAGCATCGACCCGAGAGCAGCCGCCGCGGCGCTGTGCGCGGCCGTGCTCGCCGCCTGCACGCCGGCCCTCCCTGATTCGGATGGTCCGCAGGTCGACGTGCTGGGCAGCATGCTGGCCGGCGAGTCCGAGATCAACGCCCTGATGCACGCCGAGGTGCGGCCGAAGACCGCCCTGCGCAGCCCGATGACCAACGCCAACTACGAGCCCGTGTCCCGCCCCGAGTGCATGGTCGTCATCGGCAACGCGATGGAGTGGGTGTACCGCGACAGCGGCTACCGCGAGTTCCGTGAAACGCAGCTCGCCGATGACGCCGACGACGTGGAGGTCGACCAGGCCGTCGCCAGGTTCGACAGCCCGAAGGCGGCCAAGGCGCTGGTGGCGCGCACGGTCGACATCTGGCGCCGCTGCGGCAACGACACGCTGACCTTCAGCTACGACGGCGGCGAGACGCAGGATGTTCGCCGGATGGCCGCGCCGACCGTGCTCGACGGCGTCGACGTGACGCACGACGAGCCGGTGGACGTCGACGACCGCATCACCCGCCGCGCGATCCTGGCCGTCGACAGCTTCGTCATCGACCTGCGGATCAGCGGATACGACATCAATGACCGCCAGACCGTGCAGCTGGCCAGGATCATCGCCGGCCGCAACGCGCTCTGACGCGCGGGACCGCCGCTGGGCTGCGACGCAGCATCCCCACATGCGCTCACCCCGGCCACGGCATATGATCAGCAAACAGGATCAAGGGGGTCTCGTGAGCGTTCGGCGGGCGACGATCACAGCCACACTGGCCATCGCACTGGCAGGTGCGACGCTCACGGGCTGCACTCGCGACAACGCCGAACCCGACGACGGCACGCAGGTCGACGTGCTGGGCAGCATGCTGGCCGGCGAATCCGAACTCAACACCATCATGGGCACCACCGGCCTGCGTCCCAAGACGGCACTTCGGCAGCCCGCCGGACTGGACGCCGACGAGCGTGCCTCACGCCCGGTCTGCCTGGCCGTCATCGGCAACGCCATGGATGAGATGTACCGCGACAGCGGGTTCCGGCAGTTCCGCGAATCGCTGTTCGCCGACGAGGGCAACGCGCTCGAGGTCGATCAGGCCGTCACCACCTTCGATACCCCCACGGCGGCAAGAACACTCGTGGCCCGCACGATCGACGCCTGGCGACAGTGCGCCGGCGACACCCTCACCCTCACCTACGTCGGCGATCGCGCGCCCAGCTCGTACCTGCTGGGCAGTCCGAGCGTCGTCGACGACATCGACGTCACCCACGACCAGTCGCCTGATGCTCCGGAGCAGGGCAGCCGCCGCGCCATCCTGGCTGTCGAGAACATGGTCGTGGACGTCCGGATCACCGGCATGAACCTCACCGACGGCCACGTGGTGAAGCTGGCCAAGGCCATCGCCGGACGCAACGCGGTCTGACGACGAAAACCCTTACCGGAACGCCCCGTTGATCACCGGCTGGGTGATCATGCCCATCTCCACACCCCACATCGTGGCGATGGTGCGGTATTCGCCGGAGTTCATCACGTGCTCCAGCGCCAACCGCAACGACTCGGCCAGACGCGAACCCTTGGCCACCGGCCAGCCGTAGGGCGCGGAGTCGAACACCTCGCCGGCCGGCTCCAACGCGCCGCCGCTGAGTTTGATCGCAAACCCGGCGACGGGGGAATCGGCCGTCATGGCGTCGACCTCACCGGCGATCAGCGCGGCCGTCACCTCGTCCTGATGGGTGCGCACCACCTCGTCGATCGGCGGCAGTCCGGCCGCCACGCACGCGTCGGATTTGGCCGGAATCTCCTCGGTCTCCTGAATCGTGCTGTACGCCACGCCAACTCGCAGCCCACACGCCGATCCCGGATCGGCTGCCGTCCCGGCCCGCCGCGCCCACAACGTGCCGGCCTGGAAGTAGGTGACGAAATCCACCTGCTCCTCGCGTTCGGCGGTGTCGGTGATCGACGACATGCCGACGTTGAAGTTGCCGTCCGCCACCGAGGGCAGGATTCCCTCGAAGCCGGTCTCGCGGAAGTCGGGCACCAACCCCATGGTGCGCGCCACGGCCTTCATCAGGTCGACGTCGAACCCGACGATCTCGCCGCTGGAGTTCTTGAACTCGTTGGGCGCGTAGGGAACATTCACCCCGATCACCAGCCGACCGGTGTCGCGGATCTCGGCCGGAACCGTCTTCGCGATCTCGTCCACCGCACCCGTCGGCGTCTGCACCGGACCCGATCCCGAGGCCGAATCGGCCAGGCTGGGATCGGGCTTCGACCCGGTGTCACGCAGCTGCCACACCCCGACCGCGCACACCGCGGCCACCAGCACGGTGGCACCGACGATCGCGGCCACCTCCCTGGAGACCCGCGCCCGGGTGGGCACCCGCTGCGCCGAATGCCGTCCCGAACGTCCGGTGTTGCGCATCGGGACCGCCAGCGCGTCCTTTGCCGCTTTCGCCAGCGCCCCCGCGCTCTGGTAGCGCTTGGACGGCTTCTTGGCCATGCCCTTGGCGATCACCTCGTCGAACGCCGCCAGGCGCGGGTCCTTGTCGGACGGCCGCGGCGGCGGGGACACCATGTGCCCGGCGATCTGTTGTTCGAGGCTGTCGGCCGGGTAGGGCCGGACGCCGGTGAGGCATTCGTAGAGCACGCACGCCAACGCGTATACATCCGACCGCGGATCGACCTTGCCGCTGTCGAACCGCTCCGGCGCCATGTAGGCCAGCGTGCCCAGGGTGCTGCCCGCCGTTGTCATCCCCGACTCACCCGCGGTGCGGGCCAGCCCGAAATCGATCAGGTACACGAAGTCGTTGCCGGCGATCAGGATGTTCGACGGCTTGACGTCGCGGTGGATCAGCCCGGCCTGATGTGCGCCGTCCAGGGCCTCGGCCACCTGCTCGATCATGCTGACCACGAACGCCAGGTCCAACGGCTTGCCGGCCTTGGTGAGCATGGCCCCGAGATTGCGCCCCTCGATCAGCCGCATGTCCAGATACAGCCGGCCGTCGATCTCGCCGTAGCCGTGGATCGGCACCACATGCGGATTGCTGACCCCGGCCGCGGCATGCGATTCCCGGCGGAACCGCTCCTGGAACGTGGCGTCCTGGGCCAGGTGCGGCGGCAGCACCTTGAGCGCGACGATGCGGTCGGTGTCGGCGTCGTAGGCCTGATAGACCTCACCCATTCCGCCCCGGCCGATCAGCTTCTGCAGCTGATAGTGCCCGAATGGTGTCCCGTCCACCGGCATGCCGAGAAGTTACATCACGTTTGCCGCGGCCGTTGGTCCAGATCACACCGCACCGGCAAAAAATGTCGCCCGCGGTGACAAATGTGACCGATGTGAATTCGTAACGCTCCGGTTCACCACCAAATGCCGATATCGGTATCCGATCCGGCTACCTTGGTCGCGGGCTTGATAGCGGGTCTTGCTAACGGGTTGGAAAGGGGGAACATGCGCGTTGACGGACGGGACATCACCGTCACCGGCAGCCTGCTGCAACCACCGACCCGACGCACCAACGACATCCTGCGCCTGACGCTGGCCGCGATCTTCCTCGCCACGGTCATCACCAGCTCGCTGATCACCCGCTACGAGTGGGTCGCGCTGGAACGCTCCATCTCCGAGATCGTCGGCGTGCTGACCCCCACCCAGTCCAACCTGGTGTACCTGGCCTACGGCGTCGCGATCCTGGCCCTGCCGTTCGTGATCCTGGTCAGCCTGATCCTGGGCCGGCAGTGGAAACTGTTGGGCGCCTACGCGGCCGCCGCACTGATCACCATGCTGTCGCTGTCGATCACCGCCAACGGCATCGCCGCCCCCAAATGGCATTTCGACCTGTCCGACCGGCTGGACTCCCAGTTGTCGCAGTTCCTCGACGACCCACGCTGGATCGGCATGCTCGCCGCGGTGCTGACCGTGTCCGGGCCGTGGCTGTCCCGCCGGCTGCGGCGCTGGTGGTGGACGCTGCTGCTGGCATTCGTGCCCATCCATCTGGTGGTCAGCGCCGTGGTGCCGGCCCGCTCGCTGCTCGGTCTGGCCGCGGGCTGGTTCGTCGGCGCGCTGGTGGTGTGGATCGTCGGCACCCCGGCTCTGGAAGTCCCACTCGACGGCGCGGTCCGCGCCCTGGCCCGGCGCGGCTTCGTCGTCTCGGCGTTGACCGTGGTCCGCCCGGCCGGGGCCGGCCCACTGATGCTCGACGCCGCCTCGCAGGATCCCGACTCCAGCGCCGTCATCGAGCTCTACGGGCCCAATCAGCGCAGCGGCGGCGCGGTGCGCCAGGTGTGGCGCAAGCTGCGGCTGCGCTCCAACGAGACCGCCCCGTTGCAGACCTCGATGCGCCGGGCAGTCGAGCATCGCGCCCTGATGGCCATCGCGATCGGCGACCTCGGGTTGGCCAGCACGTCCACCATGTCGGTGGCCGCCCTCGACCGCGGTTGGACGCTCTACGCGCACAACCGCAAGCGCGGCATCGCCCTGGACCGGTGCACCGACGAGATCACCGTCGGCCGGGTCTGGAATGCCTTGCGCACCCTGCACGATCACCAGATCTCCCACGGCGATCTGCGCAGCAAGGAGATCACCGTCGACGACGGCGCCGTGCTGTTCAGCGGATTCGGCAGCGCCGAATACGGCGCCACCGACGCGCAGTTGCAGTCCGACATCGCCCAACTCCTGGTCACCACGACCGCGCTGTACGACGCCGAATCGGCGGTGAGCGCGGCGATCGAGGCGTTCGGCCGCGACGCGGTCCTGACCGCCTCCCGCCGGCTGACCAAGTCCGCGGTGCCCGCCCGGGTGCGCGCCGACCTGCCCGACGCCAAGGCCGTCATGACCGCCGCCCGCGACGAGGTCAAACACCAGACCGGCGCCGACCAGATTCAGGCCGAGACGATCACCCGGTTCACCCGGACCCAGGTGATCCAGCTGGTCCTGCTGGTCGCCCTGGTCTATGTGGCCTACCCCTTCATCAGTACGGTGCCGACGTTCTTCTCGGAGCTGCGCACGATGAACTGGCCGTGGGCGTTGCTCGGCCTGGCGGTGTCGGCCCTGACCTACGTGGGCGCGGCGGCGGCGCTGTGGGCGTGTGCCGACGGGCTGGTGAGCTTCCGCAACCTGTCGATCATGCAGGTGGCCAACACCTTTGCCGCCACCACCACGCCCGCCGGGGTCGGCGGCCTTGCCCTGAGCACCAGGTTCTTGCAGAAGGGCGGGCTGAGCACCATGCGGGCCACCGCCGCGGTGGCGCTGCAGCAGTCGGTGCAGGTGATCGTGCACGTGATCCTGCTGATCCTGTTCAGCACCGTGGCCGGCGCCTCGGCCGACCTGTCGCACTTCGTCCCGAGCTCGACGATCCTGTACCTGATCGCCGGGCTCGCGCTCGGGTTGATCGGCGCGTTCCTGGCGGTGCCGAAACTGCGCGGCTGGCTGGCGTCGTCGGTGCGGCCCAAACTCGAAGAGGTCGCCGCCGACCTGATCAAGCTGGCCCGCGAACCGCAGCGGCTGGCCCTGATCGTGCTGGGCGCGGCGGGTACCACCCTCGGGGCGGCACTGGCCCTGTGGGCCAGCGTCGAGGCCTTCGGCGGCGACACCTCGTTCGTCACCGTCACGGTGGTGACGATGATCGGCGGCACCCTGGCGTCGGCCGCCCCCACCCCCGGCGGCGTGGGCGCCGTCGAGGCGGCCCTGATCGGCGGCCTGGCGGCCTTCGGCGTGCCCGCCGCCATCGGCGTGCCCGCGGTGCTGCTCTACCGGGTGCTGACCTGCTGGTTGCCGGTGTTCATCGGCTGGCCGGTGATGCGCTGGCTGACCAACAACGACATGATCTAGAGCTCCGGTTCGCGGCCGCGGGGGGACGTCACAGCAACCCAGCCGCCGGTCCCATTCGGGGTATCCGCACAAATCCGCGCACCCGGTCGCGGCCCGACAGTGCAATGATGATTTGCCATGGACAGCGCCGATCCCACCGAGCTGATCCGCCACGCCGAGGCCGCGCTCGCCGGCGTCGGCAAACTTCGCGCCGAGATCGCCGACCGCATCCACGCCTCGACCGACGAGGTGGTGACGCGGACCCTGCAGTCGACACCGCTGGCGAACGTACGGCCGTACCTGGCCCGCGGCGCCCGCCTCGGCGGGCTGGCCAATTCCGATTACCGCACGGTCGCCGACGTCCACACCGTGCCGGCCCGGGTGCTGACCCAGGTGCCCGGCATCGACATCGAGGCGGCACGGGCCGTGCAGGCCGCGGCCCAGGCGATGGCCGACCACATCCGTACCACGACGCGTCCACGGCTGCGCCCCGAGCAGGACACCGAACTGCTGACGTCGCTGCTGACCCTGGTTCACACCGAGCCACCCGTCAAACAGCTGCGCCGGCTCATGCCTCGGCTGCGCAGCCAGACCGCCTCGGATCAGCTGCTCGAGACGGCGGCCACGCTGGTCGACCGGATCGAGGACGCCCGCCACACCGACGGTGACCCGTGGCAGGCCTACCGCGCCGACCCGAATCCCGTCGACCGACTACTGCACGAATTCGCTTCGGGTACAACAGATGTCGATGCCGCCCAGGGTTTCGTGGGCGCAGAGGTGGCGGCCCAGGTGGAGCAGACCGTATTGAACCGCACCCTGCTGCACACCGAACTGCGCGCCTATCAGGAGTTCGGCGCCCGCTACGCACTGGCACGCGAACGCGTCCTGCTGTGCGACGATCTCGGGCTCGGCAAGACCGTGCAGGCACTGGCGGTGGCCGCGCACCTGGCGGCCGAACAGCAACGCCACACCCTGGTGATCTGCCAGGCCAACACCGGAATCCATTGGGCCGCAGAGACAGCCAAGCACACCGCGCTGCGGGCGATCGAGATCCGCGGCAGCGCACGCGATGCGCGGCTTGAGGACTGGAAGACCTCCGGCGGGGTGGCCATCGTCTCCTACGAGACCCTCGGGCGCATCAAGCTGCCCGAACGTCCCAGCCTGGTCATCGTCGACGAGGCGCACCTGCTGCGCGACCCGAAATCCGACCGGTCCCGGGCCGTGCGCAACGTGCTGACCTCCGACAACCGGGTGATGTTCCTTTCGGGCGTGGCGATGCATCAGCGGCTCGGTGGCTTCCGGCATCTCGCCGACTTCCTGCAGCCCGACGTCGCGGGGAAGGTCGCACCGAATGCGGGCGAGCGCGGTTCGATCGCGTTCCGTCGCGCCGTGGACCCGGTCTACCTGCGGCGCGACTACCGCGACGTCGTCGACGAGCTACCGGTGCGGATCGCCACCGAAGAATGGGTGCGGCCCAGCCGCGCCGACCGCGAGCGCTACCGCCAGGCCGTCTCCAGCGGCAACTTCAGCGCGATCCGGCAGGCCGCCTGGCCGTCCGGTGCACCGACCCCGGGCGCCAAGCTGGACCGGCTCATCGAACTCACCAGCGAGGCGCATATCAACGGCGCCAAGGTGGTGGTGTTCTCACACTTCCCGGCAGTCCTCGAGGTGATTCGTAAAGCCTTGCCGGGCAACGTCTTCGGCGCCGTCGACGCGTCGGTGCCCGATCAGCAGGCCGTCGTCGACGCCTTCGCCACCGACCGCGGCCCGGCCACGCTGCTGGCCCACATCGGTGCAGGCGCGCTGAATCTGCACCGGCTGAATGCGCCCGTGGTGTTCATCGTCGCCGAACCGCAGTGGGAGCCGCGCACCGAGCGGCAGGTGGTCGGACGCACCCAGCGGCGCAGCGAACTGCACACCGTGCGGGTCTATCGGCTGCTGGCCAGGGGCACCGTCGACGAGCCGATCCGCCGGCTGGCGCATCAGCCCGACCAGGCCCCACCGCATCAGGACGAGGTGGTGCGGGCCGAGCAGGCCCGGCTGGACCGGGCCGGGCTCAGCGCGAAGTTCAGTGGAAGCGGTTGATGATCGGGATGCGTTCGATGATCCGGTCCCGCAACCGCGGCTGCGGATAGGTCACCGGCGGCGGGACGTACGGCGGCGGTGCGGACACCGGCGGGGCCGGCGGCACATAGGCCGGCTCGGGGGCGGGCGGCACGTACGCCGGCTCGGGGTCCGGCGCGGGCGGCACGTAGGCGGGCGGCTGATGCGCCGGCGGATTGGCCGCCTCGACCACCGGGGCCTGCGGCGGCGGAGCCTTCGGCGATGCCGCGGGCGCCGGTTTGGGCGCGACCTTCTCGGCCGGCTTCGGGGCGGCGGGCTTCTGCTCCGGTTTCGGGGCCGGGCGTGCCTCGGGCGCCGATTCTCCGACGGTGGCGGCGTGCGCGGTCTCTTGCACGGCACCCGGATGCAGGTGCACGCCGATGGCGGCGGAGGTCGCGACGACGAGGGTGACCAGCGCACCGCCCACGATCGACGACAACGCGCCCACCTTCGTCCAGTGCACCTTCTTGGCCGGGGTGGCGGCGGTGTTCACCGCGAGCGCGGCAGCCAGCCCCGCCCCCCGGGCAAACGCCAGATCGGATTCGGCGGCCGTGACCACCTGGGTCGGGATGGCCTCGGCGAGTGCGGCCACGATCGGTTCGTGAGCATCGGAACCCAGAATGAACAACGCGCTGACCGGCCGGCCGGTGAGCGTGAGCAGGCCGGCGATGTCGGCGACGAACGTGTCCGTCCGCTCCACGCGGTCGGCGCTGACGTCGTCCGGGGTCACGATGGCCACCACGGCGGCGTCGGGTTCGACGATGCACACCGCGATGTCGTCATGCTCGGTGATCTCGGCGATGCCACTGGCCAGCATGCCGGCCGCCTCGATCTCCGAGACCGCGAAGACGTTTCCGTAGCCGCGGGTGTCCAGGGACTCCATGATGTGGCCGGCAAGCGGCGCAGCGTCATTGGTCCACGTCACACCGATCGCGTGGATGCGGTGCAGGCCGTCGAGTTCGGTGTCGTCGACCAACCCGCGCAGCAGACCGTCCGGGTCGTAGCCGGCGACGTCGTCGAACGAGATTGCTCCGCGGTCGACCGGACGCCCCTCGCCCGTCGTGCCTTCGACGAGCACCCACCGAACGGCTCCCGAAGTCATCGCGAGGCCGAGCACGAGATCCATACCGATCCCCCGATCTGCCTAGTCAGTCATAACTCAGGTTACCGGTGTGACGGCCCTTACACGTGGCTGCGGCAATCAACCGCGCACCCTCCGCGGGCCGGCGGCGGCACCCGTCCGCGCCCCCAAACCCCATAAGCTGCCTGCATATGAGGTACCTCGTCACCACCGTGGCCGCTGCATCCCTGCTCGCCGGATGCGCCGTCGCAGGCACGCCGACCGCACCCCCGGTGACCGACGAATGGCGTCAGGCCGTGTTCGAGTCGGTAGCGGGGCTGGGCGCGAAGATGGGCCCGATCGGGTCCGCGATGGTGACCTCCGGGTACCAGACCGACTACACGGCGATGCACCGCGCGTGTACGGACATGCGCACCTACCTCGACACCATGCAGCACACGGTGCTGCCGGGGCCGGACGTCGAGATCAACGAGGCCCTCCAGGAGGGTATCGACGGGTTCCGCAGCATGGCCGACCAGTGTTCGGAGCTGACGCCGGCCAACAGTGCCAGCCGGCTGGGCAAGTTGGCCGTCACCATCGCCCAGGCGGACAAACACATCAAAGATGCGATCAAGATGCTGACGGCCGCCGTTCCGAAGGGCTGACCGCAGAAGCGGGGTGACGGTCCGAAGACCGCCACCCCGTCCGTGGGCACCGCTGGATGCCGCCTAGATGTCGCCGCGCGAGAAATCGGCCAGCAGCGTCGGCACCGCCGAGTCGAACCCGGAGATGTCGAGCTGACGCGGATCGGCCGGATCGGCGATCGAGTTGCGGGTGGCCGTCATCGCGACAACGACCAACCGTGCGTCGATCCCCATCTTCTCGCGATAGCGCTGCAGGGCCTGGTGCGGGTGGATCTGTCCGTACCAGGTCTCGTTGTCCGTGTAGATGTGGAAGGTGTCCACCTCCACCCGGTTCTGCAGCGCCCAGACCATCGGCAGCGCGCAGTCGGTGGCGCCCATCGGCAGCCCGGCGGTGTACCGGCACACGTCGTCGAGGCGACGCCGTGGACCGATATCCAGCTCGGTGACCGCGGTGTGGTGAAACCCGCGGCCGCCTGCGGTGAAGCCGATGACCCGGTGCCGCGGCTCGGTGGCCGCGGTCACCAGGGCCAGCGCCGCCGACGCCTCACGGCACGTCAGCGGCAGCCCCGACACCGACATCCCCATCGAGCCCGAGATGTCCAGTGCCAGCAGCGTCCGCTTGCCCGCCGGCCGCACCGCGCCGTAGGCCGCGTAGAACGCGGCGTCCAGCGCGTCGGCGATCCGTGCCACCGGCGCCCACGTGGCCTGGCCGCGAGCTCCCCGGCCCGACGCATAGGTGCGCTGTGCCACAAGGACATTCACCGGGTGCACACGTGCTCGCACCAACCGGTCCGGGTCGGCCAGCTGCGCCGCCACCGTCTCACCGACGGCGCCGGACAGCACACCGATCCGGGTCAGGCGCGGCAGCTGACGCATCAGCGCCGTCTGCGGCACGCCGTGGTCGATCAGCGCCTCCCACACCGCCGGCTCACCCAGCGCCGCATCGGGCAGCATCTCCCAGGACAACCCGTGTCCCCGGCCGATGATCTCGACCCACTGCGCCGGCGCCGTGGCCGCTTGCGCGTCCTCGAAGTCGGCGATGACGGCCAGCTCATCGGGAACCACCTCGGCCCGCACCGCCGGCCGGCCCGCAGTGCGCTGACCGGCCCGCAGCTGCGCTCCGGTCAACCGGGCCGGGGCCTGCGCGTAATCGCCCAATCCCTTGCCGGTGGCCCAGTTGAACGCCATCCGGCGGGCCGGGTCGGCGGTGCCTGCCGGGCTGGCCAGCCGCAGCAGGTCGCGGTGGGTCCACCCGGCGCGCTGCCGGTACTTCACCAGCTGGTAGGCCAGCCGGTCGACGGGCCGCTCGGTGTACCACTGGCCGACCGCGCGTCGCAGCGTCGGTCCCCAGCCGCGGAACTGCTCGACGTATCCAGCGAACAGGAACAGGTGGGTGCCGGTGCGCGCGACCCGGGGCAGCGCCGCGAGTGCGGCCCGACGCCCCTCGACGTCATCGACCGACGCGGCGATGGCCAACGCGAACAGCGCCGGGTTCGGCTTGGGTGCCCGCCCGGCCTCCGAGACCTCGACGATCTGGTTCACCAGACCGACCGGGTCGGCTGCCGCCGCGCGCAGCACCGCCTCGGCGTTGTCGCGGGTCAGTTCGCCGGCCCGGGTGTAATACGTGCCACCGTCGGTGCCCAGCGTCAGGAAGCGGTGCACCCGCGCCGAGTCGGCAACCGAAAAGGTGTAGCCGCCAGCGGCATTGGACACCTGCTCCGGGGTTGCGGGCCGCGACTGCGGCGTCCGGCGCAGGCCGATCGTCTTCAGAATGTCCATTGGGGCTACTCC
The DNA here is from genome assembly GCF_030486405.1 of Mycolicibacterium sp. HK-90. Next base: position 1,188,818 of record NZ_CP129613.1, on the reverse strand, counting down.
TTTCGTTTCGTGGTTCGCGGTGCCGCCGGCGTGTGAGGTGCTGACCGGAACCAACAGCCGAAGCTGTTGAGACAGGAATCGAACCCGAGATACACCAGATAACCGATCAACGTTCGGCAGGCGGCAACACAGTTGTGCGCCAGGCGATGTGAGCGTGTGAGGCGTCAACCGGAAAAGTGCTCTACCAACTGAGCTACCGCCCCTTGCGGGGGGCGGGCGGGATTCGAACCTGCGACATCTCCATCCGAAGTGGTAACCGACCGACATCCGGCCCACATCACCAGGCCCGCAGAACGGTACGCGGACCGGCTTTCCGGCGCGAGCGATTTATTCGGACCTGACTGTCGGGCAGCAAGGCGCACGGCGACTCGGCCGCGCGATCGGTGGCCGGCTCAGGCCAGCGGCGCAACGGGTGCCGGCGCGGCCGGGCCCGGTGGTGGCGGCGCCGGGGTGGTCGGCGCCGGAGCAGCGGGTGCCGGGCCGGGGGCCGGGCCGGGCCGCGTCTGGGGTTCGGGAGCCAGGTGCTGCGCGGGTGGCGACGGCTGCGCCCACAACGCCTGGGACGGACCGGTACCGACCAGCGTGGCCGGAGGAGCCGGACGATCCGGTTCGGTGGCTTCCTCCGCCCAGTCGTTCCGAAGCCGGCTGGCCGCGAATGCCGCCCCCTGCTCGACCAGGCCCTCCTGCGAGTACTGGGTGTGGATGCCGAAGCTCCGGCCCTGCGGGTCGCACACCAGGTCGTTGTCGACGCACAAGTCGATGGCCTTGGCCGTGTAGTTCGGCCCGACGACGATCGACGGGTTGTTGAGCACCTTCATGAAACGGGGCGACGGCTTCCCGAACAGGGCGACGGCCGATACATGATCCGCCAACTCGGGCGGCATCGGCGCAGGCACCTCGTCCGGTGAAACCCCGTCGGGCACAACGCTTGCGGTGACGAAACCGATCACCGCGGCCCCCTGCGAGAATCCGCCGAGCACCATCTTGGTGTCCGGACAGGTCGCGGCCGTTGAGATGATCCGGGCCCGCGCGTCCTCGATACCCCGGACGGCGGTCGGAAAATCCGTGGTGGCAGGGTAATTGACGGGATACACCTCCACCGATTTCGGCGCGACATGGGCGCGCAACGTGTCGATGAACGCCGCGCCGGTGTCACCCACGCCGGGCGCTTCCATGGTGCCGCGGGCGAAGATCACCTCCGCGTCCGGGCATGGTGCCGCATTGGCGGACGGCATCGCCACATTGCTCAGCACGGAAGCCGCCCCCGCCATGACGGCTACTAAACCGGCACTTCCGAATTTCCCCACCAATTCATGCTGACATGACTCCACATCGCTCGCGCGCCGAGAAGCGGAGGCATAGAGTTCCCTCAAGAACCAGAGAGAATTCTCAGGAAGCGGTACGTGGCTACGGCACGCGCACCCGGATGATCCTGTCTCTGGGACCGGCGAAAGATCGTTTGCTCCAACTACTCTCGGCCGCGCTTGACGGAAGCTGCGACCATCCGCCGAGCAGCAGGTCCCTTCGCTGAATCCGCGTCGCCGCGCGGAATCGAAAAGTGCGGCGAAGCCGTTCGCTGAATGTGTCGCGATCTCGCCGCGAAACGTCCGATTCGCTGGTAATTTTCGGGCCCTACGCACGGTGGACGTGGCCCGCGTCGCATTCCACCGTTCTCGGGGGAAGGTGCGCGAATGAGGGGTCGGGGGCACTGGTGGCTGTCGTCGTGCCGGCAGCGCGTCACAACTCGGTGCACGGCATTGTTGTTGGCCGGCGGCGTCGTCGCGGTGTCGGCGGCCGTCACGGTCAGCACCCCGACAACCACCTCCAGCGCGGCGGTCCGACTGACCGGCACGACGATCGGTGTGGGCCCGTCGTACGACGCATTCGGCCTGACGGTCCCGCTGATGTTCTATGGCAGCGTCGTTCCGGAGGGCGACTCGTACCACACCGTCCCCTATCCGGCGCAGATCAGCATCAGCCTCCCCGTCATCTCGGATCTACCTGGGCTGTCCGGCCTTCCGTACTGGACGCAGTCGCTGAAACGATCCGAGGCGATCGGCGCCGGTCACCTGTTGGCGGACATCGCCGAGACACCGGCCGGCGAGAAGGTGCGGATCATCGGCGTCTCCCAAGGCACGCAGGTTGCCGAGATCGCCCGCACCGAGATGGCCAAAGATCCCAATTACGTTGCCAACGCCGAGAACTACGAGTTCATCCTCATCGGCGACCCGTATCAACCCAACGGCGGTATCCTCACCCGCCTGGCCTCCTGGAGTGAGGTGCCGGTCCTGGGCGACCTCTTCCCCTTCGGCCGCCCCGGACCGGCCGACAGCCCGTTCAAGACGACGTACTACCAGAACCAGTACGACGGCATCGCCGATTTCCCGGCATATTTCAGCATGCCGGCCCTCCTGAACTCCGTCGCCGGGCAGGCCTTCGGACACGTCTTTCCCGGCTACGTGCTGGAGTACCCCGACGCTCCCAACGCGGTTTCCACGCAGGTTGGCAACACCACCTATGTGATGTTGCCCCAGTACCTTCCGCTGCTGGCGCCGCTGCGCGTCCCCGCCTCCTGGATCGGCGCGGAGCGGTTCGTCGACGCCATGGACCCGGTGCTGCGGGTGTTCGTCGAGATGGGCTACGACCGCACCGCAGATCCCAGCCGGGTCAAGGAATTCAGCTGGATCACGCCTCCCGAGAAGGTGGTGGAAGCACTGAACGAATTGCCCGAGGCGTTCAGACAATCGGCGGCGATCCTCGGCGGCGAGCCCTACACCCCCACACTCCCCCAGCCGATCGTCTCCGACGCCGAGCCCGACACACCGCTGCCCGAGCATCCCGCCGTGCCGGTGGGCACGTCGCCGTTCGAGCAAGGGCTGCGCAAGGCCATGAGGGACACGGCGGCGGCGTTGTCGAACGCGACCAGGCCGCTGGCCAGGGTGCTGCAGGCGATGAGCCCGAGGACACCGCCGCGAAGGACTGTCGACCCGGCCGACAGTCCGGCTCCGGCGGATCTCGAAGCCGGCATCAACGCTGCCGCCGAGGTCGAGACGCAGACCGAGCCGAAGTCGAAGCCGTTGCGTAAGACGCGGACCCGATCGGAATCCGGACCACGGTTGAAGGCCGTCCGGGACGCTTTCGGCACCCGCGCCGAGGCCGCTTCGCCGGCGGGAGAGTCAAGCCATCACGCTGACCGGACGCGCGCTCGTGCCGACAAGCGTGCGACCACGCGGGCCGCGAAATCTGCCGATGCTCACCGGCCTTCGACGCGCGAGAGCGCGAAGGCCGGCTAGCTGTGATGTCCAGGGAGGTTGGTCAGTCGGGTGACTGGTGGCCGACTTCCAATTGCGGAGTGGGCTCGATGGTGATTGTAGAAATGCAGCCAGCCCGGTAGGGCGGCGTTGCGCTGTTCGGTTGACTCGTAGAGCCGTGAGTAGGCCCAACCGTCAGCCAGAGTGCGGTGGAATCGCTCGATCTTTCCGTTGGTTTGAGGTCGGTACGGGCGGGTTCGCTTCGGGGTGACGCGCAGATCGGCGCATGCGTCACGCCAGGCGTAGGACCTGTAGGCCGATCCGTTGTCGGACAAGACTCGTTCGACGGTGACGCCACGCTCGGCGAACCACGCCACGGCACGTTGCAGCACACCGATGGCGGTGGCTGCTTTTTCGTCGGAGCAGATCTCGGCGTAGGCCATCCGTGAGTGGTCGTCGATGACGGTGTGCACGAACGCAATTCCGATTTTGGGGCGATAGCGTGGACCTCGTTCGCCGGTGCGGTGAGCGGTCTGGCGCGCGTTGTGTCTGCTTTGTTGCCGACTCAGGAATTTGTGTCCTCCGCCGTCGGGGATGTTGGCGAATTTGGTGACATCGACGTGAATCAACGAACCGGGATGGGTGTGCTCATAGCGGCGTAGCGGTTCGCCGGTGACTCGGTCGATGTGCGAGAGCCGGTTGATCCGACAGCGGCTCAGCACGGCATGCACGGTCGAGGCCGCCATGCCAAGCCGTGCGGCGATCTGCACTGGACCGAGTCGGCGACGCCACCGCAGACCCACGATCAAGCGCACGACCTCGGGCCTGGTCTTGTTCGGGCTGATATGGGGTCGTGAGCTGCGGTCGGCCATGCCGGCCGGCCCTTCGGCGCGGAAGCGATCGGCCCATTTCTTAGCGGTTTGTGGGGCGACCATGAACAGCTTGGCCGCGGCCGAGTAGGTCCAGCCCGACTCCACGACGAGCTGGGCAAGCCTCAATCGAGCGCGCGGGGTCAAAGCAGCGTTAGCGTGGGACACGAAGGCCTCCTGGTTGGTGAAGCGGTTCCTCGACAGCTCCACTTCACAACCGGAGGCCTTCACCTGTCACACAGGCTCACCGATATCGAACAGAACAACCTTCCTGGACATCACAGCTAGCCGTCCGACGGTGGGCGCTGCGGGCGACGCTGGATCCGCAGCGCCTGCGTCGGCACCTGAAGATCGGTGGTCGGCGGTGCGGCCAGCACCGTCGTCGAATCCTCTTTCAGGCGAACAATTCTGGGTATCGCGGTCGCCCGGGGTTGCCTGACGATGGTCGGCGGCGCGAGGCTCTCGGTGCTGGGCTCGGGCGGAGATTCGGGCGCCGGCTTGACGGCACGGGTCTCGCGGCGCACGAGGTATCCGGCGAACGGTCCGGTGAACACCATGACGGCCAGCACCAGCAGGCTCAGCACGCAGACCGCCACGTCGAATGTGCTGGTGATCTGCTGGGCCAGGTTGTTTCCGTAGATCGCGGCGGGCGCCCCGCCGGCGTAGCGGGGTGCCAGGGCCACCCCGATCGCCACGTTGGCGACGGTGAAGACGAACAACACCGCGCTGAAGGCGGCGGCCACGGTCGTCGACGTCACGCCCTTGTCCAACTGGCCGTGCAGCCACCGCGCCACCAACGCGGTGACCAGGTTGAACACCGTCATCGCCACGGTGTCGTACAGCGCGCGGGGAAGGTCGAGCGACAGCGCGATCAGGTAGTCCGTCACCCGCAGCGCCGCGGCCGCGAACGCCCAGAAGGCGATCAGGGTCAGGCACTTCTGCGCGGCACCGCGGTAGGCGCCGATGGTCGGCGGTTTGATCAGGAAGACCGCGTACAGCGTCGTCGGCGCGACGATCGCGGCGGCCACGGCCCAGGCCAGGTAGCCCTCGTAGCCCACGGCGGCGGTCGAGGTGTTCTGGGCGATGCCGTGGAAGGCGTCGATGTCGCGACCGATGCCGGCCAGCCACACCACCGTCGCGGCGACCGCACCCGCGACACCGATGGCGGTCGTGGCCAACCGGGCCGCACCGGTCCGCTCGGTCAGCCAGCGCGAGGCGATGACCAGCGCGATCATCGCCTCCGCACCGTAGAGCAGCGTGGTGATGATGACGGCGATGTCATGACCGCCGAACTCGACCTGGGTGACAAACAGGTACCGCAGCCGCCAGTAGAGGTTGAACGCGACCGACAGCGTGGCCAGCGCGATCGAGAGGAAGCCGATCACCCGCGCCGCGGCGTACCAGCGACGAAACCTGTTGTCCTCGATCGTGATCGAGGTGATGGGCGGCTGGCCCGCCAGCAGGGCGCCGGCCACGCCGAGCAGTATCCCCGGCCCGACGCCCGGCGGAACCGCCCCGGTGCCACCGCCGCTCACCGTCTGCACCAGGTGATAGCCGACGAAGCCGACGACCACCACCAGGTAGGCGGCGGTCAACGCGAGTCGGACCCGGCCGGTGCGCCGGACATCGGATTGCCCGCCACCGAGCCGGAACGGCCCGAGGTGCGGCGCGAGTGCGGCCGCGACGGCCAGCAGCGTCACGAGGGCCAGCACGACGAACGTCGACCCAGCGCTGCCGGGCACACCGACCCCGAATTCGAGGTTCCACGGCAGCAGCAACGCGACGACGAGTAGCGCGACCGCGATGCCGTCACGCACCCGGTTGGCCCGGGTGGGCACGTAACCGACCCGCGGGGAACGCGCCACCGCCGGCGCGGCCGTCGTCGCGACCTGGACGGTGGCGGGCGCGTCGTAACGCTCGTCGCTCACGTACCGATTCCTCTCTATGAGTGACACCGCACGGGACCCAACCAGCGTGCTCACTTTTGCTCCGGCGCACAAGCAGCGCTGGCAGCCGCGGTCATTCGACCACCGAGGGTCGCCGCGGCTGTGCGGTAGCTTGGAAATGTCCGTCGGGGCTCGTACAACATGGAAGAAGCAAGGAGTGGAACCGTGGACGTAGTCCTCGGGGTGGCGGTCACCGGGCGTGTGGCGCGCTTGGCCATGATCGGATCGCCCGCGAGCGGCGGCCAGGTTCTGGACCAGTACGCGCTCGACCTGCCCGACGATCTGGTGGCCGAGATGGCTGAGCTGGCCGAGACCATCATCGGTACGCACCGCGCAGTGGCCGAGTCGGGCAACAACGTTGCCGCGACGCGCCTGTGCCTGCCCGACACCTCTGCCGCCGACACCCTGCGGCAGACCGTGCTCAACGCCGGGGTGCCGAACGTCGAGGTGGTGACCGAATCCGAAGCCGCCGCCGCCCTGGCCCACAGCGTCGGCGCGGACGCGGCCCTGTTGCTGGCCGACGACGACACGGTGTCGCTGACGACGGTCGGTGAGGATGTCGGCTCGTCCACCTCCACGTTGGCCACGATGCCGATCGGCACCGCCGGGGTTGCCGCCGCGTGTGCGGCGGTGCTGCAGCGGGTGCCCGCCGATGAGGCCCCGACCCGGGTGGTTCTGGTGGGCCAGCGCCTCGATCTCGATTCCGTTGCGGCAGAACTCCGTTCGACCGCACCGGTCGAGGTGCCGCCGGACGCCGGTTACGCGATCGCGCGCGGCGCCGCCCAGCTGGTCGACAACCTGGCGCCCGCCGGTGCGTCGACCCAGATGGCACCCGCGGTGCTCGACGCGACGCAGATGGCCCCCGCGGCGGAGGCCACCCAGATGGCACCGTCGGTGGACGCCACCCAGATGGCGCCCGCGGCCGCGGCCACGCAGATGGCGCCGGCCGCCGCCGATGCCGCCGCGGTCGGGCCGGACCTGGCGTACTCACAGGAGCCCGAGGACCAGCCCTGGGCCGACGAGATGCCGATGGACGCCGTCAGCGAATTCGTCCCAGAACAGGACGAGGACCCCGACTACACGACAGTCATCGCACCGCCCCCGCCACGCATGCTGCTGATGGGCAGTGCCCTGGCGTTCGTCGTGGTCAGCTTCGCCACGCTGGCCACCGCCGTCGCGATCAACGTCCGGCCCACCGCCGACGTGCGCGCGCAACCCGCGCCCACCCAGCAGGCCGACACCGTGCCCGGCAACTACCTGCCGCCTGTTCCGCACGAGCCGGATCCGGTGGCTCTGCCCGTCTCGGTGCTGACCCCGCCGCCTGCCGCTCCGGCGGCACCCAAGGTGCGCTCGGGTACCGGTGATCGCCCGGTCCAGGCCCCGGTGGCGCCTCCGGCCGCACCGCCTGCGCTGCCGGCTCCCCCGCCGGTACAGATCTCCCCGGGACCGGTTCCGGTCCCCGTGCCCATTCCGGTGCCGATCCCGCTGCCTCCGGTGGTGTGGCCGACGCTGCCGTCGCCGTGGGTGCCGACAACGCCACCGACGACGCCACCGACCACCACCACACCGCCGACCACGACCACTCCGCCGACGACTACGACGCCGCCGACGACAACCCCACCGACCACCACCGCCCCGCCGACGACTACGGCACCGCCCACCACGACGGCACCGCCGACGACCACCGCCCCACCCACGACAACGCAGCCCGCGGTCGAGTTACCGACCCAGACGGTGCCGACGTACACCACACCGGCCTACACACCGCCGGTCGAGCAGCCGGTAACTCAGGCCCCGGTGACGACGGTTGCGCCGCAGTCCCCGTTCGGTGGGGAATCCCCGTACGGGGGTGGCTCGTCGTCCAGCGGTGGGTCGTACGAGGATGAATCGTCCAGCGGCGGGCTCTTCGGTCGCGGGAGCGGTTCCGACGGTTCGCCGGTGACGACGATGCCCGCCAGCCCGTAGTCGGCGGCCGCTGAGCTTCAAGCCCTCCGTTGCGGCGCGCGGTGGACCGGGAAATCGATCTCCCCCGATCGCACTGATGTCCGGATCGGCACCGTGACGGGTTCTTTGCCGACGGTCAACGGTTGCCCGTGGTGCGTGAGTGGCACCGGGTCGCCGGAGTGGAGGGTGTACGTGGCTTCACCGGTGGTCACGTCGACCTGCAGGCAACTGCCCCGCCACAGGATTCGGAACGTCATCCGGCCCAGCGTGTCCGGGAGCGCCGGAGCGAAAGCCAGCTCGCTCCCCCGATGGCGCATCCCACCGAATCCGGCCACGCACACCATCCAGGTTCCGGCCAGACCGGCGATGTGCAGCCCGCTGGACACGTTGTCGTGCAGGTTGTGCAAATCGATGAACGCCGTCTCGGCCAGGTAATCGTAGGCAAGTTGCAGGTAGCCGATCTCAGCCGCCAACACACCTTGCCCGCATGCCGACAACGAGGAATCGCGGACGGTCAATGCTTCGTAGTACTCGAAATTCCGCAGCTTCTCTTCCGCGGTGAAGGCATCCCCCCGCAAGTACATGGCCAGGGTGAGGTCCGCCTGTTTGACCACTTGGGTGCGGTACAGCTCGAAATACGGATAGTTCAGCAGCAGCGGGTAATCGGCGGGCGTCATGGCCGCGAAATCCCAGTGGGCCAATCGGGTGAAGCTCTCCGCCTGCTCATGCACCCTCAAGTCAGGGTTGTACGGCACCTCCATGTGCGAAGCGGCGACGCGCCAGCGCGCGGTCTCTTCGGCGCTCGCACCCAGTCGGCGGGCCACCGCAGGCAGTCGCTCACACACGTCGGCCGCCTCGGTCAGATTGGCCTGTGCCATCAGGTTTGTGAACAAGTTGTTGTCCACCAGCGCCGTGTACTCGTCGGGACCGGTGACCCCGTCGATGCGGAACTGCCCGGTGGAATCGTGATGACCGAGGCTGACCCACAGGCGCGCGGTTTCCACCAACAGTTCCGCACCGCAGTCGATCTCGAATTGCTCGTCTCCCGTTGCCGCGACGTACTGCGCTGCCGCGTAAGCGATGTCGGCCGACACGTGGACCGCTGCCGTACCGGCGGGCCAGTAACCGGAGCATTCGTCGCCGTTGATCGTCCGCCAGGCGAACATCGCCCCGTCATGGGCGAGTTCACGGGCCCGGCGTTTGGCCCGCTCCAGGGTGGAATGCCGCCAGCGCAGGGCAGAGGCCGCTGCTTCCGGCATGGTGTGGATCAGCATGGGCAGTACGAAGATCTCGGTATCCCAGAACGCGTGCCCACCGTATCCGGTTCCGGTCAGACCCTTCGCCGAGATCGGACGGTTCCCGCCCCGGGCGCCGGCCTGAAGCACCTGGAAAAGCGCGTATCGGATCGCCTGCTGGAGTTCCGGATCTCCTTCGATCTCGATGTCGGCGTGCGACCAGAACTCGTCGAGGTATTCGCGCTGTCGCGATGCCAGGTCGTCCCAGCCGGTCTGCTTCGCCTGTGCCAGTGCGGCATCCACCTGAGCCCGTAACGCCGGTGTCGACCGTCTGCTCGACCATCCGTATGCGATGAACTTCGTCACGCTCAGCACCTCACCCTTGGCGAGGTCGGCGGCGATGGTCATGCGCGCCAAGTCGTCTTCGGCCCGAATGTCACAGACATTGCCGGCCCCGTCATCGATCTGATGGTCCATACCGGCCGCGACGCGCAAATGCGAATTTCGGGTCTGGTGGACCAGCACTGCGGAATTACCGTTTGCCACAGCGAAATCCGCGACAAGTGGCCGATGCAACGCTGCCGCGAGCCGTGGATCGCTGCCCGGTGCGGCCACTTCTTCGTTGGCCAGCAGATCGGATTGCACAATCAGCTCCAGGCTGGAGTCCAGCGGCTCGACCTCGTAGCGGATCGCGGCCACGGCCCGCTGGGTGAACGAGACCAGCCGCTCCGAGCGGATTCGCACGCATCGTCCGGTCTGGGACTCCCACACCGTGTTACGGCGCACTGTTCCGCTGCGGAAATCGAGGACCTGCTCGTGCTCGATCACCCTGCCGTAGCGCATATCCATCGGGGCGTCCTCGACGAACAACTGGATGGTCTTGCCATCGGTCACGTTCACGATGGTCTGACCGTCCTCGGGGTAGCCATATCCACCTTCGGCATATGGCAATTCGTGATGTTCGTACACCCCGTTCAGATATGTGCCCGGGGTGCCTATCGGTTCCCCCTCGTCAAGGTTTCCGCGCAGGCCAAGGTGACCGTTGGCCAGGGCGAAGATCGATTCGATGCCAGGCAACGCATCAAGGTCAAACCCGCTCCACCGCAGTTCCCAAGGGGAAATCTGAAATTCCGGACGGGCGGACATCGCCCCATTATCGCCAAACCGGTAGTGCCGTATGGCCGGTTCAGCCTGCGATACTTCGGTCAGGACTCATGAATTGCCCGGCAGGTTCGGATGATCGCCGCGATAATCAACCAGATCGCGTACGACGCCGAATAGATGCCACCACATCACGGGGGCCGCCACCACCATGTCCGATGCCACATTGAGCCTCGTGATCGTCGGCATCGCCGTCGCGTTGTTCATCTGGAACCGGCTTCCGGTCGACGTGGTCGCCATCGGTGTGGCATTGCTGCTGTATTTCACCGGTCTGATCGACACGAGGACGCTGTTCAGCGGGTTCGGCGACCCGGTGATCGTGTTCATCGCTTCACTCTTCGTCGTCAGTGCGGGATTGGAGGCATCAGGCGTCACCGCCTGGGTCAGCGAGACCCTGGCCCGACTGGCCGGACAGGCCTACACGCGGTTGTTGGTCACCGTATTGGCGCTCGGCGCCGTGATCAGCGCCGTGATCACGGTGAACGGCGCGGCCGCGGCACTGGTTCCGGTCACGGTGGCCGTGGCGCGGCATGCCCGAACAGCACCGTCAAAGGTTCTGATTCCGTTGACTTTTGGCTGCAGTGCGGGAGCGCTTCTGACTCTCGGCGGCAGTCCGGTGAACATCCTGATCTACGAGGCTTCCGTCGACAACGGTGGGGGCGGATTCGGTTACTTCGAGTTCGCGCTCATCGGCATCCCACTCGTGCTGGTGACGATCGCGGTGGCGGTGCTTTTCGGGCGCCGGCTTCTGCCAGAACGAGAGTCGACGACACCGCAGACCGACTTCGGCGGCGACATGCCCGTCGAGCATTCGGGTCTGGAGCGCTCCGCACCTCGGGCGCTAGCTGTGCTTGCCACGATGGTGGGTTTACTGGTGTCGGGCATCATGCCGCCGGCGGTGGCGGCCTTGCTGGCCGCGCTTGCGATGGTGTCATTGCGCGTGGTGCGCACCGAGCAGGTCTACCGGGTGATTCCGTGGCAGACGATCATTCTCATCGGTGCGCTGATCCCGTTGTCCACCGCGATCAAAACCAGTGGCGCCGCGGAGGTGATCGCCGCCCCGATCGTCGAACTGGTCGGAGACCGGAGCCCGTACCTGCTACTCGGCACGCTGTTCGTGCTCACCGCGCTGCTCGGGCAATTCATCTCGAATGTGGCCACGGTGTTGGTGGTGATCCCCATCGCGGTGGCTGCGGCTACCGCGAGCGGCGTCTCGATTCAGGCAACACTGATGCTGGTGGCGCTGGCCGGAGCGGCGTCCCTGCTGACCCCGATCGCCACACCGGCCAACATGATCGTGCTGGACCCCGGCGGTTACCGCTTCGGCGACTATTGGCGGCTCGGCAGTGTCACGATGCTGACCTGGTTCGCGGTCGCGATGGTGGTGATCCCGCTCTGCTGGCCGCTCCATTGACACAGATTTCTTTCGGTTTTTTCGCCTGATTCGTGCCGCACGACGCTGCAGGGTCGACCATGGAGCTATGACGGGGGCATCGAGAGGGCGGTCGAACAAGGTCAGCATCGTCGGGATGGGCAGCGTCGGCACAGCCATCGCGTACGCCTGCCTGATCCGTGGCTCGGCGGGCGCCCTGGCGCTCTACGACATCGACGCCAAGAAGGTTCGCGCCGAACTGCTCGACCTCAACCATGGCAGCCAATTCGTTCCGCACTGTCCGATCACCGGTTCCGACGACGTGGCCGTCACCGCGGACTCGGCGATCGTCATCGTCACAGCCGGCGCAAAGCAGGACGAGGGCCAGACCCGGTTGGACTTGGCGACCACCAATGTGGCGATGGCTCAATCCTTGACGCCGCTGCTGCTCGAGCAATCACCCGGCGCCATCATCGTCTTCGTGACCAATCCCGTCGACGTCGTCACCTACGCTGCAGTGGCTGCGGCAGGTACCGATGAGGGACACATCTTCGGATCCGGAACAGTGTTGGATTCCAGCAGGTTTCGTTATCTCATCGCCGAGCGGGCCGACCTCGCCATCGCCAATGTGCATGGGTTCATCGTCGGCGAGCACGGGGATTCACAGATCCCGCTGTGGTCGAGTGTGTCGATCGGCGGCGTACCCGCCGAGAGTTTCCGCATCGACGGCAACGTGGTGTTCGACGAAGCCACCCGCAACCAGATCTCGGCAGATGTGGTCAACGCCGCGTACGAGGTGATCGCCGGGAAGGGGGCGACCAGCCTGGCCATCGGACTGTCGACCGCCCGGATCATCGAGGCGATCCTGGGCGATCAGCACCGCGTGTTACCGGTGTCGACGGTGCAGCGGGGTGCCTATGAAATCGACGATGTCTGCCTGTCACTGCCGACGGTGGTGACCGCCGCCGGGACCGGGCAGGTCCTCGAAGTCCCCCTGTCGGTGTCCGAGCTGCTCAGCCTTCAGGCGTCCGCGGCGACCTTGAAGCAGGCACAGGAATCGTTGGGCTTGTAGTCAGGAGGCTGGGGATCGACAAAGGACGAGGGGCACTGCCCGATCTCGACGCGCTGGTCGACGCGACACCCGCGAGCCGCGACCGCGTCGTCGACTTTCTGCGGGCGGCGAGCATCTGCGTCGTCGTCCTGTGGCACTGGTCGCTGTCGATCACGCATTGGGACGGCGACTACTCACTGGTCATGCCCAATCCCATCGGCTACGTGCCGGGCAAATGGATGTTGACGTGGGTGCTGCAGGTGATGCCGGTGTTCTTCATCGTCGGTGGGTACGCGAACCTCGCCGGCTGGCAGGCCGTCACCCGCGACGGAGCGGGTGCGGCCCGATTTCTGGGGGCGCGCATGCGCCGGCTGCTGACCCCGCTGCTGCCCTTCCTCGCGGTGTGGTTGGTCTTCGACCTGGTGGTGCAGGCCACCGGCCGGCGCAGCGTGCTCGAGTGGGGCATCGTGGTGTTCGTCCCGCTGTGGTTCATCGGGGTGTACGCCGCCGTCGTCGCCGCGGTGCCGCTCACCGCCCGTCTCCACCTGGCCTGGGGCTGGCGGGTGCCCGCCGTCCTCGCCGCGGCCGTCCTCGCCGCCGACATGCTGCGGCTGGGCCCGGGGTGGGGTGGGCCGGTACCGGGGTTGGTCGGTTCGGCCTGCGTGTGGTTGTACTGCCACCAGTTGGGCTATTTCTGGCGGGACGGCACGCTGCCCGCCGGCGGCCGTCCGGTGGCCGCCGCGGTGGCGATGGCGGGATTCGCCGGGCTGGTTGTCCTGACCACCTTCGGGCCCTACTCGCGCTCGATGGTTGCGGTACAGGGCGAGGACACCAGCAACATGTTCCCGACGACTGCGCCTATCGCCGCGCTCGCGACCTTTCAGCTCGGGCTGGTGATGCTTGCCCGCCCGCGGCTCAACGCCTGGCTGCAGCGCCGTGGACCGTGGCGAGTGGTGGTGGCCGCCAATGGCGTAACCATGCCCGTGTTCACCTGGCACATGACCGCGCTCGTGGCGTTCCTCTGGCTCTACGAGCGGGCCGGATTCTCGTTGTCCAGCGAGCCGACGGCCGAGTGGTGGCTGACCCGGCCGATATGGATCGTGGGGCCCGGCGTGCTGCTCGCGGCCATCCTGGCCGCGCTGGCCGGCAGTCGATTCATCGCCGGCCGCTGTCTGCACCGCTGGCGCGGGGGGTGAGGGCAACCAGGATCGCGCCCGCGGCGAACAGCAGCGTGGCCTGAAGCGGAAAGTGCCCATCGGGGGCAAACCCGCCGATGGTGAATCCCAAGATCGCGGCCGCCGCCACCAGCGCTCCCGTCAGCAGCGTCGCCAGGCCCCAGGCACCGGGCAGCGGCACCCGCAACGAGGGAAGCGGCGCGGCCAGCCACCTTCGCTGCCAGCGCAGAAACGCCAGCAACACCGCGGCAACCACGAAAATCGCGGCGATCCACGGCAGCCGCACCAGCCACCATTCGCCCGAGCCCATCGGCGGCTGCGGCAGCAGCCCGGTCGGATAGCCGATCAGCGCGACGATGACGACCGGGACCATATGCCACAAGTACAGACCCATCACCGCGCCGTTGGCCACCGCCAGTGAGCGCTGCACGCGCGCGGCTTTGAGCGCACGGTCGACGGCGGGTGCCGCTGCGATCAGCAGCCCGGCCTGGGCCGCGGCGAATGCGACCAACGCCAGTGACGGCGGTCCCGTGTTCTGTATTTCGTCACCCGGCACTCCGATCATGCTGATCGGGTACGGACCCCAAATCAGGAGCGCCGCCAGCACCGCGGCTGCGACCAACGCCAGCACGACCGGCCGGTAACCGGTCAGTCTGCCACTGCGCCAAGCGATTCCGAGCTGATAGACCGCTCCCCAGGCCAGCACATAGTTGAGGTAGCCGACGTAGGGCACGTCGGCGCCGAGGTAGGCCACATCGATGACTCCCACGGCAATCGCCAGGGCGGCAGGCACGGCGAGCCCCCACCGCTCGTCCGCGGCCACCGCCACCGGAGTCGCCACGACCACGAGCACGAACGTGACCAGGAACCACAGGTGGTAGGCGACCGCCCACCCGCCGAAAGCCAGCTTCGTACCGTCCACCCCCGTCCACAGCAGCACCAGAACCACGGCCAGCACGATTGCCGCGTACGCCCCGGTGGGACCCAACGTCCGGGCCAGCCGATACCGCAGCCAGCCCTGCGCCGGCTCGGCCCGCCGGGTCCAAGACGCTGCGCTGGCGTACCCGGCCATCAAGAAGAACGCCGGGATCACTTGGAACACCAGCGTCAGCCATTGCGTCCACGGCATCTCCTCCAACGGATTCTGCAGACCGAATTCGCCGTCGCTGTAGGTGGCCGACGCGACGAGCCAATGTCCCACCACCACAAGACCTATCGCCGACACGCGATAGAAATCCACTGACAGATCGCGCTCTGGCATGTCTCCCCCGTCCGGCTATGCCACCGCCGATGGAATGAATCTGCGTCCTACCCACTTGGCCGTCTCGATGACCAGGAAGATCACGATCGACAACGCGATCGCGACCGACCACCCGCGGAACGTGATGGGCGCCGAGTGGAACCAGGTGTGCATGAACGGCGCGTAGGTGAAGACCAGCTGCAGGGCGATCATCACGCCCGCCATCCGCCACACCCACGGATTACCGCGGAACACCTGGGGCCGCAGGCTCGACGAGGTGACGAACCGGCAGTTCAGCAGATAGGCGAGCTGGCCGAGCGCCAACATGTTCACCGCAGCGGTCTGGGCCACCGCCAACGGATACCCGCCGGCCCGCGCCACGAAGAACTCGGCCAGGGTGGCGCCGGCGACCAGGATCGACACCAGGGAGATCATGGCGACGTCGGCCCGGTTCACCAGCGCCTGTTTGGGAGTGCGGGGCGGTCGCTGCATGAGGCCGTCCTCGGCCTTCTCGAAAACCAGCGCCAGCGACAGCGTGACGGAGGTGACCATGTTGACCCACAGGATCTGCACCGGCTGCAACGGCAGCGCGAACCCGGCCAGGATCGCGACGAGGATGATCAGCGATTGTGCGCCGTTGGTGGGCAGCATGAACAGCACGGACTTGCGGATGTTGTCGTAGATCCGCCGGCCCTCTTCGACCGCCCGCTCGATGGTCGCGAAGTTGTCGTCGGCCAGGACGATTCCGGCTGCCTCCTTGGTGGCCTCGGTCCCCTTGATGCCCATCGCCACCCCGATGTCCGCGCGAGTCAGCGCCGGTGCGTCGTTGACGCCGTCACCGGTCATCGCGACCACCTTGCCCTGGGCTTGCAGGGCACTGACGATGCGCAGCTTGTGTTCCGGGCTGGTGCGGGCGTAGACGTGGACCTCGTGGGCCACCTGCCGCAACCGGGTCTGGCTCATCTCCTCCAGCTCGGCCCCGGTGACGACCCGTGGTACGTCGCCGGCTTTGATGATGCCCATCTCGCCCGCGATGGCCCGCGCGGTTCCGGCATGGTCACCGGTGATCATGGTGACCTGGATCCCGGCCGCATGGCAGGTCTCGATGGCCGTGATCGCTTCGGGCCGGGGCGGATCGACGATGCCGACGACGCCGAGAAACTCGAGTCCGTCCTCGACGTCGCCGATGTCCACGGTTTCCGCACCGGCGGCCGGTCGCCGGGCGGCGGCCAGGACGCGGAGGCCCTGTCCGCTGAGTTCGTCGATGCGTGCCTCCCACGCGGCCCGATCGAGCGGCTCCGCGGATGAGCTGCCGGCCTGGGTGCCGGACCGGTCGAGCAACCGGTCCGGGGCTCCCTTGACGTAGAGCCAGCGTTCCCCGCCGGGAGTGGCGTTGAGGGTCACCATGAACTTGTTGGCCGACTCGAACGGCACCACACCCAGCCGCGGCCAGTCCGAGTCATCGATCCGGGCCTTCATGGTCAGTGCGCGCAGCGCGCCTTCGGTCGGCTCCCCCACCACCCGCCATTGACCATCGGCCTCATCCAGCCGTGCGTCGTTGCAGACGGCCATCGTGGTCAACAGCGCCGCCAGCTCCGGATGGTCGACGGGTGTGATCGGTGCGCCGTCGAGCTCGAGGCCGCCCTCGGGCCGGTATCCGGCGCCGCTGACGTCGAACCGGTGACGCGCGGTGACCACGGTGCGGGCGGTCATCTCGTTCTGGGTGAGCGTGCCGGTCTTGTCCGAGCAGATGACGCTGACCGCGCCGAGCGCCTCCACAGCGGGAAGCTTGCGGGTGATCGCCTTGCGCCGGGCCATCTGCTGTACCCCGAGCGCGAGGGTGATGGTGACGACGGCAGGCAACCCCTCCGGTATCGCAGCGACGGCGAAACCTATTGCAGCCGTGATGAGTTCACTCACCGTGAACTGGTGCAGCAGCTTGCCGACCACCAACATCACCGCGGCCATCCCCAAGATGCCCACCGACAGCTGACGGCCGAACCGAGCCAACTTGCGGGTCAACGGGGTATCGATGGTTTCCACGTCGGCGATGAGCGATTGGATCCGGCCGATCTCGGTGCTGGTTCCGGTGGCGGTCACCACGCCGGTAGCCGAACCAGCCGCCACGATGGTGCCCGAGTACACCATCGACATCCGGTCGCCCAGACCGGCGTCCGGGCCGACTTCGGCCACATCCTTCTTGGCCGGCAGCGACTCACCGGTCAGCGCCGACTCCTCCACCCGCAGGTTCGCGACCGTCAGCAGACGCATGTCGGCCGGGATACGGTCTCCCGAAGCGATGCGCACGATATCGCCGGGCACCAGGGTCTGTGCGTCCACCTGCTGCCAGTGACCGTCACGACGCACCTGCGCAGTGACCGACAACATGCTCCGGATGCTGTCGAGTGCCCGCTGGGCCCGGCCTTCCTGGATGAAGCCGACGGCGGCGTTGATCACCGCGACGGAAATGATGACGGCGCTGTCGACCCATTCGTTGAGGATGGCCTTGAGCACACCCGCGGCGATCAGGATGTAGATCAGCACATTGTTGAAGTGTGCGAAGAACCGGAGAACTGCAGGCCGGGGACGCTTTTCGGGGAGTTTGTTCAGACCGTGGACGGCCAGCCGCTCCCGCGCGCTGTCACCATCCAGCCCGTCGCCCGAACTGCCCAGAACCTCAAGCACTTCGGTGGCGCTGCGGGAATGTGCCAGCGCGCTGACCAATGCATCCTCTGCCGGGGCGGTGATTTCCGCCATATTCGGATATTGCCTGGCGCGGCGACGCAGCGCAATCGGTGGTCCGACACGCGGCGGCGATCGGGCACCTCCGTCAGCGGATACCTTGGAGGTGACCGCCCGTTGCCCGAAAGGAACGCCGTAGTGGCCAAGAAGCGCTGGAATGACCTGTCTCCCAAGTCCAAGACCACCATCATCGCGGTGACCGCAGTGGACGCCGGGCTGCGGGCCTGGGCATTGCGAGACCTGGCCGGCCGAGAGGCCGGCCAGGTCAACGGCCCGAAATGGTTGTGGGGCAGCGCTCTCGGGTTGCTGACCACCTCGGGCGTACTGCCCGTGGTCTATCTGGTGGCCGGACGCAAGTCCTGAGCTAGGTGCCCTTCACGTTGAGCACCTGACGGAGCTCATGCTCGATCTCGACGAGGCTCGCGGCGTCGGCCATGACGACGTCGATGTCCTTGTACGCATCGGGGATCTCATCGACCCACTCCTCACCGTGTCGGTACTCGATGCCCTGCATGCGCTGCGCCAGATCGTCGGCGGTGAACCGCCGGCGGGCCTCGTTGCGGGAGAATCGGCGCCCGGCACCGTGCGGAGCTGAGCACAGACCGGCGGGATTACCCTTTCCGCGCACCACGTATGAACGCGTTCCCATGCTGCCGGGGATCAGGCCCATGACACCCGTGTGCGCGTCGATCGCCCCCTTGCGGGTCAGCCACACGTCGCGACCCCCGTGACGTTCCTTGCGGGTGTAGTTGTGATGGGTGTTGATCCGCTCGACCTCGAAATCGCCGGCGGTCTGCGGCTGGTCCAGATGGGCATAACCCATCCACGCGGCGAACACCCACATGTAGCGGTCCATCATCTCGGCGCGGTTCTCTAAGGCGAATCGCTGCGCCCAGTTGAGCTCCCGCAGATAGGCGGCGAACTCCGGCGTGCCCTGCGGCAGGTAGGCGAGGTCGGGGTTGGGCAGGTCGATCCACCATCGCTTCATCAGTTTCTGCGCGATCTTGATGTGCTTCTGGGCGATCTTGTTTCCCACACCACGAGAACCCGAGTGCAGGAACAGCCACACCCGGTCGTCCTGATCCAGGCACAGCTCGATGAAGTGGTTGCCACCGCCGAGGGATCCGAGTTGCCGGCGCCACTTCGGCGAGTGCGACAGGTCGACCTCGCCCTGCTCCGCCAGATGCTCGAGGTCGGTGATACGGCCCGCCGTGAACGGGAACCGGGCCAGCGTGTCGTTGTAGTTGCCCGGCGACAGCGGAATCGCCGACTCGATCGCCGCGCGCAACGTCGCCAGATCACGACCGTCGAGGTCGGTGGCGGTGAATTCGGTGCGGGCCGCGATCATGCCGCAGCCGATGTCCACGCCGACCGCGGCCGGGATCACCGCATCGATCGTGGGGATGACGGTGCCGACGGCGGACCCCTTGCCGCTGTGGGCGTCGGGCATCAGCGCGACATGTGGGTGCACGAACGGCATCGAGGCAGTCTGCTTCGCCTGCTCGATGGTGTTGCCGTCGATATGGCTGGCGAAATTCACCAGCTTGTTCTCGACGCGGTGCTCGGTCATGCCTTCGATTCTCCCGAGGCTGTCGAGAGCTTTACCCCGATGGACTGTTCGCCGAGGGGTGTTGCGTGGCGCAGCGCTTGCACCGGACTTGCACCGGATTGGCGGAAAACGGTACGCCCGCGCCAGAATAGAGGCCAGATCGTGTAGGCGTCGTCGGCACCGGGGGTCCGATGAAACTTGGTTGGTATGTGTTCATGCACCGCTCTGACGGTGGCGTGATGCCAGTTGCTGGATTCTGGCGCAAACGCACCGCGTTGCGGTGGGTCGCCGAGCACGCAGAACCCGACCAATGCCTTGAGATCCATCGCTTCGACTGGTGGTCTGCCGGCGCTGCCGGCCGGCGGACCGTGGCCAACCCGGCGAGCCGATGCCAGGGGACAGACGACCACCGATAGGCGCGCCGACCGCTGCACCCAAAAAACCAAACAGGCCCCCTCGAAAGGGGCCTGATCAGGGTGGCAGATGCAGGATTCGAACCTGCGTAGGCGTAAGCCGACGGATTTACAGTCCGCTCCCATTGGCCGCTCGGGCAATCTGCCTGGTTTCGCGCCGCCCCGTTTCCGGTTTGGTGCGAATAGCAGGGTACAACGAGGACCCACCCAAGTTACAAACCGGCAGGACATCTGCGACGAGGGCCACAACCGGACGGTGCCGGGGGCGTGGCGCCGTCCCGCACAAATGCAGTAGGACATTACTCAGCTCCCCGACTTGCGCCGGCGTTATTTTGTGCCGGCCGGACATCATCGGAACGGGAGCGAGGCCCCTCATGCGACGGAACACCGCGAGATTCGACTGCAGGCGCTCGAGTGTGCTGCTGGTCGGGACACTGACATCGGGCGCATTGCTGGCCGGCCTGGCGTATTCGGGCGCCACCGCGCATGCCTCCTGCATGTCGGCCTTCGGCATCAGCAGCAGCCCGGACTGCTCCAGCGGTCTGACCGGCGTGGCGATCGCCATCGGCAACGGTGCCACCGCGTCTGCATTCGGATGGTTCACCGGGGCGCTGGCGATCGGCGACGGTGCGTCCGCTGTGGTCCCCGCCGAGTTCCTGAGCCTCAATTCGCTGAGCGCGGCGCTCGCCGTCGGTGAGAGTTCGTTCTCGACGGCACGGGGCGTCCTCACGTTCGCCGGCGCGAATGGCTACCACGCGTACGCCCGGTCCTCCGGGCTCGCCTCGCTGGCCGTGACCGACGGTGCACAGGGACACTCGGTGACCAGCGGAGCCGCCAATATCGCCATCAACCGCGGCGACCACGTCGACTACAACTGGGCCGAGGCGTTCGGAGTCGGCAACCTCGCGGTCAATCTCGACGGCGACGGCCGCGTCGTCGCCGGTTTCGACGTCGACAGCTTCGCGTCCGTGGCGTTCAACACGTCCGGCACCAACACGGTCAAGACCCAGGGCGGTCCGTTCGCGATCGCCGGCGCCGTCAATCAGGACGGCGTCACGGTGAGCCAGACCGGTCCCGGTATCAACATCGTCGACGACCCGGCGCCGGCGCAGACGCTGGATGCCGTCGCGGCCCCGGCGCCCCCGAAGTCGTCGAAGCCCACCCGGGCACGGGCCACCACCGTCGAATCGAGGCCCCAGCGCATCGCATCCACCGTGCGGTCCCTGGTCAAGAAACACCTGTCGAAGAGGTTGGACGGCCCGTCGAGCCCGAGCAGTGTTCGCGCGCCGCACCGCTTGAAGGGGATGAAATCCGGAGACGATTCCACCTAGCCGCGACGCCCCGGGGTGTGGTGCGGTCAGCTGGGTACGACGAGGATGTACCTAAGCTACAAGCCGGCAGCATTCACCGAGGGAAGAGGAGAGGCGTCCAATGGCGGATTCCAGCTTCGACGTCGTCAGCAAGGTCGATCGTCAGGAGGTCGACAACGCGCTCAACCAGGCCGCCAAGGAACTGTCCACCCGCTTCGACTTCCGCGGCACCGACACCACCATCGCCTGGAAGGGCGAGGAGTCCATCGAGCTGGTCAGCTCCACCGAGGAGCGGGTCAAGGCCGCAGTCGACGTGTTCAAGGAGAAACTCGTCCGCCGCGACATCTCGATGAAGGCCTTCGACGCCGGCGACCCGCAGCCCAGCGGCAAGACCTACCGGGTGACCGGCGACATCAAACAGGGCATCACCAGCGAGCAGGCCAAGAAGATCACCAAGATCATCCGCGACGAGGGCCCCAAGGGCGTCAAGGCGCAGATCCAAGGCGACGAGATCCGGGTGAGCTCCAAGAAGCGTGACGACCTGCAGGCCGTCATCTCCCTGCTGAAGGGCTCGGACCTGGACGTGGCGCTGCAGTTCGTCAACTACCGCTGATCATTGCGTTGAGTCTGCGCTGAGGGCGACATGTTCTCGACGTTTTCCGCCCTCACCGCGGAGTCGATGCCATTCAGGCGCTGGTTTCGGCCGCCGTCACCGTGTAGCGGCTGGGCCGGTAGGAGCTGAGCACCGAACTGATTGGGCGCATGGCCGTTGTCCCCCATGGAGTCGCACGGATTGGTGTGGCTCATGGTGACAACAAACCGGGGTCAGGTAACCCTTTAGCCTCGCGAAGAATCGAAAGCTCTACAGCGGTCGGCCCAACGTGAAGAAGATCGCGAGCTTCTTGAGAAAACTCGCGATCTTCTTCACCTTGGGAGGTCAGGCGCCGCCGAACTGCGGCTGCAGCACCGGGGCGAGCGCCGAGAGCGGAATGTGCGCCTGCACGGTGCCGCCGTCCATCGACCACTGCATCAGGCCCGGGCTGAAGTTGATCGGGCTGTCGCGTCCGACCGGGTAGTCCGGCATGTAGAGGATCAACTCGTCCGGTGTCAGCGCCCAGGCCTTGTACCCGCCCGAGTACACGTTGTCCGGGGTCCAGCGGTCCGGGGTGAACGGATAGGTGCCGGGCTGGTGCGGCGGCGGTGCGGCATCGAGGGCGGCGACGATGAACGGGGCGCCCAGGCGTGGGATCTCGGCCCGGTGATCGACGCCCGGTTTGAAGAGGTCGGCCAGCTGCACCTGCCGCCCGTCCACGAACGTGAACGTGCGGTAGGCATCGCTGACGATCGGCGCGTTCGGATGCGCAAGCGCGTCGGTACCGACCGTGCCGGAATACATTTCGTGGAAGACGGCCGTCATCGCGCCGCCGTGCTGGAAGATCTCGAACTGCTGCTCACCGAAGCTGTCGTGGGCCATCTGCTGCGCGGCGTTGCGCCAGTTGTTCATCAGGTTGGTCAGGTACTGCCGGATGACGGGGTTCTCCACCAGGTCGCCGGGCAGTGCCATCTTGATGTTGCGAACCGCTTTTCGGTCCGAGACCACCGACGCGTTGCAGAACTGTCCGTCCCATTGGCCGGCCAGTTCGTCGCAGAACGATGCCGCCGACGCCGCGGCGGGCGGGGCGGTCGTGATGGCCACCAGGGAGCCGGCCACCAGGGCCGCCGCACCGATCATCTTGCGCAGCATGTCAATACCTCAGGCGAGTTCCACTTTGCTTGCCCGCCATTGCCCGTCGACCTTCTCCATCGTCATCTTGATCCGGCTGCGGTCGATCCGCGGGTCGGGCACGGTGGAGTTGGTCACCGACTGGTCGACGAACAGCAGCACCACGACCTTGTCCGGGCTCGCCGACTGAACTGCCGACTGCACCACGACACCGTGTGCCGAGGCCTTGTTGTCGATGAGCAACTGGCGCAACTGCATGCTGGACTGCGAGTACATATCCTTGAACTCGCCGGTCGCGCCGGCCAGCACCTGGTTGAAGTTCTCGTCGACCTTGTTGGAATCGATGCTCGTCAAGATCTGGGCGTAGGCCACCGCAGCATCCTGGGCCTGCTTGCCGGCCTCCGCCACCTGCTCGGTCTGCCACCACTTCCAGCCCAGGAACCCTGAAAGTGCCAACGAGGCAACGAATACCGTGGCCAGGGCACCGACGAGCACCCGGCGGCGCCATCCGGACGACGCGGGCTCCTCGGCGGGCTGGGACTCGGAATCGGACTCGTCGGCTTTGTCGGCGTCATCGGATTCGGCCGCCGCATCGTCCGCATCGTCCTTGGCGTCCGCATCGTCCGTGGCATCCTCTGTCTCGACCACATCGTCGGCCTGATCCTCGGTAGTGGTCTCGAGTTCAGTCTTCTCGTCGTCGGTCTTCTTTTCCGTCGTCACGGTCACCGTCATCTCCTTAGGTGAGGTTGGGTGGTCAGCGGGGCGGTTCGATCGGCAGCGTTGGACCACCGTAAGGCGTCGGGATGGTGTAGCGACCCCGCGGGGTCGGGTCGGTGGTGCGACCGAGATCCGCACCGGGCGGCGGACCTGCGGTGTCATCACCCGCGGGGCGCGGCGCATTCTTCGCACCGCGAACCAGGACACCGGGATGATCGTCGCGGCAGTAGGTGTACATGTAGGGCTCGGGGTAATCCGCCGCCGCCGGTGACCGGCGTGGGGTGCCGTAGTCACAGCTATAGCGCGGGTAGATGTCCGCGGTAGCCCACAACCCGTTGTCGTGCATGACACTGCCCAGCGCGTCGAGCACCGAGGTGCGGTAGTTCGGGAACAACGCATTCAGCGCCGGCACCCGCAGATACAGCAACTGTGAAGTGCTGGCGAGGCTTCCGAGCAGCTGCACCATGGTGTCGGAGTTGTCGGTGAACAGATTGTCGACGGAGTTCAACGAGCCCGGCGTCTGCTCGGTGAGCCGCCGGAAGCCGTCGCGCATCTTGTTCACCCCCTCGAACGTCGAGTCGAGATTGTCCGAGGCCACCGCGATGCCGGCGTTCTTGTCCGCCGCCAGGTTGAACACCACCCGGCTGTTGCGCAGCACGCTCACCGTCTCGGGCAGCACCGAATCCAGCGTCGAGAGCAAGAAGGTCCCGCCGTCGATGACGTCGGCGAGCTTCTGCGGACCAGCCTGCGACATGCTCAGCTCGCGACGGATCACCTCGAGCTTGTCGACGTCGACCTGAGCCAGCGCACCGTCGGCGTCGGCCAGCAGCTGAGCCAGGCTGACCGGCACCGTCGCCTTGCCCTGCCCGATGACACTGCCGTCGGCCAGGAACGGACCGTCGGTCGTGGTCGCCATGAAGTCGATGTACTGCTCGCCGGCCGGGGACAACCCCGACACCCGCACATCGCTGGATTTGGGGATGGATACCGCCGAGTTGACGTTGACGACGGCGTTGACGCCACTGGGGGTGAGATCGAGCCGTTCCACCCGCCCGATCTGCACGCCGCGCAGCGTGACGTCCTGATTGGGCAGCAGGCCGGCCGATTCCGGCAGCTCGATCGTGATGCGGTAACTGGAATCGAAGGGCTTGACCCGAAGCGCCCCGATCATCAGGTAGGCGCCGGCCACCACCAGGGTCATCACCAGCGCGCCCGCCGAAAGCCAGGCACGACGGCGGTACCCGGCGCGGACCACGCCGACCACGAAATCCGCGACTGCGTTGATCATCGCGGCACCTCCGCGGCCGGGACCCCGGCGGGTGGCTCGGCAGGTGGGGCCTCAGCGGGCGGAGCCGGTGGCGCCTCGGGCGGAGGAGCCGGAGCCGCCGGGGCCGGGATGATCTCGCCGGGCTCGGTGGGGCTGGGGATCACCGGCATCTGCGGCACCCCAGGACCACGGCCGACGACGCGCTCCTGCAGCCGCAACAACGTGTACTGCAGTGAGCCGACCAATTGATGCCAGTTGTACCGCTTGGGACCGTGCAGTCCCGGATCACCGGCGAACCCGATGTCCGGGATTGATCCGAGAATCAATCGGTCGATGCTGGCGCGCACCGAAAGGCCGCTGCCCGACGTGGCTTTCACCAGTGGTGGCATCAGCCGGTTGAGCGCGTACAGCGAGGCATCCGGGGCCAGCGCCACGTCGTTCCAGGCACCTGCCACCTTGTTGGCATCGGCGATCACGCTGCGTCCGCTGGTGTCGGTGCCCGCGATCGACGGGAACTTTCGCAATTGTGCTGACGTGTCGCCGATCTGGGTGATCAGGTCGGCGATCTGGGTGGTGTGGTCAGCCAGTGTCTCGGTGGCCGGCCCGGCGGCATCCATCAATTCGCTGACGGTCTGGTTCTTGTCCTCGATCTGCTGCAGCAGCCGCGACGTCTCGGTCATCGCGGTCGAGAGTTCGTCAGAGCGTGCGTTCAGGTTGCCCAACGTGTGGTTCGTCTTGGAGATCAAAGTGCCGAAGGCCTGACCCTGATCGCCCGTGGCCTTGCCCAGGCCGTTGATGATGTTGGTGAAGTTGCGCACCGCACCGCCATTGACCAGGATCGCCGCCGAGCCCAGCAGTGATTCCACGGTCGCGGCGGCGCGGGTCGATTCCAGCTCGATGGTGTCGCCGTCCTTGAGCAGCGGCGCGTTCGGGTCGACCGGGCTCGGCGGCCGGACGGAGACGAACACGTCGCCCAGCGGTGTGGCCGAACGCAATTCGGCGGTGGTGCCGAGCGGCAACCGGACCCCGTCCATGATGCGCAGCGTGGTCACCGCCGTGTAGTTGCGAGCCACCATCGACTCGAGCTCACCCACATCGGCACCGGCCAGTTTCACCTTGGCATTGGCGGGCAGGTTCAGGGCGTTGGCGAATATCGCGGTCAGCCGGTACCCGCCCGAGCCGACCCCGGGCGCGGGCAACGGCAGGCTGGCCAGACCTTCGGTGGCACATCCGGAAATGGTCAGGCAGACCGTCATCACCACGGGCAGAACGAATTTACGCACCGGTCTGATCATCGCTGCCCCATCGCCGCCATGCCGTCGAGCATGTACGACAGCCCGAAGTCGGGACCGAAGTCCTGCACCGTGCCGGTGCTACATCCGAGCTGCCGCAGCCCCATCATGTTGCAGACCTCTTTGACGGTCTGTGAATCGAACAGCACCTTGTCCACCAGAACGTGTGCCCGCGCCGAGCCGTTCTTCTGGTCGACGATGTTGTAGATGTTGTCCAGCGTCATCGGGGCAAGATCGAGGAATTCGGCCAGATCCCGGCGCTGTTCGACCGACGTGGTCAGCGCGGTGTTGCCGTTGAGGACAATCTGTTTCACCTCTTCGCGGTGGGTTTGCAGCACCTCCCCCACCTGGGTGATCACCTCGTTGATCTTCTTGCCGGTGGTACCGCTGCCGAAGTTCTCGTCAGCCAGGATCTGGCTGAGCTGGCGTACTGCCGAACCGAACTCCCGCAGCGTCGCGTCATTGCGGGTCGCGGCCTCGAACAGCGAGCTCAGGTTGCGCACGATCGTGGTGAGCTGATCACGAGTGACCGCGCCCCGGTCGGAGCTGAGCCGCAACGCGTCTGACAGCTCGCCGAGCGCGTCCTTCATCTGCTGACCGTTTCCGTCGGCGATGGCCGCGCTGGCATTGACCACGTCGGCGATGGGGCCGTTGCCCTCGCCGTCGCCCTTCAGCGAAGAGGACAACTTGTCCAATACGTCCAGCACCCGGGCGAACTCGACCGGAGTCTTGGTGCGGTTCAGTCCGATCGTGTCGTGATTCTGCAGCGTCGGCCCGCCGCGGTAGGCCGGCGTCAGCTCGATCTGGCGGTCGGTCAGGATCGAGTTGGAGATGGTGACCGCCTGCACATCGGCCGGCACCGATACGTCCTTGTCCACCGTGAACTCGACCTCGACGTAGGTGCCCTTGGGCGTGATCTTGGTGACGCGGCCGACCTGCATTCCCAGCACCGCGACCGTATTTCCCTCGTAAAGGCCTGCGGCGTTGTCGAATTGGGCGGTGACCGTGATGGTGTTGGTGCGATCCTTCAGAAACCACCAGCCGGCGCCGGCCACTGCGGCAATGCCCACCAGACCGGCGACGCACAGCGCCAGAATCTTGCCTCTCAACGCTGTCATTGGCAGTCCTTGTAGTACTGGATCATGCTGAACTGCTTGGCTCGCCCGCTGATCGCGCACATCCAGGAGTCGATCAGCAGCCCGTTGCCGACGTGCATCTCCCCGGCGTTGCCGTTGCCGGTGGCGTTGGCGAGCCCTCGCAGGGCCACCGGGCCCGACTGCAGGACGCTGCGCAGCAGATCGTCGTGCTGGCCCAACATGTTCGACAGATCGCGCAGGTCCGTCAGCAGTTTCTCGAGTGCCGGCCGGTCGTCGATCACGATGCCGTTGAGGGTCTGGACCAGATTGGTCAGGGCCGCCAGCATGGCCTGAAAGGACGCCCGCCGCATCACGAATTCGCCGACCAGGTCATTGCCCTGATTGACCAGGTTGCCGATGGTGGACTGCTGGCGACGCAGCGTGGTGCCGATCGTGTTGGTGGTCTCCAGCAGAGTCCCGAGTTGGTCACGCCGGTCGGCGATGATGGTCGCCAGCGTGTGGGTGTTCTGCAGGGCCCGCGGCACCACCTCGGGCAGTCCCTCCATCTGCTTGCCCAGGATGCTCAGTGTCTGGGCGAACTTGTCCGAGTCGACCTGCTCGAACGTGGTGGTGACGTCGCCCAGCGCCTCCTGCAGGTCATACGGCACCTCGGTGTGGGTGAGGTCGAAGGTGTTGTCGGGCAGGGCACCCGAGCCGGCCGGCTGCAGAGCCAGATAACGCGACCCCAAGATCGTGGTGACCTTGATGACGGCGCGGGAGTCCTTTCCCAGCGGAATGTCGTCGCGCACCTTGAGTTTGGCCTCGACGTGGTCGCCGGCCAACTTCATGCTCTTGACCTCGCCCACGGGCATGCCGGCGACGGTGATCGGGTTACCCGCCTTGAGCGCGGCGGCCTGCTGGAACCGCGCGGTGTACTGCCGGTAGCCCACATCGGCGACCCTGACGATCAGCATCGCCCCGATCAGCACGGACACCACGGCGATCGCGATGATCCCGAGCCACGTCCGGTTGTAGCTCTCCAGCGGACGGCGCCGCTTCTTCGGCGGCTTCGGAGTCGCGGGCTTCGTCAGTTGCTCAACCATTGGCCAGGTTCCTGCATTTGGGGGTGTATTGCGCCTTGTTACCCGGGGTGGCGGCGTCGACGATGATCGGTGCGACATCGTTGAGGCCGGGGAAGAATCCTGTCGCGTTCAGGTCGCACGCATAGGTGGTGGCGTAGGCGCCCTCGTTGGTCATCCGGGCGAAACCCTTGAGCAGCAACGGCAGATTCGCGCCGGCGAACGCCAGTTGCGGCTCGATCCCGACCATGTGCGCCGCGAACCCGGGCTGACGGGTGATGAGTTCGTTGAGCGACGGGTACACGTCATCGCTGATGGTCGACAGCTGTTGCACCACCCGAGAGACCGAACCGAGAGAGTCGACCATCTCGGGCCTGCGGGCGTCGAAGGTGGCCACCATGCCCCGGGTTTGGGTGATCACCTCGTCGAGACTGTCGTTGTGCGCGGCCAGGTTCTTGGCCACCGCGTTCAGGTTGTTGATCACCTCTCCGAGTTCCTGGTCCCGGCCGGCGAAGGAATCGGTCAGCTGCGCAGTCTGATCGACGAGCGCGACGATCGAGGCGTTGTCACCCTGCAGTGAGGCGATCACGCCCTTGGTGAGGTTGTCGGCGTCGCGCGGGTTGAGCACGCTGAACAACGGCTCGTATCCGTTGAGCAGCTTCCCGACGTCGAACGAAGGATCGGTCTGCTCCAGCGGGATCACGCTGCCTGCCGGAAGCGGACCCGGATCACCGATACTCCCCAGCGACAGGCCGAGATAGCGCTGCCCGACGATGTTCTGGTAGGTGACCGAGGCGGAGGTCCGGCCGTACATCGGCTGATCCTCCTGCACCACGAACGACACCTTGGCCAGCGCGCCCTCGAGTTCGATCTTCTCGACCCGCCCGACCCGCACCCCGGCCATCCGGACGTCATCACCCTCGCGCAGGCCGAACACATCGGAGAAGAGCGCCGCGTACGGCACCGTCTTGCCCGCCACGTCGCGGCGCAACGTGACATAGACCAACCAGGTCAGCACCAGCGCTGTCACCATGAACAGGGACAGGCCGATCGCCGCACCGCGGTACTTCATTGACCATTCCCTTCCGAAACGGGTTGTGCCGCAGCGGGAGCGGCTTCGGCAGGCAGCAGCGGACCCGCGGGAGCGGGGGCCGGCGCGCCGCCCGGCGGCGGCGCCGATCCCGGAACCGATGCGGCCGGAGGAGCGCCGGCCGGTCGCGGTGCCACCGGTGCAACCGGCGACAGCGGCACCGGCGGGGGCGGCGTCGGCGCCAGCGCGGGATTCGCCGTGCCGGGCACCGGGCCGGACGGCGGCATCCACGGCGGCAGGGGCGGATTCGGATCGGCCAGGTTCGGATTCGGATTGACCAGGGGCGGACCGACCGCGACCAGGTTGCCGTTCGGGCCCAGCACAGTTCCGGCCGGCGGCGCCAGGTCCGGCGGCGGCTGATAGTTCTGCGGCAACAGCACATCCGGCAGCGACGGACGGGTGGGCACGAGCGGGGCGGTGAAACAGCTCGGGCCCTTGAGCCCCGAGTACTGCGGGCAGTCGGCCCGGGTGTAGGCGTAGCTCGGCGTAAGCGACAGGTTCACCCGCATGTTGCCGAAATCGTGCTCGGGGATCCAGACGTGCTCGAAGAACTTGCCGGACAGCTGATTCAGCTTGACGAAGGCCGGCACCCAGTTGTGGGAGGTGTCGGCCAGCACACCCAGGACCGGGGTCAGATCCGAGGTGGTCTTGACGAGCCGGTCGGTATGGTTGTTCAGCGCGGTGTGCGTGGTCCCCACCGTGTGGATCCCGCCGTTGATCATGGTGTTCAGCTGTTCCCGCTGCTCGACCAGGGTCTGCATCGGCTGCACGGCCTTGTGCAGGGCGTCGAACAGATCCGGCGCCGTCTGCTGCAGCCCCCTGGTCGCGTCGACCAGCGCGGAGACGGTCGTCGGCCCGGGTTCGGTGGCCACCACTGCGTCGAGCTGATCGATCAACCGGTTCAATTGCGCTCCGCTGGTGAGCAATTCGTTGCGACGATTCTCGGTCGCGGCGTTCACCGCGGCCAGGATGCCCACCGTCTTGTCCTCGCGACCACGTCCGGTCGCGGCCAGCACGTCACGCAGCTTGCTGATGGTGGTCTGGAACAACACCGTCGGCAGTTCGGTGTCCTCGGGGATCTGGGCACCGGCGGCGATGGGCGCACCCGGGCGCGAACCCTCTGCCGCCCCGCCGGGGCGGTCGACGAGTTGCACCGACGACACCGCGAACACGTTGCTGGGCACCACGCGTGCGGTGACGGTGTTCGGGATCGACGACGCGTACTCGGGTTTGAGGTCGATGTGGACGAAGTTGGGATTGCCGTTGGCGGCCGGGACGACATCGTCGACCATGCCGACGAGCACGCCGTGGTACTTCACGTCGGAGCGCTGCGGCAGACCGTCACCGACGTTGATCAGGGCGGCCACCACCGGTACCCGGGCATCGAGCCGGCCGGTCGCCTTCACCAGAAGGAGTGTCGAAACGAGCGCTGCCACAACAAGTACCGCGGCACCGCAGGCGAGCAGCTGACGGTCGCTCGGGCCACGCCCGTCCATCTCCAGCGAGTTACCCATCTAGCCGCCGAACCTCGCTCCCGAATCGACCGTCCACAGCGCCATGGTGAGCAGCATGTTGACGATGACCACCACGGTGATGCTGGCGCGCATGGCGTGCCCGGCCGCCACGCCGACACCGACCGGACCGCCCGAGGCGTAGAACCCGTAGTAGCACTGCACGGTGGAGGCGATCCAGACGAAGATGACCGCCTTCAGCACCGAGTACAGGATGTCCTGCCCGGACAGCATGAGGGTGAAGTAATGCAGGTAGGAGCCGCTCGAGCCGCCGCTGATCAAGAAGACCACCACCTGGGTGGTCAGGTAGCTGACGGCCAGGCACAGCGCATAGAGCGGGATCACGGCGATCACCGCAGCCATCAGCCGCGTGGTGACCAGATACGGAATCGGACGGATCGCGATGGAATCGAGCGCGTCGATCTCCTCGGCGATGCGCATCGACCCCAACTGCGCGGTGAACCGGCAGCCGGCCTGCGTCGCGAAGGCCAGCGACGCGGCAATCGGCGCCAGCTCGCGGGTGTTCACCAACGAGGAGATGATGCCGGTGGCCGGGCCGAGCCCGAGCAGGTCGAGAAAGTTGTAGCCCTCGATGCCGACGAGCGCCCCCATGGTGATGCCCAGCACCACCGCCACCCCGATGGTGCCGCCGCCGACCACGAGTGAGCCGTTGCCCCAGGCGATGTCGGAGAGCAGCCGGACGAATTCCGCGCGGTAGTGCCGGAGCACGATCGGCACCGCGGCCAGGGCCCGGACGAAGAACACCATCATGTGGCCCAGCCGGATCACCGGAATGGAGATCCGCCGGTAGAGGCGGACCCACGGCGCCAGCAGTGGCGGGACGAATGTGGAGGCCGTCATGTCACAGCCCCACCCGGGGGAACAACATGATGTAGAGCTGGCTGATCGCGACGTTGACGACCATCAGCAACAGGATCGATTCCACCACCGCCGCGTTCACGGAGTTCGCGACGCCGGTCGGACCACCCTTGGTGGACAACCCCTTCTGGCACGACACCACGGCGACGATGGCGCCGAAGATCACCGCCTTGACCAGGGCCACGATCATGTCGCCGGTGGTGGCGAACGAGGCAAAGGTCGCCACGAAGCTGCCGGGGGCGCCGTTCTGGAAGTAGACGTTGAACAGGAAGCTGGCGAGGAATCCGACGAAGCACACCACCCCGGTGAGCGCGACGCCGATCATGATGGCGGCGACGAACCGCGGCACGACGAGCCGCTGGATCACCGAGACGCCCATGACCTCCATCGCGTCGGTTTCCTCGCGCATGGTCCGCGAACCCAGGTCGGCGGTGATCGCCGACCCGACCGCGGCCGCCATCAGCACGGCCGCGACCAGCGACGCGGCCTGCCGGACCACGGCCAGCCCACTGGCCGCGCCGGCCAGTGACGTCGCGCCGACCTGCCCGGCCAGCAGGGCGAACTGAATCGAGAGGGTGACGCCGATCGGCAGCGCCACCAGCACGGTGGGGAGCACGGCGGTGCCCGCCATGAACGCGCCCTGGCGGATGAACTCCTGCCATTGGAAGCGGCCCGTCACCAGGTCGAGGAAGAGGATCTGGACGGTCCGGACGCCGAGGACGAACTGGTCACCGACCGTGGTGAGGGACGCGAGCGGGTGGCGCCTGGCGTAGCCGGTGGCCCACTTCTCGATGGTGTCGAGTCCCCGTTCCGGTTCGACCCCATCGGACACGCTCTCAGGCGGCGCCGTCATCCTCTCTCATTAAGCAGCAGAACCAGCAACGATCAATCCCTCCCGAGGCCGAGGTCCGGCCACGCCCGGCCGGATAACTCGCAGTGGTTGGCACCGTATCGTCGGCGCTCGTCCCCCGTCAACGTTTTGCCGAATTCTCATTTACTTAGCGAGATCAGCTCATCAATTGCGGGCAAATCCGTCGTCGTCCACCGGCCGATCGCCACGGCGACTCCATCGCGCGGGTGGCGGCTTGTCACTTCCCGTATCACCTGTAAATGCACTGCATTCAGGCCCCAGCGGGCGTCATTCGCATTGACACCGACGTAAGGGTTGCGCCTCGACCATTCAGGGAATCGCGCCCCCGCGCGCCAAAGCACGACGGAATCAGTGCCCGGTATGCGCGTTAACTTTGCCGATCGCGCCGGGACCCCGCGAAAACGTTGCCAGATTTTGCCGACAGGTAACGCCGGGCATCTGGCGCACCGTTGCGCCGAAGTCTACTGACCACAGGCGATGTCAGTCGGATTTCGGCACATCTCATGCGCGCGACTCACACCCGTGCGGTGATGGTCAGCGACGGGTGGCAGACACCCCGCGGCGGCCGGACTCCCGGTTGGCCTGCTCCACGATCGCATCCAGCAGACCCGGCATCGCGGCGTCCACATCGCGGGCGCGCAGCTGCTGATGGATATGCCCCTCGCTGACCACCCGCTCGATGAGCCCCGCGTCACGAAGGATGTGGAAATGGTGGGTGGCCGTGGACTTGTTGATGCCGTCGTAGAGCTCCGCACACTTCACCGGCCCACCCGTGGCGTGGAGGCGTCGCACCATCTCCAGCCGGACCGGATCGTGCAGCGCGGCCAGCAGCTGCGGAAGCGTCCCCACCGGGCAGCGCGCCTCGACAGCCTCGGCCATGCGTGCCCTCCGTCACCCGAAAATAAGTTTGATGATCGTCAAACCCAGCGTAAGCTCGACCGGGTTCGATAACTATCAAACCTACCGGATGGGGCGTGACGATGGCGCGGATTTCGGCGGACAGCCCGCTCGGCCTGGAACACCAGCGTTGGGCCTATCCACTGCTCCTGGTCTTCAGCGGCGTCGCCCTGGGCGTTTCGGGCCTGCCCGCCCCGCTGTACGGGATCTACGAAACCGCCTGGCATCTCACCCCACTGGCCACCACGATCGTCTTCGCGGTGTACGCACTGGCCGCCCTGGCCGCGGTGCTGGTGTCCGGTCGCATCTCCGATGTGATCGGCCGCAAACCGGTCCTGGTGGCCGCACTCATCGCGATGATCGTCGGACTCGGCGTGTTCCTGGTGGCCGACAGCATGGCCCTGCTCCTGCTGGCGCGCACCATCCACGGCGCGGCCGTCGGCTCGATCGTGGTCGTGTCCGCCGCCGCGCTGCTGGATCTGCGCCCGCACCGCGGTGTGCGCTCGGGGCAGCTCAGCGGCGTCGCGTTCAACATCGGGATGACCGTCGCGATCATCGGATCCGCCGTGCTCGCACAGTACGCCCCGCATCCGTTGCGCACGCCCTACGCCGTGGTGGCGGTGATCTGCGTGCTGGTCGGGGTCGGCGTCCTCGCCCTGCGCGAAACGCACACCACCCGGGCTTCCGGCCCCATCCGGATCTCGAAACCCGCTGTGGCCAAGGAAATTCGGTCAGACTTCTGGTTCGCCGCCCTCGGCGCGATGGCGTCCTGGTCGGTGCTGGGGGTGCTGCTCTCGCTGTACCCGTCACTGGCCGCGCACCAGACTCACATCGAGAACCTGGTGTTCGGCGGCGGCGTCGTGGCCGTCACCGCATTCTCCGCGGCGATGGCCCAACTGGCCGCCACCCGTATCCCGGCACACCGTTCCGCGATCATCGGCGATGTGGGCATGGCGATCACCCTGGCCCTCACGGTTCCGGTGTTGATCACGCAGTCGTGGCCGCTGGTGTTCGGCGCGGCGGCAATGCTCGGCGCGACCTTCGGGCTCGGGTTCGGCGGCTCGCTGCGCCACCTGTCCCACGTGGTCCCGGCCGATCAGCGCGGCGAGACGATGTCGGCGTTCTACCTGCTGGCCTACACCGCGATGGCCGTCCCGACGCTGTTGGCCGGCTGGGCCGCCACCCGCTGGGATCTGGCCACCGTCTTTCCGTGGTTCGCCGCCGCGGTGTCCACGGCCTGCCTGGCCGCAGCCGGCATCGGGGCGCTGACGCGACGGCGCGCGGCCACCGCCTGACCCAGTTCGGCAACTTGGACTCAGCTACCGCGTCTCGGCAATACGCTGATCGCCATGGCACCAGCGCAACGCGAACCCAAGGTCGTCGTCCTCGGTGGAGGATCGTGGGGCACCACCGTCGCCTCCATCTGCGCCCGGCGCGGACCGACCCTGCAATGGGTGCGCTCGGAGGAGACCGCCAAGGACATCAACGACAACCACCGCAACTCGCGCTATCTGGGCGACGAGGTGGCGCTGCCCGAAACCCTCAAGGCCACCAACGATTTCAACGAAGCGGCCCACTGCGCCGACGTGATCGTGATGGGCGTGCCGTCCCACGGCTTCCGCGGGGTGCTCACCGAGCTGGCCCGTGAACTGCGCCCGTGGGTGCCGGTCGTCTCGCTGGTCAAAGGCCTGGAGCAGGGCACCAACCGGCGGATGAGCGAGATCGTCGACGAGGTGCTGCCCGGACATCCGGCCGGCATCCTGGCCGGGCCGAACATCGCCCGCGAGGTCGCCGAGGGCTACGCCGCCGCTGCGGTGCTGGCCATGCCCGATCAACATCTGGCGGCCAAGCTCGCGGAGTTGTTCCGCACCAAGCGGTTTCGCACGTACACCACCGACGACGTGGTGGGCGTCGAGATGGCCGGAGCACTCAAGAACGTCTACGCCATCTCCGTCGGCATGGGCTACTCGCTGGGCATCGGCGAGAACACCCGGGCCATGGTGATGGCCCGGGCGGTGCGTGAGATGTCCAAACTCGGCGAGGCCATGGGCGGGCACCGCGACACCTTCGCCGGCCTGGCCGGGATGGGCGACCTCATCGTCACCTGCACCAGCCAGCGCAGCCGCAACCGCCATGTCGGTGAGCAACTGGGTACCGGAAAGAAGATCGACGAGATCATCGCGTCGATGAACCAGGTGGCCGAGGGCGTCAAGGCCGCCAGCGTGATCATGGAGTTCGCCGACAAGTACGGGCTCAACATGCCCATCGCGCGCGAGGTGGACCGCGTGATCAATCACGGCAGCACCGTCGAGGAGGCCTACCGGGGCCTGTTGATCGAGAAGCCCGGCCACGAGGTCCACGGCTCCGGGTTCTGACACCCGGTTCCACGGCGTCAGCCGCCGAATGTGACGCCAACGTCGCTACGCGTCGCCGACAACGACCGCTGCGTCACATCCGCCACGCGGTGCGGTCAAACCCCGCGTACCGCGGCGCGAAAGTCCTCGGCCCCGACCGGCGGAGCGATGGTCCAGAGCACCTCGGCCTCGCCGCCGGTGGGGTTGTGCCAGTCGTGCAGTTGGGCCGCGCCGAAGGTCATGCTGTCGCCGGTGTTCAGCACCGTGGTCTGTCCCTCGATGGTGATGCTCAGTCCGCCCTTGAGCACGTACACGAAAATCGTTGTGGCATCTAGCCGGTAGGCCCCGCCGGAGCCGCCGCCGGGTCGCATGACGGTGTGCATCACCTGCACATGACGTTCGGACTTGGGGGTCAGCAGTTCTTCCCGGACCCCGTGCCCGCCCATCTCCAGCGGCGCGCCGGCCCCACTGCGGACCACCGGCGCCGACGGGTACTCGAACAGATCACCGACGCCGATCCCCAGCGCATCGCAGATGCGCATCAAGACCGGTACCGAGACGTTGGTCATTCCGCGCTCGGCCAGGCTCAGGAATCCCTTGGTCACCTCGGCCCGAGCGGCCACCTCGGTCAGGCTCAATCCACGCTGACCACGGAATTCGCGCAGCCTCGCCCCGGCCCGCCCCATGCCGGTTTCCGTGCCGGTCTGCTGGCCGTCCGTCACCGAACCCTCCCCACTTCTGTTGACGCTCGTTTGTTTAGTGGTGTAAAACACGTTCATCGTTTTATGGCATTGAACCCTACATGCGGCGATGCCCCCGAAGCACAGAAAGGCATGCGGTGTCTGCACCTGCAACCGAGCCCAGAAACGAGTCGACGCGGATTCAGGCCGCCGTCTTCGACGGTGACGGCGTCATCAGCATCGAGGACGTCGACCTCGCCGCGCCCGGCCCCGGCGAGGTCCGGGTCAAGATCGCCGCCGCGGGCGTGTGCCATTCCGATCTGCACGTCACCACCGGGGCCTGGAAGGTGCCCGCCCCGGTCGTGCTCGGCCACGAGGGCTCGGGCGTCGTCAGCGCCGTGGGCCCCGGCGTCCTCGACCTCGAACCCGGCGACCACGTCGTCCTGAGCTGGGTGCCCGGCTGTGGTGAATGCCGTGCCTGCCGAGCCGGCCGGCCGGCCCAGTGCTCGCTGGTCGCCTCGGTGGTCGCGCCGGGTGGGACGCTGTACGACGGGACGACGCGCCTGTCCAATCAACACGGAACGGTTCACCACTACCTTGGTGTCTCGTCCTTCGCCGAGGAGGTCGTGGTGCCGCGCAGCGGCGCGATCAAGGTCCGCAAGGATGCCCCGCTGGAGGACATCGCGATCGTGGGCTGCGCGATCGCGACCGGCGTGGGAGCCGTGCGCAATACCGCAGGGGTGCAACCGGGTTCGACGGTCGCCGTGATCGGGTGCGGCGGAGTCGGCCTGGCCTGCGTGCAGGGTGCGCGGCTGGCCGGTGCCTCGCGCATCGTGGCGGTGGATGTCGTCGCCGAGAAGCTCGAGCTGGCGCGGCAGTTGGGAGCCACCGACGTGGTCGACGCATCCGAGACCGACGATGTGGTCGCGGCGTTGCGCGCGGTGGTCGACGACGCCGGATACGACTACGTGTTCGACGCCATCGGCAAGATCGCCACCACCGAACAGGCCGTCGCCGCACTGGGACTCGGCGGCGCCGCGGTC
Source organism: Mycolicibacterium sp. HK-90 (assembly GCF_030486405.1). Next base: position 1,151,081 of record NZ_CP129613.1, on the reverse strand, counting down.
ATCGTCGGCCTGCCGCCGCAGGGCGAGCGGGCGACTTTCGAACCGCTGGCGCTCGCCGAGGCCGACCAACGCATCCTCGGATCCAACTACGGATCCGCGGTGCCCGAGCGCGACATCCCCGCGCTCGTCGACGAAGTCATGGCGGGCAATCTCGATCTGGCCTCGATGATCTCCGGGCGCCGGCCCCTGGCCGAAGCCGCCGCCGCGCTCGACGATCTCGCCGCCGGCCATGCGCTCCGCCAACTCCTCATCCCCTCGATGGCCACCACAGCCTGACCAGAAACGAGAAACTCAGTGTCCGAAGACATTCAGACGGCGCGCGACGTAACCACCGGTGACGCCGGGTTGCGGCGGGGCGCGATGGGCGGCGGCGAACTCGCCGCCCAGGCGATCGCCAACATCGCACCGAGCGCGGTCATCGCATTCACCGCCGCAGCCATCTACACCACCGCGGCCAACGGGACCTGGATCTCGTTCGCCCTGGCGACGGTGGTGATCCTGTCGGTCGGCTACTGCATCTCGCAGTTCGCCAAACGACGCTCGTCGGCCGGCTCGCTGTACAGCTACGCCGCGACCGCGCTCGGCCCGTTCGGCGCCTACGTCACCGGCATCAGCCTGCTGATCGGCTGTTTCGGTATCGCGGCGGGATCGCTGAGCGGCTCGGTGGCCTACAGCGCCACCCTGCTCAACCAGCTCGGCGTGCCGGTGCAGGGGGTCGGTGCCCAGATCGTGCTGGCCATTGCGCTCGGCGCGCTGGCCACCCTGTTCACGATCCGCGGCATCCGGCTTTCGGCACGGGTTTCTCTTGTGCTGGAACTGATCTCGGTGTCCATCATCATCCTGCTGCTGGTGGTCACGCTCGTGCATTTGGGGTCCGACGCATTCGATGCCGGCCAGTTCGAGCTGAGCGCGGCCACCCCGTCGGGAATCGTGGTCGGCATGGTGCTGGCCATCCTGGGATTCGTCGGGTTCTCCAGTGCCGATGCGCTCGCGCGCGAGGCGAAGGACCCCTACCGTGCGGTGCCGCGCGCCATCATGTGGAGCGCGGCCGGTGTCGGCGTGCTCTACATCTTCGCCGCCTACACCCAAGTCGCTGCTCTCGGACCGGCACTCGGCGAATCCGCGCAGCCGCTCGACGACATCGCCACGATGGTCGGCATGCCGACATGGTTCAACCCGATCCTGAACTTCGGTATCGCGGCGTCGTTCTTCGCCGTGGTGGTCGCCCCGATGAACGTCATCGGGCGCATCCTCTACGTGATGGGCAAGGAAGGCGTGGTGCCGTCCGCGATCGGCCGGACGCACCCGACGCACCTGACCCCGCACCGCGCGCTGATCTCGGTCGCTCCGCTGGTGGTTGCGGTGCCGGTGGTGATGTACCTGCGGGGCGTCGACGCCATGGATGTCGTGACGTGGGTGGACACCTACGGCACCTACGGCTACATGGTGGCCTACGCGGCGGCCGCGATCGCCTCGGTGGTGTTCCTGCGCGGCATCAACGCCCGGGTCCCGCTGGTCTGGCCGGCCGCCGTGGTGGCCGTCGTCTCCATGGCATATGTCTTCTACGCCAACGTGTATCCGGTACCGGCCTACCCGCTCAACGTGATCCCGTGGCTGTTCCTCGCGACCGTCGCGGCCGCGCTGGTCTGGTACTGGATCCTGAGCCGCCGATCACCACACGTGATCTCGAACATCGGCACCAGCGAGGTGGAGACCCTCGAAGGGATCGGCTGACGTCAGCCGATCTGGAAGGTGGGCTTGAAGTCCGACTCCTGCTCGCCGATGACGAAGCTGCCGGCCGGACTGAGCACGAAGCCGGCCTGGTTGCGGCCGTCGACGCATGACGTCGTCACACCGTCGGTGCCGCAGCTGATCGTCTGATAGCTGAGCCGGGAGTTCGGCGGCAGCGGTTTGGCGTCGCCGACGACGGCGAACACCGGGGCCGGTGAACTGGCGAACCCGGGCACCCCGGGGCCGCCGCTGACCAGATTGGCGCCATTGGGGGCGGCCGGGATCGGGCCGCTGCAGCCGTAGCTGCCGCTGCGCTGGATCACGCAGGTGATGCCCTCCGGGACGCTGAACGCGTACCAGGTCTTGTCCATCACCGCGTATTCGGAGGTCTTGACCGGCGCGTACGCGTTGACGTTGGGCACGGCCGGAGCCGGCGCGGGATCCGCGGAGGCCACCCCGGGCACGCTCATCACTGCCGCCCCCGCGGCGCCCACCAGGCCAATCACCACTCTGCTCAGCACGCCGTCACCCTAACCCGGGCCGCTGGAGCGGTCCACCGCTCGCGGGATCCGCTAGCCGCCGCAGTGCAGGTCGACGTAGACCGTGGTGTAACGGACCCGCTCCTCGGTGTTACCCCGCGGCGCGGCCTTGAGTTCGGTGATGTCGCGGCCCGGGCGCACGGCGCTGACGTTGCAGTTGTCGATCGAGCCGCTGCCGACCCGGGTCTGGATGACCCGGTAGCCCTCGTCCTGCAGCTTCTTGATCGTCTGCTGGGCCGTCTCCGCACCCGTCGGTGCCGCCGCGGCGGGGCCGGCCAAGGCCAGCGCACCGACGGCCAGGCCGCTCCCGATGGTGGCGACAATTGCATTTTTGACGGTGTTCCTCATTGAACTACCTGCCTTTCCATTGCTGAATTACTTTCAGCCTAGGCAGGGAATTCTTCGCGGTCCACCAATTCATATTGAACGCATACGAATTTTGCGGGCCCGAAATTCAGGCCGAATTCATATATTCGCGCGCCGGTTCACAGCCCGGGCCGCGAAGGCCGGAGCCGACTCGCCAGCCAGTGGGATACGCACGGTAAACACCGTCCGACCAGGCTCGGACGTGACAGCGACGGTGCCGTCGTGGGCCTCGACGATCGAGGCCACGATGGCCAGCCCCAATCCGGTGCTGCCCAATTCGCGCGACCGCGATTTATCGGCACGCACAAATCTGCCGAAAAGGTTCGGCAACAATTCGGCATCGATTCCCGGACCGTCATCGGTCACCGTCAATTCCGCGAATTCACCGGCAGTGGACAAAGCGATGGTGACGGTCACACCGGGCGGCGTGTGCATCCGGGCATTGGTCAGCAAGTTGCTGACCACTTGATGCAGACGGGCCAGATCGCCGCGCACCCACAACGGGTCGTCGGGCAGCTCGGCCACCCATTGATGCTCGGGCGCACCCACCGCCACGTCGTTGACCGCGTCGACCACCAGATCGCTCAGGTCGATGTCGTCGGTCTCCAGGTCCTGCCCCTCACCCAGCCGGGACAGCAGGAGCAGGTCACTGACCAGTCCGGTCATCCGCCGCGCCTCGGCTTCGATGCGAGCCAACGCGTACTCGGTGGTGGGCGGGAGGGTCGCGCTGTCCTGCCGGGTGAGCTCGGCGTAGCCCTGGATCGCGGCCAGCGGGGTGCGCAGCTCATGACTGGCATCGGTGAGGAATTGCCGGGTGCGCCGGTCGGAGGCGGCCAGTGCCGCCAGCGCGCTGTCGACGTTGGACAGCAACTGGTTGAGCGTCTCCCCCACCACGCCGACCTCGTTGTCCGGATCGGTGTCCTTGTCGCGCACGCGCGCGGTGATGCGGTGATCGTCGCCGTCCAGGGGCAGCGTCGCGACCTTGGCCGCCGTCGCCGCCACCCGGCGCAACGGCCGCAGGGCGATGCGGACCACCGCGACCGTGCCCAACGCGGTGACGATGAGCGCGGCCAAGATGATCACCGCGAGAGTCACCGTCTTGCGGGCGATCACCAGGTTCGCGCTGTCCTGCGACACCCCGGAGACCAGCACGTGGCCGTCGGCGGCCGGCTCACTGGCCATCCGGTAGGAGCCCAGCACGGGCAGCTTGACGGTGGTGGGCTCGTCGTCGTCCCACACCCGGCCGTCGAGCGCCCGGACCACCTCGGCCGGGGCCGGATGCGGTTCCCCGTCGGAGAACACCGCCGACTGCACCACCTCCCCGTCGTGCAGCACCGCGATCAGATTGCCCGGGGCCTGCCCGACGAAGGCGGTCAACGCCTCGGTGTCACCGGAAAGGTCGTGTCTGGGGTCGTGCTGCAGTTTCTCGAACGAATGGCTGAAGGCAGCCATCGAACGCGACAGTTCCAGCTCCTCCATCGTGGACACGTAGGTGTGCAGGCTGTACACCGAGACCCCGCCGACCGCCACCAACACCACGGTGACCAGCGCCGTCACGCCCAGCACCAACTGTCTGCGCAGGGAACGCGGCCACCACCATCTCGGCGGCATCAGCGGCTCACGAGGTGGGCCGCAACATGTATCCCACGCCGCGGACGGTGTGGATCATCGGTTCCCGGTCGGCGTCGATCTTCTTGCGCAGATACGAGATGTAGAGGTCGACGATGCTGGACTTCCCGCCGAACCCGTAATTCCACACCCGGTCGAGGATCTCGGCCCGGCTCAGCGCCCGACGCGGATTGCGCATCAGGTACCGCAGCAACTCGAATTCCGTCACGGTCAGGTTGATCCGTTCGCCACCGCGGGTGACCTCACGACTGGCCCCGTCGAGCACCATGTCACCGACCCGGAGGGTTTCGTCGGACGGCGGCGTGGTGTGGCTGGACCGGCGCAGCAACCCGCGCAACCGGGCGACCAGCTCCTCGAGGCTGAACGGTTTGGTCATGTAGTCATCGGCCCCGGCCGTCAGCCCCGAGACGCGGTCGAGCACCGAATCCCTGGCGGTCAGAAACAGCGTCGGGGTGTAGCCGTCGGCCTCGCGGACGCGTTGCAGGATCTGCAGCCCGTCGATGTCCGGCAACATGATGTCGAGGACGACGACGTCGGGTTCGATCTCGTCGAACTTCGCCACCGCGTCATGACCGTTGTGTGCCACGTCGACTTCCCAGCCCTCGTAATGCAGGGCCATCTTGACCAAGTTGGTCAAAGCCGGCTCATCATCGACCAGCAACACGCGAATCGCGGAGCCGTCGGCGCGATGGATCTTCGGCAACTGTCCAAGGATGGCCTGTCGGGGCTGCTGGGCACGGGGAGAAACCGACACGGTCGTCATATTTCCATTGTGCGGAGTACACAGAGGGTTGTCACGGAGTTCATATGGAGTTCTAAGGGAATGCCGCCCCCACCCGCATTCATATGACCCACGTCACCATGGCCCCGAAGCGTGATCCAGCCCAGAACGACTGGAATGCATACCTTTTCGAAACATATGGGTGAACAGTTGGTGCCGCATGGCACCGTGTCCCAATGATTTCCGCTGCGCACCAGCCATATTCGCCCCGCGATACCTCACCGAAACATTTGGGTTCTCTATGCATGGCCCAAACTTCCTTGCACGGCCCCACCGCGATAAATACTCTCGCCCACAGTAATTGGGTGTTGCCGAATCACAAATGATCCATAAGTCGACTTGTGTCGCACTGTGCTTCAACACCTTTCGAAGTTGTTTACCGACAACGACGTCAATAACTTTGCGCGGAGCCGCGACGAGGCGGGCCCGCGCATCACCGATTTCAGACGGAGGCGCGCCATGCAGCAAACCACTGATTTCGCAGAACGGGCGAGATCCGTTCTGCGTTACGACCTACCCGCCTCACTGGTCGTGTTCCTGGTCGCCCTGCCGTTGTCATTGGGTATCGCCGTCGCCTCCGGGGCCCCGGTGCTGGCCGGCATCATCGCCGCCATCGTCGGCGGCATCGTCGCCGGCGCCATGGGCGGCTCGCCCCTCCAGGTGAGCGGTCCCGCCGCCGGCCTGACCGTCATCGTCGCGGGCCTGGTGGCGGAGTTCGGCTGGGCCGTCACCTGCGCCATCACCGTGTGCGCGGGCGTGCTGCAGGTGCTGTTCGGACTGAGCCGCGTCGCCCGCGCCGCGCTCGCCATCTCCCCGGTCGTCGTGCACGCGATGCTGGCCGGCATCGGCATCACGATCGCGCTGCAGCAGATCCACGTGTTGCTCGGCGGCAGCTCCAACAGCTCGGCCTGGGCCAACGTCACCGAACTGCCCGGTCAGCTGATCAACGCGCACGGGCACGGCGTGATCCTGGGCGGGCTCGTGATCGCGATCCTCGTGGGCTGGCGCTGGATGCCCGCCGCGGCCCGTAAGGTGCCCGGCCCGCTGGTGGCCATCGCCGGCGTCACCGCGCTGTCGATGCTGGCCGCGTTCAGCGACGTCACCCGCATCAAGCTCGACGGGTCCCTGCTCGATGCGCTGGCCCTGCCCAGCCTGCCCGACGGCAACTGGGGCGCCTTCGCGACGGGCGTGCTGACCGTGGCACTGATCGCCAGTGTCGAGAGCTTGCTGTCGGCGGTCTCGGTCGACCGCATGCACACCGGCCCGCGCACCAACTTCGACCGCGAGATGATCGGCCAGGGCACCGCCAACATCGTCTCCGGTGCCGTCGGCGGCCTTCCGGTGACCGGCGTCATCGTGCGCAGCTCGACCAACGTCGCGGCCGGGGCCCGCTCCCGGGCCTCGGCGATCCTGCACGGCGTGTGGATCCTGGTGTTCGCCGTGCCGTTCGCCGGGCTGGCCCAGTTGATCCCGACGGCCGCCCTGGCCGGCCTGCTGATCGTCATCGGCTGCCAGCTGGTCAAGCGTGCCCACATCGAAACCGCCAAGCGCACAGGCGATCTCGCGGTCTATGCGGTGACCGTGGCCGGCGTGGTGTTCCTCAACCTGCTCGAAGGCGTGCTGATCGGCCTCGCCCTGGCCGTCGCCCTGACCGTGTGGCGGGTGGTGCGAGCCAACATCAGCGCCGAGCCCACGGGCGACAACGCCTGGCGCGTCGTCATCGAGGGCTCCTGCACCTTCCTGTCGCTGCCTGTCCTCAGCCGCGCCCTGGCCAGCGTCCCGGCCGGCACCGACGTCACCGTCGAACTGTCGGTCGACTTCCTCGACCACGCCGCCCACGAGACGATCGAGGAGTGGCAGCGCCAGCATGAGGCGGGCGGTGGAACCGTCGACATCCACGACGTGGGTGCCGTCGAGATGGCCAGCGCGCTGGCCGGACCTCCGATGCGTGGCTTCACGCCGTTCGACAAGCGCTCGGGCGTGGTGCCGTGGAGCTCGTGGCAGCGGGAGGAGTCGGCATCGGTGCTGCACGGCCTGGCCGCCTACCACCGTCGTACCGCCCCGGTGCTGCGTCCGCACCTGCAGGACCTCGTGCACGCCCAGCGGCCCGAGACGCTGTTCCTCACCTGCGCCGATTCGCGGGTGGTGCCCAACGTCATCACCAGCAGCGGCCCCGGCGATCTGTTCACCGTGCGCAACGTCGGCAACATGATCCCGGCCGGCCAGAAGGATGCCTCGATCGAGGCGGCCATCGCGTTCGCGGTGGACAAGCTCAACGTCAGCTCCATCGTGGTGTGCGGACACTCCAGCTGCGGGGCGATGACCGCGCTGCTGGGCAAGACCGACCCGGGCGACCGGCACCTGGAATCCTGGCTGGCCCATGGCAATCCCTCCCTGAAGGCATTCGACAACGGCAACCACCCGGTGGCCCGGTCAGCTGCCGAGGCAGGATTCGGCACCGTCGATCAGCTGTCCATGGTCAACATCGCGATCCAGGTGCAGACCCTGCAGGCGCATCCGCTGGCCCGCCGGGTCAACGTGATCGGGTTGTTCTACGACATCGCCAGCGCCGGGGTGCTGCGGGTGACACCCACCCACGTGGAGACCCTCGCCGACGCCGCCTGACGGGTCACCCCGGCCCCGCGAGCGACCGTGTTTGTACGCCGACACACCGTGAAATGCGTACAAGCGCGGTCGCTCGCGCATGGGGTCGCAGGTGCCAACCCGTGGTCGCCACCGCCATCGCCCGCTCCTCTCCCGCATACCCCATAGGGGTACCTAGGTGAGGGTGACGCTACCGAGGCGAGTGCCCAAGCGCAAGTACCCATAGGGGGTATGCCTACGCGGCCGGCAACTGCGCGAGCGACCGTGCAGGTACGCAGATCACGGCGTGTCGGCGTACAGACGCGGTCGCTCGCGGTGGCTAAGGCGCGCGGTGCAGAGAACTAGATGCGGCCGGGGCTCGACCCGCCGTAGCCGGCCATGTCCTCCAGGCGACGGATCCGGTCGTCGATCGGCGGGTGCGTCGAGAACAGCTTGCCGATGCGCTCACCCGCCCGGAACGGGCTGGCGATCATCAGGTGGGCCTGATCGGCCAGCTGCGGCTGCGGCGGCAGCGGGGCCGCCTCGACTCCGCCGGAGATCTTGCGCAGCGCCGAGGCCAAAGCGAGTGGGTCGCCGGTCAATTCGGCACCCGACTGATCGGCCTGGTACTCACGCGAGCGGGACACGGCCATGCGCACCACGGTGGCAGCGATCGGGCCCAGCAGCGAAACCAGAAGCATGGCAAGCGGATTGCCGCCCTCGCGGTTGCCACCGAACATGCCCGCGAACATCGCCATGTTGGCCAGGGCGGTGATCACCGACGCCATCGCGCCTGCGACACAGGAGATCAGGATGTCGCGGTTGTAGACGTGTGAGAGTTCATGTCCGAGAACCGCGCGCAGCTCACGCTCATTGAGGAGCTGCAGGATGCCGGTGGTGCAGCACACCGCGGCGTTGCGTGGGTTGCGACCGGTGGCGAACGCGTTCGGATTGGCGGTGTCGGAAATGTACAGCCGCGGCATCGGCTGATGCGCCGTGGTGGCCAGCTCCCGCACGATGCGGTAGATCTCGGGCGCCTGCACCTCGGTGATCGGCTGGGCGTGCATCGCGCGCAGCGCCATCTTGTCGCTGTTGAAGTACACGTAGGCGTTCATGCCGACGGCGACCAGCACCGCCAGGTACATCACGTTGCGGCCGAACAATGAACCGACGAACACGATCAGCGCCGACATCCCGACCAGCAACAGGAATGTCTTGATCCGGTTCGCGTGCGGATTCCACGTCATCGCCGTTTCCTCCTACTAGGCAACTACTCGACAACCATCGCTGATTTAACGCTCAGTTACCGTCCGCGGTTCCGGAATCAGCCGTGACGGTTCACCGTGTAGTCGACGAGGGTGGCCAGCGCGTCGCGCCCGGGGCCGGCCGGCAGGCTGGCCAGCTCGGCCCGCGCCTGCGCGGCATATTCGGCCACCGTCTCCTTGGCGCGCGCCATTCCGGTGGACCCCCGCAGCAACGCCAGCGCCTCGGCCACGTCCTCGTCCCGTTCGACCGGGTTGGCCAGCAGCTCACGCAACCGGTCGGCGTCGGGCCCGCTCTCGCGCAGCGCGTACAGCACCGGCAGGGTGTGCACGCCTTCGCGCAGGTCAGTGCCCGGAACCTTGCCCGATTCATCGGGATCGCTGTCGATGTCGATGATGTCGTCGGAGATCTGGAAGGCGGTGCCGACGATCCCGCCGAGCCGGGACAGCCGCTCGATCTGCTCGTCGTCCGCGCCCGAGAATGTGGCGCCGAACCGGCCCGAGGCCGCGATCAGGCAGGCCGTCTTCTCGTAGACCACCTTGAGGTAGTGATCGACGGAGTCGACATGCTCGGCGGCGCCGCGGGTCTCGCGCATCTGACCGGTCACCAGTTGCGCGAATGTGTCAGCAATCACACGCACCGCGTCGGGCCCGAGCCGGGAAACCAGCCGCGAGGCGGTGGCGAACAGGTAGTCGCCGGCCAGGATCGCGATGTTGTTGCCCCACCGGGCGTTGGCACTGGGTGCCCCGCGCCGCATCTGGGCCTCGTCCATCACGTCGTCGTGATACAGCGTGGCCAGGTGCACCAGTTCGATGACTGCACCGGCGATGGTGACCTCAGGATCGTCGGGCCGCGGCCCCAGCGACGCTGAGAGCACGGTGAACAGCGGACGGAACCGTTTGCCGCCCGCCTGGAACAGATGCTGGACGGCCTCGGCCATGAGCTCATCGGCTTTGCCCAGCTCGTCAGACATCAGTTGTTCGATCCTGGCGACGTTGTCCCGGACGTCGGCGGCGAAGGCCGCATCCCCGAAGTCAACTCCCGCCACCACAGTCGCTGGTGTCCTCATTCGTCCAACATACTGGGAGCAATGGATATCAAGGCAGACGTGGTCGTCGTGGGCGCCGGGCCGGCCGGGTCGGCGGCTGCCGCGTGGGCGGCTCGCGCTGGTCGCGACGTGTTGGTGATCGACTCGGCGCAGTTCCCCCGCGACAAGGCCTGCGGTGACGGGCTGACACCGCGGGCGGTTGCCGAGCTCGAACGGCTCGGCATGGGTCCGTGGCTCGACACCCGGATCCGGCACCACGGTTTGCGGATGTCGGGGTTCGGCGCCGACGTCGAGGTGCCCTGGCCGGGTCCGTCGTTCCCGTCCACCGGCAGCGCGGTTCCGCGCACCGAACTCGACGACCGGATCCGTTCGGTCGCCGCCGACGACGGCGCCAAGATGCGGTTGGGCGCCAAAGCCGTTGGGGTGACGCATGACTCACGCGGACGTGTCGAGTCGATTCAGCTCGACGACGGCGCCACCGTCAGCTGCACCGACCTGATCGTCGCCGACGGGGCCCGCTCGACGCTGGGCCGTGTGCTGGGGCGCACCTGGCACAAGGAAACCGTCTACGGCACCGCGATCCGCGCCTATATCGCCACGCCGCGCGCCAACGAGCCGTGGATCACCTCGCATCTGGAGCTGCGCTCCCCCGAAGGGCAGGTACTGCCCGGCTACGGGTGGATCTTCCCGCTGGGCAACGGCGAGGTGAACATCGGCGTGGGCGCGCTGGCGACGGACAAACGGCCCGCCCACGCCGCCCTGCGACCGCTGCTGACGTATTACACCCAGCTGCGCCGCGAGGAATGGGGATTTTCCGGAGAGCCGCGCGCGGCGCTGTCGGCGCTGCTGCCGATGGGCGGCGCGGTGTCCGGGGTGGCCGGGCCGAACTGGATGCTGGTCGGCGACGCGGCCGCGTGCGTCAACCCGCTCAACGGCGAGGGCATCGACTACGGCCTGGAGACCGGACGGCTGGCCGCCGAGCTGCTGGGATCCGGCGACTATGCCCGCGCCTGGCCGGCGGGCTTGCAGGAGCATTACGCCCACGGCTTCTCGGTGGCCCGGCGGCTGGCGTTACTGCTGACCCTGCCCCGGTTCCTGCCGATGACCGGACCGGTGGCACTGCGCTCGACCGCGCTGATGAACATCGCGGTGCGGGTGATGGGCAACCTCGTCACCGACGAGGACGAGGACTGGATCGCCCGGGTGTGGCGGGTCGCCGGGCTGGCCTCCCGCCGCCTGGATCAGCGCAAGCCGTTCAGCTGACCCGGTTGAGCATCCAGATCCGAGTGGACAGTGCCGTGGCGAAGGCACACCACAGCGGATAGGGCGTGAGGATCGCGCCGGGGGCGCCCTGCGCCTGTACCGCGCGACGGGTCAGGTCGGCACTGCTGGCGGTCAGCGCGGCGGCGGTGACGGCTGCCGCGCCGAGCTGCCGCTGGGAGAAGAACACCCACGACCACGCGGCGTTGACGGCCAGGTTCCCAGCCAGTGCCGCGGTGTAGGAGCGGGCCTGCGTGGTCTTCCCCTCGGCGCGCAGCCAATCGATCGTGCGTGCCGACACCACCGCGATGCCGGCGTACAGGATCGGCCACACGATCGGAAAGGCTTGCCGCGGAGGCTGAAAGGACGGCTTACGCAGCTGCTCGTACCACGTGGACTGCGCGGGCCTGCTGGCCAGCCCGCCGACGAGCGCAGTGGTCAGTGCCGCGGTGGCCGTCTTGGCCAGGGTGATCGGTCGCATGCGTCGGTACATACCCGAATCCCCGTGGCCGCACACGTTCGCACGCGTTCGCCGATTTCTACCCCAGGGCCGCGCTTCCGAGGGCGGCCACAGCCCTGGTGCAGAAACCGGCAGAACGGCACACCTGAGCCGGCGTCAACGATCTCGGGAAGCCGGCTCACCGGGCACCTGTGCGGCCACCTGAGCCGTGGGGGTGTAGTACCGGCCCTTGGTCGCCACCGTCATCGCGATGTGGATGACGGGTCCGACGAACATCGCGAGGAACGACGCATACGCCACGGGATAGACCTCGAGAATGCCGAGCGCACCGACGAACACCGCAATGGCCAAGGAGGTCAGACCGCACGGATTCCATTCACGGACTTCGCCTTCGCGGTATTCGACGTTCTCCGCGCGGCCGAGCTTCAGCCAGCGCCGGCAGATGAAATAGTCGGCGAGGATGATCAGCACCCACGTGTTGGTCAGGACGCCCGTGATCGCGAGGAACGTGCCAAGGTGGTTGATCACGTTGGTGGCGTAGAAGATCACGCCGAACAACCACACCGCGAACATCCACCACGGCCGGCCCGGCCGGAAGTGTGCGATGCGTCGAATCCACTCGACAATGTGATCGACCCGCCGTAGAGGTTCATCACGTTGATGCGGATCTGGGTGACCAACACGAAAACGACACCCGCCAACCCCATCAGGTGGACGAAGACGAAACCGGGATCCTGCGCCTTCTCCGTACCGAATTCGCCGACCAGCGAGGCGCCCAGCATCGCGCCGAGGAAGATCACCGCGAACATCGGGACCAGCTCGAGCAGCATGATCGACGCGGTACCGCGGTAGCGGATCGTGCGCTTGGCGAACCGGCCGTAATCAGTTGCCATCAAACCCTGGAAGATCATCTGACCGTTGGCGAAGCTCATCGCGGTCCACAACGCGGCACCGCCCGATACCCCGGTCGCCTCCCATCCGCTGGGGCCGACCACTGTGTGCTTCGATCCCAGCGAGATCAGCGCCCACACCATCAGACCCACGAAGATCGGAAAGCCCCAGGTCTGCAGGGCAGACATCGCGTACATCCCCCGCCACACGAAACCGATTGTGACCAAACCGATCAACGCGAAGATCGCGACTCCAGCCAATGAGCCGATCGGGATGTCGAAATAGAACGCCAGCGCGTGGGACACGATGGTGCCCTCGAACAGGAAGTAGTACACGAAGTTGATGGCATAGATGAACGACGTCACCGCCGCTCCGCGACTGCCGAAACCGAGCGCACGGGATATCAGGCTCTGCGACAGGCCTTCCCGGCTGGCCATCCGCATCGTCAGCGCGCCGATGAGGATCGCGCCGAAGAAGAAGTACCCGATCGGGATGAGCATCATCGGCCAACCGACGAGGAAGGTCTGCTGAGCGCCGAACGAGAAGAAGAACATCGCCGTGGCATTACCGAGGAGGACAAGGCTGATCGCGGGGATCGGCCACCGTTTGTTGTCCGGCACCCGGTCGATGGCGTAGCTCTCGATCTGGTCATCGATCGAGGCCTCCGGACCGCGGAACAGGCTGCGTAGAGACATCACACTCCGTTGTTGAAAGGGGTTTTCCGGACGGTTCAGACAGTTACGGCGGCCGACCAGCGGGGGTCGACAGGGCGTTGGGGGTCGGCGCCGAATCGCTCGATGAACTCGGTCGCGGTACGCGTGGCCGCGCCGAGACAGTAGTCCGTGAAGGCTGCGAGCTCGGAGGGATCCGGCTTCACATCTGCACTCGCAACGAGCCATTCACGTTCGAGAGCATCGAATTCTCGCCGGATGGCGGCGGCACGGTTGGCGAAATCGCGGGCCGCGGGGTCCTTGGCGGCGTCGAGGAGCTGCTGCCATCGCCACCAGGTCGACACCGGATCATGGCCCGCGGCACTGTGATCGCGGGGATCCCACGATGTTCCGGCGGGCAGCGGCCGCTGCACGTTGTCGGGTAGACGTCCGGATTCGACGAAGTACGGAACGTACACACCCGTGCACGGCGTCACCGGACACCACCACAGCGCCACCGGGCGATCCGGGTCGGCATGCAGCTCGACGACGAGCGAGGCCGCGGTATTGCCCCAGGTGAACCCGGAGGGGTGCTCGTGCATGCACAGGGTGAGGAAGTCGGGGCGCGCCGCGTCGAACGTCGGGCCACCCAGGAACGTGCCCTCCAGGTGATCCCGCAGGACCCCGAACGCCGCAGGCACGTCGAGTCCGCCACCGGTGCGGGCGGCGGCCGCGAGCAATTCTTGGGCCCGCCGCCGGCGGAGGTGTGAAACCTGCAGCGGCGTACCGGGATCGGTATACGCATCGGCCACGTCGAAGGTCCGATCGGCGGGGTACCAACCGGCGTCGACGGCACGGCGAGCCAGCCCGTCGCTCATGAGATCGGGGTCGGTGCGGATCGAGAGCTCGTTGCTGATCGCGTACGGGCCGCTGCGGACGCGCTTGGCCGCCCAGTCCCGGCCGGCCGTCTCCAGGATCCAGGCCTCGTTCGGATCGGCGATCAGATACGCATTGTCGTAGGCCCCGGGCCCGTGGTCCTTTCCCACGATCGCCGAGCCCCATTGGCCGTGCTCTTCGAGCAGCCGGGTCATCACGGTCACTGCCTGGTGCGCGGTCGCGCCGCGCTCGAGGCCCAGGCGCACGAGTTCCATGCCCAGGATGCCGGGTTGTGGCCCGCGACCGGCACTCTCGTCGGCGACAGCCGACGCCCAGGCGCGAGTGAAGACGGCTTCGTTGCCGATCGCGACGCGATGTTCGTTGACGCCGATCTCGTAGCCCCAGCACCAGAACGGCGCCGAACCGATGTGGGCGTAGGAGTCGGCATCCTCGATGGTGAGGTACGCGAGCCTCAGTGGGGCGCCCGCGGTACGGGCCGGGCTGCGCCGCAACGGTTGCGCTTCGCCGGCGGGCCGGTCGCTGTTCTTGCCGAAGATGGTCGCGCCGCCGCGCGTCGCATCCGGCAGTGCGACGAAAGTGTCGCAGCTCCACGGTCGCTGGATCATCTAGCGCGCTCCTTCGAACTCGGGTGAGAGGACATGTCGGGCGAGCAGGTCCGCCGCGGCTCGGCGCAGCAGGGCACGGGTGAGCTCGGGGTCGTCGGCGCAGCGGGAGTCGATCCGATCCAGCGCGCGCACCTCCGCGAACGGCGAGCCGGCACCGGATGCCAACCGGTTCGTCCCGACCACCGCCACACTTCGCACCCCCAGCTCCGCGGCCAGGGCAGCCACCGCGACCGGCCCCTTGCCCCGCAGACTCTGCTCATCGAGACAGCCTTCCCCGGTGAGGAGGAGCCTGGACCCCGCGATGAGGTCACGGGCACCGAGCATTTCCAGGAACAGGTCGGCGCCGGACCGCAATTCGGCGCCGAGGACCATTCCCGCCCAGGCCAGGCCACCGGCCGCACCGGAACCAGGCGAACAGTGCAGACCGAGGCGATCGACGACCGGTTCGACCATCGCCGCCATGTGCGCGAGCGCTGCGGACAGCATCCCGATGGCGTCGTCGTCGGCACCCTTCTGACGGGCGAAGACCTCGGCCGAGCCGTCGATCCCGACCATCGGATTGTCCACGTCGCAGGCCATGGTCAGGCGCGCTGAGGCCAGCCGCGGGTGCAGGCCGGTGGTGTCGACGGCGGCCAGTGACAGCAGCCGGATGCCCGCCGGTTCGATCGCGTCGCCTCCGGCGTCGACAAGTTTCATGCCGAGTGCCGCGAGCATCCCGGCTCCACCGTCGGTCGTCGCCGAACCGCCGAGACCGACTGTGATGTCGTCGAATCCGTCATCGAGCAGGGCGGCAATGACCAGGCCGACCCCGAAACTGGACGCCGACAGCGCCTGCCGCGGGCTGAGCCGCAACCCCGCCATGCCGCAGATGGCGGCAACCTCGACGATGGCGCGTCTCCCTGCGACCGCGACGGTGGTGGCGCGCGCCTGTCCCCACGCATCGACCACGGGCAACCGGCGCGCGGACCATCCCGACCGCAGTGCTGCCTCGACGCTGCCGTCGCCCCCGTCGGCGATGGCCAGCGGTACACACCGGTCCCGCATTCCCAGATCACCGCACCCGAGAGCCATCGACTCGACCACCTCGGCGGCCGTCAGGCTGCCCTTGAACTTGTCGGGCGCGAGCACGATCTGCGTGCATTCCGGGGTCAACGTGTCCTCCGTCACTTGGATATTGTTCGTCAAGTTAGCACAACGGGCAGATTGGTTGTCGGCCGATCGAACGACCGCCGATACACTGATGCCCTCACGCTGGGAAGGAACTGTCGGAATGACGTTCGAGCTCGATACGCGGTCCGTGGGAGAGGCACTCGTGGTGTCACTGCGTGAGCGGATCCTCACCGAGGACATTCCTGCCGGGCGTCCCGTGACCGAGGCCTCGGTCGCGAGCGACTACGGCGTCGCTCGCCAGACGGCGAAAGCGGCGATCGAGCATCTGGTGGCCGAGGGCCTACTCAAACGAACAGCGCACCGCAGCGCACGGGTCCCGGTACTCGACATCGCACAGGTGCAGGATCTGTATTTCGCCCGGCGGTTCATCGAGAGCCAGGCGTACGGCCTGCTGGCCCGCGAACGCAGCTATTCCGATGCCGCCCGGGAAGCGCACGAGACTTTTCGCACGGCCATCGCCGGGAACGACCTCGTCACCGTGGTCGAGGCCGACATCTGCCTGCACACCGAGTTGGTGCACAGCCTCGGCAGCCCACACCTGGATCGGGCACATCGACTGGTAGTCAACGAGATGCGGCTGTGCCTCGCCCAGGTCCAGAGCCACCACCTCCTCGACCCGGCAGTGATCCATGAGGAGCACAGCGGCATCTTGACCGCGATCACCGAGGGTGACCACGACCGTGCGGTACGGCTGGGTGACGAGCATCTCCAGCATGCCGAGCAACGACTGCTCGATTACCTCAGGAACCGGTAGCCGTACGCGCCGCTTCCTACCCGAGGGTCGTGGTTCGCGCTGTCGAACAGCCCTGGGGTGGAAATCGGTGCGGGTAAGACGACAACGCGCCTATGTCAGCGGTATTCGCACAGGTAGGCCGTCTCGGTTTCGACGCGCACCTGGAACTTGCTGTCGGCGGGCACGGTGAATTGTGTTCCGGCCGCGAAGGTTTCCCACTCCTGGCTACCGGGCAGCTTGACCGTCAGCGCACCCGAGACCACGTGCATGATCTCGAGCTGGGAGGTACCGAACTCGTATTCGCCGACAGCCATCACGCCGACGGTCGCAGGCCCCTCGGGCGCCGCGAAGGCGATCGATGCGACATCGCCACCGAAGTACTCGTTGACCTTGAACAATGTGGCTCCTTGAATTCGGGTGAGCGGTCAGGATACGCGGGCGAGGAACCGCTGCCGCCGGCTACACCACGTACTTGAGGACGCCGAGCATCGCGTTCTCGTCCGCCGGCTCGTCGGTGCACCGCTGCAGCCCGGCCAGCACTGCCGCCGGCTCCATCCCGGTGCCTATCAGCACCAATTCGGTGCCGCCCCCGCGCCTCTTCTCGAACCGCAGCGAGCTGCCCACGAGCTGCAGCAGGAAGCGTTGTGCGCCGAAGTCGACGAAACCTTTTGCCCGGTAGAGGCCTTCGGGGCGGTTCTGCAGGAACTCCATGAACCGGCGCGGGTTCACCACGGCATCGGTGCGGAATTCGACGCTCTGATACGCGGGATGGTCGTGATCGTGCTCGTCGTGCAGCAGCTCGTCGAAGGACAGCTGGGCCTGCGGCGCCCGCGCCGGCGGGTCGATCAGCAGCTCGGGGTCGATCCGGGCAAAATCGGTGGGCAGCACCGGAACCCGAGGATTGAGCTCGCGGATCCGGGCGAGCAGGTCGTCGACGTCAGGAGCCGAGGACGCCTTGTTGAGCACCACGAGATCGGCGACCGGAAGCCCGTGCCCCAGTTCGGGTTGCAGGCCGTCGAGCACCAGGACCAACCCGGCGTAGTGGTAGCGGGGATCGTCGGTTGTGATGATGGTGCGGGCCAGGGCGGCAGGTTCGGCCACACCGCTGGCCTCCACCACGATCAGATCCAGTCGGGGCTTGACGGCGGCGAGCTTGCTCAGCATCTCGCCGGCCTCTTCGGCGTCCACCGCACAGCAGATGCACCCGTTGGAGAGCGACGCCATCGCGTCGACCTGACCGGCCACCAGCATGGCATCGATGTTGACCGCACCGAAGTCGTTGACCAGCGCACCGATCCGGACACCGCGACTGTTGCGCAGCAGATGGTTGAGCAGCGTGGTCTTTCCGGCGCCGAGATGACCGGCGACCGCCAGCACAGGTACCGATGTCACTGGGCCATCGTAGTTATTGGGAATTGTTTTCAGTAAGAGGGTCAGGTTGGCCAGCGCGTGTCGACGATGTCCAGCGCGTGGGGCAGCCTGGCCCGGTACCGCGCCTTGTCGGCGGCTTTGAACGGGGCCCACCACGGCGCCTGGAACAACTCGACGATATTGACCTTCGGCCCCGCATACCCCGACGCCATCAACACCCCGTTGGCGGCGTAACGGCCACCCTCGTTGGCACCCTCCATGGTCGTGACGTTCTGATCGGTCTTGATCCACTCCCCGGCCAGGAAGAAGTTGTCGATGCCCGTCACGGCCTCCGGCCGTCGCGCCCACGAACCCGGGTCCTGGATGAACAGTGGTTCGTCGTTGCGCACATTGGGCGTACCCGAGTCGATGATCGACGGGTCGAGGAACCACGAGTGCACCATCCGGTCGGTCACCACGATGCTGGTGTCGTTGAGGTGCGCCTTGATCTGCGCCCACGCCTCGGCGGCGATCTGCGGTGGGGTGCACTGCCGGGCGCTGAGGCCGTTGAAGTTTCCCGGGCTGCTCCAGTCCGAGAGGATCGCCGACAGGCAGTCCTTGACGGTGCCGTCGCCATAGGAGGTCAGCGGTCGCTTCCAGAATTGGGCCTCGCTGATCGAGGTGATGCCCCACCCGGAGTCGACGTAGTTGACGTGCCCCTTGGTGACGTCGACACGCTCGCGCAGGAAGAACATCAACCCGTTCATCCACTCGGTGCGCAGCGCGGCCACCGCGGCCAGCTTGGGATCGGCGGCGAGGACATCGGGTGTGAGTACCGCGGCGAGCTTCTCGCACGGCACCGCCGAGATGTACCAGTCGGCCACCACCGGCTGGGCGACCCCGTTGCCGTCCACCACCGTGGCCGAGGCGATGTGGCGGCCGTTGGGGGTCAACCGGGCCAGCGCCTGCCCGAGCCGGAACGTCACCCCCAGGGACTGCAGGTGCGCCACCCACGGATCGATCCACTGGGAACTGGTGGGCCCGTTGAGCACCCGGTCGAATCCCTTGTTGTCGATGTCGTTGCCCAGCAGCAGGATCGACCACACCGATGCCTCACCGACCAGTCCGATCGAATGGGCGCTGGCGTCCTTGGATTTGGAGGCCGCCAGATTCCGGATGATGCCGTCGGCAAGGTAGCGGTTGTACTCCTTGCTCTTGCGGTCCGCCCCGATGTAGCGCTCCCAGGTCATGTTGTCCCACTGGCCGAGCTTGCGCTCGTCACAGCTGGTGACGTACACCGCGAGCTTCTGGGCGGCATACACCGCTTCCAGCGGCGGCAGTCGGAACAACGTCTGGAACACCGTGGCCACCGACTCGATGAACGCCTTGGGTGTGATCGGGTTGGGCAGCGTCGGGATCGGAAACGGCAGGGGGATGGTCAGATCCGCCCGGCCCAGCCCCGAGTGCAGATACGACGTCGCGCGGGTCAGGTTCTGCCAAACACCGAAGCTGTTGCCGGCGAACGGGATACGCCGCATCGTGTCGGTGACGTTGCGGTAGAAACCCGGGAAGAACCGGAAGCCGTGTTCGGCCGGCAGTGGACTGCCCGACGGTGACGGCGCCGGGATGGACCGCGCCTTACCACCCAACGCTTTTCGTTCGAACACCGTGACGCGGTAACCACGCTCGGCCAGCTCGTGTGCGGCAGTCAGGCCGGCCACACCGGCGCCGAAGATCGCCACCGTGGACCCCGGCGCGGCCTGTGCCTTCCCCGGCCCGCTCAGTGCTGCCGCGGCCATCCCGGCCGTGGCAGTGCCGGCCAGAAACGACCGCCGCGACATGTGACGCCCCCCGACCCCACCGGCCATACCGACACCCCTCAGCTCGGCAACCCTGTGGCCGTTAAGTTAATGCTGATTCATTCCCGGACGCGGCCGACACGCCGATGCGACCTCAGTCGAGGCAACGCGATCACGCCATCACAAACTCCCGCACTCGACCTTTCAGACCTCCACAGACATGGTCCTGGCACTCGAGAATGGCCATTCACTTAATTCTTGCGATGGCGTCACCAAATGTGACATGCTCCACAGGCGACCGGGGGGTCGAAACGGTGCTCCGCACCGCCGGTGCTCACCGGCGGCCCCGCGCATGCCACGACATCGCGGAAGGAAGTCGATGACCTACGAGCTACCGGCGCCCAAGGGCCCCGTGCGGGATGTCCTGGTCCAGGGCGGCTACGTGCTCGGCTTCTCGGTGCAGGCACTCGTCAGCGTCGTCACCGCGATGGTCCGCAGGCGGCTGGTACTCGACGAGGTCGTGGCCCAGACCCTGTTCATCGGCCGGGTGTGCACCGGGCCGGCCCTGCTGCTGATGATGCCGATCGGGGTGTTCATCGCGGTGTCGGTCGGTGAGCTCGCCGGGCGCATCGGCGCCGGCGGTTACTCGGGTGCGGTCGTGGCGTTCATCATCGTCGGCCAGGCTGCGGCCCTGGTGTGCGCCTTGATGATGGCCGGGGTGGCCGGCTCGGCGATCTGCACAGACCTCGGATCGCGCACCATCCGCGAGGAGATCGACGCCATGGAGGTGATGGGCCTCGACGTGATCGAGCGCCTCGTCGCCCCGCGACTGGTCGCCGCCGTCATCGTGGCCCTGGCGCTGTGCTCGATCGTCACCTTCGGCGGCGTGATGGCCTGCTACCTGTACCACATCAGCGTGCAACACCTACCCGCCGGAACGTTTCTGGCCACGTTCAGCCAGTACGGGCAGGTGTCGGATTTCGTGATGGCCCTGATCAAGTCGGCGGTGTTCGGGCTGACCGCCACCCTGGTGGCCACCTTCAAGGGCCTGCACACCAAGGGCGGCGCGGGCGGCGTGGCCAACTCGGTGAACGAGGCGGTGGTGCTGGCCTTCGCGCTGGTGTTCATCCTCAACACCACCATGTCGGCGCTCTACACCGTCGTGGTGCCGGCCGTGGGCAGCTACCGATGACCGCGATCACCAGCAGCGCCGCCCTGCACCGGGTTTCGAGGCCCGCGCTGGCCGGGTACGACGCGCTGGCCGTGGCCGGCCAACATGTCACGTTCTACGCCAAGGTCATCGGATCACTGCCGTACGCCCTGGTGCGGTATCGCAAGCACACCCTGAGCCAGATCGGCGAGGTCACGTTCGGCACCAGTTCGCTGCTGTCGGGCGGCGGAACCATCGGCATCGTGTTCGCCATGTCGCTGGCCGCGGCCATGATGCTGGGCGTCGAGACCCAGCGCGGCCTGGACCTGGTCGGGATGAACACGCTCTCGGGCATGCTCGCCGCGATCGCGAACACCCGCGAGCTGGCCCCGGTGGTGGTGGCAATCGCATTGGCCGCCAAGGTCGGAACGGGCTTCACCGCCCAGATCGGGGCGATGCGGATCTCCGACGAGATCGACGCGCTCGACGCGATGGCGCTGCGCTCCATCCCCTACCTGGTCGGCACGCGGGTGCTGGCCTCGGTGGTGTGCGTCATCCCGATCTACATGATCGGGCTGCTGGCCAGCTACCTGTCCACCCGCACCGTGGTGGTGATCTTCAACGGCGCCTCCCCTGGCACGTATGACTATTTCTTCCATCTGGCTCTCGGCCCGCAGGACCTGCTCTACTCGGGCATCAAGGCGATCGTGTTCGCGATCGTGGTGGCGCTCGTGCACTGCACCTACGGCTACTTCGCCTCCGGCGGACCGGCCGGGGTGGGCCAGGCCGCCGGCCGGGCGCTGCGCACCGCGATCCTCGCGGTCAGCATCCTCGACGTGCTGCTCACCTTCGCGCTGTGGGGCCTGGTGCCCGAGATCCCGGGGATGGGAATGTGAACGCGCCGAGAAGATTACGCCGACGCGGTGAGCCGAGCCAGGCCCGCCTGGCTCTACGTGGCCTGGCCGCCGCAGCCGTGGCGATGGCCGTCGCGGCCGTGCTGGTGGCCCGGGCATCGGGCCACCTGGAACGCAGCGCCGACGTGTTCGTCGGGGTCCCGGTCTCGGCCGGGCTCATCACCGGCGGCTCTCCCGTGCGCTACCACGGCGTCAACGTCGGGCGCATCGCCGAGATCGAATCGGGCACCCACACGTCCCGGGTCCGGCTGGCGATCGAACCCGACAGCCTCGGCGTCATCCCGTCCTCGGCCGTCGCGCGGATCGTGCCGCGCACCTTTTTCGGCGACATCTACCTGCAACTCGTTGACGCCCAAGGCAACCGGTCGACGACGGGGCTGAAACCCGGTGACACGGTGGCGATCGACGACAGCCCCGACGCGATGGCCCTCTACGACGTGTTCACCAAGATCGTCGAGCTGTTCTCGCAGATCAAACCCGAGCGCATGCAGACAGCCCTGACCGCGATCAGCCAATCGCTGCGCAACCGCGGCGAACAGTTGGGCACCACGATCGACAACCTGAGCGCCAGCGCCGCGGTGCTGACTCCGACGCTGGTCCGATTCCTGGACACCACACCGCAGTTCCGGGACGTGATGGCCTCGCTGAACACCGCGACACCGGACATCCTCTCCACCCTGTCGGCCGCCACGTCGGTGTCGGACCGGATGGTCGCCGACCAGACGAAGTTCGCCTCGGCCCTGGATGGATTCGCCCGGTTCTCCTCGGTACTCACCTCGTTCCTGTCGGATCACCGCGAACAGCTGATCACGGTCGTCGACTCGGCGGGCAAGATCATGGCGACCACTGCCGCCCAGCCGCTCGGCCTGGTCGACACCCTGGCCGGCGCGCAGTCCTTCGGTGAGGCCGGCGCCAAGGTGTTCGCGACGGGCAAGTTCAACATCACCGCGGTGGCGACCTTCGCCGGTCCGATGCCCTACTCACTGCAGGACTGCCCGGTCTACGGCGCCACGCAGGGTGCCCGGTGCGCCGAATCCGCCCCCTCCGGCGTGGTGCCGCCGCAACCGGCCGACGTGCTGGCCTGGCCGGCCGCCGACCTGCCCGTCACGCCGTTCACCCCGCCGGCACCCCACCTGCCCACGCACTCGTCCCTGCCGCCCGGGCCGGGACTGCCACAGTCCGCACCGGTGCCCACCGAACCGCTTCCCGCCGAGGCAGTTCCGACGGAACCGGCGCCGCCGGTGGTCGCCCCCGCCTCGGCCGTCGTCGACGCCGACGGGCAGGCCCACGCCCTGGCCGTGTTGCAGGACGAACTGGTGCCCCCGGCCGGTGGCCCCTCGACGCAACCGAACATCGCCACCGTGCTCATGCTCGGTCCGCTGGTGCGCGGCACGGAAGTGCAGGTGTCATGAACCGGAACAGACGATGGCAATCGTGGGCCAAGCTGGGCGCCTTCAGCACGGCCGGGGTGCTCAGCGCGGTGCTGGTGATCAACACCCTGTCGGTCCCGGTGCGCGGCAACACGGTCACCTATCAAGCCCAGTTCACCAGCGTCGAAGGCCTCAACGTCGGAAACCCGGTGACCATGAACGGCATTCGGATCGGACGGGTGGATTCGATCCGGTTCGCCCCCAACCCGGACGGCACCAGCCGGGCCGACGTCGACATCGAGGTCAACTCCGACTTCACCCTGACCAGCAACGTCACCGCCGCGGTCCGGTACGGCGACATGCTCGGCGCCCGCTATGTCGCGCTCTCCGATCCGGGCGGCGCCATCATGGACGTCTCCACCGACGAACCGCCGGCCAGGCTGGCCGCCGGCGGCGTCATCCCGCTGGCCCAGACCTCACCGGCGGTGGATCTCACCGCGCTGCTCAACGGGTTCAAGCCGCTGTTCGATGCGCTGGCCCCCGAGCAGGTCAACACGCTGACCCGCGGATTCGTCGAGACGTTCAGTGGCCAGGCCCAAACCCTGACCACGCTGCTCACCCAGATCGCGGCGATGACTTCATCTTTGAGCGACAACGCGGGTGTGTTCACCCAGTTGATCGACAACCTGTCGACGCTGATGCAGACCATGCACACCCGTCAACCCCAACTGGAACAGATGCTTGCCGGTCTCAACCGGCTCAGCGCGGCGGTGACCTCCGGCGACCGGCAGTTCGAGTTGCTCATCGACGAGGGCAACGCCGTCCTGGCCACCCTGGCCAACACCGTCAACAACTCCAGCGCGGCCTACGGAGACACCATCACCAACCTGAACGCCATGTTGCAGACCTGGCAGCCCAACACCGAGGAGTTCACCACGCTGCTGGCCCGGCTGCCGGAATTCGGCGACGCGATCAACCGGACCTCGAGCTACGGCGGGTTCGTCAGCCTGTACCTCTGCAACTTCACCCTCAAGATCCGCAGCCACGAAGCCAACATCTTCGGCAACAGACATTCCGAGGTGTGCCGGTAGATGATGTTCCTCGTCAAACTGATCGACCTCTTCGTCGGCGCGGTGATCTTTCTCTTCATCAAAGACCAGCGCAAGCACAACCCGTCAATCCCCCTGGCGCTGGGCATGATCGGGACCATCACCCTGGTGGCCATCATGGTCGTCTCCATCGGGATTCCGCGCGCGGTCTACCACGTGCGGACCAACGCGTATGTCGCGGAGCTGGCCAATGCCAGCGGGCTGACCGGCGGCGACCCGGTGTACGTCGCGGGGGTACCGGCCGGGCGGGTGGAAGACGTGGCGCTGGCCGTGGACCGGGTGCGGGTCGGGTTCCGGCTGGACAAGGCCCAGGCCCTTGGCAATCGCACCACGGTGACCGTGCGGCTGCGGACCGTGCTGGGTAAAAGGTTCCTCGACGTGATGCCGGCGGGGACCGTCAACGGATTGGACTCCAACGTCATTCCGTTGTCGCGCACCACCGTTCCGTACAGCCTCGACGAGGTGGGACGCAAGGCCGCCGACACCGCCGAGCACCTCGACCCGCAGCCGTTGACGGCGATGATGAACACCCTGGTCGAAACCATGCCCGGCAACAGCACCGAGCTCGGCCAGGCGCTGACCGGGATCAGCGCGGCGAGCTCGGCGTTCGCCGGCAACGGCGACAAGATCGACGAGATCCTGCGGATCAGCCGGCAGATGGCCGAAATGCTGTCCCACCAGACGGATTCACTGGCCGACACCGCGGCCAACGCACAGTACATCGTGACGTCACTGGCCGCGCGCCGCCAGGCGTTGACCGACATCGTGCACAACCTGACCGCGATCATGCGGCAGCTGGCCACGATCTACACCGAGAAGCAGGCCGACTTCGGCAGCTTGATCACCGGCCTCACCGCGGTCACCGGAACCCTGAAAGCCAACGTGGACAAGATCGACCAGACCCTGCAGAAGATGCCCCCGGCGATCCGCGCGGTCACCAACGCCACCGGCAACGGCAACTGGGCCGACGTCAACTCGCCGTCGGTCGTGATGCCCGACAACCTGTTGTGCTTCCTCAACGTTCAGCGGGAGTGCCGATGAGACGCCGGATCTCGATGATGCTCATCGTCGCCCTGTGTCTGGGCGCCGGCGGCTGGTACGTGTTCGGCCGCACCGACCGGGCCCGCACCGTGCACGCCGATTTCGGCTACATCAACGGCATCTACCCGGGGAGCAAGGTGACCGTGCTCGGGGTGCCGGTCGGGCGGGTCACCGCGGTGACGCCGCAGGGCACCACCGTGCGCGTCACCATGACGCTGCCCGATGACGTCGCGCTACCCGCCGAACCCGACGCCTACGTGGTGAGCCCGGCACTGATCAGCGACCGCAGCGTCGAACTCGGCCCGACCTACAGCGGTTCGGGGCCCACCCTGGCCGACGGGCATGTGATCGGAGCCGACCGCAGCCACTCCCCGATCACGTTCGACAGCATGCTGGGCAGCCTGAGCACACTGACCTCGGCGATCGGCCCCGAGCAGGGCGACCTCGGCGCGGTGCTGTCGCGCGGCGCCGACCAATGGCGCGACCAGGGCAAGCTGTTCAACTCCGCGATGCGCAACCTCAGTGCGGCCAGCGGGGTGCTTGGCGCGCGGGCCGAGGACATCGGCGCGGTGGTGGACAACCTCAGCACGCTGATGGCCGCGTTCAACCAGCGTCAGGTGTCGCTGAATCAGATGGTCGACGAACTCGGCCACGTCGGCGGCAGCTGGGCCGACGCAGGCGTCGACATCGCCGCGCCGATGGCCGATCTCAAGGTGGTGCTCGATCAGGTCGACACCTTCGTCGCCCAGCACGGCGACGATCTCGGCACCATCGCGGCCAACCTGAACGCTGTCGGTGACGTGCTGACCACCAAGCAACCGGAGCTGGCCGAGTTCATGGACCTGGTCCCGCTGATGATGCAGAACCTGTCCAACACCATCGGCCCCGACCGGCGCGGCCGGATCCGGCTCAACGTCTCCACCGTGCTGACCCAGTTCGCCGCGGCCCAGAACTTCTGCGACCGCACCATGCTGCCGATGTGCGTGGGCGCCGGGATCACCAACCCGATCTCCTACCCGATCAGCCGTTCGGACCCGCTGGGCATCGTGTCCGCGGTGACCGGCACCGCCCCGGCCCCGAACCCGAAGTACCCGAGGTGAACGGTGATGCGTAGATCCCTGACCGGTGTGGCCACCGGCTGTGCGGTGGTGGTGGCCGCCGCGAACGTATGGGCATTGGGCGACACCGTTTTTCAGACCGGCATTCAGGATCTTCCCCTGGGCCGGACGTCGCCCGGTGACACCATGGCGGTGACGGTGGTGCTGCCGACCGCCGACGGCATCACCATCGGCGCGGACGTCCGCAACGGGCAGAAGGTGGTGGGCCGGGTCAGCGGGATGGCCCTGGACGCCTCGGGCGCGTCGGTCCAACTGAGCCTGGCCGACGCCGACGGGCTGGATTCCGGAACCGTGGCGAGCGTGGAATTGCCGTCGGCGCTTGGCAATCCGTTCGTGCGACTCAGCAGTGCCCGGCAGGCACCCGAGCGCGCGTTGCGTGACGGTGACGTGATCCCACCCAGCCACACCGAGCTCGGTCCGCAGATCGAGAGCGCGCTGGCCACCTTCGGTGCCCTGCTGTCGCGCAGCGGCGTCGATCAGCTGGCCACCATCGTCACCGAGCTGGACAAGGCGTTCGGCGGGCGGGCCGACAAGGTCCGCGGGCTGATCGACTCGATGTCACTGCTGGCCGCCAAGGCCTCCGAGCACCAGGGCGAATTCGATCAGGCGATGAGCCTGGCCGCCAACATCACCGGGCAGTTCGACCGCGAGCACAGGACCGTGGCCGGATACCTGGATGCGGTACCCAAAGTGGTGGCGATGCTCGATGTGCAGCGCGCCAAACTGCAGACCCTGTTCTCCTCGACCACCGCGCTGGCCGCCACCGCCAACAGCGTGCTCGCATCCACCGACCTGAACACCATGGTGACCGACGCCGGCACCGTGGTCGGGATGATGAGTACCTTCAACGACCGGCTGGGCGGGATGCTCACCTCGATGAACACCTTCCTGGAGAAGTTCGGTAGCTCCGTGCACGGCGACTATCTGATGTTCGATGGCGCCCTGGACATTCCGGGAACCATCGACAAGCTGCTCACCGGTGGGTTGATCGTGAACGGCACCCCGATCACCGGGGACGTGGCCTTGGAAGGGTTCTTGTCTGGAGGTCTGAATTGAGACGCCTGGTAGTGGTGCAGCTGGCGATCTTCGCCGTGATCGCCGCGATCGTCATCCCCTTCGGGATCCGGTATGTGGCCGGCCCGCAAGGTTTCCGGACGCCGATGACCCTCAACGCCGCGATGGCCGACGCGTTCGGCCTGACCGCCGGGACGAGTGTCACGGTGCGCGGGGTGCAGGTCGGCACCGTCGACGACGTCTGGTTGGCCCCCGACGGCACCGCTATGGTTCGGTTGTCGATCGACCCGGAAACCCGCATCCCGCGCGACGCCATCATGACCGTCGGGATGGGGACCGCGGCAGGAATCCAGAGCGTCGACATCATGCCGCAGTCCGACGGCGGCCCGTACCTGGCTTCCGGGGACACCATCGCCGCACCGGCCGACCGGCAGCCGATCCAGATGGACCGCATCATGGGCGACACCGCGCAGCTCGTGAAAGGCATTGACGCCCAGGCGGTTCAGTCGGTCGGCACCGAACTGTCGAATGCATTCGACGGGCTCGGCCCCGATCTCGCCATGCTGATCGACAACTCATCGGACATGTCGACCCGGATCCGCAACCAGGCCGGACAACTGCAGCCGCTGATCGAGGGCACCGCAGCACTGGTCACCACCATGTCCGGCCAGGGCGACACATTCGTCCGCGGCATGGGAGCCAGCGCGCGGCTGGCCAATCAGCTCGACGGCAGCGGACCGGCCTTTCTCTATCTGACCGACCGGTCCCCGGCCGCCCTCAGCTCCCTGCAGCGCGTACTGGACACGTACCAGGGCACTTTCGGCGCCACGCTGGCCAACCTGGCCACCGTCACGCCCATCATCGGTGACCGTACCGACTCGCTGCAGACCGGGCTCGCCACGATTCCCAAGGGGTTGCAGGACCTGACCTCGATCGTCAAGGTGGACGCCACCGGCCAGACCCGCGCCGATTTCTCGTTGATCGCCACCCAGGGACCGGTGTGCAACTACGACGTCGACCGGCGGGCCATCGGCGATGTCAGCGCGAAAGAACCCAACCTGGTGATGTACTGCCCACCCGCTCCCGACATGCTGATGCGCGGCGCGGTCAACGCTCCCCGCCCCAACGACCTCGGCCTGCAGAACTCCCAGACCCCCGGGTACCCGATCGGACCCGAGGTGGTCAACGACCCGGTCAAGATCCCGACCCTGGCCCAGCTCGCCTACAAATGGCGCAGCATCCTGAAAGGTGGTCCCCAGTGAGCAATTCCGATAGTTCGGCCGACGACGAGCGTGGCGAATCGGTGCTGACCTTGGATGCGCCGGACGACACAGATGACTCCGAGAACGGCGACGACCTCGTCGCCTCGGAACCAGAGACCGCCGCGCCCGGCGGTCTCAAGCGCCGGATCGGCGCGGGCCTGCTCGCGCTGGTGGCCATTGCCGCCGCGGCAGCCCTGGTGATGTTGTCGCTCAGCGAGTATCACCACCGCCGCGACGACACCCTGCGTACCGAGGCTGTCCAGATGTCCCGCGACTACCTGATCGCGATGGCCGCCTTCGACTACCAGAAGATCGACGCCAACCGTGAGCGCATCGTCGCCGATTCCACCCCCGGGTTCGCGGCCAAGTACGACGAGATGGTCAAGGCGCTGCGCGACATCGTGGTGACCAGCAAGGGCGTCGCGACCGCCACCGCGGACCACGTCGTCGTCGACACGCTCGACGGCGACACCGCGACCGTCGTCGCCTTCGTCGATCAGCACGTCACCAACGTGACTGCGCCACAAGGGAGTGACCAGAAGTACCGGATGGTGGTCAAGCTCGTACGCAGCGGCGACCGCTGGATCGTCGACGACGTGCAGACCGTGTAGTCCCCGTTAGCCATCGTTCGCCCTGAGAGGAGTTCCATGCCAGCGACATATGTGGATCTGGCCGCCGAGCCCCGGCTGACCACCGCCGAAACCCGCATCACCGTCACGCAGCAGATCCCCCGGTGGATCCGCAAGAAGAACGTCGACCTCACCGACGCGCTGGACTTCTGGTCGGCGGCGGGCGCGGCGGCCAACGTGATCATGCAGATGAGCTGGCCCGAGGTCGGCTACGGCGTGGCTGAAAGCCGGGTCGAGTCAGGCAGTTTGGTACACCACCCGTGGAAGCGGCTGCGCACCACCGCGCAGTACCTGACCGTGGCGATCCTCGGCACCGACGAGGAGAAGAATGCCTACCGCGAGGCCGTCAACGTCGCCCACCGGCAGGTCCGGTCGACCGACGACAGCCCGGTCAAATACAACGCCTTCAACCGCGAATTGCAGTTGTGGGTGGCGGCCTGCCTGTTCATCTTCTACGAGGACACCCACCAGCTGCTCTACGGCAAGATGACGGAGGAGCAGGCCGAAGGCTTCTACCAGAGCGCCATGACGATCGGCACCACACTGCAGGTGCTCGAGGAGATGTGGCCGGCCACCCGCGCCGACTTCGACGCGTACTGGAACACCGCGTGCGAGCGCGTCGAGATGACGCCGTTCGTCCGGGATTACCTGATGGTGCTGGTGGATTTGAGGATGATCAACTGGCCGATGCGGTTGGTCCTGGCGCCGCTGCTGCGATTCCTGACCATCGGCTTCTTGGCCCCGGTGTTCCGGGACGCGATGGAACTGGAGTGGTCCGACACCGACCGCCGCCGCTTCGAGCACCTGTTCCTGTTCGTCGCGGTGGTCAACCGGTTCCTGCCCAAATCACTACGTAACGGCAACTATTCGGTGCTGATGAAGGATGTGCGCCGTCGGATCCGGCGCAAGAAGGCCTTGATCTGACGACGGTGGAGACCGAGCTCGGTCCGGACACATTGCTGGGCCGCCATCTTCGGGACCGGCGGTTCCTGTTCGTCCTGCCGCGGGCAGTCTGCCTGCAGTCATTGCATCCGGCGATCGCCACCGGGATCACGGAGCACGCACTGCTGCACCGGCGCGTCTGGTTGCACCACAAACGCACGGTGACCCAGGCGATCCGGATCGCCTTCACCGACGTCGACATGCGCCCGTACATCCGGTTCGCCCACGAGGACGTCAAGGGTCACGAGCCGTCCGGGCGCAAGTACCACGCACTGAATCCAGACCTCTTCCACTTTCAGCACGCCACCTACGTGGAAAGCCTTGTGCTGATGGTGAATACCTTCATCCGGCCACTGGACGACGACGAGCACGAGCAGCTCTACCGGGAGTGCTGCGCGTGGTATCGCCGCTACGGGATCTCCACCCGCCCGATGCCGGCGGACTGGCCCGCGTTCTGCGAGTACTTCGAGGACCAGTGCCGCACACAGCTGTCGGCGGGTGAGCACTTCGAGCCGTTCCGCCGGCAGATGTTCGCGCCCACGGACTGGTGGCCGCGGGCCGTGCCCCGTCGGGCGATCCGGGCCATGCAACATCCGCGGGCCGCCGAACTGACCGGCGTGAGCGCCGGCTCTCGCGACCGGCGGTCGTTGCGACGGTTTGCCGTGACTGCCCGGCTCCTGTCCTGAGGGTTCGCCGCAATCGGCGGGAGGTAGCAGCAACAATGAGTCGGTGCGCAGAACCCCAACCTGGTGGATGGCCATCGCGGTCATCGCCCTGAGCCTCAGCGGCTGCACCTCCACCGTGTCCGGCACCGCCCTGACCACAGCGCCGTCGCCCGAGGAGATCAAGCTCGACCAGATGATGCTGCCGATCGAGGAACTCAAGCGGATCGTCGGAGCCGACAACATCTCGTTCACCAGCAAGTCCGCGGGCATGGACAAGAACTTCTGGCGGGTTCGCGATCCGAAGTGCATGGCCGCGTTGTTTCCAGCGGACGACACGGACTACCTGTTCACCTACTGGACGGCGGTCCGCAACCAGGTGGCCCAGGATCCCGACTCAGACCACCGCCACTGGGTCCAACAGACCGCGGTGCTCTACGCGTCCGAGGCCGAAGCGCAATCCAAGCTCGACAGCGCCAAAGAATGGTGGGGAAAATGCGCGAGCTCCACGATCCCGATCCGCGAGAAATCGGGCGATGAGACCAGCGACCGCATCTGGACCATCGGCGATCCCGTGGTCGACGGCGACGTGATCAAGCAGACCACCACCCGGGCCGGCACCGACGGATGGGCCTGCCAGCACGCTCTTTCGGTGGTGGCCAAGATGTCCGTCGAGGCCAAGGTGTGTGGCTACCACGTGCAGGACCAGGCAGCCACCATCGTCGACAAACTCGCGGCCAACGCCAGGTGAAACCGAGAGCTACCGCCCCACGGCCACCAGATGGTAGGCGAGCTTGATGATCGAGTAGTCCTGGCCGCCGCACATCCGGACATCGACCTTGAGGCGGATCCGTTCGAAGTTGCTCTGGTCGCCGGTGAGCCCCACCGTGTCCCAGGTGCAGCTGCGGATCTCGGTTCCCGACGCGTCGGCCGAATCGTTGTCCCTGAACGAGAATCCGGCCACGGTGACGATCGGCGAGACATCCCGCACACTGCGCCACGGCGGGCCGACCTCCATGTGCACCTCATGGGCCCGCCAGGTCTTGTCGTCGTCGTTCGGATAGAAGTCGCCACTGAGCGGGAGGTCTTGCAGCACATCACTTCCCGGCAGGGGTTCCAGCCCGATCGGTGCGCCGTAGACGTTGTTGATGTCCTTGTCCATGAAGTTCGCATAGCCGGATATGACCCGGCATTGGGTTCCGCTGCTCGGCACCGGAATGTTCAGCAACTCTTCCGTCTCGAACGACGCCGGCGTGATGATTCCAGTCATGTTGATTCCCTCCCCTTGGCAGACGCGCTTTGCGTCGTGCTCGAACGCTAAAGCGCGGTCAACCGGAGGGCTGGGGTAATCCCGTACCCCATTCACACCGCGTGGGGCACATCGACGTTGAGGTACGGCGGCCCACCGCCCGCTGCTCGGCCAACTCATGCCCGACGAGCGACCGCTACGGTACGGAAGATGCGGCGTGTCGGTGTACAGACACGGTCGCTCGCGGTGCCGTCAGGGGGCGGGCTTGGTGGCGGCATGCAGCGCCACGATGCCACCGGTCAGGTTGCGCCACTTGACCTGTGACCACCCGGCCGCGCCGATGCGCCGGGCCAACTCGGCCTGATCGGGCCAGGCCCGGATCGACTCGGCCAGGTATACGTAGGCGTCCGGGTTGCTCGACACCGCGGTGGCCATCCGCGGCAGGGCCTGCATCAGGTACTCCTTGTAGAGCGTGGCGAACGCGCGGTTGGTCGGCGTGGAGAACTCACACACCACCAGCCTGCCGCCGGGCCGCGTCACCCGCACCATCTCGCGCAGTCCCGCCACATGATCGACCACGTTGCGCAACCCGAAGCTGATCGTGACCGCATCGAACACGCCGTCGGCGAACGGCAGCCGGGTGGCGTCGGCTCCCACCTTGGGCACGGGGCGGGACGCGCCGGCCGCGAGCATGCCGACGGAGAAGTCCGCGGCCACACACCACGCACCCGAACTCGCCAACTCGACCGTGGACACCGCGGTCCCCGCGGCCAGGTCGAGCACCTTGTCGCCGGGACCGATGCCGAGCGCCGCGCGGGTCTGACGGCGCCAGAACCGGTCCTGCCCGAGCGAGAGCACCGTGTTGGTCAGGTCGTAGCGCCGTGCCACGGCATCGAACATCGACGCCACGTCGTGGGGGTCTTTCTCCAGGCTCGCTCGACTCACGCTGCTGACGCTACCGGGCGCCTGGCTGGCGAGTGACTGTGGACTTGCTGCCAGTCGGTATGGACCGGGAATGGGCAATGGCAGCCGAAGCCTTGAACCGCACGGAAAGACTCGTCGAAGGGGGTTTGATCATGAGTGCAAAAGTGTGGTTCATCACCGGTGCGTCGCGCGGCTTCGGCCGGGAGTGGACGATCGCCGCCCTCGAGCGCGGGGACAAAGTCGCCGCCACCGCCCGCGACACCGCGGCGCTGGCCGATCTGGTCGACAAATACGGCGACGCGCTGCTGCCGATCCGGTTGGACGTCACCGACCGGGGTGCGGACTTCGCCGCGGTCAGGCAGGCCCACGCGCATTTCGGCCGGCTCGACATCGTGGCCAACAACGCCGGCTACGGCCAGTTCGGTTTCGTGGAGGAATTGTCGGAGTCCGAGGTGCGCGACCAGATCGAAACCAACCTGTTCGGCGCCCTCTGGATCACCCAGGCCGCACTGCCCTATCTACGGGTCCAGGGCAGCGGCCACATCCTGCAGGTGTCGTCGATCGGCGGCGTCGTCGCATTCGAGAACCTGGGCGCCTACCACGCATCCAAATGGGCGCTGGAAGGCCTTTCGCAATCGTTGGCCGCCGAGGTGGCGCCCTTCGGCGTACACGTGACGCTGATCGAGCCCGGTGGCTTCTCCACCGACTGGTCCGGTCCCTCCGCCAAGCGCGCGACACCACTGCCCGTCTACGCCGAGGCACATGCGGCCGCGGACCGGGTGCGGTCGCAACGGGCGGCCAGACCCGGTGACCCCCGCGCATCGGCCGAAGCCGTGCTCAAGATCGTCGACGCCGAGAACCCGCCGCTACGGGTGTTCTTCGGCGAACTGCCGCTGGAGCTGGCCAAGGCCGACTACGAGAGCCGGCTGGCGACGTGGGAGCAGTGGCAGCCGGTGTCGGTGCTGGCGCAAGGCTGACCGCGCTGGTTTCACCCGGCTGCGGCCGGGGAACGCTGTGAAGATGCCGGAGAGCGTCACGCAGAAGTTGATCGGTTCGCATCTCGTCTCCGGGTCGATGACACCCGGTGACGAGATCGCGATCCGGATCGACCAGACGCTGACGCAGGACGCCACCGGCACCCTGGTGATGCAGGAACTCGAGGCACTCGGCCTCGACCGGGCCCGCACCGAGGTGAGCGTTCAGTACGTCGACCACAATCTGCTGCAGACCGACGAGAAGAACGCCGAGGACCACGAATACCTGCGCACCGCCGCAGCACATTTCGGCCTGTGGTTCTCCAAACCCGGCAACGGTGTTTCACATCCGACGCACATGCAGCGCTTCGGGATACCGGGCAAGACCATGGTGGGTTCGGACTCGCACACGCCGGCCGCCGGATCGCTCGGCATGCTCGCGATCGGTGTCGGCGGCCTGGAGGTGGCGCTGGCCATCGCCGGTGAGCCGCTGCACCTACGCGCCCCGGAAGTATGGGGTATCCGGCTGGAAGGCGAGCTGCCGCAATGGTGTTCGGCCAAGGACGTGATCCTGGAGATGCTGCGGCGCCACGACGTCAAGGGCGGCGTCAACCGGATCATGGAGTACTACGGCCCCGGCCTGGCCGGACTGTCGGCCATGGACCGCCACGTCATCGCGAACATGGGCGCCGAACTCGGCGCCACCACCACCGTGTTCCCCAGCGACGACGCGGTGCGTGAGTTCCTGACCGCCGAGGACCGCGGCGACGATTGGGTGGAACTCGTCGCCGACGAGGGCGCGCGCTACGACATCGACGAGGAGATCGACCTGTCGGCGCTCGAACCGCTCATCGCCAAGCCGTCGTCCCCCGGCAACGTCGTCCCGGTCTGCGAGGTCGCCGGTGAACCCGTCGCACAGGTGGTGATCGGATCCAGCGCCAATCCGGGATTGCGGGACTTCGCGATCGCGGCGGCCATGGTGCACGGTCGCCAGACCGCACCGGAGGTCAGCTTCGACGTGAACCCGACGTCGCGCGAAATCCTCACCGACCTGACCGAAATGGGAGCCACGACCGAACTGGTGATCAACGGCGCGCGCATCCACCAGGCCGGCTGCATGGGCTGCATCGGCATGGGTCAGGCCCCGGCCACCGGGCGCAACTCACTGCGGACCATGCCGCGCAACTTCCCCGGACGGTCGGGCACCAGAGAGGACTCGGTGTGGCTGTGTTCACCGGAAACCGCTGCCGCATCGGCGATCACCGGTGTCATTACCGATCCCCGGCAGTGGGCCGCCGACAACGGCATCGAGTACCCGGAGCTGGATCTGCCCGCCCATCACAGCGTCAACACCGCCATGCTGGTCGAGCCGCCGACACCCGAGCAGGCCCGCACCGTCGACGTCGTCAAGGGCCCGAACATCTCCAGCCTGCCCGAGTTGTCCCCGCTGCCCGACGCGATCGAGGCGCCGGTGCTGTTGAAGGTCGGCGACAACATCTCGACCGACGAGATCTCCCCCGCCGGCGCCCGCGCCCTGCCGTTCCGCTCGAACATCCCCAAGCTGGCGATGTTCACCTTCACCCAGGTCGACGAGACCTATCCGGAGCGGGCGCAATCCGCGCCCGATACCGGGCACATCATCGTCGGCGGGGAGAACTACGGTCAGGGCTCGTCACGTGAGCATGCCGCGATCGCGCCCCGCTACCTCGGGCTCCGAGTGGTGATCGCCAAGTCCTTCGCCCGCATCCATTGGCAGAACCTCGCCAATTTCGGTGTGCTGGCACTGGAATTCGCCGACCCCGCCGACTACGACATCGTCGCGCAGGGCGACGTGCTGGCCCTCACGAACCTGCGCGGCGCACTGGCCGACGGGCAGCCGATCACCGTCACCAACGCCACGCAGAACACTGAATTCCCTGTGCAACACCGGCTTTCACCACGCCAAATCCAGCACGTGCTGGCCGGCGGCCTGATACCCTGGCTGGCCGCCCACCAGGAGAACTAACCGCGAAACCGGTCTCGAGCTGCCGAAACGGGCGTAGCGTCGAGAACATGCCTAAGATCACGACTTCCGACAACGTCGAGATTTTCTATCGGGATTGGGGTTCGGGCCAACCCATCGTGTTCAGCCACGGCTGGCCGTTGTCCGCCGACGACTGGGACACCTTCATGCTGTTCTTCCTGCAGCACGGCTTCCGCGTCGTCGCCCACGATCGGCGCGGCCACGGTCGCTCGTCGCATGTGGCCGACGGCCACGACATGGACCACTACGCCGACGACCTCGCCGCCGTGGTCCACCACCTCGACCTGCACGACGCCATCCATGTGGGGCACTCCACCGGCGGCGGCGAGTTGGTGCACTATCTGGCCCGCCACGGGCTGGACCGAGCCGCTCATGCGGTCCTGATCAGCTCGGTGCCGCCGCTGATGGTGCAGACCGAGGCCAATCCGGGCGGCCTGCCCAAATCGGTGTTCGACGACCTGCAGGCCCAGTTGGCGGCCAACCGGTCCGAGTTCTACCGGGCCCTGCCCTCAGGACCGTTCTACGGCTTCAACCGGGACGGCGTGGAACCGTCGGAGGCCATCATCGCGAACTGGTGGCGCCAGGGCATGATGGGCGACGCCAAGGCGCATTACGACGGCATCGTGGCGTTCTCCCAGACGGACTTCACCGAGGACCTGAAGAAGATCACCCTGCCGTCATTGGTCATGCACGGCGACGACGACCAGATCGTGCCGTACGCGAACTCGGGGCCGCTGTCGGCCGAGCTCCTGCCGAACTCGACGCTCAAGACCTACCCGGGCTTCCCGCACGGGATGCCGACCACGCACGCCGAGACCATCATGGCCGATCTGCTGGAGTTCATCCGCTCCTGAGTCGCCCGTCAGGCGGCGCGCAGCCGGCGCAGGCCCTGCACGGCCTCGTAGTGCCCGATCAGCTCATCGCAGATGGCCGGCCAGGTGCGGCCCAACACACTGCGGCGGGCGGCCACCGAATAGCGCGACCGCTCGGCGATCAGGTGTTCGACCGATGCGGGCAGGGCCGCTTCGAACTCGCCGACCGCCAGCAGCAGGCCGGTGCGGTACGGCGCCACCAGGTCACGCGGGCCACCGGCATCGGGGGCGATCACCGGCAGGCCCGAGGCCATCGCCTCCTGCACGGCCTGGCAGAACGTCTCGTGCTCGCCGGGGTGGACGAAGACGTCCATGCTGGCATACGCCGCGGCCAGCGCCTCACCCCGCAGCTCGCCGGTGAAAACCGCTGACGGCAGGACGGTTTCGAGCTTGGCCCGGTCCACCCCGTCACCCACCACCACCAGTTGCAGGTCATCGCGTCCGGCCAGCACGGCCAACCGCTCCACATGCTTCTCGGGCGCCAACCGCCCGACGAACCCGACGATCGGCTTGCCGTCGGGCGACCAGGAGGTCCGCAGCTGCTCATCGCGGGCCGACGGGGCGAAGCCGGTGATGTCGACACCGCGAGCCCACTTGAACACCCGCGGAATCCGATGGGCCTCAAGGTTTTCCATCGCCGACGTGGACGGGGCCAGAGTCCGGTCGGCCTTGCTGTGCAGGCGCCGGGTCCAGGCCCACGACGCCCGCGACAGCATGCCGACCCCATAACTCTCGGCGAAACCGGCGACGTCGGTCTGGAACACCGCCACGGACGGGACACCCAGGTGCCGGGCGGCGTGGACTCCACCCCAGCCCAGCAGCGCCGGTGAGGCCAGATGCACGACGTCGGGGTCGAAGCCCCGCAACACATTCACCATTCGCGGCCGGGGCACCCCCAACGGCAACGAGGTGACCTTGGGGAACATCCGGGAGGGCACCCGGTGTACCCGGACCCCGTCGTGCACACGCTCGGCCGGAGCCTGACCGCGCGGGGTGTCCGGGGCGATGACGAGTACCTCGTGACCGGTGCGGCGGAGATGCTCGATCACCCGAAGCACCGAGTTGGTGACGCCGTTGACATTCGGGAGGAACGACTCTGCAACGATTGCAACGCGCACACCAGAATGTTCGCAGCGGCACCTGTCGCAAAGGTAGCGACCGGGGATACGACACGCGAAAACCTGATGCTCGGGCGCTAGGGTTGCGGCATGCGAATGTCGCGCGTTGCCGCCGCGATGCTGGCCGTGCTGGCCCTGTCCGTTGCGGGGTCCATCACCGGTTGTACGCGGCTGGTCGACGGCAGTGGGCAGGCCAGTGGCGAACGGCCGGGCAGCGAGATCACCGAGGACGGCTGGGGCATCCTGATCGGCTACCCGGATGCCCGTGCCCAGATCGAGGTGTTCACCGAACCGCAGTGCCCGGCGTGCGCGCGCCTCCAGCACGACACGGGCGACGACATCGCCACCGCCGTCGGCACGGGCCAGCTCGCGGTGATCTACCGGCCGCTGACGTTCCTGGACCAAGGGTTCACCGACTACTCGGCCCGGGTGGCCAACGCCATGTTCCTGGCGGCGGGTCCGGGCACCACCGGGACGGCGTTCCAGGCCTTCGTGCAAGACCTGTGGGGACACCAGGAACCCGAGGGCTCGCCCGGCCCGACCGACGACGATATCGCCGCCATGGCCTCCGAGAGCGGGGTCGGCGCCGAGCAGACCGGCAAGATCACGGCCGGCGAGGAGGCCGTCGACTCCGAACTGCTCAACGAGGCCAACGCCGACCTGCTCGGCGAAACCACCTAC
Source organism: Mycolicibacterium sp. HK-90 (assembly GCF_030486405.1). Next base: position 1,112,274 of record NZ_CP129613.1, on the reverse strand, counting down.
GAGGTGGCCACCCCGACGGTCTACGACCTGATCGGCGAGGAGGTCGTGGAGATCAGCGATCCCGAATGGCTGGCCAAGCTGCTCAAGGCACCGACGAGCTGACCCGGCTCCTTCGTCGCTGCACGAAGCCCAACACCACCAACGCGGCTCCCGCGACCAGCCAGCCCACCACGGCGATCGACCCGGCCGGGATGATCGCCAGCGAGGCGTTGCGGTCGCGCACCCGCACCAGGTCCGGGTTGTTCTTGTCGTACTCGACGTAGATCCGCATGCCGGTGTCGAGCTCGGACGGATACAGCACGCCCAGCTCGGGACGGTAGGTGACGCGGTCCGGCGTGACGAACTCGATCGTCGACCGGCGCGGCCCCGCGCTGAGCACCTCGGCGGCCGCCACCCCCATGTTCCGCTCGATCTGCTGGTCATTGCGCCAGGCGCCCAGCACCAGCAGCACCGACTGCAACGTCACCAGGCAGGCGGCGATCACCACACCGATGCGCACGCGCCGGATGATCCGCTGCGACCGGGACTCCCCGGGTTCGCCGTACAGGTGCGGGACGAGGGGCTGCACCATTGCCCGGCATCGCGCCGCGATCTGCGCCGGTCTCACAGGGCCGCCTTGATCGACGCGTGCAGAGCACGCAGCGACGACCGGTCGGCCTTCACCTCCAGCACCCGCATGCCCTCGAACGGCTCGGCCAGGGCCGCGCCGAGCGAGGCGGCCTCCACCTGATCGCACTCGACGTGATACGCCCGGCACAACGCCGCGACATCCACGTCGTGCGGGGTACCGAACACCCGCGACGACACGTCCGAGAACCGCGGGTCACCCTGTTCCAGCAGCTCGAAGATGCCACCGCCGTTGTCGTTCGACACCACGATGGTCAGGTCGCGCGGGGTCGGCTCGGTGGGCCCGATCAACAGCCCCGAGCTGTCGTGCACGAAGGTCAGGTCCCCGATCAGCGCGATGGTCCGGCCCTGGTGTGCCAAGGCCGCCCCGATCGCCGTCGACACCGTGCCGTCGATGCCGGCGACGCCACGGTTGGACCGCACCTTGATGCCCTCGGTGCTCAGCCCGACCAGGGCGACGTCGCGTACCGGATTGGAGGCGCCGAGCACCAACTGATCCCCCGGCCGCAAAGCATCGGCGACCGCGGCGGCCACATGCAGTCCGGTGGTCAGCGGGTGCGTCGCGAGTTGCCGGCGCACTGCCGACACCGCATGCCGGTTGACCTCGGCGCACCTGTTCAGCCAGGCCGGATCCGGGGTTCCCGACGTGACCGCCCGGGTGCCGGTGGCCATCGAGTTGCCCGAGACGTCGGGCCAGCGCGGGCCCGTGGTCAGTGCGTACACCGGGACCGCCGGGTCGGCCAGCAACGCCGACACCGGCCGGTGCAGCGTGGGCCGGCCCAGCATGATGACCTGCTTCGGATGGACCAGGCGCAACGCCAGCGGGTGCAGCGGATTCTCTGGCAGCGGCGCGGTGGGTTCGGCCACCGTCGGCAACCCGGCCAGGTTGGGATTCACCCCGGCGCCGTGTCCGGCGATCACCACGGTGTCCGGGGTGAGATCGATCTCCAGCGGCTGATCGAAGCTCACCGGCGGCGTATAGGTCCACGGTTTGCCGTCCGGGCGGCCCGCCGGGAACGACGTGTCCGCGTGCGCGCTGTCGGGAACCAGCGGCTCCCGCAGCGGGATGTCGAACTGCACCGGGCCGGCGTTGGCGCTGCGCGATCCGGTGGCCGCCACCAGCACCCGGCAGGTCGCCGAACGCCACTGGGCGTTGAGCGAATCGAGTTCGCCGGGGTGCGCCCCACTCAGGTCGGGGGCCAGACCGAGGCTGATGTTCGCGCGGACCTGGGTCCCGAAATAACCCAGCTGCTCGAACGTCTGGTTGGCGCCCGTCCCCAACAGCTCATAGGGCCGGTTGGCGCTCAACACGACCAGCGGCACCCGGGCATAGTTCGCCTCCACCACCGCAGGTCCGAGGTTGGCCACCGCGGTGCCCGAGGTCATGGCGATACAGACCGGCGCGCGTTCCGCCACGGCAAGCCCGACGGCCAGGTAGCCGGCGGTGCGCTCGTCGATGCGGACGTGCAGGCGAATCCGGCCGGCCCGGTCGGCATCGGACAGCGCGAAGGCCAGCGGAGCGTTACGCGACCCCGGGCACAGCACGACGTCGCGGACACCGCCGCGGATCAGCTCGTCGACGACTACGCGCGCCTGTGCCGTCGAGGGGTTCACCTCTCCACCTTATGTGTCAGTGCTGTTCGCCGAGGAATTCGAGTAGCGCGGTGTTGACGGCCTCCGGCCGCTCGATGAAACCCAGGTGACCGGTGTCGGCGATCTCCAGGTAGCGGGCAGTGGGAATCGCGTCGGCCACTTCGCGGCCCAGGTGCGGCGGCAGCACCACGTCGTCGGCGAAACCGATCACCAGCACCGGCGCGGTGATGGCCTGATAGGCCGGGAGCCGGTTGCCCTGCGGAGCGGCGTCGGACTGGGCGAGCAACCCCGGCGTCTGCTTCGTGGGCCACATGGTGAACATCTCGCTCCAGTCGCGCACCAGGCGGTCGTCGTTCAGGGTCTTGGGCGAGAAGCTCTCCATCATCCGGAGCTTGGCGTCGAACGTCGGCGGCAGCTGAACGCCCGAGGCCGCAAGGTCGCGCTCGGCGGTGCGGAAGAACTCGCGCGCCCGGTCGTGACGGCCGCGGGTGGCCATCAACACCGCCGATCGCACCAGTTCAGGACGGGCGAGCATCAGTTCCTGGGCGATGAACGAGCCCATCGACACACCCACGATGTGCGCGGGGGCGGCGTCGAGCTTCTCGATCAGTTCGGCGGTGTCGGCCACCATCTGCTCGGTTCCGAACCCCTCGGCGTTCTCGGTGGCGCCGATCCCACGATTGTCGAAGGTGATGACGCGGTAGCCGGCCCGCTGCAGCGCAGGTACCTGATGCAGGTGCCAGGTCCGGCCGGCGCCGCCACGGCCGGCGATCAACAGCACCGCATCGCCCTTGCCTCGGTCGTCATAAGCCAGGTTCACCCGGCCGACCCTACTTCAGGCCCTCCGCCGCCTGAGCGCTCACGCGCTCTGGCTGTCTGAGCGCTCACGCGCTGTGGCGCCCGCGCACTTTCCGGACCGCCTGATCCCACAGCATCAGCGTGCTCGCCTTGAGCAGGGCCGGTTTCATCACGTCCTTCGACAGCAGGGCGGTGGCCGCGGCCTTGGTCGCCGCGGACGCCTTGGAAACGTGACCGGAATCGAAGGGCGGTTGCGGGTCGTATTCGATGCCGAGCTGGATGGCCTTGGCCTTCGACTCACCGGCGATCTGCCCCGCCAGCCACATCGCCAGGTCGATGCCCGCGGACACCCCCGCCGCGGTCACGATCTGATCGCCGGCGTCGACGATGCGCTGGTCCCCCACCGCCGTGACACCGAAGGTCTTGAGCGCGGGCAGCACCAGCCAATGCGATGTGGCGCGGCGGCCGTCCAGAATGCCGGCCGCGGCCAGCAGCAACGATCCCGAGCACACCGACGTCGTCCATTCCGCGGTCTGGTGGGCCTGACGCAACCAAGCGAGCACCTTCTCGTCACGGGCATGTTCGACGGTCGTCGGCCCACCGGGGACCAGAACCAGGTCGGGCGACGGCGTTTCGGCGAACGAATGCGTTGCGCCGACCACCAGGACACCGGAATCCGCGGTGATCGGGCCGGGCTCGTGCCAGACGAACCTGACCTCGGTGTCGGGCAGGCGATGCAGGATCTCGTATGGCCCGATGAAATCGAGCGCGGTGAATCCCGGGTACAGGACGATGGCGATCTGCATGATGTATTCCCTTTCAGGCGAAGGTTTTTCGATATTGGTCGGGTGAAACGCCCAGGCGCCGGACGAAGTTGCGCCGCATGGTCTCGGCGGTGCCGAACCCGCAGCGGGCGGCGATGACGGTGACGGTGTCGTCCGATTCCTCGAGTTGGCGCCGCGCGGCATCGGTGCGGATGCGCTCGACGTAGGCGCCGGGCGCCTCGCCGACCTCGACGGTGAACACCCGGGTGAAATGCCGGGGGCTCATCTTCGCGCGCCGAGCCAGTTCGGAGATGCTGTGTGCTCCACCGGGTTCGGCCTCGATGGTCTCCTGCACCTCGCGGATCGGGGCGCGCTTGGCCCGCGGCATCCAGACCGGCGCGGCGAACTGGGTCTGGCCACCGGGGCGGCGCAGGTAGAGCACCAGGTAACGCGCCACCGTCTGGGCGACATCGGTGCCGTAATCGTCCTCGACCAGCGACAGGGCCAGGTCGATACCCGCGGTCACCCCGGCCGCCGTCCACACCCGCTCGGAGCTTCTCACGAAGATCGGCTCCGGATCGACTGCCACCGAGGGGAATTCGTCAGCCATCCGACCGGCCGACGCCCAGTGGGTGGTGGCGGGGCATCCGTCGAGCAGTCCGGCCTGGGCGGCGAGGAACGCGCCGGTGCAGACGCTGACCACGCGACGGGCGTTGCGTGAGGCGGTGCTGATCCAGTCGACGACGCCTGCGTCGGCCCGCGCGGCGTCGGCACCGATACCGCCGGGGATGACGATCGTGTCGATCGCGGTGCGCGGGTCCGGCGGCGCGGCGGCGACGAACTCAAGTCCGGTCAGGGTGGTGACGGGCCCGCCATCCAGGGATGCCAGTGTGACGGCGTAACCGTCCTCGGACCGGCCCTGGCCGGCAAGACACAGCGTCGCGCTGCTGAACACGTCGAAGGGCCCGACCACGTCGAGTGCCTGCACTCCGGCGTAGCCCAGGATCACCACCGACCGCATCACGTCTTCAGTGTTCGCGACGGACGCGATGGCGTCTATGCCATGTACCCCACAAATCAGGCCATCGTTTGGGTTGTCGGCCGGTGCGGCCATGATCCACGGCATGACGGAGTACACCTACCGCGCTCAATGGATGCCCCATGACGGTTGGTACCTGGGGTTATGTCTTGAGTTTCCGAATCTGTCGGCGAACGGCGACACAGCGCACGACGCGATCGCCGCCGTCGAGAAGAAGGTGGCCGAGGAGTTGGTGTCCTCGGTGCCGCAGACGAGACCCCACCGGCATCGCTGACCGATCATCGCTACACCGGCAAGGTCTTGGTGCGCCTCCCGCCGGCTCTGCACGCCAAGCTGAGTGTCGAGGCTGCCGAACAGGGAGTGTCGTTGAACCAGTGGATGATTCACAAGCTCTCGGGCCGTCCGGCGATGTCACTGGCAGATCTCTACTAGTCCACTTCGGCGGCCGCTCTCGAAGGCATGACCGACCTCCAAACGCGATATCACCGGCGATATCGCACTTCCAGAGCACACCTCCCCGACCCTCACGGTGCTGATGTGACGCAAGTGATCCACGCCGCCGTCACTGCCGCCGCCGAAACCCGGCCTGTCCCGAAGGCATGACCGACCCCGAAACCCGATATCACCGGCGATATCAGGTTCCGAGAGCAGCCGTCAGAGCTTTTTGACCTTCCGAATGACCTGGCCGTACAGCAGTTGGGACGCCAGGCCCTTACCGAGCTTGTGCTGCAGCGGGCCGATGTTCGCCAACACCAGATACCGCACACCGTGATCGCGCCACTCTGCCGCCTGCTCGACGATCTCTTCGACGGTCCCGCACAGGTACATTTCCCGGAGCACCGACGTCGGAACCGACTTGATGTAGGACAGCGCAGTCTCCTCGTCCCAGTCCTGCGGCAAGATGTCCTGCGCGCCTGCGAAGCCGACTCCCAGCGGATGCTGGGCGCCGTGGCGGGCAAAGAAGTCGTCGGGCGCATTCAACGCACCGGCCTTCAACACCGGAGATTCCAGCGCCTCGTCGAGGTCCTCGGGCCTGCGCACCGGCACGGCCATGAGCCAGAGGGCCGGCGTGATGGCCATCGGATCTCGCCCGGCATCGGAGGCAGCCGACCGCACGACATCCAGACGCTGGGCGTACTCCTGGGGCGCATGGGGGAACGCGGGAAAGAATCCGTCGGCGTAACGACCGGTGGCCCGCAACATCCTCGGGCCATGCGCAGCGATCCAGATCTCGGGCCAGCGTCCACGGTAGGCGGGCAGGTCGAAGATCGCGTTGCGCAGCGGAAAGTATGGCGAATCACGGTTGACCAGTTCACCATTCGAATCCCACAGGGTGCGGATTGTCGCCATCGCCTCCTCGAACCGGGCCACCGGCTTCGACCAGTCCACGCCGTACGGTTCGTTGCCCTCGCGCTCCCCGGCGCCGATACCGAGGATGAAGCGGCCCTTGGTGAGCAGGTTCATGGTGGCCGCGCCTTGCGCGGTGACAGCCGGATTGCGTCGGCCGGTGTCTGTCACCCCGACGCCCAACCTGAGCCGGGCAACCCGGTTGCGAGCGGCGAGATTACCCAGCATCGTCCATGGCTCCAGATAGGCGTCCGCCGATGGCAGCAGCTTGGTGCCGCCGCAGAACTTCGGCTGCCACAGCGACCGTGGGAACAGCGCATTGAGGTGGTCCGGCACCCAGAACGAGTCGACGCCCGCGGCAACGGCACTCAGGTAGTTCGCCCGGGTGAAGGCGTCCGCGGTCGGGCGTGCGGCGATTGTGGGATCCATGATCCCGACGCGAAATCGAGTCATTCAGCGAGTCTCGAACACCCAGGCCGGTTTGCTTAGAGTAGAGACCTACTCGAATATCCGTGCGTAGCACTCCCGCACCCGGCCGATCCACCATTGCCGGCGCTGCGGAGTCGCGGCCAACCCGGACAACCGGGCGGGGTCCGGCACCACCGGTCCGACCGGCAGGTACCCATCGACCGGCGCGGGCACGTCGGCGACATCCTCCACGAAGAATCCACCCGTTCCCAGCCCGCAGGCGTGCCGTAACTCGGGCAGTGCCGCGGCGGCCAGCAGGCCGCGGGAGATGCCCACCGCCGAATCCAGCGCGCTGGACACCACGATCGGCATCGCGATCTGCGCGGCGATGTCGAGCATCCGCGCAACCCCGCCCAGCGGGGCCACCTTGAGCACCGCCACGTCGGCCGCACCTGCCCGCACCACCCGCAGCGGATCGGTTGCCTTGCGGATCGATTCGTCGGCCGCGATCGGCACGTCCACCAGGTGGCGGAGTTCGGCCAGCTCTTCGACCGTCGCGCAAGGCTGTTCGAGATACTCCAGCGGGCCGTCGGAGGTCAGCGCGGCCGCGGCCGCGGCGGCCTCTGCGACGCTCCATCCCCCGTTCGCGTCCACCCGCACCACCGGGATCCGCGCCCGCACCGCGTTCACGCGTGCGACGTCGTCGGCCAAGGACTGACCCGGTTCGGCGACCTTGACCTTGGCCGTGCCCGCACCGGGAAAGCGCGCCAGCACCTCCGGCACCTGGGCCGCGGGCACCGCGGGCACGGTGGCGTTGATCGGGATACGGTCCCGGTGAATCGCCGGCGCCGGTCGGTACGCGGCCTCGATGCCTGCGGCCAGCCACGCGGCCGCTTCGGGGGGTTCGTATTCGAGGAAGGCCCCGAATTCACCCCAGCCGGCCGGGCCGTCGATCAGCGCCACCTCACGAACCGTGATGCCGCGGAAGCGAACCCGCATGGGCAGCGCGACGACGTGGAGACGGTCCAGGACATCGTCGAGCGTGGGCACACGTCAATGATGCCTAACCGGCACCCAACACCCGCTGCATGTCCGGTTTCATCGCCTGCAACTGCGCGCCCCAGTAGCTCCAGGTGTGTGTGCCGGTCGGCGGGAAATTGAACACCGCGTTGTTGCCGCCGGCCGCGACGTACTGGTCACGGAAGTTCAGATTGCTCTGCAGCGCAGTGCCTTCGAGGAAGGTCGAGGGAAGGTCGCCGCCGCCCAGTTCACCCGGGGTTCCCGAACCGCAGTACACCCAGATGCGAGTGTTGTTCGCCACCAACCGCCCCACCTGCACCGTCGGATCATTGCGCGCCCACGCCGGATCGCCGGGCGGGCCCCACATGGGTCCGGGACTGAAGCCGCCGGAGTCGCCCATCGCGAGCCCGATCAGCCCGGGCCACGGGCCGGCGGACGGGTTCAAGAACGCCGACAGTGACCCCGCGTAGATGAACTGCCCGGGATAGTAGGCCGCCAGGATCATCGCCGAATTACCCGACATCGACAGCCCGACCACGGCATTTCCGGACCTGGACACATCCCTGTTGGCCGCCAGCCACTGCGGAAGTTCGCTGGTCAGGAATGTTTCCCACTTGTAGGTCCACACCCCGCCGTTGCCCGCGGCAGGCTGATACCAGTCGGTGTAGAAGCTCGACATCCCGCCGACCGGCATGACCACCGACAGCCCCGATTGATAGAACCACTCGAACGCCGGCGTCTCGATGTCCCAGCCGTTGAAGTCCTCGCGTGCCCGCAACCCGTCCAGCAGGTAGACCGCATGCGGGCCACCGCCCTGGAACTGCACCTTGATGTCGCGGCCCATCGACGCCGAGGGCACCGACAGCATCTCGACCGGCAACCCGGCTCTGGACCACGCGTTCGCATTCGGTGGTCCGAGGAGACCGAGGGTGACCACCATCGTCAGGACTGTCAGAAGCGCAGTTCCGAGACGGCTCCGAGACATTTTCGAAAATTTACGTCCGTGCACCATGGCTGCACCCCACATCTCGCGCACACGTATGGGCCGAAAATACTCCCTTCCGAAGCGGAAAAACAGAGATGTGCGCGGATTGGTTGCTACACCGTGGCGCGGTCGCGGCCCTCCCAGTACGGCTTGCGCAGATCCTTCTTCAGGATTTTTCCGGTGGGATTGCGTGGCAGTTCTTCGACGACGTCGATCGACTTGGGACATTTGTAGCCGGCCAGCCGTTCCCGGGCGAACGCGATCAGCTCCTGGTCGGACACGTCACCATCCAGTGTCACAACAGCTTTCACCGATTCGCCCCACTTTTCGTCGGGCACGCCGATCACCGCGACCTCGGTGACTGCGGGATGCTCGGCCAGCACCCGCTCCACTTCGATCGAATAGATGTTCTCCCCACCGGAAATGATCATGTCCTTCAGGCGATCTTCGACGAAGATGTAGCCACCGTCGTCGACGCGGCCGATGTCGCCGGTGCGGAACCAGCCCTCCGGCGTGATCGCCTCCGCCGTCGCGTCCGGCCGGTTGAGATACCCCTTCATCAATTGTGGTGAGCGGAACCACAATTCACCCTGCTCCCCGACCGGTACCTCGACACCCGTGTCCGGGTCGACCACCTTGACCTCGGCGCCGGGAACAACGGTGCCCGCACTCATCAGCCGCGCTTCACTCGCCCCACGGTGATCCTCGGGACCCAGCCGGCTGATCGCGCCGCTCACCTCGGTCAGCCCGTACACCTGGATGAACTCCGTCTCCGGCCAGGCCTGCAGCGCAGAACGCAACAGCGGCAACGGCATCGGGGACGCGCCGTAGGCGTAGGTCTTGAGCGCACCGAACAGCTTCACCGCATCCTCGCCGGTGTCAAACACTTTCGCGAGCACCGCAGGAACGAGAAATGTCCGGTTCGCCCCGGCCAGGATGCCCCCGGCCAGCGCCATCCCGTCCACCTCGCGCGTCATGTAGGTCGGGGCACCGTGGTGGAGTCCCCACTGCATGTAGGACGTACCGCCCACGTGGAACAGCGGCATCGCGACCAGGCTCTTGTCCTGCTCGCCCAACGTCCAGCCCTCGAAGGCGTTGAGGGTGTGCGAGATGACGTTGGTGTGGGTCAGTGCGATGCCCTTGGGCCGGCCGGTGGTGCCCGAGGAGTACATGATGATGCAGGTGTCGTCGGGCCGCACGTCAGGTGAGCGGTCGACGGGCGACGCCCCGGCGAGCAACGCCTCGTACTCGTCGCCGTCGGCGCCCTCCGGGGTGACCGTGACGATGTGCTCGACGGCGGTGAGCCGGTCGGCGATCGCATCGATGCCCGGCCGGAGTTCCTCGCCGACCACCAGCACCTTGGCGCCGCAGTCGTTGAGCACATAGTCCAACTCGTCGGCCGCCAGCCGGAAGTTGATTATCGCGTTGCCCGCACCGAGCATGGCGCCCGCGAGCGTCAACTCGACGCAGGCCGGGTGGTTCTTGTCCAGGAAAGCGACCACATCCCCGTGCCCGACGCCCCACGCGCTCAACGCCCCGGCGAGCCGCCGGATCCGGTCGTACCACTGCGACCAGGTCCACGTGCGGCTCAGATAGGTGACCGCCTCCTCGTCAGGCTTGGTCGCGGCCCAGTGGGCGACGCGTTCGTCGAGAAACTCGGGATCGGGCAAATCTGACATTCCCAGAGCGTGCCACGGTGGGCGGACCGTCAACCGGCTTTCGGGTAAACCTGCCGCCCGGCCAGGAACGTGGCCTGTATGTCCAGGTCGGCGATGCTCTCCGGGGCCGTCTCGCGCGGGTCGGCCGACACGATCACCAGGTCGGCGTACTTGCCGACCTGCAGCGAGCCGATCACGTTGTCGGCGAACAACTGCCACGCCGCGTCGATGGTCTGCGCCCGGATCGCCTGCTCCACCGTCAACCGCTCCTCGGGCGCCATCACCCGTCCGCTCGGAGCGGTCCGCGTGACGGCCACACTGATGTTGCGCAGTGGCTCCTCGGGCGTCACGGGCGGATCGTTGTGCAGCGAGATCCGCATCCCGGTGGCCACCGCCGAGCCCGCCGGCATCCACTGTTCACCGCGCTCGGGGCCGAAGAGCCCGTCGACGAGGACGTCGCCCCAGTAGTGCAGGTGGTCGACGAACAGGCTGCACGTGACGCCGAGCGTGTGCGCCCGCTGCAGCTGCGCGGGCGTGATGGCGCCGACGTGTTCCAGCCGCAGCCGGTGGTCCTCGCGGGGATGTGCTTGCAGGACTTGCTCGTAGACGTCGAGGATCGTGTCCACCCCGGCGTCGCCGTGCACGTGGCAGGCCAGTTGCCAGCCGCGCGGGAAGAAGGTGCCGACGATTTCGGTGAGCTGCTCTTTCGTGTAGTTGGCGTGGCCGCACGAGCCGGGCACCACACCGATGGTCCGGGTGGCGTCGGTGTCCAGGTACGGGAAGGTCAGGTCGATGTTGCCGACCCAGGGCGACCCGTCGACCCAGATCTTGATGCCGACCTGGCGGACCAGGTCGTCACCGTCGAACGGCGTGGCATCGGTGTGCAGTTCCGCGGTGGACATCTCGTAGGTGCGCAGCCGCACGGTCAGCTGGTCGTGCATCTGCGCGAGCAGCGGCCGGAACATCGGGTCGAACGCCATCTCCGAACACGTGGTCAGCCCGGCCCGGTTCAGCCGCGCGCATTCAGCTGCCAGCATCGCCGGATAGTCGCTGACCGAGATGGCGTCGCCCAGCAGCGGGAACACTGCTCCCGTTTCCTCGGCGGTGCCGTCCAGTTCGCCCTCGGCGTCCCGGCCGTACTTGGCGCCCTTGGGATCCGGAGTGTCGCGGGTGAGGCCGGCACGTCTGGCCGCGGCGGTGTTGAAGTACGCCTTGTGACCGGAGTTGTGCACGATCACCAGCGGGTGCTCCGGTGCGACACCGTCCAGCCAGGCCAGCGTCGGCTCGGGCAATCCGTTCTGCAGCAGCGGATCCCAACCATTGAGGAACGCGCCGTCGGGACCGCGCCGCGCCACCTCGGCGTGGACCGCGTCGATCACCTCCTGCGCGGTGGCCAGCGTGACCGGACGAATATCCACGATGCGACCCGACAACGCCACCGCCTCCATCAACGGATGACCGTGCGCCTCAATGAAACCCGGCAGGACGCAGCCGTCGACCTCGCGGACGTCGGTCTCGGGGCCGACCAGGCCGGCCACCTCGGCTTTGGATCCGATGGCGACGATGCGGCCCCCGGACACCGCGATCGCCTCCGCGGTGGGCCGCGCATCGTCGACGGTCAGGATGGTGCCGTAGAGGACGAGATCGGCTGACTCGTTCGGGCTGGTCATGCTCGGATGCTAGAGCGTCGTGACGTTTGCTCGGGTGCGTCCCCAGAAATCCGTGTCGCCGATGTGGGTCATCGTGGTCCGGCCGTCGGTGCGCACGATGATGACCCGGTCGTTGTCCAGGCCGGTGCCCTCGGCGGCGGCGATCACCAGGATGGGCCCCTTCGGGGTCGCGGTGGCCCGCACATATCCGTCGATACCGCCGATGACCGCGAGGGTGTCGCCGGTTTCGACGTCGAACAGCCGGAGTTCCTCGGCGCCCGGATCGTCGGCTGGTTCGCCGTCCACCAGCACCACCCCGTGCTCCGCACCGAGCGGGCCCGCCGCCGAATGGTGATGGTTGAACATCGCGGTGCCCTCCTCGAGCTGCCCGGGCGTGGCCAGCGCCGCCGGTGTGCGCACCACCTCATAGACCAACTCGGGCCGGAGGAGGCCGTCGAGGCGGGCCAGCGGCTTGCCGTCGCGCAGCAGTTGCTGGTCGGGCGACTGGTACGGCTTTGGCACCGTGATGAGTTGGCCACCGGGCAGCGCCATTCCGGTGGGCATCGCCGCGGGGTCCACCTGGTTGGTGCCGAAATCCGAGTCGCCCGTCGGAGAGGATTCGGCGATCAGCGTGGTGCGCCACGCCTCGGCGATGTCCTCGGGGACCGCGGCGATGTCCGTCGTCCCCAAAGGCACGGCGTCGACCTGCCCGGAATCGGTCAGCGCGACAACGGCATCGATGCGCGGATCGACGTTGTAGCCGTTGAAGGACTCGACGTAACCGTCACCGAGGTCGCCGACGACGATGCTGCCGTCGTCGACCTGGAGCACGGACAACCCCTCATCGGTCGCGACGTAGGCCAGGCCGTCGGCGACCGCCAGCACGCCCCGCTCCCAGCCCTCGGTGTCGTGCAGCTGGATGTCCCACAGCAGCTCGCCGTCGTCCAGCGCGATCGCGGCGACGCGTTCCTGCCAGGTGTCGTTGGAACCGAACGGCGGACCGATCGTCCCGCCGGACCGTCCATAGGCGACCAGGACGGCGTCGTGGTCACGCACCGTCGCATACCCGACCACCGGCCCGAGGCTGACCATGGGCCGGCTCGTCGCCCTGGTCATCACGAACATGCCGCCCACCGCCATGACCGCAATTGCCAGTGTGCCGGCGACCTGCCACAGCTTCGGCTGCGTCTTGTCACTCATGAGATCCACATCTATCCGCGGTGCTTAAGGACTGCGTGGGCGGCCGATGCGAAAAATTTTCAAAAATTTCCGTGGGCGATGTCGATTTCGGCGAGGTGCCGTTCGACGTGGTTACGAGGGCCACTTGAACAACAATGAACGGGCCCCTTCCCGACACCAGAAGGAGACACACAATGTCGCGCTACATGCTGATCATGCGGTCCACCCCCGAAGCCGAGCTCGCGATGTCCGAGCAGGACATCGACTTCGACGAGATCATCGCGCAGATGGGCCGCTACAACGAAGAGCTGATCAAGGCCGGTGTGCTGCTGGCCGGCGAGGGATTGACCGACCCCGACGAGGGATTCGTCGTCGATTTCAACGCCGATCCCCCGGTCGTCACCGATGGGCCCTACACCGAGGCCAAGGAGTTGTTCAACGGGTTCTGGATGCTCGAGGTGTCCTCGAAGGAGGAGGCCAAGCAGTGGGCCCGCAAGTGCCCGCTGGGTCCCGGCGTGAAGCTGGAGGTCCGCCGGGTCAGCGAGACCGAGGAGTTTCCGCAGGACAACGAGTGGATTCAGAAAGAGATCCAGTGGAAGGCCGACCTGGCCGAGAAGATCGCCAAGCAGGCCCGTCAGGCCGCCGGCCGCTGATCCGTCGCAGTTGACGGACTGAGGCGCTCCCCCGGGTGCTTGTGAGCACAGTCCCCGGCGGTCCCTAACCCGCCGGGGACTGGCTCCCGCCCCCCTACACAAGTGAATCTAGGCAGCTCCACCAGCGAGAACACGAGTAGAGCGCTACCTGCTTTTCGAACCGGGGTGGCCGGGTGTTACCGCCGACATCGGGGATCGGCTCAACAATTTCTGGAACACGTTCTAATCTGGACCCCATGAGTGATGCGCTGCTGCACCATCCCATCCATTCCGGCCACCTCACGGTCGGCGCGCTCAAGCGCAACAAAGACAAGCCCGTGCTGTTCCTCGGCGACACCACCCTGACCGGTGGCGAGCTCGCGGAACGCATCAGCCAGTACATTCAGGCCTTCGAGGCGCTCCGTGCCGGCACGGGCGAAGGCGTCGGCCTGCTGTCGCTGAACCGGCCCGAGGTGCTGATGATCATCGGCGCCGGACAGACCCAGGGGTACCGGCGCACGGCACTACACCCTCTCGGTTCGCTGGACGATCACGCCTATGTGTTGTCGGATGCCGAGGTGACGACGCTGATCATCGATCCCACGCCCGCCTTCGTGGAGCGGGCCCAGGGGTTGCTGGAGAAGGTGCCGTCACTGCGCCAGGTCTTGACCATCGGGCCGGTGCCGGCCGCGCTGGAGGGCGTCGCCAAGGATCTGGTGGCCGAGGCCGCCAAGTACTCCCCCGTCCCCCTGGTGGCCGCCGAGCTGCCGCCGGACCACATCGGTGGGCTCACCTACACCGGAGGCACCACCGGTAAGCCCAAGGGCGTGATGGGCACGGTCCGGTCGATCACCACCATGACCACGATCCAGCTCGCCGAATGGGAGTGGCCGGAGAACCCCCGCTTCCTGATGTGCACGCCGCTGTCGCATGCCGGTGCGGCGTTCTTCGTGCCGACGATCGTCAAGGGCGGCGAGATGATCGTGCTGCCCAAGTTCGATCCGGCCGAGGTGCTGCGCGTGATCGAGGAGCGTCGCATCACGGCGACCATGCTGGTGCCGTCGATGATCTACGCACTGATGGATCACCCCGACTCGCACACCCGTGACCTGTCCTCGCTCGAGACCGTCTACTACGGCGCCTCCGCGATGAACCCGGTGCGGCTGGCCGAGGCGCTCAAGCGGTTCGGTCCGATCTTCGCGCAGTACTACGGCCAGTCCGAGGCGCCCATGGTGATCTCGTACCTCGGCAAGAAGGACCACGACGAGAAGCGGCTGACCTCCTGCGGCCGGCCCACCCTGTTCGCGCGGACCGCGCTACTGGATCCCGAGGGCAACCCCGTCGCGCAAGGCGAGGTCGGCGAGATCTGCGTGTCCGGGCCGCTGCTGGCCGGCGGCTACTGGAAGCTGCCCGACGCCACCGCCGACACCTTCAAGGACGGCTGGCTGCGTACCGGTGACATGGCCCGGGAAGACGAGGACGGCTACTGGTTCATCGTCGACCGCGTCAAGGACATGATCGTCACCGGTGGTTTCAACGTGTTCCCACGTGAGGTGGAAGACGTTGTCGCCGAACATCCTTCGGTGGCGCAGGTGTGTGTGATCGGCACCCCCGACGAGAAGTGGGGTGAGGCCGTGACCGCGGTGATCGTGCTGCGTCCCGACGCCGCATCCGACGACGAGGCCGTGGCTCGCGTGACAGCGGAGATCCAGGCCGCGGTCAAGGACCGGAAGGGCTCGGTGCAATCGCCCAAACAGGTGATCGTGGTGGACTCGGTGCCCGTGACCGCGCTCGGCAAGCCGGACAAGAAGGCCGTCCGGGCCCAGTTCTGGGAGGGCGCTGCCCGCGCGATCGGCTGACGTTCTCTGCGCGAGCAGACGCAGAATCGCACGTTCTCGGGCGTGTCGATGCGAGTCTGCGTCTGCTCGGCAGAATGGGTGAGGTGCCCGACAACCCCGCGACCGCTGCCGACATGCGAGAAACCATCGCCGCGGTCTGGCGGATGGAAGCGGCCAAGATTCTGGCCACCCTGACCCGCACCGTCGGTGATGTGAGCCTGGCCGAGGATCTCGCGCAGGAAGCCCTGCTCGACGCGCTGACCCAATGGCCGGAGTCCGGCGTACCGCGCAACCCCGGCGCCTGGCTGACCACGGTCGCCAGGCGCAAGGCCATCGACCATTGGCGCCGCGCGGAGAACCTCGACGCCAAGTACGCCGTGCTGGCCCGGGACCTGGCCGAACACGTCGACGAGGCATGGGATCCCGACCGGATCGACGACGACGTCATGCGGCTGATCTTCATCGCCGCGCACCCGGTGCTGTCCCGAGAGGCCCAGATCGCGTTGACGCTGCGCATGGTCGGCGGATTGAGCACCGAGGAGATCGCGCGGGCGTTCCTGGTTTCGACGGCCACCGCGGCCGCCCGCATCACCCGCGCCAAAAAGGCTCTGGCGCAAGCCAACCCACCGTTCGAGGTGCCGCCTCGCGACGAGTACCCGCAGCGGCTCTCGGCCGTTCTGTCGGTGATCTACCTGATCTACAACGAGGGCTACTCGGCCTCCTTCGGGCAACGCTGGATCCGCGACGAGCTGTGCACCGAGGCATTGCGATTGGGCCGAGTGCTGGCCGCACTGGTGCCCGGTGAACCCGAGGCGCACGGCCTGGTGGCGCTGATGGAATTCCAGTCGTCGCGCTTCGCGGCCCGCACCGACGCCGAGGGTCGCCCCATCCTGCTGGAAGACCAGAACCGGGCCCGCTGGGACCGCGCCCAGATCCAGCGCGGCATCGCCGCCCTGCAGCGCGCCGAAGACGCACGCGGACAACGCGGTTGGGGGCCATACGCGCTGCAGGCCGCGCTCGCCGAATGCCATGCCGTCGCGCCCACCGCCGCGGACACCGACTGGGGGCGCATCGTCACGATCTATGACGCGCTGCTGCAGATCGCGCCCTCCCCGGTGGTGCAACTCAACCGGGCGGTGGCGGTTGCCATGCATACCGGACCGCGGGAGGCACTGACGATCATCGACGGCATCGAGGGGCTGGACGGCTCGTACCTGCTGCCCAGCGTGCGCGGGGAACTGCTGTCCCGGCTGGGCCGCCACCACGAGGCCGCCGAGCAATTCGACCGGGCCGCGGCCCTGGCCCACAACGAACGCGAACGAGACGTGCTGACCGACAAGGCGTCCCGCGAACGCGGCTGATACCGGCCGACACCCATGGCACGATGGCGGACATGGTGTCGGCTGTGTTGTTCGACTTCTCCGGGACCCTGTTCCGCCTCGAGGAACAGGACAGCTGGTTTGCGGGGATGGCCGTCGACGAACGCGAGGTCGACGGCCACGTGCAGGCGGAGTTGATGCGTCGGCTCACCGCACCGACCGGGCGTTCGGTGACCATGACCGACGAGCAGTACCGCGCCTGGGCCAACCGTGACCTGGCCCCGCACCTGCACCGCGAGGCCTACCTGCACGTGCTGCGTGAATCAGGGCTCGCCGACCACCACGCCGAATCGCTGTATGACCGCGTGATCGACCCGGCCAGCTGGAGCGCCTACCCGGACACCGCGCGGGTGCTCAAAAGCCTGAGAGCACAAGGGGTCCGGACGGCCGTCGTCTCCAACATCGCGTTCGATGTGCGCCCGGCCTTCGCGGCGATCGGCGCCGGCGATCACGTCAACGAGTACGTGCTGTCCTTCGAAGTCGGCGCGGTCAAGCCGGACCCGGCGATCTTCACCGCCGCCCTGCGGCGCCTGGGCGTGCCCGCGCAAGACTCGCTGATGGTCGGCGACAGCGAGGAAGCCGACGGCGGGGCGCGGGCGGTGGGATGCCAGTTCGCGCTGGTCGATCCCCTGCCGACGGCCGGCCGGCCCGACGGACTGGTCACGGCCCTGGGCCGGGCCGGCATCGGCACCTAGGCTGGTGCCATGGCTGACGACCGCATCCAGCCGCCGTGGTGGCTGAAATACGTCAACAAAGTGATGATCGGGCTGAACAAGGTCGGCATCGACAAGGGCCCGGTGGTGCTCACCGTCCCGGGCCGCAAGACCGGGAAACCCCGGTCCACACCCGTCACCCCGATGGTCGTGGATGGTCACCGCTACGTCGTCGGTGGGCTGCCCGGGGGTGACTGGGCGGCCAACGCCAGAGCGGCCGGTGAGGCCACCATCCACCAGGGGCGCCGGGATCAGCGCGTCCGGGTGGTGGAGATCCCCGCCGACCAGGCGCGGCCGCTGCTGCGTGAATTCCCGGTCCTGGTTCCGACCGGGGTGGGATTCATGCGCAACGCCGGCCTGGTCACCGGGCCCAACCCCGACGAGTTCGAAGCCTTGGCCGGGCGCTGCCCGGTGTTCCGGCTCGACCCGATCTGAGCCGACGTCAGAGGTGCGGGGCCTCCTTGATCTTGGAGTCCTGCTTGCCCATCGTCTGACAGAACGTTTGTACCGCCAACCGGGTACCGGTGATCTCCAACTGAGCCGCGTCGGTGCCCTTCTCGTCCTTCAGCATCTTGGCCACCGCGTCGTTCTGCGTCTTCTCGTCCTGTCCGATGAAGTCCTTGCACTTGGTGTCACCGCCGGTGACCGCGGGTGAACACCCGGCCAGCACCAGGCCTGCAACCAACCCTGAGAACAACACACTCACCGACTTCTGCATTGTGGTCAACGCGGCCTCTCCTCTGATCTGGTGATGCGCGGTACGCATCATCGCGGCAGGTTTTGTACCCCGCGACGGTACCGGTGAAACCTCACGCCGCCGCCGCTCTACAGTCGAGCACGTGAGTGCAGACAACCCGTTCGACCCGACAGTCTGGGAGCCGGTACCCGGCTTCGACGACCTGACCGACATCACCTATCACCGCCACGTCGCCGACGGCGCCCGGCAGCCCACGGTGCGGGTCGCGTTCGACCGGCCCGAGGTGCGCAACGCATTCCGGCCGCACACCGTCGACGAGCTGTACCGCGTGCTCGACCACGCCCGGATGTCGCTCGATGTCGGTGTGGTGTTGCTGACCGGCAACGGCCCGTCGGTCAAGGACGGCGGCTGGGCGTTCTGCTCGGGCGGGGACCAGCGCATCCGCGGCCGGTCCGGCTACCAGTACGCCAGCGGCGAGACCGCCGAGACGGTCGACGCCGCCCGGGCCGGACGGCTGCACATCCTCGAGGTGCAACGGCTGATCCGGTTCATGCCCAAGGTGGTGATCTGCCTGGTCAACGGCTGGGCAGCCGGCGGCGGACACAGTCTGCACGTCACCTGCGATCTGACCCTGGCCAGCCGCCAGCACGCCCGGTTCAAGCAGACCGATGCCGACGTCGGCAGCTTCGATGGGGGCTTCGGCAGCGCCTACCTCGCCCGCCAGACCGGGCAGAAGTTCGCCCGCGAGATCTTCTTCCTGGGCCGCGCCTACGACGCCGAGACCATGTACCAGATGGGCGCGGTGAACGAGGTCGTCGACCATGCCGAACTCGAGTCGGTCGGCCTGCAGTGGGCCACCGAGATCAACGGCAAGTCGCCCCAGGCGATCCGGATGCTGAAGTTCTCGTTCAACCTGATCGACGACGGCCTGGTGGGCCAGCAGGTGTTCGCCGGCGAAGCCACCCGGTTGGCCTACATGACCGACGAGGCCGTCGAAGGCCGCGACGCGTTCCTGGAGAAGCGCGATCCGGACTGGAGTGCCTTCCCGCGCTACTTCTAGACCGATTTGTGCACGATTACCCGCGCTGACCGCCGGTAATCGTGCACAAATCGCTGGGTCAGAAGCGGAAGGTGGTCTGGCCATGGGGTGACTTCGCGAACGCGATCACCTTCGCCGGGCTCACCTGGTACACGATCGCTGCCTCACCCTGCGGGTCGAAAACCTCGTCGTCGCAATCGAAATCCCAGTCGTCGCCGTACTTGGCCCGGTAGACGTCGGCCAGCGCGGTCAGGCGCGCCCGCCCGGTCACCCGCGTAGCCGTGCCCTCGACGACGACGTCCAGGCCCGCATTCCACGTGTTGGTTCCGGTGGTGACGACGACGGCGGCGCCGGCCTGCAGGTTCCGGGCCTTCTGTTCGGCCGGCCCGGTGCAGAACACGAACGCGCCGTCCGTCCACACCCCCACCAGGGGCGTCACGTGCGGTCGCCCGTCGCCGCGCACGGTGGTGAGCCAGTACAGCTCGGCCGTGTCGAGTGCGCCGGTGGTGGTCGGCCACCCGGTCGGTTCGGTTGCCTCGCTGAAGCGCTGGTCGAGCTTGCCAGTGATGGTCATACCCGTACCGACTCGGCGGGCGCCCACAAGTCATCGCAGAAGGTAGGCGACCTAAACTCGGCGCATGAGCAAGAGCCCGCTGCGCCGGCTGTCCGAACAGCTGTTGCTGACCAGCATGCGTCCGCCGCTGACCGAACGGCTGCAGGCCCGCGACGATATCGACGTCGCCGGCAAGCGCATCCTGCTGACCGGCGCTTCTTCGGGCATCGGCGAGGCCGCGGCCGAGAAATTCGCCGCCAAGGGGGCCACCGTGATCGCGGTGGCCCGCCGCCAGGAGCTGCTCGACGACCTCGTCGGGCGGATCTCCGCGAAGGGCGGCGACGCCCGCGCCCATGCGGTGGACCTGTCCGACATGGACGCCATCGACGAACTGGTCGCCACCGTGGAACGCGACCTGGGCGGCGTCGACATCCTGATCAACAACGCGGGCCGGTCGATCAGGCGTCCGCTGGCCGAGTCACTGGACCGTTGGCACGACGTCGAGCGCACGATGACGCTCAACTACTACTCACCGCTGCGGCTCATCCGCGGCCTGGCACCGGGCATGCGGGAACGCCGCGACGGGCACATCATCAACGTGTCCACCTGGGGTGTGATGAACGAATCCTCACCGCTGTTCGCGGTGTACAACGCCTCCAAGGCCGCCCTCAGCGCGGTCAGCCGGGTCATCGAAACCGAATGGGCCGCCGTCGGCGTGCATTCCACGACGCTGTACTACCCGCTCGTGAAGACGCCGATGATCGCACCGACCCGCGCGTACGACGGCCTGCCCGGCCTGACGGCCTCCGAGGCGGCGGACTGGATGCTGACCGCAGCGCGCACCCGGCCGGTGCAGATCGCCCCGCGGATGGCGGTGACCGCCAAGGCCATCAACACCGTGGCCCCCGCCTTGGTCGACGCGGTGATGAAACGGCAACGGGTGCAGCCGGTCTGATCACGGCTTGGTGATGCTGCGCGGCGCCAGCCCGAGCGTGCGCACATGCTCGGCGATCGCCGCGAGGTTCGTCGTCCAGACTTCGGTGTGCTCGCGCACATATCGCATCAGGTCGTCGAGTTCGGCTGCCCGCGACGCCCGCCCGGACAGGAACGGGTGATTGGTCAGCACCCAGCACGCGCCGGCGCGGCGCAGCGCGTCGAACTCCAGCTGCCACAGTTCCCGGGCCTTGCGCGGGCTCTCGATCAGACCGGAACCGGAGATGTCGGGCAGGTAGCAGTACTGCTCCCAGTCGTCGAGCGCCCATTGGATCGGAATCTCCACCAGCGAGGTATCGCCGACCGCCAACTCGTAGGGGGTGTCGGCGTCCATCAGGCTGGAGTCGTACAGGAAGTCGCGCTCCGCGAGCAGTGACGGGGTGTGCCAGGACAGGTCCCACATCGGCGCCCGGTAGCCGACCGGCCGGACCCCGGCCACCTCCGCCAGCGCGTCCAGCCCGCGGTCCAGCGCGTCGACCTCCTCCTGGAGAGTCAGCGCCGTCGGCTGCTCATGCAGATAGCCGTGGTGGGCGATCTCGTGGCCGGCCGCCACGATCGCCCGCACCGCCTCGGGGTACCGGTGCGCGGTGTGACCGGGGACGAAGAACGTCGACGGAATCTGGTGCCGCTCCAGCAGATCCAGGATCCGCGGAATGCCCACCAGCGGGCCGTAGGCCTGGTGGGACATCACACTCATCCGCGCGGCGACGCCATCGTTGCCCCACAACACCGCCGATTCGGCATCGACGTCGAAGGTGAAGGCGGCGGCCGCGGTTTTTCCTTCTGGCCAACGGAATTCAGTCATCGTCGGCCATCAGCGTAATCAGTTCGTAGGCCAGATTGGCCGCCGCCACGGCGGTGACGTCACCGCTGTCGTAGGCCGGGGCGACCTCCACCACGTCCGCGCCGACGATCGGCAGGCCGCGCATGGCGCGCAATACCGCCACCAACTCTCGGCTCGTCATGCCGCCGATCTCGGGGGTGCCCGTGCCCGGGGCGAAGGCCGGGTCCAGTACGTCGATGTCGATCGAGACGTACACCGGGTGATCCCCGACCCGCTCACGAATCCGCTCGATGACACCGTCGACGCCGATGCGGTCGATATCGCGGCAGTGCACCACCGTGAAGCCCAACGACTCATCGTCGAGCAGGTCGGCGCGGTCGTAGAGCGAGCCGCGGATCCCGATGTGCGCCGAGTGGCCCTTCACGATCAGGCCCTGTTCGGAGGCCCGGCGGAACGGGGTGCCGTGCGTGCAGGGCGCACCGAAATAGGTGTCCCAGGTATCGAGGTGGGCGTCGAAATGCACCAGCGCCACCGGGCCGTGCACCGCGTGCATCGCCTGCAGGGCCGGCAACGCGATGGTGTGGTCCCCGCCGAGCAGCACCACCCGCTGCTGCGGCGTCGTCACCAATTCCGCGATGCCCTCCCGGATCTGGTCCACCGCCGCCTCGATGTCGAATGGATTGGCCGCGACATCCCCGGCATCGACCACCTGCGCCTGCGCGAACGGGCTGACATCCAGTGCCGGGTGATACGGCTTGAGCAGACGTGAGGCCTGCCGGATCGCGGCCGGGCCGAACCGGGCACCGGGCCGGTAGGTGACGCCGGTGTCGAACGGCACCCCGAGCACCGCGATGTCGTAGCCGGAGACCTCGTGCCGCTGCGGCAGCCGGGCGAACGTGGCGATACCGGCATATCGCGGTACCGCCATCGCATCGATCTGACCGACGTTGCCCGTCTCCGACCGCACGTACGGCTGGCCTGCCACCTGATTCCCTTCCGTCATCACTTCACACCCTCGTCCGGGTGGCCCCGCCGTTGCAGGAGATCACCTGCCCGACGACCGCCGACATCTCGAAGTCGGCCAGGAACTGCACTGCCGCCGCGATCTCGTCGACAGAACCGATGCGGCCCAACGGGATCGACTCGGCGTAGCGCTGGTGCATCTCCGCCAGCGTGATCCCGGCCGCCTCGGCGTCGACCCGCAGCTGCGGGGTGTCGGTCACTCCGGGCGCCACCGCGTTGACGATGATGCCTTCCGGCGCCAGCTCCCGGCCCAAGGTCTTGACCAACGAGATGAGCCCGGCCTTCGACGCCGCATAGGCCGTCGCCTCCGGCCAGCCGGTGACACCCCACTCGCTGGAGATCACCACGATCCGGCCGCCACCGTTGCGACGCATGTGCGGCAAGGCCGCCTGCACCAGATGGAAGGTGCCGCCCAGGTTGGTGTCGATGACCCGCCACCAGTCCGCCTCGTCGTGTTCGAGCAGCGGCGCCATGGTCATGTACGCGTGGTTGGCGACCAGCACGTCGAGCCGGCCCGCCGCGGCCACCACCGCATCGACGATCCTGACACCGGCTTCGGGGTCGCTGACATCGCCGGGGACGGCCAGTCCGCCGATCTCGGAGGCCAGCTCATCCAGGGCGGCAGTGCCGCGAATGTCGTTGACCGCCACCGTAGCCCCCGCGGCAGCCAGGCGTCGCGCATGCGCCGCGCCCATTCCCTGTACGGCTCCGGTGACCAACGCCACCCGGCCCGACAGCGAGCTCATATCACCGCTCCTGCGTTGACATTGACGACGTCACCGGTGCTGAACGTGGCGTCGCACACCAGGTATTGCACACAACGCGCCACCTCGGCCGGCGTGACCAGCCGCCGCAACGGCAGGGTGTCGAGGTAATCGGCTGCGCGCCAAGGCGAATCGTCGGCGAGCAGCGGGGTGTCGGTAGGGCCGGGCGCCACCGCATTCACGCGCACGCCGCGATCGGCCACCTCGGCGGCCAGGCTGCGCACCACGCCGAGGATGGCGCCCTTGGCCGCCGCGTAGTGGGCGTCCCCGTCGCCGCCACCGACGGCCAGTTCACTGGCCACCGCGACCACCGCGCCAGAGCCCCGCTCCACCATGTCCGGCAGGCAGGCCCGAGCGGCGTGGAACAGCCCGCCCACGTGGACCCGCAGCATGCGGTGCCAGGCCTGGGTGCTGATCTGGCTGACCGGAGCCATCTCGTAGTGCCCCGCCGAGGTCACCAGTGCGGTGATGGGTCCGAGCTCCGCGCGGATCTCGGCGACCGCGCCGGACACCGCGGCACCATCGGAAACATCCGCTGCCACAGCATGATCCGCCCGCGTTTCACCGGACAGGTCGAGCGTGCCGATGCGGTAGCCGCGCTCGCGCAACGCGGTGACCACCGCGGCACCGATCCCGCTGGCGCCGCCGGTGACGACCGCGACGGGTGAGTCAGTCATCGACGGCCACCTTGTCGTCGGCCTGCTCGTCGAAGATCTCGTCCTCGTCGATCACCGCGGCGCTCACAATCCGTCCACGCACACCGAGCAGGATCCCGAGTCCGATCACACCCAGCACCGCGACCCCGATCCACACCGACCAGTCCAGGTAGCGCTGCTCGAAAACCGGTCTGGGCCAGGCGATGTTGAGTGTCTGCAGGACAGCCCACACCGCGGCCACCGCGGCCACCGGCACCGTGGCCCGGCCCAGGCTGAACGCGCCGTCCTTCCAGCCGCGGCGGGCCAAGACCACCACGAACCCGAGCAGCGGGAACAGGAACGCCAGGTAGAAGCCGCCGGCGGTGAAATTGACCATGAGCGAATAGATGTCGCCGGCCACGATGGACAGCAGGAACAGTGCCCCGCCGACCACCGTGGTGACCAGGATCGCCACCACCGGAATCCGGGCCCGGCCGCGCAACCGGGCCAGCCCGGCCGACGCCGGCAGCGCACCGTCGCGGGCGTAGGCCCAGATCACGCGGGACGCGGACGTCTGCAGGGCCAGGAAGCTGGCCAGGAAACCGATCACGAACAGCACCTCGACCGGTTTGGCGATGCCGTGACCCAGTGCCGCCGTGAGGGTTTCGTACACCGGGTCGGCCACCGAACCGGACACCACCGCATCGAGATCGGGGATCGCCAGGATGATCGCCAGGCTCGAGTAGGCCACCACCAACGCGATGAACCCCAGCGAGAACAGCACAGCCTTGGGCAGGTCCCGCCGCGGCTCGTGCACCTCCTCGGCGATCGCGCCCGCGCTCTCGAACCCGACGAACGAGAACCCGATGAACGCCACCGCGATCAGGAACGGCCCGCTCAGATAGCTCCAGGTGTCCACCCCGGGACCGCCGCCGTCGAACAGCACCGACAACGAGTTGTTGCGGTGGAACAGCAGCAGCCAGGTACCCAGCCCGATCGAACCGATCACCTCGGCCACGATGCTCGCGGTCATGAACACCTTGAGCGCACCGCGGCCGATCAGGTTGATCGCCGTTCCGCCGAGCAGGATCACGAGCGCGATGACGGCCCGCAAGCCGCCCGACGGCGATTCCACCCCGGCGATGTTGGCCACGAACCCGGCGGCGCCGAGCGCCACCGTCGCCATCGCGATCACCAGCGTCCACATGTACACCCAGCCGGCGAACCAGCCGTAGGTCGTGCCGAGCAGCCGCCGGGACCATTGGTATATGGAACCCTCCAACGGCCAGCGGGACACCAGCATCGCGAACACCAGGGCCACCAGCAGCTGGCCGCCGAACACCAGACCGAAGCCCCACCAGAAGCTCGGGCCGGCCGCGGCCAGCGCCAGACCGAAGATTCCGTAGAGCGCGACGATCGGCGAGATGAACGCAAAAGCAAAGGCAAAGGCCGACCACAGCGAGAATTCACGCCGTAGAACCTGGTGTCCGCCGGGGTCATGCGCGGGCAACGAGATCGGCGATGCAGTCATCGTGTGCTCCCTCTCACGTGGTTGCAGGAACTATCACGCCGCAGTGGTGCAACCGCCAAGCGATCGCGGCGAACACGCTGCGAACCCACTGTTGGACCATGCCGGCTTTGGAGGATCCGACAATGCCGGCCGGCACGGGTGTGACGACGGAGTTACGCTCAGCCCATGTCGGACCGCGGCGACGTCATACCGACACTGCGCGATCTCCTCGAGTCACATCGCGGGCTGCTCACCCCCGACGAACCCACCGGTGACCTGGCGCGCCGGATCAGCTGGGTGCACACCACAGAGTTACGGGACCCGTCGCGGTATCTGCGCGGGGGCGAACTGGTCTGCACGGTCGGCATCAGCCTGCAGACCGCGCAGGACTGCGCGGCCTTCGTCGAATCGTTGACCCGGGCCGGGGCCGCCGGGTTGTGCTTCGGCATCGGCGATGTGCACGACACCGTCCCCGGCGCGCTGATCACCGCGGCCGCCCGCGACAGTCTGCCGATCCTCATCGCCCCGCCCAATGTGCCGTTCTCGTCGGTGAGCCGCTACGTCGCCGACTTCCAGGTGGGCGGCGAGATATCCGTCGCGCGGGCCACCCATTCGCTGATGCCCGAACTGCTTTCGTCACAACGGCGGCGCGAGTCGGTGCGTCAGCTCTTGGACCGGGCCGGTGAGGTGCTGGGCGGCTACCTGCTGCTGGATCCCGACGAGACACCCGAGGACGCCGGTGCCACCACGGTGGTCGACGGGCTGGGCGCCCTGACCTGGGTGGGCAGTGGCGATCCGCCCGAAACCGCCGTGCTGGAGCTGATCGCGCGATTCGCCCAGGCTGCCCAAGGTGACCGCGACATCGAATCCGCCCTGGCCCGAGAACGGGTCGGGCAACTGCTGTCGCTGATCGAGCGCCGCATGCTGCTGCCCGATGCCCTCAATCAACTGTTGGACTGGGCGGGGCTGAGCTCGCCCGACCTGACCTGCTCGGCCTGGCCGGCCGGGGCCGGCGCCGTCCTGTCCATGGCGTTTCCCGACGCCCTGGTCGGCGATGCACCCGAGGTGTGTCTGGTGGTCGAGGCCGGCGCCCGCGCGCAGGCCACCACCGAGCTGTCACTGCCTTCGGGACACGCCGCGGCCGCACCGCTCGCCGAACTGGGCGCGGCGATCACCCAGGCGCGCATCGCCCTCGACCTCGCCCAGCAACACGGCGGCAGCATCGGACCCGATCAACTGAGCACCTTCGACAGCCTGCTCGAGGGGTTGCCCCTGAACCGGTTGGCCCCGTTCAAGAACCAACTCATCGACCCGCTCGAGCGCTTGGACCACGACCGGGGCACCCAGCACGTGCGGACGCTCCGGGCGTTCCTGGCCACCAACGGGTCACTGATCGACACCGCCCGCGAGCTGTTCCTGCACACCAACACCGTGCGGCACCGGCTGGGCCGCATCCACGAGATCACCGGGCGCAACCCGATGAGCTTCGAGGATCAGGCCGCGTTCGCCATCGGGTTGCGCGCCAGCGACCGGGCCCGCCGGATGCCGGGGCAGCCTGGCTGACCCGTGTCTCGGATTCGCGCGGCGACCCGACGGTGGTAGACAAGGGCTATGGAGATCCTGGCCAGCCGGATGCTGATCCGGCCGGTCGATTACCCGAAGTCGGTGGAGTTCTACCGGGACGGTATCGGCCTGGCCATCGCCCGTGAATACGGCGCAGGCACAGTCTTTTACGCCGGGCAGTCGCTGATCGAGCTGGCCGGCCATCACAGCCCCACCGAATCCGGGACGTTCCCCGGAGCACTGTGGCTGCAGGTGCGTGACGTCTACGCCATCCAGGCCGAACTCGAAAGCCGCGGGGTGGCGATCGCCCGGGCCGCGACGCAGGAACCGTGGGGGCTGCACGAGATGCACGTGACCGATCCCGACGGCATCACCCTGATTTTCGTGCAGGTACCCGACACGCACCCGCTGCGCCGCGACACCCGCCAATAAGCCCGTTCAACGGCGCGGGGCCGGTCGCCGTTTTCTACCCATGGGTTGTCGATCGACTCGATCAGCAGCCCGGGTGCAGAAAGCGGCGCGGGGGAAGGAAAGTTGCTCGACGGCGCCGAGCGGCGCTGAGGCTCAGCGCCCCGGTGTCGCGAGCGGCCAGCCCACCGAGGCCAGTCGCGCGGCGACCTGATTGACCTCTTCGGGATTCGGTTCCTTGTCGATGATCTCGTGCACCGCGACCCGGATCTCGTCGTCGGTGACCGGGCGGGCTCCGTCGCTGGACCGCAGGATGTTGTGCGCGGCCTGGACCACTTCGTCCTCGGACAGCGACCGGGTCAGCAGTGCCAGCAGCGCGAACTGGTCGGTGTGCGGCACCCCTTCCGGATAGCCCGCCCGCAGCCAGCTCAGGACGTTGTCGAGGAAGCTCGTCGTTTCCGTCATGCTGCTCAGCTCACTTCTTGGGCAGGAACGGGAACAGGTCGATGCCGGTGTGGTGGATGATCGTCGTCCGCGTGATCCACGCGATGGCCGCCAGGATCACGAACGCCACCAGGACGAACAACGCCATGCCGAGAACCTTCAGCGCCGGGTTGGGGGCCTGGGTGGTGCCGTCGGCGTTCGCGCCGCCACTGCCGTTCGAGTAGGCCACCAGCCCTGCGGCGAACACCGCGGGCAGACCGGCGCCCAGGATCAGCCCGACCACGAGCACCTTGAAAATGGCTTCCAGATAAGTCATTGCGACTCCTTGTGTCCGCTGAAATTGGTCCGGGCGATCAGACCGCGGCCTTGTCGGGCTTGTTGTCGGGCTTGCCGGTGCCGGGCTTGGCCGCCTCGCGCAGCTCGGCGGGCACCACCGAATTGGTGGAGTGGTCCCAATCGGCGTTCACGTTGCTGTGGTCCACCTTCTGCTGCTGGGCCCGCCACCACATGTACCCGGACAGCGCGACCAGGAGCAGGAAGATCAACCCGTCACCGGCCAGCGTCGAGGAGGTCAGCGATTCGATCCCGTGGGACAGCCAGAACGCCAGCGCGCCCACGAGGCCCGCGGCGGGCAGGGTGATCAGCCAGGCCACGGCCATGCGTCCGGCAACCGCCCAGCGCACCTCGGCACCGGGCTTGCCGACACCGCTACCGAGGATGGAGCCGGTCGCGACGTGGGTGGTGGACAGCGCCATGCCGGCGGCGCTGGAGCTCAAGATGATTGCGGCGGACGAGGCCTCGGCGGCGAGGCCCTGCGGCGACTCGATCTCGACCAGGCCCTTGCCCAGCGTGCGGATGACCCGCCAGCCGCCGATGTAGGTGCCCAGGCCGATGGCCAGCGCGCAGGAGGCGATGATCCAGAACGGCAGGCCGTTGTTCTTGACGTCCCCGCTCAGGTGACCGGTGGTGATGAGGGCCAGCGCGATGACGCCCATGGTCTTCTGCGCATCGTTGGTTCCGTGCGACAGCGCGACCAGCGAGGCGGTGGCGATCTGGCCCCAGCGGAAGCCGGCTTCGCGACGCTTCTGCGTGACGTTGCGGGTGATGCGGTAGACCAGCCAGGTTCCGCAGGCGGCCACCAGGCACGCGATGACCGGCGCGGCGACCGCGGGGATGAGCACCTTCTGGGTGACGCCGGACCAGTTCACCCCGGCCAGACCGATCGCGGCCAGGCCGGCGCCGATCAGCCCGCCGAACAGGGCGTGCGAGGAACTCGACGGGATGCCGAACAGCCACGTCAGCAGGTTCCACAGGATGCCGCCGATCAGACCGGCGAAGATGATGGTCAGCCCGGTCGAGGCGTCGATCGAGGGGATCAGCGCCCCGGACTTGGAGTCCTGGATCTTGAGCACCGAACTGGTGACCGTGATCGCGACCTCGACCGAGAGGAACGCGCCCACCAGGTTCAGCACCCCGGCGAGCAGCACCGCCGTCTTCGGCTTGAGAGCGCGGGTGGCGATCGAGGTGGCCATGGCGTTGCCGGTGTCGTGAAAGCCGTTTGTGAAGTCAAAAGCCAGTGCCGTTGCTATCAACAGCACCAGGACGATCAGCTCAGCGCTCATGGCGCCAATTCTGTCGGACCGCAGGCGATTTTGACCAGCCGAAACCACCCCTTTGAACAGGCAATTCAGATAGGCTCCGGATGAGTTCACCCAGTGTTCATCTTGCTACCCCGCATTGTTCGCCGGGGCGGTTTGCCGATCCCTGCGCGGCCGATAAGTTCACTGCGAGCCTGAGTCGGTTGGCGGCATTACGATCGATGCCGTCTGCCGGCTCATAGTCGTATGGCCGGGGGAACCTCACTCGGGTGCACCATCAGGAGTAGGCGCAGTGAACGCATTTCTCGCGAAGATCGCGGCCTGGCTGAATGCCGGATACCCCGAGGGGGTGCCCGGTCCAGACCGAGTGCCGTTGTTGGCGCTGCTGACCCGGCGCCTGACCAACGACGAAGTCAAGGCCGTGGCACGAGATCTCATCGAACGCGGTGATTTCGATCACATCGACATCGGTGTGCTGATCACCCAGATCACCGACGAACTCCCCCGCGCCGAAGACGTCGAGCGGGTACGCGAACGGCTCGCCGCCAAGGGCTGGCCGCTGGACGACCCGCGCGATGCCGACGATGCCGACGCGGCCGGCGGCAACAACGGGGACGACCCGAATCAGCCAGGGGGCCAAGAATAGCCGTCCTGCGCCCCGTCACCGTCGGTTCCTCGACGGACGCCCTACTGGCGGTACTCGACGATGTCCTGGCCGGCCGGGGGTCGGCGATCCTGCCCGTCCCCGCCGATGATGAACGTCAAAGTTTGTTGTTGACAAGCACTTTGCGTGCCGGCGAGGAGATCGACGACGACATCGCGGTGGTGATCTCGACGTCGGGCACCACTGGCCGGCCCAAGGGGGCGATGCTGACCGCGCGCGCGTTGCGGGCCAGCGCCGAGTCCACCCACGCCCGGCTCGGCGGCAACGGTCGCTGGCTGCTGGCCCTGCCCGCCCATCACATCGCCGGCCTGCAGGTTCTGGTGCGCAGCGCCCTGGCCGGCACCGCGCCCGTCAGCCTCTCGCCATCCTTCGATCCGAGCGACTTGCCCTCTGCGGTAGCCGCTTTGGGAAGTGGACGCCGCTATGCCTCATTGGTGGCGGTGCAACTGGACAAGTCCCTGCGCGACCCGGCCGCCGCCGCCGCGCTGGCCGACCTCGACGCCGTCCTGATCGGTGGTGGACCGATGCCGGCCGGGGTCGCCGAACGGGCCCGGGCCGCCGGGGTGAACGTGGTGCGCACCTACGGGATGAGCGAGACCGCAGGCGGTTGCGTGTATGACGGCATCCCCCTCGACGGCGTGAAGGTGCGTCTCGCCGGAGTCGCCCCGGCGACGACCTCGAATACTGCTGAGCGCATCGTGCTGGGCGGCGTCACCGTGGCCAACGGATACCGCAACCCGGTGCGGACGCGAGGAGCACATGGGTCGGCAGACCCCGACCCGTTCGCCGAACCCGGCTGGTTCCGCACCGACGACCTTGGCGCCGTGGACGATTCGGGCGTGCTGCGAGTACTCGGCCGCGTCGACGACGCGGTCAGCACCGGTGGGCTGACGGTGCTGCCCCAGCTGGTCGAATCGGCGTTGGCGGGCCATCCGGCAATCGCCGACTGCGCGGTGTTCGGAGTGCCCGACCAACGGCTCGGCCAGCGGGTGGTGACGGCACTCGTGTTGGCACCGGGCGCGGTGGCCCCCGATGTCGCCGAACTGCGGGCCTGGGTGGCGCAGACGCTGGATGCCACCGCGGCGCCGCGGGAGGTGCACATCGTCGACGAGTTGCCCCGGCGGGGCATCGGCAAGCTCGACCGGCGTCTGCTGGCCGAACGCTATTCGGATTGAGGTGTGGCACGCCGTAATGCGGATGCGGGCACCGCTGCGGCTTGGGCATCATGGAGGCATGGGTCAAGAAGTCACCACCGTGGAGCAATTGCGTGCCATCGTCGGAGAGCCGAACAAGTACGTCGCCAACAAGGTGACCACGCGACTCTCCCCGGTACAGCAGGACTGGCTGGGCGCCTCGCCGCTGTGCTTCGTGGCCACCACCGACAGCGCCGGCCGCGTCGACGTCTCCCCCAAGGGTGACCCCGCGGGGTTCGTCCACGTGATCGACGACACCACGATCGCCATCCCCGAACGCCCGGGCAACAAGCGCGTCGACGGTTACCTCAACGTGCTGCAGCAACCGCACGTCGGCACGGTGTTCGTCATCCCCGGCCGTGGCGACACCCTGCGGATCAACGGGACCGCCCGAATCCTGTCGGACGCGGATTATTTCGATGCGCTGGTGGTCGACGGAAAGCGGCCGATCCTGGCACTGGAGATCGCCGTCGAAGAGGTCTTCTTCCACTGCGCCAAGGCCTTCCTACGGTCCGACGCCTGGAAGCCGGAGACGTGGAACCCCACCGCGGTTCCTTCGGTCGCACAGCTCGCCAAGGCGTTCAAACCCGATCTCAGCGACCAGCAACTCGACGAGTACTACCGCGAGGACAACCTGCGAAAGATGCTGTACTAGGCCGCCTCAGCCGATTTCACCAGGACCGCGCGGGTGTAGAGCAGCTGGAACCCGCGACGCTGGACGTTGCGCTGAGACCTGGATCCGGGAGCCGTCGTCACGACCGCGATGTCACATCCGGCGTCGGCGGCCTCGGCCAGCCGGGCCGCCAGCAACGCGCCCTGCACCCCGCGGCGCCGGTAGGCCGGCGCTGTCGCGGCCCCGGCCAGCTGGGCGATCCCGTCGGTCAACCGCATGCTGCCGCCGCCGGCCACGACGCCATCGCAGAGCGCGACATAGGCTGTGGCACCGGCCTTTTCCATGTCCCGCTCGGCACGTTCGAGAATGTCGGCGGGGAATTCCTCGTGGGCGGCCAGGCCCTCACCGTCGGGGTGGCCGAAACCGTCCACCAGGACCGCCACCCAGGCCGCGAGATCATCGGCATGCCGCACCTGCACGGCCGTTTCCACCGGCAGATCGATGCCGACCCGCCTGCCCAGCACATTCTCGAACTCGAGGAGGCGATAGCCACGGCCGGTCAGTACGGCAGCGATCTCGGGGTCGGCCAGGTTGGACAGCTCGACCCGGGTATCACTGCCCCGGGCGGCCAGCGCCCGCTCGATCTCCCCTAGCACCGCCTCGTCGGGCAGCCCGCCGAAGCCGAGGCCGACGACCTTGTTCATCGGCGAGCCGGTCTCGGCGAAGCAGGCGAACCCTCCGGCGACCGGCAGCACGAGACCTTCGGCACCCCGGCCCCGGGCGGCCCGCGCCGCCGCGACGATCAGGTCCGCCTCGGCCTTCTCGATACGCCGGGCCAGATCCACTCCGCAGAACAGTTGATCCTGACCCGTGCCTGATTCACCGTTGATAGCCACGCCGATATTGTGCCCACACAGGCGATCCCGAAACGTCCGCGCCACCGGGGAGGTGCTCACCGAGGTGGCCCCGCGGGCTCCCACGCATTCATCGCGGCGTCGAGGCCGTCTTTGTCGAGCGCGTCAACCGGAATCGGCGACTGGTCGTCGCGCGATCGCATGCCCTCCAGCAGTATGGCCACATAGCGGCGCCACAGTTCGGCGTCGACGTGACCGGCGAACTCGCTCACGGTGCCCGCCAGGAGCCCGAACAGCGGCATGTCCGTCGACGACACCTCCGGCCGCAGATAACCGTCGCCCTGCGCCCGCTCGACCAGCTTGGTCAGCACCGGAACGAGCCGCTCCTGGCACGCCTTGACCCGATCGCACCCATAGGCCTTGCTGAACGCGATTTCCCGCAGACCTCGATCGGTCGCGGTGATCTCACACATGCTCTCGACGTACCAGGCGAAGCCGAGCCATGAATCTTCGTGTTGCAGTGCGGTTTCGGCCAGTGCGGTGAGCTGCTCCATACCATCGACGAAGATCGCCGCGATCAGTTCTTCTTTCGTGGCGAACCGGCGGTAGACGGTGCCCACCCCGACGTTGGCGTGACGTGCCACGTCGTTGAGCGTCGCCTCTAGACCCTTCTCGGCGAACAGTTCCCGCGCAGCCTCGAGGACACGCTGCCGGTTGCGCTCGGCATCCTTGCGCAGCGCGGGACGAGTTTCCTCGGTCATATCTCCCAGCCTAAGTGATCGGGGTCATAAGTGGATTGCTCTTATCCACTTATTAGGTTAACTTACCCCTCGAACTGCGTAGGCCGCCTAACAGCCAGGTCGTCGCGAACGCATCGAACGTCGGGGAGGCTCACAATGACAGCCGTCAGCGTCACATCCACCGCGGTCCTGGCTCCGGGACGGCCCGAATGATCAAGGCGCTGCAGCGAATATGGCTCCCCGTACTGATCATCGTCGCCATGGGAGCCGGCGTGCTCATCGTGATGAACGTGCGCCAGGTCTTCGGCGCACATCCGGTCCTCATCACCGACACCACGTCGGACAACGCCGAGGACTTCAATCCCAAGTTCGTGAAGTACGAGATCTTCGGGTCGGGCAGCACCGCTGTCATCAACTACATGGACCTCGAAGGGCGGCCTCAGCGCACCGGAACTGTGCCGCTGCCATGGACTTTGACACTGCAGACCACGTTGCCGTCGGTTCAGCCGAACATCATGGCCCAGGGCGACGGCGACAGCATCGGGTGCCGGGTCACCGTCGATGACAAGGTCAAAGAAGAGAGAACGGCTAGTGGATTGAACGCACAAACCTTCTGCTTTGTGAAGGCAGCATGAGCAGCCCCAAGGAAGAGACCCAGACCGACGAGACCCCGACCGACGCCATCGCAACGGGCCGCCACGCGGCACCCCCACGTCCACTGATCCCGCGATTCATCCGGACGTTGGCCCTGCCGATCATCCTGGCGTGGATCGTGATCGTCGCACTGCTCAACACCGTCGTGCCGCAGCTCGAGGTCGTCGGAAAGATGCGCGCGGTGTCGATGAGTCCCAACGACGCGCCCTCGATGATCGCCATCAAAGAGGTCGGCAAGAAGTTCCAGGAGTACGACACCAGCAGCTCGGTGATGGTCGTGCTCGAAGGCGACAAGCCGCTGGGCCTCGAGGCGCACATGTTCTACGACCAGATGGTCCGTGACCTGCGCGCCGACACCACCCACGTGCAGCATGTGCAGGACTTCTGGGGCGACACCCTCACGGCAAAGGGCGCGCAGAGCCGCGACGGCAAGGCCGCCTACGTGCAGGTCTACATCGCCGGCGACCAGGGCGAGACGCTGGCCAACGAATCGGTCGAGGCGGTGCGGCGCATCGCCACCGAAAGCCCCGCACCCGATGGCGTGAAGGCGTACGTCACCGGATCCGCGGCCTCCAGCACCGACCAGAACATCGTCGGCGACGAGAGCATGAAGCTGATCGAGTTCGTGACCTTCGGCGTCATCGCGGTGATGCTGCTCGGTGTCTACCGATCGATCATCACCACGCTGATCGTGCTGGGCATGGTCCTGCTCGAATTGTCCGGCGCCCGTGGACTTGTCGCATTGCTGGGCTATCACAACTTCTTCGGTCTCACGACGTTCGCGACCAACATGCTGGTGACCTTGGCCATCGCCGCGGCCACCGACTACGCGATCTTCCTGATCGGCCGATATCAGGAAGCACGAAGAGCCGGCGAGGACAAAGAAGCGGCCTACTACGACATGTTCCACGGCACGGCCCATGTCGTGCTCGCGTCGGGTCTGACCATCGCAGGCGCGACGTTCTGCCTGCACTTCACCCGCCTGCCGTACTTCCAGACCATGGGCATCCCCCTGGCGATCGGCATGACGATGGTGGTCGCCATGGCCCTGACTCTCGGGCCTGCCGTCATCTCGGTGTTCGGCCGATTCGGCAAGATCCTCGAGCCCAAGCGGCACTCCAAGTCCCGCGGGTGGCACCGGGTCGGCACCGCCACCGTGCGGTGGCCCGGCGGAATCCTGGTGTGCGCCATCGTCGCTGCGTTGGTGGGCCTGCTCGCCCTGCCCGGCTACCACACCACCTACAACGACCGCATCTTCCTGCCCGAGGACGTCGGGACGAACGTCGGATACGACGCCGCGTTCCGGCACTTCTCGCAGGCCAAGATGAACCCGGACCTGATGATGATCGAGTCCGACCGCGATCTGCGGAACCCGGCCGATTTCCTGGTCATCGACAAGATCGCCAAGGCCCTCAAGGGCGTGCACGGCATCGCCCAGGTGCAGACCATCACCCGTCCCGACGGTGATCCGATCAAGCACTCGACGATCCCGTACACGCTGGGCCAGAGCGGCACGACCCAGTTGATGAACAACGACTACCTGCAGACCAATCTCGACAACATCCTCAAGCAGGCCAACGATCTGCAGACCAGCATCGACTCGATGACCGAGATGATGAACATCCAGACGGAACTGGCCGCGGTGTCGCAAAGCATGGCCGACAAGATGAAGAAGACATCCGGGGACATGTCCGAAGTACGGGATCACCTGGCAGATTTCGACGATTTCTTCCGACCGATCCGCAACTACTTCTACTGGGAACCGCACTGCTTCGACATCCCGGTCTGCTGGTCCATGCGGTCGATCTTCGAAAGCCTCGACGGCATCAACACGATGTCCGACGACTTCCAGGAACTGGTTCCCGAGATGCAGCGCATGGCCGACCTGATGCCACGCATGGTCGCCGTGTTGCCTGCGCAGATCCAGACCATGAAGAACCAGAAGCAGATACTGCTGAACCAGTATCAGGTGCAGAAGGCCCAACAGGACCAGACGATGGCGATGCAGAACACCGCCACCGCCATGAGCGAGGCATTCGATACCGCCAAGAACGACGATTCGTTCTACCTGCCGCCCGAGGCGTTCGAGACCGACGATTTCCAGCGCGGCCTCAAGCTGTTCATGTCTCCGGACGGACATGCGGTGCGATTCACCATCATTCACCAGGGTGACCCGCTGACCCCGGAGGGCACCGCACGCATCGAACCGCTCAAGGTCGCTGCGGCCGACGCCATCAAGGGGACGCCGTTCGAGGGGGCCAAGATCTACCTCGGCGGCAGCTCGGCGACGTACCACGACATGCAGAAGGGTGCCGATTACGACCTGATCATCGTCGGGGCGGCGGCACTGATCCTGATCTTCATCATCATGTTGGTGCTCACCCGCGCCGTGGTGGCCTCCGCAGTGATCGTCGGCACCGTGGTGCTGAGTCTTGCCTCGGCCTTCGGGCTGTCGGTGCTGCTGTGGCAACACATCGTGGGTATCCCATTGCACTGGATGGTGATGCCGATGTCGATCATCGTCCTGCTGGCCGTCGGCGCGGACTACAACCTGCTGCTCGTCGCGCGGATCAAGGAAGAGATCCACGCCGGGCTGAAGACCGGGATCATCCGGGCCATGGTCGGCACCGGTGCCGTGGTCACCTCCGCAGGTTTGGTGTTCGCCTTCACCATGGGATCGATGGCGGTCAGCAGCCTGATCGTGATCGGTCAGGTCGGCACGACCATCGGCCTGGGCCTGCTGTTCGACACCCTGGTGGTCCGGTCGCTGATGACCCCGTCCATCGCCACACTGCTCGGCCGCTGGTTCTGGTGGCCGCAACGGGTCCGTCAGCGTCCGCTGCCACAACCCTGGCCGAAGCCGATCCAACGAGACCCCCAGGAGGCCATGGTCTGATGAAGCGCGCACTTATCGCCCTGATGTTCGGTGCGGCAACAACATTGGCCGTCGCCGCACCGGCACATGCCGACCCGGACACCGACTTCGCCCACGAGTTGCACACCTTCGGGATCTACGGGCAGAAGGACTACAACGCCTGGATCGGCAAGATCATGTGCAAGCGGTTGCACAACGGCGTCGACCACAATGCCCAGGACTCGGTCGGTTTCGTGAAGAAGCAACTGGACAAGGACAGCACCGACGCCCAGTCGTGGCAGTTCCTCGGCACCGCCATCAACTACTACTGCCCCGATCAGCGCTTTGTCTACGAACAAGCCGCGCACTGAACGACTTTGGAGCGACATGTCGAACCGCAAGAGCGTCACTGACCTGATCCGCACCGGTGTGGCCGCATGCGCCGTCGCCGGCAGCCTGGCGGGGGGCGGCATCGCCTCCGGGCTGTTCGGCGTCGGCACGGCCTCCGCCGATGCCACCGACGACTATCCGATCACCAACCGGATCCTGAAGACCCCGTGCACCGCCGAGCAGATCATGGCCGCGGCCCGCGACGTCGAACCGGTGTACTACGAGCGGTACATGATCGACTACAACAACAAGCCCGCCGACGTTCAGCAGATGACCCAGGAGCGCATCCACTGGTTCTTCTCGATGGACTACGCCGGCCGGCGCCAGTACTCCGAGAACACCGCGACCGACGCCTTCTTCGAGCACATGGCATGGAAGTGGCCGAACTGGGCCAAGCTGTTCTTCAACAACAAGGGCGTCGCGGCCAACACCACCGACGTCTGCCAGAACTACCCACGCGACGACATGTCCGTCTGGAACTGGCGCTAGCCCCGGCGCGTCAGTCCGGCAGCGAGTTGCTCAACCGTTCGGTGGCGGCCAGGTAGTCCTCGATGAACTCGCGGACCACCTCGCGGGCCGGCTTGACCTTGTTCATCAAGCCGACGCCCTGACCGACGAAGTAGGTGGCCAGCGCCTGTGCGCCCGGATGCCCCTGGGCGGCAAGCACGTCGACGCGACGGATGACCGGCTCGGCGAGCATGTTCTGCAGCGGAAGCGGAAGAGTCTGGTGGCCACCGGGATTCGGCTGCCAGGCGTCGGTCCAATCCGAGCACAGCTGGCGGGCCGGCTTGCCGGTCCGCCCGGTCGAGCGCACGGTGTCCCGCGAGGTCGCATCGAGCATCTTCTGCACGGTGTGCGGCGCGGTCTCGGCCTCCTCGGTGGTCAGCCACACCGAGCCGGTCCAGGCCCCGGCCGCCCCCATCGCCACGGCTGCGGCCATCTGCCGCCCGGTCACGATCCCGCCGGCGGCGAGAACCGGGATGTCGCTGCCGGCCGCCTCGAGGGCTTCGATCACTTCGGGCACGAGCACCAGCGTCGACACCTCACCACAGTGCCCGCCCGCCTCGGTGCCCTGCGCGACGATCAGGTCCACGCCGGCCTGCACCTGCTTGAGGGCATGCTCGCGGGCACCGACCAGGGCCGCGACCGGGACCCCATGCTCGCGGCCGGCCTCGATCATGTAATCCGGCGGCACCCCGAGTGCGTTGGCGATCAGCTTGATCGGGTGGCTCATCGCCACGTCCAGTAGCTCGCGGCCGGTGTCGCCGGACAACGACGAGCCACCGAACCGCTGCTTGGCCTCGGGTTCGATGCCGTGATCAGCCAGCAGTTGCGCGACGAATTCCCGGTATTCGGCGGGGATGCGGTCGGTGAGCTGTCCGCGGGACAGGTGCTCGCCCTTGCCCTCGAATTTCGCGGGCACGATGATATCGGCGCCGTAGGGCTTGCCCCCGACCTGCTCGTCGATCCAGGACAGCTCCTGATCCAGCTGCTCGGGCGTGTAGGCAGTGGCACCCAGCACGCCGAAACCGCCGGCGTTGGTGACGGCGGCCACCACATCACGGCAGTGGCTGAAGGCGAAGAGCGGAAAATCGATGCCGAACTGCTCACAGATCGCGGGTTTCACCCCGTCAGTATTGGCACCTCGACTTGACGGGTGTCAAGAGGGTGCCCGATCGCGGACCGTCAGGGCAGTTCGAACGGCAACTTCACCCCGTCGTGAGCCAGGCAGTGAGAGCACGTGCGCTCGGCATCGACCGCCGCTACCGCTTCCAAGGCCTCGCGGACCAGCTTCTTGAACGGCACCAGGTTGCGCTCGAACTCGGCCATCACGTCCACCGTGGTCACCCCGGACCCCGTCTCGATCCCGGCATCCAGATCGGTCACCAAAGCGATTGACGCATAACACATCTCGAGCTCACGCGCCAGCACCGCCTCGGGGTAGCCGGTCATGTTGACGAGGGTGAAACCCTGGCCGGCGAACCACCGGCTCTCCGCGCGCGTGGAAAAACGCGGACCCTGGATCACCACCATCGTGGCGCCGTCGACGACACCGGGCAGCCCGGCGGCGACGGACCGGAGCGCCGGGCAGTACGGATCGGCGAAGCTGACGTGGATGCCACCGGAATCGAAGTACGTGTCCGCGCGGCCCCGGGTGCGGTCCACCAGCTGATCGGGCACCACGATCGACCCCGGACCCAGGTCGGTGGTCAGGCTGCCCACCGCACACGGCGCGAAGATCCGTCGCACCCCGAGCGAACGCAGCGCCCACATGTTGGCCCGGTACGGAACAGTGTGCGGCGAGTACTCGTGGCCGGCCCCGTGACGGGGCAGGAAGGCCACCTCCTGCCCACCCACGGTGCCCACCGTCACGGGCGCGCTCGGAGCACCGTACGGGGTGTCCAGGCCGATGGTGCGGGCCTCGGGCCCGAAGAACGAATAGAAACCACTACCGCCGATGACGCCGAGCATGCAGTGCTATTCGGCCTCGTCGGGCTTCGGGGTGTCCGCCGGCACATCGAGATCTGCGCCGAGATCGTCGTCGAAATCGTCGAAGTCCTCGTTGGCCTTACGGGCGCCGTCGGCGATCTCGAAGACATCGGTGGCCAGGCCACCGATCGCGGTCGCCACATCCTTGACCGCCGTGGTGATGATGGATGTGACCTGCCCGACCGTGGAGGCAACTGCCTCCACGGATTCCTGCAGCACGTCCTTGCCGATTTCGGTCTTGCTGAGCTGCTCCTTCATGAGGCTCAGTGTAAGAGTCGGCGCGGTAAGGCACCGGGTCAGCTCATACGATGACCGTCGTGGCCAGTTTCGCGCAATGGATCTCCGGTGCCCGCCCCCGCACTCTGCCCAACGCCGTCGCCCCGGTGCTCGCCGGTACGGGCGCGGCGGCCTGGTCGGAGTCCGCGGTGTGGTGGAAAGCGTTGCTGGCACTGGCCGTATCGCTCGCCCTGATCATCGGGGTGAACTACGCCAACGACTATTCCGACGGGATCCGCGGCACCGACGACGTGCGCTCGGGCCCGCTCCGGTTGGTGGGCTCCAAACTGGCCTCACCCCGGGCGGTGTTGACCGCGGCGCTGGTCAGCCTGGCGGTGGGCGCGGTGGCCGGCGTGGTGCTGGCCGCGGTCAGTGCACCGTGGCTGATCGCCGTCGGCGCGGTGTGCATCGCCGGGGCGTGGCTCTACACCGGCGGGAAGAAGCCCTACGGCTACCTCGGGCTGGGCGAGGTCGCGGTGTTCATCTTCTTCGGCCTGGTGGCGGTGCTGGGCACGCAGTACACCCAGGCCCTAGGCATCGACTGGGTCGGACTGGTCGCGGCGGTGGCCATGGGCGCCCTGTCCTCGGCCGTGCTGGTGGCCAACAATCTGCGCGACATCCCGACCGACAGCCAGTCCGGCAAGATCACCCTGGCCGTACGTCTCGGCGACCCCCGCACCCGGCTGCTGTACCAACTGCTGGTGGCCGTGGCCCTGGTGGCGCCGCTGGTGCTGATGCTCGCGACGCCATGGTGCGCGGTGGGCCTGCTCGCCGTGGCACCGGCGTGGCGGGCCCTGCGACCGGTGCGCGACGGCAGCACCGGCGCCCAGCTGATTCCCGTGCTGCGCGACACCGGGCTGGCCATGCTGGTGTGGTCGATCGCGGTGTCGCTGGCGCTGTTCCTGGGCTAGCTCTGCGCGCACTCTTCATCGCCCGCCGATTTCTACCTGTGGGTTGTGCTCGTCGCTTTCCACGACCCAGACGTGGAAAGAGACGAGCCCGGCTTCGCTTACGCCGCGTCGTCCAGAAGCCCGACGACGCCGTCGCGCAACTGGTGGGCACCGACGTGCCCGGTGATCAGGCCGACCGCTCGGTCGTCTCCCCCGCGAAGGATTCCCAGCAGGATGTGCTCGCATCCGATGTAGCCGTCCTTGTGCGCCAACGATTCCCGCAGCGCGAGCTCCAGCACCTTCTTGGCAGGTTTGGTGAAGGGCAGATGCCCACGGCGCCTGCGCCGCCGGCCGGTGCTTCGCAGGGCATTGTCGAACGCACCAGCGCCGAACGTGCGGTCGACGTTGGCCCGCACCGCACGGAGATCGATCCCGATCGACCGCAGCGCCTCGGCATCCCCGTCGAACGACTCGTCCCCGGGAGCGTCGGCGGCCACCAACTCGGCGCGGACCGCCTCGGACGTCAGGCCGAATCCGGCCAGCAGGGCCGACAACTCGCGGCCGGAACTCTGCAGTACGCCGACCAGAATGTGTTCGGGCCGAATGTCGTTGGCCTGAAGTTCGCGGGCCTCCTCCTGGGCGAGGATCACCGCGACGCGCGCGTGACGACTGAACCGTTCGAACATGTCATCCCTTCCGGTTGTGTTTCTGGTGGACGGCCTGACGGCTGACCTCCAGGGCATCGGCGATCGCCTGCCAGCTCCAACCCTGCTCACGGGCGTTGGCGACATGGATGGCCTCCAGCCGCTCCTGCAACCGCTGCAGGGCCCGCACCGCGCGCAGGCCCACCGCCGGGTCCGGGCTGCTGACACCGTCGGCGATCAGCGCATCGACATCACTCACCCTGTCAAGGTAACTTGACAGGAATTCGGCGTCAAGAAAAGTTGACACCCTTGGATTCGTCCGGCTGCCCAAGCTCGCCCCGGCACCAGCGGGATTGCACTAACGTGGCCGTCGGCCAATCACGCCAACCACTTGGGGGACGCGCATGACCATCTCGACCGAGGCGCATCAGCCCGTACCATCGGGCCGCGCCGAAACCCGCCGGGCCATCTGGAACACGATCCGGGGGTCGTCGGGCAACCTCGTCGAGTGGTACGACGTCTACGTCTACACGGTGTTCGCCACCTATTTCGAAGCGCAGTTCTTCGACAAGGCCGACAAGAACGCCACGGTCTACGTGTACGCGATCTTCGCGATCACGTTCCTCACCCGCCCGATCGGCTCGTGGTTCTTCGGCCGCTTCGCCGACCGGCGCGGCCGCCGCGCGGCGCTGACGGTCAGCGTCTCGCTGATGGCGGCGTGTTCATTGGTCATCGCGCTGGTGCCCTCGCGCGAAACCATCGGTATCGCAGCGCCGATCATCCTGATCCTGTGCCGGCTGGTGCAGGGCTTCGCCACCGGCGGCGAGTACGGCACCTCGGCCACCTACATGTCCGAGGCCGCCACCCGGGAACGCCGCGGCTTCTTCTCCTCGTTCCAGTACGTGACGCTGGTGGGCGGTCACGTGCTGGCACAGTTCACGCTGCTGATCATCCTCACGGTTTTCAGCACCGAGCAGGTCCACGAATTCGGTTGGCGCATCGGCTTCGCCATCGGCGGCGTGGCCGCCATCGTGGTGTTCTGGCTGCGGCGGACCATGGACGAATCGTTGTCCGAGGAACAACTCGACGCGGTCAAGGCCGGCAAGGACAAGAACTCCGGCTCTTTGCGCGAGCTGCTCACCCGCTACCCGAGGCCGCTGCTGCTGTGCTTCCTAATCACCATGGGCGGCACCCTGGCGTTCTACGCCTACAGCGTCAACGCGCCGGCCATCGTCAAGTCCACCTACAAGGACCAGGCGATGACGGCCACCTGGGTCAACCTGATCGGCCTGATCTTCCTGATGTCGATCCAGCCGGTGGGCGGCATGATCAGCGACAAGGTCGGCCGGAAACCCCTACTGGTGTGGTTCGGTATCGGCGGGGTGCTCTACACCTACGTACTGTTCACCTATCTGCCACAGACACATTCACCGATCGCGTCGTTCCTCCTGGTGGCCGTCGGATACGTGATCCTGACCGGCTACACCTCGATCAACGCCCTGGTGAAATCCGAACTGTTCCCCTCGCACGTTCGCGCACTCGGCGTGGGAGTTGGCTATGCCCTTGCCAATTCGATGTTCGGCGGCACCGCTCCGGTGATCTATCAGGCCCTCAAGGAACGCGACCAGGTGCCGCTGTTCATCACCTACGTCACGGTGTGCATCGCGCTGTCGCTGTTCGTGTACGTGTTCTTCCTCAAGAACAAGGCCGAGACATACCTGGACCAGGAGAAGGGCTCCGCCTTCATCCGGGAGCCGCTCCGCTAGCCCCGTCGCGGCGCCGGATCTGCTGCCGCTATTGGGCTTTCGGCGGTTCGTCGCCGCGCAGCCGCGCCTGCAGCTGCTCGCGGTCCTGGCGCCGCCGCTCGTCGACCTGCGCGATCGAGGCCGTCGCCCGCTCACGCAACGGCCGGAACAACCAGATCCCCACCGGCAGCGCGATCACGATCGCGAACAACAGCGCCACCACAACGGGGAAATCTCCGGTCACCAGATGCCCCACGCCGTAGATCGCCGCGGTCAGCACAGCGACGAGCACCAGCCGGGCGACGAGATAGACCGCGACATCGGTGACCATGCGGGAGGTCGAACCACTTCCTGACACGCTCCGAGCCTACCGACGGCGCGTATATTCGGATCAAGGAGGTTTCTCGAGTGGCGTATCTTCTCCTGTTCATCGTCGCGGCGAGCCTGGTGTACTTCGGCTGGCGGTTGACACGGGTCGCGGGCAGTCAACCCAGGACCCGTGTGATCGGCCCCGACGACGACCCGGATTTCCTGCGGCGGCTCGGGCACGGCGACAACCCGCGCCCCTAGGGCGTGTTGATCAAGGTGTTGACTGTGCTCGTCGGGGAGTCTTGATGAGTGACGCGTCGCGAGATCTCTGACGAGGTGTGGGCCCTCAGAGCAGGTCGTTCTCCGCCTCTTCGATGAGGCCGCTCCACCATGAGTCCGGCCCGGTCGCGGAGCTATCGATCGCGTCTAGCCGCTTTCGGAGCTTCCTCAGCCGTGTGCGGTGAGAGAGCCCATTGCCTGCTGGGAGAACGCGAGGACGAACCTGCCCCTCCCGGAAAGCACGAAGACGATCCGCGGCCTGTTCAGCCGTCATCGTCACCGGTGTCGGGGCAGGCGGCCCGGAGCTCAGATACTCCGCGAAAGCCTCCAGGAAGCCCTCGGTGGCCGTCCGGTCTCGGTTCAGCGGGGAACATTCGCCTGTTGCAACGTCGCACACCGATGTCGTCCCGTCACTATCCTCCATGACCAGGAACTCACCATCGTGGACACTGCCGATCTCGCGAGTTCCGGAAACGACGTCTGCGCTCACTGTCGCCGGGTACAGGCGGATACCGAACAGAT
This sequence comes from Mycolicibacterium sp. HK-90, assembly GCF_030486405.1. The sequence goes on along the minus strand of NZ_CP129613.1, from coordinate 1,067,517 downwards.
GCTCCTCGCGCACGCTCCGAATTCTATCGGGATGGGCCGCAACAACTTCAGCCCCGCAGTACCACCTTGATCAACGCACCCTAGTCAGGTCAGGCGCGGGTCCACCGACCGGCGTGCCGCGGCGAAGTCCGACGCCACGACGGCGGCCAATTCGATGAGCGCCTCGCGGGTACCGGGCTTGAGCCGGTCCAGGCTGATCTCGGCCCCCTCCTCCAGATGGGGGTCGAACGGCACCAGCCGGACCGCACGGCAGCGCCGCGAGAAGTGGTCGACCACCTTCGACAGGTCGACCTTGCCCGACCGTGGCCGCACCGCGTTGATCACCGCGATGGAATTGCGAACCAGATCCTGATGCCCGTGGGCGTCGAGCCAGTCCAGCGTCGCCGACGCGCTGCGCGCCCCGTCGACCGAACCCGAGCTGATCACCACCAGCACGTCGGCCTTGGACAGCACCGCGGACATCGCCGAGTGCATCAATCCCGTCCCGCAGTCCGTCAGCACGAGGCTGTAGAACCGCTCGAGCACCTCGAGGGCCCGCAGATAATCGTCCGAACTGAACGCCTCGGACACCGCCGGGTCACTCTCGGAGGCCAGAACCTCCAGCCGGCTCGGCCCCTGTGACGTGTAGGCCCGCACATCGCTGTAACGCTCGATGCCTTCGGCGTCGCGCAGCAGGTGCCGCACCGTCGCAGCCGTCTCCAGCGGCACCTTCTGGCTCAGCGTGCCCCGGTCCGGGTTGGCGTCCACCGCCACCACCCGGTCCCCGCGGATCGAGGCGAAGGTGGCGCCCAGCGTCGCGGTGATCGTGGTCTTGCCCACGCCACCCTTCAGCGACATCAGGGCGATGCGATAACAACCCTGCAACGGCTGACTCACCTCGGCCACGAGGCTGTTGTGATGCGTGGTCTTGGGGCTCTCACCGACATTGATCTGCTTGAACGACGCCACGTACAAGGCCTTGCGCCAGCCCGACGTGGGTGGGTTCTTGCGCTGGCCCAGCAGGGCGTCGGTGGACAGGTCGCGGTAGGGCGTCGCGAAGTCTCCAGCGGCGGGCCGCTCAACGGCGCCGGCGCCGGGCCGCTCAACGCCTCCAGCTGCGGGCGGCGCAGCGACAGGCCCGCCGAAGGCCGGCGCAGCAGCAGGCACCTGCAGCCCCGCCGCGACGGGCCGATCGAACGCGCCGGGAACCGGTGGCGCGGCGATCACCGGGATGCCGTGCGGCGGTGTCGGAGCGGTCCATTCCGCGGGCAGCGGTGTCGAGACGCCGGGCTCGGCGGGATTGCTGAACCGCTGCTGACTGCGGAATCCGGGCACCGGCGCGAACACCGACGGAACGAGCGGCGGTTCCACGAACGAGGGCGGCGGGACGGCGGCGGGCTCAGCCGGCGCGTCGACGGAGGGCGCGGGAAGCGCGTCGACGGAGGGCGCGGGAGGGGCCGGATCCTCGGGTGGCGCGTCTGCCGGCGCGGCAGTCGATTCCGGTTCGGCAGCTACCTGCGTTTCGGTTGGTTCGGACACTGGCTCGGACACGAAATCCCCTCTTTCCCACACACTCCCGACCGGACCAACCCGACGGTGCCTAGCCGACCCCCGCGTACGAATGCAGGCCCACGGTCACCAGGTTGATGAAGAACAGGTTGAACACCATCGCGACGAATCCCACCACATTGATCCAGGCCGCCTTGCGGTCCCGCCAACCCGCGGTCGAGCGCGCGTGCAGATAGGCCGCGTACACCACCCACGCGATGAACGACACCGTCTCCTTCGGGTCCCATCCCCAGTACCGGCCCCAGGCCTCCTCGGCCCAGATGGCCCCGAAGATCACCCCGAAACCGAAGATCGGGAACGCGAAGATGGTGGTGCGGTAGGCGATCCGGTCCAGCGTCTGGGCGTCGGGCAGCCGCTCGATGATCCGCGCGACGGCTCCCTCGCGTCCCGGTTCACCGAGCGGCGACATCTTCAGCAGGAACAGGATGCTGGCCACACCGGCAACCAGGAACACCCCGGAGCCGAGGCTGACCACCGACACGTGGATCGGCAGCCAGTAGGACTGCAGCGCCGGCATCACCGGGGCCGCGTTGGAGTAGAGCCAGCGTCCCGACACCGTCAACAGGATCAGAACCGGGACCAGGACGAACACCCACAACGCGCGGTACTGCGGCTTGCGCAGCACGATCGCCGCGGCAACCAGGCCGCAGAAGCTGGTCAGGTTGATGAACTCGTACATGTTGCCCCACGGCACCCGCGAGGTGGCCAGGCCGCGCAACACGATGCAGATGAACAGCATGCCGATGCCGACATAGGTCAGCGCCAGACCGGTCTTTCCGACGCGCTCGTCGAACGGCCGCCGGGCTTCCTGCGCGACGACGCCCGGGGTGGCGCTGTCCGCGCCGACGGTCGCCCCGACCAGCTCACGATTCTCGACCCGGCGCCCACGGCTGTAGGCGAGTTCGATGGCGAGCAGGATCAGCGCGCCGACCAGAACCACGACCGACGACGTGAACGCCCAGTCGGAGTACCTGGCCAGCCCGATGTCGATGTGCTCGGTGTTCACGCGCGATCCGCCTTCTCTCCTACTGCCGGCGTGCCCTCGTACCCCTCGAGCAGCCGTTCGGTCAGTTTCTCGAACTCATCGCCCCAGCCGGAGTTGTCGGTACGGGCCAGCCCGCCCAGCTCGACGTTCACCGTACCTGCAGCACCGGGCTGGATCCGAACCCAGATCCGGCGCCGCCGCACCACCAACGACACCAGCAACCCCGCCATCATCGACATCGCGAACACCAGCACCCAGATCTGGGCCGGGTCGTGCGAGACCTGCAGGTTGACGAACGGCACCGCGCCGTCGAACCGGACTTTGGTGCCGTCGTCGAGCGTGGTGTCCTGGCCTTCGACCAGGTTGACGCGGGCCACCTTGGTCAGCCGGTTCTGCCCGATCAGCCGTGGATCGAGGGTGAACAACGACTGCGGCCGGCCGGTGTCCAGGCCGGTGTCGCCGCGGTAGATGTCGATGGCCACCGCCGGGTCGTTGAGCGCCGGGAAGCTCGACGACAGGAGGGTCCCGTCGAGCTGCTTCGTCGGCGCGAACAGGCCCTGGATCGCGATCTGGTGCTTGCGGCGCTCGTCGGCGTCGGGATACGTGCCGGCCGGCGGGTCGATGCGCACCACCCCCGACGACAGCAGCGTCAGCGGCTCGTCGGGGCGCCACTGGATGGTCTGGCTGCGTTTCTGGCCGTCCGGAAAGGTGACCGTGAACGTCGGCGCGTACCCGTGGCCCTGCAGATAGACCCGGTCCCCACCGACCCGCAGCGGGTGGTTGACCTCGAGGCGGTAGGGCCGCCAGGTGTTGGCGGCCAGATCGTCGCCGGCCTGGTAGTCGATGTCGGCCGCGAACGACAGCGCCTGCCCGGTCGGCAGGTAGTCCGCGTCGAAGTTGTTGACCCGCAGGCAGACCGGGCTCAGCGAGGTGCCGTCGACGGTGTTACCGGCGCGGAACGAGTCGAAGGCGGCCGGCGAGGCGCTGCAGAAGCCGGGTCCGCCGTCGGCGATCACGATGACGCTGCCCTCGTAGCCGAACAGCTTTCCGGCCGCCACGGCGGCCAGCAGCCCCAGCAACGAGAAGTGGAAGACGATGTTCCCGAACTCCCGCAGATAGCCCTTCTCGGCTGAAATTTCGATGTCGCCGTCGCGTTCGCGGGTGACGGTGCGCCAGCCCTTGAGCCGTCGCGTCACGGTCCCCGCAATCTCGCCCGCGTCACCCCTGACCTGCTCGCCGTGGTGTTTGGGCAGGCGCCCGAGGTTGCGTGGCGCCGAGACCGGTACCGCACGCAGGCTGCGGAAGTGCTCGATCATGCGGGGCGTCAGGCACCCCACCAGCGAGATGAACAGCAGCACGTAGATCGCGGTGAACCAGAAGCTGGAGAACACGTCGAAGCCCTGCACCCGGTCCAGCCACGGGCCCAGGGTGGGGTGGGCGGCCAGGTACTCGTCGACCTTCGACTCGTTGAGGTTGCGCTGCGGCAACAGCGCGCCGGGGATGGCCGCCAGCGCCAGCAGGAACAGCAGCACCAGCGCGGTGCCCATCGAGGTCAGGGTCCGCCAGGTGTTGCGCAGCAGCGCGAGCACACGCCGAATCGGACCGTTGCCGCGCGCCTCGGGCGATTCCATGTCCGCTCGGGTATCGGAAGTGACCATCAGATCGGCAGCCTCACATCACTGACGAAGGCGTCCCGCACCCACGACACGAACTCGTTCCACAAGCCGGTCACCAATGCCGTGCCCACCAGGATCAGCAGCACACCACCGAAGATCTGGATGGTCCGGGTGTGGCGGCGCAACCAACCGAGCCCGCTCACCGCGCGCGCCGACCCCAACGCCAGCAGCACGAACGGGATGCCCAACCCGAGGCAGTAGGCCAGCACCAGCACCACCCCACGCGCCACGCTTGCCCCGTCGGTCGCCGAGGCCACCGCGATCACCCCGGTCAGCGTCGGGCCCAGGCACGGGGTCCAGCCCAGCGCGAACACCGCGCCCAGCAACGGCGCACCGGCCATCGTGGACCACTGCCGCGGGGCGAACCGGGCCTGGCGTTGCAGCGCGGGGATGAAGCCGACGAAAACCAGGCCCATCACGATCGTGACGACGCCGCCGATACGTTGCAGCAGAACCTGATTGGCGATCAGGGTGGTGGTCATCCCCAGCACGGCGACCGCGCCGAGCAGAAAGACCACGGTGAATCCCGCGACGAACAACGCGGCCGCCCCGGCCACCCGCCACCGCGCGGTCCGGGTGGCTTGCCGCGTGGCCCCGGCCGTCGCCACCACCTCGGAATCCTGCACCCCGACCACCGCGGCCAGATACGACAGATACCCGGGCACCAGCGGCACCACGCACGGGGAGGCGAACGACACCAGGCCGGCCAGCACACTGATCCCCAGCGCCAGCAGCACGGGCCCGGCCGCGGCGATCTCGGCGAAACCCGTCACTGCGCGGGCCTCCCCGGCGCCGGTTCGGCGGCCAACCGGGCCAGCAACGGCTCGAGATCCTCGGCCAGCAGTTCCCGCAGGAACACCGCGGCCACCCGGTGCTGACGGTCCAGCACCACCGTCGACGGGATCACCGTGGTCGGGTACTTGCCGCCGAACGCGATCATGGTCCGCATCGGCGGGTCGTAGATCGACGGGAAGGTCACCTTGCGGTCGGTGACGAAATCGACTGCGGCCTCACGGTTGTTGTCACGCACGTTGATGCCGAGGAAAGCGACGCCCTGGTCGCGGGTCTCGGTGTACACCTTCTCCAGCTGGCCGATCTCGGCCCGGCACGGGCCACACCACTGGCCCCACACGTTGATCACCACAACCTTGCCGGCGAAGTCGTCGAGCGAGAGGGTCTTGGCCGGGTCGGTCAGCGACGGTCCGGTCAACGGACCTGGGCGGCCCCGGTCTTCGGGTGGGTCGTAGAAGATGTCGGTCTTGCCGCCGGGTGCGACGAACTCGAACGTGCCGCCCTGAGCCACCGCGTCGTCACCCGTCGAGCAGCCGGTGAGCAGCACCAGCCCTGCCAGCACCGCCACACTCACCCGGGCGAGGGACGACCTCATTCAGATTCCCCAGGGCTCCGTGTAGCCCCACCGGATCAGCGTGTCGTCGTCGAAGGTGAACGACGTGATCGAGGACAGGTCGCACAGCCGGCTGTTCGGCAACGGCAGGTGCGCCAGCTTGCGCCCGGTCATCGCCCGGCGCAGCGTCTCGACCGGCAGCTGATGACTGACGCAGACCGCCTCGTGGCCGGCCGCCTTCTCGCGCGCCCGGTGCATGGCCGCCATCATCCGGGGCGCGATCTCCGTGTACGGCTCCCCCCACGACGGCTTGGCGGGATTACGCAGCAACGGCCAGTTCCGCGGGTCACGCAAGGCGCCGTCGCCCGGGGCCACCCGCTTACCTTCGAAGACGTTCCACGATTCGATGAGATCGTCGTCGGTGTCGATCGACAGGCTGTGGCTGTCCGCGATCGGCTTGGCGGTCTCCTGCGCGCGCTCCAGCGGGGAGGCCACCACGTAGACGATGTCCTTGTCGGCCAGCCAGTTCGCCGCGGCCCGGGCCTGCGCCTGACCCCGCTCGGAGAGGTGATAGCCGGGCAGCCGGCCGTAGAGCACCTTCTCCGGGTTGAACACTTCGCCGTGACGCATCACGTGCACGGTCGTCCTGACGCTCGATGCGCGTTCGGTCATGGTCGAGCCTCCGCCGCGGCCCGCGCCGCCCCGGGCAAGGCATCGGCGATGCGCGAGAACGCCTCGTCATCCAATGCCGCTGAGACGAACCAGGTTTCGAACGCACTGCAGGGTGGATACACCCCGGCCTCCAGGAGAGCGTGGAAAAACGGTGGGAATCGCCAGGTTTCGGTGGCCTTGGCCGCCGCGAAGTCGTTGACCGGTTCGTCGGTGAAGAAGACGCTGAGCATGTTGCCCGCGCGCTGCACCCGGTGCGCCACGCCGGCATCGGTCAGGGCACCGGTGAGCAGGCCGGCCAGCCGGTCGGCATTGGCGTCCAAGCGGGCATAGGCGGCGTCGTCGGCGTTGCGCAACGTGGCCAGCCCGGCCGCCATCGCCACCGGGTTACCCGACAGGGTCCCGGCCTGGTAGACCGGCCCGAGCGGAGCGAGCCGCCCCATCACCTCGGCGCTGCCGCCGAACGCCGCGGCGGGCAGGCCGCCACTCATCACCTTGCCGAAGGTGAACAGGTCGGCGTCGACGGGATCCAGCCCGTACCAACCGGCGCGGCTCACCCGGAAGCCCGTCATCACCTCGTCGAGGATCAGCAGCGCGCCGTGGGCCGCGGTGATCCGGCGCAACGCCGCGTTGAAACCGGGCAGCGGCGCCACCGTGCCCATGTTGCCCGGGCTCGCTTCGCTGATGACACAAGCGATCTCGTCACCGAACCGGCCGAAGATCTCCTCCACGGCCTCCACGTTGTTGTACGGCAGCACGACGGTGTCGGCCGCGGCCGCGCCGGTCACACCAGGCGAGGACGGCAGGCCCAGCGTGGCCACGCCGGAGCCGGCGTCGGCCAGCAGCGCGTCACTGTGGCCGTGGTAGCAGCCGGAGAACTTGATGATCTTGGCCCGCCCGGTGTAGCCGCGGGCCAGGCGGATCGCGCTCATCGTGGCCTCGGTACCCGAGTTGACCAGGCGCAGCCGCTCGACCGGGGCGACGCGGTCGATGATCTCGGTGGCCAGTTCGGTCTCCGACGGTGTCGGCGCCCCGAAGCTCAGCCCGTCGGCCGCCACCTGCTGCACGGCCTCCACCACCGCCGGGTGCGCATGACCCAGCAGCATCGGGCCCCACGAGCAGACCAGGTCGACGTACCGGTTGCCATCGGCGTCGGTGAGCCAGTAGCCCTTGGCCGAGGTGATGAACCGCGGGGTGCCGCCGACGGAATTGAAGGCACGCACCGGGGAGTTCACCCCGCCGGGGATCACCGCACAGGCGTCGGCGAAGAGTTGGGCCGATCGCTGAGTGTGCGGTTCGTCAACACGCATGGCCACCAGTGTCCCAGCCGGTGCAAATGCGTCAACTACAGGGTGTAGTGGGCGCGGTCACGTGGCCGGGGTCAGCGCGAACACCGGGTGATCCGCGTCATCGGGCAGCTCCCGGAAGTAGCCCTCCACCACTTTGCCGGCCAGCGGACGGTACGCCGCGATCACCGGCGCGCGCTGCGGTACCGGAATCTCGGCCGCCAGGTACTCGACGGACCCGAGCCGGACGCGCGGCTCGGCCCGCACGTTGCGCACCCACTCCGCCTCGCCCCTGGTCGAGACCAGGTATTTCACCCCGTCGACCACCGGAACCACGACCGGGATCTGCTGCGGCTGCTTACTGACCCGCTTGGTCACGGTCAGGGTCTCACTGTGCCCCACACCAGTCGCCATGGCGATCCGGTTGAAGATCTTGCGGACGAACCACGGCGGTTTGAGATAGGCCATGGCTCCAGTCTCGGCACAGATCGCCCATCACGCCACCGGGCCCCGGCCCGGCGTCGCATCATGAGGCCATGCAACTCCCGCAATGGCTGGCCCGGCTCAATCGCTACGTCACCAATCCCATCCAGAAACTCTGGGCGGGATGGGCGCCGCTGTACGGCATCCTCGAACACGTCGGCCGCAAGTCCGGCGCCCGTTACCGCACCCCGCTGTCGGTCTTCGGCACCGACGAGGGCGTCGCGATCCTGCTCACCTACGGCCCGAACCGGGACTGGCTCAAGAACATCACCGCCTCCGGCGGCGCCCAGATGCGCCGGCATGGCCGGACAATCCAGCTCGCCGACCCGCGGGTGGTGTCGAAAGCCGAAGCGGCCGAGCATGTCAAAGGCCGGGTACGCCGGGTCTTCGAACGCGTGCCCGTCGAACAGGCGGTCTTGCTGCGCCGGGCCTGACGATGCAGAAACACCTGTTCACCGCTGGTTTTCAGGTCTAGGCTGAATTGGCCACTACTGCGGTTCCGCAGCAGGGCGCGGCATCTGTCCCATCGGTGGCAGGAGGTCACCATGAAGCGCCTACTCACCATCGGTTACGGGATCGCGAGCTATCTGGTGTTCGTCGCGTCCTTCCTCTACGCGATCGGCTTCGTCGGTGATTTCGTCGTGCCACGCACGGTCGACTCAGGTATAGCCGCGCCCGTCGCCGAAGCGGTGATCGTCAACCTGCTACTGCTCTCGGTGTTCGCCGTCCAGCACAGCGTGATGGCCCGCCCCTGGTTCAAACAACGGTGGACGCGGATCGTCCCGCCCGCCATCGAACGCAGCACCTACGTGCTGTTGGCCAGCCTGGCGCTGTTCCTCCTCTACTGGCAGTGGCGCACCATGCCCGCGGTCGTGTGGGACGTGGAATCGACTGCGGGCCGGGTGATCCTGTGGGCGCTGTTCTGGGCGGGCTGGGCCACCGTGTTCGCCTCGACGTTCATGATCAGCCACTTCGACCTGTTCGGGCTGCGGCAGGTGTGGCTGAACTGGCGTGGGCAACCGTACGAGGAGCCGGGTTTCCGCACGGTGATGCTCTACCGGGTGATCCGGCACCCGATCATGGCCGGATTCATCGTGGCGTTCTGGGCGACCCCGACGATGACCGCGGGGCATCTGCTGTTCGCCGCGGTCAGCACCGCCTACATCCTGGTGGCGATCCAGCTCGAGGAGCGCGACCTGGTGGCCGGCATGGGAGACCAGTACCGCGACTACCGGCGCCGGGTGGCCATGCTGGCCCCGGGCCTGCACCTCGGGCACGACGACGCCGCCCCACGCGTCAGACACCGGCCCGCGTGACGGCCAAATTCTCGCGACTGGCTTTTATTTTTTTCTGATGTATGGTCGGGCCCAGTGATTGTTTGCGAAAAAGGAGCAACGATGGCTGACAAATCCCAGGGCCGCCTGCCCAAAAAACCGGCGATGACCATCAAGGAAAAGCGGGCAGCGAAACGCGACAAAGCCGCCGAGGCCGGGGAGACCATCACCAAGCGCAAGCGCCCGGACCGCGTGTAACGGTTCCACCGCAGCTCACCAAGGCCCTGTCGGCCCGCACGTGACGAGCAGTACCCGTCGGACTCAGCTCGGAATTCATTGCGCCATTCGACATCGGAATTTCGAGATTTCACCATTCGAGCGCCGATCTGTTGCACTCATTTAATGGCAGGAATTTTATTGTCGGTCGGCGTCGAGAATTGCCGACGATAATCGAGAACGGCTGGTGAAATTGCTGTGGCGGATCGCGTCGCGGCCCTTACCCGGGTACTGGTGTTCGGCTGGCTGACAGACCTGTCCGGGGCGATCGGTTCCTCCCTCGAAGGTCACGGCGTCACCGTTCAGCACGCGCATCCGCCGTGCCTCTGCGGGCCGATGTCGGGACCGGTCCCGACAGCCGGGCCGGGTGGCGCCGAGATCGAATCGGTGATCACCATCTTCGACGGGCACTCTGTCCAGACCCTGTTGGGCCGGCGGCAAGACTGGGCGTCGCGCAGGCGGTTGCGGGCGTGCGCGAACGAAGCGTGCGAGTTGACCACGACCGCCGCCCTCACCGCGGGTGCCCGGCGCGTGCTGCTCATCGGTGACGCGCGCCGGCTACCTCCGCGCCGACGTCCGTCGGCAGAGCGTTGGACTCGCAACCTGGCGCACCGGATCGGCTATGAATGCTCGGTCAACGGGATGCCCGACCACGCGGCGTCCTACGCGGTGGTGGACACCGACGGCGACGTCCGCGGCGTCGCCGACGCCGTCGTCGCCTGGCACGCCGGCCACCCCCACGGCGCGGATCTCACGTCCGCCAGCTCAGCACCTCACCCGAACCCGCCGTCATGATCGTGCCCGGCATCACCCGCAGCCGGTACGGAGTCAGCCGCAGCGCGGCGAACTGATCCGAGGTCGGCCCGGCGCTCCACTGCGGAATGATGCGCGGGTCGTAGCCCACCGGTGCCGGACCGTGGGCGAAGCGGTCCCACACCTGGGTGCAGGTCTCGTCGTCGGTGTACCACTCCACCAGGCAATCCGCGGCACAGGTGTCCTGACTCGTGGTCCAGTAGCTGACCGAGACGTGCGGATGCACCGACAAGTGGGCCCGCTTGACGGGGCTCGGCACAGTTGCCACCCAGCCGAACAAGTCGGTCCCGTCCCATTCCCAGATCGGATGCAGTATTCGGGTACGGGGCCGCCCGTCGGCGTCGACGGTGGCCACCGACGCCCACACGATCTGATGGGCCATCGAGACGAAGGCAGGTGCGATGCGCTCGAGCGGGGTCACAGTCACAACAGCCACACTAGGCAACAAGCAACCTGCGACGGCGCCACTTGCCGGTTACTTCTCCCGGCCTTCGCGACCGTAGATCGGGTTCCCCTCGTCGTCGACCCAGTCGTTGACGGCTGTGCCGGATACCGTGCCATGACTACCCGGCAGGGTGACGGTGGGCCGGGAGTCGTCATACGACTCCATGATGCGCTCGGCTTCCTTGCGGTTCTCTTCGCTCACAGGGGGCGGTTGCTCAGTGGTCATACCTGTCGGCTGCCCGAAAGTGTGACCCGCCAAACACTTCGACGCGGGCGCGCCGGACCGAGATCAGGCCGAGACCGTGCGAAGCGAGGCCGGCAGGCTGGGCAGGAAATGCCGGGTGGCGAAGGCCCGGATGTCGTCCGCGGAATCGAGGGGTTCGACGCTGGGCAGCAACAGGACCATCGCCGCGTAGCGCAGGATGGTGTCGGCCAGATCATTGACCGCGCGCTCTCCAATCCGGTCGGCGAACCCGGCCGGGAAGATCACCTTCAGCGCCGCGGCCATCCGCTCGATCGCCGCGCCGTAATGGGTGTGCAGCATCTCCATGACCAGAGCCGGTTCATCGGCGATCATCTGGTTGAGCACGTGGTGGCGCCGGAACCTCAGAATCGACAACGTGAACGCCTCGACGTAGTAATTCTGTTGCGGTCCCGCATTTTTCAACTCGTGGGCGATATCAGCGAACAACGCGACGTTCTCCCGCTCGATCACCGCCGCGACCAGTTCGTCGCGGTTGGCGAACCTGCGGTAGATCGTGGTGCGGCTGACGCCGGCTCGGCGCGCGACATCGTCGAGCGCGACGCGGCGCAGGCCGTGCCGCTCGAACTCGACGAGGGCGGCGTCGAGGATGCCGGGCGACGAATCAGGCCTGGGCATAGCCCTTTTGCGCAAACTTGTTGTAGCGCACGCTCATCGGTAGATGATCCCACACCCAGTTCACCGGGCGGGTGCGCCACAACGCCGCGAACCGCTGGTAGTTGCGTTCCTGGCGCGCGCTCCACGGCAGGTCGAGCAGGACGCGGGCGCGCGGCGGCAGCCCGCCGGTGGTCAGGAAGGCCGCGACCGGGTTGAACACGGCGGCGATGACGCGCCAGACCGCGGGGTGGACCGCCTTGGGGCACGGGAAGCCCTTGGTGACGTAGCCGACGCCGTAGCGCGCCGACTTGTGCGGCACGGCCACCTCGTTCAGCATCCGGTCCCAGTACTGCTCGAACTCGGCGTAGGTGGCCGGCATCGGCCGGTCGCTGACCCCGTAGCGGCGGTACCAGGTCTTGGATTCGAGGTAGATCTGTTCCTTCTCGGCATCGGTCAGCCTCTTGACGAAGGTGTCGGCGAAGTAGAGGACCTGCTCGACGAACGTCGCATGGGCCCAGAAGTAGGTCTCGGGATCCAGTGCGTGATAGCGCGAGCCGTCGGGCATATCGCCCTTGACGTGGTGATGGAAGTCCCGCACCTGGGTGCCCGCGTTCGCGTCCTCGGTGCCGTACACGGTCCGGAAGATCGGCGGAATGGTGCGCTTGAGCCGCTCGGCGGTGTCGGAGAAGAAGGTCGAGTGGTCCAGCACGCCCTGGCCGAGTTCGGCCAGCATGTTCTGCAGGACGGCCGGCCGCGGCCCGATCAGGTACATCCGGTTGTCCCCGAAGTACTTCCAGACCAGCGATTGCGGCCCAAGGGGCAGGGCGTCGGTCTGCTGCGGCTGCTCGGCCAGTTCAGTCATGGACACAGTGTTACACATTTCGTACTTTGTACCAAACGCTCTGCGGCCGGGATCACTCGCCGGGCGGCGTTATCGGGCTGTTGCCGGACCGTGTCCCGCGCCGAGACCCCTGCTTGGAATGATGCGCAGGTGACCCCGCTGACCCGCCGCGACGCGCTGCGGCTAGGCGTCACCGGCGCGGGTGCCGCCGGCCTGATGGCACTGGGCAGCCTGCTCGATCCGCCGACGACCCGCGCCTCCCCGAGCCCCAACCAACCGGCCACCGCGGGCACCGAGTTACCGACCCGCGAGTCGGGGTCCTTCACCTCCGCGGCCCGCGGTGGTGTCGAAACCAAATGGATCATCGCCCGCCCGCCGGGCCAGCACGGCCCATTACGCCCAGTGATCGCCCTGCACGGGATGGACAACGACGCAGCCGGCGTCATGAGCCTGGGCATCCCGGAAACGCTGGCCCAGCTGACCGCGGCCGGTCGGCCGCCGTTCGCGGTGGTCAGTGTGGACGGCGGCAACTCGTTCTGGCGCCGCCGAGCATCCGGGGAGGACGCCGGGTCGATGGTGCTCAACGAACTCATCCCGATGCTGGCCACCAAGGGCATCGACACCACACGAGTGGCCTTCATGGGCTGGTCGATGGGCGGCTACGGCGCCATGCTGTTGGGTGCCAGACTGGGCGCCGCGCGCACCGCGGCGGTCTGCGCAATCAGCCCGGCGCTGTACCTGACGTACTGGGGCGCGCCGCCCGATGCCTTCGACAGCCTCGATGACTGGCGGCAGAACTCAGCGTTGAGACTGCTGCCCGCGCTGGGGTCGATCCCGCTACGCATCGACTGCGGCACCGGGGACCGGTTCTATCCCGCCACCAGCATGTTCGTCAATCAACTGCCCAAATCCCCGGCGGTCGGCTTCTACCCCGGCGGCCACGATGAGGCCTTCTGGCGCGCGCACCTGTCCGATGAGCTGTCCTGGCTCGGTTCCTGACCGCGTTGAGTTCTCACCCCCAGGTCAGCGGATCCAGCGCGAGGTAGAACCGCAGACGGTCCTGATCCACCTCCACGGGGTAACCCGCGGCCAGGCCCGATGCGGCGTCCTCGGCGAACCCGGGGACCGCGTCGGCCGTGTTGGCCAGCAACAACGCCAGGTCGGCGTGGCGGTCGGCGACGCCCAACCGTCCGAGGTCGATGAAGCCCGCGACCGTGAATCGGTCGGGGTCGATCAGGACGTTGGGCAGGCACAGGTCGCCATGGCACACCACCTGGTCGGCGACCTCCTGGCGGCGACGCAGGCCGGCCTCCCCTTCCACGCGCGCCAGCAGCTCCGCGGCCGGGACCACCCGATCCTCGTCACGCAAGAACTCGGGGTTGACCGCGTCCGCACCGACCACTCTCCGCGCCCGGGTCAGCATGACGTCCAGATCGCGCCGGTACGGGCATTCGTCGACCGCGATGCCGTGCAGGTCGCGCACCGCGGCCACCACCGACGGCCAGGCGGTCCGCAGGACCGATTCCGGGACCTGATCGGCCGCAACGCCGGCGACGGCGCTGGTGATCAGGACGCCGCCGCCGTCATCGGCGGTAGTCCAGTCGATCACGGCGGCCCCGGGCAGGCCGTGATCGTGCGCCCAGGACACCCGGTCCCGCTCGGCCGCCAGCTCGTCCACCGCCGCCGGACCCGCGTGCTTCGCGTACCGGGAACCGTCCGCGCTGCGGAACACCCGGGCACCGGATTCGCCGCCCGTGACGGGATGCCAATCGGTCACGGGTCAGCGGCGCAACCGCGCCATGCCGAGCACGATCAGCACCCCGGCCAGTCCGGCCAGCGCCAGCGACAGCACCAACAACGGCGCCGAGTAGCTGATCGCAGTCGTCGGCGGCTCCCCCTCCAGCACCGGTGCCACCTCGATCGTGGTCGAGGACGCGATCCAGCTCAGCACGCAGCCCACCGCCGCCACGGCGGCCACCACGAGCTGCAGGACAGCCCGGCGTCTCACGGGGTCCGCTCCTCGACCAGCGGCGTCAGCACTTCGCGCAGCTTCCGGTGCTTGCGCGCCCAGGCCTGAGCGGTACGCGCGCCGGTGAGTTTCAGCCCGATGCCCGTTCGGCCCCTCGGCACCCCGGACAGTTCTCCGAGCGCGCGGGCGGACTGCCATTTCGGTGCCTCCGAGCCCGAGGCCTCCGGGTAGATCTGCACGATCTCGTCGACCCGCAGGATCTCGGCCCCCTGTCGCAGGGTCTCGGCGGTCAATTCAACCGAGGTGTGGATGCGGGCGGCCTTGATCTGGATGGCCACGAACCCCGACACCAGCACCAGGAACAGGACCGGAATCCACAGGTCGTGACCGTACCCGCCGGTCATCTGCAGAATCGCCATGCCGACACCGGCGAACGGCCCCAACAGGAGCCAGGCCCAGCTGGCACCCTGCTCGTAGAACAACACTTCAGAGGCAACCTGGTTCACCGGTTCACTCTCCATGGTCACCCCTCCGCAGTGGCAGCGCGCTCAGGCCGGTTCCCACGAGCAGCAGGACCACACCGAGCACGGTGAGTTTGTGGACCACGCCGAACTGCGCAGTCAACGCCACAATGACCATGATGGTCACGGACAATGCGATCGCGGCCCGGCGGAAGCGGGGATCACCGCTGCGGGCGCGGCCGGCCAGAAAGGCCATGGCGAGCCCCGCGACCGCGGTCAGCACGCCGATGCCACGGAACAACCAGGTGTCGACACCGGGCAGGCTCACCGACGCCGCGATCATGCCCCCGGCGATCAGCAGGACCGAGGCAACCAGCCAGAAGCAGAATCCGACCGTCGCCACACGCGGTCGGTTCGGGGCCGGACGTGACTCTGGCGACGCTGGTGATGAAGGCATTGTCGGCAAAGCCTAGCGAATCAGCGGACGAAGAAACCGTCGGCGTCCTTGCGGTGTAGCAGGTACAGCCCGCCGGCGATCAGCACCGATCCGACGATCGCGGTGACCGCATAGCCCACCGCGGCGGCATCCTGACGCTCGCCGGTGAACAGGCTGCTGACCGAGTGCAGGATCGCTACCAGTCCCCCGGGGGTCAGCAGGGTGCGGGCCCAGCGATATCCCTGCCGCATCAGCAGCAGGAAGGTCAGCACGATCGAGGACAGCGCCACCAGGAACATCACCGTGAGAACCACCACCATCGAACGCTGGGCACCGCCGGCGGATCCGGTGAACGCGTCGATCAGATAACCGATCACCATGAGCACGAGTGCCGCCGTCCACAGCCAGAACCCGGTGTCGACGTCCTCGGGACGGCCGGTCGGACTCTGCCGCGGTTCGGTCACCTGATCGGTCACGCGAGCCAACCGGCCACGTCGGCCGCCCAGTAGGTCAGCACGATGTCGGCACCGGCCCGCCGGATCCCGATCAACGACTCCAGCGCCGCCGCCCGAAGATCGATCCAGCCGTTGGCCGCGGCCGCACTGATCATCGAGTACTCACCCGAAATCTGGTATGCCGCAACAGGTACCGGCGAAATGTCGGCGGCGGCGCGCACCACGTCCAGATAGCTCATCGCGGGCTTGACCATCACCATGTCAGCGCCCTCGTCGATGTCGAGTTCGACCTCGTGCACGGCTTCGCGAATGTTGCCCGGATCCTGCTGGTAGGTCCGCCGATCACCCGTCAGGCTGGAGGACACCGCCTCACGGAACGGGCCGTAGAA
The DNA here is from genome assembly GCF_030486405.1 of Mycolicibacterium sp. HK-90. The sequence goes on along the minus strand of NZ_CP129613.1, from coordinate 1,051,308 downwards.
GGCCGAGGCGAACTTGGCCGCGTACGCCAGGATGGCGACATCGGTGCGCCCGGCCGCGTCCAGACCGTCGCGGATCGCGGCGACCTGGCCGTCCATCATGCCGCTGGGCCCGACCACGTGGGCACCCGACTCCGCTTGTGCCACAGCAAGTTCGACATAGCGGGCATTGGTCGCGTCGTTGTCCACCCGGCCCGCGGCATCCAGCACGCCGCAATGCCCGTGGTCGGTGAACTCATCGAGGCAGGTGTCGGCCATCAGCACCGTGGCATCACCGAGGTCCTTGGCCAGATCGCGCAGCGCCACGTTCAGGATGCCGTCCGGGTCGGTGCCGATGCCACCGACGGCGTCTTTGTCCTCGTCCCGCGGCACACCGAAGAGCATCAGCCCGCCCACACCGGCGGCCACCGCATCGGCAGCCGCGCGGCGCAACGAATCCCGGGTGTGCTGCACGACGCCGGGCATCGAACTGATGGCGCGTGGCTCATCGATGCCGTCAGCGACGAACATCGGCAGCACCAGATGCCTTGGCTCCAGCGAAGTTTGAGCGACAAGCCGACGCATCGCCGGCGTGGACCGCAGGCGGCGAGGACGATGCCTTGGGTATGACACTGCAAGACCTCCTCTTCGGCCTCTGGGCTTCTCCGCCATTCTCCGCGAATTCCGCGAAACCGCATTCCCGCAGGAAAACGCCGGGTGCAGGCCTGCCGGAATGCCGATCCGGCGGTTACCTGCGGCGGCTCTTCTTCCGCGGCGGGGGCAGTGCCCCTTCGGCCCGCAGCCGCGCCGCGTGCTCGGCGAGCGCGTCGACCAGCGGCCCGACCGCGGCCGACTCGGGCTGCACATCCACCCGCAGGCCGAATTCCGCTGCCGTTTCAGCGGTTTTCGGGCCGATGCAGGCCACGATGGTCCGCGCGTGGGGCTTGCCGGCGATGCCGACCAGGTTGCGCACGGTCGAGCTCGACGTGAAGCAGACGGCGTCGAAGCCACCGGTCTTGATCATCTCGCGGGTCTGAGCCGGTGGCGGGGCGGCACGCACGGTGCGGTAGGCGGTGACGTCCTCGATCTCCCAGCCCCGCTCGCGCAGCCCTTCGGCCAGGGTCTCGGTGGCGATGTCGGCCCGCGGCAGCAGCACCCGGTTCACCGGGTCGAAAACCTCGTCGAAGGGCGGGAACTCATCGAGCAGGCCGAGCGAGGACTGCTCGCCCGACGGCACCAGCTCCGGGTTGATGCCGAACGCTCGCACCTTGTCGGCGGTCGCCTGCCCGACGCAGGCGATCTTCACGCCGGAGAACGCGCGCGCGTCCAGGCCGAACTCGTTGAACTTCTCCCACACCGCACGCACGGCGTTGGTCGAGGTGAACACCACCCACTGGAACCGGCCGTCGACCAGACCCTTGACCGCGCGCTCCATCTGCGCGGGGCTGCGCGGCGGCTCGACGGCGATGGTCGGTACCTCGATCGGCAGGGCGCCGTGGCCCACCAGCCGATCGCTCATCTCGCCGGCCTGGTCCTTGGTGCGCGGCACCAGCACGGTCCAGCCGTACAGGGCGCGGCTCTCCCACCAGTTCAGCTTGGCCCGGTTGGCCACGGTCTTGCCGATGGTGACCACCAGCGGCCCGGCCAACGGCCCGGCCAGCTCACTGCCGGCCGGCTTCTCCAGCACGGCCTTGTCGATCAGTCCGCCCAGCGTGGTCTCCACCGACCGCTGCTGGCAGGTGGTGCCGCTCGCGGTCACCACTGCCGGGGTGCCCTCGGCCAGGCCGAACTCGATCAGGGTGCGGGCGGCATCCGGCAGATGCGATGCCGTCGCGTGCAGGATCAGCGGCCCCGGTGCGGCGGCCAGTGCGGCCCAGTCGACGTCGCCGCGGACATCGGCCACGGTGTGCGAGGAACCGAGGGGCAGGCCCGCGTAGGTGGGCACCGCGCTGGTGGCGGGCAGTCCGGGAACGATCTCGAAGTTCACGTGGGACTTGGCGAGTGCATTGATCTCGGTGATGACGGCGTCCACCGACAGCGGGTCACCGGCGACCAGACGTACCACGTCGTACCCGTGGCGGGCCTCGGCGACCAGCGTCTTGGCCACCTCGGCGGGATCGCCGAGGGCGGGGCGGACCTCGGGCCCGCCGGCGATGATGGCGGCCTGGGCGGCGTCGGCGGCATCGGTGCTGCCCGCTTCACCCGCGGCGGCATCGGCGGCCTTGGCCGGCTCGGCCGGGGCCGGACCGGACGCCGGCGGCAGCTCGGTGCCGATCAAGGCCAGCACGGCCTCGGGGACGTCGGGATCGGTGAACACCAACTCGGCGTGCGCCAGCACGGATTGCGCCCGCGCCGTCAGCAGCCCCGGGTCTCCCGGGCCTGAGCCGACAAATGTGATGCGGCCGGGCTTAGCCTTGCGACCTCGCATGGTCATTCTTCACTCCCGCGCTTCTACCAACAGCTCGCGTGCACCCAGATCGAAAAGCTCCGCGGCCACCGAGACACCCAAGTCAGCGGCCCGACCGGGAATTCCGATACCGGACGCACGGATCACGTCGGATCCGTCCAGCGTCGCCACGCAGCCGCGCAACGACAGCTCCTCGAAGACGTTGCCGTCCTCATCGATCGACTCGACCACCTCAGCGATCGCACCGACCGGTGCGGAACAACCCGCCTCCAGTTCGGCGAGCAGGATCCGTTCGGCGGTGACCGCGGCGCGCGTGTCGGCGTCATCCAGCTCCGACAGCACCGAAATCAGCTCGGTGTCGCCGGCGCGGCATTCCACCGCGAGCGCACCCTGAGCCGGCGCTGGCAACATCTGCACCGGCTCGAGCGTCTCGGTGACCACGTTGAGCCGTCCGATACGGGCCAGACCCGCACGGGCAACCACGATGGCGTCGAGATCACCGCTCGTAACCCTGTTCAACCTGGTATCTAGGTTGCCTCGTAGGGGGCGGATTTCCAAACCGAGACCCAGTGCTCTAAGCTGCGCGGCCCGGCGCGGGCTCGATGTGCCGATCGTGGAGCCGGCCGGCAACTCTCCGAGCACCAGTCCGTCGCGCGCCACCAGCGCGTCCCGGGGGTCCTCACGGCGCGGGACGGCGGCAATGGTGAACCGCTCGTCCTGAGCGGTGGGCAAATCTTTGTAGGAGTGCACGGCCATGTCCACCCGGCCGTCGTCGATCGCCTCGCGCAGCGCCGCGGTGAACACCCCGACGCCGATGTCGGCGATCGGCCCCTGATTGCGGTCGCCTTCGGTGGAGATGATCACCAACTCGCAGGCGTGACCGGCGGCCAGCAAAGCGTCCCTTATGGTGCCGGCCTGCGTGGTCGCCAGCAGGCTACCCCGGGTGCCGATCCGGATCACCGTATCGCGCGTTTCTACCAAGCTCTACTCAGACTTATCGAGATCTGTTGTCATGAAAGGCAATTCGCTGGCCGCCACAGCTTCGACGGCCTGCGGATCCAGTTCGAACAGCTCCCGCAGGGCCTCTGCGTAGCTGTCCCCGCCAGGTGCGCTGGCGAGTTGTTTCACCCGCACCGTGGGTGCGTGCAAAAGTTTGTCGACGACACGGCGGACGGTTTTGGCCACCTCGTCGCGATGGGCCGCCTCGAGTTCGGGCAGCCGGTTGTCCAGCCTCAGCAGCTCGGCCTCGACCACGTCGGCGGCGCGTTGCCGCAGCGCCGTGACGGTCGGGGTGACCTCTGCCATCCGCTGGCCGGCCAGGTAGTTGGCAACCTCGGTGGCGACGATGGTGCGGGCCGCGTCGGCGTCGGTGGCCGCGGCGCGCGCCGACGGTTCGCGCTGGATCCGGTCCATGTCGACAACCCAGACCCCGGGCAGTCCGGACACCGCCGGATCCACGTCGCGCGGCATGCCGAGATCGCAGATGACCAACTGGCGGTCACCCGTGACGGCAGCGTTGCGCTGGGCCAGGGCATGGTGCACGTCGGCCAGCGAGACCACCGGACGGACCGCACCGGTGCTGCTGATCACGACGTCGGCGTCGGCCAGGGCTTCGGGCAGCTGATCCAGCGACATCGCCTGCGCCTCGACCCCCTGCTCGGTGAGGTTGGCCGCCAGGCGCTGGGCCCGCGGCAGCGAGCGGTTCACCACATGGACCCGCTCGATCCCCGCCCGCACCAGGTGCGCGCCGGCCAGGGCACCCATGGAACCCGCCCCGATGACGGCAGCCGTGCAGCCGGCGAGCCCGCCGGTGAGTTTGGTGTCGGCCATGCCGAGGGCGACCGAGACCACCGACGCGCCCGCGGCGTCGATCCCGGTCTCGGAATGCACCCGCTTGCCGACGTTCAGCGCCCGCTGCGCCAGCTCGTGCAGGGTGCGCCCGACGGTCTGATTGGCCTCGGCCGAGGAGTACGCGCGGCGTACCTGCCCCAGCACCTGGGCTTCACCGATGACGGCCGAATCCAGGCCGCTGGTCACCGCGAACAGATGCTCGACGGCGGCCTCGGCGTAGCGTACATAGGCGTATTTGGTGAGGTCGTTGAGCGACATGCCGGAATGGTCGGAGAGCACCTGCCCGATCACCGACAGGCCTCCGTGGAACGCCTCGACCACGGCGTAGACCTCGACCCGGTTACAGGTGGAAAGCACCATCGCCTCGGTGACCAACGAGGACCGCAGCACCTCGTCGATGATCTTGGCCTGATCGGATTCGTCAGTGCTCAACTGCTCGAGAACAGACACCGGCGCGCTGCGGTGCGAAACCCCGAATAGCAGCACACTCACGGCGTCATCACCACGTCACCAAGGTAATCGTTTCCGGCCCGCCCACCAAATTTCACCTGGCGGAGAGGTCGGCCCGAAGCTGCTGCTCGTCGACCTCCCAGTAACTGTGCTCGGTTCCGTTCAGCAAAATCACCGGCAACAGGTCACCGAATCGGGCCCGCAGCGACGCGTCCCCCGCCTCCGCCGCGGCATCGACGTCGGTGTTCACCAGGTCGAAGTCGAGCTCTTCCCGCAGGGCCGCCAGCTGCTGCGCGGCGCGGGCGCACATGCTGCAGCCCGCCCTGGTCAGCAACGTCACAGTGGCTCGACCGCCGGTACCCGCCTGCTCACCCTCCACACCGCCAGTATCCGGGCGCGGTGACTTAGGGTGAAAACGTGCCCGAATCCGGTAGTGCCGATGCGCTCGAACAGGAGCTTGGCGGCGAGGCCAGCGCCGAACTCGCTGTCACCGAGCTCGAGTCCGACACCGACGCCGCCGTCACCCCTGCGCCGCCGCCCGACCTGACGGCCGCGGCGTTCTTCGACGTCGACAACACCCTGGTGCACGGATCATCTCTGGTCCACTTCGCCAGGGGCCTGGCCGCGCGCAAGTACTTCACCTACAGCGACATCCTGGGTATCGCGTATGCGCAGGCCAAGTTCCAGTTCACCGGCAAGGAGAACAGCGACGACGTGGCCGCCGGGCGGCGCAAGGCCCTGGCGTTCATCGAGGGCCGCTCGACCGCCGAGCTCGAGGCGCTCGGCGAGGAGATCTACGACGAGATCATCGCCGACAAGATCTGGCCGGGCACCCGGGCGCTGGCTCAGATGCACATCGATGCCGGCCAGCAGGTCTGGCTGGTCACCGCGACGCCCTACGAGCTGGCCGCCACGATCGCCCGACGGCTGGGATTCACCGGGGCGCTCGGTACCGTTGCCGAGTCGGTCGACGGGGTGTTCACCGGCCGGCTCGTCGGCGACATCCTGCACGGCACCGGCAAGGCCCACGCGGTGCGGTCGCTGGCCATCCGGGAAGGCCTGAACCTGCGGCGCTGCACCGCCTATTCGGACAGCTTCAACGACGTGCCGATGCTGTCGCTGGTCGGCACCGCGGTGGCGATCAACCCCGACGCCGCCCTGCGCGACGTGGCCAGGGAGCGGGGCTGGGAGATCCGCGATTTCCGGACCGCCCGCAAGGCCGCGCGCATCGGCGTTCCGTCGGCGTTGGCGCTCGGTGCGCTCGGCGGCGCACTGGCCGCGGCCGCGTCGCGCCGCCACGACATTCGCTGAGGTAGCAGGCCGCGTTATAAGATTCCGCGGCGGGTCGCACCACGCGGGCCCCATAGCCATGCACGTTTGTGCGCACCGCGCACCGCATACCGAACAGCGCAGGGAACATGAGCATCGCCGCAAACATCATCGGGACTCACTACCGGTACCCCGACTACTTCGAGGTCGGCCGGGAGAAGGTCCGCGAGTTCGCCCGCGCGGTCAAGGACGAGCACCCGGCGCTCTATGACGCCGAGGCGGCCAAGGAGTACGGCCACGACGCGGTGGTGGCGCCGGTGACCTTCCTGGCCGTGGCCGGCCGGCAGGTGCAGCTCGAGCTGTTCGACAAGTTCGATATTCCGATCAACCTGGAGCGCGTGCTGCACCGCGACCAGAAGCTGATCTTCCACCGGCCGATCAAGGTCGGCGACAAGCTGTGGTTCGACTCGTACCTGGACTCGGTCATCGAATCGCACGGCACCGTGATCGCCGAGGTCCGCGCCGAGGTCACCGACGACGACGGCAACCCGGTGGCCACGAGCATCGTCACCATGCTGGGTGAGGCCGCCATCGACGAGGCCGACGAGATCAGTTCACAGATCGCCGCGGCGCGCGACGCCGCGATCGCCAAGATGATTGCTGGGCAAAAGGGCTGAGCCCCGCGGCAAGTCCCCCGACGGGTACCCAGCACTGCCCCTTTCCGCACGGGAAGGGGCAGTTGTCTTGTTGCGATGAAAAACTCAGCCGAAGAACATGTTTCGCCGGCCGGCCAGCAGCCGGTACAGCGTGTGCTGGATGGTCTCGCGCACCTGATCGGTGAGCTCGAAGGTGATCATCGGATCGTCGGCGGCGCTCTCGTCGTAGTCCGTGGTCTCGATGGGCTCACCGAACTGGATGTGCCACTTCGACGGCAACGGCACCAAACCGAGCGGGCCGGCCAGCGGGAACAGCGGGGTCACCGGGAAGTACGGCAGACCGAGCAACCGGGCCAGCAGCTTGACGTCGGCCATCATCGGGTAGATCTCCTCCGACCCGACGATCGAGCACGGCACGATCGGCGCCTGAGCCCGTAGAGCTGCGGAAACGAACCCGCCGCGGCCGAAGCGCTGCAGCTTGTAGCGGTCCTTGAAGTTCTTGCCCAGGCCTTTGAAACCCTCGGGGAAGACCGCGGTGAGCTCACCGTTGGCCAGCAGCCGGTGCGCATCTGTGGTGCAGGCGACGGTGTGCCCGGCCTTGCGTGCGGCCTGTCCGACCATCGGCAGATCGAAGACCAGATCGGCGGCGAGCAGGCGCAGGTCCCGATTCAAGGGGTGATGGTCGTGCACGGCCACCTGGGTCATCAGCCCGTCGAACGGCAGCACCCCGGCATGGTTGGCGACGACGAGCGCCGCCCCGCTCTCGGGGAGGTTCTCGATGCCGGACACCTCGACCCGGAACCAGGACCGGAAAAAGGTTCTCAGCAAAGGCAAGAAGATTGCGTTGGTGATGTGCGGATCGAACCCGAACTCGTCTACCGAGTAAGCCCCGGTCATCCGGGTACGGATGAACTCCGAGACCGCCGCGATCCGCTTGGCGAGTTCGGTCGGGCCCTCGTCGGCCATCGACTGACCCGACGCGGTGTTGCGGTGCTGGTCGATCTCCCGCACCACGGCAGCGATCTGCTCGGCCGACGCGCGACTACCCGGATCGGTCAGGACCGACGGATGTCTGCGAGCGCTGTCGGACCTGGCCGCAGCCCGCCGCGCAGCCGAGGAACGGCTTGAGTTCCCATGTAGCGGAATAACTTTCGCTTTGGACTCACCCGCCACGTCGATACCTTCTCCCACCCCGGTAGAGCCAGTTCAATATCCCAAACGCTGCGCCACCCCCACGGCGCGACTCTCCATTGAGCGTACCCATCGCGGATCGAGTATCGGAGTCAATCCGCGACCACGGACGTAATCGTCGAACGCCTCGGCGGTCGTCCACTTTGGACTGTAGCCCAGATCCCTGTGCATGCGCGTGGTGTCCATGACCCGGCCGTAGCTCAGATAGTTCATCTGATCCCGGTCGAGTTCGGTGTAACGCGTTGCGCGACTGAGGGAGTTGATCGCCGACAGCGCACCGCGCGGCACCGGGACACGAATTCGCCCGGATCGGCGGATCGCCTGGCTCATCATGATGATGCCCGAGGCGCCGACGTTGAACGTGCCCGCCTTGCCGGCCATCGTGGCCCGCTCCAGCGCGCCGAGCGCGTCCTGCTCGTGCAGCAGTTGCAGCCGCGCGTCGTGCCCGACCACCGACGGGACCATCGGCCCCGCGAGGTACCGCGACAGCGCGGTGTCCATGGCCGGCCCGATCATGTTGGCCAGCCGAAGGATCGTCACATCGATGTCCGGGCGGCGCCGCGCCAGACCGCGGGCATAACCCTCGATGTCGATGCTGTCCCGCGCGAAGCCGTCGCCCGGCGGACGCCGAGCACTGCTCTCCTCGCTGAACATCACCGGGTCGCGCGAACTCGCGCCGTACACCTCGGAGGTGGACTTGAGCACCACCCGCCGGACCGACGGCGTTTTCTGACAGGCCGCGAACAGCTGGATCGCGCCCATCACGTTGAGTTCCTTCAACGCGGCGCGGCCACCGGACCTGGGGGCGTACGACGCCGCCGCGGCATGCACGACGGTGTCCACGTTCCCGTTCCGGATCACCTTGGCGATGAACGGGTTGCGGATGTCGGCGCGGACGAACTCGGCCCGCCCCATCCGACGCATCAGGTCCTTGCTGGGCACCACCGCATCGACGGCGATGACATGCTCGATCGACGGGTTCTGCGCCAGCCTGGCGGTCAGATAACCGCCGAGGAACCGGCACGCACCCGTGACCAGAACCACTTTCGGTGGAGGAGCCGCGTCTGTCGACTGGGCCCCGCCAGCAGACCCGGGGACTCCCGTCGGGCGTCCCCCCGAACGACCATCAGAATCCATCGGCTCAGCCTAGCGGCCGCAGCAGTTGGCTACTTGCCGAGTTTTCTACGCTGCACCCGGGTACGCCGAAGCAGCTTGCGGTGCTTCTTCTTCGACATACGCTTACGCCGCTTCTTGATGACTGAGCCCATAAACCCCGGTGTCTCCGCTACTCCGCTGATGATTGACCTGGTTACTTTACCCGGGCCAACCACCGAAACGGAAAACGCCAGCCTGGTCTACGCGCCCGGCCCGCCGCGCCGAGTGCTCAGCCCGCGTCGAAGTACGAAGACTCCAGCAGATCGTGGACTGCCTTGGCGTGGACCCGGAACGATCGGCCCACTCGCACCGCAGGCAGTTCACCGTTGTGCACCAACCGGTACACCGTCATCTTCGAGACCCTCATCAAGCTCGCCACCTCGGCGACCGTCAGAAATTGAGCTCGAGGCTGACCGTCGCCAGCATCCCGCGCCGATGGCCCGTTCATAGACGTCATCGCAACCCAATCAATCAGGCACAGGCAGTTCCAGCGGCTTCCCCACCGCTGGCACCGACCCGCGCATACAAAGGGAGAATAGCGTGGCGGGTGGGGTTACTGCGACGGGTGTGGGCTAATCCGTCGGAATTAATCTAATTACTCAGATGTAATTCCGAGCTGCTCAGAGCGTGTTTTCGCGGCCTGGACGGCGTTGGACACCGCGGACCGCAGGCCACCGCGCTCGAGTTCCCGCAGCCCAGCGGCGGTGGTCCCGGCCGGCGAGGTCACCATCGCCCGCAATTGGGCCGGTGTGGTGTCCAGCGCGGCGCCTCCCGCGGCGTTCACCTCATCGAGGCGCTCCAGCAGCATCGCGGCGGAGCCGGCCATCGTCTGGACGGCCAGATCGGTCGCCACCGCACGCGACAGACCCGATTCCACGCCCGCGTCGACGAGGGCCTCGACCATCAGGAAGAAGTAGGCCGGGCCCGAGCCCGACACCGCTGTCACCGCGTCCAGCTGCGATTCGCCGACCGTGATCACGCCGCCGACCGCGTCGAAGATCGACGAGACCTCCTTGAGCTGCTCGGCGGTGACGAACCGGCCCGGCGCCAGCGCGCTCACGCCGCCGCCGACCACGATCGGCGCATTGGGCATGACGCGGACCACCGGCGCACCGGCCGGGAGCTTGTTCTCGTAGTACGACGTGCTCACGCCGGCGGCGATGGAGACGAACACCTGCTCGGCGGTGTCGGTATCGGCACTCACGGCCGCCTCGGCGATCTCGTCGATCACGTTCGCGACGTCGCCCGGCTTGACCGCGATGACGACGTAGCCTGCGGCGTCGGCGGCATCCGCGACCGAGGTCACCAGCACCGAGTACTTCTCCGACAGGTACTTGGCCCGGCCCGGAAACTTCTCCGCGACCACCAGGTCCTTGACCTGCCTGCCAGCTCGTAACAGTCCCGACAGCAGTGCCTCACCCATGCTTCCGCCGCCGATGATCGCGATTCTCGACATGGGCCACAGCATTCCATGCCCCGGTCCCGGGATCGCATGGACGCCGCCGGTGTCAGGACGGGGCGGGCACCATCGCCAGTTGCCGTGTCTGCACGATGATCCGGCCCTCGCAGTCGACCACGATGTGGTCCTCGTCGAACCAGTCCTGCCCGATCTGCACCGAGGTGCACATCACCCGCAGCCACCCATCGGCCGGCAGCGCCCTCAGATAGGCCGTCAGCTGGACCGTGGGCGCCCAACCGGTGCGTTCCACGGCAAAGGTGACCGGCGCCGACACATCGCCGCACAGAAGCGCGAACAGGACGTCGGGAGCGACACCCTTGGGACGCACCCAGTACTCGAAAACCGGTGGGCCGCCATCGGTACGCGGCCCCATCGTGTGCAGCGCCGGCCGGATGTCGCAGCCGTGCGCCAGGTGCACGACGTGCTCCATGGGATGGCCCGGCCCGATCGACTCCAGCCCGGGTGGCGGTTCCGGCGTCATCAACGGCACCACCGGGTTGAACGACAGCAGCGGCGGCACATGATGTTCCGGCTCTCCGAGAGTCACCGAGGCCGTCACCGCCGTGCGCTCGCCCTGCCGGAGTTCGACCTCGACCAGGCCGATCCGACGACCGCGCTTGCGCACCGTGGTGGCCAGCTGCATCGGCCCCGGATCCGGCGCCCACAGGTAGTTCGCCGACATGGCGATCGGCTGCGCGGTCGAACCCAGCTCGGTTCGCGCGGCATTCGCGCACAACGCGAGCATCGCCCCGCCGTGCACCTTGGGCCCGATCGTCCAGTGCTCGTTGAGCTCGCCGTGATAGATCCCGTCCCCGGCCGGGGACAGGGCCATGGCGTCGGTGAACAGGGTGGAGCCGGTCATATGCGGTCCTCTTCAGGGGTTGGGGCCGGGACGGGGATCAGCGCAGCAGATGCGTGCGGGCGAACTGCAGCGACTCGGTCAGCAGCGCCTCCCGTTCGGAGGCCGTCCGGGCCGCCGACGTGGTGACTTCCAGCACGACGTGGCCGGAGAAATCGCTTGCCGCCAGCATCTGGCACACCTCGGCGGCGGGCTGGGTGCCGCGCCCGGGCACCAGGTGCTCATCGGTCGAGGCGCCCTTGCCGTCGCACAGGTGCAGGTGCACCAGGCCGTCGCCCATGCGCTGGGCCATCTCCATGGCGTCGGTGCCTGCCGTGGCGGTGTGGCTCAGATCGAGCGTGTAGTGCGCGTGGTTGCCGTCCAGCGGGTCGTAGGACGGCGCGAACGCGGTGATGCCCGGCCCCGGGCGGCCGCCGCGCTTGCGCATCCGTTCGATCGAGGTGCCGCCCGCCCCGAAGAACCGGTCGGCCCGGAACGGGAACATATTCTCCACCGCCACCAGGACCTCGCTGTCGGCCTCCAGCTGGGCGACCTGCTCGCTGAATCCCTCGGCGTAGCGGCGCTGCCACCGGAACGGCGGATGCACGACGACGGTCTGCGCGCCCAGTTGTTCGGCGGCCCGCACGCTGCGTTCCAGCTTGGGGATCGGGTTGGCGCCCCACACCCGCTGCGAGATCAGCAAGCACGGCGCATGCACCGACAACACCGGGATCCCGTAGTGGGCGGACATCTTCGCGATGGCATCGATGTCCTGGCTGACCGACTCCGCCCACACCATCAGCTCGACGCCGTCGTAGCCGAGCCGGGCGGCGTACTCGAAAGCAGCCTCCGTCCTCAGCGGATAGACCGAAGCGGTGGACAGGCCGACCTTGATGGCTGGGCGCACAGACCTAATTGTGTACTGGCCGAATTATGTACGCGTGTACTAGCTCGCCTGCAGCAGTGCCAACGGTCCGAACGTGACCAGCGCCCCGACCGCCACGGCGGTCAGCGTGCTGCCGATGTCCTCGGTCTTGCGGACCACCCGCACGCCCCCGGCCAGGCCGAGGATGACCAGCACCCCGAGCACGAGCGCAACGATGGTGTTCCACTTCCACAACTGGTCGAAAGCGACGAACAGGCCGGCGCCGAAGGCCACCGCGATCATGCACTGACCGACGACCCACAACGCGCGCATCAGCGGTGAGGCCGGCTCGTGCTCGTCGAAGTCGTCGCGCACGTCGAAATCGTCGTGCTCGTCGAAGTCGCCGGCCGCGACCGCGCCCTCGCCCAGGTCCTCGTCGAGCTCGAGCTCGGTGTCGTCGGAACCGGAGCGGCCGCGGGGCCGGCGGGCCATGTCGTCGGCGACGGACTCACCACCGAACAGCGGCCCGAGCGAGGAGTACGAACTGTCCCCGTAGTCATCCGCGTAGTCGTCGTAGACCGAGTCGTCCACGGAGTCGACGGTGCGGTCATCGGCCTCGACCAAGGCGTCCGCAGGGTCTGCCGCATCCTCGTCGAGGTCGTAGAGGGGGTCGGGGCTCATCCGCTCGGCGCCGGTGCCCGACGGCTGATAGTCCCGCGCTGGCGGTGAGAACTTCGGGCGACGCGGGCGCGGACGGAACTCGACGGGTTCCGGATCGGCATCGCGCGCCGCCACGTGCGCGTCGTAGTCGTCCTCGGCGTCGGTGCGCGCGACGTCGGGTTCGGCCGGCCGGGGCGCCGGCTTGCTCCGCGGCGGACGCGTCTCGCCCTTGCCCCGGGGCCCGCCGTTGCGGGGACGCGGCTCGTCGCGGGGTTCGCGCGGTTCCCTGGGTTCGCGAACCTCGCGGGGTTCGTCCAGGATCGGCGCCACGATTGCGGTGTCGACCAGCGGGTCAGGGGCGGGAACCGGTTGCTCGGCGGCCTCGACCTCCATGTCGTCGGTGATCACCGGAATCTCACCGGTGAGTTCGGCGACGGTCACCGCGTCGCTGTTGCCGCGACGACGCCGACGACGACCGCCGACCGGGGGTGCCCCGATCGTCCCGTTCTTTGCCAGCAACTCCGCGACCGAGATCGGCCGGGTGCCGGATGGGCTGTTTTCTGGTCCTGTCATACCTATGTTGCCTTTGGGGCTAGCTTTTCCTTAACGTCCGGCATCCCGCGCCGACGTCTCTACCAAGGCTGTGCCGTCGGCCTCGCTGTCGAGTTTCCGCAGAATCAGCCCTTCTCGCAACGCCCAGGGGCAAATGTCGACGGAATCGATATCCAGTGCTCGCATACTAGCTTCAGCTACCAAAGCACCGGCCACGATCTGTGGTGCCCGCTCGGCACTCACCCCTTCCAGTTCGGCACGGTCAGCCGCAGTCATCCTAGAGATGAAAGCTATGAGCTGTCTTAATCCAGCGGCGGTGAGGGTTCGCTTGACCCGTGGGCCTGCGCCCGAGGGCGCCGCGCCGGTCAACCGGGCCAACGATCGGAAGGTCTTCGAGGTCGCCACCGCCAGGTCCGGGGTTCCGGTCCGGCGCATGGTGTCACCTGCGTCGGCGAGCTCGGTGGCCAGCCAGTCCCGCAACATCGCGACGCGGCGCCGCCCAGGAGGGTCTTCGGCGAGCCATTCCCTGGTCAGCCGGCCCGCACCCAGCGGCAGCGACAGCGCCACCTCGGGCTCTTCGTCCACCCCGCTGGACAGCTCGAGCGAGCCGCCGCCGATGTCGATGTTGATGATCCGGCCCGCACTCCAGCCGTACCAGCGGCGCACCGCCAGGAACGTCAGCCGGGATTCGTCGACACCGCTGAGCACCTTGAGGGAGACACCGGTCTCGGCCTGCACCCTGGCCAGGACGTCCTCGGAGTTGGTGGCGTCGCGCACCGCCGAGGTGGCAAACGCCATCAGTTCGGCGCATCCCGAGCTGGTGGCGATCTTGGCGAACTCGTCGACGGTGGCGACCAGGCTGTCGGCACCCTTGCGGGTCAGCTTGCCCGAGTTGTCGATGGCCTCGGCGAGCCGCAGCGCGGCCTTGGTGGAGCTCATCGGAGTCGGATGACCGCCACGGCGCGCATCCACCACGAGGAGATGAACCGTGTTACTCCCGACATCGAGCACGCCTAACCGCACCGCACCAACCTAACGGCTGCCGACCTGCGCTTCGTGGCCGGACCTCCCGGACCCGTCGCGACCGGCCGAGGAGCAATGTGGCGCGCCGCACCGCCGATAGTGCGGCGGTTGGGAATTGCGTTCGGCCATATGGGGGTAGCGTTTGCGGCGTGACAGATGTGCATCCCGGTGAGGTGGAACTGGACTTTGCCCGCGAGTGGGTGGAGTTCTATGACCCGGAGGACCCGACGCATCTGATCGCCGCCGACATGACGTGGCTGTTGTCGCGCTGGACGTGCGTGTTCGGCACGCCGGCCTGCAAGGGGACCGTCGAGGGCCGCCCGGACGACGGCTGCTGCTCTCATGGTGCGTTCCTTTCCGATGACGACGACCGGGCCCGGCTCGACGACGCGGTCAAACAGCTGACCGACGACGACTGGCAGTTCCGGGAGAAGGGGCTGGGCCGCAAGGGCTACCTCGAGGACGACGAGTACGACGGCAAGCCCAACCTACGGACCCGGAAGTACAAGGGCGCGTGCATCTTCCTGAACCGTCCGGGTTTTCCCGGCGGGATCGGGTGCGCGCTGCACAGCAAGGCCCTCAAGCTCGGCGTCGAGCCGTTGACCATGAAGCCCGACGTGTGCTGGCAGTTGCCGATCCGGCGCAGTCAGGACTGGGTCACCCGGCCCGACGACACCCAGATCCTGCGAACCGTCATCACCGAGTACGACCGGCGCGGCTGGGGCGAGGGCGGTGCGGACCTGCACTGGTACTGCACCGGCGATCCCGCCGCCCATGTCGGCGCCCGCCCGGTGTTCGAGTCCTACGCCCCCGAACTCACCGCGGTGCTCGGCGAGAAGGCCTACGCCGAACTGGCCGCGATGTGCCGGCGGCGCAGCGCCCTCGGGCTGATCGCCGTGCACCCGGCGACCCGCGCCGCGGAGTAGCCCTGGGGTCAGCCCTCCAGCTTGTAGCCGAGGCCGCGCACGGTGACCAGGTGCACCGGATTGGCCGGGTCCGCCTCGATCTTGGAGCGCAGCCGTTTCACGTGCACGTCAAGGGTTTTGGTGTCACCGACGTAGTCGGCGCCCCACACCCGATCGATGAGCTGGCCCCGGGTGAGCACCCGGCCGCTGTTGCGCATCAGGTATTCGAGAAGGTCGAATTCCTTGAGCGGCAACGTGATCTGCTCACCGTTGACGCTGACGACGTGGCGTTCCACGTCCATCCGTACCGGGCCGGCCTCGAGCACGCCGTCGCCGATGCCGGTGTCGTCGGTATCGGCTCCACGGCGCAGCACCGCCCGGATCCGGGCGATCAACTCGCGGGCCGAGTACGGCTTGGTGACATAGTCGTCGGCGCCCAACTCAAGGCCGACGACCTTGTCGATCTCACTGTCGCGCGCGGTGACCATGATCACCGGCACGCTGGAGCGGGCACGCAGTTGCTTACAGACGTCGGTACCGCTCATTCCGGGCAGCATCAGGTCCAGCAGGACGATATCGGCGCCGGAGCGCTCGAACTCGGCCAGTGCGGAGGGACCGTCGGCGACCACGGTGGCCTCAAAGCCTTCCTTGCGGAGCAGGAATGCCAGGGGATCGGCCAGCGACTCCTCGTCCTCAACGATCAACACGCTGGTCATCGTTCTCGCTAATCCTCTCGTTCGTCCGAGCCACTGGTTGGCTCATCGGTTTCGGGATAGGCCGGGATCGACAAGGTGAATGTCGACCCGGTGCCCGGCTGACTCCACAGCCGGATGGTTCCGTTGTGGTTGGCGGCCACATGTTTGACGATCGCCAGGCCCAGCCCGGTGCCGCCGGTGGCCCGCGAGCGGGCCTTGTCGACCCGGAAGAACCGCTCGAAGACCCGTTCCTGATCGGCCTTGGCGATTCCGATGCCACGGTCGGTGACCGCGATCTCGACGCTGCCGCCGCGTCGGCGGCGGCTGACGGAGATACCGGACCCGTTGGGCGAGTAGGCGATTGCGTTGGACACCAGATTGGCGATGGCCGTCACGAGCAGCGTCTGGTCACCCAGCACTCGATATCCGGTGGGATGGTCGGTGGTGATCGAGATGTCGGCCTTGTCGGCGGCCACCTTGTGCCGGGACAGCGCTTCGGACACCACGGTGTCGACGTCGACAGCGCCGAGATCGGGCAGTCGCTCAGCGCCCTGCAGCCGGGACAGTTCGATCAGCTCGCCGACCATATCGGCCAGCCGTAGCGATTCAGCCACCATCTTGTCGGAGAAGCGGCGCACCATGTCCGGGTCGTCGGCAGAGGCCTGCAGCGCCTCGGCCAGCACCCGCATGGCCCCGACCGGAGTCTTGAGCTCGTGGCTGACGTTGGCGACGAAGTCACGCCGAGTGGCTTCCATCCGGGCGTGCTCGGACTGGTCATCGGCATAGACGACGGCGAAACGGCGATCTTCACCGGACAGCAGCCGCACCCAGCCGCGCACCGAGATACCCGAGCGTCCAGGGTGCGGAAGCTTGCGCGGTGACAGGTCGACGTCGATGGCCTGACCGGTGGCGAAGACCTGCTCGGCGGCGCGCCAGGCCCGGTCGTCGAGGAGTCGGTCGCGCACCACACCGAGTTCGGATGCGCGCTCATTAGCGTAGACGACGTCGTTGAACGTGTCGACCACGACGATGCCGTTGGGCGATGCGGACACGATGTGCTGGAGCATCTGCGACACCGTCAGGCCCGCCTGCTCGGCTTCGCGACGTTGGCGACGGGCAACGATGCGGGGTGCGACTGCGGAGGCCACACCCGCACCGACAATCAGCGCGAGCAACGAAACGACCGCCGTCAGCAGTAGCGCCGACACCAAGCTCACGCGAAAATCGTACGCACCCGGTGAACGTCATCCCAGCAGCGTGCGGCCAAAACGGGACAAGTCACACCGACAAATACAGGAGTTCGGCTGTCGTTAACCCTGGGTAACCTGCTGTTCGCCCACCGGCCCGTGTGCCCAGCGAACTATTTTTTGGCTCCCTGTGCGGCCACTGCGGCGGCACCGGCGGCCGCAGCCTCGGGGTCGAGGTATTCCCCACCCGCGACCAGCGGTTTGAGGTTCTCGTCGAGGTCGTAGCGCAGCGGGATCCCGGTCGGGATGTTCAGGCCGACGACCTCTTCGTCGGACATCCCGTCGAGGTATTTGACCAGCGCACGCAGCGAGTTGCCGTGCGCGGCGATCAGCACGGTCTTGCCGGCCCGCAGGTCGGGCACGATCGTGTCCTCGTAGTACGGCACGAAGCGGGTCACCACGTCCTTGAGGCATTCGGTCAGCGGGCCGCCGCCGATGTCCGCGTAGCGCGGGTCGGCGTCCTGGCTGAACTCGCTGCCCTTCTCGATCGGTGGCGGCGGGGTGTCGTAGCTGCGTCGCCACGCCATGAACTGCTCTTCGCCGTACTTCTCCTTGGTGGCGGCCTTGTCCAGGCCTTGCAGTGCGCCGTAGTGACGCTCGTTGAGCCGCCAGTCCCGGTGCACCGGGATCCAGTGCCGATCGGCGGCGTCGAGGGCGAGGTTCGCGGTGGTGATCGCGCGGCGCAGCAGCGACGTGTAGACCACGTCGGGCAGAACGTCCTGCTCGACCATCAGCTGACCGCCGCGGACCGCCTCGGTGCGGCCCTTGTCGGTGAGGTCGACGTCGACCCACCCGGTGAACAGGTTCTTCTGGTTCCAGTCGCTCTCACCGTGGCGGAGCAGGATCAGCGTCGGCATGCGTGTGATCTTCTCACGGTCGCGATCGCGGCGGCCGAGCGTGGGTGCTGTGCACGTATTCGGGCGAATCCGTGTGCACAGGGCCCACGCTCGCGCGGGAGCCTCAGACTCACTCGTCCAGCAGACGCTGCTCTATCAGATGTTCAAACGCCTTGAGGTTCTTCAGCGACTCACCGCGCGAGACCCGCCACTCCCACTCCTTCTGGATCGAGGAACGGAAGCCCAGTTCCAGCAGGGTGTTGAAATCGGAGTCGACGGCTTCGAGCACTTGGCCCAGCACCCGGTCGATCTCCTCGGGGGTGACCGCTTCCAGCGACATCCGCCCGACGAGGTAGATGTCGCCGACGTTGTCGAGGGTGTAGGCGACTCCGTAGAGCCTGCGGTTGCGCTTGAGCAGGAACCGGTAGACGCCTTCGAAGTTCTCGTCGGGTTTACGGCATACGAATGCCTCGACGCGCACCGAATGCTCACCGACGCTCAGGATGGTGTTGGTGACCAGGCGGCGTTCGCCGGGCAGTTCGACGACGATGCCGGGCAGGCCACCGTGCGCGCCCGGGTGCCGGTGATAGACCAGCTCGTGCTCGTCGAGGGTGCCGGTGATGATCTGCTCGACACTCATGCGGTTCCCTCGCAGGCTCGGTTACCGCATTCAGCGCCGATGATTCGCTCGCAAGCTTCGCTCATGCCCGCACCCCCCGACGCAGCGCGAACCGCCGCCCCGACCGACGGCCGGACGGGCGCCGGTTCCGCGACCGGTAGTCGCTCATCGCAGTGGCATAGCTGGTCAGCAGGTCATCCACGGTGTGGGCCCAGGAGAACTGCGCGGCGTGGGCGGCGGCCGCGGTCCGCAGCGGACCCGGGTCGCGCTGCAGAACTCCGTCGATGGCGGCGGCCCAGTCGTCGACGTCGTGTCCGTCGACGAGGGCGCCGCTGACCCCGTCGGCCACCGCGACCGGCAGCCCACCGACGGCGGCCGCCACCACCGGGGTGCCGCAGGCCTGGGCCTCGACCGCGACCAGCCCGAAGGACTCGGAGTAACTGGGCACCGCGACGAGATCGGCGGCCCGGTACACGTTGACCAGCTGTTCGCGGGACTGTGGAGGCAGGAACGTCACCCGGTCGGTGATACCCAGTTCGTCGGCCAGCCGCACCAGGGTGTCGGGCTCGGCCAGGCCGGTGCCCGACGGCCCGCCGGCGACCAGCACCCGGACCCCGGGCAGCTTGGCGGCCGCGCGCAGCAGGATGTCGGGGGCCTTGAGCGGCTGGATCCGGCCGACGAACGCGACCACCTGCTCGTCGGACGCCACGCCGAGCACCGCGCGCGCCGCATCCCGGGACCCTGGTGTGAAGGCGTCCAGGTCGACCCCCGGATGCACCACGTCGATCCGGCCCGGATCCGCATTGTGCAGCGAGACCAGTTGCTGCGCTTCATGTTCGGTGTTGACGATGAGACGGTCGGCCTCGTCGACCACCTGCTGCTCCCCCACCGCCCGCAACGGCGGCTCGGGTGAATCTCCGGCGGCCAGCGCGGCGTTCTTGACCGCGGCCAGGGTGTGCGCGGTGTGCACCAGCGGCACCGCCCACCGGTCCCGGGCCAGCCAGCCCACCTGACCGGACAGCCAGTAGTGCGAGTGCACGACGTCGTAGTAGCCGGGCTCATGCGTCGCCTCGGCGCGCAACACCCCCGCGGTGAAGGCGCACAGCTGAGTGGGCAGGTCGTACTTGTCCAGACCCTCGAAGGGCCCGGCCACCACGTTGCGCACCAGGACTCCCGGGGCCACCGACACCACCGGGGCATCCGACGATGAGGTCGCCCTGGTGAAGATCTCCACCTCGACTCCCCGACGGGCCAGCTGTAATGCGGTTTGGAGTACGTACACATTCATCCCGCCGGCGTCACCGGTACCCGGTTGCGCCAGCGGCGAAGTATGTACGGATAACACCGCAACGCGGCGCGGAATCTCGAGGTCCGTGGCTAGACGCACACAGACATGTCTACACCGCTGCGGATCGGCGGGTTTGAGCGCGCCGCATGGCGCCGATCGGATCGGCGTACAGGCCACCCAGCGAAACGATGCCGGCGCTGGCCTCCTGCACCCGGTTGCCGAAGGCCGTCAGCCGGATGTCGCGGGGCCCCAGCACCGAACGGCGCGTGACGGCGTCCTCCACGACGGACATGCCCTCCGGGTATTCGGTGAAGGCCTGGCCGCCGAGCACCAGATCGTCGGGGTTGAGCAGGTCACGCAGCAACGCGACGGCCTCGCCGAGCACCCGGGCCCGGTCAGCGAGAAGTTCGCGCGCCTTCTCCCCGGATTCCGAACCGCCCTGGCGCGCCGCCCGCAGCACCGCAGGCAGTGTCGAGGACGGGCCTTCGGCGGGGATGATCCGCAGTTTGCGGGCGGCGTTGAGCACCGCTTCGTCGCTCACCGTGGATTCCAATTGCCCTGAGCCGCCGAGCAACTCGGACTGTGCGGGCAGACCCGCGATGGTGCCGGGCCCGCTGGCCGGGGTGTGGACACGCCCGTCGATGGACAGCGCATAGCCGACGGTCTCGCGGGCGTAGACATAGAGGCTCGTCCTGGCCTGGGCGCCGACGGTCTCCGGCGTGGACCGTCGCCCGCCCAGCAGCAGCTCGGCACCGGCCATCGCGTCCACGTGCGAGGCCACCGACACCGGCAGCCCGAGGGCTTCGGCGAGCACCGGGCCCACCGGGGCGTCGGCCCAGCCCAACCGGGGGTGATCCAGATACCCGGTGTCACTGTCGACCACGCCACCCGCCGCGACACCGACCCACAGCGGGCGGCGGCGGTGCCAGCGGCTCAGGTAGCGCCGGGCACTGGAGGCCAGGGTGGCCAGCGCCGCGGACTGCGACCCCGACGGGGTGGGCGTCTCGACCACGTCGAGGGTGCGGCCGAACAGGTCCGTGGCCACGATGCTGGTGGTGCGCGCACCGATGTGGACCCCCACGGTCAGGTAGGGCTCATGGTTGACCTCGACGGGCACCCTGGGCCGGCCGATGGCTCCGGATACCGCGAGATCGGCGCGCTCACGCAGAATTCCGGCGTCGAGCAACGCCGTGACCTGGCGATTGACCGTGGCGATGCTCAACCCGGTGACCTGGGCGATGGCGTCGCGTGCGATCGGGCCGCGGGTGCGGATGGCGCTGAACACCGAGGCCGCGGCGGCGTCGGGCACCTTCAGCGACGGGGCGACGATGTGCAGCAGCCGCGATTGCGGGTAGCGCGAGGCGGTGGAGGCCAGCGACCGGACGGAGCTGCGTGCGGCGGAGCGGGCGGCGGTGGTACGGGCGGGAACGGCGACGGCGGTGGTCACGTGAAGGGTCCTTACTGAATGGTCGGCTGGTGGGGTGAAACCACACCTGGCGACTCAGCAGGACAGGAAAACGGTGTCCGGGGTCTCCTCAGGCGCGGCGGGGTGCGCGACAACAACACGCACGCCGCGCGAAGCGGGACTCGAGATTCCGGGACACACGAAGAACTTAGCACGCCCATCTAATGTTGGGCAGATGACGACACCACAGTCCGAACAACGAGTGGCGGTGGTTACCGGCGCCAGTGCCGGAATCGGCGCCGCCACCGCGAAAACCCTTGCTGCCCTGGGCTTTCACGTCGTATGCGTGGCGCGGCGGGCAGACCGAGTCGACGCCCTGGCGGCCGAGATCGGTGGCACCGCCATTGTGGCGGACGTCACCGACCAGGCGGCGGTCGACGCCATGGCGGCCCGGCTGGACCGGGTGGATGTGCTGGTGAACAACGCCGGCGGGGCCCGGGGGCTGGAGACCGTGCTGGACGCCGACCTCGACCACTGGCGGTGGATGTGGGAGACCAACGTGCTGGGCACCCTGCGCGTCTCCCGGGCGCTGCTGCCCAAACTCGTCGCCTCGGGTGACGGCCTGATCGTGACGGTCACCTCGATCGCGGCGTTCGAGACCTATGACGGCGGCTCGGGCTACACCGCGGCCAAACACGCGCAGGGCGCGCTGCACCGCACCCTGCGCGGCGAGCTCCTCGGGAAACCGGTGCGGCTCACCGAGATTGCGCCCGGCGCGGTGGAGACCGAGTTCTCTCTGCTGCGCTTCGACGGTGATCAGGAGCGGGCCGACAACGTGTATCGGGGCATCACGCCGCTGGTCGCCGAAGACGTCGCCGAGGTGATCGGATTCGCCGCGTCGCGGCCCTCCCACGTCAATCTCGACCAGATCGTGATCCGTCCGCGCGATCAGGCCCCGCACGGGCGCTTCAGCCGGAGGCTGGACGACTAGCCGCAGCGGTCGTTGCCGCCAACGCCACAACGACCCCTGCGTCGCCCTCGGCGTAGGTTCTAGCCGCCCGGCGCGGGCCGCGGCGGTGGCGTGGTCGTCGGGGTGCCCGACAAGGTGGGCGCGTCCGTCGGGGTCGCCGGGGCGGTGGCCGGCAGATTCGTCGGCGCATCCTCCGAGGACAGCGCGGACATGGACTTCCACTCGTTCCAGTCCACCGCCCAGTCCCAGATGTCACCGTCGGCATACGACAACTGCAACCGGGTCCCGGTCACCTCGACCGGGTCGCCGTAGATCGCGGTGTTGAAGTACTGCTGCGCGTCTTCCATCGACAGGTTGATGCAGCCGTTGGTGACGTTGCTGTTGCCCTGCGCGCCCGAACTGGCCGGGTTGGCGTGGATGAACTCGCCGTTGTTGGAGATCCGCACCGCGAACCGCTCCCGGATGTTGCTGTAACCGGCGGCCGGGTTGGTCATGTAGAAGTCCTCGTACTTCTCGGTGACCACGTGGATGCCGCTGCGGGTGACGTTGCGGTCCAGGTCGCCTTCGCCGTAACTGCACGGGAAGTCCATGATCACCGCGCCGGACCCGTCGAGCACCTGGATGCGGTGCGACGATGCCTCGGCCCTGACCACCTGGCGCCGGCCCACCTCGATGTCGAGCGTGGAGTCGGCCGCGCCGTAGGCACCGTCTCCGAAGCTGACCCCGTACAGCGGGGCCTTGACGCTGACCTTGGTTCCGGCCGGGAAGTACTCGCGGCTGCGCCAGTGCACACGCGAGCCGCCGGCTTCATCGGGCAACCACGCCCAGCTGCCCTCGACCGAGGGCGTCGTGGTGACCTGGAGGGCCTTCTCGACAGTCGCCCGGTATTCGTCGTCGATGGCCGCGTCGAACTGCAGGATGATCGGTGCGGCCACCCCGACGACCTGACCGTCGGCGAGCTGAAACTGACCGTTGACCTGTTTCTGCGGGGCGACGGTGGTGAACTTGCCCTCGACGGGCTGCGCCTTGCCGTCCTGCCCCACCACCGAGCCGGCCCACGTGTAGGTGCCCTCGTAGCCGAGGGGTTCGGTGACAGTGAACGCGGTGCGGTCGCTGTTGAATTTGCCCGCGACCACCTTGCCGTTGGCATTGGTCAGGCTGACGCGCTGGAACCAGCCGTTCTCGACCTTGGCCCCCACCGGCGCCGTCGGCAGCACATCCTCGGCGTCGGCAGCCGGCTCATAGGTCACCGTCGGCGCCGCCGGACCTTCGGCCTCAGGTACCGAAACCGATGATTCCCCGGAGCACGCGGCCAGCAGGCCGGCCCCCACTCCGACGGTCAGCACCGTCAGGGCACGCCGCCGATTGAACAACGGCGCGCCGGCCTCTATATCACCGCCAGAGCTCACGTGGACCTAGGGTACCGACAGATCGCACCCGAACAGAATCGGTTCGGGCTGCAGAGTGATCCCGAAGCGGTCCCGGACCCCGGCCTGCACCGTTCTGGCCAGGGCAATCACGTCGGCAGTGTTCGCCTCGCCACGGTTGGTCAACGCCAGCGCATGTTTGGTGGAAAGACGCGCGGCAGCACCCTCGCCGGGATATCCCTTCCCGAAGCCGGCGTGCTCGACGAGCCAGCCTGCGGCCAGCTTCACGCCGTCGGGTGCGGGGTAGTGCGGCACCGGGCCGGCCTCCGCGTTCACCGGGTCCGCCCGGAAGGCGGCCTGCAGCCGCTCGAACTCGGCCTGCGACACCACGGGATTGGTGAAGAACGATCCGACGCTCCACGTGTCGTGGTCGTGCGCGTCGAGCACCATCCCTTTGCCCGCCCGCAACCGCAGCACGGTCTGGCGAACCCGCATCGGGTCGGCGCGCTCCCCCGGCTCGACGCCCAGGGCGGTGGCCAGTTCCCGGTAACGCAGCGGTGCGCTGCGGTGCGCTGGATCCCCCTCTGCGGAGAGAGCGAACTCCACCTCCAGCACGATGACCGCGTCGGAGTGTCTCAGGATGCTGGTGCGGTAGCCGAATTTGAGCTCTTCCGGTGCGGCCCAACGGTCTTCGCCCGTGCGCCGGTCCAGCAGACGCACTCGCCTGATGGTGTCGGCGACCTCGGCGCCGTAGGCACCGACGTTCTGCACCGGCGTGGCCCCGACCGATCCCGGTATCCCGGACAGACATTCCAGCCCGCCCAGCCCGTGCTGCAACGAGGCGACGACGACGTCGTCGAACACCGCGCCCGCCTCGGCGCGCACCAGGTGGCCCTCCACGGTGATCGCGGTGTTGGCCACGCGCACCACCGTGAGGTCGGGCATCGTGTCGGCCAGGTCGTCGGCCAACACCACGTTCGAGCCACCGGCGAGCACCAGGATCGGGTCGGTCACCGCGCGCAACACGTCGATGAGCTGATCGGTGGTGGTGCAGGTCAGCACCCGGTTGACGACCGGACCGACACGCAGTGTGGTGAGTGGGGCCAGCGCAACCGCTTCGTCGATTGCGACACCGGCAACATGCGAACTGACCACGGGCCGTAACGGTAGCCTGACCAGCTATGCCGCGATCATTCGACATGGCCACCGACTACGAAGGCAGCGTCGAACAGGTCCACCGGGCATTCGGTGATGAACGCTATTGGCTGGCCCGGCTCGCCGATTCGGGGGCCGACGAAACCACCCTGGACGCGCTGACGGTGACCGGCGACGGCGGCATCGATGTGGTCACCACCCAGGTGCTTCGCTCGAACCGGCTGCCCGGGCTGGTGTCGCAGTTCCACCGCGGCGATCTGAACATCCGGCGCGAGGAGCACTGGCAACCGATTCGCGACGGCCGGGCCGCCGGCGCCGTGACCGGCACGATCCCGGGAGCGCCCGTGTCATTGTCGGGAACAGCGACGCTTGCCGGGACCGGCGGCGGGTCGCGGCTCTCGGTGCAGATCACGGTCGAGGTGAAGGTCCCGTTGGTGGGCGGCAAGATCGAGAGTTTCATCGGCTCGCAGCTCACCGAGCTGCTGATCGCGGAGCAGCGCTTCACGTCGGTGTGGATCACCGAGCACCGCTGACCCCGGCGGTACCGTCGATAGCCATGAGCCGACGCCGGCAGACGACGATGGTGTTCGACGCACCCGCCGAAACGGTCTATGCGGCGTACGCGCGCCGCGAGTACTGGCAGGCCATGATGGACCGATACGACGACCTCACGCCCGGTAAATCCGACCTCACGGCGTTCCGATCCGACGAACGCGGCATCGAGGTCGAGTTCCGCCAGGTCCTGCCGCGGGCGGAGTTGCCGCCGATCCTGCGGTCGGTGATCCCGCTCGACATGGCGATCACCCGCAGGCAGTATCTGGGCCCGTTCGATCCGGACGGGGTGAACGGCCAATATGCGGCGTCGGTTTCCCACGCGCCGGGCCGGCTCGACGGCCGCTACGTGCTCACCGGGGCCGGTGCGGGCAGTCGGCTGCGGGCGGACAGCACGTGCAAGGTGCCGATGCCCCTGGTCGGGGGCAAGCTCGAAGACATGGTCCTGCAGTCGGTCAACGACGTGTTCACGATCGAGGGGGCGTTCACCACTGAGTGGATCTCCGAGCACGTCTAGACCCGTCGGCGCGGTCACCCGGGGCACCACCGGGTACAACCGGCTGCGCCGCAGCGACCGGTGGCTGGTGCACTCGCCCCGGGTACGCACCGCGTTGCGGGCGGCCGCCGATCCGCTGGTGGTGGATCTGGGATACGGCGCGCTACCGGTCACCACCCTCGAGCTCGCCGCGCGCCTGCAGACGGTGCGCCCCGACGTCCGGGTCGTCGGCCTGGAGATCCATCCCGAGCGGGTGGCCACCGCGCGGGCCATGGCCGGCGGCACCGACGTGCACTTCGCGCTCGGCGGATTCGAGCTGGCCGGGTTGCGGCCGGTGCTGGTCCGCGCGTTCAACGTGTTGCGGCAGTATCCGGTCGAGGCGGTGCCCGAGGCCTGGTCCACGATGGCGCGTCAGCTCACACCCGGCGGGCTGATCGTCGACGGAACCTGTGACGAGCTGGGCCGCCGATGCTGCTGGGTGCTGCTCGACGCCGACGGGCCGGTGAGCTTCACCCTGGCCTGCGACCCGTTCAGCATCGAGCGGCCCTCGGACCTGGCCGAACGGCTGCCCAAGGTGTTGATCCACCACAACGTGGCGGGGCAGCGGATCCACGCGCTGCTCGGCGCCGCCGACCGGGCCTGGGCCAGCGCGGCCGGGCACGGCGTGTTCGGGCCGCGGGTGCGCTGGCGGGCCATGTTGGACCTGTTGCGCGACGAGGGCTATCCCGTGGCCCCGCCGCGCCGCCGGATGCGGGACGGAGTGCTCACGGTGCCGTGGGCGACCGTGGCGCCGGCCACGAATTAGGTACCCACGGCGCCGCTAGGCTGTCGTCATGCGAATTGCCCTGGCGCAGATCGCCACCGGCACAGACCCGTCGTCGAACCTCACGTTGGTCGACGAGTTCACCCGGCGCGCGGCCGATGAGGGCGCCCGGCTGGTGCTGTTCCCCGAGGCCACCATGTGCCGGTTCGGGGTGCCGCTGGGCCCGGTCGCCGAGAGCCTCGACGGGCCGTGGGCGACGCAGGTGCGCGAGATCGCGGCGCGGGCGGGCGTCGTCGTGGTGGCCGGGATGTTCGCCCCCGGTGACGACGGGCGCGTCACCAACACCTTGATCGCGACCGGCGCAGGCGTGGACACGCACTACCACAAGATCCACCTCTACGATGCGTTCGGATTCGCCGAATCCCGCACTGTGGCACCGGGTTTCGATCCGGTGACGATCAGCGTCGACGGCACCACGGTCGGTTTGACCACCTGTTACGACATCCGGTTCCCGGAGCTCTACGTGGAACTGGCGCAGCGCGGCGCGCAGCTGATCACCGTGCACGCCTCGTGGGGATCCGGGCCGGGCAAACTCGAACAGTGGACACTGCTGGCCCGGGCCCGCGCGCTGGACACGACGGGTTTCATCGCCGCGGTGGACCAGGCGTATCCGGGTGCCGAGATCGCCAAGGCGGGTCCGACGGGCGTCGGCGGCAGCCTGGTCGCCTCCCCCACCGGTGAGGTCCTCGCCGAGGCCGGCGCGGACCCGCAGTTGCTGGTCTTCGACGTCGACCCCGAGGCCGCCAGCGGGGTCCGGGACACCATCGCGGTGCTGCAGAACCGCTCACAGTTCGCTCAGTCCGGTAAGGCACAATCGCTGGGGTGACCGATCCCTGGGCTCGCCCAACCGACCAGTCCCCGCCAGCACCTTCCGAGGAGCTGCCCCCGCAGCCACCGGCGCCCGACCAGCCGGTTCAGGGTGAACAGCCGGTTCCGTCGGCACCCGAGCAGGGCTCGTCGGCCGTGTCGAAGGTCAAGAAGCTGCTGTCGGATCCGCTGTCGGTCGTGCTGGTCGTGGTCATCGTGCTCGCCCTGGTCGTGGCCGGGGTGCTCGGCGGTGAGCTCTACGCCCGCAACCGCGCCGACCAGATCGTCGCCGCCACGGTGGAATGCATCGTCGGGGACGGCGCGAAGGCGACGTTCGATCCGCTGCCACCGTTCCTGATGCAGCACATGTCCGGGCACTACACCAACATCAACGTCGAGACCGCGGGCAACCAGATCCGCGAGGCCAAGGGCATGCAGGTGAAGCTGGGCATCGAGGATGTCCGGATCCAGGAGACCGCCGATTCCAGCGGCACCGTCGGCTCGCTGGTCGCCGACATCAACTGGAGCACCGACGGCATCCGTCAGACCGTCGCCGACATGGTCACGCTGCCGTTCATCGGCTCGGCCATCTCGGACGTGCGGACCAACCCGTCGAACGGGACCATCGAACTCAAGAGTCTGCTCGGCACCATCACCGCCAAGCCGACGGTGGTCAACAAGGGCATCTCGCTGCAGATCGTCGACCTGAACGCGATCGGCCTGTCCTGGCCGCGCGAGACCCTGCAGCCGATCCTGGACAAGTTCACCGCCCAGATCACCGAGGACTATCCGATGGGGATCCACGCCGACAGCGTGCAGGTCACCGACAGCGGAGTGGTGGCCAAGTTCTCCACCACGAACGCCAAGATGCCCAAGCCCGCCGACGACCCCTGTTTCGACAAGCTCTGATTTTTCCCGCGCCGAGACTACGGTCTCGGCGCGGGCTCAGCCGGTGAGGCCGTCGAGCACCGCCCTGGTGCCCGACAGGCCCAGCCGGGTGGCCCCGGCGTCGAGCATGGCCACGGCGGCCTCGGCGGTGCGGATGCCCCCGCTGGCCTTGACCCCGACCCCGTCTCCCACGGCCCCGGCCATCAGCTCCACGGCGCGCGTGGAGGCGCCTCCGCTGGGGTGAAAGCCGGTGGAGGTCTTGACGAAATCAGCCCCGGCGCCGACCGCGGCCCGGCACACGTCCTGCAACAGCGCCTCGTCGCCGAACTCCAGCAGCGCCGCGGATTCCACGATGACCTTGAGCGTGGCGCCGGGCGTCGCGGCGCGCACCGCGGCGACCTCGGCCGCGGTGGCCCGCAGGTCTCCGCTCAGGGCGGCGCCGACGTCGATCACCATGTCGATCTCGGCGGCACCGGCAGCGACCGCAGATTGGGATTCGCGGGCCTTGATCTCGGCCAGGTGCTTGCCCGACGGGAAGCCGGCCACCGCCGCCACCGCCAGGCCCGAGGGCCGCACCGCGACCGCGGTGGTCACCAGCGAGGGCGATACGCACACCGAGAACACCCCGAGGTCGGCGGCCTCGGCCACCAGCTTCTCGACGTCCGCCGCGGTGGCCTCGGGCTTGAGCAGGGTGTGGTCGACCAGCGCGGCGACCTGGGAGCGGGTGTAGCCGCCCATCAGAACGGTTCCTCACTGCCGCCGGGGTTGCATCCGGCGGCCAGCATCGCCTCGGGCGTGACCTCGGGCCGCCACGGCTCCAGGTTCCAGCTCGTCTTACCCGGCTCGGCCATCTCGGCGAAGGTCCAGTGACACAGGAACTGCTCATGCATCCCCGGGAAGCCGGCATCTGGGGACAGCGCCAGCACCTCGGCCCAGGCCTGCTCGGCCTCGACGGTGCTGCCCGGCGTTCGGGTGAGCGCCCGGGCGGCATCGGTCGGGTAGACCCGCAGGCTCGACAGGTCGCCCCACTTGGCCCATTCGACGTGGTCGACGTAGAGCGGACCGACGGGGCCAGGGTCGGCTCCAGCGGAAGGCGCGAAGCTCAGTGCCGCGCCCAGCACGACGCACGCCGCGCCGAACGCGGCCTGTGGTGAACCCATCGCGTCAGCGCGACTTTCCCTGGATCTCAAGCAGTTTGGGCCGGACGTCGACCAGGTAGATCCCGGCGGCGCAAGCACAGATCACGGCGCCGAAGATGTTCATCAACAGCGCCAGCAGCAGGCTCACCCCAAGGATCGCCAGCCATACCGGCTTGGTGAGCTTGCCGGTGGCTGTGTAGGCATCCGGGCGCTGCACAGCGGCGTGCACGAGCGAGTAGACGCCCACTCCGAAAACGACGACGACCAGTACAAGTTGAATGACGCCCGCAAGGTTGGCAAGTTGCACCTCACCAGCCTATGCGGGCGTCATCGTCAGCGTCGACCGACGGGCGGTATGCCCGCCGTCGAGACCGGTTTTACTTCTGGGTGACCTTCTTGGCCGGAGCCGTGGTCTTCTTGGCGGCCGGGGTGGCCTTCTTGGCCGGGGCGGCCTTCTTGGCGGCCGGAGCGGCAGCCTTCTTGGCCGGAGCAGCCGGAGCGGCCTTCTCGGCAGCCTTCTCGGCCTTCTTCGGCAGCTCGACGCCGACCAGCTTGGCGGCCCGCTCGCCGACGGCGCGGGTCTGCGAGGCAACGGTGCCCAGCGCGTCCTGGGTCAGCTCGGTGACCTGGTCGGTGTAGCCCTCGACCCGGTTGGCGGCTTCTTCGATGGCCGGCTGGTTGCGCAGGCGCTCCAGCGCGGCCTCGCCACGCTCGACCAGCTTGTTGTAGGTGGCAGTGGCCTGATCGGCGTAGCCCTCGGCGGCCCGGCGCAGTTCCTCGGAGGTGAACTTGTCGCGCAGCTCCTCGAACTGGGTGGGCAGGTCCTCCTGCAGCTTGGTCAGCCGGGCGCGGCCTTCCTCGACGCGGGTGTTGGCATCGGTGCGGGCCTCTTCGGCACGCTCACGCAGGCTCGCAACGATCTCGTTGACCGTGGCCAGGGCCAGATCGGCGGCGCCGACGGCGGCCAGCAGCGGGGCCTTGAGGTCTTCGATGGTGGGCTGAGTCTTGTCGGTCATGTGAATTCCTCTCTCAGGATGGGCTTTCATGCGGGTTGTTATGGGCAGCTGGTGAGGTGTCAGTCAGTGGCCTGCTCCTCACCTTCGTCACCTTCATCGGCTTCGTTCTGCTGACGGAACGATGTGTAGATGTCGAGCAGCACCTGCTTCTGCCGCTCGGTGATCCCCACGTCGTTGACGATGGCGTCGCGGACCTCGCTGGGCTCGCTGGGTTCCAAGATCCCGGCGCGCACATAGAGGACTTCCGCAGACACCCGCAGTGCCTTCGCGATCTGGTTGAGCACGTCGGCGGAGGGTTTCCGCAATCCCCGTTCGATCTGACTCAAGTAGGGATTGCTGACGCCGGCCTTCTCGGCCAACTGCCGCACCGATACCTGCGCCGCCTCACGCTGGGCCCGGATGAAGCTTCCGATGTCCTGCGCAGCGTTGGAGACGACAGCCGCGAGATTTTCGTCTTGCGCCATGTCATTCCCCCTCGTAGCCCGGGTATCCGTTAACGACGAAAATCACGCTACGACGGGGTGCTAACTTTTGCAAGCACTAGTTAGCGCAGGTCAGAAGAGTAGTTGGGCTATCGAATAGATGATCAGACCGGCCAACGAGCCCACCACGGTGCCGTTGATCCGGATGAACTGCAGGTCACGGCCCACATGGAGCTCGATCCGGCGGCTCGCCTCGTCGGCATCCCAGCGCTCGATGGTCTCGGTGATGATTGCTGTGATCTCGGTCCCATACTCTGCGACCAGGTGTTTTGCGGCCCGAATGATCCAGCTGTCCACCTTGTCGCGTAGCTCGACATCGTCACGCAACGACTCGCCGATGCGCATCACCGAGTCGGCGATCCGGGTCCGCAGAGCCGAGGACGGGTCGTCCACCGACTCGAGGATGATCCGCTTCGCGGCCGCCCACGCCGTCTCCGCCGCCCGGGTCACCTCGTCCCGGCCCATCAGCTGTTCCTTGACGTTCTCGGCACGCTGAATCGTCGCGTCGTCGTGCTGAAGATCGTCGGCGAACTCGAACAGGAACCGGGTCGCCGAACGCCGCAACTCGTGGTCCGGATTGCGGCGCACCTTGTCGGTGAAGTCCATCAACTCACGGTGGATCCGATCCCCGACCAGGTGATCGACCCAGCGCGGCGACCAGGTCGGGGAATCCCGCTCGATCACCCGCTCGATGACCTCCCCGGAATTGAGCGACCACTGGAACGCCCGGTCACACAGCAGCTGGATCAGGGCCTCTTGACGGCCCTCCTGCAGCAACGTCGAGAGCACCCGGCCGATCGGCGGACCCCACTTCGGCTCGGCGATGCGCTTGACGATCATCCGGTCGAGCACGTGCTGGACATCCTCGTCACGCAGCATCTCCACGCCGACGCGCAGCACCGTCGAGGTCTCGGCCGCCACTCGCTCGGCGTGCGAACGGTCGCACAGCCACTTGCCGAGCCGGCCGGCCACCTGGGCGTCGTGCAACTTGGTCGCGATGACGTCGGGAGACATGAAGTTCTCCCGGACGAAGGTGCCCAAACCCTCACCGAGCTGGTCCTTCTTGCGCTTGATGATGGCGGTGTGCGGGATCGGTATGCCGAGGGGATGCTTGAACAGCGCGGTGACGGCGAACCAGTCGGCCAGCGCACCGACCATGCCGGCCTCGGCCGCGGCCCGCACATAGCCGACCCAGGGGGCGGCGCCCCGGGATTGCGCCCAGGTGCACAGCAGGAAAACCACCGTGGCGCCGACCAGGAAGCTCAGCGCCACGAGCTTCATCCGCCGCAAACCCCGACGCCGCTCCGCGTCGGCGGCGCTGTCCGCACCGGCCAGCGTCTCGGCGAAACTTTGCCGCGGGCCCGTAAGCGCCCGGACTTCCGGGTCGATTCGATGTGCCACGTTTCCATCTTGCGCTATCGCCGCGACTGAGGGCCTGACCCACAGACCGATATCCGCAGATTCGCCGTACTATCGAGTGGAACTAGGGAATGGGACTACTGCGACTGTGGCACAGCAGACTCCGCCGGTGGCGGTGAAGACCGATGGGCGCAAACGGCGCTGGCACCAGCACAAGGTGGAGCGACGCAACGAACTGGTAGACGGCACCCTGGAAGCGATCCGACGCCGGGGCAGCAACGTCAGCATGGACGAGATCGCCGCTGAGATCGGTGTGTCCAAGACCGTGCTCTACCGCTACTTCGTCGACAAGAACGACCTCACCACCGCGGTGATGATGCGCTTCGCGCAGACGACACTGATCCCGAACATGGCCTCGGCGCTCTCGTCGGACCTCGACGGTTTCGACCTGACCCGCGAGATCATCAAGGTCTACGTGGAAACCGTTGCCGCCGAACCCGAACCGTACCGCTTCGTGATGGCGAACAACTCGGCGAGCAAGAGCAAGGCCGTCGCCGACTCCGAGCAGATCATCGCGCGCATGCTGGCCGTCATGCTGCGTCGCCGGATGGCCGCGGCCGGCATGGACACCCGCGGCGCCGAGGCGTGGGCCTTCCACACCGTCGGCGGCGTCCAGCTCGCCACCCACTCCTGGATGTCGAACCCGCGGATGACCGCGGACGAACTGATCGACTACCTGACCATGCTGTCGTGGAACGCGCTGTGCGGCATCGTCGAAGTGGGCGGCTCGCTCGAAAAATTCAACTCACTGCCGCACCCGTCGCCGGTTTTGCCACCGCAGCTGCTTGACTGATCGGGTGAGCGACAGAGATCTGCCTGCCCTGTGGACCCACGAACCACATGACCAGTTGGTTTTCCGCCCGGGCGACGAAGTCGCGCGAATCGACACCGACAGCACGCCGGGGTTCCGCGGGAGCAAGAGCGATGCGCCCACCCTGCAGACCGAACGGAATCTGCGGTTCGCCTCGCTGCAGGAAATGCTCTACGCGCGCAGCAAGAGTGGTGACGACAACCGCTCCGTTCTGCTGATCCTGCAGGGCATGGACACCGCAGGTAAGGGCGGTATCGTCAAACATGTTGTGGGAGCAGCGAATCCGCAAGGCATCCGATACACCAGCTTCGGCAAGCCCACCGAGGAGGAGCGGGCCCACCACTACCTGTGGCGGATCCGTAACGCACTCCCGCCGGCTGGACACATCGGGGTCTTCGACCGCTCACACTACGAGGATGTGCTGATCGTCCGCGTGCACAACCTGGTGCCGCCGGATGTCTGGGGCGCCCGCTACGACGAGATCAACGCCTTCGAACGCGAACTGGTCGATTCCGGCACCACCCTGGTCAAGGTGGCCATGTTCGTCTCGCTCGCCGAACAGAAGGCGCGCCTGGCCGAACGACTGGAGCGGCCCGACAAGTACTGGAAGTACAACCCTGCCGACATCGACGAGCGGCTGCTCTGGCCCAAATACCAAGAGGCCTACCAGGCCATGCTGGAGAAGACGTCGACCGATTACGCACCCTGGCACATCGTGCCGTGCGACAAGAAGTGGTACAGCCGGCTGGCCATCACCGAGCTGCTCATCGAGGCCCTCAAAGGCCTCAACATGGCGTGGCCACCTGCGGACTTCGACGTCGCCACGGAGAAGAAGCGGCTGGCTGAGGCCTAGTTCTTTCCTTCTTTCCGCCGACACTACGGTTTGTGGCGCGATCTACGGGATTTCACGCCATAAATCGTCGTCTGGGCGCAGTGGGGAACCAGATGTCCGGCCGCTGCGTCGAATATCGGTGTGAGAGACATCGTCGTGGCGACCGAGGCGCTAAGCGCCGGGACGCTCACTCGACATGCTCTCCGGACTCGGTATCGCAAGCTCCATCAAAACATCTACATACCAAGGGATTTCACCCTCGATGCCCGCACTCGCGCCCGGGCCGCGTGGCTGTGGTCGGGGCGCCGCGCCACCCTGTCCGGGTACTCCGCGGCGGCAGTGCTGGGCAGCAAGTGGCTGCCCGACGATGCGCCGGCCGAGCTGGCCCGGATCCGGCATCCGTCCCCGCCTGGGATTCTGATCCACACCGGCGCCATCGCCGACGACGAGCTACGCGTCGTGGGCGACATGAGCTGCACCAACGTCGCCCGCACCTGCTACGACATGGGCCGACGCCAACGGCTCGACACCGCGATCATCAGAATCGACGCGCTGCTCAACAGCACCCACATCGGCGTGGACCGGGTCGCGGCCGTCGCGGAGCGCTATCCCGGCGCCCGCGGGATCCGTCGGCTACGGCGGGCGCTCGATCTCGCCGACGCGGGAGCCGAATCTCCCCAGGAGACGCGTCTGCGACTGCTACTCGTCCGCGGCGGATTGCCCCGCCCCGTCACGCAGATCCCGGTGGCCGACGAGTCGGGGTGGGTGCGTCGGCGCATCGACATGGGGTGGCCGGACTGGATGGTCGGCGTCGAGTATGACGGCGATCAACATTGGAGCAGCCCGGAGGATCACGAGAACGACATCGTCCGGCTGGAATTCCTGGCGTCGCGCGGCTGGACGATTGTCCGCGTCAGCGCCCGTCAGCTGCGGTACCGGGGACCCGAGATCCTCACCCGGGCCTGGAACGCGCTCTACCAGGCGGGCTACCGCCCCCACAAATGCGCCGAGACTACGGTTTCTGGTGCGATTTCGATGAAACGGCGCCAACAACCGTAGTGTCGGCGCAAAAGGAAAGCCCCCGACATCGTCGGGGGCTTTCCTTTTTTGCTTACTTGACCAGCGTGAACTGGCCGATGTTGGTGATGCCGCGCCGGAAGAAGTCGGCGCAACCAGTCAGGTACTTCATGAACCGGTCGTAGACCTCCTGGCCCTGCAGGGCGATGGCCTCGTCCTTCTTGGCCTCCAGGTTGGCCGCCCACATGTCCAGCGTGCGCGCGTAGTGCGGCCGCAGCAGGTGGGTGCGCTGCAGGTCGAAGCCTGAATCGGCGGCCAGCTTCTCGATGTCCTCGACCGCGGGCAGCTGCCCACCGGGGAAGATCTCCTCGCCGATGAACTTCATGAACTTCAGGTCGCTGATCGTCAGCTTGATGTTGTTCTCGCGGAAGAACTGCTGGGTGTGCGCCAGGATCGTGTGCAGCAGCATCCGGCCGCCGTTGTCCGGCAGGATGCTGTAGGCCCGCTCGAAGAAGATCGGGTAGCGCTCCTGCTTGAAGGCCTCGAAAGCGCCGATCGAGACGATGCGGTCGACGGGCTCGTTGAACTCTTCCCAGCCCTGCAACCGGATCTCGACGTTGCGGTTGGTGTCGATCTTGGCCAGCCGCTTGCGGGCGTAGTCCGACTGTTCCTTGCTCAGCGTGATCCCGATGACGTTGACGTCGTGGTTGATCAGCGCACGCTCCAGGCAACCACCCCAGCCGCAGCCGATGTCCAGCAGCGTCATGCCCGGCTTGAGGTCGAGCTTGCCCAAGGCCAGGTCGAACTTGGCGTTCTGCGACTCTTCGAGGTTCATGTCCTCGCGCTCGTAGTAACCGCAGGTGTATCCCATGGTCGGCCCGAGGAAGAGTGCGTAGAACTCGTTCGAGATGTCGTAGATCGACTGCGACTCCTCGTAGTACGGAGCAAGATCGGACTCGACGTTAGACATGCGAAAAATTACCTCTTTGCGTTTCTGCTGCTGACGACCGTTAGTTGCGGGCCGACACGTGTTCTTTCATGCAGACTCTATCGAGCGAGCCAGCAGGCCCTACTGTGGGTAGACTAGCTAAGCCTCGGCCAGAGTGCCAGCGCGGGTCGATTCATCGCCTACTCAGTACTTGTAGAAGCCCTGGCCCGATTTTTTGCCGAGCTGTCCAGCCTCGACCATCCGCAACAACAGTGGCGGAGCGGCGTACAAGGGCTCTTTGAACTCGTCAAACATCTTGTCGGCAATCAGCTTCAGGGTGTCCAACCCGACCAGATCGGACAGCCGCAGTGGCCCCATCGGATGGGACAAACCGGCGACCACGGCCTTATCGACATCGCCAATTGTGGCAAAGCCACCCTCGACCATCCGGATGGCCGCCAAGAGGTAGGGAACCAGCAATGCATTGACGACGAAACCGGACCGGTCGGAACAACGGACGACCTGTTTTCCGAGGACCGTGCTGGCGAATTCCTCGACGCGCGCGGCGGCCGCATCGGAGGTCACCAGAGTGCTGACCAATTCGACCAACGGCAACACCGGAACCGGGTTGAAGAAGTGCAGACCCAGCACCCGGGCCGGGTTCTGCGTGGCCGCCGCGATCTTCATGATCGGGATGCTCGAGGTGTTCGACGCCAGCACCGCATCGGGGTCGGCGATCACGCGATCCAGATCGGCGAAGATCTTGGCCTTGACGTTCTCGTCCTCGATCACCGCCTCGATGACCAGCTGCCGATCGGCGAGATCGTCGATCGTGGTGGTGAACTTCAGTTTGCCCAGCGCGGCATCCTTCTCGCGCTCCGTGACCTTGCCCGCGCTCACCGCGCGCTCGAGCGACTTGGTGATGCGGTTGCGGCCCGCGGTGACCAGTGCGTCGGTGGTCTCGAAGACCAGCACGTCGACGCCGGCACGCGCGGACACCTCGGCGATACCCGCGCCCATCTGGCCGGCACCGATAACACCTACTCGTTCGATTTGATTGCTCACTACTTCACTTTCGTCTCGAGATCCGGACATGCGACAGGCCCCGCCCAAGAATTCTGAGCGGGGCCTGCGCTGTCAACCTTTGGCAGGTCTAGTGGCTCCGGCTATTCGGTTCCACTTCGCATGCTCAGTGGAACTGGCCCTCTTCGGTGGAACCGGCCAGCGCGGTGGTCGAGCTGTTCGGGTCGACCGTGGTGGCGATCCGGTCGAAGTAGCCGGCGCCGACCTCACGCTGGTGCTTGGTGGCGGTGTAACCGCGCTCTTCGGCGGCGAACTCGCGCTCCTGCAGCTCGACGTAAGCCTTCATCTGCTCGCGGGCGTAGCCGTAGGCCAGGTCGAACATCGAGTAGTTGAGGGCGTGGAAGCCGGCCAGGGTGATGAACTGGAACTTGAAGCCCATCGCGCCCAGCTCCCGCTGGAACTTGGCGATGGTGTCGTCGTCCAGGTGCTGCTTCCAGTTGAAGGACGGCGAGCAGTTGTAGGCCAGCATCTGGTCCGGGAACTCGGCCTTGACGCCCTCGGCGAACTTCTTGGCCAGCTCCAGGTCCGGGGTGCCGGTCTCCATCCAGATCAGGTCCGAGTACGGCGCGTAGGCCTTGGCGCGGGCGATGCAGGGCTCGAGGCCGTTCTTGATCCGGTAGAAGCCCTCGGCGGTGCGCTCACCGGTGATGAACGGACGGTCCCGGTCGTCGACATCGGAGGTGATCAGGGTGGCGGCCTCGGCGTCGGTACGGGCGATGACGACGGTCGGCACGTCGGCGACGTCAGCGGCCAGGCGGGCCGAGGTCAGGGTGCGGATGTGCTGCTGGGTCGGGATCAGCACCTTGCCACCGAGGTGGCCGCACTTCTTCTCCGAGGCGAGCTGGTCTTCCCAGTGCGAACCGGCGACACCGGCGGCGATCATGGCCTTCTGGAGCTCGTAGACGTTGAGCGCACCACCGAAGCCGGCCTCACCGTCGGCGACGATCGGGGCGAGCCAGTTCTCGACGGAGGTGTCGCCCTCGACCTTGGCGATCTCGTCGGCGCGCAGCAGCGCGTTGTTGATGCGGCGGACGACCTGGGGCACCGAGTTGGCCGGGTAGAGGCTCTGGTCGGGGTAGGTGTGGCCGGACAGGTTGGCGTCGCCGGCAACCTGCCAACCCGACAGGTAGATGGCCTTCAGGCCGGCACGAACCTGCTGGACGGCCATGTTGCCGGTCAGCGCGCCCAGCGCGTTGACGAAGTCCATGTCGTGCAGCTGCTCCCACAGCACCTCGGCGCCACGGCGGGCCAGGGTGGCCTCCTCGACGACGGACCCCTGCAGGGCAACCACGTCGGCCGGGGTGTAGGTGCGGGTGATGCCCTTCCAGCGGGGGTTGTGATCCCAGTCGTGCTGGATCTGCTCCGGTGACTTGGGGGTGCCCACGGTCGACATAGGACTGCTCCTTCGGTTTTGGTTCGACCACCGCGGTTACTTGCTAACGCCGCAGCAGCTTCACTGGTGTGCTAATCCGAAGATGGCACAACCCATATCCGCAGGTCCACCCGTTTCAGTTGCCAAGTTTCGCCAAAGCGCTTGGTTAACTTGCAAAGGTTGCGAAGAAATATGATGGCTGTACCGGTTCAGAAGCTACCGACGAGTAGCCCAAAGGTGCAGGTCAGTACGCTCGTACTGTTAGACCGGGAGGGGTCAGAGCGAGAACAGTGAAGCGATCGCTTTTGTCTCGTCGCCGACGGCATATGTGAGCGTTCTAACAGTGCGGTCGGTGAGCTCTTCGCCGAATTTGTCGGTCGATCCGGCCGGGTGAACATGCGACAGGATCTCGAGCTTCTCGCCGAGCGCCACCGCGGCGTCGTGCTCGATGGCAACCCGCAGCGGCTTCTCCAGAAGCTCCGGATGCGAGTAGAGGTAGTCCTCGATCACCGTCCAGTAGACGGAGTTGTTCATGTGGTCGAACAGGTCGATGTCGGACACCCGCACCGGGTACTCGCGGATCTCGGCGGCGTCCTCGCGGCTGCCGGCCTTCAGGTAGGACTTCCAGCGCAACCGGGCCTCGTCGGTGGTGCGGCGCAGCCCGGCCAGGAAGTCGTCGGAGATGCGGGCCGGCCCCTGGGTCTCCCGGTTGATGTTGATCCAGAACGCCTCGGACTCCATCAGGCCGCCCTTGCGTCCGTCGATCCGCACGCGCATCTCGCACCAGCGGTTGGAGGTCCCCGAGCACCAGCGCCGCATCCGCAGCATGTCCTGGAACTCGATCGGCTTGATCAGGTCGATCATCGTGCGCCGCACGATCCACAGCGGGTGGGTTTCCTCGAACCCGAGTTCGCGGAGGTGGTCGGAGCCGATGTCCTGGATGTGGCGCGCGGCAGCGTCGAACCGCAGCCGCCCGGCCCGGTCGATGTCGCCGACCCGCAGCGGCCATTCCCGGTCGAATACATCGGGATGGGGATCGGGCACCGGCATCAACACCTTGTTCAGCCCGGTGGTCGTATTCTGCGCGGTTCCCGTCATGGTCACATCTCCCAGTCGCTGTCGCCTGAGCCGATCATGCCAGGCGGCCCGATACTGCCAGTAGGGGCTGAACTGCCAAGAATGCAAAGGGCGTCTTCACAGCCTTGTTAGGCTGTTTGACGTGGCAAAAACGTTCGTCGGGTCGCGGGTGCGGCAACTGCGGAGCGAGCGTGGATTCAGCCAGGCGGCGCTGGCCCAGATGCTGGAGATCTCCCCCAGTTACCTCAACCAGATCGAGCACGACGTGCGGCCGCTCACCGTGGCGGTGCTGCTGCGCATCACCGAGGTGTTCGGGGTGGACGCGACGTTCTTCGCCTCCCACGACGACACCCGGCTGGTGGCCGAGATGCGCGAGGTGGCGATGGACCGCGACCTCGGCGCCGACATGGACATCGCCGAGGTCGCCGACATGGTGGCGGCGTATCCGAACTTCGCTCGCGCCATGGTGAACCTGCACCGGCGGTACCGGCTGACCACCACCCAACTGGCGGCCGCGACCGAGGACCGCTACTCCGACGGCAGCGGCAGCGGGTCGATCACCATGCCGCACGAGGAAGTCCGGGATTACTTCTATCAGCGGCAGAACTACCTGCACGAGCTCGACACCGCCGCCGAGGATCTGACCGCCAAGATCCGGATGCATCGCGGCGATCTGGCCGGTGAGCTGGCCAACCGGCTGACCACCGTGCACGGGGTGCGGATCGTGCGTCGCATCGATCTGGGCGACACCGTGCTGCACCGCTACGACCCGGCCACCAAGACCCTGGAGATGGGCAACCACCTCTCCAGCGGCCAGCAGGTCTTCAAGATGGCGGCCGAGCTGGCCTTCCTGGAGTTCGGCGAACTCATCGACAAGATGGTCGACGAGGGCATGTTCACTAGCGATGAATCCCGCACCCTGGCCCGGCTCGGGCTGGCCAATTACTTCGCCGCGGCGACCGTGCTGCCCTACCGCCAATTCCACGATGTGGCCGAGAACTTCCGGTACGACGTGGAGCGGCTGTCGGCGTTCTACTCGGTCAGTTACGAGACCATCGCGCACCGGATGTCGACGCTGCAGCGCCCGTCGATGCGGGGCGTGCCGTTCTCGTTCGTCCGCGTCGACCGTGCCGGCAACATGTCGAAGCGTCAGTCCGCCACCGGCTTTCACTTCTCGTCCTCGGGCGGCACCTGCCCGCTGTGGAATGTCTACGAGACCTTCAGCAATCCGGGCAAGATCGGCGTGCAGATCGCCCAGATGCCCGACGGGCGCAACTACATGTGGGTCGCGCGCACCGTGGAGCGCCGCGCGTCGCGCTACGGGCAGCCCGGCAAGACCTTCGCGATCGGGCTGGGATGCGAACTGCGCCATGCCCATCGGCTGGTGTACTCCGAAGGGCTGGACCTGTCCGGCGAGGCGGCCACGCCCATCGGGTCGGGCTGTCGGGTCTGCGAACGCGACAACTGCCCGCAACGTGCGTTCCCTGCCCTCGGCAAGGCGCTGGACCTCAACGAGCACCGCTCGACGGTGTCGCCGTATCTGGTGCGCCAGCCGTAG
Source organism: Mycolicibacterium sp. HK-90 (assembly GCF_030486405.1). The sequence goes on along the minus strand of NZ_CP129613.1, from coordinate 1,010,169 downwards.
TACCGCCACCTGTGCCAGACTCGGCGGGGTGAGTGCACTCGAGCCGGCCCGCATCGCACCGGGCGGATTCCGCGAGCTGGGCCCGGTCAACTGGGCCATCGCCAAGCTGGGCGCCAGGGCCATCCGCGCACCGCGGTTCACCCTGATGAACGTGCTGGGCCAGCACAAGCTGCTGTTCCTGGCCTGGCTGCCGTATTCCGGCCTGCTGCTCGGCCCGCTCGGCAAGTTGCCGCGCCAGGATGCCGAGTTGGTCATCCTGCGGGTCGGCCATCTGCGGGATTGCGAGTACGAGCTGCAGCAGCACCGCCGGCTGGCCCGCAGCCGCGGCGTCGACGTCGAAACCCAGGCCAGGATCTTCAAGGGACCGGACGCCGAGGGCCTGACCGATCGTCAGCGCGTCCTGATCACCGCGACCGACGAGTTCGTCGTCACCCGGTCGATCTCGCCGGAGACCTGGGCGGCGCTCTCTTCGATCCTCACCAAGCAGCAGCTCATCGAATTCTGCATGCTGGCAAGCCAATACGACGGCCTGGCCGCCACGATGACGACGCTGCGGATCCCGCTGGACTTCCCGGACTGAGCGATTCGTGCGCCTCGCGTAACGGTCAGCGTTACGCGAGGCCCACAAATCGCACTAGAGGTAGGTGACGCCGAGGAGCACGAGCGAGAACACCACCGGGGACACCGGCAGCGCCCACAGGAACGCCGCCCAGGTGTGGGACTTCTCCCGATACTTGCGCCGGCCGTAGTACCCGGCGGCGGCTCCCCCGATGAGTGAAAGGGCCGCGACCAACAGCACCCAGACGGTGACCCGGGAGCCTTCGGTCGCCAAACTGATGGCGGCCAGCCACAGAATGTGGCCGACCACCAATCCGGCTATGCCGGCGATGATTTCGTTTCTCAAAAGTTGATCATGTGGCCGGCCAGACCGTGGAAGCACTCCTGCAGCGCCTCCGACAGCGTCGGGTGGGTGTGCACGTTACGGGCCAACTCGTTGGCGGTCAGGTCCCACTTCTGGGCCAGGGTGAGCTCCGGCAGCAACTCGGACACGTCGGGGCCGATGAGGTGTCCGCCGATCAGTTCGAGGTGCTTCTTGTCGGCGATCAGCTTCACGAACCCGGTCGGGTCGGCCAGGCCGTGGGCCTTGCCGTTGGCGGTGAACGGGAACTTGGCGACCACAACGTCGTAGCCCTCGGCCTTGGCCTGCTCCTCGGTGAGCCCGAAGCTGGCGACCTGCGGCTGACAGAACGTGGCGCGCGGCATCATCCGGTAATCGCCCAGCGCCAGAGTCTCGGCGCCGCCGATGGTTTCGGCCGCGACCACACCCTGGGCCTCGGCCACGTGGGCCAGCTGCAGCTTGCCGGTGACATCGCCGATGGCATAGATGTGCGGCACGTTGGTGCGCATGTAGTCGTCGATGCCGATGGCCTTGCGGTCGGTGAGGGCCACCCCGGCGGCCTCCAGGCCGAAGCCCTCGACGTTGGGCGCGAAGCCGATGGCCTGCAGCACCTTGTCGGCCTTGAGCTCCTCGGACTTTCCGTCCTTGCTGACAGTGACCTTGACCGTCGACCCGTCATCCGAAATGCCCTCGACCTTGGTTCCGGTGAGGATCTTGACGCCCAGCTTCTTGTACTGCTTCTCGATCTCCTTGGAGACCTCGGCGTCCTCGTTGGGCAGGGCGCGCGGGAGGAACTCGACGATGGTGACGTCGACGCCGTAGTTCTTCAGCACGTAGGCGAACTCCATGCCGATGGCGCCGGCTCCGGCGATGATGATCGACCCCGGCAGCTCGCGCGAGAGGATCTGCGTTTCGTAGGTGACGACGTTGTCGGACAACGAGGTTCCCGGCACCAGGCGGGTGGACGACCCGGTGGCGATGATGGCGTTGTCGAAGGTGAGCTCTTCGGTCCCACCCTCATTCAATTTCACCGACATCGCCTTGGGCCCGGTGAAGGTGCCGTAGCCGTGGACCTCGGTGATCTTGTTCTTCTTCATCAGGAAGTGCACGCCGGCGACACGGCCATCGGCGACCTTGCGGCTGCGGTCGAAGGCGGCACCGTAGTCGAAGGTGGCCTCGCCGCTGATGCCGAAGGTCTTGGCTTCCTTGTTGAAGATGTGCGCGAGCTCCGCATTGCGCAGCAACGCCTTCGACGGGATGCACCCGACATTGAGGCAGACGCCGCCCCAGTATTTGGGTTCGACAATTGCGGTGTTCAGCCCCAGTTGGGCGGCACGAATGGCCGCGACGTATCCACCGGGACCGGCTCCGAGAACGACAACGTCAAAGTGGGTCACGACCCCACCCTAATGGGCGGCGCAATGGTCCTACCGGGCGATCCAGCCGAACACGTAGGCGCCGTAGAAAACCGCCGCGGCGGCCATCGCCGCCACCGGCGCCGACATCAGTGCGATGGCCAGGGCAGATACCAGGGGTTTGCGCTGGGCCGTCGACGCCACGAGGGCACCGACGGTCGTGACGACGATGTATGCGAGTACGACGAACACCGGCCAGGTCTTGTCGGCCGACTGGTACCAGTAGTAGTACAGGCCTGCCCCGGCGGCCGCCGACACGAACCACACCCCGGCCAGGACACCGACGAATGTCCACCACTTCACCGACAGGTAGGAACCTTCCACCACGATGGGCGGAGCCGGCGTGGGCAGCGGCGCCGAAGGCGCGTCGTCGGATGCCGTCTCGTCCGGTGTCATGTCCTCCGCGGACGGCGTCTCGGGCGCCGGCACCTCGTCGAGGACCTCGTTCTCCCCCGTGTCGAACAGCGGGGTGAAATCCGCGGTGGAGGTGTCGACGCTCTCAGGCATGGGTTGCCACCTGGATGATCGCCAGTGCGCCGAACCAACCGGGCGCGACGGCGAGAACGAAGGCTCCGAGCGTGGTGACCCACCGCCGGCCCGCGACCAGGACCATCAGGATCCCGAGGACACCGGGTACCCCGAGGACGAGCGCGATCACCACATCGGGCCGGACGGTGACCGTGACCAGCAGTGTCGTGGCGATCCCTGCCAGCAGCCCGGCCGCTACGCCGACCAACATGGCGCTGGTCAGCAGCCACGCCCGTGGCAGCGGAATCACTCTTCGACGATAACGCCGCGAACCCCGATGTCCCGCTACATCTGTGCGGCGCGTCCCCCGGGAACCGGGCAGGCGTCGGCGGCTTCGTCGACGATGTGGCTGCCGGTATCCGGCGGCCGAACACCGGCGCTGTACTCGGCGCCGGTGACCGGGGGCGCTTCGGTCAGCAGGCCGTTCTCGGCGTCGCTGAAGGCGCGCCCGCGGGACAAGAACCGCATGCCTTCCGGCGCTTCGAGGCTGAACCCACCGCCGCGCCCGGGGACCACGTCGATCACGAGCTGGGTGTGCTTCCACGCCTCGAACTGGGGCCCGGAGATCCACACCGGCACACCCGCGCCGACGTCGAGAATCCCCAGCAGGATGTCGCGGTCGCCGACGATGAACTCGCCGTCGGGGTAACACATCGGCGATGACCCGTCGCAGCACCCGCCGGACTGGTGGAACATCAGCGACCCGTGACGCTCCTGCAGCCGCGCCAGCAGATCGGCAGCGGCCACGGTGATCAGGGCCCGCGCCGGCGCTTGACCCATCCGGTCCTCGTTTCTGTCGGGGCAACGGTGTTGTTCAGCTCACAGTACGCGCGCGGTAACAATGTGTGGGTGGCGAAGGACCCGTACCTGTGGCTTGAGGACATCACCGGCGACGACGCGTTGGCGTGGGTGCGTGCCCACAACGAGCCGACGATCGCAGAATTGAGCGGCGAGCGGTTCGAGGCGATGCGCTCCGAGATCTTGGAGATCCTCGACACCGACGCCCGGATCCCCTACCCGGGGCGGCGCGGTGAGTACCTGTACAACTTCTGGCGCGACGAGGCGAACCCGCGCGGCCTGTGGCGGCGCACCACCCTGGAGAGCTACCGCACCGACGAGCCCGTGTGGGACGTGATCCTCGATGTGGACGAGCTGGCCCGGGCCGAGGACGAGAACTGGGTCTGGGCCGGTCCCGAGGTGATCGAGCCGGACCACACGCTGGCCATGGTCAGCCTGTCCCGCGGCGGCGCCGACGCCACCGTGGTCCGCGAGTTCGACATGCGGACACGGGAATTCGTTCCCGGCGGATTCGAGCTGGCCGAAGCCAAGTCCTCGGTGTCCTGGGAGGACGAGGACACCCTGCTGGTGTGCACCGACTTCGGCGAAGGCTCGATGACCGAATCCGGCTATCCGCGGATCGCCAAGCGCTGGCGCCGGGGCCAACCCCTGGCCGAGGCGGAAACGGTGTACGAGGCCCAGCCCACCGATGTCCGGGTGATCGCCTCCATCGACCGGACACCGGGCTACGAGCACACCCGCCTGGGCCGCTACACCGACTTCTACAACCGGATCCGTTACGAGGTGCGCGACGGTGAGCTCATCGAGCTCAAGGTGCCGACCGATTCGTCACTGTCGTTGCACCGCGAGTGGCTGCTGATCTCACTGCGTACGGACTGGCAGGTGGGGACGATCACCTACCCGGCGGGCGCGCTGCTGGGTACGAAGTTCGACGACTTCCTGGACGGCACAGCCGATCTCGCGATGATCTACGAACCCGACGAGCACAGCAGCCTGTCGAGCGTGCAGTGGACGAAGGAAAAACTGATCCTCATCACGCTGCGTGATGTCGCCAGCCACGTCGAGGTCGTCACTCCCGGGACGTGGGAACGCCGGGACGCGCCGGACATTCCGCCGGCGACGGACACCATCGTCGTCGACGTCGACCGCTTCGGGGACGAGGTCTTCTACAACTCAAGCGGATTCACCACCCCGTCGCGATTGCTGTACGGCACCGCGGGTGGCCCGCTGGTCGAGGTCAAGTCCGCCCCGGCGTTCTTCGACGCCGACGGCATCAAGGTCGAGCAGTTCTTCGCCACCTCGAAGGACGGCACGAAGGTCCCGTATTTCGTCGTCGGACGCCGAGAGGAGCCGAGCCCCACCTATCTCTACGGCTATGGCGGGTTCCAGAACTCGTTGACACCGGGCTACATCGGCGGAATCGGCCGGGCCTGGCTGGCCCGCGGCGGCACCTACGTGCAGGCCAACATCCGCGGTGGCGGCGAGTACGGCCCGGACTGGCACATCCAGGCGATGCGGGAGAACCGCCACCTGGTGTACGAGGATTTCGCCGCGATCGCCGCGGATCTGGTGCGCCGCGGCATCACCACGGTCGAGCAGCTCGGCGCGTCCGGCGGCAGCAACGGCGGGTTGTTGATGGGTGTCATGCTGACGCACTACCCGGAGTTGTTCGGGGCGCTGGTGTGCAGCGTGCCGCTGCTGGACATGAAACGCTTCCACCTGCTGCTCGCGGGTGCGTCGTGGGTCGCCGAGTACGGCAACCCCGATGATCCGGCGGACTGGGACTTCATGTCGAAATACTCGCCGTACCAGAATATTTCGGAGACCGCGAAGTATCCTCCGATCTTCATCACCACGTCGACGCGCGATGACCGGGTGCATCCCGGGCACGCCAGGAAGATGACGGCGGCACTGGAGGCCGCGGGGCACCGGGTGCTGTACTACGAGAACATCGAGGGCGGCCACGGCGGTGCGGCCGACAACAAGCAGGCCGCGTTCAAGGGGGCGCTCACCTACGAGTTCCTCTGGCAGACGCTGGGCGCCGGCCGAGATTGATTCTGCGGGTAGGGCGTGGCCTACTCGCACTTTCGCGCCCTGACCTCAGAGTCAACCGGATTTTTGGCCGCGCGCTATCATCACGGCGATGTCTGTGTTCCAGCGCTACCTGCTCATCCAGGCGATGACCCTGGTGTGCGGGATCGTCGGGCCGATCTTTCTGATCGTTTACTTTGCCGCCCAACCGGATCCGACACTCAAGTGGATGTTCTGGGCCGGCTGGTTCATCACCACGGCCGATGTCCTGATCGCGCTCGCGATCACCGAGGCGAGCGCCAAGAAGGACCGGGCACCCGCCGATGTCCGCTTCGCCGTGGCATTCGAGAACTTCCGCCGCCGCCACGACGACTCCTGAACCCACCCCGGCATGCCCCGTCAGTCGGGGCGACGACGCAATCCGCCCAGCAGGGCCACGACGATCCCGCACACCACCAGCGCCCCGCCGGCAGCCAGGGCGAGGTTGAGCCACTGGTGCAGGCTGTCGATCGCGTGACCCACCATGGCGTCGGCGATCTGCCGGATGTCGCCGCTGGTGTGGTTGAGCGCCTCGTTGATGTACCGCCGCGCGGTTTCCAGCCCGGCCCAGCCGGCCGCGCCTACCAGTAACGCGGAAATCCCGAGTGCGGCAAGGGCTTTACCGCGCGCTCGGGCCGCGGCCAGGGTGAGCAGGGCGAAGATGCCGGCCAGCACCGTCACCCCCACGCTGACCAACGGCCCCCACACCGCCAGCGGCCGCAGTATTCCGGGCCGCAAACTGTCCGGCGCCGACGACGCGATGGGAACCGTAAGTGTTTGCGGCACTTCGACACCGAAATCGTTCAGGGTTTCGCGGAACGACGCGTCGGACAGCATCGGTGCCAGATCGACAACCCAGCTGCCGTTCTCATCGCGGGACAGCTGATCGGTGAACATCCAGGTGTGCGCGACCCGGTTCGCCAGCGCGAACTGTCGAGGGAAATCCTGGCCCGAGGTGTAGATGCCGGCCGCGGCCCGGATCCGCCGCGAGTCCACCTCCGACCCGCTCTGCGCGGCCAGGGATTGCACCTGGGTGGTGAGCTCACCGGCCACTGCCTGCTGCAGTTTCGGGTCGGTGGCCGCGGCCTCGGCGAAGGCCGAATAGCCCTGCTGGTCGATGATGTTCTTCTGCGCCCACGCCGACGGCAGGGCGGCCGCCAGCAGAATCGTCGTCAGCATCCACAGGAACAGCGTCATGACGAAGCGCACGCCGTCCTCCTACTCCAGGGCGGCGGCCAGACTGCTCAGTCCGACAGGGCACGCCCCACGATCAGCGGATCGGCGTGGCCGACCACGTCAAAGTCCTTGTTGTCGTAGTCGAACTTACCGAGCACATGGCGCATGGCGTTGATGCGGGCGCGTTTCTTGTCGTTGCTCTTCACCACGGTCCAGGGCGCGATTTCGGTGTCGGTCCAGGCGAACATGTCTTCCTTGGCCGCGGTGTAGTCGTCCCATTTGTCCAGCGAGGCGAGGTCGGTGGGTGAGAGCTTCCACTGCCGGACGGGGTCGACCTGGCGGATGGTGAATCGCGTGCGCTGCTCGGACTGTGTGACCGAGAACCACAGCTTGGTCAGGCTGATGCCGTCGTTGACCAACATCTGCTCGAACAATGGGGCCTGCCGGATGAATTCGGCGTGCTGCTTGGGCGAGCAGTAGCCCATCACGCGCTCCACTCCGGCGCGGTTGTACCAGGACCGGTCGAACAGGACGATCTCACCGGCGGCCGGCAGGTGCGTCACGTAGCGCTGGAAGTACCACTGGGTGCGCTCTTTTTCGGTCGGCTTCTCCAGTGCTACGACGCGGGCCCCGCGGGGGTTGAGGTGCTCCATGAACCGCTTGATCGTGCCGCCCTTGCCTGCGGCGTCGCGGCCTTCGAAGACGATGACGTGCCGCAGCCCGTTGCCCTGGCTCCACTTCTGCAGCTTCAGCAGCTCGATCTGCAGCAGGCGCTTCTGCTCCTCGTACTCTTGGCGCGACATGCGGTCGGAGTACGGGTAGTTCTCCCGCCAGGTGTCGACGACCTCGCCGCTGGGTTCCAACAGCAGTTCAGGGTCGTCATCGTCGTCGTCACGGACCGTGTAGCCGGTGATGTCGAGAGTCACCGGCCGACGGTATCCACCCCGGCGAACACCGAGGTGTCGCCGGGGTGAACGGCCGGTGCGCCGCTACTTGGCCTTGCGCCGCGGACGAGCCAATGCCAGCTTGGTCAGCAGCTTGTTCATCCGGACGATGGCCTTCTCCGAGTTGTTGTAGTAGCTGCCACCGGCGCCCACACTGGTGCGCGGCACCACCACGGTCTCTTGCTTGCAGAACTTGCGCACCCCGTCGAGGCCACCGAAGCGGGCGCCGATGCCCGAGGTCTTCCACCCACCCATCGGCGCCGTGGTGCACATCAGGTTGGAGATCACGTCGTTGACGTTGACCGCGCCGCAATCAAGCTGCAGCGCAATGGCCTTGGCGCGCTCGACGTCCTTGGAGAACACCGAGGCACTCAGCCCGTACTGGCTGTCGTTGGCGAGCCGAACGGCTTCCTCGACCGAGGACACCTTCATGATCGGCAGCGTCGGCCCGAACGTCTCCTCCGTCATGCACGCCATCGAGTGATCGACATCGACGAGCACCGTCGGCTCGAAGAAGCTGCCCCCACCTTCGGGGCGCTTGCCACCGGTCAGCGCCTTGGCTCCGGCGGCGACGGCCTCTTTGACGTGGCGTTCGGTGATCGCGACCTGGCTGTCGTCGATCTGAGAACCGAAGTGGTAGCCCTCGCCGGTACCCATCTTGAGGTTCTCGACAGCTTTCACGGTGGCGGCGACGAACTGGTCGTAGACGGAATCGAGCACATAGACCCGCTCCACGGACACACAGGTCTGGCCCGCGTTGAACATCCCGCCCCACACCGCGGCGTTGGCGGCCAGCTCGACGTCGGCGTCCTCGAGCACGATCATCGGGTCCTTGCCGCCGAGCTCCAGGCTCACCGGGGTCAGGCGACGCGCCGCCCGCTCCATCACCTTGGCTCCGGTCGCACAGGAACCGGTGAACTGGATGTAGTCGGAGTTGTCGATGACGGCCTCGGACACCGCCCGTGCACCCTGCGCGAGGGCGAATACCTCAGGAGCACCGGAATCCAGCCAGCCGCGAAGCAGCACCTCGGCGGTCAACGGGGTGCGCTCGGACGGCTTGAGCAGCACCGCGCATCCGGCGGCCAGCGCGCCGATGGCGTCCATCATGGCGTTGGCCACGGGGTAGTTCCACGGGGCGATGATCCCGACCACCGGACGCGGCCGGTAGTGCACCGCGATCTTCTTGATCGACATGATGGGCAGCGCGGCCGGGCGCGTGTCCGGCGCCATCGCCTCCTCGACGACCTTGATGTAGTACGAGAGGATCATGATCAGCAGCGGGACCTCTTGCGCTGCGTCCATGGCCGATTTGCCGGTCTCGGCGATGAGTAGTTTTTCGATCTCGTCACGGTGGTCACCGAGCCACACCGCGTAGCGGGCCAGCACCTTGGCGCGGCCTTTGGCACCTCTGGCCTCCCACTCCTTCTGTGCGTCCCGCAGCCCGGCCACGATCCGCGGCACGTCGGCCGCGTCGGTCCAGGTCACCTGGCCTGCGACGGCACCGGTCGCGGGGTTGTGGATGGTGCCGGAACCCGTGAACTCTCCGGTCAGATCAACATCTGGCGTCGCTGTCATGGGGCCTATGTTAATCACCGTTTGTGACCCACGTCGCATCGGGGTTGACACCTGTCAAGTGTGGGCGGCAACTCGAACGCCCACATCAACGAAATGGTCGCCCCACGGGCACGGGAACGACCATTCCGGTGATCTCGCGGAGCGGCACAGAGCGCGGCTACCCCCTCGGCGCCGCGCCCCGGGCTGCTCGACGCTCAGTCCTCGGAATCCTTGGACTCCGCCTTCTTCGGGCTGAGCTTCTTGGCCGTGTTGTCCGCCGCCTCCTTGACCTTCTTCACGACCCGGTCCACGCTCGCCTTGGCCTTGTTCGCCCGTTTCTCGGCCCGGTCCTTGGCTCCGCCGAGTGCAGTGTCGAGGGCGGCGACGGGGGCCTTGCGCTTGGTCACCTTCGGCGCGTCGGTGTCGGCATCGGCGTCCGTGGTGGCAGACAGCAACTGGGTGCGGGCGGTCGAGGTGTTGGTGGGCAAGCTGCCGTCCTCGTTCACCTCGACACCGAGAACATTCGCGGTGGCGACGCGCACCGCGTTCCTCGCGCCGAGCATCTGGTTGTTGCGGAACTGCATGAGCGCGCCGTCGCCGGTCGGATCCGTGGGATCACCATTGGTGCCGCCGCCCAACGATTCGGGCAGCGCCTCCGCAAGCCCCTCGATGGTCGGGTCGATCACCCATTGCGGGGCATCGATGTAGGAGCGGATGGCCTTGTACAGCTCGACGTTGTCACCGGATGCCATTGCCTCGGCGACGGCGGCGAGGCCCACCACCCCGAGCACGGCGCCGTTGACGGCCCGCACCGCCGACTCCTGCATGCCCGCGGCGAGCGCCGCGGTGTAGTTCTCGTTGGGCCACGGCGCCTCGACCCCGAGCGCCGACGCGAACTGGGTGTTGATGGCATCCCGCAGGCCCAGGAGTTCGTTGTTGCGGAACTGCATGAAGTCGCCGTCACCGGCCGTTGTGGTGGTCTCGTGGTCCGAGCCGCCGCCGAACTCCTCCGGCAACGTGATGGCGATGGCCTCGATCAGTGGGTCGGCGACATAGAGCGGTGAGTCGACGATCTGCCGGATCTGGGAGAACAGCCTCTCGTTGTCACCGGCCGCGAGTTGCGCGGCGAGAACCAACGGAGTGAGCGGCGCCTGCACGAACTGGTCGGCAAGCCGTTGGCCGGCCAGGAACGCCAAGCCGAGTTGATTCATCCCCTCGAAGCTGGCCGTCAAGGACGTCGATGCGTCCAGGATGCGCGGCGGCGTCGGCGGCGACGCCACCACCGGGGTCATGGCGATGACGCTGGCGCCGGCGATGGCGACGCAAGCGGTCAGACTGCTCGAGACACGACTGTTCATGGACGAAATCCCCTCGGATGACTTGCTGTTTGGGCTGACCGATTGCTCGGCTCGCGCAGCAAATTACGCCGACGAAAGCGATTTCTCAGGTTTTTCTCAGGCAGTATTTGCGTCCGCAACCAATCGGTCGTTCAACACCGTTGCCGCAAAGCTTCAAAAGTTGCCATCGGGCCAGTTCGCCCCTCCCTCGCGGGGTTTGCCGTCAGCACCGAAGAATTCGAAACTCTTGCCAAACGCAACGGCGTGGGCCGGCGAATCGGACCGAATGATCAAGCGATACTTGACAGTTAGGTCTGCGCCGAAATTCAAGATCAACGCCGAAGCCGGGGCAGTGATCATGATGCGTGCATCCCGAGTTGCCGCGCCCTGAACGGCCGGCGTCGGACACGTGGTCGCTCAGCGAAGGTCAGCTGCGGGGCTACCCACCTCACCAGATCGCCCGTCGCACGCCCAGAGCGCGACGACGCCGACCACCGACGTGCCCAGCAACACGCCACCGACGGTGTCGGTGAAGTAGTGAAAGGTCATCGCCAGGCCGACCATGCTGAGCAAGACGACACCGGCCGCGGCGACCATCGCCCACAGCCCGGCCCCTGCGACCAGCAAGAGCAAGCCCGCCGCCACGACCAGGAACGTGGTGTGCCCGCTGGGATAGGCCAGGGCACCGCCCTTCTCCCGGCCGAAGATGGGCTTCACCAGCCGCACGATCGCGACGGCCACGAGCGGGCTCACCACCATGGCCACCGCCAGTCGCTTCCTGCCCCGCCGCGCTGCGACGACGGCGGCGACCAGCAAGGCGCCGGTCAGCACCACCGGCACGATGATGCCCAGGAAATGCGTGACGTGCGGGCTCAGGTTGCCACCGAGCCGCTGGAACCAGCTGTCGACCGGAAGCGGCCCCGTGCGGACGGCCCAGCCGAGCAGCGCCATGCCGGCGAAACCGATCGGCGGCCACCACCGGGCGATCAAGGGGTGATGCCGCGCAGGTACGCCGCCTGACCGAGATGCTGGGCGCAATCGTCGACGATGCTGACCAACCGGGCGCTCGCCGTCACCGGGGGATCCCAGCGGGTGTCGACGATGCGGCCGAGTTCCTCGGGCGTCACGCCGGCGATGTAGGCCAGAGTCACCTTGTGCACCGCCCGGTAGTACCCGGCGAGCAGTTCGGCGGAGGCGTGCACCTTCGCGACGTCGTCGGGGCTGTGGCCGTAGCCGATGTCGTTTGCCGGCAGGTCGAGACCGAACCGGTCCACCCAGCCGTCACGGGTCCATACCTGCTCGACTCCGGCGATGTCGCACAACTGCAGATCCTGGCAGCGGGCGCTGTGCCAGATCAGCCAGGCGATGCTGTTGGCCTGCGGTGTAGGGCGGTAGCTCGAGACTTCTTCGGTGAGCCCCTCGGTGAGATCATCGACGTGTTCGATCAGCCGGGTGAACGCGTCGCGCAGCAGTTCGCGAACGGCATCGGAATCAGCGACAGTCATGGTCCCGACGCTACTCGCGAACCGGCTCGTCACCGGCCGGACTACCATCACCGGCATGCCGTTGAATGCCGGTGACGTGTTCGCCGGGTACACGATTCAACGTCTACTCGGCTCCGGCGGCATGGGCGAGGTCTATCTGGCCCAACATCCGCGACTGTCCCGCCAGGACGCGCTCAAGATCATGCCGGCCTCGCTGACCGCCGACGCCCAGTACCGCAACCGGTTCAACCGGGAAGCCGACATCGCCGCCTCGCTCTGGCATCCGCACATCGTCGGACTGCACGACCGCGGCGAGTACGAAGGCCAGCTCTGGATCGCGATGGACTACGTCGACGGCACGGACGCCGCCCGGCATGTCCGCGAACGGCACCCTGCCGGGATGCCGCTGCGCGAGGCGGTCGAGATCATCTCCGCCATCGCCGAGGCGCTCGACTACGCCCACGAGCGCAGCCTCCTGCACCGCGACGTGAAACCGGCCAACATGCTGCTCACCGGCCCCGGAGCCGCCCGGCGCCGAATCCTGTTGGCCGACTTCGGCGTTGCTCGTCGAATCGACGACATCAGCGGGATCACCGCCGCCAACATGGCGGTGGGCTCGATGGCCTATTCGGCCCCCGAGCAGCTGCTCGGGCAGCACATCGACGGCCGGGCCGACCAATACGCCTTGGCGGCCAGCGCGTTTCAGCTCCTCGCCGGGCACTCGCCGTTCCATCATTCCAACCCGGCCGTGGTGATCAGCAAGCAGCTCAACGAGCCACCACCGACCCTGCGCACCGTTCGGCCCGAACTGGCCGACCTGGACGAGGTGATGCTCAAGGGCATGGCCAAGGAGCCCGGTGCCCGCTTCCGGCTGTGCAGCGATTTCGCGAAGGCGCTCTCCGGAGACCAGGCGACCCGGCCGGTCCGGCAGCGGCCACGCACTCCACCACCCCCACCCCGCCATCCGCCGCGGCCGGTGTCAGCCGAGCCGCCACGAGTCATCTCCGCCCCGACGTTCACGGCGGCCGCTCCCCCGGTGGTCAGTGCCCCGCACCCCACGCCCCGCTGGCCCGGGCCGACGCCGACGCCGATCCCGCAACCGAGAATCCCCGAGAAGCGCAGCGCCGCAAAGATTCTGATACTCGCGGTGCTGGCGGTTCTGCTGTTGTGCGCCGTCATATTCGCGATCAGCCAGTTCGCGCGTTCCGCCCCGGTGGCGAGCACGACGCCGTCGTGGCAGCCGTACGTCGAGGCGGCCGAGACCTTCGCGCTGCACACCGTCACCGTGAGCGCGGACACGGCCGACAGCGATCTGGAGAAGATCATGGACGGCGCGACCGATGAGTTCCGCGCCGACCTGTCGAACCAAGCCCCGAACATCAAGCGCAAGGCCCGGGAACTGGGCGTGCAGACCGACGGAACGGTCACCGGGGCCGGCATCGAAGCCTTGTTCTCGGATGAGGCGGTCGTGCTGGTCACCGTCGACACCAAGGTCACCGTCACGGCCAATCGGGTGGGCGTGGTGTCACTGCAGCGGGTGAGGGTGACCATCGAGCACGTCGACGGCGGCTACAAAGCCTCGAAGCTGGAGTTCGTCAACTGATGAACACCCGCCAAACCTGGTCGCTCGGGGTGGCCGCCCTGATCGTGGGAATCGTCGTGGCCACCGGACTGGGCTTATGGCAACTGTCGGTCAAGAGCGGGCCGGCTCCCACGCCGATCGCCGACGACGACCGCGCCCGCGAGCAGGTCACCGAATTCGTGTCCACCAACGTCGTCAAGATGCTGAGCTTCACGCCCACCACCAGCCGGGGCGACATCGACGCGGTCGCCGAGCTGCTGACCGCCTCGGCCGCCGACGAGTTCCGCAAGTCGATGCGTGCCAGGGCCGAGGGCGTGACCCAGAGCGCCTCGGTGCGCAACGCCGGTGTGGAGGCGCTGTCGGCCGACGCGGCCCAGGTGGTGGCCTTCGTCGATCAGACCGCGAAACCCGCGGACGGCCCGTCGACCAATGACGCCCTGGCCTACCGGGTGAGCCTCAGCCGGGTCGACGGGGCCTGGCTGATCTCCGAACTCGAACCGCTCTGACCCGTTACTGCGGTGGGGCGCCGTGGAAGACCGCCTCCACATTGTTGCCGTCGGGATCGCGGACGAACGCCCCGAAGTAGCCCGGGTGGTATTCGGGCCACAGCCGCGGTGCGTGCAGTGATTCGGCCCCCAGCTTCAGCGCGGCGTCGTAGAACGCCGTGACCGCGTCGACCCCCGCAGCGTGGAACGCCACATGGATCTCCCGGTTGGGGCCACCCGCGTCACCGGCACTCGCATCGGCGATCCAGAAGTCCGGATGCCCGTCCTTGCCGTAGCCGATGGCCACGCCGTAATCGAGCTGCCGGCTGTAGCCGAGAACGCCCAGCACGGTGTCGTAGAACTCGCTGGACTTGGTGAAATCGGAGCAGTTGATGCCGAAGTGATCGATCACGCGCCTGATCTTGTCACGGTCCACCGACAACACCCCCGAGTTCGGCCAACCCCATTGGCCCACACGGGTAATCGTCGTAGGTTGGTTAGATGAGCTACGACCAGGCAGCCCCCTTCGACCTCTGCATCCGTGGCGGCACCATCGTCGACGGCCTGGGCGGCGAACCGTACGTGGGTGACGTCGCGGTGCGCGACGGCGTCATCGTTGAAATAGGGTCGGTCGCCGGCCGGGCCACGCGCGAGATCGATGCCACCGGGCTGCTGGTCACGCCCGGTTTCGTCGACCTGCACACGCATTACGACGGCCAGGCGATCTGGTCGGACCGGCTCAACCCGTCCTCGGCGCACGGCGTCACCACGGCGGTGATGGGCAACTGCGGCGTGGGGTTCGCACCGTGCCGCCCCGAGGATCACGACGTGCTCGTCGACGTGATGGCCGGCGTGGAGGACATCCCCGGGGTCGTCATGGTCGACGGTCTGCCGTGGACCTGGGAGACGTTCCCCGAGTTCCTCGACGCCTTGTCGTCGCGGAACCTGGACATCGACGTGGCGGCGTTCCTGCCACACTCCCCGCTGCGGGTGTACGTGATGGGGCAGCGCGGCATTGATCGAGAGCCCGCGAACTCCGAGGACCTGGCGTTGATGCGCAAGCTCGCCGCCGAGGCCGTGCACTGCGGCGCACTGGGTTTCGCCTCGTCGAGGCTGACGATCCACAAGACCGAGAGCGGCAAGCCGATTCCCAGTTACGACGCCGGCTACGCGGAGATCGAGGCGATCGCCCGGGGCGTCGACGATGCCGGTGGTGGCCTGATCCAGTTCGTGCCCGATCTGGTCGCGGGCGACTACGAACCGGCGCTGCAGACGGTCTTCGACGTCGCCGCCGACGTCGGGTTGCCCGTCACGTTCACGCTGGCGGTCGGCAATGCCGGGCCGGCCTTCTTCGAAGACGCGCTGCGGATGGTGGAGAAGGCGAACACCGACGGGGGAAACATCACCGCGCAGATCTTCCCCCGGCCGATCGGGCTGGTGCTCGGCCTTGAGCTGTCGGGCAACCCGTTCGTCCTCTATCCGAGTTACCGCGAGATCGCCCACCTGCCGCTTGCGGAGCGGGTCGCCGAGATGCGCAAACCCGAAGTACGCCAACGGATTCTGGCCGATTCGCCGGCCAGTGACGGGCATCCGCTGATGTTCGCCGTGCAGGCGTGGGACTACATGTACCCGCTGGGCGATCCGCCCGCCTACGAGCCCGACCCGTCGAACTCGATCGGCGCGCGGGCCCGGGACCGCGACGTCAACCCGCTCGAGGAGGCTTACGATCGCCTGCTCGACGACGACGGCCACGCCATGCTGCTGGTCACGCTGGCCAATTTCCGCGACAACTCCCTCGACACGGTCGCCGAGTTGATCCGCCGTGACGACGTCATCCTTGGCCTCGGCGACGGCGGCGCCCACTACGGGATGATCTGCGACGCGAGCTTCCCCACCTACCTGCTGACCCACTGGGTGCGTGACCGGGGCGCCGGCATGCTGAGCGTCGCGGATGCCGTGCGGGAACTGACCTCGGTACCCGCCCGCGTCGCCGGGCTGGCCGATCGCGGTCGAATTGCATTGGGCTACAAGGCCGATCTCAATGTCATCGACCATGCGGCACTGCGGTTGCACCGCCCGGTTGTCGCCTACGATCTGCCCGGCGGCGGACGCCGCCTCGACCAGACCGCCGACGGCTACGTCGCGACTGTCGTGTCCGGTGAGATCATCGCCCAGGACGGTGTCCCGACGGCGGCGCGCCCCGGCCGCCTCGTCCGAGGCAAACAACCCGCACCCATGTGACAGGTCTCCCACGACGGGGCGCCAACAGAACTATTCTCACGTCATGAGCGTGAAAGTGGATCTCAACCAGCTGGCCGACAAGCTGGCGGACTACACGTTCGCCTACCTCGTCACGGTCGACGACAACTACCACGCACACACCGTCGCGGTGGAGCCGCACCTGGTGAACGGCATCATTCACGTCGGCCCGGTCGGGGCGCACACCCGGAGAAACCTCGCCTCGCACGAGCACGCGACGCTGGTCTGCCCTCCGCGTCAGCCCGGCGGGTATTCGCTGATCGTCGACGGGCGGGGTCAAGCCGGCACCACCGGCGAGGAGACGCATCAGATCGTGCCCAACCGCGCGGTTCTGCATCGCAAGGCGGCGCAGCCCGGCCCGCCCGGGCAGTGCGAGAGTGACTGCATCGTCTTGTCGGAGAACTGACCCCGGCGCTGCCGAGCGTGGCGCCTATGCCCGCAATTACGCCAGATTTCGTGCACAGGCGTCACACTCGCCATCAAATGGGGCAGCCGGCGGCGCGCAGCTTCGCCCGTACCCGTTCGATGATGATGTGTGGTCGCGACATCATCTCCGCGCTCACCCGCACGACGGCCCAGTCGGCCTCCTCCAGCAACGCCATGCGGTCGATATCCCAGGATCGCTGCCGCCGATCGGTCCAGTGCTGTACACCGTCGTACTCGACGGCAACCTTCCATTCCCGCCATCCGAGGTCGACGCGAATGTGCAGGTCACGAAACTCGATCTGGGTCTCGGGAATCGGCAGACCGGCACGAACGATGACCAGCCGGAGCCTGCTCTCCTGAGGAGACTCGGCACCGCCGTCGACCAGGGGCAGCACCGAACGTAGCCGCGCGACGCCTCGGGCACCGGGGTGCGCGTGGGCCACGGCGAGCACATCGGCAGGCGCAATCCTCGTGGCGTTGAGCAGCGCATCCACGAGGGGCACTGCGAGATCGGGACGGTACAACCGACCGAGATCGAAGGCCGTGCGGGCCGGGGTGGTCAGATCGATCCCGCCGACCGTGCACGTCTCGGCCGGGTCGAGGCTCCACGAGTGCACGACAATCCCCGCGGGCATGCGCCGGTCAGCGCGAATGATCTCCGCAGGCCTGTCGGGGTTCAGCCATTTGGTGCCCAGCACCGCCGCGGCCGAAGTCCCGGCAAGCGTCGCGCCGGTGGACAACCACGCCGCTTGTGCTCTGATCCGGGCGGTGATTTCGAGGTCGCGCCTGACGTACACGTCCCGGTGCAGCGCGACGTAATGGCGGGCCAGCCCGCGGCGAGTCAACCCACCGCGGCGCACCGCGGAGCTTCCGATGAAGGGTTCCATGGCCGCAGGCTGGCCTGCCATGCCGACGAATGTGACGCCCGTGCACGGAAATACGGCAATCGCTGTGCATAGACGCCACGTTGGGGACAAACAACGAAACAGCCCTGGCACGCGGAGCGCACCAGGGCTGTTTACGTTGCGACTTCTTAGAAGTCCATACCGCCCATGCCACCGGTCGGGTCGCCCGCAGGTGCGGCGGCCTTCTCCGGCTTGTCGGCGACGACGGCCTCGGTGGTGAGGAACAGCGCCGCGATGGACGCCGCGTTCTGCAGCGCCGAGCGGGTGACCTTGACCGGGTCGGCAACGCCGGCGGCCAGCAGGTCCTCGTACTCACCGGTCGCGGCGTTCAGGCCGTGACCCGCGGGCAGGTTCGACACCTTCTCGGCGACGACACCCGGCTCCAGACCACCGTTGAAGGCGATCTGCTTCAGCGGGGCCGACAGCGAGACGCGCACGATGTTGGCGCCGGTGGCCTCGTCACCGGTGAGCGAGAGCTCCTCCAGCGACGGAGCCGACTGCAGCAGGGCCACGCCGCCACCGGCGACGATGCCCTCTTCGACGGCAGCCTTGGCGTTACGCACGGCGTCCTCGATGCGGTGCTTGC
The DNA here is from genome assembly GCF_030486405.1 of Mycolicibacterium sp. HK-90. The sequence goes on along the minus strand of NZ_CP129613.1, from coordinate 991,722 downwards.
GCTCCTTGAGCTCCACCTCGGTGGCAGCGCCGGCCTTGATCACCGCAACACCGCCGGCCAGCTTGGCCAGGCGCTCCTGCAGCTTCTCGCGGTCGTAGTCGGAGTCGCTGTTCTCGATCTCGGCGCGGATCTGGGCGACACGGCCCTGGATCGCGTCGGCATCGCCGGCACCCTCGATGACGGTGGTCTCGTCCTTGGTGACGACGACCTTGCGGGCCTGGCCCAGCAGCGCGACATCGGCGGTCTCCAGCGAGAGGCCGACCTCTTCGCTGATGACCTGGCCACCGGTGAGGATGGCGATGTCCTGCAGCATGGCCTTGCGGCGGTCACCGAAGCCCGGAGCCTTGACGGCCACGGACTTGAAGGTGCCACGGATCTTGTTGACCACCAGGGTCGACAGGGCCTCGCCCTCGACGTCCTCGGCGATGATCAGCAGCGGCTTGCCGGACTGGATGACCTTCTCCAGCAGCGGCAGCAGGTCCTTGACGGTCGAGACCTTGGAGCTGACCAGCAGGATGTAGGGATCCTCCAGGACGGCTTCCTGACGCTCGGCGTCGGTCACGAAGTAACCCGAGATGTAGCCCTTGTCGAAGCGCATACCCTCGGTGAGCTCCAGCTGCAGGCCGAAGGTGTTGCTCTCCTCGACGGTGATGACACCCTCGTTGCCGACCTTGTCCATGGCCTCGGCGATCAGGTCACCGATGGACTGGTCACCGGCGGAGATACCGGCGGTGGCAGCGATCTGCTCCTTGGTCTCCACCTCCTTGGCGGACTTCAGGAGGGTCTCGGTGACCTTTTCCACGGCCTTCTCGATGCCGCGCTTCAGGCCGAGCGGGTTGGCGCCGGCAGCGACGTTGCGCAGACCTTCGCGAACCAGGGCCTGGGCCAGAACGGTGGCGGTCGTGGTGCCGTCGCCCGCGACGTCGTCGGTCTTCTTGGCGACCTCTTTGACGAGCTCAGCGCCGATCTTCTCGTACGGGTCCTCCAGCTCGATCTCCTTGGCGATGGACACACCATCGTTGGTGATCGTGGGGGCGCCCCACTTCTTCTCCAGGACGACGTTGCGACCCTTGGGGCCCAGCGTCACCTTTACCGCGTCGGCGAGGCTGTTCAGGCCCCGCTCGAGGCCGCGACGGGCCTCTTCGTCATACGCAATTGTCTTAGCCATTGCGAAGTGATTCCTCCGGATAGGGGATCGCACGTTCGTTGGTCGGGTTCAGTGCCCGCGACGGACGACCAGGGTGTGCTCCCGCAGGTGCGGCCCCGGTCTCACCGTCCCGACCTAGCACTCACTGATCGAGAGTGCCAACTGCATTCTTAGCACTCGACCAGGGCGAGTGCAAGGTTGTGGCGCGCCCGCTGCGGGTTCCGGCCCACGGCCGCGGCGAAACGACGCATCCGCAGGGAACAGGCGCCACATCCGTACCGCGCCGGTTGGGGATGCATGGGCCGGAAACCCGATATCACCGGCGATATCAGGGTGCCGCAGGCGAAAGCCGGTGAGCTGCGTTCCGAGCGCCGAAAACTGCCGCGGGTGCGAGGCAAACCTGTGTGGCACAGTTCAGCGTCGAGGGGAGGTCAGACACGTGGCCACAGCTGGAGATGCGCACCCAAGACTCGCCCGCGCGCTGGTGAGCCTCAGCATCGGGATCGCGGTGGGCAGCGTGCCCGTCAGTCTGTATGCCTTCACCCAGCGGGTCCCGGACGGCCTGGTCTCCGACCGCCTGGGGTCGGTCACCCTCCTGCTCGGGGGATCTCTGGTTGCCGTGGCCGTGGTCGCCGCCGTGCTGGGGGCCGGCGGCGTCGCCGCATTGGCCGGCCGTGCGATCGCCTGGAAAGCCGCGTGGGCGCTCGCCCTCCTCGCCGCGGTCACATCGTTCATGTATCTCGGCTCGCTCCCCCACACCTGGACCGAACCCGCGTCGGGACCGGGGAGCCGGCCCCTCGTCGCACTGATCCAGGTTGCGTGGCTGTTGCTCACGGTGGCCGCGGTGCTGCTGGTGGCCGGTGCGATCGCGGCTCACCCGGACGGTCAGCCGCTGAACTGGCGAGCGGCCGTTCCGTTTGTCGCCTCGGGACTGGTCGCAGCGTTGGTGGCGGCGCTCGGATTGGTGGCACTGAGCCGATCGGGCGAGCCCCGGGCCACGACCGCGGCGCCGATCGCCGTGCCCGACGTGCCCACCACCGTCGGCGCCGAGACCTACACCCTGACCGTCAAGCGCGTCGACACACTCGTTCCCGCGGGACCGGGCTTCGTCCTCGTGAATGACAGCACGCTGATCGGATACGACGGCGCGACCGGGTCACCGCGGTGGCGTTTTCCCCTCGATTCACTGCGCGACGGCTGCTTGTTTCAGAAGATCCGCTCCACCGGCACGGCCGCCGATGCGATGGTCCTCGTCGAATGCGACCACGACGCGGGCTATTCCAAGCCACGCACGGATCCGTTCCTCGTCGGTCTCGACGCCATGACGGGGCAGGTGCGGTGGAGCCTGGACCGGGGCTGGAGCCTGCGGTCCCGCATATCGCTGCCTTCGGACACCGTGCCGGTGGTGAGCAGCAGCAGAAATGAGCTCGGATCCCTCGATCCCCGTACCGGCGAACTTCGGTGGACGTGGTCATTCGCCGAATCGGATCGACGGTGCAGCGACACCGGACTGGTCGGAGCGCTCGATCACACCGTCACGTATGCGGTGCCATGCGGGGATTCGTTGAGGATCCACGTGTTCGAAGCTCGGGACGGCTCCGAGCGCGTGATCGAACATCCGGTGTCTCAAGGGTTCTCCACACACAGCCGGTCGATCGAACCGCTCGCCTACCACGGTGCGGTCGCCGTGATACAGCTCCGACTCGAGGGCGACGACCCCTACTCCGTGATCACGGTCGACACCCGCACCGGAAAGGTTGACGAGCTGGCGGATCCAGGATTCATCTATGACTTGGGCGCGAACGGTTCCGGTCAGTATCCGGGGCCGATTCTGGAGCTACCCGCAACAGGTGCACGGGATTTCATCAGCCTCTACCGGCTCGGCGACAACACGACGATTCGCACGACAGATGTCGAAACCTACGGCAGCGGCAATTCCTACGCGCCGCCCAGCGGTCAAGCCTGGGCGCAGGTCGGCGATCGTATGGTGACCGCGGCAGCGTACGACGCCGACTACAACAACATGCTGGTCTCGGTTTCGTCCGACGGGTCGTCGAGCCGGCGGCCATCGCCGTGCGGACGGGACATCGGCGGGGTGGTCGCCGTCCCCGGAGCGGTCCTGGTCCTCTGCCAACGAACGAAGGTCGCGGACATCTCGGGCTACGACATTCTGGGCCTTCGCCCCACCTGACCGCTAGCGGACCGCAGCCCAGTCACCACCCGTGCAATACACCAGCAATGCCCCTGGGATGCCGGTGATTCCGGGGGCGTACCGCATGTTGTCCGAACACGGAGGCGAAAACGACCGCGGCGCGCCCGTCTCGTCGAGCGAGCGCAGCGGCAGTGACGATGTCGTCGTTTTCGTCTGCTCGTCGGCAGGGATGGTTGTCCACCATGAGTCTCCGACGCGTGCCACCATGGCGAATCCTTCGTCGTCCCCGGATATCTCCGAGCCGAATCCGAGCGGCAACACCCCACCGGTGGAAAGGATCAGGATCGACTGCGCCGCGGGCTTGTCCCGTCCGCGGTACTGGGTGAGGATCAACGATCCGGCGTCGATGAACCGCGCCGCCCCGTATTGATCGGGCAGGCGGCGCACCACCGCTTTCGACGTCAGGTTGATGACGAAGCGGGTCTCGACGCGTTCGGGTCGGTACCTGGTGACGGCAACCACGGCCAGCTCACCTCGAACGTCGCTGACGCCGATGGCGCCGGCGGGATCCCGCACCTCGTCCGGTTTGACACCGAACATCGACACCGGGATGACCCCTTTGGAGTCTCCTGTCCGCGCCTCCAACACTTCTGCCACCACCTCAGGCGCGTCGTCACAGCCGTGCACGACCACCAGCTCGTCGGCCAGTTCAGCGCTCGGGTAACACCCGTAGCGGAATGTCTTGGACCACAGCACTTCACCGGTGCGCGGTGCCAACGCCTCCCATACCGTGCCGCGGCTGCCGACCGAGGCCGAGTCGGCGCGAACCGCGAGAATCACGGAGGACGAGAAGCCGCGTCGGATCTGGTCGAAGTCCCACGTGGTGTCGCCCGGCTTGAACCACAGCATTGTTCCGGTGGTGGCATCGATGCCGATCAGGATGTTGCCCGACCGGGCCACCGCCACGCTCTCGGGTCCGACTCCGGTCGAACCGAGCACCGAAATGTCGTCCAGCGGACCGTAATACCAGCGACGCTTGCCGGTTGAGCCGTCATAGCCCTCGACCGTGTAGGTGCTCGAGTATCCACCGGTCGAGGTTGCGCGCGCCCGGACGAATCCGGCGCCGGCCGGTATCGGCTGAGATCCGGGTTCGGTCACGTGATACGCGACATCGCCGGTAACGGCCGTCAAGGTCGGTGCATCGATCCGCTCAGCGGTCTGGTGCGGGATCGATGACGAGCCGGTCGCGAACATACTGACCGCGACGATGATCACCACGACCACGGACACGGCACCGGCCAGCACCGGGCTGACGAACAGTTGCCCCAGGCTGGGCCGCGCGGCGTAACTCACCACGGCGACGAGCGCGAGCGCCAGCACGGCCAGGCACGCGCACCACCATGCCCAGCGGGCGACGAGGGTGAGGTCGAAGGGCACCAGCGACACCTGCGCCTCGGCGGCCGCGTCGAATACGTCTTTCGTCTGCTCCTGGCGCAGCATGAGCAGGCCGCTGAGCGCCGCGATCGCCAGGGCCGGCGATACGTAGGCCAGGAATCTCGCCCGCCGCCCAAACGTCTGACGATGCAGCCGGCCGGCCACGAAGCAACCGAGCACCACGGCAGCGCTGAGCCCCACCACCACCGTCGTGCGCCACAACATCGAGGAGAGGGCGCCCGGATCCGGCTGCAACGGCAGCTCCGGATTTCGGTGCAGCCAGGCGTCTCCCAGGCACAACACCGCAGCTGTGATGAGCCCGAACATCAACCCCAGTGGGATTGCGTACTGCGGACTGTCACGCTGCTCGTCCGACAAGTCCCCCGACCCCTCAGCGCTCATGCGCTGAGACTAACCGGGCTCAGCTCCCCGACTGGTACTTCTGCACCTGCGCAAGGTAGTCGTCGAGCAGTCGCAGTGTTTCGTCCTTGCCAACCGACGGCAGGAACAACCCGAGCCGGGAGAACCCAAGGTCCTCTGCGGCGCGCCAGTAGTCGTGTTTGATGGGCGCGCCGAACATCGCCAGCGGCACATCGTGACCGGCCCCGGCACGCATCTGCCCGATGCGCTTGGCCAGGACATCGCGCGGTAGCGGATTCGAAATCCAGCCTGCGCCATGGCGAATCACCCGTTTGACGGTGGCATCGGAGTTGCCGCCGACGTAGATGGGCGGATGTGGTTTCTGCACCGGCTTGGGGCGGCAGTAGGACGGCTCGACGTTGACGTAGCGACCGTGGTACTCGGCGGGCTCGTCGGTCCACAGCGCGACAACGGCTTCGATGCTCTCATCCAGCCGTGCGCCACGGGTTTTCGGATCGGTGCCGTGATCGCGCATCTCCTCCAGATTCCAGCCGGCGCCGACGCCGAACACGAACCGGCCGCCGGAGATGAGGTCGATGCTGGCGGCTTCCTTGGCCGTGTGGATCGGGTCCCGCTGGATGAGCAGCGCGACCGCGGTGACGAGCTCGATCGTGGAGGTCACGGCGGCCGCCGCGGCGAGTGTGACGAACGGGTCGAGGGTGTTGTAGTACCACGGCGGCAACTCGCCGCCACTCGGATAGGGGGATTCCCGGCTGACCGGGATATGGCTGTGCTCGGCAACAAGCAGCGAGGCGAACCCCCGCTCCTCGATCGCGCGGGCAAGTGAAACCGGGTCGATGCTGTCGTCGTCGACGAAGGTGGCGATGCCGAACTTCATGCAGCCGACGCTACTCCCGCCGGCGCAGGCGCCCCGCGCTCAGCGAAGTGGAATACGGGACAGTCGAGACACCTGGCCAACTCTTGGCTCTCGGTCTCCGGCGTGGCGCCCGGCGGGTGTCGACCATCCCTTGGAGTGCGGCCGCCAAGTTCCCCACCACGACTGGGCCGTTCGGCCGGACCGTGCCTGGCCGCCGACCGGCGCCGGCACGATTTTGACCAAGACAACAAATTCCTGGCTAATCTCAATAACTTGATTAATCTGCGCTTTTGCCCGCAACGCAAGTCTTGCAGCAAGCAAACCTTTCGGTTGATTGTTTGCGTGCGCAACCATCACCCGAAACCCGCCTGAGAAATAGCTGAGATTTCCGGTTTGTGGTGCGTAAATTTCTCCGCGAGCCAGGGGGAATCGGTCGTCGAGATCGAGAGGTCCCATCACTGGAGCAACGTCGTCAATGACTGGTGTCAGCGTCTGCGCAAATATTGACGTAGCCGTCAACACCCGTCTGTCGCAGATCGGGGAGAATCATGGGGAAACACAGCATCGCGGGCGGTCGCGGCCGGAAACATACGGCAGGTCCCATCGCCACCGCCGGGTTGGCAAGCCTGGCGTTGGCCGGAGCCGGCGTCATGCTCTTGTTGGGGCCTGACTCACCGACCATGAGATCGGTGACCGCGGATGTGCGGCTCGTCAACACCGAGGGCCCGTCGAGCGGTGGCGACTCCGACGCGGGGAACACCACCGGCACCTCCACCTCCACCGACAAGCCCGAGGCCGAGAAGCCGCGGCAGCCGGACGCCAAGCAGGTGCACGAACGCTTGCGCGAGCGCGTCAAGGAGGCCAGGAAGGCCTTCGACGACATCGCCCGGGACACCGAGCGGGCGATCGACAATGCCGTCGAGAACGCAAAAGCCAACGGCGACAAAGAGTCCCGCACCACCGTCCGGCGCCACAAGTCGACCGCCGCGTCGAAGGCCGACGAGACCGACCCGGCCGGCCCGACCGCCGCACCCAACGCCGGCACATCCGGCGAACAGCAACAGCCCCCGACTCTCGGCGACCGGCTCAACGATCTGGCCGGGCGGGTCACCACGACGTCGGGTGCTGCCGATAAGCACGAGCAGGACGGCGCCAAGACCGCCGCTGTGCAGAGCAGCCAACCGGACGAGCCTGCCCCGGTCGCGGCGCGCGCGACGACGTTCGTCGCCCCGCCTCCGGCACCGGCACCCGCCGCACCGGTCAGCCCGATCACCGGGCTGCTTTCCGCGGTGACCCTGGGCACCATCCTCGCTCCCAACGCACCGACGGAACCCGCCGACATGCCCGCCGTCTGGGCCGTGATGGCCTGGGCGCGTAGGCAATCCGCGTACCCGGTCAACGCGAACACGGCCGTCAACCGGAACACCCTGCTGGCTTCGCCCACAGCGTCCGCGACCCTCGACCCGGCGGTCCTCGATCCGACCGAGATCGTCAACCGCTGGATCTATCAGCCGGTGCACTACGGCACGCAACTATGGATCACGAGCCCGCTCGGCAGCGCCATCGGCGGTGCGATCAACCAGATCTCCGGTCAGTACCTGATCGGCAACGGCGCCGACGGCACCGCGGCGAATCCCGACGGCGGCGACGCCGGTCTGTGGATCGGCGACGGTGGTGACGGGTACGACGGTGTCGCCACCGGCCAGGCCGGCGGTGACGGCGGTGACGCCGGCTGGTTCGGCGACGGCGGTGACGGTGGCGATGGCTGGGCCGGCCTCGACGGCGGCGACGGTGGCGACGGCGGGTCGTTCATGGGCATCGGCGGCACCGGTGGTGCCGGCGGCGCATCCTCGAACGGCCAGCCCGCGGGCGACGGCGGCAACGGCGGCGATGCCAACGGCTGGTTGTTCGGTATCGCCGGTGACGGCGGACGCGGCGGCGTGGGTGTCACCGGTACCGCCGGTCGCGACGGTGCCTGGAATGTCGACTACGGCAACGGCTTCGGCAACGGTGAGGACGGCGGCGTCGGGGGTGGCGACGGCGGCAGCGGCGGTGACGGCGGCAATGCCACCGGATTCGTCTTCGCCAGCGGCGGCGACGGCGGGCAGGGCGGCGACGCCGGCACCGGCGGGGTCGGTGGACGCGGCGCGAACGGCGACGCCACCCACCTCAGTGGCGGCACCGGCGGAACCGGCGGGACCGGTGGCGGCACCGGCGGGTCGGGCGGTGCGGGCGGCACCGGCGGCGGTGGGTTCTTCGGCCTCCTCGGCCACAGCGGCGCCGCGGGCAGCACCGGTAACGGCGGCGCCGGTGGCGACGGCGGCGCGGGTGGCAACGGCTACGGTCTCTCCTCCGGTGGTGCCACGGGTACGGCCACCGGCGGCACCGGCGGATCGGGCGGCAGCGGTGCGTCGTCGAGCGTCGCCGGAGCCGGGCACGGTGGCGGCGGCGGTGGCGGCGGCGGTGGCGCCGTCTTGAGCGAGACCAACGGCGGGACGGTCAACGGCAATGCCACCGGAGGTGGCGGCGGGAACGGCGGCGCGGGTTCGACGACGGCGGCCGGTGGCACGGGTGGCACCGGCGGCATCGGCTGGATCACGGCAGACGGCGCGACCAGCAGCGCGAGCGGTACGGCAACCGGCGGCGACGGCGGTGATTCGTTCGGCACGGGCACCGGAGGCAAGGGCGGTGACGCTCGCCTCGGCGCGGCCCTGGGCGGGGTCGTCACCAACGCGAGCGCCACCGGCGGTGCGGGTGGAAACGGTGCCAATGGCGGAACGGGCGGTGCCGGTGGGTATTCCGAGATCAGCGCGGGCCTGCAAGGTGGTACCGGGGGCACCGCGAGCGGCAACGGCAGCGGCGGCGCGGGCGGTGACGCCACCGGCGCCGGCAGCATCGGCGGCAATGGCGGCAGCGGCAACATCCAGGCCGGTTTCGTCAGGCCGGACATCGGCGGAAACGACGGGACGGCCGGCGGGACGGCGGTCGGCGGCGCCGGCGGCGACGCCACCGGTGGCGGCAAGGGTGGCAACGGCGGCACCGGCAGCGTCGTGGCGGGCGGCACCGGTGCGGACGCCGACGGCACCGGCCTCGGCGGCGACGGTGGCAACGGATACCAGGGCGGCACCGGCGGCAACGGCAGCAGCGGTCAGGTGGCGGCACTGAACACCGGTGCGAAGGCCGGCGGCACCGGCCAGAGCGGCGATGGTGGCGACGCCACCGGCACCGGCAGCGTCGGCGGCAACGGAACCATCGGCAATGTCCAGGCCTTCGGCGTGAACAGCGAGGCGAGCGGCCATGCCACGGGCGGCGACGGCGGCGCGGCCGCGGCCGGTGGGCATGGCGGCACCGGCGGCCAGGGCAGGATCGTGGCCAACGGCACCGGCAGCATCGCGACCGACAACGTCGCGACCGGCGGCGCGGGTGGCGACGCCACCGACGGCGGCACCGGTGCCCTCGGCGGGCAGGCCTACGTCTTCGCGGGAACCTTCGGCGATCCCGGCAGCGGCGGCAACATCACCGGCAGCACCGCCCTCGGCGGCACGGCCGGCGACCAGAACGGCGGGATCGCCACGGTGGAGGCGATCAACGGGACGATTGCCAACAGCACCGCCGATGCCGGCAACGGCGGTGCGGGCGGATTCGGTGGCTACGCGACCGTGCGTGCCACCAACGGCGGCGCCATCTCCGACACCAGCGCCGTCGCGCAGGACACCAATGACACCGCCATCGGCGGATCGGCAACGGTGACCGCCGACGGCGCCGGTAGCACCGTCGACGACAGCACCGCCACGGCCGGCACGGCCGGCCTCGGTCACGCCAACGGCGGGGCCGGAGGCACTGGCGGTGCGGCCGACATCACGGCCGTCAACGGCGGCACGGTCGACAACGTCACTGCGACCGGCGGCGCGGGCGGCGATGCCGACGCCGACACGGTCGTCGCCGGGGCCGGCGGCAATGCCACCGTGATCGCCGACGGCGCCACGATTTCCAACACGTCGGCAACCGGTGGCGACGGATCTGACAGTGCGGCCGGCGGCAACGTCGTGATCACCGCATCCGGGGTGAACACCACCATCACCAATGCGACGGCCACCGGTGGAAATGCCGGACTCGGCGACGCCGGCGGGGGCAAGGGCGGCAAGGGCGGTGACGTCAAGATGACCGCCGATTCCGGTGGTCACATCGGAACGGTCGATCACACCGCGGTCGCCATCGGCGGCAATGGCGGCGACGGCACCAACGGCGGTATCGGTGGTGCCGGCGGCACCAACGGCGCCGGTGCCGGCCAGACCGAATTCCTGGCCCGAAATGGCGGCACCGCCTACGGCGAGGTCCGCGGCGGACGCGGCGGTGACGCCGACGGAGTCGGCAACAAGGGTGGTGAAGGCGGGTTCGGTTACATGAGTGCCGGCCGGGACAACCTGGTTGTATCGGGCCCCAACGGCAATTTGCCCATCGCCCCCGGAAACAATGCCCTGGCCCACGGGACCGCGGTGGGAGGCGACGGTGGATCCGCTTCCGGCACAACGGGTTCCAAGGGCGGCAACGGCAGCAGGGTGGCCATCAATGCGGCCGGCCAGAATGCGGAGGCCGAAGGCACCATCACCGGTGGTACCGGCGGCGACGGCATCAACGGCGGCACCGGCGGTGGAGATTCGGGTATCTCGTCGATCAGCGCGCTGGGTCCGAACGCCGAAGCCACGGGTGTCACCGCGACCAGCGGCGACGGTGGTGACGGCATCAACGGCGGCACGGGCGGCAAGGGCGGCTATTTCCAGATCGGCGCCTACAGCTTCGACAATCCCGCCGGCGCCGAGTACACCGACAACACCGTCACGACGGGCAACGGTGGCGATGGCACCGGAGCCGTGGGCGGCAACGGCACCAACCTGACCCAGTCGGGGTCGTTCAACGGCATCCCGGCTACCGCCAAGCCAGGAAGCCCGGTCACCGGCCAGACGGTCACCACGACCGACGGAGCCGACAACCCGTAGTCGGCGTCACCCGAGCAGAGGCCCCGCGCACCTGGTGTGCGGGGCCTTTGCGCGTTCGGTCATCGTCCTCCGGGTGCGCGCAGTCCGTCGAAGACCACATCGGTGACCCGCTCGGCCACGTCGTCGTTGTAACTCTGCATGGCCTGGCAGCCGACCATGAGTGCCTTGATCTCGGCGACCGTGACATCGGGCCGCACCGTGCCGGCATGTTGCGCGGCGGTGAGCAGGTCCGCAAGGACTGTCATGTACTCGTTCTCGGCCTCGGGCACCACGGTGTTGACGTCGATGCCCGAGCCGGCAAGCGCATCGACCAGTCCGCGGTCAGCGGCGCCCCACTGCAGCACCATCGACCGCAGGAAGTCGAAGAGTCCTTCGGCGGGATTCGCGTCGAGCACGCTCCGCCCCTCGTCGACCACGCCCCGGATCCGCTCGGCGATGACCGCCTGGAACAACGCCTCCTTGGTCGGGAAGTGACGGTAGACGGTGCCCGCGCCCACTCCGGCTCGCCGGGCGATCTCGTCGATGGGGACCGACAGCCCGTCGGCCGCGAACGTCTCGTAGGCCACCTCGAGCACCCTGGCCCGATTCCGGGCCGCATCCGCACGCATTCGCCATCACCTCACAACACCATTGACAAAACGGGGCGCACGTTCCGTATAGTCGACGCAACCGGAGTGCTTACTCCGCTTAGCCCATCTAGGAGTCTCTCATGACGAAATGGACCACCGCCAACATTCCGGACCAAACCGGTCGCACGGCCGTCGTCACCGGGGCGAACACCGGCCTCGGGCTGGAAACCGCAAAGGCGCTCGCCGCCAAGGGCGCCCACGTCGTCCTGGCCGTTCGCAACCTGGAAAAGGGCGAGGCCGCCGTCGAGTGGATCTCACGGTCGGTGCCGGCCGCCGACCTGGAACTGCGGCGCCTCGATCTGGGCTCACTGGCATCGGTGCGCGAGGCCGCCGAGGAGATCAAGGCCAAGCACGACACCATCGACCTGCTGATCAACAACGCCGGCGTCATGACCCCGCCGAAGGAGACCACGTCCGACGGGTTCGAGCTGCAGTTCGGCACCAACCACCTCGGCCACTTCGCCTTCACCGGCCTGCTGCTCGACCGCCTGCTGCCCGTGCCGGGTTCGCGCATCGTGACGGTCAGCAGCATCGGGCACCGCTTCGCGCGGCGCGGCATCCGGTTCGACGATCTGCAGTGGGAGCGTGGCTACAACCGCCTCGTCGCCTACGGCCAGTCCAAGCTCGCCAACCTGATGTTCACCTATGAGCTGCAGCGACGTCTGATCGGGCAGCACACCACGGCCCTGGCTGCCCACCCCGGCGGATCGGACACCGAATTGGCGCGCCATCTGCCGCATGCCGTCCAACGCGCCGTCCCGGTGCTGCGACCGCTGTTCCAGGAGGCCGCCATGGGTGCGTTGCCGACCCTGCGCGCGGCCACCGATCCGAGTGCGCTGGGCGGTCAGTACTACGGGCCGGACGGACTCGGCGAGCAGAAGGGCCACCCGAAGCTGGTGACATCCAGCACGCTGTCCTATGACATCGATCAGCAGCGCCGGTTGTGGTCGGTGTCCGAGGAGCTGACGGGCGTCAGCTTCCCGGCGCTGCAGGACGCCCGCGCCTGAATTCACACCGCCGGTTTCGACGCCAGGACTACTCCGCCGCGCCGCGGACGACCCTGGTGTCGATTTCGACGCCGGCCACCGCTCCGCGACTAGGCTGGCGGTCGTGTCGCTCTGGGATCCCAGGAACGTGCCGCCCTATCCCCCGGTTCGCTTCACCAAGGACGAGCCCGAGGTCAGCGCCCGGCTGAAACGTGGTGACGCACCGCCCGACTACGACTCGGGCGGCCCGGTGAAGTACCACTACCTGGCCAACCAACAGGACACGGCCGGCGACTACGGGCTGTACCGCATCGACATCAGCCCACAGGGCGGCGGTCCCGGCCCGCATTTTCACCGAACGATGTCGGAAGCGTTCTTCGTCTTGTCGGGCACCGTCAAGCTCTACGACGGGACCGACTGGACTGATGCCGGCCAGGGCGACTTCCTCTACGTCCCGCCCGGCGGAATCCACGGCTTCCGCAACGAGGCCGACGCGCCGACGTCGTTACTGATGTTGTTTGCTCCCGGCGCGCCGCGGGAGGCCTATTTCGAAGGGTTCGCCCAGCTGGCCGACCTCACCGACGACGAGCGCGCCGAGTGGTTCGTCAAGAACGACAACTACTTCATCTGAGCGACACGCCCGGCGGGCTCCTGCGGATATGCGCGGACGTAACGCGCTGGCCTAAACTGCATTCCGACTGAGAGGAGTCCTCGGGTGCGGGCTGATGCAGCGCCCAGCACCCAGGCACTGCGGGGCTGGCAGCGCAAGGCGCTGGTGAAGTATTTGACGGCCAAGCCGCGGGACTACCTGGCGGTCGCCACGCCGGGCGCGGGTAAGACGACGTTTGCGCTGCGGATCGCGGCCGAGCTGCTCAACGACGGCACGGTCGACGCGGTCACGGTGGTGGTTCCCACCGAGCATCTCAAGATCCAGTGGGCCCAGTCGGCCGCGCGCAACGGCATCGCGCTCGATCCGAAGTTCAGCAACTCGAACTCGCAGACCTCGGCCGAATACCACGGCGTGGTCGTCACCTATGCCCAGGTTGCCAGCCATCCCACGCGGCACCGCGTGCGCACCGAGAACCGCAAGACGCTGGTCATCTTCGATGAGATCCACCACGGCGGAGACGCGAAGAGCTGGGGCGACGCGATGCGTGAAGCCTTCGACGACGCGACGCGACGGTTGGCCCTCACGGGTACCCCGTTCCGCAGCGACGACAGCCCGATCCCGTTCGTCAACTACGAGCCCGACGAGGGCGGGTTCCAGCGCTCCCAGGCCGACCATGTGTACGGCTATGCCGACGCGCTGGCCGACGGTGTGGTGCGGCCGGTGGTGTTCCTGGCCTACTCGGGAGAGGCACGCTGGCGGGACAGTGCCGGCGAGGAGCACGCGGCCCGGCTCGGTGAACCGCTGACCGCCGAGCAGACCGCGCGGGCCTGGCGCACCGCGCTGAACCCGACCGGTGAGTGGATGCCCGCGGTGATCGCCGCCGCCGACAAGCGGTTGCAGCAGAAGCGTCAGCACGTGCCCGATGCCGGCGGCATGATCATCGCCACCAACCAGACCACCGCCCGCGCCTATGCCGATCTGCTCACCAAGATCACCGGCGAGGCGCCCACGGTGGTGCTCTCCGACGACCCGAGCGCCTCCGACCGGATCAGTCAGTATTCAGAAGGAACCAGCCGCTGGCTGGTCGCGGTGCGCATGGTGTCCGAGGGCGTCGACGTGCCCCGGCTGTCGGTGGGCGTGTACGCCACCAGTGCGTCGACACCGCTGTTCTTCGCGCAGGCCATCGGCCGCTTCGTGCGCTCCCGCCGGGCCGGTGAGACCGCAAGCATCTTCCTGCCGTCGGTGCCCAACCTGCTGCTGCTGGCCAGTGAGATGGAAGCCCAGCGCAATCACGTGCTGGGCAAGCCACACCGGGAATCCGACGGGCTCGATGACGAGGCGCTCGAGGCCGCCGAGAAGCGCCAGGACGAGAAGAGTGAACTGGAGAACGGCTTCGAGTACCTCGGTGCGGACGCCGAACTCGACCAGGTCATCTTCGACGGCGCCTCGTTCGGCACCGCGACGCCGGCCGGCAGCGACGAGGAAGCCGACTACCTCGGCATCCCCGGTCTGCTGGATGCCGAGCAGATGCGAGATCTGTTGCGCCGCAGGCAAGATGAACAGCTCACCAAGCGCACGGCCGAGGCTGCCGTGTCGGGTGGCCCACCCGCGCCGCGCACCACGCACGGCCAGATCCGGGAGCTGCGGCGCGAGCTCAACGCGCTGGTGACCATCGCGCACCACCGCACCGGTAAGCCGCACGGCTGGATCCACAACGAGCTGCGACGCATCTGCGGTGGCCCTCCGGTGGCGGCCGCGACCACCGACCAGTTGAAGGCGCGTATCGAGGCCGTCCGGGACCTCAAGACCTGACACCAGGCCGGCGCGGAGAAAAAATCCAGTCCCGCCAAACTCGCCCGAGACCGAACTGGAACTTGTTACAGTCCCCGAATTGCGTTCTGTGACAGCCAGAACAGTTCGGGGAGGCAATATGACGACGACGTCTGCTACCGCCGGGGGCGCGCGGTTCATCGGGCGGGTGGGTGCCCTCGCCGTCGCGCTCGGAATCGGTGTGGCGGTCGCCAACAGCTCGGCGATCGCCGCCGCCGACACCGGCGGATCCGACCCGTCGGGCAGTTCCGCGGGGGCGACGAACAGTCCGAAGACGGACAGTCCGACTCCGCAGCGCGGTCCTCGCAAGCCCGGATCCGAGCACGGGCAGGGGCTGGCCAAGCGGCTCCGCGACGTGACGTCGAAGGTCGAGTCCGCCCTGGACGACGCGAGAGACAACGCGAAAGCCACCGCTCGGGCCGGGGTGAAGCTCAATGAGCGCAAAGCCGCGGCCGGCAACCGGAAATCGGCGGCCGGCGAATCCGGAACGACCGACAAGACCGCGGCCGACCATGTGCGCCAGGTGGTGTCCCGGGCCGTCACGAAGACCGATGACCCCGCCCCGCAGCGGTCCACGACGGACACCCGGCCGCAGGACACCGCCGATACAGATGCCCCCACCCCGGTGGAAGCGTTGGCCAACACGGTCAAGACCGTGACAGACAACGTTGTGGATCAGGCAGTTTCGGCATTCAAGCCCCGCACCGAGGCGGCCCCGGCGCACGTCGTGCCGCAGTTGGTGGCGTCGGTGGTCTCGCCGGAGCGGCTCAACCCGCTGAGCCCGGACCTCCCGGTGAACCCGGCCCATGACATCGGCTTGGCGGCGCTGCTGGGCTGGTCGCGTCGTGAGGGGCAATCGAGCCCGGCGATCAACCTGTTCGGCCGGTCCCGGGAAAGCGAACAGGTCGAAAGCACCGTCACCACATCCGAGGTGACCGCCGACGCGACGAGCACGCTGGCCACCGAGGAACAGCTCGCCGCCGAGCGGGAAGTCGCCCAGATCGTCAATACGCCGATCGTGCAGCTGGCCAAGGTGGTCCTGATGGCCGCCTGGTACGCCGAGGCGCTGCGGAACTTCTCCGCGGTCGGGGGCCCCGACCTCACGAATCTCTCGCAGTTGCACCAGGCCGCCTCCGAGTTCGCCAACCAGTCGGCGACGGAGTTCCTGCTGCTGAATTCGAACGATCCGAAGCTGCTGCTGCAGGTCAACCCACCGCACAGCTGGAACGGTCAGGACGCCGGCGGCACCCGGATCTGGTACGACAACCCCGATACCGTCTACCGATTCACCGGCATCAACGGCGCCTCGACCTATCAGATCGAGGGCAAGGTCCAGGGGTACGACCCGAACGACCCGAGCACCCACCCCACCTCTTCGGACACCAATTTCAGTGTGCTCACCGGTATCAACGGGGTCACCGCCGCCAACCTGAACGGCGAAGAGCTCAGCGTCCGAGACGACGGAACTTTCACCATCGTGGTGAGTCCGGACGCGCCGCCGGCCAATCCTGAGAAGGGGATGAATTACCTGCAGGCCCCGGCCAACTCGACCATCCTGGCCACCCGAAACACGTTGTCGGACTGGAACTCCGACAAGCCGATGACACTCACCATCGAGCAGGTCGACGGGCCGCCCAGCAGCTTGTTCAGCCAGATCGGTGGCTTCGCCATCCCGTTCATCGGCGAGACGGTCGTGAAGAATCCCGCCCTGCTCCAACTGGTTTCGATCATCCCGGCGTTCGACAAGATGCCGCTGCTGCTGTCGTCCACCGAGACCGCACTGCTGATGCTGGTCACCGGTATCAGCGGCGAGAACACCTACATGTCGGTGGCGACCGCCACCGGTGAGCCCAACGTGTTGTCCGAGCCCGCGCACAACGCCCAGTTCCTGTCCACACAGCTGCAGAGTGCCGGCTATTTCCAATTGAAGGACGACGAGGCGATGATCATCACCGTCGATCCCGGGGATGCCGAGTACTTCGTGGTGCCGGTGACCAACGACTGGACCATCACCAACGACACCCGCAACCAGCAGACCAGCCTGAACAACAGCCAGGCCATCAAGAACGCCGACGGCACGTACACCATCGTGGTGTCGAAGAATGATCCCGGCGTGGCCAACTGGGTGTCCACCGGCGGGCTGAACCAGGGCACCATCTCGATGCGGTTCCAGGGCGTGGACCCGGATGCCACGAACATGCCGACGGTGACGACGCGAGTGGTGAAGCGCTCGGAGGTCGAGGGCATCGTGACCGATCCCGACGATCCCAACTACAACCCCGAGCAGCTCGACTACGACCGTGCGCAGCAGATCGCCGAGCGCCAGGCCGGCTACGACCTGCGCTACACGGTCTAGCGCCGCCGGGCGGCCTTCGCTCGCCGATTTCTACGTGCGGGCGGTGTCCGTCGAAAAGCCACGACCCAGGTGTAGGAATCGGCGCCGTCCCCGAAGCGGGTCTCCTACAGATCCAACAACTCGGGCAGATCGGCCACCGAGTCGATGACGTGGTTGGGTTGCATTGCGAATTCGTCTGTGGCCCAACGATCCAACGTGGCCTGACGGAACTTGCCGGTGCGCACCAGCACCCCGACCATCCCGACCACCTGGGCCGCGAGCACATCGTTGTTCAGGTCGTCGCCGATCATGTACATCTCGTCGGGGTCGACGCCGAGCCGGTTGGCGGCGGCCAGGAAACCTTCGGGGGCGGGCTTGCCGACGGCGACGGCCTTGCGGCCCGACGTCTCCTCCATACCGGCCAGGTACATCCCGGTGTCCACCCGCAGTCCGTCGGTGGTGTTCCACGCGGTGCTGCGGTGCATCGCCACCACCGGGACCCCTTGGGTCATCCAGTCGTACACCCAGCTCAGCGTCAGGTGGTTGTACTCTGGGCCGGCCCCGCCGAGCAGCACAACGTCGGGGGTCTCCGGGGCCTTGGACGATCCGGCGAAGTCGCTCGAATACACGACGTCGACGCCCGGCATGTCTTCACCGATCTGCCCGCTGTTGACGAGGAAACACCGGGCGCCGGGATAGCGGTCGCGCACGTATTCGGCGGTCAACGCCGCGGCGGTGATCACCTCGTCGGCTGCCACATCCATGCCGGCGGCGGTCAGCAGCCCGGCGATCTCCGCGCGGGTGCGGGTGGTGGTGTTGGTCAGATACGACCGGGCGATCTGATGCTCGGCCAACACCTGCAACGTCTGTGCCGCGCCGTCGATGGGCTGCCAGGAGGTCACCAGCACACCATCGATGTCGAACAGCACTCCACCGATAGCCATGCAGCGACAGTAAACGCAGGCGATCTCAGCGCAACTCGGGGCCTGCCGGACCCGAGGCCCAGCTGTTGTCGCCCACCCACGGCGTGGCGACCGCCGCCACCGACCAGGCCTGTGCCGCCGGGATGTCGATCACGGTGTAGCGCTTCTCCCCCGCAGCCGTCGCCGCGATCAGGGTGGCCACCCCGGCCCGGCGCTGAAAGAACGTCTGCCGCACCGTCCATCCGATGATCCCGGCGGCGTCCAGGCAGTCGCGGCGGCGTTCCAGGCTGCCGGTGCGGGCTACCAACCAGCCGTCGTCCACCAGGTGCCCGAGCGATCGGGCCCGATCGGCGGCGAGCAGGCCGGCGCATCCGGTGATGAGCCCCCACAGCACCCACGCCCACAATGGAGCCCCGATCACCAGCAGCGCCGCGCCCACCAGCGCGGGCAGAATCAGCGCCCGGGTCCAGCGCCGGCGCACCGCGGCCGGGCCGTGCGCCACCAGCGGGGCGTCGACGGCATGGGGGTTGTCGATCAGTTCGGCCAGCACCGCGGTGGCGGTGTCTGCCGGGCAGGGCGGCAGCAGCAGCGACGCCTCGGCCTCACCGCCGACGCCGGTCATCACCGCGTCCAGGCGCGCTCCACCGAAGGCCCGGACGAGCAGGGGCTCGCGCAGGGTGCCGCCGCGCATCCGGCGCATGTCGTAGGTGTGCTCCCGCAGCCGCATCAGGCCGTGCTGGAGGTGCAGGACGTCCGAATCTCGACGCAGCACCAGATTGCCGTACGTCAGCAACGAGCGCAGCACCGACAACACCACCGACAAGATCAGGATGACCAGCGCGCCGAGTATCAGGCTGAACACGACGCCCAACTGTTCGGCCGCCGCGATCCCGGACCGTGTCACTTCCGAATCCCGAAGCGCTGCACCCACTCCGGCTTGGTAGACCACTCCCGCCGCAGCCGCGATCATCGCCAGACCGGTGAAACTCAGCGGGCTGTATCGCAGCCAGGACGGCTCCCAGCGGGCCAGCTCGCGTCCGGCGGGCGCATCGGCGACGGGTACGGCGTCGGCGAGCAGGATCGCCCGCAGCCGGGGGACCTGCTCCGCCTCGACCGCATCGAGCGCGAACTCGGTGTCACCCTTGGCTTCCTGGCCGGTGCTGATCCGTAACACCGTCAGCCCGAGCAGGCGATGCAGCAACCTGGCGTCGGTGGACACCGACCGAATCCGGTTGCGCGGCACCGAGAGCACCTTGCGCTGCAGCAGGCCGGTGCGCAGCCGCACCTCACCCGGTTCGATGCGGTAGCTGGTGGCGAACCACCGCGCCATCCCGACGCCGACGGTGAGGACGATCGCGGCGATCAGCCAGCCCGAGTTGCCGGTGGCCGAGCCGAGTACCACCGAACCGATGAGCAGCGGAATCTGTTGCAGCACTTCATGCACCGGGTGTACCAGCAGCATGCGCGGACTCAACCGCTGCCACGGCGGCTGGGTGGCCGGGCCGGCCGGCGTGGTCATGTGGCGTCCTGTTCACCGATCGCCGCGATGTCGGTCAGCTGCGCCACCACCCGGTCGGCCACCTCGTCGTCCAAAGCCACGATGCGCACCGCCCCGGCCGAGGATGCCGTCGTCACCGTCACGTTGGCCAGTCCGAACAACCGGTCCAGCGGCCCGCGGTAGGTGTCCACGGTCTGCACCCGGGAGATCGGCGCGATGCGCCGTTCCTGCACCAGCCACCCGGTCCGGGTGTACACCGCAGGTGTTCCGGCTCCGACGTTGATGTCCCAGCGGTGCACGCGGTAGCGCCAGATCGGCACCACCACGACGAACAGCAAGGCGCCCATGATCGTGGCGGCCGCGGCCGCGCCGTGCAGCCACGGCATCCGCTGGTCGATCGCGAGCCAGATCAGTTGGGCCAAGGCCAGGAACGCCCACGGGATGGCGGCACTCAACGCCCACACCAGCGGCGCCTTGCGGCTGGGCGGGTGGGCAGGATCGAGGAGCGTGAACCCCGAAGCGCGTTCCATGAGTCGAGCATGCCCGACTTGCCGGGCGCCCGTCAGCGCTTGTGACGCTGGCCCTCACCGAGCTGTTCGGTGACCTTGGAGGCACCGGCTCGGTGTTGCACGGCAGCGGCCAGGCTAGGCGCGGCACCGCTGATCATCGCGAGCAGGCGCAGGTTCAGCGGAGCCACGTCCACCTCAGCGGCGTTTTCTGCGATGGCCCGTACCGTCGCCCGTGCTACGTCCTGCGGTGAACGAGTACCGATGCCTCGGGGCAGGGTCGCACCGGAGTCGGCGAACATCCCGGCGTCGCTGATGAAGCCGGGGAACACGGTCGACACCCCGACGTTGTGGGACCGAAGTTCCTGACGAAGCGCGAGCGCGAAGCCGCGGATACCGAATTTCGTCGCGTTGTAGAGCGACGCATGAGAAGAGGCGGTCTTTCCGGACAGTGAGCTGATGAAGACCAGGTGACCGCGGCGCCGCGACGACATGTGTTCGGCGGCCCGCTGTGCCATCACGATGGGCACGCGAAGATTGACGTCGAGTGCACGATCGAGCTCGTCGATGCCGTAGTCGGCCAGCAGACCTGTCGCGGGCAGCGCCGCGTTGGCGACGAGCACGTCGATCTGCCCTGCGGCGCTCATCAGTTCATCGATCGCACCGGGCTCGGTCAGATCGGCGGCGATGGCGCGGCCGTGCAGCTTGTCCGCCAGCGGTTTGAGCACATCGATCCGCCGACCGGTGAGGATCACCTTGCCGCCATTGGCCGCCAGCTCTGTCGCCAACGCACGGCCAATCCCGCCGGAGGCACCGGTCACCAGAACCTTCGCGTCTCGCAAATCCATTACCGGGAGCCTTGTTCGGCGTGCGAAAGGCGGGGGCCGTCGGTATCTGGATGGAGTTCCCAGTCGGAGTGCTCCAACCGATCGCCGTAATACATGCAGAACGCGGAGTCGTGGTGAATGTGCATGCCCCCAGCGTCGCGGGGCTACGGCTACGAATCTTGTACGAATGTTCCGGGCGGCTCCGCATTTTCGAGGCCGTCCAGCACCAATTCCGGATTGCCGGCCAGTGCGGCCGGAGTCATCCCGGTGAACGCCACGACGTCCCGGTGAAGGTGAGGTTGGTCGACGTAGCCGTACTCCGCAGCGACCCGGGCCACGCTGGCACCGGCAGCCAAGCGGTGCGCGGCATGATCAAAGCGGACCAGCTTGGCGGCACGTTTGGGCGGCAGACCGACCTGAGACCGGAATCGGGACCACAGGCGCTTGCGGCTCCACCCGACCTCGACCGCCAGTTCCTCCACCCGGACACCGCCACGGCTGTCGACGATTCGACGCCATGCCCAGTTGACCTCTGGATCCACCGACCGCCCGGATTCGCAACGACGCGCGAGGGCGGCTTCGGTCACAGCGAAACGGTCCTGCCACGACGGGGCGTCGCCGAGCTGCTCCCGAATCCGCGCCGCATCGCGGCCCCACAGATCCTCGATCGCGACCACAGCGCGGGTGAGCTCCGCCGGGGCGACACCGAGCACGGCATGCACCACCACCGGAGACAGCCGCACCTCGACGCACTCGATCCTGTCGCCCCGCAGATACCGCTCGCCGGGATCGAGACCGGCGACGAGGCCACCCGGTTGCCGCCTGCCCGAGGGGTCGTCCACGCTGAGCGACCCGTCACCGAACTCCAAGATCAGTGTGATGTCCGGGCGCGGCACCACCCGCTGTTCGACCCGTGCCGCATTGAGGTCACGGAACCCCGCCATGCTGAGCCCGGGCATCGGGCAGGGTTGTGTCGGTTGCACGACATCCCACGCGGGGTCGGCCGACTTCATTTGGCGAACACCGGCTTCGGCGGCCTGAATGGCGTCGTAGGCGTCTCGCACATGGTTCCAGCCTGCTATGGCGTCGAGGTGCCGTCCAGCATCGGATAGTCAGCCGTCATCTTCCGCAGGTACGGACAGTCCTCGGCCGGGTTCTCGTCGGGACAGGTCAGCAGGTGCTCGAGGTGCTCCTTGGCCTTCGCCAGCCGATCCTGTTGCCGCACAATTTCCCCGAGGCGGTCGCGCACGGCGTCGCGCCAGTCGTGGTTACCTGCGGTGACGATTGCCTCGATCTCGTCGAGGCTCATCAGGCCGCTTTCCCGCCACATCTTGATCAGACCGATCCGGTGCAGTTGATCCGGGCCGTACAACCGCCAACTGGACCGGCGTTGGGCCGGGTGGAGCAGGCCGCGCTTCTCCCAGTACCGCAGTGCCGATTCGGCCAGGCCGAACCGTCGTGCGGCCGCGCCGATGCCGATGAAGTCGTCGTCACTCATGTCACCCCGCATTCACGGCCTTGATCTAAAGCCCAGTTGAAGTGCTCTTGTTAGGTCACCCTAACTAACGATGCGTGGAAAGAAAGGCTCTCCCATGGGCAACGAATACATCGAGACCGTCATCATCGGCGCCGGTCAGCAAGGCTGCGGTGTGGCCGGCGCGCTCCAGGAAATCGGGCATGAGGCGATCGCGTTCGAGAAAGGCGAGGTGGGCCAGCGGTGGGCGCACGAACGGTGGGACAGCCTGCTCGTCGGGAGCGGAAACCGGTCGATCCGGCTGCCCGGGTGGGATTACGACGGCGACGACCCGCTCGCCCTGCCCTCGGGACCCGAGGTGGCCGGCCATCTGCGGCGTTACGTGCGGGATCGCGGCCTGACCGTCCGGGAGCGCACCCCGGTACAGGCCGTCGAGAGTCGGCTCGGCGCATCCGATGACGAGGTGCGGTTCAGGACCCGGCTCCATGACGGTGCGACGGTCGAATCGCGCAACCTCGTCGCGGCCGTCGGCGGATACGCCCAACCGCGCAAGCCCATTCTGTCCTGCGACATCGATTCGACCATCCACCAGACCCATTCGTCCGACTACCGCAATCCCGAGTCCCTTCCGGGCGGGCCGGTCCTGGTGGTCGGTGCGGGCATCAGCGGTCAGCAGATCGCCGACGAACTGGTCGATGCCGGGCGACGGGTCTTCCTGTCCGTGGGGCGGCACCGGGCCTGGCCCCGGCACTACCGCGGCCGCACCATCCATGAATGGATGCACGTGTTCTCGCTGTACGACGACTTCGTCACCGCCGGCCCCGCCGACAGCTCACGACTCCCCGGATTGCCGGTGTGCGGCAACAGGCTTGGCACCGCCGAACTCAATCTCGGCACGTTGGCCGAGAAGGGCGTCGTCCTGGTCGGTTCGACCCGCGGGGCACGGGGACGTGTGCTCACGCTTGAGGACAACGTCGTCGACATCGCCGAGGAATCCGCACTCGCGTTCCGTGAGGTGATCAACAAGATCGACACCGGGCTGCGCGACCGCGGCTTCGTCGCACCGGCGGCCCCGACGGCACCCGCGGTGAATCTCGATGCGATCGCGGGCTTCGATACCCGGCTCGACCTCCATCGGCATCACATCTCAACCATCGTGTGGTGCACCGGATTTCGTCCGGACTATCGGATCCTCCCGGCTCATGCGCTCGACGAGAACGGGGCACCACTTCAGCACGGCGGCGTCTTCGGTGCACTCCCCGGCCTGTACTACGCGGGGCTGCCCGACGGTGATTCGCTGGCCCGGACGGGTCTGGCCGCCGTCGCGGACAACGGCCGGTTCATCGCGAGCCAGATCCATATCGATCACGTCATGCGGACCCGGTCATCGGAATCCCTGATCGCAGCGGTGTGACGCGCCAGCCTCCCCGTAGAGTTCGAGACATGAGTGCGAACTCCAAGTGGACCGAGGCCGATGTCCCCGATCAGTCGGGCCGGGTCGCCATCGTGACCGGCTCCAATACCGGCCTGGGCTATGAGACCGCGCGTGTGCTCGCCGCCAAGGGGGCGCACGTCATCGTCGCGGTACGCAATCTGGACAAGGGCCGTCAGGCCGTCGAGCGGATCACCGCTGCCGCGCCGAAGGCCGACCTCAAGCTGCAGCAGCTCGACGTGGGCTCGCTGGACTCGGTCCGGACCGTCGCCGACGAACTGAAGTCGGCGTATCCGAGGATCGACCTGCTGATCAACAACGCCGGGGTGATGTACCCGCCCAAACAGACCACCGTGGACGGCTTCGAGCTGCAGTTCGGCACCAACCACCTCGGCGCGTTCGCGCTGACCGGGCTGCTGCTGGATCACCTGCTCCCGGTGGACGGGTCACGCATCGTCGCGGTCGCCAGCGTCGCGCACCGCATCCAGGCCGCCATCCATTTCGACGACCTGCAGTGGGAGCGCAGCTACAACCGCGTCGCCGCCTACGGGCAGTCCAAGCTGTCCAACCTGCTGTTCACCTATGAGCTGCAGCGCAGGCTCGCCGCCAAGAACGAGCCGACGATCGCGGTGGCCGCGCACCCCGGGCTGTCCAACACCGAACTCATGCGCCACATCCCGGGCACCGGGCTGCCCGGCTACAACCAGATCGCGGGCCTGTTCACCAACAGCCCGGCCAAGGGCGCGCTGGCCACGTTGCGCGCGGCCACCGACCCCGGCGTCCAGGGCGGCCAGTATTACGGTCCATCCGGATTCCGGGAGATGGTCGGCTATCCGAAGCTCGTGTCCTCCAGCAAGCAGTCGCACGACGAAGACCTGCAGCGCCGGCTCTGGGCGGTTTCCGAGAAGCTCACCGGCGTCAGCTTCCCGGTGTGATGATGCGGACCGTCGAGGAACACCAGAAGGTGGTCGCCGGGCTGATCAAACCCCGTGCGGCACAAGACCTTCTACTGACCGATACGCTCGGCCTGGTTTTGGCCGCCGATGTGGTGGCCCCGTTGTCGCTGCCCGGCTTCGACAATTCCGCGATGGACGGCTACGCGGTCCTCGCCGACGACGTCGCAGGCGCCACCGAGGATGCCCCGGTACGCCTCCCGGTCGCCGAGGACATCCCGGCCGGCCGTACCGATCTGCTGATCCTCAAACCCGGTACCGCGCACCGCATCATGACCGGGGCTCCGTTGCCTGCCGGTGCCACCGCGGTGGTCCCGGTGGAAGCCACCGACGGCGCGACGGACACCGTCACCATTCGCGCCGCCGCCCGGCCCGGCCAGCACATCCGC
Organism: Mycolicibacterium sp. HK-90; assembly: GCF_030486405.1. The sequence goes on along the minus strand of NZ_CP129613.1, from coordinate 966,363 downwards.
CGCGCCGGTGAGGACGTCACGGCCGGCACCTCTGTGTTGCGGGCCGGACAGGTGATCAGCCCGGCCGCACTGGGACTGGCCGCGGCGCTGGGGCTGGCCACCCTGCCCGTGGTGCCGCCGCTGCGGGTGATGGTGATGTCCACCGGCACCGAACTCGTGGCCCCCGGCGCCGAGCTGCGACCGGGCCAGATCTACGAGTCGAATGCGGTCATGCTGGCCGCGGCGGTCCGCGAGGCCGGCGCGCAGGCGAGTATCGCCCCGATGTCCGCCGACGACGTCGACGCGTTCCGGGCCGCGCTCGCCGAGCACGCCGAGCACGCCGATCTGATCATCACCACCGGCGGGGTGAGCGCGGGCGCGTACGAGGTGGTCAAGGATTCACTGTCGGACCAGGTGGAGTTCGTGAAGGTGGCAATGCAGCCCGGCATGCCGCAGGGGGCGGGGACGCTGGCACCGCCCGTCGGGGTTCCCATCGTGACCCTGCCCGGCAACCCCGTCAGTGCGCTGGTGTCGTTCGAGGTGTTCGTCCGCTCACCGCTGCGTGCCGCGATGGGCCACACCGCGCCGGACCGGCCACGGCGCACCGCACAACTGACCGAGGACCTCACCTCGCCGCGCGGAAAACGTCAGTTCCGTCGAGGGGTGTTGGACGGTGATTCGGTGAGCAGCTACGGTCCCCCGGCCTCCCATCACCTGCGGTGGCTCGCCTCGGCGAACTGCCTGTTGGAGATCTCCGAGGACATCACCGAACTTACAGCCGGGTCAGCGGTTCCCGTCTGGGACCTGAGCTAGCGAATCCGCCGCCGACCGCACGTAGAATCCTCCCGATGGCCAGACGCCCCGATCTCCAATCCGGACCAGAACGCCTCGCTGCGCTGGTGCGATCCAGTGTTCCGCCGATGCATTCGGCGGGCCTCCCCTTTGTCGGCGCCAGCCTCGCCGTGGCGGCCCTGGGCCGCAAGCGCCGCTGGGTGCGCCGCGCTGGCCTGCTGGCTGCCGGGGCGAACGCGGCGTTCTTCCGCCACCCGCCCCGCGTACCACCCACCCGGCCCGGCGTGGTGGTGGCCCCGGCCGACGGGCTGGTGTGCCTGGTCGAAGAAGCTGCGCCGCCGGCCGAGCTGGGCTTGCCCGATGTCCCGCTGCCGCGGGTCAGCATCTTCCTGTCGGTGCTCGACGCACATGTGCAGCGGGCGCCGATCGGCGGTGACGTGGTCGCCGTGCAGCACCGGCCCGGCCGCTTCCACTCGGCCGAACTCGAGGCAGCCAGCGAGGACAATGAACGCAACAGCGTCGTCATCCGCACGTCCGACGGCACTGAGGTGATCGCCGTCCAGATCGCCGGGCTGGTGGCCCGGCGCATCGTCTGCAACGCGCACGTCGGCGACAAGCTCGACATCGGCGAGACGTACGGCCTGATCCGGTTCGGCTCCCGGCTCGACACCTACCTGCCCGCGGGGTCGAAACTGCTCGTCACCCGGGGCCAGCGGACACTGGCCGGAGAGACCGTCCTCGCGGAGTTGCCATGATCAAACCCCGCATGCGACCCCCGTCGTTGATCAAGGGCCGCATGAAGCCACCGCCGTTCAGCGTGCGGATGCTGCCGAGCGCGATGACGGTGGCGGCCATCTGCCTGGGCCTGTCGGCGGTCAAGATGGCGCTCGACGGTCGGCCCACCGAGTCGATGGCGTTCCTGGCGGTCGCCGCGATCCTCGACGCACTGGACGGCCGGGTGGCCCGGATGCTCAACGCCACCTCCAAGATGGGCGAGGAGATCGACTCGCTGGCCGACGCGGTGAACTTCGGCGTCGCCCCGGCATTCATCGTCTACGGCACCCTGCTGTCGCATTCGCGGATCGGGTGGATCGTGGTGCTGCTGTACGCGGTGTGCATCGTGTTGCGCCTGGCCCGGTTCAACGCGCTGCTCGACGTGGATCAGCCCGCGTACGAGAAGGAGTACTTCGTCGGGATGCCCGCCCCGGCGGGCGCCATCGGAGCGATCGGCCTGCTGGCCGCCAAGATGCAGTTCGGCGAAGGCTGGTGGACCAGCGAGTGGGCGGTGTCGATCTGGATGATCGGTGTGTCGCTGCTGGTGGTCAGCCGGATCCCGATGCGCAAGATCCACACGTTCTCCGTGTCGCCGAACATGGTGGCGCCCTTGCTGGCCCTGGTCGCCATCGGCGTCGCCGCGTCGGTGTTCTACGGCTACATCGTGATCATGGTGATCATCGTGGCCTACGTGATCCACATTCCGTTCGCGGTGCGTACCAAGAAGTGGGTGGCGAGCCACCCCGAATCGTGGGACGACAAGCCGCAGCAGCGGCGAGCCACCCGACGTGCGATTCGCCGGGCGCAGCCGCACCGGCGGTCGATGGCGCGCCTGGGCCTGCGGAAGCCGGGACGCTGACATGTCCGAGCTCGAGGTCGACGAAGATCCTGCGCTCGGTCACCTGCGCCTCACGGCACGGCTGAACACCTCTGCGCTCGACTCGCGCCGCGGCGTGGTCCGGCTGCACCCCGAGGCCATCGCCGCCCTCGGGCTCCGCGAGTGGGACGCGGTCTCGTTGACCGGCTCGCGGACCACCGCTGCCGTCGTCGGCCTGGCTCCGCGCGGCACCCCGACCGGCACCGCCCTGCTCGACGACGTCACGCTGTCGAACGCCGGGGTGCGGGAGAACGCCACGGTGATCGTGGCGCCGGTGACCGTGTACGGCGCCCGGGCAGTGACCGTTTCCGGATCCAAGCTGGCGACCGACTCCATTTCGTCGGCGACTCTGCGCCAGGCCCTGCTGGGCAAGGTGATGACTGTCGGCGACACCGTGTCGCTGCTGCCCCGCGACCTGGGGCCGGGCACCTCGACGTCGGCGGCCACCGCGGCGCTCGCGTCGTCGGTGGGCATCACCTGGACCTCCGAACTGCTGACGGTGACCGGCACGGACCCGGCCGGGCCGGTGAGCATCCAGCCGAATTCGGTGGTGTCCTGGGGGTCCGGCGTTTCCGGTGGCGAGCCGGGCACATCGAATTCCACTGGCGCACACACGATCAGCCCTGCCCGCACCGCCCCGGCGGTCAATTTCGACGATCTCAAGGGCTCACACGTCCAGGCCGGCAAGCTCACCGAGTGGCTCAAGTTGTCCCTGGACGAGCCCGGACTTCTCGAAACTCTCGGTGCCACACCAAATCTCGGAGTCCTGGTAACCGGCCCGGCCGGCGTCGGCAAGGCCACCATGGTGCGCACCGTCTGCGCCGAGCGACGGTTGATCGAACTCGACGGGCCCGAGGTCGGGGCGCTGGCCGCCGACGAACGGCTGAGCCGGGTCGCCGGCGCGGTGGCCACGGTGCGCGACGGCGGCGGGGTGCTGCTGATCTCCGATGTGGACGCACTGCTGCCCGCGGCGGCAGACCGAGCTCCTGAGCCGGTGGCGGCTTTGATCATCGCCGAGCTGCGGGATGCCGTGGCCACCCGTGGTGTTGCCTTCATCGCGACATCGGCGGTACCCGTCGGGGTGGACCCCCGGCTGCGCGCACCGGATCTGTGCGACCGGGAGCTCGCCCTGACGCTGCCCGACGCCGCCACCCGCAAGTCGCTGCTGGAGGTATTGCTGCGCGGCGTTCCCACCGCCGAGCTGGATCTGGGTCAAATCGCAGACCGCACACCGGGCTTCGTGGTCGCCGACCTGGCCGCCCTCGTCCGCGAGGGCGCATTGCGGGCCGCCTCCCGGGCCAGCGCCGACGGCAACGAGCCGGTGCTGTGGCAGGAGGACCTGGCCGGCGCGCTGACCGTGATCCGGCCGCTGTCGAGGTCTGCGGCAGAGGAGGTCTCGGTCGGCTCGATCACGCTCGACGACGTCGGCGACATGGTCGAGACCAAACAGGCCCTCACCGAGGCGGTGTTGTGGCCGCTGCAGCACCCCGATACGTTCCAGCGCCTCGGCGTGGAACCCCCGCGCGGCGTGCTGCTGTACGGCCCGCCCGGGTGTGGCAAGACGTTCGTGGTGCGGGCGCTGGCCAGCTCCGGGAAGCTCTCGGTGCACGCGGTCAAAGGCGCTGAGCTGATGGACAAATGGGTCGGCTCGTCGGAGAAGGCCGTGCGCGAACTATTCGCCCGCGCCCGGGATTCGGCGCCGTCCCTGGTGTTCCTCGACGAGATCGACGCGCTGGCCCCGCGACGCGGACAGAGCTTCGACTCCGGCGTGACCGACCGCGTGGTGGCCTCACTGCTGACCGAACTCGACGGCATCGAACCGATGCGTGACGTGGTGGTGCTGGGCGCGACGAACCGCCCCGACCTCATCGACCCGGCCCTGCTGCGGCCCGGCCGGCTGGAGCGGCTGGTTTTCGTCGAACCGCCCGACGCCGACGCCCGACGCGAAATCCTGCGCACCAGTGGCAAATCCATTCCCCTGGCCCCCGATGTGGACCTTGATGCCCTGGCCTCCGAGCTCGACGGCTACAGCGCGGCCGACTGTGTGGCACTGCTGCGCGAGGCGGCGCTGACGGCGATGCGCCGGTCCATCGACGCGGCCGACGTCACCGCAGCCGATGTCGCCAAGGCTCGTGAGACGGTGCGGCCGTCATTGGATGCGGCGCAGGTGGAATCCTTGCGGGAGTTCGCCGCCGGACGGTGAGCGGAGATGGGATAACGGTGAAGGCAGTACGCATTTTCTCCATGGCGATTCTGGGCCTGATGGCTCTAGCCTGCGCCGTTTGGGCGATCCTCGCTTTGCTGCGCGGTCACTATGCCACCGCACTCGTCGCCTTCGGCGCAACCATATTCTGGCTCGCACCACTCCTGCTCTGGTGCATCATGCCCAGCGTTGTCGCATGGGGACAGTCAGACCCCCAGGGAACAACCGTCCGCGTGGACAAGCGGGCAGACGCGTTGCTCTCCATCTGTGTCCTCGCTGGGTTTCTAGCTCTCGGTTCCGTGGGAGTGCTTGGCGCCATGAACAAGCTGGACCTCCCTCTTCCTCCGGATATCGGCCCCATGTTCGCCATGGCGTTCCTCGGGCCGGCAGCAGTATTCCTCGTCGCCGTGTGGTTAACCGCCAGGCGAGGGGGCATCGGGTACATTCGGCTGACGCCCGACGGGTTCAAATTCGTCGAGGCTTTTTCGACATCCGCTGGAGAGTGGGCCCAGGTGATCGATGTCACCGATAAAGCACCCGCCGATTTCTCAGCGAGGAGTCCACTTGTCATGGTGATGGCTGATGGCGAAGCGAGAATCATCAAGGAATCCGCGCTTTACTCAAGGGATGGCGAGGCAATAGTGCAGTTCGTCAGGTTCTACTGGCACCACCCTGAGAACCGCGCAGAGCTCACCGATGGCCGAGCACTCGAAAGGCTCCGCGCGGTGCAACTTGGCGATAGGACTGACGCTACTTAACGCCGCGGGTGGCTACCTGACGCCGCAGATTTGGTGCGCCGCCCACGTCCGACTGACTGTTAGCCTCTGTCCTGGAGTCAACACAGCGAGGAGAAGAGCACACCGATGGGCACGTTTGTCGACGTCTACTCTTCCCTCAACTGGGCCAATGGGCTGATTCTCGACCACCCTTCCGGCATGGACACCAGAAACGGGAAAGACGGGCACGTCGGCTGGGGCATGGCAGGCGTGGGATCCGATTTCGTCGGCCTGGTGCAATCGGTGGGATCGCTCGGTAGCACTCGACTCGCCGGAGCCACCGCCACTCCAATTATTCAGGCAGCTTTGGTCGTGATGATGGGGATGGCCAACAGTTGCGGCTTCGGTGAGCCCGACAAAGGCGGCTACTTCGACCAAGGCGCAAGCAAATTCGGGGAAGCGAAAGAGAAACTTGAAGCAGCAACCCGCCCAGAGACTTGGGACAGCGATGCTGCCAAAGCCTATGAAGTTCGCAACCGTGAACATGGATGGCGAGCCGATAGGCTCAAGGCCGCCGACGAGGCGATCAGGGATGCCATCAAGAGCGAAGCCGAGCAGAATGGCGTCACCCGGAAGATGCTCGACCGGTGCCAAACCACCCTTGGCCTCGCCATCGTCCCGGCGATCGCCCTGAATGCTGTTCCCGGTTGGGGGCAGGCAGCTTCACTGGCATTTCAAGCTGCCGCTGTCGCCGGCACATTGCCTCCCGCTGAATGGAGGTTCCTCGACCTCATCAACAACTCCGCACATAACGCCACGGTGATTCGGCGTGCCGGTGCAACCTACGACCAGGTCGCCGCCGAAGCCGAAGCCTGGTGAGCAGGCGAGTGGCCCACCAGGCCCCTGGATACAACGAGAGGACACTGACGTGGGCGACGAAGTGAAGGTCACTACCGAACATCTGAACGCCCGCGCGGACATACAGCGCGAGGCTGCCGGAATATTCAGCGCGGCTGACGCGGTTACTGACGGCGCGACTCTAGCGGTTGGCCGAACTCACGGACTGGCTTGCGCAGTCGCCATCGCAGCACTCAACGCAGCCCAGAGCTCACGCACAGCAGCTACGCAAGCCATGAACAAATTGTCCAACGACCTTGCCGACAAGCTTGTCCAAGGCGCTGCTGACTACAGACGCACCGACCAGCAAGGAGGCTCCAACCTCGACGGCCAGATGCATCCGCGCTGATGAGCTGATTCCTAGGTTTCAGCGAGCGCCGCTAGCCGATCGATCGATCCCTGCAACTTGTCCGCAGTGGTCGCGCGTGCGCGTATCAACCGCTTCTCATCGCTGAGCTGCGTCCAGTCATAGGTGTGAGTGACCAGAGTTCGGTTGTCGCCCAACGGTTCCAGCTCCCAGCGCCACAAGTGACCCGGCGGTTCCTTCCCGACCTCTGATGGCCGCCAGGCGATACGTCGGCCTTCCTCGAACTCAACGATGCGGTTCTCGCGATTGCCGCCCTGCTTGATCGTCATGGTGAAGACGTCCCCGACCGAACGCACCCGCTGCCCGGAGGATGCCTCGGCCAAGTTCTCGTTGCCATCCCATCGAGGCTGCTGTGACGGGTCGGCGATCAGCTCGAAGATGACCTCTGCCGGTGCGGCGACCTCTCTAGTTGCCGAAACGATCCGCTCGGTGGCGGTGTTATTGTCCACGCGTCGATCTGATCAGATTTCACAAACGGGCGCAAAGGTCAGAATGCCGAAGTTGATGCGCGGATTGGCCCTCTTCGTCACGGGGCTTTGTGCCTTGATGTGTTGGTTGTGGGCATATGCCGCCTTCCAAAATCATGCCTACATCACCGTATTCATCGCTCTCGCCCTGTCGGTTACGCCGCTCTATATCGCCGCAATGACCCGGGTATCGAATGAGGTTGCGCCTCAGGTGGCATTCGATTCGGCCGGCACCTGGTTACGTCCCGATCTGCACATCGAAGCGCTGCTGCACCGACTGGTCGTGGCCGGGATCGTTTCCATGAGCATGCTCGTCGCCGCGTGGCTCGGGGGTGTGCTCTACCAGGGCCCTTTCGAGGAAGTGGGCCATGTCATGCCGATTTCCCTGGGCGTGGTCGCGTTGATGCTGATTTGGATATGGTGGCGGACGAAATCCCATGGCGGCAGCAGCTATCTGATCCTCTCACCCGACGGCTTCGAGTTCCCGGGACTGTTCACCGTGAACAGAGGGCGATGGGACGACGTTGTCGCGCTGGTCGACGATGATCCCGAGGCAGGGCGGTTCTGGGGCGTCTTGGATTTCTCCATGAAAGAGGGCGAGAAGCTTCGGATGGAGTCGACCGGGATATACACGCCGGGCGGCGAAGCGCTCTACGAGTTGGTCCACTTTTATTGGATGAATCCCGAGCAACGAAAAGAGCTCACCGACGGGCGCGCGCTGGATCGGCTTGATTCGATGCAGTCGGGCGGCAGGCCAGACGCCAAGCGCTGATCACCCGACGGCGGGAGTCCCAACGGCGTCTCGGCGCAAACACCCTCTTCACCGCGCTGTGACGAGGGTGCAGCTTCTTACGATGAAATGCCCGGAATCATTCGCCACAGTGCCCGGCACACAGCATCACCGGCAGAATCCATCGAACGATTCACCCAACCGTCAACAACTTTCGCACCGCATCGGCCAGATCCTCTTCCATCCACGCCGGCAGCTCGGCATCGTTGGCGTGCCGCCGCACCACCGCGTAGGGCAAGTCGACGACGGCCCGTGACATCGCATCCATCGTGCGGGCGCCGTCGTTGCCGAAGATCGCCCGCGCCAGCTCACGGAGCCGCTCGATCAACGGCGCGTTCATCGCCGTAAGGGTCGCGTTGAACTCGTCGTCGGGGGCGCCGTCGAGCAGGTCTCTGGGCCGGATGGTCAGCAACAAGCGGGCGTCCTCGGGGACCTCGCGGGCGAACTTCACGGCTGCGACGCCCATCGCGACCGCTGCCTCCACCGAGTCCTCGCCGGTCGCTGCCATCGCCCGGGACTGGAACCGCTCCAGTGCCCGCAGCCACGCCGCCGTCAGCACCCCATTTCGGTTACCGAATCGGTGATACAGCGTGCCGGCCGGGGCCCCGCTGACCTTGGCAATCGCGGCAACGCTTGCCGCCCTGGGCCCTTCGGCGAGCACCAGCGCGCGCGTCGCATCCAAGATCGCATCGGTTTCATGCTTCCGCGGAGGCGCCATGATCTAGTACAGTCCTTCTATATGGAACGCTTACCCTATATCGATGAGCATGCCATAACCGTCGACGCCGACGCGGCTACGACATGGGCCGCCGTGCTGCGCACGCTGTGCAGCGACCCAGCCGAGCCGCGCGGCCCGTTCGGTTTCGTGATCGGCGAGTGCACGCCTCGAAAACGCTTGGTCCTCAAGGGCCGTCACCCGTTCTCGATCTACGAATGGGTCTTTGAGCTCGACCACCTCGGCCCACACCGCACCCGGGTCCGTTCGCAGACCTGGGCGGCCTTCCCGGGCATCCACGGAAAGGTGTATCGCGCCCTGGTGATCAGCTCCGGCATTCACGTGATCGCAGTCCGCCAGGCGCTCAAACGCATTGCGGGACAATTGCGCCCACGCCCGGAGGTGATGGCGTGATCATGAATTGGGGTGCGACGGCGCCCGAACGGGAGGCCGCCCTACCGTGCGACGCCTTGACCCCGGGCGCCTCGGTCAGCGCGGACCGGGCGATCAGCATCGACGCATCGCCGTCGACCGTGTTCGCCTGGCTCTGCCAGTTGCGCATCGCGCCCTACAGCTACGACCTGCTCGACAACTTCGGCCGGCGCAGTCCGCGCACGCGAGATCCGGAACTCACGCGCCTCGAGGTCGGCCAACGCTTCATGGAGATGTTCACGCTCCGCTCGTTCACCGAGGACGAGCATCTCACCCTGCAGTCCGGAAAAGTCGCGGTCACCTACGCCGTGCGTCACGAAGCCGGGGGCACGCGGTTGCAGGTCCGGGTTCGGTTCGATGGCCCGCGCATCATTGGCTGGGCGCTGGCGCTGGGCGATGTGGTGATGATGCGCAAACAGCTACTCACGCTGCGCGAACTGGCCGAGCGGGAGGCGGCGACAACAGGATCTTGACGGTGACTAGTTCTGGTGGGAGGGTGTAACTAGTCACCGACTAGATTCACGGGAGTTGAGATGGCCGACACCGCCCTACACACCGTTGACACCGCCCGCGCCGGCGACCGGGAGCGGGAACAGACCGCAAATGACCTCGGTCAGGCCCTGTCGCAGGGCTACCTGACCATGCCGGAATACGAAGACCGGCTGCAGGCGACGTTCCGAACGCAGACCACCGACGAGTTGCGCCGGCTCGTCGCCGATCTACCCATCCACCGTCTGCGGCGCAACGATCCGCGCCGCCACGCTGCCCAACAGCGCGCTGCCCGGCTGAGCGTCCGAATCCACCTGGCCGCCTACCTGGCCGGGTCGCTGCTCATGCTCGGGATCTGGCTGGCCGTCGGGCTCGGCGGGGGCGGCTGGTACTTCTGGCCGGTGTGGCCGATGATGGGATGGGGCGTCGGCGTTGTCTCACATGCCATTCCGGTGTGGGCTCACGGTTCGATGAGCCCGGCGCGGATCGCATAGCGGGTCAGCGCCAGCCGGTCCCGCAGGCCGAGTTTGGCGAGAATGTTGGTCCGGTGCCGATCAACCGTCTTGGCGCTGATCGTCAGCGTCACGGCGATCTCGCGGGTCGAGTATCCCTCCGCGATGAGCTTCAGCACTTCTTCCTCACGTGGCGTCAGGATGGTGTCCGGCAACTCGCCGCCCTGACGTGACCGGTGCAGATAGTCGCGGATCAGCGCCGTCACCGCGCCGGCATACAGGAACGGTTCGCCCCGCATGGTCGCCCGGCACGCCTCCAGCAGATCTCGGTCGGCGACCGACTTCAGTACGTATCCCGATGCCCCGGCTTTGAGCGCCTCGAAGAAGTACTGCTCGTTGTCGTACATCGACAGGATGAGGATGCGGACCCGCGGATGCAGTCGGTTGATCTCCCGCGCTGCCTGCAGACCCGTCATCCGCGGCATCGCGATGTCGAGGATCGCCAGATCCACCGGCGTCGTCTCGACCGCGCTCAACGCCTCGTAACCGTCGGCGGCCTCGGCCACCACCTGCAGATCGGGTTCGGCATCGATGATCATCCGCAGTCCGCTGCGGACCAGGGCGTGGTCGTCGGCAAGCAGGATTCGCGCGGCCATCAGAGCGGGATCACCAACCGCACCTCGGTGCCGCCGTCCCGCGGCGAGGTGATGCTCAGCGCGGCGTTCACCAGCAGCGCGCGCTCCCGCATCCCGTTGATGCCCGCCCCCTCGGCCTCGACGCCACCGCAACCGTCATCGGCGACGCGCAGCGTGAGTTCCCCCTCTGCGGCGTGCAGGTCCACCCACACCTTGCGGGCTCCGGAGTGGCGCGCCACATTCGTCAAACTTTCCTGCGCGATCCGATAGCAGACCAGCTCCACCTCCGACCTCAGCCGATCTTCTTGCAGCGCAATGTGTTTGACCACGGCGATGCGGGAGGCCTGGGCAAAGTCACTGCACAAGGCGTTCAGCGCGCTGTGCAGCCCGAGATCCTCCAACGCGTCGGGCCGCAGCCTTCGGGCGATGTCACGCACCTCGTCGAGGCTGGATCGTACGATCTCCTGCGCGTCGGCGAGTTCGGCGTGGATCGACGCCGGAGCCCGGTCGACAGCCCGTTTGAGGGTCAGCAGCGCAACAGTCAGCGTCTGGCCGATCTCGTCGTGCAACTCTCGTGCGATGCGCTGACGTTCGTTCTCCTGAGCCGCGAGCGCCGACGCACTCGCGGTGGTCCGTTCGGTCTCCAACCGGTCCAGCATGGCGTTGAACGATTCGATCAGGTGCTGCAGGTCGCCGCTGCCTCGATCGTCGACGCGATCGCTGCGCTTGGGCGGATCGACTCGCCGCATTGACGCGGCGAGCCGATCCAATGGGGCAAGACTGGACCTCAGGAGTAGGGCGTTGGCCGTGAGGATAATCGCCAAACCTATGCCCAAAACTGGGATTTCGGTGAGTTTTATCCGTGAAGACACCGACGCCGGTGACAGCGCGAGGATCAGGGTGCCCAGCGTGAAGATCAACCCGTTGATCAGGAACACCCGACGGAACAACGCGGCCGCCGGGGAGCGCGCCGGTTTCACCTCACCAGCGTGACCGGCGAGCACCGCTCTTGTCCATACAGGCAGAACCCCCCACGGAATGGGTGTCAGCCCCAATGGTCATCGACCTTCGGCTCACCCACACTGGCACCACCGCCGGGGCCGAGAGGAAATCGGACCGCCAGTCCGCACTGGCATTGCGCAGAGCCGTCCCGAATCGATCGGAGAACGAGGACGATGACAGTAGCGACGCATTGGAACGAACTCATGCAGGCACATGAAATCGCGGCCCATCTGCCGACGGTGCGGATCGACGATCCGGTCTCCAAGGCCGTCCAACTGATGGTCGTCAACCGGCTGCCCGGCCTGGTGGTGGTCGACGAGGACGACCGACCCGTCGCAGTGCTGCCGGGAACTCAGGTGTTGCGGTTGGCGATTCCCGAGTCCTACCAGGATGATCCGGCATTGGTCCGCACGGTCGACGAGATTCACGCCGACCTGTTCTGGCACGGGCCCGGCAAACTCACGGTCGGCGACTGTCTCCCCGGGCCTGCGACCAAACCCGCGACCGTGACGCCCGACGCCACCCTGCTGGAGATCGCCACCGTGATGGCCAACAAACGGAGTCCGCTCATCGCCGTCGTCGACCGCAGCGGACGGCTCACGGGCGCGGTCACGCTGGAGCGGCTGTTGACGAGCCTCGCGGTCTCCGGGCCCGGCGACTGACCCCTCGGGCCGATGCTGGCTCCGATCCTGGCGTTGACGATCTTCGTCGTCGCCTTCTGGTTCATCGCCACCGAAAGAGCCGACAAGGTCAAGACCGTCCTGGTGGCCGCCGGCCTGATGGCGTTGCTCGGGCTGATCCCGGGCGCGGAGGTGTTCCACTCTGAACACGAGGGCATCGACTGGAACGTCATCTTCCTGCTGCTCGGGATGATGGTGATCGTCGGCGTCATCAAACAGACCGGACTTTTCGACTTCCTCGCGATCTGGGCGGCCAAGCGCTCCCGCGGCAACCCGTTCCGCCTCATGGTCATGTTGATGGCGATCACGGCGTTCGCCTCGCCGGTGCTCGACAACGTGACGATCATCCTGCTGATCGCGCCGGTAACCCTCGTGATCTGCGACCGCCTGCGCATCGCGCCGCAGCCCTACCTGATCGCCGAGGTGCTGGCCTCCAACATCGGCGGCGCCGCCACCTTGATCGGGGATCCGCCGAACATCATCATCGGCAGTCGCGCCGGCCTGACCTTCAACGATTTCCTGGTGCACATGGCGCCGATCGTCGTCATCATCTTCGCGCTGTTCGTCCTGTTCACCCGGCTGCTGTTCCGGGCCGACCTGCGCCCCGGCCAGGTGCACGTCGACGAGGTGATGGCCCTGCAGGAGCGTCGCGCGATCAAGGACAAGCGCCTGCTGATCCGGTCCCTTCTGGTGCTGAACGTGGTCATCGTCGGGTTCGCACTGCATTCGGTGCTGCATGTCGCTCCGTCGATCGTGGCGTTGCTCGGCGCCGGGGCCATGCTGCTGGTCACCGACATCGACGTGGCCGAGGTCCTGCCCGAAGTGGAGTGGCCGACGCTGGTGTTCTTCATGGGACTGTTCGTGATGGTCGCCGGGTTGGTGCACACCGGCGTCATCGGAGCGCTCGGGTCGGTGGCCGAATCGGCCTTCGGAGACAACTGGTTCGGGGCGGCGACGGCGTTGCTGTTCGGGTCCTCGGTGGTCGGTGCGTTCGTCGACAACATTCCCTATACCGCGACGATGACGCCGGTGGTCGAGTCGATGGTGGCGCAGGCTCCTGACGCGGATACCGGGCAGGCGCTGTGGTGGGCGTTCGCTTTGGGCGCATGTTTCAGCGGTAACGGCACCGCCATCGCCGCCAGCGCCAATGTGGTGGCCATCGGCATCGCCAAGCGGGCCGGGCATCCGATCAGCTTCTGGCGGTTCACCCGATACGGCATCGTGGTCACCGCGCTGAGTACGGCGCTCGCGTGGGTGTACGTCTGGCTGCGGTACTTCTGAGGCTCGTGCTATCCGCCCGCAGACGTCCAGTGCGCGATCGCGGCACGCACTTCGGCGGGATGCGGCAACCGCTCGCTGGCCCATGCCACATACCCGTCTGGCCGGACCAGCACCGCGTCGGGAAGTTCGGGTCGGTTGTCGATCGCCTGCACCACGTCGGCGTCACCGATATCGACGGCCTCAGCGGTGACAAGCACGAACTTCCCGCCCCGCAGCAGCTCGTACAACCGCGTCCCACCGCAGTCCACGTCGGCCATGCGACGCCCCACCAGCCAGTCCTCGTCCTTAGCGCGTGGATAGGCGATACCGATGCCGCTCAGCCGCTCGGCGAGGAACCGCCGCGTCCGCGGAATGCGCAGCACGATCCCCAGGACCAGCACCCGCACCCGCCGGGTGGCCGCCGAACTCAGCACCACCTGGTTGAACGCATCGGTCAACCGCAGCACCGCGGCGCCGACGGGATGGCGTTCGCGTTCATAGCTGTCCAAAAGCCAGGACGGCGCCTGGCCCCTTACCGCCAACGCCAGCTTCCAGCCCAGGTTGAACGCGTCACCGAGCCCGGTGTTCATGCCCTGCCCGCCCAGCGGCGAATGCACGTGCGCGGCATCGCCGGCCAGGAACACCCGACCTGACCGGTAGTGCCGAGCCTGGCGCCGCTCGCTGAGGAACCGCGAACTCCACCGCATCTCGGTCATGCCGTAGTCGTCGCCGGCGATCCGGCGGAACGCGTCGCGCATCTCGTCGAGCGTCACCGCCTCGTCCAACGGCGCCTGCTCGCGCAGCCGGTCCCACGCGATGGCACGGAACCAGCCGTCGCCGAACGGGACGAACAGCACCACGCCCTCGGTGCCGGTCCGGGCGAACAGGGTCTCCTCGGGCGGCGATGCCAACCGGACGTCGGCGAGCAGGATGTGCGTCTCGTACTGTTTGCCGACGAAGTCGATGCCGACGAGGCGCCGGATCGTGCTGTGGGCACCGTCGCAGCCGACCACGTACTCGGCGCGCAGCGTCTCCCCGCCCCTCAACTCCACGCTCACCCCGGCGTCGTCCTGCCGCAGTCCCACCACCTCGGCACCCCGGCGCACCTGGATTCCGAGTTCGGTGGCCCGGGCCTCGAGGACATGCTCGGTGCCGCTCTGCGGAACGATCAGCACCATGCCGAACCGGGTCGGCAGCTCCCGCAGGTCCAGCGTGGCCCCGCCGGGCGGCGCCACCGCGCCCACCTCGAGCCCCCGGTCCAGCAACTCGTCGACGAGCCCCCGGCCGTCGAGCAATTCCAGGGTCCGCGCATGCACGGCGAAGGCGCGGGTGACGTTGGGCGTCGAGGTGCGTTCCTCGGCCACCGTGACCGGAACTCCGCCGAGGGCGAGCTCACAGGCCAGCATCAAACCGGTCGGTCCGGCCCCGACCACCAGAACCCCGTTGGTTGCCACGGCAATTCACCCCCTGCCGCCGCGACTGCTCTGCAGCCTGATCGTAGCCATAACGGCCCACGTAGAATGGTTAACCAAAGCCCGAAAGCCAATTAAGGCTGACACCCCGACCCCAACCCGATCGGAGTGCCATGCTCGCCGTTCTCCTCGCCCACGCGGTCGCAACCGCGCTGGCGCCACTTCTGGTGGCCAAATGGGGGCGGCGAGCGTTCTATCCCCTGGCCCTGGTGCCGCTCGGCTCCCTGGCCTGGGTCGGCTTGAACTGGCCCAGCCACGATCGCGTCCCGACGGTGAGCATCCCGTGGCTGCACGAATTGTCGATGGACATCACGCTGCGGTTCGACTCGCTGGCCGCGATCATGAGCGTGCTGGTGCTCGCGATCGGCGCATTGGTGCTGTTCTACTGCGGCGAGTATTTCCACCACCACGACGGCAAGATCGAGAAGCGGCTGCCGAGCTTCGCCGCCGAGCTGGTCGCCTTCTCCGGATCGATGTTCGGCCTGGTGGTCAGCGACAACATGCTGGTGCTCTACATCTTCTGGGAAACCACCACGGTGTTGTCGTTCCTGCTGGTCGGGCACTACGCCGAGCGGGCCACCAGCCGCCGGGCCGCCACCCAGGCGCTGCTCGTCACCACCTTCGGTGGCCTGGCCATGCTGGTCGGCATCATCGTGCTGGGCAACCTGGCCGGCACCTACCTGTTGTCGGAGTTGATCGCCTCTCCCCCGGGCGGGACCGCGGCCGCGATCGGGATCGCGCTGATCCTCATCGGCGCGCTGTCCAAGTCGGCGATTGTGCCGATGCACTTCTGGCTGCCCGGCGCGATGGCCGCACCGACCCCGGTCAGTGCCTATCTGCACGCCGCTGCGATGGTCAAGGCCGGTGTGTATCTGGTGGCGCGGATGGCGCCGGGTTTCGCCGAGACACCGCTGTGGCGGCCGATGGTGATCGGCCTCGGGTTGCTCACGATGCTGCTGGCCGGCTGGCGTGCCGTCCGTGAATACGACCTGAAGTTGATCCTGGCGTTCGGCACGGTCAGCCAGCTCGGCCTGATCACTGTGATGGTGGGCACCGGCGGCAGCGACATGATGCTGGCCGGGCTGGCCATGTTGTGCGCGCACGCGATGTTCAAGGCGGCACTGTTCATGGTGGTGGGCATCATCGACCACACCACCGGCACCCGCGACATCCGCCGTCTCGCCGGCTTGGGGCGCCAGTGCAAGCCGCTGCTGATCATCGCCGCGTGTGCGACCGCAAGCATGGCCGCGCTGCCGCCGTTCTTCGGGTTCGTCGCCAAGGAAGCCGACCTCGAGACGGTTCTGCACAGCCCGGCGCTCGGCTCAGCGGCTCCGTGGGTGCTGACCGGCATCGTCGTCGGATCGGTGTTCACCACCATGTACAGCCTGCGTTTCATGTGGGGCGCGTTCTCCGACAAGGGACTTTCGAAGCCGAGCACCCGCGTCGTTGAAATGCACCGTCCCTCAACGACTTTCCTGGCCGGCCCGGCGGTCCTGGCCGCCGCCGGCCTGGGCTTCGGGCTGTGGCCGGCCGGGATGGACGCGGTGCTCGACGAATACGCCGACACCATGCCAGGCGGGTCGGGCTATCACCTGGCCCTGTGGCACGGGCTCGGCCTGCCACTGTTGCTCTCGGTGGTGGTCCTCGCCGTCGGCACCGCCGTGTTCTTCGGACGGAACCGTTTGCCCCGCACCCGGTTCGCCTATCGCCCGCTGGGTAACGCCGACCACATGTACGACGCGGTGATCCGCGGTCTGGACATCGCCTCGGTGCGCTTGACGGGTGAAACCCAGCGCGGCTCGCTACCGGCCACCCAGTCGGTGATCCTGTCGACGCTGGTGGTCCTGCCGATCGTGATGCTGGCGCTGGGCGCCCGGGACCGCCCGGACTTCGCGCTGTGGGATTCTCCGCTGCAGGTGGTGGTCGGGTTGCTGATGCTGGCAGCCGCGATCGGCGCGACGGTGATGCGTAACCGGCTGGCCGCGGTGCTGCTGGTCGGGGTGACCGGCTACGGCTGTGGCGCGATCTTCGCCTTCCACGGCGCACCTGACCTGGCGTTGACCCAATTCCTGGTCGAGACACTGGTTTTGGTGATCTTCGTGCTGGTCCTCCGGATCCTGCCCGCCGAGGCCGACGCCACCAACATCAACCGCCACCGGCTGCCGCGCGCGGCGCTGGCGCTGGCGGTGGGCGCAACGGTCACCACGCTCGCGGTGTTCGCGATGGCCGCCCGCAACGGCGCCGGCGTCGCCGAGCTGATCCCCGACGCCGCCTATTACCGCGGGCACGGGGCCAACGCGGTCAACGTGCTGCTGGTCGACATCCGCGCCTGGGACACCTTGGGCGAGGTGATGGTGCTGCTGGTGGCCGCCACGGGTGTGGCGTCGCTGGTGTTCCGGCACCGGCGATTCGGCTCCGCACCGCGCGTCAGCACGGCCGTCGGCCAGCCCGACATCGGACCCGTCGGCGTGTACAGCCCGGCTGTCGGCGATGTCACCTGGCTACGCGGCAGCGAGCTGCGCGATCCTCGGCACCGGTCACTGGTGCTGGAGGTCGCGACGCGCGTCATCTTCCCGCTCATCATGGTGCTCTCGGCGTACTTCTTCTTCGCCGGGCACAACACTCCCGGCGGCGGTTTCGCCGGCGGGTTGACCGCGGGCCTGGCGCTGGTGCTGCGGTACCTGGCCGGTGGCCGCTACGAGCTGGGCGAGACGCTGCCGCTCGACGCGGGCAAGATCCTCGGCACGGGGCTCGGTCTCTCGGCGGGGACGGCGGTTGCCTCGATCCTGTTGGGCGCGCCCGCGTTGTCCTCCGCGGTTCTGCAGTTCGACGTGCCGGTGCTGGGTTCGGTCAAGATGGTGACCGCGCTGTTCTTCGATCTGGGGGTGTATCTCATCGTCGTCGGTTTGGTGCTCGACATCTTGCGCAGCCTCGGCGCCCGCGTGGATACGGAGATCGCCCGATGACGACGTTCCTGATCACGCTGATCATCATCGGCGGCCTCACCAGCACCGGTGTGTACCTGCTGCTCGAACGCAATCTGACCCGGATGCTGTTGGGGCTGTTGCTGATCGGCAATGCGGTCAACCTGTTGATCCTCACGGTCGGTGGCCGCGGGGGTAATCCGCCGATCCGCGGGCGCACCAGCAACGGCGCCACCACCGACGCCGATCCCCTGGCCCAGGGCATGATCCTCACCGCGATCGTCATCAGCATGGGGCTGGCGGCGTTCGTGCTGGCGCTGGCCTACCGCTCGTATCGACTCACCACGGTCGAAGAAGTCGGCAACGACCCGGAGGACACCCGCGTCTCCCAGCGGTCGAGCGCTCAGGAAGAAGAAGTCATTCCGGTGGCCGACCCCCATCGCGATACCGACGCGCCCGACGAACTCGACGCGCTGCCGGGATTCGAGGGGTCGAAGTGAGCGCCCAGGCCCTGATCCCCCTGCCGGTACTGATCCCGGCGCTGGCCGCGGCGGCGACGCTGGTGGCCGGGCGCCGTCCGCGGTTGCAGCGGGTCATCACCCAGTTCGCGCTGACGGCCGTGGTGGTGGTGTGCGCGGCGCTGGTGTACCTCGCCGACCGGGACGGCACGCTGGTGCTGCACGTCGGTGGCTGGGGCCAGAGCGTGCCCGGCATGGGACCGTTGGGCATCACCCTGGTGGTGGACCGGCTGTCGGCGCTCATGCTCGTGGTGTCGGCCATCGTGTTGCTGGCGGTGGTCGCGTACGCCATCGGGCAGGGTATCCGCGATGGCGACG
Source organism: Mycolicibacterium sp. HK-90 (assembly GCF_030486405.1). The sequence goes on along the minus strand of NZ_CP129613.1, from coordinate 947,604 downwards.
AACGCCAGCCGACGTCGATCTTCCTGCCCACGTATCTGGTGCTGTCGGCCGGCGTGTGCACCGCCTTCCTGGCCGGTGATCTGTTCAACCTGTTCGTCGGCTTCGAGGTGCTGCTGGCCGCGAGCTTCGTCCTGCTGACCATCGGCGCCAGCGAGGACCGCGTGCGAGCCGGTATCTCGTACGTGCTCGTCTCGATGGTGTCGTCGCTGATCTTCCTGATCGGCATCGCGCTGGTGTACGCGGCGACCGGGACGCTGAACATGGCCGAGTTGGCGTTGCGCCTCGACGACATCCCGGCGGGCACCCGCACCGCGCTGTTCGCCGTGCTGCTGGTGGCGTTCGGCATCAAGGCCGCCGTGTTCCCGCTGTCGACCTGGCTGCCCGACTCCTACCCCACCGCACCCGCGCCGGTCACCGCGGTGTTCGCCGGGTTGCTGACGAAAGTCGGTGTCTACGCGATCATCCGGGCCCATTCGCTGCTGTTCCCCGACGGCGGGATGGACAACGTCCTTCTGGTCGCCGGCCTACTCACCATGGTCATCGGCATCCTCGGTGCGATCGCCCAGAGCGACATCAAACGACTGCTGTCCTTCACCCTGGTCAGCCATATCGGCTACATGGTGTTCGGTGTCGCGCTGGCCAACCAGCTCGGCATGTCCGGCGCGATCTACTACGTGGCGCACCACATCGTGGTGCAGACGACACTGTTCCTGGTGGTCGGTCTGATCGAGCGGCAGGCTGGGGCGTCGACGTTGCAGAGGTTGGGCGGGCTGGCCGCGGCAAGCCCGGTGCTGGCGTTCGTGTTCGTGGTACCCGCACTCAACCTCGGTGGCATCCCGCCCTTCTCCGGCTTCATCGGAAAGGTGGCGCTGCTGGAAGCCGGAGCCGAGAACGGTTCGGTACTGGCCTGGATCCTGGTCACCGGCAGTGTGGTCACCAGCCTGCTGACGCTCTACGTGGTGGCCCGGGTGTGGACCAAGGCATTCTGGCGGGCCCGCGCCGATGCGCCCGAAGGACATCTGGCCGGGGCAGCGCCTGCAGTGCTCCTCGACGACATCGAGGACATCGAGTTCGCCGATCGTGACAGTGTGGGACGCATGCCGGTGGGCATGCTGGCTCCGACGGGCGCTTTGATCGCCGTCGGGCTGGCGTTGACCGTGGCGGCCGGGCCGATCTTCTCCTACAGCGAGCGCGCCGCGGCCGAGGTCTTGGATCGTGGACAGTACATCTCGGCTGTGCTCGGGGGTGATCCGCGATGAGATGGCTGCTGCTTCGGGCCTGGATCCTGTGCTGGCTGATGTTGGTCTGGGTGCTGTTGTGGGGCAGCGTCTCTGCGGCCAACATCATCGCGGGCCTGGCCGTCGCCGTGGTGATCACGGTGTTGCTTCCGCTGCCTGCCGTCCCGGTGGAGGGCCGGGTTCATCTGCTGTCGTTGGCGCGGTTGGCGGTTCAGGTGGCTGTCTGGCTGCTGATGTCGTCGTTCCAGATGGCGTGGCTGGCCGTCAAGCCCGGGCCATTGCCCGTCAATGCGGTGCTACGGGCCCATCTGGCGATCAAATCGGATCTGGTTCTGGCACTCGGGGTCAACATCATCAACCTGACGCCGGGCACCATCGTGCTGGAGATCGATCAGACCCGCCGCCTGATCTACGTACACGTCGTCGACGTCGGTTCCGAGCGGGCGATCCATCGGTTCCACAGCCAGATCACCACTCTGCAGCGGCTTTTGGTGGCAGCTTTCGAGCGCGAGTCTGATTGGCGCCCTGTGGTCAACAAGGAGGGTGCCTGACATGAGTACCGTATGGACCATCGCCGCGGTCATGCTGACTGCCGCCGCGGCGATCACGATGTTTCGTCTCTTGTCGGGACCCAGCACCCTTGACCGCCTGGTCGCGCTGGACACCCTGGTGGCCGTGACGCTGTGCGGCATCGGAACCTGGGCGGCGTACAGCCTCGACACCACGGTGACCTACAGCCTGACGGCGCTGGCGTTGATCAGCTTTGTCGGCTCGGTGAGCGTGGCGCGATTCCGCGTGCCCGACACCGATGAACAGCGGCGGAAGCGGGCGCCATGAACATCCTCGACGTCGTCACCGCCATCCTGATATTGGCCGGGTCGACGCTGGCCCTGACCGCAGCCATCGGGGTGGTGCGGTTCGGCGACACCATGTCCCGGATGCACTCGGCGACCAAGCCCCAGGTGCTCGGACTGCTGCTGGTGCTGGCCGGCGCCGCGATCCGGCTGCGGGGCCACGCTGATGTCGGCATGCTGATCCTCACCGGTTTGTTCACACTGATCACCGCGCCGGTGATCGCCAACCGGGTCGGTCAGCTGGCCTACCGCGAGCAACGCAACCGCGAGAATCTGTTGACGCGGGACGATATGGCTGAGTTCGGGGATACTGACAGCGATGGCCAGAACTAGCGACGACAGCTGGGATATCACCGAGAGCGTGGGCGAAACCGCTCTCGGGGTGGCACTGGCACGCGCCAACGAAACCGCCGCCGAATCCCCGTTGTTCACCGACCCGTTCGCGCAGTTGTTTCTCGACGCCGCGGCGGAGCGGGGCTGGCGCCCGCCCACCGGCGCGATGGCCGAGCGGATCCGCGCGATCGGCAACTACGCCGCGTCCCGCACCAAGTGGTTCGACGAGTTCTTCGTCGCCGCAGGAGCAGCCGGTATCCGCCAGGCGGTGATCCTGGCGGCGGGCCTGGATGCCCGGGCGTGGCGGCTGCCGTGGATCCACGAGAGCGTGGTGTTCGAGATCGACCAGCCGCAGGTGCTCCGGTTCAAGGAGGACGTGCTGGCGGCTCACCGGGTCGCTCCCAAGGCCCGGCACGTCGCCGTCCCGGTGGACCTGCGTCAGGATTGGCCGAAGGCGTTGCGGGACGCGGGTTTCGACCCCACCGCGCCGACCGCGTGGTCAGTTGAAGGGTTGCTGCCCTATCTGCCCGCCGAGGCGCAGGACCTGCTGTTCGAGCGCATCACCGATCTGTCGGCGCGGGACAGCCGGATCGCGGTCGAGGCGTTCGGTGAAGGCTTCTTCTCCGAGGAGAACCTGGCCCGCCGTCGTGAGCAGATCGCCCAGATGCGCGCCGAGGCGGCCGAGGCCGGTGACGAGATGCCCGACCCGGAGGCACTGTGGTTCATCGAAGACCGCGCCGACGTCGCCGAATGGCTGAGCGAACATTGTTGGGAGGTGGCGGCGCTGCCGGCCGATGACCTGATGGCGCGCTACCACCGCTCGCTGCCGGCCGGCATCAACGAGGGCTCGATGCCCACCGAGTTCGTCGAAGGCGTTCTGGCCGAAGCTCATTCCAGATGACCGAGATTCGGCAGCCGGAGAATTGGAAGAACCGGACTGTCGTACTGACTCTCGCCTATCTGATGTTCGGTGGCATGGGTGTCGCCTGCGTTGTGATGACGGTGAACGCGCTCGAACGCGACGACAGTGTCTATGCGGCCATCACCGCCGGATTCGTCGTCACCATCGGAGGCTGGCTGGCGGCCAGCGCCCTCAGCGTCATGGGATCGACCCGCCTGCGTGGGGTATCGACCGAGGCCGGGACCACGCTGTCGACCAGCGCCGCGGCCCGGTGGTGCATGGGCGTCGGCACGGTCGGCTTGCTGCTGACCGCGGTGCTGTACCTGCTTGCCGCCCGGGATCGAGACGACCTGCCGTTCATGAATCCGAATGACCCTGGCGACGCCACCACGATGATGGCCATGATCTTGATCTTCACGGTGATCGGCGGTGCCTTCTACCTCGTGAAGGGCCGGACCCCGGTGGTGCGTCTCGGCCCGGACGGCGTCAGCCACGCCAACGGTTCGGGCTCACACACCGAATCCTGGGACGACATAGTCGATGTCACCGACGTCTCCTCGAACCGAAACTCACGCCACCCGATCTGCCTGGTCCGGGAAGACGACCGGCCCATCGTGATCGAGAATGCCGGAACCTATGCACCCAGCGGGGCCGCGCTGTACTGGATGGTGCGGCACTACTGGCTGCATCCGGAAAACCGCATGGAGCTCACCGACGGTCGGGCACTCGAGCGGCTCCGCGATGAGGACTTCGTGCCCGAATAACCCGATGATCTGTTGTGGGTGATCAGCTTTGGTGAAGTACCGCACCACGGTGAGCGCTCATTCCGAAAGCTGGAACTCCACCATCGCGGCGACGGTGTCGACGGCTTCGCCGAGCACCTCGACGCGAGCCGCCTCCGACGGTGCCGACAACAGCGAGTAGCGGTCGGCCTGTCCGATGGGCAACCGGGACGCCAAGGCGTACAAGCGGTTCTCCGGGTCGACGCCGGCGGACTCCACGATCTCGCGACTGCGGATCGAGGTCCCGCGAGCCTCGCCGATCCGGTCGAGCAGCGCGACCATCCGGTCCTCGATGTCGCTGATGCGGGCCGGGTCGGCCGGGCTGTCCGGGTCGTCGGGCCAGGGCTCGATCTCGGCCCTCGGATACGGGGCGTCGTCGAGCCATTGCTGCACCCGGATGCGTTCACCCATCACACACAGCAGCCGGTACTTGCCGACACCGAACTCCTGACAGTCCACGATCATGGCCCGCGCCCCGACGTCGCATCTGCGGTCACCACCACCCACCTCGCGCCCGGCTGATATCAGCACCACCCCGAAAGAGGGTTCCGGCATGGCCATACAGTCGCCGACCATCGCCACGTACCGTGGTTCGAAGATCCGCAGCGGCAGTTCCTGGCCGGGCAGCATCGCCACTTCGAGCGGAAACATCGGTGAGACCGTCATGGGGCCAGGATCGTCCTCGTCTCCCGTTTGGTCAATCGAGGACACGCGTCCGCACCCGGTAACCTCAGGTGATGCCACCGTCAGCGGAGCTTGAGGCACCCCGCACGCTGCTGTCCGATCCGGGCTACACCGACCTCGACGCGGTCGACCGGCACTTGATCGAATTGCTGCAGGCCGACGGCCGGATTCCCTACGCGGAGCTGGGCCGCCGGGCCGACATCACGGAAAAGGCTGCGCGCCGCCGGGTTTCGCGTCTGTTGGGCGAAGGCTATATGACCATCGCCGCCATCACCGATCCGGCTGTCCTCGGGTTCGGCTCGCTGGGCCTGGCCCTGCTGACCGTCGACGGGTCACGCACCCCGGTCGATCTCGCCGCCGAGCTGGCCCTGCTGCCCGAAGCCGACTATGTGACGGCGACGACAGGGCCGTTCGGAGTGGTGCTGGAGCTGGTCTGCACAGATGCCCGCGAACTACACGACGTGGCGTTCGGCACGATCGCGTCGCGGCCCGGGGTGCGCTCGGTCGAACTGCTGCCCTACTTGCGGCTGCACTATCAGCAGGCCCGGCTGTCGGGTCAGCTTGCCGACGGTGGCGTGCGGCCGCGTCCGCTGGACGACACCGACCGGGCCATCCTCACCCGGCTGGCGGTCGACGGTCGCGCCGCCTTCCGCGACTTCGCTTCTGCCCTTGGCTTGTCCGAGACGACCATCCGATCCCGGTACAGCCGGATGGTGGATTCCGGTGCGGCCCGGGTGATGTGCATCGCGAATCCGCTGCGGCTCGGCTACCGGCACTGCAGCTGGGTGGCCCTGCGGACCGACGGCCGCTCGGGCGCGCAGAAGGTCGCCGAGGCGCTGACCCGCGTGGACGTGGTGTCCTACGTGGCGCTGACCGCCGGCCGGTGGGATGTCCTGGCCGAGGTGGTGACCGCGCGTGGGGAGGACTTGCTGACCGTACTCGACGACACCATCCGCGGCCTGGACGGTGTCACCGCCATGCAGGCCTGGCCCTATGTCACGGTGCACTACAAGGCAATTCACCCTCGGCGGGCCGGTGGCCCCGCCATCACGGTGGTCTGAGAACTTACAGCTCGAGTTCGCCGACCAGGGAGTCCACGACTTCGCGGAGGTCGCCGTCGTTCTCCTCGGCGACCCGGCGCTGCCGTTGGTAGGAACCGCCGCCGCGGTAGATGTCGGTCACCGCGGCCAGCTCGTCGGCACATCCCAGTGACTTGGCAACCGGCTCAAGGTGATTCAGCAGATCATCGAGATCCTCGGTGACCAACCGCTCATTGCTGTCCGCGTCGAGGATGATCACCGCATCCAGGCCGTAGCGCGCGGCGCGCCACTTGTTCTCCTGGACATGCCAGGGCGGCATGGTCGGCAACTGCTCGCCGGCGTCGAGGCGACGGTCCAGATCGACGATCAGGCAGTGGGTCAGTGCCACCAGCGCACCGAGCTCTCGCACATTCGACACTCCGTCGAAGATGCGCACCTCGACCGTGCCGAGATGCGGTGACGGCCGGATATCCCAACGAATCTCGTTGAGGTGGTCGATGATCCCGGTCTTCTTCTGGTCGTGGACGAAACCCTCGAACTCCGGCCAGGTCTGGAACTGGAACGGCAAACCCGCAGTGGGCAGCTGCTGGAACATCATCGCCCGGTTGCTCGCGTAACCGGTGTCCTCACCGTCCCAGAACGGTGACGACGCCGAAAGGGCCAGCAGATGCGGGTATTGGTTGAGCAGCGAGGAGATGATCGGCATCACCTTGTGCGCCGAGGAGACCCCGACGTGCACGTGCACACCCCAGATCAGCATCTGCCGCCCCCACCACTGGGTGCGCTTGATCAGTTCGGCGTAGCGCGGTGCGTCGGTGAGTTGCTGCGCCGACCATTTCGCGAACGGATGAGTGCCGGCGCAGAACAGTTCCATGCCGCGGTCGTGGACGATGTTGCGGACGGTGCCGAGCGTGCTGCGCAGGTCGTCCATCGCCTCACCGGTGTTGTCACAGATTCCGGTGACGAGTTCGATGGTGTTGCGCAGCAACTCCTTGTGTACGTGCGGGTTCTCGCCGATCTCGGCGATCACCTCGGCGGCACCGTTGCTCAGATCACGACTGTCGGCGTCGACGAGAGCGAACTCCCATTCGACGCCGACAGTTGGCCGGGGTGACCCGGCGAAATCGATGCGGCTGTCAGCCTGCGCCGATGACACCGCACGCCACCCGGCTACCCGCGTCGCCGGTGGCCAACGTGGCCTGGTCGGGGCCAGGGGTCCCGTTGACCTGCTGGTACTTCTCCGGCGGGATGTTGGCGAAGTTGTCCGACTTCTCGTGGATGATGATCGCGGTCTTGGCGCCGGCCTGCAGATCCTCGGCGGTGAAGGCGTCGGTGGTGGTCACCAGCTTGCCCGAGCCGTCGGCCCGGACCTGCAGCGAGCTCAGGTCACCGCTGGAGGGATGTCCGGAATGCCCGGCCACCTGGAAATGGCCGCCGGCGGAGTTGAAGTCGCCGGGGGCGCCGCCGGTCGGGGCCACCGAGTTGGCCTCGCACTTGCCGACCGAGTGGATGTGCAGACCGTGGAACCCGGGGGCCAGGCGGCCGGGAGCGGTGGTCTCGACCGTCACGGTGGCGAAACCGTCGGCGAACTGGATGTCGGCCGTAGCCACGGAGGTGCCGTCGGCGGTCTTGAGGTCTGCGGTGAGGGTCTCCCCGCCGCTGGTGGCCGGCGAGCCGTGGCCGCCGCCGTGCTCACCCGGAGCAGCAGTAGGCGAGGGCGAACCGGTCCAGACCGACGGCGTGGTGCCGGGCGCGTCGGACGGCACCTCACCGGGCGGGCTGCAGGCGCTCAGCGCGACGACGGGGGCAGCGAACAGGACGGCAACACTGACGGGCTTGAGCATGCCCAAAGCCTAACCGGTGACTACTACGATCACGCCCGGTGGTTGCTCGACGAGTTCGGGGCGTCGGGGTTCGACGGGGGCCTGCAGCGCCTTGCCCACGGCTTCGGCGGCGTCCTTCTCCCCCGGAGCCTCACCGAAGAACACCGTGGTGCCGGCGACCCCTTCCATGGTCAGGTTGCCGGTCTCGGTCACGTTCCAGCGCGCCTCACGCAACCGGTTGGCCGTGGTCTCGGCCGCACCGGCGACGTCGGAGATGTTGTACACGCGCACGTCGGCCTTGGCCTCGGGTGCGGGTTCGGCCTTCGCCGAGGTCTTCGCCGTGGTGGTGGTCGCCGACGTCGTGGCCACGGGCGACTGTTCCGCGGAGTCGTCGTCGGAGCCGAGCGCCTGGAGCCCGACCAGCAGGAATACCACCCCGAGGAACAACAGCACCATGACCATGGCGCGCAGGGGCAGCCCGGAGGAGTCTCGCTGATTCATCGGCACCACTGTATCGAGCGAACCGCCCGATCCCTCACACCGGCCATCTGTCCTCCTCGTGTGCGAGAAGCCATTTGTCCTCCTCGCGCGCGGGGCGCCCGTTAGGTAGTGATATCGAAGCCGAGCCGCCGCGCGGCCCGGGCCTTCTGACGGCTGGCCCGCATCCGCCGCAGCCGCTTGACCAGCATCGGGTCCGCGGCCAGCGCTTCGGGGCGGTCCACCAACGCGTTCAGCACTTGGTAGTACCGGGTGGCCGACATCGAGAAGAGCTCTTTGATCGCGTCTTCCTTGCTGCCGGCGTACTTCCACCACTGGCGCTCGAAGGCCAAAATATCGTGCTCGCGCCGGGTGAGCCCATCGCTCAGGTCAGAGTCGTCCCCGGATTGCTCAGTCCGCGCCATGGCGCCGTCCATATCGCTCCTTGGACCCTTCCGACACTCGAGAAATAACATCACTGTGGTTCGGCGATTATTCAACCACGGCTTGCTGGGTCTGGGTGACACATAAGCCCGCGAGTCGGCTCGGGAAGGCTTTCCGCCTAAGATTCCCCGGTGGCCGTCGTACCAATTTGCATCGTCGGGGATCCCGTTCTGCACACGCCTACCGAGCCGGTGCCGGTCGGCCCGGACGGTTCGCTGCCCGCGGACCTGCCCGAACTCATCAAGAACATGTTCGACACCATGGACGCCGCGAACGGGGTTGGCTTGGCCGCCAACCAGATCGGCGTGGGCAAGCGGTTGTTCGTGTATGACTGCGCCCCGACCCGCGGCCACACCACGCGCCGTCGCGGCGTCGTCATCAACCCGGTGCTGGAGACCTCCGAAGTTCCCGAGACGATGCCCGACCCAGACGATGACGAGGAAGGCTGCCTGTCCGTGCCGGGCGAGAACTTCCCGACCGGACGGGCCGATTGGGCGCGGGTCACCGGCCTGGACGCCGACGGTTCACCGGTCACTCTGGAAGGCACCGACTTGTTTGCCCGGATGCTGCAGCACGAGACCGGGCACCTCGACGGTTTCCTCTACATCGACCGGCTCGTGGGCCGCTACGCCCGGGCCGCCAAGAAGACCGTCAAGCGCAACGGCTGGGGTGTTCCCGGCCTGTCCTGGATGCCCGGCGAGGTTCCCGACCCGTTCGGGCATTGATGCCGGTCGCCTTCCGCGAATTCGATGTCTGAGCTGCCCGCACCCGGATCCCGGGTCAGCCTGCGCTACCGGCTGCCCGCCGGGTCGGCCAAGCCGCTCACCGATGTCATCGGACATCTGGAGCGCCTGACACCGACGGTGCTGATCCGCACCAAGGACGGCGAACTCGTCGACGTCGCGCCCGACGACATCGTCAGCGTGCGCGAGCTGTCGCACGCCCCGGTGCGGGCCTCGGAGATCCGCGCCCTCGAGCATGCCGCGGCACTGGCCTGGCCCGGTGTCGAGCAGCACTGGCTGGGCGGCTGGCTGCTGCGCGCCGGGCACGGCGTCACCAGCCGCGCCAATTCGGCGATACCGCTGGGCGTGTCGGCACAGATCGCCGACCTGTCCGCGGTGCTCGACTGGTACCGCGAACGTGACCTGCCGGCCTGGCTGGCCCTGCCGGAGCGGCTGCTGCCGATCCGCAGCCCCGGCATCAAACCGACCCGGGTGATGGTGCGCGAACTGCCCGCTGCCCCCTCCACCGCGAGTGTGACGCTGGCACGGCAACCGGACGCGCAGTGGCTGCGGATCTACGAACGCGAAGTCCCCGTCGACGTGTTGACGGCAGTGGTCGACGGGCGGTTGACGTTCGCGACGGTGCCCGAGTGCGCGGTCGGCCGCGGCGCGGTGACGACGGCCCCCGACGGCACCGCCTGGCTGGGCATCTCATCGGTCCGGGTGCCGCCCGGCCGCCGTCGACAGGGCCACGCCCGCGCCGTGTGCGAGGCGCTGCTGGTCTGGGGTGCCGAGGCGGGCGCCCGGCACGCCTACGTCCAGGTCGAGGTGGACAACCACGAGGCGGTCGCGCTGTACACCTCGCTGGGTTTCCGGCTACATCATCAAACCCGTTATGTCGCGGCCGAGGATCTGGTCGGCCCACGCTGACCCGTACTCTCTACACCCATGCGCCTGGCCACCTGGAACGTCAATTCGATCCGTACCCGCGTAGACCGGGTGGTCGACTGGCTGGAGCGTGCCGACGTCGACGTGCTGGCCATGCAGGAGACCAAGTGCACCGACGCGCAGTTCCCGATGCTGCCCTTCGCGGCACTGGGCTATGAGGTGGCGCACATCGGGCTGAACCAGTGGAACGGCGTCGCCATCGCGTCGCGCGTCGGCCTCGAGGACATCGAGATCGGTTTCGCGGGACAACCGACCTGGAGCAGCAAACCCGAGGAAGAAGCCATCGCCGAGGCCCGCGCCCTGGGAGCGACCTGCGGCGGCGTGCGGGTGTGGAGCCTGTATGTCCCCAACGGTCGCACCCTGGCCGATCCGCACTATGCCTACAAGCTCGATTGGCTTGCCGCCCTGCGGGATACCGCCGCCGGCTGGCTGCAGGCGGATCCGGAGCAGCCGATCGCACTGGTCGGTGACTGGAACATCGCCCCCAAGGATGAAGACGTCTGGGACATGGCCGCGTTCAACGGGAGCACGCACGTTTCCGAGCCCGAGCGGGTCGCGTTCCAGGCCATGCATGACGCCCAATTCACCGATGTGGTGCGGCCTTTCACGGAAGGGCCGGGGATCTACACGTACTGGGATTACACCCAGCTGGCGTTCCAGAAGCGCCGCGGCATGCGCATCGATTTCATCCTCGGCTCCCCCGGCCTGGCCTCGCGCGTCACCAATGCCGAGATCGTGAAGGACGAGCGACGGCCCAAGAAGGGCACCACGGCACCCAGCGATCACGCCCCGGTCGTGGTGGAGCTGAGCTGAGTCGCTCGGTCGACTCTGCGGCCACGGCGAGAAAGTGCGAGTGAGCCAAGCCCTGGCCGCAGAATCAACGAATGGGCAGCCGGCGCCGGACAGTTAGCATTAGCCCGAAGGGGGGCAGATGACGACCAGGTGGAGTGCGGTATCCCAATCGCCGACCTTGCCCGTGCATCACGCGCCGGCCGGCGGCCTCACCGCCGCCGACCTGTTCACACCGCCCGCGGTCACGCCGGTCACCCTCGACGAGAAGCTGCGCCGCGCCTACTTCTGGCTGATCAACAAGGCCGTCATCTCCCCGTTCTACGACGTCGAATTCGGCTCGGACACCACTGTCAGCTATCCGCTCGGCGATGCCGGCGCCACCCTGAGTCTGCCCAAGCAGCCTGCCTACTCCTCCAATGTCCTTGTCCCGCTGCTGACTTTCGCCGTCGGCGGTCGGTGTCTGCTGATCGGCGGCCCGGGCCGCGGCAAGACCACCCTTGCCGTGCTGATGGGGGTGCTGGCCGGATCAGCGCCCGCCGAGGTGCGACGCCACGTGCAACAGGGTCAGCCGCAGTTGACCGTGGGTGACCTGGTCGGGATACCGCTGCCGCGCGATCTGGTGCAGGCCGGGAGCCTGGCCGAGATCACCATCGCGTGGAAGAGCTGGCTGACCGCACCGGTCAAGATCGTCGACGAATACAACCGGATTCCGACCAAGACCCAGTCCGCGCTGCTGACCATGGTCGCCGAGGGATACGTCGAAAGCCACGACCAGATGCACGTCACCGCACCCGAACACGGCGTGCAGAGCTGGTTTTTCACCGCCAACGACGACGGCGGTGGCGGCACCTTCCCGGTGATCCAGGCGCTGCGGGACCGCATCGACGTGACGGTGCAGGCATTCGGGTTCAACAGCCGGTTCCTCGACGAGCTGGTGAGCCGGGTCGAGGCCGGGGACCGCCCCGAGGACAACGTGCCGGCCGAGCTGGTGTTCACCGCCGCCGAGCAGGCCGCGATGGTCGCCGCGATCCGCACGATCCCGGTGCCCACCGAGGTGCGGCGCCGCCTGGAGTTCTTCATCAGCCACTTCGAGTTCGTCCAGCACGGTGGTCGTCGGTTCGAGTACCGGACCAAGGATGTGGTGGCGACTGCCGGTCTTGAGGTCGAGCAGGTCATCGACGCCAACTCCGGCGCGGACCTGCAGGTGGATCTCGGTTCGCAGACCGTCAACGGGGTGTCGGTGCGCTCGCTGCAGAACCTGGTGCTCTACGCTAAGGCGCTGGCCTGGTTCCGGGGCAACGACACCGTCACCCTCGAGGACGTCCGCGCGATGGTGCCGTTCGCCTTGCGCGGCAAGCTGTTACCGAATACCGCGCATCCCCGGTTCGACACCGGCGCCGACCGGGAACTGGCCTCCGATGCCGCCGGCTGGCTGACCGACCTGTTCGACGCCTCGTGCCGGCAGTTCGTCGCCCTGGCCCGCGAGGACGAGGACCCGGTGGCCGAGCTGCTTGCCGAGTTCGACGGTGGCCTCGACGGCGTCGGCGCGCTCGAGGTGACGCGGCGCCTCACCACCATCGAAGCCCGGATCTCGGCGATCTCGGGTATCGGCAAGATCTACGGCCGCGATTTCGACGATCTGGTCGCGCTGAAGTATCTGTACCAACGGTATTCGAACTATCTGCACTGGCTGGAGAACGGCGGGTGATCGCCCGGCCGTACCACCGGGTCAACCTCGACGCGCCGGCACCGGCCGAGCTGCCCGCGGTATCGGGGCTCGACCTTGCCCTGTCCGCCGACAACGTCGCCCGGTTCGGCGGCGATCCACACCGCTACCGCCATGCGCTGAGCGGTATTTCAGTGGCGCCCGAGGCGATGGTCGATGTCGCCGCGGTGGCCGCCTGGCGGGCCGGGGTGCTGGGGATCCGGGCCGACGCGCTGGCCCGGTTGGAGCGGCTGCCCATCGATCTGGCTGCCCGGGTGCTGAGTCTTCCGGTCGACGCCGTCGTCCACTTCACCAATGGGCAGGCGGTGGACCGGTTTTACTGGCCGCTGCACCGGCCGGGCGAACTGATCGCGCGGATCGGCGGTTTCACCGGGCTCGGCGGCGTGTGGCAGCATCCCCCCACCGATCCGGTGCCGTCCGGTCCGGGCCGGTGGACGGTGAACGTCGGCACTCAGCGCTGGCAGATCGATGCCGACGTATTCGGTCACGTCCTGTCACCCGCGCCCCCGGCCGCCGCTTCGGAGGACGGGCCACGGACGGCCCGGCTGGTGGTGCGCCCCACCTCCTATCTGGCCGAGATCTGGCCGGCATGACCGGCCGCGCGCCGACCGACACCGAGCTGGTGGCCTGGCGGGCCGCGCTCGACCTGTGGGGCGTCGAGCTGCATCCACCGAACATGGTGCGCGACAGCGGAACCGGTACCTTTGCCTGGTTCGCGTTCCCGCCGTCGATCTCCATCGATCTCGACGAGCTGAACCACCGGGGCGCCCAGCGCCACCTGGCCAGTGTCTTCGCCCACGAGGTCGGCCACCACGTGCTGTCCCCGAGCACCCGCATCGTCTCGTTCAAGCTGCTGCAGCAGATGGCCCGGGCGATCGTGGCGAGCGATCCGCGACGGGCCATCCCCGTCACCGCGACGGCGCGGATGCTGTCCAATCTGTGGTCGGACCTGCTCATCAACGATCGGGTGGTTCGGATGCAGCGCCGGCTGAACCCCGGTACCGAGCCGGACATGATCACGTTGTGGCGGACGTTGACCGCTGCGGAACCGGTGTCGAACGCGGCCTGGTGGGTGCTGATGCGGGCCTACGAGTTGTTGTGGTCGCTACCGTCGAACACGTTGTGCCCCAACGATCCTCCTACCGTGGCCGAGGCGGTGCGGGATGCGGCGCGGGCCCGCCAGCACGTCGATCCGGCCACGATCGACGTGTCGAAGGTCCGCGAGGACCTGCGGGAGAAGGAACGGGCACACCGGGCGGCCGCCATGCGGGTGCGCGCCATCCAGGACGAGCTGCTGTTGAGCCAGCCGGTGCAACCCGTCACCGATGCCGAGTACGTGGCCCAGGCGGTCCGCACCTTCGGGGCCGACCCGGTGGGCGGGGCCCTGACCTTCGGCATGGTGCTGGTGCCCTACCTGGTACTGGAGTCCATGACTCCCGATGCCTCCGGCCTTCCCGACGGCGGCTGCGCCGAACAGGGCGGATCACCGGCCACCGCGGCCGAACTCGCTCAAGTACTGGCCGATCCGCGGCTCAGCGAGACCCCGACGCATCCCTCGGCCGCCGCGATCGGTGCCGCCCCGCAGGATCCGGCGCCGGGCCAACAGTACGGCGTCGCACAGACTTTGGACTTGTTCGCCGGGTCCGATCCGAACGCCGTCATGCTCGCGTGGTACGAGGCGCAGGCCCGGCCGTGGGTCCGCCCAATGCGGCAAACCGGCCGCGGTCTCAGCGATCGGGGAATCCCCGGGCCGCTGGAGACCTGGGAGCTCGGTGACGACGCCACCGAACTGGACTGGCCGGCCACCCTCGCCGTGAACCCGGTGGTGATACCCGGGGTGACGACACGACGACGTACCCAACTGCCCGACGAAACGGTCACCACCACCGAAGCGGTGGCACTCGATCTGTACATCGACTCCTCGGGCTCGATGCCGAAGCCCGAACGGGGCTCGCCTGCCGTCCTGGCCGGCATGATCCTTGCCCTGTCGGTCCTCAAAGGTGGTGGGCGGGTGCGGGTCACGTCATGGGCGGGCCGCGGCCAGGTGGCCGGAGACAGTGTGTACACCCGAGACCGGCTGGAGATCATGCGCCAACTGACCACCTTCTTCTCCGGCGCCACGGTGTTCCCGCTGGATCTGCTGGCCGCCCGGTACCCATCCGGCGAGCGGACCCGCGACGAGCTGAGCCACCTCGTGGTGCTGTCCGACGACGGGCTGGCGTCGATGTTCGGTGCCGGTCAGGAAGAGTACGCCGAGGTGGCGGCAGCGGTGCGGCGTCAACTCGACACCGCCACCCTGCTGGTGCAGGACCGGACCCGCTCGGTGGCCGGGCCGGCCGCCGAGGCCGGCTACGCCGTCGACTACCTGGACAGCATGGCCGACGCGCCGGCCGTCTGCGCGAGGCTGGCCGCGCACATCGCGGGATATCGGCGGGCGGTGGCACATGGCTGACGAACTGGCGAACTGGTTCGCGGAGCGCATGGATGAGCAGGAGGTGTGGTCCGGGCTGCGGCCCGGCCCCGCGGTCGACGAGGTAGCGGCCCGGCTGGCGAGTACGCCGCAGCCGTTTCTGGCCGACACCGTCGACGTGGTGGCGCTCGCGTGCGACGTGTTCGACCACACCGGCTGCGCCGCGGCCGCTCAGCGCATCGCCGAGCGGGGCACGCCCGCTTCCCGGCGGGGTGCCGCGATCGGCCTGTGGTTGTTCGCCGGCACCGACCTCGTCGGCCCGCTCACCGCGCCACTCGACGAGCGGAAAGCGGCACCAGCATTGTTGGCCTTGGCTTTTCGGGTGGCGCCGCTGGTCGACCCCGGCCGTTGGCTCAGCGATTCGGAGCGCCGCGACGAGGCGGTGCGCACCTTCCTGCTGTGGAACGGTCTGCTGCCCCGCGGAGAGGATGTCACGCAGGCACGTTCGCTGTTCGAGATGCGTGATTCGGTGCGCCGCGAGGGAGCGCTGGCGCAGGCCCTGGCCGATCACGAGCACCGCATGGCCGTCCAACGCAGACTGGCCGACGCGAAGGCGAAAGAAGCTGCGGCCCGGTACAACAGTGAGTGACGATCCGCTGCGGCTCGCAGATTACGTCCCGTTCGGCCAGGTGGCCCTGACCGATGAGGAACGCTGGCCGGGGCTGTCGGCGGACGGTCGGGCCCGGTTGGCCGCTCTCGAGCAGCACCGGCTCGCCCCGGCATGGTGTCACCGCGTCGGGCACCGGCTCACCCCCGATCAACAGCAGGCGACCACCCGGCAACTGCCGCTTGATGATTGGCTGCCGCAGCATCTCGCGCTGGCCCGCACCCTCCCGGCCTATCGCCGCCACCCGGGCACGTTGGAGAGTCTCGCCGACTTCCCGCTCATCGGGCGTGAGGATCTGGTCGACGACATCGCCGCGTTCGTCCCGCCCGGTGCCGATCTGAGCCGAATGCTGCACGGCACGAGTTCCGGAAGCACCGGGGCCGCCCTGGTGATGCCGGACGACCCGGACGAGTTGGCCCGCGGATTTCACTGGCTGCGCGGCTTGGTGGGGGCCGGGTGGGAACCGGTGCACCATCGGGTGGCATTGGTGCAGACGGTCTTTCAGCGGCAGGCGTTCACGTATCCCTCGGTGGTGCCCGGCTTCGGCGAGGCGCTGATGACCCGGCTCAATCTGCATCCCGCCACCTGGGCCGGGGGCAGTGCGCAGCGCGACGGGTTTCTGCGAGAGACCGATCCTCAGGTGATCAGCGGAACGCCCACCTCGCTCGAGGTGCTGCTGGAACCCGCGCTCGCGGCGGTATTGCGTCCGCTGGCGCTGATCTCCGGGGCGATGACGCTGACCACTCCGTTGCGCCGGGCACTGGAGGCGGCCTACGACTGCCCGGTACTGGACGTTTACGGTTTGCACGAGACCCGGCCCATCGCGGTGAGCGATGACGGCGGTCCGTTCCTGGTGGCCGACCGGCGGGTCCACGTCGAGGTACTGGCCGGCGAGATCGTGGTGACCTGCGGCGAGAACCAGTTCATGCCACTCGTGCGGTATCGCACCGGCGACTACGGGCGACTGGTCACCCATCGCGGCCGACCGGCGCTCGCCGACCTGGAGGGCAGGCAGGCAACGGTTTTCGTCTCGGCCGCCGGGGATGCGGTGCCCTGCGTCGACCTGACCCAGCAGCTGCAGGCCGCCGGCGCCCGCGGGTGGAGCGTCACGCAGGACGCGGATGGCCGCATCTCGGCGGTGGTCGCCTCGGGCGATCGGCAGCGGGTGATCGAGGCGCTGGTCCTGCTGCTGGGCCGGCCCGTCGAGGTGACGCGGGTGCCGACGCTGGCCGAGCTTGGGCCCGGCAAACCGCGCCGCTACTCCTCGGCTATCCCGCCGACGCGGTGATGAGTTCCACGGCTTCGGCAACACTGTCGGTGCAATGGAGCAGGGCGAACTCGGATTCGGAGATCTTTCCGTCACGCAGCATGGTGTTGCGGATCCAGTCGATCAGCCCCGACCAGTAGTCGACACCCAGCAGGATGATCGGAAACTCGGTGACCTTGTGGGTCTGCACCAGGGTCAGCGCCTCGAACAGTTCGTCGAGGGTGCCGAATCCGCCCGGCAGGCATACGAATGCCTGCGCGTACTTGACGAACATGGTCTTGCGGACGAAGAAGTAGCGGAAGTTGATGCCGAGATCGACCCAGTGGTTGAGGCGCTGCTCGAAGGGAAGTTCGATACCGAGTCCGACGGAGTAGCCCCCGGACTCGCTGGCCCCGCGGTTGACCGCCTCCATCGAACCCGGACCGCCCCCGGTGATCACCGCATAGCCCGCTCGCACCAGTGCGATGCCCAGTTCCTCGCCCAACCGGTACTCCGGTGAATGCGGAACGGTGCGCGCTGATCCGAAAACTGTTACTGCCCGTGGCATTTCGGATAGCGCATCGAAACCGTCGACGAACTCACCCTGGATGCGCATCACCCGCCACGGGTCGGTGTGCACCCAATCGGTCGGGCCGCGCCGGTCCAGCAGCCGCTGGTCGGCGGTGGAGGTCGCACAGCGGTCGCGACGCAGTTGCACCGAACCGCGAATCTGGACCTGCTCGTCGCTCTCGGTCATGCGGGCTTGACACCCACCGTGATGGCGTCGGAGATCGGCGTCCACACCGGCCGGTGCACCCGATGTTGCTCGGCGATGGTGAACCCGGCCGCCTCGAACAGCGCGCGCATCTCTTTCTCGGTGGGGCTGTGTGCGGGTGCCCCCAGGCCGGCGGACAGCGCGTGCAGCGGCAGGAACGTCCGGCGCGGGCTCATCGTCGTCACCGCCACCATTCCCCCTGGCGCCAGGACCCGATAGAACTCCGCGAGTGCGGCGGGCTGATCGAAGAAGTGGAAGGCCGAGGTGGTGACCACGGCGTCGAGGAAGCCGTCCTGGAAGGGCAGCTCCTCGGCAGGGGCCGACATCCACCGCACGCGATCCGAACGCTTGCCCGCCTGGGCGAGCATTCCGGCGGACATGTCCAGGCCGTAGACCTCATCGGGGCGGAGATCCCGTTCGATGCGATCGGCCAGGATGCCGGTACCGCAGGCGATGTCGGCGATGGCCCGGGAACCGCGCTGCCGCAGTTGGGCGATCACCTCGTCCTGGGCGGGGCGGTACACCCAACGCTGGAGGCAGCCCTGGTCGTAGGCCGGTGCGGCAAAACTCCAGAAGCTCGTGATGGCGTCGTTGAATCCGCGGCGCTGTGCGGTGCTCATCGGCCCGAGTGTAGGTGCGATCGGCTACGCCTCGTCGGCGGCTCCCGCCACTCAGGCCTCGTCGGCGGCTCCCACCGCTCAGGCCCCGTTCTCGGCCCCGGGTTCGGTCCCGTAACGGCCCGCGTTGAACATCGACGCGACCGCACCGATCAGCATCATCGCCGCGGCGGCGAGGAACACCACCGTCAGTCCGGCGTGGAACGGCTCGGTGATCAGCCGCGGGAAGAATTCCTGACCGGTCAGCACATCGGCATCGACGCCGGGTTGCTGCAGTGCATGCGACGGGGCCAGCAACTCGGCGATCGGGTTGTAGCCCAGGAATGCCGCGAACAGACTGCCGACCGGCGGGAGGTTCGCGACGTCGTGGGCCACCGCCGACGAAACACCTTGTTGCTCAAGGCCGCTGCTCATCGCGGTGGGCAGGGTTCCGGCCAGGCCGACGATCATCAGCGAGAAGAAGATGCCGATCGACAGTGACGAGCCGGCGTTGAAGAACGTCGCGCGCACCCCGGATGCGGCCCCACGCTCGGCGGCGGGCACCGACGACATCACCGCCGCGGTGTTGGGCGCGGTGAAGATTCCCCCGCCCAGGCCGTTGAGGAACACCAGGGTGGCGAAGAGCCAGTAGTTGAAGTCGACCGGGATCATCACCAGCGCCACGAACGTCACGGCCATCAGCAGCATGCCGCCCACGGTGAACGGGCGCGCGCCGTAGCGGTCAGACAACGTGCCGGCCAACGGGCCGGACACCAGGAAGCCGATCGTCATCGGCAACATGTAGATCCCGGCCCACAGCGGGGTGGATTCGAAGCTGTACCCGTGCAGCGGAAGCCAGATGCCCTGCAGCCAGATGATCAGCATGAACTGCAGGCCGCCACGGCCCACCGACGACATCAGGCCGGCGAGGTTGCCCATCCCGAAGGCGGTGGTGCGGAACAGCCGGATGTTCATCATCGGGTGCGTCACCCGCAGCTCGATCAGGCAGAACACCACCAGCAGCAGCACACCGCCGAGGATGGAACCCAGCACCCACGGGTTGGTCCAGCCGGTGGTGGACTCACCGTAGGGCTGGATGCCGTAGGTGATGCCGGTCAGCAGCACCGTCAGCCCGATGCCGAACGTCAGCGTCCCGGCCCAGTCCAGCCGGCCAGGGCTGCGTACCCCCAGTTCGCGGAGTGAGCGGTAACTCCAGATGGTGCCGAGGATGCCGACCGGAACACCGCCCCAGAAGATCGCCCGCCAGTCCCATTCGGACAGCACGCCGCCGATCAGCAAGCCGAGGAAGGACCCGGCGACGGCCGCGACCATGTTGACGCCCAGCGCCATCCCGCGCTGGTTGGCCGGGAACGCGTCGGTGAGGATCGCAGACGACGAGGCCATCAGCATCGCGCCGCCCACGCCCTGCACCACCCGCCAGGCGATCAGCCACACCGCGCCGCCGCCGAGGTCGAACGGATCGATCGACAGCGCGATCGCGGCGACGGTGAAGACCACGAAGCCCAGGTTGTAGATGCGCACGCGGCCGTACATGTCGCCGAGCCGGCCGAACAGCACGACCAGCACGGCCGTCACCACCAGATAACCCATCAGCATCCACAGCAGGTAGCTGACGTTGGCCGGGGCCAGCGGGTTCAGGCCGATGCCGCGGAAGATCGCGGGCAGCGAGATCAGCACGATCGAGGCGTTGATGGTGGCCATCAAGGTGCCGAGGGTGGTGTTGGACAGCGCAACCCATTTGTACAACGGGTGGTCTGGGGAATGTCTGGAGCCGAGGCGTCCGCCACCCTCGGTGGTCTCGGACCGGGCGGCAACGACACCACCCGCCGCGTTCGTCGGGTCAGCTTCAGTCGTCATCTCGGGTTCGCATCTCTAATCGCATCGATCACCTGAGCAAAACACATATATTAGCTATGCAAATCAAGCCGCGGCAACTCGAACCGTGCCATCCGGTTCCCTCCGCCGCATCGACTGCGCTAGGTTGGGGCCTGCAAACCACACGCGGGAGTGCGCACAAGCGCGCTGAGAGGACGGGTAGGCCCGTCGACCGTACGAACCTGACCGGGTAATGCCGGCGTAGGGAGATGAAAATGAGTAATTCTGTTGTCGACCCATCCGTGACCACCGGTCCGATCACCGGAAGCACCAAGGTCTATCGCGAGATCAACCGGGACGGCGCGACCATGCGGGTGCCGTTTCGCCGGGTGAACCTCACCAACGGTGAGCATCTCGACCTGTATGACACCTCCGGGCCCTACACCGACGACCGCGCGGTGATCGACCTGAACACCGGCCTGCCGCCGCGCCCGGCGGTTGTCCGCGACCGCGGCACGCAGCTGCAACGCGCCCGCGCCGGTGAGATCACCGCCGAGATGGCGTATATCGCTGAGCGCGAAGGTGTCTCACCCGAGCTGGTGCGCGACGAGGTGGCCCGAGGCCGTGCGGTGATTCCGGCCAACCACAATCACCCGGAGAGCGAGCCGATGATCATCGGCAAGGCGTTCTCGGTGAAAGTCAATGCCAACATCGGCAATTCGGCCGTCACCTCGTCGATCGGCGAGGAGGTCGACAAGATGGTGTGGGCCACCCGATGGGGCGCCGACACCATCATGGACCTGTCCACGGGTAAGGACATCCACCTGACCCGGGAGTGGATCCTGCGCAACTCCCCCGTCCCGGTCGGCACCGTCCCGATCTACCAGGCACTGGAGAAGGTCAACGGCGATCCCACCAAGATGACGTGGGAGATGTACCGCGACACCGTGATCGAGCAGTGCGAGCAGGGCGTCGACTACATGACCGTGCACGCCGGGGTCTTGCTGCGCTACATCCCGCTGACCGTCAACCGAGTCACCGGCATCGTGTCCCGGGGTGGCTCGATCATGGCGGCCTGGTGCCTGGCCCACCACACCGAGTCGTTCCTCTACACCCACTTCGAGGAACTCTGCGAGATTCTCGCCCGCTACGACGTCACGTTCTCCCTCGGCGACGGGCTGCGGCCCGGGTCGATCGCCGACGCCAACGACGAGGCCCAGTTCGCCGAACTGCGCACGCTTGGTGAGCTGACCAAGATCGCCAAATCCCATGGCGTGCAGGTGATGATCGAAGGTCCCGGCCACGTCCCGATGCACAAGATCGTGGAGAACGTCCGGTTGGAGGAAGAGCTCTGCGAAGAGGCGCCCTTCTACACGCTCGGCCCCCTGGCCACCGATATCGCCCCCGCGTACGACCACATCACCTCGGCCATCGGCGCGGCCATCATCGCCCAGGCCGGCACCGCGATGCTGTGCTACGTCACGCCCAAGGAGCACCTGGGCCTGCCGGACCGCAAGGACGTCAAGGACGGGGTGATCGCCTACAAGATCGCGGCACACGCCGCCGACCTGGCCAAGGCGCATCCCCGCGCCCAGCAGCGTGACGACGCGCTCTCCAAGGCGCGGTTCGAGTTCCGCTGGCACGACCAGTTCGCCCTGTCGCTGGACCCGGACACCGCCCGCGAGTTCCACGACGAGACTCTTCCGGCCGAACCCGCCAAGACCGCGCACTTCTGCTCGATGTGCGGACCCAAGTTCTGCTCGATGCGCATCACGCAGGACATCCGCGATGCCTACCCGAACGGGGCACCGGACGAGATCACCGCGGGCATGGCCGCCAAGTCCCAGGAGTTCGCCGACCACGGCAACCGGGTGTATCTACCCCTGGACGTGAGCGCGTCGTGACGCCGTACCTGCCGCTGACGCCGCCCGGTCAGACACCGCACCGGGTGATGACCATCGCCGGGTCGGATTCCGGTGGCGGCGCGGGCATCCAGGCCGATATGCGTACCTTCGCAATGCTCGGCCTGCACGGCCTGGTCGCGGTGACGGCGGTGACCGTGCAGAACTCGGTGGGCGTCAAGGGCTTTCACGAAGTCCCCCTGGATGTGATCGCCGGGCAGATCGAAGCGGTCGCGTCCGACATCGGGCTGCAGGCCGCCAAGACAGGGATGCTCGCCTCGTCGGAGATCATCGAGACCATCGCCGACACCTGGAAACGGCAGAACCTGGACGCACCACTGGTGGTGGATCCCGTGTGCGCCTCGATGCACGGCGACCCGCTGCTGCATCCCAGTGCGCTGGATGCGCTGCGCACCGCGCTGTTTCCGTTGGCCACGCTGGTGACCCCCAACCTCGACGAGGTCCGCCTGCTCACCGGCATCGAGGTGGTGGATGAGGCCACCCAGCGAGACGCCGCCAAGGCCCTGCACGCACTCGGACCGAAATGGGCGCTGGTCAAGGGCGGGCACCTGCGGACTTCGAGCCGGGCCCCCGACCTGTTGTTCGACGGCGCCGAGTTCCACGAATTCGACGCCGAGCGCATCGACACCGGCCACGATCACGGTGCCGGCGACACCCTCGCCGCGGCCACCGCGAGCGCGCTGGCCCACGGATACTCGGTGCCCGACGCGGTGGCCTTCGGCAAGCGCTGGGTCACCGAGTGCCTGCGCGCGGCCTATCCGCTGGGGCACGGCCACGGCCCGGTGTCGGCGCTGTTCAGATTGACGGCCCTAGATTGAGGTGATGAACCTCGAGGCCATCGACGGCATCGCCCACGAACCCGAGTCGTCCCCGACCGGCGTCGTCGTGCTCACCCACGGCGCCGGGGGCAATCGGGACTCCGCGATGCTGATCAAGACCTGTGACGAGTGGGCCGCCCGCGGCTGGCTGGCCATCCGCTACAACCTGCCGTATCGCCGCCGCAGGCCCAAGGGACCGCCGTCGGGATCGGCCGCCGGGGATCAGGACGGAATCGCCGAGGCGATCGCGCTGGCCCGGACCCTCACCGACGGCCCCGTGATCGCCGGCGGCCATTCCTACGGCGGGCGGATGACGTCGATGGTGGCGGCAGACGGTGCGGGCCCGGATGTCCTGACGTTGTTCTCCTATCCGCTGCATCCGCCCGGCAAGCCGGAACGCGCCCGCACCGAGCACCTGCCCCGCATCACGGTGCCCACGGTCTTCACCCACGGCACCGCCGATCCGTTCGGCTCGATCGACGAGCTCACCGCGGCCGCGGCTCTGGTGGGCGGTCCGACCGAGCTCGTCGTCATCACCGGCGCCCGCCACGACCTCGGATCCAAGACGTTGAACGTGCCCGCCCTCGCGGTGGACGCCGCGCTGCGGGCAGTCGATATCGTCGAACCATGACGTACCCGCCCGGCCCTCCCGACCCTCTGGGCCACCATTACCCTCCGCCGCCTCCGCAGCCGTATTCCACCGGCCCCGGCCAGTTCTCGGCTCCACCCAAGAAGTCGTCGGCGCTCAAGTGGGTGCTGCTGGCGGTCGTGGTGCTGGCGGCGATCGCGATCGCCGCGGCCGCGGTGTTCTATCTCGCCCGGGACCGCGGCGCCACAGAGGCCAGCCAGGTCCGCTCGGGTGACTGCCTGAGCGAGGTTCCCGACAGCAGCCGCGTGTTGTACGTCAAGACGGTGAGTTGCGACCAACCACACAAGGGCGAGGTGTTCGCGGTTTTTCAGCTGCCCGAGGGAGATTTCCCCGGCGACGCCGAGGTGGTCAAATACACCGACAGATGCGGGCCCGCGCTCGCCGAGTACGCACCGGAAGCCACCGCGGAATCCGGGATCCAGCTGTTCGTGCTGTACCCCACCGCGGACTCCTGGCAACGCGGCGACCGCACCGTGACATGCGTCGCCACCAGCGAAAACCCCCGGACCGGCAAAATAGCGTAACGCGCTACGCTAGTCCGCTCGGATCGAGCGATCCGAGACTCGACACATGGTCGAGATCCAGGCGCGGCCGGCGGCGGACACCCCGCCGCTGGCTCCGCGCAATCCACTGCCCTACCGTCGGACGATCGCTGCGTTGCGGTCCTTCATCGAAGGTCATCAGCAGCTCCGCGATGCCGGCGGCCCCATCAGTCGCATGGTGCTGGGGCCGAGGTGGCTCATCCCCCCGGTGCTGTTGATCACCTCACCGCAGGGAGCTCGTGACGTCCTGGGCCGCCGCGATGCGGTCTCCGATCGCGGCGGAGCCCTCAGCATGGTCGAATTGCGTCGGCTGATGGGCGGCAACCTGCTGAATCTTCCCCACGAGCGGTGGCTGCCACGCCGGCGCACACTGCAGCCGATGTTCACCAAACAGAATGTCCCGCGCTACGCGGGGCACATGGCCGCAGCGGCGCAATCGATCGCGGACGGCTGGGCGGACGGTGCCACGATCGACCTGGATTCCGCCTGCCGCGCAATCACTTTGCGGGCCCTGGGCCGGTCGGTGTTCGGGCTCGACCTGGACGAGCACGCCGCAGAGGTGGGGCCGGCTCTGCGGGTGTCGCTGTCATGGATCGCCGACCGCTCGACTCAGCCCGTCAAATTCCCGCAGTGGGTCCCGACTCCCGGGCAACGGCGGGCCAGGGCGGCCAACGCCCGGCTGCATCGACTCGCCGCGGAGATCCTCGATGCGGTACGCCTGGATCCGGACCGCGACGCGCCACTGGTGCGCGCACTCATCGAGTCCCGCGACCCGGACACCGGACGGCGGCTCAGCGACGACGAAATCTGTGATGAGTTGGTGCTTTTCATCCTCGCCGGGCACGACACCACCTCGACCACGCTGTGCTATTCCCTGTGGGCGCTGGGCCGCGATCCCGACCTGGCGGCCCGGGTGTACGAGGAAGTGGCGGCACTGGGCCCACGGACGCTGGCACCCGAGGACGTACCGAACCTGGAGATCACCGTGCGGGTACTGCACGAGGCGCTGCGCCTGTGCCCGCCCGCCGCGGGCGCTCCGCGGCTGCTCAACGAGGAGATCACGGTCGACGGGTACCGGGCCGAGGCCGGGACGATGGCCGTCGTCAACTTCTACGCCATGCACCGTGATCCGGATCTCTGGGACGATCCGCTGACCTTCGACCCGGACCGGTTCACCCCTGAGCGGTCGGCCGGCCGAAATCGTTGGCAGTACCTGCCTTTCGGTGGCGGGCCCCGATCCTGCGTCGGAGATCACTTCGCCATGCTGGAGGCCACGCTGGCGCTGGCCACGATCGTGCGGGAGGTCTCGGTGCTCGCCCTGCACGACGACTTCCGGGTGGAGACGCCGTTCACCGTGGTCGCCGCGGAACCCATCCCGGCCCGCGTCACCCGGCGGGCGGCACCCTGAACCCGGCCTGCGTTCGTCGTTGATGGCCTACCCTGGCCATAGAGCGTTCTGCCGCCACCGAACCGGCCGGCTGGACAGGCTCCGAATTATCTTCGCGTCCTGCAATTTTCGCGTCATGCGATGCCGTAGAGAGGAAATTCGAATGAGCACCGACAACGGCTGGCCCGCCCTGCGCGTGTCGGATTGGGAGCCGACCCGCGACACGCTGCACATGTGGACACAGATCGTGGGCAAGGTCCGGCTCACCCACTCGCCGTTGCTCAATCACTGGTGGCAGGTCACTTTCTATGTGAGTCCACGCGGGTTGACCACGTCGTCGATTCCCTACGGCGACCGGGTGTTCGACATGGAGTTCGACTTCGTCGACCACGTGCTGGCGATCCGTACCAGCGACGGCGGATCCGCCACCGTCGCCCTGACCGCCAAACCGGTCGCCGAGTTCTACACCGAGACACTGTCCGCACTACAGAGCCTCGGTATCGAAGCAGGAATCTCCGCGCGGCCCAACGAGGTCGATCCGGCGATTCCGTTCGCCGAGGACCACCAGCACGCGTCCTATGACCCGCAGGCCGCGCAACTCTTCTGGCGCCAACTGGTCCAGGCCCACCGCGTCATCAATGAATTCCGCTCCCACTTCATCGGCAAGGTGAGCCCGGTGCACTTCTTCTGGGGCTCGTTCGACATGGCCTGCACGAGGTTCTCCGGCCGCCCCGCACCCGCGCACCCGGGTGGGGCACCGAACTGCGCCGATTGGGTCATGGTGGAGGGCTACTCGCACGAGCTGAGCAGCTGCGGTTTCTGGCCCGGCGGAGGTGAGGAGGGCGCGTTCTACGCATACGCCTATCCCGAACCGGAAGGCTTTGCCGCCTACTCCGTCGGCCCGGATGCGGCGTTCTACAGCCAGGACTTCAAACAGTTCCTGCTGCCCTACGAAGCGGTCCGCACGGCACCCGACCCCGACCGCGCGGTGCTCGAATTCCTACAGTCCAGCTATGCCGCGGCCGCCGACCTGGCCGGGTGGGACCGGGCGAGTCTGGAGGACGATCCGCGGCGCTGGCTGGACCAACGCTGACGCGGCCAGGTCAGGCGAGGCAGGAGCCCAACACGGGTCTGCCATCGAATCCGACCAGGGCCTCGACGGCGTGTGCGACCCGGAACGCCATCGCTTCGTCGTGCGGGTGGCTGACCACCTGGACGCCCGTCGGCACGTTCTCGCCGGACAGACCACTGGGCACCGACAGCGCCGCGCAGTGGTTGGCCACGTTGAACGGACTGGTCAGGTGACCCTCCCAGTAGTGGGTGAGATGCCCGAGCGGCGTGTCGAGCCCGTCGAGGTATTCGCCGGCGGCCTGGAGCGACGTCACGGCCGAGGTCGGGCACAGCAGCACATCGACGTCTCGCATGGCCACCGCCAGGTCGTCGCGCAGTCGGGCGTCCATGGCCAGCGAGTCCACCAGCGAATAGCGCTGTGCCGCAACGGCCGCGTCATGGATGAACCGCCGGGTATAGCCGGCCAGTTCGTCTTCGGTTCCGGCGGTCTCGCGCACCATGGCCGGTCCGAGGATGTGGCCGAAGTGGGCGAAGATCGTCTCCCGGATCATTTCCGTCGTCCACGGTAGTTCGATGCCGACGATCTCGGCCCCGGCCTCTTGCAGGGCCACCGCCACGGCATGCGTGTTCGCGGCAACTTCGTCGGCGACCGGATAATCGCCGAGCCGGACACTCAGACCGATCCGCAACCCGCGCACGCCGCCACCCAACGGCACGAGTTCCCCATGCGCACCCCACGATGCATGGTCGACGGCGTGCTGCCCCGACATCACCGAACTCAGCAGCGCCACGTCCGCGACGGTCCGGCCCATGGGCCCGTCCCCGCGATACCAGTCCGCGGCCAGCGGAGGCAGGCCGGGAATCCGGCCGAACGGGGCCTTGTAACCGACCGTGCCGGTGAATCCCGCGGGAATGCGCGTGGAGCCCGCGATATCGGATGCCGTTGCCAGCGTGGTGAATCCGGCGGCCAGCGCCGCCCCCGCACCGCCCGACGAACCACCGGGCGAGGTTCGGAGGTTCCATGGGTTGCGGGTCACGCCCCACATCGGCGAGTGCGTGACAGTGGCGCAGCTGAACTCCGGGCTCGTGGTGCGGGCGTGGATGATCCCGCCGGCCGCCTTGATCCGTTCGACGACCGGATGGTCGTGCTCGGCGATGCGCCCGCGATGCGCGGCAAGGCCCTGTTCGAGCCGCAAACCGGCGATCCCGTGTTTCTCCTTGGTCGCCACAGTGACCCCCAGGAGCGGAGGCGGCTCCTGACCGGTCGCGGCGCAGCGGGTGTAGGTGTCGGCGGCCCGGCGAGCCGATGTCCTGGCCTCGTCGAACAGGGTCTCGGTCAGGGCGTTGATGCCGGTGGTGGCGTCGCCGTTGTGGGTCGCGATCTGTTCGATCTGCGCCTCGAGCACCTCGAGTGGTGAGAGTTCCAGCCGCCGAAAGGCTTTCACCGCCTCGGCAGCGCTCAGGTACGCCAGCGGCGTCGTTACGCCGACATCCATCAGGCGTCCGTCGCGGCCGGGAGCGCCCCACGGATCATTTCCCAGGCCACCCCCGTCATGGCTTCCACACCGGCGGCCATGTCGTCGTCGGTGCTGAACTCCCGCTCGCAGTGACTCACGCCGTCCACCGACGGGATGAACATCATGACGGTGGGCACGATGCGGTTCATCGCCACCGAATCATGGCCGGCCATGGTGCGGATCGGCCGCACACTCAGCCCGAGATCCGCAGCGACCTTCTCGATGAGCTCGATGCCGGATTGCGGGTACCGCTGGATGTCGCGGATGTCGAAATCCCGGACGTTGATTCGGATGTCGTGTTCGCGGGCGATCTCGGAGATGTCGGCGAGGAGGCTGGCACGGGCCGCGGCGACGATCTCGGGCGAGGCCGAGCGCAGGTCCGCGACCAGGTGGACGCGGCGGGCCACCACGATCGGCGAATTGGGCTCGACCGTGAACCGCCCGACCGAGGAGACGATGGCCTCTTCGTCGAACTGCTGCGTGACGTCGTGCACGAGCAGGACAACCTTGCTGGCGGCCACCAGGGCGTCGTGGCGGTCGGCCATGGCCGTGGCGCCGGTGTGCGACTGCTCGCCGAGCACCTCGATGTCCAACTTCTGGGTGTACCACGAGTAGTCCACCGCCCCGAGCGTGATGCCCTCGCGTTCGAGGATGCGGCCCTGCTCGATGTGGATCTCGGCGTATCCGGCCACCTCGGGCCGCGGGTCGCTGCCACGGTAGCCGATCGCCGCCAGGGCCTCGGCCACCGAGACGCCGGAAAGGTCACGTACATCGAGCATCTCGTCCTCGGACATGAGGCCGGCGAACACCGAGGAACCCATGATCGACGGCGCGAACCGGCCGCCCTCCTCGTTGAACCAGTTGACGACACCGAGGTTGTACTGAACACCGACACCGTGCTCGGCCACTCGCTGGGCAACGCGTTCGGCGGCGTGGAGCGCCGCGATCACACCGTAGGCCCCGTCGAAGCGGCCGCCGAGGGGTTGAGAATCCAGGTGCGATCCGATGAGGATGTAGGGCGCCCCAGGCACGAACTCGACGAGCGCGAACATGTTGCCGATGCCGTCGACCCGAAGCTCCCATCCGCGCTCGGCCGCGAACGCGGCGAACCAGTCCCGGCTCAGCTTGTCCTCGGGCGTTGCGGCCTGCCGGTCGACGCCGTTGTTGTCGGTGGCACCGAACGTGGCCACGTGATGGAAGTCGGTGAGGAACTCGGTGGCTCCCATGGTAGATCTCCTTGGTATCAACGAAATTTCGAACAGTTCTGCGGTCAGCCGACGCGCCGTCGGGTCTCGGGAACCCGGGTGAACACCAGCAGGAGCAGCACGATCACCGCGGCTGCCGCCATGTAGTAGCCGGGCGCCGCACTCGTCTCGGTCGTCGACACCAACATCGTTCCGATGAACGGCGCGGTGCCGCCGAAGAGCGCGTAGGCCACGTTGTAGCTGATCGCGGCGGACGTGAAACGCGTCGCCGTGGTGAACACTTCGACGAAGAACGTGTAGCACCCGCCACCGTAGATGCACAGCGGGACGACGAACAACAGCTGCCCGACCATCGCCAGCGGCAGCGAACCACTGGTCACCAACATGAAACACGGGACGGAAAGCACGGCCAGCGTTGCAGATCCGGCGATCAGCATCGGCTTGCGGCCCACCCGGTCACCGATGATCCCGCCGATCGGGAGCAGCAGGGCGTAGAACGCCATGGCGACCGCATTCACGAGCAGGGACTGATCGCGGCTCAGGTTCCCCGAGGTCTGGACATAGGAGACGAAGTAGCCCGAGAGGAAGTAGAACCCCATGGCGGTCAGCCCCATCACGAAGATGACCTGCGCCATGCGAACCTTGTTCTCCCGGAATGCCTCTCGGATCGGGCTGTATTCGTCGTGCTCATGCTTGGCCAGCACCTGTTTGAACGCCTCGGATTCCTCGGTCTTGGTGCGGATCCACACGCCGAAGATGGCCAGCGGCAACGCCAGCAGGAACGGAATCCGCCAGCCATAGGCCAGGAATGCCTCGGACGGCATGGTCGAGGACAACACGAGAATCAGGGTCCCGCCGACGACGGACGGCAGCGCGGTCGCGGCGATCGTGATGTTGAGCCAGAAACCGCGGCGGTCCAAGGGCGCATGCTCGAACACGAACGCGGGGGCGCCCACCGACTCGCCTCCCGCGGAGAACCCCTGGACCAGACGACACACCACCAGAAGGATCGGCGCCGCGATGCCGATGCTCGCATAGGTCGGCAGGAGTCCGATCATGGCGGTGGCGAGGCCGATCGCGAGCAGCGTGACGAACAGAACCTTGCGACGACCGATCCGGTCACCCAGCGCCCCGAAGAACAATCCGCCCAAGGGCCGGACGAAGAAGGCGACCCCGAACGTGGCGAACGTGGCGAGCAGACCGGCCAGCGTGCTGCCGCCGGGGAAGAACAGCTTTGCGAGGGTGACCGCGGACAGCCCGTAGAGCGTGAAGTCGTAGAACTCGATGAACTGTCCGATGCCGCCGCCTGCCAGCACCCGCTTCTGCATGCCCGAGCTGGGTTGTTTGTCGGTCGGCTGCGGCGCCATGGTGGCTACTGCTGATTCCTGGTCCGTCATCGTCATAGGGGCTCTCAGATCGTCGGGGGTCGCTGCTGTTCGTCCAGCATGGTGATCGGCCTCACACAAGTCCAACGAAAAAGATTGCACAGACTGATCGAGAGAATCGATCAGTTCCGCTCGTCGGCGCCTGCGTGCAAATCCATGCACACCTCCTCGAATGCCAACGATTTGCGGGTCGGCCGGGCGCCCTGCAGCCTGACCAGGACCACCTCGATCGCCGGCAGATCATCGGCCATTTCCAGCGGCACCACCCGCGCCCCGGCATAGGTCATGTCGTGCACCAGCCGCCGGTTCAGGATCGAGTAGCCGTGCCCCAACCCCACGTAGGACCTGACCGTTTCGTAGCCGGCGACAAAGTGCCTGATCCGCGGTCGAAGACCGAGGCGCTTGAACATGTCGAGGTAGTACTCCCGCGTGTGCTTGAGATCCAGGAGGATGAAGGGCTCGTCCTCGAAGTCCCGCAGGCGCACCGGTACCTCAGGGTGGGCCGCTCGTGGATGATCAGCCGAGACCACGATGTGCGGCGGAATTCGTTCCAGCACCCGATAGCCGAACTCGGTCCCGACGCCGAGGTCGTACATCACGGCGATCTCGCAGGTTCCGTCGGTGAGCGCGCGCATCAGCATCTCCTGATCGCCTTCCAGGAAGGTCAGGTTGATCCCCGGGTGGCGTTGTTCCATCGCGGTCAGGATGTTCGGCGCATGGAAGGGTGCGATCGGCGAGTAGACACCCACCACGAGATCGCCGACCAGTTCTTCCCGCTCAGCGCGGACCGAGTGATACAGCTGGTCGGCGTCCTCGAGGAACGATCTGGCGCCGACGAGCAACCGGCGACCCTCCGCCGTCAGACGGAGGCCACGGCTCGACAGCCGCTGAAAGAGCTCTACCCCGACTTCACGCTCCAATTGGTGGATGGCCGCCGACAACGTCGACTGGGTCACGCTGAGCTCGTGCGCCGCCGCCCGCATGTTCTCGTGCCGGGCGACCGCCATGAAGTAACGCAGCTGCACCAGGGTGAACGACTTCGCCATGACGGCATCATGCCTACTCCACAGGGTGCGGCAAACCTCTCGACAAAGTACCCGGTACCTGCGGTACTGTCTGCAGCATGAGCCCGGGGGACTACGAGGCGATCATCGTCGGCGCCGGCTTCGCCGGAATCGGCGCTGCCATCCAGCTCAAGAGGCTGGGCATCGAAGATTTCGTGATCCTCGACCGCGAGGACGATCTGGGCGGCACCTGGCACGTCAACCACTATCCCGGCCTGGCCGTCGACGTGCCCACCACGACGTACTCGTACTTCTTCGAGCCGAATCCGAACTGGTCACGCCTGTTCTCCACGGGCACCGAGATCAAGCAGTACGCCGACGACGTCGCCGACAAGTACGACGTGCGCCGCCACATCCGGTTCAACGCCACCGTCGAAGGCGCCCGCTGGGACGACGAGTCCTCGCTCTGGCGCGTCACCCTGGCCGGCGGCGAAGCGCTCAGCGCCCGGTTCCTGCTCACCGCGACCGGTTTCCTGTCTCAGCCGCACACCCCGGACATCCCCGGCATCTCCGACTTCGCCGGCACGGTCATCCACACCACCGACTGGGACGACGACTACGACGCCACAGGCCGCCGCGTCGCGATCATCGGCACCGGCGCCACCGCCGTCCAGCTCATTCCCGAGCTGGCCCGCGACGCCGCCGACCTGACGGTCTACCAGCGCACCCCGATCTGGGTGGTGCCCAAGATCGACCTGAAATTCCCGCCGCGGATCAAGGCTCTGTTCGCCCGGGTGCCGGCCACTCAACGGCTGATCCGCGCCGTCACCGACGGCATCTACGCCTTCATGGTCGACACCGCCGTGCTCAAGCACCGGTACTTCCGGCGGTTCAACATCGCCGCGTCCGATCTGGCCAAGCTGCACCGCTTCGCCTCGATCCGGGACGCCGAGCTGCGCCGCAAGCTGACCCCGGACTATGACTTCGGCTGCAAGCGCCCGACGTTCTCCAACGGCTACTACCGCACCTTCACCAAACCGCACGTGCACCTGCAGGCCGACGGCATCGAACGCATCGAAGAAGACGGCATCGTCAATGCCGACGGCACCAAGACCGTCATCGACACCCTCGTCCTGGCCACCGGGTTCGACCTGTGGGAGGCCAACTTCCCGGCCATCGAGGTGATCGGGCGCGACGGCCGCAACCTCGGAAAGTGGTGGCGGGAAACCAGGTTCCAGGCCTACCAAGGCGTCTCGATGCCCTATTTCCCGAACTACCTGAGCCTGGCCAGTCCGTACGCGTTCCTCGGTCTGAACTTCTTCAACACCATGGAGTATCAGATGCGCCTGATGGACCGGTTGTTCGGCGAACTCAAGCACCGGAAGGCGACGACGTTCGAGGTGACCGAGCAGGCCAACAGCCGGTATCTGGACCGGATGACCGAAGCGCTGGGCGACTCGTTGTTCACCCTCGGCAACTGCGCATCGGCACGGTCGTACTATTTCAACCCGAGCGGCGAGGCAACGCTGCTCCGGCCGATGACGACCCGCCGGGCCGTCGCGGAAGCTTCACGATTCCCGTTGAGCGACTACACATTTGCCTGATCAGAGAGGATCACACATGGCAGAGGGCAAGAACTCCAGGCTGGCCAAGCTCGTCGGCCTCGGCGTCGTCGGCGCCGGCGTCTCACATTTCGTGAAGCCGCAGCTGTTCGAGTCGATCACCAAGCCGGCATTCCCGAACGACACCCAGAAGCACATCTACACCAACGGCGGCATCGAGACCGCCATCGGCCTGGGACTCCTGCTGCCCAAGACCCGCAAGCTGGCCACCATCGGCACCCTCGGCTACGTGGCCTACCTGGCCGGCAACGCCGTCCGCAACCGGTAACGGCCCAGCAGGGTCAGATCGATCATGACCGCGACGACGGCGCGGGCCTGCTCCGAATTCTCATAGTTCATGAGCCGGCCCAAGTCGATCACCAACGCCATCGCGGCATGAACGGCGAACCGGGCCTGACCGGCACTCCACTGCGGACGCACCGGCATCACCACCTCGACCCACGATTCCACGGCCGCCCGCTGCAGGTCCCGCAGGATCTTCTGGTCGGCGGGCGTCATGTTGAGACGTTCGGTGTAGTAGACGTAATCGAGCTCGGGGTGATCGAAGGACCGGGCGACGTAGTCGTCGATCAGGGCACCCAGCGCGCGCTCGGGATCCTGGGTCGCGCCGAGCACCTCGGACATGTCCGCCGACAGCCGGTCGGCGGCCCGCCGGAACCCGGCGGCCAGAATGTCGGATTTGCCGGAGAAGTACCGGTAGATCCCCGAGGCGGGCATGCCGACCGCAGCGGCGATGTCCTCCATCGTGGTGTCGCGGTAGCCCTTCTCGTTGAACAGCCGCATCGATTCGGTCAGCAGCGCTTCATATTTGGTCGCGCTCACGACCGGCGGTTGTGCCACCACCGGATCCGTCGAGTTGGGAAACTCCGGCAGGTCGGCGGCCAGCACGGTGTCACAGATATCGGCCAGCAGCGCACGGATCTGACCGGCTGGCAGCTTGGCCCGATGGTCGACGACACTGCCGATCACACCGAGCACCGCGGTCGACAGGGTCCAGCGGGCCCGCGACCCCAGTTCGGGCCGCAGCTCCATTAACGGCCGATGAATCCGGCGGTGAACCGTGCGCACCTGCGCGTCGAGGGTGCGCTGATCGTCGCCGCGCAGATAACGCGCCTCCCAGCGGTACAACCCACCGGATTCGCGGTTAACCAACGCGGTGTCGCTGAGTGCGGCGATCAGGCGGCGCAACTGGTCCCGCGGGTCCCCGTCGACCTCCTCGGCGAAGGCGGTGCTGTCGACGAGTTGCTGGCTGAGGTTGAGCACCGCGTCGCGAAACAATTCGTACTTGCTCGAATAGTGCCGGTACAACGCGGCCGCAGAGATTCCGACCCGCGAGGCGATGGCCTCCATGCTCACGCCGTGATATCCGAGGGCGCTGAACGACTCCGCCGAGGCCCGCGCTATCTGGGCCTTTCGGTCCTTCGGACGGCGTCGCACACCATTGGCACCGCTGTCGATCGACCGGGGCGAGATGCGCGCCATTCCGTCACCATAACGGACCGAACAGCCCGGTCAAAATGGTTCTCCCGCCGAGAATCGCGATTAACATAGACGGCGTTGGGGCCAGGATGGGGGTTGCGTGCTTGCCAGGTTGCGGAGGTTGCTGGCCTACCGGGTTGCCGTCGGTGAACTGATCGTCGTTGCTGTGGTGCTGGGTGTGCCGTATCTGCTGATCGGTACCGTCTGGTCGGGCACCCACACCGACCACCTACACAGGATGGGCGGCCTCGACGCGGTGGTGTCGTTCCTCGGAGCCATCGTCTCGTGGCCGGTGTTGTTGTTCACCGACGTATGCATGACCTGAAGGGGGATCGGTGAGTTTTCGCGCGGTATACATCGGAATCGCCGGGGCCGTGGTGCTCGCCATCGGGCTGTATCTGCTGAGCATGCCGGTCTACCTCGACGACTTCGACCGGTTCGGCAGGCAGATCCCCTGCGGCACCGGCTTTTCGGCTCACCTCGTGCAGGCCGCCGCGGCAGGCGGTGAGTACGCGGACAAGTGCGGGTCGGCCCTGACCACGCGCCGATTGTGGACCATCCCGGTCGTGGCGCTCGGCGCGCTGGCCCTGATCGCGGTGTTGTTCCGCGCCGCCACTTCGTCGGCACACGAGACTCTGATGCCCAACCGCGATACGCCCTGAAAAGTGCCGGCGCCCGCCCGCCGTTTTTGTCGGTGGTCGAATGTATGTTCGAGTCATGCAGGCGGGTGCGGTCGAGGCGGTGGCGGCGTTACGGGCCGCGTTCGACGCGTTCGCCGCGTGCGATGTGGGGGTGCTGTCGCGGGCTGAACTGTTGGCGGTCATGGATGAGTACGAGACGCTGAGCTGTCAGCTGCCGGCGTCGTGGCATCGGCTGCTGGCCCGGTTGCAGGCCCAGTCCACACCGCGGGAGTTGGGGGCCAAGTCGTGGAATGAGGTGTTGCGGGTCCGGTGGCGCCTGTCGAGCACTGAGGCTTCCCGCCGGCTGGGCGAGGCGGCCGAGTTGGGGCCACGCCGCGCCCTGACCGGCCAACCGCTACCGCCGGTGTTGCCGGTGGTCGCCGCGGCGGTGGGCGCGGGGTTGCTCACCGCCGAGCACGTCAAGGTGCTGCGTGAGGTGGTCGGTCGGTTGCCCGGGTTTGTCGATCAGAGCACCCGGGACCAGTTCGAGGCCGACCTGGTCCGGGTCGCGGTCGGGGTCGGGCCCAAAGAACTCAAAGACACCGCCGAACTGCGACTGTTCCTGCTCGATCAGGACGGCCCCGAACCCGATGACACCGAACGCGCCCGCCGGCGTGGGGTGACGACGGCCAAACAGGGCCGCGATGCCATGACGGCGTTGATGGCCAATCTCACCCCCGAGGCGGCGGCGGTGATGGAGGTGCTGTTCGCCCGGTTCGCCGCGCCGGGCATGTGCAACCCCGACGACGAGCAACCCTGCACGTCCGGCACCCCCAGCCAAGCCCAGATCGACAACGATCACCGCAGCCTGGCCCAACGCCAACACGACGCGCTGCTGGTCATCGGGCGCATCGCGTTGATGACCGACCTGGGTCAGCTCAACGGGCTACCGGTGTCGATCATCGTGCGCACCACCCTGCAAGACCTCGAATCACGCGCCGGGATCGGAGTGTCGGGCGGGGGCACCAAAATCCCCATCAAAGACGTCATCCGGATGGGCGCCCACGCCAGTCACTACCTGGCGATCTTCGACCAGGCCACCGGAGCGGCGCTGAACTATTTCCGGGCCCGCCGCATCGCCAGCCCCGCCCAACGCATCATGCTCATCGCCCGCGACGGCGGCTGCACCAAACCCGGCTGCACCGTCGGTGCCTACGGCTGCCAAGCCCACCACGACAATGACTGGGCCAAAGGCGGCAACACCAACGTCGACGACATGACCCTGGCCTGCGGCCCCGACAACCGCTCGGTCGACGACGACGACGGCTACACCACCACCATCAACGACCACGGGGAAGTCGAATGGCACCCCCCACCCGACCTCGACCACGGCCAACACCGCATCAACTACCACCACCGCCCCGAACTCCTACTCACCCCACCCGAGCAGCACCCAGAGCCCGACCTGACACCGGAACCGGACCCCCAACCCGACCCTGCGCCCGAGCTGACGCCAAACACTGAGCCGGACGCGAAGCAAGACGCTGCGCCAGAGCTGAAGCCGCGCATTGAGCCGGACCTGACGAAGGACCGTGCACGGGACAATGAGTGGGACCTGACACGTGACCCGGAGTGGGACCTGGAGTGCGACACCGACTTCGACCAACCCACCCCGATCCCTCCCAATGCCGAACACCCCGGCGACCCCAAGCCGTTCAACACAAGGCCGTTGCACACCGCGCTGGGTCCAGAGCCGGACCTGGAGTGGGACTTCGCGCAGGACCCAGTGTGGAACTGGCAGCCGGATCCAGAATGGGAGCGCGGACAGAACCCGACACCGGAACCGGAGCGTGCCCCGGCATACGAACCCGAGTGGGACCCGACGCAGGACCCAGAGTGGGATCCGGCGTGCGGCTGGAAGTGGAACCCGACACCGGAACCGGGGTGGGACCTGGCGTGCGCCTCGAAACGGGACGCCCAGCCCGACCCGCAGTGGGACCCGCAGTGGGACAACGACTTCGACTTTGACTTCGATTTCGAACCGCCCACCCCGTTCCCACCCAACGACCACGTCTGGGACCCCGACCAGTTCAACACCGGGCCGTTCGACCCACCGTCACCCGACAACCCAGAGCCCTTCGACCCCGGGCTCCCGCCGGGCTGGATCCTGCTCGATGACCGAGACCAACGGCAATCCATCGACGGCCCCGCCCTCCCCGGCAAGGCAGCACGGGGCCCCTAGCGATCCATTCCGCCGCGTGGCGGAGGGCGACTACCAGGACTCGTGTCGGGGCGTGACGCCTCCATGCGCGCTGCGGCATGCGGCAGATCGCTCTAACATCGCCGGGTGACCTCGGGCGGGCTGAGTCGGAGACTCGGGACGAAGGACGCCGTTGTGATCGGCCTCGGATCCATGGTCGGGGCGGGCATTTTCGCAGCGTTGGCGCCGGCCGCGGCCGCTGCGGGCAGCGGTCTGCTCATCGGACTGGCCGTGGCCGCCGTCGTCGCCTACTGCAACGCGACGTCGTCGGCGCGGCTGGCGGCGCGCTATCCACAGTCGGGCGGCACCTACGTGTACGGGCGCGAACGGCTCGGCGACTTCTGGGGCTATACCGCCGGGTGGAGCTTCATCGTCGGCAAGACCGCATCGTGCGCGGCGATGGCGCTGACGGTCGGGCTGTACGTATGGCCGGAGTGGGCGCACGCGGTGGCGGTG
Organism: Mycolicibacterium sp. HK-90; assembly: GCF_030486405.1. Next base: position 909,373 of record NZ_CP129613.1, on the reverse strand, counting down.
GCCGCGGTGGTGGCGCTGACCGCGGTGAACTACGCCGGCATCCAGAAGTCCGCGCTGCTCACCCGGATCATCGTCGCGGTCGTGCTGGCGGTATTGGCCGCTGTGGTGGTGATCATCGTCGGCTCGGGTTCCGCCGACACCGGGCGGCTGGCGATCGGTGACGACATCAGCGCCGGCGGCGCGCTCCAGGCCGCGGGGCTGCTGTTCTTCGCCTTCGCCGGTTATGCCCGCATCGCGACGCTCGGCGAGGAGGTCCGCGACCCGGCCCGGACCATTCCGCGGGCGATACCGATCGCACTGGGGATCGCCCTGGTGGTTTACGCCGTCGTCGCCGTCGCGGTGCTCTCGGTCCTGGGCGGGCCCGGGTTGGCCGCCGCGCCCGCCCCGTTGTCCGACGCGGTCGCCGCGGCCGGTGCACCGCAGTGGCAACCGGTAGTTCGGATCGGCGCCGCGATCGCCGCCCTCGGCTCGCTGCTGGCGCTGATCCTCGGGGTATCCCGCACCACGCTGGCGATGGCCCGCGACCACCACCTGCCCCACGGACTGGCCGCGGTGCATCCGCGGTTCGCGGTGCCGCACCGGGCCGAGATCCTGGTCGGCGTGGTGGTGGCCACGGTGGCCGCGGTGGCGGATCTTCGTGGCGCGATCGGGTTTTCGTCGTTCGCGGTGCTGTTGTACTACGCGATCGCCAACGCCTCGGCGTGGACTCTGGAGCCCACCAACTGGCGGCACCGGGTGATCCCGGCGCTCGGCTTGGCCGGCTGCCTGGTCCTGGCGTTCACGCTGCCACTGCCTTCGGTGATCGCCGGGCTGGCCGTGGTGGCGCTCGGTGCGGCGATCTACGCGGTGCGGCGCCGCCGGTCGGCACCGAGTACTTAGTCGGACTCCACCAAAACGGCAGCCGCAGAGCACATGTGCTCACGCACGGTGGCCGCCGCGGCGGCGGCGTCGCCGGATTCGATGGCGTCGACGATCTCAAGATGCCGCTTGGCGTCCATGTTCTTCATCGCGCGGTCCACCCCGGCGTACATGATCGACATCCGGATACTGCCCTCCAACGAAGACCACGAGTGCAGCAGGGTCTCGTTGCCGCTGAGATGACACATGGTGCGGTGGAACTTCAGGTCGGCCTCGATGCGGTCGTCCAGATTGGCCGCGGCCCATTTCTCCATGTCGGCGACCGCGCTGCGCAGGGCCGCCACCACGGCGGTGCGGTCCTCCCGGGACGCCAGTTCGCTGGCGGCCAACGACTCCAGTGCGCCGCGGACATCGAACATGTCCTTGATCTCCTTGGCATCCAGGTGACGGACGGACAGGCGGCCGCGCGCCCCCGCCGAGATCAGCCCCTCCTGCTGCAGTTGCCGCATGGCTTCGCGCAAGGTCCCGCGGCTGATCTGCAGCGCGTCGGACAGATCGGTCTCGACCAGGTGCGTGCCGGGCTGGAGCTGGCCCGAGGTGATCGCCCGGCGCAGCGCCGACAGCGCCTGTTCGCGCAGGCTGGTCTTCTCAAGTCGCAGCAGCGACGGGGCCTCGACCGACATGGACCGCTCCTTGACTGTCAACATTTGTTTGTCAACATTGATCCTACGACGTCACCTACAGCCGCTCGAGTACCGACGCGACGATGCGCCGGGTCGACAGCCCGTAGCGGTCGTGCAGGGTCGGCAACGCTCCGGCGGCCAGGAATTCGTCGGGCAGGGCGATAGGCGTGACCTGCCGGCTCACTCCGCGCCGGACCATCTCCGCGGACACCGTCTCGAACAGGCCCCCGACCACGGTGTGGTTCTCCAACGTCAGGGCCAACCGGTCCGAATCGAGTTCGCGCAACACGGTTTCCGCGTCGAACGGCTTGAGCGTCGGGGCGTGCACCACGGCGACGTCAACGTGGTGGGCGCCCAACTCCTCGGCGGCCAGCAGCGCACGCATCGTCATCAGGCCGCTGGAGACCATCACTACGTCGTTGCCGGGACGCACCACCTTGGCCTTGCCGAGCTCGAACGTGTAGCCGTACTCGTCGAGAACCGTGGGCACCTGCCCGCGGAGCAGGCGCAGATAGGTGGGGCCGGCGTGCTCGGCCAGCTGCGGTACGGCCTGCTCGATGTCGACCGAGTCGCACGGGTCGACGATGGTCAGCCCCGGCATGCCCCGGAAGATCGCGACGTCTTCGGTGGCCTGGTGCGACGGGCCGTAGCCGGTGGTCAGGCCGGGCAAGCCACCGACGATGTTGACGTTGAGGCCCGGCTCGGCGATGTCGAGGCAGATGAAGTCGTAGGCCCGGCGGGCCGCGAACACCGAATAGGTTGAGGCGAAAGGGATCAGACCGGTCTCCGCCATCCCCGCGGCGGCACCGAACAGCAACTGCTCGGCCATGCCCATCTGGAAGAACCGCTCCGGGTAGGCCTGCGCGAAGATGTGCATGTCGGTGTACTTGCCCAGATCGGCGGTCAGCCCGACGATGCGGTCGTCGGCCTGTGCGGCCTTGACCAGGGCGTGCCCGAACGGGGCGGGTGTGGTCTTCTGCCCCGGGTCGGCGAATGACGCGATCATCGCCGAGGTGCGCAACTTGGTGGTGGTCATGCCGGTACTCCTCGAAAGCCTGCAGTCAGTTGGTCGCGGCAGATCTGCCACTCGTCGGCATCGATACGCATGAAATGCGCCTTCTCCCGGGTTTCCAGCAGTGGCACTCCCCTGCCGACCTTGGTGTCGCACAAGATGACCGACGGACGCTCGGAACTCACGCGGTCGAACGCCCGCAACAGTTGATCGACGTCGTTGCCGTCGACGCGCTGGACGTGCCAGCCACACGCGGCCCACTTGTCGACCACAGGTTCGGTGCGCAGCACGCCGGCGGTCGGACCGTCGGCCTGCAGTGCGTTGATGTCGACCATCGCGATCAGATTGCCCAGCCCGTGATGGGACGCACCCATCGCGGCCTCCCAGGTCGAGCCCTCGTCGAGCTCACCGTCGGACAGGAAATTGATCACCCGCGCGCCGTTGCCCTGGTGCCGCAGGCCCAGCGCCATCCCGACCGCGACGGAGAGGCCGTGGCCCAGCGATCCGCCGGATATCTCCATTCCCGGTGTGTAGCTGGCCATTCCGGACATGGGCAGCCGGGATTCGTCGGAGCCGTAGGTGTCCAGTTCGGCGACATCGACGATGCCGGCCTCCGCCAGCGCCGCGTACAGGCCGATGGCGTAGTGCCCGGTGGACAGCAGGAACCGGTCGCGTCCGTCCCAGTCCGGATCGTCGGCGCGGTAACGCAACTGGTCTGCGTAGACGGCCGCGAGCATGTCGGCCGCACCGAGGGCCTGACCGACGTAGCCCTGCCCTTGGGCCTCACCCATGTCGAGTACGTGGTGACGCATCCGGTAGGCAGCATCACGCACCTTCGCCGCGCGCATCAGGCGGCCAGGGCCAGGTCGGCGGCGGCCTTCTCGGCGGCCGTGCGTTCGGCGGGACCCCAGGTTTCCCGGGTGGCCAAGGCGGCCCACAGCCCGATCGCGGCGTAGGAGGAGAACAACAGGGCCGGCCCCAGCCATCCCATCCATTCGAACAGCAGGGTCGTGATGAACGGGGTGAAGCCGGAGACCATGGCCGAGATCTGGTACGCCAGTGAGGCTCCCGAGGCCCGGGTGTTGGCGGTGAACAGTTCGGGGAACCAGGCACCCTGGGCGCCGGCCAGCGCATTCTGCGAAACCCCGTATGCCACTACGAACGTCGCCATGATCAACAGGAAGAGTCCGGTGTTGACCAGTAGGAACATCAGCACACCGAACGGGATACCGAACGCACACACACCGAGATAGACCGGCCGCCGGCCGACCTTGTCCGTCAGCCGGGCCCAGCCGATGGTGGCGAAGATGCCGACGGCGGAGGCAACGCACAGCGAGACGAGCGTCTCGGTAGCGGTGGCCAGCCCGGCACTCTTGAGGTAGGAGATCATGTAGGTGATCGAGACGGCGTAGCCGGCGGTCTCGGCGACGCGAAGGCCGATGCCGCGCAGGATGTTTCGCCAGTCGTTCTTGACCACCTCGACGATCGGCGACTTGACGATCCGGCCCTCGTCCTTGACGTCTTCGAACACCGGCGACTCGGGCACCTTCGCCCGGATGATCAGCCCGACGATGACGAGCACGATGCTGGCCAGGAACGGCACGCGCCACGCCCAGTCCCCGGGCAGATGGACACTCACCAGGAACACCAGGTTGGCCAGCAGCAGGCCGACCGGGAACCCGGCCTGGACGATGCCGGTGTAACGGCCCTTCTGTTTCCACGGGGCGTGTTCGTAGCTCATCAGGATGGCGCCGCCCCACTCGGCACCGAAGGCCAGGCCCTGGATGATCCGGACGGTGACCAGCAGGACGGGGGCCAGCACACCGACCGAGGCGTAGGTGGGCAGCAGGCCGATGGCGAAGGTCGCCAGGCCCATGACGATCAGCGAGGCGACCAACACCGGTTTGCGGCCCAGCTTGTCGCCCAGGTGCCCGCCGATGATGCCGCCCAGGGGCCGCGCGGCGAAGCCGACGCCCAGGGTGGCGAAGGCGGCCAACGTGCCGGCGACCGGACTCGAGTTCGGGAAGAAGGCGGTGCCGAAGTACAGCGCGGCGGCGGTGCCGAATCCGATGAAGTCATAGGTCTCGATCACGGCGCCGACGCCGGAGCCGACCGCGACCCGCTTGGCATCCTTCGTGCCGAGTACGGGACCCCGCATTTTCAGAGCGTCGTCGCTCATGGGCTCATCCTTTCAAATCCCGCTCTACCTGGGAAACCCCTCACTGTTGACGGTCAACAGTGCCGTAGGTCACCTAGTGTGAGCCCGCACACATCTCATTGTCAACAGTCAACACATTTTTATTGCTACCCGTTGACTGTTAACAGTCAACCAGCGTACTGTGGGCGTGGTCACAATGCCGCACGGAGAAAGCACCGGTCAGATGCCCGAGAAGTCAGAGTCAGCCCATCGGTTCCACAGCCGGCTGGGGTGCTCGACGATCAGCTTCCGCCACCAGCCCCTGCCCCATGCCCTGGACACCATCGCCGGGCTGGGCTTCGACGAGATCGATCTGGGCGCGCTGCCCGGTGTGTGTGACCACGTGCCGTTCGTCCTCGACGAGGACGCAGTTCGGGACGTGTCGGCGACCGTCGCGGCGTCCGGCATCCGGGTCCGCTCGGTCAACGGCGACATCGGTGACCTCAACATGCCGCTCGACGCCGCCGGCCGAGCCGCCCGGGACCGTCACCTGGCCATGCTCGTCGAACTGTCCGCCACCACCGGCGCCGACGCCCTGGTCCTTCCGTGCGGCGCGCTCGACCACGACCCGGTCGCCGACCTCGACACGGACCTGACGGCCGTCGCCACCGAACTCGACCGCGCTGCGGAGGTCGCCGCCCGCCACGGCGTCGCGCTGTGGACCGAGTCGCTGCACTTCTTCCGGCTGTGCTTCGACATCGATCGTGCCCAGAAGTTGGCCGACCGGCTCGGCGAAAACGTCGGCATCGTCATGGATTTCAGCCACATCGTGGCCTCCGGCGGCGACCCGGCGGACTTCGTGGACCGGTTCGGGCCGCGCATCCGCCACGTCCACATCCGCGACGCGGTCCCCGGCAACATCAATCTGTCGGTCGGCAACGGCCAGGTCGACTTCGCCACCGGACTCAAGAGCCTCGCCAACGCCGGCTATCCGGGTCACTTCGCGCTGGAGCTGGAAACCCGCGATGTCACCCATGACGAACGTCCCGCCGCCACTGCCGCGGCCGGAACCCTCATCTCCGCCCTGATCTGAAAGGAACACCATGTCCGTCACCCGCACCGCCGTCGTCACCGGCGCCACCTCCGACAAGGGCATCGGCATGACCGTTGCCGAGCGCTACGCCCGTGAAGGCTGGGCCGTCGTGATCCTCGACCTCGACGGCGAGAAGTCCGCCAAGGTCGCCGCCGACATCGGCAACCAGTACGCGGTGCCGGCGTTCGGCCACGCCGTCGACGTCACCTCCGAGGAGTCGGTCACCTCCGCGTACGACGCGGTCGCCGCCGAGGTAGCCGCGGGCAACCTGCCCACCGTCGGCGCCCTGGCCAACATCGCCGGTATCACCTCGCCGGTGCCGTTCCTGGAGACCACGCTGGACGTGTGGAACAAGGTCATGGCCGTCAACGCCACCGGAACCTACTTGGTGACAAAGGCTTTCCTGCCGGACATGATCGACGCCGGCTGGGGCCGCATCGTCAACATGAGCTCGGTGTCCGCGCAGCGCGGCGGTGGCGTCTTCGGCAAGGTGCCCTACTCGTCGGCCAAGGCCGCGATCCTGGGCTTCACCAAGTCGCTGGCACGCGAGATCGCCGACACCGGTGTCACGGTCAACGCCGTCACCCCGGGTGCGGTGGACACCAACATCCGCGTCGGCTCCACCGACGAACAGGAAGCCAAGCTCGCCGCCGACATTCCGGTTGGCCGCACCGCCACCACCGACGAGGTGGCTGCGGTGATCACATTCCTGTCCAGCCAGGACGCCAGCTACCTCACCGGAACCACCGTTGACATCAACGGTGGCAGCCACATGCACTGACGGAACACCGCCATGACACGTCTGTTCAACGATCCGGCCACCTTCACCGAGGACATGCTCGCCGGATTCCTCGATGCGAACGCGCACTACGTCACCGGGGTGCCGGGCGGCGTGGTCCGCGCCACCGAAACCCCTTCGGGCAAGGTCGCTGTCGTCGTCGGCGGGGGTTCGGGACACTACCCCGCATTCTGCGGGGTGGTCGGACCCGGATTCGCCGACGGAGCGGTGGTCGGGAACATCTTCACCTCGCCGTCGGCGCGGGAGGCCGCCGCCGTCGCCCGCGCGGCACACGGTGACGCCGGCGTCCTGCTGATCACCGGCAACTACGCGGGTGACGTGATGAACTTCGGTCTGGCCGTCACGCAGTTGCAGGCCGAGGGCATCGATGCCCGCTACCTCGCCGTGACGGACGACATCGCCAGCGCGCCGGTGGACGACTTCGCCAAGAGACGTGGCATCGCCGGCGACTTCACGGTATTCCGTTGCGCGAGTGCGGCTGCCGAGGAGGGACTGCCCCTCGACCGCGTCGAGGAGGTGGCCCGCAAGTCCAACGACGTGACCCGCACGCTGGGAGTCGCGTTCGACGGGTGCACCATGCCCGGTGCGGAACGACCGCTGTTCACCGTCGCGGCGGGCACCATGGATCTTGGGCTCGGCATCCATGGCGAGCCGGGGGTGTCCAGCCACTCCATGCCCACCGCGGCCGAACTGGCCGAGCTCCTGGTCACCGGGGTGCTCGCCGAGAAGCCGGCCGGTGCCGGTGATCGAATCGCGGTGATACTCAACGGTCTCGGCCGCACCAAGTACGAGGAACTGTTCGTGGTGTGGAAAACCGTGGCGGCACTGCTGTCCGACGCCGGCCACACCGTGGTGCAGCCGGAGGTGGGTGAGCTCGTCACCAGCCTGGACATGGCCGGGTGCTCGCTGACCGTGATGTGGCTCGACGACGAGCTCGAGCGGCTGTGGACTTCCCCGGCCGACACTCCCGCCTACCGCAAGGGCCGGATCACCGACTCCGCCGCACGGGTCCGCGCCACCGTGGCCACCGCTGCCGAGGCGGCGCAGATCGAGCAGGCCGACGCGGCCGGATCCGCAGCGGGGCAGCTTGTCGCCACGGGTATTTCGGCGATCGCCGCGCAGATGGTGGCCGCCGAGTCCGACCTCGGCCGCATCGACGCGGTGGCCGGCGACGGCGACCACGGCCGCGGCATGGTCAAGGGCACCACCGCCGCGAACACCGCGGCGGCCGCTGCGGTGAGCGCCGGTGCGGGTACCGAATCGGTGCTGGCCGCCGCGGGAGAAGCCTGGGCCGCCAAGGCCGGTGGCACCTCCGGGGTGTTGTGGGGTGCGGCGCTGACCGCTGCCGGCCGCCGGCTCGGCAACCTCGGCACCCCAGGCGATGCCGACGTCGTCGCCGCCCTGCGCGCCGGACACGATGCGCTGACCGCACTCGGCAAAGCGCAGCCGGGCGACAAGACCATGCTCGATGCGCTGGTTCCCTTCACCGAGGCGGTCGAATCCGCCGTCGCCGGCGGAACCGACTGGCGCACCGCATGGTTGACCTCGGTCGAGGTCGCCGAGAAGGCTGCCGCCGAGACCGCCGATCTGCGGCCGAGGGTGGGCCGGGCCCGCCCACTGGCCGACCGCAGCGTCGGAACGCCCGACGCCGGAGCCATATCCCTGGCGATGTGTGTGCACGCCGTCGCCGATCTCATCGAGGAGCACACGAAATGACGTTGCGCATCGTCGTCGGTTGTGACGACGCCGGACTGCTGTACAAGGACGCCCTGCGCGCCGATCTGGAGGCCGACGATCGGGTCGCCTCCGTCGTCGACGTGGGGGTCGGCGCAGACGAGCACACCGCCTACCCGCACGTCGCGGTGGCCGCCGCCCGCCTGGTCGCCGAGGGCCGTGCCGACCGGGCGCTGTTGATCTGCGGCACCGGCCTTGGCGTGGCGATCAGCGCCAACAAGGTTCCGGGCATCCGTGCGGTGACCGCGCACGACAGCTTCTCCGTCGAGCGGGCGGTCCTGTCCAACGACGCCCAGGTGTTGTGCTTCGGCCAGCGGGTGATCGGACTCGAACTGGCCCGTCGGCTGGCGCGGGAATGGCTGGGCTACACCTTCGACCCGGCGTCGGCATCGGCGGACAAGGTCGCCGCGATCTGTGGGTACGAGCCGCAGCACGCCTAGCGATTACGGAACGCCTCCACCGCCGTCGGCAGTGTCGGAAAGATGTGGTCCTCGCCGACCCGGTCGATGAAGCCCGCGGCCTTCAACTGGTCGCGCACATCGTGTTTGAGTCGTGCTATCGCGAACACGATGCCGCGGTCGGTGAGGTCGCGGCGCAGCTGTTCCAGCGCGTCGATCGCGGTGAGATCCGGTTCGACATTGGCCTCGACGTTGAGCACGAACCACTCGACCGGGCCGTCGGCCTCGTCGACCGCGGTGAGCGCCCGTTCCCGGAAATCCTCGGCGTTGGCGAAGAACAGCGGCGCGTCGTAGCGGTAGACCACCAGCCCCGGCACCGGATGGGCGTCCGGATAGTCGTCGACGTCGTGCATCCCGGCCACCCCGGGCACATAGCCGAGCACGCTGTCGTGGGGCCGGGCTATCCGCCGCAGCGTGTCCAGCAGGGACAGGGCGATCGCCACCAGTACGCCGTACAGCACACCGAAGCCCAGCACCGCGCCCGTGGTGGCCAACGCGAGGATCAGCTCGCTGCGCCGGAAGCGGGCCAGGCGCCGGAACTCGGCCACGTCGATCAGCCGGAGCGCGGCGTAGACCACCAGCGCGCCCAGCGCCGCCATCGGGAAGTTCTCCAGCAGGTCGCGCCCGGCCAGCATGACCACCAGCACGGTGCCGAGCATCACCAGCGAGTACAGCTGGGTGCGGCTGCCCAGCACGTCACCGAGCGCGGTCCGGCTCCCGCTGGAGCTGACCGGAAATCCTTGGCTGACACCGGTTGTCAGGTTGCACACGCCCAGTGCCCTCAGCTCGGCGTTGGCGTCGATCGTCTCCCGCTTACGCGCCGCGAAGGTGCGGGCGGTCAGGGCATTGTCGGAGAATGCCACGACCGCGATGCCGACCGCCGGAATCACCAGTGCCACCACCTCGGTCATCGCGACGGGCGGCAGAGTGAGTGCGGGCAACCCGGCGGGTATGCCGCCTACCACTCGGATTCCCTTGTCCTCCAAGGAGAACAACCACACCACCGCCGTCGCGGCCAGCACCGCTGCCAGCGGGCCGGGAAACCGTGCGGAAAGCCGGAACAACACCAGCAGCAGCACCAACACCGCGACCGACAACACCAGCGTGGGAACGTGCACCGAGTCGAGGCCGGACACGAAGGAGCGGACCTGGTCGATGAACTCGTCCCCACCGACGTCAACGCCGGTCACCTTGCCGAGTTGGCCACTCATCATGATGAGCGCGACGCCGGTCATGTAGCCGACCAGCACCGGGCGCGACAGCAGATCGGCCAGAAAGCCGAGCCGGCACAATCCCGCCACCAGACAGACCGCCCCGACGAGCAATGCCAGCACCGCCGACATCGCGGCGTAACGGGCCGGATCGACGATGACCAGCGGAGCCAGGGCCGAGGCGGTCATCAGGGCCGTGGTCGACTCCGGGCCCACCGACAGTTGCCGCGACGACCCCAGCAGCGCGTAGACGGCCATCGGCACCAACGCCGCCCACAGCCCCGCGACCGGCGGTAGCCCGGCCACCGTCGCGTAGGCCATCACCTGCGGTACCAGGTAGGCCGCGACCGTCACCCCGGCCAGGACGTCGCCGCGCAGCCACGACCGCTGATAGCCGGTGAGCTGCGCCAGTCCGGGGAGCCAGCGCGTCAGGTTCGGTGTCATCACGGTTGATTCTTGCCGCAGTCCGCATGCGCGGCAGCCGATCATGGTGTAGTCATCACTCGTGATTCCGCTGAGTTGGCAACATGTCGAGACCCGCACCGACGACGACTTCGTCGTCAACCCCGGGGAACGGCTCGATTGGATCAGCACCATCGGCATCGGCGCCCAGCATGTGGTGGCCATGTTCGGCGCAACGTTCCTGGTCCCGGTGCTCACCGGCTTCCCGCCCGCCACCACCCTGCTGTTCTCGGGTGTGGGCACGATCCTGTTCCTGCTCATCACCGGAAACCGGTTACCGAGCTACCTGGGATCGAGCTTCGCGGTGATCTCCCCGGTGACCGCGGCCGTCGCCTCGCACGGAGCGGGCAGCGCCCTGGGCGGGCTGATCGCCGTCGGATTGCTGCTCATCCTCATCGGCGCGGTGGTGCACCTGGCCGGCACCCACTGGATCGACCTGACCCTGCCGCCGGTGGTGACCGGCTCGGTCGTCGCGCTGATCGGTTTCAACCTGGCGCCGGCCGCCAAGTCGAATTTCGAGAAGGGCCCGCTGGTCGGGTTGGTGACCTTGGTGCTGCTGGTGGCCACGCTGGCGTTCTTCAAAGGCCTGATCGGCCGGCTGGCGATCTTCGGCGCGGTGCTGATCGGCTATCTGCTGGCACTGGTCCTGGGCGAGGTGGAAACTTCCGCGATCGCGGCGGCCCCGTGGATCGGGTTGCCCGAGTTCCAGACCCCGACGTTCAGCCTGGCGGTGTTGCCGCTGTTCCTGCCCGCGGTGATCGCGCTGGTCGCCGAGAACATCGGGCACGTCAAGTCGGTGGGGCAGATGACCGGTACCGATCTCGATCCACTGGTCGGCCGTGCGCTGGCCGCCGACGGGGTGGCCACGGTGCTGGCCGGAGCCGGGGGTGGATCGGCCACCACCACCTACGCCGAGAACATCGGGGTCATGGCGGCCACGCGGGTCTACTCCACCGCCGCGTACTGGGTCGCCGCCGCGGTGGCGATCGCGTTGTCGTTGTGCCCCAAGGTCGGTGCCACGATCTCGGCGATCCCCCCGGGCGTGCTCGGTGGGGCGACGATCGTGCTCTACGGCCTGGTCGGCATCCTCGGCGTGCGCATCTGGCTCACCAACCACGTCGATTTCTCCAAGCCGATCAACCAGATGACCGCGGCCATCCCGCTGATCATCGGGATCGCCGACTTCACCTGGCAGCTCGGTTCGCTGACGTTCACCGGGATCGCGCTGGGGTCGATCGCCGCCCTGCTGGTCTTCCACGGCATGCGGCTGCTCACCTACCTCGGCGACCTGGTGCGGCCTACTCGCCCAGCGCGTTGACCACGCGGGCGAACACCGACGGCAGCGCCGCCGACGCCGGGGTGATGCTTGCCCGTACCGGCCGAAAACCGCTGCCGTGCAGCAGGGCCGCGGTCAGCAGCCGGTACCGGCGGGTCATCGCCCGCCACTGCCGGTCGTAGTCACCGGGCCGGTCCGCCCGCACGCAGTTCACCAGCAGTTCGGCGGCGCCGAAGGCCAGACCCATGCCCTCACCGGTCAGCGCGTCCACATAGCCCGCGGCATCGCCGACCAACAGCACCCGGCCCGCGGTACGGGCGCGCACCTTCTGCCGCAACGGGCCGGCCGCGCGGTCCTGGCCGTGCTCGAGGCCGTGAATCCGCTCGGCCAGCATCGGGAATTCGGCCAGGCGGTCGTCGAAACCGCCCCGCACCGAGGTCAGGATCGCCACCCCGACGCAGGTTTCGCTGACCGGCGTCACATACGCCTCGGCGTCGCGGCCCCAGTACACCTCGACACAATCCGACCACGGGGCGATCTGGATGTGGCGCCGAATCCCCCAGCGGCGTCGCCTGCCCTCGCCACTGCTGAGCCCGAGCGAACGGCGGATCGGTGAATGCAGGCCATCGGCGGCCGCCAGATAGCGGGCCCGAAAGCCCCCCGCACTCACCGACATCGAGTCCTGGGTCACCGGGCCGACCTCACCGTGGACCACCCGGACGCCGGCCGCCGACGCCGCCTCCGACAGCGCGGCATGCAGCACCGTGCGGCGCACGCCGCGCCCGGCCCCGTCGCGGAACCTGGCCTCGGCGGTGCGGCGCCCGTCCAGGTAGCGGATGCCGTAGAAAGGCCGGTAGGGCCGGTCGTTCAGCTCCGCGCCCAGCCGCTGCAGCTGCCGTACCGAATGCGGCATCAGGCCTTCGCCGCAAGCCTTGTCGATCGGGCCCTCACGGCGTTCCACCACCACGGCCTCCAGCCCGGCACGCGCCGCGTGCACCGCGGTGGCCAACCCGGCCGGGCCGCCGCCTGCGACGAGCAGATCGATCACGTGAGTCCTTGCAGCGCTTCGTTTTCCACCCGGATTCGGGATCGCAGGAGCGCGGCGTTGGCGATCGTGAACACCGCGGCCGTGATCCAGGCGCCGCCGGCCAACGGCAGGGCCGCTCCCTCGGTGACCACCGCAACGTAATTGGGATGCGGCAGCACCCGGTAGGGACCGTCGACGACGCGCGGGGCGCCCGGTACCACGACCACGCGGGTGTTCCACTGCTTGCCCAGCGTGGTGATGCACCACCAGCGCAGAGCCTGGGCAGCGATCACCACCGCGACCATGGCCCGGCTCAAGACCGGCCGCGGCCGTCGCCGCGCCTCCAGCACCGCGCCGAGCAGCAACCCGCTGTGCAAGGCCACCATCACCGGATAATGGCCCGCCCCGAATTCCTTACCGCCGTGGGCCTTACTCCACTGCAGGTTGCGTTTGGACACCACCAGCTCGATCACGCGCTCGACGGCTACGAGCGCGATCAGCGCGGCAAACCCCTTGGCCTTCATCAGCGCCAGCGCAGCAGGACGAGTTCGGAGCAGAAGCCGGGACCCATGGCCATCATCACCCCGGGGGTGTCCGATTCCGGCCGTTTACGGATGGTGTCCCGCAGCACGTGCAGCACGGAGGATGACGACAGATTGCCGACGTCGGCGAGCGACTGCCAGGTGAGATCCAGTGCGTCCTCAGGTAATCCCAGGGTTTCGATGATCGCCTCGATCACCTTCGGCCCACCCGGATGGCTCACCCAGGCGGATACATCCTCGACGGTGAGGCCGTGATCGCCGAGGAATCCGGCGACGTCGTCGCCCAGGTAGCGTCCCACGAAGCTCGGGACTTCGGCACTGAGCACGATCTCGAAGCCATCGGAGCCGATGTCCCAACCCATCGCGTGCAATGAATCCGGATACAGATGGCTGCGTGAGTCGAGCACGTCGGGCCCGGTCGGGTTGAGCTTGCGGGCCCGTTGTTCGCCGACCGCGACCACCGCGGCGGCGCCGTCGCCGAACAGCGCGCCGGCCACCAGCGTCGGCATCGCGGGATTGTGTTTGCGGGTCAGCGAACACAATTCGGCCGACACCAGGACCGCCACCTTGTCGGGCGCGCCCCGCAGGTAGTCGTTGAGCCGGGCGATGCCGGCGGCGCCGGCCACACAACCCAGCCCGAAGATCGGGATGCGCCGCACGTCGGGCCGCATCCCGAGGCGGCCGGCGATGCGGGCGTCGAGCGACGGGACCGCGGCGCCGGTGACGGTGGTGGTGACGATCAGATCGACATCCTCCGGGCGCAGGCCGGCCTCGTCGAGCGCCCCGGACAGTGCGGCGCAGCCCAGTTCGGTTGCGTGTTCGATGAACAGGCTGTTGCTCTCACCGAAATCGTCGAGACTGGCGTACCGCTCGAGCGGAAGCACCAGGTAGCGGCTGTTCACCTTCGCGCTCTTGTGCAGTGCCCGCACCACCTCCTCCGCCTCGGTGTATCCGGGCAGGTCCAGCAGCGCGCGGGTGACCTCGTCCTGGGTGTAGCGATGCGGGGGCAGTACTGCGTGAACGCCGGCAATGGTGCTGTGGCTGGGCATTCTCGCGACGTTAATTCCCATACCTGTACTACGGGGGCCTACCTTCGCGGGTTCAACCACCGTTCGGTCCAGCCGGGTTCATCCACGGTGACGCTTGTCACGTGCCGGAACACCGTTGGGGCCCTCGATGGACCGGGCGTAGGTGCCCACGGTGAACGCGATCGCCGATCCCATGGTGCCCAGCGCCCGCGCGTCCACGTTGTCGATGGTGTCGCGGGCGGTGTGATAGTTGGGATCGAAGGCCGCGCCGGCCCGTCCGCCCCACAATCGGGCCTGAACCTCGGTCTTGCGCTGCGACGATCCTGTGGTCGCACCGCCGATGGGCACCCCGGCCCGCAAGAACGGGTGATAGTCGGTGGTGCCGCCGATCGGCATGTCGGCCGGCCGCACCCCGGCGAGGTTGAGATAACCCGCCATGGTCCGTTCGATGCCGGCCGAGCCCTCCGGCATCGGTTTGGGATCGGTGGCCTGGCCCGACTGGTCGCCGTCGTAGGTGAAGAAACCGGCGTTGGGGGAACCGACCATGTCGAAGTTGAGGTACAGCGCGAGATCGTCGAGCTGATTCAGCGGCAGGTTGCGCACGTACTGCGTCGACCCGTCCAGGCCAATCTCTTCGGCGCCCCAGAACGCGAACCGCACCGAGTTCGTCGTCTTCGGCGAACTGCCCAGTTGCAGCGCGGTTTCGAGCAGGGCGGCCACCCCGGAACCGTTGTCGTTGATGCCCGGCCCACCGCCGATGCTGTCCAGGTGCGCGCCCACCAGGATCACATCGGCCGCAGAGCCCGTCTTGGTCTGCGCGGTGACGCTGCGGGACTTGACCATCTCGGCCAGGCCGTCGAGGGTCAGCCGGACCGGGGCGCTGGTGCGTCGTAACGCCGCATCCGCGGTCGGGTCGATGATGCCGACAGGGACGGTGAGTTCGCGGTAATAACCGGTGGTGAACAGGCCGCCGGGCACTGGCCGTCCGGTGTTGACGACCAGCAGGCCCACCGCACCCTTCGCCAGCGCGGTGTTCTGTTTGACCACAACCGAACACCCGGAGTCGTCGACCACCGCGATGGCGCCGGAGATGTTCAGCGACCCGTAGTCGGCAGCCGTGCATCCGGACGGCTTGCCCGGTCGCAGGGTGGGTGCGTTCAGCCCGCCGGGCTGGGTCTTCACCAGCATCGACGCCTGATCCACCTGGAACTTCCGCCCCGACACGGTCAGCTCCGGATTGCCCCCGCGCATGGTGCCCATCCGCTCGAACTCGGGCGTCCGGACGTCGAAGCCCTTGTCCCGCAGGAGTTGCGCCACATAGTCGACGCTGGCGTCGTAGCCGGGGCTGCCGACCGCCCGGTTCCCGTCGTTGGCGTCAGCGATCTCCTGGAACTTGCGCAGGTGGCCGAACATGGCGTCGACGGTGATCTTGCCCGCCAGTTCCTCCGGCACGAGCGCCGTCGTCGATGTTTGCGTCGAGCACCCCGCCAGGGCGGCGCTGAGCAACAGGGCAGCGAGGCGCCGCGCCGTCACTGTGCGGGGATCTGGTGGCGCGTGCGATCCGAGCGGACCGGTAAACCGTTGCGGCCCCGCTGATCTTGGGCATACAGCCCGACAGCGAATGCGACTCCCTCACCATGTATCTGCAATGCGTCCCGGTCCACGTGCTCAAGGGTATCGGTGTTCTTGTGGTAGTTGGGGTCGAATGGCTGGTCCACCTCGCCGCCCCAGAGTTTGGCTTCCTCAGCGTCCATCTTGTCCTCGGCGCCGGAGAACAATCCGCCGGCGGGAACCCCGGCCAGGGTGAACGCGTCGTAGTCGGACCGGCCGTCAAAACTGGTGTCGCGCGGCGTCTTTCCGGCATCTTCGAGATACGCCGCCAGCGTGCGCTCGATTCCGGCCGAGCCCTCGGGGACACGTGGACGCCCCTGCTCCTCCAGCGGTGCGGACTGGTCGCCGTCGTAGGTGAAGTAGCCCGGGTTCGGCGACCCCAGCATGTCGAAGTTCAGGTACATGGCGATGTCCTTGAGCCCCTCCACGTCGAGGCCCTCGACGTAGTTGGTCGAGCCGAGCAAACCTTCTTCCTCGGCTCCCCAGAACCCGAACCGCACCATGTTCGCCACCTCCGGCGAATTACCCAGCTGCAAGGCGGTTTCCAAGACCGCCGCCACCCCGGAGCCGTTGTCGTTGATGCCGGGACCCTCCGGAACGCTGTCGAGGTGCGCACCGACCATGACCACGTCGGCGTCCGATCCGGTCTCGGTCTGCGCGATCACGTTGCGCGTGCGTTCGGTGCGTACCCCCGCGGTGAGCTTGAGCGTGACGGGCCCGGGCGCGTTGCGCAGCCGGGCGCCCTCATCCTTGGTCACACTGATCACCGGGATCTTGACGTCGGTGGTGCGGCCCAGGGTGCCGCCCATCTTCTCTTCGTTGTTGGTGTTGACGACGATCATCGCGACCGCGCCACGCTCGGCGGCCACCGCCTGCTTGTCCGCGAACGCGCAGGCCCCGCGATCGACGAGGACGACCGCACCGGCAACCGGCAGGCCGTCGTAGTCGCCGGCCTGACATCCCGGGGTGTCCTCGACCTTCGCCGGCACCAACGGAGCAGTCAGCCCGTCGGGCGCCGTGCCGATGGTGAACTCCAACGGCTTTGCGGACACCGGCTGGCCACCCACCGTGACCTGAGGATCCTCGGCGAAGGGCAGCCGCACCTCGAATTCCGGGGTCTGGACCTCAAAGCCCTTGTCCCGCAGGGTGTTGGCGACATAGTCCACACTCGCGTCGTAACCGGGCGAACCCAGCGCCCGGTTGCCGCCATGGGCGTCGGCGATTTCCTGGAGTTTGGTCAGGTGCGCCATCATCGCGTCGGCCGATACCTGTCCACGCAACTCATCGGCGAAAAGCACCGCCGACGACGAGGACTCCTGGGACTTCTGCCCGTCGGTCTGCAGTTCGGTCTTTGCATCACATCCGGCCAGCCCCACGGTCAGCGCCAGCGCGCCCAGAACCGCCCCCGTCGAAGTACGTCGCATTGCACCCACGGTAGCCGGTGCGGTGAACTGCCCGGCGAATAAATCGGTTGCCTGCAGATTTGCTGTGGTGGCATGGTGTTGCTCGGCGCCGACAGGGAGGCAGGCCGAGCGGGGTACCGCGACGTTTCTGTGAGTTGCCGGCGGTGCCGTGGCACAGGTAAAGGGCCTGAGGTTCGAATCCTCTCCATCAACCCCGATACCGTCGCCGGAGTCACGCAGTCAGCGGCCTTGCGGCCCGCATCCGCCCGTACGGGGGTGCGACGCCCCGCCACCGGTTGCGTCCGGCGGCGGTATCCCCTTGCCACACAGTCAGATACACCGGAAGGAGGACACGACATGGGCATCTTCACGTTCAATCGAATCACCGTCACCGCAGGCCAGTGCGCACTGGAATGCCGCGATGGCAAGCTCGCGCGTGTCCTGCCGCCGGGCCGTCACCGCATTGACGTGACGGCCTCGGTGGAGCGCGTCGAGCTGCGTGAGCAGGTGCTGACGCTGGCTCCGCAGGAGGTACTGACCTCGGATGCGGTGACGCTCCGCATCGTCGTTGCGCTGCGGCTGAAGGTCGGCGACGCGGTGGCCTACGTGGAGGCGGCGGCCGACCCGATGGCCGCGGTGTACCTGGCCGCGCAGATCGCGCTGCGCGACCTCGTCGCCGGGGTGACCGCCGACGAGGTGATGCAGCGCGGCAACCGCATCGACGCGGCGGTGATCGCGGCGGCGGCCCGCACGGCCGGTGCCCGCACCGGCGTCGAGGTGATGGAGGCGTTCGTCAAGGACGTCATCGTCCCGGCCGAGATCCGCGCCGCGGCAATGCAGCTGGTGACGGCCAAGGCCACCGGTGCGGCGAAGCTGGAGACCGCCCGGGCCGAGACCGCCGCGCTGCGGGCGCTGGCCAACGCCGGCAAGCTGCTGGACGCCCACCCGGCACTGGCGCAGCTGCAGCTGGTCCAGCGGGTGCCGTACGGGTCGAAGGTGGTGCTGGCGGTCGGTGCGTCGGAGGTGGCGTCTGACCCGGAGTGACTCCGGGTCAGGCGTCACGCCTGTTCAGCACGACCGCGGCGGCAACGAAAGCCACCGCCACCCACACCAGGAAGTACACCAGCGAGCCCACCTCGCCCCAGGGAATGTCGTAGGACGGGAACAGCCACTCCACCTGCAGGAACCGGAACATGTTGGCGAACGGCAGCCACGGTCCGAATTGAGCCCCGTTGCCGGGGAGATTGCCGAGCAGGGGCTCGGCCACCAGCGGCCACAGCAGCAGGATGGCCACCGCACCGGCCGCGAATCTCAGCAACGCGCCGACCGCCACCCCGAGCACGGCGGCCAGCGCGGCATACAGCGCGAACCCGCCGGCCACCCGCCACGTCGCGGTGTTGGCCATCGACAGCTGGGTGCCGACCACCGGGTCGGCGACCATCCTGGCCACCAGCACCGAGGCCAGGACCATGAGTACCGCGCACACCGAGGAGAACGCCGCGCACACCACCGCCTTGGCGGTCAGCACCTGCGTGCGGTTGGGTGTGGCCAGCAAGGTGGTGCGGATCAGTCCGCTGCGATACTCGCCGGTCATCGTCATCGAGGACAGCACCATCAGCACCGGAACCCCGAACACCGACACCCCGAGTGCGGCCTTGGCCGGGGTCAGCGCGCTGTAGTGATCCGCGGTGGAGCCCTGCAGGGCGGCGATCCCGAGGCTGAGCACCGCCACCCCGACCACGGACCACAGCGGTGAGCGGGTGGTGGACAGTTTGATGCGCTCGGCGTCCAGCGCGGCCAGTGCGCTCATCGTGCTTCTCGGTTCTTCGCGCGAGCGCTCATCACAACACCAGCCCGGTAGTCGACGGCATCGTCGGTGAGCTTCAAATATGCCTCCTCCAGCGAGGCCTGCCGCTGACTCAACTCGTGCAGGGCGATCGCGTTCCGCGCGGCGAGGTCCCCGATCACCTCGATGGCCGCACCGTGTACCGCCAGCGCGTCGCCATCGGCCGCGGCGTTGACCTCGAACCCGGCGTCGGTCAGTAGTTCGCGCAACGTCTCCAGCTGAGGGCTGCGCACCCGCACGGCGTCGGCGGAGGTGCCGCTGACGAACTCGTTCACGGTGGTGGAGGCGATCAGCTTGCCTTGCCCGATCACCACCAGCCGATCGGCGGTATTGGCCATCTCGGCCAGCAGGTGGCTGGACACGAACACGGTGCGGCCCTCGGCGGCCAGGCTGCGCATGAGTGTGCGCACCCAGTGGATGCCCTCCGGATCCAGGCCGTTGACGGGTTCGTCGAACAGCAGCACCGGCGGATCGCCCAGCAGGGCGGCGGCGATCCCCAACCGTTGGCTCATACCCAGCGACAGGGTCCCGGCGTTGCGGTCACCGACCGAGGTCAGCCCGACCGTCTCGAGCACCTCATCCACCCGGGTCACCGGGATCCGGTTGGCTGCCGCGATCCATCGCAGATGGTTGCGGGCCGAGCGGTTCGGATGGGCCTGACGCGCATCGAGCAGGGCGCCGACGGTCCGCAACGGATCACGCAGCTCGCGGTATCGCTTGCCGTCGATGGTCGCGGTCCCGGCGTTGGGATGATCCAGGCCGAGGATCAACCGCATGGTGGTGGTCTTTCCCGCGCCATTGGGCCCGAGAAAACCGGTGACCACGCCGGGTTCGACGGTGAACGTCAGATCGTCGACGGCACGGTGGGTGCCGTAGAGCTTGGTCAGCCCGGCCAGTTCGATCATGGCTCCCATGGTGTCAGTGCCACCCCCTTAGAGAGCTGTACCGAGATTGTGTGGCTGCTCACCTCACGCATCAGGGCTTGTCTGCGCCACCACCATATCGGCGATCGTGAGCAAGGGGCAGTGTCGAGGACTCGCGCGGCAGGGCCTGAACGGTCGCCACCTCGGTGGGCCCGTCAAATCTCAACAGCTGCAATGCCAATTCACTCTCGGTGAAACAGCCGGTGCTCACTCACCTCACGTGGCGAGGCCGGCCTGTGCCACCACCATGTCGGCGACCGCGCGCATGCCGGCCGCGTTCGGATGCAGCGGCGCGGGCCGGCCCGGCCACGGTAATCCCGGGCGGGTGGTCCACGGTTCGGCAGACCAGGCATGGTGCGTGGCGCTGGCTTGTGCGGCACGAACCCATCCGCAACCGGTCTGCACCGCGGCCTCTCCGGTCAGGCGCTCCAAGGTGGCTGCGACATGACGCCCGAGGGCGGCGTCGGCCTCCGACAGCGGCGGCGCCGAGGCGCCCGACGGCGGCAGCATCGTCAGGTAGTCCACGAACAGCACCGTGGCTCGTGGGGCACGTTGCCGGACCTCGCGCCCCACCGTCGCCAGGGCGACGGCAACCTCGGTCAATGCCAGCTGACGTGCGTCGGCATCGAGTAGCTCACGCAACCGTGGGCCCAGCAGCGGCAGGGACCGGGTGAACCGTGGCAGCGCGGCGGCCATCAGCTGGGGCACGTATCCGGCGTCGTTGCCGCCGATGGTGACGGTGACGAGCACCTCGGACCCGTCCAGCGCCTCGATCTGTGGTGGCGCACCGTTCTGGTGCTCACGCAGGAGGTGCGCCGTGGTGGCACCGGAGTACGTCACGTCGACCAGGTCGAGTCCGAGTCGTTCGGCCGCCAGGTGGGCGTAATTCCGCGCCGAGCGACCGGCCCGGAACGGTGCACCGTCGGCCCTGGGTTTGATGCCGGGACCGGCAGCCATCGAACTGCCGAGCGCGACGTAGCGTTTGCCGTGCACGTCGAGTCAAAGGGCGGGGCTGGACGCCTGGGCCCAGAACCGCTTGGGGATCCGGCCGGCCTGACGCGCCAGGTACCCGGCGGTGACGGCTGCCGACATCGCGGCGGCCATGGTCGGCGGGTCGGACGCCCGCGTGACGGCAGTGGCCAACAGGACGGCGTCGCAACCCAATTCCATCGCCAGCGCGGCATCGGAAGCCGTGCCGATCCCCGCGTCGAGCACCACCGGCACGCCGGCCTGCTCGACGATCATCTCGATGTTGTGCGGGTTGGAGATGCCCAGGCCGGTGCCGATCGGGGAACCCAGCGGCATGACCGCAGCACAGCCGGTGTCCTCCAGCCGCCTGGCCAGCACCGGATCATCGTTGGTGTAGGGCAACACGATGAATCCGTCGTCGACCAATTGCTCTGCGGCCTTGACCAGTTCGATCGCGTCGGGCAACAGGGTGCGCTCGTCGGCGATGACCTCGAGTTTCACCATGTTCGTGCCAAGCGCCTCCCGCGCCAGCTGCGCGGTCAGCACGGCCTCGGCGGCACCGCGGCAGCCCGCGGTGTTGGGCAACGCGGCGATCCCGAGCCGGTCGAGCAGGTCGAGCA
Source organism: Mycolicibacterium sp. HK-90 (assembly GCF_030486405.1). The sequence goes on along the minus strand of NZ_CP129613.1, from coordinate 887,681 downwards.
CCCCGGTGCCGGTCTCGGCGTCCACCCGTCGCATCGCCACGGTGGTCAGTTCCGTGCCCGAGGCCACCAAGGCCTCTTCCAGGACAGCCAGATTCGGGGCACCTCCGGTGCCCATGATCAACCGGGAGCCGAACTCGCGGCCCCCGATCGTGAGGGTCGAATCAGCCACCCTGCACCGCCGTCACGACCTCCACCCGGTCGCCATCGGCCAGCGTGCGGTCCCACTCCGATCGGGACAGCACCGTCCAGTCGAGCGCGACGGCGATGCCCTTGTCCGGGAACCCGCGGGTTTCCAGCAATCCCTCGATGGTGGTCTGGTCGTCCACTTCAAGGGTCTCGTTGTTGACCGTGATGGTGATCATTTCGCTCCCACACTCATCTCGAGTTCAGCCGCGACCCGCTCAGCGGTCCACGGTGCCAACAGAAATCCGTTCCGGCCGTGCCCGGTAGCCACCAGCGTGCGCTCGTCGACACGTTCGACGATCGGCAGCCCGTCAGGTGTCATCGGCCGCAGCCCGGCCGCGGTCTCGGCGAGTTCGTACTCGCCCAGCGCGGGCATCACCGCGCAGGCGTCCTCGAGCAGATCCCGCACGCCGCTGACCACTGGTGCGGTGTCACGGCCGTGCTCGTACTGCGTGGCGCCGACCACGACACCATCGGCCCTCGGCACGAGGTACACCGGGCGCCCGTGCACCCGGGCCCGGATCACCCGCTGCGGCACCGGCATACATCCCTTGCGCCAGCGCAGGCGGAGTACCTCGCCCTTGACCGGGCGCACCGGCAGGCCGGGCAGGAGCTTCGGGGCGTCGATCCCGTTGGCGATCACCCGCACGTCGGCGTCCACGTCGGCCAGATCCTCGACCGGCCCCGCCCAGCGCACGGCCAGCCGCTCGCAGTGCGCGGCCAGCCCGTCCACCACGGCCCGGTTGTCGACGGCGAGTTCGGTGGTGGCCCGGAAGCCGTGCCGGATGCCCTGGGCCAGAAGCGGTTCCACGTCACGCGCGGCGGTGGTCAACTCGACCGGTTGTCCCTGCGCGGACAGCCATTCGGCGACCGTGTGCAGATCGGCCACGTCGGCCCGGTCGATGGCCACCACCAGTGACTCGCGCGCGGTGACCACCTCGGGTGCCAGCCCGTCGAGGAATCCCGAGTGCCACAGCTTGAGCGACTCCAGGCCGATCTGCAGTATCCGCTCCTCGCCCGGCCAGCCTTCGCTGTGCGGCGCCAGCATGCCGCCGGCGACCCAGGAGGCACCGTGCTCACGGGTGCAGTGCAGGCGGACGGTCCAGCCGTCCAGCGCCGCCCGGCGTGCGATGGACAGCCCGATCACGCCGCCGCCGATGACGGCGAGTGTTCTGGCTCCTCCTGGTGCCATACTCCGCTCCCTACGCCGGCATGACCCGGATCAGGTGTGACGGTAAGGGCCGGCCCGTATGCCCACTCTCAGCCCCACGTCCCCGGGACTCCCGTATTGCGAGTCCAGGGTACTCGGGCCGAACCAGCTACCGTCGCGGTGTGGAATCCCCCGCCGAGCGTTTGCAGCGCGCCAACCTGTACCTGTGCACCGACGCCCGCCGGGAGCGTGGTGACCTGGCCGAATTCGCCGATGCCGCGCTGGCCGGCGGGGTCGATCTGATCCAGCTGCGGGACAAGGGTTCGGCCGGGGAGAAGCAGTTCGGCCCGCTGGAAGCCCGGCAGGAACTCGACGCGCTGGAGATCCTGGCCGACGCCGCGCGCCGCCACGGTGCGTTGCTGGCGGTCAACGACCGCGCCGACATCGCGCTGGCGGCCGGCGCCGATGTGCTTCACCTGGGCCAGGACGATCTGCCGCTGGACGTCGCGCGCGGGATCATCGGCGAACGTCCGGTGATCGGGCGTTCCAGCCATGACACGGACCAGGCCGCTGCGGCGATCGCCGAACCGGTGGACTATTTCTGCGTCGGACCGTGCTGGCCCACCCCAACCAAACCGGGCCGGACCGCGCCGGGGCTGGACCTGGTGCGCGCGACGGCCGCGCTGAACCCGGCCAAGCCGTGGTTCGCGATCGGCGGGATCGACCGGCAACGGCTGCCAGAGGTGCTGGCCGCCGGGGCCCGGCGCATCGTGGTGGTCCGGGCGATCACCGCCGCCGAGGATCCGCGCGCCGCTGCCGCCGAACTCAAGGACGCGATCAGCGCGGCGGATTGACCTCGAGCGGCAGGGAGGCCGTCACCGCCCGTAACTGCTCCCAGCTGGCGGCGAACCCGGGATGCAGCGGCAACCCGGCAACCTCGTTCTCGGCCACCCAGCGCAACTCCGAGCTCTCCCGGTTCGGGATGGTCTGCAGTGGTTCGGGCACGTCGGCGATCACGGTCGTGTAGGACCAGTGCGTGCCACCGATCCCGGCCACCTCGGCGGTCACCACGGTGGTCCGCACCGTGAGCTGCTCGGCCGTCACTCCGGCCTCCTCGTTGGCTTCCCGGACGGCGGCCTGCTCGGCGGTCTCGTGACTGTCGCGGGCTCCGCCGGGCAGCGCCCAGGTGCCGCCCTGATGACTCCACGGAGCCCGGTGTTGCAGCAGCACGGCGGCGGAACCGTCCGGCCATGGTGCTCGCAGCAGCAGACCTGCCGCACCGTGACGCCCCCAGTACCGGGCGCCGTTGTCGGAGAACACCCAGCCGTCACCGTCGCCACGCACCCGTACAGGATAGGGAACGCCGCCAGTTTCGGTGGGGCGCAATTTCTCCGCGAGCCTAAGCGCCGCGCTCTTAGAATTTTTTTATAGTGTTGGTGCAGCCGTAAGCACCGAAACTAAATGAGGTCCGTGCGCAGGTGACTGTGGAGTTGGCACATCCCTCGACCGAACCGCTCGCGTCCCGGTCGCCGACCACTCCTGCCCATCCGCGGTGGTGGTTTCTGTGGACCACCCCCGGCCGCATCCTGACCATCGGCCTGGTCCTGGCGGCGCTCGTGATCGCCAGCGCGTTCGCGACGTCCACCACGATCAACGACCGCCAGCAGGCGTTGACCACGGTCCTCGACCACACCGAGCCGTTGTCGTTCGCCGCCGGCCAGCTCTACACCACACTTTCGGTCGCCGACGCCGCCGCGGCCACGGCCTTCATCGCCGGGGCCGAGCCGCGAGATGTGCGCCAACGCTATGAGCAGGCCATCACCGACGCCTCGGTGGCGGTCACCCGCGCGTCGAGCGGGTTGACCGACGAGGCGCTGGTCCAGCTGCTCGGCCGGATCAACGCCCGGCTGGCCGTCTACACGGGCCTGGTGGAGACCGCACGCACCAACAACCGGGCCGGCAACCCGGTCGGTTCGTCGTACCTGTCGGAAGCGTCGGCGCTGATGCAGTCGCAGATCCTGCCCGAGGCGCAACGTCTGTATGAGGAGACCTCGGCGCGGGTGGACGCCGAGACGACGGCCTCGACCCGCATCCCGGCTCCGGTGATGTTGGTGGTGCTGGCCACGTTGATGTTCGGCGCGTTCGCCAACCGCTGGCTGGCCCGGCGCACCCGGCGCCGGGTGAACATCGGTTTCGTGGCCGGCGGCATGGCGGTGCTGATCATGCTGATCTGGGTGACCACCGCGCTGGTGATCTCGACCTCGGACAGCCGCAGCGCCAAGGACACCGCCGCCGAATCGCTCAAGACCGTCACCAACCTGGCCATCACCGCGCAGCAGGCCCGCGCCGACGAGACGCTGGCACTGATCCGGCGCGGCGACGAGAACCTGCGCAAGCAGTCCTATTACCAGCGCATCGACGCCATGCAGCAGCAACTCGCGCAGTATCTGGCCCGCGACACCGGCATCGACAAGAGCGATCTGACGGGTGCCGAACAACTGCTCACCAAGTGGCGGGCGGCCGACGACCGGATCAACGCCTACATCGCGGTGGGCAACTACCAGGCCGCGACGCAGGTGGCGCTCGGCACCGGCGAGGGCGATTCCACGCCGGCGTTCGACAAGCTCGACGAGGCACTGTCCAAGGGCATCGAGCAGAGCCGCAGCCAGCTGCGCAACGACATCGCCAATGCCCGCCGGGTGCTGTCCGGCGCCACCGTGGGCGCCGCCCTGCTCAGCGTGGCCGCGGCGCTGGCGGTGGCTCTCGGGCTGTGGCCCCGACTCAGTGAGTACCGCTGATGAGCGCTTGCGCGAAGAAGAAACAGCACCTGATGAGCGCTTGCGCGAAGAAGAGACAGCAGATGACGCGAACCATGCAGAAGGTGTTGGCCGTCCTGACCACAGCATTGGCCGTGGCGGGGTGCAGCCAGAACGCGCCGGCGTTGACCTTGCCGACGATGACGCTGGCTCCGCCCAGCCCGGCCGGCATGCAGGAACTCGCTCCGCAGCCGGTGCGGGTCGCGACGGTGGAGGTCGACGAGTGCAACCGCACCGCCAGCCTGAGACCGTTCAGCAATGAGGCCGACGCCGACGCCGCGGTGACCAAGATCCGCAACCGCGGGCGGCTGGTCGTCGGCCTGGACATCGGCAGCAACCTCTTCTCGTTCCGGGATCCGATCACCGGCCAGATCAACGGCTTCGACGTCGACATCGCCGGTGAGGTGGCCCGCGACATCTTCGGCACCCCGTCGCAGGTCGAGTACCGCATCCTGTCCTCGGCCGACCGCATCACCGCACTGCAGAACAATCAGGTCGACATCGTGGTCAAGACCATGACGATCACCTGTGAGCGCCGCAAGCAGGTGAATTTCTCGACGGTGTATTTCATGGCCCACCAACGCATTCTGGCGGCGCGCGACTCCAACATCTCCCAGGCTTCCGACCTGTCGGGCAAGCGGGTGTGCGTGGTGGACGGCACCACGTCACTCAAGCGGATCCAGCAGATCAGCCCATCGCCGATCATCGTCTCGGTGGTGACCTGGGCCGACTGCCTGGTGGCGCTGCAGCAACGGCAGGCCGACGCGGTGAGTACCGACGATTCGATCCTGGCCGGACTGGTGGCCCAGGATCCGTACCTGCACATCGTCGGTCCCAGCCTCAACGAGGAGCCGTACGGCATCGGGCTGAACCTGGAGAACACCGGCCTGGTCCGGTTCGTCAACGGCACGCTGGAACGCATCCGCCGCGACGGCACGTGGAACACGCTGTACCGCAAGTGGTTGACGGTGCTGGGGCCGGCGCCGTCTCCCCCGGCCGCGAGGTATGTCGACTGATGAAAAAGCCCGACGACACCGGACTCCCAGCATCCGCGGCCCCCGATCCCGACACCGAGGACGGCCCCGGCACGCAACCGGCCAGCCTCGAAGACCTCGACATGGATTCACAGTCGACCATGCGGCCGATGGCGACCCAGGCGGTGTTCCGCCCGGAGTTCGACGATTCCGACGACGGCACGTACGGCGGGGGCGACACCGAACCGCAGAACCATGCCACGATCGCCACCCGGGTCCTCTCCCCGATCCGCAGGCTTGGCGGCGGGCTGGTCGAGATCGCGCGGGTGCCCGAGCGGGATCCGTTGACGGCGTTGATGACCAATCCGGTGGTGGCCGAACAGAAGCGGTTCTGCTGGAACTGCGGCAAGCCGGTCGGCCGGTCCTCATCCGAGGGACGTGCGCTGTCCGAGGGCTGGTGCCCGCACTGCGGCAGCGCGTATTCGTTCCTGCCGCAGCTGTCCCCGGGCGAGATCGTCGCCGATCAGTACGAGATCAAGGGCTGTATCGCCCACGGCGGGCTGGGCTGGGTCTACCTCGCCTTCGACCACAACGTGAACGAACGGCCCGTCGTGCTCAAAGGTCTGGTGCATTCCGGTGACGCCGAGGCCCAGGCCATCGCCATGGCCGAACGCCAGTTCCTGGCCGAGGTGACACACCCCGGGATCGTGAAGATCTACAACTTCGTCGAACACGATGACAAGCACGGCAACCCCGTCGGCTACATCGTGATGGAGTACGTCGGCGGGACGTCGCTCAAACAGGCCAGGGGGACCCGCCTTCCCGTGGCCGAGGCGATCGGCTACATGCTCGAGATCCTGCCCGCGCTGGGATATCTGCATTCGATCGGGCTGGCCTACAACGACCTGAAACCCGAGAACATCATGATCACCGAGGAGCAGCTCAAGCTGATCGACCTCGGCGCCGTGTCCCGGCTCAACTCCTACGGGTATCTCTACGGCACACCGGGATTCCAGGCTCCCGAGATCGTGCGCACCGGGCCGACGGTGGCCACCGACATCTACAGCGTGGGCCGAACGCTGGCCGCGCTGACCTTGAATCTGCGGACCCGGCGGGGCCGCTACGTGGACGGCCTGCCGTCGGAGGATCCGGTACTCGACACCTACGATTCGTTCGGCCGGCTGCTGCGTCGCGCCATCGACCCCGATCCGCGCCGCCGCTTCAACAGTGCCGAGGAGATGTCGTCCCAGCTGCTCGGCGTGCTACGCGAGGTGGTGGCCACCGACAGCGGAATTCCGCGCCCCGGCCTGTCGACGGTGTTCAGTCCGTCGCGATCGACGTTCGGGGTCGATCTGCTGGTGGCCCACACCGACGTTTACGTTGACGGACAGGTGCATTCGGAGAAGCTCACCGCGCAGGAGATCGTCCGGGCCTTGCCGGTGCCACTGGTGGACCGCACCGATGTCGGCGCCCCGTTGCTGGTGGCCAGTGTGCTCAGCCAGCCCGTGCACACCCTGGATCAGCTGCGGGCGGCCCGCCACGGCGCGATCGATTCAGAAGGTGTGGACGTGTCCGAATCGGTGGAGCTGCCGTTGATGGAGGCCCGCGCTCTGCTCGATCTGGGCGATGTCGCCAAGGCCACCCGCAAGCTCGACGACCTGGCGACGCGTGTCGGGTGGCGCTGGCGGCTGGTCTGGTTCCGCGCCGTGGCCGAGATGTTGTCGGCCGATTATGACTCGGCCACAAAGCATTTCACCGAGGTGCTCGATACGCTGCCCGGTGAGCTGGCCCCCAAACTGGCCCTGGCGGCGACGGCCGAGCTGGCCGGTACCGCCGATGAACTCAAGTTCTACAACACGGTCTGGAGCACCGACAACGGCGTGATCTCGGCCGGCTTCGGGCTGGCCCGCGCCGAGTCCGTCGCCGGGGAGCGGGACAAGGCAGTTCAGACTCTCGACGAGGTTCCGCCCACCTCAAGGCATTTCACCACCGCGCGGCTGACCAGTGCCGTCACCCTGCTGTCCGGGCGGTCCACCGGTGAGATCACCGAACAGAACATCCGCGACGCCGCTCGCAGGGTGGAGGCGCTGCCCGATTCCGAGCCGCGGGTGCTGCAGATCCGGGCGCTGGTCCTGGGCACCGCGATGGACTGGCTCGCCGACAACTCGGCCAGCAGCAACCACATTCTGGGCTTCCCGTTCACCGAACACGGGCTCAAGCTCGGCGTCGAGGCATCACTGCGGGCACTCGCCCGCGTCGCCCCCACCCAGTCACACCGCTATGCCCTGGTCGACCTGGCCAACAGTGTGCGGCCGATGAGTACCTTCTGATTTCTGACCTTCTGACCTCGACGCGGGTCGAGTGTGCTATCACGGCAGTCCAGTGTGCATCAGCGGCGAAACATCAGCTGAGACAGCGCCATGCGTGCACAGTCAGCGCCACACCCGCACACAAGTGTCAGACCAGGGCCGCGCTCGCCCGCGCGATCGCCAGCTCCTCGTTGGTCGGCACCACCAACACGGTCACCGGGGAGTCCGCGGTGGAGATCCGGCGCGCCTCGTGGGACCGTTCGGAATTGAGCGCCTCGTCGATCTCGATCCCCAGCCCGCTCAGCCCGGCCAGCGCGTCGCGGCGCACCGCCGCATCGTTCTCCCCGACCCCCGCGGTGAAGCTGATGACGTCGGTTCGGCCCAGCACCGCCAGGTACGCCCCGACGTACTTGCGCAGCCGGTGGATGTACACGTCGTACGCCAATTGCGCATCGTCATCGCCCGATTCGATCCGGGCGTGCAGTTTGCGGAAGTCGTTCTCGCCACCGAGACCACGCACCCCCGACCGGCGGTTCAGCATCGTGTCGATGTCCTGCACATCCATGCCGGCCGTGCGGCACAGATACATGATGATGCCGGGGTCGATGTCACCGCTACGGGTGCCCATCACCAGGCCCTCCATCGGCGTCAGGCCCATCGAGGTGTCGACCGGCCGGCCACCCGCGATGGCCGAGGCCGACGCACCGTTACCCAGGTGCAGCACAATCTGATTGATCGAATCGTAGGGCCGATCGAGAAAGGCGGCCGCCTGCCGGCTGACATACTCATGCGAGGTGCCGTGGAAGCCGTAGCGCCGGACGCCCCAGCGCTCGGCCACCTCGCGGTCGATCGCATAGGTCGCCGCTGCCTCCGGCAGGTTGTGGAAGAACGCGGTGTCGAAGACCGCGACGTGAGGCAGATCCGGCAGTAGCTTGCGCGCCACCTCGATGCCCAGCAGCGCGGGTGGATTGTGCAGCGGGGCAAGCGGAGACAGCTCCTCGACCTTGGCGATCAGCTCGCCGTCGATCAGGGTGGGCCGGTAGAAGGTCTTGCCGCCGTGGACCACCCGGTGGCCCACCGCCACCAGGCCGAGGGTCTCCAGGTGCAGGCCCTGATCGGCCAGTTTGTCGAACGCGGCGCGCAGCGCGGCATCGTGATCGGGCACCTGCGCCGAACCGATCTGCTCGATGATCCCGTCGGCCAGGAACTCTCCCGAATCCGGTTTCACCACGGCATATTTCAGCGATGAGGAGCCGGAGTTCACCACCAGGACCGTCATGAGACTTTGGTGCTCCTCACATCCGCGGGCTGCCCCTGCGCCTGGATCGCCGTGATCGCCACGGTGTTGACGATGTCCTCCACCAGCGCTCCCCGGGACAGGTCATTGACCGGCTTGTTCAAGCCCTGCAACACCGGGCCGATCGCGATGGCGCCGGCGCTGCGCTGTACTGCCTTGTAGGTGTTGTTGCCGGTGTTCAGGTCGGGGAAGATCAGCACGGTGGCCCGCCCCGCGACCGGAGAGTCGGGCATCTTGGTCTTCGCCACCGACGGCTCCACCGCGGCGTCATACTGGATCGGGCCTTCGACGAGCAGGGCCGGATCACGCTGACGGACCAATTCGGTTGCCGCCCTGACCTTGTCGACGTCGGCACCGGTGCCCGACGTCCCGGTCGAGTAGGACAGCATGGCCACGCGCGGCTCGATGCCGAACTGTCCGGCGGTGAGCGCCGAGGAGATCGCGATGTCGGCGAGCTGCTCGGAGGTCGGGTCGGGCACGATCGCGCAGTCACCGTAGGCCAGCACCTTGTCGGCGAGGCACATCAGGAAGATGCTCGACACCGTGGAAATCCCGGGCGCGGTGCGGATGATCTCGAACGCCGGGCGCACGGTGTGGGCGGTGGTGTGCGCGGCGCCGGACACCATGCCGTCCACCATCTGGTTGTGCACCAGCATGGTGCCGAAGTACGAGACGTCGTGGATGATCTCGCGGGCCTGCTCGACGGTCACCCCCTTCTTGCGGCGCAGTTCGGCGTACTGCTCGGCGAACTGGTCACACAGCTCACTGGTGCGCGGGTCGAGAACGACGGCCGCATCGATGTTCACCCCGAGTTCGGCTGCCCGAGAGCGGATCTGGCTCTCCTCGCCGAGGATCGTCAGGTCGGCCACCTCGTGCTGCAGCAACCGCCCGGCCGCTTTGAGGATGCGGTCGTCGGTCCCTTCGGGCAGCACGATGCGCTTACGGTCGGAGCGGGCCCGGTCGATCAGCTGGTAGGTGAACATCTGCGGCGTGGTCACCGCCGGGATCGGAATACTCAGCTGCGCAAGGAGATCGTTGACGTCGACGTGCTTGTCCATCAGCGCCAACGCGGTGTCGATCTTGCGCTGCGATGTGGCCGTCACCCGGCCGCGGGTGTCGGCGACCCGGCTCGCGGTCTCGAAGGTGCCGTACTTCGTGGCCACGATGGGCAAGCGCAGGCCCAAGCCCTCGACCAGCGAGGCGATGGCCGGGTGCAGCGCCAGTCCACCATTGAGGATGATGCAGGACAGCGACGGGAAGCCCTCCGCGGCATGGGCGCTCACCACGGCCAGCACCACGTCGGACCGGTCGCCCGGGGTCACCACCGCCACGCCCTCGGTGAGCCGCTCCAGCACGTGCTCGGCTGTCATCCCCGCCACCAACACGCCCATCGCCTCGCGGGACAACAGTTCTGGATCGCCGGCGATCACGGTTCCGTCCACCGCCACCTGCAGTTCGGCCACCGACGGCGCCACCAGCAAGGGCTCCTCGGGAAGCACGTAGGCCGGCGGGCCGAGCGGCTTGAGGGCCTCGGCCACCGCGGCGAGCTGCGCCGGGTCGCACCGGTTGGCGACCACCGCGGCTGCATGCGCGTGCTGATGGTTCAGCTCGGCCAGGCAGACCTCGACCACATGCGCGACTTCCTCGGGCGTGCGCTCGGCGGCCTTTACCGCGAGCACCACGGGCGCGCCCAGGTTGACGGCGATGCGCGCGTTCATGCTCAGCTCGCTCGGTGTGGCGACGTCGGTGTAGTCGCTGCCGACGATCAGCACGGCATCACAGCGTTCGGCGACCTGATGGAACCGGTCGACGATCTCGGCGATGGCCGCGTCGGGATCCTCGTGCACCTGCTGATAGCCGACGCCGACGCAATCGTCATAGCTCAGCCCGGCCGTGGTGCCGGCCAACAGCAGCTCGAGGATGTAGTCACGATCCTCGCCCATGCGCGTGATGGGACGGAACACCCCGACCCGGGGCACGGTCGCGGCGAGCCGGTGCAGGATGCCCAGCGCAATCGTCGACTTACCGGTGTCACCTTCGGGTGAGGCAATGTAGACCGCGGTCGCGATCGAGGCCTGTCTGTCGTCCGTCATCCCCTCAGATCTTGCCTCATATCCAACTACACCGGCAGCTCCGCCACCGCCCCCGCAAACTCCGTGCAGAACCAGTCCACGTCGTCCATCGAGAAGACCAGTGGTGGCCGCACCTTCAGGACGTTGCCCTCCGCCCCGCAGACCGAGATCAGCACGTGCCGCTCCCGCATCGCGTTGACCAGGTCATGGGCCCCGGCGCGGTCGGGGGTCTTGAGATCGGGATCGGTCACCATCTCGACACCGACGTACAGCCCGGCACCGCGGACGTCGCCGATACGCGGGTGGTTCGTGGCCAGGCGGGCGAGCTCGTCGCGCAGCGCGGTGCCCACCCGGGCCGCATTGGCCATCAACTGCTCATCGGCGATGACATCGAGCACCGCGGACGCCGCGGCCATCGACACGGGATTGCCGCCGAACGTGTTGAAGTACGGCACCTCGCGGGCGAACGCCTCCAGGACGTCGCTGCGGGCGGCCATCGCGGCCACCGGCAGGCCGTTGGCCATCGGTTTGCCCATGGTGACCAGGTCGGGAACCACGCCGTGCCGGGTGAAGCCCCACATCGCCTCCCCGGTCCGCGCGAAACCGGGCTGGACCTCGTCGGCGATGAACACCCCGCCGGCCGCCCGTACCGCCGCGACCGCGGGGGCCAACACCGTCGGGCCCGGGTAGATCCCGTCCGAGGAGAAGAACGTGTCGACGATCAGACAACTCAGCCCGTGACCGGCGGCCCGCAGATCGGCGATCGCGGCCTGGATGTCGGCCAGAAACCGCGCGGCCACCTCGGCGCCGGAGCGGTAGCTGTCTGGTGCGCCCACGGCGCGGACATGCGGACCGATGGTGGTGGCACCGCCGAGCGACGGTGAAATCGCCGTCACCGCTTCGGTATTGCCGTGGTAGGCATCGCGGGTGACGATCACGCCGCGGGCCCCGGTGTACATCTGGGCCACGCGCAGGGCCAAATCGTTGGCCTCCGAGCCGGTACACGCGTACATCACCTGGTCGAGCCCCACCGTCCGCAGCAACCGCTCCGAATAATCGACGATGCCGTCGTGCAGGTACCGGGTGTGGGTGTTGAGGGTCTCGGCCTGACGGGTGATCGCCGCGACCACGTGCGGATGGCAGTGCCCGACGCTGACGACGTTGTTGTACGCGTCCAGGTAGCGCACGCCGTCGGCGTCGAACATGTGGCTGCCGCTGCCCCGGACCAGGTGCACCGGCCGCTCGTAGAACAGCCGGTACGCCGGGCCGAGCAGATGGGCGCGGGCCTGGATCAGCTTGTCGGTCTCGGGATCGGTGGACACCCCGCCCGAATAGCTGTTGGAGTCCATGATGTTCGAGAACGTCATGGCACGTCCTTCCGCCCCGCTAGCGCTCGTGCGCTTCCTCCAACACTGTGCGCCCCAGGTCGGAATACCGTTGCGGATCCCTGAATTTCAGGAACAGCGCCCACAGCACACCCCCGATCCCCGCGATGCCAACAACATACGGGATCGAGGTGAAGATCCAGTCCGAAGCGGCCGAACCGGCAGCAAACGATGCGTTCTTGGCGAGCAGATAGATGACGTAGAGCATGCCGACGCCACCGAGCAGCGGGGCCAGGAATGTGGTGAACCAGTTCGCCGTCTCCGGATGGCGTTTCTGCACGTGGAAGTAGGAGACCACCGAGAACGCCGCCAGGGCCTGCACGATCATGATCGCCGTGGTGCCCAGCAACGCCATCAGCCCGTACAGGCCGGTGTACGGGTCACGCCCGGTGACATCGAAGAACAACACCACCACGGTGGCGAAGCCGGTCTGCACGAATCCGGCGATGTGCGGCGAACCGTGAACCGCATGTGTGGCGCCGATGGTCCTGCGCATGCCCGGGATGACGTTCTCCCGACCGATGGCGTACAGGTAGCGGGCGGCGCAGTTGTGGAACGCCATGCCACACGCGAACGAGCCCGTCATCAGCAGGATCTTGAACAGGTCGACCGCCCACTCACCCAGATGCTGATGCACCGGGGTGAAGAAGATGTCACCGGCGGTCGCCGAATCCTGTGCCAGCGCAATCGCATTCTGCGGCCCGGTGCCCACGATCGCCAGCCACGAGACCAGGATGTAGAACGCCCCGATGCCGACGACCGAACAGATCACCGCGATCGGGATGATCTTCTTCGGGTTGCGGGACTCCTCGCCGTACATGGCGCTGGACTCGAACCCCACCCACGACCAGAACGCGAAGAACAGGCCGACGCCGGCCGATCCGGCGACGGTGATCATGCTGCCGTCGACACCGGCCACCTCACCCGAGAGACTCTGAAAACCGTTGAGCGGGTTGAGCGATCCCAACGACCAGCCCTGCGGCCCGCCACCGGTGAACACGACCGACAGCGCCATCATGCCGAGCATGATGATCTCGGTGATCAGGAACACCCCGAGCACCTTGGCGGCCAGGTTGATGTCGAAGTACGTCAGCACCGCGTTCACGGCGAGCATCACGACAGCGAAGATGACCCAGGGCACGTCGATGCCGAAGAACGACTTGAACAGATCATTGCCGAAGAACGAGAAGATGCCGATCAGCGATGCCTCGAACACCATGTAGGCCAACGCCGTCAGGAACCCCGCACCCAAACCCACGACACGCCCCAGCCCGTGCGAGATGTATCCGTAGAACGCGCCGGTGGCCGTGATGTGCTTGCTCATCGCCGCGTAGCCGATGGCGAACAGGGTCAACACGATGGTGGCGACGAAGTATCCGGCCGGCGCGTAGGCCCCGTTGCCGAAACCGACCGCGATCGGCACATTGCCGACCATGGCCGTGATGGGGGCGGCCGTGGCCACCGCCATGAACATCACGCCGGCCAGACCCACGGCGTTGGGTTTGAGGCGCTGGATGCCAGCCGCCGGCGACGGCTGTGGGGGTGGAGCGGCAGGATCGGCGATCTCGCTCATAGTGGGTCCCAATCTGTCCCAGTGAGGTAATTACCCGGCCAATATTTGGTCTGGATTTCTTCCGTCGACGACGGCTCTGTAGTGCGACGGTGGCAATTCTTACTCCGCCCAGAACGCTTGGTCAACCGTTAAATGCCTGCATATCAAGGGTGTTCGTTACGGCTGTGTTTCCGATCCGGCGATATTGCTACAGCCCCGTAAAGGTGACCTATTTGGTCTGCTCGGCCGATCCATTTGGTCCACACTGGAGGCGATCATGGATGAGTCTCCCGGTGGCCCGGTGGCCGAAGACGTACGCCGACGGATCCTGTCCATGCTGGCGCAGGGCACGCTCCGGCCGGGCTCACGCCTGGGTACCGAGCGCGAGATGGCCGAGATGTTCGCGGTGTCCCGGTCCACCCTTCGCAGCGCCCTGCTGCCCCTGAGCCAGGCAGGCGTGCTGGAACGGCGCCCCGGCCGCACGGGTGGCACCTTCGTGCGCGCGGACATCGTCGAACGCCATGCGGCCGAATTGACCGGACTGCCGGCACGACTGCACAGCGGTGGCCACACCAGCACCAGCCGGGTATTGGCCACCGACCGCCGGCCGGCCACCCCCGTCGAGGCGCAGGCGCTTGAAATAGCGGACGGCACAGCGATTTTCACCGTTCGGCGGCTGCGCTTTGCAGACGGGGTGCCACTGTCGCTGGACCTGGCCTGCTTCGTCGCCGCACCGATGGAGGATCTACTCGAGCAGCCGCTGGGCGGATCGCTCTATGAGCTGCTGCGGATCCGTTACGGGCTGGTGCCGGCCACCACGACCGAGACCATCGAGGTGGTCAGCGCCAGCCCCCGCGAGGCAGAGTGGCTAGAGATCGCCCAGCGCAAACCGCTGGTGGCCATCACGCGGGTGACCAGGGACGACACCGGCCGGCCGTTCGAGTACGCCTACGACCTGTTTCGTGCCGACCGGATCCGGCTGACCGCCACCAGCCGCGGCACCGCAGGAGCCGTGCAACGCTCGATAAGCAGCGCCTGAGATCAGCTACCTTGCGGCACAAGGATATCCGTGACGAGCGCCAGGTGATCGGCGCCCGGGATCAGTTCGGTGCCGACGGCGGTGGCGTCGGCGTTGCGTAGCAGCACGTGATCGATACCGACCGCCGGTACCCGCCGGGGGCCGACCGGGAAGGTGCGCACCATGCCTCCACCGGCCTGTTCGGCGGCGTCCCGGTAGCCGGTGGCCAGCAGCTCCCGGAACGGCAGCATGTCGTGGGTGGCGTTGAAGTCACCGGCGACGATCACGGCTGCCGGCCCGGCTTCGTCGGCCAACTCCCGCAACATCGTCGGGAACTTCTCCATGTCCTTGCGCCACGGCTCCACCGGCTGCGGCCACGGCGCGGCGAAGTGAATACCCACCAGGACCGGGGCGACTGCGACATCGGGCACCTGGACGCGGGCCCGCACCATCGCCAGCGAGTACCCGGGCACGTGGGCGGTGTCGATCAGCGGGAAACGGCTCCAGATCCCGATTCCCCCGGCCATCGGCTGCGGATCGATGATCCGGTGACCGAAGGTGGCGTCGAGACCCGCCGCGGCGAGCCCGTCGGCGGCCTCCTGGGTGAGCTCCTGCACGACGACAACATCGGCACTGCGCCGGGCCGCGCCCACCACAGCGGCCGGATCCCCGCGCCCCATCCCGAGATTCGAGCTGAGCACCCGGACCGGTGACGACGCCGGCGCGGCAGTATGCGGGCCGAACTCCTGGCCGATGTACTGCGGTGCGTGGATGTACCCGACCGCCAGCGTCAACCCCACGGTCAGCGCCGTCAGCACCCAGCGCCGACTCAGGATCAGCAACAGCACCGCGACCGGCGCCGCCAGCGTCAGGTAGGGCGACGCCGTCGCCAACAGCACCGAGCTGTGACGGCCCAGTGGCACGTACCGCGCCACCAGGCCCACCACGGCCACCACCGCCGCGACCACTCCGAGCAGGGTCGCGAGAATCCGGACCAACTAGGTGTCGACTCAGCCGAGCTTGCGGAGCCGGGGCTCCAGATCCTTCTTGAACAACTCGAGGAACCGGCGCTGATCGTGGCCCGGCGCATGGAACACCAAATGGTTCAGCCCCCAGTCCACGTAATCCTTGACCTTGGCCACCGCCTCATCGGGATCCGACGCGACAATCCAACGCTTGGCCACCTGCTCGATGGGCAGCGCGTCGGCGGCCTTCTCCATCTCGATCGGATCATCGATCGAGTGCTTCTGCTCGGCCGTCAACGACAACGGCGCCCAGAACCGGGTGTTCTCCAGCGCCAACGTCGGATCCGGATCGTAGGAGATCTTGATCTCGATCATCCGGTCGATGTCCTCGGCGTTGCGCCCGGCAGCCTCGGCGCCCTCCTTCACCGCCGGGATGAGCTTGTCCTTGTACAGCTCCTCACCCTTGCCCGAGGTGCAGATGAACCCGTCACCGGCACGGCCGGCGTACTTGGCCACCACGGGGCCACCGGCGGCGATGTACACCGGCACACCACCCTCGGGCACGTCATAGATCGAGGCGCCCTTGAGCCGGTAATACTCCCCGTCGAAATCAACCCGGTCACCCACCCACAGCTCACGCATGAGCTTGACCGACTCCCGCAACCGGGCGAAACGCTCCTTGAACTCCGGCCACTCCCCGGCATAACCGGTGGCGATCTCGTTGAGCGCCTCCCCCGTACCCACACCCAGGAAGATCCGCTCCGGATACAGGCACGCCATCGTCGCGAACGCCTGCGCGATCACCGCCGGGTTGTACCGGAACGTCGGCGTCAACACCGACGTACCCAACACCAACCGCTCGGTCCGCTCACCCACCGCCGTCATCCAGGCCAGCGAAAACGGCGCATGCCCGCCCTCGTGACGCCACGGCTGGAAATGATCACTGACCGTCGCACTGTCCATACCCGCCGCCTCGGCCAACACCGCCAGCTCGACGAGTTCCCGCGGGGCAAACTGCTCCGCCGATGCCTTATAACCCAGTTTCAGTTCAGCCACGGTTCGTTTCTACTCCTATGCCTAGACTCGCGACATGGCAGCAGCCCTGACCGCGATCACCGAACATGTGCACTTCGCACAAACCGACTTGGTCAACTGGACGCTGGTGACCGACGGGGATCGGGTCCTGCTCATCGATGCCGGGTTCCCCGGGCAGCGCGAAGACGTCCTCGGTTCGGTGCGCCGGCTCGGGTTCACCGTCGACGACATCACCGCCGTGCTGCTCACCCACGCCCATATCGACCACTTCGGCACCGCCATCTGGTTGGCGAAAACCCATGGCACGCCGGTCTTTTGCCACGATGCAGAGCTCGGGCACACCAAGCGCGAGTATCTCGAGCAGGCCGCTCCGGCCGACGTGGTCCGCAACATCTGGCAACTCCGCTGGCTGAAGTGGGCCGCCACCATCACCGCCAAGGGCGGGATGAACCACGCCGGCATCCCGACCGCGCGGGCACTGACCGACACGGACGATCTGCCGGGCAAGCCGGTGCCGGTGCCCACCCCCGGGCACACCGGCGGGCACTGTTCGTACATCGTCGACGGGATCCTGGTCAGCGGCGACGCCCTGGTCACCGGACATCCTCTGTTGCGGGAGACCGGCCCGACGCTGCTGCCGGCGCTGTTCAACCACGACGAGGCGGGCTGTCTGGCCAGCCTGACCGCGTTGGCGGCCGTCGAAGCCGACGTGATGCTGCCCGGTCACGGACCGGTGTGGCGCGGCTCGATCGCCGATGCCGCCTCCACTGCCGCGGCCCGGCACGGTTGAGCCATGGCAAAACGATCGAAGATTTCCGACTATGCCGGCGGCTGGGCGCTCGTCACCGGAGCCGCGCGCGAGCACGGCCTCGGGTACGCCTTCGCACACCGACTCGCGGCGGAAGGACTCAATCTCATCCTGGTCGACGTCCTCGACGAGGACCTGGGGCGGCGAGCCAATGAACTACGAAACCAGTTCGACGTCGAAGTACGCACTGCCACATGCGATCTCGGCGAATCGGCGCCGTACGCACCGATCGAGGACGCGATCGACGGCATCGAGGTCGACGCGCTGGTGTGCAACCACATGTTCACCCCGCCCGATACGCCGCCGATCCTCGACATGCCGCTGGAGACACACAGCCGAATGATCGACATCAACGCCCGCGGCTACACCAATCTGATCCACCGCTTCGGCACCGCGATGCGCGACCGGGGCCGCGGCGCGATCATCATCGTCTCCTCGGGCGTTGGGCTCACCTCCGGCCCGTATACCGGGGCGTACGCGGCCAACAAGGCGTTCCAGCTGATGTTCGGGCAGGCGCTCTGGTATGAGCTGCGCGGCACCGGCGTGGATGTCCTGGTGATGATCGCCGGTCTGATGAACACCCAGGGGGACGCGCTGTCGAAGTATCCGCGTTGGCTGATGGCCGAGCCCGCCGCCGTCGTGCCGGAAGTGCTTGCGGCCCTCGGCCGCAAGCCGACCGTGGTACCCGGATTCGCCAGCCGTGCGTTTCTGTTCGTCCAGACGCGGCTGATGTCGCGGCAGCTGGCACTGACCTCGATCGGCCGGTTCATGGCATCCGGACTTGGCAAAAACGACTGAGCATCTAGTGCTGCAGGACGCGGTACCCCAGCAGGAAAAATCCCGTCAGGCACAGACCGCAGGCCAGCACGATCGTCGGCATCAGGACCATCTGGTCGAGTTCGTCGGGGTCGAACACCTCGTCGTCGTAGACCGCCCCGAACAGCACCCGGGCGAATTTGGTCCGGCGAAACGCGTGCATCCGTCGCCGTGACTGCGCCGACTCCGACCGGCGGCCGATGAACAGCCGCAAAGCCACCCCGCTCGCAAACACCACCGCAGCCGCTGCCAGCAGCAGCGATCCCACGATTACCTGCGCACTCGGCAAATACACCCCTAGCGGATACGACAACGTCGGGGGCCAGCCTAGCCGCTAATGCCCCCACCGCTCGGCCAACAGCTGGTGAGAGCGCAGCCGGTCGTCGTGTCGGTGGGTCACCGAGGTGATCACCAGTTCGTCGGCCCGGCTGAGCCGCTGCAACGCCTCCAGCCGCGCGGCCACCTGATCCGGGTCACCGACGAATTGCGTTGCGGTGCGGTCCCGCACCACATCGAGCTGCTCGGCAGTCAACGGCCGGCTGTCGTCCGGATCGGGGTAGGGCGCCGCACCGCCCTCGGCGCGGATCGAATGCACCCAGTGACCGTAACTGGACGCCAGATGACGTGCGGTGGACTCATCGTCGGCCACCACCACGTCGGCCGACACCACCACGTATGGCTCCGACAGGTACGCCGACGGGGTGAAACCGTTGCGGTACACCTCGATTGCCTCAAGAGCCGTCGCCGGGGTGATGTGATAGCTGGCCACGAACGGCAGTCCGCGTGCGGCGGCGACGCGTGCACTCTGCCCTTTGGTACTGCCGAACACCCACGGCGTCAGGTCGGCGCCGACCCCGGGCACCACCGTGCCCACCTGATAGCTGCCCGTCAGCATGGCCAGGATGTCGTCCAACTGTTCGGCGAAATCCGGTGTGACAGCTCCGGTTTGCTGCAGCACGGCCATCCGCGACCGCAACCGCGGGTCGCGCATCAGCGCGGCGACGTCGTACGGCGTTGGGATCACGACACCGTCGATCTCGTGCCATTCGCGGGGCGGCCTGGGTTCCCTGGGTCTGTCGCGCACCGCTTCGGCGCGTTTCTGGCCGGAGCGGCCGACTCCGAGATCGATCCGGCCGGGATAGAACGCCGCCAGCGTCGCGAAGCTCTCCACCACGGCGACGGCCGTGGTGTGGCCGAGCTGCACCGCCGCGGTACCGACCCTGATCCGCTCGGTGGCGGCGGCGATCTGCCCCACCAGCACCGCCGGCGACGAGCTGGCCACCGATACGAAGTGGTGTTCGGCAACCCAATACCGCCGGTAACCCCACTGTTCGGCCCGCCGGGCCAGATCGACGGTGTTGCGCAACGCCGTCGCGGCATCACTGCCCGCGCTGATCGGAGCCAGGTCGAGAATCGAGAGCGGCGCCACCTTCGGCTCCTCGGCGGTCATCCCAGTTCTTTCTCGAACGCGATCGGGAACACCGCACCCTCGCCCTCGGCCGGCAACGGCGCGATCAGCCGGGTGTAGCCCGCCGAACCGTACAGCGCCTCGGCCTCCGGTTGCAGATGACCCGTCGTCAGATAGACCCGCCGGTACCCCCGTCCGGCGATCTCCCGTTCCAGGTGTGCCAGCAGCGCCGTGCCGAATCCGCGCTGCCGATAACGGCTGTCGGTCCAGATGCGTTTGAGCTCGGCGGTCTCGTCGTCGAACCGGGTGAAGGCCCCACCGGTGACCGGCGCACCGTCGAGCAGTCCGATGTACAGCCCGCCGCCGGGCGGCGCGAACTCACCGTCAGAGCGTCCGCGCAGCCAGACCATCATCCGGTCTGGCGTTCCGCCGTAGCGCTCCGAATACTCGACCGCAAGCTCAGCCAACAACGGTGCGGCAACCGGGTCATCCAGGCCGGCCGCAACGAACCGCACACCACTCACGGAGGCTGACATCACCACCGTTTCTATACCCACAGCACTTCCAACGCAGATCCGCCCGCAGGATTCCACCCACGATCAGCGTGATCGAAACCCCGCCCCACCCGGTAGCATCTGGATTTGCCCGAGTTCAACGCGAAACGACGTCCGGCACGGACGGGATACGGCCACCTCCGGGTGAGGTCACGTGTCCGCCAGAACCCGCAGGAGTTCCGCCATGGGCCAGTTTCCCGAACGCATCGACCCGGTTCCCCCGCATCCGTCTGGAGGGCAACGGAACTGGCTCATCGCCGCGATCAGCGCGACACAGCCGCATCGCGACGACCTCTGGCTGATCCCCGCCGATCAGCGCTTCGCCGCCCGCCGATCCGTGGGCACGATCGCCCGAGTCGTCCTCCCGACGCGGGTCATCGACGGCACCGCCGGGCAGCCACTGACCGGGCCCCGGCACGCCCTCACCCGAGAACTCGCCAGAACGATCCGGCAACTGGCCGGTCGCGGGGGCATCACCGAGCGGCACCTTGCCGAATCCCTCACCACCGCCCTCCGGTTGCACCTCATCGAGACTTTCACGGCGGGATCGACGACCGACGACGCCTTCGACGACGTCACGAAGGAACGGCTCCTGGCGTACCTCGACCGCGGCGCCGACGTCGACACGAGCCAGCGCGCGCTCGCCCACCACCTGGGCATGCCGGTTCGCGCATTTGCCCGTGCTTTCCTCGCGGCGTACAGGACCACACCGCACCAGTTCGTCATCGACCGGCGCATCGCCCGCGCGAAATCGTTGCTGCGTACCAGCGGAGAGTCGGTCACCGAGATCGGCCTCAGCGTCGGGTTCTCCACTCCGAGCCACTTCAGCACCGTGTTCAAGAACCGAACCGGGGTCACCCCGACCCAATACAGGGAGAATCCCGATCGCCCCACCCTGCACGCAGGGAGGTCAGCGGGGCGATCGGGCAGCGCGCCCTTACCGCCTATTCGAAGGACACGACCTTGACCTTAAGAACCGATGGGATCGGGCGCTTCCGAATTTGCTGCGGACTTGCGGGAAAGCCGTACCCATGACGCAGGCGAACGAGCGGACTTTCCTGTCGCGGCAAGTCCTGGCGTTCGACGACATGCGGTTCGCCTTCGTCACCGAGTCCGTCGAAACCCCGACCGACTGGCAGTTCAGCGACCCCGAGCACATCCTCGTGGTGCATCGGGCCGGCGACCTCGCGACGATGGAGGTGGAGTTCGAACGCGGACCGTCGGGACCGGCACTACCGCGGGTCGGCGACCTCTGGATCATCCCGGCCGAGCAACGCTATGCGGCCCTGGCCCAGGGCCGCTCGGTGGCGTTCTGCGAAGTACGCACCCCGACGCACCTTTTCGGTGACCATGACATCGCTCCGACTGTGCGGCATCACGATCCGCTGCTGCTGCACCTCATCAACCGCATGCACAGTGTCGTCGGCCGGAAAGACGCACTCGCCCGGCTGCTCTCCGAATCCCTGGCCGACGTGTTCCGAAGGCGGATAGCCGCCGACTTCTTGCGGCGGGGCGGCCGAGACCGGATCTGGGACCAGGCGTCGCAGGCCAAGGTGGTCGAGTACCTGGAGGACAATCTCGACTCCGATATCTCGTTGTCCGGCCTCGCCGACCACATGGGCGTGACCAGAGACCAACTCGCCAGGACGTTCCGCGACACGTTCCACACCTCACCGCACCAGTACCTGCTCGACCGTCGCATTCGCCGGGCGAAACAGCTTCTGGTCCACACCTCGAGATCGATCGCGGAGATCAGCAAGGACGCCGGCTTCTCGACGCCGAGCCACTTCGCCACCACGTTTCGCGCCCGCACCGGCACGACGCCCAGCCAGTACCGGAAGAACGGCTGACGCTATTTCCTGGCGAGGTAGTAGTAGTTCGACGGGTCCTGGTCGAGTTCGGCGACTTCCACGTCGGTGAAGCCGGCCTCGTTCAGCATCGACACCGCCAGCTGCCTGCCCCACATGGTCCCGAGCCCGGCACCACCGAGGCCGAGCGAGACCGACATGCAATGCATCAGCGAGACGGTGTAGCGGTACGTACTCATCGCGACACCGATGTTGTCCTCAAGCCGGCTTGACGCCTTCACGTCGGCCATGACGAGAACGCCACCCGGCTTGAGCGCGCGATAGATGTTCTCCAGCACCCGGGCGGGCTGCGCCTGGTCATGAATGGCGTCGAACGCGGTGATGACGTCATAGTCCGCCTCCTGATCGAGGGCCGCGAGATCGGCCGCGACGAAGGAGGCATTGGTCAATCCGCGCTGCGCCGCGTCGGCGGCTCCGGTGGCGGTCGCCTCCTCGGAGAAGTCGATGCCGGTGAAGCGGCTCGCCGGATAGGCCCGAGCCATCAGACCGACGGCGTATCCACTGCCGCAGCCGAAGTCGGCAACGTCGATGCCTGCCTCGAGCCGCTGTGGCAGACCCTCGACCAAGGGCAGCACGGCACTGACGAGGGCGGCGTCGAAAACCTCGCCGCTGCGCTCGGCCATGATGGTGTGGAAGCGCGGATAGTCGTCGTAGCTCAGACCACCGCCGTCGCGGAAGCAGCCGAGGATCTTCTGTTCGACCTCACACATCAGCGGCACGTACTGCGCCAGGCGGGCCAGGTTGTTCAGGCCGGCCGCACGGGTCAACGCCGCGGCGCGGTGGTCGGGCAACCGATAGGTCGCGGCGTCGGCGTCGTAGTCGACCACCTGGGCGGCGGTCATCCCACCGAGCCATTCGCGGACATAGCGTTCGTCGAGACCGGCCGCGTCGGCGATCTCGCCGCTCTTTGCCGGCGGTAGCTTCACCATCGCGTCGAACAGTCCGGCCTGGTGGCCGATGCTGAGCAACAGGACCAGTCCGGCATTGTCGATCGCAGTCGTGATCCGCTCGGTGAAGTCTTCAGCCGTCACGCCCGCCCACGCTACGCCGACCCCTTTCGCGCAAAACTTGACACGTGTAAAGTTCGCCGCCATGGACAACATCAGGGGCAAGACCATCGCGATCACCGGTGCCGCCCGCGGCATCGGCTACGCCACCGCCAAGGCCCTGCTGGCCCAGGGTGCCCGCGTCGTCATCGGCGACCGTGACGTGGCCCTTCAGGAGTCGGCCGTCGTCGAGCTGACCAAGCTCGGCCAGGTCTCCGGCTACCCGCTGGACGTGACCGACCGCGAATCGTTCGCGACCTTCCTCGACAAGGCCCGCACCGACGGCGGTGGGCAGATGGACGTGCTGATCAACAACGCCGGCGTCATGCCCGTCGGGCCGTTCCTGGAGCAGTCCGAGCAGTCGATCCGGTCCAACATCGAGGTCAACGTCTACGGCGTGCTCACCGGTTGCCAGTTGGCACTGCCGGAGATGGTCAAGCGCCGCAGCGGCCACATCATCAACATCGCCTCGCTGTCGGGCTTGATCCCGCTGCCGGGCCAGGTGGTCTATGTCGGCGCCAAGTACGCCGTGGTCGGGCTGTCGACCGCGCTGGCCGACGAGATGGCGCCGCACGGGGTCGACGTTTCGGTGATCATGCCGCCGTTCACCAACACCGACCTGATCGCGGGCACCAAGTCCGGTGGAGCGATCAAGCCGGTCGAGCCCGAGGACATCGCGGCAGCCATCGTCAAAACCCTGAACAGGCCCAAGACGCATGTGTCGGTGCCGCCGCCGCTGCGCTTCACCGCCCAGGCCGCCCAGATGCTGCCGCCAAAGGGGCGTCGCTGGATGAACAAGAAGCTGGGCCTCGACAACGTGTTCCTGGAGTTCGATGCCGCCAAGCGCAAGAGCTACGAGGACCGCGCCCAGGCCGCCCAGGGCGTGATCGATTCCAACGGGACGCCCTAGGGCCGCAAGTTCTCGAGGATGACGGCCAGCCCGCCGTCGAACCTCTGCCGACAGTCTCCGGCCCGGGCCGCGAAAAATTGAACGGCCGGGCCGGCGTCTCGCCCATGCAGCGATTCCAGATCCGCCACCTCTACCGCTGTCAGGTCGGCGAATGGTTGTCCGGCTTGTAGCCATGCAGCCTCGGCCGTCGCCGCGCCGAGCACGTAGTAGTAGACGGCCGACACGGCGGAGGCGAGTGCGTCACCACGAAATCCCGCACCGGACAGCACATCCAGGACCGATGAGAAGTGGTCGGTGGCGGCCGGGCCGATCGGCGGCTTCCGCCCCATGAGCGTCGGCGCCCACGGGTGCCGCAGGAACGCCTCGAACATGCCGTGGGAGAGCGCTTTCAGCGCGTCGCGCCAATCCGTCGCGCGGTTCACGGCCACCTCGGCGAAGACACCGTCGAGCGCGTATTCGAGGACATCGTCTTTGGTGGCCACGTAGGTGTACAGGGTCATCGGCGCGGTACCGAGGTTGGTGGCCAGCTTGCGCATGCTCAACCCGGCGAGCCCATCAGAGTCCATGAGCGCGACGGCGGCCGCGATGATCTGATCGCGGTCCAGCGATTGATTGCGCGACTTTTTGACCGGGCGCAGCCACACCGACTCCGTTGATGCGGTACTCACGGGCCTAGCGTACCCGACTTCGTACGTTGTACGGTCAATTCGTACGTTGTACGAATTAGGAGGTACGCGATGCGGGAACATGGCGAGGTCATCGTGATCGGTGCCGGGCTGTCGGGCCTGGCCGCGGCGACCAAATTGGTGGATGCCGGCCATCCGGCAGTGACTGTGCTGGAGGCCGGGCCACAAGTCGGCGGCCGGACTCGCACGGGCTCGGCCGGCGGCACAGCGGTCGACGAAGGCGCGACGCTGATCTATCCCCAGCACCGGCATGTCCTCGGGCTGGCCGAGCGCTTCGGTGTCGATGTGTTCGAGAGCGGAACGCAGGGACGGTTCCAGTACCTGCTCGACGGCACTGCCCGATCGTTCACCGTCGGACGGCTGGGCAACATGCGGCTGCTGGCGCATCCGTTGCTGCATCCGTTGATCCGGGGCACGTTGACACTGATCTCGCGATGGAAGCCGTTGCCGATGCCGGCCGCCGACCTGATGGGTCTACTGCGAGCCGTACGGGAGCTGGACATGCTGGCAACGTCGGTACCGATCGAGAGTCCATGGTCGGCGCCGCGGGCGAGGGAGTTGGACCAGCGCACCGTCGAATCCTGGCTCGACGAAATGGTGCGGCCCGGTCCCGCCAGGCACTTCCTCGAATCGCTCTTCGGGTACTTCCGGCCCAGCACCTCGCTGCTCTTCGCCCTGCATGTCTTCAACACCTGGGGCGGGATCGGTTCGCTGATGACCAGCCAGACCGGAGTCCTGCGGTTCGCCCACGGCGCGCAATCGCTGTCCTTGCGTCTCGCGGCAGAGCTCGGCGATCGGGTGGTCCTCAACTCACCCGTCGACGCGATCGACCAATCGGCAAAGCGCGTCAGAGTGCACGCGCGCGGATCCGTGTACGAGGCCGACCGCGTCATCGTCGCCGTCGGCCCGCCGGCGTATCGCGGTATCGAATTCCGTCCGGCATTGCCGCCGCGACGTATTCGGCTCCAGGACGCCTGGCAACCGGTGCACGGCCGCAAGGTCAACGCCGTCTACGAGGCGCCATTCTGGCGCGCCGCCGGGCTGTCCGGCTCGGCCCTGACCGACCGGGACGCCGCACCGGGCGTGCTCGACGCCTCCCCGCCGGACGGCTCGGTCGGTGTGCTCGCGTGCTACAGCACCGACAACTCCCTCGATGCCGAGACCGCCGAGGATGCCGCGCGGCGGAAGGAGGCGCTGCTGACCACATTCGCCGACCTTTTCGGCGCGGAAGCCCTCAGCCCCGTGCACTATTCGGAAAAACGATGGGTCGACGAGCCTTTCCACTTCGGCTGCGAGGGAGGTTTGCCCGTCGGCGCCCTGACCTCGGCGCGTGAATCGCTCAAGACGCCCGTGGGCCGACTGCACTGGGCCGGGGTCGAAACGGCCGACGAGTGGATCGGGTTCATGAACGGAGCGGTCCAGGCCGGAGAGCGTGCCGCCCGCGAAGTGATCGGAAACTGCTCCTGAGCCGGGGCGACAGCTACCCGAACTCCGGCAACGGTGCGCCGTGCCGGTAGCCCTCGATCACATCGAGGGCACCGGCGTACAACTCCTCGTGGGTGAACTCGTAGCGCTCGACGCTTCCGACGAACACCACGCGCACGATCTCGCCGTCCTCGGCCGCATCCAACCAGAGCGAGGTCACCGGCAGACCGTCCTCCACGGGCGCCCCGGACGGCTCGAAGAACCACACCGCGTAGTCGTCGTTGGACTGCTCCTCGTCAAAAGACCAGCCGCGCTCGGTGATTCGCTCATCGAACTCGGCAAGATCGGCGACGACGGCGTCCGGGATGTCGGCCAGCTGCTCGACCATCTCCTGTGGGACCCAGCGTGTCTCACGAGCGGCCTGCCGCTTCTTGCGGCGGGCCTTCTTGGCGGCACTATCCCGGGACATGCCAATCCGCCTAACTCAGCGCCTGATCCAGATCGGCGATCAGATCCTCGGTACCCTCCAGGCCGATCGAGATGCGCACCACGCCGTCGCCCAGTCCGATCGCGGCCCGGCCCTCCGGGCCCATCGCGCGGTGGGTGGTGGTGGCCGGGTGGGTGATCAGCGTCTTGGCGTCGCCCAGGTTGTTGGAGATGTCGACGACGCGCAGCTTGTCGAGCACCTCGAACGCGCGGGCCTTGCCGTCGGCGGAGTCCAGCTCGAACGTGATGACGGTGCCACCGCCACGCATCTGCCGTTGAGCCAGGTCGTACTGGGGATGCGACTTCAGGAACGGGTACTTCACCCAGCGCACCGCGGAGTGGTTTTCCAGGAACTCGGCGATGCGCTCCGCGGAGCGATTCGCATAGTCCACTCGAACCGCAAGTGTCTCAAGGCCTTTCAGCAGCGTCCAGGCGTTGAACGCGCTGATCGCCGGGCCGGTGTGCCGCATGAGCTTCTGGACCGGGCCGTCGATGTACTCCTGGTCGCCCAGGATCGCCCCGCCCAGCACCCGGCCCTGCCCGTCGATGTGCTTGGTGCCCGAATAGACCACCACATCCGCGCCGAGCGGAATGCCCTGCTGCAGCAGCGGGGTGGCAAAGACGTTGTCCAGCACCACCTTTGCGCCCGCGGCGTGCGCCAGCTCGGATACCGCGGCGATATCCACCAGAGACTGCATCGGGTTGGACGGCGTCTCGAAGAACACCGCCTGGGTGGGCACCGACAGCGCCTCCTCCCACTGGGAGAGGTCATCGCCGTCGACGAACACGGTCTCCACGCCCCAGCGAGGCAGGATCTCGTTGCACACTACGAAGCACGAGCCGAACAGGCTGCGCGCGGCCACCAGGCGGTCCCCGGCACCCAGCAGCGCGCCCAGTGCGGTGAACACCGCCGCCATGCCGGTGGCGGTGGCGAAACATGCGGGCGCGCCCTCGATGAGCCGCAGCCGCTCCTCGAACATCGAGATGGTCGGGTTGCCGTAGCGGGAGTAGACGAAGCGGTCGATCTCGCCGGTGAACGCCTTCTCCGCGGCGGACGCGGATTCGTAGACGTACCCCGAGGTCAGGTACATCGCCTCGGCGGTCTCCTCGAACTCCGACCGCAGCAGACCGCCGCGCACGCCGATGGTGGCCTGGCTGACGCCCTCGGGCAGGGCAGCCGGAATCCGGACAGATGGGATATCGGACATCGAACCCTCAGCTCCGCTGCTCAACTCTGTTTCCAAGGCAGACCGACGGCCTTCCAGCCGGTACCTCCACGGTGGCGGTTCTCGTCGAGATTGCCCTCGAACCCGTCGAGCACGTTGTAGGACGGCGCGATCCCGGCCGCGGTGGCGGCCTCGGCGGCACCGATCGAACGGTTGCCGGAACGACACAGGAAGACCACCGGCCGCTCCCCCGGCGTCACACCCGACGCCTGAAGATCGTCGACGAACGCATCATTGTGACTGCCGTCGGTCCGGTTCCACTCGACGTAGATCACGTCACGCTCAAGGGTGGACAGATCCGGCACACCGACGAAGCGCCATTCGGCGTCGGTACGACAGTCCACCAGCACGGCCTCGGAATTCTCACTCAGAAGTTTCCAGGCCTCCTCAGGCGTGATGTCTCCTGCATAGCTCACGGGCGTGAGTCTCCCATACTCGAACAGACGCGCCATGCGCCGTCCTCACGCACGAATGCCGTCTCGGTGTTCACCTTGGTATCGGGTGTCTTGTCGAAGTGGTAGACCACGGTCGCGGTGGCCCGGTCTCCCTCGATGCGCACCGCGGTCACGTCGTCCACGTACCGGGCACCCTTCGTGACCACCGAATCGCGCTGGCGGGCAATGAAATCTGCCTCGGTCCCGCGCTGCGCGGTGCAGGTGTAGTCGGAAAATTCGCGGAAGTTCTCCCGCTGCAGGGCATCGTTCTGGCCGACCGCCGCGAGAGTCACCTTCTGCTCCTCGCTGCGGCCGTCACCACCGAAGGTGTTGAGCAGCACGACAACGATCACCGCGAGCACAATGACGGCCAAGGCGCCGAGGAACGGCGCCATGGTGGGCCGGTCGCGCTTCGAGAATTCGTCTGTTTCGTCAGCCATCGCGGCTCACCACAGCTTGCGCAGCGCGGTGCCCACCCGCCGTGCACGGTCACGGGCGATGATCACGTCGGGAGCGGTGGCCAGCGCCACTCCGAGGCGGCGCGGCGCCTCGGCTTCCCCCAACCGACCGAACAACCGGACATCGCTCTCCGAGGTGGCCAGCGCCTCCGCCAGCACCGCACTGACCTCGGCCGACGGCTCGCCGGCGTCGGCGCCGCCATAAGTGACCTCGGCCGCTGCCGGAGAAATCATGATGGTGTCCACCGACAGGCCCAGGATCGCCCGGGCATGCATCTCGAACTCCGACAACCGCTGCGACCTCAGCGTCACCAGGCCGCTGTCGTGCGGACGGATCCGCACGTCGGAGAAGTACACGTCGTCGCCCTGGACCAGCAGTTCGACCCCGAACACGCCGCGCCCGCCCAGGGAGTTGACGATGCGCGCGGAGATCGACTTCGCGGCATCCAGCGCGGCCGGTGACAGGGGCTGCGGCTGCCAGGACTCCAGCACGTCGGTGCCAACCAGGCGGTGTCCGATCGGCTCGCAGAACTGCACCCCGGGCCCCACCGGCCCAGTGGTTCGCACGGTCAGCATCGTGATCTCGTACTCGACCTCGACGACGGACTCGGCCAGCACCCGGTTCTGTGCGATGTGGCCTGCGGTGGTGGCGCGCTGCCAGGCCGGCTCGACGTCCTCGGGACGCAGCAGCACCGACTCGCCGTCGCGTTGGGCGCCCACCACGGGCTTGACCACCAACGGGAAGCCGGCGTGCTCGGCCACCGCCTTGAGCTCCTCGATCGACCCGGCGAACCAGAAGGGCACGGTGGGCAGCCCGAGCTCATCCGACGCCAACCGGCGCAGACCCTCGCGATCCTGGGAGAGCCGGATGCTCCGCGGGGTCGGCAGTACCTCGATGTCGCCGCGCTCGGCCACCGCGATCAACGCGTCGGCGGCGATGACGCCGGACTCGGCGACCACGTACCGCGGCTTTTCCCGCTCGATCAGGGCGGCGAGCTCCTCGGCGTCGTTCATCTTGATCACCGCTGATCGGTCCGCGACCCCGTGCGCGGGCGCGTAGTACCGGTCGGCGGCCACCACGACGCCACCCAGACGCTGGAAGGCCAGCGCGAGCTCACGGCTCAGCTCGCCCGCCCCGAGCAGCAGCACCGCGGCCGCGGGATCGGCGGGTGCGCCCACGTCACCGACAGCGTCCATCGATACGTCCGACCCGTTGTCGACCTGATCGTCGGTCAGGCCATCGGTCTGCGCGTCCTCAATCGATTCACTCATCGCACACCCCAGCCTGCCAGATCGTCACCCAACCCGATGGTCGATATAGCACCAACGCCAACTCTCGCCTGGTTCCGCCGAACGCATGACCGGATGACCGCTCTGCTGAAAGTGCTTGGTGGCATGCTGATGCGGGCTCGAATCACAGCAACCGACGTGACCGCACGTCATGCACATCCGCAGATGCGCCCAGTTGTTCTCGCCGTCTTCCTCGCATTCCTGGCACCGACCGGGGGTCAGGGGATGCGGCTCGGCAACCTCGGCGTTCAGATGTTCGCAGGTGCGAGGCGCCGGATTCTGCTCACGCCGACGTGATCTCCTCAACATGTTGATCAAGGATAGGCACGGCACGCGAAGGAGGAACGACAACGTGGGTGCCTCACTCCTGGCAGCCCTGGTGGCCGCAATCTTGCTGGCGGCCGTGGCCCGCCATTTCGACGTCTCGGCGCCGCTGGCACTGGTGGTGGCCGGATTGGCCGGCAGTGCACTGCCTGTTTTCGACGACGTCCACCTCGATCCCGAGCTGGTGCTGTTCGTCATCCTGCCGCCGCTGCTGTGGTCGGCGGGCCTGGAGAGCAGCTACGTGGCGCTGCGCCGCAACATCCGCCCGATCGGGCTGCTCGCGGTCGGGCTGCCGCTGGCCACCACGTTCGCCGTCGGCGTCGTGGCGTACCACCTCGTGCCCGAACTCACGATCGCCGCGGCGCTGACCCTGGGCGCGATCGTCGCCCCGCCCGACGCGGTCTCGGCGACCGCGGTCGGACGCCGGCTCGGTCTGCCCCGGCGCACCATGACCCTGCTGGGTGGGGAGAGCCTGCTCAACGACGCCACCGCCCTGACCGCCTACAAGGTGGCCCTCGGCGCCGCGATCGGCACGGCCGCCACCTGGAGCAGCGGCCTGAGCACGTTCGCCCTGGCCGCGGTCGGGGGCGTGGTTGTGGGCTGGGTGATCGGCATGGTGGTGAATTTCATCCGCACCCGACTCGCCGATCCACTCGTCGAAAGCGCGATCGGCCTGGTGGCCCCGTTCTTCATCTACCTGGTGGCCGAGGAGATCCACGGCTCGGGCGTGATCGCCGTGGTGGTGGCAGCGCTGCTGCTGGGCCAGCGCGAGACGCAGGCCGGTTACGCCACCCGCCTGCAGGACAAGGCGGTATGGAAGGCGTTGCAGCTGGTGCTGGAATCGTTCGCGTTCCTGTTGATCGGTCTGCAGCTGCCGAAGGTGATCAGCGAACTCGCCGGCATTTCGGCGGCCACGTTGGCGATCTCGTCGGCCGCCGTGCTCGGCACGGTGATCGGGGTGCGCATGGTGTGGGTATACGCCTCGGCATACCTGCCCCGGCTGCTGTCCAAACACCTCCGCTCCCACGAGCCCGCCCCGTCGGGTGGGCAATTGTTCGTGGTGGCCTGGGCAGGCATGCGCGGCGTCGTATCGCTCGCCGCGGCCTTCGCCGTGCCTGCCACCACCCTGACCGGCGATCCGTTCCCCGGTCGCCCGCAGCTGGTGTTCCTGACCTTCGTGGTCGTGGTCGGGACGCTGTTGCTGCACGGCTTGACGCTGCCGTGGTTCATCCGGGTGCTCGGGGCACAGGGCGACGAGGCGCACAGCGATGCGATCGCCACCGCCGCCGCACAGGACAAGGCGGCGCGGGCCGCGGCGGAGCGGCTCGACACCCTGATGGCCGAACAGTCGGCCACCACCGATGTGCCCGAGCGCGCCGCCGACGTGCTGCGGGCGTGGAACACCCGGCGCCGCAACGCCGCCTGGGAGCGGCTGGGCCGCGACGACGCCGACATCGGCGAGAGCCCGACGTCGGCGTTCCGCCGACTGCGCCTGGAAATGCTTGCCGCCGAACGGGACACGTTCATCGCCGAACGCGACGCCGGTCACATCGACGACGAGGTACTGCGTACTGTGCTGCATGGGCTCGACTTGGAAGAGGCGACACTGAATCGTGATTAAGCGTCTGGCGTGGCTGGCCGTGCTCGTGGTGGTGGTCTCCGGCGCGTTGCTGGGGCTGTTGAGCGGCAGCGACGCCGGCTCACAGTCACCGGTGGCGGTGCCGGCCGATGCCGAGTCGGCGCGCGCCGACGCACTGCGCGCCGATTTCCCCGGCGGAGACCAGGTTCCGGCCATCCTGGTGGTGACCCGTGCCGACGGCGGTGATCTCACCATGGCCGACGTCGACGCCACCGCCGACGCCAGGGCGCGGATGACCGCGGAGCCCGGTCCTCCCGTCGTGGTCTCCGATGACAGCAAGGCCGCGGTGGCCACCGTGCCCATGAGCGCCGACCTGTCCGGCTTCGGTCTCAACGACGCCGTGCGGGAGCTGCGCGCCACTGCCACCAACGGCCTGCCGCCCGGGTTGCGAGCCGAGATCACCGGCGGCCCCGCCTTCGGCGCCGACATCGCGAATTCCTTTGCCGGAGCGAACATCACGCTGCTGGCGGTCACCGCTGCGGTGGTGGCGCTGCTGCTCATCGTCACCTACCGATCACCGGTGCTGTGGCTGGTTCCGCTGCTGGTCATCGCGTTCGCGGACCGCGTCGGGTCCGTCGTCGGCACCGCGGTCGCCTCCGCGTTCGGGCTGAGTCCGGACGGTTCGACGTCCGGCATCACCAGTGTGCTGGTGTTCGGCGCGGGAACGAACTATGCGTTGCTGTTGATCTCGCGCTACCGGGAGGAGCTCGGCCGTACCGAGCGACACCGCGATGCCCTGGTCACCGCGGTGCGGGCCGCCGCCCCCGCGATCGTGGCCAGTAACGCCACCGTGGTGCTGGCCCTGTTGACGCTGCTGCTGGCCTCGGCACCGAGCAACCGAAGCCTCGGCGTCCAGGCCGCGTCGGGTCTGGTGGTCGCCGCCATCTTCGTGCTGGTGGTGCTGCCGCCGCTGCTGGCACTGTGCGGGAAGCGACTGTTCTGGCCGTTCATTCCTCGGGTCGGCGCCGCCCCGTTGACCGAAAGCGGTGTGTGGCACCGGATCGCGGACTCCGTCGCCCGCCGGCCCGGCCGCGTCGCAGTGGCCTCACTGGCCGGATTGGCCGTGCTGTGCACCGCCCTGCTGTCCACGCCGATCGGGCTGACCCAGACCGAACAGTTCCGGGTGCAGGCCGAATCGGTGACCGGTTACCAGACCCTCTCGGCGCATTTCCCGAGCGGTCTGACCGACCCCACCCGCGTCATCGCGTCGTCCGCCAAGGCGGGTGCCGTGCAACGGGCGATCACCGATACGCCCGGCGTCGTCTCGGCCGCACCCGCCGGCCAGTCCCCGACCGGACTCAGCCTGTGGTCGGTCGTGCTCAAGGCCGAACCCGCCTCCGACCAAGCATTCGAAACCATTGACGCTCTGCGCGATTCTGTTCGCAGCGCCGACGCCACCGCAGTCGTGGGCGGGTCCGATGCCCAGGCCCGGGACGCCGCCGCCGCGGCCCAACGCGACCGCGTCGTGGTGATCCCGACGATCCTGGCGATCGTGCTGGCCGTGCTGTACCTGCTGCTGCGCTCGGTGTTCGCCCCGCTGGTGCTGGTCGGGGTGACGGTGCTCAGTGCACTGGCCGCGCTCGGCCTCGGCGGCTGGGCCAGCGTGCACCTGTTCGGCTTCCCGGCCCTGGACAACAGCACCCCGCTGTTCGCGTTCCTGTTCCTGGTGGCCCTCGGCGTCGACTACACGATCTTCCTGGTCACCCGGGCCCGCGAGGAGACCCCCGAACACGGCACCCGCCAGGGCATCGTGCGCGCGGTATCGGCCACCGGCGCCGTGATCACCAGCGCGGGTGTGGTGCTGGCCGCCGTGTTCTGCGTGCTGGGCGTGTTGCCGCTGATCGTGCTGACACAGTTGGGCATCATCGTCGGCCTCGGCATCCTGCTGGACACGTTCGTGGTGCGCACCGTGATCATCCCGGCGCTGTTCACCGTTATCGGCCCCCGGATCTGGTGGCCGGGTTTGCGGGCGGATCCCTAGCGGCGGCACGCGTACCGTCGATGCCATGACCGAGGCACCTGCCCTGCCGCCATTGCACATGCGGCGCAACGCGTTCGATCCCACCCCCGATCTGGGCGAGATCCGCGAGACCGATGGTGTCCGCACGGTCATCAGCGCGCTCGGCAATCCGGTGTACCTGATCACCCGCCACGAGGACGTCAAGGCGGTTTTGGGTGATCACGAACGGTTCTCCAACGTCCGGCCACCGGATTTCACGCTGCCCGGGGCACCGGAACTGTCCGCCGAGGACCAGGCCAGCGCGCGGGCCGGCAATCTGCTGGGCCTCGACCCACCCGAGCATCAGCGGCTACGCCGCATGCTGACCGCGGAGTTCACCATCCGCCGGATGAAGCGCCTGGAGCCGCACATCGTCGAGATCGTCGACGCCCACCTGGATGCGATGGCGGCAGCGGGCCCGCCCGCTGACCTGGTGGCCGACTTCGCGTTGCCCATTCCGTCGCTGGTGATCTGCGAACTGCTCGGGGTGCCGTACGACGACCGGGAGGACTTCCAGCATCGCTCGGCCCGACAACTCGACCTGTCCCTGTCCATCGCCGAGCGGCTTGGCCTGCAACGCCAGGCCCGCGAATACATGCTCGGACTGGTCGGACGGGCCCGCCGGGAACCCGGTGAGGACATCCTCGGCATGCTGGTGCGGGAGCACGGCGCCGACCTGTCCGACGACGAACTCGTCGGCATCGCCGGACTGCTGCTGCTCGCCGGGCATGAGACCACGTCGAACATGCTCGGCCTCGGTGTGCTGGCGCTACTTCGCCACCCCGAACAGTTGGCCGCGGTACGCGACGACCCGGATGCCGTCGGCCCGGCCGTCGAGGAACTGCTGCGGTGGCTGTCCATCGTGCAGAACGCGATTCCGCGGTTCACGACGACCGACGTCGAGGTCGCCGGGGTGCGGATCCCCGCGGGCGAGTTGGTCTTTGCCTCGCTGCCCGCCGGCAACCGGGACCCCGACTTCGTCAAATCCCCCGACGTCCTCGACATCAGCCGCGGCGCGCCGGGGCATCTGGCCTTCGGCCACGGCGTGCACCATTGCCTCGGGGCCCCGCTGGCCCGGATGGAGATGCGAATCGCCTTCCCGGCCCTGCTCCGACGGTTCCCGAACCTCGCGCTGGCCGAGCCGTTCGAGGACGTCTCCTACCGGTCTTTCCACTTCATCTACGGTCTGAAATCCCTGGCGGTAACGTGGTGAATGCCATGAAAGTAGAAGCGGATCGTGACGCCTGCATCGCATCGGGCAACTGCGTGATGGTCTCCGACGTCGTCTTCGATCAGGACGACGACGGCGTCGTGGAAGTCCTCGTCGACGAGCTACCCGACGACGAGATCGATCACGCCCGCGAGGCCGTCAAGCTCTGCCCCGCGACGGCCCTGAAACTCACCGGGGAGTGACCTCGGGTGTCAGCACGACCACCGGAATCGGCCGCGTCGTCCGCTTCTGATACCCGATGTAGCGGTTCTTGTTGCCCGGCATGTCATTGACGATCTTCCACAAGCGGGCGTAGTCGGCGCCGTCCGGAAGGACCGGCTTGGCGGTCACCGCGAACCGCTTGGGCCCGACGTTGATCTCCACCTTCGGGTTGGCCTTCAGGTTGTGGTACCAACCCGGGGCCGTCGGCTCGCCACCCTTGGACGCCACAACCAGATAGTCCTCGCCGTCGCGGGCATAGGCGAGCGAGTTCGCCCGCTGCTGACCGGTCTTGGCGCCGACGGTGTGCAGAATCAGCGTCGTCGGGCCACCCGGAATGCGATGCCCGATCCGTCCATCGGTGGCCTTGTAGATCTTGTCGTGCACCAACAACATCGGCAGTCCGATGTATCTCTCCCACCACGGCATGCTCATGTGGACATCCTGCTCGGCATCGTGGAGTCATGCCAGCGCCAGGCTTGGTACGACGAGCCTGGGCGAATCGAGCGGGGCTAGGCGGAATGCTCCCGTTCGCCGTGCACATCGATCACCCCGGCACGAATCAGGATCAGCAGGCTGACCCCGAGCACCCAGAGTGGGAAGGCCAGCACGATCCACATGCTGACATTGCCCGCGATCAGAAGTGCCACCGCGACAAGGTAAGTGGTGTACACCAGCGGACGCGGCATCAGTCCGGTCTTCAACCAGATGGTGGCCAACGAAATCATGAACACCGCGGCCATCCGAACGCCGTAGGTTTTGCTCAACGCCATCAGCACCATCTGACCGAACGTGGCGACGTGACTGTAGGCGGTCGCATCGGTGATCCCCGCCCGGCTGGCGATCAATCCCGCCCCGACGGCCGACGACACGAACATCATCGCCAGGAACAGGATTCCGCTGCCGAGGAACACCGAGGAGAAGAATCGGTCCTCGAAACGACCGAAACCGTCACGCACCACCCCGATGAACCACAGGAAAGCGATGCCGGCGAACGGCATCAACACCGACGCCACCCGCAGCCGCGTGGTCGCGCCGTCGATCCACTGCGAACCGGGCTCGGCGCCCTCGGGCAACGCGGTACGGATCAGCACCAGCGCCACGCCGAACAGCACGGCGAACAGAACCCCCGCCAGTGCCGCTGCACGCGGGGTCGACAAGCGGTGCAAATGTTGTTGAACCACGGCGCAATAGTGACATCCCAGCCGCCGAGCCGCGATGACATTCGGGCCCTAGGATGACCCGATGTCACTCAACGGGAAAACCGCGTTGGTCACGGGAGCGACCAGCGGCATCGGCCACGCCACCGCAAAGCTGCTCGCCGAGCGCGGCGCCCGTGTCCTGGTAAGCGGGCGAGACGCGGAGCGCGGCGCCAAGGTGGTGACCGAGATCCGCGCCGCGGGTGGCACCGCGGACTTTCTCGGCGCCACATTGACCGACGCGGCCAGCGCGCACGCGTTGGTGCAGAACGCGCTGGCCGTCGTCGACCAGATCGACATCCTGGTCAACAACGCCGCCATCGCCGTCTTCGGACCCACCGCGGCGATCGCTGAACAGGACTTCGACGACTGCTACGCGCTCAACGTGAAGATTCCGTTCTTCCTCGTCGGCGCGGTCGCACCCGCCATGGCGGCACGCGGAGACGGCGTGATCGTCAACGTCAGCACCATGGTGTCCATGTTCGGGGCGCCCGGGCCGGCGGTGTACGCCTCCTCGAAGGCGGCCCTGAATCTGCTGACCAAATCGTGGGCTGCCGAGTACGGCCCCAAGGGGGTCCGGGTCAACGCCGTCGCTCCGGGGCCCACGCTCACCGAGGGCACCACAGCGCAGTACGGCACCGACCGACTCGCCGCCCTCGCGGCGCAGGCCCCCGCACGACGCGTCGCCGAGCCCGCCGAAATCGCCGAGACCATCGGGTTTTTGGTCAGCGACGGCGCCAGTTTCATCCACGGCGCGGTGCTGGCCGCAGACGGCGGCCGCACCGCGATCTAGCGTCTCAGGGCTGGCCGGGCAGCAATCTGATCATCAGGCCGTTGGCCTCGGCAAGCAGGTTCTCGTCGGGATCCCGCAGTTCGGCGTTCACAAATGCCTTGCGTCCCTCGGCCTCCCGCACCCATCCACGCGCGGTCAGCTCGGTGTCGATCGGCGTCACCTTGCGGTAGTCCACGTGCAGGAAGGCTGTCCGGCTGATCGGGCGGCCGGCGGCGTGGATCACCATGCCGAAGACCGAGTCGAACAGCAGCGGCAGCACACCGCCGTGCACCGCGTAGTTGCCACCCACGTGGAAACGGCTGAACTCGACCTTCAGTTCGACGCCCTCCGGCTCGAACTTCGACATCGTGAACGGCGGCATCAGCAGACTGCCGACACCGGGCAGCGACGGCACCCGGTTGGCCGGTCCGACGCCCTCGGCAGCTTCATACGGGGCGAGCAGCTTGACGAGTTCCTCGACGCGGTCGGCGGCGTCGTCCCAGGTGTCGCTGTCGGGGTCAGCCGACACGGCCAGGTCCTGAGCCCGGCGCATCGCGGTCAGGAACCGTTCGAAACCCGGTCCCGGGTCGGCCGGTTTGAAGACCGGGAATCCGCCGTGCTG
Source organism: Mycolicibacterium sp. HK-90 (assembly GCF_030486405.1). The sequence goes on along the minus strand of NZ_CP129613.1, from coordinate 849,526 downwards.
CTCAAAGACCGATGGCTCGTCGCTCACTTGGCGGCCAAGATGTCACGCCGCACAATCGTCTGTTCGCGGCCCGGACCCACCCCGATGCACGAAACATGGGCGCCGGCAAGCTCTTCCAGTCGCAAGACGTAGTCCTGCGCCTTGGCGGGCAGATCCGAGAACTCGCGAGCGCCGGAGATGTCCTCCCACCAGCCGGGCAACTCCTCGTAGATCGGCTCGGCCCGGTGGATGTCGGACTGCGTCATCGGCATCTCATTGGTGCGCTTACCGTCGACCTTGTAGCCCACGCACACCGGCACGGTCTCCAGGCTGGACAGCACGTCGAGCTTGGTCAGGAAGTAGTCGGTGATGCCGTTGACCCTGGTCGCGTAGCGCGCGATCACCGCGTCGAACCAGCCGCAGCGGCGGGCCCGGCCGGTGGTGACACCGACCTCGCCGCCGGTCTTGGCCAGGTAGGCGCCGTGCTCGTCGAACAGCTCGGTCGGGAATGGACCCGAGCCGACACGCGTGGTGTACGCCTTGAGGATTCCGAGCACGGTGGTGATCCGCGTCGGCCCGATCCCGGAACCGACCGCGGCGCCGCCGGCCGTCGGATTCGACGAGGTGACGAACGGGTAGGTGCCGTGGTCGACGTCGAGCAGGGTGCCCTGCGACCCCTCGAGCAGCACGGTCTCGCCATTTTCCAGCGCCTGGTTCAGCAGCAGCCGGGCATCGGCGATGCGGTGCTTGAAGCCCTCGGCCTGAGCGAGCAGGTTCTCCAGCACCTCGGCGGTTTCGAGCGCCTTGCGGTTGTAGATCTTGACCAGCACCTGGTTCTTGAATTCCAGTGCCGCCTCGATCTTTTCGGCCAGCAGCTGCTCGTCGAGCACGTCGGCGACCCGGATGCCGATGCGGGCGATCTTGTCCTGATAGCAGGGACCGATGCCGCGGCCGGTGGTACCGATCTTCTTGCTGCCCGCGTACCGCTCGACCACCTTGTCGATGGCGACGTGGTACGGCATCAGCAGGTGCGCATCGGCGGAGATCAGCAGCCGCGACGTGTCCACCCCGCGGTCCTCGAGACCGGACAGCTCGGTGAGCAGCACACCGGGATCGACCACCACGCCGTTACCGATGACGTTGGTGACGCCTGGCGTAAGGATGCCCGAAGGGATCAGGTGCAGTGCGAAGTTCTCTCCGGTGGGGAGCACGACGGTGTGCCCGGCGTTGTTGCCCCCCTGGTAGCGAACGACCCACTGCACGCGACCACCGAGCAGATCGGTGGCTTTACCTTTGCCCTCGTCGCCCCATTGGGCGCCGATGAGGACGATTGCCGGCATGGCGTAATCTCCCGCCTAATCTTCCGCACTAGTGTGATGCAGCCGGTAGGTCACCTTATCCCAGCTCACGCCAGGAACCCATTTTGTCTGACCGCGAGGAGCCGTTTTGACCACCTCACCCGGCGTTGCGGTGGTCGGCACGGCAGGTGTTCCGGGCCCGCTCCGCGACCTCCCGAGGGTCGATGTGGACGACCTCGGAGCACATCGCAGACTGATCGTGACCGGCGGCGACGCCGAGCTGGCTGCCGTGCTCACCGCGTTGCTGCGCGCCGACCGGCTCGATGTCGAGGTGGGTGTTGCCACGGGCAGTTGGTCGGCCCGCCGCGCGCTTCGCGGCCCGGCCCGGCGTGTCCCGCTGATCCGCGACGAAACGGGGACGGTGCTGGTCACGGCGGCTTACTGGCGCGGCATCGAGGGCGCGCAACTCGAGGGTGAGGCCATCGTCGACGACCACGTACTGTTCGACGGCCAAGCCCCCGGCGTGCGCGTCGAACCCACCACGAACATGCCGGGACTGCGCGCGAGCGTGCTCACCGACCGTGGCCGCCCACGCCACTGGGTCGTCGGACGGGCCGCACAGTTGGGCACCCCCGGCGCCGAGGTGATCCGCGACGGCGTGCCCGCCCCGCGGACCGTTCGGCGCTCGACGTTCTACCGGCACACCGAGGGTTGGCTGCGCGTCGGCTGAGCCGGGCCGGATGCCGGCCGAATTGCCGTAGCGTCGAACCGTGAACATCCGGCCCCTGCATCAGTCGGTACGGCCCAGCCCGGTATTCCTGGCCGTCATCGCGCTCACGGTGGCGGGCGGGGTGCTGGCCTGGCTCGCCGGGATGGAGCGCACACCGCTGTCCTACGCGGGCGTGTTCATCCTGGTGATCGCGGGCTGGCTGGTGTCGCTGTGCCTACACGAATTCGGCCACGCCTTCACCGCGTGGCGGTTCGGTGATCACGATGTGGCGGTACGCGGCTACCTGACCCTCAATCCGTTCAAGTACTCCCATCCCCTGCTGTCGCTCGGTTTGCCGGTGCTGGTCATCGCGCTCGGCGGTATCGGGTTGCCGGGTGGGGCGGTCTACGTTCGGACTTCCTGGATGACCGCCCGGCAGAAAACTCTGGTCAGCCTGGCCGGCCCGGCCGCCAACCTGGTGCTGGCCGTGCTGTTGCTCGGCATCACACGACTGTTCGCCGAGCCCGAACACGCCGTGTTCTGGTCCGGGCTGGCTTTTCTCGGCTTCCTGCAGGTCACCGCGGTGGTGCTGAATCTGCTGCCGGTGCCCGGCCTCGACGGGTACGGCGCGCTGGAACCGCACCTGAGCCCCGACACTCAGCGGGCACTCGAACCCGCCAAGCAGTGGGGCCTGTTCATCCTGTTGATCCTGCTGTTCACGCCCGTGCTCAACCGGTGGTTCTTCTCGGTGGTCTTCTGGTTCGTCGACCTTTCCGGCGTGCCTAGTCAGCTCGTGGCGATCGGCAGCCAGCTGACCCGGTTCTGGTCTGCCTGGCTCTGACACGTCGTCGCTCGCGGCGGCTCGCGGACCTTCCCGCGCCGCGGCTTCCGTCGGCACTCCAACGTGACGAAGTAGGGCGCGGGCCCAGACACTTGCAACATATGCAGACTTCCGCATATATTGCGGACATGGGTGCCGGTCACGATCACAGTCACAACAGCGATACCCGCGTGAGCAGGATGGTCATCGCCGCGGTGATCCTCAGCGCGTTCTTCGTGCTCGAGTTGGTCACCGCACTGCTGATCAACTCGATCGCCCTGCTGGCCGACGCCGGCCACATGCTCACCGACCTCGTCGCCATGTTCATGGGATTGACGGCGGTGCTGCTGGCCAAGCGCGGCAGCTCGTCACCGGCCCGCACCTATGGCTGGCACCGGGCCGAGGTCTTCACGGCGGTCGCCAACGCCGCACTGCTGCTGGGCGTCGCGGGGTTCATCCTCTACGAGGCCATCGAACGTCTCGGCAACGCGCCCGACGTGCCCGGCGTGCCGATGATCGTGGTGGCGCTGGCCGGCCTGGCCGCCAACGCAGTCGTGGTGCTGCTGCTGCGCTCACACTCCAAGGACAGCCTGGCCGTCAAGGGTGCCTACATGGAGGTCATGGCCGACACCGTCGGCAGCGTCGGCGTCCTGATCGCCGGCATCGTCACCGTCACCACCGCCTGGCCCTACGCGGATGTGGTGGTCGCGGTGCTCGTCGCCCTGTGGGTGCTCCCCCGCGCGATCGCGTTGGCCCGTGCGGCACTGCGGATCCTGAGTGAGTCATCCCCGACGCACATCGACGTCGAGGAGTTGCGCACCGCGCTCGGTGAGGTGGACGGCGTTACCGGTGTGCACGACCTGCACGTGTGGACCCTGGTCCCCGGCAAGGACATGGTCACCGCACACCTGACCAGCAGCGGCGACACCGCCCGGGTGCTCGATGACGCCCGCGCAGTACTGAACGCGCGCGGTCTGGCGCACGCCACCGTGCAGGTGGAGCCGCCCGACGCGGCAGAAGACTGCTCGTGCGAGGCGAAGGACTGAGGGCTCAGGCCAGGCCGAGCTCGGCCCGCGCCGACGGATCGCAGTCATCGAGCAGATCCAGGCAGCGCTGGAACTCGTCGGTCTCGCCGATGTCGCCGGCGGCCCGGGCCAGCGACGCCACACACCGCAGGAATCCCTGGTTCGGCTCGTGAGCAAAAGGCACCGGGCCGAAGCCCTTCCAGCCGTTGCGGCGCAACTGATCCAGCCCGCGGTGATAACCGGTGCGGGCATAGGCATACGCGGTGACGGCCTTGTCGTCGGCGAGCGCCTGCTCGGCCAGCACCGCCCACGCGATCGAAGCCGACGGATGTGCGGCTGCCACCACGGCAGCCTTTTCACCCGCAGCCAGTTCGTCTTCGGCCTCCGGGTCCCCGGGAAGGAGGACCGGATCCGGCCCCAGCAGATCACCCATCCGTGTCATGGGCCCATTGTGCACCGACGCCGAGCCGGCGGATCAGTTCGCCCACGGATCACCGATCACCCCGATGTACTGCGCCGCACCGGGCAGTGACCGATAAGCTCCACCGGTACTGACATACGGGAGGACCGCAGCAGGGATGTCGAACCCAACCGGACCGGACGAGCGCAACGCACCCGGCCAGCCAGACGAGCAGGCCAGCCCGTCCACCGACCACAGCGATACCCCGACCGAACAGGTTCAGTTGCCCCTGGCGTCGGAGGTCACCGACCCGGCCACCGAGATCATCGGCTCGGCCGACGAAGTCACCGAGGCGGTGATCCGCAGCGAGGAACGACGCTTCACCGCACCGTCCGGGTTCGACAGTTCCACGCAGAAGATCGACACCCCTCCCGACCCGGAGACCGAGGTGTTCGCGCCGCCGGCCGAGGGTGACACGGTGGCCGCCGAGGCGCCGAAAGGCGCTGCTCCACAGGTCATTCCGCCACGTGAAGAGCCCGCGGCTGCGCCCGCGCCCACCACCCGCCGCAGCTGGGGATGGGTGATCGCCGTCGTGCTGGTGATCGCCGCGCTGGTAGCCATCGCGGTGCTCGGAACCGTCCTGCTCACCCGCAATTCGTCGTCGACGGCGTCGCAGGAGGACGAGGTCCGCACGACGATCCAGAATTTCGATTCGGCCATCCAGCGTGGGGACCTCTCCACGCTGCGGTCGATCACCTGCGGCACCACCCGCGACAACTACGTCAAGTACGACCAGAACGCCTGGGACGAGACCCACGCCCGGGTCGAGGCCGCCAAGCAGTACCCGGTGGTCGCCAGCATCGATCAGGTGATCGTCAACGGCGACCACGCCGAGGCCAACGTCACCAGCTTCATGGCGTTTGCCCCGCAAACCCGATCCACGCGCAGCTTCGATCTGCAGTTCCGCGACAATCAGTGGAAGATCTGCCAGGCCCCCACCGGCTAGCCTGATCGGATGACCCTGCGCGGACCGAAGCTCTGGCTCGCGCTGTGCGCACTGCTCACGGTCGGCGTGGTCGGCCTGTCGGCGCTGCTTCTCCGCACTGCCGACACCCAGTTCGACGTATTGCCCGGCAAACCGGTGCCGTTTCCCGAAATCGACCGCTCCGCACTCAGCCCACCGCAGGCGCGCATCGTGGACATCCTGCGGGCGCAATACGAGGCCCAGCCCGGCGGCAGCCATTTCTCCGAAGGCATCGAGGAACCCTGGTGCGCGGACTTCGTCAGCTGGGTGCTGAACGAGGCGGGTCAACCGTTGGCCAACCCGAATTCCGGACACTGGCGCATCCCGGGCGTGTACACGCTGCAGGAGTACTACCAGGCCGCCGGACAGTTCGCCGGCCCGGACGATTACCGACCGGACACCGGCGATGTGGTGATGTACGCCGACGGCAGCCCGCTCGGGCTCCACGCCAATTTCGTTCTGGCCGTGGAGGGCAACGCGATCACCACCGTCGGCGGGAACGAGCCGGGCGGGATCCGGGTGCACACCCTCGACGACGCCGAGATCGCGGGCATCGTCGGATATGGCCGGCTGGCCGCCTAGCCGCCGGTGACGCTGCGGCCGGCGCTGTGCAGATCGTTGCAGGCCTCGATGACGCGCTCGGTCATCGCCGCCTCGGCCTTCTTCAGGTAGCTGCGCGGGTCGTAGACCTTCTTGTTCCCGACCTCGCCGTCGACCTTGAGCACCCCGTCGTAGTTGGTGAACATATGCGCGGCCAGCGGACGGGTGAAGGCGTATTGGGTGTCGGTGTCGACGTTCATCTTCACCACGCCGTATTTGAGGGAATCCTCGATCTCGGACTTCAGCGAACCCGAGCCACCGTGGAAGACGAAATCGAAAGGTTTTGCGTCGCTGGGCAATCCGAGCTTGGCGGCAGCCACCCGCTGCCCCTCGGCCAGGACCTCCGGCTTGAGCACCACATTGCCAGGTTTGTACACGCCGTGCACATTGCCGAACGTCGCCGCCAGCAGGTACGCCCCGTGCTCACCGGCGCCCAATGCGTCGATGGTCTTCTCGAAATCTTCCGACGACGTGTAGAGCTTCTCGTTGATCTCGGCCTCGACCCCGTCTTCCTCGCCGCCGACGACGCCGATCTCGACCTCCAGGACGATCTTGGCGGCCGTCGCGGCCTTCAACAGCTCCTGGGCGATGGCGAGGTTCTCGTCGATCGGCACAGCCGACCCATCCCACATGTGCGACTGGAACAGCGGGTTGCGGCCGGCCGCCACCCGCTCGGCCGAGATCGCCAGCAACGGCCGCACGTAGGTGTCCAGCTTGTCCTTCGGACAGTGGTCGGTGTGCAGGGCAACCGTGACCGGGTACTTCTCCGCGATCACGTGAGCGAATTCGGCCAGGGCGACGGCACCGGTGACCATGTCCTTGACCCCGAGCCCCGACGCGAACTCGGCCCCACCGGTGGAGAACTGGATGATGCCGTCACTGCCCGCGTCGGCGAAGCCCTTGATGGCGGCGTTGACCGTTTCCGATGACGTGCAGTTGATGGCCGGGAACGCGAAGGAATGCTCCTTGGCCCGGCCCAGCATCTCGGCGTACACCTCAGGCGTGGCGATCGGCATGGGTTGTCCTTCCGTCTGGACGTGGGTTATCGCAGGTGAAGACCGCTGGTGGGGCCCAGGTACCCTTGGGAGTCGTGATCGACACCGCCCTCCCTGAGGCTACGACCAATCTGGCACTCATGCCGGATTTCATGGATCCACTGCACCTCATCGGATCCTTCGGCACCTGGGCCCTGGTGGGCATCCTGGTCGTCGTCTTCGTGGAGTCCGGCGTGCTGTTCCCGGTCCTGCCGGGCGACTCGTTGCTGTTCGTCGCCGGCATGCTCGCCGCGGGCACCGCCGCTCAGGGGACGGCGGTGGACGCCAACTTCGAACTCTGGCAGCTGCTCGTGTTCATCCCGGTTGCGGCGATCCTCGGCGGCCAGGTCGGCTACCTCATCGGCCGGTTCATCGGTGTCGAGATGTTCAAGCCCGACGCGCGGCTCCTGAAGCAGAAGTATCTCGACGAGGCCCATGCGTTCTTCGAGCAGCGCGGCCCGTTCGCCATCGTCATCGCACGTTTCGTGCCGATCGTTCGGACCCTGGCGCCGATCGTCGCCGGCGCCGCCAAGATGCGCTACTCGGTGTTCTCGACGTTCAACATCCTGGGCGCCCTGGTCTGGGGCGTCGGGCTGGTGCTGCTGGGCTATTGGCTGGGTCAGTTCGAGATCATCCAGAAGCTGCTCGAGCCGATCTTCATCCTGATCGTCGTCGCCTCGGTGGCACCCATGTTCATCGAGTGGTTCAAGCGCCGCCGCGCTGCCAACAAAGGCGCCGAACAAGCCTGACTAGCGCGCCGGGAGCGACTGGCGTTCACCCTACTCATGATGGATGCGGCCGTCGGTCTGGGCCAGCGGCCGTCCGCCGCCTCCCCAGCGCTGGGCAATGATCTCGGCCGCGATGGACACCGCGGTCTCCTCGGGTGTCCGGCCGCCGAGGTCCAGCCCGATCGGACTGGACAGCTTGGCCAGCTCGGCCTCGGTGATCCCCGCTTCGCGCAGCCGGGCCATCCGGTCCTCGTGGGTGCGCCGTGATCCCATCGCACCGACATATTCGACTTCGGGCAAGCGCAGCGCCACCTCCAGCAGCGGCACGTCGAACTTGGGGTCGTGGGTGAGCACGCAGATCACCGTGCGGGCATCGATCTCCCCGGCCTCGGCCAGCGCCGCCAGGTAGCGATGTGGCCAGTCCACCACCACCTCGTCGGCCGTCGGGAAACGCGCCGAGGTGGCGAACACCGGGCGCGCGTCGCACACCGTGACCCGGTAGCCCAGAAACGTGCCCTGCTGAGCGACGGCCGCCGCGAAGTCGATCGCGCCGAACACCAGCATCCGGGGCCGCGGCGCGTGGCTCGCGACGAAAACCTCCATGCCCTCACCGCGGCGCTGGCCGTCGGGACCGTAGGTCAGTACCTCACTGCGACCCGCCGCCAGCAGTCCACGGGCGTCGTCGATGACGGCAGCGTCGGCGCGCGGCGATCCCAGTGAGCCGACCTCCGAACCATCCGGGTCGTCGCGGTGCACCACCAACCGCCTGCCGACCCACGACTCGTCGGGATGCGCGATGACCGTCGCCACCGCGACCGGGCGATGGGCCTCGATATCGTCGGCAATCGCGCCCAATTGGCGAAAGGTGTTGGCGGACACCGGTTCCACGAACACATCGAGGATGCCACCGCACGTGAGCCCAACCTCGAAGGCGTCATCGTCACTGACGCCGTAGCGCTGCAGCACCGGGCGGCCGCCGGCCATCACCTCGGTGGCCAGTTCGTACACCGCCCCCTCGACGCACCCACCGGATACCGACCCGGCGACGGTGCCGTCCGGAGCAACCACCATCGCCGCACCCGCTGGACGGGGGGCGGACCGAAATGTGCGCACCACTGTCCCGACACCGGCGGTGTCACCTGCACGCCATACCGCTAACAGAGTGCTCAGCACATCTCTCACGCCATTCAATCTAAAGCGTGTCGGACGGACGCTGCCCGAGAGCCGCCCAACAGGAATATTTGTGAACCCGAAAGCGCCGTACTCCGCATGCGAGAAGACCGCGAAGCGCCCAAGGTCAGTATCTGGACCGACGCAAGGCCCGAACCCGGCGAACCCCGCGGGGAGCGGCGCTATGCCGAACTGCTCGAGGAGGCGCGCCTGGCCGACACGCTGCCGTTTCACGCCTTCGCCACAACCGAGCAGCACGGCGTCGACGACGGCTATCTGCCCGCGCAACTCCCGCTGATCGCGGGCCTGGGAGTTGCCACTCAGCGGATCCGGTTCATGACCAATGCCTTGCTGCTGCCGCTGCATCCGTGGCGGCAGGTCGTCGAACAAGCCATCGTGGCCGACCTGCTGTCCGGTGGACGGTTGGCACTCGGCGTCGCCGCCGGCGGATATGAGCGTGAGTTCGACCTGTTCGGGATCGACTTCCGCAAGCGCGCCGAATTGATGGAACGCGGGTTGGCGTTCATTCGGCAAGGCCTCCACGAGGGTTCGCTGCCCGATGGCCCGGGCGGCACCGACGTGGCGGTGTTGCCCCGTCCGGTTCAGGACCGCATCCCGGTCTATGTGGGTGGCGGCGCGCCGAAGGTGCTCGATCGCGCAGTGCGGCTCGCCGACGGCGTCATGCCGGTCGACTTCTTTTCTCCCGACACCGGATTCGCCGATACCTGGGAGGAGCGGCTCGCACCCGCCCTGGCACGCCACGGTCGATCACTTGACGACTTCCGCTTCATCATCTGCGTTCCGCTGTGGGCGTCCGAGGATCCCGAGCGGGACTGGGAACTCTTCTACCGAGACGCGATCGAGTACCAGTTCGGCCAGTACGCCAGTTGGGCCGGAGACCGCTCCAAGGTCGGCGTGCACACCGATTCCGACACACCGTGGCAACGGGAGAACATGCTGGTCGACACTCCCGAGAACATCGTTCGACGCCTCAAGGACATCCGTGCCCGCGCGCCGTATCACGAGGTCGTGTTCTGGTATCGCATCCCGCACATCGGCCATGAGCGGGCTCAGGCACACCTCGAACTGGTTGCGCGGAAGGTCATCCCGCTTCTCGGCTGAGCAGCCCCAGCGCACCGGCGAGTTCCCGCAAGGCCGGCCGCGGATCCGCCATCGGGTTGTCCCCGAGCACCTGCAGCACGACATGGTCGGCACCGGCGTCCAGATGAGCCGTGACGGCCTTCGCGGCGTCATCGACCGATCCCATCCCCACGACGGCTCTGGCCAACCGTTCGGAGCCACCGCGAACCAGATCGGACTCCTCAAAACCCTGCCGCAGCCACGAATTCCGGTAATTCGGCAGACCGCTGTAGACGTCGAGGTGCGCGTGGGCGCGGCGGAGCCGATCGTCGTCGGTGGATCCGATTGCCACCGCCTGCTCCGAGACGATCCACTTGTCAGGACCGAGGATGTCCCGGGTGACGCGGGTCTGCTCGGGGGTGACCAGGTACGGATGAGCGCCGTCGGCGTGCGTACCCGACAGCTCGATCATCTTCGGGCCCAGCGCCGCCAGCAACCGGGGCGGACGGCCGACGCCGGGTTCGATCTGCTCGGGCACCGCCGCCATCCGGTCCAGATAGTCGCGCATGGTGGCCAGCGGTTTCTGGTAGACGCCGCCCAGGCCGTGTTCGACCAACGGCCCGTGGCTGACACCGAGACCGAGCACGAACCGGCCCGGATACATCGCGGTGAGTGTGCGGGCGCCGGTCTCGGCCGCGCTCGGTACCCGGACGTGGATGTTGGCGATGCCGGTACCCACCACCAGACGGTCGGTGGCCGCCAGGAAGGCCGCCGATTGGGTCAGGCATTCCTTACCGGTGACCTCGGGAAGGAACAACGATCCGAAGCCGAGTGCCTCGATCTCTCTGGCGACGTCCTGCGCGTCCGGCATCGACCAGGTCTCACTGGCCCACCACACGCCGATCCGGCTGGGGAAATCGATGTTGGCACGCGTCACTTATCACTCCTCAACTCGCTCGGCTCGATGATGCCCAACGTAGCCCGCCTTGGGCGCGCGCTCGGTTTCGGGCCGTCCACACAGTGACGGAAAAGGCTTCAGCAGCGCCGCATCCCGTTGAGCGGGATTATCGGGCAAGGGTATGCGCAGCCTCCAGCAACATCCAACCCGACACCTGAACCGACAGGTCCCGTTCGGGGATCGCCGACGCGTTGACCGCGCCATCGATGAACTGGGCTTCCCCGCTTTTCCCGCCGTCGGCCCCGGGCACTTCGGCAGTACGGTCCCAGAACGGTCCGAACAACGGTAGTCCGTCCACCGTCTGCCGGTAGTTCCACGCCGACTCGGCAGACTTCAGCACCATCGCCCGGGCCGTCTCGCGAGCGGCCTCGTCCTGCGCGGAATCCCCCGGCAAGGTGTTGGCCACCAGGGCCAGGTACCGGGCCAGGATGCTGTTGAACAGCCCGCCGTCGCCGCCACCGGCGCCCTTGATGACGCCGTCGGTGGTCATCTCCTTGTCCACCGCGGCCACCAGGCGGCGCACCCGCTCGGAATGCCGGGAATCCTCGGTCCGCACCGCGAGCTCCACCTCCAACCCGAGCACCACACCCTGGCAGTACGTGTACTGCGCGCGCACCATCGAGCCGGCCTTGATGCCGTCGAAAACCAGGTGCGTTTCCGGGTCGATCAGGGTGTCGTCGATCCAGTCGGCCATCTGCTGCGCCCGGCGCAACCGGTCGTCGTAGCGCGCCAGGAAGATGCCGGCCGGGCCATTGGCGGGGGCGTTGAAGAACTGATCTTGTTTGCGCCACGGGATGCCGCCACCGTCCTCGGGCACCCAGGCGTCGATGAACTGCTTGCACAGTTTCTCGAGCGCACGAGATTTCTCGACACCGACCAGCCGCCCGGCCCGTTCGATGGCCAGCGCCAGCCAGGCCATGTCGTCGTAGTAGTTGTTGGTCCAGGACAGGTTGTTGCGCAACCAGTGCCCGCGGATCTGTCGCTCGATTCGGGTCTTCCGCTCGGGCTGGGGATCACGTACCTGCGCATCGACCAGACTGTCCAGCAGATGCGCCTGCCACCAGTAGTGCCAGGTTCCGAATCGCCGGTACTTCTTGGTCGCCGGCCAGGCCACCACGCCGAGCTGGGTGCCGGGCAGGCCCCAGAGTTTCGTCAGGTGTCGTTGGGTGATCGCAGCTTCGGCGCTGGCCGCACGGTTAGCCCATAGCTGATCCATGGTGTCGATCCTGCCTTACCAGACCTCCGAAGTGTCGGCATGTCGGGCAGTTTTCCGCGCCGGCATCACACCTGCGGTGCAGCCACGCCCCGGTTCCACGGCAACCGGTCACCGAGCGCGGCATCGACGCTGAACCGTCCCGGCCCGGTGACGACCAGCAGCAGCATCGAGGCGCCCAGCGCCAGCACGAACTCGAATCCGCCCTTGGCGACGAACAATCCGTGCCCCAGGTGCGAGATGAGAAACGCGCCGACCATGATGGCGAACAACAGCAGTGCCCACACCGGAGTGGCCAGTCCGAGAATCAACCCGATGCCGCCCACGAGTTCGACGGTGGCCGCGATCACCGCCGACACGTCGGGGGCCGGGGCGCCCATGGACGCGAAGCCCTGTTGGGTGGCACCGATTCCGTTGATGACGAACTTCTGCCAGCCGTGCGCCACGAAGATGACGCCGAGCCCGACGCGGGCGAGCAGGATCAGCACGTTGCGGAGAGTCATTCTAAAAGTGCTCCATTTCTTGAGGATTCGTCGCCGAGTCGTCAACGGGAGTGGGAACGGAGGATGGCGGCGACCGCGGTCTGGTCGAGTCGCTCGGCGTTGTCCAGCGCGGTGCGCCCGGATGCGTCGCGAATCGACTGATCGGCACCGGCGTCGAGCAGGGCGCGCACCACCTGTTGGTACCGATCGGATCCGTCGCCGTACACGATGGCCTCGTGCAGCGCGGTCCAGCCCGGCTTGTTGACGTGGTTCACGTCGACACCGGCCGCGATCAGCCGGCGCACGGGGCCGTCGTGGCCGGGGTCGCGGTGTCGATCTGGGCGTCAGCGGTCACCTCTGAGCCACGGTCTCCGCAGGCCGTGGTGGTCACGACGATCATCGCGAGCGCGGCCACGGTGCGGGTGAGGGCCCCGGCGGTATCGGTCATTTCGGCTCCTACGGTCAGAAGTGGTGATTCCAACCTGCCGCGACCTCGCTATAGCGTCCAATTCGCGTTCCCCATCGCTTCAATAGACAATGCCTATACATTGGCCGGATGGAGTTGCGCCACCTCCGCTACCTGCTCGCCGTCGCCGACCATGGCAACTTCACGCGAGCGGCCGAGGCACTGCATGTGTCGCAACCCACGCTGTCGCAGCAGATCAAACAGCTCGAACGCGAGGTCGGCGCCACGCTGCTCGACCGGTCCGGCCGGACGGTACGGCTCACCGACGCCGGAGAGGCCTACGCCCGGCACGGCCGCCTCGCGATACAGGGCCTGGACGCCGCGCAGCGGGCGGTCCATGACGTGCACGACCTGTCCCGCGGACACCTGCGGATCGCCATGACGCCCACCATCACCGCCTACCTCATCGGCCCACTGGTCCGGCAGTTCCACGCCCAACACCCCGGCGTCACGCTCACCGTCATCGAGACCACCCAGGACCTCATCGAGGCCGACCTGCTGGCCGACCGCATCGATCTGGGCATCGCGTTCGCCGGTCAGCACACCGCCGGCGTCGCCGCATCCGCGCTGTTCACCGAGACCCTCAGCCTGGTGGTGGGGACCGCCCACCCGCACCATCCGCAGGTGGCGACGTTCGCGATCGAGGATCTGCCCACGCAGCCGCTGGCCCTGCTGAGCCGAGATTTCGCCACCCGCAACTACATCGACGCCTATTTCGCGGCGCACGACGTCACGCCCCGCATCGTGATCGAGGCGAACTCCATCAGTGCGCTGATCGAGTTCGTGCGGCTCGGCACCCTGGCCACGGTGTTGCCCGATGCGATCACCCAAGCCCAGGCCGGGCTGCATCCGATCCTGCCCGACCCGCCCCTGCCGTCCCGCGAAGTGGTGCTTCTCCACCGGGCCGCGGGATACCAGTCCGTCGCGGCGCGGGCATTCGGCGAGACCGCGGTGCGCTACGCGCCGCAGGCGGGCCGGACAATTCAATAGATGTCATCTATAGCTCTGATCTCAACTACGTATTGGACGCTATAGGAATCGCCACGCAAGGTGGTGTCATGTATGCCGCGTCCGCGCGGCGTCACCACACGGAAAGGACACCGCCAATGGTGCACGCCCAATTCGATCCGACCGCCCGTCAGGCGCTGGCCGCCGCCGCGGTCGAGGCCAAGACTCGCAAGGACCTGACCTGGCAGCAGATCGCCGACGCTGCCGAACTCTCAACCGCGTTCGTGACCGCCGCCGTGCTGGGCCAGCACGCGCTGCCGGCCCGGTCGGCCGTCGCCGTTGCCGCGCTGCTCGGGCTCGACGACGACGCCGCGCGGCTACTGCAGACCATCCCGACCCGCGGCTCGATTCCCGGCGGGGTTCCCACCGACCCGACGATCTACCGCTTCTACGAGATGCTGCAGGTCTACGGCACCACGCTGAAGGCGTTGGTCCACGAGAAGTTCGGTGACGGCATCATCAGCGCGATCAACTTCAAGCTCGACGTGCGAAAGGTCGCCGATCCGGAAGGCGGCGAACGCGCCGTGATCACCCTGGACGGCAAATACCTTCCGACGGTGCCCTTCTGAGTTACCAGGCCTGCGAAAAATCCGCGTGACGACTGATCCACGCGTGCATGGCAATTCCGGCCGCGACCCCGGCGTTGATGCTGCGGGTCGAGCCGAACTGCGCGATGGAGACCGTGACGGCGGCCCCGGCCTGCGCCTCCGGGGTGATGCCGGGTCCTTCCTGGCCGAAGATCAGCAGGCAGTCGCGGGGTAGTTCGGTCTGTTCCAGCCGCACGGCGCCGGGCACGTTGTCGACGGCGACGACGGTCAGCCCGGCATCGGCGGCGAACGACAACAATTCGGCGGTGGTGTCGTGGTGGCGCAACCGCTGATAGCGGTCGGTGACCATGGCGCCCCGCCGGTTCCACCGGCGCCGGCCGACGATGTGCACGGTGTCGACGGCGAAGGCGTTGGCGGCCCGCACCACCGCACCGATGTTGGCGTCATTCCCGAAGTTCTCGATCGCGATGTGCAACGGGTGCCGCCGTCGGTCGATGTCGGCGATGATCGCCTCGCGGGTCCAGTATCGGTAGGCGTCAACGACATTGCGGGTGTCCCCGTCGCGCAGCAGCTCGGGGTCATACCGTGCGGCGTCATCCCCTGAGGGCAACGGCCCCTCCCACGGTCCCACTCCCGGCGACTCGCCCCACTCGCTGGGGCCGACGGCCTCAGCCACCGGTGGTCCACAGTGCGGCATGGGTGCCGATCACCGACACCGACGCATACAGCAACGCCGCGTTCATCTCGCCCTGCGTGCACAGCGAGGCGCGCACGTCGACCGCCCCACGGGAGGCCTCCGGCAGGATCAGTACCGACGCGCCGTATGCCGAGCAGGCATGGCTGAGGCCCGGGGGCGGCATGGACGGTCCGGCGACCACCATCAGCGGACCACCCCGGGCCGCCGCGTCCTCCCTGTACCGCTTTGCCGCCCCGTCGATTTCGAGGCCCAGCAGCATGTACCCCTTGCCGTTGAAGGCCGCCGGGTCCCCCATCGCGGCCGGCGACAGTTGCCCGCCGTCCGCGCTGAACGCATCGACGCTGGTGGACTTCACGGTGATCCCGGTGTCATTGACGTTGGTGGGCAGCACCCCGACC
This sequence comes from Mycolicibacterium sp. HK-90, assembly GCF_030486405.1. The sequence goes on along the minus strand of NZ_CP129613.1, from coordinate 833,889 downwards.
GGGAAGGCGGCCGGGTAGGCCACCGTGGTGCCCGGGATCCGCTCGCGCGGCGAGTACACGTACACCCCACGCACCTGGCTCTGATCCCTCAATGGCCCCAAACACACTGTGCCGGTGAGCTTGTCGGGCGATGGCGCCGACAGCGCGCGAATCCCGAGGCTGGTCACGTCGTCACAGCCATGCAATGCGTCGGACTCGATCGGATGCGCCAGGGCGCCGTACAGGCCGAACCGGATGTCCTCCGGTTTGGCGTGGGCATCGCTCGACGCCGTGCCTTCGACGTCGACCAGGACGCGTTCGGCGTCGAACCGCAGATCCGACACCTTCAGATTCCAACCGAGGATGTCCAACGAGTCGCCGAGCGCGCCGGTCGACGCCTCATAGACACGTCCGGGTTGATCGGAACCGCAGCCCACGGTGACGACGAGAAGCACCGCCATCACCGCAGCGATCAGCGCCCGCACCGCCACGTCAGTTCAGTTCTAAGTTCTCCCACGACCTTTTCCCACTGCTTTTGTCATGGCGCGCACCAAGTTTCGCGGTACCAACCGGCTTCCGGTGGTGAGCGCCTTGTACTGCAGGCCGGGCACGATGACCACCTTGCCCGCGGCCACGTCGGCCAGGCAGTCGCGCACGACATCCTCGACCCGCAGCCACAGGAACGACGGCGTGCCCGCCATGTCGATGCCCGCGCGGGCATGGAACTCAGTGTGGACGAAGCCCGGGCACAGCGCGTGCACGCCGACCCCGGTGCCGCCCAGGCCGTTGGCCAGCCCCTCGCTGAACGAGACCACCCACGCCTTGGACGCCGAATAGGTCGATCCGCGCCCGGGCACCAGGCCCGCCACACTGGCCACGTTGATGACGGTGCCGCCGCCTGCCTCGATCATCGACGGCAACGCGGCATGGGTCAGTTCCATCACCGCGGTGACGTTGACGTCCAATTGGGCCTGCAATCGCGCAAGGTCGGCGGTCCAGAACTCCCCCGAGGTGCCGAAGCCGGCATTGTTCACCAGGACCTGCACCCCGGCCCTCAGCCGGTCGGCGACCTTGGCCCGGTCGGGGGCGGATGCCAGGTCCGCAGGTATCACTTCGACGGCCGCCCCGGCCTCGTCGCGCAGTTCGGCCGCGAGTTGTTCCAGCCGCTCGAGGTCACGTGCCACGAGCACCAGGTCGTAGCCGTCACGCGCGTAGCGGTGGGCGAATCCGGCGCCGAGCCCTGAGGTCGGTCCGGTGATCAGCGCGACAGGGCGAGGCATGCCGATAGCGTACTGAACTGCTCTGTTGCGCCGGCTAGCGCTGGTAGTGGGGTGCGTGACGTCCGTTGCGCGCCGGTGGCGGGGGCCGACGGATCGCGTCCGGGCGGCCGGGCTCCTGGCGTGGCTGGGTGTAGCGGCTCACGTCACCGCGTCCGGGCATCGCATCGGCCCGCCCGGGCGGCAGCTCCCGGCGCCCGGCCGGCGTCGGGGCCAACGGGCGGCTGGGCGAGCCGGCGCGACGAGCCAGCGCGGCCTGACTGCCCTGACCGGACTGCGGCGCCACTCCGTTCTGCGGAACCGGCGGCAGTACGCGCAGCAGGTCGTTGAACTGACGCACCGTGCGCAGCCCTTCGTCCCATTGGGCGCGGGTACTGGTGACCGGCATGCTGACGAGCGTCCAGTTCTGCTCGTTCCACATGATCTCGGCGCAGTCGGGAGCGGTATGGGCGAACGTGACCATCCGGCGGTCGCAGGCCCGGCGGGCGGCGTCGAGGTTGGTGGAGTACACCATCCGCGGACCGATCGCACCGAGCAGCCAGATGTCGCTCTCCCTGGGCTCCTTGATGCCCTTGAGCCGCAGATCGACGACCACGTTCGTGCCGACCTTGCGGTGCAGCGCGATCACGGTCGCCACCTCTTCGATGTCAAAGATGAACACCGCCTCGCCACGAATTTGGCCGAGGACGACGTTCTTGGCCGCGACGTCACCGACGGTCGACATCACCCCGCGCTTCCAGCGCTTGAGGATCTCGTGCGACTCGTGCTCGTAATCGAAGCCATGCGACTTCGCCCACGACTTACGGCGCCGTCCCAACCCACGCCGACGGTCGATGTCGACGTACAGCAGCACCGCCGCACCCACGAAACAGAGTGCGGACAGCGTGAACCAGAGCGGGACCATCGGGCCTAGCCTACTTGTTGACTGCGGGAATGCCCCAGCCTTGTGAGGTCACAACCCGATTACTGGTGATCAGGCTGCCGTTACCGGGACTGCTCGAGGTACGCGACGATCGCGTTCGTGAGGCCCCGACGAGCCATGTCGAGGTCGGTGTACGTGCCGAGTTGGCGCTCGGAGGTGATGCCGCGCATCGCCCCGGGGATGAAGGAGGCAACCTCGCGCACCCGTTCGGGGTCCACGTCCAGGCCGCCGAAGGCTTGCTGACAGGTTTCGAGCCAACCCTGTCCCCATGACGACAGCTCGGCGGCGGTCTTCGGGTAGAGCCGCTCGAGCTCGCCCCCGTCCCGGGGCAACGCGGCACGCAAATTCTCGATCGCCCGCGAATCACCGGCGGTCAGCCCGTCATAGAGCAGGTCAATGATGGCGGCGACGCGTTCCCGCAGCGGAGCCGCGCCGTCATGCCGGCCGAGTACGCCGGCCCGCCGTTCGGCGGTGCGGCGCAGCACCGCGGCCCAGAATCCGTCGATATCGCCGAACTGGTACTTCACCGCACCCCAGGTGGCACCGATCTCTTTCGCGATCCGGTTGGCCGATACCGCCCCGGGGTCGCCCGTGGCCAGGGCCTTGCGCGCGGCCTCGAGCATGTTCTCCCGGGTGGCTTCACCACGCCGGTTGGGGCGGCGCGCGGTCACCTCGGACATCTTCGGAATGTTAGCCACCTCGGGAGTTTCACAGAACCCTCTTCCAAAGTTTGTCTCGTGCTCCTACGATTCCGGACATGGCAAAACCACCGTTGTCGATGAAACCGACGGGATGGTTCCAGGTCGCCTGGTCCGACCAGGTCGGCGTCGGAACCGTGCACGCCATGAAGTACTTCGGCGAGGAGATGGTCGCCTGGCGCTCGGAGTCCGGGCAGGTGACCGTGATGAACGCCTACTGCGAACACCTCGGCGCCCATCTCGGGTTCGGCGGCCACGTCGTCGGCGAGGTGATCCAGTGCCCGTTCCACGGCTGGCAGTGGAACGCCGAGGGTCGCAATGTCTGCATCCCCTACCAGGATCGGCCCAATCGCGGCCGCCGGATGCGCACCTACCCCGCCACCGAGCGCAACGAGGCCATCTATATCTGGCACGACATCGAAGGCCGTGAGCCGTTCTTCGACGCGCCGGATGTGTTCGCCTCCTTCAACGACGGCAGCACCGCGGCCGACTATTACCCCCAGCAGCGCTTGTTCCGCGAGGGGCTCGAGCTACATCCCCAGTACGTGCTGGAGAACGGCGTCGACTTCGCCCACTTCAAGTTCGTGCACCAGACGCCCATCGTGCCGGTGTTCACCCGGCACGACTTCGCCGCGCCCATCTCCTACGTCGACTTCACCATCACGTTCGAGGGCGACGATCAACAGTCGATCGACGATGTGCGCAGCGGGGTCGAGGCGATCAACGGCGGCTTGGGCATCGCGGTGACCAAGAGCTGGGGCATGATCGACAACCGCACGATCTCGGCGGTCACGCCCGTCGACGAGTCCACCTCCGATGTGCGGTTCATGGTCTACATCGGCCGGACGCCCGGGAAAGATTCCGATCGCGCCGCCGCGAGGGCCGCCGACTTCGGCGACGAGGTGATCCGGCAGTTCACCCAGGACATCCACATCTGGTCGCATCAGCGTTACTCCGATCCCCCGGCGCTGGCCACCGCCGAATACGAGGGGTTCACCGCAATCCGCAAGTGGGCCATGCAGTTCTATCCCGACGGTCTGGGCGGTAGTGCGGCAGACCTCGCGCTTATACGGAAGGCAGACACCATATGACCGAGAAGATTCGCGTATTCCAGGTCGCCACCGGCAATGTCGGCACCGAGATGATCAAGCGTATCGGCAAGCGTCCCGACCTCGAGCTCATCGGATTGCATTGCTACACACCGGAGAAGGTGGGCCGAGACGCCGGTGAGATCGCCGGGATCGATCCGATCGGGGTGACGGCGACGGGATCGATCGACGACATCATCGCCGCGCGTCCCGATGTACTGACCTTCCACGGCGTCTTTCCGGATGAGGACCTCTACGTGAAAGTCCTTGAGGCCGGGATCAACATCGTCACCACCGCGGACTGGATCACCGGTTGGCACCGCGACACCAATCACCCGCACCCGTCCGGCAAGCCGGTGTCGCAGTTGCTCGCCGAGGCGTGCGAAAAGGGTGGCTCGACGTTCTACGGCACCGGCATGAACCCCGGCGTCAACCAGATCCTCGGCGTGGTGTGCTCGGCCGACGTCGCCGAGATCGAGAACGTCACCACCATCGAATCGGTAGATGTCTCATGCCATCACAGCAAGGACACCTGGATCGAGGTCGGTTACGGCATGCCCGTCGACGACCCGTCGATCCCGGGCAAGTTGGAGAAGTACACCCGCGTCTTCGCCGACAGTGTGCTGATGATGGCCGACTGTTTCGGCCTGACGCTCGACGAGGTCAAGTTCAGCTACGAGCTCGGTGCGTGCACCAAGGATGTCGACCTCGGCTGGTACACGCTGCCGAAGGGATCGCTGGGCGGCAACTACATCAAGTACCAGGGCATGGTCGACGGCGTGCCGCGCGTCGAGACCCACCTGGAATGGCAGATGACCCCGCACACCGACCCGAGCTGGGATATCAAGGGCTGCTACATCACTCAGATCAAGGGCGATCCCTGCGTCTACAACAAGCACATGATCTTCCCGAAACCCGGTGTGGACCTGTCCGATCCGGACTCGTTCGCCTCGATCGGTATGACGGTGACCGGGCTGCCCGCCCTCAACTCCATCGCCTCGGTGGTGGCGGCCCCGCCCGGATTGCTCACCAGTGCGGACGTGCCGCTCCGCGGCTTCGCCGGCCGCTTCAACCTCTAGCTGTATTCAGCCATCACGTTGGTCGCAGCCGGCTGATCGGCGGTAGACCTTCGAGTGCGCTGTGGCGGCGTTGAGTGTTGTAGAACTTGACCCAGGGTGCAAGGGCGTGGGCGCGGTCTGCGTTGGAGGCGAACACTCTGCGGTAGGACCATTCGCTTTGCAGGGTGCGGTTATAGCGCTCCACTTTTCCGTTCTGCCAGGGGCAATGCGGCTTGATGAAGAGGTGTTTGGCGTGCAGTTGGTCGATGGCGGCGGCGACGTGTGCTGAGCGCCGATAGCTCAGATGGTTGTCGGTAATGACTCTCTCGATGCGCGAAATGCCCTGTGATTGAAAGTATTGCGCTGCCCGAGTGATGAATCCCGCACACGTCGGTCCCTTCTCATCGGCATGGATTTCCGAGTACGCCAGCCGGCTGTGGTCATCGACCATCGAGTGCACGTAGTCATACCCGACACCACGGCCGCGGACTTCTTCGCTGCGCCCGTGAGCGCGCCACCCACCCCCATCCGGAATCCGGCCCAGCTTCTTGACATCGACGTGCACCAGTTCGCCAGGCTGGTCTCGTTCGTAACGGCATGCCGTGGCTTTCGATGCCTTGATCACCGCACCGGTCATCGGATCGCAGTCACGAAGCAAGGGCGCACCGCGACGGCGCAGAATCCGCCCGACGGTCCGCGCTGAGATACCGAGCTCGGGGCCCAGCCAATCCTGGCCCCGACGATGGCGGCGACGCGCGGCGATCACTTGGCGCTCCACACGTGCCGACATCCGGGTGGGGCAGCGGTGCGGGCGGGAGGACCGGTCGCGCAACCCGGGCTCGCCTTCAGCCGCAAAACGGCTAATCCAGGTGTGTACGCATTTGCGGGAGATGCCCATCGCCGCGGCGATATGGGCCTGTTTCCAGCCTTGCTGGTGGCGCTGCACGATCAGCATTCGGCCGTGCAGCGTTGTGCGGGCATTACGGTGGGACACGAGAACCTCCGGGTTGGTGATGGGCCTTCGACAAGCCACACCTCACCCGGAGGTTCTCTTCACATCAAGCCAACACGCCTGCTACCAACGTCATGACCGGGTACATCTAGCGCGAGCAGACGCAGAGTCGCACTTTTCCACGGGGATTTGTGCGATTCTGCGTCTGCTCGGCGGGAGAATCAGCCCAGCACCAGGCCTTCGCCGTCCGCGCTGACGTTGACCGGCACCACGTCGCCGTCGTGCACCTGCCCGGCCAGCAGCATCTTGGCCAGCTGGTCGCCGATGGCCTGCTGCACCAGGCGGCGCAGCGGGCGGGCACCGTAGAGCGGATCAAAACCGCGCTCCGACAGCCACTTCTTGGCCGGCAGCGACACCTCGAGAGTGAGCCGGCGCTGCGCCAGCCGCTTCTGCAGCTGTTGCAGCTGGATGTCGACGATCGACACCAGCTCCTCGGGATTCAGCGCGTCGAACAGGATCACGTCGTCCAGCCGGTTGATGAACTCCGGCTTGAACGCCGCCCGCACCGCCGCCATCACCTGCTCCTCGGTGCCACCGGCACCCAGGTTGGAGGTCAGGATCAGGATCGTGTTGCGGAAGTCGACCGTCCGGCCCTGGCCGTCGGTCAACCGGCCCTCGTCGAGCACCTGCAGCAGCACGTCGAACACGTCCGGGTGGGCCTTCTCGATCTCGTCGAACAGCACCACCGTGTACGGACGCCGGCGCACCGCCTCGGTCAGCTGACCGCCCTGGTCGTAACCGATGTACCCCGGAGGCGCACCGACCAGGCGAGCCACCGAGTGCTTCTCGCCGTACTCGCTCATGTCGATGCGGACCATGGCGCGCTCGTCGTCGAAGAGGAACTCCGCCAACGCCTTTGCCAGCTCGGTCTTACCGACACCGGTCGGGCCCAGGAACATGAACGAGCCCGTCGGCCGGTTGGGGTCGGCCACCCCGGCCCGGCTGCGGCGCACCGCATCCGATACCGCGGTCACCGCGGCCTTCTGACCGATGACGCGCTTGCCCAGCTCCTCCTCCATGCGCAGCAGCTTGGCAGTCTCGCCTTCGAGCATGCGTCCGGCCGGGATACCGGTCCACGCCTCGACGACCTCAGCGATGTCGTCGGGGCCGACCTCTTCCTTGAGCATGACGTTCTCGCGAGCCTCGGCCACCGGCAAGGCGGCGTCGAGCTTCTTCTCGACCTCGGGGATGCGTCCGTAGCGCAGCTCGGCGGCCTTGGCCAGGTCACCGTCGCGCTCGGCCCGATCGGCCTCGCCGCGCAGGCTGTCCAGCTGCTCCTTGAGCTCGCGGACCACGTCGATGGCGCCCTTCTCGTTCTGCCAACGAGTGGTCAGTTCGGACAGCTTCTCCTTGTAATCGGCCAGCTCGCCGCGCAGCTTCTCCAGCCGCTCCTTGGAGGCGTCGTCCTCTTCCTTCTCGAGCGCCATCTCCTCGATCTCGAGGCGACGGACCAACCGCTCGACCTCGTCGATCTCGACGGGCCGCGAGTCGATCTCCATGCGCAGCCGGGACGCCGCCTCATCGACCAGGTCGATGGCCTTGTCCGGCAGGAACCGCGCGGTGATGTAGCGATCACTCAAGGTGGCCGCCGCGACCAACGCCGAGTCGGTGATGCGGACACCGTGGTGCACCTCGTAACGGTCCTTGAGCCCACGCAGGATGCCGACGGTGTCCTCGACCGACGGCTCGCCGACCAGGACCTGCTGGAACCGGCGCTCCAGCGCGGCGTCCTTCTCGATGTACTTGCGGTACTCGTCGAGTGTGGTCGCGCCGACCAACCGGAGCTCACCGCGGGCCAGCATGGGCTTGATCATGTTGCCCGCGTCCATCGCCGATTCACCGGTGGCGCCGGCGCCGACGATGGTGTGCAGCTCGTCGATGAACGTGATGACCTGCCCGGCCGAGTTCTTGATGTCGTCCAGGACAGCCTTGAGTCGTTCCTCGAACTCACCGCGGTACTTGGCACCGGCCACCATCGAGCCCAGATCCAGGCTGATCACGGTCTTGTCCCGCAGGCTTTCCGGCACGTCGCCGGCCACGATGCGCTGGGCCAGGCCCTCGACGATCGCCGTCTTGCCGACGCCGGGCTCACCGATGAGCACGGGGTTGTTCTTGGTGCGCCTCGACAGCACCTGGACGACACGACGAATCTCGTTGTCGCGCCCGATCACCGGGTCGAGCTTGCCTTCCCGCGCGCGGGCGGTCAGGTCGGTGGAGTACTTCTCCAGCGCCTGGTAGCTGCCCTCCGGGTCGGGGCTGGTGACCCGAGCGCTGCCGCGAACCTTGGTGAACGCCTCACGCAATGCCTGCGGAGATGCCCCGTGATTCGTCAACAGCTTCGCGACGTCCGAGCTGCCCGTGGCCAGGCCGACCATCAGGTGCTCGGTGGACACGTACTCGTCGTCCATCTCGGTGGCGAGATTCTGGGCCGTGGTGACCGCCGTGATCGACTCCGGCGACAGCTGCGGCTGCGAGCTGGAGCCACTGACGCTGGGCAACCGGCCGATGAGGCGCTCCGCCTCGGCGCGGATGGTTGCGGGCTCGACTCCGACCGCTTCCAGCAGTGGGGCGGCGATGCCGTCGTTCTGCGTCAGCAACGCCATCAACAAATGAGCAGGCGTGATCTGCGGGTTGCCTGCGGCGGTCGCCGCCTGCAACGCCGAGGTCAGCGCCGCTTGGGTCTTCGTGGTCGGGTTGAACGAGTCCACGACACCTCCCTTTTTCGATAGAGAAAATGCTTGTCGTGAAGTTCAACGTAGTCAAGGTTGAGTCTGTTCCGCTCAACTTTAAAAATTTTTCGCAGGCACACTCGACCACGTGCACATCGCCTTGATTGCCGCCTCCGCACCCAGCCACATGTACCCACATTTGGCCGTCGTTCACGAACTCGTACGCCGCGGCCATCGGGTGAGCTACCTGGTGAGTGGTCACATGGCGTGGCTGGTGCGCCCCACCGGCGCCGACGTCGTCGAATGCACATCGGTGCTGCCCGGCGCGCCGGGGGCGGCGGCAGGCTGGGGCGACGAAAACGATCCGGTGACCGGCATGCGAATGTCCTCGACGAGGCCATCCACGTGTTGCCTCAAGTGCACGCCGCGCTCGATCACGATCGGCCCGATCTCGTGCTCTACGACATCGGCGGCATGGCCGGCCCGGTGGCCGCCGAGCAGTGGGGTGTGCCCACGGCGCAGTTGTCACCCAGCGAGGTCGCCTGGGAGGGCTATCACGAGGACATGGCCGAGATCCTCGGCCCGATCCTGGGCAGCCCCAGCGGGTTGGCGTACCGGCAGGCGTTCGACGATTGGCTGGCCGATTCCGGCACCGGCCTGACGTTCGACGAGGTGACCGGTGTACCCCGGCGCTGCCTGGTGTTGATCCCACGGGTGATGCAGCGCAACGCCGATCGCGTCGGCGACCGCTACCGGTTCGTCGGGCCGTGCATCGATCCACGTCGCGAAGATCCGCGCGACTGGTCCGCGCCTCCCGGCGACGGTCCACTCGCTCTGCTGGCGTTCGGCACCGCCAATACCGACCGAGCCGACGTGTACCGCAACGTGATCGAGGCACTCGACGGACAGGACTGGCGGCTGGTCTTGGCCGCGGGCCGCGCCGACGTGGGTGTGGTCCCGGCGTGGGTGCAGCTGCGCGACACCGTTCCCCAGCCGGCCGTGCTGCGGGCGGCAGACTGCTTCATCACTCACGCCGGGATGGGTTCGTGCACAGAAGGCCTCTGGTACGGCGTCCCGATGGTGGCCATTCCTCAGGCCGTCGATCAGCCGGCCAATGCCGCCAGGTTGGAGACCATCGGCGTCGGCCGCCGCTTGACCGACCGCCTGCCCAGCGTCGTGGATATCCGCGACGCGGTGCTCGGCGTCGCGTCGTCTCATCAGGTGCGGACCACCCTCGACGCCATCAGCGCGGAGATCCATGCCCACGGCGGTCCCGGCCATGCCGCCGATGCGGTGGAAGACTTTGCGGCCGGGCGATGGTGAGCATTGGCGGTCCGTGGTGACTCGGTGTTGCTAGGTTGCTCGCTATGACGCAGAGCTGGGGTTCGGTTTTCGCCGAACTCATTCCGCTGGCACTGGTGGTGGCCTTGTCACCACTGTCGATCATTCCGGCGGTGTTGGTGTTGCATTCTCCCAGGCCCCGGCCGACCGGCCTGGCGTTCCTCGCCGGATGGTTCGTCGGCCTGGCGGCACTGACCGCTCTGTTCGTGGGTGTCTCGGGGTTGTTCGGCCGGCTCGACGAACCGCCGACGTGGGCATCGTGGCTGCGCATCGTCGTCGGCGTCGCGCTGATCATCTTCGGCGTGTATCGCTTCCTCACCCGGGCCAAGTCGGAACACAGCCCCAAATGGATGTCCAGCCTGAGCAAGCTCACGCCCGCCCGGGCAGGTGCCGCCGGTCTGGCGCTCACCGTGGTGAACCCGAAGGTCCTGTTCATCTGCGTGGCAGCAGGTTTGGCGATCGGTAGTGCGGGCCTGGGCCAGCCCGGCGTCTGGGCGGCCGGGCTCTACTTCGTGCTGGCCGCGGGATCGACGGTGGCCCTGCCGATCCTCGCCTACGCGGTATCCGGTGATCGGCTCGACCCCGCGTTGGCCCGGCTCAAGGAATGGATGGAACGCCAACACGCCCTGCTGGTCGCGGCAATTCTCGTGGTCATCGGCCTTCTCGTGCTTTACAAGGGAATTCACGCGCTCTAGGTGGTCGATTTCGGCGCAGTTCGGGCTACGGTATGCGCATGTCCGAATCCGGTTTCGGTGATTTCGAATTCGAGCGGAAGTTCTTTGTCCGCGAATTTCCCGCGGTGGCCGCGTCAGATCCCATGCCTGCGTTGATCGTGCAGGCATATCTGTTCGCGGCCGACGGATACGCGGTCCGCGTCCGAGTGCAGGGACCCGCGCCCAGCGACCTGCATAACGCTCCCGCCGAGCTCGTGGAGGCATTGGGCGAGGAATCGCTCGGGACCATGACCGCCAAAGGCCCCGCGGTCGGGGGCACCCGCTATGAGGCCGAACGGGAACTCGATCCACTGGTGGCGGCGCAGATCGTGCGCCGAGCAGAACATGTGGTCGCGAAGGTTCGCTATTCGATGTGGCTCGGTGAGGACGGCTGGATCATCGACCAGTTCCTCGGGCGAAACGCACCGCTATTGCTCTCCGAAGTGGAGCGCGGCGGACCCGTGGTCGATCTGGCGATTCCGTCGTTCTGCATTTCCGAGGTGTCCGAAGACGATCGGTTCCGCAACGAATACCTCGCCCACCGGCCATTCGGTTCGTGGGCCGACGAATATCTGGGTGAGCTCGAACGCCGCGGACCTACGTTTGTGGATACCTTGGGGCACAATCATTTTGAAGGCAGCTGTGGAGACAGCGCCGGCGAGAAAAGCATCGAGTAAACTTGCCGTAGCTCTGCGCGAATCTCCTTGCTATACATGAAGGGTCGGGACAATCGACAACGGCGCTCTATCGGCCGGACCATCTGGTTGGTTTACCGACCCCTGGAATGACCGGCAGCTCCGATACTTTGACGGTGAGCAATGGACCATACATACCGCTCCTTTCGCTGTCTCCATGGCACCGGCGCCACATCACGCACCCTCGGTGGAGCAATCCGGTTATCCGTTCGGGGAGGAAGTACTGATCCTGCGAGCCATCGCAACCCAGTATGACGCCAGTATCATGTGCGGCGTAGAGAACGTGCGCGGCGAACAGATCGGATTGATCCGACCGACAGCGGACATTAGCTGGTTCACACGCGGGGTCCAGGACATGACGTTCGTGATGACTCGTCCCGACGGAGCACCATTGCTGCACTTCACCAGCTCCGGAGGATTCAATCCGACACTTCAGGTGCAGGACCGTGTTGGCCAAGACCTCGGCCGTTTGCGTCGAAGTGGTTCGCGCTGGCGCGTTTACACGCTGACTATGGCGATGGAGTTCAACGGACAACTGCTCGGACAATCCAAGGTCGGCACCACCATCATCCAAATGGACAAGAAGGTTCACGAGCCGATCCACGACGCGACCGGCGCACTGATCGGCCACGTTGATCGTCAATGGCACCCGAACACCGGGTCACGCAATCCTCATTACGACTACATCCTGAACTGCGCAGCGCCGACATCACATCCGCTGCCAACTCTAATGCTGACTGTCGCGTTCGCCCACTACATGTACGACCGAATCCAGATGGGCGGCCCACTCGGGGGACCGCGTTGGAAATCGCCGAACAACTAAGCGGCAGATAGCTTTTACCGTGAAGGAGTGTCATCGAGAGACTCTAAAATTGCCGCTGAGGGGGGTGCTGAAGCGCTGATACGCTCCCTGAAGACAGGAGGTCACAGTGGCGGTTTGGGACGATGCACTTGGCGGCTTCAACACGGTGTGGTCGGCGAAGAGCCACACGGAAACCGCACAAGACACCAACGTACATCCAGTGGTCAATACATTGACCACTGCGTCCGACGCGATAGGCCTCACGCAGTTGGCCGGCACCGCGGTCCCCGCCGTAGTCAACAAACTGTCGCCCGGTCTCATCCCCAAGTGCCCGCAGACTCCGATCATCCAAGCTGGCCTGCTCGCCATTGCCGCGATGACACTGGAGTGCGGAATTGGCACGCCTGATAGTGGCGACCGTTTCGGCAAGGGCAAGCAAGAACTCAACACAGCCGCCAAAATCCTTGAATCGGCTATCCCCACCCAAGCCTGGCAGGGCGACGCTGCGCGCGCGTACACCGCGCGAGGTACCAAACAACAAGAACGTTGTAGGCTCATCGCAACAGCCGACAGCATCATCGAGACTACGGTCCAAAAGCAGGCCAGTCAGGTAACAAACACTCGAAAAGTGCTCGATGCATGCTCGGTTGCACTGGGAATCATGGTTGCACCTGCCATGGCCGCATATCCGTTTTTGCCAGCAGGACCGGCCATTTCGATGCAGATTCAGATCGGCGCCGTTGCGGGCACAGTGCCGCCCGCCCTGGCGGCCTTGACAAAGTTGAGCCTTGACGCGTCTACGAACATGAGGGAAATCGCCAAGGCTACCCAGCTGTACAGCGAAGTCGCTGCCACTGCGCGCGCTTAGGAGATCGCTATGCCGGATCATTTGAGAGTCAACACCACCCACGTGCGTGAGCTTGCCGATCGGCAGGCGAAGGCCGCCCAACAAGTTCTAGTCGCGCTTGCTGCTGCACAGGGCGTCGGCACCTCAATGTGGGCGAACCATGGCGTGGTATGCGGTTTGTCCAATACTGCTGTGATTGACGCAGAATTGGCCCGCGCAGCCGCGTGCGCCAGCATGAACACAGCCTCCGAGAATCTCTCTCAAAAGCTACGAACTGCTGCTTCACGTTACGACCAAACGGATGCACGATCAGCGGACAAACTCAACAACAAAATGCACCCACGATGACTACACTTCGGCGGGAATGCCCGTCAGCGATAGGCCTTGCGCACCCGGCTCAGTCGCGCCATACAAGAATCGGGATCGGTGTAGCCGAACTCGCGCTCATTGCACGGCATTCCGAGCAAGAAGACTGACGGAGGAGCCGCCATCAACGAATCCGCGCCACCGCCCGCGCAGGCGGCGGGGTGGTTCACCGACCCCTGGAGCGCACATCAGATCCGGTACTTCGACGGTCGGCAGTGGACAACACACGTGGCAATTGGTTCGCCTACGCAGTCGGAGGCTGCGGCATCGTTACCCTCTCCGCCTGTGTCGTCGGGTGGCTACCCGTTCGGGGAAGCCACGCTGTTTCTGCAGCCAGTTCGTGGCAACTTCAGTAGCGACATTCGTTGCCGCATTACGAACCCACGTGGGCAGCCACTCGCTTTGATCCAACCACTAATAACACTCCCCCCGGGGGCTGAGGCAATAAGCGAACTCGTATTTGAGGTCGTTCGGCCCGATAGAACCCAACTGCTGCGGTTCACCCGATCCGTTGGATTCCGGGGTCATGGCAAACATTGTCTTTACGTTCACGATCCCTCCGGCCGAGAACTCGGCTGCCTTCGCCAGACCAGTTCGTACTGGCAATTCTTCCGAACCCCGAAGATTTCGTTCGAGCTCGAGTATCAGCACCGACCGCTAGGCGCCACCAAAATACGTTCCTATATCCCCAAGTTCACCACGTTGGAACTCGACGAACCCATTTTCGACACCAGCGCAGAGATCGGACGGGTACATAGTCAACGGAACCAATCCAAGCTCGAACGCATGTTCATGTACGCGACCTTCGATTACCGGCTCGACTGTGCGCATCCCACGTCCCCACCAACGCCTACGCTGCTGTTGGCCACCACATTTGCACACTTTCTGTATGACCATCTCGATTCGCTAGCGCCGTTTTCCCGGTGGGCCCGATGAGTGTGCTGTCAGCCTAGACCTCAGCCCATAGCCCATTCAGGGTTGCCCCAGAGAACGCCAAAGCAGCGTACTGAACGCCCAAAGTTGGGGCATAGCAACGTGTTACCACTGACGCTTCACCAGATTGGGGTACCGCGACGCTGCGGGGTCAGCGGTGGCGGTCACCGCGGTGCGTTTGCCGCGCACGGCTCCGCTGATACCGCAGATCCACATCAGCCGGGCCACCTGGTCACGGTCGACATCGTGACCAGCGTGCTTCATGGCGTTCCGCATCTTGCAAATCCCGTAGAGGCCCCGGTTAGCCCGCAAACAGTCGGTACACGGTGTTGCCGGCGTAGGCCTCTGCCCCGGCAGTGCCGCGGGCCTACGTTTGGGGATACCTTGGGGCACAATCATTTTGAAGGCAGCTGAGTTCTGCGCTATAGGCGAATTCAGGTGCGGTAGGGCTGGTGCGGCTGCGGGCCACGGCCCTGAGAGATCGCGTAGTTCATCGCGCTGTGGACGGTGGCGAGCATGCTTTGGCGGGTGGCGATCTGCCCATAGAAATAGATACGGGAATCGGGTGGCCTGGCGTAGGACATCTTCTCGTCTGCTTCTTTGCGCTCCTGCAGATGCACAAGGATTTCCTCACACCTGGCAGCCTCGCGGGATAACTCGCCGAATGGCGCCGACCAAATCCGATCCCCGGGCCAGCGCGCCCAGAACACTGACGACTGCGCCAACGTCCGCCCCAGATGCTGGTACGACGGCTTGCTGCTCCAGTAATCGACGGCACACAAGAATGCGGTGAATGCCACCGCTGTACAGCCGATAATGAGGAGCCCCGAACTCACCGAATCGATGACCTCTGCCGTGTCCAGAGCGACATTCCGCGTATCGGCCAGTGCACGAACAGTTGTCATCGGTGCCCACCCGCAGTCGCAGCAGTCAACGCATTGACCAAGTATCCGATCCAGCGGCGCGTTGCCGCGCTCTGACTGAGGGCGCCACTATCGCCGTCGCCGCGAGTAGCTCGTTCCTCGAGAAGTACGACCATCTGCCAACAGCGCTCGACCTCAGCCTCCAACTCCAAATATGGTGCGTACCCGACGCGATCAGCCGGCCACCGAGCGCGAAACTCCGCAGATTCCCTCACCAACCGAGATTCGTAGGCCCTACGCCACCCAATCATGAATCGGATGAAGCAGAACCCACTCAAGGCCAACAAACTGAAGAAGGCCAGCAAACCGATCGCCGAGGACAAATACTCCTCGGGCGTGTCCGGCCAACTACGCGAAGCCAGGACCACGCCGCTGATCAACTGACAGTCGTTACTCCACACGGCGATTCACGCACCGTAGGGCTGTTGGTACTGCTGCGGCTGGTACTGCTGCGGCCCTCTGCCTTGAGCAATCGCGTTACTCATCGCCCGGAGCACAGCGTCGCGCTTCGCCCGAAATTGGGCTCCCTCGCGGTCAGTTCGCCGATTGACCTCAGGAGCACCGTCATCCCGGACCTCGGGATCGCTTTCCTTGCGCTCATAGTGTGGCGGCGTCAAGCCCATGCTTCCGAGGATCTCCTCGCACCTGGCCGCTTCAGCAGCCAACTCTTGGTATGGCGCCGCCCACAGCCGCTCACCCGGCCACCGGGCCCAGAACGCCGACGAGAACGTGTATAACCGAGCCGCTTTCTGATACTCGGCTTTCTTGGAATACCACATGGCCACAAAAAGTATGAGCATGGCCACTAAAAGTATGAGCACGAATGTGATCCAAATTTCCCCAGCCATAGCCACCTTGTCGGGTAGCGTCCGCATAATCTCGCCCCCCAGGTCGAAGCTGTCGGCCAACGTCACTAGAAGTACCCCCCGACCGCGACCCGTCGTTCTCGGTCGGCGGCCGAATTTAGCGCCAGCACTACCAACTCCACCCAATGACGCAACTCTGCGATATCCATTGACAACCCCTCGGCATCGGGCGCGCATTCGGCAGAATTGTCCAACTCTTCGGCCATGAGAATCATGGCCCAACACCGTTGCGCTTCCTGGGTCAATTCAACATAAGGCGCAGACCCCAACTGTTCCCGCGGCCAACGCGCACGGAATCCGGCCGACCCCTTTTCTAGCCGTTGGCGATAGGCATTCGGTCGGTTGGTAAAACACCACCACCAGAGGAACCTACCCGCCAAGGCAACCAATCCCGCACCTATCGCCCAAGCACAGACGATAACGATCAGAATGGCCAACGCTTCTTCTGGGCTGTCCGGCCAACTACGCCCGCCCGCCAACGGTTCCATCGCTCCCCCCAGACCCAGCATGGCGGCAGTCTACTGGGCCCCACAGCCAGGGGGCGGCAGTCGCGATGACTTCGCAACGGTGGCCATCCATCTGAATATCCCGCGGCGGCGCCACCACTACCCAAAAAGAGGTGCATCAACGCGCCAGAGGCCCCTGTTAGGCTTACTCAGTCGAGCGGAAAGTGGGGGTAAATGGGCCTGACAAACCTGGAGAACGTTCAGTCGTTCACCGAATTCGTGTTCGCCGCCAAGGGCACTGCCGAACACTTGGATGCCCTAGACTCGAAAACACCAGAGGAATTGTATCTTGCTAAAGCAGGCCTCGTAGCGGACGCTATTGGCGCCACCCAAATGGCGGGCGACTTTCTCATAGATAAGGCCGGACCTAAATACGTCGGTATGCTCGGGGAAAATTTCAAGTTCCTCGGCGAGTCCACCCCTGGATTGAAATCCGCCTACAACCCGGCGCGCCAAATGAAAGGTCTGGGTACGCCCATCATCGGCATGGCCCTATTGGCGATCAACACGATGCAGTTGACGTGTGGCTTCGGAGATTCAGACACCGGCGGCCGATTCGCCAAGGGCGCTCACGGTTTCACAGCGATCTCGGACACTCTGAAGCGGGCAACGCCTACCGAACAGTGGCACGGTAAGGGATCGGATGCCTACGCCGGTGAGAATGAGCGGCAGCAGGAACGTGCGGCGACGATGAGCAAGATCGATACCGAAGTGCAGGGCATCATCGCCAACCAGGCGGAGCAGATCAAAAAAACGCGAATGGTCCTCGACTTCGCAGCGACCTACCTCGGCATCTGCATCCCGGTGGCGATTGTCATCGGAAGGATCCCGCCGACCGGCCCGGCGAACCAGATGGTGTTCGAACTCAGCGCGGTCGGCATAGCGATGCCCCCAGCGCTCCTCGCGGTTACGACAATGACCGGCCTTGCGATGCAGAATGCGATGAAATTCGCGAAGGCAGCCAACGCCTATCAAGTGGTCGCCGCTGGCGCCAAGCCGTCCGGAGCACCACCGGCATCGATGTCGCCGCCAGGCGGCAATACAACTCCAGCTCCATGGTCTCCATCTGGTGGCACGTCGACGGGTACTGGAGAGGGGTCGATCAATGTCTGACGGCACGCTGGGAGTTACCACCGCTCATGTTCGCGAACTGGCCGACGGTCAGAACACGGCAAAGCGGTATATCGAGCTGACGGCCGATGTCACCGACGGTGTCAGCGACTCCATGTTCGTGAACCATGGCGTGATCTGCTCGACCAGTATCGACGCCCTGGCGATGGCCAACATCGCCCGTCACATGGCATGCGAGGCGATGGCATCCGTGTCGCAGGACATGTCGGAGAAGCTGAATATCTCCGCCATGTATTACGACCAGACGGATGCGCAGGGCGGAGCCAACCTGGGCAAACAGATGCATCCGCGGTGACATGTCCGCCCAGGTATTCAGTGGCCGACCCGGAACAGGTATTACTGACGCATGACGCCTAACGGTTCGGACGACTGGGACGACGCCGACGAGGGAAGTGGCCTCGACGCATTCGACTTCGGCGCACCCCAGCACGATGACGATTCATCCGGGCTCGACGCGCTGCCGGACTATGCCTTCGGCGGGGATGTCCACCACGACGGCGATCATGGCACCGGTTTCGATGCGGTCGACGACTACGCCAACCACGAGGTCGAGGACGACGACCACGACAGCTTCGCAGCAATCCACGCCGAGGCCGAACCTGAAGACGAAGAACAGATTCCGGTGGTCCAGGCCATCAATCCACCGGGCACCGTCACCGTCACCGCGTACCTCAACGGTTCGGTCGCTCAGGTGGACCTGGATCCGAAGGTGACCGCCCTGACCGAGTCTCAGTTGGCGGATGAAATCCGGTTCGTGGCCGGCGTGGCCGCCAAACGCGCGACGGCGGTGGTGCACATCGGCGTGGTCAACATGATGGTCGAGCAGGGCATGGACTTCCAGGAAGCGCGAGACTTCGTCGGAACGAACATGCCGTTCGCCACCCCGGAACAGGCCGGCGAGGCCGAACTCGCGCTCATCGCACGGCATTCCGACCGCGCACACTGATCGCTACGGGTCGGGCAACCCCAGCTCGGCCGCATCGGCGGTGAGATAACGGGTCACCGTCGGCGCGAGTAACCGCACGACGTCTTCACCGTCGAGCGTCGCCAACGGCGGTACCGCCATCACGTAGCGCAGCATCGCGGTACCGACCAGGCTCGACGCGGCGAGCATCGCCCGCAGTCTGGATTGCTCGCCGCCACCCAGCACACCGGACACCGCGGTGAGCACGTAATCCTGCATGAACGTTCGAAATGCCACGTGTGCATCGGAATTCGATGTTGCCGACTGCAGCATGACCCGCATGCTGGCTGCGGTCTCGGGCGATTCCCAGATCTTCAGGTAGAGGCGCACCATGCGTTCACCCACATTCTCGGCAGGTCCCTGCAGGGCAGCCACCAACATGTCGGGGTCGAGGATCAGCCTGAGCGATTCCCGGAACAGGTCGGCCTTGGAGCCAAAAAGGTAGAGCACCATCGCGGCGTCGACGTGCGCGTCCGAAGCAATGGCGCGCAGCGTCGTCTTCTCGTACCCCTCTGCGGCGAATCGATGCTTGGCCGCGGCCAGCACGGCGTCGCGAGACACCGGATCGCCCTGACGGCGTCCGCGCCGCTTCGTCGTTTTCCCAGGTGACGCCACCCATCGAGGTTAGCATTTCAATGACTGTTGAAAACTGACCGCATTCAGCGTTACCCTCACACCAACCGATATTTCAACATCGGATGAAAAGAGGGAACGATGCTCTCGACCCAGGCCCCTGCCCCCGCTCACCACCACGCCGCACCCGAACACGAACCGCCCGCCGCACTGCGCGCCGCGGGCATCGTCACGGTGCTGACCATCGCGATCGCCATAGTGGCGATCGCGTTCGCCCTGCCCGCATCGCGTTCCAAGCCCCACGACGTGCCGATCGGCGCCGCCGGACCCCAGGCGGCCACCAGCCAGATCGCGCAAGCCCTCGAAAAGCAGGCGCCCGGTGCGTTCGCGGTCACCTACTACCCCGGTGAGCAGGCCTTGCGCGAGGCGATCTTGAACCGAAACGTCTACGGCGGCATCGCCTTCGGACCGCAAGGCCCCACCCTGCTGACGGCCACCGGAGGCAGCCCGGCCGTCGCACAACTGCTGACCCAGATCGGGAACGGCATCGCCGCCCAGACGGGAGCGCCCCTGCACACCGAGGACCTGGCCCCGCCCACCGCCCAGGATCCGCGCGGAACCGGCCTGGCCGCCTCCGCGCTGCCGATCACCTTGGCCGGGATGCTGCCGGCCGTCGCGCTGGTGCTGGTCCTGCGGCGTGAGGTGTGGACTCGGCTGATCGCCACGTTGGTGTTCTGCGCGGTCGCCGGCATCACGGTCGCGGCCCTGCTCCGCTACGTGTTCGGCTCCATCGACTCGAACTTCTGGGGAGTGGCCGCGGGTCTGACGCTGGGGATAGCCGCGGCGGGGGTGTTCATGCTCGGACTGGGCTCGCTGTTCGGCAAGGCCGGGCTGGGCGTGGGTGCCGCGCTCGCGCTGCTGCTGGGCAACCCGTTGTCCGGGCTGACCGCCGCTCCGGAGATGCTGCCCGCCGGCTGGGGCCAGCTCGGCCAGCTGTTGCCGCAGGGCGCCAATGCCACGCTGCTGCGCTCCACCGCATACTTCGGCGGCGCCGGGGCGGACACCGCGATCCTGGTGCTCGGTTGCTGGGCGCTGGCGGGCCTGTTTCTGGTGATCATCGCCGCTTTGCGGCGGCCCGGGCCGACCACGCCTAAGATGCAGCTCCGTGGGACTCGATGACCGGGAAGCGCTGCAGACACTGCAGAACGCCGTCGACCCCGCACACGGCTCAGAGACGCTGATCCGCGACTTCTACACCCAGTGGTTCGCCACCGACCTCTCGGCCCGCGATCTGTTCCCCCCGGACATGGGCAGCCAGCGCGAAGTCTTCGCCCGCGCCCTGACCTGGCTGTTCGGGGAGTTGATCGCCCAGCGCGCCGAGGAGCCGGTGGCGTTCCTGGCTCAGCTCGGCCGGGACCACCGCAAGTACGGGGTGCTGCAGAGTCATTACGACTCGATGCAGGACGCGCTGTACAACGCCTTCCGCAGCCACCTTGAGACCGATTGGGACGATCGGCTGGCCGAGACCACGCACGACGCGGTGGCCCTGATCATCGGCGTGATGCGCGGGGCCGCCGACGCCGAGGACTCCCCGGCCTACTGCGACGGCACCGTCATCGAGCACCACCGGGTCACGCGCGACGTCTCGGTGATCCGGCTGCAACTCGACCAGGCGCTGTTCTATCACCCGGGCCAGTACGTCACCGTCCAGGTGCCCCAGTGGCCACGGCGGTGGCGTTACCTGAGCCCGGCCATCCCGGCCGACCGCTCCGGCGGTATCGAGTTCCACGTCCGATCGGTCCCCGGCGGCATGGTGAGCACCGCCATCGTCAACGAGACCCGGATCGGTGACCGCTGGCGGATGTCCAGCCCGCACGGTGGACTCCATGTCGACCGCGACGGCGAGGATGTGCTGATGGTGGCGGGCAGCACCGGCCTGGCTCCGCTGCGCAACCTGATCATGGACATGACCCTGCATGGGGTGAATCCGCGGGTTCACCTGTTCTTCGGGGGCCGCTACCCCTCCGACCTCTACGACCTGAAGACCCTGTGGCACATCGCGTCCACCAACCCGTGGCTGTCGGTGACCCCGGTGTCCGAGTACAGCACCGATGCACCGTGGGCCGGCCAGTATCCCGACGTCCAGCCGCCACGTGGCCTGCACGTGCGTCAGACCGGCACCCTGCCCGAAGTGGTGACGCGGTACGGCAATTGGGGCGACCGCCAGATCCTCATCTGCGGTGGTCCGGACATGGTCACCGCCACCAAAGCGGCCCTGATCGAACGGGGCGCGCCGGCCGAGCGCATCCAGCACGACCCGCTGACGCGCTGAGCGCGTGCCACACTGGCCCCATGGCCGACGTG
Organism: Mycolicibacterium sp. HK-90; assembly: GCF_030486405.1. The sequence goes on along the minus strand of NZ_CP129613.1, from coordinate 812,162 downwards.
CAAACTGTCACGCTCAAAGACCCGTCGTCGTCGATGACGGCGACGTATGTCCCGGCGGCGGGAATGGTGTGCACCTCATTGGCCGATATCCAGGCCGGCGAACGCGTCGAGTACCTGGGCCGGCGGCGCGGCCTGCAAGCCTACATTTCCGATGGCAAGACGATGGGCATCCCGATCCTCTACCCGTGGGCAAATCGCTTGAGCAGCAACACCTACAGCGTGGAAGGCGCAGAGGTGAACCTGATTCCCGGGGAGAACGGGGTGCGCACCGATGCCAACGGGGCGCCGATCCACGGTGTGCTGGCCGCCAACCCGGACTGGCAGGTGACCGAGGAATCCGCCAACGGGCTGGCGGCCACGCTGGACTGGGCCGAGCCGCGACTGCTCGCGACGTTCCCGTTCCCGCACCGCCTGACCATGACGGTGACGCTGGCCGACCGGACCCTCACCGTGGCCACCACCGTGACACCGACGGCTCCGCAGTCCGTCCCGCTCTGTTACGGCTACCACCCCTACGTGACCATTCCCGGTGTGCCACGCGAGGATTGGCGATTGCAGACGCCGCACATGCGTCACCTGCTCGTGGATGACCGGGGACTGCCCTCCGGCGAGTCACGGGTGTGGCCGGGTGGCGCGCAGCAGCTGGGAACCACCGAACTGGACGACGGATTCGACGACGTCGAGATGGGTGCGGTATTCACGCTGTCCGGCGGGGAGCATCAGGTTGAGGTGGCGTTCGAGCGTGGTTACCCGGCCGCGCAATTGTTCGCACCGCGCGTCGACAATGTGGTGGGTATCGAGCCGATGGCCGCCCCCACCGACGCGTTGCGTACCGGGAGATACACGACGGCCGCCCCCGGAAAACCGGAGACGGCCATCTTTTCAATCAAGGTCGGCTAGCGCCCGCCGCTGCGCCGCCGGCTACGGCCGGTGTCGCCGCCGAGCGGCTCCGGGCTGCCACAGCACCACGGCTTTCGACGCCACCGAAACATCGTGGCGCTGATCCGCGCTGAGCCGCTCGACCTGCTGGGTCAACTCGGAGACCCTGGTACGCAACGCATCAACCTGATTGGTCAGCTCGATGATGCGTTTGATCCCGGCGAGGTTGACGCCCTCGTCCTGTGACAGCCGCTGCACCTCACGGAGCAGGTCGACGTCACGCTCGGAGTAACGGCGCCCGCCGCCGGAACTGCGCTGCGGGCTGACCAGGCCGAGCCGGTCGTACGTGCGCAGGGTCTGCGCGTGCATACCGGCCAGCTCGGCGGCCACCGAGATCAGAAACGTACGGGCTTCCTCTTTGCGCTGGCTCATGTGTTGCCTGCCCATCCGGCCCTCGGGTCGAACCCGCTGGCCCGTTCGGCTTTCGCATACGCCTCCAGCGCTTCGGCCGCTTCGCCCTCCAGGTTCGGCGGCACCGCCACCTTCACCGTGACCAACAGGTCACCGTGACCGCCGGAGCGCTTGGGCACGCCGCGGCCACGCACCCGCAGGATGCGGCCGTCGGATGTGCCCTTGGGCACCCGAACACCGACCTTGCCGTCCAGGGTGGGAACGGAAAGCGTTGTACCCAATGCCAACTCGTGGAAACTGACGGGCACCGCAACGGTCAGATCATCACCGTCGCGCCCGAACACCTTGTCCGGCCGCACATGCACGGTGACGTAGAGATCGCCCGATGGTGCGCCCCGCAGCCCGGCTTCGCCCTGTCCGGCGAGCCGGATGCGCTGACCGTCCTCCACGCCCGGTGGGATCCGCACGTTGATGGTTCGGGTTCGGGTGGTGACGCCGGTGCCCTGGCACTCCGCGCAGGGGTGCTCGATGATCGAGCCGCTACCCCGGCACTCGGTGCAGGGCTCGGAGAACCCGAACGCCCCCTGGTTGCGGTTGACGACGCCGGAGCCGTTGCAGTTCGGGCACACCTTGGGGCTGGTGCCCGGCCGCGCACCGCTGCCGTGGCAGTTGGTGCAGGGCGCCGGGCTGGTCAGCCGCAGCGGCATGGCCACGCCCTTGGTGGCTTCCAGGAACGACAGTTCGGTTTCGGTTTCCAGGTCATTTCCCCGGCGGGGCCGGCTCGGCCGCGGCTGTGCACCGCGACCGAACAGCCCGCCGAAGAGGTCACCGATGTTGGCACCGCCGCTCTGACCGGCCGCGTCGAACAGATCCCCGAGGTTGAATTCGGCTCCGTCGGAGCCGAATCCGCCACCGAAGTTCCCGCCCGGGTTGAACCGACGACCACCCCCGGCGAACAGCCGGCGGGTCTCGTCATACTCCTTACGCTTCGCGGGATCCGACAGAACACTGTTCGCCTCGGAAACCGCCTTGAACCGCTCCGCCGCCCCCGCATCGGGATTGCGGTCGGGATGCAGTTCGGAGGCCAGTTTCCGGTAGGCCTTCTTGATCTCGTCGGCGCTGGCGTCAGAGGAGACGCCGAGTTCTTTGTAGAAGTCCTTTTCGACCCACTCGCGTTGGGCCATGCTGCGCCACCTCCTTACCTCTTCTCTCCAATGGATTGTCTAATTGTCTGATTCTGCGGCCTGATCACCGGCGCCGTCACCGTTATCCGCGGGCTGCGCACCGGCTTCGGCTTCGGGCACGGTGTCCACGACGCCGACGAGGGCATGCCTGACCACCTGATCACCGATCCGGTAACCCCGGCGCATCACCGTTCCGATCACCGGGTGAGTGCCCTCGCCCTCGTGCTGCACCGCTTCGTGCAGCGACGGGTCGAACTCGTCACCCTCCTCGCCGAAACCGGAAAGGCCCTGTCCTTCAAGGGCGCCGACGAGCTTGTCGGCAACCGACTTGAGTGGCCCGGATTCCAGGTCACCGTGGCTGCGGGCCCGGTCCAGGTCGTCGAGTACACCCAGCAACTGGGTGATGACGGCGGTCTTGGCCCGGTCGGCAGTGACCTGCTGATCGCGCAGTGCCCGCTTGCGGTAGTTGTCGTATTCCGCCTTGACGCGCTGCAGTGTGGCTTTGAGCTCGGCAACCTCGTCGCTATCGCCCGTCGGCTCGCCGGCGGCCGGCGCCGGCCCCTCAGGGGCCGGCGCCTCACGAACCTCACCGGTGTCCGGATCGATGCGCCGTTTGTCGGTGATGGTCACCGGCTCGTGCGAATCGTTCTCGCTCACTTGTTCTCCCGGTCGTCGTCGACAACTTCGGCGTCCACCACGTTGTCGTCCGCGCTGGACGAGCCCGCGGCTCCGTCCGGTCCGCCGGCGGCCTGCTCAGCCTGGGTGGCCTCGTAGATCGCCTGGCCGAGACCCTGGCTCTCCTGGCCCAGCTTCTCCATGGCGTCCTTGATCGCCGAGATGTCAGTGCCTTCCAGCGCCGACTTGGCCTCGGCGATCGCACCGTCGACCTTGGACAAGGTGTCCTCGGGAACCTTCGATCCGCCTTCGGCCTCGCGCTGCTCCTTGACGAACTTCTCCGTCTGGTAGACCAGCGACTCAGCCTGGTTGCGGACGTCGGCCTCTTCACGACGCTTGCGGTCTTCCTCGGCGTGCGCCTCGGCGTCCTTGATCATCCGGTCGATCTCTTCCTTGGACAGGCCGGAGCCTTCCTGGATCTTGATCGTGTTTTCCTTGCCGGTGCCCTTGTCCTTGGCGGTGACGTGCACGATGCCGTTGGCGTCGATGTCGAAGGTGACCTCGATCTGCGGCACGCCACGGGGGGCCGGCGGGATACCGGTCAGCTCGAAGGAGCCGAGCAGCTTGTTGTGCGAAGCGATTTCGCGCTCACCCTGGAAGACCTGGATCTGCACCGACGGCTGATTGTCGTCGGCGGTGGTGAAGGTCTCCGACCGCTTGGTCGGGATGGTGGTGTTGCGCTCGATCAGCTTGGTCATCACGCCGCCCTTGGTCTCGATACCGAGGGACAGCGGGGTGACGTCAAGCAGCAGAACGTCTTTCACCTCGCCCTTGAGCACGCCGGCCTGCAGCGCGGCGCCCACCGCGACGACCTCGTCCGGGTTGACGCCCTTGTTGGGCTCCTTGCCACCGGTCAGTTCCTTGACCAGTTCGGTGACGGCCGGCATACGGGTCGAACCACCGACCAGCACGACGTGGTCGATCTCGGAGACCGAGATACCGGCGTCCTTGATCACCGACTGGAACGGCTGACGGGTGCGGTCCAGCAGATCCTGGGTGATCTTCTGGAACTCGGCGCGGGTCAGCTGCTCGTCGAGGAACAACGGGTTCTTGTCAGCGTCGACGGTGATGTAGGGCAGGTTGATCGAGGTGCTCTGCGAGCTCGAGAGTTCGATCTTGGCCTTCTCGGCGGCTTCACGCAGCCGCTGCATCGCCATCTTGTCCTTGGTCAGATCGATGCCGCTGGTGGACTTGAACTTGTCGACCAGCCATTCGACGATCCGGTCGTCCCAGTCATCGCCACCGAGGTGGTTGTCACCCGAGGTGGCACGCACCTCGACGACACCGTCGCCGATTTCCAGCAGCGAGACGTCGAACGTGCCGCCACCGAGGTCGAAGACCAGGATGGTCTGTTCCTTGCTGCCCTTGTCGAGCCCGTAGGCCAGGGCGGCCGCGGTCGGCTCGTTGACGATACGCAGCACGTTCATGCCGGCGATCTGGCCGGCTTCCTTGGTGGCCTGACGCTGGGCGTCATTGAAGTAGGCGGGCACGGTGATGACGGCGTCGGTGATGTCCTCACCGAGGTAGGCCTCCGCGTCGCGCTTCAGCTTCTGCAGCACACGGGCGCTGATCTCCTGTGCCGTGTAGTTCTTGCCGTCGATCTCGACGGACCAGTCGCTGCCCATGTGACGCTTGACCGAACGGATGGTCCGGTCGACGTTGGTCACCGCCTGGTTCTTGGCGGGCTGGCCGACCAGTACCTCGCCATTGCGCGCGAATGCGACGACAGACGGGGTGGTCCGGGAGCCCTCAGAGTTCGCGACGACGACGGGGTCGCCGCCTTCCAGAACCGCCACGCATGAGTTGGTGGTCCCGAGGTCGATACCGACCGCACGAGCCATGGTGTTGCCTCCTGATAGACATATAGGGGTCTGAGCGGACTGCGCTCAAGCCTGCTCCGGGTGAGCATAGATTGTCAACCCAGACTTGAGTCGGTGTCACTCAACTTGTTGTCGATGAGGTCAACGGGGGTTTCGGCGGTTTTGTTCCCGGGATTGAGAGATTTTTTTGGCGATTTCTTCACTGCGTCGTCGGCAGTGGCCGGCACCACCGGCGGATTTCGCGAAGAACCACCGCGTCCCGGCCGCCCCCTAGTAGCCAGTTCGTCGAACCGAAAAAGATCGCCCCTGTCGCCCTCCCACAACGACACCCGCCCTTTTCAGCCCTTCGCGACAAGCCGGCGCCGAGCGAACTTGGCTACCGTTCCGCCGAGTGAACGCAGCCACGTCTACCAGGACGCGACGAGCAGGCGCCTGGGTCGCAGCCCACCTGGCGCAGCGCCTGTTGCCGCTGGTCCCCACCCCGCGCAGTTTCAGTTCGGCGACACGGCAGGTTGCCCGCCCGGAGATCGTCGATGTGCCGACCCGCCACGGAACCGTGCGGTGCTACATCTATTCGCCCCATCCCGACGCTGCCCTCGCGCGAACCGGCGTGGACGGCCCTCCGGTCAATCTGCACCTACACGGCGGCGCCTTCATCGTGCGCAACCCGCGGCAAGAGGAGTACATCGCGCACTACGTCGCGGCAGAGGTCGGTGCGGTGGTGGTCCTCGCCGACTACGCAACGGCGCCCCAGGTGCGATATCCGGTAGCCGAACAGCAGTGCTTCGACGTCGCATCGTGGATACGTTCGGAGGCGGCGGACCGCGGGTGGGATGCGGCCCGGATGTCGGTGACGGGTGCCAGTGCCGGGGCGAAGCTCGCCGTCAATGTGTGCCAACAGGCTTACCGCACAGGCGATGTCACATTGCGGGCGGCGGCCCTGGCCTTCCCGGTCGTCGACCTCAGCCGCACCGACCGCACCTCCGCCAAGGCGCGTCCACGAATATCGCGAAGAATCCAACGACTGGCGATCGACGCGTACGTCGTGGACACGAGCCGCTCGCGAGAGCCACTGGCCTCTCCCCGGTTCGACGACGAGCTGGCGGCCGCGATGCCACCGACACTCATACTGACCGGTTCGCTCGACACGCTCGGACCCGAGGGCGACGAGCTGGCAGCACGATTGTCCGGCGCGGGCGTCCCGATCACACACCACTGCTTTGACGGCATCGACCACGGATTTACGAGATCAGAAGCGGCCACAGCGCATGACGCGGTGAAACGCATTGCCGCCCATCTCGTCCGACATCTGCGGTGAAATCCGACCATTGGCGCGTCGCGACAACTGACCTCGCACATGTTGGCTCATCCGCACGAGCGCGCCACCTTGTCGCGTCCCTAGCGTCGAGCCATGGCCAGAACGCGATCCCGATTCAAGACCGCCGACCTCACCGATCAAGTCGTGGTGGTCACCGGCGCCGGCAGCGGTATCGGCCGCGAAGTGGCGCTGCTGTGCGCCCGGCGGCACGCCCAGCTGGCGCTGTGCGACGTCGACGAGGCCGGCCTGGCCGACACCGCCGAGGCCGCTCGTGCCTATGACGCGCAGGTATTGACGTCGTGGGTGGACGTCTCCGAGACCGAATCGATGACGCGTTTCGCGAACGCCACCTCCGAACGCTTCGGCCGGGTGGACCTGTTGATCAACAACGCCGGAGTCGGCCTCGTGGGCGGCTTCTTGGACACCAACCTCAAAGACTGGCAATGGCTGATCGACGTCAACCTCATGGGTGTGGTGCACGGCTGCGACGCCTTCCTGCCCACCATGATCGACGCGGGGCGCGGCCACGTCGTCAATCTGTCCTCGGCCGCCGGCCTCCTGGCCAACCCCCAGCTGACCGCCTACAGCGCAACGAAGTTCGCGGTGCTCGGGTTGTCCGAAGCACTGCGCATGGAACTGAAGCCCCATGGCATCGGTGTCACCGCGGTGTGTCCCGGCATCATCAACACCGCCATCACGCAGAACAGCCTCATCCGTGGCGCCGGGGACGTCGACGAACGGCGTAGACACCTCGAGTCGACCTACCGAAAGCGCGGGTACACCCCGGCGCGCGTGGCCAAGAAGATTCTGCGCGCGGTCGACCACAACCGCGCGGTGGCGCCGGTCGCCGCCGAAGCACACCTGATGTATGTGCTCTCCCGCACTGCCCCGCCGCTGGCCCGGTGGCTCGCGGCGCGCATGGCCGAATTATCCAAGTAGTAAACACGTTTGAGGAACTGACATGCAATTGAACGGGCGCAGCGCACTGGTGACCGGTGCGACCGGCGGCATCGGCCGCGCCATCGCACGCGAACTCGCGGGGCACGGGTGTGCACTCGTCGTCACGGGCCGGCGCGAACTGGAGCTGCGAAATCTGGTCGGAGAGCTAGGACCCCCCGCCCGGGCACTGACCGCGGATCTCGGCAACCTCTCCGAAGTCGGCGACCTGATGGACCGTGCGGGCGACGTCGACATCCTCGTCGCCAATGCCGGTGTCGGTATCCCGCAGGATCTGGCGATGCTGAGCGACAGCGAGATCGAGGAGGCCGTGCGCATCAACCTGCTGGCCCCGACCGCGCTCGCTCGCGCGGCAGCAGTATCGATGAAGCAGCGCGGCCGCGGCCACATCGTTTTCATCTCGTCGGGCGCCGGCCTCATCGCGACATCCGGGAACGGCGCGGTGTATACGGCCACGAAATGGGGCCTGCGGGGGCTCGGACTCGCCTTGCGCCAGGAGCTGCACGGCACCGGCGTCGGCGTCTCCACGATTTTTCCCGGCCCGATCCGTGACGCCGGGATGTTGGCGGACACGGGCGTTGCCCTTCCGCGGGGATTCGGCACCAGCTCGCCTGAGGAGGTCGCGCGAGCGGTCGCCGAAGCGATCGAGCGCGGCACCCCGGAGACCACGGTCGCGTCGGCCGCTGTGCGGTTGCTCGCCGGGATCGGTTCCGTCGCACCGGTTCTGATCGGCGATCTCGCGCGCCTGGCCGGGGTCGGGCGGGTCCGCGACGCGATGCTCGGGCGGGTGTGACCGGGCGCGCGTCAGTCAGTTGGCCGGCCGCAGAGAAGCCGCCGCCGCGGGCGTCGTCCCGGAATCGGCGCTTTCGGCGACGACGTCGGCCAAGGCCAGCGCGACGCGCAGCTCGAGCGTGCGCCGTTCCAAGGACCTTCCCAGCAATTCCTCTGCCTGCCGGATTCGATACGCGACCGTGTTGTCGTGGACGTGAAGCCGCTTGGCTGTTCGCCCACGACTGCAGTTCTCGTCGAGATAGGCGCGCACCGTGGCGGCCAGCCGCCGGGTGGTTTCGTCCGCCGCCCCCAGCGGCCCGAGCTCGCGTCGCACGAAGTCCCGCGCCTGGTCGAGGTTGGCGGTCGCGATGGCCCGCAGCGCGATGTTGTCGTAGCGGGTGACGCTGCCTGCCGGGCGGTCCGCAAGACGTGCGACGCGTTGGGCCTCAACCGCTTCCACATAGCTGGAACGAAAGCCGGCGATGCCCGGTGCCGGCTCGCCGATGGCAACGCGCACTCCGGGTGCAGTTGCCGTACGGAACCGTAACTCGTCCAACACTTTCGACGGTATATGGCTGTGTGAGCTGATCCAGGCCGCCGTCGACAGTATCCCGAGCGGATGCACCAGTGGCTTCTGATTGCCGATGGCGGAGGCGATATCGCGGATCGCAGCCTCGAGGACGGCCTGCGTGTTGCGCCCTTCTTCATGAGAATCGAGCCAGGCGATCGCGGCGACGTGGACACGACGGACTTCGTGGCGGAGTCGCCGGGTGGCCACGTCGGTGTCGATGGGTTGGCCGGCCAGGATCGTGCCGATGGTCTCGGCTTGGCTGGCTGCGGCGCTGCGTAACCATCGATCCCGCTCGGCGGTGTACGCCTCCTCTACCAGGCACAGCGCGGCGTCGACGTAGGAGAACATCCACGCCCCACCCAACTCCGATGCGAGCCGCAGCTCTTCGGAGTTGCTCGCATGGCGCTGAAGGATCGCGTTGAAGTGAGTCGATGTCGCGGCGTGCGCGAGACGATAGCTGCGCATGAGGATGGTGAGCGGTATGCCGTGTTGCGCCCCATCCCGGGCGTAGTCGAGAGTCGGTGACTGCAGCTGTGCCGCCTGGGCAGGATCGGCCCCGGACGACAGCACCTGAGCGAAGTCGCGAATGCTCGCCTCGGTGCTCGCGCGATTGACCTCGAGGGCCTGTTCGTTGACGAGGAGGTCGGCGAGCCGCGCGCGGGTGTAATCGTTCACCGCGGCCGAGATTTCACCGGCCCGCTCCGCGAGTTCGGCAGCTGCAGGACGCAACACCGCCAACCACACGCGCCGCTGCTCGTCATCCTGTGCGCCCGCCCAGGCCGGCTCCATGCACTGCACGGTAGCGCCAGCTCCGGCCGGTGGTGCGCAAATTGGACAACCACCGGGCACCGCGTTGGCGCGCGCAGACAAGAGAAAGCCGACGTCACCGACGGACGATCTTCACATGCGACAACTGACCAGCCTCGACGCACAGTTCCTGGCCATGGAGAACGACCGGGTCCAGGGCCACGTCAGCGTCCTCGGCATCTATGACTCCCACACCGCATCGGGCGAACCACTCGATGCCGCACTGGTTCGTGGTCTGATCAGCGAACGCCTGCACCTGCTGCCCACCTTCCGCTGGCGGCTCGCGCAGGTGCCGTTCTCGCTGGACTACCCGTACTGGGTCGACGACGGCTCGTTCGACATCGAGTACCACGTCCGCGAGCTGGCATTACCCGCACCGGGCGACCAGCGCCAGCTCGCCGAGCAGGTGGCCCGGATCATCGGCCGCCAACTCGACCGCGCCCGCCCGCTCTGGGAGGTGTACGTCATCCACGGACTCGACGACGGCGGCGTCGCGGTGTTGACGAAGATGCATCACGCCGCGGTCGACGGCGTGTCCGGCGCCGAGGTCATGAGCATCCTGCTCGACGACACCACCGGGCGTGACCGCGAAGCGGCACCCACCATCGCCGCCGAGAACTACCCGTCGGAGGTGGAGATGCTCGGCCGCGGTCTGGCCGGGCTGGCGAGCCAGCCGCTGCGGATTCTGCGCGCCGGCCCCACCGCATTGCCACACCTCGACGATGTTCCGACGATCCGCCACCTGCCCGGGGTCAAGGCGATCGCTCGCAGCAGCCGCTTGGTCAAACGGGCCCTGCGGGCCAGTGCGGGTGGAGCGTCCGTGCGTGGCAGCGACGTGACCGCTCCACGAACCCGGTTCCAGGCCCGGGTATCGCCGCACCGGCGCGTCGCCTTCGGCTCGATGCCGCTGGGCGAGGTCAAGGCCGTCAAGAATGCCCTCGGTTGCACCGTGAACGATGTCGTCCTGGCGATCTGCACGGCTGGGCTCCGGTCCTGGCTCGACAAGCAGGGTGAGCTGCCCGACCAGCCGCTCGCGAGTTTCATCCCGATGTCGGTGCGGACCCCCGAGCAGCAAGGCACCTTCGGCAACCGGGTCTCGGTGATGATCACCCAGCTGCCCACCGATGTAGCGGACCCCATCGAGCGCGTACGCCGGATCAACGAATCGATGAACGTCGCCAAGGAACGCCAGCGCGCGCTACCGGCGTCGCTGCTCCAGGACGCCAATCACTTCATTCCGCCCGCACTGTTCGCCCAGGCGGCCCGGTCCCTGTCCCGGTTGGCCGGCGTGCGTGGGCTCAATCAGCCGGCGAACGCGATGATCTCGAACGTTCCCGGCCCGTCGACGCCGCTGTACCTCGGCGGCGCCCGCCAACGCGCGCAGTTCCCGGTCTCCGGGGTGCTCGACGGGATCGGCATCAACATCACCGTGATGAGCTACCAGGATTCGTTGGAGTTCGGGATCGTCGTCGACCGAGAACTCGTCGACGACCCCTGGCCGATCCTGGCCGCACTCGGCGACGGCCTGGCAGAGCTGCGCAACGCCACCGAAGACGCGAGCCCGAAGAAGGCGCGGTCATGACCGGAAACATGTTGGGCAGCAACAGTATGGATGACTATCCGCTCACGTTGACGAGCATCGTCGAGCGCGCCGAGCGGTTCCACGCCGATGTGGATGTCGTGTCGCGCCGCCCTTCGGGTGCGATATCGCGCACCACTTTCGGTGACTGCGCGGCCCGCGCACGTCGGGTTGCGAGTGCACTGAGCGCCCTCGGAGTCGGTAAGGGCGATCCGGTGGCCACACTGTTGTGGAACCAGAGCGAACACCTGGAGCTGTATTTCGCGGTGCCCGCCATGGGCGCGGTCATCCACACCCTCAACCCGCGGCTGTTCCCCGACGAGCTGGCGTTCATCGTCGAGGATGCCGGGGACCGGGTCATCATCGTCGATGAGTCCCTGCTGGAGGTGTTCGAAACCTTCCGCGCCGGACACGATTTCCGCCACGTCATCGTCGTCACCCACGACAACGCGGCCCCAGCGGGGACGCTGGACTATGAATCGCTGCTGGCCGACGCCGAGCCGGCGGAGTGGCCCGTCCTCGACGAACATCACGCGGCGGCCATGTGCTACACCTCCGGCACCACCGGCCGCCCCAAAGGGGTGGTGTACTCGCATCGAGCGCTGGTCCTGCACTCGCTCGTCGCCGCCCTTCCCGACCAATTGTCCGTATCAGGCAGGGACACAGTCCTTCCCGTCGTACCGATGTTCCACGCCAACGCGTGGGGCCTGCCGTACGCTGCGGCACTGGCCGGCGCGCGTCTGGTCCTGCCGGGTCCGCGGCTCGATCCGGAAAGCATCCTCGACCTGTGTGCCGGCGAGCGGGTCACCATGACCGCGGGCGTGCCGACCGTGTGGATGGGCATGCTCGCCGCCATCGACGCCGAACCGGACAAGTGGCAGCTGCCCGAGCTCAGCCGGCTGATCGTGGGTGGAGCGGCGGTGCCGCGGTCGATGTTCGAAGGCTTCGACCGTCACGGGCTCACCGTCGTACAGGCCTGGGGCATGACCGAAACCGCTCCCCTGGGCGCGGTCTGCCGTCCGCCCGGCCGGCTCGACGAGGGCGAGCGCGACGAGCAGTACGCCTACCGCACGCGACAGGGTGTCGCCAGCCCGTTCTTCGACATCCGCGCCCGCGACGAGAACGGAGAAACCATCGCCTGGGACGACGCCGCCATCGGTGAACTCGAAGTGCGCGGCCCGTGGGTGGCCGGCGGCTACCACGGCGGCCGGGGCGCGGACAGTTTCACCCCCGACGGCTGGTTCAAGACCGGCGACGTGGTGCGCATCGACCCGCACGGTTGTATCCGAATCTGCGACCGCTCAAAAGATTTGGTGAAATCCGGCGGAGAGTGGATCTCCTCGGTGGACCTGGAGAACCAGCTGATGTCGCATCCGGCCGTCGCTCAGGCCGCTGTGATCGCCGTACCAGACGAACGCTGGGGCGAGCGTCCCCTGGCGGTGGTGGTGCTTCACGACGACCGCCAGGCCTCCGCCCAGACCTTGCGCGATCACCTCGCACAGGACTTCGCCAAGTGGCAGTTGCCGGACCGATTCGAGTTCGTCGAAGCACTTCCCTGTACCGCCACAGGCAAATTCAAGAAATCCGAACTCCGCACCATGTTTCTCACAGCCTGAAAGGAACCGAAAAGATGAGCCGCTACGACATCACCCAGACCAACCGAGCCGTGGAACGGTTGATCGAGACCACGGACAACCCCCGTCACCTCTACATGTTGCATGCCTACAACCGGCACCGCTATCTGGAAATGGCCGGGCGCTACGAGGAGATCTTCGCCCCGGACATGACCGTCGAAAAGCCGGTCTACCACTTCAACATGCTCGGCAAGACCGTCACGGTGGAAGGCACCGAGGCGGTCAAGGGGCTGTACCACGCCTGGAAGGACACCGCCCAGTGCATCTTCTACTCCGACGACGAGAAGCTGGCCATCAGCGACGACATGATCGTGTCGACGTCATACATCTACCAACAGACCCCGGGCGTCATCCTTGCCGCCGAGGGGATGGCCGCCGATCCCGAGGCCACCTATCTGGTGAAGACCGCCGAGCACATGATCTGGCCCTACGACAACGGCCGGCTGGTCGGTGAAGACGTCTGGGAGTACGACGAGACCGCGCGGGAGTTCATCCAGCTCGATCCGGCTGACGTCCTGACCGTCGAACAGTCGGCGAAGCTGCTCGATCCGCTGATCAAACCGCTGCCCGAGCACAATCCGTTCCTGACGTGACCTCGGTGCCCACCTGAGAATTCCGCCACGGCCGACGCGATTCGGCCGTGGCGGAATATTCGGGCCGGAAGCACGGTTGCAGCCACCGTCAACTTAACTAAACTGATCGTACAGTTCAGTTACTCAGAGAAACAGGTGGTCAAAGACATGAGCGTTTGGTTCATCACCGGAGCTTCCCGCGGATTCGGCCTGCAGATCGCCCGCGACGCGCTGGACCGCGGCCATCAGGTCGTGGCCACTGCGCGGGACGCCTCCGCCGTCACCGCCGCCCTCGGCGACAACGAGAACGTGCTCGCCGTCGCCCTGGACGTCACCAACGAGGAGCAGGCACAACAGGCCGCGCAGGCCGCCGTCGACCGGTTCGGCCGGATCGACGTCCTGGTCAACAACGCCGGACGCGGACTGCTCGGCGCGGTCGAGGAGGCCACCGACGCCGAGGTGCGGGCCGTCTACGAAACCAACGTGTTCGGTCTACTGACCGTCACCCGCGCGGTCGCCCCGGTGCTGCGGGCACAACGGTCGGGCACCATCGTCAACATCTCCTCGGTCGGCGGGTTCGTCGGCTCACCCGGCTGGGGCGTCTACGCGTCGACGAAGTTCGCGGTCGAGGCGCTCTCCGAGGCACTCCACGCCGAACTGCGGCCGCTGGGTGTGCACGTCATGGTGGTCGAGCCCGGTTACTTCCGCACCGACTTCCTCGACTCGTCGAGCCTGCAGACTCAGCGCACCGTGATCGACGACTACACCGACGGCCCGGCCGGCCAGATGCGCGTCGCCGCAGGCGAACGCAACCACGACCAGCCCGGCGACCCGGTGAAGGCAGCCAAGGCCATCATCGACGTCGTGGAGGCCCCGCAGCCTCCGCTGCGCTTGCTGCTGGGCAACGACACCATCGCGGCGGTCGAGGGCAAGATCGCCCACGTGCAAGGCGAACTGGCGCAATGGCGGACAGTCTCCGAGTCCACCGATTTCGACGATGTCGCCTGAAACGGCCACCGGGGCGGACGAATACGCCTTCGTCCGCCCCACCGGCGCGCGCAGCGATCGTATCCACCAGGGCATCCTCGATGCGACGGCAGAGCTGCTCGACGAGGGCGGCTACCCAGCGACCACGGTCGATGCGATCGCGGCGCGCTCGGGTGCCAGCAAGGCCACCATCTACAAGCACTGGCCATCGCGGACCGCAGTGGCCGCCGAGGCATTCGGGGCGATGATGGCCCAGAGTCTTCCGCTGCCCGATACCGGAAGCACCGCAGGCGATCTCGTCGAACAGGTGGTGCGGGTCTCGGCGTTCTACGCCAGTGCCCGGGGTGCCGTATTCGCCCAGCTACTCGCCGCCTGCGTCGAAGATGCCACGGGCGCAACGTATTTCCGGGAGTACTTCCTCAACGGTCGCCGCGCGGCCATCACCGAACTGTGGCAGCGCGGCATCGACCGAGGCGACGCCAACCCCGGCATCGCGATCGATGACGTGATCGACATCCTGTTCGGCCCACTCATCTTCCGCCGCATCAGCGGCCACTACGACCTCACCGAGGAACATGCCCGGAGGCTGGCGGTGACCGCGCTGCGGGGGCTGATTTCCGGCAGCGACTAGCTCTGGCATCCGCAGGTCTCTCCCAGCAAGTCGTGACGGCTACATCGCCCGGGCCCGCTGGTCGCGCCGCCGCAGCAGTGCCGTCCCGAACGCACCGATCACCACCAGATCACAGGCCACGCCGGTGCTGACCGTCGCCAGCAACCAGCCTGCGACCCCGGTGGCCAACACGAACGGTGGCAGCCACTCGAACACCCGCGACCATGACTGCACCGGATGCGCGGCGTGCGCCGCCGCCTTGGCCCGGGCGTACCCGGGATAGAACTCGGTGACTGCCACCGCGAAGAACAGCGCGGCCAATTGCAGAATCCACCCGGTCCAGAAGTTGTCGGTACTGCCGTAGAGCACGTCACCCAGGAAGCCGACGGCCGCCGAGAAGCCGAACGCCCCCGCCCACACCGCCGTCACCACCATGTTGGTTCGTGTGAACAGCGGCGTGTCCCAATGCTCCGGCGGAGTCACGTCGCGCGCATATGCCGTCGTGTACGGCCGCCCGAGCAGGAGGCTGAGCAGAGCCATCAGCGCGAGCGAGGCGTTGGTGACCTCCCCGGACCACATTTCCAGCCACGCTTTCTGACCGCTGGAAGCGACCAGCCCGACCACTGCCAGCACCACGAAGTAGGCCACGCCCAGCCCCTCCAGCACGTGCACCGGAATGTCACGACGCCAGGTCAGCACCAGCACCAAAACCGACAGGCCGAGTGCACTCGTCACTGCGATCTCGTAGCGACCCGGGCCGGCCAGGATGGCCATCAGCGCCCACGGTGCGATGCCGGACAACGGCGAGTCCAGGAACGCATCGAGGGCTTTGGCGAGCACGCGGCGACTGTAGGGAACGCAGCTGGGAATCTCCCAAGACGGCAAAACGCGTCCATTCGGTTCTGCCCGAGCGGACGATGTCTTCATGACCTCCGACCTGGACACCCGCGTCGACGAGATCGCCCCGGACATCTACCGGTTGTCCACCTGGATACCGGGGATCACCGAGCACGGCTTCACGTTCAACCAGTTCCTGCTCACCGGTGACGAGCCGTTCCTGTTCCACACCGGCCACCGGTTCCTCTTCGAGCAGGTCTCGACGGCCATCGAGCAGGTACTGCCACTGCCCGAGCTGCGCTGGATCTCGTTCGGGCACCTGGAGGCCGACGAATGCGGAGCCGTCAACCTGTTCCTGGCCGCCGCTCCCCACGCCGAAGTCATCCACGGTCCGCTGGCCATCATGTTGTCGCTGAACGACATGTGCGACCGGCCACCGGTCGTCGCGCCGTCGGACGATGCGCACGATATCGGTGGGCACCGCCTGCGGTTCATCGCCACTCCCCACGTGCCGCACAACTGGGAGGCCGGGCTGTGGTTCGACGAGACGACATCGACACTGCTGGCCGGCGACTTGTTCACCCACACCGGTCAATGCCCGGCACTGACCGAATCCGATTGTGTGGCACCGGCTCTGGAAGCCGAAGCGGTGTTCCACGCCACCGGCCTGACCACCAACCTGGCACCCACGTTGGCTCAACTCGCCGACCTGAACCCCACCACGTTGGCGCTCATGCACGGCGCCTCGTTCCACGGCGACGGGCCCGGGCAATTGCGCGCACTGTCAGATGGATACGCGGAGCTGTTCGGCGCGTCATGACCGGCGCGGCCATGCGCGATGCGTAGCCTTGTCGCGGTGAAGGCGTCGCGATCGCTGAGCGCGCTGTTGGCTGCTGGTTTGGTGTTGACCGGCTGCCAGTCGAGCATCGAGGGCACGCCGCGCACCAGCCCGCAATCGCCGACCGAACCCAGTTTCCCGACCGCGAAGCCCACCCGGTCGAGCCCGGCACCGTCCCCGAGCACCACTGCCCCTGTTCCGCCCAGCACTTCCGCTGCCGCCCCGCCGGCCGGCGCCACCCCGCTGCAGCCGGAGAACGGCTACGTCTTCATCGAGACCAAATCCGGCAAGACCCGCTGCCAGCTGTCCAAACAGGACGTCGGGTGCGAGTCGGCGTTCAGCAATGCGCCGACGATCGACGGGGAGCAGGCGAACGGTGTGAGGCTCACGCCCGACGGCCAGATCGAGTGGGTGCTGGGCAACCTCGGTGACATTCCCGTGGTGACCCTCGACTACCGCAAGTACAGCGCCGTGGGCTGGACCATCGATGCGAGCAGCGAGGGCACCCGCATCAGCAATGACAAGACCGGCCATGGCATGAGCATCGCTGTCGAAGGGGTGGAAACCTTCTAGAGTTGGCGGCATGAGTTCAAGCGAGGAGCCGAAGGCGGAACGCGCATGAGTTCAAGCGAGGAGCCGAAGGCGGATCGCGCATGAGTGTTGCTCGACGCGAACGTGCCGCCTTGGTCGAGTCCATGCGCGCCGCGGGCCCCGACGCCCCGACCCTCTGCGAGGGCTGGACCACGCGCGACCTGGCCGCCCACCTCGTCGTGCGCGAGCGTCGTCTCGACGCCGCCCCCGGCATCCTGGTGCCCCAGCTGGCCGGCCACACCGAGCGAGTCCAGCGCAAGGTCGCCGAGACCACCGATTGGGGCGACCTGGTGGACCAGATCGCGGCCGGCCCTCCGCTGTACTCGCCGTTCAAGCTGCTCGACCCGCTGGTCAACGTGGCCGAGATGTTCATCCACAATGAGGACGTCCGCCGGGCCCAACCTGGTTGGGAACCAAGGCCTCTCGACGACGCGACGGTTTCCGCCCTGTCCCGCGCGATCACCGGGATGGCCCGGATGGCCATGGGTAAGTCCCCGGCCAGGGTGGTGTTGACCACGCCCGAGGGCAAGACGCTGGCCACCGTCGGGTCCGGCCCGGAGGTCACCGTCACCGGAGATCCCGGTGAGTTGCTGATGTTCGCCGCCGGGCGGGAGCCGGCCCGGGTGACGTTCTCGGGCGACGACGACGCGGTCGCTGCCCTGCGCGCGGCGCGACGCGGGCTGTAGAAGTCCAGGTCATCCGCGTCTTTACCCGTTCTTGATCGGGCGTTGAATCGCCCCACCGACGATTGGCGCGTGGGTACGCTTTCATCGGTGGAACTGGGGGTTTTGGGGCCTCTCCAGGTCCGAATGGACGGTGCGCCCGTCGCAGTGCCGGGCGCAAAGCCGCGCGCCATCCTCACGATGCTCGGACTGCACAGCGGTTCCGTGGTTCCGGCCGACGTACTCATGGAATTGCTCTGGGGCGACGATCCGCCGCGCACCGCGGCCAAGGCCCTTCAGACCCACATCTCCTCGCTGCGCCACACCCTCGGCGACGGCTTCGTGCTGACCGAAGGGACCGGCTGGCGCCTGAGCAGCACGGGCGTCGACACGTCCGGTTATCGGGCGGCGGCACGATCCGGCCGGGACGCCCTGGACGCGGGCGACGCCGGCCGGGCAGTGACGCTGTTCGATGAGGCACTGACACTCTGGCGCGGAATCCCCGAACTACCCGACAGCAGGCGCGGGGCATCCGAGACAACTCGCTGGATCGAGGACCACGCGTCGCTGGTGGAGGATCGGGCCGACGCGCTCCTCGCGACGGGTCGCGCCGCGGAGATCGTCGGCGAGCTCGAAGCCGCTGTCGGCGATGCACCCCTGCGTGAACGACGTTGGGGCCAACTGATGCTTGCCCTGTACCGCGCCGGCAGGCAGGGAGAAGCCTTGGGCGCGTTCAAGCGGGTTCAAGCCGTGCTGTCCGACGAGCTGGGCGTCGACCCGGGCCCCGATCTGCGCAGGCTCGAAGCCGCGATCGTGGCGCAGGACGCCGCGCTGGAAATCCCTGCGGTACAACACGTCCCCGCGGCGATGCGAGCTGTGACATTCCTACTCACCGACATCGAAGGTTCGACCGCCGCGTGGGAGGCGGACGCAGACGCGATGGCGCTCGCGCTCGCGCGGCACGACGAGCTCATCGAACAGGTCGTCACCTCCCGCGGTGGTCGGCTGATCAAGACGCGCGGTGAAGGTGATGCCACCTTCTCGGTCTTCGAGCGTCCCTCGGCCGCAGCGGCTGCCGCCCTCGAACTTCAGGACGCCATACTTCACGAGCCGTGGGACCTGCAGTCGCCCATGCGGATTCGGATTGCCCTGCACACTGGTGAGGCTGAGCTTCGTGATGGCGACTACTTCGGCCGCGCCGTCAATCGGGCGGCTCGGTTGCGGTCGCTTGCCGCCGGTGGTCAGACCCTGTGCTCGGGTGCGACGGCCGAGCTCGTCGTCGACTCACTGCGCGACGACGTGGTGCTCGCCGATCTCGGGATGCGCCGGCTGAAGAATCTGGCCCGCCCCGAGCACGTCTTCGAGCTCCGCTTCGACGCCGAGGGACAGCCGGAACCCCCGGTCGCCGATGAGGCCACGGAACGGCCTGCGCTGCCCACGGTGCTTGCCGGTCCGGGCCCGTTCGTCGGGCGCAGCCAGGAACTTGGGCAGCTATCGGCATCGTGGCAGATTGCGCTCACCGACGGCGCTCGCGCGGCTCTGATCGCCGGTGAACCAGGTGTCGGCAAGACACGACTGGCCGGCGAGTGGTCGCGGCAGGCATACGCACAAGGTGCGGTGGTGTTGTACGGCCGCTCCGACGAGGATCTCGGCGCGCCCTACCAGCCCTTCGCAGAGGCCCTGCGCACGCTGGTGCCCTGTGTCGGCACCAGCCAGCTCCGCGGCGTGCGCGGCATCGAGGCGTTGCTACCGCTGGTGCCCGGTTTGACCGACGTGCTGCCCGATCTCGCCGCGCCGCCTCGTGCCGACCCGGACACCGAGCGCTACGCGTTGTTCGACGCGGTGGTCGCGCTGCTCGGTGCCGCCTCGACAGAGGTGCCGATCGTCCTGGTACTCGACGATCTCCACTGGGCGGCCAAGCCGACGTTGCTATTGCTGCGACATCTCTTGCGGTTCGGCGAACATGCCCGCGTGCAGATCATCGGCACCTACCGCAGTACCGACCTCGACCGTTCGCATCCGCTCGCGGCGATGCTGGCCGACCTTCATCGTGACGGCAGCGCCGACCGTATTGCCCTGAGCGGGCTCGATGAGGACGACGTGACCACCTATGTCGCCCAGGCCGGGTACGACGACGAGGAGCTGGCCCGTGCGCTGGCGTCGGTCACCGGCGGAAATCCGTTCTTCCTCATCGAGGCGTTACGCCATGTCGAGGAGAGCGGCGGCCACTGGGATCCGAGCACCCTGCCTCAGGGGGTGCGGGAGGCCGTGAGCCGCAGACTTTCTCGGCTTCCCGCCGAGACCAACAAGGCGCTGGCGGCGGCCGCGGTCGTCGGCAGTCGGTTTGCGCTCGATCTGGTCGAGCGGGTGGTCGACCAGGACCTCGTCGACTCGTTCGAAGAGGCATGCCAGGCCGGCATCCTGATCGAGGAACCCGGTGGTCGGTATCGGTTCAACCACGCCATTGTCCGTCAGTCCCTGCTGGCCGAGTTGGCGTCGGTCCGGCGCATGCGCCTGCATCAGCGCATCGCGACAACGCTGGAGAACGAGCCGGGTGCCGACGACGAACTGCTGGCTGAATTGGCGCACCACTACTTCGAATGCGCGTGGGCCGGAAATGCTCTCAAGGCAGTCGAGTACTGCCGGCGTGCCGCCGACCAGGCGATGTCCCGGCTGGCCTATGAGGGTGCCGCCGATCTTTACGACCATGCCCTGCACGCACTCGAAGAGGTTGACGACGAGTTACCCGACCTGGAGGACCAGCGCACCCAACTATTGGTGGCGCGGTGCGAAGCGCTGCTGGCGGCCGGTGACGTGTCGTCGGCAGCGGGCGCGGTTGCCCAACTGAAGGCGGAGACGCACGATTCGGCCCGCCTGGCGGCGTGGGCGACCTGTTTCGAGGGGCAGCTCTCGATGCTGATCGATCCCGAGCGCTTGGACGAGATCGAATCCGCAGTGGACGCCGCCGCGGGGACTCTGGCCGAATTTGACGACGCCGCAGGCGAAGCCAAGGCTCACACCGTGCGGGCCGGGTGCCTGGCCCGGCTCGGGCGTATCGGTGATTGCGAAGTGGCCCTCGACAACGCGCTCACCGCCGCACGCCGCGCCCGTGAACACCGGCGGGTGAACGCGGTGCTCGCGGGTGCTCCGCTGGCCGCGCTGTGGGGGCCCAACCCCGTTCCGCGCGCGGGCGGACGATGCCTCGACGTGGTGCGCCTGCTGCGGATCACCACCGATTCCCCTGCGGTCGAAGCGACATCGACACGGTGCCAGGCGGTCCTGGAAGCGTTCCGTGGACGCGCTGCCGCCGCGCGCCGGATGATCGACTCGGCCCGGCGCACCGTCACCGAACTCGGCTTGCGTCATGCCCTGCTCGAGGTCGAGCACTTCGCCGGCATCGTCGAGCTGGTAGTCGACGATCCCGCTGCCGCCGAACGACATCTGCGCGTGGCCTACAACGGCTTTCGCCGCATGGGCATCGATGCCGATGCCGCCGAGACGGCCGCACTGCTGGGTCGCGCGTGCCTCTTGCTGGGCCGAGACGTTGAGGCTGGAGAACTATGCGCGGAGAGCGAGCGACTCGCCGGCCACGCGCTGAAGGCGTCGATCGCCTGGCGCACGGTTCGGGCCCAGTTGCTTTCGCGCGGCGGTGATCACGACGAAGCGCGAACGGTGGCCCAAGAGGCGGTTGTCATTGCGGAGCGCACCGATGCGTTGATCGATCACGGCGATGCCTGTCTGGCGCTCGCCACGGTGCTGGACGCCGCCGGCGACGCCACGGGAGCGCGCACCGCTGCCGGGCGCGCCGTCGAGTTGTACGAGCGGAAAGGTGCTCTGACACTTGCCGAAAAGGCGCGACGCATTGTCGACGTCACCCACTTGGAGCCGGCAATGGCGCCGGAAGCAACAGGCATCGAAGTCGACAACGCATGTGTTCGATCGGGCAGACGTTTTTTGGCCGCAATGAATCGTCGCGCCTGGGACGAAGTCGAACAGCTTTTCGCCCCAGAAGTCACCATCGAGAGCCGTCGGAAGATAGTCGGGTTTGCCCGAAAAGACCTGACACCGCAGCAATGGTTAGATGCGATGGCGCACTTTCTGGAGACCGGCATGGTGCGGCACGATCCGACGTTCCTCGCAGTGCGTGGCGAGCATCTGGCGCTGATCCGGCTTGAGATAGGGACTGCCGATCAGAGTCCCGGTGCACCGCGGGATGAATTGCTGCAGGTGACTGGTATCGATGATGACGGCAGAATCGCGACGCAGGTGTGGTTTGACACCGAAGACATCGATGCCGCGCTGGCCGAACTCGATTCCTTACACGCGCGGCGCCTGGAAGCAGAAGCTCGGCCGCCGCTGGCGAATGCCGCAACTCGGGCCGACGACCAATTGGTCGCGTTCTTCAACGCCGATCGCTTGGACGAGGTCGGCGCTCTGTTCACCGAGGGCACTCGGCTCGATGACCGACGCCAAGGTTTTCGCCGCGAGAGCAACGATCGTGCGGCGGCGGTCGACAACATTCGTGCGATCGCATCCTTCGGACCAACCGTCACGAATTCGACTGTCGCTGTGCGCGGAGATCTCCTCTGCCTCAGACATATTCGCTTTGAAGATGCCTCCGCATTTTGCGCTGAAGCACTGGAGCTGACCGAGGTCGACACTCACGGTTTAATGCTCGCCAAGGTCGTGTTCGACCTCGACGACTTCGACGCGGCTTTCGAGGAGCTCGACGCGCGGTACCTCGCCGGTGCGGCCGCCCCGTATGCGCAAACATGGTCTGCCATCACGCGATCGTATGCGGGGTTCAACCGCCACGAACTCGCTGCGACGACGCCTGACTGGGTGAATCTTGACCACCGTCGCGGAGCGGCGTTCGCATCCGGAGACATGGTCGCCTATATCCAAGCCGCATGGGCCGACTCGCCCGACACAAAGATACACATCACGGCCGTACATCGGATGAACTACCTCGGAGCGGTCGTCACCCATGCTGCGCAAGGGATCTCGAACGATGGCTTCGACGCCGAATGGCGGGACGTGCACGTTCTGACCGTAGAAGGTGACGTTGTCAGCCGCAGCGAGCTCTTCGACGAGGCAAACCTCGACGCCGCGTTGGAGAGGTTCGATGAACTCAGTCGGCCTGTGCCCCGGCACGAGAACGCAGCAACCCGCTTGTACCGGGACATCTTGGCAAGCTTTCGCAACCATGACTGGGACAACATTCGGGAGCTCCTGGCCGAGGACATTTCAACCGAGGATCGTCGTCATGTCGTGAATTCCGGCCGCCGACAGGGCCGCGACGCGGTGATTGCCGAGATGTCGGCTATCGCTGAGGTCGGCGTGACGGACGTTCAGACAGAAGTCATCGCATCCCGTGGCAGCTACCTCGCTCTGAGTCGGAGTCGAGCCTCGACGGCAGCCCAGCAACCCGACGCATTCCACAGCGACCTACTCGAAATCATCGAGGTGAACGGCGACAGCAAGGCGCTGGCGCGCGTGGTGTTCGACCCCGACGACTTCGACGCCGCGTTGGCGGAACTCGATGCGCGCTATCTTGCCGGCGAGGCGGCACCGTATGCAAATACGTGGTCCGCGATTTGCCGAATCTCCGACGCCTTCAACCATCGCAAAGAACCTGCGACGACCCCGAATTGGGCGAACATCGACCACAGGCAGGCAACGGCATTCGCAACGGGCGAGATGACCGAGTATCTCAGTGCCACCTGGAATTTGTCTCGGCAGGCGTCCCTTTTCATCGAGACAGTGCACGAGCTGAACACCCTCGGCGCCGTCATTACCCAATCTGCTCAAGCGGTTTCACATGAAGGGTTCCATGCTGAGTGGCGAGTGATCATTCTCCTGACCGTCGACGGCGATCTGATCAGCCGTTGCGAAGTTTTTGACGAAACCGACTGCGATGCTGCGCTCACCAGGTTCGACGAACTGAGTCGGCAATCGCCGCAGCTCGCCAACATCGCAAGCCGGGCACACGATCGCTTCATGGCGTACTTCACCGCCCGCGATTGGGCGGCGATCGCCGGACTTCTGATGGACAACGCCTACACCGACGATCGGCGTCGGGTGGTGAACACCGGGATCAGGCGCGGTCGGGATGCCGTGCTCACAGAGATTAAGGCGCTCGCCGACATCGGAGGTCAAAGACTCACATCAGAGGTGATAGCGATCCGAGGTGAACGGCTCGCGCTCCGCCGTACCCACTTTTCGGGAAGCGACGACCGAGAGGCGTACCACGTCGGCGGCCTGGAAGTTATCGAGGCGGCTGTCGATGAGCGCCTGCTGGCACGAATCGCATTCGACCTGGATGACTTCGACGCCGCCTTGGCGGAACTCGATGCCCGCTACCTCGCGGGCGAGGCCGCGCCATATGCGCGGACTTGGTCGGCCTTCATGCGCGGCTACGCGGCGGCGAACAGTCAAGAGCTCCGCGGAATGACCTCGGACTGGGTGAACATCGACCACCGGCGAGCGAGGGCATTCGCGCCCGGGGAGATGTCCGTATACATGGATGCCACATGGGACCTCGCGCCCGGGACCCGGATCTACGTCGAGAACGTCCATTGCCTGAACGACCTCGGAGCAGTCGTCACACACGTCGCAAACGGGACCTCGCAGCAGGGGTTCGACGCCCAATGGCGGGAGATCAACGTATCTACGGTCGAAGGCGACCTGGCGAACCGAAGCGAACTGTACGACGAGACCGACCTCGACGCGGCGCTTGCCCGATTCGACGAACTGCAGCCGCGGACGCCACGACTCGAAAACACAGCGAGCCTTGTAGAAGCTCGTTGCGAGGAATGCTTGTCATCAGGGAATTTGGAGGCATTGTCCGAACTCATGGCTGATGACATCTCGATCGACGACCGCCGGCGCGTCACCAATGCCGGCCTCCGGCATGGTCGAGAAGCGGTGATCGAGGATCTTCGAGTCGGGGCCGAAATCGGCCTCACGCAGATCACGCCGACCGCCATCGCCACGCGTGGCGAGCACCTCACGCTTCGGCGTATTCGCTACTCGGGCGGGGCCCAAAGCGACGACACCTTTCTGATCGATCTCGTACAAATTGTTGAGATCGATGCGGACGAGCACATCCATGCGCTCGTACTTTTCGATCCCGACGATCTTGATGACGCCTTGACCGAACTCGACGCCCGGTACCTAGCCGGAGAAGGCGCCCCGTACGTACACACGTGGTCGGTGGTCATCAGCGGTTACGCCGCGTTCAATCGACAGGAGTTGCCCCCGACGACGCCGGACTGGGTGAACATCGACCACCGGCGAGCGAGGGCCTTCGCACCAGGGGACCTGATCCCCTATATCCGTGCCACCTGGGATATCACGCCGCACGCCACCGTCTACGTCGAGGCTGTGCATCGGCTGAACGAATTCGGCACGGTCGTCGGCCAGGTTACGCGCGGAACATCTAACGAAGGCTTCGATGCCGAATGGCGGGAGTACGTCCTGTTCACAACGGACGGAGACCTGCTCAGCCGCGCCGAAGTGTTCGACGAGGCAGACTTCGACGTCGCGCTCGCCCGCTTCGACGAACTGACCTCGAGCAACCGGACGCCGCAGCTGGAAAACGCTGCAAGCCGAGTGGCCGCTCGTTTCGGGGTGCATTTTGTCGCACGCGACTGGGGCGCCTTGGCAGAGATCCTGGCCGAGGACGTGTTCGACGACGACCGTCGGCGCGTGGTGAACGCCGGGACACTACGCGGTCGGGGCGATGTGATTGCCGACGCCTCGAGAATCGCCGACGTCGGGGCCGAGAACATCACGGCGGAGGTGATTGCAACCCGCGGAGCGCGCCTCGTCCTCAGCCGTGTCCGGTACTCGGGCAGCGACGCGCAGCAGGCAACGTTCCACGTCGATGCCCTGGACATCGTCCAGATCGACGCAGACGAGCGCCTATCGGCACACGTGGCTTTCGACCCCGAAGACATCGACGCTGCCTTCGAAGAACTCGATGCTC
Source organism: Mycolicibacterium sp. HK-90 (assembly GCF_030486405.1). The sequence continues at coordinate 786,469 of NZ_CP129613.1, read as the reverse complement.
GTTATCTCGCCGGTGAGGCCGCTGCGTGTGCGCACACGTGGTCTGTCATCACCAACAGTTACCTCGCACTCAATCGGCATGAGCTTCCCGCCGCGACAACGAACTGGACTGATGTCGACCGCCGTCAGGTAATTCCGGTCGAGGCGGGTGCCCTGGGCCCGTCGCTCCGCGCGATCTGGGACCTCACGACACAAGCCACCATCTACATCGAGGCTGCGCATCAGCTCACGGACGCCGGAGCAGTTCTCACTCACGTGGCGTCAGCGACTTCCCGCGACGGCTTGGATGCCGAATGGCGGAACATTTGCATCTTGATCATCGAAGACGACCGACTCAGCCACGGCGAAGTTTTCGACGAGTCCGACCTCGATGCCGCACTCGCCCGCTTCGACGAACTCAGCCGGCAGACGCCCACTTGAGATCCTCGATAGGCTGGCGGTCGTGGATTTCCGTGTCTTCGTCGAACCCCAGCAAGGTGCTACATACTCCGACCAGCTCGCGGTGGCCCGGGCCGCCGAAGCCCTCGGCTACTCCGCCTTCTTCAGGTCCGACCACTACCTGGCGATGAGCGGTGACGGCCTGCCCGGGCCGACCGACTCCTGGGTGACGCTGGCCGGCATCGCACGCGAAACCTCGACGATCCGGCTGGGCACCATGGTCACCTCGGCCACCTTCCGCCACCCCGGACCGTTGGCCATCTCCGTGGCGCAGGTCGACGAAATGAGCGGTGGCCGTGTGGAACTGGGCTTGGGCGCAGGCTGGTTCGAGGCCGAGCACCAGGCCTACGCCATCCCGTTCCCGCCGCTGGGCGAGCGGTTCGACCGGCTCGAGGAACAGCTCCGCATCCTCACCGGCCTGTGGGACACGCCAGTCGGTGAGACCTTCGACTTCACCGGCAAGCACTACACCGTCGTCGACTCTCCGGCGCTACCCAAGCCCACCCAGACCCATCCACCCATCGTCATCGGCGGAATGGGCGCCAAGCGCACACCCGCGTTGGCCGCGGAGTTCGCCGCCGAGTTCAACGTGCCGTTCGTGCCGCTGGACACTCTCCAGACCCAGTTCTCCCGGGTCGCCGACGCCGTGGCCGCAGCCGGCCGGGCCGCGGATTCCATGACCTACTCGGCGGCCTTCGTGCTGTGCGCGGGCCGCGACGAAGCGCAGATCGCACAGCGGGCCGCTGCGATCAACCGCGAGGTGGACGAACTACGCAGCAATTCGCCGCTGGTCGGCACGCCCGCCGAGATCGTCGACAAGCTCGGCCCCTTCCAGGAGGCCGGGGTGCAACGGGTCTACCTGCAGATGCTGGACCAGTCCGATCTCGACCATCTCGAGCTCTTCGCCACCGAAGTCATCCGTCAGCTGAGCTGACCGAGACCCGCTCCGGGGCCCGGCATAGTATCGGTGCCCGTGACCGGTGACGACGACGATCAGGGGCAGCCACCCGAGGCACCCTGGCATCATTCGACGCCGGCGGTCCTGGGGGCCAGCGTCGCCGCCCTGGTCGTGATCGGCCTGGTGTTGTGGGCCGCGATCACCCTGACGAGCTCCAGCGAGCCCGAGGACGCACCGATCGATTTCGTTCCGCCCACGTATGCGTCGACGTCGGCGAAGACCTCGAAGACCACCACAACCCGCACCATCACCACCACCCGTCCCCTGGAGACCACCGAGTTCGGCCTGCCGGGTGTGCCGGACCCCTCGGGGACGACGTCGGAGACCTCCGGGACGTCAGGCACGTCGACCACGGAGACCACCCCGACCACCACACCGACGACGACGGAGCCGACGCTGACCGAGTCGGAGACCGAGGACGACGAGGCGACCACGACCCGCAACCGTCCCCGCACCAACGTGACACGCACCGTTTATCCAGCACCCGTCGGCTGAGCGCGCCTACCATCGGCGCGTGTCGAACTATTACGACGACGACGAGCCCACCCAGTACGCGTCGAGCTACGGCGACTACTCCGAGCCGCCCGCTCCCGAACCGGTTCCCTGGTACCGCAAGCCTGCCGCGCTGATCGGTATGGGCGCTGCCGGGGCCGTCATCGCAGCCCTGGTCATCTATGCGCTGGTGCAGCTGTTCTCGTCGGATACCCCGTCGACAACCACAACCACCACGACGACCACCCCAACCACCACCTCTGTCGTCACCACCGCCCCGGTGGTCCCGGCACCGACTCACACCGTGACCGAAACCGTGGCACCGACCACCACGACCGAGCCGCCGCCCACCACGACGACGACCACCCCGCCGACGACGACCACCACGACCACCACGACTGCGACGACGACCACCACAACGACCGCGCCGGTGACGACGACAACGCCACCCGCAGAAGAAGGCCCCTAACCTGCCTCGTCGGCGGTTATCCACAGATCCTCGAAGTGGTGCTGGTCGTTGTCGCGCCGATCCACGAGTATCCAAAGCGTGGACGTCGTCGAGATTCTTCGCCAACAGGACGGGGTGATCTCACGCCGTCAAGCGTTGGACGCCGGTCTGCGGGAGCACGAGGTCCGGCGGTTGCTCAGACGCAACGAATGGGCGCGGGTCCACGCGGGCGTGTACGTCGACCACACCGGACCGCTGACGTGGCCGCAACGCGCCTGGGCTGCAGTGCTTTACGCGGCCCCGGCGGCGCTGTGCTTCGAATCGGCGCTGGGAGCGGATGCGTTTCCCATTCATGTCGCGGTCCCTCAACACCGGGCTAGCTTGGCCGAACCGGCTGGAGTTCGCATTCACTATCTCGCGAACCTTCAGGCGAGGGTGCTGTGGAATGTCGGCCCGCCGCGAATGCGGTACGACGAAGCTGCGCTCGACGTCGCGTGCCGCGCCGCGTCCGAACTCGACGCCATCGCGGTGCTGGCCAATGCGTGCCAGTCACGCCGAACGACCGCGCAGCGGCTGCTGCAATTGCTCGATTCTCGGCGGCGGGTGCGCCGTCGCCGGTGGGTCCGGGCGGTGCTGGTCGATATCGTCGAAGGCACCTGCTCAGTCCTCGAGCACGGCTACCTTGTTCGCGTCGAGCGGCCACACGGTCTACCCCGAGCCATGCGCCAGAAGCGGTCCGCGTCAGCCATCGGTGTCTGCTATCGCGACGCCGAGTACGGCGAATCCCTCATCGTTGAGCTCGACGGCCGGGTGTATCACGATTCGGCGACCCGGCGGGACGCGGATTTCGAACGCGATCTCGACGCGGCTGTCGACGGCCGTTCGACCGTCAGGCTCTCCTACGGGCAGGTCTTTGACAGGGCGTGCCAGACCGCGGGCAAGATCGCTCAGGTGCTGCAACGGCACGGGGTCGCCGTAGCTGGCCACCCTTGCGGGCCTAGGTGTGAGTTCACTCGGCTCGACCGCGCCGCATAGTCATCAACGCCGCGGATTGCAGTCAATATTGAGCAGTAATCCGCGGTTTAGGTGCCGGGCTTGTGTCAGGGCGTGGGTGTCTCAGTCGGCTCGGGCGCAGGTGCGGGCTCGGGCGCCTGCGTGGGCGCAGGTGCGGGCTCAGGTGCGGGCGCAGGTGCGGGCTCAGGTGCGGGCTCAGGTGCCTGCGTGGGCTCAGGCGTGGGCTCAGGCGCCTGCGTCGGTTCAGGTGCCTGCGTCGGTTCCGGAGTCGGCTCCGGCGTCGCCGTCGGCTCTGGCGAGGGCGAGGGCGAAGGCGATGGCGAAGGCGATGGCGAAGGGCTCGCGGTCGGCGACGGCGACGGCGATACCGGAGGCTTGAACGTCGGGATCGGCAACTGCGGGATCGGCACCGGCGGAAATGCCAATGGCGGCACCGGAATCGGCGGGACCCCTACCGGTACAGGCGCAGGAGCGGGCGCGGCCGGTCGCGGGCGGGGCGCTGCCTTCGGTGGCGGGGCCACTCGCTGCGGGGCCCGGGCAACCGGTGGGCTCTGCCTGCTCTGCACCAATCGGGGTGCTGCCGCCGGACGCGGCGCCGACTGTCCGAGGGCAGGGGGCGCGGACTGGGCCGGCCACGACGGATCGCGCACCACCACGGTGCGGGTCGGCGGTGCGGGCAGCGCCTGCGCCAACGGCGATTCGGCCGGAACCGTCTGCGGCGCCGCAACACTCGACCCCGTTTCGGAGGCATCGAGGCGGTCGGCCCGAGCCGAGAGCACCATGCCGGCCGTTCCGACGACAGCCAGGAACACCGCCGCGTACCCCACCACTCCCACGCGCCGGTACCAGGCGATACGGGGCGGGGCAGGCGGTGGTGGCGGCTCGGTGAACACGATTTCGGGCCGGGCGGAATCATCGGTCACCGATTCGGGGATGAACTCGGCGACCTCGGCGATGTCGTCGGCGGCTGACCAGGCGAGCGCGGAAGCGGCCACCGTGGGGGCGGCGCTGGGAGTCACCGTGGCCGCCGCCGAAGCCGCCACCGGTGCGGCGTAGGCCACCTGCGTTGCCGTCTCGTCGACGCCGCGGCGGGCCAGCAGTCCGGCTCCGATCGCCGCGATCACCTGGGCCTGCGGCACGGTGGTGACGGGCATCCGGAAGGCCTCGGAAAGCCGTTGGGTCACAAGAGGTATCCGGGCCCCGCCACCTACCGTGACCACAGCGGCCAGCTGTGCCGGGTGAATTCCGTTGCGGCGCAGCAGGTCGAACATGGCCTCGACCACTCCACCGAGTGGCTGGTCCACCACCGCGTCCAGTTCGGCACGGGTGAGCCTGATCGCGCCACCGGGGCCGGCCAGGCTGGTGGCACTCTGATCGCTCAGTTGTTCCTTGGCGTCCCGGCACTGCTCGCGCAGCCGCGTCAGTGCGGTCACCGCGGCGGTGCCCGCGGGTTCGGCGTCCAGTTCGTCGAGGACGTGGCGCAGCAGCTCCTGGTCGATCATGTCGCCGGAGAACTCGTCGTAGCGGACGGTCTGCCCGATGGTGGCGAAACCCGCGCCGGCGTCGGCCAGGGTCAGGCTCGTGCCGGAGGCGCCGAAATCGCACAGGGCGACGACGCCGCGCGCCGGCAGACCCGGATGCGATTGGATGGCGGTCAACGCCGCGACCGAATCGGAAACCACGCGGATACCGGGCAGGGCGCCGCGCAGCGCATCGAACCCCGCCGCAGTCCAGTGGGCGGGCACCGCCACCACGGTGTCGTCGGGACGATGTGCCGGGCTGGCCTCAACCGTCAGCGCCTCGATCGCGCCGGCCAACAACCGTTCGGCATGGTGCGTCGAACCATCGGCAGCGACGAGCGGCACCGGGTCACCGACCCGGTCCACGAAGTCGGTGAACACCAACCCGTCGGCCGCCGACGGCGCACCGACCACCGGCCCGCGATGCCCGAACACGGTGAGCACCGCCCGCCGCACCAGCGGTGTGTAGTCGGCGATCGCCACCAGATTGGTCGCGCCCACAGACAACCCCAGGCAATCACGCATACCTGTATGTCGGCGGCGGGGCCCATTTCGTTAAGCCCCCGCACGTGTGAGGTTCAGCGGCGCGACGCGTACTCGGCGACCAGCGCCTCGGCACTGCGCACGGCGGCCCGGCAGGCCCGCGTGGTGAACGGGTCGTTGAGCGGGTGGTCGGCCCGGCGCCGCCAGCGTTGCGCCGCGGCGAATGCGGCCCGGGGCCCGTCGAACGGCTCGTCGGGTTGCAGCCCGAGGCGGCTGGCCGCATCGGTGCCCTGCCCGCCGATGATGCGGCGCAGCGAGGCCATCTCGTCCTCGTTCAGGGTCGTCGGCCGCGACCGCAGCAGGCTGAGCAGCCGAAGCTCCTCGAAGGCGTGCGTGTCGGCCAGCAGCGGGTCGATGTCGGCGAGAATGTAGGGCGTCGCGTAGATCGGGTTGTGTTGTACGAACTGCCGCAGCGACAGCAATGCCGTGTGTGCCTTCAGCAGCTCGGACCGTTGCGCGAACTGCTGGTCGATCACGTCGCGCAGGGCGATCAACCCGCTGCGCTCGAGCAGTTCGTCGGCCAGCGCGACGGAATCGGACACCCCCGCGTGCAACACCGCGATCGAGATCCGGATACCGAACATGCCGAACCGGTCCAGCAGCGCGGCGCGGGTGGCCGCATCGACCGGCAGGGTGCTGTCCTCCCGGACGAAGCGGTCCACGCTCAACATCGCCTTGGTCAGTTGCGCGGGCTCGATTGCGGCAAGCTTCTCGAGCGCGACGAACTCGCTCTGGCGCAGCGTGCGGGCGGTCAGCGCGAGCAGACCGGACACCGGGACGACGGCCTGGCAGATGCCGGTCTTGTCCATCTCTTCGGTGAACCGCTTGGCGACGTCCTTGGCCGACATCATCGCGTCGATGCGGCCGGCGCCGATCTCGTCGGCCCGCGACGCGACCCCGATGACGCCGAGCGCGCCCGAAGACCCACCGACCAGCTCGCCGATCTGCTTGAGCAGGGCGATGTCGGCGGCGTTGAGGGTGCGCAGCAGGAACACCACGGCGTCGACGCGCGGCACCCCGTCTTCGGGGACCAGCAGCCGGTGGGTGCGCAACGAGACATCCCGGGAAAGCGAGGAGGTGCCCGGGGTGTCGATGATGGTGGTGTCGATCAGCTCGGCGGCCGGCCACTCCACGTCGAGGTCCGCCACCTCATCGGGATTCAGGCCGGCGAAGCTGAACGTGAGCCCGCGGTCGTGCGGGTCCCGCGCGATCGGCACGTTGGATCGCCGCCCGCCGCGGTGGTTGGCGGTCACCTTGGGGGTGGGGCCGTGCCGGAACCAGGTGACGATGCGGGTGGCCTCGGTGGCGTCGGTGGGCGCGATGTCCTCCCCGACCAAGGCGTTGACGAGGGTCGACTTGCCTGCCTTGAGCGTGCCGGCCAGCGCAATGCGAATCGGCTGGTTGAGCCGGCGCCCGATGCGGTCGAGCTCGTTGTGCACGTCGGGCCGATTGCGATAGGCCGGGTCGCCCCGGTACGCCTTGATGGTGCCGCCCAGAATCGAGCGCACCTGATCGGCCGTGCTCACGCTGCCGAGTCCACCCCTTTCAACCCCGAAGTCAACCCGGGGTTCATTCGAAACCAGCTATTGGAGCTTAGTTGCCCACTTCGGCCAGGTTCCGGGCGTGGTCGACCACCTGGGTCAGGATGTTTTTCTGACGTTCCAGTTCCCGGACCCGGGTGTTGCGTTCAGTCTCCTCGGTCTTCGCCGCGGCGAGCGTGGCCTGCAGCGATTCGTTGAGCGAACGCGTGGTCTGGTTGGCGATGTCGCGGTAGTGATCGCGCAGTTGACGCTGGATGCCCTTGAGCCGGTCCCGCGATTCCTTGCCGACCACGAAGGCGACGTCGTCGACGAACTTGCGCATGTTGGTCTTGGCTTCGCTGCGCACCCGCAACATGCGGTTCTCCATGTCCTCCTTGTAGGCCTTGCGGCCCAGCACCAGACCGGCGCCCAGGGACAGAGGGTTGAACATGCCGAGCCCGGCGAACGAGGTGAGCATGCCGAACATCAGCACACCACCGTAGGAGCCCCGCATGCCGGTGATCACCTTGTGCCCGGCCTTGATCGGTTTGGCCTCCAACCGGGCCAGCGATTTCATCTCGCCGAATCCGGCGCCCATGTCGCGGGCGTCGATCTGCGGCAGTTGCACGGCCTCCAGACCGGCTTCGGTGAAGGTGCGGGCCACCTCGGCGGCCAGTGCCTCGGCACGCTGATAGGCCCAGACGAAGTTGTCCCCGACCGCGGTGGCCACGGACTCCTCGAGCTCCGAGCCGATCTCGGCCCAATGCAGGGTGGGGTCGCCGGAGTCGATCACCTTCTCGGCGTGGGCGGTGATGTTGCGGAACCGGTTGCGTAGATCGTGATCGACGTCGGCGGTCAGGTCAGAGATACCGTCGTTGAGCACCTGCTGCCACAACGCGGTCTGCTGCAGCGCGTCCTGGGCTTCCTGCTTGCGCCGCTCCAGGTCCGCGGTGAGCCGCTCACGCTCGCTCGGATCGTTGAACGCCGACAGCTCGGAGTTCACCGCCAGCAGCAGATGCTCTGCCGCCGAATAGATTTCCGCCACCACCTGGTCCCGGATCCGGTCATTCTCCCGCGTCAGCACCCGGTCGGACAGGAACTTGACGATCGCCGGGAAGTTGGACTCCTCGTTGAGTTCCTTGTCGTTGAGCTGAATCGCGTGGCTGCGCAGCACGCTCGAGACCGGAGTGATCGGGACGTTCAGCCCGGCCCGCTGCAGATGCGCTGTGTTGGCGCCGACGATCTGACGCCAGTGCGGGTACAGGTCGGTCTTGGTCGCGACAATCGTTGCCACCGGGCAGATTTCGATCGCCTGCCGGATGAAGGTCATCTCCGGTTCGGTGAACTCCTGGCTGGTGTCGCTGACCATCAGCAGCGCGTCGGCGTCGGGCAACAGACCCAGCGTCGCCGAAAGGTGTGGCTGCCCATGCCCGCCGACGCCCGGGGTGTCGACGAAGGCCAGGCCACCCTTGAGCAGCGGGCTCGGGGCGGTCACCTCGACCCGCAGCACCTCACGGCCGCCGGCCTGCGGGGCACGACGCAGATCGTTGGTGACCTCGGACGGCGGGATCTCGATCAGTTCGGGTTCGGCGCCGTCGGGCCGGGCCACCACCAGGCGCGCCGACGCCTGTTCACCGTGGGAGACAACGGTGGCCAGCACGGTGGATTCGTCGTCGCCGACGCGGGCCACCGGGATGTTGAGCAGGGAATTGAGGAGCTGGCTCTTGCCCTGTTTGAGCTGGCCGGCGATGACCACCCGGATCTGGGGATCACTGATGCGCACCTTCGCGACCCGCAGCCGCTCCACCAGGTCCCCGCGGTCATAGGTGGCGGCGATCGTGCTGGTGTGGTCGATGAGTTCGACGATCACCTTGACCGGTCTGGCCGGCCCGCCGGCCGCAGCCGGTCTGGCCGGCCCGCCAGCCGTGACCCGCGGGTCATTGGGTTGCGTCATCAGAAATCCCTCCTGCCGGGCTCAACCGTAGGCGCGCCAATGGGACGGGGACCACCCGGTTGTCGGATGGTCCCCGCCCCTGTTGCGGTTCGGATCAGAAGGCGTCGAGCCCGGTGTTGGTCGAGTTGTTCGACGCGACATCGGTGTCGGACTGCGACTCGTAGCTGTTGCCGGAGCCGAATGCCGAGCTGCCGTCGTAGCTGTTGTCCGAGCCCAGCGACGCACTGGTGTCGTAGCTGTTGCCCGATGCGAGCGCGGTGTTGGTCTCGTTGCCGGAACCGAGCGCGGTCTCGTTGCCCGACGCGATGTTCGACTCGTAGGACGAGGAGTTGTCCTCGACGCTGGAGTGCGTCTCGGTCTCCACTGAGGTGCTGACCGAGTTGTCCTGGGTGTTGCGGCTGCCGTAGTCACCTTCGACCTGGTTGCCGCCGACCGCGGTGGTGGAGGCATCGGTCAGGATGATCGAGCCGGCGTTGCCGCCGTCCCCACCCGACGCACCACCGCTGCCGATGCCGATCAGGCTGTCGCCACCGGAGGCACCGCCGCCGTGGCCACCGCTCATGTCGACGTCGCTGATGACCGGGCCCTCGTTGTCGGAGATCAGGTCACCACCCGCGGTCTGCGAGTTGTCCTCGATGTCGTTGTCCTTGCCGACGGCGACGTTGGAGCCGGCACCGGCCAGGATGTCGCCGTTGTTCGTGGTGTTGCCGTCACCGAGGACCGCGCCGTCACCGCTGACGATGTCGCCGTCGTTGTCCCCGTCGACCACGACGCCGCCGTTGGTGGCGGTGTTGGTGCTCTTGTCACCGAGGGTGATGTCACCGAAGCCCAGGTTGAACGCACCCTGCTGCGCGTTGGCGCCGGCGTCCTGGTTGGGGCTCATGATCGGGGTGTGGTTGTTGCTGGCGAAATCGGTGTCGTTGTGGCTGGCGAAATCGGTGTTGTTGCGGCTGGCCACCTCCGGCGCGAACTGCGTCTGCGGGGAGAACGGCGAGGCGACCTGGTTCCCGAACGAGGCCGGGATGCTGTGGTGGTCGGCGACCGCGCGCTGCAGGCCCACCACCGGGTTGCCGCCACCGAGCAGGACGCCGGCCGGGGCCGCGGTGGCCGCGACGGCGTGCAGCTGGGCCGCGGTCACGTTCGGCAGGCCGGCGTCACGCAGGCTGCCGTCCGGGTCGGCGATGAACGAGGCCGCCGAGGCGGGGCTGCGGAACAGGTCGAGGATGAAGTCGATCAGAGAGATTGCCATTGCTCCAACCCTTTCGGTTGTTGTCGGGAAGTTCTTCCGAAGTCCCCCGCCGGGCTCTCCGGCGATCTGGAGACAAATTTATGGGCGCGACGCGGCGCCGGAAACGGGGTCGGTTCCCCTCCCCGCATCGCCCCCACTCGGGGTGTGCGGGGGTCCCCCAATAGGGGGTTAGGGGATATGTAGGGGCGCCCCAATCTATTGACGTTTCCGCAGCTGAAACGCAATAAGCGCACGACCACATGGGTCGTGCGCTTATCGGATGCGCGTCGGATCAGTCGAAGATGTCGAATCCCCCGGCACCATCGGTGTGGTGTTGGTCGTCGATCACCGGGTTGCCCCAATCGGACGCCGGCTCGGCGTCGACGTTCGGCACATCCTCGATGACAGTGTCGTTGAGCTGCAGCGACAGCTCGTCCAGCGGTTGGTTCAGGGGGCCGATGTCATCGATGGCCGACCCCGAGGACACCAGTTGGTCCACCGAGCCCGACTGGTCGATGACCTGGCCGGCCGTCGCAGCCCAGGCATCGTTGGGGGGTTCGAGCGGCACGTGATCACCGAACGCGTCGAACGCCTCGGTGGCCGCGCCGCTGGCCCACACGTTGCCGCCCGGGTCCGCGGCACCGAACTCCCCGAGCCCGGGGTTGGCACCGGTCGCGGACAGCGACTCGGAGACGACCGGGATCAGATTGTTGACGTCGGTGCTGGTCACATCGGTCAGCTGGGCATCCGCGATGGCCTGGGCCGGGTCGGCGGCATAGCGCGCGGCGGCATCGGGGTCGCGTACCAGCGACATCACGAAGTCCAGCAACGAGTTCGCCATGCTCCACCTCCTCAACAGTTCGATTCGAATGCTAGCCAGCTGCGGGCACGCTGGGATCGGTGCCGAACCCACCCCTGCCCAGCCGCGATTAGGGGGATCGGCATTAGGGGATTGACACCACTAGGGGAACAATCACGGGCCGCCCGGGGCTCAGCGGTTAAGGTGAGGGTCGGCCGAGACAACAGGAGTGACGCCTGATGACCGACTCACTGGGGTTGTCGATCGGGATGACCAACCTGGTAGCTGCCCGCGAAGGCCGCGCACCGGTGATCCGCCGATCGATTCTCACCCTCCACAATGACCGCGCACCCGAAGTGGGCGAGTACGCCGGCAGCGGATTGCCGCTCGCCGGCTTCGTCGAGCGGGTGGGCGACCCGGTGCCACTGGTCGCCGCCGACGGGTCCCAGCACCGCGGTGAACTCGTGCTGGCCGAGGCGCTGGACGTGATGGCCCGAGCGGCCGGTGGCGGTGCGCCGGTCACCATCGCCGTTCCGGCGCATTGGGGCCCGAGCACCGTCGGCGCCTTGCGCGGCGCCCTGCGCCACAAGCCCGCCCTGGCACCCAACGGCGTCCCGCCGGCACTGGTGCCGGATTCCCTCACCGCGCTCGCGGCGCTGCGTTCCGATCCGGGCCTGCCGACCGAGGGCGTCGCGGTGTTGTGCGATTTCGGTGGCAGCGGCACGAGCGTCACGCTGGCCGACGCCGGTGCCGGTTTCGCCCCCATCGGCCCCACGATGCGCTACGCCGAGTTCTCCGGCGACCAGATCGACCAGGCATTGCTCAACCATGTGCTCAGCGGTGTCGCCAACGCCAACAACGCCGACCCGGCGGGCACGGCGGCGGTCGGTTCCCTGACACGGCTGCGCGCCGAGTGCCGTCAGGCCAAGGAACGGTTGTCGGCGGACACCGCGACGGCGATTCCCACCGAATTGCCCGGCTACGCCGGCGATGTCAGGGTCACCCGGCCGGAGCTCGACCAGTTGATGTCCGAACCGCTGTCCGGGCTCTTGGATGCCGTCGAAGACACGTTGCAGCGCAACAACATTGCGTTGTCGAGCGTGAACGCGGTCGCCACCGTGGGCGGCGGTGCCGCGATTCCACTTGTGACACAGCGCCTGTCGGAACGGCTGCGGGCACCGCTGGTGACCACCCCGCGGCCTCAGCTTGCCGTGGCCACCGGGGCGGCGCTCGTGGCCGACACCGTGGCCGAGGCCGGCGCCCCGACGGGTATGGCTCCCATGGTGGCGGCCGCCGATGCGCCAACGGGTTTGGCTCCCGAGGTGTCCGGCGCCGACGCGCCGACGGGCATGGCCCCGACGGGCCTGGCTCCGGCAGCCGGAGCCGAGTCGGGCAACTTCGGTGCGCTGGCCTGGTCGCAGGACGACTCTCCCGGCAACGAGCCGGTGCCGTACGCGGGGGGCGACTACGAAACCGCGCCCGGCACGACCTCGGCGCGGCCACCGCTGGAGTTCAGCCACGAAGAAGAGCGCTACGACGCCGAGCCGGCCCCGCTCGCCTGGTACAAACGCCCCACGATCCTGTTCGGGGCGGCAGCCGCTGCCGTGCTGCTGGCCGGCGGCGGCCTTGCGATGACGCTGACCAGCTCCGAAGGGGATTCCACGCCGGTCACCGAGACCAGCACCACCTATTCGATGGGCCCGTCCCCGGAGGGTCCGCCGCCGGAGCCGGTCACCACCGTGACCGAGGGCCCCGACGGGGTCAGGACCACCACAGTCGTGGCGCCGCCCCCACCGCCGCCGGAAACCACGACTTCGGCGCCCGAAACCACCACGACCAGCCCGACCACGACAACCACCACGACCACCACGTCGCCGACCACGACGACGACCCGCACCACGACGACCACCACACAACCGCCGACCACAACCACTCAGCCGCCGACGACGACACAGCCGCCGACCACCACCCAGCCTCCGGTGACCACCACCGCGGCCGAGGTCCCCGACGACGGCGCCTAGGCGACCCAGATGACCGCCCCGGCGCCGGAACCCGCCCCGGAGCTTCCGTTGGCTGCCCGAGCCGCCGTCGACGCGGTGCTGGCCGCCCCGACCGCACCGGTCAAGCTGCTGCTGTCCGGCGGCATCGGCACCGGGAAGAGCGTCGCGCTCGCCGAGATCCGCGGTGCCCTGCGCGACGCCGGTCGCGTCGTGCTGACCCGGGCGCCCCGGCCCGGTGACGCGCCGGAGACCGCGTTCGTCATCGACGACGCACATCTCCTCGGCGACGACGAAATCGATTGTCTCGCAGAGCGGGTCGCTGATCCGGCGGCGACGGTCGTGGTGGCCGGTGAGCCGTTGACCCACCGCGCGTCACTGCACGCCCTGGCCACCGCGTTGGAGCGGGAGAATCCGGTGATCAGGTTCGGGGCGCTGGCACCCACCGACGTGGGCCGGGTTCTGGGCACCGCGGCAACCCCGGAGACCGTCCGGTCCGTGCTCGCCGCGACCGCCGGCCTGCCGTTCCTGCTGCACGCGGCGACGGCGGCAGCCGATGCGCCGGCCGACGCGGCCCGGTTCGCACTGCTGCAGCGGCTACGCGTGGTTGACGAAGACACCCGCGATGCGCTGTTGATCCTGTCGCTGAGTCACGACCTCGGGCCCGACGACGTGGCGGCGGCGCTGCGGTTGACCGGCGCCGAGGCGTCCGCCGTGGTGGACCGGGCCCGGGCCGGCGGGTTGGTGGAGCCCTCCCACGACCGGCGATTCATCCGTCTGGTGCACGAGTCGTTGGCCCAGATCGCCGGCACCGCCCGCCACCACGAAATCGAAACCTCCCTTCTGACTTCACAACTCGAGCTGTCGACGTTGTCTGCCGACCTCGCGGTGCGGCTGGCCGAGCACGGATTGCGCGACGACAGACTGGCCGATGCCCTGGCCGAGCACGCGGCCCACCATCGCGCCCGGCCGGCGCGGGCGGCCCGGCTCTATCGCGCCGCCGTGATGGCCGGTGCGGCCGCGGTGAGCACCCGACTGGCCGACGCGCTGGCCCTGGCCGGGGATTGCACCACCGCGGCCCGGATGGCCGACGAGCTGCTCGGTTCCGAAGATCCGGCCGAACGGGCCACCGCGGTCCGGATCGCGGCCAGCATCGCCATGCACGACGGAAGCGCGGCCCAGGCCGCCGACCTGTTCCGGTGGCTCGGCCCCTACCCGGACACCGCGTTGGCCTCGGCCGCCACGATTGCCCAGATCGCCGCCGGTGACGGCGACGCCGCGCGGGCATCGTCGAAATCCGAGGTGGCCGGACCGCCCACCTCGTCGGCACGGGCGGCCCGCAGCCTGGCCGAGGGTCTGGTGTTGTCCCTGGATCAACCGTTCGCCGTGACCGTGGCCCGGTTGGGTCAGGCGGTCACCTCCGAGTACCAGGCCGGCGGCGTCGCACCCGACACCCCGGCCGCACTGGTGACGCTGGCGGCACTGCACGGCGGCGACTCGGTCCGGGCCCGCAGCGTGATCAGCCGGGCGGTCCGGGCCGGCGGCCCCGACGGCGCGGGCGACGAGGCCTTCAGCGCGGCTCGGCACCGCCTGCTGCTGGGCTGGGTGAAGATGCAGGACGGTCAACTGGGCGCCGCCGGCGTGGATGCGTCGGCCGCCGAGGCGGGCGCGGATCTGCACCGCCGGGACGCACTGTGGGCTGCGGCCTTACGTACCGCAATCGCCCGGCGCAGCGGGGACAGCGGCGCCGTGCAGAAGCACTGGTATGCCGCGGTGGAGGTGCTCGCCGAGTCTTCGGTCGACCTGTTCTCCCTGCTACCGCTGGGTGAGTTGTGGGTGGCCGGCGCCCGGATGCGCCAGGTCGACCGCCTGGAACACACCCTTGCCGAGGCGTTCGGCCTGCTCGAATCGCTGGGTGATCCGGTGTTGTGGTCGGTGCCGCTGCACTGGGCGGGTGTGCACGCCGGGATTCTGGCCAATTCGCCCGGGGCCGTCGCCCCGCACGGGCAGGCGCTGACCGCCGCCGCCGGACAGAGTGCGTTCGCGCGGGCGTTGGCCAATGCCGGTCGCACCTGGCTGCGGGTGCTGGCCAATCACGTCGACACCGATGAGGTCACCGCCGCGGCCCGAGCCCTGTCCCAGTTCGGCCTGACCTGGGATGGCACCCGGCTGGCAAGCCAGGCAGCGCTGCAGACCCCGGATGCCCGGGTGTCGCAGGCGATGCTGCAACTGGCCCGCGACCTGAAACAGACGAGTGCGGTCGAGGACACCGAGACCGCCCCCGCGCCGGCTCCGGGCGGGCCCGCGACCCGGGCCGCCCCCACACCGTCCTCGACCAAGCTGTCCGACCGCGAGCGCGAAGTCGCCGAGCTGTTGCTGCTCGGCATGCCCTATCGGGATATCGGCAGTCAGCTGTTCATCTCGGCGAAGACCGTCGAGCATCATGTGGCCCGGATTCGGCGCCGCCTCGGGGCTGACTCACGCACCGAAATGATCTCGATGTTGCGGGCAATGCTGGCTCCACAGACCTGAGAGCTGCACCACAACGACCTCAAAGTTAGGCAAGCCTCGGTAGCGGTGAGAAACACCTAAATGTCACTATGAGCTGAATGAAGCCAAGTTACCCGTGGGTAACTAGGCTCAAGTTACCCGCGAGTAACTCGCGAATGGAGGCGTTTCTGTGGAGAGTCTCGAACACACCCTTGTGGTGTCGCGGCTGATTCTCGGTGTGCTCGCCACGCTCGTCGTGCTGGCGTTCGCCGGCAAGCGCGTGCTGTGGCTGACCAAGCTGATCAGCTCCGGACAGAAAGTCGGCGACGAGCGCGGCCGCAAGGACCATCTCGTACAGCGCTTCCTGAACCAGAACAAGGAAGTCTTCGCCCAGTCGAAGCTGCTGAAGTGGTCGATCCCCGGCATCGCGCACTTCTTCACCATGTGGGGCTTCTTCGTCCTGGCCACGGTGTACCTCGAGGCCTACGGCGTGCTGTTCGACCCCGAGTTCCACATCCCGCTGGTCGGCCGCTGGGCCGTGCTGGGCTTCCTGCAGGACTTCTTCGCCGTCGCCGTGCTGGCCGGCATCATCGTCTTCGCGATCATCCGCATCCGGAAGAACCCCGAGCAGCTGGGCCGCGAATCCCGCTTCTACGGCTCGCACAACGGCGGCGCCTGGACGATCCTGATCATGATCTTCCTGGTCATCGCGACCTACGCGGTGTTCCGCGGCGCGGCCGTCAACGTGCTCGGCGAGAACTTCCCGTACCAGTCCGGCGCCTTCTTCTCCGACGGCATGGCCGCGCTGCTGGCTCCGCTGGGCCACACCGCCAACGTCTGGCTGGAGACCATCGCGCTGCTCGCCCACCTGGGCGTCATGCTGGCCTTCCTGCTGATCGTGCTGCACTCGAAGCACCTGCACATCGGCCTGGCTCCGATCAACGTCACCTTCAAGCGCCTGCCCGACGGCCTCGGCCCGCTGCTGCCGATGGAGAACAAGGGCGAGAAGATCGACTTCGAAGACCCCGCCGAGGACGCGGTGTTCGGCAAGGGCCGCATCGAGGACTTCACCTGGAAGGCCAACCTCGACATGGCGACCTGCACCGAGTGCGGTCGTTGTCAGTCGCAGTGTCCGGCCTGGAACACCGGTAAGCCGCTGTCTCCGAAGCTCGTGATGATGAACCTGCGCGACCACCTGTTCGCGAAGGCTCCGTACATCATCGAGGGCAAGCCGATGCCCGAAGAAGGCTCGGTCGACTTTGCCAAGCTCGGCGACAGCCTGCACGGGCACGGTGTCCCCGAGGACGGCTTCGCCCGCATCGAGGGTTCCGGCCCCGAGCAGGCGCTGCGCCCGCTGGTCGGCACCGCCGAGCAGGGCGGTGTCATCGACCCCGACGTGCTGTGGTCCTGCACCAACTGTGGTGCCTGCGTCGAGCAGTGCCCGGTCGACATCGAGCACATCGACCACATCGTCGACATGCGCCGCTACCAGGTCATGGTCGAGTCGGAGTTCCCCGGTGAGCTCGGCGTGCTGTTCAAGAACCTGGAGACCAAGGGCAACCCCTGGGGCCAGAACGCCAAGGACCGGACCAACTGGATCGACGAGGTCGACTTCGACGTCCCGGTCTACGGCGAGGATGTCGAGAGCTTCGACGGCTTCGAGTACCTGTTCTGGGTCGGCTGCGCCGGCGCCTACGAGGATCGCGCCAAGAAGACCACCAAGGCCGTCGCCGAACTGCTGGCCGCCTCGGGCGTGAAGTTCCTGGTGCTGGGTACCGGTGAGACATGTACGGGTGACTCGGCTCGCCGCTCCGGCAACGAGTTCCTGTTCCAGCAGCTGGCCGCGCAGAACGTCGAGACCATCAACGAGCTGTTCGAGGGTGTCGAGACGGTCGACCGCAAGATCATCGTGACCTGCCCGCACTGCTTCAACACGATCGGCCGCGAATACCCGCAGCTGGGGGCCAACTACACCGTCGTGCACCACACGCAGCTGCTGAACCGGCTGGTCCGCGACAAGAAGCTGGTGCCGGTCAAGTCCACCGGCGGGCCCGAGGTCACCTACCACGATCCGTGCTTCCTGGGCCGCCACAACAAGGTCTACGAGGCTCCGCGCGAACTGGTCGAGGCTTCCGGCGTGACACTGAAGGAAATGCCCCGCCACGCCGACCGCGGCCTGTGCTGTGGTGCCGGTGGCGCGCGGATGTGGATGGAAGAGCACATCGGCAAGCGCGTGAACGTGGAGCGCACCGAAGAGGCGATGGACACCGCCTCGACCATCGCGACCGGCTGCCCGTTCTGCCGAGTGATGATCACCGACGGTGTCGACGACGTGGCCGCTGCCCGCAACGTCGAGAAGGCCGAAGTGCTCGACGTGGCTCAGTTGCTGCTGAACTCGCTGGACAAGAGCGCCATCACGCTGCCCGAGAAGGGCACTGCGGCCAAGGAATCCGAGAAGCGGGCCGAGGCACGGGCCGAGGCTGAGGCCAAGGCCGAAGCCGCCGCAGCTGCGGCAGCGCCGGTTGTCGAGGAACCCGCGGCCGAAGCGGCGTCCGAAGCTCCCGCCGCGGAGGCCAAGCCGGTGACCGGTCTGGGCATGGCCGGCGCCGCGAAGCGTCCCGGTGCCAAGAAGGCCGCTCCGGCTGCCGAGGCTTCCGCCGCACCCGCCGCCGCGGCTCCGGTCAAGGGCCTCGGCATGGCCGGTGGCGCGAAGCGTCCGGGTGCGAAGAAGGCTGCGGCTCCCGCCGCCGAGGCCGCACCGGCTGAGGCACCGGCAGCTCCCGCGGCACCGGTCAAGGGCCTGGGCATCGCCGGCGGGGCCAAGCGTCCCGGCGCGAAGAAGACCGCGGCTCCGGCCGCATCGGCTGCCCCCGCCACCGAGGCTCCCGCTGCCCCGGCCGCTCCCGCGGCACCGGTGAAGGGTCTGGGCCTGGCGGCCGGCGCGAAGCGTCCGGGTGCCAAGAAGGCTGCTCCGGCGGCGTCGGCTGCTCCTGCTGCCCCGGCAGCGGCCCCGGCCGAGTCTGCCGCTCCGGCGGCTGCCGAACCGGCCAAGCCGGAACCGCCGGTCGTGGGCCTGGGCATCGCCGCCGGCGCACGCCGTCCGGGTGCCAAGAAGGCCGCTCCGGCTGCCCCGGCCCCGGCTGCGCCTGCTGCCGAGGCGGCACCGGAGCCGACGGCCGAAGAGCCCGCCGAAGCGCCGGCCGAGCCCGCCAAGCCGGAACCGCCGGTCGTGGGCCTGGGTATGAAGGCCGGCGTGAAGCGCCCCGGTAAGCGCTGAGCTCGTCGTCAACGCACCGAACGGCCACCTCCACAAGGGGGTGGCCGTTCGGCGTTTTGGGGTCTCGACATCGGCTGTCGAACGCAGGACCGATCTCGAAACCCGATATCACCGGCGATATCGCACTTCCAGACGACACCCCGCCAGACTCCGAGGTGCTGATGTGACGATCGTTACCTCAGAGATCGGCAAATTCCAAAATCAGTGGACGGTGATGAGACCATGGTGGGCGTGACTACCCATCAGTTGCCGTGGCAGACCGGTCAGCACCCGAAGCCGCGTACGTTCGCCCAGTCCACGAAGCTGCAGGACGTCCTGTACGAGATCCGTGGGCCGGTACACGAGCACGCCTCACGGCTGGAAGCTGAAGGGCATCGCATCCTCAAGCTGAACATCGGCAACCCCGCGCCGTTCGGGTTCGAGGCCCCCGACGTGATCATGCGCGACATGATCCAGGCGCTGCCGTACGCGCAGGGCTACTCCGACTCCAAGGGCATCGCGAGCGCGCGCCGCGCGGTGTTCACCCGCTACGAGCTTGTCGAGGGCTTCCCCCGGTTCGACATCGACGACGTCTACCTGGGCAACGGCGTCTCCGAGCTCATCACGATGACCCTGCAGGCGCTGCTGGACAACGGCGACCAGGTGCTCATCCCGGCCCCGGACTACCCGCTGTGGACGGCCTCGACCGCACTGGCCGGTGGCACCCCGGTGCATTACCTCTGCGACGAGACGCAGGGCTGGAATCCCGACGTCGCCGACATCGAGTCCAAGATCACCGAGCGCACCAAGGCGCTCGTCGTGATCAACCCGAACAACCCCACGGGTGCGGTGTACAGCCGCGAAACCCTGGAACAGATGGTGGATCTGGCCCGCAGGCATCAGCTGCTGCTGCTGGCCGACGAGATCTACGACAAGATCCTCTACGACGACGCCAAGCACATCTCGCTGGCCACGCTGGCTCCCGACCTTCTGTGCCTGACTTTCAACGGGCTGTCCAAGGCCTACCGGGTGGCCGGGTACCGCTCCGGTTGGCTGGTCATCACCGGTCCCAAGGAACATGCGACCAGCTTCATCGAGGGCATCAGCCTGCTGTCGAACATGCGGCTGTGCCCGAACGTGCCCGCCCAGCACGCGATCCAGGTGGCGCTCGGTGGCCATCAGAGCATCGACGACCTGGTGCTGCCGGGTGGCCGGCTGCTCGAGCAGCGGGACACCGCGTGGACGAAGCTCAACGAGATCCCCGGTGTGTCCTGTGTGAAGCCTTCCGGTGCGCTCTATGCGTTCCCACGCCTGGACCCCGAGGTCCACGACATCCACGACGACGAGCAGCTGGTGCTCGATCTGCTGTTGCAGGAGAAGATCCTGCTCACGCAGGGCACGGGATTCAACTGGCCCACACCGGACCACCTGCGCATCGTCACCCTGCCGTGGTCGCGGGACCTGGCCCAGGCCATCGAGCGGCTGGGTAATTTCCTGGCGAGCTACCGCCAGTAGGCACCAGGAACCGGCCAGCCGCCCCCTCTACGCTGTCCGGGTGGCGCACACCCATTCCCACTCCCACTCCCTGGCCGGCCCGTCCCCGCTGGGCCCGTTGGCCGCCCGGATCGTCGTCGGCCTGCTGGTCGCCATCGGCGTCGCGGTGCTGGCCGGCGCGGCGCTGCTGTGGCCCAGCCAGCAGAAGGTGGACATCCCTCTGCCGTTCCAGAACGCCGCGGGCGGTGCCGTCACCACCGAGTCGGGGCACGTGCTGTCGAGCAGCCTGGCCGATTGCGGCAGCCCATCGGCGGGCGGTGTGCTGACGGCCTCTCCGTTACCCGCCGTCCCGGGCGGCGGCACCTGTGTGCAGAACATGGTGGCCATCGATTCGGGCCCGAACCAGGGCGCCAAGACCCTGCTCGAGTTCAGCACCGGACCGGGTCAGCCGAATCTCGTTGCCGGAGACAGCATTCGGGTGAGCCGGCAGGTGGACGAGGCCGGTGCGACGAGCTACGCCTTCTTCGACTACGAGCGCACCTGGCCCCTGATCGCGCTCGCCACGGTGTTCGCAGTGGTGATCGTGGCGGTCGCGCGCTGGCGCGGCCTGCGGGCGATCATCGGGATCGTGGTGGCGTTCGCGGTGCTGATGATCTTCCTGCTACCGGCGCTGCGCGACGGCGCCCCCGCGGTTCCGGTGGCACTGGTGGCCTCGGCGGCGATCCTGTACGCGGTGATCTATCTGGCCCACGGGGTCAGCCTGCGTACCAGCGCAGCCCTGCTGGGCACCCTGACATCGCTACTGCTGGCTGCGATATTGTCCTGGGCGGCAATCGAATTGGCGCACCTCACCGGGCTGTCCGAGGACCAGAACAACGAGGTTGCGGCGTACCTGGGCAACGTGTCGATCACCGGATTGCTGTTGGCCGGGTTCATCATCGGCTCCCTCGGTGTGCTCAACGATGTGACCATCACCCAGGCCTCGGCGGTGTTCGAACTGGCCGAGCACGGCGGGTCCCGACGATCGATCTTCACCGGCGCCATGCGGGTGGGCAGCGACCACATCGCCAGCACGGTCTACACGCTGGTGCTCGCCTACGCCGGCAGCGCGTTGCCGCTGCTGTTGTTGTTCAGCGTGGCCAACCGGTCGCTGCCCGACGTGCTGACCGGTGAGAGCGTGGCGATCGAGGTCGCCCGTTCCGCGGTGGGCGGCATCGCCCTGGCGCTGTCGGTCCCGTTGACCACAGGCATCGCCGCGGTGCTGGCCACCCCACAGACCAGCCGGCACTGACCCGGCACGTTTGGCCACCATCAGCCGGGGTATCCGGCGACGGTGAGCCCGCCTGATCGCCACCACAGCGAGGTAAGCCTCGAGGTCGACGGAACCCGACGCCATCTGACCGTCGACAACCGCGTGACGCTCCTGGACGCGCTGCGCGAACTCCTGGGTGTGACCGCACCCAAGAAGGGCTGCGACCACGGGCAGTGCGGCTCGTGCACCGTCCTGCTCGACGGACGTCGCGTGACCACCTGCCTGACGTTCGCCGTCGCCGCCCACGGCGCCCAGATCACCACGGCCGCCGGACTCGAGCAGAACGGCGAACTGCACCCGGTGGCTCAGTCGTTCTGCGATGAGGACGGCTTCCAATGCGGCTACTGCACGCCCGGCCAGATCTGTTCTGCGATAGGCATGTTGGACGAGGCCAAGGCCGGTGCACCCAGCTTCGTCACAGCCGATCTCGAACTCACGCCGGTGCTCACCGATGATGAGATCCGCGAGCGGATGAGCGGCAACCTGTGCCGATGTGCGGCTTACCCAAACATCGTCGCCGCGATCGGGCGGGCGGCGGTCCAATGAAACCGTTCGACTACCGCCGAGCCGCCAGCCCCGCCGACGCGGTGGCGATGTTGACCGCACACCCGCATGCCGCGTACATCGCCGGCGGCACCAATCTCGTCGACCATATGAAACTCGGTGTCACAGAGCCGGATCTGCTGGTCGATGTCAGTCACCTCGGCCTGTCGGAGACCGTGGTCACCGACGGCGGTGGCGTACGCATCGGCGCGAACGTGCGCAACAGTGACCTGGCCGCCGACCCGGTGATTCGCTCGCACTATCCGATGCTGGCCCGGGCGTTGCTGTCCGGGGCATCGGGTCAGTTGCGCAACGCGGCGACCACCGCCGGAAATCTGCTGCAGCGGACCAGATGTGTGTACTTCCAGGACGTCACGACGCCGTGCAACAAACGCGACCCCGGCAGCGGGTGCTCGGCGCTGGGCGGCTATGTCCGCTACCACGCGATCCTCGGGGCATCTCCGCACTGCGTGGCCGTGCACCCGTCGGACATGGCGGTGGCGATGTGCGCCCTGGACGCGCAGGTGGTGGTGCAGACGCACGACGGCGAGCGCCGGATACCGGTCGAGGACTTCCATCGGCTCCCCGGCGACCAGCCCGACCGGGACACGGTGCTGGAGCACGGCGAGTTGATCACCGCGGTCGAACTGCCGGCACCGCCGGCTGGTGCGGTCTCGGATTACCGCAAGGTGCGCGACCGGGCGTCCTACGCGTTCGCGCTGGTGTCCGTGGCCGCCGAGTTGACCTTCACGCCGACGTTCCAGATCGGCTCGGCGCGTATCGCGCTGGGTGGTGTGGCGCACAAGCCTTGGCGGGCACGGAGAGCCGAGCAGATACTGACCGGCGACCAGCCCTCGGCCGAGACGTTCGCCGCCGCGGCCGACGCCGAACTCAAACAGGCCGAACCACTGCCGGGCAACGAGTTCAAGGTGGAGCTGGCCCGGCGCACCCTGATCGCGCAGCTACGCATGCTCATAGAGCGGAGGCGGCCATGACCCTCGTCGAACCGCATGCCATCGGACAGCCGATCGCCCGTACCGACGGCCGTGCGAAGGTCACCGGCACCGCGCGCTACGCATTCGAGCAGCAGGTCGAGCATCCGGCCTACCTGCACCCGATTCAGGCGACCATCGCTCGGGGCCGGGTCGCTGCCATGGACACCACCGCGGCGGTCGCCCTCGACGGGGTTCTAGATGTGCTGACCGTGTTCGACGCCCCCACACTGGCCGACACCTCCGATGGGGAATTGACGATCCTTCAGGACGATCAGGTGCACTTCCGCGGTCAGATCATCGGCGGCGTGGTGGCCGAGACGGCTGAGATCGCCCGGGAGGCAAGCGCTCTGGTGCGGGTGGACTACCGCGAGGAACCGCACGACGTCGAGCTGACCGCGGATCACCCCGGCCTGTACACGCCCGAGTCCGTCAACCCGTCGTTTCCCGCCGACACCGACAAGGGCGACGTGGACGCCGCGCTGGCGGCCGCCGAGGTGACCGTCGACGCGACCTACCGGACACCGATCGAGCACAACAGCCCGATGGAACCGCACGCCTGCATCGCGCACTGGACGATGCGCGACGGCCGACCCTCGGTGACCCTGTACGACTCGACGCAGGGGGTCCACGTCGTGCGCAAGACGCTGGCCCCGCTGTTCGACCTGCAGCCCGAGCAGCTTCGCGTGGTCGCACCGCATGTCGGCGGTGGGTTCGGGTCGAAAGGCGCGCCGCACGCGCACGATGTGCTGGCGCTGCTGGCCGCCCGGCGGGCCGACGGCCGCCCGGTGAAGCTGGCGCTGACCCGCCAACAGATGTTCTCCCTCGTCGGCTATCGAACCCCGACCATCCAGCGCCTGCGGCTCGGTGCCGACAGGGACGGCCGACTCGTCGCGCTGGTACACGACGTCGTCGAACAGACCTCGTCGGTCAAGGAATTCGCCGAGCAGACCGCGGTGACGTCCCGCAAGATGTACGCCTGCCCGAACCGGCGCACGTCGCACCGGCTGGCCGCGCTCGACGTGCCCGTTCCGTTCTGGATGCGGGCGCCGGGTGAATGTCCCGGCACGTTCGCCGCCGAGGTCGCGATGGACGAGCTCGCGGTGGCAGGCAAACTCGATCCGATCGAGCTGCGGGTACGCAATGAACCCGAGGTCGATCCGGAGTCGGGCAAGCCCTGGTCGGGGCGTCATCTCATCGAGTGCCTGCGCGTCGGCGCGGAACGCTTCGACTGGTATCCGCGTGATCCACGGCCCGCCAAACACCTTGCCGGCAACTGGTTCATCGGCACCGGGGTGGCCGCGGCGACCTATCCCGGCATGGCCATGGAGGGCAACACGGCCCGCATCAGCCACTCCGGGCAGGGCCACTACACCGTGCAGATCGGCGCGGCTGACATCGGCACCGGTACGTGGACGGCGCTGACACAGATCGCCGCCGACGCACTGGGCTGCGATGTCGCCGCGGTGGACCTCCAGATCGGTGACACCGACCTACCGCAGGCGTCGGTGGCCGGTGGTTCGTCCGGAATCACCTCATGGGGATCGGCAATCATGGCCGCGGCCAATCAGTTTCGGCACGAACACGGAGAACACCCGCACATCGGCGTGACGACGACGGCCGAAGCGCCGCAGAACCCCGACGCCGAGAAGTTCACCGTGCAGTCGTTCGGCGCCCACTTCGTCGAGGCACACGTCAACCGCGACACCGCTGAGATTCGGATTGCCCGAATGCTCGGAGTCTTCTCGGTGGGCCGCGCCATCAACGCGCGCACGCTCCGGTCCCAGCTGATCGGCGGCATGACCATGGGTTTGTCCATGGCACTACACGAGGAAAGCATCCGCGACCCGCGTTTCGGGCATGTGGTCACACAGGATCTCGCGTCGTATCACATCAGCGCGCACGCCGACGTCCCCGATGTCGACGCGATCTGGCTCGACGAGGTCGAGGAACACCTCAACCCGATGGGCTCCCGCGGTGCGGGCGAGATCGGCATCGTCGGGGCGGCCGCGGCGGTGGTCAATGCGATTCACCACGCCACCGGGGTCCGGGTTCGAGAGCTGCCGGTCACCCTCGACAAGCTGTTGGCCGGGCTGGCCTGAGTCAGCCGACGAGATCCCGCTCGGTGAGTTCGGTGGCGGCCAGCGCCGCTGCCAAGGTGTCATGGCGGAACGCCGAGGTGACATGGTCGCGCACCACGCGGAAGGCGGCGGCTCCGGTGCGGGCTGTCCCGTCCGCGGCGGTGATGGTCTGTTCGACGACGACTACGCCGTCGTGCACGAACATGCGTCCCGGCGTCACGGTGTCCCCGGCCGATTCGGCCCACTCCCGCAGGGCGGTGTGGCCCTGGGCGGCTCCGCCGGCATCGCCCACCTCGATGTCTTCGCTGGACAGCGCGACCAGGGTGTCAAAGTCCTTTTCGTTCAGCGCATCGTGCCAGGCCAGAACCGTGGCGATCTCCGATGTGGTCATGAACGCAACGTACGCCACTCAGAACGGTGTGCGGTCGAGCCAGCCGTCCCAGACCGCGGTGTCGCCGAATACTTCCAGTCCGAGGTCGGCTGCCGTACCCCGCCGGGTGGCCGCCAACAACAGGTCCTTGGCCGGACCGCGCAGCGCGACGCTGCCCTTGCCGTGACTGTGGGACCAGTCGAGCCCGTCCTCGTCATGGGCGATGGTCCACTCCCCCGTGGGTCCCAAGCCGTCGTCGGTGGCGTGCAGGTGCAGACTGGCGCCCGAGGCGAGCGGTTCGGCGTGATGTTTGTTGGCCATGCCGGTGGCGATCTCAAGCCACTCGCTGACGGCGTCGGCGGCCAGCTCGGCAGGTAGATCGAAGTCCGCTCCCACGGCCAGCGCCGCGTCGGCACGGTGCACCGTCGCCTCGTGCAGCCGCCGCCGGATCCACCAGCCCCCGGGTTTGGGACCCAGGAACGTCCAGACCCTGGTGTCGGTACCGACCTGGTCGACCGCCTTGAGGACCAGGGCCGCGCCGGCATCGAGCCAGGCGATCGCGCCGTCGAGATCGTCGGGGGGCTTGCCCTCGTGCACGTCCCGCGGGTCGAGCGGTGACACCCGCCGCTCGGAGATAATCTGTGCCGCCCAACGGTTTCCGCGCCCGACATGACGGAACAGCTGCTTGAGCGTCCAGTCCGGGCACGTCGGCACCGGCGTCTCGGGATCGTTGGAGGCGATCAGCTCCCCGAAGATTCGGGTCTGGTCGAGCAGTGCAGCCCGGAAGTCCACGTCACGAACTTACCGCTGTGCGTGCCTTCCCGAGCGTGATCGGCAGAGTCGACCAACCGCGCAGGATGCGGGTCTCCCGGCGGCTGCCGGCTCCGGCCGCGCGGGCGTCGGGGAACCGGTCGAAGAAGGTCTGCAGACCCACCTGGCCTTCGGCTCGGGCCAGGGCGGCACCGAGGCAGAAGTGCCGGCCTCCGGAGAACGAGAGGTGCCGCCCGGCGTTGTCCCGTTCGATGTCGAAGCGGTGCGGATCGGTGAACACCGCGGGATCGCGATTGGCGCCGGCGAGGTGGATGATGACGAGTTCGCCGGCCTGCACCGGGGTCCCGGCCACCTCGGTGTCGACGAGTGCCACCCGGGCGCTCATCAGCACCGGCGAGTCCAGGCGCAGGATCTCCTCCACGGTGTTCGGCCAGAGCTCGGGCCGGGCGGTCAGGGTGGCGAGGTGTTCGGGATGGTCGAGCAGCATCCGGATGCCGTTGCCCAGCAGGTTGACCGTGGTCTCGAACCCCGCCGCGAGCACCAGCCCGGCCAGCGCCCGCAGTTCGGATTCGTTGAGTGGCTCCCCGGCCGCGCCCGCCTCGGAAGCCTGGATGATCTGGCTGAGCAGATCCTCGCCCGGGTTGCGGCGCAGATGACGGAGGTGATCGGTCAACCAGGTCTCGAATCCGTGGATGCCGGAGTTGACCTCTCGGTACTGCTGCCAGGTCAGGCCGATGTCCAGGCTGGGTGCGCCGAGCTCGCCGAAGCGCAGGATCTGGGATCGGTCGGCGTCGGGCACACCCAGGATGTCGCTGATCACCGCGACCGGCAGCTGGGCGCAGTAGCGGTCGACGATGTTGACCACGCCGCCGTCGCCGTCCATCGAGTCCAGCAGTTCGTCGGCGGTTTCCTGCACCCGTTCGCGCAGCCGGGCCACGGCCCGGGTGGTGAACACCGAGGAGACCAGCTTGCGGTAGCGGGTGTGATCGGGCGGTTCCACGGCGAGCAGTGACGGCGGTAGCAGTGGGTGCAGCCCGCCGGTGTCGGTCTTGTCAGCGATCCAGCGCAGTGGGCGCGGCAGGTTGCCGCCGAGCCGCGACACCCGGAAGTCGTCGGAGCGCAGCAATGCGGTGGCCACGTCGTGGTCGAAGGTCATCAGGATCGCCCGGCCGCGCACAATCGGTCCGCGAAGGCGCATTTCGTCGGCAAACGGTGCCGGATCGGCCCGCACGAGCGGGTCGGCGATCAGTCGGGCCTGCGGATCGCCGTGACGCATGCCGTACGCAGATATACCTCGAACCACCCCGTGCAGGGCCATCCACCGGATTCGTTCCCGCATGGCCCGAGCCTACGACCGCGGAATTTGTTCTACAAGCGTCAAACAGTGGCGACGGGTCGGCCCAGGGCGTAGACCCGCCAGCCGGCGTCCCGCCACCGCTGCGCGTCCAGGCAATTGCGCCCGTCCACAACGACTTTGACGCGCACCGTGTCGGCCAGCTCGGCGGGGTCCAGGTCGACGAACTCGGCCCACTCGGTGAGCACCAGCACCGCGTCGGCCCGGTCGCACGCTTCGATGACCGAGGTGGAGTAGTTCAGCGTGGGGAAAACCCGCTGCGAGTTGTCCATCGCCTTGGGGTCATAGACATTGACCGCGGCACCGTTCAGCTGCAGCATGCCGGCCACATTGAGCGCGGGCGAATCCCGCACATCGTCGGATTCGGGTTTGAACGCCGCCCCGAGGACGGCGATGTTCGCACCCAACAGCGATCCGCCGCAGGCCCGGGTGGTCAGTTCCACCATCGCGGTGCGGCGGCGCATGTTGATGCTGTCGACCTCGCGCAGGAAGGTCAGCGCATGGTTGGCACCCAGTTCACCCGCGCGCGCCATGAACGCCCGGATGTCCTTGGGCAGGCAGCCACCGCCAAAGCCCAAGCCGGCGTTGAGGAATCGTCGTCCGATCCGGGGGTCATAGCCCAGCGCGTCGGCCAGCAGGGTGACGTCGGCGCCGACGGCTTCGCACACCTCGGAGATCGCGTTGATGAAGGAGATCTTGGTGGCCAGGAACGCGTTGGCCGAGACCTTCACCAGCTCCGCGGTCTCCAGATCGGTGACCAGGAACGGCACGCCCTCCTCGATCAGTGGCGCGTACAGCTCGCGCACCGCGGACTCGCCGCGCTGTGAATCGCGCTGCACCCCAACGACGATCCGATCCGGGTGCAGGGTGTCGTGCACGGCGTAGCCCTCGCGGAGGAACTCCGGATTCCACGCCACCTCGACATCGACGCCGGCCGGCGCCAGGCCCCGGGCCCGCTCCGCCAGGTCGGCGGCGGTCCCGACCGGCACCGTCGACTTGCCGACGATCACCGCGGACCGGCGCAGCCGCGGCACCAGGGTGTCGATGACAGCGTGCACGTGGCGCAGATCGGCGCCGTAGTCGCCCTTCTTCTGCGGGGTGCCCACCCCGAGGAAGTGCACATCGGCGAAGTCGGCGGCCTCGTCATAGTCCGTGGTGAACCGCAGTCGTCCCGCAGACAGGTTGTCGTTCAACACCTTGCGCAGGCCGGGTTCGTAAAACGGGATGTCACCCGCGGCGAGTTTGGCCACCTTGCCCGGGTCGATGTCGACCCCGATCACCTCGTGGCCGAGGTCGGCCATCCCCGCGGCATGTGTCGCGCCCAGATAGCCGGTGCCGAAAACGGTGCATCGCATACTGCCTGGATAGGCGCCCAGAATGAGCTAGCCGCTACGCGACACTGAGCGGCAGGCCAACGTCAGGTAACGCTTGGTGGCGGGGCGGGTTCTGTGTCCACGAAAACAACGCCATGGTCGCGGTCAGGCGCTGACCACAACCATGGCGTCACACTCGGCTGTCAGTGATTGCCGCCGAACGGGAACGGCCACAGGGAACCACCGTCTCCGTCGGAGCCTCCACGGGAACCACCGGGGTTCCAGTCACCGGAACCACGGCCCGGGTTCCAGTCGTCGGAGCCACCGGAGCGGCCGGGATTCCAATCACCCGAACCACCGGGATTCCAGCCGGAACTCGGACCGGACGGCTCCCAGTCATCGGAACCGGAGCCCGGCCAGCGCGGGGTTTCCGGCTCATACCGCGGCGGCTGCCACGGCGGGCGCTGCGGTTCCTGCCGCTGCGGGGGCTCCCACGGCGGACGGAAGATGTTCGGCAGCCGCGGCGCAGGCGGCAGCACAACCAACGGCGGCACGTACGGCGGGTGGTAGACCGGCGCCGGGGCGGGCAGCACCGGCGGCGGCGCGACCGGGGCCGGCGGAGGAGCCTCGGGGGCCGGAGCCGGAGCCTGCGGCGGAGGTGCGGGGACCGCGGCGGGCTGCTCGACGTAGACCGTGCGCGGCGGCGCCTGCGGCGCGGGGGCCGGAGCCTCCTGCACCACCGGCACCGGAGCCTTGATGGTCTCTGGCGGCGGAGCCGGTGGCGGGGCCGCCGGCTGTGCGGGCTGGGCTTCCGGTGCGGGCGCCGGGAGCTTGGCCGGAGCACTGGGCACCACGGCACCCTGCGCCGGGGCCGGGCGCTGATCGACCGTCGGCCGGATGCTCACCGCAAGCGAAATAACCAGGGCCACAACGCCTACCACGAACACCGACGTCAACGCACTGCCGACCAAGAGGAATGGTTTGCGTTCCTCCTCCAGTGGCATCTCGTCGGCGGCGAGGTCCACCTCGTCGACCTGGGCGTCACCGACCGGGGCCATCTGGGTGGCCAGACCGGCCAGCGCGTAGGCACTGCCGGCGGTGGTGCCGTCGGGATCCTGGGAGTAGGCCAATCCGACCGTGGTGGCCTCGAACGCCGGGGCGTTGGCCGAGGCCAGTGCCGCGCCGCGGGCCAGCGCCATCTCGGGCTCGTCGGGTGCGCTGACCGGCAGGGACACCAGGTTCTCCAGGTGCGCCTTGACCGAGGCGACGTCCACGCCCGAACCCAGGACGAACATCCCCTGCGGTGCCGAATCGGCGGCATCGACCGCGGCGGCCATCTCGGTGAGCACGGCCATGGCGTCGGCACTGTGCAGGGAACGGCCCAGCACCTTGACCACCGAGCCGTCTTCGGTCTGCACCACCGACAGCGTCGCGGTGTCGCGGTCGATGAACAGCAGCGCCGTCGTGTCGTAACCGACCGCGCGGCCGACCGCCTGGGCCAGCGCCGCGGCGGCATGGCCCTCGGACACCAGCATGACCTCGTCGATGCCGTGCGCGGTCAGTTTGTCGCGCAGCGCGGCCGCGTCCGAATGGTCCGTCCAGGTGACACCGATCGACTTCAGATGGTGCCCGCCCGAACTGGCGCTCTCTTGCGTTCCGAGGATCGCGGCAACCACCTGATCGGCCGCACTGGTGGTTGCCGAATCCGCACCGGCGGTGACGTCGAAGACGTCGTGATCGACCGTGACTCCGTCGGCTTTCTCGCCCTCGACCAGCACCATGCGGACCGTCGTAGGTGCCATCGCCACACCCAGTACGATGTCCACCAAGCCCTCCAATGTGTTTGCTGCACTGCCGTTGTCGTCATTGCGCACACATTCCGCACGAGCCGACAACTAGAACCTTCATCGGTGCAACGTGCTCGATCGTTACACCCGCGCCGATTAGCTACAGCGCTGAGATTCCGGTCGGACCGCGACGGCCTGGTGCACGCCGGCGACGGTTAGTTAGACCCTACTCGGCATTACGACAAACGGCGCCGGCCGGTTCATCCCGCGGAGTCCTCCTCGGCCGGATCGGGGCGCTGATCCAGGGTGCCCAACTGCCCCAGCGTGCCGCCGAACAGGCCGGGCCGGCGCTGCGGCAGATGCCCGTGCACACCTTCGGCGTAGGCGGATTCGGCGTGCTGGGTGAAGTCGACGCCGGTGGTCTCGTCCTCGGCGCTGACCCGGAATCCCATGAAGCGGTCGATCGCCTTGGCGATGACGTAAGACATCGTGAACGCGTAGGCGGCCACCACGACCGCGCCCAGCAGCTGCTTGCCCAGCTGGGTGAGCCCGCCGCCGTAGAAGAGGCCCTGCGGACCCGCGGTCATCACCTCGGTGGCCAGGAATCCGATCAGCAGCACGCCGACCACGCCGCCGACGAAGTGCACGCCGACCACGTCCAGCGAGTCGTCATATCCGAACCGGAACTTCAGGCCGATTGCAAAGGAGCACACCACACCGGCGGCCAAACCCACCACCACCGCGCCGAGGGTGTTGACCGTGCCGCACGACGGGGTGATCGCCACCAGGCCGGCCACCACGCCGGAGGCCGCGCCGAACGTGGTGGGCTTGCCGTCGCGGACCTGCTCGACGGTGAGCCAGCCGAGCATGCCGAGGCAGCCGGCGACCAGGGTGTTGAGGAAGATCGCGGCGGCGGTGCCGTTGGCGGCCAGCGCCGAGCCCGCGTTGAAGCCGAACCAGCCGAACCACAGCAGGCCGACGCCGAGCAGCACGAAGGGCAGGTTGTGCGGGCGCATGGCGTCCTGTTTGAAGCCGATGCGAGGGCCGAGTACCAGGGCCAGCGCCAGCGCGGAGGAGCCGGAGACGATCTCGACGACGAGGCCGCCTGCGTAATCGAGGACGCCGAGGCCCGCCAGCCAGCCGCCCGGACCCCAGACCCAGTGCGCGACGACGGCGTAGACCGCGACCGCCCAGAGCGGGACGAACAGCATCCAGGCGGCGAACTTGGCCCGGTCCGCGATGGCCCCGCTGACCAGGGCGGCAGTGATGATCGCGAAGGTCAGTTGGAACGTGGCGAACAGCAACTCGGGTACCGAGCCGTGAGCGGTGCTCGGGGTGATGCCGAGCATGCCGAAGTGCTGCAGGCCGCCGATCAGACCGCCCCCGGCGTCATCGGAGAAGGCCAGGGTGTAGCCGACCAGCAGCCAGGCCACGGTGACCAGTGGGATCGAGATGAAGCTCATCATGATCATGTTGAGCACGCCACTGGTGCGGACCATGCCGCCGTAGAAGATGGCGAGGCCAGGGGTCATCAACAGGACCAGCGCGGTGCTGGCGAGCAGCCACGCGGTGGCGGCCGGATCGATCTCTTGCACGTCGGGCTCCTTCGGTCCCGACGAGAATCTCCGGCCCGCGTTTCGCCCGCGCGGCGAGCGTGTTTCCGGCGTGTTTCGTGTTGCGGTGTGGTTACTGGAAGTTCACCGAGGGCCCGCTTGGCTCGCTTTCGCCACCGGTTTCTACACCTGGGCTGTTACTCGACGATTTCCACAGCCCACAGGTAGAAAACGGCGCGGGCCGTCGCGGGCCCGCCCCGGTTTGCGGCGCCCAGTGGCCACCTATCGCACGCGAATCATTGAAATGCGTGCGATAAGTGGCCACTCGGCCCGATGTCCTAGGACTTGATGAAGTTCAAATGCGAGCGCGACGGCGTCGGACCCCGCTGACCCTGGTATTTCGAGCCGACCTTGTCGCTGCCGTACGGATGCTCGGCCGGGCTGGTCAGCCGCAGCAGGCAGAGCTGGCCGATCTTCATGCCCGGCCACAACGTGATCGGCAGATTGGCCACGTTGGAGAGCTCAAGCGTGATGTGCCCGGAGAAGCCCGGGTCGATGAACCCGGCCGTCGAGTGCGTCAACAAGCCGAGCCGGCCCAGCGACGACTTGCCTTCCAGCCGCCCGGCCAGATCGTCGGGCAGCGTGCACACCTCCAGCGTGGAGCCCAGCACGAACTCACCGGGGTGCAACACGAACGGCTCACCCTCCGCGGGCTCGACCAGCGAGGTCAGCTCATCCTGCTGTTTGGCCGGGTCGATGTGGGTGTAGCGGGTGTTGTTGAACACCCGGAACAGGGTGTCCAGGCGGACATCGACGCTCGACGGCTGCACCAGGGCATCGTCGAACGGCTCGATGGCCAGGCGATTCGCGGCGATCTCGGCCCGGATGTCTCGATCGGAGAGCAGCACCCGACGAGCGTATCGGTTAGCGACGGATCACCTCCGTCAGCGGCGGCAAGGTGATGTCGGTGTGCGGCACCGTGATGGGTGTCTGCGCCGCTTGGACCGCCGGCGGCAACACCCTCTTGGCGACGGCGTTGATCTGCGGGTTGCTCAGGGCGGCCACGAGCAGTGGGTTCGGCGGCTGCGGCTGGGCCACCGGTGCCGGCAAGGCGGCCGGGTTCGCGTTGGGCGGCAGTATCAGCGCAGGTGGTGGCGGCGCCGGCGGGAGTGGCGCGGCGTGCTGCGCCGGGGTCGACGCCTGCGACGGGGAGCCGCCGTCGTCCCCGCGCACGGTGACCGCCAGAAACACCGAGCCCGCGAGGACGAGCACTGCGGTGGCCACGATCATCGTCAAGGTCCGCACCAACGGATCACGTTTGGGCACGGCGTCGGCGTCGGCTTCGTCGAGTTCAGGGGCGGACGCCAACCGCGCGGCGCGCGGGACGAAGATCGACCCGGTTGTGGTGTCTGCGTCGCGTTCGGGTGGCACGATGTCGACGCTGGCGATCAGCGCCCCTCGCCCCAGCAGCAGTGCCGCGTCGTCGCCGCGTACGACGGGCCGCGACATCACCGAATTCACTTCCTCGACAAGGCTTTCCACACCAGGAGCCGATCCGGCGATGGCGACGGCGCCGATCGGTTCGGGGAAGCTGTCGCAGGCGCCGCGCAGGGCGAGCACCGTGGTGGCCTCGTCGGGGCCATGCAACTCCCGGCTACGCAACCGGCGCGTGCCGTCCTCGCGCTCGGCGCCGATCAGCGCGAGCATGGTCACGTCGGGTTCCACGATGCACAGGGCGATCGAATCGCGCTCCGCGATCCGGACGGTGTATTCGGCCGCCGCTTCGAGCGCGTCGGCGGTGGGCACCAACGCCACATTGTTGATGGCCAGCTCCTCCAGCGCGTCGAGCACCAGCTTGGCCTCGATGGAGACCGCGTCGGTCCAGGTCAGCGCGACGCGAGCGACGGTGTTCCCGTTGGCCGAGGCCGCGGCATAGGTGCCGAGCACCGCGCTGACCACGTGCTCGCTGAAGCCGGGCCGTTCGACGCCGACGCCGGTGTCGGCGTCGAACGAATCGTGGTCGATCACCGCCCCGTCCCCTCGGGCACCCTCCACCAGGAGGAGCCGGGCGTCGCGTGAGGTCATGGCAATACCGATAACAACGTCCATTGGTTGAATCCCTCGGTTGATTCGGCCCATCGTGCGGGCCTGTTCGCTCCATTCAGCACCGGATGGAGCCCCGTGCAAACGACGGTAGAGAGCGCTCCTGAGAACTTCGGCCCGAGCTTTTACGCGACTCTCAGGGTGGGCTGATGACGGCAATCATGTTCTGGGGTCATATATTTCGCCATGGCCACCAGACCGCCGGGTCCGCACTGGGCAACCGTGCGTCACCAGCGCCGACTACCTTCGCCACCCGGCTCGCACCGGTCCGCAAGACCGCCGGCGTCAATTTCTTAGACTCGCGGGGCGATCCTCACACCGCCTCACACACGGTCGGCCCGGCTTGCTATCCTTCGTCAGCAGCAATGCCGATGTAGTTCAATGGCAGAACATCAGCTTCCCAAGCTGAATACGCGGGTTCGATTCCCGTCATCGGCTCCATACCCAGGCTCGACGTAGCAGGCCTTACCTAGCGCTTGCCGGAGACATTCACAGCAAGATTGTTAACTTTCATCTGACTGTGCTGGACGGAGCCACTTCACAGCTCCCGTTCGCTGCAGCTGGCCAAGTTGTCGCACCAGGCACTGTCTACGCCACAATGACCCTCATGGTCGCGTTCTGGTCAGTCGAACCCGTCGACGACTGGGCGACAGCCGGAATTGAGAATCAGGGTCAACATTCGCACGACTGGCTGCGGCATCAGTCGCGTGAACGCACATGGTTGTTCAAACCAGCGCGCCCTTCGCGCGACCGATCTGTGCGCGAGGATATTGCGGAGAAGCTTGGCTGCGAGTTCGCGAGGCTGCTCGGAGTTCCAGCAGCGAGAGTGGAGCTAGCCGATCGGGACCATGCACCAGGCGCCTTGGTCGAGGACGCCCGGCTACCAGACTGGGAATTGCAACTCGGCCAGGTGCTGATGCCCGAGGTTGTCGCAGACTACGAACCCAACGACGCGGAACACATCGGATACAACGTCGAAAACATCCGCCGGGCACTCGAACGGTTCACGGCGCCGCCGGAAGCGACGACGTTGCCAGCCGGTTTCAACGCGTTCGATACTTTCACGGGCTACTTGATCTTCGATGCCCTGATCGCCCATGGCGACCGTCACGATCGCAATTGGGCCGTACTGGTGCCGCCGCCCGGTGGTCCTGGGCGCGACGCCTTGTGTCCATCATTCGATCATGCCGCCAGCCTTGGGTTCACGCTAACCGACGAGAAGCGGGGCGAATTGTTAGCAGGCGCGAATGGCACCATCGCCGGATGGGCACTCCGAGGGCGTGCCCGTCGCTTCGAACACCGCGCGGGAACGCGCTGGCAGACTCTCGTCGACCTTGCAGGTGCCGCCGCCGCTCTGTGCCCTTCGGAGACACGCGACTTTTGGCGTGACCGCATAATGTCAGTGGAGTGTGATTCCGTAGACGACGTCGTCGCGGCCGCACCGGATCTCAGCGACGTCGCCCGCCGCTTCACCGTGGAGTTGGTCATGGTTAACCGAGGGAGGTTGCTTGATGTCCTCAGCTGAGCTGCTTACCCCGAACAACACCCGCACAACACGTCGTTTTGCGATTACATGGCGCAACCGACTCAGGCGTGCCATTGCGCCGGTCGCGGTCCTGGATAGCTTCGGGCCCACGGATTACCAATTTCAATACCTCGACGGCGTTAGCACTGTCGAGGGGTTTCGGCCGTTCATTGGATTCCCAGATTTCAACAGCGTCTAT
Organism: Mycolicibacterium sp. HK-90; assembly: GCF_030486405.1. The sequence continues at coordinate 750,416 of NZ_CP129613.1, read as the reverse complement.
ATATCTACGCGGCTATGGCCATTCTTCGAACTACGAGCGATGGACCGCAAGCGACCGGACTTTCCCGAATACATCAGTTGGCTAGGCCTGAAACCAGAAGCGTCGACCCTGGACATTCTCAGCCGCAGCGGAGGCGGAAATAAGGGAGACAGCGTCCATATCGTCGAAGCGCCCGCCATTGCATCGGACGGCGCTACCGAAGCGATTTTTTTGGCTCGTGGAGTGAGATACGCGCTTCGCGACTACGGTACCGAAGATGCCGCGAACTCGCTGCACCCGGGCGATAAGCTACTACTCGGCGACGATGTCACCAACGAGGCAAATTCGCGGGCTCTTCTGCTAAAGACTTCCGACGGGGATGCTGTCGGCTGGGTACCTGACCTGCTCGTCGACTACGCCAGAGCGATACGCGGAGGAGGCGGCAACGTCGAGTTGCTGCAGAACAACCTGCGTGCACCTTGGCATGCCCGTCTTCTGGTACGGATCTCAGGACGAGTCCCCTCGGGGATGCCCGTGTTCACGGGCGGCGTGTGGCCATCAATTAGCTGACAGGGATCCCTTACAATGGAGCGAGTGCACTCCGATGCGGCCGGTGAAACAAACGGCTTCGGCACCAGCGTTGGGGATGACCGTAAGGTCTGTGCTCTAGTCGAATGACCTCGGCCTCGCCAATCTGGCTTGAGGCCGAGGTCTAACGACCGGTCGGCGAGCAGATGATCCTAGCCAGCGGGTCTCAATCATTCGCAGCTGTTGGCATAACGTGCTGCGCAACAGTCGATCTAAGCCAAAACCCACCAAGGGTGCGATCCTGTCCGGCAGCACCAAATGCAGTCTGAGGAAGCTTCCAAGCCGAGTACACAGGCTCGGCCCCCGTCCACAGTGTCACCAACCACCTTCAAAGCGCGTTGTTACAGCAGGTAGAGCTGCACTCTGGCCGCCAGCCGCCAATGGCGCGTTACACGAGCTGCCTCGCCAACGTTGCTGGCGACGACCGCCATAGACGCGCCCAGTCCACCGCGACCAACTAACGCAAGCTGGGCTGCGACACTCGCGAGGCTCGCGCGCGTCTCGCGAGAGTCACTGGCGGCGCCAAAGGAGCGGGCGACATTCACTGCGCATCAGTTTCTACATCGTCCACGCCCGATTCGCTTCTCGATCGTGCGCTTCGCCATCCCCGCCCCATTCATTGAGAACCCTCATTGACAATTACCGGTAGATGGTTAAAGGTGCTAAGCGTTCACGGAGCGAAAGGCACCCCATTGACGACGCCGGTCACCACATCGTCGAACCCCGAAGACCAGCTCCGCGAGCTCGGCTACTACGCGGTGACCCGGCACCCCGCGGATGTCCGGGTGGTCCTGCCCGAGGCGCGTGCCGCCGAGGCGCTGGGACTGGGTTCCTGCCACATCGGTGAGCGGTTCACGGTGAAGGACCCGGCGGTGCTCTCGGGCGCGCTGGCCGGCTGCAGCACCAAGCTGGGGATCGCGCCGTCGACCAACCACCACACCCGCCACCCCACCGTCACCGCGACGATCGGGTCCACGATGCACGCGCTGACGGAAGGCCGGTTCGCGATGGCGTTCGGTCGCGGGATGGCGGCGTACTGGCAGGCGATGAACCTCCCGGTGGTGACCGAGGCCCGGCTGCGCGACTTCTTCGGCATCCTGCGCCGCCTGTGGGCCGGCGAGATGATCGTGAACCACGATGGCCCGGCCGGGAAGTTCCCGTTCCTGCGCCACGCGAACGGCCTGGGTGAGGGACCGCCGATCGGCCTGGTCGCGGTCGGCCCGAAGACGATGGAGCTCGCCGGCGAGATCGCCGATTTCGTTGTGCTGCATACCTTTTTCTCCGATGCCGCGACGGAGGTATCGGTCGCGGCGGTCCGCCGCGGGGCCGAGCGCGCGGGCCGCGATCCGGACAGCGTCCGCATCTGGGCCTGCCTGGCGACGGTTCCCGACGCATTGCCAGAGGAGGATCAGCTGCGTCGCGGCGTCGGCCGGCTGGCGACGTATCTGCAGGCATACGCGGACGTGCTGGTCTCGGCCAACGGCTGGGATCCCGCGGTGTGGGAGCGGATCAAGCAGACCGACCTGTTCAGCGACGCGGCCGCAGCGGGACCGATCGACGCCAGCGCCTCATTCGAGACGCTGCAGCAGATCGCCGAGTTGATCCCGGCCGAATGGCTGGACTCGGTGGCCAAGGGATCGCCGCAGGACTGCGCGAAGACCATCGCCCGGCAGTACGACCTGGGCACACACTCGGTGATCATGCATGGGGCCAGCCCGCAGGAACTCGAACCCGTCGTGCGGGCGTACCGGGCCAATCGCCCGACGCTGCGACGAGCCGTCGCAGCCAACCCCGGGAAGTTCGCCTGAACGCGGGCGAATCCCCGCAGGCCGCCCGCGCTCAGGAGCAGTGGCGGGACGCGGTTCCCGACGTGGCCCCGCAGTCGGCCGCGGGTACCCGACTGAACAAGCGCGGCCTGGAGACCCGCGCGCGCCTGCTCGACGTCGCCATCCAGTGTCTGGCCGACAGCGGTGGCGAGCCGGTGTCGGCGAATCGCATCGCCAAAGACGCGGGCGTCACCTGGGGCACGGTGCAGCACCAGTTCGGTGACCTGGATGGGCTGTGGGTGGCGGTGATCTCCGAGATCCATTCCCGCAGTTGGGTATCCGATCACGTTGCCCCGCCGTCGCGGGGCGACACCATACGGGAGCGGGTGGCCACGGTGATCGACTCCGTCTGGACCTACCTGGACACCACCGAGGGGCGGGCATTGACCGCGCTGCGCACCTCGTTACCGGCGCGCCGCTCCGATATCGCCGTCGAATACCCGCGGACGGCAGCCGCTTTCGCGGCCCGCGAACTCGATTGGATTCAAGGCTTCGACTACCTGATGGACGGGCTCGACCTGGACCCGGACAAGCTCTACCGGGTTCGCTGCCTGCTCCCGGCCGCCATCCGGGGCCTGAGCAACGAGCGCGAGATCGGCTTCACCTCGGATCTCGACATCGCCCGAACGGCACTGACCGACGCGGTGGTGGCACTGCTTTCGCAGCCGGGCGAGTGAGGGGCGCGACGCCGCTCGCGAGACTGCGCCGAGGGTCGCGAAGTCGCACACGCAACGACCCTCAGCACAATCTCGGCGCGAATCCGAACGCAACCGCCACTCCGAATCAGCTTGGCTGACAATATTTTCAATACAAATGCGACACCGTCGGCCGCTCCGCCCGACCCAAATTGACGGTGCCACCACGACAAAGACACCCGCCATCAGGGCCGCACCGTGGGATACTCACCGGATGGGCCGCGCGCAGCAGCACGAGATGACCCGAACTCCCGTCGATGAACTGTCGGCGTTCGAAGTGGCGACCCGGGATCTGGTGGGACTGGCGCTGCGTAGCGTCGACCAACTGGAGATCTCGCTGCCACAGTTCCGGCTCTTGCTGGTGTTGCAGGAGCGCGGCAAGTTGACGTCGACGGAATGCGCTCAGGCGCTCGGAGTGGTGGGCTCGACGGTGACGCGCCTGGCCGACCGGCTGGACGCCTCCGGCCATCTGAGCCGAGGCTCAGACCCGGCCAACCGCAGCGTCGTCACGCTGGCCCTGACCGAGCGCGGTCGCAAACTGGTCCGGCAAGTGACCACCCGGCGGCGCCGGGAGCTCGGACGGGTACTCGACCGGCTCGACCCGGACGAGCGGGCCGCCTGCGCGTCGGCTTTGCGGAGTTTCCACGAGCTACTCGTCGACGACGATCACGACGACCTGAACCGGCCGATTCCGCTCTAGGCCTCACCCGAAACGGGCGATTGACAGATCGGCCGCCCGATGCATTTCGGCACCGGCCGGTGGCCGGAAATGTCTTGGCCCACAGCTGATGTCGAGTGTTATCAACTTGCGCGGCGATTTATCCGGACACCGCGGTGAATCGGGAATAATGTCGATCGACATGGAATCGACCTACGATGACATGACCGAAACCGATCCCGCCCCGCGCGGCAAACTGTCGAGACGCTCGATGCTGGGAGGCATCGCCGCCACCGGAGTCGGGGTCGCCGCCGCCGGCGCATTGGTCTCCGGCTGCGACGATTCGAACAAGACCGGCGGCGCCAGTGCGGATGCGGGCCCGCCGGACTACGGCACCGGCATCAATGAAGGCTTCAACGGCAAGATCGAACTGGACGTTCGCGATTCGCAGCCGGATTGGAAGCCCTTCGAGCTCAAGCACGCTCCCGAAGGGGCACCCAATGTTTTGGTGGTGCTGTTCGACGACACCGGTATGGCCTCGTGGTCGCCCTATGGCGGCCGGATCAACATGCCGACACTGCAACGACTGGCCGACAACGGGCTCACCTATTCGCAGTGGCACACCACAGCGCTGTGCTCGCCCACTCGATCCTGCATGCTGACCGGGCGCAATCACCACGTGAACCGGTTCGCCAGCATCACCGAAGGCTCCGATGGCTTCCCGGGCGCGGCAGCACGACTGCCCGCGCAATGCGCGACGGTGGGACAGGTCCTGCAAGATAACGGCTACAGCACCTTCTGGGTGGGCAAGGACCACAACGTCCCGGAAGAGGACGTCTCCAGCGGCGGTAGCAAATCGGAGTGGCCGCTACAGAAGGGCTTCGACCGCTTCTACGGCTTCCTCGGCGGCGAAACCAACCAGTGGTATCCCGACCTGTCCGAGGACAACCGGTTCATCGAGCAGCCGTACCCTCCTGAGCAGGGCTACCACCTGTCGAAAGACCTTGCCGATCAAGCTATCCGGATGCTGCGCGACCAGCGGTCCAGCAACCCGTCGAAGCCCTGGTACATGTGGTTCTGCCCGGGCGCGAACCACGCGCCGCACCACAGCCCGGAGGAGTATTCCGCAAAGTACAAGGGCAAGTTCGATGACGGCTACGAGGCCTACCGCGAATGGGTGCTCGCCCGGATGGTCGACAAGGGCATCTTGCCCGAGGGCACCCAGCTGACCCCCATCAACCCGATGCCCGAGGACGTGGCGTCCGAGGCCGACGCGGTGCGTCCGTGGGATTCACTGAGCCCGGACGAGAAGAAGTTGTTTTCGCGGATGGCGGAGGTGTTCGCCGGTTTCTCCGAATACACCGACGCCCAAGTCGGGCGGGTGGTCGACTACCTGGACCAGACCGGTCAGTTGGACAACACCGTCATCTTCTATTGCGCGGACAACGGCGCCTCCGGTGAGGGGTCACCGAACGGCTCGGTCAATGAGAACAAGTTCTTCAACGGCTACCCGGACGATCTCGCCGAGAACATGAAGATGCTGGACCGGCTCGGCACACCGGACACCTACAACCACTATCCGACCGGCTGGGCGGTCGCGTTCTCCACACCGTTCCAGATGTTCAAGCGTTACTCGCAGTTCTCCGGCGGCACCTGCGACCCGATGGTGATCCACTGGCCCAAGGGCATCAAGGCCAAGGGTGAGGTGCGCCACCAGTACCACCACGCCACCGACGTCGTCCCGACCATTCTCGACGTCGCGGGCATCGAGATGCCGGAGGAATATCGCGGCATCAAGCAATACCCGGTCAACGGCGTGTCGATGCGGTACTCCTTCGACGGTGCGGATGCCCCCACCACCAAGAAGCGTCAGTACTACGCGATGCTGGGCACCCGCGGTATCTGGCAGGACGGTTGGAAGGCGTCGGCCCTGCACGCGCCCATCAGTGGAAAAGGTCATTTCGATCAGGACAAGTGGGAGCTCTTCCACGTCGACGAGGATCGCTCCGAGGCCAAGAACGTCGCCGATCAGAATCCGGAGAAACTCAAGGAGCTGATCGATGCGTGGAACGAGGAGGCCAAGAACAACTACGTCCTGCCCCTCGATGACCGCGCCGCGGTCGAGATGATCACCATCGAGCGGCCACAGTTCGAGCCGCCGCGCAATCGCTATGTCTACTATCCGGACACCGCGCCGGTGCCCGAGGGCGTGGCGGCCAACATCCGCGGCCGGTCGTACAAGATCATCGCCGACGTGGACATGACCAAAGAGGCACAGGGCGTGCTGTTCGCCCACGGTTCGCGCTTCGGCGGGCACGCCCTGTTCATCAAGGACAACAAGCTGCACTACGTCTACAACTTCCTGGGCATCAAGCCGGAACAGGTGTTCGTCTCGGGCCCGTTGCCGGAGGGCAAGCACGCGCTCGGCATGGAGTTCATCCGCGAAGGCAAAGGCCAGTTCGGCGAATCCACTGGTACCGCAGTGCTTTACGTGGACGGCAAGGAAGCGACGAGAGGGCCGATGCGGGCCCAGATCGGCAAGTTCACGCTTGCCGGCGACGGGTTGTGCGTCGGGTTCGACAGCGGCGACAACGTGTCGTCGCTCTACCAGAACCCGGGCCGGTTCACCGGCGGCACCATCAAGGGCGTCGCGGTCGATGTGAGCGAGGAAAGCTACGTCGACCTCAACTTGGAGGCCCAGGCGGCGTTCGCGACCGACTGATCCGGCGACGACGGCGACTCTGGCCCAGCCTCGTGCTGGGCCAGAGCTGTCTGTAGACCCTGCGGCAAAGGGGTACTGACGAGAAACCCGGCGCGACTATGTTGATCAGGGAATCTGAGACGATAGGAGCGGCGATGGACTCCGACACGATCTGGCGCCACATCGACGAACAACGTGGCCGGCTCGCCGATCTCCTCGACACCCTGACCCCCGAACAGTGGGCGACGCCGTCGCTGTGCGCGGGCTGGACGGTGCGCGAGGTCGCCGTCCACATCACGCAATCCCACGTGGGTCGCGGTGAAGCACTGCTGGCCGCACTCAAGTCGGGCTTCCGGTTCGATGCCATGGTCCGCCGGGTGGCGCTGGAGGACCCCGCCGATCCGGCAGCCATCACGGCACGCCTGCGCGCCATGGCGGGTTCGCGGAAGCGGCCACCGATGACCAAGGAAGTCGATCCGCTGATGGACGTTCTGGTGCACACTCAGGACATCTGCATCCCGCTCGGGATCGACCGTCCGATGCCTGCCGAGGCGGCCGTTGCCGTCGCGGATCGGTTGTGGCACATGAAGTTTCCCTTCGCTCCGCAACGCGATCTGCCGGGCTACCGCTTCGTGGCGACCGATACCGATTTCGCCGCCGGACCGCAGTGGGGTGCGCTGCGGGAGGCGCCGATCCGCGACATCGTGCTGATGTTCTCGCGACGACGCGATGTGCCCGATTCCGAACCCGAGGCCGACGGCGACGCGGACTGATCAGTCTGACGCGTCCGTAGGCTCGTCGTCCTCGAAGAACTGCCGGATCGCCACGAACCCACCACGCCGGTACGCCTCGTAGGCCCAGATCGCCGCGATGACCGGCAGCGGCCCGAATGCCACCCACCACCGCGCCGAGGGCGGGACCAGTTCGGCGATCACCTGGGAGCTGGGCTGTCCGTCGACGACGGCGGGCAGCCATTCGTGCAGCAGGATGGTCAGCATCCGGGTCGCCTCGAACGGCCCGGCAGCGGTGGCCAGAACCCAACTCAGCGACGCGATGATCAAGGCCCAGGGCCAGGCCAGCAGCAGTGACTGGTCGTCGACGATGTCGGCCGCCGAGCGGATCGACTCGGCGATGAACGCGAACCCCAGCGCCACCAGCAGCACACCGATCTGAGCGGCGAGCAGATCGTCGAGGACCGAGTTGGCGAGCTCGTCGCCGCTGCGCGTCGGCAGGCCGAACGCGAGGGACAGCAGCCCGGCCAGCAGGGCCAGCAGCATCAGCGCCGAGGTCGAGTCGTCGATCCGCATGAACGAGTCGGTCAGGATGCGCATCACCAGCCGCGAGGAGGACGACGGCCGGGTCCGGTACAGAACCATCACCACCAGGCCGGAGATGACGATCGCGAGCAGCCAGGCCACGACGGCCGCGCAGATGATCACCAGGGCGAGCGATCCGATGACCGGAACGAGTTGCTCATTCGCGGCCTCCCCGTTGCGAACCACCAGCAACGGCACCACGCCGATGGCCGCCACACCGAGGGCGCGCACCAGGATCGGCAGGGTGAATCCGGCGATGTCGCCGGCATCGAGATCGGGATCGGTGCGGCGGATCGCGGCGATCTCGGCACTCATCACCGATCGGGCCCGGCGGAACGACATTTTGCGCGCCACGATGCGAATCTAAGCGGCGTTCACGGCCCCGATCACGGGACACGCTGTGCTCACGCGGGCTCAGCGCAGGTAGAGCTCGCCGCCCGTCGGGTAGCCGCCACCCTTGGTGGTGAGGTGGACGTGGTCGTAATGGCCGTAGCCGCCGGATTTCGCACCGCCGCCGGGCGTGTAATAGGTACCCCGCCAGATCGCGTCCTGCAAGGCGAATCGGTCGGCGTTCTTCATTGCGTAGGCGACGATCCGATTGCCGAGCGCGATTCCCGCCGAGCTGGTCGCGTTGGGGATCATGATGTCGAGCGCCAGGCCGTTGGGGTGCCAGCGCAGCGCGTCGGGCCGGACGCCACCGATGTTCTGGATCTCCGGGAAGTCGGCGCTGACGGCGCGGGCCGCCAGGATGGTCTTGACCTGCAGGCCGCGTTCCGGTGCCACTCCGACGGGCAGCAGCTGCGGAATGTTGATGACGCGCCACCGTGACGCGGTGGCGGGTTGCGCTTGCGTCGCACTCAGGCCGACAGTCTGGACGACAGCCGACGACGCGGACGCCGCCGGCGCGGTCACGACCTCCATGCAGCACGGTGGTTCCGTAGCCGGTGCCGGCGCCGCGACAGGTTTGAGATCCTCCGCGAACGGGGATGAAGCACTATCACTGCCGCCTGCGAAGAACGCAGCGACCGGCGCGATGAACGCAGCCGCGACGGCCGGCAGTTTGCGCTGGCCTGGGCTGGCTAATGAGTGTCGGCCCACACGGGCACCATACGGGCCCTTCTTGGGCGTTGCAGCAACCGCTCCCCTGTTCTGAGAATTTCCTCAGAAACGTGTCAAGCACATTTGTGGCGTGTTTCCCAAGGTTAAAGGTCACAAATTGGTCACGGCGTCGCGACTTTTCTAAGAGTCACTTCGCCAGACTGACAGGGATTTCAATTCAAAAAGCTCACGCTGTGGGCTGTCGCTCGATACGCTGCGATCCGGATTGACGCGACCGCAAATCGCGCAGGAGGTTTCGCGGGTGGCGATGAAGCTATGGGATGGCGATCGGCCTCTGTCCCGCCGCGTCATTCTGGGTGAAAAGGCCGTTGCCACCCGCGGCATGTCGCTGCGATTCGCCGCCGAGCGGATCGACACCACGACCGATTGGTGCTGCTTCGACGACAGCCGCCATCTCATCTTCGTGCACCGCGCCGGGCACCTGCGCTCGATGGAGACCGACCCGGACTGGGGCCCCTCCGGCCGCGGCGTCCCGCAGGTGGGCGACATCTGGGTGGTGCCGGCCGGCGACAAGTGCGCGTCGTTGGTCGAAGGGGATACCGCGGAATACTGCGAGATCGCGATCCCGGACAGCCTGCTCGGCGCGACGACGCTGGTTCCCCGCGTCAAACACCGCGATCCGCTGATCCATCAGATGGTCGAGCGCATCCACGACGTCGCCGATCGCGACGATGCGCTAGCGCGGTTGCTCACCGACTCGGTGAGCGAAACCTTGCGGTTGTTGATCACCGACATGTACACGGTGAATCCCCCGCCCTTGACCGAACGCCGACCCCAGACCCTGGACTCGGCCACCCGCTCGATGATCGTCGCGTTCCTCGAGGAGAGTCTCGATTCCGATATCACGCTGGAATCGCTTGCCCAGCAAGCAAATATGCCGGTGGGCGTCTTCATCTCGGCATTCCGCGCGGCGTTTCACACCACGCCATATCAGTACCTGCTGGACCGGCGGATCGAACGTGCCAAGTCCCTGTTGCGGCACACCGCCCGGACGATCACGGAAATCAGTGCGATGGTGGGGTTTTCGACGCCCAACCACTTCGCCACGGCCTTCCGGCGCCGCGTCGGGGTGTCGCCTCGCGTCTACCGCGGCAACCGCTGAGCGCCGCCTACTCGCAGAGCGCTTCGATCCGCTCGGTCTCGGCTTGCGCCTTCTGTAGCAACGTCGCCTGGTCAGGCGCATCGTTGCCGATGCCGGCCAGCGCGTTCACCGCGACCGTCTGCAGCGTCCCGGCGAACGACTTGACCGCATCGTTGAGGTCGCCGGGGGCGGCCGGATCGATGTTGTCCAGTAGATAGGTGCCACCACCGAGCATCGACAGCCGGGCATTCGCCGCAACGGCCTGCCCCGAAGTGGGATTGTCTTCGGGCTGGGTGTGTGTCTGAATGGCGACCCCGGACGCGACCTTCCTGAAGTTGTCGCACGTGCGCGTGCGGGCGGCACTCACCTGCTCCGAGGGCGGCGGCGGCGCTGCTGCCGCGTTGTCGGAGGCCTCGGGCTTGTCCAGTAGCGCCGTAATCGCGACCCCGGACGCGGCCAAAGCGGCCACCAACGCAACGATCGCCACTGTGATCGGGGTACGGCTGGGCTCTGTCATGCCCGCACGCTAGCAGTGCCGCTGACCGAAATTCGGTAATTCACAGATGTTTTCGCACCACGTCGCCGACCCGGCTGACCCACAACGCAATCCACCCCCTCCGTGATGGCGGGGAGGGGGTGGATCGTCGCTGTCATGACTGGCTAGAGCGGAATCCCGGTGCCGACGTCATGACTGGATTTGGCGGATTGCACTGGACCACCAATGTTTTGGCTGACTTTATGGTTGATTCAGAGGCCTCCTCCTGCTCCACCGGCGCCTCCGGCCCCGCCGGTGTTACCACTGGGCCCGCTGCCGGTTTGCCCGCTGCCGCCGGGACGGCTGCCGCCGAACCCCGTGCCGCCCGTACCTCCCGTGCCGCCGGAGCCGGGGGATAGAGTGCTGCCGCTGGTGTTGCCGCCCGCACCGCCTGCACCGCCCGCGCCGCCGTTGATTCCTCCGGCGCCGCCGTTGCCTCCGGTCCCACCGTTACCGCCGCCGCTGGTGGAGCTGCCGGTGGCGATACCGCCGTTGCCGCCCGCACCGCCTTTACCACCGGTACCCAGGATTCCGGTGCTGCTGCCGCCATTCCCGCCGCGGCCGCCCATGCCCTGGAGCGCTCCGAAAATGCTGCCTCTGCCGCCTTGCCCGCCGGTGCCGCCCTGGCCGAACAGCTTTCCACCGCTGCCACCGTCACCGCCAGCGCCGCCGGTCTTGCCCAGTCCCGATTGACCACTGCCACCCTGACCGCCGGTACCGCCATTGCCGACGAGGGAGATCGCGTCACCGCCGCGGCCGCCATTACCGGCCTCCCCAGCAGTGGCCGCGCTGCCGTTCACGCCGGCACCGCCGGTCCCGCCGCTGCCGAACACCGCGCCGCCGGTACCCCCGGAGCCACCGGTGGTGTTGTTGGCGTTGCCGGCACCGCCGGTGCCACCATTGCCGATGGCGCGGGCATCACCGCCGGCGCCACCACCGGTGCCACCGGTGCCACCATTCCCGGCGAGCAGACCACCCAGACCGCCCGTGCCTCCGGTCCCACCGGTCGCACCGGCTGCCCCGCCTGTGCCACCGTTCCCGAACATGCCGGAGTTCCCACCGGTTCCACCGTTTCCGGTGCCGAAGCCGGCCCCTCCGGCGCCGCCATTGCCGAAGATGCCACCCGTGCCGCCAATACCACCGTTGAGATGCTCGGCCGTGCCCGCACCGCCGGCGCCACCGTTGCCGATCAGGCCGACGCTGCCACCGGTCCCGCCGCCGAAGCCGTTGCCGCCCTGGCCCATCAGCAACCCGCCCCGTCCACCATCGCAGCTGGATGCGCAGTCCCCGGCCACCGTGCCGTAGCTGTAACCCTTGCCGATCAGGAGTCCGGCATTGGGATTCTCAGCAGTGCCGTCACCGACGAACACCCCGATCAGCCCGCGGCCGCCCATGTCGAGCCCATCAAGACTCACCCCTGCCGGCTTCGCGGCCACACCGTTGCTCACCGACGCGGCTAACGACTCGCCACCGCCCGAACGGCTTGTCGAGTTGACCTGTGCGCCGGTGGAATTCAATGCGCTACCACCGCCACCGATCAACCCGCCCAACGCTCTGCCGGCCGCATTGAACGCTGCTGCCGGCAGGCCCTGCAACCCTGCGGCGATACCCGCCGGGATCTTCGCCAGCTCGTCGGGTGTGGGCCACTCGGTGGTCATTTGGGTGACAAAGTCCTCCACCGCCGCCTGGACGGTGCCGCCGGTCATGATGTCTTGCGCGCCAGGGGTCGCAATCTTCGACGCCAGTTGCTGTGGCAGGGTCTGCACGAGCAGACCCAAGAAGCCACCACCGGTGATGATCCCGGCTGCGGGCCCGGTCACTCCGTTCACCCCGTTCACCCCGTTGAGGACGGCGTTGCTCACCGCACCCGGCAGGTCAGCCAGAGAGGCGATCGTGCCCACCCAATTACCGCTGGTTGCCGCGTCATACGACGCCTGCAAGTCGGCGCCGATCGCCGCCGTGATCGCGGGAAGCATCCCCTGCACGACCACCGCCCCGGCAGCGGTCACGAAGTCGGACGCGAGATAGATGGCCGCGGCCGCGAGGCTGGTCGCGATCTGACGCGGAATCACCAGCGCCCCCTGCAACGGCAACAACACATTGAAGAATGTGCCGAAGATCGCGGAGTTCACCCCGCTCATGAACCCTTCGAAGTCACCGGCGTCCAACGCAGCGACCGCGGTCTGCATGATCTCCGGGTACGTCGTCCCGAAATACGTCACCGCAGCAGCGGCCGCCGCCTGATACGCACCGATGTCGACCGCGGCGTATTCGATCACATTGGCAGTGATCTGCCGCAACAGAGGCACCGGCAACGCCCACTCTGCCTGCGCCACTGTGGTCACATTGTTGGCCACATTGATCGCGGTGTTCAGCCACGTCTGCAACGGGAACGGCGCGGCCACCAACCCGACATCCGCTTCCACCACCGGGGCCCGCAGGTCATCCAGATTCGGATCAACTGGACTGACTGGACTCAAAGCCATCGCACCAGCACCGACAAGCGCGGTGGTGGCGGTGAGACAGGAACGAACGGATACTTCCACTGGGACTTCCCTTCGAGATGACGCTGGAGATTGGTGACGTTTCGTTCTGAACCGACACCGGCGTTCAGGCCGACGGGCGAAATGTAGTCCTGGCGTGGCGCCAATACGAGCATTTTTCTGAAACATGTTTCAGTGTCGAATCTTGAACTTACACATTCTGTTTCACCGAATAACTGGGCCACAAAGAAATCGGGCCCGAGAATGCCGTGAATCCCCAGTTCAGTCCATACGAACCACCACCGAACAGAGCAGTTCCACGTTTGCCAGGTTGGAATTATTTGAACATTACGACCCGTAGTACCCAAAAGCTCCAAACGGCAATTAACCGCCACCATACGGAAACGACACCACATTTCGGCTAACCACTTGGTTGGGCCCAGGGGCGCCAGAAAAGGCTGTTTCTACGAGGCGGTCATCACCGCTGTAAACGTCATCCGGTCACCCCGGTACAGCGAGCGCCGCTGTTCGATCGGAATTCCGTCCTGGTCGTAGGACACCCGGTTGAGCAGAAACATCGGGGTGCGGCTGTCCACGGTGAGGAGAGCCGATTCGCGGGAGTCGGGCAGGGCGGTGTCGATGGTGTCGACAGTCCGCTCGAAGCGGATACCGCGGCTGCGGATCTCGGCGTACAGCGACTCGCGGTAGTCGAAGGTCTCCCGCAATCCCGGGTACCGCGCGGCCGGCAGCTTGGTGGTCTCCAGACCCACCCGGATACCGTCGGTGGTCAGCACTCGCTCCAGTTGCAGGATCGGTGCGCCCACGTCGATGGTGAGCTGCCCGGCCAGGATGTCGTCGGCGATCAAGTCGCTCCAGCCGACCAGGATGCGCCCACCGGTGCGACCCTGCTCCTTGACCGCCTCGGTGTAGGAGCCCATGGACAAGGGCTGCAGGATCTTGGGCCGCGCGACGATGGTGGTCCGGCCGCGGCGTTCAATCCGCCCGGCCAACAACAGTTCTCGCAATGCCTGCCGGACGGTCTCGCGGGCGACATCGAAGCGCTCGGCGATCTCGCGCTCCGCGGGGAAGGGGTCGCCGACCTCCAGGTCGTCGAGCAATCGCTCCAGTTGCGCGCGGACAACCTGGTGCTTGAGAACTCGTGGTTCTGCACTCGCGGACACCCACTCACCGTAGCAAGTTTTGGTATAGACCAAGACTTGCCGTGTTGTTTACCTCCCGGCCAACTTGGATGCACCCGTTGGTATAGACCAACCCACAGGGTGTGGGGCAGAGCAGTTGCACGCCACCGGCGTCGCACGTCCGGCCAACCTCACCGCCCCCGAAAGGTTCCGCGCACCATGATGTTTCGTACCTGTCGCCTTGCTGCCGTCGCAGCCGCCAGCGCCGCCCTCGTGTTGTCAGGCTGTTCGAGTTCCGACAGTTCCGACGCCAAGACCGCCCAGGGCTTCCCGGAAACCCTCACCCTGGCCGCGATCCCGGCCGAGAACTCCAGCGACCTCAAGGCCAGCTATGAGCCACTGATCAAGTTGTTGGAGAAGGAGACCGGCTCCAAGGTCGAGTTCGTCCAGGCCTCCGATTACGCCGGGGTGGTCGAGGGCATCATCGCCAACAACGTCGACCTGGCCTTCTTCGGACCGTTCGCCTACGTGGTCGCCGGGGTCAACGGCGCCAAGATCACCCCGGTCGGCGCGGTGATCCAGGAGCAGGGCGCCAAGCCCGGCTACCAGTCCTACGGACTGGCCCGTGCAGACGAGGCGAACATCAACGGCCTCAAGGACTTCGCGGGCAAGAAGGTGTGCTTCGTGGACCCGGGTTCGACGTCGGGATTCCTCTATCCGACCGCCGGGCTGATCGAGGCCGGGGTGATCAAGTCGGGCGCCGAGGGCGATCTGTCCGCGGCGATGTCGCCGATCTACGCCGGCGGGCACGATTCCTCGGCCCTGGCCATCGCCAACGGAGATTGCGACGCCGGCTTCGCGTTCGACACCATGGTCGACAAGACCATGATCGCCAAGGGTGATCTCAAGCCGGGCCAGCTCAAGACCGTGTGGAAGTCGGAGATGATCGCCGGTTCGGTGTTCGCCGCCAACGACGCGCTGGGCAGCGAGGCCGTCGGGAAGCTCAAGACCCTCTTCGCCGACAAGGTCAACGTCACCAACCTCGAGGCCGAGGGCTTCTGCGAGGGCGACGCCTGCCGGATCACCGACGAACGCGCCTGGGGATTCGTGCCGGTCGAGGATTCGGACTACAGCGGCGTGCGCCACGTCTGCGACGTCACCGGCTCCGAGAAGTGCAAGGGCTGAAAACCCATGACCACCACCGGACCTCACCATCCCGTCGCGGGCGACGACCTCGTCGTCATCGCCCGCGATGTCACCAAACGCTTCGGTGACACGCTGGCCCTGGACCGGGTCAGTCTCGATGTCCGGCGCAGCGAGATGCTGGTGCTGCTCGGCCTGTCCGGGTCGGGCAAGTCCACGCTGCTGCGCTGCCTCAACGGCCTGCACCCGGTCACCTCGGGCAGTGTCGAGGTCGGCGGTACCCACGTCGACACGGCGTCGGCCAAGCAGTTGCGGGCGCTGCGCCGCAATGTGGGGTTCGTGTTCCAGCATTTCAACCTGGTCGGCCGGTTGAGCTGTTTGGAGAATGTCCTGATCGGCGGCCTCGGACAGCTCCGGTTCCCCCGCTACGGTGCGCTGACCTACCCGAAGGCGATGCGGGCCGAGGCCCTCAGCCATCTGGACCGTGTCGGTCTGGCCGACTACGCCGACCGGCGCGCCGACACCCTCTCCGGAGGCCAACAGCAGCGGGTCGCGATCGCCCGCACTCTGATGCAGAAGCCCGGTCTGCTGCTGGCCGACGAGCCGGTCGCCTCGCTGGATCCCGAAAACGCCGGTGTGGTCATGGATCTGCTGTTCCGGGTGTGCATCGAGGAGAAGCTGACGGTGGTGTGCACGCTGCACCAGGTGGACCTCGCGCTGGGCTGGGCGCATCGCCTGGTCGGCCTGCGCAACGGTGAGAAGATCCTGGACCGGCCCGCGGTGGGGATGACGCGCGACGACGTCATGGAGATCTACCAGCGCGTCGACCCCGCAGCCCAATCGGCAGCCCGTCCGTCGTGAGCACCGACCTGACCGAGCGCCCGGCCCCGTCCGCGCCGCCGGTCCCCGACCGCAGGCCGCTGCCCGGCCTCCTGCAACTGATCTCGGTCGGCGCCCTGGTGGCCACCATCATCGCGGCCTGGTCGATCGACTTCGCCCCGGCCACCCTGCTGAACGGATTCGACGAGGTCGTCGCGCTGCTGGAGCGGATGATCCCGCCCCGGCTGGACGATCCGGGCCGCATCGGTGGACTGGCCGTCGAGACCTTGTTGATGGCCGTGCTCGGTACCGTGCTCGCGGCCATCGCCTCGGTACCGCTGGCGTTCCTGGCCGCCCGCAACACCACACCGCACCCGGCGGTGCACGCGGTGGCGCGGGCCATCAGCACGTTCTGCCGGGCCATGCCGGATCTGCTGTTCGCGGTGCTGCTCGTCCGGGCACTCGGAATCGGCGTCCTGCCAGGCATTCTCGCGCTGGCATTGCACTCGATCGGCATGCTCGGCAAGTTGTTCGCCGATGCCATCGAGCAGACCGACGCCGGACCGCGTGAGGCGGTGCGCAGCACCGGCGTCGGCTACTTCCGCGAGATGCTCAACGCCGTCGTCCCACAGGTCGTCCCGTCCTGGATCGCCACCTTCATCTACCGGATCGACATCAACCTGCGGATGTCGGTGGTGCTCGGCTTCGTCGGTGCCGGGGGTATCGGCTTCGCGTTGCAGGATGCGTTGCGCGGCTTGATCTATCCGCGAGCGCTCGGCATCGCCTGCGTCATCCTGGCGATCATCGCCGCGATGGAACTGCTGTCGATCGTGATCCGGCGGATGCTGCTGGATTCCAGCCACTCGAACCCGGTCCGCGAGCGCGCCGCCCGGTTCCTCTTCGGCGGTGCGCTGGCCGCTGTCTGCCTGGCCGCACTGGTGGTGCTCAAGATCAGTCCGCTGGCCCTGTTCACCTGGGTAGGACCGGCGATCGAGGTGTTCGCCCGGATGATCCCGCCCAACTTCTCGGCCCTCGGTAGTGAATTGTTCGCTGCCGCAGGTCAAACCGTCGCGATCGGTGTGGTGTCCACGGCCATCGGCGTGGTGCTGTCGATCCCGGTCGGGGTCCTGGCCGCCCGCAACGTCACTCCGCACCCGGCGGTCTACTGGCTGGCGCGGGGCTGGATCCTGGTGGTGCGCGCGGTACCCGACCTGATCCTCGCCGTGGTGTTCGTCGCGGCACTGGGGCTCGGCCCCATCGCCGGCACCTGCGCGCTGGCCATCGGATCGATCGGCTTCCTGGCCAAACTGGTTGCCGACGCCATCGAGGAGATCGACCCGGGCCCGCTGGAGGCGGTCCGATCGGTGGGCGGAGGCTGGTGGAAGACGTTGTTCTCGGCGGTGATTCCGCAAGCCATGCCGGCGATGGTCGGCTCCAGCCTGTACCTGTTCGACGTCAACGTGCGGACCTCGACCATCCTCGGCATCGTCGGCGCGGGAGGCGTTGGGTACCTACTCTTCGAGTCCATCCGGACCCTGAACTTCGACGTCGCGGGAGCGATCGTCATCGTCATCTTCGTCATCGTCTACGCCATCGAAAGGTTGTCCGGATGGATCCGGTCCCGCCTCGTGTGACGGCAGCCGCGGTCTGGACCGGCGGCGCCGGCATCGACCTGCGGACGGTACAGATTCCCGAACTCGATACCGGTGAGGTCCTGGTCCGGGTGCGGTTCGCCACGGTGTGCGGTAGCGATCTGCACACGGTTTCCGGCCGGCGCCCCGCCGCCTGCCCGTCGGTCCTCGGTCACGAGGCGGTCGGGGAGGTCGTCGGTGTCGGTCGGGGTGCCGATGCCGTTGTGGGGCAACGCGTCATCTGGTCGGTGACGGTGGCGTGCGGGACGTGCTCACGCTGCCGCGCCGGTCTCAGCGCCAAATGCCGGTCGGTCCGCAAGGTGGGCCACGAGGCGTTCGATGGAGACTGGCCGCTGTCGGGTTCCTATGCGGCACACGTCGTTCTGCCTCGGGGGACGACGATCGCCGCGGTCCCCGACACGTTGCCCGATCCGGTCGCCGCACCGGCCGCCTGCGCGACGTCGACCGTGATGGCCACCCTGGAGGCCGCCGGTGAACTGACCGGGCGCCGCGTGCTCATCGGCGGGGCGGGCATGCTCGGGCTGACCGCCGTCGCCGCGTGCGTCGAAGCCGGGGCCGATGTCCAGGTCGTCGACCGCAACGCCGACCGAATGACGTTGGCGTCGAGGTTCGGTGGCCGTGCCAGCGACGGCGGAGCCGTCGACGTGGCGATCGACTACACCGGATCGTCCGCGGCCGTCGCGGATGCCTTGGACCGTCTCGACATCGGTGGCACCCTGGTGCTGGCCGGGTCGGTGACCCCCGGGCCGCCGGTGGCGATCGATCCCGAAACCGTTGTGCGACATTGGTTGACCATCACCGGTGTGCACAACTACGAGCCGCGGCACCTGCACCGCGCGGTGGAATTCCTCGACCGCACCCGCGGTCGCTATCCGTGGGAGTCGCTCGTCGTCCCCCCGGTGCCGCTCGAGCAGATCGCGTCGGCGTTGTGCCCTCCGCCGCCCGGCAAGCTGCGGACAGCGGTCTGTCCCTGAAACGTGGCCTGAGACTGCCGGCTAGTCCTTGTCGCTGTCGCCCGGCCCGTCGGCGTCGGAGGCGGCGGCGCGGGACGGCTTGGTTCCACCGGACAGCTTCTTGACGCTCTCCCGCACACTTTTGCGGAAGTCCTTGGCGCCCTGGCGGATACCATCGCGCACGTCCGAAGGTTTGGCCGCGGCCGGGCTCTTGACCGGGCCGCTCAAGGCCCGCCGCTTCGACGGCGCCTTCGTCTTCACGACGGACGTGTCGTCGTCAATCTGCTCCGGAACATCTTCTGCCGCAACGGTCCCGGCGTCCACGGTTGCCACCGGCCCGGACGGGTTCAACGCGTCCTTGACCGTGTTGACCAGGGACGTGCGGGGGGGCGGGCACGGCGGAGGCCGCGCTTTCGAGGTCCTCCGGCGTCTTGATGTCACGCGGTGCGGGTTCTTCGCCCCACGGTGTCAGCAGGCCGGGGGCCGGAATGTAGGTGCCTTCCCGGCCGGGCAGCACCGGCCCGAGGTCTCCGTAGCCACCGTTGAGGAATCCGTCGACGACGTGGTACGGCGCCTTGGCGACGGCCTCGAAGAACGGTTCGAGCCGGCCGGTCGTCATGGAGTAGAAGATCCCCGAGTGCGCCATCCCGGCACCACCGATGGCACTCAGCAGGGGCCCGGCCAGGCGCACCGCGGTGTATTCGACCAGCTCGGGCAGTTGCCGGATCTCATCGCCGAACTGCGGGAACTGCTGTGCCAGCACCTCGGCCACGGCGTCGTTGAACGGGCCGACGACCAGCGGCGCGATCGGTGCCAGCACGATGTCGGTCACGAGTGCGTAGTTCCAGTGCGTCAGATCGGCATCGGGCCAGTTGGCGTGAACCGTCCACCACAGGTCGGGAGCCTTCACCAACAGGGCATCGGCACTCTGTTGCAGGGCCGCCGTGGCGCCTGCGGCCAGGATCTCCGCATACTCGGCGAACGCGACAGATTGGACGTCGACGGAGACCGTCCGCGGCGCGGCGACAACGACCGTGTCGTCGGGCAGCGCGGTCACCGAAGCCAGCGAGATGACGCCGGCGCCGGCCAGCACCACACCGGCAGCCATTGATCTGCGGAATACGTTGTCTGCCATGCGTTTCAAGACTCCTGCAGTACAGCGGGCGTTGACCAGTCAAACGCTAGCTGAGAACTTCCTGCATGTGGGGCCTACCTACGCACGCCCGAGCCTCCGCCGAGGCTAAAAGAAAATCAGCCCTGGAAGACGCGGATCCAGTCGACCAACATCTCGGCCGGGTAGTTGCCACCGCTCGGGTCGCGACCACCGGAGCCGCCGACGGCGATGTTGAACACCGGCACCATGGTGTAGCCAGGATCGTTGAAAGGCCAGTCCTGCAACGAATTCGCCGGGACCTCGAAGAAGGGTTCCATGCCGGGGGCATAGTCCTTCCAGAAGTACATGCCCTGCGGTGTCCACGACATCCGCCAGGTGTGCCAGCCGCTGTCGATGGGATGTGGGTTGGTGGCGAACGATTCACCGTCCAACCGGGCGTGCACCGTGGTGCCCGACGGCCAGTCACGGTTGCCGTACCACTCCACCAGGTCGACCTCACCGCCGCGGACCGGATCGTCGTTGAGCAACCAGAACGCCGGCCAGGCACCATCGGTCAGGCAGTTGAGCTTGACCCGGGCCTCCCACGTGGTGCCGATGCCACCGCGCCAGTTTCCGACCACCTTGGCGCTGGCGTACTTCTCCTGCACGGTGGTACCCGGCCCGCGCGTCGCGCGGATCACCAGGTTGCCCTTGCCGTCCTGGAAGGCGTGTTCCGTATCGGTCACGTACCGCCCCATGTTGAACGGCTTGTCCCACTCGACCGGGTTCTTGATGGTCTCGCGGGCCGGCACCAGGTGCCACGACGCCGGATCCGGCGGAGAGCCGGCCGGACCGTTGAACTCATCCTGGAACACGAACGTCGGTGACGGTGCCGCGGCAGCCGGAGGTGTGGGCGCTCCAGGCGCGGCAGGTCCGGGCGGGTTGTCCCCGATGGCCGGGTCGGCGTTGGCCGTCCCGGAAGGCAGCGCTGCGGCCGCCACCCCCAGACCCATCATGAACATCACACTGCGACGATCCATCTCAGGCACAGCTGAACCATAACCGAACGGCCACCGGCATACTCGCGCCCCGCCCAAAGTTTCGTGGTACTCGCAGGGTTTCCGCAGGCTAGGGACACGCGGCGGGTGCGTCGTCACGCACCGGCACCTCGGCGGGCAGTGTGTAGGTGACCACCACCTCGGCGTCTTCGGCAGCTTCATTGCCCACCTTGTGGACCACCCCGGCCGGGATGACGACCACCTCGCCCGCCGCAAAGGTTGCAGGCGCGCAGTTCATCGCCGTCTGCAACACCACCGCACCCTCGTTGATCACCGACTGTTCGGGGCCGGGATGACTGTGCCAACCACTGCCGGCACCGGGTTTGAGCCGCAGGCTCTGGACGTACAGCGTGGTGGGCTGGCCTGCGGTGACCACCCAGATCGGCGTGGTGGTGGTGCCCTTGCCGAGATCGGTGCGTTCCACCTCGCCTTCGGCGGGCGTGGCGGCGGCCGGCGCGGCGGCAAGACACATGGCGGCGATGACGCCGGCGAGGACGGCACGAGTGCGATTCACGGTCCCTCCCGATTCTCGACCGAAAGGTACCCCGCCCAGACGCTTTTCGTCAGGGATAAGGCTGATACGGGTACTGCGGCTGCTGCGGCTGGTACGGGTATTGAGGCTGCTGCGTCTCGCCCCGATTCGGCACCTGGATCGGAATGGGGACCGGGACGAACGGCACCGTGACGTACGTCGTCGTCATCGGGTTGGTGGTCGTCGTGGTGGTGGTCGGCACCGTCGTGGTGGTGGTCGGCGGAGTAGTCGTGGTGGTGGTCGTGGTTGTCGTGGTGGTCGTTGTCGTCGTGGTGGTGGGAGGCGGCGTGGTCGTCTGGGTGACAACACGCGTCTCGGTCACCGGCGGCGGCGGAGCCTGGGTCACGGTCACCGGCGGTGGTGGAGGGGCCTGAGTAACGGGTTCGGGTGCCGGTGGCGGTTCCACCGGGGGCGGCGGGGGCTCGACGGGGCTGGGTGCGGGCTCCTGGGGCAACGGCTTGGGTTCGGCGGTCTTGACCTCCGAGGTGGGCGCGGTGCCCGTCGCACTGGTCAGCGCATACGTGACACCACCGATGGCGACCACGACCAGCGCCGCGGCCACGGCGAACACCGTCAACGGCAGCCGCTGCCACCCGCCGCCGGGTTGCTCGATGGGCCCGGTCGGCGGCACGTACTGCACGGCCGGCCGCGCGGCGGTCTCGCTGCCGTAGGAGTCCAGGCCGTAGGACTCCAGCACATCGGGCCCGCTGTAGGGCACCACGTCGTCACCGGCATCGTCTTCCGACCAGGCCAGTGCGCGGAACGTCGAAGATCCTTCGGAACCGTCTGCCCCGGAAGGGATTCCCCCGGTCGGCGCCACCGCGGCAACCCCCAGGGTGGGCGCCACGCCGGTCTGCGCGTCACCGTCGGCGAGGTAGGCCGCCGAGAGTGCGGCGCCGATAGCGGCGTCCAGTGCGGGCTGCGGCGTGGTGACCACCGCCGCCTGGGAATGCTCCGAAAGTTTCTGGGTGACAAGGGGAATGTTGGCGCCGCCACCGATGGTCACCACCGCCGAGATCGCCGGCCAACTGATCCCGTTGCGCTCCAACGCTTTTTCCAGCGCGTCCAAGACACCCGCGAGCGGCGCCTGCATCAGTGACTCGAGTTCGGTGCGGGTCACCCGCACGGTGGCCGAATATCCGGGCAGTTCGACCACCAGGTCGGTGGCCGTCTCCGCCGACAACCGCTCTTTGGCCCGCCGGCATTCCTCGCGCAACCGGGCCAGGGAACCGACCGCCGCGGTGCCGGCCGGATCGATGCCGCCGGCCTGGGCGACGCCGTCGAGCACGTGCGTCAACAGCGCCTGGTCGATCTGGTCTCCGGAGAAATCCGGGTAGCGGGTGGTCTCGTCGATCGGTTCGAACGCGGAAGCGGCGTCGGCGAGCGTGATGCTCGTTCCGCCGCCGCCGAAGTCGAGCAGGGCCACCACGCCGTTGGGCGGCAGGCCCGGGTTGGCGCGCAGCGCAGCCAGGGAGGCCACCGCGTCGGGCACGAGCCGGGCCGGCATCCCGGCGCGAGACAGGCTCGGGTTGGTGCGCAGAGCATTGCGCAGCGCGCGCAAGGTGGGCGCCCCCCAATGGGCGGGCACGGCGATGGCCAGCTGGTCGGACGGCCCACCGGCCATTTCCACCATCGCATCGAGGGCCTCGACCAGCAGTGTGTCGGCGGGATAGGACGCGCCGTCGGGCGCCACCAGCGGCACCGGATCTCCGACGCGCTCGACGAACCCGCTCAGGGTGACACCGTGACCGGGTTCGGGCACGCCGACCTGCGGCGTCCGGTCGGTCGACAAGGTCAACACCGAACGCCGGCTGACAGGTTGATTGCCGACACGCGCCGCAACCAAGTTGGTGGTCCCGATCGACAACCCCAACGGGCCGCTCATAACGCCCGCCACGATAGCCGCCCGACGGCGCCGGAGCAGCCCGACACTCCGCCGTCGTGCTCAGAGCCTGGTCGGGACCTGCGACGAGCGTGCAGCGCATGCAGACGAAACGACGAATCTGCCGTAGAAGCCCGCACTTTCGCCACAAGTCACGCCCAGTCCGGATCGGAAACCGAGCCGCCAGAGCAACAACACCAGAAGACACCACAACCCGAGGACCACCGTCGACACGGGTCACCAGCGCCGCCCGGCAACCGCCCAACCACGCCGAGCGCGTTTGGTTTCCCGGCGCGCGGGTACAGCCACCATCATGACGTCGCTATGGCTCGCTGACCGCCCAGACCGCCCGATGGCGCCGACCCTCGCCGACGAATCGGACCGCAGTGCCGACGTCGTCGTGATCGGCGCCGGGATCACCGGTCTGGTCACCGCCGTCCTGCTGGCGCGCGCCGGAAAAGACGTCCTGGTGTTGGAGGCGCGTACCGCCGGGGCGGGCGCGACGGGCAACACCACCGCGAAGATCAGCCTGCTGCAGGGCACCAGGATGACCGACATCGTGGCCAGACACTCCCCGAAAGTCGCCCGCCAGTACGTCCAGGGAAACCTGGAAGGCCAGCAGTGGTTGATCGACTACTGCGCAGCACGCGACATCGACGTGCAGCGCGAGACCGCCTACACCTATGCGCAGACGCTGGAGGGTCTCGGGGCTGCCGAGGCCGAACTGAGCGCCTGCCGGGCCGCGGGTCTCAACGTGGACTGGGTCGACGAGGCCGACGTGCCGTTCCCGTTCCACGGGGGCGTGAGGTTGACCGATCAGGCGCAGTTCGACCCAATGCCGTTGCTGGACAGCCTGATCGACGAACTGGGCGAGCGCGGCGGGCGGTTGGCTGAAGGCGCCCGGGTGCACCGGGTCAGCCACGACGGGGCGCGCCTCAAACTGCACGTGCACACGCACACCGGCGCCGAGCTCGAGGTCGTCGCCGATCAGTGCGTCTTGGCCACCGGTATCCCGATTCTGGACCGGGGCGGATTCTTCGCCCGTCTCACCCCCCATCGTTCCTACTGCATGGCGTTCCGGGTGCCGGGCAACGTCACCCGGGGGATGTACATCTCGGCTGATTCGCCCACCCGCTCAACCCGTTCGGCTCCGACGGCCGACGGCGAGCTGTTGATCGTCGGTGGGGCCGGGCATCCGGTGGGACGCCGCAATGACGCCGCCGCGTCCGTCGAGGAGTTGGCCACCTGGGCCAAGTTCCACTGGCCGGGGGCGGTGCAGACGCACTACTGGTCAGCGCAGGACTACGCGCCCGTGGACGCGCTCCCCTACGTCGGGCCGATCCTGCCGGGCCACGACAAGATCCAGGTGGCAACGGGTTTCGACAAGTGGGGAATGACCAACGGGGTCGCTGCGGCGCTGGCACTGGCCGGCCGCATCCTGGGTGGACGGATGGACTGGGCCGCCGCCTATGCGAGCTGGAGCCCGCACGAACTGTCCGGCATCCCGGCCGCGGTCCAGGCGAACCTGACCGTCGGGTTCAACCTGGCCAAGGGCTGGATTGCGCCGCTGACCCGCATCGGCACCCCCGCCGTCGAGGACTGCGGTGTGGTGAGCGGTCCGCCGTGGCATCTCGAGGCCCACAGCGTCGTCGACGGCATCGCCCGCACGGTGTCACCGGTGTGCCCGCACCTGGGCGGCATCGTCAATTGGAACGACGCCGACAAGTCCTGGGAGTGCCCGCTGCACGGGTCCCGATTCGCGCCGGACGGCACCCTGCTGGAAGGCCCGGCCACCCGCGACCTCACCCGTTCCGGATAAGCCGTGACCCGCTGCGGCGGGTGTGCTCAAATGTCGGGCATGGGTGACATCGACGACATCAAGCAAGTCAAGTACCGGTACCTGCGTGCCCTGGACACCAAGCACTGGGATGAGTTCGCCGACACCCTCACCGAGGACGTCGCGGGCGACTATGGACAGTCCATGGGCCAGACTCTGCATTTCACCGACCGGGACGCGTTGGTGGAGTACATGAAGAGCTCGCTGGGTCCGGAGGTGATCACCGAGCATCGCGTCGCGCACCCGGAGATCGTGGTGAACGGCGACGAGGCCACGGCCACCTGGTATCTGCAGGACCGGGTGATCGTCCCCAGCATCAACTTCATGCTGTTCGGCTCGGCGTTCTACCACGACACCTACCGGCGGATGGCCGACGGCTGGAAGATCAGCGCCACCGGCTACGACCGCACCTACGACGCGACCCTGTCGCTGGAAGGCCTCAATTTCAAGCTGGAACCCGGTACCGCCCTTAATATTTGACGGTTACTTCGCGACCGCGATCAACGCTCCCGGGCGTAGCCACTGCATGATCTTCACCAAGGTGGCGTCATCGATCGCCACGCAGCCGGCGGTGGGCCCGCCGTCGGTGGTGTGTACGAAGAACGCGCCGCCGTTGCCGGGCACCCTGGCCTTGTTGACCCCCATCACCACGGCGTGTTTGTACTGCGGAATCTGCAGATTCTCGGTGCCACTGCTCGGGTCGGTGTTGAACGGGCACTGCGCCTTCCTACAGACCTGCATGGTGTTGTAGGTCGGGCTCTTCATGTCGCCGTCCCACCAATGGTCGGGGCCCACCTGGACATACGGCAGGCCGCCACCCGGGTTCGGTGCGGTGCCGAAGGCGAAGTCGAGCGTGAACACGCCCATGGGTGTCTTCATCTGCCCGTCGTGGGTCTGCGGGGCCATGCCGTTGGAGCCGATGTTGGCCGGGATCCCGGCACCGATCGGCTGCCATCCGGCCGGGCCTCGTTGCCAGACGTCCATCTTGGCCTTCGAACCACCCACCCCGACAACGGAAATCACCTGGGTGGCAGTGCCGACCGATGAGGCGAACCACGGTGGGTTGACGGCGCCGGCGACCGGTGCGCACAGCAATGCGAGCGCCGCCGCACACAGCACAACCATCAATCGGCGCATCCATCCATGCTCGACGGCGCGGCTATAGGCCCGATAAAGGTTGGGACACGATCAGATCCCGGCTTTCGCGCCGTCGAGGAACTCGTGCAGCCACCGGGCCCATCGAGGTTGTTCGGCGGCGGCGGTTTTGGCGGCGCCGTCGCCATAGAGAAACAGGGTGACCATGGCCCGCGTCTGGTCGCCCACCGGGCAGCTGCCGACGACCGCGACCCCGGCTCCGGGTTCATCGAGACGGATCATCGCCTCGCAGGACTGTGCATCCTGCCGGATGCGTTCGACGACGCCGGCCAACCTGGGCGCGCTGCCGGCGGTGTCGACGTGTTCGCCGACGTTGGCACCGTCCAGGTCGAGCGCGGCGGTCAGCCGTGACCACAGCGCCGGCATCGGGTCGGTGTGGCCGCCCGTCGCATGCGCGATTGCGGCCGGCTGCCCCGCATGATGCCGCAGATAGATCCGCAACACCTCGAAGAACCCGGGCCAGCCGCCCTCGAAGCTCTCGAGTTCGTCGTCCCAGTCGTCTTTCTCGGTGAACAGGCTGTGCACCATCCGGACCACGCACCGGTCGCCGGAGCGGCTCGTGACCACCACCTCGGTGGCCACCGGGGGCGCATCGCCGTTCCAGCCCGGCTCCTCGTAGGCGAATCGGACGGGCGGTTCCCAGGCGGTGACGACACCGGGCGGTGACGGATCGCTGCAATCCTGCTCGCCGAAGTCGAATGTGATTGCGCCGCCGACGTGTTCGTCGACCGTGGTCGGCGTGAACCAGGCGCTCATGCCGGGGCCGGTGGCGATGGCCTGCCAGACCTGCTCCGGCGTGCCTGGTACCAGAAATTCCATCTCGACCCAGCGGCGCCCGGAATCGTCTTTCTTCAAGGGCATTACGGCTCCTCAGTCTTCGGTTTCGGGTATGCGGCGACGACCAGCCGGTGCTCGCGCCCATCGGGATCGCTGTCGTCGTGGTACCGCGCCACCAACGCGGTGACGGCCTCCGACAACTCGTGGGTGAACGCGGCGCGGTCGGCCGGCGTGCGGAACCGGATCACGGTGTCCATCGACAACGTCGCCAGGCGCTTGTTCTGCGTGCGGGCCGTCCGCCACAACTCGCCCACTTCTCGCACCGCCCGCGCCGACAGTGCGATCAGATAACTTGCGGAGAGCCGGTCCTGGGTCCGTCCGGGATCGGGCGCGATCGGTCCGAGCGCTCCGGGTGACACCACATACGACGACGCGGTGGCCACCAACAGTCGCTCTTTCAGCCCGCCCCACTGCCGTTCGCCTGCGACGGTGACCAACCGGTGTTGTTCGAGCGCCCGCAGGTGGTAGTTGACCTTCTGTCGCGCGAGCCCCACGCGGGTGGCCAGGGCCGCCGCCGAGGCCGGCTCGGTGAGTTCGGCCAGCAATCGACCGCGGATCGGGTCCAGCGCGACGACGGCCGCCGCGGCGTCGTCGATGACCTCGAGCTCCAGCACGTCGTCATCGTCACCCTTGACAAGAATAGTTGTCAAGGGGACCCGATACCTTGGCCTCATGGACGTGCGAAGAATCGGCAAGGGCCTGGGCACGCTGGACCGTGAGGTCTTCGAGGCCGTGGCCGAATCGCCCAGCCCGTTGCTCGACACCGCCATGCCACGGCTCACCAGGGCCGCAGACCATTCCAAGCTGTGGTTCGGCATCGCCGCCGCGATGGGCGTGCTGGGAAGTCCGTCGTGGCGGCGCGGTGCCGCCCGCGGTGTCGCCAGCCTGGCGGTGACCAGCCTGATCACCAATCAGGTGGCCAAGCGCATCTGGCGCCGGCCCCGTCCCGATCGCCGCCTGATCCCGGTGGCCCGCCGCACGCGTCGCGTCCCCACGTCGCCGTCACTGCCGTCCGGGCACTCCGCCAGCGCTGCCGCATTCGCCGTGGGCGTCGGCCTTGAGACCCCTGCGGCCGGTCTGCCGTTGGCCTTGTTGGCCGGGCTGGTCGGCCTGTCCCGGGTGGCCACGGGTGCGCATTATCCCGGTGACGTGTTCGCCGGGTTCGGCATCGGCGCCGCGATCGCCGTCCTGGGTGCCCGCGTCGTGCCGACCATTCCCGCCGCCACCCTGCCTCGCTCCGAACCGCTGCGTTTCCGCACCGAGCCCCGGCCGGACGGTGCGGGCGTCGCGCTCGTGATCAACCCGGCCTCCGGCGACGGGACCGGCGCACGAATCATCGATGACGTGCGAAAGGCATTGCCGCGTACGGAGATCATCGAGCTCGCCGATGACGATGACATCGAGGACGTGCTGCGGAAGACAGCGGCCCGGACCGACGTGCTCGCGGTGGGTGGCGGCGACGGCACCGTGGCGTGTGCGGCGGGCATCGCCGTGGACGCGGGCGTTCCGCTTGCGGTGTTCCCCGGCGGGACGTTCAACCACTTCGCCAAGGACATCGGTTGCGATTCGGTGGCCCGAACCGTCAAGGCGATCGCCGAAGGCTCCGCGGCCTACGTCGACCTGGTGTGCCTCAACGAGGAACGCATGGTGATCAACACCGCGAGCATCGGTGCCTACCCGAAGTACGTGCGGACCCGGGAGAAGCTCGAACGCCGGATGGGCAAGCGGTTGGCCGGAATGTACGCGCTGTACCTGACGCTGCGCCGCGAAGCACCGGTCCGAATCAGCTACGACGACAAGACCCTTGAGACCGAATTGTTCTTCCTGGGCAACTCGACGTACTTCCCGTCGGGATTCGCCCCGTCCCAGCGCCCGCGCCTCGACGACGGCCTGATCGACGTGCGGATCCTGGAGACCGGTCGGCGGTTCAGCCGGCTGCGCATCGCGACCGCGGTGGCGCTCGGCCGGCTGGAGCGCAGCCCGCTGTATCACGAGCTGCAGGTGCCGGAGTTCCGGTTCGTCGCCGTCGACGGACCGACCATCGTGGCCCATGACGGCGAGGTCGGCGAGTCGCTCAGCGAGGCCAGTTTCAGCGTGCGTTACCGGGCACTGCCGGTGTTTCGTCCGCTGCCGTGACCTTCGGGTACGGCGGGTACAGCAGGTAGACCGCCACGAACCAGGCGTAGCCCAACGCCCAGCCGGCCACCACGTCAGAGGGATGGTGGACGTTGAGCACGACCCGTCCCGCACCGATCGCGACGATCAGCAGCACGCCGGCGGCCAGCCACCATCCCCGCCGCGACGGGTGAAGCCTCGGCCATGCCAGCGCCAGCAGGGCCAGGACCGCCACCATCACCCCCAGCGCGTGCCCGGACGGGAATGACGTCGACAACGCGTGAACCAGTGCGGTGGCCGGACGCGGGCGGTCCACGATCGCCTTGGCCACCTCGGTCGTGACCGCGCTGAGCTCGATGGTCAACACCAGGAACAGCGCGATGCGCCGCTGTCGGCGCACCAGCGCCACCACGATCATCACCAAGGCCAGCAACCGGAAGGCGAAAGGCCCCAGGACCGCGCAGAACACACTCCAGGCCATAACCCAGCCCTGGTGCGTCGAGCCGTACCGGTACGGCTCGGCCAACCCGGCGGCATCGAGTTCGGCCAGCCACGGCCACTGCATCGCATAACCGATCCACAACGCGACGAACACCGCGACGGCAAGCACCGCGGTAATGATCAGCCATCTGTCGCGGGTTCCCACCAGATGATTTCTACCAGCTCCAACGTTTTTGCCATGTTTGCGCGCTACCGTCGAAGTCATGGCCCTGTTCCTGCGAAAGCTGATGCGCATCGGTGGCTTGCCGGACGATCTGCGGACGGAAGCCGAAACCGAAGGCATCCTGTTTCTCGCCGAGTACATCCCCGTGACCAGGCGCTTCACCGGATCGATCCCCGGCAAGCGGTCAGCGGGCAGTGTCGCGAGCTACGCCGGATCGGTGGTGCTGACGAACTACCGGGCACTGGCGACCATGTCGACCCTGCCGAAGCTTGCCGGCCGCAGCATCGACCAGCCCTGGTCGGCGCCGCAACTCGGTGCGATGCATGCCGAGTTCACGCCGACCGGTCTCACGCTCGAAGCTGACGTGGCAGAGATCGACCAGCGCTGCCACGGTCAGCTCTCGCTGCACTACAAGACCGCGATACCCGACGAGGTCCTGGCACAACTGCCCAGCCGGTCGTTGGCGTTCGACGTCGGCCCCGAGTACGTGTTCCGCGCCGTGGGAGTGCCGTACCACCCATAGCAAACTCGACCGTCACCAGTGGACATAGAGCCTGTCGTTCACGATGAGCCAAACGGTTGCCTGCAGTCGCCCTGGGCGGTTCGGTCGGGTAGACGAAAGGACGTGACGTGACCGAGCCGCAACGGCAGAACCTGCTGATCGTGCACTGGCATGATCTCGGGCGCTATCTCGGGGTGTACGGCCACCCGGATGTGGCCAGCCCGCACCTCGACCAGGTCGCCGCCGAAGGGATCCTGTTCACCCGCGCGCATGCCACC
The DNA here is from genome assembly GCF_030486405.1 of Mycolicibacterium sp. HK-90. The sequence continues at coordinate 719,776 of NZ_CP129613.1, read as the reverse complement.
GCGCCGTTGTGCTCGCCGTCGCGGGGGTCGCTGTTCACCGGCCGGTACCCGCAGAGCAACGGTCTGGTGGGCCTGGCCCACCACGGTTGGGAGTACCGCGCGGGAGTCCGCACCCTGCCCCACATTCTGGCTGAATCAGGTTGGTACACCGCGCTGTTCGGCATGCAACACGAGACGTCATACCCGGCCGGCCTTGGCTACGACGAGTTCGACGTGTCGAACTCGTTCTGCGAGTACGTCGTCGAGCGGGCCATCGCCTGGCTGGCCGATCCGCCGCGCCAACCATTCCTGCTCACCACCGGATTCTTCGAGACGCACCGGCCGTATCCGCGCGACCGGTACGAGCCGGCGGCGGCCGACGAGGTCGCGGTGCCCGACTATCTGCCCGATACCGGTGACGTGCGTGAGGATCTCGCCGAGTTCTACGGGTCGATCGCGGTCGCCGATGCGAAGGTCGGCGAACTGCTCGACACCTTGGAGCAGACCGGGCTCGACCAGAACACGTGGGTGGTATTCCTCACCGATCACGGACCGGCGCTGCCGCGCGCCAAATCGACGCTGTACGACGCCGGCACCGGGATCGCATTGATCGTGCGCCCGCCGCGCAGTTCCGGCATCCGGCCACGCCGCTACGACGAGTTGTTCAGCGGGGTCGATCTCCTACCCACCCTGTTGGACTTGCTCGGTGTCGAGGTCCCCGGCGAGGTCGAGGGGCTGTCACACGCCAGCAACCTCTCGGCAACCGGCGACGAAACGGATCAGATCCGGTCCGAGGTGTATACAACGAAGACGTATCACGATTCTTTCGATCCCATTCGCGCCATTCGCACAAAGGAATACAGCTACATCGAGAATTACGCGGCGCGACCATTGTTGGATCTGCCGTGGGACATCGCCGACAGCCCACCCGGGCGCGCGCTCGGCGACCAGGCCCGTACGCCCCGGCCGAACCGGGAACTCTACGACCTCGTCGCCGACCCCACCGAGCGCAACAACCTGCTGGGACCCGATGCCACGGACAAGGCCGAGGCCATCGCCGACGACCTCGCCCTCACCTTGAACGATTGGCGCCAGAAGACCCTCGACGTCATTCCTTCCGAATTTGCCGGAACCCGGATATCAGAGCGCTACACCGAGACCTATCTCAGTATTCACGGGCGCCCCGCCACCAGCCGGTCCGCGATTGCCACCGACCGCGGTATCACCGATATACACCAATAGATTTCCTCACGGTGCGCGAGAACTATTGACTCTTCTTCGAGTAGGCGCCGCAAATCAATGACCGTTACAGTCTCGGCCATGTCAGATCATCCGACCGCCTACCTGGTGCTCGCTTCTCAGCGCAGCGGCAGCACCTTGCTGGTCGAATCCCTGCGCGCCACCGGCATGGCCGGTGAGCCGCAAGAGTTCTTCCAGTACCTGCCGACCACCAGCATGTCGCCGCAGCCGCGGGAATGGTTCGCCGGTGTCGAAGACGAATCGATCCTGCGGCTGCTCGACCCGCTGGTCGAGGGCAAGCCGGATCTCGCACCGTCGGAGATCTGGCGCGACTATGTCCGCACGGTCGGCCGCACCCCCAACGGGGTGTGGGGCGGGAAGCTGATGTGGAACCAGACGCCGCTGCTGTTGGACCGCGCCGCGGGTCTGCCGGAGCGATCCGGGCCGGGGCTGCTCGCCGCGATCCGCGATATCACCGGCAGCGACCCGGTACTGATCCATGTCTACCGGCCAGATGTTGTCTCACAGGCGGTTTCGTTCTGGCGGGCGGTGCAGACCAGGGTCTGGCGCGGACGGGCCGATCCGGTGCGTGACGCGCGGGCCGAGTACCACGCCGGGGCGATCGCCCACGTGATCCAGATTCTGCAGGCCCAGGAGGAGGGCTGGCGATCCTGGTTCGCCGAGGAGAACATCTCTCCCATCGACGTGTCGTATCCCTATCTGTGGCGCAACCTCACCACCGTGGTGGCCACGGTGCTGGAGGCGCTGGGTCTGGACCCGCGGCTGGCCCCGGCACCGGCCCTGGAACGTCAGGCCGATCAGCGTTCCGATGAATGGGTGGACCGCTACCGCCGCGACGCCGCCGAGGCCGGGTTGCCGGTCTGACGTCCTGGCGCAAATGAACAGATCGCCTCGATGACCCGGTCGGCGTGGGTGAGGTACAGCCCGTGGGCGGCGCCGGGGATCTCGATGAGCTCCGCGTGCGGCAAGAGGGCCGCCGTACGGCGCCCGGTGAGGTCGATGGGTGTCGACACATCGGCATCGCCGTGCAGGATCAGCACCGGCAGTTCGAGTTCGGCGAGCTCGGCCCGGTAGTCGGTGTGGGCGCCGATCCGCTGGGTGGCGAGCAGGGTCTCGACGGGGACGAGGGCAGGCTGATCCACGGTCCACTCGACCACCTCGGGTGACACCACATGGTCGCCGAAGAAGGGCGCCGCGTTGTCGATACACCATTGCCGCACATCGCGTTCCAGCTCCGCCAGCATGCCGTCGAGGATGGCCTCGTCAACGCCGTCGGGGTTGTCCGGCGTCTTGACCAACAGCGGCAGTTGAGGTGCGACCAGCACCGCTCGGCCGACCCGGCCGGAACCGTGCCGGCTCAGGTAACGGACGATCTCACCGCACCCCAGCGAATGTCCCACCAACGTCGCGTCGGTGAGATCCAGGTGATCGAGCAGGGCGGCCAGATCGTCGGCCAGCAGATCGATCGTCCACTCACCGTCGTGAGCCCCCGAGCGGCCGTGGCCACGCCGGTCGTAGGTGACACAGCGAAAACCCTTGTCCGCCAGGCACGGGACGATCTGGTCCCACTGGCCGGAGGTCAGGCCCCACGAGTGGGTGAAAACCAGGACCGGGCCCGTCCCGGTGTCGGTGTAGTGGATCTCGGTGCGATCTGCGGTCTCTAGCGTGGACATGCCTCAATGGTCACCGTGCACGATCCGAATATCGATTACGTCGCAGGTAATGCTCACCGCGCGAGACCGATTGGGCGCCTGGGACGAAGGCCGGCCGGTCACCCCGCCCGGAGCGTCAGGACGGTGATCTCGCTGGGGGCGAACACCCGGAACGGCGGGCCCCAGAACCCGGTGCCGCGGCTGGTGTAGAGCTGGGTCCGGTCGCCGTGCCGGCTCAGCCCGTGCACGGACGGCTGGTCGAGCCGGACGAGGAAGTTGAACGGCCAGATCTGGCCGCCGTGGGTGTGCCCGGAGATCTGCAGGTCCACCCCGGCGGCCACCGCCTGCGAGATCTGTTTGGGCTGGTGGGCGAGCAGCAGCACCGGCAGCCCGGGATCGGCGCCCGACAGGGCGGTGGCGAGGTCCTCGCCGTGGCCTCGCACCCCGGACGCCCCGGCGGTCGCGTCGTCCACACCGGCGACGACCAGCCGGTCGCCGGCGCGCTCGACGACGATGTGCCGGTTGTGCAGGACGTCCCACCCGATGCTCTCCATGTAGTCGAGCCAGCCCTGTGCCTCGCTGAAGTACTCGTGGTTGCCGGTCACGTACACCCGAGCCGAGGTGGCCCGCACCGCGCCGAGCGGAGCCGCCTGCTCGCGGCGGACGCCGACGGGCCCGTCGGCGATGTCGCCGACGTGGCACACCACGTCGGCGTCGAGTTCGTTCACCCGGGCCACCATCGCCGCGGACCACCGGGCCCGTTTCAGCGGCCCGTAGTGGGTGTCGGTGATCATCGCGACCCGCAGCCCGTCCAAACCCCGGCCCAGCCGCGAGATCCGGACCTCGACGTGCTTCACGCGCGGCACCCGCATCGCCTCGAAGTACCCCCAGCCGAGCAGGACCACGGAAACCGCGACGACCGCGAGTGCCACCATCCGTGAGCGCACCGGGTCGGCCAGCCCGCCGACCAACAACCCCAGCCCCAGCAGCTGACCGGCCACCGACCAGACGAACAGCACCCATATCACGCCGAGGAGCGCGTCACCCAGCGCGGCGGCGCGGTCACTGCGGCGGCCGTGGCCGCTGATCAACAGCACGGGCATGGCGACGAGAGCGGCGGCGAACAGCACGCTGCCCGCAACGACGATCGGTCCGGGCCACGCCGCGCCGGACACCACCAGCGTCCACCACGGCACCCCGAACAGCAGTACCAGCACCGCTGTCACCACTGTCGTGCGGCGCCACCGGCCGCCGCGGCGGCGGGACGGATGCGCGGCTTCTTCGACTACTTCGGCCGGGTTGTCGGTCATCGTGCCTCGATCGTGTGCGGGGGTTCGATCATCGACGGTACCGAGTGGTCACCGGACCTGGGCGACGACGAACACACGACGGAACGGGAAGAACGTGGTGCCGTCGGCGCGCCGGGGGTAGGCCTCGGCCAGCATCGGGATGATGGCCTGGCGGTACCGCTCCCAGAGCTCACCGCTCAGCCGGCCCTTCACCTGAGTCAGAGCCGTCCCCGTGATCCAGTCCAATACCGGTGTCTCACCGGACAATTGGTGCACGTACGTGGTTTCCCAGGCATCCACCGCACACCCCGCATCGGTCAGCAACCCGGCGTACTCGACGGGCGTGTCGACCTGACCGACGTCACGCCAGGGCATGTCGCGCAGCGGCTCGATGAACGGCTCGCGCCGGGCCAGCTCTCGCACCGCGTGGTGAGAGGGGGCGTCGAAGTTACCCGGCACCTGGAACGCGATCCAGGCCCCCGGCCCCAACTGCCCGGCCCAGCGCACCACGAGTTCACGGTGCGTCGGCACCCACTGCAATGCCGCGTTGGAGATGACCACGTCGGTGTCAGGTCGCGGCTCCCAGTCCTCGATCGCTCCGACGTGCGCCTCGAGCCCGCGGTCCCGCGCGGCCGCGACCATCTCCGGAGAGCTGTCCCACGCCTCCAGGGTGGCCCCGGGCCAGCGCCGCGCCAGCGTCTCGGTCAGGTTGCCCGGACCGCAGCCCAGATCGACCAACCGGCGCGGCGCCTCCGCCGCGACCCGCGAGAGCAGGTCGCAGAACGGGCGCCCGCGATGATCCGCGAAGGCCAGGTAGGTATCCGGATTCCACATGACCCTGATCATGCCCGGCCCGCGCGGGGATCGATATCGTCAGTGAGCGATGGACGAAGCGAACAACGTGCGGAAGATCTGGATGGAGCTGGGCCTGCCCGGCATCGTCGACGTGCACACGCATTTCATGCCGAAGAACGTGATGGACAAGGTGTGGCGGTACTTCGACAGCCAGGGCCCGCTGATCGGCCGGGAATGGCCGATCACCTACCGCGCCGACGAGGCGCAACGGGTTGCCACGCTGCGAGAGTTCGGCATCAGGAAGTTCTCCTCACTGGTCTACCCGCACAAGCCGGAGATGGCCGCCTGGCTCAACCAATGGGCCAGAGGGTTCGCCCGGCAGACCCCGGACTGCCTGCACACCGCCACGTTCTTCCCCGAACCCGGCGCCGCCGGCTACGTCGCGGAGGCGATCACGGCAGGCACCCAGGTGTTCAAGGCACACATCCAGGTGGGCAACTACGACCCGAACGATCCCCTGCTCGACGCGGTCTGGGGGCTGATCGAGGACGCGGGCGTCCCGGTGGTCATCCACTGCGGGTCCGGCCCGGCGCCCGGCGACTTCACCGGACCGGACCCGATCGCCCGGTTGTTGGGCCGCCACCCGCGCCTGCCACTGATCGTCGCCCACATGGGCATGCCCGAGTACTCGGCATTCCTCGATCTCGCCGAGCGCTACGAAAACGTCCGCCTGGACACCACGATGGCGTTCACCCCGTTCGTCGAGGCCACGATGCCGTTTCCCACCTCGGAGTCGGCCCGGTTGATCGCGCTGGGTGAGCACATCCTGTTCGGCAGCGACTTCCCGAACATCCCCTACGGGTACGCCGAGGCCGTGCACCATCTGATCGATCTGCCGGGCGTCGACGACGCCTGGCGCCGCAATGTCCTGCACGACAACGCCGCGAAGTTGTTCGGGCTGAGCTGACCTGTTGGTTAGCATCGGAAATCGTGGACCAGTCTTCCGTTGATCCAGCCGATCCGGTCGAACCTCCCGTCCCTGTTCCCGACGTTCCCGGCGGTGATGCCGGTGCCAAGGGCCTGCCCCGCCGCGTCGATCTGACCATCCGGCAGCGGGCTGTCGTCGATGCCTCCGCGATCGCCGACATCGCGTTACGGACGGGCGTCGCCTCGATCGTGGCCACGTCGATGGTGCCGAGCACATTGGCGTCGATGGCGCGCCCGTCGGCATCCCGAACCGAGCACTCCCACATGCGGTTCTACGCCGATCTTGCGGCCGCCCAGGATCCCGCGGTGTCGTTCCCGGCACCCACCAGGCCACCGCTGGTTTCGACTCGCCAGGCCAATCCGGTGGCCGAATGGATCGCGCACGGGCGGGTGGAGAACGTGCGGTTCGAGAGCAGCTTCACCGCCGTCAACCCGGCCATGCGCGAGATGTGCGGTGCATTCACCCGCAACAACGTTGTGCGAGCTCAACATTGGCGCCACGACGACGGCCCGCATCCCACGCTGTGTGTGATCCACGGGTTCATGGGCTCGCCGTATCTGGCGAACGGGTTGTTCCTGTCCCTGCCGTGGTTCTACCGCTCCGGGTACGACGTGTTGTTGTACACGTTGCCGTTTCACGGTCGCCGCGCCGAACGGTTCTCACCCTTCAGCGGTTACGGGTTCTTCTCGCACGGATTCGCCGGTTTCGCCGAGGGCATGGCCCAGGCCGTGCACGATTTCCGTTCGGTGCTCGATTATCTGGAGTTCACCGGGGTCGACCGGATCGCGCTGACCGGCATCTCGCTGGGCGGGTTCACCTCGGCGCTGCTGGCCAGTGTGGACGACCGGATCCAGGCCGTGGTCCCGAATGTCCCTGTGGTGACGCCGGATCGCACGGTCGACGAGTGGTTCCCGGCCAACAAGCTGGTGGCGCTGCAACGTCTGGTGGCCCGCACCGATCCGGCCCTGGTCGAGGCGGCGGCGCGGTACGCCTCACCGCTGAACTACCGCCCCCTGGTACCCAAGGAACGGCGGTTGATCATCACCGGGCTGGGTGACCGGCTGGCTCCGCCGCAGCAGGCCGAGATGCTGTGGGAACACTGGGATCGCTGTGCTTTCCACTGGTTTCCCGGCAACCACCTGTTGCATGTGAGCCAGCCGGACTACCTACGCCGGATGACCCGCTTCCTGCGGGATTTCATGTTCGACTGACGCCAGCAGGGCCTGCGGCGGCGCGGCCGGGGTGCCCTCCAAACGCTCCGTGGACAACGGGTTGAGCGCGGCCAGTGCCGGGCGATGCCGGCCACGGATCGGGGTGAGGCCGGCCAGCGGAGCCTTGGCCGACGGCCGGTCGGCGGTCCGGATCGCGGCACCGACCGTGATCAGCGGCGCCACCGGGGATCCGGTGAACTCAAGTGCGGTCCAGGTTTCCTGGGCCGGCAGGGCGCCGACGCCGGCGAGGACCGCGTCCAACTTGTCGGTGACGTTGATCCGGTACGCCGCCACGTATCCGGAGTCGTCCTTCATCCCGCGCCAGGTTTCCTTGCCCGGCTCGGGCAGCGGCGAGTCGACCCCGTCCACCAGCGTGACGGTCCAGCCCTGTTCACGCAGGTGATCCGCGAGCCGGCGTCCGACGATCTCCGTGGTGTCCCGCAACGGGATTCGCGACGAACGGGCGCGCAACGCATCGAGGTTGTCCGCCGCGGCCACCGTCAGGCTGATCCAGCTGCGCCGGTTGCCCCCGGAATCCCGGTGGGTGAGGCGGACCTTGTCGCAGCGGATGCCGTAACGGTCCAGGTAACCGACCGCCACGGGCAGCTGGGCCGGGTCCGCGGGATCGACCCGGAGCACGACGGTCTCCGAATCGACCGGCTGTGCGGCCGGCTTCTTGGCGAGGTTGCGTCGCCACATGGCGATGCGCCGGGCGATCCTGGTGGTCAGGAACAACCCGCCCCACCAGGCCAGCAGCAGCACCACGGCGGCGACGGACACACCGAGCACCCATCGTTCGGTGTTGGTCTGCCACGGCCGGGCCAGGACCGCCGCGACGATGAACAGCGACGCCAGCGCGAGTCGGGCGGTCATGAGGTGGGGTCCTTCCGTCGATACGCGGCGAAGGCGACGGCCAACGCCGCCAAGGCCAGTGCTCCGGTGCCGGCGAACGCGACGATTCGCGGCGTGTTGTCACGCGGGGCCGGTTCCGGTGGTGCGGCAATCGGTTTGCCTTCGGGGGCCGCCGGTCCGTCCAGCGGCATGTCGGCGACGTCCCAGGTGAGCGCGGCCACCGGATCGACACCGCCGGCGCCGGCCACGTTGGACGGCGAACGGGCGGCGCCCTGGGCCGTCGTGGTCAGCCGGTGCACCACCTGCCGCGCGTTCAGTTCGGGAAACTTGCTGCGCACCAAGGCCGCAACCCCGGACACATACGCCGTCGCGTAGCTGGTACCGCTGAGCGGAACCAGCTTTTCCTGTTCGGTCGGCATGGCGTTGGACAGCCCGCCGCCGGGGGCGTTGCTGACCGAGGAGATGTTCTCCCCGGGCGCCGCGATGCCCACCCAGGGGCCGGCCATGGTGAACGCGGAGGGCTGGCCGGTGGCGTTCAGCGAGCCGACGGACAGCACGTACGGCTGCCACCACGACGGGACGGAGACCGAGGAGACGCCGCCCCAGTTGCGCGGGTCGCCCGGACCGCCGGACAGCGGATTGGACCCGCACGCCGAGCCCGTCGAAACCCCGCCCTGGGTGTTTCCGGCGGCGGCGATGATGACCGCGTCCTTCTCCACAGCGGCATAGCGCAGCGCCGCACCGAGTTCGGTCTGGTCGACCTGCTTGTCGGCGGGCACACAGGTCACCACCGAGATGTTGATGACGCGCGCGCCCATGTCGGCCGCTCGCACCACGGACCGGGCCAGGCTGGCCACGTCGGCGGCTGCGCGGGCCTCGGCGGCGTCGGCGGCGGGAGTGCGCGGGGCGAACCGCGGCGAGTTCTGCCGGATCGAGATCAGCCTGGCCTCGGGCGCCACGCCGGAGAAGCCGTCGGGGCCGGGTTGGCCGGCGATGAGGCCGGCGACCGACGTGCCGTGGCCGTCACAATCGGTCAAGCCGTCGGTGGACTCGATGAAGTCGCCGCCGCCCTCGACGTGTGGCAGGCGGGGACCCGGCTGCACGCCGGTGTCGATGACCGCGACGGTCTGGCCCTGCCCGCGGCTGTGCTTCCAGGCACCGGACAGGTTGAGCGCCAATTGATTCGGGTTGACCGCGCCGGGGTCGGTGCCCGGCAGGACGCCGGTGGTGGCACACGCGGAGCGTTGCGTCATCGCCTCCACCGGGCCGGCACTGCCGGCCGGTGGGGCGATCTGCGGATCGACCTCGGGCGGGCTGATGGCGCCCGCCGACGGGGAGCTGACCATCAGCACCAGACCGGCTGTGGCCAGAACCCCCAGGCTCTTGTGGATCACCGATTCATCACCTGTCGAGAACGAGGCTGAACAACCCGACGAGGAAGGCCATCACCGGAATCAGCGAAGCGTCGAGACCGGTGGCCAGGAAGCCGACCAGGCGCCGCATCGGCAGCGAGTAGGTGTCCGGGGTGGCCGCCCGCGGGTTCAGCGCGGCGACCAGCCACACCACGACGAGCGCAGCCAGCACGGCCAGCGCCCACCAGGCGGCCTGGTAGCGACCGTCGATGGCGAACGCCACCAGCAGGGCGACGGTCAGCAGGTAGGGATGACCCAGCAGCCAGGCCTTGCACGAGGCCGAATCCCACACCCGGGCCCGCAAGGCGGCACCGAGCGCAGCGGCCACCACGACGTACCAGGCCCACGGCGAAGCAGTCGGCGCAGCCACCAACGCGACCGAACCCGCCACTCCGAGCAACACACCCGCGGCGATGACGCCGGTCTGGTGCGACTGGCTGACCCGAACCCGACGCGGCAGATCGGCCAGCACCGACAGCGGCTGCGCGGACGGTGACGGATCACCGGGCGCCGGGATCACGGGCAGCGGGAAGCGGGCCCACATCGCCGACAGTTGCGCGGCCTGCACGGTGATCACCAGCGCGATCAAGATCAGGGCGCAGCCGATGATCGTCCAGGAGATCTCCCACAGCGTGGCCGCGCCGGCAACCAGCAGCACGCCGGCCCCGGTCAGGGTGGTCGCGGTGAACACCGCGATTCCGCGGTCGTCGGGCGAGCTGGCCATGCTGATCAGCGACCATGCCGCCACCCCGGCGGCGGCCAACAGGACGCTCGGGGCGCCGAATCCGCCTGGCACGCCGAGCGCGAACGCGGCGGCGACGGGGACCAGCGCGGTGACCGCCAGTGCGGTGGCCAGTACCGGTGAGCGGCCCCTCGTCGACAGTGCGGCCAGCACGCTGGCCACGGCGATACCGCCGACCACGAACAGGCCCAGGAGTTCACCGGTGACGATGCGGTGGACGACGCCCAGCGCGGTGCCCACCAGGATCAGGCCGATCAGGGCCAGCGATGCGGCCTTCGCGATTTTGGCGGCGCCCCAAGGGTTTTGACGAGCCGCGGAGAAGATCACCGCGGCGTCGGCGATGTCCTCGACGATGCGCGGGGCGGCGGGGCCAGCCGAAACTGCTTGCAGTGCAAGCAGATCACCGTCCACCACACCGACCGTGTCGAGGGTGGCGTCCAGGCTGAACGGCGCACCTCCGACCGGAGCCAGGCTGAGTCGCACCGGGTCCGGGGCGCTTGCGCCGTCGTCGCCGGAGGCGGGGAGCACGATGCGCTGGACCGCGGGCAGGATCTCGCGCAGCGGCAGCTCGGACGGCAGCGCCATCTCGGTCAGCCGGCCACCGTCGTCTCCAGCGGCCAGCACGGCCACTCGGACGATCGGCATCACAGTGTTGTCGGACATTCCTATGCTTTCTGGGTTCTTCTCATGGAGCGTGGATCTCGGTGGGATGAGGCGCTGTCGGTTACTGGTTGTAGGTGACCGCGACTTCGTCGAAGTCGCGGACGAGCGGTTGGTCGGGGAACCAGGAGCCGCTGGGCAGGGAGGCGGTCAGCCGTTCGATCGCCATGGTGATCGAATCGGCGGTGCCCGCCGTGAAGGTCGAAATCCATTCCCCATCGAAGGCTTTCGACGGGGAGACCAGGATCCGGCCCTCAGGGGTGTCGATGATGCTGACCCCCACTTGGGTGGTGACCCGGTGGCCGTCGCGGTGTTCGCCGGCGACGATCTCGACATAGGTTCGCCGTCCGTCGAACACCGATTCCACGATGGACCGGGCCGAGGCCGGGACCCCGAGGAATCCCAGCACTTCGGTCAGCGGGGTGCCGTTGCGGATCTGCTCGTCGGCCCGTGCGCCGGCCGCGGCCGGCAGCGCGAACTCCTCGAACCGAGCGGGCCGGCGTTGCGACAGCCCGGCGGTGAGCACCGGCACCAGGGAGTGCGGATGGTGGATGTCCATCTCCGTGAACGTCACCAGCTGCGCGTTGCGCAACACCACAACCGTCTTGGCGTCGTCGTCGGCGCTGTGCCAATCGTTTCCTCGCACGAGCGCTCGTCCGCGGGCCACGATGCCGCGCAACAGATCTCCCGGGCCGGAGACGAACCGCAGGTCGAGCCACTGGGTTGCCCGGCAGGTCAGCCGGATCCATTGCGCTACCCGCGGATTCACCCCACCGCCGGCGTCGAGCACACCCATCCTGGTCAGTTCAGCGGCCTGTTCGGCGATGAAGCCGGGCCGCTGCGCCGGGTCGCTGTAGGCAGGCGTGATCGCCAGCACCCACGGGTACGCCCCGGCGCCGAGTACCTCGGCGAGGTACCAGGCCTGATCGGTGGTCAGCTCGACAGCATTAGCTCCCATCGGTCACCGGCACTAGCCCCACTTGGCCCCTTCGGCCGCGTCCCGCGCACTCATCGACATGGTGTTCATCTCGTGAGTGGAGGCCATGGCCCGGTAGGCCCGAGTCAGCTCTTCCATCGCCTGGTTCCACTGGGCCTGCCAGGCCTGGTAGGTCATGCCGGTGTCACCCTGCCAGGCGCTGCTCAATGCGGCCTGCTCGGCGGCGATGTCGGCACCGACGGCGTGCAGCGCGCCCGAGTAGGTGTTCATCTCCCCGGCGTGAGCCAGCATGGCCGGGTAGTTGTACATGATCTGAGACATGAAAACTCCTGTATCCGTTGCTTTTTCGGTTAGACGGAGGTGTAGGTGCTGGCGGCGGCGGCGTCCTGGGCGACGTAGGTGCCCGCGGCGTCACCGAGGTTGAGCTGCGCGATGTCGAGCAGCGCATTGACCTTGGCCGACACCTCGACGAACCGGGCGTGTGCGGCCTGGAACGCGGCCGAGGCCTCACCCATGTGGTAGGCCTGCGAGGACATCGCGGCCTGCTCGGCCTGGGCGATCGTGCTGCGCATCAGCGCGGCCTTGGCGCCGAAGGCGGCCTCGGAGGCGATCAGCTGGGGGATGTGGGCGTCCAACAGACTCATGGATTTTCCTTTCGGGTCGTAGACATTTGGAAATGCGTCTTCAGTGGTGAAGGTGATCTGCTCAGCTGCGCGGACCCCCTTCCGGATCGTCAGGGGTGGTGTCCGGGGCCTCGTCGGGATCCCAGGTACCCGGCAGCATCGGCGATACCGGGCGTTCGTCGAACCGCTCGCCGGCCAAGGTGGTCAAACCTGAGGCCGCCGCTTCGGATCTGGTTGTGGTACCGGTGAATCCCATGTCCCCTGCGCCTCGTTCGGAGGCCCGCACGCGCGGCTCCGGTCGTGGTGCGGGTTCCGGGTCCGGTTCCTCGTAGTCCATGTAGGCATCGGCGTAGGCATGGTCCTCGAGCTGCGCGCCGCGCTTGCGCCGCCGCTTGCGCCGGGCCGCCAGCGACGTGGCGATACCCGAGGCCGCCGCGGGAATTCCGGCGGCCGGTGCCGAGGCACTGGACTTGCCGCCGACCGTCGGGCTGAATCCCTCGTCCGGGTCGTTGCCCATCACCGCGTACGGCGCGAACGCCGCCGCGGCCACCGGTGCCGGCGCCGCGGCTCCACCCGCACCGGAGGCCGGGGCACCCGCGGGAGCGGCCCCGGCGCCGACACCGACGCCGGCCGGGCCCAAACCGGCCATCGGCAGACCCTGGTCGGCCCGCACCGGTGCCACCGCGGCGTCACCCTCGGCGGGGGTGTCCGCCGCCGGGACATCGTCGGTGGGAAGCAGATCGAGGAATCCCAGCGCCGCGAGGCCGATGCCGAGCAGCGGCACCAGGAACGGTGACAGTGCGACACTGATCCAGGTACCCCAACCGACCGGCTGGAAGAACGCCTGGTAGCCGACGGCAAGCAGGAACGGCCCCCAGGTCGTCAAGAAGGCCGACGGATTGGTCATCAGGTCGGTGAGCATGGCCTGGATCGTCCCCAACGGATCGTTGAGGAACTGCAGCATCTCCTTGCCGCCGATCATCGACGGGTTGCCCAGGTAATCGACCAGCCACTGCGGCAGATTGGGGTAGGGGTTCTCCTCGGTGGCCATCACGTCGGCGGTGGTCAGCGCCGAACCGGAATCGGTCGCGGTGCCCTGCGCCATCATCTGCTGCGCATTGGCCGACGCGGTACCGGCCTCCCCCACGCCCGGCTTGAGCAGCATCGGCGCCGGCGCGCTGGTCGGAGCGGCCATCACCGCAGCGCCCGAGACGGCTTGGTAGGTGGCCATGGTGGTGGCCGCCTGGATCCACATCCGGACGTAGTCGGCCTCGTTGACCGCGATCGGAATCGTGTTGATCCCGAAGAAGTTCGTGGCCAACAGCACGCCGTGCACGACGTGGTTGAGGGCGAGCTCGGGCAGGGTCGGCATGGTGGCCACTGCCGTGGTGTATGCCGCGGCCGCCGTCTCGTGTTGCACGGCCACCGCGGCGCTGTTGGCACTCTGCTGCGCCAGCCACATCAGGTAGGGACCGTGCGCGGCGACGTACTGCTCCGAGCTCGGCCCCTCCCACGACCCGGCTTGCACCCCGCCCAGCACACTGGTGAGTTCCGCTGCCGCCGAAGCGTATTCGGTGCTCAGCGACTGCCAGGCCCCCGCTGCGGCCAGCAACGACCCGGCGCCCGGACCGCTGGAGAGCAGCGCCGAATGCACCTCGGGTGGTAGGGCCATCCAGATGGGGGCGGTCATCTCAGATGCCGCGCGCAGTCAGGTAGGACGCAGCGGCCATCGCGTCGCCGGTGACATAGCTGGCGCCGGACTCCGCGACACCCGCGCCGGAGCGGCCGAGTTCCTCGACCCCCTGCGCGGCCAGGGCCGAGTGCTGGGCGCCGTGGACGCTGAAACCGGTGGCGGTCTGCAGCGAAACCGCATCGGCGGCAGGCGGGATCACCGCCGAGACCAGGGGGGCGGCCGCGGCGTGGGCGGCGGCCAGGCGCGCGGTGAGCGCCTCGACGGCCGCGCTGGCGGCGGTCAATCCTTCCGGAACTACCCGCAGTGTCATCAGAATTCCTTTCTCCCGTTGTTCACGGACAGCGCCGTGTCATCGATGAGTGGGTTGACGAGCTGAACGAACTCGGGGGCGTCGCCGTCTCCGAGCAACATGCCGCGTCCCGCGGGGAACCGGGCGAACCGGTGCCCGCGGAGCTTGCCGCTGTCGGCGGGATTGCCCGACAACATCAACGTGGTCGCCTGCAGATCATTGAGGCGACGGAGCAGGGGTGCGGTCATCACCGCGTGTGCCGATCCGGTGGCCCGAGCCGTCACGATCACGCGCAGACCCAGATCGCCGGCCTCGGACAGCAGGTTGACGATGTTGGTCCATGGCCGCTGACCGGCGAACGGTCCGCTGACCGCGGGCCCGTCGGGGATCTGGTCCACGTCGTCGATGATCAGGTAGTGCGTGTGGCCGTCGGCCCCGGTCCGGTAGTTCCAGGCGCTGAGCTCCTGCGGGCTCAAACCGGCAGGCGGACGGCGCTTCTCGATGAGCGCCGACAGCCCGAGCATGGCGGGCAGCACGCGATCGATGTTGGCGGTGTACTCGTTGTCCGGGAACAACGGTTCCTCCACCAGGTGCAGCCGCCGGTCGATGACGGTGAACGCCACCTCGTCCGGCCGGGAGTTCTCCCGGATCGTCCGGATGATGTGCCGCAGCAGGGTGGTCTTGCCGGACCTCGCATCGCCGAACACCGCCAGCAGCGGGTTGTTCTTGAAGTCGAGCACCACCGGTGCCAGATCCTCTTCGCGCTGTCCGATGACCACCTGCTCGGGGGCCGGGTACAGCGGTGCCAGCGCCGCCGGGGCCAGCGTGGTGGGCAGCAGGCGCACCGGGGGTGCGCTCTGGCCCGGGTAGCGGGCGTTGATGACGGCGATGTCGCTCAACGCCGGCTGCGCGAACAGGAAGTGTTCGGCGGCCATCGTCAGACCGCGGCCCGGCTGGTCGGCCGGTACGGACTCGGCCGGGCGGCGCAGGGCACCCACCACCCGCACGATGCTGTCGTGGCTGTCGTGCAGCTTGAGCTCCAGGCGCAGGCCCAGGCCGTCTCGCATCGCCAGCGGCACCTCCAACCAGTTCGGCGTGGTGATCACCACGTGGATGCCGTAGGCAAGTCCGGTGTTGGCCAGCTCCGTCACCTTGGCCAGCAACGGGTTCCGGGTGTTGAAGGTGTCGGTGTTGTCCCGGCTGAACGCGTAGAGGTTGTCGATTACCAGGAAGACCTCGCCGTAGCCGTCTTCATATTTTCCGGTGGAGCTACCGACCCGGCTGACGGCACCTTGGCGCTGGCGGGCCTGCAGCAGCTGCTCCAGCTCACCGAAGGTGCGTCGGATGCGCTCGGGTTCCAGCGGGGTGGCGACACTGCCGACGTGAGCCAGCTCGTCCAGGCCGGCCAGCTGCCCGCCGCCGTAGTCCAGGACGTAGAAGCTGACCTCGCTCGGCGAGTGCAACGCTGCCGCCGACAGGATGAAGGTCTGCAGCGCCGTCGACTTGCCCGAGCGCGGACCACCGTGGATCAGCACGTTGGCTGCCGACGAGTTGGCGTCGTACACCAACGCGTCGCGGCGCATCTCGAACGGCTTGTCGATCTCGCCGAGCGGCCAACGCAGTTGACCGGCGTCGATGTCGGTGCGCGCCAGCACGTCGTCCAGCGCGATCTCGTCGTCCAGCGGCGGCAGCCACAGCGTGGGTGCCTGCGGACCGTAGGTGGCCAGCTGGTCGCCGATGGTGGCGATCAGCTTGCGCGGTGGCGCGACGTCGATCTCTGGCTCGTTCGTGACGATCACGGTATCGGGCTCGGGCTCGACTCGCGAGGCAGTGAACAACTGAGGTTGCGGCAGGGCGCGCACCACGATCGACTTCTCCGCGCGCGGCGGGTCGTAGATCCCGTCGACGTAGGTGCTGCGGAACTTGATCGGCACCGCACCCGGGGCAGGCACCAGGAAGCCCTCGCCCTTGTGCTCACGGCCCGATTCGATGTGATAGGCGTCCTCGACCCCGATGATCTGCCGGGAGATGCTCGGGCTGGCCACCTTGAGACCGATCCGGTACGAGGTGTTCTTGTCGATGTCCTTGATCCGGCCCACGTCCAGCGTCTGCGACGCGAACAAGATGTGAATCCGGAACGAGCGGCCCTTGCGGGCAACGTAATCGAACAGGTCCGCGTACTCGGGATGCTCGGCGAGCATCAGGGTGAACTCGTCGGCGACCACGAACAGCGTCGGCATCGGGGGCAGGTCGTGCCCCGCGGCGATCGCGGCCTCGTACTCGGTCACCGAGTTGAAG
Organism: Mycolicibacterium sp. HK-90; assembly: GCF_030486405.1. The sequence continues at coordinate 703,096 of NZ_CP129613.1, read as the reverse complement.
GCGCTGCCCTGAACCCGGCGGCCGGCCTCCTTGAGCAGCTGCTCACGGCGGGCCACCTCACCACGCAGGGTGTCGGCGAACCGGTCGGCCAGCGACCGCTTCTCGGCCATGTTCGAGATGACCGCGACGACCTGCGGGAAGTTGCGGAAGATGTCGGCTCCGGCCTCGCCCTTGAAGTCGGCGTAGATCACGATGAGCCGGTCGGCGGAGTGAGTGGTCAACAGCGACAACAAGATCGACATCAGGGTCTGGGACTTGCCCGAACCGGTCATACCGATCATCAGGCCGTGCGGACCCATGCCGCCCTCGGCCTCATCCTTGAGGTCGAAGTACAGCGGCTCACCGGTGGCGGTGACGCCGATCGGCACGCGCAGTTCCTCGTCGCGGTTGCGCGGCGCCCACAGGCTGGCCACGTCCAGGGACGCAGCATCCGGGATGTCGAGCAGCGTGGTGAAGGTGGCACCGCCGGTGGCCGTGGACCGCACGTAGCCGGGATTGGAGTCCCAGCGCGACAGTCGCCGCGCGACGTGGGCGGCCGCCGCTGCCGACATCGCGTCGGCGTGGGCGACGTATGGCTGCCATCCGCTGCTCTGCCAACGCTCGATCCGGCCGTCGATGACCCGCAGGATGGGCCGTTCGGGGTCGGGGTACTGCTCGCGGTTGGGCAGCTTGTCACTGCGGTGGACGACGGTCACCCCGGTGAGGCCGGGGCGACGGGCGATGTCGTCGGGATCGGCCTCGGGATCGTCGAGCACCACGAGCAGGTGCTTGAGGGCCTGATCCGGTTCCGTGGGGAAGGCGGGGCGGCCGGCCAGGGCGGAGTCGAGGCGTCCGCGGAGCTCGGCCACCCCGGCGGTCAGGTACCTGGCCGGGCCGACGCCATCGGCCTGAGCCGGAATATCAACGTGCGGAAGCCATTTCAGCCACGACCAGGCAGCGTCGTCGACGTCGGGCGAGGCCAGCGCCACGCCGAGCATGGTCGGGTCGTGCCACGTGACGGCCTGGGCGATCCAGGCGCGCAGCGCATCCCGGACCTCGTCGACCTCACCGATCACGGTGATCCGGGCCAGCTTGGTGATGTCGATTCCGGTCGGGGCGTTGCGCACGGTGCGCTGCACATCGAGCAGACCGCGAAGGGTGCTGTGCGACACCGGTTCCAGGTCGATCTCGTCGGCGGTGTCCTTGACCTTGAGCGCCGCGTCCAGCGGCACGTCGTGCAGCCCGGCCCGCAGCACCAGGAAGTCGCGGTCACGCGGGTCGCGTTCCCACTGCCTACGGGTGCCCGGGATGATGGCCAGCGCCTCGGGCTCCGGGTGCGACCACTCCAGCGCCGCACGCTGCTCGCCGGCGTGGGCGCGGACGTTGTCGCGGACCACCGACAGGTAGCGCAGATAGTCGGCGCGCTCGGCGTCGACTTCCTCGGTGCGCATCTTGTTGTCGGAGCCGCGGTAGAGCGCGGTGGCCGCCAACAGCAGCACGAACGGGAAGAACAGCGTCGTCGGCGAGATCATCCGCATACCGGTGGCCACCAGGGCCACGATCATGCCGACGATCAGGATGACGATCAGGTAGGGCAGCACCCGGCGCAACAACGACGGCGGAACCAGCCGCGGCAACTGCGGCGGCGGCTCGATCGTGATGGTGCCCTTGCGGGTCGTCGGCGGCGCCAGCCTGCGCTGGTGCTCGAAAATCAGCCTACTCATCGCGTTGCCTCCAGGCGTGCAGCGTTCGCGTTGGACGACAGCGCATCGTGTGCGGTCAGGGCGTCGCCGCGGGAAAGGGTCGGGCCGGCTGCGAACTGCGTCAGGATCGACCACGGAATGGGCAGAGCCGGCGCGGTGAGACCAAGCGCGGCAAGGGTTTTGTCGTCACCGTCGGTGTCGATGCCATAGCGCACACCGGTGTCGCTCACCCAGAACAGCGAGCCCGCGGTCGGCGATCCGGGTTCGGCCCCCACGGTCTGCACCAGGTATCCGCTACCGGGTGCCAGGGCGACGCGGCTGGCCGCACCGTTGGCGCCCGCACCGACCAGTCCGACGCTGCGCTGGCCGTCGGGCGCCGGCAGGGCGGCACCGGACAGCACGGTCAGGCGGCTCTCGGTGGCGCCGGCGGGCTTGCTCCACTGGGCACACGTCACCGGCGCCGTCGACGCGGACACCAGATCGAGGGTGCCGGCCGGGTAGGCGGCGGTGTCGATGCCGTGAGCCACCGGGGTACGGGCCACTTCGTCGGCTCCCAGCCGCGGCGGCTCGTGCAGACCGAAGGAATCCGTGTTGCGCAGGATCGAGGCCAGCACCGGGGAGATCGGCTGCAGGCCGTCGGTCAGCACGGCGTAGTAGCGGACGGTGTTGTCGGCTTCTGCTGCCGAGACCACTGCACCCACGGGTGCCGGTTGCGACAGCGGGAACTGTGCGGGCGCGCCTGCGCCGGCGATGGCCGGGGCGGTCAGCGCAGGGGCCTCGGGGATCGCGTTGAACAGGCCCGCCGCGATCGGCCGCGGGGCCGGGATCTCGGCGCCGAACCCGAGCGCGTCGGTGACGGCACGGTTGGCCAGATCGATCGGGCTGCGCTTGCCGTCCCACAACAGCCAGTCACCCGGGGTGGGGCCGCCGTCGTGGTGCACGAGCACCCCTTGGCCCGCCGTCAGCGGCAGGGCACGCTCTTCGCCGGAGGCCAGCGTCCCGGCGATCAGCGTCACGCCGGCGTTGTCACCCGAATTGCTGTCGCAGACAGTCCAATCCGCACTGGTACTGGCGCTCTGCACCATCCGCTCCGGCGCGCCGGGGATGCCGAGCAGATTGCCGCGCGGGAACTTGTCGATCTCGCTGGTCTTGACCGTGGTCGGATTGTCCGCCTTGCCGGCGATCAACCGCGCCGAGGTCAGGTTGAGCACCGGATGCAACTGCTCACCGACGCGCACATACAGCGCCGCCGTGGACCGGTCGGCGAGAATCACGTCGTTGCCCGCGGCTCCACCCGGACGGATCAGCGAAAAGAGGAAGCAGCCGATCAGCCCGGTGACCAGGATCAGCACACCGGTCAGCACCGCGCGACTCTGGGTGCGCAGCGGGTCGACGAGCATGCGGGTGTCGTGCAGCGCCACCCCGGATGCGATGCGTCGCATGACGAATCGCCAGCCCGAGACCTGATGGCGCGTGACGAAACCGCGCCGGTAGGCGACGTGATCGGGATTGTCGTTGGACGGGGTGCGGGAGGAGAAGGAGCGGCGCTCGTCGGGTCCCTGCGTGGTCATTCTGGCACCGTCAGGCCCAGGCCACGCAGCAGCGGGGCAGCCGAATTCGTCACGTCACCGGCGGTGATCGTCATCATCTCCTCGTCGGTGAAGTCGTCGTTTTCGGAATGATCGAGGCGGTACTCGCGCTCTTCTTCGGAACGCTCGACCAGGTTGCGGACGAAGCGGCCGTTACCGGCGATGTCCAGGCTGCGCCGCTGTACGCCATTGGCGTCGGGCATGGTGGCCTCGGCGAGGTAGCCGAAGAGCTTCTCCATGTCGTCGTGGGCGGCCTTCTCGAAGGTGCTGTCCCGCTTCTCGGCCATCCGCTCGGCGATCTCGACGAGTTCGGACGAGGAGTACGACGGGAAGTCGATGCTGCGGGTGAAGCGGGAGCGCAGACCCTCGTTGGTGTCCAGGAACATGTCGAGGTCCTTGCGGTAGCCCGCGACGATCACCACGAGCCGGTCACGGTCGTTCTCCATGCGGGCCAACAGCGTGTCGATGGCGACCAGACCGAAGTCGTTCTTGGCACCGGTCGACACCAGCGCGTAGGCCTCGTCGAGGAACAGCACGCCGTCCAGCGCGCTGTCGATGATCGCGTTGGTCTTGGCCTCGGTCTCACCGATGTGCTGGCCGATCAGGTCGGCACGGTGAACCTCGCGGACCGTCTCCTTCTTGAGAAGCCCGAGGCCGCAATAGATCTTGGCCACGACGCGGGCGATGGTGGTCTTACCCGTTCCGGGCGGGCCGGCGAACACCAGGTGGTTGGTCCGCTGCGCCACGGCCAGGCCGCGCTCCTGACGCCGGATCGACATGGCCACCGAGCTCTTGAGGCGAGCCACCTGGAACTTCACTTCTTCCAGGCCGATGAATTCGGCCAGCTCGGCCTCGGCCTCCACCAGCAGGTGCGCCTTGCGCTCCTTGGCGCCCGGGTCGACGAAGTCGGACTCCGACGGCTCGGTCTCCGGGTCCCACGGATCGCTTCGGGCGTCGATGCGGGCGGCGGTGGTGATGAGCAGCCCGAAGGTCGGATCCGAGAGGGCTTCTTCGACCTGCTTGTCCTCCGGGTGCGCGGCGAAGAGGTCCTGCAGGACCTCGTTGGCGTCCTCGTCCTCGCCCTGGGCGCGCAAGGTCAGCGCCTTGGCCAGCGCACCGTCGAGCGCGGCCACCGCGATCGGGCCGGTCGGATCCTCCAGGTACGACAGCGCGGGCGCGAGCATGCCGAGCCGGGCCAGCGCGATGCCCAGGGTGATGCGTGCGGCGTGCGCGGAGACCTCGTCGAGGGACGGATCGGTGACCACCGGGGTGAGCAACCGGACCACGTCGTTCCAGCGCTGAGCGCGGTGGTTGACCGCCACGCGCAGCCAGGTGGCGTGCAGCCACCCGGGCCTGCGGACGAGCACCTCGCCGACCAGCGCATCGGCTTCGGCGAGCGCATCCGCGGCCGCCCGCCGGGCGGCGAAGGCGAGCTGGAAGTCGTCCACGTCGCAGGCCCGGAACTGAAGGTACAGCCCACTGTCATAGGTGAACCCGAGATCACCGGCGGCCAGATCGATCTCGCGCTGCAGCAGACCGGCGCTGCCCCGCGTCCGCCACACGGCATCGATCACGGGTCCGGAGACATCGCCCGCGGCGGCCAGGCCGGTCCAGGCATCACAGTGGTCGTGCGCGATGTGCGTCAAGGCGGCAAAGCCGGCCCGGGCGGCGGTGAGATCGGCCGGCCGTTGGCGGTCGTTCACCGTCAGGCCCAGCGCACGACAACATGTGGCGAAGCGGCTGATCACATCGCGATCGAGCCGGGGCGCTCCCTGAGGCGGAGCCGCAAGCGTGTCACTACCCATATGCGTGCACGGGAGCGAAGCCCCCGATTCTCTCCCTTATGTATGGCTAAGCTAACTTTTGCTGAAGTTAGCATTGCATAACTTAAGTGTCGAGAGGCACCCTATGGCACAAGAACGTGAACCCGCTCACGTCTTGATCGCGGAAACCAAGGTAATAGTGGAAGTCATCAGCGCGGCTTCCGAATCCTGACCAGGCACGGGCCGACCCACCTGGGTCAGATACTCATGCAACGGCGTCGCCACCGCATTCCAGCCCCGTGTGCCAAACCACTGGTCAGCGGGCGCGTGCTGCTGGTTGTACACCAGGTTGAAGAACGCGTTCTCATCCCCGGAGGCATGGGCCTCGGCCCGTTTGGCATCGAATGCGTCGGCAGGCATCGGCACGGCCTCCTCGACGCCGAGAAAGCTGCCCGGCGCGGCCAGCGCATCGATTCCAGCAAACAACCGCTCCTGTGCTGTGGCCGGAAGATAGATCAACAATCCCTCGGCGATCCAGGCCGAGGGACGCGCCGGGTCGAAGCCGTTCTCCTGCAGTGCCCGGGGCCAGTCCTCTCGCAAATCGATCGCGATCTCACGCCGCTCGGCGGTCGGGCTCACGCCGAGCCGATCCATGGTTTCGCGCTTGAACTCGAGCACCCGCGGTTGGTCCAGCTCGTAGACCACGGTTCCGTCGGCCCACGGCAGCCGGTAGGCCCGCGAGTCCAGGCCGGCCGCCAACAGCACCACCTGCTCGACGCCGGCTTCGATGGCCCGCTGGAAGTACTCGTCGAAGTACTTCGTCCGGGCGCCCTGGAAGTTGACGAAGTGCTCCCCGAATTCGGTCTGCAGCGGATGCTCGGGGTCGGTGCCCTCGACCGCGACCGTCCACTCGGGCCCGGCCGCGCGGCTAAACGCCTCGGCGTACGCGTCAACCGCCAGAGGGTCGGGCTTCCGCGCCTCCAACGCCCTTGAGGCAGCTACGAATAACGCCGTCTGCCCCACGCTCGTGGTGATGTCCCAGTTGTCGTCATCGGTACGCACCCGCGCGAGGGTACGCCGCCAACCTGACAACTACACCAGGGGACGACCGGTGCGGATACGCCAGTCGAGATCCTTGAGCAGCAGGTTGAACGGGAACTGCCGCAGGAACGACGGCAGCAGGTCATTGACCGTGCGCAGCACGGTGATCAGCCGGTCGAACCGCTTCTGACTCTTGGCATCCCACGGCAGCCGCATCTCGTCGCGGAACCGCTGCGGGAGGAAGCCGGTGGTGATCAGCAGGGCCACCGCGTCGAGCCGGCGCTGCACCACACGGGGCAGCTTCGGGTTCTTGGGCCGACCCGCGGCGATCGGATACAGGTATCCCCGCACCGTGTCGTCGATGTGCAGTTTCGCCAGCGATTCTTCCCAGTACCGGTCGAACGCGGCCCGGTCGGCCGGCCACATGTCCTCGGGCACCTGCAGCGTGGTGCCCATCGTGACGCTGTCGCGGTAATGCTGGTCGGCGGTTTCGTCGTCCATTTCGCCGACGAACATCCGGAACACGTCGACCCCACCCTTGTAGAGGCAGGCCGCCACCCACAGCTGCAGGTTCTTGTCGAACGCGTTGTACTTCACCGGGCTGTCCTCGGTGGAGTACACCTGCGCGTGCGCCTTGTTGACCGCGCGCCGGTACGCCTTCTTCTGGGCGTCGCTGCCGCGGGTGGCCACCGCCAGGTAGGTGAACGTGGTCCTGGCCCGCTTGACCGGGTGCAGATCGGTGCGGCCGCTGTCGACGCGGCTCTCGACGACGCCGTAGCCCACGCCCGGGTTGGCCAGCTGCATGATCACGTTGGCCGGGCCGGCCAGCAGCGCCACCCCCATCAGGCCGTCATCGAAGCCGGCCCCGCGACGGCGTCGCCTCAGCGCGGTCCCGGGACGTGAGGCATCGCTCATCGTCCGTTCGACATGCGGGATCGGTTCGCTGACCGTCATGGCCACCCCTTCTAAAACTGAGAACGTCTGTTTCCTGATAGTGGCCTGCGGGTCTGACGGGTGTCAAGATGTTTGGGTGAAGCAGGTCCGTCCCTACCGCGGCGTCGAAGCGGCCGACCGCGTCGCGCAGCGCCGCAGCCAGCTGCTCGAGGCCGGCCTGGACCTACTGGGAGGCGAAGACGCCGAGGTCACGGTGCGCGCGGTCTGCCGCACCGCCGGATTGGCCGCCAGATATTTCTACGAGAGCTTCGCCGACAAGGACGATTTCATCGGCGCCGTCTACGACTGGGTGATCGCCGACATCGCGACCTCGACGCAGGCCGCCGTCGCCGCCGTCCCCCTGGCCGACCAGACCGCGGCCGGCATGGCCAACGTCGTGCACCTGATCGCCGCCGATCCGCGGATCGGCCGGCTGCTGTTCAGCGTCAAACTGTCCAACGAGGTGCTGACCCGCAAACGCGTCGAATCCACCGCGCTGTTCGCCGCACTGCTCGGTCAGCACGCCGGCGACGCCCTTGACCTCAGGGAGAACGACTACCTCAGGGCCACTTCGCATTTCGCGGTCGGCGGCGTCACGCAGACGATCAGCGCATGGCTGTCCGGCGAGGTCACCATGTCCCCCGAGCAACTGATCCACCAGTTGCGCACGATGCTCGACGCCCTGGCCGGCCTGCCACAACCGGAGAATTGACGTGCCGGGCCCGGTATTGCTGCGTCCCAGCCCGGCACTGGCCCCCCACGTCCAGTTCTTCGGATACTGGCAGAACACCCAGGCCACCACCCATCGCAGTCGTGCCCTCCCCCGCGGCGCGGCGACGGTGATCATCGACCTCGATTCCCGTGCACAGGTCGATTTCTACGCCGCCGACGCCACCACCCGCCTCGACGTCGGCGCCGCCTTCATCGCCGGTGCCGGCGTCACCTCGTACGTCACCCGGATCGACCCGTCACAGACCGTGCTGACCGTCCATTTCCGTCCCGGTGGCGCCTCGGCGTTCCTGCCGGCCCCACTGCACGATCTCGAGGACGAGTGCGTCAGCCTGGAAGCGATCTGGGGTCGCGCCGCGACGGATCTGCGCGCCCGCCTGATCGATGCCCGCTCCATACCGGAACGGCGGGCGCTGGTGGAGTCGTTCCTGTTGGCGCGCATGCGGTCCCGTGACCCAGCGGTGAGCGCGGTACTCCATGCAGCCGAATGCCGGCCTTCCCTGCGAGTGGCCGAGGCGTGCGCGTTGACCGGGTTGTCGGCCAGACGGCTGATCTCATCGTTCCGTTCCGAGGTGGGCCTGACCCCCAAGACCTATCTGCGGGTCCGCCGGTTCCAGGCCGCGATGAGGCTGCTGGACGCAGGAGACGTCCGCGGTGCCCGGATCGCAACCGATCTCGGCTACTTCGACCAGGCGCATTTCGTCCGGGAGTTTCGATCGTTCACTGCCATGACGCCGACCCAGTACACCCAGCACCGGACGTGGCTGCCCAGCCATGTGGGCGTCGGCGCGGGCCTGGGCGTCGGCGCGGGCAAAAATATCCAAGACCCGGGCGCTGCAGAACGCGCATGATGGCGCCATGACCAACTCAGGGCAGACTCCAGGTGCGGCCGTGGCCGATACCGGCATCCTCGTGACGGCCATCCGCGCCGAGGAAAACCGCCGTCCTGACCGGCTTTTCACCGATCCATTCGCCGAGAAGCTCGCGGGCGAGCCCGGGCGGCGGATGCTCGCCGAGTCCGTCGCCGCCACCGGAGACAAGTCCACGCTGCAGATCGTGGTGCGCACGCGATTCTGGGACGAGGCACTGCTCGGGGCCGTGCCGCCGGCGCAGCAGGTGGTGATTCTCGCCGCAGGTCTGGATGCCCGGGCCTACCGGCTGCCATGGCCCGACGGCACCACGGTCTTCGAACTCGACCAGCCGGCCGTGATCGCCGCCAAGGCCGAGGCGCTCGTCGGTGACGAACCACGGTGCAGGCGCGTCGCCATCGGCGTCGACCTCACCACGGACTGGACAGATTCCCTGCGGTCCAACGGCTTCGACAGGGAGGCACCGACCGTCTGGTTGATGGAGGGCCTGCTGCAATACCTCGACGAGGGCGCCGTGCACACGCTTTTCGAGCGGCTCGACGCGCTGTCGGCACCCGGGTCCGTCCTGCTCTACGACATCGTCGGCAAGACACTGCTGGACAGCGTGATGCTGACGGCAGTCCGCGAACGGATGGCCAACAACGGTGCGCCATGGTTATTCGGCACCGATTCCCCGGAGCAGCTGTGTGAACGGCTTGGCTGGAAGGCCGTCGTCACCGATGTCGCCGAGCCAGGCAACCGGTGGAACCGATGGTTCGCCCCGGCGGTGCCGCTGGATGTTCCGGGTGTACCGCGCGGCTATTTCGTCACGGCCACCAAGGCGTAGCCGGCCTACCCCGCGTCGGCGGTCACCGGCGGACGCCGGTCCGCGGCCGTCTTGGGCGGTACCTGTGCGTCTTCTTCGGTGAATTCCTTCGTCCAGCAAGCAAATTCGAGAGTGATGCCGTCCGGGTCGAGGAAGTAGAACGACCGGACGTAGACGCCGGGGTGCACGGTGGCCGAGGCCTGCATCGGGCTGTCATCGTGATTGAGCACCGGGCCGACGCGGACCCCCTTGGCCTTGAGCTTCTGCCGGTACTCGTCGAACTTCTCGGCGGGCACGTGCAGGGCGATGTGGTTCAACGAGCCGGTGGCACTCATGAACTCACCGATACCGGGAATGGCCGCCGGCGCCGAGATCCCGGGCACGCCATCGGGGGCATCGCGGAACCAGAAGAACGCGATGCAATCTCCATTGCCCGCATCGAAGAAGAAGTGCTGCCCCATGCCGCCGGGCAGATCCAGGGCCTTGATCAGCGGCATCCCGAGCACGTTGGTGTAGAAGTCGACGGTGCGTTCCATGTCCGCGCACACCAGCGCCACGTGGTTGATGCCGCCGAATTCGAACTCCGAGTTGGGATTGTTGGGCTTGATCACGTCGATACACCTCCGGGGCGAACAGACTCGAACGCACCAAACACTGGCGCAGCTGCGTATCTGAATCTAACATCAGATTCAGATACGAACAATGGCCGTGCAATTTTTCCCGGTCCACCGGGAGGCAAAATCTTCCCGGCCCGCCGGGAGTGAGGAAATCCGTGACCGTCAGCCCCCGCACTCCCCTGCCGACCGCGCGTGGCCGCCAGACCCAGGCCGCGATCGACAACGCAGCGCGCGCCGTGGTGGCCCGCAAGGGCATCCTGGCCACGACGATCGCCGACATCGCCTCCGAGGCGGGCCGGTCAGCCGCATCGTTCTACAACTATTACGCCTCGAAGGAGGCGATGGTCCGCGAATGGGCGCTTCGATTCCGAAATGAGGCCCGCGAACGCGCGCTTCCCGCGGCCGGACCGAATCTGACCAACTGGGAGCGCAGCCACCAGGCGGCTTCCGCGCACTGGATGACCTACCGCCACCGCCTGGCCGAGATCATCAGCGTGTACCAGATGGCGATGATCGACGATGACTTCGCCGAATACTGGGACGAGATCTGTCAGCTGCCGATCTCGATGATCACCGACATGGTCAAACATGCTCAGCACCAAGGATTCTCTCCCGGCGCCGACGCCCATCTGACCGCCGTTGCCTTGGTGTCGATGTTGAACCAGTTCTGCTACGTCCAGCTGTCGGGCGGTCGTGACGCCGTGGCCGACGACACCGCCTGCATCACCACCCTGGCCAACATCTTCTACCGGACCATCTACCACGAGGGGACCTCCCACGAATGACCAGATCCTCAGCGGCTGCCGGCGTCATCCGTGAGTTCGTCGGCCTGGAGTCGCCGACGGCGCGGCGCGCCGGTGCGGGCGGGCACCCGTGCCAAGGCCTCTACCACCGCGGGGTGGGACGCAAACCGAAGGTGGCCGTGATCGCCACGCACTATCAGATCGACTTCTCCGAGCACTACATCGCCGATTACCTCGCCACCCGCGGCGTCGGCTTCCTCGGCTGGAACACCCGGTTCCGCGGATTCGAGAGCAGCTTTCTGCTCGATCACGCCCTGGTCGACATCGGCGTCGGGGTGCAGTGGCTGCGCGAGGTCCAGGGCATCGAAACCGTGATCCTGCTGGGCAATTCCGGCGGCGGGTCGCTGATGTCGGCATACCAGGCCCAGGCCACCGACCACCACGTCACGCCGCTGGAGGGCATGCGGCCCGCGGCGGGCCTGACCGAACTGCTCCCGGCCGACGGGTATGTCGCCAGCGCGGCCCACCCGGGCCGCCCCGACGTGCTGACCGCCTGGATGGACGCCTCGGTGATCGACGAGGACGACGCCATCGCCGGCGACCCCGAGCTGGACCTGTTCGACGAGCGCAACCCCGCGCCGTATTCCACCGACTTCGTGGCGCGGTACCGGGCCGCGCAGGTCGCGCGCAACGAGAAGATCACCGACTGGGCCACCGACGAGCTCAAAAGGATTCAGGCCGCAGGCTATTCAGATCGCCCCTTCACCGTCATGCGCACCTGGGCCGACCCGAGGATGGTCGACCCGACGATCGAGCCGACCAACCGGCAAGCCAATCTGTGTTACGCCGGGGTGCCGATCAAGGCCAACCGTTCGGCCCGAGGCATCGCCGCGGCCACCACGGTGCGCAACTGGATCGGCATGTGGAGCCTGCGGCACGCCCAGACCCGCGCCGAACCCCATCTGGCCCGGATCACCTGCCCGGCCCTGGTGATCAACGCCGACCAGGACACCGGGGTGTACCCATCCGACGCCAAACGCATATACGACGCCCTCGCGAGCGCGGACAAGGAGCAGTGTTCGATCGACACCGATCACTACTTCACCACTCCGGGCGCACGCAGCGAGCAGGCCGATACCATCGCCCGATGGATCGCGAAGCGGTGGCGGTGAACCCCGACCCGATCAGGGTTCTCGCTCATTTCACCCCCGGCGACAGGGTGCTGGATTTCCTTGCTCCGCACCGTGACTGGCTGGAGGTCACATTCTGCGCCGAAGACGACGACGACGCCTTCTACCGCGAGCTGCCGACGGCCGAGGTGCTCTGGCATGTCCTGCGGCCGGTCTCCGGTGACGATCTCGAACGCGGACTGCGCCTCCGGTTGGTCCACAAGCTGGGCGCCGGGGTGAACACCATCGACGTGGACACCGCCAGCCGGCTGGGCATCCTGGTGGCCAACATGCCAGGCGCCAACGCGCCGTCGGTGGCCGAGGGCACGGTCCTGCTGATGCTCGCCGCGCTGCGGCGGTTGCCGGAACTCGACCGGGCCACCCGCGCCGGGCAGGGCTGGCCGTCCGACCACAGTCTCGGCGAGACCGTGCGCGACATCAGCGGGTGCACGGTCGGTTTGCTCGGGTACGGCAACGTGGCCAAGCGGGTCGAGAAGATCGTGGTGGCGATGGGCGCCGACCCGTCACAGGTGATCCACACCAGCACCCGCAACGCCGGGCATCCGCAGTGGCGCAGCCTGCCAGATCTGTTGGCCGCCAGCGACATCGTCTCACTGCACCTACCACTCACCGACGCCACCCGGGGCCTGCTCGACAGCAAGGCCCTGGCGGCGATGAAGCCCGGCGCCGTCGTCGTCAACACCGCGCGCGGTGCGATCATCGACGAGCCCGCCCTGGTGGAGGCGCTGCGCAGCGGGCACCTGGCCGCGGCCGGCCTGGACGTGTTCGCCGAGGAGCCGGTACCGGCGGACAATCCCCTGCTGGAGCTGCCCAACGTGGTGCTCACCCCGCACGTCACCTGGTACACCGTCGACACGATGCGCCGCTACCTGACCATGGCGGTCGACAACTGTCGCCGCATTCGCGACGGCGAGCACCTGGCTCACGTAGTAAACGGGGTTACATAGGCCGCCGGAGTGGCGCGCGTCACTGCGGGGTACCCTCGGCCCAACCGACCGGTTATTAGATACACGGCCCCAGATGGAGGTACCGCATGCCCATTGCGATCACGTCTGAGCACAGCGACCTGGCCGATTCGGTTCGGTCTCTGGTAGCGCGGGTGGCGCCCTCCGAGGTGCTGCACGAGGCGCTCGAAACGCCTGTCCCCAATCCCCCGCCGTACTGGAAGGCCGCCGCCGAACAAGGCCTGCAGGGCGTTCATCTCTCGGAATCCATTGGCGGACAAGGCTTCGGCATCCTCGAGCTGGCCATCACGCTGGCCGAGTTCGGCTACGGCGCCGTACCGGGGCCGTTCGTCCCTTCGGCGATCGCCAGCGCGCTGATCTCGGCCGACAACCCCGAGGCGAAGGTCCTGAGCGGCCTGGCCTCCGGTGACACCATCGCGGCCTACGCCATCGACTCCGGCCTGACCGCAACCCGGCACGGCGACGGCCTGGTCATCCGCGGCGAGGCCCGGGCGGTGCCGGGCGCCGCACAGGCGTCGGTGCTGGTGCTCCCGGTCGCGATCGAGTCCGGTGTGGAGTGGGTGGTGCTGGACGCCGCGCAGTTGGAGATCGAGCCGGTCCGCAGCGTCGATCCGCTGCGTCCACTGGCTCACGTGCGGGCCAACGCCGTCGAGGTCAGCTCCGGCGAGGAGGCCGACCGGGTCCTGTCCAACCTGGGCCGCGCCCAGGCCCGAGCACTGATCACGACGCTGTTGTCGGCCGAGGCGATCGGCGTGGCCCGCTGGGCCACCGACACGGCCAGCGGCTACGCGAAGATCCGTGAACAGTTCGGCAGGCCGATCGGCCAGTTCCAGGCGATCAAGCACAAGTGCGCCGGGATGATCGCCGAAACCGAGCGCGCCACGGCCGCCGTCTGGGACGCCGCCCGGGCGCTGGACGACGTGGGTGACCAGGATTCGGCAGAAACCCATTTCGAATTCGCCGCCGCGGTGGCCGCGACGCTGGCACCGGCCGCCGCGCAGCACACCACCCAGGACTGCATCCAGGTGCACGGCGGCATCGGATTCACCTGGGAGCACGACACCAACGTGTACTACCGCCGGGCGCTCGTACTGGCCGCGTGCTTCGGCCGGGCCGCGGACTACCCGCAGCTGGTGGTCGACACCGCTACCACGACGGGGATGCGGCCGGTCGACATCGACCTGGATCCCGACACCGAGAAGCTCCGCGCCGAGATCCGGGCGGAAGTGGCTGCCCTGAAAGCCATTCCGAGTGGTTCTGAGCGCAATACCGCGATTGCCGAGGGTGGCTGGGTGCAGCCGCACCTGCCCCGGCCGTGGGGCCGCGCGTCGGAGCCGATCGAGCAGATCATCATCGCCCAGGAATTCAGCACCGGCCGGGTGCGGCGCCCGCAGATGGGCATCGCCTCCTGGATCATCCCGTCGATCGTGGCCTTCGGTACCGAGGAACAGAAACAGCAGTTCCTGCCGCCGACGTTCCGTGGCGAGATGATCTGGTGCCAGCTGTTTTCCGAGCCGGGAGCCGGTTCGGACCTGGCCAGCCTGACCACCAAGGCGACGAAGGTGGACGGCGGCTGGCGAATCACCGGGCAGAAGATCTGGACCACGGGTGCGCAGTTCTCGGCCTGGGGCGCGCTACTGGCACGCACCGACCCGAGCGCTCCCAAACATCAAGGCATCACATACTTCCTGCTGGACATGACGGCTCCCGGCGTCGAGGTGAAACCGCTGCGCGAGCTGACCGGTAACGCGATGTTCAACACCGTGTTCATCGATGACGTGTTCGTGCCGGACGACATGGTGCTCGGTGAGGTCGACCGCGGCTGGGAGGTCAGCCGCAACACGCTGACCAACGAGCGGGTGTCGATCGGCAGCAGTGAGCCACCGTTCCTGGCCAATCTCGATCAGTTCGTGGCGTTCCTGGGCCAGGGTCAGTTCGACCAGATCGACCAGAACCGCGCGGGCCAGCTGATCGCCGAGGGCCACGCCGCCAAGGTGCTGAACCTGAGGTCCACGTTGTTGACCCTCGCCGGTGGCGATGCGATGCCGGCCGCGGCGATCTCCAAGTTGCTGTCCATGAAGACCGGTCAGGGCTACGCGGAGTTCGCGGTGGCATCCTTCGGCACCGACGGAGCCATCGGCGATGCCGAGCAGGAATACGGCCGCTGGGCCGAGTACCTGCTGGCCAGCCGGGCCACCACGATCTACGGCGGTACCACCGAGGTGCAGCTCAACATCATCGCCGAACGCCTGCTCGGCCTGCCGCGAGACCCGTAAGGCTCAGGCGCTGGTCGCCGACAGACCGAGCAACCGGATGGCCACCTCGGCGACCTCTTCGGGCGTGATGGCCTCGGTGGGCCGGTACCACCGGCACACCGAGATCAGCATCCCGAAGATCAGCCGAGCGGCCACCCGCGGATCGCCGCCGCCGATGTCGAGGGTGCCCGCCTCGATGTTGTCCGCCACCAGGCCGATCCAGGCGCTCTCGTACTTGCGGCTCCACTTGCGCCACCGCCCCAGCACGTCGGGCGGTAGCTGACCGGATTCGAAGAACACCGACATGTGCCCGCGCATCCGGATCGCGGCCACGGCCTGCACCCTGATGAGCCCGGCGAGCCGTTCACGGGGATCGTCGGTCGCGCCCAGCACCTCCTGGGCCCGCGCCGTCAGTTGGGCGGTGCTGCGCTCGAACAGGATGCGCAGCAGGTCGTCCTTCGTCGGCACGGTGCGGTACAGCGTGGCCCGGGACACCGCGAGCTTGTCGGCTGCGTTGACGATCGTCACCGCGTCGTAGCCGCCCTCGGCGAACAACTCGGCCGCGGCATCGGCGACGGCTTCGCAGTCGATGTCCAGCTTGGGCCGCCCGCGCGTCCGCTTCTGCGGGCTCGCGGCCGCGCCGTCCGTCCGCGCTGCCACACGCGCATCCTAATTTCCTGACGCGTCAAATCGACCGATAACGAAGAACACCGGCGAACGATCCAGTGCTACCGTCGAAATAGACGGCGGTCAGGAATGGTTGGCACCAATGATGAGCACGTCACGACAACGCCTGCTGCGCCCGGTACTGGCGGGAGCGGCGGTGCTGTCGGTCGTCGTCGCTCCGACCGCCGTGTGGGCGCAGAACATTCCGGCCCCCACCGAAACCCAGGCTCAGCCGTGCGTCAACGGGGTCATCCCGTGGAACCCCTATGTGGTGAACTGCAACCTGCCGCCCCGGCAGCCCCGGGTGCGCGGGGCGGCCCCCGACGCCGGCGCCATCATCGCGTGCCGGGACAGGCCGGGGTGCCTGGCCTGGTACATCAATGGGCCGTGACAGGTGAGCGGACGATATGGGCAGCGACGAGGACGATGTCGAAAAGCGTTGGCACGACCCGGAGATGTTCAGGTCCGCGGTGGGTTACGTCTTCGCGGTGATCGCCGTCGCCGGAGTTGCCCTGGCGTTCTACGCGTTTGACCATTCCGTGCTCTCGGCGACGCTGGTTCCCACCATCGTGTTCGTCGGCGCGCTCGGTGCGTTCTTCCGGACTTACCAGGTGTGGCGGGCCGAGGGCACGTGGCCGATCTGGCACGGTGCCGGCTGGTTCCTGCTCGCGTTGTCGCTGCTGTGCCTGTCCGTGCCCGGCACCGCGATGCTCTCCTGACCGGCTCGCCGACGAAACCTACGGCAGGATCGAGTCGACGTAGCCGCCGTCGACGCGCAGTGCTCCACCCGTGGTGGCCGAGGCCAGCGGAGACGCCAGGTAGGTGACCATGTTGGCAATCTCCTCGGGCTCGATGAGCCGCTGGATCAGCGACTGCGGCCGGTGCTTGCGCATGAACTCCCGCTGCGCCTCGTCCCACGGCAGGGACTTGTCGACGAGCTGGTAGACGAAGTCCTCGACGCCGCCGGTGTGGGTCGGGCCGGCGATCACCGAGTTCACGGTCACCCCGGTACCCGCGGCGTCCTTGGCGAATCCCCGGGACACCGCGAGGAGTGCGGTCTTGGACACGCCGTAATGGATCATCTCGGCAGGCGTGACGATCGCGGAGTCACTGGCGATCTGGATCGCCCGGCCCCAGCCCCGCTCCGTCATGCCCGGCAGGTAGCTGCGGATAAGCCGTACGGCGGCAAGGACATTCACGTCGAAGTAGGTGCGCCACTGGTCGTCGGTGACCTCCCGCGCAGGCACCGCGCCGAAGATCCCGAGGTTGTTCACCAGGATGTCGACGTCGGGCAGCTGCCGCAACAACTCAGCCGCGCCGTCCTCGGAGGCCACGTCGGCGGCAATGCCCACGACGTCGAACCCGTCGAGCGTCGCCACGGCTTCATCGACGCGGGCCGGCGTTCGGCCGTTGACCGCGACACGGGCACCGCTTCGCGCGAGTTGTCCGGCGATGGCCAGCCCGATGCCCTGCGTCGAACCGGTGACGAGTGCTGTCTTCCCGCTCAGGTCGATGTTCACAAGGCTGTACTACCACCGCCGCGCGCGATCTATTCCAGGTTGCGCAGCTCCCGCTTCAGGATCTTGCCGGTGGGGTTGCGTGGCAGTTCGTCGAGGAAGACCACCTCACGTGGCACTTTGTAGCGGGCCAGGTGTTCTTTGACGTAGGTCTTGATGGCGTCCTCGTCGATACTGGCCCCCTCGGCCTTCACCACGAATGCCCGCAGCCGGTGGCCCCATTCCTTGTCCTCGACGCCGAGCGCGGTGGCCTCGACGACCTCCGGATGGCCGCTGATCAGATCTTCGACCTCGGCCGGGAACACGTTCTCCCCGCCGGAGACGATCATCTCGTCGTCCCGGCCGCTGACGTAGAGCAGTCCGTGCTCGTCGAAGTAGCCGACGTCACCGGAGGACAGCATGCCGTCGATGATCTCCTTACCCCCGCCGCCGGTATATCCCTTGAACGGGAAGGTGTTTCGCACGAAGATGCGGCCCACCTGTCCTTGCGGGAGCTCCTTGCCGTTGTCGTCGATGATCTTGACGGTGATGCCCTTGACCACGGGACCGACGGTGGACGGGTTGATCGACAGATCCTTGGGCCGCGCGATACTCGCGAACGCGATCTCCGTCGACCCGTACAGGTTGTAGATGATCGGCCCGAGATCCTTGAGAGCCCGGGACGCCAGCTCGGACCCGAGCTGGGAACCCGAGACGAACACGATCCGCAGCGACGACAGATTGGGCTTGGGCTGCATCTTTTCGAGATGGTCGAGCATGCGGGAGAGCATCACCGGCACCACCACCATGCCGGTGACGTTGTGTTTCTCGACGTCCTCGAACACGGTGGCCGGCTTGAATCGACGACGCAGCACCAGCGTGCTGCCCAGCATCATCGCGATCGTGGCATGCAGGAACCCGAGCGCATGAAACATGGGCGCCGGCAGTGCCGTCACCTCACCGGCCTTGAACGGGACGTGCGACAGCACACCGCCGACCGGGGCCAGCGACGGCGGGGCAGCACGATTGGCGCCCTTGGGTGTTCCGGTGGTGCCGCTGGTCAGGATGATGATCGACGGGTGTTTGGTGGCCTTGGGCGCGCGCCGGCCGTTGCTCCGCGCGATCACGTCGGCCAGGGTCTCGTCCGTGCTGCCAGACGGCTGATCGGAATCGGGATTGTCGCCCAGCGCCCGCAGCTTGCCGAGCTCCGGTTCGGACTGAGCGACCGCGGCGGTGTACTCGTCGTCGTAGATGATCACCTTGGCGCCTTCGCGCTCGGCGACCTCCTTGATCTGGGGACCGGAGAACTCGGAGTTCAACATGATGATCCGGGCTCCCACCCGGGCCGCGCCGTACAGCGCGATCAGGAACCAGCGGTGGTTGCGGGCCAGGATCCCCACCCCGTCACCGCCTCTGACGCCCATGGTGAGCAGTTCGTTGGCGACCGCGTGCGCAGCGTCGTCGAGCTCACCGAACGTCAACTCGCCCTCGTCGTCGATCACCGCGATGCGTTGGGGATGCCGACGCGCGTTGAGCGCCGGGATCATCCCGATCTCGCCCCAGGTCCGGATGTCACCCAGCATGGCCGCGATGTGTTGTGGCGGTTCGAGCCGCAGCGCACCTGCTTCGAACATCTTGCGGGCGTAGTGCAATTCGGCCGCACCCCGCTCCGCATACTGCTTGGCCTTGGCCGTGAGGTTCGCCGGCAGATCAGACAAACTTGGCATGTCGCCACAATAAGTGACGGCCGTCGCACCGGGGGCGGTAACTAGCATGTGGTCATGGCCGGTGCACTGTCGCTGGAGATCGACGGCCTCGAGGTGGCCGTCACCAACCCTGACAAGGTGGTTTTCCCTGACGCCGGGGTGACCAAGCTCGATCTGATCAACTACTACCGATCGGTGGCCGACGGCGCGCTGCGTGGCGTCTACGGGCGGCCGATGATCCTCAAGCGGTTCGTGAAAGGCATCGCCACCGAGGCCATCTTCCAGAAACGGGCACCGGAGAAGCGGCCGGACTATGTCGATGTCGCCGAGCTCAAATACCGCTCGGGCACGTCGGCCACGGAGGCGGTGTTGCGGGACACCGCGGGCCTGGCGTGGGCGGTGAACCTGGGGTGTGTGGACCTGAACCCGCACCCGGTGCGGGCCGAGGATCTCGACCATCCCGACGAGCTGCGGGTCGACCTGGATCCGATGCCCGGGGTCGAGTGGGCGCAGATCGTCGACGTCGCCCAGGTTGCCCGCGCGGTGCTGGAAGATCACGGCCTGACCGCGTGGCCCAAGACGTCGGGCTCGCGCGGCTTCCACATCTATGCCCGCATCCACCCGCGATGGCCGTTCACCAAGGTGCGGCTGGCCGCCGAGACGGTGGCCCGTGAGGTGGAGAACCGGGTGCCGCAGCTCGCCACCGCAAAGTGGTGGAAGGAGGAGCGGGGCGCACGCGTCTTCGTCGACTTCAACCAGAACGCCAAGGACCGGACGGTGGCGTCGGCCTATTCCGTGCGGGCGACGCCCGATGCCCGGGTTTCCACCCCGCTGCGCTGGGATGAGGTCAGCGGGTGCCGTCCGGAGGCATTCACGGTCGCCACTGTGCCGGACCGCTTCGCCGAGATCGGCGACCCGTGGGAAGGCATGGACGTCACGGTCGGCGAGTTGGACGCGTTGCTCGCGCTCGCCAAGGAGCTCGGCCCGGCCGAGAAGGCGCCGAGGGGCGCTTCGCACGACGGCCGCAGACAATCGAGCATGCCGCTGATCGAGATCGCCAAGACCAAGACCAAGGACGAGGCAATGGCGGCGCTGGACGTGTGGCGCGAACGCCATCCCGCGGTGGCCGCGCGGCTGGAGCCCGTGGACATCCTGCTCGACGGCATGCGCGGCCCGAGCTCGATCTGGTACCGGGTGCGGATCAATCTGCAGCACGTTCCCGAGGCCGAGCGCCCACCGCAAGAAGAGCTGCTTGCCGACTACAACCCGTGGGAGCATTACCGCGGCGCTCAGTGGCACCGGAATCCGTAGGAGCAGCATGCGAATCGCCCTGTTCGCGACCTGCCTGGCGGATGCGATGTTCCCGCCCGCCGCGATCGCCACGGTGCAGCTGCTCGAGCGTCTCGGCCACCAGGTGGAGTTCCCCGAAGGTCAAACCTGTTGTGGCCAAATGCATGTCAACACCGGTTACCTCCAGGAAGCCACCGCGCTGGTTCGCAACCACGTCGAGGCCTTCGAGTCCGCGGACTGCGACGCCGTCGTCGCCCCGTCGGGATCGTGCGTGGGTTCCGTCCGCCACCAGCACGCGATGGTGGCCCGGCGCGCCGGGGACGAAGCACTCGCCGCCCGCGCCGACACCCTGGCAGCCAAGACCTACGAACTGTCCGAGTTCCTGATCGACGTGCTCGCGGTCGACGACGTCGGCGCGTACTACCCGCACCGCGTCACCTATCACCCGACGTGCCACTCACTGCGCATGCTCGGGGTGGGTGACAAGCCGCTGCGGCTGTTGCGCAACGTGCGCGGGCTGACGCTGGTGGAGTTGCCGGAGGCCGAATCCTGTTGCGGCTTCGGCGGAACCTTCGCGATCAAGAACTCCGACACGTCCACCGCGATGCTCGCCGACAAGATGGCCCACATCGCCGAGACCGACGCCGAGGTGTGCAGCGCAGGCGATTCGTCGTGCCTGATGCACATCGGCGGCGGGTTGAGCCGGCTGCGCTCCGGGGTGCGCACGGTGCACCTGGCCGAGATCCTGGCGGCCCGGCCATGACGTTTCTCGGCACGCCCGGCGTCGGCAACCTGCGGGGCGACGCACCGTTCCCCCAAGCCGCCCGCACGGCGCTGGCCGATTCCCAATTGCGCCGCAACATCGGCCATGCCACCCACACGATCCGCGCCAAACGGCTCAATGCCGTGGCCGAATGCGACGACTGGGAGCAGTTGCGCGCCGCGGGCAGTGCCCTCAAGCAGCAGGTCATGGCCAACCTGCCCGAGCTCCTGGAACAGTTGGAGCGCAACGTCATTGCCCGCGGCGGCGTGGTGCACTGGGCCCGCGACGCCGACGAGGCCAACCGCATCGTCACCGAGTTGATCCGCGCCACGGGGGCCGACGAAGTGGTCAAGGTGAAGTCGATGGCCACCCAGGAGATCGGGCTCAACGAGCACCTGGAGGCCGAGGGTATCGCCGCCTTCGAGACGGATCTGGCCGAGCTGATCGTCCAACTCGGCCATGACAAACCCAGCCACATCCTGGTGCCGGCGATCCATCGCAACCGCGCCGAGATCCGCGAGATCTTCACCCGCGAGATGCCCGACGCGGGTGAGCTCACCGATGACCCGCGGGTCCTGGCGATGGCGGCGCGGGCCCATCTGCGACGCAAGTTCCTCACCGCGAAGGTCGCGATCAGCGGCGCGAATTTCGGCATCGCCGAGACGGGCACGCTGGCGGTGGTGGAATCCGAGGGCAACGGGCGGATGTGCCTGACGCTGCCGCAGACGCTGATCACCGTGATGGGCATCGAGAAGATCGTGCCGGCCTTCACCGACCTCGAAGTGTTCATGCAACTGCTGCCGCGCTCGTCGACGGCGGAGCGGATGAATCCGTACACCTCGATGTGGACCGGCGTGCACCCCGGCGACGGGCCCCAGGAGTTCCACCTGGTCCTGTTGGACAACGGACGGACCCGGGTGCTGGCCGACGAGGCGGGGCGCGCGGCGCTGCACTGCATCAGGTGCAGTGCGTGCCTGAATGTGTGTCCGGTCTACGAACGCACCGGCGGGCACGCCTACGGCTCGGTGTATCCGGGGCCGATCGGGGCGATCCTGAGTCCCCAGCTCACCGGGACCACCGGCCGTGACGATCCCAACGCCAGCCTGCCCTTCGCCTCGTCGCTGTGCGGGGCGTGCTTCGAAGCCTGCCCGGTGCGCATCGACATCCCGTCCATCCTGGTGCACCTGCGGGCCGGGCAGGTGGACCAGCACCGGGGTGGCCTGCCGGGCGGTCAGGACCTGGCGATGAAAGCCGCGGGCTGGGCGATGGCCGGCGCGGGCCGTTTCGCGCTCGCCGAGAAGGTTCTGGTCGCCGGGCGGGTGATCGCCGGGCGCGATCACCGGATTTCCGCCCTGCCGTGGCCCGCCTCCAAGTGGACCGCGAGCCGCGACATTCCCGAGCCGCCGGCGGAGACGTTCCGGCAGTGGTGGCGGCGGACCCACGGGGATCCGCGGTGACCGGGGTGCCCGACCGGTCCAGGGCCGCGGTGCTGGACCGGATACGCCAGGCCCTGGCATCTGCACCGGCCGAGACCGTCGCGGTGCCGCGGGACTATCACCGCGAGCCGAGCACCGGGACCGGCAACGTCGAACGGTTCGCCGAGACCGTCGCCGAGTACCGGGCCCGGGTGCACCACATCGAGACCGACGCGGTCGCGTCGACCGTCCTCGGTCTCGTGGGGCCCGACGCCACGGTGGCGGTTCCGGCCGACCTGCCACCCGAGTGGGTGAGGGGGTTCAGGCCCCTCGCCGACGCGCCCGCGCTGAGCGTCGAACAACTCGACCGGGCCGACGCGGTGCTGACCGCATGCGCCCTGGGCATCGCAGCCACCGGGACGATCGTGCTGGACGCCGGTTCCGGCCAGGGCCGGCGGGCCCTGACCTTGGTGCCCGACCATCACATCTGCGTGGTGCGCCCCGAGCAGATCGTCGACACCGTGCCCCAGGCGTTCGCCAGGTTGACGCCGACGCGCCCACTGACCTTCATTTCCGGCCCCAGCGCCACCAGCGACATCGAATTGCAGCGGGTCGAAGGGGTCCACGGACCTCGAACGCTCGACGTGCTGATCGTGGGCGACCTTACCGGCGAGTAGCCCCCGGAGGGTTCTTAGCAAAGTATTAACGCTGGCTCCCAGCCGCCTTAGATTGCCCGCTTAGCGTTGTGAACAGGTTGACGCGACGGAGCTCAGCCAGAGCTCAGGGAAAAGGCGGGAGGCTGATCATGACTTTCACGAACAACACCCCGGCAGTGGTTTGCGACGGTGCCTCGATGCGCGCTCACTGCCGCCAGCTGGCGACAGTGGTGACCATCAAGGGTGACATCGACAGCAACAACATCGACCAGATCGCGTCCTACGTGAATCGCTTCATCCTCGCGGAGAAGCCGTTGGCACTCGATTTGAGTGGCGTGAACAGCTTTGCGCCGCAGGCAATCTCCCTCTTCTTCGACATCGATGAGCGCTGCGGCGCCCTCGGTGTGGACTGGGCGGTGGTCGCCAGCCAGCCGGTGCTCGCCGAGGTCCATCGCCAGGAGGTGGGCGTCCCGTTCACCACGTCGGTACCCGAAGCCCTGCACCACTTCGCCGAAGGCAACATGGCACGCCGCCGGTTGCTCCCCCTGCTTGTCAAGAGCGCCTGACAGAAAGGCCCATGCCATGTTGATCGATGTTCGCTGGTTGACCAGTCTGCTGCGCCACCGCCGCCGGGCGATGCACCCGCAACTGGTCGCGCACTAGAACACCGCCCGAAATGGCTGCCGGACCACGGTCTGGCAGCCATTTCGGCTTTTGGGCTTCTAGCGGTGTGATGACCTCTGCGGAGATGTCTCGGTCAGCACGGATCTCCTGGCGGCGTGAAGTACGGGACGCCTTCGACCGTGTAGCAGGGAACCTCACCGGGAACATAGGGCACGTGGGCGGCGGCGATCGCAGCTCCCGCGGCGACATCGCCCGCGATGTTGGTGCAGCCACTGGCTGAGAAATGACGCCCGCCGGCTCCGGCGCAGACGTCAGCGCCGGCACTTGGCGCAACGGCGAGTGGGGCGGCGACGAGACTGGCTCCGGCAACGGCCGCCGCCACCAGGACTGCTGGTGTGTGTTTGGGCATCGGGCTCCTTTACGGAAAGTGGGTCGGTTGGCGCGGTCAGGACACCTTGGTGATGGCCGGCGGCTTCCAGGTTCCGTCGATGATCGACGGCGGCGTTTCCTTCGGCCAGTACAGGCGCAGCATCAGGTTGAACTTTCCGGCCGGTGCGGGGAGCCAGTTGGCCTCCTTGTCCGGGCCGGGGTTGTCGCGCTGCAGGTAGAGATCGACCGACCCGTCGGGGTTGGTGACGAACGTGTTGCGCTGGCTCAGCGTGTAGCGGTTGAGCGGGTTGTCGACGAAGAAGTAGCCCTCGTCGTACATGGTCAGTGACCAGAACCCGTTGACGGGAGGGAACTGGCCCTTGTCGAAATGCAGCGTGTACTTGCCGGCACCGTCGTAGGGCCGACCGTCGGCATCGGCTTCCGAGGTCGGATAGACCGCGTCCTGCGGCCGGTTCGCGCCGAGCCCGATGTAGGTGATCATCGCGCGCTGCAGGTAGTCGGTGCCGTACTGCCCGGTCTGGGTGGTGAAGTTCCACCCGTTGATGTCATCGAGTTCCTTGAACCGGGCGAGGATCTTGTCCACGCCGTCCTTCGGCACCGACTGCAGGGCCGCGGCAACGTCGGAGCCGAGCTTGTCGATGTCGAACTTCTCGCCCGGGACGATGCCGAGCTTGGCCATCTTGTCCACGATCGGCTGGTCGGCCGCAGCGGGCGGGTTGTCCTTCATCAGGCCGGCCATCAGATCGAAGAACGCCTCGGTGCTCAGGTTGTTGACCTGATCGCGGACCGGCGTCTTCATGTCGATGGCGGGATCAACCTTGCCGGACGGCGGGGTGTAAGGCTTGCCGTAGGAACTCAGCGGGGTCAGCGAGATCTCGTCCTGGAGTTTGTGCACCGCGGCGTAGTCCTCGGGCGTGCCGTCGCAGTAGATGCGACCGAGCAGCCAGACGGTCGAGGTGGGTGACTTGTACTCCTTCACGCCCGCGGGCAGGGCGCCCTTCCAGCCGGGGCCCGTGATGGCGTAGGTCTGTGGCCCGGTGCCGGTGGTGCGCTTCCCGGGTACCTCGAAGACGTTGGTGTAGCCGTCGAGCATCGGGAACAGGTAGTAGCGGTCGTGGGCCTCGGGCAGGCTCAGCACCCACGGTTCGTCTTTGACGTCGACGAATCCGTTCACATAGAGGGTGTCGGCGTTGGGGGCGGTGATATCTCGGAACTGCGCGTTGGGATACTCGCGCATCCGCATCAGCTGTCCCATCGGGGCGCGCGGCGCCTCGATCTTGTCGACGTTGGTCATCACCCGGCGGGTCATCTCCACCGTAACCAGTGAGTAGCCGTAGACATACGCGTCCAGCGCAATGGCTTTGGCCTCCTCGGGCGTCAGCTGCCCGGGTTCGGCCGGCCGATCTTCGGGCGAGGGTGAGGGCGAGCAAGCCAATGTGGCGGCCATCAGCACCGCCGTGCCGAGGGCGACCAGCCATTTGGCCATGCGCCGATCATGCTTCACGAAAAGCCGTTCCTTTCTTGGTTCTTCCGTCGACTAGGTGTAGGCGACGTGGACGCGGTGGATCCGGCCTTCGAAGGGGAAGGGGGCACGTTCGCGGTAGTCGAGTGACACCGGCGAGCCGAGGCAGGTCCCGATGTCGAGGCAGTCGTTGGCGGTGAACAACAGCGGCGCGCTGACGGGGACCTGACCACCGGCAATCGTTTCGCCGTTGCGGGCAATGGTGATGTCGAGCGGGCCGGCCGGCCGCGGGTCGGAGTACCGGGTGGTCACGGTCAGGGTGGCACGTCCCGGGGGGATCTTGCCCTCCGAACGGATCTTGGTGCGCGACAAGATGAACAGGTTGTACTCGTAGCAGAGTTGGCCTTCGTCGAGGTAGACGGTCAGCCCGCCGGCCGCCGCGCCGAGGGCGTACAGCACTCCGTTGGCATTGGCGGGAATGTCGACGTCGATGGTGACGACGTTGTTCTTGTTACCCAGCGCCGGTGCGCAGAACTCGGGCATCCGGACGGTGTCGCCCGAGAACTCCCACTCCTTGTACGGCGGGGCGATGCGCAGTTCAGGGTGATAGACCGGCACCCACAGGCCGCCGCCGATGGGCAGCACCGCATTGCGGGCCGCCTCGACCATGAACATCTCCCGCATCTGCGCGAGCTTCTCGGGCATCTGGTCGGCGAGGTCGTGCGACTGCGTCCAGTCTTCGTCGAGGTGGTAGAGCTCCCAGGTGTCATTGTCGGGGGTCCAGGTGGCGATCCCCTCCGGCTGGCCCGGAACCCACGGCAGGCGGGGCCCGCGAGCCGACGCCATCCATCCGTCGTGGTAGATGGCCCGGCTGCCCATGATCTCGAAGTACTGGGTCTTCTTGCCTCCGGGCGCATTTCGGTCGACCAGTGTGCGGGCGAAGCTGGCTCCGGCCAGCGGCATCTGCGGTTCGCCGTTGACCACCTGCGGCGGTGCGATTCCGACGATGTCGTAGATCGTCGGAACGATGTCGTTGCAGTGCAGGAACACATCGCGCGGTGCGGAATCGGCACCGATCTTGGCCGGCCAGCGCACGGCCATCGGGTTACGCGTACCGCCGAGATGGGACGCCAGCAGCTTCATCCCCTTGTACGGGGTGCTACCGGCCCAGGCCCACGCCGCGTGGTACTGGTTGTCGACCAGCGGCGAACCCAGCACGTCCAGGCCACCGAGCTCGTCGAGGGCGTCGATGTGCTGACGCACCGTGGTGGGAATCCCGTTCTGCGCCAACAGTTCGGCGATGGTGCCGTTCTGGCCTTCACCCGACGAGCCGTTGTCACCCCAGATGTAGAGAAACAACGTGTTGTCGGCGTAGCCGAGGTCTTCGAGCTCATCGGCGATCCGCCCGACCTGGACGTCGACATGTTCGGCGTAACCGGCGGCCACCTCCATCAGGCGGCGCTGGAACGGCTTCTCGTCTTCCGGGATGTCGTCCCAGGCGGTCAGCTGCGGATCACGTTCGGTGAGCTCACAGTCGGCCGGGATCCAGCCCTTCTCCTTGGCGCGGTCGAACACCCGCTGCCGGTAGGCATCCCAGCCGTCGTCGAACTTCCCGGCGTACTTGTCGGCCCATTCCTTCATGATGTGGTGCGGACCGTGGATGGCACCGCTGGCCCAGTACATGAAGAACGGCTTGTCGGCGTTGAAGGCCTTGTGCCTGCGCAGCCAGGAAATGGCGTCGTCGGCCAGGTCCTCGGACAGGTGGTAGCCCTCCTCGGCCGACTTCGTCGGGGCCACCACGGTGGTGTTGCGCACCAGGTGCGGCTCGTACTGCGACGCCTCGCCGGCCAGGAAGCCGTAGAAGTACTCGAAACCCAAACCGGTGGGCCAGTTCTCGAACGGCCCGGCCGCGGTGGTTTCTTCCGCCGGGGTGTTGTGCCACTTCCCGAAGGCCGATGTCGCGTAGCCGTACTGCTTGAGCACCTCGGCCACCGTGGCGCTGGACCGCGGGATCTTGCCCGCGTATCCATCCCAGTCGTTGGCCAGTTCGGCGATCTGGCCGTTGCCGATCTCGTGGTGGTTGCGGCCCGTCAGCAACGAGGCGCGGGTCGGCGAGCACATCGCGGTGGTGTGAAACCGGTTGTAGGACACGCCTTCCGCGCAGACACGGTCGAGCGTCGCGGTCGTCACCTCACCACCGAACGTCGACGGCAACCCCGGCCCCGCGTCATCGATGAGGACGATGACGACGTTCGGCGAGTTGTCGTGCAGCCGCTTCTGTGCCGTCCGCGGACTGTACGTCGATTCCTGCAACGTCCGGCCGGCGACACTGCCCGAGGCAACCGGCGCGAACGGCAAAACACCGCCCCCCGGCAAAACCGGTGCCACCACCTGGTCACTCTGCACGTCAGACACCGTGCCCCTTTCCCTCCATAGCAATGTGGCCCCGACCCGGGCATCTACTGTGCAGCAAATCGCGGCCCCCCGTCTTGACTTTCCAGGACAAATCTTTGACAGTCTGGGACATGGCGGTGATTCGTGGGACGGCGCTCACGAACTTTCATCAGCTCGTTACCGAACTCGGCGGAAATAGTCGCGCGCTCGTGACCGCGGCCCACATTCCCTACGACGACATCGGCCGCCATGACCGTTACATCTCGCTACCCAACGGTGCCCGGATGCTCGAAGATGCCGCCGCAACCCTCGAAACTCCCGACTTCGGACGGCGTTTGGCGCTGCGACAGGGAATCGACATCCTCGGCCCCGTCGGTCTTGCCGGTCGCAATGCCGCCACCGTCGCCGAGGCCTTCGTGATCTTCGACAAGTTCATGGCGGCCTACAGCCCCTCGATCACCGCGCGGGTGACCGCGCACCTCGACCCCGATCTTCGCCGCTTCGAGTTCGAATACGCGCTCGACCCGTCACCGCCGCAGGCGCAGGCCATCGAACTCTCACTGGGAGTCACCCTGCAGGTGCTGCGGCTGTTCCTCGGTGCCGCCTATCGTCCCGTCGCGGTGCACCTGCCCCATCCCGCGCTGACCCCTGCCGACGACTATCAGGCCTATTTCGGCTGCCCGCCCAGCTTTTACGAATCGGTCGCCGGCTTCACGCTGCGCACCACCGATCTGCAGCGCCCGCTGCCCACCGATCAACTCGCCCACCAGACCGCGGTCGATTACCTGGCCGAGGTCATCGGTGAATCCAACCCGACGACCAGCCAATTGGTGCGCAGCCTGGTTCGCCAACTCCTGCCGACCGGGGCCATCGGTCTGACCGAGATCGCCCGCAACATCGGTTTGCACCCGAAGGCCCTGCAACGGCGACTGCGCACCGAGGACGCCACGTTCGCCGACCTGGTCGACCAGACGCGCCGAGAGGTCGCTCAACGCCTGCTGCTGGACACCGATCTCGGGCTCGACCAGCTCTGCCACCAACTCGGCTACGCCGAGCAGAGCGTCCTGACCCGCTCCTGCAAACGCTGGTTCGGCACCACCCCGACGGCCTATCGCAACGCCCGGATCGCATCTCCGCCACGGCCCTAAACGCTGACACCGCAAGCCAAGCCACGTCCTTGCCGAGAGAACGATTCGTCGCGCACACCCCGTCCCGCCTGCTAATGTTCGGCCCGCCGGGCGATGCAATCGGCACCTGCCCACCTCGGGAAGGAGTCCCGCTGTGTCCCGCACACTCACCACCGTGCGCTACGGAATGGTGCCCGCGTTCGCCGCCGGTGCCGTCGGGGTTGCCGTCGGTCTTCTCGGTCCGGTGACCGCAGCGGCCGAGCCGCCGCCGCGCCCACCCAACTGCACGGCCGCCGACCTCGCCGGCATCGCCTCGGGCGTCGCCGCCGCGACGTCGACGTACCTGTTCACCCACCCGGACGTGAACGAGTTCTACACAGGTCTGCAGGGTCGCCCACACGAAGAGGTGCCGGACGCCACTCGCGCCTTCTTCGACGCCAATCCGCAAGCCCATGCCGACCTCGTGGGAATCCGTCAACCGCTGAAGGATTTCCGCAACCGCTGCGGTATCACCCCGCCTGACCAGCCTCTAGGACAATGATGTTCAACTCATCGTCACGATCGACCTGGCGCCGTGCGGCGACGTCCGCGCTCGCCTTGACGGCGCTGCCCGGCGCCATCGTCCTGTTCGCCCCGGCCGGCACGGCCGCCGCGGACGTATGCGCCAGCGCAGGCCGCCGGATCTCGGTGGGCGGTTGCGTCAACGTCGCCGACGCCGTCGCCCCCTATGTTCCGCCGCCGGCGTATTACGCCCCGCTGCCGGAAGACCCGCCCCCGCCGCCACCGCCGCCCCCGGGCTCGAACATCAGTGGCTGCATCGGCTACAACGGCCGCTGGGTCCACGCCGGCGGCTGCAACTAGGACACACCGTCGCGCAGCGGGCCACGCTGGCCGGGCAAGCCAACCGCCACCGTTTTCTACCCAGGGGTCGTGATCACGGCCCGATCAACAGCCGTGGAGTGGAAACCGGCGCGTAGTCAGGCGATCGCGCCTGCGTCCTTCAGTTCGCTGATCCGGTCCCAGTCGATCCCGAGTTCCATCAGCACGATCTCGGTGTGCTCGGACGCCTGCGGGGCGCGGGTGGTTTCCAGTGGTTCGTGGTTGAACTGCACGGGCCCGCGCACCACCCGGAACGGCTTGCCACCGTCGGTCGCTTCGACCTCGACGATCATGTCGTTGGCGACGGCCTGGTCGTCGGTGGCGAGGTCGACCAGGCTCTGGAACGGCGCCCACTGCCCCTTCATCGTCTTGAGGTGCTGACGCCAGTACTCGAAGGGCTTGCTGCGGATCGACTCGGCGATCAGTTGCGCTGCCGCTTCGGCGTTTTCGATCAGCGGAAGGACGTCGGAGAATCGCGGGTCGTCGGCGAGCTCGGGCAGGCCGAGGTGCTCGAAGGCGTCGCGAATGTAGCCGGTCGGGCTGACGATGCACAGGTTGATGGTGCCGCCGTCGGCCGTCAGATAGTTGCCGAGGAACGGATTGACCGTCGGCCCAATGGAATCGGGCATCAACGACCGCATGGTCTCCCCCGTCTCCATGCCCTGCGTCACGCTGGCGCCGGCCGCCCACCACGCGGTGCTCAGCAGCGACACATCCACCTCGAGCGCCTCGCCGGTGCGTTCGCGGTGGAACAACGCCGCCGAGATGCCGCCCGCGATGTTCATCCCGCCGATCGAATCACCGAACGCCGGAATGCCTTGGGACAGCGCACCGCCCAGCTCCTCGGGCGTGAGTGCATGCCCGACGCCGCTGCGCGTCCAGAACGCGGTACCGTCGAATCCGCCGACCAGCCGCTCAGGCCCCTTGTCGCCGTACGCGCTGCCACGGGCGTAGATGATGTTCGGATTCACCGCCCGGATGTGTTCGACATCGAACTTGTTCTTCTGCCGCGCCTGGGGCATGTAGTTGGTCAGGAAAACATCTGCGGTCTTCGCGATCTCGTACAGGATCTCCTGACCCCCGGGGGTCGAGACATCGATGCCGACGCTCCGCTTGCCACGGTTGGGATGCTCGATGAGCGGATGCCGGTTCGGGTCGAGTTCGAACCCGCCCATGTTGATGAAGCCCCGCTGGGTGTCCCCGCGCACCGGGTGTTCCACCTTGATGACGTCGGCGCCCCAGTCGGCGAGGATGGCCCCCGCCGCGGGCACGAACGTGAACTGTGCGACCTCCAGCACCCGGATACCCTGCATTACCTTGATCAACGCGGCCCCTAACCGTTGTACTTACGGTAAGTGTAGCGAGACCGGTTCGGCTCAGGCGGTCATGACTGGGCCCCGGTGAGAAACGTGGTGACGTCGGCACTGAACCGCGGACCGCGGGCGACGGTGTGGTGCATGCGGTCGGGGTACATCTGCAGTGCGGCACCGGGGATTCCGTCGGCGGTTCGCCGCGCGAGATCGGGTGGATAGAGGCGGTCCCGCTCCCCGGCGATCACCAGCGTCGGCGCGGTGATGTCCGAGAGCCGTCCGCACAGATCGAAGGTGTCTTCGGCCAGCAGCATCGCGACCATCCCGCCCGGATCCTGCGGCCGAGGACTCAGCGCCATCACCCCGGACATGAGGCGCTGCCCCAGCCGGGAGTCGGCGATCGCCGGGCTGAGGGCGGCCTCGGCCTTGCGGTATCCGCCCCGGGCCAGCAGATCGGCATACCGGCGCTGCATCCGGCGGCCGTCTTCGCCCAGCCGGCATGCGGTGGCAGCGACGACCAACCGGCGCACCAGCCCGGGATGGTCGGCGGCGAGCTGCAGGGCGACGCTGCCGGCCGTGGACACCCCGAGGACGTCGACAGCGTCGCCGAAGCCGTGGTCGATCGCCTCGGCATAGTGGGCGGCGAGTTCGCTCATCGTCAGGCCGGGCGTCAGGCCCGGACGGCGGCCGATCGAATACACGGTGAAGTGGCGGGTCAGGGCCGCCAAAGCGCGCTGCTCGGCCCAGCGGGTCAGCCCCCTCGGATTGTCGCTGGACGGCATCACCGGTCGGATCGAGATCACCGGCGGCCCCACGCCGACGGCGAGATAGGCCATGTCTCCGTGAAAGGTGCCGGCATCCGACGTCGTCACCGGGTCATCGTCTCAGCCGTGTGGTCTGGCCGTTTGCGGGTATCCCACCACCGAACGGAGTTACCGTCGAGTAGGGCCCGATGCATGGAGGCCGGCTATGACCGCTACCGGAGAGATCAACGAACAACAGGCCAGGCAGGTCGCCGAGGAGGCGCGGGAAGCGCAGTGGCGACAGCCCAGTTTCGGCAAAGAGTTGTTCCTCGGCAGGTTGCGACTGGACCTCGTCCACCCACACCCCCGCGGCCCGGCCGAGACCACGGAGCGGGGCGAGGCATTCCTGTCCAAGCTGCGGGAGTTCTGCGAGTCGCAGATCGATGCCGCGGTGATCGAACGCGATGCGCAGATCCCGGACAAGGTGATCCGGGGTCTCAAGGAACTCGGCGCCTTCGGCATGAAGATCGGAACCGAGTACGAGGGGCTCGGACTCTCACAGGTCTACTACAACAAGGCGCTTTCCCTGGTCGGCTCGGTCCACCCGGCACTGGGCGCGTTGTTGTCCGCGCATCAGTCGATCGGGGTACCGCAGCCGGTGTCGATGTTCGGGACAGACGAGCAGAAGCGCACCTGGCTGCCCAGGTGCACGCGGGAGATCAGCGCCTTCCTGCTCACCGAGCCGGACGTCGGCAGCGACCCCGCCCGGTTGCACGCCACCGCCACCCCGGACGGTGACGACTATGTGCTCAACGGCGTCAAACTGTGGACCACCAACGGCGTCATCGCCGACCTGCTGGTCGTGATGGCCCAGGTCCCCAAGGCCGAGGGGCGTCGCGGCGGCATCACCGCGTTCGTCGTCGAAGCGGACACCCCCGGCATCGTCGTGACCAACCGGAACACATTCATGGGGTTGCGCGGTATCGAGAACGGCCTGACCAAGCTGACCGACGTCCGGGTTCCGGCCGCCAACCGCATCGGCAAGGAAGGTGAGGGCCTCAAGATCGCGTTGTCGACGCTCAACGTCGGGCGGCTGTCGTTGCCCGCGGTGTGTACGGGAACGGCGAAGTGGTGTCTGAAGATCGCGCGGGAATGGTCGAAGGAACGCGTCCAGTGGGGCCGCCCGGTCGGCGAACACGACGCGGTGGCCGGCAAGGTCGCGTTCATCGCGGCCACCGCCTATGGCATCGAATCGATGGTCGAACTCGCCAGCGAGCTGGCCGATGCGGGTCGCACCGATATCCGGATCGAGGCCGCTCTGGCCAAGCTCTACGGCTCGGAGATGACCTGGCTGATCGCCGACGAACTGGTGCAGATTCGGGGCGGCCGCGGCTTCGAGACCGCCGAGTCGCTGGCCGCCCGCGGCGAACGTGGCGTGCCCGTCGAGCAGGTCCTGCGCGATATGCGCATCAACCGGATCTTCGAAGGCTCCACCGAGATCATGCATCTGATGCTGGCCCGCGAGGCGGTGGATGCCCACCTGTCGGTCGCCGGCGACATCATCGACCCGGAAGCCGATCTCAAGCACAAGGCCAAGGCCGCCACGCGGGCCGGCAGGTTCTATGCGCGCTGGTTGCCCACCCTGGTCACCGGAAAAGGCCAACTGCCAACATCTTTCACCGAATTCGGATCGCTGGCCGAACACCTGCGCTACGTCGAACGCGCCAGCCGCAAACTGGCCCGCAGCACCTTCTACGCGATGTCCCGGTGGCAGGGCAAGTTGGAGCACAAGCAACGGTTCCTGGGCCGGATCGTCGACATCGGGGCCGAGTTGTTCGCGATGACGGCGGCGTGCGTCCGGGCCGGTGACGACGAGGCCGCCGTGGAGCTGGCCGACGCGTTCTGCCGGCAGGCCCGGGTACGGGCCGACCGGTTGTTCGACGAACTCTGGCACAACAGCGACGATTCCGACCGGGCGTTGACCCACGGCGTGCTCGCCGGCCGCTACACGTGGCTGGAAGAGGGCATCATCGACCCGTCGATCGAAGGTCCGTGGATCGCTCAGGAGGGGCCCGACCTGACGGACGACGTGCATCGCGTCATCCGCTGAACAACGCAAGAACTCTGGCCCGTTGGCGGCCGTACAGGCCTAGACTCAAGGTTTGTGACGACCCCGTCAAACGCGCATAGCGGCGGGTGGGGACAGTGGCCGCATGCGATGTGCGCGCTCGATCACCGGCTCAGCCGGCGGCAGGCGCGTCAGATGAGTCGGCGGTTCGCCGGGGTCGGTGTCGGGATCGCCGCCGCCCGCCTTCGTGAGATCGCCTCCGGGGCACCCGTCGCCGATGCGGAACTCGACGATGTCGAATTCGCGGTCGTCGCGCGCGAGTTCGTGCATGACGAGCGACTCGCGAAAATTCAGCGGGGCAAGCAGCTCTGCCTGTCGTGGGTCATCGTCACCGTCATGGGCCTGGCCATGTTCGGCGCGCTGCTCGGCGCGACCGTGCTGATGTTGAGTCTGATGTCGCACACCTCGCCGTTCTGAGACGGCGGCGCGCAGTTCAGTCGAACGCCACGCTGAAGTACTGCGTCTCCTGGAACTCGTGCAGGCCGTCCCTGGCGCCTTCACGACCGAGTCCGCTCTGCTTCATCCCGCCGAACGGGGTGGACGGGTCGGACACGATGCCCCGGTTGATACCGACCATGCCGGCGTCGAACGACTCCGCCAGGCGCACCGCATCCTGCAGACGCCCGGCGTAAATGTATGCGGCCAAACCGTATTCGGTGTCATTGACCCAGCGCAGGAGATCGTCCTCGTCCTCCCAGATCACGACGGGTGCGACGGGCCCGAAGATCTCGTCGGCCAGGATCGCCGCGTCCGGGGCGACGCCGGTCAGCAGTGTCGGTGCGACGAACCAGCCCTCGGCGGGGGCGTCGGACCGAGCGGCCACCACGGCACCCTCGGCCACCGCGGCATCGATCGCGGCGGTGACGCGCTGTGCGGCCCGCTCGCTCACCAGCGGGCCGACCTGCGACTCCGGATCGGAGGCCGGGCCGACGCGCAGCGCCGCGACTTCGTCGGCGAAGCGTGCGACGAACTCGTCGGCCACCGAGGCGTGGACGTAGAACCGGTTGGCCGCGGTGCAGGCCTGCCCGCCACCGCGGAACTTGGCCACCATCGCCCCCGCGACGGCGGCCTCGATGTCGGCGTCGGCGGTGACCACGAACGGAGCGTTGCCGCCGAGTTCCATGCTGGCGTTGACGATCCGGTCGGCAGCCTGTTTCAGCAGCACCCGCCCGACGCCGGTGGAGCCGGTGAACGAAATCTTGCGGACGCGGTCGTCGCTGAGCCAGTTCTCGACCACAGCGGCGGCATCGGTGGTCGGCACCATGTTCACCACACCGTCGGGAACACCTGCGGCCGAGAGGATCCCGGCGATTGCCAACGCGGTCAGCGGCGTCTCGGCGGCCGGCTTCAACACCACGGTGCAACCGGCGGCCAGTGCCGGGGCAATCTTGCGGGTTGCCATTGCGGCCGGGAAGTTCCACGGCGTCACCAGCGCGGCGACCCCGACCGGCTTGTGCGTGACGAGGGTGCGGGTGCCGCCGGCGGGGCTGACGCCGTAGCCGCCGTCGGTCCGAACGGCTTCCTCGGCGAACCAGCGGAAGAACTCGGCGGCGTAGCCGACCTCGGCGCGGGCATCGGCGGCAGACTTGCCGTTCTCCGCGCAGATCAGCGCGGCCAGCCGGTCGGTGTCGGCGATCATCAGATCGAAGACCCGGCGCAGGATGTCGCTACGCTGCCGCGGGCTGGTCCGGGCCCAGTTTGGGAACGCCCGGTGTGCGGCGTCCACTGCCGAGCGCGCGTCGGCGACCGTGCCGTCGGCCACCTCGGCGATGGTCAGGCCGGTGGCCGGGTCGGCCACATCGAACGTCGTGGCGGCACCGCGGGCCTGGCCGTCGATGAGGATGCCGTGCTTGGTGTCCAGCGCGGCGATGGCGTTCTGCGGGTTCACGGCTCGGCCTCAGCGGGTCTCGGCGAAGACGGCGGCCAGGATGTCCAGCCCTTCGTCGAGCAGATGGTCGGGCATCGACAGCGGCGGCAGGAACCGGAGCACGTTGCCGTAGGTCCCGCAGGTCAACACGACCAGCCCCTGGGCGTGGGCGAGGGTGGAGAGGCGCTTGGCCAGGTCGGCGTCGGGCTCGGTGGTGCCCGCCTTGACCAGTTCGACCGCGATCATGGCGCCGCGGCCGCGGACCTCGCCGATCCGGGGATCCTCGGCGGCGATCGCCTCGAGGCGGCCGATCATGGTCTTCTCGATCTGGCGGGCCTTGGCCAGCAGGTCTTCGCGCTCGATGGTGTCGATGACCGCGAGTGCGGCGGCGCAGGCGATCGGGTTGCCGCCGTAGGTGCCGCCGAGGCCACCGGCGTGCGGGGCGTCCATGATCTCGGCGCGACCGGTCACCGCCGACAGCGGCAGCCCGCCGGCGATGCCCTTGGCGGTGACGATGAGATCCGGCACCACGTCCTCGTGCTCGACGGCGAACATCGCGCCGGTCCGGGCGAATCCGGACTGCACCTCGTCGGCGACGAACACGGCGCCGTTGTCCGTGCACCAGTTCTGCAGGGCGCGCAGGAAGCCCGGTGCGGGCACGATGAACCCGCCCTCACCCTGCACGGGTTCGATGACCACGGCGGCCACGTTGTCCGCGCCGACCTGCTTGTCGATCAGATCCAGGGCGCGAGCGGCCGCAGCCGCACCGTCGGTCTCGCCGTCCCGGAACGGGAACGACGTCGGCACCCGGTACACCTCACCGGCGAACGGCCCGAAGCCGTGCTTGTACGGCTGATTCTTGGCGGTCATGGCCATGGTCAGGTTGGTGCGGCCGTGGTAGGCGTGGTCGAACACCACGACCGCCTGCCGGCGGGTGTGGGCCCGCGCGATCTTCACGGCGTTCTCGACGGCTTCGGCACCGGAGTTGAACAGGACGCTGCGCTTCTCGTGGTCACCGGGAGTCAGCCGGTTCAGTTCCTCGGCCACCCGCACGTAGCCCTCGTAGGGCGTGACCATGAAACAGGTGTGGGTGAACGCGGCGACCTGCTCGGTGACGGCCTCGACGACCGCGGGCGCACTGTTGCCGACGGTGGTGACGGCGATGCCGGAGCCGAAGTCGATGAGCTGGTTGCCGTCGGCGTCGCGGAGGATTCCGCCGCCCGCGGCCACCACGTAGACGGGCAGCGTGGTTCCGACGCCACCGGCCACCGCGGCAGTCTTCCGGGCCTGCATCTCCTGAGAGATCGGACCTGGGATGGCGGTGACGAGCCGGCGTTCCTGGGTGACGGCTGCACCCGCGATCTCGGCGATGGTCACGTGTTCCTCCTGCTGCTGGCGGTCCTTTGCGCTCACGTTAGGGAATCGCGCGGGCTGCCGGCAGGGCAGAAATGCATAGATTGCTGCTCCAGCAGTGTGCAAAACTGGCAGGATGGTCCTGATCCGCGACCTGCTGAAGGTGGGCGCACTCGGGTTGACTGGCGTCCACATCTGCCGATCTGACGCAGCGGTCCGCTGGGTGGCCACCAGCGAGCTCGCCGACCCGGGTCCCTTCCTGGAGGGCGGCGAGATCCTGCTCACCACAGGCCTCGAGACCGCTAGTTGGCGGCATGGGCAGTGGGACGGCTACATCCGCAGGCTCGTCGACGCCGGCGTCGCGGCTGTGGGCTTCGGCGTCGGTCTCACACACGCGGAGACTCCGGCGGGGCTGACCGATGCCTGCCGCAGACACGGGGTGAACCTGCTCGAGGTGCCGCGCCCCACCACGTTCGTGGCGATCAGCAGGCACGTCGCGCATCTGCTCGAGGAGCAGGAG
Organism: Mycolicibacterium sp. HK-90; assembly: GCF_030486405.1. Next base: position 665,126 of record NZ_CP129613.1, on the reverse strand, counting down.
TCCACTGCGACACGCGAGTCGCTGCAGACCCAGCGCAAGCTCATCTCGGCCGCGGCCAAACCGGATCCGGCCACTGCGGTGATCACCGCCCTCGCCGCAGCCTTGGACGGCGCGGCCTGCCTGATGAATCCCGACGGCCGGGTCGTCACCGGCCCGGTGGGCCCCCGGCGCGGCGCGTTTCCGCTCGATGAGGTGGCCGACGACGTCACCCGGCTGCAGGCGCGCGGAATACGTTCGGCCGCGGCGCAATCCAATCCGGCTCAGTCGGTGTCGGTGCACCCCATCGGACTGCGCGGCCGGGCATCGGCCTACCTGGCGGCGCTGGTGCCGGCCCGGGCGTCAGAGGGACACCGCCAAGCCGTGACCACCGCCGTGGCGCTGTTGGGGCTCATCGACGAGCAGGACCGCAGCCGCACCACGACCCGGCGGCGCCTGCGCAGCCGGGCGCTGGAACTCCTCGCCGAAAGTGATGACCGCACTGCGCAATTGGTGCTGGAGGTGGACCATCCGGTGATCAAACTGCCGAAGCACATCCGCTTCCTCCGGGCCGGCGGAGACGAATCCGCCATCGAGGACGCGGCCGCCGCATTGGAGCGGCGGGGCATTCTGGCCGGCGTCCTCGCCGCCGAACTGTGCGCGGTCACCGAACCCTCTCGCGCCGAAACGACCGGCGCACAGCTCGCTGACGGCGGCCTGCAGGTCGGCATCGGAACCTCGGTCTCACCCCGCGCCGGCGCGGCCGGCTACCGCACCGCCGGGCTCGCGCTCGCCCAGGCCACCGAGGTGTCCGGTGCGGTGGTCTGGGACCGGGTGATCGACGACGGGCCCCTCGGCCTGATCGATCCGGACAAAGCCACCGCCTTCGCCGAACAGTGGTTGCACGGGCTGGATTCCGAACAGCTGGAGACCCTTCGCTGTTTTCTCCGCCATCACGGTTCGCGGCTCAAGGTCGCCGAAGAACTCGGGCTGCACCGCAACACGGTGCGTAATCGCCTCTCAGCCATCGAGACGGTACTGCCCGGCAGGCTCGACGATCCGCAGACCCGGGTGAGCGCGTGGATCGCCCTGCAGTCGGTCCCCGACGACCTCACGCCTTGAAGTACACGAACTGGTGGCTCGTGGCCAGCAGCGTGCCGCCGCGGCCGAAAAGGTGGGCACTCTGGTCGAAGTAGCCGCCGGAGAACTTGTGGGCCCGGGCCGTGGCGAGCACGAAATCGTCGCCCTGCGTGGCGAGTTGCTCATCGTCGGCGTGGAAGTACACCGTGATCGATACCGTCCCGGCCGGCACGAACTGGCCGTGTCGCAGGAACACCCGCGGGTAGAAGATGTCGCTCACCGAGGCCAGTGCCGCGAAATCCATTGGCCTGGAAGGGTTGTTGCGCACCCACAAGGTGGTGGTGGAACTCGGCGATTCGGTCGGCGTGGCACCGGGCTCCGGCATCGCCCCGTCGACGAAACGCATGTCGTAGTTGTCGAACCACGCTACCCCGAACGGCGGGACAGACCGTGCGATGTCCTCGGGTGCGGGGGCAACGGGCGCGGCGATCTCGGTGTCCGACCAACCCTGCCGACGCAGCCCGAACACCGCGGTGGCCGTGGTCTTGACCTCGCCGTCCTGGCTGAGTTCCACGATCCAGTGCTGGTTGGAGCGGTTGGTCTTGACGACCCGGGTGACGATGTCGAAGTCGCCGTCGACGATCGGAGCCAGGTAGTTGACGGTCAGCGCGATGGGCTGGCCGTGCCGTTTCGGGTGCAGTTCGACCGCCCGCACCAGGGTGGCCGCGGTGATGCCACCGAACGGGCCCACCATGTTGGCCCACTCCGGCACCGTGCGTCCGCGCCACTGACCGTCACCGGATGATTCGAGCTCAAGCGCCTTGTCCAAGGGATGCACCCGATTCACAGTACCCACGCCCGCTGCGCGAGTTTGCCCAGGCTCTGGGCGCACCGCCGGGTGGAACATCGTCAAGAAAGTCGGCGGCCGCCGCTGCGGCTCACTTTGCCGGCGAGTAGTTCGGCCGGCCCAGCCCCAACGCCTGCTGCGCGATCATGTTGCGGAACACCTCGAGCGTGCCGCCGTAGATGCCGGTCGGGCCGGCCAGCCGGAAGATGTATTCGGCACCGCCGTCGTCGGCGGCCCCGGTGACCCCGACCGGCAGGGCGCCGGCCGCTCCGACGATGTCCATCAGATCAGGGGACACCTCGCGCATGGTCTGCGCGATCGCGACGCGCCCATACATGCCGGGGCTGCTCATCGCCGCTTCCAGCCGCGCGATCCCGCGGCCCAGCCGGTAGCGCGAGGCGGCGTCGTCAGGAGCGACGGCGGCCACCCGGTCCACCGCCTCGGCCATCAAGTTGATGTGCTCGGTCATCGTGGCGAGCTTCTGGAGGCCCCTGGTCTCGCGTTCGAACGTGCCGTGCTCGAGCTCGAGAGCGCCGCGCAGCACCGCCCACCCACCATTCACCTCGCCGACGCGGTACCGGTCGCCGACCCGCACGTCGCTGTAGTAGGTGATGTTGGTGCGGTCACCGTCGACGGTGCGCAGCGGTTGAATCTCGACGCCGTCGGAATCCAGCGGCACCAGGAACATCGTCAGGCTCTTGTGCTTGGCCGCAGCCGGGTCGGTGTTGGTCACCAGGAACACGTAGTGCGCATTGTGCGCGTTCGATGTGAACATCTTGGAGCCATTGACAATCCAGCCGTCGCCGTCCCGTACCGCACGCGTCTTGCAGGTCGCGACGTCGGATCCGCCCTCCGGTTCGGTGTAGCCCAGGCACAGCCTCAGGCTCCCGTCCAGAACGCCCGGCAGCACCTCGTCGAGCAGCTGCGTCGAGGCGAACTTCTCCACCGTGTGCGCGACCATCGCGGTCGTCCCCCAGTGGAACCAGGGCGTGTGGGCCCGCGCGATCTCCAGCTCCCAGATCCGGCGCCGCACCGCGCTGAACCCGCCGTCGGCCTCGGCCCGATAGTCGCCGGACAGATAGCCGGCCTTGCCCAGGGCCAGATGCACTGTCTCATCGAAGTTCTCGCCGGTCTCGCGATCACGCCGGATCACCTCTTCGGTGACCACCTCGGCGAGGAATGCCCGCAGCTCATCGCGGAAGGCCCGATCCTCCCCGGATAACTCGACGTGAGCGAAGTCCATCAGGACACCGTGACACTTCCAGACGCATTTGTAAAGACGACTTCGCGTCGGCGCAGCAGCAGCAACAGCGCACCCCCGATAAACGCCGCGGTTCCGGCCAGGGTCAGGAAACCGTCAAAGCTGTTGGTAGCGGCAAGCATACGGCTCAGAACCACGGCACCCAGCGCCGAGGAGACGCCGATCACGGCGGACAGGATACTGAGCACCGTGCTGTAGATGCCCAGGCTGAAGTGCCGCGCCACCAGGTAGGCGATCACGTCTCCCTCCGCGCCCCAGGCGGCGCCCAGGCAGCAGACGGCGACTGCGAGCACGGCGATGCCGTCCCATGGCGACGCGATGAGCAGACACCCGAGACCGGGCAGGGCCATCGCGACCCCGGCGACCACCTGCGCAGGCAATCGGTCGACCGCCACCCCGCACACGAACCGGCCGACGATGACGGCAGTGGCGAACACCGTGATGAGCACGGCGACGTGGCCGCCGGCTCCGGCGTCGCCCAGCATGATGCCGAGCTGGGTGGTGGTGACCGAGTGGTACAGATTGCACAGGAGCACGGCGAGCAGCAGGATCCAGAACACCATGCTGCCACCGATGGCGCGGTAATCATTGCCCGCCTTGCGTTCTGCCGTGCTCGGCGCGGCGCCGTCCCGACCGGGCACGAGAAACAGTGCGACGGCGCCGACCACCGCGATGGTGGCGGCGATGGCCAGGCAGCCGGCCCGCCAGCCGTAGCTCCGGTTGATGACGTCGAGCGCGGGAGCACCGAGCGCGCCGAGCAGGGGTGGCCCCGAGATCGCGATGGCCAGGGCCAGTCCCCGCGCGGCGTGGAACCGGGTCGCCACCAGGCGGCTGTAGATTGCCGGCGTCGTGGTCACCCCCAATGCGATGAGGACGACGTTGATCGCGAAGTACTGCCAGATCGGCCCGGACATCAACGCGTAGGCGATCCAGCACGCCGGCAGCCCGACGACGCCGAGCACCGCGATCCGCCGCACCCCGAACAGGTCGGTGAGGCGGCCGTAGATCGGCAGGAACACGAAGGTGAGCAGCGTGATCGCGCTGGTCAATGCGAAGTCCGAACGGCTCCACCCGAATGCCGCGAGGAACTGTGGCCCCATCGCGGCGTTCGTGTACGCGCTGAGACTCAGCCCGGCGCTGAGGCCGGCAGTCGCGGCGGCCAGCGGTTGCCAGTTGGTCCGTAACTCGCCGAAGTACCTCATGTCGCCCTCAGTTGTACCGCCGGACACCGTGCCGACGGTCACCAGGTGACCGGCAGCTCCTCGATGCCGTAGATCTCCTTGTCGTTGTGGAACCGCAACTGCTCCGGTTCGACGGCCAACCGCAACCCGGGCAGGCGGCGCACCAACGTGGTCAGGGCGATCTGCAATTCGGCCCGGGCAAGATTCTGGCCGAGGCACTGATGCACGCCGTAACCGAAGCCGAGATGCCCTCGGCTGTTGCGATTTACGTCGAACGCATCGGGCTGATCGACGAAGCCGGTGTCGAAGTTGCCCGCGGGCAAGTTCATCAGAACGGCCTCACCGGCGCGAACCAGCTGCCCGCCGATGACGACATCCTCCAGGGCCACGCGGTCGACGAGGCTGTGCACTATCGACAGATAACGCATCAACTCCTCGACGATGCCGGCCGCCACGGCTGGGTCATCGGTGTCCCGCAGGCGCTCGGCCGCGTCAGGATGTTGCAGCAGGGCCAGCGCGCCCAGGGCGATCATGCTGGCAGTGGTTTCGTGGCCGGCGGCCAGTAGCATCTGGCCGTTCATGGCGGCGGTTTCGCGGTTGAGTGCTCCGGTGGCGACATGGTCGGTGATCAGGCGGGTCATCAGATCGTCGCCCGGTTCTCGCTCCTTGCGGGCCACCAGGTCGAACATGTAGGTGAACAGCGCCAGCTGGGCTTGGGTGCGCTCCTCCTCGGACGCCTTCGAGTCGAGCCCGGCCGCACTCTGCGCCTGGAAGAACTCGTGGTCCTCGTATGGCACGCCCAGCAGCAGACAGATGACCTGTGACGGCACCGGCAGCGCGAACGTGCGCACGAGATCGGCGGGTGGCCCGGCCGCGATCATCTCGTCGAGGAAGCCGTCGACCACCTCCTGTATCTGCGGCCGCATCTTCTCTGCTCGCCGAAACGTGAAGTCTCTGGTCAACATTCGACGCAGCCGCTGATGCTCGGGATCGTCCAGTCGCGGGAAGATCAGGGCGATCTCGCCGCTCTCGGTCGGCACTCCGTACAGCCCGGTGTTCGCACTGAGCCGTTCATCGACGAGCGCGGCGCGGATGTCCTGGTAGCGACTGATCATCCAGACCGGCTTGCCTTTCCAGACCGCCGCCTGCAGCCCTTCGGCCTCTCGCCATCGGGCGAACGCCGGCGCGGGCGCCAGCGGACATCCGTGAGCGCGCGGCGCGGGGATCGCCGGTAGATCGCTGGTGACCGAGGCGTCGGGAAGAGGTGTGGTCATCGGCGAACCTCACAATCTCGGCGGCGACAACTGGCAGCCAACTGCCAATTCCTGCGAGGCTAGAACGGGAAATTCTGACAGTCAACTGTCAGTTAAGCTGAGGACATGTCGACGGCCGAACGCCCGCTGCGCACCGATGCGGCACGCAATGCGGACCGGATCCTGCGCGCCGCGCGCGAGGTGTTTGCCGAGCTCGGCCCCGATGCACAGATCGACACGATCGCCCATCGCGCCGGCGTGGCCGAACGGACCCTGTACCGCCGGTTCCCGACGAAAGCCGATCTCCTGCGGGCCGCGCTCGATCAGAGCATCGACGAAAACCTTTCTCCTGCCATCGAAAAGGCACTCACTCGCAAGAATCCGCTACGCGGGCTGACCGAGTTGATCGAGGCTGCCACTGCGCTCGGCGCTGCCGAGCACAACATCCTTGCCGCGGCCAGGCGCGCCGACGCGCTCGCCAACATCTCGGATCGGCTCGACGCCGCGATGCAGGAACTCACGAGCCGTGCACAAGCGGACGGTCAGGTCCGCGGCGACCTGCTCGCCGAGGACCTGCCCAGGATCATTGCGATGCTCAACAGCGTGCTGTGGACGATGGATCTCGGCAGCGACGGCTGGCGCCGTTACGTCGTCCTGATCCTCGATGCGATCACCACCGCGCAACCACGACCGCTGCCCGCTGCCGCGCCGCTCAATCGCCCGGCTTCCCTCGACAGCTGGCCGATGTGACCGCGGCGGCGTCAGCCTCGGCAGAAATCGCCCACGATGGAGACCTCACAAAATCCGGCCGCGGAGCGTCTACAGAGTGTGAAAGCAAAACCGCCGTTTGAGACCGTGGTACGCGACCACGGCCCCACCGTCTTTCGGGTCTGCTGCGCCATCGTCGGCGCGCACGACGCCGACGACGCCTGGTCGGAGACCTTTCTCGCCGCACTCAAGGCATATCCCGACCTTCCGGCCGGCGCCAATCTCGAAGCCTGGCTGGTCACCGTCGCCCACCACAAGGCGATCGACATCACCCGGACGCGAACCCGCCAACCCGTTCCCACCGACATCGTCCCCGAAATGCCCGGCACCACCGACACCGAGAGCCTCGCCGATCTGGCCGCCGCGGTGGAGCAACTTCCGCACAAACAGAAACACGCGGTGGCCTACCACTACCTGGCCGGCCTGCCCTACGACGAGATCGCCGAAATCCTCGGCGGCAGCGCCGCGGCCGCCCGCCGCGCCGCCAGCGACGGCATCGCCACGCTGCGACGTACCTACCTCGGCGACCTCACCGTCACCGATGTTCCCCGGAAAGGAGAGTCCCATGAATAACGGCGACGCCATCGTGCGCGACCTGGACCGGATCACCCAGCCCGGCAGCGACAAGCTGACCGAACTGCACCGCCGGCTGACCACCACCGCTCAGCGCGACGGCCTCCTCGACATCGCCTACCGCACCGTCGACAGCCCGGTCGGGCCGCTGCTGTTGGCAGCCACCGAGCAGGGCCTGGTCCGCGTCGCCTATGCCCGCGAAGACCATGACGCCGTGCTGCAGCTGCTGGCCGACAAGGTGAGCCCGCGCATCCTGTGCGCACCGGCGCGTCTGGATTCCGCCGCCCGTCAACTCGACGAGTACTTCACCGGGTCCCGGCACACCTTCGACCTGCCGTTGGACTGGCGGCTCGTGGCCGGATTCCGGGGATCCGTGCTTCAGCACCTGCCCGAGATCCACTACGGCCAGACCGCCAGCTACGCCACCGTCGCGGCGCTGGCCGGCAGCCCGAAGGCGGTGCGCGCCGTCGGGACCGCCTGCGCGAAAAACCCACTGCCCGTTGTTGTTCCGTGCCACCGTGTCGTCCGCAGCGACGGTGCGATGGGCGGCTACCTGGGCGGCGCGGAGGCCAAGCGGCTGCTGCTCGACCTGGAGGCCGCGGCATGACGGCCCGGAATCCCTGGAAAGAGCGGGTGGACGCCGGCCACTGGGGCCGAGTCCGCGATGAACTCGACACGGTCGGGTGCGCGTTGACCGGACCGCTCCTGACGCCGGCGGAGGCGGCCGAGATCGTCGCGCTGTATCCCGACGTCTCCCGGTTCCGGTCGACGATCGACATGGGCCGTTACCGGTTCGGCGAGGGCCAGTACCGCTATTTCGACCAGCCCTACCCCCCGGCGGTGACCGCGCTGAAGCAGGCGCTGTATCCGCATCTGCTGCCGATCGCCCGCACCTGGTGGGGCCGACTCGGCCGGGAGGCACCGTGGCCGGACCGCTTCGACGACTGGTTGCGGATGTGCCATGCGGCCGGTCAGACCAAGACGACGGCGATCCTGTTGAAATACGGTGCCGGAGATTGGAATGCGTTGCACCGCGACCTCTACGGCGAGCTGATCTTCCCGCTCCAGGTGGTGATCAACCTGACCGAACCGGACGTCGACTACGCCGGCGGCGAGTTCCTGCTCTACGAACAACGACCCCGCGCGCAATCTCGCGGTACCGCCACCGTGATCCCGCACGGGCACGGATTGGTATTCACCACCCGTGACCGGCCGACCAAGTCGGTGCGAGGCTGGTCGGCGGCGGCGATCCGCCACGGTGTCTCCACGGTCCGGTCCGGAACCAGGTACACCCTGGGTCTGGTTTTCCACGACGCGGCATGAGTCCGGCGAAGCGATACGCCCTCGTCGGAGCGGACGGCCGCCCGTATCGCAGCAGCACACCGGGAACCGTTGGCGGGCACCGCCGCAGCAAGATCTACGGCCGGCTCGACTGTCCGTCGGCGTTGCGCGCCATCGCCACCGGCGGCTACGTCAGCCACCGGGTGTTCTTCGCCGACGAACGCACGGCCGTCTCCGCCGGCTACCGGCCCTGCGCCGTCTGCCTCCCCGAGGCCTACCGGCGCTGGAAGGCCGGCCACTCCCACGCGGAAGCGTGACGTACCGGCTGGCTACTCGCTGACGTGGCCGAGGGCCGGGGTGTGTCCCAGCAGCCGGTCCAGGTCCGCGGCCGCGATCGATCCGGTGGCCAGTGCCAAGTCTCGCACCTCGCCGCGGCCGTCCAGCACCGCCGCGGCGACCTGACTGGCTCGCGCGTATCCCAGCACCGGGATCAGCGCCGTCACCACACTGGCGCTCCGCGCCGAAATGTCCTGCAGATGCTCACGGTTGACCTCGATTCCCTCGACACAGTGGGTTCGCAAGGTGTCGAACGCCCGTCGCATCCAGCCGATCGACTGCAGCAGGCTGTGGCAGATGATCGGCTCGAACGCGTTGAGCTGGAGTTGCCCGCCTTCAGCTGCCATGGTGACGGTGACGTCGGCACCGATCACCGCGAAGGCCACCTGGTTGACCATCTCCGGGATGACCGGATTGACCTTGCCGGGCATGATGCTGGATCCGGCCTGCCGTGCCGGTAGCCGTAACTCGCCCAAACCGGCCTGAGGTCCCGACGACAGCAACCGCAGATCGTTGCAGATCTTGGATACCTTCACCGCGGTCCGCTTGAGCACCGCCGACAGATTCAGGAACGAGCCGGTATCCGAGGTGGCCTCGACGAGATCGGTGGCGGTTGTCACCGGCACCCCGGTGATCTCCCCGAGGTGACGCGCAGCGGCCTGTGCGTACCCGGTTACGCTCGTGATCCCGGTGCCGATAGCCGTTGCACCCAAGTTGATCTCACACAGCAGACGGCGCGCCTCGGCGATGCGCGCGAGTTCTTCGTGCAGTGTCGAGCACCAGGCCCCGAACTCCTGCCCAACCGTCATCGGAACGGCATCCTGCAGTTGGGTGCGGCCGATCTTGGGCACGTGGGCGAACTCGACGGCCTTGGCGCCGAAGGCATTGCCGAGCGCCTCGACTGTCTCCGCCAACTCGTTGAGCGCCGCGATCAGCGCCAGCTTGACCGCTGTCGGGTATACGTCGTTGGTCGACTGCCCCCGGTTCACATGATCATTGGGGTGCAGCTTGTCGTAGCTGCCCCGCGGATGACCGAGCAGCTCGAGCGCCCGGTTGGCGATCACCTCGTTGGCGTTCATGTTCGTCGACGTCCCCGCGCCACCCTGGACCACGTCGACGACGAACTCGCCGTCCAGCGCACCGTCGATCACCTCTTGGCACGCCCGGTCGATCACCGAAGCCCGTTCCGCGTCGAGCACGCCGAGCTCGCGGTTGGCGCGCGCCGCCGCTTGCTTGACCGCGCCCAGTGCCGCGATGAGCTGCCGATGACCGGCCAACGTGATGCCGCTGACCTGAAAGTTCTCCAGCGCCCGGGCGGTGTGCACTCCCCAATAGGCGGCGGCCGGAACATCCTGGGCACCAATCAGATCACGCTCGACGCGTACCGGCGGTGTCATCGCGGCACGCGATCGGCGAACACGTCGAGCACGGTCCACGCCAGGGCGATGGCGCCGTCGCGGATCGCCCGCTCGGCCATGTCCCCGACGCAGTGGTCGGCGAACTCACGCTGATGGTTGAGCGCGGGCAGCGAACCGATGCCTATATAGGGATGGATCGCCGGCACCACCTGAGAGACATTGCCCATGTCGGTCGATGCCCGGTTCATCCGGCCGGCCCCGTCCTCGGCGAACGTACGTCCCAGCGCCTCGGCGTTGCGGCGGTAGGCCGCCAAAGCCCGCTCGTCGGTGCGGAATTCCGCGTACGGCAGGCTCTCCGGTCGCACCGCCAGCTCGCAATCGCTAGCCAACGCGCCCGCCTCGAAGCACCGCATCACCCGCGGTTCCAACTCCGCTAGTTCGGCCAGAGTTTCCGCACGCACATACCACCTGCCGCGGGTGCGCTCGGGTATCGCGTTGGGGGCCTCCCCGCCATGGGTCACCACGCCGTGCACCCGAACGGTTGCCGGCAATTGCTGTCGGAGCAGACCGAGCGCCACCTGCGCGATCGTGAAGGCGTCGGCGGCATTGCGACCGTGTTCGGGGTAGGCCGCGGCATGCGCTGCCTTGCCGGTGAAGCTGATCTCCGAGTGCGAGACCGCGAATGGTCGCGCCTCTGCCACGTCGACCGGGGCGGGGTGAGCCATCAACGCCAGATCGAGGCCGCGAAACGCACCGCGTTCCAGCATCTCGATCTTTCCCCCTCCGCCTTCCTCGGCCGGCGTTCCGAAGACCTCGACCGTGAGGCCGGCGTCCTCGGCGACCCCGGCCAGCGCCAGGGCCGCGCCAACCGACATCGCCGCGATCAAGTTGTGGCCGCAGGCATGACCGAGCCCAGGTAGTGCGTCGTACTCGGCACACAACCCGACCCGGACCGGACCGCGACCGCTGCGCGCATGAAAAGCGGTATCCAGCCCCAGATACGGTGTGGCCACCTCGAACCCGGCCTCGGCGAGGCGGCCGCTCACCCACCGGACGGCCTGGTGCTCGGACCAGGCGATCTCGGGGTTGGCGTGGAGTTTCTCCGACAGTGCCGTCAGCGAGGGAAAGACTTCTTCCACAGCGCTTCGCACGCGGCCCTTGAGGTCATTCGTCACCCGGGACCCCGTAGGACGGCGCCAAGTCCGGGCGGCGGGCCCGCAGCGTGTAGTCCTCGGCCTGCGGCTGCCACACCCGCCAGGCACGCTCCAGTCGGGTGATCGGGTCGTCCTCATCCCAATCCACCCGCAGGTCGGTGAGCGGCCATTCGGCGTCCGACACCACGAGTAGCCCGCATGAATGCACGGGCCCCTCCTCACCACCGGCCTCCTCACCCGCTCGCAACCCGGCCAGCAGTCGCTCGGCCAGTTCGGCACCGGGTTCGGCTTCGAAGGCCTCGACCATCGCCTCCGGTACCTTGTCGGACGACAGCAGGTTGCCTGCGGCGACCGCATCGACACCGGTCGCAACGGTGTGGGTCCCCAAGGTGCGAGCACCCGAGTGGGATGCGCCGGAGCCGGTCGCGCCGACCACGGTGAGTTGCCGGTATTCGGCGTAAGCGGCCGTCGCGACCATGAAGTCCATCGCGCGCTGCGCATCGGCCCCTTGCGCGAGCCGGTCCAGCAACTTCGCGCTGAGAGTCGGATCGGTGACGTTCTGGGTGCACGCGACGCCGACACCGGACCGGGCCGATATGCAGCGCGCCGCCACCGCCGGGCTCGACGACGTCACCACCGCACCGAACATCCCGGTCCGGGCGCAGCGCCCAGCCAGCGAAAAGGTCACGGAATCACCGCCGTCACAGTCACTTCCACGACCCATTCGGGGCGAGCCAGCGAATCGACGACCAATCCGGTGGACGCGTAGAACACTCCCTTGAGCCGTTCACCCAGAACGCGGTAGACATCCTCGCGGTATCGCACATCGGTGAGATACACATGGCACGAGACGATGTGCTCCAGCCCGGCCCCGGCCTCGGCCAACAGCAGCTCGATGTTGTCCACCGTCTTGTGCGCCTGACCCGCGGGGTCACCCACCGCCACACACTCCCGGGTCTCCAGATCCTGGGCCACCTGGCCGCGCAGGTAGACGGTGTTGCCTGCGACCACGGCCTGGGACAGGTCGTTGGACAGATTCTGCTCGGGATAGGTGTTGGCGGTGTTGAACGGCCGAATGCGGCGATGTCCGCCGACCACAAGGGTTTCGGTACTCGAGCTGGTCATCGGTTTCTCCCATCGATTGTCTTGATTCCGGCGGACTGGCACATGATTTCGGTCGCCGGCTCGAAGTCGTAGTTGTTGTAGATCGCCAACAGGTGTGAGAAGGGCGGTGATTGAGCGAACAGCTGGAAGGTCAGCCGATGGTTGGCGTAATCCGAGTTCAGCAGGTCACGTCCGTAGGCGAGGAGCTTGCGTCGCTCCTCGGCTTCCACGTCGCCGATCGCGAAGTACTTCTTCAGCCATCCGGAAGCCTCCTCGTTGGCGAATGTGGCCGCACTGGGAGTCAGACTGATCTGGCAGCCCGCCAGATCTCGCACCAGGTGCACGATCCTCGGCAGATTGCTGCAGGCGAACACCCGGCCGGAGTACATGGTCGGCTGGTGCGGCATCAGGAAGCCACCGGGGCTCGGCTCAGCGAGTTCGATTGCGGCGGTGAGGAAAGCGTTGATTCCCTCGCGATATGCCGCAACCTCGGCGATCTTCTCCCGCACCCCTTGATGCATCTTGACCCCGGTCTGGCGGGCACTGGCGTGGGCGAAACCCAGCAGCAGATCGGCCCAGCGCAGATGGCGCTGGATGAACGGGAAGATGCTGTACCGGTGCAGCGTGGCCCGGATGAAGCTCGCCGCCTCGGTGTGCCGGTAGAAGAAGACGTTCTCCCAGGGGATTTCCACGTCATCGAACACGATCATCGTGTCGATCTCGTCGACACGGTTGGTCAGTGGATAATCCTCGGCCGACCGCATGCCCCGGAATCCGGAGCGACAGATGTGCTTGATGTCGGGATGGCCCATGTCGGCGAGGAATCCGACCGCATATTCGGAGTGCGTCTGATGGTTCCAGTCGCCGATCGTCGGTTTGACGAACGCCTGGTTCGAGTACGCGGCGGCCGTCTCGAACTTCGCACCGCGCACCACGATTCCACGGTCGTTCTCACCGACAACCCGAAGCAGGACATCGGGATCCTGCTCCTGGGGCCACTTCGACCGGTCGCCCTTCGGATCGGTGTTGGCCGAAACATGGAACGGATCCGTCAGAGTGGCGTTGCGAACATGCCTGACGATGTTCTCGGAGAACGCCGGGTTGATCTTGTCGAGTACGTCCTGGCCGTCGGCCAGTGACCACATCTCGCCCACCGTCTCGTCGCCGACCCGGGTGACCACGCCACCCGCATGGTCGAGGATGACGTCCACGCCGCGCCGTTTGGCGTGCCAGTCCTCCTTGGTCACGGGCGGTTTGGAGCCGATGGCGCAGGTTTCGCCGCTGACTTCGTCGACATAGGTCATCACGTCCCTGGTCAATTCGTCATGGCCGAGATCGTAGATGCGGGCACGGACATCGACGATCGGCTGGAATGCCGGATGGGTGGTCACGTCGTCGACGCGTTCCCCGTCGATCCAGACATTTCGTCCGTCGCGGATCGACTCCCGGTAATCTTCTCCGGTCCTGATCATTGCTTCTTCCTTATCTAGACAGCGCCGGTCAGACGCTTGAGGTGGGGTCGGTGGCAGGCGCCGCACCGCGGGCGGCGCGAAAGCGGTAGGCGAGCAGGATCACTCCGAAGGCCACCAGGCTCAGTAGGAACTGCGAGCGGGTCTCCTCGATCACCGCCATCAGCCCGAGGACGACGGCCATCCAGGCGATGGAGAACCAGGAGAGATACGGGAAGCACCACATCTTCATGCGCAGGGCCGCGGGGTCGGTGACCTCAAGCCTGCGGCGCAGCCGGATCTCGGCTCCGACGAGAATGATGTAGTAGATGAGCTGGATGGCGCCCGATGAGTTGATCAGGAAGATGAAGACCTGCTCGGGGAAGAAGTAGTTGGCCACCACGGCCGCGTAGCCCATGGATGTGCCGGCCAGGATCGCGCGCACCGGCACTCCCCTGCTGTTGACCTTCACCAACGCTGCCGGCGCATCGCCTTTTTCGGCCAGTGCGAACAACATTCGCGAGGTGATGTAGAGGCACGAGTTCAGCGAGCTGAGCACCGCGGTGAGGACGATGGCCTCCATCACCACCGACATCCCGGGAATTCCGATGTACTCCAGCACCACCGCGAACGGGCTGCGGATGCTCTCGCCGGTGAAGGGCGTGTCCCACGGAATCGCGGCCACGATCAGCAGGATCGACAGCACGTAGAACATGAACACCCGGGCCATCACCTGCTTGGTCGCCTTGGCGGCGAACTCGACGGGCTTCTTCGACTCGGCGGCGGCGATGGTGGCGATCTCGGCACCGCCCATCGAGAACAGCACCGTCACACTGCCCACGAGCGCGGCCACGATTCCGTACGGGAACATGCCGCCGTGGGAGAACAGGTTGGTCAGGCCGGGGCTTTCGGGCTTGCCCACGAGCCCGAGCAGGAACAGGCCGGTGACGCAGATGAAGAAGATGATCGCGATGACCTTGATGGACGCGAACCAGAACTCGGCTTCGCCATATGCCTTGACCGACAACAGGTTTATCGCGGTCAGCACGAGCACCAGACCAAGACAGAGCAGCCAGGCCGGAACCCCCGGGATGTAGTTGACCAGGATTCCCGCGCCGGCGACGGCCTCGATGGCGGCGACGACGACCCAGAAGTACCAGTAGAGCCAGCCGACGCTGAATCCGGCCCAGTTGCCCAGACCCTCTCTGGAGAAGTTGGCCACGGAGCCCGATGACGGTCGCGCTACGGCCATTTCGCCGATCGCACGGATGACGAGGATCATCAGCACCCCGGACAGGGCATAGCTGAGAACCGCGGCAGGGCCGGTGCGGTTGATCACCGCACCGCTGCCGACGAACAGACCGGCGCCGATGATGCCGCCCAGCGCGATCATCACGATGTGACGGTTTTCCAGGCTGCGCCTGAGGCCGCCGCCCGGCGGGGCACCGCTGTCGGGCACCCGGTGCGGCTCCGTGGATTGTGGCGCCGATCCACCGCGCTGGTTCATGGGAACTCCTGCCGTCAGGATGAGTGGTCCCGTCGACTATGTCGCCGATCACATACCCTGTACAGTCGAACTAGTTGAAGCTATCGATCGGTTTTATTGATGTCTGATGCCACGCTTCGCCAGCTCGAGTACTTCATCGCCGCCGTCGAGGAAGGCTCGGTGACGGCGGCCGCGCAGCGCCTGCACCTGTCCCAGTCGGCGCTGTCGATGGCGCTGGGCGAGCTGGAACGCGCACTCGGTGTGCAGGTGCTCGTCCGGCACCGGCGCGGGGTTCGACCGACCGGGATCGGCGAACAGGTACTTGTCGATGCGCGGCGACTGTTGGTCGACTTACAAGACCTGCAGACATCCGCACGCGAAAGCCAGTACGGGCTCA
Organism: Mycolicibacterium sp. HK-90; assembly: GCF_030486405.1. The sequence continues at coordinate 649,623 of NZ_CP129613.1, read as the reverse complement.
CCGGCAAACTGATGGTCGGGTGTTACAGCACGCTGTCGCCGGTGTTGTTGCCGCCGGTGCTGAGCGAATACGTCGTGCGCTTCCCAGGCGTCGACCTCACGTTCACCGAAGGCCCGCACGACACCCTCATCGATAACCTGCGCAACGGCACCCTGGATCTGGTGCTGCTCTACGACTACGGGTCGGATCTGTCCTCACCCCGCGAAGATCTGCAATCCGAAATCATCGTCGCCGCACCGCCGTACGTCTTGCTGGCGGAGGACCACCCGCTGGCCGTACACGACACCGTGGCGCTGCACCAACTGGTCACCCATCCGATGATCCTGTTCAGCCTCCCACCGGGCGGGGACTACTTCCTGTCGCTCTTCAAGGCCGAGGGCCTGGAGCCGCGAGTCCGCTACCGCGCCACCAACTTCGAGCTTGTCCGCTCGCTCGTGGCCCGCCGCCTGGGCTATTCCATCCTCAGCCAGCGCACTCAGATCTCGGTGAGCTACGAGGGCCGCGGATTCATCACGCGGCCACTCGCAGGCAACCATCCCGGGCTTGCGGTCAAGGCAGTGACGCTCGCCGGCGCCAAGCTCACCCGCCCGGCAGCGGCGTTCATCGAGACGTGCCGAGCGGTGAACTGAGCCTGATCAAGTCGGAGTCGCGCCAATTAGGCTGCAGTGCAGGGCAATCGACCCCCGGTACGGAAACCGCCCGCCACATCGGCATCGACGAGCAGGGCGCGCAGATTCCTCCGCCCCCGGTGCAATCGCGACATCACCGTTCCGAGTGGCACATCGATGATCTCGGCGATCTCCTTGTACCGGAATCCCATCACGTCGGCGTAGTACACCACGATTCCCTGCGGTTCCGGCAACGCGCGCATGGCCCGGCGCACCTCTTCATCGCCCATCGACTCCAGCGCGGCAAGTTCCGCCGACGCCACACCCAGCGGGAACCGCTGCGCGACCTCCGCGAGCTGGGCATCCGTGAGCGCCTCGGCGAACACCTCCTGCGGCCGTCGCTGAGCAGTGCGGTACGAGTTGATCCACGTGTTGCTCAGGATCCGGAACATCCAGGCCCGGATGTTCGTGCCGTCCTGATAGGTGTGAAAACTGCTGTACGCCTTGAGCATTGTTTCCTGGACCAGATCCTCCGCATCCAGCGCATTGCGCGTGTACCTGCGCGCGACCGCGTAGAGCTGGTCCACCAACGGAAGCGCATCGCGCTCGAACCGCGATTCCTGGCTGTCGTCGATGCTTACGGATTCATCTGCGCAAATCGGCACGGCCCCGCTCCTGCCACTGCTCATCTCGATGCCTCAAGCACTTCGTCACTCGAAGCTATCCGCCGCACCCCGAATCCCCCAGGGGGATTACCCCCAGGTTCCCGGCGGTTTTCCACACCGCATCGGCTGTGCCGCACTGTCATGTAGGCAGCATGGCATCTCAACCTAACTTGAGGTCAAACGGTTTTCCGGCGTGATCGTCGCCACTTCGAGGCGGTTCCCGAGCCGACAACCTCTAGCACGTACCGCAACCGAATATTGTTGTGGCCGACGATTATCTGACGCCCCGGCACCGATCAGCCGTCCCCACCCGTCGGGCATCGCCGTGAACATGTCAGCCGAATGGCCGAGAGCAACGGCCGTCGATCATGGGCATACGGCGGGAAACCACGGCGCTGCCACCTTAGGCTCATCGGTTATGAATCGACTCGATCGTTTCTTCGAGATCTCAGCGCGTGGCTCGACCGTCCCCTCCGAGGTCCGCGGCGGCCTGGTCACCTTCATCGCGATGGCCTACATCATCGTGCTGAACCCGGTGATCCTGTCCGGATCGGCCGACGTCGACGGCAACAAGCTCGAGTTCGCCCAAGTCTCGGCCACCACCTGCCTGGCCGCGGGCGTGATGACGATCCTGTTCGGGGTCATCGCGCGACTGCCGTTCGCCTTCGCCGCCGGATTGGGCATCAACTCGTTCCTGGCCACCACCGTGGTGGGCAGCGTCACCTGGCCCGAGGCCATGGGCCTCGTGGTCATCGACGGGCTCATCATCGTGGCACTCGCGGCCAGCGGGTTCCGCCGCATGGTGTTCGACGCGGTCCCCATGCAGCTCAAGCTGGCCATCACCGCCGGCATCGGCTTGTTCATCCTGTTCATCGGTGTGGTGGACGCCGGATTCGTCGGCTCGACCGGCCTGCCCTCTCCCCCGGTCGGGCTCGGCACCGGCGGGGCCGGCTCGATCAACACCGTGCCGACCGTCGTCTTCGTGTTCACCCTGCTGGTCACCGGCATCCTGGTGGCGCGAAAAGTGCGCGGCGGCATCCTGATCGGTCTGGTCACCGGCACCGTGGTGGCGGTGATCGTGGAGGCCATCTGGCATCTGGGGTCGGCACAGGAGAAGCCCGGCGGCTGGGGCCTTTCGGTACCCACCCTGTCCGGCTCACCGTTCGCGCTGCCCGATCTGTCCCTGGTCGGCGAGGTCAGCATGGGCAGCTTCAGCCGGATCGGAGCGCTGGCCGCGATCATGCTGGTGTTCACCTTGGTGTTCGCCAACTTCTTCGATGCCATGGGCACGATGACGGGTCTGTCGCGAGAGGCCGGACTGTCCGATTCCCAGGGCAATTTTCCGCGACTGAAATCGGCACTGATCGTCGAAGGTGCCGGCGCGGTGGTCGGTGGCTCTTCGTCGGCGTCGTCGAACACCGTGTTCATCGAATCGGGCGCGGGCATCGAGGAAGGGGCCCGCACCGGCTTCGCCAACCTGATCACCGGCGCGCTGTTCCTGGCCGCCATGTTTGTCGCCCCGCTGGCCTCGATCGTGCCGACCGAAGTGGCCGCCGCGGCATTGGTCATCGTCGGCGCGATGATGGTGTCGCAGTTGCGTCACATCGATCTCTCGGAGTTCTCGGTGGCACTGCCCGTCGTCCTCACCGTCGCCACCATGGCGTTCAGCTACTCGATCGCCAACGGCATCGGTGTCGGTTTCGTGGCCTGGGCGGTGCTGCGGTCGGCCGCGGGCAAGGCCCGCGAGGTCAGCCCGCTGCTGTGGATCGTCGCCGCCGGTTTCATCCTGTACTTCGCCCGAGGCTGGATCGAGTCGCTCATCGGCATGTGATGCCGCCTCCCCAGAACACACTGGGCCCCAACATTTTTCACGTGCGACACCGGTGCGCCTGGGTGATTCGCCAACTCAGGCGACGTTTTCGCGAGCTTCCCAGAGGTTTTCGATCTCGGCGGTCGCCCGCTGCAGGCTTTCTCGGGCCAACGGCTTGAGGTCTGCCATGGACGGGTTGGTCTCGGCCATGGTCAGCTCGGCGGTGATGAACCTGGGCTGAAGACCCGTGTGCGACACCGCGTGCGGCAGCCAGGCTTCGGCGTGGTCCCACCCTTCTCTGGGGGTACCGGATCCGTATCCGCCCCCACGGCTTTCGATCACGATGAAATCGGTGTCGGCGAGCAGACCCGTCCCGTCCTCGCCGATCGATAGTCCTGGGGCGACCAGGTGGTCCACCCAGGCTTTGACGGTGCTCGGAGGCCCGTAGTTGTACAGCGGCAACCCGAGCAGGACGGTGTCGGCGCGCTTGATCTCGTCGATGAGTTGCTCGGTCAACGCGAACGACGCGTGCTGTGCCGGTGTGCGCTGGGCCGCCGGCACCAGACGAGCCATCCCGGTGGCCGCATCCAGGTGCGGAATGGGGTCCGCGGCCAGATCACGGTAGGTGACCGTGCCGCCGGGGTGGGTCAGCTGCCAGCGCCGCACGGCGAGCGCAGTCAACCGGCGACTCACCGAGGCGTCTCCCTGAAACGACGAGTCGAGGTGAAGAAGGTGTGCCACTTCTGCTATCCAATCGTTGATCATCAATGTTGCGATGATTATTTATACAATATCGATGATCGTTGCATTCCCGTATGCTCGGCGACGTGGCGGCCAGCAAGAAGCGGACATCAAAAGCCCAGCTTGCGGGACCATTGCTGGATTACCTGGCCCGCCGCATCCGCGCCGAGGCCGAAGCCGAGTTCATCCCGTTCGGGCTGCGGCCTCGTCACGTGATCGCCCTGACCTTGCTGCGCGACTTCGGCGAACGCAGCCAATCGGACCTGGCGCAGGCCCTGGGAATCGAGCCGACCAACCTCGTCATCCTGCTCAACGAACTCGAATCGATGGGCCTGGTCGAACGCCGGCGCTCCACCGAAGACCGGCGCCGCCACATCGTGACACTGACCGACACCGGGGCGGACAAACTCGCCGACGTCGAAACAGTGGTGGCCGACATCGAGAACCGGATGTTCTCCACCCTCACCGCCGACGACCGCGACACCCTCCACACGCTGTTGCAACGCGCCGCCGCGGCCGCCTCGGGCGGGCCCGAAACACCCGCCGCCGGGCCGACCTGACGGTGTGACCCACTGCCGGCGCCGAGTACCGCGTCCGGCCGGTAACCTTCACATCCATGGGGATGATTGCGCCGATGAGCCGCTTGCGCGAAGAGAGAAAACAACGATGAGCGCCGGCTTGTTCGGTTTGCTCGACGATGTTGCCGCGCTGGCCCGGCTGGCGGCGGCCTCGATCGACGACATCGGCGCCGCCACCGGTAAGGCGACGGCCAAGGCCGCCGGCGTGGTGATCGATGACACCGCCGTGACGCCGCAGTACGTGCACGGCCTCACCGCCGACCGCGAACTGCCCGTGATCAAGCGCATCGCCATCGGATCGCTGCGCAACAAGCTCGTGTTCATCCTCCCCGCGGCGCTGCTGCTCAGCCAGTTCGCCCCGTGGTTGCTGACCCCGATCCTGATGCTGGGCGCCACCTACCTCTGTTACGAGGGTGCCGAGAAGGTCTGGGGCCGTTTCATGGGCCACGACGGACACGGTGGCGGGGCGCACGGCGAGCTCACCGCCGCCGCCGGCGTCGACGCCGAGAAATTCATGGTGACCGGCGCGATCCGCACCGACTTCATCCTGTCGGCCGAGATCATGGTGATCGCGCTCAACGAGGTGGCCCACCAGGCTTTCGTGCCACGGCTGATCATCCTGGTGGTCGTCGCGCTGGTGATCACCGCCGCGGTGTACGGCGTGGTGGCCGGCATCGTGAAGATGGACGACATCGGCCTGCTGATGGCCCAGCGCTCGTCGCGCACGTCCCAGGCGATCGGGCGCGGCCTGGTGGCCGGGATGCCCAAGTTGCTCTCGGCACTGTCGACCATCGGCACGGTCGCGATGCTCTGGGTCGGCGGGCACATCCTGCTGGTCGGCACCGACACCCTCGGCTGGCACACGCTCTACGGCCTGGTCCACCACGCCGAGGAGGCGGTGCGCCACGCGGTCGGCGGCGGGTTCGGTGGCGTGCTGGCCTGGCTGGTGAACACCGGCGTCTCGGCCGTCATCGGTCTGGTGGTCGGCACCGTGGTGGTGGGCATCATGCACGTGCTGCCGTTCGGCAAGAAGAACAAGGAAGACGCACCCGAATCGGGCCACTGAAGGCACCTACGCAGACCCGTCACCGGGGCCGGTATCGCCCCGTTCAAACACCCCACGGCGCAAGGGGTGAATCGGCATGCTCGGCGTGTTGAAATCAACTGCCACACGGCTGATTTGACCTCGCCCGTTCGCCCCGGGGGACAGTGTCGGCGGTGCGTCGTCGGTCGGCACGAATATCGTGTGGAACAGATTCACCGGACAAATACTTTTTAGGTCAATGGGTTTCGACGTGCCATACTGGTCTTGGACGTGATTCGTACGTCCGGATTGAACAATGAGAGAAGCAAGATATGGCACAGGGAACTGTGAAATGGTTCAACGGCGAAAAGGGCTTCGGCTTCATCGCTCCTGACGGCGGCGCCCCCGACGTCTTCGTTCACTACTCCGAGATCACCGGAGGCGGATTTCGGTCGCTGGAAGAGAACCAGCGGGTCGAATTCGAGATCACCCAGGGCGCCAAGGGCCCCCAGGCTGTAGGAGTTACTGCGGTCTAACCGCTCCAAGACCTGATGACAGGCTGGTACGGAGGTTCCGTACCAGCCTGTTTCTGTTTCACACCGGTGTGTCCCGCATACGCCCCGACCAGCTGGCGGACTCGGTCTGCGCCACCCGCAGCACACATTCCGCGGTCTCGAACAGCGGTGTGCGACGCACTGTCTCGGCCACGGGCATCCCGGCCGCGCAACGCATCACCAGCGCCCCGAGCGCGATCGATGTCTTGCACGGGATAACAAGGAGTTTCACGCACTCGTGCCGGCCGGCCACCGCCATCAAGCGGGGCCGGCTCGCCGGTGCCGCCGACGGCCAGCGATTGCCGGTCACGATCGAGTTCAGATCCAGTTGCGCCTCGGCGGCTGACCAGTTGATGCGGATGTCGACGACTTCACCGAGCGATCGATGAAGGGCGCCAACGAGTTCCGGTAGCTCACCGGCCACCGAAGCGGTGTGCGGCCACCACGCACCATCAATATCGGTACCCGATTGTTTACCGAGGGTGAGCCGGACCGGGCTGGCCAGTCGCCGCGTCCCGGTCAGGCCGTTCATGACGACGGACTGTCGGAGGGAGGCGGCGGGATCGGCCGATCCGAGAAATCCGGCCCCGCCGTCGGTTCTGTCGAACTATCCGGAGTCGGCGTCGACTCCTGCTGCTCGGTGTGGGAGAACAGTACGGACGATTCCATTGAGTGTCCTTGAAAGGTGCGGAACGACCGCACAAATAGTTGAAAGCAAGCGACGGTTAATCACCGGCTGACCGCGGACATCGCAGGTGCCAACTGTGAAACGTGGCTGACCTGCTGATGCATCCAGTCCACCCATAAATCTACACCGACCAGGCGGTGGCGTCGTCGCTGACCGCACCTCATCCGCTCGATGCACGCACCGCAGGCAGGATCAGCGTGTCGATGACGTCTCGGATGAACTTCGCATCGATGTTCTGCCCGCTGATCACCCGCATCAGGCACATCCCGGTCATCACGTCGGCAACCAGCGACCAATCCCGATCGGCGGCCAACTCACCGCGAGCCGTGGCCTGTTGCAGGATGGCCGTCACCACGCGTCTACCCTTGAGCAGCATCAGATCGTCGAGGGCCGAGGCGAGATGCGGATCGTGGGTGGCCTCGACGGCGGCCCGCAGCACCAGGTCGTAGGAGAAGTGCTCCTCGTCGTTGCGCACTGCCCGACGCACGAGTTCGTCGAGATCGCCTTCCAGGCTGCCGGTGTCGGGCGCGTCATCGTCCAGCAGGTCGGGCCGCCAGTACACGAGCGCATCGGTGATCAGCGCTGCTTTCGACGACCAGCGCCGGTAGATCGCGGCTTTCCCGACACCGGCTCGCGCAGCGATGTCGTTCATGTTGGTGTTGACGTAGCCGTTCTCCGCCAGGGCGGCCAGTGCTGCGTCGAGGATGGCCGCGTCACGTGTTCGGTCCAGCCGACCGTCGGTGCGCCGGCGCAGCTTTGACTCTGCGTCCGGCGGATACTCGCGGCCCGTCACCATGGTCACACCGTAGTGGTGGGCATGGGTGCTGTGGTGTCATCGTCGCGGCCTGCCGCTTTCCGTTGGCGATCGAGGCGGCCCTGCCTGGTGATCTCGAAGGTGTTGAGCGGCCACCAGAACCAGCGGCCCAGTGCCGCGGCGATCGACGGGGTCATGAAGGACCGGACGATCAGCGTGTCGACGATCAGGCCGATACCGATCGTGGTGCCCAGCTGCCCGATCACCCGCAGGTCGCTGACGATCATCGAAGCCATTGTGAAGGCGAACACCAACCCGGCCGCGGTGACGACCCGTCCGGTGGCCCCCACGGCGCGGATGATGCCGGTGTTGAGCCCGGCGTGGATCTCCTCCCGTAGGCGGGAAACCACCAGCAGGTTGTAGTCCGAGCCCACCGCCAGCAGGATCACCATCGACAGCGGGATCACGATCCACTGCACACCCAGCCCGAGGATGTCCTGCCACAGCAGCACCGACAAACCGCATGCGGTGCCCAGAGATGCGGCCACGGTGCCGACGATCACCAAGGCCGCCACCACACTTCGGGTGATGATCAACATGATCGAGAAGATCAGGATCATCGACGCGATGATCGCGATCATCAAATCCGTCTTGACGCCGTCCTGCATATCGGCGTACATGGACGCGGTACCGGCCAGCGAAACCTTCGCATTGGCCAGCGGTGTGCCCTTGACCGCGTCGGCGACAACATCTTTGAGGTCGCGTACGTGAGCGATGCCCTCCACCGACGCCGGGTCACCCTGGTGGGTGATGATGTAGCGGACGGCCTTGCCATCCGGCGACACGAACATCTTGAGGCCACGTTCAAAGTCCGGATTTTGGAATACATCCGGCGGTAGGTAGAAGAAGTCGTCGTTCTTGGCCTGATCGAAGTACAGACCGATCTCGGTGGCCCCCTTGGCCAGTTCCTGCTGCTGCGCCTGGGTTCCGGCCATGGTGCTGTGGGTCGCGATCATGAAGTCGCGCATGCGCGACATGGAGTCGATGGTCGTCCTCAATACCGGCAACATCTGCGGCATCAACTGATCCATGCGGTCCATATCGATTGTCAGACCCTGCATTTCATCGGTGAGCTTGTCGATGCCGTCCAGGGTGTCGAAGATCGACCGCAACGACTGGCAGATCGGGATGTCGAAGCAGTGCGGTTCCCAGTACAGGTAATTGCGCAGCGGCCGGAAGAAATCATCGAAATCGGCCAGGTTGTCCCGCATCTCCTTGGTGGCTTCCACCATCTCATGGGTCCGGCCGACCATGCTGTGTGTGGTCGCCGTCAGCTCCGACATGAGGGTGTACATGCGTTCCATGCTGGCGACGGTCCGGCTCATCTCGTCGGCCTGCTCGAGCATCTGTGCCGAGTTGTCGTTGTTGAACTTCGCGCCCTGCAGTGTGCCGGCGTTCTGCGCGCCGAGCAGGAACGGAATGGAGCTGTGCTCGATGGGCGAGCCCAACGGCCGGGTGATGGTCTGCACCCGCTCGATGCCGCGCATGTGGACCACGCCTTTGGCGACGCGGTCGATGACGAGCATGTCCGCCGGGTTCCGCAGGTCATGGTCGGCCTCGAGCATCAACAGCTCCGGGTTCATCCGAGCCTGGGAGAAGTGCCGGTCGGCGACGCCCATGGCGAGGTTGGCCGGCATATCGGCCGGGGTGAACTTCTGGTCGTTGTACTGCGGCACATAAGTCATCAGGCTGACGAAGCCGATGACGGCGATCAGGCTGGTGACAAAGATGATCGGGATCGGCCAGCGCACCACGGACGTGCCGACCTTGCGCCAGCCCTTGGTGGACAGCTCGCGCTTGGGATCCAGCAGACCGAACTTCGACGCGACGGTCAACACTGCCGGGGCCAGCGTCAGCGCGGCGGCGATGATCACCAGAATCGCGATGGCACACGGCAGACCCATGGTCTGGAAATACGGCAGCGTGGTCATGGTGAGGCACATGCATGCGCCGGCGATGGTCAAACCGGAACCCAGGATGACGTGTGAGACACCGTGATAGGCGACGTAGAACGCGTCCTCTTTGTCCAGGCCCTTCGATCGTTCCTCGTGATATCGGCCGAGAAGGAAGATCACGTAATCCGTGCCCGCGGCCAGAGACAGCATGGTCACCATGCTGACGGCGTACGGGGTCAGGCCGATGATGTTCACGTAACCGGCTGCTGCGGTAACACCTTGTGCGGCAAACAGTTCCAGACCGATGATGACCATCGACACCAGCATCGTCACGATGGACCGGTAGATGAACAGCAGCATCACGATGATGACTGCGACCGACACCAGCTCCATCGTCCCCATGCTCTGGTGGCCGGCCACCTGGGTGTCGGCATTGAGCACGGTGTTTCCGGCGACGTGGGCCTTGATCCCGGGCGGTGCGGGCACCGAGGCGACGATGTCACGCACCGCGGCCACCGACTCGTGGCTGGCGCTGGTGCCCTGGGAACCGTTGAGAAAGAGCTGCACGTAGGCGGACTTGCCGTCGACGCTCTGTGAGCCCGCCGCTGTCAGCGGATCGCTCCAGAAGTCCTGGATGTTCTGCACATGCTCGTGATCGGCCTCGAGCTTGTCGATGATCTCGTCGTAGTACTTGTGTGCTTCGTCGCCGAGTTTGTCCTCGCCCTCCAGAACGACCATCGCCGAAGAGTCGGAATCGTACTGCTGGAACACCTTGCCGATGTTCAGCATGCCTTGATACGACGGCGAGTTCGTCGGGCTCAACGGCACCTGTCGCATTTCGGCGACTTCGTCGAGTGACGGGACGAGTGCGCCCAGTGCGACGACCACGAGCACCCAGAAGATGATGATCGGCAGCGAGAAGATCCGGACCATGTGGCCGATGAACGGCCGGTGTGGCTTCGAGTGCGCGTTGCTCATACGGATTTCACCAAGCAGTAGATGAACGGTTTGACGGTGTCGGAACTCGCCCGGTCGTCGCGGACGTCGCCGTCGACCGTCACCCGGCACCGAAGATCGCTGACGTTGCGATCTCCCTGGGCCATGATGTTGGCCGACATCGAGGGCAGCGTCGTCACAATCGTGAACGACCAAGGTAGCGGGGCATTTTCGATGAGATGCGGCTGACCGTTCTCATCGAGGTAGTTGAGATTCGCCGTCCCACCGGAACCGGTGACCTCATACGTGATGTGCTTGGGGTTGAAGTTCGCGGTGATGCCGGAGCCATCCGCCGCCCTCGGCTCGTGGTGATTGGACTCGCGAATCCGAAGGATTGCGTACGCGCCAAGAGCGACGACCACCACCAACGTGAGCGGTATCCACGCTTGCTTGAGCAACCGGAACACAGTTGCGCCTCCCCGACCTGCTATTCACAAAATTTACCCAGGCGGAACTCGAGTTCCGCCTAAGAGGATGCTGAGCACTGTACCCGAGCCGGCCTCGTGCGACGACCCGGCTCCTACTTCGCGAGAAACCGCTCGAGCCCGGCGATCACGATGTCGAGGTTGAAGTCGAAGTCCTGGACCGCGGTCGCGTCGACGTCACGGTCGGCCACCACCGTGCTGAGCAACGGGAAGTCCTCCGGCGAAAGGTCTTTCAGGGCGCGAACCACCTCCGGGGTCTGGTGGTGCAGCCGGGACTCGGCCGAGCCGAGTACATCGTGCGCGGCCGACATCGCGAGCCCGGACACCAGCGTGAGCACCCGGCCGGCGTCGGCGGTTCCGAAACCAGCGGCGGTCAGCGCCCGCAGAACCTGCTCGGCGAGTGCCAGGCTGGCGGCTCCGCCGGTACCACTGAGCCGGAAACTGGTTGCCGTCACACCGAGTTTGAGCACTCCCTGACGGATGGCGCTGCCATAGGCCCGCAGGACCTCCTGCCAACCCGCGTCCTCGGGCAACTTGATCGAGCGCAGCTCGGTCTCGAACAGATCGGCCACGACCAGTTCGAGCAGCCCGTCGCGGTCACCGACGTAGTAGTGCAGCGTGGTGCGGTCGACGCCGAGTGCATCGGCCACCGCCTGCATCGTCAATGCGCCCGGAGGTATCGCACGTGCCGCGGCGACGATCTGGTCCTGATCGATGCGCGGTGGACGGCCGCGCCCACGGCGGGGCGCGTTTCCGGTGGTCACACCCAGATTCTAGTTCGCTGCGGGCGGCTCCGACGCCGGACTCTTCCTTTTTTCCCACGGGCGTGGAAAACTGCCCGAAACCGTGGAAGGGAGCCGCTGCCGTGTCACAAACTTCTCCATACCGAGTTGTTCAGTGGACGACGGGGAACGTCGGCAAGAGTTCGGTGGCGGCCATCGCCCGGAACCCGACGTTGGAACTGGTCGGCTGCTACGCCTGGTCACCGGACAAGGCAGGCAAGGACGTCGGGGAGCTGGCCGGGATCGAACCACTCGGCGTGACCGCCACCAACGACGTGCAAGCGCTCCTCGCCCTCAAACCGGACGTGGTGGTGTACAACCCGATGTGGATCGGCGTCGACGAGCTCGTCGAAATTCTTTCCGCCGGAGTCAACGTCGTCGCGACGGCATCATTCATCACCGGACACAACCAGGGCGAGGGCCGGGACCGTATCGCCGAGGCCTGCCGCAGGGGCGGCTCGACGATGTTCGGATCCGGCATCAGCCCCGGCTACGTGAATCAACTGGCGATCGTTGCGGCCGGCATCTGCGACCGGGTGGACAAGATCACCGTCAACGAAGCCGCGGACACCACGTTCTACGACTCCCCGGACACCGAGAAACCGGTCGGCTTCGGCCAACCCATCGACCATCCCGACCTGCAGGCCATGACTGCCCACGGCACCGGCGTGTTCGGGGAGGCGGTGCGGATGATCGGCGACGCGCTCGGAATCGAGTTCGACGAGGTCCGTTGCGATGCCGAATACGCCCAGACGACGGAGGATCTCGACCTCGGCTCGTGGACCATTCCGGCCGGCGGCGTCGCCGGGGTGTTCGTCAGCTGGAAGGGCATCGTGGGAGATGCCACCCGCGTCGAGCTCACCCTACGGTGGCGCAAAGGCCAGACGCTACAACCGGATTGGCAGATCGATCAGGACGGCTGGGTCATCGAAGTGGCCGGGCGCCCGACCGTGACGATGAAGGTCGGTTTCCTGCCACCGCCGGATTTCGAGGCCACCACGCTGGAGGAGTTCATGGTGCTGGGGCACATCATGACCGCCACTCCCCCCATCAACGCGATCCCCGCGGTGGTCAACGCCGCACCCGGCATCGTCACCTACAACGATCTCCCACTGGTGCTGCCGCGCGGAGTGGTGCCGACCTCGTAGGCCGACCGGGGCCGCGCCACCCACCATCGGTCGCCGTTGATCGCGGATTACAGAGTGTAAGGACCACCACTGGATCATTGACACTTTGAACCCTCCGCGTTGGTGCTCCACACCACAGGATTGGACCGTCCGCCGAACGCAACCGGCGGCCATCGATCAACGACGATTGAGGGGACCAAACCGTGGATTCGTTGCGCGCCAACCACATTGCATCCGAAATGCAAGACCGACAGGCCGGGGTTGTGGTACCCAACCGGCTACTGGAGATCACGGCGCTCAACGATCTGATGGGCGATGCGGTCGTGGTGAACCTGGACTGGGCCGGTTCTACCGACGGCCGGCTGAACTTCGCCCTCGCCGCCCTCGAGCCGGTTCCGCTGCGCCGGATGCTGCCCGCGCTACAGAGCATGGACCTCGAGGTCCTCGAGGAACAGGCGGGCACCTGGACCAGGCCCGACGGGCGGCTGTGCCACGTGTACCAGCTGCTGTTGCAGCCCGGTCCCGACGCCGTCGACGCGCTGGCCAAGCCACAGGACGGTGCCACCGATCGCATTCGTGAGACCTTCCAGGCGATGTGGTCCGGCCGCGTCGAATCTGACGGATTCAACGCGTTGCTCCTGCGGGCGGCGGTGAGCTGGCGACAGGTCGCGGTGCTGCGCAGCTACAGCCGCTACCTGCGTCAGCTGCCGTTGCCCTACGGCCAGGCCCGCATCCAGCGGGTGCTGCTGGACAACCCGGAGGCGGCCCGCGCCCTGCTGGCGTTGTTCGAGGCCCGGTTCGACCAGACCGAGCAGCCGGCCGACAGCCCCCACCGCGTCGCCCGCATCGCCGAGGCCGAGCATCGGGTGGCCACCGAGATCGACCAGGTGCTGCACATCGATGCCGACCGGATCCTGCGCGCGTACCACAACCTGATCAACGCCACGGTGCGCACCAACGCGTTCGCACCCGATGCACTCACGGTGTGGGCGCCCTATCTCGTGCACAAGCTGGATGCTCAGGCCGTCGACGAGCTGCCGCAACCGCGACCACTGTCCGAAATCTTCGTCTACTCACCGGAATTCGAAGGCCTGCATCTTCGCTTCGGGCTGGTGGCGCGCGGCGGCCTGCGCTGGTCGGACCGCCACGACGACTACCGCACCGAAGTCCTGGGCCTGGTCAAGGCACAGGCCGTCAAGAACTCGATGATCGTGCCGGTCGGCGCCAAGGGCGTGTTCGTCGTCAAGGCCCGTTCCGTCGCGGGCGAGTCGCCGCGCGTCCAGGGCCTGCGGAGCTACCGGCAGTTCATCGCCGCGTTGCTCGACATGGTCGACAAGAACGCCGATTCCGGCTCGGCCGGCGCTCCGCGTCCCCGCTTCGGTGGCGTGGTGTGCCACGACGGACCGGATCCCTACCTGGTCGTGGCCGCGGACAAGGGCACCGCATCGTTCTCGGATTCCGCCAACGCGGTGGCACTCGACCGCGGTTACTGGATGGGCGACGCCTTCGCCTCCGGCGGCTCGGCGGGCTACGACCACAAGGCGATGGGCATCACGGCCCGCGGTGCCTGGGTCAGTGGCGACAGCCATCTCGCCGAACTCGGGATCGACTCCGAATCCGACGAGTTCACCGCCGTCGGCGTCGGGGACATGAGCGGAGACGTGTTCGGCAACGGCATGCTGCTGCGCCCAGGGCTTCGTCTGGTGGCCGCATTCGACCACCGTCACATCTTCGTCGACCCACAACCTGACACCGCGCGAGCCCGCAAGGAGCGGCGCCGGCTCTTCGAACTGCCCCAGTCATCGTGGGACGACTACGATCGCGCCGCGATCAGCCCAGGCGGCGGGGTGTGGCCGCGAACCGCGAAAACCATTGCCACCACACCGGAGTTGCGCGCGGCACTCGGGATCTCCGCCGAGGAGTCACGACTGACCCCCTCTCAGTTGATCAGCCACATCCTGCGGGCTCCCGTGGATCTGTTGTTCAACGGTGGGATCGGTACGTACATCAAGGCGGGCGCCGAGCAGCACGCCGACATTTCCGACAAGGTCAACGATCCGGTGCGGGTCGACGCCGAGGACGTCCGCGCACGGGTGATCGTCGAGGGCGGGAACCTGGGGCTCTCCCAGCGTGCCCGTATCGAATATGCGCGACGCGGCGGCCTGGTGAACACCGATGCCATCGACAATGCGGCGGGGGTGGACTGCTCCGACCACGAGGTCAACATCAAGATCCTGCTCGACGGCGCCGCACGCTCGGGCCTGATCAGCGGTAGCGCCCGCAACCGTCTGCTGGCCGACATGACCGACGAGGTGGCACAACACGTCCTGGCCAACAACCGGGCGCACAATCGCCTACTCAGCGATGCGCGCTCGAACGCGGCCCAGATGGTCGAGGTGCACGCGCGGATGACGGCCGATCTCGAAACCCGCCGCGGGTTGCACCGGTCACGCGACAACATGCCCAGCCCAACCGAATTCGCCGACCTGGCGAAGGGCGGCCAGGGGCTGACCGCACCGCAGCTGGCCACCTTGATGGCGCACGTCAAGCTCGACCTCAAGGCCGAACTGCTCGGCGGTGAGGTGTTCGACGACCCGTACTTCGCCGCGCTACTCACCCGGTACTTTCCCGCGACGTTGCGTCGTCAACTCGGCGAGCCGCTGCCGGAGCATCCGCTCCGGCCCGAGATCATCACCACCTCGATCGTCAACCGCGTACTGGCCACCTCAGGACTGACCTTCGCGTTCCGGTTGTCCGAGGAAACCGGCGCCGCCCCAGCCGATATCGTGCGGGCCCACGCTGTGGTGTCCGAGGTGTTCGACCTGGACACGCTCTGGGCGGACATCTATGCCGCCGGCCTGTCGCCGGCGCTGACCGACGCCATGATCATCGAGGGGCGCCGCCTACTGGACCGGGCTGCGCGGTGGTTCGTGCTCAACCGGCCGCAACCGCTCGACATCGACCACGAGGTCGCACGGTTCGGCAACCAGGTGGCAATGTTGCGCGGGCACCTCGGATCGATGCTGCGGGGGCAGGAACGCGACACGGTTGCCGAGGCGCACGACGACTTGGTCGCCCGCGGAGTTCCGGGCAGCATCGCAGCGCGGATCAGCGAATCCCTGTATGCGTTCAGCCTTCTGGACATCGTCGAGGTCGCGCACGTCCACGGTGAGGACTCCACCCAACTCGCCAGGATCTACTTCGAACTCTCCGATCGACTCGGTGTGGACCGGTTGCTGCTGGCGGTGTCGTCACTGCCCCGGGGCGGTCGCTGGCACGCACTGGCCAGGCTCGCGCTGCGGGAGGATCTGTACCGCTCGCTACGTGACCTCACGATCGACGTCACCAAGCTCGGGGTCGAGGAGGCCCGGACCGCAGACAGCATCCGCGACTTCGAGGCGTACAACCGGCCGCGGTTGGACCGGGCCAAACGGACCCTGGACGAGTTCCTCGATTCCGATGAGCCCGACCTGGCTGTCCTGTCGGTGGCGTCGGCCCAACTGCGCCGGCTCCATCGCTGAACCGGTATCAAGGAGCCGAAAACCCCGTCCGGTAGCCGATCCCGCGGTTAGCATCCAGCCATTCGAGGATCGGCGCATCGGGGAGCCACGTGAAGCAATCGACAGGATGGGTCGGCGCCGGTGTGCTGACCGCCGGGGTCTCGGCGGCCCTGCTCACCGGCGCCGGTGCGGCCGACGCCGACGCTGACGGACCGTCAGATCCCGGACCCGCGAAGACCGTGTCGTCCGGCGGCGAGAAGCCGGGGAAGGACACCACCGAACCGCGCCGCGGCACCCCGCGCCTCAAGCGAGCGGATAGGCCCTCGGGCACGGTGACAGCGCGGCTGCGACGCACCGCCGAGACCAGGGCCGCACAGGCATCCACGCTGCCTAGCCCCGACCCCCGTCCCGCGCGGACCGCCACGAAGCCGGTGCACCGGCTGACGTCGCTGCGGACCGAGATCCGTGACGAGCTTCGCGAGCGACTGGCGCCGCGCACGGTTGCCGTGCCGGACACCCGCGTCCCGGCCGTGGGTCGCCGAGTGCCGCCGACTTCACAAGCGAAGCCGACGGTTTCAGCGGCAGAGCCACGCGACGACGTTACCGCTCCTGCGCCGTCTGTACCGCTGCTCGGTCTGGGCCAACCGGACTTCCAGCCCGTGATCGACGCCGTCGGTTCGGCGATTTTCGATGCCATCGGGACGCTGATCCGGACCGCCGACGGACCGCCCCTGGTGCCGCGGGAGCTGCGTGACTCGGTCGAGGTCAGCAGTTCGACGCTGGTCGTCGCGCCGGGCAACGAGGTGCCCGCCGACTGGTACTTCCCGACCCAGGGCGAGCCGGAACGCCTGATCTACCTCCAGCACGGATTCCTCGCCACCGGCCCGATGTACAGCTACACCGCGTCTTATCTCGCCGAGCGCACCAACAGCGTCGTCGTGGTGACCACGGTGACCTCCAACCCGTTCACCGAGGGCGGCATGTGGCTCGGCGGGGACAACATGCACCGCGCCGTCGCCCAGCTCTTCCTCGATCCGGATCGAAAAGCCCTGAACACCAGCATGTCTACCGCGATGCTGAAGGCGGGCCAGGAAAGTTCCGCGGTACCGCAGCAGTTCGTGCTCGTCGGCCATTCGCTCGGTGGCGGCTTCGCCCCCGGGGTGGCCGGCTATTACGCCGAGGGGTTGGTCGCCCGCCGCGCCGACGGCCAGGACGCTCCCAACAACCTGGCCGGTGTGGTGCTGCTCGACGGGGTGCCGCCCGAGGGCTCCTTGCCGAATGCGATGGACCGGCTCGCACAACTCGAGGCCAGCAACGGCAACGATCCCGCCGACTACATTCCGGTCTACGAAATCGGTGCGCCGTCCAACCTTTTCAACTCCGTGAGCACCGTCAACGGCGATCTGTCGGCCGCCCGGCCGGGAAAGTTCAACGGGCTCGTGGTCGACGGCGGGGTCCACATGGACGGCATGCTCGGCGGCAATCCCCTGATCCAGGGGGTGGCCTACCTCGTTGCCGGTATTCCGCAGCCGCAGAATCCCCCGGCCGTGCAGTGGTTGATGGCCGGCTGGGTCAACGACATGTTCGAGGGCAATATCGATCCGGCCACCGGGCGGTGCCTGACCGACTGCCACGGTATCTACGGTGCCCCCGGTGACCCGATCGACATCGACGGCGATCAGGGTGGCGCGACGGGCGTGGTGATCGACTCGGGTTCATCCCCCGATGAACTCGGTTGGTATGACGCGCGATTCGTTCCGATCGCGGCGTCGTTCATTCCGCGCTCGGTGTTGTCACTGTGGGCGTAGCGGTCACCGGAAAGTTGACCGAGTTGGCGATGAAGCACAGCCGGTGCGCTTCGTGATGCAGTTCGGTGGCATCGTCGACCCGTTCGGGCTCGGCGATCGTCACTTCCGGCCGTAGCGTCACGTCCGTGAAAACACCGCCCCCCTCGGCATTCTCGCTCATCGTTCCGTGTGGGCGGTCGCGGTAGGCGGTGACCGTGATGCCCTCCTTGGCGCACAGTGCCAGGTACCAGAGCATGTGGCACTGGGACAGGCTGACCACGAGCAGTTCCTCGGGGTTCCAGCGCTGCGGGGTGCCACGGAAGGACGGATCCGCGCTGCCCAGGATCACCGGCTTGCCGGAGTTCTCGACGCCTGCCACGTCGTGATCACGGGCGTAGTCGCGGTAGCCGCTGGTCCCCGAACCGGTGTTGCCGGTCCAGGTCACCTCGGCCTCGTATCGGTGCGTCCGGTTGGCCATGTGCGCGACGGTACCAACCGCGGATACCGACATCCGTCCACACCCATTGACACATTGGCACAAATTGCTAGCCTTTGTGCCATGTCGATTGGCAGCGTGGCCGAAGCAGACGTAGTTCGACGGGACGTGCTCGCGGATTTCCGCAGGCACTCGGGCAGCATCTTGGGGGGTGCGTTCGGCGCGGCGGCATTCGATGAAGTGGCCTTGGTCCCGGTCGCCGCGGCGGTGGACCGCAGCGGCCGGTTCGAGCGCAATTTCCTCGATCGCGGAGTGCGCAGCGGGTTCTCCGCGTTCCTGGCGATCTGGGGCGACGCCACGGACCGCGAGGCGGAGGGCCGTCGCCTGCAAACCATGCACCGCGACGTCCGCGGACGCGGCAAGGACGAGTTCGCCGACGTCCGCTACAGCGCACTGAACCCTCAGCTGTGGAACTGGATCGCGATGAGCGGCATCTTCGTCGTCCTGAACTCGTTCACCCCGGCCACCGGAATCACGATGAACTCCGCCGAACAGGAGGCGGCCTACCGCCAGCTGCTCGAAGCATTCAGCGCCATCGAACTTCCCGGCGCGTCGGCGAAGCTGCCGGAGTCCTACGCCGAGGCGGTCCGCTACTACGACGACATGGTGGAAAATCAGCTGCAGGACAACGTGTTCCTGACGCGGGTCACGGCCGGTCTGACGCGACTGCCACTGCCCACCCTGCTGCTGCCGGGCCCGGTGCGGTTGGCGCTGACCCCGTCCTGGCTGGCGGTGCGGCCGATCGCCGGCCGGGTGATCAAGGTGTGCTCGTTCGGCATCATGCACCCGGGGGTCCGTGAGCTGACCGGGTTCCGCTGGGACTCCCGCCATGACCGGGAGTTCGCCGTGTACACACGCCTGCTTCAGCTGGCCTGGCGGGTGTTGCCGGACCGGTTGCTGCTGATCCCCTTGGCCTACAACCGGCTGCAGTACGAGAAGCTGGTGCGCCTGCACCGATCCGTGGCGCTGGACTCGTTCGCGCCACTGGGATGCCCGGCCGCCGGCTGACACACTGGTAGCGATGCCCCGCAGTAACGCCAGCCAATCCGAACAGGAAGACGCCATCCTGAAGGCCGCGGCCGAGGAGGTGGCGCTCGTCGGGCTGGGCCGGGCCAGCCTGGACGTCATCGCCAAGCAGGCCGGGGTGAGCCGCCGGACGCTGTACCGCCGGTTCCCCACCCGCGACGCCTTGATCACCGAACTCGGACGGCGCACCTTTGACATGGCGATGAATCGGCTCCGCACGGTCGCAATCGATTCCGGACCCAACGACGCTGCGGTGGCGGCGTTCTGCGAGGGGCTGCGACTGCTCACCACCGAGCCGGTGATGCGCAGGTTCCTGCGCCTGGACACCGACTTCACCGCGGTGGCCGGAGCCTATGACCAGGCCCCGGCCTTCCTGCACCATGCCTCATCGGCGATGGCCAAGGCGCTTCGCGCCGCCGGCGCCACCATGCCCGACGCGGATCTGCTGGCTGTGGCCGAACTGCACATCCGACTGGCCTGTTCGCTGGCCCAGATGCCCACACCACTGCTGGACGTCGAGGATGACGACGCCGTGCGCGCCTATGCGCGCCGGCACCTCGCTCCCCTGGTGCGGTAGGCAATCCGGCCTCAGCCGGGGGCGCCGCGCAGGCTCCCCGCCGCCGCGCGGACCGCGGCCGTGATGGTCTGCACCATCGGACTGTCCAGCTTCCAGCACTGCCAGTACAGCGGCACGTCCAGATACTGATCGGTGATCCGGACGAAGTCGTCGTCGACCAATTCCTCGGGGTACATGCCCCAGCCCAACCCGGCCCGCACGGCGGCGCCGAACCCCTCGGCGGTCGGGATGTAGTGGATGGGGCGGACGACATCCTTGCGAAACACCTTGCGCACCAACTGGTCCTGTAGGGCGTCGTCGCGGTTCCAGGACAGCGACGGCGCCTCGGGCGCGGCGTCACGGGTGAATCCGTCGGGCAGATGGTGCCGCATGTACCCGGCGCTGGCCACCGGCACGTAGCGCATCGCGCCCAGTGGGTGCACCCGGCAGCCCGGCACCGGGCGCCGCTCGGTGGTGACCGCCCCCATCACCAGGCCCTCGCGCAGGAGCCGCGCCGAAAGATCTTGATCCTCGATCCTGATGTCGAACAGGAACTCGGCGGCCGCGGCGAACACCCCGGTGAACCAGGTGGCCATCGAATCGGCGTTGACCGCCAAGGCGATCCGGGTGCGGTGCGCCGAACCGCCACCCATCTCGGCCAGCGTCTCGGATTCCAGCAACGCGGTCTGCGCGGCCAGCCGCAGCAGTGGAGCACCGGCTACGGTTGCCGTGCAGGGCTTTTCGCGGACCACGAGAACCTGACCGACCCGTTGTTCGAGGGCCTTGATCCGTTGACTGATCGCCGACGGGGTCACGTGCAGCCGTTGCGCGGCCGCGTCGAAACTTCCCAGCTCGACCACCGCGGCGAAGGCAGCGAGCTGCTGGCCGTCGATCTGCACGTCACGATCCTAGTCGGGCACGCCGGCGTCGCCCCGCAATCCGCCGCTGGTGAATTGGATGAGCTCGTCGAGCCATCCCCGGTCCAGGCCGTCGGGTCCCAACGGCTGCCCGTACAGGGAAAGGTCGGAGCTCGCCAGCGCGCCGATCATCGAGAAGATGGCAATCGTGCTGCGCTGCTGCCCTTCTCCGGTCTGGATGTCCGGAACCGCCCGGCCCGCCGCGGCGAAGAACAACTCGGGCAGGCTCGGCGTGCCCGACAGTTGATCGAGCCAGATCTGATCTTCGTCGAGGGCAAGCTGATTCATCACCTTGAGCCAGCGCAACCCACCGATCGGGTCCTCGGCGAGCAACCGGACGTAGGGCGCGATCAGCGCCTCGACGACATCGCGGACGCCGATCTCGTCGGCCGACTGGCCCACCCGCACCAGCTCCTGCACCACCGCCTCGAACACCGACGGGGCCCGCCTTAGCGCAACCGCGACGACCAGATCCCGCTTGACCGGGAAGTGATAGGCCACCGCACGACTGGCCACGCCGGCCTCACGGGCCACCGCCCGTGTGGCCACCGCCCCGATCGACATCTCGGCGAACATTCGCTCAGCGGTGTCGATGATCAGTGCTCGGGTGTCCACATCGCGCCGGGGCCCGCGTCTACGGGTCGAACTCGAGACCACCGCATGAGCGTAACCATTGGCGGGGCGATCGTCCTGTGGTCGGTGTGGTTGTCCTACCACGGTCGTAGACCAAGATCGGCCAGCAGCGCGATGTGGGCTGACCTGCAATCTTCATAGCGTCAAGGCATGACACGAGCACAGCGTTCCCCAGCTATCTCGATAGCCGAATCAGTGACAGGCGTCGCCCGTGGATGGACAGCGAAGGACGCCCTCATCACTTCGCCTGCGGCGGCCCCGCCCGTGCCGCTCGGTCGGGACGGTCGCGACGGTGGCCTGTGGCACCGCACCGTTGCAGCCGTGCGCGCGGCGTTGGCCGCGGTGCCCCGGCCCCAGCTGAAGCAGCCGTATTACCCGCCGCTGCGGGAAGGCTTCGTCGAAGACGCCGCGATGGCGCGCGAAATGTGGCGACTCTGAGTTGCTGAAATCCGATCCGAAATCCGACCCCTGGAAATCCGACCGTAGTAGGAGGCGCAGCGACCACTGCACCTTCTACGATCACAACATGCTCGGTGGCATCACACGCGGCATTCGGGCGCACGCACGCCGGCGGGGCCATTCCCTTCCGGTGGGCTACAACTGGGCCATCGTGCTGGCCTTCGACACGACCGTGGTGGGCGCCGGCGTGGTCGCCGTCCTCCAGCGACCGACGGCAGACCTCCCGGCGGGTCTGCTCGCCCTGGTCGTCTGCATCGCCCCGTTCGCCTTGTTCTACATCTCCGGTGTCGAGTTCAAGGCGCCGATCGTCTGGGCCACCTGGTCCACCGCGACGGCGGTGTTGCTGTTCGCGACGACCACACCGATCGCCGATGACTTCGCCCCGTTGATCGCGGTGCTGATGGTCGGCGAGGTCGCGTCGCTGGCCGGGGTGTGGGGCGGATTCCTGGCCACCCTGTCCGGCGCCACCCTGATCCTGACCGCCGCCGCGCAGCATCGCCTCGAAGCCGTGCCGCTCTACCTCGGCATTCTCGGAATGGGTTGGCTGGTGGGCTATCTCGTGCACACCCAGCAACAGCTGATGCGTCAGCAGCAGGACGCACAGGACGCACTGGCCCGCCACGCCGCGTCCGATGAGCGGCGGCGGATCGCCCGCGAGGTACACGACGTGATCGCGCATTCCCTGAGCGTGACCCTGCTGCACGTCACCGGTGCGCGTCGCGGGTTGCAGCAGGATCGCGATGTCGATGACGCGGTGGAGGCGTTGGAGCAGGCCGAGCGGCTGGGCCGCCAGGCGATGGCCGACATCCGCCGCACGGTCGGCCTGCTCGACGGCGCCCCGATGGGCATGGCTCCCGAACCGGGAGTCGACGACATCGCCCGCCTGGTCGACGATTTCGTGCGCGCCGGGCTGAACGTGTGGTTCGACGCGACCGGGCGCACCGATGCCGTTTCGGCAGCCGTGGGTTTGGCGCTCTACCGCATCGCCCAGGAATCCCTGGCCAACATCGCCAAGCACGCGCCTGATGCGGAATCGACCGTGTTGCTGAGGATTTCCCGAACGTCGGCCACCTTGACCGTCGCCAATCGGCTGCCGGTCGCCGCCCTCGCCGGCCGGGGCGGCGGGGTTGCGGAAGGCCGCGGTGTGCGCGGAATGCGCCAGCGCGTCGAGCAACTCGGCGGGATCATCAGTGTCGGCCCGGCCGATGATGCCTGGTCGGTACGCACGAACATTCCGCTGGACGACACCGACCCGACACCCCGCGGTTGTCCCCTGATGTCATGACGGATCAGGCAGCCGAGGTCGACGTTCTCCTCGTCGACGATCAGGATCTGGTGCGCTCCGGGCTCCGGCGCATCCTGCGGCGCAAGGACGGCTTCACGATCATCGCCGAATGCGCCGACGGCGACGAGGTCCCCGAGGCCGTCGCCCGCTACCGTCCCGACGTCGTGGTGATGGACCTGCGGATGAAGCGTGTCGACGGAATCGAGGCCACCCGCCGGCTGACCGTGGCCGACGGCCCGCCGGTGCTGGCGCTGACCACGTTCAATGACGACGAGTTGCTCTCTGGCGCCCTGCGCGCCGGGGCCAACGGATTCGTGCTCAAAGATTCCTCTGCCGAGGAGCTGATCCGGGCGGTGCGCGCGGTGGCGCAGGGCGACAGCTACCTCGATCCGGCGGTGACCTCGCGGGTACTCACCACCTACCGCAAGTCGGCAGAACCACGCCGGGTTGCCGTCGGCGATCTCACGGCCCGGGAACTCGATGTGCTGACGCTGATCGCCAAGGGGCATTCGAACGCCGAGATCGCCGACAAACTCAGCATTTCAGGGCTCACGGTCAAGAGCCACATCGGCCACATCTTCATCAAACTCGACCTGCGTGACCGTGCGGCCGCAATCATCCACGCGTACGACACCGGACTCGTCTCCCCTCAGTGACCCGGGCTCGCGGAGCGCGGTGCGCTCATCGGAGGTCAGACCGCCCCAGACCCCATGTGGCTCGGCAAATCTCAGCGACTGCTCGCGGCAGGGGTGTTGGACGGGGCACCCGCGGCATATCGCCTTGGCCCGCGATACCCGCTGTTGCCGGGCAGATGCCCGTTCGCGTTCGGGGCCGAAGAACACGATCGGGTCGATATCGCGGCAGCTTGCCCGGGATCCCCAGTCCAGCGGCCATCGGTCGGGACCCCCTCGGGCGCGCCCCGCCTCAGGGGGATGGGAGGAGGCGGGGCGCGCGGCTTGTGATGCACTCATCGCGGGCCTGTCGTCCCGATGTCCTGCAGTTCCCGACGATGGCTGCGGCCGGCGTGGGCCTCGGCGCGCATCCGATCGACCATGTGCGGATAGTGCAACTCGAATGCCGGGCGTTCAGAACGGATCCGGGGCAGCTCGGTGAAGTTGTGCCGCGGCGGCGGGCAGGAGGTCGCCCACTCCAGCGAGTTGCCGTGGCCCCAGGGGTCGTCGACGGTGACAGGCTCGCCGTAGCGCCAGCTCCTGAATACGTTCCACACGAACGGCAAGATCGAGATGCCCAAGATGAACGAGCCGATCGTGGAAATCACGTTGAGCGTGGTGAAACCGTCAGTTGGCAGGTAATCGGCGTAGCGACGCGGCATGCCCTGGTCACCGACCCAATGCTGCACCAGAAACGTCAGATGGAACCCGATGAAGGTCAGCCAGAAGTGCAGCTTGCCCAGTCGCTCGTCGAGCAGACGTCCCGTCATCTTGGGGAACCAGAAGTAGATGCCCGCATAGGTGGCGAACACGATCGTGCCGAACAAGGTGTAGTGGAAGTGCGCAACCACGAAGTATGTCTCGGTGACCTGGAAGTCGATCGGCGGGCTGGCCAGCAGCACGCCGGACAGGCCACCCAGCAGGAAGGTGATCAGGAAGCCGACCGAGAACAGCATCGGCGTCTCGAATGTCAACTGGCCCTTCCACATCGTGCCGATCCAGTTGAAGAACTTGATACCGGTGGGCACCGCGATCAGGAATGTCATGAAGGAGAAGAAGGGCAGCAGCACCGCGCCGGTGGCGTACATGTGGTGCGCCCACACTGCGACCGACAGCGCCGCGATGGCCAGCGTCGCGTAGACCAGCGTGGTGTAACCGAAGATCGGCTTGCGGCTGAACACCGGGATGATCTCGGAGACCACGCCGAAGAAGGGCAACGCCAGCACATACACCTCGGGGTGCCCGAAGAACCAGAACAGGTGCTGAAACAGGATGACGCCCCCGTTGGCGGGGTCGTAGATGTGGGCACCGAGCCGCCGATCGGCGGCCAGGCCGAACAGCGCGGCGGTCAACAGAGGGAACACGATGACGACCAGCATCGAGGTCACCAGGATGTTCCAGGTGAAGATCGGCATGCGGAACATCGTCATGCCCGGTGCCCGCATGCAGACCACGGTGGTGATCATGTTGACCGCGCCCAGAATGGTGCCCAGACCACCGACTGCCAGACCCAGGATCCACAGGTCAGCGCCGGCGCCTGGCGAGTGGATCGCATCGCTCAACGGGGTGTAGGCCGTCCAGCCGAAGTCGGCGGCACCGCCCGGCGTGAGGAACCCGCCGAGGGCGATCAGCGCACCGAACAGGAACAGCCAGTAGGACAGTGCATTCAGGCGTGGAAAGGCCACGTCGGGCGCGCCGATCTGCAGCGGGAGCACCAGGTTGGCGAACCCGAACACGATCGGGGTGGCGTAGAACAGCAGCATCACCGTGCCGTGCATGGTGAACAACTGGTTGAACTGCTCGTTGGACAGGAACTGCAGGCCGGGTTCGGCCAGTTCGGTACGCATGAACAGCGCCATCACGCCGCCGATCCCGAAAAACGTGAAGCAGGTGACGCAGTACATGATGCCGATCAGCTTGTGATCGGTGGTGGTGATGAGCTTGTAGATCAGGTTGCCCTTGGGGCCCATCCGTTCCGGAAACGGACGACGTGCCTCGAGTTCTCCGATCAGAGGTGCTTCGGCAGTCACCACGGATCTCCATTTCTATCCCCCTGCGTATGCATGCTCGCTCCGAGAACACTGGTCTGCTCACGTCCATCGCAGAAGGGACTTTGGTCCTCAACATGGAGTCGCTGCGTTATTTGGAGAGACCCAAGAAAAGCTGTGCGGCAACACGACTGACGCGCACCACCAGCGTCGAGAATCGCCCTGGGCACGAGCCGACAGCCGTCCCGGTCCGGAATTGGGTCAAAGGTCCCTACCGCTGCCCGCCACGGCGGAGCCATCATGAGGCATGGACACCTCAGCTTTGCCGACTTCCGCGCGTACCGCTGAGTCCTCGGCCTCGGGCACCGCCGCGGAGATCCACGAGACACATACCGGGATCGTCGCGTTGATCGGTGACCGGGCATACAAAGTCAAGAAACCCGTCGTCACGGATTTCCTCGATTTCAGCTCGGTCGAATGTCGGGAACAGGTGTGCGCCCGTGAGGTTCAACTGAACCGGCGACTGGCGCCGGACAGTTACCTCGGGGTCGCGCACCTGTCCGATCCGCAAGGCGGTCCGCCCGAGCCGGTGATCGTGATGCGCAGATATCCCGATTCGCGCCGGCTCACCTCGATCGTCGTCAGTGGTGAACCTGCCATCGAGCATCTGTCGGCCATCGCTGATGTTGGCACGCTTCCACGCGGACGCCGAACGGTCGGACGACATCGACACCGCCGCGACTGTGCCCGCGACCGCCGGCCGCTGGCACGACAACCTCGCCGAACTGCGCCGTCACGAAGGAACCGTCGTTTCCGCGGAATCGCTTGCCGAGATCACGCGCCTGGCCGACCAGTTCCTGGATGGCCGCGCCGCGCTGTTCTCCGACCGGATCGCCAACCGCCGCATCGTCGACGGCCACGGCGACATGTTGACCGGAGACATCTTCTGCATGCCTGACGGACCGGCGATCCTCGACTGCCTCGAGTTCGACGACAGCCTGCGCCACACCGACTGCAGCGACGACGCCGCATTCCTGGCGATGGACTTGGAGTTCCTCGGCCGCAAAGACCTGGCGGACCACTTCATCGCCGAGTACCGCCGGCGGTCCGGCGACACGGCACCGGCCGCGTTGGTGCACTTCTTCGTCGCCTATCGCGCGGTGGTCCGCGCCAAGGTCGACTGCATCAGGGTTGAGCAGGGCGACCGCGAAGCCATCGCCGACGCGCGACGCCACCTCGACATCGCCCTCGATCACCTGCGCGACGGCACGGTGCGGCTGATCGTCGTCGGCGGTGGACCCGGTACCGGCAAGACCACACTGGCACACGCACTCGCCGAGCAACTGTCCGCGGACGTCATATCCACCGACGATGTGCGCCGGGAGTTGCAGCAACGTGGTCTGCTCGACGGTGCCGCGGGGATCTTGAACGAGGGCCTCTACAGCAGCGCCAACGTGGCCGTCGTCTACGACGAGGTACTGGAGCAGGCCCGGCGACGCCTTGCCGAGGGCCGGTCCGTGATCCTCGACGGCACCTGGCGAGATCCTGGCCTTCGGCAGCGCGCGCGAGAAATCGCTACCGAACAGCACTGCCCGACAACGGAGTTGGCTTGCACAGTACCGATCGCCGAAGCCAAGGAACGCATCGTCCAACGTCGGGTGACCAACTCGGATGCCACACCGCAGATCGCCGAGGGGTTGGCCGGCGCCGGCGCCGAATGGCCCGACGCCCATCTGATCAATACGCGCCGTCCGCTCGCGGACTCCGTCGCCGAAGCTCAGCGGATCTGCTGTTCGACCATCTGAAGACGGCCCGTCCAACCCACAACCCGCATTACGAAACCCGAAGGTATTGTAAACCTGCGGCGTCCGCACTCCCGGCGCCCTTGTAAAGTGGAAAGGCAGCCGAACTTGAGGCTGTGACCTGTACAAACACTCCGAGCAGTCAGGTTCGGCACATCCACAGAGGGGGGACCATGAACGAAGTGCTGGCCCGCGCCGGCATCTTCCAGGGTGTGTCGCCAGACGCCGTCGCCGCACTCGTCCGTCAGCTGGAACCGGTGACCCTCCGCCGTGGCGAAGTGGCATTCGTCGAGGGTGAACCGGGCGACACGTTGTACATCATCACCGCGGGCAAGGTGAAGATCGGCCGCAAGTCGGCTGACGGGCGCGACAGCCTGATCACGTTGATGGGTCCGTCCGACATGTTCGGTGAACTCGCCATCTTCGACCCCGGTCCGCGCACCTCGACGGTGACCGCCCTGACCGAGGTGAAGGCGGTGACGATGAGTCGCAGTGTGCTGCGGAGCTGGATCGCCGACCGTCCCGAGATCGCCGAACAACTGCTGCGCGTGCTGGCCCGCCGGTTGCGCCGAACCAATGACAACCTGTCCGACCTGATCTTCACCGATGTGCCGGGGCGGGTGGCCAAGCAGCTGCTCTACCTGGCGCAGCGGTTCGGCAGCCGCGACGGCAGCGCGCTGCGCGTCGACCATGAGTTGACCCAGGAGGAAATCGCGCAGCTCGTCGGCTCCTCCCGCGAGACGGTCAACAAGGCGCTGTCGGACTTCGCGCAGCGGGGCTGGATCCGCGTGCAGGGCCGCAGCATCCTGATCGACAATCCCGAACGGCTGGCCAAGCGCGCCCATTAGCGGGTGTGACCACCGAGACATTGTTAGTGCCCTAACTATGAGGGTACGTTCTTTTTGTGTCCGCAGTATCCGCCGCGCCCTCGACGCCGGAGGATGTCGATCCGCTCGCCCTCGAGCGGCAGGTGTGTTTCGCCCTGGCCGTCAGCAATCGCGCCGTGCTCGCGGTGTACCGCCCGCTCCTGGAACCGCTCGGGCTGACCCACCCGAAGTACCTGGTGATGCTAGCGCTGTGGGATCACCACCGGTCGCGCGCCGCCGGCGTTCCTCCGCTCTCGGTCAAGGAGATCGCGGCCGCACTGCAGATCGATTCGGCGACGCTGTCGCCGATGCTCAAGCGACTGGAAGGACTCGGGTTGATCACCCGCAGTCGTCGCGCCGACGATGAACGCGCCACTGATGTCGAGCTGACCGAGGCCGGGATCGCCCTGCGCGACCGCGCCGTCGCCATCCCCCACGCCGTGGTGGAGCGACTGGGCATCAGCCTCGCCGAACTCGAAGACCTACATCGGGCACTGACCCGCCTCAACGAAGCCGCGCTGGCGGCCAATTCCCTCACCGATTGACACGAGGAGCCCTCATGGCCAAGGACCGCCCGAATCTCTTTCAGTACATCGCCTATTGCTACGGCAAGCGGCTACCCGATTCGATGCGCGACTGGGTGGCCCATGACCTGGCCGACCACGGAGCCATCCGCCGGCACATGATCCGGATGGCGATCCCGCCGCTGTTCGTGCTGGCGCCGTTCTGGCTGCTGCCCGCCTCGCTGTACGTGCACATCGAGATGACGGTGCCGATCTACGTCTGGGCGCTGTTGATGGCGCTCGCGCTCAACAAGATCTGGCGCCGGCACCGGCTGGCCCAGCACGGTCTCGATCCCAACCTGGTCGACGAGATCCAGTACAAGAAGGACAAGCAGAAGCACGAGGACTACATCCGGCGGTTCGGGCCTCGCCCGGAATCGGCCAGGCACCAGTCCAACAGCAGTCCCTTTTAGCATTTCCGCTGGATAAGCCCCTTGCATGCAAGCTTGCATGCAAGGGGTATCGTGGTCTCTCGTGGTCACGGACGAGAAATCGAGCAACAGCCAGCGCGTCTACCGGATGACCAAGGATCAGATCCTCTCCGGTGAGTTCCGCGGCGGGCAGCTCCTCAGCGAGGTCGAGGTGGCGACCCAGCTCGGCGTCAGCCGCACCCCCGTCCACGAGGCCTTCCTCCGGCTGGCCGCCGAGGACTTCCTGGACCTGGTGCCGCGGCGCGGCGCCGTCGTCGTCCCGGTGTCCGCGCAGGAAGCCACCGATCTACTGGAGATGCGCCTGGCCCTCGAGACGGCGGCGGTGCGCCGACTCTGCAGGTCAACGGAATCCATCGACACGTTGTTCGGTGAGCTCACCGAGTTGGTGGAGCGTCAGCGCCACGGCGCCGCGATCGGTGACGCCGACGAGTTTGCCGCCGCCGACGACGCGTTT
Source organism: Mycolicibacterium sp. HK-90 (assembly GCF_030486405.1). The sequence goes on along the minus strand of NZ_CP129613.1, from coordinate 619,482 downwards.
CACCGGCGGATCGTCCAGGTCGCCGGTAATTCGATCGCCGGGCGTTTCTACGGGTCGCTCAGCGATCGGCAGCGCCGCATGATGGCCGACGCAGCCCGCTCGGATTCCGCCCGACTCAACGCGTTGATCGGTGAGCACGCGGATCTCGCCGATGCCATCGGCCGGCGCGACGTCGCCGGTTTCGAGGCCGCCTTGTTGGCCCATCTGGAAGCGACCTACCGGGTGGCGCTGGCATGACCGCCGTCGCTCTTGAGCCCTGCGAGACGCCGCATCGGGTCCGGCACCGCCTGCGACCGTGGCTCGCCGTGGCCATCGCGGTCTTCTGCATCGGTTGGGGTGGCAATCAGTTCACCCCGCTGCTGATCGCCTACGCCCAGCACGCCGGCTACACCCGGGTGGACGTCGACGTCCTGCTGGGCGCCTATGTGCTCGGCCTGATCCCGGGGCTGCTGATCGCGTCGACGCTTTCGGACCGCCACGGTCGACGCAGCGTGATGGCCGCCGGCGTGATCAGTTCAGCGCTGGGCAGTCTCATCCTGGCGGTCGGTGATGGCTGGGGCTTCGAGGCCCTGTTCGTCGGCCGGTTGTTCAGCGGGCTGGCCGTCGGTATCGCCATGGCCGTGGGCTCGGCCTGGATCGCCGAATTGTCCCGGCCGCCATACGACGACGCGTCGGCCGGCGCCGGCGCGCGACGCGCCTCGATCTGCCTGTCGTTGGGTTTCGGGGTGGGGCCGCTGTGCGCCGGGTTGCTCACCGTGTACGCGCCGCTGCCGCTGGTGTTGACCTACCTGGTGCATGCCGCGCTGTGTGTGCCGGTGTTGTGGGCGGTGTGGAACCGCACCGCCGAGACCCGATCCGGCACGACTTCTCGGCCGTTCCTCGATGGCCTCAAGGTGCCCGTCGCCGGGCACCGCCGGTTCCTGCATGTCGTTGTTCCCATGGCGCCGTGGATCTTTGGCTCGGCGGCCATCGCCTACGCCGTGGTGCCGGCCCTGGTCGCCGACCAACTCGGATCGTGGGCCCTGCTCTACACCGTGGGGCTGACCGTGCTGACGCTGGCGTGCGGCGTGGCGATCCAGCCGGTGGCGCGTCGGCTCGACGACGTGTCCAGTTCGCGTGCCGTCGTGGTCTCGATGGCCCTGATGGCTGTCGGGATCTTTGCCGCCGTGGCCACCGCCGTCACCCGCTCGGTGCTCGTCGCGCCGCTGGTCGCGATGTTGCTGGGCAGCGCCTACGGCATCGCGATCGTTTCGGGTCTCCTTGAGATCCAACGCATTGCGCCGCCTGACGAGCTCGCCGGAATCTCCGGGGTGTACTACTCCCTGGCCTACCTCGGGTTCCTGCTGCCCGCAGCGCTGGCCGCGCTCGAGCACTGGTTCAGCTATCCGGTGATGCTGACCGCGGTCGGGCTGCTGGCTCTTGTGTGTACTGCGGTGTGCGCGTCGGGGTGGGCGAAGCACCTGGAGCCCCGCACGCCGGTTGTGGGCTCGGTTGCGCACGCCGAGCACTAAGCCGCGGATTGCTGCCACATACTGACCGCAATCCTCGGCGTAAGCGCCTCCTTGCGTTCGCCACGGGCCGGGTTCATGCCATCACCGAACGTGCTCGCCCGGTACCGTCGATTCGGTGACGGCGTCACGATCGCCACTGATCCGGCTCTTCGCGGCGGGAACCATCCTGTTCACCGTGGCGGTGACCTCGTCGTGCGGGCAGTCCGAAGCCCCGCCGCCGACCGCCAACCCGGCGCCGACGTCGACACCCACCCCGGCAACGACGCCGACACCCACCCTGGCCGCCGTCGTCCCTTCAGGGGATTTCACCGCGGTGTCCCAACTGGTCAACGACGCGATTGCGGTCCCTCGGCTACCGGGCGCAGTGGTCCAGGTCGGGCATGGCGGCAACGTCGTCTTCCGCCAGGCCTTCGGCTCACGCAAGCTTCCGGGCGAGCCGGGCCTTGACGGGGCACCAGCACCCGCGGAACCGATGACCGAGGACACCATCTTCGATATCGCGTCGTTGTCGAAGAGCGTCGCGACGACCGTTGCCCTGTTACAGCTCTACGAGCAGGGCAAGGTGCAGATCGACGAACCCGTGCAGACCTATCTGCCGGACTTCAACCCCGCCGACGACCCACGCCGCGCCGCGGTGACGCTGCGGATGTTGCTGACCCATACCTCGGGCATCGCGGGCGATCTGAGCCTGGATGGTCCGTGGGGCCTGGAGCGCGCCGACAAGGCCGAGGGCCTGCACCGGGCACTGGGCGCGTGGGTGGTGTACGGGCCCGGTGAGCTGTTCCACTACTCCGACATCGGCTTCATCCTGGTCGGCGCGATCATCGAGAAGATCACCGGCCAGCCCTTGGACACCTACGTCCAGGACAATGTCTTTGCGCCCCTTGGCATGTCGGAAACCCGCTATCTGCCCGCCACGAAAGCATGTGGTCCACACCAGATCCGGGGAACCGCAATCACGCTCGACCCGAAGGCACCCGAGGTGGACGGCTGCCCACCGGGCTCCTGGAGCACCGAGCTCTTGGAGCGCGTCGCACCGACCGCGCTCGACGAAGACACTCCGGGGCTCAACCCCGATTACGGTCATCCGCTGCGCGGCACCGTGCACGATCCAACGGCACGCCGGATGGGAGGAGTGACCGGCAGCGCCGGGGTGTTCTCGACGGTCAACGACCTCGGCAAGTACGCCCAAGCCCTCCTCGATCGCCGCGCCGGGCGGCCGAGCCCATTTCCGCTGAAGCAGGCCACGGTGGAGTTGATGACGACTCCGCAGCAGCCCGGGCACACCGCTGACCTCCGCGGATTCGGCTGGGATATCGATACCCCTCATTCCCGACCGCGCGGGACCGTGTTTCCCATCGGCAGCTTCGGCCACACCGGGTTCACGGGTGTGACGCTGTGGATGGACCCCGGTTCAGATACCTACGTGATCGTCCTCGGGAACGTGATCCATCAGCGCGGCGGTCCTCCGATCTCCGGGCTGAGCGGTGACATCGCCACGGAAGCCGCCCGTGCGCTCCATCTGTACGGCACCTAAGCCGCGACCGCCGAGCCGACGAAATAGCTGCCCAGCAGACAGACACCGATGAGCACGACCCACCCGTCGGTGAGCCGGCACAGCAGCACGGAGGCGTGCCGCACCTCCATGAATTCGCGGAAGATGATGCGCACCTTGATGAGTGCGATGACGATCGCGCTGACGGTGACGACGGTGCTGGCCTTCAACGTCCCGTTCTGGTCGACGGCCTCGTCAAGCCGCACGTAGACGAGCGTCATCGCTGTCAGGATCAACCAGACGATCAGCAGCCTCTTGTTGCCGTTGCCGCGCACCGGTCACCTCACCACGTAGATCAACGCGAAAATCAGAACCCAGAGGAAATCGACGGTGTGCCAATAGGTGGCACCCGTTTCGATCAGCTGTTGCGAACGCCGCTTCGGGCTCCACAACTGGTAGACGACGACGCCGAGCACCACGAAGCCGATCAGCACGTGAATGCAGTGAATAGATGTCAGGAAGAAGTAGTGCTGAAAGAACTCGTCGCTGGTGAACGTGTTCCCCGCGCGGACCTGGACGACCCACTCGACGATCTTGCCGGCCAGGAACACCACGCCCAGTGAGAGCGTCAGCGATACGTTCGTCAAGGCCGATCGGTAGTTTCCCTCGCGGGCGGCCTGGACACACCGCGCGATGGCCCATGAACTCAGCAGCAGGGCAATGGTATTGAACACCCCGACCCGTAGGTCCAGATGGGACTGCGACTGCAGGAAGAGCTCAGGATTCTGGGTGCGCGACACCAGGTACACCGAGAAGTACCCGGTGAACAGCAGCGATTCGAACAGGACGAACATCCACATGTCGGGCTGCCCCGGCACGGATCGGACGCGGACATCTTCGACGCGTTCGGTCATCGCACCGCCTCCACCGAATCCACGGGCAGCTCGCCGGAGCCCTTTTCAGGAAGGTCGGGCAGCGGCCCGGTGCCGAAGTCCTCGCGTTCGATCATCTTGCGCAGAAGCACGATGAAAACTCCTGTGTACGTAACGAAAACAACCATGTTGATCCACCACGCGATCGCGCCGTTCCAGGCGAACGCGCCCCGCTGAAAGATCCACGCGGGCGCGACCACCACCTCGGTGAGCGCGTTGCAGAGGTTGAGATAGCCGAACCACTTCGGGAACACCCGGTTCTTGTCGAGCAGGACCGCGGTCATCCACACCAGGGAACCGATCAGGAACACACCCATGGTCCCGCTGAACGACAGGAAGGCGAACTCGTAGAGCCAGTGGATGACCTCGGGGTCGCGGTCGGGTCGCAGGGCGGCCGCGGTCATCGCGATGGCCATGACCAGCATGCCGGGAATTGCACTCAGCGAGTACATGATCAGATACGAGTAGGCGAACACCGGACTGACCGACATGCGTCGCATCGAGTACGCGAGCAGGGCGTTCATCGGGGCGCACAAGCCCGTGATGAGGAAGACGACGCCGAATCCGGCGAGGACACCGAACCGGTGGTCGGTCACCCAATGTACGACCGTCGGGGTGTCCCAGGCCGGGCTGGGCGGCGGCTGCACGCGGGTGACGAAGAAGAACAGCACCCCGTACAGCTGGTAGAAGAACACCATCACGTACCACGCGAACCACAGTTCACGTTTGGGATGGTGGCGGAGATTCCACCTGAACGTGCTCCAGCGTTCGCTCATGCGGGTACCTCGTCCAGCGCCCGTTGCCGCCGAATCGCCTGGCCGAGAACGACTCCCATGACGAGAATCCAGACCGCGATGGCGATGTTCTTGAGCCAGAAGGACAACACGCCATCCCAGGCGAAGGGCCCGTCGAACGACAGCGCGGTGAACGTGGCGGGCACCAGGGCCGCCGCGACGACGAGGTTGAAGTAGGCCACCCACGGTGCGAACACCGGCCGTTCCTGCTGGTCCCAGTAGATCGCCAACGCCAACAGCAGGCATTGCGCGATCAGGTAGGGCACCAGCAGGGTGAAGGTGAGCCAGGCGAGATCGTTGAGCACCTGGGTCAATTCGGGGGCGCGGTCCGGGCGGAAGGACCCGAGCAGCCAGAACATGTTGGCGATGAGGAACAGCGCCGGCGGACCTCCGGCCGCGGCGATCAGGCTGTAGGACAGGATCGGCGTGCGGTGGGCCATCCGGCGGACCTGCATCGCCAGCAGGATCACGATGGGGATGAGGCCGACGCCGAACCAGTTGAACAGGATCATGCTGTACCGGATCCGCGCGGTGTCGTCCTGATAGAAGTTTGCGACTTCCTCGGCAGACATGTTGGGGGACATCGGATGTACGAACCCGGGGAACAGGAAGAACGCGGAGATCCAGATGATTGCCACCACAGGCAACGTCCCCAGAAGGATCAACTCACCGTCAGGTCGTCTCATCGTCGGACTCTCTTCGTGCGTGACGTTAGTTGCCGATCGGCAACTTGGACGGTAGCCGATCGGCTACTTGCCGGTCAATCGTCGGTTACCGTGGACGCTGTGACGTCCACCCAGGAGGCCCGCACCTTCGGTGCCATCGCCCGCACCGCCGCCCAGACGCGAGTGATGGACGCGGCGCTGAAACTCATCGCCAATCACGGGGTGAGTGGCACGTCGCTGCAGATGATCGCCGACGAAATGGGCGTCACGAAGGCGGCGGTGTATCGGCAGTTCAAGACCAAGGAAGAGATCGTCATCGCGATCACCGAACGGGAGATGAGCCAACTCGAGGAAGCACTCGAGTCCGTCGAGGCGCAGGGGTCACCACTTCAAGCCCGCGAGGCCCTACTCGACCGTATGATCGAGCAAGCGATCACCCGCCGCGGCGCCTTCAGCATTCCGATGTTCGACCCGGTCATCATTCGTCTGCAGGCCGAATACGAACCGTTTCAGCAGTTCATCGAACGGCTCTACGCCGCGCTCCTCGACACCGAAGCCGGCGTCGAAGCTCGGCTCCACGCGGCGATGCTGTCAAGCGCGATCAGTGTCGCCGTCATGCATCCGCTGCTCGCCGACATCGACGGCGAGACCCTGCGGGTCCAGCTGAACCAGATGACGCGCCGGATGCTCGGGCTGGCCGACTGACGACGCGGCCACCCCGAAGCGCCGGGCCGATCAGTACTTTCGATCGCCTTCACTGTCATCGAAGAACGCCCAGTCACCATCGGCCGAGAGCACCTCCATGCGCCAGCCCAGCTCGGGCTTCGCCTTCTGGTCGACGAACCAGGCATGCGCGTCGCCGGCGCTCTCGATGTCCTTGGTGTCGACAACCTCACCTTTGGGATTGAGAACTCGATGGGTAGCCATTGACTCAGCATTCCCCCGAAGCCGGCATTCGAATCAGCTCTTGAGCGGTACTTCGATGTCGCGCACGGTGTGCTTTCCATAGTCAAAGGCGGTTCACCGCCGTGATTCGCAGCGACGACCGGGCGTTCTACGCCGTGGCGCTGGCCCACATGGACTGTGTCAAAGTGCCTCTTGCCCACCGGTTACGGCGGTTATCGCGGCCAGCGTGGCGGCGGCCGCCCGGTGGATAAACTCGTCGTCCCTGGCTTCGCCGTGAATGTTCCATTGCCAGCTCCCGACGTATGTGGTTGCGCTGTCGTGAATTCCGTGGAATCCGACCTGCAACTGAGGCCCAATGTGCGGCTGCGGTGGACTCGATATCAGGCGCAGCATTTCGAGTACGACTTCCGGGGAGTTGCCGGCGTAGCGGGCTCGACCACTGGGGTCTTGCCCGATGAGGTAGGCGTCCGGTGGGCCGTCGCCGCGGGTGCTTCGGTTCGTCGATACCCAGAGGCCGGCGACGAGGAGGCCGTCAGCGACAGGGGTGATGTAGCGGCCGAGCTCTGACAGACCTGTGGCCAGGATGTGGAGGCCGTCGTACGGGTAGCTGCGCAGTGAGTGAGTTGGTTCGCAGCCGCCGATCTCCCATTTGCGTGCGTACGGCACGGATAGCCCGCACCCCTTGCACATCCGGGAGTGCAGCGCTTCGCGGATGCTGCTGACGTCCATGGATCGTCAGGCTACGTCGAACCTGGTCACTGTCGCGCCTGTTGGCAGATGCGTTCGGCCAAATGGTTTCACCGCAGAGGTCGGTTCTCCGTGCGTGTCAACCTTCATTGCGTCTCGACAGCCGTCCGCCGCTCCGCCAGCACCAACTGCCGCCGGATCAAATACAACGGAAACGCGACGCTGATGGCGATGACCACACTGAGCACCAGATAGATCCACACCTTGGGGATCCCGATCCGCCGGGCCTCGACGATCATGAACACGAACGCCGCCAGCGCGAACAGGAGCAGGTCGTTGGTGAGCGAAGACGCCCCGTAGTTGACGTAGCCACTCTGGACGAAGTCGATCAGGCTGGTGCTCTCGGTGGTGAAAAAGCCGATGTTGTTCCACCACGTGGCGACCAACGCTATCAGCGCGATCACCGCATAGGTGCCACACAAAATCTTGTCGTTTCGTGTCAGCATTGGCATCGTCCGCCTCCCCCGTCATGCCCGACCCGGTCCAGGCGAACCTATCGATCCCGCGGCTTCCAGGGGGCCATTTGGAGCTCAGATTGGTGAGTGAGTACTCTCTCACCATGTCGACCGGACGGGACCGCCTGCTGGCCACAGCGCTGAAGCTGTTCGCCGCCAAGGGGTACGCCGCGACCTCGGTCGCCCACATCCAGCAGGCCGCCGGCCTGGCGCCGGGGTCGGGGGCGCTCTACAAGCACTTCGGCTCGAAACGGGAACTGCTCGAGGCAGCGGTCTCACACCGCATCGACGCCATCGTCAGCGCCCGCGAGCAGTACGACGCCGGCAATCCCAAGACCGTCGAAGAGGCGGTTCGCAGTGCCGGGCAATTGATCTGGACCAATCTGACCCAGAGTGAGGAATTGCTGCGGGTCATGCTGCGTGAGCCCGACGAGCTCGGAGAGCTCGACGAGAAGACGTGGCAGGTCATCACCGACAACGCCTATCAGCGTTTTGCCGACGAACTGGCGGCATCCAATCGCTCGGGCCGCTTCCAGATCCCCGATCCCGAGGCCGCCGCGGCCGTCGCCATCTCCGGGTTGTCCTATGCGGCGACGCTGCAGGCCCTGACCGGGCGCTTGCCGGGCAACGTCGACCACGAACGTTTCTTCGAGGCCTGGGTCACCCAGACCGTCAGCATGATCAAGCAACACCGCTCTCAAACCAACTGACCCCCAACATATTCCAGGAGCCCGACTGTGACGTTCTCCATGCAACTGAGCGACGACGTGATCGAGGTCCGCGACTGGGTACACCAGTTCGCGGCCGATGTGGTGCGTCCGGCCGCCGCGGAGTGGGACGAGCGCGAAGAAACCCCGTGGCCGGTCATCCAGGAGGCCGCCAAGGTCGGGCTGTACTCCCCCGAACTGTTCGCCCAGCAGACCACCGAACCCACCGGACTCGGCATGCTGACCGTGTTCGAGGAGCTGTTCTGGGGCGACGCGGGCATCGCGCTGTCGATCCTGGGCACCGGCCTGGCCGCAGCGGCCCTGGCGGGCAACGGAACTCCCGAACAGATCGGTCAGTGGCTGCTCCCGATGTTCGGCACCGCCGACGAACCCCAACTGGGCGCCTTCTGCTCCTCGGAGCCGGACGCGGGGTCCGACGTCGGCGCCATCCGCACCCGCGCTCGCTTCGACGAGGCCACCCGCGAGTGGGTGCTCAACGGCACCAAGACCTGGGCCACCAACGGCGGCATCGCCAACGTCCACATCGTGGTCGCCTCGGTGTACCCCGAGCTCGGCTCGCGTGGACAGGCCACGTTCATCATCCCGCCGAACACCCACGGCCTGACGCAGGGCCAGAAGTTCAAGAAGCACGGCATCCGGGCCTCACACACCGCCGAGGTGGTGCTCGACAACGTCCGTCTGCCCGAGGACATGATCCTGGGCGGGCGCGAGAAGTTCGAGGAGCGCATCGCACGGGTGAAGTCCGGGGCCTCGGCCGGTGGCCAGGCCGCGATGAAGACCTTCGAACGCACCCGGCCCAGCGTCGGCGCCATGGCCGTCGGGGTGGCCCGCGCCGCCTATGAGTACGCCCTCGACTATGCCTGCCAGCGTGAGCAATTCGGCCGCAAGATCGGCGAGTTCCAGGCCGTCGCGTTCAAGCTCGCCGACATGAAGAGCCGGATCGATGCCGCCCGGATGCTGGTGTGGCGGGCCGGCTGGATGGCCCGCAACAACCAGCCCTTCAACAACGCCGAGGGTTCGATGGCCAAGCTGGTGGCCAGCGAGACCGCGGTGTACGTGACCGATGAGGCCATCCAGGTCCTCGGCGGCAACGGTTACACCCGCGACTACCCGGTGGAGCGGATGCACCGCGACGCCAAGATCTTCACGATCTTCGAGGGCACCAGCGAGATTCAGCGCCTGGTGATCTCCCGGGCGATCACGGGGCTGTCGATCCGCTAGGCCCGCGGGCCTACTTGCCCGCGCGCTCGCGGTGCTTGCACCCGGGCCAGCAGCAGGGCCGCCGCTGACCTTCCTCCAACTCTTCCTGAGTCCGACGGATCCGTCGCTCGCGCGTCGCGGTCTGCTTGGCGTCCTCGACCCAGCAGATGAACTCGTTGCGCGCGAGCGGCGTGATGTCCTTCCACGCGGACAGCGCCGTGGCGTTGCCGACCAGGGCTTCCCGCAGGTCGGCAGGCAACTTGTGCACCACCCCGCCGGGTACGCGTTGGCCAGTCATGACGCCAGGTTAAGCGGTGACGCTCAGCAACACACTTGCGACACGACATTGCCCTTACCGTGACCTTAGAAGGGTCTTATTTTTCTTAGAGTTGGTGTACCGTGGGTGCTCGAGGCGGTTGTGATCACGGGCACACCACCGTGTCATCGCAGGTCAAACCCGGACCGGCCGCCTCTGCAGTGACGGAAAGGAACCCGACATGCAGCCTGCAGCAGCCACCCGGATCGCTCTTGTCACCGGCGCATCGCGAGGTATCGGCGCCGACGTCGCACAGCAGCTCGCCGGTCCGGACACCCACGTCGTCGTCAACTACCGCGAGAAGGCCAAGCGCGCCAACTCCGTCGTCGACGCCATCCGCCGCGCGGGTGGTCGCGCCTCCACGCTAGGTGCCGACATTTCCGACGAGGCGGCTGCCGCCGCGATGATCGAACAGGTGGGCCGCGAGTTCGGACGGCTGGACGTCCTGGTGCTCAACGCATCGACCGGGCTGGAACCGGGAACCGATCCGGGTTACGCGATGCGGCTGAACCGCGACGCTCAGCGCCGGCTGGCGAAGCTGGCCCTGCCGCTGATGCCGGTGGGCGGTCAGATCGTGTTCGTCACCAGCCATCAGGCGCACTTCTTCCCCAACAAGGCCGTGCCGAAGGGCTACGCGGCGATCGCCGCCAGCAAGCGCGCCGGTGAGACCGCGCTCTATGCGATGCGTTCCGAATTCGACCGTCGGGGAATCGATTTCACCGTTGTTTCCGGTGAGGTGATGTCGGACCGCGAGTTGGCGACGACGATCGCGCGCGCCGCGTCCGCGCCGTACCCGTCCGGCATCGTCTACGCCGGGGGTCCTGACTTTCTCTGCAAGATGTCGGCCTAGGACCGACTAACGAAGGCCGAACCACATCGGTCACAACGGCACCGCCGAAGGTTCATAGAGTCGGTCTGAAAACGCGATATCACCGGCGATATCGGGGTTCGCCTATCCCGATTCAATGATCTGAGCCAGTGTCGCCGCCGCGCGCAGGAGCGAAAGGGTGCGATCGGTGATGGAGTTCAACCGCGTATCGAGCGCCTCGAGCGAGCGGCTCACATCGTCGAGGTCGCGGATCGCCGCGACCGTTCTCTGAACATCGGGAATGCGGTATCCGGCGGCGCGGAGGGCCGCGGTGATGCGCGCCTCACGGATGGCCTCCACCGGATAGATCCGGGCTGATCCGGTCTGCCGGTCGATCCGCTCCGGCTTCACCAGGCCTTGCTTCTCCCAGAAGCGCAGCGTGGAAGCCCGGACTCCGAGCGCCCGCGACAGCTCGGTGATGGTCATCGCGTCGGTCTCCACCGGGGCGGCTTCCGTCTCGGCCTCGCCTTGGATGGCCTCGAGCGCCCGGCGCGCGACGAGCGCCTGCTCGCGCCCCCGGTCGATCTGGGTATGCAACGAGCACACCAGTGCTACCGCTTCTCCCGGCGGCACCATGCGGATGGCACGCATGGTCCGGCGAGCCTCGACCGGACCGACGGCGTGGGCCAGATCCCGATACGCACGTACCTCACCAACCACGGCCGCGGAGAATTGTCGATAGCCATTGCCGGCACGGACCGCCGACGCGATGACGCCGAGACGTTCCAGGTCACGTATCTGCTGGACCGAGTAGCCGGTTTCCGCCGCCACCGCAGAGACGGTCAGCATGCTCGCAACCCTCCATAAGCACTTCAACTACACACTTCAACCATGAGTATGGACCAGCTACTGGAAACGATCCGGCGCTTCGACGGGGTCCTGGAACTGGCGCCGACCGCGGACAGCCTGTTCCCGGAGATCGCGTGGGGCGACCACTTCTTCTACTACGCACCGAATGGCCAAGTGCCACAACGTGAACAGCCCTACGCCACCATCGTCACCAAGAACTATCCCGACGATGCGTCCAGCGACCTCGACCGGCCTGGACGTTGGCGGCTGAACATTCATGTCGGCCGCAGCGCCTATATCGAACTCCTCGGCGAGGATCCGCGGCTCGACCCGGTCGGTGTCGACTTCACCGCCGTCGACACCCTCCTTCCCCACCCCGGCTATCACGCACAGGGCTGGGTCTCGATCATCAATCCGGCGGCGCGCACCGGAGATTTGGCCCTAAGCCTGCTCGGCGAGGCGCACGATGCGGCACGCCGACGGGCAACCCGTCGCACCTCGAGCGCCCGCTGAACCTGGGGCTTCACAACACCGTCCATCGGTACTACATTCCGTAGTAGGCAATCCCCAGGGGGCGCGATGCGGTGGCGCGGTGTGAGTCATGTCGAGTTCGCGGTGTTGGATTACGACGAATCGATCGCGTTCTACGACGCGATGTTCGGTTGGCTGGGGTTGACCAGCTTCACGTCGCTGAACATGGAGTATCAGTCGATCTACTACATGACGCGTTTCATCAACCCACACAGCTACATTGGCATCCAACCGGCACGCACCGGGGGCAAGCTGACCCACGCCGACCAGGCCGTCGGCATCAATCACGTCGCGCTGTGGGCCCGAAACCGCAAGGAAGTGGACCGCTTTCATCGCGACTTCCTGATCCCCCGCGGCGTCACGGTCACCGATGAACCCAAGGACTACCCTCAGTACTGGCCTGGCTACTACGCGGTGTTCTTCGACGATCCCATCAACGGCATCCACTGGGAGCTGGCTTGGATACCGAAAGTCCCGAGCCCACGGCAGGTGTGGTCGTTCTATCGGACAATCCGCGCCTTCGGTAAGCAGCGGCCCGACCTGGCGAGGACGGTGCCCGGCATCACCCTGCAGGCGATGCGGCCGCTGACGCGAGGCTAAGCCAGCGCCACGCCCAACTCGTGCGCGAAGACCTTGATCATGTGCTGTACCGCAATTTCGTTGCGGCCGATGATCATATGGTCGTGTTGCCCGTGCCGGACGCCTTCGCCACATTGCGGGAGCATGGCGAAATCCTCGTCGCGCACCGCGGCATGAACACCCTCGTAGACAGCGTCGTAGGCAGCTCGCATGTCGTCATTCGTGGCCGGGACCCGGCCCATCCAGCTGTGCCGCACCGTGCAGCGGGTGGGCGCGCCCTCCGGCAGCATGTCGATGATCTCGACGCCCACCGGGCTGTTCGCGAGGATCAGGTTGGGGTAGACCCAATAGATGACGCCCATGTTGGCCGAGGGGTCGAGCGAGGCGCTCGGATCATCGGTGAGGTTCTTGATCCAGTTGAAGGGGAAGCCGATCCGGTGGTGTCTGCCGAATTCGTCATAGATCGCGGTGTTCGGCAGAGTGTTCTGTCCAATCAAGCTCTCGCCGTGGACGAATGGGAAATGGTAGCCCTCCGCGAAGGCCTCGAGCGCACCCTTCCAGGACACCTCTGAGGAGAACTCGCGGTCGGTGTGATACCCGTAGGCCTCGTAATTCCACTGCGCCAGTTCGGGTCCGAGCGCTCCGAGGTGTGCGTCGACGTCGATGGTCGCGTCCGCGGTCAGCACCGCCCACACGAAGCCGTGACGTTCTTGGGACGGCAACTCCACCAGGCCGTACTCCGCCGGGTTCATCGTGTCGAAGCCGGCCTTGCCCGGGACCATGAACAACTCACCGGTGTTGCGGTAGGTCCACGCGTGATACGGGCAGACGAAGCGTGATGCATTGCCAGACCCGCAGGCCGGCATCGCGCCACGGTGGCGGCAGTAATTCAGGAAGACGTGGCTGGCGCCGGTGCGGTCCCGGGTGATCAGCAGCGAGTCTCCGAGCACCGGGCGGACGACGAAGTCGTTCTTCGCCGCAATCTGCGCCGACGGCACGATCGCCAGTGGGACGCGACGCAGGATCTGAGATTTTTCGATCTCGGTGATCTTCGGATCGCGGTAGTAGTGCAGCGGCACCTTCAGCACCGCCTCGGCCATATCGGTCGTCCCCTCAACGGCGTGCCGCAGCGCGCGGCGGGTCAGTTCCTCATCGGTGCTGCTCACTGGGGTGACCGTCATACTCTGACCATACAACTATCATCAACTGTATTGTCAAGAGTCGATCGCCGATCATGCGACGATCAACAGATGCGCAGGCACGGGTGGTCGGGAGACATCCCGGCCGACGACGACGAAGCCGTCCGCCGCATCATCGGCGCGGCCCGGCAAGCCATCGATGCGCGGGGAACCGTGAGCGTGTCCGAGGTGGCACAAGCCCTCGGGGTGACGCGTCAGACGGTCTACCGGTACTTCCCCACGCAGGAGAGCCTGCTCGGCGCCACCGCCGTATCGGCTGTGGACGGATTCTTGGACCGACTGGCCGCGGAGCTGGGTTCGATCACGGACCCCAGCGAAGCCGTTGTCGAGGGCATCGCCTACACCCTCGAACAGATCGCGCACGACCGCTATCTCGGCCTGGTGCTACAACCCGGGAAAGCCAGCGCATTCACCGCCGGCGTCACCTCGGAACTAGCCGTCGAGTTCGGCAAGTCGATCCTGCGTCGTTTCGACATCGATTGGCCTGCAGCAGGTTTCGATGGAGAGGCGCTCGATCAGCTGGTCGAGTTCATGCTGAGGACGCTGCAGTCGTTCATCATCGATCCGGGCGGGCCCGCCCGCCGAGCGGCCGCGCTGCGGGCGTACTTGCGCGACTGGGTGGCCCCGGCCGTGTCCGCGCATGCAAATCGCGTCGGCCCAGCTTCCCGAAGCTGAACGCCTCCTGCCTACTGCCCGTCGTCACCGGCGCCGTGGTTCGGGTTGGTGCAGATCGTGCCCTCACACGGCACGTCCGAACCGTCCCCGTTCGGGTTGGGCATCACCGCACCACCGTTCTCCTCCGGATCGTCACCCGCGCCGTGGTTCGGATTGGTGCAGATCGTCCCCTCACACGGCACGTCCGAACCGTCCCCGTTCGGGTTCGGCATCACCGCACCACCGTTCTCCTCCGGATCGTCACCCGCGCCGTGGTTCGGATTGGTGCAGATCGTCCCCTCACACGGCACCATCGAGCCATCTCCGTTGGGATTCGGCATCATCGGCTGATTCGGGGCGCCAGGACCGGGTTGCGAGGCACCGGGAGCAGCCGGATGGGTTGCGCCCGGCGACGTGGCCGGACTGGCGGGCGAGGATTTGCCCGGGACCGATGTGGTGGTCGGGGCCTGATCAGTGGACGCGCTGCTGCACGCGGCGGCGCCAAAGACCGCCAGTGCAGCAGCCGCGACGGCCATACTTTGCACGAGCTTCATGGGCCCGACGCTATCAGCTAACGAAAAATCACGCTGAAGGTTGCGGAGAGGGAACGTCAAACGACGGCGCACTCGGCGCTAAAGGTGCACTTGGACAAGACAATCCAAGTCGTCACCGGATGGCAAAGAATTTCTGAACCGGCCAACCCAGCAACCAAAATCTCATCGAAGATCTGGTCGCCCGCATCGCAACCTAACAAGCGATCAGCTGGCACGCTTTCGAAAAAAGTCTGGAATTGCCAATAAATCACCGGCAGATCAGAGGTTCGCGACACCCTCGAAACAGGTGGTGGCGACACCGCCGACCCAGACTGACCCGTCGGCTTCCGAAATCACGCTGATCTCACCGGCCCGGCCAAGCCGAGCCCCCTGAGAAACCCGGTACTGCGCGGGGGCTGCACCGGTACTCGTCAGCCACTGCCCCACCGAGGCATTCATGCTGCCGCACACCGGATCCTCGGGAACCCCCACCCCTGGCGCGAACGTCCGCATCTCGTAGTCGTGCGCCGATCCAGCCGGATACGGACCGATGAAACCGACCATGGCCGTGGGAATCCGAGACAGGTCAGGTTCCAGGTCGAGCACCCGCCGCGCGCTGCGCAGCACCAGCACAGCCCAACCGGGACCGTTGTCCGCCCATTGGTGCGCGACGACGTCCGTGCGGGCCAGACCGAAGGCGTCGATGATCTGATCCAGGTACTCGTCGTCGAGAAGCCCGGACCGCAGCGTCGGTGGGGCCTGGAAATACAGCTCAGAGTCCCGTTGCCGGATCTCCACGAGTCCGGCACCGCACTCCTGCACGACACGTCCCGCACGCCGGGGTTGCCCGCCGTGTCCAAGCCAAGCGTGTGCAGAGCCCAGCGTGGGGTGCCCGGCGAACGGCAGTTCGCTGCCCGGAGTGAAGATGCGCAGCCGGTAGTCGGCCTCCGAGCTGATCGGAGGTAGCACGAACGTCGTCTCCGACAGGTTGGTCCAACGAGCAAGTCGTTGCATCGCAACGTCATCCAGGCCGTCGGCGTCGAGTACGACCGCGACCGGGTTGCCGAGGTATGGGGTCCGCGAGAACACGTCGACCTGGGCGAATGCACGAGGACGGGGCATAGACCTCTCATCTCTGAAGAGCGCAGCAACGGACACCAGTATCCGCCAACTCCATGTTGGATGCGGGTAGCGCAGGCGTACGCTCGCCCACGTGGTTGACCTCTCGTATGTCATCGCCGGATCCGAAGCGACCGGTGGCGCCGGGCTCCAAGCGGACCTCCGCACGTTTCAAGAACTCGGCACCTACGGCGTGGGCACCGTGACGTGCATCGTGTCGTTCGATCCCAAGGCGAACTGGGGCCACCGATTCGTCCCGGTGGACCCGCAGGTCATCGCCGACCAGATCGAGGCGGCGACATCGGCGTACAGCCTGGACGTCGTCAAGATCGGCATGCTCGGTACCCCGGCAACCATTGACGTCGTCGCCGATGCCCTCGCCCAGCAACCGTGGCGACACATCGTGGTCGACCCGGTCCTGATCTGCAAAGGCCAGGAACCCGGCGCCGCGCTCGACACCGACACCGCCCTGCGCCGGCAGATCCTGCCGCTGGCGACGGTCACCACGCCGAACCTGTTCGAGGCCCGAACCCTCGCCGGGATGGACACCATCGCCTCGATCGACGATCTGATCGAGGCGGCTCGGCGCATCGCCGACCTCGGACCGTCGTATGTGCTGGTCAAGGGTGGTGTCGAGTTTCCCGGCGACGATGCCGTCGACGTCCTGTTCGACGGTACCGACGCGGAAATCCTGCGGGCCCCGAAAGTCGGGCAGGCCCGCGTCGCCGGCGCGGGATGCACGCTGGCAGCGTCGATCACCGCAGCGCTGGCCAAGGGATCCAGCGTCCAGGATGCGGTGAAACAGGCCAAGGAGTTCACCACGGCCGGGATCGTCAACCGGATCGGCGGCAACGCACCGTTCGACACGGTGTGGCAGGGCGCCGGCTCAGCGCAGTAGGCCGGTCACGGCGTGATTCCCAGCGCTCCGGCCAGGGATTCGTAGATCCCGAACGCCGCCTCGTCGTGGACCTGCAGCAGCACCTCCGGCATCTGCGGGTGTGGTGCCGAATGCTCGCCGATCACCTGGATCTGTACATGATTTGCCCCGGCGCTCAGGTGCTCACGCAGCCCACGCGCGACCATCGCCGCATCACCGTGGACGGCGAGGTGATCGATCAACCGATCGCTGCCGTCACCGGCCAGATCGTCGTCGGTGAACCCGAGCGCCGCACGGGCGCGCCGGGTGTGCTCGGGCGTGACGAGGTATGGCACCGACCCCGCTGCGCGCTCGAGGGCCAGTGCGAGCATTTTCGGCCCGAGTGCGGCCAGCAGTCGCTTCTCCCGGGGGACGCCGTGCTCATCGAGACCGTCGAGGAATTCATTCAGGGCCGCGATCGGGGTGCGGTAGTTGCCGACCTGTTCCGGGTGTCCGACGCCCAGGCCGAGCAGCAGGCGGTCCGGGTAGGACTGCTCGATGCGCCGGTACGCCGCGGCCAACGTGGCCGGATCACCGCGGTAGATGTTGTAAATGCTGCTGGCCACCACCAAATGGTCTGTGGCACCGAGTAGTTCATCGACGTCCGCCAAGTCGGGCTGCGGGCCGCCCAGCCACAACGCCGTGTAGCCCAGGTCCTCGATCCGCGTCGCCATTTCTGGTGTCGTCGCATAGGACGGTTGCCAGACACCGAACTCACCGAGTTTCAGTGCATACCTGTAGGTTCTCAAACTCTGTCACGGATGACGAAGTCACTACCTGCAATTATGCGTAATTCTCACGGAGATGGCAGACGCGTTTCCGTCATCTTCGTGGCGGTTCCTAGAACCACGCGGCGGTGCAACATTCTTCCGGCTCCGCCGGATGGTTTGTGGCCGTCCCGCGTGTAGCAGCCCGGCGCCTTGGTAGTCGTGCTGGGCCAAATATTCCGCGACGACCGACACTCGAAGCCCTGTGGCTAGCATCTGCCCATGACGGAGATCAGTCCGAGCGACCGGATGGCACTCGCGGAGCAGGTCAACAAGAACAAGTACGCGAAAAACCGTCGGAGGGTGGTAATTCGCAAGGTGCGAGGTTTCACCAACAAAGAGGTTCGATTCGACTTTCCGGTGACCTCACTGATTGCTCCGAACGGGAGCGGGAAATCAACGATCCTGGGAGGTGCCGCGCTGGCCTACGGAGATGTGAAGCCGGACAGATTCTTCGCGAAGAGTGGTCGCTACGACTCGAGCATGGTGAAGTGGTCGATCGAGCATGGGGTCATCGACAAGATGATAGGCCCAGCGTCGGAAGTGCGACGGAGCGTCAACTTCCCGTCTTCCAAGTGGAATAGAAAGCCGTTCTCCCGTGAAGTACTCGTCTTCGGAGTTACGCGGACGGTACGGCGACATCTCCAAAGTCGACGCCGAACGTGCGGCAGCAGAAGCTCGAACAGTTCGTGAGTTCCCCATCTCGTAGACCTTTACATCAAGGCGAAAGAGGACGACCCGAGGAAGCGAGTACAGTCAGCGCCGAGCGGACCGCTGACGCGTACAGCGTCCTGGTGTCGCAAGTGCAAGCCGCTGCATCCGATATTGCGGCCAAGACCACGCTGTACAAGGAGGCCCTGGGCGTCCTACGCGGAAGCGCTAAAGGCTATCGCGCTCTTCAAGCACTACGTCGAGCACCATTACGACTACACGCTCATCAATCGCGGTGGCGGTAAGCCTTTCTCGTCAGAGAAGGAGGTGCAACGTTCTTCGGTCTGCTCCTCACACAATCGCGGTTCGACGTGAATCGGGAGCCGAACAACGGCCGAGGCCCGTCGACTACACGATCAGCTCAGGTGCACACGATAAAGCGCTCGTCGAGTTCGAGCTTGCGAAATCGAGCTCACTTCGCCCGCAACTTGGAAATGCAGATCGAGATCTACAAGACAGCAAACAAACACCCAGGCGGTGAAGGTGATCATTGCGTACACGGAGGGGGACATCGAGCAAGGTTGAGCGCATTCTTGCCGAACTCGGGCTCACCAGCGACAGCGCAACCGTAGTGATTGACGCCCGCAGCGACAACAAACCCTCGACCTCAAAGGCGTAACCCTCCAGCCCTCGGGCGCCCAATCATGTTGCCACACAGTATGGAGATGCCCTCTCAATCAGTTGGACGAACTCGCCTCCGCGGTAGTGGAGCCGCCAGCTGGAACCAGCTTGCACTTGATGCAAAACATCACGTGGCCAGCTCGGCTGTTCTCATCCCATGTATCGGCGTAGGGGCGAGAACCATCGCCATGGTCATCAACCGCAGGCGCTAGATGTATTCAGCCATCACGTTGGTCGCAGCCGGCTGATCGGCGGTAGACCTTCGAGTGCGCTGTGGCGGCGTTGAGTGTTGTAGAACTTGACCCAGGGTGCAAGGGCGTGGGCGCGGTCTGCGTTGGAGGCGAACACTCTGCGGTAGGACCATTCGCTTTGCAGGGTGCGGTTATAGCGCTCCACTTTTCCGTTCTGCCAGGGGCAATGCGGCTTGATGAAGAGGTGTTTGGCGTGCAGTTGGTCGATGGCGGCGGCGACGTGTGCTGAGCGCCGATAGCTCAGATGGTTGTCGGTAATGACTCTCTCGATGCGCGAAATGCCCTGTGATTGAAAGTATTGCGCTGCCCGAGTGATGAATCCCGCACACGTCGGTCCCTTCTCATCGGCATGGATTTCCGAGTACGCCAGCCGGCTGTGGTCATCGACCATCGAGTGCACGTAGTCATACCCGACACCACGGCCGCGGACTTCTTCGCTGCGCCCGTGAGCGCGCCACCCACCCCCATCCGGAATCCGGCCCAGCTTCTTGACATCGACGTGCACCAGTTCGCCAGGCTGGTCTCGTTCGTAACGGCATGCCGTGGCTTTCGATGCCTTGATCACCGCACCGGTCATCGGATCGCAGTCACGAAGCAAGGGCGCACCGCGACGGCGCAGAATCCGCCCGACGGTCCGCGCTGAGATACCGAGCTCGGGGCCCAGCCAATCCTGGCCCCGACGATGGCGGCGACGCGCGGCGATCACTTGGCGCTCCACACGTGCCGACATCCGGGTGGGGCAGCGGTGCGGGCGGGAGGACCGGTCGCGCAACCCGGGCTCGCCTTCAGCCGCAAAACGGCTAATCCAGGTGTGTACGCATTTGCGGGAGATGCCCATCGCCGCGGCGATATGGGCCTGTTTCCAGCCTTGCTGGTGGCGCTGCACGATCAGCATTCGGCCGTGCAGCGTTGTGCGGGCATTACGGTGGGACACGAGAACCTCCGGGTTGGTGATGGGCCTTCGACAAGCCACACCTCACCCGGAGGTTCTCTTCACATCAAGCCAACACGCCTGCTACCAACGTCATGACCGGGTACAGCTAGAGCAGGCGCCCGGTATCAAATATCGATTCCACCACGTGTGACTAGTTGTTTCGCGATGACGCCCTTCTGTATCTCGTTCGTCCCCTCACCAACGATCATCAGGGGCGCATCGCGAAAGTACCGTTCCACGTCGTACTCGGTCGAGTACCCGTATCCACCGTGTACACGCAGTGCATCCAGCGCGATCTCCATGGCGGCTTCAGAAGCGAACAGCTTGGCCATACCAGCCTCCATGTCGCACCGTTCGCCAGAGTCGAACTTCTCTGCAGCACTGAGCAACAGAGAGCGGGCTGCATACAGCTTGGTGCCCATTTCAGCAAGCATGTTTCCTACCGATTGGTGTTCCCATATGGGTTTGCCAAAGCTCTCACGGTCTTGAGCGTATTGGAGGGCGTCATCGAATGCGGCTCGCGCGACCCCGGTGGCACGAGCGGCAACTTGGAGCCGGCCGATCTCCAGCCCCTTCATCATTTGTGAAAACCCCTTGCCCTCAGCATCACCCAGCAGTGCAGTCGTGGGTACGTGACAGTCGGCGAAGGTCAATTCGCACGCCTCGACACCCTTGTAACCGAGTTTGGGGATATCTTTGGAGATGTCGAATCCCGCAAGCTTTTCGACCAGCAGGATCGAGAATCCGGCGTGTGCGGGGCGGGCGGCGGGATCTGTTTTACAAAGCAGAGCGGTAAGGTCTGAACGGCGCGCGTTGGAGATCCACGTCTTGCTGCCGTTGACCACGTATTGATCGCCGGAGCGACGGGCTACAGTCCGCATGCCCTGCAGGTCTGACCCTCCGCCCGGTTCGGTGAGTGCCATCGTCGCGCGTAGTTCCCCGGTGGCCATCCGAGGCAGGTATGTCTGCTTTTGTTCTTCAGTGCCAAAAAGCAAAATGAGCTTGGAAACCACCGAGTGACCGCCCATAGCGCCGGCAAGGCTCATCCAACCTCTAGCGAGTTCCTCGGCCACCTGTACGTAGCAGGGCATGGACACAGAACCGTACCCGTATGGTTCGGGAATACAAAGACCGAAGACACCGATTTCCTTCATCATCTCGATCAGTTCGCTGGGGTAGGTGTTGGCATGTTCGAGTGCACGTGCGTTGGGTTTAACCTGCTTGTCAACGAACTCACGCACCATCTCGACGACGGATCTCTCGTCGGCATCCAGCTTCACTAATGAACTCCGATCTCGTTTATTTCCAGTTGTTTTCGCCGTCCGTTATCGGGTTACACAGCGAATATTGGCTACTTCCAATACATCCCGGACGCGGTGCAGTTGTCGGTCAGCATGGAAAAGTAACTCCGGTGAGCTTCTCTGACACTTCCCACAGCCGGCTTGCCAGCGCAGCGTCACGAGACGTCGCCGAGGACTCCACCAAGGTGGGATAACCTCGCTGCTGGCCGAGCCCCCTGGGCCCGAAGTACTCGCCGCCGGTTACGCCGGCATCGCATGCTGCGCGCAGCGTCGGTAGAGCCCCCATCGATGCCGGCTGGAACACCACGTACTCGGCAATCTTCGCAGCGAACTTTATCCAGCGCGGCGAATGACGGAAGAGGTCGGTTCGCGCGCTCCCCGGATGTGCGGCTACGGCTATCGTCGACGCAGTTGCACAGGCTGCGAGTCGACGTTCCAATTCGTACGTGAACAACAGATTCGCCAGCTTGGACCGGCCGTAGGCAACCATAGGGTCGTAGCTGCGATCACTGTTCAAATCGTCGAAGTCGATATCGGACTTGACACGATGACCGAGGCTGCTCACGGTCACAACCCGGGAATCAAGCACCGGAAGCATCTGTTCCAGCAAGAGTCCCGTTAATGCGAAGTGCCCGAGGTGATTCGTTCCGAACTGCAACTCGAACCCGTCCTCGGTTACCCCTTTCGGCGTGAGCATGATCCCGGCGTTGTTGATCAACAGGTCAATCTTCAAGTAGGCGGCCTTGAGCTCGCTGGCAGCGGAGTGAACTGAACGCATCGAGGTGAGATCCAAGGGCAGAATGTCGATGTCCGCTCGACTTGTGCGCTCACGGATCCGGGCCGCCGCCGCGGCCCCCTTGTCGCAGTCGCGAACTGCCAGGACCACCCGCGCACCCTTGCCCGCGAGCGCTGCCGCGGTTTCGAGGCCGATACCGGTGTTGGCGCCGGTGATCACTGCAACTCGACCGGTCTGATCCGGCAGATGTCGCGACGTCCACCTCTGCATACGCACCCTATCCGTTTGATTGAATCGGCACGATAAATATACCTTGTCGTCTACTTTATCTTGTTGTGGATGCAGCACAGCACTCGGACCTCGACGAGGCGACTTTGCCAGCCCTGGTCCTAATACACGGTGGAGCACATGCTGCGGACTGTTGGGATCTGACGATCAATGCGATACGACAGCGGGAACCACGATTGCGTGTCATCGCCGTCGATCTGCCCGGGCGCGGTAGGCGCCCAGGCCCCGTTTCGGCAGTGACATTGAGGGACTTCGTCAACTCCGTGATCGGTGACATAGCGCAAGCGAACGTCGGTCAAGTGGTGATCGCTGCCCACTCGATGGGAGGCATGACGGCGCCCGGTGTGGCGGCCGAACTCGGGCCTTCCCGCGTCGCAGAATTGGTCTTCATCGCCGCGTTCGTTGCGCCACATGGGTCATCGATTCTCGACGCGCTGGGTCCCCCTCTGTCGCTGCTGGCCAGGGTGGCAGTGACGTTGAACCGATCCTTCCCACTGCCGGTCACGGTGGCTCGGATGCTCTTTTGGAACGGGTTGTCAAGAGATCAGATAACGTTCGCTCGTGCTCGTCTGTATCCAGAATCAAGAGGAGTCTTGACCGACACTATCGATCTCCACGGATTGGCCGACGACATTCCTCGCACTTGGATCTTGACGCTGCGCGACCGAGCTTTATCACCTCGCCGTCAATTGCGGTGTATTGCCGACTTGGGTGGCGTTGACGATGTGCTCGAGATCGATTCCTGTCACGATGCGATGATCGACAAGCCGGATCGGCTAGCCCAGCTACTGATTAGCAGCTGCCACCGCCACCGGCGGTGATCCACGCCGCAGGCAACGGCTACTCAGCGGCATTGGGGTCGAAAGCCGAGATCAACCACTTGTCATCCACTTTGGACAGTGTCACGAGAACACTGCTCGCTGTGGTCTTGGGCTGAGGTTTGTCTTTGCTCGTCGATTCCTGATTGATGAACACCAGTACTTTGGCTCTGTCCGAGGAGATTTCCGAGACTGCTGCCCGTACTACGGTCGCCCTGTTGTTGACTTGCTGCATTTTTGCGGCGGGTTCGACGAACTGGCCGGTGAATTCTTCGTAGTAGGTGAGGAATTCGCCTGTCATATGTGCTTTGGCCGTCTCGATGTCGTTGGCCACCGTAGCTGGTGTATAGGTCAGCATCGCACTGGTTCCCTCGGTTGCAGCGGTCAATGCGGATTGGATCGCGCCGTCGCTGGACGCTCGGTCAGGTAACGCGTACCGGAGACCGACGAGAACGAGCGAGCCCACCGACAACGCGACCAGCATCGTCAAGGCGACTGCACCGAGGTGACCGCGAAGGCGGGACGGGAGTGGAAGTGCCGGGCTGCACTGCTGAGATGTCGATTCGTGGGCTGTGTCGATCGGATCATCGGTGGTTGAGGTTTTAGTGGTCATTTCACGAAGTCGACTTTCGAGATCTTGAGGGTGCCTGCGTCACGGGTGACCGTGACAGCCAATCGCCACGCTCGGGGAGCATCCTTGGCCTCGGGTGGCCCGGTAATCTGAGAAGTTGCCGCCACCAGGACCACCGCTGTGTCGTCGGTCATCGACTCGACCGCGGTGGCGAATACGTGGCCTTCGCTGACGACCTTGGCCTCTTCGACGATCTTGCGGAAGTCCTCAGAGCGCTTCTGGAAATCCGTCCTGAAGTCCCCGGTGGCATTGTTGAGAACACGTTGTACATCGTCGCCCGCCTTGGCGAAATCAAGTGATGTCAAGGCCATCACACCCTGCTTGGCGACTTCTTTGAAGGCCTCGCCACGTTCAGCCCTGTGCATAACCTGCACGTGCTGCCCGTATAAGACCCCGGCGCATGCAGAAGCACCGACAATCACGAGCACTGCCGGGGCTCGCTTGATCCACGACCTGTCGACGCGGGGCAACCGTTTGTACCAGGGCGAATCGCTGGACGTCGCAGCGGTAGCGATCTCGGGTTCATCTGTCTCGGGTTCAGGTGCCAGCGACGTGTCATCGCGTCCGCCCTCTGACATCGCAGATCCACGGGCGATCTGGTGGCGAAGTCGGATCGCCTCAGCGCGGGCCCGCGCTGCCACGGCTTGGGCTTCTGCAGCCTCGGCGTCGGCTTCCGCCTGTTCAACGAGAAGTGCTGCCAGAGGCGCACTTCCGCTGGAGCCCACCGAGGTGGCCTTCATAACTGTGTCTGGCAAAGCCGACCCATTGCGCACCAACTCGGTCGTCATGTGGGCGTCACCGTTGGGGTGTGCACCGGATGCATCTTGTGCGTCATCGCTGTCCTCCTTCATGAGTTCGGCTGGCTCAAGATCAAGTCCTGCCAGGTGCGTTTTCCTGACGCGGTCGCCAGATTCGCTTGCTGGTAGAGCTTTCCGTCTGGGCCGACATACTCGCCCGTACGGGGGTTGTAGTTGGCGAATTGAATCCCGTGAGTCGTCGGCAGACTGCCGGCGAATCCCGCTGGTGCATTGTTGATGCCACTGGTTGTGGGCACGTCGACCGGTGGGGGCTGTGCGGCCGGGGTGTCGGCGACTTCCGGAGTGCCGGGCAGTGCTGGCGGAGGCGAGGGTTTGTCCACGCCGCCCGCCGGCGGCGGAACCAGCATCGTCGTCGGCGGCGCTGGTGGCGGCGTATTCGGCGCGGACGGACCTTCCCCGGGGGCCGAGTACAACCCTTGGTCTGGGAACCAACGGCTGTCAGGAGGAATTCCCTGAGCCTCCAACCCGGGATCACGGGGATATGGGCCGATCACCGGTTGTTTTTGTGCGACCGGCTCAAACTGTTCGTCGCTGTTGCACATCTCGGCCGTCGGGGCTCGCTTACCAGGTTTCGTCATGCATGGGATGTTGCGCACACCGCGCACGGCGATCGGCGAGTCTTGCGGCAGCTTGCAATACAGCCCTTCGGGGGTGTCTATCGTTGTGGTGTCGTACGTCGGTCTCCATGACGAGGGTGGAAGGAATCCCACCGTGCAGGCCGGTGGGTCACTGACCGTGATGCGGAAGGATCCCAGGCCAAGCCCTTGCGCGTTTCGGTTCGGATTGACCGCTTGGACAATGGATATCGCCGGCGGCAGGAGCACCAAGATCTGCTCTAGTGCCGGGCGGTAGGTCGCTAGCAGCTGCCCTACCGAGGTGAGATTCGCCAGCAGCAATGGCATCGTCATGCGGAAGTCCGAGATCAGACGAGATGCTTCGTTGATTGAACCGGGACCCTTCTGCAGAAGTGATCTGATCTGCGGGTCGTTGGTAACCACCTGATCGGTGAAGCCTCGCAGGCTACGCGTCCATGTCCGGATGGCGTTGTCGGAGGTGACCTGCGTGTCCAGCAGTGTCTGAGAGCCCTCGAGAAGAGTCTTTGTCTGATCCGACGATTCTTTCAGCGG
Source organism: Mycolicibacterium sp. HK-90 (assembly GCF_030486405.1). The sequence goes on along the minus strand of NZ_CP129613.1, from coordinate 593,542 downwards.
TCCAGCCAGTTTGGCCGTCGAGTCGAACAGTGATTGCAGATCGTAGTCGGCGCCGTCGAATCCGGCGTGCAGTTCATCGAGCATCTGGGCGAGCTGTCCCTGCGGGATACTGCCGACTAGTGCGCTCGTCTTGTCCAGCACTGGTCCCACCGGTTGAGGAATGGTGGTGTCGGCTCTGGCGATGACCGACCCGTTCTCCAGGTACGGTGCGCCGTCGCTGCGAGGTACGAGATCGACGTATTGTTCGCCCACCGCTGAGACGCTGCGTACATGCGCGGTGACCGCCGACGGGATTTTCTCCGAAGTATCCAGGGACAGAGTGGCTTTCACATACCGGTCTGAGCCGCTACGCACGACATCGACGTTGGTGACACGTCCTACTTGGACACCTCGGTAGGTCACGTTGCTGAACCGATACAGCGCGCCGCTGGCCGGCAGTTCCACGGTTATGGTCGTGCGCCCGACGCCTAGAAATGACTGCACCTGTATGTAACCGAAGAGCATCACGCTCACACCGATGAGTGAGGCGATAAGAAAGACCACCAGTTGGACACGCACGAACCGAGTGAGCATCAGCTGCCGCCCTCTGTTGGCACCGGTGTGGGGGGGACAGCCGGAGCGGCGGGGTCAATCGGCGGGGTTTGTGGTGCCTGGACTGCCGGGGGTTGAGGCTGGCCCTCTGGGGCTGGGGTGGGGGTTAGTCCAACAGTAAGGGGATTGCCGGTCTGTTCTGCATATCCGGGGTCGCCAACAGCAGCTTGAATTTGCATGTTGGGGTCCCCCCATCGCGTGCCGGCCAGCAGTTCGCGCTTGAGCCGGGGAACTGTGAGGTCGATGGTCGTCGATTCGTTGAGGAAGTCACCGCGGACTGCGTTGTCGATGGCGCTCTGCCCGTTGGGGAAAACCGTCGCGTAGGCGAGCGCTTTGTCCAGCCCCTTCCCGACATCGGCGAGCGATCGGAGTGAGGGTTCAAGATGGGTGAGGTTTTCGATGAGATCGGACTTCACAGTGGTTATCACGCCGGTCGCGGTGTCGCTGAAAACGCGCAACTTGTCCAGCGCCGTGGTGAACCTGTCCCGCTCGGCGAGCAAAACATCTAGAGCCGGGGGGACTTGCGCCAATGCCTCAGTAAGCTCACCGCGTTGCGCGGAGAACTTTCCGGCAAGGCGGTTCAACTCGTGAATGGTTGCCACAACATCGGCGCGCTGGTTGTCAAAGACACCGATGAAGTTGTCGATACGGGTGATGAGTTCCCTTATCGCATCCTGGTTTCCGTCGAATGCCTCGTTGAACGTATGGATGATGTCGCCGATTTGGCCGAGACCGCCTCCGTTGACGACCGCAGTCACTGAAGCGAGCGTCTGCTCGGTCGTCGGGTAGGTCGACGTCCGGTTCAATGGGATGATGGCCCCTGGCGCCAACTGCCCTTCTGGAGCTGTCCCCACTGGGGGGTTCAGCGCCAGGTGGCTGGAACCCAATAGGCTGGTTTGGCCGACGGCGGCCACCACGTTGGCCGGCACCACAATGCCAGGTTTGACGAAAATTTCGACATTGGCGTGCCAATCCTGCACCGTGATGGCGCCGATGCTACCGACAGTGACATCGCTCATCATGACTGGTGAATTCGATTCCAGTGATGCGACATTCGCCATCTCGACAATGAAGCGGCTTGAATCGGCGACCCGGCCAGGTGCACCCGGCAGCGGTAACGAATTCACCCCGTGCCAGGCGCAGCCGCTCACCGCTACCGAGACCACGGCACCCACCGATATCAGTCTGGCGACTTGAGAAGTCATACTCGTCACGGTGTCGGCCTTCCTTCAGCGGGGAGCAGCAGATCGGTCATCGTGGGCGGAGGAGGTGGGCCCTGAGAACCCACCACTCCCGGTATCAGGTCGGGTTCGCTGTAGATCAATTGGTCGGGTGCCGGATCGGGAGCCAAGATCGGGTTCAGCGGGATCGGCAGGTAGTTGATGTTGGCGAGCAAAGCCGGGTTGAACAGCCGCAGTACCGGACCGAGGTATTCGGCGCATTTCTTCACCGCACCTCCAGGATCTCCTGGCTCAACTGCCGCGAACGCCGCGCAGGTGAACGCCACGGGATTCGAGTAGTTGTTCACGCCAAAGGTTCCCGCCTCGGTTCCGGTCACAGGGTCGTAGATGTTGTAGAAATTTGACAGGCTGGTCGGAAAGATGTGCAGGAGCTGTTCGAGGTCCTTTTTGTGGTCTACGAGATTCTGGGTGACGTTGGCAAGCCGCTGAATCTGCTCGTTGGCTTTGTCGCGAGTACCGGTGACGAATCGCTGCACGTCCTCGATCGCCACCGACAAACTGTTCATCGCGGCGTCCAGATCTGTGCGGCTGCCGTCAAGCACGCTAGAAACCGTGGCAAGGCGGTCCTCGAACTGAACGATCTGTTCTCCACTGTCGCGCAGGGCTGTAACGAAAGTCGCCAGATTCTTGATGAACCCTACGATGTCGCCGCTGCCGTCGGCGAGTATCCGTGCCACACCCGATAATTGGGCGAGGGCTTGTCGTAGCTTGTCGCCGTTGCCGGCTAATGCGTTGGCGGTGCTGTCGATGAATCGGGCGACGGTTCCGCCCTGTTCAGGTCCGAGGTCGTTTGCGAACTTCATCAGTTGGTCTTTGACCTTGTCCCATTCCACAGGAACTGCCGTGCGATTGAGCGGGATCACCGCGCCGGTATCCAGCGTGGGACCAGAGCCGGTGTAAATCGGTGCGAGCTGGATGTAGCGGGCCGCCACCAGGTTTTGCGCGACGATAATTGCTTGCCCGTCCGCTGGTACCTGAATCCCGTGGTCGACTTGCATCGTCACCACAACGTCACCGGGGTGCGGATCGATCGCGGTGATCGTGCCGACGCGAACACCGGCGATTTTCACGTAGTCACCGGGGTAAATGGCGGTGGCGCTGGTGAAGTGCGCTGTGATCGTTGTCGGCCGAAACACCTGGCGATAGCCCAGATAGGATGCGCCAGCCAACGTTGTAATCACACAGAGCAGGGCTGCCGCTCGCCGAATGGTCAACGCGCTCATCGGGGGGCCGCCGGCAAGTTCACGGGTGGGGTTTCTTCGCGGTTATAGCAGTCTCCATCGTCGCCGCAGGTCGGGAATGGGAAGGTGCCGCGGGGCTGGATATTGAACGCCGCATCAATCAGCGGCTTGAGGAACTGACCCTGCGGAAGGTTGGAGATGAATGCGTTGTAGAACGGACCGCTGGATACCGATTCGCCGGTGGTCTGTGCTTGTTTGGCCAATCCGGGGATCGCCTTGGCGATGTTGTCGCGGTTCTTCTCCAGCATCGCCGATACTGAGTTGAGTCGGTCCAGTGCCGGTGCGAGTTCATGCTCGTTGTCGGCGACCAGTCCAGACAGTTGGGTTGCCACAACGTTGGTGTTGGCCAGTAGCTCCACGATGGCTTGGCGCCGCTCCACGAGCACGCCTAACAGTGAATTGGCATTGAGGATGAGCGTGTTGACCTGGTCACTGCGTTCTGCGAGGACCTGCGTCACATCACTTGTGTAGGACAGCAATTGATGCAATGAGTCGTCGCGCTCATTGAGCGTCTTCGACAGTCTGGTCAAGCCGTCAAACGTCGGTCCCAGTTGTGGAGCAATTCGATCCAATGTGGCAGACAACGTATCCAGTGACTGATTGAGTCGATCGGTGTCGGTTCCCTCGATATTGGTCGTCAGCTCGCTGACAGCATCTGTTAGTGAGTATGGCGAGGATGTTCGGGACAGCGGAATGGTCGACAGTGCTCGCAGTCGGCCATCGCCGGCAACCTGCAACACCAGGATTCGTTTGCCCAGTAGGGTGCCTGTCTTGATGTGGGCGGTCGTCTGAGACTTCAGCTGCACGGTGGATTTGACGGTGAACTCGGCGACCGCCTTGCCGTCGCGCAGTTCCACGGTCGAGACCGTACCGACTTTGGTCCCCGAGACCATCACGTCGCAGCCGGGCTCCAGCCCTCCAGCATCTCCGAACTCTGCGGTGTAGCGCACCGACGTGGCCCACGCGATGAGGCGCTCGGGCTGCAGTCCCACTGCGACGAGCAGCATCGCCAGCACGATGCCGAGGACGCCGACTCTGATCAGTTTGCGACTGCGGTACTTAAGCATCTTTGCACCTGCCGTAATCGGGCTTGAGCGTCGGCAGGACAAGCACCTTCCCGGAGGGGTCATTGAGTCGCAATGTCACGCCGCATAAGAAGAGTTGGAGGAAGTTGCCGTAGGAACCGATACGAATCAACTTGCGATAGTTCTCTGGCGCCTTCTGCAATGCGACGTCGAGTTTGTCTTTCTCATCGTCGAGGTTGGGGGCAAGTCGGTTCAGTTGATCCACGGTGCCGGCCAGCGGGGGGCGGGCCTGGGTGAGTAGGTCGGCCAGCGACGCGGTGCCGGTCGACAGCGACTGCACGGCATCGCCAATGGGGTCGCGGTGTTCGGAAAGGTGCGCTACCAGACGCTGCATGCGATCGAGCAGCGCAGAGAACTTGTCGGAGTCCTTTGAGACTGTTGCGACCACCTCTTTGAGGTTGTCGATCAGTTGTTGGATCACTTGACCGTTGTCGGACAACGTTTGGGTGAACGATGTCGTTCGCGACATCAGCGAACTCAAGGCGCTGTCTTGGCCTTGCATCACTTGCAGCAGTGAGGCTGAAAGCGCGTTCACATCGGCTGGATTGAGCCCGCGAATCACCGGTTTGAGTCCGCCGAGAAGCAGATCGAGATCCAGTGCAGGAGAAGTACGTTCGGGGGGAATCACCGATCGTGGAGGCAGCACATGGGTTGATCCCGGTCCGTCGAGAAGCTCCAGATAGCGGTCCCCGACCAGATTGAGGTAGCGAACCGCAACCTCGGTGCCGGCGGTCAGGCGCACCGATTTGTCTACATCGAAGTCCACCGTGACCCGGTTGTCCTCCTCGAGGTTGATCCGCTTGACGGTTCCCACGCGAGCGCCGGCCACGCGCACGCTGTTACCGCTCTGCAGGTCTGAGACATCGTGGAAGATTGCCGAATAGGCGTTGGTCGGCCCGCCGCGGAAGTCGCCAAAAACCATGAATAGGAAGGCCGAGAGGACGGCCATGACGACGGCGAAGGCACCGAACTTCAGCCCCGCGTGAGTGTTGGTCATCCGGGTTGTCCGATCTGAGCTGAGTTGCGTGGCGGTCCATCGATCGGACCGAAGAGAATCTCTTTGAGTCCTGCGCTGTTGAGTAGCCATCCTTGGTTTCCACGTTTGAACGGATTGACGCCCGTGTCGGTAACCACGTAGGGCGGCTTCTGTTGGTATCTGACTGGTAGGACCTCACACCGGGGGCCACCGGATGCGGCCACCTTCGGAAGATCTGACGGGAAGCGGTATCGGTCATGTCCCCAGGTGAAATTGACCGAGACCTGGATACCGGCCGCGGTGGTGGGAAATGCCTCGGCCACGGTGGCCAGATCCAGCATTCCCAGCAGACCGCAGTTCAGCGCCGGGTGGTAGGCGTCAGTGAGCGATGTCGTGGGTAGCAGGACCCGCAAAGTGTCACCCAGCGGACCACCGTTGCTGGCCAAGAAGTCGTTCCCTGTGTCGGATAGTCCGATCACGCTGACCAGCAACGCATCGAGGCTCGACTGCTCGTCGACGATGGTCTTGCTCAACTTCGTGGCGTTTGTCGCGGTGGCGAGCAGATCGTCGGCCGCGTCGGCGTAGGTATTGAGTACCTTCGGCGCGGCGGTCAGATCGTGTGAGAGTGCGGGCATGGCGGGGTCCAGCGTTGCCAGCATGGCGTTGAGATCGCTCAACGACTGCCCGATCTGCTTGCCGCGGCCGCTTATGGCCCGCGAGATCGAACCGAGCGTCTGATTGAGCTTGACCGGGTCGATGTGGTCGAGGACCTGGGTCAGTTGCTCGAATACCGTGTTGGCTTCAACCGTCACGTGTTCGGCGTCGAGGACTTGCCCCGCAGCAAGAGGCTGCGGGGAGGGATCCGGCGGGAGCGTCAGCTGCACGAACTTCGCCCCGAACACCGTCGTCGCGGCGATGTCGACGCGAACATTAGCCGGAATGGTGTTCAACTTGGCCGGGTCGAGCGAAAGATGCAGTGCCGCATTCCCACTGGCAAGCTGCTCGATTGACTCAACTTTGCCGACAGGCACTCCTAGTAGCTTCACCTTCGCATCTGGGTCCATCACCAACCCGGCCCGCTGGGTAAGCACGGTCACGGGAATGCTGCGGGTGAATCCACCGCGAAACATCGTTACTGCGAATGCAATAGTGCTCAGCACGGCAAAGACGGCCACCAGACCCACCAGGGGCCGAACCGCGCGATTGCTCATCGCCTCTCCAGACTCTGTTGCCGTGTCGGTATTTGGTGAACCGCGATCAGCAGTTCGTTTGGCCTCGCCTCGGGCCGCGTTGGGTTCAACCGGCGGCTGCGGATCAAGCGAGGCGCTCATGCCGACAGAACATACGACAATCTGAACCAAAAGTATACGAGTTCGTGTATTTTTCTCGGGGTGACCACCCCGCCGCGCCGACATCAGCGAGTGCCGACCGCTTCCTCGATCCGCAGGCCATCAATATATACGTCTACGTCTACTTATCGCGCGGAGTTCGAAGATCGCCTTGCAGGCGATGCGCCGCGGCACCGGGCTACCGACGTTTGGCGGTGGTCGATGCACGTTGTCCGCTGTCTGATGGCCACTGCCCTGCTCGCCGGTGGCATGCTGTCCACCGCAGGCCGAGCCGTCGCCGATGTCCCTTTGTTGGGAAACGATCAGCGCCTACGGTTCTACGGGTCCGAACTCAACGGAGCCTTGTTTGATGGGCGCACGTTGATCGGCCGCCCGGTCGTCATCTGGTTTTGGACGCCCGAGCCCAATTGCCCCGTCTGCATGCAGGAGGCACCGATCCTGGCCAAGGCAGCCGCTGAAAACCCCGAAGTGACCTTCGTCGGCGTCGCTGGCCGCTACGACGTTCTGTCATACCGGCGGATCGTGGAGCGATACGGCCTCAACTTCACCAATCTCACCGACGCCAACGGGATGTTGTGGCAAGCATTCTTCGTCCCGTGGCCGCCGGCATGGGCATTCCTGAGTCCCGACGGCAGCGGATACCTCATCAACAACATCACGACCCCTATGTCCGACGGCGAGCTCGCCGATCGGGTGCACGCACTGACGGGGGGCCAGTAATGGCATACCTACGTGCTGCGGTCGCAACGACTGCCGCGATCACTGCGCTCGTCGGCGTCGGACACCCTCTCACCGCCCTTGCAGACGCTCCACTGTCTGGCAGCTTCGCCGTGTCAACCGAGCCACCATCGGTCTGGACTATCTTGAGCTCGGACTGCTTGCCGAATTGCGTTGCGCGGGTGAGCAGTACCCAACAGTGGCACGGATACGCATCCCTTCGTGACCACATCTGGACACTGTCGGTGTACCGAGGCAGCTGGAGCCGCTCGTCCTATCCGGCCGACCCTGCCAATTGCCCCTACGCCGGCCCCGACATCCTCATCTCCCAAACGTTTCGATTTGACGCCACCTCACTGAACGGCACTGTCACAACCGTGCGCGGTGACCAATGCAGCGGCGGACATACCGTCAGCGGCAGCGCCCCGATCTCCCTTTCACGAATCGACTGAACCATCACTATGAGAGACCGAGGAATGACATGCCCGTGGTGATGCGCGCGCTTGGCTGCGCGACCGTAACTGTTGCGCTTGCGATGCCCGGTTCCCTGGCCAATGCGCCGCTGGCGATGGCCGGTCCGGCCGAGGATTACTTCCTCAACGAGCTCTACAAGACTCACCAAAAGTGGTTCTGGCCGTTCGGGGAGGACTACATCATCGGCGTCGCCCACGGGGTCTGTGACGCATGGGACGGCGGCGTCGGATACCCCGAGAAAGTGGAGTCGCTGGCGATCGAGAAAGGCTGGACCCACCGCAACACCCGATACTTCGTGGCGCTGTCGACAGCCACATTCTGCCCGGGCCGCTACATCGCGCAGATCCCCGCAGAAGCACGTCTGCCCGACGGCAAGTAGGCAGCCGCCCAGCGGCCACGTCGGTCCGGTTTAGTTATCCCAGTGATCGCCACGGATCCAACGACTGTCGGCCTCACCGGTCTCGCGCAACGCCATTCCGCACAACAAGAACAACCCGTCCGGCGCCTGAGCCACCTCATTGTAGGGAAGCGTGCACGGAGCGTTGTACTCCCGAATGCCCGCCAGCGGGAGCGATCGAAAATAACGCGGAGCCAAACCTTTTGCCGAATCGCAGAACACCACCCGACCCTGCGCAGTCGTCGCGAACACGTGATAAATGATGTTGTCACAGTACGAGCCGAGCTCGACGACCCGGTTGATGCCGGGCACACAGATGGGATCGTTGCACGCAGACGGATCCACCGGGTCGGCCGCGGCCACCGGGTGCGGCACCACCGCCACTAGGGCCAAAGCCACCGTTGCGCATACCTTGGCTCGCATGCGGGCAGCATAACGCTCCACAGCCGATTAAGTACACGTTGTTGTGTATTTTTTGGCCGCACGTTTCCTCGTCGCCAGCTCGGCGATTGACACAAGTATACGTTGACGGGTATTTATTGATTCAGTCGCCGTCAACCACGGACTACGACGTCCATGCCGGAACACGTGTGAGCGCTGGGGCTTAGCCGACCCAAGGAGTCAAAGTGTCGATTACCGAGTCATTTATCGGCGGTACTTCGGTAGCCTCACGCGATTTCTACGACAACATCGACCCCTCCACAGGGCGGTCACTTGGACTCGTTGCGCGCGCAAGCCGCGATGACGTTGATCAAGCGGTCCAATCGGCCCGGGGCGCGCAAAGGAGCTGGCGGCGTACTGCTCCCTCAACCCGAGCAGCAGTGCTGAACCGACTCGCGGACCTCATCACCGCCGAACGCGACCGTCTCGCCGTGCTGGAATGCGAAGACACCGGAAAGCCGTTGAGCCAGGCGAGTTCCGACGTTCTCGTATCGGCACGCTACTTCCGCTTCTACGCGCATGCGATCGACACCTACTACGGTCAATCAATTCCGCTCACCGACGACCTCCACGTCTACACGCGTCGCGAACCGCTCGGTGTCACCGGACACATCGTCGCCTGGAACTACCCCATGCAGCTGCTGTCGCGGGCGGTGGCCCCCGCCGTCGCGGCTGGCAATGCCACCGTGCTAAAGCCAGCAGACGAAACACCACGTACTGCTGTGGAGTTCGCCAAGCTGGCCCTGCGGGCGGGACTTCCCGCCGGGGTGTTCAACGTAGTGACTGGCATCGGGGCCGAGACTGGGGCCGGCCTAGCGGCGCATCCCGATGTCGACCTACTAGGGTTCGTTGGCTCCACTCGCGTTGGCACCGAGATCGCACACACTGCCGCCGAACGCGTCGCACCAGCCGTCCTAGAACTGGGAGGCAAATCTCCACAGATCGTCTTCGGGGACGCAGACCTGCCCCGCGCAGCTCAGTTCATCACCAAGGCGATTCTGCAAAATGCCGGACAGACCTGCTCGGCGGGTTCACGCCTGTTGGTTCACGAATCTGTGCACGACGCAGTGATCGACCTGGTCGCCAACCGGTTCGCACGAGTCACGATCGGCCGAGGAGTCGAAGACCGCGACCTCGGCCCGCTGATCTCACGCAAACAGCAAGCGCGCGTGCAAGAGTTCGTCGACGGCGTTGCGAAAGGCGAAATCATCTGTGGCGGAAGTGCTCCCCTCGACGCCGCACTCGCCGACGGTGCCTACTTCTCCCCCACCCTCATTGACGGCGTAGACCCCGACTCTCTGATCGCGCAGGAAGAGGTGTTCGGCCCGGTCCTGACGGTCAACACATTCTGCGACGAGAATGAGGCGATCGCGCTGGCCAACGGCACGTCCTATGGACTTCTGGCCGCACTGTGGACCCGTGACGTGTCGCGGGCCCATCGCTTGGCCGCCGAACTCATCGCTGGTCAGGTTTATGTCAACACCTACGGCGCGGGCGGAGGTGTTGAGCTTCCGTTCGGTGGCTTCAAGAAGTCTGGGTACGGCCGCGAGAAGGGTGTTGAAGCGCTCGACGAAGTGACCGCGACAAAAACCGTGGTGGTGGCGTTGTGATGACCACGGAAAATCCAATGACTACGAGTCGATTCCTCACCGGCACCGACCCCGACGTCATCACGAAGAGAAGGTGAGGCCGCAATGGCCCGTACTGTTGCACTGGGCCCGGAACTGGGCGCCGAATTGGTCGACTTCGAAGATCTTTCTGATCCCGCAGTCTTCGCCCAATGCCGAGAAGCTCTCAAGTGGCGGGGTGTAGTACTGATCCGGGGCGCACATCTCGACGACGAGGCCCAGTTGACCCTTTCACGTGCACTGGGAAACGTGCTGGCGCCCAATGGGCGTGAGATCTTCACCGTATCGCTGGATCCGGCCAAGAACGCCGCTGCGGAGTACCTCAAGGGCACGTTTTGTTGGCATATCGACGACACCACCAACGCGGTACCGGCCAAGGCCACCATGCTCACCGCTCGCCACGTCGCGATGGTGGGCGGCGGAACCGAATTCGCCAACACCTACGCGGCCTATGAGAATCTTCCCGACCACGAGCGCGCGCTGTACGACACCCTTCGGGTAGTGCACAGTTTCGAGGCAGCTCAGCGTTTGGTGAACCCCGACCCCACAGAGAAAGAACTCGCGGCCTATCGTTCGATTCCGACCCGAGAGAGCGCTTTGGTGTGGCGACGACAAGACGGGCGTAGGTCACTGGTGATCGGTGCCACCGCCGACCATATCGTGGGTATGGAGCCGGCAGAAAGTCGACGACTGCTCGACGAACTTCTGGAATGGACTACGCAGCAACGGTTCTGCTACACCCATCAGTGGACCGTCGGGGACGTTGTCATCTGGGACAACACGGGGATGCTGCACCGAGCACTCCCCTACGACCCGACCTCGGAACGCACCATGCACCGGACCACTATCGAAGGGGATGAGCCTTGGTCATGAGGACGGCCCTCGTTACCGGTGGCGCTTCCGGCATCGGTCAGGCTATCGCCGAGCGTCTGAGAAGAAACGGCTACCAGGTTGCCACACTTGACCTTAACCCGATCGACAATCCCAATGCACATGTTGCCGACGTAACAGATCCCGAACAGATCGGTGCGGCGCTGAGCCTGATCCGCGACGAACTCGGGCCGGTGACCATCCTGGTCAATGCTGCCGGCCTGGAGGGCTACAAACGGTTCACAAACATCGGATTCGATCTGTGGTCAACAGTGATCAACGTCAACCTGCACGGGGTTTTTCACACAATCCAGGCAGTACTGCCAGACATGGTCGCCGCAGGATGGGGACGCATCGTCAACATCTCCTCGTCGAGCACGCACTCCGGTGTAGCCCACATGTCGCACTACGTCGCCGCCAAATCGGCCGTCAACGGATTGACCAAGAGCCTGGCACTGGAGTTCGGGCCGATGGGCATCACTGTCAATGCCGTGCCGCCCGGATTCGTCGACACCCCGATGTTGCGTAAGGCCGAACGCAACGGCCTCCTTGGCAGCACGGTCGAGGACATCATCGAACGTACGCCTGTGCGTCGAGTCGGACGGCCCGAAGATATCGCCGCCGCATGCGCATTCCTGGTGTCCGACGATGCCGGATACATCACCGGTCAGATCCTGGGCGTCAACGGCGGCCGGAACACCTGAACCAATCGGCGATCGGAGCACGCATGGACAAGCAGACATACGACAAGGGAGCCAAGATCCGCTCCGAGGTCCTTGGCGCCGACTACGTCGCCGCGGCCACTCGCAACGGCGATTCCTTCAACAAACCTCTACAGGACCTCGTCACCGAGTACTGCTGGGGCGCGGTATGGGGACGCGACGACCTGTCGCTCAAAACTCGCAGCATGCTCAACCTGGCGATGATCTCAGCCCTCAACCGACCCCACGAGTTGAAAACCCATATTCGCGCGGCGTTGACCAACGGCGTGACCCGCGAAGAGATCCGCGAGGTATTCCTCCAAGTCGCGATCTATGCCGGCGTTCCCGCCGCCGTCGACAGCTTCCGACTCGCCCGCGAGGTATTCGTCGACCTCGATTCCCAACAAGGAAGGCAACCGTGAGACTAGGATTCATCGGCCTCGGCCACATGGGATTCCCGATGGCCAGCCGCCTCGTTGAGGCCGGCCACGATGTCACCGTCTTCGATATGCGTGCTGAGGCAGTCGCCGCCGCAGTCAAACTCGGAGCCCGGGCGGCACCATCTGCACGTCGGGTTGCAGATACTACCGACACTGTCCTGGCCAGCCTGCCCTCGCTACAGGCATCGCTCGATGTGACCACGGGCGTCGATGGAATCATGCACGGGGGACAGGTCCAGCGGTTCGTCGACTTGTCCACCGTAGGAAGTGACATCTCGCGCAGCATCCACCACGCCTTGCAGGCCCGCGGCATCGCTGCTCTGGATAGCCCGGTCAGCGGCGGGGTGTCGGGGGCCCAAAACGGCACTCTGGCACTCATGGTCTCCGGGGCCCGCGCTGATTTTGAGGCGCTAACCGAAGTACTCGAAATCCTGGGACGCCCAGTCTTTGTCGGCGAGAGCCCCGGCTCGGCACAGACGATGAAACTGGTGAACAATCTGATGGCCGCCGCAACGCTTGCTGCTACGTCAGAAGTGGTTGTGATGGGCGTCAAGGCTGGGCTGGATCCACGCGTGATGGTCGACGTGCTCAACGCGGGCTCGGGAGCCACCCATGCCAGCAGGGACAAGTTCCCCCGCGCGGTCCTACCGCGCACCTTCGATTTCGGATTCGCCACCGGCCTGATGGTCAAGGATGTAAGGCTCTACCTCGAAGAGGTGACCCGCCTGGGTGTTGGTTCAACCATCGCTACTGCCGTCGCCGAACAATGGGAAGCAGCCCTCCGCCAGGAGGGCCCCGACTCCGACTTCACCTCGGTTATCAAGCCGATAGAAACCGCAGCCGGTGTCGTCGTCGACGGCCGCGACAACCGCTAACTGGCCGGCGCCAGATCCTGGGGCCACGGCCGTCGGCCCAGTACTGGCCCCATCCCGAATACCTCAGTGCGGCCAATCGAGTCATCGGCGGCCAACGCGCCCAAGGCCTGGGACTTAAACGCCGTCGCCGCAATCGTCAATTGATGCTGCACCACCGTCAACTGACCGCCCAGTTCAGACGGGGACATCTCCCCCCATACGGTGACCTCGGTCCTCCCGGTTCTGATCGTGTCCAGCAATCCGGCACGTACCCGTTCATCAGCCCTACACAACTGCGCCGAGATCGCCAGCGCATGTGGAGCAGGGCCAGAGTTGGGTCCCGCAAGTGCAGCGTCCAACTCGACGACGTCGGCGCCCACAACCTGCAATGCCCGCAGGTCACCAAGTGTGGCCGCCACCACTGTCACATCCCATCCGTTCAGCGCACGATCACAGATCAACCCGCCCGCCGCGCGCACTGCTTCCTCGGTGGATACTGCGAGCACAGCTAGCCGGTACCTGAGGTTTCGCCGGCTGGCTCGGGCACGGGCATCGACCACTTCCACGCAATCAATGCGCCGCGCTGGGGCATCCTGAAAAATCATGAGGCTCCGTTCCGTCAGCGATCAGGACGTCGTCCTGGGTTGACAAAAATGTACCTCGCCAAGTAGTCATAAGTACACGTTTTCGTATATTTTGATGGCGTTGATCTGCTGGCGTTAGTTTCGCAACAGCCCACGGCCGATGTCGTGACCTGGCCAAAGGCGCTTCGGCCCGCAACCACCACCTCACGTTGCGACCAGAAAGGTGAACAGGTGACCACCACCCACTACTTCGAGAAGCCGACCGCGGGTAGCTGGACCGAGAGTTACCCCGACCTCGGAACCGCTCCGGTCGATTACACCGACTCCATCGACCCTGCCCACTACGAGAAGGAACGCACCGCCATCTTTCGGCGGACCTGGCTCAACGTGGGCCGTATAGAGCAAATCCCGCGCAAGGGAAGCTATTTCACCCGCGAACTCGCCGTCGTCAGCAGCTCGTTCATTATCGTCAACGGGGGCGACGGCAAGATTCACGCCTTCTACAACATCTGCCGGCACCGTGGAAACAAGTTGGTGTGGAAAGACTTTCCCGGCGAAGAAACCAACGGGAACTGCCGGCAGTTCACCTGCAAATACCACGCGTGGCGTTACGACCTGGATGGCGGCCTCAACTTCGTTCAGCAAGAGGACGAGTTCTTCGACCTCGAGAAGTCCCGCTATGGACTCAAGTCGGTTCGATGCGAAGTCTGGGAGGGGTTCATCTTCATCAATCTCGATGACAATGCCGCGCCCCTTCGTGACTATCTGGGTACGTTGGCGCACGGCATCGAAGGCTATCCGTTCCATGAGATGACGGAGGTCTATCGCTACCGCGCCGAAATCGGCAGCAACTGGAAACTGTTCATCGATGCATTCGCCGAGTTTTACCACGCCCCGGTGCTACACAACAAGCAATACACCAAAGACGAAGCCGCCAAGATCATGGCCCACGGCTACGAAGCCATCCACTACGAGGTCGCCGATCCGCACGGAATGGTGTCGTCTGGAGGCGGACAGTCCCCACCCAAGCGGCTCGACATTGTCAAACCAATGGACCAGGTCCTGCGCAGCGGGCTTTTCGGGCCGTGGGACAAGCCCGACGTCGCCGGGCTCGACCATCTCCCGGCCGGCATCAACCCCGGACGATTCAAGTACTGGGGCACCGACTCCTTTCACTTCTTCCCCAACTTCATGCTGCTGTTCTGGGAGCCGGGATGGTTCATGACCTACCACTTCTGGCCGACCGCCGTGAACAGGCACATCTTCGAAGGCACAATGTATTTCGCTCCGCCCAGGAACGCCAGGGAGCGACTTGCCCAAGAGTTGGCGGCGGCCACATTCAAAGAATTCGGACTCCAGGACGCCAACACCTTAGAAGCGACGCAGACGATGCTCGAATCCCGAGCCATCACCGAATTTCCGCTCAACGACCAGGAAATTCTTCTACGCGCCCTGCACAAGTCAGCCCACGACTACGTCAAGGAGTATGAGAATGGCAGCATCCCAACTCAGCACTGATCGACTGCCTGCAGAGTTCTCAGACCTAGGCCCCTTTCTGGACTGGGACCTGGCCACCGAAGGTGAACGCTACGCCAAGCGCCTGACGTCATCGATGGAGGAGATGCAGGCGTTCTATGACGTCGCCTTCCCCCGATTGCCCGAGGCACTGGCCTTCGTCGACCGCTACGAACTGACGTCGCTGCCCGACGAGGTGCGCACCCTGATGCACTTGTTGCAGTCGCTGATCACCGTCTCGTTTCCGGTCGAAGTGTGGAAACAGCCTCGCGTACCGGACAGCGGCGCGGCCTATCTCAATTGCTTTTGGGAACCGGTGATCTAGCCGGTGCTGACCCTCAAAGCTGCCGGTTTCCTCGATGTCGATGCCGGCGAGATCGTCACGCCTGCTGTTATCCGTATCGAAGGCGACAGGATCGCAAGGATCGGCGGTGCGCCTCAGCCGTGCGACGAAGTCATCGACATCGGCGACTCGATCCTGCTGCCCGGCCTCATGGACATGGAAGTCAACCTGCTCATGGGTGGCCGGGGTGAGAACCCGGGCCTGTCCCAGGTGCAGGACGATCCCCCGACCCGCGTGCTACGCGCGGTGGGCAACGCCCGCCGCACCCTGCGCGCCGGGTTCACCACCGTGCGCAACCTCGGATTGTTCGTCAAGACCGGTGGATACCTGCTCGACGTCGCACTGGGCAAAGCCATCGACGCCGGCTGGATCGACGGACCCCGCATCATTCCCGCCGGTCACGCCATCACCCCCACCGGCGGGCACCTCGATCCGACGATGTTCGCGGCGTTCATGCCGGGCGTGCTGGAACTGACCATCGAGGAGGGCATCGCCAACGGGGTCGACGAGATCCGCAAGGCCGTGCGCTACCAGATCAAGCACGGCGCCCAGCTGATCAAAGTGTGCTGCTCGGGCGGTGTCATGTCGCTGACCGGTGAGGCCGGGGCGCAACACTATTCCGACGAGGAGTTGCGCGTCATCGTCGACGAGGCGCACCGACGCGGGCTGCGGGTCGCGGCCCACACCCACGGCGCCGAGGCCGTCAAACATGCCGTCGACTGTGGCATCGACTGCATCGAGCACGGCTTCCTGATGGACGACGAGGCCATCCAGAAGCTGGTCGACAACGATCGGTTCCTGGTCACCACTCGCCGGCTGACCCAGGCAATGGATGTCTCGAAGGCACCGAAGGTGCTGCAGGACAAGGCAGCCGAGATGTTCCCGAAGGCCGAGGCCTCTATCAAGGCGGCGTACGAGGCCGGGGTGAAGATCGCCGTCGGTACCGATGCACCGGCGATCCCGCACGGCAAGAACGCTGACGAACTCGTCACGCTGGTGGAGTGGGGCATGCCGCCGGCCGCGGTGCTGCGGTCAGCCACCACCATCGCCGCCGATCTGATCAACGTCACCGACCGGGGCAGGCTCGCCGAAGGCCTGCTGGCCGACATCATCGCCGTCCCGGGAAACCCGTTGTTGGACATCACCGTCACGCGCGACGTTCGGATGGTGATGAAGGGCGGAAAGGTCTATCACCACCGATAGCCGTCCGCTTATCCATCGCTCGAGGGTTCTACGAAGGGAAAGCTGGTGTTGCACCACAACAGAGTGTTCATCGGGGGTCGCTGGACCACACCAGAATCTGCCTCCGCCATCTCAGTGACTTCCCCACACAACGGTGAGGTTATCGCCTCGGTGGCTTCGGCCACGCCCGCCGAGGTCAATCAGGCGGTTACCGCGGCTCGCACCGCGTTTGATTCGGGCCCGTGGCCGCGCCAAGCACCGGCGGAACGGATCGCCGCCATCCGGCGCCTTGCCGCGGCATACGAGGCGAACCGCGGTGAGATGGCCAAACGGATCACTGCAGAAATGGGCGCGCCGATCACCTTCTCTAGGCGTGCACAGGTCCGACTGCCCATGATGGCGATGGTCGCTTTTTGCGATCTCGCTGACGAATTCCCTTGGCAGGAAGCGCGTCCCGGGATGTACGGTTCCGACATTCTGATCGGACGACAACCCGTCGGCGTGGTGGCAGCTGTCGTCCCCTGGAACATGCCACAGTTCCTCACCATCGGTAAATTGGTGCCGGCACTGCTGGCCGGTTGCACGGTCGTGATCAAACCCTCGCCGGAGGCCGCACTTGACGCGGTCCTGCTCGCCGAGCTGATCGAAGCAGCCGATCTCCCTCCAGGCGTGGTCAGCGTACTTCCTGGAGACAGCGACGTGGGCAAAGCGCTGGTCAGCCATCGCTGGATCGACAAGGTGTCCTTCACAGGATCAACGGCCGCCGGACGGCAGGTCGCTCTCGCCTGCGCCGCCAATCTCAAACAGGCAAGCCTCGAACTCGGCGGGAAGTCGGCTGCCATCGTCCTCCCAGACGCCGACCCCTTCAAAACAGCAGGAGCAATCCGGGCGGCAAGCATGTCCAACAGCGGACAGGTATGTAACGCGCTCACTCGAATTCTGGTGCCCGAGCACCGCCAATCCGAGTTCATCGATGCGCTTGCTTACGAGATCGGCTCGCTCATTGTCGGCGACCCAGAAGATCCTTCTACCGATATCGGCCCTCTGGTGTCAGAGGTGCAACAACGCCGCGTCCGCGGCTACATCGAGGAGGGAGTGCGCGAAGGCGCGCGACTCGTTGTCGGCGGCAGCGGTATACCTGCCGGCTTGGATCGCGGTTGCTATGTCACGCCAACATTGTTCGCTGACGCCGACAACAACATGCGCATCGCGCGTGAGGAGATCTTCGGACCGGTCTTGACCGTGATCGGCTACCGTGACGAGGATCAGGCGATCGATATCGCCAACGACTCCGAATACGGCCTAGCAGGGGCAGTCTTCACTGCCGACGTCGCGCACGGATGTGACATCGCCAGCCGTATCCGGGCGGGCTCATTCGGTGTGAACCAGGGCTACATCATGGATCCACTGGCCCCGTTCGGCGGAATGAAAAGCAGCGGCTACGGACGCGAGCTCGGACACGAAGGTCTCGAAAGCTACCTGGTGACGCAATCGCTATCTCAGACCACGCAGAACTGACGCACTCAGAACGGGTATCACGATGACAGTATTCCAACCGCTTCCAGTAGCCGAGTGGCCGCAAGAGATGCACACCGCCATGGCAGCTATGAGTCCACCCAACCCGCGCCACCCCCGCCCCAAACACGATGGCCGGCCAAAGGCGCTCAACATCTTGGGTGTGTTGGCACATCATCCCGCCTTGGCACAGGCATTCTTTACGTTCAACGGCCACAACCTGCGTACCACCACCCTGTCGGAACGAGAACGCGAACTACTGGTCCTACGCACAGCTGCAGTCCGACAATCGAGCTACGAGTGGGCCCAGCACGTCGTCATGGCACATGACGTCGGCATCGACAATGATGAGCTCAGCTGGATTGCGTGGGGACCTGACGCGCCGGCATGGTCAGCCCACGAAGCCGCATTGCTACGTGCGGTCGATCAGCTCATCGAATCCGGCGCTATACAACCAGAAACACTGACTGTCCTGTCGGAATCGTTTGATATACAACAAATTCTAGACGTAATGTTCACCGTGGGCGCCTATGAGACACTCGGGTGGATGTTGAAGTCGTTCGGAGTTGAACTCGACGATGACATCCGATCGTGGCTCAATCACCCACCAGAAGCTAACCCCCGCTGAGTGTGCCTGAGGCGTGGCTGAGCTCAGATCAGCGCGGTACGACACCGCGCAGAAACAGTGAAACCGCCTGCTGCAGGTGGCGTTCGTTCTGCGCCTTGCTGCGATATATCCCGAAGTCGGCAAACCGGGCTGGTAGCGCCTCGACCATGGCAAGGAAATGCTCGGCGGCCAGCTCCACGTCATCGACCTTGATCTCACCGTTGGCCTCATGGCGACGTAGCAGCTCGGTAACCACACGCTGACGGCCCGACCACATCATCGACTCCGCTGTCACGTTGAACTCCGGGAAACGCCCTACCTCGTTCATGGCGATGCGCTTAAGTCGTACGTTCTCTGGATTGACCGCCCGCTTGAGCGCGGCGCGACCGACAGCGACCAGCGCTGTTTCCAGATCCGCCTCCTTGAGAAAGACGTCGGAGCGGTCATCTTCGAAACGCGACAGTGCCCAAGGAATCACATCAACAAACAGCGCATGCTTATCCGCATAACGCGCGTACAGAGAGCGCTTCGTGATGCCGGCAGCCTTCGCGATCGCTTCCATGGTCGCACCGTCGTAGCCGGATTGGATGAAGGTCTCCACCGCCGCTTTACGCACAGTGAGATCAAGCGCCTTCGCCTCAGCCTGCGTGGGCCTGCCTCGTCGGGTCGTCACAAGAAACAAAGTATACGTTCACGACGAATTTGTCTCAGGCAAGACTCAGCACTAGCTGACGTTTACGCTGTGGATGCTCGCGGCGGCTGGCACCGACCAGCGCGCCACCCGCGTCACGCATCAAGTAGCGACAGCTGCCCCGTGCGCATGGCAGCAACTACTCCTCCATCGATAATAAGGTCGCTCCCGGTGATGAAACTCGCCTCAGGACTGAGCAAGAACGATGCCGCAGCGGCAACGTCATCAGGCGTCCCGCTACGTCCCACCCCCGCTTCACTGACGACATGTCGCCACCTCGACGCCGAGGCGGAACCCATTTCGCGTTTGCCCACGGGGGTGCAGATCATTCCAGGACTGATCGAATTGACTCGTGCTCCCTGCCAACCCCATCGGATCGCAGCTGCTTGAACGAGGATATGGTTGGCCCGTTTGGCGACCGCATATGCGGCCGCCGGGTCATCGAACCGCGCCGGATCAGTGAAGGGCAGGTCGAGCAACTCGTCGGCCCACACGTCAGCCAGCGCCTGCTCCTGATCACCATTGAGCTCCCCAGTGAGGTGCCCAGCGATGCTGGACACGACCACTCCCGCCCCTCCGCGGCTGATGACACTGCCGAATGACTCCAGCACCGAGCCGACACCTTGCAGGTTGACGGCCAAAATCTCGGCGACGCTGCCCTGCGTCGGGGTGAGACCGGCAGCCATCACCAGTTGAGTTATCCGACCACGCCAGCGGATCTCGCGTGCCAGATCGCAAACCGCGCCGCGCACCGAGATATCGACTGAGTAACCGACAACGTCATGCCCTTCATCACGAAGTAGGCCCTCGACCTGGTCCAGTGTCTCTTCGTCGCGGTCGGCCAGCACGACAGTCCGACCCGCCCCCTGGCGGCGAGCGATGGCCGTACCAATGGCACCTGCACCGACAATCACCACGACGTCGCCGGCCTCGTTCATCGGAACTCCATTGCGAGCGCGCTGACTACGTCCCGTGTTCGCCTCTTTGACGCCACCAACTGCTCACGGGAATCACCGATCGGCAAGAGCCGGACCGCCAGGTCCGTCACCCCCGCATCGGCAAACCGTCGAAACTGCGTAAGAATCGCTTCCGCATCCCCGGCAACACAGATGTCACCCACGTTCTCGGCGTCGCCGTGCTCGAGCAGTCTCTGGTAGTTCGGTGAGACCTCGGCTTCCCCCAACACCTGGTTCGCGCGTTCCCGGGCAACAGGGATGTCGGTATTCGCGCACAGGCACACCGGAATTCCCGCGATGATTCGCGGGTGGGGCCGGCCAACGTTCTCCGCGGCTTTCGTGATGTGCGGAACCACGTGGTCGGCGACCGCGCGTACATCCGCCATCCACAAGATGGTGCCGTCAGCCCGTTCCCCTGCCAAGGTAAGCATGCGAGGACCCAGGGCAGCCAGAAGTACCGGCATCGCATCGACCGGCTCTAGGACAAATGGGTTGTGAACGCGGAATGTTTCGTTGTCTACATCCACAGACCCCTTGCCGGTCAATGCCGCCGCGAGCACCGCCAGATAATCGCGTGCGTAGCTGGCTGGACGTTGATAGGGCAAACCCAACATGTCCGAGACCACCCAATGATGCGACGGCCCCACACCAAGAGCAAGTCTGGCTGAGGTGGCACCATGAACCGATAACGCCTGGCGAGCCAGCGCAATTGGATGCTGGGCCTGCATGGGAATCACCGCCGTGCCCAGTTCGATACGAGTGGTCTTGGCGCCCATGAGCGTCAGCGCCGTCAGTGCATCGAAGTCGTTTGGCACTTGGGGCACCCACACGGTGTCGAGCATTGCGGCTTCGGCCCACTGCGCGTCGGCACACAGTCCGGCAATCTTTCTAGTCAGGTCACCTCGCTCAGCGCCGACCATCACTCCAACCCGCACGGATACCTCCGTCGTGCTCTCGACCGTGACATCAGACGGCGACCAGCCGGGAGAGGTTGCCGCCCATGATCCTTGCCTGATCCTCAGTGCTGAGGTGTTGAAGCGCGTCAGCGTAGTGAGCCGGCTGGGAGAGCCCTTCGGGATGGGGGTAGTCGGAGCCGTATAGAACTCGATCTACGCCGATGAGGTCGATCAGATCCGACACACCTTCTTCATAGAACGGGCTCACGTGAATGCGAGACTTGATGAGACTCACTGGATCTCCGCCCGGGAAGCTCTCTGGTGTCTTTCTGTAGACATCGGCGAGGTTGTCGAGTAGCGGGAACAGCCACTTGGAGCCGGCTTCGATAACCGCCACCTTCAGACCCGGAACTCGATACAGGGCACCGTGAATCACCCAGGACGCGACGGCATCCTGTACCGGGCGCCACTCGTTCAGCATGCTCATCGCGTGGGTTTCAAAGGGACGATACTCCTGGTTGCCGCCGTCCCATTCCGCGTCATAGCGGGCATAGCCGCTGTCGGAGGTGTGCATTGCCACCAGGACATCGTGTTCGACGCAGCGCTGCCAGAAAGGATCGAACTCGGGTAGTGCAAACGAGCGCGGCCCACGATAGCCGGGAACAGGAGCGGGCCGGACCAAGATCACCCGTGCGCCTCGCCCGACCACCCAATCCAACTCCTCAATCGCCTTCTCCACGATCGGCAACGTGATCACCGGTGTCGTGAAGATGCGGTTGTGGTAGTTGAATCCCCAAACCTCATCCAGCCATCGGTTTAACGCATGCACCACCACGTGGCTTGCCACCGGGTCATCGCGCAGACGTTCTTCGATCAGGCTGGCCAGTGTCGGGAACATCAGCGAGCGGTCCACACCGAGCTCGTCCATCAGCTGCAAGCGTGGACCGGGCTCCCGGAACGCAGCAATGGAACGCATTGGCTCACCGAAGATCTCGCGCCGGCTCTTGCCTTCGGGGTTCCCGTTCTGGAAATAGCCCTCCATGGCGCCGGGCCGGGCGACGACCTCGAACGTGGGATTGGGGATGTAATTGCTGATCTGTCCTGCAATCGCGATCTTGGTTCGGCCATTCACCTGGACGTACTGGATCAAGTCTTTGTAGTGCTCGGGCAGGTACTTGGTCAACGACTCCGGAGTCTCATAAAGGTGGTTATCCGCGTCAAACAGTGGGTAGGACAGTTCGTTCGGCATCTCTCTCCAATGCGGAATCAGGTCAGATTGAGGGATATGTCGTCGTCGGCCATCCAATGAACCAAACGTTGCAGCGGATACATCGCATCGTGAGGACTGCCCAGGGCGTGCGCGTTGGCGGTTCCCAGGCGACACAGACGCTGGGCACCGGCGGCCGCAAGCTGATCGCGCAGCACGACTTTGCGTTCGTAGGGATAGACGCCGATGGTCTGCGTCGCCACGTTCACGTAGCGCACCGCATCCTGCAAAGACCCCACCGTAACGATATTGGAAGTCTTATTGGACGGATGGAAATTCACTGGCGCGTCCGACAAGATCACCAGGCCACTTCCGTCGTCGCGGCCCCAGGTCTTGAGCTCACCCATCGCCGACATGATCTCGACTTCTTCACGGACCTCTGCCGGCAGCGGCAACGCTTTGGCAGAGGCATAGTCGCGATCCATCGCCAGACGCTCAGCCAGCTTGGCGCAGAAGGTCTCGACCTGTACACGCTCCCCCTCGGCGAACACAAATCGGCTGGCAAGACAGGCCTCCTGGTTGAACACCGTGGTGTCCAACGCCAGTCGCTCGGCCACCTCGTCCATCGTCGAGTCGGACTCGAACGCCTCGCGGCCGATCATCGAGATGGAGGACTTGGGATCGAAGGACACCAGTTGTATGCCTGGGCCGAGGTAACGGATCACGTTGTTGATGGCCGGCCCGCCGCCCCACGCCACGATCTTGTCGAAATATTGAGGCCGGTACAGGGTCCGTTCGATGGCTTCGTCTCCACCCTGCCAGTAAACCGCGGTCATCGATTGCACCACAGGGTGATTCGGATCGATATCTGCCATGGTGCGAAGCACGGCCACGGTGGTGAAGGGATCACTGGAGGGCATCTTGAACAGGTTGACGGCCTTAACGATCGCCCCCTGGGCAATGGACGCGATACAGCCCGCAGGCGCGTTTCCGGCCAGCATGTGCACGATCCGCGGCGGGAAGGCGCGCACCGCGAGCTTGCTTCCGAACGCGTCGACCTTCTCCACCCACCCGTCGAGCGCTTCGGGACGATCGAAGTTGGACTCCACCATGCTTTCGAGCAGTTGGCGGTTGAGATAGTAGGGCGCCTCACGGTAGAGGTTCTCGACCACTCGCCGCGGCAGCGGATTGGTCGCCGCGATGTGCTCCAGGCATTCCTGCAGATAGGGATTGCGATCTAGATGCAGCCGCTCACCCACTTCGACGAGGAAATCGATGATCTCGGCGACCTTCACCCCAAGCAGGGGCGGGAGCTCCGAGCGTGGGGTGACAATCGCGTCGAGGTCGATCGGCGGAGTGCTGAAGTCCGCGCCTAGGTCACGCGAGCGGTGCTGCACCGCATTGCCTTCGACAAGAGTGCCGCGTATAAAATGCGGCGCGGCGAGTACCTGTCCGGGTGTTGAAGTCATGAAACACCCCGAACGTATGCGTCGATACTGCCCGCGCAGCTGATCTTGTCCCCGTCCGGGAGGTCGGAGAACCGCATGATCTCTCGGGCGACCGTAGGCCCTTGATGCCCGCAGGCACACTTGCCGAAATTGATCGCGATCTTGTCCCCGCTGATAATGCCGCCCCATCGGCCCTCGATGGACAGGTCCATGAATGCGGCGCGCGCCTCGACATCATCGTTGCCGACCTCAAGAAGCTGTTCGCCGCTCACGTCGAGCGGAAGGGCAATGACCCACGGTGGGATGTGGTACCGCTCGGCGCTGCACAGCGGGAACGTAGAGTTCAGCTCGCGCATGCTGTACATGTGGTACATCCGCTGCTCTGTGACGTTGAACGTCTCCAAGATATATTCGCGGTAGTTCTCTGGAAGCACCGCACCCTTCAGGCCGCCGGCCACGAACATCGAGTTCTCGGAGTGGAAATCATTTCCGCTGTAACCCTTTTCCCGCACGGCCTCGGCAATCGGGTAGAGCTGCCCGAACATCCCACTCACCATGATGGGTTGGCTGCGCGCCGCGATCAACGCGTCGACAGTCTCCTCCGATGAAGAGACCATTTCCGCGCCACGCTTCGCCGCGATCTGTTCGAACTCAGCGATCTCCGAGGGCTTCGCCGTCCCATCGGCGATCTTGCGTCGCAGTACGATCATCTCGACCATTGACCCGACGGTGATCGGCTCCGAACCGAATTGGAACGGCTCTACACCCGGTGCGATCGCGGCGATCATCTCCTCGCGGATCGCACTCTCCCTGGGCGCGGCGAACTGAGGTCCGATGCCGAAGAACTTCCTTCGGGCATCGGGGTTTAGCCCAAGAGCCCACACGATTCCCCTGGCGTTTCCGCGGGCTGAGAAATCGATATCACCCTCGGTGCCGCTCATGATCGCCGGCTTGCCAGTGGTGCCGCTCGAGCACGACAAATAATGCCCGACGGTTTCCATCTGTTTGATCCAGTCATCAAGCGTCTCAACGCTGTCAAGATTGATGTCCTGCACCGGCCGGGTCGAAACGGTGTTGAGCCAACGACCCATACGGTCCCACTGTCCGTCGGTGAGCCATCCCTCTGAATAGCTCTTGTAGGTGGTGTGGGCAAACAACAATGGCACCAGGTCGGCTGGCTTGTTGATCGTGTTGATGCCACCGGCTTCAGCACGGTGGCGCAGCAGTCCGATCGAATCAATCTGGCTTTCCAACCGCTCATTGGCAGCCGCCAGTTGCTCGGTCAACAGATCCTGCGGGGCGACGTCGTAGCAATCCGGCGTCCCCAGCATCGCCATCAGGCGGTCCGTTGGTGATGTCACGTGTTTCTCCTTGTTGACGCCCTCGCCGCGAGCCATGTCGACGCGTCGGTGTTTTCACATTAAGTAAACTCGGGCGTATATTTTTGTCAAGCCGAGCCAGCTCGGTTACGGTGTGGCGCTTTGATGGGCCGCCTCAGCGGCTTCGCGGGCCACACGTTCGTCGTGGATGCGGACCAGCTCTCGGAATCCCAGCCGCGGGTACTGCGGTTTGGGCTGCACGCCCCACTCGTCGAGTGCGGTATTGATGCCTGCGGCTTCTGGAGCACTGCCGAAAGGCGGGCCCGGGAAGTCGTAGGGATGCTTGCATTCCAACGAAGTGTCGTTGTAGCGCACCTTCATCAGTTCACTGCAGATGTCACGGAACCCGAGGGTCGGGTAGCCGTAATAGATCATGATGAACGGCAGGGTAAAGGCGCCTTCGATGACTAGCGCGGTGAGACATACGAGGATGCCGCGTTTGAGCCATTTGTGCATGTTGGCCCACTGTTTGGTAGTGCCCAACTCCAGCGCTGCTTGCTTGGGTTCACCGCTTGTCGGTTCATCAGCGGTGGATGGCGAGGTTGTCATTGAATTTCCCTTATTCCGAGAAGATTTCGCGATTGACCGTGTGTAGGTATGGGATGGCTAAGAACGGCGTTATATACACGATGTCGTATAGCCACCAGCCGAAGACGGGCAACGCGGTCCCCGTGTACCGGAGGTCGGCGTAGACGGTCATGTTCATGACGTAGCCCACCCAGATCACAACACCGAACCAGCACGTGACGATGAGCCACTGGTAGCCCCAGCGTTTCATCTGAAGGAATGCGATGGCTGCAGCGATGCGCATGGGGAAGACGATGAGAATGAGGGCGAACTCCCAACCTTTCTCACCGGGAGCGCTGGCACCGCCGATCCACAGCTGGTTGTAATGCCAGAAGTAGCCCATGTCGAACAGGTTCCCCCAGCCGGTGTAGAGCACGCGGTAGACAAGCGTGTGGTTACCGACCATGTCCAGGATCCAGCCCTGGGTATTCAGTCCTGCGTCGAGAATCACCAGGTATCCGATAAGGGTCACCATGATGGGGCGCACCGAGAGCCCGGCTTGGCTGGCGACCCGCATCTTCTTCAATCCCCATAGGAACAGGGGGAATCCGAAGATTCCGGCGGCGTTGGTGCCCATCAGCAGTGTCCCGGCGATGAGCCACTTGTCTGCGCTGCGCTCAGCCTGCCGGCTTGCCTCATCATGGTCGTCGTAGGAGATGAAGCGATTGGCCGGTGCCGGCGCAGCCGCTTTGTCCGACTTCCGGCTGATCAGTGGAATGTTCATTTTTCCTTACCCCCAGTAACCGCGGGTGAAGGACATGTGCAGTTGTATGCCGAACTGGATGAGCAGATACCCGTACACAAAGACCTGGAACGCGATGAGCGCTCGCCTCTTCTGCCTGTCTCGTTCATTCATTGGATGTTTCGCTCCCTTCTTAGTAGCGGTTAGCCGATGATTCGGCCGTGAGCAGGCTGGCTGCTGCGGTTTCTCTCAGCCCGTCTGTGACTGCACCGTCGGTGCTCAACGGTGCGAGCACGCAGACGTCGACTGCTTCCAGCTCATCGATGCCCGCTGCAACAAGTTGAGCGGCCGTGACTAACACGCGGGTCGAAGGCGGCTCAAAGTGGAAAGCATCGTCGGCGCCACGAATACTGTTGGCGCACTTTACTAACCGCTCAGCACTGGCATGACCCACTCCGGTTTCGGACACCAACACCTCAGCTTCTCGATCTGGAGGCAGATAGTCCATGCCAAGAGTGACGAAACGTTGCCGGAATGAGGGCTTGAGCTCCTTGAGCGAACTTCGATAGGCAGGGTTGTAGGAGCACACCAGCATGAAACTCTCGGGAGCGACCAACACCTCACCGGACCGATCTAAGAAAAGGGTTCGACGGTGATCGGTCAGCGAATGCAAGACGGCCAAGGAATCGTGGCGGGCCTCCACCACCTCATCGAGGTAGCAAATCGCGCCCTGCTTCACCGCCCGTGTGAGCGGCCCGTCGCTCCAGACCACGTCCCCACCGGTCACCATGAACCTGCCGACCAGATCCGAGCTGGTCAGATCGTCATGGCAGCTGATCGTCATCACCGGGAGTCCAAGAAGGTCGCCCATGTACTCAACAAATCGCGTCTTGCCGCATCCGGTGGGCCCAGTCAGCATGACCGGGAGCCTTCGCTCAAAGGCGTTAACGAAGATTTGTTCCTCGTTGCCGTTGGCTTGGTATTTAACCATCGTCATCTGTTCCTCACGTGGGTAGGTCATGCTGCGACCAGTTCTCGATGCACACTGGCCAGTACGTCCGGTAATTCCTCAATGCGTCTGATACGTCGAGACTTTCGCGGACCGAAGACCTCCGGCAATGGGTCCACCCGCACGGGGCCTACCCCGATGTAATAGATCGAGATGCCAGCGTCCTCTGCCTCTTCGACTGCGTGGGCCACGTCGGCCCAGGCGTAGCGGCCTTCGTAGCCCTCGTCGGACATGAGTCCGTCTCCGATCACAATCAGTAGGCGCCGTGACGAGGGCTGATGGAGCAGACGACTCGATAGATGGCGCAAAGGCGCCCCGAGTCGCGTGTAACCACCTGTTGTCAGACCGAATCCGCTGGGAACCACAAGGCGTGGCTCATCGAAATCTTTCAGGCAGCGGACCTCTACCCGGTGTCGGGTGTTGCCACTGAACACGAAGACACCGTGGCGTTCACGAGCCATCTTCATGGCGTGTGAAAGTGCGTCGGCGCACGCCAGTTCGAGCTTGAACAACTTACCCTGACCCACTCCGAGCGATGAGCTGCCGTCGAGGAGCAGAGCGGTGGTGACATCTCGGTAGCCGGGTAGCAGATCGCGAAACACGCGGCCGTCCGAGGAATGCCCGGTCAGTGAATCAACGTAGTGATCGACGTACCGATCGATATCGAGTTCGCATCCGTCGTCGAGGCCGTTCTTGTATACCCGGTGTGTCTGCTCCTGGAAGTACCGACGAATGTCGGCCGACGCCGGACGGTACCGCTGACTTTGGGCCGGCACCTTCCGCTCAAGCACGGCGACATAACGCGGAAGGAATCGCTCGGTCCAAGCGTTCCACTCCGGATACGGAATTCCGTGGCGATGATCGTCGCGAATCTCGAGTTCCTCATCGTCCTCTGGACGACTAGGAGGTGGCAGGTTCGGGTTACGGACTCCGCCTTCACCGGCAACGGGGATCGAGTACCCGACACGCAAGTGAGTCTGCTTGGATCCCCATGGCATGCGTCCGCGCATACGCCGTGCCACAGCAGCGAGCCCCCGCGATGCCGGTGTGGCCGGGGTCAGCCTGCCCAATAGCGGATACTCGCCCAGCGCAGTCCGTGAGCGAGCGAGAACCATTGCCCTGTCGAGTATCTCCTCGGCAGGGGTGTCTGCCGCAGCGGGCTCGAGTTCAGGAAGGTGCAATGTGCACTCCGGCAGGAGACCGGGCCACTGTTCAGCTACCCATCCCAGCGCCACCGAACCTTCGGTGATCCGCAATGCCTGAGTCTGTCGCGGGGTGAGCTGATGTAGATCGAAGCCCGCGACTGCATCTTTGGACGGTGCGCATTGCAGTGCGACCCCACACGTCACGGTGCGGGTTCCCCAGTCCAGAACTGGTGCCGGGTAAGGTACTTCCACCACGCTGCGACCTTGGTTCATGCCGAATGCCGCACGCTCACCCGAGACGAGTCGCGCACCCTGCCGTCGGCCGCCCGACAACGTGACGGCGACCAAGGCTGTTGTGCGCTCGACTGCAAGCGCCGGCGCTGTGCCTGTCATGAGGAGCCAGCGCTACAGCGCAGTGTCGCCTGCAGTTTCAGAACGTCCCGATCCCCCGCATGATGCGATACCAGAACGCGACTAGCAGTCCCGCTCCGCCCCAACCGATGACGATCCGAAGGATGTCCTGCCACATGGAAATGCCTTTCTGTTGTAGTTGATGCCCGGTAAGAGAAGCCAGAGGAAAATGCAGCGGCCAGGATTGTCACGGCGCCTCCAACCCTCGCCGCGTACTCCTGACGAATCCCTGCAGGATGCGTCCACGCGCAGCCTTGGGCTGATGAACCGTCACCAGCAGGGAGTACACGCCGAGCAGGAAAAACAGCGCGCTCTCGTCTGGATCAGCCTCCGGATGAGCCGTACCTGACTTCTGCGCGAGCCGGATCTGCTCGCTCAGGCTCGCGACAAGAGGATGTTCTGTCGATTTCGCATAGCCCGGCGGCCTGGTTGTCGAAAAATGCAGAGCAAGCACATCTCGGAAAAGTCTCGTTCCCAGACGCGTTTCTGACGCGACCACCAGACGGACGATCTCTTCGAGAACCGACCACAGGTCCGGCTTCGTGGCGGCGAACTTGCCGAGATCAGCGGCCAGCCGCTGAACTAAGTCGCCTTCTGCCTCTTCGAGCACATGTTCCTTGGTCGGGAAGTGGAAATAGAACGTCCCTCGCGCCACACCCGCCTCGGCGACGATGGCACCGACATCAGCATCCGCCATCCCGGACCGCTTGAACTCGGCCAGGGCGGCGTCGTAGATGCGCTGGCGGGTCTCCAGGCGCTGAGCATCGCGCTTCGTAGTGGGTGCGTCTGTGTCCGTCATCACAAATAGTGTGTGCATTTCGCTGAAAAATGTCAATGACATCTTTCAGCGACTGGTGTCAGTGAACTACGCTCGGCTGAGAGCCGCGACTACCACGGGCTCCCAGCCAGTACCGCGTGTGCATCAGTAAGGAGCCAAAGCCCACATGGCACTCACCACTCCGAGCGGTCCGCTGGGCAGCAATCCGGCCGGGTGGTATTCCCACCCGCTGCCTGACGGCGTCGTATATGTCGAACCTCATCCCCGGCGCGTCCAAGCCATCCTCGACGGACGGATAGTCATCGACACAGAACGGGCATTGCTGGTTCATCGACCAGACAAGTTCTTGCGGTATGCGTTCCCACTAGACCTCGTACGCGAGCTTCCGCACCGCCCTGAACCGACCGCGCCCGGATATGCACTTGTCCCGTGGAAATGCGTTGATTGTTGGATTGAGGAAGGACGCGTCCTGGTCAACTATCCACCCAATCCCTACCACCGTGTCGACTGCCGTCCGAGTCGTCGACGACTGCGCGTCACGGTTTCCGGTGTCACGCTTGTTGATACGGACGACACCATCATCGTCTTCGAGACCACGCTCGAACCCCGCCTGTATGTCTCGCCCGCTTTGGTCAGAATGAGCCGTTTGCGACAGTCGCCCTCGTCTAGCTTCTGCGATTACAAGGGCCCTGCTACGTACTGGTCGGCGGACGCCAAAGGCGCGGAACTACGGGACATCGCATGGAGCTACGATGACCCACCGCCAGAGAGCCTCCCGATCAAGGGATTTCTCAGCTTCGATGCAGACGTGGTCGAAGTCTTCGCCGAACTGCCCACACAGAAACCGACTGGGTAGTCAGAGCTTCTGAGTGAAGCGGAAAGGCCCGCCGCCGGCACTTGTCTGCCACACACCTGCCATCCCGAGTACGACCCGGCAAGCATCTCTACACGAATTGGACTCGGCCAGCTGGTTAAAGAGGCTAGCTGCAGTTCTATGCTAGGCAGCAACGCAATCGCGATCTATTTACTTCAGCAATGGCAAAGAATCGCAGAGCGCCGCTGAGCAGCCGTCTAGCTATCGCACTATCGATGTCGGATGGTTCTTAAATCCCGGCGGAGTGGGTTCGCTCACTGGCGAACCGACGGGTGCAGGGCGTCGCCGCGATTACATCTGACTATGGCAGGTTGATCTGGACACGGTAGGACGGTTTGTTCTGGCCGCATGTTGCCGACTCGCCGGTGTGGTTGTGACGGTTTGATTTGGCCCCACTTCAGTGTTGATCCATCGAACAGGGTTGCGATGGAGAGGAGCCTGGAGTGGAGGGTCGGGTGGAGCAGTTCGCGGCGATTCGCCGTGATGCCCGTGTCGAGGGTCTGTCGATCCGCGAGCTGGCAACGAAATATCGAGTGCACCGACGCACGGTGCGCCAGGCGTTGGCCAGCGCCCTGCCGCCGCCGCGCAGGACACCGGTGCGCCGCTCACCACGACTGGATCCGTTCAATACGGTCATCGACGACATGTTGCGGGCCGATACCACCGCCCCACGCAAGCAGCGCCATACCGCCCGGCGGATTCTGCACCGGCTCATCGAGGAACACGGCGCCGGTGAGCAGTTGTCGTATTCCACCGTCCGGGATTACGTGCGGGTGTGCAGCGCCCAGATCGATGCCGAGGCCGGAAGGCGGGTAGAAGTCTTTGTGCCCCAAGTACACCCACCCGGCGCCGAAGCCTAAGTCGATTTCGGCGAGGTCTGGGTGATCCTGGCCGGGGTGAAAACGCGGTGCCACATGTTCGTGTTCTGGCTGGCCCATTCAGGCAAGGCCATTCACCGGGTGTATCCGACCCAGGGGCAAGAAGCGTTCCCGGAGGGCCATATTGAAGCGTTCACCGAGATCGGCGGGATCCCGACACGTCACATCCGCTATGACAACCTGACCAGTGCTGGGTGTTATTCCGATCCCACTTCGGGTTCGATGCCTTCTACTGTCAGCCCGGCATCGCAGGTGCGCACGAGAAAGGCGGTGTGGAAGGCGAAGTCGGTCGCTTCCGGCGTAGCTGGTTGACCCCGATGCCCGAAGTGGACTCGCTGGCCGAGCTGAACGACCGTATCCGCGGGTGGGAAGCCGACGACGGTCATCGTCAGCGCTTGGAGCTTTCGTCTGCGTGGCCGAGGAGGCGCCTTGCGGGATAGGCGGATAGGCGTCGGTGACGAGAACTGGAATCAATCGATAGAGTCGGACCATGATCCCGACACGATGGTTGATGAGGCTCGGTTGTGCTGCCGCCCTGCTGCCGACACTGATGCCAGCATCATTATCAGATGCGTACGCAGACGTAATGCCGAACCCTAATGCAGTGGCGCTGATCTCCATAGATCTGCAAAAGGGTATGGAAACCCTCCCCCATGCTCCGCACTCGGTGGGAGATGTACATCGGAACTTCGCGCGCATAGCCGACGCAGTTCGAGCACTAGGACGACCTGTTATTTTGATGCAGGTCAGAGAGATGCAGGGTAAGTTTTTGGACGCGATAAAGGTTCCCGGGCCGGACGGGGTACCGGTTCTTCCCTCCGATTGGACGGACACTTCGTCGGATATTGGCCATCAGCCGTCGGACCTAATCCTCGTTAAGCAACACTGGGATGCTTTCTATGGCACAGATCTCGATGGGGTTCTCCGGAAGCGCGGAGTCACCGATATCGTCCTGACAGGGATGTCCACAAGCTTCGGCGTAGAGTCGACTGCTCGAAGCGCATGGGAGCGAGGATTCAACCTTTTCTTGCCTGAGGATGCGCTCAGCGATATTGATGCAGAGCGCCAAGACTTCGCGGTGAAAACGATTTTCCCCGTGATCGGGCACGTGACCGACACCGCATCCGTCCTTGAAGCGCTTGCCGGTTCAACAAGACAACACGGCTAAGGGCCTCCCCGGCGCCAAGTTGTGGTAGCACTGCGCCGGTGGGGTATGCGAGTAAATGACCCCGGAAGTTCCGGAGGCTCCAGTACCCGTGCACATCCAAAGCTGAATTGATGATGCGGGCCCCGTCGGGCGATCGATGCGATCGGCGAGGTTCGGGCAGCACCGTCGGATGATCTGGTGCGCGTGAGCTTGACTGTGTCGGGGATGATGACCGATGTCGACCGGGCCGATGAAAGGGTGCGCCTTGATCGAGAAGAGTTGGGGCGCTTGATTCTCGCCACTGCTCAGAGAGTCGTCCGAGCAGATGCGTTGTGCAGCATCACTGCCAGCTCGCGCCCGAGGATCCACCCGAGCGCGGTCCGTTCAGTTACTACGTCACTATGACAGACCTTCCGACGAGCACCGCGACGATTGGCAATTCTGTGTAAGCGGTGTTAATCCCGTTGTGGATTCGGATGATTGGGGACGGCGCGGGCATTCGCCGGCCGTCAAGTGATTAAGAGAGGGGAGGGGATCTTCATGCCAGGTGAGTCGGCTGCTGCCGTTGAATGGTTGGAAAAGATTGATCGGTCGACATTGAGAGATGGACGGTAGTTCCAGGGCAGGAATAGAGGCGGCGTCGCTGATTTTGACCGCACTGCCGTCACCGCTGACGTACGAGCAACCAGAGGCAGGTGTTTCAGGCCAAAGGATTTGGGCTTCTCGATGTCACGAGTGCGTCTATCGTTGCCTCCAAAACTCAGAGACACCTTGGCCCGGCGGCTGCTGCCTTGAGACGTTGCCGCCGGAGCCTCGCATCCAGCGTAACCGGGTGGTCCGGCCAGGTACGTGGCTACGGATGCATGACAATACGCCCGAACCCGTGTCCGCGCTCAGCGTGGCGGTGAGCCTGGGCCGCATCCGCCAGCGCGTAGACGTGCTCAATCGGTAGCGTCAACCCACGGCGCGCGGCACTGCTCAGGTGACGCTCGATCATCTCCTTCACGCGCCGGCTGTGCATCTCCTCACCGAATGACACCCCGACAACCGTTAGCCCACGTGCGACCAGCGGGTAGAACTCGATCGCGGTCGGCCGTCCGTTCACGCCGACAGAGGCGATGGTTCCGCGGTAACGGACAGCGGCCGTGAGTTCATTCAGTTGCGACCCGCCGGCCATATCCACCAGCAGGTCAACACCGCGCCGCTCGGTACGGCCGAGGACAGTATCGACAATGTCACGTGTGGTGTAACCGACAATGTGGTCGGCGCCCAGCGACCGCAAAGCCTGCGCGCGCTCAGAGGTGGAAGCGGTCGCGATCACCTGCGCGCCGGCAGCTTTGGCGAGC
Organism: Mycolicibacterium sp. HK-90; assembly: GCF_030486405.1. Next base: position 559,377 of record NZ_CP129613.1, on the reverse strand, counting down.
TGCACCGCGGCGATACCCACTCCTCCGGTCGCACCGCGAATCAAAACAGTTTGACTCGGCTGGAGGTGGCCGAATTCAAATAACGCATCATCAGCGGTTCCGAACGCTACGGGTACTGTGGCGGCAACCGTCAAATCGAGGTCTTCCGGGCACGCATAAACGTAATGCTCTGGCACGGACCAAAGTTCAGCATGTGAACCAGAATGATTGAACGCCGCAACGTGACAACCGGGCGAGATGCGGGTAACCGCAGCGCCGACCGCGCGAACCACCCCCGCGGCTGCGCATCCAGGCACAACAGGTGGCTGCTCCGGTGCGACCAGCCGCCGTGTGTGTAGGTCGCCACCTTCGACGCTGATCGCAGCAACCGCGATCAATACATCATGCGACCCAAAGACCGGAGGCGCGACATCCTCATAGCGTACGACGTCAGGTTCACCATTGGTGTAGTAGACCGCCGCTTTCACGCCAGACCGGCTTCGGACGCGGACTGCGGAATACCCTTGATCACAACCAATCCCCTCTCTCGCGCCGAAGCCAACCCGACGGAGAACACCACACCGTCTGGGAATTCAAAATCGGCAGCTTCATTCCTCACATCAAGTGATGTATACGTATGAGTATACTTGCGATGTCTGTGACCAGTTCTGGGAGCCGGCGACCGCATCGCACTACGGCATACGCAGCCGAGACGCGGCGGCGGCGCCGGCGCCCCTTGCAACCCACCCACTCGACAAAGATGAAACTACAAGCGTCGATGGCCCCAACAGTGCGCTCCGCGCGAATCACCACAGCATCCCACAATCGCTTTCAATACTTCGGCGCGCAAGTTCACCGGTGTCGCGAGAGCGTCCGGCGTCGAAATCAGTTGTGATGCAATATTAACCGCACAATGCCTCGTCCCCCCTTGCACGTGATCTGCCACCCGCCTGCAGTGCACCGCATTAGCACCCTTCCCCTTCCGCAGAGATCCCTTCGCGATCTCATCGCACCGGAGCCCGGTCTCGCGCAGGAAGGGTGGATGAAGTCTGATTGCCGTTGTTCCACAGCGTCTTGTCAATGATTGACACTGAACGACGACTGCTTGATTCCAGGCGACAGAGTTGCGAGTCTGTAGGAGTGTCATTGGTGCGGTCGGCGGGGCTGCAGAAGTTTCGTCAGTGCGTGGAAGGCCTCGGTGGCGATGCCGACGGGTACGCCGCGCAGGCAGGGTTGCCGGTCGAAGCGCTGGATACCGATGAGGTGTTGGTCGAGGACCGCGCCATCGCTGCGGTGTTGGAGATCGCTGCGGCGGATCTGCGTTGCGCAGATCTGGGTCTGCGGGTGGGCGAGGCCCAGGATTTCCGGATGCTGGGTCCCTTGTCGGTGGCGATCCAAAACTCGACATCAGTTTCCGAGGCCTTGGAGTGCACCTCGCGATTCATGTTCATCCACGCCCGCGACCTCAGCGTGTCACTGATCGACGACCCTGATCGGGCGCGCGGTGTGGTTGCCGTGCGTTACTGCTTCGGCTCCGGGATCCGTCAGCTGCCCCAGGCCACCGACATGACGATGGTGTTCTTTCACCGGGCGTTGCGGTTCCTCATCGGCGGAGACTATGGGCTGCGCTCGGTGGATCTCCCGCATCAACCGGTAGCATCCCGGGACCGCTATCACAGCGTGTTCGGGGCGTCTGTGCGCTTCGCTCGCCCGGCTGCGCTCCTGCGAGTTCCCAAGAGCTTGTTGTCGCGTCGCCTCGACGGCGTGGACAATACGTTGCGGGCCCTGGCGCTAGCGTTCCTGTCGCGGCAGGCTCGCCAACCCGGTCCTGTGATGGCCGGCCGGGTGCGGGGGGTGCTCGACCAGGCGCTGGGAACCGGACCTACGGAACTAGACGATGTGGCAAAGGTTCTAGCGGTGCATCCACGAACGCTTCAGCGTCAACTCAAGGCCGAAGATCAGTCGTTTGCACACATCCTCGATGACGTCCGCCGCGGTCGGGCGCATACATACCTGACGACAACCGACATGCCGCTGTCCCAGATCGCCCATCTGATCGGGCTCTCCGAGCAGGCCGTGCTGACCCGGTGCGCGCAGCGGTGGTGGGGCCGTACCCCCAGCGCCGTTCGGCGCGAAGCTTAGCGTGTGACCGCAGAGTTACTGAAGCAAAAGGTATCGAATTACTTTGGCGGGAGCGCGATGTGGACGATATCGGTGGCGTGGAGGCTGCCGGCCACGACCACGCTGTCGTATTCGGCAACGCTGGTAACGAAATCGTAGCACCCGTCGTCGGAACGGAGGTCGTAGATGACTCGGCCGTGCAAATCGAATGCCATCACCCAGGCGATCGGCGTCGCTTTCGGGCGCACCCTGATAGGCAGATTCCACAACAGCGTTCGCAGGAGGCCGAACCGAGGTAGCAGGCGGTCCAGCAGAGCGTTGCGGGGCGCCGCAATCGATACCCAAACCAGAGCGTCGCTGCCAAGGCTGATGTTGTCCGGCAGTCCGGGCAGATTGTCGATGAGCGGCTCAACGGTGCCGATCTTTGTGCCGGTCAGCCAGTAGCGGCTCACCCGGTACCCTTCGGTTTCGGCAAATAACAGGTGCGTCTGGTCTGGGGCCAAGGTAAGCCCGTTGGCGAACTTCAGCCGATCGAGCAGGACGGTTAGGGTTCCATCTGGGTCACGCTGCACGAGCAGGCCGGTGCAGGAGTGCTCGAAGACATCGCCGAGGTAGTTCTCCAGGTCCCAACGTCGGCTGGATACGGTGAACCAGATGGTGCCGTCGGCATGTTCCGTTACATTGCTGGCGAAACGGAGTGGGGCACCATCGATCTCGTCGACGAGCACGTCGATTTTCCCGGTCGATGACATGCGCAACAGGCCTTTGTCGTGGTCGCAGATCAGCACGGACCGATCTCTGCTGGGCTGTACGCCCAGCGGCCGTCCACCGGTGCTGCCGACGATGGTGCGATCGCCAGTGATGGGGTCGATGCGCACGATGCGGCCGTCCACCAAGCCGGTGACGATTTGGCCGTCATGATCGAATGCGACGTCTTCGGGGCCTTCACCGTCGGTGTGGAATCGGGCGGTGATAGTGAATGCGGTCGTGACCGTGGTGCGGCCTTGGTTCGGCGGCGCCGCTGGCGGGTTCCACATTCCGGTCTTGAGCAGTCGACGTCGGCTCCCGGTCATCGAATGCTGCCTATCTGGTCGTTAGCACGGTCGGTCGGGAGATGGGTCGCGCTGGCGATGAGCCGTCGGCAACGCCATTCGAGTAGCAGTACTGCGATGCCGAAGAAGCGGAATTGTTTGTTGGTGGTCTGTTTGGTTAGGTATCGCTGGTAGACCTGCTGGGCGATGACGGCGATGCGGAAGAGACCGAATACCTCGTACCAAATCCACTGCCGGTGAGTGATATCCGTTCCCGTCTGCTGGCAGTAGTAGGCGACCACTTGTGCGCGGGTCATCATGCCGGGCAGGTTGGTTGGTTGGCGGCGGAAGAGTTGCATGTATTTGGCGTCATCTGCCTGCAGCCAGTAGCCCAGACTGTTGGCCAAGTCCATCAACGGGTCGCCGACGGTGGCCAGTTCCCAGTCGAGCAGCCCGATCGGTCGAGTCGGGTCGTTGCGGTCAAGCACGAGGTTGTCAAAGCGGAAGTCATTGTGCACTAGCGAGTGTGCATGATCTGCCGGTTGGTTGGCTGCCAGCCAGCGCATTACTTTTTCGAACCGGCCGACGTTCCAGGTACGTGCCGTGCGGTAGCGCTTCGACCAGCCCTCGACTTGCCGGCGCACGTAGCCATCGCCCTTGTCTAGGCTAGTGAGTTTCGTCGCGTCCAAATCGACGCGATGCAGTTCGATGAGCAGGTCAACAGCGTTTCGGCACAACACCTCGGTCTGTTCACGGGTCAGCGCCACGCCCGCTGGCAGATTCTTGCGGACGATGAGCCCGTCTATGCGCTCCATGACGTAAAACGGGGTGCCTATGACGGACGAGTCCTCACACAGGGCGACTGTGCGCGGAACGTGAGGCAGCGACTGGCCCACCTGGTTCTGCACCAGGTACTCGCGGCCCATGTCGTGTGCGCTGCCGTGATGGCTGCCTTTGGGCGGTCGCCGCAGGATGAGATCGGCGCCTGGGTAGCGCAGCAGGTAGGTGAGATTGGACGCGCCCCCGTTGAACTGCTCGACGTGCGGCACCGCCGACAGGTCGGCATCGGTGGCGCCTGGAGTTGCATTGTCCCGTAGCCATGCGGCCATGGCTTCGACATCAAAGGCGTCTTCCGCACGCACCGGGAGTGCTCCGGTCACGGCATCAGGTTCGAGGCGGGAGTGCGACGGATCTGTCATGTCAGGTTCCTGATGATGCTCAGCGGAAGGGTCTTCAGCGCCATGGCGATCGGCATCCACGGCCACCGCGGAACATATGCCTTGGCGCGGCGTTTCTCGATCGCGGCGACCATGGCCTTCACGCCGACACGGGTGTCGACCATGAAACGGGTCTTTGCTTCCATTGCGGCGTTCATCTCCGAGCGGATGTAGCCGGGGTAGATCACCGACACGTCGACGCCGTTGATGTTCTCCAAGCGCAAACCCTCTGCCAGTGAGGCGATTCCGGCTTTGGTGGCGGCATAGGTCGTCATAGATTTGCGCATTCCGCGCAGCGCCGAGATCGACGAAATCAGCACCAGGTGTCCATGGCCTTGGCGGCGGAAGATCTCCAGAGCCGCTTCGGTTTGACTCAGTGCTCCAATGAAATTAGTCATCGCAGTGCGGTGGTTTGCCTGCCGACCGCCGGTGCCAAGAGCAGCACCCTGCCCGACTCCGGCGTTGACCACAATCCGGTCGATGACGCCAAAATGGTTGGCGAAGTCCTGGAACACCTCCTCGACCGCTACAGCGTCGGTGACGTCCAGTGCCGCGGTCTCGACTCGCCGCCCAGTCGCCGCCCGGATCTCGGCAGCCACGGCGTCCAGCCGATCGGTGCGTCGCGCGCACAGCGCCAATTCATAACCCCGGGAGGCGAATTGGCACGCCATCTCTTCACCCAATCCGGAACTCGCACCGGTGATCAACACAACGCCCTCAGCCGATGTGTTCATGGGAGTATTCATTTCGGTTTCACCTCATCCGATACTCGTGGATGCCCTTCAGCGCAACGGATTTTTGCCCCCAGGTCGTTCATCTGACGCCGATAGATCGGGCCGGCAAGCCGTTTGGTCCAGTACGCCAACCGTGCCGGACGGTCGGGTAGTACCAGGAATTGCTTACGCTCGACCGATTCGATGACGTGTGCGGCGACGTCATCGGCGGTGCGCGGGGCCCGGTCGATCAGCTTGGTCGCCAGCTCGCCAGCCAACGGGTCACCGTCATCAACCGAGGCGGCCAGATTACTGCGAAAGAACGACGGGCATACAACCGACACGTCGATACCCCAGGGGCGCAACTCATAGCGCAAAGTTTCGGACAACGCGACAACGGCTGCCTTGCTGGCGTTGTATGAGCTCATTGCCGCTGGATGCACCAACCCAGCCAGCGAGGCGATATTGACGATGTGGCCATGGCCTTGCTGTTTGAACATCGGCACGAAAGCCCGACAGCCGTTGACCGCGCCGAGCACGTTGACATCAAGTGTGCGGCGCCAGTGCTGTTCGTCTGCCTGTTCAATGCGCCCCCCGGCGGCAATACCAGCGTTGTTGATCAGTATGTCGATCCCACCGAACTCCCTCCCTACACGCGAAGCGATGTCAGTCCAGTCCGAGACGGACGTGATGTCGAGGCGCTGATACACCGCCGGGTTCTGGTTGGCCGGCGCCTCGACGAGATCGGCAACCATCACATGGGCACCGCCGGCGGTATACCGCGCAGCCAGTGCGGCCCCCAAACCTGAAGCACCACCGGTGATCAGCACGCGCAGCGTCCCATGTCGCCGGGTCATCGGCCCGCTCCATGCTTGCCGAGTTCGACACGGGCGATCACGTTCTTGTGTACCTCGTCGGGTCCATCTGCCAGCCGCACAGCGCGAGCAGCAGTCCAAGCGGCCGACAACGGGAAGTCGCTCGACAGTCCAGCACCGCCGTGTATCTGCATCGCGAAGTCGATAACCTGTTGAGCCATGTTCGGGGCGGCCACCTTGATAGCGCTCACCTCACTGAGCGCGCCTAGCGGTCCGACGGTGTCCAGCTTCCAAGCGGCGTCGAGGATCAGCAGCCGCGTTGAGTCGATGGCGATTCGCGCGTCGGCCACTCGTTCGCGGTTGCCACCCAGGTTGATGATGGGCTTACCGAACGCCGTGCGCGACATCCCGCGCTCGCACGCCAGATGTAGCGCACGTTCGGCCAGCCCGACCATACGCATAGCGTGATGTACTCGTCCGGGCCCAAGTCGCCCCTGCGCGATCTCGAACGCACGGCCCGGCCCGGCGATCACATTAGAAACCGGTACGCGAACGTTGGTGAATGAAACCTCACCATGACCGAAGGGCTCGTCGAAGAACCCCATGGTGTCCAGCATGCGCTCGACCTTTACCCCTGGGGTGTCACGGGGCACCAGCACCATCGAATGGCGTGCATACTTGTTGGCCTCCGGGTCAGTAAGTCCCATGACGATCAGTACCGTGCAATCGGGATGTCCGATGCCGGTCGTCCACCACTTGCGGCCGTTGATGACCACCTCGCCGCCGTCGATCACCGCAGTCAACTGCATGTTGGTCGCGTCAGAAGAGGCCACATCCGGTTCGGTCATCGCGAACGCCGAACGAATGTCCCCGGCCAGCAGCGGGTCAAGCCATCGAGACTTCTGCTCGTCACTGCCATAGCGCAGCAGAACCTCGGCATTGCCGGAATCTGGTGCGTTGCAATTGAACACGTAGGGCGCCAGGAATGACCACCCTGTTGCCTCTGCGATCGGGGCATAATCCACATTGCTCAGACCGGCGCCGCCGCGGGTGCCGAAGCGCTGTGCATACGGGCCCTCGTGTCCGGCCGGCAAGAACAAGTTCCACAAGCCTTGCTTCCGGGCCTTGTCTCGCAATTCCACCAGCTCGTCCGGCACTTGCCACCGTGCCGCCTGATTGCCGCACTCAGCAGCGTTGCGCAATTGGCGATGCAGCGCGTCCTCAACGGGCATGACATCGCCGGCGATAAACGAGCGCACCGCGGCAACTAACTCCGCCGCGTGGGCTGAGGATGAGAGTTCCATGTCAACGACGGTAGATGCGACCGCCCAAGCATGCTTGACCTAGGACGACACTCATTTGATCACAAGCGACATGGCGTCTGCGGTTACGTGCACCTGCTTCCAGCTCTGAAAATGCCACCTGGGTAAATCATCGAGCCGCTGATCTACACCGAGTTAGTCGTCACTACGCGCCGGCAGGTAGCCAGTTCCGGCGCAGATATCGCATGGCTGCCAGTCAGCGCGCCGTTCGGCCAGTCGCGAGCTTTCGTGGCAGCTACGCGTCGGTACATGCGCCGCTAACCAACGCTAGCCGCCGCTCCAACCTTCCCCTCGCCCCTTCCTCGAAGACCGCGTCAACATCAACAGCTTCGGGCTGCTCTGCGCCGCCTGTACGACCGATCAGCGACTCTCGATCACCGCGGATTCGATCCGCGCGGGCCAGCCACTCACAGCCAGGTCAAGGCATCCTCTCTTATTGTGTGCGGTCAACCGTCTGGACGCGCAACCGACGACTACAGCATTCCGGTATTCTCCGTGCAAGCAGGTCCGGATCAGACATGACTTGACACTGCGTGGCACACGGTGCCGCTCGAACCCCACCGCCGGGCGACTGTCGCCGCCGGCCTCAGTCCATTACCCGCATGCGTACGCACGAATACTATTGATGCACAAAGCTTTTAGTACCCGCGGCCGAACGGGTAAACATGCAGAGCCAGGCCCGTCGCCAAACCATGCACTGGGCCAGCCGGGGCGTGCTGGCCACATCAGGCGTTGTCGCCCTCCGTCGTCCCCGCTATTCCCAAGTGTTCGTACATGCCGGGCCGTTCAGCGACGGCATCGGGTAGGAATGCGAAGATCACCCAGTCGTGGATTGCACCGTTGCGAAGTTCGAACTCGAAGTCGGTACCCGGCGTGGCCGCAGCAAGCTGCTGTAAGAGAAGCACGTCCGGGGCGCGCATATCCAGGGACCCTGTGTACACGGTAGTTGGCGGAAGCCCTTCCAGGGACCCGTACAACGGGCTGGCCAAAGGGTTCTTCGTACCGTCGGGATCGTCGGGCGTACCAAGGCCCGCGGCCCACAGCTTGGCGTAGTTCCGCGAAGAGTCGGCGCTGAGAAGAGGGTCGTCAACCAGTGCGATGTTGGGGTTGGACATGCTGAGATCGAGGAATGGCGAGATGAGAACCATGTGGCCAGGCAGTGTTTGACTTAGACATGCCTCGTCGCCGTTGCAGCGCCGCACCAACTCTTGCGCCGCGGCCAAGGCAATAGTGCCGCCCACGGAATCGCCGAGGACGCTGACGTTGCCCGCCCCGTGTTCCGCTACCTGATCGGCAATGAAATCCGCCATCGTCGGCACGACCGTCTTCGCGGTCCCGCCGGTACCTTCGGCGTTGGCCAGCGGATAGAGTGGGACGACCACCGTGGCGCCGGTATCGCGGGCCATGTCGGTGTAGGTCCACCACTGAAAGATATTGACCTGCGAGACGAATGCGCCGCCGTGGACCGCGACGACGACCTTGCCGGAAGGGTTTGCCGGCGTAAGCGTCCACACCTTCCATCCGTCATATTCGCCGCTGCTCACCGTGAGCCCGTAGGTCAGGAAGAACGGCGGGGTGCCATCGGAAATGAATGGGATCGACGCGCTGGAGCCGGTCAGCTCGATTCCCGCCATGCGCAGGATCGGGTTGATCAACCGCAACCCGCCGACGAATAGCCGCTCCACGACGGAAGGCTGACCGGTGAAGGTTGGTGTGCCAGCTGCGAAGGGCTGCGGATCCAGAGACGGCACAGCCGCGAGGATACCTAGCCGGTCGAAGATACTGGGCTCAACGGCTTGGTCATCGGCAACTAGCGACAGTGCCCAGTCACGGATTTGACCGGCTCCGGGGATGAGACCTCGGCCCATATCGCCGCGCTGCATAGGAGTCAGGTTGCGTAGGAGTGACACGTCGGGGACGAGGCTCGCTGTGGCTCCTAAGGACCAGTCCGCCGGAAGTTGTGCAGTGAATCCGTTGACGGCTCCCGCCAGCACGTCGGTGGCCTCTGCCGCGATGTCATGGATCACATTGACGTTGGGTCTGCTCGCTGGATTCAGAGCTTGCCACGCAAGCAAGTTGCCTCGCGATGTGGACCAGCTCGAATCAGCAAACGCCGGGATAGGCGCGGTGCCGGTCGCGAAACCTGAGGATTGGTCGTCAACGCGGCCTACCTGCGATCCAGAAGGCGAGGCGGGCACGTTCCCGCCGGGTGCAACGTCGGCGCCCGGCTTGACGATTACTGGTCCACCCCAAATCGCACGATCGACACTCAGATCCCCCCTTTTCAGACCCGCCTCTGATGCAGCCTGATCGAACTCGCGTCGTGCCGCCGCCAGCAGAGCCCACAACGCCGGCGATTGGGCAGGCGCTTCCGGTGTCCCGGTGACAGACAGGGGGCTCAGTACTGTCCTGGCAACCATCGTGACGCCGCGATTGAGCGACGATGGTGGAGACTGAGCCGGCAGCCGCTGCGAACTAGCCGCAACTACATCATCTGTAATTCCCGCACCTGGGATCAAGGCTTCTGCAGCAGGTGCGTCGAGCCCGGTGAATGTCACCAGCCTTGGGTGCGCGCCCGCGTCAATCCCGGTAACAGAGACGGCCGTGCCCGTGAAAGACCGCATGCCCGATTGACCGATGACGACTGGGGAGGACCCTGACCTCCGTTCACTGAGGAGCGGACGTACCGCTGCGGGCTTCTTTGTTCCACCATCATTTTCAGTGTCATCGGCGCGTAGTGAGCGGGTCTCGCGCTTGGGAGCGGCTGCTTCCGACGGCGAACCGCCGGTCGCCATCTCGCCCGCCCGGGTATTGCCAGGCTCGGCCGACGAACCGGATCCTCTCCGCGGCGAGCCGCCAGGCGCGGGTGGCAACGTCTTGCGGAGGCCCGTCCCGGCTCCGCTTCCGCCCACTCTCACCCGAACCGGCACTGTGAACCTCTTGGTAGTCGACTTCGATTCTGAGGGTGGCGTTTTCACTTTCGACACGTCGGGTGTAGACGACGAGGACGTCTCCCCGCCGGTATCGGCCCGCGCCCATCCGCACCCGTACCCCGTCATGACTGCGGCCCCTATACCAAGCGCCGCCGCCAGAACACCAACTCGACCAACATTTGTCGCTGCTGTCATGTTGTGGGTATATCCGAACAACCGACGGCGCGTACGTGGATTGAGAAATTTTATATACGGTATCGTGTACTTAGCGCCGGATCGCCCACACTTGGGATCGCCCGCCCGAAGACGTCGTGGTGCTCAGTCCGGTTGTCCGCGAATCGTGCGGGCATTGCTATCGCAGCCGTATCCGACCGAAGGGAAGATCCATAGTGGCAGATCGTCTGACGGGAAAAGTTGCCTTCATCACCGGCGCCGCGCGCGGACAGGGACGCGCGCATGCGGTTCGAATGGCTCGCGAGGGGGCTGATGTGATCGCCGTCGATATAGCCGGCAAGCTGCCGCCTTGCGTTCCATATGATTCCGCGACCACCGACGATCTCGCAGAGACGGTGGAGCTGGTCGAAGCCACGGGGCGTCAGATCATCGCTTCGGTTGTCGACGTCCGTGATTTTGATGGGATGCAGCGAGCGGTTCGCGACGGAGTTCTCACACTTGGTCGCCTTGACATCATTGTTGCTAACGCTGGCGTCTCGGCGCCTCAGGCATGGGATGCCATCACACCGGAGGATTTCCGTGATGTGATCGACATCAACGTGACCGGCACGTGGAACACGGTGATGGCCGGTGCTTCGAAGATCGTCGATGGCGGCAGGGGCGGGTCGATCGTATTGATCAGTTCTGCCGCGGGAATCAAAATGCAACCATTCATGGTTCACTACACATCCAGCAAGCATGCCGTCACCGGCATGGCACGAGCTTTTGCCGCCGAGTTGGGCAGGCACTCGATCCGGGTGAACAGCGTGCATCCCGGTCCGGTTAACAGTGCGATGGGTACCGGCGACATGGTTACCGCGCTGACGCGGGCGAGCGAATCTAACCCGCAACTTGCACACATGTTGACTCCGTTTCTCCCCAGTTGGGTTGCCGACCCTGAGGATATCGCCGACGCTGTCGCGTGGCTCGCTAGTGATGAGGCGCGAAACGTAACGGCGGCGAGCATTTCGGTCGATCAAGGCTCGACTCAGTACTGACGCGTTTGCGACTGACTCACCTTCGCTGCTGAATTTTCCCAGTGTGCTGTAAGGGGTTCGGGAGCGCGGCACCACGCGTGCCCAGCGACGACTGGCGCGGCTCAACACACGTGACTGATAGCCCCGGTGCTATCAAGGTCAGCGTATGGCGCACCGTTGTCGTAGACGGATGGGCCGCACCATCCGTGGCCACGTTGGGACTGCTTCCACTAATACGTGCCGAGACCGCATAATGTTCGGCAGACGTAGTCGTTGAGCATTTCGCTTTGTGTAGGCCAGTCATGCGTGGTGACCAACAGTGCGTAGAGGCCGAGCAGGAAGCACACAGCGCTGTTCATCGCATCCGCGTCGGGATCAGCTTCGCCCAGCGCTTGAGCACGCTCAATCTCGCGGGCAATCAAGACGATCAACGAGTGATCCTCGACGCGCTCCACCGCTGGTCGCGTTGGTGAAAAATGCAGGGCAAGAAAGTCTTTAAACAGGACCGCACCGAGTCGTTGCTCAAGGTCTCTGACCAAGCGGATTGCCTCTGTCAGCTTGGCATCCAAGCTGCGGGCCGAGTTCAGATAGCGGGTGAACTGCGTGCTGATCCGCCTCTCCTCGCGCCGCTCCAGCTCCAGCAAGACGTGTTCCTTCGTCGCAAAATGAAAGAAGAAGGTGCCATGAGCAACCCCGGCGGCAGAGACAATGGCGCCGACATCTGCCGCGGCCATGCCCGCTCGCTTGAACTCCGCGACCGCCGCTCCCATGAGGCGCTCTCGAGTCTGTAGACGCTTGGCCTGACGTGCCGACGGTTTGTTCGCGACTGCCATGAACTACTCCTGTACGCCGCAGCTGCCGGCAAGAAGGGCAGACGTGCTGTTGACTTAAGTCAACGCAATCGTATACTTACTGGCGATACTTCGCGCCGCCTAGTCCCTGTCGAGTTGGGCTGATCTCAGTCAATGTGATCGATGTACCAACAGCGGGTGCAGTTCCGAGGAGGATCGAACTCATGGCCATGGAGCAGTTCAGTCTGGATGGTCAAGTCGCGATCGTTACCGGTGCGGGAAAGGGTGTCGGACAAGGGATTGCGCGGGTTCTGGCCGAGGCCGGCGCGACGGTGGTCGGAACGGCGCGCACGGAGTCGGCCATCGCGAAAACGATCTCCGACATCGAAGTCGCCGGGGGCAAAGGGCTGGCACTGGTCGCCGACGCGATGAGTCGTCCCGACGGGGAACGCGTCGTGGAGACAGCCATGGAATATTTCGGCCGCATCGACATACTCGTCAACAATGTTGGCGGCGCAACGTATTCACGCTTCCTGGACATCACCGACGACGACTTCAGGCGCACGTTCGACTGGTGTGTCACCTCCGCCTTCATCATGAGTCAGCTCGTAGCGCCCCACATGTTTAATGCCGGCCACGGCTCGATCATCAACATCTCTTCGGGCTCAGCGCGTTTCGGCATTCGCGCCTTGACTGCCTACTGCACCGCCAAGGGCGGGCTCGAAGCCCTCACCCGGGCAATGGCACAGGAACTGGCACCAAAGATCCGAGTCAACGCGATCGCATTGGGCTCGTTCGCCACAGATGGCCTGCAACAGAGCTTAGACCTGATGCCCGGCTCACTGGAACAGATGAAGGAAAACACGCCACTTCACCGGCTCGGCGACGTAGAGGATCTCGGTCGGCTGACGGTCTACCTCAGCACCCGTGACTGCTACGCAACCAACGCGATCTTCCATGTCGACGGAGGCATCGAGTCCAACAACTCACCACTTCCGATTCCCGACTACTAAGCCAGAAAGACAGCAGATGCGAAGAGTGGTGCAGTTTTCCACAGGCAATGTCGGTCGCCATTCATTGCAGGCGATCATCGGCCGGCCCGATTTGGAGCTGGTGGGCGTCCATGCCGCCAGTCCGGACAAGATAGGCAAAGATGCAGCCGATCTGGCTGGCTGGTACGAGCCAACCGGGGTTATCGCGACCGATGACATCGATGCGCTGATCGCATTGGAACCCGATTGCGTGGTCTACACCGCCCAGGGCGAAACCCGGCCAATGGAAGCTATCGCGCAGATGTCGAAGTTCCTTGCCGCCGGTATCAACGTCGCAGCCACCTCGATGGTGTGGCTGGTGGCCCCTCATCAGGTCGATGATTGGCTGCGAGTCCCACTCGACGCGGCCTGTGACACCGGAAACTCGTCGCTGTACGTCAACGGCATCGATCCAGGATTCTCGGGCGATACCGAGGTACACAGTGCGCTCAGCCTGGTTACTCGCGCCAGGTCAATCACCGTCCAGGAGATCTTCGACTACTCCAATTACGACGACTATGAGTTCACCGGAAAGACAATGGGCTTCGGGATGACCGCCGACGACGACGCGCCGATGCTCTTCCTACCAGGCGTCATCACTTCAATGTGGGGCGGCCCGGTTCGCAACCTGGCCGGACAGCTCGGCGTTGAACTCGACGAAGTTCGTCAGCGCACCGAGCCGTGGTACACCGACCAGCGCATCGAATGCAAGATGGCCACTGTCGAACCAGGCCAGATGGCCGCGGCCCGATTCGCGGTAGAAGGGATCCGTGACGGAGCCCCAGTGATCACGATGGAGCACATCAACAGACTCACCCCGGCCTCAGCACCTGAGTGGGAGTACCCACCGGACAACCAGGTTGGCGTCCACCGCGTCGTCGTTGAAGGTGACCCTCGCGTCGAGATCAATACGCACGTCTCTCATCCAGTGCTCGACTCCACCGATGCGGGATGCATCTCTACTGCGGCGCGAGTTGTCAACGCGATCGACTGGATATGCTGCGCCCCAAAGGGATTGATCTCCATCGAGGACATACCGCCGACTGACCTCATACGTGGGCTGATGTGGTGAAATCAACCCTGACTCGAGAATTGTCCGGTTGATTGCGACCCATCAATAGGGAGGATTGCAATGGGTTGGGTTTGGGAGATTCTCCGTTGCGCCGCGGCCGGGGGTACAGGCCTGATCATGGTTCTGGGGGTGATGTTATCCAGCCTCGGCACCGTCTGAGCGTTCGTCCGCGACCTCGCTGGGCTGACCGGCAGGCCTCTGCAGGTGCCGGACTCCTCACTTCACTTGCCGCTGACCCCGCGTACGAAGGAACGGAAGGAAATCCCCAATGACCTACCGCATCGTTCAATGGACGACCGGAAACGTCGGTAAGAAGTCGGTGCACGCGATCGCCGCCAACCCCACATTGCAGCTCGTCGGCTGTTACGCATGGTCGCCCGAAAAAGTCGGGCAGGATGTCGGCGAAATGTGCGGAATCGAACCGCTCGGCGTGAAAGCTAGCGACGACATCGACGCACTACTCGCGCTCAAACCCGATTGTGTGGTTTACAACCCGATGTTCGCTAACGTAGACGAACTAGTCGAGATTCTCAGCGCAGGCATCAACGTCGTGGCCACCGCGGGATTCATCACAGGACACTTCCTCGGTTCGGGCCGCGAGCGCATTGCAGAAGCGTGTGAATCAGGTGGTGCCACCATCTTCGGCAGCGGTATCAATCCTGGATTCATCCAGCTCTTCGCCATCGTCTCAGCGGGCCTTTCCGATCGGGTCGACAAGATCTCCACACTGGAATCCATTGATACGACTATCTACAACTCGCCTGCCACCGAAATTCCCATGGGTTTCGGGTACCCCATCGACCAACCGGATCTTCGCGCCATCACCGAGAGCGGTTCGGGCATTTTCCGCGATGGTGTGCTCCTGGTCGCCGACGCCCTCGGCATCGAGCTCGACGACGTGCGTTGCGACGTCGAGTATGCACAGGCCACCGAGGATCTCCATCTACCAGGTGACTGGACGATTTCCCAAGGCTGCGTCGCAGGAATCGACGTCCGATGGAAAGGCATTGTCGGCGACCGTGAGGTCATCGAGATCGGCGGGCAGTGGCGCAAAGGCCAATCCCTGGAACCGGATTGGCCACTGCACATGGGATACACCGTCGAAGTGCACGGCAGACCGACAATCAAGACGACACTGAGTTTCCTGCCGCCGCCGGACTTTAAGGGTGAATCGTTGGACGACTACATCATGCTGGGCTTGACCATCACTGCTATGCCGGCGATCACCGCGATACCTGCCGTGGTTGCCGCGCCTGCGGGCATTGCGACGTACAACGATCTACCACTACTAGTTCCGCGCGGAGTGCTCCGTGTCGGCACGAGCTAGGAAGGGCTGCCGATGGCTGAAAGACAGTACCGAGTCATCCAGTGGATGACAGGGGACGTCGGAGAGGCGGCTATACGACACTTCGCGGATAATCCAGTGTTCGATCTGGTCGGTGTGCTGGTGCACAACCCTGACAAAGTTGGCAAGGATGCCGGCGAGATTACCGGGATCGCAC
Organism: Mycolicibacterium sp. HK-90; assembly: GCF_030486405.1. The sequence continues at coordinate 543,660 of NZ_CP129613.1, read as the reverse complement.
CGACAGGTGTCATCGCCACCGATGACATCGACGCGATCGTGGCGCTCGATGCTGACTGTGTTTTCTACACACCCCTATTCATGGATGTCAGCCAGGCGTGCCGACTGCTGCGCGGCGGCAAAACGTCGTCACCACCAGTGGGTTCTTCCATCCGACGCCGGACTTCGCCGAGGACGGCGCCAAGATCCGCGCTGCCTGTCAGGAAGGTGCAACATCGTTTCATGGAGGCGGTATTCACCCCGGCTCTGCCGGCGACGTACTGCCTCTCACGCTCGCTCGGGTCGTCAGCAGAGTAGACCGGATCCAGGTGTACGAAGTCGTCAATGTCCTCACCGATGCACCGCTGGATCACATCGACTCGTTGGGCTTCGGCAAAGAGAAGGGTAAGTTCCTCTCAGAGCCAACGATTCTCGGTCTCGGCGTCCCGTTCTTCGCCCAGTCGATGGCCATGATCGCAGACGGCCTTCATGTGAAGATCGACGAGGTGACCTCAGGCGTGAAAGCTGCCATCGCGACGGAGGACATACCGCACAGTCTCGGAGCGATACCCCAGGGCACTGTGGCCGCTCAGCATCACGAATGGACGGCATGGGTCGAGGGTCGGCCGCTCATCGTCTTTCACGCGATCTACACCACAGCCGGTGCCGGCGCACTGGAGCCAGCCTGGGATTGGGGCAAGACGCGGTACCGGATCATGATCGAAGGAGATCCGTCGACTGAGCTGACGCTCGAAGGCGCTGATCAACCGGACGGCGCTGTTGCGCATCCGGGCTACAACTGGACCGCGATGAGTGCAATCAACGCAATTCCCGATGTCTGCGATGCTGCGCCCGGGTGGCTCACCCACTTCGATCTCGGCCTGGTCAAACCCCGTGGTTTGGTGCGGAAATGACCGACACCCCCGGAGAACCGCGGCTTCATCACGTCGTTTGCGCGGTGGCGGCCCAGCAGCACGATGCAGTGGCCGAGTTGTTCACCGATCTCGGTTTCGTCTTCGAGATCCTCGAACTGAACGAACTCGGGTTACATGTCCATCTGGACTGGAAGCGGGGTATCGAGCTTGTCAGCCCGATCAGCGAATCAACAGCGCCCGTCGCCAACTCGGTGCGACAGTTCCTCGACAGCAATGGCAACGGCATCTACACCGTGGTGCTGCGACTTCCCGACGCCGCGGCAGCCGAATCTATCGCGGAACGCTACAGCGCGACCACACGCTTTCGGCAGAGCTTCTCGGGCAACGGCTCGTTCCTCGACGAGATCGACTCGTCGGTGTTCGGCCTCCCCTTGACGTTTCTGTCAACCAACGTGCAGTAATCGTCAGGCGGAAAAGGAGATACATGACAATACGAACCGCTGCGACTGCCGCATTCGACGCGCCTACCAATACTCGGCCTGCCATCCCCGGAACTCCGCGCGACGTCTGCCCCCGGGCCCGAAACCCGCGCGGTTAGGCCCGGATCGAAATCGCCCATGATGTCCGGAAGTCCTGTCCTACGCGCTCGCCCACGCCATCTCCGTGATCCCACGGCATACTCACCTGCGGAGGCAGTGTGCGTGACCGACTCGGTGCGAAGTTGGCGAGATCAACCTCACCGAGGCCCGTCAATGCTTACACCGACTGCCGAGACCGATACTCGGCACGGGCAGAGGCGCCAGTATGCCGATCGAGATCGGCACCTGCGCACGTGATCTTTTGTCACCAACGCTCGAAAGGAACACGAAAGTGAGTGCCAGCGACGTTATCGCCATCACCGGAGCCAGCGGGCACGTCGGCCGTATCGTCAGCAATCTCCTCAGCTCGGCCGACGCCAGAACACGCCTGGTTGTACAACCTTACCGGCCCGGAAGCAATAACCCTGGCCCAGGTCGCGCACACGATCACTGAGATCAACGGGCGCGCAACGACATACCAGCAGGAGACCATCGAGGAGGCTTACGCCTCGCGGCGACCCTATGGTGTGCCCGAATGGCAACTGGATGCGTGGGTTTCGACCTACACCGCGATCGCCGCCGGCGAGCTTGCTCTCGTGACCGACACCGTCGAGCGCCTCACCGGCTCTTCACCGCAGAATCTCATGGAACTGCTCGGACGGTCATGACGCGAAGCAACGACGCGCTTCGTCTGTCGTCAGCCCACGGGCACGATCACGACCCGTCCGAACGGTCGCCCGAACTCGGCGTAGCGGTGGGCCGCGGCGGCATCGTCGAGCCGGAATCTCCGATCGATGGGCATGGTCAGGTCACCCTCTGCGGCCCGCTGCAAGCAGTGCTCGACGATGGCCCTGGCGCGCGGCAGGTGCATTTCGGTGCCAAACGAGATTCCCGAGATGGTGAGCAGGCGCGAGATTAGGTCCATGTAGGACAGGATCGGCTGCCCAGCGCTCATGCCAACTGCTGAGACCCGACCCCGTCGGCGGAGTGCACCGAACAGTACAGGTAGGTCCGCCCCGCCCACCATGTCGACCATGAGGTCGACGCCTACGCCATCGGTGATGGCCAGAACAGATGCCGGGGTGTCGTCGGTGGAGTAGTTCACCACGTGGTCCGCACCAACTCTGCACAGTTGTCGCCCTTGCTCGTCGGAGGATGAGGTGGCGATGACGCTGGCACCTGCCGACTTGGCCAGTTGGATGGCGGCGATGCCCACTCCTCCGGCGGCGCCGCGGACTAGCACTGTTTGTCCCGTTGTCAGTTTCCCAAACTCGAACAAGGCATCGTGGGCGGTACCAAAGGCCACCGGGATGGTGGCAGCGACCTCGATGGACAGATCGTTTGGCACAGCGTATACGAAATCTACTGGTACTGACCAGAACTCAGCATGCGAGCCACTCCAGTTGAAGGCCGTGACCCGCTGACCGATGACGAATCTCTGCACCCCAATACCTACCGCACGCACCACACCGGCGGCAGCGTAGCCCACCACATGCGGCTCGGCGGCTGCCACTAGTCGACGGTGGCGAATGTCACCACCTTCGACGCTGATCGCCTCGACTGCAATCAGGACATCGCCAGGTCCCACAACGGGATCGGCGATGTCTTGATACCGAAGTACCTCTGGGTCACCATTGGTCTCATAGACTGCGGCCTTCAACGTTCCTGCTCCTCGCACGTCGCAACACGGCACTGGCCGTGGGTCGAACTGACAGAGCTGACAACGCTGCACCGCTGCCGCTCGCGCACGGACATCCCAGCCAGCACGTGGTCCCCGCTGAAACCCACCCGGCTTGGGCAGACGATCTCACATAGCCTCGCTCGGTCTCCAGTCAGAATCCCTGGCCAGCACCAGTAACCGGTGGGCCTGAGTAATGGACGTGCACCAGTTTCCAGTCTTCACCAGTTGAGATGAAGACCTGACTTTCGCGGCCTCGTGTCCGAAGCGTCTCCCCGTTGTCGACTCTTAGCGCGACGAACGTCCACTCAAATTCGACGACCGCGGCGGCATTCTCATAGATGGTGATGCGTGGTTCACCGTCGAGGCGCAGCGAGCGTTGACTGAATGTGGCACCCATCGTGATGCCGTAGAAGTTCTTCGCGACCTCATGCCAGCCATACTCATGACCGCGTGGATGGATGAACGACACCCGATCACTGGTTTCCCACACCGCCTCGGCCCCCTCGGTGTCGGCCGCATCGATCGATGTCAGATACGCGTCAATCTTCCGACGAAGAACTTCCTCAGCACTCATTTGGATCCCTTCTGCGTTATAGCCCGCAGCTGCGGGACGGGGAACGGGGATGAATTGCGCAATCGCACGGTAATCCAGATCAGATGGGTACACGTCTCGGCTTGCCCCTCGGATGCTGGACATGGTCATATCGCGCGAACAATCGGGCCGTCTCGCGGCCCATTTCCATCACGAATCCAGGTCTCTAGTCGATGACGAGCTGAGATCGCTGTTGAGCAAGTTTCGTTGCACTGTAGGCGCTTCGACGAATGCGCCAGTCGCAGGCCGCAGCTGGCCAAAGCTCCGACCGCACTGCGGCAATCAATGCCAGCCTGCTGGTCGGACCAACTACTAGGCGCATCTGCCACACAACAGACAATACGCGTACCGCGCATTCACCTCCGGTCCGCGGCGGCATTGAGAAACGCAGGCCAATCTGGGAATAGTGCTCGGTTCACAAGCTCAATCCGTATGCCGGCCGGGTCGATGAAGTAAGCGAAAGAGTCGGCGATATCGCCTACCGGTTTGACCTCCAGCTTGAAGCCGGCACTCTCCAGGCGAGTGGATACGGCGGCGATGTCATCGACGAAATAGCCGAGATGGTGTGCTGGGGCTGTCCACGGCGTTCCGGGCACCTCGGCTATCAACTCGATATGCGGCGCCTGCAAGGAGTAGACGAACCGAAAGGGCAAATGGCGTTCGCCCGAACTCGTGACTACCTCAACGGTGTAGTCGATCGGCCGCGTCCACTCGTATCCCGCGCTGGCGGTCAGGCGTTGAGCCGCTACATCGATGTCGGCAGCCACGATTCCGACGTGGTAGCAGTCAGTGGCAGCCAGCGGCGATCCGAGCATCAGGAGGTCTCCTCGAGCTCGATGTCGAAGGCGGCGAGGTATTCGGCGAAAACCGGTTGCAGCTGCTCCACGGTCAGACCGTACTGATCGAGGCTGTACGAGTTGGGCGCAAACCGATTCTGCGGGTGCTCAGCGAGCCATTTGTACATCCTGGACTCAGTATCGGAATCCAATTCGTCGCCCGCCCAGGCATAGATGCGCCGCATCACGTCCATCGGATCGGCCATCAGCTCGTGGTAATACATGTGAAAGAACCGGTCGTCGCCGATGCGCTCACGGATCCGCAGCGGACGTTCGACGTGGGATTGCATTTGACTCATAGCATTTCGACCGATGGCCGCCAGATCCATAGCGTCGGGTTTCATCACCATGCTCTTGGGCAGCGTCCACAGATTGCACAGCGATCCGGTCGCCTTGTAGGGATCCCGATGCGCCCAGATCAACCGAGCGTCGGGAAACACTGAAAGCAGAGCCTCGACGTGCACCGAGTGCGACGGCATCTTCAGGCTCCACGTTCCCGGCGCCGCCGATTGGAGAACTTGCAAATAACGCTTCTGGTACTCGTACGTGCTGGTCATGTCCGCTTCGTTGATGACCCACCGTGCATAATGCGGCGTCGAGAGGTACGAATCCCAGGACAGTCCTTTGAAATCCTGGGTGTGGATGAACATGCATTCAGTGGGTCCGTCGGCGTCTTCCCAGTGCGGCAGTGGCATATTCGCGTCCTTCACAAACTGCAGGATCTGCTGGCGCTCATCGAGTAGGGCCAAGCAGCGTGGGTCGGTCCGCAATGTGTCAGCGGTAGCTGGTGGCACCGGGTAGATGCACTCCCAGTGCAACAGTGAGCGCCGCGACGTGTCCTGGTCGAGCAGATAGCTGACAACGGTGGTTCCGGTTCGTGGCATTCCCAGCGTGATCAATGGGCGTTCGACGGGCAAGTCGAGCACCTCGGGGTGCTGCTGGATGTAGCTGTGCACCCGCAGCCGGCGGGCAAGCGTATCGACTGCGTCTCCGATGATGCTTTCGCGGCCGTGCGCGGTGAACGCGGACGAAGTGTTGACCTCTTCGAGCAGGAGGTCCAGCCCGGGGCGCCACGAATCCGAGTCAATATCGTGTAGCCCCGTTTTCTGTTGCGCCAGCTTGAGGACGTCGTCCGATGATGAGACTGTGGGGAACTCGCTCACTTATCTTGCCTTTCTTGTGGGACGTGCGGCTCAGACGGTGAGGTAGCCGCCATCGACAGCGATGCTGGCGCCGGTGATATACGAGGCGGTCTCGGTGCACAGGAAGAGCACTGCGCCCACGCAATCCTCCGGAGTGCCGGGCCGACCCAACGGCGTGTGGAAACCGATTTCGATGTCGAGGACTTCGGGCATACTCATCGCAGGGTGCGTCATGCGGGTGTCGATCAGGCCGGGAGCGACCGCGTTGACCCGGATGCCGTCGTTCGCCCAGCGTCGAGCGAGATTCATCGTGAGCGCGACTAGTCCCATTTTTGATGAGGCATACCCAGGGACATAAACCGCTGAGCGGAACGCTGACATGGAAACGATGCTGACTACGCTCGCACCGCCCGGCACTCTGCTCGATTGGAGTCGTTCGTAACAGCGCATGGTCAGCCGCATCGGCCCGCACATGTTCTGAGTTACGGAGGCGACATACCCGTCAGGATCGTATTCATCACCGGCCGGATACGGGCCACCGGCATTATTGATCAGTATATCTAGGGCGCCGAGCGAATCCGTCAGGTCGTCAATGGATTTCGGATCTTGAATCTGGCACCGGTGATACGTGAACCCGGAAAGATCGGCGTCGTAGTCTGATGCTGATGCGCGGGTTCCTGTAATAGTCACGGCTGCACCGGCTTTGGCGAACGCGGTGGCGATGCCATTGCCGATACCCGAGGTGCCACCTGTCACCAGTACATCGGATCCAGTAAAATCAAAAGTAGCAGTGTTCATTCCGTAGTCCCCAATTCATTGATGGCGTTAGCGAGCCAGGCCCGCTCCCAGAAGTTTTCGGTGTCCCTCAGCAACATCTGATGGGCATCGATGGCGACCCCACGCGCTTCCGGATTGGTCGGCTCCGCTGCAAGAACCAAGTCCGTCAAGTGAAGTGCTTCGACGGGTCGATTGCTTGCGACGTGCCTGCGCGCGGCCCCGATGAGGCTGTCCGCACCAGCAGCAGCCACCACCTCGTGCGCGACCGACGCCGGAGCAACGCCGTACAACTCGGTCGTGGAGCGATGCTGGAACCAGCCGGCGTACATCTCCCAGATCGCCCGAACGTTCCAAGACGTCTTGCCATAGCCTTCACCGACGTCAAACTGCTCAGGTACACGCACTTCACGCATGGCGGTGTAGACATCAGAGCCGGCCGCCATCAGCTCCACGGTGCGGTCGTGCACGGCCTGCATGGCATCACGCATCGCGGTGACCTCTTCCGCGATACGGTCGGCGCCTTCGATCGGGTTGAAGTGACCGGTGATCAGGCGTTCGGGCGCAAACGACAGCACGGTGTTCAGCGACTCGACGTAGAGGAGGGGGTCGCGGTACCGGTCACCGCGGATCGTCATCAGGTTCGGCACATGGCCGAACAGCGGTCCGAAAAGGTTGCCCGTAAAGAGGATTCGATCATCCGGCAGAAACACCACCAGCGAGTCGGTGGTCTCCCCACCAGGCGTCGATGCCAACTCGAAGCGGCGTCCGCCGTATTTCAATTCTAGGCGTCGGTCGAATGTAGTGCTCGGTTCAGGAAAGCTGAAGTCGATAGTCGCCGGATCGACGGTGCCCAAGTATTTCATGATGGCGATGGAGAACTTCTCGAACGCGAACGTCGTCTTGGGCGCCCGGTAGCCGGCGAGTAGTTCGTGGTCGCTGCGCCAATATCGGTAGCTGGAGTGCATCACCACCTCTGTGCCGTCCTCGCGTAGCGAGTTGACCGCTCCCCAGTGGTCGCCATGCCCCTGGGTGACAATGATCGCCCGCGTCGGGCCGGCCACGCCTGCGAACGCTCTCTGGCGCAGCGCTCCTTCGAAGACCAGGCCTGCGTTGACAATCACCCGGCCATCGTCGGTTCCCACGGCGTAGGAATTCGAGACACCAGGCGACATCCAGATGTCCTTGCCAAGCGATATCGCTGGGTCACCCGTGGCAATTTCGAGCGCCTCAGCGCCAGGGCGCTCCCGGTGGATTCCAGCCATTAGATCCCTCGATTCCATCCTCTAATGCGTTAGAGGTCATCCTCTAACGCTTTAGAGGTGCTGTCAATGGCTGGTTTCTGCACACCGGATGCGATGGTCGGGACTGGCGCCCGGCAACACCTGGATTGCGTGGTGGGGCAAACGAGATGACCGCCGGTATCCGCGAAGTCAGCGTCGGCGTCGCAAGAAACGATTCACCTGTCGGGTGGAGGTGAGGCGGTGACCGCATCCGTCAGAATGGTGTGACACTGGCTTCACAGCCATCGACGCTGTCCACCACCGCTAGCGCGCGGCTCGATCTCAATGCCCATGCAGCAGCGAGCTTGTGCCGACTCCCCGGAGTCGGTGCGATTTGCGGTATTACACCATGGCACAGTGCCCATGCCTGCATGTGGCCGAGGAGGGCGACCAGGTACGAAACATCGTCCTCGGCACAGTGCAGCGCCACCCATAGACCGCGGTAGCCCCATTACACTGAGCGACATCGCTACACAACGAAAACGCGACGGCCAGAAACGTCGGCGTGAACTATGCGACGCGGCGGTCCAAGTACTGGCCGAGCAGGGATCGCATGGGCTGAGTCATCCCAAGGTAGACCAGCAAGCCGGAGTACCTAGCGGGACGACGTCTTACTACTACCGCACTCGCGCTGCACTGTTGCGCGGCGTCGCCGAACGCGTCGCCGAGATGGACACCGCGAATCTGCAATCGGTGACTGAAGAATCAACCAAGTCCGACTCACCGTTCGGCCGGATCGCGCATCTGGTCATGATGCAGGGCGACGGGGCCGGATTGATGCTCAACAAAGCACGCCAGGAACTGCTGCTGGCCTCCACACGTGACCCTGCGCTGGCGGAGGTTTACCAAGACTTCCTCCCCCACATCATCACCATGTGCCGCGATGCGATCGAGCAGATTCTGCCACCCGAACCGGCGTCCAATCCCGAACTGCTCGACATGCAAAGCACCGCCGTCACGACGTTTATCGGCGGAGTTTATGGCCGCCTCCTCGTCGGGGATCAGACCATCGCCAACGCAGAGCAGCTCGAACGGTTTCTGACAGCTATCGTCAGAGCAGTATCTGCTGAATACAGCGCTACGGCGGGAAAGCGAAAAAGCAAGCGGCATAGTCGATAAAATTGCGGCGACGACTTTGGCCGACAATTCCATGCGCCGATGCAACAGTCGTCGCACTCCGAGGTCTCGGCACAACGTACCTTGCTACATATCACCAACAAAGTGGGCGCAATACCACGATGCGTTCGCAACATTTTGACCAGTAGCAGCATCAGCTTCAGGTCGATGCCGCCGCAAGGCGCTGGGCTCCATTGCGCAGGCGCTCGTCGTCCGGCCCGATTTGGAACTGGTGGGCGTCCATGCCGCCAGTTCGGACAAGATCGGCAAAGATGCAGCCGATCTGGCTGGCACGAGCCAACCGGGATTATCGCGACCGATGACAACGTCGCACTGAAGTCCGATTGCGTGGTCTGCACCGCACCGCTCAGCCTGGTTACTCGCGCCAGGTCAATCACCGTCTAGCCTAAGTCAGGTTTGAGCAGGTGCAACAGTCGCCGACCACCTCGGCGACCATCGCACCGCCCGTGAATGAGTTCGTGCTCAAACCGTCTGCGCTGTCTGAGTGTCGGAGCGGTGCGGAGCATCCATACTCTCAGGGGCTGGGCTCGCGCCTACCCGATGAAAAGTTCCGGGGGACACCTCGATGAAGAATTCGGTGTCGTCGCTGATCACGGATAGCGGCCGATAATCCAGTAGACGCGCGACGACATACGCCGCGCTGAGACTGGCTACATCGCGGACGATGCCCAACGGAAACAACGATCGCGTCTCAGCGATCGCCTCGTGTTCACCTGCTCGGATTACGACACGGCGAGACGGAGCCACCCTCGCCACCGCAATGGCGACGGCGATGTTGTCGAGGTCGTCTGAACCGACGGCGGCGACGGCGCGGGCTCGGTGGATACCGACCTTCTCTAGTAGTCGACGATCGGTGCCGTGCCCGATGACGACAGGCAGTCGTAGAGGGCGTACCAGACGCAGATTGGCTGCGTTGCGATCGCGTTCGACGCCCACTACCGGAATTCCTAGTGAGAGCAGTTCCCGGCACAGCCGCAGACCAACCTGTCCGAGGCCGATGACAATGACGTGCCCGGAGTGCGGCACTACACGCGGACCGAGGAGGCCGTGCAGTCGAGGACCCAGGATGCGGTCCACGATGCCTGCCGTGAACATCGCCGTGAACGCGATGGCGGCAAGCATGGCTAGCGCCGCGAAGACAGAGTAGGCCGGGATGTCGTGTATCTCGCTTGCCGGTCCCACTGTGGCGATCACGCTGACCGCCTCGTGGAACCCCTGCACTATGCCGCGGTGACCGCAACCGACGAGCACCGCCCAGTCGACAACGAGCAGGGTCAGAAGCCCAGCGAGGCCTGTCAGGAGTAGACGCGTGCCTTTGTCGGGGGTGCGAAGCAGACCTGTGAGGTGCGTTAGCAGGATGTGCCACCGGGGGACTCGTTGCCGTTCGGCAATAAGTGCGACGGGTTGACCATTGCGGGACTCGATGGTGCGAACGAGCCCGTCGGCGCTGCGGGATGCCGCCAGCAGCCTGCGCCGTAGACAGGGTCCGGTGAGTGGTGGTGCAGCGAGATCCGCAGGTGAGGTGACATGACACTGGGGCAGCAACGTTTTGAGCTCATCCCCGATTGTGCGGTCGAAAATAGTTACAACAAGCGGAGTATCGCTGCCAACGTGGGCGACCACAAGTGCGTATCGCAATGAGGTCACGTCGTTGTGCGTCAGCACCGCGACACCGCGGCGCCGCACCTCCAACGCTGCCCGGAGTTCATCGTCGCTGGGCGCTGGCAAGTGAGTCACTCGCCGGCGCTGACGGCGTAGCGCGGACAGAGTGCGCTTGGCGACCGCCGTATCCCCGAGGATCAGGTACGTGTCAGCGACGGACTCACCTGCTGTTGCGATGCCGGGCATCGGATCGGTTTCACTGCAGGTGCGGGACATCGCCTAATCCTGTTGTAGGTGCGGGAAACTCGTGTCCCGTGACCGTCGCGTTCACATAGGTTTTCTGGTTGATCATCAAGGCTCCGAAAGCAGGTTGTGATGTTCAGTCCTGCAGATAGCGATTAACTATGGACACCCAGTTTTAGTGTTCCCCCCAGCGGGATAGACCGCGATGTCTGCTGGGGATAACCTTCACTCGATCGCCTTCTTCCGATCAGACTCGGATCGACGCGAAGTGTCTGAAGATGTCGCCGAAGCCGTCGGTGCTGGCCAACTGCGACAGCATTCATTTGGATCCCTTCTGCGGCATGGCTCGTACTGATGATGCAGCCTTGCGGTGCCGTTTGTTGGTGATCAACTCGCAATTACGTTGCCGTCCAGATCAGATGGGTACATGTCGCCACTCACCCCAGGGTGCGAGGCACGCCACACAGCGCCAACGATGGCATCGGTATCGCAGTAATTCTCGATCTCGGAGTCCGGGCCCTAGCGGGCCACTGGTGAACGAATTATCTTGCAATTAAGTTGTTTTGACGACCGCGCAGCTTCGCGTCAGCCAAGCGGCCACACCTGCCGTCCTCGCTTCCTCGCCAACAACTGGTGCCGACGGTCTGCGCGAAGAACTTCGTTCTACAACGAAGGTGACCGATTCGTATCTTCTGCAGGGCTCGCGACCCATAGGGCGGCCGACCCCGACACCGAACACAGCTCAGCCTGCTCGACCTATGGGTCCCTATTTGCCTTCGTCGTTACTGATTTGGATGTCTTGAGCTTGCCACACCGTGCGGTCCGTCGAAGCCAGCATCGATGGAGGACAGATCGGGCATGACCAACCCGCGTGGGCCGCCCTTCTTGAGGAGCAAGTAGGCGAGATAGACCGAGCCAATGGCAACCATCAGCAGCACGTACACCCACGGGATTGTGAAGGACCGGTCGCGGAATACAGAGAGTTCATAGGCCAGCCAACACGAGGCGATCCCAACTGCGCCGAATTCGACGAATGCCGGCAGATGAAAGGCGTCGGCCGAAGCCGGCGGAAGGACCCGTCGCTTGGCGATGTACATGGCGACCGTGCCGGCGTAAATCAGTGCCGGGATCAGACTTCCGGCCGCGAACAGGATGAACAGAGCGTCAGGTTGATTGGCGAAGATAGCCAATATCAGCTGGGAAAGCACGAAGACTGTTGTCGCAGCGGCAAGAGGTGTTTGAAACTTCGGAGACAGCTTCGACAACACCTGCCATCCAGGGAATCGCTCGTCTCGCGACATCGCCCACACCAGTCGGCTGTTGCTCAGCATGATCATCAACCCGCAAGAGAAGATCGACACGATGATTGCACCGAGCAACACTCGGCCCATGAGGGACCCGAGATGTGCCGCAACCACATCGGCCACCGGCGAGGATGATTGCGCGAGTTGTTCAGCGTCGCCGGCGAGCGACGTGACCACAATCAGCAGCAGCATTCCAAGTACGCCGACGCTACCGACGGAGATCATCATGGCCTTGGGAACTGTCTGCTTCGGGTTATTGGTTTCCTCGGCCAGGTTTGCCGCTGTTTCGAACCCTACAATCGTGAAGGAGCCCAACAACGTTGCCAAAATCCAAGGCCCGACTTCTGTCAACGTTCCGATCGACAGGTACCCATCTGACGGAATTGGAGCTGTGCTCCAGAGATTCTCGAAGTGGAAACCGTGATTGATGAACCCGGCGCCGAACAAGAGGAGAATTAGCCCCACCACACCAAGCAACTCGAAGACGACAGCGATACTGTTGACCCGAAGTGACATTCGCGTGGATGTGGCCACCAAGCTGAACTGAATCACCATGATCAGGGCTGTGATCATCCAGGAGTCGCCCCCCGTCATCGGTCCTATCAACGCCGGCAGAATCGTCGAAGCAACGGTGTAATCAACCGCTACAACAACAATCGTGAGGAATGCAAACGACAGCCAGCCCATGATCCAGCCCAGCACAGGATTGGTGAGCCGGGACACCCACTGGTAGGCGTAACCCGTCATAGGTATCCGACTGGCGAGTAGCCCGAAGATGACAGCGACAGCAAACTGGCCGACGGCGACGATTATCCAGGTCCAGATCCCGGCGAATCCCGACGTCTTCAACATCGCCCCATAGGCAGTGAAGATACCCGTTGCGATAGAAACGAAGCCGAAAGCCGCTGCCCACGAACGGAACAGCCCCATCTCGCGATTAAGGTGCGGACGCGTCGAAGGCGCGCTTTCTCCGACTGCGGAACATACAACTTCTTCGGGATGTATCACGATATGTGTCTCGCTTTTTCATACACGCGCGACCGGTTGTGGCCAGGCTCGCACTTATGGACTGTGCGCCCAGTGAACAGCTGCCGCCGGTACCCGCACAACGGCCAATCTTCTTGCTTAGCTCATCAGGTTTGCTTATGCGACGAACCCGCCGAAGCCCACTGTGCGAAGCCAGTTCCCGAGGCGCTCTCCAACAATTCGGCGGTGCCTTCCGCCGAAGCCTGATGCCGGTGCAACGCATCGTATGCCAAGCGCGCGAGTTCCTTGGTCGCCGGCGACAGAACCTTCCCGTCACGCTTGATCAACGCGAGAGTGTCATAGAGAGGTTCGGAGAAGCTCACGACGTGAAGGCTCCTAGGGGCGATCTCGCTGTCGATAGCGGCGCGGCAGGCGATGGTGTCTCCAAACCCCTCTGCAACTAGCGAGAGTGCCGTCGGCAGATACTCCACCTCGATGACGGGGGTGACACGGCGGCCGATCAGCTGCGCACGATCGTTGAGCTGGCGCCGAGCAGGATCATTGTGAGCGTAGTGCGCGTCGTACAGCACGATCGGGCGACTACACAAGTCCTCGACCGTGGCGGGAACGGCCGCCCTGGCGGCATCGGCTGTCACATAGACGACCTCATCGCGAGCGATGGGCATTACATCCAAGCCGAGGTCATCGATTGGCAGAGTGACCAGCGCCGCCTCGACCGTTCCGGTAGCGACCGCGGCAGCGCTTTCGACGCTGTTTTGCCCAACCAGCCTCACCCTCACATTGGGATAGAGCTCCCGAAATCGCCGAACAAGGTCGGTGCGAAGGTAATAATCGGCATTGCGCAGTAATCCGAACGTGGCGGTACCACCGTCCAAGGAGAGTAGGGCTCGAATAGCTGCCGCACCCTCGCGGGCCGAGGACACTGAACGTTCCGCGTAAGGGAACAGTTCGTACCCAGCCTCAGTGACAACAAGAGCACGTCCACCACGTTGGAACAACGTGGTGCCGACTTCAGACTCCAACCGCCGAATCAAGTCCGAGATCGCCGGCTGGCTCATCTTAAGCGCGTCAGCTGCGGCGGTGAAGCTCTTGAGCTGCACTGCGTGCACGAAAGCTTCAAGCTGGCCAAGCGTGATCGTCATAAGTTGATCTTATGCCCGAAGGCCGTTGCTGAGGCAGTGCGCTATACCGATGCGCATTTTGCTGGCTAGTGCCGACATACCAGTTAATGCGGGAACGGAGACCTGCGCCTACCTCGACAACAGCGCCGAGAACGATGGGCTAGATCCAACGGCGGCTGACTTCGAGCCAGCGTCAGCGTTCGATGTTGGACATCACATGTTTGATGCGGGTGTAATCGTCGTAAGCGTAGCTCGACAGATCCTTGCCGTACCCGGAGTGTTTGAATCCTCCGTGGGGCATTTCGGCCACCACGGGGATATGCGTGTTGATCCATACGCAGCCGAAATCCAAAGCGCGGGACATGCGCAACGCCCGGGCGTGGTCTCGTGTCCACACCGACGAGGACAAACCATAGTCGACGCCGTTGGCCAGTCGCACGGCGTCGGCCTCGTCCTGGAATGGTTGCACGGTGACGACAGGTCCGAAGATCTCTTGTTGAACGATGCGGTCTTCCTGGCGTACGCCAGCTACCACGGTGGCCTCGTAGTAGTAGCCCTTGCCAGGTGTTGCGGCGCCTCCGGTGGTCACTGTGGCGTGTTGCGGGAGGGTAGCGATCAGATCGCTCACGTGTTGGTATTGATTCCTGTTGTTGAGGGGACCGAACACCGTCATTGGGTCTGACGGAGGGCCCGTGCGGGCCGATGCCTGCGTCTCGGCGGTGAGCTTGCTGACGACGTCATCGTAGATCGATTCATGGACCAGAATCCGTGTTGCGGCAGTACAGTCTTGTCCTGCGTTGAAAAACGCGGTCTCGACGACGGTGGTGACGGCACAATCGATTTCGGCATCACCGAAAATTACGACGGGGGCATTGCCGCCGAGTTCCAAGTGGAGCCGTTTTAGATCTCCTGCAGCGGACCGGGCTACCTCCATACCGGCTCGCGTTGATCCGGTGATCGAGATGAGTTGCGGGGACTTGTGGTCGACCATTGCCCTGCCCGTCTCTCGGCCACCGAGAACCAGATTGAACACGCCGGGAGGGAGATGTTCAGCCACAACCTCGGCTAGAAGGAGAGCCGTCGATGGTGTGGTTTCAGACGGTTTGAGGACGGTGGCGTTGCCAGCCGCAATCGCGGGGGCGAACTTCCAGGTTGCCATGTTGAGCGGGAAATTCCACGGTGCGATCTGTGCGACAACGCCGATTGGTTCCCGCCGGATCGATGATGTGTGGCCTCTTAGATATTCGCCGCTGGACAACCCCTCTAAGTGGCGTGCGGCACCGGCGAAGAACCGGATCTGATCAACGGACAACAGGATCTCTTCCTCAACGAGGTTTGATCGCGGCTTGCCCGTGTCAAGCGACTCGGCATCGGCGAACTCTTCGGCGCGGGCTTCGATATCGTCAGCGATCTTCAGCAAGGCTCGCTGCCGTTCACTTGGTGTCGAATCGCGCCAAATGGCATAGCCCTTCTCAGCGGCGGCGAACGCCGCGTCGACGTCCCGGGCA
Source organism: Mycolicibacterium sp. HK-90 (assembly GCF_030486405.1). The sequence goes on along the minus strand of NZ_CP129613.1, from coordinate 528,019 downwards.
TCCGAGTTCGGAACAGATCCGTAGCATTCCTCGGTCGCCGGGTTGATCAGATCGATGTAGTTGTCGGCGTGTGAATCCGTCCACGCCCCACCGACGAAGTTCTGTGTGTGGGACATCCGTGCACCCTTTCTCAGGAGATGGTTTATCTAAGGGATCAGTAGCTGGCGAAGCGCCGTTCCTGCCTGCAAGTCGTTCAGGGCATCGGCTGCTTCGTCCAGCGGTCGGCGATGACTGACGAGTGGATCGAGCAGCAACGTCCCGTCCATATAGAGGTCTACGAGGCGCGGAATGTCGACCGCAGGGACAATCCCGCCATAGTTCGCTCCGATGATGCGTTGGTCAAGATCGACTAGCTTCTGCGGTTCAAACTCCGCAGTGAGACCAGATTTCGGAATACCCACCATGACCGCTGCCCCACCGACTGCCAATGCATTCAGGCATTGCTCTGCCGTCTGCTTACCACCGATTGCATCAAAGGCGTAGTCGGCGCCATTTGGCAAAAGGCGCCGAATCTGAGACATCAGGCCAGCCTGCGACTGGTGGTCGCCGTCCATTGGAGCCACCAACGCATGGGTAGCACCTAGCTCAAGTGCCCTCTGAGTCTTCTCCTTGACCACATCGATGGCGACAATGGTCTTGGCACCCGCGATACGGGCGCCCTGAGCAACATTGAGCCCGACCCCGCCACAGCCCACGATCAACACAGTCGACCCGGGTCGCACCTGGGCAACATTGAGTACACTTCCTACACCCGTGGCTACCGCACATCCCACCAACGCGATGATTTCAAGCGGAGCGTCATCTCTTACCTTGATGGCGCCGCTCGCCGGCACCACGACGTCCTCCGCAAAGGAAGACACGCCACTGTAGTGAAAGAGAGTGCCCCCGTTCTGGCGGTGCAATCTGCTTGTCCCGTCATGCAGAACGCCCCCGGCGGAAACTGTGTTCGCATGGGTGAGGCACTGGGTAGGCCGACCGTCGTGGCACGCGTTGCATGCATTGCAGGGCGCGATCCACGACAGCACTACGTGATCGCCTGGTGACAGATCGGTGACGTCTCGGCCGACCTCGGTTACAGTTCCGCTTCCTTCGTGTCCAAGCACCATCGGGGCGGCGATGCCGCCCCAGTCCTGCCGGATGATGTGGAGATCCGAATGGCACACTCCTGCCGCGGCGATCTTCACCCGGACTTCGTTGGGACCGGGCGCGTCCAAGGTCACGTCCTCGATCGTTACGGGTGCTTCCGCGCCGTGCCAAACCGCTGCGCGCATAGTACTTCTCCTTCGTGAAACCTGTTGTGATGCTGGTCTATCGGATTCCGGTGCTGTTATTGAGCGCGGCGCTGCCGATGACGTCGTCAAGTTCGGCAGAGGAGAGCACAGCACGGTCGAGGGCAACGTCGCGAACTGATGAACCCGTCATCAGTGCGTGTTGGGCGATCTCAGCGGCGGCGCGGTACCCGATGACACGGCTCAGGAGGGTCGCTGGAGCCAGGCTGGCTTCGACCATCAAGTTGAGACGTTCGGAATTGGCCTCGATACCGTCAATGCACCTGTCCGCCAGGATGACACAGCCGCGTTCCACACGTGCCAAGCCCTTCAACAGCGAATACCCGATGACTGGCTCAAAAGCGTTGAGCTGCAACTGGCCGGCCTCAGCGGCAAGTGTGATCGTGGTATCTGCTCCGACGACATCGAACGCGATCTGATTGACCAGTTCGGGGATTACAGGATTGACTTTGCCCGGCATGATGCTCGAGCCCGCTTGCCGTGGTGGAAGTGTGACTTCGTTCAACCCGGCCCTCGGACCCGACGAAAGCAACCGCAAATCGTTGCAGCACTTCGACAGTTTGATGGCTACACGTTTGAGCGCGCCCGACACCGTGACGAACGATCCGACGTCTTGGGTGGCCTCGATCAAGTCGGGTGCCGTCGACGTATCTACCCCCGTGATGTCGCGAAGATGGCGGGTTACAAGCTCGCCGTATCGTGGGTCGGCGTTGACTCCAGTGCCGATCGCCGTGCCACCGAGATGGTGTTCCCGCATGCCTGCCAGTGCCCGCGTCATCGAAGTCACTTCTTCACGCATCGACTCCGCGTAAGCACCGAACTCTTGCCCAAGCGTCATCAGCACCGCGTCCTGCAACTGCGTTCGACCGACCTTCACCTGACCCGCGAACTGGACTGCCTTGCGCCCGAAAGCCGCTTGCAGGTGCTGAATGCCCCTGATCAGGGCGAGTCCGTATTCCAAGACCGCGAGCTTGAGCGCCGCGGGATAGACATCGTTGGTCGATTGCCCGAGATTGACATGCTCGTTCGGTCCGACCACGTGATATTCACCGGGTTGGGCTCCGAGCCGGATCAGAGCAAGATTCGCGATGACCTCGTTGACGTTCATGTTGGTTGAGGTGCCCGCACCGCCCTGTAGCATTTCGATCGGGAACTGGTCCAAATGGCTGCCCGCGCGAATTTCCTCGCAAGACCCGATGATAGCTGAACTCACGGACGGTGACAGCAACTTGAGGTCCGCATTCGTCTGTGCGGCTGCCTGTTTCACAGCAGCTAACGCCGCGACAAGGATGGGATATTCGCCTAACTTCTCCGAGCCTGCGGTGAAGTTCTCGAGCGCGCGGTAGGTATTGACGCCCCACAGCGAGCCGGCCGGAATTGATACTTCGCCGAGGTGGTCGCGCTCTATGCGATCCTCAGCACACCGCTGGGCGCCCATCTCTAGTGCGCCCATCTAGGGCGTTGACCGGGTACGCAGGCACGGATGTCACCCGATCGGGCGTGGCCTTCGAAGTTCTCAGCACGAGCGGCTCGTCCAAGCAACTCACCAAGAGCGGCCGTGGCGTCCTGCGTGCGAACCTCTTGGTAGGTAACAGTCTTCATGAACATTCCCACCCACAAACCACCGGTGTAACGGGCGGCACCTCGGGTGGGCAGTACATGATTTGTGCCAATGACTTTGTCTCCGTAGGAGACACACGTCTTGTCGCCAAGGAACAGAGCACCGTAATTGCGCAGCTTATCCAGCGCCTCGCGCGGCGCAGCGGTTAGTACCTGGACGTGCTCACTAGCGAACTCGTCACTGAGTTCGAATGCATCGTTCAGCGTATCGACGACGATGATCTGCCCATGGTCGCGCCAGGCTGCCCCGGCTATAGCGCCGGTAGACATCCCCGGCAGCAACCGGTCGATTTCGACCGCGACCTGCTCGGCCAGAGGCTGGGACGTCGTAATGAGAATCGCCGGCGAATCCGGCCCGTGCTCAGCCTGGCTGAGGAGGTCGACGGCCACAACGAAAGGGTCGGCGTCAGCATCGGCGATGATCAGAACTTCGGTCGGACCTGCGAACAGATCGATGCCAACCTCACCGAATAGTTGTCGCTTCGCCTCTGCGACATATGCATTACCCGGCCCTGCAAGGATATCCACTGGCTTGACGGTCTGTGTACCCAAGGCCATCGCGGCGACGGCTTGCACGCCGCCAAGGAGGTAGATCTCATCTGCGCCCGCGAGGTGCATTGCCGCAATGGACGCATCCGGAATTTCTCCTCCCGGAGCCGGGGTCGCTGCGGCGACTCGGGGCACTCCTGCGACCTTCGCTGTCACGATTGTCATATGTGCCGAAGCGAGCAGCGGGTAGCGCCCCCCGGGAATGTATGCACCAACCGCATCAACCGGAATATTCTTCTGCCCCAAAATGATTCCGGGCTGCACCTCGGATTCGAAATCACGCAGTGACTCCAGCTGGAGTTCCGCGAACCGGCGCACATTCGCCTGGACGGTGCGGATATCTTCCAACGTCTGCCTCGGAACGCGTTTCATTACGTTTTCAATATCTTTGGGCGACATGCGAAATGATTTAGGATCGTAGTCATCCAGACGAGCGGAGTACTCGCGGACGGCGTCATCTCCGCGAAGCCGGATGTCGTGAATCATCGTTGCGACGGTGGTGGCCACCTGGTCGTTGGAGCCGGCGCCGGCAACGTCTCCGACGGCGGCATCCTTTACTTTGAGCACTCGGTGTCCCTTCAACGGTAGCTATGCGAGCTGTTCCAACAACGATAGAAACGTCGTGTAATAGGGACAACGCCCACTTTCCTTCGGTACCCAATAGCGAAGGCTTATGGCATTCTCCGGCCAGGGCGGCGCAGACAGTATCGGGGCACGTCGCTAGGGAGGCGCGTTAGCTACACCTGCCGTGAGACCAGTCGCAGTCAGCGGCTAGCGGGTGACTGCGACTGTGGCGCCCGAGTATTGTAGGCCCCGCGTTGAGGCGGCAAGAGGCTCGCGGTCGTTCGGAGTTCGACGTTTACCATTGGAGGCGAGGGCATCTCGGCGGCCATTGAAAAGCGAGTAGAGGGGTGAGGGGCTGAGCTATTAGGCGGCGCTGCACGGCCTGACGACATCTGTGTCCATATCCAACCTTCACGCTTGAGCCCCGTAACGAGCACATGTTCCTTCACAGATGTGAGAAGTACACCGAGGAGGCGGACCATCGCCTCGATCAAGAGGACGGATCACCGCCCGACCCTTGGTCTTGATTCTCCGCAGCGATGTCAACAATCTCAGAGTCGGCCAGGAAACCACGCGTTCCCCGCCATCGCCATGTAGATGGCGGTCAGGCTTGCCACCGGAATGGGGAATCCTCAAACGAGATAGTGGTCCACCAAGCGCGCGTTGGGCTGCAGAGTCCTGGTGATAAGTGGGGGTTGTGTCATCCTCGCGGAGCGATCAGGGTGCTACATTGCCGTCAGCGACGTGGTCGCAACTCTTCCCGCGCTCTGAGCAACAAGTATCGGTCCTCTTTGCACACAAACTCTCTGAAACAACACGAGACGATCGCTGTAACCCGTTCCACCAGAAGATCACTGGAGATACCAAATTCCATCCAGACCTCGTCGTCTGGCGGTCCGCCGTACGGAGACCAGATCACGAACATCTCCAACATCCGGCGCTCATATCCGCCGAGCTTCACAGAACATCAGCTCCCAGATCAGACCCTAACTAAGAATGAAACAACATGCAGCTCTTGGGCTTTCCGACGTGTGGAGACACATCTCGCGTCCACAGCGACGCGCTTGGCAGGAAATCGAACATGACCACCCCGTCGACTCTGCGTGCGCCGCCTGACAAGAAGCTCATCTGGATCCGACCCGGCAACGATCGAGATCGACAGTAGAACCGCTGGGAATGCTTCTAGTCGGCGTAGTTACCGCTTAGCCGCATACCGACGAGACCGTCATGGTCGCTACGTCAGTCGAGCAGCGTCGGCGGTGTTCCCAGCGGTGGCATCCTCTCACTTGGCAGAATTGGCATCCCTTCGACGGTAACTACTAAGCCAGTTCCATTACGATAGAAACGGCACGCGGTGCCGACAACGGCCACCTTCCTCGTACGTTCGATAGCTAATGCTTATGCTCCGCGCAGGCCTTCGCACACATCGCAACCGACGACTTAGGTACTCGAGATCGAAACGGCCGAAGCCGCCTGAACCGCAATCGCGCGCACATACCCCGCGTATCGGTGGGTTCAGTCATGAGGTAGCACCCGAGATCAGCTCGAACGAAACTACTTGCACAACAAGCACTCATGTAGCCAGAGCCAGCGACCACGCCGCAGACTCACCGAGTTCACTCCACCGGCGTGGCCCGCTGGGTGGCTGCCACCTTTACTGTGCAGCAGCCAACCGATCGGTAACGTGCCAGTGCCCCGATTGCGACGCTTGCAGCGAAGAGTTTGACTCAGCCCCCTCGAAGGTGCCAGTAATTCTGACCACGCTCCGGTTCCGCCCGTTGTTTCGACATCGTCGTCGCAACTGCTGCCAGGCACCCGGCAGCACCACTACCAACTTCAAGGTCGCTTGTGCCCCGACGATCGGCACCTTCACATAGTGGTAGATCGCTCGGGGTGCCGGGAAGATAAGACACCAACCACCTCACATAGCCGCGGCTGCGGGCGATTACCTTGTCAAGTTGGTACCGCTCGACGACACCGCGCCGGCGCCGGCGGGCGCCAGGCGCATCCTCTACTCGAGCCAGCCCGATCGAATGCGGGTCAGTGACCAGCATGGCCTCGCCGGCAGCGCCATCCGCTGCGGCCGGGCATGTCACACTCACGCCTGTACCCAGGACTCTGAGAGTGCCAACCCGGCGGATTGCGCACGGCTACCGAAGAAGTCTCTTTCCACGGCAGCTCCAGGCAACGGGGCGCCGTCCACCGTGACGTAGGCTGAGCCGGCCGGGAGGAAGACGCTGAGCATCTCGTGTCGGCCGGTACCCGATTCCGCCGCCGGTTGATGAACCGCAAACGACGCCTGCAGACGATCCCAACGCATGGCCACCTCGACGCCGCTAAGGCTGTCCCGCGCCGTCTCCAGCCTGTAGGTGTCGGTGACCTCTTTGGAGAACTCGGCATTGGTGTGCAGCTTCACCGAGCCCAGCGCATTTGTCGGCCGGAACAACGCGAACTTGCTGACGAAATCCTCGATCAGAAAGCGGGCCAATGCCTCATTGTCGGTGAGGCCCAAGGCCGAAGCTTGTTCGGGATCATAGGGATCGGTGACCACCAGGGTCAGGTGCCCGGTGCCGTGGTCGGAGGCGGTGATCCGGAAGAACAGCGACAGCGAGGACCAATCTCCTTCGGGATCGGTCTTGAGGTAGATAAACGGGTTGTCCCCGGTCCAATCGACCTTGCCCGGGAGAACGGTGTTTGTCATGTGAGTGTCCTTTCAGCGGATTGCGGTACGAGGCGCCTAGTTCGGCGCGGGTTGAGGACTTGGTTCGTCGCCTTTGGGCCGTAGTCGGACATGTCAACTGCTCAGCGGCATGGTATTTCCCCACCAGTGAGTGGTGAGCCGATCAATATTTCTTCCAGAGGGCGTACCGTCGCCGCGGTGTGAATCGGGACCGCATGCCGTTCTGGGTTCATGGCGGAGCCACGGGAAGCGTGATTTCGGCTGCTTTCCAACGATGACCCGAGGGCTGCGTTGCAGGCTGGGACTATCAATGCTCACTTTGGAGCCTCGGAATAGAGCACTGTGTTGTCCGATTGAGGGTCAGTAGCGAGTTTCGAGTGCCGGCGCCCCCATAGGAGGTAGAACACAACTGCCGCGCCAGCCCACGCCGTGAACCAGGCGAATGTGACCCAGTGCAGGGTGGACAGAACATATCCGCAGGCGAGGATCGCCAGGATCGGAGTGACAGGGTAGCCGGGCACCTTGAATGCTCGCGGCAAGTCGGGATCGGTACGACGCAGGAGGATGACCCCAGCGGACACGACGATGAATGCCACCAGGGTTCCGATCGACACGAGGTCCGCGAGATCGTCGAGTGGGACGGTGGCCGCGAGAAGGGCGACAATGACCGTGACGACAATCGTTGCGAATACCGGTGTTTGGCTCTTGGGATGTACTCGTGCAAACGCTGCGGGCACCATGCCGTCGCGGCCCATCGCAAACAGGATGCGAGTTTGTGCGTATAGCGTGACCAGCGTGACCGATGCAATCGAGATCACCGCCCCCGCGGCGATTATGGTGCCGGGCCAGGAGGCGCCCACGATGTTTTCCAAGATCTGGGAGAGGCCGGCTTGTTGTCCCTCAAACTGCTCCCAGGGTTGGGCAGCGACAGCGACCAGTGCCACGAGGATGTAGACCACCATGATGATGGCCAGGGCGTAGATGAACGCGCGCGGCAGCGTCTTTTTCGGGTTCTTGACCTCCTCGCCTGCGGTTGCCAGGGCATCAAGTCCGACGTACGAAAAGAAGATCGTTCCGGTGGCTGCGCCGATACCCGCAACACCGTGGGGTGCGAACGGGACCAGGTTGCCCGAGGTGAAAGCGGTGAAGCCAACGATAACGAATACGATTAGCACTCCCACCTTCAGTAACACCATGATGGTATTCACAAGAACAGACTCGGTGGCGCCACGGATGAGCAATAGCGCGCAAGACAAGATCAGCACCATCGCGGGGAGGTTGATGATGCCGGGATCAGCATCAAATGGCGACGCCGACAACGCTTCTGGGATTCGAAATCCGAGCAGATTCTCGATCAGCTTGTTCAGATACTGACTCCAGCTGACTGCTGTCGCAGACGTAGACACACCATATTCCAGGACGAGGCAGGCCGCGACGACGACAGCGACAAGCTCGCCCAGGGTCGCGTATGCATACGAGTATGCCGACCCTGACACCGGAATGCAGGATGCAAGTTCGGCATAACAGATAGCGGCGAGCCCCGCGGCGATACCCGCGATGATGAACGACACGATGACCGATGGGCCAGCGACTGGAACGACCATGCTGAGCACGAAGAAGATGCCGGTTCCAATGGTGGCGCCCACACCGAACATCGTGAGCTGGAACGTGCCGATAGACCGTTTGAGCTGAGTAGCGTGCGCCTCGCCGGGAATGATGTTGTGGGGCGGTTTTCGGCGACTTAGTTGGCGTGTAAGACCGACTTCGACCCGGCTGGATGGCTTCATCGCACTTCTCCCGCCGCGGCGGTCCTACACAGGGTCGCGTGCTGCATAGCTGGCGTCCTTACGTTTGATGATTCGTTGGGATGGCCGGCGGTGTCGTCATCCCAGGGACGCTGCGCGAACGCAATGTTACTGAGATCACTCACCGTCGTTCACCGATCATCTCCGCGGTTGACATTTCCAGTAAAGCGCGAAATGTCGCGGGGTATCGCTAAGAAGTTCTTCCGTATTAGCTAGGCGCATCGCACCTGTTCGCCCCACCTCCCCGGCGATTCAGATATGGCGAAGCATGCGAAATGCGAAGCCAGGGCCAAGTAGGCGCACACCAAAACTATCCACTATTTCTTATGAAAAAGTCATATTTTGTCCGCTATCCTGGGGTAATATCTGGCCATGAAGTTTGACCTGCGCCGGATGCAGTTGCTCCGCGAGTTGGCGCATCGAGGGACGGTGACTTCGGTGGCGGCAGCCTTGTCTTACAGTTCGTCTGCGGTCTCTCAGCAACTCGCAGTACTCGAACGCGAGATCGGAGCTCAATTACTGGTGCCGGATGGGCGACGCGTGCAGCTGACGCCGCAGGCCGAGATTCTCGTTCAGCACACTTCGGTCATTCTTGAACAACTCGAGGCCGCCGAAGCTGAGATTGCCGCGTCGATGCAGAATGTGGTCGGGTCTGTGCGGTTGGCGACTATCCAGACCGCCGCTCTGGCATGCGTGCCGGAGATGCTCACCACCCTGGCCGCAACCCATCCCGGATTGCGTGTGCGTCTGACGCAAGCAGAACCTGATGTGGCGATACCTGGGTTGCTAGCGCGTGAATTCGACCTCGTATGCGACGAAGGGTTCGCCGATTTCCCGGCTCCTCGGTCTTCGGATACGCATCTGGAAGCGATTGCTGACGATCCGATGCGCGTGGCGTTTCGTGAACCGCCCGAAGGCCGGAATGCGTTTGACACCCGGCTCGAAGACTTCGCCGAGCATCCGTGGGTGATGGAGTTGCCCGGAAGCCCCACTCGCGAATGGGCGGTGGCCACGTGTCGCCATGCAGGATTCGACCCTCGCATTGAGCATCAAACCAGCGACAATCTCGTCCAAGCTGAGCTGGTCGCACGCGGGCAAGCCGTAGCGTTCTTACCCGACCTCTTGTGGTTCGGACGGCGGCCGACATTTCACCTGCGTTGGATGGCACGTTCACATACCCGCACGATAGTCACGACCTGCCGGGCCGGCTCGCAGGACCATCCGGCGATCGCCGCGGTGCGCGGAGCGTTTCGTCAGGCGTTCGGGGTCAACCGGCCTGCTGTGACCGACCGTTAAATCGAGTGGCAGGAAAGCTCGCGTAGCGGATATCAAGGTACTCGGCGATGCCCTCTGCGCCGCCTTCTCGGCCGAGCCCGGACTGCTTGATGCCCCCAAACGGCGCTGCCGGATTTGAGATCAGACCCGTGTTGACTGCCACCATTCCGGCTTCGATGCTCTCCGACATCGTCATCGCCCGATCCAGGTCGCTCGTGTAAACGTATGCCGCTAAGCCATATTCGGTGTCATTCGCGTACCGCAGAGCTTCCTCGTCCGAATAAAAGCTCGAGATCGGCGCCACCGGTCCGAAAATCTCGTGATCGAGGACATCCGCCGTCACCGGTACGTCTGCAAGCACAGTGGGTCTGAAGAAGTACCCCGAGCGGTCAGACGATTGTCCTCGCGTCAGCACGCGGGCGCCGGATTCGTCAACTGCGTCCTCTACGAGTCCCGCCACCTTGTCAACGGCACGCTGATTGATCAGCGGCCCGATGTCAGTGCGAGGGTCTATGCCAGGCCCGAGGCGCAGCTGGTCCATGTGGGCCGCAAACTTCGCACTAAATTCATCTACCACCGATTCATGAACAAGGAAGCGATTCGCGGCAGTACACGCTTGACCGCCGTTGCGCAGCTTGGCCTGAACCGCGCCAGCCACTGCCGCGTCAACACACGCATCGGCGAATACGATGAACGGTGCATTGCCGCCGAGCTCCATTGACGTGCGAACAACGTGTGTGGAAGCCAGCTGAAGCAGTGTACGACCAACAGGTGTTGACCCTGTGAACGAGACTTTCCGCAACCTCGGATCCGATAGCAGCCTACGAGTCAATGCTGAGGGATCGGATGTCGGGACGATGTTGAGGACGCCGTTCGGCAGACCCGCGTCGATGAACAGCTCAGCCAGCAACAGCGTGCTCAGCGGTGTCAGCTCGGCGGGTTTGACGACCATCGGACATCCGGCGGCCACAGCTGGAGCGATCTTGCGGGTCGCCATCGCCAACGGAAAGTTCCATGGCGTGATCAGCAGGCACGGACCTACGGCACGCCGCTCGACCCATAGCCGACTCTTGCCGTCCGGAGAGATAGCGGTACGACCGCCGACACGAACGGCTTCTTCGGCGAACCATCGTAGAAACTCTGCGGCGTAGGCAACCTCGCTGCGTGATTCGATAATCGGTTTGCCCGCCTCGAGCGTGATTATCCGGGCGAATTCCTCAGTGCGCGCCGTCAGGGCCTCGAACACCCGGCGCAGGATCTCACCACGCACTCGTGGCGGGGTCGATTGCCAGCTGTCGCGCACTGCGCACGCTGCGTCGAGCGCGGCGACACCGTCTTCCGGAGTGGCATCGGCGACTGCGACTACCTCAGCTCCTGTCGCGGGGTCTTCAACGACAAAAGTTGCGTCAGAGGCCGACCCGGCCCAACTTCCGTCGATGTACAGGCGGGTCGGACAAGCGACTTTCACTATGTGCTTCTCCTTCAATTGCGGCAGTCGGTCTCGCGCTCTCGTCGAGGCCGCAACGCTGCCGTTAAGTGCAGGCCTGCCGACCTCGGTAACCGCCGCCGTAGACTCGCACGTGCTGTAGTGACTGTTCGTCCCGGTAGATCGCTTCGTATTGGCGCAACGCACGGCCCTCTAATTCGGCCGAGGCCCCCAGGCTTCCATCGAATCGTGACGCCGAAAATCCCGCCAACGAGTCGGGCCGGCGCCCGGTGATCACCCATTCCGCGATGTCTTCGCCCAGCGCGGGTGCGACAGAAAGCCCCATCACATTGCAGCCCGCTGAGAAGTACAGGCCTGCCGCCGCATCGCAATGGTCAATGATGTAGCTGCCGTCGGGGGTCATCGTGACCACCCCACCTCTCAGCTGCCTCACCGGCGACCCTGTCACCGTGGGAAAGATTCGCGCTACTTGGCTCAAGGCGTCGTCAATCGCGGCCGCCTCTAGCGGCACATCTTCGGTGTGAGCGGGTAACGCCGCAGCATCGAAAGTCAGCGGGTGCGGTTCGTAGGTGCCAAACATCAGGTCCGCGCCTACGGGCCGGGCATACACCGCGTGGTCGACAACACGTACCGACGGCAGGGATGGGTTGATCCCAGGCACCTCGGTACGAATCGAGTACTGATGGCGCACATAGCTCAGCGGAAGCGACGTACCCAGGGCATCCTCCAGCAGGGGCGCTGTCCAGCTTCCCGCTGCCACGACAACTGCTTCAGATACTAAGCGGCCCGCGGTTGAGTCGATCCCGCTGACTTTGCCCCCTGCTGCGACGATGCCGGCGACGCTCACCCCAAATCGAAAATCAACGCCGGCATCGAGCGCTGCCTGGTACATGGCTTCCACCAAAAGCGGTGGTTCAAAATAGATGTCATCTGGGGAATACCACGCCGCGGTCGCTGCCGTCGGATCAGTGTGCGGCGCGAGTTTGCCCGCATCGATGAGATCGATCATGTCGACACGCGCGCCGAGCATCCTCGCGCGTGACACTTCACGTTCCAACTGGCGCGCGGACCATTCCTGGCAGGCGTACTTGATGCTGCCCACCTGGTGGTACGGCAACGCGATACCAGTGCGAGCAGTGAAGTTAACGATACCGGCGATACTGCGGTGCATCAGCGCGCCCATTGCGGGGTCGGTCTGCGCTATGACGGATTGGCCAGCCGCACGGGCCGAAGTCTGCTGTCCTGGTCCGACCCGATCGACAGCGATGACACGCTGGCCTCGTCGCGCGATGTTGAGCGCGACGCTCAGTCCCTGGACCCCGCATCCGACGACGATAACGTCGGCGAGGTCGCTCACGATCGTGCCTGCTCTGCGCTGGCATCGAGGGTCGCCACCAAAGCCGCTATCGCCCCGAGGTATCCGTGGTGACGGAAGCCCATAGCCGTACCCGCCGCTGACTGAGTGAACGTCGAACGGTGGCCTGTGGCAAAGATATTGGCGAAATGCACTTCGACGAAAGGCTTTCCGGACTGTTCCAATGCGATCCGCGTTGGAACACCGAATGCCCACAGCCCACCTGGGTTGATCAAGTAACCGTCGAACGAATCATCGGACTCGATGAAGTCGACAAGATCTCCTTCGTGATTCGAGTGAAAGGCGAGCACATGGGTGTCGAGATGGCGACCCGCCTCGCTAACGAGGCTCTCCAGTTCCTGCAACGAACCAATGGTGCCGTAGACGTTCTTATCCCGACGGCCGAGGTTGGTCATGTTCAGGCCATTGAGCAATGCGATTCGCCAGGCTGGGGCGTCTGGCAGACGATTGATTTCTTTAGTAGCGGTCATATGACTCTTCCTATCGTTACTGGTAGAGCGAACGGGGGGTGCCGTGAGCGCGATTGAATTCGCTGGTTCCTCGGGGGTGCAAGAAGTCCGCATCGTCCAGCGCAAGCACCAACGAGGTCAGTGCTCCCAACACACTGAAATGGCCGAGGCCAGAGAAGATCGCCGTCACGCTGGGGGCGAAAATGGATTGCTCGCCTAGCTCGGCATTGTCCCAATGAACTTCGACGCAGGGACGTTTCGCATCCTTGAGGCAGTGGCGCAGTGATTCTCCAACAGCGGTTAACCCGCCAGGGTTGACCAGATAGCCGTCAGTGTCCGCGCAGCTGCTGTGGACGAGCTCCAAGAGCTGTCCTTCATGATTGGACTGTATGTGCCGCACTTGCACGTCGAGTGCCTGGCCCCAGCTTTCCAGCTGATCGGTGAAATCTGGCACAGATCGCAGGGCGGGCACCGTGTTTGGGCCGCTGAGGACCGCGATCCTCCATTGTGTGTCGCTACGGCGCAGTTGACCGAATTTGCTCATATTGCTTACCTTTCGGTGAATGTATGGTGCAGGCCGGTGCCCACGCAGTTGGTTACTGTGAGTCGTCGAGCAGTTCTCTAGACTTCAGCCAGTCGCGCGCTTCGCAAGCACGGAAGATCACGTGCACCGAGTCCGGAGCCGCACCGCCCTCGTCGATCAGCGCATGCGACACCGCCTTTGCGATCGCCACCTTCTGTTCGGGTGTGCGGCCGTGGTAGAGCGTGATCTCTACGAGAGGCATTGAAACCTCCGGCGATTTGGTTGTCCCGCGTAGGTGCCACTCATGCTGGTGGGATTGGCTATTGCTTCCACGGAACGCCGCCTGCATAGGTCTTGTACGAAATACCTGCGAGCGCTCCGCTATCGATGGGCAGGAGGACTCCGGTGATGGCCTTGGCTTGATCCGAGCACAGGAAGGCGATCGCCTCGGCCACGTCCTCGGTAGACGGCAGGTAGTCCAGCGCGTGAACCTCCATGATCTTGGTCATGTCGCGTTCGCCGGCTTCGATCGCAGCCATCAAAGGCGGCGTCATCACATGAGTGGGCCCGACACTGTTGACCCGGACTCCGAACCGACCCAGTTCCACCGCGAGCAGCTGCGTAAGTCGCTCGATGGCCGCCTTGCCTGGGTTGTACGCAGGCAGAGGCATCGGAAGTCTGCTGTGAATCGAGCCGAGAGTTACTATCGCACCCCGCTTCTGCGATGCCATGACACGGCCGAAGGACTGACAGGCGTGAATCGTGCCGAAATAGTTGACCTTCCACATCAGTTCGTGGGCCGCCATGTCCATCTCGAGGATCGCCTCACTGTTTGGAGTCAGGCCCGCCGAGGTGACCAGCGCCTCGACCGTACCCAGGTCACGAGCGACAGCTGCGGCAGTTTCCTCTAGCGCGGCCGCGTCGGAGACGTCGACGTGGTAGTAGTGCGCCTTGCCCCCCTCGCTGGTGATCTCCGACTGCACGCGACCACCACCGGCGTCATTCACATCGAGCAGAGCGATGTCGTAACCATCGGCGGCGAGCCGTTTGGCAGACGCTTCACCAAGTCCGCTAGCACCGCCGGTAACGACTGCGACACGGTTTGCCATATTCAAAACCCCTTCCGTGGCTGCACAAGACGAAATGCCTTGTGCACTAGCAACTCTGGCCGATTAAGATCATGAAGTCTATTTACACTTTCCGATCACTAATGCCAGACCTGACTTAACGATTGCGCATTGCCAGTTTGTCGCCAGCTCATGCGATGACCGCTGCTACGGCGTTTGGAAGCAGACAAGAGGGTTCGTTACGAGAATCGACGCCGGCGTGCGGGACTCCCTCTCCGATGTACGTCCTTTGCGTCATCCCCTACAGCGCAAGTGGCACGCCAAAATGTTTGACACGCAGCGAACTACAGCCTTGGTCCAGGAAGCCCTTTTCGGGTTCAGGCAGCGCGAGCGACCATATCTCTATAAGACCCACACGGCTATGCCACAACAGGCCCGCGGGCTGTCCGTGGAGGGCAGCCTGCGGGCCTGTTGTGTGGATTAAGTCAGTGCGCCGCTTCGAGGTGCTCCAGACGCGGTGTCACCGTAGCGAGCCGCGCAGCACGCGGTGTGTTTCGGCTCTTGAGCGCTCGGACGGCGCCGCCGGCGATGACCGCCGAAATACCTGGAATATCACCAACCGACAAGGCTCCAACTGCATCTGGGGCTCCGGACCCCCACGGAGCATCCATGACGACGATGTCAGCGGCGGCACCAACCCGGATAACCCCAGCTGGAAGCCCCCACGTGCGCGCGTTGTTACCGGTGGCGGCCGCCCACATCAATGCCGGATCCACCTCGGCCAGCGAGGACAATTCGGCAACGGTCTTGATAACCCCCAGCGGCATCACGCCTGTTCCAGTGGGAGTGTCTGAGCCGATGACGATGCGGTGGAAGTTGCCCGACTCCAGCGCTCGCCGCAGGATCCGGACCGATGACCGTAGGTTGCCGGCTTGCACCAGCTGCAATGCCATCTCAGTCTCATCCATGATGCGGTCCACTCCGCTTTCACTGAGCGCGGTAGGCCCGCCGTTGATGTGACCGCAGACATCGGGCGCCAGAGTAAGCAGATGATCCGGTGTGATCGGTTGACTTCCCGGAATGCTGGCCCCGCCAGAGTGGCACATCACTGTGATTCCGTGCTCCTGCGCCCATTTCACCTGGTCGCGGCCTTGCGCAGGATCCGTGTATTCACCGAAGCCGAACTTCGCGAGCTTCACTCCCGCTCGCTGCAGTTCAGCGAAATCTTCGGGCTGCAACGTCGGCTCCAGCACGACCGCGCCTGCGTGTACCGACATCCCTCCGGGCCGGAAGTTGTCAAAGCATGTCTTCGCCGCGATCGCCAGCGCCTTGACGCCCACCGCCGAGTGCGGACGCCCTGGTGCGTGTATCTCACCTGGCGAAACTACGCTGGTGATCCCGCCATGGACGTAGCTCGCCAAGAAATCGACCGTCTTCTGGCGCGGCGTGTAGTCGCCGAGTACGACGTGACAGTGAGAATCGATCAGTCCGGGCGCTACGGTGCTGCCCACCGCGTCGATGACGATGTCGGCTGCCGTGAGCGACGCCTGCAGATCTTGACTTCGGCCGATCTGACTTATCACGCCGTCGGTGCACACGATCGTGTCTGCGCCGTCGATAACGGGTCCTGACATATCACCGGACAGCATCGTTGATGCGCCGGTGACGACCAGCGTGGTCATGAGTTCGCCACATTCAGAGCCTCGGAGACAGACTTGCCGCCGAGCCGGGCGTTGAGCCTGCCACGGTTGGCCACCACTGCGATGACAACAAGTTCATTCGGCTGCGGACCGTCTGGCACGGTGATCGTCATCGCGTCGTAGTGGCTCCGGACCCACACGTCGTCCTTGAAAGCCAGTGGCACGTCAACACTCACCCCGACACCGCCGACCTTGGTCACGGAGGTGATCCATGCCTCCCCGCCGCCGACCTCGGCCCGCAAGGCATCCCCGAAGACCGACGTCAGAGCGGCGTTGATGTGCTCCTGTTCTCCTGCGCTCCCAGCGATACCACCCTTGCCATAGCTCTGGACCGGTGCGGCCAGGAGCCTGGCCGCTTCAGCACCGATTTCCTTTGCAACCGCTTCAGAACCCTCAATGATCTGCGACAGGTCGGCCACGTACCCCTCGCCGGCGTAGGGATTCGTCACCACGGCGCATACTGCCACCTTGCGGAGCGGCCCCTGATCATCGGCTGTCCCGGCGACCAGCCGCGTCTCCTCGACTTGACTCCAGATTTTTCGGATTGTCAGGCCATCAGCAGACATCGTGTTCCCTTCCTATCGGCCATTTCGACCACTCGGTCCGATGACATACAAGCAACATGTTGCAGGAATGTCAACGAAATATTGGCCGTCGCAGCTCCACCGTCTACCGTGATGTCCAGCTCGATCAGAATCGTGCCGAGGAGTGAATGGATGGCCACAAGCAAAGCGTCGACTAAACAAGGGGATGGGTCGGCGACGCCTACCCGCCGCACGACTCAAGGAACGGTCGACGGACGCAGCACACGGAACTCACGCAAGGTCCCGTTATCCGAAGACGTGCGTCAGAAGATCCTCTTAGAGATCTCGACAGGGGCATTCGCGCCCGACGATGTTCTCAACACCGCTGCGCTGGCAGAGCGTTACGGCGTCTCGCGGACGCCGGTACGCGAGGCGCTCGTCGCACTCGAACGAGCAGGCGTGATCACCGTCCTCCCCTATCGCGGGCACATGGTTCGCACCCTCAGCCTTGCTGACGCCCAGGACATCTATTTCATGAGAGAAGTACTCGAAACCGCGGCCGCAGAGCGGGCTGCACAAACAATTGACGCCACTAGCCTGGCTCAGTTAGAGGAGCTGTGTACCAGTCCGATTGACCTCGATGTGCCAGCACAGACCTTCGATGAGCGCTGCTATGACTTTCATCGCATCATCGCAGGCGCCTCCGGCAGCGCGCGGCTCTCGGGCGCGCTTGAGCAGGTTTTCAGCGACAATCAGCGGTTGCACTTGGTCAGCGCCGGTCTTGGATCTTCAGCGTTAATCATCGAGGAACACGAGTCGATCGTTGCGGCACTCCGGACCAACGACGCAGCGCGTGCCCGTGAGGCCATGCGCGATCATCTACGGTCGATGTTCGACGGAATGCTTGCCTCGCTGAGAAGCCGTTGACTTAGTACAGCTTTCACGCAGTTCCGGCGGCGATGCGACCGCGACGGCATTTCCACGAAACTGGCGTAACAGCCGAGAAACATACCGGCGCAGCTCGTATCGCATGTCTGAAGCGGCCGGTTTCGCTTAGCGAGCACATACTTCAATCGCTGTGTGGCGTGCGCGATACGCAGCTACATGTTGTCGGTTAGCGCAGTTTCCCGTGTCGCAGAATATGCGAGACCGGTTGCGTGACAAGTCGATCAGGACCGCATGGCAGTCCGGCGCCGCGCACAGTTTGAGTCGGCGCAATTCGTCCCCACGAATCAGGTCGGCGAAGGCCATAGCCATCTCCGCACCCAGGCGGGTAGCCAATGGCGCAGCCGGAGCCGCCAGGTGCAGGTGCCACTGCGGCATCTCGGCGTGCCGAGTTAGCCATGGCGTTGCGCGCGTTTGCCGCAGCAGAGCATTGACGAGTTCAACCGCGCGTTCATCCTCGGGCGCGGCGGCCCAAATACGACCTACCGCTACGCGGAGCTTCCTGACCGCCTGAAGTTCGCGATCGTCGTGGTCACGGTGACCCGTCATGCCGAACTCGGTTAGGTACTCGTCGAGCTGCGATTGCTCGCTTAGCTGGTCACCATGGGTTCGGCCGGTGTTGACCAGCACGCAGGCAGCGCGGAGGACGAATTCCGTATCGTGTGCCATCGCCATGCGCCAACCCTACATATTCCAATTCTGACCCCCACCCCGTGACTGCGGAGTGGGTGTCAGCTTGTCCTTACTGCCACGAACGATACTGACGTATGTCGATTTCGCAATCGCACAGGTCAGGAACTTTCGCCAGGAAGGAGCTTGCGTAGTCAGTTTTCATGTGATCGTCTAGATCAGTAGTGCTACAAAATGATTCAAAGACTATCGTCAATCGCGAAGTCTGTGGAAGCAGAACAAGCGCCATCTGTTTCATACCGGCAAGCCCCATCGTCCCGGACTCAGGGAGCTAGCGACCGGGGCCGACTGTCGGCTTGTCGGTAGTTGTCCGAGTCGCTGCGGGACAGAGCAGAGATAGCCACTCCCCAGTGGTCGGTTACCTGTGCGGTGTGCACCCGCATGGCGTCGACCGGTTCAAAATTCGATCACCCTGCCGGTGGATGCGGCGCCAAGAAAACCGCCACGTAGGTCCGTTATATACGTAGCAAGTAGTGACGACGTCGCCGCCTACGGTTTGCCAACAGACATTGGACCGAGATCGGGATATGTCTTGTGCGGCTAATTGCAAAGGATGAGAACGCCGGCTTCATCGGGTGGAGAGCCGATTCAAATCCATTGTCGGATAACCGAGTCCATTGCCGCCCCCAGGGCAGACGTCTCCCGCGTGCGTTTTTCAGTGGAGACAAGGCGAAGGAGGGTACGTAGCCGAGGAGATTCCAAAAGTGAGCGCGGCCAGCAATCTTGGACAGGCTACAGCCTCTACTCATTGCCAATGACGCCAGTGCGGTTGGACGTTCGATGAGCCAGGGAAACCTCGGTGAGGAATGTCGATGATCCCTACGGTTGGCGATGCTCAAGCGCTCGTCCGGCTAGTTGCCTTGCCGCCGAAGCTGCATCGTGTGTTGGTGTTGCAGATCGGCAGTCCGAGTGAGGAATTCGCAGATTAAGGCGAGATCGGACTGGTTGTAGCCGCCGAGCAAGTTGTTTCCGTCGGCAACCAATGGGGCTATGAGTTCGTCAACCCGGCTCACCGCATGGGGAGTCGGTGCGACGATCACTTTCCGGCGGTCATCTGGATGTGGCTTCCGTTGCACATAATTCAGTTTCTCCAGCCTGTCCAGCATCGCCGTCACACTGCCAGTCGTGAGCCCGAGACCATCAGCCAGATACCGCGGCGTCGCGTCACCGACCTCCCGGATCAGGATCTCCAGGCACCGCAGATCAGTTTCGTTGACCCCTAGGACGCGGGCGCACTCGCGGTCGAAGTCGTCGACCGCAGCCTGATAGCGGGCGATCGCCTCGGCTAGGTCAGTCCGAACCCCAACTTGTCTTGACAATCAAGTAACTCAACTTTCATACTAATATTCATTTGATAATCAAGGTACGTTATCGAGCTCATTGTGGGAAGGCAGCCGGCCATGACGCGTGCGATCGTGATCGGAGGTGGCGTGGCCGGACCGGTACTGGCAATCGCCCTCAAACGCGTCGGCATCGAAGCAGTGGTCTACGAACGGGAAACAACGCCTCAGCGAAACCGCGGTTCGTGGTTGACATTTCAAGCCAACGGCATGGATGCGCTACGAGCAATCGGGATCGCCGAATCGATCGAATCGCTGGGATTCGACCTGGAGACCATCAGCTTCATCAACGGGAAGGGGCGACACCTGGGTCGGATGCCGTTGGCCGCGCCGCGCGATGATCAACAGCTCTCGCAGATGATGCGCCGCGACGAGCTCTACACCGCACTGTCGGATATTGCGACCGGCGAGGGGATCGACATCGTGCACGACAAAGAACTTATCCACGCCGGACGCACACCCCACGGTGTTGAAGCACGTTTCGCCGACGGTGGCCGGGCAACCGGCGATCTACTGATCGGCTGCGACGGCATCCACTCCCGAACCCGTATGTTGATCGATCCCGCCGCAATCCCGCCGCGATATGTTCCGGTCCTCAACATCGGCGGCTACATTCCAAATTTCCCCATCGACATGCCCGCCCGGGAATTCCGGATGCAGTTCGGCACGCGCTGCTTCTTCGCGTGGATGGCCGTACCCGATGGCGGAGCGGTGTGGTTCGCCAATCCACCGATGGACCGGGAGCCGGCCAACGGCGTCATGGCAGGAATGACCGATGAACAGTGGCGTTGCTGGTTGCATGAACTGATGGACGGCGATGTGGGTCCTGCGCCGGCCATCATCGACGCCGCGCCCGGGCCGATGTTCGGTTGGGCGACATACGACATGCCGGTGGTCCGGCGTTGGCGCAACGATCGGATGCTCATCATCGGCGACGCGGCCCACGCGACCGCGCCCTCGGCGGGACAAGGTGCTGCCATGGCTGTTGAGGACGCGGTGATCCTCGCCAAATGTCTGCGGGACAGCGCGGGTGTCGAACCGGCGTTCCGGATGTTTGAATCGGTGCGCCGGGCGCGGGTGCAACGCATCGTCAAATACGGAGCGCGCTCAGCTACCACCAAAGCCGCCGGCCCGGTGGCGCGGATCTTTCGGGATGCGTTACTGCCCTTTGCCTTCAGGCGAGCCGCCCGCGACGGCGCGCGCTCGATGCACTGGCTTCAAGGGCACCACATCGACTTCGACGAGCCGATGATCCAGGCCGGTTCCACGTCATGATGACCGGTTAGGATCGCGTGGTTCCGATGATCCGCCGCCAGAAGTCCTATGCGAAGACGTATGAAGCGGGAGAAGCGACACATCAGCTGAGCTGCCGGCACCCCAGCCCATCGAGGCAACAGCGCATCCAGGTCCCGGCCACCACGATTCCCGGTCTGGGTGTTGTCGGCGCTTTTTCGACCCGGATGGCACGAAGGTGCCGAAGGGGGCCTAAGAACCAGGTCGCAGTGCCGTCAGGAACGCAGCAGTGTGCTGGGTTCAATGCGGTTACTAGGAGTTGCGGTCCGCTCGGGAGATGCCGCCGCTATGAATCGAGTTACGATCTTGACCCTGTTGTTGCTTGCGTGGGCTGACGTTACCGTTACGAGATGCCAACGATGACCCATCTGCTCACGTTCGCACTGATTTCGTTTCTGGTGATCGTGATTCCGGGCCCGAGCGTGTTGTTTACGGTCGGTCGGGCGCTGACGGTCGGCCGACGCGAGGCGTTGCTGACCGTCGCGGGCAACGCTATGGGCGCCTATATACAAATCATCGCTGTTGCTCTGGGCGCCGGAACACTGGTGCAAACCTCATTGTTGGCGTTCAACGCGGTGAAGTGGGCTGGCGCGGCGTACTTAGTGTTCTTGGGAATTCAGGCTATTCGACATCGGCGACGGATGAGCGAGATGCTGGCTGCCGGGCACCCATCTGCACGACCAGGCAGGGTGATGGCCGACGGCTTCGTGGTCGGAGTGACGAATCCGAAGACGATCGTGTTCTTTCTCGCCGCGCTGCCACAGGTGGTCGATCCGGCCAGCGGGCATGCGGTCACGCAGATGCTGGCCCTCGGCAGCGTCTTCCCGGCAATTGCGCTGCTCTCCGACAGTGTGTGGGCACTTCTCGCTGGTACCGCTAGGAACTGGTTCGCTCAGTCACCCCGCAGAATGGCTGCGATCGGAGGCGCTGGCGGGCTGGCCATGGTCAGCGTCGGCGTCACCCTCGCAGCCACCGGGCGCAGAGAATGAACCGCACAGTCGCTTGCCGGAATTCACCCGCGCACGTTCCGGCCCACTCCGTCCGGTCGGCCACACCTGCATCGTCGGGATTTTCTACAGGTCCCAAGGAATTCTGACAATCACCACCGACACCCACGGGTTGGCTGCGGTCGCCGCGATGGGGGCTCGCACGTCAAAGGCCGTCAAGCTACTGACTCTGGGCAGCCGACTCAGGCATGCCCGCACCGCCGTCGAGCCCCCAGCACATCAATATCCCGGACAGCCCGGACAGCCCGAGTATGCGTTGAACCCCGTGTCGTTTCCAGAACTGCTCCGGCCCGGCTACACGCTTTTGGACCGCCTCCGCTCGACCCCTCTTAGAGTTCCCAGATGTTGCTGACAGCTCGATCGACGTGAACGCTTCAAGCATTGCTCGGCTACCGCCAGCATGCTCTACCACCTTCCTTATCGAAATCTCGTCCGCAACCCCGAGATTTCGGATATAGCGAGAAGCCGCCTCGTCATCTATCGGGCGCCCTTGATCCAGGTTCGCGTCGACGAGTATCGAGCTACCCGCCAAGGCCGGATAGAGATCTGGCGGGACCGTCGACACGAGAAGAACTCGCCATCCATTGCGTCGCGCCTCGATCAATGTCGGGCGCATACGTTGCAGCACCTCAGCAGAGCTCTCGGTATTCAGCAGGCCGCGAAGATCATCTACACAGACAACCTCCCCCTCGGCCCCGCTCGCGATCAACTCGGCAATGGAATCTGGATTCGCTTCAATCCTGACTGCCGACAGTCCGATACCTTCAAGTTCGCGGACGATTTGCTCGAGCCAGTTGCTGGTGCGGTGTACCGCACCGATATGGAAAAGGCACGTGCTTCCGCCGAAGCTAAGCGCATCGGCGACTTTCGGGGTATAGCTTGGCCTGGATCACGTCAAAGGGCCTTCACGCCTCGAAGCAGTCGAGTCAGTGCTCCTGGACGGAGTTCCCCACTGGAGTCTTCGTCGATCAGCGTTAGATCGATCAGAGGACTTAGGTCCGACGGTACGCTCGCAGCAAAATAGTCGAACGTCGCCCTATCGCCAAAGAGCAGCTCTAACATCTCAAGTTCGTCCGGGTAGTGGCGACGAGCGCTCGCCAGCATCTCTGTCAATATCTGAGACGATTCACGTGTCCAGACACGGAAGCCGCGGTTCACGTGTTCGACACCGATGTTCCGATCCCCACCGTAATCCAACGACCCCGCGATCTGAGCCGCAAGGGTGCGCTGAACGTAGACATTTCCCTCGCTCACCTCATACATCCGGTCAAGCGCAGCCGTGGACCAGTTCAAATACATGCGGCGGCCCACCTCTTTCGTGAGATCCGTTATTTCCGCCTTGCTCATCGGCGGTATGTAATAGGACTTCGCCCAGGAAAACAACGGGTTTTCCCGTCCATATAGATACCCCTTTTCTAATTTGGGCGCTAGTTATCCCCGAGAAGATTACACTGAAATTTTCATTCTGCTGGACGAGCGCTCGGATAACGCCCAATACTTCAAGCACGAATGTTCTTGCACCGCGCCTAATATCATGGGCGTGTCCCCCACAAGCGACTCAACCTCGTCCAATGCCAGTACGACCTGCGTCGAGTTCTCTCGACAATTTCGAAGTGACGTTTGATGGTCTCGGACGGTCCCGCCGTCGGCCATGCGCCGGTTGACCATCGCGGCATCGTCAGGTGATGTTCAACGGACGCATCGAGACCGGTTGTCGGATTCTCTCCTTCGGCTGCGTCCTTCGGTAGCCAGTGCTATTTGAAACTCTGCGCCAATTCCGCCAGCGTGGTGTTCGACGGTGACAATCTGGACAACCTGGAAGGAAGGCAGAGGTTTACACGACCAAGCGTCACTCAGAAATGCTGCGGTACAAGGTGATCGCCTTGGTCAGCGCCTGGGTTCTTGCGTTCCGCGGGGGTCATGCTGATCAACTCCAGGCCCTGCGGGAGAACACCAACATCTGACGGCCAGCAGCACCGCAAGCAGACCAGGTCATCGCGGCGCTGTGATGAGCGGTTGATCATCATCCGGCAAGTTGGCCGTGGTCGACGGCCTGGATGCAGCCGTGCACCGCTGCGGCATCGTCGGACGCGAGGAAGGCGATGACGGCCGCTACGGCGTCAGCGGTCATGAAACCGCGGGCGGCCGTCACCCGCATGATCAGCTTGAAATCGCAGGCCTCAGGTACGTCGATCGTGTGCACCTGCGGGGTATCCATGCCGCCGGGGCATACACAGTTCACCCGCAGCGGGGAATGGAGGTACTCCACCGCTAATGCCTTTGTCAGGCCTACGATCCCATGTTTGGCGGCCGTGTACGCCGCCGAGTACGCCTCGCCCACCAGGCCGGCTACGGAGGCGACGTTGACGACATTTCCCGCGCGCTCGAGCAGGTGCGGGATAGCCGCCTGAGTCATGAAGAATGCGCCACTCAGGTTTACCCCAACGTCCTGGTTCCATTGCTCGTCGGTCACCTCGGTGGTGATTCGAAAGTCGTGTCGTCCAGCATTGTTGACCAAAACATCGAGTCTGCCGAAGGTCGAGACCGCCGTCGCCACGGCTGCGCGGCAACTCTGCGGCGACGCGACGTCGAGCGGTCCGAAGCGGACCTCACCGGCGAGGTCCACGCACTCAGCGGCCACCTGGGCCAACCGGCCTTGGTCGCGGGCGGCGGCGTAGACCGATCCACCACCGGCGGCGAAGCGCCGTACGGCTGCAGCGCCCAAGCCCGAGGAGGCGCCGGTTACCAGAATGGTGCGGCCAGTGAAGCGACCGGGCATCTCGTCGGGTGCAGATGCGGTCGCGAGGGACTCCGTTTTCATTTCAGCGTCCATACGCCACGGGCAGGTCTTTGATCCCGTTCAGCCACCCGTGGCGGAGCCGGGCTGCGTTGCCGGTGCGCTGGATGCGGGGGGCGAGGTTGGCGAGGGCTTCGAAGATCAGCCGGATCTCGGTGCGAGCCAGGTTCGCGCCGACGCAGTAGTGGGCGCCGTGTCCGCCGAAGGAGAGGTGCGGGTTCGGATCGCGCGTGATGTCGAAGGTGAATGGGTTGTCAAAGACATCCTCGTCGTGGTTGGCGCTGGCGTAGAACAGTCCGACGCGTTGCCCGGCCTTGATCTGTACGCCGCCCAGTTCGACGTCCTCCAACGCGGTGCGTTGGAAGGACGTCACCGGCGTGGCCCATCGAATCACCTCGTCCACCATGGTCGTTGGACGGTCCTTCTTCCACAGATCCCACTGCTCGGGGTTGTCGAAGAACGCGTTCATGCCGTGGGTGATGGCGTTGCGGGTGGTTTCGTTGCCTGCCACGGCAAGTGCGATCACGAAGAAGCCGAACTCGTCGTCGGTCAGCCCGCGACCGTCCTTGTTCGCGTTGACGAGTTTGGTGACGATGTCGTCGCGCGGGTTTTCCTTGCGCTCGGCGGATAGGCCCATCGAGTACATCAGGATTTCGGTGGTGGCGACCGCCGGGTCACCCGGGAAGTCCGGGTCGGTCGATGCGGTCATCTGGTTGGACCAGTCGAAGATTTTCGTGCGGTCCTGCTCTGGGATTCCGAGCATGTCGGCAATCACCTCGAGCGGCAGTTGCGAGGCGATCTGGTCGACGAAGTTGCCGCCGCCGGCCGCGACGGCGTCACGGACGATTCGACGGGCGCGTTCCTCGAGGATCGCCTCCAGTGCGCCGATCGCCCGCGGGGTGAATCCACGATTGACAATCGACCGGGTCTGGGTGTGCTCTGGGGCGTCCTGGTTGATGATCACCACTCGGGTCAACTCCACGGACTCCCGGGTGACGCTCTCCGGGTTGCGAATGAGCGCACCGTTCTCGCGACTGGAGAAAACGCGGTTGTTCCTGGAGACCGCGGCGATGTCGGCATGTTTGGTGACGGCCCAGTACCCGGTGCCCGCCTCGGTCGCCATTCCGGCGCGGGCCGACTCAGTCTGCTCGACCCAGTGCATCGGCGACGTGCGCCGCAGCGCCGTGAACTGGTCGTGCGGTACGGCGACCAAGTTCATGTCTGGGTCGGTGAGGTCGAAACCGTTGGGGAGGATTTCGGTGGTCATGTCACTCCTGATTGGCCATGGGATCGGACAGAAGGCCGCTGCCGTGATCGATGACGCGGATGCTGATGAGTGCCGTGACAATAGCACTCAAAACAACAGTAAGAGTGAACTTGACAGTTGCTCTCATATTCGGAAAACTGCTGGCGATGGGCGTGCGCCCGAGTGTTGGTGAGAGGCAGAGTGTGATTCTCGAAAACTTCGCAGTCACCGACAAGGTCGCCATCGTCACTGGCGCAGGTCAGGGAATCGGGCGCAGCATCGCGATCGGGCTGGCCCAAGCGGGTGCCGATGTCGTCGTCGCCGCGCGCACGATGTCCGATCTCGACGAAGTCGTTGCACGCGTTGCGGAGACGGGCAGGCGGGCCTATGCCGTCCGGACCGACGTGATGGAGTCTGACCAACTCGAACACCTGGTGGACGAGACACTGCGCACGTTCGGTCGGCTCGACATCTTGGTCAACAACGCCGGAGGTACCGCACCGCGACCAGCGATTGCCACTTCGGAGCGCTTCTTCCAATCCGCCGTACATTTCAATGCGATCGCACCGTTCCTGCTGACCAGGATCGCAGCACAGGCGATGGTGGACACCGCGGGGGCTGGGAGCGTCGTCAACATTTCCTCACGCGCCGCGGACATGGTCCTCACCTCGTTCGTCGCCCACGGAGTCGGTAAGGCAGCCCTGACGCAGATGACGAGAAACCTTGCCGCGGAGTTCGCTCCGCGCGTTCGCATCAACGCCATCGGTGCCGGTGCCATCGACACCCGGGCGCTGGCTACCGTGATGCAAGATGAGCAGATGCGCCGCGATTTTTTGGCCCGCACCCCCATGGGACGCGCCGGGAAGCCCGACGACATCGCCTGCGCCGCGCTGTACTTGGCGTCCCCGGCGTCATCCTGGGTCACTGGCACAATCCTCAACGTCGACGGCGGCTCCAGTGTCCCAGCCATCCAGATTCCCGTAGCCCCCCTGGAACCACGAACAACGAGGTGAGCATGCCCACCATGCAAAAGGAGCCCGATCAGACCGAGGGCACCGCATCTATTCCGCTGCGCGAACGGCAGCGCAACGCGATACGCACCGACATCCAGCAGGCCGCTCTGCGCTTGTTCGCTGAGCGCGGTTTCGACAACGTCACTACCGAGGCGATCGCCGAAGAGGTTGGCATTTCGCCGAGTACCTTCTTCCGGCACGTCCCGAGCAAGGAATCCCTTTTACTAGGAGCGACCCAGCGCGGACGAGCACTGATCGTCGCCAATTTTCACGCACGCCCGCTGGACGAGGACATCGCAGACTCCATCTCAGCGGCCATCCTCGCTCGCACCGCGCAGTTCGTGAACGACGACGTGACACTCGAACTGTGGCGCCGGGCGATGGCCTCGGCTCCCCCAGAGTTACGGCGAGCCTCCGTACTCAGCCGCGAGGACTGCGACGAACTCATCAGCGCCGTCGCAGCCCGCCTCGGCAGCACCGTTGCCGCCGACATACAAGCTGGCGTTCTGGTCCGCGCGGCCGTCGCTGCGGTCGAATACGCCTACGAATGGTGGCTCACCCACGACCAGAGTGAGTCATTGCACGCGCTCACCGAGCGTGCACTGCAACTCGTGACCCGTGGGCTCGCCGCCCCGACGCCGACCGCGCGGCGTCGGAGATCGCGCGGGTGACCACGATTTCCGGGACCGCCGCGCTGGTCCGGCACCGACTCGACTACCTCCTGCTCCCAGCCTTCGTCCTCGGCATCATCAACGCGGTCGCACTGAGCCTGCCGGAAGGGTTCGGGTTGCCGATAGCTCCAGACAGCCCGTGGCCGGTGTTGCGTTGGCTGCACACCTGGGCCCTTGAGCAGGAACCGCAACATCTCGTCATGCCGCCCGCCTTGCAGGCTTCGCTCCTCTACGACACCTTCGTACAACTCCCGCTGCTCGTCGTGCTGACCATCGGCATCTGGAAGCTCAAGTCGTGGCCTTGGCTGCGCCCCCTGGCCTTGGTCTACGCGGTCAGCGCCACGATGAACATGTACTTCTACTTCATGCAGACCTTCCTCGGACCGGACAGCCCCCCGCACCTCTGGATCTACCTGCCGATGAACCTGCCATGGGCCATCGTGCCGATACTCGTCGCCTACCGCTTCTGGCCGTATACCGCCGAGGCTCGGCGGACACCGCGGTAAATCCCGCGCCGCACGACCAACGGCAGCAGGACCCGGTTGATGATCCACGCCGGAATCTGGATCGCACGACCGTCGGGGGCGAAGAACAGCAGGCCGTCTTCCTGGACGCCGAGCACCGACCCCCAACGGGAGCGAGATGCTTGGTAGTCCTTGAGCGGCCTGCCGGACAAGTAGGCGCGAATGTTGCTGGCCAGCAAGCCATCTGCGCGATTACGGGCGCTAGAACGCAACGGGTCGGTGGCAGCGACATCGCCGATCGCGAAGATCTCTGGCCAAGCGCGCGTCTGCAGGGTGGCGCCGACCTCGACGAAGCCTTGCTCGTCGAGCAGAGCGTCGGGCAGCCAGCCGGTGTTGGGCCGGGCCCTGCCGATGGCCCAGACGACGGCGTCGGCCGTGACGGGGCGCTGCCCGGTGCTCCACTGGACCGGCTCGTAGGTGATTTCGTCGCAGGCGAACCCGTCGGGTACGACTGCGCGGTGCTCGGGATGAAGGCCGACACCGAGGTCGACGAGGCTGCTGCGCACCCGCTCCCAGGCGCGCGGATGGTGCCCGACGATAGCTCGACGCCCAGGGAAGTAGATGTCAATCTGCTTGTCAGGCCATCGGATTCGTAAGTTGGCCGCGGCGCTGACCGCTGCCGCTCCCCCGCCGACTACGGCTACCGAGGTCGCGGCGGCGATGGCCTGGTGATGTGAACGGATCTCGGCGTCGATCTCCTCGCGCGACTGAAGATCAGGCTTGCGCCAAAATCCGTTCGTCACACCGGTCGAGACCACCAGGACGTCGTACGGCTCGACGGCGATGCGGCCGTCGGCGAGTCGGACGGTGACCTCGCGCGCATCGAGGTCGACGCCGCTCAGTACACCGTGTACTCGACGGACGCCGTCGAGCCGCCGATAGCGATCGAAGGCGACACGATTGTCACGGGCCCAGTCATCAGGGCGCGCCAACCGCACCCCCAGTTCCTGCCCGCTCACCAGCTCGGGCTTCGCCGAGATTCCGACCACGCTGGCGTGACCGGCGAGACGGATCGCAGTGAGGAGCCCGATGTCACCCAGTCCTGCGACAAGAACCCTTGGTGTTCCGTCGTTCACTCGTCACCGGCTCGGACGCAACCGCGGCACTGGGACATCCATCGCCGGCCGCTCGCAACCACCGTCGACGTGAAGCAACTTGCCGGTGACCCACGCTGATGCGGGCGAGGCCAAATAGAGTGCGGCACAGGCGATGTCTTTCGGCGTTCCCGGCCGGCCCATCGGAGTGTTGGCTTCGAACTGGGCCCGCAACTCGTCATTTGTGAGTACGACGTCCAGACCTTGCGTTGCCACGCCGCCGACGAGGATCGCGTTCACGCGAACCAACGGTGCGAACTCGCCCGCCATGTTGCGGGTCATCTGATTGAGCGCGGCCTTGCCCGCACCGTACGCCGCAAATGCGCCCAGCACCATGTCCGAGGACCGTGACGAGATGTTGACGATCGATCCGCTGCCCGCGGTGTCCACCATCGCTTGCGCGGCGAGCTGGCTCATCAGGAACGGCGCGGTGACGTTGAACTTCATCGCCATGTCGAAGAACCGCTCCGAGGTAGTCATCGCAGATCGTGGCCCGGTACCGCCGGCGTTGTTGACGAGTACGTCGAGACGTCCGAATTGCTCTGTCGCAGAATCGATGAGCCGACGCCGGGCATCCTCCTCGAGGACGTCCGTAACCACTGCCAAAGCTCTACCGCCGACCTCCTCGACGCGCGCGACGACGTCGTCGAGGTCAGACTTGGTGCGCGCGGCAACCACGACACTCGCTCCGGCCTCAGCCAACCCAAGTGCGATGCCGCGGCCAATCCCCTGGCCGGCGCCGGTGACGATGGCGACGCGGCCGTCGAGCCGGAACTCGTCGAGGATCACTTGGTGCGCCCGAGTCCGAACTGCGGCGCTGCCCGACCTGCCAACAACGGCAGATCGAGGTACGTCTTGATGCCGGGTTCGGCGGCAACCACGTACGGGATCGCGCTGACGCAGTGATTGGCGGTGACCACGACGCCGGGGTTGCGAACCAGCCCCTCCTCGATGGTTTCGGGCTGCAGGCCTTTGAACGTGAGCAACACGTCAGGATCACCACTGATCGCGACCTCAAATCGTTCGCCCTGCGGGCCGAAACTCCACGCGGGGTTGAAGTGCTCCTCGCCCATGAACCAGTTGACGCTCGCGGTGACGACCGGCGTGCCGTCTACGAGTGCGCGCCAGTGGAACTTCCGAGCTGCGACCTGGCCCGGCTCTATCACGCCGACCGGCGCATCGATCGGCATCGTGGCGACGGCGACCTCCTGCACAGTCTCGAGCTCGGGATCGACATCGAAACCCATCTCCGCCACGATCATGCGCACCGACGCCTTGAAGCCCGCGGCCAGCAAGTCCACGATCGGTCCCGCCATCGCCTCCTCGGGCGACACGCCGAAGCCCATGATGTGCCGCACGACATCCGGGGCGTTGTAGGTGCGGATGTCACTGAACTCCTCCGACCGGACGTGCGTGACGCCAGCGCTCAGCGCCGAGACCATGAGCGGGAAACGTTCGGTGATGCCACCCGGGTGAATTCCGGTGCCGTGCAGCGTACTTCCGCCTTCGGCGCAGGCATCGAGGATTGCCGTGCAGTTCTCGAGATCGGGGTAGACCCACCCGACGGGTGTGACCACGTTCTTGCCCGACCGAAGAAGGGCAACCACCTCGTCCTCGTTGGGAAGGAGCGGACTGTAAACCACGCAGTCAGCATCGAGCGCGAGGATGTCGGCCATGCTGGTCGTCGCGCTGACGCCGATCGGGTCAACGCCGACGAGTTCGCCGACGTCCTTGCCGTGCTTGCTCTCCGAGTGCACCCATGCGCCCGCCAACTCGAGGTCGGGATGTGCGAGCACCCCCTCGATCGCCGCCCGGCCCACGCCGCCTGTCGCCCACTGCACCACTCGAATAGCCACAGAGTCATTCAAACCGTTAGTGAGAGTCACTGTCAAGTTCAAAGTTACTACCACTCAGGCTTGGGGCGTACTCAGCTACCGAGGATGAGGCTTGCGGCCATCTCCCCGATCATGATCGCCGGCGCGTTGGTGTTGCCACCGGTGATCGACGGCATGATCGAGGCGTCCGCGACTCGGAGCCCCTCGACACCACGCACCTTCAGGTCGGGGGTGACCACGGACAGTTCGTCGACGCCCATCCGACAGGTGCCGACTCCGTGGTACACCGAATTCGCCCGGTTGAGGATCGCGGTCCGAAGCTCGCCACCCTTCTGGTCGATGCCCGGGTGGATCTCTTCCCGGACGGCGCCGCCGAAGGCCTTGTGTGCCATGATCTCTCGGGTGATCTCCGTGCCCTCGAAGAGCAGATCGAGGTCGGCGCTGTCGGCCAGATAGTTGTAGTCGATCAGCGGCGACGCGGTCGGGTCGGTCGAGGCGAGGCGCAGCGTGCCGCGGCTCTTCGGATAGATCAGGGTGGCGAGGATCGTCATTGCGGTCCGCGGGTCAACGTCGTGCATGATCGGCTCGTCCTGGTTTGGCGACGCGTAAGCCCACGGCAGCATGTGCAGCTGGAGGTCGGGGATGTCGCCATGGGCCTGCGAGGACTTGACGAAGCCGACCGACTCGAAGACCGAGTTCGCCAGGAAAGTCGTACCGGGCCGCACGACCTCCTTGGCGATGCCGCGTGCGAAAAAGCTTGCGCTGCCCTTCATCTTGGTCGAGGTCGTGTGGAACGTCAGCGCGTGGAACAGGTGGTCGTGCAGGTTGTCACCAACGGGCAGGTCGGAGACCACTTGGATGCCGTGGTCGCGCAGGTGCTGGGCGTGCCCGACGCCGGAGAGCATCAGCAACTGCGCGGAACCGACGAAGCCCGCAGAGAGGATGACCTCCCTGCCCGCACGGATCGTCCGCGTGGAACCGTCCTTATCGGTCACCTCGACGCCGGTTGCCCGACCGTTCTCGATGTTGACCTTGTTCACCATCACCTGGCCCTGCAGGTCCAGTGTGGCCGGTGCGAGGTGATGCACGTAGCCACGCGATGCGCTGTAGCGCAGGCCGTCGGCCGCGTTCTGCTGCATCCGGGAGATGCCCTCCTGGGAAGCCCCGTTGTAGTCCTCGTTGATCGGCACACCCAGTGTGTCGGAGGTGGCCTCGAGGAATTGGTACGTGCCCTCCTGCGGAAACTTGTTGCGGGTGACCCTGATTGGACCGCCTGCCCCGCGGTATGCGTCCTCGCCGCCTTCGTAGTCCTCCATGCGCTTGTACGCCGCGTTGACCGAATCGGCGTCCCAGCCTTCGTTGCCCTCAGCCGCCCAGGAATCGAAGTTGGCGCGGTTGCCGCGCACGTAGACCATGCCGTTGATCGAGCTCGAACCGCCGACCACCTTGCCGCGTGGGACCGGCATCTTGCGGTCGAGGAGGTGCTTCTGCGGAGTGGAGTAGAAGCCCCAGTCGACGGTCTTCTTGAGCTGCGGAACCGCGTGCATCGGGCCGACCATGCCGGCTTTCTTGACCAAGAACTTCTCGTCGCTCTTGCCAGCTTCGAGCAGGATGACCGAGTGACCGGCCTTGGCGAGCCGACCGGCGACCGCACTTCCGGAGCTTCCCGATCCAACGACGACGTAGTCGGCCTCGCTGGCCCGCTGCTTTGTCATAGTTACCCTCATTCATCAGTAGGGGTAGGCGGAAGCGTCTCCGCTCAGTGCGCATAGGCACGCGGCGGCATCCGCCAGTCGGCCGCTGCCTTGCCCTCGACGTCCAGTGACCGCGTGCCATGTTCATGACCCACGTCGTGGCGCGCCACTAGGGTGAAGGCCGCGGTGCCGGCCGTCATCCCCTCATCGACGTTGCACTCATCTGAAGGCTGCTCCTGGAACCTGCGTCCGACCTCACCATGTCACGGCGACGGGAGACGTGGTGGGGCTACGTTTCGGTCCGGTTCTGGCCCCGGGGTCGACATATCGGCGCTGGGCACCCAACCAGTTCTGACCAGCAGCTCGCCCACTTCGGCGAGGTTCATCAAATCAAGTTCGTAGTCGAACACACCTTCACCCGCATAGTGGAGCACCGAGAGCGCCGGCGCCCGATGCGGCGTCCCATCGGCGCGGGTCCCAGGCAGACAATTCCACCAGAAGGTGACGAGCCGGTCACCATCGACCATCGTCCATTCCTCTGGAAAACTCCATCCCTCGAATCCGACCATGGAGCGGTCGAAGAACCGAGTGATTTCGTCGCGGCCTTCAACCCTTCCCCAGGCCGGGTCGATGAAAACCGCGCCTTCGGTGAACCACTCGCCAATCGTTGACCAAGGTGCCTCGCCGGCGACGCATCGCTCGCGCTGGGCGACGTAGCGCCGATAAGACTCCAGCGCCTCCAGCTCCCGGTCATTGAACTCTGCCATCGATCCTCCTAGGTTGCGGACCAAAATTCGGTGAACGACTACGCGAAGAACGAGCCCCCGCCGTCGACTGAGACGGTGCAGCCGGTGATGAACGAAGCATCAGGCCCGGCCAGAAAGACTGCGGCGCGCCCTACGTCGGCCTCGACGTCGGCCGACCTCGGAATTGACAGCTGCCGATAAACAGCTTCGAGTCGTCCGGGCTGCGCTGCCAGATCTGCCTCGGCGCTCGGGGTGAGCGCGAAAGGAACGAGTGCATTGACCGTGATGCCCTCGCGCCCCCATTCGCGAGCTGCCGCACGAGTCAGCCCACCGACCGCAGCCTTTGCCGCAACATAGGGACCGTAGCCCGGCAGGGATTGATTCTCGGTACCCGACCGCAGGTTGATGACGCGTCCGCCGTCCTGCAGATACGGGAAGCACGCCCGCATAAACCAGAACGAAGCGAATGGCCCACTGGCGAAGGAGATCAGGAACTGTTCGTCGTCGATGTCTTGCAGCGCAATACCGACCGTGGCGTCAACCGCGTTGTTCACCAGAATATCGACAGTGCCGAGCGCCTCGACGACGGAGGCGACGCAGGAGTTCACCTCATCGGAGTTCCGTACGTCGCAGATGCGGTATAGCGCTGTGCCACCACCCAAGTCTTCGATGAGAGTTACTGTCTCTGCAGCCGTTTCGCCATTGCGGTCAACCACGGCGATCCCAGCACCCTCTCTCGCCATCGCCATCGCGATGCCCCGGCCTACTCCCTGCCCAGCACCCGTGATGAGCGCAACCTTGCCGTCGAGAATGCCCACTGCCCGAAGGTACCCATAGTGAGAGTGACTATCAAGATAAAAGTTAGAGTCATTTCATTAGGAACTTTCACCGCCCGTCGCCGTCCGGCGTTTCACGCCACCGGCGTTCCAGAACGTAGGTGATCACCACTACTTTCGAGGACCATCGAGGTACCACGTGGCCCCGCCCGATATTGTCTCGCCACCCGCGTCCTGATCAGTGGCACGAAGGCCCAAAGAGAGCAGAATGACGTCTTCTGCGCTGAAGGGGTCGTGTCCCGTCAGCTCAGCGATGCGGTGAAGGCGGTAACGCACTGTGTTCGGTTGTACGACAAGCGAAGCAGATGCACGGGTGAGGTTGAACGCCGAGGCGATGTACGCCCGCAGCGTGGCGACCAGATTGCTGTCATGTTCGGTGTCGTACTGCTGCAGGGGTGTCAGGGTGTCCTCGATGAGGGTGTTGCGCAGGGTGCACTCTCGCACAATGCGGTCCAAGAGCGCGTCGGAATAGATGTAGGCCCGCGACTCGTTGCCGGCTGCCGCGGTCTGCACGGCGTTCTGGGCTTCCAGGTAAGCCGTCGGGATGCTGGCCAATCCTAGGTGGCTGCGGCTGACGCCGACATGGTAGTCGGGAGACTCGCGGGCCATTGCATTGGCCTGCTGACGCAGGGTATCCAGGTGGTCCCGTGCCTGGACCGGGTAAATAGCCACGATCTCCTCATCGCGGACACCGGTGAGGACGGATTGGCCGGCGTCCGGGTGTAAATGTGCGCGTACGGTGCGGAGGCTCTCCCGCAGCGAGGACGGTTCGGCGTAGCCCAACCGCCGGTGCCGCATGATCACCACTGCGTGTTTGGCGTCGGCCACGAGGCCGAATTTGCCGGAGAGCCGCTCGATCCGCTGGGCAGCGGTGCCGGCGATCAACGCTTCGAGTAGATCGCGGCGGAGGATCTCGCGGTCCTGGATGACCCCAGAGGATTCTTCGAGATAGGCCTGAGCGACGACGGTGGAGACGACATCGACGTGTTGCATAATTTTGCCGGCGGCAGCGAGGCGTGCCTCCGGGGTTGCGCGGGGCGCTTTGAGCACCTGTTCCCACACTGTGTGTCCCCACAACCGGTAGGCGTGCAGAAGTGCCTGCATCGGCACGCCTTGGTGGAACCTGCGGACCGCGCTGTCGCGGAACACGTCGAATCGGTTGTTATCTGGGTCGGCACTGTCGTCGGTGAGTGCCTGCAACATGGTCTCGAGGTTGTTCGCCGCTGTAGGCGCGACGTCCTGATCGATGAACCCCTCTGGCAGCGAACGGTATTCGACGATCTCCTCGCGGTAGCGTTGCGCGAGGAGATCGCCGATCTGTGACGACTGACCACGCAGATAGTCGACCAACGGTGCGATCGACACCGGTCGTGCGGAATCGCGGCGAGCCGCACTCATATCGAAGCGGGGATGCTCATCGTCGAATAGTAGAACTTCCGGCACTGGGCGGTACGGTTTCACACCGCCCGCAGGAGCATCGCCTGGCCCTGACCGCCGCCTCCGCAGATGGCGGCGACACCGAATTCGACGTCACGCAACCTCATCTCGCAGGCGAGGCTGAGCAGCATCCGGAATCCGGAGGCGCCCAGCGGGTGCCCCAGTGCGATCGCCCCGCCGTTGACGTTGACCCGCTCGAGATCGACGTGCAGATCGCGAGCGGAGGCGAGCACGACGCCGGCGAACGCTTCGTTGATTTCCCAAAGGCCGATGTCGGCGACGCTCAACCCGTGCCGGTCGAGCAGCACGCGCGCGGCCGCGGCAGGTTTGAGGTGCAGCGAAACGTCCGGTCCTGCCACCACCGCTCGCCCGGCGATCGCCACCATTGGCGTCAACCCCAGTCGAGCGGCGTGGCCGCGACCGACGACCAAGCCGGCGGCCGCGGCATCCGACATCTGCGAGGCGTTCCCGGCGGTGATGGTGCCGTCGTCGGTGAACGCCGGCCGTAGCCGCGCGAGCGCGTCGGTCCCGGTGCCTGCCCGGATACCTTCGTCAGCATCGAGGACTTCCGTCAGTGCGGTCGCCTCGTGTTTGAAACGCCCCGCTTCTGTCGCCTGAGCCGCGCGCCGGTGGCTCTCACTGGCGAACTGGTCCTGATCGGCACGGCTGATGTCCAGGTCAGCGTTGGCACGGTCGGAGATCTGGCCCATGCCCGAATCGCTGATCGAGCACCACAGGCCGTCGTTGACCAGAAGGTCCACTGCCGGCACATGGCCGACACGCTTGGCCGTACGCATCGCAATGGCGTGCGGAGCGCCGGTCATTGACTCGAACCCACCCACCAGCGCTGAACCGAGCTCGCCGGCACGGATCAACGATGCGGCCACGCCGGTGGCGGTCATCGACGCCAAACAGACATCGTTGAAGGTCACGCCGGGGATCGTCGTGGGCAAACCCGCGCGGATCGCGGCCAACCGCGCCGGGTTCTGGCCGTTACCGGCCTGCACGACATTGCCCATGAAGATCTGCTCGGGAACCAGCTGCCCGCCGACCCGCTCCAGCGCGGCGCCGATGGCGGCGGCACCGAGATCGACGGCGCTCAGATCAGCGAACGCACCACCGAATTTCGCGACGTGGGTGCGGACGGCGCCAACGAGGACCGCGTCGTTGTTCGAGGTCATGCGGGCCCACCCAGGTCCATCGTGTAGCAGACCGCGGTGCCGTCGAGCACCACAGTGCCATCGCCACGGGTGACGGTGGTCTTGAGTTCGGTGATTGGCTTATCACTGCGGGCAGCGGTCACCTCGACGCGGCCCGTGATGACGTCACCGGGCCGCACGGGCGCCTTGAACGCCCAGTTGACGTTGAGGAACACGGTGCCGGGCCCAGGGAGTTCTTCAGCGACAACGGCATTCAGGATGGCACTGGTAACTCCGCCCTGCACGACGATCTCACCGAACCGGGACGCACGAGCGGCCTGCTCGTCGTAATGCAGCGGGTTGCGGTCACCACTGATGTCGGTGAACAGCGCGATGTCGTTGTCACCGACCGTGCGGGACATTTCCGCAGACTGCCCGACCTGGGGAACGGTACGAGTGGGGTTGGACATGGGGATCCTCCTTTGTAGTGGTGCGCGCACGAAGCGCATACATTGCGATCGCTCCGACCGCGGGACCTGGGGCCAGCAGCAGAAATGCGAACTGCCAGCCGACAAGTTGAGCGACGATGGGGACGAGTTGAATGGTGACGACGGTGAGCAGGAACCCGAGGGCGGTCTGCGCGGTCAGCGCCGTGCCGACGTAGCGGCTGTCGGCGGTTTCGCTGAGCGAGGTCGAGAAGACACCGGAGTCGGCGATGACGGCGGCACCCCACACCAGCAGGAAGACGATCAGCACGGGGAAGGGGGCGGTGAAAAACAGTGGTGATGCCAAACAGCAGGCACCGCTGACTGCGAGCGCGGCAACCGCGGCAGGCGAGCGTCCGAACCGGTCCGAGGCCCATCCGCCGACCAGGCAACCGACGACGCCGGCCGCACCGATCGACAGGAACGCCACCATTCCCGTTGAGACGGAGGCAACTTCGCCACGTTCTTGTCGACCCAGCATCACGAACGTCGCCAACCAAGTCCACAGCGCGTAGAGCTCCCACATGTGCCCGAAGTAGCCGAGGTTGGCCAGGCGGGGGCCGCGTTCGGTGAACATCCGGATCGCGTACCGGGGGTTCGGGGCAGCGCGGCGACGGACGAGGTGGGGGCCGGTCCGGATCAGGAACGTCGCCAGCAGGGCGGCCAGAACCGACAATGCGGCAGCGGTGAGCAGCACGGTCCGCCACGGCAACGGCCCGAGGCCGCCGATCAGATGGGGTAGTGCCGAACCCAGTGTGAGCGCACCGATCAGGACTCCGAAGGCGACGCCGCGGTTGTCCGGTGCCGACCACGATGCCATCAGCTTCATGCCCACCGGATAGACACCGGCCAGGAAGAAACCGGTCAGGGCCCGCAGCGACACCGCGACCACCAGGCCGTCGGCCAACACCGCGACTGCGGCGGTGCACGTCGCCGACCCACCGGCGCTGACCGCCAGCAGCACCTGCGGGGCGATCCGGTCCGCGAGGTTGAGGGCCGTGGAACCGACTGCGCCCAAGACGAATCCGATCTGCACGGAGGCGGTCAGCCACACCGCAGCCGTCGAGCTGATGCCCCACTGCTGGGTGAGAGTGGGAGCCACGGCGGTGACCGAGAACCAGACCGACAGACTCAGCACCTGCACCAACGCGATCAGGGCGCGTTGGGCAATCGCGTGTCCTAGATGCATAGGGGCGACGCGTTTCAAGGGTGGCGTGTCAGGGCTGTGACGGGCTTCGGCGCCGCCTTCATGTCCTGCGGTGTGGGATCGTCAGCAGGGACCGGGTCGGCTGTTCCAGGCGCGCCGACGGTACGGTTGCCTCGGTGCGTCTCGGGTGAGAAGTACGTGGCCACGATGGTGATCACGCTCAGACCGATCATGTACAGCGCCACCGGCCACGGACGGTTGTTGGCCAGGCCCAGCAACATCACCGCCAGCACCGGGGACAACCCGCCTGCCAGCAGCGAGGCCAGCTGATAACCCACTGATGCTCCGGTGTAACGTAATTCAGGCTCGAACAGCTCGGACATGAACGCCGCCTGCGGCCCGTACATGAGGTCGTGGAACACCAGCCCTATGACGATCGCCGCGCAGATCAGCAGCGAGGCTTTCGTGTCCATCAGGTAGAAGAACGGGAATGCGAACAGGCCGGACAGCACGGCGCCGACCAGATAGACCCGCCGCCTGCCGTATTCGTCGGACAACCAGCCCGAGATCAGCAAGGTGAACAGGCTTACCGCTGACGCCGCCAGAACTCCGATGAGAGCGACCGAACGGGGAAGGTCGAGCACCGTCGTCACATAGGTGAGGGCGAAAACGGTGATGACGTAGAAGATAGCGTTCTGCGAGACCTTGATGCCGACGGCCAGCAGAACCTGCTTCCATTGCGTCTTGAACACCGTGACGATGGGGAACTTCGCGATGTTGCCGTCTTGCTTGGCTTTCTCGAAATCCGGGGTTTCCTCCATGCGCAGGCGAATCAGCAGGCCGACTGCGATCAGCACCGCGGAACCCAGGAAGCCGACGCGCCAGCCCCAGGCCATGAACGCTTCCTCGGACAACGCGAGTGTCAGGGTCATGAAGATGCCGTTGGCTAGCAACAGACCGGCGGGAACCCCTGCCTGTGGCCAGGCGCCGAAAAGTCCGCGGCGCGTGGGTGGCGCGTGTTCGACGGCGACCAGCACCGCACCGCCCCACTCACCGCCGACACCGAAGCCTTGGACGATGCGCATCATCAGGAGCAGAATCGGGGCCCACACGCCGGCGACGGCGTAAGTCGGCAGCACACCGATCAAAGTGGTCGCGACGCCCATCACCATC
This sequence comes from Mycolicibacterium sp. HK-90, assembly GCF_030486405.1. The sequence continues at coordinate 488,040 of NZ_CP129613.1, read as the reverse complement.
AGTGAGGTGACCAGCATGGCCTTGCGGCCGATGCGGTCGCCGTAGTGGCCCATGATGATGCCGCCGAGCGGCCGGGCGATGAAGCCGGCCGAGTAGGTGAGTAGCGCCAGCAAGGTACCGGTGAGCGCGGAGTACGACGGGAAGAACAATTCAGGAAACACCAGCGCCGCAGCCGTGCCGTAAAGGTAGAAGTCGTACCACTCGATGGTGGTCCCGACGAAGCTCCCGAGACGAGCGCGTCGCCGGGTCAGCTCGCTGCTGTGTGAGATGTCGACGTTGACAGTCATGGCAGTCCGTTCATCGTGTCAGAGATGGTGTTGGGGCTGGAATTGAAGGGGAGGATTTCGCGGTTCGGCAGGGCCGGAGCACAATTGGACCCGCTGGCCGACGTGGACCTGATCGGGCGGGCAGCCGACGATGTTGGTCATCAGTCGAGGGCCTTCGTCGAGTTCGACGAGCGCCAAAACGTAGGGCGTTTCACTGCGCCATGCCGGGTGACCTGGGATGGCGGCGATGGTGAATGTCCATATGGATCCGGTGCCAGCCGCTGCCACCCAGGTCATCTCTTCTGACCAGCATGACCGGCACATCGGGCCCGGATAGTGCTGGTGTCGGCCGCACTGTCCGCACTGCTGCAGGTACAGCAGGCCCTGCTCGGCGTGGTGCCAGTATGTCTCGGTGAGAGGTGTAGTGGTGGGGCCCGGTTTCGCAAGCGCTTTCGTGGGCAGGGTGTCGGTCATACGTGGGCTCCTCCCAGGATGAGCGCCACTTCTTCGCTCATGGTTGCGCCGTTCCCGGTGACCAGGGCGATGCCGGTGTTGTCGATTTGACGGTCACCGGCGTCGTGCCGCAGTTGGCGGACCGCTTCGATGAGGTGGCTCATTCCGCCGGCGAGATCAGCCTGCCCGCAGGCCAATTGGCCGCCCTGCGGGTTCACCGGCAGGGGACTGTGGATGGAAAAGTCGTGTTCGGCGACCCACTGGCCACCTTCGCCTTTTCCGCAGAATCCGGCATCTTCTACGGTGATCGCCACCACGATGGAGTAGCAGTCGTAAATCGACAGAAAGTCGATGTCGCCCGGCCCCACCCCTGCTGCGGTGTAGGCATGTGCGATGGCGGGCGCTAGCGGCGACGTGGTCACGCTGGGGGCCTGGCTCAATGCGCGGTGGGTGACTTTTTCACCGGCACCCATGAGGAATACCGGCGGATGGCGTTGCGCCGCAGCTCGGTCGGCGGAGGTCACGACGACCGCGGCGCCGCCACCGCAGGGCATGACCACTTCGAACAGATGCAGCGGCGCCATCACCATGGGGGACTCCAGAACATCGTCCACAGTGATCGGTTTGCCGTAAAACACGGCATCCGGGTTGAGCTGCGCGTTCTGTCGTTCCTTTACCGCGACATGTGCCAATTGCTCAGCAGTGGTGCCGAACCGGGCCATGTGTTGTTGGGCGATCATGGCGTAGGCCTGGTTTGCGCCGCTCGCGCCGTAGGGAACATCGAATTCTCTGATCGGGTTCCGGTTGGGGGAGCGAGGAACTCGCTGCGGATCACGTGTGTTGCCGAGTACACACAGCACGGTGTCGCACATTCCGGCATTGATCGCCGCCGCGGCGCGCCAGATCATCCCGGCCCCGGACGCGCCGCCGAGATCAACGACGTCGGCGAAGCGCGGCTGCAGGCCGAGGTATTCAGCGACGGTAGCCGGCACGTGCTGGGGTGTCTCACCCACCTGCGGCCCGCAGATGAGACCGTCGATCTGCGCGGGCTGCAGACCTGCGTCGAACACCGCCTGGCGCGACACCTTTGCGATCATCTCCAGAGTGGTCACCCCGGCGGTGACGCGTTGTGGTGGCAGTTCGGCGATGCCGACGACGGCGCACTTCTTTGGCCGCGTCATTTCAGGTCCCGGATGACATCGATCGCGGACGGGTCATCGATCGCCGAGGTGTCACCGGCGGTGTTCCCGAGGTAAGCCGAACGAATCACCCGGCGCAGGATCTTGCCGCTGCGGGTGCGCGGCAGATCCTGGACGATGTGAACTCGCTTTGGCGCCAGCGGTTTTCCCAGCCGGGTGCCTACCGCAACCGCGATCTCGGCGGCCAGGTCGGCGTCGTCACCGCAATCGTGTTCGAGAACCCGGGCGAAGACCACCAACGCCTCACCCTTGAGCGGATCTGGCACGCCGATTGCGGCCGATTCGACGACGCGGCGGATGCCGTTGACGACGGATTCGACCTCGGCCGGCCCAAGTCGCTTGCCGGCGATCTTGAGGGTGTCGTCGCTGCGTCCGCGCACATACCAAACGTTCTGCTGGTCGACCTCGACCCAGTCTCCGTGGTGCCACACCTTCGGCCACCGATCCCAATACGTCGTGTAGTAGCGGTCTGGGTCACCCCAGAAACTCAGTGGCATTCCTGGCGATGGGTGGCGCAGAGCGAGTTCGCCGAGGCCGTGGTCGAGTGATTTGCCTTCTGCGTCAACGATATCGGCGCCCATGCCCGGCAGCGGTGCGGCGAAGCCGCAGGGATGGATCGGTTCGGCGGTGGTGTTGGACAGGATCGCACCCGAAACTTCGGTGCCGCCGCTGTAATTGATGATGGGGATCTGCTGCCGTCCGACGTGAGAAAACAACCAGTCGTAGGCATCTGGCGTCCATGCTTCGCCGCTGGAGGCAAAGACTCGTAGCGGTCCGACATCGACCGGCTGATCGCTCCCCGCGCCCATCAGGGTGCGGATCAGTGTGGGTGACACTCCCATCATGGTCACCCCGAGGGCTCGGACCATGTCCCACAACCGGTCTCGGTGCGGCCAATCGGGGGTCCCGGCGTAGATGGCGACACTGCTGCCGGTCATGAGGCCGCCCAAGACGATGATCGGGCTCATGATCCAACCCGGGTCGGTGATCCAAGTGGCGATGTCACCGGGGCCCAGGTCGAAGCAGAAAGCGGCGTCGCTGCCGGCCTTCACCGCGAAACCGGCGTGACCCAGTACCACGCCCTTCGGGGCTCCGGTGGTGCCGGAAGTGAACGCTATACACAGCGGATGGTCGCTGGGTATTCGTGCCGCGACCACTGGGCCGGCACTTGGTGCGAGGTCGGCCCACGCCACAGTTCCTGGCATGTTCGGCACGGCGCCCGCACTGGCGAGATCGACGACGACAGTAGTCGACAAGGATTCGATCCGCCACAGCGCATCGGCCAAGTCTTGCGGCACTGCAACGGTTTTGCCGCGACGGCGGAACCCGTTGGCGATGATGTGGGCTTTCGCGCCACCGATGGTCAGGCGGTCACTGACGGCCGCGGCGCCGAATCCGGAGAAGATCGGGATCGAGATCGCACCGACCTTGGCGCACGCCAGCTGGGCGACCACCGCCTCCCGCACCATCGGCAGCTGGATTCCGACCGTGTCACCGAAACCAACGCCAAGTGAGAGCAGGCCTCCGGCCACCCGATCGACCTCTGCTGCGAGTTCGGTGAATGTCCACGTTCCCCGCGAACCGTCCTCGAGCTCCCACAACAGGGCGTTGCAAGCGCCCCGGCCGGCCCGCAGCCACCGATCCACGGCGTTATCGGCGATGTTGAGCTCACCTCCGGTGAACCACTTGGACCGATGTGGCACTCCGAGTTGGTCCACGATCTCATCGGGTTGCCTTTGCCAGTCAAGCTGCAACCAGTCAGCGACGGCGCCCCAGAACCACGCTGGATCGGTATCGGCCCGCTCGCGCAGCGCGGTGAGGTCAGCGCATCCGACATGGTTGGAAAACGCCAGAATTCGACTGCGCTCCCGCTCGGCTTCGCTCGGCCGCCACACGCCACTATCCAGATCGGCGGTCGGTGTGCTCGTCACATTGCCTCCTGCGATATCGGGTGGATCACACGAACGCGAGTAACGCTACGAGCGGGACGAATCACACGTCCCTACCCAAAGAGGAGGAAATTCCGGTCAGAATTTGCCGAAAACGCAACACCGTGGGTACGTCGCCAGCCATACGCTCAGCGGCACCACCTTCGCATCATTGCCACAGCGTGACGACGGACATGCGTCTCAAGGGGGTAGGCATGTCCAGTGAGAGTCTGCGACCTCGTTACCGTGCCCGAAAACAAGAGTGCTGGAAGCGTTGCTGGCGGATTCAGACACTTGTTCATGGCTGGGACGTTCCGGTGATCATCACCCCGCAGATCCGCACCCGCGATACTCGGGGTGGAGCCAGAAACCGACTTCGACGGAAGCCGCGGTCACGCCGAAGAGCACCAGACCGTCCGCGAACTCGTCAGTGACCGCACTCGCAATCGCAAGAACAGCCAAGTCGCCACGTCCAAATCGGTCAGCTCGTGTATCAAGCGATCACTGCCAGCGCCTAACTCGCCCGATCAAGGGTCCGTTCGCGGATCAGTTTGCGCGCCTGTTCGAGTGCGACCGTCAGCGCTCCGCGAGTGCCGGAGAATCCGTCGGCCTGCGACAGTTGCAGTGGCGGCACCGCTGGCACGATGGATGTCACGCGTTCAGTGATGGGATCGAGCAGCTGTTCGAGCAAGGGCAGCAGACGGCCGTTGAAGACGATGAGATCGGGGTCGACTACAAGCAGCATCGCGCTGATCGCTAACGCCATTCCTTCGGTGAAGTCGTCGCGGATCTTGGCGACCGCAGGGTGGCCGGCCGGTTCTGCGACCAACTCATCGAGCTGGATTGCGTGACCGTTGGCGGCCGCTGCGTGTTCGATTCCGCTGACACTGAGAACATCTGATAGACAACGGGTGCCTTCGAAGGGCAAGCGGCCGATGTCTCCGAGCACCGCGCGATTGCCTTTGAGAATTGCACGATCTATCGCTACTGCTGCGCTGAGAGCGGTGCTGACAACGAACATGCCGACGTTCGGGCAGCCGACGGCAGCGCCGTCGGTCATTTCACCGCGCAACGCCATGTTCGCGTCGTTTTCCAACCGCACATCGCAGCCAAGTTCGCGTGCAAGCTGGCCGCGAAGGTCGTGGTCTGCGAGTTGTGGCATGGCGGTGCGCGCGATCTGACCTGTTGAGTCGATCTTGCCGGGCACGGAGACGGTCGTCTGCAGTAGCGGTGCATGCGGCATGGCTGCCTGTCGCGCGGATCCCGCGATCTGTTTCGCCAGCCACTGTCCGTGGGCGCGGGCCCTTAACCCGTTGCGGGTCGGTCGTTTCACGGTAGCCAGTACCGTGCCGTTGAGGTCGGCGACGAGCATACGAGTCGTCGTGATGCCCATATCGACCCCGATTACCATGCCCAGTTCAGGTGCGGCGGTCAGAAAGCGCGAGGGCCGTCCGCGACCGATCGTCTGGTTGTCGCCGCCTTCCACCAGCATGCCGTCTGCGAGTAACTCGTCTACGACGCGGGATATCGTGGCCTTACTGAGTCCGCTCATCTCCACTGCATTGTTGCGTGTGAGGTTGGCGTGCCGCATCGCCAGATCCATAACCGCGGCACGGTTGAGGTCACGGGGCGACGGACTGGTCACGTGCGCCATGCTACTGAGCGCGCCGGACGGCAGCGCGGTTCAGGCATGTCCGTCGGCCCCTGCCATCACAGTGTCACTGTGCAGTCGGCGAGCCGGTGCGCCCGCAGCCAGTCCTCGTCCGCCTCGACGCCCAATCCCGGCCCTGTCGGTACCGTCACGGACCCAGATTCCAGCGTTATCGGTGCGAGGACCGCATTGTCGCGCTGTGGATTCCAGCCGCGGTCGAATTCGAAGATCGCGGCGTCGGGTCCAGCTGCGCCGAACGGTGTCTCGGGCAGCGCCGCCAGCAGTTGCAACGTCGCTGCTTGCAGGATCGCGGATCCCCAGCAGTGCGGTGATATTCGCGAGTTGAAGGCGATACACAGCTGGGCGATCGCGAATCCTTCGGTGAGGCCGCCGCATCCCGCGAGGTCTGGCTGGTGGATGTCGAACCGTCGCTCGACGATGGCGTCCCGGAAACCGTACCGCGTGGTCAGTGATTCCCCACCGGATAAGGGAATCATCATCTGCCGCAACTGCGCCCACCCGGAGAGGTCCTCGGGGGGCAGCGGTTCTTCGAACCAGCTGATGTCCAGATCGCGGATCGTATCGATCGAGCGACGAACGGAATCCAGCGTCCCGTTGGTGTTGTAGTCGACCATCAGCGCTCCCCGTGAACCGAGAAGGTCGCGGGCGCGCTCAGCGCGCAGGCGGTCGGTCGCGCTGTCGGTACCGATGCGGATCTTCACTGCCGTGAATCCCTCATCGACCGCACGTTGGACCTCCTCGGTGAACTCGCCCATGTCGCCGTCGGGGGTGAGGTAGCCGGTTGAGGCGTAGGCCGGTATACGGCTGCGGACTTGACCGCCTAGGAGATCGCTGACCGGAACGCCGTAACCGCGGGCCTGGGCATCCCACATGGCGATGTCGAGTCCGCTGAGCGCAAAGACGTGCGGACCGCCGTGGGTCAGGTGGTAGTTGCGCGCCAGCACATTGAGCAGTGTGTTTTGCCGGCCGGTCACCGGAGTGCCCAACGCTGCACGGCCGAAGTGCTCGATGAAGGGAGCGACCAGCCGGGGATTGCCGAGTGCCTCTCCCCACCCGTACGCGCCGTCGGATGTCTCTATCTTGATCAGAGTTGCCGTCCTCGCCTCCGCGATGAACTTGGCGCAGCCATAGCCACCGCCCGGGATGGTGTGCTCGAGCGGAAACGATTCGACGGCAACGATTGTCGGCCCGCGGTCCACTGGTTCGTCCATAGTCAATTCCCAGTGGTCGCGGGCGAAGTGTCCTGGGCTTGGACCGCTAGGCGTGCGCCGTGATCGCTCCATTCCAGGAAACTGCCGGCGACCTTCTCGAAGGCGTGAGCGGCTTGGAGCACCGTGGCGTCGGCGAACCTGGCTCCCACGATCTGCAGGCCGACCGGCAGGCCGTTGGCAGTGAGCCCGCACGGCACTGATGCGGCGGGTTGCTGGGTCAGGTTGAACGGGTAGGTGAACGGGGTCCATTTGGTCCACCGTGACCCCGCCATCTCTGGCGGCACTTCATGGCCGGCGGCGAACGGTGCACGCGGCATCGTCGGAGTGACGAGCAGATCGTATTCGTCGTGGAACTGGCCCATCAGGTTACCGAGTTCGGCGCGCCGCGCCATAGCGGTCACGTAGTCCAGCGCGCTCATGTCAGCGCCGAGAGCACCGATCTCACGCAGCCCGGGGTCGAGGAGGTGGCGGCGCTCTTCGGCGACGTTGTCCACCATCTTCGCGGCGGCGGCGAACCAGATGGTGTGGAAGTCATCGACCGGGTCGGTGAAACCTGGATGCGCGTCGATCACTGTGGCTCCGCACTTTTCGAAGTCGGTGATGGCGTCGGTGACGATCGCCCCGATCTCGGGATCGATGTCGACATATCCGAGGTCGACGCTGAAGGCGATGCGCAGCCCGCTCAGGTCTGCGCCCCGGTCGGCGACCTCGGAGCTGAAGCTCTTTAATGGTGCGGGTAGGCAGTTCGGATCGCGCGAATCGGGTTGGCCGATGACATCGAGCAAGAGTGCGATATCAGCAACACGGCGCGCCATCGGACCGTGAATCGGAAGACATTCCAGCGGGCCTCCAGGCCAGGTCGAGACCCGACCGAATGTTGTTTTGAGTGCGGCGACGCCGCAGTAGGCAGCGGGGATGCGCACCGAGCCGCCGCCATCGGTTCCGACGGCGAGAGCGCCCATGTCCAGGGCCAAAGCTGCCGCCGCGCCTCCACTGGAGCCGCCCGGGGTCAGGTCCGGACGCCACGGATTGCGGGTGATGCCGGTCAGCAGGCTGTCGGTGACGCCTTTCCACCCATTCTCCGGGGTCGTGGTCTTGCCGATGATGACCGCGCCGCTCTCGCGCAGCCGCGAGACCGCCGGTCCGTCCTCTGGCCACGGTGTGTCTTCGCTCGCGCGCGAACCCTTACGCAAGGGCAGGCCCTTCATTCCGATGACGTCTTTGACCGAGGTGGGTACGCCGTCGATGGGTCCTCTCGGCGAGCCGTCGGCCCACCGGGCGCGGGAGGCGTGCGCTTCCCGCAGCGCGTTCTCGCGGTCCACGACGCAGAAGGCGTTCACGGCCGGGTCGACCGCGTCGATGCGTTGTAGCGCGTGTTCGGTCGCTGCGACAGGGTCGAGGGTTCCGTCGCGGTAGCCGCGTACCAGTTGACTGGCGCTGAGGTAGGAATGATCGGTCATCGCGCGCGCCCCCGGTGAGTGAGGTGGTGTCAGTGATGTCATGGCAGCGGCCTTCTCTCAGCGCGACCGAAGATCGGTGAGTGCGGCGCTGAACTCCTGCAGGAAGATGTCTGCGTGGTTGCTTGCGAAGGGCAGCGGCGGCCGGATCTTCAACGTGCTGGCTGACTTGCCGGTGGCGCTGATGAGAACTCTACGCTCGCGTAGCCCGTTGACCAGCTGCATTGTCCGGTCGGCGTCCGGGTCGCCGGTGCCAGGATCAACGACGTCGACAGCGATATAGAGACCCGATCCGCGGATGCCGGCGAGGACATCGTCGTGTTGGGCCAGCTCGGTGATTCCTGCCTTGAGGTAAGCGCCGACGTCGCGGCAGTTCTGCACCAGATTCTCGTTCTCGATGACGTCCAGCACGGCGTTGGCGGCAGCGATGCTGACCGAGTTGCCGCCGAAGGTGTTGAAATAGCGCACCTTGGTCCCGAACTCACTGAGCAGCTCGGGGCGCGCTGCCACGCCGGCAATGGGCATGCCGTTGCCCATGGGCTTTCCCATAACGACAAGGTCGGGCACGATGCCATGCCGCTGGAAGCCCCACATGCGTTCGCCGGTGCGGCCGAAACCGGGTTGCACTTCATCGGCGATGTAGAGTCCTCCGCCGGCATGCACTTCCTCGACTGCCCTGGTGAGAAACCCGGCCGGTTCTGGCAGTATGCCGTCGGTTGAGAACAAGGTGTCGGCGATGAACGCGGCGAAGCGCACGCCGTGGCGCTGCATGTCGGTGACGGCGGTGCGAATATCGGCGGCGAACGCCTCCCCGACGTCCGCACCGTCGGCGCGGTCTGGTCGGGGTGCCGGGACAGTCCACACGTGGGTCCCGATCGGCACATTGGGCCCCAGTTGGGGAGATATCTCGGCCGCGGCGGTTGTCAGTCCGTGGTAGGCGTTCTCGGTGACCACGACGCCCGTGCCACCGGTGAAAAAACGGGCGATCCGCAGCGCCAGGTCCACTGCTTCGCTGCCGGTGCAGGTGAACATGACGTTCGCGATCTCGTCGGGGTAGGTGCCAAGGAGACGTTCGGCGTAGTCGACGAGTTGACTACTGGCGTAACGGGTATGGGTGTTCAGTACCGCTGCCTGCGCGGCGATTGCGGCCGTGACGTGCGGATGGCAGTGCCCGACCGAGGGCACATTGTTGTAGGCATCGAGGTAGGAGTTGCCATCGTTGTCGTAGACATAGACTCCTTCGCCGCGCACCAATTCCACGGGTGCCCGGTAGAACAGCTTATACCCGGGACCCAGTGCATTCGCGCGTCGCTCGACGATGGACTTCAGGCGCTGATCTTTTAACTGGCCGGTGCGAGCGACATCGAAGCCGTTGACCATGTATGCGGTGTTCGACATGCACCTCTCCGCAGCTGCAGAATCGTATTAGTTTCCGTCTGCAACATATTCTATACCGGCGACCGGCTGGCGTCCAACAGTCAGTAGCCCAGATCGACGTCAACAGTGTGTGGCATGGGTTGTGCCGCTGCGTATTTGAGCAGATTGGCGCAGAACCGGTCGACGATCAGCCGCGTCTCCTCCACGTTGGAGGAGGCCGCGTGCGGTGACACCAGCACTGCTGGATGTGACCATAGCGGGTGATCGGCCGGCAGCGGCTCGACGGCGAAGACATCGAGATAGGCGTGCGCCACTCGCCCGTGGTCGAGAGCCCACATCAATGCGTCTTCATCGATGACGGTGCCGCGGCCGATGTTGACCAATGTGGTGTCGGCTCGGAAGGCGCCGAACAGTTCCCGGTCGAACAGTCCGGTGGTGGAGCTGGTGCCCGGCAAGGTGATCACCACGGCGTCGGCTTTGTCGACCAGGGTCGGCAACAGGTCATTGGTGACAACGCGTTGGACGCCGGGCACCGGTCGTGGCGTGCGCATCGTGCCAGAAACGCGCATTCCGAGCGCACACGCCAACCGTGCGATTTCGCTACCCAGTTCACCCAGTCCGGCGATCACCAGGTGGCTGCCACGCAGAGTGCGGTGGGGGGTCAGTATCTCGGGCCACTCCCGCCGTTTCTGCGCGGAGGCAAGTTCTGGGAAACGTTTGAACGATGAGGACACCGCCGCCATGGCCCATTCGGCCAGTGGGACCGCGTGCACTCCGGCCGATGTGGTCACCACACGGTCAGAGAGCAGCTGTGCGGTGATGCCAGCGGCGACCATGGCGGTACCGGCGCCGGCCGCCATGGCGTGAACCCATCGCAGATTGTTGCTGAGGCGCAGCAGCCGTTGTAGAGACTCGGCGCTGGCGTCCGGGAATCCGTAGAGGACGTGGGCTGATTCCAGCATCGTCCAGTAGCGGCGCTGCTGCTCGCTCGTCCGAGCGAAGCCGGGGGCACCGATGTGATCGCTGGGGTACTTCCGGGGCGGCAGCAGCTCTGGCTCGTATCTGATGTTCAGTTCGATTTTGGCGTCAGCGGCCACCGCGCGGATCTTGCTCACATGTTCGGGTTCTAGCGGCACAGCGATCGCCACCGTGACGGGCACGTCCACGCGATTGTTGGTCATCAATTACTCCTTTCCTTCTCCCCGTGCGCGGGCGCCTCGTCGGCGGGCACCGGTACCGCGGCGGCCGGTCCTGCAATGCTCGGGATCGACCGCCGTGGCAGCGGATACGCGTTAGCGCGGTCCGTTCACGTCCAGCAGCGAGCGCGCCTTCGTCTCGGGCGTTTGGAGACCCACCAGGAATGAAATTATCGGCAGGGCCGCCACGTAGATGGCGATGGGAATCCACGATTCGGTGATTGCGCTGATGCCGGCACACACGAACGGCACCAGGCCGCCACTGAGCATGGCACCGAGCTCGCGGGAAGCCGCCAGGCCGCCGTAGCGAGCTTGTGAGCCGAACAGCTCTGGCAGATAAGCGAACTGAACAACCGTCATGAACACCACGCCAACGGCGTAGCCGCCGAAGATGGCCAGGTAGATGGCCGCGGTACTGCCGGTGTTGACCAGCATGATCGCTACGAACACCCAGATGGCGGCAAAGATGGCGGCACCTTGCTGGATCGGTCGCCGGCCGACCTTGTCCGACAACCAGCCCACCGCGGGGATGATCGCGAACAGCGATGCTGACACCACCAGCAGGGCGCTGGTGACGACCGATTTGTCGACACCAACGACCGTGGCGGCATAGCCGATCAGGAACACCTGATAGAAGGTGGACGGCCCGGACTCACCGACGCGGAAGCCCACCGAGCGCAGGATGGCCCGTCCATCGGATTTGAACAGCGCCGGGAAATATTCGCGTACGGAGAGCTTTTCCTGCACATCTTCGCGCGCCTCGAACACCGGGCTCTCGTTAATGCGCCGCCGCATCCACAGCGTGTAGAGCATGACGACGATGCTGCACAGGAACGGGATACGCCAGCCCCACGACAGCAGATCCTCTTCGGGAAGCATGGAGACCAGCAACCACACACCAGTGGCTCCCATGATGCCGATATTGCTGCCGAAGGAGATGAACGACGTGATGAAGTTCCGGTTCTGCGGTAGCGCACTCTCGGCGAGCAGGACCGACGCGCCGGCGAGTTCGGCGCCGGTGCCAAATCCCTGCGCCAGTCGCAATATCACCAGCAGGATCGGAGCGAACAGCCCGATCTGATCGTAGGTCGGCAGCAGACCGATCAGCGCCGTGGAGATTCCCATAAGGGCGATGGTGAACAGGAGGACGGTCTTGCGGCCGAGCTTGTCACCGTAGAAGCCGAGAACGATGCCGCCCAGCGCCCGTGCGAAGAACCCGACGCCGAAAGTCGCGAAGCTGGCAAGCATGCCGACTGCCGGAGAGACATCGGGGAAGAAGAGCGGATTGAAAACCAGTGCTGTGGCCAGGCCATACAGCGCGAAGTCGAAGTACTCGAGGGCGTTGCCAAGGCTTGCGGAGAACACACTCTTGGCCAGTTGGCGCTTACCAGGTGGCGCAAGCTGATCTGGTTGCAGTTCCTGACCGAGTTGCTGCGAGGACATCGGACTCCTGTCCAGATATGGGCGAATGGATGATGCTGTCCGTACCGACCGACCTAGATCGGCTACGTCACGACTGCCGTACTGCCGTACTGCCGTGGACGCGGGCTTAACAATGTCGCGCGCGTGCGTTCGAGATGTGTCCACGCATTACGGTTTTGTTTCCGACTGAGACAAAATATAAATCCGTCCACACACCTGTGTCAAGAGTCACAGCGCACACGGAATCGGGTTTGGCGCACATGGTTTGAGGGCGCGCATGGGTCGACTCACCGACATCGGTCGTTGCATACAGAGGATTGCCGCGACGCAGGTCCACAAACCATCGAGCTGTCGAACGGTCGGCGGCGACGAGTGACGGAATCAGACGACGTCTGTGATGGGTTGCCGGACAATCGAATACATCAGACGCGTGCGGGCCCCGTCGACGGCGGTCAGCGCGGCTCCGTGGGCGGCGGCAAATCCGTTCGACGATGCGAGAACCAGACGCGGGACGGCAGGCAGCACCGACTTGAGTTGCTCGTTCACCTCACCGAGCACGCGTTCGACGACAGGGAGCATTCTACCGGTGACGACGACGATGTCGGGATCTACGGTCAACGCCACGGTGCTGACCGCCACCACAAGACCATCGACGAACTCCCCTCGCGCGGTAGCGAGTTCGGATCGATCGTCGGCGGCGGCCAGTTCCGCGATATCGGCCGCCGTGTCACTGTGGTGCGCGGCGGCCAACACCCCGCGGGCACTGAGTACGTCGTCGAGACATCGACGCTGGGACCCGCGGGAAGGTACCGGTAGCCAGGCGAGTTCACCGATCAGGGATCGGTCACTGCGCAGGACGCGCCCGTCGCGGGCCAGGCCTGCCCGCACGCTCGTGCTGACGATCAGCAGCGCCGCGTCGCGGGTATCCACCGCCACCCCATCGACCATCTCCCCGCACAAGGCCATGTTGGCGTCACTGTCGAGGATGACCGGCACCGCAAAATGCCGCTCCAGTGCTGCACAGAACTGACTGCCCTCAAGGTAGCTGAAAGGCGCTGCCGCACGCACTATCTCGACCTCGTTTCGGACACTGCCGACGACTGCGACGACGACGCCGGACAATCGGCCCGAGTATGCGGTGCCGTCGATCAGCGCCTGCACTTCGGCGACGAGCCGGCGCACCATGGCCAGCCGCGTCAATCCTTTCGGAGTGTCGAACCGCGACCGGGCGAGCTCGGTGCCCCGCAGGTCTGCACACCACAGCCGGGTGGTGGTCAACCCGAGATCGACCCCGACGACGCAGCCCACCTGCGTGCCGAGCTCCAAGTACAGCGACTTGCGGCCGCGTCCCTCTCGGTGCAGTTCGGCGCCGGGCTGCAGCAGGCCCTCCCCCAGCAGCTCGTCGACGATCCGGGCCACCGTTGCCTTGCTCAGTCCGGTACGCGTCTCGATGGACGATCGAGTGCATTGTCCGGCAGCCAGCGCTGCAGAAAGCACGGCCGCTTTGTTCTGGGCCCGCGTCGTCGTGGCTTCCATGCGTACTACATCCTCCATCCCGGCTGCCCGCTCAGTATGTGATGAATCAGCGGGTGGCGCCCACCGCCCCGCCGAAAGCTTCCAGGAACGTGTCGGCGTTCTCCTTGGTGAACGGCAGCGGTGGCCGAATCTTCAGTGAGTTCGCGTCCTTGCCGGTCGCCCCGATCAGGACCCGGCGTTCGCGCAGTCCGTTGACCACGGCCAGTGCCAGTTGCGGGTCGGGCGCGCCGTCGGCATCCACGAAATCCAGCCCGAGGAACAGCCCGGCCCCCCGGGCCCCATGCAGGCGGTCATCGGAGTCGGCAATGTGGCGCAGTCCGTCGAGCAGGTAATCGCCTACCTCCGCGCAGTTGGCCATCAATCCCTCGTTCTCGATGACGTCGAGGACGGCGTTGGCCGCGGCGATGCACACCGAGTTTCCGCCGAAGGTGTTGAAGTATCGCGTCTGCTCGCCGAATTCAGCGAGCACGTCGGGGCGGGCCACCATTGCCGCGATCGGCAGTCCGTTACCCATCGGCTTGCCCATCACGACCAGGTCGGGTAGCACGTCGTGACGAGCGAAGCCCCACCAGTGCCGTCCTGTCCGGGCGAATCCCGGTTGCACCTCGTCAGCGATGAATAGCCCGCCGGCGGCGTGTACGACGTCTACCGCAGCCTTGAGGAAGCCCGCCGGCTCGGTGAGAACGCCATCGGTGGAGAAGATGGTGTCCACGATCAACGCTGCAAATCCGATTCCGTGGCGTTCCAGATCGTCGATCGCGGCACGCACGTTGCGGGCGAACACCTCCCCGACGTCACGGCCGTCGGGTGTGGGAATCGGTGCGGGCACGGTTCGTACGTCGATTCCGATGGGAACGTTGGGCCCCATGGTCGTCGAGATGTCCACGATCGAGGCGGTGGTTCCGTGATAGGCGTACTCGGTCACGATGATGCCGCGTGCCTTCGTGCGGTGCCGCGCGACACGCAGCGCCAGATCGTTGGCTTCGCTGCCAGTGCAGGTGTACATGACGTTGCTGAGCTCATCGGGGAACGTGGCCAGCAGGCGATCGGAGTAGTCCAGGATTGCCTCGCCCGCATAGCGGGTGTGGGTGTTCAGCGTGGCTAGTTGTTCGGTGACGGCGGCGACCACATGGGGGTGGCAGTGCCCGACCGAGGGAACGTTGTTGTAGACGTCGAGGTAGGCGTTGCCCGACTTGTCGTAGAGGTGAACGCCTTCGCCCCGAACGATTTCCAGTGGACTGTTGTAGAACAGCTTATAGGCCGGTCCGAGGGTGTTGGTGCGCCGCCGCACGATGGCCTGCATCGCAGGCTCCAGTTCGTTGATGCGGGACTGGTCGAAACCGTTGACCATGTAGCCGGTTTTGGACAGATCGATAGCGGTGCTCACGGGGTGATCCTTCGGGTGAATTCGTCGTTCGATGCCTGCAGCAGGTTGTTTAGCTGTCGCCAGGTGCGTGGGGTGTTGCGAAGTATGTAGTGACGGTTTTCGGGGAACCGGGTGCCGCGCCACTCGGTGATCGCCAGTCTCGTTGCCATCCGTGCGGCGATGAGGTCGAACAGCACAGCGCGCTCGGCGTCCTGCAGCCCGACGATCTGTTGGTATCCGTTGATGACCTCGACGGCGCCTCCGGTCGGGTCTGGGTCGTCGGTCAGGTTGTAGGCCGCGGCGACAGCGACATCATTGACCAGCTGGGTGAAGGCCATATCGCCGAAGTCCACCACTCCGGTCACCGATGCCCCGTCGGTGCCGACGAGAAGGTTGTCGGCGCTGAAGTCGTTGTGCACTGCCTGTTTTCGCAGGCCCTTAACTCGCGGCCACGTACGGCACTCGAAATCGTCGATGATCCCGAGCAGTTGGTCGCGCTTGCGCGGTTCTGCGATCTCGGTGACCATCGGCCTCAGCTTTGGCAACTGGGCAATGTCCCACAGCATCGGTTCAGCCGTGGCGGGGTGGGTGAAGGATTGCAGCGCCAATCCCACCTCGGCAAGGGTGCGTCCGATGTCGCCGCGCAGGGCAGCGGTGGGCTCGACGCTGCGCATCGGCGCGCCGGCCAGAAAAGTGACCAGCCGAAGCGTCCGTCCCGCAGCCGGCCCCGCATCGACCACAGCGGTGGCCGCCCCGCGCACGGTCGGCCTCACCCGTGGAACCGGCAGATGCGGTGCCACCCTCGCGATATGCAGCAGCACCGCGGTCTGAGCTTCGGTGACCGAAAGTGCTTCACCGGAATGGACGACTTTGAGCATGAAGCGCTCGCCATCGTCGGTGGTCAACACGAAGTTGCCGTCCCGCTCACCGTCGATGGACTGAGCCCGGCATCGAAGCGAGTAGTACTGCCGGGCCAGAGCTTCTGCCTCATCCGTGCTCACCCGCTCGGAATCGGCGACCAGGCTCTGGTGGGCCGACAGGGCACCGAGGTTCTGGTTGGTGCTCATAGCACCTTCGCCAAGAAGTCCTGGGTCCGCTGGTGTTGTGGGTTGCTCAGAATCTCTGTCGGACTGCCCGATTCGACCACCACGCCGCCATCCATGAAAACCACCGTGTCAGCAACCTCCCGAGCGAACCCGATCTCGTGAGTCACCACCACCATGGTCATGCCGTCACGAGCCAGATCCTTCATCACCTCAAGCACCTCCCCGACCAACTCCGGGTCCAGCGCGCTGGTGGGCTCGTCGAACAGCATGAGGTCGGGTTTCATCGCCAGTGCTCGCGCGATAGCTACACGTTGCTGCTGGCCTCCGGAGAGCTGGCGAGGGTAGACGCCAAGGCGGTGGCCCAAGCCCACGCGCTCCAGCAAGGCCTTGGCATGCTCACGAGCCTGTCCTTTGGCCACCTTCTTGACCAGAGTCTGCCCCAGAGCGACATTGTCCAGCACCGTCATGTGCGGGAACAGGTTGAAACTCTGGAAGACCATGCCGATCTGGCTGCGCTGGCG
The DNA here is from genome assembly GCF_030486405.1 of Mycolicibacterium sp. HK-90. The sequence goes on along the minus strand of NZ_CP129613.1, from coordinate 471,390 downwards.
CGCCACGGCGCCGGCATGCAGCTCGTGCAGTTTGCCGTTCTTCTCCGTGTAGCCGGTCAGTTCGCCGGCGACTTCGATGCGGCCGCCGTCGATCTTTTCCAGCTGGTTGACACAGCGCAACAGGGTGCTTTTTCCGCTACCCGACGGCCCCAGGATGCACACGACCTCTTCGCGATCCACGCTGAAGGTGACGTCTTTGAGTACCTGGTGGGTACCAAAGCTCTTGCTCACTTTGCTGAATCGCACCATGGGTACGGCGTTCACGGCGCGCTCGGGCGCAACTTCAGTGGCCACGGTCATGTCGTCCCCTCCTGGGCAGAACCCATAGTGCTGGCGGCTGATGTCGTAGCCGCGGCGCGACGCCGTCGCCACCGGTTCCACGACTGCTCGCGAGGAAGTTGACGCGAGCTTCCTCGGCCGTAGTGCCGTTCGAGATAGAACTGTCCGACGTTGAGTACGGAGACCAGAATCAGGTACCAGATGCTGGCCATGATCAGCAACGGGATGGTCTGGAAGTTGCGCGCGTAGATCAGCTGAGTCGAGTACAGCAAATCAGCGACGGCAACCACACTGACCAACGACGTGGTCTTGAGCATGGTGATGGTTTCATTTCCCGTCGGGGGAAGAATGACCCGCATTGCCTGCGGCAGAACAATTTTAGTGATGGTATGCCGCCTGCTCAAGCCGATCGTCGCCGCGGCCTCCAGCTGTCCTTCATCCACCGATTGCAGCCCGCCACGGATGATCTCGGCCATATACGCCGCCTGGTTGAGGCCCAGCCCAAGAATGGCTGCGGTGTAGGCGGTCATGACGGTGTTGGACTCCACCGTCACGAACTCGGGGCCGAACGGGATGCCCAGAGACAGCGTCGGGAACAGCGCCGAGATGTTGTACCAGAAGATCAACTGCACCAGTAGCGGGATACCTCGCAGCAGCCATACATAGCCGAAGGCCGTGGTCCGCAGAATCGGGTTAGCTGACATTCGCATCAGCGCCAGCACCGTGCCCAGCACGAAACCGATGATCATGCCGATGACGGTCAACGTGATCGTCACCTGCAGACCAGCCAGGATGGGCGCCGACAGGAAGTAGCGACCGACTGTCGCCCAGCCGAAGTTGGGGTTGTAGATCATCGCATTGGCCACCATCGCCAGAAGTACGGCGATGACGGCTACGGCGACCCACCGGCCGGGGTGCTTGAGTCGCACAACACTGGCCTCGCCGAGGTGAGCACCTTCAACCGTGTCAGGTTGGCGTCCGGTAACAGGGTTGGTGGTCATGGATGACACTTAACTCGTCGCCCCGTTGATGACCGACTGATCGATGGCCTGCGACTCGACCTTCCACTTTTCCAGGATCTGCTGGTACTGAGGGCTGGCGACCAGCTGCTCGGTGGCTGCATGCAACGGTTCGAGCAATCCGCTGCCCTTCGGGACCGGGATTCCCCACGGGCCCTCGGCGAACGGCTCGCCGACACCCACCATCGCGCCATCGGTTTGCTCTTCGAGGTAGACGTTGTTCGGGGCGTTCTGCGCCCCCACCTCGACCTGGCCGCTGGACACCGCCTGCACCTGGTCGGCTTGGCTCTTGAACACGCGGATATCGATGGGCGCCTTGCCGTCTGCCACGCACTTATCGCTCTGTTCCCGACCGACCTGCTCCTGCACCGTGCCCGACTGCAACGCAAACGAATGACCACACAACTGCTCGATGCTGGTCAGCTTGTCCTTGTCCTGGACGCGAGCGAACAACTGGGGTCCGGTCTTGGCGTAGGTGACGAAGTCCACGACCTGTTCGCGTTCCTCGGTGTCGCGCATGCCGCTCAGGCCAATGTCGTAGCGCCCGGCCTGGAGGCCCGGGATGATCGAGTCGAAGCTGATGTTGACGAACTCAGCCTCCAGACCCAGCACCGACGCGATCTGATTACCGAAATCCACCTCGTTACCGATGATCGTCTTGCCGTCCTCCGCGATGGACTGATTCGGCGGCGCGGTGGCGTCGGTCGCGATGATGAGCTTGCTCCGCTCCTTGATCGGCGCCGGCACCGCCGCGGCGAGCGCGGCGTCCTTGGGCAGCAACTCGATCTCCGCTTCCTGAGCGCTCGATGACTGCGCGGTGTCTGCACCGTTTCCACCGCAGCCCGCCAGGGCGGCGGCCGACAGCGTCAACGCTCCCAGAGTGACAGCGGCGCGGCGTGAACGATTCATGAAGGCACTCCTCTGTTTCGCGGGGGCGTAGACGTCACCCCGACGGTCGTAAATTCCAGCATGATCAGCGGGTTCCTCGATATCTCAGACGCAAATTCTCTGTTTCAGTCTGATCCTGAAACAAATTACACCCAACGCCGCCCTGTGTCCAGGGTCACAGGTCACACCGCACTTCTGGGCCCGGAGGCTGCCACGGCAGCCGAGGCTGCCGTCGCGCGCCGCCCAAGATCCCACCCATTGCATTTCTAGTCTCAGTCTGAATATTATTCCGGTCACATCGATCGCTAGGGAGAGACGTGAGCGAACAAGTCATCGTGATCACCGGCAGCGCAGGCGAAATCGGCTCTATGCTGCGCCATGCACTACGCCGGCCGGGGCGTCGTCTCGTTCTGATCGATATCGCCGACCAACCCGCCGTTGAGCCGGACGAGAACGCCGCCGTCGTGTCCGCATCGGTCAGCGACGTGGAGGCGATGACGCAGGCCTGTGCCGGCGCCGACGCCATCGTGCACATGGCCTCACTGCTCGATGGAGCCACCTGGACCCAGTACGTCGACGTCAACATCAACGGCACCTATGCAGTCCTGGAAGCGGCCCGCCGCAACAACATTGGCCGCGTCGTCTACGCAAGCAGCCACCACGCAGTCGGCTTCAACCCCAAGACTGACACTGAAGCACCCGACTACATGTTCCCTCGACCGGACAGCTACTACGGGGTCGCCAAAGTGGCGTCCGAGGCGCTGGGCAGCCTTTACCACGACCGGCACGGAATCGATTTCATCGCCCTGCGCATCGCGTCCTATCGCGCACGCCCCGACGACCGGCGGGCGTTGTCGAATTGGCTGTCCCCCGACGACACCGTGCGTGCGGTCGAGGCATCCCTGTCTGCCCCAGCGCCCGGATTCCGCGTGGTATGGGGGGTGTCCAACAACAGCCGGCGCTGGATGAGCCTTGAGGAAGCCCGCGCCATCGGCTTCGAACCCCAAGACGATGCCGAACACTGGGCCGAACAGGTGATGGCCAGTACCAGCCCCGACGACCCAGGGGCACAGTGGGACCACATGCTCGGCGGAAAGTTCACCGCCGACGGTTTCGATGAAGCGGGACGCTCATGACCACACACCAGGAATCGTCGGTCTCGCTGGCCTCCACGGTCCGCAGCGGCCAGCCCACCATCGGCACGTTCGTCAGCCTGGGATCCCCACTGGCCACCGAAGTCTGCGCGATGGCCGGGTTTGATTGGCTGCTCGTCGATCTCGAACACGGCAGCGGCACCGAAGCAGACCTGCCCGGCCAAATCCAGGCCGCCGCACTACACAACGTGCCGGTGGTCGTGCGTACCGAGACCTGCGAACGCATCCGGGCCGGACGCGCGCTCGACATGGGCGCAAGCGGAGTGATGCTGCCACGGATCGACACCGCCGAGCAGGCCCGACAAGCCGTCACCGACCTGCGCTACCCACCGGCCGGGCGCCGCGGTGTCGCCAACTACAACCGCTCGCGTTCCTTCGGTCTGGACACCCGCGAGTTGGCCGACGTCGATGAGGGCGTTCTGACAGTCGTGCAGATCGAAACCCTACCGGCAATGCGAAACCTCGACGAGATCGCGACCACAGGGGCAGACGTATTCTTCGTAGGCCCAGGCGATCTCACCGCAGCGATGGGCATCTACGGCCAATTCGACTCTGCACTGCTCGACGAAGCCCTCACCCAGATACTGACCGCGGCCCGCAACAAAGGCATCGCCGCGGGCATCCTGGCCGCCAACCTCGACGCAGCCCACCGCTACATCGAACAAGGCTTCACCTTCGTCGCCGTCGGATCCGAGGCGACCCTACTTCTGGCCGCTGCGCGATCGGTCACCACCGCGCTGCACCAGCACCGGTGAACGACCAGACACCAACGACCATCCGCAACGACGGGACCCACCGTGCACATCACCAAAGCAGAAACATCCATCGTCCAGATCCCCTTCCCGCCTGCCGGCGACGGCACCGGCATCATGCCGACCACATGGAACAGCCTTGAGTTCGCGTTGGTCCGACTCGAAGACGAACACGGCAATGTGGGCTGGGGTGAAGGATTCGGTTACTTCACCGTCGATGCCACCAAAGCCATCATCGATCGGCTTCTACTCCCCCGGGTCCTGGGGTCCACAATCACCGATATCCGGGCATGGAACCGACAAACACAACTCGACATCCACCTGTTCGGCCGCTACGGCATCACGATCTTCGCGCTCTCCGCGGTCGACATCGCCCTATGGGATCTGGCCGCCAAGCGTGAAAATCTTCCGCTGCACGAACTGATCTCGTCCGCGCCTGCACGCACCTCGTTTGACTGCTATGCCAGCCTGATGCGCTACGGGCGAGCAGATCTGGTCACTGAGGCCAGCACCGAGGCGCTGCGTCGCGGGTACACGTCGATCAAACTGCACGAAACGACTTTGGTCGACATCCAAGCCTGCCGAGACGTCATCGGACCCGACATGCCGATGAGCGTCGACGTCAACTGTCAGTGGTCCGAGCAGTTCGTCAACACCCATCGTCACGAACTCCAAGACCTGAACATCGCCTGGCTCGAAGAGCCGATCTTTCCCCCCGAAGACCACCGAGCGCTGACACGTCTGAGGTCTGCAGACCTGCCCCTGGCTGCCGGCGAAAACTGGTGCACAGCACAGCAGTTCACCGATGCCGGCGACAGTGTCGACATCTGGCAGCCCAGCGTGACCAAAGTGGGCGGAATCAGCGCCTACCTCGACATCCTCGAACTGGCCGCAACCCACAACAAAACAGTGATACCGCACTGCCCGTACTTCGGTCCCGGCTTCTTCGCCACCATCCACCTGGCAGCCGTGCACGAACACATGGACAACATCGAGATCCTGTTCGCCGACCCCAAAGCATGGCTGGCACCCATCGACGCCATCCACGCCGGTGACCGCATCACCATCCCGACCGGCGCCGGACTGGGGTTCGCGCCGGATCCCCAGGTGTACGGGAGGTACCGGCGTGCGTGATCAATCCGAGGTTCCTGTCATCGGCCACGGACCACGACGGGTACTGATCAGCCACGGCTGGATCGGAGACTCCCGGATCTTTGACCCCATCATCGAGCATGTGGACCGCGACGAGTTCACGCTCGCCATGCTCGACCACCGAGGGTACGGCCGTCGCAGCAATTACGCAGACGGCATCGACATCGACACCAGCGCCGCTGATCTGACCGCCGCCGCCAATGCCCTCGGATGGGACCGCTTCGCCATCATTGGCCACTCGATGGGCGGCATGGCCGCTCAGCGGGTCGCGGTCGACCATCCTGGCCGCCTTTCGGCGATGGTTCTCGTCGCACCGGTGCCGGCCGGAGGCGCGCAAATGGAACCAGCGATGCTGCAGAAACGACTCGATGATGTCCAGCACCTCGACCGACGGCGCGCAAACGTCGACACCAACTCCCAGCACCGCGCCACCGCCGAAGCAATCTGGCGCATACACGCCGAGGTCAACAGCGACGTTCTTGCCGCCTACCTGAGCAGCTGGGGCACTATGGACTTCTCCAGCCAGCTCGACGGTAGCGCCGTGCCCACCCTGGTTCTCTGGGGAGCAGACGACCCCGCCATCCCGCGCGAACTGATAGAGCGCACGCTGGCGCGCTGGCTCACCGACGTCGAACTCGATACGTTGCCGACCGGGCATTATCCGATGGTCCAGGCGCCGTCGGCCTTCTGGGCGCGATGCGCGACATTCCTGCAAGCCACTCCCGGAGGCATCCCATGACCGAACTGGCATTCATCGGATTGGGCATCATGGGCTCCCCCATGGCCGTCAATCTCGCGCGAGCCGGCTACTCCGTCACCGGGCACAACAGATCGCCGGGACGCGCAGCAGCCCTCATCGCCGCCGGTGGCAGCGAGGCCACCTCGGTGGCCCGCGCTGTCAGCACTGCCGATGTCATCGCCATCATGGTGCCCGACAGTCCAGACGTCGAACGCGTCATGACCCACGACGGCGTACTCGACCACGCCAGACCCGATACCCTGATCATCGACTTCTCCACCATCCAACCAGACGTCAGCATCGCCCTAGCCAAACAGGCTGCAGCACAGGGACTGTCAATGATCGACGCACCGGTGTCGGGCGGAGAACCAGGCGCCATCAACGGAACCCTGTCCATCATGGTCGGCGGTGAACCGGACGATTTTCAACGGGCACTGCCCATCCTCGAAGCGGTCGGCAAGACCATCGTCCACGTGGGATCCAACAGCGCGGGACAGACCGTCAAGGCCGCCAACCAACTGATGGTTGCGGCGAACATACAGGGATTGGCTGAAGCCATCATGTTTCTGCGATCCCGCTCAGTCGATCTCGACCGCGCCCTCGACGTGCTCGCCGGCGGACTGGCCGGCTCTCAGGTCCTGGACCAGAAACGCGCGAAGATGACCGACCACGACTTCGCGCCTGGATTTCGAATCCTACTGCACAACAAGGACTTGGCCATTCTCACCGCGGCGGCTCAACAGGCCGGCCTCGCCATGCCGATGACAGCACTGCTCGCCCAACTGATGGCGGCCGCAGTCGCGAACGGCGACGGGCACCTCGATCACTCCGCGCTACTGCGTACCGTCGAGCGGCTCAACGGCCTCACCTAGAAAGCGCCCTTCGATGGATCGAGGTCGACGGCGCTCTCCGCATCCGCGATGACGCGCGCTACCGCCTGTCCGGACAGCCTGGCCATCTCGACGTAGTAGATGGGCACGAATTCGGTCGTCGGGGTCAGGTCACCGGCGGTGATCGCGGCGACGTGGCGCACCAACCGGCAGTGGTCCTGATCAATGAAGACGTTCGACATGACGGCTACCTCGTGTGCGTCGGGATATCGCTGCACCCAGTCTTTTCGTGGTGCCGGTTCGGCACACGCGTAGGCGACTACTCGTTTTCATCCGCCGCCGGCAGCTCAGGCGGAAGGAAAACGGAAGATGAGGGCGTCGAGAAGGCGCCTCACCTCGTTGAGTCGCGTGCGCACCGCAGTCTGATGATGATGTGCTCCGGGCCGCCCAGCCCTGACCCGGTCGTCGATCCGTGCCAATTGTGACTGGAGGTCGGCCATTTCGGCCTCCAGAAGTGGGATGAACGCCTGTGCCTGACGCACTTCGGCGCTGGCCCGCGGAGCCAGGCAACAAGCTGGACGGCACGCCGTTCTATCTCACGCCGGGGATCGGTGAGGTCGGCCCCCGACTGCTCAATGCCCTGTCCGGTTCATCGCTCGGATTCGCACTCGATGTGCCCTGGGCTCCGAATCAGCTTGTGCGGTCGTTCCTCTACACCTACGACGTCGAATTCCTGACCGGGCTCACGGTGAATCAGACCTGCCGCTACACGACGACGATGGCTCTGGCCGACAACGGGATGACCCTGGGCGGCGTCGGATCGGTCACGTTCTCACCACCGATGCTCGCCGAGTGCGCGACGGCTCCGCCGCCGCCACCGCAGTAGTGTTACCGGCCGGCGTTGCGGGTCAGGTCGATCGCATACTGGCTGACGAAGGTGCCCGCGGATGCCTCGCCCTCGCCACACGCGCCGTCGGACTCACCGGGCCGCTTGACCCACAGGAAGGCATCGACGTTGCCGTGTCCGGTCGCCGTCGTCGGCGCGGCGCCGAGGGCCCGGCCGCTGGGGTTGCACCAGTACATCTCGCCCTCGGCGGGCCCGGCACCGTTGCGTGACGTGTCGATCACGTAGGGCTTGCCGCCGGTCATCCCGGAGATGGCGTCGCCGTAACCGACTTCCTCTTCGGTGGTGAAGAAGTTGGCGGTGTTGAGGCTGAACCCACGCGCCTTGGCCACGCCGACCCGGTTGAGCCGGTTGGCCATCTCGTCGGCGGCCACCCATCGGGAGTGGCCCGCGTCGACGTACACCGCGGTGCCCGGATTGCGGGTCAACGTGTCGACGGCGTAGCTCATCAGGTTGTAGCGCTCCTCGCGCTGATCACCCGACAGGCAGTCGGCCATGGCGAGGGCATCGGGTTCGAGGATCACTGCGGCCGGCCCGCCGCCGATCGCGGCGGCGACGCCGTCGATCCAGCCCTTGTAGGCGTCGGCCGAACCGAAGCCACCCGCGGCGTAGCTGCCGCAGTCGCGATGCGGGATCGCGTACAGCGCGAGGATCGGCATGGTGCCTGCGGCCTGCGCGGCGGCGATGTACTTCGCGTCCACCGCGGGACTGGACACATGGTCCATCCAGTACGCAGTGGGCGTGTTGGCGATCATCTGCAACTCAGGACTCGGGTTGCCTTGTGCGGCGCGAGCCGCTTTCGACGAGGGGTTGACGTAGAACGAGTGGCCCTCGAGCGGGTTGCCGTCAGCGGCCAGGCGCACCGTCGGCGCCGGCTGGGTGGCAAGGCCCACGGCGGCCAGCGAGGCAACGGTCAGGAGAGGAGCGATCAACCGAGCGACTGCGCCGGCAGCTGAGGACATCACCTCAGGGAAAGTAATGGCGCGACGCGAGATGCGCCAGTCGCTCCCCCGCCGGGATCCGTCAAACCTGGGCCCGGTCTGCGCCGGCTCGACGGCGTCGGTGTAGAAGCGCATCCGCTCCCTCACCTCGGCGGGATCGATACCGAACTGCTCGGGCCGGTACTGGTGCTTGCCCTTGCCGTCGCGCGGTTGGGCGCGGTGATGCTCGGCGAGCATGCCGGCGATGTCGGGCGGGTCGATCTGCATCGCGGCATAAATCCGACGCACCGTCGCCTCGGGGTCGGCGACCAGGTCGGTGTAGTGGATGTCGAGCCAGGTGACGGCCGGTCCCGACGACGCGCGCGCGGCGAGGGCCCGCCGCAGCCACAGCTCGGTCTGCTCGGTTTGGAACCGCCCGACATCGGCGGCGTCGACGTGGTCGCTGTAGGTGGTCCGGTACGTGGCGAACAGGCTGGCGCCGGAGGCGACCGTCTCGACGATGTCGCGGTGCAGCTGCACGACGAGGGCTCCGGGATAGGTGGCCGCCACATGCCTGAGCTCGGCCGTGTGTGCCGGGGCCTTGAGAACCCACCGTCGGCCATCGTCGGCATCGAGGATCTGCAGCATCCGCCGGTGCTGGGCGTACTCGGCCGCGAAGTTCTCACCGGCCAGCCAGGACGCGTAGCCGTCGAGGCGGGTGGTGGCGGTGAAACCCCAGTTGCGCAGGGTGGTGCCCATGCCGAGCACGCATTCCTCGGGCAGGTGCGGGCCGGAGTCGTGCACGGCGGCCATCGTCGGGTTGAGGACGTGCAGCAGGTACTGACCGGCGGCGGCCGCGTCGAGGCGACGGGCACGTTCGTCCGGGTCGAGGTCGCCGGGGAACCGCCACGGGGCGCCCAGCTCGGCGGGCAATGGCGCGCGCAGGCGGGCATCGCGGTCCAGCAGCCGGAACAGGAAGGTGGTTCCGGTGCGCCAGCCGCCGGTGATGATGATCGGCGGCAGCAGGGACCGGCGCTCGGTCGCGGCCTGCTCCTGCAAGTACTTCGTGATCGCGGCCCGGGCCGCCAGGCGGCCGGCCGCCGTGCGCTGTGCGGTCATCGCCCCGAGCGCGTTGAGCCGCCCGTCCGCTTCGGCCGACGCGAGGTAGCGCCGCAGGCCCGGAAGCCATTGCTCCGGGTCCCCGAGAACGTCTGCGCCGGCGCCGCGGGTCCCGCGATCGATCACCATGTCGACCGCGTCCACACCGAGTTGGTACCGATCCGGATGAACGGTCCGATCCTGCTCGGACTTCGCATACGCCTCGAGAGCAGCCGGTGTGCGCGTCGGCGCCGTCCAGCCGGTCACGAGCCGGCCGCCAGGTCGGCCAGCCGGACCACGCGCGTCGAGGGCAGCTCGGGCCGCCGTTCGGGTTGCAGGAACCGCATCACGACGATGCCGAACGACCGCCCCTCACTGTCGATCCAGTCGCCGGCGCTCGGGCCGGGATCGGTCGCCGACACCACGAAGCGGTAGCGCCCGCCGTCGAGGGCCGCGGTGGCCCCGGTGTAGGACACCCGTCGGTGACGATAGTCCAGGGAGTTGAGAAAACGGCTGTACGCCAAGATGTTCCAGTACCGGCACGGCGGTGCGTCCCCTTCGATCAGGAGGGCTTCATCTGGGGCCAACTGCCAGCCGCCGCGGAGGTACTGGATGGCCGGCTCGGTGAACACTGCGCCCCCGGTCATCTCCGTCCAATGGCGCAGCCGGTTCGGTTCCTTGCCGTCGACGGCGGCTGCACCGTTCCAGATGAGGGGCAGGTGCGTGATCGCGTTCGATGCCTTGGCCAGGTGCTTGCCGAACCGCTCCGGGTCGATCGGGGCCGGGACCGCGGGCGGCTCGACCGGCTCGATGGCGCACCAACCACCGCGATCGGTCTGCACGTCGTCGTGGAAATGACGCACCCACACCACGGCCGCGCGCTCGGGCAGGTCCAGCCAGTCACCGGCGGTCGGCCGCTCGCCGCCGAGTGTCACCTCGTAGCCACCGTCGGTGCCGAAAGTGATGGCGTCACTGTCGATCCTGGAGCTCGCCTGGGTATCGGCACCTCCGCGCCCGGCGTAGACGGTGATGGACACGTAGGCCGCGTCGCCGCGGTTGCCCCGGATCCGGTACCGGCCGTCGGGTCGGATGTCGGCGACCCAGTATCGGAAGTCGGGGTTGTCCATCAAGAACTTCTGTCGCCAACCGTTGAACGCGACAAGCTCGGGCAGGTCGCGGTCGACTTCCAAGCGCCCCAGTTGATTTGACACCGCGCGCAGCAGCGATCGGAAACCGTCCGCCCGTTCGGACTCGGACAGCTCCGCGGTGTCGAGTGCGAGTTGCTCACCGGCCGTGCGCAATCCGTCGACGAATGCATTCCAGGCGGCGACTTCGGCGCGGGGTTGTTCGGAAACGCCGTCGCTGGGCATGACCACCCCCCCAATCTGGAAGCGTCTGCTTCCGGAATTGGATGGTGCCCGCTATGCTCGCGGCATGTCAAGGCCGTACCGCGGCCAGGCCGCCGAAGCACGGTCGGCGGATCGCCGTACCCGCCTGATCCAGGCGGGCGCAGACCTGGTCGGCACCCAGGGCGTGGCTGCCATGACCATGCGCGCGGTGTGCCGTGAGGCCGAGCTCAGCCAGAAGTTCTTCTACGAGAGCTTCACCGACACCGACGACTTGCTCCGCGAGGTCTACCGCAGCACCTTCGAGCACGCACGACAGGTCACCACCGCCGCAGGTGACTCGGCGGCCGATCTGCCCGCGCGCACCCGCGCCGGGGTGGCAGCCGCCGCCCAGCTCGTCAAAGACGATCCCCGGATCTGCCGAATCCTGTTGGTGGAGCCGATCGCCGACCTGAGGCTGCGGCATTTCGTGCGCGACACCGTCGCCGCCATGACACTGGGCAGCCTGGCCGCCCCGACCGACAGATCGGGTACCGATCCGGCACGGGTCAAGATGCAATACGCCACCGTGTTCGGCGCCATCATCTCGCTGTTCATCGAATGGACCGAGGGCAATCTCGGTTCCGATCAGGAGGCGTTCGTCGACCACGTCACGACCATGCTGCTGTCGTCACCGTTGTTCGGCGCGCCGCTCGATTCCGTTTGACACCTCAGGGTGACGGCGCGGGTTCGAGAGCGACGGCATGTTCTGCCGCGCGGCGTCCCGAGAACACGCAGTCCGCAATGGACAGCCCGCTGACGTACGAGTTGACGCAGAGTCCGATCGCAGTCCGACCGGCCGCATACAGTCCGGGGATCGGCCGGCCCGCAGCCGTTTTCACCGCACCGGTGTCCTCGTCCACGATCAGGCCGCCGAGGGTGAACATGGGGCACGGGTTGATCAGGCTGCGCTTGATGGATATCGCGATCAGAGAGAAGGGTCCGTGCGCGACCGGGCGCACGAACTCCGCGGGCTTACCGAGTGGATCCGGCAACCCGTCCGCGGCCGCGGCGTTGTGCGCCTCGACGGTGGCGCGCAAACCGATCGGATCGACGCCGGCCTTGGCGGCGACCTCTTCCAGGGTGTTCCCGACGACCCGGTCGGTGCGCAACATGGCTTCCATCTGCAGGCGCTGAAACCAGATGGCCTGCTCGGGAAGTTGTGCTCGTGCCTCCTTGAGCAGACCGTCGTCGGCCAGGATCCAGCCGCGGCCACCGTTGTCTTGGATCATGGCGTGTCCGACGGCCGCGCCGTAGCGGGTCTCGTCGATGAATCGTTCCCCGCGCTCGTTGACCACCAACCCGCCGAGGAACGCACTGGGCGGGGTGATGAAGCGCCATGCCGATACGTTGTCGAGCCGATCGACGGCAGCGCCGACATCGGCGGCCAGAGTGATTCCGCTGCCATCGTCCGCGGAGGTGCCGAGCTGCAATCCCTCGCGGTAATCCGGCGCGTGCTCGGCGATCCACTCCCGGTTCGCGATGTATCCACCGGCGCTGAGGATGACCGCCTTGCGCACGTGAATGTCGACCGTTCGCGCATACCGACGCTCGAGACGGTTCAGCAGTTTCTCCATCGCGGCGCGCAGCGGCGGGTAGTAGATGCCCGGTTTGATCGCGAGTTCGGCGTATGCGCGGTAGCGGCGCCGGACCCACGCCGGGGCATCGGCCAGCGTGCTGGCCCGCACGCCGATCACCCGGCCGTCGGAGTTCGTGAGCAGCGCGACGGCGCGGGTGTGGAACTGGGTGCGGACCCCGCGGGCGGCCGCCGATTCGGCCAGCGGTTGATAGATCTTCTTGCCCGAGGCTCCCGGCCCTTTGGCCCGGTGCCCCCGCTGCGCCGGCGGGGTGATCGCGCGGAAACGCCCGGAGTTCTCGCTGCCCGAGTAGTACAGGTAGTACTTGTTGTTCGGGTAGGACGTCTTGTACGGACACACCGAGGCTTCGAACGGCACGCCGTGTTCGGTGAGCCAGTCGATCATCGCCGGGCTGGTGTCGACGAAACGACGAAGCGTTTCAGGGCGGACGGCGTCCCCGATCTCGGCCTGCAGGTAGGCGTACATCGCGTCGGCACTGTCGTCGACACCGGCTTGGCGTTGCACCCACGTCCCACCGCCGGCGTAGATGATCCCGCCGGACACCTGCGTCGCGCCACCGCCGTTGAAGCGGTCGATGGCCAGGACGTCGGCGCCCTTGGCACGTGCCTCCAGCGCCGCGCAGACGCCGGCGGCTCCATATCCGACGACGAGGACATCGACTGTGCGCGCTGCTGGCATGGCTCTCCCTGAACGTGATCGGCCATCGATCGTTGAACTCATAGTTTGTACTCAAAGTACAAACACGGCGCAAGCGCTCTAGACTGCGCTCGTGGGTGAACCGAGCGGACGGACCGTGCCCCCTGCCGTTGCCGAAAAGCTGTATGCCGCGACCGACCTGATCGCCGCCCGTGGTCTGGAGAAGACCAAGATCGAGGACATCGCCACGGCTTCGGGCGTCCCGAAAGCGACGCTGTACTACTACTTCAAGGGCAAAGACGACATCCTCGCCTTCCTCTTCCGGGATGCCCTCGACGCGCTCGCCCGTGACGTCGCCGCGGCTGCCGATGCGCCCGGCCCGGGCCGAGATCGACTGGCCGCCGTGGTCCAGGCCCAGGTTGCCCACACCATGAACCGGCCGGCCACCGCCCAGGCGCTCGTCGGCGACCTGGGTCGCGCGATCCGTCTGCCCGAACTCGCATCGGCCGTGCAAGAGGCGTTCTACGATCCCATCGCCCGAGTTCTCCGGGCCGGATCCGAGGACGGCTCACTGAGAAGTCTCGCCGACCCGCAGAGTGCCGCGATCACCGTCTTCGGCGCCATCATGATGACCGCGGTGCTGCACAACGTCATCAACTCCGGCAAGACGCACGACGAAGTCGCGCGCGAGGTCATGCATCTCATGCTCACTGGGCTCGCGCCGTCGCGCTGACCCACTCAGACATGATGGAGACCATGACTGTGAGCCACGCACGAACCCGGGCCGCACACCGGTCGACAAGTACCTCGTTCGCCCTCGCGGTGGTGCTGGGCCTGTTGGCAGCGGTTCTGCTGTGGGGCCCCGGCGTCGGCCGCGCGTACGCGGCCGAGGCGTCACCGGCCGGCGATGTCCTCTCCATCGGCGACCCTGGCGCGCCGGGCCAGATCGACCTCTATCTCGATCCGCTGTGCCCCTACAGCGGGAAGATGATCCGCGAGCAGGGCGCCGAGATCGGCCGCCGGATCGAGGCGGGCGGGCTCCACATCAATCTGCGCTTCGTGAACTTCCTCGAAAAGTACTCGGCCAGTGGCACTTACGACACCCGTGCGATCTACGCCGCCTTCATCGTGGCCGACCATTCCCGATCGAGCGATGTCACCTGGCGGTTCATCGAGCAGATCTTCTCCGCCGCAACCGCAAGAAGAAGGCCCGACGGATCTGAGCAACGACCAACTCGCCGGTCTGGCCGACCGGGCCGGCGCGCCGCCGTCGGCCCAGGACATGGTCAAGTTGGGGCTTCCGGTCCCGTACGACGCCCGCACCATCGCGGCCGGCAACCTCCCGCTGCTGCGCAGCTTCCCCGAGCCCGGTGTGCCGCTGGTGGTCCTCGACGGCGATCCCCTCGACGGAAACTCGGACTGGCTCGAGAGGCTGCCCGGTGAGTAGGAAGGTGCGCACCGAGCTCGATGACGACGACGTGCGCCGCATCGCGCTGTCTTTCCCCGAAACCCGGGAGAAGGAACGCTGGCACCATCCCACCTTCGATGTGGCGGGCAAGATGTTCGTCACCGTGCCGGACGATCAGACATCCTTCGCGGTGCGCTGCCCGAGGCTCGACCGCCAGGAGCTGATCGCCGCCGAACCGGACAAGTTCTGGGTGCCTCAGCACGAGGCCGCGTCGGCGTGGGTACGTGTCCGGTTGGCCGCGCTCGAAGACGAGCAGGAGTTGCGCGACATCCTGGCCGATTCCTGGCGGCAAGCCGCCCCCAGCCGGCTCACCGAGCTCGACATTCCCGTGGACTCCGCCTAGAAATCAGCTGTGACCTGGGCCACTACTGGCCTCACGGCACAACCACGACGCATTGTGAGTTCTGGCGGTCGTTAACATCGAAGCGCAACTCATCCGAGGGGCCAGCCCGCACGACCCACAGGACGCTTGATTTGAACTCGCCAGAACTCGCCCATTGGAATGCTCAGGAAGCACTCGCGGAGGCGATGATCCCGATCATCGGCACCTTGCACCGGGCGAAGGGCGTGACAGTCCTGCTGCACAGCCGGTCGCTGGTGAACAAGTCCGTGATCAGCATCCTGCGGACCCACCGCTTCGCCCGCCAGGTCGGCGGTAACGAGCTGTCGGTCGAAGAGACGTTCCCGTTCCTGCAGGCCCTGGCCGACCTGGACCTGGGGCCGTCGAAGATCGACCTCGGTCTGCTGGTCATGGCCTACCGCTGCAGCGACGCGGGGCTGTCGGTACCCGAGTTCACCGCGCAGGTGCTCGCCGAGGTGACCGGCGAACACAAGGCCGAACCGCAAGGTCCGCGGGACGTGGTGCTTTACGGGTTCGGCCGGATCGGCCGGCTGGTTGCGCGTCTGCTCATCGAGAAGGCCGGGTCCGGAAACGGCCTGAACCTGCGCGCCGTCGTCATCCGCAGCAACGGCGAAGGCGACCTGGCCAAGCGGGCGTCGCTGCTGCGCCGCGACTCGGTCCACGGCCAGTTCAACGGCTCGATCAAGGTCGACACCGAGAACAACTGCCTCATCGCCAACGGCAACGTCATCAAGTTCATCCACAGCAACGACCCGTCGACCGTCGATTACACCGAGTACGGCATCGACAACGCGATCCTGATCGACAACACCGGCAAGTGGCGCGACCGCGAAGGCCTGTCCAAGCACCTGCGCCCCGGCATCGCCAAGGTCCTGCTGACCGCGCCGGGCAAGGGCGACGTGCCGAACATCGTGCACGGGGTCAACCACCGCACGCTCGATCTCGAGCAGCAGATCTTCTCCTGCGCTTCATGCACGACCAATGCGATCGTGCCGCCGCTGAAGGCGATGGACGACGAGTTCGGTGTCGCGCGCTGTCACGTCGAGACCGTGCACTCGTTCACCAACGACCAGAACCTGCTGGACAACTATCACAAGGCCGACCGCCGCGGCCGGTCCGCGCCGTTCAACCTGGTGCTCACCGAAACCGGAGCCGCGTCCGCGGTCGCGAAGGCGATGCCGGACCTGAAGGCCAAGATCAGCGGCAGCTCGATCCGTGTTCCCACCCCGGACGTCTCCGTGGCGATCCTGAACATGCAGCTGCACCGGCCGACCACCAAGGAAGAGGTCCTGGAGTACCTGCGCCAGGCCTCGCTGTCGGGACCGTTGAGCCGCAACCTCGACTACACCGCGGCGACCGATGCCGTGTCGAGCGACTTCATCGGCTCACGGGCGGCGAGCATCATCGATGCGAACGCGACGATCGCCGACGAGGACAACGTGATCCTCTACGTCTGGTACGACAACGAATTCGGCTACTCGTCCCAGGTCGTCCGGACCGTTCAGTACCTGTCGGGGATCGAGTATCCGACGTACCCGCGGATGCGGGCCGACGCGGATCAGACGGCCGTCCTCACTCCGTAACACGCGACGAGAACTTGATCCCGGGCCGGCACCGGCCGGCTCGGGCTCCAGGTCAGTTTTGCCTGTCGATCAACGCCAGGAGCTTGAGGGGCGCGGCGGCGATGAGGACCGCGACGAGTGCCGAGAATGCCAGCCCCAGGAATGCGGCTGTGATCGCGATGTACATGGCAGTTGCGAGCCGCTCTAAAACTCCACTCATGAAGCAACCTCTACAGACGAACTGACACCTTTGCGGTGGCGTCCCCGTGATCGGTGATCGCGCACAACGGAGACCTTAGGCCGCCCGCCCACCAGGCAAGGGTTACACAATGTAACGAAGTCGGTGGGATCGTTGACACTCTGCAAGCAGGGTCAGGCGCAGCCTCACGCCCGTCTCGGAACCGGAATCCTCATCAGGTCCTCGGCCACGATCACCTCGCCGTCGAAGACTTCCGCGGCCTCGTCGCGGTGGCGACCGGCATTCTCGTACCGCTGCGAGAAGTGGGTGAGCACCAGCCGTCGCACCCTCCCGGCCGCGGCGACCTGCGCGGCCTGCCGGGCGGTCAAATGCCCGTAGCGCGCAGCCAGTTCGGCATCGGTGTCGAGGAACGTCGACTCGATCACCAGCAGGTCGGCGTCCTCGGCCAACGCGAAGACCGCGTCGCACAATCGGGTGTCCATGACGAACGCGAAGCGCTGCCCCCGTCGCGGTTCGCTCACCTCGGCCAGGCGCACCCGACGTCCGCCGACGCTCACCTCCCCGGTTCGCTGCAACTGCCCGACGACTGGACCGGTGATGCCGAAACCTGCCAGCAACTCAGGCACCATGCGCCGGCTGTCGGGTTCGATGAGCCGGTAGCCGATCGAGGGCACCGAATGGTCGAGCCGACGCGCCTCAAGTCGGCCGAAGGCGCCCTCGGCGGCGGGACCGTCCGCATCGATCGGGTGCTCGCGGACATCGAGTGTGTCGTGAAAGAGGCTGGCATGTCGGAGCCGGGTGAAGTACTGCTGCCCTGATGCCGGGTAGTAGGCCCGCAGCGCATGCGGCACCCGGTCCAGCGACATGCGCTGCAGCACTCCAGGAACGCCGAGGCAGTGGTCCCCATGGAAGTGCGTGAGGCACAACCGGGTGACGCTGCTCACGGAAACGCCCGCGAGCAGAAGCTGTCGTTGCGTTCCCTCGCCCGGGTCGAACAACAGACCTTCGCCATCCCAGCGCAACAGGTATCCGTTGTGGTTGCGGTGGCGGGTCGGCACCTGGCTGGCGGTACCGAGCACGATCAGCTCGCGGATCGACACCTCTCCGACACTACGGTTCGGGTCGCGTCCTATTCGCGGCCCCGCTCCACCTCGAAGACGGGAATGGTTCGGCGCATGGCGGCCTGGTACTCGCCGAAGAACGGGTGCCTTGCCACCAGGACAGCGAAGATATCGTCGCGTTCACCGGGGCCGAGTTCCCGGACAGTGGCGGCAAAGGACTCTCCGGCCACTTCCGCAGTCACCGCAGGATTCGCGCGGACGTTGAAGATCCACGCCGGCGGGGAATCCTGTCCACCGTTCGAGCCGGCGACATAGCGGCGTCCTTGATGTTCGATGTATCCCAACGGAGTGAGCCGGCGCGTGCCCGATTTGGCTCCCTGGATCGTCAGGATCAGCACCCGCATCTCTGAATCCGGGACACCGGGAAGCACACCGCCATTGGCTCGGAGCAAGGCGATCATGCGGTTGTTGTGGGCAGCCACCCCATCGGGCGAGAGCTCCTTATACGAGTCGGACGTAACCCCCTCAGTCATGCGTACACCGTACACGCAAACTGGAACGCGTTCTAGAAAACTCGATGTTCTGCGCACCCGCGGCTGGATTCGAACCAGTTACCTCCTGCTTCGTAAACAGGCGCTCTGTCCAACTGAGCTACGCGGGCATCGTGGTGCCGTGCCCCTGGACGGACTCGAACCGCCAACCTTCGCCGTCGGAGGACGACGCTCTGTCCCATTGAGCTACAGGGGCATCGACGCGAGTTCGTTGACCCGCCAGGATTCGAACCTGAACCGACTGAACCAAAGTCAGCCGTGCTGCCGGTTACACCACGGGTCAATGCCAACGCTGCCCGCCCAGGATTCGAACCTGAAACCTTCTGGCTCAGAACCAGACGCAGCTACCGATTGTGCTAGCGGGCATGGAAAGTGGTCTGCGCGGAGGGATTCGAACCAACAACCTTCGCCTCAACAGGGCGCAGCTCTACCGAATTGAGCTACGACGGAGTGGGAGGGCGGGGCGGACGACTCCCGTGGGTCTTGTCGTCCGCCCCGCCGTCGGTCAGTCCATCGCCGGCACGCGGTACCGGTCCCGGTCGCGGGGCTCATAGGGCTCCCACAGCAGCCGCATCCCCGCCTCTTCGGGGGTGCGATTACCCTTGCGCCCGTTGCACGGTGCGCATGCGGCGACGAGATTCAGCCACGTGTTCTGGCCGCCACGCGACTCGGGCACCACGTGATCCAGCGTGTCGCCGCGTCCGCCGCAGTACACGCAGGTGTAGCCGTCACGTTCCAGCACACCCACACGTGCGACCCGGCCACGCGGCCGGTACGGCACATGGACGTACTCGCGCAGCGCGACGGACACCGGCAGTTCGATGACGGTCGACGGGCTCTGAATGTGAACGGCCGGATCGTGGCGCTCGATCACGTAGACCGAGCCCCGCAGCAGCAGCCGAATCGCCTCCTGCCAGGTCACGTGGGCCAGCACGCGGTAGTCGGCGTTGTATACCGTCACGATCTGTTGACGGGTTCCGCGTTGGCGAAAATGTTTCATGACCGCGTGCCTCCTCTCTGATTGTCGTCGCGGACAGTCGATGCGTACCCCCGGGGAGATTCGAACTCCCGCCATCCTCGTTGTAAGCGAGGCGCTCTCCCGCTGAGCTACGGGGGCAAATGTGGTCGGAATGACACGATTCGAACGTGCAACCTCCTGGACCCAAACCAGGTGCGCTCCCAAGTTGCGCCACATCCCGCTGGCACGGACGGAAGGACTCGAACCCTCACCCTGCGGTTTTGGAGACCGCCGCTCTTCCCGTTGAGCTACATCCGTATGTGTTTGTGTGGAGCCGTCGACGGGACTCGAACCCGTTCTGCCAGTTTGGAAGACTGACGTGCAAACCTGTTACACCTCAACGGCATGAATATCGGTGCGCCGTGAGGGTTTCGATCCCTCGTCCCCAGATTAAGAGTCTGGTGCTATCCCAACTCAGCTAACGGCGCCGTGTGTGATCCTTCGATGGGCCGCCCGGGACTCGAACCCGGAACTCATGGGTAAAAGCCAAGAGTGATACGCGATTTCACCAACGACCCAGATCAAAGTGCGCTCGGCAGGAGTCGAACCTGCATACCCGTGTGGGCTCCCGGGTCTGAGCCGGGCGCGTATTCCAGTTCCGCCACGAGCGCGGATGCCATCACTATGGAGTTGTCAAAGTACGGACAGGGCAAGATGTTTCGCCCTCCAATCCGCTTGGCACAGGTTCACTCTGTGCGTTGCCGGCAACAGCATGCGCTGCCGGAGATCGGATTGTCGAGGGTGTTTTTCTTCGAATTCCGTTGATCGCCAGAAGAATTAGGCGCGCTGAACTACAGCGACGTCAGGCGACGTCCCTGTCAGCGACAACAGCGAAGTTGAGAGATTCGTGAGATTGTTTTTCAGGCCCGTGCTTCCGGCCGGGGCGCACACCCATTGAGCGGGTGCAGGTCGGTCGACGGAGTGACCGGAAGCACCTGGGATGACCGAGGTCATGGCGTTCGACCGCCTGCCAGGCAACGCCTCGGCGACAGCGGTGCCCGCGCACGACAAACTCGCCGCGGATGCCTCGGGCATCCCGGCGAGCAGCGCATCGTCGTGGCAGTAGCTGGTCACGCCGCCACGGTAATACGGCATTACGCCAGGTACCAGCGATTTTCTACGGCACGATGATCGGCATGGACCGCGAACTGCTCGCCAGCGATGTGAACCGCGCCTGCCGCCTGCAGGGACAATTTCAGCTCCGGTCGGGCCAAATCTCGCACGAGTATTTCGACAAGTACTTGTTTGAGTCGGACCCGCAATTGCTACGACGCGTGTGCGAGGCCATGGTGCCGCTCGTCCCCGCTGACACCGATCTGCTCGGTGGCCTGGAACTCGGCGGGGTCCCACTGGCCACCGTCTTGAGCCAACTGACCGGGATACCAACACTGTTCGTCCGAAAGGCCGCCAAGACCTACGGCACCTGCCGGCTTGCCGAGGGCGCCGATATCGCCGGAAAGACCATCACCCTCGTCGAGGACGTCATTACCACCGGCGGCGCCGTCCGGGACGCCGCCGGGGCCCTACGCAGCGAACACGCCACCGTCTCGACCGTCATCTGTGCGATCAACAGAAGCACCGATCCCGTCAATGTCCTACGCGACGTCGCACTGACCGTTCGCGCCGTCCTGATGAAAGCCGACCTGGACCACGTGAGTTAGACAAATCACGCGCCGCCGCCGACACCAGCGACGTGGTGGTGGGTCGCTGTCTGTCTCCCAAGGCACAATGCTTACGGCCGCCCGCCAAATCGGGGGCGGTCCAGTGGAAGGGACAGCAGTGAGTTACAACGCCTCAGACATCACCGAGCTCGACGATGTCCAGCACACGCGCCTGCGGCCGGCGGTGAACCTGGGGCTCGACGTACTCAACACAGCACTGCGTGAGCTGGTCGACAACGCCATCGAAGAGGTCGCCGACCCCAGCCACGGCGGGTCCACCGTCACCATCTCCCTGCACGCCGACGGCTCGGTCAGCGTCGCCGACGACGGCCGCGGCCTGCCCGTCGACTCGGACCCGGCCACGGGGAAGAACGGCATCGTCAAGACCCTCGGCACCGCACGGGCCGGTGGCAAGTTCTCCGCCCACACCGACGCGGCCAGCACCGGCGCCGGCCTGAACGGTATCGGTGCCGCGGCGGCGGTGTTCATCTCCGCGCGTACCGACGTGACGGTGCGCCGGGCCGGGAAGACCTATCTGCAGTGTTTCGGCCGCGGCTATCCCGGGACGTTCGAAGGTAAGGACTTCGACCCGGACGCCCCGTTCACCCGCGCCGACACGCAGAAACTGCGCGGCACCGGCAACCGCAAGCCCGATGCGCACGGCACCACGGTGCGGATCCTGTTCGACACGGCCGTGGTGCCGGATTCCAGCGTGGACATCGGCGAGGTCCTACTCCGGGCGCACGCCGCGGCTCGGATGTCGCCGGGCGTCCACCTGGTGGTGGTCGACGACGGCTGGCCCGGTGAGGAGATTCCGGCCGCGCTGCTCGAGCCGTTCAGCGGTCCGTGGGGCAGCGACACCTTGCTGGACCTGATGTGCACCACCGCCGGTAATCCCCTGCCCGTCGTGCGGGCCGCCGTGGAGGGCCGCGGTGAGTACACCACCGGTCGCGGCCCCACCCCGTTCCGCTGGTCGCTGACCGCAGGGCCGGCCGAACCCGCGACGGTGGCCGCGTTCTGCAACACCGTGCGCACCCCCAACGGCGGATCGCACCTCACCGCGGCGATGAAGGGGTTGTCCGAAGCCCTGGCCGACCGCGCGTCCCGGATCCGCGATCTGGGCCTGGCCAAGGGCGAGGACGGTCCGGAACCGCAGGACTTCGCGGCGGTGACCGCCCTGGCCGTGGACACCCGCGCCCCCGACGTGGCGTGGGACTCCCAGGCCAAGACCGCGGTGTCCTCGCGGTCCCTGAACGTGGCGATGGCCCCGGATGTGGCCCGCAGCGTGAACATCTGGGCGGCCAACCCCGCCAACGGTGATGCGGTGACGCTGTGGACCAAACTGGCGCTGGAATCGGCCCGCGCCCGCCGCAGCGCCGAGGGCGCCAAGGCCCGCTCCCGCGCGGCATCCAAGGCCAAAGGGCTGGGCACCAATCTGTCGCTGCCGCCGAAACTGCTGCCCAGCCGGGAGACCGGACGCGGATCGGGTGCCGAGCTGTTCCTGTGCGAGGGCGACTCCGCGCTGGGCACCATCAAGGCCGCGCGCGACGCCACCTTCCAGGCGGCGTTCCCGCTGAAAGGCAAGCCGCCCAACGTCTATGGCTTCGCCGTGAGCAAGGCGCGAGCCAAGGACGAGTTCGATTCGATCGAACGCATTCTGGGCTGCGGGATCCGGGACAGCTGCGACCCAGAGCAGTGCCGCTACGACCGGATCCTGTTCGCCTCCGACGCCGACCCAGACGGCGGCAACATCAACTCCAGCCTGATCTCGATGTTCCTCGACTTCTATCGCCCGCTGGTGGAAGCCGGGATGGTCTACGTGACGTTGCCGCCGCTGTTCGTCGTCAAGGACGGTCAAGAGCGGATCTACTGCCAGGACGAGTCGGAACGCGACGCCGCCGTCGCACAGTTGAAAGCCACCTCCAAGCGCAGGGTCGAGGTGCAGCGCAACAAAGGTCTCGGCGAGATGGACGCCGACGACTTCTGGAACACCGTGCTGGATCCCCAGCGCCGCACCGTGGTTCGGGTGCATCTCGATGACGCTGAGAAGAAGCTGCACCACACCCTGTTCGGCGGGCCACCCGAGGGCCGGCGCACGTGGATGGCCGATGTGGCCGCCCGTGTCGACACCTCAGCACTGGACCTGACGTAGGAGAAGTATTGTGACCGCCACCCTGGACGTGCCCGAGCAGAATCCAGACCTGGTGCTGGACCAGAGCGCCGACGACTACTGGAACCACTACCAGCTGACCTTCGCGCTGTACAGCGTCAGCGACCGTGCCATCCCCTCGGCGTTCGACGGGCTCAAGCCCGGTCAGCGGCGCCTGCTCTACCAGATGCACGACTCCAAGCTGCTGCCCGGCAACAAGCCGCAGAAGTCTTCGAAGGTCTGCTCGGCCGTCACCGGCAACCTCCACCCGCACGGCGGCGCATCGATGTACGGGGCCGCGGCACTCATGGCCGCCGAGTTCCAGCGCGTGAAAGTCATTGACG
The DNA here is from genome assembly GCF_030486405.1 of Mycolicibacterium sp. HK-90. The sequence continues at coordinate 447,662 of NZ_CP129613.1, read as the reverse complement.
GGCAGGGAGCTTTCCCCCGCATCCAAGGTGACATCCCGGCCGCGGACCGGTACACCGAGATGCGACTGTCGGCTGCCGGTGCGGCACTGACAGCCGAGCTCGACGACCACGCCGTGCCGATGGTGCCGACGTTCGACGGCGAATGGACCGAGCCGACCGTGCTGCCCGCCCGCTGGCCGGTGTTGCTGTGCAACGGCGCCGTCGGCATCGCCGAAGGGTGGGCCACCAAAGTTCCGGCGCACAACCCACGCGAGGTCATGGCCGCGTGCCGGGCGCTGCTGAAAACCCCGAACATGACTGACGACAGGTTGGTCAAACTGATTCCCGGACCCGACTGGGGATGCGGGTCCACCGTGGTCGGCACGGCCGGGCTGCGGGAGTACATCACCACCGGCCGGGGCGCGTTCACCGTGCGGGGCACGGTCACTGTCGACGGAAAGAACTGCGTCATCACCGAGCTGCCGCCCGGTGTCGCCAGTAACACTGTGCAGGACAGGATCCGGGCGCTCGTCGAGTCCGGCGAGATGTCCGGTGTGGCCGACATGTCGGACCTGACCGACCGGCGCAACGGACTCCGGATCGTCGTCACCGCCAAGCGGGGATACAGCGCCGAGCAGATCCGCGATCAGCTGCTGGCCCTGACTCCGCTGGAATCGACGTTCGCCGCCAGCCTGGTCGCGCTCGACGAGGACCGGGTGCCGCGGTGGTGGTCGGTGCGTGAGTTGATCAGTGCGTTCTTGCATCTCCGCGATTCAGTGGTGTTGCACCGCAGCGAGTATCGGCTGGAGAAGGTCACCGCGCGCCGCCACCTGGTGGCCGGCCTGATGACCATTCACCTCGACATCGACGCCGCGGTCGCGGTGATCCGCGGGTCGGATACGGTCGATGACGCCCGTCAGGGATTGCAGGAACGGTTCAAGATCGACGAGGAGCAGGCCAATTACGTTCTGGCCCTGCAACTTCGCCGGCTGACCAAGCTCGATGTGATCGAACTACAGGCCGAAGCGGACAAGCTGGACGCCGAGTTCGCGGAGCTCACCGAGCTGGTGGCTAACCCCGACGCGCGCCGGGTGGTGATCGACCAGGAGCTGGTGGAGACCGCGAAACTCTTCAAGGGTCCCGAGTTCGACCGCCGCACGGTGCTGGACTTCGAGGCCACCCCCGTGACGTCCGGCACCGGCGACGACGGGCCGCGCGAGCGGAAGGTGAACGCCGCCTGGCGTCTCGACGACCGGGGTGTGTTCTCCGACAGCCACGGTGACCTGCTCACCTCGGGTCTGGGTTGGGCGGTGTGGACCGACGGGCGGGTCAAGTTCACCACCGGTAACGGTTTGCCGTTCAAGATCCGCGACATCCCGGTGGCGCCGGATATCACCGGACTGCTGCTCTCCGGGGTGCTCCCCGACGGCTATCACCTGGCGCTGGTGACGCGGCGCGGCAAGATTCTGCGCATCGACCCCGCCGCGGTGAATCCGCAGGGTGCGGCCGGCAACGGCGTGGCCGGGGTGAAGCTTGCGGGTGACGGCGACGAGGTGATCGCGGCGCTGCCGATCACGTGCGAGAACGGCGAGGCCATCCTCTCGATCTCCGAAAAAGGTTGGAAGGTCACCGAAGTCGCCGACATTCCGGTGAAGGGACGCGGCGGCGCGGGTGTCGGGTTCCATCCGTTCGTCACCGGTGAGGATGCACTGCTGTCGGCGTCGATTTCGACGACCGGGTTCGTGCGGGGCCGGAAGGCGGTCCGAGCGGAGAATCGCGCGAAGGCTTCGGTGAAGGGTTCCGGCACCGACGTGACGCCGGCACCGGCGCCGTAGGAGTTCCGCCGGACGGGTCCGCCGCACCGCACCACGGCACTTGGAGACGCCGCCCGCACCGGTTCGCCTTCGATCGGGTCGTGCTGCTTGACCTTGCCCTAAGGGGCAAGGTTTAGCGTGGTGGATGTGAGCGGCATGACGATCGGTGAGCTGGCGCGCCGCAGCGGCGTGACCGCCAAGGCGGTCCGCTACTACGAGTCGCTGGGCCTGATCAGCCCCGCCCGATTGCCCAACGGTTACCGCGTCTACGACGTCGATGACGTCCGGCTGGTCGAGGAGATCAAGTCGCTGCACCGCCTGGGAATCCCTATCGAGCGGACCCGGCCCTTCCTTGAGTGTCTGGCCGCGGGACGCGCGAGCTCCGACGAGTGCCCCTCTTCGTTGGCAAGCTATCGCGACGTCATCGACGACCTCACCGAACGCATCGAAGAACTGTCCGCGAAACGCTCGACGTTGATCGCGGCGCTGAACGCGGCGGCATCCAGGACCAGCACCGCCAACAACGGAGCCGCTTCCGATTACGTGACGTTGCCTGCCGGATTACCCGCTCCCGAAGACGACCATGCCACCGACCATCTGCTCGGAACCACGATGCCGGCGGTCGCACTGGAGAGTTCGTCCGGCAAAACCATCCGTCTGGACATGCTGGGCGATCGGCGCACCGTCATCTACGTCTATCCCCTTACCGGCCGGCCGGGAACCGACCTTCCAGAAGGCTGGGATGCGATACCCGGGGCGCGAGGCTGCACCCCCGAATCGTGCGGCTTCCGGGATCACTTCCGCGACCTGCTGGAAGCCGGCGCCGGGCGGGTCTTCGGGTTGTCCAGCCAGGACACCGGCTACCAATCCGAAGTGGTGGAACGACTTTCGCTCCCCTTCGACATGCTCTCCGATCCTGGTTTCGTTCTCGCGGACATGTTGAGCCTGCCGACGTTCTCGGCCGGCGGAATGCGACTGTTCAAACGACTGACCATCGTGGTGCGCGCAGGTGTCATCGAACATGTCTTTTACCCGGTCTTTCCCCCGAACGAACACGCCCAACAGGTTCTCACCTGGCTGCGCAACCACCCTCAGTAGCGGTCCCAACCGTCGATCGATCTGCCAACTCCACCACGGCACAGACGTTTTCGCGCCTCCCACCGAAAGGTAACCGATGTACGTTCCCCGACCCTTTGTGGCCGACGCGGATGCCATCCAGGAGTTGCTGACCCACCGGGGGGCGGCCGATCTCATCACGATGACGTCGGAAGGTCTGATCGCGACACCGTTGCCGTTCGAATACGACGCGACCGCCGGAGACCACGACGTGCTGATCGGCCACATGGCGCGGGCGAACCCGCAATGGCGCACCGCCGTCGTCGGCGAAGCGATGGCGATCGTCCACGGGCCCGACGCGTACATCACACCGTCCTGGTATCCCACGAAAGCCGAGCACCATCGGGTGGTCCCGACCTGGAACTACGTCGTCGCCCACGTCTACGGCGAGCTGGTTGTGCACGACGACCCACACTGGACCCGACAGCAGATCCGTCGGCTCACCGACCGTCACGAGGCCGAGAACCCGGATCCATGGAGCATGGACGAGGCCCCCGCCGAATTCATCGAGAGCCAACTGCGCGCGGTCGTCGGGGTCGAACTGGTGATCAACCGGATCGAAGCGAAGTTGAAGCTCAGCCAGAACCAGCCCGCCCACAACGTGGACGGGGTGATCACCAGTCTGCAGACACGCGGACGCGACGGCGACAACGCCGTCGCCGCTGCGGTGCGCACCCACAACCGACCGCGCGGTTGATTACTGGCGGCCTTGGGGATTCACGGTCGATTTCCTGATGGCCAGGGAGTCGACCGTGCGTAGTAAGTTCGAACCGGCTGAGGCGCACCGGGGCCGACTGGGCTGGCATCCCGCGGTCGACAACAAGACCTCGACGGGCGACGGCTTGGGCCTGGCGAAGTGCACGACTACTCGCAGCGGTCGGTGCGTCGGAGGCCTCGTTTGGTGATGCCTTGCACACGGTTCACAGGCCTCAAGTACAGATGATCTGCCGCTTAGGTCACTCTGGGGAGCAGCCAGCCTTCGATCATCCGCTACATGTAGGAAAGCTCGGTGAGACCATAGGGTCTCGGTCCGCGCCCTACCGGACAATGCCACCGTCTTCGGGAGCCTCGAAAACCGTTATGTCCGTAGCTATGTTGATGGGGAGGAGCCCCCAGCTGATATCCAAGTAAAACTCGACTCCGCCGGAGGTATCGTCTCCGGCGTTGGGGCCATGGGGTCGCACGTTCTTGACGGCGACTGTTCTGCTGCTACGCACTCGGCTAGCGCCCAACGCACCAAAGAAGTTTTCCTTGGGTATTGAGGCTTCGCTTGCAGAGATGTGCACAACCGAATCCTCCCGGATCACTCCGTTCCAGTTGTAGTTAACCCATCCCGAACTATTCTTGCGCCAGACAACGCGGACTGTTTGAGCCATTTCCCCTGCCTTCGGTCGGTTTCGCCAGCGACACGCAAGCAAGCACCCTTCGAAGCACTCGCCTGTTGTTCGCCAGCAACATCATCTTCGGCGCCCTTCGCCCGGTCTGTCGCGAGTAGTCGACTACGCCATTCGTGGCATCGCTGATTTGCGGTATCGCGGACACATACGAGATGACGGTTCCCGGCGCGGTTTTCACACAAGCCCTGTCGGCACAATGTAATTACTTGTCTGCGGCACCGTTGATGCATGGCGCCCAGTTCGACGGCCCGGCCCATGATCTCGAATGATTGGGGCTCGTCGGTTGCATCACCGAAGTTCATGGTGCCCAACCCGATACGGCTCACCAACAGGCCAGACCTGTCCAGATGTGCGTAGTACACTCGCATTCTCCTTCGTGTTGTCAGGACAGGTGCCGCCGGTAGAACGCGGTCAGCCGATCGAACGGAATGACGTCGACGCGGTCGTAGAGGTCGACATGCCCGGAGCCGGGTACCAGGACGAGTTCCTTGGGCTCGGCGCCGCACGCGTTTCGATCATGCGGGCCGAAGCCGGACGTGATCCCCACGATCGCGGCCTGCAGGACCTGGTCGGCGAACTCTCTACGCAAAGCGAGACTTTCCGCAGGCTCTGGGGCACACACGACGTCCGGACCCACGGCGCCGGGACGAAGCGGTTCCACCATCCCGATGTCGGCGAATTGACCCTTGCCTACGAAGAACTCGCGATCACCGCCGAGCCCGGCCTGGTGCTGATCGTGTACACCGCCGAGCCGGGCTCCCCGTCCGCGGAGAAACTGCAACTGCTCGCCTCAGTGGCCGCCACGCGCGCCTGACGGCATCACCTCGGCCGGACGACGCGACCTTCGTCCCACACCGGCACCGACGATTCGACGACGTCGCCGTCTTCTTGGAAGATCCAGAACCGGTCGAAGTCGCGGGCGAACCAGCGGTCGTGGGTGACGGCGATGACGGTGCCCTCGAACGCGGCGATCGCCTGCTGCAGCGCCTCGGCTGATTCCAGGTCGAGGTGGTCCGTGGGCTCGTCGAGCAGCAGCAGCGTGGCACCCCCGAGCTCGAGCAGCAGGATCTGGAATCGCGCCTGCTGCCCGCCGGACAGTGAGTCGAAGACTTGCTCCGCGGCATGAGCGAGCTCATAGCGTGCCAGCGCACGGGTGGCGGACTCACGGTCGCGGCCTTCCCTGCGGCCGTCGCCGTGGTGCAGTACCTCCAGAAGGGTCCGGCCCGCCAGATCGGGCCGGCGCTGGGTCTGCGCGAACCATCCGGGCCGGACACGGGCGCCGAGCCTGGCGCGGCCCTCGTACTCGACGGCCTCGATCGGAAGATCGCCGGGGGGCTCGTGTTCGGGTTCCGGGTCGGTGCCGCCGGCCGCCAGGAGCCGCAGGAAGTGCGACTTGCCGGATCCGTTGGACCCGAGCACGGCGATTCGGTCGCCGTACCAGGCCTCGACGTCGAACGGGAACATGAGGCCGACGAGTTCCAACTGCTCGCACACCACCACTCGCTTGCCGGTTCGCCCGCCGGCAAGACGCATCTGGAACCGCTGCTCACGCGGGAGTTCGTGCGGAGGTCCCGCCGTCTCGAAGCGCTGGAGCCGGGTCTGGGCGGCCTGGTACCGAGACGCCATTCCGTCGTTGTTGGCCGCCTTCTGCTTGTACATCAGCACCAGCGCCTTGAGCTTTGCGTGTTCTTCGTCCCAGCGGCGGCGCAACTCGTCAAGCCGCTCAAAGCGGGCTTCGCGGGCCGCGTGATAGGTCTCGAAGCTACCCGGATGGGTCCATGCGGTGCTTCCCGCAGCGCCGAGTTCCAGCGTGACGACGGCCGTCGCCGAGCGCGCCAGAAGCTCACGATCGTGGCTCACGAACAGGACGCTCTTCTCGGACTCTCGAAGCCGGTCCTCCAGCCAGCGCTTGCCGGGCACATCGAGAAAGTTGTCCGGTTCGTCGAGGACGAGGAGCCCGTCGCTGCCACGCAGCAAGGCCTCGAGTACGAGGCGCTTCTGCTCACCGCCCGACAGGGTCTCCACCGGACGAGATGCCGCCCGGTCGTACGGGATGCCGAGCGCCGCCTCGGTGCAGACGTCCCAGAACACTTCGATCTCGTAGCCGCCGGCTTCGCCCCATCCCGCCAGCGCGTTCGCATACTTCATCTGCGACGCTTCGGTCGCCATCTCCAGCATGCTCCGCTCGGCGCGGTCGACTCTCCTCGCGGCTTCGACCACCGACGACGGCGCGACGCTCAGGAGCAGGTCACGCACGGAATCACCTTCGATGAACTGCCGCATGACTCCGACGCCGCCGGATCGGGAGATCGATCCCTCGTCGGGTTCGATCTCCCCGAGCACGATCTTGAGCAGCGTCGACTTGCCCGCACCATTGGCACCGATCAGGGCGACGCGCTCCCCCTCGCCGACGCGCAGCGAGACATTGTTGAGGAGCGGACGGCCGTCCGGTAGGCCGTAGCTGATCCTTGACAGGTCGAGATGAGCCACTCGCCAACCCTATGAGCCACCGCAAACTGTTTTCGGGGCGCTGACGGCATCTCCGTCAGATGCCCTCCGCCGCGTGGGCGGCCACCCAGACAACAACACGGTTGTGCCGGCTTGACGCCGGGTCGTGTCTTTCACCACCAGCCGCAAACCTGCGTCTGGATCGTCGGGCTCCCGGCGGCACCAACGGGACGCCGGTCCGTCTGCGACTAAGTGCAGCAGGTCGGGTCGAGCACCACGCACAGTGCTTGCAGGGCTTCCGGTTTCACCCGGTGAAAGACGTTCATGCCCCGCCTGTCGGAGATCACCAAACCGGCCTTGCGGAGCTGTCCGAGGTGGTGGCTGACGGTGGACTCGGCCAGGTCGAGCACCGCGGCCAGGTCCCCGCTCGCCTGCTCACCAGTCGATGAGCTGAACAGATACGACAGGATTTTCACCCGCACAGGATCGGCGATCGCCTTCAGCCGCATCGCCACCTCGAGGGCATCGGCGTCGCTGAGCGGCCCGGCGGCCACCGGGGCGCAGCACACCGGGGCGGACATGTCGATCACGGGCAGCGCCTTGGGCATGACAGCCATCCTGCCACAATTCTTGACATATATCGAAAAGGTGGCATTCTGAGCGTGACGCGTCAGTTCGATATATGTCTCATCCCTAGTGGAGGTTGATCATGTCCCGTGTTCAGTTAGCGCTCAACGTCGACGATCTCGACGAAGCGATCACGTTCTACGGCAAGCTCTTCGGCGTCGAGCCTGCGAAGGTAAAGCCCGGTTACGCCAACTTCGCGGTCACCGAGCCGCCGCTGAAGCTAGTGCTGCTGGAAAACCCCGGCAAAGGCGGCACCATCAACCACCTCGGCGTTGAGGTCGAATCCAGCGACAAGGTGCACGCCGAGATCGCCCGCCTGACCGGCGAAGGGCTGTTCACCGACGAGGAGATCGGTACGACCTGTTGCTTCGCCACCCAGGACAAGGTCTGGGTGACCGGCCCGGCCGGCGAGAAGTGGGAGGTCTACACCGTGCTGGCCGACTCAGAGACGTTCGGCACCAGCCCCCAGCTCCTCGCCGACGGCGAGGGTGACGTCTGCTGCGGCGGCACCGCCGCGGTAGAGACTGAGCCCGAGGTGGCGAAGTCGACGTCCTGCTGCTGACCGTTTGCTTGCAGCCCGGTGTCGGTGGGTACGCGACCTCGCGTCGCCCACCGACACCTTTTCCTACTTCCGATGCCCAGGCGCACATGCGGTCGCCATGCCCAGCGCCACATGCCCGGGAACTTTCCACAGAGTTCACCGACCACCGCTTGCAGGTGGTATCGATAGCTGTCAATATTGATGTATGTCGAAATCATCGCCGGTAGTCGACCAGGCGTGCTGCCCTCCCGGGGCGCTGCTCCGCGAGCCCCTGTCGGCGGCCGAAGCCGCAGATATGGCGGTCAAGCTCAAGGCGCTGGCCGATCCGGTGCGCCTGCAGTTGTTCTCGGCGATCGCGAGCCACTCTGGCGGCGAGGCCTGCGTCTGCGACATCTCCGTGGGCGTAGAGGTCTCCCAACCGACGGTGAGCCATCACCTCAAGGTGCTGCGTGACGCCGGCCTGCTGACCTCGGAGCGCCGGGCGTCATGGGTGTACTACGCGGTGGTGCCCGATGCGCTGGCCAGCCTCGCCGTGCTGCTCGGCACCGAGACCACCGTCGGAGCGCCGGCATGACCGACACCACTACACCCGCACCGCCGGTCGTCGGAAAGCTCTCCACCCTCGACCGGTTCCTGCCGGTCTGGATCGGCGCGGCCATGGTCGCCGGGCTGCTGCTGGGCCGGTGGATCCCCGGGTTGAACACCGCACTGGAAAAGGTTCAGATCGACGGGATTTCGCTACCCATCGCGCTGGGCCTGCTGATCATGATGTACCCGGTGTTGGCCAAGGTCCGCTACGACCGGCTCGACACCGTCACCGGCGACCGCAAACTGCTGCTCTCCTCACTACTGCTCAATTGGGTGCTCGGACCCGCGCTGATGTTCGCGCTGGCCTGGCTGCTGCTGCCCGATCTGCCCGAATACCGCACCGGCCTGATCATCGTCGGACTGGCCCGCTGCATCGCCATGGTCATCATCTGGAACGACCTGGCCTGCGGGGACCGCGAAGCCGCCGCCGTGCTGGTCGCACTCAACTCGATCTTCCAGGTCGTCATGTTCGCCGTGCTGGGCTGGTTCTACCTGTCGGTGCTGCCCGGCTGGCTCGGCCTCGAACAAACCACCATCACGACCTCGCCGTGGCAGATCGCCAAATCCGTGCTCATCTTCCTCGGCATCCCACTGGCCGCCGGGTACCTCTCCCGACGACTCGGGGAGAAAACGAAAGGCCGAGACTGGTACGAGACCAAGTTCTTGCCCCGGATCGGACCCTGGGCGCTCTACGGGCTGCTGTTCACCATCGTGATTCTCTTTGCCCTGCAAGGTGATCAGATCACCCACCAGCCGTGGGACGTCGCCCGCATCGCGCTGCCGCTACTGGCGTACTTCTCGATCATGTGGGGCGGGGGCTATCTGCTCGGCACCCTCCTCGACCTGGGTTATGAGCGCACCACCACCCTGGCGTTCACCGCCGCCGGAAACAACTTCGAACTCGCCATCGCCGTAGCGATCGCCACCTACGGCGCCACCTCCGGACAAGCTCTCGCCGGGGTCGTCGGCCCGCTCATCGAAGTCCCGGTCCTGGTGGCCCTGGTCTACGTCTCCTTGGCTCTACGTAAACGATTTCACCACCACACCTCCCAACACCTGCCGACCGGCTCGACGACGCGAACGGGCACCGCATCATGACCGACAGCCCCGTCACCCACCGACTGCGCCCCGACCTCTCCATCGACCAACAACTGGCCCTGAAAACCGCGGCAACCCGGCTGGAGTCCGAGTTCACCGAGACGTTCGGCGCCGAAACCATCGAACGGTTCCTGCACTCGTCCTACGACCAATTCGCCGGGCGCGCCACCATTTCCAACTTCCTGCCGCTTCTCGCCGAACGATTCGCCCGCCAGCGTCTCCACGCCCTCGCGAGGGTCGAAGGCAAGATCAGCGACGGCAAGCCCACCGTGCTGTTCCTGTGCACCCACAACGCCGGCCGCTCGCAGATGGCCCTGGGCTACTTCACCCACTACGCCGGCGACAACGCGATCGCCTGGTCGGGTGGATCTGAGCCCGGCAACGAGATCAACCCCGCTGCGATCGAGGCCATGGCCGAGGTTGGAATCGACATCACCGGCGAATACCCCAAACCCTGGACCGATGAAATCGTGCAGGCCGCCGACGTCGTCATCACGATGGGCTGCGGTGACGCCTGCCCGATCTTCCCCGGAAAGCGTTACGAGAACTGGGAACTGCCCGACCCCGCCGGCCAAGGCCTCGACGCGGTCCGCCCGATCCGCGACCAAATCGACCACCGCATCCAACAGCTGCTGACCCAACTGAACGTTCGCATCGGCCAATAGCGGACGAAAACCCAAGGGAACACACCGAATATGTCCGAGAAGTCTGTGTTGTTCGTCTGCGTGAGCAATGCCGGGAAATCGGTCATGGCGGCCGGGCTGATGCGCCACCTCGCCGCCCCCAACATTCACATCCGCTCGGCAGGCACCCATGCGAAAACCGCTGTCAACGACCTCTCAGCACAGGTGCTGGCCGAAGTCGGCGTCGACATCAGTGGTCATCAGCCCGTCCAACTCACCGAGCAGATGATCGACGAGGCCGACCTGGTGGTCATCGTCGGCACCCAAGCCAACGTCGATGAGCACTACCGCACCCGGATCGAACGATGGGACGTTGACGAGCCCTCCCTACGCGGCATCGACGGGGTTGAACGCATGCGAATCATCCGCGACGACATCAACGCCCGCGTCCAGGCCCTCGCGGTCGAGCTCATCGGCTAGCCCCGGTCGGGCGAGCAGAATGAGGGTGTCGCATCCAGGACTGGATCGGCAATGACAGTCCCCTGATCTAATGCTGCGGCGAGTTCCATTTTGATTCTGGCAGCGGCTTTTCCAGTTGAAACCGGCGAAACCTAAACCGCACGGTTGAACAAGATTGCCGTGCACACTCCAGGTACCGATACTGCGAGGACGCTCTGACCTCTCCGGTGAGTATCTTCTTCCGCGAGCACACCGCCAGGGCCTCCGACTGAGCCACCAGCCGGGCGTGCAGTCATCCTTCAAGAAGTTCGATGCAGTCATTTGACTGATTGCACGATCGCCGTGTTGGCGCACTCTATGAGGCGTGGACGGCGCAAACCTTGTTACCGAAGAGGCTAGGCGCCAAAGACACTGGTGCCAGCCGGCGCTGATCACCGTGAACGAAAAGAGAACGAAGCGATGCGAGTACGTCGCCCGTTCACCATCGAGGAGGAGCAATGACACCAGACGAGGACGTCACCTCGTTGGCCGATGCGTTGGAAGACAAACGCAATCGCTCGACGGACAGCGGTCCGGCGGTAAGTCGCGCACTTATTGCTGATTCGTCGGGGGCGGAGACGACGTTCGTGGTCCGCTCGCTGCCCGTTACCGAGTTGGGTGTTGGAGACGTCTTGGTCGCCGTGTCGTGGTCAAGCGTGAATTTCAAGGATTCTCTGGCGTCGCGCAAGGACGGCAGGGTCGCCCGCATCAATCCGCTCGTGCCCGGCATTGATCTGGCCGGCACAATCGTCGCCCCCGGGAACTCGGGGCTGCAGCCCGGCGCACCGGTTGTGGTGCATGGGTATGACCTCGGAGTGGCCCGCCACGGCGGTTTCAGCGAGTACGCTCGCGTCCCTGCGGAATGGGTGGTGCCGCTGAACGACGGACTCAGCCTTCGTCAAGCCATGACGTTGGGGACAGCGGGATTTACTGCGGCACTGAGTGTGATCGCGCTTGAAGAACACGGGTTGACTCCTGGCCGCGGGCCGGTATTGGTGACTGGTGCCACCGGCGGTGTGGGTAGCGTTGCGGTCTCGATCCTTGCTTCTAGGGGCTATCAAGTGACCGCTGTCACGGGCAAACCTGACGCCGCCGACTGGCTGCATTCCTTGGGTGCTGGCGGCGTCATTGACCGCGCGGGCGTGGGAGATCCGGCGCGGCCTCTTCAGAAGGAGATATGGGCCGGGGCGATCGACAACGTTGGCGGTCAGACGCTGGCGGCAGTGCTGGCGTCGATGCGCTACGGCTCGGCGGTCGCGGCATCGGGCAACACTGGTGGGACCGCATTGCCCACCACGGTGTTTCCCTTTATTCTGCGCGGAATCTCCTTGTTGGGAATCGATTCCGTGCAGTGCCCGATCGATCGCCGTCGTGAGGTGTGGGCACGTCTGGCCAATGACCTACGTCCACCGCTGCTCGACGACCTTGCGACCGACGAGGTCGATCTGGACGGAGTGCCGGAGGCACTCGCACGCATTCACGACGGAGGAAACCGGGGCCGCACCCTGGTGCGGCTGCGGTAACGGCACTGGCTGCCGGCACCGATTCTCGACAGCCAGGCCCCGGGCTGTGGGGCTCGCCGAGTGAGAGGGTCGGTGCCGGTGCAGTTGCTCATCTAGACCAGATTTGCCTTCGCCCAGTCCTCCACGGTGGTGGTGGAAATGCCGCGAACAGCGTTGTAAGACTGTGCCTTCGGCCAGGCGACTCCGGTGGGACGGGCGAACACCGCACGATATTTGCGCATCGTGTTCTCGGGCTCGCCGGCAAGTTGGTCGCGCAGGAACTCGGTGCTCCATTCCCGGCGAGCGACGGTGGTGTCACACACCCGGTCGACGATGTCGGCAAGTTCGCCGTAGCTGATTGTGTCGCCGGCCAGATAGACGACCGTGTCACGGATGCGGGGCTCGGCGAACACGATGTCAGCGGTGAGGACTCCGATGTCTTCCGGAGTGGTGAGGGTGAGTTGGTTATCCCAGCTCCCAAGGGCGTGGACCGTGTTTGCGGTCAGATCAACGACGCCGAAGGCCGGTTCGAACAGGAAGCTGGTGAACATACCGGTGGACACGATGACCCATTCAGTGGCGCGTTGGCGGCGCAGCAGGTCGCGCACGTCGAGCTGCTCGTCGAACAGGGGTTGGGCACTGCCCCGGCCGATTTCGTCGTAGTCGACACCGAACTGCCACGGGAAATACCGGGACACGCCGGCAGTGAGAGCGGCGTGCGCCAGCTTGCGTTGGGTGCCGGCTCCGGCCGCGAAGCCGATACAGCTGATGACCGTGTGATAGCGCGTCATGATGCCCGCCAGCTCTGTCACCGACGCGGTGGCGATGTCGGCGTGTTCGATGGCGATGCCTTCGTTGGTCAATTCCGCACGGCGGGTGTCCTGGCCGGGATCGGCCCCGGGCGTCGGTGGTCGCAGCAGCACGGTGATGGTGGCCGCGCCGGGGTGGGCGCTGACGTGGTGGGCAAGGGCGGCCACCACGCTGGCGCCGAGCTCTCCGGTGCCGATGACGAGAATCGACGGGCTGTCTGTGGGCGTAGTGGGCATGGTGGGTCTCTGTTTCTGGGTAGTGGGTGGGGCTAGGGGATGAGGCTGACGTGGTAGTGCGCGATGTGCCACCCGCTGGGCTCGTTGACCAGAACGACGGTGAGGTGGGTGGGCCTGACATTGTGGTCGCCGGTGTGAAAGTCAACCGACAAGTAAGCCACGATCATTCCGGGGCTGTGCCGACGGCAGGTCAGCAGCTCGAACTCGGCCCGCAGGTCACGTGGCTGCCCGGCGTAGTAATTGACGATCGCGGCGGTGCCGTGGACCGGATCCGGGCGAAGCCCTTGGAACAGTGCGTCTTCGGTGAACAGTGCGGCAACCAGCACCGGCTCGTGGGAGTCGACGCCCGCCTTCCACTGGTGCATCAGGTCATTGACGATTGCCACCGGATCTTCGTGTTCACCAGTGCCCGGCATGTTGGCCTCCGTCGATGTGCAGGGTTTCACCGGTGATGAATCCGGCGGTGTCGAGGTAGACCACCGCCTCGACGACATCGGCGATCTCGCCCATGTGCCCCATGGGATGCAGGGAATCCAACTGCGCGTGGGTTTCGATGGGATGCATCGGTGTCTTGATGATGCCCGGGGACACGGCGTTGACGCGGATCCCCCGGCTCGCGTATTCGATCGCCAAGGAGCGCGTCGCGGCGTCGATCCCGCCTTTGGTCAGTGAAGCCAGCGCCGAGGGCACCGCGGCCAGCGGCTGATCGACCAGGCTGGTGGTGATGCTGACGATATGCCCGGAGCCCTGTTGAGCCATCACCGCGAGCGCACGCTGGGTGATGTGGAAGAACCCGGCCAGGTTGACACCTAGCATCGCGGCGAAATCGCCTGCGGTGTAGTCGGTGAACGGCTTGGCGATGAAGATGCCTGCGTTGTTGACCACGGTGTCGATCCGGCCGAAACGTTCCAGCGCGGTCGAGACGATGGCCTCGGCGGTGTCCGTCTCGGCAATGTCACCGGCGACGGTGACGAAGTCTGTTTCGGCGCTATCGGCGATGGTGCGGGAGTTGGCGACGACGCGATGTCCGCGGGCGCGGTAGGCCGTGACGAGGTCGGCGCCGATGCCCTGGGAGGCGCCGGTGATGACGGTGACGGGTTGGGGAGATGACATTTCGTGGAGTCCTTTCACACGAGGTGGTGGGGTTGCGGCCCCTTGGGTTGCGCTGAGCCCGGCCGGGGTCGCGACGGACCGGTGCGCAGCCTTCATCAAGCCCACCGGTGCTTACGCTCGTCGAGGAAGTCGCCGATCAGGCCGGCGATGACCTCGTGGTGGGTTTCCAGGGCGAAATGGCCGGTGGGCAGGAGATGTACCTCGCAGTCGGCGGTGTCGGCGGCGAACCCGCGGGCGCCGTCGGGGCCGAAGATCGGGTCGTTCTCACCCCAGACGGCCAACACCGGTACGCCGTACTCGCGCAGCCAGGCGTGCACCTGCGGGTAGAGGGCGATGTTGGTCGGGTAATCCCGGAACAGGGTCAGTTGGATGTCGTCGTTGCCGGGCCGATCCAACCGATCCTGAGCGTGCCGCCAGGCATCCGGGGACACCAGCGCCGGGTCGGCAACCCCGTGCAGGTACTGCCATTTGGTCGAGTCCAGGTTCAGTGCCGCCCGCACCGGGGCTTCGTGCGCGGGGGTGGGATCCTGCGCGTAGTCCAGTACCGCAGTCCAGAAGTCGTCGATCAGGCCGGCGGTGTAGGCGTTGCCGTTCTGGGTGATGACGGCGGTGATGGAGTCGGGGCGGCGCAGCGCCAGCCGCCAGGCGATCGGTGCGCCGTAGTCCTGTACGTAGACGGCGAACCGGCTCAGCCCGAGGGCGTCGGTGAACGCTTCGGTCAGCTCGGCCAGCGCGGCGAAAGTGTAGGTGAATTCCGCGGTCGAGGGCATCGAGCTGTAGCCGAACCCGAGGTGATCGGGGGCCACGATGTGAAAGCGATCACTGAGCAGCGGGATGAGGTCACGAAACATGTGCGAGCTGGTCGGGAATCCGTGCAGCAGAAGCAGGGTGGGCAGGCTCGGGTCGCCGGCTTCGCGGTAGAAGATGTCCTGGCCGTTGACGGTGATGCTGCGGTAGTGCGGCATGTCTTGTTCCGATCTGGTGTTGTGAGGGGGTGTGCATCTCACTGTCGTCAGCGCAGGACCGCGCGGGATCGGTCAAATGACTCAAAGCTGTGCCCGATGCCTGACCCATGGGAGTGATCGGTGACCGATCTGGGCAAGCCGCTGCTGGGACGATCGGATGAGCTGGCGCAGCTGGCGACGTTCCTGGCCACGCCGACCGGCCCCGGTGCGGCCGTGGTGCGCGGGGACGCCGGAGTGGGTAAGACAGCGCTGATCGCCCACGCGGCCGCCACAGCGGCCAACGATGGTTGGCATGTGCTCGCCACCATGGCAGTGGAATTCGAGGCGCAGTTCGCCCTGACCGGGCTCAGTCAGCTGGTGCTGCCTTTTCGGGACCGGCTCTCCGACCTCGATCCGCATAGCGCTGCGGCGCTGGCGCCGGCCATCGGACGCGATGCCGTCTCCCCTGCCCCACCGTTGGTGATGGCTCTGGCCTGGTTGGAATTGCTCTCGGCCGCCGCCCGCGACAATCCCGTGCTGGTCGTGATCGACGACGCGCAGTGGCTCGACGAGGTCACCGCGGCCATCGTGACCATCGCCGGACAGCGAATCCTCGATCCTCGGGTCCGCCTCCTGGCGGTCTGCCGAGCCGAAGTGCATTCGGTGATCGGCGACGGCCCGTGGCCGCGCATCACCGTCGGCGCCTTCGACACCGACACCGCCGACGCCTATCTGCGGAGGCAGTTTCCCGATCTCTCCTCCGAGTTGCGCGCACTGATTCTGCAAGAAGCCGCAGGCAATCCGTTGGCCTTGGATGAACTGCCTCGCCACCCGGCGATCTCCAATGCCAGCGGTCCGGCGATCACACTGACCGAACGCCTGCAGGGTGTCTTCGGCGGGCGGCTGGTGCAATTGGATACGCAAGCCCGCGGTGAGCTGCTTCGCGCCGCGCTGGACGGATCTGCGGTCGCTCCGGCGGGGGTCACCGGCGGTGCATCGCGTTATCGGATGCGTGGCGCCGAAGGCGCCATCGAATACGGGCTGCTCCGCGTCGACGAGAACGGTGAACTCGTGTTCCGGCATCCGCTGGTCCGAGCGGCCGTCATCCAGATGTCCACTGCCAACGAGCGCCGCGCCGCACACGCCTTTCTCGCCGGTCTCTACGCCGATGACATCGTCCGCCGCGCCGCGCACCTGTCGGCGGCGACGATCGATCCCGACGACACGGTCTCGGCGGTCCTGGAAGACGCGGCCAACACCTCGATCCGCCGCGGCGGATCCCGCACGGCCGTCAATCTGCTGCGTCGCGCCGCCGAGTTGAGCAAGAAACCCGGCCGTCGGGCCCACCTTTCCGGGGAAGCGGCGTTCGTCGCTGCCCAAGCCGCGCGCCTCGACGATGCGGCGTCCCTGCTGTCCGACTACTCCGGTCCCGCCGGCACCGGAGGACCGGCCGAACGCGCTGCAGCGGCCCTGACCCAGTCCTATCTGGCGCTGTACCGAAACGGGGACGTCATCTCCACGCACCGGCGGATGATCGATGCGCTGGCCGCCGCCGATGACCTCGACGACGCCACCGTCACCCGGCTGGTGAATGCCCAGCTGGCGATCAGCCAGTACTGCGCCGACCCCGATAAATGGGCACTGACCGATCTGGCGATCGATGCCGTTGCCGAACGCCTGGATCCCAAATGCCTTGTCTACCGCGATGCGTGGGGTGATGTGGCGTAC
Source organism: Mycolicibacterium sp. HK-90 (assembly GCF_030486405.1). The sequence goes on along the minus strand of NZ_CP129613.1, from coordinate 430,600 downwards.
CGCGGCGCGACCGTGACCGCGCGGTTGGACGACATCCAACGGCACATCGACACCCTCGAACCGTGGGACCTGATGCGGTTGGGGGTCAGCGCCTACTACGTCGATTCCCTGGAATCCTTCCGCGTCGCGATGAGCGACCACACCGCCCGCGAAAGCGGAGACGGAGCGGTGACCAACGCGATGACGATGGAGCACCTGGCCCTGCTCGACCAGATCAACTGTGGCCGGTGGGCCGAGGCCGAGCACACCGCTCAACGCGGTCTGGCGTTGACCCGCGAGCACGGCCACGAAATGTTCGAGCACCAGTTCCTGGTGTTCGAAGGACTTCTGGCCGCATCCAAAGGGGAAATCCAACGCGCCCGCGAACTGGGCACCGCCGTCGACGCGTGGGCCCGCCCCCGGCGTCTGGGCCTGCATCTGGGTTACGCCAAACGCATCGCGCTGCTGTGTGCGCTGACCGAAGGCGACTACGAGGCCGCGTGGACGGCCGCCACCGCAATCAGTGCCGCCGGCGACATCCCGCACTATTCGCATCAGGCCCTACGCGCGATCTTCGACCTGGTCGAGGCCGCCGTGCGATCCGACCGGCTCGACGCCGCGCGCCAACATGTTGGCGCGGCGTTACGACTGAATCTCGCTGCCATCTCGCCACGACTGGATCTCACCGTGGCCGGCGCGATGGCGCTGGTCGCCGACGAGGACGACGCCGACGAATTGTTCAATACCGCCATCGCGCATCCCGCTGCGGCGGCGTTTCCCTTCGAACACGCCCGGATCCGGCTCGCCTACGGCATGTGGTTGCGCCGGCAACGCCGCTATCGGCGAGCTCAGACGGAGCTGGCCGCGGCCACCGAGGCGTTCGAGGCGCTGGGCGCCCAGCCGTGGGCGGCGCGCACCGCAGCCGAACTGCGGGCCGCCGGCTCCACCCCGCACCGCGGCTACACCACCGAGGTCACCCTGAGCGGGCAGGAACGGCGGATCGCCGAGATGGCTGCTGACGGGCTGAGCAACAAGGAGATCGCCGAACAGCTCTATCTCTCACCGCGTACCGTCGGCGCCCACCTCTACCGTGTCTTCCCCAAACTCGGCATCACCAGGCGGTCTGGACTACGTCAAGCCCTCGAAGCCCTCGACACCGCGTAGCGCTTAGGTCGTGCAGTCCTCGGCGATTAGGTCAAACGTCCGATCCCAGGAACTCTTGCGGCGACGAATCTAGGTCGTGACAGAACTCCCCGGAACGAATCCGGGCGGACGTCTCGACCAAGGAGAACTCGCATGACCGACACCCGCACCCCCGTCGTCTTCATCCACGGCCTCTGGCTGCACGCCAGCTCCTGGCAGCCCTGGGTGGATCTGTTCAGCCAGAAGGGATATGCCCCGGTCGCCCCGGGCTGGCCGGGCGAACCCAACACCATCCAGGCCGCCCGCGCCAACGCCGACGCCGTCGCCGGGATCGGAATCGACCAGGTCACCGAGCACTACGCAGCCCTGATCGCCGCCCAACCACAGGCACCGGTCATCATCGGCCACTCCTTCGGCGGCCTCATCGCCCAGAAACTTGCCGGTCTGGGCTACGGACGGGCTGCCGTGGCCATCGACCCCGCGCAGATCAAGGGCGTCAAGCCGCTGCCATTCGCCCAGCTGCGCTCGGGGTCCCCGGTCTTGAGCAACCCGGCCAACAAGAAGCGTGCGGTGTCGCTGACGGAGAAACAGTTCCGCTACGGGTTCGGCAACGCCATCGACCGGGAAGCCTCCGATGCGTTGTTCAACCGCTGGACGATCCCATCACCCGGCCGCCCGCTGTTCGAGGCCGCCTTCGCCAACTTCCACAAGGATTCCCCGGCCAAGGTCGACACCGACAACACCAAACGTGGTCCGCTGCTGCTGATCTCCGGACAGAAAGACCACACCGTCCCCGATGTGGTCACCCGGGCGGCCTACAAGATGTACGGGGATTCCACCGCCGTCACCGAACTCAAGCAGTTCCCCGACCGCGGACACTCTCTGGTGATCGACCAGGGCTGGCAGGAAATCGCCGACTACGTCTTGGGATGGCTTGCCGCCCATCGCATCCAGCCGAACAACGATTCCGCATACCAGCGCTGATCCCAATCACCTTGTCGCTACGCGCCGACGGTGGCCGGTCCCCGGGATGGGTCGGCCGCCGGCAGCGCGTATCGGTACACGCCACACGGAGGAACACCAGTCATGTCAGCGCCACCGCACCAGACCCTCGATGTCGAGCTGGCCGTTATCGGTTACGGCAAGGCGGGCAAAACACTCGCAGCGACGCTGGGCCGGCTAGGCCGGCGGGTCGTAATGATCGAACAGTCCGCCCAGATGTACGGCGGTACCTGCATCAACATCGGCTGCGTGCCCACCAAATCATTTGTCCACCAAGGTGAAATGCTGCCGGCGGGGGCGACCCGCTCTCACCACGAGTTCACCCACGCGGCCCGTGCAACCCACGAACTCACCGCCGGAATGCGGGCTGCCAACCTGGCAATGCTCACCGGCCTGGACTCGGTCACCGTGCTCACGGGCCGCGCCCGCTTCACCGATCCGCACACCGTACTGGTCGACAATCAGGACGGGCATACCACAGCGGTTCACGCCGACCACATTGTCGTCGGTACCGGCGCGGTGCCGGTGATACCTGACATTCCCGGCTTGCGCACCAACCCGGCGGTCATGACAAGCACCGATCTGCTGGCCACCACGCAGTTACCCGAACGCCTCGCCATCATCGGCGGCGGCTACGTCGGACTGGAATTCGCGGCCATGTACGCCCGATTCGGTGCGCACGTCACCGTGATCGAGCGTGGGCCGCGGATCCTGGCTCACGAGGACGACGACATCGCCGACGCTGTCGGCTTCCTCCTGTCCAAGCTCGGCGTCACCGTGCTGACCGACTCTCTGGTAACCGACGTCTCCGACGAGCCAGGCCCGGCGACGGTGCACTACACCCACGGCAGTGCCTCCGGGACGATCACCACGGACGCGGTATTGGTCGCCGTCGGACGCACTCCCGCGACGGCGGGGCTGGACCTGGACAAAGCCGGAGTGCACACCACCGCGGCCGGTGCGATCACCGTCGATGCTCACCTGCGCACCAACCAGCCTCACATCTTCGCCGTCGGCGACGTCAACGGCGGACCGCAGTTCACCTACATCTCCCTCGATGACCATCGCATCGTGCTCGACCAACTCATCGGCTCCGGCACCCGCAGCACCGACGACCGGGTCGCCGTCCCCTACACGGTTTTCACCACACCACCGTTGTCCAGGGTCGGGCTCACCGAGGCCCAGGCCCGCGCCACCGGTCGTCCCATCAAGGTCGCCACCGCCGCGGTCAGCGCCCTCACCACGGTGGCACGAGCCCAGATCGTCGGTGTGGCAGAAGGTTTGATGAAGGTGGTCGTCGACGCCAGTACCGACCACATTCTCGGAGCAGCGCTGCTGAGCTACGACTCCCACGAAGTCATCAACACCGTGGCACTGGCCATGCGACACGACATCAGTGCCACGGCCCTGCGGGACTCGATCTACACCCACCCCTCAATGACCGAGGCGTTCAACCAACTCTTGAGCCAACTCGCCTGAGCCGGCTGCACCACAACGAAATCGGAGATCATCATGTCTGACACCATCGCCGGGATCGGTATCCCGGATTCGCCGGTGGCCCGCGCGGCCAGCGATCTGGTCCGCGCCGTGGACACCGATCTACTCTACCACCACTCCCGCCGAGTCTTCCTCTGGGGCAGCCTAAAAGCCAATGCCCTGGGTCTGACCCCGGACCCGGAACTGAGCTACATCGCAGCCATGTTCCACGACCTGGGGTTGACCGAACGCTACCGTCGCACTGATCAACGATTCGAACTCGACGGCGCCGACATCGCCAAGGCGTTCCTGATCGACCACGGATACAGCATCGATGAGGCGCAGACCGCTTGGCTGGCCATCGCCCTGCACACCACCCCAGGCATCGCCGTCCGCCTAGCCCCCGAAGTCGCTCTCGTCACCCTCGGTGTCGAAGGCGACGTGCTCGGACTCGATCTGGACCTGATCACCGACAACGCCAAACTCGAAGTCACCACCGCCCATCCCCGGCCCAACTTCAAGCGACGCATCCAGAAAGCCTTCTACGACGGCATGAAGGACCGCCCGGATACCACGTTCGGCACCATGAACGATGACGTGCTGGCCCGCTTCGATCCACACTTCCGGCGCGAAGATTTCACCGCCATCATCGACGCCTCGCCCTGGAGCGAATAGCGCAGCAGGACTGACTCTTTCATCACCAAGCCTTTTACCAAGGCGTCTGTCCCCCATCCCCCGAACGCTTGGATACTGCCATGTCTGTCTTCACCGCCCCCACTTCCTACGACAATTTCCACGCCATGCCTATCGGCGGCACGTGGCGCGCGGGCGCCGGCTCACGCACCCTTACCGATTCCAACCCCTGGGATGGAACAACAATCACCGAAATCCCACTGGCCAACCTCGCTGACGTCAACGAAGCCTTCGCCACAGCCGAAGCCGCACAGGCCAACTGGGCTACTTCCCTACCTGAGCAACGCGCATCGGTGCTTCGGGCCGCAGCAAGCATCCTCGATACCCGACGCGAGGAAATCCTGGGCTGGCTGGTCAGCGAGACCGGCACGCCCCGCGGAAAGTGCGAGGTCGAACTCGGGGTCACCAAGGCGGTATTCCTTGAAGCCGCCGGCATGCCGCATCACACCACCGGACAGATCCTGCCCTCGGATATTCCCGGGAAGGAGAACCGCGTCTACCGGCAGCCCGCCGGGGTGGTCGCACTGATCAGTCCATGGGATTTTCCGCTATATCTGACCAGTCGATCGCTCGCGCCGGCGTTGGCGGTGGGTAACGCCGTCGTGCTGAAACCGGCCAGTGACACCCCCGTCACCGGCGGTCTGTTGCTGGCCAAGATCTTGGAGGAAGCCGGCCTGCCCGCCGGTGTGCTGAGTGTGATCGTCGGCTCAGGAGCCGAGATCGGCGATGCCATGGTCGGGCACCCGGTGCCCTCCATCGTGTCGTTCACCGGGTCGACGAGCGTGGGCATCGGCATCACCCAAAAGGCAGGAATCAAACGCCTACTCATGGAACTCGGCGGTAATGCACCCCTGGTCATTCTCGACGACGCCGATCTCGATTATGCCGTCAAGGCCGCCGCGTTCGGCTCGTTCTACAACTCGGGCCAGATCTGCATGATCGCCAACCGCATCATCGTCCACCGCAGCATCCATGACCAGTTCGTCGAGGCCTTCGTCGAGCGAGTCGCGGCACTGAATGTCGGTGATCCCGCCGACCCTGCCACTGCCATCGGGCCGGTGATCAACCGTACCCAGCTGAGATCGGTGCAGGCCAAGATCGAGGCCGCTCAACAGGCCGGCGCCCGCCTGGTCCTGGGCGGAAAGCCCACCGGCCCAGCCGGTTTGACGTTGCCGCCGCAGGTGTTGATCGGCACCAACGAGGTGGCCACCGCGAAGGAGGAAGTTTTCGGGCCCGCCATCACGATCATCGCCGCCGAAAGCGAAGACGAAGCGCTGAAGATCGCCAACGACACCGAGTACGGATTGTCCAGCGCGGTGTTCACCCGTGACATCAATCGCGGCGTGGAGTTCGCCTTGAAAGTCAAAGCCGGGATGACCCACGTCAACGACTCACCGGTCAACGAGGAAGACAACACCGCCTACGGCGGGGTCAAGCAGTCGGGGCTGGGCCGTTTCGGCGGCACGTGGTCCATTGATGAGTTCACCGCCCACCACTGGGTCAGCGTGCAGCACCAACCCCGGGTCTTCCCGTTCTGACCATAAACATCCGGCCCTCCCGAACCGTCGCACTCCCCAGCACAGAAGCGGAAGCGACATGTTGTGGTGGCCGCGGCGTCCATCGTGCGGCCAAACACCGCCCGTCACAGACATAAGCAAAACTAATCTACATACAGAATCATTAGCTGTACTTGATCATCGCACGTCCCTAGCCTCGTACGCATGGCTTCACCCGTGCTCATCGGATTCCTGACCACCATGGCGTTGATCGCCGCGATCGGCGCGCAGAACGCCTTCGTGTTGCGCCAAGGCATCCGTGGCGAGCATGTGGTCGCCGTCATTGCCCTGTGCACGGTCTCCGATCTGATTCTGATCGCCGCCGGCATCGCCGGCGTGGGCGCCGTCATCACCGCGCACCCCGACGCCATGACCGTCATGAAGATCGGCGGCGCGGCGTTCCTGATCGGCTATGGCGTCCTCGCCGCCCGCCGCGCCTTCCGACCGTCGACCCTCAACCCATCCGAACGCACCCCGGCTCGCCTGGCCGAGGTGCTCGCCACCTGCCTCGCGCTGACCTGGCTGAACCCGCACGTATACCTCGACACCGTGGTGCTGCTCGGCTCTCTGGCCAACGAACACCACGAGCAGCGGTGGCTGTTCGGCGCCGGCGCGGTGGCCGCGAGTGCACTGTGGTTCACCGGCCTGGGCCTGGGCGCGCGCCGACTCGCCGGACTGTTCGCCACGCCGATGACCTGGCGAATCCTCGACGGCATCATCGCGGTGATGATGGTCGCGCTCGGTGTGAGTCTCGCGTTGTCCTGAGCCGCGGCCGCCGACGCTCCGACGTGCCACGATTCACAACGGACGGCCCTCGATCGAACTTCTGGGCATGGGACAGAATTACGAGGTGAGTCCCATGTTCCGGCGCGAATCCTCCCCGGCCCCGCACCCCCTTGCGAACGCTCCGGCGTGGTTCACCTCCGCGCTGGAACAGACGCCAGTGCACTCGACCATCGACGTCGACGGCTGCTCCATCCATGTCCGCACCTGGGGCGACCCGGCCAATCCTCCGCTGGTGTTCGTCCACGGTGGCGGGGCCCACTCCGGCTGGTGGGATCACATCGCACCGTTTTTCACTCGCACCCATCGAGTCATCGCGCCGGACCTCAGCGGGCACGGCGACAGCGGAACCCGCACCGAATACGCCCTTGCGACCTGGGCCCGCGAGGTCCTCGCCGCATCCGACGCCTCCGGATCCTCAGCGCGACCCACGATCGTCGGCCACAGCATGGGCGGCTGGGTCGGCGCCTCGGCCGCCACACGCTACGGCGCTCAGATCGACAGCATCCTGGTCATCGATTCGCCGCTGCGCGATCGCGCACCTGAAAAGGTCCGATTGCGCACCCGCCGCGACAGCGCCGGATACCCGAGCGAAGACGAGATCCTGGCCCGGTTCCGGGCGGTGCCGAAACAGGACGTGACACTTCCCTACATCGGTCACCACATCGCCACCGAATCCATCCGCAAAACCGACGCCGGCTGGGTGTGGAAGTTCGACCCGGCCATCTTCGGCGGCCAACTCCTCGACGAGACACCCGCCGATGAAGAGCTGTTGGAGAACACGTTTGCCCGAATCCCTTGCCGGGTCGGGTATTTACGGTGCGAGAGTGGGGTGGTCCCGCCCCCGATGGCCGATCAGATCCGCTCGATGCTGCAACTCCGCGGGCCATTCGTCGAACTCGCCGACGCCGGCCACCATCCGATGCTGGATCAACCCCTGCCGTTGGTGGCGACCATCCGCACCCTGCTGGAGTTCTGGTCGATTACCTGAGCAGACTCTAGGAGTACCTGTCAGGCTCGCCCACCCGAACGCGCAGTTTTTTTCGCATCGGTCAGTTTCTGCCGGAAAGGCAAGAACACAAAGCGATTTGGCTCGTTAGCTGCGAACCTGAATCACGCGCGTGCGATACGCACGGAGCACTCAGTCGACTCGCTCGATCGCGACCGTGGCGTCGTCATCAACTTCCCGGCCCGGCACGGCAGCGGCTGTCGCAGTTCACGCGAGGACCCCCAGCCCATGCACCCATGCCGATGCTGGATCAGTTGATGCCTAAATGGTCTTGGACGTGCATCAATGCCCTCCTTTACATTCCATGTGAGGCGGGTCACTCGCCGATGTACCCCTGACCACCTCGGTGGGACTGACCGAAAGGAGCGGACGTGTCGATCACCCAGCCCGCGTCCGCCGACTTGCAGTCGGCCGTGTCGAAATTCTTCCGGCGCGTGGTACCGCTGCTGATCATCATGCTGATCTGCAATCAGCTCAACCGCGCCAACATCGGGTATGCCCAGGAATACCTTGAGGCCGACGTCGGTATCGGTGCTGCCGCTTACGGTTTCGGGGCCGGTGTGTTCTTCGTGGCCTACGCACTGTTCGAGCTTCCGAGCAACATCCTGATGGAGAAGTTCGGCGCCCGGGTCTGGCTGACTCGGATCATGATCAGCTGGGGCCTGGTGTCCGCCGCCATGATGTTCGTCCAGAGCGCAGAAATGTTCTACGTCCTGCGTTTCCTGCTCGGCATGGCCGAGGCCGGGTTCTTCCCCGCGGTCATCTACTACATGGCCAAGTGGCTGCCCGACAGCCACCGGGGACGGGCAACGGCGTTGTTCATCGCCGGCTCCTCTATCGCCGCGGCGATCTCGGGTCCGCTGTCCGGCCCCCTGCTGTCCCTGCACGGCCACGGCGGCCTGCGCGGATGGCAGTGGCTGTTCCTCATCGAGGGCATGGTGTCCGTGCTTGTCGGCATCGTCGCGTACTTCATGCTCAACTCGAAGATCCGCGATGCCAGGTGGCTGACCCGCGCCGAACAGGACGCCCTCATCGACGCGATCGACGTCGAAGAGGCCGAGAAGGCGAAGACGTCCGGCGTCGAGGGAAAGGGCAACCGCTGGAAGATGCTGGCGGACCCCAAGCTGCTGCTGTTCTGCTGGATCTACTTCGCCATCCAGCTGTCGATCTACGCCAACACCTTCTGGCTGCCATCCATCGTCCGACGCATCGACGGCCTCAACGACATCACGGTCGGCCTGCTGTCGAGCCTGCCGTGGATCAGCGCCGTCATCGCGATGTACCTGTCCTCACGCGTCGGCGACTACAACCCCTCACTGCGCCGCCCCCTGCTGATCTTCGCCCTCCTCACGGCTGCCGTCGGCACCTACCTGGCGGCGATCACCTCACCGTTGCTGGCGCTGTTCTTCCTGTGCATCGCGGCGATGGGTTTCAAGAGTGCCAGCCCACTGTTCTGGTCTATCCCCCAATCCTCCATGCACCCACTGGTATTGGCACCCGCGATCGCGATCATCAACTCACTGGGCAATCTGGGCGGGTTCGTCGCACCCTTCGGCTTCGGCCTCATCAAACAGGCCACCGGCACCGTCACGTGGGGACTGTATGCGCTGGCCGCGGCCAGCCTGATCGCCGCCGGTTCTGTCCTGCTCGTCCGGAAGAAGTCCGTCGACGTCACCGACTACCTCTTCCCCAAGCCGACACCGGCGCAGAAGACCTCGCACTGACCGGCCTTGACCACTGTCATCACCGCTTCCCGGCCGTCGGATCTGGAGCCGGACGCAGATGTACGTGCCCTCTTGTTCGGCTGGGATGGAACGCTTTTCGATACCCCCGACTTCAACTACAGCGTCCTGCACAAAACCCTCGCCGCGCACGGCGCCGCCATCGACCAACGCTGGTTCGACGAGCATCGCGATCTGCCGATCGTCGACTTGGTCACCCGCGCCTGCAAACGCTCGTCGGTGACGGCCGATCCGCACACGATCATCACCCAACGTAATCGGCTGGCCGAGAGATCCTCCACCAGGGTTCGGCCGAATACTCTCCTACACAACGTGATCCACAAGCATCACCGCGCACTCCCCGTCGGGGTCGTCACCGGGTCCGACCGGGCGACAGTCCACACCGCGATGCGCGCGTTCCGTCTCGACGTCACCGTGAGCGTCGCCGTCACCCGCGATGCCGTGATCCGGGGCATGCCGCACCCGGACGGCCACCTGCTCGCATGTCGTCGCCTCGGGCTCCCGCCAACCGTCGTGCAGGTGTACGAGGCGACCGACAACGGCATCCGAGCCGCCCGTGCGGCCGGCGTGGCACAGATCGTCGACGTCCGCCCCCTACTGCGATCGACCCGACCGGTCAGCCACGATCCGGCGCACTTATTGGACTTCGCCCGGCGATGGGAGCCCTACGGCGGACCACCCGCAGAAGACATCATGATCCAATTCGGCCTCACACCAAGGGCTTTCACCGAACGCGTCGCACAGATGCGCTAGACCGACAAGGCATCCGTACCGACCGGGGCGAGCCGGCCGGCCCAGGGCATCGCTTGTTCGAGCTGGGCCGCCAGCTTGAGCAGCAGCGCTTCACCGGCGAGCGGTGCGACGAACTGGACGCCGAGGGGCAGACCTTCGGCCGTCCAGTGCAGCGGCAGCGAGATCGCCGGGCGTCCCGTGATGTTCGCCAACTGCGTGTAGGGCACCCAGCCGAGGTTCTTGTCCACCATGTCGTCGACGATCTTGGTGTAGCGCAACAGGCTCGCGGTCCGGGTCTTGATCAGCGCATCCGCAGCCCGTTGCAGCCCGATCGGCAGATCGAACTCACCGATCCGCGGCGGCAGGGTGGCCAAGGTGGGTGTCAACAGCAGGTCGTAGGACTCGAAGAAGGTGCTCAGCCGCCGCGTGTGTTCGTGGCGCCGCTGCACCGCGTCCAGGTAGTCGACGCTGCTGGTGGATCGTCCGATCGCCGCCATGATGAGCGTGTCTCGTTCGAACGCGTCGTCACCTGCTCCGGTCAGCCGCTTGGCCTCGGCGAGTTCCCATGCGCTGTAGACGAACCAGGTCAGCAGGAAGTCGCGGGCCAGTGCGGCGTCGTCGAACGGCGCCTGCGGGAGTTCCTCGACATGGTGGCCGAGCTCGGTCAGCGCGGCAGCGGTGGCCTCGACGGCCGCGAACGCCTCGCGGTGCGGCGCCGGGTTGATCGCCGTCGGCACGCGCAGCCCGATCCGCAGCTTCCCCGGGTCCGCCCCCACGCACGACGCGAACGACTCGGCGGGCAGGCCCGGCACGTACGGCCCAAAGGGCTCGCCACCGCTGAGGACATCGAGCATCGCCGCGGTGTCGCGCACCGTGCGCGAGACGACGCCCTGGACAGCCGCGCCGTGCATGGATTCCCCGACCGCCGGACCCGACGGCGTCAGCCCACGGCCCGGTTTCAGCCCCACAAGTCCACAGCTCGCCGCCGGAATGCGAATCGAACCGCCGCCGTCGTTGGCGCCGGCGCAGGGCACGATGCCCGCAGCAACGGCCGCCGCAGACCCGCCCGAACTGCCGCCCGGCGACCGTCCCAGGTCCCAGGGGTTGCGGGCCGGCCCCCACGCGTCCGGCTCGGTTATCCCCTTCGCGCCGAACTCAGGCGTATTGGTTTTCCCGAAGATGACCAGGCCCGCGTCGATCCAGCGCTGTACCACCGTGGCGTGCTCGGGGACGATCAGCGACTTCAGCGCACGTGAACCGGCCGAGGTGGGCAGCCCCGCGTAGTCCTGCGCAAGATCCTTGATCAGGAACGGGACCCCGGCGAACGGACCGGTCAGATCGTCCGACGGCGACGCCGGAACGTCGCGCACGATGGCGTTGATCTTCGGGTTGACCGCCGCCGCCCGCTCCCGGGCGGTGGCGAGCAGCTCGGCCGCCGAAACCTGCTTGTCGGCAATCAGTTTCGCCAAGGATGTGGCGTCGTGCGCCCGGTACTCGTCGAAGTCCATCCCACGAACCTAGACCGCGTCGACTTTGCACGGTGACCTACCGCCCCCAAGGAGCATGGTGACCTGCGGTTCGAGGGGGTCGTTGATGCGGCTCAGGTCGGTGTGGGCAAGCTGAGTACCAACCGACCCCGAGGAGGGACATCCGTGGACTTCACGACGATCCGGCACGAGCTCGACGACGGGATCCTCACCGTCGTCCTCGACCGCCCGGAGAACCTCAATGCCTTCACCGTCGAGATGGCCGATGAGCTGGAGCAGACCTTCGTGGGGGTCAACGACGACGACGCGGTCCGCGCGGTGATCGTGACCGGCGAGGGCCGGGCGTTCTGCGCCGGGATGGACCTGTCGAGCGAGGGCAATGTGTTCGGCCTCGACGAGTCGAAGTCGCCCAGCCTGGCCGATATGGCCGACCTCGACAATCCCGAGTTGCGGCGGGTCCGGGACACCGGTGGCCGGGTGACGCTGGCGATCTACGCCTGCCGCAAGCCGGTGATCGCCGCCATCAACGGAGCCGCAGTCGGGATCGGCGCGACGATGACGCTGGCGATGGACGCCCGGCTGATGTCGACGAAGGCGCGCTTCGGGCTGGTCTTCGGCAAGCTCGGTATCACCCCGGAGGCGTGTTCCACCTGGTTCCTGCCCCGGATCGTCGGTATGCCAACGGCTTTGGACCTGGTGTACCGGTCGGACATTCTCACCGCCGACGCCGCTCGTGAGATCGGGCTGGCACAGGCCGTCCACGAACCGGACGCACTGATCGCCGAGGCACGGGTGCTGGCCGACGCGTGGACGCGCGACCGCTCACCAGTGTCGGTAGCCCTCATGCGGCAGATGCTCTACCGGAATGCCGCCGAGCCGCACCCGGTCGACGCACACCGGGTGGACTCGCTGGCGATGTTCTACACGAGCGTCGGCGACGGCCACGACGGCGTGCGGGCCTTCCTCGAGAAACGCGCCCCGGACTTCACCGGCCGGGCGTCCGAGATGCCGCCGTTCTATGAGGAGTGGACCGCCGGCGACGATCGACCACGATGACCCGGACGTTTGGCGCGCACCCATTGCGGCTACCGACAACGCATGTCTCAACCCACTGACAGCCGCATCGACGACGTAGCCCCAGGGGACATCATCGGCCTCGGCGCCGGCGAACCGGCCTGCAAGGTGGTGCACAAAGAACCGACTGATTCCGGCTTCCTGGTCACCTTCGAGGTCACCGACGGTCAGACGTTTCAGCGCGAATTGGCCGCCGGAACCCCAGTTACCCGGACGTTGGAGTCCAAGTGGGAGTCCACCCAGAGCCCGACCACGCACTCGAAGCCGTAAGGCGAGGCGCCGAGCAGGCGTACGCGACGCGCTCCAGATGCCGGCGCGCCAGCGTCGGCTAATGTACTGGAGTACATTAGCCGACGCCCGGGAGGAAACGTGCCTTCAGCCAAGAAGACACCCGCTCGGCGTGTGTCGCCGGATCCCGAGAAGCGTCGTCTCCAGATTGTCCAAGCCGCAGCGGAATTGATCATCGAGTCGGGCTCACTGCAACTTACTCACCGCAAGATCGCGGCTCAGGCACAGGTCCCGTTGGGGTCGACAACTCAGTATTTCGCGACGCTTGACGACATCCGATCGGCCGCCATGCAGTATCTCGCGGACAAGATCGACGGCGATATTGCCGAGTTTCAGAAGGCCCTCGAGAGCCACGGCCCGTCAGCGGTCATCTTCGCCGACATGTACCTTCCGCAACTGCGCGATCGCCAGACCGTCCGCGCCGAAACGGCATTCATCTGTGCCGCGGTGACCAACAAAGACCTACGTGTACATGCGCTGCGTTGGTTCGAGGGCCTCGTCGAGGCCCTCGAACCACACATTGGCCGGGACAACGCCACGGCCGTCGGCATCTTCGCCGACGGGGTCACTGTCCACGCGGCGCTGAACGACGCCCCCATCGATCGCGACCTGCTGATCGGCACGTTGAACGCACTCATGCACCGTTGAAGCGGTCACCCTCGGGCGGCGACATCCATGAGCTGATGCAACATCGTGGCGCGCGGGTCAGCTTCCAGCGCCAGTTCGGTATTGCACACCACCGCCGCCCCTACCCCACGCTTGGTATCGAGCATCACATACGAGGCCGTACCGAACTCGCTTCCAGCGTGCTGCCAAACCCCCTCGGCGTCGCCGTCCACCCGATGCCAGGCGAAACCCTGGGAAATCATCGGCAGCGGAGCATCGGATGCGGCCAGGATGTTCGGCGAGACCTGATCCGACAGCGCGGCAACGGCCCAGCGCTTCTCCAGCACTTCCGTGCCGTCAATAGTGCCCTGCCCCAGCCACATTCTCACCCAGCGGGCCAGATCGAACGCGTTCGACCGCAGTCCGCCGTCGGCAAGCAGACAACTGGTGTATGGCGCGTACTCGACGTGGCCGGTGAAATCGTCGGGGATGTCATGGGGAATGAGATTGCGGTAATCGGGCCACATCCCCCTCTTGACACCGTTGTCGAACCACGCGTGCGGGTGTGCCCGGTTTGACTCGGCCAGGCGATCCCGATTGAAGTCGGAACGGGTCATTCCCGCCGGACGGAGAATCGCATCTCGGCAGTAGTCCGCGAAGAACTGGCCCGTGACGGCCTGAACAACATGCCCGGCCAGGTCATATGCGATGTCGGAGTACAGATGCGATTGCCCTGGAACAGCTTTCGTGAAGTTGTCGCGGGAGTACGTCCAGCCCCGTGGAGTCGGGGTCAAGAAGTCGTGAAGCCACCGGCCCATCTCCGCAGGATCCGCCACCGGTCCGACCCGGTAGGAATATCCATAGGGGCCGGGTTCGATCGGGCTGTCGATCGGCGTCAAGTGCGCGATGAGGTGCCGAACCGTGATCGGAACGTCGGGATGGTAAGGACTACGAACACTCCTGGGCCCATAGACACGGCTGTGCGCAAGAACGTCGTTGACGTCGGCGTCCAAATCGATGCGACCCGCGGCAACCAGCTGAAGTACCGCGGTGGCAGTGACCGTCTTGGTCACCGACCCGATATTCAAGGTGCTGGCCGGCGTCATCGCCAATCCCTCGCGAGCAAGCCCCCACGCGTCCGCAACGACTGTGCCTTCCCGGGTGACTGCGGCAACGCTGCATCCGCGCACCTTCTGCGCATCCGTCAAGCGACGGAAGTCGTTTCGCATCACCTCAGGGAGCGGCGACGCCTCATCAACCGCGTCGGGCTCGACACGGCCTCCCGTCGGCGAGCACGCAGCGACACCCACCGCCGCGGCGGCAGCCGCCGCACCCAAGATGACCTGTCGCCGAGTCGCCTCACCCACGTCGATCCATTCCTTTCTGGACATCGGCCGCTGCACCACAGTCATCGGGCCGGATCGGCCGGAGGAGATCCAGCCGGACACTGAATGTACATATGTACGTTCGTCGCTGCAAACCAATTAACTCGCCACGCAGCACGCAGGTCACGCCCCACCACCGCGTTCACACTGGAGCGCCCATCGCGTTGTCTTGCCGGCGATCATTCGGCCGAGTTCTGTTGCAGCCGTGCGGGTACGGCGACAATCACGGATCTGCATCCGGCGCCGAACGTGGGCTCGGGTTTCGCGAACCCGAACCCGCGCCTCGCCCCGCCCGACAGGCCGGGACCTCCATCAGCACGCCCTCACGTCCGGGGAAATCGGGAGCCGCCGCGCTAGCCTCTTGTCACATAACGCTACGGCGCGTAGCGTAACGCCGCGTGACCCGGAGCTTTCACGTCGGCCAGCCGTTCACCACGTCCGACGCCGACATCGCGGCGGCATTGGAGCAGGTCAGCATCCCGACGCTGCTGCTGTCGCTCGTGCACATCACCGGCGACCCGCGCTTCATCCGCGAGTTCAAACAGGCCGGGCTGTTCCTCAACGAGGTCCAGGGCTTCATGAGCGAGGACGACAAGGCCCGCGCCCGCGAGGTGGCGCTGCCGGTGATCGCCGACTATCGCGACCGCGGCTGCCCGGTCCCCGACCCGCTGCCCGCCGAGGTGGTCCGGGAGATGATGGACTGGGCGGCGTGCGAGCCGGTCGATGACGACAACGTGCCGCTGATGCTCGAAGAACTCGACCTCGAAGGCGTCGACCCGCGTCGGCCCGCCACCCTGGAGAACACCGACGGGTTCCGCGTCGTCGTGATCGGCTGCGGCGAGTCCGGGGTACTGGCCGGGGTGCGCCTCAAGCACGCCGATTTCGACTTCACGATCGTGGAGAAGAACGCCGGCCCGGGCGGAACCTGGTGGGAGAACAGTTATCCCGGTGCCCGCGTCGACGTGGCCAACCACTTCTACTGTTACAGCTTCGAACCCAGCAATCACTGGGATCACTTCTTCGCCGAGCAGCCCGAGCTGCGCCAGTACTTCGGCGATGTGGTCAACCGCCACAATCTGGAACCGCACATCCGGTGGAACACCGAGGTGGTCTCCGCCGCGTGGGACGGAAAGATGTGGAACGTCACCGTGCGTTCGGCGGCCGGGACCGAGACGTTGCGGGCCAACGCCGTCATCACCGCCGTCGGCCAGCTCAACCGGCCCCAGATTCCCGACTTCCCCGGTAGGGAAACCTTTGCGGGACCGGCCTTTCACTCCGCAGCATGGGACCATGACGTGGATGTCACCGGCAAGCGGGTGGCCCTGATCGGCGCGGGCGCCAGCGGCTTTCAGATCGCCCCGGCCATCGCCGACAAGGTCGAGCACCTCACCGTCTTTCAACGCACCGCACAGTGGATGTTCCCCAACCCGATGTACCACGAGCCCGTCGCCGACGGGGTGCGCTGGGCGATGGAACACCTTCCCTACTACGGCCGTTGGTATCGCTTCCTGCTGCTGTGGCCCGGAGCCGACAAGGGCCTGGACGCCGCCCGTGTGGACCCGAATTATGAGGACCAGGGCAACGCGGTCAGCGAGATCAACGCCATCGCCCGGATCATGTTCACCGACTGGATCACCACCCAGGTCGGCGACGACCCCGAGCTCCTGGCCAAGGTGCTGCCGGATTACCCGGCCACCGGCAAGCGCACGCTGCAGGACAACGGCAGCTGGCTCGGCACGCTCAAACGCGACAACGTCGACCTGATCCGCACCCCGATCGAGCGCATCACCCCGACCGGCGTCGTCACCGCCGACGGGCAGAACTACGACGCCGATGTCATCGTGTACGCCACCGGTTTTCGAGCGACCGACGTGCTGTTCCCGATGACGATCACCGGGCGCGACGGCGTCGATCTTCGCGACGCCTGGGGACAACGGCCGTACGCCTACCGTGGCATCACGGTGCCAGGTTTCCCCAACTTCTTCATGACCTATGGTCCGGGGACGCACCTGGCGCACGGCGGCAGCCTGATCCTCAACTCCGAACTCCAGATGCGCTACATCAACCAGTGCCTGGAACGTCTCATCACCACGGGCGCGAAGGCCATGGAGCCCCTGCCCGAACCGACGAAGGAATGGCACCGGCGTTCACAGGAGGCGATCCGTCAAACCGTGTGGGCGCAGCCGTCGATCAAACACTCGTACTTCAAGAACGCCGACGGCGAGATCCACACCGTCAGCCCGTGGCGGCTGAGCGAATACCGTTCGGCCATCAACGAACCCGTCTGGTCCGACTTCACAGTGCAGGAGGCGTGATGCGCGCAGTCGTCGTCGACAGTGCCGGAAAGGTCAGCGTCGAGACCCGGCCGGACCCCGTCCTGCCCGGCCCCGACGGGGCCATCGTCCAGGTCGAGGCCGCCTCGATCTGCGGATCGGACCTGCATTTCCTCGAGGGCCACTACCCCATCGCCGATCCGGTGTCCGTCGGACACGAGGCCGTCGGCACGGTGGTCGAAATCGGCGCGGAGGTCACCGGTTTCGCCGGCGGCGACCGCGTTCTGGTGTCCTCGGTGGCCGGCTGCGGGCACTGCGGCGGCTGCGCCACCAGCGATCCGATCCGGTGCGTGCAGGGGCCGCAGATCTTCGGAACCGGTTTCCTCGGCGGCGCGCAGGCAGAGCTGCTCGCGGTGCCGGCCGCGGACTTCCAGCTGCTGAAGATGCCGGAGAACATCAGCACCGAGCAGGCGCTGCTGCTCACCGACAACCTGGCCACCGGCTGGGCGGCGGCCAAACGCGCTGACATCCCGGTCGGTGGTTCTGTCGCGGTGATCGGTCTGGGTGCAGTGGGTATGTGCGCGCTGCGCAGTGCCATCACCCTCGGTGCGGCAAGGGTTTTCGCCGTCGATCCGGTGGAGGCCCGGCGCGACCGGGCGGCAAACTCGGGGGCGATCACCTTCGCCCCGCCCTCGGCACAGGCAATCCGAGAGGCCACCGGCGGCCTCGGCGTGGACTCCGTCATCGACGCCGTCGGCATGGACGCCTCGATCAACGACGCCATCGACGCGGTCCGCGCGGGCGGCACGGTGTCCATCGTCGGCGTGCACGATCTGCAGCCGTACCCGATGCCCGCACTGGCCTGCCTGCTGCGCAGCCTCACCATCCGGCTGACCACGGCGCCGGTGCAGCAGACCTGGCCCGAGCTGATCCCGCTGCTGCAAGCCGGCCGGCTCGACGTCGACGGGATCTTCACCACCACGATGTCCCTGGACGACGCCGCCGACGCCTACGCCAAGGCGTTCTCCCGCTCGGGTGAACACTTGAAGGTCCAGCTCAAGCCGTAGCGAAGGTTCATCCTGCGCTCTGGGTACGGCGCACTCGCACTTTCACGCCGTGGACGCAGAGTCAGCGGCCGATTGCAGGTGCTCGCGCAGGTTGTCCCGCAACGTGGAGACACCGCGCTGCATGGTCGTGAGTTCCTCCATCGACAGGCCAGTGGCCGCCACCAGCTCGGTCTCCAGAGCCTCCTCGCGAAGCTCACGACCGGCGTCGGTGAGACTGACGATCACCTGACGCTCGTCGCCGGGATCGCGCCGCCGAGTCACGAATCCCAACGTCTCGAGCTTCTTCAGGATCGGCGTCAGCGTGTTGGACTCCAGGAACAGCTTCTCGCCCAGACCGCCGACCGTCTGGTGGTCCTGCTCTGACAGCGCGACGATCGCGATGTACTGCGTGTAGGTGATGCCGTGCCGGTCCAGGATCTGCTTGTAGGCCTTCCCGTAGGCGAGGTTGGCCGAGTAGATCGCAAAGCACAGGAAGTCCGAGAGTTGCGGCGCCTTGGAAGCCATGCCTAAATTATATCGGATCCGATTCAATCGGATGGGATGGAATCCGGAACCCCCTGCGTTCATCTCTAACGCATCCAATTGGACGTCACCGTCCTCTCACGAAGGAGAACCGCAATGACCAGCAGCGACACCGGCAACGTGCTCTACACCGCCCAGACCCACACCACCGGCGGTCGCCAGGGCGAGTCCTACAGCTCCGACGGCAACCTCGACATCCAGCTCACCCCTCCGGGCGGTAACGGCACGGGCACCAATCCCGAGCAGTTGTTCGCGGCGGGCTGGTCGGCGTGCTTCCTCAGCGCCATGGGCCTGACCGCGGGCAAGCACAATGTGAAGCTGCCTGCCGAGACCGCGGTGGATGCCGAGGTGGACCTGCTCAACACAGACGGGGCGTTCTCCCTGCGAGCCCGGCTCAACGTCAGCATCCCGGGTGTCGACCGGGAGACGGCACAGGCCATCGCCGATGACGCGCACCAGGTCTGCCCGTACTCGAAGGCGACGCGCGGCAACGTCGACGTCACCATCAGCGTGGCCTGACCCGCAGCGGATCGAATGGCCACTTGTCGCATGCCTTTCGCGGTAATCGCGTGTCACAAGTGGCCACTCGGCAGGCATTCACAGGTGGTCAGTCACTCCTTCATGTCCAGCACCGGCGTCGGCCGCTGGAAACCGCGGGTGACCCCGGCCAACCACACGAATCCCACTGCCAACCAAGCCAACCCGATGATCAACGTGACGCCGGACAAGCTGGTCCACAGCCACACCGTGAGCAGGAAGCCGATCGACGGCAGAACGAGATTGTTGACCAGCCCGGCGCCGCCGCGTTCCGCGCGATCGACGAAATAGTGCTTGACAACCGACACGTTTACCGCCGAGAACGCCACCAATGCACCGAAACTGATCACCGAGGCAAGGGTGGCCAGACTGATCACGGTGGCCAGCAGCGACACCACCGACACCGCCAGGATGGCGTAGACGGGGGTGGCGAACCGCGCCGAGACATGACCGAAGACGGCGCGCGGCAGGATCCCGTCGCGCCCCATCGCGTACAGGATCCGGGCCACCGAAGCCTGCGACGCGATGGCAGATCCCAGCGCGCCGGCGACATACGCCGCAGTGAAGAAGGTCTGCAGGAACTGCCCGCCCGCCGTCACCATCAGGTCAAGCGATCCGGATTCGACATCGGCGAACTGGTTCGACGGGAATACCAGCTGCCCGAGGTAGGACAGCACCACGAAGATCACCCCGGCCACCACGGTCGCGATCATGATCGCCTGCGGTACAGAGCGTTTGGGGTCCTTGGCCTCCTCGGACAGGGTGGACACCGCGTCGAACCCCAGGAACGACAGGCACAGGATCGCCGCGCCGGCCAGCACCGAACTGAAGCCGTCGGCGCTGCCGTCACCGTGGATCGGAGCCAGCAGGTCGACCGTGCCGAGACTGAACACCTTCGAACACGCCAAGACCAGGAACGCCACGATGAAGACGGCCTGCACCGCGATGATGACGACGTTCGCTCGGGCCACCGACACGATGCCGACGACGTTGAGCACCGTCACGCCCACGATGGACAGCACGATGAACACCCAACTCGGGATGGCCGGGATGGCGGCATGCAGGTAGATACCGACCACCAGATAGTTGATCATCGGCAGGAACAGGTAATCCAGCAGCAGCGACCAACCGGCGAGGAACCCGATCGGGGCGCCGAAGGACTTCTGTGTGTACGTGTACGCCGATCCCGCGACCGGGTAAGCGACCGCCATCCTGGCGTACGACCGCGCGGTGAAAACCATCGCGGCCAATGTCACCAGATAGGCGACCGACAATCGGCCACCAGTGGTCTGGGTGACGATGCCGTAGGTGGTGAACACCGTGAGCGGCACCATGTAGACCAGACCGAAGAGCACCAACGACGGCAACCCGAGAGCACGGCGCAGCCGTCCCTCCGCGACCTCAGCCACATCGGCCATGACAGTTCCTTTCACTTCGCGGCCGAATAGACCTGCGTGCCTTGCAAATATGTGGCGCGTACTTGCACCGTCGGCAACTCGGACGGGGGGACATACCGTGGATCGCGGTCCAACCACACCAGATCAGCACTCGCCCCAGGTGCGATATGACCCCAATCCGCTTCTGCGAAAGCCTGATATGCCACCGCGGTGGTGTAGGAGGACAGGGCCGGCTCGATCGGGAGAATCTCCTGGGGCGTCCAGCCACCTGCCGGCTCCCCCTCGGTGGTGCATCGCGAGACCGCGACAGCGATCCCGTCCAGCGGCGCGCCCGAGGACACCGGCCAGTCTGATCCGAATGCCAGTGCCGCACCCGAGTTCTCCAACGTGCGCATCCGGTACTGCCGGTCCGCACGCTGGGCACCGAGCCGCGGAATGGTCAGCACCGTCATCAGCGCGTCCATCTGCGCCCACAACGGCTGCATGTTCGGAATGACCCCGAGTTCGGCGAACCGGCCCAGGTCGTCGTCGTCCACCAACTGGGCGTGGGCGATCACCGGCCGCCGGTCGCGCGGACCGTTGTGCCGCGCAACGTATTCGATGGCATCGAGCGCCTGGCGGACCGCCGCATCGCCGATGGCGTGGATGTGGATCTGCATACCCAGGTCGTCGACTTTCCTGGCCGCCTCGGCCAGCGCGTCCCCCTCCCACAACTGCATGCCGTGCGAATGCAGACCCGAACAGTACGGCTCGAGCAGTGCACCGGTCTCGTTCTCCACCACCCCGTCGGCGAAGAACTTCACCGTCTGCGCGGTCAGCAGCGGTGAGCCCGCCGCCTGGACCCGATCTCTGGCGGCCGCGTATTGCGTTACCTGCGTGTCGAAATGGCGCGGGTCGGCGTAGAAGGCCAGATTGAAACGCATTCGCAGCTCGCCCTGCCGGGCAGCCGCAAGGTAGGTGTCGAGCTCGGCCGGTTCGACCCAGGCGTCCTGAACCCAGGTGACGCCTCGGGCCAGGTAGTAATCGGCAGCCGTACCCAACGCGGCAACCCGCACCGCCTCGTCACGGGCCGGCATGACCGCAGTGACCAGGTCGGTGGCGCCCCATTCGCGCAGCGTGCCCAGCGGGGAGCCGTCGTCACGCCGCGGGATCTCCCCGAGCACCGGCTCGGCAGTGTCGGCGGTGATCCCCGCACGCTCCAGTGCCACCGAATTGACCCACAGCGTGTGATAGTCCCAGGCCCGCAACACCACTGGCCGGTCCGGAACCGCGGCATCCAGCCATCGCGCGTCGAACAATCCGCCCGGGGCCAGGCTGCCGTCGTACGAGGCACCGACGATCCACTCCTGGTCGGGGTGCGCATCCGCGAATTCTTTTACCGCAGACACGATCTGGTCGATCGATCGGCAGGGCCGCACGGCCGGGCCCGCCGATTCCAAACCACCGAACAGCGGGTGGGCGTGACCGTCACCGAACGACGGCATCAGGAATCCGCCCTCGAGGTCGACCTTCCGGTCGGCAGCCGAAGCCAGCGCATCACCCCCGACCGCCTGCACCACGCCATCGGCGATCAGCAGCGCATCGGTGGTCCCTGACGGAGTCCAGATCGTCCCGCCGTGGAACAGAGTTGCCGTCGTGTCGAGCACGGTCACGCGCTTGCCTCCCGGTAGATCGGAGATGGTTGCTGTTGGGTGATGCAATGAATTCCGCCGCCACGCGCGAACAGTGGGCGGGCATCGACGGTGACTACTTCACGTCCGGGGTACTGCTCGGCCAGGATCGCCACCGCATCCGCGTCGTGGGGATCGTCGAACGCACAGGCGATCACAGCTCCGTTGACCACCAGGTGGTTGATGTAGCTGTAGTCGACATAGCCGTCGGCATCCGTAAGGGTGGCCGGCGCGGGCATCTCCACGATCTCGAACCCGCCCTCCAGAGCCGACCGAATCTTCTTGCACACCAGGTTGTCCGGGTGCGATACGGCGCGCTGTGAGTGCATGAGCAGTCGCCCCGGGGCGGTGATCGCCGCGACGATGTCCACGTGGCCGCGGGTGCCGTAGAGCTCGTTGTCGCGGGTCAGTCCGCGCCGCAGCCACACCAGATCGGTGGCGCCGATGGTGCGAGCCAATTCCGCTTCGACAGAGGCTTTGGTCGCACCGGGATTGCGGCCGGGATCGAGTTGCACGGTCTCGGTGACCAGCACCGTGCCCTGCCCGTCGGTCTGAATACCGCCACCCTCGTTGACAAGTGCAGAAGGCAGGACGGTGACACCCGCCAACTCGCCCACGATGGCCCCGACCTTGGCGTCACGATCCCAGCGGGCCCAGTCCTGCGCGCCCCAACCGTTGAATGTCCAGTCGACGGCGGCCACCGAACCATCGTCGGCGTGCACGAATGTGGGCCCGATGTCACGCATCCAGGCGTCGTTCAGCGGCACCTCGACGAGCTCGACATCTTGCGACACATAGCGTTTCGCCACTGCCAGCTCCGCGGGGTCGACGAGCATCGTGACCGGTTCGAACTGCACCACGGCATGAGCCACGGCCGACCAGGTCGACCGCGCCTCATGGCGCGCCTGCTCCGTGGCTCCGAGCGAGTAACCCTCGCAAGGAAAGGCCATCCAGACACGATCTTGCGGCACACCCTCGGCGGGCATGAGGTACGAGGTCACCGACAGTTCCTACTTCACGACGGGCGTGGCGGCATGGCCATCGCCGTAAGGGTGGGCAGGGTCGACGGGGGCGGTCAACGCGCCATAGCTGTCGGGGCGGCGAGTGACCAGGAACGGGAACAGCTCCAGCCAGTCACGGCGCTGGTCCAGGTCCAGGTCGGCGATGAGCACCGCTTCCTCGTCCCGCGGCGCCTGCACCAGCACGCGGCCGTACGGGTCGGAGATGAACGACGAGCCGTAGAACGAGAGAGCGCCCTCGTCCCCGGTCCGGTTGGGGACCACCATGAACAATCCGCTGCCGATGCCGTTGGCCACGATCACCTGCTGCCACAGCGGCTGGGTATCGAACGCGGGGAAGACCGGCTCCGATCCGATGGCCGTCGGGTATACGACGACCTCGGCACCGCCCAGCGAGTAGCTGCGGGCCACTTCGGGGAACCATTCATCCCAGCAGGTGGGCAGGCCGATCCGCGCGCCCAGCCCCTCGGGGTTGTACACCGGGTAGGGGTCACCGTCCCCCGAAGACGGGCCCGGACGGAAGTAGGTGTCCTCGTAGTAGCCCGCCGAAATCGGGATGTGCATCTTGCGGGTGCGCCCGACCAGCTCGCCAGACGGCGATACCAGGATCGCGGTGTTGTAGCCCAAGCCGTCCGCTGCCGGGGCCTTCTCGTAGAGCGAGGCGTGGACGAAAATCCCGTTGGCCTGCGCCGCCTCGGCGGCCAGCGCAAACGTCGGCCCGCCGGTCAGGTCCTCGGCGCCGTCGCCGGGGTTGGGCCCCGCCGGGGTGTCGGCCGGATAGCGCAGCAGTGCGATCTCGGGCAGGAAGACCGCCGTCGCGCCGCCACCCGCGGCACGGTCGATGCCTTCACGCAGGACCTTGGTGAGTTTGTCGACGTCAGGGCGCCAGCGGTGCTGCACCAATCCCACCCGCAGGGGCGGTCGCTGCGAAGCGGTACTGCGCGACAGCGGCTCCGGTGCGCTCGCGGTGAGCGTGATCATGAGACTCCTAAAACGAATATGATTCGTTTTATTCTGTGATGCAGGCCACCATTTGTAAAGATCGAAGATCGAACAAAGGGGGAACAGGCATGGGACGGCCACCGACACCGATCCTGTCAATCGACCGGATCACCAGTGCGGCAATGGATCTCGTCTGCACGACGGGTGGTTTCACCATCCCGGAACTGGCCCGCAAGCTCAAGGTCAGCCCCTCATCGCTGTACAACCACGTGTCGGGGCGCGAGCAGATCATCGAGCTGCTCCGCGAACGGGCGATGTCAGAGGTCCACTTGCCCGACCTCGATGCCGACCTGCCGTGGATCGACATCCTGGCCGACATCATGCGCTCCTACCGCAGCAGCTTCGCGCGGTATCCACAGCTGATTCCCCTGCTCACCGCGCACGCCGTCAACAGCACCCAGGCGCTGACCATGTACAACGCCATCGCCGTCACCTTGGCCCGTGCCGACTTCAGCCCCGCCGACACGCTGCGGACAATCACTCTGGTGGACAACTACGTGCTGGGTTCCGCCCTGGACCTCACCGCCCCCGACCGGCCGTGGGAGTCCGGCGCCGAAGTCGGCCCGGAACTGAGCGCTGCGCTGGACACCGGCGCGCCCCGGCCCGCGCGTGCTGACGACGCGTTCGAGTACGGCCTGGCCGTGCTGCTGCGCGGGCTGGTTCAGCCCTGAGTCAGCTACCCGCCGCAGCGGTTGCGGAAATCGATCGCCGGCTGCCGGATCCCCGTCAGCTCGGCACGGATCTGCGGCTTGTCCTCGAGATAGACCCGCACGCTTTCGGCCATCTCGTCGTTCGTCTGCCCCTTCAGACTGGTGAAGAACGCGTTGACCTCGGGATGGGTGAACAGATACGCCGAGGTGGACGCGCGAACCCCGGCCATCACCCCGGCCAGGTCGGCGGCGGTGCAGTTCGGCTCGTCTGCGGCAGCGACGGGTACACCAACGGACAAGAGCGACAGGCTGATTGCGCCGGCGGCGATCACACGGGAGAACATCGTGGCTCCTAAGTCGACTCGGATAACTGGGCGAAAGCTCACGGACGTCCGGGACGGTTGGGGCGCCAGCCACCACCGCCGCCGTCAGGCGGGCCGGGGTCGATATTGATGTCCAAGCCCCAGTCGCCGCAGTACCAGTCGTTGGCGCAGTAATACGGGTAGTAGGGACCGGCCGTCGGCGGCGTCGGCCCACCACCGCGGACGGTCCCCTGCGCGCACACCGTCGAACCGCCGGCATCGACGCATTCGGCGCCCGCGGGCGGTGCGGCAACGATGGCGATCGGGACGGCCAAACCGGTCAGTCCGAGCAACACTGGATACCACGTGATCCGCATGGTCACTCCTCAATCGGTCCCCGTCGAGCCGAGAATAGATCCCGAGGACGCCCAATATGCGGGATCGACAATAACCGCTCTGCTGCCGTCGCGCAGGCTCGGGGCAGCAGAACCGTAACCGGTTGTATTCGCGAAGATCGCAACACTTCCCGGGCCACCACCGGGTTCTTACCGTGGCGCGCGTGAACGAAGACTGGCTGGCCGTGATCGTCGGCCTCACCCTGCTGACCCTCGTGCTCGTCGGCGCCATCCCCGGCAGCGTGATCCCGTGACCCGCACCGAGGAACGCACCGAACCGCAGTCGAATTTCGGTTACGCCGTCACAGGTGTGCTGGTGGTCATCGTGCTGGGTGCGGCAACGCGGTTTCTGGAGGCCCAAGTCCCTCAGTGGGCCGCCGGAACGTTGTTCGCCAAGATCGCCAAGTCGGTCGAATTCCCGGTCTACGCAATCGCTCTCGGCCTGATCGGCAACGCCGTCCTGGCCAAGTTGGCGCTACGGGATGTCCTGGCTCGAGGATTTCGCACCGAGTTCTTCATCAAGACCGGCCTGGTTCTGCTGGGTGCCTCGATCAATCTCAAGGTGCTTGCCACCGCCGCAGGCCCGGCGATCATCCAAGCCCTGCTGTTGATCTCGATCGTCTTCGGATTCACCTGGTGGCTGGGCGGACGGCTGGGCCTCGACGACAAACTGCGGGCCCTGCTGGCCTCGGCCGTCTCCATCTGCGGGGTGAGCGCGGCCATCGCCGCCGCCGGCGCGGTTCAGGCCAGACGGGAACAGCTGGCCTACGCCGCGTCACTGGTCATCGTGTTCGCCCTGCCCTCGATCTTCCTGCTGCCCTGGCTCGCCGACGTGTTCGGACTGTCCGACGCGGTCGCCGGCGCCTGGATCGGCGGCAACATCGACACCACCGCCGCCGTGGCCGCCGCGGGCACGATCGCCGGCGAACAGGCGTTGCAGATCGCCACGATCGTCAAGACCACCCAGAACGCGCTCATCGGCATCGTCGCCATCGCCCTCACCGCGTACTTCGCCCTGAAGGTCGAACGGCAGTCACCCGGCCCCGATGCCGCGGTGGCGCGCCCGTCGATCCGCGAATTCTGGGACCGCTTCCCGAAATTCGTGCTCGGCTTTATCGCCGCCTCGGTGATCGGCACGCTGTACCTGCAGTTCGCCGCCGACGGCAAAGCTGCCATCGCGACCGTGAACGACCTGCGGACGTGGTTCCTGATCTTCGCGTTCGTGGCGATCGGACTGGAGTTCTCGCTGCGCGGCCTCAAAGAGGCCGGCTGGCGGCCCATCGTGCTGTTCGCCGCGGCCACCGTGGTCAACATCGTGGTGGCACTCGGGTTGGCCTCCGTACTTTTCGGCGGGTTGCTGGGCAGCTTCTCCACCGGGTAGCGGTTACCCTGGCCAAGTGCCGACAACCTTGTCACGGCGAGGGTTTTTCACGGTCACCGCCACGATGGCGCTGGTCGCCGCATGCAGCACGCAAAGACCAGGCGAAGTAGCCAAAGACGGATCGGTGACCGTCCGCCACCTGTTCGGCGACACCACCATCCCCGGGCCGCCGCAGCGGGTGGTCAGCGCGGGATTCACCGAACAGGACCACCTGTTGGCCCTCGGCGTCGTCCCGGTCGCCACGACGGAATGGTTCGGAGGTGAACCGTTCGCGGTGTGGCCCTGGGCGCAGCCGCGACTCGCGGGCGCCCAGCCCACCGTCCTCGGCCTGACCGACGGGATCCAGGTCGACGCGATCGCAGCGCTCAACCCCGACCTGATCGTGGCCACCAACGCCGGACTCGACGCAGACACCTTCGCCAAGCTGTCCGAGATCGCCCCGACGATCGCGCAATCCGGACCGGACGCATTCTTCGAACCATGGCGGGACCAGGCCACCCTCATCGGCCAGGCGGTCTTCCAGAAGGACGCGATGGCGGGGCTGATCGCCGGGGTGGACGAGAAGTTCAAGGCAGTGGCCACCAACCACCCCCACTTTGCCGGGAAGAAGGCCATGCTGCTGGGCGGCACGTTGTTCCGCGACAGCGTGCAGGCCCGGACCGGCTGGCGCACCGAATTCCTCACCCAGATGGGCTTCACCGTGCCCGAGACACCCGAATCGATCCCGTATGCAGATATCGGCCCGGTGCTCGACGCCGCCGATGTGCTGATCTGGACGACCGAGAGCGATCAGGAGCGTGACGCGCTGCTGGCCGATCCGGCCATCGCCGAACTCCAGGCGACCGCCCGCGAGCGCCACGTCTTCACCACCAAGGAGCTGGCCGGGGCCATCGCCTTCGCCTCGCCGTTGTCCTACCCCGTGGTGGCCGACCAGTTGCCGCCGCTGCTCAACCCGGTCTTGACCTGACAAGATGACCGGGTGACAAGCACCCAGGACCACCACGAGCACCGCGGCACCGCCATCGTCGGTTCGGCCTACTATCCGGTGCTCGTCGCGGTCTTCACGGCGCTGGTGATCATCTCCAACGTCACCGCCACCAAGGGCGTCGCCTTCGGCCCGATCATCACCGACGGCGGATTCATCGTCTTCCCGCTCACCTACGTGATCGGCGACGTGCTCTCCGAGGTGTACGGGTTCAAGGCCGCACGTCGCGCCATCTTCCTGGGCTTCTCGATGAATGCCCTGGCCGCACTCGCGTTCTGGGTCACCATCTACCTGCCGGCGGCCGATTTCTACACCAACCAGGAGCACTTCGAGAACATCGTCGGTGCCTACACCCAGCTGATCGTGGCGGGCCTGGCCGGATTCATCGTCGGGCAGACCATCAATGCCTGGGTCGTGGTCGCCATCAAGGAGCGGACCAAGGAGAAGCACCTGTGGGCCCGGCTGATCGGATCGACGTTCGCCGGCCAGCTCGGCGACACCCTGGTGTTCTGCGCCATCGCGGCCGGGGCGATCGGCATCAGCACATTCGGCGACTTCGTCACCTACACCGCCCTGGGCTGGGTCTACAAGACCGCGGTCGAGGTGATCATGCTGCCCATCACCTATCGGGTGATCGCGGCGATCAAGCGCCGCGAGCCCACATATCAGGTCGCCGTGTGAGGCTTCGATAAGGCAGCTCTGGCAAGGTTCATAGAGCCGGAGCTTTCTTAGCTACCCGCGGGTAGCTTCAGGTCATGAGTGTGACATCAGAAGTGATGGACGCGGGACCGAGCCTCAACCCCGGCACGGCCCGTGACTATGGCGATCAGGCTCTGCTGCTCGAGTTCGACAGCACTGCCGATGTTTTGGCGTGGACCGCCACGCTCACGGCGGCCCAACTGCTCGGTGTGGTGGATATCGTGCCGGCGTCGCGCACGATCTTGATCAAGCTGGCCGACCCCCGCTATCAAGCACCCACCCGTCAACGGCTGAGCAAATTGCGACTACAACCCGGTTCGGCCCCGGTCCGCCCCGCCGGCGGCCGCGCGGATGTGACCATCGACGTCACCTATGACGGCGCCGACCTGCAGGAGGTGGCGACCCTGACCGGGATGACACCGGCTCAGGTGATCGCGGCCCACACCGGCACCCCGTGGCAGGTCGGATTCATGGGATTCGCACCCGGGTTCGCCTACCTGATCGGCGGCGACGAGCGCCTGCAGGTGCCGCGCCGCGCCGAACCGCGCACCAGCGTCCCCGTCGGTGCGGTGGCCCTGGCCGGCGAATTCAGCGGCATCTACCCGCGAAAGTCGCCGGGTGGCTGGCAGTTGATCGGGCGCACCGACGCGGTGCTGTTCGACGTCCATCGGGAACAACCCGCGCTGCTCACCCCCGGTACGTGGGTGCAGTTCCGGGCCATCGGCTAGTCGGCGAAGGAGCACACCATGACCACTACATTGGAAGTTCTGCGGACCGGCCCGCTGGCCCTGGTCGAGGATCTCGGCCGACCGGGTATGGCCCACCTCGGCGTCACCCGCTCGGGTGCCGCCGACCGTCGGGCACACACCCTGGCCAACCGACTGGTCGCCAACCCCGGCGAGCACGCCACCATCGAGGTGATGTTCGGCGGGTTCTCGGCCCGGGTGGTCGGCGGGGACATCTCGGTCGCGGTCACCGGCGCCGACACCGACCCGGCCGTCAACGGAATCCCGTTCGGCACCAACAGCATTCACCACGTGCGGGCCGGTGAGGTGATCTCACTGGGCGCCCCGCACTCCGGACTGCGCAGCTATCTGGCGGTGCGCGGCGGCATCGCCGTCGAGCCCGTGCTGGGTTCGCGGAGCTACGACGTGATGTCGGCGATCGGCCCGGCACCGCTGCAGCCGGGCGACATCCTGCCGGTCGGCGAGCACACCGCCGAGCTGCCCGAGACCGATCAGGCCCCGGTCGCGGCCATCACCGATGACGTGCTGGAACTGAATGTGGTGCCCGGCCCGCGGGATGACTGGTTCGTCGACCCCGACGTGCTGATCCGGACCAACTGGCTGGTGACCACCCGCAGCGACCGGGTCGGGATGCGCCTGGTCGGCATGCCGCTGGACTACCGCCGGCCGGACCGCCAGCTGCCCAGCGAAGGGGCCACCCGCGGCGCAATTCAGATACCGCCCAACGGTTTTCCGGTGATTCTCGGGCCCGATCACCCGGTGACCGGTGGCTACCCGGTGATCGGTGTGGTGACCGACGAGGACATCGACAAACTCGGCCAGGTCCGGCCCGGGCAGACCGTCCGGCTGCACTGGGCACACCCACGCCAGCCGTTCAGCGGCTAGCTGCCGCGCCGATGTGAAGACGATCGCGAGATTCTCCTGGGAACTCGCGATCGCTTCACGCTGGACGGCCGGGAACGTAGAGACACCGGCGCCCAGCGCTGGTAGAACAAGGGTGTGCCCATCCAGGATGTCAGTGCACCGCGCGTCAGTGGCGGGATCCTGCACACCGCACGATTGATCCACACCTCCGACCTGGACCACGAGACCCGCGAGGGTGCACGGCGCATGGTCATCGAGGCCTTCGACGGCATGTTCACGGAGGCCGATTGGGAGCATGCGCTCGGCGGGATGCACGCATTGATCTGCCAGCACGGCGCCCTGATCGCCCACGCCGCGGTCGTCCAACGCCGTCTGATCTACCGTGACACCGCCCTGCGCTGCGGATACGTGGAAGCCGTGGCGGTGCGCGAGGATTGGCGCGGCCAGGGCCTGGGCACCGCTGTCATGGACGCCGTCGAGCAGGTCTTGCGCGGGGCCTACCAGCTGGGCGCGCTGAGCTCGGGCGGCGACCCCGCCCGGCAGATGTACGTCTCCCGCGGCTGGCTGCCCTGGCAGGGCCCCACCTCGGTGCTACGGCTCACCGGCATCAGCCGGACACCCGAGGAGGACGATTCGGTGTTCGTGCTCCCGGTCGGCCTGCCCGCCGGGATGGAACTGGACACGTCGGCGGAGCTCACCTGCGATTGGCGCGACGGGGACGTCTGGTAACCACCAGAAAAGCACCGGCTCACATTCGTGCATGAAAGCAGGTGAGCGGAAGTTCACGGCCGGGTCATCGCGGGCAGCTTTCGGGCAATAAACGCTTTCTAGCGTTTGCGCCATGCCCACTCTGCTGAAGTCGAAACGCATCACCAACTGGGATCCTGAGGACACGCTGGCCTGGGAGGCCGGGAACAAGTACATCGCGCGCCGCAACCTGGTCTGGTCGGTGGTCGCTGAGCATGTCGGCTTCTCCATCTGGTCCATCTGGTCCGTCATGGTGCTGTTCATGCCCGAGGCCGTGTACGGCTTCTCCGCCGGCGACAAGTTCCTGCTGGGCGCCACCGCCACCCTGGTGGGCGGATGCCTTCGCATCCCCTACACGTTGGCCACCGCCACGTTCGGCGGCCGCAACTGGACGGTGTTCTCCGCCTTCGTGCTGCTGATCCCCACAGTCGGCACCATGGTTCTGCTGGCCAACCCCGGCCTGCCGCTGTGGCCGTACCTGTTGTGCGCGGCGCTGGCCGGCTTCGGTGGCGGCAACTTCGCCTCGTCGATGACCAACATCAACGCGTTCTACCCCCAGCGGCTCAAAGGGTGGGCACTGGGCCTGAACGCCGGCGGCGGCAACATCGGCGTCCCGATGATCCAGTTGGTCGGCCTGCTGGTGATCGCCACCGCAGGCAACCGTTCCCCGTACTGGGTGTGCGCCATCTACCTCGTGGCTCTGGCCGTGGCCGGGATCGGCGCCGCGCTCTACATGGACAACCTGGAGCAGCACAAGATCGACCTGGGCGCGATGAAAGCCATTCTGACAGAACGTGATACCTGGGTGATCTCGCTGCTCTACATCGGCACCTTCGGCTCGTTCATCGGCTTCGCCTTCGCCTTCGGCCAGGTGCTGCAGATCAACTTCGCCGCAGGCGGCCAGACCGCGGCACAGGCCTCACTGCACGCCGCGCAGATCGCGTTCCTCGGCCCGCTGCTCGGCTCGCTGTCCCGGGTGTACGGCGGCAAACTGGCCGACCGGATCGGTGGCGGCCGGGTGACCCTGGCGGTGTTCGGCGGCATGATCCTGGCGGCCGGGCTGCTGGTCTCGATCAGCATGTACGACGATCACTCCGCGGGCGCGGCCAACGGCCTGATGATGGTCGGCTACGTGATCGGATTCATCGCGCTGTTCCTGCTCAGTGGGCTGGGCAACGGCTCGGTCTACAAGATGATCCCGTCCATCTTCGAGGCGCGCAGCCACTCGCTCGACATCAGCGAAGAGGACCGGCAGCGGTGGTCGCTGTCCATGTCCGGCGCGCTGATCGGCTTCGCCGGCGCGATCGGCGCCCTGGGCGGGGTGGGCATCAACCTGGCCCTGCGTCAGTCGTACCTGTCGAGCGGATCGGCCACCGCGGCGTTCTGCATCTTCTTGGCGTTCTACGTCGTGGCCTCGGTTGTCACCTGGATGCGGTACGTCCGGCGGCCGGTTGCGACGCACGTCACGGGGGACGAGGCAGACCGACACGCCTCAGCAATGGTTGGTTAACACCTTGGAAACACCTCCTGCTTACACAGGACACATGAGTGATCCCGATTGGGCACCGCTCACCGGATTTCGGGTGGCGGTGACCTCCGCCCGGCGCGCCGATGAGCTCAGTGCACTACTCCGCAGGCGCGGTGCGACCGTGACCAGCGCTGCCGCGATCACCATGGTGCCGCTGCCCGACGACGACGAACTGCGCACGCACACGGCAGCGCTGATCGACGTGCCACCGGACATCGTGGTGGCCACCACCGGGATCGGGTTTCGTGGCTGGATGGCCGCCGCCGACGGTTGGGGCCTGGACGGGGATCTGACCGCCGCCCTCGGCAAGGCACGCATCGTGTCCCGTGGCCCGAAAGCCACCGGTGCGCTGCGGGCCGCGGGCCTGCCCGAGGAATGGTCGCCGGAGTCGGAGTCCTCCCGGGAGGTGTTGCGCTATCTGCTCGAGCAGGGCGTCTCGGGGCAACGGATCGCCGTGCAGTTGCACGGGGCCACCGACGAGTGGGATCCGTTCCCCGAGTTCCTCGACGAGTTGCGGGCCGCCGGTGCCGACGTCGTGCCGATCCGGGTGTACCGCTGGCATCCCGCGCCACGGGACGGCGAGTTCGACCAGATGGTCGCGGGGATCGCCGAACGACGTTTCGACGCAGTCAGTTTCACCTCGGCCATGGCCGCCGCCGCGGTGCTGATGCGTGCCGCCGAGATGGGTATCGCCGACCGGGTCGTGACCGCGCTGCGCACCGATGTCCACGCGATGTGCGTCGGCCCGGTCACCGCACGACCGCTGGTTCACCTCGGGGTGCCGACCTCGGCCCCGGAGCGAATGCGATTGGGCGCCTTGGCTCGTCACATCACCGACGAGCTGCCACTGTTGCAGGCCCGGACGGTCCGGGTCGCCGGGCACACGCTGGAGATCCGGGGCACCTGCGTCCTGGTCGACGGATCGGTCAAATCGCTGTCCCCGGCCGCGATGGCGACCATCCGGGCCCTGGCCCATCGGCCGGGCGCGGTGGTGTCGAGGTTCGACCTGCTCAGCGCCCTGCCGGGCAGCGGCACCGACACCCATGCCGTGGAGACCGCCGTGCTGCGGCTGCGAACCGCCCTGGGGGACAAGAACATCGTGTCGACGGTGGTCAAGCGCGGCTACCGGTTGGCGGTAGACGACTCCGAGATGGCCCGGGCGCAGTGAGCCTGGTCCTGGTCGCCCACGGAACCCGCAAGCCGGGCGGCGTCGCGATGATCGGCGAACTGGCCGCGCGGGTCTCGGACATGCTGGACCGGCCGGTGCACGTGTCGTTCGTCGACGTGGTGGGGCCGACGCCGCACGAGGTGCTGGCGTCACTGCCGACCGACTGTCCCGCGGTGGTGGTGCCGGCGTTCCTCGCCGCCGGATATCACGTCCGGGTGGATGTGCCCACCCACGTGGCAGCCAGTGCGCACCCGGCCGTCACGGTCACCAAGCCACTCGGGCCCTGCCCCGGAACGGTCCGGGTGCTGGCCGATCGACTCGGCGAAGCAGGTTGGCGTCCAGGCGATTCGGTGGTTCTGGCGGCAGCCGGAACCTCGGACCGGAGCGCGCAATCCGACCTGCGGCGCACCGCCGCACTGTTGTCAGCGGTAACCGGCGACCGCGTAGAACTGGCCTTCGCCGCCACCGGGGCGCCGACCGTTGCCGAAGCCGTCGCCGCGCAGCGCCGCCGCGGCCATGGCCGCGTAGCTGTGGCGTCCTACCTGCTCGCCGACGGGCTTTTCCAGGATCGGCTGCGTGAATCCGGTGCCGACCTCGTGAGCGAGCCCCTCGGCACCCACCCGGGCATGGTGCGGCTGATAGCGAACCGGTTCCGCCGCGCGGGCGTGCTGAGCCTGCCGGCCGCGGCGTGAGGTCAGCGACCGCGCGATCAACGGACCGGCGAAGCCCACCAACACCAGCGCACCGCCGACGCCTGCGACCGAGAAGGCCGCCGTCCGGCGCCCGCTGACCAATGCCGAACATTGCTCGACGTAGTCACTGGCCATGAATCCGGGACCGGCCAGCGTGTGTTGGTCCAGATTGAGCCGGTCCTGCTGGGCGGCAACCTCGTAGTTCGGGTTCGCCCCGCTACCGCACGGGATGGGTTGACCGGCGCGATCCACGGCATTCAAACCCAGCGGCAGCAGTGCTGCCCCGAGTGCGCCCAGCATCGCCGCCGCCCCCACCAGATTTAATACCGACCGCGCAAACATCCCTTGTCAGCCCCTCTTGAACGGATCCCTGACTCGGAGTCTAAACACACCCAGCGAACTATTCTAGTTAGCCAGAGAGATCCGCCTCACGTCACTCGAGACGTGTCGCCACCATGCAGTTCTGGCAAATTTCCCAGGGAAATACCCTCTGTACTGGTAGTTGACCCAGTTAACGAACGCGTCAATCGTTTGCCGGGGCCCTCAGGTGTCGAAAGGGGGTCGAATACTCAGCTATCGTTATCCGGTTCGTCGACGATTCGTAAGGAGTACGGGTAAAGGTGCAGGTGACAACACCGCTGGACGCTGAGCGCCGAGACGGCGCACACGGCCGTGCGACCCGGTGACCGGGTTCCGGCCGAACGTCTGCGTCAGCACCTGCTAAACGCCCTGGAACGGACGTCACGGCCGATGACCACTGCCCAGCTACGCGACGACATGCACGAGCACTTCCGCACGCCCGTCGTCATCGAATCGGTGTACCGCAACCTGACGGTGCTCGAGCGGCGCGGCGACGTCGAACGCCGCAAGCTCCAGGGGCGCGATGCCCACTGGAGCCGGACGACCGATCAGGCCGCGAGCTGAACGAATCCCCCCGGCGTGACCCGGGTCCGGTAGACCGGGATCGACACCGCGTCGTCGTCCAGGCAG
The DNA here is from genome assembly GCF_030486405.1 of Mycolicibacterium sp. HK-90. Next base: position 395,011 of record NZ_CP129613.1, on the reverse strand, counting down.
CTGCCGTCATCGAGCGCGAAGGCCTGTTTCTTGATCGGCGACTGCACGGTGGCCCGCCCGCCGCGATCCCCGACGATGCCGCGGGACATCACTGCCGCGCCGCTGAACGGGTCGATGTTGCCCACCGCGTGCAACGAGCCGTCATCGAGACGGAACAACGCGGCCTGAGCGCCGTCGGGCAGCAGCACCGCGACCCCACGGCACGGCATCAGGAAGTCGTATCGGCACGCCGTCGTCCACTCCGAAAGGGTGGGACCGTAGACGTCTTTGCGATCGTCGAGCACTGTCATTTCGCCTCCTGGATGATCGAGGGCATGCCCAAACTGGTCGGCACCTTCCGGCCGGCACGCTCGGTGAACGAGATGGTGGGATCGTCGACATCCGGCGCATTGACGAACGACACGAACCGCGAGAGCTTGTCCGGGTCCTCCAGCACGCCCTTCCACTCGCAGGCGTAGCCCGCGACGTGGCGTTCCATGGCCGCCTCGAACTCCTCGGCCAGGCCGAGCGAGTCGTTGCACACGACATCGCGCAGGTGGTCGAGCCCGCCATCCATCGCCTCCAGCCACGGCGCGGTGCGCTGCAGGCGGTCCGCGGTGCGGATGTAGAACATCAGGAAGCGGTCGATGTAGCGGATCAGCGTCTCGTCATCGAGATCACCGGCGAGCAACTGGGCATGCCGCGGTGACATCCCGCCGTTGCCGCACACGTAGAGGTTCCAGCCCTGTTCGGTGGCGATGATGCCGACATCCTTGCTCTGCGCTTCCGCGCATTCACGCGCGCAGCCCGAGACGGCCATCTTGATCTTGTGCGGGGCACGCAGGCCGCGGTACCGCTTCTCGATCTCCACGGCCATGTTCACCGAATCCTGCTGGCCATACCGGCACCAGGTGCTGCCGACGCAACTCTTCACGGTGCGCAGCGACTTGCCGTAGGCGTGGCCGGACTCCATGCCGCCCTCTACCAGGCGCGCCCAGATCTGCGGCAACTGCTCGACCCGCGCCCCGAACATGTCGATGCGCTGTCCGCCGGTGATCTTGGTGTACAGATCGAAATCCCTTGCGATCTCACCGATCAGGATCAACTGCTCGGGAGTGATCTCACCGCCGGGCGAGCGCGGCACCACCGAGTAGCTGCCGTTCTTCTGGATGTTGGCCAGGAAGTGGTCGTTGGAATCCTGCAGCGAAGCCTGCTCGCCGGCCAGGATGTGATCCGAACTGGTGGACGCCAGGATCGAGGCGATCGTGGGTTTGCATATGTCGCAACCTTTTCCGGTGCCGAACTTCTCGATCAGCCCGGAGAAGGTACGGATCTCACTGGCGCTGATGATCTCGAACATCTCGGCGCGCGACTGGGTGAAGTGCTCGCACAGCGCCTTGGACTGCTCGACGCCTTCGGCCTCCAGCAGCTGCTTGAGCAGTGGCACGCAGGAACCGCACGAGGTGCCGGCCAAGGTGCACTTCTTCAGGCTGGGCACATCGTCGCAGCCTCCGCAGATCGCCTCCTTCAGGTCACCCTTGGTGACGTTGTTGCACGAGCAGATCTGCGCGATGTCGGGCAGCGCGGCCACCCCCAGTGCGGGCGCCTCACCGTCGCCGACCGGGGCGATCAACGCCAGCGGATCGCCGGGGAGCTCGCTGGCGACCATCGGCCGCAACACTCCGTAGGCCGACGCGTCGCCGACCAGAATGCCGCCCAGCAGCGTCTTGGCGTCATCGGACAGCACCAGCTTGGCGTAGGTCTGCTTGACCGGGTCGTTGACCACGACCTCCAGCGAGTTCGGCGTCGTGCCTTTCGCGTCACCGAAACTGGCGACGTCGACACCGAGCAGCTTGAGCTTGGTGGACATGTCCGCACCGGGGAACTCGGCCGCGCCGCCGAGCAGACGGTCGGCCACCACCTCGGCAGTGGTGTAACCCGGCGCCACCAGCCCGTAGCAGCGGCCGTCGATGGCGGCCACCTCGCCGATCGCATAGATGCTGGGATCGCTTGTCACACAGGTCAGGTCGGTGAGCACGCCGCCCCGTTGCGCCATGTCCAGGCCGGCGGCGCGGGCCAGTTCGTCCCGCGGGCGCACACCGGCGGCGAAGATGACGACGCCGGCGTCGATCGTGGTGCCGTCGTTGAGTGAGACGCGCATCGAGTCGTCGACGGCAGATTTCCGCAGCGGCTTGTTCTTCTGCACCGGCTGGATGCTGTCGGTGCTGACCGCGGTGTGCACCTCGATGCCCAGACCCCGCATCATCCGGTTCAGCATGGTGCCGCCGGCCTCGTCGAGCTGGGCCGACATCAGGTGCGGCGACATCTCCAGCACGTGGGTGGTCAACCCGAACTGCCGCAGCGCATTCGCCGCTTCCAGGCCGAGCAGGCCGCCGCCGATCACGACACCCACCGGGGACTTCGAGTCCATCGCGGTCTTCGCGCTGGCCCGGATCGCATCGAGATCGTCCAGCGTGCGATAGACGTGCACACCCGGCAGGTCACGCCCGGGCACCGGCGGCACGAACGCGTACGACCCGGTGGCCAGCACCAACGCGTCGTAGGCGAAGCTCTCGCCGTCGACGGTGCGCACCGTCTTGGACTCCCGGTCGATCTCGGCGACCGCACAGCCCAGCCGCAGGTCGACCCGGTCGTCACCGGCATAGTCGTTGCCGGGCAGAGCCAGCTCGGCCCGGTCCCAGTGCTCGGTGTACCCGGTCAGCCCAACCCGGTCGTAGGCGGCGTCGGCTTCCTCGGACAGGATGGTGACCCGCCAGGTGCCCTCGGCGTCACGCGACCGCAACGCCTCGACGAAGCGGTGGCCCACCATGCCGTGTCCGACGACCACGACGTTCTGTGTTGACGACATACGGCGAGGTTAGGAACCCGACGTTGCCGAAATGTCGCGCTGTGTGAAGCGCCCGTCACGGTGTCCTCACGGTTCCCGCCGCAGATCTGTGAGATTTGCGGCCGCCCAGCTGAGCTACCCCGACTGGCCGGCCAGCGCCCGGCCGATGACCTGGGCGGCCTCGGCGAAGCGTTGCGGATCGGGCCCGCAGAAGTTCAGCCGCAGATACGGCCCGGCGGGCTCGGCCGGGAACCACTCATCACCCGCGGCCACCAGGACCGACTCCGCCTCGCAATCACGCACCAGCCGCGGCAGATCGGTCGCATCGGGCAGTCGCAGCCACAGATGGAGCCCACCGCGGGGAACCTGCTCCAACTGCGCACCGGGCGCGTGCTCGGCCACCGCGGCGATCAGCAGGTCACGCCTGACCTGCAGTTGCTGCCGCAGACCACGCAGGTGGGTCCGCCAGGCCGGCTGGGTGACCACATCCAGCGCGGCGGCCTGCAGCAACCCGCTGACATACATCGACTCCGCACCACGGTCGGCCAGGAGCCGATCGCGGGCGGGGCCCCTGACCACCATTGCGGCCACCCGGATCGACGGCGACACACTCTTGGTCAGCGACCTCAGATAGATGACGTGGCCGGCATCGTCGGAGGCCGCGACCGGGCGTGCGGTGCTGTCGATGCCGAGGTCATGCGCCCAGTCGTCCTCGATCAGGAAGGCGCCGTGACTGCGAACCACGTCGAGGATCTGGGTGGCGAGTTCGGGATGCCATTGCGCCCCGGTCGGATTGGCGAAATTGGGCTGCGCGTAGAACACCCGCGCGCCGCTCTCGGCGAATGCTCGCGAAAGTTCTTCCGGCTCAGGACCTTTCGGCCCGCTGGGCACCGGCACCAACCGGACACCGCACTGGGCCGCGGCCAGGATCGCACCCCAGTAACTCGGCGACTCGATCAACATCGGCTGACCGAATCCCACCAGCGCCCGAAAGATTGAGCTCAAGCCGCTCTGGCTGCCCGGCAGCACGATCACCTCACGGGTCGTCGGTGCCGTCACCCCTCCCCCGAATGCCTCGGTCAGTTCCTGAGCGAACCAGGCCTGCAGGTCAGGCCGCCCGGCCGCGGGTGCCGGACTCAGCGCTGACTCCCCACGGGCCGCGCGGGCAAGCGCGCTGCGGACCAGCCGCTCGGGCAGCAGATCCCGGACGGGATAGCCGGAATGCAGGGCGATCACATCGGGTGCGACGCTGCGCAGCGGAGTCGACAGGGCCGGGATCCGCGCATGCGGCGACCGCAGGGCGCCGGTCTGCCAGCCGTAGTCGGGTAGACGCTCGGTGGGCACCGCACGCACGAACGTCCCGACCCCGGTGCGGCTCTCCACCAGACCCAGGCCGCGCAGCGTGCGCATGGCCTTGGCGACGGTGACCGGACTGGCCGCGTATTCGGCGACCAGGGTCCGGTTGGACGGCAACTGCGCACCGGGTGGCGCGGCGGCGATCCACTTGCGCAGCCGGGACACGATGCGGTCAGTGCTATCGTTATCCATGTTGATACAGAGTAGCGCTACTGTGCAGAAGTCGTCAGCGCTATCCCACTCGGGATTGTGGTGGGGCCTCCTGGGCGTGACCGCCTTCTCGTTCACCATCGTGTTCACCAAGATCGCCATCGACGGACTGTCCGCGCTGTTCATCGGCGCCGGACGCGCCGTCGTCGCCGCCGCCATCGCCGGGGCCGCCCTGGCACTGACCCGGCAGTCCCTGCCGACCGCCCGCCAATGGGCCCGGCTCACCGTGGTGGCGGCCGGCGTCGTGGCGGGATTCCCCCTGCTGACGTCCTATGCCCTCACCGTGGTTCCGGCCAGCCACGGCGCCATCGTCGTCGCACTGCTTCCGGCCGCCACCGCGGTGTGCGCCGTGCTCCGCGGCCACGAGCGTCCGCCGGTCGCCTTCTGGGTGATGGCCGCGGCCGGCGCGGTCGCCGCGGTGGTGTTCGCCATGGTGCACGGCTCCGGGTTCGGCCATCTGTCCTGGGCCGACCTGCTGCTCTTCGGTGCCGTGCTGGCCGCCGCGGTCGGGTACGCCGAGGGCGGGCTGCTGGCGAGGGAACTCGGCGCCTGGCAGACGGTGTCCTGGGCCCTGGTGGTCGCCGCGCCGGTGATGCTGACCCTGACGACGCTGGCGGTGGTGCGCCAGCCGCCGGAGGCGACGCCGGCGCAGTGGGCCGCGTTCGGCTATCTGGCGGTCGTCAGCATGTACCTGGGCTTCTTCGCGTGGTACCGCGGGCTGGCCATCGGTCCGATGACGCAGGTGAGCCAGGTGCAGCTGATCCAGCCGGTGATGACGATCGGTTGGGCGGCCCTGTTACTCCATGAGCGGCTGACCTGGTCGACGGCACTCGGCGGTGCCGCCGTGATCGGGTGTGCCGCCCTGGCCGTCCGCATCCGGTTGCGGTGAACTGCTGAGAGCCGATGGAATCCATTGGGTTCCATCGACTCTCGCGCGGGTCAGATCTTCGCCACGAAATCCGAGCTGTACACGTCACCGCGGATACGCCCCGGCGGGGGCGGCCCCTCGACCACCACGTAGGCCCCGGTCGCATCGGCAAGCGCCGGCCCCGAGACCGTGACGGACGCGGTGCCGCTGGCGTCGGTGTGCAGCACGCCGCTGGACACTCCCGGGTCACCCGCATCGCAGGTGGCCGCCCCGGAACGCGGCAGCTGGATGAGCCGGACCCGATAGACGGCACCGGGCCAGGCCGTCCGCAGGTGAACCTGGGCCTGCACCCCGGAGCCGTCGCTCCCGATATCGGCCCAGCCCGAGCCGGGGCCCGAGCCCACGCCGTCGAGGAACAGCGGTGCGACGAAATCGCAGTTCCGGATCTGAATCGACAACGGCACGAACGTCGACGCCGCGGCCGGGGCCGCACCGATCCCGCTCAGCACCACCGCGCCGGTCGCCGCCAGCGTCACCGTGTGTCTTGTGCGCCAATCCATCGCCCGCATCCCGCCTGCTCGACGTGCCAGTGCGTCATTATTGGCACACAACGCACGTCGAGAACCGGCAGTTCGACAAAAAGGACGACCAGTTCGGCAGCCCGGGGTGCGCCTAGCGCCAGCGCCCCAGGATCTCCTTGGCCCGCGCCGTCAACGCCCACTGCAGGAACGGCCCGAAGGTGATCCGCCCCACCCCGAGCGCGGCCAACTCGTCACGGTCGGCGGTGTCGGCCGGTACCGTCACGCTGACCGGGAGCGGCACCTCGGAAACGAAGCGCGCCAACCCTTCCGGGTCACGGAGGCCGGCCGGGAACAAGGAGTCGGCACCCGCCGCAGCCGATTCGGACAGCCGGACGATGGCCCGGTCCACCCGGTCGGCGTCGTCTCCGTCGTTGCGCAGGAACAGGTCGGTGCGCGCGTTGATCACCACATGCACGCCCGCAGCATCGGCGGCGGCGCGCAGCTGACGCACCAGCTCGGCGTGCTCGGCCGAGGTGCGCAGCCGCTTGCCCTCCTTGTGCACGGTGTCCTCCAGGTTGAAGCCGACCGCGCCGACCTCGAGCAACCCTTCGATCAGCCGCTGCGGCGGCTCGCCGTAGCCGGACTCGATGTCCACCGACACCGGCACATCGACCGCGTCGGTGATCTGCCGTACCCGGGTCAACAGATCGTCGAACGACATCACCTCGCCGTCGGCCTTGCCGATTGAATCGGCGACCGGATGGCTACCCACGGTCAGTGCGGAGAACCCCTCATCGACGGCCAGCCGGGCCGACCAGGCATCCCAGACCGTGGGCAGCACACCAGGGTTGCCGGGTTGATGCAGCGCCAACAGCGCCGCGGCGCGATCCTGCAAAGTCGACTCACTCATGTGTTCCTCCACGCGCTCAAATGTCCGTTGACCGGCCGCAAAGCCAGCGGAAACAACACTACGGGCCGGCCATAGACGGCTCATCCGGACGGCGCTGGGACCACAATCTGGACGTGATGCGCATCACGTCTCGATCGTGATGTGGCTAGCATTGGGTGTCGTACTGTGAGCCCTGACACCCTTCAGCCCAAGGAGGTCACTTGTCCACCACCACTGAGTTCTCCGAACTGCACAACCTGATCGGCGATATGCGTCGGTGCGTCACCACGTTGGCGGCGAAGTACGGGGATTCCCCCGCCATGCGCCGTGTGGTCAACGACGCCGAGCGGATCCTCAACGACATCGAGCGGTTGGACATCGACGCCGAAGAGTTGGAGATGCGTCACGGCGTGACACGCCAACAACCGACCCGCGAGAAGATCGGCATCCCCGACACCCAATACGGCAGCGAGTTCTGGCAGGACGTCGCTGACGAGGGTCTCGGCGGATATCGCTGAGCTTGCGGGCGTCTCGACGCCCGCGAACAACTGAAACTGAAGAAAGGGAACCGTGAGCGCACCCACCGCTGACCGTCGCGCGACCGGGGTCTTCTCGTCCACACGGGCGCAGATCCCACAACGCACCCTACGGACCGACCGGTGGTGGCAGGCACCACTATTGACCAACTTGGGGCTGGCGGCGTTCGTCATCTACGCGACGGTCCGGGCGTTCTGGGGCAGCGCGTACTGGGTGGAGGATTACCACTACCTGACTCCCTTCTATTCACCGTGCGTCAGCACGGCGTGCGCTCCGGGAGCCAGCCACTTCGGCCAGTGGGTCGGGGAACTGCCCTGGTTCATCCCGATGGCGTTCATCTCACTGCCGTTCCTGTTGGCCTTCCGGCTGACGTGTTACTACTACCGCAAGGCGTACTACCGGTCGGTGTGGCAGTCACCGACCGCCTGCGCGGTGGCCGAACCACACGCGAAATACACTGGGGAGACCCGGGTTCCGCTGATCATGCAGAACCTGCACCGGTACTTCTTCTACGCCGCCGTGCTCATCTCCCTGGTCAACACCTACGACGCGATCGTCGCATTCCACTCGCCGTCCGGATTCGGGTTCGGCCTCGGCAACGTCATCCTGACGGTCAACGTCATCCTGCTGTGGGTCTACACGGTGTCCTGCCATTCGTGCCGGCACGTCACCGGCGGCCGGCTCAAGCATTTCTCCAAACACCCTGTCCGCTACTGGATCTGGACACAGGTGAGCAAGCTCAACACCCGCCACATGCTTTTTGCCTGGATCACGTTGGGCACCCTGGTCCTCACCGACTTCTACATCATGTTGGTCGCCAGCGGCACCATCTCCGATCTCAGGTTCATCGGCTGACTCGGCCGACTCGGCCGGCTGAATTCGTTGGCCGACCAGTACATACACGCGAAAGGGCGAGTGGGGATTTTCATGGCAGGTGACGATGGTCTTCGCGCAAGCGGCTCATCCGACCTGGAACGCCACACCTACGACGTAGTCGTGATCGGTGCCGGCGGAGCAGGTCTGCGCGCAGTGATCGAGGCCCGCGAACGCGGTCTGCGAGTGGCCGTGGTGACCAAGTCGTTGTTCGGTAAGGCCCACACCGTGATGGCCGAGGGTGGCTGCGCGGCGGCGATGCGCAACGTCAACACCAAGGACTCCTGGCAGGTGCACTTCGGTGACACCATGCGCGGCGGCAAGTTCCTCAACAACTGGCGGATGGCCGAACTGCACGCCCAGGAAGCCCCGGACCGGGTGTGGGAGCTGGAAACCTACGGCGCGCTGTTCGACCGGACCAAAGACGGCCGGATCAGCCAACGCAACTTCGGCGGGCACACCTATCCGAGGTTGGCCCACGTCGGTGACCGCACCGGCCTGGAGATCATTCGCACGCTGCAGCAGAAGATCGTCTCGCTGCAGCAGGAGGACAAGGCCGAACTCGGCGACTACGAGGCCCGGATCCGGGTCTTCCACGAATGCTCGATCACCGACCTGATCAAGGACGGCGACCGCATCGCCGGGGCCTTCGGCTACTACCGCGAGACCGGCAACTTCGTTCTGTTCGAGGCCCCCGCGATCGTGCTGGCCACCGGCGGCATCGGCAAGTCCTTCAAGGTGTCGTCGAACTCCTGGGAGTACACCGGCGACGGCCACGCCCTGGCGCTGCGCGCCGGATCCGGCCTGATCAACATGGAGTTCATCCAGTTCCACCCCACCGGCATGGTCTGGCCGCTGTCGGTGAAAGGCATCCTCGTCACCGAGGGGGTGCGTGGCGACGGCGGAGTGCTCAAGAACTCCGAGGGCAAGCGGTTCATGTTCGACTACATCCCCCCGGTGTTCAAAGGCCAGTACGCCGAGACCGAGGAAGAAGCCGATCAATGGCTCAAGGACAACGACTCCGCCCGCCGCACCCCTGACCTGCTCCCCCGCGACGAGGTGGCCCGGGCCATCAACTCCGAGGTGAAGGCCGGCCGCGGCTCGCCGCACGGCGGGGTGTACCTCGACATCGCCTCGCGTATGCCCACCGAGGAGATCAAGCGCCGGCTGCCGTCGATGTACCACCAGTTCATGGAGCTGGCCGAGGTCGACATCACGAAAGACGAGATGGAGGTCGGCCCCACCTGTCACTACGTGATGGGCGGTATCGAGGTGGATCCCGACACCGGCGGGGCCGCCACACCCGGCCTGTTCGCCGCAGGCGAATGCTCGGGCGGCATGCACGGCTCCAATCGCCTTGGCGGGAACTCGCTTTCGGACCTGCTGGTATTCGGCCGACGGGCCGGACTCGGCGCGGCTGACTATGTGACGTCGCTGCCGGAGCGGCCGAAGGTGTCGGAGGCCGCGATCGTCGAGGCCACCGAGCTGGCATTGGCGCCCTTCGAATCGCATGCCCATCCGGAGAACCCGTACACCCTGCACGCCGAACTTCAGCAATGCATGAACGACCTGGTCGGCATCATCCGCAAGGCCGAGGAGATCGAGGAAGCCCTCGCCAAGCTCGCCGAGCTGCGGACCCGCGTGCACAACGTCAGCGTCGAGGGCGGCCGCGTCTTCAACCCGGGCTGGCACCTGGCCATCGACATGCGCAACATGCTGCTGGTCAGCGAATGCGTCGCCAAGGCCGCACTGGCCCGCACCGAGAGCCGTGGCGGGCACACCCGCGACGACTACCCGGACATGGACGCCAACTGGCGCAACACCCTGCTGGTGTGCCGCACGGCGGGCGACGATCAGGTGGTGCCGGACGTGACGGTGACGCCCGAGTCCCAGCTGCCCATGAGGGAGGACCTGTTGGCCACCTTCGAACTGTCCGAGCTCGAAAAGTATTACACCGACCAGGAACTGGCCGAACACCCGGATCGGAAGGGCTGAGCATGAGTGCGTATAACGCGAACCTGCGGGTCTGGCGCGGCGACGACACCGGAGGCGGGCTGCAGGACTACACCGTCGAGGTCAACGACGGCGAGGTGGTGCTCGACATCATTCACCGACTGCAGGCCACCCAGACGCCCGACCTGGCAGTGCGGTGGAACTGCAAGGCAGGCAAGTGCGGCTCCTGCTCAGCGGAGATCAACGGCCGGCCACGGCTGATGTGCATGACCCGGATGTCGACGTTCGACCCGTCCGAAACCGTCACGGTGACACCACTGCGGACGTTCCCGGTGATGCGCGACCTGGTGACCGACGTGTCGTTCAACTACGAAAAAGCCCGCCAGATCCCGTCATTCACCCCGCCGAAGGATCTGCAGCCCGGCGAGTACCGGATGCAGCAGGTGGATGTCGAGCGCAGCCAGGAATTCCGCAAGTGCATCGAGTGCTTCCTGTGCCAGAACGTCTGCCACGTGGTGCGTGACCACGAGGAGAACAAGGAGGCGTTCGCCGGGCCGCGGTTCCACATGCGGATCGCCGAGTTGGACATGCACCCGCTCGACGTCCTGGACCGCAAGGACATGGCACAGGACGAGTTCGGGCTCGGCTACTGCAACATCACCAAGTGCTGCACCGAGGTGTGCCCGGAGAACATCAAGATCACCGACAACGCGCTGATCCCGATGAAGGAACGGGTGGCCGACCGCAAGTATGACCCGATTGTGTGGTTGGGCAACAAGCTGTTCCGCCGATGAGCGCTTGCGCGAAGAGGGAACAGCACCGATGAGCGCTTGCGCGAAGAGGAAACGAACCAGATGAGCGCTTGCGCGAAGAGGAAACGAACCAGATGAGCGCTTGCGCGAAGAGGAAACAGCACCGATGAGCGCATAGTTCAGCGCCGAGATCAACGAAATGGTCGTTCCCACGCGGTGGGGACGACCATTTCGTTGTTCTGGCGGCCGAATCGCTGCCGGTTCGATTCACCGAACCAACTGGATCAGCCCGTTGGATAGTGAAACTATGCATCTCGTGGCCGCAATACGGCCGATGAGGAGCCAGAGATGATGAAGAAGTTTGCGACGGCTGCGGCTGCCGCGGGCGCGCTGAGCTTTGCCGCGCTCGACCTCGGCGCCGGCCAGGCTAACGCCGACGACAACTGGTGGATCCCGGCACCGCCTCCCCCTGGCGTGGTGGGCGACGGGGTCAACGTCCCGCCGGGCCCGATCTCCCACCTTCCCTATGTCCCGCCGCCGGGGCATTGGGACAAGCCGGGCAAGTGGGTCCACTGACCCGCACCGCTCCATGGCCGCTTCGCTGATCCAGCGGGGCGGCCATTTTGTTCCCGAGTTGCAGGCTGAATGCACGCGTAGGCTCGAGGCACAGCAGCCAATCAGCGTCGAAAGGCAGCTTTATGACCATGGGACACACTCACAGCATCAACGAGATCCGGACGGCGATCCGCGAACTGTCGGTCCGGGCCGATCTGGCTCGCAAAGAGGGCCGTCCAGACGATGCCGGCGAGATCGAACAGCGGATAGCCAAATACCGCGAAGAACTCGCCGCACGGCCCTGATCGGGTATGTGAGCCCGAAGGCGCCGCGAGGCTAGGCGCCGAGTTTGCGGAACGTGCTGCGGTGGAAGACGATTGGCGCGACGTCGGCGTTGACCGTGATATCGCTGACCCGCAGCACCACGATGGTGTGGTCACCGGCCTCGACGAGCTGCTCGATCGAGCTCTCCAACCACACGCTGGTTCCGTGGATGAACACCGCGCCCGACTCGCGCGACTCGGTCTCCAGCCCGGCGAACCGGTCGCCGGTCTTGGCGGCCAAGGTGCGGGCCGCGGCGTCATGAGCTTCACCGAGCACGCTGATTCCCAGCGACGGGAGATCCTTCAGCTTGGGCCAGGTGGTCGAGGAGTTCTGCACGCAGAACGACACCAGCGGCGGATCGAGCGACACCGGCACGAAGGTGCTGGCGGCCAAACCGACCAGAGTGCCCTCCACCTCGGCAGCGATCGCGATGACACCGGACGGGAAATGGCCGAACGCTTCACGCAGCGACGTCGGGCTCAGTTCTGTTGCGCTCATAACACCTCCATCTTCACATGTAGCCATGAGCGGCTGCCACGTCCGGGTGGGCCCGGACCCGGCTCTTCCATGCATTGCGCCCGTATACCGAGTAGATCCGCTCGTTGGACGGGTCGGCGGTGACGCCGCGGGCATGCGCCGCGAGGCGATCGGGCAAGGTCAACACCGGAAGCCCGGCGTCGAGCCGCGGGTTGAAGAAGTACGGCACCGAGATGCGCTCCTCGGCGCCGACCCGCACCCGGTGTTCGGTGGCCCGCAGGTAACCGCCGCTGGCGATCTCCAGCATTTCACCGATGTTGACGATGAAGGCCCCAGGTAACGGGTCGACGTCGATGAACGTGCCGTCGCCGCCACGGACCTGCAGACCGCGGCTTCCCGGCTCGACCAGGAGCAGGGTCAGCACCCCGGCGTCGCGGTGGGCTCCCACACCCTGGGTGGTCTCGGCCTGCGCCGGGTACCGCACGATCTTGATCAGCGTGGCCGGGACGTCGGCGAACGCCGCATCGAACACGCCGGAGTCGGCGCCGAGACCGACGGCCCAGAGCTGCAACAGGTTTCGGCCGACCCGGGCCAGTTCGGCGTCCCACTGCGCGATGACCTCGGGCAACTCCGGGAGATCGGCGGGCCACTGATTCGGACCCTGCAGCCGCAGATAGTCCGGCTCGGGATCGCTCAGTGGGGCGCGTTCGGGCCCGATGTCGATCTGCTCACGCCAGTCCACGAGCCCGCCGGTGAGTTCACCGCCCAGCCGGGTGTACCCCCGGAAATGCGGGCTGTTGGTCATCGCGATCGCGTCCTTGGCCTCTTGCGGCAGTGCGAAGAACCGGCGAGAGGCGTCCAGCAGCCGGTCCGACAGCGCCGCCGGGACCCCGTGGCCGGTGAGGTAGAAGAAGCCGACATCGTGCGCGACCTGACGCAGCCGTTCGGGCGAATCGCTCAGATCGACGACCGGCAGGGCCGTCCGCACAGACGTCACGCGCTCCATCATCGTCGTCACCGGCGGTACGGGCCAGGGTCGCGATCGCGCTGAACACAACTCGGTGCCCGGACGGTAAGTTGGCGCCCATCATGTGGATTCCGCTTCTGGTGATGGCCGCCGCCGTCAGCCTGGAGCCGTTCCGGATCGGCATGACGGTCCTGATGCTCAACCGGCCACGACCGCTGCTGCAGCTCTTCGCGTTCCTCATCGGCGGTTTCGCCATGGGCACGACCGTCGGCATCGTCGTGCTGTTCCTCCTGCGCCCGGCTCTGGGGTCAGCCCATTTCACCCTTCCCAGGATGCAGGTGGCGGTGGGACTCCTGGCGCTCGTGGTGGCCGCCGTGATCGCCACCGGCAAGGTCTCGGGCCTGCGGAGGCCGAGAGCCGACCGGGAACCGGGACCGCTCGCGACGCGTATGCGCCAACTGCTGCACGGACACTCGCTGTGGACGGCGGGCGCCGCCGGCCTCGGCATCGCCTTGCCGTCCATCGACTATCTCGCAGCGCTCGCGCTCATCGTGGCCTCCGGCGCCGCGGCGGCCACCCAGGTCGGCGCCTTGTTGCTGTTCAACGTGGTGGCGTTCGGGCTCGTGGAGATCCCGCTGATCTCCTACCTGGTGGCCCCGGAGCGCACCCGGGCAACCCTGTCCGCGCTGCAGGACTGGTTGCAGACACACCGCCACCGCAAACTCGCCGCCGTGGTGGCCACGGTCGGCGCCGTGTTGCTCGTCGTCGGGTTGGTCGGCCTGTAAGCCGGCGGTGCCGGGTTTGCTCAGGCGTCCAGGCGCGTGAACTCGTCCTGCCGGTACTGCTCGATGCAGGCGGCACGCCGGACCTTGCCGCTCGTCGTCGTGGGGATCGACCCCGGAGAGACCAGTACGAGATCACCGACGTTCAGCCCGTGCGCGTTGGAGATCGCGGAGGTGACATCGCTCTTGATCTCCTTGAGCCAGTGCACCGCCTCGACCGTGGACTCTCCGCGTTTCTTGACCTCGATGACGGTCACCAGTTTCTCGGTGGCATTCAGCGGAACCGAGATCGCCGCGACCCGGCCGCCGGTGATCTGCTGGACGGTCGCCTCGATGTCTTCGGGGTAATGATTACGCCCGCGGATGATCAGCAGGTCTTTGATGCGGCCGACGATGAACAGGGCGCCCTCCGAAATGAAGCCCAGATCACCGGTTTTCAGCCAAGGGCCGTCAGGGGTCCCCGACGGGGGGTCGACGAGGGTGGCGCCGAAGCACTGCTGCTCCTCCGGCGACCTGCTCCAGTAGCCCGCCGCGACATTGTCGCCGTGCACCCAGATCTCGCCGACCACGTCCGGCGCGCATACCCGGTCGGTGTCGACGTCGACGATCCGCACCACCGGCGACTGCGGCAACGCGTATTTGACGAGCGCCGAGCCGGTTCCGGCCGCACACCGCCGGACGCGGCCCGCCGACAATTCGTCGGAGTCGAAGTTGACGGCCTGCGAGGAACCGCGCCAGGTGCCCGTCGCCACGAACACGGTGGCCTCCGCCAGCCCGTACGACGGCCGCAGCATGTCGTCGCGAAAATTGAAGTGGGCGAACCGGTCTGCGAAGCGCTCCAAGGTGGCCGGCTCGACTCGCTCGGCGCCGTTGATGATGCCGACCACCCCGCCGAGGTCGAGTCCGGCGAGGTCGGAATCCTTGGTCTTGCGGGCGGCCAGATCGAACGCGAAGTTGGGCGCCGCGGAAAAGGAACGAGGATTCTCGGCCAGCGCTCGCACCCAGCGAGCCGGTTGTTCGAGGAACGCCACCGGGCTCGTCAACGCGGCGCGATAGCCGCTCAGGATCGGAGCGCAGACACCCAGCACCAGACCCATGTCGTGGTAGAAGGGCAACCACGACACGATCGTCGCATCGCTGACGGTCTTCACCTGCGCATCCGCGAAGAAGCCCCGCATCAGCTGCTCGAAGTTCGCCTGGACGTTGCGGTGCGAGATCATGACGCCGGTGGGCAGCCGGGTGGAACCGGAGCTGTACTGCAGATACGCCGTCGTCGGGAACTCGGCGGTCGGGCCGGGCCCGGCGAATCCGCCAGATCCGTTGTCGTCGTCCAGGTTCAACGAGTCGATCGCGACGATCTTCGGAGCGGTGTTCATCCGTGACTGGTCCACGTAATCACCGACATCCTCGGCGACCGCGGACGTCGTCAGGACCACGGAGGGCCTGGTGTCGACGAAGACCGCGCTCACGCGGTCATGGCTCGAACCGCGATGCGGCATGGGCAGTGGAACCGCGATCAGCCCGGCCTGCATGGAGCCCAGGAAGGCCAGGATGTACTCGAGCCCTTGCGGGGCCAGGATCACCGCCCGGTCACCGACCGACCCGTGCAGGCTGATCTCGCGCGCCACGTTCATCGTCCGGCGTGACAGCTGCGCCCACGTCAGGGTCTCGACGACGCCCGCTGGATCGGCGGCGTAATCGGTGAAGGTGAAGGCGACATCGTCAGGGCGCAGGCTGGCACGTCCGTGCAGCATCGAGAGAATTGTCGACTGAGGGGTGGACATCAGCCCGCACCGTTCGGGTTCAGCACGGACATCGCCGCGTCGACGAGCTCGGACATCGGATCGCCGCCACCACCGAACGTCGCCTCGTTGGCCGGTGCGGTGACCTCCAAGGGGTCGAAGCCGTTCACCGGGTCCACCGTGACCGGAGCGGTCGCGGGATCGTCGTTGCGCGAATAGCCCGCATCGACCATGGGCAGCAGGACCGCGTCCAGCCGGTTGAGGGTGTCCTTGTCATAGCCGAGGTATTTGAACGGCAACACCAGGGGCAGGTGCTCCTCGGGGACCAGATAGGTCGTCGTCGTCGCGCCCTTGGAGTTGACCGTCGTCCTGATGTTCTGTGGCGGAACGTTGCTCGGGTTGGTGAACGCGATCGCGGTGTGACCCGAAGCCAGGCCGGCGATCGCATTGATGACGCTCATCCAATTGTCGGGCCGGTCCGGCCAGTCGGCGATGCTGTCGTAGGCCGAGATGAACTGGTCGGTGTGGTACTGACTCTCGACCGGGGCGGGCATGCGGTAGTCCATGAACGGCACCACGCTGCCCACGGGGAAGTTCTGGGTCAGGAAACTCTCGCCGAAGGGATGCTTGGCGATCGGGTCGCCGAACGTCGCGAAGCTCAGTTGATCCGGGGGCGGAGCCGTCGGATCGTTGGCCAGCCTCGCCTTCACGGCGTTGAGCACGAGCGCTCCCTCGGACAGGCCCATCGCCGTTCCCTTGCCACCGTTGCGGATGGCGGTGTCGAGGTTTCCTTCTCCCTCGTCCACCGATTCGCCGATGCTGGGGCCGTCGAGGCCGAGGCCGGGATAGATCTGCTCTCCGATCGCGCCGATACCGGGGAAGAGCCGTTCCAGGGTGTGCCCCTGAACCTGCCCCGCGGGGTAGTCGACCTTCACCCGCTTCATGCCGGGGAACCAGTGCTCGCCCGTCATGCGGATGTATTCGTCGTAGGGAATCCCGAGAACGTGGGCGCCGCCGAGGGCGTACGCGGTCCCGGGGCCCGGCGACCCAGGAGCCGGCGGGCCGGGCGTCGGCCCGGGTGGTGGTGGCTCATCGGCCCACGCACTCACCGGGACTCCCAACGAGCCGGTGACGCCGGCAGTCATCAATACCGCAAGTCCTGCAAGGAGTTTCTTCATACTCACTCCTGATCGCCCCGCTTCGTTTCGTAGTCTCACACACATCTCGCGTGCGCGCTCACCCGTCATTCCGTGCGCAACTTCCAGATCGCCCGTCACGTGCGCAGCCTCCGACCGACCAGTTGTGACGGCCACCAGTTCGCCTTACCGGCCAGCGCGGCGATGGCAGGCACGGTGATCGTGCGGACCAGGAAGGTGTCCAGCAGGATGCCCACGCCGATCACGAATCCGCCTTGGATCACGATGCCGATGCTGGAGAACAGCAGACCGGCCATCGAGGCCGCGAAGATCAGGCCCGCCGCGGTGATCACACCGCCCGTCGAACTCAGGGTGCGGATGACGCCGTACCGGGTGCTGTGCGGAGACTCGTCCCGCAATCGCGATACGAGGAGCATGTTGTAGTCCGCACCCACCGCGATCAGCACCACGAACGCCAATGGCGGCACGCTCCAATGCAATTGCTGGCCCAAAAGCGATTGGAACACCAGGACGCCGATGCCGACCGCCGCGAAGTACGAGACCACCACCGACCCGACGAGGTAGAGGGGTGCGACCAGCGAGCGCAGCAGCAACATCAGGATCATCAGCACGACGATGAGGGTCGCGATGATGATGAACCGGATGTCCTGCTGGTAGTAGTCGCGGGTGTCCCGCAGAGCGGCGGGGTATCCGCCCATCGATATCTCGGCGTCGGCGAGCGTGGTGTTCGGCTGAGCCCCGCGCGCGACGTCCTGGATCTGGTTGACCTGATCCATCGCCTGGGGGCTGAACGGGTCGAGTTCGGTTTGAACCAGGTACCGCACCGAGCGCCCGTCCGGCGAGACGTACGCCGCGGACGCCTTCTTGAACTCCGCCAGGTCCAGCACCTCGGGCGGGATGTTGAATCCGGCCTGCGCCGGATCCGCGGCGTCGTTGCGCATCGACAGCAGGAATGACGAGGCCTGGTTCAACCCGGCCGAGATCACCTTGACCTGCTTGACGAGTTCGTCGACGCCGCCGGCCACCTCCCGGCTGCCACCGGCCAGACGGTTGGCCCCCTGCTGCAGATCCTTCACGCTGGACTGCGCGCCGCCGGGCTTGTTCAGCCCCATCGCCTTGACTGCCTTGTTGACGCCGGCGAGGGCACTGTTCAGCTTGGTGATCGTGGTGTTGAGGCTTTGGTTGCCATCGCCGGCCCCCTGCAACTCGTGCGCGAGATCGTTGATCCGGTCGAGGCTTCCGTCGTTGTTCGCATCCATCAGCCGCTGAAACTGGAGGCGGGTGTCACTGCAGGAGGGGTTGGAATCGCAGACCGCGTTGTTCTGGAGCGCCGCCAGCACCGGACCTATCCAGGAGAAGATGTTCTTGACGGCGGCGAAGTTGACCCCCATCGCATTGGCCAGCGCATTGATGCTCTGCACGAGCTTGGCCGCGACCTCGACATCGTGCACCAGCTTGTCGCCACCGTATTCACTGCGCACCGAGGAGAACGTGTCGACCAGGTTCTGGATGCTGGGCGCGATCTGGTTGATCTGGGTACGGACGTCGGCGAGGCTGTCGGCCAGCGTGTTCGCCCCGGCCGACAGTCGGTTGAGGTCGCCGGAGCGCTGGTCGATCTGGGAGGACCCGTCGGCCAGCCGGGTGCCGACGATGCCCGCCTGGAACGTGGCCCGGAATTCCGCGGGCACTTCCCCCAGCGGTCGGGTGATGCCGCTGACCAGACCGACGTCGGGCAATTGGGCGACCCGCGACGCGAGCTGTTCCAGGTCGGCGAGCCCCCTGGGGGTGCGCAGATCGTGCGGTGACTGGATGAGGATGTACTCGGGAATGGACTGGGCGATCGGGAAATGCCGTTCCAGCGCGGCGTATCCGACCGAACTCGGCGCCGACGCCGACACCACCTTCCGGTCGTCGTAGTTGTACTGGGCGAAGATCGCGGCGCCGGCCAGTAGTGCCAGGACGAGCAGACTGGCGACGAGGTGCGGCACCGGCCTGCGAACGATGCGGATTCCCGATCGACGCCAGAACCGGGAGGTCAGCTCGCGCCGCGGCTTGACCCAGCCGCGCGGTCCGGCCAACACCAGAATGGCCGGCAGCAGGGTCAACCCGGCGAGGTAGGCGACGCCGATCCCGATCGCGGCCGACACACCGACCGTTCTGAACACGCCCATCTTGGTGAAGCTCAACAACAGGAAGGTGATCCCCACCGTCGCGGCGGACGCGGTGATGACCTTCCCGATCGACATCATCGCGGCGCGAACCGCCTGGTCGAAATCCTTACCCGATCGCAGATAGTCGTGATATCGGCTGATCAGGAAGACCGCGTAATCGGTGCCCGCGCCGGCCATGATCGCGCTCAGAAACACGATGGACTGGTTCGAGACACCCGCGCCGGTCAGGTGGGAGAAGCCCGCCACCAGTGACTGTGCGATGAGCAGCGAGGACCCGATCGTCACCAGTGGCAGCAGCATCGTCACCACGCTGCGATAGACCACCAACAGCACCAGCAGCACCAGAACGGCGATCGCGATCTCGATCGGGAGTCGGTCGCGTTCACCCGCGACGGTGAGGTCGGCAGCCGTGGCCGCGGGGCCGGTGAGGTGAACCTCCAGTGTGCTGCCTGCGGTGCTGCGTTCGACGATGTCGGAAACCCGGTTGAACGACTCGATCGCCCGCGGCGTGCCGAGCTCCCCGGTGAGCCCGACCGGCAGCACCCAGGTCGTCTTGTCCTTGCTGGTCAGGAACTGCCGCAGCTGCGGGGTGCTGACGAAATCCTGCACACTCACGACGTCTGCCTGGTCGTCGCGCAGCGTGTCCACCAGCTTGCGGTAGGTCGCCTCGTCGGCCGGGCCCAACCCGCCCTCGTTGATCAGCGTCACCAACAGCAGGTCGTCGTTGGCCGATTCGTGAAACGCCTCGGTCATCTTTTTCGCGGTGACGCTCGAAGGCGCATCGCTGGGCAGGATCGCGAGCGGATGTTTCTCGGCCATCTCGCCGAGCGAGGGGAAGGTCAGCGGCAGCGCCACCAACATCGCCACCCAGACCCCGATCACAGCCCAAGGCCACCGCACAACGAAATCGGCTATCCGTCGCATGTCGCCCTCACCTTCACCCCGACGTCGGGGCCCAGCGGAAAATCCATGGCCATCGTTTGCTCTCCGCTAGGCGACGCGGCCCCAGTGCCCGCTGTCAGCAACTCGTGAGGAGACCGCCTTCATGGCGCCCAGGTAACGGCTCACCGATTTTTCGGCGACCGGGTTGTCGGGATGCATGATCGCCATGACCGTGCCTTCGCCGTACCGGAAAATGTAGATCGTCAATTGGTAGGAGAACCGATCGTCCGGATACATTCCGATGTTGTTGGCCAGGCCCATGTCGCCCGCGGCGAGGATCGCGTTGAGCGGCGCGGCCCCGCCGTGCAGAAAGTTCGACACCGGGAAGTTCGGCCGTGGCCAGTTCAACCAGGGCGCCAACTCCAACACGCGGTAGTAAGGAACTCGGGCCATGTCCAGGCCCGAATCGAAAGAAGCCTGCGCCGCCCAGGCAGCGTCGCTGAAAGAGGCGGCCGCCACCGGGACGGTGATCGGAATCAGGCCGGTGAACCACCCCTGTGTCATGAAGTTGTCGCCGGCTGTGCGGGAATCCCTCGGCGTGAGGCCGTAATACGTGAGCGCACCGGTGAACTCGTGTTCCACCAACCCGAGGCAGGCGAACAAGCCGCCGACGAACCGGGCGCCGGCCGCCGAGCACGCCGCGTCGAAGCGTTCGGTCTGCGCCGGGTCCAACAGAACCTCAGAGGACCAGGCGCTGCTGGTCGTCTCGTTCGGGTTGCCCAGGGGCAGCGGAAACTCCGGAAAACCATCACTGTTGTTCTCGGCGAAGTCAATCCACGCACGAACGCCAGGCGAATCCAAGGTTAACTTTGACGTGTACTCACGCTCTCTGACACAGAAGTCGTCGAAACTACCGGCCTCTGGAAGCGTGAGGGCCTGGCCGCTGCCACTCATCGCCGAATACATTCCGTTGGCTTCCATCATCGTCGTGCCGATCAATGTGGCATCCCCGTGCACATGATCCATGGCCGCGAAGAAAGTGAAGTGGTCCTCGCCCTGGATAATGCCGAACGTAAAGCAGCCCCATTCCAGGGGATTCGGTATGGCCACGACGTGCGCACGAATTTCTTCGACGGTCATCACGCCCTGGTCGACCGGGGCGAACTCGATATCAGCCGGATCTTCGATTGCATGCCTTACGAATTCGCCATCGTCGGCTTTTTTGAACCAACTCCGGAATGTGTCGTGCCGGCGTAGATAGGTGTTCACAGCGTGATCCATCGCCGCGATATCACATTGCCCAGCAACCTCACAGCTTGCGATGATCTGCCGCGAGAAGTTCAGCCCGACCGCTTTGCGATCACTGTAATTACGCAGATGTTGGCTCTGCATGTAGCTAACCGGAACTGCACTCACCGGAGCTCGCATGGCTGTTTCCTGAGCGGCGGCCGTGGGATGCCAGGAGGTGACCGCGCCAGGACTCAATGACCATTCATCAAGTGCGCCAACAGTTATCTTACCGATCCGCAAAACCTGGCCCTCCCAGTAGTGATTCCCGCGCAGCCGCTGCCCGGGCCGGCGGAACCCCCCGCGGCTCAACATACCCGTGCTTCCACGGCGAACGCTCGGAAGATCTTGATGTGGCAAGGGGAGCCGCGCGCTCCACAGCTTCGCATGCGATAGTGGTGCGAAGTTGATCTCCATGCGCTTCGGGGGGGCGCGGAGGTGCGATTCTGCACGCCGATGCGAGGAGGACAACGGCATGGGATCCGTTGTGAATCAAAGTGAACCACCAATGCGCTTTGCCGTCGTCGGCTACGCAGCGCGCTTTCCGGGAGCTCCGGATGCCGAGAGCTACTGGGACCTCTTGCGCGCAGGTCGCGACGCAATTTCGGAGGTACCCAGGGACCGCTGGGACGTCGACGAGTTCTTCGATCCGGAGCCGGGCGCTGTCGGCAAGGTCGTAACCCGACGTGCGGGTTTCGTCGACGACGTGACCGGGTTCGACGCGCCGTTCTTCGGCATGTCGACGCGCGAGGTCAGGTTGATGGACCCGCAGCATCGACTACTGCTCGAGACCGCCTGGCGCGCGGTGGAACACGCGGGTACCGCACCAACGGCCCTGGCCAACACCAACACTGGCGTGTTCGTCGGCCTGGCCACCCACGACTACCTCGGCATGGCCTCCGACGAACTGACGTATCCCGAGATCGAGGCCTACATGGCCATCGGCACGTCGAACGCCGCCGCGGCGGGCCGGATCAGTTATCGGTTGGGCCTGCAGGGTCCGTCCGTCGCCGTCGACACGGCGTGCAGCTCATCGCTGGTGGCAATCCACCAAGCGTGCCAAGCACTTCGCTTGGGCGAGTGCGATCTCGCCCTGGCCGGTGGGGCGAACGTCCTGCTCACGCCCGCCACCATGATCACTTTCTCCAGCGCGCATATGCTGGCCCCGGACGGTCGGTGCAAAACCTTCGACGCGGCCGCCGACGGCTATGTGCGCGGCGAGGGCTGCGGCGTCATCGTCATCAAGCGACTCGACGACGCAATACGCGATGGTGACCGGATTCGGGCCGTGATCCGCGGCAGCGCGATCAACCAGGACGGCGCATCCGGTGGGTTGACGGTGCCGAACGGTGTCGCTCAGCAGCGCGTGATCGCCGATGCGCTGAAGCGGTCCGGTCTGGAACCCCGCGACGTCGGATACCTGGAAGCGCACGGCACCGGAACTTCTCTGGGCGACCCGATCGAGGCCCAGGCCGCAGGTGAGGTGCTCGGCGCCGGACGCGAAGCCGACCAGCCACTGTTGATCGGGTCGGCGAAGACGAACATCGGCCACCTGGAGGCGGCGGCGGGGATCGCCGGCGTCGTCAAGGTGATCCTGTCGCTGGAACACGAGACCCTGCCAAAGCATCTTCATTTCGAGAATCCGTCGCCGCACATTCCCTGGGATCGGCTCGCGCTCGAGGTCGTCAAGGAGTCCACCCCCTGGGAACGCAACGGTCGGCCGCGCATCGCCGGGGTCAGCTCGTTCGGCTTCGCCGGGACCAACGCGCACGTCATCCTCGAAGAGGCTCCCGAGCCGGCAGCGGCTACGGCCCCGGCCGAGCAACCCACCGACGGGCAGTTCGGCATCCTGCCGCTCTCGGCTCGGACTCCGGCCGCGTTGGTACAGGTCGCCGACCAATACCGCAGCTGGTTGGGCGCGCACCCCGAGGCCACCTTGGCCGACGTGTGCTTCACCGCAGGCGTGGGGCGAGCGCACCTGGAGCACCGGGCCGCGCTGGTGGTCAATTCGCGAGAATCCGCCGTCGAGCTCCTCGGCGCCCTCGCCGACGATCGGCCGGCGCCTGGCCTGGTTCGCGGAGAATCCCACGAGGCACCGAAGACCGCGTGGCTGTTCACCGGCCAGGGCAGCCAGTACCCCGGCATGGCCCGCGAGTTGTTCGACACCGAGCCGGTGTTTGCCGAAACCCTGAATCGATGCGCTTCGGCGGTGGCCGACGTGCTCGAAAAGCCTTTGCTGGACATCATTTTTGATACTGATGAAGGCGCCGAGGAGACGCTGCGGCAGACGTCATACGCCCAGCCCGCGCTGTTCGCGGTCGAGATGGGTCTGGCCCGGCTCTGGCAGTCGTGGGGATTCGAACCGGACGTGGTGCTCGGCCACAGCGTCGGCCAGTATTCGGCGGCGTGCGTCGCGGGCGTGTTCGGCGTCGAGGACGGCGCGCGACTGATCGCCGAACGCGGACTCCTGTTCGGCAGCCTGCCCGCCGGTGGCCGGATGGTCGCGGTGTTCACCGCCGCCGAGCGGGCCGAGAGCCTCACCGATGAGTTCCCCAGCCTGTCGGTGGCCGCCTACAACGGCGCGAACACCGTGCTGTCCGGACCCGCCGACGATCTGGAGCGGGCGGTGGCCGGACTCGCGGCGGACGGCGTCCGGTGCGATTGGCTGGACACCAGCCATGCGTTCCATTCATCGCTGCTGGATCCGATCCTCGACGAGTTCGAGTCGTTTGCGGACGGGTTCACCTACGCCACACCGCAACGGCTACTCATCGACAACCGCACCGGTGCAGCGCTCGGCAGGAGCGTCAAGATCGACGGCGCCTACTGGCGCCGCCACGCCCGCCAACCGGTGGAGTTCGCCAAGAGTGTGCGCACTCTGGCCGAGCTCAACTGCAAGCTGTTGGTCGAGATCGGTCCACGACCGGTGCTGACCGCCGCGGCCCTGGGTGCCTGGCCCGACCCGGCCACCGCGCCGCGGGTGATCGCCTCGCTGCGTCGCAACACCACCGATCACCGGCAGATCACCGAAGCCGTCGCCGACGCCTACGTTCACGGTCATCTGCCCCGGTTCAGCGCCTTCCGGCGAGCCCACGCGAAAAAGCTCGACCTGCCCACCTACCCGTTCGAGCACCGCCAGTACTGGTACCTCGACAATCGCGAGCGCCCGAACGGCCAGCAGCACATCAACGGGCCGCGCACCCAGGCGGTCGGGCTTCTGGAGGACGGCCGGATCGAGGAGCTCGCCAGCTTGCTCGACGGCGCGAACTCCGACCCGCAGACCCTCAGCGTGCTGGCCAAGCTTGCGGCACAACACAACCGGCAGCGCTCCCGGCAGTCCATCGCCGACGATCGTTATGAGTTCCGCTGGGACGAGGTTCCTGCTCCTGCCTCCGGCGCGGATTGCACATGGCTGCTCATCGGTGAGAGTTCCCCGGCGGTCGAGCCGCTGGTCGAGACCCTCACCGCACGCGGGCAACGGCACCGGATCATCGGACTGCCGACGTCCGACGCCGACGAGACGCAGCTCGCGGACACGTTGCGGGTTGTGGCGGCAGAAGCCGCGACGGCCGAAACCGGCCTCCGCATTGTGCTTTTGACCGCGCTCGACGGGGAAGCCGGTTCGAGCGGCACGACCTCGATGCAGTCCCTGCTGCGGATGCAGCACCGGATCCTGAGCGGGGCGCGGCGGTTGTTCCGCGCGGCGGTCGCCGCCGAGACGAGGGCACCGATCTGGCTGCTCACCAGCGGGGCGCAACGCGTCACCGACGCGGACACCGTGGCCCCCGAACAGGGTGCGCTGTGGGGCTTCGGCCGGGCCGCCGCACTGGAGCTTCCACAGCTGTGGGGCGGGCTGGCCGACCTGTCCGACGGGACCGTCGCCGAATGGTCGCGGTTCATCGACATGGCCGCGGCGGTCCCGGGCTCTGGGGCCCGCGAAGACCAGATCGCGCTGCGGGATCAATCCGTCTACGTCCCCCGGTTGGTTCGACGCGACGGCGGGCCGAGCGGCGGGTCGCTCGACTTGCGCGGAGATGCAACGTATCTGGTGACCGGCGGACTCGGCTCGATCGGACTGGAGATCGCCGGATACCTGGCCGCGAACGGGGCCGAGCATCTGGTGCTGACCAGCCGGCGCGCACCCGACGACACCGCCACTCAGCGCATCGACGCGCTCCGCGCACAGCACGGCTGCGACGTCCGGGTGGTCACTGCCGATGTCGCCGACGCCCACGATGTCGCGCGACTGCTGGCCGGCATACAGGCCGACATGCCGCCGATCGCGGGCATCGTCCATGCTGCCGGCGAGAACGGAACCACCCCTCTGAGTGAACCGGACTTCGCGGCCCAGCAAGCCGAGCTGGACCGCGTATTCGCTGGGAAGGTATGGGGTGCTTGGCATTTGAGCGAAGCAGCGGCTGAGCTCAAACTGGACTTCTTCATCACCACCTCGTCGATCGCCTCGGTGTGGGGCGGATTCGGCCAGACCGCCTACAGCGCGGCCAACGCATTCCTGGACGGGATCGCCTGGCGTCTGCGGGACCGGGGCGTCGCCGCGGCCAGTGTCAATTTCGGCCCGTGGTCAGCGGGCATGGCCGACGCGGAATCCCGGGCCCGGCTCGAACAACGCGGGATCCAGACCTTGCCTCCCGCCGACGCATTGGCCGGGCTGGCCGATGTCATGGCGACCTCGGGCGCGCAGGGACTTGCCCAAGGTGTGATCGCCCGGATCGACTGGGCGCGCTTCCTCCCGCTCTACCAGCAGGCGGGACGGCGAGCGTTCCTGGCCGAACTCGAGAATGAGATTCCCGAGTCCGCGGCGGCACCGGTGTTGACGCAGTCGGGGAAGACCCGCCTGGTTGAGCAACTCGAGGGCGCACCCGTGCAGCAGCGCAAGAAGCTGCTGACCGACTACCTGCGCGAAGCGGTGGCAGACGTGACGCGCGTCGACTCCGCCGAGATCCGCGAGGAGGCAGGCTTCTTCGACCTCGGCATGGATTCGCTGATGGCCGTCGAGCTGCGCCGCCGCATCGAGCAGGGCGTGGGCCACGAAATTCCCATCACCCTGGTGATGGACCACCCACGCCTGTCGGACGTGGCCGACTACCTCCTCGGCGAGGTGCTCGGGCTCAACCTCCAGGCTCCGGCCAAGTCCACGGTGGCACCGGTGGTCACCCGTGCGGACGACCCGATCGCGATCGTCGCGGTATCGTGCCGGTTCCCCGGCGCTGCGGATCCAGAAGCGTTCTGGGACCTGCTCTCCGAGGGTGTCGATGCGATCCGCGAAGTGCCCGAGGACCGCTTCGACATCGACGAGTTCTATGATCCGGATCCAGACGTGCCGGGCAAGACGTACACGCGCTTCGGCGGATTCCTGGACGGCATCGACGGATTCGACCCCGAGTTCTTCGGCATCTCCCCGCGCGAGGCCGTATGGATCGAGCCGCAGCAACGCCTGATGCTCGAAACCGTATGGGAGGGCTTGGAAAGGGCGGGATACTCGCCGACCTCGCTCCGCGGTAGCCGAACCGGCATCTTCACCGGCGTGGCCGCCAACGAGTACGCGCACCTGCTCTCGGCTGAGCCGATCGACAAGATCGAACCCCACTTCATCACCGGCAACGCACTCAATGCCATCTCCGGTCGAGTCGCCTTCGCGCTGGGCTTCGAAGGACCGGCCGTGGCGATCGACACCGCCTGCAGTTCAGCGTTGGTCGCGATCCACCAGGCCTGCCAGGCCCTGCGCGCCGGCGACTGCGACATGGCCCTGGCCGGTGGCGTCAACGTGCTGCTGAGCCCGGTGACGGTGGTCGCCGCCTCCCGCGCCAGGATGCTGTCCCCTGTCGGACGCTGCAAGACGTTCGACTCCTCCGCCGACGGCTATGTCCGCAGCGAAGGCTGCGGCATCCTCGTGCTCAAGCGGCTCAGCGACGCCGAGCGCGACGGCGACCGGGTGTGCGCGATCATCCCCGCCAGCGCGGTGAACCAGGACGGCGCCTCCAGTGGCCTGACGGTGCCCAACGGCGGTGCCCAGCAACGGCTCATCGGCTCGGTGCTGACTCGCGCCGGTCTGACCGGTGGGGATGTCGACTACCTCGAGGCGCACGGGACGGGCACCCCGCTGGGTGATCCGATCGAAGTTCAGGCCGCCGCGGCCGCCTATGGCGGCGCGCGGGAGGCCGACCGCCCGCTACTGATGGGATCGGTGAAGACCAACATCGGCCATACCGAATCAGCTTCGGGCGCAGCGGGTCTGATCAAGGTCGTATTGTCACTTCAGCACGAGATGTTGCCGCAGAGCCTGCATTTCGAGAACCCGTCGCCGCACATCCCGTGGGATTCACTGCCGGTGAAGGTGGTGGACAAGGCGACCCCGTGGCGAATCAACGGCAAACCGCGCCGCGCCGGCGTGAGCTCCTTCGGATTCACCGGCACCAACGCGCACGTACTCATCGAAGAGGCACCGGCCCCGCCGGTCACCGTCGATGACAACGCGGAGGACCGGGAAGCTCCCGACACGGACAGCCAGGAGCAACCGGCGACGAGCGTGCTGGCGCTGTCGGCGCGGTCACCGGAGGCTCTCGTCGCACTGGCACGGCGCTATGAGGGGTGGCTGACCGCCCACCCGGACGCCGACCTCGCCGACGTGTGCCTCACCGCCGGAACGGGCCGTTCGCATTTCGAGCATCGCGCCGCTCTGGTCGTCGATTCGATCGACGAGGCCCGCATGGGTCTGGCCGACCTGGCCGAGAATCGCACGCGCCCCGGGGTGGTGCGCGGCGAGCACACCCACCATCCGACGACGGCCTGGTTGTTCACCGGGCAGGGCAGCCAATACCCCGGCATGGCCCGCGAACTGTTCGACACCGAGCCGGTTTTCGCCGAAACGGTGACGCGCTGCGCCGAAGCCGTCAAGGACATCCTGCCGCGGCCGCTGCTCGAGGTGATCTTCGCCTCGGGCGCGGATGCCGCAAACACCCTGCGGGACACGTCCTTTGCCCAGCCGGCTCTGTTCGCCGTCGAGATGGGTCTGGCCCGGTTGTGGCAGTCCTGGGGCATCCAGCCCGACGTGGTGCTGGGGCACAGCGTCGGCCAGTACGCGGCGGCGTGTGTCGCCGGAGTCTTCAGCCTCGAAGACGGTGCCCGGCTGATGGCCGAGCGTGGCCGGCTGTTCGGCAGCCTGCCCGACGGTGGGCGGATGGTGGCGGTGTTCGCCGACGCCAAGCAGGTCGAAGAGATGGCCGGCGCCTTCCCACGGGTGTCGGTGGGCGCCTACAACGGTCCGAACACAGTGTTGTCCGGGCCCGCTGAGGATCTGGAGCAGGCCGTCGCCAAGTTCGAGAACGAGGGGATCCGCTGCACGTGGCTGCAGACCAGCCACGCCTTCCATTCGGAACTGCTGGATCCGGTGCTCGACGAGTTCGAGTCGTACGCGTCGCGGGTCGAGTACGCCGTGCCCACACTGCCGCTCATCTGCAACCGCACCGGCGCCGTGCTGACTGCCCAGACCCCGCTCGACGCGCAGTACTGGCGGCGGCATTCCCGTCAGCCGGTGCAGTTCGCCGAAAGCGTTCGCACCGCAGCGGCACTGGGCTGCTCGGTGTTGATGGAGATCGGCCCCCAGCCGGCACTGTCCGGCGCGGCGGTGCAGGTGTGGCCGGAGCATCTGGCCGCGCCCCGGGCGATTGTCTCGCTACGCAAGGGCGTGGCCGACCGGCGCCAGATCGCCGATGCACTGGCCGCGGCCTACGTCGGTGGGCACCGTCCGGACTTCGCCGCGCTGCAGGGACCTTCTCGCCGGCGGGTCGAGTTGCCGACCTACCCGTTCCAGCGCCGACGGTTCTGGCCCAAGGGTGCGGCGATGACCGGCACGGATCTGCACGGGGCGGCGGGTTCCGGAATCCTCGGAAGCGGAAAGGATCTCGCCTCCGGCGATTCGGTGTACACCAGCAGGTTGTCGGTCAAATCCCAGCCGTGGCTCTCCGATCACGTCATCTACGGCACCGTCGTGGTCCCCGGGGCGACGTATGCGGCGATGGCGCTGGCCGCGGTCGGCACCCCGGCGCACGCGAAGGACGTCTTCTTCTACGAACCGATCATCCTGCCCGAGAAGAGTTCTCGCGAGGTGCAGCTGACCTTGCATCCGCTGGACGGCGGCGATGGCTCGAAGTTCGAGGTACACAGCCGGCCGTACGGTGAACGGGGCGCGGACTGGTCGCTGAACGCCGAAGGCACCGTGGTCGCCGGAGTCTCCCCGGACGATGAGGCGGCCGAGCCGTCCGATCCGGTCGACGAGGCCATCGAGCGGCTCGAGCGCATGCGTCCGCAGGAACTGTTCGAAACCTTCGCGGATCTCGAACTGGCCTGGGGTCCAACGTGGTCCGGCTCGTTGAAGTCGCTGTGGCTGGGTGAAGGTGAGGCGATCGGCGACATCCTGGTCGGCGAGGAGCTCGCCGAACAACTGGGAACCGAGCCGATGCACCCGGTCCTGATGGACCTGTGCACCGGTGTCGCCTTCCCGGCGTTCCCGGCACTACTCGCTGCCGAGCAGGGCGTGAACGACCTGTTCCTGCCGCTACGGTACGGACAGGTGACGTTGAAGGAGAAGATGCCGCGGCGCTTCTACTGCCGGGCACGGTGGCACGAGAGCGCCCTCGACAGCGAGACCCAGGTCTTCGACCTCGAGTACCTGGATCGGGACGGCCGTCACCTCGGCGGGGTCCGAGAGTTCACCGTCAAGCGGGCACCGCGTGAGGCGCTGCTGCGCGGCCTCGGCGGCGACGCCACCCGGCTGCTGTACACGCTTGGCTGGCACGAAGTTCCGGCGCCACCCGCCGGCGACGACACTGCTGAGATCGCAAAGGTCAGCGGCACCTGGCTGATCGCCGGATTCGACGAACTTGCCGCGAAGGTACCGGGCTGCATCCCGTTCGACCGGAACACCGATCCAGAACTCCTGGGACAGCAGCTGGTTCAGGCCCACGAACGCGGGATCGGGTTCTCGGGAGTCGTCTGGCGCAGCAGCGGGCCGGGTGCGGCGGACGCCGAGGCGCGACTCGAGGCCGAGATCGCCAATCTGCTCAGCGCGGTACACACGGTGCAGGGTGGCTCGGTGAAGCTGCCGAACGGGCTGTGGATCGTCACCGAGCGGGCCGTAGCCACCGAATCCGGCGAGCCGGTCGATCCGGTGCAGGCCGGGCTGTGGGGCTTCGGCCGCACGACCATCAACGAAGAACCGGCACTGCGCGTCAAGCTGGTCGACTGCGACGGATCGGATGAGGCGGTTCAGGCGCTGGCCGGCCTGTTGGCCACCCCGGTCGATGAGCCGGAACTCGCTCTGCGCCAAGGAAAGCTGCTGGCTTCCCGGTTGTTGCCGTGGTCGCGCAGCGGTCACCTCACGGTGCCCCGCGGGGGTGACTACGTGCTCGCTCCCACCGAACGCGGCGCAATCGACAACCTGCGACTGACCGAGAAAGACGTACCAGCGCCGGACGAGGGCTACGTACAGGTGCGGGTGGAGGCCGCGGGTCTCAACTTCCGCGACGTGCTGAACGTTCTCGGGCTCTACCCGGGCGACCCGGGGCCGATCGGCGGTGACTTCGCGGGCGTCGTCACGCAATTGGGTGAAGGCGTCACCGGGGTTGAGGTGGGTCAGCGCGTCTACGGCTCCATGCAGGGCGCGTTCTCCAGCCGGTTCAACGTGCCTGAGCAGTTCCTGGCGCCGATCCCGGACGGGGTGAGCGCGGTGGAGGCCGCGACGATTCCCGCGGCGGCGCTGACGGTGCGGCTGTCGTTCGACTGGGCGCAACTGAAGCCGGGTGACAAGGTCCTCATCCACGCGGCCAGCGGCGGTGTCGGGCTGGCGGCGGTCCAGATGGCCCAGCAGTGCGGGGCCGAGGTGTTCGCCACGGCCAGCACCTTCAAGCGGGCAACCCTGCGCAATCTGGGCGTGAAGTACGTCTATGACTCGCGGACAACGGATTTCGCCGATCAGATCCTGGCGGACACCGACGGCCAGGGTGTTGACGTGGTGCTCAACAGCCTGACGAGCGAGGGCTTCATCGAGGCGACACTGAAGGCCACCGCCCGGAACGGCCGCTTCGCCGAGATCGCCAAGCGCGATATCTGGTCACCGGAGCAGATGGCCGAGGCCCGCCCCGACATCGCCTACGAGATCGTCGCTTTGGACACGGTGATGTTCACCGAACCCGATCGCATTCGCGACTTGCTGACCGAGGTTTCGGAGGGATTGGCTGCAGGTATCGACTCCTCGCGCGAGCGCTCGTCGGTGGGCGTCTGGACGCCTCTGCCCGCGGAGGTCTACCCGCTCACCGAGGCCAGGGCCGCGTTCCGGCGCATGCAGCAGGCCCGGCACATCGGCAAGATCGTGGTGCAGATCCCGAACCCGCTGCAGCCCAAGGCTGATCGGAGCTATCTGATCACCGGCGGACTCGGGGCCATCGGCCTGCACACCGCGGCCTACCTGGCCCAACTCGGTGCCGGAGACCTCGTGCTGACGAGCCGGCGCGCGCCCGATGCGGACACGCAGAAGGCGATCGATGAGATCACCGAGCGCTACAAAACCCGCGTCCACGTCTTCACCGCCGATGTCGGCGACGAGGCCGAGGCGGCGAAGCTCCTGGAGCGGATCCGCGCGGAGTTGCCACCGCTCGCCGGTGTGGCGCATCTGGCCGGTGTGCTCGACGATGCGCTGCTGGGTCAACAGAGCGTCGAACGGTTCCGAACCACGTTGGCGCCCAAGGCGTACGGCGGCGTCCATCTGGATCGGTTGACCAAGGACGACGAGCTGGACTTCTTCATCGTGTCCTCCTCGGTGTCCAGCCTGTTCGGCTCACCTGGTCAGTCCAACTACGCCACCGCCAACGCGCTGCTCGACGGTCTGATCGCGCAGCGCCGGGCGCAGGGCCTGCCGGCCACGGGTGTCAACTTCGGTCCGTGGGCTCAAGGCGGCATGGCGTCCTCGGACGCGGCGACCGCCAATATCAGTGCACAGGGCCTGATCCCGCTGGATCCGTCGGCAGCGCTCGCCGCCCTGGCCGAGGTCGTCGCCAACGGGACCGGACAGGCCACGGTGCTCAAGGCCAACTGGCAGCGGGCCGCCAAGGTGTTGGGCAGTTCGCGTCCGCCGATCCTCGACCTGGTGCTGCCGAGTGCGGTCGGTGAGATCACCGGGGACAGCGAGTTGCTCAAGCAACTCATGGAGATCCCGGTGCCGCAGCGGGCGGGGTTCGTGACCGAGTTCCTGCAGCGCGAGGTGCAGAACTTCCTGCGGCTGGCGCAACCGCCCGCCGCGAGCAGCCGATTCCTCGACCTGGGCACGGATTCACTGATGGCGATCGAGCTCCGGAACCGGCTGCACAGTCAGTTCGGCGGCAAGTTCACCATCAACGCGACCGCGGTCTTCGACTACCCGACCATCGGCGGACTGGCCGAGTATCTCGTGGGTCAGCTTCCGGACGCGGACGCGGCAGAGTCACCGTCGGACGCGGCGGAGTCACCGGAACCGGCTGAGCCGTCGGACGAGACGCCGGGGGCGCCTGAAGAGCCGCAGAGCGAGGACTGACCCGCGAGCAGACGTGAACTCCCCTAAATCCGGATCGATTTGGGGGAGTTCGCGTCTGCTCGGCGGAAAAAGTCAGACCCAGCGGGTGGCTTCGACCTCGGCGGGCAGCGGCGGGTGCAACGGCACGTCGAGACCGTCGTAGATACCGGGCTTCTGGGTGGCCAGCCAGTCGATCGCGCCGAGCAACCGATTGGCCGCGGTGGTGTTGCCGCCGTCGGCGCGGGTTCCGCCCGGCACGTCGGCGCGCACCACGATGTTCAGCTGCGGGTCGCCGTCGACGATCACCCGGTGGTCGCCCACGCCTTCGTCGGGCTTGGGCCAGTCCGGCGCACAGTCCGGGTCGATACGGGTGATGTGCTCGATGACGACCCGCTCGACACCGTTCGCCCACCCGATGACCTGGAGCCGGAACGCGCCCTGGGTGCCGGCCTCGAAGCGGCCCATGACGTTGTCGACGGACTCGGTGAGCGGCAACCGCTCCACTGTCTCGGTGATGTCGTCGATCTCCAGGCCCAGGCCACGGCCGATCAGCCGGACGTTGCCGCCCCACACCATGGTCGGGATCGAGGGCAGCAGCATCATCGGCGTCTCGTCCATCGACCCGCCGAAGCCGCAGAGCACCCGCACCGAATGCGGCTGGTTGTAGGTGGAGTAGTCGAAGATCTCCTGGCACCGGATGGTCTTGATCCGGGTGCACAGCCCGGCGGCGATCACCGCGAGGGCGTCGTTGCCCCAGCCCGGGTCGACGCCGCTGACCAACAGCGCGGAGTTGCCCGCGACCGCGGCGTCGGTGAGCCGCTCGACCCATTCCGCCGGAGCTGAGGCCGGGTCGTAGAGCGAGTACAGCGACGGCGTCACCACCTGTTTGCCGGCGCGCAGGCACCGTTCGATCTCGGCGAGCGCCTCCTCCGGGCGGATGTCGCCGGAAGACATGTAGGCCACCGCGTCGCACTGCGCGAGGGCAGCGTCGACATCGGTGGTCGCGGCGACACCGGTCGGGGTGTCGAGCTTGGCGAAGGTCGCGGCATCGAGGCCGGCCTTGTCAGGTGATGACGTGATGACGGCAGCCAGTTCCAGGCCCGGGAACCCCGTGGCCGACCTGATCGCCGTCGAACCCATGTTTCCGGTGCCCCACACCGCGATTCGACGCATCCGCCCACCTTAATGGGCATATTGGTGAGGATCGTCACATTGAGCCAAACCCGCAGGTCAAACCCTTTTTCAAGGCAGGGTACAAAGTTCGATCAACCACTGGGTTGGTTAGCTCCCAGAAATTGCTCAGAGTTTCTTTGCGTTGAAGTTACTGAACGGTATAGTTGGCCGCAGTTACTGGTGGGTAACTTATCCGGAGTACCCAACCTCAAGTGGCATTCTCACGAGGAGGAAAAGTGAGCCACTACAAGAGCAATGTCCGTGACCAGGTCTTTAACCTGTTCGACGTCTTCGGCCTGGACAAGGCCCTGGGGACCGGCGATTACAGCGACCTGGATGCCGACACCGCCCGCGAGATGCTCAGCGAAATGGCTCGCCTGGCCGAGGGCCCGATCGGCGACTCGTTCGCCGACGGCGACCGCAACCCGCCGGTGTTCGACCCCAAGACCCACACCGTCACCCTGCCCGAGCCCTTCAAGAAGTCGGTTCGCGCGGCGATCGACGGCGGCTGGGACAAGGTCGGCCTGTACGAAGAGCTCGGTGGCGTGCCCGCCCCCAAGGCGCTGCTGTGGGCACTCAACGAGCACATCCTCGGCGCGAACCCCGCCGTGTGGATGTACGCCGGTGGTGCCGCCTTCGCGCAGATCTTCTACGACAACGCCACTGAAGAGCAGAAGAAGTGGGCCGTTCTGGCCTCCGAGCGCGGCTGGGGCGCCACCATGGTGCTCACCGAGCCCGACGCCGGCTCGGATGTCGGCGCCGGCCGCACCAAGGCCGTCAAGCAGGACGACGGCTCGTGGCACATCGACGGCGTGAAGCGGTTCATCACCTCCGCCGACTCCGATGACCTGTTCGAGAACATCTTCCACCTGGTGCTGGCCCGCCCCGAGGGCGCAGGCCCCGGCACCAAGGGTCTGTCGCTGTTCTTCGTACCGAAGTTCCTCTTCGACTTCGAGACCGGTGAGCTGGGCGAGCGCAACGGCGTCTACGTCACCAACGTCGAGCACAAGATGGGCCTGAAGGTTTCGGCCACCTGTGAGCTGACCTTCGGTCAGCACGACAAGCCCGCCGTGGGCTGGCTGGTCGGCGAGGTGCACAACGGCATCGCGCAGATGTTCGACGTCATCGAGCAGGCCCGCATGATGGTGGGCACCAAGGCCATCGCCACCCTGTCGACCGGTTACCTCAACGCTCTGGAGTACGCCAAGGAGCGCGTGCAGGGTGCCGACCTGACCCAGATGATGGACAAGACCGCTCCGCGCGTCACCATCACCCATCACCCCGACGTGCGTCGCAGCCTGATGACCCAGAAGTCCTACGCCGAGGGCATGCGCGCGCTGTACCTGTACACCGCCACCTTCCAGGACAAGGACGTCGCCAAGGCGCTGCACGGTGTCGAGCCCGAGCTCGCGCACAAGGTCAACGACCTGCTGCTGCCGGTGGTCAAGGGCTTCGGCTCGGAGCAGGCCTACGCCAAGCTGACCGAGAGCCTGCAGACCCTGGGTGGCTCCGGCTTCCTGCAGGACTACCCGATCGAGCAGTACATCCGCGACGCCAAGATCGACTCGCTGTACGAAGGCACCACCGCCATCCAGGCGCAGGACTTCTTCTTCCGCAAGATCGTCCGCGACAAGGGCCAGGCGCTGGCGTTCGTGGCCGGTGAGATCGAGCAGTTCATCAAGAACGAGACGGGCAACGGCCGCCTCAAGACCGAGCGCGAGCTGCTCGGCACCGCGCTGGCCGATGTCCAGGGCATGGCAGCCAGCCTGACCGGCTACCTGATGGCCGCTCAGGAAGATGCCGCCAGCATCTACAAGGTGGGCCTCGGCTCGGTCCGGTTCCTGCTGTCGGTCGGCGACCTGCTGCTCGGCTGGCTGCTGGCCCGCCAGGCGGCGGTGGCGATCGAGAAGCTCGACGCCGGCGCCACCGGTGAGGACCGCACCTACCTCGAGGGCAAGATCGCCGCAGCTTCGTTCTTCGCGAAGAACATGCTGCCGCTGCTCACCAGCACCCGTCAGGTCATCGAGACCATCGACAACGAGGTGATGGAGCTCGACGAGGCTGCGTTCTAAACAGCTCTGACACGGCGGCCCCCGGGATTCTTCCCGGGGGCCGCTTTGTCTGTCGGGTCGGTCCGGTGGGCCGGATGCCTGCCACTCGGACTGAGCGAGGCCCGAAGCGGGTATCTCCGCATCAGCCGCCCTGGGTCCGGCTGGGACCTCGACGAGGTTGAGGAGACGAATTGGCTGGATTAGCGGACTGGTTCCTCACGGCCGATGAGCGCGGTAACCCTGCCACGTCGATACCGGACTGGTGCTCGGGCAACACGGTGGAAGCGCTGGTTCACGGTGCCACTTACTTCGACCGGCTGGCTGCCGAAGTCAGCGACCTGCGGCACGGCGATCATCTGTTCTTCACCGACTGGCGCGGCGATCCCGACGAACGGGTCCGCGCCGACGGACCCACCATCGCCGAACTCTTCTGCCACGCCGCCGAGCGGGGCGTCGTCGTCAAGGGCCTGATGTGGCGTTCCCATCTGGACAGGTTCTCCTACAGCGAGGAAGAGAATCAGCATCTGGGCGACGTGATCGAAGCCGCGGGCGGCGAGGTGCTGCTCGACCAGCGGGTGCGGGTCGGCGGTTCGCATCACCAGAAGCTGGTGGTACTGCGCCATCCTCGCTCGCCTGACCGCGATGTCGCCTTCGCCGGCGGTATCGACCTGTGCCATTCGCGGCGCGACGACGAGCACCACCGCGGCGATCCCCAGGCAGTGCGGATGGCCGAGCAGTACGGCGAGCAACCACCGTGGCATGACCTGCAGCTACAGGTTCGGGGCCCGGCCGTCGGGGCACTGGATTACACGTTCCGGGAACGGTGGACCGACCCGGCGCCGCTCGACATGCTCTCTCCGATCGCCTGGATCACCGACAAACTGCGTCGGGCCGACCTGAGACCCGGCAAATTGCCGCCCCAGCCGCCGGATCCACTCCCGTGCGGATCACAGTCCGTGCAGGTATTGCGGACGTATCCCGACGCCCATTTCGAGTACGCGTTCGCACCGCGCGGTGAGCGCAGCGTCGCCCGCGGCTACACGAAGGCGGTCCGGCGGGCCAAACGCCTGATCTATCTGGAGGACCAGTACCTGTGGTCCAAACAGGTTTCGCGCCTGTTCGCCGACGCCCTGACCGCCAACCCAGATCTGCACCTCATCGCCGTGGTCCCGCGGCATCCCGACGTGGACGGCCGGCTCGCCCTACCGCCCAACCAGGTCGGCCGTCAGCAGGCCATCGAGACCTGCCGCCAGGCTGCCGCCGAGCGGGTGCACGTCTTCGATATCGAAAACCACGAGGGCACACCGGTTTACGTGCATGCCAAGGCTTGCGTGATCGACGATGTCTGGGCATGTGTCGGCAGCGACAACTTCAACCGGCGGTCGTGGACGCATGACAGCGAGTTGTCGTGCTCGGTGCTCGACGACACCCGCGACGAGCGTGAGCCTCGCGATCCGGCGGGCCTCGGCGACGGCGCCCGGGTTTTCGCCCGCGACTTGCGATTGCGGTTGTTGCGCGAACACCTCGACCGTGCCGCCGACGGCAGCGAGGACGACGACCTCGTCGACCCGGAATCGGTGGTGGCGGCGGTCGCCGCATCGGCGGAGGCTTTGGACGACTGGCATTCCGGTGGCCGGGTCGGTCCGCGCCCACCTGGACGTCTCCGCGTCCACAAACCCGAGCGACTGAGCCGGCCCACCCGCGCTTGGGCACAACCGATGTACCGCCTCGTCTACGACCCCGACGGCCGGTCCTACCGTGACCGACTGACGGGCCATTGGTAACGAGATCGGGCGCTGTCGTCTGCGACGGCCGAGCAGTTGTGCCCCCGTCGAACCGGGCAAACTGGTCGCATGACCGAAGCCCGCGGCATCCTGCTGGTCGTCTCACTCATGGCGACGACGGCGCTGACCCTCGCGCTGGGGATCACCGACCCTGCCGCACCGATGTCCTACCCGACCAAGTTCCTGGTCTGGAACCTGTTTCTGGCCTGGATCCCGATGATCTTCGCGATCGCGTTCGATCTGGTCGAGCGCCGGCTGTGGCTGCTGCCGCTGGGCCTCGGTTGGCTGGCGTTCCTGCCCAACGCGCCCTATCTGGTGACCGATCTGGTCCATCTCGGCGAGGGCTACGAACTGTGGCGCCATGTGCTGCAGTACGGGTTCGCCGCGTGGACGGGGATCCTGCTGGGTGTCGTGTCGTTGCTGCTGGTGCATCAGCGCCTGGACGACGAATTCGGCCGGTTCTGGGGCTGGTTGGCCGTCGCGCTGTCCGTCGCGCTGTGCGCGGTCGGGGTGGTGATCGGCCGGTTCCAGCGGTGGAACTCCTGGGATCTGGTGACTCGCCCCGACGCGGTGGTGGCGGCGACGTTCGACTGGATGCGCGCGCCGCTGTCCTACGTGCAGTCGACGGGCGTGGCGATCGCGGTCGCGGCGTTCTTCGGCCTGGCCTATCTGACGATCTGGGCGATCCGCGGATTGCGTTGACCGGCTTGGCGGCTCAGACCGGAGATTCGTGGGTCAGGGCCTGGTAGCCCTTGGCGCCTGCCCGATCGACTGCGGCGCGCACCAGACCGAACACCAGCCCCTGGATGGCTGCCGCCGTCAGCGCCTTGGTGGTGGACCGGTCGAGATCCTTGGGGTCGGGCGGTTTCAGATTGGGTTCGTCGATGCGCTTCCAGATCTGGGTGAACAACGCGCCGGCCAGCAGTCCTCCGCCCACACTCGCCGCCATGGACAGCGGCATGTACAACGTCTTCGAGAGTCGGCTCACGGATTCTCCTCGCATCGGCGACCGCCCGAAGGAAGCAGTTTTCGGGCTGACGATGCGGATACCCCTGATCCGAACAGTTGTAACGGAGAACTGCCCGTCGGAGGGTTTCACACCGCCCCGCGTCGGGCACTGCTGTGGGAGTAGTAGTACGCCTGGGGAAAGGCCGATCGATGACTACCCAACCAAAGCCCACCAGCGAAGCCTCCACCATGCAGCTCCTCGGCCAATTGCAGGAGCAGACGACCCGACTGGTGCGTGACGAGATGCGGTTGGCGCAGCGGGAGTTTCAGGAGTCCGCGCGCCACGCCGGCATCGGCGCCGGACTGATCAGTGCCGCCGGACTGCTTGCCGTGCTGGGCCTCATGACGGCCATCGCCGCCGCGGTGGCAGCGCTCTCACTGGCCCTGCCGGTCTGGGCCGCCGCGATCATCGTCGCCGCGGTGTTGTTCGTCGCCGCCGGAGTGGCCGCACTGGTCAGCCGCAACCAGGTCCGGCAGGTTCCCCCGCCGGCCGCCGAGTCGGCAGACAGCGTCAAGCACGACCTCGACGAGATCAAGGAGGCACGACATGGCCACCGCTGACCGCCTTCCCCCCGAACCCGGGCCGGACGCCGACATCGGCGAACTGCGGTCCGACATCGACAAGACCCGGAGCGAGCTGGGCGACACCGTCGCCGCGCTGTCCGACAAACTCGACGTCAAGGGCCGCGCCCAGGACAAGGCCGCCGAAACCAGGGCGGCCGTCGTCGACCGGGCCCACGCGGCCACCGAGACGGTCAAATCCAAACCGGCCATCCCGGTCGCCGCGGTGTTGGGCGTCCTCGCGGCAATCGGCCTGCTGTGGTGGTGGCGACGCCGCTGACAGGTGCCGCCGGCGGTCAGAGCCGCGTCAGGCTCGGCATCAGCACATCGTCCACCAACGCGTGAACCGTCTCCTCGGTGGGCGGACGCCCGGGTATCAAGGACCGGAACACCAGATAGCCCGGCATCACGTCCCAGAGTTCGGGGTGAATCGCCGCGGCGTCGATCTCACCGCGGTTGACGGCGTCGGTCAGTACCTCGGTCATCAGCTTCTTGCGCTGGAGGACGAACTGATTCTGCAGCGCCGCACTCAATTCCGGGCTGTGCGCTATCTCGCTCATGATCGCGGCCATCGTACTGGCGTGCATGCGGGCCTGTTCGCACACCGATGCACCGATACGCAGCAGATCGGTGCGCAGCGACCCGGTGCGGGGCGGGACCAGCTGAACCCGGGTGCCTTCGATGAACGCCGCCAGCACCAGCTCGGTTTTCGACGGCCAGCGGCGGTAGATGGTGGCCTTGCTGGACTTGGCCTCGGTGGCCACGGCCTCCACCGTCAACCGGTCGTATCCGTGCTTCTGCAGCAAGCGGAGGGTGACCGCCAACAACTCCGACTCACGCTCGGTCCACGGCGAGGCCGAAACATCGTGTGCCACAGCAGTCGAACTCGAAGTCACTGACAACCTTTCACATCCCGGGAAGCCGCTTGCGCTGCGCGCGACTCTTGCCCTATCCGAGACTGTACCGTACGGTACCGTTCAGGTGCTTGGAACGGCCGAAGACTCTCGCCTGATGGCGTGTGGTGTGCTTGTTCTCGAAAGGCTCTGAGATGCAGGGGATCTCGGTAGGAAGCCTGGTCAGGCGACGCTGGACGGTGATCGTGGCCGTCATCGTGGTAGCTGTCGTCGCCTTCACCGTCGACAGGCTGCACGGCATCTTCGGCTCCGACAACGAGGTGTCGCGCCCGAGTGCCGACACCCTGGAGAACACCGGATACAACCCGAAGCGCGTTCTGTTCGAAGTGTTCGGGCCGCCGGGTTCGACCGCCACCATCAACTACCTCGACATCGACGCCCAGCCCCAACGGGCCGAGGATGTCCCCCTGCCGTGGTCCCAGCTGCTGGTCACCGATGACCCCACCCTGTTCGCCGACCTCCGGGCCCAAGGCGACGGCGAGTACATCGGGTGCCGCATCACCGTCAATGGTCTGGTCAAGGACGAAAGGTCCACCGACAACGTGAACGGCTACATCGCCTGCCTGGACAAGTCAGCATGACCGGGCAACACACCGACGACGCTGCTTCCGGTTCGAGGACGGCGCGCACCATCCGCCTGCTCGCCGTACCCATCCTGCTGATCTGGGTCGCCATCGCCGCGCTGACGAACATCTTCGTGCCCCAACTGGAGGTCGTCGGCGCGGCTCGCTCGGTCGGGTTGAATGCGCCCGATGCACCGTCGACCCAGGCGATGCGGCACATCGGCCAGGTCTTCGACGAGTTCGACTCCGACAGCGCCGCCATGATCGTGCTCGAAGGCGACCAGCCGCTGGGCGACGAGGCCCACCGCTTCTACGACACCCTGGTGCAACGACTGGCCGAGGACACCGAGCACGTCGAGCACATTCAGGACTTCTGGGGCGATCCGCTCACCGCGGGCGGTTCACAGAGCAAGGACGGCAAGGCCGCACTGGTGCAGGTGTATCTGGCCGGCAACCAGGGCGAGGCGTTGTCCAACCATTCCGTCAACGCCGTCCGCGACATCGTGGCGAGCATTCCGCCGCCGCCCGGCGTCAAAGCCTATGTCACCGGCGCCGCGCCGCTCATCACCGACAACTTCGAGGTGGGCAGCGAAGGCACCGAAAGGGTCACCGCCCTCACCTTCGTCGTGATCGCGGTGATGCTGCTGGCCGTCTACCGCTCCCTGCTCACCATGCTGATCATGCTCGTCGTCGTTCTGATCGAGCTGGCCGCCGCGCGCGGTGTGGTTGCCGCGCTGGCGAATTCGGGCATCATCGGCCTGTCCACCTACTCGACGAATCTGCTCACCCTGCTGGCGATCGCCGCCGGCACGGACTACGCGATCTTCATCGTCGGCCGCTACCACGAGGCCCGCGGCAATGGGATGGACCGAGAAGCCGCCTATCACGACATGTTTCGCGGCACAGTGCACGTGATCGTCGGCTCCGGGCTGACCATCGCCGGCGCGGTGGCCTGCCTGCACTTCACCCGGCTGCCCTACTTCCAGACGCTGGGCATACCAGCCGCCATCGGCGTCCTCGTGACCCTCGCGGCGGCGCTGACCCTGGGGCCCGCCGTCCTGACCATCTGCACCCGATTCGGTCTGCTGGAGCCCAAACGTAAAGTGCGGGCGCAGAACTGGCGACGCATCGGCACCGCCATCGTCCGCTGGCCCGGACCGATCCTGGTGGTGTCGTGTGCGATCGCGCTGATCGGCCTGCTCGCCCTGCCGGGCTACAAGACCAGCTACGACGGCCGGCCCTATCTGCCGGAATCGGCGCCGGCGAACGTCGGCTACGCGGCGGCCTCGCGGCACTTCTCGGAGGCCCGGCTGAATCCCGAGCTGCTGATGGTCGAAACCGATCACGACATGCGCAACCCCGCGGACATGCTGGTGCTCGAACGCATCGCGAAGGCCGTGCTGCACACCCGCGGCGTCTCCCTGGTGCAGTCGATCACCCGACCGCTGGGCACGCCGATCAAACACAGCTCCATCCCATTTCAGATCAGTGCGCAAAGCGCCAGTCAGATCATGAATCTGGGCTATCAGCAGGATCGCGCGGCCGATCTGCTCAAACAAGCCAACGAGATCTCCAACACGATCAACATCCTGAAGCAACAGGTGACGCTGCAACAGGCCAGTGCGGCCGCCACCCACGAGCAGACCCAGGCGTTCCACGACACCGTTGCCATCGTGAACGAGCTGCGCGACAAGATCGCCGATTTCGACGATCAGTTCCGGCCCATTCGCAACTACTTCTACTGGGAGCCACACTGCTTCGACATCCCGATGTGCGCGGCGTTCCGGTCGGTGTTCGACGCCCTCGACGGTATCGACAAGCTCAGTGACCAGTTCGGGCAGATCACCGCGAGCCTGGACAAGCTCGACGCGCTGCAACCGCAACTCTTGGCGTTGTTGCCACCGCAGATCGCCATCCAGGAACGCAACCGTGATCTGACCCTGTCCAATTACGCCACCACGGCGGGGACAAACGCACAGTCCGAGGAGGCGCTGCGCAACGCGACCGCGATGGGGCAGGCGTTCGACTCGGCCAAGAACGACGACTCGTTCTACCTGCCACCGGAAGCCTTCGACAATCCCGACTTCAAGCGCGGCCTGAAACTGTTCCTCTCCCCCGACGGCAAAGCCGCCCGCATGATCATCACTCATGAAGGCAACCCTGCGACGCCAGAAGGCATCTCGCACATCGACGCGATCAAGGACTCGGCGTTCGACGCCATCAAGGCCACCCCGCTGTCGGACGCCAAGATCTACGTCGCCGGGACGGCGTCGGCGTACAAGGACATTCAGGACGGCGCCAAGTACGACCTGATCATCGCCGCGTTGGCCGCGATGGCGCTGATCCTGCTCATCATGATGTTCATCACCCGTAGCCTGGTCGCCGCGTTCGTG
Organism: Mycolicibacterium sp. HK-90; assembly: GCF_030486405.1. Next base: position 351,871 of record NZ_CP129613.1, on the reverse strand, counting down.
ATCGTCGGCACGGTGGCATTGTCGCTGGGAGCGTCATTCGGCCTGTCAGTCCTGGTGTGGCAGTACATCTTCGGCATACCGCTGTACTGGATCGTGCTGGCCCTGGCCATCATTCTGCTGCTGGCAGTCGGCGCCGACTACAACCTGCTGTTGATATCCCGCTTCCAGGAGGAGATCGACGCCGGGCTGAAGACAGGCGTCATCCGCGCCATGGCCGGCACCGGCAAGGTGGTGACGGCGGCCGGCCTCGTGTTCGCCGCCACCATGTCCTCGTTCATCTTCAGCGATCTGATCGTCCTCGGTCAGATCGGCACCACCATCGGACTCGGCCTGCTCTTCGACACGTTGATCGTCCGATCGTTCATGACACCCTCGATCGCCGCGTTGCTCGGCCGGTGGTTCTGGTGGCCGCAGATCGTGCGCCCCCGGCCCGCCAGCCGGATGCTGCGTCCGTACGGGTCACGCACGTCCGTACGCGAACTGCTTGAACCAGAGCCCGGGCCGACGACATCGAACTAGTCTCCGACGCCGGGTTCACACCAGGTTCGCGCGGACCCATTCCTCGGCCGTGGTGGCCCTGATCCCACGAAAAGTGTTGTGCAATTGGCTTTTCGGCCAGGCAACACCTTTGCTAAGGGCGAACACCGCTCTGTACTTGCGCATCGCATCCTCGGGATCCTGCCGGAGTTGGTCGGCCACCTCTGCCGACGGACGACCCGCCGTGCACTCACCCGGGCCCGACGATCAGGAGTTCAAGTACGTGACAACCGCCAGCACGCGGCGGTGGTGCGCACCCGACGGCGGCAGGTCGAGCTTGGTGAAGATGCCTCCGATGTGTTTTTCCACCGCCCGCTCCGAAATCGAAAGATGTTCGGCCAGGGCGCTATTGGAATGCCCCTCGGCCATCAGGGAAAGCACCTCGCGTTCCCGGGGCGTCAGCCGGGCCAGGGCGTCGCCGCTACGGCGGGTCCCCATCAGCTGGCGCACCACCTCCGGATCGAGCGCGGTGCCGCCGGCCGCGATCCGCCGCACCGCGGCGTCGAACTCGCCGATGTCGGCCACCCGGTCCTTGAGCAGATAACCGACCCCTTCCGGGTTCCCGGCCAACAACTCCGTGGCATAGCGGGTCTCGACCCATTGTGAGAACACCAGCACACCGACCTCCGGATGGGACCGGCGCAACGACACCGCCGCGATCAGACCCTCGTCGGTGAACGTCGGCGGCATGCGGATGTCGATGACGAAAACCTCCGGCCGCAATGTCTCGGCGATCTCCCGCACCTGGTCGGCGGTGCCCACCTTGGCCACGACGTCGTGCCCCCGTTCGATGAGCAATTGAGTCAGGCCGTCACGCAGGATCGCGTTGTCCTCGGCGATCGCCAACCGGGTCACCGCGGTGCCCCCGACGGCACGACGACGGTCACCGTGGTGGGTCCACCGGCAGGGCTGTCGATATCGAGACGGCCGTCGACCATCCGGAGCCGGTCGGCCAACCCGGTCAGCCCCGAACCATTGGCCGGCTCCACTCCTCCGGAACCGTTGTCCTTCACCGTGATCCGCAGCTCATCGGTATCGCTGTGCAGGCGCACCGTGGCCTCGGTCGCACCGGAGTGCCGGGACACGTTCGCCAGCAGCTCCGCGACGCAGAAATATGCCAGGGTCTCCACACCCAGCGAGGGCCGCACGGTGATGTCGTCGACCAGTTCGACCGGGACGGGGTTGCGGGCCACCAGCGTCTGCACGGCCGGCATCAGGCCGAGATCCAGTGCCGGAGGTCGGATCCCGCGCACCAGGTCACGTAACTCGGCCAGAGTGTCCTTGGTGTTGGCCAGGGCGTCCGAGACCAGTTGCCGGGCCCGGGCGGCCTTGTCGGGATCGGCCAGCTGTTCCTCGGCGCGCGCAAGCGTCATCGCCACGGCGATCAGCCGGGCCTGCGTCCCGTCGTGCAGATCCCGCTCCACGCGGCGCAACGTCGCAGCCGAATCATCGACCACATCCGCACGGGCCCGCTCCAACTCGCCGACCCTGCGTTCACGGCCGGTCGGTGCGAGCAGGGATCCGGCCAGCCAGAGGTGAGCGCGGCCGATCCCGAGCATGGCCCAGGCCAACAGGTACAACGCGACGAGTCCGCCCAACGCCAGCAACAGATAGGTGCCGAGCGAGTCCACGGGTTCACCGAGGCTGACGGTCGAGATGCCGGCGGCCCAGAGCACCGGAGAGATCAACAGGACCACCGATATCACGACCCCGATCACCACCCCGTATCCGAGCGGCGTCATCACGATGCTCTGCAGCAGAAGGAAACCCAGGCTGCGCCAGCCGACGGCGTCGGTCAGGGCCGCAGCGACGGTGTTGGGCCAACTGGCCCGACGGGCGAAGGGTGCCGGCGGGTCGATGGTGACGCCGACCAGCCGGGCCAGCGCCCGGTACAGCGCGTTCCACCATCGACCCGACAGCACCACGAGCGCCAGCAGCGGGATGCCGATCAGGGTGATCAGGAGCACCCCTGAGGTCAGCCCGGTCACGAACAGGTACACCACACCCACCACGGCCAGCACGCTGACCAACAGGAAGTACAGGTAGCCGCGCCAGGCCGCCGAGGTGAACGGGGTACGCAGGGTTCGGCTCCAGTCGTCACGTGCCGGGGCGGGGATTGCGGTGGTGGTCACGGTCTCCACGGTGCCGGATGTCGCCGGCAGTGGGCGATGGTGCTGCCCAGCCGATGCGGGGTGTGGCCAGCCACACCGTCACCCGTCGAGGGAGCGCAGCAGGGCCCTGGTGCGGGCCCGGTTCTCGGCCGACGCATCGAACACCACCCCGACGTACTCATCGACACCAACCGCGCTGAGTGACCGAATACGTTCTGCCACGGTGGTTTCATCCCCGATGATCGCGGCGTCCTCGGGTCCGGTGTAGCCCTCCCGGTCGAGCATGGCCCGGTAGGACGGCAGTTGCCCGTACATCGCGAACTGTTTGGCGGCCTGGGCGCGGGTGCCGTCGACGTCGTCGGTGACGCTGACCGGAAGGGCGGCGACCACCCGTACCGGCCGATCTCCTGCGGCTTCCCGCAACGTGGGACCGACGTGCTCGGCCAGTGTGGTCGGGCCGGTCATCCAGGTGACGGTGCCCGCAGTCCGGCGGCCGGCGAGTTTGAGCAGCTGTGGCCCCAGCGCAGCGATGTAGACGTCGGGCGCGGACGCCCCGGGGATCTGCAATGCGCCGCGGGTGGTGACGGTCTCGCCGGGCGCGTCGGCGGGCTCGCCGGCCAGCAGCGGCTGCAGTCCGTCCAGATACTCACGGAGCCGCCGCACCGGCTTGTCCCACGGAATGCCCCACATGCCCTCGGTCACCGCCGCATGCGTCATGCCGAGGCCGAGCAGAAACCGGCCGCCGCTGATCAGGCTGAGCGTCAGTGCGCGCTGCGCCAGCAGCATCGGATGCTGGTTCTGGATCGGGATGACGCCGGTGCCCACCTCGATGCCGTCGACCTCACGGAACGCCACCGCGAGCACGGTCAGCAGGTCGGCTTCGTAGGGCATCTGCGTCATCCAGACGCGGCCGAAGCCCTCATCGCGCAGTTGCGCCAGGGTCTCTACGGTGGCGTCGATCGGAGAGCGGCCGCCGGTGTCACTGAGGGAAGCGAGAATGCTGATCTGCATGGCCCCACGCTAGGCGGACAGCACCGCAAAAGGGCAAAAAAGGGCGGGTTCGGGAGGACACTTGGGGGCGTCTCAATTCGACTCACGCAGTCGGTCTTTCACCCCTGTACCGACTCTTTGGATCAGTCACTCCCGAACCCGTCGTAGGGTCGATCGTACGCCTCGGGTACCCCTCAAACCAGAGAAAAGTACGGCCGAATTTCACCAGATTTTCAGGACTGGTTCAGAGCTTGGGTCGCCCCGTGTTGCCGTCGGGTCGGGGGGTCAGACGGCAACACGGAGCTACCCGTGTATCGACCTCCAGGCCGCCCCCGTTACACATCTCCGAAACAAACTTTTCGAATGTTTTCGGCGCGGTGTTCGGGCCTGGTCGGCTCCGCAAGCTACGCCTCCAAAATCGCCGCGACGCCCTGCCCACCCGCCGCACAGATCGAGATGAGGCCGCGCACCGGCTGACCGGTCTGCTTCTTCTTCTCGGCCAGCTGCTTGGCGAGCTGGGCCACGATCCGGCCACCGGTGGCCGCGAACGGGTGCCCCGCCGCGAGTGACGAGCCGTTGACGTTGAGCTTGGAGCGGTCGATGGTGCCCAGCGGCTTGTCCAGCCCGAGCCGGTCCTTGCAGTACTCGTCGGAGTCCCAGGCCGCAAGCGTGGCCAGCACCACCGAGGCGAACGCCTCGTGGATCTCGTAGAAGTCGAAGTCCTGCAGTGTCAGCCCGTTGCGGGCGAGCAGCCGGGGCACCGCGTAAGTGGGCGCCATCAGCAGGCCGTCGGGCCCGTTGACGTAGTCGACGGCGGCGGTCTCCGAATCGACGAAGTAGGCCAGCGGCTCGTGGCCGTGTGCCGAGGCCCAGTCCTCGCTGGCCAGCAGCGCCACCGACGCGCCGTCGGTCAGCGGGGTCGAGTTGCCCGCGGTCATGGTCGCGTCACCGGCCTTGACGCCGAAAACGGGCTTGAGCTTGGCCAGCTTCTCCGGGGACGAGTCGGCCCGCAGATTGTTGTCGCGGTATAGCCCGAGGAACGGGGAGACCAGGTCGTCGAAGAAGCCGCTGTCGTAGGCGGCGGCCATGTTGCGGTGGCTGGCCGCGGCCAGCTCGTCCTGGTCGACGCGCTTGACGCCCATCTTCTTGGCGGTGACCGCGGCGTGCTCACCCATCGACATGCCGGTACGCGGCTCGCTGTTGACCGGGATCTCCACGCCGACCGCGGCGGGCAGCTTGCCGACCAGCTTGAGCCGATCCAGGTTGCTCTTGGCCCGGCGCAGGCCCAGCAGCACGCGGCGCAGGTCGTTGCCGAAGGCGATGGGCGCGTCAGAGGCGGTGTCCACGCCGCCGGCAGCCGCCGATTCGTACTGCCCTAGCGCGATGGCGTTCGCGGCCGCGGTCGCGGCCTGCAGTCCGGTGCCGCAGGCCTGCTGGATGTCGTAGGCGGGCGTGTAGGGCGACAAGGCGCTGCCCAGCACGCATTCGCGCATGAGGTTGAAATCGCGGCTGTGCTTGAGCACCGCGCCACCGATCACCGCACCGAGGCGTTCACCGGCCAGATCGAAGCGCTCGATCAGCCCGTCCAGGGCGGCGGTGAACATGTCCTGGTTGGAGGCGTTGGCATAGGCGCCGTCGGACCGCGCGAACGGAATCCTGTTGCCACCCAAAACGGCAACGCGTCGCCGGGTCGTGTTGTTGGCCATCTGTTTGCCCTCCACTGTCGGGTTGTCCGGGGCCATATTACCCACTGTTCTTACTCTGGAGTAAGTTCGGTGTGGACAACGCAGTACTGCGAAGCGAAAGGCAGCTGAAATGGCTTCCGACCTGTTTTCCCAAGTGGTCAACTCCGGGCCGGGATCATTCCTGGCCAAGCAGCTGGGCGTACCGCAGCCCGAGACCCTGCGCCGCTACCGCGCCGGCGATCCGCCGCTGGCCGGGTCACTGCTGATCGGCGGGGAGGGCCGCGTGGCCGAGCCCCTGCGCATCGCGCTGGCCGGCGACTACGACGTGGTCTCCAACAACATCGGCGGTCGCTGGGCCGACTCGTTCGGCGGTGTGGTGCTCGATGCCACCGGCATCAGCGACGCAACCGGCCTCAAGGAGCTGTACAAGTTCTTCACCCCGGTGCTGCGCAACCTGGGCTCCTGCGCCCGCGTGGTCGTCATCGGCACCACCCCGGACCAGGCCGGCAGCGTGCACGCCCAGATCGCACAGCGCGCCCTCGAGGGGTTCACCCGCTCGTTGGGCAAGGAGCTGCGCCACGGCGCCACCGTGTCGCTGGTCTATCTCGCCGCCGACGCCAAGCCCGCGGCCACCGGCCTGGAGTCCACCCTGCGCTTCATCCTCTCGGCCAAGTCGGCCTACGTCGACGGGCAGGTGTATCGGGTCGGCGCCGCCGACTCGACGCCGCCGGCCGATTGGGACAAGCCACTGGGCGGCAAGGTCGCCGTGGTGACGGGTGCGGCCCGCGGCATCGGCGCCACCATCGCCGAGGTGTTCGCGCGGGACGGCGCAACCGTCGTGGCCGTCGACGTTCCCCAGGCCGCCGAAGATCTGGGCAAGGTCGCCGAGAAGGTGGGCGGCAGCGCCCTGACGCTGGACGTCACCGCAGACGATGCCGTCGAGCAGATCGTCGCCCATGTCACCGCTCAGCACGGCGGCAAGGTCGACGTGCTGGTCAACAATGCCGGCATCACCCGCGACAAGCTGCTGGCCAACATGGACGAGGCCCGCTGGGATGCCGTCGTCGCAGTGAACCTCCTTGCCCCGCAGCGGCTCACCGAGGGTTTGGTGGAAGCCGGTGCGCTGGGCGAAGGCGGCCGGGTGATCGGGCTGTCCTCGATGGCCGGTATCGCGGGTAACCGCGGCCAGACCAACTACGCCGCCACCAAGGCCGGAATGATCGGGCTCACCGAGGCGCTCGCGCCGGTGCTGGCCGAGAAGAACATCACCATCAACGCCGTGGCCCCCGGCTTCATCGAGACCAAGATGACCGAGGCCATCCCGCTGGCCACCCGCGAGGTCGGCCGCCGGCTCAACTCCCTGTTCCAGGGTGGGCAGCCGGTCGACGTGGCCGAATTGATCGCCTACTTCGCCAGCCCGGCGTCGAATGCGGTCACCGGCAACACCATCCGGGTCTGCGGCCAGGCCATGTTGGGGGCGTGACGGCGTGAACAACATGCTGCGTGCCGTCGTCGGCGCCCTGCCGTTCATCCCGCGTGACGAAACCCTCCCGGACCGCACCGTCACGGTCGACGAGTTGCCCATCGACCCGGCCAACGTCGCCGCCTACGCGCAGGTGACCGGGCTGCGGTTCAGCGACACCCTGCCGCTGACCTACCCGTTCGCGCTGACCTTCCCCACCGTGATGTCGCTGGTCACCGGATTCGATTTCCCGTTCGCCGCAATGGGTGCGGTACACATCGAGAACCACATCACGCAGTACCGGCCCATCAAGGTGACGGACACCGTCAGCGCGGCCGTGCATGCGGAGAACCTCCGCGAACACCGCAAGGGTCTGCTGGTCGACATCGTCACCGACCTCAAGGTCGGCAACGACGTGGCCTGGCACCAGGTGACCACCTTCCTGCATCAGCAGAAGACCAGCCTGTCCGGGGAACCCAAACCCGAACCGCAGAAGCAGCCGAAACTGCCGCCGCCCAATGCGGTTCTGAACATCACCGCGGGCCAGATCCGGAACTACGCGTCGATCGGCGGGGACCACAACCCCATCCACACCAACGCGATCGCCGCCAAGCTGTTCGGCTTTCCGACCGTGATCGCCCACGGAATGTTCAGCGCCGCAGCGGTGCTGGCCAATATCGAAGGCCAGTTGCCCGACGCGGTGAAGTACTCGGTGCGGTTCGCCAAGCCGGTGGTGCTGCCCGCCAAGGCCGGGCTCTACGTCGAGCGAGACGCCGACGGCTGGGAGCTGACCCTGCGCAACCTCAAGAAGGGCTACCCCCACCTGTCCGCGACGGTCAGCCCGCTCTGAGCTGCCGCTCGCGAGGTTTATGTCTGTGTCATATACATGATGTACAAGTGCGATAGCGAATGTACTACCGCACTTGTACATCATGACATTTCACAACTTTGATCTCTCCTCAAGCGCATCTGCATAGAATTCAAGATCGTCAGACCTCTGCTTCAGCACCACACTGACGCCGATGAACGCTAACCCGATCATCAACGGCAGAACATGCGCCAACTCTAAAAATGCATGTCCCAAAGCCGGCAAGACATGTTTGTCGTCACGCGGGGTCGGAGACAAAACCCAATCGAGCAGCGGAAAAAGATAGCGAGTTACACACAGCCCACCCACCACGGCAAATATTGCCGACAAGTAGCGCTGCATGTGCATCTTTGGACGCGCGAACCCTGCGTACCAAGCCGCTTCATATGATTCAAGTTCAGCGATATTCTTGGACCCCAGCCACTTCGGCAACACAGCCGGCTTACTCAGCAGCTCCCGCTTTTCCTCATCGCTGAGCAGAAACAGCAAGTCGATCGGATCGTCATCACCAACGCCACGTTTGCGTCGACGCTTGACCTTCTCGACCCTCAACGCCGACAACTCCCGCTTGGCACGGATACAACGGCCAATGAGCAAGGCGGTGCCCAGCACTGCCAGAAGCAGCACCAAGACATCGATGACCGCCATCACCTCGGCTCCTCAAGCGGAAGCCGAGGCGCGATCTTGGCCGGTGGTTGAGTGTTGAACCCCACCAACGCATAGCCGATCACTCCGAGAATGGCTGCAACAGCGATCATCAATGCGACGACGAGGTCGACCCATTGATTTAGCCCTGGCCAGAATCCAACCACCAGACCCCCGCACAGACCGACGAGGACCGGCGAACCAACAAGCACGGCCAAAAATGCGTATCCCCAAACCGCTCTGCGCAGATCGTTTTCGTGAAACTTCCCGATTAGGTGATGTTTCTCCCAATCTCTTGGCTTGATCACGGGGTCCGGTTTTGGCCCATACCCCCACTTCCAATTCCAACGACGATCCTGTTGGTACGGATCATCAGTCTTCGAACCCGAGTTCATAAGCATCCCCCAACGCCCGATCGGTCCCTGACATCATTACGCATCGGGGAGTAAGAACGGGAGTTATGTGGTCAAGCCAACGCCGAGTCGGTATCGGTTCACGCGCTCGGGACCGCGTCGCCCGAAGTGCGTCGCAGATCGGCGAATTCGGAGATCGACGCCGAGGTGACGGACGCGACCGGCCGGGCATTGGGCGCCGACGCGTCGGACTTGGACACCATCACCACGTTGTCGATGTAGGGCTGGATCGTCGTGCTGTTCTGCACCGTCGAGACGATCACCAACTGGAACCCGAACTTGCGGAACGCCGACAGCGCCTGCTGAGCGAACTGCGGGTCCGACTTCGAGAACGCCTCGTCGAGCATCAGCTGGGCGAACAGCGGACGGGTGTCGTCGCTGTCCGGGCTGGCCAGGTTGAAGCTCAGCGCTCCGGCGAGACAGAACGCCATGAGCTTCTCCTGCTCACCACCCGAGTTGTCACCGGAGTTGCTGTAGGTGCGGATCACCTCACCGGTTTCGGCGTCCCGCTCCTCGCAGTACAGCACGAAGCGGTTGCGGACATCGAGCGCGTCGCGGGTCCACTGCCGATCCTCGGGTGTGGTGCCCGCCAACAGTTTCCGGAGTTGCAGGATGTCGGTGTACTGCTCGAACATCGCGGTCTCGTCACCGAAGCTCACCAAGGACACGCGCGACGAGATGCGCTGCGCCTTCTCGTTGAGCTCGTCCACAGCGGCCAGGTGCCGGGTGCCGGCATGCAGGGTCAACCGGGTACCGCGGTTGAACTCCACCGCACCCAGACCCGTGTTGACCCGGGCGATCTGCTCGGTGATCCGCCGCGCCTCGTTGTCGGCGATCATGTGCAGGTTCAGGATCGCGCCCGGAGCCTGTTCGGTGATCAGCCGCTGCATGCGCTCGTAGGCGTCGGGCAGCTCACGTTCGTCGATCCGCCGGCACAGCGCCACGTAGTCGTGTACCCGCTCGTCGAACACATCGCTGTCGTTGGGGATGGCATCGGGGAACGAGCTGTCGTAGGCGGCCATGATGCCGGCCAGCTCATCGTGCGAACGATTCCGGTCCGCCCGCAGCCGGTCCCGCTCACGACCGATGACGCGTGTGAGTTCGGCTCGGTAGGGCTCGGAGTCGAGCAACTCCAGGCTCAGGGCGATGTCGGCGGCGTAGCCGTCGATCGTGTCGCGGGCGTGCGGCGGGAGCTCGTTGTCCCCGAGCCGGTCGGCGAGCATCTCGGACATTTCGAGCAGCGCGGTCCGTCTGCGGTCCAGGGTGGTCTCGCGTTCGTTGAGCGAGCCGATCTGCTGGATGACCTTTTCGACGCGTTCCCAGCACTCGTCGGCGCGCTGCTGCATCCGTTCGGCATCGGGATTGTCCGAGACCAGCATGTTGTGTTCGTCCTGCAGCCGCTCGAGCATCTCGTCCACCGAATCGGTGTCGATGTCGCTCCACTGCATGAACTGGTCACACAAGGCCCGACAGGCACGCTCACGGGACTGCAGCTGGCCGCGATGCTCGTCGAGCCGTTCCCGGGCACTGCGGGCCACCTGGTACACATCCTGCGCAGCTGCCAGATCATCCTGCAGCGCTTCGATTTTGGCGGCCGTGCCACCGAGGAAGATGTAGTCCGACGGACGCAGCCGGGACCGGTCGTCCTTGATCGAGAGCCGGCCGCTGTCCTTACGCAGACCCTGGTCGGTGACGGCGCGGGACTGCTCGGTGAACTCCTCGGGCCCGTCGACGCACACGTAGTCGCCCACCGCCGCGATCACGTTGAGCGCCTCCACCGCGCTGTCGTGCGTCGGATCGGCCAGTTGGAGTTTGGTGGCCAGCGTGCCCGGCGGCGGCGTGCGCAACTGCGCCCCGTGTTGGACATGCTGCAGCTGGATCCGCCCGCGCATGTCGTTCTCGTTGACGAACCGCAGCGCCCGCTCCAGGTGGGCCTCGGGAACCAGCAGGCGTAATCCGGCTCCCCGCAACGTCTTCTCGACTGCCAGCCGCCACCGCGACTCTTCGGGCTTGAGCTCCATCAGTTCGGCGACATAGACCAGGTCACGCTCGGAGATGTCCAGCGCCCGGGCGATCCGGGCGCGCATCTCATACTCGGTCCGGGGCAGCGGGGAGCCCAGCCGTTGCACCCGCTCCAGCTCGGCCTCGATGCTCTCGCGCGCCTCCCGGGCCCGGACCTCCTTGGCCGAGGCCTCGACGTAGGGCTGGTTACCGGTGAACAGCTCGCGGTGCAACCGGTCGGCCTCGTCCATCAAAGTCTCACGCAGCGACCAGAATTCCTCGCCGTTGTCCGGCGGGGTCAGACCCAGCGAGGTGACCTTGTCCTCGTAGCCGGCGCGCCGGCGGGACACCTCGTCGCTGATCCGCTCGGCCTCGGTGAGCCGCTGCTGCAGCGGCACCAGGTCGACGCTGACCGTGTTGATCTGCGCCATGAGCGAGTTGTGTTCGTTCTTGAGCTGACGCTGCTGCGCCCCGAATTCGTCGCGCTGGGCGCCGAGTTGGGTTATCTGGTCGTCGAGGTTGCCGATCTCCGGACCGGCCTGAGCCAGCCGCAGGTGGTCGACGTAATCGCGGATCATCGCGTTGTCGATGGTGTCGATCACGCCGAACTTGGCCGCCTCGTCGGCGTACCGCGCTTGTACCGCGGCGATGTTACCCAGAGTGTTGCGCTTGCGCCGCGCCACGTCGAGCAACCCGCGCGCTTCCACCAGCGGGTTGATCTGCTCGAGAGCCTCCTCCACGCCGCTCAGGCTGGCCGGCTCGTCGAGCATGAACTCCCGCACGAACTGCTCAAGGCCACCAACACTTTTCAGCGATTTGGCCTTTCCGAGGAGCTGCTGCGCGGCCTCGGAGGCGCGGATGCCGATGCTGGAGTACAGCTGGGCCAGGTACTGGCTCTCGCTGCGGCCGCCGGTCCAGCCGTCGTCACGGAACACCGCGGCGTCATAGCCGTTGGCCGCCCACCGGTTGCACAGTCCGAAGATGTCGCGGTCGTCGTCGATCAGGTAGTAGCGGCTGCCGGGATCCGAGGTCTTCTCCGCGGCAAGCCATTTGAGCACCAGACCGGTGACCGATCGTCCCGTGCGGTCACTGTAGGTGACCGCGACGGCCGACCAGGCCGGGCCGGTCCCGCGCAGGTACATGATCTGGCGGCTGGTGCCCTCGCGTCGCTCGCCCCAGGCGCCGCGGACGTACTTGTCCACGGTGCGCTTGCCGGTGCCCGAACCTGCGGCGGTGGTATCGCCGGAGGCGTTGAAGTTCCGGCGGTGCGAGGGCAGGAACGCCAGCGAAATGGCGTCCAGCAGTGAGGATTTACCGCTTCCCGACGATCCGGTGATCAGCGTTCCGTGCGGGCTGAACGGGATCGAGTGGTATCCGTCGAACACGCCCCAGTTGATGACCTGCAGGCGCGACAGCGAGAACTGGTTGGTCGGTTCAGCCATGGGCGTCCACTCCGTCTTCGAGCCGTTCGGCGTCGATATCGTCCCCGCTGCCGGTAGCGGCCCGCTTGAGCTGCTCGAACTGTTGCTGCAGTTCGGTGATCATCGAGGCCGTCATGATCGCGTTGACCACCGGGCTGATGGTGAAACTGTCCTCGTCCTCGCGGTTGCGGGCCAGCATCTCGATGTCGGTGAGCCGCTCGATCGCGTTGTCGATCCGTTTGTCGAACGACGCGGTGTCCCGGTCGGTGTCGTTGTTCACCCCGGCGAACAGCTCATGGATCTCGTCGCGGCTGATCAGCACGTTCTCGTCGCGCGACGCCGCCCGCATGAGCTTGGCCAGGTGCAGGGCCAGGATCGAGTCGTAGGTGTTGAGGGTCTCGCGTCGCAGCAACCGACGCCGCCACTGCGACTCGTAGTCGGCCTGCTCGACGTACGCGATGTCATGGTCGTCCGAAATACACAGCCGCATATCGAGTTCCGAGAGCCGCACGGTGAGCTCGGCCCGGTAGCGGGTGACCCATGACCACAGCTCGGCGTGGTTGTCCTTGCTGACGTAACGGCGTGACAGCAGGTGCTGCAGCGCCCAGCAGGCCCGGTCGGGCAGCTCGCTGACGTCACCGTCGAAGCGGGGCGCACGACGCTGGTCGGTGGACCGTTCGACGGCGTCGATGCTCGGCAGGGCATCGAAGTCGACCGCCGTGTCTGAGACCGGCACTGCGTCTGAGGCGGGCGCGGCATTCGGGGTGTCGGTCATAGCATGCTCTCGCTGGCGGTCGGGATCGGCTCGGTGAAAACCAATCGGGGGATCTCGATTTCGCGGTCGGCGCCTTCCAGGGACCGGAACCGTACCCGAACGGATTCAGCCCCATCGGCGGTGTGCTGTTTGAGCGCCCAGGACCACAGCACGATCACGTGCCCGAGGTAGGCCGAGTCCAACATGCCGATCGCGTCGGGCAGCGACACCGGGCCGGAGGCCACCGCGCCGTTGATCAGCTCCGCCAGCTCCGCGGCGTCCACCTGGGAGGCCAGCGCGGAGAACGCCGACAGGTTCACCTCGCCCTCCGCCGACTCGGCCTGCGACGGCGGAATGGCGTCGCGGATCTTGAAGGCTACGGCGCCAATGGAATTGAAGTCCGTGCGGACCAGCGGCACCTCGATGCCGATTCGACTGTCGGCGAGAGAGACGCTGAGCAGTTCATGCGCGCTGGCCAGCGCGTCGTTGAGCTGACGGGTGACGCCGCGGCTGTGTTCCAGGGTTCCGGAGGCGACGAAGCGCTTGATCCTACGGGCGCAGCGCTGCCGGGTGCGGCCCACCTCGGCCGTCTGCGCCGACACCAGGCTGAAGAACCCCGTCATCACCTCCCGCAGGCCCGGGTCCAGATGCGGCAGCTCCCGGGTCACCGCCTCGATGTCGGCCACCAGCGCGGCCCGCTGCTCGGGGTCCTGGATCATCCGGGTGAATGCGCTGTACGAGGCGCTCTCACGGGAGGCGAACAACGACTCGTAGTCGTCGAACAGCTGGCGCTGGCGCTCGCGGTAACCGAGGTCGGTGTCGGCGGAGGCGTCCAGCAGCCGGGTGGTGATGCGGTTCAGCATGCTGCCGTACTGCCCGATGTCGGACACGATCTGCTCCATCTGCAGCGCGATGGCGCGAGCCTCGTCTTCGACGTCGACCAGGTCCGGTTCAGGCCGCTGCCCCTGCTCCAGGGCATCCAATTCGTCACGCAGCTTGGCGATTTCGGCTTCGATGTCGGCGCGGATGCGGTCCGGGTCGTTGCTGACCTGACCGGCCACCCGGCGCAATCCGGCAGCGATGCCGGTGATCGAGCCGCCGGTGGCGATGGTGTCCTCACGGCGCATGCGGCGGGCGAAGTCCAGCACGGCCCGCGCCTCGTAGGTGAGGTAGCAGACGTTGCGCTCGGTCTCGCCCGACTGCTCGGTGATCCGGTGCAGCCAGCCCTGGCCCGCCCAGTACTTGATCAGGGCCAGGCCCGACTGCTCGGTTTCGGAGCCGAGATCGGCCAGGTCGCGTTCCAGACGGACCACGAGGTCGGTCTCGGTGAGCTTGGCGCCACGGTCCAGGTGGCGTTCCATGAGCGTGAGGTAGGTGGCCAGGTTGTTGGTCACCAGAAGCCGGGCCGACCGCGAATCGGCCACCTCACGGTTGAGCTGGTAGAGCTGGTCCAGCGACCCATGGCCGGGGTCAGCGTCAGGCATGGCCGGCCCTTCGTTTCGCAGTGGACATCGGCACCACTTTAGGCGGCTGACGCGACAGGTCCCGCCCCCAGTTCGGTTTGCTGCCGACATACCACGTCAGGCCTGGCCCACTCGGCGTGCTGCGGTGGCGGCCGGCGGTGCCCGGCGGTATGACGAAGGCCACATCGAGGGCTGCCACTCGGGAACGATCCGGCGATTGACGCGGGCCGCCCGGGCGTCGGCGCGCCCCGTGGTGAGGCAGCTAGGTCGTCACCGGTCGGCCGCCCAATTGAGTGGATCAGCGCCGTACGGGCCAGGAGTCCAGCGATAGCCGATGCGGTTGCCGTCGACGAACACCGGCGGCGACGCAAAAGACAGGTGTCCGAAGGCGGATTCGGTCTCCTCGCGGGGCACTTCCAGGTCTCGGCGGTCACGATGGTCCACGGGTAGATCCAAGAGGAGATGCGCTGTTCGGGCCAGGCACATATGTGCCCAGCCCGCGCCGACGGTGGAACGCCGGGCGAGGAGCGCCAGGACCGCTGCGGCGACGCCGTAACCGGTGGAGTGGTCCAGGGCTTGGACGGGCAAGGCACCGGGCCGCCGGCCGGCTTCGGCGTCTGACTGTCCGTACAGCTCAGCGATGCCGACGGCCGCTTGAACCAGTGAATCGAACCCCCGGCGATCACCCCACGGTCCGTGATCACCCCACGCGTCCAGGGTGACCACCACCAGGTTCGGATAGCGCTCTCGCAATGCATACGGGTCCAACCCGAACTTTTCCAGTGCGCCCGGTCGATAGCCCATGATGAGGGCGTCCGCGTGCTGTAACAGTGCTGTCAGCTTCTCGTGCTGGGCGGGATCGGCGAAGTCCGCTGTGGCGCTGCGCTTACCGAAGCCGTTGTCGATGTACTGGTCGATCAGCTCCGGGATCGCGGGCGGGTCGATCCGCAACACGTCCGCGCCCAGCAGGGCGAGAAACCTGCTGGCGACGGGACCGGCGATCACCCGGGTGAGGTCGAGTATCCGCACACCGGTGAGACGGCGGCCGGCCTCGAGGGCAGGCCCGAGGGCCTCGACGAGGTCGAACCGTATCCACGGTTGCGCGTCGACGAAACGCCCTTCCGGGCTAGCCCGCCAGTCCTCGGGTGCACGAACAGCGACGGCAAGTCCTCCGGCATTGGTAACCCGTTGCGCGACATCGACCGCCGACAGCGACGCGATCGCGTCGACCAGGTCTTCTTTGCTGTCGGAGCCGAGAGCACCCGAGAGGGCGCGGGCATGGTGTGGATAGTTCGCATGTAACCGCACCCAGCCGTCTCGGGCCAGAAAATAACCAGACAACGGCGCGAAACCCTCGGGCTTGCGCCCGTCTACGCGCAGATGGTCCAGAGATGCGAAAGCCGCGGCAACCGAACTACTTTCGGTGTGGAATCGCTCCCGTGGTCCACAGGCCAGCCGCGCGGCGGTGAGCGCGGTCTGAACACTGCCGAGAGCGAGCCCCTCCACGTCGAGCGGCCCGCCCCACCAGGAGCGTGGACCCGTCACCCGTGCCACCGCCGTGTCATCTATGGGTCCGGTTACGGGAGCAAGCCACCGATACAACTCTGGGATGTCCACCGTGCCGGTCACCACACCATCATCCCGAAAGAGATCAATACCCTCGCCCACCTGCCCTAGAGTCATCCGGTGACTCCCGCCAAGGTGCCGCCCGCCGGATTGGTTCGCGCGATCGAACGCGTCCGTCATCATCTGCGTCGCGTGCATCAACGCGCGGTACCACCACCGGCGGCGATGCTGGAGATGATCCTGGGCGCCTGGGTGGCCCAGGGCATCGCGGCCGCCGCCCAGCTCGGGGTGGCCGATGCGCTGGCCGACGGCCCACTGCGCCCCGAGGAGCTGGCCCGCCGGGTCCAGGCCGACCCCGACGCCCTGGACCGGCTGATGCGCGCCCTGGTCGGCGAGGGCATTTTCCGCCGCACCCGCGACGGGCGATACGCACTGAACGCGCTGGGCGACACGCTGCGGAAAGGCGCGCCGGTATCGATTGCCGGGATGGCGCGGTTCGTCGGCTCACCGCAGCATCGCGAGCACTGGAGCCATCTCGCCGACGCGGTACGCACCGGCGAGGCCGTCATCCCCAAGCTGCGCGGCAAGGAGGCGTTCGACTACATCGGTTCCGAGCCCGAACTCGGGGGCATCTTCAACGACGCCATGACCAGCGTCTCGGAACTCGCGATCGCCCCGGTGGTCGCGGCGTACGACTTCAGCCGGTTCGGCACCATCGCCGACATCGGCGGCGGCCACGGGCGCCTGCTGGCGGCCATTCTGCAGGCCACCCCCGATGCTCAGGGCGTGCTGTACGACCTGGCGCAGGTGCTCGACGGCGCGCCGGACCTGCTGACCAAATACGGTGTCGCCGAACGGGTCCGCGTCGTCGCCGGGTCGTTCTTCGACAGCGTTCCCGCCGGCGCCGACACCTACATCATGAAGAACATCATTCACGACTGGCCCGACGACAAGGCGCTGACGATTCTGCGCAACGTACGGGAGGCCGCCGGTCCGGGCACCACCCTGCTGCTCGTCGAGGCGGTGATCCCCGAACACGACCGCGAGTTCCTCGGCAAGTGGACCGACATGGAGATGCTGATCGGGATCGCCGCCCGCGAGCGCACCGAGGACCAGTACCGAAAGCTATACCAGCAGAGTGGATTCCGACTGACCAGGATAGTGCCGACGGCTTCCCCCTTCAGCCTCGTGGAGGGTGTCGCGATCTAGCCTGCCGGCCGCGCGTGACCGACAGCCCTCGAACGTGAAGAAGATCGCGAGATTCCTCGGATATCTCGCGATCGTCTTCACGTTCGCCCGGTGGTCAATCCTCGTTCGCACACGGCGAGGTCGCCGACACCTCAAGCGCGTAGACGCCGCCGGGATTGACTTCGGCCCGAACCAACACGAAGTAGCCGCGGCTGTCCCGGTACCGCTTGTAGTTCGGGGGTTCGGGATCGGGCCGGCTCCAGGCAACGCGCTCGAACCCCTGATCTGCCAAGGTGTCGATGCGGGTGAGTGCCCCCTCGACAAGTTCCGGCGCGGGGTCGACGATCGAGGCGTTGCGATACACCTTCCAGGGCGGACCCGCCGGCATCATCGCGTCGTTGGTGCGGCAACCGTGCAGGGCCGCGAGATCGGGATTCGGATCGATCGGCTTGTCGACGATCATCGATACGTAGCCGGCCACCACCCGGGCAGCCTCGGTGACGGTCAATGACGTGGGTTGCATCGTCGCCTCACTCTCAGTGTCCGGACGATCGTCGTGCAGGAACCCGCAGGAGCTCGTGAACATCACCCCTACGGCCACGAATAACGTTGTGATCAGCTTCATTTGACCTGAATCCGTGGTCCGCTACCGGGGTTGTCCGTCACCCGCGGATTGTCCCACGGATTCTGCCGCCGTTCGTAGGAACCGTTGTCATCCCAGGGGAATTCGGGCACATACGGTGCGCCGTAGGCCTGTGCCTGATCGGAGGCCTCGGCCTGGAAATCACCGTCGTCACCGATGTCGATATCGATGTAGTTGGTCTCGATCCCACGCTCGACATAGCCGGTGGCCTCACCGCCGTTGATGACCGCGACCATGTTGCGGAACGCATCGGATTCGGGGTCGTTCCAGTACTCGCCGTGTGCGTCCTGCCCGACGATCACCTGATCGGCCCGGTCACCGCTGCCGTAGTACCCGGTATCCAGACGCGTGACGCCGGGAATCTCATCGGGATCGGTGGCCGAGGGCAGGCCACCCAACGGGTTACCGACCTGCCCGTCGGCGGTGTGCGGGATCCAGGGCAGACTCTCGACCCACGGGTTGTCGGTGACTTCGCGCGGCAGGGACTGAACCGCCGAGATCGGGTCACCCGGTGCGGTCATCGAATAGCGCTGCACGTCCGGGTTCGGGTTGGTGTACTCGCCGCTGAGGATGCCGGTGCCCGCCGACGACGCGTGCAGAACCCGGTCGGCGCGCAACCCCATCTGTTCGGCGGTCCCGACAATGGCACCGCCATACGAATGCCCGATATAGGTGACCGGCGTGCCGGGCGCTCCCGCCCCCACCGCGCGATCGATCTCATGACCGAAGGACACCAACTTCGGAGCCATGGACGCGGCGTATGCCGGGTCGGCCGCCTTGGCCAGATCCTGGGGAAAGTCGTCGCCCATATACAGAAAGACGGGCGATCCGGATTTCTCCGCCAACGCCACTGCCGCAGCGTGATTGGAGGCGCTGCCGTTCAGATTCGTGCCCGTGCCGGGAACGACCACGCCGACGCCCTTGATGCCCGGCTTGATCTCGCCGACCATCTCGATCATCCGCCCGTTGCCCTCGAGGGAGAACCCGACGAACTTGCGAGGCACCATCTGCCCGCTGCCAGGGGGAAACTCGATCGGTTTGAGCATGGCCTCCAGCTGCCTCACCCGGGCCTCGTCGGGTGGCTGCTTCTTCTGCTCCTCGGCCAACGCGTTGCGGATGTTGATGTTGTTGGCTTCGATCCTGGTGTCGAACGGAACCCCATCGGTATTGCCCATCACCTGCGGGTCCGCCTGCACCATTGCCTGCACGGTTTCGGGGGGCAGCCCGGCCAGGAAGGCTGCCCGCTCATCCGGCGTCATCCCGGCCAGTCGCTCGACGAGTGCCTTGGGGTCATTCGGCCCGGGCGGCGGTGTGACGTCCGGCGTACTGAGCGGCGCCGCGGCATCGCGCACCTGCTGTCCGACCTTGGTGTCGGTGGCTTCGAACTGCGCCAGCTTCTCTTTGAGTTGGGCTGATGCCTTCGCCGCCATGGCCAGCAGCATCATCCGGTTCACCGGACTCAGCCTGGAGAAGATGTCGAGCGCGCTGCCGGGACGGATCGACACCGTTCCGTCGTCGGCGACCTGCCATCCCTGTCCGCGAAGTTGTTCGACGGTGTTCACGATGCTGCTGCGCTGTTGCACCAGATCAGCGCCGCCGTCCTGCAACGCGGTTCTCAGCGCGGTGAGCGCGTCGTGGAGGCGCTGCATGCGCTGCAAAGTGGTGGTCGCGTTTTCGATGGCAGCGTCGGCGGCGCTGCCCTTCCAGTCGGTGCGCAGCTTCTCGATCACGGCGCGCTGCTGGTCGATCTGGGCGGCCAGCGTGGCGGCGCGGTTGCCGACGTCGGCGCCGCTCCGCACCAAAGCCTCAGGGTTGGACGATTCCACCTGAGATATCGAGACCGGCATGTCAGCCTGCTGGTAGAGCGGAGTTCAGCTGGCCTGCCGACGTATCGTCGGTGCCCTGATATGCCTGGGCGGCGTAGCCCAGTTTGTTGGCATGGGCGCCGACCTCGCCGCCGATGGCCCGGGCTTCACCGTCCACGATGGGCGCGACCTGTGCCGAAGCCGCACCGCTCTGTAAGCCGGGCATGGCCGCTGCCGCTGCGTTCAGCGGTTGTCCGACATCCAGGCCGGTGATGGCCTGGCCTACGGCGGTCTCGGCTGCGGCGGCCGACTGCAGCGCTGCCGGAGCAACTTTCAGCGCGGAACCCATATCGGGAGCGTACTGCCCACAACGGGGGTGTCAGGACACCAATTTCTCGCCGGTGGGCAAAGCCGAGGCGGGCCCGTGGGACTCCGAAAAGGACCCGACTGTCAGCCGGCGGAGACCGGCTGCGAACCCGCGTCGGACGGCGTGCCCTTCAGACCGCGCCAGAACAGGTTGATCATCAGCTCGGCCGCCTCGTTGACGTCGGCGTCCCCGGTGCTGACCCGCGTGGCGATCGCCTCACCGGCACCCACCAGCGCAACCGCCATCATCTCGAAGTCACTGTCGGGCTGAGGATTTCGCGTTCCGGTACTCAGCAGGCGGGCCACCAGGTCGATGATCCGTTCACGGCCCTCGCGCACCGTGTGGGCGAAGGCCTGGGAGCTGGTGGCCTGGGTGTAGAGCACCATCCACGACGCGCGGTTGGTGTCGATGTAGGTGAGGAACGCACGGACGGCGCTGCGCAGCAGGTCCTTCGGGCTCTGGGTGAAGTCGATCTCCCCGCGCACCACATCGACGAACCGGGTCAGCTCCCGGTTCAGGCAGGCGCCGAACAACTCCTCCTTGGAGCCGTAGTAGAGGTACAGCATCGGCTTGGAGATCTCGGCCTCCGCGGCGATCGCGTCCATCGAGGTCTCGTGATAGCCGTTGACCGAGAAAATCTGTACCGCAGCGTCGAGCATCTGCTGTTCGCGTACGGCTCGCGGCAGCCGCTTGGTTCCACCTGCCATCCGACCAGGATAAGCATCTCCGGAAACTCCCGTACCCGCGCGCCCGCAGGTCGGATGTGGTGTATTGGCTGCGGAGGTGGCACCCGATGCCCGATGGCGAGCTCGCCGACATCTTCGAGGGTGTCGACGCCCAGGTTCCCGAGGCGCTCGCCGACCACCTGCGCACGGTCACGCTGATCGACCACCACGTGCACGGCGCCTTCGATCAGCCGGTCGACCGGGCCGGATTCGAAGCCTCGATCAACGAAGCGTCGACCGATCCGGTCCCGGACTTCATGACGCAGTTCGACTCGCCGCTGGGCCTGTCCATCCGGCGTTGGTGCGCCCCGCTGCTCGGGCTGCCCGCGCACGCCGACGCCGGCGAATACTGGGACCGGCGCAGCCGGCTCAGCCCGGCCGAGCTGACCGCACTGCTGCTGCCGCGGGCCCGCGTGCACCGCTGGATCGTCGACACCGGCTTCCACGGCGACCGGCTGACCACCCCGGCGCGGCTCACCGAGCTCAGCGGCCGGCCGTCATCGGAGATCCTGCGCCTGGAGCGCCTGACCGAACACCTTCTCGCATCCGGCACCGGGGCCGACGAGTTTCCCGATGCGTTCCGCGCCGCGCTGCACGAGGCCGCCGACGGGGTGGTGGGCACCAAGACCATCGCGGCCTATCGCACCTCGTTCGACATCGACTGGTCACGGCCCGCCGATGCGGCGGTGGTCGAGCACGCCCGCGAGCTGTCGGCCCGGCCGACCATCCGCGCCGACAGCCCGGTGCTGATCGCGTTCGGGGTGCACACGGCCGCAGACCTGGGCCTGCCCCTGCAGGTGCACGTCGGGTTCGGCGACCGCGATCTGGATCTGCACCGCACCGATCCGATGCTGCTGCTCCCGCTGCTCCGCACGATGTCGCCGGTGCCGGTGCTGCTGTTGCACTGCTATCCGTTCCACCGGCAGGCGGGCTACCTGGCCCAGGCCTTCGACCACGTGCACTTCGATGTGGGCCTCGGCATCAACCACCTCGGGACGCGGTCGACCGCGCTGGTCGCCGAGGCACTGGAAACCGCACCCTTCGCCAAACAGCTCTACTCGTCGGACGCCTTCGGCCCGCCCGAACTGCACCTGCTCGGTTCGGTGCTGTGGCGGCGCGCGATGGGGCTCGTACTCGGTGGCTGGGTACGCGCCGGCGACTGCAGTGAACGCGACGCGATCCGGATCGTCGACCTCATCGGGGCCCGCAACGCCGAACGGGTGTACGGGCTGTGAGCCCGCGGCCGGTCCGTGCGGCTCAGCCGCAGTGCCGGTCTGTGCGGCTCAGCCGCAGTGCCGGTCTGTGCGGCTCAGCCGCAGCGAACCCCACCCTTGGCCGCAGCATTCCGCTGCAACGCCGCATCCACACTGGCCTGGCTCAGCTGGCCATCGGCGAGCGCCTTCTCCAGGCCATCGAGCACCGCGGGCACCTCACCCGTGGTGATCCACAACGCGTTGTCGGCACCGGCCTGCAACGCCCGGAGCACCGCGGTGGCCACGCCGTAGCGCTGGTTGATGGCCGCCATGCTCGACAGGTCGTCGGTGTAGACCACGCCGTTGAAGCCCGGTCCGCCGTACCCGCCCGAACGGAGCAGCTGGTAGGCGGCGGGGCTCAGGCTTGCCGGGTCAGAACCGGTCAGGCCGGGAACCTCCATGTGTCCCACCATGACCGCGACCGGCGCGGCCGTGGTCAGGGTCTGGTAGGGCACCAGGTCGTTGTTCTTCAGTTCGGCCAGCGGGGGCGTCGACACCGCACCGGTGTGCGAGTCGCCCGACGCGTGCCCGTGGCCCGGGAAGTGCTTCAGCACCGGCAGCACGCCCGCGTCCCGCAGTCCGCGGGCGTAGGCGCCGGCGTAGTCGGTGACGGTTTTCGGGTCGTCGCCGAACGCCCGGTCACCGATCGCGGCGCTGTTGCCGCTGACGTCGACGACGGGCGCGAAGTCGACCGTGATCCCGAGGCCGCGCATCTTCTGCCCACGCTCCAGCGCGATGCCGTACACCTCGTCGGGGGTGTGGGTCTGCGCCAGCTCCCGTGCCGACGGCTGCACGCCGATCAGCGAGGACAACCGGGACACCCGGCCGCCTTCCTCGTCCACGCTGACGGCCAGGGGCAGCGGGCCGACGGCCGAGATTTCGGGCAGCGATCCGTCGGTGAGCATCGACAGATCGGTCCAGCTGCCGATCATGATGCCGCCGACGTGCTGATTGGTCACCACAGCGCGGGCGTCGGCCGCGTCGGTGACGCCGACGGTCAGCAGCTGGGCAAGCTTGTCCCGGGCCGGCAGGCCGGCCAGGTCACAGGCCGGGGCCGCCGGGAGCGGCGCATCGGTGGCCATCGGCTTCATGGCCGGGGGCGCGGGTGACTCTGGTGCCGACGCCGGTGTCCCCGGCGAGCAGGCCAGCAGCAGTCCGGACAACGCGGCGAAGGTTGCGACGAGACGCGGTGAAGCCATGGGCCCCGACCTTAGCCGCTGAACAAGCCGTAATCGATTCTCTGCGTGTCGACCCAGGTCCGCCTCGCACGGATCGACGGGGTTGCCGTGCTAGGTTGGCCGGGTGAATCGGTTCGTCATACCCTCCGCGGCCAGCATTGTCGTCGGCCTGCTGTTGGGGGCGGCTGCCGTTTTCGGTGTGACGCTGATGGTGCAGGAGGACACGAAGCCTCCGCTGCAAGCGGGCGACCCGGCGTCATCGGTGCTCAACCGGGTCGAGTACGGCGACCGGTCCTAGCTTGGATGCGCCGCTGACGCGGCGGGCAGCTGACCTGCCACTGTCGCGGCGCTGGTTGTGGGTGGTCGCCGCGGCGACACTGCTCCTGACTTTCGCCCAGTCGCCCGGAGAGATCTCACCCGATACCAAGCTCGACCTCACCGCCAATCCGCTGCGGTTCCTGGCTCGGGCCTTCAATCTCTGGAACAGCGACCTGCCGTTCGGGCAGGCCCAGAACCAGGCCTACGGCTACCTCTTTCCGCACGGCACCTTCTTCCTGGCCGGCGATCTGCTCGGGATTCCGGGTTGGGTGACCCAACGGCTCTGGTGGGCGCTGCTGCTGACCGTGGGTTTCTGGGGATTCATCCGGGTCGCCGAAGCCCTGGGCATCGGCAGTGCCAGTTCGCGGGTCCTGGGTGCGCTCGCGTTCACCCTGTCCCCGCGGGTGCTGACCACCCTGGGCGCGATCTCGTCCGAGACGTTGCCGATGATGCTGGCGCCGTGGGTGCTGTTGCCGGTCATCCTCGCCTTACGCGGACAACACAACCTCCGGCTCATGGCGGCCAGGTCCGCGGGTGCGGTGGCCCTCATGGGTGCGGTCAACGCCGTCGCCACCCTGACCGGCTGTCTGGCCGCGATCATCTGGTGGGCGTGTCACCGGCCGAACCGCGTGTGGCGGCGCTTCACCGCGTGGTGGGCACTGTGCGGAGCGCTGGCGGTCACCTGGTGGGTGGTGGCACTGGTGCTGCTGGGCCGGATCAGTCCCCCGTTCCTGGACTTCATCGAATCCTCGGGTGTCACCACGCAGTGGATGTCACTGACCGAGATGCTGCGCGGCACGCACAGCTGGACTCCGTTCGTGGCGCCCACCGCCACCGCGGCCGCCTCGCTCGTGACGAGCACGGTCGCGGTGCTGGCCACCACCCTGGTGGCGGCCGCAGGCCTGGCCGGCCTCGCCCTGCGCTCGATGCCGGCTCGCGGGCGACTGATCACCATGCTGATGGTCGGCGTGGTGCTGCTGGCACTGGGCTATTCGGGCGGGCTGGGCTCCCCCGTGGCGACGGCCGTCCAGGATTTCCTGGACGGAACCGGAACACCGCTGCGCAACCTGGCGAAGCTCGATCCGGTGCTGCGTCTACCGCTGGCGCTGGGTCTGGCCCATCTCCTGGGCCGGATTCCGCTGCCCGGCAGCGCGCCTCGCCCGGTGTGGCTGACGGCGTTCGCCCGGCCCGAGCGCGACAAGCGGATCGCCGTGGCCATCGTGGTGCTCGCCGCGCTGGCCGCCGGGACCTCGATCGCCTGGACCGCCCGCATCGCCCCGGCCGGGACGTTCACCGCGATCCCTCAGTACTGGCACGACGCCGCAGACTGGCTCGACGAGCACAACACCGAACGGGGCCGGGTCCTGGTCGCTCCCGGGGCGCCGTTCGCCACCCAGACCTGGGGCAACAGCCACGACGAACCGCTGCAGGTGCTGGGATCCAGCCCATGGGGCGTCCGTGATTCGATCCCGCTGACACCGCCGGAGACGATCCGCGCTCTCGATTCGGTCCAGCGGCTGTTCGCGGCCGGCCGCCCATCCGAGGGTCTCGCCGACAGCCTTGCCCGACAAGGCATTTCCTACGTCGTGGTGCGCAACGATCTCGATCCCGACGTGTCGCGGTCGGCCCGCCCGATACTCGTGCACCGTTCGATCGAGGGGTCGCCCGGGTTGTCGAAGGTGGCCGAGTTCGGGGAAGCGACTGGACCGGGGACGCTGGAGGGGTTCGTCGCGGACAGTGGTCTGCGGCCGCGATATCCCGCCGCGGAGATCTATCGGGTCGACACCGGGACCACCAACCCCACCGCGCCGTACCTGGTTGACACCGACGCGATGGCGCGGGTGGCCGGCGCGCCCGAGGCGTTGCTGCGCCTGGACGAACGTCGCCGACTGGCGGGTCAGCCCCCACTGGGTCCGATGCTGCTGACCGCCGATGCCGAGCAGGCCGGATTGCCGGTCCAACCGGACAAATCCGGTGGGGTGATCGTCACCGACACCCCGACCGCGCGGGAGATCGACTACGGCCGCGTCGATGACCACGCCTCGGCGATCCGCACCCCCGACGATGCCCGCCACACCCACAACCGGGTCCCGGATTATCCGGCCGGCGGGGCCGCTCCCGTGTTCGGCAAGTGGAACGGCGGACGGGTGTCGGTGTCGAGTTCGGCGGCGGACTCCACCGCGCTGCCCAACGTCGCACCCGCCACGGGGCCCGCCGCGGCGATCGACGGCGACAGTTCGACCGCGTGGGTGTCCAACGCCTTGCAGGCCGCCGTGGGCCAGTGGCTGCAGGTCGATTTCGAACACCCGATCACCAACGCCACGCTGACCATCACCCCCAGCGCGACCGCGGTCGGCGCCCAGGTGCGCCGCATCGAGGTGGCCACCGCGACCGGCACCAGCAGCCTGCGATTCGACACCGCGGGCCAGCAGTTGACGGTGCCGCTGCCGGTCGGCGAGTCGCCGTGGGTGCGCGTCACCGCCGTCGCCACCGACGACGGTTCGGCCGGCGTGCAGTTCGGCGTCACCGATCTGTCCATCACCCAGTACGACGCGTCCGGGTTCGCCCATCCGATCACGCTGCGGCACACCGTCGAAGTTCCCGCGCCTCCGTCGAATTCTGTTGTTGCCCAATGGGATTTGGGGGCAGAGTTGCTCGGGCGACCCGGTTGCGCGGACAGCCCGGCCGGTGTCCGGTGCGCGGCGGCGCTGGCGCTGGCCTCCGAGGAGCCGGTCAACCTCAGCCGCACGCTGGCCGTGCCCACCCCGACCGACGTCGAGCCGACCGTGTGGATCCGGTCGCGGCAGGGGCCGAAGCTCGCCGACCTGGTCGCCCAGCCCGGGAAAACCCGCGCGTCCGGTGACGCCGATCCGATCGACGTGCTCGGCTCGGCCTATGCCGCCACCGACGGCGATCCCCGGACATCGTGGACGGCGCCGCAGCGTGTCGTCCAGTTCAAGGCTCCGCCCACGCTGACGCTGAAATTGCCGGCACCCACCGAAGTCGGTGCGCTGCGGATCGATCCGGGCGCCAACCAGCCGCCCGCGCACCCGACGCTGGTCGCGATCGACCTCGGCGACGGCCCCCAGATGCACAAGCTGCCCGGCGACGGCGAACCCCAGACGGCCGAACTCAAACCGCGGTTGACCGACACCATCACCGTGTCGCTGCTGGGATGGAACGACATCATCGACCGCACGTCGCTGGGCTTCGATCAGCTCAAGCCGCCGGGCCTCGCGGAACTCACTGCCCTCGATGTCCAGGGCAAACCGATCGCCGCCGCCGACGCGGCAGCCAATCGCCAGCGGACAGTGTCACTTCCGTGCGGGCAGGGTCCGATCATCGGCGTCGCCGGACAGTTCATCCAGACCTCGGTTCGCACGACCGTCGGCGCATTGCTCGACGGTGATCCGATTCCGGCCCGGCCCTGCCGGAACGGACCGGTCAGCCTGCCCGCCGGCCAGCAGGAACTCCTGGTCAGCCCCGGGGCCGCCTTTGTCGTCGACGGCGTGGTGCTCAACACCCCGGCGGCCGACCAACTACACACGGCCACAACAACTCCCGTCGATACGCCGGTGTGGTCACCGGATCGGCGCCAGGTGCAGGTCCCAGCCTCGACGAAAGAGCGGGCCTTGGTGGTGCCCGAAAGCGTGAACCCGGGCTGGATCGCCCGCAACGCCGCAGGCACCGCGCTGACCCCGGTGAAGATCAACGGCTGGCAGCAGGGCTGGGTCATCCCGGCAGGCGACGCCGAGACCATCACCCTGACCTTCCCGTCGAATCAGCCCTATCGCGTCGGGCTGATCGCCGGGCTCGCGTTGCTGCCCGTGCTGGCGCTGCTCGCGCTGTGGCCGGCTCGGCGCCGCGACGAGGATCTCGATCCGGCACGGCCCTGGCAACCGTCTCCGACCGTCGCCGGGGCCGCGGTCCTGGCCGCGGGCACCGCCATCTCCGGTGTCGCCGGGCTGGTGGTGGCCGGTGCCACCCTCGGGCTGCGCTATCTGCTGCGCGACCGGGTGGTCCGGCGCGAGAAGCTCACCGTGGCGGTGGCCTCCGGTGGGCTGATCCTGGCCGGCGCCGCGTTGAGTCAGTACCCGTGGCGGTCGGTCGACGGCTATGTCGGGCACTCCCCCTGGGTTCAGCTGCTCGCGTTGCTGTCGATCACCTGCGTCGCGGCGTCCACCGTCACCCCTGCGCCGTCCCCGCAGCGAACACCCGAGGCCGAGCCGGCCCCCGAGGCACCGGCACCCGCCGACCAGGATTGAGCTGGGCCTGCGCCGGCATGCGCGGTCTAGCTGTTGACAACACGTGTATGCGGTACTTACGGTACCGGCACGCGTTGTTCAATCCGGTAAGCACTTTGCTGCATGGGGGAGTGCAGCTTGTGTACCAGGGTTGTGCAGGACTGAATGCAGTAACTACGCACTCAGTTGTCAGCTCGGCCTCCCGGCTTAGCTGTGTTCACGCGGCTGCGCATTAAGTGGTGCGCACGGCTGCGGTGTCGGCGGCAGAGGGGTTCGCCGACACCGCACCCGCCGTTTTTCGGACAGTCACCGCCGAGGCAGGCGGATCGCGTCAGCGAACTCCACCGGCGCGCCGATGCGTCAGGCCGTGGCCGCCAGCGCCTTCGCGTCCTCGTCGGCAAACGTGTCCTCCAGCGTCAGCGGTGAGTAGTCGAGGTCGATCTCCTCGAGCGGCCTGCCCCGCGCACTGCTGATGGTGCCGAAGCGCCGCATGCCCTTGTCGGCGGAGTACTGCATGAACTCGTCCTGCACCAAGCCGAACGGGATATCCGGCGCGTAAAGGGCGAAGCCGTCCTCGGTGAGTTGCAACGCCAGCGGGATGAGTTCGTTCATCCGGTTCTCGAACACCGCCCAGTTGCCATCATCGGCGGCGACGTGACGACGACACGTGAAGGTGCCCCACGCCATGTGGCGACGTTCGTCGTCTCCGATCCGCCCGACCAGCTCCTGCATCCCGGGCAGGATGCCCCGATCAACGCAAATCTTGTGCCACGCATAGTATCCCGTGAGCGCCAGCATCCCTTCGACGATGTGGTTATAGGTCACCGACGCCCGGACCTGGGCGGCCGGCGACGGGTCGGTGTACAGCGCATCGAGCGCTGCCGGCAGTTCCTCGTAGAACATCTGCCGGTAGGCCGGGAGATCGTCGAAGTAGTTGTGCAGATCCTCGGTGATCCCGACGGCATCGAGCCACATGCGGAACACCTGGGTGTGTTTGGCCTCCTCGAAGGCGAACTGCGTCAGGTACATCTCGTCACCCAGACGCCCTTCGGCGCGCATGGCGCTCATGAACGGCTGGATGTCCTGGGTGACAGCCTCCTCACCCGCGATGAACTGCGCGCACAATCGGGTGGCGTACTCACGCTCCCGATCCGTCAGCGACTCCCAGTCGGCCCGGTCACGGGAGAAATCGATATCGGCGGGGTTCCAGAACTTGGCGTTTCCGCCCGCGAACAAGCGCAACGGCACGCTGTCCCATTTGAGACCGCCCTTGGCCAACGAACCGAATTTTGTGTGTGACATGGGAATTGACCTCCTCAGGCCTGATGGGCTGGTTGGTTGGACGTCGATGGTTCGGACACCGAGAATGCGGTCGAGAGCACCGCGACGAGCCGGCGCACGGCGAGCGCCGGCTGTTCGGGCGTGGGCTCGTCGAGGCCGAGGATCGGGTCCATCCCACGCACATAGGGCGCCAGGGCCAAGTGCGGGAAGATCAGCAGCAGCAGCGACAACAACGCGTCGGTGTCGGCGTCGGCCCGCAGATCCCCCCGGATCTGTGCGTCGCGCACCAGGGGGCGCAGCACCTCGAGATAGTGGCGGTGGATGACGGTCCGCACGCTGACGCGGGCGTCGGTGTCCACCTCGAAACTCGCCGCCGCATGCAACGAACGGTCCTGGGGATGGTCGGCGAAATAGGCCACCCAGTCATCGAGCAGGTCGGTGAGGAACTCGAAGAACGGGCGGTTCGGGTCGAGTTCGTGGATGCGGCCCTCCATGTACCCCCGGACGCGCTGGCTGCCGATGTCGGCGATGAAGGCGTACAGGTCCCGCTTGTCCGCGAAGTACTGGAACAGACTGCCTTTGGCCACGCCGGCCCGTCGGGCGATGACGTTCAGGCTGCCGCGGGAGAACCCGTGCGCACCGAACTCCGCCTCGGCGGCTTCCACCACCGCTGCACGTCGCGCCGGATCGACGCGAGCCCAGGTCACCGTTGGCATACGGCCCTCCCACTGCAGAATGACCACTGGTCATTTTAGTGTGAGCCGCCTCACAGTCAAGGTCGCAGCCGACGGGTTTTCACCGCGATCAGGTGGTGCGAGACCGGCTCACCCCGGACCCAGCGCTCCACCGACTGCTCGATCAGCAGGTCGTTGCCGGTCAGGCGGATCCGGTGTTGGCGCACATGCTCGTCCCAGGACCGCACCACGAACGCCTCGACGAACATGCCGTGGTGCTCGGCGCTGCGGAACAGCTGCCATTGCGAGGCTCCGGTGCGCTGCCGGGACCGGCCGAGCACGCCCATGGCAGCGAGGAACTCCGCCTCGTTCGCGGGTTCCACCTCGTAGTTGGTCAGCACCAGGACCGGGCCATCAGGTGGCTCCGGTTCGAACACCAGGGCGGGTTCGGGCCAGTGCGCGGACGGGGTGAGATCGAGATCGCCGGTGCGCGCGTGCAAGGGCCACCACCAGGCCGAGAACGCACACAGCACCAGCAGTCCGGCACTGATCAGCAGCGAGGTGACCGTGGTCGTCGCACCGGCCACCAGCCCCCACACCAGTGAGCCGATGGCCTGCCCGCCCATGAAGGTCAGTTGGTAGACGGACAGCCCGCGGGCGCGCACCCAGGCAGGCAGGCTGAGCTGCATCGAGGCGTTCAACGTGGACAGCGCCAACAGCCAGGAAGTTCCCCCGACGACGAGCGCGGCCAGGACGACACCGAAATTGTGAACCAGCGCCAGAATGGCCGTGGCCCCGGCGAATCCGAGTGCCGCGACGATCAGCAGGGTGTTCAGCCCGAAGGCCGACTGCAGCCGGCCGAGCACCAGCGCGCCGAGGACCGCCCCGACCCCGAGCGCTCCCAACAGCAGCCCGTACCCGGACGACGACAATCCCAGCTGGCGCTCGGCGATGACCGCGAGCAGGCCCCACAATGCGCTGCCCGGCGCGATGAACAGCACCGCCCGCAGCAGGATGCGCCGGACGATCGGCGAGCTGCGGATGAACCGGCCGCCGGCACTGAGCGCGGCCAGTGGTCGCTCGGCGGGCAGTAGGTGTTCGGCGGCCGGGCGTCGCCAGAGCAGCAACACCACCACGATCCCGGCGAACGAGACCGCGTTCAGCGCGAACACCAGCGTCGGGCCCGACAGGGACACCAGCGCCCCGGCGATGGCCGGGCCGATTGCCCGGGCGCCGTTCATGCTCATGCTGCCCAATGCGGCGGCAGCTGGAATCTGTTCGCGGGGAACGAGGTCCGGCTGGATCGCCTGCCAGGCCGGCGCCGTCAGTGCCTGCCCGCAGCCGATCAGGAACAGCAGGGTCAGCAGCACGGTCGGAGTGGCCAGGCCGGCGCCGGTCAGCGTCGCGAGCGCGGCCACCCCGGCCGCCATCGCCCCCTGGGTGGCGAGGAGCAGCCTGCGCCGGTCGACCAGATCGGCCAGCACACCGGAGGGCAGGGCCAGCAGCATCACCGGCAGCGTGGTGGCGGTTTGCACCAGCGGTACCAGGATCGGGGCGCGCGGGTCCCCGACCAGCATCCACTGCGCGCCCACCGTCTGCATCCACGTCCCGAGGTTGGAGACGAACTGTGCGATCCACAGCGCCCGGTAGATCGGCGATGCCAACGGCGCCCAGGTCGACGTTGCGGTGACAGCCATCTGCATGATGCTGCCAGCGCCGCTGCGGCATAGTTGGGACATGGCTGAAGTCCGCAACATTCCCGAAGCGCGCCAGTACGAGATCACCGTCGACGGTGAGCATGCCGGCCTCGAGGCCTATGTCGATTCCGGCGATCAGCGCATCTTCCACCACACCGAGATCGACGACAAGTTCGGCGGCCGCGGTCTCGCCGGCGAACTGGTCAACGCCGCGTTGACCCATGCCCGCGGGGAGGGCAAGCGCATCGTGGCGGTCTGTCCGTACGTCGCGAAGTACGTGCAGAAGCATCATGACTTCGACGACATCCTGGATCCGGTCACCCCTGAGGTGCTGGCCGTGGTCGAAGCCAACCAGGGGTGACCGGCCAGGTCCCGATCAGGCCTTGGTGGCGGTCACCAGGAAGCCGGGCATCTGGGTGCGCCCTTCGGGCAGGGCGGCATACAACTGGGCCGGACGGATCTCGTCGACCTGCCAGTGGCGTGAAACCACCTCGCGCAGTTGGTCTTCGGTGAACTGCGTGGGACCCGGGCCATCATGGTCGGCGAACGCGCCGGCTCCGAAGGCCAGGATGTAGAGTCGCGCTCCAGGCGCCGCCGCGCGATGCACCGATTGCAGGTAGCCGTCGCGGAGTTCGGCGGGCAGCGCATGCAGCAGGCCGCTGTCGAAGATCGTCGAGAACCGCCCGTCGTTTCCGGTGAACGACGAGATGTCGGCTGCCGCGAATGTCGCGTTGCGCAGCCCCCGGTCGCGGGCGGCCGCGGTCGCCGCAGCCACCGCGGTCGGGCTCAGATCGAGGCCGACGACGGTGTGGCCGCGAGCGGCGAGGGCGAGGGCGAGTTCGGCATGGCCGCACCCGGCGTCGAGCACCTCGCCGCGGACCACACCGTCGGCGTCGAGGATCGCGGCGTATTCCGGTTGTGGCTCACCGATATTCCAGGCCGGGGTCTGCTGCTGCCGGTAGGCATCGTCCCAATCGATGACGTGTGTCATGGTGTCACTCCTTGTCGTTGGTGAATTGTCAGTGGACGGCGGTCAGTTGTCGTTCGGCGTCGGCTCCGGCGCCGCCGGTCGCTTCGGCCTGCGCCCGGCCATATGACTCGATGAGCAGGCGGTAGTTGGTCATCACGCCGGAATACAGCTCGGCGAACTCGGCGGCGTCCGGGCGATTCCAGGTGCGCTGCACCTCGCTGGCCACCGCCGCGGTGTCGATCGGGACCGCGCCCGCCTGGACCAGCCGAGCCATCGCGGTCTGCTGTGACACCTGCGAATACGTGCCGGAGGCGTCGATCACCGCATAGACCTGATAGCCGTCGGCCAGCGCGCTCAGCGCCGGCTCGACCAGGCAGACCGAGGTGATCACCGCGGCGACGATGAGGGTCTTGCGCCCGGTGGCGGCGACCGCCTCCCGGAACGCCGGGGTGTCCCACGCGTTGATCTCACCGTTACGCGGGATGTAGGTGGCGTCGGGAACGATCTGGTGGATCTCGGGGATCAGCGGGCCGTTGGGCCCCTGCGGCACCGACGCGGTGGTGATCACCGGAATTCCGGCGATCTTCGCGAGCTTGGCCAGGGCCACCGCGTTGCGGCGCACCTGGTCGAACGGCTGATCGTTGACGACCTGGAACAGGCCGGACTGATGGTCGATCAACAGCAGGACCGCATCCTCGGGATTGATCAGGCCGAATGTGGTGGGCATCTTCGCTCCTCATATAGTTAAACTTTGTACTATCGGAAACTACGTACAGGTCAGGTTTATTTCAAGAACTGATGAAAACAGATTAAAATTCTGATCAGTTACGGAGGAGGTGACGCCCGTGGCAGCCCAGCTGTCCGCCGGCGAGGCACAGACCTGGCGGCCCTACATCGAGTACAGCGTCCGCCTGGAGACACTTCTCGATGAGCGCCTCCGGGAGGCCACGGGTCTGTCGCTGATCGACTATCACCTGCTGATGCTGCTGAACGACGCCGCCGAGCACCGCCTGCGGATGAGTGAAATCGCGGAGAAGATGGTGTTCTCCCGCAGTCGGATCACCTATCAGATCAACTCGATGGCCAAGCGCGGCCTGGTACTGCGTGAACCCGTCCCCGAAGACGGCCGAGGTTACCGAGCGGTGTTGACCGCCACCGGCGTCGAGGTGCTTCGTACCGCCATGCCACTGCACAGCGAATCGGTGCGCGAACTGTTCTTCGACCACATCCGTCCCGACGAACTCGACTGCGTGACAAGGGTATTCACCCGACTGGACCAACACCTGCAAATCACGAACGGAAAGCAAACCCCGTGACATTCACCGACGCCGAGCTGGCCTACCTGCGCGGGCAACCCATCGGGCGGCTGTGCACGGTCGGCCGCAACGGCGATCCGCAGATCCGGCCCGTCGGGGTCCACCTCGGCCCCGACGCGGCCACGATCGACATCGTCGGCCACGCTCTGACATCAACGCAGAAGTGGCGCAACGTACTTCGCAATCCGCAGGTCGCCTTCATCGTCGACACCGTGCTCTCGGTGCGCCCGCCTGACGCGCGCGGGATCGAAATCCGGGGCACGGCAACGGCCATGCCCGGTGCGGGAAGTACCGACGGCGGCCTGTCCGGCGACATCATCCGGATCGAGCCACGCCGGATCATCAGCTGGGGGCTCGACGGTGCCGGGACCACCGCCAGGGACTGGGCTGAATCCCAGCGCGCCAACGACTGATCGGCCTAGCATCGGCACCGTGCCGACTGTGAACACCGCGCGTGGTGCGATCGATACCACCGACCTCGGCACCACGCTGATGCACGAGCACGTCTTCATCATGACCACCGAGCTCACCCAGAACTACCCGGAATCCTGGGGCGACGACGCCACCCGGGAGGCCGATGCGATCGCGCGCCTCACCGAGCTCAAGGCCCGCGGCGTCGACACCATCGTCGACCTCACGGTGATCGGTCTGGGCCGCTACATCCCGCGCATCGCGCGGATCGCCGAGGCCACCGACCTGAACATCGTGGTCGCCTCCGGCTTCTACACCTACAACGACCTGCCGTTGGCCTTTCACTTCAACGGCCCCAAGGCCGGCCGCCCCGACCGGATGACCGCGATGTTCGTCCGCGACATCGAATCGGGCATTGCCGACACCGGCATCAAGGCCGCCATCCTGAAGTGCGCCACGGACGAACCGGGCGTCACCCCCGGCGTCGAACGCGTCCTGCGGGCCGTGGCCCAGGCCCACCGGCAGACCGGGGTGCCGATCTCCACCCATACCCACGCGGCCAGCCGGCGTGGTCTGGAGCAGCAGCGGATCTTCGCCGAAGAGGGTGTCGACCTGTCCCGGGTGGTGATCGGCCACTGCGGCGACACCACCGACATCGGGTACCTCGAAGAGTTGATCGCGAACGGCTCCTACATCGGCATGGACCGCTTCGGCGTGGACGTCTATCTGCCGTTCGCGGACCGGGTCGCAACCGTCGCGACCATGTGCGAGCGTGGCCACGCCGAGAAGATGGTGCTCTCGCACGACACCTGGTGCTATTTCGACGCACTGCCCGACGAGATGACCGCCAGGGCCCTGCCCAACGGCCACTACCTGCACATCCACAACGACGTGCTGCCCGCGCTGCGGGAGCGCGGGGTCACCGAGGAGCAGATCAGAACGATGTTGGTGGACAATCCACGCCGGATCTTCGACCGTCAGGGCGGGTACTGAGATGACCGAGCCCATCGCCCCGATCCCGACCCAGGTCAGCGCACTGGCGGCCGCCGACCCGGACCGCCCGGCGGTGACGTGCCAGGGCCGCACCATCACCCGGGCAGAGCTGGAAAATCCAGCAACCGGCTGGCCCGCGCCTACGCCGAACGTGGTGTGCGACAGGGTGATTACGTCACCATCAGCTTGCCGAACTCGATCGAATGGGTGCAGGCGACGTTGGCCGCCTGGAAGCTCGGCGCCGTGCCGCAACCGCTGTCGCCCCGGTTGCCGGATCCCGAGTTCGCCGCGATCCTCGGATTGCGCCGCCGCGCCCTGGTCGTGGGCCGCGACTCGGGTGAAACACCCTGGGTGCCGGCAGGTTTCACCCCCGACACCGGGCTGTCGGATGCCCCGCCGCCCGAAGCGGTGTCCCCGACCTGGAAGTCGATGGCTTCCGGGGGCAGCACCGGACGCCCGAAGCTGATCGAGGCGGGCGGCGACAGCCGGGTGCCCGCGCTGATCGGCGTCCCGCTGGGCGCGCAAGACGGCGACGTCACGCTGATGTCGGTGCCGATGAGCCACAACACGGGTTTCACCACCTTCGCCATCGCGCTGCTGCAAGGTCACCATCTGGTGCTGATGCCGCGCTTCGACCCGGCCGAGTTCCTCCGGTTGGTCACCGAGCACCGCGTGACGTTCCTGACCACGGTGCCGACCATCATGCAGCGGCTGCTGCCGGTGTACCGGGCCGCCCCGGGAGCCTATGACCTGTCCAGCATTCGGAGGTTCTGGCACGTCGGCGCACCGTGCCCGCCCGCGGTCAAGCAGGCCTGGATCGAGCTGCTCGGCCCCGAGGCATTGTGGGAACTGTACGGCGGCACCGAACTTCAGGCACTGACCTTCATCTCCGGTGAGCAGTGGCTGCGACATCCGGGATCGGTCGGGGTGGTGGTGGCCGGTGAGATGAAGGTGCTCGACGACGACGGCCAGGAGTGCCCGCCCGGCGTGACCGGTGAGATCTACATGCGGCCCGGCCCGGGTAGTGCCCCCACCTACCGCTACGTCGGCAGCACGGCCAAGAGCCGCGACGGCTGGGACTCACTCGGAGATCTGGGGTATTACGTCGACGACGGTGACGAGCGGTTCTTCTACCTCAACGACCGGCGGGTGGACATGTTCACCGTCGGCGGCAAGAACGTCTACCCGGCCGAGATCGAGGCCGCACTGGCCGCGCATCCCGACGTGCTGTCCTGTCTGGCCGTCGGGGTGCCGCATCAGGATCTCGGCCAGGTGCCCTTTGTCCTCGTGCAGAAGGCCGACGGCTCGCAACTCGACGAGGAGGCCGTGGCGGTCTTCCTCCGAGAGCGTCTGTCCGGCTACAAGGTGCCCGCGATGGTGGAGTTCGTCGACTCCCCGCTGCGCGACGACGCGGGGAAAGCGCGTCGTACCGCGGTACGTGACGAGGTCATCGCGCGGCTGGCGCAGGCTCCGGCTCAGGGGTGATCGAACTGTCCAGCGGCGGCACCGGTCGCTCGTTCCGGTACTCCCAGCGCCGCAACGCCTCCCGGCACGGCGATTCCACCAACGCATAGCTCACCGCCGCCAGCGCGAAGCCGAACACCAGCGTCAACACCAGCACCACCAGCATCTGCCCGTTGAACAGGAACTCCCCGATCATCGGGAACACCATGGCCAGCGCGGCCAGATGCCAGACGAACAGGCCATAGGACCAGCGGCCCAACGTGACCATCACCCGGTTGCCCAGAATCCGGTGCCGAGTGCCGGGGTGGTCGAGGACAAGCGGGGCCAGAAGCGCACCCGCGACGACGGCGCCCATCGCGGTCTTGAGGGTGACCTGGCCGACCGAGCCGGGATGCAGGCCTTCCAGACCCGCCAGCGGCGAGGCCGCGATCCCGAACGCCACCGCGGCGATGACGCCCATCAACACCCGGCGCCGGGCCAGCCGGTGCACCCAGCCGAACGGGCTCACCGTGAGTTCGGCTAGCACCATGCCCGCGGCGAACCACGAGAAGAAGGCCGGCGGCCAGTTCCACGGGTTGAGTCCGGTGGTGCCGTCGAACGGGATGCGCACCCACAGCAGACTCAATGCCGCCAGCGCGATGATCACGCCGATGCGGGCCCGCACCGGCAGCCGTCGTGCCAGCAGCGCCAGCACCGGCAGCGCCAGATAGAAACTGACCTCGACCGACAGGCTCCACATCTGGGTCAGTCCCGCGGTGAGTGTCAGCGGCACGTAGATCTGGGTCAGCGTCAGGTTGGCCAGCCACACCGTCAGATCGGCCTTGGCCTCGGGGAGCAGCAGCATGATCACCACGACGGCCACCACGTAGCCGGGCATGATGCGCACGACCCTGGACCGCAGGTAGTGACCGGTGCGCGGGCGCGGGCGCAGCCCGCGGGCAGCCGCGGCATGGCCGCGCCACAGCAAGAATCCCGACAAGGCGAAGAACACGGCGACCGCAAGGTCGAACCGGCCGAAGAACCGTCCGCTCGCCCCCGTGGTGTGCCCGGTCTGAAAGGCGACGTGGGTGAGGACCACACCCATGGCCGCGCAGGCGCGCATGCCTTCGACGGCCGGCAGGAAACTGCGCGTCCCGCCGACTTGCTCCGGACCGGTATCGGGGCCCGATCCTCCCGTGGTCACGGCGACCAGTCTGCCGCGCACCGCCAACCCCGCCAAACTGCGGGTCAATGCACCCGCGCGATGTCACCGGAGTAAGTGATGGCCTTAAATAGTGCTGTTAGGGTCGAACGGGTTTGCCTCACGACGAGTTGGCCCACACCGAAGGAGGCCCGGTTTGAACCGCGCAGTGGCGCTGCGTATCGCGGCATGCGGACTGATGGGGCTGGGTGCAGCCCTGCTCATCGCCGCACTGTTGCTCACGACTTATACCGAGGGCAAGATCGCCAAGATCCCGCTCAATCTGGACACCAGCCTGGTCAGCGACGGCACCGCGACCGCGTTCGATCCGGAATCTCTCGTGGCCGAGAAGTTCTCCGTGGACCGCAATGTGCCGGTCGCACTGCAGCAGCAGGTCAGCGTGGAATCACCGTCCAATGCCGAGGTGGTGACGCTTCAGGTGGGCAGCACGCTGCGGCGCACCGACCGGCAGAAGGACTCCGGGTTGCTGTTGGCGATGGTGGACACCGTCACGATGAACCGCAGCACCGCGATGGCGGTGTCCAGCGACAACAACCCGGGCGGCGCTCTGCAGAAGCCGCGGGCCATCGAGGACGAGAAGCCGCCGACCAACGTCGCGCTGCCGCACGAGGGCCTGACCTACCGGTTCCCGTTCGACACCGAGAAGAAGACGTACCCGCTGTTCGATCCGATCGCGCAGAAGCCGTTCGATGCGAACTACGACGGTGAAGAAGACGTCAACGGGCTGACCACGTACCGGTTCATCCAGAACGTGGGCTACGACACCGACGGCAAGCTGGCCGACCCGGTCAAGTATTCGTCGCTGTACGAGGACGACGCCGACAGCTCGGTCACCGCGAGCGCCGAAATGTGGGGCGTGCCCGGCGAACCCGACGAGCGGATCACGATGGACCGCTTCTACGCCGCGCAGCGCACCTTCTGGGTGGACCCGGTGTCGGGCACCATCGTCAAGGCCCAGGACCACGGCTACCAGTACTACGCACGGGACGCGCTCAAGCCCGAGGTGACGTACGTCGACTACAAGGTCACCTACAACGAGGAGACCGTCGAATCGCAGGTCGCGGCCGCCCAGGATGAGCGGGACCGGGTATCGCTGTGGACTCGCGTCCTGCCCATCACGTTCGCCGCACTGGGCCTGCTGGCGCTGGTCGGCGGCGCGGTGGTCGGATCGTTCGCGATCCGCGCCGAGTCCACCCTGATCGATCCGGGGCTGGACACGGCCGACCATGGCTTCTTCGACACCCAGGGTTTCCAGGTACCCGGTGCTGAGGCCAAGACCGAGAAACTGCCGGCTCAACGACCGTCCGACCTGCCACCGGACCGATAGATCTGAGCCTGCGCTCCGCCCTGCTGCCGGCCTACGCGCTGGCGCTGTCGTTACTGGTAACCGGGCCCCTGTTGGGGCCCGGTTACCTGCTTTTGCGCGACGCCGTCTCCACTCCGCGGTCCTATCTGACCGACGCGGCCCTCGGCCTGAGTGAGGCCGCGCCACGGGCGCTGCCCCAGGACTTCTTCGTCGCCGTGACCTCGACCGTGCTCGACGGTGGCGTGGTGGTCAAGGCCCTGCTGGTGGCGGGTCTGGCGCTGGCCGGATGGGGAGCCGCGCGGCTGGCCTTTACCGTTCTGGGGTCCGGTTTGCCGGGCCAGTTCATCGCGGCGACGCTGGCCGTCTGGAATCCGTACGTGGCCGAGCGGTTGCTGCAGGGCCACTGGAGCCTGCTCATCGGCTACGGCTGTCTGCCCTGGGTGGCGGTGTGCGTGCTGCGGTTGCGTACCGGGCCCGGGGTCGTGCCGGTGTGGGGGCTGCTGTTCTGGATGGCGCTCGCCGGACTGACGCCGACGGGCCTGATGCTGGCCGCGACGGTGGCGCTGGTGTGCGTCGCGGCTCCGGGTGACGGCTGGGGCCGCGCGCGGGCGGCCGCCCTCGGATTCGGGGCGGCGGTGGCGGCGGCGACGCCGTGGCTGGTGGCCGCCGCCATCGGCGGCTCGGTGTCGGTGCCGGACCCGGCCGCCGGGGTTCACGCGTTCGCCGCCCGCGCCGAGCCGGGGCTGGCCACCCTCGGCAGCCTGGCCGGGCTGGGCGGAATCTGGAATGGGCATGCGGTACCCGGTTCACGCACAACACTTTTCGCGGTCGTCGCCACCGTGGTTTTCCTCGGCATCGTCGCCCTCGGCATGCCGGTGCTGGTGCGCAACCGCACGGCGGCCCCGCTGCTGATCCTGGCCGCGGTGGCGGTGGTGATCCCGGCTGCGATGGCCACCGGCCCGGGCCTGGCATTCGTCGAGGCCGCGACCCGGGCGGTGCCCGGCCTCGGGGTGGTACGCGACGGACAGAAGTGGGTGGCCCTGGCCACGCCGGGCTACGCGCTGGCTGCCGCTGCCGCACCGGACACGTTGCGCCGGCTGCGGATACCGGCCGCCGCGGCGGCCGCGGTGTGTTGCGCGGCGCTGATCGCGGTGCTGCCCGATCTGGCCTGGGGCGTGGGCAATCAGATGCGCGCGGTGCAGTATCCCGGGAGTTGGGCCGCCGCTGCCGCGCAGATCAACGCCGACCCCGGGCCGGTGACGGTGTTGCCACCCGACAGCATGCGTGAATTCTCTTGGACACCAACCGGTCCGGTGCTCGACCCGCTGCCCCGCTGGCTCCGCGCCGAGGTGCTGGTCACCGGCGACCTGTCCATCGGCGGTCAGACCGTGCCCGGCGAGGGCGCGCATGCCCGGGCCGTGCAGGATCTGGTGCTCTCGGGCGCGACCGATCGGCAACTGGCCGAGGCCGGGGTGGGGTGGGTGGTCCGCGAATCCGATCTCGAGGTGTCGGTGCACCGGGTGGGCGGCACCGCGCCCGCCTCGTCGCAGCGCGGCGTCATGATCGCCGCACACCTGGTGTGGCTGGCGGCGTTGGTCGGCGGCGCTGTCGGGATGGCGGTCAGCGCGTTTCGGCGACGAGCGTGGCGTTGATGCACGAAATCCGTGGCAAACGCGTACCGGAACGCCACGGTCGGCAACGCGGCGGCCGGAGCCCTAGACGAGACCGCTGACGTACTGGCCGTCGCGCACGGATCCCAGCACAGTGTGCATCGCGTCCGCGCTGAGCCGCCACGAGAATTCGTCGCTGCGGGTCTGCGCCTTGCTGCCCAACTGAATTCGCATCACCGGGTCTTTCAGCAACTGACGCACCCCCGCGACCAGGGCGTCGCGGTCCTCGACGAGCAACCCGGTGACCCCGTCGACGATCGAGTCGGTCAGCCCGCCCGAAGACCGGTAGCCGATCGTGGGGACCCCGTGCTGGGCGGCCTCGGTGACCGCCAGGCCCCAGCCCTCCTTGCGCGACGGCAGCACGTGGACCCAACTCTGCTGCAGCACACGGTGTTTGGTCTCTTCGTCGACATGGCCGTGGAAGGTCACCGAATCGGAGATGCCGAGCAGTTCGGCGTGCTCGACCAGCCGCGGCTGCCACCAGCCGCCGCCCA
Organism: Mycolicibacterium sp. HK-90; assembly: GCF_030486405.1. The sequence goes on along the minus strand of NZ_CP129613.1, from coordinate 310,757 downwards.
CGATGTCGAGGTGCAGTCCGGGCACTTCGGCGCGTAGCGACGCGACCGCCTCCAGGGCATCCTCGATCTGCTTGTGCGGGACCAGGCGCGACAACACCACGATCCGCGGGGTCGACGACCGCGGCAATTCCAGGGTGGGACCGGGTGCCTCGTCGAGCCCGTTGCGGACCACCGCGATCCGGCCGGAATCGACACCGAGCTCGTTGAGGTCGCGCGCCGAGGGCAGCGACACGGTGACGTACTGGTTGCGTCGGTGCAGTCGCGGGGAGAGCTTGGACTCCACGAACCAGCCGATCCGTCCCATCACCGGGCCGGCCACCGGCCACAGTTCGCGGTGGCAGTGGTGTACGAGTACCGCCACCCGGCGGCCGAACGCCAACCGGGCCAGGAACGGCAGCCCGTTCTGGGTGTCGACGACCACGTCCGGCCGGACCCGGCGTAACGGTCCGAGGCCGATGCGGGAGGCCACCATGGCCAGCCCGGCCCAGATGTAGACGCTGTAGGGCCCGCCTGCCCGGTTGATCTGCACACCGTCGATCACCTCGCGGCGGGCCGCGCCCGGATACCGCGCGGTGCGCAGCGTGACATGGACGCCCTCGTCGGCCAGACATGCGCCGATGCGCTGGAGATAGGCCTCACTGCCGCCGCCCTGGGGATGGCCGGTATCACGCCAGCACAGGAGCAGAACGCTCCGCAGGCGCGGGTCAGGACGGGCAGACATCGTGTTGAGGGTACCGGTCAGTAGGTTGGGTGGGTGCAGCCCAGCGACATCTCGGCACGCTTCGCCCGTCGCGCGACCCTGAGCCGGTCGGTGCGACTACTGGCACAGTTCCGGTTCGAGCAGAGCGAACCGGCCCGGTTCTACGGCGCGCTGGCCGCCGACACCGTCGCGCTGGTCACCGACCTGTGGACGTCGGCCACCGGTGAGACCGGGGCCGGACGCACGGTCCTGGACGTGGGCGGGGGGCCCGGTTACTTCGCGTCGGCGTTCGAGGCAGCCGGTTTGCGCTATATCGGGGTGGAGCCCGACCCTCGCGAGATGCATGCGGGCCCAGCCGCCGACGCCTCGGAGGGCACCTTCGTCCGGGCCTCCGGAATGGCCCTGCCGTTCGCAGACGACAGCGTCGACATCTGCCTGTCGTCCAACGTCGCCGAGCACGTGCCGCAGCCATGGCGGCTGGGTAACGAGATGCTGCGGGTCACGCGCCCCGGCGGTCTGGTGGTGCTGTCCTACACCGTGTGGCTCGGCCCGTTCGGCGGCCACGAGATGGGATTGACGCACTACCTCGGCGGCGCCCGGGCCGCCGAACGCTACACCCGCAAGCACGGGCACCGACCGAAGAACGACTACGGCTCGTCGTTGTTCGCGGTCTCGGCCGCCGACGGGCTGCAGTGGGCCCGCTCCACCGGAGCACTGGTCGCGGCATTTCCCCGCTACCACCCGCGATGGGCATGGTGGATGACCTCGGCGCCGGGGTTGCGGGAGTTCCTGGTGAGCAATCTGGTGCTGGTTCTGCGGCCCCGGTAAACCGACCAACTGGAACAGGTTCTCGTTTGGCCGAAATCTGGGTAGTGTGACGCTCATGACACAGAGTTCCACCGCCACGCGCACCGAGTTCGACAAGCTGTTCATCGGTGGCCAGTGGGTCGAGCCCTCGACCACCGAGATCATCGAGGTCTTCTCCCCCGCCACCGGCGAGAAGGTCGGCCAGGTCCCGCTGGCCGCCGAGGCCGATGTCAACGCCGCGTGCGCCGCGGCCCGCAAGGCGTTCGACGAGGGCCCGTGGCCACACATGTCGCCCGAGGAACGCCAGGCCGTGCTGGCGAAGGCCGTCGAGCTCATCAACGAGCGGGCCGAGGAGTTCAAGCACCTGCTGAAGCTGGAGACCGGCCAGCCGCCGACCATCGTCGACATGATGCAGTTCGGCGCGGGCGTGTCGAGCCTGCAGTACTACGCCGGCGCGGCCGACAAGTACGACTGGAAAGACATCCGCGACGGCATCTACGGCCAGACCCTGGTCATCAAAGAGGCCATCGGTGTCGTCGGCGCCGTCATCGCCTGGAACGTGCCGTTCTTCCTCGCCTGCAACAAGCTGGGCCCGGCCCTGCTCGCCGGCTGCACCGTGGTGCTCAAGCCGGCCGGTGAGACACCGCTGACCACCAACCTGTTCGCCGAGGTGCTGACCGAGGCCGGACTGCCCGAGGGCGTGCTCTCGGTGGTGCCCGGCGGGCCGGAGACCGGCCGCGCCCTGACCGCCAACCCCGAGCTGGACAAGTTCACGTTCACCGGCTCCAGCGGTGTCGGCAAGGAGATCGGCAAGATCGCCGCCGAGAAGCTCAAGCCGTGCACGCTGGAGCTCGGCGGCAAGTCCGCGGCGATCATCCTCGAGGATGCCGACGTGGACTCGACGCTGCCGATGCTGGTGTTCTCCGGCCTGATGAACTGCGGCCAGGCCTGTGTGGGCCAGACCCGCATCCTGGCGCCGCGGTCGCGGTACGACGAGATCGTGGACAAACTCGCGGCCGCCGTCTCCGCCATGCAGGTCGGCCTGCCCGACGATCCGGCCTCGATGATCGGCCCGCTGATCTCCGAGAAGCAGCGTGACCGGGTCGAAGGCTACATCAAGAAGGGCGTCGAGGAGGGTGCGCGCATCGTCACCGGCGGCGGCCGCCCCGAGGGCCTGGATTCGGGCTGGTTCGTGCAGCCGACCGTGTTCGCCGACGTCGACAACTCGATGACCATCGCCCAGGAGGAGATCTTCGGGCCGGTGCTCGTGGTGATCCCGTTCGACACCGAGGAAGACGCGGTGCGCATCGCCAACGACTCGCCGTACGGCCTGGCCGGCAGCGTGTACACCACCGATTTCCCCAAGGCCGTCGAGATCGCCTCGAAGATCCGCACCGGAACCTACGCGGTGAACATGTACGCCTTCGATCCGGGCGCACCGTTCGGCGGGTACAAGAACTCGGGCATCGGACGCGAGAACGGCCCCGAGGGCATCGACGCGTACACCCAGGCCAAGAGTGTGCTGCTGCCGTTTGGATACACCCCGGCGTAAAACTCGCGATCACTCGCAAAACGGCCCCAGATCAAGCGATTTGGGGCCGTTCTGCGTTCACGCACATCGGTCTGGACAGCCGAAGTTCAGTTCCGCCAACTATGGTGGGCACCCCAACGACAAGGAGGAACCGTGGCAGTTTCCGTTGATCTGGCCAAGTCGCTCGACAAGGCCTACGAGGACAAGTCGCTCAAGGAAATCCTGGACGCCTCGCCGGCAGCGCTGGCCGGAGTCACCGACGCCGACGCCGAGCACCTCGCCGCGGCGTTCAACATCAAGACCGTGCGCCAGCTCGGTGCGAGCAAGCACTTCGCGGTCGCCGCCGCCCTGGTCGCGCTGGAATCCGCGGGCTAGTTTCGACGACGAACCGACGCGAAAGCCCCCGAAATCAGGTGTTTTCGGGGGCTTTCACGTGATCCACCACACCTTTCGGTGAGCGTTTGATGTATCGCAATGCCTCTCGGCAACCTGTTCAGCGTCCGTTAACCCGCCCGTCTCCGATAGGCATGCACCGTCGTTGAATACTCGACACCACGCGAGGATTCCATCGATGGTCAATGGTCGACGACAGAGAAAAGGCGGTGCGCGATGTGGGTCGTTGAGCTCAACCTCGCCGGTCACCGGTTCACCCGTCGGGTCCGGACACCACAGGCCCCGATCACTCCAAGGATGTTGCTGCGCTGTTCCTCGCAGTTCCTGCACGACCGGGTGGCCTGAGCGCTCCGGCTCAGCCGGCAGTCTGCGCCCGCACCCAGCGGGCACACAGGAATTCGCCGTTGGACGCCGATTCCGCCAAGACCCATTCGGACCGAACCGGCAGCACCGGGGCGCCTTCGCCCAACGAGCACGGGGCGTAGCTGACGATCATCTCGTCGATCAGCCCGGCCGTGGCGAACTGGGCGGCGACGTCGCCGCCGCCGATCACCCAGACGTCCTTGCCCGCCGCGGCCGCCACCAGCTTGGCGTGCAGTTCGGCGATATCGCCGGAGAACACCTGCACCGGATGCTCGGCGGCGATGATCTCCGGGCGGTGGGTCAGCACCCAGGCCGGCTGCTCATACATCCACTCGCCGGGGTGATTCTGGACGATCCACTCGTACGTCGTCGACCCCATCGCCAGTGCGCCAATGGTTTTGATGAACTCGTCGTAACCGAAGGGGCCATCCTGGTCGATGTCCCGCGAAATCAACCAGTCCAGACTGCCCTCGGCGTCCACGATGAACCCGTCCAGGCTCGATGCGGTGTAATACACGGTTTTCACCGTTCAGTCCCTCCTCATCCATTCCAATGGGTCGCCCCGGTCGGTGTCGACACCGTGGCGGGCCAACATGCCCCTGGCAAGTGCTCGCCGGTGCGCCGAGTAGGTCAGCACGTGCGCGATGATCCCGTACAGCTGAAAGGATTCCGGCGGATCGCACAGGGCGTCGATCACGGTGTCGCCCAGCCGTCCCGCTGCCGAGTACTCGGAGATCAGCGTGGTCCAGCGCTTGCCGATGACACGGTGGTGCGCGGCGAGCTGTTCGGCCGTCGTCTGACTGGTGGTCGCCCGCGACGGGAAGTCCCGGCCTTCGATGGTGGCCAGCCACACCTCTTTGGTCCACACGATCGCCCCGAGCACCGCGGCCACGCTGGGTTCGGGACCGTCCCAGTCGAGAACCACCTGCCCGGGTGAAACCTCCTGTGCCCATTGCTGTTCGGAGAGACGTTCCGCGGCGCCGATCAGATACTCGGTGTCGGCGACATCGTGCACGAGCATGAACTGGGCGATATCCGGGCCGGCGCTCTCACCCGGATCGGCGTCGCACCACAGCGATTGAGGCGGATGGAAGTGCACCCCGTTGGGAGCGGTCAGCCGGAACCCCACATCATCGGCCCGCGACGGCGGCACCCCGAATGCCCGGCGGAACGCCCGGGAGAACACCTCCGCCGACGACCACCCCTCGGCGTCGGCCACCTCCGCCACCCCGGCGCCCTGCTGCAACCGCCAGGCCGCCCGCTCCAGCATGATGCGCCGGCGCAGTGCCGCCGGCGGCTCCCCGGTGAGCCTGCGCACCTCGCGGGAGAAGTGAAACTCCGAGGCGTAGCTGCTCCGAGCCATGTCGCCGACGCCCGAGTTCTCGTCGTCGACCACGGCGTCGAGCAGTTCGCGCAGCCGGTCACGCCCGTTCGGTTGAACCTCCACGTTCACCGAGTATGGTCGTCCGCCGTCTGCAGGAACATGACATTTCCTGCTGTGGTAGCCGAGCTCAGCTGTCCAGCACCTGCGCCACCCGGGCCTCGACATCGACGCCGTCCAGATCGGAGAGGTTCACCCCGAACCGCTCGGTGAGGGCGTCGAGGACCTCCGCGGCGGTGTCGAAGCGGATGCGCTCGGTGCCACCGTGGCGGTGGATGGCCAGGTTCCGGCCGCGCAGGTTGATCCTGGCGTCGTCGGTGACCAGTGCCGCCGTCAGCCCGACCACGAAGATGCCGCCGGGATGCGTTGAGACATACCAGCTTCCGACTTCCAGGTCGATGCGCGGCTGCGGCACGGTGGTGAACCGGTACAGCGGCTGCCAGGCCCCCCGGATCTGTGCGGCCAGCTCGTATTCCTGACCGTGGACGGTGGGCAGCTCAAGCAGTCGGTAGGGCTCGTGGCGAGTCTGCTGCACCGCGCCGGTGTGCAGCCGGATCGGTGAGGACAGCGTCTGCCCACCGAAGCCGACGTCGACCAGGAAGCGGCCGGCCTCGCCGGGAATCGTCACGGCCAGCACGTTGTGGGTGAGCGCGGGCAGCGGCGCGTCGGGCTCCTTCATCCAGACCACCCGCCCGGCCAGCCGGTCGACGCCGTACCCCAGCTCGTCGAGCGCGTAGCCCAGCAGGCCGTTGTGCTCGTAGCAGTAGCCACCGCGACGGCGGGAGACGAGCTTGTCCGACAGCGCCTCCGCGCTGAGATCGCCCACGGGGATGCCCAGCAGCGGATCCAGGTTCTCGAACGGGATCGAGCGGCCGTGGGCGGCGACGACGTCGCGCAGCGTGTTCAGGTCGGCTGACGTCGAACCGCGATGGCCGATCCGGTCGAAGTAGGCGGCGAGGTCTAGTCCCATGGTCGCCAATGATGCTGCCTCAACGGCAGTTGAGGTCAACCTCGGAGGAGACTGGAGGCATGGCTGCACATCTCACCGAACGCCTGCGGGAGGATCTGCTGGCCCGCTGGTCGGAATCGCACCGCAAGCACCATAACGTCGCGCACCTGCACGAAGTGCTCGACGCGATCGGCGTGCTCGCCGACGACGGACTGTGCTTCGACCGGGAGACGGTCGAACTCGCGGCGTGGTTCCACGATGCGATCTACGACGTCGGGCGCGACGACAACGAGGAACGCTCCGCCGCACTGGCCCGCACATTGCTGGGCGATTCCCCGGACTGTGACGAACTGGCCCGGCTGGTGCTGACGACGAAATCCCACAAGGTCGATGCCGACGACATCAACGGCGCGGTGCTCAGCGATGCGGACCTGTCGGTGCTCGGGGCATCCCCCGGGCGCTACCGGGACTACGCCGAGGCGGTGCGCGACGAATACGCATCGGTGCCCGACGACGTGTTCAAGCCGGCGCGGGCGCGGGTGCTCTCGGCGTTGCTCGACGGGCCGATCTTCCACACCCCCGCCGGCCGGAATCGCTGGGAAGCGCAGGCTCGGAGCAACGTCGCCGCCGAGATCAGCGAGCTGACCGGCTGACTGATGTCAGCCCGCATGAGCTGCGGTTTTGAGAGTATGGACCGCAGCTACCCGGCAGTAGGTCCGCGGCCCACAGAAGCGAATGGGTTTTTGACCCTCCACCTGGGTACACTAGCAAAACTAGAACACGTTCCAATCCACATAGGGGGACCCTGTGGCCGCGACCGACATCGACCCGTCCGAAATCACCAAGTGGGATCCGGGCCTCACCGAGAAGGTCATGGGCTTCCTGCGGCCACTGATCAAGGGCTACCACCGCGCCGAGGTGCGCGGGCTGGACAGTTTCCCCAACGGCGGCGCGCTGGTGGTGTCGAACCATTCGGGCGGCCTGTTCGCGCTGGACGTGCCGGTGTTCGCGACGGGCTTCTACGAGAAGTTCGGTTTCGAGCGCCCGGTGTACACCCTCAGCCACGACATGCTGATGACCGGCCCGACCGCGGCCTTCTTCAAGAAGACCGGCTTCATCCGGGCCAACCACGAGAACGCCGACGAGGCATTGCGGTCGGGCGGCGTGGTCGTGGTGTTCCCCGGCGGCGACTATGACGTGTACCGCCCGACCTTGTCGGCGAACAAGATCGACTTCGCCGGGCGCACCGGTTACATCAAGGCCGCGATCAACGCCGGCGTGCCGATCGTGCCCATGGTCGGTATCGGCGGCCAGGAGACCCAACTGTTCCTGTCCCGCGGCACCGAGATCGCCAAGGCTCTCGGCCCGATCGCTCGGATGGCCCGCACCAAGATCGTGCCGGTGTCGTTCGGCTTCCCATTCGGCCTGTCGGCGGTCCTGCCGCTCAATGTGCCCTTGCCGTCCAAGATCGTGATGACGACGCTGCCGCCGATCGACATCGAAGCCGAGTTCGGTGAGAACCCCGACATCGACGAGGTCGACGCGCATGTCCGCCGAGTCATGCAGCGCGCCTTGGACGAGCTGGCCGAAGAGCGCCGTTTCCCGGTGATCGGCTGACCGCCGGTGAATCCGCTTGAACTGCTGACCGGGCCGCTGGATCGAGTGGTCGACACCGCAGGCCTGGTCGCCACGATGCGCCGGGCCGGAGTACTCGCAGTGATGCGCCCGGACAAATACCTGCGCATCGGCGCCGCGATGGCCCGCGAGAACATGGGCGTCACTTCGGGTTTCGCGGCGTCCGCGCAGCGTTGCCCGAACCGGCCCGGCCTGGTCGACGAGCTCGGCACCCTGACCTGGCAGCAGGTCGACCAGCAGGCCGACGCCTTGGCCGCCGGATTGCAGGCGCTGCCGGGTGGTGAGCCGAAGGTGCTGGGCATCATGGCCCGCAATCACCGCGGCTTCGTGCTGTCGCTGATCGCCGCCAATCGCATCGGTGCCGACGTGCTGCTGCTCAACACGTCGTTCGCCGGCCCGGCGCTGGCCGAGGTGGTCAACCGCGAAGCGGTCGACGCCGTCATCTACGACGAAGAGTTCACCGGCACTCTCGATCAAGCACTTGCCGAGCGTCCGAACACCGCGCGGATCGTCGCCTGGACCGACACCTTCAGCCACGACGTCACGGTCGCCAAGCTCGTCGAGGAACACCGCGGCAAGGAGCCTGCGCGCTCGACCGAGAAGAGCAAGGTGATCCTGCTGACCTCGGGCACGACGGGAACTCCCAAGGGCGCCAAGCATTCCGGTGGTGGCCCCGAGGTGCTCAAGGCGATCCTCGATCGCACCCCGTGGCACGCCGAGGAGCGGGTGGTGATCGTGGCGCCGATGTTTCACGCCTGGGGCTTCTCCCAGCTGGCCTTCGCGGCGTCGATGGCCTGCACCATCGTCACCCGGCGCAAGTTCGACCCGGAGGCCACGCTCGAGCTGGTCGACCGGCACCGGGCGAGGGGCCTGTGTGTGGTGCCGGTGATGTTCGACCGGATCATGGATCTGCCCGAGAACGTGCTGAACCGCTACGACGGCCGCTCGCTGCGGTTCGCCGCGGCATCGGGATCACGCATGCGTCCCGATGTCGTCACCGCATTCATGGACCGGTTCGGCGACATCATCTACAACAACTACAACGCCACCGAGGCCGGCATGATCGCGACCGCGACGCCCGCCGACCTGCGGGCCGCACCGGATACTGCCGGTAAACCCGCGGAGGGCACCGAGATTCGCATCCTGGATTCGGAGTTCAAGCAGGTCCCCACCCGCGAGGTGGGCACCATCTACGTGCGCAACTCGACGCAGTTCGACGGCTACACCTCCGGCGCCACGAAGGATTTCCACGAGGGCTTCATGTCCTCGGGCGATGTCGGCTACCTGGATGAGGCCGGCCGGTTGTTCGTGGTGGGACGCGACGACGAGATGATCGTCTCCGGCGGCGAGAACGTGTACCCGATCGAGGTGGAGAAGGTCCTGGCCGGCCATCCCGAGGTCGGCGAGGCCGCGGTGATCGGTGTCGACGACGCGCAGTACGGGCAGCGGCTTGTCGCATTCGTGGTGCTGTCCGGCTCCGACAGCCAGGCCACTCCCGAAGATTTGAAAGCGTATGTTCGAGAGAACCTCGCCAATTACAAAGTGCCGCGGGAGATCACCGTGCTCGATGCGTTGCCGCGCAACAGCACCGGCAAGATCGACCGACGCCAGCTGCAGGAGAAGGTGAATGGCTGACCGCCATCCTGGACTAAGAGGGCGGCTGCTCCTTGCCGCTGTCGAGCTCCTCAACGCTGCCAACGCAGTGAAACCGATCGGACGCAGGGGCTACAGCACCATCCTGGCCTTCGCCTTCGGCTGGCCGACCTCCGAGAATGCACCACTGGTGATCACCGGGTCGGCCCTCGATGCACTGCGTCGCGGCGTCCGTGGCGATTACCGGTCGACGAGCGGCCGAATCTCCCTGCTGCTCAAAGCGATTTCCTGGGCACTGCTGGTGCTGGTGCACCGTCGCGGTGTGCAATCTCGGCCCTACTTCGAAGATCCGGTGCGCGAGGCGCTGGCCGACGAGTATCCGTCGGCTCTGCGCCCCCTGCGACGCGGCGAGGTGTACTCCACCTCGATGAGCCGACGCCGCTATGCGCGCAAGACGGTGCATTACGGCCCCCATCGGGCCAACCTGGCCGACATCTGGATGCGCCCGGACCTGCCGCGCGACGGCAAGGCCCCGGTGCTGCTGCAGGTGCCGGGCGGGGCCTGGATGATCGGCATGCGCCGGCCGCAGTCCTATCCACTGATGAGCCACCTGGCCGAGCAAGGTTGGATCTGCGTGTCGATCGGCTACCGGATCAGCCCCCGACACCCGTGGCCCAACCACATCATCGACGTGAAGCAGGCGCTGGCCTGGGTGAAGGCCAACATCGCGGAGTACGGCGGCGACCCGGACGCGGTGTGCATCACCGGCGGTTCGGCGGGCGGACATCTGACCGCGCTGGCCGCACTGACCCCGAACGACCCCAAGTGGCAGCCGGGTTTCGAGGACGCCGACACCTCGGTGGCCGCCGCGGTGCCCGTATACGGCCGTTACGACTGGTTCAGCACCACCGGTGCCGGGCGCCAGGAGTTCGTCGAGATTCTCGAGCGACTCATCGTCAAGCTGCCGCTGGACGGCAACGATCAGGTCTACAAGGACGCCTCACCGATCACGCTGGTACACCCCGATGCGCCACCGTTCTTCGTGCTGCACGGGGTCAACGACTCGCTGATCCCGGTGCGTGAAGGTCGTGAGTTCGTCAAGGCGCTACGAGAGGTGTCGAATTCCCCGGTGATTTACGCCGAGATTCCGCACGCCCAGCACGCATTCGACATCTTCGGCTCACCTCGCGGGCACTACACCGCCGATGCCGTCTCCGAGTTCCTGAACTGGGCCCGGGTCAGGGCGCAGAACACCACAGTCCTCGGAGGGGACGAATCGGACGACGACGTCGCGTCCGGTTACTAGAATTTCTCAGATGTCCGCGCCGGACACCGAGATCGCCACACTGGCCGCCGAACTGCCGGACGGTGCGGTGCTCACCGATCCCGCGGTGATCGAAGGGTATCGCCGCGACGCCGCGGCCGACCCGAAGGCAGGCCTGCCCCGCGCCGTCGTCCGGGTCGGCAGCACCGAGGACGTGCAGGCCGTGCTGCGCTGGGCGAGCACGCATGGCGTCGCGGTGGTTCCCAGGGGTGCGGGCTCCGGCCTCTCGGGCGGTGCCAATGCCGTCGACGGCGGCATCATCCTGAGCACCGAACGGATGCGTCAGATCCGGATCGACACCGCCAACCGCACCGCGGTGGTGCAGCCCGGTCTGCTGAACTCCGAGGTGAAGCGCGCCGCCGCCGAGCATGGGCTCTGGTACCCACCCGATCCTGCCTCGGTCGAGATCTCCTCGATCGGCGGAAACGCGGCAACCAACGCCGGCGGCCTGTGCTGTGTGAAGTACGGCGTCACCAGTGATTACGTCCTGGGCATGGAGGTGGTGCTGGCCGACGGGACCGCCTTCCGGCTGGGTGGTCCACGCCTGAAAGACGTTGCCGGACTGTCGTTGACGAAACTGTTCGTCGGCTCCGAAGGCATTCTCGGGGTGATCACCGAGCTCACACTGCGGTTGATCCCGGCCCAGCCCCCGGCCTCGACGGTGGTCGCGGTGTTCGCCTCGGTCCAGGACGCCGCCGATGCGGTGGTGGCGATCACCGCCAAGGTTCGACCCGCGATGTTGGAACTGATGGACCACGCCAGCATCAACGCGGTCGAGGACTACAGCCGGATGGGTCTGGATCGAGCGGCGCAGGCACTGCTGCTGGTCCAGTCGGATGCGCCTGGTGCGGCCCAGGAGGAGATCGCCCACATCGTGGCTGCCTGCGAGACCTCAGGTGCCACTGAGGTTTTCGCGACCGACGATCCCGAGGAGGGGGCGGGGTTCACCGCGGCCCGCCGTCTGGTCGGTCTGGCCCTGATGCAGCTGGGCACGCTGCTGCTCGAGGATGTCACGGTGCCGATACCTGTACTGCCAGAGTTGGTGGCCGGTATCAAGCGCATCGCCGAGGACTGCGACGTGCTGATCTGCGTCGTCGCGCACGCCGGCGACGGAAACACCCACCCGGTGGTGGTTTTCGACGCCGACGACCCGGATATGAGCGCCCGTGCCGAGATGGCATTCGCCAGGGTGATGGAGTTGGCGATCGCCCTGGGCGGCACCATCACCGGCGAGCACGGCGTCGGCCGGCTCAAGCGGGACTGGCTGCCGATGCAACTCGGCGAGGACGTGATGGCGTTGACCCGCCGGATCAAGGACGCGCTGGATCCGCACGGCATCCTGAATCCGGGCGCTGTGCTGCGCTGATCCGCGGCGAGACTACGGTTTCTGATGCGATAACGCCGAATTTCCGTCACAAACCGTAGTCTCGGCGCGCCTTCGGTGCGGCCAGCTCGGCCAGGGCCGACATGAACAGCTCGTCCATCCTCGGACTCAGCTTCCCCAGCGTTGCAGCGCTGGCGTGACTGGCCGAGCCGAAGACCCGCTGCAGCGCGTCGGCGTCCGCATCCGCACCGATGGCCAGGCACAGGCAGGCCACCCCGTCGCCACGGAGTTCCTCGAGGGCCTTGGCGGCATCCGCCTGCGCGTAGCGACCTTCGTAGCCGTCGTCGTACGGATGGCCGTCGGACAGCACCAGCAAGAGCCGGTTGGGTGTTCCCGCTTGGGATTTGAGGATCTCGCCCGCGCCCCGGATCCCGGCCCCGAGCCGCGTGTAGCCGGATGGTTGCAGCTGGCTGAGCCGGGCCCGTTCGGCGGCACCGAAACGTTTCCCGAAGGTCTTGACGGCGGGCAGGTGTACGGCGTGGCGGCCCTGTGAGCGAAACCCGTACACCGCGACGCGGTCGCCGAGTTCTTCGAGCGTGACGGCGAGCGTGGCCGCCGCGCGGCGTTGGTGATCGTGGATGGCGAGGCCGTTGCCGTCGACATCGGTAGCCGACCCCGAAGCGTCGACGAGGATGAGCACACCGAGGTTGCGGGCGAGCTTGCGGCGCTGCGTGTACACGTGCTCGGGCGGTGAATGGCCCGAGCGCAGATCGACGAACAGGTCGATCGTGGCCTCGTGGTCCACGTCGTCGCCGTCGGGACGAGCACGCAACACCGTGGGACCCAGGCCCACTCGGGCCAGTCTGCGCCGCAGCACCGCGTCACGTGTCACGCCGACAGCTGAGACGTCGACTGCGGCAGTGATCGGGAAATCGATGACGCGGCACCAGTCCTCCCGGTACCGGTTACCGAAGACGTCCCATTCCGGATACCTGGCACCACCGACTGCCAGTGCCGCACCGGGCCTCTCGACACCGGTGAAGTGAATCGGGGTCGGCGCCGGGCGCGCATTCACGCCGGCGCTCGATGTCCGTCGCATCGAGCCGACTCCCAGCTCCCCGCCGGCGCCCTCGCTTCCTGAGGAACGGGAGCTGCCGAACAGCGTGCGCAGGAACTTCACGGGTGCCTGTGCACCGATGGGAACCTCGAACAGTTTGAGTATCCAACTCTTCTCCGGTGGCCCGTCGTCGTCACCGTCGTCACCGTCGTCATCCAGGTCGGACGGGCCGGCGTACTCGGTAGACGTCGCCCCCGACCCCGCTTCGCCGCGGGTTCGGATCAGGGTGGAAGGCTTGATGGTCCCGAACCAGTCCGGTGGTGCATCGAGTTTGGTTCTGCCCAAGGCGATCTGCAGCGATTCCTCGGAACTGGCCGACCGCGCGGCGGCGTCCGGTCCCACCGCCGCTGCCGCCAGGGGTATCCGCGGACCGAGTTCGGTCATCACACGGTGTCCTTCGAGCGCCAGGTAGCGGCGGGCAAGCGAGGGCCGGGCCCGCAACCGCTTCACGTACTGATGGTCGAGGCTGCCGGCTCCGAGAAGTGCGCTCTGGACCAGCACTTCGCGACGCTGCCGGCCCGCATCGGCGCTGGCCGACACGAAGACGATCCGCCCGTCGGTGTACGCCAACTCATCCGCGCGGGCCATGGCGACGTCGACGGGCCGACCGGCCAGGAAACCGGCCAGAAACCGGAAGTGGTACGGCTCAGGGCCACCGGTGCTCACGGCCGGGGCAGAACGGCGTCGACGAGTTCTCCGAGGCCCCGGATCACATCGGGATCGTCGGACAACACCTCCACCACGGCAGACTGGACAGCGTCACGCAGGCTGAGTCCTTCGGCGACCAACCCGCCGGCGAGGATCAACATGCGGGTCGAGGCCACCTCACTCAGTGCCGAGCCATCCAACTCCCGGATCGCGTTTCCGAGAGCGACCAGCGCTGCGGCGGTGGGCAATTCGATCCCCGCCTCACGGGCCACGATCTCGGTTTCGATCTCGGCAGCCGGGAAGTCGAGACTGATCGCGACGAATCGCTGCCGGGTCGAGTCTTTCAGGCTCTTCAGGATGCTCTGGTAACCGGGGTTGTAGGAGATCACCAGTTGAAAGCCCGGCGCCGCGGGCAAGCTGGTACCGAGCCGGTCGATGGGCAGCTCGCGCCGGTGGTCGGCGAGCGGATGGATCACCACCGTCGTGTCCTGACGCGCCTCCACGATCTCGTCGAGATAGCAGATGGCGCCCTCGCGCACCGCTCTGGTCAACGGGCCGTCCACCCAGACGGTTTCGCCGCCCTTGAGCAGGAAGCGGCCGACTAGATCCGCCGAGGTCATGTCCTCATGGCCGGCGACGGTGATGAGCTCACGGCCGAGTTCGTGCGCCATGGCCTCGACGAAACGGGTCTTTCCGCACCCGGTCGGTCCTTTGAGCAGTACCGGCGCACCGCGACGGGCGGCCGCCAGGAAGGTCTCGACCTCCCGGCCCGCGGCCCGGTAGAACGGTGGCGGGGAACCGGGCTCGGTGATCGGCCGGAACTTACTGACCGTCATCGCTGTTCGGCCTTTGGATCGGCACGACGGATGGCATGGTCGCGCCGTCCGGCAGGACCAGTTCACCGTCGTGGTTGATGTACCCCGACCGATGGGTCGGTAGCGGCAGATCGGGGTTTGGGCACGGCCGGTCGGTGCCTTCGCCGCAGATGCCGGGGTTGAAGTAGGAACGCTTCTGCACGTCCTCCGGCCACGGATCGCCCTGGGTGCCGAGCCACGTCGCCGGAACGTTGTAGAACAGGAAGAAGCATGCGCTGACACCACCGAAGATCGCCAGGAAGCGGATGAACTGCTGCTTGACGAATCCGCCTCGGACCCGGTCGATTCCGCGTTCGACCACGGTACGCCCCCGGTCATCGGTGAAGAACCGCAGGCAGACAAGCGCCGTCTGGACACCACCCCACATCAGCCCCTCGTAGATGGGCCACTGGTAGTAGGTGCCGGCGTTGAACGACAACGACTGGATGGCGCCGGGGTAGGAGTAGAAGCCGATGGGCAGGAGGATCAGCCCCTCCATGACGAAGTCGAAGACGAAGGCGATCGCATAGGTGACCAAGACCAACCGGAGATTGCTGATCCCAGGCCAACGGTTCTTGATCTTTCGCATGATCGCGCACCCGACGATGGTGAGCAGCAGCACGCCGTACGCGTAGCCGGGAATGTTGGTCAGCAGCGGCTCGGGCACGGTATGGCCCGGCTCTTCGTGCGCCACCCAGCCGGGGAAGTACGGGGCCCAGGAGCCCTGGTTGAACAGCCAGGCGTTGTACGTGCACCAGGTGCTGTAGTAGTTCAGCATCGGGTCCTGGAACATCATCAGGCCCATCGACACCAGCAGCATGCCGTCGAGCGTGATACGCCGCTCCCGCACCCAGGGCCGGATCAGGAAGAACCACAAGGCAACCGGCAGGCCTACCCACAGCACGACAGCGTTGGCGATCAACGGGATCTTCATGTACAGCGGTGGCTCGCTCGGCCCACCCGACACCGGCTCGAAATAGGGGCCGGTGACCCACCGGGTGATCAGGTACAAGGTCAGAGCCAGGAACACGGCACCGACGGTCGCCCAGATCCTGAACGCGTTCGATGATGTCGGACCCGGCTTTTCGAGGTCAGCGATTCCGCTGATCGATTCGGTGGCGACAGGCTTCTTGGACAGGTCACTCATGATCGGTTTCCCCTTGGCGATCGTGGAGGCAGTCGGCGGACGCGAGGCGGACGAACGGATGCAAATATACTCATCAGTATCTCAGATTCCAATAGGTCACTGAGATTCTGTGGCAGACTTCTGCCATGGCGGAGCGCTGGACCCGGGAACGCAGACTCGAGCACACCCGCGCGGTGCTGCTCGACGCGGCCGAGGAGGTCTTCGCCGAAAAGGGTTTTGCACCAGCCACTCTCGACGACATCGCGCGGGCCGCCGGTTACACCAAGGGCGCCATCTACAAGCACTTCGCAACCAAGGAAGACCTGTTCCTGGCCGTGAGTGACCGCTACTGGCGGCGCTACTTCGACAACTTCTCCGAGGTGATGTCGAGCGCGAGCCAGATCGGCGAGGCGGAGCTCGACGAAATCGCCAAGCGCTGGCGTCAACTGAGCCGGGACCGCGGTGCCGAGCACGCCGCGTTGGGGCACGAGTTCACTCTCTACCTACTCCGCAACCCCGATGCGCGGGAACGGGTGGCCGCCAAACGCGCGGAAGTCGTCGAGGCGCTGGGCAAGTTCATCGCCGCCGGGATGGAACGCTGGGGCGCAACGCTGCGGATTCCGGCGCCGACATTCGCCCAGGTCCTGATCGCCACCAGCGACTCGGTGGTGTTGGGCAGCGAACTCGACGACGTCGACCTCTACCGGCCGATCGTCGACATGTACGTGTCGGCGATCAAGCTGCCCTAGCCCGGTCCCGCCGACACTACGGTTCTTGGCGTGATTCGCCGGAATTTGTGTGATAAACCGTAGTCTCGGCGCAGGAGTTGAGCGGCTTAGAAGACCCGCACCTGACCCTCGAGCACCGGCACCGTCTCGGGCAGCTTGTAGGTCTGAATCCCATTGCGGAACATCACGTTTTCGCGGGCGTGCTCGGGCAGGTGCTTGACCAGCCAGCGTGGGTCGTCGAAGGTCCAGTGCGGGTAATCGCTGGAGAACAACAGAATCTTGTCGCACTCCATCCACTCGAAGGCCCGCGACAGTTCGGTCTTGTCCTCGGGGTAGTCCAGCGGCTGGGTGGTGAACTTGATGTGGTCCTTGACGTATTCGCTGGGCTTGCGCTTGATGTCCATCCAGGATTTGCGAGCTTCGTAGATGGCATCCATGCGCCACATCAGCGGCAGGATCCAGGTGAACGCGTGCTCGACGAACACGATGCGCAGGGTCGGGAACCGGTCGAAGACCCCGTCGAAGATCAGGCTCATCACCTGGTTGGCCGCCAACAGCGAGTAGGTGACCATGAAGTCGTGGTTGTAGCTGGGCAATCCGACGGGTGGTAGGGGCAGTTCGTCGTATTCACCGCGGGACAGGTGGCAGCTCACGGTGATGTCGTGTTTGGTGGCCGCGGCCCAGATCGGGTCGTACTTCGGATCGCCCCACGACGGCCGCGGCTCGGCCTTGATCAGGACCTGCGCCATGTAGGGATGGCCGGCCCACCGCTCGATCTCCTGCGCCCCGAGTTCCGGCGCCTCGACGGCCAGGCAGATGGATCCGCGCCACCGCTCGTGCCAGTTGTTGTGACTGTCCAGCCAGTGGTTGGCCTGCCAATCGTTCAGCGCGCAGTTCATCGCGTGGTTGGCCTCGGGAATGTGGGCCGAGTACGCCGCGGGCTCCAGGATCGCGATATCGGCGCCGGCCTCCATGATGAGCTGCCGGAACGCCAGATCCGGATCGCTGCCGGCGAATTCGCCGTCAGCGGGGAACGTGTCGGTGCGCATGGCGTAGGCGTGCGCGTAGTCGGGCGCGTCGTAGTAGATCAGCTCCCCGACATCGTGTGTCCCGAAATATCTACTGCGCCATGGCTCGGGGATGTACTCACCCAGCACGCCGCGACGCGGCACCGGGTGCACATCGGAATCGACGCAACGCACCGCGATGCGTTCGGCGGCGGGCTTTCTCTGGGCCGAATTGGAAGACACCGTGACGGTCATTCTCGTCCCCTCAACGTGCGGTTGCGACGGCGATGGACTTGGTGTCGAGGTAACCCTCGAGGCCTTCGCGGCCGAGTTCCCGGCCATATCCACTGTCCTTGATGCCGCCGAACGGTGCGAACGGATCCATTGTGTACCCCTGGTTTACCCCGAAAGTGCCGGTTTGTACACGTTCGGCGATGCCGATCCCGCGGTCGGTGTCCGCGGTCCACACCGAGCCGGCCAGCCCGTAATCGGAGTCATTCGCGATCGCGACGGCCTCGTCCTCGTCCCGGTACCCGATCACGGTCAGCACGGGCCCGAAGATCTCTTCGCGGGCGATGCGCATTCCATTGTCGGCCCCGGCGAACAGGGTGGGCCGGACATACCAGCCGGCATCGACACCGTCGGGCAGGTCAGTCCCGCCGCAGACCAGCCGGGCGCCTTCTTGCCGGCCGAGGTCGATGTAGTCCCGCACCCGCTGCTGCTGCCGCTGGGACACGAGTGGCCCCAGGTCGGTGGCGGGGTCGGCGGGATCGCCCACGACGAGACCGGTCATCCGGTCGGCGAGGGCATCGACGAACTCCTGCTCGCGGGAGGCGGGCACGACGATGCGGGTCAGCGCGTTGCAGATCTGGCCGCTGTTCGACAGGCTGGCCGAGCGCACCCCGGCTGCGACAGTCGCCGGATCGGCGTCGTCGAGGATGATGGCCGCGGACTTGCCGCCGAGCTCAAGGCTCACCTTGGTCAGGTTCGCCACGGCCGCTGCCGCGACGGCCCGGCCCGCGGCGCTGGAGCCGGTGAAGGAGACCTTGTCGACGCCGGGGTGACCCACCAGGTGGGTACCGACGGTGGCGTCGCCCTGAATCACCGTGACGACGCCTTCGGGCAGGCCGACCTCTTTGAGCATGGCGCTTAAAAACGCGGCATCCAACGGGGATTCGGGCGCGGGTTTGAGTACCACCGCGCAGCCGGCCAGCAGCGCGGGGACCAGCTTGGTGACGATCAGGAACTGCGGCATGTTCCACGGAACGATGGCGGCGACCACGCCCACCGGGTTCTTGCGGACGTGGACGTCCGATCCGAAGAAACCGGCGCGGGTCTCGCGCCACGGGTAGGTCTCGGCGAGGTCGCAGAACGCCGACATCATCATCGTCGGAAGCCCGACCTGGGCGCGCTGGGCGAAACTGATCGGCGCACCCATCTCCGCCGAGATGAGTTGGGCCATCTCACCACGTCGCCCGGCGTAGATCTCGGCGAGGTGTCGCACCACCCCGATGCGTTCTGCCGGGTCGAGCCGTGGCCACGGCCCCTGGTCGATGGCCGCGCGAGCGGCGGCCACCGCCGCATCCACCTCGGCCGGCCCGGCCGCCGCCACCCGGGCGATGGGTTGCTCGGTGTGCGGGGAGATCACCTCCACCGTGTCGGCAGGGTCGCCGTCCAGCGACCAGTCGGCCTCGATTCCGAGGTACTCCCCAAGATGTTGATCCATCCAGACTCTCCCGCCGCAGTCGAATTCAGAGTATCAACTACTTGTCATTGATGAAACCGCCGTCTACCGTCAAGGCTGAAGCCCTGGCCGGCATGTGCAGCCCCATGTCGGCATCATCGGTCGAATCATCTCTTTAGGAGCGGGCATGGCTCGGTTTCCCAAACCGGCAGAAGGCAGCTGGACTCAGCACTACCCGGAGCTGGGCACCGGCCCGGTGTCATATGAAGACTCGATCAGTCCGGAGATCTACGAACTGGAACGCCAGGCGATCTTCAAACGCGCCTGGCTGAATGTCGGCCGGGTCGAACAGCTTTCACGCAAGGGCAGCTACTTCACCCGGGAGATGCGGGCCGCCAACACCTCGATCATCGTGGTGCGCGGCAAGTCCGGCGAGGTCAAGGCCTTCCACAATGTCTGCCGTCACCGCGGCAACAAGCTGGTGTGGGACGACATGCCGCTGGAGGAGACCAGCGGGGTGTGCCGGCAGTTCACCTGCAAGTACCACGCCTGGCGCTACGACCTGGACGGTGAGCTCACCTTCGTCCAGCAGGAGGCCGAGTTCTTCGACCTGGACAAGAGCCGCTACGGCCTGGTGCCCGTGCACTGCGAAGTGTGGGAAGGGTTCATCTTCGTCAACTTCGCCAAGGTTCCCGAGCAGTCGCTGCGTGAATTCCTGGGCCCCATGATCACCGATCTGGAGGGCTACCCGTTCGACAAGATGACCTCGCGATTCACCTATCGCTCTGAGGTGAAGGCGAATTGGAAGCTCTACATGGACGCCTTCCAGGAGTTCTACCACGCACCCATATTGCATGCGAACCAATCCCCCACCGCCTACTCGAAGGC
Organism: Mycolicibacterium sp. HK-90; assembly: GCF_030486405.1. The sequence continues at coordinate 290,705 of NZ_CP129613.1, read as the reverse complement.
CGCCGCGGAGTCCGGTTTCGAGGCCCCGCACTACCGGATCGAAGGGCCGCACCGGCTGGTCAGCACGTCCGGGGTGCGGGCCTGGGAGATGCCCGACGAGATGCGCAAGCCCATGGAAGACATCTGCCAGAGCGGGCTTTTCGGCCCGTGGGAGAAGCCTGATCTCGGCGAGATGCCGGTCGGGCTGAACCCCGCCAAGTGCGATCCGTGGGGGCTCGACTCGTTCCAGTTGTTCCCGAACTTCGTCATCTTGTTCTGGGGCCAGGGCTGGTATCTGACCTACCACTACTGGCCGACCTCGTTCAACACCCACACCTTCGAATGCACGCTGTACTTCCCGCAGCCGCGGACCCCACGGGAACGATTGGGCCAGGAGTTGGCCGCCGTGTCCTTCAAGGAATACGGCCTCCAGGACGCCAACACCTTGGAGGCAACGCAGAGCTCGATCGAGACCCGGGTGGTCGACGAGTTCCTGCTCTGCGATCAGGAGATCCTGCTTCGGCACCTGCACAAGGAGACCGCGGCCTGGATCGAGGACTACCAGCGCAAGACCGCGGGAGTGTGAACCGATGAGCACCAAACTTCCGGCCGAATTCGCCGACCTCGAACAGTTTTCGGACTGGTGCCTGTCCAGCGAGCCGCAGCGTTACGGCAAGCGGCTGGGTTCCACCATGACCGAGATGCAGGCGTTCTACGACGCGATCACGCCGCGGGCCGAGGAAGCGATCAGCTTCTGCGACAAGTTCAGCCTCGATGACATGCCCGAAGACGTGCTGAACCTGATGCACTTGTTGTACTCGATGGTGACGGTGTCGTTCCCGGTCGAGTGCTGGAAGCAGCCCCGGGTCCCGGATTCCGGTGCGACCTCGTTGGACTGTGTCGCCGAGCCGGTGCCGTGACCCAAACCGACAACTCGACGACCGTTCTGCGCGCTGCCCGCTGGGTCGACGCCGCCGCCGGCCACGTCCGCTCCCCTGCGGTCGTCGTCGTCGAGGGCAACCGGATCACGGCCATCAATCCCGAAGGACCGCTGCCGGATTCGGCCACCATCATCGACCTGGGCGATGTCACCCTGTTGCCCGGGCTGATGGACATGGAGCTGAACCTGCTGATCGGTGGACCGGGTAATCCCGGCGGCCTGCCGACCCCGATGCACGGTGTGCAGGACGACCCGGCGTACCGGACGCTGCGCGGGGCGGTCAACGCCCGCACCACGCTGGACGCCGGGTTCACCACCGTCCGCAACCTGGGGCTGATGGTCAAGACCGGCGGCTATCTGCTCGACGTCGCGCTGCAGCGGGCCATCGACCAGGGCTGGCATCAGGGTCCTCGCATCTATCCGGCCGGCCACGCCGTCACCCCTTACGGTGGGCACCTCGATCCCACGGTGTTCCAGCGGCTGGCGCCGGGCATCATGCCGCTGTCGGTCGCCGAGGGCATTGCCAACGGTGTCCCCGACGTCATCGCGTGCGTGCGCTACCAGATCCGCCACGGCGCCAAGCTGATCAAGGTGTCGGCCTCCGGTGGCGTGATGTCGCACAGCACCGCCCCGGGTGCCCAGCAGTACTCCGATGCGGAGTTCGCCGCGATCGCCGACGAGGCTCACCGCGCCGGGGTGAAGGTGGCCGCCCACGCCGTCGGGGACCGCGCCATCCAGGCTTGCATCCGGGCCGGCATCGACTGCATCGAGCACGGATTCCTGGCCAGCGACGAGACGATTCAGATGATGGTCGACCACGGCACCTTCCTGGTGTCCACCACATATCTGACCGACGCCATGGCCATCGACCGGATCGCGCCGGAGCTGCGCAAGAAGGCGCTCGACGTGTTCCCCCGGGCAAAATCCATGCTGCCCAAGGCGATTGCCGCCGGGGTCCGGATCGCGTGTGGCACCGATGCCCCCGCGATCCCGCACGGCGAGAACGCGAAAGAGTTGTGCGCGCTGGTCGAGCGCGGCATGACCCCGATGCAGGCCTTGCAGGCCGCGACAGTGGTGGCCGCGGAGTTGGTCGATGCTGCCGACGAACTGGGCCGGCTGGCGCCGGGATACCTGGCCGACGTCATCGCCGTTGCGGGCGACCCGACGGTGGACATCGCGACGACGCTCGATGTCCGGTTCGTGATGAAGGACGGCAACATCGTCAAACACTCCTGACCTGCGGGCCAGGTGAGCGCCGCCGAGTGGCCGAGGTGCGCTAGCGTCGAGTTTGATGCACGCGGCAGGAGACGGGTATGGACCTCACTGAGAACACCTTGTGGTGGCTCAAGCAGGCGTTCTATTTCTCGCTCACCGAGGTCAACGAGTCGGTCAAGGAGCACGGGGTGACCACCGCCCAGATCGGTGTCCTGCGCCAGCTGACCAACCAACCGGGCCTGTCCGGCGCGGAGTTGGCCCGACGTCTGCTGATCACCCCGCAAGGCGTGCAACTCGCGCTCACCGCGCTGGAGAAGCGGGGCCTGGTCGAGCGTAAGCAAGACCCGCAGCACGGGCGCATCTTGCAGGTGTTCCTCACCGATGAGGGCCGGGCGGTGGCCTCGGCGGTGGTCGCCGATGCGGTCGCCGCCCACGAGCGGGTGTTCGGCGTGCTCAGCGACGAGGAGCAGGAGCAGCTGAAGGCACTCCTCCGCCGGGTGATCGAGCAGGGCACGGGCCACACGCCGCACTCCGATCACATCGACCCATGAAACCTCCGTCTCCCGACGGGGCGATCGCCTATGTGCGGCGTCGCCGGCCGGTGCTCAGCAGCCAGTCGGGAAACGCCAACCCGTGGATGATCCGTTGCGTCCGGAAGTACTGGCGCGGAAGCGATGCCGTGTTGTAGGGCAGATCGTACTTGTCGCACAGTTGCCGTACGCGAACGCTGACCTCTGGCAGGCGGTTGCTCGGCAGGTCGGGGAACAGGTGGTGCTCGATCTGGTAGCACAGGTGACCGCCCGAGATCGCCAGAAGCGGCCCCGCGTCGAAGTTTGCGGTTCCGACCATCTGCCGGAGATACCACTCGCCTTTGGTCTCGTCCTTGACCACTGCCGGGTCGAACGTCTCGGCGCCGTCCGGGATGTGCCCGCAGATGATGTTCACGTACACCCACAGGTTCCTGAGCACATTCGCGGTGATGTTCGCGGCCAGGGTCCGGCGCCACCGGCGCAGGCTCAGGGCGGGCAGGAACACATAGTCCTTGGCGAGCTGCCGAACGATCTTGTCGCGAAACTTCCGCTTCTCCACGGCGAGGCCGTCTGGCGTCTCGTGCCGCAGACGCTCGGAGTGCAGGCCATGTAGAGCAATGCCCCACTCGAACATCGCCGCCAGCACCAGGTTTCGCACCGGAGTCGCCAGGTGGACCCAGCGCCACGGCTGGTCGGTGGTGACCCGATGCAGGCGGTAGCCGATGTCCTCGTCCATGCCGAGCACATTGCTGTACACGTGATGCCGGTAGTTGTGCGAGTACCGCCACTGCGCAGAATGCCCGACCATGTCCCACTCCCAGGTGTTGGAGTGGATTTCGGGATCGTTCATCCAATCCCACTGGCCATGGGAGATGTTGTGGCCGAGTTCCATGTTCTCGATGGACTTCGCATATGCCAGCGCGCACGTTCCCACCATCCAACCGGTCTTCGACCGATTGCCGGCGATCATCAGTCGCGCCGCGACCTCGAGCCCCCGCTGGAAATGGATCACCCGCCGGATGTAGGCCGCGTCCTTCGCCCCGAGCGACTCCTCGACGTCTCGGCGGATCACGTCGAGCTCATAGGCGATCTCTTCGACATCCTCACTGCTGAGATGCAGGTAGGCGGGAACATCGGCGATCGCCATCAAGGTGTCCTCGGGGTGGTGCGGCAGGTAGAGCGGCGCAATCACCGCGAGCGTCGGTCCGCAGCCTAGAGCCTCAGACTTACCGACGGGTAATCGAGGACGCCGACCAGGCGAAATGGCGGCACTGACGTACGGTCTGCCCGCCACCGGCAGAGTTGGCTTCGCCCCCACGCCGCGTTCGGTATCTACCACTTGAGATTAATGACAAGTACTTGATATTGTTGGCCGCGATGGAGACATCGACGACGCCCCGCATGGAACCCGCCGACGTGATCGACGCCGACGGGTTCACCCCTGTGCGGATCAAACAGGTGATCCGGGAGACATCCGACGCAGTGTCACTGGTCCTCGACATCCCCGAGCCGAGCAAGAGCCGGTTCCGTTATGCGGCAGGGCAATTCGTCACCATCCGAGTGACCGTCAGCGGTACCGAGCACCGTCGCTGTTATTCGATGTCCTCGTCACCGGCCGTCGGGCTCGACCTGCGGATCACCGTCAAGCGTGATCGCGACGGCCTGGTCTCCAACTGGATCAACGACACCATGAGCGTCGGCGATGAACTGCACGTCGCACCACCCGAGGGGCGTTTCGTCCTCACCGCCACCGAGCGCAACGTGGTCGCCTTCGCCGGCGGCAGCGGCATCACCCCGGTGTTCTCCTTGGTGCATTCGGCACTGGCCGCCACCACCCGCACCGCCCGGTTGTTCTACGCCAACCGCAACGTCGACTCGGTGATTTTCCGGGAGGCGCTGGCCGACCTGACCGATACCCACAGCGGACGCCTTCAGGTGCGCCATCATCTCGACGACCTGGACGGCGTCGTCTCGCCGCAACACATAGCGGACTTCATCGGCACTGCCGAACGGGGAGACGGCGACCATGCGAATGCCGACTACTACGTCTGCGGCCCAGCTCCCTTCATGGACACCGTCGAACGCGTCCTGCTCGACGCCGGGATCCCGAAGCAGCGGGTGCATCTGGAACGCTTCACCGTCGCCGCGATCCCCGCTCCAGATCCGGCTGAACCCGCCGTCACCGAAGAGGTGACCATCGAGCTCGGCCGCAGCACCGTCACCGCACCCTACCGCGCTGGCAACACGCTGCTGCAGACCGCGCGGCTGGCCGGCCTCAAGGCACCCTCCTCGTGCGAAACCGGCTCGTGCGGAACATGTATGGCACAGGTGGTGGAGGGCAGCGCACGCATGCTCAACAACGACGCCCTTGACGATGACGAGGTCGCCGAGGGCTGGGTGGTGACGTGCCAGGCGCTGCCCACCAGCCGCACAGTGAAAGTGGTGTACGAATGAGCAGAGTCGCCGTGGTGACCGGCGGGGCGTCGGGCATGGGTGAATCGACCTGCCACGAACTGGGCCGGCGCGGACACAAGGTTGCCGTGCTCGACGTGAATACCGATGCCGCACAACGCGTCACCGATGATCTGAGATCGGCGGGCGTCACGGCCTTCGCGGTCGGTGCCGACATCACCGATCGGGCCGCGGTGGAAGAGGCCTTCGGCAAGGTCCGCAGCGAACTGGGACCGGTCGGCGTCTTGGTGACCAGCGCGGGCATGTTCGGGTATGCATCGTTCGCCGAGATCACCGAAGAGTCCTGGGCGCGGATGATCGAGGTCAACCTGAGCGGGACCTTCCGGTGCTGTCAGGTGGCCCTTCCCGACATGGTCGATGCCGGATGGGGCCGAATCGTGATGATCTCGTCGTCGAGCGCCCAGCGTGGCACCCCCTTCGCGGCCCACTACGCCGCCTCCAAAGGTGCCCTGTTGACCCTGACGAAATCACTGGCCCGCGAGTATGCGGCACACGGCATCACGGTCAACAACATCCCGCCATCTGGGATCGAGACACCCATGCAGCACCAGTCGCAGGAGGCAGGGTATCTGCCGTCCAATGAGACCATCGCCGCCAACATCCCCCTCGGCCGGCTCGGTACCGGCGCGGATATCGCTGCCGCCGTGGGGTTCTTGTGCTCCGAGGAGGCCGGTTTCATCACCGGTCAAACTCTCGGCGTCAACGGCGGCGCAGTGATGTAGCTAGAGCCCACCAGTTCCCACCCGCACTAGTCACCCGGAGGTTCAGATGGCAACCAAGTGGCCCAAGCCGGCCGAGGGATCCTGGACCCAGCATTATCCCGATCTGGGTACCGGCCCGATCCCGTTCCGCGATTCCATATCGCCCGAGTTCTACGCCCTGGAACGCGAGGCGATCTTCAAGCGGGCCTGGCTCAACATCAGCCGAGTCGAGGAGACGCCCGAGGTCGGCAGCTACATCACCCGCCAGATCGAGGCCGCCGACGCCTCGCTGCTCCTGGTGAAGGACCGCGACGGCGGGATCCGCGCGTTCCACAACCTATGCCGCCGGCGCGGTCACACCGTGGTGCCACCAGACTTCCGGGCCACTGAATTACGCAGCACCGGCAGCGAATTCGAGTGCCAGCACTGTGGTTGGCGTTACGGTCTCGATGGCACGCTGCTGGCGCTGCCCGACGCGGACCGCTTCGCCGGACTCGACACCGCCGACTACGGCCTGGTCGAAGTGCACTGCGACGTGTGGGCCGGCTTCGTGTTCGTCAACTTCGACCGCGAGCCGCGTCAGAGCCTGCGCGACTTCCTCGGTCCCATGGTCACCGCGCTCGACGACTACCCCTTTGACAAACTCACCGAGCGCTACGACTGGGTGGCGCACAACAACAGCAACTGGAAGATCTTCGCCGACGCCTTCCAGGAGTACTACCACGTGCCGTCGCTGCACACCCAGCAGGTGCCGCCGGAGGTACGGGATCCCAACGCCGGCTTCACCTGTGGACACTTCCAACTCGACGGTCCGCACCGCCTCGTCTCGACGGCAGGCACCCGCCGCTGGCTGCTGGCGCCGGAGTACATGTACCCGATCGAGAGGGCCACCCAGAGCGGGCTGGTCGGGCCGTGGCGGACACCCGACATCGGTGAGCTACCGATGCACGGGCTCAACCCCGGCAACATCGAGCCGTGGGGGATCACCAACTTCCAGATCTTCCCCAACCTCGAGATTCTGATCTACGGCGGCTGGTACCTGCTCTACCGCTACTGGCCGACCTCGCACAACACCCACCGGTACGAGGCGTTCACCTATTTCCACCCGGCCCGCACCGTCCGGGAACGCATCGAGCACGAGGTCGCCGCCGTGGTGCTCAAGGAATTCGCCCTGCAGGACGCCGGGATGCTCGGCGGCACCCAGGCCGCCCTCGAGTACGACGTCGTCGACGACTACCCGCTCAACGACCAGGAGATCCTGGTACGGCACCTGCACAAGATGGCGGTCGACTGGGTCGAGGAATACCAGCGCGACCACACACCGGCAGGGGTGTGACGATGTCATCGCCCCGACTGCCCAGCGCCTTCGCCGAACTGGAGCCCTACGCCGAAATATGGTGTCTACCAACGGAGACCGAACGCTGGGAGCGCCGCCTGGCCAGCACCATGCCAGAGATGCACCAGTTCTACGACGCCTTCTTCCCCCGGCTCGAAGAGGCCATCGAGTACTGCGACAAGTTTCCGCTCGACGATGTTCCCGAGGATGCACTCAACCTGCTGCACCTGATCTATTCGCTGATCATGGTCGCGATGTCGGTGGAGATCATGCATCAACCCGCCCCGACCGACTCCGCCGACGCCGTGATGATCCGCACCGGAGAACCACGCCCCTAACCGCCACGAGCACCGAGAGGACGCACCGATGAGTGTGTTGACCATCAACAAGCTGACCGCATCGGTCGGCGCCGAGGTCGTCGGCGTCGATCCGGAACGCCTCGGCACCGACGACAGCCTGGGCGCCGCGGTGCTGGACGCCCTGGAAGACAACGGGGTGTTGGTGTTCCACGGCCTGCACCTGAATCCCGAAGCCCAGGTGTCCTTCTCGCAGCGCCTGGGCGAGATCGACCGATCGGCCGACGGTCACCACCCGGTCTCCGGCATCTACCCGATCACCCTCGACAAGACGAAGAACAAGGCCGCCGAGTACCTCAAGGCCACCTTCGACTGGCACATCGACGGCTGCACGCCCATGCACGACGAATGCCCCCAGAAGGCCACGGTGCTGTCCGCCCTGGAGGTCGCCGCCCGAGGTGGCGAAACCGAGTTCGCCAACACCTACGCCGCCTACGACTCGCTCGACGAAGCCGAGAAGGAGCACTACGGCACGCTACGGGTGGTCCACTCCCTCGAAGCGTCGCAACGCCGCGTCTACCCGGATCCGACGCCCGATCAGCTGGCCCGCTGGAAGGCCCGGCCGACCCACGAGAACCCCTTGGTGTGGACCCACCGCAACGGGCGAAAGTCGTTGGTACTGGGCGCCTCCGCCGACTACATCGTCGGCATGGATCGCGACGAGGGTCGCGCGCTCCTCGCCGAACTCCTCGCCCACGCCACCACTCCGGACAAGGTGTACAGCCACAAGTGGTCCGTCGGCGACACCGTCATCTGGGACAACCAGGGCGTCCTGCACCGCGCCGCACCCTACGAGCCCAACTCCCCCCGTCACATGCTGCGCACCACGGTCCTCGGCGACGAGCCGATCCAATAGTCGCCCCGGCACCGCGAGCGACCGTGTCTGCACGCAAAACGCCGCGGATTTGCGTACTTTTGCGGTCGCTCGCGGGGCGGGTTACTGCGGCATCGCGGACTCGACCACGGTCAACTTCTCGGAAAGCCCTGCCACCCTACGGATTTCGCGGAACTCCTCGACCATGCCATCCGTCACTTCGTGTGGATCGTCGACGGTGGCATCGTCGGAGAGTACCGAGATGTTCAGCTGGTCGACATAGCTCCACACCGTGATGTTCAGCCCGCTGCCGGTGGTGATGGGTCCGACCGAGTAGATCTCGGTGACGGTGGCACCGCCGACCTTGCCGCGTTCCCGCGGACCCGGCACGTTCGAGATGTTGAGGTTGAGCACCTTGTTCTGACCGTCCTTGTTGGACAGCCATTTGAACGCCGCCTCGACCGGGGCCGGCGGCATGTACGCGGCCCAGCGCGCGATCAGTTCGGGTCCGATCAGCTGATGGCTTTCCTTGGCCAGTGCAGCGGCCTCATGAGCCCGCTGCACCCGTTCGGCGGTATCGGCGACGTCCACCGGCAGCGCCACCAGCACACCGCTGAAGCGATTGCCCGAGATCCGGTCCGGCGAGAAGTCGAAGCTCATCGGCACCGAGGCCAGCAGCGGATGGTCGGCCTTGCCATCGTATTTCAGCGACAACTTGCGCAGCGCCCCCGACGACATGGCCAGCACCAGGTCGTTGATGGTGACCCCGAGCTTCTTGCTCGTCTCCTTGACGTCGGCCAGCGCCAAAGTCGCTGTGGCGAACAACCGTTTCTCGTCGAGAATGTGGTTCATGAAGCTCGGCGGCGGCGTGAAGGGCCGGGTCAGTTCGGGCGACAGCTTGCGGTGACTGCGTCGCACCCGGCCGAAGCCCTGCGCGGTGTAGCGGAAGGTCCCGGGCAACCGGCCCAGCTGGCGCATGTGATCGGCAAACGCCGAACGCACCAGCTCACCATTGCTGGGCGCCGGGTCGGTGGCGTACGAGGCGTCGTCACGCTGCGGGCCATCACTCAGGTCCATTCCGCGAGCCAGCAGATTCGCCGAGGCGACGCCGTCGGCGAGAGCGTGGTGGATCTTGCCGACCACCGCGATACGCCCACCCGCCAGACCCTCGACGAAATACATCTCCCACAGCGGCCGGCTACGGTCCAACTGGGTGCTGCCGATCTCGCCGATGGCCTCGTCCAGTTCACGGCGACCGCCCGGCGCCCGCACCTGCCACGGCCGCACGTGGTACTCGAGGTCGACGTCGCAGTTCTCCCGCCACATGGGATGGTGGAACTTGAACGGGATGTCGACGAGCTGATAGCGGAACGGATCGAGCTTGTGCAGCCGCCCGCGGATCACCTCACGAAACTCGTCGATCCCGAAAGTCCGGTCCCCCATGTCGTCGAGCGCGATGACCGCGATCTTCAACGTGTGCATGTGCACGTTGGGCGTCTCTGTATACAGCAGGAACGCGTCCCACCCACTCAACCGTTTCACGGTGTCCCTCCCCAGGTGTGGAGGCGTCTATATAACCGCTTTATCCCGGTCAATCGCCCTGTTTCGATGAATTTGGTTGAGGAACAAGCCAATTGCGGTGGCCATGGCCCCAGTCCGGGCGCCGTCGGTCATGTCGAAGGCGTGCCCGGCCCCCGGCAGCTCAATGTAGCCGACGACCGATCGAGACACCGCCTTGAGCCGGTCGACGAAACTGCGGGCCTGCGCCACCGGGATGACACTGTCACCGGTTCCGTGGATGACCAGGAACGGCGGGGCATCGGGGTGGATCTGCGCGATCGGTGAGGCCTGCCGGTAGATCTCGGGATGGCGGTCGATCTTGCGGCCCACCACAATCCGCTCGAGGAACTCGACGAAGCGGACCCGCTCCTCGGTGGAGCGGTCCTCCCAGTCGTAGCGTCCGTAGATGCCGATCACGGCGTCGACGCTGGTGTCCGCATTGTCCGGCAGATCGCCCTGCAGGTCAGGATGATTCGGGGTCAGACCGGCCAGCGCCGCGAGATGGCCGCCCGCCGAGCAGCCCGCGATGGCGACGAAGTTCCGATCACCGCCGAACTTGTCGACATTGGCTCGCGCCCAGGCGATCGCAGCCTTGACGTCGGTGAGGTGGCGCGGCCACCGGTGATGCGGGGCCACCCGATAGTCGATCGACAAACACACCCAGCCCTGCCGGGCCAGGTGCGACAGCAGCGCGTAGCCCTGCAGGATCCGGCCGCCGTGCACCCAGGCGCCGCCGGGCACGAACAGCAACACCGGCGCGGGTTCGGCGGGCAGGTGCTTGGGCCGCCACACATCGAGCAGTTGCGCCGGGTCGTCGCCGTAGCGCACCGAGGTCCGGTAGACGTCGCGCCGGTATTCGGCGGTATGCCACAACGGTGGCTTGCTGTCCGGGGCCGGCCAGTCGATGGCCAGGTCGACGGCGGGCACGACGCCGCGCAGGCCTTCCTGCGCGACGGTGTTGGTCTGCTCCCGCTCAGCCTTGCGAAGTTCGCTGTTTCCCGGAGCCAGCCAAGACTTCGCCGAGGCCGTCATGAATTCGGGCAGGTGACGGAATCCCCACACCCCCATCGCGGCCATGGCCCCGAACGGTTCCAGATGCTTACCCACGAGGGGCAGCGAAGCCGATGCCACGCTCAACGCCAGCATATGGTCGGCAGGAGTGGCTTTCAGCAACCATCGCGCCCGGTCGGCGAGCGTCGGTGCGGGGTACCGGTTATCCGGTCGTGCCGTCATTGCGCGAGCGTACCGCGCCACCTATTGACTCAGGCGACAACTTCGCCGACTTGTTCACCTGGCGTCGAAATGTGACCTGGATCACGTCGACGTATGGTCGGCACCCCGTTAGCTTCGCTAAACATGACAACGTCTGCGCTGGCCATCACCGAAGAGCACCAGGACCTCGCCGACTCGGCCTCCGGGCAGTTGAACCGCCTCGGCAGCCGCGCAGCCGCCCGCGCCACCCTCGACAAACCTGGCCACTACCCCGACCAGATCTGGTCGGCCGGTGCCGAACTCGGCTGGAACGGGCTCGCCGTCGCCGAGGAGTACGGCGGCTCCGGGTTCGGCCTGCCCGAGCTGGCCGTGGTGGTCGAGGTGGCCGGCCGCGAACTGTCCCCCGGCCCTTTCCTGCCGACCGCGTCGGCGGCTGTGGTGATCGACCGCTACGCACCGGATTCGGTTCGGGCCGAACTGCTTCCGGGTCTGGCCGACGGTACGACGGTGGCAGCGCTGGGCCTGGCCGGTTCGGTGAGCATCGGTGCCGACGGCGTGCTCGGCGGGCAGGCCCGCGCGGTGCTGGGCGCCCCCGACGCGCAGGTGCTGGTCCTGGCCGCCGGCGACGACGTCGTGATCCTGGACGCGATGGCGGACGGAATCACCGTCACCGCACAGGATTCCCTGGACACCACGCGCAGCATCGGTGCGGTCGACCTGCGTGCCGTGGCCGTCGACGAGAGCCGGATCCTGCGTGGCGCGGCGCGCGGGGCCCGCACGGTGTTCCGCATCCTCGGCTCGGCCGAGGCGGTCGGTGTCGCCTGGGCCGCCCTGGACATGGCCGTCGAGTACGCCAAGGTGCGCGAGCAGTTCGGCCGCACCATCGGCACCTTCCAGGCCGTCAAGCACCACGCGGCCAACATGCTCGTCGACGCCGAACAGACCACCGCCGCGGTGTGGGACGCCGCCCGCGCCGACGACCTCGACCGGGCCTGGTTCGCCGCCGCGGTGGCCGGCGCGCACGCCATCCGCGCCGTGGTGTTCAACGCCGAGACCAACCTTCAGCTGCACGGGGGCATCGGCTTCACCTGGGAGCACGACGCACACCTCTACCTGCGCCGGGCCCGGACACTGGCCGCGGTGCTCGGCGACGGAGCCGATCCGCTGGTCGACGTCGTCGACGGGCAACGCAGCGGGCAGGCGCACGGGGCGTCGTTCGCGCTACCGGAAGACGCCGAGCAGTACCGCCAGGACGCACAGGCCGCGGCATCGGCGGTGAAGGCATTGCCCGAGGACCAGCGCCGCGACTACCTGGTGGACTCCGGCTATCTGGTACCGCACTGGCCCAAGCCGTGGGGACGCGCGGCGAATGTGTTGGAGCAGTTGGTGATCGAGGAGGAGTTCGCCGATGTCGAGCGAGCGGACATGGGCATCACCGGCTGGGTGACCCTGACCATCGCCCAGGCCGGCACCGATGACCAGCGCGAGCGCTGGGTGGAACCCGTGCTGCGGGGACAGGTGATGTGGTGCCAGCTTTTCTCCGAGCCCGGAGCGGGTTCGGACGCGGCCGCGGTGCGGACCGCGGCCAAGAAGGTCGACGGCGGCTGGCGAGTCACCGGACAGAAGGTCTGGACCAGCCTGGCCCAGCACTGCCAGTGGGGCCTGGCCACCGTGCGCACCGACCCGGACGCGCCCAAGCACGCCGGCGTGACCATGATGGCGATCGACATGAAAGCCCCTGGGGTGACGGTGAACCCGCTGCGTGGGCTGACCGGTGACGCCCACTTCAACGAGGTGTTCTTCGATGACGTGTTCGTTCCCGACGCCGATGTGGTCGGCGACGTGAACAAGGGCTGGCTGGTCGCGCGGGCCACTCTGGGCAATGAGCGCATCTCGATCGGCGGCGGGTCGGCGGCGCCGACCGGGTTCGACGCCGACGAGCTGGTGGCCCTCATCGACGCCGATTCCGACGGCGCCCGCTACGTGCGCCGGGCCGGCGAGGTGATCGCCGTCGGCCACACGCTCCGGTTACTGAACCTGCGGCGGATCAGCCGGGCCATCGCGGGCACCGAACCCGGACCGGAAGGCAACGTCACCAAGCTGCTGGTGGCCGAGCACTCCCAGCATCTGACCGCACTCGGCATGGACCTGGTCGGCACGGCCGGGGTGACCGGGCAGACGAAGAAGCTGACCCGGGCCTACCTCGGAAACCGGGCCATGACGATCGCCGGCGGCACATCGGAGATCACCCGCAACACCATCGCCGAACGCATCCTCGGCCTGCCCCGCGATCCGCTGCTGAAGTAGCTCGCGGGCGCGTCTACACCGTCGGGACGGTGCCGCCGTCGACGACAATGTCGGCCCCCACGATCGAAGAGGCCGCATCCGACACCAGAAACGCGACCACTTCTGCGACTTCGGCAGGCTGGGCCGGCCTGCCGAGCGGGATGCCACCGAGCGCGGACATCAGCGATTCGAGGGCGTCCTCGCGGGATCCGTCGGTGGCCGTGGCGATGCGATCGATCAACGCCTCGGCCGCCGTGGTCTGGATGAAACCGGGTGACACGGTGTTGACCCGAATGCCTTTGGGCGCCAGTTCATTGGCCAGGCCCTTGCTGTAGGCGCGCAGCGCCGCCTTGGCCGCGGCGTACCCGAGGGTTCCGTCGTAGAGCGGCATCCGGCTCTGGATCGATCCGACGTGCACCACCGCACCCCGGCCGTCGTCGATCATCGTCGGCAGCAATGCCCGGTCGAGCCGGACCGCGGCCAACAGGTTCAGGTTCAGCTCGTCGGCCCAGTCCCGATCGCTCAGCGACGCGAACCCTCCGGGTGGTGCGCTGGAGCCGCCCGCCGTGTGGACCACGATGTGCGCGCCGCCGTTCTGACGGATGTGCGACGCCAGGTCGGCGATGTCGGCCACCGAGGTGAGGTCCGCGGCGAGGAAATCGTCTGCCGCCGCGGCGCCGTCACGGTCGGGGCGACGAGCCACCGCGGTGACGTGAGCGCCGGCGGCCCGCAGTCGGTGGACGATCGCCGCGCCGGCACCCTTGGTACCGCCGGTGACCACCGCGCGCCGCCCGTCGAGGGCGTTCATGCGTCGGCCCGAAAGACCGGCCAGCACAGAGTGGTACGCCACTGCGCGGAATCATCTGTGTCCCAGGCGAATCGCTCGTAGTACTCGCGCAGCGGGCCCTCGACACTGATTTCCCGCCGCGTCGCATACTCGCCGAGGGCGCTGTACGCCAGATCCACATCGTCATGGGGACCACGGTGGCTCACCACCGCGAGTTCGGCCGCCGGGACGTTCTGCGGTTCGACCCGGCCGACCGGGCGAACGCGGCCGTCGACCGGAATGAAGACCGTCGCGGCGCCGCGGTCACGACTGAAGATGTCGAACCCGAACAACGCGCCGGGTGCGCCGGTCGCCACCAGCCCGGGATCGGCGTGGACCGTGGCGCGAAGTTCCCCGACCGCGCCCTGCCACCAGGCCGGCAGATCGTCACGATCCACCGTCGCCGTGATCGCGGCGGCCGCAACCACCGGGACACTGCGGTACTCGATACTCGACGTCTCATCCGGCGGCTCCAGGATGGCCCGCAAGGACTCGACGGCGCTGCGGGTGGCCGTAAGCCGATCCTCCAGCCGTCGCAGATGGTCACTGATCAACGCATTGCGCTCGGCCGGTGCGACAGCGAGCACCGCGCGCACATCGGCGATCGGCATGTCGAGCTGACGCAGGCGGCGCACCACTTGCGCGGTGGCCACCTGCTCGACGGTGTAGTAGCGATAGCCCGAAGAAGAATCGATGCGGTCGGGTACGAGCAGACCTACCTCGTGATAGTGCCGCAGCGTCTTGACCGGCAATTGCGTCATCCGCGAGAAGTCGCCGATAGACAGGTCGATGTTCACGTGCCCAGTGTGGCGTCTCCCCCAGGGGGAGACTCAAGCACGCCGCCGGGGTTGACTCTCCCGCCGCCGACGACGCGAGCCTGACGTCATGTCCCGTGATATTTCAGCTCAGCTCCCCGCAGTCGTGCGCCGCTACCTCGACGCAGTCAACGCCTTCGACACCGATGCCGTACTGGCCACCTTCACGGCGGACGCCGTGGTCAACGACAACCACCGCGAGTTCGCCGATCCCGCGGCCATCCGCACTTGGATCGCCCAGGAGATCACCGGTGACCGCGTCACCATGGAGGTCACCGACGCCGACGTACGGCCAGGAGTGATCGTCTTGTGCGCCCGCTATGACGGCGAGTTCGACAAGACGAACCTGCCTGACGAACTGATCCTGACGAACTACATCGTGGTCCGTGACGACGCGATCGCGGCACTGTTCATAGCCTTCAACAACGGCTGACCAGACCGGCACGGTAGAACTGACGGTGTGACCGCGAGCACAGCCTTTCACCCCGATCTCGAACGCATCGCCCGCTTCATCCCGCGCCAGCTGGTGACCAGGCGTTCTCTGCCCTTGCTGCAGCGGCTGACCCGCCTGCAGAACCGACAGACACCCGAGGACGTCGAGGTGTTGACCCTGAGCTCGGGAGCAGGCGTCCGGCTGTTCCGCCCGAAGGGAGTCACCGAGCCGACGCCGGCGCTGCTGTGGATCCACGGCGGCGGCTACGTGCTGGGCAGCCCGGCACAGGATGACGCCCTGTGCCGGCGGTTCGCCAAGGAACTCGGTGCGACGGTGGCCGCCGTCAAGTACCGGTTGGCGCCGCAGAATCCCTACCCGGCCGGGTTGGAGGACTGCTACGCGGCGCTGAAGTGGCTGGCGGCGCTGCCCGCGGTCGATCCCACCCGGGTCGCCGTCGCCGGTGCCAGTGCCGGCGGTGGGCTGGCCGCGGCCCTCGCCCTGCTGGCCCGCGATCGCGGCGAGGTACCGCTGGTGGCCCAGATCCTGGTGTATCCGATGCTCGACGACCGCTCGGTGGGCCCTGAGCTGGAGAACCCCGGTCATCGGCTGTGGACCCAGGGCAGCAACCGGTTCGGCTGGTCGGCCTACCTCGGCGGCGCCGATCCGGCCGTCGCCGTGCCGGGTCGCCGCCAGGATCTGGCCGGGCTGCCGCCGGCCTGGATCGGGGTGGGCACGCTGGACCTGTTCCACGACGAGGACATGGCGTACGCCGAGCGGCTGCGCTCGGCGGGGGTGGACTGCCAGGTCGAGCAGGTGTATGGCGCTTTCCACGGGTTCGATCAGATCGCGGCGAAAACCCCGGTGGCCCAAGCCTTCATGGCCAGTCAAACCGGCTATCTACGGGCGGCGTTCGGCTAGTTCGCGCCGGTGACGCAGGTACACGCAGGCCCGTTCCAGTAGACAGCGGTCGGCTATCGACAGGGAACTGGCCCTGGGGACCAGGTGCTGGACGGTCCGGGCAAAGCGCAGGCACAGCTGATCGGCCGTCATACCGAACTCGAGCCAGACGTCGTCCTCGCGCGGACCCCCGTAGGGAGCCCACGCGAGGACGAACTTCAGCAGGAGACGTTCGAAGGTGTCCATCTACCGGTCGAACGCGTCAGTCTCGAACAACGTTGTCCTCGAACACGATCCGGCCGATCAACTCGTAGCGGCGCGGATCGCGCAGCTTGAAGTAGGTCGCCATGCCCGCACCGAGGACGAAGATGCCCACCACGATCCACGGCGTCAGCTTGAACAGCAGGGTGCCCGAAGCGGTACCCGCGGCCGTATCTTTGTGCTCCCACAGCAGATACACCACGTAGAGCATGCCGATGCCGCCGAGGCCGGGGGCCACCAGCGTCTTGAACCAGTGCTTGGACACCGGGTGGTTCTTGCGGATGTGGAAGTAGCTGATCACCGAGAAGGCGCACAGCGACTGCACGATCAGGATCGCCATCGTGCCGAGAATGGCCAGCAGGGTGTACATGTGCACGTACGGATCCAACCCGGCGAGCAGGAAGGCCAGGATGATCACCAGAGCGATCCCGCTCTGGACGAACGAGGCGATGTAGGGCGAACCGTGTGTGGGATGCGTTGCGCCGAGGGTCTTCTGCAGGCCCTTGGACAGACCTTCACGCCCGAGCGCATATAGGTAGCGCGAGGCGCAGTTGTGGAACGCCATGCCGCAGGCGAACGACCCGGTGACCAGCAGGATGTTGAACACCGTGATCGCCCATTCGCCGTAGGTGTTGCGCACCGGGCCGAAGAAGATCTCCGAGGACGTCGCGGAGTCCTGCGCGAGTTCCACGGCGTGCTGTGGGCCGGTGCCCGCGATGGCCATCCAGGACACGAACACGTAGAACACGCCGACACCGACGACGCTGAGCATCGTGGCCCGGGGAATGATCTTCTTCGGGTTCCGTGACTCCTCGCCGTACATGGCGGTCGACTCGAACCCGACCCACGACCAGAATGCGAAGAACAGACCCAAACCGGCGCTGGCACCAGCGATTCCGGCAGCAGGCGAGAACGCACCGAGGGGGTTGATGGTCTCGGCGATGGCGAAGCCCTGCGGGCCACCACCCTTGAACAGCACCGCCACCGCACCGAGGGCCAGCATCACGATCTCGGTCACCAGGAACACACCGAGCACCTTGGCGGTCAGGTTGACGTCGAAGTAGGTCAGCACCGCGTTGGTCGCCAGCATTAGCAGCGCGGGGATGATCCAGTGAATGTGGATCCCCAGCTCGGACTGCATGAAGTTCTGGAAGAAGAACGAGAAGATGCCGATCAGCGACGCCTCGAACACCACATAAGCCATGGTGATCAGTCCGCCGCTGGCCATTCCGACGATGCGGCCGAGGCCGTGGGAGATGTAGCCGTAGAACGCACCGGTGGTGGTGATGTGCTTGGCCATGGTCGCGTAACCGACGGCGAACAGGCCGAGGACCACGGTGGCGACGATGTAGCCGGCCGGCGCGTGTGAACCATTTCCGAAACCAACAGCGATCGGAACGTTGCCGACCATTGCGGTGATCGGGGCGGCGGTAGCCACCGCCATGAAGATGACGCCGACGGTGCCGACGGCGTTGCGTTTCAGCCGTTGGACGCCTTGAGCTGCATTTTCGCTCGGTGCGACAGCTTGATCGGTCATAGAGCGGGATACCTTCCAGGTAACAGTGGAATACCCGATGTGGCCTGGGCCACAGATGGGACCTACGTATATTGGCACTACCAAAAGCCGTTGGCAAGCATTTCCCTGAACCATTGACACAAATGGTTGCAACCGTTTACGGTGAGGCCAGTCACAGCTACCGGGTAGCTAGTCAAGGGAGCCGCATGTACGACTACGGCACGTTCACGTTCGAATCCAAAGCCGAAGTGCTGGACCGAGCGAAGACGTTCTGGAATCCAGACAAGACACAGTTCTGGACTGATACCGGTGTCGATCTGGTGATCGACCGCCGCGAGGGATATTTCCTCTGGGACATGGGCGGCCGCCGCCTGATCGATCTGCATCTCAACGGTGGGACCTACAACCTCGGTCACCGCAATCCCGAAGTGATGCAGGCGATTACCGAGGGCATGACGCATTTCGATGTCGGCAACCACCACTTCCCGTCGGTGGCCCGAACCGCCCTGGCGCAGCGCCTGGTCGAGACCGCCCCGGCGTCGATCAAGAAGGTGGCCTACGGGTCCGGCGGCGGCGAGGCGATCGACATCGCGCTCAAGAGCGCCCGTCACGCCACCAAACGCCGCAAGATCGTCTCGATCGTCAAGGCCTACCACGGCCACACCGGCCTGGCCGTGGCCACCGGCGATGACCGGTTCGCCAAGTTCTTCCTGGCCGACCAGCCCGACGAGTTCCTTCAGGTGCCGTTCAACGACGTCGAGGCGATGGAGAAGGTCCTCGCCCCGGGTGACGTCGCCGCGGTGATCATGGAGACCATTCCCGCCACCTACGGATTCCCGCTTCCCGCACCGGGATACCTCGAGGCGGTCAAGGCACTCACCGAGAAGCACGGGACCCTCTACATCGCCGACGAGGTGCAGACCGGCCTGATGCGCACCGGCGAGCTGTGGTGCATCACCAAACACGGCATCGAGCCCGACATCCTGGTGACCGGCAAAGGCCTGTCCGGCGGCATGTACCCGATCACGGCGGCCCTGCTCAGCGACCGCGCCGCGCAGTGGCTCGACGAGGACGGCTTCGGCCACATCTCCACCTTCGGTGGCGCCGAACTCGGTTGCGTGGCCGCGCTGAAGACACTGGAGATCTCCACCCGACCCGAGGTGCGCTCGATGGTGCACTACATCGCCGACCTCTTCGATCACGGGCTGCGCAGCATCCAGGCCGACCATCCGGACTGGTTCGTGGGCATCCGGCAGAACGGCGTGGTGATCGGCCTGGAGTTCGACCACCCCGAAGGCGCCAAGTTCGTGATGCGCGAGCTCTACGAGAACGGGGTGTGGGCGATCTTCTCGACCCTGGATCCCCGTGTGCTGCAGTTCAAACCGGGCCTGTTGCTGTCGCGTGAGCTCTGTGAAGACGTGCTGGACCGCCTCGAGGTAGCGGTGGCCCGGGCCAAGACCGCTGCGAAGGGACGCAAAGCCTCATGACGAACATTGCCCAAGCCGGCCACATGCTCGAACGCGCCCGGTGGGCCGCGGCGGCATACGCCGACTACGACGCCGCGGCGGTGACCGACATCGTCAACGCCGTGGCCGACGCCGGCTACGCCCACGCCGAACGGTTCGCCACCGAGGCCGTCGTCGAGACCGGGATGGGTGTGGCCGCCGACAAGGTGACCAAGAACCGGGCGTGCTCGCGGGGCATCGTCGACTACTACCGCGGGGAAGATTTTGTGTCCCCGCGGCTGGACGAGGCCCGCAAGATCGTCGAGTTGCCCCGGCCGGCCGGCGTGGTCCTGGCGTTGACGCCGACCACCAATCCCGTTGCCACGGTGTACTTCAAGACCATCCTGGCGCTGATGACCCGCAACGCGGTCGTCATCGCACCGCACCCGCGGGCCAAACGGTGTTCGGCCGACGCGGCCCGAGTGCTGGCCGAGGCGGCAGTCGCGGCGGGGGCGCCGGACGGCATCGTGCAGGTGGTCGAGGAACCGTCGATCCCGTTGGTGCAGGCCCTGATGGGCGACGACCGCACCGACGTCATCGTGGCCACCGGCGGCACCGGAGTGGTGCGCGCGGCCTACTCGTCCGGCAATCCCGCACTCGGAGTCGGGCCCGGCAACGTGCCGGTGTTCGTCGAGGCCAGTGCCGACATCAACGCCGCGGCCAAGCACATCGTGGACAGCAAGGCCTTCGACAACTCGGTGCTGTGCACCAACGAATCGGTCCTGATCGCCGAGGACGCGATCGCCGACAAGCTCCGCGGCGCCCTGACCCGCGCCGGTGCGCACATCCTCGATGACGACGGGGCCCGGCGGCTGCGGGCCTACATGTTCTCCGACGGGCACCTCAACACCGACGTCGTCGGCCGCGACGCGGCCTGGATCGCCGGGCAGGCCGGTCTGCGGGTCACCCCGAAGACCAAGGTGCTGATCGCGCCGTTCGACGACGTGATCACCGAGGAGATGCTGGCCCACGAGAAGCTCTCCCCGGTGCTCGGGATGACCACGGCGGCCGACGCCAAGCGGGGCATCCGGGCCGCCCGGGCCGTGGTCCGCATCGGCGGGGCCGGACACTCGGCCGCCATCCACAGCGAAAACCCCTCGGTGATCGCCGATTTCGCGGCTCAGGTCCCGGTACTACGGGTGTCGGTCAACGTCGGCAACTCGACCGGCAGCTCCGGCCTGGACACCAACCTGGCGCCGTCGATGACCATCGGCACCGGATTCGTCGGCCGCAGCTCGATCGGCGAGAACCTGCAACCGCAGAACCTGATCAACTGGGCCCGCATCGCCTACAACAGCGACGCGGGCGTTCCGATGGGCAACTTCGCGGGCATCAACCCGTGGCACTCGCCGACCGCACCGGTGCCGGAATATCCGCGCGCCTCCAACGACCGCAACGGAATGCCCTCCGGGACAAGGCCCGCTCCGCGCTCGTCGCACCCGTCCCGCTCGACCGACCTGGGGCTGGACGCGCTGCGCGCGGAACTGCGCGCACTGGTCGCCGAAGAACTCGCACAACTGATCAAGAGGTAGATTCGTGGCTGAACTGCGTTCCTTCATCTTCATCGACCGGCTGCAACCGCAGACGATGTCGTATCTGGGCACCTGGATCAAAGGTGCCCTCCCCCGGGCGAACATGGCCGCCCAGATCATCGAGGTGGCACCCGGCCTTGACATCGAAGGCGTGACCGACGTCGCGCTCAAGCACGCTGAGGTCAAGGCCGGAATCCTGGTGGTAGAGCGGCAATTCGGCTACCTGGAGTTCCACGGCGAGACCGGCGCGGTCAAGGCAGCCGCCGATGCCGCACTCGACGAGCTCGGTGGTGACACCGGCAGCGCGAAGGCTCCGCAGGTGCTGGCGTCGCGGATCATCTCCAGCGTCGATCACCAGCACGCCTTCCTGATCAACCGCAACAAGATCGGGTCGATGGTGCTACCGGGTGAATCCCTGTTCGTCCTCGAGGTGCAGCCCGCGTCCTACGCGATCCTGGCCACCAACGAGGCCGAGAAGGCCGCCGACGTGAAGGTGATCGACTTCCGGATGATCGGCGCCACCGGCCGGGTGTACCTGTCTGGTACCGAGGCCGACATCCGCACCGCGGCCGAGGCTGCCCAGGATGCGTTGGCGAGGGCCACTGCATGAGCGGGCAGCGAGAAGCGGAGGCGGGTCACGCATGAGCGGGCAGCGAGAAGCGGAGGCGGATGGCGCATGAATGTCAGTCGGGACGAACTGCGCGCCCTGGTGCGCGAGGTGGTTCGCGACGCGGTCGCCGGATTGTCGTCGGCCGCCAAGACTCCGGGGCCGGTGGCGCTCCCCCCACCACCGGCCCCGGCTCCACCGGCACCCACCACGGTCGCCGACCAGATGGGACTGGAGCCCACCGGGCCTCGGGCCGTCGAGGGGAAGAACCGCACCGAGACCGTGCAATTGGGCAATGACCGAGACCTCGAGAACTTCGTCCGGAAATTGTTGCGGCTCTTCGAAAGCCCGAAGACCCGCGCCGACCTGAAAGCGGGCCGGTTGAGTTTCCGGCTCGCCGGCGCCACCAAGGCGTCCGGCGGCGGTGCCGTCCACCGCATCGAATCCGGTGCCGTCACCGAGCGGCACATCGCCGACATGGCCGGCGGCACGCTGGTGCTCGGCCGCAAGGCGGTGCTCACCCCGCTGGCCCGGGAAAAGGCCCGGACTCTGGGGATCACGATTGAGAAGGAGCGAAAGTGATAGCAGCGACTGTCACCGGCAACGTGTGGTCGACCCGGCGCATCGAAGGCATCCCGGCAGGGGCGTTTCTCGAGGTCGAGATCGACGGAACGAAGTCCCGCATGATCGCGTTCGACGTGCTCGGCACCGGCGTCGGTGAGCACGTACTCATCGCCCAGGGCTCGGTAGCGGCGAACTGGTTCACCGGGACACCACCTCCGGTCGACGCACTGATCATCGGTTCCATCGACGCCGGCACAGACACCAAGTCCTGATACCAAACCCAACAAATAAGGAGAAACACCCATGTCCAGCAACGCAATCGGACTGATCGAGACCAAGGGCTACGTCGCTGCGCTGGCCGCTGCCGACGCCATGGTGAAGGCCGCCAATGTCACCATCACCGACCGTCAGCAAGTCGGCGACGGTCTGGTCGCCGTCATCGTCACCGGTGAGGTGGGCGCGGTCAAGGCCGCCACCGAGGCCGGCGCCGAGACTGCCTCCCAGGTGGGCGAATTGGTCAGCGTGCACGTCATCCCGCGTCCGCACAACGAGCTCGGCGCGCACTTCGCGGTCGCCAGCAAGTAGCCATGCCGACCGAAGCAGAGGAGAGCACGCGGATTCGCACGCAGATCCGCGTCTACCTGTTGGTGGAGGATCTGCAGCGCCAGTTCGCCGCCTACCTCGGTACGCCCACCCGGGCGCGGGGATACCCACCTTACGAGGGCGAACACGCGTTGATCGTCGAGGTGTCCCCGGCCCTGGCCATCGAGCGGGTGATCGATCTGGCGCTGCGTGAGGTCCCGGGCATCCAGCCCGGAATCCTCTACGTGGAACGCCAATTCGGTGTTCTGGAGATCCACTCGGCCAATCTGGAAGATGTCCAGCGAGCCGGCGAGGCGATCCTGGCCGGAACCGGCAACAAGGCCTCCGACCAGCTGCGGCCACGAGTGCTCTACCACGACATCATCGAGAACATCACCGATCAGCACGCGGTGATCCTCAACCGCAACCGGCAGGCCTCCATGATCCTGCCCGGGCAGTCGCTACTGGTCTACGAGATGACCCCGGCACTGTTCGCGGCGGTGGCGGCCAACGAGGCGGAGCGGGCGGCACCTGGGCTTACTGTGGTCGACGTGCAGATGATCGGTGCCGCGGGCAGGCTCTACATCGGCGGCAGCACCGCTGACGTCACGGTGGCGCGGGACCGGATCACCGAGGTGCTCGACGGTATCGAGGGCCAGGATCACTGATGAGCGCCTGCGCGAAGAGGAGACAGCACTGATGGTTATCACCGACGAGATCGATGTCGCCCAGCTGGCACTGCGCCAGTACGACATCGGGGCGGACGCGACGCTGCGGTTGCTGAATCTGTCCGAGAACGCGACCTATCTCGTCGAGGATGCCGGCACCCAGTCCATCCTTCGGGTGCACCGGCAGAACTACCATCAGCCTCACGAGATCGAGTCCGAACTGGACTGGCTGCAGGCATTGCGGGCCGACAGCGACGTCACGGTACCCACCGTGCTGCCGGCCCGCGACGGCCGGCGGTTGGTCACCGTCGACGTCCATGGAACACCCCGCCATGTGGTGCATTTCGGCATGGTCGCCGGGGCCGAACCGGACGAGGGAGCGCTGACCCTCGACGATTTCCACACACTGGGCCGGATCACCGCTGCACTGCACGACCATTCGCAGCGGTGGTCGCGCCCGGCCGGGTTCGGCCGGTTCTCCTGGGACTGGGAACACAGCCTCGGCGCGTCGCCGCGCTGGGGACGCTGGCAGGACGCCGAAGGCGTCGGCGCGCCCGAAGAGCGGGTGCTCGAGCGCGCTCAGGACCTGCTGCGTGAACGGCTGCAGTCCTACGGCACCGGACCGGAGGTCTACGGCCTGATCCATGCCGACCTGCGGCTGGCCAACCTGCTCGTCGACTCCAGCGGGCCGACACCCACATCGACGTCGAACATCACGGTGATCGACTTCGACGACTGCGGATTCGGCTGGTACTTCTATGATTTCGGCACCGCGGTGTCGTTCATCGAAGATGACCCGGCCCTGCCCGAATGGCAGGATGCCTGGGTCGGCGGCTACCGAACCCGGCGTGACCTGCCGACATCGGACGAGGAGATGCTGGCCTCGTTCGTCCTGCTGCGCAGGCTGCTGCTGTTGGCCTGGATGGGCAGCCACAGCCACTCGCGGGAATCGGCGACCAAGGCGATCAGCTATGCCGCAGGCAGCTGCGCACTGGCCGAACGCTATCTGAGCTCCAACGGCCTTACCCTGACCTGACTCTCAAAGGACCCCAACCATGTTCGCATCGCTTCAGGGCCGCTCGGCCATCGTCACCGGCGGCAGCAAGGGCATCGGCCGCGGCATCGCCGCGACCTTCGCCAACGCCGGCGTGGATGTACTGATCACCGGACGCAACCAGTCGGACCTCGATGACGCGGTCACGGCGCTCGCCGGCACTCCGGGGCGGGTCAGCGCGCTCCAAGCCGACGTGACCAGCCCCGAGGACGCGTGCCAGGTCGTCGACATGGCCGTCGAACGGCACGGCGGACTCGACATCGTCTGCGCCAACGCCGGCATCTTCCCCTCCGGTCGCCTGGAAGACCTCACGCCCGAGGACATCGACCACGTGCTCGCGGTGAACTTCAAGGGCACCGTCTTCATCGTGCAGGCAGCGCTGGAGGCACTGACCGCGAGCGGCCACGGCCGCGTCGTCATCACGTCGTCGATCACCGGCCCGATCACCGGGTACCCCGGCTGGTCACACTACGGTGCGTCCAAGGCCGCCCAGCTCGGCTTCCTGCGCACTGCAGCAATGGAACTGGCTCCCAAGAAGATCACCGTCAACGCGGTTCTCCCCGGCAACATCATCACCGAGGGGCTGGGCGACATGGGCCAGGACTACCTCGACCAGATGGCCTCGGCGGTGCCCGCGGGCAGGCTCGGATCGGTTGCCGACATCGGCAATGCGGCACTGTTCTTCGCCACCGACGAAGCCGCCTACATCACCGGCCAGTCGCTGGTCGTCGACGGCGGACAGATTCTGCCCGAATCGCACATGGCGATCGCTGAACTCTAGTTCAGCCCGGATAGAATTGGCTGTACCAATACACGGTAAGGGGGCCGGGGTGGCAGTTCACAGCGAGGAGTTGCGCAGGCGCATCGTCGCCGACATCAACGCGGGCACCCCCGGCGCCAAACTCGGCAGTGAGCGTGACCTGGCCGAACGCTATGGCACCAGCCGCTCCAGCCTGCGGCAGGTACTGGCCGCGCTGGAGGAGGCCGGGCTGGTGCACCGGGTGATCGGCCGGGCGGGCGGCATCTTCATCAGCCACGGTCAGGTCGAGCGGCACCTGTCCGATGTGGTCGGTGTGCCCGCCTTCCTGGCCAATCAGGGATACGTCGCGGGCACCCGGGTGCTCTCGACGCGCATCACCACCCCCGACGACGTCACCCGAACCGCGCTGCGGCTCGAGCCCGGTGACTACGTCATCGAGATCCAGCGGGTTCGGCTGGCCGACGGCTTCCCCATCTCGCTGGAACACGCTCAGTTCCCCGCCGACGCGTTTCCCGGCCTGCTCGACCAGCAACTCGGCGGATCACTCTACGAAATCCTGGAATCCCAATACGGTTTGGTCACCGGCCGTGCCGACGAACGCATCGAGGCGGTCAGCGCCACGAGCAGCGAGGCCACCCTGCTGGGCATCAAGCCCAAGGCCGCGCTGCTGTTGATCACCCGCATCACCTACGACCAGAGCGGCACACCCTGCGAATTCTCCCGAGACTTGTTCCGTGGGGACCGCACGGCGCTGGCCGTCACGGCGAAGGGCAGCGGCATCGCGACCCACGCCGATGCCAACACCGCCTCGGTAACCCTGCAACGCCAGGCCGGCTGACCCCTCACCGCACCACGTCGTAGAACGAGTCGTCGCCCTCGTCGCCCCCGTCGCGCCGTGGAGCACCCGTCGGCTGATCAGGTTCCTCGGCGGCGAGCTTGCGATCCAGTGTCTCGTCGGTGTCCGCCCGGTCGGCACCATGCCAATCCTCCGGCGGGTCCACCACTTCATCACCGTCGGCGTTGCCGACCTCGTCGGAGTCCGTCGACTCGCTGGGCGGCAACGTATCGTCCGGACCCATATCGGTGTCGCTCATGTTCTCCTCCGAATCAGGCTGGTACCGCGTCGGTTTCGCGATCCCAGACCCGGTGCTTGGCCATCACCGCAACAGCGGCCTCGACGAACTCGTCCGGTAGATCGCCGCCGGGCGCGGTGACCACACCACCGTCGGACTCGACCTGGTCTCCGGGTGACGACGCGATGACGCCAGCGCCGCGCAGCATTTCCGAACCCTCGCCGAATGCAAGTACCGCTTTCAGGTGCCGGTAGGCCTCGGTGACGAAGTGCACCGCATATCCGTCCTGCAGCAGACTCTCCACCGACTCGGCTCCGCCGGCCACCGCGACCGCGTCGTAGAGCACCGAGGCCATCGTGGTCAGCCCCTTGTCGACCGGGAGTTCGCCACCCGACGCGCCACGCAAGGTGCCGCCGCCGGTCGGGGACAGCACCTCGACGATGGCGCCGTGCTCGGCCATCGCACTCTTGAACTGCTCGACGGCGTCGACGTCGACGCCGTGGTCGGCGAGCAGGGCGATCTTGCGGGATTCGACGCTGTCGGTGGCGGTGTTGAGCTGCGACAGCGCGGGCGAGGCCGGCTCGTCGTGTTCGATCGGCACCGCGTCTGGCGCGGGCAGCCCGAGCTTTCCGGCCACCTGGCCGGCCAGGCCGTTGTCGACGAGGTTGAGCTGCTCCACCACGCGTTCTCGAATTCCGGTGTCGGGGTGAACCTTTCCCAGTTCGAATGCGAAGGCCGCCACGATGTGTTTGGCCTCCACCGTCGACATGCTCTTCCAGAACAAGCGGGCCTGGCTGTAGTGGTCCTTGAAGCTCTCGGCCCGTTGGCGGATCTTGTGTCCATCCACGCGCTGGGTGTAGTGGCGGAAGACGTCCTCGTCGGCCAACGCCGGGCACCCGCCGCCCAGGCTGTTCTTGAAGTAACTGGTCCTGCCGCGGGCGATGCGCTGCTGACCGTAACCGTCATGTTGGTTGGTGTGCACCTCGGCCACCGGCCGGTTCACCGGAAGCTGGGCGAAGTTCGGCCCGCCCAACCGGATCAATTGCGTGTCCAGGTAGGAGAAGTTGCGGAACTGCAGCAGCGGATCGTTGGTGAAATCGATCCCGGGCACCACGTTGGCGGTGTGGAAGGCCACCTGCTCGGTCTCGGCGAAGAAGTTGTCCGGGTTGCGGTTGAGCACCATCTTGCCCACCGGGCGAACCGGGATGACCTCCTCCGGAATGATCTTCGTGGCGTCCAGTAGATCGAACGGGAACCGGAACTCGTCGGACTCGGCGACCAGCTGCACACCGAGCTCCCACTCCGGATACTGACCGGACTCGATCGCATCCCACAGGTCGCGGCGGTTGAAATCCGGATCGGTGCCTGCGACCTTCTGGCACTCCTCCCACAGCAGCGAGTGCACGCCCAGCTTGGGCTTCCAGTGGAATTTCACGAACGTGCCCTCGCCGGCCGCGTTGACGAATCGGAAGGTGTGCACGCCGAATCCCTGCATCATCCGATAGCTGCGGGGCAGCGCGCGGTCAGACATCAGCCACATGATCGTGTGCAGGGTTTCGGGCTGCAGTGAGACGAAGTCCCACAACGTGTCGTGTGCCGACGCGGCCTGCGGAATCTCGTTGTGTGGCTCGGGTTTCACCGCATGGACGAAATCGGGGAACTTGATGCCGTCCTGGATGAAGAAGACCGGGAAATTGTTGCCGACCAGATCGTAGTTGCCCTGCTCGGTGTAGAACTTGGTGGCGAACCCGCGAACATCACGCACCGTGTCGGCGGAACCTCGGGAGCCGGCGACGGTCGAGAACCGCACGAAGACCGGGGTGCGGGTGCCGGGGCTGGTCAGGAACTTGGCGGCGGTGAATTCGCTCAGTGAGTCGTCATACGGTTCGAAGTAGCCGTAGGCTCCCGCGCCGCGCGCGTGGACCACGCGCTCGGGGATCCGCTCGTGGTCGAAATGGGTGACCTTTTCCCTGGCGTGAAAATCTTCCAGCAGCGTCGGTCCACGATCGCCGACGGTCAGCGCGTCGTCGGTGTGGTCGACGCGCACGCCCTGCTGGGTGGTCAGGAATCCTTCGGCCCGCTCGAACCGGGATTCATCGAGTTGCTTCTGCTTGGGATCTGCCTTGTCCGCCACCACGCCTCCTCGTCGCACGTCGGGTCACCCGGCACTGCCGGTCAACTGGCACCCGCCGCATACCCGAGGCGGGGAACCGGCAAACCCGGCAGCCGGCGGTGAGCACCACGGCGTGGGCCGCGGCCGACAACCGGGCTGCCAGCGCACGGTGGGTGTTGAGCCCACAGATCAGAAACACCCCACCGTGCAAGTAGAGGATGGCGTTGCGGGTCGACGCGCCCTTTGTCTGCAACAACGGATACCCACCGGACGCGTGGCGAAACGGTCGTCGCGGGGTATCCCAACGGGCATGACCGGTGCTGACGCATTCGTACCCGAGACACGCGATCTCGCCGAGTTGGCCAGGGCCGCCCGGCACTGCGAGGGATGTCCGCTGTACCGCGACGCCACCCAGACCGTGTTCGGTGCCGGCCCGAAGTCGGCCAGGATGCTGTTGATCGGCGAGCAACCCGGTGACCGCGAGGACCGTGCCGGAGCCCCCTTCGTCGGCCCGGCGGGGCGGGTGCTGGACAAGGCCCTGGCAGCGGCCGAGATCGACCGTGACAAGCTCTACCTGACCAATGCGGTCAAACATTTCAAGTTCACCATCGCCGAACGCGGCAAGCGCCGGATCCACAAGACGCCCAGCCGTACCGAGGTGGTGGCATGCCGGCCGTGGTTGCTGGCCGAATTGGACGTGGTGTCACCGGAAGTCGTCGTGCTGCTCGGGGCAACAGCCGCCAAGTCCCTGTTGGGCAACGACTTTCGGGTGTCCCGCCACCGGGGCGAGATTCTGCACGCCGCCGGACTCTTCGACGGCGAGGACCCGGCACTGGTGGCAACCATTCACCCGTCGGCGGTGTTGCGCGGTCCGTCGAACACGCGTGAGGAAGCCTTCGACGGATTGGTCGCCGACCTGCACACCGCCTACTTCACCACGCGGACCGTGCGCAGCGAGGGATCGGCCGGATCCGGAACGTTCATGCCCGCCGCCAGCCCGGTACGCAAGTAGTCCAGGACGGCCCGGTTGATCCGCTCGCCCGGAACCACCGTCGGAATACCCGGCGGGTACGGCGTGATCTGCTCGGCGGCGATCCGGCCGGCGGCCTTCTCCACCGGAACGTCTTCGACGGGGCCGAAGAAGGCATCGCGGGGCGTGACCACCGACTCCAGCTCGAGTTCGGCGGGTGAGGGCAGCGCGACCCGCGGCGGCGGATCGAACTCGTGGGCGGCCTTGCGCCACAGCTTGAGTGCCTCGACCAATCGGCCCGCGGTATCGGGTCCGTCGGCCAGCGACATCGTGGCCAGCACCCGGCGATGGTCGGTCATCCCCATGTCGAGCTGGCAGTACTCCCGCAACCAATCCGCCGCCTGATAGCCCGACGTGCCGGTCGCCGAGACATCGATCAGCACCTGCAGCCGATCGAGATCGTGAGACGCCTCGTTGCCGAGCAGCTCCTCGTCAAGAACCTCGATGTCGTCGATCTCCTCGATCTCCCGGCGGGTGGCGTTCGCCAAATCCAGTGCGGCACCCATCAACTCGTGTCCGTGCTGCACCATCTGCCGCCGCCAACCGTCTATCGCGCTGTACACCAGCACGTTCGGACTGGTCGTCATCAGCAGGTCAGCACACGCGGACAGCCGGTTCTCGTCCACCAGGTCGCCCTGCAGATGGAAGACCGAACCCTGTTCGAACCCGGCACCCATCTTGTGCACACTCACCACACACACGTCGGCGCCGGCGTTCATCGCCCAGGTGGGCAGGTCCTCGTGGAACGGCAGATGAGCACCCCACGCCTCGTCGACGATCAGCGGCTTACCCCGGGCATGACAGACCGTGGCGATGCCCTCGATGTCGGCGCAGGTGCCATAGGGACTGGGGCTGACGATCAACGCGGCAGCGGCGTCCGGGTGCCGCTGCCAGGCCTCTTCAACCTGCTGCGGGGACGGCGGGTGCGAGAGATGACGTTCGGCATCCCATTGCGGCGTGATCCAGCGCGGCACCAGACCCGAGAAGATCAGGCCGGCCACCACCGACTTGTGGCTGTCCCGGCTCAGCAGCAGGCTGCCGTCGCACCCGGCGACCGCCATCATGGCGGCCTTGACCGACAGCGAACTGCCGCACGTGGAGAACCACGCCACCCTGGCCCCCACGGCCTCGGCCATCAGCTCCTCGGCCCGCTTCAGGTAGCCGTTGTTCATCTGCCGGTCGTCGAGCCCGCCACTGGCCAGCACGTCACTGAAGAACGGTTCCCGCCCCAGGACCTGCAGCACACGTTGATCGACGCCGCGGCCCTGTCGATGCCCCGGCGGCGAGAATCCGTATCGGTTGGAGTTGTGGTACGCGTGCAACGCGTCAAGCAGCGGCGTCTCGCCCTGGTCCATACCCGTCATGGCGGTGGAATACCCACATCATCCCCACGCCCACACACGCGGCCGTCATCACCGCGAATGCCGTCGGGAACGAAAACGAGGTGGCCAGCGCACCCACGGCAAGCGATCCCAGGCCGGTGCCCGCGTCGAAACCGACGTTCCACGCCACGCTGACCGCACCGTGGCCCACCTGGTCGCCGCTCCTGCCGGTCGCGGTGAACGCGTGCACCAGGGTCAGGTTCTGCAATGCCCCATAGGAGATGCCGACCAGCACACATCCGCCGATCACCAATGCGGCGCCCATGAGCCGACCCAGGTTGATCCCGGTGGCGATCACCGCCAGACCTACCGCGCCGACACCCAGCATGGGCGCGATGAACCTGGCCGGGCCGTGACGATCGGCGACACCACCGATCAGCCACCGGGCCAGGGCCGTTGTCCCTGTCATTGCCAACAGGGCAGCGAATGCGGTTGCGGTGCCGCCCAGTTGCGGGGCGAACGTGAGAATGCCACCGCCTGCCGCGGTGATCACCACCAGTGCGGAGATCGGGAGCACCAGCCCGCTGATCCCGGCGAGGCGCCCCGTCCCCGGCTCATCGGCCAGGTGCGGCGCGGGACGGGTGAAGGCCAACGGCACCGCCAACAACGGGGCCGCGGCCAGGACGAACACCAGCTGATATCCCATGTGCTCGGCGAGCCACGGCGCCAGCGGGGTGAAGACGAACTGCGGGGCCGCGATGGCCAGACCGTACGCACCGATCGCGCGCCCGCGGCGCTCCTGCGGGATCAGCGCGGCGATGCCCCGAACCCCGCAGACCGTCAGGACGCCGAAGCCCAGTCCCCGCAACGCCGCCAGCAGCAGCACCTGCCACAACGAGGCGGCGAACGGGTGAAAGAGGGCCGGTGCGCCCAGCAGTATCAACCCGAGGGCGAGGGTGATGCCCCAGCCGGCTCTGCGCAGGAACTTTCCGACCAGCAACTGGGCGATGACCGTGCACAACATCAGCACGCTGTTGACCACACCGGCGCCCAGATTGTCAGCACCGATGTGCACCGCCCACATCGGCGCTGCCGGCAACAGCAGGGAGAACCCGGTGAACCCCAATGCGGCACAGGCCAACAACGCCGGCATGCCCGGCACCCGCCACACACTCACCGCTGAAACACCACCACACCGCCGACGACGGTGGCAGCCACCAGATCGGCGTCGAGCGCATCGACCACCCGCTGGGGCGAGGCCGCCAGCACGCACAGGTCACCGGGCTGGCCGGGGACGACCCGCCGGGCACTGGCCGGAGCGTCGGCGCGGCCCAGAAACAGGGTCAGCGCCCGCCGGCCGGATATCCGTTCGGCCGGGTTGAGCACCACGCCCTCCGGAGTGCGGCGATGTACCGCGGCGCGCATCGCGGCCCAGGGGTCAGGCGAACCGAAGGGCGCATCGGTGGACAACCCCACGGGCACCCCGGCGGCCAGTAGCGAACCGAGCCGCCAGAGCTGCTCTTGTTCGGCGGCAGGCACATCCGTGCGGTACTGATCACCCCGCTCGGCGACAAAGTTGGGTTGGGTCACCACGGTGACCCCGAGTGCGATGAGGTCGTCGACGCAATCGGCGGGCACCATCGCCGCGTGCTCGATCCGGTCGGCGGGATGGCTGCCGGCAGCGCGCAGCGCGGCGATGGTGACGACGAGTTGGGCCGCGGTCACGCAGTGCACGGCCACCGGTGCACCGGCCCGGTGGCGCTCGGCGATCCACACGGTCAACGCATCCAGGTCGAGTCCGTCGTCGTGCAGGATCCGCTTGCCCGGCGCCAGGTAGTACACCCGTTGCCGCAGGCCGGTCGGGCGATCGGCGACGGCCAGATCAGGCGTTGCGTCGGTGACACCCGTGACGCCGTAACCGGCGAGGCGGGCGCTGAACTCCGCTACCGCCGCCGGTCGCCGCTCCAGTGCCTCCGTCCAAGTGTCATCCGCGCTGCGAAATCTTCCGTCGGGGTGATCCCCCAGGCCCAGGGCCGCCAATCCTGGTGAGTTCACCGTCCACAACACGCCGCTGCGATGTTGCACGCGCACGGGAATGCCGGGGATCAGCCGGTCGAGCAAGTCCCGATCCAGCGGCCCGGCCACCGCCTCGTGATAGCCGACGGCGCGGATCCACCCGTCACTGCCGGCCACCGCAGAGGTCAACGCCCGGGCCAGCCCCGCTGCGTCGGAAACCTCGGCAGGGCCGACCCGGATCGAATCCGCCTCGGCAGCAGCCGAATACACATGGAGGTGGTGGTCATGAAGCCCGGGGATGACCGTGCCGGACGCGGCGTCGAGGACGTTCTCGCCAGGATTGGGCGACAACGACGCGGCGACCTGCTCGATGGTGTCGCCGAGCCGGATGTCGACCACCGCCCCGTCCAGCAACGTTGCGCGACGAATCAGCATGGTGCGGTGGTCCGTTCGGCTATCAGTTGCCGCACCACCTCGTTGTCGGCGCCTAGCCCGCGACCGGCCGACGGTGTGGCGGGGCGCACCGGTGTCACCTCAACCCCTTGGGTGTCTCCCGAGCGGTAACCGGCGGCCACGGCCGCCATCGAGAATTCGATCAGCTCACCGCCGCCACGTTCACGCGACGCCGCCACCGCAGCCGCGGCGTGCAGGCCCGTGAGTGGATCGGCGATGGCGTCGCCGATGAATACCGGTGTGCCGTCGCGGTATCCGACCAAGCCGCCCGACGCTGCGGCATCATCACCGAACGCCACCCAGTCGGCCCGCTCCCCCTCGACGCCGTGCCCGGTGATGCGAAGCCAGATTCGTCCGGGCCGGGCGGCTACGGTCTCGGGTCCCAGCCCGCGCCGGGCCAGCGCCGCCGGGCGGGAGGCCTCGATCACCACGTCAGCCGCGTTCAGCAGTCGAGTCAGGTCGCCAGGCTCGTCGAAATCGATTGCATAGCAGAGTTTTCCGCCGTTCATCCAGTCGAAGAACTCCGGCGCGCCGGCGCGGGTGCCGTCCGGGCGGTTCCGACTCTCGACCTTGACGACGGTGGCGCCGGCCCGGGCCAGCAGCTGCCCACACAGCGGCCCGGCCCACATCGACGACAGGTCGGCCACGAGTACCCCGGCCAGCGTCCCGGCCTGGCGCGGACCGAGCTGGCTCACCACCGGCGCCGTGGGCGGGGTTTCACCGAGCACGGCCACCGGCAGTCCGAGCAGGCGGGACCGTTCGGCCACCTCGCGGGCCGTGTTCGCCGTGGCCCACGCCGTCACCGCCGGCCACGGGTCATCGGGTATCGAATCCTGCTGCAGCAGCGCAGGAATCGCGGCGATGTCATCGGGGCGGGACAGCGTGAGGGCACACCAGCCGTCGACGGTGGCCAGCAGCCGGCTCGCTCCACCTGCCGAGACCTGTCCGTCGGGCGCGATGTCCAAGATCGCCGCTCGGCCGGTGACCAGTTCGACGGGGTCGAGCGCCACGCCGGTGTGGGACGCGAAGTCATCGGCGATCAGCTGGGCCTGCCGCAGCAGGCCGTCCGGGATCGCCAACGGGGTCATCAGAACTGCAACGCGCTGAACCGCCAGTCCAGCACCTGTCGGTCGGTGTCGCCGTCGCGGCCACCGGCCGCATAGACCAGCGAACGCAGGCGAAGCACCCCGGCGTCGGCCGATTCCACGTGCAGCTCACTGAACAGGGTGTCGCCCTCGTGCACCGGACCGGTGTGGTCGCAGGACTCCCAGCCCAGCACCGTGACCAGGTTCGGCAGCAACCGGGAGGCCTGGGCCAGGGCCAGTCCGATGGTGTGCCCGCCGTACACCAGGCGCTCGCCGCCGGCACGCCAATCGTGATGGGTGGCAGCGATGTTCAGGGTCAGCCGGGCCAGTTCGGGGGCGCTGCTGACCACGTCGGCGGTACTGCGCAGCACCGTTCCGGCCAGGCTCGGGTCGAAATGGGGGCCGGGTACCCGGGCGCGGAACGCGTCGGCATCCCAGCCGGCCGTCGGATCCGGTGCCGAGGAGTCGGCACCGATCGTCGACAGGTCGTCGGCATGGCCGGTTTCGACGTCGTCGCCCGACAGCGGCAGCATCGCACAGCGGTAGAAGTCGAGAACCTTGCGATCCAGCTGATCGACCGTGGTCATCCGCAGGGCGGCCAGGCCCGTCGACGCCCGCCCGGGTTTGGTCGAATTCTGTTTGAGGCCAACGACTTCAGTGCGGGTGAACAACGTGTCGTCGATCACCGGGCAGCGGTGGAACGCCAGTCCTCGGTAGAACAGGTTGGCCTTCACCCGCTGCGTCACCAAGGTGCTCTGACCGATCGCGACATCGCAGACCAGCGCGGGGTGGGCCAGTGGGCCGGTCTCCCCCGTCACCGCGGCGGAGAGTTCGGCGTCCAGCGGCAGACGTAACCGGTCGCCGAGGATCGCCTGGTGCGCCGCGGCCGCACCGGCGGTCAATGTCATCGAGGGCGCGGTGTCGAACACCCGGCCAACCACCAGATCATCGAAGTAAGGACCACCCGTCACACCTGGCACTATGCCATTGAACGGCGGTGATCCTGCGTGTAGGGCGCCGAAGTGCGAGAAGACGCCACCTTGACCGCAGGATCACCGCTACGGGCGCACCTCGTCGACCAGACCCCACGCCAGCGCCGTGGCCGCGTCGATGCTGCGCCCGGACAGGATCAGATAGGCCGTGCGCCACCGGCCGATGCGCCGGGTGACGCTCACCGTGCCGCCCGCCCCGGGAATCAGGCCAAGGGCCAACTCCGGCAGGCCGAGCGTGGCGTCGGGATGACAGCTGACCCACCCGCAGAAGCAGGCCATCTCCAGTCCGCTGCCCAGCACCTGTCCGTGCACCTCGGCGCGGCAGCGTGGCCCCAGTCTGGCGGTGATCTCGTCGAGCACCAGCGCGGGACTGTGCCGGGTGCGGGCGACGTGGGCGCTCGAGGGGTCGGCGAACGAGCCGAATTCGGCCAGATCGCCACCGCTGCAGAATGATCGGCCATTGCCGCCGAGCACCACCTCGTCGACAGACGGATCGACCCTCGCCACTTCGAGGGCCTCCAGCAGGGCGGCCCGGGCGTCGGTGGAGAACGCGTTGTGCCGCTGCGGCCGATTGAACCGGACGTGCAGCGTGTTGTCCTCGCGGTGGGCCTGCACCGGGTCGGGCAGCAGGGGCGCGGTGGCCGGCCCCCGTTCGGCCAGCCACCGGGCGAACTCGCCGCCGGACTGCAGCGTCGAATAGGCCAGCGATTCAGTGATCACCCCGCCGAACGCGGGGGCGTGCACGTCGACACTGCGCAGCACGTCGTCACACACCGCCGCGGCCTGCGGCCACGTCCGACAGCGCTCGGTGAGTTCATCGAGGGCCTGCTCGACCGAGGCCACGGTGACCGTCCGCCGGTCCGCATCGGGGCGCTCGGTCAGCGTGAACGTCGCGGTATCCGTCGGGGTCCCGACCCCGACCCGGATACCCGCGGGCAGCTCGACTGCGCTTTCCTCGGTCACGAGTACTTGTTTATCAGCTCCTGCTTGTACAGCTTGCCGGTGTCGGTGCGGGGCAGCTCGGCCTCGAACGCGATGGTCCGCGGGCATTTGTAATGCGTCAGACGCTCACGCAGCCAGCCGAGGAGCTCTTCGGCGAATTCCGGGGTGGCGTCGGCCGGGTCGACGGTCTGCACCACACCCTTGACGCTCTGGCCCATTTCCTCGTCCGGGACGCCGAACACCGCCGCGTCCATCACCTTCGGGTGGACCACGAGCATGTTCTCGGCTTCCTGCGGGTAGATGTTCACCCCGCCCGAGATGATCATGTGGTGGCGCCGATCGGTGAGGTACAGGTAGCCGTCCTCGTCGACATACCCGATGTCCCCCACCGTCTTCCAGCCGTGCGAGTCACGCGAGGACGCGGTCTTCTCGGCGTCGTTGAGGTATTCGAAATCCGCGCCGCCCTCGAAGAAGATCTCACCGGCCTCGCCGGGGGGCAGTTCCTTGCCGTCCTCGTCGAGGATGTGCACGAGACCGTTCATCGGCTTGCCGACCGAACCCGGGTGCGTCAGCCAGTCCTCGGCGAAGATCACCGTCGCACCGATGGCCTCCGATGAGGCGTAGTACTCGTCGACGATCGGCCCCCACCAGTCGATCATCTGCTTCTTGATCTCGACCGGGCACGGGGCGGCGGCGTGCATCACGCGGCGCAGACTGGACAGATCGTACGAATTACGCACGCTTTCAGGGAGTTTCAGCATGCGGGTGAACATCACCGGAACGAACTGGCCCTGGGTGACCTTGTGCTTCTGGATCGCCTCCAGGCAGCCTTCGGCGTCGAACTTCTCGAGCACCACAGTCGTGATACCCGCGGCGTGTGTCTGCATGGACCACACCGAGGGTGCGGTGTGGTAGAGCGGCGCGGGGCTGAGATACACCGAATCGGGCTGCATCCAGAAACCCACCAACGGCGCCATCATCCCGGGGGTTTCCGATGGCGGTACGTGCGGCAGTTCCCGCTTGATGCCCTTCGGCCGGCCCGTCGTCCCCGACGAGTACTGGAGCAGGTCCCCGTCCATCTCGTCGTCGATCGGGGTGGTGGGCAGGTCCGCGACGGCTTCGGGATACCGCTGCCACCCGTCGAGCTCGCCGTCGGCGATCAGCAAGGTGGCGGGCAGGCCGTTCGGAAGCTCCTTGTCCAGACCACTCAGCACGTCCTTGAGCCCGGCGGAGCCGACGATGGCTTTGGCCGCGCTGTTGTCGACGATGTACGCGGCCTCGGCCGGGGTCAGGTGCGTGTTGATCGGCACGTAGTACAGCCCGCTGCGGCGCGCGGCCCACATCACCGCGTGGATGTGCTCGTTGTTCTCCATGAGGATCGCGACCACATCGCCCTCGTGCAGCCCGTGCCGGCGGAAGTAATGGGCGAGCTGATTCGCGCGGGCTTCGAGCTCACCGAAGGTGACGACGGTGCCCGACGGATGAAGGATGATGGCCGGCTTGTCGGGGTTGGCCTCGGCATGCTCGCGGATCTGCATGAGGGCACTGTAACCGGCGCCACTTGACAGGTGTCAAGTGGCTGGTCAGTCCGCCCCAACCGACCGCAACAGCAGCATCAGACCGGTCTTGGCGTCGTCGAGGGGCTGCGGCGAGCGGGCACTGCGGCACTGGATGATGGCGCCTTCCAGTGAGCTGACGATGAAGCTGCCGAGTGAGGCCGCGGTGGTGGCGTCAACACCCTTGGCCTCGATCGACTCGGCGATCACCCTGGCCCAGTCAGCAAATACCTTCGCCGACGCTTCCCGCACCACGAGCGCATCCGGGCCCGCCTGGGCAGCCGCCATGATGGGGCATCCCCCACGGAAGTCACTGCTGACGAGGTTCTGTTTCCAGCCCTCCACGAAGGCGCCGATCACATCATCGGCGGGTAATACCTGAGTCAGCTCGTGAATCCTGGCGGTGATGATCCGGCCGGCCTCTAGCGTCGCCTGCTCCATCAGCTCGGTTTTTCCCGCAGGAAAGTGCTGGTAGATCGACCCGCGAGCGGTGTTGCTGCGTTCCAGCAGATCGCTGAGGCCCGTCGCGTGAACGCCGTACTCACGCATCAGCTCGATGGCGCTCTGAATGAGACGCTCGCGCGGGCCCGCCACTGCCGCCACCCTCTCCATCGGCGAATAGACCAGTTGGTCCATCCTAGTCGACCATGACTAGACCGATTGGTCTACGATGCCGAAATGCACAACCTGGCAATCTTCGGCAAACTCGCCCGGGTCTGCGCGAGGCATGCGTGGCTGGTTCTGGGGGCCTGGCTGGCCGTCGCCGGCGTGCTCAATGTGGCCATCCCGCAGCTGGAGCGCACGGTGGCCGAGCACTCCGCGCCGTTCACCCCGGAAAGCCCGACGACGGAGACCCTGCGGCAGATGTCGCGGGACTTCGGCGTCCCCGACACCACCGCCATCGGCAGCATCGTGGTGTCCAGCGATCGGGTGCTCAACCCGGCCGACACGGCGTACTACCGCGATCTGGTGGCGCGGCTGGTGGCCGACAGCGACGACGTCGCCTACGTGCTCGACACCTACGGCACCCCCGGACTGGAGGGAACCGGCCTGAGCCCCGACGGGAAAGCCATCCATCTGATCGTCGCGACCACCGGCGACGTCGGCTCCACCCGCGCGCACCGGTCCACCGAGAACGTCCGCGCCGCCGTCGAGGAACTCCCCAGGCCACCTGGGCTCGACGTGCATTTCACCGGCGCCGCGCCGACCCTGTCGGATCTGTTCTCCGCGATCGACACGTCACTCGCGATCATCACCGTGGTCTCGGTCGTGTTGATCACGCTGCTGCTGCTCATGGTCTACCGGTCGCTCCTGACGGCGATGATTCCCCTTCTCACCGTGGGCATCTCACTGGCCATTGCGCGGCCCGTCATCTCCTGGCTGGGCGGCAACGAACTGCTGACGGTCTCGAACTTCACCATCGCCCTGGTAACCGCGATGGTGCTGGGCGCCGGAACCGACTATGGCATCTTCCTGCTGGCCAACTACCACGAGGGCAGGCGTCGCGGGCTCGCCGTCGACGACGCGGTCGAGCGGTCCGGCGCCCACACCGCCGGCATCGTCATCGCCTCCGCGCTGACCATCGCCGGTGCCGGAATGGCCATGGTGTTCACCGAGATCGGGATGTTCCGTACCGCGGGCCCGCCCATCGCGTTGTCGATCGCGATCACCATGGCGGTCAGCCTGACGCTCACCCCCGCGATCATGGCGCTGTGGGGCCGGCGCGGATACGCCGAACCTCGACCCCTCGACGAACGCCGCTGGCGCAAACGCGGCGTGGCCATCATCCGCCGAGCGCCGGCCCTCGTCGCGGCGTCATTGGCATTCCTGCTCGCGATGAGCGCAGTGCTGTTGACGTTCGAGCCGAACATCGACGAAAACGCCATGCAGTTGCGAGCCACCGACAGCAAGCGGGGTTACGAAGCCGTCTATCGGCATTGGGGCGTCAACGAGGCCGCGCCCGAGTTCATCACCATCCGCGCCGACCACGACATGCGCAACACCAACGATCTGGCCGCGCTGGACCTGATCGCCATGTCGATCGGCAACCTTCCCGAGGTCGCCTATGTCCGCTCGATCACCCGCCCCGAGGGAAAACCGCTGCCCGAGACGGCGATCGGATCGCAAACCGCACAGGTCGGCGCCGGGCTGGAAGACGCCCACGATCGCGTCGAACAGGCCATCCCGCAATTGAAACGACTTGCCTCCGGCGTCACGCAACTGCATGACGGCTCCGCCGACGCGGCCGCCAGGCTGCCCGAACTCACCGACGGCGCCAGGTCCCTGGTCGACCTGGCGCGCAACCTGCTCGGCACGCTGGAATCCGCCGATCGGGTGGTCGCCAACCTCTCCGGCGGATCACTGGACGTGGCGACCGCGGTGCGCAGCATTTCCCTCGCCACCGATTCCCTCGATCAGGTGGTCGGCGAAATCGATTCCGCGCGAGAACGATTGGCCGCGCCTACCGCTGCCTTGCATGCGGTGTTCGATCCGCTCACCGGTGCCGAGCCGTCGCCGGCCTGCGCGGCGGACAGCTCATGCCTACGCGCCAGGCAGGCCTTCGCCGACCTCGACGCGGCCACCGGCGGGCGCGCTCTACTGGCGATCAACGGATTGACGCTCGCCGCACCGCTGGTCCCCGAAGGGCCGGTGAACACCGCGCTCGACACCCTGCCCGACCTGCGCGCCGGCATCAAGAAGCTGCGGGCCATGCTCGATCCGCTCGGTGCCCGCACCCCCGACCAGACCCGTCAGGAACTGAACCGGCTGCTGTCCGGAATCAATGAACTGACAACCGGTCTGAGCCGTCTCACCGCCGGCCTGGGACAGGTGAAGACGGGTACCGACACCATGGTCACGCTGACCACCGAGCTCAGCGCGGGGCTCGATCGCGCCTCGGACTTCCTGCACCGGCTGTCCGCCGATACCAGCACCGGCGCCGGGCGCGGCTTCTACCTCCCCGAGGAGGGCCGCACCGACCGGCGCTTCACCGCGGGAGAGCAGCTACTGATCTCGCCGGACGGGCGGAGCGCCCGGATGATGGTGGTCTGGTCGGTCAATCCGTACGGCGGCGAGGCGATGGGCGCGGTGCCCGACGTGATCGCCGCGGCCAACAACGCCGCGACCGGCACCGTGCTGGAGCACGCCCAGATCGAATCGACCGGCCTGGCTTCGCTGTCCCAGCGTCACATCGACCAGACCTGGCGTGATTTCGCGCTTTTCGGTGTGGTGGCGGTGGCGGCCGTGCTGCTCGTGCTGATCGTGATGCTGCGCAGTCTGGTCGCGCCGGTCCTGATGATCGCCGCGGTCGTGCTGTCGTTCGGGGCCGCGGCGGGGCTGTCCACGCTGATCTGGCAACACCTGATCGGCATCAGCCTGGACTGGTCGGTGTTCCCGGTGTCGTTCATGGCGCTGGTCGCCGTCGGCGCCGATTACAGCATGCTGTTCGCCGCCCGCATCCGCGAAGAATCCCACAGCGGGGTGATCAGCGGCATCATCCGCGGGTTCGGCAGTACCGGCAGTGTGATCACCACCGCGGGAGTGGTTTTCGCGATCACCATGTTCGCGCTGACCAGCGGGACGGTGCTGAACCTGGTGCAGATCGGGTCCACCATCGGCATCGGCCTGCTGCTCGACATCACCGTGGTACGGACCTACCTGGTGCCCGCCGCGATGAGCCTGCTGGGCGAGCGCATGTGGTGGCCGGCCCGCGCGTGAAGCCGTGCGGAGGGACACCCCATCGGCAGGTGAAGTTGCGGTCCAATTGAGCGATGACCGACTACGTGACGATTCGCGAAGTGGCCGACCATTTCCGGCTGCCGGTCTCCACTCTGCATTACTGGGAGCGCTGCGGTCTCGTGACGTCGGCCCGCCGGGCCGGAAGCCGGATCTACGACAGCGAGCAGGTGTACCGCATCGCGCTGGTCGACATGTGGCGGCACGAAGGACGCCTGTCGGTCGAGGACATCTCCGAACTACTGCAGGGCCAGGATGATTGGCAGCGCACGGTAACCCGTCGAATCAGTGATATCGACAGCCGAATCGACGAGCTCAGCCGGGCACGCGATTACCTGGGCCGACTGCGCGATTGCGGGCACGGCCCCGAGTTGGTGCAATGCCCGCTGTTTCGCCGCGGTGTCACCGTGCCCGCTGCGCTGCAGCGATCCCCGCAATCACGTCGTACTGCGCCAACGGGTTCTGCGTCCCGGCATTGAAGACCACGTGGGACACTCCGGCGTCGACGTAGTGGTCCAGCTTGTCCTCGAGTTCGCCCTCCGAGCTGATCGTCATCTGCTCGGCCGTCTCCCGCGGAACGATCAGGCTCTCCAGCCAGCGCACGGCCTGTTCCCGGTCGGCGCCACCGAGTGCCGTGAACAACGTGGTGCCGATCCGGGGTACAGCGGTGCCGCTGTTGTCGGCCATTTCGGCCAAACGCACCCGTCGCTGTGCGATCTGGTCGGGGCTCAGAAGCGATGCGAGCCATCCTGTTCCGTGCCGGACCGTCCGATGCAGCGCGGCGTCTGACGCACCGCCGATCCACACCGGAGGCGTCGGCACCGCCGGCTCCAACGTGATCGTCGGCTCACCGAGTTCGGTACGCAGCGCGGTTCCTTTTCCGGACAACAGATCTGGCAACGCCTGCAGCATCAGGTCGGTGCGGTGGCCACGCCCTCGTCTCGATGCGCCTGCTGCAGCCCACTCGGCAGCGGGGGCGCCGCCCACACCGACACCGAGCAGCACCCGGCCACCCGACAACGCCTGCAGTGAGCCGATCCGCTTGGCCGCCCAGGCCTGCGAACGCAATCCGAGCAACAGCACGCCAAAGCCGAGCTGAAGCCGGCCTGTCACGGCCGCGGCGGCGCTGAGCGCGACGACACTCTCCAGGAACGGTGCGCCGGTGCTCAAATGATCACCCGCCCACGCCGCGTCGAACCCGAGTGCTTCGGCATGGCGAGCTACCGAGGGGATGTCCGGGATGTCGACGCCGGGCTCAGTGAAGGTGGGTAGAGCGATGCTGATTTCCATAGCACGCAGCGTTGCGGCTCAAGCGAGGTTGAGTGCAAGCCCGGATTCACCATGCCCCTACGCAAACGCGCACCCTCGTGATTCACGAGGGTGCGCGTAATGCTGATGCGTGGCGGCGTGCCTACCGGCAGACAGCACGCTCGCGGGGCCTCAGGACTCTTCGGCCAGGCGGTGCTTGAGGGCGTCGAACTCGTCCTTGATGCCGGTGGGCAGCTTCTCCCCGACGAACTCGAACCACTCCTCGATCAGCGGGAGCTCGGCCCGCCACTCGTCGGCGTTGACGGCCAGGGCCTCGTTCACGTCGGCGGGGTCGACGTCGAGCCCGGACAGGTCGAGGTCGTCGGCGGTGGGAACGATGCCGATCGGGGTGCTCTTGCCGTCGGCCTTGTGCTCGATGCGCTCGATGGCCCACTTCAGCACGCGGCTGTTCTCACCGAAGCCCGGCCACAGGAAGCGGCCGTCCTCGCCGCGGCGGAACCAGTTGACGAAGAACACCGCCGGCAGCTTGGACTCGTCGGCGTTCTTGCCGATGTTGATCCAGTGCTGGAAGTAGTCGCCGACGTTGTAGCCGAGGAACGGCAGCATGGCCATCGGGTCGCGGCGGACGGTGCCGACCTTGCCCTCGGCGGCTGCGGTCTGCTCGGAGCCCAGGGTGGCACCGATGAACACACCGTGCTGCCAGTCGCGGGCCTGGGTCACCAGCGGGACCGTGGTCTTGCGGCGGCCGCCGAACAGGATCGCCGAGATCGGCACACCCTGCGGGTCGTCCCATTCCGGGGCCAGCGTCGGGCACTGGGCGATCGGGGTGCAGTAGCGCGAGTTCGGGTGTGCCGCCTTGTCTTCCGACTCGCGGTACCAGTCCTGGCCCTTCCAGTCGATCAGGTGGTCGGGGTCGCCCTCCAGGCCTTCCCACCACACGTCGTTGTCGTCGGTCTTGGCGACGTTGGTGAAGACGGTGTTGCCGGCGGCGATGGTCTTCATCGCGTTCGGGTTGGAGTCCCAGTTGGTGCCGGGCGCCACGCCGAAGAAACCGAACTCCGGGTTGACGGCGTACAGCCGGCCGTCCTTGCCGAACCGCATCCAGGCGATGTCGTCACCGACGGTCTCGGCACGCCAGCCGGGGATGGTCGGCTGCAGCATCGCGAGGTTGGTCTTACCGCAGGCCGACGGGAACGCCGCGGCGATGAAGTACGACTTGTTCTCCGGCGAGATCAGCTTGACGATCAGCATGTGCTCGGCGAGCCAGCCCTCGTCGTGGGCCATCGCCGAGGCGATGCGCAGCGAGTAGCACTTCTTGCCCAGCAGCGCGTTGCCGCCGTAGCCGGAACCGAAGCTCCAGATCTCGCGGGTCTCGGGGAAGTGGGTGATGTACTTGGTGTCGTTGCACGGCCACGGCACATCCTTCTGA
The DNA here is from genome assembly GCF_030486405.1 of Mycolicibacterium sp. HK-90. Next base: position 246,269 of record NZ_CP129613.1, on the reverse strand, counting down.
CCCGGCTCGAGCGGTGCGCCGATCGAGTGCAGCGCCTTGACGAAGAAACCGTCGTCGCCGATCTTCTCGAGTGCCTTCGCACCCATCCGGGTCATGGTGCGCATCGACACCACCACGTACTCCGAGTCGGTGATCTCCACACCCAGCTTCGGGTCCTCGGCGTCCAGCGGACCCATGCAGAACGGAACGACCCACATGGTGCGGCCGCGCATCGAACCGCGGTACAGGTCGGTCATGATCCCGCGCATCTTGGCGGGGTCCATCCAGTTGTTGGTGGGCCCGGCGTCGAGCTCACGCCCGGAGCAGATGAAGGTGCGCGACTCGACGCGGGCGACGTCGGAGGGATCCGAGAGCGCCAGGTACGAGTTCGGCTGCTTCTCGTCGTTGAGCTTCTGGAAGGTGCCCTGCTCGACCAGATGGGCGGCAAGACGGTCGTACTCCTCGGCGGACCCGTCGGCGAAGACCACCCGGTCGGGCTGAGTCAGCTCTGCGACCTCCTGAACCCAGGCCAGCAGTCCCTGATGTTTCGTCGGTGCGGTGTCCAGACCGGGAATGGTCGCTGAGGTCATCAAATTCTCCTGCGTAGGTTTGTGTAACCCAGCCGCGTTACGACGCGGTCGCGGCTACCCCTTGGGTACGAGGTTAACGCGGGTGACATACCCACAGTGAACCAGTGGTATGTCCGATGACTCACAGGAACGATTCAGATCAACGTTATCAGCCGGTTACTCACCAGTAGCACCGCTGTTGCCGTACAAATCGGCCCGAACCGCGCCCAGAGCTCGCCGTAACGGCGGTATCCGCCGATCCCTCTGGGCCGCCGCCCGAGCTGTGGCGATGGCATGTTCGCGCAGTTCGGCGTCGATCGCGGCCGTCTTCTCGGCCGCAGCGGCGCTCTCGGTCTCCTCGCGGGCCGCCGATTCGGCCGTCAGTGCGGATTCCGCAGCCAGCACCCGAGTCGCGACGAGTTCCTCGACCGCCGAACGCAGGGTCGTGGTGATCTCGCCGACCCAGCGGTCGAGCACCGCCCGGTCGTGCAGCAGGCCCCGGGTGCCGACCACCCAGACCGCCAACAACAGACCCACCACCGCACCGACCACCAGCCCCGCCACCGCCAGCTTCGGCGCCGCACCGGCCAACAACCGGCTGACCGCGACCGCCACCCCGAGGCCGAACCCGCCGCCCAGCACCAGCATCAGCCGGGTCTCGGGGGTGCGGGATTTCAACGGCGGCGACGGGAGGACGGGTACCACCGCAGGTTGAGCCGGCAATCCCGCGCCCGCCGACGCCATCGGCGGCGGCGCCGTCAACTCCAGCTCGGTCGCGACACCCGACAGGTGCTGGGTGACGCCTTCGTCCACGTCGTGGACGACCTCCTCGGCGCGGCGGCGGACATACTCCTCGAACGCCGGGATCCGGCGACGGTTGATGCCGGCGACGTCCTCCTGCAGTTCGGTGCGCACCGAATTGCACCGGTTCCGGGCGAAGTACCCGAGTTGCACGCGGGCCTGCTGCAGCTGGCTCCGCAACGCGATGCTTCGCTCGGTCCGGGTCAGCCTGCGGGCCCGGGCCAGCTCGACCCGGCGCTCCCGCAACACGTCCACCCGCGCCTGCCGGTCGGCACCCGACCCGTCGGCCTCGTACCGGCCGATCACTGCTTCCAGACGAGTTTCCCAGGCGCGCAACCTGTTCCGGCGCGCGATGTCAGGATCGGCCAACTGCGCCGAGAGCAGGTCGACGAGCTCGTCGAGCTGCGGTTCACCGAGATCGGGAGCGGCCGCGACCCCGACCCACGGCATGCGCGCATAGCGCGCGTCGCGTTCGGTCAGGATCGCCGAGTCGGCGTCGCGTACGTCGCGCCAGTCCCGGTGGGCATCGATCTTGGACACCACACCCACCACCAGATCGGTGTACCGGGATGCCAAATCGACCAGGGCGCAATCAGATTCGGTCATCGGCGCGGCTGCGGAAACCACGAACACCACGGCGGCCGGTGCCTCCCCGGCCACCAGTTCGGTGGATTCGACGAACACCGTCTGCGGCATCCGGTCCCGCAGTGCGGCCATCACGCTGGTCGACCCGGCCAGCCACGGACCGGCCACCAGCACCACGTCGCGGGTCGCCACACCCGGCGAGTTCAGCCCGGGATCGATCGCGGCCACCACGGCGTCGGCGGCGGCGATGTGGTCGTCACGCGTGCGTGACGACACCGCTGCATCCGGGGGCGTCTCCACGTCGGTCATCGCCCGCTGCCCACTGCCATGCCCAACAGTCTCAACGACCCGCGCACGATGTCGTCACCGCACCTCTGGTGCAGGGCGTTCACCGGACCGTCGCGGTACCGCCGCCAGTGCCGAGCCCGGCAGAGATGGGCACGGCGATCAGAACCGGTGTCGACGGTCAGCCCCTCGGCCTGCACCACGTCGACGGCCGCCGCCATCACGGCGACCACGGTGTCATCGGCGATCAGGAAACGCTCAACGGCCGGGCCGCCGACCGACCGGAGCTCAGCCAACGCCCACCGCACCCGCCGGTATCGCACCGGGGCCGCCACGGCGTCGATGGCCGCCAGAACCTGTGGCACCTCGCTGAGCCGGCGCAACAGCGGCGGTAACGCCTCGACGCCGGCACCGCGGCTCAACGCCAGCGTGGCGTGCGCGATACCGAACCGGTCCAACCGCTCCAACAGCTCGGCCCGCACCGCGCGCGGCACCTGATGCGGGCCGGCCACGAACGCATCCGCGGAGGTCAGGTCGGCGGGCTCGTCGGCCAACAGCGAGAGCGCGGTCATCAGCTGCCCCGGCAGGCACGTGGCAGCCAGCAGCGCGACCATCGGTACCACCGGCACCCCGGCCAATGCCCGCAGCCGACCGGCCCTGCGGTGCGCGGTGGCCACCGGGCCACCGGGCCCGGAGCCGGCCAGATCGGCCTTGTTCAGCACGACCACGGTGGGCCGGCTCCGCCGGGCCAGGTCCGCGAGCACGGCCCTGTCCTCCGGTTTGAGCACCTCGGCGATCACCACCACCACGACGTCGCCGCGCTCGGCGATCTCCAGACCCGCCCGGGCCAGCGCCGAGGCCACCGTGGTGACGCCCACCCCGCGTCGCCCGCGCACCTCGACCCGGAGCGGAGCCGACACGTGCACGCTGATCTCGGCCAACCGCCCATCACCGTCACGGTCGGCAAAGCGTGTGAGCTGGTCTGCGAAAATCTGGCACCTTCCCTGCAAGGTGACGGGCGCACCTGCGTGCCTCCCGGGAAATCGTGACACGACCCGGGTGGTTGCACGAACGGATGTTTAACCACCAGCAGCTTGAGGCAACTGTTGGGTATCAATCTCTACCACGATGAGGGCACAACGCCGGAGATAAGAGACCATGGACGGATGCACCCGTCCAGGTCCGACGTCGGTGGGCCGGCGTCGGCAGATGAAGCCGACGGCGGGCCGGCCACCCAGCCACACCGTTTTCCCCGGGTGACCAGCTTCCGAACCCGGCGGTCGACGCTGTCCCCGGCCCAGCAACAAACCTGGGACCGGTTGTGGCCCGAGCTGGGCATGCAGGCCCGTGACGAGGACTCGCGACCCGTCGTCGACCTCGACACCGCGGCCTGGTTCGGCCGCTCGGCACCGCTGATCCTGGAGATCGGCTCGGGCACCGGCACCTCCACCCTGGCGATGGCCCAGGCCGAACCGGACTTCGACGTAATCGCGGTGGAGGTCTACCGCAAAGGCCTGGCCCAACTGCTGAGCGCCATCGACCGCACGGCCGAGACCGACTCCCCCGTCACCAACATCCGGATGGTCCGCGGCGACGGCGTCGACGTGCTGGAGCACATGTTCGGCCATGAGACTTTGACCGGCGTGCGGGTGTTCTTCCCGGACCCGTGGCCCAAGGCCCGCCACCACAAGCGTCGCCTGCTGCAACCGGCGACCATCGCGCTGATCGCCGACCGCCTTCGGCCGGGCGGGATTCTGCATGCCGCCACCGATCACTCCGGGTATGCCGAACACATCGCCGAGGTGGGTGACGCCGAGCCGCTGTTGCGCCGCGTCGACGTCACGGAGGCGGGGCCCGCTCGCGGGAGACTGCCCATCTCGGTCGAGCGACCTGTCACCAAGTACGAGCGCAAGGCCCTGGCCGGACCCGACGTCACCGAGCTGGTGTGGGAGAAACGGCCATGAGTGTGACCGAAGACATGCAGGACGAGACCGCGCAGGTCGACGCGCCGTCCGAGGATTCGGCCGCCGCCACCGCACGCCGGGTGCTGCTGGTGTGGGACGCCCCCAATCTCGACATGGGTCTGGGCGCGATCCTCGGGGGCCGACCGACGGCCGCGCACCGTCCTCGCTTCGACGCGCTGGGGCGCTGGCTGCTCGGCTACACCTCGGATCTGGTGGCTGCCGGCACGCACGGAACCGACGTCTCGCTGGAGCCCGAAGCCACCGTGTTCACCAACATCGCCCCTGGTAGCGCCGATGTGGTGCGCCCATGGGTGGAAGCGTTGCGTAACGTGGGATTCGCCGTCTTCGCCAAGCCGAAGATCGACGACGACAGCGATGTGGACAGCGACATGCTCGAGCACATCGCGCTGCGTCGCAACGAAGGGCTGGCGGCGGTGCTGGTGGCGTCGGCCGACGGTCAGGCCTTCCGGCAACCACTGGAAGAAATAGCCCGCGAGGGCACTCCCGTGCAGGTGCTCGGATTTCGCGAACATGCGAGCTGGGCGTTAGCGTCGGATACCTTGGAGTTTGTCGATCTGGAGGACATTCCCGGTGTGTTCCGGGAACCGTTGCCACGGATCGGCCTGGACTCGCTGCCCGAGCAGGGCGCATGGCTGCAGCCGTTCCGGCCGCTGTCATCGCTACTGACCGCGCGTACGTAACAACTGAAGACCGCGATTATGCAACAGCGGGTCACCACAAGTTTTGAAGCGTTAGGAGCCTAAGTGTTCGCCTGGTGGGGTCGAACGGTGTACCAGTTCAGGTACATCGTCATCGGTGTCCTGGTGGCGCTGTGCCTAGGGGGCGGCCTCTACGGCGCCAGTCTCGGAAAGCACGTCACACAGAGTGGTTTCTATGACGAGGGCAGCCAATCGGTCCAGGCGTCGTTGCTGGGCGACGAGGTCTACGGCCGTGACCGGACCAGCCACGTCGTCGCCATCCTGACGCCGCCGGATGGCAAGAAGGTCACCGACAAAGAGTGGCAGAAGAAGGTCACCGAGGAACTCGACCAGGTCGTCGCGGATCATCCCGATCAGATCGTCGGTTGGGTGGGTTGGCTGAAAGCCCCCAACACCACCGATGAACTCGTCAACCAGATGAAGACGCAGGACCTGGAGCACACCTTCATCAGCGTGCCGCTCAAGGGCGACGACGACGACACGATTCTGAAGAACTACCAGGTCATCGAGCCCGACCTGCGGAAGGTCAACGACGGCGACATCAAGCTCGCCGGCCTGAACCCGCTGGCCAGCGAGCTCACCGGCACCATCGGCACCGACCAGAAACGCGCCGAACTCGCGATCGTCCCGTTGGTGGCGGTCGTGCTGTTCTTCGTGTTCGGCGGTGCGGTAGCCGCGGCGCTGCCCGCAATCATCGGTGGCCTGACGATCGCCGGCGCCCTGGGCATCCTGAGGCTCACCGCCGAGTTCGGGCCGGTGCACTTCTTCGCCCAGCCGGTGGTGACGATGATGGGCTTCGGCATCGCCATCGACTACGGCCTGTTCATCGTGAGCCGGTTCCGAGAAGAACTCGCCGAAGGCTATGACACCGAGGCCGCGGTACGAAGATCGGTGATGACGTCGGGTCGGACCGTCGCGTTCTCCTCGGTGATCATCGTGGCGTCCTCGCTGCCATTGCTCCTGATCCCGCTGGGCTTCCTGAAATCGATCACCTACGCCATCATCGCCTCGGTACTGCTGGCGGCGTTCCTGTCCATCACCGTGCTGCCGGCCGTGCTGGGCATCCTGGGACCCAGGGTCGACGCCCTTGGCGTGACGACGCTGCTGAAGGTGCCGTTCCTGGCCAACTGGCCGTTCTCCCGGAAGATCATCGACTGGTTCGCCGAGAAGACGCAGAAGACGAAAACCCGCGAAGAAGTCGAGCAGGGCTTCTGGGGCAAGCTGGTCAACGTCGTGATGAAGCGGCCGATAGCCTTCGCCACGCCGATCCTGGTCGTGATGACCCTCCTAGTCATCCCGCTGGGCCAGCTCGCGCTCGGCGGCATGAGCGAGAAGTACCTGCCGCCGGACAACTCCGTGCGCATGGCCCAGGAGGAGTTCGACAAACTCTTCTCCGGCTTCCGGACCGAACCGCTCACCATGGTGATCCGCAGTGACGACGGCGAGCCGATCACCGACCAGCAGCTCGCCGAGCTACGGTCCAAGGCCTCGGCGGTGTCTGGGTTCACCGGCACCGACGACCCGTCGAAGATGTGGCAGGAACGCAACGCGCAGGAGAGCGGGTCCAAGGATCCGTCGGTGCGCAGCATCCAGAACGGTCTGGTCAACAGCAGCGACGCACCCGCGAAGATCAACGAACTCCGGGCGATACCCGCTCCCCATGGCACCCACGTCTACGTGGGTGGCACACCAGCCTTGGCGCAGGACAGTATTCAGAGCCTGTTCGACAACTTGCCGCTGCTGGTGGTGATCCTGGTTCTCACCACGACCGTGCTGATGTTCCTGGCATTCGGATCGATCGTGCTACCCATCAAGGCCGCACTCATGAGCGCGCTGACACTCGGGTCCACGATGGGCATTCTGACCTGGATGTTCGTCGAGGATGGTCACGGTTCCGGGCTGCTCAACTACACCCCGCAACCACTGATGGCGCCGATGATCGGCTTGATCATCGCGGTGATCTGGGGTCTGTCCACCGACTACGAGGTGTTCCTGGTTTCCCGCATGGTGGAGGCCCGCGAACGCGGCATGTCCACCGCGGAGGCCATCCGGATCGGCACCGCGACCACCGGCCGACTGATCACCGGCGCGGCCCTGGTGCTGGCCGTGGTGGTCGGTGCGTTCGCCTTCTCCGATCTGGTGATGATGAAGTACCTGGCCTTCGGTCTGCTGATCGCCCTGCTGCTGGACGCCACGGTCATCCGGATGTTCCTGGTGCCGGCCATCATGAAGCTCCTCGGCGACGATTGCTGGTGGGCTCCGCACTGGATGAAGGTGGTCCAGCAAAAGATGGGCCTCGGTGAAACCGAACTGCCCGACGAGCGCAAGCGTCCGGTGGGGCCGGAGTCCGGCGAGGACCCACGCGCCCTGGCCGGTGTCGGCGCCCTGCCCGCACCGCGGCCACACGATCCGACCCATCCGGCAGCCGAGCCCATGCGGCCGCAGATGCCGCGGGTCAACGCGCCATCGGCGGCAGGTACGGCGCGGATCACCCCGCCGCAGAAGCAGCTCCCGCCGCAGCCCAATCAAGAGCCGGCCACCACGCGTTTCGCCATGGCCCGCAACGCCGTTCGCAACGCGGTGAACACGGCGGTCAACACGGTCAACACCGCGACCGGGAACGCCAACACGGAACGCACGGCACAGCCCGGTCGTCCCGCGGGCGGTCCGCCGGCTCCGCCGAAACGTGAAGACCGCGAGATCGAATCGTGGCTCGGGGCGCTGCGCGGCGGGCCGGCCAAGGGCGGCCCCGCGAACGGGACCCCGGCTCCTCCCCCGCGGCCGTCGGCCGACGCCACCCGGGCGATGCCGCAACCGCAGCAGCGTCCCCCGGCCGGTGACGAGAGCGCACCGACCACGGCGTTCGGCGCACAGCGGCCCGGCCCGGGCGCAGGCCCGAATCCGGCACCGCGGCAACGCGATCAGGACCCGTCGACCCAGAAGTTCAACCCCCGCGACAACGAACCTCCGCGTCGCGGCGGTGGGATGAGCGCGCAGGACCTGCTGCGCCGCGAGGGCCGGCTCTAGGTTCTGGTTCCGATCCCCGGGGTCAGCGTTTCCCGGGTGAAGGCGGCTCCTCCGCCGGTACGTCGTCGGGAGCCGCATCGATCAGGGTGCCGTCCGACTCCTCGAGTCTGGCCTCCTCGGCGTCCGGGTTCTCCGCCAGCAGGACCCGCGCCGAGCTGTTGATGAACGCCACCGTGGGCACCGCGAGTAGGGCGCCGACGATGCCGGCCAACACGCCGCCGCCCGCGATGGCCAGCACCACCGCCAGCGGGTGGATCGACACCGCGCGGCCCATCACCAGCGGTTGCAGCACATGGCCTTCCAGCTGCTGCACGGCGATGATCAGCCCGAGGGTGATCAGGGCGTAGACGAACCCCTTGGCCAGCAGCGCCACCACCACCGCCAGGAATCCGGCGACGACGGCACCGACCAGCGGGATGAAGGCACCCATGAACACCAGCGACGCCAGCGGCAGCGCCAGCGGGATACCCATGATCGCCAGGCCGGTACCGATGCCCACCGCATCGACCAGCGCCACCAGGAACGTCGCCCGCATGTAACCGCCCAGCGAGTGGAAGCCGGCCCGCCCGGCGTCACGGACCCGGTCCCGCACATTGGTCGGAAACACCTTGGTGACGAACGCGAAGATGTTGCGCCCACCCTGCAGCAGGAAGATCAGGGTGAACAGCACCAACAGCGCGCCGGTGAGCAGTTCGGTGAGGGTGCCCGCGGTGGACAACGCCCCGGTGGTGAGCTTCTCCTGGTTACGCTGCAGCGCCTCGATCGCGGTGTTGCCGGCCTGGTCGATCTGCTCCTTGCTCAATTGCAGCGGACCGTTGATCAGCCAGTTGCGCAGCCCGTCGATGCTTCGGGTCACCTGTTCCACGAGTTGTGGTGCGCCCTCGATGAATTGGGAGATGACGAAGCTCAGGATGCCGCCAACCACCGCGAAGCTGGCAAGCAACACCAGCGCCACCGCGGCACCGCGCGGGGCGCCGCGGCGGTCCATGACGTCGACGGCGGGCAGCAGCAACGCCGCCACCATGGTGGCCAACGCCACCGGCACCACGATCACTTCAAGGTGTTTGATCACCCATAGCAATGCCAAGACAGCCGCGAAAATGACCAGGAGGCGCCATGACCAGGCAGCGACCTTGCGGACGAACGGCGTAACAGCCTCATCAGCAACGAGATCCGGTGACATGTCGGTAGCCTAACCGCGGCGCGCCGCCGAAACCGGCGATGTCGTCACGACCTGCGCGGTTACCCTGTAGGGCGTGTCACAGGACGCGCCGGCCGACACGGCCCGGGACCGGGCCGGCACCACGCGCGGCAGGTACTGGTGGGTGCGGTGGGTGGTCATCGCACTCGCGGTCGCGGTGCTCGCGGTCGAGGTGGCCCTGGTCTGGGATCAGCTGGCCAAGGCGTGGCGCAGCCTGCTGACGGCGAACGCCTGGTGGGTGCTCGCGGCGGTGGGTGCCGCGATGGCCTCGATGCACAGCTTCGCCCAGATCCAGCGAACCCTGCTGCGCTCGGCGGGGGTGCCCGTCAAGCAGTGGCGTTCGGAGGCGGCGTTCTACGCCGGCAACGCGCTGTCGACGACGATGCCCGGCGGCCCGGTGCTCTCGGCGACGTTCGTCTACCGCCAACAACGCATCTGGGGCGCCTCACCTCTGGTGGCGTCCTGGCAGCTGGTGATGTCGGGCGTGCTGCAGATCGTGGGCCTGGCACTGCTCGGGCTCGGCGGCGCCCTCATGCTCGGGGCCAGCAAGAACCCCCTGTCGCTGATCTTCTCGCTGGGCGCCTTCCTGGCGATCATCCTGCTGGCGCAGGCCGTGGCCACCAAGCCGGAACTGATCGACGGCATCGGGGCCAAGGTGCTCTCGTGGGTGAATTCGTTGCGCGGCAAGCCCTCAGATGCCGGGCTGACCAAATGGCGTGAGATCCTGCAGCAGCTGGAGTCGGTCAGCCTGGGCCGGCGTGACCTCGCGGTGGCGTTCAGCTGGTCGATGTTCAACTGGGTCGCCGACGTGGCCTGCCTGGCGTTCGCCTGTTATGCCGCCGGCGGGCACCCGTCACTGGCCGGCGTCACCGTGGCCTATGCCGCGGCCCGCGCCGTGGGGTCGATCCCGTTGATGCCCGGTGGTCTGCTGGTGGTCGAGGCCGTGCTGGTGCCGGGCCTGGTGTCCTCGGGGATGACACTGGCCTCGGCCATTTCGGCGATGCTCATCTACCGGCTGGTCAGCTGGATCTTCATCTCGACGATCGGCTGGGTGGTGTTCTTCTTCATGTTCCGGACTGAGAAGGACCTGGATCCCGACGCCGGCGGGCCGGCAATCCAGCCAGACGCCGGCGGGCCGGCAATTCAAGCAGACGCCGGCGGGCCGGCAGCGCAACCAGAAGGCACCACCTCGAACCCCGAACCCGAGCGCTAGGAGTCGTCATGCGGATCCGGTATCCGATCGCCGTGCTCGCCCTCACCGTGGCCGGATGTTCGTCGGCACAGGCGCCGGAACCGGAACCGACCACGACCAGCACTCCGCCGGCCGCGGTCACCCCGGTGGTGGGATCTGTTCTGGCAGAACCAGTTCCGGTGGCCGCCACCGACGGTCGCACCCACCTGGCCTATGAGTTGATGCTGACCAACACCTCACCGGCCAACGTCACCCTGAACACCCTCAGCGCCGCGACCGGCGACCGCAAGCTGCTGACCCTGACGGGCGACAGCCTCAAGTACTGGACCAGGGCGGTGGGCAATTCGGCCGTCCCGACCAATGTGCTCGGACCGGGGCAGAGCGCCTACGTCTGGCTGGACGTGGTCGCCGACGATCCGTCGCAAGTGCCCTCGGCGCTCACCCATGAACTCGGGATCACCGTGGCCAAACCGATGCCGCCACTGGTCCCGCCGACGCTCACGGAATCGGTGGCCCCCGTCTCGGTGCAGACCCGCAAGCCGGTGTCCATCGCCCCACCGCTGACCGGGGACAACTGGGTGAACGCCAACGGCTGCTGCGATATGACACCGCACCGCATGGCGCTGAATCCGATCAACGGAAAAGTCTGGGCAGCAGAGCGATTCGCCATCGACTACGTGCAACTCGGGGCCGATGGCCGGTTGTACGCCGGGGACCGGTCCAAGGTCGCGAGCTATCCATACTTCGGTGCCGAGATCCGCGCCGTCGCGGACGGACCGGTGGTGGCGGTGCTCGACGGACTCGACGAGCAGGTTCCCGGCGCCACGCCGGCCGGCCTGACTCTGCAGCAGTACGGTGGCAACCACATCGTGCAGGACATCGGTGACGGCAACTTCGCCTTCTACGCGCACCTGCAGCCGAACAGCCTCAAGGTCAAACCCGGCGATCAGCTCAGCGCCGGGCAGGTCATCGGCGGCCTGGGCAATTCGGGCAACTCCGATGCCCCGCACCTGCACTTCCATGTGATGGACGGCCCGGATCCGTTGGCGTCCAATGGCTTACCATTTACCTTCAAATCGTTCCGGCTGGATTCCCGGCTCACCTCGCTGAACGCGTCCGATGCGCTCTTCGACGGGAAACCGGCCGCACGGCAACCGGGCTTCGCCGTCCGCGACCAGGCGGATGTCAGCCCACTGGTACTGGATGTGATGGCCTATGCGACGAGCTAGCCTGACCGCCCTGGCGACCGACCTGATCTGCGTCGTGGTGTTCTGCACCATCGGCCGGCGCAGCCATGCCGAGGGCCTGACGGTCGCCGGGATCGCCGAGACCGCGTGGCCGTTTCTCACCGGGACCGTGGTCGGCTGGCTGGTCTCGCGTGGCTGGCAGCGTCCGACATCGCTGGCACCCACCGGGATCGTGGTGTGGATCTGCACGGTGGTGGTCGGCATGGTGCTGCGCAAACTGACCTCGGCCGGGGTGGCCGTCAGCTTCATCGTCGTCGCCTCGCTGACGACCGCGGTGCTGCTGCTGGGCTGGCGCGCGGTCCTGGCAGCCGTGCGGCGACGTCAATCCGCTTGAGTCGGACCTTCGTTCGGGTCCGACACCGTCGTCGACACCGTCAGGGTGGCCCGCAAGCCACCGAGCGGGCCGTCGGACAGCTTGATCTCACCACCATGTAACTGGGCCTGCTGCGCCACCAGTGCCAGACCCAGGCCCGAGCCGCCCGCCACCGCGCTGCTGCCCCGGCGGAACCGGCCCAGCACGGTCTCGTGCTCCTCAACCGGTAGACCGCGCCCGTTGTCGTCGACGGTGATGACGAACGTCTGGCCGGCGCGATGGGCGGTGAGCACGATCCGGGTGGCCTCGCCGTGGACGATCGCGTTGCGGACCAGGTTGTCGACCGCGATGCGCAGCCCGCCGGGCCAGCCCAGCACGAGGCCGACATCGTCGGCGACCTGCACGTCGATCCGGACCTGCCCGCCGCCGCGGGTGTTCTCCCTGGCCACCCGGTCGAGCAGGTCGGTGATGTCGATCAGTTCACGGTCCTCGGCCTGAGCCAGCTGACCGGAGGCGAGCTGACCCAGTGACGTGATGATCGCCTCCACCCGGCGCTGGGCGCGGGACAGGTCGGCGACCACTTCGGCACGTTCGGATTCGGGCAGGTTGTGGATCCGCAGGGTGTCCAGGTCGGCCCGCATCGCGGTGAGTGGCGTGCGCAGTTCGTGCGCGGCGTTCGCGGCGAAATCCTGCGCCGCCTGAAGGGAATTGGTGGTGGCACGCTGTGCCGCGGCCAACCGGGTCAGCATGCCCGCCATCGCCTCGGACAGGTCTTCGGCCTCCCGCACACCGCGCACCTTCGGCAGCGTCTCGGTGCCGCTGTCCATTTTGGATGTGTGTTCGGTGAGCTTTCGCAACGGCCGGATGGCCGGGCCGGCCAGCAGCCAGCCCAGTCCCCCGGCCACCAGCACGGTCACCACACCGAAGCCGGCGTACACCGGTATTCGGTTGGGGCTCAACAAGATACTGTCGGCACGGATACCGATGGACATCAACACCCCGCCCTGCTGGTCCATGTGGATGGTGCGCACCCGGTAGTCGACCCCGTTGACCTCGACGGTCTCGGTGCCCGGCGGCAGCGCGGGCAGTTGCAAGCCGCGCTGGAACACCACCTGTCCAGTCGACCGCGACCGGCCGGTGGTCAGGACCCCGCGGTGCGGATCCTGCAGCTGTGCGGGATTGAGGCTGGCGTCGACGATCGCGTCGAGCCTGCGGTCCAACTGTGCGGAGTCGTTGTTGGCGAGCACCACCGAGGTCAAGATGGTGAACACGGCGACCACGGCGGCCGCGGCCAGGGCTGAGGCCACCGCGACCCTGGTGCGGAGCGACGCGGACCGGATGCGAGCGAAGATCCGCACCTACCGCTGGTCCCTCACGACTCTTCCCGCAACACGTATCCGATTCCGCGGACGGTATGGATGACGCGGGGCACGTCGGGACGCTCGAGCTTGCGCCGCAGATAGGAGATGAACACGTCGGCGACGTTGGTGTCCACGTCGAAGTCGTATCCCCAGACCAGCTCGAGGAGCCGCTGCCGGGACAACACCACCCCGGCGTTCTCGGCCAGGACGGCCAGCAGATCGAACTCCCGCTTGGTCAGGTCGACGCGGTCGCCGCCGACGAAGACCAACCGGCGGGCGGTGTCGATGGTCAAGGCTCCGACGGTCATCGTGTCCGACGGCCGCTCGGCATGGCTGGCCCGGCGCAGCAGCGCGTTGAGCCGGGCCACCAGTTCCCCGAGGTCGAACGGTTTGGTCAGGTAGTCGTCCGCGCCGGCTTCCAGCCCCGCGATGCGGTCGTTGACCGTGTCGCGCGCCGAGAGCACGCAGATCGGGATCTCGTTGCCCAATGCCCGCAGAGCGGTGACGACCGCAACCCCGTCGAGTTCGGGCATCTGGACGTCGAGGACGAGCGCGTCGTGCGACTCGCTCGACAGCAGGCGCAGCGCCTCCTTGCCGGACGCCGCGACCCGGACGTCGAACCCCGAATGCCGCAGTCCGCGGGCAACCGAGGTACGCACATCCGGGTCGTCGTCGACCATCAGCACCGTGCGATTCACGCTGTCGGGCGTGACGGATCCTTCGCCGCTGGCGGGGGTAGCTTCCACCCGCACGCGGTTAGGGGATCGAAGGAGCCGGAGCGTTCCCGCAGCGGTTCTTCAGGTCGACCAACGGCTGACGGATACCGGTCAGTTCGGCCTTCGTCTGGGGGTTCGCCTCCAAGTAGTCGTGCACCTTGGTGCGGACCTCTTCGCGCGGCAGGCCTTCCAGGCTGGTGAAGAAGTTGTTCGCGTCGGGATGGGTGAACAGGTACGCCGAGGTCGACGCCGACACCCCGGATGCCACGCCGGCCAGATCGGCCGCGGTGCAGTTGGGGGGATTGGCCGCCGGGTCGTCGGCCAGGGCCGACGGGATGGCGCCGAACAGCATCGCACCGGCTACCGCGCCGGCACCGGCCACGCCAGCTACCACGCGCCGCGCATTTCGGGCCGAGAGCAACATGGTCAAGCTCCTTCATCGGATGGGGAAGGCCGCTACCCCAGACGGCTAACGGCTCAGAAAAGCTAAGCAGAATCCGTCACGAGTTTCTTGCCTTGTGCCCAACCTCGTCGCGCCGGAACACGAAGCCGCAGTTCAGCGGTGTCAGCCCCGACGGCGCGAGACGCGCCTGACTAGCGGGTCGAGGCGGTGGCCGGACCCGGAAGCGGACCGGAGCCCGCGGACACCGGCGACGCCGGTGAGCGCTGCGCGGGCACCGTGGCGCCGGGCACCGCGACGTTCTGCGCCGACGGCAGGCTCCCCGGCAAACTGCCGGTGGCCGCCCCGCCCTGCTGCGTGCCCTGCATCAGCCCCATCACCTGCGGCAGGGTGATCGGCAATTTGCACCGGGTACCGAGGTTCGCCAGCGGCTGCTGCAGCTGCTGCATGTCCTTGGCGGCCTGGGGGTTGGCGTCGAAGTAGGTCTTGAGGGCGGCCAGCGACTGCGGTCCGCCCTGCTGCTGGCTGATGGTGGTCAGCGCCTGGTTGGTCTGCGGGTGGCTGTCCAGGTAGTTGCCGATGTTGGTGGCCACGCTGCCCGCGGTGCGGGCAACCTCACTGGCCGCGCACGGATCGGTCGCGGCCGTGGCCGACGGGACCATGAGCGCGGCCACCATCGCGCCGCCCGCTCCGGTCACCGCGAGCGCGACGGCCAGACCGCGGCGCAATCCACCGTTGGTCGGTTGCATGGAGTACTCCTTCAACGCAGGCCCCGGCGCACAGTCAGCCGGGGTCATTCGTCTGTATGTCGTCGGGCCGCCCGGTTGTGTTAGCGGCGCATCGCCAACGCTACGGATCTCGCCGATGAACATCGGGTGCGCAGGTCTCGGTGCGATCCCAGATCCCGCAGGGAGCGGGCCACATTACCCCAGTAGAGGTACGCTCTCGCTGACACAAGCCAGGACACGCCCAGCCAATTCGGGGCGAGAAAGCGGGGACCTCGAATCCAGCAGTTCATGATGCGCTTGAGCAGCTATCTGCGCAGATTCCGCTGGGCGGTTTTCGCGACGTGGTTGTTGCTTCTGGTGCCCTCGATCTACCTCGCGATCAACCAGTCGTCCAATCTGACCGGCGGCGGGTTCGAAGTCGAAGGTTCACAGTCGCTCCACGTCCAGCGGCAACTCGAGGAACATTTCCCGGACCAGGGCGCGTCCCCGCTTGCCCTGATCGCGGCCCCGCGGGCGGATGCCTCGTTCGAGGACATGAACGCCGCGGTGGTGTGGCTGGAGAAAGTCGCGGGCGAGGTGCCCAGCGTCAAGATCGTCCCGAATCCGCAGCAGCCGGCCCCACAGCCGGACCGCCCGTATGTCATCACGCTGCAGCTGGACTTCAACAACACCGGCGCGGTCGACGTCGCCAAGCAGTTGCGCCAGAAGGTCGGGGTGCACGGCGAGGAGCCCGGCGAGAGCGAGAGCGGCAAGGTCAAGTTCTACGTCATCGGGCAGGGCGCGCTCGGCGCGGCGGCCACCCAGGCGACCAAACACGACATCGCCCAGGCCGAGAAGTGGAACCTGCCGATCGTGTTGGTCGTGCTGCTGGCCGTGTTCGGCTCGCTGGCGGCCGCGGCGCTGCCGCTGATGCTCGGCATCTGCACGGTCGTGGTGACCATGGGTCTGGTCTACCTGCTGTCGATGTACACGACGATGAGCGTGTTCGTCACGTCGACGGTGTCGATGTTCGGTATCGCCCTGGCCATCGACTATTCACTGTTCATCCTGATGCGGTTCCGCGAGGAACTCCGCGCGGGCCGCGACCCGGCCGACGCCGTCGACTCCGCGATGGCCACCTCGGGCCTGGCGGTGGCGCTGTCCGGCCTCACGGTGATCGCCTCGGTCACCGGCATCTACCTCATCAACACCCCGGTGCTGGTGTCGATGGCCACCGGCGCGATCCTGGCCGTCGCGGTCGCGGTGCTGACCTCCACCACGCTGACCCCCGCGGTGCTGGCCACATTCGGTAAGGCCGCGGCCAAGCGCTCGTCGTACCTGCACTGGTCCCGGCGCGCCGAGGCGAGCCAGTCACGCTTCTGGACCCGCTGGACTGGTGCGGTGATGCGCCGGCCGTGGGCCTCCGCGGTGGGCGCGACGGTCCTGTTGCTGGCGCTGGCGGCGCCGGCGTTCGGCATGGTGCTGGGCAACAGCATGCAGCGCCAGTTCGAGCCCACCCACGAGATCCGCGGCGGCGTCAACGCCGCGGCCGACGCGTTGGGGCCAGGGGCGCTGGGCCCGGTGCGGATCCTGGTCACCTTCCCGGACGGCAACGCCGACGGAGCCAAGAACACCGCCACCATCGATGCGGTGCGCCAGGAGATGACGCGTGCCCCCCACGTGCTGAACGTGCAGCCGCCGGTGTTCTCCGACAACAACGACAGCGCGCTGCTGTCGGCGGTGCTCAAGGTCGACCCCGAGGACCTGGCCGCGCGTGAGGCCATCGACTGGATGCGCGACAAACTGCCGCCCGTGGCCGGACCGGACGCGCGCATCGATGTCGGTGGCCCGACCGCGCTGATCAAGGATTTCGACGACCGGGTGTCCAGCACCCAGCCGCTGGTGTTCCTGTTCGTCGCGCTCATCGCGTTCGTGATGCTGCTGGTGTCGATCCGGTCGGTGTTCCTGGCGCTCAAGGGCGTGCTGATGACCGTGCTGTCGGTCGCGGCGGCCTACGGCAGCCTCGTGGTCGTCTTCCAGTGGGGCTGGTTCGAGGGGCTGGGCTTCGAGAAGATCAGTTCGCTCGACAGCACCATCCCGCCGTTGGTCCTGGCGATGACCTTCGGTCTGTCGATGGACTACGAGATCTTTCTGCTCACCCGGATCCGGGAACGGTTCCTGCAGACCAACAACACCCGCGACGCGGTGGCCTACGGGGTCAGCACCAGCGCCCGCACCATCACCAGCGCGGCGCTGATCATGATCGCGGTGTTCATCGGCTTCGCTTTTGCCGGCATGCCGCTGGTGGCCCAACTCGGCGTGGCCTGTGCCGTGGCCATCGCGGTCGACGCGACCGTGGTCCGGCTGATCCTGGTGCCGGCACTGATGGCGATGTTCGACGAGTGGAACTGGTGGCTGCCGCACTGGCTGGATCGACTGCTGCCCGAGGTGGACTTCGAGAAACCGCTGCCCAAGGTCGAGGTCACCGATCTGGTGATCATTCCCGACGACATCTCGGCGCTGGGGCCGAGCGGATCTGACCTGCGCATGATGGTTCGAACCGCGGCCCGGATGAAACACCTTGCCCCGCAAACGATCATCGTCACCGACCCGCTCGCGTTCAGCGGCTGCAGCAAACCGTCCTCCCGCCTCGCTGCGCGGCGGCCCGGCGGCCCGAAACGCTGCCCGGGCGTGCATCCCGTGACCATGTGGCGCGGCCGGCTCTCGGTCGCGGTCGATGCCCTCGAGACCGAAGCCGACGGAGAACGGTCACCGATGGAACGCCTCGGCCCGGTGGAGACCACCAATGTGCAACTGCCGACCGGTGATCGGCTGCAGATCCCGACCGGCGCCGAAACGCTGCGGCTGAAAAGTTATCTGATCATGTGCCGCAACAGCACAAAGGACTACGAGGAGTTTGCTGATCTCGTCGATTCGGTAGAAACCGAGACTGCAGCTCTGGTGTTGTCGGGCATGGACCGGTATTACTGTGGGCAGAACCCGAAGAGCAGATGGGTCGCCACACAGCTGGTCCGCCGGCTGGCCGACCCGCAGCCGTCCGATGAGCACGACTTCGTGATGTCGGACCCGGATGCGGCTGCCGAATGGGAGAAGGTCAGGCAGCGCTGCCTGTCGGTCGCGGTTGCAATGCTGGAGGAGGCGAAGTGACGTTGGCCCCCGACGTCCGGGAAACCCGCGATGCGCGGACTGCGCGGCGCGAAGAGGTTCAGCCGGGTCAATCGTCGTCTCGGCGTCCCGCGGGACCCCAGGCCCAACGCGCTGCCGCTCAACGCACCTCGACCCCCCGCGCGGCAACGCCGCGCACCACCCCCCAGCGCGGTTCGACCCCTCGAACTTCCACACCACGCACTTCGCCACAACGCCCCCAGAATCAGCCCGCCCAGGTACAACGGACAGAGAAGCAACGCACTCCAACCCGGGGCGCGAACGGACAGGGCATCCAGGCAAAGAGCACACAGGGGCAGGGAACGCAGACACCACGCACACCGGTACAGCGCTCGCAGCAGCCGCGACCAGCGCGTCAGGCGCCGGCCGCACCGCAGCAGCGTCAACCCGCATTCGACGACCGGCCGGTCGAGTACTGGCCGACCGCGGCGATTCGCGCGGCCTTGGAGACCGACGACATGGCGGTCTGGCAGCGCATCGTCGCGGCCATCAAGCGTGACCCCTACGGCCGGACCGCCCGGCAGGTCGAAGAGGTGCTGCAGACCGCGCGCCCGTACGGCGTGTCGAAGGCGCTGTCCGAGGTCCTGGTGCGCACCCGCGAGCACCTCGAGGCCACCGAGCGTGCCGAGGTGGCGCGCCAGATCCAGGCCATGCTGCGTCGCTCCGAGCTCCAGGCCCCCGAATTCGCCTCGCGCATCGGCATATCCAACGAGTCGTTCGCCGACTACCTGGAGGGCACGGTCAGTCCGCCGGCCTCGCTGCTGCTGCGCATGCAACGGCTCTCGGACCGGTTCGCCAAACTCGCCGCGCAGCGGTCGGGGAAATAGTTCGGTCGTTGAGTCAGGGCGATATTCACCTTGACTTCGCTGTTGAGGAAGTCCGCGAGGGCCAGTTTCATCGGGTCGCGCTCGGCGCCGATCGCGTGGCCTGCTTCCCCCGCACACCGGCAGCCGCCGCACGACTGGCGCAGCGGGCCGAGCTACTACGTGTCGTCGCGACCATGGACCTGAGTGTGGCCGTCCCCGAGCCGCTGGCGATCTACTCGGGGGAGCCAACCTATCTGGTGTTGACCCGCATCCCCGGGAACCCGCTGCAGAGGTCCGATCTCACCACGCCGCGGACTATCGACATCGTCGCGGCGCAATGTCATGAGTTGTTGACGCGACTGGCGGCCGCCCAGCCGTCGGTTCGCGCGGCATTACCTGCGGCGGCTCCCGACCGATGGTCGCGTTTCGCCTCTGCGGTGCGGGCCGGCCTATATCCGCTGATGTCCCCCGCCGGCCGCGATCGCGCCGACCACGAGCTCGCTGCGGCGTGCGCGTTGCCACACAGCACCGCCACCGTGGTGCACGGTGATCTCGGCGGCGACAATCTGTTGTGGCGCAACGATGCTCAGGGGCCCCGGTTGTCTGGGGTGATCGATTGGGATTCGGCCATGCTGGGTGATCCGGCCGAGGACATAGCGGCACTGACGGCCAGCTACGGCCGGCCGCTGCTGGACCGGTTGGCCGGTTCCGACCGTGAACTGTCGGACCGCGTGGTCGCGATCCGCGACACCTTCGCGCTACAACAGGCCCTCGACGGGCAGCTGGACGGCGACGAGGGCGAACTCGCCGACGGGCTCGCCGGCTACCGCTAACGCGAGTGCAACGGGGTCACGTTGTCGACGAGCCAGCGGCCGTCGGTCTTGCTCAACGCCACCCGCAACGCCATCACCGCGTTGTCGGTGGGTTTGCCCGGCGCGCTCTGGGTCCCGCGCAGCACCACGGCGACACTGGCCACCTGCGGCCCCAACGCCTCCACCCCGGCCGAGATCGTGGCCGCGGTCGCCGATACGTTCTTGCTCGTCAATTCCTTTGCCACATTGGCGAATTCATTCTTGAACTGCTCGGCCTGCCGCGGCGACATCATGGCGGTCGCCCGGTCGATCGAGGCGGTCGGGCTCTGTGGGCTGAAGGTGGCGGTGGCCTCCGAGACGCTGCTGGCGATGCGCACCACCTCGTCACGGTCGTTGTTGAAGGTGCGGTCCGGCACCGTCCAGCGCAGGTACCCGACCGTCACCGCGGCCACCAACGCGGCCGCGGCCACCCCGGCCACGGCGAACCGCAGCCCCGGGGCGTCGTCGTCGGTGCCCACCGTGACGCCGTCCCGGCGGGCCAGCACGACGTTGACGATGACGCCCTGCACGATCAGCAGGCAGAGGACCGAGCACAGCGACACCCACCACAGCGGCCAGGCCAGGGCCAGGCCGATGTACACCAACCCCGCGATCGCGGCCAGCGGAGCGGCGATGTCGAAAGCCAGGACGCGTAACCGGTTCCTCATCGGATCGGCTCCAGCCGCGAGACCATCAGGGTGCCGTCGACATCGGAGACGTCCAGCCGCAGCGTCCAGCGGACGGTCTGAGGCTTGTCACTGCCGGCGTTCTCGCTGACCGAGGTCGCCACCACCAGCACGGTGTCGGTGCGGTCGACCATCCCGGCCAGATCGGTCTTGGGCGCGGGCGCCGGCCGGCCATCCGGCCCTGGTGGCGGGTGGTAGAGCGATTCGATGGCCACCGAGTCGATCTGTCCGGTGGTGCGGGTCTGCAGCCGCTGCACCAGGTCGCGGTAGGGCGCCACGGCGGCGTCGAAGTCGGCGTTGAGCTGCCCGACGGTACCTTCGCGCAGCTTCTGCATGCCCGCGTCGACGGTGTCCTTGTTGATGTTGATCAGGACGTTGGTCCAGTCGACCGCCGTGCGCAACACCCGGGTCTGATACTCGCGCTCCCCCGCCTCGCTGCGGTGCCCGGACCACACCATCACCCCCAGGACCACGGCGACGACGGCGATCAGGCCGGCGACCGCCGACGCGAAGCCGAAGCCGGTGATGACACCATTGGAGTGATCGGCCGTGCTGTCCTTGCTGTCCTTGCTGGGCGCCTCGGGCATGGCCGTGAGGGTACCGGCCGCGCAACCCGACCAGCGCACCCGCGGCCTTCTGGAAGAATGTCGGGGTGACGGTAGAAGCCATCAAGTCGGGTATCGACCTGAGCCATGTCGACCCGCAAGCCCGCCCGCAAGACGATCTGTTCGGCCACGTCAACGGCCGCTGGTTGACCGACTACGAGATTCCGGCCGACCGCGCCACCGACGGCGCCTTCCGGCTGCTGCACGACCGCGCCGAGGAGCAGATCCGCGACATCATCACCGGAGCTGCTTCCGCCGGCGCCGCTGCAGGCACCGACGAACAGCGCATCGGTGACCTGTACGCCAGCTTCATGGACGAGCAGACCATCGCCGCCCGCGGTCTGACGCCGCTGCTCGAGGAGCTGGCCCTGATCGACGACGCCGCCGACAGCGCGGCGCTGGCCGCGGTGCTCGGTGGGTTGGAGCGCACCGGGGTGTCCGGCGGGGCCGGTGTCTACGTGGACACCGATTCCAAGGACTCGACCCGCTACCTGCTGCACATGAGCCAGGGCGGCATCGGTCTGCCCGATGAGTCGTACTACCGCGACGAGCAGCACGCCGAGATCCTGGCCGCCTATCCCGCCCACATCGCCCGGATGTTCGCTCTCGTCTACGGAGACACCGCCGGGGACCCCGCCGACATCGCGGCGCGGATCGTGGCGCTGGAATCCAAACTGGCTGCCGCGCACTGGGACGTGGTCAAGCGCCGCGACGCCGACCTGACCTACAACCTGCGCCGCTTCGCCGATCTGGCCACCGACGCCCCCGGCTTCGACTGGACCGGCTGGCTGGGCGCACTCGGGAGCAGCCCCGAGCAGGCCGCCGAGCTGGTGCTGCGTCAGCCCGATTACGTGACGGCGTTCGCCGCGCTGTGGTCGGGCGAGGACCTGGAGGACTGGAAGGCCTGGGCCCGCTGGCGCGTCATCCATTCGCGCGCCGGGCTGCTGACCGACGAGCTGGTGGCCGAGAACTTCGACTTCTACGGCCGCACCCTGAGCGGCACCGAACAAAACCGCGACCGCTGGAAGCGCGGGGTGTCTCTGGTGGAGGGCCTGATGGGCGATGCCCTGGGCAAGCTGTACGTGCAGCGGCACTTCCCGCCGGAGGCCAAGGCCCGGATGGACGAGCTGGTGGCCAATCTGCGCGAGGCGTACCGGGTCAGCATCAATGAGCTGGACTGGATGACGCCGGAGACCCGGGCGAAGGCCCTGGTGAAGCTGGACAAGTTCACTCCCAAGATCGGTTATCCGGTGCGCTGGCGGGACTACTCGGCCCTGGTGGTCGACCGCGATGACCTGTACGGCAACTACCGCCGCGGCCACGTGGTGAACTCCGACCGCGAGCTGGCCAAGCTGGGCGGCCCGGTGGACCGCGACGAATGGTTCATGACGCCGCAGACCGTCAACGCCTACTACAACCCGGGGATGAACGAAATCGTCTTTCCCGCCGCGATTCTGCAGCCGCCGTTCTTCGACGCCGAGGCCGACGACGCGGCCAACTACGGTGGTATCGGCGCGGTGATCGGCCACGAGATCGGCCACGGCTTCGACGATCAGGGCGCAAAGTACGACGGCGACGGCAATCTGGTGGACTGGTGGACCGATGCCGACCGCGCCGAATTCGGGGTTCGCACCAAGGCTTTGATCGATCAGTACGAGAAGTTCAGCCCCCGCGGGCTGGATGTCGCCCACCACGTGAACGGCGCGTTCACGGTCGGAGAGAACATCGGCGATCTCGGTGGCCTGTCCATCGCCCTGTTGGCCTACCAGCTGTCGCTGAAGGGCAAGGAGGCGCCGGTGATCGACGGTCTGACCGGCGTGCAGCGCGTCTACTTCGGCTGGGCGCAGGTGTGGCGCACCAAGTCCCGTGACGCCGAGGCGATCCGGCGGCTGGCGGTGGACCCGCACTCGCCACCGGAGTTCCGCTGCAATGGCGTCATCCGCAACATCGACTCGTTCTACGAGGCGTTCGAGGTGGCCGACACCGACGAGCTGTACCTGGAGCCCGCGCAGCGCGTCCGGATCTGGAACTAGCTACAGATACAACAAAACCCCCGCATTTCTGCGGGGGTTTTGTTGTAGGCGTTGGCTTTAGAACATCTGCCAGTCGGACGCACCGTCGGGCAGATCGTAGAGCTTGCCCGCGGTATTCTTGATCACCACTGGGTCACCACTGCCGAACTGGTCGTAGAACCACTGGGCGTTCTCGGGGCTCAGGTTGATGCAGCCGTGGCTGACATTGCGCTTGCCCTGATCGCCGACCGACCACGGGGCACTGTGCACGAAGATGCCACTGTTGTCGATGCGGACCGCGTCCTGCACCTTGAGCTTGTAGCCCTCCGCGGAATCGACCGGCACCCCGTACGTCGACGAGTCCATCACGATGTCCGGGAACTTCTCCAGCACGTAGTAGGTACCGTTCCGGGTCTCATGCTTGCCGTCGGATTTGCCCATCGACACCGGGAAGGTCTTCTCCAGCTTCCCGTTACGCATGACTTCCATCTTCTTGGTCTTGTCATCGATCGTGGCCACCAGGTAGTCGCCCACCCGGAAGCTCGACTTGGTGCCGGCCGCGTCGATGTTCACCACGGTGTTGGACGGCCAGAAGTCCTGCGGCCGCCAGCGCAGCTGCGTGTCGGTGACCCAGTAGAACCGGCCGGCGACCGGCGGGTTCGAGGTGATCCGGATGGCGTCCTGGGCCATCTGCCGGTCGGCGATCGGCCGCTGGAAGTTGATGTAGATGGGCTTGGCGACGCCCACCATCGACCCGTTGACCGGGTTGAACGACGGCGGCAGGAACGGCGGTTCCCCGGTGAACGGCGTGGCGTTCTGCCCGGGCGCGGTGCCCTCGGTGAACGGAACGGTCGGGGAGCCGTAGTTGATGATCGGCGCCGGCGCGGCGGCAGGCGGTGCCAGCGGATCAGCGGGCGGCGCGGCGAACGGGTCCGGCGGCGGCGCCGGTACAGCGGGGTCGACGGGTGCCGGCGGCACCTCCGGGTCTGCGTACGCGGACGGGCTGAGCACCAGTCCACCCACGAGTCCCGCAGCCATGAAGGCGGTGATCAGTCGACGTTTTGCCGATTTCGGCATAAGTAACCTCCAGACAGCACAACTCGCTCCAGTGTCGCACAGCGCTACCACCAGCTACTGCCTCGAGAAGCCAACATTCCCCGACACCCGCCGATTCCACGGCGCTGAACTGCAGTGTTGATCGGTTCGAGCCGTTGCTGTGTTACTTGTCGCCCGCGGTGCAGGGAACGGTGAAAACGCCGCGGGTCACCGCAACACCGATCATGGCGACGACGACGAGTGCGGCAGCCACGCCGACGGTGGCCGCGGCACCGCCGTGGTCGTAGATCCCGCCGCCGGCCAGGGCGCCGCTCATGATGCCGACCTGGAACGCCGCGACGTACCGGCCGGAGGCGCCGTCGGGATCGTCCGGGGAGGTGCGCATCGCCGAGGCCTGCAGCATCGGCGGCAACGCCGTGGACGCCGCGCCCCACAGCACCACCGCCACCGCACCGGCCACCACGGCCGCCACGCCCACCCATGCTTCGACCGCCAGCACCGACAGGGTCAGCAGGGCCACCGCCAGGGCGGCGAGGCAACCGAGTACCGACGCCTTCGGCCACAGGTCCAGCGGCCGGGCCATCGCGGCCATCCCGGCCATTCCGGCGATCCCGAAGCCGGCCAGCAGCCAGGCTAGGTGCGGGCCGTGGATGCCGACGACATCGCGGATGATCACGACGATGAACGTGTAGGCGATGAAATGCCCGGTGACCCCGATCAGCGTCAGCACCGACAGGGCGAGCAGCCGGCGGTTCCGCCGATGGTCGCGCACCGTCCCCGCGGTCTGCGCGGTGGAGGGCGGCAGCGGCGGCAGCATCGTCCACGCGGCCAGGGCGATCACCGCGGCCGCCGTGGCGATCACGGCCGCGGCCGGCCGCCAGCCCCACAGCTCGCTGAGCGCCGCGGTGAGCGGATTACCCACCACCAGGGCCAGTCCGGTGCCGACGTAAACCGCCGCGGTCGCGCGCCCGGCATGGCTGGGCGGGACCAGCCGGGCACCGATCGGGGCGATCACCGACCACATCAGGCCGTGCGCCAATGCACACAGGACGCGGCCGCCGGCCAGCACCGCAAAGTTCGGCGCGAGCGCCGAGATCACCTGGGAGACCATCAGGCACACCAGGGTCGCGACCAGTGTCCGGCGGCGGGGCCAGCGCGCGGTCAGCCGCACCAGCGCGACCGTGGTGAGCGCGGCAACCAGGGCATAGCCAGCCATCAGCGTCGCCACCAGGCCCTCGCTGACGTGAAGGTCGGTGGCGATCGCCGGCAGCGCACCGACCGGGAGCATCTCTGCGGTGACGTAGACGAACGCCGCCGCCGCAAGCACGGCGAGTTGGGTGGCAACCCGCGGTGTCCACGGGCTGGTGCGGGCGGGGAGCGATTCGCCGGTGACGCTGGAGGTCATGCTGGAATGCCACGGTAGTGCCCGCAGGACTCAGGCGGGTTGCCGACGCGGCGTGGGGCGCGGCGGCATCGTGCGGCCGCGTTCGTGACGCCATGGCGGGATCTCGACGCGTGGTCCGCCACAGCGCTCCGAGCGCGCACAATCGATTCCGTGATTGTCGCGTTCAGCATCAGCCCGACGGGCGGGGACGAAACCGGAAGTGTCAGTGCCGCGGTGGCCGAGGCCGTGCGGGTGGTGCGAGCCTCCGGCCTGCCCAACGAGACCAATGCCATGTTCACCAACATCGAAGGTGAGTGGGACGAGGTGATGGCCGTGGTGAAACAGGCCGTTGACGCGGTGGCCGCGGTGTCACCCCGCGTCAGCCTGGTACTCAAAGCCGATATCCGGCCCGGTTACACCGGCCAGCTCACGGCGAAAGTAGAACGCATCGAGCAGGCACTGGGCGAATAGTCAGGATCGGACCAGGCGGGCGATGGCCGCCGACGCCTCGGCCAGTTTGGCGTCGGCCTGGTCGCCGCCCTCGGAGACCGCCTGCGTCACGCAATGTCCCAGGTGCTCGTCGAGCAGGCCGAGGGCGACCGATTGCAGCGCGCTGTTGACGGCGCTGATCTGGGTAAGGACGTCGATGCAGTATTTGTCCTCATCGATCATCTTGGCGATGCCCCGGACCTGGCCTTCGATCCGGCGCAGCCGCTTGGCGTAGTTTTCCTTCTGCGCCGAGTAGCCATGGGCTCCCGAGTTCTCTACCGCGTCCATGACCCCAGTATACGAGTACCCCACCGGGGTATGCATGTCGTTTTGGCCGGGAGCGTCGTCATGGTGTTCTTCACCCGCCGCTGGTTGTGGGTCTGGCCGGTCCTGTCGATCGTGTGCACCATCGTCGGGTTCCTCAGCGGGCTCGACCTCACCTTCAAGTCCACCGAGTGGACCGGCTGCTCTGCGCCGCGGGCCCGCCACACCACCGCTTCATACCCCCTCCAGGTATGAGAAAGAATTTGGGCGGCTAACTAACCGAGAGGCATACTTACCTGCATGTCTGTCGACCAGCCCGATATCAAGCCCCGCAGCCGTGACGTCACCGACGGCCTGGAGAAGGCCGCTGCCCGCGGAATGCTCCGCGCGGTAGGGATGGGCGACGAGGACTGGGTCAAACCGCAGATCGGCGTCGGGTCGTCGTGGAACGAGATCACGCCGTGCAACATGTCTTTGCAGCGCCTGGCCCAGGACGTCAAGGCCGGTGTGCACGAGGCCGGCGGTTACCCGCTGGAGTTCGGCACCATCTCGGTGTCCGACGGCATCTCGATGGGCCACGAGGGCATGCACTTCTCACTGGTCTCCCGTGAGGTGATCGCCGACAGCGTCGAGACCGTGGTGCAGGCCGAACGCCTGGACGGGACCGTGCTGCTGGCCGGCTGCGACAAGTCGATCCCCGGCATGCTGATGGCGGCGGCCCGCCTCGATCTGGCCAGCGTCTTCTTCTAC
The DNA here is from genome assembly GCF_030486405.1 of Mycolicibacterium sp. HK-90. The sequence continues at coordinate 219,114 of NZ_CP129613.1, read as the reverse complement.
AACGGCTCGATCATGCCGGGCGTCGCCAAGCTCACCGACGGCACCGAGAAGGAAGTCACGATCATCGACGCCTTCGAGGCGGTCGGCGCGTGCGTGCGCGGGCTGATGTCGCGCGAGGACGTCGACATCATCGAGCGGGCGATCTGTCCGGGTGAGGGCGCCTGTGGCGGCATGTACACCGCCAACACGATGGCCTCTGCCGCCGAGGCACTCGGGATGTCGTTGCCGGGCAGCGCATCTCCGGTGGCCGTGGACAAGCGGCGCGGCGAGTACGCCCGCAAGTCGGGAGAGGCCGTCGTCGAGATGCTGCGTCGCGGCATCACCGCACGCGACATCCTCACCAAGAAGGCCTTCGAGAACGCCATCGCCGTGGTGATGGCGTTCGGCGGGTCCACCAACGCGGTGCTGCACCTGCTGGCGATCGCCCGTGAGGCCGAGGTCGAGCTGACGCTGGCCGATTTCACCCGGATCGGCAACAAGGTGCCGCACCTGGCCGACGTGAAGCCCTTCGGCCGCCACGTCATGAAGGACGTGGACGAGATCGGCGGCGTTCCGGTGGTCATGCGTGCCCTGTTGGATGCCGGTCTGCTGCACGGCGATTGCCTGACGGTCACCGGCAAGTCCATGGCCGAGAACCTCGCGCACATCGCCCCTCCGGACCCGGACGGCAAGGTGCTGCGGGCGATGAACAACCCGATCCACCCCACCGGCGGCATCACGATCCTGCACGGATCCCTGGCTCCCGAGGGCGCCGTGGTGAAGTCCGCAGGTTTCGAGTCCGACGTGTTCGAGGGCACCGCAAGGGTTTTCGAGCGTGAGCGGGCCGCCCTGGATGCGCTGGAGGACGGCACCATCACGCACGGCGACGTCGTCGTCATCCGCTACGAGGGCCCGAAGGGCGGCCCCGGCATGCGCGAGATGCTGGCCATCACCGGTGCGATCAAGGGTGCCGGCCTGGGCAAGGACGTGCTGCTGATGACCGACGGCCGGTTCTCCGGCGGGACGACGGGCCTGTGCGTCGGGCACATCGCCCCGGAGGCCGTCGACGGCGGGCCCATCGCATTCGTGCGCGACGGTGACCGGATCCGCCTCGACGTGGCGAACGGCACGCTCGACGTTCTGGTCGACGAGGCCGAATTCGAGGCCCGCAAGGCAGGTTTCGAGCCGCTGCCCCCGCGGTACAAGACCGGCGTGCTGGCCAAGTACACCAAGCTGGTCCAGTCCGCCGCCGTCGGCGCCGTCTGCACGTAGTTTCTCTGCACCACGAGCGTGCGTGTCTGTCGGCCAATACACCGCAAAACGTCGACATTCCACGCACTCTCGCGGCGCGGTAGAGTGACGTCGGGCGCGCAGGACCGCCCGACGTCCGCTCGAAGAGGCTCAGCCTCCCTGCCGATCAGTTGACATGTGACCGACCTCTTCTCGACCCGATTCGCGGACGCGGGCGTATGAGAGGAGGCCGTCATGGCCAGCTGTCTGCCGAGCAACCCCTCGATCGAGCGACTGCGCAAAGAAGCCCGCAGAAGGCAGCGCGCGAATCGCACCCAGCTGCACGAAGCCCAGTTGGCCGTCGCCCGCGACTACGGGTTCAGCAGCTGGCCCAGGCTCGTGCACTACCTGCGCGACGCGGCCGAGCTCAGTATCGACCCCGGCGCCCTCGACGAGAACTCATTGGACAGCGCGGACCGATTCTGTTCGTGGGCGTCCTTGCGCTACAACGAAACCGACGCGCCACCCCGCAGGCAGGCCGCCGCGGACCTGCTGAACAGCCGGCCGAACCTGGTCGATGACAGCGTCTGGGCGGCCGCCTCGGCGGCGGACCCGCAAGCGCTGGCGCGCCATCTCCGGGACCGCGCGGTACCGCCGAACGGCACCGGCGGCCCGTTCGGCTGGACACCGCTGATGTACCTGTGCTATTCACGAGTCCCGTTGGGGCGCAACGTTGACGACGTGCTCGACGCTGCGACGATGTTGCTCGACGCCGGGGCGGATCCGAACGCCGGGTATCTGTGGTGCGGACTGTCGACGCCGTTCACGGTGTTGACCGGCGTGTTCGGCGAGGGTGAGCAGGGACCCCGGCGTCAGCCCCGGCACCCGTTCGCACCCGAACTGGCCACGCTCCTGCTCAGCCGGGGCGCCCATCCCGTCGACCAGCAGACGCTGTACAACCGGATGTTCCGGCCCGACGATTCGCATCTGGAGCTGCTGTTCGCCCACGGACTGGCCGACGCCGGGCCGAGCCCGTGGGAGCTGCGTCTGGGTGAGGCGATGGAGACCCGCGAACAGATGTGGCGGCGCCAGGTCGACTGGGCTGCCGAACACGGGTTCACCGATCGACTGCACCTGCTCGCCCGGCACGGGATCGATGTGTCTGGGGTGGAGGCGGCCACCGCCGAATTCCCGAGCGACCCGAACGCCCTCGACGAGGAAGGCGCGACGGCCCTGCACCAGGCGGCCTGGGCCGGCGACCTCGACCTGATTCGGCGGCTGCTCGACGCCGGAGCCGATCCGACACTCACCGACCGGCGGTTCGGCTCGACCCCGCTGGCCTGGGCCGAGCATGCCTACCAGACCGAGGCGGCGGACATTTTGCACCGGTGCACCCGGCCTCGGTGATCGAACGGCGTCAGCGTACACAGCAACCAGTAAGTTCCGAGCCCGTCAACCGGGCAGCCCGGCGACCGCCACCGCACCCACTCGTGCCGTCATCGCATCCCCTTCGGGCCACGCCGAATGATCGCGGCCAGCTCTTCGCGTGAACTGGCGCCCACCCGTTGGCAGGCCCGGTACACATGACCCTCGACGCTGCGCACCGACATCACCAGACGCTCGGCGATCTGCTTGTTGGTCAACCCGGCGACCACGAGTTCGACGATCTCCCGCTGCCTGCCGGTCAGCGGTTGACCGGCCGGGTTCCGCAGTGCCGGGGTGCACAGCCCGCCACATTCGGCGGCCCCCTCCTGGGCAAGGGCGGCGGCGTACGCACTGCGTTTGCCCTGCTCGTGCCGGCCGAACGCAACAGCGGCCTGCGCGGTGGCGTCGGTGGCCGTCGCCCGGTCACCGATGGCCCGGTAATCCTGCGCCGCGGCCAGCAATGCATCACCGTCGTCGGCGACAAGCGCCTCGATGTGGCGGGCAACGACCTGGGCCAGCGGCAGTTTCAACGTGTCGGCGAGCTCCCGGGCGCGGGCCGCGCCGGTCGTGTCACCCCACTGCGCGGCCGCCTGCAGGCAGGCCAGTTCATGTGTGGGCTGCTCGCGTCGCGCCGCCTCGTTCCCGGCGTCCCGCACGACGGCAATGGCGTCGGTCAGCGCGCCACCGGCGGCCAGCGTCCAGCCGGTGGCCAGCGCCATCGCGGTGTGCATGAACACGTAGTCCGCCGGCACCCACTCACTCGCCCGGGCCAACGCCTCCTCCGCCGCGGCGGCCTGGCCGAGTTTGGCATGCGCCTCTGCCAGCGAGAAACAACTCGCGACCCGTAAACCCGTGGTTATCTCGTGGCTTTCGGCGCCGGCGTAGGCCTCATGAAGATGTTTGACGGCCGCGGCGAGGTCGGCACCGATCAGTTCGGCATGGCCCAGCAGGTGGGCGAGATTGGCATACACGAGACCGGGCACGTCACGCGCCGACTCGTCCAATCGCGCTGCCATCGCCAGACATTCGTCGATGCGGCCGGTGAGCCGGCAGGCACGGCCGTGAACGGCGCCGAACCAGAAACGCATGGGCGAGGATTCGAACGACGTGATCGCGCGTGCGAGCGCCTGCTCGGCCACCTCGTCGATGTCGTCGACATGCCCGAGCGCACCCAGCGCCATCGTCAGCGCGATCGACGCCATCATCGCGTGGAAGTCGGTGAGCCCACCGGAATCCAGGGCAGTCCTGGCGTTCTCCTCGGCGCGTGCGCAGTTGCCGAGCACGGCATCGACACACGCCTGCATGGCGAGGCGTTCCATCCGTTGCTCATCGGATTCGGTTGTGCCGGCCAGCGTTTCCAAGATGGCACCGGCATCCAGTGGACGGCTGAGCATCCAGGCCAGGTTGGCGGCCCGTACCGTCGCCCAGTGGTGACTGTCAGGCCGGCCCGGGGCGCTGATCTCACGCAACACCGCCTCTGCCTCGTCACCTCGGCTCAACAGGATCAGCGTCATCGCCCGCATCGGCGCGGCCTCGGGTGCGCCGCATTCGGCTGCGGCAGCGGCGAATCGGTCCGCGGCATCCGGATCGAGGAGGACCGCGGCGCACCGGGCGGCCGTCAGGAACAGCTCCGGATCGGGAGGCAGGTCGGAGTGCAGGGCCAGCAGGGCGCGCCGTACGGTTGCGCGCATGTCCCCGTCGGGTTCGCGGGCCAGCCGCCGCGCGATCCGGCCGCGGATCTTGGACAGGTGCATCTCTCCGGCTGTGGCCCTGCGTAATTCGCCGTACAGCGGATGAGCGAGCGTGGCCATGAGGTCACGTCCGGTACGTTCGACCGCGACCAGGTGCATCTGCTCGGCCGCCTCCAGGTCGGTGCGGTCCACGAGGTCACTCAGGACATCGATGCTCAGCGGCTCGCACTGCGAGAGGGTGTCGAGCACCAGCGCCATACCCGAGTCCAATTCGCCCAACCGGCGGCCGACCATGTCGGTGATGCTCTGCGAGACCGCCACATCGCCATCCCACATCCAGACCCCGGCGGACTTGTGCATCCGGCCGGCACCGATCTGGTCCTTCACCAGCTGCAGCAGGTACAGCGCGTTGCCGCCGGTGAGTTTGTAGAACCGGCGCGCGCTGCGGCTGTCCACCGGTCCGCCGACGACAGACTCGATCAGCTCCGTCGCCGCCGCGGCGGACAGCGGTTCGAGATCGATCCGGTCGAGCAGGCTGTCCTTCCAGAGCGCGGTGACCGCGTCGGGCTCGGGGCCGCCGGCCCGGGCCGTGACGACGAGGCGGACTCCTTGCGTCTGTGCCAGTTGGTGCACGACGTGCGCGGACAGCGCGTCGAGCAGGTGGGCGTCGTCGACGCCGATCACGACCTTGCCCCGGCGTTGTTGGGCGACGAAGGAATCGATGACGCGCCGCACATCGGGCAGCGGATCGCACATGCTCTGGCTGAGCGATCCGGTGAACGCCCCGAGCGGAATCGCCCGCGCTGATTCAGTTCCGACGAACCAATTGGTCCGGTGCCCGGAGGCCGCCGCATGGCTGAGCGCCTCCCGGGCCAGCCGGGTCTTGCCGACGCCGGCGCGTCCGACGATGACGACTCCGTGATGGGCACCGGGCCCGCCGAGGGCGCGACGGATCACCGCCAGTTCTTCTTCGCGCCCCGCCAGCTTCATGTCACCCGCCCGTACTCGTTGTCGACCTTGTCATCCGAGTCGTGCGATTGCCCAGACTATGGCTTAAAACCCCACCTCGAGGCCGAAATTGACGCATCTTCAGATACGACGAGGGTCCGGACACAGACGATCCCGCCAGCCGGGGGTCGGCTGGTCCAGCGCACCGCGCCTACGGGCTACGCGTGCCGCGGTTCAGAATTGCGCACCCGCATCCCGAAATACATCGCATTGAAGCCCAGCAGCATCACGAGGCCACCGCTGATCACATGCGACCAGATCATCCCGGCGGTCGGTCCGCTGACGAACACCCACGGCGAAATGATCAGCCACACACCGAAGATCGGCAGTGTCCAGGTCATGCCGTGCGCGCGGTCCAGCGCGAAGCTGAAACACATCGACAGGAACGCGATCGCACCGCCGACGATCAGGTCGTTGACGGTCAGCCGGCCAAAGGCGTCGTAGCCGACGATCCACGGCGACAGTGCGACGTACATCGCGGTCAGCAACGTCAGGCCGAACGTGAGCTGCGCGGCCATCGACTCCGCGACACGGTCATAGCCTGCCCGCAGGGCCAGGATGTCCGGGTGCTGGTCGATTGATGAATGGACTGTACTCATTTCTTGTCCTTTCCGTTACACGGCAAGGCGTTTGGGTCCTGCCGCACCCATCCATCGCTTCCCAGATTACGCCGAGATCGGCAGCGTGGCGGCGGTCGTCGCCTGCGCCGGAAACCGGCCAAGTAGGGTGTTTTCGATGCGGTGGCGCAGCAACGTCCGACCGGATGAAACCACCGGAGCGCGACAACAACTCGGCTGGTTCACCACGCTGTTCGCCATGGGGTTGGTGTTCCACTACTCCGACAGCCAACCCCTCGCGGCGGTGCCGGTACTCCTCGCCGGCCTGCCGGCGCTGATATTTCCCGGCTCGGTGGCCGCCGCCGGACTCGTGGTGGCGGCCGGCGCCACCGTGGCCGTGCTGAACCTGCCCGCCGCGTCCAACCATCTCGTGTTGAGCCTGCTGGTCGCCCTGGCGTTCGGCGTCGCGGCGCTGTGGGCGGCAGCGGTCAAGGACCCGTCGAGCTTTGCCGAGCGGTGGCTGGGGGCCGCGCGCAGCCCCGTCGGTCTCGTGTTGCTGGTGGTCTACCTGTTCACCGTCTTCGACAAGCTGAACACCGCTTACTTCACCCCGGCGACGTCGTGCGGCAGCGAGCTGTTCGGTCAGTTGATCTGGCTCAACGGCCTCGGCGATGGGGTGTTGAGCCCCACCGCGGGACAGGTGGTGGCCGTCGCGACAGTGGTGGCCGAGGCCGCCATCCTTGGCTTGCTGGCGGTGCCCCGGCTGCGCTACTGGGGCGTGCTTCTCGGCGTGGTCTTTCACTCGATCCTGGGGCTGGCCTCGTTCTACGACTTCGCCACCGTCGTGTTCGCGGTGTACCTGCTGCTGGTTCCGACCGAGGTGTTCGCCACCCTGGGCCCGCGAGCCACCGCCCTGCGACGATTGGCGCTGACCGGTTTCGCGGCGCACGTGCTGCTGAGTGTGGGGTCGAGTTCGGCGGACTCACCGGCCAGCCCGATCGGCCTGCCCTGGCACACCCTGCTCGTGCTCACCTGGCTCATCGCCGTCGTCCCGCTGATGTACGTGGTGTTGCGCGGTTACCGCGCCGCCCGGCTCGCCGGCGTCGAGACACCGGGGTGGCACCTGCGGCCCGTCGTGCTGCTGGTCGTCCCACTACTGGCCCTCGCCAACGGGTTGACGCCCTACCTCGGCCTCAAGACGGTCGCCAACTACTCGATGTTCAGCAATCTGCACACCGAGGAGGGCGCCACCAATCACCTGCTGCCGGGCGTCAACGCCATGCAACCGGTCGGCTACCAGCGTGACACCGTGACCGTGGTGGGGCTCGAGTTCCCGGCACCGTCGGCCGACATGACGTCCCTGCGCCGCCAGGCCCGCTGGATGTCCGAGGATCCCCCGGTTCGGATTCCCTGGCTGGAGCTGCGCCGCAGCGTGCTGCTCTGGCAGGGCGCGGGTATCGACGGCGTCCGGATCGCCTACCTGCGTGACGGTCCACCCCGGGTGGTCGACGACGCCACCGCGGATCCCGTGCTCGCCGCGCCGATGCCGTGGTGGCAGCGTCATCTGCTGGCGTTCCGGGCCGTCGACTCCGGCTGGGGCGCCGACGCCTGCCGGTGGTAGACCCTGCCGCTGCCGCCGCCGCGCGCCCGGATGACGCAGAATCGCGGAATGGACATCGCCGATCGGTTGAAACTCGACGTGCCGGTGGTCCAGGCGGGCATGGGCGGCGGCATCGCGGGCGCTCCGCTGGCTGCGGCGGTGTCGACGGCCGGCGGGATGGGCACCTTGGGTCTCGTGCCGCCGGATTGATCGCGCAGGGCCGCGAGGCGGGCGGACATCTGGTCGGCACCGTGGCCCAGGCCGACTTCTTGCCAAAGGCGTTGGCGCTGGCCAGTTCCCGCCCGGTCTTCGCGGCGGGTGGGATCGCCACGGCGGCCGACACCCGCGCGGCGCTGGCCGCCGGTGCGGCCGGCGTGGTGGCCGGCACGCGGTTCCTGCTCACGCACGAATCCGGCGCACACCAGGCCTATCGGCAGCGAATCATCGACGCGGACTCCACGATCGAGACGACGGTGTTCGGCCTGTCGTGGCCGGAGCGGCACCGGGTCCTGCCCAATGCCGTGACGAATCGCTGGTGCCGCCCGGACGGCAGCGCACGCCGGCTGCCTGCGGCGATCAACAGGTTCGGTGCGCCGCTGTCGCGGATCCCCGACCGCGGCGATGGTGCGTTGCTGCGCCTGCAGCACCCGGCACTGCCGTTTCTCACGCCGATCACGCTCACCGCCGACATGCCGGCGCACTGGGCGGATCGAGCCGCACTGTATGCCGGGGAGACCGCGCTGCGGCTCGACGAAGTCACGTCCGCGGCACAGGCCGTCGCAGACCTCACGCCCTAGATGCCCGCGCCCGTCGCGAACGTGCGAACAGTGTCGGCGATTCACGGCGTGGCGGCCAACAAGCACGCACGCTGGCGGTGCAAGGGATCAGATGGCGCTGATGCGGTCCGGGTTTCGGTAGATCTCGGCCTGGGCGGCGATGGCGTCGGGCGTCGGCAGCGGTTCGGCGCCGTCCAGGTACACCCCACCGGCCCGCAAGGTGTCGTCGACCAGCAGCCAGATCCACCGGACCAGGTCGGCCACCAGCCGGTCCTGTCCGGTCGAGCCCGGTTGGTCGAGCCACCGACCGGTCGTCGACTCGACCAGGCCGACGATGGCGAAGGCCAGCGGCTGCGGGTCGGTGGAAATGCCAAAAGCGTTGAGGTACACCGTGAACAGGGCACCGAGTTGGGTTCCGATGGTCAGCCGGATGTCGGCAATGGCGTCGGGGGCGGATCCGTCCTCACCCAGGGAGCACCGCGCCAGATAGCGGTACAGGTTGCGGTGTTCGACGAGGAAGCGGACGTGGGCGCCGACGCTGGCCTCGATGATCTGGGCCATCGAACCGTGCGGTGTCCACAGCGGGGCGAGCTCGGCATTGAGCATCTCGGCGGCGCGTTGCGCGATCGCGCGCTGTAGGTCGGCCGCGCCGGCGAAGTGCCGGTAGAGCTTGGTGCGGGTCACTCCGACATGCGCGGCGATCTGCTCGGTCGAGGCCTGCGGGCCGTGCTCGGCGATGGCCGAGAGCGCGGCATCGACGAATTCCTCCCGCCGGCGTTCCCGCTGGCCGGCCCATCTGCCCGCAGTGGTCGTCACGAACTCACCCTAGCCAATCTACTGGTACATGTCGTACCATTCAGCTTACTGGTACGTACTGTACCACTAGATTTTGGAGGGAATTCGCAGATGAACGCGGTATCCACACTTCGCAAAGCAGCAGGCCTGCCGGCCGTCGCGGAACCTCTGGCACCCGCGGAGGACTACGGCTTCTTCGGCCCCGACTCGGTCACGTGGAAGGTGTGGAGCTACCCCACCTCGCTGCTGATCGGCTTCTCGCGTGCGGTGACGATCGAGCACCTCGACCCGTTCCTGGCCGCCGCGGTGGACGCCACCGGGCAGGTCTACGCCCGCACCCGGCTGCGCTACGACCGGACCATGCAGTACTTCGCACTGGTGGCCTTCGGCGATGCCCGGTCCGTACTCGATGCCTCCGAGATCCTGGTCAAGATCCACTCCAAGGCGATAGGTACCGAGCCGATCACCAAGCGCCCGTTCGACGCGAACGACCCGCACTCGCAGCTGTGGATCCACCTGACCGCGTGGCACTCGATCCTCTACAGCTACGAGATGTACGGCCCCGGCAAGCTGTCGACCGCCGAGGAGAACCAGTACTGGGAGGAGTGCGCGCGGGCCGCGGAGTTCCAGACCATCAACCCCGACGACGTGCCCCGTACCCGCGAGGGCATCCGCGAGTACTTCGAGAGCAACCGCGCCGACCTCGTTGGCTCCGAAGTGGCGCAGAAGATGATGGATTACCTCGTCGACCTGGGCTATCACATCCTGCCGGAGCGGATGCCGCGCTGGATGCGCAAGGCGTTCAACATTCCGATGCGGGCCGCGATCATCGCCACCATGCCCCAGTGGATGCGGTTGTTGGGCGGCATCCCGCAGCGCCGGTTCGCCGATATCGCGGCCCGGGCGGTGGTCCGGCCGTTCCTCAAGGTCATCGCCGCCAATCCGCGCCTCGAATTGGCCGCCCTGGACCTCACCACCCCGCACACCACGCCGATCGTCGGCCCTACCCTGCTGGGCATTCCGGCCAGGAACACCGTCACCTACACCCCGGCCGAAGCCAGGGCCAAATGGGGCCGGAGCACACCTTTCCAGCAGTACGCTGCGATCATGGCCAAACGGGAGGAGGGCGTCGGCCCCACCCCGTACACCCACAACCACCATGACGCATTGGTGCAATTCGACAAGAGTGCGAGCTGAGATGACGGAGACGCAGATCGACGAGGCCCTCGAGCAACTCGTCGAGGGCGAAAAGACCTGGGCTTCACTGACATTGGCGGCCAGACGGGGACTGCTCGACGAAGTGCGGGCGCTCACCGTGCGCCACGCCGGCGAGTGGGTGGACGCCGCCGTCGGCATCAAGCAACTCGACCCGTCGTCGCCGCTGGTCGGTGAGGAGTGGATGTCGGGCCCGTACTCACTGGCCGCGGGGCTCGGTGCCCTCTCGGAGAGCCTGGCGAAGCTCGAAGCGGACCGAAGCCCACTCGACGGCGCCGAGTTCGGTTATGCCCCCGGCGGCCGGACCACCGTAAAGGCGTTGCCGCTCAACACTTTCGATCAGCTACTGCTTTCGGGGTTCAGCGCCGAGGTGTGGCTGCAGCCCGGGATCGAGAAGGCCGAGGCCATCCGATCGGCCGGCCTGGCCCAACGCGACCCGTCCCGCACCAACGGCGTCGGCGCGGTACTGGGCGCAGGCAACATCTTCTCGATCGCGCCGCTGGACACCATCTACGAGCTGTACGCCAACAACCGGGTGGTGGCGCTCAAACTCAACCCGATCACCGATCCGCTGCTGCCCGTGCTGACCAAGGTACTGGCCCCGTTCATCGCGATCGGGGCCGTGCGGATCCTGACCGGTGGCGCCGAGGCCGGCGCGTATCTGGTGCGGCACAAGCTCGTTGACCACGTGCACATGACCGGCAGCGCGCTGACGTATGACGCCATCGTGTTCGGCACCGGCGAGGACGGTGCCCGGCGCAAGGCCGCCGACGAGCCGCTCCTGGACAAGGAGATGACCGCGGAACTCGGCGGCGTGTCGCCGACGATCGTGCTGCCCGGCACCTGGAGCAAAGCCGACATCGAGTTCCAGGCCAACCACGTTGCCACGCAACGATTGCACAACAACGGCTACAACTGCGTGGCCGCACAGGTGGTGGTGCTCCCCAAGCGGTGGGCGCAGCGCGAGGAGTTCATCGCCGCGATCCGCAAGGCCGTCAACGACGCGCCGGCGCGGGCCGCGTACTACCCCGGCTCCGACGTCAGGGTGGCCGATGCGGACAAGTCGTATCCGGACGCGCAACACCTGGGCTCGAGGGGTGCCCGGGTCCTGGTGGTCGATCCGGCCGACCGCGAAGCGTTGTTACGCACCGAATACTTCGGCCCGGTGCTCGGCGTGATCGAGCTCGACGTCCCGGATGACCAATTCGCCGAAGAGGCCGTGCGTATCGCCAACGACGAGTTCGTCGGCACCCTCGGGGTGAACATCATCGCCCATCCGGATTCCATCGCGGGCCTCGGTGACAAGTTCGACCGCCTCGTCGAGCAGCTGCGATACGGGACCATCGCGATCAATGCCTGGACGGGAGTCGGCTACCTGACCGCGACGGCCACCTGGGGTGCGTTCCCCGGGCACAGGCGCAACGACATCCAGAGCGGAACCGGCGTGGTGCACAACGCTTTCCTGCTCGACCGTCCAGAACGCACGGTGGTGCGCGGCCCGTTCCGGCCCGCGCCGCGCTCGGTGTTCCGGGGCGAGTGGTCCTTGTCGCCGAAACCGCCGTGGTTCGTCAACAACCGCACCGCGGCGACGACGGGCCGGCTGCTGGTCGATTTCGCCGGTGGGCCGGGCTGGGGCAAGTTGCCCGCGATCTTCGCGTCCGCGCTGCGCGGCTAGCTCGGGACAGCCGGCGTGACCGGCGCCCGCAGCAGTCGCTGGGTGCAGTCCAGCAACACGCGGTGCAGATCCTCGTCGCTGACGTCACTGAGTTCGGGGTCCGTGGCGCTGCCGTACACACCGGAGGCCAGCATCGAGATGACGATCCGGTCGGCGACGGCCGGATCGGGGCCGAGCAGGATCGCGGTGAGCCGTTCGATCGTGTCCTGGAGTTCGGCGCGACTCTGCACGAGGCCGTCGATCACCGGATCTCCGTGGAACACGGCGGTGACCCGCCGGTGCCGCACGGCGAGGTCGACCATGCCGCTGATCGCGGCCTCGCGCCGCGCATCCGGCGTCGACATCGACTCGGCGATCCGGACCAGCCGCATCATGTCGTCGAAGACGGGTTGGATGACCGCCAGGGTGATCTCGTCCTTGGAATGGAACTGGTAGTAGACGGCGGCCTTGCTGACCCCGAGGCGGTCGGCGATCATCTGCAGCGACGTGCCGTTCACACCGTGTTCGGCGAACAGGCTCAACGCCGCCTCCAGCACCCGCTCGCGCGCAAAGCCGCGCGGCGCCACCGCCTTCGCCAACACCGGTCCCTTCGTCGCGCTGAGCGTACCCAAGGGTGCTAGATCACACCGTAAATTAAATGAACTAACTTGATTGAAGTTAGCCGACTGTATAAGTTTCACTTTACATCCGGCAAGGACGTCTGCGGGGAGGAGTGCCGATGCCGAGCTCATGCGTGGCGGACCCGGCGCAACTCCTCGACACCTACCTGCTGGCGGCCGTGCAATCCGGCGTCGACCAGGTGGTATTCCTCGCCTCCGACCTGGATCCGCGGCCCTACCAGCTGCCCTGGCCGGCCGGCACCACTGTCTATGTCGTCGACAATCCCGCGATTCTCGACGTCAAGACCGCCGCCCTCGCCGGCACCATCCCCACTGCCGCTGTCCGCGGGGTACCGGCCGACATCGCCGACGACTGGCCGGGCGCGCTGACCCGGGCGGGATTCGACGCCGACCGGGCCACCCTGTGGAGCGTCGAAGGCGTACTACCCTTCATCCCATTGGAAGAACAGCGTCGTCTCGTCGCCGACATCACCGCGCTCAGCGCGCCGGGCAGCAGGCTGATCTCGGAGATCTCCGTCAGTCCCTTCCGGGACGACTCCGACGACGATGCCGACACAGATAACTGTTGGCGGCAATCCGCCGACGCCGACATGATCACGAAGTGGCGGTGGAGCTTCACCGCCAGCCGGTACGTCACCGCGTACCTGACCTGCGAAAGGCCGACCAGCGAACATGAAGCTGTTGAGACGGTTCTGGATTCCGTTGATCATCGCCGCGGTGGTGCTGGTCGGCGCATTCACGGTGATGCGGGTGCGCACCTTCTTCGGCGCCGGCGACGGTTCGGGCATCTCCAGCGCCAAGGTCGACGACACCAAGCCGTTCGACCCCAAGGTCGTGGTCTATGAGATCTACGGCGAACCCGGTGCCTACGCCGACGTGAACTACCTCGATCTCGACGCCCAACCCCAGCGCATCGACGGGGTGCCGCTGCCCTGGACGCTGCGGCTGGAGTCCACCGCCCCCTCGGTGTTCCCCAACATCGTGGCCCAGGGCAACGGCAGCACGATCAGCTGCCGGATCACCGTCGATGACGAACTCAAGGACGAGAGAACCTCCAACGGCGTGAACGCCCAGACCTTCTGCCTGGTGAAATCTGCATGAGCAATTACGACACCCCGACCGACTCGATCCCGGTCGCCTCCGCGCCGAAGCACACGAACCACGGTGGCATCGCCAAGTGGATCCGGCGCCTGGCCATCCCGATCATCATCGGCTGGATCGCGGTCATCGGCGTCTTCAACACCATCGTTCCCCAGCTGGAAAAGGTCGGGGAGATGCGCTCGGTGTCCATGACGCCGGACGACGCCCCGTCGATGATCGCCATGAAGCGCGTCGGCGAGGTGTTCCAGGAGTTCAAGTCCAACAGCTCGGTGATGGTCGTGCTCGAGGCGGAGGACACCCTCGGCGACGACGCTCACAAGTACTACGACGAGATTGTCGCCAAGCTCGAGGCCGACAAAGAGCACGTCGAGCACGTCCAGGACTTCTGGGGCGACCCGCTGACCGCCTCCGGCGCCCAGAGCTCCGACGGCAAGTCCTCTTACGTGCAGGTTTACACCGCCGGTAACCAGGGTGAGGCCCTGGCCAACGAATCCGTAGAGGCCGTCGGGGACATCGTCAAATCCGTGGCGGCACCCAATGGGGTCAAGGCGTATGTGACCGGCCCGGCCGCGCTGTCGGCCGATCAGGAGATCGCCGGTAACCGCAGCATGCGGATGATCGAGGCGCTGACCTTCACGGTCATCATCATCATGCTGCTGATGGTCTATCGCTCCATCATCACCGTCATCCTCACCCTGGTCATGGTGGTGATGTCACTGACCGCAGCCCGGGGTGTGATCGCCTTCCTCGGCTACTACGAGATCATCGGGCTGTCGACATTCGCCACCAACCTGCTGGTGACCCTGGCCATCGCGGCGGCCACCGACTACGCCATCTTCCTGATCGGCCGATATCAAGAGGCCCGAAGTGTCGGCGAAGACCGGGAACAGGCCTATTACACGATGTTCCACGGCACCGCGCACGTGGTGCTGGGCTCGGGCCTGACCATCGCCGGCGCCACGTTGTGCCTGCACTTCACCCGGCTGCCCTACTTCCAGTCGCTCGGTATCCCGCTGGCCATCGGCATGGTGACCGTGGTGGTCGCAGCATTGACCATCGGTCCGGCGATCATCACCGTGGCCACCAAGTTCGGCAAGGTCATGGAGCCCAAGCGAGCCTCGCGCACCCGAGGCTGGCGCAAGGTCGGTGCGGCCGTGGTGCGCTGGCCCGGGCCGATCCTGATCGCCACCATCGCGGTCTCCCTCGTCGGTCTGCTGACCCTGCCGGGCTACCGGACCAACTACAACGACCGCGACTACATGCCTGCCGACCTTCCGGCCAACAGCGGGTACGCCGCGGCCGACCGGCACTTCTCCCCGGCCCGGATGAATCCCGAGCTGCTGCTGGTGGAGAGCGACCACGATCTGCGCAACTCGGCCGACTTCCTGGTCATCGAGCGGATCGCCAAGCGAATCTTCCAGGTGCCCGGCATTTCTCGGGTCCAGGCCATCACGCGCCCGCAGGGAACGCCGATCGAGCACACCTCGATCCCGTTCAACATCAGCATGCAGGGCACGACGCAGACCATGAATCAGAAGTACATGCAGGACCGCATGGCCGACATGCTCAAGCAGGCCGACGAAATGCAGGTCACCATCGACACGATGGACAAGATGATCGCGCTGATGGAGCAGATGCGCGAAGTCATGAACAGCATGGTCGGCAAGATGCACGGAATGCTCGACGACATCAAGGAATTGCGGGACAACATCTCGGATTTCGACGATTTCTTCCGGCCGATCCGCAACTACCTGTACTGGGAACCGCACTGCTACAACATCCCGATGTGCTGGTCGTTGCGCTCGGTGTTCGACACGCTTGACGGAATCGACACCATGACAGCCGATTTCGAACAGATCGTGCCCGACATGGACAAGATGAACGCGCTGATCCCGGTGATGATCGCCAACATGCAGCCGATGATCGTGACCATGAAGACGATGAAGACCATGATGCTGACCATGCAGGCCACCCAGGGTGGTTTGCAGGACCAGATGGCGGCGATGCAGGACAACTCCACCGCCATGGGTCAGGCCTTCGACGCCGCCAAGAACGACGACTCGTTCTATCTGCCGCCGGAAACCTTCGAGAACGAAGACTTCAAACGCGGCATGAAGATGTTCCTGTCCCCCGACGGGCACGCGGTGCGCTTCATCATCAGCCACGAGGGCGACCCGATGAGCCCCGAGGGCATCAAACACATCGATGCCATCAAGCTGGCGGCCAAGGAAGCCATCAAGGGCACCCCGCTGGAGGGCTCCAAGATCTACCTCGGCGGTACCGCGGCCACCTTCAAGGACATGCAGGAAGGCGCCAACTACGACCTGCTGATCGCCGGAATCGCCTCGCTCTGCCTGATTTTCATCATCATGCTGCTCATCACCCGCAGCGTGGTGGCCGCCGCCGTCATCGTCGGCACCGTGGTCATCTCGCTGGGCAGCGCGTTCGGTCTGTCCGTGCTGATCTGGCAGCACCTGATCGGGCTCGAACTGCACTGGATGGTGCTGGCCATGTCGGTGATCATCCTGTTGGCCGTGGGCGCGGACTACAACCTGCTACTGGTCTCCCGGCTCAAAGAGGAGATCCACGCCGGGCTCAACACGGGCATCATCCGCGCCATGGGCGGCAGTGGCTCGGTGGTGACGGCCGCCGGTCTGGTGTTCGCGTTCACCATGATGTCGATGGCGGTCAGCGAGCTGGCGGTGATCGGCCAGGTGGGTACCACGATCGGCCTGGGTCTGCTGTTCGACACCCTGGTTATCCGCGCGTTCATGACGCCGTCCATTGCGGCGCTGCTCGGCAAGTGGTTCTGGTGGCCGCAGATGGTGCGCCAGCGGCCCAAGCCCGAGCCCTGGCCCCAGCCGATCCAGCGCGAGCCGCAGGACACCCTCGCTTAGTCTCCGCGAGCGACCATTGCTCCTATGTCAAGCGGCGATGGCTTCAAGGGGTTTTTCGTGGGTGTGGCTGAGGTGTTTGTCGGCGTGGAGGCTGCGGTAGACGGTGCGGGAGAGATGGCGTTTGAGGCAGCGTAGAGCGTCTTTGGTTGCCTTGTTGGCGAGGCGGCTGCGGTAGTACCGCTGGCCGGCGCTGTCAGGGATGCGGAGCTGGGTGATGGCAATCCGGTGTAGCGCGGCGTTGAGTTGGCGGTTGCCGGAGCGGTTCAATCGGACGCGCCCGGCGGTGTTACCCGACCAGACTGGGATCGGTGCGGTGCCGTTGTGGCGGGCGAAGGCAGCTTCGCTGCGGAAACGGCTGATGCCGGCGGCCTCGGCGACGAGCTTGGCTGCAGTCAGCTCACCGCAACCGGGCAACGCCAACAATGTTGGGGCCACCTTCTGCACCCGCTCGCCGATACGAGCGGCCAGGGCGTCGATCGCCTCGGTCATGCCCATGATGTCGGCGAGCTCATCGCGAGCCAGCTCAGCCAACACGCCGTGCTGGGTGCCGAGCCAGTCTTGAAGCACTGCGCAGGGCTTGGCGCGGTGCAGCGATGCGGGTTTGGGTTCGGCGGCGGGGTCGAGTTCGTGGATTCGTTGACGGAGCCGGTTGATCGTTGAAGTCTGTTGCGCAACAAGGTCTTCACGACGATCAACCAATAGTTTGAGCTCACGGGAGACCTCATCGTGGGTGGCTATTGGCAGATCTGGATGGCGCAACACTGCCTGAGCGACAGCTAACGCATCGATCGGATCGGACTTCCCGCGAGTCCGCGCCGAAGCGCGAGCTTGAGACATCAGTTTCGGGGCCACCCGCACCACCGACTGCCCGGCGGTGAGCAGATCACGCTCGAGGCGCGCCGAGAGGTTGCGGCAGTCCTCGATACCCCACAGCACTTCCTCCCCGAACTGCTCGCGAGCCCAGGCCAATGCTTTGAGGTGTCCCTCGGTGGTGGCCTTGACTACCTTCTCGCCCAGTTTGCGACCGACTTCGTCGACGGCGACGAAGGTATGGGTGCGCTTGTGTACATCGGTTCCAACGACGACCATGGACGGTGCCTTCTTTCATCTGGTGGATGAGGTGAAGGTCGGGCCGACCGGCAGGACACATCTCAGTGGGGGCGGTGCCACGCTCCTATCAAGTCACGCCGGTCGGTCCTTCCCACCTGGCGTCGGCATAACGCACGATTGCCAACCCGAAGGTGGCAGTGTCTGTAGGAGCCAGACACCAGGTGGAAAGAAACCCAACCACCGCAACAGCGGCACGTCCACTGTGACACTGAGTGTCTGTACGCCAACACGCCGTGATTTGCGTACAGACGCGGTCGCTCGCGGTGCATTACTTCACGAGCGCGACAGCGAATCCGTCCCAGCCCTTGGTACCCACGGTCTGAATGGCTGCGGTATCCAATCGCGGATGGCTGCCCATCATCTCCAGCATGTCGCGTACCGCCTGCGCCTGGTGATCGTCGGCCGCAGGGGCCAGCACCCGGCCGAACCGGGTCACGTTGTCCACCACGATGATCGAGCCCGGCCGGCCCAGTTTGACCGCCCACTCGACATAGCCGATGTTGTTCTCCTTGTCGGCGTCGATGAAGACGAGGTCGAACACGTCACCGCGCTCGGCCAGCCGCGGCAGCGTGTCCAGTGCGGCACTGACGATCACATCGACGCGGTCAGCGACCCCGGCGCGCTCCAGATTTGCCCGGGCCACCTCGGCATGACGTGGCTCGTATTCCAGGGTGACGACGCTGCCGTCCGGGCCGACTCCGCGGGCCAGGTTGATGGTGCTGTACCCGGCGAGGGTGCCGATCTCCAGTACCCGTCGCGCTCCGGAGATGGTGGCCAGCAGCGACAGCAGCTTCCCGTGTTGGGCCGACACCTCGATGGCCGGCATGCCTTCGGCCTGCGCGGACTCCCGCGCCGCAATCAACGCCTCGTCCTCGGTGCGCAGCACCTCGTTGAACATCAGGTCGACGTCGCGGGGTTCGGTCATGTGCGCCAGGCTAAACGACACCTTCTTTGGCGTACACCATCCGGAGCACCAGCCCGACCTCCGGACCCATCACCGTCGCGCACAGCTCGCAGAAGGCGGCGACGAAATCCGACCCGTGGGGCGGATCCGCACAACTCACGTGGTGGGCGAGCTCGTGCAGCACCACCAACTCTCGCAGGGCCCAGGTGTGGCGTTCGGGCACGGCGATGACGGCCTGGCCGTCGATCAGCTCATAGTGCGCAGCGGTGACACCCCGGCGCGGCCGGACCGCCACCGGCGCAGCACCGACCCGGGCGACCACGTCGTCGACATAGCGCTGCACGGACTCGACGGATCCGAATTTCGCCTCTGGCGGCAGGGTGAGCGACGTGCCGAAGAAGTCGATCGCACGCGAACTATGTTGGGCCGCACGGTCGAACATGGTCCGCACGAACTGCTCGGCGGCATAGACGCGGGCCCGTTGGCTGTCGCGCGCGTTCACTTCTCGAGAGCACCACGCGCCCCGGAGATCTCCGGGTTCGCCCCGAGCCGGGCATGCCGGCCGGCCCGGTCACCTGCGCGCCGGGCCGCCGACGAGTACCCCGCCGACGCGCTCGTCGCCCGCCAGGTACCGCGGGCCTGCGACGCCTCCCGATAGAAACTGCGAAGCTCGATATCCTTGTCCCGCAAGGCGATAGCGGTACCCGGCCGGGAGACCTCGTCGGCCTCGCGTTGCGCTTCCTCACGAGCCTGGGTGAGCCGCTGGCCGATGCGGGCGCCGAAGGCCAGCTGGAAGTTGAGCCGGGCGGTGATGGTCGGGGTGGGCCGGTGAGCACCCGAGGCGATATAGCTCTCCGACGCCTTGACCATCTGCAGCAGCAGGCTGGTGTACAGCGCATGGGTGGCGTCGATGTCCTCGGCGAACCCGTAGGCATAGACGAACGTCGAGTTGGACGCCACATCGCATTTCACGTCGTTGGCCATCCCGATGACCACGAACAGCTGCACATAGGTGCGCAGGCCGCGTGCTCCGGCCTGGCCGATGGTGATGGTGCGCTGCACCGGCATCTGCGCCTTGGTGCGCTCTGCCGAGTGCGCGCGGGCCAGGGCCAGGTCGATCGAGGTGGCGGTGGCCAGCCGCTGGGCGGCGGCCATGAAGGCCTCGGCCTCGTGCAGGTTGTCGGTGCCCTCGGCCTGACGCAACAACGCGGCGATGCGCGCCAGCATCTTGTCGTCACTCATGGCGCGATCCGCTCCGCTCCTCGCTGGTACGTCATGGCGCGATCCTAGAGATCAGCTCCGACATCACTTCCCGACGAAACCCCCCACCGCGTCCACCACCTGGGGTGACAACGGTCCCGGCTTGCCGTAGTTGGCGATGCTGTCGGTGGGATCGTCGCGCAGGACATGGTTGACGCCCTTGAGCTGCACCAGCGTCAGCGCGGTGTGCCCGAGCGCGTCGATCAGCGGGCGTTCGGACTCGCAGTTGGCCTGGGCATCGGAATCCGAGCAGGTGAGCAGCACCGGCATACCGTCGGGCAGCGCGGCGGCCAGCTGCAGCGGGTCGATCTTGTCGGCCTCGATGATCGCCTTCAGGTTGCCCTGGTTGACGATCGCGCCCAGCCCCTCGGGGAGTTTCGCGGGCACGGTGCCCTTGGTGCGGATCTCGTCGACGGCGGCCAGCCAGGCGGTCAGCACCTCCGGCGTGGCCCCGGCGCGCACCCGGTTGGTGATGATGTCCAGGTAGCGGCCGGACAGCGGCTGAAACAGCGCCAGCGAGTGGACTTTCGGATCACCGGCGCCGGCCAGCGTCATGGCATGGATCGCACCCTCGCCGACCGCGTAGATCGACAGCTTGGCATCGTCGGTGTCGGGCTGCCCGGCCAGGAACCGCAGCGCCGCGGCCGCGCCGCTGGTGTAGACGCCACTGACCACCTCGGTGGGTCTTGTCTCGTAGGGCCCGAGCTTGGTGGCGCCGGTGCCGATCTTGTCGTAGCGCAGGCTGGCCACGCCCTTGTCCGACAACGTCTCGGCGAGCTGGCGCATGTTGCCGACCGGGCCGACGACCTTGTTGTCGCCGTTCCGGTCGGTCGGCCCGCTCTCGGAGATCAGCAGTGCGGCCGGGCCCGGCGTGCCCTGGTGGCGATAGGACCCGTGGATCGTCAGACCGTCGGCGTCGAACGTGACGTCGTCATCGGTCCACGTGGGTTGCTGCGCCTCCTTCGACGGCTCCTCCGCTCCGCAACCGGCCACCAGCAGTACCGAAAGCAGTACCACCACAATCCATCTCACAGGTGCGTCTCGATCCAGGTCGTGACGTCGCCGAGCACGACCTCCTTCTCGGGCTCGTTGAACACCTCGTGGTACAGACCCGGGTACACCTTGAGGTGGACATCCTGAGAGGCCACGCATTCGACGAGGTGGCGACTGCCGTCGGCGGCCACCAGGCGGTCCTTCTCGCCGTGCACCACCAGCAGCGGCGCGGTGAGGGCCGAGGCGCGCTGGGGCATGGTCTGCCCCACGATGATCAGTGCCCGCGCGATACCCGCGGGCACCTTGCCGTGCCATACCAGCGGGTCGGCCTTGTAGGCCGCCACCACCTCCGGGTCGCGGGAGACCGCGTCGGCGTCGAGATTCTCCACCGGCAGTCCCGGCGCGATCTTGCCCAAGGCCTTGGCCACGACAACGAGCACCGGGGACACCGCTGCCTGCGCGGCCACGGCAGGTCCGGACAGCACCATCGCGGTGTATTCGTCGGGGTACTCGACGCCGTAGCTGAAGACGATGCCGCCGCCCATGCTGTGACCCAGCACGATCCGCGGGAGTTTCGGGTGCGCGGTGGCGGCGATCCCCACCAGGGTGTGGAAGTCGCCGACGTACTCGGACATGTCGCGCAGGTACACCCGCTTGCCGCCGGAGCGCCCGTGCCCGCGGTGATCCAGGGCGTAGACGGCCAGGCCGGCGGCACCGAACCGCTGTGCGACGTGGTGGTACCGCCCGGCATGCTCACCCAGGCCGTGTGAGAGGACGACGACGCCGCGCGGCGCGATGTCGGGAGTCCACACCTCGTAGACGATGCGGACCCCGCCGACGCCGTCGAAGGTCTGTTCACTGCGGGTGCTGGTCACCTTGGCGAGCGTAGCCGCACTGGTCGGACATTTTTCGGTCGTAGATGTCGGAGGTGCTGCGTAAGCTCGCGAATGTGACGGTCCTCGCCCACCGCCTCGATGACGACAGCCCGGCCGATGCGTTCCTGGCCGATGCCCAGCGCTACCGCCGTGAGCTGCTGGCGCACTGCTACCGGATGACCGGCTCACTGCACGATGCCGAAGACCTGGTGCAGGAGACCTATCTGCGGGCCTGGAAGGCCTACGGGGGTTTCGAGGGCAAGTCCTCGGTGCGCACCTGGTTGTATCGCATTGCCACCAACACATGCCTCACGGCGCTGGAGGGCCGGCAACGCCGCCCGTTGCCGTCCGGCCTGGGTAATCCGAGTTCATCGCCCACCGACGAGATCTCCGAGCACCATGAGATCCCGTGGCTGCAGCCACTCCCGGATTCCAGCGACGATCCGGAGGATCCGAGCACCATCGTCGGGACGCGGGATTCGGTGCGGCTGGCGTTCGTAGCCGCGCTGCAGCATCTGTCGGCCCGGCAACGTGCGGTGCTGGTGATGCGTGAGGTACTGCAGTGGAAGGCCGCGGAGGTGGGTGAGGCCATCGGGGCCTCCACCGCGGCCGTCAACAGCCTGCTGCAACGGGCCCGGGCCCAACTCGACGCGGTCAGCCCCAGCCAGGACGACGAGATCTCCCCGCCGGACTCCGAGCACGCCCAGAACCTGCTGCGCAACTACATGGCCGCGTTCGAGGCCTACGACATCGACAAGCTCGTCGAGCTGTTCACCGCGGAGGCGATCTGGGAGATGCCGCCGTTCGACAGCTGGTACCGGGGGCCGGAGGCCATCGGCGACCTGTCCCGGTACAAGTGCCCGGCCGAGCAGGCCGGCGACATGCGGCTCATCCCGACGACCGCCAATGGCCAGCCTGCCGCGGCGATGTACTTCCTGAACCGCGAGACGGGTCGGCACGAGCCCTTTCAGCTGCACGTCCTCGACATCGGCAAGGACGGCATCTCCCATGTGGTGGCGTTCATGGAACCGTCATTGTTCGACAAGTTCGGGCTGCCCGCGTCGCTCTGAGGCTCGCTAACGCCGAGTGGCCAGTTATGCCACGCGCTCCGGGCAGTGGCGTGCGATAACTGGCCACTGAGCACCGCGGTCCTGCAACGCCGCGCACACTCGAGCCACGATCACCTGGGGGCGGCGATTGAGCAGATCAGCGCCGACTCTGACAATGAGCCAGCCCTGCGCAGCAAGTTCGGCATAGCGATCGATGTCGTTGGCCCGAACGCGAGGATCCGCCCAATGCTGCACGCCCTCGTACTCGATACCTACTTTGAACTCCTCGTATCCCATGTCGATGCGCGCGGACTTCCTGCCGGCGAAGCTGCCGCACACGACGATCTGTGTCTGCGGCTTCGGCAATCCCGCGTCGATGAGTAGTAGGCGGGTGCGGGTTTCCTGCGGGGATTCGGCACCACCATCCATCAAGTCGAGCACCGCGCGGAGTTGAACCAGCCCCCGAACACCCGGATGACATTCAAGGAGAGGAACGATGTCGGTCGCGGACAGGTGGGTGGCCTGAGAGAGGGCGTCCAGCTGCACGACTGCCTCATCCCGGCCCAGGCGTCGGCCCAAGTCGAACGCCGTACGCGCGGGGGTCGTCACGAGGATGCCACCACGGGTGCGTACTTCGTCTTCCAGCAATCGGTCTCGGTGGATGAGGACACCGTCGACCGGCTTGCCGTTACGGCGATACAGTTCGGCCGGCTCAGCCGCATCGATCCACTTGGTGCCGTACAGCGCGGCTGCCGAGAGGCCCGCCATCGTCGCTTCTCGTCCGGACCACAGCCACGCCGCCACCGCACGAGTCGCGGCCGTCATCTCAACGCCTTTCGCCAGGTAGACGTTGCGGTACACCGCGTCATACCGGCTCGCCAACGTCCGTCGACTCACCGAACCCGAGTTCAGCGCCTCGGTTCCGAGAAATGGCCTGGCCATAGACACACGGTCTCGGCCTCCTGTGACGCAAACCCTGCCCGCGCGGCCGTTTCGATCCGCCGCTGTGGATGGATCCCGAGCTGTGGATACAGCCGAGTGGCCAGTTATGCCACGCGCTCACCAAAGATCCGTGTAGTAACTGGCCACTCGGCCTCTCTCAGGCGCCCTTGTAGGCGGCCTCCAGGGCGGCGATGTCGAACTTGCCCATCGTGGCGAGCACCGCGGACATCAAGCGGGCGTCGGCCTCGGAGTCTCCCTTGGCCAGCAGGTCGTAGTACTCGGTCGGGGTGATCTGCCAGGCCAGTCCGTACTTGTCCTTGAGCCAGCCACACGGCAATTCCTCGCCGCCGTCGCTCAGGGCAGCCCAGAGCCGATCCAGCTCCTGCTGGCCGGTGACGCGTACCTCCAGCGATACGGCTTCGTTGAAGGTGAACTGCGGGCCGCCGTTGATACCGACGAAGCGCTGTCCGGAGAGCTCGAATTCGACCACCACCGGCACGTCCTGCGGTGACGGCGAATCGGGGTGCGAGGCGATGGTGTTGAGGATGCGGCCGTTGCCGCCGAATGCGGCGATGTAGTGCTGGGCGGCCTGTTCGGCCTCCCGGTCGAACCAGAGGTTGGGGACGATGGCTGCGTTGATGTGGGTCATGTCGAGATAGACCAGCCACGTGCCGGCTTCTCATCGCCGAGCGGCCACCCGAGCCACCCGGACCCCTGACACCTGTCTCATCCGGCCGCTCGACGACGAAATGAAGCTCAGATAGTCGCAGGTAAACGGCCAGTTACCCGGTGGTACTGCAACCTGTTCTATTATCGCGTTCCATGAAGACCAAAGGCGCCCTGCTGTGGGAACTCAACTCGCCATTCAAGGTCGATGAGATCGACCTGGGCGACCCCGTCGCCGACGAAGTACAGATCCGGATGCATGCCGCGGGCATGTGCCACTCCGACTACCACCTCACCACCGGGGCCACCCCGATGGCGCTGCCCGCGCTGGGCGGCCATGAGGGCGCCGGCGTGGTCACCAAGGTCGGCAAGAACGTCACCGGCATCGAGGAGGGCGATCACGTCATCCTCGCCTTCATCCCGGCCTGTGGGGAATGTCCGCCGTGTCTGAAGGGCTTCCGCTCGTTGTGTGACCGCGGCGCGGTCCTGCTCGGTGGGAAGGCCATCGCCGACGGCCGAAGCTGGATCCACGCCGGCGGCCGTGAGGTGTCGCCGATGAACCTGCTCGGAACCTTCGCGCCGTACATGACGGTGCACAAGGATTCGGTCGTCAAGATCGACAAGGACATCCCGTTCGAGACCGCGGCCATCATGGGCTGCGCGGTGCCGACCGGCTTCGGCTCGGCCACCAACGTCGCCGACGTCAAGCCCGGCGAGACCGTCATCGTCGTCGGTGTCGGCGGTATCGGCATGAGCGCGCTGCAGGGCGCGGTGATCTCCGGCGCCAAGCACGTCATCGCGATCGACCCGAACGAGTGGAAGCGCGAGCAGGCCATCAAGTTCGGCGCCACGCACGTCTACCCGTCGATGGCCGAGGCCATCGCGCCCATCATCGACGTCACCCACGGCCTGATGGGCGACAAGGTCATCATCGCCGTCGGCGAGATGAAGGGTGAGTACATCGAAGAGGCGATGATCCTGACCGCCAAGACCGGCACCTGCGTGGTGACGGGCATGGGCTCGATGATGGATGCCGACGTCAAGCTCAACCTGTTCCTGTTCACGATGTTGCAGAAGACGTTGAAGGGCAACATCTTCGGTGGCGGCAACTCGCACGTCGAGACGCCACGACTGACGGCGCTGTACAAGTCGGGGCTGCTCAACATCGACGACATGATCACCCGGACCTACAAGCTCGAGGACATCAATCAGGGCTACCAGGACATGTTGGACGGCAACAACATTCGCGGCGTCATCACGTTCGACGAGTCGGACTGGTAACACCTCCGCCCCCAGCCTCAAGATCCCCCTTTTCAGCGTCGAGAAGGGGGATCTTGTTTTTGCCCGGTGGGCTACTTCAGGCCCGTCAGCCGCACCAGGGCATCGAACCCGTCATCTGTGCCCGGCCAGTGCGCCCGAACGGCGTCCAACCCGGCGTGGCACACCACGCTGCGGAGCACCACGGTGACGATGATGGCGTCGTCGGCGTAGCCGAGCACCGGGATGAAATCGGGGATCACATCGATCGGCAGCGCCAGATACGCCACCAGCAGCGCCAAGCGGACCCGCACGCCGCGAGGCAGTGTCTTGTCCGCGGCCAGGCGCCGGATCAGCCGCAGCAGGTCGGGAAGCAACCGGAGCGCCTCGGTGAGCAGATTCCCGCGGGGGCGCACGATGAGCAACGCGATCACCATCACGACCCAACTCACGAGCAACGCAACGCCGAGGCCGATCAGTGCGCTGCCCCACCAGGTGTCGACCACCTGACGATCGTTGTCCAGCAGACGCAAAATCGCACTCCTCCCTGAGGAAGAGTGCGATTCTGCGTCTGCTCGCGGGAGTTACTTGGGTGGCATCCGGATGCCGCCGTCGACGCGGACCACCTCGGCGTTCATGTACGAGTTGGTCAGCAGCTCGACGACCATGGAGGCCAGCTCGTCGGGCTTGCCGAGGCGGTGCGGGAACAGCACCGACTCACCCAGCTTGGCCTTGAATGCCTCGGAGGCCTCGCCCTCGCCGTAGATCGGGGTGTCGATCAGGCCGGGTGCCACGGTGTTGACGCGGATGCCCACCGCGGACAGGTCGCGCGCGACCGGGAGGGTCAGGCCGACGACGCCGCCCTTGGACGACGAGTAGGCGGCCTGGCCGATCTGGCCGTCGAAGGCCGCGACGCTGGTCATGTTGACGATCGCGCCACGCTCGCCGGTGTCGGTGAGCTCGTTGCGGCTCATCGCGGTGGCGGCCAGCCGGATGCAGTCGAAGGTGCCGACCAGGTTGATCGCCAGGACCTTCTTGTAGGCGTCCAGATTGTGTGCGGAGGCGAATTCGCCGTCCTTGCCGATGGTGCGCTGGGCCCAGCCGATACCGGCCGAGTTCACCAGGGCGCGCAGCGGGCCGAGTTCGGCGGCCTTGTTGACGGCGGCCTCGATCTGCTCGGTGTCGGTGACGTCGACGGTGACGAACGCGCCGCCGATCTCCTTGGCGAGGGCCTCGCCCTTGTCTGCCTGCAGGTCGGCGACGACGACCTTGGCTCCCTTTGCTGCCAGCTGGCGGGCGGTTGCCGCGCCGATACCTGATGCGCCACCGGTGACGATTGCGCTAGCTCCATTGATATCCACGTCGACAGACTAAGCCGTTGGATCACGCCTCGATCCACCGGTCGGTTGGCCGCCGGTCGCTAGGCTGGGCGCATGGCCACCGTCGACATCCGCCGCGCCGATGACCGTGGTCTGAGCACGACGGACTGGCTGCAGTCTCGACATTCGTTCTCGTTCGCCGACTACTACGACCCGGCCAACACCCATCACGGCCTGTTGCTGGTGAACAACGACGACATCGTGGCGCCGGCTGCCGGCTTTGACACCCACCCGCACCGGGACATGGAGATCGTCACGTGGGTGCTGTCCGGCCGGTTGGCGCACCAGGATTCGATGGGCAACTCGGGGGTGATCTATCCGGGCCTGGCTCAGCGGATGTCGGCCGGCACCGGTGTGCAGCATTCCGAGAAGAACGGATCCGACAGCGAGCCCGTGCATTTCGTGCAGATGTGGGTGCTGCCCGACGAAGCCGGGGTGACGCCCAGCTATCAGCAGCAAGAGATCGAGCTGGGGGCCACGCTGACGCCGATCGCCTCCGGCGCTGCCGACGCCGCCGTCACCCTGCACAACGCCAACGCCACGCTCTACGGCTCCCGGTTACGGCCCGGCAACGCCATCGAGCTACCTCAGGCCCGCTATGTCCACCTGTTCGTCGCGCGCGGCACCGTCACGCTGGAAGGCTCCGGGGCGCTGGCCGAAGGTGATGCCGCGCGGCTCACCGACTCTGGTGGACAGCGCGTCGTCGCCGACACCGATGCCGAGATCCTGGTATGGGAGATGAATGCGGGTTTGGGCGGCGCGTAGCGCGGTTGCACTGATCACCGCGGCCGCACTGGTCGCGTGCGGAACGGAGCCCGAAAGCGCACCTCCCCCGTCTCCGTCGCCGTCGAGCTCTGAGCAGCCCCCCACCGGCCTGGCGTCGGTCCTCGTGCAGGTGCCGGACCAATTGGCCCAGGCCCCGCTCGACGAACCTCGCCGCGCTCAGATCCCGGCCGGGTGGACGATCGAGGTGATCGCCCGGGTGCCCAAGGCCAGGATGGCCGCGTTCGCCCCGGACGGTGCGCTGCTGATCTCCCAGCCCAGCACCGGGCAGGTGCTGACCGTGCGTCCCGATCAACGCACCCTGCTCGACGGGCTGGAACAACCGCACGGGCTGTTCTTCGCCGGCTCGACGCTGTATGTGGCCGAGAGCAATCGCGTCGACGCCTACGACTATGTCGACGGCCGGGCGGTCAACCGCCGCACCATCGCCGGTGATCTCCCCGACGCCAAGAGTCCCGATCTGCACGGCGCCTATGCTCACGCGCTCAAGAGCGTCGTCGTGGGATCCGATGGCGCGGTGTACTTTTCGATCGGATCGACGGGCAACATCTCGGCCGAGGACCGCACCGCCACACCTCCACGCGCCACGATCATGCGGGTGCCGCCCGGCGGCGGACCGGCCGAACCGTTCGCCACCGGGGTGCGCAACGGGACCGGCCTGGCCTTCGCCCCGGACGGCTCGCTGTGGACCGCGGTCAACAATCGCGACAACGTGGCCGACCCGCAGGGCCGGGTGGTGCCCGACTATGTGGACGATCATCCGCCGGAGTCGGTCGCCAAGCTGACACCCGGACGCGAATTGGGTTGGCCGTACTGCAATCCCGACGGCACGCCGCCGGCCGGGTTCATCCGGGACATGGAGACCAACGCGGACGGGTCCGAGATGGATTGTGCGGCCCTGCCCGCGGTCGAGCAGACGCTGGGTGCGCACTCTGCCCCGCTGGGCATGAGTTTCGCGGAGCTGCCCGAGCCCTACGGCCCCGGAGCGCTCGTCGGGGTACACGGTTCATGGAACCGTCAGTCACCACAAGCTCCGGAAGTGTCGTTCTTCAGTTGGAACAGCGGCATATTGGGGCCGCAGGAGACGCTGGTCGGGGGATTCCAGTCCGACGACGGCACCCGGTGGGGTCGCCCGGTGGCCGCGATCGCCGGTCCGGACGGCGCCGTGTACGTCACCGACGACTACGCCGGTGCGGTGTACCGGCTGGCGCCGACACCCTAGCCGTGAGTACCAGTACCGGCACGATCACAGCTGCCGTCAGCGAACCGCCCAGCGCCAACCACTCGTAACCCACCGTCGCCACCACCACACCCGAAAGTAAGCCGCCGATGGCTCCTGCCAGGGCGATGAACAGATCCACCGCGCCTTGTGTCGCGGCTCGCGCTCCGACCGGGGTGTTGTCGGTGATCGTGGTCGTTCCCGCCACGAGACCAAGGCTCCACCCGAATCCGAGCAATGCCAGTGCGATCGAGAGCACCGCAACCGAGTTCGGGGCGGCCAGGGCGGCGATCACTCCGGACGCGGCCAGTACCACGGCGGCCAGGACACCGACGGCTGCCGGGCCGAACCGGTCGACGAGGGCTCCCGACAATGGCGCCGGCAGGTACATC
Organism: Mycolicibacterium sp. HK-90; assembly: GCF_030486405.1. The sequence continues at coordinate 189,716 of NZ_CP129613.1, read as the reverse complement.
GACGCGACGTGAATCGAGATGACGAGTCCCGCCGCCGACAGGGCGTGAGGATGGCCCTGCATGTGCACCGGAGTCATGGTCATGACGGCGACCATCACCAGTTGGGTGATGACCATGACCATGGTGCCGCCGATGAGCGTGGGAGGCCACCTGCGCCGGTCGGTGGGGTCCGGGTCGTCGTGGTTCGGGCTGTCTGCCGACAGCTGCGCCGCCACCACCAGCGGGTCGGGTCTGAGCAGGATCGCGATCACCACGGCTGCCGCGCCGTATGCCACCGCGGCGAGCAGAAACGGCCCGGCAAGACGCGGGATTCCCACATCCTCGGCAAAAGTCCCTAGCACGCCAACGAGATTGGGCCCGGCCACCGCCCCGAGAGTGGTGGCGACGAGGACCGTACTGATCGCCCGCGCCCGGTGATCGGGCCGGGCGAGGTCGGCACCGGCGTAGCGGGCTTGCAGGTTCGTCGCCGTTCCCGATCCGTAGATCAGAAGCGCGACGAACAACAACGGGACACTGTGGACAACCGCTGCCGCGACGATGCCCACACTGCCGAACGCACCGGCTGCGTATCCGACCGCAAGACCGGGCCGGCGGCCATGCCGCTGCGACAGCTTTCCCACCGCCAGGGCCGCAACGGCCGAGCCCAAGGTGAACAGCGCACTCGGAATGCCGGCCCAGCCGGTCGACCCGAGCATGTCCTGGGCGAGCAGCGCTCCGACCGTGATTCCCGCGGCCAGTCCGGCACCGCTGAATACCTGCGCGCACAACAGCACCCGTATTGTGCGCCGCTGCAGCGCATCGGGTTCGACGGTGATCATGTCGCCGGCCGGTCGGTTATCCAGCGGGCGGCCAGGATTCCGGAGACCGCGGTCAGCACCCCTGCCGCCACCACCGCGGACTCCAGGCCGAGCCAGTTGCCCATCGCACCGGCCACCAAGGCTCCGACGGCGTAGCCGATATCTCGCCAGAAGCGGTATGTACCAAGCGCATTGGGTCGCCAGCTGGGGTGCGCGTGGTCGGAGACCACTGCGATCAGCGCCGGGTAGACCATGGCGGTGCCCACACCGAGCGCAATCGCCGACAGCACGCCGGCCAACAGCGGCCAGTTCAGCAGCGCCACGGCCAACCCGAATCCGCCGGCCTGAACCAGCATGCCCCCGACCACCAGGGGCTTGCGACCGATCCGGTCGGCGAGATGCCCGGTGGGAATCTGCCCGAGCCCCCACAGCAAGGGATAGAGACCCTTGATCAGCCCGATCGCGGCCAGCCCGAGCCCGTGATCGGTGAACAGCAACGGGAACACGCCCCAGGTCAGCCCGTCGTTGAGATTGTTCACCAGACCCGCCTGGCTGGCGCCCCGCAGGCTGCGATCACCCCAGCTGGTCCGCCCGAAGATCGTTCGCAAGCCGCCGCCCGTGGGTGCGGGATGTGGATGGCGATCCAGCTCAAGGGCTACGTGCGCGGCCGTGTCACGCACCACCAGGGACAGCCCCAACCCGGCGGCCACGAACACCACGCCGACGAGTTCGGGAGCCGGGCGCAACCCGTACGCGGTGGCGAGGTAGCCGGTCAGCAGGGCGGTCGCGCCCACCGCGACGTAGCCGGCCGCCTCGTTCAGGCCGGTGGCCAGCCCGCGCCGCTGCGGGCCGACGAGATCGATCTTCATGTTCACCGTCATGGACCAGGCCAGGCCCTGGTTGAGACCGAGGAGGACGTTGGCGGCGACGATCCAGCTCCAGGACGGACCCCAGGCCAGCATGAACGGCACGGGAACGCCGACGGCCCAGCCGGCCAGCAGCAGCTGCTTGCGGCGGAACCGGGCAGTCAGTGCCCCGGCGGCGAGGTTGGTCAGCGCCTTGGTCACCCCGAACGCGATGATGAACGAGAACACCGCCAAATCGTTGGTGAGGCCGAAGGTTTCGGATCCGATCAACGGAACGGTGGTGCGCTCCAACCCGACCAGGGCACCGACGCAGACATTGACGAGCACCAAGAGGGTGAACTGCAGCCAGTTTTCCCGCAGGCCGAGTTCGATCCGGTGCCTGTCGGACACCGATTTCATGAGCGACCGGTACGGAGGTCACGCCCGTGCGCCTTGGCGTAGTCCTCGGGGCCACCGTCGAGCACGGCCAGCCCGGTGACTCCCCGGCGCTGCAGCACGCTGGCCGCTGTCATGGCCCGCTCGCCGTGGCCGCACGCGACCACCGCACCGGCGGGCACCTGATCGGCATGGTTGTCCAAGACGCCCAACTCGATGTGCACCGCGCCCGCGACGTGTCCGGCGCCGTACTCGCCCGCTTGGCGGACATCGAGATAGGGCCGGTCCGGTAGCCGGTCGGCCGGGGCGAACTGGAGGTAGTCGGCCGGTCGTCCCGCGGCATGCCAGGCATCCATGCCCCCGGCGAGCCGTCCGGCCAATCGCTCATAGCCGATCTTGTAGGCCTGCCAGACGATTTCGGACAGGTCCTGGCCTTCGTCTGCGACGATGACCAGCGGGACGGTGTCCTCCAGCAGCCAGCCCAGCCACGTGGCGAATTGGCCACGCAGTGGGATCGACAGCGATCCGGGTATGTGCCCCTGGGCGAACGCGGCGGCAGGACGGACGTCGACCACGACGGCCCCATCGGCGATCAGGGCGATGGTTTGCGCCACGTCCAGATGCGCCAGCGCCGGCTCTTCGGTGATCACCTCCGGGCCAGAGCGATTCCGCTCCCCCAGCCGGGCGAAGTACGCGGGATAACTGCCGAGTCCGCCGAGGAGCAGCGCGACGAACGAGTCCTCATCGGGTGCGACCAGCAGCGGGTTGGCGTGCTTCTGGGCGCCGATGGTGGTGATGCGCTCGGCGCCCGGGGGTGCCGAACAGAACGATCCGGCGCCGTGGGTGGGCCACACCGCGACATCGTCGTCCAGCTCCGCCAGGCGGTGCAATGAACGGTATTGCGCGCGTGCGAGTTCCACGGTGCGATCGGCGCCGAGCAAGTCGGTGCGGGCAGCAGAGCCGACGATCAGCGACCCTCCGGTGAACACCCCGAGCTCACGACCGTCCTCGGTGAGCGCGAACGACAGATGCTCGTCGGTATGCCCTGGCGTCGCCAGGGCACGCAGTCGTAACCCACCCAGGTCGACCTCGTCGCCGTCGCGCAGACCGGTGTGGTCGAACCGGCGCCCGCCCGCGGCCGAGGCCAAGATCGTCGCGCCCGTGTCGTCGTGCAGTTGGACCGCCCCGGACAGGAAGTCGGCGTGCAGGTGGGTGTCGGCGGCGAAGGCGACGGACAGTCCGCGGGAATCGGCCGCGCGGTTCAGGGCCCGCAAGTCCCGGCTGGCGTCGACGGCCAGCGCCCGTCCGTCACCGAGGTCTACCAGATATGAGCTGTTGCCCAGCCCGTCATCTACCAGAGGGATCAGGTCAGAGTCGGCAAAGCCCATATCGCGACTGTACGGTATTCCATGAAATTATGGAATAATCGCCCCATGGACCGGTCACCGGCGAAGACACGTTTGTACGAAGCGTTCGCCACCTGTGGAAAGGCGCTGTCACACGCCAGCCGACTGGAGCTGCTCGACCTGCTCAGCCAGGGTGAGCGCAGTGTCGATGCCCTCGCCAGGGCCGCGGCCCTGAACCTGACGACGGCGTCGTCGCACCTGCAGGTACTCAAACAGGCCGGCTTCGTCGAGACGCGTCGCGACGGCGTCAAGATCTACTACCGCCTGGCCGGGGACGACGTCGCGCAACTGCTGGTGCTGTTGCGGACGACCGCTGACCGCCGACGGGCCGACGTCGGCGCGGCCCGCGACGCCTACCTCGGCACACCGACGGCAACCGGCATCGACCGCGACGAACTGTGGGCCCGCATCAACGACCACGACGCCCCCGTGGTGGTCCTCGATGTCCGGCCCGACGAAGAATTCCGCGCCGGCCATATCCCGGGCGCGGTGTCGATACCGGTGGACGAGCTCGCCGACCGGATCACCGAGTTGCCGGACGACGCCGACATCGTCGTGTACTGCCGTGGCGAGTACTGCGTCTACGCGCACGACGCCGTGCGGACGCTGACCGCCGGCGGCCATCGCGCGATCCGGCTCAACGACGGAATGGTCGAATGGAGGCTGGCCGGTCATCCGGTCAGCACGGGCCCCTAGACGTACGATCGCCGATGTGGCCGACCAACAGCTGGGCGATCTCAAGCTGCTGCGCCGGGTGCGGGACCGGATCGACCGCGAGTACGCGCAGCCGCTGAACGTCGAAGCCCTTGCCCGCGGCGTCAACATGTCCGCCGGGCACCTGTCGCGCCAGTTCAAGATCGCCTACGGCGAGTCACCGTATTCGTATCTGATGACCCGTCGCATCGAACGCGCGATGGCGCTGCTGCGCCGCGGCGACATGTCGGTCACCGAGGTGTGCTTCGCGGTCGGCTGCTCATCACTGGGGACGTTCAGCACCCGGTTCACCGAACTCGTCGGTATCCCGCCCAGCCGGTATCGCGAGCAGACGGCCGGCGTCAGCGACGGCCTGCCGTCCTGCATGGAGAAGCACGTCACCAAACCGATCAGGAATCGAGAAGCAGCCGCGGTGGGCCTGCACCTAACGTCGGGAGCATGAGCATCGCAGACATCAAAATCCACAACACGTTCCTTCCGCACGATGACCCGGAGGCCTCACTCGCCTTCTACCGCGACGTGCTGGGCTTCGAGGTCCGCCTCGACGTCGGCGGCGGCAAGATGCGCTGGATCACCGTCGGCCCGGTCGGCCAGCCCGACACCTCCATCGTGTTGCATCCTCCGGCCGCCGACCCGGGCATCACCGACGACGAGCGCCGCCTGATCGCCGAGATGATGGCCAAGGGCACATACGCGATCGTCGTGCTGGCCACCAAGGATCTGGACGCCGCGTTCGAGAAACTGCAGGCCACAGACACCGAGATCGTCCAGGAGCCCACCGATCAGCCCTACGGCGTGCGCGACTGCGCCGTCCGGGACCCCGCCGGAACCATGATCCGAATCCAGGAGCTGCGCTAGTCCATGAGCACCGCCAAGACCCACCCCGCCGACAGCCACGATCTGATCCGGGTCACCGGCGCCCGGGAGAACAATCTCAAGGACGTCGACATCGAGTTGCCCAAGCGCCGGCTGACGGTGTTCACCGGCGTTTCGGGGTCGGGCAAGAGCTCGCTGGTGTTCGACACGATCGCGGCCGAATCGCAGCGGCTGATCAACGAGACCTACAGCGCCTTCGTGCAGGGTTTCATGCCGAACCTGGCCCGCCCCGAGGTCGACGTCCTCGAAGGGTTGACCACCGCGATCATCGTCGACCAGCAGCGCATCGGCTCCGATCCCCGCTCGACGGTGGGCACCGCCACCGACACCGGGGCCATGCTGCGCATCCTGTTCAGCCGGATCGGGAAGCCGCATATCGGTTCACCACAAGCGTTTTCGTTCAACGTGGCCTCGATCAGCGGTGCCGGCGCCGTCACCATGGAAAAGGGTGGGCGCACGGTCAAGGAACGTCGCGACTTCAACATCGTCGGGGGGATGTGCCCGCGCTGTGAGGGCCGCGGCGCGGTCAACGACATCGATCTGACCGCGTTGTACGACGACTCCAAGTCGCTGAACGAGGGCGCGCTGACCATTCCCGGGTTCAGCATGGACGGCTGGTACGGCCGGATCTTTCGCGGCTGCGGCTTCTTCGACCCGGACAAGCCGATCAGCAAGTACACCAAGAAGGAACTCGATGCGCTGCTGCACAAGGAGGCCACCAAACTCAAGATCGACGGCGTCAACCTGACCTACCTCGGGCTGATCCCGCAGATCCAGAAGTCGTTCCTGTCCAAGGACGTCGAGGCCATGCAGCCCCACATCCGGACCTTCGTGGAACGTGCGGTCACCTTCACCACCTGCCCGGAATGCGACGGCACCCGGCTGTCGGAGACCGCCCGCTCGGTGAAGGTCGCGGGCATCAACATCGCCGAGGCCTGCGCGATGCAGATCACCGACCTGGCCGCCTGGCTCGGCACCGTCAAAGAAGAATCTGTGGCCCCGCTGCTGGCCGCGTTGCAGCACACCCTCGACTCATTCGTCGAGATCGGGTTGGGCTACCTGTCGCTGGACCGCCCGGCCGGCACCCTGTCCGGCGGAGAAGCCCAGCGCGTCAAGATGATCCGCCACCTGGGCTCGTCACTCACCGACGTCACCTACGTCTTCGACGAACCGACCATCGGCCTGCACCCACACGACATCGCCCGGATGAACGATCTGCTGCTGGCCCTGCGGGACAAGGGCAACACCGTGCTCGTCGTCGAGCACAAGCCCGAGACGATCACGATCGCCGATCACGTCGTCGATCTGGGCCCGGGCGCCGGATCCGCGGGCGGAGAGGTGGTCTTCGAGGGCACCGTGGCCGGATTGCGCTCCAGCGACACCATCACCGGAAAGCACCTGGGATACCGCGCGGCGCTGAAGGACTCCGTGCGGGAGCCCAACGGCGCGTTGGAGATCCGCGGCGCGAACACGCACAATCTGCGCGACGTGGACGTGGACATCCCGCTCGGGGCGCTGGTGGTGATCACCGGGGTCGCGGGCTCTGGCAAGAGCTCGCTGATCGACGGCTCGGTGGCCGGTCGCGACGGCGTGGTGGTGGTCGACCAGACCCCGATCCGCGGGTCCCGACGCAGCAACCCGGCGACCTACACCGGGCTGCTCGACCCGATCCGCAAGGCCTTCGCCAAGGCGAACGGCGTCAAACCGGCCCTGTTCAGCTCGAATTCGGAGGGCGCCTGCCCGACGTGTAACGGCGCGGGCGTGATCTACACCGACCTCGGGGTGATGGCCACCGTAGAGACCACCTGCGAGGAATGCGAGGGCAAGCGCTTCGGCGCCTCGGTGTTGCAGTACCTGCTCGGCGGTCGCAACATCGCCGAGGTGCTGGCCATGCCGGTCAGTGAGGCGGAGCGGTACTTCGGTGACGAGGATTCGAAAGTTCCTGCCGCACAGAAGATTTTGGCAAGAATGGCAGACGTCGGCCTCGGGTACCTGACTCTCGGCCAACCGCTGACCACGCTGTCCGGCGGGGAACGGCAGCGCCTCAAGCTGGCGGCCCGGCTCGCCGAAACCGGTGGCGACAAGGCCGATACGTTGATCCTGGACGAGCCGACCACCGGGCTGCACCTGGCCGATGTCGAACAGCTGCTCGGCCTGTTGGACCGGCTGGTGGATGCCGGCAAGTCAGTGATCGTGATCGAGCACCATCAGGCCGTGATGGCGCATGCCGATTGGATCGTCGACCTGGGCCCGGGCGCCGGTCACGACGGTGGCCGCGTCGTCTTCGAGGGCACCCCGGCGGATCTGGTCACCAACCGGGGCACACTCACCGGCCAGCACCTCGCCGATTATGTGGGGAGCTGAACCGGCCCAGTAAGGGCACCCGAACTTTCTCGTGTCGAAGCCCAAACTTATTGGCGAATAAGGCTTTTCGGCGAGGACGGTTTGCACCGGCCCCGCCGGCGCGGGTATGGTGGATCGCAGCGAAGGGGAGTAGCCCCCAATCGGATATTCGACATACTGGCCACGCACAGCAGCGCAGCGCGACGGCCCGGCTATCCGAACCGGTCACGGCCGGTGGGCGAGACCTTCGGCCGTAGACCTATTGGTTGCCGGCCGGAGGCATCTGTTCAGCCCCGAAAGGCAACCAACGACCGAGGAGTTGTTGAGTGCTGTCTGCTCTGCTCTTGAGTTTCGCCGTCATCTTCGTCGCCGAACTCGGCGACAAGTCGCAGTTGATGGCCATGACGTTCGCGCTGCGTTACCGCTGGTGGGTGGTCCTGGGCGGTATCACCGCGGCCACCACCGGTGTGCACCTGATCTCGGTGGCGGTCGGTCACTACCTGGGCGCGGCGCTGCCGACGCACCTGCTCGGCATCCTGGCCGGTGTGGCCTTCGTGTTCTTCGGGTTGTGGACCCTGCGCGGCGACAAGCTCTCCGACGACGAGGCGACCCGCGCCCAGCGCTCGACCGCGCCGGCGTTCTTGACGGTGACCTCGGCGTTCCTGCTCGCCGAACTCGGCGACAAGACGATGCTGGCGACGATCACGCTGGCCGCCGACAACGACTGGGTGGGCGTGTGGATCGGTTCGACCATCGGCATGGTGGCTGCCGATGCGCTGGCCATCGCGGTCGGCGCAATCGCAGGCAAGCACCTTCCGGAGCGGGCCATCCAGTTGGGCGCCGCGGCGCTGTTCGTGGTGTTCGGCATCTCGATGTTGCTGGAGGGCGCCTTCCCGGCGGCTCCGGCGATGCTCACCACCGCAGGTGCGGTCGCCGTGACCGCGCTGTGCGCCGCGGGCCTGCGGGCCCTGCCCGCCCATTTGCGGCCGGCCGCCATGCGCAAGCCCGCGGTGGCCGACCCAGCTAAGACCGAAGAACCGGACGCGATCTCCCCTTGATCGGGCCGTGACCAGGCTGTTACGTATGTTGACAGAGTTTCCTGTGTGATTATTGTGTAGTTCGTGCCAGGCCTGGCAAAACTCCTCCAGCGTGCGGTCGCGAGTGCGGCCGCCGTTGCCGTCTGCGCGGCGCTGGCCACCACCGGATCCCCCGTCGCGCGCGCCGAGGACGCCAGGGCGCTGTTGCTCGGGGCGATCGCCAACACCAAAGGCGCGTATCTCGTCTACAACTTCGGCGGACAGTTCGCCGCGCCCTTTCTGACCGCCGACGGGCGCGCCTACACGCTGAACAACGGCGGGCATCTGATGACGATGAAGAACGCCTCGAGTCGGCTCAACCCGCGGCTGCTCGTCGACAGTCATCAGGGTTACCAGTCCCGCTGCGAGCGCACGCCGGGCGCGCGAACCGGTGAAGGACTCTGGCAGGCCTCGGAAACCTATGCGCCGCTGTCCGCGTGGCAGGTGCTGGGTCAACCGATCGTTGCCGTCAACGCCAACTTCTTCGACGTGCGCGGGCAACAGGGCGGCTCGTGGCGGGATACCAAGTGCTCGTCCCCACTGGGCGCCTACGTCGACAACACCCGCGGACAGGGCCGGGCCAACGCCGCGGTCACCGGGACCCTGGCCTATGCCGGCAAGCAGGGCCTGTCCGGCGGCAACGAGCACTGGTCCGCCCTGGCCACCATGATCCTTCCGATGGGCGGAGCACCGTACGTGGTGATGCCCAAGAGCAAAGACGACTACGACTCGGCCACCCCGGTCATCCAGCGCCTGCTGGATCAGAACGCCCGGTTCGTCGCGGTGGCCGGGATCGGGCTGCTCGCTCCGGGCGACACCGGCCAGCTCAACGACAACGGCCCCAGCGCGGCACGCACCGCCGTCGGCTACAGCCGGGCCAGCGATCAGCTCTACGTGTTCCAGGGCGGCAGCTACACGCCGGACAACATGCAAGACATGTTCCGCAGCCTGGGCGCCGACAACGCTCTGCTGCTCGACGGCGGCGGCTCGTCGGCGATCGTGTTGCGCCGGGACACCGGCGGCATGTGGAGCGGGGCCGGATCACCGCGCGGCAACTGCGACACCCGTCAGGTGCTGTGCGATTCCCGCGAACGGGCGCTGCCGAGCTGGCTGGCCTTCAACTGAGTTCTAGTTCTCCAGGATTTCGGCGAGAACAGCGTTCGGCATGTACAGCGGCCGCAGGTATCTGCGCAATCCCGGATGACACAGCTGCATCAGGCGCTCTGACGGCTCGCTGTCTCCCATGCGTTGATCCCCAAGGTATTTCAGCGTCGTGCCGGACGGAAGATCGCCGGCGATCGATGACGCCGTCGTGCCCGATATCAAGGTCTGCCCACCATGGGCGATGTCGCGCAGACGCTCGGTGCCGGCGGCAGCGCTGTGCACACCGATACACAGCTCGAACGGATCCAACGGCATCAATTGCAGGTACAGCGCGCAGGAGACAGCGTCGGTCGCGCGTTCGAAGGCAGCGGTGAAGCCGTCGCAAGCCGTTTGGCTCGCCGACAGGGCGCCGCCACTGAGTGCCACAAAGTGGGTGACCGTCGCTCGAAAGTACGGCAGCGCGGCGGCCATTCCCCGGGAGTCGGTTTGCCAGAGGCGCGCTGACCCTTCGGTGCGGGCCATCAGCCACGTCGTCTCGGTCGCCGGCATCTCGGTCACGCGCGCGTCGCTCCCGCCTCTTGTTCGCCAAGTGTTCCGCACCTGACGGCGCGCAGAACGCCAGCGTAGCCACTTCTTGCGGGCCGCGCCTCGGTGGTCAACGCCGTTGCCGCAGAACCTCGTTGCCAGTTCCCGGCCGACGTGCCGTCGCTCCCGTCGGACGCGCGTAAGTCGTCACAGGCGAGATTTGCTGAACCCGCTGAAGGTCAATTCTCCAGCCAGAGGTCGACGCCCTCGGTGGCGAAGATCGACAGCACGGCGGCCCAAGCGTCTTGTCCGAGCGCCGCTTTGATGTTGCGGTAGGAGGTCATGACGAACCGAAACCTGCGGTTGTCCGGAGTTCCGAAGCCGCCGCGCAGGCAGTCGGCCAGCGCATCGAGGTTCGAGCCGAAGTAACCTTCGTCGCCGTTGACCGCCCGGCCGATCTCGGTGAAGAAGTCCGCCCTGGACGCCACCTTGCTGCCATCGATCCGGTACGTCTTCACATGCCTCCGATCCGGCAGAAGGATTCGTAGTGGTCGCCCGTGTAGTAGAACTCGGGCGGATCGGTCAGCGGTGAGCCGCCGGTGACGATGCGACGCTTGCCGCGATGTTTGAGGCCCGGGGTCGGGACGGTGTACTCGTGGTAGTAGCCCCGGTCATGTTTGGGCAACCGGCCTTCGTAGTTGCCGAAGACGACGCCGTCGTTGCGCGGGTGCGGGAACGGCCCTCCGGATTCGATCAGCTCGACGGTCTTGTTCGCTTCGGGCGGGAGGCTGCCGAGATCGCAGGTGCCGTCCGCGGCGGCCGACGTCACCGTCGTCGGCGGCGCGACCACCGGCGACGTGTGCGACGTGGGTTGCGTCGGGGCGCAACAGCCCGAAAGCAGACCGCACAGCACTGCCAGTACCGCAACGCGTGATCGAACCATCGGCATGAGGCTAGCAACAGGGGCACAACAGGCCCGGCAAATCCGGGGTCAACAGCCTCCGGCGTGCGACGATCGTTACTCGAGTGAACAGAGTTACCACCCCTGCGAAGCCTTCGACCCGCCGCGGCAGCACCGTGAGCGGACGGAAACCCCTGCCGAACAAGCAGTTTCGTCCCGACATCGAGGGCCTGCGGGCAGTGGCGGTGCTGGGCGTCGTGTTGTTTCACGCCGGGGTGCCCGGGTTCGGTGGCGGTTTCATCGGCGTCGACGTGTTCTTCGTCGTGTCGGGATTCCTGATCACCGGCCTGTTGTGGCGGGAACTTCAATCCGGGGCGGAGAGCACCGGAACCATCCGGATGGCGCGGTTCTACGCCGGGCGGGCCCGGCGGCTGCTGCCGGCCGCCGCCCTGGTCCTGGTCGCCACGTCGATCGCGGCAACCGTCCTGCTCCCGCCGCTACAGGCGCGCTCGGTGCTGGCCGACGCGATCGCCAGCGCCCTGTATGTCGGCAACTACCGCTTCGCCGCCGAGGGCACCGATTATCTTTCGGCCGACTCAGCTCCGTCACCGCTGCAGCACTACTGGTCTCTCGGGGTCGAGGAACAGTTCTATCTACTGTGGCCGGCCCTGATCCTCGGCATCGCATGGCTGCTGACCCGAAGTGGCCGGGACGCCCGGTCCACCACCGCGTACCTAGGGGTACTGGCAGTGGTGGCCGGCGCATCGCTCTGGGCGTCGCTGGCCTGGACACAGACGATGCCACCGTGGGCGTTCTTCTCGCTACCGACCCGCGCGTGGGAGTTGGCGGTCGGCGGGCTGATCGCGTTGACGGCCGCGCACTGGCGCACCCTGCACCCGGTCTGCGCGGCGGTGGTCGGCTGGGGCGGTCTCGCGCTGATCGTGGCCACCTGCACCCAACTGGGTACGGCCACGCCCTATCCCGGCTCGGCGGCGCTGCTGCCGGTGTTGGGCACCGCGCTGGTGATCGGGGCGGGTTGTGCGATACCCGATCTCGGCGTAGGCAGGCTCCTGTCGAAACCGATGATGCGCGGCATCGGCCGCGTCTCCTACTCGTGGTACCTGTGGCATTGGCCGGTATTGCTTTTGGCGCCCGCACTTTTCGGCCATGGCCTCGGCCTGGCCGGGCGTCTCGCCATGATGGTGGTGTCGCTCGGGCTGGCGATTCTGACCTTGCATCTGGTCGAGAACCCGGCCCGGTTCGCCGCGGCGCTGCGGACCTCGTCTTGGCGCAGCCTCGCGCTCGGTGCGACGGCCACCGGGGTGGCCGTCTGCGCGGGCCTGGTGCTGTTGGCCGTGCGGCCGGTGCCGACGGGATCCGGACCGGCGGCCGTGCCGGTGGCCGCCATCGTGACACCGCGCGCGGCCGATCCGACTCTCACCCCCGAACAGCGCGTGCAGGCGGCCGTGGCCGCCTCGGCCGACCTGCGTGCGGTGCCGTCGAACCTGTCGCCGCCGCTGGACAACATCACCAAACCCGAGGCATTCGTCAACGGCTGCGTGTTGTCCTGGAAGGACGTCGCGCTGCCGGATTGCGCCTCCGGGAACACCGCGTCGGCCACCAGGGTCGCACTGATCGGAGATTCGCACGCGGGAATGTGGCAACCGGCTCTGGAAACCACGGCGCAGCAACGGGGTTGGCGGCTGGAAACGATGGCCAAGGTCACCTGTCCGCCGATGAAACTGCCGATCCTCAGCCCGTACCTGGGGCGTGAGTTCACCGAGTGCAAGCAGTGGCGCGCCGACGTCCTGGCCAAGGTGGCCCGGGAACACCCGGCGCTGATCGTGCTGGACATGGTGCGCCGCTATGGCGCCGATTTCGGTTTCGTCAGCTACGACCGGGCCTGGCTGGACGGGCTGACCCGGCTGGTGTCGCAGCTGCGCGGAACCGGAGCGCGGGTACTGGTGCTCGGTCCGGTGCCCGACCCGCACACCACGGTTCCGACGTGTCTGTCGGCACACATCGACGACGCCTCCGCGTGCGCACCCGATCGGTCAATCGCGTTGAACGACACGGGTATTGCCGCCGAGGCAGCCGCGGTACACGCCGGTGGCGGGCAGTATGCGCGGCTGGACCAGCACTTCTGCACCGACCGGCGCTGCCCGGTGATCGTCGGCAACACCCTGGTGTTCCGCGACGACAACCACATCACCGCCGAGTACGCCGAGCTGCTGGCGCCGGTGCTGGGCCGGCTCGCCGAAAGCGCGTTGGCGCCCAATTAGGTCTGACGCACAGATCAGAGCGCGGCAACCCGATCGGTGAAGGCCCCGTGGTAGCTCATCGGAAGGTGGAACGGCAGCCAGGCCTCGGCGATCGGACCGGCCTCGACCCGCGGCGCGTCGAAAACCATCAGCCGGCTGCGATGCTGGGCCTCGTCGTAACCCACGGTCAACAGCCAGCCGTCGGCCTCGTCGGTACTGCCCGGGCGCGGCACGAAGATCGGTTCCACCAGCTTGTTGCCCGGCGGGCAGTACGTCTGCACGGTGCCGTCGGCGTGGTTGAACCGGCCGATGCCGTCGCCGCTCCCTTCCCCGTCCCCCGGTGCGGTCACATACGTCACCGTGTGCGGTTGAGTCGAGCGACGCTGGTCGATCTGCGGGAACTCACAACCCATCTGGGCCAGCGGTTCGGCCACTACGCGGTCGTCGGCGGTGATGCGGAACCGGGTGAGCCGCACGGTATCCGGCGCCTTATCCGGCGTGACACCCTCATACATCTGAGCCATGTCGGATCGGCTGTCGGATGCCCAGGCCTGCATCCCGCCGAAGGTCTCCGGCGCGAAGCGGGGCAACTCCACCACCACGTCGGCGCCATCCTCGTAAGCGTTGGCGTAGTGCCACATGTAGAACGGGTCGGTCTCGACCACCCGGATTCTTCCGCCGTCACGCGGGGCGAGGATGAAGTACGACGGCTCGTTGTGCTTGAACTGCATGGCATCCCAGAATGTCTGACGTCCCAAGAGCGCCCAGGGGTTGATCCGCAGCGGAGACATCATGAAGACGGCATAGCGCGGCGTCAACGCCATGTCGTGGAGGAGCCCCATGCCGGGCAGCGGGACGGCCCGCAAGTATCGCGTCGCGCCGCGACTGTCGGTCTCGTACAGGCGCAGCCGGACGCGGGGAATCGCCTCGCCGGCGAGTTCACGCAGGCGCCTGAGCTTTTCGTCCCGGTTCGGTGCGCTCCGGATGTGCCGGAGGTCCAGGCGAGGAAAGTAGGGGTCGAACCCGAAGTTCACCCTGGTGTCCGTCGTCGCGTCGTAGGTGTAGTGCGCGGAGTAGGCGCCCACCGGACCCCTGAGCACGCCGTCGAGACTGCACATCCCGATGGTGTTGAGGGTGTCGAGGTCCATGCCATGCGGGCGGCCGCCCTCCCACAGCGCGAGCAGTTGGTCCGGTCCGATCATCACGTTGGTGTTGGCGGTGTTGGCCGGTAGCCGGAAGGCGTTGGCGCGCATCCCTCCCGGCCGCTGATAGGCGAAGCCGCGTTTCACCATGCGGCCGGCCGCGGTGGTGGTCAGGTAGTGCTCGGTTCGCACGAAGCGGTTCTTGAATCGCACGCCGTCGCCGTCGATGGCGAAAGCCACCACCATGCCGTCGGCGTCGAACAGGCTGTCCACCTGTGAGGCGCCGATGTTCCAACGGCCCGAGCCGTTGCGGTAGAGCGTGCCGGTCAAGCCCTGCGGGATCGCGCCGGTGATCTCGGTCAGTTTCAAGTCGTATTCGCCGGGGACGTCCTCCCAGTACCGCGAGGGACCGTCGACCTGTGGTGAGACGGGAGCAGCCATAAAAGACATGGTGTCTTTTATGGCGTACCGCTGTCAATAGCCGATACGTCGAAGGGGCTGAACGGCAATGCCGACCCGCCGTCCCAGCACAGCGTCGTCAGGTGCTCGACGAGTTCGGCGCGAGGCATCGACGAATCCCGGAGCCACCACTGCGCGCTGACCATCGCCGACCCGACGATGGCTCGCGCCCACGGTGCCGCGGGCGCGGTATCGGCGCCACCGGCCGCCATCGACGCCGCCAGCATCGCCTCGACCGCGGCCGCGAGTTCGTCGAAGATTCCCGGCATTTCATGACCGCCGGCGGCATGCATGCCGAGCGCGCGGTAGAGGTTCGGGTCCTCCTCCATCCAGCCGCAGATGACGTCGAAGAACAGCGACATGCGCCGGCGCAGATCGGTGGAACCGGCGGCGCGCCTGGTGATCTCGCTCAACAGCCGGTGAGCCTGGCGCTCACCGAGAGCGGACAGGATCGCCGCCCGGTTCGGGAACACCGCATAGACGGCCGAGCGCACGAAGCCGGCCTCCTTGGCCACCTCGGCGATGCCGACGTCGGGCCCGTGGCTGCGGATGGCGCGCTCGGCTGCGTCGAGCAGGTCCGAGCGCCGCTGCTCGACGTCGACGCCAGGGCCGGCGGGTCTGCCGCGCCCACGCCTTGCCGAAGTCACCCGGCAATCGTAGCTATGCGGCGTCGGCCTTCTTGCTCTTCGTGTCGTTGTCGGTGTCGGCCTTGGCGCCCTTGACCGCCTTCTCCACGCCCTTCTCGACGCGTTCGGCCGCGGCCTCGATCTGCTTGCGGCCCTTCTCGGCGATGTCGTTCACCCGGTCCTGGGCGTCCTTGACGGCTTTGGCCGTCCGCTCCCGCGCCTTCTCCGCCGACGTCTTCGCGCGATCCCCGGCGTCCTCGACCGTCTTCTTCAGCTGCCCCCGAGCGTCGTCGGCGGCGGTGGTGAGCTTCTTGGTGTTTGTCTCGACCTCGGACCCGGCGTCTTCCTCCTCGGTGGTCAGGTTGACGGTGTCCGTGCCGAGGTTCGTCTCAGTGATGGACTGCGGCTCGAAGCTCGTCGTCGTAAGACTCTGCGTCCCCGTGTCATTCAAGGTGTCGAGCGCATCCGGGACGAGGCTGTCCAGCGGGTTGCCCACCCCGAGCAGCCCGAGCAGTTGCTGGATCGGGCTCGGCACGGGGTTCTGGTTGATCAGGCCGTCGTCGATGGCCTTCTGAATGCCGGTGACGAGGTTGTTGGCCAGGTGCCCGGGGACCTGCGCCCAGTCGACGTCGGCCGGGAGCGTCCCGAATGCCGTGGGGATGTCGGCCTCGTCGAGACTGCGGTCATAGATGCCCGTCTGCTCGTCGTAGTACACGTCGGTGTAGCCGAGATTGACCAGGCTGGTCAGCACCGGGCTCAGCGCCGTGCCGATCGGGTTGTTGAAGTTCGCTCCGGTCAGCAGGTTGACGACGTCCACCGCGAGGTACGTCGGCTCCAGCAGCGGCAGGCTGTTCGCCGGGATCGTGACATAGATGTTGAGCTTGGGGCCGAGCTGCGGATCGTCCCCGGGATTGGCGAGATAGTCGGTGATGTCGGCGCCGAGCTGTGACACGATCTGGTCGACCAGCACCGTCGTCAGCGTGTCCAGTGACTGGTTCCGCAGGATGTAGGTCGGGAACAGCCCTGCCGCAACGTTGTTCGCCATCGTGAACGGGTTGGGCCAGGCCGCGAAGTCGGACATCGGCAGGTATTCGGCTGTCGCGTCGATCTTGATCGGGATCAGGTTGGCACCACCCGGGGTGAGCCCGAACAACGGGATGTCACCGACCACGGGTACACCCTCGAGGATGCTGGTCCCGCTGCTCTGTACCTGGGTATCGGGTGTCACCGTCTCGATCCCGAGCAAGCCGAACAACGGATACGCCCGCGCCAGGATGCCACCGTTCGCCCGGCCCGGGTTGTCGATCAGGATCATCGGCAAGATGGTGTAGCTGCCGAGCAGCGGATCGGTCCCGGTATAGGCCGCCCCACCAGGCTGATTCGGCAGATCGTCGACCACCTGTTGATACGCCGCACCGGCCGCAAAGGCACCCAGGCCCCAGCCCGCGACGATCGGAATTCGCACATCGGCCGCATTCGTGCTGAGGGGCGGCAGGTCGATGCCGACTGCCGCGAGCGTTGCTTTGAGAGCGTCGAACGCAAGGCCGCTCGTGGGCAGACCGACTGCTTCGAAGATCGACTCGAGGCTGATGTCCAGGTATTCGGTGTTGTTGATCTCGTCGGCGACCGAGTTCGGGAAGGGGGCCACCCAACCGAGGTCAACGCCCAGAAGCCGCAGCAGCGTGAACAACCCGCCGGTCGTGATCACGTTGATCCCGACCGAGGACAACGGATTCTCGAGGTCGATTCCCAGAAGTTCGCTCACGTCGATGGGCAGTTCGCTCAACGCATTTGCCAGCGCGTCGCCCAACGCATCGTTGAGTGCGCCCTCGATCGCGGCGGTCGGATCCAGCCCGGCGGCCTGTAGCAGTACGGCCAGGTTGAAGTTGTCGACGAACGCCGTCATCACCTGCGCGCCGACGTCTTGTGACACGTTGTAGACCTGGGTTCCGAAGCCGCCCGTGAGGTCCGGAATCTGGTCCGGCGGCGGGAAGATGTGGACTCCGGCCTGCAACCGTAGGTCGCGCTGGACCGCGGCGGCCTGAGCCTGAGGAGGCGGAGCCACGCCCACCGTAAGCGCGGTGACGGTTGCGGTAGCCGCCCCGAGGGTCGCGACCCTCTTGATGCGCCGCCGCTGCCTACGGTGTTTGACTGCCATCTGACCAGTCCTTTCGGGCGGTTTCTCAGGTTGATCTCAGGCAACGTAACACTAATGTGACCTCCCTCACTAGATTGCTGAAAAGAATTTCATCTTTCGCGTTCGCAATTTGTCGCAAACTGTTACCGTTCGCATCAACCGGCGATGCGCTGGGCATAGACATATTGACGCTTGCGACAGGCAAGAGTTGACCAGGTAGCGGTATCGCCGCTCTGACGTTGCTGTGCGCCGTCAACTCCGCGCCTTGCCGTTGTCAGTCTGCCGCGCAGGTGTCAACCGATTCCTCTGGGCGCCGAAACGGCCCCAACCTGCGGCACGTGATGTCGAGGCCGGCGCACGAGCGCACGCAACTACTCGATCCGTAGTTTGCTGACGTTGGCCAGGATCTGGCCGGCGACAGCCTCGACCTGGCCGGCGTATCCACCACCGAACAGCACCACGTGGGCCAGCAGCGGGTAGAGCTGATGCAGGCCGGTCCGGTCGCGCCATCCGTCACGCAGCCCTCGCACGGATTGATAACCCGCCAGCACCTCACCGAGATACGGGCAGCCGAACAGCGCCAGCATGGCCAGATCCGTCTCCCGATGGCCACCGTGGGCGGCAGGGTCGATCAGCACGGCCCCGTCCGCGGTCCACATGACGTTGCCGCTCCACAGGTCGCCGTGCAGCCGGGCCGGCGGGTCGTCGTCGTCGAAGACCCCGGACCGGCACAGGCCGGCCACCGCCACGACCGCGTCGTGCACCCGTTCGCCCAGCCTCCCCGCGGCCAGCTGTTCCATCGGCGCCAGACGCTCGTCGGCGTAGAAGCTGCCCCAAGAATCGTGCTCCACCAACGACATTGGCAACGGCTGCGACATCGGGCCGAAGAACCCGCCGCCTGTGTACCCTGCCGGGGCGGACCCGAACGCGGGCGCTCCGGCGTCATGGGTACGCGCCAGTTGCTCACCGAACCGCCGGGCCACCATTGCCGTGGGCGCTGTCGGGTGCAGCCGCTGCAATGTCAATGATGTTGCGTCGTAATCGATCACCTGTACACCGGGCACACCGCCGTCGACGGTCAACCACTTCAGCCCAGCGGCCTCCGCCGCAAAGAACCCGGCCGGCGCCGCCGGGTTGCGTTTGACGAACTCGTCAGCCGGGCCCGCGGTGTTCGGCATATCGGCCAGGCTACCGGCGGCGACAAACCGCATTTCTCGGCGTCGTCCAGGCTTATGCGGCTTGGGGTGGTTGTGGTTGGAAGGGTTGGTACCACCACCAGTCGGCGCGTTCGCCGGTGGGCCCGGGGCACGGTGGGACGTCGGGTGGAGGTGTGGTGGGTGGGCGGGCCAACGACCCACCGGGCAAAGGTCTGCCGGCACGGTCGGCGACGACCAGCCGGTGCGCGGGGCCGGTGATTGTGATGAGGCGACGATGGTGCAGCCGGTGGTGGTAGGGGCAGATGAGCACGAGATTGTCGAGTTCGGTGGGTCCGCCGTCTTCCCAGTGCATGATGTGGTGGGCGTGCAGACCGCGGGTGGCTCCGCAGCCGGGGACCACACAGCACCGGTCGCGGTGTTCGAGGGCTCGGCGTAGCCGGCGGCTGATCTGCCGGGTGGTGCGGCCGGCGCCGATCGGTTGGCCGTGGCGTTCGAACCACACCTCGCAGGTGGCATCGCACAGCAGGTAGCGGCGTTCCTCATCGGTCAACACCGGGCCCAGATGCAGGGAAGCGACGGGTGTGCCGCCGTCTTTGTCGAGGTCGACATGCACCGCCACGGTGGTGTGCTGGGCGTGCGGACGGCGCGCGGCCTCGGTGTCCCAGCCGGCCTCGACCAGGCTCATGAACGCGTCCACACTGTTGGGGAACGGCGGCGCATGCTCCGCCGCACCGTTTGCGCCGTCGTGGTCACGCTTCCAATCCGCGACCAACGCATCGCGATGGGCTTGCATGGCGGCATCGAACTTGGCCGCCTCCAGGCGCGGCAGCCGAATCCGCCAGGTGGTGTACCCGTCGCCCTCGGTGCGGGCGAACGACCGCTGGGGTTCAGGCTCAGGTTCCGGTTCGGGGCGCGGTTCGAGTTTGACCGCGGTGCGCAGCTGGTTGACGGTGGCGCCGGCGGCCAGCTCGGCATAGTGCTCGTCGGATCCGTCGGCGGCCTTCTCGGCGATCACCCCGACCTGGTCCAGCGAGAGCCGGCCTTCCCGCATCGCTTGCGCGCAGCGGGGGAACTCCCGCAGCCGCCGCGCGACGGCCACCATCACCTGCGCGTTGCGTGGGGTGATGCCGGTTTTCCAGGCCACCAACGCCTGAATCGAGCGGGCGCCGGTGGCGCCGCACAGTTCGTCGCGGTCCAATTCGGCCACGATCTCCACCAGGCGCCCGTCGATCGCGTTGCGTTGACCGATCAGCTCGGCCACCTCGTCGAACAATCCCTCCACCCGCTGCGCAGCACTCACCTCAGCATCGAAAGTGGCTGTGGTGGAGGACATGACACGATCATCGCAGAGGGGTACGACACTTTCTGGATGCCGATGTGGGCGCTTCTCCCTCAAGCCGAACCCCGAAGAACACGACATATCCGGCAAGATGGCCACCGTGGGGATCAACCTGTTGCCTTTCACCCGGCTCTCGGACGCAGACGTCGCGGATGCACTCGGACACGCGGTGGCAGCGATCAACCCGGCGCTTGACCTGTTCACCTGGTTCGACCCGCTGGGCTTGAAACGGCGGACCCATCGCCGGCAGTCCTCGCAGAACCCGGTCGGCAAATCCCTGGACCTGGCGGCCGCACTACTCAATTTCGCCGAGCTGCCGGGAACCCGCGCCTGGGAAGAGCTGGATCAGGATGGCCACGTGAAGTGGTGGCTGCACCGGGCCGGGGCGGTGACCACCGTGCTCGTGGCGTTCCCCGGTGCGCTGGGCGTGATCGTCGACCGACTTCCGGTCCAGGACTTCCTGGGATTCTCCAACCAGGCGTTCCTGTTGTGTGCGGTGGCCCGCGAGGAAGGCGTCGCCGACCGTGGCGAACAGGTTCGGCTGCTGAGCGCGGTGCTCTGCGACCGCCGACTCACCCATAGTCCCGCCGAGGCCCCGGAGACGCCGCCGCAACCGCTCCCCAAGAAGCTCTGGCAGTTCGCCGGCACGCTGCGCGCCGTCGGCGACGAACTAGCGAAAAGGCCTCACCCACAAAAGGTTTACCGTTACCTCGGGATGTTGCCGGTGGTGGGTGCGGTCGCCGACTACTTCGGCGAGTTCACCGCCCTGCAGCACGCGGCGGACGAAGGCGAGGCGTGGATCAAGGAGCACTCTGCGCCGGAGCCGGTCCGAACTTGAAGATGAGCGCGCTGACCGCCACCACCACGGCCGCCAGCCCGATCACCGGCGCGACGGTGAACCGGGACAGCGTCGCACCCAGGACCGCACCGCCACACATCGTCAGCACCACGCCGTAACGCAACTTCTCGCGATCCCCGGTACCACCGGCCAGCCTGCTGTCGAAACCGATGCCGACGATCGTCTGCGTCAGCACCGTGGTGCTCAACTCCTGAATTCCGAATTGGCGCGCGGTCGCATTCTGAATTCCGAAAGTCATCGCCAGGACGATGAGGATGAACTTCCGGTTGTCGTCGTATACCAGCACTCCCGTGCCGCAGAGGATCGAAAGCACGGTCAGCAGAACGAATTCGACACCCAATGCGGTCGTCAGCCAGTTCCGGACATGACTGTCGAGATGGCGCCTCAGACGCCCGCCCACCACGGTGCCGAGGACGAACCCGACGAACGCGACCAGCGCGCCGGTCACGTCCACGCCCGAGTGCGGTACGAACCAGAAACCCAGGAAGATCACGTTTCCCGTCATGTTGGCGACGAACACGTGACCCAGCACCAGCACACTGACCGCATCGACGATCCCGGTGGCACACGTCAACAACAGCAGGGCCACAACGGTCGAGCGCTGCGTCACCGGTGAGGCGATGGCCATGCCTACATCCTCGCCTCTACAACTGCGGGGACAGGTCCAATTGGGTCAATGCCGGCATGTCGGTGATGCGCCAATCCCCGTCGGTGCGCTGCAATATCACGCGATACGACATGTACCGCAGCGACGGGACGTTCTTGGTCACCGGGCTCGTCGACACCGTGTTGGTGTAGACGATCGCGGTGGCCTCGTCGCGGCTGATGGTCTCCACCGCGGTACCCATCACCTCGGTGTTGTTGGTGACCTGAGCCTGCTTGTTGGACGGCACGATCGAGTCGATCAACTGCCGGTACTGGTCGGCGAAGCCGCTCGACAGATACCGCTCCGCCCGATCCGGCAGGGATTCGATGTTGTCCGGGTTGTAGGTCCACAACGTGGTGATGGCGTCGGCCGAGGTTTGCGCCACTTGAAGTTTGGTCGCCACCAAGGACCGGTCGGCCAGGTACGGCTGCAACATCGCACCGCCGAATGCCCCGGCGAGCACGAACACCGCGGCAGCGGCCACGGCTGCGTACGTCAGCCGCTTGCCGGCGGGACGGTGTGGAACCAGGACCTGTTCCTCGGCCGGTTCGCCGTCCGCCTCGGCCTCTGTCTCCTCTGCGGCCTCCGCCTCGGCGTCGGCGTCCAGCTCCGTTTCCGGCCCGGCAGCTGCCTGGGCGTCGGCGTCCAGCTCAGCCTCGGGTCCGGCGACCGCATCAGGGGCGGGCTCCGCTTCGGGTTCAGGTACCGCTTCGGCTTCGACCGCGCCCTCGGACGTGGACTCGCCTTCCGGCGCGACATCACCGTCGACGTCGCCCTCGGGCTCGGCGGCGACCTTGCGGCGCTTGCCCATCGGGGTGCGGCGTTGCGGCGAACCTTCGGCTTCGTCGGATTCGGGGCCGGATTCGGGGTCCTCCGACTCCGTCTCCGACACCTCGTCCGGCTTGGCCGGTTCCACCACGTCCTCGGCCCGGCGGCGCCGTCCGAAACGCAGTCTGCGGCGCGGCTTGTCAGGCTCGCCGGTGGTCAGATCACCTGAATCAGCTGGCTGATCTTCCACTGCTGTCCTTCCCAAATCGTCGTCGCAATCCAACGGCTACCGCTCTCGATCACGGACTTCCCGTCCGGCGTACGCGTGCTGGTCTTGGTGGCGACCAGCACGTCGGCACTACCGTTGTCGTTCCAGCGCTCGATACCCGCATCCGAGACCGAACCTTCGGACGGCTCGGACCGCGCCACCTGGATGACGATCTCGTTCTGCTTCTCCTGGAACATCTTTCGAAAATCGCCGGTCGCGTGCGCCACGATGCGGTCGGCATAGTCGTTGGCGTGGAACGGATCCACCGTGGTGTACACGGTCATGAATTCGCGCACGTACTCCAGCGCACTCGCGGTCTTGATCTCCGCGCGCCGATCCGATTCATGCTGCACCAGAATGAATGTGCTGCCGGCGATGGCAGCGGCGACGAGCAACGCCGAGATCATCGCGACGATCGGCAGGCCCCATCGGATCGGTTCTTTGGGCTCGACCGCGAAGTAGTCCCGCTCGCCGGACTCGATCCGGCGCCGCGGGCTCATTGTCCGCCTCCGCCCAGCGCCGGCCGCTTCAGCACGGTGAGGTTGTCGACGAGCCAGTGATCGTCCGACCGCTGGAACTCGACCCGCACCGTCGCCGTGATGAACTTCAATTCCTGCGGATTGGTGCCGCGCATGCCTTGCAGCGCGACGAGCATCGCCCCGTCGTTCTTGGTCAGTCCGGGCAGCACGGCACTCCGTACAGCGGAGTAGTCGTTGGTGGTCGGCCCGGCCTTACGGACCGCGTCCTGCTGGGCGACCAGCTGCTGCCGGTAGTTGTCCGTGGTCAGCGACTGCGCCCTGGAGAAATCCGCATCGAGAGAATCCACCCCGTAACTGAGCAGCTGCTCGACGATCCGTGGACCTTGTTCGGTGAGCTGCTCGCGAGCCTGATCGACGGCCCGGTCCTCGCGGAACACCGCCAGGTAACCCAGACCGCCCGCGATGACGGCGAGCACCGCGACCGCCAGCAGAACCGCACCGGCGCGGCGCCGGACGTCATGCTCGGGCCGGTCGATGCGACGCACCTCGGTGCGGGCCAGCAGGTCGGCGAACGTCCGGTTCCGGGAATCCCACAGCGGCCACAACCAGCCGATGAACACCGCCGCGGTGTCCAGCAGATGCGCCAGGTCACGCAACAACAGCCGCACCAGCCCGGCATCGCCGGCCGACGCCACCACCCGGATGCCGAACACCGAACGGCCCACCGACCAGCCGGTGTAGGCCGGCAATCCGATCCGGTTGACCAGCACAGCGGCGGTCACCAATGCGGCGGCCACCGTGCACACCCACCAGAACCAGCCGTACAACGGTGCCGACCAGGCCAGCAGCGCCAGGACCACGATCAACCCGGCGCCGGCCAGCACGTCGATGGCGAACGCACCCGCCCGGGACCGCCACGACGCCAACCGCGCCTGGTCCGCCCCGGCGTCCTCGACGGTCACCGTGTCGGAGTTGTCCAGCACAGTGGTCACGACGTGACCTGGTCGAGCCGCGCGACCTTGTAATTGCCGTCCTCGGCGCGGGCCATCTTCACCCGCAACCGATAGCCCTGCTCTTCGTCGGACTTCTCGCTGTTGGTGACCAGCACCCGCACCGCGACGAGCAGGTCCATCGACCCGTCGTCGTTGTGTTTCTCCACCGCGGCCCGCAGGTCGGAGACCTTCACCGTCACGTTCGCGGCCTGATAGGCCTCCAGCAACATGCCGCTGTAGAGGCCGGCCTGCGCCCCGAAGTCGCCGGTGGCGCATTCGATGATCTTGGTCTGCGCCGCGATCATCGCCTGGGTGTCGGGCGCCTGGGTCGCGGTCACGCAGTCCTTGGCCGCGGCCACGGCCTCGGCCTCGTCGCCGGCGATCCGCTCACTGTCCTGATGCGCCCGCAAGGCCAGGTAGCCGCCGACACCGACGGCCGCCGCCAGGACCAGCAGTCCGGCGACGACAGCCGCCATCCAGCCCCGTCCCAGCCGCGAAGGCCGTGACTCGGACTCCGGAGAAGCCTCCTCGGCGTCTGTGGCCGAGATCGGTTCAGCGATCTCGGTGACGGCCTCCGCTTGCGGTTCGGTGGGTTGAGGGTCCTGCTGGTCGGCGAGGTTCAGCTGGCTGGCGCCAGCATCTCCTTCCATCCGTCATCTCCTGGGTTATTCGAGTTGGTGACGGAGTACTTCACACCGCCGGGACCGACCACCTCGCCACTGGACGGGCTATAGGTAGCGGTCGAGCCTGCTGCCGGAGTGTAGATGCAGGGGTTCGGCTGCTGTCCACTGCAAGTCACATTGCCACCCCGCGGCGCAGTCAGCGGATCGCTGCGCGGCGCCGTGGATTCCGGTGGTGGGAGTTGACTCGCCGGCAACGGGTTCAGCCCATTATTCACCGAAGGCGCGGGGATCACCCGGCCCGGATCGACGGGCTGATCGCAGCGAGCTCCCGGGGCCGGGCAGTTGCGGATCTGGTTCGGATCGCCGTACCACGGGTTGGTGCCCAGCGGCTGGTAGGGCTCCTCGCTGCGGCACTCCGCGGGCGAGGCCGCCCGCTTGCCCGGCACGTCGGCACACGGATAGTTACGCGCACCGCGCACCGCGTTCGACGCATCCTTGGGGATCTTGCAGTACAGCCCCGACGGCAGCGGTGCCGTCGACGTGTCCGCAGGCGAACGCCACTCGGAGGCCGGGAGGAACCCGGTCAGGCACGGCGGCGGCATGTTGATGCCGAGGCCGAAGTGCAGCAGACCCTTGGGCGCGAAGATCGTCGCGGTCTGAGCCACGGCGCCACCCTGCGGCAGCGCGACCAGGACCTGCTCGACGTTCTTGTTGTAGCGCTTGAGCATGTCGATGACGATTTCCAGGTTCGCCAGCGTCTGCGGCAACGACTCCCGCACATCACCGAACACCGAGTTCAGCTGATCCGCCGTCGGCGCCGCCTGCTGGAGGCCGCTGCGCAACTCCGCGTCGTTCTGGGCGCTCTGTGCGGCCAGCGTGTTCAGGTTCCGCGCCCACTGCGAGATCGCGTCGCCCGAGTTCACCTGGCTGTCGATGATCGGCCCGGAATTCTCGATGATGTCGTTGACCGGCTCGAGGTTGTCCTTGAAGTCACCCGCGATCGCCTGGGTGGAATCGACCAGGCGTTGCAGTGACGGCCCGAGCCCGCCGACGGCCTGGGCCGTCTCGTCGAGCAGGACGCCGATCTTCTCCTTCGGCAACGCCGCCAGACCCTGCTGCGCGGCGTCGAGCGACGGGCCGACCTCGGCGGGCACGGTGCCCTTCTCGATCGTGTCGCCGTCGCGGAAGTACTCCTGCGTGCCGCCCTCGGACACCAGGTCGATGAACTGCTCACCGACCGCCGACACCGAGTGCACGTTGGCACTGGCGTCCCGCGGGATGCGGAACTGGTCGTAGATGTCCATCTCCACCCGGGCGCCCTGCTGGGTGGGCTCCACGGAGGTGACCTTGCCGATCGTGGTTCCGCGGTAGGTGACGTTGGCCGTGGCGTACAACCCGCCCGAGTTCGGGAGGTTGGCGCTCAGGTTGTACATCCCAACCCCGGCCCACGTCGGCAACCGCAGGTAGAACAGCGCCAGCACGACCAGCGCGATCACCGTCAGGGTCGTGAACAGAACCAACTGCATCTTGATGAAGCGGGTCAGCAACATGTCTCACTCCCCCCTTTCCACGAGCGGGCCGCCAGGTGCGTCGTGCGGGTTCGGCGTGAACCGAACGTCCGGGATCATCGTCGCCGGATCGCGACCCCACGCCTGTTCCAGCGCGCGGAGCATGCCCGACAGACCGGTACCGGACAGGAACGCGTTGTCCACCGAGCTCAGCGTCAGGTCGATGGTCAGCGACACGTTGATGTAGTCGCCGCGCACGGCCTTCGGGATGTTCTCGATGTTGAACGGCACCGTCAGGATCAGCTTCAGCGCCTCCACCAGGTACGGGGCCGAGCGCGCCAGCTGCTTGAGCGGCCGCTGCAAATTCTGCAGGTTGGTGTGCAGGTTCGCGTTGGAGTTCGACAACGTGTCGTCGGCGGCCTTCGACAACCGGCCCAGCGACGTCACCGCATCGGCGAACAAGTCCCGCGTCTCGGCGAAATGCTCGATCAGCGGCGGGAACTCGGTCAGCACCCGATCCAGCGTGTCATTGCGCGCCGCCACGATGTTCAACAACCGATTGGTCGAGTCGATCGCGCGGGTGATGTCGTTGCGCTGCTGGTTGAGCTCGTCGGTGAACGTGTCGAGCCGGCCCAGGAAGTCGCGGATCTGATCAGCGCGACCGTTGAGGATGTTGTACACCTCGGTCTGGATCGTCTCGATGTTCGGAATGCCGCCGCCGGTCAGGATGCCGGAGATACCCGCCAGCGTCCGCTCGATCGACGGATATGCCGACGACTGCTCCAGCGGAATGGTGTCCCCGTCGCGCAACTTCTCCGGCGACGGATCCGCCGGCGGGTTGAGTTCGACGTGCTGAGAACCCAGCAAGCTGGTCTGGCCGATCTTGGCCTCGGTGTTCTTCGGCAGTTCGATGCCCGGTTCGATGTCGACGGTCAGCGTCGGCACCCAGTTGATCAGCTCGATGCTGCGGACCCGGCCGACGAACACGTCGCGCACCCGCACCCGGCTGTTGGCGTTGAGCGCCAACGTCTCCGGCATCTGCACGTACAGCGTGGTGCGGCCGGACTCGGTGCCCGGCCCACCCGGCAGTGGCACGTTGGCCACACCGCGCCACTGCCCACACGAGGTGAGGATCAGCGCGGACGCCGACAACACCGCGACGCGGCGTCCCACGCGACCCCAGTTACGTGCCTTCATCCGGCCCGTCTGCTCTTCCCGCACGCGGCTCATCGGCCCTGTCTGTTCGCTCGAGCGGCTCATCATCACGGCTGCCCTCCGACCTCGGCCGGCAACGCGGGCCCGGCCGGAGCCGGAGCCGGCGCGGGTGCGGCCGGTGCGGGAGCGGACATCGGGTCACCCGGGATCACACCGGGCGCCGGTGCCGGCGGGGGACCCGGCTGCGGGTACCACGGCGGCGGCAACGGGTTGGACTCGTCGTACGAGTTCGGCGGGCCGGGCAGGTTGCCACCCGGAGGCGCGCCGAACGCCGGCGGGGCCGGCGGGGCGACGATGTCCGGGCCACCCATCAACTCGGCCAACGACTCCGGCGTCAGCATCTGCTGCGTGGCCGGCTGCACCTGGACGCCCTGCATCCCCGGAGCCACCGTCCAGCCCGGCTCGTGGTTGCCGTGCGAGAACAAGGTGTCGCGCGACCAGATGCCGGGAACAGTCGTGTCCTTGTAACCGCCCGGCGGATGCAGGCGCGATTCCGAGTACGAGATCTGCTTCGGCAGCGTCATCGCGGTGTTGGCCAGGTTCTGACCGAACGGCAGGTAGTTGAACTTGATCGCGTCCAGGATCGGCGCCAGGTACTGCGCACACAGCTCGGCCGAATCCTGGTACCCCAACCGGCTGCCCGCCTGAATCGAACTGCAGATGAACTGCAGCGGGTTGGAGAAGTTCGTCAGACCCGGCAGGACCGGCAGACCCACGATGCCACCCTGGGTGGGCGAGACGATGTTCAGCACGTTGGCGGCCAGGTTCGGGTAGGCGTGCAGACCCGTCTCCAGGCCGTTGCGCGGCTCGGGCTGCAGGATCGCCGTCGTCGCCTCCGACAAGTTGTTCACGTCGTGCGCGAGCACGCCGCCGTTCTCGTCCAGGAACTCACGGGTGGTCTTGAGCACCCGGTTGAGATCCTGCAGCGCCGTTGCCAACTCCTGATCGGTGTTGGTGAACGAATTGGTGAACTGCGCCAGATCGTTGTTCAGCGCGACGAACTGCTGATCGCTCTTGTGCAGGGCGTTGACGAACAACGCCAGGCTCTTGACTATCTGGAAGAAGTCACCACGGCCCTGGTTCAGCGTGGTCAGCGCCTCCGACAACCCGTTGAGGGTGCGGTTGAGCTGCTCGCCCTTGCCCTGGAAACCGTCGGCGAACGAGTCGATGATGTCGCCGAACGGACCCTTGGGCTGCGCGGCCGTCGGGCCCAGATCGGCCAGCAGGCGCGTGATCTGGTTGCGCAG
The DNA here is from genome assembly GCF_030486405.1 of Mycolicibacterium sp. HK-90. The sequence goes on along the minus strand of NZ_CP129613.1, from coordinate 161,007 downwards.
ATCGTCGTACTCGACCGGGATCTGGGTGTTCTCGAGCGGGATCACCGCGTTGTTCTTCATCTGCGGCCCGCCGGTGAAGGGCGGGGACAGCTGAATGACACGGGAGGCCACCAGGCTCGGGTTCAGCACGGACGCCGTGGCGTTCTCCGGCACCTTGTACTTGTTGTTGACGTGGAAGACGACCTTCATCTTGTCGCCGTCGGTCTCGATGCTGTCGATCGCACCGACCCGGACGCCCATGATGAGGACCTTGTCCCCGGGATACAGCGCGAGCACCTGCGGGAAGTACGCGGTGATCGTGGTGTTGGTCAGCTTCTTGTACAGGTTCATGCCGAAGTAACCCAGCACCAGGGCCGCCACCACCGCCAGCGCACCGACGATGACGGCTGCCCGGGAAGCCTTGGGCAACTTGATGTTTCGAACGTTGAATACGGTAGACATGGCTCTCTATACCCCTACCTATCCCTGCGACCCGGGCGGAAGGAACGGTGGATTACCCGGAAGCGGCGGTGTACCCGCCGGCCCGGCATCCGGCCCCGGCCCCGGCGGTGCCGGGGGTGCGTTCACCGGCGCCGGGTGCGGTGCGTAACCCGGCAGGGGACCCGGCGCCACCGGCAGCGGGGCGATCGGAACGGTGCGGGCCCCGGGCGGACCGGGCGCCAGTTCGACCGGCGCGCCCGGCTGATCCGGAGGCATCTGACCGGGGATGGCCGCACTGGGCACACCCGGCGAATGCGCGATGCCGTCGGGGTTGGGCGCCGAGGTCGCCACGTCGGGCGGGCCGAAGCCACCGGGCACCGGACCGAACGGGCCCTGGGTGGCCCCCGCGCACGGAAGCGGGTTACCCGGCGACGGGATACCGGCTGCCGTCGGCGTGTACGAGCACGGCGATCCCGGCGGGACGGCAGGTCCCGGATGCTCCGGGGTGCCCTCCAGCGGCGTCGGGGCCGCAGGCGGAGCGCCGTTCTCGTGGCGCTGGCCGTTGGGATCGGGGAAGCGGAACGAGGGCAGCCCGGCGTTGCGCCAGAACTCCTCGGGGTCGATTCCGCGCTTCTTGAACGCGGCGTCGACGAACGGCTGCAAGATCTGCGGCGGGATCAGGTTGACCAGCATCACCTTGAAGTACGGGCCCGACGCCAGCGCCTCGGCCAGCGAGGTGATGAACTTGCCGGCCACCGTGAGCGTGTCGGCCAGGTCCTGCTTGCGCTCGACCAGCAGATCGCTGACCGTACGGAGCTGCTCCAGCACGCGGTTCAGGTTCGGGTTGTCGTTGATCAGACCCTCGACCTGATGCGACACCGACGACACCCGCTCCAGCAGCATGCTGACGGCCTGGCCGCGCTCGTTGACTGCCGCCAGCAGGGTCTGGGCGTTCACCAGCAGCTGGTTGACCTGAGTGCTGCGGTCACCGAGCACCGTGGCCACCTTGTTGGCGTTGGCCAGCAGCTTCTTGACGTCCTCGTCGCGCTTGCCGATCGTCTCGGAGAACTTGGCCACGCCGTCCAGCGCGGCACTGAGGTGCGGCGAGGTCTGATCGACGGTCTCGGACAGGACGTTCAGCGAGTCCTTGACCGATTTGGTGTCCCAGCCCGACGCGTTGCGCGTGACGTCCAGGAAGGCGTCGTAGATCTGGTACGGCGTCGTCGTCTGGCCCAGCGGCAGCATCCCGCGCGGTTCCAGCGTCCGGCTACCGCGCGGCTGGATCTCGATGTTCTTGCGACCCAGGATCGTGTCGGTGCGGATCGCCGCCCGGCTCTCGGTCCCGATCGTCTTCCCACCGAGGGTGAAGCCGATCTCGACCTTGTCGCCGTTGATGTCCATGCTCCTGACGGTGCCGACATCCATGCCGGCGATGCGTACCTTGTCGCCCGTGTTCAGGCCACCGGTATCGGCGAACTGGCCGTAGTAGGTGGGGACGGCGAACAGCATCGGCACGCTCGTCAGCGTCGAGCCGACGCCGATGACGAGCGCCACCACGATGACGCCCATCAGGCCTTTGCGGAAGCGGTCGGAGCCTTGCAGTGTCCTCATCGCGGCGTGCACCTACCCGACGGTTGGGAAGCGAGTCTGACGGTTCGGACGGGACCGCCCGGCTGCAACCCGTTGAGCTTCAACGAGAGGTCGCAGGCATAGAAGTTGAAGAAGTCACCGTAGATGCCACCGGCACGGCCGATGATCTTCAACGCTTGCGGGAAGTCGATGAGAATCTGGTTGAGCTGCTGCTTCTGGTCGATCAGCGGCTGCTGGATGACCTCGAGGTAGCCCACGGTGTCCTTGAGCAGCGGCCGGTTGTCGCTCAGCAGGTCGGCCAGCGAGCCGGCCGCGTTGCTGATGTCGGCCACCGAGGACCCGATCGGATCGGCACGGTTCTTCAGCCCGGTGATCAGCGTCTCGAAGTTCTTGAGGGTGTCGTCGAACTGCTGCTGATGCGCGACGGTGGTGTCCAGGACGATGTTGAGATTCCGGATCACCTCGCCGATCGCCTGGTCCCGGTCGGCGATGCTCTGGGTGAGCTGCGCGGTCTGGTCCAGGATGTCGTTGATGGTGCCGCCCTGCCCCTGGAAGATCGTGATGATCGACTTGGAGATGGTGTTGACCTTCTCCGGGCTCAGGGACTGGAACAGCGGCCGGAAGCCGCCCACCAGTGCGTCGAGGTCGAGCGCGGGCTCGGTGCGTTCCAGCGGAATGGTGCTGCCGGGCGCGATCTTGGTGTTGCTGTCCCCGCGCTTGAGCTCGAGGTAGCGGTTGCCGATCAGGTCCTGGTAGCGGATCGCCGCCGTGGTCTGGTCGAACAACGGCAGCGACTTCTCGACGTTGAAGGTGACCTCGGCCTGCTGGCCACCGTTGATCAGCTTGACGCCCGAGACCTTGCCGACCTCCACACCGGAGGCCCGGACGAACTGCCCGGTGCGCAAGCCGCTGACGTTGTTGAAGATCGCCGAGTACTCGGAGGTCCGGTTGAACCGGATCTGGCCGAAGACCACGAAGATGATCCCCGTGAAGGTAAGCAGCACCAGTGAGAAGATGCCGAGCTTGATAAGCGTGCCCTTGATGCTCATGGGTTGATCGTGTTCTCCCCCACTTGGCGACCCCAGACGTACTCAGTCACGAGCGGTTGGCCCATTTCGAGGTGGTTGTACGGCGCGATCGAGGCACCGGTGTCCATCACCAGATACGGCATCGGCCACAGGTCCCTGGTGACCGGCTGCCAGCAGCCGGGCCGGCCCTCGGGCCCACCCTTGGCGTTCACCCGCGGCAGGTTGTCGGGGTAGACGTACGTGTTGCCGACGCCGACCACCAATGAATGCGTCTGCAGCGAGTAGCCGTTACCGCCAAGCGCCCCAGCCAGTTTCGGGCCGGCATCGTGGTAGTTGCGGATGGTGCAGAACAGCGCCGGGCTGTACTTGTCCAGCAGGGCCGAGGTCGGCAGCAGATCCTGGGCGCCACGGACCAGGTAGGGGCCGCCGCGTTCGAAGATGTCGCCACCGGTGTTGCCGAAGCCGACCGCGGCCACCAGCGCCTGGTCCAGGTTGCCGCGCTGTTCGTTGAGGGTGCGGGCCGTGGTGACGGCGTTGGTCAGCCCGTCGAACAGATCCGGGCCCGCGTTCGCGTAAACCTCACCCAGATCGGCCAACCCCGCGATGTCGCGGCGGATCTCGGGCATGCGGCCGTTCAGGTCGGTCAGGATGGTGTTGCCGTTGACAATCGATTCACCGAACTTGTCACCCAGGCCGTCGAGCGCCTGTGCGGTGGCCGTGAGCGTCTGGTTCAGCTTGATCGGGTCGATCTGCTCGGAGATCGCCGTGATCGTCTCGAACAGCGTGTTGAACTCCGTCGTCACACCCTGCGCGCGAATCGCGGTCGAGGGCGACAACCGTTGCGCCGACGGATTTTCCGGCGACAGGAACGAGATGTACTTGTTGCCGAACACCGTGGTGGCCCGCAGCTCGGCGGTCACGTTCTCCGGAATCAGCTTCAGGTACTGAGGCTCCACGTCGAGCGTCAGCTTGGCTTCGGGGTTGTCGTCGACGGTGACCACGTCGACCGAGGCAAGCCGGCCGATCGGGACGCCGTTGAACGTGACCTTCGAACCCGGGTCCATCGACAGACCGGCCCGACCGGAGAGCACGGTCAGCTGCGTCTTCTCCTCGAACGAGCCGCGGAACTGCATCCAGGTCAGGGACAGGACCACCAGCGTGACGAGCGCGAGAACCAATCCGGCCAGCTTGTACGGCGGGACCTTCGGCTTGTTCAAGGGTGCTTGAGGCACTGCAGGCTGGGTCATGGCGCTACACCGTGAGGTTGAAGTTGGGGTCGGTGCCGTACAGCGCCAACGATGCCAACAGGACCACCAACACGATTGCGATCAACGAGGTTCGCATCGACCTCCCCACGGCCTCACCCACACCGACAGCACCGCCACTGGCGTAATAGCCGAAGTAGCAGTGGTTCAACATGACCACGATCGACATGATGATGACCTCGAGGAAGGACCACATCACGTCGTCGACGCGTAGGAACGTATGGAAGTAGTGCTCATACGTACCGACCGACTGCGAGTAGAAGATCGTCGTGACGAACTGCGCCGACAGGAACGACAGCAGGATCGCCATCGCGTACAGCGGGATGATGACGATCGAGCCGGCGATGATCCGGGTGGACACCAGGTACGAAATCGACCGGATGCCCATCACTTCCAGCGCGTCGACCTCTTCACTGATGCGCATGGCGCCGAGTTCGGCGGTGGCGCCGGCGCCGACCGTGGCGGCCAAGGCCTGGCCGGTGACGACCGGAGCAACGACGCGGATGTTTGCCAAAGCTGCGAAGAAGCCGGTAAATGCCTCGACGCCGATGTTGCCCAGGGAGGCGAAACCCTGGATCGCGATCAGCGAGCCCGCCGAGAGCGTGACGAAGCCGATGATGGCCACGGTGCCGCCGATGACGGCCATGGCGCCGGTGCCCATACCGATCTCGGCGACCAGCCGGAGCGCCTCACGACGGTAATGCCGGAACGCATGCGGAATGGAGCCGATGGCCTGGACGACGAACCACGCGACGTGGCCCATGCTGTCGAGCAGCCGACCCGGTGCGCCCGCGAACTCCGAGGTACGCGAGAACGCCCGGGGGAACCGGGAGCGAAGGACTGTTGTAGTACTCATGTCAACCCCCTGTTCCGAATCGCACGCCGATCGTGGTGAGCACGACGTTGACTGCGAACAACGCCACCACGCACAACACCAGGGTCTCGTTCACCGCGGTGCCCACACCCTTTGAACCACCGGCCACCGTCAGGCCGCGATAGCAGCCGACGAGCCCGGCGATCAGGCCGAACAGCGTGGCCTTGACGACGGAGATCATCACCTCGGGGAATCCGGTGAGCAGCGTCAGCGTGGACACGTAGGCGCCCGCGGAGACGTTCTGGATATAGACGCCGAAGAAGAAGCCACCGACCAGACCGATGGTGATCACCGCACCGTTGAGCATGAAGGCCACGAACGTGGAGGCGACCACGCGGGGAACGACCAGCCGCTCGATCGGATCGATACCGAGCACCTCGAGCGCGTCGATCTCCTCACGCACCGTGCGCGCACCCAGGTCCGCGCAAATCGCGGTCGAGCCGGCGCCGGCCACCACGAGCACGGTGACCAGCGGGCCCAGCTGAGTGACGGCACCCAGCGCCGCACCGGCGCCCGATACGTCAGCCGCGCCGAACTCCGCCAACAGGATGTTGAGCGTGAAGATGATGAGCACGGTCAACGGGATCGACACTGCGAGCGTGGGCAGGAACGCCACCCGAATCAGGAACCAGCTCTGCAGCACGAACTCTTTCCACTGGAAAGGCCGTGTCAGAAAGGCCTTTCCAGTGAGCACACTCATCTTGAAGAAGCCACCGACCATGGCCAGCGGCTTCTCCAATTGACCACGTACGTAGCCGACGAGCCCGTCGGCGGGCGCCGTCACCGGTGCACCCTCTGGACGTGTTGCACGCCCCCTCCTCGCCACCTGTCAGCTTGTGTGATCCACATCTCCCTACTCGCCAGTAGTAAGTGAGACCACCGGACTGTACCCGATCGAAACCGGGCCGTGCACCGCATCGGGTGGATTGTGCCATCAACCGTTAGCTGGAGCACCAGGTAGCAGCTAACTTTCGTCGCTACCTGCAGAAAGCGTTGACGCGGAGTTACTTTCACCGACGTCAACACGTCGAGAGCCTACTGAGCCGTGATCGGGGAACCGAAACGTTCCCTGAGTTCGGTTTTGAGCACCTTGCCCGAGGGATTGCGCGGCAGGGCGTCAACGATTTCGAGCGCCTTCGGGTGCTTGTAGCGGGCCAGCCGGTCGGTGAGGAAGCCATCGAGATCACCGAGATTCAGGGCAGCCGACTGAGCCGCCAAGGCGACGACGGCAACCGGGACCTCGCCCCATTTCTCGTCGTGCCGGCCGATCACCGCGACTTCCGTGATGGCCGGGTGTCCGGCCAGGACGTTCTCCACCTCGGCGCAGTAGATGTTCTCCCCGCCGGAGATGATCATGTCCTTCTTGCGGTCGACGACCCAGATGTAGCCTTCGGCGTCCTGGCGAACCAGATCACCGGAGTGAAACCAGCCGCCAGCGAACGCTTCGGCGGTGGCCTTGGGATTGTTCCAGTAACCGGCCATCAAAGTTGGCGCGCGGTAGACGATCTCACCGACGTCCCCGACCGCCACGTCGTTCATGTTCTCGTCGACGATGCGGGCGGACACCGTGGGGATCACCTTCCCGACCGACCCCAGCTTGCGAATTGCGTCGTCCGCCAACAACATACAGGTGACGGGTGACATTTCGGTCTGGCCGAACGCGGCGAGAATCTGGCTGCCCGGGAAGGTTTCGGCCATCGCGCGCAGCAACGTGTCCGATGCCGGTGCGGCACCCCAGGACAGGGACCGCAGGCAAAGGTCCCGCGGATTGGCCTTCTGCTCGGCGCAAACGGCCTGCCACTGCGCGGGAACGAGGAAGATCGCCGTGACCTTCTCCGCTTCCAGCACGTCGAGCAGGGCACCCGGATCGAACGCGCCGAGCGGATAGAGCACGGTCGGCAGGCCGAGCGTCAAGCCGGTGTTCACGTTTCCCGCGACGCCAGCGATGTGGAAGAGCGGCACACCGATGAAGCCGACGTCGTTGTTGATGTCGACGCCGGTGGTGAACAGGTTGGTCATGCCCTGGCCCACCAGGTTGTTGTGGGTCAGCACCGCCCCCTTGGGCCGGCCGGTGGTGCCCGAGGTGTACATGATCAGGGCCGGCGCGTCACTGGGAATGTCGACCGGCGGCGCGGGCTGGCCTTCTTCGGCGATCAGATCCTCGTAACCCAGGACTGTGTCATCGGCAGGGCCTTCGGTGCCTTCGCCCGCCACGATGACCGTCGACAGCGTCGCGTCGAGATCGCGTACCGCGGTGGCGACTCCGGCGAGCACGGGCTCGGTCACCACTACTCGGGCATCGCAGTCGCTGACCAGAAAGGCCACCTCCGGCGGGGTCATCCGGAAGTTCACCGGCACTGCGATGGCGCCCAGCCGGTTGGCGGCCAGCATCGCCTCGATGAACTCGGGCCGGTTCAGCATCAGGATCAGGACCCGGTCGCCGAAGCCGACCCCGCGCCGGCTGAGCGCTCCGGCCAGGCGGGTCACCCGGTGGTCGAGCTCGCCCCAGGTGATGGTGCGTCCGAGGAATCGCAGGGCGGTCTTGTCGGGCTGCATGAGGGCATGCCGGGTCAGCTGGTTGGCCCAGTTCTGGCGACGGGCCAGGTACGGCTGCTCAGTGGGGAACGGCTCGGCAGTCAACGGATCTGCGCTCCATCGGTTCGAGTAGTTGCACGAAGTTGATATTTGATCAAACATTGGGGTTGCCCCGGTCACACTATGGCCTCGGCGCCTCGGCGACAAGCCCATCAGAAAGGCGACCGGTATCTCGTGAATGCACCTGCCAGAGTGGCCCTGCCGCGTCGGCGCATGGGACGGCGCGAGCAGCTCTCGGACGAGGTGGCCGCCCAGCTCCGAGCCGAGATCATGACCGGCGTACTCCGGCCCGGCACCTTCGTCCGCCTCGACGAGACCGCCGCGGCACTCGGGGTGAGCATCACGCCCGTGCGGGAGGCTCTGCGCACGCTGCGCGGCGAGGGGATGGTGCAGCTGGAGCCGAACCGCGGACATGTCGTGGTGCCCCTGACACGTACCGACGTCGAGGACATCTTCTGGCTGCAGGCCACCATCGCCAGGGAGCTCGCCGCCACCACCACCAACCGGATCACCGAGGCCGGGATCGACGAGCTCGAACAGCTCAACGCCGAACTCGCCGCCGCGGTCGAGGATCAGGACCCCGGGGCGATCTCGTCCGCCGAGTTCGCCTTCCACCGGGCCTTCAACCACGCCAGCGGCCGGATCAAACTGGCCTGGTTCCTGCTGCACGTCGCTCGCTACCTGCCCGCCCTGATCTATTCGACCGATCCGAAGTGGGGCACCGAAGCCGTGGAGAGTCACCGCTCGCTGATCGAGGCGCTGCGCCGGCGGGATGTCACGGCCGCGGTCGAGCTCAACGCGAACCAGTTCACCGACGCTGCCCAGCGGCTCATCGCGCGCCTCGACCGGATCGGGATGTGGGACTGAGCTGACCGGATTCGGTGAGCCCGCCGCCCTTCTCCGTCGGTCGCCGCCTCACCCCGCGCGACGTTCCTCCTGCTGCGCCCCCTCGCCACGCCCATGCCCCAGCAGTCACTTCAGCACCGATCTGGCGGCGGGCGCCGACGTGCCCGCCTGTCAGCGACAATCGAGCGACAATCGCCCCATCAGCAACGTGTGCATCGCGGGCCACACCGCCTATCAATACTCAGGCAACTCTGGTCAACAACAGCCTCGTTGGCACCAGATTTCAGGCTGCCCACCTATCAGCGACAGTGTCGCGGATAGGTGGGCAGTGGACCGACGAGGCCGACGGGGCTGGAGATACCGGAGTGGCAGAACTGTCCAGCGACAAAGGGGTAGGCGTGGCCTCTGTGACCCCAGGGGCGATTGTCGCTCGATTGTCGCTGACAGCCGGGCACATCGGATATGCCTCGGAAATTTGGGACTGGTGTGACTTGTCGGACCCAGTCGGCACCGTGACGCCATGACGGACAAACTCCTGCTGCGGGGCACCAACCTCCGCTACGCACTGACCATGCAGCTACTCCAGTGCGGCGCACAATCGGTCGCCGATCTGGTCGACGCCCTCGAGGATCAGGGATTCACCACCTCGGGACGGCCGTCGAAGGCAATCTCGGATGCCCTGCGCTGGGAGATGGCCCACGGCCGGGTATACCGGGTCAGACACGGGCGCTATCGCCCCGCCGAAATGCCACGCGCGACCGAGTACCGAATCCGCAATCGCGTACTGGAGCTGCGGGCGGCAGCCGCCGACCGCGCGGCCTAAGCGGACAGCTGCTGAACCCTGCCGATGAGGGCATTGGCCAGGTGGTCCAGGGTGTCGCCGATCAGCTTCTTGACCATCATGGCCGGGACCGGCAGCTTCACCTCGACTTCCAGATCGACCTGAAGCAGGGTGCTGTCCGGCCCGAGGGGGACCACCGAGAAGCGCTGCTCTTGCTTGGTGAAGTGGTCACCCTGCTGGAGCACGGTGTAGATCTGGTTCTCCGCCGGGTAGTAGACGGCGTTGATGAAGACGCCCGACTGACCCTGGATCTCGACGTCGAGCCGCAGCTGGCTGGGCCGGCCGTCGTCGTATCGGGCCAAGATCCAGCAGCCCTTGATCTCGGGGTTCCACTGTGGGTAGGCCTCGAAATCACCGACGATCGCCATGATCTTCTCGGCAGGGGCATCAACCTCGACGGTCTTGCTCACGAGTGGCATCCGGCGAGCATATCGACTGCAGCAGATCGCGGATCACGTCGGGAATCGGTACCGGGCGGCGCGTGGTCCGGTCCACGTAGACATGAACCCAATGGCCGACCGCCGCCACCGGGCCATCCGGCTCGAACAACCCGAGCCGGTAGGTGACACTGCTGTTCCCCAACCGGGCCACCGCCAGGCCGACGACCAACGGGTCGGGGAACTTCAGCTCCGCGAAATAGCGGCAACCGGACTCGGCGACCACTCCGAGCCACGGAGCGTTGACCGGATCGACGTCGCAGCTGGTGTTGATCCAGGCGTTGATCGCGGTGTCGAACAGCTCGTAGTACACCGCGTTGTTCAGGTGACCGAACATGTCGTTGTCGGTCCATCGGGTCAGCACCGGCCAGTGCAGCGGAAAGTCTGCGCGGGTCAATTCAGCTCCGTCGGTCATTCCGGAAGTCTGACAGGCTGAGGACATGTTGATCCGCGGCGCCGTCCTCGAGCACATCGGCCTCCCCCGCCCGTACGCCGAGTCCCGCCCCATCCGGGTGAGTGAGCTCGAGCTGGCCGAGCCCGGGCCGGGCGAACTGCTGGTGCGCATCGAGGCCGCGGGGCTGTGTCATTCCGATCTGTCCGTGGTGGACGGCAACCGGGTGCGCCCGGTCCCGATGCTGCTGGGTCATGAGGCCGCCGGGATCGTCGAGGCCGGTGACAGTGACCTACCGGTGGGCCAACGGGTGGTCATGACGTTCCTGCCCCGCTGCGGGCAATGCTCGGCGTGTGCGACCGACGGGCTGACGCCGTGCGCACCCGGCTCGGCCGCCAACGGGGCGGGAACGCTGATGAACGGCGACATCCGGCTGACCCGCGACGGCCAACCGGTGTTCCATCACCTCGGGGTGTCCGGATTCTCCACTCATGCCGTCGTGGATCGGCGTTCGGTGGTGCCGGTGCCCCGGGACGTAGACCCAGTCGTGGCGTCCCTACTGGGATGTGCGGTGCTCACCGGCGGTGGGGCGGTGCTCAACGTGGGAATGCCGCGCCCGGGCCAGACCGTCGCGGTCGTCGGGCTGGGTGGCGTCGGGATGGCCGCGGCGCTGACCGCACTGGCCCACGACGACGTCCGCGTCATCGGCGTCGATCAGCTGCCCGACAAACTCGCCAAGGCCCGCGAGCTCGGCGTGCACGAGACCTGCACCCCCGAACAGGCCGACGGGCTCAAGGCCGACGTGGTGATCGAGGCCGCGGGACACCCGGCCGCACTGGAGACCTCGATCGCGCTCACCGGCCCGGGTGGACGCACCATCACCGTTGGCCTACCTCGACCAGACGCCCGAATCTCCGTGTCGCCGTTGGGTTTCGTGGCCGAGGGCCGGTCGTTGATCGGCAGCTACCTGGGGTCGGCCGTGCCGTCGCGCGACATCCCGCGTTTCGTCGAACTGTGGCGGAGCGGGAAGCTGCCGGTGGAATCCCTGGTGTCCGGCACCATCACGCTCGACCAGATCAACACCGGCATGGACGAGCTCGCCGAGGGGCGGGCGGTGCGTCAGATCATCGAGTTCGACTAGAACCAGTTGTCGCGCATCTCCAGCGTGGTGCGGTCCAGGCTCTCCAGCAGGTCCAATTGCGGTGCGGTCTTGGGCAGTTCGTAGTGGAAGAAGTACCGCGCGGCCTGCCGTTTGCCGTCATAGAAGTCCCCGGTCCGGCCCTCGGCGGCCAGCACCTGCTCCAGCCAGATCCACGCCACCACGATGTGTCCGAAAGCCTCGAGATACACCGCGCTGTTGGCCATCGCGGCCTCGACGTCGCCGGAGGCGAACATCGCCGCGGTCACCGCGGCCAGCCGCTGCCAGGCCGTGTCGAGCTGATCGGCCGGCTCCGGGGCCGCACCCGCCCGCGCGGCCGAGACCGTCGCCGCGACCCGCTCCCCCAGTGCCGCGAGACTCGCGCCACCGTTCTGGGTCACCTTGCGGCCCAACAAATCCAGGCTCTGGATGCCGTGCGTGCCCTCATGGATCGGATTCAGCCGGTTGTCGCGGTAATGCTGCTCGACGTCGTACTCGCGGGTGTACCCGTAGCCGCCGAGCACCTGAATCGCCAGGTTGTTGGCCTCCAGGCACCACTGCGACGGCCAACTCTTCGCAACGGGGGTGAGAATGTCGAGCACCGCCTGATCGCCGGTATCGACCAGCTTCGCGCAGTAGAGCGCCAGCGCCAGCCCGCCCTCGACATAGGCCTTCTGCGCCAACAGCATTCGCTTGACGTCCGCGTGCTCGATGATGGGCACCTGGGCCGTCGAGGGATCTTTCACACCCAGCGGCCGGCCCTGGGGGCGCTCGCGCGCATACTCCAGAGACTTGAGGTAGCCGGTGTAGCCGAGCGCGACGGCGCCCATTCCGACACCCAGGCGCGCCTCGTTCATCATGTGGAACATGTAGACGATGCCGCGGTGAGGCTCCCCGACCAGATAGCCGACGGCGCCGTCGAAGTTCAGCACCGTGTTGGTGATACCGCGTTGCCCCATCTTGTGATTCAGCCCGGAGATGGCGACGCCGTTGCGGGTGCCGTCGGCCAGGTACTTCGGCACGATGAACAGTGAGATGCCCTTGGTGCCCGCCGGCCCACCCGGAATCTTCGCCAGCACGAGGTTGACGATGTTCTCGGTGAGTTCATGCTCGGCCCCGGAGATCCACATCTTCGAGCCGAACAGCCGGTAGGTGCCGTCGGATTGCGGTTCGGCCCGGGTGGTGATGTCGGCCAGCGACGACCCGGCCTGCGTCTCCGACAGCGCCATGGTGCCCGAGAACCGGCCCGCCAACATGGGTTTGACGTACGTCTCGATCTGCTCTGGAGAGCCGAAATGTGCCAGCAGGTTGGCATTGGCGATGGTCAGCATCAGATAGCCCGAGGTGGAAACGTTGGCCGCGGCGATCCAGGCGAATGCGGCCTGCGCGACGGTGACCGGCAATTGCGCACCGCCGAGCTCGTCGTCGAAACCCATCGCCAGCAGGTCGGCCGCCGCGAACGCGTCCCAGGCCTCCTTCACCTCGGGAATCAGCGTGACGGTCTGCCCGTCGAACGTCGGTTCGCCGGCGTCACTGAGCTTGTTGTGCGGTGCGAAGTAGCGGGTGGCGAGCTGCTCGCACAGGTCCAGCACACCGTCGAAGGTTTCGCGGGAGTGCTCGGTGAATCGGTCGAGCGCCGTGAGCTTTTCGACGTCCAGCCACTCGTAGAGCAGGAAATCCAGGTCTCGGCGGGAGAGGATCGTCGACTTCATGAAGCCAGGTTAATCGTCGGCAGGAGGCGCGGGCAGTGACATCCGGGCCAGCCGTCTCGGATCGACGATCGACACGATTCCGACCAGTCGGCCCCCGTCGACGACGCACGCCATCACGCTGATAGGACGCCCGGTCGGCCCCCACGCCAGGATCCCCGGCTCGCCGTTCACCGACACGCGCCGGGCCAGGACGCGGGTCCCCTGGCCGCGCCGCACCGCAGCCACGACAGCGTCCGAACCGGTCCCGACGGTCATGCCCGTGGCCGTGTACCGCTGCCAGGTGACGTCGGGATCCAGCACGCGCAGCAGTGCGTCGAAGTCGCCGTCGCGTGCGGCGGCCAGGAACGCGTCGACGACCTCACGCTGCTCCTGCTTCCGCCTGCGACTCCCGGCGGGCGGCGGCACGTCCTGCACCTTCCGGCGCGCCCGGCTGGCCATCATCTTGACGGCGTCGCTCGACCTGTCGAGGATCTGCCCGATGTCGGCGAACGGCACGGCGAACATGTCGTGCAGGACGAACGCGAGGCGCTCGTCCGGGCGCAGCGATCCCAGCACGACGAGCAGCGCCAGCCCGACCGAGTCCGCGAGTACCGCGGCGTCCTCTGGGGTGTCGACATCCTCGGTGACGACGAGTTCAGGAATGTCGACCCCCGGGAACAATTCGGCGCGGCTGCTGCGCGATCGCAGCGTGTCGATACAGATGCGGCCCACGACGGTAGTCAGCCAACCGGCGACGTTCTCGATCGAGTCCGCGTCCTGACGGGACAGCCGCAGCCATGCTTCTTGGACGGCGTCCTCGGCGTCTGCCCGGGAGCCGAGGACGCGATGGGCCACCGCGAGCAGCCGCGGGCGTTGTTGCTCGAATGTCTCGGCCAGTGATGCCTCGGGCGTCATCAGTTACCTCTCCTCGCACGGATCCGTCATAGGGGTGACGAGTCGGCAGGGCTCGACGTAACCACGAACGGAGCGAGGAATGAACATCACCCTCTGGATCATCACCATCGTCGCCGGAGCGGCGTATGCCGCCGGCGGGACCACCATGCTCGTGTTGTCGCGGGAGCGGTACCGGTCGATGGGCCGGACCCAGCATTGGGTCGACGACTTCGGCGACAGTCACCTCAAGGCGATCGGGACGATCAAACTGGTCGGTGCGATCGGCCTGGTGCTACCCGCCGCGGTGGGTGTCGCACCCGTGCTGACCCCGGTGGCCGCCTGCGGCCTGGCCCTGTTCATGGCCGGCGCGGCCACGACCAGATTCCGCCGCAGCGAGTGGCTCTACATGGCCGGCGACATCGTCTATCTCGGCGTGTTCGCCTTCTTGGCCTGGGGCTGGTTCACCCTGCCCGTCAGCTGATCGTGCTCACTCCACCGTCGACCGGGATGACGGCTCCGGTGATGTACGCACTGGCCCGGCTGGCCAGGAACACCGAGATGCCGGCGATGTCGTCGGGCTGCCCGATGCGGCCCAGCGGCATGCCGGCACCCACGGCATCGGATCCGGCCCGCAGCATCTCCTTGGTCATCCGGGATTCGAACAGGCCCGGGGCGATCGCGTTGACGAGGATCTTCGGGGCGAGCTCGCCGGCGAGGTGTTTGGTCAGCATGTGCACGGCGGCCTTGCTGGCGCTGTAGGAGAAGTTGTCGCGCCCCTTGCCGGGCGCGACGATCCCGTCGATGCTGCCGGTGTTGATCACACGGGCCGGATCCTCCTCGGTGGCACCGGCGTTCAGCAGCGGCGTGAGCGCGCGGGTCAGCAGGAACACGCCTTTGACATTGACGTTGTAGACCTTGTCGAACCCGGACTCCGGGAACTCCTCGTACGGCGCACCCCACGCCGCCCCGGCGTTGTTGAACAGTGCGTGGATCGCGTCCTCACGTCCGGTGACGGCCGCGGTGAGCGCCGCGACACCTTCGGCGGTCCCGAGATCGGCAGGCACGGCGGATACCCGTCCGAGCGGGGACAGCGCGTCCACCGCCGCGTTGAGTTCGGCCTCCTTGCGGCCGGAGAGGTACACGGATGCCCCCGCCTGCATCAGGCCCCGGGCCATCATCAGGCCGATGCCACGGCCGCCTCCGGTGACGACGGCAACCTTGCCGTCCAGTCGGAACAGATCAGTCACGGTCACCAGCCTGAGTTCTAGGACGTCTGGTTGACGTCGACGCCGAGTGGGGATTCATTGCGCACGGTTTCGTCCCGGATCAGCCCGCGCAGCAGCGCGGTGCTGAACTCCACGGCGATCTCCTGCGCGGTCCGTCTTCCGTGGGGGCGCAGCCACCGGTACGAGCCGAGCGTCATCCCGATGTAGCCGAGCGCCAGGACATGGGAATCGCAGTCGTAGAACTCGCCGCTGGCGATGCCGCGGTCGATCACGTCACGGACATGCTCGTACACCTGGGTCTCGGCGCGCCGGATGTAGGCCACCTGCTCCTCGGTGAACCACTCCGCGATGTACGGACCTTCCTGGAAGTACACCGCGGCGCGCTCCAGATCGTTGGCGATGCCGACCATCAGGCGCCGGGTGAAGTTGTAGATGGTCTCCCGGGCCGAGGCCGTCGGGTCATCGTGCAGTGCCTCGACGGTGAAGTCCGCGGTGCCCTTGTAGATGTCGTACAGGATCAGCGATTTGCTCGAGTAGTAGTGGTAGACCGTCGCCTTGTTGAGGCCGACCGCCTCGGCGACGTCGTCCATCCGGGTGCCGTGGTAGCCGCGGGCAGCGAACAGCTTGGCCGCGACGGTCAGCAGCTCGTCGCGGCGGGATGTCCCGTTGGCAGCCGGACCTCCGCGGCCCCGGCCGTTCTCTGCATCGGATGACATAACACACTCACTATCAGCATCGCCCGGACCTTGCCCGGGAAATCAATCAACCAGATGGTTGAAGAGTGTAGGCAATTCCGCCTGCGACGCTGTTCCACCCTTGCGTTCGTGTGTCTAGACTGCGGGAATGGATCCGAATCCGGACTACGACGTCAGCGACGAGAGCGACTTCTTCTTTCCGTGGCTGGCCTGGGGTCTGCGCGGCGTCTACCCGCCGCCGGCATATCCCCCGGTGTAATCAGGACTGTTCGCCAGTCCTTGCGCGCCGGTGATGCCGGCGCGCCTTCATTCGATTTCCGCAGGTAGCCATCGAACACCAGCGTCCGGTGTTCGGCTTGCTGCGATCTATCAGGAACAACCGGCAGTCCGGGTTGGCGCACGCGCGTAACCGCCCGGAGCCGGTGGCCTGCAACGCATCCCACGCCAGGATCACCCGGGCCACCGCACCTGTGTCCTGCACCGGCGGGGCCCAGTTCCCAGTTCGACCCGGCTGCGGTCGCGCATGCGCGCAGGGCCATGCGCTCCGTCCACCACCGGCGTGGTTTGACAGGTCGAGCAGCAGCATCTCGTCGCGTTGCTCTACCTCGCACAGCTTCATTTCTAACTCCTATTCAACTATTGACAGGTTAGGGCCGTCCCGCGTTAGATATCACTAACCACTAAAACTAGTTACAGGAGTTAGAAATGACCGTTCATCATCGCTACGCCACCGTCGACGGCCGGCGGCTGTTCTACCGGGAGGCCGGAGCCGAGGACGCCCCGGTGATCGTGCTGCTGCACGGCTTCCCGACGAGCTCGTACATGTTCCGCGACCTCATCCCGCGGCTGGCCGAGCGCTATCGCGTCATCGCCCCCGACCACCTGGGCTACGGACACTCCGACGCACCGGCAGCCGACGAGTTCGACTACACCTTCGACGCACTCGCCGACCTCACCGAGGGACTGCTCACGCAGATCGGAGTGTCCCGCTACGCGATCTACGTCCAGGATTACGGCGCCCCGATCGGCTGGCGGCTGGCACTGCGGCACCCGGAGGCGATCACCGCGATCGTCAGCCAGAACGGCAACGGCTATGACGAAGGCTTCGTCGAGAGCTTCTGGGCGGGCGTGTGGGCCTACCAGCGTGAGCAGAACCCCGAAACCGAGGCGGGAGTGCGGACCGCGCTGAGCGTGGACGGCATCAAATGGCAGTACCTGACCGGCGTCGCCGACGAGAGCCTGGTCAACCCGGACACCTGGGTGCACGACGCCACCATGGTGTCCCGCCCGGGTAATGATCTGGTGCAGCTCAAGCTGTTCCGCGACTACGCCACCAACGCACCGCTGTACCCGACGCTGCACGAATACCTGCGCACCGGCGCGGTGCCCGTGCTGGCCGTGTGGGGCGAAGGTGATCCGATCTTCGGTCCCGACGGGGCGCGGGCCTTCGCCAAGGACGCCGTCGACGCCGAGATCCACCTGCTCGACGGCGGGCACTTCCTGCTGGAGACGCATCTCGACGAGGTCGCCGCGTTGATCGACGACTTCCTCCAGCGGCGCGCCTGACACGACCCGTTCCATCGATCGGCTCCGCCGAAATTGACGCCAAGGTCGTTGCCCGTCAGGATCGACGACCCTGGCGTCACTCTCGGCACGAACGAGCTACGCCGCGGCGAGCTTCACCGCCTCACTCACCTCAGTCCGCAGCTTGAGGTACTCCGGGGAGCGCCGCAGCTCGTGTGGGTCGACGCCGGTGCGCGGCAGATCGACCGGCAGGTCCAACGCGACCTTTCCCGGCCGTCGGGTCAACACCACTATCCGTGATCCCAGGAACGCGGCCTCATCGGCGCTGTGGGTGACGAAAACCGTTGTGCGACCGGACTCTGCGCTCACCTGCCGGACGTCCTCCTGCAACCGCTCGCGGGTCAGCGCGTCCAGCGCCGCGAACGGTTCGTCGAGCAGGAACAGCGGCGTCTCGGCCGCCAGTGCCCGCGCGATCGCGACCCGCTGCTGCTGCCCGCCGCTGATCTCCCAGATCTTGCGCGTGGCAATGCCTTCCAGCCCGACCCGCTCCAACAGCTCCTCCCGGCGCGCCGACCGCAAGTCGCGCGGCACCTTGGCGTACTTGAGCGCCAGATCCACGTTGCCGCCGACCGTGCGCCACGGAAACAGCCGCGGCTGCTGGAACACCACCCCCGAGCTGACCCCGGGCGTCGGACGCGCACCGGATACCTCGACGCGGCCCTCCGACGGCGTCTCGAACCCGGCGATCAGGCGCAGCAACGTGCTCTTGCCGCATCCCGATGCCCCCACCAGTACGACGAACGATCCCGGTGCGACGTCGAGGTCCACCGGACCCAGGGCGGTGACCTCATCCGAACCGCGCCCGTAGCGGTGCGCGACGTCCTTGATCCTCAGCCCGCCCGAGGCATCACTGCTTGGCGATGACATCGGGCAATCCCTTCGTATAGATGGCGTTCCGGAACGTCTCCAGCGGCGCGGCCTCGGGGATCTGCGACTGATCGGCCAGGAACTGCGACGCGCTCTGCAGGTTGGCGGCCAGGTTGCCCGGCGCACCGTCGGTGCCCAGCCATTCGGGCGAGGCCACCTGCGCCGGCGTCAGGTAGACACCCTGCTTGAGTTGTCCGGCAACGTCTTCCGGGCTGAGTCCGACCTCGGCAGCGATCGCCTTGGCGGCGGCCTGCGGATCGTCCTTGATCACCTCGAGTGCGCGTGCCTGCTGCTGCCGCCAGATGTCGACCACCTCGGGGTGGGCGGTGGAGAACTCGTCGGACACCGCGGCGAGATCGAGCGTCGGCTTGCCGTCCTTGGCCAGCTGCCTGCTGGTGATCAGATCTTTGCCGGTCTTGCGCAACTGGTCCAAGGTGGGCAGCCAGCTGTAGGCCGCGGCGATGTCGCCGCGCTCCCAGGCGGCCAGGATGGCCTGCGGCTGCAGGTCGATCAGCTGAACGTCGTTGGGCGATAGTCCATTCTGCGACAGCGCGGCCAACAGGCTGTAGTGCGCGGTCGACGCGAACGGGGTGGCGATACGCTTGCCCCTCAGGTCGGCGATCGAGTTGACCCCCGCACCGTCGCGGGCCACCAGGGCCTCGTTGTCACCGGCGACGTCGAGCACGAACGCCACCTTGTAGCCGATGTTCAGCGGGGCCGACAGACCGCGGGCCACCGGGCTGGAGCCCAGGGCTCCGAAGTCCAGTTCCTTGGCGATGAACGCCGTGTTCACGTCGGCACCCGAATCGAACTTGGTCCACTTGATGTTGTAGTCAGGCAGCGCCGCTTCCAGCCACTTGTTGTTCTTGACGATCAGATCCCCGCTCGGAAAGGACTGGTAGCCAAGGCGAATGGTGGGCTTCGCAGGATCGTTGCCGGTCCCCCCGTCTTGGTCCACCGCGCAGCCGGCCAGGGCCAGCGTCGCGGCAGCCAGCACTGTGAGCAGCTTCGTCAGTTTCATATTTTTCCTCTCCAGGGGACACTGTGCCGTTCGGCAGCGCGCAAACCGGCGTCGATGACCAGTCCCGAGATCCCGATCGCGAAGATCCCGACGAGCACGACCGGGGTGTTGTTGTAATTGCTTGCGTCCTTGACCAATCCGCCGATACCGGGGATGCCGTTGAACAGTTCGGCGGCCACCACCGACGAGTACGCCATCCCCACCGCCAGCCGGATCCCGGTGAAGGTCTCCGGCAGGGCCGAGGGCACGACCACGTCGCGGATGACCTGAGCCCGGGTGGCGCCCAGGGCCCGGGCCGCCTCCTGCAATCCGACCGGGGCGGCGACCACGGCCGCGGTGGTGGCCACGGCGGCCGGCGGCAACGCAGCAAGGGCGAGCAGCGTGATCTTCGGTGCCTCGTCGATACCCAGCCAGATCACCAGGAGAAAGAAGTACGCCAGCGGCGGCAGGGCACGAAGGAACGTCAGCCACGGTTCGAGCACACTGCGCAGCCAGCCGACCGACCCCATCAGCAGCCCAAGGAGAACACCGACGACCACGCCGATCACGACACCGGCCACCACCCGGCGCAATGTCATGTAAAGGTGTTCGTACAGCAGATATCCCGCGTACCCGCGGGCACCGTCGTGGGTGGTCGAGACGTCGACGAAGGCACGCCAGACCGTGGCCGGGTAGGGCACGAACGTCTGGTTCCAGATGCCGGCCCAGGCCACCACCTGCCACACCGCGAAGAACACCACCACCGACAGCAGTGGCAGGGCGGTTCGGGTCAGCCGGTCACGCCAACGGTGTGGCGCGGCAGCCGGGCGCGGCGGATCGGATTCCGATGCGCCGGGGACGATATCGACGAACACAGACACGGCGGGCAGCTTTCTGTTGCTGAAGCGACAAGGTGAGGATTGGCTTCAGCGACAACAGCAACCGGGCAGCGTCGTGTTCACCCGGGTATTGGTACCGGCGACGGTGGCCGGGGTGAAGGTCTGGAATCGGGGTGAGTTTTTAGGGGCCGCTCAGGTTGCCGAGCGTGGCAGCGCCCGGATCGCATAGCGGGCACTCAGCAACACCAGCGTGGTGGTGACGACGAACAACGGCCAGCCCATCGCCAGGCGCGCCACCGCGAGCAGCCCGTCCTGACCGGTGTCGTAGAGGTAGTTCTGCACCAGGAACCGCGACCAGGACACGGTCGCCAGAACCGCTGTGACGACGTTGAAGACCAGACGCACCCCGGGAACCTGGCGCCAGGACCCGTCACGGCCGGTGGCCCAGGCCCAGATGACCCCGACGAGCGGGCGGCGGACGAGGATCGAGAGGGTCATCACGATGGCCGACGCCAGGGACATCCAGATACCCGGCAGATAAAAGTCTTTGGCCTGGCCGGTGACCAACGCCAGCAGCGCGCAGCCCGCGACTCCGACGAATCCCCACAGCGCGGGCCGGATCGATTCCCGGCGAACCAGCTGCCAGCCGAACACGGCGGCCGCCGTCACCAGCGCGGCGATGATGGCGGGTACGCGCCCCGAGAGCGCCGAGACCGTCGCGTACACGGTGACCGGAAGTGCCGAGTAGATCATTCCGCTGACGCCGCCGACGCGTGCCATCAATCCGTCGAGTGGGGAATCGGTCATCGGGATGGCCCTCGCGTTCAAGATCTACAGTTTCATCTGCGTCTTCGCGCAAGCGCTCATCGCATCCCCATCGAGAGTACCGAGCTCAGCAGACCAGCCCGGCCGGCTCGGTTCGCCGGGTCCCCAGCAGGGCCGGCAGCTTGAGGTATCCGTGCAGATTGACCAAGCCGCGCGGGCGCGGATCCTCGGTCAGGCGCACGTCGGGATAGGCGTCGAAGAGCGCGCGCAACGCGGTGGCGCCTTCGATGCGGGCCAGTGCGGCCCCCAGGCAGACGTGGATGCCCGACGCAAAGGCCAGGTGCTCACGGGCGTTCGGGCGGGTGATGTCGAACCGCGCCGGCTCGGGGAACACCCGCGGGTCGTGGTTGGCCCCGCCGAGGAGCACCGCGACCATGCTCCCGGCCGGTAACCGCCGGCCGGCGACCTCGACGTCGCACCGGGCGGTGCGCGCGGTCATCTGCACCGGGCTGTGGATACGCAGGATCTCGTCGACGGCCCCGGGCCACAGGTCAGGGTTCTCCCGCAGACGGGCCAGCTGGTCGGGGTTGCGGAGCAGCAGAACGATGCCGTTGCCGATCAGGTTGACCGTGGTTTCGAACCCGGCGCCGATGAGAAGTGCTGCGTTGGCGGCGAGTTCGTGATCGGTGAGCGTGTGGTCCGCGGCCATCCGGCTGAACGGATTGTCGTCCGGCCCACCGGCACGGACCCGGTCGAAATGCTCGGTGAGGAATCCGTCGAGACCACGAAGCCCGGCGATGGCGCGTCGATAGGTGCGCCAGGGGATCCCGATGTCGAGGAGCGGTGACCCGTGGTGGCCCCAATCCAGCAGTTGCGCATGAGTTTCCGCGGGGAGACCCAGGATCTCGGCGATCATGGCGACCGGGAGTGCGGAGGCGAAGTCGGCGATCAGATCGGGCTGGGGTGTGCCGGCCAACCGGTCGATGAGTTCGGCGGTCACCTCGGCCACCCGGGTGTCCAGCTTGTCGATCGCGCGCGGGGTGAAACTCTGAGCCACCAACTGCCGGTACCGAGTGTGATCGGGCGGGTCGACGATGACCATCGCCGGTGGCTCGACCGGGTTGGCGACCTTGGGATCGGTTCGATCCAGCAGGATCCGCAGCGGGCGCGGCATCTCCATACCGTTCGGCGGCGTCACGCCGAACCGCTTGTCGCGCAGAATCTCCCGGCTGACGGCGTGGTCGGCGGTGGCCCACACGAACGGCGTCCGGATCAGTGGGCCCCGCCGCCTGATCTCCTCCATCAGCGGATACGGGTCGATGCCCCGGCCATGGCTGGAGATCAGCGAGCCGAGGGGATTGCCGGTGCGGCCCTGAAGCGACATGAAGACCTTCGGCACCGCATGCATCGCCACCCAATGTGTCCACAATCCGACGCTCATGACGTTCCCCCTCGTAGGCTCGGACCAGCACAGAGAGACGTGTGAGACAAATAGACGCTCATCGTCTCTCTAGTATCGATCGCTAGGCTACGGCGACCGGCACGCACTGGCAAGGAGGGATTGCGTGACATCCACGCGAACAGCGGACTTCGTGCGCAAACTCGCCGAACCCGACCCGGCCGTGCTGGCCCGGGTGCGCGAGCCCGACCCGATCAGCACCCGGATCCTGAGCGCGACGCTCGAACAAGCCGAACTCGTCGGGATCCGGCGCACCACCATGGAGGACGTCGCCAAACGCAGCGGCGTCGGGCGCGCGACCCTCTACCGTCGCTTCCCCACCAAGGACGCCCTGATCGACGCGCTCGTGCTGTCCGAAGCACGGCAGTACCTCGAGGGCAGCGCACAAGCCAGGGCCCATGCCGAGAATCTCGAGGACCGCCTGGTCTACGGCACGGTCTTCACGGTGACGTTCCTGCGGGACCACGCACTGCTCAAGAAGCTCCTGCGCACCGAACCGGAGACGATCCTGCCCAGCCTGACCATCGATGCCGGCGCCATCATCGATTTCGCCACCGACTACTCAGCGGCACAGCTCCGCACCGACCTCTACGGCACGGACACCACCACGCCCGAACAAGAGCGCCACATCCGCACGGTAGCCGAACTGCACACCCGACTTACGTTGTCGTTCATCGTGACTCCGCATACCGGCATCAAACTCTCCACACTCGACGACACCCGTGAGTACGTGCGCACCTATCTGCTCCCGATGGTCACGGCGGGACAGTCATGACACAGGTGCAGGGGCGGGTGTGGCGGTCGGGAGAACCCGTCGACGAATTCACGTTCGCGACCATCTCGGAGTGCCTGGCCGACGAGGACACCTTGGTGTGGGCCGACATCTACGACCCGGACACCGACGCGCTCCATGAACTCGCCGGCGAACTCGGCCTCAACATGTGGGCCGTCGAAGACGCCGTCGCGCCCAAGGAACGCACCAAGGTCTCGGTGTACCGCACCCACACGTTCTTCACGGTCTACGCCGTCGACACCGACCGCCCCGGTGCGGACGCCGTCGCGTCGCTCTTGGTGAAACATCGCATCTCGGCCTTCGTCCTTCCCCGCGGCCTGATCACCGTCCGGCTGCCCAGCGTCAACGGTGCGGCCACGGAGTTCGACGTGAGCCAGGTGTCGCACCGTTTCGACGACCTCGGCGGACAGCGGTGGGGCGTCGGGTCTCTGGTGCACGCCCTGCTCGACGTCGTCGTCGACGGTCACTTCGAGGCCGTCGAGGCGCTCGACGACGCCATCGAATCCCTCGAAGATGAGCTGTTCGCCGACGGCGGTCCGCGGCACGGCCTGCAACGCCGCACGTTTCAGCTCCGCAAGGACCTGGTCGATCTGCGCCGCGTGGTGTTGCCTATGCGGGAGGTGGTCAGCACCATCCAGCACCGCAGGCTCGACTCGCCCGCCGCGCCCGAGCTCGATCCGCTCTATGCGGACCTCTACGACCATGTGCTGCGCGCATCGGAGTGGACCGAATCGCTGCGCGACATGGTGACCACGGTGTTCGAGACCAACCTGTCCCTGCAGGACGCCCGGCTCAACACCGTGATGAAGAAACTGACCGGCTGGGCGGCGATCATCGCCGTGCCGACCGCCATCACGGGCTTCTACGGACAGAACGTGATGTACCCCGGAATCAACACGGTCGTGGGGTTCATCGCCAGCAGCATTTTGATTGTTGTGCTGGTCATCCTGTTGTATGTGATGTTCAAACGTCGTGACTGGCTGTAGCCCCACCAGGGCCGGCAGTCACATCCCCCCAAAAGGGGCATGCGCGTTATCTGAACACAAATGCGACACTCTTCCAGGCTGAACGAAGAGGCCTACCAGATAGAAACGGAGCGGAGTCGATGCTCATCGGGATCCCGCGTGAGTCCCTACCAGGGGAAACGCGCGTCGCCGCCACGCCGCAGACAGTCGGGCAGATCATCAAGCTCGGCTATGAGGTAGTCGTAGAAAGCGGCGCCGGTGCTGCCTCGAGCTTCTCCGACGCGGCTTATGTAGATGCCGGCGCCGAGATCGGCACGCCGTGGGACGCCGACGTCGTCCTGAAGGTGAACGCGCCTGATGATGCCGAGATCGGCAAGCTGCGCGACGGAGCGACGCTGGTGAGCTTGATCTCACCCGCACTCAAGCCCGAACTGGTCGAGAAGCTGTCCGCGCGCCCCATCACGGTGCTTGCCATGGACGCGGTGCCGCGTATCTCGCGCGCCCAGTCACTGGACGTGTTGTCGTCGATGGCCAACATCGCCGGCTACCGCGCCGTGGTCGAGGCCGCCCACAGCTTCGGCCGGTTCTTCACCGGCCAGGTCACCGCCGCGGGCAAGGTCCCGCCGGCCAAGGTGCTCGTGGTGGGTGCCGGTGTGGCCGGTCTGGCCGCCATCGGCGCCGCCGGATCGCTGGGCGCCATCGTGCGCGCCACCGACCCGCGACCCGAGGTCGCCGACCAGGTCGCCTCCCTCGGCGGCGAGTACCTGTCCGTGGCGAACGAGCAGGCCGAGGTATCGGCCACCGGGTACGCCAAGGAGATGGACGACGACTACAAGGCCCGCGAGGCCGCGCTCTACGCCGAGCAGTGCAAGGACGTGGACATCATCGTCACGACCGCACTGATCCCCGGCAAGCCCGCGCCGCGCATCATCACCGCCGAGATGGTCGCGTCGATGAAGTCCGGCAGCGTCATCGTCGACATGGCCGCGGCCAACGGCGGCAACGTCGAGGGCACCGTCAAGGACCAGGCCATCGTCACCGACAACGGGGTGACGATCATCGGCTACACCGACCTGGCCGGCCGCCTGCCCGCCCAGGCCTCCCAGCTGTACGGCACCAACCTGGTGAACCTGCTCAAGCTGCTCACCCCCGAGAAGGACGGCAAGGTCGTCCTCGACTGGGACGACGTGGTGCAGCGCTCGGTGACCGTGGTGCGCGACGGCGAGACCACCTGGCCCCCGCCACCGGTGCAGGTCTCGGCGGCCCCGGCCGCCCAGCCCGCTGCCGCCGCCCCGGCGGCCAAGGAAGAGAAGAAGCCGATGTCCACCGGGCGCCGGCTCGGGGTCACCTTCGCCGTGGCGGCCGCGATCTTCGCGCTGATCGCGATCTCTCCGGCCGCGCTGCAGGTCCACCTGACCGTCTTCGCACTGGCGATCGTGATCGGCTACTACGTGATCGGCAATGTGCACCACGCACTGCACACCCCGCTGATGTCGGTGACCAACGCGATCTCCGGAATCATCGTGGTGGGCGCCCTGCTGCAGATCGGCCAACGCGACGTGGTCATCACCGCGCTGGCCTTCGTGGCGATCCTGCTGGCCAGTATCAACGTATTCGGCGGCTTCGCGGTGACGCGTCGCATGCTCGCGATGTTCTCCCGCAGCTAGAACCTGCGTGCCCACAGAGATTTTGGAATGGATTCCATGTTCACCTTAGAAAACGTCGCCACGGCCGCATATGTCGTCGCGGCCTTGCTCTTCATCCTCGCTCTGGCCGGCCTCTCGAAGCACGAGACATCCAGGGCCGGTAACACTTTCGGCATCGTCGGCATGGCCGTCGCGCTGATCGCGACCATCGCGCTGGCCTTCGACCGCAAGATCGAACCGCTCGGCCTGGCCCTGTTGATCGGCGCCATGATCGTCGGCGCGGCGATCGGCCTGTGGCGGGCCAAGGTCGTCGAGATGACCGGCATGCCCGAGCTGATCGCGCTGCTGCACTCGTTCGTGGGTCTGGCCGCGGTGCTGGTCGGCTGGAACGGCTACCTGCACGTCGAGAACCATCTCGCCGGCGCCGAGGCCACCAAGCTGGCCGGCGAAGGCATGCTCGGCATCCACTCGGCCGAGGTGTTCATCGGCGTGTTCATCGGTGCGGTCACCTTCACCGGTTCGATCGTGGCCAACCTCAAGCTGTCGGCCCGTATGAAGTCCGCGCCGCTGATGCTGCCCGGCAAGAACTTCCTCAACGTCGGCGCGCTGGTCGTCTTCGCCGCACTGACCGTGTGGTTCGTCATCGACCCGCACCTGTGGCTGCTCATCGTGGTCACCGTGCTGGCGCTGCTTCTGGGCTGGCACCTGGTCGCCTCCATCGGCGGCGGCGACATGCCCGTCGTGGTGTCGATGCTGAACAGCTACTCGGGCTGGGCCGCGGCCGCATCCGGCTTCCTGCTCGGTAATGACCTGCTGATCATCACGGGCGCCCTGGTGGGCTCATCCGGTGCATACCTGTCCTACATCATGTGCAAGGCGATGAACCGGTCGTTCATCTCCGTGATCGCCGGCGGTTTCGGCATCGAGGCCGGCCCGGCCGAGGACAAGGATTACGGCGAGCACCGCGAGATCAACGCCGAAGGCGCGGCCGAGCTGCTCGCCCATGCCGACTCGGTGATCATCACGCCGGGCTACGGCATGGCTGTGGCCCAGGCCCAGTACGGTGTGGCCGATCTGACCCGCAAGCTGCGTGAGCGCGGCGTCAACGTCCGGTTCGGCATCCACCCGGTCGCCGGCCGCCTGCCCGGCCACATGAACGTGCTGCTGGCCGAGGCCAAGGTGCCCTACGACATCGTGCTCGAAATGGACGAGATCAACGACGACTTCGACGGCACCTCCGTAGTGCTCGTGATCGGCGCCAACGACACCGTGAACCCGGCCGCCGCCGAGGACCCGAACAGCCCGATCGCCGGCATGCCGGTGCTGACGGTGTGGAACGCGGACAACGTCATCGTGTTCAAGCGCTCGATGGCCTCGGGCTACGCCGGCGTGCAGAACCCGCTGTTCTTCCGGGAGAACACTCAGATGCTGTTCGGCGACGCCCGCGACCGCGTCAACGACATCCTCGCGGCGCTGCCCGTCGCGGAGCACGTCTAGTCCCGCTGCCGAGCAGACGTAAAGCTGCCCCTTTTCTTCGGAAAAGGGGCAGCTTTGCGTCTGTTCGCGGGAAGGTCTTCTCATGAACATCGTTGTCCCCGAGTGGATGCGACCCATGTACGACGCCCACCATTTCTCCCCCGCGGTGGTCGACGGCGATCACCTGCGCTGCTCCGGGATGATCGGGATTCGGCCCGACATGACCGTCGCCGAAGGCCCGCGCGAGCAGTTCAGCCAGGCCTTCGAGAACCTGCGCGGGCTGCTCGCCGAAGCGGGGCTGACCTTCGCCGATGTCACCGACATGACCAGCTACCACGTCGGCCTGCAGGAGCACGTGCAGGTGTTCGGCGAGGTCAAGGACGAGTTCGTGGCCGCGCCGTACCCGGCCTGGACCGCCGTCGGCGTCACCGAGCTGGCGGTACCCGGCGCGCTGGTCGAGATCCAGATCATCGCCCGGATGCGTTGAACGCCAAACGCTCCGACGCACCCACCGGGAGGTGAGCGGGCCGGAGCGTTTGGTGTGTGCAAATGCTGTTCAGGGACTACATGTTTGCCCTGTCCTCGTCGATCCGGTCCTGATCGTTGACGCTCTGCACGTCGCCGTCGAGGTCCGAAGTGATGTACCCCGTCATCGTCCGCTGGAGTTTGTTGATGGTGGCGTCAGCCTTGAGATATCCGGTGTGCTCACCCGTCACGGCGATGTCTGCCACGTAGCGGATGCTCGACTGACTCGCGGTGGTGTCGGTTGATTCGGTGCCGTTGAGGATCATTCCTTCCGCGTTGACGTAATCGGTGTAGGTGACGGTGCGCACGATGTGGCCTGTCGTCGGGTCTGTGGACTCGGTGACCACCGCGGTACCGCCACCGGCGCCGGCGTACGTTCCGGTCGGGGGCAACGGCGCCGTGCTGGGCACGTAGGTCTTGAGTTCGGGGGCCCACGTCGGGTCTGGCGTTCTCAGATCACCCTCCACCGGCCCGACGCTGGTCGTGTAGTTCAAGTTGGCGATCACCAGCCGGGTATCTGTCTCATCTGCCCCGCTGGCTTCCCAGAATGCCACCGCATCGCCGGTGTCGTTCCAGCTCGCCATGCTGCGGGCGGTATATCCGTCGCCATCGACGAAAACCGGAATCCCGTCCTCACCCTTGAGGTCATCCTCAATTGCGACGATCCATTCCTGGTTCGTGATGTTGGTGGAATCCCCGGTTCCCCGGTACTTCTCGTACACCGCACCTTGGATGTCCGCAGGAAGGAACGCCGGCCGCACAATCCGCGACATCGGCGTCAGGGCGTCGTACCCTCGGGTGCTGCCGACCGCGATCCACTGACCGTTGGGCGACATGTCGATATCTTCGTCGTAATCGAGGTTGCCGGTCAGCCGGGTGACCTCGCCAGTCTCCAGGTCGACCACGATGTCATCGACGTTGCCCGCCTCGTAGCGACCGCCGAGAACGATGACGCCTTTGCCGTCAGGTGTCCACTGCTTGCCCTCCCCGACGGGGTAAACCACACGGGCGTCGGCGATCTCATATCCGGCCTCGGTGCGCTCCAGCCGGCCCACCACCGGCACCGCCGTGATGAGGCCCGTCGAGGTCATCTGGATCTGGCTGAACAACACGTGGGTGCCGTCGGGCGAGATTCTCATCTCACGTTGCGGATCGATGGCACGTGCACCGGAAGGCGGAGTGATGACCGGAACCAGTTGCTTGCCTTCTGCGGTTTCTTCGTAGACGACGTAGGAGTTCGGGCTGGTCCTGACTTGGATCATCAGCCGTCCCGAACCATCGTCGAACGGATCGACTCTCCCCAGCCCCCCGGTGATCTCCGTCGACACGCCGCAGGTGATGCACTCGACGTTGGTGCCGTCGACGTTGATCCGATAGATCTCCTCGCGACCGCCCTCCGCCGGGGTCGCGGCGAAGTAGAGGGATTGTCCGTCTCCCGCGAAGCGCGGAGTGTTCGGATTCGTGATGTTGTCGGGCAGGTCGAGGATCACCCGCTCGAGGGTGGGGTTGAGCACCGTGACGTCGATGTCGTTCTGGGCGGTGCGGGGCTCGAAGAGTGCCAACAGGTTGATCTTGTCGCCGTCGGTCACCGACACCGTGAACGAATCCATCTGCGCCGCATCGTAATCAATATCGTTCGGGGTGTAGGTGAACTCACCGGTCTCCTGGTCGATCGTCACCGTGCCGTACTTCGGCTGCTCGGTGACGGTATAGGTCAACTCATCACCCTCGGCGTCGGTGACACCGATGTTGCCGGTCACGGTCTGGCCGGTCTGCACCGTTGTGGTGGGGGCGCTGACCACGGGCGCCTGGTTGAACAGGTTGCGCCGCACCCAGGCCAGCACCGCCCAGCTGGCGGGGTTGATCGGCTCCGGGGCGGACCGATCCGATGTCAGGAACGGATTGATCACACTGGTGACGATGCCGGTCAAGACACCGGCGACGCCGTCGTCCGGGGTTTCCGGCTGTTCGGCAGGCGTGGCGATGGCACTGGCCGTGGCACGGACATCACTTGTGGCAGAGGCAAACACGGCCTCGGCTTGCTGCGCCGTCACCGCCAGGGCCGACTCGCCGAACTTCTCGGCGAGCTTCGCGGTCACCCGTTCGCCGATCGTCCCGGTGACCTGCTCCACCCTGTGGGTGACCTGCTCGGCCTTCGCGAGCGACCGCTCCAGGGTGGCGCTGAGCTTGACCGGCCCGACCGGGACCTCGGTTTTCGAGGTGTTGTCCGATGCGGGCGGCGACGCTACGTCGGGCAGTGAGACCTCCGGGAGCAGCGACGGCTTGTCCGTGCCATCGTTCCGGGCCAGCACCGTGGAGCGGACCCGGTCCGGTATCGACGACAGCGCCTCCAGATGCGCGTCAATCGCCTCGGCCAGCCCGTCGGCCGTACCCGGCTCCCGCTGCGCGCCACCGCTGCTGCTGATCGTCACACCGGGCGCCGGCGCTTTGGTCGACGACGTCGTTCCGGTGAGTTTCGGCTTGATGGGCTTCTTGATCCGACTCTTGGCGGGACGATCCGCTGCCGCGCCGCTTGCGCTCTGTGAAGAGCTGCCATCTGGAGTCTGGGCGGACGTCTCCGCCGATGATGACGGGCTCGTCGAACTCGTGGTGGAGGAATCCGAGGACGACGTGCCGGTGGTGTCGGCGGCGGCGACGCCGGTGCCCGACGCGAGCGCGGCGACCAGCCAACCCGTCACCACGATGCCGCTGTAGGCGCCGACGCGCCCGGTAGCTTGAAGTGTTCGGCGCGACGAGGCCGGGCCTGCCGGCGGGGTCGACGAAGGGGAGGTGAAGTGCTGATTGAAGAGCGGATTTCCAGCGGTCATGGCGAGGCTCCGATGCCCTAGTGGCCGATTTAATTTCTGTGACGAATTTAATAGCAGCATATCGTTGAGGCCGTCAAGGAGGTTCCGCTGAAACGGTCAGATTCGGCACGGCAGGAGACGCAGGTGCTCCACCTGTTGCATCGCCAGCGTGTCGTTCACCTGTTGCGTACGGACGGCCCACTCGCCCGGGCCGACTTGGCCGACCGCCTGGGACTCAGCCGACCGTCGATCACGGCGATCGTCAGCGAGTTGATCGACGAGGGAACCCTGGTCGAGCTGGACTCCCGCGTGGAAGGACCGGGCTACCGCGGCCGCCCCCGCAAATTGCTGGGCTGCAACCCGGAGGCGCGGCGCGTACTCGCCATCTGGATCGACGAACGTCGGGCCCGCGTCCTCATCGCCGACGCCACCGGCAACATCTCCCACGAGGACCAGACCCCCACCGACGGCCGGACCGCAGCATCGGTGATCCGCTCGATCATCCGGATCGCCGAGAAGATGATCGATGGACCCGCGGGCGGACCAGTCGCCGCGGCCGGCATCTGTGTACCCGGATTCGTGGACAGCACAACCGGATTCGTCGTCGAATCGAAAATACTCGGCTGGTCCGGAGTGGAACTGGGCAAGCCGATCTCCCGTGCGCTCGGAGTACCGACCGCGGCGCAGGATGCCACGCAGGCCATGACGCTCGCCGAGACCATTGCCGGCGCGGCACAGGAGGTGCGCTCCGCGGTGGTGCTCAATTGTGGCGGCCACGTCGATGTCGGCCTGATCATCGGCGGTCGACCCTATGCCGGGGCGACCGGAGTCGCCGGCGCGATCGGGCACATGCCCATCGCAGGCAGCAACGCGAAATGCACGTGCGGGCGCGTCGGTTGCGTCAACGCCAGCATGTCACTGCATGCCATGCAGTCCGTCGCCCCGCAGACCGAGGGGGTGGCGCTGAAGGACATCGACCTGGCTGCTGTCGCACACGATACGAGCCAGAACCCGCACTCCCAGAAGATCATCCACGAGGTGATCGACCAGATCGCGCGCACCGCACTCCTCATCGAAGCAGTGCTCGACCCGCAGCTTCTCATCCTGTCCGGGCTCATCGTCGAGTTCGAACAACTCATCGAGGCCCTCGAAGCCCGCATCGAGGAGGTCCGACCGCCCGAGCGGCGAGGCCGCACCACCACCGTGCGCTCACAGATCGGCCGGGACTACCGCGTCGCGGTCATCGTCGCGCTGCAACAACTCGATCCCGACATCGCCGGACTGCTGCGGACCCCGATTCCCTGACGTCGGGCGCGCGGCCGATACAGTGCGAGGAGCCAGAAACTAGGAGATGCAACTATGTCGGTGGACCGCCTGCTCCCGTCCGATGAGGCTCGCGAGCTCATCGAGCTCACCCGTGACATCGCCGACAAGGTGCTCGATCCGATCGTCGATGCGCACGAGAAGGCCGAGACCTATCCCGAGGGCGTCTTCGCTCAACTCGGCGCCGCGGGTCTGCTGAGCCTTCCCCAGCCCGAGGAGTGGGGTGGCGGAGGGCAGCCCTACGAGGTCTACCTGCAGGTCCTCGAGGAGATCGCCGCGCGGTGGGCCGCGGTCGGCGTCGCGGTCAGCGTGCACAGTCTCTCGTCACACCCGCTGCTCGCCTACGGCACCGAGGAGCAGAAACAGCGCTGGCTGCCCGGCATGCTGTCCGGTGAGCAGATCGGCGCCTACAGCTTGTCCGAGCCGCAGGCCGGATCCGACGCCGCCGCCCTGAACTGCAAGGCGACCCGCGACGGTGACACCTACGTGCTCAACGGCTCGAAGGCGTGGATCACCCACGGCGGCCTGGCCGATTTCTACACCCTGTTCGCCCGCACCGGCGAGGGCAGCAAGGGCATCTCCTGCTTCCTGGTCCCCGGCGATCTCGACGGTCTGAGCTTCGGCAAGCCCGAGGAGAAGATGGGCTTGCACGCCGTGCCCACCACCTCCGCCTTCTACGACAATGCTCGCCTGCCGGCCGACCGGTTGATCGGGCAAGAGGGACAAGGCCTTTCGATCGCCTTCTCCGCGCTGGACTCCGGACGCCTCGGCATCGCCGCGGTGGCGGTCGGCATCGCACAGGCCGCCCTGGACGAAGCCGTCCGCTACGCCAACGAACGCACCACCTTCGGCCGCAAGATCGCCGACCATCAGGGACTCGGATTCCTGCTGGCCGACATGGCCGCCGGGGTCGTCAGCGCCCGCGCCACCTATCTGGACGCCGCGCGCCGTCGCGACCTCGGCCTGCCCTACTCCACCCAGGCCAGCGTCGCGAAACTCGTCGCCACCGACGCCGCGATGAAGGTCACCACCGACGCCGTGCAGGTGTTCGGCGGCGTCGGCTACACCCGCGACTTCCGGGTGGAGCGCTACATGCGGGAAGCCAAGATCACCCAGATCTTCGAGGGCACCAATCAGATTCAGCGCCTGGTCATCTCGCGGGGGCTGGGTTCTTGATGAAGGGCGTCACCGCGGCCAGGAACTGATCGGGCTGCTCGATCATCGGCGTGTGCCCGGAATCGTCGATCATCACCGGCGGCAGACCGGCGGCCGTGTAGCGCTCGACATTCGGCGCCGTCGGGGTCAGCACATCCTCGTCACCCCACAGCACCAGGACCGGCTTGTTCAGTGCGGCAAGGGTTTCCACGACAGGACGAGCGCCGTTGGTCGAATCGCACACCCCGGCATACGTGAGGCGCTGCAATGACCGGTACGCGTAGTCAGGCACCGGATAGTCCGCGGCGAACCCGGTCTGCAGCGACCCCTCGGTGATGGCGTCGACGCTGCGGAACCGGTCCAGCGCAGGCCCGATCACGGGCCAGCACACCAGCTGTCCGAGCAGCGGCATCGTGACCAGGTCGTCGGCGCCGGGGGTGTCGGACACCACGACCCGCTCCACCAGATCCGGATACTGCCGGGCCACTTCGGCCGAGACCGCGCCACCCATCGAATGCCCCACCAACACGGCCTGCCGAACACCCAGTGCCGTCAAGGCGTTGCGCACCGCCGTGGCCTGCGCGGGGGCCTCATACGCCGTGCCGTCACGGGGTGCCTCCGAGCCTCCGTGGCCGACCAGATCGATCGCGATCACCCGCTGATCGCGGGCCAGTTGCGGAGCCACCCGGTCCCACCACTCGATCGAGGCGGAGTAGCCGTGCAGCAGCACCACCGCACGCTCACCCGGCGGCCCGTACTCGCGCACATTGAGGTCGGGGCCGTCCAACGCCAGCACGTGGCCTTCTGCGAACGGCTCGGCGGCGCGGTCGGTTCTGGTGACGAGCACTTGGTTCACCAGTAGTGCCAGCACCGCCAGCACCAGCACGGTCACGGCGATGCGCAGTTTCATGCTGCGCACGCTAGTGCCGGGACTGTGAGCGTGACCAGCGATTTTCCCCGGTTGTCGCCGACTCGGCGAACGGCCGCATAATGGCAGTGATCATGAACAGCCCTGTCCACACCACAAGCCAGCCCCGGCACCGGATGCCGCGCCGGGGGGTGCGGGCAGCTCGGCGCGCAGCCATCGGGCTGACGGCGGTATCCGTGCTGGCCGGGACCGGGGTGGGTTGGGTGAGCTACCACGGTGCGTTGGACGGCATCACCACGTCGAACGCGCTCGAAGGTGGGCCGGTCTCGTCCGGGGACACGGAGAACATCTTGATCATGGGTCTGGACAGCCGGCTGGATCAGCACGGCAATCCGCTCCCCGAGGACATCTACGAGGCGCTCCACGCCGGTGACGAGACCGTCGGCGGCTACAACGCCAACGTGCTGATCGTCGTCCACCTGCCCGGCGACGGCAGCCCGGCCACCGCGTTCTCGATCCCCCGCGACGACTACGTCGACCTGGCCGGCTGCGACGTCGACCCGTGCAAGGGCAAGGTCAAACAGGCCTACGGCTGGGCCTATCAGCGCGAGATGGAATCGCTGGACGCCGAATCCGACGATCCGCAGGCGAACGAACAGCAGGCCCGCGAGGCCGGGCGTAGGGCCCAGATCGCCACGGTGCGCAACCTGCTCGGAATCCCCATCGACCATTTCGTCGAGGTCACCCTGGGCGCGTTCTTCCAGATTGCGAAGGCGGTGGCGCCGATCACCGTCTGTCTCAACGCCGACACCTCAGATCCCTACTCGGGGGCGGACTTTCACCAGGGCGTGCAGCAGATCGACGCCGCGCAGGCCATGGCCTTCGTACGCCAGCGCCGCGACGTCAACGACGAGAATTTCACCGACCTCGACCGCACCCGCCGTCAGCAGGCCTTCATCGCCGCGCTGGTATCGGCCCTGGGCAACAGCGGCGCCCTGTCCAGCCCGGCCAAGTTGCGCGATCTGCTCGACGTCACCAAGCAGAACGTCGCGCTGGATTCAGGCTTCGACCTGGCCAGCTTCGCCAGCCGGGCATCGGCCCTGACCGGCGAGCCACCGACCCTCTACACCCTGCCGATCAAGGAATTCGGGCAGAACTCGATGGGCGAGGACATCAACATCGTCGACGTCCCCACCATCCGGGCCATCGTCCGCGACCTGGTCGCCGAGCCGGGTACGCACACGAGCGCGCCCGCGGCACCCGAGCACGTGCTCGAAGGGCACGGCGCGGTGCTCGATGTCATCAATGCGTCCACCTACATCGGACTGGCCGCCCAACTGGAAACCACCTTCTCCGCAGACGGTTTCACCCAGGGCCAGATCGGCGACGCCGAATCTCTGGCGGCCGTCACCACCATCGACTACGGGACCGGCGCCGACGCCGGCGCGCAGTCGCTGGCGGACGAACTCGGGCTGATCGCCACGCCGTCGTCCGAGGTGGCCGACGGGACCGTGCAACTGACGCTGGGCACCGACTTCCCCGGCGAGGACTACCTGACCGGATCCACCGAAACGTCCACAGAAACCTCCTCCGGCGAGTCGGACTCGAGCTGGGATTCGACCAGCGAGACGACGTCGGAGGAAACCACGCCCAGCACACCGGTGACGACCGTGGCCGCGACCGCGACCGGGACGGCCACCGCGGCACCCACCGACCTCAGCCAGATGAAGGTCTCCGGCATTCCCTGCGTGAAGTAACCAGAGCTACAACGTCACCCGGACCTGGGTACCGTATCCGGCCTCCGAGCTGATCGCCATCGAGCCGCCCATGGCCTCGATGCGGACCTGCAGTGAGGCCAGTCCGATGTGCCCCTCGGCGACCGACCGGGCCACCGACGACGGATCGAACCCCTTGCCGTCGTCGGCCACACTCAACACCACCTGGTCCCCCGAGCGGTGTAGACCGACCGAGATCGTGCTCGCCCCGGCGTGCTTGTTGATGTTGGCCAGCAGTTCGCGGGCCGCCCGGTAGAGCAGCGCCTGCCCATCGGGATGCCCGACGTCCTCCAGGTCGGCCCGCACCGTCACCTCGGGGCGATTCTCGTACTGGCGCAACAGTTCCCGCACCGCCGGGGTGAGCCCCAGCTGGGCCAGCACCTGCGGATGCAGCGCCGTCACGGTGGACCGCAATCCGACCGCCGTCTCCTGCAGCGCCGCATGCACGCGGTCGAGCTCGGGGTCCGGAATGCGTTCGCGGATCTCGTCGAGGTCGAGACGCGCGGCGAGCAGGGTCTGCAGCGGCCCGTCGTGAAGATGTTCGGCGAGTTCGGCATTGCGCAGGTTCTCGGCCCGGGTGGATTCCGACACCAACTGGCGGCGCACCTCCAGCAACGCCTGCACCCGCGCCGAGCGGCGGGCCAGCACGAACGACAAGGCGGCCGACGCGACCGCGAGCCAGGCCAGGAAACCCACGTGCGTGTAGACGATGTCGGGCAGGCCGACGTGATCGTCCCGCTTCGAGTACAGGATCCACAACGCCAGATAGCCGAGCGCGGTACTGGCGCCCAGGATTGCCGTGAGCACCGGGCGGTCCTGGAACGCAACGGATATCGGCAACAGGAAGAACACCGGCAGCAGCGCCGCGGTGGCGCCCCCGGACACCGCGCACAGGGCCACCAGCACCAGTACGTCCACCGCGGTGGACGCCCACTCCGCCCATGGCGGCATCGGCCCCCGGAACACCACCACCAGCCACAGCACCGCGGCGGCCGCGTACCCGCTCAGGATCACCGCGTACAGGCCGGGCAGCCAGTGGTCGACATCCCACACCGACACCAGCACCACGATCAGGCCGATCAGCGGCAGCCGGAGCAGCGCCGAAACCCGGACGGGTTGCGTGGTGAAGAACTCGACGACGCGCCCGTTCGGCATGTCAGTCCAACAGCCTGCGGCGCATCGCCTCCGCGACCACCGCGCCCCGGTCACTCACCCCCAATTTCTCGTACAGCCGCTGTACATGGGTCTTCACCGTCGACGGGGCGAGGTAGAGCTCTTTGGCCATCGCCGGGATGGACCGCCCCTTGGCGATCAGATCGAGCACCTCACGTTCCCGGGGGCTGAGCACCGGGGCGTCGGGTTCGTTGCGGCGACGGATCTCGCCGGCCAGGCCCGCGGCCAGGTTCGGGTCGATCACATCGCGGCCCTTGGCGCAGGACAGCACCGCGTTCACCAACTCGCTGCGGGTGGACTCCTTGGACAGGAACCCCGCCGCCCCCTGCTGCAGCGCGGTGTAGACGATCGCCGACTCGTCGTGCGCGGAGACCAGCAACACCCGGGTGGGCAGCCCGTCCCGACTGACCGCGGCGGCCACCTGGGCCCCGTCGAGTTGCGGCATCCGGTAGTCCAGCAGGGCCACCTGCGGCTGGTGGGTTCGGATCATTTCCAGTGCATCGGCACCATTGTCGGCCTCGGCCACCACGTCGATCTCGCCGCTGGAGGTCAGGGCGCGCACCACACCGTCGCGGAACATCGGGTGGTCATCGCCCACCACGACCCGAACCTTGCCGGTCATGCGGCTCAGCATGGCACAGCGACATCCCCGGTACTGGCCGATTTCTCCCCCCGAGCAGTCGCAAACTCGCACGACACGCCGCGACAAACCACGAGTTTGCGTCTGCTCGGCGGAAAAGTCAGCGCTATGCATCTGGACGAGCTGCAGTGGTTCGTGGTGCTCGCCGAAACCGAGCACGTGACCGATGCCGCAGCTCAACTCGGCATCAGCCAGCCCACCCTGTCGCGGGCGCTGGCCCGGTTCGAGGAACAGGTGGGGGTGCCGCTGTTCGACCGGGTGAACCGGAGACTGCGACTCAACGCCTACGGCCACATCCTGTTGGAGCACGCCCGCCGCAGCGTCGCCGAAATCCGAACCGCCACAGAGAGAATCGCCGAGTTGCGCGATCCCGACACCGGGACCGTGCGGCTGGCCTTCCTGCACTCGCAGGCCGGCTGGTACGTGCCCGACCTGCTGCGCCGGTTCCGGGCCGAGGCCCCGCTGGTGCGCTTCGAGCTGTTTCAGGGCGCTGCCCATCAGATAGTCGAACGCCTGGCCAACGGGGAGTCCGATCTGGCGATCACCT
Organism: Mycolicibacterium sp. HK-90; assembly: GCF_030486405.1. The sequence continues at coordinate 122,869 of NZ_CP129613.1, read as the reverse complement.
CCCCGCGCCCGGACGGCTTCCGCTGGCGCGGGCTGTACGTGGAGCGGTTGTGCCTGGCCGTGCCCCGCGAGCATCGCTTCGCCCGGCGGTCCCGGATCCGGTTGGCCGACGCCGGCGCCGAGCCGTTCGTGGCGCTGGCCCCCGATTTCGGGCTGCGCCAGCTCACCGATGAGCTGTGGGCCGAGGCCGGGATCGCGCCGCCGGTGGTGTTCGAGGCGATGGAGATCCCGACCTTGGAGGGCCTGGTGGCCGCGGGTTTCGGGGTGGCCGTCGTTCCGGTGCCCCGGACCGAACGCGCCGAGCCGGGTGCGGCCTACGTGCCGCTCTCGGAGAGTTCGGCCAAACGCCAGATCGGCCTGACCTGGACCACAGATCGGCAACTGCCACCCGCGGCGGCGCGGCTGGCCGAATTTGTCATGCAAAAAGTTCATGACTTTGACTAAATTCATGCATTGGACACATCTTTGCCGGGGTCTTACCGTCGTCTGAGTGTCCGCCTCCCTGACCTCCGTCACCTGGCCGGGGCATTCGCGTGGATCGACCGAATACCGGCGCCTGCTGGCCGCGCTGTTCTGCGCCGGCGTCGCCACCTTCGCCCAGCTGTACTCACCCCAGGCCGTACTCCCCCTGATCGCCCGCGACCTGGGCACCGGCGCTGCCCACGCCGCGCTGACCATCTCGGCGGCCACCGTCGGCCTGGCGCTGGGCGTCATCCCGTGGTCGGCCCTGGCCGACCGGATCGGCCGCGTCCAGGCCATGACGATATCCATCACCGCGGCAACGGTTCTCGGGCTGATCGTGCCGATGGCCCCGAGCGCCGAGCTGTTGCTGTCGGGCCGGCTCCTCGAAGGGTTGATGCTCGGCGGTGTGCCCGCGGTCGCCATCGCCTACCTCACCGAGGAGATCGAGGCCGGACATGCCGCCCGCGCCGCGGGCACCTATGTCGCAGGCACCACGATCGGCGGCCTGGCCGGGCGACTGGTCACCGGGCCGATCGCGGAGTTCGCCGGATGGCGATTCGGGGTGCTGGTGGTCGCCGTGCTGTGCGGCCTGTCGGCATTCGCCTTCGTCAAACTCGCCCCGCCCGCGCAGGGATTCACCCCGACCCGCAGCCGCAACCTGGCCCGGAGACTGGCCGAGAACCTGCGCTCACCGCGCCAGTTGGTGCTCTACAGCCAGGCGTTCCTGCTGATGGGCGGATTCGTGGCGATGTACAACTTCCTCGGATTCCGGCTGCTGGCCGCACCGTTCGGCCTGCCGCAGACGGTGGTCAGCCTGGTGTTCGTGGCCTACCTGTCCGGCACCTGGGCCTCGGCGCGGGCCGGTGCCGAGGCCACCCGGTTCGGCCGCAAGACCGTGCTGCTCGGATCGATCGCCACCATGATCGCCGGCGTCGCGATCACCCTGGCCGGCAACATCGCCGTGGTGCTGATCGGGCTGGTGATCGCCACCGCCGGGTTCTTCGGCGCGCACGCCGTCGCCTCGGGCTGGGTGGGTGTCGCCGCCGGTGACGGCAAGGCCCAGGCCTCCTCGCTGTACAACCTCTTCTACTACGCGGGCTCCAGCGTGATCGGCTGGGCCGGCGGGCTGGCCTTCGACGCCGCGGGTTGGACCGCCGTGGCCGGCACCGTGATGGGCCTGGCGATGCTGGCCGGGGTGCTGGCGTGCACGCTCACCAACGGGCGGGACCGGTAGGCGAGTCCCGGCCGGGAGGCTTCCGGTCATGCCACCTTTCGACTTGTCTAACCATGTGGCTATCGTGGCTGCCATGGACTTCGCGCTGTCGGCCAAGGCGGCTGATTACCACTCCCGGTTGACCGACTTCATGACGGAACATGTGTTTCCGGCCGAAGCCTCGTACCATGCGTATCGCGAGGAGAAGGGCCCGAAGGACCACACCGTGCCGCCGGTGGTCGAGGAACTCAAGATCAAGGCCCGCGAGCAGGGATTGTGGAACCTCTTCCTGCCCTCGGAGTCGGGGCTGACCAACCTCGAGTACGCGCCGCTGGCCGAGATCTCTGGCTGGAGCATGGAGATCGCTCCCGAGGTCCTCAACTGCGCGGCCCCCGACACCGGGAACATGGAGACCCTCCACCTGTTCGCCAACGAGGAGCAGCGCAAGCGGTGGCTCGAGCCGCTGCTGGCCGGCGAGTTCCGCAGTGCGTTCGCGATGACCGAGCCCGCGGTCGCGTCCTCGGATGCGCGCAACATCGAGACCACGATGCTGCGCGACGGGGCCGACTACGTGATCAACGGCCGCAAGTGGTGGATCACCGGTGCGGCCGACCCGCGCTGCAAGATCCTGATCGTGATGGGCCGCACCAATCCCGACGCCGCCAGCCACGCCCAGCAGTCGATGATCCTGGTGCCCGTCGATACGCCCGGCGTGGACATCCAGCGCTCGCTGCCGGTGTTCGGCTGGCAGGATCAGCACGGACATTGCGAGATCGTGTTCGACAACGTGCGGGTGCCCGTCGAGAACCTGCTCCATGAGGAAGGCAGCGGTTTCGCGATCGCCCAGGCCCGGCTGGGGCCGGGCCGTATCCACCACTGCATGCGGGCGCTGGGGGCCGCCGAGCGGGCGCTGGCCCTGATGGTCGACCGGGTGCAGAAGCGCATCGCGTTCGGTAAGCCGTTGGCCGAGCAGGGTGTGGTGCGCGAGTCGATTGCCAAGTCCCGCAACGAGATCGATCAGGCCCGGCTGCTGTGCGAGAAGGCCGCCTGGACCATCGACCAGGAGGGGAACAAGGCCGCGCACGTGCTGGTCTCCCAGATCAAGTCGGTGGCCCCGCAGATCGCCTGCAACGTCATCGACCGCGCCATCCAGGTGCACGGCGCCGCCGGGGTCAGCGACGACTTCCCGCTGGCCCGGCTCTATGCCTGGCACCGCGCGATGCGGTTGTTCGACGGGCCCGACGAGGTCCACATGCGCACCATCGCGCGGGCCGAACTGGGCCGCGAGAAATCCCCGCTGGCCGCGGCGGCATGCCGCCCATCCGGCACGGCGGTGACTGCGTAGTGACCGTCGAGCTGGGGGAACTGTCGGGGGCGTGGAACTTTCGGGACGTCGCGGGCCAGACCGCGATCCGGCCGGGGCTGCTGTACCGCTCCAGTCAGCTCAGCCAGCTCTCGGATGACGGCCGAGCCGTGTTCCGTCGGCTCGGCATCACCGACGTCGCCGACCTCCGATCGCACCAGGAGGTGCAGCGGCAGGGTTCCGGGCAGGTGCCCAACGGGGTGGCCGTGCACCTGTTGCCGTTCCACCCCGACGACGGTTCCACCCAGGACGCGCCGCACGAGAACACTTTCCAGCGGGTGATGTCGGAATCCGCCGAGGGCGAGGACGTCGCCACCGCGGCGCGGCGGTACATGACCGAGGTGTACGAAGAGTTCCCGACGCTGCCGGGTGCGCATGCCGCCGTGCGCGAGGTGATTTCCCTACTGGCACAGGAACGTCCGGTGATCGCGCACTGCTTCGCCGGCAAGGACCGGACCGGCTTCACCGTGGCCACCGTGCTGGAGACCGTCGGCGTCGACCGTGACCTGATCATCGCCGATTTCCTGGCCAGCAACGGTGCCATCCCATCCCTGCGCAACCGGATCATGGATTCGGTGCGGGCCCGGGCCCAGGACGCGCCGGAAATGGTCACCTACGCCGAGGCGCGACTGACCGACGAAGTGCTCGGGGTTCACGAGGACTACCTCGCGGCGGCCAGGGACAAGCTGGTGCAGCACTACGGCTCGGTCGGCGGATTCGTCGAGGCAGCCGGGGTGCCGCCGGAGACCGTCGCCGCCCTGCGGTCAACCCTTCTCGGTTAGATCCCGCGGGGTCAGGCGTCCTCCAGCGCCTCGCCAACCTGCTCGACCACCCGGTTGTGTTCGTTCTGCATCAGCAGGTGCCCGGCCCCGAGCACGACCGCGACCGGCCAGTCGATGATCTCCACGGCGGCCAGGATCCCCAGCGCGCCGTAGTAGGCCAGTTGTTCGGGATGGGGCACCTTCACCCGGCCCACCCCCGGCAGCGTCACGGCAAACCCGCGCGCATCCCGCACGGCATGCACCGCCTCGCGGTGGCCCTTGGCTTGCTTCGAGTTTTCCGCCATTGGTCACCTTTCCGTCACGTCGTCTTCGATTTCTGGAGATGTCGACTTCGCAGCGTCAGAGGCGTGAGAACTTCCGGCTCCGGCGCACCGTCCGATCCGTTGACCGACGCCGTGTCCCGCGTCTTGGTTCTGCCGTTGCGTGAGCTGTACGCGGTGCTGTGGCGCTGCGGTGTGCTCGACATCGACGACTGAGCCGACGACCGAGACGACGGCGGCCCAGCCTGGGCGAGCCTGGGCACCAGTCTCGGCGCCACTGCGGCGATACCCGTGGCCACACCGGCCGCGCCGAGCGCCTGGGCCCATCCGAGCGGGTCGAGCGGGGTGCAACCCAGCAGCTGGCTGACCCCGGGCGTACTGATCGCCGCCCCCAACGACACCAGCGATCCGGCGGCGGTGGCGATCACCAGCGGGCTGTGAGAGTCGATCAGGGTTTGGGCCAGCTGGGTCGAGACCAGAGCCACCAGTGCCACGGTGGAGGCGCGCCGCGGCGCCACCGGGAATCCCGCGGACAGCCACGCACCGGTGGCCGCGCCCGCTGTCGCGACACCACGGATCGCGACTTGGCGCCACAGCTCGCTCTGATCGGGTCCGTGCCCGGCGCCGCCCATCGCCCGCGTCGCCGGACTCACCGCCAGCGCCGCGGCGGGAAGCGCGTCGGTCATCATGTTGACCAGCAACAGCTGCCGCGTGTTGAGCGGGGACCGGCCGGTGAGCGCGCTGCCCACGATGGAGAACGCCACTTCGCCCGCGTTACCGCCGAGCAGTACCGCAACTGCGGCCTGGACCCGCCGCCACAGCTGGTGTCCTTCGTCCAGCGCATCGGTCAGTGAGCCGATCCGCCCGTCGAGCAGCAGGACGTCGGCCGAGCTGCGCGCCGGGTCGCTGCCGCGGGCGGCGACCCCGATTCCCACGGTGGCCGCCCGGATGGCGGCGGCGTCGTTGGCGCCGTCGCCCACCATGGCGCAGACCTGCCCGGTGCGTTCCAGGGTCTGCACGATCTGCACCTTGTGCTCGGGTGACATCCGCGCGAACACCCGCCGTTCCCGGACCGCCCGTTCCTGGCTGCGGCGCGGCATCGACACCCATTCCTCACCGCTCATCACCTGCTCTTCCGTCACCGGCAGGCCCAGCTCCGCGGCGATCGCCTTGGCCGTGACCGGGTGGTCGCCGGTGATCAGGCGAACCCCGATGCCGTTGCGCCGCAACGCCGTCAACACATTCGCCGACTCGGGGCGCGGCGTATCGGAAAGGCCGAGCAGCCCGACGAACTCCAGTTGCCGGGTGCACAGTTCGGCGAGTCGATCGGCGTCCGCCCGACGACGTGCGGCCCCGGTCACCGGGCGGCGGGCCACCGCGAGCACCCTCAAGCCGTTGCGCGCCATCTCGTCGACCGTGCGGCCGACGGCGGGGGCGAGTTCACCGCAGGCACCCAGCACCACCTCGGGCGCCCCTTTGATCACCAGCTCGTCCCCGAGCAGTGCGGCGGAAAACTTGCGGCCGGAGCGAAACGGCAGGTAGACACCCGCCTCGTCGGGAAGGTCGGGGCCGGCCTCGGCCACCGCGGCATCCGTGGCGTGCTCGTAGTGCGTCCCGTTCTTCGGCGGGGTGGCACGGGCGGCGCAGTCGAGCACCTGCGGCTCGGAGGCACCACTGCCCACGGTGCGGACCTGCGACACCCGCAGCCGGTTCTCGCTGAGGGTGCCGGTCTTGTCGAAGCACACCACGTCCACCCGGCCGAGTGCCTCCACCGAGCGTGGGCTGCGCACCAGCGCCCCGGCCCGGGTCAGCCGCCGTGCCGAGGCCTGCTGGGCCAGCGTCGCGACCAGCGGCAACCCCTCGGGTACGGCGGCCACGGCCACCGCGACGCCGCTGGCCACCGCACTGCGCAGGGGCAGATTCCGCAGCAGGCCCAGCCCGCTGACCAAGGCTCCGCCGGCCAGGCTGTAGGGCACGGCACGGTTGGTGAGTTCGCGCAGCTGTGCCTGCAGACCGACCGTCGGACCGGCATCGGGCCCGAGGTCCGCGGCACGCCGGGCCTGTGTCGCATCGCCCACCTCGGTCACCACCGCCCGTGCGGTTCCTGCCACCAAAGTCGTTGTGGCATAAAGCATGCAGTGCCGTTCGGCCAGCACAGCACCGGGGGTGGCGGCAACCTGTTTGGGCACCGGCAACGACTCGCCGGTGAGCGCGGCTTCATCGGCCTCGGCGTCGAGCGCCTCCAGGATCCGGGCATCGGCCGGCACCACCTCGCCGGGGCGCACCTCGATGACATCGCCGGGACGCAGCCGCCCCGCGGCCACGCTCTCAAGATCATCGCCATCGCCGCGGCCCACGACGCGGCGGGCCGGCGGATCCTGCACAGCCAGCAGACGGCGCAGCAACCGCTCGGCCCGAACCTGTTGCGTGGCAGCCAATATGGCGTTGCCGGTCAGCACCGATCCGACCAGTACCGCGTCCACCGGAGAACCGAGCATCGCGCTCGCGGCGGAGCCCACGGCAAGCACCGGGGTGAGCGGATCGGACAGCTCCCCACGCAGCGCGGTGGCCAGTTCACCGAGTTGACGGGGCATCAGGTTCCGGTGCCATGGCACGTCCCGGGGCTCGGGGGCCGAATCCTCGGCCGACTCAGCCAGTTCGGCCAACCGCGCCCGCACCTGCTCGGGCGTCATGGCATGCCAGTCCTCGACGGCGGTCGCCTTCGGCGCCGGATCCAGCAGCGCCCGGTGTGCCAGCCAGTATCCCGAGACCAGCCCCGCGGCGGCACCGGCGGTCACCGGGCCCGGACCGCGGCCGCGAACGCCGGGAACCATCAGCAGAGCCCCGAGCAGCGTGCTGCCGGTCGCCAGCTCCACACCCCGCTCGCTGGCCCGTCGGGCGGCAGGCATGGCGTGTAGCAGCCGCCATGCCGAAGCCAGGTCGCCGGTGAGGACATCGGCGTGCCACGGCATGCCGGCCTCCGCGCCGGGGCGCAGTACCCCGACGGCGAGATCAGCGGCACCGAGCGCCCGGACCGCGTCCGCCGACAGCACCGCCACGGTGCGCCCGTCCCGCTGCAGCGAGTCGACGGCACCCGCCAATGCCGAATCCATGTTGTCGTCGACCTGATAGAGATCGTCGAACGACGATCTCAGGTCACCGAGCTGGTCGATGTCGAGGGAGACCGCTTGCGCGCCCGCCCGACGGATCTCGGCCAATACGTTGTGGGCCAGCGGGTCGTTGCTGTTGCGCACCAGTACCCGCCCGCGGGTCTTCCCGTTTCGCGCGGTCCCGGCAGCTTCCGGTGCCACGCGGTGCCAGCCCACCGTCAAGGCACCGGCCTCGAGCTGAGCCCGGGCCCACTGCCACACCTCGGCGCGGTCGGATTCGGCCACATCGCGAAACTGGCCCACCCGCAACTCGTCGGTGACCAGCACGCGAGGGTCGACCACGACGGCGTCCACCCGGTCGAGCAGCCGTAACGCGCCGGGCTGCAGCGGTAGGACTCCGAAACGTTCGGCCACGCCACGTCCCAGCGTGCTGGCGAATGCCTCACGAGAGTTGCGGGCCGCCTTGGGCGCGGTGACGACGGCAGCCGTGGCGGCCGTGCCGACCTGACGGGTCAGCACGCCGATCGAGGCCGCGGCCACGGCCTGTGCCCGCCCGCACCGCTCGGCATGCCGTTCCACCACCCCGTCGGGCAGCGCGCACGGACGGGGCGTGACCGGCGGATTGGTCGTGCACTCGGCCTGGGCCGCGAGCCTGGGTTCGTGGACCTGCCAGGCCTTGGCGGCGGCGGAGACCTCGGCGAGCTGGGAGAGGTGCCGAAGGAATTCGACGGCGACCGCCGCCGGAGCCTGGGTGAGCGCGTAGACCGTGGCGGCACCGAGGCTCAGCGCGGCGTCGGCCGCCTGCGGCCCGAGCCGGTCCTCGACCAGGGCCCGCACCTTCGGCTGGTAGTCGACGGCAGTGACGGCGGCCATCAGGCCGACCGGCAGCCGAGGCAACATCAGCGTGCGGCCCACCGTCGCGACGCCGACGCCGATGCCGTTGGCCGCCGCGGCGACGCCCTTGAGGGCGAACAGAATTCCGTCACCCGGCAGATCGGTCGGCCGCGGCGCACGGTCCGGGAGCGGGGCCGCGGCTTCGGCCGTGGACACCGCCTCACACAGCGCGGGCAGATCAGCCGCATCGGGATCGGTGTCGTCGACCTCGACGATCACCCGGGACAGCGGGTAGTTCAGCTGGGCCGCGCGGACGCCGGCCTGTTTCCGGATCTCGCGCAGCACCCTGGTCCCGATTCGGCGGCCGTCGTCCGTCTGTAGGCCGCGCACCTCGATCCAGCACCGGCCGTTGCCGCGCCAGCTTCGGCGAGTCGGGGCGCCGCCCACCATTTCCGTAGCCGCCGCCAGAACCGTCTGCACGGGTGAGGCGAACTGCCCGAGCGGCGCCGCGGCCAGCTCGGCCGCGCCGTGGACCATCCGGCCGAGGGCGCCGATCACTTAGCCCGAGAGGCCGCACCGGTACGACGAGCCGACGACCGGCGGCTCGAGCCCTTGGCGGCCCTGGTTGTCGAGGAACGGGTCGAGGGCCGCTTGGTCGGTGACCGCTTCGCCGGTGATCGCTTGGGTGTTGACGCCGTACCGGGCGATTCCGCGGCCCGGCCGTCGCCCATGCGCTGATTCAGCTCGTGTACCACCAGCGCCGCGCCGCCGGTGGCCAACAACACCGGCCACTCGACGAGGCCCACCGCGCCCACCGCGGCGAGGGTCAGCGCGGCCGCCGCCGGTGATCGGCTGCCCTGACTCACCCCGCTGCGAATCCCGGCACCGACCCCCTTGATTCCCCCGACCACACCGTTGACTGCCGCGCCGCCGACCGCACCCGCGGCGGCGGTGGTGGCGTCTGCGGTGCGGGTGACTGCCTGCACGGCACCTGAGACGATGTTCACGATAGGACTCCTCACGTTCACCGAACAGCAAGTACCCCGTCGCCAGGTGTTCTACACGCGGTAATCCAACCTGCCGGAAGTTTCACGCAGACAGTCGCGGAAGGCTATGCCCCAACAGGTTTCACCGGCCTAGCCGGCATCGTGCGCCACGGTCGCAGCAAACGTCACGCGCACCTCGTCGGCCACTTTCATCGCGCCCATCAGCATCGAGTACTGCTTGATACCGAAATCGCCGTGCCGCACCTGCGCCTGGCCGCTGACCCGCCAGGGGTCCTCCGCCTCGACCCGGACCTCGACGGTCTGGGCGGCGCGGTGACCGGCGATCTCCAGATCCCCGACGATCCGATAGGCGTCGTCATCACGTGCGATGTCGGTAGATCGGAACACCGCCTGGGGAAATCGCTTCGCGCGCAACGTCTTCAACGCATTGGTGCGCACCAGCACCTTCTCGGCGCCGGACAGCGGCGTCATCCCACCCTCACCGCGCAGCACCTCCAGGGAGTCGAGGTCGACCGTCACCTCCACCGCGGAGGGCCGGTCCTCCTCCCAGGCCACCGTCGCCTGCCAGGAACGCATCGCGATGGTCAACCGGTGCCCCATGCGCGCCGCGCTGCCCGTGACACCGGTGTGCAGCAGCAACTCCCCCGCGTCGGGGCCCAGGTGCCACGGCGTCACGCGGTGATCACCAGGCCCGCCACCCAGGCGATGGTCGCCAGCAGCGCACCGGTCAGCTCGACGCCCACCGACAGCGCAACTCCCTTGAGCGCGTGGACAGTTGACGCCCAGGCCCGCCGGTAGTCGTGACGTGCGGCCAGCTCGGCCAGGTACACACCGGCGACGAATCCGATGACCAGCCCGATCACCGGGATGACGAAGAAGCCGATCACCCCGAGCACTCCACCGGCCACCAGGCTCCAGACGCCGACCTCGGCGGCCCGCATGCGCCGCACCGGCCACACGTACTTGATCACCTCGGCGGTCACCACGAACACTGCCGCCACCCCGAGCGTCACCCACGACACGGTGGTGCTCTCGACGATCGCCCACACCGCGATCGCCGCGATCACCAACAACCCTCCGCCGGGCAGGACCGGCAGCACGATTCCGACCAGGCCGATGGCGATCACCAATGCGACGAGAACGATCCCGAGTGTGCTCACGGTTTCTGCCCGCGCACCCACTGGACGACACCCATGGTCGTCTTGGTCCGCACACCGATGAGGCCCAGGTTCTCGAAGATGTCGCCCACCTCGTCCTCGCCGAAGATCCGCGCGCCACCCCGGGACAGCAGCCGCGTTCCGGGCGCGCTTCCGACGGTGGGGATCATGACCGCGATCCGGCGCTGCGGCCGCAACACCCGCACCATCTCGGACAGTGCGATGACGGGATCGGGGATCAACTGCAGCACCGCCAGGGAGACCACCGCATCGAACGTCTCATCCCGGAACGGCAGCCGCTGGGCATCGGCCCGCACGAAGCCGACCTGACGGGAGGCCTCTGCCTTGACCGCCCGCTCCAGCATCGGTTCGGAGATGTCGACGCCCAGGGCCAGGCCGTCCAGGCCGGCCGCGCGGGCCAGCGCTGACGTGATGTTGCCGGGGCCACTGCCGACATCCAAAGCCACGCCGCCGGCCGGTATCTCGAGCCAGTCGATGGGTGGCCGCGACGCGGCCAGCACGCGACGATTCAGTAGTTGGGCGTGGTCGTACAGCATCGAGCCGACCGGCGAGGCCCACGCCTTCTGGATGAAACCCGAGTTTTTCGGGGTGCCACTGCCGTCACCCAACAGGTCCAGATAGCCCCGACTCACATCGGGATCGGCAGGTGGATCGGCGAGCAGGTCCAGTGCCTTGCGCAGCGCCTGATTCGATGCGGTGTCCACACCTCTACGCTACGCACCGAGTTGGTCGGCGAGGTCGACAAAATCCGTCGCGGTGATGTCGAAGTGATCGTCGGATACATCGTGCGGCACATGGCCCGGCCCGAACTCCAGGGGCCGCGCCACGTAGGCCGTCCCGAGACCGGCCGCCCGGGCCGCCCGCAGATCCGAGGGATGGGCCGCCACCAACATCAACTCCGCGGGTGGGATGTCCAGCAGGTCGGCGCAGCCCAGATATGCCTCCGGGTCGGGTTTGTAGTGCCGGAACAGTTCGGCCGAGATCACGCAGTCCCACGGCAGCCCCGCACGCTTGGCCATGTTGGTCAGCAGTGAGAGGTTGCCGTTGGACAGCGTCGTGACGAGATAACGGCTCTTGAGGCGGGTCAGCCCGGCCACCGAATCCGGCCACGGATCGAGCCGGTGCCAGGCCCGGTTCAGCTCGTCGATCTCGGACTCGGTGGCCCGGATGCCCGCGGTGTCGAGCAGCTCGACCAGGATCGCGCGATGCAGATCGTCGATCCTGGTCCACCGCAGCTCGCCGCGGCGCACCCGGTCCATCGCCGGGGCATAGCCGGCCCGCCAGCGGTCGGCGAAGTCCGGCCAATCCCGGTGCAGCCCAAGGCTTTCACCGAAGGCCTCCAGCTCGGCGACGATGCTGGACCGCCAGTCGACGACGGTCCCGAACACATCGAATGCCAGGGCCCGCACTATGGGACGTTCTTCGCGCGAGCGCTCATCAGCCGGGCTCCAGGACGAGCTTCCCGCGCACCTGCCCACCGGCCAGCGCATCGAGTGCGGCGGCGCCCTCGGACAGCGGGTACCGCACCGGCGGCGGCGGACGCAGGCCCGCGGCCACCAACTTCGTCAGCTCGGCCCCGACCTGTGCCTGGGCTTCCGGGTGCCGACGCACAAACTCGCCCCACCCGACACCGACCACGCTGACATTGCGCAGCAACAGCCGGTTGACCTTGACGGTGGGAATCCCGCTGCCGGCGGCGAACCCGATCACCAGCAGCCGGCCTTCGGGTGCCAGCACGCGGATGGCGTCGTCGAAGGCCTCGCCACCGATCGGATCGACGATCAGGTCGACCCCTTGGCCGTCGGTGGCGTCCATCACGGCCTGACGCCAGCCGTCGGTCAGCGGCAGCACCACGTCGGCGCCCAGTCCTGACACGAACTCCTCGGCACCGGACCGGTGCACCATCGCGATCACCTTGGCGCCCATCGCCTTGGCCAGCTGGATCGACGCGGTGCCGATGCCGCCGGCCGAGCCGAGCACCAGAACGGTCTCCCCCGCCACCAACCCGCCACGGCGAGCCAGGGCGAACTGCATCGTGTAGTAGTTGCCGAGCAGCGAGGCCGCCTGGCCGTCGTCGAGCCCGTCAGCGGTCGGGATCACGTTGGCGGGCAGGGCCGCCACCTGCTCGGCGTAGCCGCCCAGCATGGTCATCGCCGAAACCCGCTGCCCCGGGGTGAATCCAGAGCCGTCGGGGGCCGAGCGCACAGTGCCGGCCACCTCCATGCCGGGAGTGAACGGCGGTTCCAGCCGCAGCTGGTACTCGCCACGCAACAGCAGCAGATCGGGGAAGCAGACGCCGGCGGCGCCGACGTCGATGATCACCATGTCGTTCGACACGGGAGCATCCACCTCGGCGTACGCCAGCCCGGAAGTACCGGTAAGTGCCTGCGCTACAAGCGCTTTCACCTGTTCTAGCCCAGCTTGAAGCTGGCCTGCTGAGCGGCGGACAGATCGGTGATCTCGCCCCACTTGGCGGCGATGTCGTCGACCGAGGGCACCTCGGAGAAGGTGATGCCCTCGTTCTGGAACAGGGCGGTGCGCTGCACCTTGCCGCCGCCGACGATGAACACCGAGTCGGTGTCGGGCAGTTCCTCGGTCATCAGGTAGGCCACGACCGGGGCGACGTACTCGGGGGTGAGCTTCTCGAACACCTCGGGCGGCAGGATGTCCTGCGTCATGCGGGTGGCCGCGATCGGGGCGACCGCGTTGGTCTTGATGTTGTACTTGGCGCCTTCCTGGGCCAACGTGTTGATCAGACCGACCAGACCGAGCTTGGCGGCACCGTAGTTGGCCTGACCGAAGTTGCCGAACAGGCCGCTGGTGGAGGTGGCGACGACGACACGGCCGAAGCTCTGCTCGCGGAAGTGCGGCCAGGCGGCGCGGATGACGTTGTAGCCGCCGTAGAGGTGCACCTTCAGCACCGCATCCCACTGCTCGAAGGTCATCTTGTGGAAGGTGCCGTCGCGCAGGATGCCGGCGTTGGACACCACACCGTCGACCTTGCCGAACTCGTCGATGGCGGTCTTGATGATGTTCTCGGCACCCTCGGGCTCGGCGACGGAGTCGTAGTTGGCGACCGCGCGTCCGCCGGCGGCCTTGATCTCGTTGACGACCTCGTCGGCCATGTTGTGGCCGGCGCCGGTGCCGTCGCGGGCGCCGCCCAGGTCGTTGACGACGACGCTGGCGCCCTCACGGGCGAGCGTCAGGGCGTATTCGCGGCCCAGACCTCCACCGGCTCCGGTGACGACGACGACGCGGTCCTGCACTCCTGGCATGGGATTCCTCCTCGATAACGGGCCTGAAACACGGCTCAACTCCCCTCTTGTATACGGCGGCTGCCTGATGGTCGCCGCACCGGGTCGGCGAGTGACGACTGTCACGACCGGAGGCGGCTTAAATTGGAATCATTCCAGTATCGCTTTAGTTGAATCAGTCAAGAAAGCGATACTGCAGAGGGATAGAAGAATGAAGAAGTTGGGTTTGACCGCCGTCGTCGCCAGCGCCCTGGCCACCGCCGTCCTGGGACTGGCCGCTCCGGCCTCCGCCGGGATCGACCACCACATCTGGGTGCACCAGCAGCACCAGAAGGCGCAGGTTCCGCAGGTCGACAACACCGTGAGGCACACCAGCATCCGCCCGAACGGCTGACAAGGCCGCAGAAAGGGGAGCCCCGCATCGGGGCTCCCCTTTTTCTTTGCGTATGCGGTACCGCTCAGAGCCTTTCGGCGGTGACGAACGTGGAGAAGGCCCGGTTGTCGTCGTGCTCGATCTCGACGTAGCGGCCCAACCGGCGCATCTCGTCCAGCGAATGCTGCCCTTGCGCCCGCCACCCGTGCGCACCCAGCCACTCGGCGACGTCGGCCCGGTCGGGGTCCTCGTAGATCAGGTCTTGGATGTTGAGGGCCTGCTCCATGTTGAACTGCGCGGCGAAGCGTTCGAACCGTTCCCGCATCTCCTCGCGGCGCTCACTCGCCGTCACCCCGGCGGTCTCCGCCGCGATCCGACTGCCCGGCGCGGACAGCTCCGTGACCAACTCGAACAACCGGTCCTGGGCATCGCCGGGCAGGTACATCAGCAAGCCCTCGGCCAGCCACGCGGTCGGCTGAGTTTCATCGAAACCAGCCTCCCGCAACGCCTTTGGCCAGTCCTGGCGCAGGTCGACAGCCACCTCACGACGCTGCGCGGACGGTTGCGCGCCATGTGCGGCCAAGGTCTCGGCCTTGTACTCCAGCACCTTGGGCTGGTCGATCTCGAACACCGTCGTGCCGGCCGGCCAGTCCAGCCGGTAGGCGCGGGAATCCAGGCCCGAGGCCAGGATGACGATCTGGCGGATGCCCGCGGCGGCGGCGTCGGTGAAGTACGCGTCGAAGAAGTGCGTGCGCACGGCCTGATAGCTGCCCATGTGCTCGAAGATCCTGGCGGCGTCGGCGTCCACCGCTTCGATCTTGTTGACCACGTCGTGGTCCAGCAGGGTTTCCCACACGCCGGTTCCGGCACCGGCGACCAGGATCGCCGCGAACGGGTCGCGGATCAGCGGGTTCTCCCGCTGCGTCTCACCGGCACGGGCGGCGGCCACCATCACCGCCGTCGAGCCGACGCTGGTGGCGATGTCCCAGGTGTCGTCGTGGCTGCGCAGAGAGCTCATCGGGATTCTCCGTCCAATCGGGCGCGCAGGAGCACGCTGTCCATGCCGAGTTCGGCCAGTTCCTCCGCAGACGCCGGCCGGCCAAGCCGGTCCATCTCGTCGGCCGCGGCCACCGCGTCGACCTCCCAGCCATGCGCCGCGAGCCATTCCGCGGCCTCAGCCCGCGTGTCATCGGCGTACACCAGTGAGTCGACGTCGAGGTCCAGGCCCAGCGCGGTCCGCATCTGCTCGCCCCGGGCCCGGCGTGCCGCGCGCTTCTCCGGGGTGTAGCGGGCCGGGTCCATCGCGAAGTCCTCGACGGCGAGCCGGCTGCCGGGTGCGCTGTGCGCGCCGACGAGCTCGAACAGCCGGTCCTGAGCGTCGCCGGGCAGATACGGGAGCAGGCCCTCGGCCAGCCAGGCGGTGGGCTGCTGTGGATCGAACCCGGCGTCGATCAGGGCCGCGGGCCAGTCGTCCCGCAGGTCGATCGGAACTGGGACGTGCCGGGCCCGGGCCACGGCACCGTGCGCCTGCAACGTCGCGGTCTTGTACTCCAGCACCTTGGGCTGGTCGATCTCGAACACGGTGGTGCCCGCCGGCCAGTCCAGCCGGAACGCCCGCGAGTCCAGCCCGGCGGCCAGGATCACGACCTGCCGGATGCCGTCGTGGGTGACCTCGGTGAAGTAGTCGTCGAAGTAGTGGGTGCGCACGGCCTGGTAGTTGCGGGCCATGACGTGGATGCGGAGGGCGTCGGGGTCCTCACCGATCCACAGTGGTTCGCTGCCCGCCAACTGTGCCCACGCCGGACCGGCGGCCGCCACCAGCAGGAAGGCGAACTCGTCGCGAATCAGGGCATCGGGCTGCGCGGTCTCGGCGGCGCGGGACGCCGCCACCCCCAGAGCGGTCGCCCCGACGCTCTCGGTGATGTCCCAACTGTCGCCCTCGGCCCGATCGGGCCGTACATCGCTCAGATCAGTCATTTGCCAGGCAATGCTACCGAAGAACTTAGCCAGGCTATATGGCTATGTGGGCGACCTCACGGTGCCGACGCGTCAATCGCGCAGCTGCCAGAGCTTGTTCGCCATCAACAGTTCGAACTTGTCGACGATGGCTGCCACCTCATCGCGGCGACCCACGTAACCAGCGTAAAAGCCCATTCCCCACATGACTGCGACGAGCATTTCCACGATCGCCGGGATATCGGTGTCGGTGGTCAGCTCACCGCGGGAGACGGCGTCGTCGACCGCCCACCGGACGAACTCCCGGGAGCTGTGCAACGCATCGTGCTCCTCCGAGACCAACTCCGGATGCCGCTGCGCCTCCAGCACCGAGGTGACCAGGAACGCGGCCGCCGAACGGTCGGTCGATTCCGCATCCATCACCGCGGCGAAGAACGCCGAAATCCGCCCCAGCAGAGTGCTGGACTCCTTGGCCTTGGCAATGCCGGCGGCGATCACCTTCGTATTGGTCTGCTCCACCACATCGCGGTACAAAACCCGTTTGCTGCTGAAGTAGTGGTTGATCGCCGGGCGGGTGAGATCGGCCCGGATCGCGATTGCCTGGAATGTAGCTGCGTCGTAGCCGAGTTCGCTGAAAACCTCGCGGGCGGCACGCACGATGCGTTCACGGGTCTCCGCTGCCTTTGCTGCGGGAGGCCTTCCGGGTCCTCGGCTCGCGATGTGGGCCACGTTCGAATTGTGCCACACGTCACCTGACGGGTCAGATGCCCTTCTTCGCGGCCGCACCGCACCCGGCTGACCAGCAAAGCCCCGCCGAGCCCGGGAACCGAGGACGAACTAGCGTGGTCCGGATGGCGGGGGTTGTTTCACGCGAGTCGTACTTCGAAACCGGTCTGGATGTGCTGTCCGATCTGGGGTACGGCGGACTCAAGCTCGCCGAGGTCTGCAATCGGCTGGGCGTCACAACCGGGTCGTTCTACCACTACTTTCCCAACTGGGCCGCCTACACGCGGGAACTCATCGCCCACTGGCGTCAGGCCCGCACCCTGCGCGTCGTGGAGGCTGTCCGCGCCGATCACGATCCGCACCACCGCATCGAGACCCTGATCGGCGAGGCGCTGGCCCTGCCCCACGGCGCCGAAGCCGCCATCCGGGTGTGGAGCTCGCTCGATCCCGACGTCTACACCGTTCAGGCCGCGGTGGACCAGCTGCGTTTCGACATCCTCTTCGAATCCGCACTCGAGCTGATCGGTGATGAACGCAATGCCCGCTACTTCGCGGCCTGGGGCGTGTACCTGATCGTCGGTTTCGAACAGAGCACGCTGCCGCGCGACGTCGACGCCCTGCAGTGGATCAGCACCCAGATGCGCGACGCGCTGGAAGCGGGCCGATTCAGTCCGGCCGCCGGAAGCGACCAACCGGTCTAACATCGGCCATCATGCTGACCCCGGCCGAAATCTGGCACCGGGCAGCTGACCGCCTGCGCGACCGCTTACGCGCCAGGGATCCCGACTACGACGCGCTGCGCCGTGCCCTGCGGGCCGCGATCGTGCTGCCCATCGCCGCGGCCGCCGGTTTCGCCCTCGGCGGCGATTCCCAGACTCCGCTGTTCGCCATCTTCGGCGCCGTCTCCCTGCTCATCACGGCAGACTTCCCCGGCAACCGGCCGGCCCGCGCCCTGGCCTACGGCGGCCTGGCCGTCAACGGCGCCGTGCTGATCGTGCTCGGCACCGTGCTGGCCCCCTACCCGTGGCTGAGCGTGGCCGCGATGTTCGTGGTCGGCGTGGTGGTGTCGTTCTCCGGGGTGCTCAGCGAGATCGTCGCTGCCGGGCAACGCGCCACCCTCCTGCTGTTCGTGCTGCCGCTGTGTACGCCCGTCGGCCCCATCCCCGAGCGGCTGCTCGGTTGGCTGATCGCGCTGGTGATCTGTGTGCCGGCCGCGCTCTTCCTGTTCCGGCCGAAACATCACGACGAGCTGCGCCGCTACTCTGCCCGGGTCTGCCGGTTACTGGCCGACCGGCTGGAAGGCCAGGCCTCGGCCCGTGACGTCACCCGCGCCATGAACGCGCTCTACGCCAGCTTCCTGGGCGCCGACTACCGGCCCGTCGCCCTTACCGCGGGCAGCCGCGCACTGGTGCGCGTCGTCGACGACCTCGGCTGGATCTGTGACCAGGTCACCGACGACACCGGGGCACTGCTGGGCGAGATGCGCGACCCCGCGGTGCGGGTGCTGCGCGACAGCGCCGCACTCCTGCGGACGCACGATCGCTCCGAACGTGCCGCGCGCGGCGCCGACCTGCTCGGGGCGCTGGCCGAGCAGCGCACCGTGGCCCAGGGCAGCTACCGCGACGACATCACCCAGATCTTGGGCAGCGTCGACGACGCGGCCGCCGTCGAGGTGGGGCGTGGCCTACTGGTGCGGCGCACCATCTCGGCCACCATCGCGGTCACCGGCCGGGTGATCGGCAACGCCGCGCTGGCCGATGCCCGCCCGGTGTGGGCCCGGGTGCTGGGCCGCCGGCTGCCTGAAACCGGTGCCGCGGATTGGGTCATGCCCGAAACCGTCGCGGTGGCCGCCATCGCCAAGGGCCTGGTCGCCACCCGGGCGGTGGTGTTGCGCAACAGCCTTCGCACCGGGCTCGGACTGGCGGTCGCGGTGGCCGTGACCCATCTGTTCCCGGTGCAGCACGGGTTCTGGGTGGTGCTGGGCGCGATGTCGGTGTTGCGCAGCAGCGCACTGACCACCGGGACCCGGGTGCTGCGGGCGGTGGCCGGCACGGCGATCGGATTCGTGCTGGGTGCGGTGCTGATCGAATTCGTCGGGGTGGACCCCGTGGTGTTGTGGATCCTGTTGCCGCTGGTGGCTTTCGGGTCGGCCTATGTGCCCGAGGTGGCGTCGTTCATCGCCGGGCAGGCCGCGTTCACCATGATGGTGCTGATCAACTTCAACCTGATCGTGCCGACCGGCTGGCGGGTGGGCCTGGTGCGGGTCGAGGACGTCGTGGTCGGCGCCCTCGTCGGCATCGTGGTGTCGCTCCTGCTGTGGCCGCGCGGCGCGACGGCGTCGGTGTCCAAGGCGATCGATCAGGCCCGGCAGGTGGGCGCGCAGTTCCTGCAGGCGGCCGTGCTGCGGGTGACCCGAGGCGCCTTCGAGGAGGCCACCGACCGCGTCATCGCCCTGAGCCACGACACCCTCACCGCCTCCCGCACCCTCGACGATGCTGTCCGCCAATACCTTTCGGAGAACGGTGGGCCCAGCGACCAGCGCGCCCCGGTGGTACGGGCGGCCAACCGGGCAAACCGGGTGCGCGCCGCGGCCGAGCTGATCGCCGACGTGGTGCCCCCGCCGCTGGGTGTGTACGACCGCACCCGTTCGGTGATCGAGGAGCACGCCGCGGCCATCTGCGACCGGCTCACCGGCGCCGACGCCACCGCGGTTCTGGTGCCGATCGGGGAGAGCTTCGTGGTGTCGTTGCGCGCCGAGGCCACCGGAACCGATCTCGCGGTCTCGGCGGCCCTGCCGCTGGTGACGGCTGCAGCGCATCTCGGCGAGCTGGAGTTGTTGTACCCGCAGCCCGCCGAGTCGGTGGGTTAGCCGGTCAGCTCAAGGGCCGGTGCGGCATCAGCGCGTTCGGCGGGATCTGACCGAACTTGCCCGCCTGGTAGTCCTCCAGCGCCTGGATGAGCTCGGACTTCGAGTTCATCACGAACGGGCCGTAGTGGAACACCGGTTCCCGAATCGGCTTGCCGCCCAACAGCAGAACCTCCATCGCCGGCCGGTGCGATTCCTGGGTGCCCTCGGCGGACACCGTGATCCGGTCACCGGGGCCGAGCACCGCCAGCTGGCCCTGATGAATCGGGTGGCCGACCGGGCCGACGCTGCCCCGTCCGCTCAGCACATACACCAGCGCATTGAAGTCGCGGTTCCACGGCAGGTTGAGCTGTGCTCCGGGCTCGATCGTGGCGTGCGCCAGGGTGATCGGCGTGTGCGTGCTGCCCGGGCCTGTCTTACCGTCGATCTCCCCGGCGATGATCCGGACCAGCGCGCCGCCGTCCTCGGACGACAGCAGCCTGGCGTCGGTGCCCTCGATGGCCTGGTAGCGCGGCGTCGCGAACTTGTCCTTCTTGGGCAGGTTCACCCACAGCTGGATGCCGTGGAAGGTGCCGCCGCTCTCGACGAGCTCGGCCGGCGGGGTCTCGATGTGCAGGATGCCCGAACCCGCGGTCATCCATTGGGTGGCGCCGTCGGTGATCAGGCCGCCGCCGCCGTGGGAATCCTGGTGGGCGAAGCGACCGTCGATCATGTAGGTGACGGTTTCGAACCCGCGGTGCGGGTGCCAATCGGTGCCCCGCGGCTCGCCGGGCTGGTATTCCACCTCACCCATCTGGTCCATGTGGACGAAGGGGTCGAGGTCTGCGGCGCTGACTCCACCGAAGGCACGCACGACGGGGAATCCCTCGCCCTCGTATCCGCGCGGGCCGGTGGTGATGGACCGGACCGGGCGTTCGGTGTCCGACGCCTGAGCTGCCGCGATACGGGGCAGGGTCAAGGTGTCTGCGGTGATGGCTGGCATCTCCTACCTCCTATATAAGGTGTTGATGCCTCCTATAACCGGACTGCGGTCCGATTATTCCCGGGGGTCACAGGTGGGCCAGCGCAGCCGCGCGGGCGTCGGCTGCCGAGCCCGTGGCCAGGACCGCCTCGGCGGCAGCCCGGCACTGCTCGAGCGTCACCTGCGCCAGCCGGGCGCCCACCGCGGGGATCGCCGCGGGCGCCATGGACAACGACGTCACCCCCAACCCCACCAGCACTGCGGCCAACAGCGGATCCGCCGCGGCCTCGCCACACACCCCGACCGGCTTGTCCGCCTGCGCCCCGGCCCGCGCGGTCAACGCGACCAGGGTCAGCACCGCGGGCTGCCACGGGTCGGTGAGGCCGGCCAGGTCGGCCGACATCCGGTCGGCGGCCATCGTGTACTGCGCGAGATCATTGGTCCCGATCGACAAGAAGTCGACGTGCTCGAGGAGCTTGCCGGCCAACAGCGCGGCGGCGGGGACCTCGATCATCACGCCGGGCGTCAGCCCATACGAACGTGCTTTCTCGGCAAAGCTTTTCGCCTCATCCGCGGTGGCGATCATGGGCGCCATCACCCATGGCTCGTTCCCGGTGGCCTGGCCCGCGGCGGCGACCGCCTCGAGCTGGCGGTCCAGCAGGCCCGGGTTACCCGCGGCGATCCGAATACCGCGAACGCCGAGCGCCGGGTTCGCCTCCTCGGGATGCCCGGCGAACTTCAACGGCTTGTCCGACCCGGCGTCGAGGGTGCGGACCACCACTTTCCGCCCGGCGAACGCGTCGAGCACGTCTCCATAGATCGCCGCCTGCTCCTCGACGGTCGGCTCGGTGTCGCGGTTGAGGAAGCACAGCTCGGTGCGGAACAGGCCGACGCCTTCCGCCGGGGTTTCGCGTGCCGTCCGTGCCGCCGCGCCGTCCTGCACGTTGGCCAGGATCGCGACGGCGTGACCGTCGGCCGTCGCCCCCGGCCCGGTCCACTGCCGAGCCGCCAGGGCATCGCGTTGCGCGGCGGCGACGGCTTCGGCGGCCTGCGACGCATCGGGGTCGGCGGTCACCGCACCCGCGGTGCCGTCGAGAAGAACCATCGTTCCGGCGGCGACGGCGTCGAGCCCCGTCACCGCGACCACGCACGGAATCCCCAGCTGGCGAGCGATGATCGCGGTGTGACTGGTCGGCCCGCCCAGCGTGGTGACCAGCCCGACCACCAGCTGCGGATCCAGGCCCGCGGTATCGGCGGGCGCCAGGTCCTCGGCACACAGGATCGACGGGACGTCCGGTAAGGGCACGCCCGGCTCCGGCAATCCGGACAGCTCGGCGATGACCCGGTCCCGGATATCGCGCAGATCGGTGACGCGTTCGGCCATCAGCCCGCCGAGTTGGGTGAACAGCTCAACGAACTGATCGACAGCCTCGGTCACGGCACTGACCGCCGGGGTGCCCGCGGCGATGCGCTTCTCGGCGGCGCCCAGCCACGCGCGGTCCTGCGCCAGCGTCGCCGTGGCGGCCAGGACTTCCGACGCCGCGCCCGTCGCGTGTGCGGCGCGGTCCCGCAGCCGGGTGGCGACCGCCGTCACCGCGGCCGCGAACCGGCCCGCCTCGGCCGGCCGGTCCGCCTCGGCGAGGTCGGCCGTCGGCGCCTCGAGCTCCGGAAGCCTGCCGACCCGGATCACCGGCGCGTACCGCACACCGGGAACCACCGGAACCCCGCGCAGAACAGTGGGTGACGCGACCGGCGATGTAGTGCTCATGTGAGACAGATTACAAGAATCTGTTGACAAGTCAACACACTCAAGCGTAAAACAACACATATCAACATTTGATCGTGCTTCAACCCACATAAACGGAGACCCATGTACGCCGAAGAGCGCCAGCAGGCCATCGCCACGCTGATCATGAGCAGGGGCCGGGCCTCGGTCGCCGAGTTGGCGCAGACCTACGACGTCACCACCGAGACCGTCCGCCGCGACCTCGCGGTGCTCGACAAGGCCGGGGTGCTGCGTCGCGTCCACGGCGGGGCGGTACCGGCCCAGACGCTGCACCTCGTCGAGGCCGGCGTCAGCGAGCGCGACACCACCCGCTCGGCGCAGAAGGACGCCATCGCCGCCGCCGCGGTCGACTTCTTTCCCCTCAGCGGCGCCAGCGTGCTGCTGGACGCCGGAACCACCACCGCCCGCGTGGCCGAGCGGCTGCCCACCGAC
Organism: Mycolicibacterium sp. HK-90; assembly: GCF_030486405.1. The sequence goes on along the minus strand of NZ_CP129613.1, from coordinate 100,307 downwards.
CGCGACCTGACCGTGGTGACCAACTCCGTGCCGATCGCCGGTCGGGTGGCCGCGATGCCGGCGGTCACCCTGCAGTTGCTCGGCGGGCGGGTCCGTGGACTCACCCAGGCCGCCGTGGGTGAGCAGGTGCTGCGGGTCCTCGAAACCCTGCGGGTGGACATCGCGTTCATCGGCACCAACGCCATCAGCGTGCGCCACGGACTGTCGACCCCTGACACCGAGGAAGCTGCCGTCAAACGCGCCATGGTGCAGGCCGCGAATTACGTGGTGGTCGTGGCGGATTCGTCGAAGGTCGGTCAGGAGGACTTCGTCAGTTTCGCGCCCATCGACAGTGTGGACAGCCTGATCACCGACGACGAGATCTCCGACGCCGACCGCGACCTGCTCACCGAACACGGCGTCGAGGTGGTGATCGCATGATCATCACCGTCACCCCGAACCCGAGCCTGGACCGCACCGTCGCGCTGGGATCGCCGCTGACGCGCGGGGCCGTGCAACGCGTCGATTCCGTCACCGTCGAACCGGGCGGCAAGGGCATCAACGTGGCCCGCGCCCTGACCTTGGCCGGCGTCGCCGCCGAGGCCGTGCTGCCCGCCGCCGATTCCGATCCGCTGCTCGCCGCGCTGCGGACGCTTGGCATGCCGTTCACCGGAGTTCCCATTGCGGAGCCCGTCCGCACCAACCTCGCCATCACCGAAACCGATGGCACCACCACAAAACTCAATGAGCTTGGCGCGGTGGTCGATGCAGATGCGCTGGAGGCGCTGACCCGCTGCGTGCTGGCCAAGGCACAGGTTGCGGCGTGGGTGGTGCTGTCCGGTTCACTACCGCCTGGCGTGCCCATCGACTGGTACGCGCGGGTGGTGTCACTGCTGGCTCCGCTGGGTTGCCGGGTGGCCGTCGACACCTCGGAGGCGCCGCTGGCCGCGCTGGCGGGCGCGTTCGACGTGGCGGCGCCCGACCTGATCAAGCCCAACGCCGAGGAGCTGGCCTCCCTGGCCGGGGTGCCAGCTGATGCTCTGGAAGCCGCTGCCGCCCAAGGCGACATGTCTCCGGTGATCCGTGCCGCCCAAGCGCTCGTCGCGCGCGGTGTCGGCACGGTGCTGGCCACCCTCGGTGCCGCCGGCGCTGTCCTGGTCGACGGCTCTGGCGCCTGGCAAGCCACTCCGCCGCCGATCGTGCCGCGCAGCACCGTCGGCGCGGGCGACGCGTCGTTGGCCGGATATCTGCGTGCCGCCGTCACCGGCGCCGAACCTGCGCAGCGGCTGCAGATGGCCGTCGCGTACGGCAGTGCCGCCGCAGCGCTGCCCGGCTCCGCCATGCCCGGCCCCGCCCAACTCGACCTCGGCGGCGTGCGCGTCAGCCCCGTCGTCACCACCAATCCGGAAGTACTGCAATGACACAACCGATCATCACCCCCGATCTGGTCCTGCTCGACGTCGATGCCGGCGGTGACAAGGAGGCTGTCATCACCCGGCTGGTGGGTGCGCTCGCCGGCGCGAGGCGGACCAACGACCCCGACGGCCTGGTCGGCGCGGCGATGGCCCGCGAGGCCCAGTCGGCCACCGGTCTACCCGGTGGCATCGCGATTCCGCATTGCCGCTCGCCCTACGTCGAGACCCCGACCATCGGCTTCGCCCGACTGTCCCCCAAGGTCGACTTCGGCGCTCCCGACGGGCCCGCGGATCTGGTGTTCCTCATCGCCGCACCGGAATCCGGTGGGGCCGAACACATGAAGCTGCTGTCGAGCCTGGCGCGCGCGCTGGTCCGCAAGGACTTCGTCGCGTCGCTTCGGGATGCTTCCGGCGTCGATGAGGTGGTGACACTCGTCGACGGTGTGGTGAACCCGGCGCCCGTTGTTGCTGCACCCGCTCCTGCTTCTCCCGCTGCGCCTGTTTCTATCGTCGCGATCACCGCCTGCCCCACCGGCATTGCGCATACCTACATGGCGGCCGATGCACTCAAGCAAGCCGCCGAGACCGCCGGGGTCACCCTGACTGTGGAGACTCAAGGGTCATCCGGCAGCACTCCGCTGTCCGCGGCCACGATCGCCGCGGCGGATGCCGTCATCTTCGCCACCGATGTCGGGGTCAAGGACAAGCAGCGCTTCGCCGGCAAGCCCGTCGTCGCCTCCGGCGTGAAGCGCGCCATCAACGAACCCGACACCATGATCGCCGAGGCCGTCAGCGCCGCAGGCGATCCCGAGGCTGCCCGGGTGACCGGCTCGGCGGCTTCGGCCGCCGCGCCCGCCGTGGCCGGCGGCGTCGGCTGGGGCACCCGGATCCGGCAGATCCTGCTCACCGGCGTGAGTTACATGATCCCGTTCGTCGCCGCCGGTGGTCTGCTCATCGCCCTCGGCTTCCTCTTCGCCGGCTACGACATCGGCAATACTCCGGAGGGCGAGACGAAGTCTCTCGGCAACATCATCGCCGCCGGCAACTCGTTGACCGACCTGCCGCCCGGCGGGTTCACCCAATATCTCGGGGCCGTGCTGTTCACGCTCGGCGGGCTGGCGTTCTCCTTCCTGGTTCCCGCGCTGGCCGGCTACATCTCCTTCGCCATCGCCGACCGGCCCGGCATCGCACCGGGTTTCACCGCCGGTGCGGTCGCGGTGTTCGTCGGCGGCGGGTTCATCGGCGGTATCGTCGGCGGCCTGATCGCCGGATTTGCCGCGCTGTGGATCAGCCGGATCGGGGTGCCGCAGTGGGCCCGTGGTCTCATGCCCGTGGTGGTGATACCTCTCGGAGCCTCACTGGTCGTCGGCCTGCTGATGTTCCTGCTGCTCGGCCGGCCCTTGGCCGCGCTGACCACCGGACTGACCAACTGGCTCAGCGGCATGACCGGGACTTCCGTCGTGATCCTCGGGGTCATTCTCGGCCTGATGATGTGCTTCGACCTCGGCGGGCCGGTCAACAAGGCGGCCTACGCGTTCGCCACCGCGGGCCTCAACGTCGCCGACCCCGCCACCCTGCGCATCATGGCCGCGGTGATGGCCGCCGGGATGGTGCCGCCGCTGGCGATGGCCCTGGCCTCCAGCCTGCGGCCGGGACTGTTCACCGAACCCGAGCGCGAAAACGGCCGTGCCGCATGGCTGCTCGGTGCGTCATTCATCTCCGAAGGCGCCATCCCGTTTGCGGCCGCCGACCCGCTGCGGGTTATCCCGTCGATGATGCTCGGCGGCGCCGTCACCGGCGGCATGATCATGGCTTTCGATGTCACCTTGAAGGCGCCGCACGGCGGCATCTTCGTGTTCTTCGCCATCGGCAACCTGCTGTGGTTCCTCGTCGCCCTCGCTGTCGGCACCGTCGTCAGCGCCCTGACCGTCATCACCGCCAAACAATTCGCCAAACCATCCGTCACCACGCCGGAAGCACCGGCGCTGGCCACCACCTAAGGAGAAACCATGCCCAGCAAGACCGTCACCGTCGGGTCCGCCATCGGCCTGCACGCTCGGCCCGCCGCGATCATCGCCGAAGCCGTTGTCAACGCCGGAGTTCCGGTCACCCTCTCCATGGATGGCGGCGAACCCGTCGATGCCGGCTCGGCGCTGATGATCATGACCTTGGGCGCCGGCAACGGTGCTCAGGTCACCGTGGAGTCCGACGATGCCGATGCGCTGGCCACCGTGGCCGGTTTGGTCGAGCAGGATTTGGACGCGTAGGTGCTCATCGAAGCTTCGATCCCCTGTGTCGTTCCGGATCAGCCTCGGTCGCAATGACTCTGGATCGTCGAAGGCCAAGCCGTCGGTAGGTGAACGTGGGGGACGCAGATACCGGAATCAGTATGCGTGGCGGTCGTTGGGGCCGGGTTTCGGCGGGCTGCGGATGGCAACCGAACTCAAGATTTCCGGATTATCGACTCGTTCGCGCAGTGTTACCTCACCGGGTACCCCGCACAGCCGGAGACCCTCGGCTATCTGATCGCCGTCTCGGAGAAGTTTCGGGACGGCGTGACCGCGCCGGGAAACAATCCGTCGGATCGAGGAGGCAACGTCACCGACCGGGCCAACCGTCGAATTGTCGCCCAGAAGACTTGATGTCTCACAGTGTGACCCGCCGAGCTCCCTGCTCAGCCACGCGGCGCCCTCTACCGAAATTGGCTCAAAGAGGAAGCGGATCGACGAATTCGTACACTTCTTCCACATCGGATATCAGAAGTCGGCCGTGGCATTCAAGCTTCCCTGTTCGCACCATCCCGGGTTGGCGTACTGCCCATTCTCCCCGATTTCCGGTGTAGAAAACGTTGAGAAGTTCGCCCTCTACTCCGACAATGAGGAATGGCTCACCCTTCCATCGGCACACGGTTCTCACAAACGAAAGATGTTCCAGCGTCGAACGCTTGACTTGTCGAATTCCTTGGACAATTGGGATACGAGATGGTATTAATCCAGCGGCTTCTGGCTCACCACGGTATGATCTCAGGATCACATCGGAGCCGTGGATCGTCGCATGATACTCGCGGCCGAGGAAAAGCGCATAGTATCCGGTAGCTCGTGGGCGATCAATCGTCATCGTCCCTACCTAACCGCGGACCACTCATTGGTATCGGATAGCACAGCAGCGAGTTCTTGGTCCCCGTGGACCGGCACATGCCACAACTCACCCTCGGCGAGAACACCACCGATAATCCAATATTCGGGAATCACGTAACCAGGGGCGGTAAATCCATTCCCGGTGTACGGCATGTTATATCCGAGATCGGCCCCCTCGCTTTTGCCGATCGAACGAGCAAGTGGCCCGTCGGTCGGCTCGATACTGGCCGCGTACGATAGTTTGAATCGCATGGAGAAAAGCGGTTTGTCCGGCGCGAACAGTGAACCAGAGTAATTTAGACCGAGTGCCTGACAGAATGCCGCCGCGCCCTGGAGGTTGGCAATGTGGGCTGCCGGCGTGACGGAGCCATTGATCACATCAGGGAGCCCACCGAGTCGAGGATCCACATCGTTACCAATAATTCGGTTGCCCTCATACACGGATAAGGGCTTATGCCAGATGGTTGAGCTGACCGCTAAGGTCATAAGTCTTCCCGTCCCCGCGCCCGTTGATGACCTCGCCAACCTAGTGGCATCTCGCCGGTGTACTCCTCTGCGCAACTAGTCAGCTCCATGGCTGAACACGCCCTCCTCAAGTCTCGCACTTGCCGGACCGGAGACCGCCGAGTGCCAAACGACATAATCCCTTTTCTCATTGTGAGAACTCATCGCTCATCACTCAACGAGACTTCTTCGACACGTACCTCCATCTGAGTTAATTCAGATACCGGAACCTCGCCGATCACCTCATATTTGTCGGGTCGCTCCATCCCCGGCAGACGACACACGGTATCGAAATCATTGCCGAGATAGGTGACGTAAGCTACGTCGCCCAAAATAATGCCGACCCGGAAGCGATGCCCCCGCCAATCACAAGTCGTCTCCACCTTTACCAGGCGTTCAACGCGGCTTTTGCTAACAATATTCTCGCCCAGCACCCAACTCTTGCCAGATACCCGGAAGCCCGCGGGCAGCGGGTCGGCGTCCGTAAGGAGGCGAACGCGATCCCTTAGATCATGCGCGAAGTATTCGTTTCCGTCGTACGTCGCATAGTCGCCGCTTGCGCGTAGGCCATGTCTCTCATTGTCCATATTGCGTTGACCTCGCGAATACGCGTGAGCGGCGGGCGAGGAGTCTTCCGCTCGCAATACCAAAAACGTCCTCTACAGCAGGCCCCATGTTGGTGTCAGGATTATCCAAGGCGTTAAGGTTCGTTCGGCGGAGCTGGACCGGTCGTCGGTCAGCGCTGTGAGGAAAGCGGCTGACGAAGCCGCGGCGCGCCATCATTGTTCCTCCGTGCCAAATGTCGGTTTCGCCCCTACTGACGGCGAATACCCTGCCGAGGCGATTCCATCAACTAGCTCGGATTGCAGTAGACGGAGTTCATTCGTATTGCGAAGATTTTCGCTCGTGGTGAGTATCTGAATGTTCCGCGATCCGTCCAAATTTCTGAATAGGCCGATATTTGCGCGCTGCCCACTCGTGTCCTCGATCTTTCGAAATCCGAACTCTTGGTCCCAGTCGTCGGTCAGACAGCCTCGCTTACTAAGCCCTAGCTGGTGACGCGGAAGCTCGAGACCAGGTCGGCCGACATCGCCGTGAATATCGATCACCAGCGAAAGATGCATCATCTGTGCCTCGCTCGATCCATCCGGCCTTTCACCCCCTCAAATCACGTCGCGACCGAGAACTATCCAATCGTCAGCTTCGTTGACTACGCGAATTCCTGGAATACTTGTATTGTTCTTGACCATCCTCACTAGCTCTTCCCATACGATGCCACCGTATTTTATGCCTGGTCGCATTCGGGTCGTGTAAGTCAGAATCCATCCATCGACGCCACCGGCTGCTGAAGTCAGTAACGATGGCTGTCCGCCGGGCGATACCTCATCGGTCAAATGCGCATATAGTTCACGATCGCGTAGCTGGTTCAGCGCCGATTCGTATCGATCGTGGGCATTTGTATTGACCGCGTTGGAGATTGCGTTCTCCAACGCATCAGGCGGCGGGGAGTTCGACGCCGCATAATCAGTCCTCGGCTCCTGAAGAGAGGCCGATATAACGGCTAGCTGGTCTCGCGTGATCGCCACTGTCTCATTGTTACTACCGACGATCACCATCCAATCCGATCGAACGGATTGCGCGATTCCAAGCAGCGTAGACCATTGTGCACCTGCAAATCTCCGCGGCAGGTCAGGATGCCGTTTCGACGTGTAGACAACCATGGCAGCGCTTCCGTCATCGAGCCGTCGAAGCGGGGTCGACATCATAGGCCGACCATCCACCAGGACCTCCGTCGTTGCGTAATACAATTCCTTGCCATTCAACGCACGGAAAAGTTCAACCCGCGGACCGCCGCTGTTTTCACGTGCGGCAAGCGCCACCAGAGCCTCGATCCGATCCCGACCGTCCATTCACGTTCCTCGCAGTGATCTATGTATCGAACGTTGAGTCATTATATCGCTCACATATTTCGATGCTTCAAAATGTCGACACGGATTACCAGTCGTCATCATCGTCCACATAAATTACCGGCCTCTCGTATGTCTGGATGGGCTGGAATGTCGTGGGGTCGTAGATCATATCCACATCGAATACCTTGTCGCTCGTATAGCCGAGACACGCCGCGAAATCCACATTACCCATGTTGGGCCGCAGAAGATCGCTCAGCAGAGTTGCTCGGTCGACGGTATGCGGCGTGCCAACTACATTGAGATCGTCTGGCGGATATAGCGTGTAGTTCGGAATTTCCTCGCCCGGGTAGAACGTTTGCGAATAGACACGCGATCTATCTCCGCCAGACTCGATGAGGTTGCCAAGTGCAGTCGTTATCGGAGAACCATGTTCAGCATATGTGGTTATAGTCGTATTCTCGGGAACTCGGAAGACTCCATTTTCGGCATAGTAGTCGCCGTGGCCGCTCAGCTTGTAGCGGTTATCTGGCCCGATCGCATCCGTCCCCGGAGACTCGTGAGAGACGTTGCCATTTTCCGGCGGACTGTCACTGCCTCCGAGATCGCCATGCCACCCTCGGGTGCCAGAACCCGATGGATCGCGCCCGTCGGGGCGGACCATCCAGTCGGACTCGCGAGAATGCGAGGACCCGCCTGCCGACACTCCATCGCTCGGCGACTCCTGCCCCGAACTTCTGCTGTCATGTCCTGGATTCGGCGGATGGGTTGGCGCCATGTCATCGCCTGGTGCCGGGCCAGGGGATCCGTCCTGCCTGACCGGAACCCAATCGCCATCGGGATTGAGAACTGCGAGCAGTTCCTCGCTGCCGTCGGTGTCAATCCGATACATTTCGGCGCCGGAGTTCATTCGAGTCTCACCAGGCAAGAAATACTCCGGCACCGTGTGACGGTCGCTAGCAGTGAATCCCGTACCAGTGAACGGATAGTCGTAACCCGGGTCGAACCCCGGACCGTGCCCCGCACGTTCCGACAGTTGTCCATCGGGAACATGGATAGGAATATCCTCATCGACCGTGAACCGCATCGCAGCTACCGGTTTATCCGGTGTAAATGGCGTGTCGTCGTACCCGAGGGCCAATCCGTCATATATCCGCTCGGGTGTATCAAGTCCAGAGGTATCACGCGCCACGCTGACTGAACCCCCAGTTTCATCGGCTGGGTAGCGCTTTGGTCCGTCCGAAAGTCGGCCTTCTGCTTGCCCGGTGTCGATCACCTTCTGCAGGCTTTCACCGCTGGCTGTCACATCTGGGAACTGGTGACGGAAGCCATAGATCAACTCCCGCTGTGCGCCGTTTAGCCAATCAGCAGGTTGCACCAGCAGAGACTGGACGTCGTCGCGGGTGAGACCGCGTTCAGACAACCATTGATCAGCGACCTCGAACCGCGACTGCTGTGCTCGAAGATGTTCACTCGAAGCCCACACGCGATGTTGCGTTCCGTCGTCGAGGTCAATGTAGCGATCGGGAGCGTGAGCCGCCGGCGCATCACCAGCTTCGACTCCGGACGTGTCATAGCCTTCTGGCCGACTGTTTGGCTCGGCGGACTGCTTCTCTGGATCACGATGCCCTGGATCGTAATCGTCATGGCCGTCGGACGAGCTGCGCTCGACCTCATCGCTGCTCCGATCTTCATGGTCGGGCTTCGGGTACTCATGCGTCGCAGCCGGGTGGGGGGCTGAAGAGGCCGCGTGATCCCGGTCGGCTAGACCTCCGTCGTCGCCACTTCCGGCCAGATTCCTCGGTTCTGTCGGCTCAGCCACTCGGCGTTCGACATCGCCGTGCTCGACAACCAATCCGTCGGATCGTGGGCGTAGGTGTGTTTCTCGATCGTCAACGGATGTTGTTGTGTCGGCTCGGGAGGATTGTTCAGCGACTCCGCCGTCATCCGATACACGATCGTCTGTTCGTCCTCCCGTTCCCGCCGAACCGTGATCCTCCACTGATGTGGGTAGATCTGCCGACCCGCCCTCTTGACGCCCGTCTGCTTGAATGTTGTGTGAGCTTCCGCCACCATCGTCGCCGACCAGCTCGGATACAGATACACGATCCCCGTCTCCGAATCGATCACCAGACGGGCTAACCCCACTGCCGCTCCCGAATTCATCTGTTCCGGAGTCAAGACTTTCGTGGCCACCCACCCGTTCTTGAACGGCTGAACGTGAAACGTCTCGGTCGGCGACATCTGTGCCAGATACGCCAGCACTTGTTCCTTGGTTTCCAGTTCCGCCATCGTGTGCTACTCCTTGACTAGATTCGATCGGCGTCAGATGTACGTATGACGATTCGTCGACCATCCAGGATGGTGGTGTGTCGGACGTCAGTCCTTGCTGAGGGTCCCACCAGACGGGTCCGTCGGCGCCTTCGGGATACACGACCACAGTCGCGTGGGAACCCCGCGTGACCGGGGATCCATCTTGGTGGAATTCGAACTCACCGGTCTCCAGATTCCGCCCATGCCAGCCGTTCACAACCAACGCAGCCGAGCCGGGGCCCATCTTGTCAACATATTGATGTATTGCATCGAAGTGGCTGGCAAGAGGTTGGCCGGGAAGGTTGAACTCGAGCAAACCACCTCCAAGCCAGCCTGCTGCCCGGCGTAGACCGCTTTTCTCGCCGCTCCATTTATCGATCGAGCCGTCCGGCAACCTGTCTGGATACCGCGGTGCGGAGACAGTCGGATCGCCCCGGAACGAAGACAAGGCGGACAACGAGCAATCAAGGCAGTTGTTCGATCGTCCAGGCACTTCCGGCCCGCCGTCGTTGATGAGGCGTCCGTAGTCATTTGTGCGCGGGTCGGCATGCGCGGAGTACTCGCCGCCAGACGTCCGAAGCGCATGCTCCACCGCCGACTGATAGGCGGGATTCTCAACGCGGCCCAACTCGTGCGGTCCGAATACCCGCTCGTCCGCCGGATTGCCCACCGGACCGGACCGATCCGACACTTCGCTATTGGACCCGGTTCCGGCGCCAGCGTCCTGCTCGGACGGAGGCGGGTCAGGCTGATCACTGGGTTTGTCGGTCGTATCGTCGGTGGACGTTTTGTGCGGTTCACGGTCGTGCGGCGGTGCATCGTCGCGTGTAGTGTCCCCTGGTCTCGGGGTAGTTGCCTCTGACCCCGGCCGGTTCGGTCCGCCCGTTGCAGTTTCTCCCGTAGTAGATTTCACCGGCGCTGTTGGCGTGTTGCCTGGCGCAGGGCCGGTGGCCGCGGCTGACTGTGCCCGTGTGTTGTCCGGTGAGGTTGTGTGTGGAGTCTTGGCGTCGGAGTTGCGGGAAGCAGGATCAGACGTCTGCGGCTTGGCAGACGACCCTTGGCTGTCGACCGGGCCATGCACTGGGCCTTGGGCATGCGACGCGATCGGCCCACCGACCATGGGCATCATGCCTGCCGGCGTAACGCCGGAATCTGGCCGACCCGTGTGGCTGTCACCGGGTGGCTGGGACTGCTCCCCCGGACTTGCTCCATCGGTCGCAGTACGCTCAGGGCTCGCAGGATGCTCCGCCGAGGGGGTCTGGGCGGGGAGTTGATCAGCTGGCGTGTTCGCGCGTTCATCCGCTCGTCCACTGTGCTCGCCAGAATTTGGGTCATGGTTTGCATTTGGCGCCTGGCCGTCGCCAGCCCGGTCCGGCGAATGCGGCGCGCTGCCATGGTCTGGACGGCTTGCACCGTCCGCTGATTGCCGGGACTCGGGTGCACTCGGCTCATGAGTGGCCGGTGTCTGACCGTTCCCGGATTGCGACTGACTCGAATCCGGAGTGTATGCAGGACCGGATGATTCGGGTGCATGGGTGACGCTGGGTGTCACCGGACCGCCCGACGATGGCGAATGGTTGGGCGTCGACGACCCGGGCGAATGTGGGGAGTCGACCGGATGACCGGGCCCCGTACTGGACGGCGACTGCGGCGACGGTCCAGAGGAATGAGCCGGTACGGATTCCGACGGCCCCGTAGCACGTCCTGGTGGGTCGGGCGGATCGTCGCCGCCTCCTCCGTGATAGCCGCGAGGTGCCGACGATTCCGGGGACCCGACGTGCCCGTCAGGGCCGGGCCGGCTCACCGGTGCACCAAAGTCGTTGGGCCCCTTGGAGCCAATGACGGATTCAGGGATACCCGGTGTTGGCGCGAATTCTGGAAGCTCAGGTGCCTTGGACGGACCGGGACTGTCCAGCCCTTCCAGTTTGCCCTTGCCCGACCCCAGCCTGGTCAGATCTCCGAGCTTGCTGAGTTTCCCGTCCGCAGCCATGGCACCTTTGGCTGCTCTCATCCCTTTCGCTGCAAGTCCGGCCTTCGACAATGGGCCTCCGGGAGCGAACGACGAAAGGATGTTGAACCCTGCCTCCCCCGCCGCCCGGCCTGGATGATCTCCCGACCACTTGTCCCACGCGACAAACTCTTTGCCCATGGCCACCAACACGTCGTCTGCTTTCGACGGATCCTGGACCACCATCATCGCTACGTCGTACATGCCTATCCACGTGTCGGGATCAGCCATCGCCACCACCCCTGCCACGGTGCCGATCACACCCGAGACAACGCCTACCTGAAAGTCGGTATATGTCTTGAACGCGGTGAATAGGGCCCCGCCCACTTCCTCGCCGAACACCTGTTCCAGCCTTGGCTTGACCCATTCCTGCAACGCCGTCGCCGCATCGCCGATCTCTTCGATCAGCTGCCCGAGTACGCCGACGATCGCCTTGACGATGCTCTGCAGATAGTTCAAGACGGCGCGCGCATCGTGGGCGATCTCGCGAACGATCCTGGCACCGTCGCCGGTGAAGATTCCTTTGACCGTGTCGATCACGCCGCTGAGCGACATCCTGTCCAGGATCCGGCGGATCGCGTCCTGGGCCTCCTGCACGCCCTTGGCGAACTCCTCAATTTTGGTCGCCGTCTCCTTGGCCAGCTTGGCCAAGTGCGACACCTTGTCGCCCAGGGTCTGCAGTGCCTCGTTAATCTTCGGCCCCTCGGCGAGGTGCTGAACATCAAGGGCCACAGAGGCTTTCGCTCTATCGACGCTCGCCTGGACTGCCACGAATCCGTTGGCGTAGTTTTTCCACTGCGCAGCGTTCAGGCTCATCAACGCGGGGACCCCTGACGGCCACGGCAATCTCACCAAGGCCTCGACGATGGCCCATCCCGGGGGTGGCGGGACGAAGGTCCCATTCGGGCCGAGAGGGGCATCCGCCGCCGCCGTTGTAGCCGGTACTTCCCCAACGCCGCCGGCAGGGCCCGGCCCTCCGACCGTCGAGGCGGCGTCAGCGTTCTTGTAGTTGAAACCCGTGGCTTCCAACATGTAGCCCTGAGATTTCAAGGCGTTAGCAGCGTCGGCCAGGTAATTGGCGAAATTCTGAGCCAAATCCGCGTACGTCAGCCCGAAGTTCAGCCCAGCTGGATCGAGACCCGAGGCAATCCCGCCCGACAATGCCGCACCCAACGAATCTGAGAGCATTCCCAACTGGGTGCCCAGCGACCCCAGCTCCCGCCCATTACGAATCAGCGCATCCGGATCGACCTCGAAGCGACCATCAGACGCGGTCATACCTGCCACATGAGCTTGTTCTTGTCGACCGCATTCTTGTAGTTCGTATGCGCGGTCTTCGCGATCTGCTCCAAGGTCGACAAGGCCTTCTTCATCTGTTCGGCGCCGTCCTCCCACTGCTGCTGAGCTTGCGCCTGCGCGTCGGACCCTTCCCCGTGCCAAGTCGCCCGCAACATCGCCATGGCGCGGTCGACGTCCTCTAGACATTCGCCGACGTCACGCCCGAATGCGGCCATGTGATCGACCGCCGATTGAAGCTGACCGAAATCCACCACCAACATCGTCACTGCCCCCTAGATCTCCGATGTCTCAGCGGCGCCACCATCGTGACGTACTCGCGACTGCTCGCCCGATCGCGACGATTCACCAACGGCGGTCTCTACGGGCGCATGCAACGTTGATTGCTCATCAGAGGCCGCCGTCGCGTGGGACTGTTTCCCCTCGGCGTCCTGTTTGTCGTCGTCTCCTTCGAGCCCTTCGGACGACTTGTCCTTGTCGGATTCGTCGTCATCCTTCTGGCCGTCCTCTTCGGCACGAGCGGGCTGGTCCTGCCCTGATTGTTGCGCCGCCTGCGTGGCGATCTGCGCTGCCGTCTGCCCGGCTTGTGCAAGCCCTTGCGCCAACTGACCAATAACCTGTCCCAGTTGCGTGACCGGCGCCGTCATCTGTTGAGCCAGCTGCGGAATCTGCTGGGCCAGCTCCGCGCCCACACCGGCTGCTGAGCTTTCCGCGCTATCTGTGCTGCCGCCGGGCGGGCCAGCAGCACCCACGGTCCCCGGCGCGGAGGGACTGGTTCCAGGTGCACTGGCGCTCGACCCATCCATCGCCTGACCTGACGAGCCAATCGTGCCGGCGGCTTGCTGATCAGTCTGGCCGTAGGAGTTCCCGGCCTCTGTCAGCAACCGCGACATCGTCTGCAAGCCACGAACGACCTGGCCTGCGCCGCCATGCCACTGCTCCCAGGCCTTACCGAACGCGGAGGCCGCGTCGCCCTTCCATCCCGAACCCAGCAACTCACGGGTTTCGAGGTCCACACTGGACAACCCGTCCTGCAGACGCTGAGCGGCATCCTGCATACGCGTCGCTGCCAGATGCAGCTCCGATACAACAACGTCAACCGAGCGGCCCAACCCGCCACCCCTCTCGCTGGCTACGTCCCTCCAACCTTGATCCCACCGCCGCGCCGGCGGCTCCCTCGCGGCTGCCTCGCTCAGCGATGCTATCCGCCCACAACCACCACAGCGCGCACCAAAATCTTGGGGTCACCCGGTGTGCGGTCGGGTTTGCCAGGTGCAACACTCACTGCGAACACAAAGCGTTATCAGCGTCACCTAGTCACCCTTATGATTGCCTGCGTGCAAAGAGCGGGGCGGCTTAAAGTCAGAATATGCATTGCTGAGCACATGCTTTTGAGTTTGCTGAATGTGCACCAGCACACAACGGGTGTGTCAAATGTGGTCGGGGGAGTGTGAGGCGTGCAGCGCTTAGCCGTGATGCTGCTGGCGGTTTTGCTGGCATTTTTTAGTGCACCGCCAGCGTGGGCGATTGATCCACCGGCGATCGATGCCGCAGCCGTTCCCCCTGATGAAACCGGCCCGGACCAGCCGATGGAGCAGCGCAAGATCTGCGCCGCCCCGACGGTCATGCCGAACTCCAATTTCGCCGACAAGCCGTGGGCAGCGGACTATCTGAAGCTCGCCGAGGCGCAGAAGTTCGCAACTGGCGCGGGCGTAACTGTCGCGGTGATCGACACCGGGGTCAATGGCTCCCCCCGCGTCCCGGCCGAACCCGGCGGAGACTTCGTCGACGCCGCAGGCAACGGGATGTCCGACTGCGACTCCCACGGAACTCTGACCGCGTCGATCATCGCCGGTCGGCCAGCCCCCACGGACGGATTCATCGGAGTTGCCCCCGATGCGCGACTGATTTCGCTGCGACAGACGTCCGCGGCGTTCCAACCCAAAGGTTCACGCCAGGATCCCAACGACCCGAACACCACCCAGACCGCGGGTTCGATCCGCAGCCTGGCCCGTTCGGTTGTCCACGCGGCCAATATGGGCGCTCAGGTGATCAACATCAGTGAGGCCGCCTGCTACAAGGTGACCCGCCGCATCGATGAGAGCAGCCTGGGTGCGGCCATCAACTACGCCGTGAATGTCAAGGGCGCCGTGATCGTCGTCGCAGCCGGAAACACCGGCCAGGACTGCACGCAGAACCCGCCGCCGGACGCGTCAGTCCCGGCCGACGCGCGCGGCTGGAAGGGCGTGCAGACCATCGTCAGCCCGGCCTGGTACGACCCGCTGGTGCTCACCGTCGGCAGCGTCAGCCAGAACGGTCAGCCGAGCAACTTCTCGATGTCGGGCCCGTGGGTGGGCGCAGCCGCTCCGGGCGAGAACCTCACCGCGTTGGGCTACGAAGGCCAACCGATCAACGCCACTCCCGGTGAGGACGGTCCGGTACCGCTCAACGGCACCTCATTCTCGGCCGCCTTTGTCTCCGGTCTGGCCGCGCTGGTCAAGCAGCGCTTCCCCGATCTGACGCCGGCCCAGGTGATCAACCGGATCACCGCCACCGCGCGTCATCCCGGTGGCGGCGTCGACAACTACGTCGGTGCCGGTGTGGTCGATCCAGTGGCCGCGTTGACGTGGGAGATCCCCGAAGGACCCAAGAAGGCACCGTTCCGGGTCAAGGAAGTTCCTCCACCGGTGTACATCCCGCCGCCAGACCGTGGTCCAATCACCGGTGTGGTGGTCGCCGGGGCCGCGCTCGCGCTGATCCTCGGGATCGCGGCGATGACCCGACGTGCGTTGCGGCGGCGCTGATGAACTTCCTGCGGCAGTTCGGTTTTCGCTTCACGACGGGCCACGCCATCTGGGCGGCCACGCTGATCCCGGCGTGCATCGCGGTGTGCCTGCACTTCAACCTGCTGTGGCTGGGCATCACGCTGTCGGCGCTGATCGCCATCTTCTCGGTGCTGACCATCCGCGGCTACCGGCTCACCGGATGGGTCAGGGCCGTCTTTGCGTGGCGGCGACGCCACCGCAGTACCCCCGATGTGCCGTCGGAACCTGCGGTCGGGGCCACAGTGATGCCGGGCGACCACGTCGCCGTGCGTTGGCAGGGTGACTACCTGGTTGCGGTAATCGAGTTGATACCAAGGCCGTTCACCCCGACCGTGATCGTCAACGGCGGTGCCGTAACCGATGACACCGTCAGTACCAAGCTGGTCGAGAGGCTGCTGCGGGCGCACTGCCCCGACCTGGAGGCCGATGTCGTCTCGGCCGGTTATCGCGTCGGCAAGACCGCACCTGCCAGTCTGGTCGCGCTCTACGAGCAGGTGGTGGGCCCGTATCCGGCCCCCGCGAACCGCCGGACATGGATCGTGCTACGCGCCGACCCCGAGAAGACCCGGCGCGCGGCGCAGCGGCGTGACAGCGGCGTGTCTGGACTTGCCCGGTACCTCGTAGCCTCGGCCACACGCATCGCGGATCAGTTGGCCAGCAATGGAATTGATGCGCGGTGTTCGCGCAGCTTCGACGATTACGACAAGGCCACCGAGATCAGTTTCGAAAAGGAGACCTGGTCGGTAATCAAGGGCCGTAGTACCTTCACCGCAGCGTACAACGCGCCCGGCGGCCCGGACGTCTGGTGGTCGGCGCGTGCCGATCACACCACGACGTGCGTTCGGATTCGCCCCGGCCAGGCTCCGACCTCCACGGTACTGCTGACCACCTTGTCCAGTCCCACAACACCACGCGGGTTCTTCTGCCTCCACGGCGGGCAACGGGCGGCCCTGCAGGGGGTCACCCCGGTGTCCGACAAGCACTATGAACTGCCGATCGGTTCGGCCGGCGTGCTCGTAGGCGAGACCTCCGACCGCTACCCGGTGTACATGCCGTTCGACAACGTCGATGTCAGCATCAACCTGGGCGACGCCCGACTGTTCACGCAGTTCGTCATCCGCTCCGCCGCATCCGGCGCCGTGGTGACCCTTGGCCCACAGTTCCGCGAGTTCGCCACAATGATCAACGGACGGGTCGGGCGCGTGCCGCGGGTGGCCTGGCCCAAGGCGACGACATATCTGGGTCCGCATCAAGGTGTCGGCCGAGTCATCATGCGGCCCAACTTCATTGACACACCGCGGCACCGGCAGCTGCCCATCTCGCTGATCAATCCACGCGAGGAGAGCCGCTACCAGATGGCGTTGGAGCAGTGACATCAAACTTCCTGGGAGAGGGGTCCCAGAAGGGTCGGGAGGAGTAGTTATGACTGAAGATCCGAGGTCGACGTGACCGACGAAATTCACCCGCAGGTTGCCGCGGTTCTGCGTCAAGCCCAACAGTTGCAGTCGCTCATGGACGATCAACTACACAAGATGAACAACGAAACATTCACGGCCACAGACGAAGCGCAGACCGTGGAGGTGACCCTGGACGGTCACCACCAGCTCCAAGATCTGTACATCAAAGATGGCCTGCTGAGACTGGGCGCTCCCGAGGTCCAGCAGCGCCTCAACGAGGCGATCCAGAAGGCCACAGCGGCCGCAACCGAATCCATCGAAGCCGACCGCGAACGGCTCGACGCGATGGTCGCGGAGCTGACTGCGGAGGACACCCAGCAGTTCGGAAACTGAATCGCTTGGCGTAAAACGAAATTCGCCGGCGACACCCATTGGTGTCGCCGGCGAATTCTTTTCTGCTACTTGTTGGTGTCCTTGACGTCAGTTCGCTTACGGTTGCCGATGACAGCCTCGGTCCACGCGCGGTCCTCCTTGTAGAGTTCCTCGTCCGGCGCAAGCTTGGGATTGCGGCGCTTCTCATTACCCTGGCCGCCCTGACCATGGCCGCCGCCCATGCCGCCCATGCCGCCACCCATGCCACCGGCCGCGCCGGGTGCACCCGGCGCCCCGGCCGGGATGCCCGGGCCACCCTTCGTGGGCGCAACGTTTTCCGCGCCCACCGCAGGCGCCAACGGCGTCTTCGGAATGTCCCCGCCGCCGCCCCCGGGCGCGCCGCCGCCACCACCCGCGGACGCCGGACTCAGCGTCGGCTCATCGAGCGCCGGTACGTCCGTGGCAGGCCCCTCGGGCATCCCGGTGGGCGCGCCACTTGGAGAGCCGCCGCTCGGAGCGCCGCCGCCAGGAGAGCCGCCGCTCGGCGAGCCACCCGAGGGCGAACCGCCGCTAGGCGAACCCGAAGGCTGGCCACTCGCTGCGGGGTCCATGCCCGCAGGCGACATCGACGGCACCTCGGGCGTCTTGGGCATTTCTGGCATTTCTGGGGTGCCACCGCCACCACCGCCGGGGCCGCCACCGGGTCCTCCGGGGCTACCGGGTCCGCCGGGAGGTTGCGCGTTGGGATTTGATCCCACCTCGCCCGCGTTTACCGCCGGAACCCCAGAAATCGCTGGCGGCCCACCCGGCCTACTTGCCGTGATTCCAATTTTGCTTGCATATTCATCCCGGGCCGTTTTCGATCTACCGTTGTACTCCGGGTATTTGTACATTTTCTGTGCGCGATTCAAAGTGTTGTAGTAACGCACGTCGTTTTCATCGGGGTGTTCCGCAACAAGTTTATCGTGCGCATCGAGAACCTTTTGGGCCTCGTTGGCCAGACGTAAACATTCGTCCGCCATGTTCATCCACCAGTCTCGCAAATTTCCCATGGCACTCCTGCAGGCGGCTGCGGCATCGCCATCCCAATCGGCGACGACGACGAATTTCTCCGCGTGTATCTGCAGTGTGGTCCGGTATCCCTTCCATCGGTCCCGAAAGTAGTTCAATGATAGGGCCCGCGGGTCGTGATCATAAATCGCGTGCACTGCATCTTCCCAGCCCAAAAAGTAATCCTCATCAATCTCCGTATCTTGAGCATCAAAGAGAGGAACTTTAAAGGATTCAGGCATAGTTGTAAGATCGGGAGGAATCGGTTTAATCGGAGGCGACGTGTTGTCACCCCTCATCTGCCTGTCAAGCACCGCCTGATTCTGTTCGTCGAGTTGCTCGTAAGCGACGGCCGTGGCTTTCAGCGCCGCAGCCAATCGCTCCGCCTCGCAGTCGCCGGCAGCAAACGCTTGCGCTAACGCATGGGCAGAGGAGTCAAGACGATTACACGCCGCCACGGTGGAGTGCAGCTGATCAGGAGGCTCAAACGGCCCGTCGAAGCTTCCCGCGTCTGAATCCGGCCCTTTCGGACGGGGCCTCAATAATATCTCCGCAGTGCTCTTCAACTCCGACGGCGTGGCTTTTACCTTGTCGCCCATCGCAATTCATCCTCTCTACAGCCGTGAATCTGGCTAACCGACACACCCAACCGAAAAGTGTCCCGGAAACGGCCCGATACTCCCGCCCGCCCTGTTTAGCAATCATAAATGCGCTCCGAAGCCACAAACTTCGGTTTTTTCACGGGCCGGGTTTTAGGTCCAGTGCTCCCCAACCAGTCGCCACGGACTCCTATCCTTCTAGCGCGTCGGCGGTCAGCTGGCCCACGTGCTGCCAATATATGAACGCATCGACCGCTCGGCGCTGGTCGTGGACCTCGACAGACGTATGCGCGTGGTGCAAGGCGTGCTCCTGTGCGTACAACGCGTAATTCAAGAAGGCTCGCAAATGAGCCTCACCCCGATTCGAGGCCGTACTGATCACCGGCTCCCACACCTTGTCCCACACCGCGAGCCGTTCATCCTCATCGGGCGGAGTCGCATCCACCGGCGCCGGCGGAAGCACGGTCACCAATTCAGCGTCGCTTATCCGCGCCAATCGGGAAGTGACTTCTGGGGCAATAACTTGCAAGCGGTCACGACCAGCCATCTTGCCGCTCGCCGGAATGTCCTCGGGTGTCAGAACAACTTGGGGGACACCTGAATCGCTGGTGAACTGATGCTCGAGTGCGATCAGCGCCCTGAGCTTCACCTCATGGTGTTCCGCCCAACTCTGCAGCGCCACAATCGGATAGGTCGCCCACCGCGCCCGTTCCTTGGGCGATATCGATTCGTCGGCGCTGGACATCACGACATGATCCGGCAGGCGCACCTGATCTGGCATGTAAGCCATCGCATAGTTGTTCGCGACCACGATTCGACCATCCTGGGTGACAGCCGTCATCCAGTGAAAGAAAAAGTCCTCCTCCGGGTTGACCATGTCTGGCGCATTGAGGGCTGCTGCGATCCGTCGACCGATGGTAATCGGGTCCGTCCCGGACTCTCGGCGCAATGCTGACGAGACTGCATCTCGTTGCGCCCGGGCGGCCGATACCGGGACCGGCGCCACCTGCGCCCCACCGCTGGCTGCCGCGGCTGGAGTGACCGGCGGGGTAGGAGCACCCGCGGTCGGTGACGGAGTAGGCCCGGCCGGCGGAGGCGTCGGCGCGGGACCCAGCGGCATGGGGCTGCCTCCAGGACCTCCGGTGCCCGGGCCAGCGCCTACCGGAGCCGAACCGGCGCCTGGCATTCCACCCGCTGACTGCGCACTTGGGGCGGCCGGCGCGGCTGGACCCGGTGGAGCTCCTGTTCCCGCCCCGGCTGCCGGTGCAGGCGCATTGAGAGGCTGCGTGGTCGGTGCAGCACCGAGCGGCTGCGACGGAGACGACGTCGATTGCGGCGCACCGCCGCCCTTCGCCGCGTCCGTCATTCCTTTTTGGAACTGCTCCAACGGGTTCGGCGGCTTAGCGCCGGATGCGGCCGGATTTACTGGGGCACCAGGGGCGCTCGCAACCGACGCGGTGTCTGGCTTGGACCCGCTCAGGGACGTCGGAGACACCTGCGGGCCCGACGAACCGCCACCGGTCGACGGTGGCGTCGCGGGCGTACCGATCGCGGGCGCTGGTGTGGCGGGTGCTTGGGGTTGCGTATCTGTACTACTCGGTATTACCGCAGGGGGCGGTCCCTGTTGGGTAACCTCGGTTGCGGATGGACGATCCCCCTGACCGCTTGGAGCAGGCCCGGCGATTGGTGTCGCCGGAGGGGGTGGTCCCTGATCGGTGACCTCGGTTGCGGATGGACGATCCCCCTGATCCCCTGGAGCAGGCCCGGCGATTGGTGTCGCCGGAGGGGGTGGTCCCTGATCGGTGACCTCGGTTGTGGACGCAGGATCACCCTGGCCTCCCGGCGGGCCGGGTATCTTCTGTGCCGGATCGGGTACCTTTCCGTCCGCCCCAGGCGTTGTGGCCGGCACGTGCAAATGATGCGCCAATGACCTCGCAGCGTCGGCAACATGCTCGACGTTTTGTTGGTAGCCCTTGAGAATTTCATCCTCAATCCGATCAGACCGAGTGTCTTTGAAGGGAATCTTCGGAAAACCCTCGTTGTGGATGTCCTCACACGTTTTCTGCACTCGTTGCGCAACCGAGTTAACCAAGTCTTTCGTGTCAGCGATCTTCTTCTCGATGAGTTTCAGCTTGCCTTTGACCCGCTCGGCCGCCGCCTGACCCAGTTCGTGAGCACCAATAATTCCAGAGGCCTCATCGAGGGCGGCTTGCGCGCCCGTACCTTCCCAATGGTCAGACAAAGTCATTCTCTGCCGGCCAGCCTCAGGAACTACCTGATCCCGCAAGGTTGTTGCCAACGCACCGAACGCGTCGGCGGCCGCACCAATCGCATCTTCATCGGCATCCGGCCATGCAGCACCGACTACTGTCTGTCCACCGTATTCACTCGTATCAGGTTGTTTCGTATTCACTGGAGCTATCCCCCGCTCCGCTTCCAGCGCCGAATCGCCGCCCTCTCCACGCCGCTACTCCAATGCCCGGCAAGCAGCCGAAACCACACTCGCAGTGCGACTTGCAACATTTACAAGGTATTTGTCCGCTGATGTATACGTTGGAAGTGCATCCAAGTAGGCCTTACGATATTGCACAGCTAAGTTCGCCAGATCCTGCAGCACCGAATTCGCACTTTGGCGCCCAAATGCGGAGAGTTGGGTATTTAGTAGCCTCATGACCGGAATTACTTCATCGTTAATCCGACGTTGTTCTGGTGACCAATCGGTCCCGGGAATGTCCGGATTGGTCTTGTTCCAAGATTCGCTATTCGCAAAGTACTGTTCCATAGCGGAGACCCACTCCGAGCACACTGGATTTGACTCGGACAGTAATTTCTGTGCATCGGCGGGATCACGTACTGGCGCAACCTCCGAGGGCGTAGGCAGCGCCGGAACCAACGGGCCCCTCGCAGCGGCGGATCCGAAATCGACGGCGTTACATATCCGTGCGATTGCATCCGCAGCGCTCACTGCAGCTACAGCCAAGTTGTTATCGATTGGAGCATAAGTGGGGATGCTGTCGGCATAAGCTCTGGCATAAGCGATGAATTGTTCATACAGTTCCCGCATGACCCGGTGGGGGGTCAGCTTTGCCGAGGGAATAATCTGTTCCGCAGCATCCCGGAACGCCTGAGCGGCGGCATCATACTGGCCTCGGATCTCTGGCGTCCACTCAGCCGTCGGCACCTCAGGATCGCGCTTCTCCCAACCGTTCCTGGTCCGGCTCTCTAGCGCGCTCAGTACTGGATACCGCGTTGCGCAGGAAGGATCCTCAAGAATCACCGCGACTGGCCCGGTGTCATTGGCGCTAGCAATGTCTGGATGTTCCGTGCCGCCAGCCGAGGCAGTGGTCGATGATGCCGTCGGCGAACCAGGACCACCGTCGCCGCCGCCGTCAGCCACAGACAAGGTGACCGCTGCCGTCACGCCCACTACCGCAACCAACGCGACTCCGCCCAGCGCCCACTTCCAACCGTTGCCCCGCTTCGGGGCCTGCGGCGGTAATGACTGCTGCCACGCCGGGGGCTGACCGCCGGGGCCGTGATATCCGCCCGGTCCGCCATACTGCGGCTGAGAGCCGCCAGCGGGAGGTACCGAACCGGGAGGAGGGGGCGGCAAGGTCACTGCTGCACCCCCGCGCTGACACCTGCACGACCGATCACAATCACAGCGCAACCTCCGGTGAAGTCTCTGTCATTTGTCGATGCCGCGGCGCCTGACCAGGATGCGACGGCTCTACCTGTGGGGCACCGACCGGCGCCTGCGGTCCGTGACCGGCTTCAGCACCGGCCCCAGATTCGTCCTTCTTGTCCTTATCCGAACGTTCGTCTTGCTCAGACTTCTGGTCGTCCTTCTTGTCCTCGGGCTTTTCTGTTGCGGATTCAGACTGGCGGTCGGCGGCAGGGCTACCTGCTTCGGCACCGTTCTCGGCGTCATCGCCCTTGGCGCCCTCGCCCGACTTCTCCGACGCCTGCGTGGCCTGTTGGACGATGCCTTGTACCCCTTGCACCACGGGTTGCACCATTTGTCCGGCCATCCCCACCGCCTGCATCGGCATCTGCAGGGCTTGTTGGCCGACCTGCATCGCGATACCCATCATTTGGCTTAGTTGGCTGGCGGCGCCGTCGCTTCCCGGCGGACTCGGAGATGCCTCGGCCGGAGAGCCGGCACCGAATCTGTCAGCGGGATCGAGGGCGCCGGCAGCGGCATCGATTTGACCCTGCCCGGCGCTGTCCGTACTCCCGTAGGAACTGCGGGTCGACTGCAAGTCCGCAGCGAATTGTTCTTCGCGGGCGCGGGTTTTGGCGACTTGCTCCGCCACCTGGCCGGCGTACTTCGGCATCACCGCGTTCGCCAGAATACTCAACGGGTCAGCTGCCCCTTTGACCTCAGGCACTCCTGGCACCGTCACTTCTGCAGGGTCCCAGCCGAGCTTCTCCGTATCTACCCGTAGCCCCGGATACACCATCAGCGATTCCCCTCGCAAAACTCACGGCATGCCAGACACCAACGTAATCACACTGCGTCGGCGATCACGCCAGCAACAGTCAGCTTAACGGGCGTTCGCTCGACCCGTATGCGCCAGTTCGCCGGCAGCTACCGTCGCAGCCCACGAAAGATTCGACGCTCAGAAGTACACCGAGATACCGCCACAGCAGGCGCTGATCGGATTCTCACCTCGGTGGCGCGGAGTCACATCTCAGCCAGTGACGGAACGAGCAAGGGATCGTTTTGACCTACGAGATTCCCTACGAAGAGTCATCTGGATCCCGCTGCCATTCCCACGCTCTGTCTTGCACGACGAATCTCGTCCGTTTCGTGGTCGAACACCCCAGACAATCCAGATATCTTAGACACTCACTACACATCAGAAGATTGCTGAGCAACAACTGCCAGCCTTGGAGCCTATTGGCATGAAGAACAACTCATCTCAACTCGGCCTGCTGTGTGTCGCTGTGGCTGTTAGCGTGCTGACAGGCTGCACAGAGCCCACCACCACCCCCGGAAACCGCAGTCAGGACCCAACGGCGCCAACTTCGATGGCGCCGACGTCACCGAGCTTCCCAGCGGCCTTCCCAGACCTGACGTCTCTCACCGCGGTCAATCCAGAGGACTACCAGGAGAGCTATCCGTACTTCAGCGGTATCACGTTCCGCACGCCGGGCGGCCAGACCTGTGACCACAACAGCATGAATTCACTCAGCGACCCCGAGAACAAGGTGCTCAGCTGCACCGGTCCGAGCGGCGACATGGGCCCGGGAATCTGGTCAGTCGATGTCGCGACGAAACAAGCTGCGGTGATCGAGAAAGCAGCTGCACCAGGGAATCCGGGTTACAAGCCACGCGAAGAAGACCTGCCGAAGTTCCTGCCCGCCGGACACAAGATCGGCTACGAGGGCATCACGTGTGCCGCCACCGCGGACGGTTCGACGGCATGCCGGGTGGGCGACCACGGGTTCCTTCTCACCCCGACCGCGACCACGCTGTTCTGAGGTCGGCTATCCGCCGGCCATCGACTCCGCGACCGTATTTCCCGAGGCGCTATCGGTCGCTCGGTAGTTCGCCGCTGCCGCATCCAGATTGGACCCAAAGCTCGTGGCGTCGGCCGCCGCCGCGGTAGTGCGTTCGGCCAGGGCACTGGCGGCCGCCCGGCAGGCCGATGCCGTCTGGAGGCCGTCGACCCCACCGGCAGCGGTGTTCAACGGAACGTCCAACTGCAGCGCCCCCAATGCTGATCCCGCCTCACGAAAGGCGGCACCAGTGCTGGTCAACGCATCCGGATCGACCTGCAATTCGTCGCTCATCAGTTCTGCCCCTGTTGCTGAAAGCGTGAAAGCCTCAGTGCAACCGCAGGTTTCGGAGTAGGTCGTACACGCCTGCGATCCAGAGCAGCAGCGGGATCACCGCGGCAATAGCGGCGCCGTCGGTCAGCTCGAGGATCCGCTTGGTCACCGGCGACACCCGACGCGCGCTGTCGGTGGCACCCACTGCGATGACAGCAACCAACCCGACCGCCGTGTAGACCACTAGCACCAGCCAAGCGTCGCCCGGATACCAAAGGCACAAGCGCACCATCACGCCGGTAGGCACGGCGATCGCCGCAGCGAGCAGCGCCCAGGAGCACCACCGCTCGGCGTACAGCCGGGACCGGAAGCCACAGATCACGGCCACCAGTCCGGCCACGATCATGCTGTGCACGAAGAAATGGCCCTGCACCACAACCGCGATCGCGCCGATCGACAGCACCAGCGAACCGGCCGACAGGAACCCGATCAACAGCTGGCGGGTCAGCAGGCTGCGTTCCTGCAGCCGCGCAGCCGATTCCGGCACCGAGGCGATGATGGCTTTCCATGTGGGCGACGCATCGTCGACCTCGTCGGGCGTGATGACCGGGTCAAGCAGCTCGTCGTTGGACACCGTCTCACCGGGCACCGGGATCGGCGGCAGCGCGATACGGGCAACAGCCACAGTGAGTTTGGCCGCGTTCGTCACCACTATCAGGCCGAACGCGATGGCGCCCGCAGGCACCCACGAACCCCCGCCGTATCCGACGGCAATAGCCCCACCGGTGACGGCGATCGCCAACACCGCAAGGAATGCCGCCACATCGGCCCGGTGACGCGGCCCACCGCGGGTCGCCAACGTCACCAGCAGGATCACCGCACCCGCACCCGCAAGCTGTGGTGCGCCAAGGGAATCCGCGTCATAGGGCAACGGCACAGCCAGTGCTGCGGCACCGGCCAACACGATCGTCGAGGCCAGGAGCAGGCTCTCGGCCAAATCCAGATTCTCGTACCGGCTCTGCGCGGTGAAACTGCCGCCCAACAGCCCCAGGCCGAACAGTCCGAGCGCCACAGCCCACCACCAGCCTTCACCGGCACCGGTCCAGGACAGCAGCGACATAGCGGTGATGACGGTGGCAACCACCGGGATGGCCAGGCCGACAAACCGATCCAGCGCGGTGCGGTCGAACACCGGGGACTCGTCCAGCACCGCGATCGCGTCGATCACGTCCTCGACCAGGGGGCGGTACCGCTCGGTGCGGCTGACCGAAACCAACGTCAGCAATGAACCATCGACCACACCAGCGTCGTCCAGAGATTCGTCGGCCTTCAACGGCGGTGCGCCGGGACGGGCGAACGCCCACATGCCCTGTTCGGAGAAGTCGAAACCGGCGAGGGTGTCCTTCGGAGTGTCCTCGAGCAATTCGCCCAGCACACTCACGGTTTCATCGATATACGTCTCGATTGGCGCGGTGGCTGGCAACACCAGGTCCGTCATCCTCTTTCCGGTGAGGATGGTGACCCTGGTGGTCGAAGGCCTGCTGGGCGTCCCGCTCGTCGTTTCGGCGGCAGCTGCGGTCGCGGTCAACGCCGTTCAAGCCTGTCGAAATCGTCGGACAGGGCAGCAGCCAGCTCGGTGATGCGGCGCTGGAACGTATCGCTGAGCAGTTCGAGCTGAATCTCGGTACCCGCCGCGACGTGCTTGTCCCACGGCAGCACGACGACGCGACCCGGAGGTACGTGACGCTCGAACTGCTGCACCAGATCCTCGACGTCGACGTTGGGCTTACCCGGCGTGACGTGGTTGATGACGACGCATGACCGGCCGAGAAGATCCTGGTACCCGTTCTGGCGCATCCAGTCCATGGTGATGGCGGCCTGGCGGGCGCCGTCGATCGAAGCGCTGGCCACGATGACCATGCCCGAAACACTGGAAAGTACTCCGCGGGAAGCCTTTTGGAAAAGGCCAGCACCACAGTCCGCGAGGACCAAGTTGTAGTAACGCGAGACTATCGCGGTGGCGCTCTTCCAATCCTCGTCGTTGAACTCACGCTGCGCGCCGCTGTAGTCCTCGGACGACAGGACCTCGAGATTCGATCCGTTCATGCTCGTGTAGGCGCGGATGTCGTTGTAGCGCGACAGTTCCTGATCCGCGAGCAGATCGGAAATGGTCGCCGCAGACTGACGCCCGGCCCGGTCGGCCAGGTTGCCGCCATCCGGGTCGGCGTCGATGGCCAGGATGCGGTCGCCGCGGACCTTGGCCATGGCCGACCCCAGCGCGACAGTGACCGCGGTCTTGCCGACGCCACCCTTCAATCCGAAGACGCCGATCTGGTAGGAATCGCGGGCATTCCGCCGAATCCGGTTGTGCAGTTCGAGTTCGTAGACCTCGTCGGGCGACAAGCCCAGGTTGATCCGCGTCATGAGGTACAGCCAGTGCCGCCATCCGCGTTGGGACGGCATCTTCACACCGGTCTTCACCCCGACGTGCGACAGCGCGTCGATCGCACGGTGGTTGCCCATCGTCGCCGCGGAGGTGGGGCCAGGTGCGGCCGGGGCCGGGATCGCTTGCCCAGCCCGCCACGCGCCACTGATCTCGGGATCTACATCGGTGAACTGCGACGGCGCAGGACCGGGCGCAACGCGTGGCGCAGGTCCTGGCAGAGTGCGAGGCTGTTCGAGGCGCGCGCCCTGGCCGAACTGCTGCTGCGGCGCCCGCAGCATGGAGTTCTGCGGCCACTGCGGCGCGGTCGCCGGAGGCTGCGGCATCGGGGCGGGCATCTGCGGTGTGGTCTCCGCGTGCCGCGGCTGCGCAGGCTGCGCGGCCGTCTGTGTCTGAGTGGGTGCCGTGCGCGCCGCAGGGTCCACGGGTAGGTCCGTGGCACTGGTCTCCCCGACCGGGGGTGGCGGTGGTGTGGCCGCGGTGGCCTTCAGAATGGCATCTCTGTCCACGATCGCCGTGGCGTCGTCGACCGGCTTACCCGGTTCCGACGAGTGAAAGAGCCGGTCATAGTCGGCCGACATGGGGACCCCTCAGATAGTTAAAACAGATGATTAGATCTTTACACCCAAGCACAAGTGGTGGGCGGGTTCGACGATCACCAGATGATCCGATATCCCGCCCACCACACTGCGTTGACGGGTCCAATTAACCGAACCTAGAGGTCACGCTCGCCTCGGTGGACGCCATCTGCGCGCCGGCCTCTTCGATGGCGCGCCCGAGGTCCGTAAGAGCGGCATTCAGCTCGGCCGCGTTGTTGTCCCAACGAGTCTGCAGTGCCAGCCAGGCTGACTGACCTTCACCGCCCCACATACTCTGCAGGGTGGTCATGGACCCTTTACCCTCGTCGAGCAAGCCATTCATCTGGCTTGAAGCACCAGCGAGATCCCCGGCGTCCGCCGCAATGCCGCTGAAGTTGTAATCGATTGAACCGTCACTCATGTGAGCTCTCCTTGGTTGATAGTCGTCGATTGAAAAGAAGTTGGTCTGAGGTTGATGTCACCACATCTGGACAGTGGAGCCCAGGGCCGAGGCCTGGTCGTCGTCCGTTCCCACGTAATCCGTGCCGGTGGCACCGATGTTTGCTGAGATCTCGTCAAGCTCGGTGTTCACCTTGGTAGAGGCCTCATGGAAACGGATCAACGCGCTCTGAGCAGCCGTGCCCGCCGAACCCTTCAAGTTGGCCTTCAGCTGGTGACCGATCTGCTCAACGTGGTGCATCACGGTGTTGAGCTCTTGCGCAATTCGCTGGAAGTTGTCCGCCTCTTTGGCGAGTGTGGCCGGATCTGCATTCAAACCTGGCAGCATGGTGGAGTCCCCTTAATTTCCCTGTGTCCTCACCAAGTCTTTGGTGAGTCTCCCAGCCCCTCGGCCGGAAAGTCTGTTGCTGGCCGACGATTTACCAGTCGTCGTCTTCATTTGCAGTTTGGTCATAGGTCAGCGTCGTCGGTGCGACGAGCGCGTCCTTGGTCTTTTCTTCGGTTTTTCCCTTGTCGCGTCCGGCAGCGGTCATCGGCGTACCACCACCACTGCCGCCGACGGGCGCTACTGGGCCTGTCGCGCCCGACGCGCCTGGCATCGCGCCCGCCTTCGCGTCCCCGCTGATGCCCAGCATCGAGGACAACAGCTCCGTTCGCGGCGGAGATCCGCCGGCGCCAGGCAACGACATCGCACGCACCAGACCAGCTCCCGAGCTCGGGCCGCCGCCTCCGGCCAGCGGGTGATTCGAGAACGGCGTCGCACCCATCAATCCGACCTGCATGCTTGACTGGTTGCTTCCCATGCTGCTGAACTGGCTCACCATCTGGGTGGCCTGCTGCAACGGCTGCGTGAACTGCTGCATCTGCTGGGGGATCTGCCCCGCGAGCTGCCCACCGAGCTGCCCAGCCTGCGAACCCATCTGCATCACCATCTGCATGCCCTGCTGCATGGCGTTCTGCTGCGTCGGATCCTGCTTCTGTTGGGCCGCGTCGTCACCCCGACTCGCCGCGGAAGCCGCCCGCTGCTCGAGAATGCTGGCCTGGGCTGCGGCACCGCCCGCCGCCAACTTCACCGATTCGATCGTGGCCATGGCTCCGACGCCCTCGATCACGGCGTTACGCATCAGCGCCTCGGCGGCCCGCGGTGCCGTGCTCGCAAGAGCGGCCGCCACACCCGTCTCGCCGACCCCGGGAATGACGATCGGCTTCATCGGCACGAATGGCTCGAACAGCAGATTGACGGTGGTTTCGGCGTGATACGCCTCCATGGCACCAGCAGCCTGGTTCCACATCCGAACGAAGTAGTCCATCTCGTTCAACCCGATCGGCACGGTGTTGATGCCGAGAAAGTTGGTGGCCTCCAAGACGCCGTGCGTGACGTGGTTCTGCTCGATTTCCGGAATCGGCGGCGTCGTCGCCAGGGCCAACGAGTACGAACTCGCCTGGGCGCCGGCCTGCAAGGCGCGCTTCTGCGCCTGCATCACCATCGTCCGCAGCCACATGATCATCGGCATCGTCGCGGAGACGGCACGTTCACTGGCCGTTCCGCTCCAGACCGTGGTCAAGTTGCTGAGTGCCGCGGCCAGTTCGTCAGCCTGGGTCTCCAGCAGGATCGCCAGACCCTCCCAACCTGCTGCCGCCTGGAGCATCGGTGCCGGACCGGCACCGACCATCAACCGGGCAGTGTTCACCTCTGGCGGCAACGCGAACCAAGTCGGCGGAACGGGCGGCGCGGCGACCATTGCTGGGAGACCCTAACTCTGACTGATCGTGTCGGCTAAAGAGTCGTGGCGTTGGCCGCGTCGACCATGTTGTACATAGTCGAAGCCTCCAGGTATGCCGCGCCCGCCCGAGCCAGCTCCTCTTGAGCGAACGTGTTCACCGTCAATGCCTCGACGCCTTCGCTGGCGAAGGCCATGGCAGCCATCGCCGAAACCTCGTCGGCCCCAGCTGGAACCAGCGCGGTGACGGCTGCCGAGGCGGTGGTGCCGCCGGCCAGCCCACGGGCGGCGTTTGCGATCACCTGTGCCGCAACACCTTCGGCGGCCGGATTGTGCATCAACGGTTGCATTTGCTTGCTCCCCTGTGTCGGTTGGAAATAACCAGGGACAAGCACTCAAATGCGACGTGGCAGAAGTTTGCCAAGTCGCCAAGGAACCTGTCCCCCGATCCCTTTGCTGGCGGGCCGCCGCCAGCGTTGCTGAGTGCGTTGGATAAATACTAACTGCCCTATTGGGGTGCTGCGAACACTTCTTCTTCAGGTGGATCGACATACGACGCCTGAATGACTTCTTTACCCTCAGGTGAAACCATGAATGCCTGGCCAGGCGGCCTTTTCTTGACGATGATCTCGCGCGACGGGAAGTCGTTCTTCTCGCCCGACAAGAACAACGTGGGTGAACCGGCGCCGTAGGCGGCTCCGACGAACTTGTCCATCGTGGCCCGGTGGGCCTGGCTCATCTGGCACGTCACGATGATGTGCAGACCGATATCGGCGGCGGCCGGGAGCAGCGGGGCCAGCGGGGCCATCGGCGACATCATGCCTGATGCGGCGACGATCATGTGCCAGTCATCAACGAGCAGCACGATGTCAGGACCGGTCCACCAGGACCGGGCCCGCAATTGCGCAGTGGTCAGGTCCGGTGGCGGCAGTCGCTTCTGCAGGTTGAAGGCCAGTGCCTTGACGGACTCTTCCAGCGAGGCGCTGTTGCGGTTGATCGCGCCGGCGAGCAGCAGATGGGAGTCAGGTACCGCATCGAGTAGACCCGATCGATAATCCGCCAACATGAACCGCACCTGCTCGGGGCTGTTGCGACTGCAGATCGCCTTGGCTATCGCATGCGCGATGGTGGTCTTGCCCGACTTGGGGGCCCCGAAGATCAGCTGGTGCGGTGTCGTATACATCTGGTTGTGGGCGACGGTGAGGTCGGACTCGCGCACACCCAGCGGCACCTGCCAACGGGTCCGGTAATCCGCATCGGGTCCCGGCGGATTCGGATCGAGCTGATGTAGGTAGATCCGCTCCGGCAGCACTCGCACCTGCGGTGCCTGGTCGGTGTGGCGCGCGGCCACCTCCTGTACGGCGGCCGAGATGGCCGCGACGATGTTGTCGGCGCTGTGGACGCCATCAAGCCGCGGCACCCCCATCATCAGGTGGTGCTTCTCCAGGGAGATAGCCCGACCCGGCCGGTTCGAGGGGATCTCGCGGGTGATCCGGTCGATCTGGGTCTCGTTGACATCACCGAGGCGGAACTCCACCTTCGTGCCCAGATAATCACGGACGCGTGACTTGAGCTCGGTCCATCGCGCCGTAGCGACGATGACGTGCACTCCGAACGCCAACCCCTGACCGGCTAGATCCTGCACCGTTGCTTCAAGATCGGGGAACTCGGCGACGAACGCCGGCCAGCCATCGATCACCAGAAACACGTCACCGAACGGATCCTGATACGCCGGATTGTTGGGATCCTCCCGCATCTCACGGTAAGCCGCGATGGAGCCCACGCGATATTGCTTGAACACCTGCTCTCGGGCCCTCAGCACGGCTTTGACCTCGGCCACCACCCGGTTGACCCGGTCCGGTTCGGCACGGGTGGCCACGCCGCCAACATGCGGCAGCCCCTCCATGTACATCAAGCCACCACCGCCGAGGTCGATGCAGTAGAACTGCACCTGCCGCGGTGTGTGGGTGGCCGCAGCCGACAACATCAGGGTCTGCAGGAAGGTCGACTTGCCGGTCTGCGGTGCACCACCGATGGCGAGGTTGCCGCCCGCCGCGGACACGTCGACACCCCAGACTTCCTGGCGATGGCGGCGCGGCTCGTCCATGACTCCCAGCGCAAACCGCAACGGCTGGCGCTGATAGTCACGGTCGACCAGCTCATTGACGGGCGTCGGATCGGTCAGCGGCGGCAGCCACATCTTGTACGCGCGGCTCTCGCCGGTACCCAGCTGGCCGAGGACGACCTCACGCAACACCCTGGGTTCAGCGTCTGTGGACATCAATTCACCGCCGTATCGAAGATCGGCGTCGTGGTGAACTGGTGGATCCGCAGCCGCGCCTGGCGTTGCGTCCGCGGCTTGGCTTCACCGCCCTCTGACGCCAGGTCCGTGGGAACGTAGTTGTTGCCGGTGTACACGGCACGGAATTTGACCGGATCCTCCATACCCACACGCAGGAAGCCCACGCCGCTCTCCTTGTTGGTGATGTACTGCGCCTCGGGCGTGCCGATCACCGCCTTGGATTCGGCTGAACTGGTGGTACGCAACGCAATTCGGTATGTCAGGTTGGGCTCAAGTTTGTCGATCCGCGCACCGCCGGTATTCAGTGACTGGGTCGCCAGCAGCAAATGCACACGCAGTGAGCGGCCCACACGGCAGATCCGGTCGAACAACTGGATGAAGTCCGGGTGACTCTGCAGCAACTCGGCGAACTCGTCGACCACCACGAACAGCGTCGGCAACGGCGGAAGGTCCGCACCACGCTCACGGTGCTTCTCGTACTCGGCCACGCCGGACAGGGCGCCGGCGGCACCCACCTGCATGCCGGCCTGACGCAGGATCGACTGGCGCCGGTCGAGTTCACCGGTGAGCACCTCGCCCATACGGCCAACCAGTTCGGCTTCCTCTTCCATGTTGGTGACGACAGCCGCGGTATGGGGCAGCTTCTCCATACCCAGGAAGGTCGAACCGCCCTTGAAGTCGGTGAGCAGAAGGTTGATCTGGTCCGGGTGGTGGCTGGCCACCAGAGACAAGATCAGGGTCCGGAGGAACTCCGACTTACCCGAGCCGGTGGTACCGATGAGCATGCCGTGCGGGCCGGCACCGAACTCGGCGCCTTCCTTGATGTCGAGGTAGCTGATCTCACCCGACTTGAGCTCGTGCCCGAACGGGATCCTGAGCCGGTCCCGGTCTGTATCAGCGAACATCCGCCACCGTCCCGGGACGATCTCCTCGACCGACTTGGCACCGACCAGGTGGTGCCACTCGGTGGACACCTTCTTCTGGACCCGGACGTTCTTGTCGATGATCGTGCCGGTGATCGACCAACCCGCGAGTTTCCGGGCGATCCGGCCGGCCTGCGCCGGCGTCATCCGGTCAGCCACTCGCGTCACCTCGCGGTAGTTCTGGTTCGGCAGCTTGTCGTCGGCCGTCCCGTCGGAATCGACGCGCAACCGGTATGCCGAGCCGCGGTGATTTCCCAGAGTGAGTACCGTGACCCCGGCCCGACCGTCGACCGGGAAGCCGGCCTTGCCGCCGGTGAGGTCGACCACGATGACATACGGGCCGCCAGGTGCGGCGTCAGCGCTGTGCGGACCGCGCGCGGTCAGATCGCTCAGGCCGTCGGGACGCGTGTAGACGAGACGGGTCGGCCCGGCAGCATCGGTATCGGTCTGGTGCTGCACATGCGGCAACCACTTCAGCCATGACCATTTCGGATCCTCCGGGTTGTCGGTGAGCACCCGGATCTGCAGCAGGTCTGGCGGATGGAACACGGCAAGGTGGCAGATCATCGCGGTCAGCAGCGCCGAGGCGCCGTCGAGGTCGCCGCCCACGGCGATGGTTGGAAATGTCCGCAGTTGGACAAGTTTCGGGCAATCGTGGATCAGGCCGTGGGTGCGCAGGAACTTCGTCACCCACATATGGCTGACCGGCTCAAGGTGAGGCTGCGGCGCACCGTCTGGTCCCGCCAGATCGCCGCTGGTATTCGGTTTGAGCAACCGGTCCACCGCGATCTCGGCGCCGATGCCGATACGGGTGGCGGCATAGAAGTCCGAGTTGGCCTGGCGCGACCACTGCCGGTGGGTGCCGATGATCGACAGCAGATCGTCGGGATGCGGTGCGTGGTAGCCGAAGAACGCCACCTGAGCCGACGCCGATGACGTCACGCGGGTCCGCAGCCCGGCCAGGTACCGCAGATACTCCTTGCGATCGGCGTTGATCTCGGGGACCTTCTTACCGCCGCCGCCACCGCTACTCATGAATCCGACCGTGCCCATGATCATCATCAGCGGCATCATCAGCATGTACGGCGACAGCTGGCGAACCCCGGTGAAGATCATGATCGCGATCATGCCGAGCATGCAGCCGCCCATGACCCAGGGCATGGCCTTCTGCATGCCCGACGGCGGGATCTCTATCCCGAGGTCATCCGGTGGGGCAACATTGATCTCGCCCGGTGTCAGCCGCGGGCCCCGCTTTATCGTGGGGGTGAACTTTCTGGTTGTCATGAGCCTTGTGTGCCTTCGACTTTGCGTGGGTTCGGGTCGGCGGGCAGCGTGTCGTGCTCCAACAGCGCGGCTTCCTTCGACAGCACCGGGCCCTCCACCAGCAGCCCGACGACCTGCCACGGTGCGTTCACCGGACCGGACAAGCCCAGATTCTTGGCGGCATCGTCGTTGGCGACGCCGTAGCGAACGCCTTGTGGGTCGATGTAGTACAGACTCTCGCCCACCCGCGGATCCGGCGACTGCAGCCGTACAAACTGGCCGCCTTCGATGTACACCGTTGCGTCACCGCCGATCTGGTCGATACCGGTGCCGACCGCGGACGGCGGAATCGGCAGCCGACGGCCTGCGATGACGGTGGTCTTCGGCGCCTGGTCGCCCGGTTCGCGCTGCCACGCCCAACACAACACCGGCGAGTCCTGCCGCAGCAGTACCTCCAACGGTTCGTCCGGGAGCGGCGAAACGTACACCTGCTCGGCGATCTTGGCGACTATGCTGGCCTCGACCGACGGAGGCTGTAGCAGGCCGTAGGAGTTGGTGGCGCGCAACGCCGCTGCGGTCGGGGCGTTGACGCGGGCGACCCCGTCCGGCAAGACCACGTAATGCTGCGGATCGGATTCGGTTGCGGTCCGGAACACCGACCCGATCACCAGATTTTCTGGCAGCCCAACGGTATTCGGCGCGCCGGCGGCCGGGATTGCCGGGAGCTGCCACGGACCCACATTGGCCAGGGCATTGAACAGTCCCTCAGATATCGGCGTGGCCTTCGCGGTGACCGGGATACCGACCGCCGAGGTCACCGCCCTGTCGGCGAGGTCGATGCTGTGCCGTCCTTCCGCGGTGACCAGCCAGTTGGCGCCTTCGAAAGACACCAGCATGCCCTGGTTCGCTTGCATCGGGCCGACGCCCAGATTCGTTGCGAGCGAACGGATCAAGACGGCCTGTTCGACCTTGGGCGCTGAGCTGTCAGCCTTGGCGACGGTGTCACACAGCGCCCACCGCGATGCGGGCGCACCCGTCGGCGTCGCATACGGCGCACCCGGAATCCCGATCGGCTGCCCCTTGGGGAGCCGATTCAGCTCCTCGGATTTCACCGCGGCCGGGTTGCCGGAGCTGCCTAGAACCAGCCGGGCCGAGGTCAGGTTGTACACCGGGCGCAACAAATTGGTACCAGGCAACATCACGTAGAGCTGATTGGTGGTGCGGTCAACCAGCAACTGGTCGCTGCCCTGCTTGCCCAACGGCTTGAAGTACGCCATCAGGGCCGCGCCCAGGCAGACCACCACCGAAATCACGATCCCGGCGAACACCGCGCGGCTGTAGAACTGCAACGGGTCGTCGAACATCCGGGTGTCCCGGCGCACGATCGCGTGTTCGACGCGGCGCAGCAGGAAACGCCAGCCGCTGACCTGGACCTTCGTGGTGAGCCGGAAGCCTGCCATCCCTATTCGCCGATGTTCAGGCGGCTGTGAACCGCCGCGATCGCCGCCGCCATGTCATCCCCGTTGACCTCACTGAGCTGCTCGACACCCAGATTCTCGAAGTCCATCGACCGGGCCAACCGCATGTCGCGGTTCTGCTCGCCGGCCTCCACCAGCTGCCGCGCGTAGCGACCGTTACCGGCGATGTCGAGTGCCGGTTTGCCGTTCAGGGTGCGCTGGCTCAACAGCATCGCCGCCTCGTGCACCCGCTTGGCCGCTTCCTCGTCGAGCTGCGAGTCATTGGCTTTGGCAATGACTTTGGTGATGTCGACGATGTCGTCGGGCGAGTACGAGTCGAACTCGATTCGGGTTGCGAAACGCGAACGCAAACCGTCGTTTGTCTCCAGCAAGCGGTCGATGTCGTTGCTGTAGCCGGCGATGATGACCACCAACCGGTCGCGGTCGTTCTCCATCCGGGCCAGCAGGGTATCCAACGCCTCGGTACCGAACGGGTCGGCGCGGCCGTCGCGCTCCTGCACCAGCGTGTAGGCCTCGTCGATGAACAGCACCCCGCCGAGTGCCCGGTCGATCGTCTTGGCGGTCTTGACGGCGGACTGTCCCTCGTACTCGGCGACGAAGTCCTTACGCGAGGTCTCGATCAGCTTGGGTTCGGCGATCACACCGAGGCCGGCCAGGATGTTTGCGACCACACGTGCGATCGTCGTCTTGCCGGTACCGGGTGGGCCGGCGAAGATCATGTGCTTGGAGGTCTGGGCCACCTTCATGCCGCGGGCGGCACGGATCCGGGCCATCTGGGTGGCCGCCCGGTAAGCCTCGATCTGCTCCTTGACCCGGCTGAGCCCGATCTGCCGGTCTAGCTCGGCCTGTGCCTCGGCCAGCAGCTTGTCCCGCCCCGACGTGTCGGCCACCACGCTGGAGGGATCCCACGGATCGGTGCGCGACGCGATCTTCTCGGCCGTGGTTGTCTCCAGCCGATACGCCGGATCACGCAGCGCCGCAGTGACTTTGGGCTCAGGGAAGTTAGCTTGGAGCCATTCCAGCAGCACCTGGGCGGACTCCTCGTTGCCCTGGTACCGCCGGGCCATCGCCAGGTACCAGGCAATCGCCGGTGCACATGCCTGACCGGCCGGGGTGTCGTTGGCCTCGGTGAGCCGACGGTCGGCCTCGGTGAACAACCCGAGATTGGCCGCCGCCACCCCGTGGGCCACGCCGGCCGCCGCGGCCAGGAACTTGTCCGGCCACCGATCCGCGCCGCGCACCTGCTCGATCACATCGGTCCAACGTTGAGCGGCTCCGTAGATCACGGCCTTGACCCAGGCCACCAGATGGTCGGACCCGCCGGCGGGGGCGTCCTCCAAGGCCTCCATCGCATCGGCATAGTTGCCCTCGGCCGCCTCCTGGACGGCGAAACCCATGGTGATCGCCAGGGGCGAGTTGATCGGGTAGGAGATGTCCTTGCCGTAGATCCCGCCGATCGGCACCCGCGCACCGACGCCGTTCATCGAGATTTCGGCCGATCCCGCCAGCTGGCCGAAGTTCGAGCGTGAATACCAAGCCCGAAACAAGGTCACCCGATCGGTGTCGCCGCACCGGATACGACCGACCCACGCGTCACACGCGGCCTCGTCGTACGTGGTGATCTCGGTGAATATTTCGAGCGAGCGGGCCGGCGAACCAGACAGCATGCCGACCGCGCTACCGAACATTCCAGCAAGGTGGTCAGCCATCATCGCCTCCATAGCGGGTCGCAAAGACCTGGGCTCGAGCATCGTCAGCCTGCTCCGGGGTGAGCAAGTCCAGGTCACGGGTGAGGAAATCGCGGGTCGCCGCGTCGTCGTGCCCATGCTCGCGCATTCCCGCGAGCATGGACGAGTACTGGGCGGACTTCGCCTGTTTGGCGGCCAAATCCGCGATGACCAGGATCTCTTCGGCGAGATCCCGTTCGGTCAGGTTGATGGCTTTCGGCGCCAACTCGATCTCACGCACGCGGCCATCCATGAACACCGTCACCGTGACGGTTTCCGGCGGATTGGTGACGGTGAACAACGGTACGACAAGGCTCGATTCCTCGGGCGCTGATCGTTCGTCCGGACTTGCTCCGTCGTCTGCACCCGGATCGCCGGAGAACGCAACGTCGTTGTAAGTCCCGAGCGCATCCAGGGCCGCTTTGTCCGAACCGTCGTCCGAGTACGTGAAATCCAACGCCGAGAGGCCGTCATAGTCGTCATCGTCGTCGTCCGGATCATGTGGCGGAAAGTCACCCACCGTTGCGGCCTTTCTCAGTGCAGGTAGGAACTATCCGAATCAGGCTTGTCGTACCACGAGCCTGACGGCAGGAACTCGACCAACCCGTCGAGGGCGCGCTGAAGATTGTCCCTGGTGCCGGTCAGGAAGCTCCCGTAGAGCTCCCCGTTGACCCGACGCGGAATCGAAACGAGGCGCCCATGCTTGGAATCCAACACACCGGCGGCGACATCCACCTGAGAGGTGGTGCCGCCAGGATGCCGCTCCGTCGCCACCAGCTCCACCCAGCTGTCGGGCGAGGAGATGATGCTTGCGTACACCCGGGCCGAGGTCGGTGGGATGCCGTAGCCGGTGAGCTCGTCGGCGGTCCGGCAATTTGCCAGGGTTGCCGCGACGCCGGTCAGCGGCTCGACATTGGCCGGCCTACCCTCTCCGAGCACGGTATTCACCATTCCGGCAAGGCCAACCTGCGCCGCCACCCGCTGCAGCACCAGCATGTCGTTGTCCCGGGCGGCGACGACGTGCCGGCCTCCTTTGCGGCAAACCACGAACCGGATCATCTTTCCGCCAAGGTCACGACGCCACCAGCGTCCCTCGATCGTGCGATCCGGCCGGCTCAACGTGTCGAGCATGGCAGCCACCTCAGGGTGCGGCTTGCCGAAGACATCGAGCACGCC
Organism: Mycolicibacterium sp. HK-90; assembly: GCF_030486405.1. The sequence goes on along the minus strand of NZ_CP129613.1, from coordinate 61,657 downwards.
CTGGGCCGTGAGGTCACGCTCGACCTGTTCCCACACGGTCTTGCGCAGATCGGGCTGGGGAATGTTCAGCCGGATGCCCATCGAGGGCGGGAAATCCGTCAGCCCCAGCTTGTCGGCGACCACCAGGGTCCCGTCGATGGTCAGCTCGACCGCGACCACGTCATCGATCGGCGGTGCGCTGGCATCGATTTCGTAGGGAGTAGTCATGTCTCGCATCCCCTACCGAATGGTTCCGTCGAGGACGCCGCCCGTGGCCGAGTCCGTCTGGTCGTATCTGCCGGCCGCATCAGCGAGCTTTTCGCCGAGGTGTTGCGAGGCCCGGGCCAAGCTCGTTCCCGCGGCTCGACGTGCATTCAGCGCCGCCTGGACCGCTGTGGCGGTCGACGACGAAATTGGTCCGTGCGTCGCGCGCACCGAGCTGTCGACACCGTCGACCGCCCCGGTGGCCATCGTCAGGCCAGATGCAGCCTGCCCCTGTCTGCTCGACAGCTCGTGCAAATGAGCGGTGACAACCCGCAAATCTCCCGACATGAATCCCCTCGATTCCTGTTATTCCAGAACCACTACCCAGTGAGCGCGGCAGCAGATCCAGGAATACCGCGCTCTAATGTAGCGGGCACCGGCCGGCGTAGCTGGCCGTGCTCCAAATCCGTCGATACATACGCCGCCTGCGGCTCCTGCCCAGCCATGCCCGTGGAGGCTTCCCCGAAGTCCGGCGGCAACGTCATCGCAGGTCCGTCGTCACCTTCGCCAGCGGAATCGCCATCTGGGCCCGCATCAGGCAGTGCTTCCGTCAGCTCGTCTTCGCCCGGGGGTTCCGCGGTGGCTCCTCGATCGTCCTCGCCGGACTCGTCGTCTTTGCCGTTATCCCGCTTCTCGAACTCATCAGCTGAGCCGGTCCCGTTGACCGAGTCTGCGCCGATCGGATCGGCACTCTGGTCCGCCTGCCCCGCTTGAGCAGCCTGCCCGGCACTTTGAGTGGCGATTTGCGCCGCCTGACCTGCCGCCTGCGCGATTCCGCCGATGATCCCCGCGATCGATCCGATGATCGGGCCGATCACGCCGGCCAGCGCGCCCGCCACGTCGCCGCCAGGAGCAGCAGGCGAGGCGGTGGCCGCAGGCGCACTCTGGGATGGCACGGTGACGGGCGCAGAGGCCGGCGGTGCAGCGGCAGGACCATTCGGCGACGGCGGACCAGCAGCTCCCACCGACGCAGATGCAGCTGCGGGTGCAGGCCCGGCAGTGTCGGCCGTCGGCTCGGCGGTTTCATCACCCGCAGCTTCCTCGGATTCGGTAGGTTCCTCGGTCAGTTCACCGAGGGTCGGCGCCGGATCGTCGTCGCCGTCCCGCTCGGGGTCTGCGGTGATTGCGGCGTACAGGCTGACCGCGTCGCGCACCTCGGCGGCGTTGACGGTGACCTGGTCGCGCATCGTCATCAGCTGACTCGTCGACTCACCGACCGCCTTGGCCACCATCTCCATCTCGGCCTTCGCCTGCGCGGCGCGGCCGGCAGGGGAGAGAGCCCCGACTGCACACGCGATCAGGCTCATCTGGCCCAGCCAGTCGGATTGCCGGTCGAGCCCGTCCCGGGTCACCGCTATCTGTTCGGCCTCGCGGGACAACACGGATGCCACCAGCCGGTCGGCATCCGCCATCGTTTGTGAGTCGCCGCGCAGCTTGTCGTTCCGACCCCGGTAGGCCGTCGACCCTGCGCCGGTCCAGCCGTTCTCGGGCAATGCCATAGTCAGCGTCTGTACGGCAGCAGCAAAGCCTTGCGCGCCCACGCCGAACCGCATGCCGGTGTCCGGATTGCCGATCCCGGTCGTGAGCTTGATGCTCTCGATGACGCGCTGGCCCGCGGCCAACACCGGGGATCCGCAGGCTTCGCCGAACGCGGCGACGTTCCCCAATGATTTCATCCCAATTCACCCCTCCGCCCGGACCGAGGCTAACAGCGGCTCCACCGCCCTCAATGCACCAAATTTGGAAGGCAATGGCGACCACGGGCGAATTGCCGCACACGCGCCCGACCGAGAAATTGGTGCGCGAGACGCACCCGATCCGCGCATACGATCAGTACGTGCAAGCGCCGAATGTCGATGAACAACTGCGGCATGCCGTGGCGCGGCGAGCCAAATATTGCGCCGTGCGTCGTTGGGTGCTTCCGTGATTGACGTTGCATTGTGCGTGGGCGTTCTTGTCGCCTCGCAAACCGTTGTGAACCTGTCGTCCTGGCGACCCGCCGGCCCGATGTAACCGGAGACTTCGATATGTCCCGTCGCAAACACGCCAGCCCGGCGGTCCCACCGACTTCGGGTTCCGTGTCGCCGAAGCCCGCACGACGCAGAACGGCCTCCGCATTCCGCGCCATCGTCACCATGCTCACGGCGGCTGCGGTGATCGGCGCGGTCGCGGTGGTGCTCGTGAACTACGTGGCGAAGGTCGTGCCTGGTGAGCCGGTGACGATGCTCTACGACCCTAATAGTGTTGGGGGCCTGGCGGTCACGGACGGGCCGAGCGGACTCCGCGACAACGCGCCAGCACCCACCGGCACGGTGCAGGACACCGACCACGGAGAGATGGACAAGCTGGCGCTCGCGTCGGTCAACGATGTCGAGCAGTTCTGGGAGCAAGCCTATCCCGGCGCACTGCACGGCGCGTTCCGGCCGATCCGGAATTTCGCGTCCTACGATTCGAGTAACCCGCAGACCCCCGAATTGTGCGGCTCGAGTCCGTACAAGAATCCCAATGCGTTCTACTGCCACCGAGACCGCCTGATCGCCTGGGACCGCGGCCAATTGCTGCCCGCCGGTCAGAAGTACTTCGGCCAGATGAGTGCGGCGGCGCTCATCGCGCATGAATACGGGCACGCGATCCAGCGGATGGCCAGCCTCGTGAACCGGCGCACGCCGGTCATCGTCTTCGAACAGCAGGCCGACTGCTTTGCCGGCATGTACATCCGCTGGGTGGCAGAGGGCCATTCCCCACGCATGACGATCAGCACCGGCGACGGCCTGAACAAGGTTCTGGCCGCGGCGATCGCGATCCGTGACCCGCTGATCACCCCCGACACCGCCGAGTTGCTCGAAGAGGGTCACGGCACCGCGCTGGACCGGATCACCGCCTTTCAAATGGGATTCAACACCGGCGTTACCGCGTGCACAGCCATCAACATCGACGAAATCGACCAGCGTCGAGGCGATCTCCCGATCGCCCTCACCGAAGAGGCCGACGGCGACCAACAAAGCGCCGACGCTCCGATCAACGAACAATCTCTGGGCACCCTGATCGAGCTACTCAATCAGATCTATGCTCCCGCAGACCCCCCGGAGCTCGTCTACGACTCCGAGCCCTGCCCCGACACCGCCGCATCCGAGGCACCGGCCAACTACTGCCCGGCCACCAACACCATCAGCATCGACCTCCCTGCGCTGGCCGAACTCGGTACGCCCGCAGACGAATCGAGCCGGGTACTGATCCAAGGCGACAACACCGCGATGTCCATCGTGGCGTCTCGGTACATGCTGGCCCTCGAGCACCAGAAGGGCCTCAGCCTGACCGGAGACACCGCTGCATTGCGCACCGCCTGCCTGACCGGAGTTGCCAACCGGGACATGGCTGACCCGGTGACGCTGCCCTCGGGCCAACGGCTTCAGCTCACCGCCGGTGACCTCGACGAGGCGGTCGCCGGGCTTCTCACCAACGGCTGGGCCGCCAGCGGCAACGACGGCGAGAGCGTTCCGGCGGGCTTCACCCGGATCATGGCCTTCCGGTCCGGACTGACCAGCAACCCAGACCAGTGCTACCAACGGTTCCCCTGAGCATCACGTTTCGGGAGCCCTTGCCGTCGGATAACGGACCATCCGGACGCACGGCAGAAATTGGTGTTCATCGCCGTTCGAACGACGCCTTACGCTTCATCACGAACCTCAACGCGAGGCCAGAACAGGAGACCCACGGCCGTGACCTATCCACACGAACAGTGGCCATCGAACTCGGGCTCCGGTCTGCCGCCCCAGCCTGACAATCAGCCCGGCTATCCAGGCGGGCCCGCGCCGAACTATCCCGGACCGGGTTGGCCGGCACAGTATCCGGCTTATCAACCCGCGGCGCCTCGCAAGTCGTCAACCGGTCTCATCGTCGGCCTGATCATCGGGGCCGTGGTCATCGCACTCATCGTATTCGTCGCTCCCGTGGTGTTATTCGCCAAGGTCAGCGGCGATCTCAACGACACCATCTCAGAGAGCACCGGCGACAAGACCGAACAGATCCTCGAGAACGAGTTGGAGGTCTCCTTCGGGGAATTCGTGCGTACCGACACCGAGTACCGTGAGAGCGGCAAACTGCCGGTGACCTTCCGCAACAAGGGCGGTGAACGCGCCACCTTCTACGTACAGGTCGAAGCCCTCGACGCCAATGGCGACCGGATCGCCGAGGACACCGCCAGCGTCACCAGTCTGTCGCCCGGCCAGTCCACAAGCGAAGACCTGTTTACGATCTCGGACAACGTCGACGACCTCGAGGCCGCCACGTTCCGCGTTGCCAGCGTCTCCAAGTACTGACCGGCCGGTAGATCGGGCCGACAGCCAGGACGTACCTCTTTGGTATTGATCCTTCGTCATGATGGCGGCCGCCCGGCCGCCATCATTCTTTTGCGCGGGCTTTTGCGCGGGTCGCCACGTGGCCCCGTCGCTGCTCGCACGTCTGCCTGCGATGCGCGGCCGTTCGCAATGGACGTTTCTGGCACAGACGAATAGCAGCGGTGGCAGAGGCCCGCATGTTGAAGCCGGGTGTCATCCAGCTCCGCGCGCACCGGACGCAGCCGCCGAACATGACCCCAAAAAGAAAGGTGGCAGGCAACGTTTGATGTTGCCTGCCACCTGTCGGATCAGATCAGTTGCATGCCCACAGGTCGATGTAACCGCCCCCGCCGGGGATGGCATTCAGTGCGGCGCGGGTGGCCGCTCCGAGGGTCGGGCCACGGCCCGCCTGAACGTGGGTGTCGTTGCGTACCGCGACACCGCATTCGGTGAAGTAGCTGAGTGCCTCGCAGGTGGTCCACCCGCAGTACTGGATGGCTGCCTGCTGGGCCTCCTTGGGCGACGGGTAATTCCACACCACCGCGCCGGCTCCATTGTCCGCGTACGCGATGGAACCGAACGACAGTGCGGCGTGCGCCGTGGTCGGGCTCGCGATCTGGATCGCGCCGACTGCCAGGATGCCGACGCCGGCCGCAGCCGCCCGGCGCCCAAAACCTTTGGTTTCCATGTTGTTCAGGTGTCCTTTCGGGCTGTCGCTCAGTTGGGCGGGGTGATTTCCGGCTTTTCGGCGGTGACGGTCTTGCCGAAGTCGGACAGAGTCATGGTGACCTTGGCCTCGGACGGTCCGCTGACGTTGATCTGAGCCTGGACCAGGTTGTGCGGTTCGCTTTCCGCGATCCACACGGTGACCGGCCAATCCTGGGACTGCTCAGGAGCTTTCCGCGCACCCGCCAGCACTGCGACGTCGTTGGTCGAGGCCGTCGCGGCAATCTTGGTGGTCGGGGTGCCGTTGATGGTTTCCGACCCTTCGACCTTGGGGTCCTTGAGATTCGACAGTGCGTTCGCCAGGCCGTTGCTCGGGTCGAAGATCACCGACAGGTTGTAGATCGAGTTGCCGTCACCGTAGTCGAACCACTGACCGGGGACGGCGATGTCGGAGTAGAGGTGACCGTCGACATAGATGAGTTTGGCGGTTTGCGTGTCCTGGCCCATCTGCACAGTCGCTTCGCCGGTGGCGACGACGGCAGGCTTGCCGGCGACATCGGCTTCCAGTTTGGTGACCTTGAGGTTCGGGACCTCACCGTCGGCGGTGAGGACGATGTGGGCGCTGGTGACGTTCTTCATCGCCTCAGCCGATTGGGAAATCAGGGTGCTGGCGTCGCCATTGGCGTCGGACTTGTTCGACTCGGAGTCTTGCGTGCCGCAACCGGTCAAGGCCAGCGCGGCCGCGGCGGCGGTCGCAATCGCTATTTTGAAACGCACCTTCATTGGTCTCTCTTTCTGTCGGTGGAAGCGCTCTACCGATGCGAATTGCCCCCGGCAAAACCCTCGCAGTTACTTTAAGCGTGATATCGGGAGCTTCATTGCAGGATTTTTCGCACGATCTCCTCCCCCGACGCCGTAATCAATGGATCTTCTCGGCGATCTTGGTGGCTATCTCACCCGCATGGTCGGCTTCCGTCGGGCCGCAGGCCTGGACGTCGATAGCAACGTTGGATGACAGTTCCAGCACGTGCTGGCAGCTACGGCCAGGCATGCTCAGGACTGCGGTGGGTCGGCCATCGACCAACGACACCTTGCCGACGTTGATCGCCGTTGCCGGCTGACCCGGCGGTGTCAGGGTGACAGTGGTGTTGGCGCACGGCTGCCAGAAGTTGATCTGGTCTGACTGTGCCGCGGCGGCGGCCTCCGCGCTCGGGTAGAGGATCACGTATTGCGTGACAGTCGTATTCGGGTCTGTGGAGACCAGTTCACTGCCGGCGACGGCCGTGGACCCGCTGGCCCCGAAGGCCTGGGTGTTGGCCGGGCTGACGACTCCGGTGCAATTGGGCGGCTCGGCCGTGGCGGTGCTGAGCGCGGTCAGCGGTGTGGGGCCGGAGGCGGTCAGCGTGCCGCCTCCCACGATCGAACCGGCCGCTGACGGATCGAGGAGCAGTCCTGCCAAATCGGCTGCGGCGACGGGTTCTTGGGGCGGCGCGCTGCCCTGGGTCGGCACGCTGGGCATGGAAGCCGGCGCGGGCCGGTTCGAGCTGCCGTCACGGGTCAGGATCGACATACCGACCAGGAACCCTGCGATCAACACGAGGGCGATGATCACCCCCGCAACCCTGCCGCCTGCCCCGCGCTCACCGGCAGGCAGGCGCAGCCGGCGCAGCACCACGACGGTCGCGACAATGCCTATGAGCAGGAGGACACCCATGTCCAGCAGCCACCACGACAGCTGGTGGCGCCACAGCGGGTCGTCGATGTAGTTGGCGGCGTCGGCCTCCATCAGGTCGATGCTCGACGCTCCGGCAGCAAAGCCCCACCGGGCCGGAAGCAGGTAGGAGACCTGGTTGAGGCCGAGACGGCCCGTGACCGGGATGAGCCCACCGGAGAAGACGATTGCGCTCATCAGCACGACGACGAGCATCGGCATGATCCAGTCGCTGGTGCGCGCCAGCGACGACAACCACAGGCCGACGATGGCCGACACGATGGCGGTCAGAGCCAGAGCCAGGTAGAGGTCCCACACCGGATTGCCGACGACGAGCGAACCTTGGGTCGGACCGCCCTTGACCACCACGACGATGGCGGTGAGCACGGCGATCTGGACGGCCGCGGCGACGCTGTAGACCGCGATCTTGGCGGTCAGATAGGCGCCGGCCGACAGCCCTACGGACTGTTCTCGGCGGAAGATGCTGCGCTCACCGACGAGATCCCGCACCGTGAGCGCGGTTCCCATGAAGACGGTGCCGATCACCATCAGGCTCAGCAACTGGTTGGGCTCGTCGGGGGCGCCGCCATCCAGGCTGGCCTTGCCCAGTCCGACCGACCCCTGCACCACCAAGGTCAGGGCACCGAGGATGAACGGCAGCAGCGCCAGGAAGGCGGTGTAGCCGCGGTCGGCGAAGATCAGCCGGACCTGCCGGGCCGCCAACGTGGCGATCTGGCGGGCAGTGCTGGTGCGAGCGGGATCACCCAGTGGCCCAGGCGGACTCGCCGGCGCGGCGGGCGCGGCGGCGGCCGGGTTCTTCTGCAGGAACACCGCGTGCGCCGCATCGGGGTTGGCCGCAACCCACGCGAAGATGTCGGCCCAGTCGTTGGTGCCGATCGTCGCCGCGACCTGTCCGGGCGGGCCCGCGTAGGCGGTCTTGCCGCCGGGGGCCAGCAGCAGCACCTGGTCGCACATGCTCAGATACGTCAGTGAGTGAGTGACGACGATGACCGTGCGCCCGGCGTCTGCCAGCCGCCTCAGCATCGCCATGACCTCACGGTCGAGGGCAGGGTCGAGGCCGGATGTCGGCTCGTCGAGGATCAGCAACGACGGACCGGTCAGCAGCTCCATGGCGACCGACGCGCGTTTACGCTGCCCACCGGACAGCTTGTCCACCCGGGTGTCCCGGTGGTTCGTCAACTGGAGTTCATCGAGGACCCGATCAACGACTGCGCGGCGGTCGGCCTTGCCGGTATCGGCGGGGAGACGAAGTCGCGCAGCGTAGTTGAGCGCCTGGCTCACGGTGAGCTGACGATGCACCACATCGTCTTGAGGCACGACACCGATCCGGGAGCGCAGTGACGCATACTCGGCGTGAACGTCATGACCGTCGAATCGCACCTGGCCCGACGTGGGTTGGGTGACGCCACCGACCATCTTGATCAGGGTGGACTTACCGGCTCCGGACGGCCCGATGACGGCGGTCAGGGTGCCTGGGCGCGCGGTGAAGGACACCGACGAGAGCAACTCGCGGCCATCGATGGTCAGACCGAGCTGGTGGGCCTCGATGCCTCCCGTGGACGGCGTCCGATCCTGCGTCCGCAGCGTGGTCCCGTCGAAGGTGAGATCGGAGTTGCCGATCGTGACGACATCGCCGGGGCGCAACGTCGCTGCGGGCATCCGCACACCATTGACGAAAATCCCGTTGTTGCTGCCGTTGTCATGAATCTGGGTTCCGGACGGGGAGGTCAACAGATAGGCATGCACCCGTGAAGCCAACGGGTCGTCGACGTGGATGGCTGCGGTCGAGTGTCGGCCGATGGTGATCGCACCGTTCGGCAGGGCAGGCGCCGCGCGTTGTGGGAGAACCTTTTTCACCACACCCGTCATCCGGGCCAGAACATCGTCGTCATCGACCGCCGATGCCACGGGCCGTGGCGAGACCGGAGGGTGGATCGAGGCGGCAACGCGAGGCGGCTGCGGGCCGGGCCGGGGAGACGGGCCCTGAGGTCGTGGCGGCGCAGGTGGGTGAGACGCATACGTCTGCTGCGGCGGAGCCGACCGAACGGGCGGCGCAGGCCGCGCAGCAGGTGGGCCCGGCCGCTGAGGTGGTGGAGGAGGTGGGGGAACCGGGCGCCTCGGTGGTGGCGGTCCTGGCCGGGCCGGCGCTGCCAGTCCTGGTGCGGGCGCGGGCGCGGGATTGTTGCGGGCCACCGGTACTACTTGGGTAGTGATCCTGAACGTCAACCGCGGGCCCGTGGGGGCGCCGAGGTTGATCGCGACGTCATCGTCGATGGGAACCGCGGCCTGGCGGACGCCCGCAACATAAATGCCGTTGCGACTCTTGTCCTCTGCGATCCATTGGCCGTTTCGCGCCGTGAGGACCATGTGTTCGCGGGAGATCGCCTGCTTGGCGCTGACCTCCACACGAATATCGGCATCTACTCCACGACCTATGACGACCTGTTTGCCAGGACGGAAGGTGAACATGGCGTCGCCGAGCCATACGACCAACGGTGGACCCGCAGCAGTGGTCACGGGGTTCTCCTTTTCAGTAGCCTTCCGCGCGAGGTCATGCGCCACGCACATCGCACTGAGGATGAGCTGATGACCCGCGTGAATCGACGCAGCGCTGGACTAGATTGGGGCTCACGGCGCTTCGGCCGGTGCGCTGTCGCACGACAGCATCGGGTCCGCGATTTTGCTGACGAGCCTGGCTCCACGCGTCCCCCACTACGCATCATGTTGGTGTGATCGTAGCGGCGTCCGGGGAAAGCTGGGCGGGGTATCTACCAGACGCGGCCCGACGGTTGCGGCATTAGCCAGGGAGAGGCGCCGCCGATAGATCTGGGCGATGCTCTGGAGCAGCTGCGCGAATTCGGATCGAGCATTGGGCGCTTGGGCTGACAAGGAACTGTCGAACTCCTCGATCTGACGCTGTAGCAGCGCTGACTGCGCCCGATATCCTGGATCGGAGCTTGTAGGCAAGCTGAGGAGGTCCGCTGCAATTGAATCCAGCCTCAGCGCCGCCGAATCAAGCAGGAGACTCTGCCGGATCGCCGGCGTGATCACGTCGGTGATCTCTTCGGGCGCTGTCCCGTCACAGATGGCGGCCAGCGATCCCGGTGGCCAGCACAATGCGCTGTCGATCGCACGGCGAGTAGCCTTCGATGGCCAATACCGGCCGCCCAGCAGGTCGTCCAAGATCGAGGAGTCGACATCAGCCTGCAGTCGAAGGTCACGGCGAGAAAGTCCGAGATCTTCGATGCGGCCGGAAACCGCACGTCCGAGGCGCCGAAGCTTGTCGAAGACATCCGTGCCGTAGCGGAAGGTAACCGTCGGCCCTTCCGCCGCCCCGAACGCGACGGTCATCCCATCTGTGATCGTTGCCTTGTACACGCGGTGCCCGTCGATGTAGATGCCGTTTCTGCTCTCGAAGTCGATGATCTGCCAGCGGGGACCGGGGTCAAGACGGGCGTGTATCCGCGATACGGCGGGGTGGTCGAGTCGGACATCTGCCAAACGGATTTCTCGACCAATAACAAGATCGCCGTCGGCCGCACGGGCCAGTGTTAGCCGACCGCCGACCGCCAAGACGAGATCCGGTGTGTCGGGATTGCTCGAGACCGCGGCCTCCATCTCACCCCCTTGTCGCGTATCACGTCGTCTCGTGGGACCGTACATCGCAAACTGCAGCAGTGCTGCAATTTAGCCCATCTGATCCGTAGCGTAGCCGATCGCGCCGTCGGGAGAGCGCAACACCGCAACGCTACGCATTTCGCCGACGGACCAGCGCGGCTGGTCCAACGGTGTGCCTAGAACCCTGCGATGCCTGCGATCTCGACCCCCGTGGATTAGCACAGCGGGTCGATGAAGCGCGCTACGGTTTGGCGCTTGCATCAAGCGGAGCGCTATGGTTATAGTTGTAGCACCGCTACGGTTCATGTAACTGAAAGGTCCGCCATGAAGGTCACCGCAACCACTGCCCGTACCCTCGGACACCGCCTCACGCTGCGCCCCACCACGGCTGGCCGACCCTCAGTCGCCGTGACCCGATTGGCAACCGCCAGCGTTCTGGCCGCACTCGCAGTGGCCGGGTCTACCGGAACCGCCGCCGCCACACCGACCACCCAGCTCCCACAGTTCTCCTGGTCGGGAACCGAGAGCGACTCGCTGATCGGAGGCCTCGACGGGCTGCTCCTCGATGCCCGCGAGGTCTCACGCATCGCCGGCACCGACAGCACTCTGCGAGACGGCAAGGTCGAGCAGACCCTCAGCAGCACCTACTCGGTGACCCCTTTCCAGTGCCTGTCGGCCTATGCCCCCGGCCAGACCGGGGCCTACCTGGACGCCGCGCCTGGACAGGTTGCCTTCAAGTCGGTTTTCACTCCTCGCGACAGCGACGGTGACCAGCTCACGGTGCCGCACGGGGTTGTCGAATTCGGCAGCAAGCAAGCCGCGTTGGCCTTCATGTCCAAGACGGCGACAGCTTGGAAGGAGTGCGGTGGCGTGACAGTCACCGAAGCCGAAGGTGGCAGCTGGGAAATGGGCAGCACCCGCGTCAACGAGGAGCGCACCGTGGTCACCCTCGATCAGCAATCGACGAAGGGACCTGCGACGTGCGAACGCGCCATGGCTGCGTATCGCAACGTCTTCATCGACGCGATGTACTGCTCCCCCAACCAAAACACCAGCGGCATGGCCGCCGCCGTAGTTGACGCAATTGCCGAGAAGGCAGCTGCCAGCTAAACGCATGTTCCACCCGCACGCGTGCCCTCGCGGTCGATTACTTTCCCGCGAGGGCATGCAACCACAGCGCGGCTGCTGTCATGGAGCTGGCGAACCACCGTCGAAACGTCAGGTGCCGCGCGTAGCCGACACTGACCGTGATTCGATACACCCTGTGCGCGCCAGACAGCAGCTATCCATGCCGTCGCTCCGCTTCATTGTCAGACGCGCGCGGCCGCAACTTTCAAGCGTCCCGGCAAAGGAAAAGGCAGCCTTGTGACCCACAACAGCGACGGGGACGAAACCCGCCCGTACATCACCGGCCATGTCGCGCCCAACCCGAGCCCGCAGCAATACAGCCCGCCCGTCGCTTCTTGGACTCCCCCAGCCGCTGCCGCCAGCTGGCCGCCGCAATCGACGAACTACGGTCAGGCGCCCACTCCGCCTCGACGGTCCGGTCGCGGCCTCGCTGCACTCGCCGTAATCGTGATCGCAGGTCTCGTCGGGGCTGGGTTGTGGGTGTACAAAGCCAAATTCGCTGACCCGCAATCGTCTTCCAACACCGCCGACGCGACAACTGCGGCCGAAACTCCACCCCCGGCAGCTGGCGTCAGTCCGACCGCGGCGTCGGGATCCACTGACACCAACACGGCCGATCCGTCACCGCCGCCGGCCCCTTCCGCAGCACCCGTGAGCAGCGCCGAGTTGGCCAGTTTTCTTCCCAGCGCCGGGACGCTGCAAGCCCTGCTGATCACAGACCCGCTCACGCGCACTGCCGACGGCGAGACCACCTACACCGCTGTGAGCACCGACCGCCCTGACTGCGGCGGCGTAGCGAACGTTGCGTTGCCACCTGCCTACGACCGGTCCGGATACACGTCGATTCGGACACAAGAGTTCTTTACCGAGCCCGGCCCTCGCGGGCAAGACAGCGTCACCCAAGCCGTGGCGGCATTCCCAAGCGACCAGCAGGCAAAGGACTTCGTGTCTCTGGAGGCGGGCCGGTGGGACAACTGCAAGTTCGAATTGCTGACGATCCGCAATGACGGCGAGGACGCCATCGTCCGCAGAATTTCCAGCCCGACTACGAAAAACGGTGTGCTGACCGTGTCGATCCACTCACAGATGAAACCGTTGGGTTGCCAACGCGGCCTCAGCTCTCGCCGCAACATCGTCATCGACGTGCAGATCTGCAGCCCGGCCGGCAGTGCCCAAGCCGCGGAGTTGATCTCCACAATCGCCGACCGTATTCCCAACAATTAAGGCAGGCTCAGCATCTGATGAGTACTTTCGATCCCAACCGCGACGACGATAGAACCACTGCGTGGCCCTCCAACCGACCGGTCCCGCCACCGCCTGTCGATGACGACGGTGGCGCCACGACCGTGGTGCCCCGACACACCCCGAGTGCGCCGCCGCCGACCAGCCCGGTGCCTCCGCAGTACGGCTACGCCCAACCTGCCCCGCCAAGCTGGCCACCACAGACACCACCCCCGGCCACACCGGCAGCAGGCGGAGGGTGGCAGCCACCCCAACCACCCGGGCAATACCCCGTAGCCGGATACCCCACCGGAATCCCGACACCACCAGGAAAAAAGAAACCCTGGGGACTGATCGCCACCGCAGTGATCGCAGTCATCGTCTTGGCAGGAGCAGGACTGTTCTTCCTCGGCGGCGACATCATCAATTCCGGATCCGACGACAAGAAGTCCGACACCGCCAATTCCGCAGCCACCGACACCGGCGACGAGCCGGAAGGCGCAACCGACGGCTCACCCAAAACCCCGTCCTCCGGATCGCCGAGTTCGGAGGCGCCTGCCGCAGGCGCCGACGGGATGGTGGACCCGTCCAACCTGCCAGGCCTGCTGGAATCGGCTGCAACCCTCAGCGAGGATCTCGACGCCAACCTCACGCCGACGGGGCCGGTGCAGTCTGAGCCTTTCACCGGTGTGCAGATAATGCCTTCCAACTGTGCCGGCGCTCTGCTGCCCGGCATCGACTACGTCTACAAGACGGCCAACTACACCGGATTCGCCGGCGAGATCCTCACCGACGATGCGACATCCACCAAAGTCATCCAGTCGGTGATCTCGTTCAGCTCCGAAACGGAGGCAACCCGGTTCTTCAACGACCAATACACCAGCTGGCGAGCCTGCCACTACACCGAGGTCACCATTTCCGGTGGCGGACAACACGACGTGATGAAGATCGGTATGTCGAGCGAAAGCGACGGCGTCGCATCCAACCTCATCTACCCGGGCAACAAGCCCGCCGGAAGCGCCGGAGGCTGCGAACACGCAATGAGCCCACACAACAACGTGATCGTCGACGTCCGGATCTGCACGCCTAAGGGCACCATGACGCTGGGGCAGGGCCTCACCGAAGACATCGGCAAGAAGATCACCGGTAAGCGCTGACGACGGGGAGCGCACCGGGAGCGAACTTCCCGTGCGAACTTGGACCGAGTCCGATTGTCTCCACACAACCGCACTGAATTGCCACACAACCAAAGGCAGGCTGAATACCAATGAGCACACACGATCCCGATCGCGATGCAGAAATGACCACTGATTGGCCGTCTGATCGACCGCTCCCACCCCCGGCCGCGCCGCCCACCAGCCCGGTGCCTCCGCAGTACGGCTACGCCCAACCTGCCCCGCCAAGCTGGCCACCACAGACACCACCCCCGGCCACACCGGCAGCAGGCGGAGGGTGGCAGCCACCCCAACCACCCGGGCAATACCCCGTAGCCGGATACCCCACCGGAATCCCGACACCACCAGGAAAAAAGAAACCCTGGGGACTGATCGCCACCGCAGTGATCGCAGTCATCGTCTTGGCAGGAGCAGGACTGTTCTTCCTCGGCGGCGACATCATCAATTCCGGATCCGACGACAAGAAGTCCGACACCGCCAATTCCGCAGCCACCGACACCGGCGACGAGCCAAAAGGCGCAACCGACGGCTCACCCAAAACCCCGACCTCGTCGGCCCCCACCACCTCCGAAGCCCCCACGGTCAGCGCCTCCGAGGCCGTAGACCCAGCCAGCCTGCCAGGCCTGCTGGCGTCGGTCTCGGACCTCAACGAACGATTCACGGGGAACTTCACCCCGGCGGCCGCGACACAGACTTCACCGTTCAGCGGCATGACGGTGGAGCCGTCCAACTGCGCCGGCGCCCTTCTGCCCGGCATCGACTACGTCTACAGGACGGCCAACTACTCAGGTTTTGCCGGACAGATCCTCTCCGACAAGGCAATTGACACCACAGTTATGCAGGCAGTGATCGCCTTCAACTCCGAAACCGAAGCCACCAGATTCTTCAACGACCAATACACCGCTTGGAAGGGCTGCAACTACACCGAGATCAACACTTCTGGCGGCGGACAAGAGCAGACAATCAAAACGGGCGTGGCCGCCGAGAGTGACGGCACAGCCCAGCTGCTGATGTGGAAGGACCATGCAGGCAGCGACAAAGGCTGCCAGCGGGGCATGAGCCCGCGCAAGAACGTCATCGTCGACGTGCGGGTCTGCTCCCTGAATGTCGCCTCGTCCGGTTACACACTTGTCCGAGACATCGGCGCCAAGATCACCGGCAAACGCTAGTCTGTCCGTCACACGGACCGGGCCGGCCAGGTTTTGGCTTGGTCCGTGTGACGCCCGCGTCCACGCAGATTCCTGACGCACATTTCGTTCGCCTGAACACCGGCAGTTCTGTTTCAAGTCCGGCATGTTGAATTCGGTGGTGCTGAAACAACTTTCGGCCATTTCCGGTTACAGCTGTCCAACTGGTCGCTGACCTACGGCCAACATCAAGAGTGGGACCGGGAATACCGTCAGCTCGATACAGAGCAGGGCAAAGTCAAGGATTGTTTGTACTCACCGCGTTTTGCAATTGAGTTCGACCAGGGCAACGTGTTGCTCGCCGCGTGATGATCGGGTCTATGCCGGCATTTGCTCGACCAGCTGCGGAACGAATGTCTTGTCCAGAAACTGGGTAGCCAGTACGCCACCCGGATTCTCGAATGCAGCAACGGTATCGGGATCATCCACGATCACCATCGCCCCACGGAATGCGCCGAGTTCTGTCGGCAAGCCGGCGGCGCCGCCGCCACCCGCGGCCGCATCGGTACGGATCACGATCAGCACGCTGGTGTCGACCATATACAGCTTGGCGAGGTTTCCCACCACTCTGGTGGCTGCCGTCTCCCCCTCCTCACGGGCCAATTTCTGGTCATAGGTCAGCCCGATCGAGGTCAGGAAATCGGCGGCGTTGGAAGGCATCAGCGTCCAACTAAGGCCACTGTCAGCCATGTTCAGCACCGAAACAGTCTTACCCGCCGCCTTGCTGTTCTGGTTACGCAGATCGTTTTGCTGGGTTGCGATCGTCGACGTCAGCTGTGTTGCCGCACCTTCCTTGCCGACGATCTTGGCAATCCACTTCAGCTGAGATTGCCAATTCCACGGCTGGTCGCTGTCACTCGGCCGGGTAACCGTCGGTGCAATAGCCGTAAGTCGCTCGTATGTCGCATCGTCGACATCTCCAGTGGCAAGGATCAGATCAGGCTTGGCGGCCCCGATGGCGCTGGTGTCGATAAAGTTCATCACCGCGGGATCACCGGTGAGCTCGTCACTGATCCAGGACGGCACAGTGCCTCCCGACGTTGCGATAGCCACCGGTTGCAATCCCAACGCCAACAGCGCATCCGCGTCACCGGGGCCCAGCGCGGCCACAGCCCGCGGACTCTCAGTGATCTCAGTGGTGCCGTGCGCATGCGTGATGGACTGCGGAGAATAGGGGGCGTTGTTCGGGTTGTTTCGATACAGCATCACGAATCCCGCGACCGCAACCACTGCAACGAGTACCACGGCTGCAGCCGGAATCACCAAGCGCCGCTTGAGCGACTTCTTCGGAACAGCGGGCATGACCGCCGCGGATCTGGGCGCTGGAGGCGGCCCGGTGAACTCACGGGGTTGAGTCCTGGCATTCGCCCCACTGAATTGGCCGCTGGGATGCGGCACAGCGGGTCCAGGGTGCGGGCTTTGCCCCGTCGGATGTGGTCCTGCCGGGCGCCAGTTCGGAGGGCGGCCCGCAGGGTGGGTAACTCCGTCGGCGAGCGACGGCCCGGCATCCCACGCCTGGGTGACCGTAGAGCGGGGCACCGCCGTCGTGGTGTCAGCCAGCGCCGCGGTCGTCGCCTCGGCCAATTCACGCGCCGTCTGGTAGCGCGCGTCAGGATTCTTTGCCATCGCCTTGGCGATGACGTCGTTGAGACCGACAGGCAGATGCGGCGCCAGGTCGGTGACCTTGGGCGGATCCTCGAACACGTGGGCCGTGACGATCGCCGGAACACCGCCGCGTCCCGCAAACGGAGTCTTGCCCGTCAGCAGCCGAAACAGGCTGCAGCCCAACGAATAAATATCTGCGCGATGGTCGAGCTGATCGGAGCTTCCGCTGAGCGCCTCGGGTGCGGCGTAGGCTATCGACGCCATCACCGTGCCATCGGTTGTCAGGTGGGCCGTGTCGTCTTTGGCCCGTGCGATGCCGAAGTCGGCCAGAAACACCCGTTCGTCATCACCCTCGTGTTCGGCAGGAGCGATCAGGAAGTTCGCCGGCTTGACGTCACGGTGCAGCACGTGGCGCCGGTGTGCGTAGTCGAGGGCTTTCGCTACCTCGCCGATCACATGGGCAGCCCGATCGGGAGTCATTCTGCCGTCGAGCAACTCGCGATCAGCATCCGTACCGGCGACGTACTGCATCGCGATCCATAGCTGTCCGCCGTCGGTCTCCCCCCGCGAGTACACGGCGACGATGTTCGGGTGGCCGAGGGTAGAGGCCACGGTGGCCTCGCGTTCGAAGCGGGCCCGGAACTGGGGGTCGTTGGAGTACTCAGCGCTGAGGACCTTGAGCGCATCGCTGCGCGGCAAAGTCGGATTGGCGGCGCGGTACACGATCCCCATCCCGCCCCTACCCAGGACACCTTGGATCGCATAGCCACCGACGACGTCACCCGGCTTGAATTCCATTGTTGCCTTTTACTTTCCGACCAGCATCAGGTACTGGGCTGCGAGTTGCTGTGCGGCATCACGGGGTTGCTGGGAGGCAGAGCGGAGGACCCACCGATCGGCAGCTACGACACAGCCGGCCCGGAGCATAAGTAGCGATGCTCCGGCAGCATCAAAGCACTTTGCAGTGGGCATCCCGGGCACTGTCTCGGACGGTTTCGCTTCCTTGCCGAGGCTTTCCGCAATCTTGGCGGCAAGCTCCTTGGCCGCTGCGGGGTCACGGGTTTGATAGACGTACATCTGGGTTTGGCCTATCGAAACGGCGTCGACGCCAGCGGCTTCCATCGGTCCGGCCAAATCCGGATGGTCATAATGCAGGACGCCGTGTCGACCGTAAACTCCCTGCATGGTGGTGGGTTTCTTGATGCGCAGGGTGCGGGCGATGAGGTGGGTAGGGTCCAGCTCCATTGTGGGAAATTGTGCTGGGTCAGTCGGTTTGAACGCATCGACAGCCGGGATCTGCAAGTCGAGGGCTTTCGCCACCAATTCCTCGGGGGCCCGCCCCTCGGGGGTTTTCGCGCTCTGGTAGAGCACGTAGGGGCCATGCGCGGTGAAGCTGATCACCTGGGCGCCCCCGTCGATGGGCCTGCGGGTTGCCAGCGCCGCGGGGTGCCCCGCGATGCTCGCTGGTTCTGGGGCCGTGCCGCCGGCTGGCATCTGCTCGTGGGCCGCGGCGGCCACCGCCGCCGCGTCTTCCGCAGTGGGAAAACGCAAAACCATGTTGACCAGCGAGGTCCGCGGCTCTTCCGCCTTCAATGTGTTGGCGCGACTGGTCACGAACCCGTTGATGAACCGGTGATCGACAGCGATTTGGCCGACCGGAGCGCCGATCACGTGATCAACACCCCTGTCCGACAGTGCCGGACCGATCGTGGCGACCAACGGTAGAGTGAGCGCGGGGTCGACCTGCCACGGGCCGACAACGTGGTCGGCCAACCGCTGAGCATCCACTTGCTTGGCGGTCTGTGCGTCCGGCTTCGGAGCCGGGTAGGGAGCGGTGTCGTAATTGCCCGGCCTCAGCAGTGCCGTGTTGACAGCATCCGCCGCCACTGCGGGGTCTTTGACGGCAGCGCCCTCGATCACGGTGCTACACCCGGTGAGCCCGACAGCCAGCGTCAGCCCGCCGACAACGCCCAGCAATCGCACGGAGCCACCGACGCGGATCACTTGGCCGCCAGAAGCAAATATTGCGCAGCGGCCATCTGGTGCGCGTCCTTCAGTCGTTTTCCATACACCGCGAAGGTGTACCGATCGAACACGCCCGTGCAAGCAAACTTCTCAGCACCGGTCAGCTCGTAGCACGTGCTGCCGGGAAGATCGGGCACCGCATCGGTGGGGGCAACAGGTCGGCTTTCTGTTTTCGAATAGTTGGCCGCGAGTGTCTTGGCCGCGGCATTGTCACGAGTGCGGAAAACCGATGAATTCGCGTCTACCCTTACGTCGACCCCGGCATCGCCGTAGGTCTTGCTTGCCACAACAGGATTCGGTTCCAGATGCAGCATGGCCCGCGGTCCCAGCGTGGCATTGTCGCTGAACGTTTCTTCCTTGGGAGCGACCGGCAGCGCGCGCGCCAACAACCCGGTCGGATCCTTGGGCAGGTTCACCAACTCTGCCGGCGGGGTCGCGGTGAAGCCATCGATCGCCGGTACCTGCAGGTCGAGTGTTTTGGCGACCAGCGACACCGCTTCGGACATGTCTCCGTTGGTTTGTGCCATCTGCATGAGGACAAAGGGGCCGCGCGCGGTGAATGAGTTCACCGTCTGGCGCAGCCCTTCCTGCTGGTACTTGGTGGCGGTAGAAGCGACAGCAAATGCGTCATCGTGGCCCGGAATCGGCACAACCGAGGTGCCCTTGGTGAACTCGTACTGGCCGGCGTAATCCAGCATCTTCTGGGGCATGTCGCGTGCTGCGACCTTGGCGGCCTCTGGGTCCTGCATCTCCAACACGACATTGGTGAGGACCTTCTGATCTGGGATCTTGCGGGTCGATGCGTAGCCGGTGATCATTCCCGTTTTGCCCACTTCGGCCGCCTGTTCACTGGTGACCAACTGCAGTTTCTCCGGCAGGATGGGAAGTCCACCGGATCCTGCGAGACCGAGCCCTGCCGGCTCGACGATGGCCGGGTCAACCTCCCACGGCCCCACCACCGCCTCGGCAATCCGGTTCGCCTCCAACACCGCGACATGCTGGCGGTCGCCACCATTTCCCATGGGCGGCAAGGGCTTTGTCGGATAGTTGCCAGGGTCGAGCGCAGCGGCATCGACCTCCCCGGACTTGGCCTCGGTCTGCTCAGCAGCCTTGGGCTGCGGTTCCGGTGCCTCCCTTGTGCAGCCCACCGCCGTGACGGCGATGGTGATGGCGACGAATGCCCCCGCGATTCTGATCATCCAGCTGTCCTATTCCCCGAATCCGATCCCAGCGCTGCAATGAATCGTTGCAGCTGAATCTCAACCCCACCACCGGGTTCAGCCCCGGCCTCGACCTGCCTGATGTCCTCGGCACTGACCCCGGCCATCGGCGCAGCCTCATCGATGCTCAGTTCGGCATTCCGCCGGGCGGCGAACAACCGCTGGCCGAGGGTGGCATAAGGAGAAGCCGCCGCGGCCAGCGTCAGTTCGCGGCGCAGGCGGCGGATCTCACCGAGTTCTCGAACCATCTCGATCGAACTGCGGGATGCGTTGACGGCCAACTGCTCGAGCCGAGCCAGATCCGAGGTCACTGCCGCCACCCGCGCGGGATAGTCGGGCTGTGCCGGATTGGGCAGCGCGGCGATCTGACTGCGCGTGGCACCCAGCGCGATGCCGATCGTCTCGGTTACCAGCGTGACCTCGACCGTGGACGTGATTTCCCCGTCGCCGTCGTATCGAAGCAGCTCCGTCGGACCATCGCTGTCGGCGATTCCGATCGGCGCGACGGGTGTGGAGCGAACCTCGGCCAGGGGCGGGCGAGTGACACCGGCTCGTACCTGCCGGCGCAGTTGTTCGATCGTCCCCTTGGGCCATTGCAGCGCCTTCTCCAGGGAATCCTCAGTCTTGGCCCGCGGCTGGCTCCGGCCCTTCTCGATGCCGATGAGCGCCCCCGCGTTCACCACCCCTTCATCGGCCAAGGTCCGCTGGCTGATGCCGAGTTCTTTCCGCCGCCGCGCAATCTGTTCGCCGACGTGCACATTGACCGGATCCCGGGTCGAAAACGACATCGGGATACCGGCGACCGGGTGCCCGAGCATCACATCGACCTCAGAATCGGGTGGTACCGCGAACTCGCTGTCGACACGGTCGTTGCCGATGAACACGCCGTTTCGCCCGACGGCGCGGGCGATCCACTGACCGTCTCTCACCGTCACGGCGATGTGCTCACGGGAAATACGGTTGTCCGGAATCCGGATCTGCGCACTGATGTTCTCGGCGCGCCCCACGGTGATCGGCGCCCGCTCCGCCTGGAAGGTCTCGAGGTGATCGAGCCATTTGATGGTCAAGGCAGGAGCCAGGCCGACGTCGCCCACGAACGACTCCGCTGATGCCATTGCCGTATCTTAACCGTAGCGGCGCTACAGGTTTGCGTCGCTTCGGTTTTCCGTCGCACTTCAAACCAGCTTTCGCGGGCTGCCGAACGATTCGGAAAATTGGTGCGCGGTGACCAGTCGGCGAGCACGTAACGTAATCGCCAAACTGCCAAATACCTTTTGACGTGAGGAACGCCGAGACGATGGTCGATCAAGACCCGGCGGGAGGGGACGTCTCGATCCCCTCCTCGGCCGATGCCGACAAGACGCAGCTGGTGAGCCCCGACCACGGAACGAACGCCCCTGGTGCGGGGTCCGACGATGAGAACCGAACCAGGGTCGTCAACTCGGCACCGTCGGCATTCGACCAGGACAAGACCCAACTGGTCATCCCGAAAGCCTCTGCACCGGTCAAGGGCGCAGATGCCCAGCACCAGCCGAACCCGGGCCAGGCGCAGCCGCAAGCACCGGTACCGCCCCAGCCGGCTGCCGGATACCCCGCGCCGAACGTGCCACCTTTCACCGCCGGCCCTCCGCAGCAGCCCGGTTTCGGCTCGACACCACCGCCGCCCCCCGGTTTCGGAACACCGCCGCCCCCACCGACGGGTTACGGCGCTCCGGCATCCCCGCCCGCGGGTTACGGCACACCGCAGACGCCGCCAGGTTTCGGAACGCCGCCACCACCGCCCGCCGGTTTCGGCGCGCCGCCTCAGCAGCCGGGCTTCGGTACACCTCCGCCGCCACCCCCGGGTTACGGCACGCCCCCTCCCGGTTTCGGCGCGACACCACCGCAGGCGCCCGGTTACGGCACCCCGCCGCCCCCGCCGCCTGGATATGGCCCCGGTGCACCCACCACCGGTGGGTACCCGCCCAATCCGTCGGGCCCGCAGAATCCGTATTCGGCCAACGGCGCGCAAAGCCCGATGGAAGCGGCGAATGCGCTGCTCTCCAAGAGCAATTCGTTCATCGCTCAGTTGATGTCGCGGGGTATTCGCGGCGAGCTGATCCGCCAGCCATGGTTCCAGAAGTGGCGCCAGACCCCTCAGCAGGCCGATCAGTTCGTTTACATGACGTACGCCGGGGGCATCCTGCTTGCGATCATGTTCGGGCTGTTGGGCTCGATCGGGACGATTTTCGGATTGGGCATCGGCATCGGGCTGTGCTACCTGTACTTCGCCCTGGGGACGAAGAAGGCCCACCAGTTCATCGCCTACGGAATCTGTGGCGTCGGCGTCGTGCTCTCACTCATCAGCATCTTGTTCACCGTCGCCGCGCTGATCGATCTCAGTTCGGCTCGATACTCCACCGGCAGCCTGATGCTGACACTGTTCTTCAGCCTCGGCATAACGGTGATCACCGGTGCGATTCTGGGGTACATCGGCATACAGGTTCATCGCGGCATTCAGCGGATGTCGTCTCCGCCGCCCCGCTAGCTCCGCCTCCACCCATGGCGGCCCGCCATGAACAGCGAAAATGCCTTCCGGACCCCGGGAGGCATTTTTCGTTTCCCGTCGTCGTATCTCGTTGCGCCTGCGGGGTGCTGATTGTTTGCTGTGATCAACTCCCACGGGTCAACTACGGTCAACCTGTGTTGTAGTCGATACTTGAGAGCGGTCGTATTTCCCGTCGTCTCATTTTCCGGAGGAGATTCAGTCGTGCCCGACCCCGACGACACCTTGCGCAGAGAGCTCGGCTGGACGGGGCCGGAGGAATCTCATTTCGAGCCGGATACCCGCCCGACCCGGCGCAAGCCGCCGGAGCCGCCGCCGTCGATACCCGGGCGACCCCCGGTGAATTTCGTCCCGTCCAAGGCCCCGGAAACCACTGAACCCAACGACTCCGGACAGGGAGTACCGACCGACCCCGACGCCGAGCGGGCACGCAACACCTTCCGCGACGCGCCGCCCGCACCGCCGGCGCCGCCCCAACAGCCGCAACAGCAGGCACCGCCGCCACCACCACCTGCGCCACCGGCCCCGCCCCAACCCACCGCGCATCCAGAACCCCGGACCGATGCCTGGGAGCAGCATCCGCCGGGCTGGCAGCTTCCGGCACAGCGGCCCCCTGGCCCCGGCGGCCCGCCGCCGCAACATCCCTACGGACCGCCACCCGGGCAGCCATGGCCTGCCGAGGGCGGATTCGCGCAGGACCCTGGTGCGGTTGCGGCGGCCGACGCGCCGCCACTGCCGACGGGTTCGTATGCCGACCGCATCCGGGTCAACGACCTGGTGCCACCGAAGCGTCAGCCGCCGGGCAGTGGCTGGCGACTGTTCGTATATCGGGCCACGTTCGGGCTGATCAATCCCGGCCCCTCGCCTGACGACCTCCACCAGGCCGAGTTGGAGAAGAAAATCCGGGGCGTTCTTCGCGGCCACTACAAGGTCGGGGTGATGGGCAAGGGCGGTGTCGGTAAGACCACCGTCTCGGCCAGCGTCGGATCGATCTTCGCTCAGCTGCGTCAGGACGATCGTGTGGTCGCGATCGATGCCGACACCTCGTTCGGCAAGCTCGGCAGCCGGGTCGACCCGCAGGCTCAGAGCTCGTACTGGGAGCTCGCCAACGACAAGCACCTCGACTCGTTCGCCGATGTGCGCAGCCGGGTCGGCAACAACGCCGCCGGACTGTTCGTCCTGGCCGGCGAAGGAACGCCGGCTCGCCGTCGGGTGCTGGACGCGGCCATCTATCGCGAGGCGACCACCCGGCTGGACAGGCACTTCTCCATCTCGGTGGTGGACTGCAGTTCGACCATGGATTCACCGGTGACCCAAGAGGTGCTGCGTGATCTCGACGGCCTGATCGTGGTGTCCTCGCCATGGGTCGACGGCGCCGCCACCGCGGGGCAGACGCTGGATTGGCTGGCCGCCCACGATATGACGGGCCTGCTCCAACGCACCGTCGTGGTCCTCAACGACTCGGACGGTCACGCCGACAAACGCACACGCACCATCCTGGCCGGGCAGTTCTCGGGTCAGGGCCAGCGGGTGATCGAGGTGCCGTTCGACGGGCACCTGCGCCCCGGTGGCGTCGTCGATCCGCGGGAGATGTCGACCCCCACGCGACGCAAGTTCCTGGAGATCGCCGCGGCGCTGGCCGAACACTTCCCCAGTCACGACGACCGGCGGGACCGCTAGCGCTGGTCAGCGCATCGCGCTGACCAGGGCCTCCAGCGCCTGAACGGCGGGCTCGTCGACCGGGTACTCGGCCTCGACGCGCGCCACCGTGTCTTCGGAAACGCCTGCAGCTGTTGCGGTTTCGCTGATGGTGAGGTTCGCCTGCCGACGTGCCGCGTACAGGCGCTGCCCGAGAGTGGCTCCTGGTGCGCCGGCAGCGCGTGCGGTCAGCCTGTCGATCTGACGGCGGACCGCGCTGAGCGCCTTGATCAACGCCGGGGTGACCATGCCGATCCGAGCGGCCCGTGATGCCACCGCTTCGAGGCGGCGCAGGTCGCCGAGGACGGCTGTCACGCTCGGGGTGAACTCGGGATCGTTGACATCGGGTAGGGCCTCGATGGTCGTCTCGAGTGTGGTGACCGCCGTGAGCACCGCTTGAGCGATCAGCGGTACGTCGTCACCGGGTGGCGGCGCACTCACCGGTGGCGCGGCGATCGGCTGCCCGGTGACGGCGATGGGCTGTTGGACCGGTGGGGGTGCCGGCACCCCGACGTCCGGTACCGGCGCGCCCTGGCGCAACCGGGCGATGGTTCCGGGCGGCCAGCGCAACACCTCTTCGAGCTTGAGCCTGGTGCGCTCGCGCGGCCAACTACGGCCCTTCTCGAATGCGATGAGCGCGCCCGCGTTGATGATTCCGTCGGCGGCGAGGCTGCGCTGGCTGATATCGAGTTCGCGCCGGCGAGCCGCCGCGGCGGCCCCGGCGCGAATGAGTCCGACATCGAACTCGCCGGTGGCGAGATCGTACTCAGCGTCGGTCATACGGGGCTGTTTCCTCGCCGATGTGCTCTGCCTCAGCGGAGTGCCTGAAGCGGTTGCCGGTGTCTGGTCAAGCTTACCCCAGACCGCAGCGGCGCTACGCCTTAGGTTCTTTTCACCTCCAGCAAACAACCTGTGGCGCTACATCTTTTTCCAAGCCAAACTGAAGTGCTGCTACGGGTACGTACCGATACCGGATCGTGCTCTGACGTGCGGGTTTACTTGCTTTCCGGCTTTTCGCAGGTGGCTCCGCTCCGCTCGCTTCACCCGGCTCCGTAGCGCCGATCCGTAGCGATTTCCGACTAAGTGTTGCATCGCTACGGTTGTTGGTATAGCGTTCTCCTCAACGCGGTACCCACCGCAACAGAAGCCCTGACAGGAGCAGCAGCATGAACGCACTCATGGCCAATGGCATCCCGCTCGGCGTGTGCACCAGCGACCCGGAGCGGTGGACCTCCACCCCCGACGATCAGGCCAAGGTGATCTGCCGGGAATGCCCCCGGCGCTGGCTGTGCGCCAGAGAGGCCTGCGAACTGCCCCGTGCCGAAGGGCTGTGGGCCGGCATCATGGTTCCGGAAGGGGGCCGCGGTCGCACCTTCGCGCTCAAGCAGCTGCGATCGCTCGCCGAGCGCAACGGCTATCCGGTGCGCAAGCTCGGCCTGGTCTTCCCCGAAGCCGCCTGACCCACCCCGCGTAGTTCAGACTTTCCGACGGGCCCTTGCGCTGCCGATTCGAGGGGACGGCAGGGCAAGGGCAGGTTTCCACTGGGGGAGGAATAGGGGCCCGGGGTGTGTCGTTACACCCTCCGACGGTGCCGGGCATTGCCCCGGGCCCCACACCAGAACCGTCGCCTCGAGCGACCACTCGCCGAGAGGCGCAGTGACGGCACCGTCCCCCAATCCCTCCAGACTGCTACTGCTCGAGCGTGGCGACGACCGCATCGAGCAGGGCATCTACCTCGTCTTCGTTGTAGCCGCGCTGAAGCAGCGGCGGCTTCGGGAACACGATGTTGCGGACGTCATCGGCGCTGAGATGCCCGCGCCCGTCGAGGCGTCGGGCGACCAATGCGAGAAAATCGTCCACCGACTTCTTGTCGTAACCCCGCCTCCCCATCGGCGGCTTCGAAAGCTCCGTGCTGCGAACGTCTTCGGCAGTCAGTCCCCCGGTCATGCCGGTCATGCTAACCGCGCGTGGGCTTATCCGAACGCGGTTACCGTGAGGTCATGAGCAATACCGATACGGCGCCTGCCGAGGTCACCTGCGCCAGCTCGGAGTTCACCGGGGTGCTGCACCCGCGCGAGGTGCCACTGGGCGGGCCGCGCGCGATCCTGGTCAGGCGCACCCTGCCGCAACGGGACCGCTCCATGATCGGCGCCTGGTGCTTCGCGGACCACTACGGTCCACACGATGTCCGCACCGGCCGGGGTATGGACGTGCCACCCCATCCCCATACCGGGTTACAAACGGTGAGTTGGCTTTTCGAAGGCTTGATCGAACATCGGGACAGCGCCGGGGTGCATGCCATGGTACGACCCGGCGAGCTCAACCTGATGACGGCCGGTGCCGGCATCTGTCACTCCGAGGTCTCGGTCGACCCGACGACGATTCTGCACGGTGTGCAACTGTGGGTGGCCCTGCCCGATTCCGACCGTGACACCGGCCGCGATTTCGCCCACTACGCTCCCCCGCCGCAGGCCGCCGACGGCGCCACGATCCGGGTGTTCCTCGGCGAACTGGCCGAATCCCGGTCCCCGGTGCACACTTTCACGCCGCTGCTGGGCGCCCAGATCGACCTCGATCCGGGAGCGACGCTGGCGCTGGAGGTCGACCCGGCGTTCGAACACGGGGTCCTGCTCGACCAGGGCGCGCTCGCGGTGTGCGGCACGACGCTGGCCATTGCCGATCTCGCCTACCAGGCACCGGGACGCACCGAGTTGGAGCTGGCCAACCGCGGCGACGGCCCGGCTCGGGCAATCCTGCTCGGCGGGCCGCCGTTCACCGAGGAGCTGGTGATGTGGTGGAACTTCGTCGGCCGCAGCCACGAGGACATCGCCACCTACCGCGAACTGTGGCAGGCCAACGACGCGCGGTTCGGCGACGTGGCGGGCTACGGCGGCCGGATCGCACGGCTGCCCGCCCCGCCCCTGCCCAACGGCAGGCTCAAGCCGCGGCCACGGCCGGCGGGTTAGGCGTTCAGACCGACGACGCGTCGAGATACTGCGCGGTGCTGCCGCCCACCGGCATCTCGGGCAGCCCGAGCTTGCGGTGGTCCCAGCTGCGCAGCCGGCTCGGCACCACCCGTACCGCGATGCGGTTGTTCATCATCTGATCGACGAACGGGCGCATTTCCTCGGTGTACGGGCCCGTGTAGCGCTCCCACACGCTGATGCCAACGCGCAGAATGGTTTGCGGATCGTCGACGATCTCCGCGGTGCCGTCGATCGACACCCCGCGCAGGGTGTCGTAGGTGTGGCCGTCCTCGATCATGACCGTGATGGTGGGGTCGCGGCGCAGGTTGACCGCCTTCTGCGACTTGGCCTTGGTCTCGAACCAGATCTCGCCGTCCAGTACCGCGTACCACATGGCGACCAGGTGGGGTCGGCCGTCGGACAGCACGGTGGCCATCGTCGCGGTCCGGCTGCGTTCGACGAATTCGGCGATCTCGTCGTCGCTCATGACGATCTTCGTGCGCTCGTTCTTGCCCACCCTGTCACCTCTCTGCTTGGTCAGCCCACCATAACCAGGGGCCACGAGCCGGCCACCGCCCGCTACAGCACGCCGAACTGCGACGTCACCCAGCGCACCGGATCCACGCACCGGAACGGGGCAATACCCCTGGCGTGCAGGCGGTTTCCGGTAGGCGGGTGACCCAGTGCGGATACCGCGAAATAGCGGCTGGCAAGCCGCGCGCCCGCGGACGGGTTCTCCACGGCCGCCACGATCGAGCCGCCATGCAGCCGGACCAGCAGGCTGCGTACCTCCTGGTCGAGCAGTTGGCCGTCGACGTCGTCGTAGGTCTTGCCGTCGGAGGTGTCCCGCAGGAACGCCGCGCCGCCGTTGGACATCACCAGTGCCCATTCCGACCCTTGCACGTCGCGCAACGCGCGCAGCACGTCGAACTTGGACAGGATCACCGCCAGCTTGGGTTGACCCGGATTGACGGCCAGCAGCAGGTTGCCAAGCACCGAGCGCGGTTCCCCACCGCTGAACGGCTGGGGCGGCAGCAGATCCTGCAGCTGGTCGCGAATCGCCTTGACCCGCAGCGGGTCGAACATGAAGAACACCGCGTCGGCGTGTGCGAAGAATTGAAACGGCGGTGCGCGCAGGTCACCGTTCTCCAGGTCTTCGCCCGCGACGTCCCGCAGCACCAGGAATCGCCGGACGCCGTGCCAGACACCGATCGAGTACACCAACGGCTCACGCTGATTCGGCGCCTGGGTGTGCACCGTCGGGGTGGGTGGCAGCAGGCCGCGCTGCACGTAGAGCGGGCCCTCGTAGTTGGTCGCGTAGTTCTGCGCGGTGGCACGGGTGACCGGTTCCAGCACCACGCCGAACCGCTCGCACAGCAGCTCGAGCTGCTTGATCAGTACCGCGATGTAGAGGCTCTTGCCGGTAGCCCGCGCACCGGCCAGGGCGATGCAGATGGCGTGCCCTTCCCGAAAACCTTCGGGAAGGATGAAGTGACAGACCGGACAGATCTCGACCGCGGCCCCCTGCAACGCCCGGCTGGCCTCGGACGTCGGCGGCGGCGGGCCGTTGTAGCCGGGGGTACGCGTCCAGGTGTACAGCGGCCCGCAATCGGCAGGCGCACCCAGGTAGGCCGAGGCCACGTCGTCGCGGTAGCGGGTGCCGCCCGACTGGGCCGGCAGGGTCCACAGATGATTGGTCGGGCTCAGTGCGGTGAAGCAACGCGGGCATTTGCTCATGTCAGCCCCGGCTCCCCCTCAGTCGCTCGGCCAGAGACGGGGATTCGCCCCGCCGCGTCTGCAACCCGCTCACCATTCTCCGGTACCCGCGCATCGTCCCCTCAGAGGAATCACCCGACATCTGCGCCATCAACACCACCACGGATTCTGCATCAGTGCCCGCCATGGTGGTCGCGACCTGTCCGGCCAGTAGACCCGCCAGCTGATCCATCGGCTCGGGTGAGCGACCCACCGCCTCGGCCGCCGCGGTGCGCAACAGGCCGACGGCCACCACCGTCGCGGGCGGCAACCCGCCGGCGTCGACGAGCGGCAGCACCCGGGCGACTGCCTCTGCCCCGCAATCGGTTTCGGTGGCCAACACGTTGCAGGCCTGCGGGTACGGCTGGGCTGTGCAAGCGCCGAGCAGGGCAAACGTCAGTAGCCGCACGGAGAAGTCCGCGTGGACCGACCCCGGTTCCAGACGGGCCAGCACCTGATCCCACAGCGGCGAATACGAGCTCTGATGCGTGTGCAGATAACGCTGGTGCAACCAGTCGTGCGGCTCGATGTGGCGCACCGCCGCGCACGCGACGGCCGTGCTGTCTCCGTTGTCGTCGATCACCTTGCCGGCCAACTGGTGCAGCGCGACGGAGTCCGCGGCGCCGAGCAGGGTGCGTAATGCCGCCACCCCGGGCAGCGGATCAGCGCCGACCGCCAGCAGCAGATCCGCGGGATTCCACACCGACGCCGCGGCGGCGGCCTCGAAGCGTGCGGGGTCGGTGGTTCGCAACCACCACAGCTGTGCGCCCGGATCACCGGGCAGCAGCGCTCCGCGCCGACGGGACCGAAGCCCGCGCAACGCGGCGCGGATCCACACCGGATCCCATGGTCGGGCCACCGCCAGTTCCGCGGCCTCGGGCACCGAAGCGGCCTCGGCCAGCCAGTCCAGCACGCCGTCGCCGATCGTGCTGCCCTCGGCGTCGCCGTCACGCAGCAACAAGGCCGCCAGCGACAGCCGGTCCTGTTCACCGAACAACCTGCGCACCCCGGGATCGGCAAGGCCGGGCAGTACGCCGTCGGCCAGCGCCACCTGCAGCCGGTCGTCGGCGACCCCGGCACGCAGCAGCAGGTCGACGACCCTGAACAACCGGTCCGGGCCCCGTTCTCGCCCGCGCTCGAGGGCGGGGCCGATGGCGGCCCGCAACGCCGAAGGTATTGGTTTCCCGTGAAACATTCTCGGCCCCAACGGGATTGGTCCGGTCTGTGCCATCCATGCGTCGTCGGCGATGGCCCGGGACAGGTACGCAACGTCGGCGAACGCCGCCCCCGCTCCCTCCGGCAACTCGTGCAGCGCCCGCCAGGCATCGGCCGTCGTGGCACCGACGACACCGGCGAGCACGTCGGCGATGATGTAGGACGCCTCGGACCCGACCACCGCGCCCAACGGGGAATGCGCGGCGATCACCTCATGGGCCTCGACCTCCGCGTCGGCGAATTCCGGGTGTCCGGCCACCGCCATCGCCATCGGCCAGGCCGGGTGCAGCCCGTCGTCGCGCACCTGGGTCGAGAACGTGTCGATGTCCTCGAGCACGCGCCGCGCCGACGCCGCGTCGAGCAACACCACCTGCGCCATCACCGACCATCTGGTCACCGCGATGCGATGCCCGCCGGCCGTGCGGTGCGGATCGCCACCGAGCTCGCCCAACGAGACCGTCTCGGACTCATCGATCACCACCACACCGGGCTCGATCGCGCCGAGGTCCTCGAGCGGGACCGCACTCAACACCTGGCCGTTGTGCGGCGCCACCTGATCGGCACGGTCGAACGTGGAAAAGCTCAATCTCGCCGCGGTGCCCGGCGACATCAGAAAACTCACCAGGCCGATCCACTGCGCCGCCGCGTCCGGCGACTGCACGCCGAGCACCACCGTCGGCCCGCCCGCCAATGCCGCGGCCACCGCGTCGAGCAGCGCGAACAACGTCGCCAAGCGCCAGGTGGTGCGGTCCAGAGCGAAGGCCACCACACTGTCCTTCGTCACGGCGTCGCCCACCTCCGGCAGCGTGCCGGGCAGGACCGCCCGGGCCACCGCAGCCGCACCGTAGGGACTCAGCCAATGCGCTGCCCGCCACCACTGAATGGCCCGGTGTCGCGGATGCGTATGAGGCGCGCGGTCCAGCAGCGCGTGCGCGAACACATTGCCCGGCCGGCCGGTGCTGTCCGACCCGGCCGGGAAGGTGTGCCAGCAGGCCGCGCCCTCCTCGAGGGGGCGGTAGGCCAGCCGGCGTGGGCTCTGCTCAAGCTGTTCGGGGGTGGGGAAATCCGGCACCGCACCCACGGGCCGGAACACCGTCCGCACGCCGGCGATCAACTCGTGCGTCTCCGCCGGCGACAGACCGCCGATGGTCTCTTTCACCTGCCAGCCGCCGGTGCTGCCGGCGGCGTCGAACGACGTGTAGGCAAGCTGGCCGTAGCGCGATGTCATAACACCGTCGCGGTGAGCTGCAACGTGTGCACCGGCGGATCCAGTAGGGCCACCGTGCGCAGCCGGTCCGGTTCGGGAATGTTGACGAACAACCGAATCCAGCCGAGCAGGCCGCTGACATTGGCGGCCCACAGTTCACCGCTCCCCGAGGCGGTGAGTGCCGTCCAGCGCAGTTGTTTGGACGGTTGTTCGGCCAGCTGCCCCTGGGCGTCCAGCGGCGCGACATCGACCGGTTGTCCGTCGTGCACGCTCAGTGGCATGCGCTGCGGGTTGTTGACCAACACGAACGACGGCGATCCGGGTACGTCGTGTTCGGAACGGACCGCGACGGTGGCCGTGGTGGGGAAACCGTTGGGGTCGCGGCCGATTCGCACCGCATATTGCAGACGCAGCATGCCCGGATACTCGATGCTGACGACCGGGCCGGTCACCCGGCGCCCGCCCGAGAACGCGACCGGCGCCAGGTGCAGGGAGCATCCGCCCACCGGGAGCGCGCCGGTCAGGTGCATGCCCCCGTACTTCTCGTAATCCTCGAGCGAGATCTCGAAAGACTTGCCGGTCAAACCCGTCCGTGGGTCGTGGTCCTTGGGCGCCAGGGTCGCCACCACACCGGCCGCGCCGTCGGGCCAGTCGAAGGTCAGTATCTGTTTGTTGCAGTACTCGACGAGTTCGATGTCGCGAATCGTCCCCGTGCGCACCGCCGATACGGTGCGGCCGAGCACCGCCCGCCCCGCCAGGATCGTCACCGGGGTGACGTAGGCCCGGCTCCAGCCCTGCGGCCACGGCACACCGCCCATCACCGTGCGGTTGCTGCCATCGGGTTGTGGCTGATCGACCACCGGCCGCCGCAGACGCAGCTCGGGGGTCAATCCCACCTGCTCGAGCGCGTTCTCGGGCAGTTCCGTGGATACCCCACCGGCGCTCAGACCCGTCTGGCTGAGGTAGACGGCGACCTCCGCCCCTGGCGCGGCCCACGACACGTCGAACGAGGCGCCGTCGAATCCGGTGTCGACATCGATGTCCGTCACGGCGGTGAGCACCGCAGGCACCTCGAGGTCGACATCGGCCGGTTCCGACAGCCGCACGGAACCGTCGGCCTGGACCGCGCGGCGCACCCGGTAGCGGTACCGCATGCCGCGGGCCACGCCGGTGTCGACGAATCCGGCCAGATTGTCGCTGTCGGCCAGGATCCGGTACCGCGTCTCGTCCAGCGCGGTGCCGTCGGCCTCGTCGATCGGTATGCGGTGCACATGGACGGAACTCGTCGCAGGCGGAGCCGTCCACCGTCCGACGACCAGCCCGTTGTCCTCCTCGATGGACACCTCGCCGAGCGGGGTGACCAACACGCCACTGGCGTACAGCACCGGCCGGGTACTCAGGGCGTCCGCGCGGGACGCCCCGGTGATCACCCACACCTGGTAGTAGCGCACCGGCCCGGTCAGCGGCCGGTCGTCGCTGGCCGCCGACAACGGGGTGGCCGCAACGAGGTCCGCGTTCTCCGGGGACTTCGGCTCCCGGTCTTCGGCGCTGACCACCCGGTACAGCACCACTCCCCCATTGGCCTCATAGTCCGGCCAGCTCAATTCCACGACGTCGGGTCGGGAATCCCCGTGCCGGAACGAGATCGCATGGACGTCATCCGCTGCGGGGCTCGCCGGATCCGCCGCCACGGCCGGCGGCCGGCTTTCGAGCTCGGCCAGCACCCGGGCCATCTCTTCGGCGTGTTCGGCCACCGACCCCGGAAGCATCTCGCGGATCTGCTCGACATCGGTGCGCCCCGACCGGAGCACCAGGCGCAGGTGCGCCTCCTTGAAGCTGCGGGCCGCCACGGCGCCCGAGTCGACGAGCTGCTGACGCCAGGCCAGCAGCGGCGCCAGTCGCGGATCCGCGTCGTCGGGATCGTCGACGGGATACAGATCGGGCATCAGAACACCAAATCCCCGCCGGACGTGATCGCTGTGGGTCACCTGCTCCGGCAGCTCGAACAACGCGAACTCCTGAGGTGTCAGGCCTTCGCTGGCCTGCACACCCGGAAACGCTACCGCAGCAGCTGCGCGGTCACCCCCACATGGTGCGCCGGGACCCGCTGCGGCCGCTTCGCCTGCCACCACATATGTTCGGCGCATCCGGTCAGATCCCGATCTCAGGGGGCAAGGTGTCTTCTGCCAGTTCGTCGGCCAGCGATGACGTGTGGGAAGTGATGTCCACGGCGCGGACCATCCGGCGATTCACCGACGAACCGGTCGACGACGCGACGCTGACCCGCTGCCTGCAGGCCGCGACCTGGGCTCCGTCCGGTGCCAACGCACAGGCCTGGCGGTTCGTCGTGCTCCGCTCGGCCGCCCAGCGCGCGGTGGTCGCCGAGGCCGCCGCCCAGGCGCTCGCGGTCATCGAACCCGTCTACGGCATGACCCGTCCTGCCGACGACGACACCAGCCGGCGCGCCAGGACCAACCGGGCCACCTACGAATTGCACGACCGGGCAGGCGAGTTCACCTCGGTGTTGTTCGCCCAGCAGCGCTTCCCCACCGCCTCGGAACTGCTGCTCGGCGGCTCGATCTTCCCCGCGATGCAGAACTTCCTGCTGGCCGCCCGGGCGCAGGGGCTGGGCGCCTGCCTGACCAGCTGGGCTTCCTACGGCGGTGAGCAGTTGATGCGCGAGGCCGTCGGGGTGCCCGAAGACTGGATGCTGGCCGGCCATGTAGTGGTGGGCTGGCCCCGCGGCTCCCACGGCCCGGTGCGCCGGCGCCCGGTCGACGAGCTCGTCTGCCTGGACCATTGGGACAACCCGGCGCCCTGAGTTCATTTCGGCGGACCGCCGGTGCCGGCGCGCTAAGGTGACGGTCGTGTCGAGCCAAGCCGCGCCCGTGAGCGCGATCGCGAGGTAGCACGCATGCGCGGAATCCTGCTGGCCGGCGGCTCCGGCACCCGGCTGCACCCGATCACCATGGGGGTCAGCAAGCAGCTGCTGCCCGTGTACGACAAGCCGCTGGTCTACTACCCGCTGTCCACGCTGATCATGGCCGGCATTCGCGACATCTTGGTGATCACCACGCCCGCCGACGCCCCGGCGTTCGAGCGACTCCTCGGGGACGGCTCGGCCTTCGGGGTGAACTTGAGCTATGCCGTCCAGCCGGAGCCCGAGGGCCTGGCCCAGGCGTTCATGATCGGGGCCGAACACATCGGCACCGAGTCGGTGGCACTTGTGTTGGGCGACAACGTCTTCTACGGGCCCGGTCTGGGCACCAGCCTGCGCCGGTTCCAGAATGTCAGTGGCGGAGCGATTTTCGCGTATTGGGTGGCAAACCCCTCGGCCTACGGCGTCATCGAGTTCGGTTCGGACGGGACAGCGCTGTCC
Organism: Mycolicibacterium sp. HK-90; assembly: GCF_030486405.1. The sequence goes on along the minus strand of NZ_CP129613.1, from coordinate 26,735 downwards.
CTGGAAGAGAAGCCGGCCACCCCCAAATCCCACTACGCGGTGCCGGGGCTGTACTTCTATGACAACGACGTCATAGATATAGCCCGCTCGCTCCGGAAATCAGCCCGCGGCGAGTACGAGATCACCGAGATCAACCAGATCTATCTGAACCAGGGGCGGCTCTCGGTCGAGGTGTTGGCCCGCGGGACGGCGTGGCTGGACACCGGAACCTTCGACTCTCTCTTGGACGCCAGCGATTTCGTCCGCACCATCGAACGCCGCCAGGGATTGAAGATCGGGGTGCCCGAGGAGACCGCCTGGCGCGTCGGTTACATCGACGACGACCAACTGGCCGCCCGGGCGAGACAACTGCCCAAATCCGGGTACGGCGACTATCTACTGAAGCTGTTGGAACGAATGTAGGCCGGCCCGGTGGGCGGGCCGACAAACACGAAGGCCGCGAACTCGTTGAGTCCGCGGCCTTCGTCGCAGTTCATCAGAACCGCTCGCTGTGGGCGAAGGGGGACTTGAACCCCCACGTCCCGAAGGACACTGGCACCTGAAGCCAGCGCGTCTGCCATTCCGCCACTCGCCCGAATGACCGAGGCAGCGTAACACTGCGGGCGCGCGGTTCCCAAACCGGCCGATCAGCAGGCCGATCGACCGCCCGCCAGATCGCCAGAAAGTCCTTAAGGTCATCTAGATCAGGTCACTGACCAGCGTCGATCTGATTCTCAGAGTTCTGTTGGTCCCGCATTACGGCACTTGGCCGATACCATGCTTGTGAGCAGTGTGGCCAGAGCGACACGCGGGAGCACGGGCGACCGTGTCGAGGCGACGAACGACAACGAGTAAAGGCGGGCGGTGACATGGGTCTGGTCGACCGCATCGAACGCAAACTCGAATCGACCGTCGGCGATGCGTTCGCCCGGGTCTTCGGCGGCTCGATAGTGCCGCAAGAAGTAGAGACGGCGTTGTGCCGGGAAGCCGAGTCTCGAGCCCGTACCGTGGCCGGGGGACAAGTTTTGGCGCCGAACGACTACGTAATTACGCTCAGTGGCACTGACTATCAGAAGGTAAGCGCTGATACTGACCTGACTTCGACCGCGTTCGCCAAGCATCTGGGGGGATTCATCCGTGATCAGGGGTGGCAAACTTATGGTGATGTGGTCGTTAGATTCGAGCAATCACCGAACTTGCACACTGGACAGTTCCGCGCACGTGGCGCGGTCAACCCCGATTCGACCGCTGGCGAATCCGCGCGAGCCCGAGGCGACCATGCGTTCACCGCAGAATCAGGAGAACCACCTATGACCGATAACCCGAATTACCGCGGCGGCCAGGGACAAGGGCGGCCCGGCGACGATTATTACGACGACCGCTACGGGCACCCGCAGGACGATCCCCGCGGTGGCCAGTACCCGCCGGAACAGGGCGGCTACCCGCCTCAGGACCAGGCCGGTTACCCCCCGCAGCGCGGCGGCTACCCCGACCGCGGTGGCTACCCCGATCAGGGTGGTTATCCGGACCAGGGCGGTTACCCCGATCAGGGCGGCTACCCGGACCAGGGCGGCTACCCGCCGCAGTCCTACGAGCAGCAGCGCCCCCCGGCCGGTTACGGCGGCCAGCAGGGCGGCGGCTATGACCGCGGCTATGGCGGCCAGCCGGGCGGCGGCTACGGCCAGCCTCCCCAGCCTCCCCAGGGTGGTCAGCCCGGGTACGGCCGCGGCTACGCCGAACCGCAACCGGGTGGCTACCCCGAGCAGGGCGGCTACCCCGAACAAGGCGGGGGCTACCCCGAACAAGGCGGCTACCCCGAGCAGGCCGGGTACGGCGGCCAGGCCTATGGCCGCCAGGACTACGGCCAGCAGCAGGATTACGGCCGTGGCTACGCCGAACCGCAGCAGGGTGGTTACCCCGAGCAGGGCGGCTACGGCGGCGGCGAGTACGGCGCACCGCAGGGCGGTCAGCCCGGTTACGGCGCCCAGGGTGGCTACGGCGGCGGCGATTACGCCGCGGGCGGCGCGTCCGTCACGCTTCAGCTCGACGACGGCAGCGGCCGCACGTACCAACTGCGCGAAGGCGCCAACGTGATCGGCCGCGGCCAGGACGCCCAGTTCCGGCTGCCCGACACCGGGGTGTCGCGACGGCATCTGGAGATCCGGTGGGACGGCCAGGTCGCGTTGCTGTCAGACCTCAACTCCACCAACGGCACCACGGTGAACAACGCACCCGTGCAGGAGTGGCAGCTGGCCGACGGCGACGTGATCCGGCTGGGCCATTCCGAGATCATCGTGCGCGTGCACTGAGCGTCTGAGACCGGACACACCGGAGTGGCAAGCACCCCGCTTCGCCCTCACGGCTATCGCCGTCCAAGTATCGTGACGTTGCCGACGGTAGCTGAGCCATGCCACCGGGGCGGATACGGAGAGGACGTCAGATGCAGGGGTTAGTGCTGCAGCTGACACGTGTCGGATTCCTCCTGCTGCTCTGGCTGTTCATCTGGTCGGTGCTGCGCATCCTGCGGACCGATATCTATGCGCCGACGGGCGCGGTGATGGTCCGCCGGGGTTTGGCGCTGCGCGGCTCCCTGCTGCCGAGCCGGGACCGGCGCAACGTCGCGCGGCAATTGGTGGTCACCGAGGGGGCACTGGCCGGTACCCGCATCACATTGGGTACCCAGCCGGTGTTGATCGGCCGTGCCGACGACTCCACCTTGGTGCTCACCGATGATTACGCTTCGACGCGCCACGCCCGTCTCTCGCCACGAGGTTCGGAGTGGTACGTCGAGGACCTAGGATCGACCAACGGCACATACCTTGACAGGGCGAAGGTGACAACAGCGGTAAGGGTTTCCATCGGCACGCCGGTTCGAATCGGCAAGACGGTAATCGAGTTGCGTCCGTGACGCCGCGCACGCGAGGAGCAGATCCAGCACCGCGCACGCGAGGAGCAGATCAGGCACCGCGCACGCGAGGAGCAGAACAACAGCTGCGGCTGCGAGGAGCGCGAGACACACTATGACCCTCGTTCTCCGTTATGCCGCGCGCAGTGATCGCGGGTTGGTCCGCGCCAACAATGAGGACTCCGTCTATGCCGGGGCTCGGCTGTTGGCGCTCGCCGACGGCATGGGCGGCCACGCCGCGGGTGAGGTGGCCTCACAGTTGGTCATCGCGGCGCTCGCGCACCTCGACGACGACGAGCCGGGCGGCGATCTGCTGGGCAAGCTCAATTCCGCGGTCGGGCAAGGCAATGCCGCGATCGCGGCCCATGTGGAGGCCGACCCCGAGCTCGACGGGATGGGCACGACGCTCACCGCGATCCTGTTCGCGGGAAACCGGCTCGGCCTGGTCCACATCGGCGATTCGCGCGGCTACCTGCTCCGTGACGGTGAGCTGACCCAGATCACCAAGGACGACACGTTCGTCCAGACGCTGGTCGACGAGGGCCGGATCACCGCGGAGGAGGCCCACAGCCATCCGCAGCGCTCGCTGATCATGCGGGCGCTGACCGGTCACGAGGTCGAGCCCACGTTGATCATGCGCGAGGCCAAGGCCGGCGACCGTTACCTGTTGTGCTCCGACGGCCTGTCCGATCCGGTCAGCCACGAAACCATCCACGAGGCCCTGCAGATCGAGGATGTCGCCGAGAGCGCGGACCGGCTGATCGAATTGGCGCTGCGCGGCGGTGGACCGGACAACGTCACCGTGGTGGTCGCTGACGTCGTCGATTACGACTACGGGCAGACCCAGCCGATCCTGGCCGGCGCGGTGTCCGGGGACGACGACCAGAGCGCGCCGCCGGACACCGCGGCCGGACGGGCCTCGGCGTTCAACCCTCGCCGCAACGAACCGAAGCGGGTGATCCCCCAGCCGGCCGAGCCGGCTCGCACACCCCGGTCACGACGCCGCATCCTCATCGCAGCGGTGCTGCTGGTGCTGGTGCTCGTCGGCGGGTTGGCGATCGGCCGGGAGATCATCCGCAACAACTATTACGTCGGTGCGCATGAGGGCACGGTGTCGATCATGCGCGGGGTGCAGGGTTCTTTCCTCGGGATCTCCCTGCAGGAGCCCTACCGCCTGGGGTGCCTGAACGCCCGCAACGAACTGTCGCTCGTCGACGCCGACGACAATCGGAACAACCGCGACTGCCGGCTGATGGCGGTCGACGACATGCGCCCGTCGGCGCGCGCCTCGGTGACCGCCGGTCTGCCGGGCGGTACGCAAGACGAGGCCATCGCCCAGATCAGCGAGCTGGCCCGCATCTCCGTCCTGCCGGTGTGCGCCCCGCGGACCGCGACCACGACGTCCAAGCCCACCCCGGCGCCAGGGCCGTCGCCGACGCCCAGCCCGACCCCGTCGCCCGCACCCGGCGCGGAACCACCGGCCCCCGAGACGCCGGCTCCGGAAACGCCCGGCACACCGACCACCACCGGCGCCCCGACTCCGGCCCCTCCCGCGCCGTCTCCCCCACCGTCGCCCACGGTCACCGCACTACCTCCCCCGCCACCCGAACCGGGGACGAACTGCCGAGCCGTGTCATGACAACTCAACCCCAGTCGCCGGTTACCGTCATGCCGCCGCTCCCGAATCGGCGCAACGCGGAACTGCTGCTTCTGGGGTTCGCAGTCTTCATCACCACCGTCGCGCTGCTGATCGTCGAAGCCAACCAGGAACAGGGCTTGAGCTGGGACCTGGCCCGCCACGTCATCACCTTCGCCGCCTTGATGGCCGCCGCACACCTGGCCGTGCGCCGCTTCGCGCCCTACGCGGACCCGCTGCTGCTGCCGGTGGTCGCGCTGCTCAACGGTCTGGGTCTGGTGATGATCCACCGGTTGGACCTGGCCAAGGGTGAGATGACCTCCGACGGCCTGGGCGGCACCGCCAATCAGCAGATGATGTGGACGCTGGTCGGTGTCATCGGGTTCTCGGTCGTGGTGGCGGTGCTGTCCGACCACCGCATGCTCGCCCGGTACGGGTACATCTGCGCGTTGACCGGCCTTGTGCTGCTTGTCATTCCGGCGTTGCTGCCGGCCAAGTACTCCGAGCAGTACGGCGCCAAGATCTGGATCCAGTTCCCCGGCTTCTCGATTCAGCCCGCCGAGTTCTCCAAGATCCTGCTGCTGATCTTCTTCGCCGCCGTACTGGTGGCCAAGCGCGACCTGTTCACCAGTGCGGGCAAGCATTTCCTCGGGCTCGATCTGCCCCGCCCCCGCGACCTGGCTCCCCTGCTGCTGGCGTGGGCCGCCTCGGTGGGCGTGATGGTTTTCGAAAAGGATTTGGGCACTTCGCTTCTGCTGTACGCGTCCTTCCTGGTGCTGGTGTACGTGGCCACCGAGCGGCTCAGCTGGGTGGTCATCGGGCTGGCCCTGTTCGCTGCGGGAAGTGTTGTGGCATACCAGGTTTTCGGCCACGTCCGGGTGCGGGTGGAGACCTGGCTCGATCCGTTCGCCGATCCTGACGGCGCGGGCTACCAGATGGTGCAGTCGCTGTTCAGCTTCGCCACCGGCGGTATCTTCGGCACCGGCCTCGGCAACGGACAACCCGGGACGGTCCCCGCCGCCGCCACCGATTTCATCATCGCCGCCATCGGCGAGGAGCTCGGATTGGTCGGGCTGGCAGGCGTTCTCATGCTCTACACGATCTTGATCATCCGCGGGATGCGCACCGCCATCGCGGTGCGCGACAGCTTCGGCAAGCTGCTGGCCGCAGGATTGTCCGCGACACTGGCCATCCAGTTGTTCATCGTGGTCGGCGGGGTCACCAAGCTCATTCCGCTGACCGGGCTGACCACGCCATGGATGTCCTACGGCGGGTCCTCCCTGCTGGCGAACTATCTGCTGCTGGCGATCCTGGTGCGCATCTCGCACGCGGCCCGCCGGCCGATCTCCACCACCCCACCGCCGAACCCCACCCCCATCGCCGCGGCCAACACCGAGGTGATCGAGAAGGTATGAACACCTCCCTGCGCCGGGTGGCAGTCACGATCATGGTGCTGATCGTGCTGCTGTTGGCCAACGCCACCATCACCCAGGTCTTCACCGCCGACGGGTTGCGCGCCGACCCGCGCAATCAGCGGGTGCTGCTCGACGAGTATTCGCGCCAACGCGGCCAGATCACCGCGGGCGGCCAGCTGCTGGCCTATTCGATCGCCACCGACGGCCGGTTCCGCTTCCTGCGGACCTACCCGAATCCCGAGGCCTACGCACCGGTCACCGGCTTCTACTCGCTGGGATATTCCAGCACCGGCCTGGAACGTGCCGAGGACACCATCCTGAACGGCTCCGACGAGCGGCTGTTCGGCCGCAGGCTGGCCGATTTCTTCACCGGCCGTGACCCGCGCGGCGGCAACGTCGACACCACGATCAAGCCCGAGGTGCAGCAGGCCGCCTGGGATGCGCTGCAGCGCGGCTGCGACGGCCCGTGCAAGGGTTCGGTGGTGGCCCTGGAGCCTTCCACCGGAAAGATCCTGGCGATGGCGTCGTCACCGTCGTATGACCCCAACCTGCTGGCCACCCACGATCTCAACGCCCAGAGCGAGGCCTGGCAGCGATTGCGCGACGACGCACAGTCCCCGTTGCTCAACCGCGCCATCTCGGAGACCTACCCGCCGGGTTCGACGTTCAAGGTGATCACCACCGCCGCCGCCCTTCAGGCCGGCGCCACCCCGGACACCCAGTTGACGGCGGCCCCGCGGATCCCGCTGCCCGACAGCACCGCGACGCTGGAGAACTTCGGTGGGGCCTCGTGCGGGGGTGGGCCCACCGCCTCGCTGCGCGAGGCGTTCGCCCGTTCGTGCAACACCGCCTTCGTCCAGCTCGGCCTGGACACCGGCGCCGACAAGCTGAAGTCGACGGCGCAGGCGTTCGGTCTCGACTCCCCGCCACCCACGATCCCGCTGCAGGTCGCCGAGTCCACCACCGGCCCCATCTCGGATGCCGCTGCGCTGGGCATGTCCAGCATCGGGCAGCGCGATGTGGCCCTGACTCCGCTGCAGAATGCGCAGGTGGCCGCGACCGTCGCCAATGACGGGATCTCGATGCGCCCGTATCTTGTGGATAGCCTAAAAGGACCCGACCTGACGACGATCGCCACCACCGCGCCCGCCCAAGAGCGCCGGGCGGTGTCACCCCAGGTCGCAGCTACACTTACGGACTTGATGGTCGCCGCCGAGCAGGTGACTCAGCAGAAGGGAGCCATCGCCGGCGTGCAGATCGCTTCTAAGACCGGTACGGCAGAGCACGGGACCGACCCCCGGAACACTCCGCCGCATGCCTGGTACATCGCATTCGCACCGGCCTCCGACCCCAAGGTCGCGGTCTCGGTGCTGATCGAGGACGGCGGGGACCGGTTGTCGGCCACCGGCGGCGCACTCGCCGCCCCGATCGGACGCGCCACGATCGCCGCGGCGCTGCGGGAGGATTCATGAGTCCCCGGGTTGGAGTCACGCTGTCCGGGCGGTACCGGCTGCAGCGCCTGATCGCCACCGGCGGCATGGGTCAGGTCTGGGAGGCCGTCGACTCACGGCTGGGCCGACGCGTCGCGGTCAAGGTGCTCAAGGCCGAGTTTTCGACCGATGCCGAGTTCGTCGAGCGGTTCCGGGCCGAGGCCCGCACCGTGGCGATGCTCAACCACCCCGGGATCGCCAGCGTGTACGACTACGGCGAGACCGAGCTCGACGGTGAGGGCCGCACCGCCTACCTCGTCATGGAGTTGATCAACGGTGAGCCGTTGAACTCGGTGCTCAAGCGCACCGGCCGGTTGTCGCTGCGCCACGCGCTGGACATGCTCGAGCAGACCGGGCGGGCACTGCAGGTTGCCCACACCGCGGGGCTGGTGCACCGCGACGTCAAACCCGGCAACATCCTGATCACCCCGACGGGCCAGGTGAAGCTCACCGACTTCGGCATCGCCAAGGCCGTCGACGCCGCCCCGGTGACCCAGACCGGCATGGTGATGGGCACCGCCCAGTACATCGCGCCCGAGCAGGCGCTCGGCCATGACGCCACCGCGGCCAGCGACGTGTATTCGTTGGGAGTCGTTGGCTACGAATCGGTTTCGGGTAAGCGCCCGTTCACCGGTGACGGGGCGTTGACGGTGGCGATGAAGCACATCAAGGAGACTCCCCCGCCGCTGCCGGCTGATCTGCCGCCGAACGTCCGCGAGCTGATCGAGATCACCCTGGTGAAGAACCCGGGGATGCGCTACAAGTCGGGCGGACCGTTCGCCGACGCGGTCGCCGCGGTGCGCTCAGGACGGCGCCCACCGCGTCCCAACCAGGCTCCGACGCTGGGCCGCGCCGCTCCGGCCGCGGTTCCTTCGGCCGCACAGGCCCGCGCCGCCGCAGACCTCACCGGCCGCGCGCCGGTGACCGCCACCCGGGCCCGCCCGACGACATCCGCACACCGCTCGGCACCCCCGGCGCGGCGGACGTTCTCCTCGGGTCAGCGGGCACTGTTGTGGGCCGCCGGGGTACTCGGCGCGCTGGCGATCGTCATTGCCATCCTGATCGTGCTCAACGCGCAGGATCGCAAGGACCAACAGCAGACACCGCCTCCGACCGTCACCGACACGGTGACCGAGACGACTCCCTACCAGACCCCGGCAGCGCTGCCGGACCTGGCCTTCCACGTGATCGTGCCTGAGGCGGCCGGGGCCATGGCTCAGGTCGTCCCCAAGGCACCAGAACAGATACTGCGATGACGACGCCTCAGCACCTTTCTGACCGATATGAACTCGGTGAAATTCTCGGCTTCGGTGGCATGTCCGAAGTTCACATCGCACGCGATACGCGGTTGCACCGCGACGTCGCGGTCAAAGTCCTGCGCGCCGACCTGGCCCGCGATCCCAGCTTCTACCTGCGTTTCCGCCGTGAAGCGCAGAACGCGGCCGCGCTGAACCATCCCGCGATCGTTGCGGTGTACGACACCGGCGAGGCGGAGACCCCGAACGGGCCGCTGCCCTACATCGTGATGGAGTACGTCGACGGGGTGACGCTGCGCGACATCGTGCACACCGACGGGCCCATGCCGCCGCGGCGCGCGATCGAGGTCATCGCCGACGCCTGTCAGGCGCTGAACTTCAGCCATCAGCACGGCATCGTGCACCGGGACGTCAAGCCGGCCAACATCATGATCAGCAAGAACAACGCTGTGAAGGTGATGGACTTCGGTATCGCCCGGGCCCTGGCCGATACCGGCAACAGCGTCACCCAGACCGCCGCGGTCATCGGCACCGCGCAGTACCTGTCGCCCGAGCAGGCGCGCGGGGAAACCGTCGACGCCCGTTCCGACGTCTACTCGCTGGGCTGCGTGCTGTACGAAATGCTCACCGGGGAACCGCCTTTCATCGGCGATTCGCCGGTCGCGGTGGCGTATCAGCATGTCCGCGAGGATCCGATCCCGCCGTCGCAACGGCACACCGGGATTTCCCCCGAACTCGACGCGGTGGTGCTCAAGGCCCTGGCCAAGAACCCCGACAACCGCTATCAGACCGCGGCCGAGATGCGCACCGATCTGATCCGGGTGCACAGCGGAGAGGCCCCCGAGGCACCGAAGGTGCTCACCGAGTCCGAGCGGACGTCGATGATGAACTCCGGGCCGATGCTGGCCCAGGGACCCCATGCGGCGCCCACGCAGGATCTGGTGGTGCCCCGCCCCGTCGACCGCAATGCGTCGGTGGCCCGTTGGCTCATCGCGGTGGCGGTCCTGGCCGTGCTGACCGTGGTGGTGACGGTCGCGATCAACATGTTCGACGGCAAGCCGCGCGACGTGCAGGTGCCCGATGTGAGCGGTCAGCGTTCGGCGGATGCCGTTGCCGCCCTGCAGAATCGGGGCTTCAAGACCCGCACCGAGGACAAGACCGACAACAAGGTGGCCCCCGGTGTCGTGATCGGCACCGACCCGGCGGCCAACAGCATGGTGGCCGCCGGTGACGAGATCACCGTGAACGTCTCCGGCGGGCCGGAGCAGGCCCAGGTGCCCGATGTGGCCGGGCTGACTCCGTCGCAGGCCCGGCAGAAGCTCAAGGACGCCGGGTTCGAGAAGGTCAAGGAGTCGCCGAGCCCGTCGACGCCCGAGCAGAAGGGCCGGGTGCTGGCCACCAATCCGCCGGCCAACCAGACCGCGGGCATCATCTACGAGGTCACGTTGGTCGTGGGCTCCGGCCCGGAGAACACTTCGGTGCCGGACTGCACGGGCCAGAGCGCCGACGTCTGCAAGCAGATTCTCACCGCGTCGGGATTCACCAGCACCGTTGTGATCGACGTGGACAACACCGCACCGGCCGGTCAGGTGGTCGGCACCGAGCCCCCGGCGGGAACTTCGGTGCCCAAGGACACCCCGATTCAGATCCACGTGTCGCGGGGCAACCAGTTCGTCATGCCCGACCTGGTCGGCCAGTTCTGGGATGACGTGTATCCGCGGTTGACCGCGCTCGGTTGGACCGGCGTGCTGGACAAGGGACCGAACATCCCCAACAGCGGTCAGCGGAGCAACGCCGTGGTCACCCAGAGCCCGCCCGCGGGCAGCGGGGTGAACCGCGACGCGCGGATCACGCTGAGCTTCGCGTCGTAGCCGCCGCTACGGCGCGAGCCACTTCGTCCTCGAGCGAGGCCACCAGCTGTTCGGCCGGGGCGGCACCGCACACGCCCAGCCAATTGGCCAGCATGCGATGTCCGCCCTGGGTCAGGATCGACTCCGGGTGGAATTGCACCCCGTGGATCGGGAGCTCGGTGTGGCGCACGCCCATGATCACCCCGCCTTCGGTGCGTGCGATGACCTCGAGCTCGTCCGGCACGGTCTCGGGCAGGATCGTCAGCGAGTGGTAACGGGTCGCGGTGAACGGGTCCGGCAGGCCTTTGAGCACCCCGGCATCGGAGTGGAACACCACGCTGGTCTTGCCGTGCAGCAGCTCCGGCGCCCGGTCGACGGTGCCGCCGAAGGCCACACCGATGGCCTGGTGGCCGAGGCAGACGCCCAGTAGGGGAGTGCCGGCCGCGGCGCAGGCCCGGACCAGAGGGATCGACGCTCCGGCGCGTTCGGGCGTGCCGGGTCCCGGGCTCAGCAGGACGCCGTCGAAGTCGGCTGCCACCTTCGCGATGTCGGCCTCGGTGGCCAGACGCTCGTCGTCGTTGCGCCAGACCTGCGCGTCCACCCCGAGCTGACCCAGGTATTGGACCAGGTTGAACACGAAGCTGTCATAGTTGTCGACGACCAGAACCTGCATTGACATAGGCTACCGGCCCCGGAAAACGAGATTAATAGCCGACGGGGCCCGCGGGTTTCGCGTAGCGCATCCGCAGCGGCTCGGTGTGGCCTGTCAGTTCCACCTCGGCGCGGGGTTCCTCGGTGTAGCCCAGCCCGAATCGCACCACGTACTGCTTGTAGAGCGTCACCAACGGTGCGGCGGCCAGCGCCGCCTGCATGGCCGCGGCATCGCCGATCGCCGTGATGACGTACGGCGGACTGTAGGTGCGGCCGTTGAGCAGCAGGGTGTTGCCGACGCAGCGGGGAGCCGACGTCGCGATGATGCGCTGGTCCTGCATCTGGATGCCCTCCGCACCCGCACTCCACAGGGCGTTGAGGACCGCTTGGATGTCCTGCTGATGCACCACCAGGTCGTCGGGGGCGGCATCGCGCGGGAAGCGGCCTTCGGCATCACGCTGGGCATCGTTCAGCGTCACCACCAGGCCCGGGCCCCGCATCGGCACGACGCCGGCGTCGGCGGCCAATTCGGCCGACCGTGCGGTGATGGCGTCGAGCGCGGCATGTGAGCTGGGGGAGCCGCCGTGATGGCTGTCGAGCTCGGTGGACAGCGAATCGCGCTGGACCGTGAGCCGGTCCACGGACTGCTGGGCCTCCCGCACCAGGTCAACCAGGCGCGGAGCATCGCTGCGGCGAATCTCGTCACCACCGGAGACCCCATGGGTGGCGGCCAGCAGCAAGCCGGCGAACAGGCAGACGACCGGTACGCCGAGGCGCCACCGCGACCGATCGGGTTGGTCCATCGCTGTCTCTCCTGGACGTGCAGCTACGTTAGGCTCGTGAGGCATCCTGCCTCATCGTCGCACCGTGTGACGCCGACTGTCCGCGAAGGTACCCATGCCCAAGTCCAAAGTCCGCAAAAAGAACGATTTCACCATCAAGCCGGTGAGCCGGACTCCGGTCAAGGTGAAAGCCGGGCCGTCCAGTGTGTGGTTCGTCGCGCTGTTCATCGGCCTCATGCTGTTCGGTCTGCTCTGGCTGCTGGTGTTCCAGCTGGCCGCGACCAACCCGATCGACACGCCGTCCTTCCTGCAGTGGATGGCTGATCTCGGCCCGTGGAACTACGCCATCGCATTTGCCTTCATGATCAGTGGGCTGTTGCTCACCATGCGCTGGCGCTGATCTGAGACTGCACCATAATGAATTCATCTTACGTTTTCAGCGTTACCAGCTCAGCAACCTCGTCGGCGCTCAATCACATCGTTGTGATTCATCCCCATTGGGGATAGCACCTGTGGATAACTCCATTAGTCGCGGTAAGAGGGTGTGAAGAACCCATGCAGCAAACTCATTGGAGCCCACCGGCCGCTGGAGTCGCAGGTTGTGGCATAGCCGGACTTATGATGGCTATCGCAGCTGTGACGCTGATCACAGACCCGCCAGGACGTGTTCTTGCCGGCATAGCTGGCGTGGGATTGCTCACGTTCGCAATATTGTCGTGGCGGGCACGTCCGAAACTGGCAATTAATCAAGACGGTCTCACCGTCGCCGGCTGGTGGCGCACCCGGACCTATCGCCGCAATGAGATCCAGGGGATCCGCATCACGGAGTTCCGCCGCATCGCGCGAAAGGTCCGCCTACTGGAGATCGACACGAGTGACGACCGCCTGGTGGTCTTCACCCGGTGGGATCTGGGCACAGACCCGATCGACGTCCTCGACGCGCTCACCCAAGCCGGTTTCGTCCCTCGCTGAGAGGGATTCATACCCCACACAACACGCGACGCCCCCGTTCTCGGGGGCGTCGCGCAGTTGTATGTGCGGGGCAGGCCCGTTATGACACGGTGACCGATTCGATGACCACCGGGTCGGACGGCCGGTCGGAGCGATCGGTGGGGGTGGACGCGATGGCGTCGACCACCTTCTTCGACTCGGGGTCCACGACCTCACCGAAGATGGTGTGGCGCCGGTTCAGGTGCGGCGTCTGGCCGACCGTGATGAAGAACTGCGAGCCGTTGGTGCCCGGCCCGGCGTTGGCCATGGCCAGCAGGTAGGGCTTGTCGAACTGGAGCTCGGGGTGGAACTCGTCGGCGAACTGGAAGCCCGGGCCGCCACGGCCGGTGCCGGTCGGATCGCCACCCTGGATCATGAAGCCGTCGATGACGCGGTGGAAGATCGCCCCATCGTAGAAGGGTCCGGTCGTGCCACCCGAGGCGTTCTCGGTGCTGTAGTCCTTGGTGCCCTGCGCCAAGCCGACGAAGTTGGCCACGGTCTTGGGAGCGTGGTTTCCGAACAGTGCGATCTTGATATCGCCGCGGTTGGTGTGCAGTGTCGCCGTCGCGGTCTGAATGGGGCTCGTCACGAGAACTCAGTCTGCCATCCCGGGCCCGGGGAGCGTCAGATACCCCACCAACGACCCGAGACCCGCCCGGAGATGGCAGTCTGGATCTGAGCCCGAGAACGACTTCACCTCAGGACCGTCGCCAGAGCCCAGAAAGGTGCCCGATGACCGCGAACGTCGATGCCCGGTTGGCCCCCCGTCAGCGCCTAGCCCGCGGATTGAAATACAGCACGGTCGGTCCGGTCGACGTGACCCGCGGTGTGGTGGGGATCAGCGCCAACACCGTGTCCGGCGCGGCAGCCGAGCTGCGCAAGCGGTACGAGTCCGGCAAGCTGCGCCGACAACTGGCCGCTGCCGCCGAAGCGGTCGCGGCCCTGCCCGAGGTGCTTCAGGAGGCCGCCGCCCCGCCACAGCCCAAGCGCCGTCGTCGCCCGCTGGTGCTTGCCGGCGTGGCCGCGGCCGTCCTGGCCGGTGGCGCGTTGGCGTTCTCGATCGTGCGGCGCAACGCGCGCCCCGAGCCGCCGTCACCGTTGCCGCCGAGTGTCGAGGTCACCCCGAAACCCTGAAACCCGGGCGCTACCCGGCTATTCCGCGACAGGCTCCTCGCAGTCCAACCACTTGCCGTCCTCTTTGAGGAAGCTGTTGTTCTGGGTCTCGGTGACCGGCGCCTCGTTGCCTGACCGCCACGTCGTGGTGAGATCGGCCGTCGCCGTGTCGCCGGTGACCTTGATGTTCTCCACCTTGTCGATCGTCACGGTGGTGGTCTGCCGGAGAATCTCGAGGTTCGCGGCCTTGTAAGCCGGTTCGTCGTAGCGGATCAACGCGTCGACCAACTCGCGGATCGTGGCGTCCGACGCGGTGGGGTACTGCTGCTTGAGCGCCTCCGCCATCACATCGGCGGGCTTCGCGGCCAGTTCCTCAGGGGTGCCCGCCTCGCTGATGGGCGGGAACATGGTGTCCGGCTGGTTCACCACCACGTCCCGGTACTGGGCACACGTCAGCCCGGCCATCGTGTCGAAATCGAAGCCCGCCATCGCGGCTTCCTCGGCGTCGATCAGATCGCGGATCTGTTGTTCGTCGCTCACCGCCTCGGCCGAGGTGGCAGCCGGACTGGACGCCGCCGGTTCAGTGCTCTCCGATCCGCAACCGGCGATGGCCAATGCGGCGATGCCCACGATGAACGCTCGAATCACGGTTCCCTCTTCCTCACGATGGCGCTACCAGCGGTATGGAGCATCCCGAGGCGGAAGGACGGCCCGCCGTCTGTGGACAGCGGAAGCCTACCGGGCAGAACCGGTTCGTGAGACGAGAAAAGCGGCCCGGCATCTGAGCCGAACCGCTTGGCGAACCTTGAATTTTGACTTGTGGAGCCTAGGAGATTCGAACTCCTGACATCTGCCTTGCAAAGGCAGCGCTCTACCAACTGAGCTAAGGCCCCGTATCTGGCGGCGACGCTGGAGTCTCCAGGTCGTGCCAAACCTCTTCACCGTGTCGTGACCGCCATACGATCACCGCGACGGCTGCGATGCCGGCCAGAAGCAGGAACCGCATGGGCACAACCTCTCGGTGATCACCGGCTACACCGGTTGTCGTGGGCCTAGGAGGACTCGAACCTCCGACCTCTTCGTTATCAGCGAAGCGCTCTAACCGCCTGAGCTATAGGCCCGAAAATTGGGATCGACCGAGCGCAGAGATTACCGCACCGGGGCGCAGACTCCCAAATCAATCCCTGTCGGCGAGCGTGACCTCGACGCCGCCCACCAGATCGGTGGTCAGGTTGTAGATGAACGCGCCGATGGTCGCCATCGCACACAGCACCACGATGTTGACCAGGCCGATCAGAGCCGACCCGCCGAAGATCGTTCCGCTGGACACCAATTCGCCGCCGGACGCGCCGCTGGCGCTGGTCAGCAGGTCGCCGACATTGCTGTTGAGCTTGCTCCACACACCCATGGCGCCGAGGACGAGGTAGAGGAACGCCACCGCGATCATCCACACGAAGAACAGCACCACTGACAGCACCAGTGAGACCTTCAGCACAGTCCACGGGTCGACCCGGCGGATCTGCATGCTGGCCCGGACCGGGCCCTGCTGCTGGCTGCGGTTGGCAACCTGGATCCGCGTGGTCGGAGCTCCCGAAGATCTCGCCGATGCGGCGTCGGGGGACGTCTTGCGTTGCGTCGGACGCGGCGACGGCCCGGACAGGTCCGGGATCTCGCTGGCATAGGCCTCCGGCCGGACCGGCTCACTGCGTGGCGCCTGCGAGCCGCCGGACGCCGGACGCGGGGGCCGGGCCTGCTGCTCGGTCTCTTGGTTCTCGGTGCCGGACACGAAGCGCTGTAGCCGGGCCTCCACTCCGGGGGAGTGGGCGCCCGGCGTACGAGCACTCTCGTCTCGTGCCTCCGGCGTCGGCTGCTGCGCGGTGCGGGCGGTGCCGCGCTGCCACGGCGGTGCTTCACCGGTCTCGGTGATCTGGCCGCCGGCCGGCCGAGCGGCCGCTCCGCTGCCTTTGCTCGCAGCCGACCCGCCCTCGGCCCCCGAGCCGTTGGAGCTGCCCGACCGGTCGCCCGTGCGCGGGTATCCCGGTTCGTTCGGTGAACTCACCTAACAGCTCCTTAGCTCAGGCCGGGGTCCGGGTCGGGCCTCGGCGGCAGCGTCACGCCTCGTCGGGCTCGGCACCATCCGGATCGGATTCCTCCTCGGCGTTGCGCGCAATCGCAATCAGTGTGTCGCCCTCGCCCAGGTTCATCAAGCGGACACCCTTGGTTTGGCGCCCTGCCTTGCGAACCTGACGTGCGGCGGTCCGGATGACGCCGCCCCCGGAGGTGATGGCGTACAGCTCCGTCTCGTCATCGACGATCAGCGCTCCGACCAGACTGCCACGTTTGCGGTCGTACTGGATCGTCAGGATGCCCTTGCCGCCGCGACCCTGGACCGTGTACTCGTCGATCGCGGTGCGCTTGGCGTACCCACCGGCGGTCGCGACCAGCAGATACGTGTCCGGCTGGACCACATTCAGCGACAGCAACCGGTCGTCCTCGTTGAACCGCATGCCCTGCACGCCGGAGGTCGCGCGACCCATCGGCCGCAGCGCCTCGTCGGTCGCCGAGAAGCGGATGGACTGTCCGTTGGCGCTGACCAGCAGCAGGTCGTCCTCGGCCGAGCACAACACCGCGCCGACCAGCTCGTCCCCGTCACGGAGGTTGACCGCGACGATGCCGCCCGAGCGGTTGGAGTCGAAGTCGACCAGCTTGGACTTCTTCACCAGACCGTTGCGGGTGGCCAGCACCAGGTACGGCGCGTCCTCGTAGGTCTTGAGCTGGATGACCTGGGCGATGCGCTCCTCCGGCTGGAAGGCCAGCAGGTTCGCCACGTGCTGACCGCGCGCGGTGCGCGAGGCCTCCGGCAGCTCGTAGGCCTTCGCCCGGTAGACCCGGCCCTGCGTGGTGAAGAACAGGATCCAATCGTGGGTCGAGCAGACGAAGAAGTGGTTGACGATGTCGTCGGCCTTGAGTCCCGCACCCTGCACACCCTTGCCGCCGCGCTTCTGGCTGCGGTACAGGTCGGTCTTGGTCCGCTTGGCGTACCCGGTCTCGGTGATCGTGACGACGACGTCCTCGCGGGCGATCAGGTCCTCGTCGCTGACCTCACCGTCGGCCGGGACGATCCGGGTCCGACGGTCGTCGCCGTACTTCTCGACCAGCTCGGCGAGTTCGTCGTGCACGATGGTGCGCTGACGCTCTGGCTTGGCGAGGATGTCCTCGAGATCGGCGATCTCGGCCTCGATCTTGGCCAGATCGTCGACGATCTTCTGTCGTTCCAGGGCAGCCAACCGGCGCAGCTGCATGTCCAGGATGGCCTGGGCCTGGATCTCGTCGATGTCGAGCAGCTCGATCAGGCCGGCCCGGGCGATCTCGACGGTCTGCGACGCCCGGATCAACGCGATCACCTCGTCTAGGGCGTCGAGCGCCTTGACCAGACCGCGCAGGATGTGGGCCCGCTCATTGGCCTTGCGCAACCGGTAACGGGTGCGTCGCACGATCACATCGAGCTGGTGGTCCACATACAGCCGGATCAGCTGGTCCAGACGCAGGGTGCGCGGTACGCCGTCGACGATCGACAGCATGTTGGCGCCGAAGCTGGTCTGCAGCTGGGTGTGCTTGTAGAGGTTGTTCAGCACCACCTTGGCCACGGCATCGCGCTTGAGCTCCACCACGATTCGCAGACCGACCCGGTCACTGGACTGGTCTTCGATGTTGGAGATGCCGCCCAGCTTGCCGTCGCGCACCTGCTCGGCGATCGAGGTGATGAAGTTGTCGTGGTTGACCTGGTAGGGCAGCTCGGTGATGACGATGCCGGTGCGGCCCCGGCTGTCTTCCTCGATCTCGACGACACCACGCATCCTGACCGAGCCGCGCCCGGTCTTGTAGGTGTCCTCGATGCCCTGGCTGCCCACGATCAGGCCGCTGGTGGGGAAGTCCGGGCCCTTGACCCGCTCACACACCGCGGCGAGGGTGGCCTCCTCGTCGGCCTCGTAGTTCTCCAGGCACCAGTACACGGCCTCGGCCAGCTCCCGCAGGTTGTGCGGCGGGATGTTGGTGGCCATGCCGACGGCGATACCGCCCGAACCGTTGGCCAGCAGGTTCGGGAACCGGCTCGGCAGCACGGTCGGCTCCTGCACCCGACCGTCGTAGTTCGGGATGAAATCGACTGTCTCCTCGTCGATTTCACGCAGCATCTCCATCGCCAGGGGAGTCAGCCGCGCCTCGGTGTAACGCATGGCGGCCGGCGGATCGTTACCCGGCGAACCGAAGTTGCCCTGGCCGTCGACCAGGGGGTAGCGCAGTGACCACGGCTGGGCCATCCGGACCAGGGTGTCGTAGATCGACGAGTCACCGTGTGGGTGGTAGTTACCCATCGTCTCGGCGACCGAGCGTGCCGACTTGGCGTGGCTGCGGTCCGGCCGGAACCCGGAGTCGTACATCGCGTAGAGCACGCGGCGGTGCACCGGCTTGAGGCCGTCGCGCACCTCGGGCAGCGCGCGCCCCACGATCACGCTCATGGCGTAGTCGATGTAGCTGCGCTGCATCTCCTGCTGAATGTCGACCGGCTCGATGCGGTCAGAGGTTCCGTCGCCGGGTGGCAACGTGGTGTCAGTCATGTCGTTCCTCGCTCGTGGGCTCGGCTATGCGGTCGTCGTGGTCGTGCGGACCGGCGTGAATTACGGTGGCGCACAAGGCAGGTGGGTTCGCGAAGTCACAGCGCCGCCGTGTGGTTGTATTCCCACTTCTCGATCAGCGGCCCCATCTCGGTGAG
The DNA here is from genome assembly GCF_030486405.1 of Mycolicibacterium sp. HK-90. The sequence continues at coordinate 7,897 of NZ_CP129613.1, read as the reverse complement.
AAAAGCCGCAACGTGTGGGGTCGTCCCGTGCGCATCCATCGACTCGCGGGAATCCCAATGTTCGAAACACAGGAACAGCGACGGGTCCTCGAGGTCCCGATAGAACTCGTAGGTGATGCAGCCGGGCTCGGCCGTGGTGGGTTCGACCAGGTTCCGCATCGCGACCGCGGCGCGCTCTGCCGCGTCGGGTGTGACCTTGACCCGGATGAAAGCTGTATGCATCGTCAGCGTCCCGCCTAAACGTCCAGGAACCGGACGTCTTTGGCGTTGCGGGTGATGAAACTGCGGCGTGCTTCGACATCCTCGCCCATCAGGATCGAGAACAGCTCGTCGGCGGCGGCCGCGTCGTCAAGCGTCACTTGACGCAACACCCGCACCGACGGATCCATCGTGGTCTCCCACAGTTCCTTGGCATCCATCTCGCCGAGACCCTTGTAACGCTGGATTCCGTCGTCGACGTTGATCCGCTTGCCGGCCGCCTTGCCCGCCTCGAGCAGACCGTCCCGCTCGCGGTCGGAGTAGGCGAATTCCGGTTCCTGGCGCTGCCACTTGAGCTTGTACAACGGTGGCTGGGCCAGGAAGACGTGACCGTGCTCGATCAGCGGCTTCATGAAGCGGAACAACAGGGTCAACAGCAGCGTCGAGATGTGCTGGCCGTCGACGTCGGCGTCGGCCATCAGCACGATCTTGTGGTACCGCAGCTTGGTGATGTCGAACTCGTCGTGGATACCGGTGCCCAGCGCGGTGATGATGGCCTGGACTTCGGTGTTCTTCAGAACGCGGTCGATACGCGCCTTTTCGACGTTGATGATCTTGCCGCGCAGCGGGAGGATCGCCTGGAACATCGAGTCGCGGCCGCTCTTGGCCGAGCCGCCTGCCGAATCACCCTCCACCACATACAGTTCGGACTTGCGGGGATCCGTCGAGCGGCAGTCGGCGAGCTTACCGGGCAGGCCGCCGATCTCGGTGGCACTCTTGCGCCGGACCAGGGCGCGGGCCTTACGGGCGGCCTCACGGGCCTGGGCTGACGAAACCGCCTTGTTGACAACGGTTTTCGCCTCAGCCGGATTGGCCTCGAACCAATGGCTGATCTGCTCGTTGCAGATCTTCTGGACGAACGACTTGACCTCGGTGTTGCCCAGCTTGGTCTTGGTCTGACCTTCGAACTGCGGCTGGGACACCTTCACCGAGATCACCGCGGCCAGGCCTTCGCGGATGTCTTCACCGGTGAGGTTCGGATCCTTGTCCTTGAGGAGCTTCTTCTCCTTGGCGTACTTGTTCACCACGCTGGTCAACGCCGCGCGGAAGCCCTCTTCATGGGTGCCGCCCTCGTGGGTGTTGATGGTGTTGGCGAAGGTGTGCACCGACTCGGAGTAGCCGCCGTTCCACTGCATGGCGATCTCGACCTCATGGCCTTCGCCCTTGCCGTCGAAATCGATGACGCTCGGCTGGATCGGGGACTTGGTGCGGTTGATGTGCTTGACGAAGTCGACCAGACCGCCGGGGTAGTGGAACACCCGGTGCTTCACCTTGACCGGCGCCGCGGCCTCCGCCGCCTCCTCGGCCGCGGACTTCGGCGCCTCGGCGTGATCGCTGACCACATCGTCGACCACTTCCTCGGCGGTGACCCGCTCGTCGGTGAGCTCGATGGTCAGCCCCTTGTTCAGGAACGCCATCTCCTGCAGCCGGCGGGCGATCGTCTCGAAGTCGTAGACGGTGGTCTCGAAGATGTCCGGATCGGCCCAGAAGCGGATCGTGGTGCCGGTCTCCGTGGTCTTCTCACCCTGCTTGAGGGTTCCGGGGACCGACCGGTCATACACCTGGAACCACTCGTAGCCATCTTTACGGATATCGGCCTCGAGCCGGGTGGACAGGGCGTTCACCACGGACACGCCCACTCCGTGCAGACCGCCGGACACCTGGTAGGCGCCCTCCTCGAACTTGCCGCCGGCGTGCAGGACGGTCATGACCACATCGACGGTGGGGATACCGGTGGCGTGCATCGCGACGGGGATACCGCGGCCGTCGTCGGTGACCTGGACGCCACCGTCGGCGAGAATTCTGACGTCGACCCGGCTGGCGAAGCCGGCCATCGCCTCGTCGACCGCGTTGTCCACAACCTCCCAGATCAGGTGGTGCAGGCCGCGCTCACCGGTGGAACCGATGTACATGCCCGGGCGTTTGCGGACGGCCTCCAAGCCTTCGAGCACCTTGATCGAATCGGCGCCATACTCACTTGGGGCGTTCTTCTTCTGGGCAGCCACGTCGGACGCGTCTCCTTGGGGTTCACGGGGAGGCGGTGCAGACACCACCTGAGATCCGTCGACAGTCTACCGCCAGATCCGGACAGGACCGGTGCTGTGTGCGCGTTTCTGACGGTCTGATTGCGCCGTGCGCGGAATTTTTCGGGCATCTATGCGTCCGGAGCCCGAAAACAATGCTGTCGAGCGTCTCGGAGCTCTCAGAGCAATGTCGTCCCGTCTAGCCATAAGTGTCGCGGGGACCGCGGCCGGGCACGTGGTAGCGCCCTTTGCGCCAGGACGGGCCGACCGGGCCCACGATCTTCAGGGAGGTCACCACGCCGTCGCCGACCGCCGCGGCGATCTTGGCCAGCAGTTGTGCCTGCACCATCCGCAGCTGGGTGGCCCATGCGGTGGACTCTGCCGAGACGGTCAGTACCCCTTCGGCCAGGCCGGTGGGGTTGGCATGGTCGGCGATCTGATCGCCCACCACGGTCCGCCAGCGGCCGAACACCGAACCTTCGGCCACTCTCGAGGACCAACCCCGCACCTTGGCCAGGTCCTGGGTCGCCGCCCCGAACAGCTGCGGATCACGGACGTCAGGACCCGGGCCCGACCAGGCGCGGCGGCGACCCGCATTACCGGCCTTCCGGTGGACCGGCGCGCGGCGGCCGCGGCCGACGTCCTTACCCTGACTGCGCGCCGCGCCTCGAGCTTCCTCCAGGGTCCGCCGCACCAGATCCATGCCCCGCATGCGGGTGAGATCCTCGGGCGACACGGCGGGGGTGGGGTCTGGGGATTCTGCGGGATCGTCCGTCATGACTGCACCACCGATATCCGTCCCTGGTCGCCTTCGGTCATGCGGATCTCGATCCGGTTGACCGCCCAGTCCTGCGGGATGTCCTCGCTGACGGCGGCAGTGACCAACACCTGCTCGGCTTCACCGGCGACGGCGGCCAGCGCCTGGCGGCGCGCGGTGTCCAGTTCGGCGAAGACGTCGTCGAGCAGCAGCACCGGATCGACCCCGTCCGAGCGCAACAACTCGTAGGCCCCGAGCCGCAGGGCCAACGCCATCGACCATGATTCTCCATGGCTGGCAAAGCCTTTGGCAGGTTGATCACCCAGCCACAGCTCGAGATCGTCGCGGTGCGGGCCCACCAGACAGACCCCGCGATCCAACTCGGCATCGCGACGGCGCGCCAGCGCGTCCAGCAGCGCCGCCTCGTAGAACTCCACGGATTCCGGGCCCGGCGCGTTCTCGATGGCCTCCACACTGCTGCGGTACCGGATCGCCGCGGGCCGGCTCGCCGGTGCCAACAACTGGTAGGCCTTCTGCACCTCGGGATGAAGCTGCTCGACCAGAGCGATACGTGCGGCGATCAGCGCCGCACCGTGGGCCGCCAGGTGCCCGTCCCACACATCCAGGGTGTCGAGCACACTGCGGTCACCTCGATACCGTGCTCCCGCAGCGGTTTTCAGCAAGGCGGTGCGTTGCCGGACCACCTTGTCGTAGTCCGCACGGATACCCGCGATCGCCGGCCGGCGGGTGGTCGCCAGCTCGTCGAGATAACGCCGACGCTCGCCTGGGTCGCCGCGGACCAGGGCAAGATCCTCCGGGCTGAACAACACGGCCCGCAACACTCCGAGGATCTCCCGCGGGGATCTGACCGGCGACCGGTTCAGCCGAGCCTTGTTGGCCCGGCCACTGGTGATCTCGAGGTCGACGGCAAGTTCCCGGCCCTCGTTGACGACGATGCTCGAGACGATCGCGCGTTGCGCACCGGCACGGATCAGCGGCGCGTCGGAGGCCACCCGATGCGAGCCCAGGGTTGAGCAATACCACAGCGCCTCAACAAGATTCGTCTTCCCGAAACCGTTCGAGCCGACAAATACGGTGCGGCCGGGCTCCAGCTCGAGCTCGACATGGGCCCAGGACCGGTAGTCGGTCAGTCCCAGGTGACGGACGTACATCGTCGTCTCACCTAACCGGACTCGCTGATCCGGTGCACAGCGTGACCACCGAACTGGTTGCGCAGCGCCGACACGGCCTTCATGGTGGGGGAGTCCTCTTGCCTCGAGGCGAATCGGGCGAACAACGACGCCGCGATCACCGGCATGGGAACCCGATGGCTGATGGCCTCCTCCACGGTCCAGCGGCCTTCCCCGGAATCCTCGGTGTATCCGCTGATCTCGGCGAATCCGGGATCCTCCTTGAGCGCCTTGGCCAGCAACTGCTGCAACCACGAGCGCACCACGGTGCCATTGGTCCAGGCCTGGATCACCGCCTGCGGGTCCGTGATCAGATCTTCGGCCGCCAGCAGCTCATAGCCCTCGGCATAGGCGTGCATGAGGCCGTACTCGATCCCGTTGTGCACCATCTTGGCGTAATGACCGGCACCGACCGGGCCGGCATGGACGAATCCGTCGGCCGGATTACCCTCGGGACGCAGCGTGTCGAAGATCGGCATGGCTCGAGCCACGTCGGCGTCGCCGCCGCCGACCATCAGTCCGTAACCCTCGTGCAGGCCCCAGACACCGCCCGAGACTCCGGCGTCGACGAAGTTGATGCCCTTGTCGCCCAACAGTTTTGCGTGTGGTCCATCCTCGGTATAGCGCGAGTTTCCACCGTCGATGACCAGGTCACCGGCACCGAGCACGTCGGCCAGCATCACGATGGTCTCGTGCGTCACCGTGCCCGACGGCACCATCACCCAAACCACCCGCGGCGTCTCGAGCGCGGCAGCCAGATCCGCCAGGCCGGCCACGTCGCTCACTTCCGGGCGCGGGTCGTAGCCGACGACTTCATGGCCACCCGCGCGCAGGCGCTCGCGCATGTTGAAGCCCATCTTGCCCAGGCCGACCAACCCCAGTTGCATGTGCGCCCTTCCTCGCGGCCGCCGGTCAGCCGGGAAGCCGGACCGGCATCAACAGATAGACGTAATCGGTTTTGGCAGCGGGGAACGGACCCGAACCCCCACCGGTACCACCATCCTCCTCCGTGGGACGCAGGACGGCGGGGCGACTCGGCGTGGTGAACCCGAACGTCACCCGGTCCGAATGCAGCGAGCTCAGGCCGTCGGTCAGGTAGGTGGGATTGAACGCGATGGTCAGCGGGTCGCCGGCGAACTCCACCGGCAGATCCTCCTCGGCGCGACCGACGTCATCGGCGCCGGCCGACAGGCGCAGCACGTCATCGCCGAACTCCATGCGGATCTGGGCGCCGCGGTCGGCCACGAGGGCCACACGCTTGATGGCCTCGGTGAGCTCGGCGACACCGATGGTCGCCACCGCGGTGTGCTCGGTCGGCAGCAGCTGGCGGAACTTGGGGAACTCGGCGTCGAGCAGCCGGGTCGTGCTCCGCTTGCCGTTGCTGCGGATACCGAGCAGGCCGTCCTTGCCGACGCTGGCCCCGGAACCGAGTGACAGGTGCACCTGATTGCCGTCGGTGCCGGCCTTGGCCGCCTCGGCCAGCGTCTTGGCCGGCACCAGCACGGCCGCCTCGACGTCGGAGGCGCTGGTTTCCCAGGTCAGCTCGCGCACGGCCAGCCGGAACCGGTCGGTGGCCGCCAAAACGACTGATTCGCCGGAGATCTCGACCCGGATACCGGTCAGCATGGGCAGCGTGTCGTCCCGGCCGGCGGCCACCGCGACCTGACCGATCGCCTCGGCGAACAGGTCGGACGACACCACACCGGTTTCCTCGGGCAGGGTCGGCAGGGCCGGGTAGTCCTCGACGGCCAGCGTCGGCAGGGAGAACCGGGCGCTGCCACAGGTCAGCGCCACCCGGGTGCCCTCGACACTGAGCTCGACCGGCTTGGCCGGCAGTGCCTTGGTGATGTCGGACAGCAGCCGTCCGGATACCAAAACGCTTCCGGGAGAAGCGATTTCGGCGCTGACGCGAACTTCGGCGGACACCTCGTAGTCGAAGCCCGAGATGGTCAGCCCGTCATCGGAGCCGGTCAGCAGGACACCGGCCAGCACCGGGATGGTGGGCCGGGTCGGCAGATTGCGGGCCACCCAGGCCACCGCGTCCGCGAAGTCCTCACGCACCACGCGAAACTTCAAGTCGGTCAGCCCAGCCGTCGTCGTCGCCACGTGCTATGCGCCCCTTCGATGATCCCCATAACGAGCTCTACCAGCGTCTTCCCAAAACCGGGTCACACAGCCTGACGCTGAATGACAAAGCTGGTAATCGCTGTCGATGAACCACCGTAGAGCTTTCCGCATCAACTTGAAAGCTAATCGATCGGGGTGACATCCGGGCTCCTCGAGCTGGGACGGGCGGGCCGTGAGCTCGGTGTCCCCAACGCCCTTCTTCTAGAAAGAATTCTTAGAAGATATTTGAGTAACAGTATTAGGCACTGTGAAAACTGGGGATGAAGGGGTGTTTGCCCAGCACTTTCGGTGTGTCGTGATGTGAGTGCGCTGTGGACACCGGTGGACGGACCTCCGGCCGGATGTGGACAGACAGCGGTGTGTGGATGATTTTGTCATTCATCCCGTGCTTTGCCCGCAGGTTGTGCACAGGTGTATCCACAGCGGTGAGCTGTGACCTGTGACGCATAGTGGGGCGAAAGTTGTTACAAGATTTTTCGCCGGAGAGGCCTCGAGAGACCACGATGTGAGACGCCGGAGGCATTCCGACGGACGGATCCAGGGGTGGTTCAGCGCTTGGCGCGCTGGCGGATCCGGGTGGTGAGTTCCTTGACGTGGTCGAACACCTCACGTCGCTCGGCCATTTCGCCGCGGATCTTCTTCTCCGCGTACATCACGGTGGTGTGATCACGCCCGAACGCCTGGCCGATCTTGGGCAGCGACAGATCGGTGAGCTCACGGCACAGGTACATGGCGATCTGGCGGGACTGGGCCAGCGCCCTGGTCTTTCCGGGGCCGCGCAGCTCCTCGACGGTGGTCTCGAAGTACTCGGCAGTGGCGGCCATGATCGCGGCCGTGCTGATCTGCATCGTCGTGGCATCGGCGATCAGATCGCGCAACACCACCTCGGCCAGGGCTTTGTCGATCCGGGTCTTGTTCAGCGAGGCGAACGCGGTGACGCGGATCAGGGCGCCCTCGAGCTCGCGGATGTTGCGTTCGATGCTGCTGGCGATCAGCTCGAGCACGTCGTCGGGCACGTCGAGCCGGTCCATCTGCGCCTTTTTGCGCAGAATCGCGATCCGGGTTTCCAGTTCGGGCGGCTGGACGTCGGTGATCAGACCCCACTCGAAGCGGGTGCGCAGCCGGTCCTCGAGGGTGGCCAGCTGTTTGGGCGGCCGGTCCGACGAGATGACGATCTGCTTGTTGGCGTTGTGCAGGGTGTTGAAGGTATGGAAGAACTCCTCCTGGATACCTTCCTTGCCCTCGATGAACTGGATGTCGTCGACCAGCAGGATGTCGATGTCGCGGTAACTGCGCTTGAACGACGCCTTGCGGTCGTCACGCAGCGAGTTGATGAAGTCGTTGGTGAATTCCTCGGTGGAGACGTACTTCACGCGCATGCCCGGGAAGAGGCGTTGGGCATAGTTGCCGGCGGCGTGCAGCAGGTGGGTCTTGCCGAGGCCGGATTCTCCCCAGATGAACAGCGGGTTGTAGGCCCGGGCCGGGGCTTCGGCGATGGCGAGCGTGGCGGCGTGGGCGAACCGGTTGGACGCGCCGATGAC